>NZ_VOHA01000025.1 GCF_007859315.1 Reyranella sp. CPCC 100927
GCCCCGGCGCCGGCGGACCAGTTGCGGCGGCCGGCGCCACGCGCTGATTCGCGCGCCGGGCCGCAGATGGCCGAGAGCTACGCCGCGCCGCCCGCGGTGGCGGCGCCGGCCGAGCAGGTGGCCGCTCAGGAGTCGCTGACCCAGGTGCTGTTCCGGTTCCCCAACGCCGTCAGCGTCGCCAACGGCCGTACCCTGTCGGTGCCGATCATCAACGGCGAGGTGCCGGTGAAGCGCCAGGCCCTCTACCAGCCCGAGACCCATCCGCGCCATCCGCTGGCCTCGGTGCGCCTGCAGAACGACGGCAACACCGGCCTGCCGCCCGGCGTCATCACCCTCTACGAGCGCGACGGCGCCGGCATGGTGGCCTATGTCGGCGACGCGCGGCTGTCGGCCCTGCCGCCGGGCGAAAACCGGCTGCTCAGCTATGCGCTCGATCAGAAGATCACGATCGAGACCGAAACCGACCGCAAGGGCAGTCTGCTCAAAGGCAGCATCCTGCAGGGCGTGCTGCGCACCGAGGTGCTGCAACGCCAGACCGTGACCTACAGGGTCAAGTCCCCGGCGCGCGAGAGCCGTCAGCTGCTGGTCGAGACGCCGCGTCTGTCGGGCTGGAAGCTGATGAAGGTCGAGGGCAAGGATGTCGGCCAGATCGAGGGCAAGTACCGCGTGCCGTTCGAGCTGAAGGGCGGCGAGACGCAGACCTTCGAGGTCGT
Organism: Reyranella sp. CPCC 100927; assembly: GCF_007859315.1. Classification (GTDB taxonomy): domain Bacteria; phylum Pseudomonadota; class Alphaproteobacteria; order Reyranellales; family Reyranellaceae; genus Vineibacter. Next base: position 714 of record NZ_VOHA01000025.1, read on the forward strand.
GCAGGAGCACACGGCGCTCGAGTCGGTGCAGCTTCTCAAGATCGATCCCGAGCGCATTGCGTTCTATGCCCGGGCCCAGGAGTTCGACGAGAAGACCCGCGCCGCGCTTGCCCGCATCATCGAGCTTCAGGCCGCCGTCGCGAAAGCCCAGCAGGACCTGCGCCAGCGCGAGGGTCGGCGCGACGCGATCGTGCAGGAGCAGCAGCGCATCCGTGAGAACCTCAGGAGTGTGCCGGGCAATTCCGATCTGAGCCGCCGGTACCTCGCCACGCTCGACAAGCAGGAGACCGAACTGGAAACGATCGCCAAGGAGCGCGCCGAGGCGGAGAAAGCCGTCGACGCTGCCCGCACGGCACTCGAGGCCTACATCAAGACGCTAGGATAGGGCTCTCCGCGGGTGCTTGGCTCGAGCCCCCGGAGGGGCCGGGCCATCTTATATGGCCCCGGCGGTATGATCACACGCTGGGGGCGCGCCACTCCGTGGCGCGTCATGCGTGCGGCGCGCGGCAAGGTACCGAAGTCGTGCACGGGAGCGTTTCATCGTTCGATGGAATCGCCGCTGCCGTCGTCCTGACAGCCTGTGATTTTTTGAGCCCACGCCTGTCATCCCGAGCGTAGCGAGGGATCTTTTCGGCCGCGAACGGCGCGGAAAACTGCTGAAAGATTCCTCGCTACGCTCGGAATGACAGCGCGAGGCAATAAGATCACAGCCTCTGAGCGCAGCGAAGGACCTTGCGGTGCTGATATCGGCATAGGCGACGCTGATGATCACCAGCGCCGCAATTTCTTTGGACCGTCCGCCGCAAGGTCCTTCGCTGCGCTCAGGACGACAGTGGCCTGCAACCCCAAACACGCGTCGACCAAAGCGTGAAATGCTCTTGAGCATGACGCGCCACAGAGTGGCGCGCCCCCAGCGTGTATTCTGTCGCTCGGTGGGATCGCCTACTGCATGAACCAGCCGTGGCTCACCACCATGGATTGGCCGGTCAGCGCATTGCTGCGGGCGCCGGCGAAGAACAGCACGGCGTCGGCGACGTCGTCGGTGGTGGTGAACTGCCCGTCCACCGTTTCCTTCAGCATCACGTTCTTGATGACGTCGGCCTCGCTGATGCCAAGCTCCTTGGCCTGCTCGGGGATCTGCTTGTCGACCAGCGGCGTACGCACGAAACCGGGGCAGACCACGTTGGCCCGCACGTTGAACTCGGCGCCTTCCTTAGCCACCACCTTGCACAGCCCGATCAGGCCGTGCTTGGCCGTCACGTAGGGCGCTTTCAACTTCGAGGCTTCCTTGGAATGGACCGATCCCATGTAGACGATGCTGCCCGATTTGGCGGCATACATGGGCTTCAGGCAGGCTTTGGTGGTGAGGAAGGCGCCATCGAGGTGGATCGCCAGCATCTTCTTCCAGTCGGCGAAGGCGAAATCCACCACCGGCTTCACGATCTGGATGCCGGCGTTGCTGACCAGCACGTCGATGCGGCCGTATTTCGCCATTACGTCGGCGACGCCTTTGTTCACCGCGTCCTCGTCGACCACGTTCATGGCGATGGCCAGGGCGTCGCTGCCTTTGCCCTTGATCTCGCTCGCCGTCGCGGTGGCGGCCTCGAGGTTGAGGTCGGCGATCACGGGGATGCCGCCCTCGGCGGCGAAGCGCAGGGCGATCTCCTTGCCGATGCCGCTGGCGGCTCCGGTGATGATGGCGACCTTTCCGTCGAAGCGGGACATGCGGGATTCCTTTCAGTCTGCGGGGTGGAGAGGGGTCCTGGGAGCGCGGGCGTCAGGTCGCGGCGAGGTAGTCGAACACCACCGTACCCAGGCCTAATGTCAGGTCGGTGACGAAGTGGCTGGCCGAGACGACCTCGCGCACGGGCAGGCGCGCCACGTCGCACAGGGCATGATCGAACAGCTGCAGCGCCGCCGGGCCGGTCCAGGCACCCTTGACGGTCACGTCCTCGGTGTAATAGCGCACCAGCTCGCAGATGCGCGGCGTGCAGTCCACGTGCGGCACGATCTTGATCATGAAATTGGGCTTGGCCAGGCTCTTCAGCACCGGCGCCGGATCCAGCGCGCGGTGCTTGTAGCCCATGGTGGCGCTGGCGCAGAGAACGGACCCGTAGTGCAGGGTGCACACCAGCGCCTCGCTCTCATGCGTGACCTTCGGCGTGGCAAGCTTCTTGGGGAAGCCCCAGATCTCGCGGCCGCCGGCGATCGGCGCGTCATCGTCCAGGTACATGGCGTGCACATAGCCGCCATCCTGCACCACGCCGTCGGCGCCCTTGAAGCGGACCGGGATCACCTGGCCGCTCTCGGTGTAGTCGCCGAAGCCCGTGGAGTCGGGCATGCGGATGAACTCGTAGTTGACGCTATCGCCCACGACCTCCAACGGCTCCGGTACCGCCGCGCGCAAGAGGTCCGGGTCGGTCCGATAGCTGATGACGATGAATTCCCGATTGTAGAAGCGATACGGTCCCCGCGGGTACGCCGGGTTGTTGAGCGGCATGGTGAACGCCTTGCGCCTGACATCGGCAAGCTTCATCGGCAAACGACTCCTGTCAGCGACCTGACCGGCATGTGGGAGCCATTCCTGACGGGAAGTTGTCATGCCCCCGGGCGCGGCCTTCTGCCGCGCTGATGCTCAGGCCTGCCCTCATCGGACCGCAACCGCTGGCGGTACGGCTGATGGAGAAGACGTTGTCGCACTGGTCGTCAGTCAGCAAGCCTGCACCGAACGCGCGACGTCCTTGATCGGCCGCGCAGCCATCGGATCAGAGTCGGTCGCTAGCCAGGAACGCACGGACCTCGTTCAGGAAGCGTGGCCAAGCCGGTTCGTTTTCCAGCAGGATATGGTTGCGGCTATCGAGTGCGACGAAGCGCGCATCAGCGATGCCGGCAGCAAGGCTCCGGCCCTCGTCGAACGGAACGATGGCGTCGTTGCGGGCATGCAGAACCAGCGTGGGACAACGCACAGCCGCCAGCTGGCTGCGGATGTCGACCCGGCCAAAGACGCGGTGGATGCGCGCGATATTGTCGGCCGAGATGGCCAGGCGCAGCAGGTCGTTCAGGCGCTGCTTTTGCGCCGGCGTCGCGTCCGGCACCAGAAGCGTCGTGAACATCTGGCGCACGGCCGGATTGTCCCGGTCCCAATCGTGTTCCAACAGGACTCCCATCGCGCGACGGCGTTCGGCGTCATCGGCCGCCCGCAGCATCCAACCGCGGGTAAAGCCGCCCAGCAGAACGAGGCGGCTGACGCGTTCTGGATACAGGGCAGCGTAGGTAACCGCCGCGGCGCAGCCCTGCGAGACCGCCAGCATGGCAAACCGTCGCTCGCCGGCCGCGTCGATGACGGCTTCCAGATCGGTCACGAGGGTATCGAAGGAGAAATCGCCGGCATTCCAGTCCGACATACCGTTGCCGCGTTGGTCGTAGCGCACCAGGCGATTGTCCCGCGCCAGGGCGCGCACCCAATGTCTCCACACGGGGCTCAGCTCGTCGTTCTGCAGATGCATGATCCAGTTGGCGACCCACACCAGGGGCGGGCCGCTGCCTGTTCTGCCATAGGCAATCGCCACGCCATCGGACGCGACGCAGAATCGGGTCGCCTGCGCCTGCGGCGACGGCGGCGCCAGGGCGATGTCCTCGGCAACAGGAGGTTTAGCAGCCACCGGTGCCGTGGCCGCGCCCCAGGCCTCGACCAGTGGTCCGACGGGTCCACCGACCACATGCAACGACCGATTGGCCGTCTCGTATTGCTGCTGCGCTTCTTGGCGACGGCCCATCGCCAGCAACAGCGTGATCAGCCGGCTCCAGGCATCCTCGCTCTGAGGATCGATTTTCACCAGCTCGCGCGCGTTCGACAGGGCCTCGTCGGAAGCCGTTACCAGGCGATCCGCCAGCATGGCGCGCAGCTTCACGTGTAGCCGTCGCGCATCTTCGCGTTCGGCTACACGCCATGACTGAAAGGCGGGATTTTCCGGCAGATCGAGACCGTCCAGGAATGGCCCACGGAAAAACGCCGCCGCTTGTTGCAGCTGGCCGATCGACGCCGATTCCAGGCCGGCAATCTGGAGGCGACGCACCAATGTCAGATCGACCGCGGCGCTCTGCGAATCGAAGGCAACACTGTCGTGTTCGGTGACGGCCAAGGGCCGTTCGCTCCCGGCCGTCAAGCCACGGATCTGGCTCAAGCTCCAGCGCAGCGAGGCGCGGGGATCGTCGGCGTCATCCCATAGCAGTGCGCATAGCTGCTCGCGGCGGTGCGCCCGCCCTGTGGCAGCAAGAAAAGCCACAAGGGCCCGGGTCTTGCGCGACCGCGGAAGTTCAATCGGCGCCCCGTCGCGCAGGATTTGCATGTCGCCGAGGAGCGAGATCGTTAGCATGACCCATACGTGCCATCCAGCGGGCCGCCGACCCAGCGCGACGCTACCGTCGTGGTGTAGGCCGCCATGATCGCGCCGATATCACCCTTGGCGATCGGATGGGTGCGGGCGTTCGCCTTGTCGGCGGTCGGACCGGCGAAAGCCGGGCTGGCCACGAGAAGGGCGGCGACGGCGCACGCTGAGGCAAAGGCTGCTTTTTTCACGGAACGTCTCGCGGGTTTTGATCGTGACGCCGGGAGACGCCGACCCCCGGCGATTATTCCACCATCATACGCGAAGGCAATCACGACAACGTCACGGTGACTTTGATCAAGCACCCGGAATAGCCCGAGGCGTGCGGCGTTGACCGCTTCATTGGCATCCGAAGGGAAATGCGAACGCATGATCGACATTGAACAACCCGCGATGGCCCTCAACGGTCATGGCGCACCTGGCAGAGTGCGGATGTGGAACACGTGGGATGTGAAGGAGGGCGCGCCGTCGGAGCACATTGTAGGATGGGTTGCACAGGTCGCGCGCACCGCACCTGGTGGAAAATTGAAAAACATTGTGATCAATTGCCATGGCGAACCCGGGGTCCTTCTGATCGGCCAGGGATTCGGTGGAGGCACTGGAGCATTGTTCTCCAAGTGGCGCGGCCTTGTCGACAATATTTGGATCACAGCATGCGAGGCAGCAAAGATCGACGAAAGGACCTCTTCCGTAGGCGGCATCAGCGTTACGTGGTATCGTGACGGCAATATTTTTTGCTCAGAGATGGCGAAACAGGCCGGCTGTTTCGTCATCGTCTCGACAGAGCTTCAAGCAGGGCCGAAGGGTGACCGTCTTCCCTATGGCAAGATCGACTCCTACGAAGGGCTGACGCTGAAATACGATCCAACGGGCAAGATCTGTTGGCAACGCCGATATCCCTCCACGTATTACAAGCCACCGCGATTGGGCGGTCTGATACCCGGTGGGTGGGCGGGGAATGACAAGGATGGACTGTGACGATGCAGGCTGACGTGAAAGGAAACTGGCGACGGTGGTTCGATCACACGCTGGCGGCGCGCCACTCTATGGCGCTTCCTGTGTCGATCCGGACGAAGACGTGTGACGGAGTCGCGCGCCACCGGCGTCTGTCCGCACGACAGTGCACGATCCTGTGGTTGGCGTAGTCGGTGGGAACTGAAAGGAAACGGTACGTCTTCGCTGGGAGCACGCCATTCCAGTGGCGCATTTCCGGCGAAGCTAGCTTTCGCCTGTGCGCGCAGCGCCAAATCATGAGCTGGCCCTTCGGGCCAGTGCGCCACTGGAGTGGCGCGCTCCCAGCGAAGACATATGCCGTTTCGTTCCTTGTGACCGGCGTAGCCGGTGGGGAACTCACCGCGCTCGTGATGGAGCTGGGGCGATAGCGCGTGTGGTGATTGGCGGACGGCTGCCGAATTCGAGAGCTGCGGCACCTACCGCCGATGCCGCGCCTTGAACTGCAAGATCAAGCGTGCGATCTCACTCGCACGCTCCTCGACGGCGAAATGTCCAGCGTCCAGGAGATGGAGCTCTGCATCCGGCAGGTCTCTCAGGTAGGCCCTGGCGCCAGCGGCGATGAAGGCGGGATCCCGTTCGCCCCACACGATCAAGGCCGGGAAGCGATGCATGCGCATGGTCGCCTGCCACGTAGGATACAGGTCGATGTTGGTCTGGTAATCCTGAAACAGCTGGACCTGAACCTTGCGTGCCTTGTCCGAATCGAGAAAGGCGAGGTCGTGCGTCCAGGCGTCGGGGCTCATGATGTCGCGTTTGTCCGTGGGAACGTCGCGCAGGTACTGTCTGTTGATGATCGCATCCTTGCTGACAAACTCATGAAGGGCTGCGATCCGCGCCGGGCTGCGATCGTCATGCGCGCTGCGAAAGAACGCCTGTCGGTTCTGCGTCAACCCATCCAGATAGGCGTTGGCGTTCTGAGCAATGATGGCGTCAACGCGCCGCGGCTGCCGGGTCAGAAGCCGGAAGCCCACGGGCGCGCCGAAATCCTGCATGTATAGCGTGTAACGGCCGATCATCAGGTTGGCGAGAAGACCTTCGACGTAATCCGTCAGCTTATCGAACGAATACATGAATTGATCGGGGTCAGGCCGGTCGCTGTAGCCGGAACCAAGGTAGTCTGGTGCGACGATGTGGTAGCGTGCTGAAAGCAGAGGGATCAGTTCTCGATAGGTGTGGGAAGACGAAGGATAGCCGTGTAACAGCACGATCGTCGGCTGTTTCGGATCACCTGCTTCGCGATAGAAGACCTTGTGCCCGGCGACAGTCGAGAATCGATAGAAGGTCTTGGGTGGCAGATTGTTGTCTTCGGCATGACCGGACGATGCCAACGCCAGCCCAATGATGATTGACAGACAGAGTACGACTCTTCGGGCGCAACGCGCGTCGATCGTTGTTCTCATCGTTCATCTCCCGCGCGCAGAGGCCGAACCGGTTCGGTCAGGTACGCAGCATCAGGGGATGGACACGGCTGCGCGCTGTCCTCGTTCATCACTTGGTCGTGTGCAATAGGCCTGCCCACCGAGCGGCAGTTGCTGACTCACGGCGCAAGAACCAGCACCGAGAACGGTCTCGAGCTCAAGCGGAACTTACCAATGTGTGTCGGGGCCACCATGGCCGGCATTGCGGCTTCGGTTTTCGAGGAACCATGCGCAAGTGCGGAAAGTGTCCCTCGAATCCTGGTATCGCTTCCGCAAGACCAAACGTCAGCGGCCTTGGCGGATTGTCGAAACGCATTTCGGCTGGCGCATGCGTGTCGTCCTGCGCCGGAAGAGTCCCCGGCGGCCGCTCCCGCGATCAATCACTCCAACGCTCTGCAGTGCGCGAACCGACGCTCTGGGAGCGCGAGCACCCGTTCGCGCCGCCCGGACTACCTCACCCGCCGCTCGCGGTTGTCCCAGAAGGGAAGGCGCAGTTCGCGCTTCAGGATCTTGCCGGCGCCGGACAGCGGCAGCGGTTTGTAGCTGATGTCGGCGCTGCGCGGGCACTTGTAGCCGGCGATGAGCGGCTTGCAGAACGCGATCAGCTCGGCCTCGGTGACGGTGGCGCCGCTCTTGGTCACTACCACGGCGTGGACCTGCTCGCCCCAGCGGTCACTCGGAATGCCGATCACCGCGCATTGCGCCACCGCCGGGTGCTGGGCGATCGCGTTCTCGACCTCGACCGAATAGACGTTCTCGCCGCCGGTGATGATCATGTCCTTGACCCGGTCGACCACATAGATGAAGCCGTCATCATCCATGTAGCCGCCGTCGCCGGTGTGCATCCAGCCGTCGATGACGGCGCGCGCGGTTTCTTCCGGTCGCTCCCAGTAGCCCATCATCACGTTGTCGCCGCGCACCACGATCTCGCCGACGGTGCCGCGCGGGACGGGCTTGTCGTCGGCGTCGACGATGCGCACCTCGCAGCCCAGCGTGGCGCGGCCGGCGCCGCGATGCCGCCCCTTGGCGCGGCCCTCGCCGATATGCTCGTTCCAATGCAACAGCGTCGCGATCGGCGCCAGCTCGGTCATGCCGTAGGCCTGGATGAAGTGCACATGCGGCAGCGCCTGCATGGCGCGATCCAGCATCGCCTCGCTGATCGGCGAGGCGCCGTAGGCGATGGTCTTCAGCGAGGACAGGTCATAGTTGGGAAGCGCCGGATGATCGATCAGCATCTGGATCATGGTCGGCACCAGCAGGACGTCGGTGACCCGGTCGCGCTGCATGGCCGCCATCACGCCCTCGGGCGTGAAGCCCTGGATGATGACGTTGCTGCCGCCGCTGAGCAGCAGCGAGTACATCGCCGCACCATTGGCGAGGTGGAACATCGGCGCGGCGTGCAGATAGGTCGCGGTGCCGGGAAACAGCCCTTCGCCCAAGGCGTTCAGCGCATTGGCCATCAGGTTGGTATGGCTGAGCATCACGCCCTTGGACCGGCCGGTGGTGCCGCCGGTATAGAAGATGCCGGCAAGGTCGGCGCCATCGCGCATCGCGTCGGGGACCGCTGCGCTGCGGGCGATCAGCGCCTCGTAGTCATCCATGCCGGCGGGCGCCTCGCTGTCATCGGCATGGACCAGCCGCAGGGTAGGGATCGCCTGTGCCAGCGTCGCGCCGACCGCGGCAAACGCCTTGTCGACGAACAGCACCGTGGCGCGGCAATCGCGCAGGGCATCCTCGTTCTCGACCGCGCTCCAGCGGATGTTGAGGGGCACGATCACGCCGCCGGCCCAGCCGGCGGCGAGGTACAGCTCGAGATAGCGGTCGGAGTTCATCGACAGGATCGCGACGCGATCGCCGCCTGAGATGCCCAGCGCCTGCAATGCGCCGGCCAGCCGCGCCACGCGCTCGCCGATCTCGCCCCAGGTGCGCCGCCGCTCGCCGCAGACGACGGCCAGGCCGTGGGGATTGATCTGCAATGCGCGCCTGAGGCCGTGCGTGATGTTCATCGTTGTTTTCCTCCTGTTGTCGTCGGCGCGCGCCTGGCGCGCCGCTTCCTGGCCGCGGTGCCGACGATGCCTTCGGTCAACCGAATCGAGAATTCATCCGCGATGGCCTGGGGCGACAGGGCGCCGCCGCGCTCGTACCAGTGGCCGATCCAGTTCAGTGCGCCGGCAATGGCGAAGGCCGTCATTTTCGGATCGCAAGGTGTGATCGAGCTGTCGGCGATGCCGTCGGCGATATAGCGGCGAAACGTGCGGTCGATGGACCGCTTGGCCGCCAGGACGATCGCGCGGTGCTCGGCATTGAGGTCGCGGACGTCGAAGCGCACCAGGCTGGCACCGAAATCCGTGGCCATCTGCGCGGCATAGGCACGGATCAGATGGCGCAGCTTGTCGAGCCCGCTGCCGCCCCCGGCGTTGATCGCGGCGATGACCTCATCGACGCGCTCCTGGCCCAGCGCCCAGCATTCGAACAGGATCTCGTCCTTGCCCCGGAAATAGTTGTAGAGCGCGGGTTTTGTGATGTTCAGCCGCTCGGCCACCTCGTTCAGCGTGGCCCGGTGGTAACCGAGTTCCAAAAACAGCTGGACCGCCGTGCGCAGTACCGCCTCGCGCTTCTCGTCGCGGGCCCGGCGGCGGCTTTCGAACGGCAGCCAAGGCGAGGTTTCAGTAGAGCGGGCATCCATCTCGGTGATCTTTGCTTGGCGTTTGGGGGCGGGGCTATCACATCTGGCCCGCGGGTGTTGGCTCAAGCCGGAGCAACCCACGCTGGGCGCGCGCCCAGCGTTTGATCGTACCGCCTTGGATCAAGTGCAATTGCCCTTGAAACCAATCTCCACCTCCGCAGCAACCCAACGTGGCGATGCATTGACTCCCGATGTCGGCCAATATATTACCGACTGGTAAGATAAAGTCCAGTGGGTCATTTTTGGGAGGTGTCGGATGTCAGCGCATGTCCACGTCGCCGGGGTCGGCATGATCCCGTTCGCCAAGCCCGGTGCCAGCGCGCCGTACCACGAGATGGGAGCGGAGGCGGCGCGGCGCGCGCTGGCCGACGCCGGCCTCGACTACACGGCGATCCAGCAGGCCTATGTCGGCTATGTCTACGGCGACTCCACCTGCGGCCAGCGCGCGCTCTATCCGGTGGGGATGACCGGCATCCCGATCATCAACGTCAACAACAACTGTTCCACCGGCTCGACCGCGCTCTACATGGCGCGTCAGGCGATCGCCTCGGGCGCGGCGGACTGCGTGCTGGCACTCGGCTTCGAACAGATGAAGCCCGGCGCTTTGGGATCGGTCTATACCGACCGTCCGAGCGCCTTCGACGACTTCGATGCCGCCGCCGACAAGCTGGTGGATGCCGCCGGGATCCCGCTGGCGCTGCGCTATTTCGGCGGCGCCGGCCTCAGCCACATGCAGAAGCACGGCACGCCGCTGACCGCCTTCGCCAAGGTGCGCGCCAAGGCCAGCCGACACGCCAAGAACAATCCGCTGGCGCTGTTCCGCAAGGAGGTGACGGCCGACGACGTCATGAACGACCAGGTGATCTGGCCGGGCGTGATGACCCGCCTGATGGCCTGCCCGCCGACCTGCGGCGGCGCGGCCGCGATCCTGGTGTCGGAGACATTTGCCGCCAAGCATGGCCTGCGTCGCGACGTCCGCATCGCAGCCCAGGCGATGACCACCGACACGCCGTCGACCTTCGGCACCGGCGATATGATGCAGCTGGTCGGCTACGACATGACCCGCGCCGCGGCCAGCAAGGTCTACGAGGCCGCCGGCGTCGGGCCCGACGACATCGATGTGGTCGAGCTGCACGACTGTTTCGCCCAGAACGAGCTGATCACCTACGAGGCGCTCGGGCTCTGTCCCGAGGGCGGCGCGGCGCAATTCATCGACGCGGGCGACAACACCTACGGCGGCCGCATTGTCACCAATCCGTCCGGCGGGTTGCTGTCGAAGGGCCATCCGCTGGGCGCCACCGGCCTGGCGCAATGCTACGAACTCACACGGCAGCTGCGCGGGGCTGCGGAGGGGACCCAGGTCGAAGGTGTGCGGCTGGCGCTTCAGCACAATCTCGGCCTGGGCGGCGCCTGCGTCGTCACGCTCTACGAGCACGCCTGAGGTCCGCCGTGGTCGATCAATCCGTCGTCGGACGCCGCTTCACCCCGGTCACGGCCCATGTTGAGCCGGGACGCCTGCGTTACTTCTTCAACACGTTGGGCGAGACCAATCCGGTCTATCGCGACCCCGCGGCGGCCCGGGCCGGCGGCTATGCCGGCGTACCGGTGCCGCCGACCTACCTGTTCTGCCTGGAGATGATGGACGCGGACACGCCGTTCGAGTTTCTGACCGCGCTCGACATCGATATCGCCCGCGTGTTGCACGGCGAGCAGAGCTTTACCTACCACGCGCCCGTTGTGGTCGGCGACACGTTGACCTTCCGGCCGCAGGTGAAGAGCGTCACGGACAAAAAGGGCGGCGCCATGACCTTGATCGAGGTCGAGACCGCGGTCGTCAACCAGCACGGCGTGCATGTCGCCGACACCACCCGCACGATCGTGGTGCGCAACGGAGGCGCCGCATGAGCGTACTCGCCAATGCCGCGGTGGGCGACCGTGTCGTGCACAAGAGCTTCCCGCCGATCAGCCGACACCGGCTGGCGCTCTATTGCGGCGCGTCGGGTGATCACAACCCGATCCATGTCGACAGCGATTTCGCCCGCAAGGCTGGATTTCCGGATGTGTTCAGCCACGGCATGCTGGTCATGGGCTATCTCGGCCAGGCACTGACGGACGCGGTGCCGCCGTCGCAGATCCGCGCCTTCTCGACCCGCTTCGCCGCCATCACCCAGCTCGGCGCCCAGCTGACCTGCGAGGGCCATGTCGCCGAACTGAGCGAGCATGACGGCGAGCGCCGCGCCCGCCTGACGCTCACCGCGCGCGACGAGACCGGCCAGGTCAAGCTCGCCGGCGAGGCGGTGGTGGCGATCTAGAGCACCTGGGAGCGCGGGCGTCCCGCCCGCTCATGTCAGGCGAAAGCGTGCCCTCGCCGTGATGCGGGCGAGACGCCCGCGCTCCCAGGAACAATCGAAACTTGGAACGAGGGGAACATCATGACCAAGCTTACTGGAAAAGTCGCGCTCGTCACCGGTTCGGGACGCGGCATCGGCCGCGCCATCGCACTCAAGCTCGCCAGCGAGGGCGCCAAGGTCGTGGTCAACGACCTTGACGCTGCGCCGGGCGATGCGGTGGCGGCGGAGATCGTGGCCGCCGGCGGCCAGGCGGTCGCCGTCAACGGCAGCGTGTCGGAGGCTGGCTTTCCCGATCGTTTCGTCGGCGCGGCGATGGAGCGGTTCGGCGGCCTCGATATCGTGGTCAACAATGCCGGCTACACCTGGGACGCCACCATCCAGAAGATGACCGACGAGCAGTTCCAGGCGATGCTGGACGTGCATCTGGTGGCGCCGTTCCGCATCCTGCGCGCCGCGGCCGAGCCGATCCGGATCATGGCGAAGAAGGAGGCGGAAGAGGGTCGCGAGGTCTTCCGCAAGGTGGTCAACATCTCGTCCATCGCCGGGCTGTACGGCAATGCCGGTCAGGCGAGCTATTCGGCGGCGAAGGCCTCTCTGATCGGCCTCACCCGCACCCTGTGCAAGGAGTGGGGCCGCTACAAGGTCAACGTCAACTGCGTCGCGTTCGGCCTGATCAACACCCGCCTGACCCAGCCGATCGAAAAGCAGCAGAAGACCATCGACGTTGCCGGCCGCGACATCAAGGTGGGCGTACAGCCGCAGATGCTCGAGGCCATGGGACGGATGATTCCGCTCGGCCGCGGCGGCACGCCCGAGGAAGCGGCGGATTCGGTCTACCTGTTCTGCAGCCCGGAATCCAATTACATCAGCGGCCAGGTCGTCGTCTGCGGCGGCGGCCTCATCCTCTGAGTCCTGGGAGCGCGGGCCCTCCGGCCCGCTCATGCCGGGCCGAAAGCAAAGTGCGCGCCTTGATGCGGGTGAGACGCCCGCGCCCCCAATTGAGCGGTGAGGGGAAGCAGCGTCGCGTTTCCTTCCATCCAGGGTGCGACACGTCGGTCTGGTTTTATACCTTGGGTAGAAAGACATAACTACAATTCTATTGACTGTGGCGGTCCCGTCGGATATATGGGGCGAGCGTGGGCGCTTCTGCCTGGCGGCACCTTGCATCCGGGAACATGCCGCCGCGGGGCGGAGGCGGCGTGATCGGCGGCCGGACTTTCTGGCCTTAACTGGCCGCAGCTGGCCATCATCTGCCGCCCTGCGTGCCGTCCGATAGTCCCTTGGAATGAAAGCAGAAAGTGAATTTCTGGCCGTATCTGCCCATTCTGCCATGACATCTCGCTTTGGCCGCTGCTACACCCTAGGATGACGATCCAGGGACAAGAGGGCGCGGACCAGAACGATGAACGACAACACCGCGCCGGTCCTGCAGTCGGTCGCTGACGGGATCGCGACCATCACGTTGAACCGTCCCCGGGCGATGAACGCTTTCGACGGCGCGACCGCCCAGGCCATCCTCGACGCCGTGGCCGCCGTCGCCCGCGACCCCGCGGTGCGCGTGGTGGTGTTCGCCGCCGACGGCCCGGCCTTCTCGGCCGGTGGCGACTTCAACTGGGTGCTGACCTGGCCCGGCCTCAGCGCGGCCGAGCGCCAGCAGGGTGCCCGGGTGATGACCGAGGTGGTGCAGGCGATCTATGACCTGCCCAAGCCGACGATCGCGCGGGTGCAGGGCGCCGCGGTGGGCGGCGGCATCGGCGTCATGCTGGCCTGCGACTATGCCGTTGCTGCCGAGGCCGCGCGCTTCGGCCTGACCTCGGTGCGCAACGGCCTGCTGGCAGGCATCGCGATTGCGGTGCTGATCCAGGCGGTGGGGCCGCGCCGCGCGCGGCAGCTGCTAATGCATGGCGGCGTCTTTCCCGCGCGCGAGGCGCTGGCGATCGGGCTGGTCGATCGTGTCGTGGCGCCCGAGCAGCTCGACGCCGAGGTGGCGGCGCTGGCCCGCGAGCTGACCCTGGGCGCGCCCGATGTGCAGGCCCTGATCAAGCGCCTGGTCACATCCATCGACGCGATGCCGGCGGCCGCCGCCGTGGTCGACCTGGTGGCGGACAACGTTGCGGCCCAGTGCGTCACCGACGAAGCGCGCGAGGGCATGTCCGCGTTCCTCGCCAAGCGCAAGCCGCGGTGGGTGCGATGAGAGGTGTCCTGGCGATCGCTCTTGCGGTCGGGTTGCTCGGGACCGGGGCGACGCTTGGTCTTGCGGTCGCGCAAACCGCGCCCAGCCCGGCCGTCGAGGAGTTCGCCGAAAGTGTTGGTGCCGTCGCCTTTGCTGCCGGCCAGATGGTGATCCAGGCACGCGTCTGCGGCGGCGATGAAAAGATCGGCCATGACATCCGCAAGCTGATCGGCGACCGGGTGCGCCAGTGCCTCGCGACGGACTCGCGGCTGAAGGAGATTGCAGAGCAGATGGATGCCGCCTTTGACAGCATGCTGACGAACGCCGCGGTGACGGCCGAGCGCCGCGGCAAGGAAACGGTGTGTGCGCTCTATCGCAGCCCCGATCTGCAGGTCGAGGTGGCCACGGCGCTGCAGATGGGCACCCAGCTCGCCACCGATGCCGGCCGCGAGCGGATCAGCCGCCTGCCATGTCCGGCGAAGGATTGAGGTGATGAAAGCGATCTACGGCGCGCTGGCAGCGCTGGTGGTCACGGGCGCCCAGGCCCAGACCTCCCCGGTTCCCGCCTCCGATCTTGATCCCCTGTCGCTCTTCGGCCAGGACGTATCGAGCGCCGTCGATCGGGCCGTGGATCTCTCGGTCTATGCCAGCCTGTGCGGCACCGGCAACGTGGCCGCCGCCCTGGTGCTGCGCGATGCGGCGACACGCAAGGTCGCCGACTGTTTCAGGGCCGATTCCAAGGCCGCGACATGGGCCGCCGACATCACCACGCATTTCGAGGGCAGGCGCGCCCTGTTGCTGGATCTTGTTAACAAGAACGGCAAGGACGCGGTGTGCGGACGGCTGTACGAGAGCGACGGCAAGACGCTGTCGGCCTATGGCCGGGAGGTCGTGGCCGATGGCGAACGCTACGCGACGTCGGCGGCTTCGGCACCGATTGCCAAGCGGCCGTGTCCGTGACAAGGGTCAGGCAAGATCGAAGTCGGGAAGGGGCGCATGTTCAGCAAGATCCTCATCGCCAACCGTGGTGAAATCGCCTGTCGCGTGATCAAGACGGCGCGGCGGCTGGGCGTGCGCACGGTGGCGGTCTATTCCGACGCCGACCGCGACGCGCGTCATGTCGCGATGGCCGACGAGGCGGTGCATATCGGGCCGTCGCCGGCGCGCGAGAGCTACCTGGTCGCCGACCGGCTGATCGCGGCCGCCCAGGCGACCGGCGCCGAGGGCATCCACCCGGGCTACGGCTTCCTGTCGGAGAACGCCGGCTTCGCCGACGCCTGCGCCGCGGCCGGCATCGTCTTCATCGGCCCGCCGCCGTCGGCGATCCGTGCCATGGGCTCCAAGAGCGAGGCCAAGAAGCTGATGGAAGCGGCCAAGGTGCCGCTGGTGCCGGGCTACCACGGCGATGACCAGTCGCCCGAGCTGCTGGCGCGCGAGGCCGATCGCATCGGCTATCCGGTGCTGATCAAGGCGTCGGCGGGCGGCGGTGGCAAGGGCATGCGCGTGGTCGAGAGCGCCGCCAAGTTCGCCGAGGCGCTGGCCGGCGCCAAGCGCGAGGCCAAGGCCGCCTTCGCCGACGACCATGTGCTGGTCGAGAAGTACCTGACCCGGCCGCGCCATATCGAGGTGCAGGTCTTCGGCGACACCCACGGCCACTGCCTCTACCTCTTCGAGCGCGACTGCTCGATCCAGCGCCGCCACCAGAAGGTGATCGAGGAAGCGCCGGCGCCGGGCATGACCGTCGAGCGGCGCAAGGCGATGGGTGAGGCGGCGGTCGCGGCGGCCCGCGCCATCGGCTATGTCGGCGCCGGCACCGTGGAGTTCATCGCCGACGAGTCGGGCGATTTCTACTTCATGGAGATGAACACCCGCCTGCAGGTCGAGCATCCCGTCACCGAGATGATCACCGGCCAGGATCTGGTGGAGTGGCAGCTGCGGGTGGCGTGCGGTGAGGCGATGCCGCTCACCCAGGACCAGCTCGCCATCGATGGCCATGCCTTCGAGGTGCGGCTCTACGCCGAGGATCCGTCGCGCAACTTCCTGCCGTCGGTGGGCACGCTCAAGCACCTGGCGCTGCCGCGCCGCGGCAGTGGCGCGCGCGTCGATACCGGCGTGCGCCAGGGCGATGCGGTGACGCCATACTACGATCCGATGATCGCCAAGATCATCGTGCACGGCCCCGACCGCGCTGCGGCGCTGCGCCGCCTGCAGCGGGCGCTGGCCGAGACCGAGGTGGTGGGCGTGCGCACCAACACCGCGTTGCTGGCGCGCATCGCGGCGCATCCGGCTTTCGCCGCGGGCGAGGTCGACACTGGTTTCATCGAGCGTCACAAGGCCGTGGTGCTTCCCAAGGCCGAGGCTGCCGATACGCGCGTGCTGGCGCTGGCCACTCTCGCACGCCTGCTGGAGTGGCGCCGCGACGCGGCCGACCGCGCCGCGGCATCCGCCGAGCCGACGTCGCCCTGGCACAGCGTCGACGGCTGGCGGCTCAACGGAGCCGGTCGTGACGAGGTGCGCTGGAAGGATGCCGAGCGCGACGTGCCGGTGATGGTGCACTACCGTCGCGGCGCCGCCGGTTCGGCGGCCGGCGCCTATGCCGTCGACTGCCGCATCGAGATCGGCAATGCCGTCCTGGATGCCGGCGCCACCCTGGCGCGCGACGGCAGCTTCCGCGCCACCCTGGGCGAAGCCGTGACGTCGGCGCGCGTGGTGCGCAACGTCGCCAACGATGGCGGTGTCGACTACGTCGTGTTCGCCGACGGCAGCGTCGGCGGTCGCACCTTGCGGCTGGTCGACCCGCGCGACGTGTCGGCTGCGGAAGCGGCTGGTGCGCCCGGCGGCGGGCTCAAGGCGCCGATGCCGGGCAAGATCATCGACTTCAAGGTCAAAGCCGGCGAAAGCGTGAGCCGCGGCCAGCCGGTGGTCGTGCTGGAAGCGATGAAGATGGAGCACACGCTGGTGGCGCCGTCGGACGGCACGGTCAAGCGCCTGCTCTACGCCCCGGGCGACCAAGTCCCGGACGGCGCCGACCTCGTCGAATTCGAGGCCGCGGAATAAGCCTCCTGGTGAGCTAGACTGTCATCCCGAGCGTAGCGAGGGATCTTCTATGAGTGAGGCAGGGTGTGCCGTTCGTACAAGATCCCTCGCTGCGCTCGGGATGACAGCTGCGACTCACCTTCGGCAGACACCTACGCCGCGCGGTTGCGGAAGTGGCAGGCGGCGCGGTGGCCGGTGGTGACGTCTTCCAGCACCGGCGCGTCCGAGCGGCACTGGTCGGCCACCAGCGGGCAACGGGTGTGGAAGTGGCAACCCGGCGGCGGGGCCAGCGCGCTCGGGATTTCGCCGCGGGCCTTCTGGCCGGCCACGGCGCGGCGGCGGAAGGCATCGGGGATCGCCGCGATCAGCGCGCGCGTGTAGGGGTGGCGCGGATCCTCGAAGATCTCGCGCCAGCCGCCGCTTTCGACGATGCGGCCCAGGTACATCACCGCGACGCGGTCGCTGACGTGCTCGACCACGCCCAGGTCATGCGAGATCATGATGTAGGACAGGCCGAGATCGTCCTTGAGTTCCAGCAGCAGGTTGATGATCTGGGCCCGGATCGAGACGTCGAGCGCCGATACCGGCTCGTCGCACAGCACCAGGCGCGGGCGCAGGATCAGCGCGCGGGCGATGCCGATGCGCTGGCGCTGGCCGCCGGAGAATTCGTGCGGGTAGCGGTCGGCCTGTTCGGGACGCAGGCCGACCTTGGCCATGATGTCGGCGACGCGATGCTCGATCTCGGTCCTGTTGCCGATGCCGTGCAGCCGCAGCGGGTCGGTCAGGGTACGGCGCACGGTCTGGCGCGGGTTGAGCGAGGCGTAGGGATCCTGGAACACCATCTGCACCGTCTGGGCCAGGTGCATGTGGTTGGCCTTGTTGGTGGCGCTGATCTCCTGGTCGGCGATGCGGATGTGGCCACGGGTCGGCGTGACGAGGCCCATGATCGTCATCGCCAGGGTGGATTTGCCGCAGCCCGATTCGCCAACCAGCCCCAGGCACTCGCCGGGATTGACGGTGAGCGCCACGCCGTCGACGGCCTTCAGCACGCGCTTGGGGCCCGAGAAGCCGCCGCCGAGCGGGTAGTGCACGGCAAGGTCGTCGATCGCCAGCAGGGGCGTCTTGTCGGTCTCAGCCATGGTGATGGCACCGGACGAGGCCGTTCTCGGGCAGCGGCGTGGGCTGTGGATCGTCGGACTGGCAGACGCCGGTGGCGCGCTGGCAGCGCGGGCTGAAACGGCAGCCGGTCGGGAAGGCGGTGATCGCCGGCACCACGCCGCTGATCTCCTGCAACCGCTGGCGGCCGTGCACGATGCGCGCGCCCAGGCGGGGCAGCGACGCGATCAGTCCACGGGTGTAGGGATGCTGCGGGCGTTCGAAGATGTCGGCGGCCGCCTGCTGCTCGACGATGCGGCCGGCATACATCACCGCCACGCGGCGGCACATGTTGGCGACCAACCCCAGGTCGTGCGAGATCATCAGGATCGCCGTGCCCTTGGCGGCGCACAGCTCCTGCATCAGATCGACGATTTCGGCCTGCACGGTGACGTCGAGCGCCGTCGTCGGCTCGTCGGCGATCAGCAGGTCGGGACTGCAGGCGAGCGCGATCGCGATCATCACGCGCTGGCGCATGCCGCCCGACAGCTGGTGCGGAAAGTCCTTCACGCGGCGCTCGGGCGACGGCACCTGCACCTGGCGCAGGGCCTCCACGGCGCGGTCGGTAGCCTCGCTCCAGTTGGCACCGGTGTGCAGCACGAACATCTCGGCGATCTGGCGGCCCACCGTCGACAGCGGATTGAGCGCCGTCATCGGCTCCTGGAAGATCATCGCGATGCGCTTGCCGCGCAGCTGCCGCAGCTTGGCCGGCGGCAGGTTGTGGATGTCGCCGCCATCGAGCGTGATGCGCCCGCCGCCCAGCGACAAGGGCGGGCGCAGCAGGCCCATCACCGCCAGCGCCGTGATGCTCTTGCCACAACCGGATTCGCCCACCAACCCCAGCGTCTCGCCCGACGCAATGGAGAAGGAGACGTCCTCGACGGCGCCATAGGACTTGCCGCCCTGGCTGAGCGAGATGCGCAGGTTCTCGACATCCAGCAGCGGCGCGCTCATGACGTGCGCTCGCGCGATTGCGGGTCGAGGATGTCGCGCAGGCCATCACCCAGCAGGTTCAGGCCCAGCACGCTGATGAAGATGGCGAGGCCCGGGAAGATCGACAGCCACGGTGCCGTCGTGATCTGCTCGCGCGCATCCGAGAGCATGCTGCCCCAGCTTGGATAGGGCGGGCGGATGCCCAGCCCAAGGAACGACAGCGCCGCTTCGGCCAGGATCGAGCCGCCGGCGCCCAGGGTTGCGATCACGATCAGCGGCCCCAGGATGTTGGGCAGCAACTGCGTGAACATGATGCGCAGGTCGCTATAGCCCAGGATGCGCGCGGCCTGGATGTAGCCCTGCGATTTCAGCGACAGCACCTGGGCGCGGGCCAGGCGACAGGAATAGGACCAGCTGGTCAGGCCCAGCGCGATCAGCAGGCTGACCAGGCCGGGACCGAGGATTGCCATGATGGCGAGCGCGAAGATCAAGGACGGGATCGCCAGCATCAGGTTGGTGAGGCCGCTCACCAGGTCATCCCACCAGCCGCCCCAGTAGCCGGCGGTCAGGCCCAGGGTGACGCCGATGATGCTGTTGATGCACTGCGCGACCAGGCCGACGGTGAGCGAGATGCGCGCGCCATGCACGACGCGCGAGTAGATGTCACGACCCTGCGCGTCAGTGCCGAACGGATACTCCCAGCTCGGCGGGAGCTCGGCGTTCATCAGGTTGGCGTCGAAGACAGGATCATGCGTGGCGATCACCGGCGCCAGCACGCCGACGATGACCGCGGTCGCGAAGAAGGCGCCGCCGATATAGAGGTTGGCCCGGAACTTCATGACATCACGCGTAGCGGATGCGCGGATCGATCACGGCATAGGCGAGATCGACCAGCGTGTTGATGACGAGGAAGAAGAGCACGATCACCAGGATGCAGCCCTGGACGGCGGGGATGTCGCGCTGGAACACCGAGTCGACCAGCAGCGAGCCCAGGCCGGGCCAGGAGAACAGCTTCTCGACCACGACCGCGGCGCCCATCAGCGAGCCGAACTGCAGGCCGATGGTGGTGATCACCAGCACCAGCGCGTTGCGCATCACGTGCCAGGTGACAACCCGCGTCTCGGCCATGCCCTTGGAGCGGGCGGTGCGCACGAAATCGGCGTTGAGCACGTCGAGCACCGCGGCCCGCGTGGTGCGCGCCAGCAGGGCCATCGGATTGAAGCCCAGCGCCAGCGCCGGCAGGATCAGGTAGCGCGGGCCGCCGTCGCCATAGCCGAAACTGGGCAGCCAGCCCAGCAGCAGGCCGAACAGGTACATCAGCATCAGGCCGAGCCAGAACTGCGGCAGCGACAGGCCCGAGACGGCACCGATCATCGATACCGAATCGACGACACTGCCCGGCTTGAGGGCGGCGATGAACCCCAGCGGCACGCCGACCAGGATGGCGAAGCACATAGCGGCGATCGCCAGCTTCAGCGACGGCCAGAGGCGGTCGGCGATCAGTTTGGTGACAGGTTCGCGGGTGCGGAACGACTTGCCGAGATCGCCGACCAGCGTATGGCCGACGTAGCGGCCAAAACGCTCGAGAAGGGGATCATCCAGCCCCATCTCCTTGCGCATGCGCTCCATCACCTGCGGATCGAGCATGCGGCCGTCTTCGGCGCCGGTCGACGTGAAGCTGCCGGGGATGACGCTGAAGAGGACGAAGATGACGAGGATGACCGCGCCGACTGTCGGGATGATGTTCAACAGTCGGCGCAGGAGGACGGCCAGCATCGAGCGCGACCCGGTGCAGCAGGACTACTTGGCCGGCGACCGCTCGTCGATCCAGACGTCCTCGACGTACTGGTGCGCCAGTTCCGTCGCGTTGGCCTGCAGCCCGTGGATCCACGGCTGGTAGGCCATGACCGCCTTGTTGTAGTTGAAGAACCAGACCGGTGCGGCTTCGAAGAGGAGGTTGTTGGCCTGGCGCAGCAAGTCGTTGCGCTTGGCCGGGTCAACGGCTTGCTTCGCCTCGTCGATCAGTTTGTCGTACGCCGGATCGTTGAAGCTGGTGTAGTTGCAGGCTGTGCGCGGTGTCTTGGAGTAGTAGCACAACAGGGTCGCCAGCGAATCGGGGCCGGTCAGGCTCGAGCCGATGAAGGCCTGGTGCTCGCCTTTCATGGCGACCTCGGTCAGCACCGTGACCTCGACCATCTTGGGCTTCATCTTGATGCCGACCTTGGCCAGCATCGGGATCATCGCCTCGACGATCGGCAAACCCCAGCTTTCGTTGGCACTGGTGCTGATCTCGAACTCGAAGCCATTGGGATAGCCGGCCTCGGCCAGCAGCTTCTTGGCCTTCTCCGGATCGTAGGGGTAGGGCTTCGTCGACTTGTCGAAGGCCGACGACGCCGACGGCAGCCAGCTGGTGGCGCGGTAGGCCTTGTCCTTGACCAGCCGCTTGATGATCAGGTCGGTGTCGACGGCATAGTTGATTGCCTGCCGCACGCGCTTGTCGCTGAACGGTTTGTACGCCGGGTTGAACTGCATGGAGCGGGTGAACATCTCGGCGACTTCGAGGATGCCCTTGGAAAGCTCCGGATCGTTGCGATAGACCACATATTGTGCCGGACCCAGCACCGAGGTGTCGATTTCCTTGGAGCGGAAGGCCAGGTCACGAGCTGCCGCTTCGGGCATCATCAGCAGCACGAAGCGATCGGCATAGGGTTTGCCCGGCTTGTAGAATTTCTCCCAGCGCTCAGCCACGACGCGCGCGCCCGGGATATGCTCGACGAACTTGAATGGCCCCAGGCCGACAGGGTGGCTGGTGAGGCGGCTTTCCTCCTCCTTCGGCAGGATGGCGGTCGTGCCGTGGAACAGGTAGTAGCCCGGCTCGATCTTGTCGGTGAGCGTCATCTCCAGGGTGAAGTCGTCGATCTTGCGCAGGCCGCTGATCGTCTTGGCCTGGTTCTTCTCGACGTCAACGGCACCCTTGATCACCCGGATGTAGCGCGCACCGGGAAAGCCCCGGCTGCCGTCCATGATGCGGGTGTAGGACCAGATGACGTCGTCTGCCGTCATCTTGCGGCCGTTGTGGAAGTAGACATCGTCGCGCAGCTTGTAGACGTAGACGAGGCCATCCTCGGAGATGGCGACGTCTTTGGCCAACTCCAGCACCACCTTGCCCGCCGCTGAATCCCAGCTGTAGAGCGAGCGGTTGAGCGCCTTACCGATGATGTCGTCCTGGGCGCGTGGCGTCGTGTGGATGTCGAGACTGTTCAGACTGGCGGCGTAGGGCGCCGAAAAGCGAATGGTCCCGCCTTTTCGCGGCGTCTGGGCCTCCGCCTGTCCCAGTGCGAAGACCGCCAGCGCGGCCGCCATGCAAGCAAGCTTCCTCATCTGCTCCCTCCGGATGCGCCGTACGTAGTGACAGCTTAGG
The DNA here is from genome assembly GCF_007859315.1 of Reyranella sp. CPCC 100927. GTDB lineage: Bacteria > Pseudomonadota > Alphaproteobacteria > Reyranellales > Reyranellaceae > Vineibacter. The sequence continues at coordinate 23,289 of NZ_VOHA01000025.1, forward strand.
GCGGACCGTAGCTTGAAACCGAACGACAGCGCAACCGGCGCAAGATGCATGCCAACAGCGAGGGCACCTCAGATGAAGGTCAGCAGGCGGCGAGGGTTGTGCACCAGGATGGCGTCGAGCTCGTCTTCGCTGTAGCCGCGGCGGCGCATCATGGGCACGACGTTGCGGAAGATGTGGCCGTAGCCATGGCCACCGAACACCGACAGCCGTGTGCGGTAGCAGATGTCATGGCTGATCACGACGCGCTCGAGGTGGCCGTGATCGATCAGCGCTCGAATGAGCTTCAGCCGGGTCGCATCGTTGGGCATGTCGATGTCGGAGAGTCCGTAGTAGGCGCTCTCCTGCCCGAACAGGTCGAACTCGAGCGTGACGCCGGTGTCGGCTAGCCGCAGCAGGCGATCGACGTCGAAAACAGTGCGATCGATGTGACTGATGACGACGCGCTCGGTGGGATAGCCCGCAGCCTGGATGAAGTCGGCGACCTCCTGCGGCTGATCCTCATGGCGGCCGGGATGCACGTTGAGCGCCGCGCCGGTTTCCTTCATTGCCAGCAGCGCGGCACGCATCACGCGCTTCTCCAGGTCGGTCCATGGCGCCTGGCAGCCGATCTCGCCGATCATGCCGGCGCGCACGTCGGTACCCCAGGCGCCGACCTGCACCTGGTCGATGATCTCGGCGGCGAAGTCGTGCACCGTGCGCTCGTGGTTGCGCGGGTCCTGGTAGTCATTGACGTAGTAGCCGCAGCCCATCACCAGCTGCACGCCGGTACCTTCGGAGATGCGCTTCAGGCCGGCCGGGTCGGGCGACAGGCCGCCGCAGGTCAGCTCGACGACGGTGTCGCCGCCTTCCTGCTTCATCAGGTCGAGCTCACGGACCGCGACCTCCTCGAGGTCGAGCATGTACTTGCGGCCGGCGCGGGCGATGCCGTGGCCGTAGTTCAGCTGCCAGACATTCTCCAGCGTGATCTCCGGCCCGAGATCGTTTTCGGTGCGGGTGCTGGGCGGGCGGATGTCGCACAGCACGTGCTCATGCATCAGGGTGCGGCCCAGGACCGTGGGATTGACCGGGCCCAGAACCGTCTGCGCCTTGCCGCGCAGGTCATCGCGGGTGAGGCGGGTCATTTTGGACCGCGCGCGTCCACGCGCGCATCGGCGTGCAGCGCCGACCACCCGTAAAGTCGCCCTCCGCTGCTGCTGCGGGCGAGTGCGCGCGTGGACCCTTCGACAAGCTCAGGGCAGGCTGCGCGCGGTCCGAAAGCAGGCATCAAAGGTCCTTCAGCACGTTGCGGTAGGCGCCGCAGAAATCGTCGACGGCGGCGACGAACCCGTCATGGTTGGCATCGGTCAGCACCAGCGACAATGCCATGAAGCCGCGGCGGGCGACGTAGTAGCCGCGCTGCAGCATGTTGAGGTGGAACAGCGCCCGTGCCTCGATCGGCGTCTTCTGGGTGTCGTGCGGCTGCTTCACCGGTGTCGACTGCCAGTGCACCACGACGATCGAGCCGACGCCGGTTGCCTGCAGCGGCACGCCGTGCTTGCGGCCGATCTCATTGAGCCGGCCGCGCAGCCGCTCGCCGTCGTCGTAGAGCTTGTCGGCCGCTTCCGGCGTGAACACCTTGGTGAGCCCGGCGACGCCGGCAGCCATGGTCAGCACGTTGTTGTTGAAGGTACCGGCATGCGGCCAAGCATCGGGCTGCGCCGGATCGTAACGGCGCATCAGGTCGTGCTTGCCGCCGAAGGCGCCGAACGTCATGCCGCCGCCGAGATACTTGCCGAACGTGGTGAGGTCGGGCGTGATGCCGAGCTTCTTCTGCAGACCGCCCGAGGACATGCGCGAGGTCATGACCTCGTCGAAGATCAGTACGATGCCGTGTCGCGTCGCCTCGTCGCGCAGCATCTGGAGATAGGCCATCGTGGCGGGGATTCCGCCACCGGATCCCATCATGGGCTCGATCAGGATGGCGGCGAGCTTGTCGGCGTTGCCGCGGATGATGGCGCGCGTGCCCTCGACGTCATTGATGTGCGCCATGATGAAGGGGAAGGGCGCGTTGATCGGAAAATCGGGGCCGTAATAGAACGTCAGCACGCCACCGTGATAGCCGCCCTCCATCACCATGACATGGCTGCGGCCGGTATGGGCCCGCGCCGTGACCAGTGCCATCAGGTTGGACTCGGTGCCGGAATTGGTGAAGCGCACCAGGTCCAGTGACGGGAAGCGCGCACACATGAGGCGCGCCAGCTCGGCTTCCTCGCGGTTGGGGCCGCCGAACACGATGCCGTCCTGCGAGGCCCGCGCGATCGCATCCATGATCACCGGATGCGAGTGGCCGTAAAGGCCGGCGGTGTACTCGCCGAGAAAGTCGACGTAGCTGTGGCCGTCGATGTCGGTCAGCGTCTGGGCCTGGGCGCGCGCGATCGCCACCGGGAAGGGGCTGTAGTAGAGCACCGAGCGCGTGTTGCCGCCGGGCATCGACTTCGCCGCCTCGTCCTGGCGTGCGCGGCTCTTGGGGTTGGCGGCGACGTAGCGCTCCTCGGTCTCGCGCAGTGCCTCCTGCAGGGAGACGTTGATCCGCGCCTGGACGTTCATGGTTCCCTCCTGTTGGGTATCTTGCGCTGGACTGTGCCACGTTTGGCGCGCCAGTGCGCGTCAACCCACCGCTGCAATCTCCGCATCGCTCAGGCCGACGGCCCGCAGCACGGCCTGCGTATGTTCGCCCAGCGCCGCCGTGAAATCGCGTGCGCGGGTATCCGACGCCGACAACCGGAACGGCGGGTTAGGCACGCCGCACAGGCCGCCTTTGTCGCGTACCATTTCCATAATGCCGCGGTGTTTGGCCTGAGGATCCTCCAGCGCCTCCTTCACGGTGCGGTACGGCGAGCAGGGTACGCTGTGCTTCTCCAGGATCGAAATCAGCTCGTTGATGGGCACCGTGCCCGACCATCCCTCGAAGAGGTCCATGAACTGGCCCCAGTTCTCGCGACGGTCAGAGTATTTCGCAAAGCGTGGATCCTCGAGCCATTCGGGGTGGCCGGCGGCACGGGCGAGGTCGCCGAACGTGCGCTCGCTGGCGGTGGCAATGATGATGTAACCGCCCTTGGCCTTGACCGGGCCGTACATCGGTCGCGACGGCAGCTCGATGGGAAACTGCGCGCGCTGGAACTCCGACATCAGCAGGCCCAGCATGGCGTCGTACATCGCGAGGTCGACCATCTGGCCCACGCCGGTGGCACGCTTTTGGGCCAGTGCCGCCATGATGCCGCCGAAGGCGTAGGCGCCGGCCATGAAATCGGCGACGAAGATGCCGTTGAAATCCGGCTTCTCCCGTTTGTCCTGCTGGTAGGTGAGGTGGGCGAGATCGTAGCCGGTCGCCGCGTGCACCACCGGTGCATAGGCTGGCCGGTCCGCGCCCGGACCGTCCTGGCCATAGCCTGAGATGGCGCAGTAGATGAGGTCCGGCTTCAGGGCCTTAAGTGTCCCATAGTCGATGCCCAGCCGACGCGTCACGCCGGGGCGGTAGTTTTCCACTACGATGTCGGCCGTGGCGGCCAAACGACGGGCAGCATCGCTGGCGGCCGGCTTCTTGAGGTCAAGCACGACGCTCTTCTTGCCGGCATTGAGGTGGGCAAAGAGCGCGCTGGCGCCGTTGCGCAGCGGCGGCCGGCTGCGCATGAGGTCGCCCTCGGGCGACTCGATCTTGATCACGTCGGCGCCGAGATCGGCCATCATCCGCGTGCAATGGGGGCCCGCGATGGTGGTGGTGAAATCGACGACCCGAATCCCGGCAAGTGCATCCGTCATGAGTACTACCGTCCCAGCAAGACAAGAACCACGCCGCCGACCACGAGCACGCTGCCGATCAACTCGCCCACGGTCGGTCGTTCGTGCAGCATGTAACGGCTGGCGATGAAGGTGAATACCAGTTCGATCTGCCCCAGCGCGCGGATGTAGGCGGTGCTCTGCAAGGCGAAACCCATCGCCCAGCAGGCGGAACCCAGCACGCTCAGGACGCCTACCACGGACGACGAGCGCCAGGTGGTGGCCACCTTGACGATCTGCTGCGGCTCGCGCACCAGCAGCCAGGCGCCCATGATCACGGTCTGCAGCGTGTTCATCACCGCCAATGTGAAGATGGCGCGGATCATGAAGTCGCCGCTGGGCAGGTGCAGCGCCCCTTGCCGGATCGACAGGGCAGCCACGCCGAACAGGCTGCCGGCGCCGATGCCGACCAGCGCCGCCTTGTGCGTCCAGCCCAGGGCGATCTCGCGCAGGCTGCGGGTATCGCCCTTCACTGACAGCACGATCACACCGAACAGGCTGACGAGGATGCCGAGCCAGGCCCAGGCGCCCAACGGCTCGCCCAGGATCAGCACCGAAACCAGCGCCAGCTGCACTGTCTCGCTCTTGGAATAAGCGGTGCCGACTGCGAAATTGCGCAGCTCGAAGGCGTAGATCAGCAGCGACGTGGCGATGATCTGGGCGACGCCGCCCAGCGCCGACCAGGCGACGAATGTCCAATCCCAGTCGGGCAGCGACCGGCCGCCCACTGTCACCAGCAGGACCAGCATCAGGATCGATACCGGCGCCCCGTAGAAATAGCGCACGAAATTGGCGCCATTGGTCGTGAGCAGTGCTTTCAATTTTTGTTGCAGGGCAGTGCGCGTGCATTGGAGAAATGCCGCGACCACCGTGATCGGAATCCACAATTCCACGAAAAGCCCCCAGGACTTGCACCTGTCGGTCCGCGCCCAGGGCGAGGTATGACCGCCGTGCCGGCAGGGCTGGACTGTAACGAGGCGAAACGGCAGTGTCATGCTGCTGGGCGCAAGGGAGCCTTGCGGCGTGCGTCAGGTGAGGGGTGTCCATGTTCGAAGTGATTTTCGCCAGCGCCATCAATGCGCTGCCGGTCTTCCTGTTGCACGTGGGCACGGCCCTCGCGATCCTGGTTCTGGGGGTGTTGATCTACATCTGGTTCACCCCGCATCATGAGGCCCGGCTGATCCGTGAGGGCAACGTCGCAGCAGCCTCGTCCTTCGGTGCTGCCGTGGTGGGGCTGGCTCTGCCGCTGGCGATCTGCATGGCGCGCAGCGTCAATGTCGCCGATATCGTGATCTGGGGCGTCGTGGCGCTGGTCGTGCAACTGGCGACGTTTTTCATCATGAACTTCGTCTTCAAGGATCTGTCGCGGCGGATCGAGAGCGGCGACATGGCTGCTGCCGTCGCGCTGGGTTCGACCAAGCTGGGGGTTGCCGCGATCAACGCCGCCGCCATCGCTGGCTGAAACGGATATCCGGGGCCTCGCAACCATGCGCGCCTTCCTGATTTGGCTGGCGATCGTCGGCGTCCTGGCGGCCATCTATGCCGTCATCCCCAACAGTACCCGCGAACAGGGCCGCCGGCCGCTACCGCCGGAGGTCACCAAGCCGCTGCCACCGGAGTGGGCGCGGCCGGGACCGGGGACACCGCCGTCGCCGTCCGGGCCGGGGCCCTCCACGCCATCGCCACAGCCGCCCTCGGCCCCACCAACCGCGGCACCGCAGCCGCCGCTGCGCGGCCAGGATTTCGTGCTGACGGTCAACTCGGATGGGCCACGGTCCGCCGACGGATTGGGTACCGCCTTCGCGCTCGATAGCACCGGTGTCTGGCTCACCGCCGCGCATGTTGTCGACGACTGCAAGGCCGTCTACGTGCTGCGGGGCCGCGACTGGCGGGCCGCCACCGCCGTGCGCATTCACCCCAGCGCCGACATCGCGCTGATTCGTGCCGTCAACACCGGGCCAACCATCACGTTCGCCGCCGCCGGCGCGCCCCGATTGGGCACCGATGCCTATCATGTCGGCTACCCGCAGTCGCGCCCGGCGCAGGTCCATACGCGCTACATCGGTCGCGCCCGCATCGAGCGGCCCGAACGCGGCATGCCGCCCGAGCCCGGGCAGGTCTGGGTCGAGGTGTCGCGCGCGCCCGATTTCGAGGGCTCGCTGGGTGGGCTGAGTGGTGGTCCTGCCTTCGATAGCAGCGGCCGCGTGGTGGGCGTCACGATCTTGGAGTCGTCACGGCGGGGCCGTGTCACGACGGCGCCGGTCGAGCGTATCCGCGACCTTCTGGTCCGCGGCGGCATCGACTCCCAGCCGGGCGCTGGCGTCGCGACGTTCAACCCGACGTCGTTTCAGGCCACCGGCGATTCGCTGCGCGCCGCCGGCACCGTGACGCACGTCTATTGCTCATGGCAAGGCAACACGCGACCGCGGCGACGCTAGCTCCACACGAATGCCAGTCGACTCTGTTATGTTCTCTTTGAGAATACAATAAAAAACAGTGCCGCGGGCACGGACCCTGAGCGATGTAGCCTAGGTGTTCTGCCGTTCGGCGTATTGGCGCCAGCCGGCCTTGATGTGCTCGACCATGGCATCGACGGCGCCGGCGTGATCGTCTTCCTCTGCCCTTTGCAGGAAGAGTTCATGCTCGGCGCTGATTTCGTCATGCCGCTCGGGCCGGCCGCCATCCATGGCGGTGAAGGGGTAGCGCGCCCACAGAACGCGGACGAAATGAAGGGTCTGCGGCCGTTCGGCCATCTCGTAGAGTTTGAAGTGGAACCGGTAGTTGGCCGCCCGGATCGTCGGGAAATAATCCGTGCCGATGAGCCGTACGAAGTTCTTCTGTAGATCCCGCAATTCCTTCAGCTTGCCCGACGTCATCTTGGACAAGGCAATCGACGTCAGTTCGCGCTCGAGCATCACGCGCAACTCGTAGGTCTCGCGCGCTTGGCTGGGGACGAGCTCCGGGACCAGGACGCCCTTGTGCGACAGCCGCCGGATGTAGCCTTCCGCCTCCAGGATCAGCAGCGCTTCGCGGATCGGGGTGATGGACACCCCGATCTCCTCGGCGAGATCGGCCTGCTTCAATCTCTGGCCGCGCGTATAGGTTCCGACGATGATTTTCTCTCGGATGATTTCCGCGACCCGGTCCTGTTTTGATGCGAACGACATCAAGACTCACGCCATCTGCGGATCGGGGTGACTATCGCTCCCACGGTGAACCAAGCACGCCGCCTCCATTGATGCCTCCATAGCATGATCTGCTGCAGGGGAGGAGTTTCATGCCAGCGTCGGCCACGCGACGCGCCGGTCCTGCGCCTGCTCGATGGCGTAGGCGAGCTGGATCACGCCGAGATCATCGAAGCGGCGCCCCACCAACTGCAGTCCCACCGGCAGGCCACCGGCAGTGAGGCCGCAGGGCAAGGTGAGGGCCGGCTGTTCCGTGAGGTTGAACAGAAACGTATTGCAGAACGGGGCGAAGAGCGCGTTCGGGTCGGGTGCGGGTTGCTCGGCGGCGAATGCCGGTACGGGCGTGGTGGGCAGTATGAGAAAATCGAAAGTACCGATCATGGCGAGCGCCCGGGCGCGCAACTGCAAGGTACCCAGATAATGGCGGAAATGGTCGAGCGCCGTGTAGCGGCGCGCGGGATCGGCCCATTGGGTGATGATGTCGGCAGCATCGCGACTCTCTGGCGGCAGTGACTCGAGCTCGTTGAGCGGCCTCAGGCGATAGAAATCCTCGGCCACACGCTCATCGCCGGGCTTGAAGGGTGACAGGACCTCCTCGATCTCACAGCCGATCGCCGACAAGACCGCAAGGGACCGCTTGACGATCGTGACGGTCTCTTCGTCGGGCGCGGTGCCGAACCCCATCGTCGAGAGGAACCCCACGCGGCGTCCCTTGAACGACCGCTCGAGCGCCTGTTCGTAGTCGATCGGCTGATGGGCGAGGGCCGAGAAGTCCCGGTCGTCCGGTGCCGCCATCACGCTCATCAGCCGCGCCATGTCGGCGACGTTGCGCGCCATCGGCCCACTGACGGCCGCAGGGCTTGTCTGGGGGAAATGCGGCACGCGGCCAAAGCTCGGCTTCAGCCCGGTCAGGCCGCAAAACGAGGCCGGTACGCGAACCGAACCCAGGATGTCGGTGCCCGGGGCAACCGGCACGATACCGGCCGCCAATGCGGCGCCGGTGCCGGCGCTGGAGCCGCCGCTGGTGCGCGACAGGTCCCATGGGTTGCGCACCGGCCCGAACATGGAGCTATAGCCTGAGCTCAGCATGCCGAAGTCGCACATGATGGTTTTGCCAAGCAGCACGGCGCCGTTCTCGCGCAGGCGGGCAACGCACGGACTGTCGGTGTCCGGTGCCTTGGCGTGGCCCTTGAGCGCGATCGACCCGCGGTAGCCGGGAACGCCACGCCACTGCAGACCATCCTTGATCACGGTCGGCACGCCGTCGAGCCGGCCGCGCGGATCCTGCTGACGCCAGCGCGCCTCCGACGCCTTCGCGTTGGCCAGGGCGCCGTCGCGGTCGACATGGAATATCGCGTTGATCTTCGGATTGATCGTTTCCACCGCCGCCAGCGCCGCGTTCGTCACATCGACCGGCGACAACGTGCCCGAGCGGTAGGCCGCCAGCATCGCCGTCGTGTCCAGCGATTGCAGTTCGGCAAAGGTCAGGTTGGGCATGGATGATATCTCGGCATGGTTCAGCGGTTTTCAGATCGGGTTGAGCGTGACCAGCCGCTCTTCGGTCATGTCGCGGATAGCGTAACGCGGACCCTCATGGCCGAAGCCGCTCGCCTTGACGCCACCATAGGGCATCAGATCGACCCGGCTGCTGGATGTGTCGTTGATGTGGACACTACCCATGCGCAAGCGGCGGATCGACATGAGGGCCCGCGTCACGTCGTTGGTGAAGAGGCCGACCGACAGCCCGAACGGCGTGGCGTTGGCAAGCGCATACGCCTCTTCGTCGTCGGTGAAGGGAATCAGCGAAATGACCGGCGCGAAGATCTCCTCGCAGACGACGCGCATTTCGGGCCGCACATTGCGCAGGATCGTCGGCTGAAGCACGGCGCCGTCGCGCTGGCCGCCGACCACCACCTGGGCGCCGTCGGCAACCGCTGTCTTGATCCAGGTCTCGGCGCGGATGGCTTCCTTTTCGTGGATCATGGGGCCAACGACGGTGTCGGGATCACGCGGATCGCCGACCTTCAGGGCGCGGGTCCGTGCGGCCAGCAGGTCGGCAAACGCGTCCAGGGCGCTCGCATGCACGAGGATGCGCTGGATGGAGGTGCAGACCTGGCCGGCCTTGCGGAACGAGGCCGCCACGCACTTGTCCGCCGCGGGTGCCAAAGTTGCATCATGGCAAACGATGGTCGAAGAGATGCTGCCCAGTTCGAGTTGCGTGCGGCGCAGCCCGGCATGCTGCTGGATGATGCGACCGACCCGCGTGGAGCCGGTGAAGGTGTAGTACTCGATACGCTGGTCTTCCAGGAGCTGCTGGCCGACGTCGTCGCCGCCGCCCTGAATCAGATTGAGGAAACCGGCGGGCAGACCGGCCTCGGCCAGTACCTCGCAGACTGCGATGGCAGTGAGCGGCGTGTAGGCGGAAGGCTTGAGTACGACGGTGTTGCCGGCCGCCAGTGCTGGCCCGATCTTGTGCAATACCGTGTTCAGCGGCGCATTGAACGGCGTGATGGCGCACACGACGCCCAACGGCATGCGGATGGTGAAGGCAAGGCGCTCATCACGCTGTTGGGGTGCTCCCTGGATGGGGACCAGTTCGCCGACGATGCGCTTGGCCTCCTCGGCCGACAGAGCGAATGTTTGCAGCGAGCGGGTGAACTCGTTGCGGCAGTCGCTGAGGGTAAAACCGGTTTCGGCGCGCATGGTGGCGACCACCGCGTCGCGCCGTTGTTCCATCAGGTGGGCCGCCCGGGAGAGGATCTCATAGCGGCGGTAGGGCGTAAGTGACTCGCGGGCAAAAGCGGCTGCTGCGGCACCGACGGCCTCGCGGGTCAGCGCGGCGTCGGCAAGCCCCACCTCGCGGATGACGTCACCCGTGAACTTGTCGTGCACGGCGAACGTCCTGGCGGTCTCGACCCAGGTACCATCGATGAAGTTTCCACTTGTCGACATGCCGTCCTCACGCCCCGAACACGAAACGAAACGCCGATCCGTGGCTCACGACGCGGCCGACGGTGGGGCTGGGGAAATGCGCCGCCAAGACGTCGATGTTGGTATCGGCGCAGCGTTGCAGCAGGCCCAGCCGGCTCGCGTAGGCCCGCTCGAGATCGAAGTCGCCGGTGCTCGCCAGGCCCGGCTCCGCGCATTGGATGGCGTGATGCAGGATGTCACCGCACAGGCAGGCGTGAGCGCCGCTGGCGCGGACATGCACGTTCATGCTGCCTGGCGTGTGGCCGGCGGCATTTTCCAAGGAGACATGGCGGGCGAGTTCGCCCTCGAGGGCTTTATCCGGGTCCACCAGTTCGACCAATCCACGCTCGATGACCGGCAGGACGCTGTCCTGGTAGGCGCCGCGCGCGACGGGAAGCGTCGGGTTGGCGCGGTGCAGCCCTTCGAAGTGCGCCAGTTCCGCGCGCGAGATGATGTAGCGGGCGTTGGGGAACGTCGGCACCCATTGGCCATTCACCAGGCGCGTGTTCCATCCGACGTGGTCGGCATGGAGGTGGGTGCACATGACCACGTCAATGTCTTCCGGTTGAAGCCCGATGGCCGACAGCCGCTCGAGATAGGGCTGGTCGAGCATGTGCCAGGCGGGCATCGAGGCGCGCGGCTTGTGATTGCCGATGCAGGTGTCGACGAGGATGTTGAGCGCCGGTGTACGCACGACGAAGCTGTGATGGCTGACGAACAGCCGGTCGCCGTCGGGCTCGACGAGGCCATCGCCCAGCCAGTCGCGGTTGGCAGCGACGATCTCCGGCGTCGCGTTCGTGAACAGCAGATCGAGGGTCACGGGTAGCCGGTCGATCTCAACCACCCTGTGGATTTCGACATCCCCGAGCTTCAGCACATTCAAGACAGTTCTCCTCTGTGGTGGCCGCAACAGTGCGCACCGCCAGTATCAGTGTCCGTGATTGATTGTAATTTTATATAATATATTTTACCTGTCTATTGTCAAAATTAGAATTAAATCCGAAAAATGCTAATTGACATGTGATATTGCACATCGATAGTTTCAGGTAAAATATATGTCAAAGATCGCGAAGGAGGGCACGCGATGGATCTTCGGTTTGGGAATTTCGGCTTCAGGGCGATGCGATCCCTGCTGGCGGTGTCGCTAACCGGCGCGGGGCTGGCGCTGGCCACGGCTCCCGCTGTGGCGCAGGAAGAGTTGAAGATCGGCGCGATCGCTGCCTTGTCGGGCGGCGGCACGGCGTGGGGCTTGGGCCTTCAGCGCGGCGTACAACTCGCCCTTGACGAGGCCAACGAGGCAGGCGGGCTCAAGATCGGCGGCAAGACCTACAAGCTGAAGCTGGTGGTCTTCGACGACCAGTACAACGCGGCGCAGGCGAAAGTGGTCGCCGACCGGCTGGTGACCCAGGAGAAGGCGGGCTTCATCTTCGGCCCGGTCGGCTCGCCCGGCGCACTCGGCTCGTTGCCCGTCACGCAGCCCGCCAAGGTGTTGCAGTTCGTCGAAGGCTACGCGCCCGCCATTCTCAAGAACGAGTGGAATGCGGCGTATGTCTTCCGCATCAGCAACAGCAATCGGGAGTTCGCGGAACCGATCGTGAAGTGGGTCAAGGCCAAGATGCCGACCGTCAAGAAGATCGGCATGATCGCCCCCAATGATGCGACGGGGCAGGCGGCGGTCCCGATCCTCGTCGAGGCCTACAAGAAGCAAGGCTACGAGGTCTGGGTGGACTACTACGAGCGCGGCTCGAAGGAATTCACGCCGCTGCTGGTGCGCATGCTGGCGCAGAACGTCGACCTGTTCGAACTCAACAGCAATGCGCCGGGAGAAGCCGGACTGCTCCTGAAGCAGGCGCGCCAGGTCGGGTTCAAGGGACCCATCCTGCAGTCGGGTGGCTCGGGCGTGGACGAGATCATCGAGGTTGCCGGGCCGCTTGCCGAAGGCTTCCTGAAGTACGACGTGATCGACAACAGCCTGCCGGCCGTGAGCACGCTGTTGAAGGCGTACAACAAGAAGTACAGCGGGGTCTTCAACGGGACGTCGCCGATCTACTACAACGCGGCGCACATCCTGCTGGAAGCGATCCGCCGCGCCGACTCCTTGGACACCACCAAGGTACGCGACGAGCTCGAGAAGCTGGGCGGCTACAATGCGCCGATCTTCGGCAGGGTGATCTGGACCGGCAAGCAGGAGTACGGCAACGACCACCAGCTGTTCCACGCCTTCATCATCAAGGAAGTGAAGCAGGGCAAGGGCGTCGTCAGGGACGTGGTCTCAAGCCCGTAAATCGCGCCTTAAGGCGATGAGGACGGCGGTGCCTCGGGCACCGCCGTCATGTTGATCTCACGTGTGTTACCGGAAAGACCATGCTCTCACCCATAGTCCTTGTGCAGATCGTTGTGAATGGCGTCGGTCTCGCCGCGATCTACATCCTCGTCGCACTCGGATTCACCTTGCTGTTCGGCATCATGCGCGTGGTGAACTTCGCGCATGGGGCCTTCGCCATGCTCGGCGGCTACGCGCTGTACTATCTCTATTCCATCTACGACGTGCCTTACCTCGTGGCCGCGCCGGTGGCCGCCCTGTTCGTGGCGGCAGCGGCGCTCGTCCTGGAGCGGTTCGTCTACCGGCGCTTCTATCAGAAGATGTTCCAGAGCATGATCGCGCTTCTGGGCCTCGACATGGCCATCGCGTCCACGGCCTTGATCATCTGGGATTCTCACGAGAGGTCGATCAAGCCCGCGGTCAGTGACATCCTGCAATTGGGCGGCATCATCGTGCCGGCCGACAAGCTGGTCATCGTCGCGGTCGCAGCCATCGCGCTGGCGGCATTCTATCTGTTCACCCACTTCACGCGAGCCGGTCTCGCGATGCGGGCGGCAGCGCAGGATGTCGAGACGGCCGAGGCGCAGGGCATCGACACACGGGTGACCTACCAGCTCTCGTTCTTCATCGCGATCTTCATGGCAGCGCTTGCCGGCGGCTTCTATGGACAGACCTACGCACTATCGCCGTTCATGGGCGAGAGGCCACTCATGATGGCCTTCATCGTCGTGATCCTGGGCGGCATGGGCAGCATTCCGGGCGTTGCCCTGGGTGGCCTGCTGCTGGGGCTCGGCGAGAGCTTTCTGTCGACGTTCTACGGCAGTTCGGTCTCCGTCTTCGTGTCCTTTGGCGCGGTGATCCTGCTGCTCGTTTTCCGGCCCTGGGGGCTGCTGGGAACGCCGGAGAAGTGAGCATGAATACGACCACCGTGAGCGGTCTGGCCGCTCCCCGCGACGGCCGCGCGCTGGCGACAGGATGGCCGGCGCGCATTGCGATCGCCGGCATCCTGGCCCTCGTGATCCTGCCGCTGCTGCCTGTCGGCAGCTTCGTGCTCAGCATCGGCACGACGGCGTTCATCACCGCCATTGCCGCGGCGTCCCTGCACCTGCTGATCAGGACCGGGCACGTGTCCATGGGGCATGCCGCCTTCATGGGTATCGGCGCGTACGCCTCCGTTTTGGTGACAATGAAACTCCAGCTGCCTTTTGCTGCGGGCCTGGTCGCGGCCTTCGTGGCGCCGGCGATCCTGGCCCTGCTGATCGGCCCCCTGGTGTTACGCCTGGCCGGTAAATATTTCGTGCTGGTCACCTTCCTGTTCGGTGAAATCGTGCGGATGGTGTTCGTCGAATGGACGACCCTCACCGGCGGCGCCAACGGCATTCCCGGAGTGCCGCCGCCGCATCCACGGCTTCTCGATCCGCAAGCCTATTATTATTTTGCGTTGGGCTTTGCGATCGTCCTGATCGGCTTCATCGCGCGGCTGCTGTCATCCGAGATCGGGCGGTCCATCGATGCGATCCGTGAAGGGGAGAACCTCGCCGAATGCTCCGGCGTGCCGGTGTTGCGCGTGAAAGTGTGCATCTTCGCCCTCTCGTGCGGGATCGTCGGAATCGCGGGCGCACTGCAAGGGCACTTCATCCGCTATATCGATCCGACCTCGTTCTCGATGGTCCAGTCGCTCAATCTCGTCGTCGTCAACGTCATCGGCGGCATGTACGCCCTGGTCGGCCCCATCATCGGGACCGCGTTCTTCATGATCACGCCGGAGCTGCTGCGCGACTACGTCGAGCTTCAGCGCGTCATCTTCGGCATCATCATCATCGTTGTCATCGCGTTCTTCCCGGGCGGGCTGGTCGAAATCGCGCAACGGCGCGCGGATGCGCTGCGGGGCAAGAGAAAGGTTGGCCCATGACGGCCTTCCTGGAGGTATCGAACCTCACACGCCAGTTCGGCGGCCTGACGGCTGTTCGCGACCTGAGTTTCACGGTCACACAACAGGAGATCCTCGGCATCATCGGTCCGAACGGCGCCGGCAAGACGACGGCCGTCAACCTGATGAGCGGCGTCATCCGGCCGACCGCCGGAACGGTCATGTTCGCCGGGCAGGTCATCACCGGGCAATCGCCGCACCGGTTGGTTCGGTCCGGACTGGTGCGCACGTTCCAGTCGACGACGGTCTTCACCGACCGCACGGTGTACGAAAATGCGCTGCGGGGCGCGTTCCTCAGCGTCTATCCCGGCGCGCTGCACACTTTCTTCGGCACGGCGCGGGCGCGGCGCATGCGCCGCGAAACGGAACAACGCATCGACGAGCTGCTTGAGTGGCTCGGTCTGACCGATGTCGCGCATCTGACGGCCGGCAACCTGCCCTACGGTTACCAGAAGACGCTGGGGCTGGTCATCGCGCTGGCGTCGCGGCCGCGTCTCATCATGCTGGACGAACCGGTGGCCGGCCTGAGCGCGGAAGAGGCGGACCAGGTCCGCGAAACCATCCTGCGGGTTCGCGACAGCGGGATCACCGTGGTGGTGATCGATCACAACATGCGCTTCATCAAGGGGCTGTGCGATCGTGTGCTGGTCATTCACCAGGGACACGAGCTTGCCATCGGCAAACCCCTGGACGTCCTTGCCAATCCGGCGGTGATTGAAGCCTATCTCGGACGGGGCCATGCCGCTGCTCACCGTTGATGATCTCCATGTGCGCTACGGCCACATCCAGGGTACCCAGGGCATTTCCCTGGCCATCGAGCCGGGCGAGATCCTGGCCCTGGTCGGCAGCAACGGGGCCGGCAAGAGCAGCACGCTCAAGGCGATCCTCGGCCTGGTGCCGGTCGCCGGCGGCACCATCACTTTCTTGGGCGCCGACCTCCGCGGTCTCAAGGCGTCGCAGATCGTGCGCCGCGGCATCGGCTTTTCGCCCGAAGGCCGGCGGGTCTTTCCGCAACTGAGCGTGGCGGAGAATCTGCGGGTCGGCGCACACACGCGCCCCGTGGCTGAAACAGCCGAGCGGATGGAGCAGATCTACGGCTACTTTCCGCGGCTGCGCGAGCGCGCGCGACAGCGGGCCAGCAGCCTCAGCGGCGGCGAGCAGCAGATGCTGGCAATCGGCCGTGCCCTGATGTCGCGGCCCAAGCTGTTTCTGCTGGACGAACCGTCCCTCGGGCTGGCGCCGATCATTGTCGAGCGGATCGGCGATATCCTGGAAGACATCCGCCAGCAGGAAAACCTCGCCGTCATCCTGGCCGAGCAGAACGCCCACTGGGCCCTGCACCTGGCGTCGCGCGCGGTGATCCTGGAACTTGGCCGGACCGTCGTCGCCAGTACCACGGGCGAACTGCTGCAGGATCCACGCGTCACCGGCGCCTATCTCGGCACGTGACGGACCGGGCCATCGACACGATCGTTCGTTGCGTTAGTGTAGGGAGCTGCGGGCGGGACGATTGCTCGTCAATTCCGTTTCTTGTTCGCCGGGACGCTGCTGTCGATGAAAAAGAAGACGCTGGCCACGCCGGAGCCCGTCGCGGGGCAATGCGGGTGCGGGGCCGTGACGATCGAGATCGATTTTCCCGCGCGCTGGGCGTGGCATGATCACACGCAGGCCAGCCGGCTGGCGCACGGGGCTGCCTACGCCACCTACGTCGGCAGCTGGCGCAAACGCTTCCGGATCACGGCCGGGGAAGAAGAGGTCACGCGCTACGAGGACAGAGCGAGCGGCGCGACGCGCGGTTTCTGCAGCCAGTGCGGCACACCGCTGTTCTACGAGCGGGCGCGCTCGCCGCACATGGTGAACGTCCCGCGGGCCCTGTTTCAGAACCGCACGGGCCGCGAGCCGCTCTATCATATCGGCATCCAGGAGTTGCGTGACTGGACCTATACCGGCCAGCCGCTGGTGCCGCTCAAGGGCTTTCCGGGCGTGGTCTGGGAGCGCCCCAAACGCAGGAAGCGCATGCCCGAACCAATGTTCTGAAGGCCTATCTGAGATGGTCGCTTCGGCATGACGTCGGCGTGGATAAGAATGCGAACTCATATATGAGCGGCAGATAAGTCATTAATAACGAACATATATTCGTCTTGATGCTGAATTTTGTTGTTTTAGTGTCTATTTTTTGAAATAAATAGGAATGCGCATTCATATCAGGATCAAAATAAGATGGAAACGAAGTCAGGTGCGGCAAAGATCCTTATCGCCGTTAGTCCCCGACGCTAGTCGATTGATATGTCAGCTCTTTTGAAGCAGCGCTTCGATTCGGGGCCAGCGACAGCAACGCGGGCCGCCGGGGTCCGCATCTTCGGGGCCGACGGCCGTGACTACATCGATGGCGCCGGCGGTGCCATGACGGTCTCGATCGGGCATGGGGTTCCCGATGTGCTGGACGCCATGCGGCGCCAGGCGGATGACGTCTGCTTCACCTATCGCACGCAGTTCACGACCGACGCGGCTGAACAGCTGGCGACGGAGCTGACGTCCCTGGCGCCGGCGGGCATCGGCCACGCGTTCTTTGTCAGCAGCGGCTCGGAGGCCACTGAGCTCGCGATGCGCGCCGCGATCCAGTACTGGCGCGAGGTCGGCAGGCCCGGCAAGACGCGGATCCTCGGCCGCCAGATCAGCTATCACGGCATGACCATGGGCGCGCTGTCGATGTCGGGACATCCGGCACGGCGCAAGGACTATGGCGACCTGCTGCATCCGCTGGCGGTGGGCCCTGTGTCGGAGGCGTGGACCACGCTGGCGCGTCCCAACAGCGTCGAGAGCGACGATGCCTGGGAGGCGGTGATCGCGCAGGCCGGCGCCGACACGATCGCGGCGCTGATCGTCGAGCCCATCATCGGCGCGTCGGGTGGCGTGCTGGTGCCGCCGATCGGCCACCTGCGCCTGCTGCGCGACCTCTGTGATCGACACGACATTCTGCTGATCACCGACGAAGTGATCACCGGCATCGGGCGTACCGGAACCTGGTTCGCCAGTGAGCATGACGCTGCCGTGCCCGACATGATCGCGGTCGGCAAGGGCATGACCTCGGGCTACACGCCGATGGGCGCCGTGCTGTTTCACGACCGGATCGTGACGGCGATGCGCCAGGGCTCCGGCATGGCGCCGTTCGGCCATACGTTCAGCGGCAATCCGCTGAGCGCCGCGACGTCGCTGGCGGTGCTGCGCTACATCCGCGACAACAACGTCTTGGCCAATGTCCAGCGGCGGGCACTGCAGCTCGAGGCGGGCTTGCACGACCTGCAGAAGGTCCACGCCGTACTGCACAGGATCCGCGGCCGCGGCCTGTTGTGGGGCTTCGACCTCGGCCAACCCGACGGCACGGCAATCGCCGGTGCCAATGTGCCGTTTGTGGCCGACTGTTTTACCGAAGGCCTCATCGTCTATCCGGGCGGGGTGGCGCCGCGTGACTGCGCCGCCATCCTCGCGCCGCCGCTCACGATCACCGAGGCGGACCTGGATGACCTCCTGCGGCGCCTGGCGGCCGGCCTTCGCCGGTTCACGGCGCGCATCGCCAGTGCTGCACCATCCATCGCTCACTGAAAGGCATGACCATGACATCTCACGGATTCTCACGCCGCATGTTCCTGCAAACGCTGGTGGCGACGGGCTGTGCCACACCGGCGTTGAGTTGGGCACAGGGCGCCGGCGGCGATCTCAACATCGCGCTGCTGTCGCAGAACAGCGGCAACTTCGCGATGTACGGCGAGGTTGTGTTCAAGGGTGCGACCCTGGCGCTGGAGGAACGCGGCCACAAGATCCTCGGTCGCAAGATCAACCTGCTGCGTCGCGATGATGAGGGCAAGCCGGCGATCGGCGTCCGCCGTCTTACGGAACTGGTCGAGACCAGCCAGGTCAAGTTCTTCACCGGCAATGCCTCGAGCGCTGTCGGCCTTGCCGAGTCGGAGATCGCGGCGCGCGAGAAGATCGTGCAGTACGCCGGTGGCGGTTCGGACGAGTTCACCGGCGCGCGCTGCAATCCCTATACGTTCCAGTGGTCGGCGTCACCGTACACGGGCTGCAGTGCCACGCTGGAGTATGTCCGCAAGGCCTTCCCCAACGCCAAGCGGGTCTACACGCTGACGGTCGACTATGCCTTCGGCCATTCGCTGCTGAAGTACACCAAGGCGGCGGCGCCGGAGCTGGGTTTCGAGCTGGTCGGCAACGACATGCATCCGCTGGGCGAGCGCCAATACACTCAGTATTTCAACAAGGCACTGGCCGTGAAGCCGGATGTGATCCTGCTGCTGACGGCGGGCAGCGACTTCCTGGCCGCCGTGCGCCAGCTCAGCAGCTACGGCCTGAAGGATGCGGTGATCGCTGCACCGTGGGCTGCCGAGCTGGATGAGCTGAAGGAATTGACGCCGGAGATGCGCGCCGGCCTGATCCTGGGTCTCAACTATCACTCCTCGATCGACAATCCGGTGAACAAGGCCTTCGTGGCGGCGGTGACCAAGCGCTACCAGTCGCTGCCCACCTACGCCATGGCCTACGCCTACGACGCGTTCCGCACGATCTTCATGGCGATGGAGAAAGCCAACAGCGTCGATCCAACTGCCGTCGCCAAAACGATGGAAGGCATGCAGTTCGACAGCGTGCACGGTCCGACCTCGATCGATGCCAAGACGCACCAGACCAACCGGCCGTATTACGTGTGCGTCTGCAAGCAGCCGGCAGCGCTGAAGGAGGGTGCCGACATTGCCGACCTGGTGTTCCAGGGCAGCAAGCTGCAACCCGCCGCGCTCAACCAGTGCACGCGCGCGTAAGGTCATCGGCATGACCCTGGTCGCCGCCCAGATCGTCAATGGCCTGGCCATCGGCATGCTGTACGCCGTGATGGCGTTGGGCCTTTCCATCATCAAGGGGCTGCTCAACGTTCCCAACTTCGCGCATGGCGCATTGTTCGCGGTGGGTGCCTACGTCTGCTATACGTTGAGCACCATCGGCGCGCCGTTTGCCGTTGCGCTGCTGGGTGCGTTCGCTGCGTCGGCGATCGTGGGCCTGCTCATCGAACGGTTGGGTATCGCCAACCTGGCCGGCAGCTCCTACCTGCTGCAGGTGCTGTTCCTGTTCGGCACGGCGCTGGTGATCGAGCAGTCGCTGGTGCTGATCTACGGCACCACGGGCGTCAGCCTGGTGCCGCCGGCGCTGCTGAGCGGCGCTGCCAACCTCGGCTTCATGTTCCTGCCGCGCTATCTCATGTTCTGCGCGCTGGTCGGGGCGCTGGCGATCGTCGCCGTTTGGCTGCTGATCGAAAAGACCAAGATCGGCTCCAGGATCCGGGCCGGCATCGAGCGGCGCGAGATGGTGCAGTGCCTGGGCATCGACATCGGCATGTTGCTCACGCTGGGCTTCGCGCTGGGCGCTGGCATGGCCGGGCTGGCCGGCGGCATCGCCCTGCCGCTGCTGGGCGCCAACGCCACCTCCGGCAACGACATGATGGCGATCGCCTTCGTCGTGCTGGTGCTGGGCGGACTGGGCTCGCTCTATGGCGCCGTCGTCGCCGGGATCCTGATCGGCGTCGCCCAGAGCCTGGCGACGCTGGTGGCGCCGGCGGCGAGCACGCTGCTGATCTACGTCATCATGACGGCCGTCCTGCTGGTCGGTTCCAAGGGCCTGTTCGGGGAACGCTAGTGGCATCGATCAACAAGAACCTCCTGGCGCTGGCTGCGGTCGTCCTGGTCGCCGTCGCGGCGCCGCTGGTGATGCCAATCAGCATCGCCAACGAGATCATCGTGATTGCGATCTTCGCGATGGCGACCAACCTGGTGATCGGTGTCGCGGGCCTGTACTCGTTTGGACAGGCGATGTTCTTCGGTGCCGGCGCCTACCTGGCCGGCTACAGCCTGACGGCCGGCGGGCTGGGCCTGGTTCCCAGCATGCTGATCGCGATCGCCGGCGGCGCGGCGCTGGCCGGCATCATCGGTGCCCTGATCATCCGGCGCACCGGCTTCTACTTCATGATGCTGACGTTCGCGTTCAACCAGATGGCGTTCTACGTCGTGCTGGTATGGAGTGGCGTTACCGGCGGCGAGGACGGCATGGCCGGCATCAAACGCCCGGCGATCGCGGGTTTCAACCTCGATGACCGGGGCACGTTCTACGCCGTCTGCGCCGTGCTGTTCGTCGCCAGCTACATCGTGCTGCGGCAGATCAAGAACAGCCCGCTGGGGCTGGTCCTGGAAGCGGCGAAGGAGAATCCCCGCCGCACCACTTCGCTGGGATATTCGGTGCCGGCGGCCCAGTTGACCGCCTTCATGATTGCTGGCGCTTTCGCCGGGCTGGCTGGCGCGCTTTACGTGCTGCTCTATCGCTTCGTACCCATCGATGCGATCAGCTGGGTGATGTCGGGCAACGTCGTCTTCATGGTGGTCATCGGCGGCACGTCGTCGATGTTCGGCCCGATCATGGGGGCTGCGGTCTTCGTGTGGCTGCAAGGGCTCTTCAGCTTGCTGTGGGCGCAATGGGCGCTGCTGTTCGGCCTGTTCATCATCTTTGTCGTCTTCACGCTGCGCGGTGGCCTGATCGAACTGTTCGAACGGCTCGCACGCCTGCGCCGGGTCCGGGAGGCAAGCCATGGCTGAGCCGGCCGTGCTGCTCGAAGCCGTCGACCTGACCAAGCGCTTCGGCAAGAACACCGTCGTTGACGGCGTGTCGCTGAAATTTGCGGAGGGCAGGCTCCACACTATCCTGGGACCCAACGGCGCCGGCAAGACGACGCTGTTCAATCTGCTGACCAAGGACTATCCGGTCGATGGCGGCGAGATCCTGCTGCGTGGCGAGCGCGTGACACGGCTGCGTCCGGACCAGATTTCCCGCCGCGGCGTGGGACGCTCATATCAGATCACCAGCGTGCTGCGGGAGCGAACGTTCTTCGAGAACGTCTGGCTGGCGGCCTACCGGGCGGAGCGGGGCGGCACGGTCGGCCTGTGGCGCGATATTCGCGCGTACCGGACGACGGCGGAAAAGTCCCGGCAGGTACTGGCGGAATTCGGGTTGCAGCCGTTCAGCGACCGCAAGGCAGCCGACGTATCGTACGGCGATCAACGGCTGCTGGAGATCGCCGTCACCCTGGCGACGGCACCCCAGGTCCTTTTGCTCGACGAGCCGACATCGGGCCTCTCGCAGCGCGAGAGCGAGCGGGTCAAGCAATTCATCCTGTCGATCAAGGGCAAGTTCACGATCGTTATGATCGAGCACAAGATGAACGTGGTGATGGACATCTCCGATGACGTCACGGTGATGAACCGCGGCAAGGTCATCGCTTCGGGCTCGCCGCAGCACGTCGCCGCCGACGCGGCCGTGCGCAGCGCCTACTTCGGGCTGTGACCATGCTCAGCATCGACGCCATCGACACCTTCTACGGCCAGAGCCAGGCGCTGCACGGCGTCTCTTTCGACGTGGCGCAGGGCGAGATCCTGGCTTTGCTGGGCCGCAACGGTGCCGGCAAGACCACGACTCTGCGCGCCATCATGGGGCTGAACCGCGTGGCGCGCGGCGCCGTGCGGTTTGACGGCCGCGTGATCTCCGGGCTGCCGGCGCACAAGGTGGCGCGAATCGGGGTAACGCTGGTGCCCGAAACCCGCGATGCGTTCTCGCTGTTGAGCGTCGAGGAGAACATCCAGCTCGGCTACCGCAAGGGTTCACCCTACACGCTGGAGCGGCTGCTCGAGATGTTCCCGATCATCCGCGAGTTCCGCAGCAAGAAAGGCGGCGAGCTGTCGGGTGGTCAGCAGCAGCTCATGGTCATGGCACGTGGCCTGGCGATGGGACCCAGGCTGCTGCTGCTGGACGAACCGTCACAGGGCCTGGCGCCCATCATGGTGAATGCCGTCGCCGACGTGCTCTCGGCCCTGAAGCGGGAGCGCCTGACGGTGATCCTGGTCGAGCAGAACTTGCGCATGGCCCTCGACGTTGCCGACCGGGTCGTTATCCTGGAAGACGGCGTTGCCGTCGATTCGTTGACGCAGGCGGCGGCGCTGGCCGATCCGGGGCGTGTCGAGAAGCATCTGGTCGTCCACTGATGGCGCAACGCTGCAAGCCGGGCGATCGATGACCAACAAGCACAAGGCGCCGACGCAGCGGGATGTGGCGCGTGTCGCCGGTGTCTCACAGGCGGCGGTCTCGCGCTGGATATCGGGGCGCGGCTATGTCGCGAGCGACGTCCGCGAGCGGATACTGAAAGCCGTCGCCGAGCTGAACTACGAACCGCATCCCCTGGCGCGCGGGCTCAGCAGCGGCCAGTCCGACATCATCGCCATCGTACTGTCGAGCATCACCAATCCCTGGTATCCGATCGTCTTGAACCGCATCACCCATGTGTTGCAGGCCATGCGGCTGCAGGTGCTGCTGTTCAACGCCGCGCCGCCGCAATCGGTCGATGATGTTCTGCCCAGCGTGCTGCGCTATCGCGTCAAGGGCGTCCTGATCACCACGGCGTCGCTGTCCTCCAAGGCGGCCCTGATGTGTGCCGAGCAGGGCGTGCCGGTGGTGCTGTTCAACCGCAGCACGCGGGCCGGTGGGGTTCACTCGGTGTCGTGCGACAATGCCGACGGCGGCCGGATGGCGGCGGACACGCTGGTGCGGGCCGGCGCCCGCAAGCTGGGCTACATCGGCGGCCTGCAGGAAGCCTCGACCAGCGCCGACCGGCAGCGCGGTTTCGTCTCGCAGCTGGCGGAGTGGGGCATCGACCTGGTCGCCGCGATCGATAAGGAATTCACCTATGACTGGGGCTTCGAGGCAACGCTGAAGCTGTTCGAGAAGCACCCGCAGATCGACGGCTTGTTCTGCGCCGATGACGAGATCGGATCAGGCGCCGTCGATGCGCTGCGCTATCGGCTGAACAAGTCGATCCCCGGCGAGGTGAAGGTGATCGGCTTCGACGACCATCCCGTGGCGTCGAATGCCGCCTATCAGTTGACCACGATCCGCCAGCCCGTCGACGAGATGATCGAGAACGCGCTCGACGTGCTGCTGAACGGCGACATGGCGTCGCCGTCCCTGCGCCTGCTGAAGGGCGAGCTGATCAAGCGCGGCTCGGCATAATCGAGGAGACTGCACAGATGTTCGATACCATCCTGCGCCGAGGCCTGGTTTACGATGGCACCGGCGCCGAACCGCAGCAGGTCGATATCGGCATCAAGGATGGTTTGATCCAGGCGGTGGGCACGCTCGATGGCAGCACCGGCGCGGACATCGATTGTCGCGGTCTGGTCGTGGCGCCGGGGTTCATCGACATCCACACGCATTCCGATGCGACGCTGCTCAGCGATCCGGACGGCTTCAGTCTCTTGATGCAGGGCGTGACGACCGAGGTGATCGGCAACTGCGGCTTCTCCTGCGCCCCCTGCTGCAATCGCGGCCTGATCGAGGGGTTCATGGTCGGCCGCCAGCCGGACGTCGCGTTCACCTGGCGCAGCTTCGCCGACTACCTGGATGTGCTTCAGGCGCGGCGTCCGGGGCTGAACGTCGCGGCCTATGTCGGCCACAACAATGTGCGGCTGAACGTCATCGGCACCGAGCCGCGTGGCGCGCAGGAGCAGGAATTGCACGACATGATCACCCTGCTGCGCGAGTCGCTGGAGCAGGGTGCGATCGGCGTGAGCTCGGGGTTGGAATACAATCCCGGCTTCCATTCCGATCTTAATGAACTGGTGGCCGTGGCGAAGGTCGCCGGCGAATTCAATGCGGTCTACGCCAGCCACGTACGCAATCGTGACTGGAATTACGAGATGGGCGTCGGCGAAGCCTTGGCCACGGCCCGTCTCGCCGGCGCTCGCCTGCAGCTGTCGCACCTGGTGCCGAAATATGGCGCACCCGTCCATGCGGCCGAGCACATCATGGAAATGGTGGACTGGACCCGGCGCTCGGATGCCGACGTCGGCTTCGACATCATCCCTCACGAGTGGGGCCCGACCTTTGTCTATAGCGTGCTGCCGAAGTGGGCTTACGAAGGCGGCGTGTCACAGATCATCAAGCGACTGCGTGATCCTGCGCTGCGTCCCCGGCTCAAGCACAACCCGTTCCCGCAGTGGAAGATGGTGGCCGAGAAGCGCTGGCACGACATGGTGCTGACGCAGTCGGCGGCGAACCCGTCGCTCGTCGGCCTGGACTTCGCCGAGATCGGCCGTATCCGCGGCAAGGATCCGCACGATGCGACCCTCGACCTGCTGCTGGAGGAGGGCGAGAACATGGCCAATCTCATGTGGGTCGGTCGGATCTCGCGTGACAGCGACATCAAGGCGATGCTGCGCGAGCCGAACTGCGGCGTTATCTCCGACGCCATGACCCTCAACACCACCGGCCCGCTCGGCGACCTGCGGTTCACGCCCACCGGCTTCGGCTGGACCGCGCGCTTCCTCGGCCACTATGCCCGCGATGAAAAGTTGCTGTCGCTCGCCGAGGGCATCCGCCGGCTCACGACATTGCCGGCCGAGCGCATGGGGTTGAAGCGCCGCGGCCAGATCAAGACCGGATACCACGCCGATCTGGTCGTGTTCGATGCCGGTACGATCGCCGATCGCTCGACATTGCAGGACATGAACGTTACCCCGGCGGGCCTGCTGCACGTCTTCGTCAACGGCGAAGCCGCCGTGCGCGACGGCGTGCGGACGCCGGCACGGGCAGGGCAGGTCCTGCGCCGTCAATAGATCTAGCGTCCGGCGTCTGGCGGGACCGGGCCTTGCTCCGCCGCTGCCGCGAGTTGCGCGGCGTCGCGGAACACCAGCAGCGCTTTGGGCCGCGAGTGGTACTGCAGCGGTGGGCGCATGACCGTGACTTCGCCATCGAGCGCCACCGGAAGCCGGCTGGCGCGGGAGCGGATTTCCACGGCCGCGGCGCGCTCCGTCACCAGATCATCGGCCAGGTCGGTCCGGCCGATCACCGCACAGAAGCCGAGCCACACCAGCGCCAGCCGGCTCTTCGGCTTCACCACGGAGATCCACAGTTCACCGCAGTCCAGCCGGGGCCGCCCGCCCAGGGCCGGCAAACTGAGGCTGTATTCGTTGTTGCCGATGAAGACGCACGGGGTCCGGTGCGAATCGCTGCGCCCCTCCACGACGGTCAGGAGCCGCCGCCGCGGAAATTTCCATAGCGTGCGGATGGCCGCCAGCACCATCGCGCTCCACTTGGCAAGGCCATGGGCATTGCGACGCCTGTCGCGGTCGAGAACCATGAACGGATAGGCGCCGATCGACGAGTTGTTGATGAACACCTGGCCGTTGACCTCGGCCACGTCGACAGCCGTGGCGTTCGCCTGTGCGATGACAGCCACTGCACGCTCAAGCTCCAGCGGCAGGCCGAGATCTTTGGCAAAATGGTTGCGCGTGCCCAGCGGCAACACGCCCATGGGGATGTCGGTGCCGGCAAGGGCGGCTGCCACGGCATTGAGACTGCCGTCGCCGCCGCCGCCGATCACGGCATCGATCTCGCCGCGCTCGGCGCACTGACGTGCCGCCAATGCCGCCGCTGCCAACGCCGGACCGGCAACGAATTTCAACTCGGCCTTCAGATCATGAGCCGCGAACAGCGCCTCCAGGCGCTGCTGCAGATCGTTCGACCGCTCGGCGGTTCCGGCACCGGGATTGATGAGAGCGTGAACGCGCATCATTCGTTTTCGTCACCCGTTATTTTTACGCCGGACGCGAGTTATGGTTTCGCGCGGCGCTTGGCCGCAGATCTGGGCCATGATGGTGGCCAGATCAAGATTAGGCTGACCGGCTGGACATGAGCGTACGCAACGGGAGACGAGGGTTGGAAGGACGCTGGGCGACGTCGACCGCGCAATCGCTCCGGCGGATCCTGCAACGACTGCGCCCGCTGGTAGCGAGCGAGCTTTCCGCCCTGTTCGCGCTGGCACTGTGCGCCGGCGGGCTGTGGGCATTCATGGAGCTTGCCGAGCACATTCTGGAGGACAAGCGTCACGCTTTTGACGAGACATTGCTGCTGTGGCTGCGCCAGGCCGATCCGGCGGACCCGGTCGGCCCGGCGTGGGTCGAACGCGCCATGCGGGATGTCACGGCATTGGGTGGTTATACGGTCATCCTCATCATGTCCGCGGCTGCCGTTGGATATCTTGCCATCGTCCGCCAATGGTCATCGGTTGCCCTGATCGTGGTGTCGCTCGCCGGCGGCGCGGCCCTCAACAACGCGCTGAAATACTGGTTTGACCGGCCGCGCCCGGATCTCGTTGCCCATCTCGTGGATGTGCACACGCTGAGCTTCCCCAGCGGCCATGCCATGCTCTCGGCCATCACATACCTCACGCTCGGGGCACTGATCGCGCGCGTGCAGCCGAACCGGCGCCTCAAGGCCTATGTGCTGGCGGTAGGCGTGGTGCTCACGCTGCTGGTCGGCGCGAGCCGCGTCTATCTCGGTGTGCACTGGCCCACCGACGTGCTCGCGGGCTGGAGCCTGGGCGCTGCCTGGGCGATTGCCTGCTGGCAGGCGGCACGGTGGTGGCAATCGATCGGGCGTTAGGGCAGCGTTCAGTGGGTTAGAAAGTTAGCTGTTGCGCTAAGTATTGCGCGGTGATACTTAGCCTTATG
The DNA here is from genome assembly GCF_007859315.1 of Reyranella sp. CPCC 100927. GTDB lineage: Bacteria > Pseudomonadota > Alphaproteobacteria > Reyranellales > Reyranellaceae > Vineibacter. The sequence goes on from NZ_VOHA01000025.1 coordinate 50,118, forward strand.
GAACAGTATCAAGACAGCTTGAGCGGTATCTTCCAAGCGCTCGCCGATCCCACGCGACGCGCCGTCATCAGGCGGCTCGGCGAGGGACCTGCAACCGTCAGTGATCTGGCAAAGCCGTTCGAGATGGCTTTGCCGTCCTTCATGAAACACATCCGTTTCCTTGAAGGCAGCGGTCTCATCCGAACACACAAGGAGGGGCGCGTGAGGACGTGTGAGATCAAGAGAAAACAGTTCGCGGCGGCCGAAGCCTGGCTCTCGGAACAGCGCGCCTTGTGGGAAGGCCGTGCCGATCGCCTCGAACAGTTCGTCACGGCCATTCAGACGAAAGGGAAGTCCAAGTGACCAATACGCCGAACCCTACGCTCGATCTGACCACATCGCGCATTATCAAGGCGCCCCGCGCGCTCGTCTGGAGCGCCTGGAGCGACCCGGTGAGCTTCGCGCAGTGGTGGATCCCGGCGCCAACGAAATGCAAGGTCGTCGCCATGGATCTGTGCCCCGGCGGATCCTTCGTGACGCAGATGAGCGAAGCCGGTGGCCCGTTCGTGCCCCACGTCACGGCTTGCTTTCTCGACGTTGCCGAGGCCGAGCGAATCGTTTTCACCAATGCGCTGACCGGCGGCTGGAGGCCGGCGGAACACGGATTCATGACGGCCGTGATCACCTTCGCCGATCACCCTCAGGGAACCGAATACACAGCCCTCGCCATGCACAAGAGTGGCGCTGATCGGCAGAAGCACGAGGAAATGGGCTTTCACGATGGCTGGGGCACGGTCGCCGCGCAACTGGCAGCGCTCGTCGAAGCACGCGCGGTGACAGGAGCTGGGCGATGAGCATCGGCGCCGGTTGCCATCGTCGTCAGGTCCTCGGCGGTGCCGGACTCCTGACTGCAGCCCTGCTTGCGGGCGACGCCGCGTGGAGCAGGCAAGATAGCGAGCGCAGCGGTGCGGTTCAGGTGGACGGCGTCGATGTCTACTATGAAGTGCACGGCAGTGCGCTCGATGGCACAGCGTTACCGCTCGTGCTGCTGCATGGCGGTGCATTGACGATCGAAACCGGTTTCAGCCCGGAACTGATCATGCGCTTTGCGCGCCGCCGGCCAGTGATCGCGATCGAGCAGCAAGGTCATGGCCACACCGCCGACCGGCCCGCAATGCCCTTCACGATCGATCAGATGGTCAAGGATACGGCCGCCGTCCTGATGCATCTCAGGGTCAGGAAAGCCGATCTTCTCGGCCACAGTCTGGGGGGCATGATCGCAACCGGCATGTCGATCCGTTACCCCGATCTCGTCCGCACGGTCACGACGCTCGGCGCTCCTTACCAGCTGGAGGGCTTTCGGCCAGATCTCGTGCGCCTGCAACGCGGCATCGACGCCACGCCATCGCCGGCGCTGGCCAAGCTCCTGCCCACGGAAGCGGATTTCGCCGCGTGGCGCGCCAGCTTCCAACGCGTTGCGCCGGATCCGGGGGCGTTCGATGCCATCCTCGAGCGGCTGAACACCATGCTGGCCACCTGGCGCGGTTGGACCGATGGCGAACTGCGGTCCATCCAGGCGCCCACGCTCGTGGCGATCGGCGACAACGACTATGTGAGGATCGACCATGCGGCCGACGTCACGCGCCTGATTCCCAATGCCCGCCTTGTGGTGCTACCGGGTACGACGCACCTTGGCATCGTCAAACGCGAGTCCTGGCTGGAGCCGATGATCGAAAGCCTGGCACAGCCTGGCCTCTAGACACGACGGTCACGATCATCGTGCCTCAATGCCGATCCCTGAACCGCGTGGCCTTCGAGCGATTGCCGCAGGTCGCCATATCGCACCATCGGCGCGTGTTGTTCTTGCTGGTATCGAGGAAAAGCCAGCCGCAGTCGTGCGCGGGACACTGCTTGATGCGCTCGAACGGCGTTGTCGCCAGCAGTTCGATCGCCGACCAGGCGATGGGGCCGAGCAGGGCGGCCTCGATGGGCGCCTGTGAAAAGTCGAGACCGTAGCCGCCGGCTGCCCGAGGCACCAATTCAGCCGTGCCCATGGCCCGTTGTGCGACGTCCTTGAGCGTTTTCAGGTCGACCGCCGGCGGTGGGTTTCCGTGCGCGATGGCGGCACCGGCAGCGTAAATCGCATCGCGCAACTGGACGGCGTGCCGCAACACCCGCCGCGCCGCTTCACGATCGGTGCCGATGGCTGCGGATGCCCGCTTCGCGCCTTCGGTGTCCAGGCTGCCGGCATGGGTTCCCCATGCCACCACATCGGTTGCCGCCAGCAGATGCTCGATGGGCGCGGTGGTGTCGCGCGCGCCCGCTGTGTTGGCGAAGTCGAGCGCCAGAACCCCGCCTCTCAGGGAGAGGCTGCCTGCGCGTGACTCCATGGAAACCTCCAAAAACATGATAGACGGTTATTGAAGAATAACCATCAAAATACTAAATAGTGGTTATGAGCCTGCCGGGCAAGCGTCGGCAGGCACGGATCAACACAAGGAAGCATGAGCCATGGAACAGTCCCGCAAGGCATTGCGTCCCACCATTGCGCGCATCTGGCGTGGTCGCACGACGCCGGCCAACGCCGACACCTACGCGCGCTACCTCTATGATCACGGCATCGCGCCACTGGCGGAAAAGGCGCTGGGGGTTCAGTTGCTGCGCGAAGATCGCGCCGACGAGACGGAGTTCGTCACCATCTCCTACTGGGAGAGCGTCGAAGCCATGTCGCGCTTCGCCGGCAAGGACCCGCGGCGCATCCATCACCTGGAGCGCGATGCCGAGTTCCTGATCGAGCTGCCGGCCGGTGTGCAGGTTCTGGATATCACGGCGAGCCTGGGCCGAATCGGCGGCGACGCCTAAGAGTCACGGCAGGTTGAACAGGGCAGGCGGGGCGCCATAAGTGGCCGCCCATGGCGCCCACGCCACGTCGGTGGGACCGACGGCTTGGACGACGATCTGCCACCCCTGATCGCGTCGCCGCAGAAGGGCAACGTGGCTGTACGACTTGCCGCCATTGGCTGCCGCCTCGGCATAGCGCGTGCCGCCATAGTCGAATTGTGTCCCGCTTGGCGATTTCATCTGTGACCGGATGAACGCCCAGTTGCCGGCGGTTTGCAGGTTGCTGACGGTCAGCTTCACGGGTTTGCCGACATCCATCGTCGCGGCCGCCTGCGCGGCCTCGACGATGAGGGGGTAGTCGCGATCCTCGGGCGCCGGCATCTGCACGGTCTGAGCCCATGTCCGGCTGACAGCGAGCAGGCAGGGCGCCGCTGTTGCCGCTGCCAGGATGCAACGACGGGACAAAGCCCGCCGTGGTGCCTCAGGGGATACTAGTGACATGTGACTCGGACTCCTCGGCGCAACAGACACCTGGAGGATATCGGGTGATGCCAGGGTCTGATATGGCTGATCTGTTCAATGCACGGCGGGGGCGACATGTTCTTGGAAACGATTGCGGAGCAGGACGCGACAGGCCGGGTAGCGGAAATATACCAGGCGCAGAAATCGCAACTCGGTTTCATCATGGCGGCGGCGCAGTGTTTCACCGCGCGTCCCGACCTGCTGCCGATCTACACGGAGTTCTCCGAGAAGATCCGCGCCGGCTTTTCACTGGGCGTGCGGGAATGGCGCCTGATCACCTTGATCGCCGCCAAGCATGTACCCTCCACCTATTGCTCATACGTCTATGGCAAGCAACTGATTGCCGACCTGGGATCGAAAGAGGCCGTGATCGCCGTTCAGCGGGACTTTCGCGCCGCGGGGCTGCCCGACAAGGACGTCGCGATGCTGGCCTATGCCGAGAAGGTGACCCGGGACGCATCGCAGGTGTCGCCGGCGGACATCGACCAGCTACGCGTCGTCGGGTTCACGGACCGGCAGATCTGTGACATTGCGTTGTGCGCCGCCTTCCGCTGCTTCGTCAGCCGGTTCTTCGATGCCGTGGGCGCCGGCCCCGAGGCAACGTTCATCGACAGTGACGACGCATTTCGAACGACGATGACCGTTGGCAGGACGTGCTGAGAGATAGCCACAAACGCGTCAATTCCGGCCGGCGCAGGTGTGTTTCTGCTGCGAACGTGATTGGATGCACCCGTTTGGCGCGCGTCTGTTGACGTGCCGTCGGTGCGTTCGGAGTGATCATGATCATGGGCGTTCCGGCCGCGGAGCTCGCGTGGCTCGTGGCCGGCATTCTGGCTGCCGGGATCGTTACCGGCATCCTGGCTGGATTGTTCGGCATCGGCGGCGGCGCCGTGATCGTACCGGTGCTTTACGAATTTTTTCGCGTGCTGGGCGTACCGGAAGACATCCGCATGCAGCTGTGCATCGGCACGTCACTGGCCATCATCGTGCCCACAAGCGTGCGATCTTATCGCGCCCATCGTGCCAAGGGAGCGGTGATCGGCGGTGTCGTGCGACAATGGGCGATACCGGCCATCGCTGGTGTCGCCGTCGGTGCTGTCGCGGCGGCGTTCGCGCCGGCTGCCGTCTTCAAGATCGCCTTCGTGGTCATCGCGGCCTTCATTGCCGCCAAGTTGCTCTTCGGCCGTGACAGCTGGCGGCTGGCACCGGACCTGCCGGGCGGCGCGGCGATGGCCAGCTACGGCTTTATCGTCGGGCTGTGCTCTTCGCTGATGGGCGTCGCCGGTGGCTCGATCTCGACCGCGATCCTGACCCTGTACGGCAAGCCGATCCACAACGCGGTCGCCACGTCGTCGGGAGTCGGCGTGCCGATCACCATTGCCGGAGCCGTGGGTTACGCGCTCGCCGGCTTGCCGCACCAGAGCGTGCTGCCGCCATTCTCGATCGGTTTCGTCTCGCTGATCGGCTTTGTGATCATGGCGCCGGTGTCGAGCTTGGTCGCCTCCTGGGGCGCGCGGTTGACGCACCGCCTTCCCAAGCGCCGCCTCGAAATCGCCTTCGGCTTGTTCCTGTTGCTGATCGCGGCGCGATTTGTGGCCAGTCTGGTGGCGTGAAGAGGCAGCGCCCGCGCCCAACTACCGCGAGGCCAGCCTGATCTGCACCTCGATCGTGGCGCTGCGGCCAGTGGTATCGATGACCGTGAGGCGGGCGCGGCCGTTGCCATCCGGGCGCCACAGCGGGTCGGCCCGGAAGCGATCGTCGGCCAGGGGCTTGCCGTCGATCAGCCAGCGCAGGGCGCCAGTGCCGCCCTCGGCCTTCAGTGGCACGACGTTGTCGCCGCTCGCGACTTCCAGGGTGCTGTTCGCCACCGGGTAGAGAATGCGCGGCGGCTTTGGTGGCAGCGCGGTCGCAGCGGAGGATGCTGGCCGGCGGTCCAGTGTCGCTGTCGCCGCGTGCAGGCGTGCCGCCTGCGGGATCAGCACCCGCATCGCCGGCGGCAGGTCGCTGTTGCGCGCGACGATCAGTGCGTCGGGTGGCGGCGGTGTATGGACGGCGTCTTCGCCGGGCAGGCGCTCGAACAGCTTCAACAGGATGGGCAGCGCCGTATCGCGGCCGATACGGCCGGGCAGGGGCGCGCCGTCGGCGCGACCGGTCCAGATCACGACCGTATAGGCACCCGAGACACCGGCGGCCCAGGCATCACGGAAGCCGTAGGAGGTGCCGGTCTTGAAGGCGATGACGCGATCGCCACCGCGCCGGCCATCGATGGCACGCATCGGCGCCGTCCAGCCGTCGGGCAGCGGGCTGTTGGCCAGCACGTCGCGCACTTGCCAGGCCGCACCCGGTCCCATCAGCCGGAAGCCGTCGGCCAGCGGCTGCTCGGCCCGCAGGCGCAGTGGCCGCACGGTGCCGTCGCGCGCCAGGCCGGTATACAGCGTTGCGAGATCGAGCGGCGACAGCCCGACTCCGCCCAGTGCGATGGCGAGTGACGCGGGATCACCCGGTCCGCGCGGCAGCGCCGGCGCCACGCCGGCCTGACGCAGCAGGGCGAGGAAACGCGCAGCACCGACGCGGTCCAGTGCCGCGACAGCCGGCACATTCAGCGACTGCTGCAGCGCACGGCGGATGGTGAGCGTGCCCTGGTGATCGCGATCGAAGTTGCGCGGCATCCACTCGCCGAAGCGGATCGGCGTGTCGTCGACCAGGGTCTCCGGGTTGGCGACGCGATCGTCGAAGGCGACACCGTAGATGAACGGCTTCAAGGTCGAACCAGGCGAGCGCTTGGCGCGCACCAGGTCGACATAGCCCTGTCGCGCGTCGACGTCGCCGCCATGCCAGGCGACGACCGCGCCTTTGCGATTGTCGACGACGACGATGGCGATGTTGCTGTCGTCGCCGGCGCGGGCGCGTTCCTCGCCCGCGAGGCGCGCTGCGGTGCTCTGGATCTCGCGGCGGATCGTCGTGTGGATGGCGCGTTCGGAAGGCGTGGCGCTGGCCAGCATCTGGCTGAGGTGCGGCGCCAGGCGCGGTAGCGCCAATCGGCGGTCCGGGGCCGACTGTGCCAGGGCCTCGCTGAGAGCCTGCGCATCCAGCGCGCCGCGCTCGTGCACGCGCTGCAGCACCATGTCGCGCGCGGCATGGGCGCGATCGGGGAAACGATCGGGCCGACGCCGCTCGGGCGATTGCGGCAGGGCGACCAGCAGCGCCGCCTCGGCCGGTGTCAGACGCTTGGGTTCCTTGCCGAAATAGGACAGCGATGCGGCGCGCACGCCCTCGATATTGCCGCCGAACGGCGCCAGCGTGAGATAGATCGAAAGGATCTCGTCCTTGGAGTAGCGCCATTCGAGCTGCAGGGCGCGTGCCGCCTGCACGACCTTGCCCGTGAACGAGCGCTTGGCTTGCGGCTGGAGCAGGCGCGCGGCCTGCATCGACAGCGTCGAGGCGCCCGACACGATGCGCCCGCGCGACGCGTACTGCAGCGCGGCGCGCGCGGTGGCCAGCGGATCGACGCCAGGATGCGAATCGAAGCGCTGGTCCTCGTAGGCTTTCAGCAGTTTCAGATAGACAGGGTCGACGTCGTCGGGTGTCGCTTTCAGGCGCCAGCGGCCGTCGGCCGCGGTGAACGCTCGCAGCAGGCGGCCGTCAGCATCGAGCACCTCGACCGATCGCGCTTCATAGCGCGACAGGTCGGGTGGGCAGATACGGTCGAGCGCAAGCAGGCTGCCGACGGCGGCGAGCGATGCCACCACGAGCGTACGGACGATACGGAGGGTCTTTTTTGGACCGCGGGCGTCCACGCCCGCACTCGCTCGGAGCGAAGCGGAGAGTGAAAGACTGTCGGCGCCGGCGCGCCGATGCGGGCGTGGACGCCCGCGGTCCAAAGGGGGAGGCCCCTCATCTGCCCCTTCGGGGCACCTTCTCCCCGCCTTCGCGGGGAGAAGGGGTGAGGACGACCAGCCGAACATGGGCCGCTCCCCTAGCGGGCCAGCACGGTCAGCTTGCCGCCGGCGGTGCGGGCGACGGTTTCGGGGTCGTACATGTCCTCGGCCTGGATCGCGGGCAGCGCGTAGGTGCCCGGGGTGACCGCACGCACGATGTAGGCGAGCTGCACGCCCGAGCGGTCTTCCTCGTTGTACCAGAAGCGCATGGCGTCGCTGGCGTTGCGCCGACCCAGGGTGAAGGCGGCGAAGAAGCGGTCATCGCGCGCTTCGGTGGTCGATACCGACGACAGCTTGGGCAGGAACTTGTAGGCATTCTCCTGCGGCAGCACGCCCTCGATCTCGAGCCCGGCCGGCAACAGATCGAGCAACGCGACCTCGCGATACGTTTTGCTGACGTTGCCGACCGAGACCACGACGATCAGGCGATCGTTCTGGCGCACCTTGGCGAGATCGGCCGGCTTGCCGTCCAGCGTCAGGTACTGGCGATGGAGCTGCAGGCCCTTCTGCTCGGCCGGCAGTGGCTGCGTGGGCACGCCGCGGACGGAGACCGTGGCCCACACTTCGCCCGCGGCCGCATTCTTGACCGTGAGCTTCTTGCCGGCCTTGACGTCGACATCAAAGGCGGCCGGATCGCGCTCAGGCTTCACCGACTGGCCGTCGACCAAGAGATCGAGCTTGCCGCTGCCGCCCTGCAGGGTGGCGTGGGCGGCCATCAGCATCCACGCCTTCTCCTGGGTCGTGGTCCAGCGGTCCTCCAGGCGCTTCTGCTCCAGCATCAGCGCCGTCAACCGCGCGAGCGCCGGCCGCTGATCGGCATCGGGCACCAGCGAGATCAGGCCGGCGAGGTCGCGCAGCGGCGTGCCGTAGTAGTCGTCCTTCGGCTTCTGCCCGACATTGGCCATGGCGAGCTGGAACTGGTTCTGCGAGCGGCCGCGCTCACCGACCAGGGTCAGCGCCGCCGCCAGATGCCCGCGACCGAGCGCGCCGGCGATCTTGTCGCCGTCCGTGTCCTGGAAGTAGCGGACACGACCGGGGTCGGCGAGACCGGCCTTCGCCAGCACGTACCAGGCATAGGCCTGCGCGTTGGGCGTCATCTTCTCGGCGGTGCGCTGCAACCACAGCAGGCCACGCCGGTAGGGTGTCTCGGGCACAACGAAGCCCTTCTCGCGCGCCCGCATCAGGAAGTCCAAGGCGTAGACCTGCAGCCACGGATCGGCCGCGGAGCTTTGCGGGCCCCACATCCCGAAGCCGCCGTCCGACGCCTGGCGATCGAGCACGCTGAACACGGCGTCCTGCACGCGGCGTGCAATGGCCCGGTCCTCGCGCTGGGCGCCGAGCAACGCCACGTCGTTGAAGTAGAGCAGCGGCAGGGCGCGGCTGGTCGTCTGCTCCAGGCAGCCGAACGGGTAACGATCCAGCGAGCGCAGGATCGAGGCGACGTCGAAGCCGCGCAGGGCCGAGACCGCCACCGCGACATTGGCGGTACCGGGCAGGAAGTCGGCGGCGGCCTCGCGGTCGACGGTCAGCTCCTTGCCGGCTGTCAGCGATACGGCGAACTGCTTGGTGATAGGCGCCTGGGTCGGCCGCACCTCGATCTGCCAGTCGCGCGTCACCTTGAAGCCGCCGGGGCCTTCCATCGCCAAGGTCACCGTGCCGATGCCGGTTTCGCGCGCCACGATCGGCATGCTGAACTGCTCGCGCTTGTTGGCGGGCAGCGCGACGGTCTTGTCGCCGCCGGTCACGTTGATCGGACCGGTGGCGGTCAGGTGCACCTTGTAGTCGCCGGGTTTGCCTTCGACGTTGTGCAGCGAGATCGTGGCGCGGCTGTCATCGCCGGGCGCCAGGAAGCGCGGCAGCACCAGGTCGCTGGTGATGGCGTCGCGCACGAACAGGCGCTTCTCGCCGGCACCGACCCGGGTCTTGTCGAACGCCACCACCATCAGCCGGACCTGGCCGATGAAGTCGGGCACATCGAGCGCGATGCGCGCCTCGCCGTTGGCGTCAAGCTTCACCACGCCGGAGAACAGCGAGGCGATTTTGATCGGCACGGCGTCCAGCCCGGCACCGCCGCCGCCGTCACCGCCGCTGCGCAGCTGGCCCATGAAGTCGGCGCGCGGATCAAGCAGCTTGCCGTAGTCGTCGCGCATGGAAACGCCCAGCATGCGCTTGCCGAAGTAGTAGTCGACCGGCGCCGGCGTCTTGTGCTTGGTGAGCTGCAGGATGCCCTCGTCGACGGCGGCCAGGGTGACGAACACCTCGCTGTTGCCGGCGTTGGCGACCTTGACCGGCATCACGACGCGCTGGCGTGGCGCCACGCGTTCGGGCGTGCCGATCTGCACCTGCAGGCTGCGCGGGCCGGGGTCGATGGCGAGCCAGGCCAGGCCGACCGTGCGCACGGGCGTGCGGTCGGTGGTCTGCTGCTGCAGCGGCCGATAGGCGGTGACCAGCGCGTAGGCGCCGGCACCCCAGTCGGCCGAGACCGGGATCTCCAGGGTGGAGCCACCGGCGGCGACCTTCACCATGCGGGTCTCGAGGATGCGGTCGCTGGCCAGCACCAGCAGTGCCTCGCCGGCGAACGGCGCCTCGATGCGCACCTTGGCCGTTTCGCCTGGTGCATACGCCTTCTTGTCGGCCACGACACCGGCGGTGTCCGGCGTATCGCGCTCGTCGGATGATGAGCCCCAGCCGACATAGAACTTGATGACGGTGCGGGTATCGTTGTCGGCGTCGACCACGACCAGGCGGTGGCGGCCCCATTCGAAGGTGCCGCGCACAGTGGCCGGGCGATCAGCGGCGACATCGAGCGTGCCTTCCGACACAATCGCGGCGCGGTCATTGTCCTGCCAGCGCCAGCGACCATCCTGGTCCTGGAACCACTGGTAGGTGCGATGGATGCGTTCGATGCGCCACTGCAGACCCGGGCGCGCGATGCGCTTACCGTTGGCGTCGACGGCGGCAACCTCGAAGGCAGCCTCGTGGCCCTCCGGCACGAAGAAGGAGAAATCCTTCTTGCCATACCATGGCGGCAGTTCGCGATCGCCGATCGCCGGACGTACGCCGACATAGGCCTTGCGGGTGCGAATCGGGACCGTGAGCGTTTCAGACGTCGGACGACCGCCGGGCTCGAGCACGGAGATGCGGGTCTCGCCCAGCAGCGGCGCCAGGTGGTCAATCTTGTCGTCGAAGATGGCCGTGGCGCGGCTCTTGCCCTTGGCATCGAGCGTCGGCACGTCAAGCTTGATGATCTCGGGGCCGAACTTCGCGTCCAGATCGCCGAACACGTAGCCGGGCAAGGCGGGGAAGGGGGCCGGATCGACCTTGACGGTCATCTCGCCTTCGCCCTCGAGATCGGCGGCGGGGGCGCCATAAAGGAAGTCGGCACCGATATCGATCGTCACTTCAGCGTCGCGACCGACGGGGGCCTTGGGACCCGCGAGCTCGACCTTGATCTTCTGCGGGATGAAATCCTCGACTGCGAACTCGACGCGGCCGACCGGCGCGCCCTTGGGATCGAGATAGGTTTCGACCGACCATTTGCCGCGCCGCGCGGTGCGCGTCAGCTCCAGCGGCCAGTGCAGACCGCCGGCGCCCTGCATCTGCAGCGCGGCGCGCCGGTACTCGACGCCATCGGGTCGCTTGGCGACCATGGTCACCGGCACACCCTCGACGGCGTTGGCGGCGCGGTCGCGGATCAGCGCTATGATGTTCACGGTCTCGCCGGGCCGGAAGACGCCACGCTCGGTGTACAGGAAGGCATCGACCGGGCCGGGCACGGGACGGCCTTCGACACCGCGGTCGCTGAGGTCGAACGCGGCCTTCTTGATGTCGATGTGGTTGAAATCGGAACGACCGCGATCCAACGCCATCACCATGACGGGCTCGGCCGCGGCCTTTGCGTTGAGCAGGTTGGCGGGGAAATGCGCCTTGCCCTGCGCGTCCGTGGTGAGCTTGGCGATGTCCTCGTTGTTGCGCGTGATCAGGGTCAGTTCGACGCCGGCCGCCGGCTGCGCCGTGTTCAAGGAGCGCGCGAACACCGTCAGCCCGTCACTGCCTGTGAAGGTCGTGAGCCCGATGTCGGTGTCGATCAGCCACTGCGTGGCGAAGCGGCGCTCATAGTACTTGTCGTAGTCGAAGTTCTCGTTCTCGCGGCTCAGCAGTTCGTCGAGCGTGCCGTCGGCGGCATTCCACGCCACCACCACGTAGGCGCCCGGCTTCCAGTCCTTGACGACCTCGCGCACCGGGATGGCCGTCGTCACCGCCTTGTTCTGGACGTTGCGCACTTCCATCGTGCCCGACCACAGCAAGGTGCCGGTCTTCTTGCGGAACGCGTCCATGGCGTAGGACTGCAACTCGCGGCGGTTCTCGCCGAAAGCCTCGTCATCGTCGGCATAGAAGATCGAGGCGCTGCGCCCGACCTGCGAGACCATGCGCTCGCTGATGCGGTAGACCTGCACGTAGACCTTCGAGACGTTGACCGTGGTCAGCGGCACGCCGCCGGCGGTCTCCCGCGGCAGGATATAGCCCTTGCCCTGGAACCCCACCGATGCCGGGCGTTCGCCCAGCGCCACATCGACCTTTTCGCCTGAAGTGAGCTTGGCGCCGCCCTTGGCCGGCAGGCCGGCCTTCAATTCGACAGTGTAGTTGGTGCCGTAGGCCAGCCCGTTGAGGCAGATGCGCTCCTGGCGCACGACCACGGCCGGCTTGATCTGCGGTTCGATGGCCAGATAGTCCTCGTACTTCACCCGCCCGCTGTCATCGAGCATTTCGGAGAAGTGCAGACAGGCTTCCGGTGTCGCGTCGGCGCTCAAGGTCATGCGCGCAAAGCGGAACGGGATCGGCGTTGGTGTCGGTGTCGGCGCCGCGGCAGGTGTCGGTGCCGGCTTGGGCGCCGCATCGGCCGCCTTCGTCTCAGGCGGCTTCGGCGCCGGCTTGGCGGCCGGCACCGGCGGCGTGGCGGTGGCGACGTCGAACGGATCGGCGCGGTGGCCGATGACGTAGCCGCCGAGGCCCGAGAGGACGGCAACGGTGACGAGGAGGGCTGCGGTGGTCTTCTTCATGGCCATCACCTTGAGCAGGCCGTTCCGCGAGGGGCTGCGGAAGGGCTTGGTGTACGACGCAGGAGGCGTGTGCGGCACAGCCTACAGGGTTGATATCTAAAAGAAAAGTGATCGCTCGCCGAAGCGTTTGTTGGAAGAATATGAGGCAAGCAGATACACATGGGAAACAATAGTCCAAATATCGTCGAACCGTGGCTGGATTGTGTCAGCGGCACGTCAGCACGGAGACCTGGCGAAATTCCTCAAAGCCGTGCTGTTCCTGCAACACGCTTTGCACGATTCCGGCACATCCGGCTCGCGGGGTGAAGGCCCTTGTGATGACGTCCTTGTGGATGACCGTGCAGGGCGTTGTCGCCGCCGGCGGCACCCTTTGCTAAGCAGGTTGCCGCACACGTTTTCACACGGACATGACCCTTCATCTGATCAAGCTCGCCGTCGGAGTCGACGACATCGCGCATCTGAAGAAGCTCCAGGACAAGCGCCGCAAGGAACGCCGGCAGAAGCCGGGCACGCCGCACTGGGTCTTCACCCGCAACACGCCACGCCGATCCGACGCATTGTTGGATGGCGGTTCGCTGTACTGGGTGATCCGCGGCGTGGTGCGGTGCCGGCAGGAACTGGTCGGCCTCGACGAGGACCGCGACGCTGACGGGGACAAGTTCTGCCGCATCAAGGTCCGGCGCACGGTGGTTCCGACGGCGCCCAAGGCCATGCGTGCCTTTCAAGGCTGGCGCTACTACGAGGACGAACTGGTGCCGTCAGACCTGCGCGCCGGCGACACCGCCGACGTGCCGCCCGATATGGCAGCCGAGCTGAAACGGCTGGGGTTACTGTAGGAGACGGCCGTCCGGCGCTGGCTGAACTACAAGCCGGTGTACGGGTTGTGGATGCCGTACTCGGCGTAGATGCGTTTCAACTCAGCCCAGCTGACATTGCGCGCGACGCCGTCCGGCCCGATCACCAGGAAGGCGTCAGGCGCCCGCAACTCGTCGGCATCGGGCGCGCGGCCCGGCTTCACATTCACGTCCTGCGCGGCGTCGCTGACCTTCTTGGTGAACCGGTCCTGGTTGCCGTGCTGCTTGTTCTTGCGTCCCTGGAAGAACAGGTCGTTGATCCAGCCGACGTAGAACGGGTCATCGTTCTCGGCCAGACGGCCGCCCCAGGCCGTCGCGGCGCGTCCCGGCGGCACGTTGGTGATGCTCATGAAGTCGATGTCGGAGAATACCTTGTTGCCTGCCTTGTCCTTGAGCACACCGTCGGGCCCGAACTTGAAGCCCTTCCGCTCCAGGTCCCAAAGCTCGTCTTCCATATCGAGCCGCTTGCGCTTGCCCAGCGTTCGTTCGATCTCGTCGAGATCGGGCCTGACATACAGCCCCTCATGTGGACCGCTCTTGGCCGATTTGAGGCTTTTGATTTCCGGTGGCTTGGGTGTGTAGCCCGGCGCGCCGTCGAACTTCAAAGCCGTGGGGTTGCGCTTGCGGGCAACGACCAGCTTTGGCGGCACGCTGAACTTGCACCACTCGCACGCGCGCGCCAGGTCGTCGGCACGCCAACCCGCCGCCCGGGCAACCTGCGCATAGCGCTTCTGGACGGTTTCCACGAAAGCGCGCCTGATCCTTTGCTCCGCCTGGGCCGCTTCCCGCTGGGCCTTGCGGCGCATGGCTTCGGCACGCTCCATGGCCTCGCGCGCTGCCTTGCGGGCGCGCAGGGCCTTTTCCTCCAGTACCTGGAGGATGTGCATGACCCGGCGCAGGCGCGCATAGAGGTCGGACAGCTTCTTGGCGATCCGCAAACCCTTCGCGGTCTTGCCGGCGAGATCGCCGAGATACGGCAGGACGGAGACGAGGCTCAGGGCGGCGCCGACATAGTCGCTCTTCTGGATGCTGCGCGTAGCGCCATAGAGATCCGAAAGGGGCGTGGGGTCGGCGATACCGATCACGTCGATTGCGGCATCGACATACTCGGTTTCGATTTCGGCCTGCAGCTTGATCAGCTCGGCACGAACAAACGCCATGTCCTCCGGCTTGGCGACGATCTCCCATTCACCGCGCGGCGCACCGTTGAGACCCTTGCCGTAGTCGGATCCCCACGCCGCTTGTCCGGCGTACCCGAATGTTGCCGCCTGCGGATTGAAACCGAACAGGCTGACGGCGATGAAAGGGCTGTTGCCGGCAGTGAGCCCGACGGTCGCCATCACGCCGGGGCTCTTCTGGGCACGGTTGTCGAAGAGAATGCAGGCGTCGCGCGAGGTGTTCCATTCCCACCAGCCGAGCTTGCCTTGATCCCAGCCGGCGCGATTTGCCAAACCGGCATAGGCGACAGCCCAGTCCTTGCTGTCGCGTTCGAGTATGACGTCGCCCCGCACGAAGCTGAAATCGACGTGCACAAGAAACTGGCCCGCCATGGCTCACCCCGTCGTGCCAAGGCATCACGCGCGGCAGGCTGGTCGCACGTCCGGTCTGCCGCGCAGGGCACTATTTGTACCCGAGTGCAATATTTATCGGGGGCCCCGTTGCGTCCATGAAAGATTTTTGAAGGCGTATGCCATGCCGGCATGCCCTCGTCAGGGCACGGCGTCGGGCCGTTCCTTGCGCAGTGCCAGCCATTCGGCCATCAGCCGGCCGTTGTCGGCCGGGAATGTCTCCTCCAGTACCGACGAGGCCGCGACGCGATCGACGCGGAAGTGGCGGTAGTCGGCGCGCAGTTCGCACCACGCGGCAATCAAGGTGACATCGACGTAATAGGCCATGGCAATGGGCCAGACGGTGCGCTCGCTGCGCTTGCCCTTGTCGTCGACATAGGTGATGCGCATCTTGCGCTGCGCGCGGATGGCGCCGCGCACGGCGGCGAGATCGACGCCGGT
Organism: Reyranella sp. CPCC 100927; assembly: GCF_007859315.1. Lineage (GTDB taxonomy): Bacteria > Pseudomonadota > Alphaproteobacteria > Reyranellales > Reyranellaceae > Vineibacter. The sequence continues at coordinate 65,321 of NZ_VOHA01000025.1, forward strand.
GGGTGTCACGGCATCGCCATCGGAAATATAGAACGCAGGCTGCTCGATCGGCGGACGCAGATCTTCGGGCAGCACAGCCATCACTTTGGACAGGACGTTGTTGGCAGCCTGCTGCAGCTTGCGATCGCGCAGGCGGCGCACCAGGCGGGCGCCGACGGCGATGGCGTCGACTTCCTCGGCCGTGAACATCAGCGGTGGCAGGTCAAAGCCGCGGCGCAGCAGGTAGCCGATACCGGCAGCGCCCTCGATGGGAATGCGGCGGGCTTGCAGGGTGGCGATGTCGCGATAGACCGTGCGCACCGTGACTTCCAGCTCGGCGGCAAGCGCCGCGGCGGTGAGCGGCCGGCGGGCGGAGCGCAGGATCTGCAGGATGTCGAACAGCCGGTCGGCGCGGCGCATGTCGAGAGCCTCCGAGGGCGGCGGTCGATACTACTGACAAAACGTTGTCAGGAGCCACGGTCTATCCATCCGGTCCCATCGATGGAGGACCACCATGGTCGCGCCCAGGGACGACACGTCCATCGGGATGTTCCTGATTATGGCATCCGCCGCCGCGTACAGCACCGCCGGCCTGTTCACCCGCCTGATCGCGCTGGATACCTGGACCGTGCTGTTCTGGCGTGGCCTGTTTGCCGGCGGCTTCCTGGCGGCATGCATCGCCTGGCAGTATCGCGGCCGGGTCTGGGCCACGGTGCGGTCCATCGGATGGATCGGCCTGCTGGCTGCCGCCTGTTCGACGGCGGCGACGATCTGCTTCATCAACGCTTTGCGGCTGAGCAGTGTGGCCGACGTGATGGTGATCGGCGCGACGGCGCCGTTCGTCACGGCAGCGCTGGCGTGGTTGTGGACGGGCGAACGCCAGCGTCCGGCGACATTGGTTGCCAGCGTCGCGGCATTGGCCGGCGTGGCTCTGATGTTCGAGACCCGAATGCCGGCCGGGCACATGCTGGGCAATATGCTGGCGCTGGCGATGACCGTCCTGCTTGCGGCGATGATGGTGATCGTCCGCCACAAGCGTGACACGCCGATGCTGCCGGCGACATGTCTCTCGGCTTTCGCCGTGGCGCCGGCCGTTCTCGTGATCGACAGCCCCAGCATGCCGGCCGGCATGGATCTGGTGTACCTGATCCTGTTCGGTACGACCCAGTTCGGGCTGGGCCTGCTGCTGCTGACGCTCGGCACGCGGCTGATCGCGGCGACGCGAGCGGCCCTGATCAGCGCCCTGGATACGCCGCTGGCGCCGATCTGGGTCTGGCTTGCCTTCGGCGAGACGCCGCGGCTGATGACGTGCATCGGCGGCGCCGTTGTGATGCTCGCCGTGATCGGCGATATGCTGTGGTCTCAGCAGGGAGGCCCGATATGTCGGACCAAGGTCAGGGCGATGCTATCGTCATGCGTCGGTACGGTCCGCCCGCGGTCCTGCAGCTTGAGAGAGTGACTCTGCCGGCGCTGGCGGACGGCGACATTCGCGTGCGCAGCCTGGCGTCCGCCGTCAATCACTCGGATCTCGAGATCCGGGTCGGCACCTGGCGCATTCGTGGGGACGACCCGTTTCCCTACGTTCCCGGCCTGGAGGTCGTGGGCGAGGTGGTGGCAACCGGTGCCGCGGTGTCGGACTTCCGCATCGGCGATCGCATCATCACCATGATGCAGGGCTTCGGCGGCGTGCGCGCCGAGCGGCCTGGCGGCTATGCCACCTTCGCCACGATGCCGGCAGCGACGGCAGCGCCAGTGTCCGCCGACCTGGATGTCCACGCGGTCGCGGCCCTGGGGTTGGCGAGCGTCACGGCGTTCGAGGGCTTGCGCAAGCTGGGCAGCCTCGACGGACGGCGGATCGCCGTCACCGGTGCGGCGGGCGGCGTCGGCTCGGCCGCCATCGGCATAGCGCGGGCGCAGGGCGCCGATGTGGTCGCCATCGTCTCGCGCACCAGCCAGGCCGACTATGTCAGCGGGCTGGGCGCGGTCGATGCCGTGGACGCCGACGCGGTTGCGGCGGGCGCGCTGGGCGAGGCGAGCCTCGATGGCATCCTGGATACCGTCGCCGGGGCGGGCTTCGGCGCTTACGTGGCAGCCCTGCGGTCCGGCGCCACGCTTTGCCTCGTAGGATCGGTCGGCGGCCACCATGTCGCGTTCGACACCGACTATCTCTATGACGTGACCTTGACCGGCTATTCGACCGAAAGCCTCGATAGCGCCGCACTGCGCCGTGCCATGGCGTCCATCACTGACTATCTCAGGCGCGGCGTGCTGGTGCCACCGGCGTACACGCTCTTCGCCCTGCGCGACGCCGCTGCGGCGCACGAAGCGCTCGAACGACACGGCGTGCAGGGCCGGATTCTCCTCGTGCCGCCGGAGTGATCGGCGCGATACGCATGGACGGGTATCGAGTCAGATTGCAAAGGGGTCAACAATGTTGACGCCAGCCTTCTCGAAGTCGCTGCGGTTGCGCGTGACAACGGTCAGGCTGTGGACGAGCGCCGTGGCGGCAATGAGACTGTCTTTGATTGGCATTGCCCGCCCAGAAGAGCGGAGATGAGCGAGCAACTCAGCCCATCGGAGCCCTGTATCGGCTTCCCAGGGCAAACAGTGGAGACGCTGAATACCTGCATTGAACCATTGCTCAAGCCGCGTGCGTTTTTTGCCCTTCTGCAGAAGGAGGATGCCGAACCGCACCTCGCCGAGGATGATGGGATCAACGGCAATCTCACGTTCGTTTTGCCGAAGCCAATCGATCACCCGAAGATTGGGTACTGGCTTCGTCGGCTCGCTGAGAACGTTGGCGTCGACGAGGTATCTCACAGCGTGTCGGTAGACTCTGAGTCGATAGGAACGAAGAAACCCTTCTCAGGGCATGCAAGGAGCCAATCAACCACGCCTTCATTGGGTGGGATAGAACGGCGCTTGAGGCGATACTCGCCGCGATCGAGACGCTCGACATCGAATTCCTGGCCAGCCTCGATGCCGTCCTGCAGCCGGAGTTCAGCGGGCAACACGATCTGCCCTTTTGAGGAAACCGTTGTTTTCATGTATGTAAGATAATGTCTTACCGAATTCCGGTCAAGGAGTGACGGATCGACCTTGGGGAGTGTTCTCTAATCCTTGGCGGCCGCCTTGCGTTCGGCATCCAGGCGCTTGAGTTCGCGGCGCATGATCTTGCCGGTGGTGGTGAGCGGGAAGTCGGTGACGAATTCGACCTCGCGCGGATACTCGTGGGCCGCCAGCCGTGTCTTCACGTAGCCCGCGATGTCGGCCTTCAGCGCATCGGACGGCGACACCTCGGGCCGCAGCTGGATGAACGCCTTGACGATCTCGGTGCGCACAGGATCGGGCACGCCGACGACGCCGACCATGGCCACGGCCGGGTGCTTGATCAGGCATTCCTCGATCTCGCCCGGGCCGATGCGGTAGCCGCCCGAGGTGATCACGTCGTCGTCACGGCTCTTGAAAAAGAGATAGCCGTCCTCGTCCAGACGCCCGAGATCGCCGGTCAGCAGCCAGTCGCCGGCGTACTTCTTCTGCGTCGCCTCGGGATTGTTCCAATACTGCAGCATCACCACCGGATCGTGGCGCCATCCGGCGAGCTGTCCTTCCTCGCCCGGCGGCAGCGGATTGCCGGCTGAATCGACGACGGCGATGCGCCGGCCAACGCAGGCCCGGCCGCAGGAGCCGGCGCGTACCTCGAACCAGTTGGGGCTGTTCAAGGTCATCAGGTTCATCTCGGTCTGGCCGTAGCCTTCCGAGAGCGTGCAACCGAAGGTCTCGCGGCCCCACTGCAGCAGCTCTTCGCCCATCGCTTCGCCGCCGGTGTAGACAGTGCGCACGTTATAGTTCCACCGCTGCCGCGGTGTTTCGACCTGGCGCATCATCTTGAGTGCCGTGGGCGGGATGAAGCTGGCGCTGACGTGATGCTTCTGCAGCAGGTGGAATGCCTTCTCGGGATCGAACTTGGTGAAGCGGTGCGCCAGGACCGGGGTCCCGAAGTACCAGGCCGGGAACAGCGCGTCGTAGAGACCGGCGATCCACGCCCATTCGGCCGGCGTCCACAGCACCTCGTTGCCGCGTGGCCAGAAATCGGCCCATTGCTGCATGGCCGGGATCACGCCTTCGAGCATGCGGTGCGCGTGCAGGGCGCCTTTGGGTTGGCCCGTAGTGCCCGACGTGTAGACCAGCAGTGCCGGGTCCTCGCGATGCGTGTCGACGGTGGTGAAGGAGTCCGAGGCTCTTGAGAGGAGGGTATCGTAGTCCAGGAAGTCGGCGGCGTGCTTGCCGGCGCCGATGACGATCACGTGCTTCAGCGCCGGCAGGCGCGGGCGTGCCGAAAGTACCTTGGGCAGCTGCGACATATCGGTGATGACGACGCAGGCACCGGCGTTGGCCAGGCGATACTCGACCGCTTCCTCGCCGAACAGGGTGAACAGCGGCAAGGCCACGGCGCCCATGCCGTAGCAGGCGACATGAGCGACCGCGAGTTCGGCGCTCTGCGACAGGAACACGCCGACGCGATCGCCCTTGGTGACGCCCAGGCCGGTCAAGGCATTGGCGACCCGGGCGCTGCCGCGCAGGACATCGCCGAAGCTCCAGGTCCGTACCGAGCCGTCGGCGTTTTCGACGATCATGGCCAGCGCCTGCGGCGGGTGGCGCTCACAGACCTGGCGGCGGATGTTGTAGCGGTCGGCGATGCGCCACTGAAACCGGCGCTGCGCCTCTTCATACGGTACGCCCAACGGCAACATCTGCTCGACCTCTGCTGGACCCTGCGCGCGTCATTTGAGCATGAACGGCGCGCAAGTGTCTGCGGCGATCTGCATAGGCTGTCGGGTGCCGTTCGCTCAGCGGTTCGGCGCGCCGGCGATCTGCATCGGCTTCACCTCGATGCGCTGCCAGACGTTGCCGGTCACGTAGGGATCGCGTTTCAGCCAGGCGTCGAGGTCGGCACGATCCTTGAAGTTCACCATCATGGCCGAGCCGATCATCTTGCCAGCGTCATCCAGCAGCGCACCGCCGGACACCACTTCGCCGCTCTCCAGCATCGGTTTGATGCCTTCGAAATGGGCCGGCCGCGCCGCCATGCGGCGGTTCTGCGCATCGGCGTCGGTACCGTCGTAAGCGATCACCAGATAGTGCGGCATGCTGTGTTCCTCCCGGGATGGCGGCGACCGATGCGGTCCGCCTGTTGCGGCGCACCGTATTTTCTTTCAAACGATCGATCAAGATTGTCGCTCCGGACCGATTGCGCTATCTGCCTGTGATGCACGCGGACAGAAGGGCAGGGACGCAGCGTGATGAAGACAGGCGCACCATGAAAAAGATCAAGCCTAACGGGCCGGTGGCCATGGGCCGCAATACCAAGGCCGGCGAGCCGACGCGGTTGCGCATCCTCGACGCTGCCGAGCGGCTTTTCGCCGAGAACGGCATCGACGGCACGTCACTGCGCGGCATCATGGCGGCAGCCAAGGTCAGCATCTCCCAGATCAACTATCACTTCGGCACCAAGGAAGCCCTGCTGCATGCGATCTTCGTGCGGCGCGCCGTGCCGCAGATCCAGGCGCGGCTGAAACTGCTGGACGACGTGCGCGGGGTGCCGCCGGAGCAGCGCCTGGAAGAACTGGTGCGCACCTATTTCGCGCCCATCGAATGGTTCGTTGCGGGCGATCGCGAGTCGGTCGACTTCGTGCGCATTCTGGCGCGTATCGGACTGGATCCCAGCGACGCCGGGCGTTCGATGCTGTCGGAGTTCTACGACGACTTTCAGCATCAGGTGATCGATGAATTGCAGGGGCTGCTGCCTGAAGTGGCGGAAGCCGATATCTACTGGCGCTGGCACTGTATGCTGGCCATCCTGCTCTACAGCATGACCTACGTCAGCCGCCTGCGCGACGTGTCCGGCGGCCGCTACGACATACGCCACGGCAACGAATTCTTCGAACACGTGATCCCGTTCCTGGTCACGGCCATCCGCACGCCGAGCCGGCCCGGGAAGAAAGCGTCGGCCGCTCGCTTGTATCCGACACCCAACGGTACCGGGCTGTCCGGTGCCAGGCGATCACCCTCCGGCAAGCGTCGGCCGAACGCGACCACCAGCGCGTAACGACGACAACATCACCGCCACGTGAGGCTGCCGTCCGGTGCGCGGACGACAGTCCATTGCAATTCGATCGATCGATCGATATAGTTTCAAAAAACGGAGGAAACGACATGCCCAAAGGGCAGGGATGATCGCCGATTCGCTGGCGCGATACCGGGCGCCCACGGTGGACGCATCGCGGCCGCCGTTCATCATGCTCAAGAACGTCGCCAAGACCTATGGCGCGCGCGCCGGCGGTTCCGTGCAGGCTGTGGAGAGCGTCTCCTTCGAGATCGGACGCGGCGAGTTCACATCGATCGTCGGGCCGTCGGGCTGCGGCAAGACCACGCTGCTGAAGATGATCGGCGGCCTGCTGCCGGTATCCGGCGGCACGATCGCCTACCACGGCATCCCGAGCGGCCAGAAGCGGCCCGATCTCGGCATGGTGTTCCAGGACGCCGTGCTGTTGCCGTGGCGAACGGTGCTGCAGAACGTGATGCTGCCGATCGAGGTGGCGCGGGGCGATCGCGCGGCCGGCGAGAAGCAGGCGCGAGCCCTGATCGAGCTGGTGGGGTTGCGCGGCTTCGATGACAAGTATCCGGGCGAACTGTCCGGCGGCATGCAGCAACGGGCCTCGATCGCGCGGGCGTTGGTCAACGATCCGGCGTTGCTGCTGATGGACGAGCCGTTCGGCGCGCTCGATGCGCTCACGCGCGAGCGCATGACATTGGAGCTGCAGCGGATCTGGAGCAGCAGCCGCAAGACCGTGCTCTTCATCACGCATTCGATCCCCGAAGCCGTGCTGCTGTCGGACCGCGTCATCGTGATGACGACCCGGCCCTCGCGGGTCGCCGAGATCATCGACATCGACCTGCCGCGTCCGCGCACGTTGCAGATTTCCGGCGATATCAGGTTCATCCGCTACGCCGCGCACATCCGCGAGTTGTTCACCGCTACGGGAGACCTTTGAGTCATGAGCGTGCACGCAACACTGGATGGCGTGCGGGCCGGCGAGACTCTGTTCACGCGATTGGTCCGACGCTTCGATGGCGGTTTTCTGCTGTCGCTGATGTTGTTTGTGGCCCTGTTCGGCGGTTGGCAACTGGCCGTGAACCGCGGATTGATGCCGGCGTTCGTCCTGCCGGCACCGACCGACGTGGCGTTGCGCGTGGTCGAGGACGCGATGCTGCCGCGCGTGCACGTCGCGACCCTCTATACCTTGACGGCGATCCTGGTCGGCTTCGCCATTGCGGCCATCCTCGGCATCGCGCTCGGAGCGGCCATCGCGCTGGTGCCGCTGCTGGACCGGGTGCTGTCGCCCTACATCATCGCGCTGCAGACCATCCCGAAAGTGGCGATCGCGCCGATCCTGATCATCTGGTTCGGCATGGGCATCGAATCCAAGATCGTGATCGTGGCGCTGATCGACTTCTTTCCCATCCTGGTCAACGCGGCGGCCGGCTTTCGCAATATCGATCCGCGCCAGATCCTGCTGATGAACGCCATCAACGCCTCGCCGTGGCAGATTTTCGTCAAGGTTCGCGTGCCCAACGCCATGCCCTATCTGATGGCGGGCATCTACATCTCGATGGTGTTCTCGGTGATCGGCGCCGTCGTCGGTGAATTCATCGGCAGCACGCAGGGGCTGGGCAGTGAGATCGTGCAGCGCCAGGCGGTCATGGACGTTGTCGGCGTGTTCTCGATGCTGGTCATCCTCACCTTGATCGGCATTGCGCTCAACGCCATCACGCGCCTGGTCGCCAAGCGCCTGGTGTTCTGGGCTGACTCCGAGAATCCGTCTGGCGTGTAAGTGCCGGCCGGCGCACCGATCCCCATCCAGGAGGACGATCCGTGAGCAGACGACACAGCATCCAGATTCCCGGCTTCAAGCACGTCAACCCGATCCCCAATGCGGCGCGCGTCGGCAATCTGCTGATGTCCGGCGTGATCCATGGCGTGGATCCCGACACCCACACGCTGCCGGCGGATCTGGAAACGCAATGCCGCAACATGTTCGCGCATGTCCGCAGCATCGTGGAGGCGGGCGGCGGCACGATGGACGACATCGTGAAGATGACGGTGTGGCTGAAGGACGTCACGCAGCGTGACGTGCTGAACAAAGCCTGGCTCGCGGCTTTCCCGGATGCCGACAACCGGCCGGCGCGGCATGCCTTGCCCGTTGTCGGCGACTCGCCGGCCCTCATTCAATGCGACGTGACCGCCGTCATCGGCTGAGCCAACAGGAGACAGTGATGCAGGATCTGGCCAATATGCAGCTGAAGCCGATGCAGAAGTTCAGGGTGTTCGATCCCAACCCGAAAACACCCTCACCTCTGCCACCGCCCAAAAGCTGCGACAGCCAGTTCCACATCTTCGCGCCGGCCGACCAGTATCCGATCCGCCCTGGCGCGGCTTACCACACACCCGAAGCGACGATCGGCGCTGCGCTGCGCATGCACAAGGCGCTGGGTATCGAGCGTGGCGTGATCGTGCAGTCGACGGCCTACGGCAAGGACTACCGCATCCTGCTCGACGGCCTGAAGACAGCGGGCCCCAATTACCGCGGCATCACCGTGATCGACGACACGGTGAGCGACGCCGACCTGCAGCGCATGCACGACGGCGGCGTGCGCGGCATCCGCTTCAACTACCTGAAGGTCCTGAACATCGTACCCAGCCCTGAGACGCTGAAGCGTTCGATCGCGCGAGCCCAGGACATGGGCTGGTTCGTGAAGTTCAACGCCTCGGGCGAGGACCTGCTGGCGATCGAACCGATCCTGCGCACGATCAAGACTCAGGCGGTGGTTGATCATCTGGCATTCCCCGATTTCGGCCGGCCGGTGACACAGCCCGGCATGCGCCTGGTGCGCGACCTGATGCAGCAGGGCAACTGGTGGATGATGCTGTCCAACGGCGATCGCGCCTCGCGGCAAGGCCATCCGTGGCGTGATGCCATTCCCTACGCCCGATCCTACATCGACGTTGCGCCGGACCGCGTGATCTGGGGATCGGACTGGCCGCATCCGCTGGTCACCGAAGACCAGGAGATGAAGAACGATGGCGACCTGCTGGAGCTGCTCTACAGCTACACCGCCAGCGAGGCGATCAAGCGCATGATCCTGGTCGACAATCCAGCCGTGCTGTTCGGCTTCGATCGCTGAGGCGATCCAATTCAAGGGGGGAGGGAAGCATGAATCCATCATGGGGGACCATCGGTCGACTGGCGACTGTGGCCAGCCTGGCCTGGGCCATGGCAGCGCCGGCCGCGGCCCAGCTCAAGAAGTTCGCGGTTCAGGGCGGTGCGCCGGTGCCGTACGTCGCCTTCGCGCCGATCTACATCGGCCAGCAGGCAGGATTCTTCAAAGAGGACGGTCTCGACGTCGAGATCCGCTACTCCTCCGGCGCGCCGCAAGCCACCCAACTGGCGGCCGCCGGCCAGGCCGACGCGGCGATGATCACGGTCGAGCCGTCGATCAACGGCTACGAGAAGGGCATCCGCGGCAAGATCTTCTTCGCCACCAACAACCAGCTCATCTACTACATCGCCGTGCCGGAAGGCTCGCCGATCCAGCGCATCGAGGATCTCAAGGGCAAGAAGATCGGCGTCTCCAACTTCGGCAGCGCGGCGGTGCCGGTGGTGCGTGCCATTCTGCGGGCGGCAGGGATCGAGCCGGGCCCCGACACGCTGGTGCCGGTCGGCGTCATGGATCAGGCGATGGCCGCCCTGCAGTCGAACAACGTGCAGGCGCTGGGGCTCTTCGACGGCATCTATTTCGGCCTCGAGCGCGCTGGCTACAAGTTCCGTTACTTCAAGCACCCGACCCTGGCCACGCTGGGCAATGGCGGCATGTTCGCGTCCGACAAGGCGATCGCGGCGCGGCGCGATGACATCTGCGGCTTCGGCCGCGGTTTCGCCAAGTCGGTCGTCTTCATGCTGACCAATCCCGAAGCGGCCACCCGGATGTGGTGGAACGTGTCGCCGGCGGCCAGGCGCGGCGCCACCGATGCGGAGGCGATGAAGAACGGCCTGCCGGAGATCATCAGCACGGCCAGGACCTACGATCTCGGTTTCCCGCCACAGAAGCGGTATGGCGTCATCGACCAGGTGCGCTTCAAGAGCTACGTCGACCTGCTCAAGCAGGAGGGTGTCATCGCCTCGGCGCCCGCCGTGGGCGAACTCGTCACCGACAGCTTCATCGACTGCATCAACCAGTTTGATGCCGAACAGGTGCGCAAAGTCGCGCGCGACTGGAAGGGGTGACGGGGGCCGGAATCTCTCTCTTTTCCCCTTTCCTGCGGGGACAATCGCGACAATACAATCAATCGGTTATATGACGGCGCTTCCGCCACCGGCGGTCTGACGCTATCGTGCCGGCGCACGAGAGGAGCGTTCCGACCATGGCCCCCGATGGCGGCGCCGCGCGCGCCAAGTCCAATACCGAGATTGTCGCGTCCGTCTGTCCGCATGATTGCACCAGCACCTGTGCGCTGGACGTCGAGCGGCTGGATGACCGTACCATCGGCCGCGTACGCGGTTCCAAGCGCAACACCTATACCGCAGGCGTGATCTGCGAGAAGGTGGCGCGCTACAGCGAGCGCGTGCACCATCCGGATCGGCTGCAGTACCCGATGAAACGGGTAGGCCCCAAGGGCTCCGGTCAGTTCAAGCGTATCGGCTGGGACGAGGCGCTCGACATCGTGGCGCACGAGTTCACCGAGCGCGCGGCGAAGTTCGGCACTGAGACCGTGTGGCCCTATTTCTACGCCGGCACCATGGGGTTGGTGCAGCGCGACGGCATCCAGCGGCTGCGCCATACGATGAAATACTCGCGCTGGTTCTCGACGATCTGCGTGACCTTGTCGGACACCGGCTGGATCGCCGGTGTTGGCGCCAAGCGCGGCGCCGACTTCCGCGAAGTCGACGAGCATTCCGACCTGGTGGTGATCTGGGGCGGCAATCCCGTCAACACCCAGGTCAACGTCATGCACCACGCGATGGCGGCGCGAAAGCGCGGCGCGACGCTGGTCGTGGTCGATCCGTATCGCACCGGCACCGCCGAGAAGGCAGACATGCACCTGGCGGTTCGGCCGGGTACCGATGGGGCCCTGGCCTGCGCCGTGATGCATGTGCTGTTCGCCGAGGGCTTCGCCGACTGGGACTACCTGCGGCAGTACACCGACCGCCCTGACGACCTCGCCGCCCATGTGAAGACGAAGACGCCAGCCTGGGCGTCGGCGATCACCGGATTGAGCGTCGAGGAAATCGTCGCCTTCGCGCGGCTCTACGGCGGCAGCAGGAAGGCGTTCATCCGCTGCCATCACGGCTTCAGCCGCTCGCGAAACGGTGCGGCCAACATGCACGCGGTGACCTGCCTGCCGGCAGTGACCGGCGCCTGGAAGTACCAGGGTGGCGGTGCGCTCTACGGCCATACGGGCATGTATCCGCTGAACCGCACCCTGATCGAGGGTCTGGATTGCGTCGACCCCTCGATCCGCGATCTCGATCAGTCGCGCCTGGGGCCGATCCTGACCAACGATCCCGGAGCGCTGAACGGCGGGCCGCCGGTGACGGCGATGCTGATCCAGAACACCAATCCGGCGATGGTCTGCCCGGAGTTGAACCTGGTGCACAAGGGGCTGGCGCGCGAAGACCTGTTCCTGTGCGTGCACGAGCAGTTGCCGACCGAGACGGTGGCGTTCGCCGATATCGTGCTGCCGGCAACCACGTTCCTCGAGCACGAGGATTTCTATACCGCCAGCGGCCACACCTACTTCCAGGTCACCAAGAAGGTGATCGAGCCCTATGCCGAGAGCCGCCAGAACCACGATGTCATCTGCGGCCTGGCCAAGCGGCTGGGGGCCGAGCATCGCGGCTTCGACATGACGGTGTGGGAGATCATGGACGAGACCCTGCGGCTCTCGGGCATGTGGGACGCGGAGACCAACCATGCCAAGGGCGGCCAGGACATGGCGCTGCCATTCGAGACCGCGCACTTCCTCGACGGCTTCGAGAATCCCGACCGCAAGTTCCATTTCAGCCCTGACTGGTCGCGCTTCGGCGGACGCTGGCGGGAGATGCCCGAGCTACCCGATCATCTCGACGTGATCGACAATGCCACCGCGGACAAACCGTTCCGGATGGTCGCGGCGCCGGCCCGCACTTTCCTGAACTCGACCTTCACCGAGACGCCGGGGTCGCTGGCGCGCGAGAAGCGGCCGACAGTGCTGATGAACCCTGACGACTGCACCGCAATGGGCGTTGCCGAGGGTGATCGGGTGGTGCTGGGCAACGAGCGCGGCAGCGTGCTGGTCCATGTGATGCCGCAGGCCGGCCAGCAGCGCGGCGTGGTCGTGGTCGAGGGCATCTGGCCCAACAAGCACTTCGAGCGCAAGATCGGCATCAACGCCATCACGAGTGCCGATCCCGGTTGGCCCAACGGCGGTGCCGTGTTCCATGACACGGCGGTGTGGATCCGCCCGGCATGAGCACCGACGGGTTTCGCGTCAGCGCGGATCGGGCTGACGTCGATCTCGATACGCTGCATCATTTCCTGTCGACGCAGACGAACTGGGCCCGGAACATACCGCGCGAGGTCGTGATGCGGTCGCTGGAGCACTCGCTGTGCTTCACGTTGCTGGACAGCGAGGGCCGCCAGCGCGGCTTCGCGCGCGTGACGACGGATCGCGCGACGTTCGCCTATTTGAACGACGTCTATGTCGATGCCGATTTGCGCGGGCAGGGGCTGTCACGCCTGCTGATGGACGCCGTGCACGCTCATCCCGACCTTCAGGATTTGCGCCGCTGGCTGCTGGCAACCAACACCGCACCGTGGCTGTACGAGAAGTACGGCTGGTCGCCCCTGATCAAGCCGACGCTGTTCATGGAGCGCCATGATCCGGACGTGTATCAGCGGGGTATCAGGCGGAAACTGTCATCGGCTTGAACCCGTTTGTGCTATACTGCTCTGGAAGGTGCACCCATGAGCCATATCTCGCGGCGGCTGGAGAAGGTCTTTGAGGCTGTACGGCAATGGCCGGCAGATCGGCAGGACGCCGCGGCTGAAATTCTAGAACAGATGGGTGCGCTGGAGAGCGAGCCTTATGAGCTCTCCGCAGAAGAGCGGGCTGATCTCCAAGAGGCACTGGACGAAGTCCGACGCGGTGAATTGGCAAGCGACGAAGACGTTGCCGCCGTGTTTGCGCGTCTCGGGTTGTGAAGGTTCGCTACACGACGCAGGCTCTCGCTCAACTCGAACAGATCCATGCTTACATCACGCATCGGAACCCGAAAGCCGCCGGGATCGTCGCCCGACGCATCACGCGGTCCATCGAATTGCTCGCCGCGTTTCCCTACATGTATCGGCGAACCAGCCTACCGCATGTGCGCGTGCTGCCGGTCATTCGGTATCCCTATCTTGTGTTCTACACGATCGACGATGCAAAGCAGGAAGTCGTGATTCTTCGTATCGTGCACAGCGCGCGAGATCCGGACAGCTAGCAGAGCCCGACTGGACCTTCGGTACCAGTGTCGAATGACGGCCAAGTTGTCCCCACCCCGCGACTCGCCGCGCGGCGGCGATCGGTGTAACAATCGGGCCAGGAGATCGGCATTAGACCGGTCGGTGAGGCCCCCTCGATGAGTGTAACCACCGCGCCCTTTCTCGCCGCGTTCCGTCCGGCCGCGAATCCCAGCATCGTTCAGGCGCAGGCGCCAGGCGGTGCACCGCGCGCGCATGTGATCGTTTTCGGCAACGAGAAGGGCGGCTCCGGCAAGTCGACGGCGGCCATGCACATCGCCGTGGCGTTGTTGCGCGAGGGCGCGCGCGTGGGCGTGATCGATGTCGATGCCCGCCAGGGCACGCTGACGCGCTATGTCGAGAATCGGCGTACGTGGGCCAACGCCAAGGGCCTTGCGACACCGTTGCCGGACCATCGCGCCGTGCTGCCCAGCACGCTCTCGGTACGCTCCGATATCGAGGCCGACGAACGGCAGCGGCTGGACGCGGCGTTCGCCGACCTGTTGCCGACTTGCGATTATCTCGTTGCCGACACGCCGGGCAGCGACACGTTCCTGTCGCGCCATGCCCACACCTATGCCGACACCCTGGTGACACCGCTCAACGACAGTTTCGTCGATCTCGACCTGCTGGCGCGCGTCGATCCCGAGACGCTGAAGGTCGTGCGGCCCAGCATCTATGCTGAGACCGTCTGGAAGCAGCGGCAACTGCGGGCGATGAGCGGCGGCAGGCCAGTCGACTGGCTGGTCATGCGTAACCGCCTGTCGGCGATCGCGGCGCGCAACAAGCGCGACATGGGCACCGTACTGGAGTCGCTGGCCAAGCGCATCGGCTATCGCCTGGCCGCGGGTCTCGCCGAACGCGTGATCTATCGCGAACTGTTTCTCAAGGGCCTGACCTTGCTGGATCTGCGCGAGGAGAAGACCGGCATCGCCATGACCATGTCGCATGTCGCGGCGCGGCAGGAAGTCCGCGACCTGCTGGCGGCGCTGAACCTGCCGCTGCGCGTCGAGGTCGAGCAGAAAACGGACGCTGAGCCGACGGATCAATCGTCACCCAGTGATCCCGCGGACGAAAGCGCAGATGCTGGCTGAGTCCGGCGCTGCTCCCTACGACGTGGCGGTGGCGTAAGTCGCCATGAAGGGATAACCGAAACCGGTTCGCCTCGCCTCGGGCGGCCAGTCGTAGACGTACGTTCTCTCGTGCGGTTCGATCCGCATGCGATAGTTGCACCAGTCGAGATGGATGTGATTGACGTGCGCGGCGCCGGTCTGCGCGCCCACCGCTGACTTCTGCAGATGGCGTCCGGCATAGAGCCGGTTGCCGGGAATATGGAAGTAAAACGGCGTGCCGTCGGGGTTCCAATCCGTATAGATCAGATCGAACCACTGCATCTGTGGATGCATGTCGATCAGGGCGGCGATGATGCGGTCTGCCTTGGCTTTTTCGGCCGGCCGCCGGCTGTGCAGCATGATATCGATGGCGAGGCCGGCCGTGTGACGGCTGCCGTCGTGCCGGATCGTACCAAGCGCCACGCCGGCCATGTCTGGAATGCCACGCAGTGCCGACTGGAGTTCAGCGATGGCGGGACAAAGAGCACCGGCAGCATGGTTGGGCATGTCACGCTCCGCATTGGATGCGCTCAAAGCGTGACGGCAGGATACGCCTGCTCAGCGAGACCGTCGTCCTTCAGGTGAAGGATGTCGGGCGGATGTTTTCTGCGGGCACAGGCGCTTTCAGAGGCCGTGATACCGGCGCAGACGGTCGCGCGCAGCCGAGCCGGCGGCGAGGTCGTCACAATTGACGATCGCCAATCGGAAGCCGCCCGGCGGCATGGCATGCCGGTCGGGCGGCAGATCCTCGTGGAACGTCGTCTGCACGCTTAGCACGCCCGGCATGCTGAGAATCTCTGCGACCAGGGTCGGTGGAGGATGGCGATAGCGCTGGCCATGCGGACCGAACAGTACGACGCTGAAGCCGTCGCGTCGCTGGACGTCGTCGAATCTCCATGCGCCGGCGGCGTAGAGTCGGACGACAGCCTCGACCCATCCGGGACCATAGAGGTCGGGCCATTGATCGGCAAAGCGCAGATGGATCTCGATGATGCGGCCGCCGATGGTCTCGAAATTCACCATGCCGGTATAGTCGCGCAGATGGCGCGCAGCCCAATCGCCGCACCAGGCCTCGATCGCATCGTCGCCGGCCGCGTGTACGGTCCAGTGATCGAACGTGCCGTCGCCGGCCGGTGCGCCGGTCGTATGGCGCCACCAGCGCGCGGTCCCGTCGACCACGGCGGCGTCCGAGCTGACGTGGCGGCCTTCCAGCAGGGTCATCCAGAAGTGCCCTGGCGCATAAGCAGCGTTGTAGGCGTCGGCTGAGGTCAGCACGCGGCTGCCGACGCCCATTCCCTTGAGGTTGTAGATCGGCTTGGAGAACACGGGAAACGAGGGCGGCGTCACGCCGTGGGGCGCTGCATCGAGGCCCTGGCTGCGCGCGACCGCCAGCTTGTCGTAGACCCAGCGATGCGTCGGGAACCACGACCACGCGTCAGCGTCTTCGGTGGGAATCAGAACGTCGGCCGGACAGGCGACGGACTCGAAGTACTGCAGCCGCCACGGGTCGGCTTCGCAGATCGGCATGACGGATCCCAAGCAACGGCTGCGATGCGTGCCCAGTCTCGCACGGCGGGCGGTCGTACCAAAGCGTCCGCTAGATCCGGCCCATCAACAGCAAGATCAGGATCACCACCAGCGCCACGCCGAAGAAGCCGGACGGGTAGTAACCCCAACCGCGACTGTACGGCCATGCCGGCACGGCGCCGATCAGCAGCAGAATCAGGATGATCAGGAGAATCAACGATACCGACATCAGGCCCACCTGTTCGCGACGCACCGGCCGTCGCAACCGCTCCCGTCAGGCAACGGTAACCAATGTGCGAAAGTTCCCCGCCAAAGCATGTCAGGTATCGGTCAGTACATTCGTACGCAGTCGATTCCCGTGATCAACTCTTCGGCGAGGGTGGAAACGAGGTTGATTCCAGATGGGAAAGGGACCTTATTTGTTCTGTCGAGACGGCCAGAGGTTCGTATGTCCGATACGGACGGACGAAGATCGGTCGCAAGGCTCAGATCACCTTGCGACCGGCGGCAACCCATATCACGTCACGCGGCATCGCCGTGGAACCGCTGTTTTTCGGCAGCGTTGCGACCTGACCAGCAAGCGGCTCAGCGGAGAAAGACGTGCCGGCTGTCGTAGAGGATCACCCCAGCCGGCAGGATAGCCGTGCCGCCCTGGCGGCGCGGTTTACCGCGATTCGGCGCTACAGCGAACGGCTGGCCGCGCCGTTGTCGGCGGAAGATCAGACCGTTCAGTCGATGCCGGACACCAGTCCGACGAAATGGCATCTGGCCCACACCACGTGGTTCTTCGAGACCTTCATCCTGGGGCGCTTCGATCCGGCGTATCAGCCGTACGACCCGCGCTATGGCTATCTCTTCAACTCGTACTATGAAGCCGTCGGCGCCCGTCATCCGCGGCCGCAGCGCGGTCTGCTGTCGCGCCCGGGGGTCGAGGATATTCTGCGGTACCGTCGCTATGTCGATCGCGCGATGGGCGAACTGATGGTGCGCGACGACGGGTTGGCGAATCCCGAACTGTGGGACCTGCTCGAACTCGGCCTCAATCACGAGCAGCAGCATCAGGAGCTGATCCTGATGGATATCAAGCACGTGCTCTCGGTCAATCCGCTGCGCCCGGTATATCAACCAGGGGTGTCGCGCCCCGAAGCGCCGATCGCATCAGTGGCGTGGACACGCTTCGAGGGTGGCCTGGTCGAGATCGGACATGCAGGCAACGGCTTCGCCTTCGACAACGAGGGACCACGCCATCGCGTATGGCTCGAGCCCTTTGCCCTGGCATCGCGCCTGGTGACCTGCAGCGAGTTCGTCCAGTTCATCGAAGACGACGGCTATCGACGCGCCGAGTTCTGGCTGTCCGAGGGGTGGGCTGCCGTCAATGCCAGGGGCTGGACGGCGCCGCTCTATTGGGAAGACATCGGTGGCCGCTGGCATGTCTTCACGTTGAACGGCCAGCGGCCCTTGGCCATGGACGAACCTGTTTGCCATGTCAGCTTCTTTGAAGCCGCGGCCTACGCAAAGTGGGCCGGCCGACGCCTGCCCACCGAAGCCGAATGGGAACATGCCGCCGGCAACGGGCCGCTCGACGGCAACCTGGGCGACGAGCGCATCCTGCATCCGTTGCCGGCGCCCCAGGGAACCGGTCCGCAGCAGATGATCGGTGACGCCTGGGAATGGACCGCCAGCCCTTATGTCGCTTATCCGCGCTTTCGCGAGCCCGAGGGCGCAGTGGGCGAATACAACGGCAAGTTCATGGCCAACCAGATGGTCCTGCGGGGCGGTGCCGTGGTCACGCCGCCGGGCCATATCCGAATCACATATCGCAATTTCTTTCCGCCGGACGCGCGCTGGATGTTCGGTGGAATCAGGTTGGCGGAGGACGTGTGATGTATTCCGGTCTGCCTCTGAAAATCGGCCGAACGGCGAGCGACGGCACTTTTGAGGCCGATGTGCTGGCCGGGCTGTCGAAGCGGCCGCGCGCCATACCCGCCAAGTTCCTGTACGACGCGCAGGGCTCGGCCCTGTTCGACGCGATATGCGAATTGCCGGAGTACTATCTGACCCGCACCGAGATCGCGATCCTGCGCGATGGCGTGCACCAGATCGCGGCGCGCGCCGGTGCCGGACGGCAGCTGGTCGAGTTCGGCAGCGGATCGAGCGTCAAGACCAGGCTGTTGCTGGACGGTCTGGCCGATGTGTCGGCCTATGTGCCCATCGATATTTCCGGTGAACATCTGGAAGCGACCTGCCGGCGCCTGCGGGCGGACTACCCCGCTTTGGCGATCGTGCCGGTCTGTGCAGACTATATGGAACTGCCCTTGCTGCCATGGCTGCCGGGTGCAGCCGGTGCCGCCAAACTGGGCTTCTTTCCCGGTTCGACCATCGGCAACCTCGAGCCGCATGAAGCGCAGGCGTTCCTGGTCAACGCGCGCCATCTGCTGGGCGATGATGGCGCGCTGGTGGTGGGCGCCGATCTCAAGAAAGACCCCGATATGCTGCATGCGGCCTACAATGATTCGGCCGGCGTGACGGCAGCGTTCAGCCTCAACCTGCTGACGCGCATGAACCGCGAGCTGGGCGCCAATTTCGATATCGGCGCCTTCGAACACGACGCGTTCTACAATTCCGACGAAGGCCGGATCGAGATCTACATCCGCAGCCTGCGCAGCCAGTCCATCGTCGTGGCGGGCCAGCGCTTTTTCTTCGAGGCCGGCGAGCGCATCCACACGGAGTACTCATACAAGTACAGTCTGGGTGATGTGGACGCGCTGGCGGCGCCGACTGGTTTCATTCGTGCGCAGACCTGGACCGATCCGGACGAACTCTTCAGCGTGCACTACCTCGCCGCCGTCTGATCGACCGGGCTGGTAAGGTCTGAAGCCGGGCGTTCGATGGCAGGTCGCGCCGGCGAGAGCAGGAACCAGAGCAGGCCGGCGGCCTGCAGGGCCACGAAGATGAACGCCGTCGCGGCATAGCCTTCCGGGGCGTAGCCGGTTGCCGTCTTGGGCCACAGGTCGAGGATCTTGCCTTGGCCCCACTGGCCCAGCAGCACTGCGGGAAACACCACGAAATTGAGGCTGGTCGTGGCGCGACCCGACAGCTCGAGGGGAAAGGCGTGCTGTATCGGCGTGAAGTAGATGATGCCGACGGCGGCGCCGAAGCCGAACGCCAGCATCATTGCCGTCACCTGCAGTGCGGGCGCGCCACGCCACCAGCCGGTGACGATCAGGCTGGCGTTGATGACAAGGAACAGGGCCAGCGCCACGTTGGCGGTCACGACATAGGGAATGCCGCGCTGGGCAAGCACGCCGGCGCCCCAGCCCGTGATGACGAAGCCAACGGTCATGCCGACAGCCAGCCAGAACAACTGGCCGGTCGCGGCGCTGCGGTCCAGGCCGACGACGTCGCGCAGCCAGGGACCGGCCCACAGCGCCTGGAAGGCGAAGAAGGCCGCCTGCTGCAAGGCCACCACCGGCGCCAGGCGCCAGAAATAGCCGTCGCGCATGATGCGGCCGACGACGCGGAACTGCGTGCCGATCGGCGCCGAGGCCACGGGCGTGTCGCGCTCGGGCACGACGAAGAACAGCAGAGCCGAGACGGCGACCGTGATCGCCGCCAGACCGAAGAACACGTGACGCCAGCCGGCCAGCCCCAGCGCCGCCTCGACCGGGTGCGTGGCGACCAGCGATCCCAGACCGCCGGCCGCCATGTGCAAGCCGACCATCAGCGACCAGCGCTGCGGCGGATACCAGATGGCGATGGCCTTGATCGCTGCCATCAGGCCGCCGGCGACGCCCAGTCCGATCAAGGCACGGCCGCCCGCCAATCCGGCGACCGAAGCAGCGGTACCGAAGACGATGCAGCCCAGCGCCGCGAACAGGACCAGCCCGGATTGGACGCGGCGTGGGCCATAGCGGTCGAGCATTACGCCGAGCGGTATCTGGATGGCCGTGAAAAAGAGGAAATACATGCTGGTCAGGAAGCCGAGATCACCGGCCGTCAGCTCGGGAATGTCGTGCTCCAGGCTGGGGAAGATGACGCTGTTGACCGAGCGGAACAGGTAGGACAGCACATAGGCGAGGGCGAACGGGATGTAGACTCGCAGCAGCGTGATCAGCGTCGGCGTCGACGCGCCAGGGGCGCTCATCCGGCGGGGTTCCCTCAATTCGTTATTTTCTGACGCACTGGACGCGCGCGGTATGCACTTACCATATTGAGGGTAACGGAGGGCCAAAAACCGATGCCGGGTGGCGACCGCAAGCCGTCCATACCAGTCAGGCGCGATGGCGCCGATGCCGTCGCCACGTTCCTTGACAAGGCACGATCGCTTCCGGCGACGGCCGGTGCCGCGCGTGGCCGGGGACGGCTCCTGTTCTGCATGGACGCCACGGCCAGCCGCGAGCCGACCTGGGACCGCGCCGCCCGCATCCAGGGCGAGATGTTCGTCGCCGCCGACGCCCTGGGCGGGCTGGATGTGCGGCTGGCGTTCTATCGTGGCTTCGACGATTTCAAGGCCTCGAAATGGACATCGGATGGCGTCGAACTGGCACGGCTGATGGCGCGTGTCGCGTGCCTGGCCGGCAATACCCAGATCGGCCGCGTGTTCGCCTTCGCGGCCGAGGAGACACGGCGGCGCAAGCTCGATGCGCTGGTGTTCGTGGGCGACTGCTTCGAGGAGCAGCTTGATGCGGTGGCGGCACTGGCCGGGCAACTCGGCCTGCTGGGCGTGCCGGCATTCCTGTTCCAGGAAGGCAACGATGCGCTGGCCACGCGAGCCTTCGCCCAGTTCGCTACGCTGACCAACGGGCGACATTGCCGGTTCGACGCCGCCAGTCCGGATGAACTGCGCCGGTTGCTGGGCGCGGTCGCGGCCTACGCTGCCGGCGGCGAACGGGCCATGGCGGACTATGTCGAGCTTCACCGGGTGACGGCCTTGCGTCTGACCGACGCACGCCGTTGAGCGGACCAGGGTAGGGCGACCATGCCGCAGCTGTTCCTCGGGTTGCTGCTCCTGATCGGTCTGGTGCTGGTGCTGCGCTGGTTTGCCAACGCCAATCCGGCAGCGCTGGCGGGTAACGTGCGGCGGGTTGCCCTGGGCTCGGCCGCAATCGCCGGCGGCGGCCTGGTGCTCGCCATCCTGGCCCGCAACCCGCTGCTGTTTCTGCAGTTCGCGCCGTTCGCGCTGCCGTTCCTGTTCTGGTGGTGGCGCCGCCGCCGGGCGACGCAGGGGCTGGGCGCCGGGTGGGGCTCGCCGGGAACGCAATCGGCTGCCGGCGACGGCGTCTCGACCGTGCGCACGGCGTGGCTGGAGATGACGCTCGACCATGCTTCCGGCGCCATGAACGGCCATGTGCTGCAGGGCACTCAAGCGGGACGGGCATTGGACAGTTTGGCGGAGGCGGCGCTGGTGGCGTTGCGGGTGGAATGCGCGACCGACACCGACTCGGTGCGGGTCCTGGAAGCCTATCTCGACCGTCGTTTTGGCCCGGATTGGCGCCAGCGGCCGGGCGGCGACGCCAGCCGCGATGGCGGGTCCGCTGGCGCGTCCGACCATGGGCCTCGGACCGATATGAGCGTCGAGGAAGCGTTGGCAGTCCTCGGCCTGAAGGCCGGCGCGACGGCCGATGATATCCGGGCCGCCCATCGCAAGCTGATGCTGCTCAACCATCCCGACCGCGGCGGGTCGGACTGGCTGGCGGCCAAGATCAACCGGGCCCGGCAGGTATTGCTGGGCGAGTAGGCGACTGGCGGACCATTGTCGACGGCGGTATCACGTCCCGCTCGACAGGCGGCCCCAAGTCCCTGAAAACATATGGATCGCGCCTTGCTCTTGCCGCACCCTGCTGGTCTATGGCGCGGGTTCTGACTTGCTCTCAAGTGAATGCTGAGAGATGCGAGTTAGAATATTGAAATTGCTCGGAAACAGCTGGATTGGATCTGGTATGGCCCGTGTTCGCAAAGCCGTCTTTCCCGTCGCCGGTCTCGGCACCCGTTTCCTGCCGGCGACCAAGGCCGTCCCCAAGGAGATGCTGACGATCGTCGATCGGCCGCTGATCCAGTACGCTGTCGAGGAGTGCCGGGCGGCCGGCATCGAGGAATTCGTCTTCGTGACCGGGCGCAACAAGCATGTGATCGAGGACCATTTCGACCACGCCTATGAATTGGAAGCGACGCTGTCGGCGCGCGGCAACAAGCAGGCCGAACTCGAGCACACCCGGGCCGCCACCATCAAGCCGGGCAACGCCATCTTCACCCGCCAGCAGCAGCCGCTGGGTCTTGGCCACGCCGTATGGTGTGCCCGGTCGTGGATCGGCAACGAGCCGTTTGCCGTCCTGCTGCCCGATGAACTGACCTTGTCGCAACCGAGTTGCACGGCCCAACTGGTCGCCCAGCACGAGAAAACCGGCGGCAGCGTGATCGCCGTCATGGACGTGCCGCGCGAACAGACCAATCGATACGGCATTGTGGCGACCCGCAACGACGACGGCTCCGTCGCCGAGGTCACCGGCATGGTCGAAAAGCCCAAGCCGGCCGAGGCGCCGTCGACCTTGTCGATCATCGGCCGCTATGTGCTGCTACCCGAAGTGTTCGATCACCTCGATCGACACGAGACCGGTGCCGGCGGCGAGATCCAACTCACCGACGCCATGGCGCACATGATCGGCCGCAGCCCGTTCCACGCCATGCGCTACCGTGGCGCGCGCTACGACTGCGGCAACCGGTTGGGCTTTCTCGAGGCCAACGCGGCGGTGTCGCTGGCGCGGCCCGATATCGCTCAGGAGTCACGCGCGCTTCTTGCTTCTTTGCTTAAATCATAGATCGACAGGATCCGGCCGGATCCGTCGTTTTGGGGGGACTTCATGCGTATTGCGATGATTGGCACGGGCTATGTCGGACTGGTTTCCGGCGCGTGCTTTTCGCAGTTCGGTATCGACGTGGTCTGCGTCGACAAGGACAAGGAAAAGATTGCAGCACTGGAAGCAGGCCGGATTCCGATCTACGAGCCCGGCCTCGACAAACTGGTCGAGGACAACCGCGCCGCCGGCCGCCTGACGTTCACGACCGATCTGGCCCAGGCGGTGGCGACGGCCGATGCGGTGTTCATCGCCGTCGGCACGCCGACCCGTCGCGGCGACGGCCACGCTGACCTCAGCTACGTCTACGCTGCGGCCAGCGAGGTCGCCGATGCGATGCGCCAGTACACGGTGATCGTCAACAAGTCGACGGTGCCGGTCGGCACCGGACGCGAAGTGAGCCGCATCGTGCGCGAGCGGCGGCCCGATGCCGAGTTCGACGTCGTGTCGAACCCCGAGTTCCTGCGCGAGGGTGCCGCGATCGAGGATTTCATGAAGCCCGATCGGATCGTGATCGGCACGCAGAGCGAACGGGCGCGCGAGGTCATGCGCGGCATCTACCGGCCGCTCTATCTGATCGAGACGCCGATGGTGTTCACGACGTTGGAGACAGCCGAACTGATCAAGTATGCCGGCAATACGTTCCTCGCCACCAAGATCACGTTCATCAATGAAATGGCCGATCTGTGCGAGAAGGTCGGCGCCGACGTGCACGACGTGGCACGGGGTATCGGCCTGGATGGCCGTATCGGCCGCAAGTTCCTGCATCCGGGACCGGGCTACGGCGGCTCCTGCTTCCCCAAGGATACGCTGGCGCTCGCCTACACGGCGCGCGAGGCGGGTTCTCCGGTGACCATCGTCGAGCAGGTCATCCAGGTGAATACCGAGCGCAAGAAGCGCATGGCTCAACGCGTGGTCGAGGCGTGCGGCGGCTCGGTGGCCGGCAAGACGATCGGCGTGCTGGGATTGGCGTTCAAACCCAACACCGACGACATGCGCGATGCGCCGTCGCTGGACATCCTGCCGACGCTGGTCACCGCCGGGGCGAAGATCCAGGCCTATGATCCGGCGGCGATGGGCGAGGCGGGGCGGCTGCTGAAAGGGATCACGTTCAAGGACAGCGCCTATGACGCGGCACAAGGGGCGGATTGCCTGGTCGTGCTGACCGAATGGACGCAGTTCCGCGCCCTCGATCCGAAGCGGCTGAAGCAGCTTCTGCGTCAGCCCGTTGTCGTCGACCTGCGCAACGTCTTCAATCCGGTGGAAATGCGTGACATGGGCTTTGCCTATGAGTGCATCGGCCGGCCACAGCCTCGCCACAGCGCCTGACGCGAGGATCGACTAGAAACGGCTCTCCGCGCGGACGTGTCCGCGCTTCGTATCGTGTGACGTTCAGCACAGAGGATCTACGCGCAATGACCGTCCATCGTTTCGACCCGACCATCCTGCGCGAGTACGACATCCGGGGCATCGTCGGCCAGACGCTGCATGCTGCCGACGCCCGCGCCATCGGCCGCACGTTCGGTACACGGGTGGTGCGCGGCGGCGGCAAGACGGTGGCGCTGGGCTATGACGGTCGGCTGAGTTCGCCCGAACTGCAACAGGCCTGTGCCGAGGGATTGCGGTCAGCCGGGGTGGACGTGGTGCGCATCGGCTTGTGCGCGACGCCGATGCTCTATTTCGCCGTCTACGAACTCAATGCCGACGGCGGCATCATGATCACCGGATCGCACAATCCGGCAAACTACAACGGCTTCAAGATGATGCTCGGCAAGAAGCCGTTCTACGGCGCCGATATCCAGGCGCTGGGAAGCATGTCGGAAAAGGGTGACGTGGCGACAGGCAGCGGCGGGTTGACCGAGCGGTCGGTGCTGGATGCTTACGCCGCGCGGGTCGTGCGCGATGTCCGTCCGGGCCGCAAGCTCAAGGTCGTGTGGGACACCGGCCACGGCGCGGTCGGTGTCTCGATCCGTGACGTCATTGCGCGGCTGCCCGGCGAGCACACCGTGCTCTTCGAGAAGGTCGACGGATCGTTTCCGGCGCACCATCCCGATCCGACGGTCGAAGCCAACCTCGAGGATCTGAAGGCCGCGGTGCGCGAGAAGGGTGCGGATCTCGGCATTGCTTTCGACGGCGATGGTGATCGCATCGGCGCCGTCGATGGGCAGGGCCGCGTGCTGTGGGGCGATCAGTTGCTGGCGATCTGGGCGCGCGATGTGCTGAAGGAACGGCCGGGAGCCACCATCATCGCCGACGTGAAGGCCAGCCAGGTCCTGTTCGACGAGGTCGCTGCCGCCGGCGGCAAACCGATGATGTACAAAACCGGCCATTCGTTGATCAAGGTGAAGATGGCCGAGGAGGGCTCGCCCTTGGCCGGTGAGATGAGCGGCCATGTCTTCTTCGCCGACCGCTGGTACGGGTTCGACGATGCGCTCTATGCCGGCGTGCGGTTGCTCGATGTCGTGGCCACGTCGGCCCAGTCGTTGGCGCAGATGCGTGATGCGCTGCCGCAGCCGGTGAACACGCCGGAACTGCGCTTCGATTGCGCCGAGGACCGCAAGTTCAAGGTGGTCGACGAAGTGAAGGCAGGTCTGCAGAAGGCGGGCGCGACGTTCTCCGACATCGATGGCGTACGGGTGAGCACGGCGGACGGATGGTGGCTGCTGCGCGCGTCCAATACCCAGGCCGTGCTGGTCGCGCGCTGTGAAGCCAAGGATGCGGCAGGTCTTGGCCGGTTGAAGGACGCTGTGAAGGCGGCACTGGCCGCCAGCGGTGTCGCGATGCCGGACAACCCCTCGGCCGGACACTAAACAAGACCAACGTCTGGCTGGTGCGGCGCGGCGGCCGGAAGCGCCACGCCGGCTGCGCCGTCACGTCTTTGCCTGGCGCTGCCCGCGATGCGGACTCGCGATCAGTGGTTGCGACTCCGCTGCTTTGAGGGTTTTCTGGTGTCGCTGCGCGGACGTGGCCGCAGCATAGCGAGCGGTGGGACATGCGTTTCTTTTTCTATGGCACGCTGATGGATCGCGATGTGCTGGCGCGCGTTCTGGGCCGACCTGTCGTGGCAGCCGCGCTGAAACCGGCGGTTCTACGCGGCTATCGGCGCACTGCGATCCGTGAGGGCAGCTACCCGATCGTCTTGCGTGACGCTGACGGAGCGGTCGACGGCTTGACCCTGGACGGTGTCACCAAGGCCGAAAGCGAGCGGTTGGGCGCCTACGAGGGGCCGCGCTACACCTTGGTCCGGACCTTTGCCGATTTTCCCGAGCGCGGGCCGCGGGCGGTCTTCGTGTTCGAGCCGATGCCGGGTGCTTTCAAGCCAACCGATACGGAATGGTCGCTAGCCGTGTGGCAGGCGGAACATAAGGAAAAATTCCTCGCCGCCCTGATCAAGGGCGGGCGGGACGCAGCCGCAGCCGCTGCGTCCCGTTGATCCGTCAGCGGACGTCAGCGGCCACAGGCGTGCAGGAGAACACCTTGGCCGTCTTCAGCTTGCGGCAGCCGCGCGCGGCGTCGCTCTCGTCGAGATTGGCCAGGCGGGCGCGATAAGTGACCTGGCCGCGCGGGCCTTTCAGCGCATCGACCGCCAGCCGCGCATCGTTGCGCAGTTCGGGCAGCCGGGTCAGTGCGGTGCGGAGCGCGGTCGTGGCCGCTGGGCGTGTCGGATAGGTGTTGCCGAGCTGGATCGCCCAGCCACCGGGCGTGTCGGCGGCCTGGCTGCCTTGAGGCGGGGGCGGGCTCGTCATGGCGAGCGCCGGCCGCGCGGTGGTCGGTGCCGCCTGCTCACCCACCACGTCGGCGATCGACCGGCTGCCGTTGGGCGGGTTGTAGGAGCGCGCCACCTGGGACTGCGGCTCGGTCGGCGCCGCGCCGGGTGTGAAGTTGATCGCGGTATAGCGCGCCGAGGCCGGCTGCGACGGTTGCCGCCAGGCCGGAACGCCCAGGCCGCGGCATTTATCGAAGCCGCGATCCATCATGTCGGCCATGACCACGTCGCGCTCACCGACGCTGTTGCCGCCCAGTACGACGCCGATCAGGCGGCGATTGTCGCGCACTGCCGACATCACGAGATTGTAACCGGAAGCGTTGATGTAGCCGGTCTTGAGTCCGTCGGCGCCGGGGTAATTCGCCAGCATACGGTTGTGATTGGTCAGGATCCGACGGCCCAGCGGCCAGGCGCGGGTCGCGAACAGAGGATAGTAGTGCGGGAAGTCGCGCAACATGGCCTGGGCCAGACGGGCCAGGTCGCGGGCTGTCGTGACCTGATAGGTGTCAGGCAGGCCCGAGGCGTTGCGGAAGACCGTACTGCTCATGCCCAGCTGGCGAGCCTTCTGGGTCATCAGGCGGGCAAAGGAGTCTTCGTCGCTGCTGATCGCTTCAGCCAGCACCACGGCGGCGTCGTTGGCGGATCGTGTGATCAACGCCATGATCGCATCGCGGACCATCAGCGGGCTGCCGGGAGGGGCGCCGATCTTGGATGGCTGCATACTGGCTGCGTGGACCGACACCGTCAGGCGGTCGCTCAATTTGAGCTGGCCAGCATCGAGCGCCCCGAAGGTCAGGTAGAGCGTCATGATCTTGGTCAGCGACGCCGGATGCCGCAGATCGTCAGCGGCGTGCGCTTCAAGCTCACGCCCGCCTTCGGCATCGATCAACAGCATGGCGTCGCGTCCCACGACGTTGGGATTGGCGGCGACCGGAGCAGGAGCGGAGGCCGCTGCGGCACGACGCGGCAGCGCGCGCTTGGTATACTGTTTCTTGGTATGCTGTTTGGCGTTGGTTTTTGCGGCGGGCCGGACGGTCTTGCGCGTCTGTGCCTCGACCGGGGATGCCATCAGGGAAATGGCAAACGCCAGCGCCGATGCCAGTGCGACAGGAAGCAGCCAGACGCCAGCGGTACGCGGCACCAACATGATTTACAACCCGCTACTATAGAATATGACTTCTCGACAACGCCCTGGGCGCTTGTCTGACACGTTAAATGAATTGCTTAGGCGTCGCAATAACGAAGTCGCACCAATGGCTTACGACGCGCCGCTTTTACGCCGAAATGGCTCTGCAACATTGGGTCTGGTCGTTCTCCGGAGGTCGAGATGGTTGGCAGGATCGCCCGTCTACTGCTTGGTGCTGCCCTTGGGGCGATACCGGCGCTGGCCTGGGGCCAGACCAGATTCGAGCCCAAGGTCGACAATCCCTTGACGCGCAGCTTCTACTGGTTCCGCTATGTTGGGGGTACCGACATTCGGGAGCGCTGCGCCGCGGGTGGGTTGAATCACATCCGGCTGGTGTACAACGCGGTCTGGGGCGAGCAAGTCGGGTCCAACAACGAGACCTTCAACGAGCAGGCCCGTTCCTATGATGTGGCGCTGCAGGTCGATGGCAGCGCCACGCTGGTTGCTCGCGTGCTGTCCGATTTCGGCAATCTCGCCCGTGTCGACGTGCGCGACGTCAATGGGCTGCTCGATCCGTGGCGGGCCAAACGGGCCGAAACGCGCCTGGCAGCGGCCGACGTTGCCCGATTGACGGCCTTGCTGAACGAGAGCGGTGGTTTCGGACCGCCGCCGGCCGGATTGGAACTGCCATCCAACGACTACTGGTGGACCGTCGCGTCTTGCCGCAATGGCCGCTGGGGTTTCGCGGCCTATCACTATCCAACGGACAAGTTCGCGCGCGTGCGTTTCGCCCAGGCTGTGTTTGCCGCCGACAAGACCGGCGTGCCGGTTGCCGCGCCCAAGGATCTGCCGCCGGCAATCTTCCGCGGTGACCGCGCCCGGCAATGGCGCCTGGCGGTGGGCCGGGAAGGCTTGCGCGATTATTGAGCACGGTTGCGTTGCGGTCACTGCGCTTGCGAACGGATCGCGGAATTGCAGTAATATCGGAACCGGTTGGGCGAGGCGGCGTATCGCGCTATGATGGTCCGCCGTCGACGGCACCTTTCCGGCGCCGGTTACGATACCTATGTCTGGGGACGTGGTGAAACGATCGTGGCATCGGACGATGTGATGTTGGACGGATGGCGTAGGCAAGACGCGCTGGAGCACGGATGGCTGGCGGGGCTGGCAATGACCGGCGAGCCGCCGCGTCGGGACGGCGATGGTGATGGCGACGGCGGGGACCAGCAGGGTCGGCCCGGCACCGGCACGGTTACGCTGACCAAGCCCAAGACCAAAAAGCCGTCGATGTACAAAGTGCTGATGCTCAACGACGACTACACACCGATGGAGTTCGTCGTTCACGTACTGGAGCGCTTCTTCAGCAAGAACCGGGAAGAAGCGACCCGCATCATGCTGCATGTCCACCAAAAGGGTGTGGGCATTTGTGGTGTGTTTACCTACGAGGTCGCCGAAACCAAGGTGACCCAGGTCATGGATCTGGCCCGCAAGCACCAGCATCCGCTGCAGTGCACGCTGGAAAAGGAGTAGGTTAGGGGCGCTTCTGCGCCGGGAGTCCCGAGAAATGCTGTCGAAGAACCTGGAACAGAGCCTGCATCGCGCACTGCGCCTGGCAAACGAGCGCCGGCACGAATACGCGACCCTGGAACATCTTCTGCTGTCGCTGATGGATGATGCCGACGCGACGGCGGTGCTGAAAGCGTGCAGTGTCGATCTCGAGCGCTTACGCCGGGATCTCGGCCGCTACGTTGACAACGAACTGGCCGGCCTGGTCACCGACAGCGTCGGCGATCCGCAGCCGACCGCGGGTTTCTCGCGGGTCGTGCAGCGCGCCGCCATCCATGTCCAATCGTCTGGCCGTGAAGAAGTGACCGGCGCCAACGT
Organism: Reyranella sp. CPCC 100927; assembly: GCF_007859315.1. Taxonomy (GTDB): domain Bacteria; phylum Pseudomonadota; class Alphaproteobacteria; order Reyranellales; family Reyranellaceae; genus Vineibacter. The sequence goes on from NZ_VOHA01000025.1 coordinate 95,168, forward strand.
GCTGGTGGCGATCTTCTCTGAGCGCGAGAGCCATGCCGTGTACTTCCTGCAGCAGCAGGGGATGTCGCGGCTCGATGCCGTCAACTTCATCAGCCACGGTATCGCCAAGACACCGGGGCGTGGCGAGAGCCGTCGCGTGCGCGGTGCCGAAGAGGAGTCCTCGGGGGCGGAGAAGGTCGTGAAGGACGGTGGCGAGGCTTTGCAGGCCTACTGCGTGGACCTCAACCAGAAGGCCCGCGACGGCAAGATCGACCCGCTGATCGGACGCGAGCTCGAGGTCGAGCGCACGATGCAGATCCTCTGCCGGCGCACGAAGAACAACCCGCTCTATGTCGGCGATCCTGGCGTCGGCAAGACCGCCATCGCCGAAGGCTTGGCTCGACGCATTGTCGAAGGCAGCGTGCCCGACGTGCTGAAGGCCTGCATCATCTACGCGCTCGACATGGGCGCGTTGCTGGCCGGCACGCGCTACCGTGGCGACTTCGAGGAGCGGCTCAAGGCGGTACTCACCGAGCTCAAGGCGCGCGAAGGCTCGATCCTGTTCATCGACGAGATTCACACCGTGATCGGCGCCGGCGCGACGTCCGGCGGCGCCATGGACGCCTCCAACCTGCTGAAGCCCAGCCTGCAGAGCGGTGAGCTGCGCTGCATCGGCTCGACCACCTACAAGGAATACCGCAATCACTTCGAGAAGGACCGCGCGCTGGTGCGGCGGTTCCAGAAGATCGATGTGCCGGAGCCGACGCAGAGCGACGCCATCAAGATCATGGAAGGGCTGAAGCCGGTCTACGAAGAACACCACAAGGTGAGCTACACCGACGAAGCGGTGAAGGCCGCTGTCGAACTGTCGGCCCGCTACATCAATGATCGCAAGCTGCCCGACAAGGCGATCGACGTCATCGACGAAGTCGGCGCGGCGCAGATGCTGAAGACCGAGGACCAGCGCAAGAAGATCATCGATGTCATCGACGTCGAGGAGATCGTCGCCAAGATCGCGCGCATCCCACCCAAGAGCGTGTCCAAGGACGACACCGAGATGCTCCATCACTTGGAGCGTAACCTGAAGACCGTCGTCTATGGCCAGGACCGCGCCGTGGAGCAGCTGGTGGCTGCGATCAAGCTGGCGCGGGCCGGCCTGCGGGCGCCGGAGAAGCCGATCGGCAGTTACTTGCTGGCCGGTCCTACCGGCGTCGGCAAGACCGAGGTGACGCGCCAACTCGCCAAGCTGCTGGGCCTGGAGCTGATCCGCTTCGACATGTCGGAGTACATGGAGCGGCACAGCGTGTCGCGCCTGATCGGCGCGCCGCCGGGCTATGTCGGCTTCGACCAGGGCGGCCTGCTGACCGATCAGGTCAACCAGCACCCGCATTGCGTGGTGTTGCTCGACGAGATCGAGAAAGCGCATCCCGACGTCTTCAACATCCTGTTGCAGATCATGGACTACGGCAAGTTGACCGACCACAACGGCCGCAATGTCGACTTCCGCAACGTCATCCTGTGCATGACCACCAATGCCGGTGCCGCCGATCTCGCCCGGGCGCCGGTCGGCTTCGGCCGCGAGGTCCGTCAGGACGAGGACGACGACACCATCAATCGGCTGTTCGCGCCCGAGTTCCGCAACCGGCTCGACGCCATCATCAAGTTCGCCAACCTGGGCTCTGAAGTCGTCGGCATGGTGGTCGACAAGTTCATCGCCGAACTCGAAGCGCAGTTGGCTGACCGCCGCGTGCTGTTCGAGCTTTCCGATGAAGCGCGCAAGTGGCTGGCGGTCCGAGGCTACGACCGCCTGTATGGTGCTCGCCCGCTGGCGCGCATCATCCAGGAGCACGTCAAGAAACCGCTGGCCGACGAGATCCTGTTCGGCCGACTCAAGGACGGCGGCATCGTCAGGATCCGGGTCGAAGACGACAAGCTGGTCTTCGACTTCCCGCCGCCGGCAGCCGAAAAGCCGCCGGCGCCGCCCGAACCCGTGATGGTCGAGTAAAAGGACGGAGAGCCAAGGGGAATGGTGGACGCGCCGGTGCGCAGTGACGAACTCGTCCTGCTCGAGACGTTCAATGATGCGACGCAGGCCTATATGGCGCGGGGCCTGCTCGATACCAACGGCATTCCGTCGGTGATGGTCGATGTCGCCATGGCCACGAGCGGCCTGGGTGATGCCGTCGGCGGCGTCAAGCTGAAGGTGCGGGCCGGCGACCTCGCAGCGGCCAAGGCGCTACTGGCCGATCCCATGGCGTTCGAGGACATGAACTGGAACGAACAGGACTGGTGAGCCTCTTGCGGTAGTCCGACCAGACTGTCATGTGTGGACGGCCCCCGTTTCGCAAGGGGAATCGAGCAGCGAGTATCGGCGACGAAG
>NZ_VOHA01000026.1 GCF_007859315.1 Reyranella sp. CPCC 100927
GAGAAAACTGTTACCCATGTGGTGAGCACAAACTGTTACCCATGTTGCGGCTGAAGACCTTCGGGCACCTTCCCCCGCAAGCGGGGGAAGGTAAAAGATTAAGCCACCGCCACCCGTTTGGTGCCGATCAGGGCCAGGCGCAGGCGGGTCGAGATCCAGTCGATGATGGCGACGGCGATCAGCACCAGGACGATGATGAAGGCGACGTGCTGAAACTCCAGCACGCGGATCTGTTCGGCCAGATGCATGCCGATACCACCGGCGCCGACGATGCCGATGATGCTGGCCGAACGCGTGTTGGATTCGATGAAGTACAGTACCTGGCCTGCCATGACCGGCAGCACCTCGGGCAGAATGCCGAAGCGTACGCGGTGCACGGCGCCGCCGCCGGTCGACAGCACGCCCTCGACCGGCCGCTTGTCGGCAGCCTCGATCGCCTCGGAGAACAGCTTGCCGAACGAACCGATGTCGGACGTCATCAGGGCCAGCACACCGGCGAATGGCCCCAGCCCCACGACATTGATCCAGATCAGCGCCCACACCAGCACGTCGACGCCGCGCAGCGTGTCGAGCGAGCGGCGCGTCAGGAAATGCACGACGCGACCGACCGTGGCATTGCGCGCCGCCAGGAAACCGATGGGAAAGGCCAGCATGGCGCCCAGCAGGGTACCCAGGAAGGCGATCGCCAGCGTCTCGCCCAGCGCCTTCAGGTAGATGAAGGCGCGCTCGAGCGTACCCGGGTCGGGCGGCAGCATCATGCCGAACACCGAAAACAGCTTGCCCAGGCCCTCGATCATGCGGGGATGCAGGAAGCCCAGACTGGCCAGGCCATAGACCAGCAACGCCACAAGCCCGCCGACCACGACGATGCCGGCACGATTGCGTCGCCACGCCGGTGCGAAGATCTCGGGATGGCGCTGGCGCATCGTCTCGATGCTGACGGGCTGCAGGCTCATGACGACGTCCCCGCGTCGATCAACCGGTGGCGGATACGCTCGGTGATGAAATCGATCACGGCCACGGTGATGATGATCAGCACCAGAATCGCTGAGACATCGGCGTAGTAGAACTTGCGGATCGATTCGATCAGGTCCTGGCCGATGCCGCCGGCGCCGACGAAGCCCATCACCGACGCTTCGCGCACGTTGATCTCGAAGCGCAGCAAGGTGTAGCTGACGAAGTTGGACAGTACCTGCGGCACGGCGCCGAAGCGCACGACGGTGGGCCAGGCAGCGCCGCTGGCCGCCACGCCCTCGACCGGCTTCATGTCGATGTTCTCGATCACCTCGAAGAACAGCTTGCCCAGCGCACCCATGGTGTGGATGGCGATGGCCAGCACGCCGGGCAACGGCCCCAGGCCGAAGGCGATGACGAAGATCAGCGCGAAGACCAGGTTGGGAAAGGTGCGGCAGAACTCGAGATAGCGGCGGGTGACGGCGCGCACCACGGGATGCGGCGACAGGTTGGACGCCGCCAGGAATGCCAGCACGAAGCCGCCGGCGGCGCCCAGCGCCGTGCCGACATAGGCGATCAACAAGGTCTCGCCCAGCAGCGACAGCCAGTGACCGAGACCCCAGTACCACTCGACCGGGTCGGTCCATACCGGCTGGCCGTTCTCCAGCAGGAAGATGCGTCCGATGTAACTGGTGAACTTGCCGATGTTGGCGGTCAGCTTCCCGAGATCGACCTCGGCCGAGATACCCGACAGAAGGATGCCGATGAAGACGCAGGCGCCGATCAGCAGGGCGCGCGTGCGCCTGATGCGAACCGCCTCGCGATAGCCCCGCTCCAGCATGTCGAGGCGGGCACCATCGGCGCCAAGGGGAGAGGAGGACAAAAGGCTCTGCCGGCACAAATCGCCGGGCCCACCGCAGGCAGGCCCGGCAGGTGCTGCTGTCAGCTCTTGGTCTTACGCAGCTGGTCGACGAACTTGATCAGGTCGACCACCGGCTCGTAGAACTTGTGGTCGACGGTCTTGAACTCGCGATCCTTGCCGTCCGACAGCTTGTCGAACGCAGCCTTGGCCTTGGTCGGCGCCTCGGCGAATGCCTTGCGGATGGCGGCCTTCAGGTCATCCGGCAGATCGGCCATGTAGGCGAAGGGCGAGTTCGCGATCAGGTCCGATTTGAAGATGATGCGGTAGTCTTCCTTTTTCACCATGCCCTTGCTGGCCATGCGGGTGAGGTTGGAGTCGGTATCCGAGTTCAACCAGTTCGCCGCCACATCGACCGTGCCCTGCTGCAGGGCCAGCACCGCGTTCTCATGGCTGCCGGCGTAGATCACCTTGCCGAAATAATTGTCGGGGTTGATCTTCATCTTGTTGAGCGCGAACCGCGGCACGTTGTTGCCGGACGTCGAATTGGGATCGACCAGGCCGAGGTTCTTGCCCTTCAGATCGTCGATGCTCTTGTAGGGGCTGCTGGCCTTGACATAGAAGACCGAGAAGTAGCCGACCGAGCCGTCGGCGTTGACGGTGGTGGCGAACGGCTCGACCTTGACGCCGGTGACATAGGCGCGGGCATAGGACGCCGGGCCGTAGCCGCCGATATGGATGTTGCCCGAGCGCTGGCCTTCGATCACCGCGGCGTAGTCGTTGGCGACCCGCAGGGTGACTTTCGTGCCCAGCTCCTTGGACAGGTACTCGATGAACGGCGCATAGCGCTCGGTGACGCCCGAGGCGTTCTCCGCCGGCACCACGGCAAACACCAGCTCCGGATACTTCGCCTTCCACGACTGCGCGTGCGCGGCACCGGCAACGATGAACGCGGCAGCGGCGGATGTAGCGAGCAGGAATTGGCGTCGGTGGAACATCAGGATCTCCGTTGATGGCGAGGGGTTCAGGATCACTGCGCGGCGATGCTGGAGGCGGCGATGGTCAGGGGCACCGTCGGCGCGATATAGGCAGCCATCGGCGCTGGTTCCGGCTCACCGATGACGTCGCCCGCTTCCAGGCCGTACAGCTCGCGGGCACGGGCGCTGGAGAGCGCGTTGGGGGCCTCGTCCAGCACCAGGCGGCCGGCCACCAGGCCGATCAACCTGTCGCAGTATTCGCGGGCGAGATCCAGGCTGTGCAGGTTGCACATCACCGTGATGCCGAGGTCACGGTTGATCGCCTGCAGGGCATCCATCACCAGGCGCGTGTTGCGCGGATCAAGGGACGCCACCGGCTCGTCGGCCAGGATGATGTCGGGCTCCTGCACCAGGGCGCGCGCGATCGCCACGCGCTGCTGCTGGCCGCCCGACAAGGTATCGGCGCGCTGTGCCGCGAGATGGGCCATGTCGAAACGATCGAGCGCCGCCAGTGCCGCCGCCTTGTCCGCATCGCTCCACAGTTTCAGCAGCGAGCGGCCGGTCGACATGCTGTAGGACCGGCCGATCAGCACGTTGGTCAGCACGTCCAGCCGGCCGACCAGGTTGAATTGCTGGAAGATCATGGCGCAACGCGCGCGCCAGGCGCGCAGCTGCCGGCCGTTCAGGGCGCCGACGTCCGTCTGGTCGTAGAGAATCCGCCCTTCCGAGATGGCCTCCAGCCGGTTGATCATGCGCAGCAGGGTCGACTTGCCGGCGCCGGACCGGCCGATCACGCCGACAAGCTGGCCCTTGGGAACGGTCGCGGAGACGGCGTCCACCGCCCGCTTCTCTCCAAAGCGCTTCGTCACCTGCTGCAGGCGGAGCATCGGCACCCCCGGGTTCGAGTTCCGTCACCGGTACGCACCTTTCACTGCCGACCCGTGACGGAAAGATTGCAGACAGGTTTCAGTCCACAGGGGTCCGGGGGATGGCCTTGCGGGTCTTCAAGCCCTGCGGCGCAGCAAAACGGCCTGGATCAGGACAACGACAGCAGCGATCTGGGCCAACCCCACGGCCGGCCAGATCTGGCCGATCGAGGCATCGAGCCATTTGTGCGGGCCAAACGACACCAGGGCGAGAACGACCGCCAGCAGGGAAACGACGGCGCCGCTCCGCGTGGCGGTGCCGCCCAGCACCAAGGCCGCCACCGCCATCGCGATGGACGCGCTGATGAACGGCCCCAGGGCGAACGGCGCGATCGTCAGCGGTGGATGAGGAACGGTGCGCGTGTAGAGGGCAGCCAGCATGGCAACCTGCAGCACGACGAGAATCGCCAGGGCGGCGCGATCAATGACCTGCGAGTCGGTGCGTTGCATGACCTGGTCTCCATAAACCGTACATACATGTACGATTTGACATATCCGTAAACTCATGTACGGATCCTGTCAAGATCAGGGAGCCTTGGACATGCGCGCCGAAAAACAGGAGGCCCGCCGCCGCGAGATCGAACGGGCGGCCTACGCGGTGCTGGCGGAAAAGGGTTACGAGGCGGCCTCGATGCTGGCCATCGCCAAACGCGCCGGTGCGTCCAACGAAACCCTGTACAACTGGTACGGCAACAAGCAGACGCTGTTCCGCTCGCTGGTGCAGGCCAATGCGCAGCAAGTGGCGGACCTGCTGCGCGACAGCATTGCGTCCGGGCGCGATCCGCTCGACACGCTGGCCCGGCTCGGCCCCCTGCTCTTGCGACTGCTGGTGAGCGACAAGGCGATCGCGCTGAACCGCGCCGCTGTCGCTGATGCGGCCGGTTCCGGCCTGCTCGGCAAGGCGCTGGCGGAGGCCGGCCGCAACACGGTCGCGCCGCTGATCGCGCAGGTGTTCGAACAGGCGCACGCCAGCCGCCAGCTCACCGTCGAACATTCCGGCGAAGCCGCCGACATCTATGTCAGCCTGCTGGTCGGGGACCTGCAGATCCGACGCGCCATCGGTGTTCTGAAGGGCTTGCGCGATGTAGAGATCCAGCGCCGCGCCGACCGCGCGCTGCGGTTCATGAAGGTGATCTTCGCCCGCAGTGAGCGATAGTCACGCGACTCTCGACACTATTCGGAAGAGTGTCTAGGTTGCCCCACGCGGCACGGAAGATTGTCAGCGACAAAGAGAGATGTATCATAACGGTCGGTTCGCGCCATTCGAGGCTCGCCTTGAATGAAGGCAGAGGAGCAACGCAGCCCCAGCCTCTATTGGCTCCAGCAGCCGCCCGCCGACTGGCGGGCGCGCCTTGCTGATTTGTCGAAGTCAACCCCGGGTGAAGCAGCCTGGGCCGAGGCTGTAGCACTCGCCAACTATCGGCTCAATTTTCAACTGACCAATGCGCTGGCAACGACGGTGGCGCGGCTATTCCGCGATGCGCCCGATCAAATCCTGCAAACAAGACCCGAGCGCCTGGCGATACTGTCATCGTCGACGACAACGCATTTACACGCGAGCCTGCGGGTCGGCGCCCTGAGACGGGGGATTTGGCTCGATGTCTACGAGACCGAATACGACCAGTATCGCCAAGAACTGTTGGACATCACGTCGCCGCTTCATGCCTTTGCACCGAGCGCGATTCTTTTTGCGCTCGATGCACGGCATGTCACCCGCGGCGTTCAAGACTGCGGGACGCAGAGCCAAACGACGCAGGTTCTCGATGAACTTTGCGAGACCATGCAAAGCCTGTGGCGCATCGCGCAGGAACGTTTCGACTGCCCGGTAATACAGCAGACCGTTGTTCCCTCCCTATCGTCGCTGCTGGGCAACAACGAGCACCGGCATCCTGCATCGCCAGCAGCCTTCATCACAAAATTCAACAGCCGGCTACGTGATCTCAGCGAAGCCGCGGGGATTGATCTCCTCGCCCTCGATGCACGTATCGCGCACGATGGCCTGATGGCGTGGCAGAATCCGTCCCTCTGGCTTCATGCCAAACAGGAAATTGCGCTACCCGCAGCCCCCATGTACGGGGACCTGGTCGGACGCCTGCTCGCCGCGCGGCAGGGTCGCAGTGCCAAGTGCTGCGTCCTCGATCTGGACAACACGCTTTGGGGTGGCGTGATCGGGGACGATCAGATGGACGGGATCATTGTCGGCCAAGGCAGTGCGCTGGGTGAAGCGTTTGCCGGCGTCCAAAGCTACGCGCTGGCGTTGCGCCAACGCGGGATACTCCTGGCCGTTTGCTCCAAAAACGACGAGCGCGTCGCGCGTCAGCCCTTCGATGCACACCCCGATATGATCCTGAAGCACAACCATTTCGCCTGCTTCGTGGCGAACTGGGACGACAAGGCGACAAACATCCGCACGATTGCCCGGCAGCTGAACATCGGGCTCGATGCGCTCGTCTTCGTTGACGACAATCCGTTCGAACGTGAACTCGTTCGCCGCGAGTTGCCTATGGTTGCCGTACCGGAATTGCCGGAGGATCCGGCTCTCGTGCCACAGTGCCTGGCCGACGCCGGCTATTTCGAAACAGCAACACTTACGGATGAGGATTTTCAGCGCGCCGCGTTCTATCGCAGCGATGCGGGCCACAGCCATGACACGGCATCGGCGACCGACCTGAATGGCTATCTCGCCGGTCTGGCGATGGATCTGAGATGGGCTCGGGTCGACCAGACAAGTCTTGGTCGAACCGTCCAGCTCATCAACAAGACGAACCAGTTCAACCTGACCACCCGCCGCTATACGGAGGCACAGGTACGCGGATTCATGTCGCAACCGAATATTCTGAGCCTGCAGTTGCGTCTGGTCGATCGCTTTGGAGACAATGGTATCATTGCTGTCGTCATCGGCCGGCTGGACGAACAATCGACAGTCGAGATCGACACTTGGCTCATGAGTTGCCGTGTCCTTGGCCGACAGGTCGAAGAGGCGACCTTGAACATCGTGGTTGAAGCGGCCAGGCGAATCGGTGCGAAACGGCTCGTCGGCATCTATCGGCCAAGCCAAAAAAATGGAATGGTCAGCCGTCATTACGAACGGCTGGGGTTTACGCCCCAGGGCGAACGGTCCGACGGCGTTGCGAGCGTTCTCGATCTCGATTCTTTTGTTCCCCGTGAGACGTTCATCCAGCTCAGCGAGGTTTCAGCGTGATATCGGACCGCGAGATCTATGAGGGCCTGGCCGAGATTTTTGCCGATGTTTTCATGCGCGATGACATCCCGCTGTCCGCCGCGCTGAGCGCGGCCGACGTCGCGGATTGGGATTCGTTCAAGCAGATCGAGATCGTCATGGCGACCGAGGAACGCTTCGGCGTCAAATTCACATCGGCAGAGCTCGACAACATGCGGCAGCTCGGAGACCTCGTCCGCATCGTCGCGGCACGCGGAACGCCCCCTTCGTAGGCGCGTTCTGGCCGATCAGCGACGCGCAAACACCGAAAAACAGGGTTCGTGCGGTGTTGGCGTGGTTTCATGCGCGATTTCCAGAGACGAAAAACCCAGAGCCCTCAGCGCATCGAGAATCGACGATCGGATCATCCACCGCGGCTCGTTGTAGATGCCGCCGCAAAAGTCCGGGTTCAAATGGACCTGCTCGTAATCGCGCCGGTAGAGCGTTATCGTTTGGCCTCTGAAGGTTCGCGTCTCCCGCACGGCCTCCCATCGCTTCAGGGCGGGATCGCCAACAGGAAATGCCGTCGGATCGAGATAGGTCGTCCACAAATACAAGGCGTCGGTTCGAGCAGCGACGGCCTCCAGAAAACGCAGCGGATCGGCCATGTGATAGAGCACGCCGCACGCGACGATCAGATCGTATCGGTCCTCGGACTGCTCCAGAAACGGCACGCAGTCCCCGAGAAGAAACCTGGCTCTAGGAAGACCGACGATTTCCTTGGTCACCAGGCATTTCAGAAAGGCCGGCTTGCTGGCTTCGATGGCCGTGATGTTCGCTCCCGCCCGATCCAGCAGATAGGTCTGTGCGCCTTCCAGGGGACCAAGCTCCAGCACATTGGCGCTCGCGACGGAACCGAACTGCGCCATCGCCCAAATGATGCGATCATCAGCGAAATTGACCCGGTTGCCGGCAATCAAACCGTATTCCGGCGGAAACTGACTGTTCCACCCCGGTATCGCGTCGATCGCGTTTTGGGCGCTGGGCGGTCGCGCTTCGTAGGTATCAAAAGGGACTTTCGGCTGCGTGACAGCGCCTTTGCCCTTCTTCCAGAACATTCGCAAAATGGCGTCACTCCCTCGGTCGATGTCGACGGACTTGAGATTTACGCGGCAGCAGCCACGCTTGAAGCATCAACCAGGCTCCTCACCTTGCGGCAGATGGCGAGCCAGTCCTCGAAGGCAATGTCCCAATCATTACCTGCCGTAACACCGGGGCGACGCAAATAACCAACGAACAGACCGCGATCGATCGACACAACCTCTCCGGCGCGACCGTCGGGGAAGCCCGCCGCATCCGCGGTGACGACTCTGGTGTGAAGAAGCTTGACCGGGCCGAACGTTTCGAGTGCCGCGTGAAGGGCGCGCAGGCCATCCATAGTCAGCGACTGACCTGTGAACACGAAAACCTTCCGCCCCTCCGCAAGGTCCGACAATAATTTGTCCTTCAGGTATGCAATCCGACGACACAGCTTTTTGTAGAGAACGTCCGGGTCCTGTTGGCCCACGAAGAGAAACGTATGCATCGCCAGGCCCCACCGGCGATCCTGAATAAAGTATTCATTCATGAAGGGGACCATTTCGGTCGTGGCCGGCTCGCCCATATCCTGGAACTGGCTGGCCAGGGCCGTCAGCAGGCTGCCCAATTGAACGTTGTTGAAGCGCAACAAGCCGAGTGGTTCGGCGCCGAACCGGCGCTGCACCAAACCAAACTCACAATTTTCGCCAAGGCTCTCGAACCCCAGCAGAAGCGACCGCGCGTCCTCGTCTGCGACGACCTCAATTTTCTGTGGTGCCACCGGCCCGGCCGCTGCAGACGCGTCAGGCTCGCCAACTTTGCCGTCCGCGAGGGCGAGATCCCGGGCATGCAGTGTGCGGCCATAATGCTCCCAGCCCATCTTGTCGCGGGGATATCGCCTGCGAAATTCGCTCCATAGCGCCAACGCCTCGTCCCAACGTTGTTGCGACGCAGTGCGCATCGCCTGCAACGCGAGGAACCCGCGATGACGGCGATGGCGCCGGGGTGCGGATTTCATAAATTGATCGAATTCATCGAAACGACTGAGAACAAAAAGTGTCTGCGCATACGCTGACATGGTTGATGCCGATGCGATCGGACGGTCGACCGCGCGCCGCCAGAGCCGTTCGCTCGCCGCCCAATCTCCCCGCATCTCCGCGATGCGAGCGGCTTCCCCGAGGACCGCCGCGTTGTTCGGGAACAGGCGCTGGGCTTCACCGATCACTTCTGACGCGTGGTCGAATTGCCCAAGCTCGCGGCTCAATCGCGCAATGCGACAGGGAATCCGTGGATTGCGACGCTTTTCCTTCCAGACTGCCATCCATCGTGCAAGAGCATCAGAAAGCCGGCCGTCTCTCTGAGCGTTCCAGGCATGATCGACGAGCAGTCCGTAGTGGGTCGGCTGAATGGAAAGCCCGAACTGCAGAACGACGTCCGCATCAGCTCGGCGATTCTGTTTGATCAGAACTCTTGCCGCGCCGCGAAGCCGGTAGGTGGCATACCACTTGCTCATCTGATCGCCGATGACCCGACGCCATGCTCCCTCCACCATCGCAGAGCTTCGAGCCGGTATCGCGGCCAAGATATCGGCTGCGGACCAAGACTTCATTCGACCGACCTACCCCCGAAAAATACCATGTCGCGCAACGACACCAATCCTGTTCGCCTCTCTCACATCCCGCCCAGGATCTTGCCACCGCCAGCCAATTTGTTCTCTGGACGAGAAAAGAGCGGCAATTTTGCACTGTCTCCCTCAACGTTGCAATCAGGTGGTCGACGTCGCGCGCGTCGCGACTTGGCCCGCCTGAATCTCCCGGATAATCGCGACCATCAGGTCGATCGGATCGGCCATCCTTTCCTCCACCAGAGAGGCCGTCTGATCCGTCGGCAGCCTGGGCAACCGGCGCATGACGATTCGACCCGATCTTTCGAAAGCCTGCATATCAGCGCACAAGAGCTCCCCCGCCGCCTTTGCCATGGCGTACTCCGTCATGTCGCGGGGGCGGGTGTCGACATATATCGATGACGGATAGAACATCGAAAAATCGGTTCCGTACTTTTGCCGGAGCGCAGCGTGCAGATCATAAAATCCTGACACATAGAACGCCAAAAACTCGTCCAAATACTTCTGCTGGAACAGCGACCGGCTTTGTCTAAAAATCTGCGGCGTTGCCATATAGTAAATCTGGTCCGGCATCCTCTCCAGGGATTGCAGCTGTCCATCAGCGGCAGCACGAACATCGTACCGCATGATCTCACAGCGGCCACCATGGCCCGCTATTTGCGCCTGTACTCCGTGGGCATCGGCTTCGCCGACAGAATAGGTCAGCGTGAGGTCTGCTCCGCCCACCGCAAGGATCTTGCCAATCAATTCGCCCAGCCCGCGCGTTCCGCCGATGACCAGTGCGGACGTGCCGCGAAATTCATCCCCAACCACCTTCGTTGCGATCTCATCCATGGTTGGCTGTGACGTTGGCGGGGGCAACGCGTGGGCATCGAGAGAACCGTGCCATCCCGCTCCTGTAATGGCGAGTCGGACCAACCGAAAGCGCGGATCAGCGTGCGTGACGCTGAAATGCAGGCGATTGCCATCGGCGTTTGCGGGAGAGGTCGTGGCGAACTTGAGGCTGCGGTACATGGAATGGCGGCCGGGACAGATCATGCCAACAATGAAGCTTGAACACGCAAGCCCGGCAATTCTCTCTCCACCCAGTGCGCGCGCGGCGTAGGGAAAAAGCCGCACCACCGCCTCGGCCGGCGAAAAGAACGGCGCGCACCCCTGGTAATCGACCATGTCGTCAAAAGTCAGCGATATCGGTTCCCTGGGTTGAAACGCCTCTCCTCTGTCGCACGTCTCAGGGCTTGGCACCGGATGGCCAAAAACCAGACGTACGGTCACCGCCGTCCGCCCCTCACTCAACACGTCGAGACGTATGCCATCACGACTGCGATCGACCAGTACGGCGGACGTGCGCACGCCAAGATAAATCATCTTCTCAAATCTGACGCTGATCGAAGCGACAGCGGGAAGATCGGGAACCTGCTGATACAGGCCATCGAGGGACCACAGCAGCGCGTGGATACCATGAACGACCGGCTGTCCGGCCAATGTTCGGCGGGCCGCCACGACATCCATGTGAATGGGGTTTCGGTCGCCCGAAGCGGCGGCAAACCGTTCCTGGTCAACAACGGTAAAAGACTTATCTGCGATCAGTGGCGCAGCCACACCATGCTCCGAACGAGACACCATGAGACGGGGCACTATACGCCCCGACGGGCGCCTCCACCAACGGCTACGCTTTCACTCAAACCGCAGGTTATATGGTCGCAGGTCCATGAAATAGAACGTGTAGGGCCGCCACTTCACCTGCTTGCGCACGGCGTAGAACTCGGCCGGCTGGTAGAGGACGGTGCCGGGCGCTTCGTCTTCCCAGGCGTCGAGCATGCGGGCGAAGAATGCGCGGCGGCGGGCTGGATCGGTCTCGCCCTCAAGAGCCGTACCGGCAGCATTGAAGGCCGCCACCGAGGTCCACGCCTTGCGGCCCTGCAGTGGACCGCCCGGCCCCCAGGTGAGCCACAGCGCGCCCGCCGGGTCGGGCAGTCGCGTCGAGTTCGACCAGTTGCCGACCTGCGCGCCGGATGCCTGCATCTGGCTGAAATTCTCGACCACCTGCAGGTCGGCGTTGATGCCGACGGCCTTCCACATCTCGATCATCACCTGCGCCGCTTTCAGCGCATTGGTGTAGTAGTGCGGCATGGTGCGGTAGGTGATCTTCTCGCCCTTGTAAGCGGCCTCCTTCAACAGCCGCCTGGCCTCGGCCGGATCGTACCGCGTCTGGCGGTCGGGCAGGTACATGGCGCCAAATTCCGGGAAGTTGTGGCTGCGCGGCACCACGGCAGTGCCATCCCACAGCGTGTCGACCAGCAGCTGCCGGTCAATGGCCAGCGCAAGCGCCTGGCGGATGCGCTTATCGCCCATCGCCACGCCGCGCTCGTCGAACGTCAGCATGTGGACGTTGGCCAACACCACCGAGCGCACCTCGACCTCGGGCTTGCGTTTGAGGATGCCGACCTGGTCCGGTGGCACGTTGGTGATCATGTCGACATCGCCGCTCTGCAACGCGGCGATGCGCCCGGCCAGCTCCGGGATCTTGCGAAACGTCACGGCGCGCGCCGTCGGCTTGCCGTCCCAGTAGTCGTCGAAGGCGTCGAGCACGATGCGGTCATCGGTGCGCAATTCGCGCACCTTGTAGGGTCCCGTCCCCACCGGCGCCCGCGAGAAGCCATCAAAGCCCAGCGCCTCGTAGGCGCGCTTGTTGACGATCCAGGCGCACCACGACGCCAGCCGCTGCTCCAGCAGCACGTCGGGTACCCGCGTGCGGAATCGCACGGTATGGGGATCGATGGCCTCGACCGATTCCAGGGACGGAAAGTAGGTCCTGGCTTCCGGCATCCAAGGCTTGTCGCCGAACATGCGCTGCGAGGTGAACGTGTAGACGACGTCATCGGCGGTGAACACATCGCCGTTGTGGAAGCGCACGTCGGGTCGCAGGCTGACGATCAATTCCTGCGGGCTGACGCGGGTCCAGCTTTTGGCGAGACCGGGTACCAACGCAGCCCCGCCGCCGTCAGGCGCGCTCAGGAAGTCGCGCCGGATCAGGGTGTCGAAGATCGAATACGTGACGCGCGTGCCGACGTTGCTGAGCTCGCGCGCCGGCTCAAGCGTTGGTGGCAGGTCGGCGACACCGATGGTCAAGGTTGGGCGCGGATCGGCCGCGGCGGTGGTGCCGAACACGGCCGCCATGAGCAGCACACAGGCGGTCATCAAGGTTCGCAGCATGCTTGTCTCCGCGTTTTTCCTCCCCACCGCGTGAGCGAGGGCTATCGCAGCGTGGGATCCAGCCGATCGCGCAGCCAGTCGCCGACCAGGCTGATCGACAGGGTCGTGAGGATGATCACCGTTGCCGGCGCCAGCAGGATCCACGATGCGCGCTCGATGTACTCGCGGCCGTAGCCCACCATGTTGCCGAGGCTGGTGAGCGGCGGCTGCACGCCGAGCCCGAGGAACGAGAGACCGGCCTCCAGCAGGATGATCTCGGGGAAGCTCAACGTCACCGTCACGATCAGGGTGCTGGCGATGTTGGGCAGGATGTGCCGGCCGTAGACGCGCCACGGCGAGGCGCCGAGCTGGCGGATGGCCGCGGCGTAGCTCTGCTCGCCGGCGGCGATCGCAAGCCCGCGTGCGATACGGGCATAGCGCTCCCAGCCGTGCAGGCCCATCAGGCAGATGAACAGGGTGAGGCTGTTGCCGAAGAAGGCCAGTACCGCCAGCGCGATGATCATGAACGGCATCGAGGCCTGGAAGTCGATCAGCATCAGCACGACTTCCTCGACGACACGGCGAAAGTGCGCCGCCACGAAGCCCAGCAAGGTGCCGATCACCGCCCCGATCGCGGTGGCGGCGAAGGCGATCAGCAGGCTGGTGCGGATCGAGTAGATCAGGCGGCTGAGCACATCGCGGCCCAGCTCATCGGTGCCCAGCAGGTGCGCCGTCGTGCCGCCGAACAGCCAGGGCGGCGCCAGGCGGGCGCGCAGGTCCATGCGGACATAGTCGTAGGGCGCCAGCAGCTCGGCGCCCAAGGCCACCACCAGCATGGTGGCGATCCAGGCCATGCCCGCCACCACCAGCGGCGGATAGGCCTCGAGGAAGCGGCGCAAGCGTCCTGCCCTAGCCGGCGTATCGGCCGCCGGCGTGGCAAGAGGGCGAATGTCGCTCAAGTCGATCTGTGCCACGTCAGCCTCACGTCGAGCGGTTGCTGCCGCCCGACGTGCGCAGGCGCGGGTCGATCCAGCCGTAGAGCAGGTCGACGGTGAAATTGGCCGTCACCATGCAGGCCGCGACCAGCAGCAGGATGCACTGCACGATCGCAAGGTCGCGGTTGGCGACGGCGACGACCAGCATGCGGCCGACACCCGGCCACGAGAACACGCTCTCCACCACCACGGCACCGGCGATCAACGTGCCGACCATGAAGCCGATCACCGTCACAGTGGGGATCGCCGCGTTGGGCAGCGCGTGGCGCCACACCACGCGGTGCCACGGCACACCCTTGGCCATGGCCGCCCGCACATAGGGCTGTCCCAGCACTTCGAGCATGGCCGAGCGCGTGAAGCGAGCGATGACCGCGGCACCGGCAGCACCCAGGGTGACGACCGGCAGGATCGCGTGGCGCCAGGTGTCGCTGCCGCCGCTGGGCAGCCAGTTCAGCCGTACGGCAAAGATCAGCACCAGGATCAGTCCCAGCACAAAGCTCGGCACGGCGTGGCCCGCCACCGACGCCACCATGAGGGCGCGATCGCCGAACGAATTGCGGTGCAGCGCGGCATAGATGCCGGCGGGGATACCGATCGCGAGCTTGACGAGAAACGCCGGCACCGTGATCGCCAGGGTCTGCGGCACCCGCTCCAGCACCAGGTCGAGCGCCGGCCGGCCATCGCGCATGGAGCGGCCGAGCGTGCCTTCGAAGATGTTGAGGAAGTAGCGCAGATACTGCTCCCAGATCGGCTGATCCAGGCCCCAGGCGCGGCGGAACGCCTCGATCGCTTCCGGCGGCGCATCGGCCGACATGATCAGCAGCGCCGGGTCGCCCGACAGGCGCAAGATCGCGAACGCGAACGTCACCACGAAGATGATGGTGAGCAGCGCGCGCAGCGACTTGGTCGACAGGTAGCGGATCATGACACCTCCTGGGAGCGTGGGCGTCCCGCCCGCTCTTCTCTCGGCGCTGCGCGCCGATGCGGGCGGGACGCCCGCGCTCCCAGGTGTTCTCGGCCAAAACTCATGGCGTCACTCCCCTACGCCGCTTCCGTCGCGGGCAACCCCGCATCCCCGTGCGCCAGGTGGCAGGCGACGCGGTGGCCGTCGGGCAGCGCGCGCAGTTCAGGCGTCTGCGTACGGCAGGCCGGCATCGCCACGGGACAGCGTGTGTGGAAGGCGCAACCGGTGGGCACGTCGACGGGATTGGGCGGGTCGCCCGACAGCAGCAGGCGCTGGCGTGCGCGCGCGGGCGATGCGACCGGGATCGCCGAGACCAGCGCGCGCGTATAGGGATGCTCGGGCTGTCGGAACAGCCGATCTGGCGTACCGTGCTCGACGATGCGGCCGAGATACATCACCGCCACCGCGTGGCTGATCTGGCGCACGACCTTCAGGTCATGGCTGATGAAGAGGTAGGCGACGTTGAAGCGCTCCTGCAGGTCGATCAGCAGGTTGATCACCTGGGCCTGGATCGACACATCCAGCGCCGCGATCGGCTCGTCGCAGGCAATGAGCTGCGGCTTCAGAATCAACGCCCGCGCCAGCACCACGCGCTGGCGCTGGCCGCCTGACAGCTCGTGCGGATAGCGGTCGAACACATGCGGCTTCAGGCCCACTGCGTCGAGCAGCGCCATGCCCTGGGCGCGCTGCTCGGCGGGGCTGCCGATGCCGTGGATCTCCAGCGGCTCGATGATCTGGCGGCCGACCGCGATGCGCCGGTCGAGCGCGCCCATGGTGTCCTGGAACACCAGCTGCAGGCGCTGGCGCTGCAGGCGCCAGGCCGCATCGTATGTCGCACCGACCGGCTCGCCGGCGAAGCGCACGGCGCCGCCGCTCAGCGGCAGCAGTCCCAGCGCCAGGCGCGCCGTGGTCGACTTGCCGCAACCGCTCTCGCCGACCAGGCTCAAGGTGCGACCCGGCGCCACCTGGAACGAGACGCCGTCGACGGCCTTGAGCGTGGCACTGGCGCCGAACCAGCCGCTCCGGCGCACGCGGAAATGTCGGCGGATGTTGTCGGCTTCGAGGAGCGGGGTCTTTCCTGGGAGCGCGGGCGTCCCGCCCGCATCATGAGCGGGCGAGACGCCCGCGCTCCCAGCAGTCTCAAGTCCTGTCTCCATCATGCCACCTCGCGCAGGCGGGTGCCTTGCGGTGCCTGGTCCGAGACCAGTGCGCCGAAGCGAACACACGCAGCACTATGGCCGGCGGCGACGCGGCGCGGCGTCGGCATTGATGTACGGCACTCGCCGCGTGCGTGCAGGCAGCGCGGCTCGAAGGCGCAACCCGGCGGCAGGTTCCACGGCTCCGGCACGCTGCCGGGGATCGGCTCGAGCCGGCGCACCGGCCCTTCCATCTCAGGCAGCGCCGCCAGCAGGCCACGGGTGTAGGGATGCGCCGGGTGCGCGAACAGGTCGGCCACCGTCGCGGTCTCGACGATGCGGCCGCAGTACATCACCGCGATGCGCTGGCAGTTTTCGGCCACGACACCGAGATCGTGCGAGATCAGCACCAGCGCCATGCCGCCATCGTCCCGCAGGCTGCGCAGCAGATCGAGAATCTGTGCCTGGATGGTGGCATCGAGCGCCGTGGTGGGCTCGTCGGCAATCAGCACATCGGGCTCGCCGGCGAGAGCCATGGCGATCATCACGCGCTGGTTCATGCCGCCGGAGAGCTGGTGCGGATAGTCGTTGAGCCGCTGGGCGGCGTTGGCGATGCCGACGCGATCGAGCAGTCGGCGCGCTTCGGTCCACGCCGACCGATCGTTCATGCCGCGATGGAGCACCAGTGCCTCGGCGAGCTGGGTGCCGATGCGGTGGACGGGATTGAGCGAGCTGGTCGGGTCCTGGAAGATCATGGCGATGCGCCGCCCCCGCACGCGCTCGAGCTGGCGCGCATCAGCGCCCAGCAGCGGCATCCCTTCCAGGCGCACGTCACCTTGCACGCGGGCGCGCGGCCCCAGCAGGCCGAGCGCCGCCAACCATGTGACGCTCTTGCCGCAGCCGCTCTCGCCCACCAGGCCCAGCGACTCGCCGCGCTCGAGCGCCAGGTCAATCCCATGCAGCGCCCGCACGACGCGCTTGCCGGTGTCGAAGTCGACAACAAGGTCGCGGATTTCGATCAGGGGCATGTGGGGCCTCCTCGATGTTTACCTTCCCCCGCTTGCGGGGGAAGGTATCAACAGCGCACATCACGTGCTCACGGCGCGGAAGTTGCGGGCGCGGAAGTCCATGTACTGCAGCGCTGACGGCTTCCAGTCGATGGTCTTGCGCTTGCCGTAGAAGATGACGTTCTGGTGCAGCACCGTGAACGCCGGATCCTCGACCTCGGCGATCTGCAGCATGCGGCGGAAGACGGCACGGCGGCGGTCCATGTCGGTACTGGATTCCAATTCGTCCGACAGCTTGTTGAACTCCGGATTGGTCCATTCGCCGACCTGCTGCTGCTGGCCGGAGGGACCGTGCTGGTTGACGATGGAGCTGACCGGATCGCCGAACGGCGCCGAGTTGGACCAGTCGCGCACGGCGCGCGGCTCGTTCTTCTCGAAGATCTGCTGCCAGTTCTCCTTCATCTGGATGCGCACGTTCAGCCCGACGGCACGCCACATCTCGGTCAGGATCTGCGCCGTCGGCACCTGGTTGGTGTAGTAGTTGTTCAGCACCCGGAACGGGATGGGCTCGCCCTTGTAGCCGGCTTCCTTGACCAGCTTCGCCGCCTGATCAGGGTCGTAGGCCGGCTGCGGCCAGTCGGCCAGGAACATGCGGCCGTAGTATTCCCACTGCAGGCCGCGCGGGATCGCGGTGCGACCACCCCACAGCGTGTCGACGATCAGCTTGCGGTCGATCGCCAGCGCCATGGCGCGCCGGATGCGCGCATCGGCGAGCTGCGGGTGGTTCTTGTCGAAGCAGATCAGGCGGTGGTTGGTGATCGTGCCGCCGACCACGTGATGGCGCGGGCTCTTCTCGATGACGGCGATCTGGTCGGGCGGGATGTCGCAGGCGAAATCGTACTGGCCCGACAGCAGCCCGTTCACCCGGCTCGACACTTCAGGCACCACGGTGAACTTGATCTGCTTCGCCGGTGGCCGGCCGCCCCAGTAGTCGTCGAACGCCTCGAGCACCAGATGGGTATCGGGCTTGAACTCGGCGATACGGTAGGGGCCGGTGCCGACCGGACGGCGCGCCCAGGTCAGCCAGTCCGGCGCCTCGAGCAGCGCGCGCCTGCTGACAATCTCCGACCCGAAGCGGCCGATGCGACCCTCCAGCGTCACATCCGGCACGCCGTTGACGAAGCGTACCGTCTCCTTGTCGACGATCTCAACCCGCGCCAGCTTGGGCCACAGCCGACGCGCGATCGCCTGCACTTCCGGCGGCGCTTCCTTGCCAGCAGCGCCGGGCTGTGTCGCGAACATGGTACCGGACTGCTTCTTCGGATCGGGATTGCCGAACATGTGTTCGGGCCCGAAGCTGAAGAGCACGTCCTCGACCGTCATCGTGTCGCCGTTGTGGAACTTCACGCCGGACCGGACCTTGAGGTCGAGAGTCTTGTCGTCGACGCGGCGCCATTGCGTAGCCAGCCCTGGCTGCGGCGACAGGTCGGCCTGGTGCTTGGCGTCAATCAGCGGCTCGAGGAAGCTGTAGATCATGCGGGCGCCGACATTGCTCTGCTCGCGCAGCGGCGTCAGCGTGTTGGTGTTGGTGTTCTGTTGCACGGCGATGGTGATGGACGGCCGGTCGTCGGCCTGCGCGATGGCAAAACGCGGCAATGCGCTCGATGCGGCGACAGCACCGATGCCGGCCAAGGTGCGGCGGCGAGACGTCTTCATCGTTGAGTCCTCCTGTTTGATCGAATCGTCATCCCGAGCGCAGCGAGGGATCTCCTGGAAATGGAGTCTCCCATCGCGGGAGATCCCTCGCTGCGCTCGGGATGACGGTGTGGTCTCATCCGCGCCGCGACTGCAGCCCTTCGGGGCTGGCGCGGTAGCCGGTCAGCGTGCGTTCGGCGAACGACAGCCGCCAGTCGAGCATCTTCTGGCTGTAGGTGCGCACCAGGCTGGCATAGCCGGGATCCTCGGCGCGGTTCATGAACTGCCCGGGATCCTGCCGCAGGTCGAAGAACAGCGGCGGCAGGGCGGCGAAGTGCACGTACTTGTAGCGTTCGTCCTGCACCACCGCGAGGCTGGCGCGGTCCATATGCAGGCCCAGCGCCGACTCCGCCTTGGAGTAGTAGACGTCGCGGAAGTCGTACTCGTAGTGAACTTCCGTGCGCCAATCGCCGGGTGGCACGCCGTCGACGACGAAGGGCAGCAGCGAGCACCCGTCGACCTGCGGCGGGATCTCGGCGTCGAGCCAGTCGAGGATGGTGGGCAGCGTGTCGATGGTTTCGGTGAAGTGGTTGACGATACTGCCGCGCGTCGTCGCGGCCTGCGGCCGTGGATCGCGCACGATCATGGGGATATGGAACGACTGGTCGAAGTAGCCGACCTTGCCCAGCAGGTGGTGATCGCCCAGCTGCTCGCCGTGATCGCAGGTCAGCACGATCAGGGTGTCGTCCCACTGGCCCGATTCCTGAAGATAGGCGAACACGCGGCCCAGGTGGTGATCGATCTCGCTCATCAGGCCGCAATAGGCGGCGCGCATCTGGCGCACCTCGGCGTCGGTCATGGCGCTGCCCAGGCCGCTGCCACCGTGGAAGAAGCTCGATTGCTGGATGTCGTTGACGTAGAAATCCAGCAGCGGATGCTGCTGTGCCTCTTCCTGCGGCGAGGCCGCGCGGACCGGCGCCGGCATGGCGGCCGGATCGTACAGGCGGTTGAACGGATGCGGCGCGACGAAGGGCGGATGCGGCCGATAGTAGCCCAGGTGCAGGAACCAGGGATTGCTGCCGCGACCGCGCAGATAGGTCAGCGCCCGCTCGGTGAACCACGCGGTGTCGGAGAACTCGGCCGGCACCCGCGCCGCCGCCGTCGTCGGACCCGGCGCGCCTTCCTTCGGCAGCCAGATGTCGGCGCGCTGGGCCGGCACGTCGACGCCATTGGCCAGCAGCCAGGCGAAATAGGCTTCCATGTAGGGCTCGAACGCGCCGACCGGCCGGAAACCCTCCATCACGTCGCCCAGCACCTTGAAGCGCGGATCATCCGATGTCGTGGCGCGTGGATCGGGGGTGGTGGTCGTGTAGCCGACCAGCGCCGGGTCGTAGCCGATGCGGCGCAGCATCTTGCCGAGATTGTCGTGGCGGGCATCGAGCGGAATGGTGTTCTGCACCGCCCGATGGTTCATCTGGTAGAGGCCGGTCAGCAGGCTGGCCCGCGCCGGCCCGCAGGGTGCCGCCTGGGTGTAGTGGTTGCGGAACGTCACGCCCTCGCGGCACAGGCGCTCGATATTCGGCAGCTTCAGAAAGTCGGCGCCCAGGCACGGCAGCATGTCGCCGCGCCACTGGTCGACCACGATCAGCAGGACGTTCCTGCGCGTCATTGCTCTACTCCTACTCTGCGGCTTCTGCGGGGATCGCCTCGGCCTGCTGGTGGCCGGGATAGTCGGGATCGAGCACGAACGGATATGGGCCGGCGAAGTCGTTGACGTAGGCCGTGTGGCTGACCAGGCCGGTGTACGGCGACCAGACATGGAGCTGGTACGCCGGCGGCTCGAGGTTGAACATCGTCGGACTGTGGTCAGGCTGCAGATCGAGCACGACCTGGTGCGCGGTGCTGGGCGCCACCGATGCCAGGGTGCCGGCCCAGCGCGTCTGGATCGGCCGGTGATGGTGGCCGCACAGCACCCGCTCGACGTTGGGGAAGCGTGCCACGATGTCGGCCATCTGGTCGCCGCCGCGGCAGTTGATGCGGTCCATGTCGGTCAGGCCGGTCAGGAACGGCGGGTGATGCATGAAGATCACCGTCGGCTCGCCCGGCTCGCGCGCGAGTTGCTCCTCCAGCCAGGCGAGCCGCTGTGGGCACATCAGCCCGTAGCCTTCGCCAGGGATCACGGTGTCCAGGCCGATCAACCGCACCGGCTGATCGTCGATCACATAGTGCAGAAACGCGCCGTCAGCCGGCAGATAGCCGTCGGCGTAGAAGATGGCGCGCATGTTCTCGCGCCGGTCATGGTTGCCGGGCACCAGGTAGACCGGTATCGACAGCGGCGCGAGCAGCTCGCGCAAGGTCTCGTATTCCTCGAGCAAGCCGCAGTCGGTAAGGTCGCCCGACGCCAGCACGACATCGGGCCGGCGCTCCAGCTTCATCAGCGCCGCGACGGCAGCGCGCAGCATGGCATTGGTGTCGACCCGCTCATAGGCCAGGCGGCCCGGCGGACGGACATGCAGGTCGGTGATCTGGGCAATGATCATGAATCGCTCCCTTGCTTGGTTCCCGTCATCCCGAGTGCAGCGAGGGATCTCCTGGAAGCAGTGTCTCCCGTTGCGGGAGATTCCTCGCTTTGCTCGGAATGACGGCGTGCTCCTGCGGTCACGGCAGCTTCAATGCCGTCTGATCGATGTAGGGCCGCAGCAATTCGTCGGCCTTGCGCTGGGCGTCCTTGACGGCCTGCTCAGCCTTCTTCTTGCCGTTCATGACGGCTTGCATTTCGTCTTCCAGTGCCTTGCGCACAGCCACGGTCTGGTAGGTCGCGAACCACGGCTGCGCGTAGGCGAGCTGGTCGAGCGCCACCTTGGCGTCGGGGTTGCGGGTGATGAAGTCCTTCATCTCGGCCGTGTCGTAGGCCGATTTGCGCGGCGCGAAGTAGCCGGTGAAGCGGCTCCAGCCGCCCAGCACGTCGGTGGACGACAGCCAGCGCACGAACTTCCAGCCGGCCTGCTGGCTTGCCTCGCTCTGGCCCTTGAACATCACCAGCGAGGCACCGCCGATCGGCACCGCATTGCGCACGTTGCGCGGCACGAAGGCAACGTCGTACGGCGTCTTCATGTTCTCGCGGATGAAGGAGAGCGAGCCGGTCGACAGCAGCACCATAGACGCCTTGCCGGCGAAGAACGCGGTCGACACGCCGCCCGCCTCGATCACGCCCGAGGGCATCACCTTGTGCTTGTAGACCAGGTCCTCGACCAGCTTGGCGGCGCCCAGCATCGACGGCGTGTCGTAGTAGACCTCCCCGCCGTAGCTTTCATTGAAGTAGCGGCCGCCGTTGGACATCGACAGCGCGCTCATCAGCCAGCCGAGATAGTCGTAACCGCCGGGCATCATGAAGCCGTGGCGCTCGACCTTTTCGCCGTCGCGCTTGGTGAGCTTCTTGGCGGCGTCGACAAGCTCGACCCAGGTCCGGGGTGGCTTGGCCGGATCGAGGCCGGCCTCCTTGAAATGCGTCGCGTTGATATAGAGCAGCGGCGTCGAATTGTGGAACGGCACGCCGTAGAGTTCGCTGTCGACCGTGGCGTTGGCGTGCAGCGCCGGCCAGAAGTCACCGAGGAACTTCTCGCGCGTCGTGCCCTCGGCGGCGAGGAACGGTTCGAGCGAGAGGATGTCACCGGCCAGCTTGAGGTCGACGGTGAAATTGGCGCTCATCAGCACCACCGACGGTGGCTTGCCGGCCTTGGCCGCGGCCTGCGCCTTGAGCTTGGTCTCGTCGTAGCTGCCGGTGTAGACGGCGGTGACCTCGATGTCCTTCTGGCTATCGTTGAACTGCTTTACCAGCCGCGTCATCTCGCGCGCCAGCTTGCCCTCGACCGGCACCGGGAAGAAAAACTCGATCCTGGTCTGCGCCCAGGCCACGCTCGACGTCAGCACCAGCGCGGCGGCAAGTGCACCAGCGCCCAGCCTGCGAATGACGTGCATGCCTCTCTCCATTTGTTAACCTTTGATTCCGCTGAACACGAAGCTGTCGACAAAGCGGCGCTGGAAGGCGACGAAGACGACCGCCAGCGGCGCCATCACCAACAGGGTGCCGGCCGCCAGAACGCCCCACTCCTTGGCGCCCTCGGCACCCTTGGTGAAGGTGGCGAGCCCGATCGTGAGCGTGTGGTTGGCAGGATCGTTGATCACCATCAGCGGCCACAGGAACTCGTTCCAGTGCGCCGTCACCGACACGATGGCGAACGCGATCAGCCCGGGCCGCGCCATGGGCAGCAGGACGTGCCAGACGATCGCCCACCATGGTGCGCCGTCGATCGCGGCGGCTTCCTCGAAGTCCCGCGGGATGCCGCGGAACGTTTGGCGCATCAGGAAGGTGCCGAACGCCGAGGCGAAGTATGGCGCCATGACGCCGGCCAGCGTGTCGTACAGGCCAAGATCGACGGTCGTGCGCAGGTTGGGCACGATCAGCACCGCCGGCACCAGCATCAGCTGCACCAGGAAGACGTAGAACAGAACGTCGCGGCCGGGAAACTCCAGCCGCGCGAAGGCATAGCCGGCCAGGCTGATGGTGACCAACTGCACGCCCAGCACGCCGACCACGACGATGATCGTGTTGACGTAGTAGAGGCCGAACTCGCCGCTCTCCAGCGCCAGCCGGAAATTGGCCAGGGTCGGCGTGAAATCCGGCAGCAGCGATGCCATGCCGGCACTGCCGGCGCTCTCGTGCCGGAAGGCAGCGACGAGCGTCCACAGGAACGGCGTTACCCACACGAACGCGACGGCGGCGACGAGAGCCGCCAGCAGCGCCGGGCCGGCGTGGCGGTCAAGCCTCACGACGGCTTCCCGCTTCCATGCCGCGCAACGATCCCAGCGACACCAGCAGCAGTACGGCGACGCTGATCACCGTCGCCGCGGCGGCCTTGCCGGTATCGAAATTCTCGTGCGCTTCCTGAAAGATGTAGAACAGCAGCAGGTTGGTGGCGTTGCTGGGGCCGCCCTTGGTCAGCACCACCACGTGGTCCACCGCGGTCAGCATGTGGATCAACGCGATGGTGATGACGAACGCCGTGGTCGGCCGGAGCGCCGGCAGGATGACGTACCACAGCCGCTGCATGGCATTGGCGCCGTCCACCGTGGCCGCCTCGATGTGATCGCGCGGCACGTTCTGCAGGCCGGCGATATAGAAGAGCATGTAGTAGCCGGCGTTCTTCCACACTGTGAGGCCGACGATCGACCACAGCGCCACGTCGGTATCGCCGATCCAGTTGGGTCCACTGACGCCGAGCTTGGCGAGGTAGTAGTCGAGCAGCCCGACGCCGGGCAGGAAGATGAAGAAGAACAGCGACGCGGCAGCCACCAGCGGCACCAGCGACGGAAAGAACAGGATGGTGCGCACCACGGCGTTGAACCGGGTCGAGCGCCGCACCGCGAGCGCGAAGAGGAGCGCCAGCACCACGCTCGGTCCGACGGTGCCGACGGCATAGATCAGGTTGTTCAGTGCGGCCTGGCGGAAGGCCGCATCGCCCAGGACGCGCGCGAAGTTCTCCAGGCCAACGAAGCGGGTCGCCCCGCCGGCACCATGCGGCGTCACATGGAGCGCGTCGATCGCCACCCGCAGCACCGGCAGGTAGGTGAAGGCCGCCAACCCCAGCAACGAGGGCAGCAACAGCATGTAGGCCAGGCGCCACGAGGCGAACCGTCGTCGGCGAACCGTCCGGACCGGGCTGGATGGAACGTCCAGAACGTCGGCCGTGATGATGGCGTCGACCGTCACGCGTGCGTCGCTCCTGTCGTTGCAGGGCGATGCCTATGGTCCGGCGGTAAATGCCCGATGACGGATCCGCGACAGTTTGGTGACCATCATCTGCATGATGGGGAAAAATCTGCGGACCGGCGCAGACGGTGTCGACATGTGTGTCGGTTGTCTAAAATCGCGAGCCGCCTTGCAACACCTGCACGGCCGACCGCGCCCGTTCGCGCTAGACTGTCGCCGCGTGTTACAAGCCGGTGACCATGACCCTGACGTTCCGCAAGCTGCATCCCCTGTTCGGCGTTGAAATCGGCGGCGCCGACCTGACCCGGCCGGTGGATGCCGTCGTGTTCGGCGAAATCCGGGCCGCCTTCGAGGAGCACTCGGTCGTGCTGCTGCGCGACCAGCCGATCGACGATGCGCAGCAGGTCGCCTTCACCAGGCTGTTCGGTCCGTTGGAGACCACGGTCAGCGCCAATCCGGCCGGCGGCACCGCCTTTGCACGGCAATCGAACCTGGATATCAATACCGGCGTCGTGATCCCGCCCGAGGATCGGCGCATGATCTACCAGAAAGCCAATTATTTCTGGCACACCGACAGTTCGTTCAAGAAGGTGCCGGCGTTGTGCTCGCTGTTATCGGGACGCCTCTGCCCGCCCGAGGGCGGCGATACCGAATTCGCCAGCCTGCGTGCGGCCTATGCCGGCCTGTCGGAGGCGATGAAACAGAAGATCGAGACACTGGTGGCCGAACATTCGCTGGCCTATTCGCGCAGCCTGGTCGACCCGACCGTGCTCACCGAGGCGCAGAAGGCCGAGGTGCCGCCGGTCCAGCAGCGCCTGGTGCGGGTGAATCCGATTAACGGCCGCAAGGCCCTGTACGTCAGCTCGCACGCGTCGCATATCGTGGACCAACCGTTTGCCGAAGGCCGCGCCCTGCTCGACGAATTGACGGCGCATGCGACGCAGCCGGCGTTCTGCTGGTCGCATCAGTGGCGCCAAGGCGACCTCATCATCTGGGACAACCGTGCCGTCCTGCATCGCGCGACGCCCTACGACGCGGTGAAGTACAAGCGCCTGATGCAACGCACCACCGTTGCCGGCGATGCACCGACGGTGACGCCGTAACACCATGACAACGCTGCCGATCGATGCCGGCGACGGGTTGCCGACGCCGCGGCGCCATTGGGCCGTGGCCGCCATTGCCATCGGCCTCGCCATGACGGTGCTCAACGGGTCGCTGGCCAACGTTGCGCTGCCGGTGATCGCGCGGGACCTCGACACCACGGCCTCGCGCTCGGTCTGGATCGTCAATGCCTTCCAGATCGCGGTCGTCGTCACGCTGCTGCCGCTGTCGTCGCTGGGTGACGTGCTGGGCTATCGCAAGGTCTTCCGTGCCGGCGTGGTGGTGTTCACGCTGGCGTCGCTGGCCTGTGCGCTGTCGACCTCGCTGACCACGCTGGTCATCGCGCGGGCGATCCAGGGCATCGGCGCCGCCGGCATCATGGCCGTCAACCCGGCGTTGATCCGCTTCACCTATCCGCGCGAGGCGCTGGGCCGGGCCATGGGGCTCAATGCCATGGTGGTGGCGACCTCGGCGGCACTGGGGCCAACGGTGGCGGCCGCCATCCTGGCGCTGGGCCCCTGGCAGTGGCTGTTCGCGATCGCGGTGCCGCTGGGCGTGGTGGCGTTCCTGCTGTCGACCTCGACCCTGCCGGTGACGGAGCCCACGCCGCATCCGTTCGACCTGCCGAGCGCGCTGCTGTGCGCATTGACTTTCGGCCTGCTGCTGAGCGGCATCGACGGCATCGCGCACGGCCAAGGCGCCGTCGCCGTTGTCGTGCAGCTCGTGGCCGCGGTCGGGCTCGGTGTCGCCTTCGTCATGCGGCAGACGAACCTGCCGATCCCCATGCTGCCGGTCGACATCTTCCGCCGGCCGATCTTCTCGCTGTCGGTCTTGAGTTCGGTCTGCTCGTTCACGGCGCAGGGTGCTGCCTTCGTGGCGTTGCCGTTCTATCTGCAGGACGTGCTGGGCCTCACACAGGTCGATACCGGCCTGCTGATGACGCCCTGGCCGCTGGCCGTGGGCATCGCCGCACCGATCTCCGGCCGTCTTTCCGATCGCTATCCGGCCGGCCTGCTCGGCGCCCTGGGCCTTTCGATCCTGTGCGCCGGCCTGTTGCTGCTGGCATTCCTGCCGGCGCAGCCCGGCCACGCCGATATCGCCTGGCGCATGGCGGTCTGCGGGATCGGGTTTGGCCTCTTCCAGTCGCCCAACAACCGCATCCTGATCAACAGCGTGCCGCGCGAGCGCAGCGGCAGCGCCGGCGGCGTGCTGTCGACCGCCCGCGTCATGGGCCAGACCATGGGTGCCGCCCTGGTCGCGCTGGTGTTCGGCCTGGTGACCACGCACGCCGCCGGCCCCACGCTGGCGCTGCTGATCGGCGCGGGCTTCGCCGCCGTCGCGGTCTTCACCAGCAGCCTGCGGCTGGCCGGTTTCAGCCGCGATTCATAGCGATACGCCACCATCCTCCGACCGCGGCGACAGCCAACAGGCCCTGTGGCGAGATTGCGACACGCGTGCCCGGCGCGGAACCTCCGGTTTCTGACAGGCGTTTTTTCGGTATCTCGCGCGCACGCCGCGACGGAGGACCACATGAAGCTTGTGCATATCGCTGCCCTGGTCGGCCTGTCGGCTGCCGCAGCGCTGCCGGCATGGGCACAGGTCGATCGGTACGACAGGCCGTACGACAGACCCTATGATCGCCCGGCGGACGACCGGCCGTCCTACAGGCCGTATGATCGCCCGCCGGCCGACGTCTATCAGGGCATGCGAACGGACCCGGTCGAACGGCATCAGGGCGCCGTGACGTTCATCACCGGTGGCGTGGGCCGCGACGAGGCGGAAGCGTTCCGCGCCGCCCTGCCGCGCTACATGCTGGGGATGGAGTTTGCACGCGCCAACGTGCCGCGCGGCGACTTCCTGGCCAACGTCGACGTCAGCGTTACCGACACGCGCGGACAACCGGTGCTGCAGACCGTTTCGCAGGGCCCGTTCCTGCTCGCCAACCTGCCGGCCGGCCAATACACGGTCAGGGCCGCGAGCGAGGGCCGGGTGCAGACGCGCACCGTGACCGTCTCGCCGGGCCGCAGCCAGCATCTCGCCTTCACGTGGTAGCTTAGCGTGGCGGGATGGGCGGCGCCTGCCAGGGCCGCCCATCCCGCCGTCACATCAGGCCGCTGCCGAAACGGCCGGCGTCGATGATCGCGCCGCCGGTCGCAGCCGTCCCTCGCCGAGGAACAGCAGGATCGGCGCGGCGATGAACACCGATGAACTGGCGCCGACGACGATGCCGAACACCATGGGGATGGCGAAATTGTCGACGGCGCTGCCGCCGGCCAACGCCATCGGCAGCATCGACAGGAACGCCGTCGCCGAGGTGTAGATGCTGCGCGCCAAGGTGGCGTTGATGCTGAGGTCGATCAGCTCGCGCAGCTTCATCTTCTTGTACAGGCGCAAATTCTCGCGCATGCGGTCGTAGACCACGACCTTGTCGTTGACCGAATAGCCGATCAGGGTCAGCAGGGCCGCGATCGCTGTCAGGTTGAAGTCGAGCCCCGTCAGCGCGAACAGCCCCACGGTCTTGGTGACATCGAGCATCAGCGTGACGATGGCGCCGACCGCGAACTGCCACTCGAAGCGGATCCAGATGTAGACCAGCATCGCCAGGCACGCGAGGCCGACGGCGAGGAAGCCCGCCTCCATCAGCTCGCCGCTGACCTTGGGGCCGACGACCTCGACGCGTTCGATCGTCGAGCCGGGCGCGATCTCAGCCAGCTTGGCCTTGACCTTGTCGGTGGCGGCCGCCTGCGCCTGGTCATCGCCGGGCTGGCGTTCGATGCGCACCAGCACGTCCTTGGCCGAGCCCGCTTCCTGCAGCGCGATCTCGCCCAGGTCCAGGCCGCTCAGGGCCTGGCGCCAGGCATCGAGCTTGGCCGGTTCCTGCGTCTTGACCTCGACCAGCGTGCCGCCGACGAAATCGATGCCGTAGTTCAGGCCGGGGTGCACGAACAGCGCCAGCGACGACACCGACAGCACCGCCGACACCGCGATGCCGATGAACCGCCCGCGCATGAAGCGGAACGTGGTCTTGTCCGGGATCAGCGACAGGCCGAACAGCGGCCTGATCACGAACGCCGCGGGCCGGCGCCAGCCCACCCACAACGCCATGATCATGCGCACGACCGACACCGCGGTGAACATCGAGATGATGATGCCCAGGCCCATGGTGACGGCAAAACCGCGCACCGGGCCCGAGCCCAGGGCGAACAGCATCGTGGTGGCAATCAGGGTCGTGACGTTGGAGTCGATGATGGTGCTGTAGGCGCGCTTGAAGCCGGCATCGAGCGCCGCCATGGCGCCGCGGCCCAGTGCCGTCTCCTCACGGATACGTTCGTTGATCAGCACGTTGGCATCGACCGCCAGTCCTACGCCCAGGATGATGCCGGCGATGCCCGGCAACGTGAGTGTGGCGCCCAGCAGGCTCAACGCCGCGAAGGTCAAGGCGACGTTGATGCTGAGCGCCAGGTTGGCGACCAGCCCCCAGCGGCCGTACAGCAGCACCATGAAGGCGAACACCAGGCCAAAGCCGATCAGGCCGGTGAGCACACCCTGCTCGATCGCATCGGCGCCGAGATCGGCGCCGACGGTGCGCTCCTCGATCACCTTCATCGGTGCCGGCAGGGCGCCGGCCCGCAGCAGGACGGCGAGATCCTTGGCGCTCTGTACGGTGAAATTGCCGCTGATCTGCCCCGAGCCGCCCAGGATCGGTTCCTGGATCACCGGGGCGCTGAGCACGCGGCCATCGAGCACGATGGCGAACGGCTTGCCGACATTGTTGCGGGTGATGTCGGCGAACCGCTTGGCGCCCTGCGAATCGAAACGGAACTGCACGATCGGCTGCCCCGAGCGCTGATCGAAGCCGGTGCCGGCATCGACCAGGCGGTCGCCGTCCAGCATCACCCGCGATCGGACGCGGATCTGGCTGGAACCGCCCTCCAGCGGCAGCAGGGTGGTGCCCGCGACCCGGCCCTCGCCGCCCTCCTCGGCCACCATGTGGAAGCTCAGCCGCGCCGTGCTGCCCAGCAGCTCCTTGATGCGCGTTGGATCCTGCACGCCGGGCAGCTGCACCACGATGCGGTTGGCGCCCTGGCGCAGCACTGTCGGCTCGGCGATACCGGCCTGATCGATGCGCCGGCGCACGATCTCCAGGCTGTGATCGGCCGCCGCATTGATGCGCGCCGTGAGGTCGGCCTCGGTCGGCTTCAGCGTCACCGCACCGTCAGCGCCGGTCGTGATGTCCAGCGATGCCGGTCCGCTGCCGCCGAAGCGGGTTTCGACCGGCGTGTTCAGGGCGGCGAACGACCGCGCCGCGTCGCGGCCCTGGGCCGCATCCAGCGGCGTTACGCTGATCGCGCCATTGGCGATACGCACGCCGCTATGGCGAATGCCGGCGGTTTGCAGCGTGGCGGCGACCGAGTCACCGAGGCTGTCGAGACGATCCTTGCGCACGGCATCGCTGTCGATTTCCAGCAGCAGCTGCGAGCCGCCGCGCAGATCGAGCCCCAGGGTCACCTGTTGCTTGGGGATCCAGTCGGGCAGGTGTGCGAGCTGTTCGCGGGTGAAAAGATTGGGCAGCGCGGCGAGGATGCCGCAAAGGACGATGAGGGCGTAGGCCGTCACCTTCCAGGGAGACTGACGCATGGCATGAAGTCCTGGCGGGAATGAACAGGCGCCTCGCGCCCGTCATCGGCACAGGCTCATGCCATCATGCGTGGCCGAGCATCATGCGAGGAAAGCGCGAGCGGGTCGACGGTACGGACGCCTGTTCCGTCGGCGGGCCGCGCGGACGTTGTGTCCATCCTTCATCCTGCGGACGGACGTCGACGTGCATGGCCGGTGCAGCCTCGGCCACCCATCGTGGCGCCGGCAGGCTCGGCGCAACGCTGACAATGACGATGGAAGGATCGTGATCGAGCGCTGGACGCGATCCCCGCGCCTCGCCCACCACGCGAAGACTTGGTTTTGCCGGCAGGATGCCGCGATCGCCGCCGATTGCCCGATCGACCACGCCGTCGGCGGGCACGGGCGCACCGCCGCGCACGGGTGGCGTCTGGCCGACCAGCGCCAGCGTCACGGTCAACAGCGCGAAGGCAGCCAGCCGCACCCAACGCCGCCCGGCCGAACCGCCGGTGCCGGAACGATCTGCAAGG
The DNA here is from genome assembly GCF_007859315.1 of Reyranella sp. CPCC 100927. GTDB lineage: Bacteria > Pseudomonadota > Alphaproteobacteria > Reyranellales > Reyranellaceae > Vineibacter. The sequence goes on from NZ_VOHA01000026.1 coordinate 30,588, forward strand.
CGCGGGCGCGGGAAGTTCAAGCGGAAAGTGTCCCTGATGGGTATCGTGCCTATATGGTCGCAGCGCACGGCGAATGCAACGTGCGCTCGCGCTTATGTTTTCATCCGGGTTGCATCGCCGGTGAACGAAACATGGGCCGCGACGATGCGCCAGCCGTCCGGCGTGCGCATCCAGGTGTGGCTCTGCCGGCCCAGGCGCGGATCGCCGTGGCGGCGGAATTCGCAGTTGGCGGTGCCGAAGTCGCGGCCGTAGGTGATCACCCACAGCTTTACGAGGTCGCGATCGACCACGAACTTCGGATCGCGGCCCGATCGGTACGCCGCGATCTGGTCATGGCCATAGAGCTGTTCGCCAATGCCGTAGCGCAGGGTATGCGGACTGTCCCAGAACAGCTCGTCGAGCGTCGCCACATCGTTTTTGTTGAGCGCCGCTTCGTAACGATGAAAGGCTGCGGTCACTTCCTGCACGATTTCCGGAATGTTGATCTCAAGGCTCATGGTGTTTCCTTTCATGCCGCCGGCGCGGCGCAGATGCCCCGGCGCTCCAGCCAGTGCGCTGTCCGCAATGCGGCCTGTTCGTCAAATGGCTTGGCGATCAATTGCACGGCGATGGGCAGACCGCCGGATTGCTGCAGGGGCGCAGCCACGGCCGGCAGGCCGATGAACGAGAACGGCTGGGTGAAGAGGCCGAGGATGGCGCGCACCGGCATCTCGACGCCTGATATGGTTGTCGTGATCTGATCCAGCCGCGGCGCCGTCATCGGTGTGGCCGGCGCGATCAGCACATCGACATCCTGCAGGGCTTCCAGCACGCGCTGCCGGTACTGGCGGCGAAAGCGCTGCGCCTGGATGTACCAGGCAGCCGGCGTGAGCGCGCCGGCCATGAAGCGCTCGCGTGTGTCGGGATCGAAATCCGCGGCGCGCGTGCGCAGGCGCGACAGGTGCAGGGTGCCGCCCTCGGCCGTCGTGATCAGGGAGGCACAGCCACGGGCGCGTGCCGTGCCGGGCAACGCGACCTTGTGGGTGGCGCCCAGTGCCTTGGCGACGGTTGCCACCGCGGTCGCTGCCACCGGCTCGAGCGGATGCTCGAAATCGTCGCCGGCGATGGCAATGCGCAGGCCCGCGATACCGTCGTCCAACCGCGACAGCGTGGGCTCGGGCGGCCGCTCGGTGCAGACAGGATCGGCCGCATCGGGTCCCTGCATGACATCGAATGACGCCGCAAGATCGCGCACCGAGCGCGCCAGCGGCCCCAGATGATCCAGGCTGTCGCAGAACAGGAAGGCGCCGGTGCGACTCAGCCGGCCGTAGGTCGGCTTCAGGCCGAACGTGCCGCACAACGACGACGGCACGCGGATCGAACCGTTGGTATCGGAGCCCAGCGCCAGCGGTACCAGGCCGCCGGCCACGGCGGCACCGGAACCACCGGAAGAACCGCCGGTCATGCGTGTCGGATCACGCGGGTTGCATGACGGGCCGACATGCGCGTTGCGGCCGGTGAAATCGTAGGCGTACTCGCCCATGTTGAGGCCACCGACCAGGATCGCGCCGGCAGCCTCCAGGCGCTGCACCAAGGTGGCATCGCGCGCGGCGGGTGGATTGTCGGCGTTGATCCGGGAGCCGGCCAGGGTCGGCAAGCCGGCGATGTCGATCAGGTTCTTCACCGCGAACGGCACGCCTGTCAGGGGGCCGACCGCCTTGCCGGCCGCAATGGCGGCGTCGATGGCCGCCGCCTTCTGGCGGGCGCGGCCGGCGACTACGGCTGTGAAGGCGTTGTAGGTCTCGTCCAGGGTGTCGATGCGCTGCAGCACGTGCTCGACCACGGCCGCCGCCGTTGCCTTGCCAGCGGACACCGCCGACGCGATGGCGGCCGCCGTCGTGTCCTTGTCGATGGCGCTCACGGCCGGAACACCGGTGCACTGATCAGGTCATCGGGCAACTCTTCGCCCAACGCCAGCGCCGCCATTTGTGCCGTGCGCTCGAAGTTGGCGATCACCGAGTCGCGATACTGCGGATCGATGGGTACACCGACCACCTGCGCCATGGCATCGACATAGGCGGCAACATTCGGCTTTTTGGGATCGCTCATGTGACTTTCCTCCGGCTGACAGTACGGTGAGCGTAGCGCATCGAGGCGCCCTGACCTAGTCACGGCATCGGGTGGTCGTTGCCGATCCGCTTGAACAGGTCCGCCACGACACGCCGGGCGAACGCCTCGTCGACGGCGGCATGCCCCAGCAGCAGGCGATACCAGATCGCACCGAACACAAAGTCGAGGGTGATATCGATATCGGTATTCCGGCGGACTTCACCGGTCTTCACGCCGTGCTCGAGAAGCCGACGTCCGTCCTCGCGCCGCGGCTGGATGACCTTGTCCCGCACGAGGCGAGCCAGTGCCGGGTCGTTCTGGGCTTCGGCGACGAGGCTGCGCAGCGTGTTGCTCCAGCCGGCGTCTTTCAGGCGTTCGACGGTCTGACTGAGATAGGCAGCAAACGCCTGACGCACCTTCCGCCCGCCAGGCTCCAGTGCCGTGGGCGCCAGCCCCTCCATGTAGAGATCCAGCAGCAGCGCACCCTTGCTCGGCCAGCGCCGGTAGATCGACGTCTTGGCGACGCCGGCGCGCTGCGCCACGCCCTCGATCGAAAAGCCGCCGTAGCCAGCTTCATGCAGCAGGCGGTTGGCGGCGCGCAGGATCGCACGATGCGTGGCTTCGTCACGCGGCCTGCCGGGCCGGGCCGCGGGCTTGGTGTCCATCCAGATCCCCTTCGCAATCGCGGCAAGACTAGCCCGATTGACAACCGGATCGTATCGCCTTCTTATTATCGATACGCATCGTATCGTTTATCTGTGCCCCGGAATGCCGCCATGACCATCCTCGAAGCGATCAAGCAGGATCACGGTGCCCTGACGGCGATCCGCCGCGACCTGCACGCCCATCCCGAACTCGGCTACGAAGAGGTACGAACGTCGGCCATCGTCGCCGATCAGTTGCGGGCACTGGGCCTCGAGGTCCACACCGGCATCGGCCGCACCGGCGTCGTCGGTGTCTTGCGCGGACAACGATGCGACAGCAATCGGGCCATCGGCCTGCGCGCCGACATGGACGCCCTGCCGATTGCCGAGGCGAACGGATTCGACCACAAATCACGGCATGCCGGCCGGATGCATGGCTGTGGACATGATGGGCACACCACGATGCTGCTGGGTGCCGCACGCCACCTGGCGGCCACGCGAGCGTTCGACGGCACCGTCGTTTTCATCTTCCAGCCCGGCGAAGAGGGCCACGCCGGGGCACGCGCCATGATCGAGGATGGGCTCTTCATCCGTTTTCCCGTCGATGCGGTGTTCGCGCTGCACAACTGGCCGTCGATGCCACCCGGCACGGTCGGGCTGACCCGCGGCCCGATGATGGCCGGCATCGACCGCTTCGAGCTCACCGTCGAAGGCGTCGGCGGCCACGGTGCCCACCCGCACCAGGCGAATGACCCGATCATCGTGGCGAGCCAGCTCATTGCGGCGCTGCAGACCATCGTCAGCCGCAACGTCAATCCGCTGCAGAGCGCCGTTGTGAGCCTGCATTCGCTGCAGGCCGGCGCACCGTCGGCGCTGAGCGTGATCCCGGCCGAGGTACGGATGTCGGGCATGGTGAAATGGTACGCGCCTGCGGTGCAGGAAACGCTCCAGCGCCGGCTGACCGACATCGCCCACGGGATCGGCCTCGCCTTCGGCACCACGGCACGGCTCGACTACACGGCACTCTATCCCCCGACCATCAATACGCCCATCGAGGCGGAAGCCGTCATGCGGGTCGCGACGCGCATCCTCGGGCCCGAGCATGTCGTGCAGGACCTGGAGCCCAGCATGGGCTCCGAAGACTTCGCCTTCATGCTGCGCGAAAGGCCCGGCGCCTACTTCCGGCTCGGCCAGGGTGGCGCGGACGGCTGCTTCCTGCACAGCCCGACCTACGACTTCAACGATGATGTGCTGCCGATCGGCGCCGCGATGTTCGCCGGCCTCGTCGAGGATCAGATGCCGTTGTGAATTCCTCGTCGTCCTGAGCACAGCGAAGGACCTTGCGATGGATCGCTCATATATCGCCGACCCTGGCGATCATCAGCGCCAATCGTGTTTGATGGCGCCAGCGCAGGATCCTTCGCTGCGCTCAGGATGACGGCGGGCGAAATCTAGAGCGCAGCCTCCAGCACCGTGAGTGCGGCATCGAGTGCCTCCAAGCCTTCGTCGAGTTCGTCGCGCCCGATGGTGAGCGGCGGTGCGACCATGGCGATGTTGTAGCGGCCATAGGCATGAACGCCGCGGCGCATCAGCTCGCCGTAGAACAGACGCATCGGCGTCGAACCCGACGGCTGATGCCACGCCACCAGGGGTTCCCTGGTGGTGTGATCCTTGACCAGCTCCAACCCGAAAAACGCACCCAATCCGCGGACGTCGCCCACGACAGCGTGACGGTCCTGCAGTTCCCCCAGTCCCGCGCGCAGCCAGCCTTCGATCTCCAGCGCCCGATCGAACAGGCCCTCCTCCTGATAGACCTTCAACGCCGCCAGTCCCGCGGCGACGGAGAGGACGTGGCCGGCGTGGGTGTGTCCGACGTCGAACAGGTTGTCGTCGAAGAAAGCGGCAACGGACTCGCGCACCATCACGCCGCCCAGCGGGGTGTAGGACGAGCTGGCGCCCTTGGCGAAGCTCAGCAGATCGGGCGCGACGCCCAGCCGGATGGCGGCGAACGGCCGGCCGACCCGCCCGAAGCCGGTCATCACCTCGTCGAACACCAGCAGGATGCCGTACCGGTCGCAGATGCGGCGCAGGCCGGCGAGATATCCGTCGGGATAGACCACCAGTCCGCTGGAGCCGGTGACGGGCTCGACGATGATCGCCGCCACGTTCTGCGCCCCCTCGTGCGAGAGGACGTGTTCGATATGCTCCAGCGCACGCTCGGTCTCCTGCTCGGGCGTCTGGGCGTAGAACGGCGAACGGTATGGATAGGGTGCGAAGAAACGCACCACGCCCGGGATGCCGGGGAACGGATCGCGCCAACGGTCCACCCCGGTGAGCGCGCTGCCACCGATCGTGCTGCCGTGGTACGAGCGATAGGCGCTCATCACCTTGGGCCGACGCGTCACCAGGCGCGCGATCTTGATCGTGTCGTCGTTGGCTTCCGCGCCGCCGCAGGCGTAGTGGATGCGTGCACCCTCGGCCCAGGGCGCGATTCGCGACAGCGCTTCGGCATACTCGGCCCGCACGTCGTTGAAGTAGCTTGATGCGGTCCAACACAGACGGTCGGCCTGTGCCTTCAATGCCTCGATGACCTTGGGATGACCGTGGCCCAGCGAGACGGCGACGAAACCGCTGGCGAGATCGAGGTATCGCCTCCCCTCGCTGTCGTAGAAGTAGCTGCCGGCGGCGCGCACGATGACCGGCGGGTTGAGGCCGCCCTGGACGGACCAGGGAACCAGCACCTTGCGAAAAGCCGGCGGGACTTCCGCCTGCGAAAGACCATGGACCTGCAGATCCATGGGTGGCCTCCATGACATGCTGCGATGCAGCTTATTACAATACGATCCGTATCGTTTTGTAAATAGACATCACCATTCGGCAGCAGGAAACCGGGTTTCGCCTAGGGTTCCTTCATGCCGGCGGTGGCAACGATCTCGCCCCATTTCGCCGTCTCGCGCGCCTGGAAGGCGGCGAGGTCTTCGGGCGATCCCGGAAACGGCATGCCTGACGTGGTGCGGGTCAGGTTGAGGTAGGTCTCCGACGCCATAGCCTTGCGGATCAATCCATTCAGGCGATCGATGATCGGCCGCGGCGTGCCGGCGGGCGCGTAGCATGCCGTCCACGCCCACATCTCGTAGCCCGGCACGCCACTCTCATGGACCGTGGGATACGGCAGGCCCGCCAGCCGGTCTCGGCTGGTCACCGCCAGGCCGCGTGCCCGGCCATCGCGCACCGGCGGCAGGCCGGTAATGAAATCCGAGAAGATGACGTCGATGCGGCCGCCCAGCAGATCGCCGATGGCCTGCGGCTGGGTCTTGTACGGCACGCCCAGCAGATCGACCTTGGCCATGATCTTGAACAGCTCGGCACCGCCGCGGCTGGAGCCGTTGCCGCTGCCGAAACTCAGCTTGCCAGGTTGCGCGCGGGCCAGCGCGATCAACTCGGTGACCGACGTCGCCGGCAGGTCGTTGCGCACCATCACGATCTGGGCACCGAGCGACAGGCCGATCACCGGTGCGAAGCTCTTGACCGGATCATAGGGCAGCGACTTGTAGACGTGGATGTTGGTCGCCTGCGTGGTCTGCGTGGTGATGAACAGGGTGTAACCGTCGGGTGGCGCGCTGGCGGCAGCCTGTGCGCCGATCTGCCCCTCCGCACCGGGCTTGTTGTCGATGATCACCGACTGTCCGGTGCGCGCCGACAGCTCGGCGCCGACGGCGCGCGCCACGGTATCGGTCGCCGTCCCCGGACCGAACGGCACCACGATGCGGATCGGCCGGTCGGGATACGCTTGCGCCTCGGCCGGTGCCGCGATCCCAGCCAGTGCCATGCCGGCCACAAAAGAGCGTCGCAGCATGATTCGCGTTCCTACATGCCGTAGAGTTCGGCTTTCTTGATGGTGTTGCGCAGGATGCGGATCGAGGCGACGTCGATCATGACGCCGTCGATGGTGATGGCGCCCAGGCCCTTGGCTTCAGCCTCGGCATAGGCTTTCTCGAACGTACGTGCCCGCTCGATGTCCTCCTTCCTCGGCGAATAGACATCGAGCGCAATATCGATCTGTGACGGATGGATCGCCCATTTGCCGACGCAGCCCAGCAGCATCGCGCGCGTGCATTCCTGGCGGTAACCCTCGGGGTTCTTGAAGTCGGCATAGGGACCATCGACCGGGTCGATGCCGGCGGCACGGCAGGCCATCACCAGGCGGAAGCGCGCATAGTGCCAGATGTCACCGGGGTAGGCCGAGTCACCGCCGATGGCGTGGTTGGCGACCCCCATCGCGGCCGAGAAGTCGCCCATGCCGAACACCAGGCATTCCAGCCGCGGCGTCGCGCGCGCGATGGCCTCGATATTCTGCATGCCCTCGACTTCCTCGATCAGCGCTTCGAGCCCAATGCGGTGTTTGAGCTTCAGCTTCTTCTCGAGCTGGTGCAGCAGCTTGTCGGCGAACAGGATGTCGGCCGCCGTCATGACCTTGGTCATCATGATGGTGTCGAGATGCTCACCGGCGCCCTCGACCACCTCAATGATGTCCTCGAAGGCGTACTCGGTGGTGAGGTCATTGATGCGCACGCAGCGCGTCTTCTTGCCCCAGTCGAGCTCCTTCAGTGCCGCCACGATCTTCTGGCGCGCGGCGCGCTTCTGGCTCGGCGCCACCGCATCCTCGAGGTCGAGGAACACGTGGTCGGCGGCCGACGCCGCCGCCTTCTGCATCATCTTCTCGCTCGATCCCGGGGTGGAGAGCTGCACACGGCGGGGGCGACGGGGACGGTCGGTCATGGGCATTCCTCTCGCATCTCACATGATGATCTTGCTGTCGCGATGCTGCGCGATCTCGTCAGCCGACAGGCCAGCCGCCGCCAGCACGCGATCGGTGTGCTCACCCAGCATCGGTGCGCGGAAGCGCACGCTGCCCGGCGTCTCGCTCATCTTCACCGGAATGCCGGCGATCCTGACCGGCGCCGCACAGCCCGGGTGTTCGACCTCGACCACCATGTCGCGCACCTGGAAGTGCGGGTCGGCAATGATCTCGCCGACATGGTAGACCGGCCCGAACGGCACCTTGCCGCCAAGAACGCCGAGCAATTCCTGTTTGGTGTGCCGTCGGGTGAATGCCGACACGACCTCCAGGATGATCGCCTGGTGGGCGCGGCGATCCTGGACGCTGGCGAAGCGCGCATCATCAAGCATGTGCTCCAGGCCGATCAGCCGACAGAGAATCGGCCAGTGTACGTCGGAGTGCGCCGCGATGGTGACGGCACCGTCCTTGGCCGGGAACATGCCGAAGGGACACAGGAACGGGTGATGATTGCCTTCCGGCACCGCGACGGCATCGAGGAAGGCGTGCTGGTGCACGATGCGCTCGCACAGCGACAGGACCGAATCGACCATGGCGACGTCGACGAACTGGCCCTGGCCGGTACGGCTGGCATGCAGGATGGCGCTCACGATGCCGAAGGCGCTCATCACCGCCGGCATCAGGTCGCCGATGCCGGGCCCGACCTTCATCGGCGTGTCCTTGTCGGGGCCGGTGATGCCCATGACGCCGCCCATCGCCTGGGCCACGACATCGAAGGCCGGCCACGCGACATAGGGGCTGCGGCCGGTGCGCGGATCGCCGAAGCCGCGGATCGCGGCATAGACCAGCTTCGGGTTGCGCGCGCGCAGGGTCTCGTACGACAGGCCCAGCCGGTCCATCACCCCGGTGCGGAAGTTCTCGACCACCGCATCGGCGCTGTCGGTGAGACGCAGCAGCAGGGCGCGCCCCTCCGGTGTCTTCAGGTCGATCGCCACCGACAGCTTGTTGCGGTTGACCGACGCGAAGTAGCCGCCATAGGCCCGCAGTGTGTCGTCGGCGCGGTACGGGCCCACGATGCGCGTCTGGTCGCCCTCGATCGGCTCGACCTTGATCACCTCGGCGCCCTGGTCGGCCAGCATCTGCGTGCAATACGGGCCCGCCAGCATCTGCGTCAGGTCGACGATGCGCACGCCGTCGAGTGCGCCGGTGGAGGTAGTGGTCATCGGTTTGTTTCGGACCGCGGGCGTCCACGCCCGCATCGGCGCGCCAGCGCCGACCATGCTGTCTGTCGCCCTCCGCTTTCGCTTCGGGCGAGTGCGCGCGTGGACGCGCGCGGTCCGAAACAAGTCATCACTTGTCCGCCCAGTGGCTGCGGCGCTTCAGCAGGACGGTGCGTTCGCCTTCGAACACGACCTTGTCGTCCTGGTTCACGCCGTAGTGCTTGAAGCGCACGACGCCGCCGTCCGGCCGGTCGGCGGCGCGGGTTTCCAGCACCTCGCTGTAGGCGTAGAGCGTGTCGCCATGGAACACCGGCGACTTCAGGCGGATCCTGTCGAGCCCCAGCTCCATCAGGGCGTTCTCGGCGGTGTCCTGCGCGGCAAGCCCGATCACCAGCGAAATGGTGACGCCGCCGAACCCCAGACGCTTGCCCCAGGGCGACGTGCTCATGAGGTGCTCGTTGAAATGGCCCTCGGCGGTGTTCATCGTGACGTTGGTGGTCCACACCTGCTCGAGCGGCTCGACGGTCTTGCCGCGGGCATGACGCAGTACGTCGCCGACCGCGAAGTCCTCGAAGTAGTTGGCATCGCCGGTGAGCGCCGACACTTTCATCAATTCCTCCCCAGCAGGCGGTCGGAGATGATGCGCTTCTGGATCTCCGAGGTGCCCTCGAAGATCTTGGTGAGCCGCGCGTCGCGCCAGTAGCGCTCGACAGCATGCAGCTTGGTGTAGCCGGCGCCGCCGAAGATCTGGATGCCCTCGCTGGTGACGCGCTCGGCCATCTCCGAGGCGAACAGCTTGACCATCGAGGCTTCCTTGTCGCAGCGCTGGCCGGTGTCGATCTGGTCGCACACGAAATACATGAGCTGCCGCGCCGCCTCGATCTGGGTCGCCATGTCGGCGAGCTTGAAGCGGATCGCCTGGAACTCGGCGATGGCGCGGTCGAATTGCCGGCGCTCCTGGGCGTACTGCGTGGCGTCCTCCAGCGCACCGCGCGCCAGACCGATGGCGCGTGCCGCGGTGTGCGCCCGCGCGTTCTCCAGGCCGCGCGTGGCATAGTAGAAGGCCTGGCCTTCCTCGCCGATCAGGTTCTCGGCCGGCACGCGGCAATTGTCGAAGGCAAGCTCCCAGGTCTTCCAGCCGAAGTAGCCGATCTTGGGGATCGGCGCGCCCGAGCAGCCGGCCGGCAGCTCGCCGCGCTTCTTCTCGATCAGGAACATCGAGATGCCCTTGTGGCGCTTCTTGGGGTCCATCTCCGAGGTGCGGGCCATCACGATCAGGAAGTCGGCGCCGTCGGCGAAGGTGCACCAGTACTTGTTGCCGGTGATCAGATAGCTGGCGCCGTCCTTCTTGGCGCGGCAGGTCATGCTGGCGACATCCGAGCCGGTGTTGGGCTCCGACATCGAAAAGGCGCCCAGGAACTCGCCCTTCACCATGCGAGAGAGATAGCGCGAACGCTGCTCCTCGTTCATGGCGTGCGAACCGATCATGCCGTTGCCGCGCGCGATCAGCGACGCCACGCTCATCCAGCCGCGCGACAGCTCCTCCGTCACCAGGCAGTACTCGAAGCTGCCCAGACCCGAGCCGCCGTACTGTTCGGGAATGAGGATGCCGAAGTAGCCCATCTCGGCCAGCTTGTCGCGCAGCGACATCGGGATGTCGCCCTGCTCCGGGTCGAGCTTGTTGGCGACCGGCAGCACTTCGTTCATGGTGAATTCGCGCGCCGCTTCCTGCAGCATGCGACGCTCTTCGGTCATGTAGCTCACGATACCCTCCGCAGGCGCACGAGGTTGGTGCGCTTGAAATCGATGACGCGTTCATCCTTCTGGTTGAAGCCTTCGGTGTGCCAGGTGACGATACCGAAATCCTTCATCGAATCGCTGAGCCGCTTGTCGAGCACGACCGAGCGCGCCACCAGCGTGTCGCCGGGATAGACCGGCTGATGAAAACTGAGCTCGTTGACGCCGAGGAACGGGCCACCGCCTTCGCTAAGGTCTTCCACCGACAAGCCGAACACGGTGGTGAAGACCAGCAGCGGGTTGGCGACGAGGCCGGGGTGACCGTGCGCCTGGGCATAGGCCGCGTTGTAGTAGTGCGGGTTGAAATGCAGGGTGAGCGTCGAGAACTGGACCGACTCGGCCTCGGTGATCGTGCGGCCCCAGTGATGGTGGAACACGCGGCCCGGCGTGAAATCGTCGAACGTATGGCCCTTGGGGACGAGCCTGGCCCGCGCCCGGAAGTCTTCGCTCGTCTGCACCATACGGGGTCCTCCTGCGTCTCGCCGCGTTCGACATGACAGAAAGAATCGCGCTCTGACAGCAACGGATGATACCGAGACGTCACATATCACGTATGTGATGGGTCTGCATCGCGCCGCCAGTGGGCGATTTCCCGACGCAGCAGCGCCGCGAGGGCGCCGACCTGCGGCTGCAGCCGCTCGACCGGCGCGCCGATGCCCAGCGCCATCGCCGGCGCATGGCCGATACCGGGCAACGCCATCGCAATGACGCTGGCGCCGGGCGTCACGGAGCCGTCGGAGACCGCGTAGCCATCGCGTCGACATTGGTTGATGGCCGCCATCAAGATCGCCGCCTTCATGCGCTTGGCCGCATCGCGCTCCTCGGCGTTGCCGCGGCGCAGGATGGCGAGGACCTCGCGATCGGGCAGAGCGGCCAGCAGAGCGACACCGGTGGCGCCACGGTAGATCGGCCGGCGCAGGCCGCGGTGCAGCACGAAACGGATCGGGTTCCGGCCTTCCAGCATGCGGATGTACTGCACATGCACGCCCTGGCGCTGGCCCAGGATGATCGTCTCGCCGGTGGCATCGTGCAGGCGGCGCATCAGCCGCGCGATGGCATCGGTCGCGACGTCCTGGCCCTCGAGCCAATCGCCGAGAAACGCCACGCGCATGGTGGGCAGGTACGTCCGCTGCACGCGGTCCTGCGTGAGATAGCCCAGCGCCACCAGGCTCTGCAGCAGGACCGAGGTACTCGACTGCGGATAGGCGAGCGCCTCGGCGATCTCGCCGACGGACAGCGGGCCGCGATGCTCGGCGAACAGCTCCAGTACTTCCAGCACCCGGCGCGCCGACTTCACCGTGCGCTCGGTGAGCGGCGTGCCCGGCGTCACCATGGTCGGTCCGGCCGGCGCCGGCCGCGTTTTTCGTCTTCGGGCCGGTTGTGCCGCCATGGGCCCGATCAGCGCACCGCGTGCGCCAGCAGATCGTCGATGCTGTCGAGCGCCTCCAGGCGCTGAACGGCAGACAGCAGCGCCTCGGCCTTGGCCTCGCCCAGCACCGGCGTTGCCAGCGACCGGTACTTGGCCACGAGCTTGTCGCCCTGCCTAGACACGTCGCTCTCGGGCACGCCCGAATCATGGCGTGCTTCGAAATGCCGGCCATCCGTCAGCTCGATACTCATCTCGGCCTGGGTGTGCGGCCAGCCGGACTGGAAGTCGATCGCGACCTTGTCGCGCAGCCGCGCCAGCCGCGCATTGCCGGCATTGGCGGCGCTGTAGCTGCTCAGCGCCGCCGTATCGACGCCGGCCAGCGCGAACGCGGTCGTGAGCTTCAGCGAGAACTTGGCCTCCAGGCCGGATGTCGGCTGCTGGATGTTGCAGACCTTGTCGGTCTCGCCGTCGATCTTGAGCCGGATGGCGCGCACGTCCTCGGGCTGGATGGCATGGTTCAGCCGCAGCGCCTTCACGCATTCGATCGGCGCGTGGGTGAGGTAACAGGCGGCGTGATACTTGAAGAGGTTGTTGCGGATGTGGAAGTCGTTGGGCGGCGCCCCCAGGGCCCGTTCGGGATTGAAGTCGGCGCTGTGCGTGGCGGCAAATCCCTGGGCACACTCCAGGATATCGCCGCGCGAGGTGAAGCCCTTGGCCGCCCACCGCGCCGCCGACAGCCCGGCGCGCGCCGCCATGCCGGCATGCAGCGGCTTGCACATGGTGCCGAACACCGACTTCAGGCCGGCCGCCTGCGTGCCGGCGATGCCGAAAGCCGTCGCCGTGCGCTCGGCATCGAGCCCCAGCAGGCGGGCGCAGGCGGCCGCCGCAGCGAAGGCACCGATGGTGGCGGTGGCGTGAAAGCCGCGGGCGTAGTGCCCGGGCGCCACCAGCCAGCCAGCCCGGCCGGCGGTCTCGTAGCCGGCGATGAAGGCTTCGATGAAGGCACGGCCGCTGACGCGGTTGCCCTCGGCCTGAGCCAGCAGCGCCGGCGTGAAGGTCACGGTGGGATGACCGCTCATCCACATGTTGACGTCGTCGTAGTCCAGCGCATGGCTGGCGGCGCCGTTGATCAGCGCCGCCTGCAGCCGCGCCACCCTGGTGCCGAGCCCCACCAAGGTCGCCAGTGGTTTGCCGCCCTCTTCCTCGGCGTCCGACGCCAGGATGCGCACCAGGGGATCATCCGCGGCGGCGAGCGTGACGGCGAACCAGTCGAGCAGGCATTGCTTGGCCAGCTCGACCACATCGGCGGGCAACGCATCGAACCTGTACGCCAGCGCCTGCTGCGCCAAGGTGGCGGTGGGCGGCGGCGTGTTGGTCGCCGGCCGCGCGATGGCAGCCGATCCGGTCATGGCGTTTCTCCTGCAACAGGGCGTGTGATGGTTGCTGCTACGATGGCACGCAGCCGCGGCGGTGGTCAAAGGCGCCACGGCGAATGGCTCCCATGCGGGGCGGATTCTGTCATTCCGAGCGTAGCGAGGAATCTCCCGCGAATGGAGACTCCCTTTCCAGGAGATGTCTCGCTACGCTCGACATGACAGACTGACTCGACATGACAGACTGACCCGATAAGGAAAGATCATGAAGCATGTTCCGCTCGGCCGTTCCGGCCTGATGGTGAGCCGCGTTTGCCTCGGCGGCAACTCCTGGGGTGCCAAGGGCCGCCGCGGCTGGGGCAAGTTCGACACCGACGAGGCGCCGGCCTATTTCAAGCGGGCGCTGGACGTCGGCATCACCTTCTTCGATACCGCCGACACCTACAACGCCGGCGTCAGCGAAGAGATCATGGGCGCCACCCTGCTGAAGATGGTGCCGCGCGACGACATCGTGATCTCGACCAAGGTCGGCATCCGCATGAGCGACAAGCCCAACGACGTCGGCACCGGCCGCAAGCATCTCGCGAGCTCGATCGACGCGCAGCTCAAGCGGCTGGGCACCGACCATATCGATGTCTACCAGGTACACCGGCTCGATCCGCACACGCCGCTGGAAGAGACGATGTATTCGCTCGACCAGCTCGTGCGGTCGGGCAAGGTGCGCTACATCGGCGGCTCGACCATGCCGGCCTACAAGTTCGCGCAGATGCTGATGATCGCCGACTGGAAGGGCTATGCGCGGCCGATCGCGATGCAGAACCTCTACAACCTGATCCAGCGCGAGGAAGAGCGCGAGATGAACCAGCTCTGTGCCGAGCAGGGCGTCGGGCTGATCCCCTACAGCCCGCTGGCACGTGGCTTCCTGGCCGGCAACCGTGAGCGTGACGGCGGCGGCGCCACCGAGCGCTCCAAGAGCGATACCGTGGTCAAGGCCGGCACCTACCGCGACTGCGACTGGACGATCGTCGACCGATTGAAGGGGATCGCGGCGGCGCGCGGCATCAAGCCGACGCAGGCGGCGCTGCTGTGGTTGTGGTCCAAGAGCTACATGGCGGCCCCCATCATCGGCGCCACCAGCCTCGACCAGCTCGACGACGCCGCCAAGGCCACCGCGTTCGCGCCATTGACGGCCGAGGAAGCGGCCTCGTTGGAATCGCCCTACCAGTTCCGGGTGGTGGAGTGATTTTCACGCTCCTGTCATTCCGAGCGCAGCGAGGAATCTTGTCAGGCCGAGACAACCAGACAGAAAGATCCCTCGCTACGCTCGGGATGACAGCTGGAGATAACCCTGCATCATGACATCCGGCGACACACCTGCCTCCCTGCCGGAAATCGCACCGGCGCTGGAACGCACGGCAGCGCAGTACGATGCGATTCCCTACCAGTCGAAACCTTTTCCATCGACCCACCCGGCGCGGTTGGCGGCGATCGGCAAGCTGTTCGACCTGACGCCGCCACCTCTGCGCACCGCGCGCATCCTGGAGATCGGCTGCGCCGCCGGCGGCAACATCATTCCCCTGGCGGCCCACCTGCCCGACGCCACGTGCCTGGGCATCGACCTGTCGGGCGTGCAGATCGAGCAGGGCCAGCGGCGCGCCGAGAGCATGGGCCTGGGCAACGTCACGCTGCGGCAACAGAGCGTCACCGAGATCGGGCCCGATGACGGACCGTTCGACTACATCATCTGCCATGGCGTCTACAGCTGGGTACCGGCCACGGTGCGCGAAGCGATCCTGCGGGTGTGCGGCGAGCGCCTGAGCGACAACGGCATGGCCATCGTCAGCTACAACGTGATGCCGGGCTGGCACATGAAGCTGGTGGTCCGCGACTCGATGATCGCCCATGCGGCGCACATACCGGATCCGTCGCAGAAGGCAGCCCAGGCACGCTGGTTCATCGACCTCCTGAAGGACCGCGTGTCCAAGGAAACGCCGTACGGCAACGCGCTGCGCACCGAGCTGGAGCATATTGCCGACCTGCGCGACGACTACGTGATGCACGAGTTCCTCGAGGACGAGAACAACCCCTGCACCGTCACCGAG
This sequence comes from Reyranella sp. CPCC 100927, assembly GCF_007859315.1. GTDB lineage: Bacteria > Pseudomonadota > Alphaproteobacteria > Reyranellales > Reyranellaceae > Vineibacter. The sequence continues at coordinate 45,979 of NZ_VOHA01000026.1, forward strand.
TTCGTGCGCGCCGCCGAGCGGGCCCGGCTGAGCTACCTCGGCGATACGCAGCTGCACACCATGATCGCCGACGGCTATGGCGAGGCGACGGCGGCGGCGCTGCAGCAGCTGTCGCGCAATCGCCTGCTGGCGCATGAGCAGTACATCGACATCATCACCGGCCGCACCTTCCGGCAATCGATCCTGGTGAAGGCCGCCACCATGGGCCCGGTACAGCGTCCCCTCAACCCGCGACGCTTGATGGACCTGCATGTCGCGGCCCAGCTCACGATGACACCGGGACCGGAGGGCAGCGGCAAGCGTACCTACCGCGACCGCACCGCTCGTACGCTCACGACCGACAGCGCCACGGTGCATGCCGCGCTGGATGCGTTGATGGCGCGCTACCCGGGTACCGTGACGCCGGCCGAGTTGATCGAGGCCGCCGCCCCGGCGGAGGCAGCCCGGCACGACACCGCCGTGTTCGATGCGCTGGGCGAGATGATGAATGCCGGGATGCTGGACTTCTACATCGAGCCCTTGCGCGTCGGTTCCGCCGATACCCGGCGTCCGACGGCCATTGCGCTGGCCCGTTTCGATGCCGCGCACGGCGCGTCGTTGACCGCCAACCTGCGGCACGAGGAGGTATCCCTCGACATCTCGGGGCAGCTGCTGGTGCCCTTGCTCGACGGTACGCGCGACCGCGAGGCCCTGTGCACCGATCTGCTGCAGGCCATGGCCGGCCGCGACATGCAGCTCAAGCAGGACGACGCGCCGATCACCGAGCCTGACGCGCAGCGCGACGCCGCGTTGCAGCTGATCGACTTTCTGTTGACATCGCTGGCGGCCGGCGCCCTGCTGCAGGCCGATTCGGCGTGAGATACCAGCAATTCGCGCTATCATCCCGAGCGTCTGTCCCCTTCCTTCGTACGAGTTCGCCTTGCCATGACGTCCGCCGACACGCCCACCCTCTCGCCTGAAGTCGCGCCGGCACTGGCGCGCACGGCAGCGCAATACGACGAGGTGCCCTACCAGTCGCACCCCTTCCCGCTGACCCATCCGGCACGGCTGGCGGCCATCGCCGCCCTGTTCGGCCTGTCGCCGCCTGAAGTGCGCACCGCGCGCATCCTGGAGATCGGCTGCGCCGCCGGCGGCAACATCATCCCGATGGCCATGCACCTGCCGGACTCGACGTGCCTGGGCATCGACCTGTCGGGCGTGCAGATCGAGCAGGCGCAGCGGCGCGCCGATGGCCTTGATTTGCGCAACCTCACGCTGCGGCGCCAGAGCGTCACGGAGATCGGCCCCGATGACGGGCCGTTCGATTACATCATCTGCCATGGCGTCTACAGCTGGGTGCCGGCCACGGTACGCGAGGCGATCCTGCGGGTGTGCGCCGAGCGCCTGAGCGACGACGGCGTCGCCATCGTCAGCTACAACGTGATGCCCGGCTGGCACATGAAGCGCGTGGTGCGCGACTCGATGATCGCCCATGCCGCCCACATTCCCGACCCGTCGCAGAAGATTGCCCAGGCGCGCTGGTTCATCGAGTTCCTGAAGGACCGCGTGCCGCAGCAGACGCCGTACGGCAACGCCCTGCGCACCGAGGCCGGCTTTCTCGCCAACCAGCGCGACGATTACGTGCTGCACGAGTTCCTCGAGGACGAGAACAACCCGTGCACCGTCACCGAGTTCGTGCTGGGCGCCGAGAAACTGGGCCTGGGCTACCTCGGCGAAACCGAGCTGCACACCATGATCGCCGAGACCTACGGCCAGGAGATCGCGGTGGCGCTGCGCCAGCTGTCGGACAACCGCCTGCTGCCGCTGGAGCAATACATCGACATCCTGACCGGCCGCACCTTCCGGCAGTCGGTCCTGGCCAAGGCGGCGACCGCCGCCCGGGCCCAGCGGGCACTCGATACCCATCGGCTGCAGCAGCTGCATGTCGCCGGCCGCTTCACGCCCGACAGCGCGACCGGCAAGAATGGCGCCCGGGTGTTCCGCGACAGCAGCGGCCGCACGCTGACGTCCGACAGCCCTGGCGTGGCCGTTGCCGTGGAAATGCTGAGCGCCCGCTATCCGGCGACGGCGACGCCGGCCGAGCTCGCCGCCACGGCCGGCCGCTGGGCCGCATCGCCCGCGGCGCAGGAGGCGGCGGTCATCGACGCGCTCTACCGTATGCTGAACGCCGGCATGCTCGACTACTACATCGAGCCGGTCCGCACCGGCAGTGCCAGCGCCGCGCGACCGCAGGCCACGGCGTTGGCGCGCTACGACGCGGCACAACGCGTGACCTGGACCGCCAACCTGCGGCACGAGCCGGCGGCGATCGCGCCCGCCGGTCACCTGCTGCTGCCGCTGATGGATGGCACGCGCGACCGCGACGCGCTGTGCACCGGCCTTCTGCAGGCCCTGGCTGACAGCGGCACCAACCTGCAGCGCGACGGCCAGCCCATCTCCGGCGACGACGAGCGCCGACGCGCCGCCCTGGAGCTGATCGAGACGACACTGCAGACCTTGGAGAAGACCGCGCTGCTGGAGCCGGACGCAGGGTGAGAGAGTATGTCGTCCTGAGCGCAGCAAAAGGCCCAGTGATGATGCGACCAGTCCGTCATGTCGAGCGCAGCGAGACATCTCCTGGAAAGGGAGTCTCCGTTTCCTGGAGATCCTTCGCTGCGCTCGGGATGACCGTTTGACCGCACGGCCGCAAACTGGCGGAGAGATGCAGAGACCATGGCTGACGTGTGGTACTTCGCCTACGGATCCAACATGGATCCGGCTCGGCTCAAGATGCGCTGCACCGACAAGGGTGCACCGGTGCTCGAGCGCGTCGCGGGTCGACTGGACGGTTGGCGGCTGGCGTTCAACAAGCAACGGCTGAACCGGCCGGGCGAAGGCGCCGCCAACGTGATGGAAGACCCCGCCGGCGCGGTCGAGGGAACATTGAATCGCATGCCCGCGTTGGGCCTTGATCTGCTCGATGTCGATGAGGGCGTCGCGCGGGGTCAGTACGCCCGCCACGCCGTGCGCGTGCTTCGCCTCGATACCGGTGCGACGGTCGATGCCGTCATGTACGTCGCCCTGCCGGCAGTCGTCGCCCGTGACCTGCGGCCGCCGCGCTGGTATCTCGATCACCTGCTTGCCGGCCGCGACCTGCTGTCGGCGCCGTACCACGCTGCGCTCGCCGCGACGGTTGTGATCGATTGAAGGAGGGACGTGATGGCCGAAGCGAAGACCTATGCCGGCGGATGCCACTGCGGCGCCGTGCGCTACGAAGCGACGACCGATCTGGCACCGCTCATTGCATGCAACTGCTCGATCTGCACCAAGCACGGCCTGTTGTTGACCTTCGTGTCGGAGCAGGCGTTCAAGCTGGTGTCCGGCAAGGACGACGTGAAGGAATATCTGTTCAACAAGAAGCATATCCATCACCAGTTCTGTCCGACGTGCGGCGTCGAGTCGTTTGCCCGCGGCACCAAGCCCGACGGCACGCCGATGGTGGCCGTCAATGTGCGCTGCCTGGAGGGCGTCGACATCGGCAGCCTGACGCCGACGCCGTTCAACGGCCGCGATCTGTAGGAATTTCTCCTCCAACCACGTGGAGGGACAGCCATGGTCACGTCGGTTCGGCCTTTTCTCATGTTCGAGGGCAAAGCCCAGGAAGCGATGGACTTCTATGTCTCGCTGATCCCCGGCAGCGAGATCATCGATGTCGCCCGCTACGGGCCGGGCGAACCCGGTCCCGAAGGCTCGGTCAAGGTCGCGAGCTTCACCGTCGGCGGCCAGACGGTGATGTGCATCGACAGCCATGTGAAGCACGCCTTCACGTTCACGCCGTCGTTCTCGTTTTTCATCACCTGCGAGTCGGACGACGAGATCCGGCGGCTGTCGGAGGCCCTGGTCGTCGGCGGCAGCTATCTCATGCCGCCCAACAACTATGGCTTCAGCCGCTGGTTCGCCTGGCTCAACGACCGCTACGGCGTGTCCTGGCAGCTGAATCTGCCGTGAGTGCCCTCCCCACGCGGTGGGGAGGGATAGGTCAGCACACCGTGACGTAGCGTTCGCGCACGGTGCGCAGGACCTCGTCGGGATCGCGCTTCCACCAGTTGCCGGCCGAGAAGATCTCGACCTCGACGCAGTCGCTGTAGCCTGTGGCCTCGACCCAGCGGCGGATGCGAGGGATGTCGATGACGCCGTCGCCCATCATGCCGCGGTCGAGCAGCATGTCGGATGTCGGCACCAGCCAGTCGCAGACATGGAAGCCCAGGATGCGCCGGCCGGCGCGCGCGATCTCGCGCTCGAGCGCCGGGTCCCACCAGACGTGATAGACGTCGACCGCGACGCCGACACCCTCGCCCAGCGAGTCGCAGAGATCGTTGGCCTGCGCCAGCGTGTTCACGCAGGCACGGTCGGCGGCATACATCGGATGCAGCGGCTCGATCGCCAGCGGCAGCTTCTGCGGATGCGCATAGTCGCGCAGCGCCGCGATGCCGTCCTTCACCTGCTGGCGGGCACCCGCGATATCCTTGGAACCGGCCGGCAGGCCGCCCACCACCAGGATCAGGCACTCGGCGCCCAATGCCAGCGCCTCGTCGACAGCGCGGCGGTTGTCCTCGGACGCCCGGGCGCGGCCGGCGGCATCGGCGGCGGGAAACATGCCGCCGCGGCAGTAGCCGTTGACGCGCAGGCCGTGGGTGCGGATCAGCCTGGCCGCTGTGTCGAGGCCGCAGGCGGCAACCTGGTCACGCCACGGCGCGATGGCGCGGACTTCGTGGCGCGCGCAGCCCTCGATGATCTGCGGCAGGGTCCAGCGCTCGCGCACCGTGGCAGTGTTCAGCGACAGCAGATCGGGGTTGGCGGCGAGGTCGCGCATGTCTTGACCCTTACCTTCCCCCGCTTGCGGGGGAAGGTGCCCCGAAGGGGCGGATGGGGGATCGTCGAAGCGTTGCGTTGCTGCGGATAAGCACCGATCGAGTCCTCAAATCAGACAATTCCTTGGTTGCACGGCACCCCATCCGCCCTTCGGGCACCTTCCCCCGCGAAGCGGGGGAAGGTAAGGGTTGTCAGTTCGCCAGCCCGTGCACGGCGAGCACGCGGCGCATGCGGGCAACCGCGTCGTCGGGGTCCTTCAGCAGGCCGGCGGCGTCGGCGAGGCGGAACAGGTCGGACAGGTGCAGCAGGGAGCGCGCGCTCTGCTGGCCGCCCACCATCACGAAATGCTCCTGCAGGCCATTGAGGTAGGCCATGAACACCACGCCCGTCTTGTAGAAGCGGGTGGGTGCGCGGAAGATGTGGCGCGACAGCGGCACCGTGGGCGCCAGGATGTCGTGGAACATGTTGCTGTCGCCGCGCGCCAGGGCGCCCAGCGCCGCCGACGCCGCCGGCGCGATGGCATCGAAGATGCCCAGCAGCGCATCGGAATGGCCCTGCGCGTCGCCCGCGATCAGCTCGGCGTAGCTGAAATCATCGCCGGTATACATGCGCACGCCTGACGGCAGGCGGCGGCGCATCACGATCTCCTTGTCCTTGTCGAGCAGCGAGATCTTGATGCCGTCGACCTTGCCGGCGTTGGCGGCCATCGCGGCGAGGCACGTCTCCATCGCCTGCCAATGGTCCTTGTGGCCCCAGTAGCCGTCGAGCGCAGGGTCGAACATCTCGCCCAGCCAGTGGATCAGCGCCGGCTCCTTCACCTGGCGCAGGATGCGGTCATAGACCTTCAGGTAGTCGTCGGGCGATTTCGCGCAGGCGGCAAGCGCGCGCGAGGCCATCAGGATGATCTGGCCGCCGGCCGCCTCGACCGCCTCGCACTGCTCCTCGTAGGCGCGGATCACGTCGTCGATGGTGAGGTCGGGTGACGGCGCCAGATGATCGGTGCCGGCGCCGGAGCGGATCAGGCCGCCTTCGGCCTTGGCCAGCGCCGTGCTGCGGCGGATCAGCTCCAGACTGGTCGGCCAGTCGAGCCCCATGCCGCGCTGCGCCGTATCCATCGACTCGGCCACGCCCAGGCCCAGCGACCACACGTAGCGGCGGAACTTCAGCGTGGTTTCCCAGTCGATCGCCGGCGTCAGCCATGGGTCGTGATCGGCGAACGGATCGGCCACGACATGCACCGCCGAATAGGCGATGCGGTTGAACGGGCGATCGGCCTTGGGGAACACCCGCGGGGCACGGGTGGTGAAGGCTTCGGTGCGGCCGTCACGGGTGGGAAGATGGATGGTGGGCATTACGGCCTCATGCTGCTTCTACGTCATTCCGAGCGCAGCGAGGAATCTCCTGCGAAAAGAGTCCCTGCTTCCGGAAGATCCCTCGCTGCGCTCGGGATGACAGACCGAACGAACGGCACAAAAATTAAACCTCCAGCGCCGGGACGTCGATCCACCGGCGCTCCTTCCAACTCTGCATCGCGAGCTCGGCCAGCTGCACGCCCTTGGCGCCCTCGAACAGGGTCCATTTGAACGGCGCGTCCTCGCAGACGTGGCGGATGAACATCTCCCACTCGGTCTTGAAGCCGTTGTCGTAGGCGACGTTGTCCGGCACCTCCTGCCAGCCGGCGAAGAAATCGATGCTCTGCTTGACGTCGGGGTTCCACACCGGGCGCGGCGTGGCCACGCGCGCTTGCGCCCGGCAGCTTTGCAGGCCGGCCACCGCCGAGCCCAGGGTGCCGTCGACATGGAAGGTCACCAGATCGTCGCGGCGCACGCGCGTGCACCAGGAGCTGTTGATGTGGCACACCACGCCACCCTCGAGCTGGAAGGTGGCGTAGCAGGCATCGTCGGTGTCGGCGGCGTACTTCTTGTCGGCCTCGTCCCAGCGTTCGGGAATGTGGGTGGCCCCCAGGCAGCTCACCGACTTCACGGCGCCGAACAGGTTGTCCATCACGTAGCGCCAGTGGCAGACCATATCGAGGATGATGCCGCCGCCTTCGGCCTTCTTGTAGTTCCATGACGGCCGCTGGGCCTGCTGCCAGTCGCCCTCGAACACCCAGTAGCCGAACTCGCCGCGCACCGAGAGCATGCGGCCGAAGAAACCAGAGTCGCGCAGCATCTTCAGTTTCAGCAGCCCGGGCAGGAACAGCTTGTCCTGCACCACGCCGTGCTTGATGCCGGCGGCCTTGGCCTTCTTGGCCACCGCCAGCGCGTGATGCAGGGTGTCGGCCACCGGCTTTTCGCAATAGATGTGCTTGCCGGCATCGATCGCCTGGGCCAGCAGGCCGGCGCGCATCTGGGTCGTGGCAGCGTCGAAGAAGACCTCGTCGTTGCGGTTGTGCAGCGCGGCGTCGAGGTCGGTGGTCCAGCGTTCGATGCCATGTGCCTTGGCCAGGCGTTCGGTCTTCTCGGCGTTGCGGCCGACCAGGATGGGATCGGGCATCACGCGATCGCCGTTGGCCAGCGCCACGCCACCCTGCTGGCGAATGGCCACGATGGAGCGCACCAGGTGCTGGTTGGTCCCCATGCGCCCGGTCACGCCGTTCATGATGATGCCGAGGCGACGTGTTGGCATGACGTCAGATCCTTCAGTGAGTGTCCCTCCCCCAGCATAGCTGGGGGAGGTGGCCGAAGGCCGGAGGGGGAGCCGACGTGGTCCCAGTTACCAAGATCACCACGGCTCCCCTCCGCCCCTTCGGGGCACCTCCCCAGCTTCGCTGGGGAGGCGTTTTTTATCTACCCCCGCCATCTTGCCAGGTTCGCGGCGACGAAGGCGTCGTCGGTGAGCTCGGGATAGGTCGCGTACAGGCGGTCGATCTCCTGCGTCTGGCCGGGGCTCAGCACCTCGTGCGGGTCCAGGCAGTGCACGGTGCGCAGCAGGCCCTGGCGGCGCAGGATCTCGTGGCAGCCGGGGATGCAGCCGCGGAAGTCGTTGGCGACGTCGAACACCACGGCATTGCAGTCGGTGACCTGCGAGTCGAGTGCCAGCACGTCGAGCGGCACGCTGCCGCTGTCGACCGCCGCATGCACGCGCGCCAGCAGGTCGACGGCGGCGCGCGTCCACACGCTCCAGTGCCCCAGCAGGCCACCACGGAAACGTACGCTGACCTCGCGGTTGCCGGTGCGCACGGCAAACGGCGTCAGCAGGTCGGCCACGATGTGGTCGTCGTTGCCGGTATAGAGCGTGACGCGGTCCTCGGCACCAGCGGTCGCGACGCCGACGGCGACGTCGAGCGTCTTGTAGCGGTTGAACGGCGCCACCTTGATGGCCACGACATTGTCGATGGCGGCGAAGCGGGTCCAGAAGGCGCGCGACAGCGGGATGCCGCCGACGGCGGCCTGCAGGTAGAAGCCGATCACCGGCATCTCGCGCGCCACCGCGGCGCAGTGCTCGACCAGTTCGTCCTCGCTGGCGCCCTTGAGCGCACCCAGGCCCAGGAGCACCGCGTGATAGCCGAGCGCGCGGGCGGTGCGCGCCTCCTCCACCGCCTGCGCGGTCTTGCCGATGACGCCCGCGATCATCACCAGCGGCCGGTCGGTCCACTCCTGCGCGGTCTGCTGCGCCAGCTCCAGCACCGGGCGATAGAGACCGACGTCGCGGATCTGGAACTGCGTGGCGTGCACGCCCACCGCCAGGCCGCCCGAGCCGGCATCGATGTAGTAGCGCGCCAGCGCGCGCTGCGACTCGCGGTCGAAGTCGCGCGCATCGTCCAGCGCCAGCGGATGCGCCGGCAGCACGGCGCCGCCCCGCAGCACGGCCAGGACCGGGGCCGGAATGTCGGACCAATGCAGGCCGCCGTTGGCCGCCATCATGTTCTCCCGCTCAAGTAACCATCCGGTTACAACCGTGACGCATCCGGCGCAATGCTGTCAACGGGTCGCATGGCTCTGCACCGGCCGGCAGAAAGGGCAGATACGGCCAGAAAGTCGGACCGGGGTTTGATTTCAAGAACTTGGAGGACATTGCCGCATACGGCCAGTCGACGGCAGAAAGCGGCCAGTTACGGCCAGAAAGTCGCGCGCCGCGCACAGACCATTTCGTGATGTGTGCGCAAGGCTCGCGGGGTCGGGCGCACTCATGAAACCCTCGATCGGGAACGCTGTTGTTGCCAGACATAGTTCAAGCGCCGGGTGCCGACAATCGGAACGAAATTGAAAATTTCGACCGCAGGGTGATGCGCGCGCGCACCCGGCCATCGCCGCGCTGTGCGATGGTCCCTATGATACCCGGGCACCGCCACCGCATCCCTGCTTCAGGCTGCCATGAACGTGAGACCGCCCGATCCATCGCCGACCCTGCACGATCTGCTGGCTGCCGCGCCGCGTGACAGCGTTGCCGTGATCGCTGACGACGGCGCCACCGCCATCACCTACGGCCAGCTCGTCGACGCCAGCGCACGGGTGGCCGCCGGCTTGCGCCAGCTGGGCGTCGGCGCCGGTGACCGGGTCGCCATCTGGCTGCCCAACGTCGATGCGTGGCTCGCCACATTCTTCGGCTGCGCGCGCATCGGCGCCATCGCGGTGGCCGTGAACACGCGGTTCCGCAGCAGCGAGCTGGGCGACATCCTGGGCCGCTCACAGGCCAAGATCCTGGTGTTCTGGCCGGCCTTCAAGCAGATCGACCTCGCCGGCATCCTGGGCGATTGCGAACCGCAGGCGCTGGTTCACCTCACCGCGTTTGTCACCTACGGCGATGCGGCGGGCGCCGGCAGCGAAATACTGCTGGGCCGCCCGGCCGTGGCGTACGCTGCCCTGGCGAGCCACGCGCCGCTGCCGGACCATCCGGGGGCGGGCGACGACGGCTGCGCCCTATTCACGACGTCGGGCACCTCCAGCCGCCCCAAGTTCGTGCTGCACGACCAACGCACGCTGATGAGCCACGCGCGCAACGTGGTGCGGGCCTGGGGGTTGTCGGCCGACAGCACCACGCTGCTGGTGCCGCCGCTGTGCGGCGTGTTCGGGTTGGCCACGACCTTGGCCAGCCTGGCCGGCGGCGGGCGGCTCATCATGTCGCCGGTCTGGAGCGCGCAAAGCGACGGCGACGCGATCGTGCGCCACGGCGTCACGCACATGTACGCCAGCGATACGGCCCTGGCGCAGCTGCTGCAGCTGCCGCAGGCGACCGCGTTCGCGCGATCGCTGCAGCATGTCGGCTACGCGGCCTTCTCGCCCGGCGAGGGCGATATCGTGGCCCGGGCCGAGGCCGCGGGCATCCGCATCGCGGGGCTGTACGGATCGAGCGAACTGCAGGCGCTGCTGGCGGCACAGGACGCGGCGGCACCGGTGGCGGACCGCAGTTGCGGCGGCGGTTCCTTCGTCAGCCCGGCAGCACACGTGCGCGTGCGCGATCCGCAGTCGCAGGCGCTGATGGCGCATGGCGAGACCGGGGAGCTGGAGTTCCGCGCGCCGCAGAGCGTCATGCGCGGCTACTTCGGCAATCCCGAAGCCACGGCCCAGGCCTTCACCGAGGACGGCTACTTCCGCAGCGGCGACCTCGGCTTCACGCGGCCCGACGGCAGCTTCGTGTACCTGGCGCGCATGGGCGATACGCTGCGCCTGGGCGGCTACCTAGTGAGCCCGGCCGAGATCGAAGCCATCGTGCAGCAATGCGCCGGCGTGGCCGAGTGCCAGGTCGTGGGCGTGCCGCTGAAGGGTGAATTGCGGCCGGTGGCCTGCGTGATCGCCGATGCCGGCGCGGCGCCGGACGAGGCCGCCATCATCCGCCACGCCGCCCACCGGCTGGCACGGCACAAGGTACCGGTGCGCGTGCTGGTGATCGACGCCTTCCCGGTCACGTCGAGCGCCAACGGCACCAAAATCCAGAAGGCGAAGCTGCGCGAGATCGCCCAGACCCGCATCGAGCAAGGGGGAGGCTGAAGATCGCAGTCACGACAAGACCATCTGCGACGGGAACGGCCCAGACCGTGACGCAGGACGAGCGATACGGGCGTTGCCTCCGGCGGCATGGGCGCCTTGTGACGTGAGGCCGAACCGGCCACTCGATGCCGGACGCAGGCAGACTACACGTTGACCTCGCCGTATGTCTTTGCGCTCGCCGGTCGCATCGTTCCTACGGCGCCTTGTGCGGCGCGGGAGCCCACGGCGGATGGATGCGGACACCAGGGGAAATCAGCTTCTCGTTCCGTCCAATCCCCGCGTATAGCGGTTCGGCTTGGACAATCGTGACCATGCGCGCGATGTCGCGCAAATCGATGGAAGTGCCGAAACCCTGCGGAACATGAAGATTGTATGTGTACGCAAACTGCGAGATCGATTGCAGGGTCCTCTTGCTGTCGGGCGTGTTCGCCATCTCCTGGGACCGGTCACCGACAAATGGCCGGGTGTTGTTCCACATCAGCAGATATGTGAACTCAGCAAGGTAGGCGGCAACCTCGCCTTCCAGACGCGTCGTGCCTGGCGCGTTGATGTCGATCAATGCGTGCGTGCATTCATGAATGATGTCCCGGCGAACGCGGACGTCCAGCGGTGAATCCCCTGCCAGCTCGATCGTATTCGGGCCGGGACGGTAGAGTGCGCCATTCCGGGCCGGAGCGACCGTGATATCGCCGGTTTGGAGGTGATCCACGACCTTTCCGTACTCGGCGGCCGATAGCGATACCCGTCCAACCCGGAAGTTCATGCGCTTGACCAGGGGATCCTGCAGAACGTCGATGACATCAGTGTGGGTGATCGGCATCGCGCAACCTCGATCGCGTTCACTATCGCCTGAGCCGGAGGCACAGGCGCCTTCCGCCGTGCTGGTGCGAGAGCATGGCCAACGTTCGCGCTCACGCGATACTGCCATTTGGTAGCGATCGACACTGCTGCGTCCACTTCTGACGATCAAATCGCTCGTGATCACGCGATACCAGCCGCCCTGAGTGCCGTACTACCGTTTGGAAATATCCTCCGACAGACGATCGCGCACATCATGACCTCGACGGCACCACGCCTTTGACTCAACGCGGTGCCGCGGAGATCCGTGATGCAAGTCATCTATTCCCCCGTGCCTCTCCTCTCCACGACGGTTCGCACGCCCATGCTTGGCGGGATGTCGGCGCTTTTCGACGCTGCCCTTTACAAGCCATTGATGGGAGGACAGCTCAAGCTCACGATCCATCTCAAAATCAGGCTGGTGCCGCTGGCGCCAACCGGCCTTGATCTTCCTGACAACACGGGCCAACGCTTCGTCACGTCACCCTGGAACCCGGACGAGTGGCAGAAGTTCGTTGCCTCCGCGGCGGCGCAGGCGAACATGTGGAACAACAGATTCTGGCTGGTGCCACCACATACGTTCTTTGAATTCGATGTGGTAAAGCCGCCGAACTCATCCTATCGCCCCAACATTCGTTGCGAACTGGCGGTCGATTTCATGCCGCGTAAAGGTACCGAGCATACATCCGTCCTCGTGATGCATCTCGATGAGAGCCGCCTCGCGCCCCCCAAGGATGGGGGTTCTTTCGGTTCGGCCGCTTTACTGTGGGATTCGCTGGATGGTGTTCCGTCCCTCAACCCGTACTCGGGATCGCCGACGTCGTTGTCGTATACGATCGCTCACGAAATAGGCCATCTGCTGGGCCTCGAGCACATCGGCGTGATGATGACGACAAAGGCCTGCATCCGCTCGCTCCTGCATCGCCTTCAAGGCACGCCCGACGACCGCGTGGATCGTCTTGAAGCAGGCGGCGAACATTCTCTCTACTGCTACGGTCTGGGCCTATCGCGACAAGGAAAGCCGATGGGCGCCAACGTCATGGGCATGGGGAGCGACTTCACGTTCGAAAACGCCAGCCCCTGGGTCAGGGCGATCCGATTGATGCGCGAGCGATGGTTCGAACCGTGGCGCGTAACGTTGACTGATCCAGGTCCAGGAACATGGATCGTGCCGCAGCGGTGACCGGGTGATGTCCAAAAGCGCATCTAGGCGTCGCAACTATCGCAAACGCCTGCCCCGACAATGTCGACAGGCCGATCGAATCCTCTGAGCGCGTGTTTGCCGAACGCGCGGCAGGGAATGCCCGCGGCCTGGGCCAGATCGGCGGTCATGAGCATGGTGGCGCCAAGGTCCTTGGCGAGAGCCTGCAGGCGAGCGGCGCGGTTCACCGGTGTGCCGATGATCGTGAACGAGAAGCGGCCCGCCGAGCCGATGTTGCCGTGAACGACTTCGCCGATGTCGATACCGATCCGAGCCCGCAGCGGCGGCCGTGACCGGCGGTCGGGCATGGCGTTCAATGCTTCCAGGGCCCGCAGTCCTTCGAGGGCGGCTTTTGTCGCGACGGCACAGAGATGTGCCTCGCGTTGCGCCTCGGCGATCGGGAAGAACATGACGACGGCATCGCCGACATGGCCCGACACCTGTCCGCCTGCCCGCGACACCGGCCGCGTCATCGTCTCGAAGAAGAGATTGAGATGATCGATGAGCGAACGGGCATCCAGCCGCTCGGTCAGGTTGGTGAATTCCACCAGATCGCAATAAAGGACAACGGCCCGAATCTGTTCGACCGCACCGAGGCTCACGCGTCCATCGAGCAGGGCTGTCGCGGCATTGCGCCCCAGATAGGTCTGCAGCAGACCGCGCGCAGCGGCGGCATTCAGCCGCGCGCCCAACGCAAGGGCAAAGACCGGTGTCACGAGCCGCAGCAGGTCAATCTCCGCGGCAGTGAATCCGCCGGGTCGCTCGGTGCTGAACAGGCTCATGACATCATCGAAAAAGCCCAGCGTCGCGTCAGGCGCGAGATGGTTTGCGAAGGCCACGGCATCCGTCGCGCCGCCTTGCAGGACAGGCGCGAACAGATTGTTTCGAGCGTTGCGTAGAGACGATGTCGGCCCCTCTCCGCCCGCGTCAGCGGGGGGAGAGGGAGGGGCCCATCGCGCCAGCGATGGGAGGGTGAGGTGGGCGTTGGATCCAAACTCGGTTGCGCTTGGGCCGACTCGTTCGCCCCCGGCACCCACCTCACCCTCCCATGCCTGCGGCATGGGCCCCTCCCTCTCCCCCCACTGCGTGGGGGGAGAGGGAGACCGGAGGACCGTCCAGCCCTCCTCCAGCATGAGCTGGAAGATTCCGGCAGCGAGGATGTTGCCATCGGTGCCGCCGACAACCCGGCGCCACCGCATGACGTGCTGGGCCCGCTCAGGATCAACGACGTCGCAGGCGACTTCGATCGCGGCGACGTCGAGACCGGCCGCCGTCAGCGTGGTGCCCAGAACCACGACAAGGTCGATGTCGCTGACGCCGTTGAGGGCCGCCGTCACGAGCGCCTGGCTTATCCGGGAGAGCGCACCCGATGCAGGCGACGCCGGCGATGCGCAGCAGCCGACCATGTTCATCTCAACCGATCCGCATGGAGAGCTCAACATCCTCGCCGAACGGCGTCGACAGGTAGCCGTTAGCGGGCCCGCGCACGCGCGCCAGGTAGTCGGGGCTATCATCGGCGTTGTCGGCGACGATGAAGGCGCCCGGCCTGAGGCGGCTCTCGAGAAGGTTCAGGATGTCGGGATAGAGGGCCTTGGCGCCGTCGAGCAGAACCAGGTCGATCGTTTCGGGAAGATCGACGCTCAGCGTCTGCAGGGCGTCGCCCACCCGGATCTCGACGAGGTCGATGAGACCGCCGGCCGCGAGGTTGTCACGAGCGCGCGCCACCTTGGACGGCTCGAACTCGCTGGTGATCAGGCGGCCGCCGCCATTGTCGCGCAGCGCTGCAGCCAGATGCAGCGTCGAAATGCCGAACGAAGTCCCGAACTCGACGACCGTCCGCACGCCGCGGCCGCGCGCCAGCATGTAGAGCAGCCGGCCGGTCTCGCGCGAGACGGCGAGCGGAAAATCCTTCAGGCGCCCGTAGAGGTCGCGGTAGTCGGTCCTGCTGCGCATCAGGCGCGCGCGCTCGTCGGGCGACAGCGCGGCCACCGCAGGATGTGTCATTGGCGAGGACACCGCGGCTTCCGCAAACAAGCGGTCCAGCAATGACGCCAACGGGTCAGTGGTCAGGGTCGTCATGTCAATCTCCGGTCTGCGGTAAGCGTCCTTGCGCTCAATTCAAAAATACGAATAATCCTTCGCGTTTACGATTCGCATTGCCGACCACCGCCATGACCGATCGCCGAAACGCCCGGATTTCCTCGCGAAAACAGCCTCAGCAGGCCCGTTCGACGGACCTCGTCGCGGCGATCCTGGATGCTGCTGTTCAGGTTTTGGCGAGGGAAGGCGCGCAGCGCTTCACCACGACGCGGGTGGCCGAGAGGGCCGGCGTCAGCGTCGGATCGCTGTACCAGTACTTTCCGAACAAGGCGGCGATCCTCTTCCGGCTGCAGAGCGACGAATGGCGGCAGACGACCGACCTGCTGCGCGCCATCCTCGTTGACGAGCAGAAACCGCCGCTCATCCGGCTGCGCCATCTGGTGCACGCCTTCATCCGATCGGAGTGCGACGAGGCCCCGATGCGGGTGGCGCTCGATGACGCCGCCCCGCTCTATCGCGATGCGCCCGAGGCACAGGCGGCGAAGGCGTCGGGAGAGCGCACGGTCCAGACCTTCCTGCGGGAGGTGTTGCCCCGGGCTTCCGATGCCACGCGGGCACTGGCCGGCGACCTGATCACGACGACGCTGAGCACCGTGGGCAAGGCGTTTTCGGAAAGTCCGCGAACGCCGGCGGAGATCGACGCCTACGCCGATGCCATGGCCGACATGTTCTGTGCCTATCTCGGGAGCCTGGAGCGCGGCGGAGGCCAACGTCTGAAGCGGTCGGCGTGATGGTCACGGCATGCGTCGCGACGCCAGTGGTTGCGAAGCCATGATTCAACACCCTGCTCTGTGCGCTCTGTACTACTGACCTCAAGAAGCGTCGCGCACTGCGATGATCCTCCTTGCGGTGGTTCGGCCAGTGAATGCCGTCCTGGCGACGGCTGGGACCGCGCCGCTCCAGCGGCGCTCATGATCCGCCGCTGCGCGTCGGGGCGTCGCTGGAGCGACGCGGTCCGACCCGTCACCAGCACCATCACGCACTCGCTTCACCATACTCTGGTTGCGGCCAACAGCTGCGCTTGTGGCGCGTCAGGCGTAGGCGACCCAGCCGCGCCAGGTGAAGGCGGTGTAGAACGGGCTCACGTCAGAGAAGCCGGCGTCGCGCAGCACCGCTTCGTCCTGCTCGGGGCTGAGCACATGCAGGTGCGCCGCGACCGCCGCGCGGGCGTTGTGCGCCTGCTCGGGATCGGCACCGGCGGCGATCGCGAAGGCGGCATAGCGCTGCAGCCACTGCGCGCGTTCGCCCTGCCCCTGCGGAAAGCTGGCATGCGCGGCCACGAACGGCGCGCCGGGCTTCAGGCGGCGGCGGATGCCGGCCACCGTGCGACGCCGCTCATCGGCAGGCAGGAAATGCAGGGTCAGCAGGCACGTGGCCGCATCGAACAGGCCCGATGGCGCATCGTCGATGGTACCCGTGTGCAGTCGCGCCCGTGACGCCAGTGGCCCGAGCGTCCGTTCGGCGAGCTTCAGCATTTCGTGCGCCGGATCGACGCCGTCGAAGGTCCAGCGCGGATGGGCCTCGGCAAAAGCCTTCAACTCCAACCCGCCCCCGGCGCCGAGAACCAGCACCCGGGCATCGTCAGAGGCGCGTTCGGCCAGCAGAAGCGTCGTCATGCGATGCAGGTCGGCGAGGCCGGGCACGAAGCGTGGCGGCCCGTCGGCGTAGCGGGCGACCGCGTGAGGATCGGAAAACGGCGCAAGCAGTTCGTTCACGACGAGGCCTTCCATGGCTGGCGGTCCAGGGCGTCAAGACGCATGGATTTTTTCCAGGCGATGGGCACCGCCGCGGGCGACGAGGCGGTCGTGAAAGTCGGCGCTCAGCATGGCCAGGGTCACCTCGCCCAGACGCGCCAGCAGCAGCGCCTCCGCGTCATGGAAAGCCTGGTCGAGCGCGGCATTCACCGCCTGCTCGACGAGGCAGCCTGGCGCCTCCGTCCGGTTCCCCATGGCGAGCAGCGCTGGACCGCCCAGCGCGTCGTAGATATCGCGCAACGTCACGGCCGACAGATCGCAGGCCAGCGTCCAGCCGCCGCCGTGCCCTTTTTCGGAGCGGACATATCCCCGCTCCCGCAAGCCCGCCATGATCCGCCGGATCACCACCGCATGGGTGTCCATCGCCTTGGCCAGGACTTCCGACGTCACCGGTTCGCGCTGTTCGGCCATGTGAAGCAGGACGTGGAGCACGCCTGACAATCGGCTGTCACGTTTCATGTAACTTAATATGTTACATGATGAGGCGAATGTCAACGGCCCTGGTTTCCCTCCAAGGCCCGGTTACCGCGCCGTAGAACCGTACGTTTTGAGCCGCGCGGCGTCAGTAGCTGGACGGCGCCCGGATGCAGCAACCGGACGGATCGTTGCCCGACGACGTGGTGTTGCACGCGCCCAGCAACGCAACGACGCCCACGACGACACAAGCACGCAACAACACCAGCATCCCGAACTCCACGGATCAGAGGCAATACTTCGCCTACATAGGAAAGCCGACGGTTGCCACAACTCACGCTGTCGCGAGGCATGCGCCGCGGCGGCCTCAACATCTGCGATCCCGCAGCCAGGACACGACGGCAATACCCACGCCTACCAGCGTCATGCAGGCCGCGACAAGGTAGAGCGAGGGTAGCCCCCAGCCGCCGTCGATCACCCGGCCACCCAGCCAGGCCGCGACGGCGGCAGCGATCTGGAAGGCCGAAGCGTTGAGCGCGATGCCGAGCGTCGGCGCGGCGTGGGCGGTGACCAGAACCCTGGTCTGCATGCCGGGAATGACGGCAAAGGCGAGCGCGCCGATGACGAACACCATGATCGCGCTCGGCATTTGAAACCGGCTCGCCAGCCAGAACAACGACAGCGCGACGGCCATCGCCGCCAGCAGGCCGACCAGCGACGCCATCAGCGCCTTGTCGGACAGCCAGCCACCAGCAAGATTGCCCACCATCGCGCCGATGCCGTAGACCAGCAGCAGCACCGGGACCGTCTGGGCAGCGAAACCGCTGACGTCCGTCATCAGCGGCGCGAAATAGGTGAAGACGATCAGCACGCCCACGTTGCCGACCGCGGTGATGGTCAGCGCCAGCTGCACGTCGCGCCGGACCAGCACGCGCAGCTCGGTGGCGATCGTCCCCGTCGCAGCGGCGCCACGAACAGGGACGAAGATCACCAGGCACATCCAGGCGATGGCGGTGAAGAGGGCGATGAAGAGAAAGGTCGCACGCCAGCCGAACTGCTGGCCAATGATGGTGCCGATCGGCGCCCCCAGGATCATCGCCAGGTTGAAGCCCAGCGCCACTTTCGCCACGGCCGAGGCCTGCTTGCCGGGCGGCGCCAGCGACACCGCGATGACGACGGCGTTGGCAAAGAACGTCGCGACGACGGAACCGCTCACGGCACGCGCCGCCAGCAGGACGGCGTAGGTCGGCGCCGCGGCGGCCGCGAGGTTGCCGATCATGAAGACAGCCAGCAGCGTCGCCATCAGGGGCCGGCGCGCGAGTCCGACGGTGAGCAATGTCAGCACGGGACCACCGACCGCCATGCCCAACGCATAGGTGGTGACCAGATGCCCGGCGGCGGGAATGGAGACCGACAGGCCCGCGGCCACGTCGGGCAGGATGCCGGCGATCACGAACTCGGCCATGGTGAGCGCGAAGGCACACAGCGTGAGGGTGAGAATCGACAGCAGGGCCGGCGGTGCGCGCCGGGATCTGGTCGTGGGGATGTCCATGCCGATCACGTTCCACCTGAGAGCGCGGGCGGCTCGCCCGCTCACCCAGGTAGCCAGACTTCGTTCTGTCCGGTATGACACCTGGCCCTCGTTTTCTGCCACGGGTTCCGCCATGCCCCGACGTCGCACCGTCGCCTTCGTGCTCTTCGACCAGGCGCTGTCGCTGAACCTCAATGGTCCGGCCGAGGTGTTCAGCGTGGCCAACCACCTGCTGGGCGCCAACGGCGGCGGCTACGATCTCGTCTTCCTGTCGCAGAACGGCGGCCTGATCGGCACCAGTTGCGGCATCGTCATGCAGACGCAGGCGTTGCGCACGATGGCGCCGGCGCGGCTTGACACCGTGATCGTTGTCGGCGGCGCCGAGGCCAGGACCTTCACGCAGCGGTCGCCGCTGGCCGACTGGATCCGACGCGTCGCGCCGCGGACACGCCGCCTCTGCAGCGTGTGCAACGGCGCTTTCCTGCTGGCCGCGGCCGGGCTGCTCGACGGACGGCGCGCGGTGACGCACTGGTGCGAGGTCGACACGCTCAAGACGCAGTACCCCGAGGTGCGCGTCGAGCTCGACCCGATCTACCTGCGCGATGGCCGGATCTGGACCTCGGCCGGCATGACGGCGGGCATCGACCTGGCGCTGGCCCTGGTCGAAGAGGACCATGGCCGGCGACTGAGCCTCGACGTCGCCAAGGACCTGGTGGTGTTCCTGCGCCGCTCGGGCGGCCAGGCGCAGTTCAGCAGTGCGCTTGCCGCGCAGACGCGCCTGGGCGCGGCGCGATCGGACTCGCGGCTGGCCGAACTGCCGGCGTGGATCGTGGACAATCTGGCCGCCGATCTCAGCGTCGACAGCCTGGCCCGATCGGTCGGCATGACGCCACGCACCTTCGCGCGCAGCTTCGCGCAACGGCACGGCGGCACACCGGCCAGACTGGTGCAGGACCTGCGCCTCGAGGCGGCATGCCGGCATCTGGAGGACGGCGACAGCGCGATCAAGCGCATCGCCGCGGTGTGCGGCTTCGGCGACGAGGAGCGCATGCGGCGCGCCTTCCAGCGAAGGCTGGGCGTGCCGCCGGCGGTGTACAGGGACCGGTTCGGACGGCGGGACGGCGCTTCCTCCCCGCCGTCCCGATCGCAGCGCGGCGCGACGCGGGGGCCCTACCCGTCCTTCACCCGTCCGTAGCGCAAGTCGATGCGGTTCTGATCGAGATCGACGACCAGTGCGCGCAGCATGTCCGTGAAGGCATCACGATCGATGTCGGCGGTGCGCACGAACGTCATCGCACCGATCTTGCTGATGGACACCTTGCCCAGGCGATCGGCATAGGACGCCAGCAGCGGCGTGCCCTCGCGGCGGGCGGATAGGTAGAGACTGAGATAGTTCTTCTGCAGGGCCAGTCCGACGATGGGCCAGTCGATGGGCTGGGGCGATGACCGCACCGTGTAGGCGAAGCGGCCGTAGCCGATCATCGCCATTTTCATCCCCGGCTCGCCCGGAGGCGTGCCGGCGACGAACCATCGCTTCAGGGTCGGTGCCGCGTGCCGGATCATGCGATCGATGGCACGTAACTCCGCTTCGCGCGCCGGGTCGAAAGCGAAATACCCATCGATGCTCGATGCCGTAACCTTGAACATCGTACCCGTCCTCATCGGGAACAGCGCGATTGACCGATCGTACCCCTCACCCTCCCGCCCTTCGGCAAGCTCAGGGCAGGCTGCTGCGCGCGGGCCCCTCCCTCTCCCCGCTCCCCCGGGGAGAGGGGTGGATGGCGCGGTGCAGCTTGCGGACGACACGCACGGCCGCATCAGCCGGCAGGTTGGTGAAGCTCAGCATCAGGCCCGGGCCGGTGTCGGCTTCCATCGCGAAACGCGACAGCGGTTCGGGCGCGAGGCCGGCGGCGTGGGCGCGGGTGACGGCGGCAGCATCGTCGTGTCCCGGCGGCAGGCGCGCGATCACGTGCATGCCGCCGGCGGCGGCCTCGACGGGCCACGCCGGCTTGGGCAGTGCCGCCAGCGCCTGCAGCAATGCCGCGCGGCGCTCGCCGTAGAGGCCGCGCATGCGCGCGACGTGGCGCGCGAAATGGCCTTCGGCCATGAACGCGGTCGCGGTGATCTGATCGCCCAGCGACGGCTGCGGCTGCAGCAGGGCGGCCGTCCTGGCGAAGGGCTCGACCAGCGGCTCAGGCACCACGAGGTAGCCCAGCCGCAAGGCGGGAAACAGCACCTTGCTGAAGGTGCCGACATAGAGCACGCGGCCCGGCGCATCGATGCTCTTGAGCGCCGGCATCTTGGGGCCGCGATAGCGGAACTCGCTGTCGTAGTCGTCCTCGATGATCCAGGTGTCGTTGGCGCTGGCCCACGCCAGCAGGTCGGCGCGGCGTGCGGTGGTCAGGCTGGCGCCGAGCGGAAACTGGTTGGTGGGCGTCACCAGCACGAACCGCGCATCGGGTGCCCGCGTCATGCCGGCGGCGACATCGAGCCCGTCGGCATCGACCGGCACCGGCACCAGCCGCCCGCCCGCCAGCGCCAACGCGTCGCGACCGAAGAAATAGCCAGGATCCTCGGTCCAGATGGCGTCGCCGGGCTTCAGCAGGATGCGGGCGATGAGGCCGAGCGCGCCCTGGAAACCCGCCGTGATGAACACCTGATCGACGCTGCAGACCACGCCGCGCGCGATCGCGAGGTAGCGTACCAGCTCGCGGCGCAGCGGCTCATGGCCCGACATGTCCTGGTACGTCATCTGCGCCGTCGACAGGCCGCGCGCCGTGCGCGCCGCCAACCGGGTCCACAGCTTGCGCGGAAAGGCATCGAAGGCCGGCACGCCCATCTGCAGCGGCCGCACCGTGGGTGACCAGATCAGGCTGGGCTGGATGACGGGCCGCTGCGCCGCGTCGCGCCGCCGCGCGGCCTGCAGGTGATCGGCCTGCAGGCGCGGCGCCACGATGGTGCCGGCGGCGGCATGACCCTCGATCAGGCCGTCGCCGGCCAGCACGTTGTAGGCCAGCTCGACGGTGGCGCGCGCCACGGCGAGCTGGCTGGCGAGGCTGCGCGACGACGGCAGCCGCGTGCCCGGCGCCAGTCGGTCATCCAGGATGGCGGCGCGGATGCGGGCCTCGATCTGGCGGTAGATCGGCGCGGCATCGCCGCGGTCCAGCCGCATGCCGTGCAGCGCCGCCAGATCCCCGATCATGGCCTGCCCGTTCGCTCCGGTCTTGGCTCTGTTGCCGCCGGCCACCAGCACATACCTCCTGGCTCGCACACACTGCAAACCCGACGGAGGCTACGATGAAGGCAAGACTCGAACCATACAAGGCAGCGCCGGAGACGATGAAAGCCATCAAGGGGCTCGCCACGCAGATCAACAAGAGCCTGGAGCCGTCACTGGTCGAGCTGGTGAAGATCCGCGCCTCGCAGATCAACGGCTGCGCTTATTGCGTTCATCTGCACAGTCGCGATGCGCGCGCCAAGGGCGAGAGCGAGGATCGCGTGCAGCTGGTGGTGACGTGGCAGGAATCGCCGCTGTACACTGACCGCGAGCGCGCGGCGTTGGCCTGGACCGAGGCGCTGACCCTGCTCGCCCAGACGCGGGCGCCCGACGACGTCTATGACGCGGTGCGCCGGCACTTCACCGAGGAGGAGATCGTCAACCTCACGGCGTTGATCGGCACCATCAACCTGCTGAACCGCTTCGGCGTCGGCTTCCGCATGGTCCACCCGGTCCAGGTGAAAGCGGCCGCCGCGGCAGCCGAATAGGAGGACCTGAACCATGGCGACATCACGCATCCTGGCGGCGGCCGCGGCCGGCGCGCTCCTCCTGGCCGGCGGCTACGCGCTGGGCCAGGCCAAGACCGGCGGCGATACGGTGAAGCCGATCTTCGGCCAGAAGCTCAAGACCATGCCCGGCAAGAGCATGACGGCCATCACGGTCGACTATGCGCCGGGCGGCGCCTCGGGCAGCCATCGCCACGCCGACTCGGCCGAGATCTTCGCCTATGTGGTCGAAGGCTCGGTGCGCTCCAAGGTCAACGACGGGCCGGAGACCGTCTATACCGCCGGCCAGTTCTGGTACGAGCCGCCGGGCGCCCACCACAGCGTCAGCGCCAACGCCAGCACCACCAAGCCGGCGCGCATCCTGGCCGTAATCGTGGCCAACGACGGCGCCACGCTCACGACCTTCGACAAGTAGGTGCCCCGAGGGGCCATGCCCTGCGGCTATGGCCCCTCAAACTTTTTGCATTGCTGCGCGAGTGCCGGTGCGGGATGGATACCGGTGCATCTACCGGGGGGCAGCAATGATGCGAAACGTTGTGCGGGTGCTGGGGCCGGCGGCGGTTCTGGCCATTCTGTCGGGGCCGGCGCTGGCGCAGGACATCAGCTGGGCGGCCGGCACCTGGAAGGGCCGGCTCGAAAGTTTTCGCGGGCAAGATCCCGAGCGGGTGATGATCATCGACATTGCCGGCGGCAAGCCGACGTGCCGCTGGGGCGAGGGCTATCGGGCGAGCCCCGCGCCAGCCAGCTGCACCGTGACCGCCAACGAGATCAAGCTCACGACCGGTGCCAAGAATCCGGTCGAACTGCGCCGCGACGGCAAGGGCCTCGCCGGCACGTGGACCGGCGTCGGATCGGGTCGATCCTTCCGCGTGACGATGACGAAGGAGTAGCGCCGGCCGCGGCAGCAAAGGCAGAACGGCTTCACCACAGAGTCACAGAGGCGCACAGAGGGAAGAGATGGCGCCGAAGGCGCGCTGGTAATCTTCTCTGTGTTCCTCCGCGTCCTCTGTACCTCTGTGGTTGATCTTTCCGGCAGAACGCACGCGCACCATCGCGTGCGATCCGTGCGCTGCGGGGTCCCTCGCTTCGTTCAGGACCTTGCGGTGCGTCGATCAAGCGCCCTTATGGCAGCAGCACCTTGTCGACGACGTGGATCACGCCGTTCTTCTGGAAGACGTCGGCCTGCGTGACGGTCGACATGCCGCCCTTGGCATCGGTCAGCACGACCTTGCCGCCCTGGACACTGGCCGTCAGCGTATCGCCGGCGACGGTCTTGATGGTGTGCTTGCCGCCATCCTTGGTGATCATGCCCATCAGCGCCGCGGCATCCACCTTCGCCGCCACGACGTGATAGGTCAGGATCTTGGTGAGCTGGGCCTTGTTCTCCGGCTTGAGCAAGGTGTCGACGGTGCCCGGCGGCAGGGCCGCAAACGCCGCGTTGACCGGCGCGAAGACCGTGAACGGGCCGGGCCCCTTGAGCGTCTCGACCAGGCCCGCCGCCTTGACGGCAGCAACCAGCGTGGTGTGATCCTTCGAGTTCACGGCGTTGTCGATGATGTCCTTCGACGGATACATCGCCGCGCCACCCACCATCACCGTCTTCTCCTGCGCCACCGCGCCCGAGGGAACGATGGCGGTACAGGCCAGCGCGACGGCGAGCGCCGTGGACGCCAGAAATGCGTTCTTGATCAACATCAATGATGACTCCTCGATTGTGCGGCACCGGCGCAGCCGTTCGCGCCGTGCAGTCCCGAATACGGGTGCCCGCACCCATCGGATGACGCCACGGGCGCACAAGATCGTGATCAGCTTGGAGATCCGCGGATAACATCCGTGTTAGAGTCACCGCATGGTGGTGACCATACAGGATGACGATGAGCGCGCGCCTCAGCGCTTCAGCGTCCATTACTCGTCATTCATCCAACCATCGATCCGGCACAGATCGACACAGCCCTGAAGCTGGAGGGTCGCTCGCGACAACGCGCAGGAGATCCCCGCAAGACTCCGAACGGAACTCCTTTGCCCGGGACCTATCGAGATTCACGCTGGCGCCACGCTTGGGACTACCAGACGACGGGCCAGCACTTCGTCAACCAGATCGAGACACTGATCGACGGCCTGGAATCTCACAAAGTGTTTCTTGAGCATTTGCGATCCACCGGCGGGCAGATCCACGTCATTGTGCAATTCCTGGGTGACAAGGGATACTTCGGTGACAGCCTGCCGCACCACATGCTGGCACGGCTGGTTGAGCTTGGCGTCGATCTCGACATCGAATGCTACACTGTCCCGCAGACATCGATGACGACCTCCGGCTGATACAACTTCACCGGCCGTACTCAACGGCCCGACCATTCCGGCGGGCGCGTTGCGTTCATGTACTGCAACAGCGGATTGAAGGCGGTCTTCACGCGCGCCAGCTTGATGGCAAAGTGCTTGTTCTGGCGACAGAAGGCCTCGATCATCTCGAAGTGCTCGTCGTGGTACTCGCGCGAGAAGACGGCGAGATCACCGGTCACCTCGGCATCGTCGTGAATGTAGTCGAGCCGCGGGCGGCGGTTGATCTCGACCGAAAAGATGTTCGCGACCATGTTGGCGAGTTCCTCCTCGTCCTCCTCGCCCACCTTCATCCAGTTGCCCGACACCGCGCGCACGATATGGGTGAGCTCATGGACCAGCAGTTCGTGCGGCAGCTTGGCGACCGGGTAGGTCCCCCGAGGACCCCGGCAGCCGCCACCGACGAAAGGCGTGAACGATACGGTGCCGGTGAACAGGCCCCAGTCGCGCTTCGCCCAGGCATTGCAGGGCCCGCCCTGGCCGTCATAGGGGAAGATCAGCACCGGCTTGTTGTGAAAACGGATCATGGTGATCACGGCGTTGCCGGTGCGGGTCGCGCCCTCGAGGGCGCGCAGGATGCCGAGCACCGACGCGATGTATTGCCGGGCCTTGCGCTCATTCTTGATGCCGTCCGCCCGCACGACGATGGGACCCAGCCGCGCCTGGATGTCGGACGCCGCCTCGAACCAGTGCTCGCGCAGGAAGATCATGGCGTGCCCCCACCGCGCGACGGCCACTGCGCGCAGATTGACGCTCGATGACGCCGCAAGGGTGCGCGCGTGACCTGGCCCGCGATACTCCCATTTGGGAGTGGTGCGTTAGCCAGCCCGGAACAACACCAGCCTCCAGGCGCCCGGTCCTCCCGGGAGCGCGGGCGTCTCGCCCGCATTCTCCGGCGAACGCCTTACTGTCGCTGTGCGCACGGCGTCAGGACATGAGCGGGCGGGACGCCCGCGCTCCCAGGAAGCCAGTTGCGGAGCTGGCATGCCGATTGAGCGTTGGATAATGCGGCCCAACCCGCCACTATCGCGACATGCCGCAGCAGCCGGGACGGGCTGCGCGGCCGGGAGCGACCATGAAAGTCTCGTACGGCTGGGTGATCGTCGGTGTCGGCATGGTGGTGAGCTGCATCGGTTTCGGCGCGATGTTCTCGCTCGCGGTCTTCCTGAATCCGATCACCGAGGCGACCGGCTGGTCGCGCAGCGGCACCTCGGCGGCGGCGACACTGAATTTCCTGTGCATGGGCGTGGCGTCGTTCGGCTGGGGTGCGCTGTCGGACCGCTACGGCGCGCGCACCGTGGTGCTGCTGGGCGGCACGCTGCTGGCGATCGGCCTGGCGCTGGCCAGCCAGACCACGTCGCTGCTCGCCTTCCAGGTGCTGTTCGGCATGCTGGTGGGCGCGGCGGCCGGCGCCTTCTTCGCGCCGATGACGGCGCTGGCCATGGCCTGGATCGAGCACCGCCGCAATCTTGCGGCGGCACTGGTATCGGCCGGCATGGGCATGGGGTCGATGACCGTGGCGCCGCTGGCGCGCTGGATCATCACCAACCACGACTGGCGGCTGGCCATGCTGGTGCTGGCCGTCGTCGTCGCGGCGGTGATCCTGCCCGCCGCGTTCCTGCTGCGGCCGGCGCCGAGCGCGCCGGGTGTCAACGGCGCATCCGGCGCCGCTTCAGACGACCCCGGCATGACCGTGGCGCAGGCCCTGCGCACGCCGCAGTTCGCCATCATCGCGCTCACCTTCTTCGCTTGCTGCGCCACGCACTCCGGCCCGATCTTCCACATGGTGAGCTATGCCATGAGCTGCGGCGTGTCGGCGATGGCGGCCACCACGGTGCTGAGCACGGCGGGACTGGCGGGCCTCGCCGGCCGCCTCGGCGGCGGGCTGATCGCCGACCGCATCGGCGCCAAGCCCACCATCGTGATCGGCCTGGCGCTGCAGGCGGTCGCGGTGTCGCTCTATCTCGTGGTCTCCGAGCTGGGTGCCTTCTATGCGCTGTCGCTGCTGTTCGGCATCGCCTATGGCAGCGTCATGCCGCTCTACGCCGTGCTGGTGCGCACCTATTTCGGCGCCCGCATCATGGGCACGGTGTTCGGCGCGGTCTCCATGATCTCGGCCATGGGCATGGCGCTGGGCCCGTGGGCCGGCGGCTGGGTGTTCGATACGTTCGCCGGCTACAACTGGCTCTACATCGGCTCCCTGATCTTCGGTCTCTGTGCCGTGGCCATCGCGCTGACGTTCAAGCCGCCAGCGACTGCCGCGGCGCGGCCGGGTCAGCCGGTGCCACAGGCGTCCTGACGAGGACGTTCGCGACCACCACAAGGATTCGGTGGCAAAAAAAGATTCCGCCACCGTCGTCTTCGGGCGACCTGGATCGTCTCGGTGTCATGCGGTGACCGCTGCGCGCGGCACCCTGAACCGAGGAGAACGATCATGCACCGTTTGGCGACAACCCTGGCCAGCCTGCTCACACTGGCCGCCATCGCCGCGACGCCGGCGATGGCGCAGCAGCACACCGTCGAGTCCGACGATGCGGCCTATTGCAAGAAGCTGGCGAGCCTGCAGGAGCGCTACGGCCGCTCGGCCAACACCAGCAACAGCATGGACACCAACACCGCGCTCAACAGCTGCAGCAACGCCCGCGCCGCCGAGGCCATCGTGCACCTGGAGAAGCTGCTGAAGGCCGCCGGCTACAGCCTGCCCGAGCGCAGCGTGGGCAGCCGCCGCCACTAGGCCGCCGCAGGCGGCACCGGAACCGCCTGCCGGCCCGTGCGTAATCCTGATGGCTACCTGATTACAAGCGAGGCCATCATGACCCGCACGCTCATCGCTGCGCTGATCGCGGCCGTCACCGCGACGGCCATCATTCCCGCTCCGGCCAGCGCCGAGGATTGGCGGCACCAGGACCGCGATTATTGGCGCTGGAAGGACCGCAACCACGACGGTCGCGTCGACCGGCGCGACGAGCCCACCTATCGCTCGCAGCGGCACGACTACGATCGCCGCGGCACGACCTATCGGCCCGTGGGCCAATGCCGGTTCACGACCCGCCGCGGCTCGGTCGCCGGCTACGTGCCGGAAGGCAAGGACCGTTGCTGCATCGAGACCCGGCAAGGCGTGTCCTGCCAGTAGGTTCTGGCCGGGCTCGTGCTATAGGCTCGCCTCGGCGCGGCATTCGCCGCGCGACAGAGGTCGCGTATGAACGTCAAACGGATCGTCGCCAATGTCGCGGCGCAAGACATCACCGCGGCGCGCCGCTTCTATCAGGACGTGCTGGGCCTGGACCTGATGATGGACCACGGCTGGATCGCCACGTATGGATCACGCCAGACGATGAGCGTGCAGATCAGCGTCGCGACCGAGGGTGGATCGGGCACGCCCGTGCCTGATCTGTCGATCGAGGTCGACGATCTCGACGCGGCGCTGGCGCGCATGCGGCAGGCGAACATCGCCATCGAATACGGGCCGGCCGACGAGCCGTGGGGCGTGCGCCGGTTCTACGTGCGCGATCCGTTCGGCAAGCTGCTGAACATTCTCGAGCACACGTGATCCCGTGACACGGACGCCCGCACGCCCAGGGGGATCAGTCGTAGAACTGGGGTGAGCGTTTCTGGCTCAGGCTCTGCGGCTTGTCGTGGTTGATCCAGAGCTGTGCCTTCTTTTCCGCCAGCAGGTCGGCGATGCGCTTGTAGGACGCCTGGGTCTGCTCGGCGCTGGTGTTCATCGAGGCCACGCGGCGGTGGTCCCAGTTGTCCTTGAAGTGCGCGGCATCGCCGCTCAGCACCACCCAGCCGGTCTTGGCCAGATGCACCAGCAGCGACTGGTGTCCGGGCGTGTGCCCCGGCGTCGCGATGACGACAACGCTGCCGTCGCCGAACACATCGAGGTCACCCTCCAGCTTGCGCAGCGGCCGGTCGGCCTTGAACGGCGGTCTCTTGTCGGGCGCGAAGGCCCAGTCGAACTCGGCCTTCTGGATCAGGAGCGTCGACTGCTCGAACAGGTCGACGTTGCCGACGTGATCGCCATGCGTGTGCGAGACGGCGACGAAACGGATGTCGGACGGCTTCACGCCGACCTCGGCAAGTTGCGCCACCAGGGTCTTGGCCCGCGTCGCGGTGCCGACCGGCGTCGTCACCGGCCCGGCCGCGACGGAGTCGGGATAGCCGGTGTCCCACAGCAGCCACTCATTGCCATGGCGGATCAGGTAGCAATTGTCGGAGAGCTCGATCGGCTTGCCGACATTGACGCCGGGCGACCAGCGCGACTGGTCTGACGCGGCGTTATGGCCGCAATCCATGACGTAGAGCCGATCGACGGTCCGCGCTGCGGCACCTGACGCGACAATCGCGAGCGCGGCGAGCGCCGCCGACAGCCGCACCGCCAACCTGTAAGCACGCATGTCGGCCTCCCCTGCGGTTGACCCCTATCACAGACATGCAGCTTCCCAGGTTTCGGTGCGCGCTTCCAGGGCGTGGAATAAGCGAAACCGGCAGGTGTCTACCGCTTCAGCCCATTCGCAGGAGGCACCATGAAACTGAAATCGATCGTGTTCCGCGGCGACAAGCGCCTTGAGCTTGCCGCCAGCAACGCGCCGCCGATGCGCCTGCCCGAACGCCACCCGTCCGTCGAAAAGCTGAAAATCTCGCTGTACGGGTGGGGTCATTTGAAGCGGCTGTTTCCCCTCAGTCCGGTATACGACGCGGAGTTCAAGGAGGGCGTAAAATCGTTCCAGCGCAGCATGGGCCTGAAGGATGACGGGGTCGTGGGACACTTCACCATGACCAGGCTCGACGAACTCGAGCATCTCAGCGAGATGCCCGGGGTGAGGGATATTCTGCCGACGCCCGGCGTCGGTCCCTGGGGGCCCTATATCGGGGTTTCCGAGCGAGCGACGCGCCGGCTGGAGGCCAAGCAGATGCAATCGCGCGTCGCGTAACGGCGCCGACGTACCTGCTCGCCTGCTCGCCGCCTTGCCGCTAGGCGCGCAGGTAACCCAGGATGACGTCGACGACGTGGCGTTCGCGCTGCGCCAGCGCCGGCGTCGCCAGCAGGTCGCGGTCGAAGATGGTCGACAGCGTGTGGATGTTGGAGAAGTAGAAGTAGCAGACGCCGGCGATCGACATGTAGAGCTGCATCGGATCGACGCCGGCGCGGAACAGGCCGCTCGCGCGGCCGCGGCGCAGCACGCGGCCCAGGGCTTCGATCAATGGGCTGTTGATCGCCTTCACCCGCGGCGAGCGGCGGATGTGCCGCGCCCGGTGCAGGTTCTCGCTGTTGAGCAGCACGATGAAATGCGGGTTGGCCAGGAAGTAGCGGAAGGTGAAATGCATCAGGCGGCGCATGGCCTGCACCGGTTGCAGGTCATCGAGGTGCAACGCCTCTTCCTGGGTGCGGATGTGGGCGTAGGTGTTCTCCATCACCGCCAGGAACAGGCCCTCCTTGTTGCCGAAGTAATGATAGAGCATGCGCTTGTTGGCGCCGGCGCGCCGCGCAATGGCATCGACGCGGGCGCCGCCCAGGCCGCGCTGGGAGAATTCCCCGGTCGCCGCCTCCAGGATGCGCGCCTTGGTGCGCTCGGGATCGCGCGTGCGGGCATTGCCGTTGCCATCGGCGATCTTGCGCTTGCGGTTGGGGCGCTTGGCCGCGGCGGGGCGCTGGCGTTTGGCGAGCGTCATGCGAGCTCCGCACCGGCGAGCGCGATGATGGCGCCGTCGTTCTCCAAGCCGGGCAGATCGCCCTTCAGCATGCGGATGAAATAGCGCGGCGACGTGGCACCGCAGGCGCGCAGGAAATCCGCGACGGCGGCGTGGCTGTCGGGCACATCCATCAGGAACGGGCCGGGTGCGGCGGCCAGGGCCCGGCTGGCGAGCGCCAGGCCGATCGTCGCGTCGGCGGCCACCACGGGGCCGATCGAGGTGGCGGTCCGGCCCTCGCGGCCCACGACGTAACCCGCGACACCGCCATCGGCGCGCTCGGCGAGCCAGGCGAGATCGGGACGCCGCCCGCGCAGATGCGCCAGAATGTAACCGCGCTGCATGACGCTGTGCGTGGTGTCGAAGGCGGCGACGCGCGCGTCGTCGGCCTCGGTCATCGGCCGCAGGCGCACGCCCGACGGCGGCGGTAAGGCAGCGCCGGCCTGCGCGATGTGCCAGCGCGAGATGCGGTAGAGATCGCGAAAGCCCAGCGGCAGGTAGACCGGCCGGCCGAGTTCGGTGGCGTCGAGGCCGGCGGCGGCGCCCTGCGCCTCGACGTGCTCCAGGCAGCGGCGCAGCAGCCGCGTGCCCAGGCCGAGCCGGCGCCGCTTCTGCGTCACCAGCACCATGCTCAGCCACGACAGGTCAGGCCCCAGCGGCAAGGCCAGCGCGCTCGCCACCCAGCTTCCGTCGTCGTCGGCGACGCCGATGGCGCGGCCGTGACCCAGCATGAAGCGCCAGTCGATGACATTCTGGTTCCAGCCCGCCTCGATCGACAGCGGCCACGCCGCCTCGGCGTCCGCGGGCCGCAGGTCGCGCTCGGTGAGGGTCAACGTTCCCTCCCTCAACGCAGTCGGGGGCGGCGCCTGAAGGGGCGCCCCTCCACTGCGTGGGAAGGAAGATCAATATTTCCCATCGCGGACCTCGTAGTGGGTCGGCTTGTCCAGGGTCGGCATGGCGCGGGTGAGCCAGTCGGCGGTCCAGTCGATCATCGTGCCGATCGGCACACGCGGCGCGCCGAGCTCGGCCACCATGCGCCGGGCGTTGTTGATCCAGCCGGTCGGCGCCTCGCTGCCGACCAGCCGCGGCGACTTGCCCAGACGGCGACCGAACTCGGTGGCGAGCCAGCGTACGCTGAGCGTCTCGGGGCCGGTGACGTTGAGCGGCGAGGTCGGTGCCGTGGTGTGCGCCAGGGCGCGCAACACCATGCTGTTGGCGTCGCCCTGCCAGATCACGTTGACGTGGCCCATGGTGATGTCGATGTCCTCGCCGCCCTGCACTTTGCGGGCGATGTCATGCAGCACGCCGTAGCGCATGTCGATGGCGTAGTTCAGCCGGATCAGGCGGCCCGGCGTGCCGTGCGCCCGCGAGGCATGCTGGAACATGTGCTCGCGGCCGACACAGGACCAGGCATAGTCGCCCGACGGCGGCACCGGCGGCACGTCCTCCGTCGCACCGCCGCCCTCGACGTCGACGAAGGGATAAACGCAGCCGGTGGAGAAGGCGACGATGCGCGACGTGGTGAAGGTCTCGGCCACCAACGCCGGCACCAGCACGTTCATCGCCCAGGTCAGCGGCTCGTTGCCGGTGGCGCCGAACTTGTGGCCGGCCATGAACACGATGTTGGGCACCTTCGGCAGCGCGGCGACGGCGGCGCGGTCGAGCAGGTTGCAGGCGACGGTCTCGATGCCGTGCGCCTGCAGGCCCTCGCGCAGGCCTGCCTCGCTGAAGCGCGCGACGCCGATCACGCGGCGGTCCGGCGCGGCGCGCTTGGCCAGGCGCGCCAAGGTCGGGCCCATCTTGCCGCCGACGCCCAGCACCATGATGTCACCCGGCGCCCGGGCGAGATCGGCCACCAGTGCCGGCGTCGGCTCGGTCATGAAATCTTCCACTGCCGCAACATCGGCGAAGCGCGTGGGCAGGGTCTGGGCGGTGGTCATGACTTACCTTTGATGTCTGTTGGTTCCTGGGAGCGCGGGCCTCCGGCCCGCTCATGAGCGGGCGGGACGCCCGCGCTCCCAGGTACGAGGCGCGCCTTCGGGGCGGCGGGCATCGGGCGCAGGGCGGCGATGTCGGTGTCGCCGCCGACGGCGAAGCCAGGACAGGCGAGCGAGCCCAGCTGCAAGGTGCCGCCGGTGATGCGCAGGCGGGCCGCGCCGCCGCTGCGGTCGTAGAGATCGGGGTGCGCGGCGGCAAACGACGCCTGCTCGGCGTCGGGCGCGAACGACATGCCGTCGATGAAATGATGCCCGTTGCGCTCGACATGGGTCAGGCCCAGCAGCGACACCAGCGCCAGGTCCTGCTGCACGGAGATGCCGGCCAGTGTCGTGAGATCCTCGGCCGACATGAAATAGCGCGCCGCGCCAGCCGCCTTGTTGAGCCGCGCCACGCGCGCGGCATTGAGGATCGACTTGTAGAAGCCCTTGCAGTTCTTGCTCGAGACGCCGGCATAGCCCAGCGCCCGCGCGGCGGGGAACGTGCCCAGCTCGCCGTCCGACTCGTCGACGATCAGCGCCTTGCGCTGGGCCAGCGACTCGACGGATCTGGACAGCGCCACGGCGCGCTTGATCGGCTGCTCGATGAACAGGATGCGCGCGACCAGGCTGCTCAAATCAGGCGTTTCTTCCATGCGCCGCCACAGCGCGGCAATGCCCTCGACATCGTCATACTGCTCGTTGCCGTCGAGCGTGGCGCGATAGTCGCCGGCATCTCGGTCGAGCACGGCGGCGATGCGCGACAGGCGATCGAGATCGGCCGCGATGTCGCCGCCGACCTTGAGCTTGTAGTAGCGGCCACGGTAGTGGCGCACGACCTCTTCCAGGGTCTCGGGCAGGCCGTCATCGACGCGCTCGCCGGGCTTCTGGTCGGCCGCGACGATGGGATCGACCAGGCCCACGGTGTGGCGCACGTCGATGGCGGCACCCGGCCTGAGGCCGGCAAGGAAGGTATCGAGGTCGGTGTCGGCCAGATCCGGCGTCAGGTCGGTGGCGCGGATGCCCGGCACGTTGCGCCGGATCATGTCGGCAAACGACCAGCCGCCGGCGCGGCCCAGCGCATCGAGGATGGCGCGGTCGAGCAATGCCGGACCATACGATGCCACCAGCGGCACGAGGTCAAGCGCGGCACCGCGCATCAGCTGCTCGCGGTAGCTATCAGCGTAGAGGCCGAACGCGGTGCTCCAGCCGCGGGCGCGGTAGAGGTCGATGGCGATGTCGAGCGCCTGGCGCAGCTGGTCGAGGTTCTGGGCGTCGCTGTAGGCCAGGTTCTTGTCGAACCACTTGGCCGCCAGCGTTTCGGCCGCGATGCCGGTCGCCGTGCGCCCGTCGGGCAACGCGATGGTGGCGCGGATCACCGCCTGGGTCGAGTGCGTGACGGTGATCACGCCGAAGCGGAACGGCAGGCGCAGAGTCACATCGCGTTCGTAGCGCTCGACCGCCTCAAGGCGCAGCTGGGGGATGTTGTTCATGGTCCAATCACTCTTTTCCAGGCGTCCCCTGTCATCCCGAGCGCAGCGAGGGATCCAGAATTGCGCCTGGATCCCTCGCTGCGCTCGGGATGACAGATGACGCTCATGCCAACGTCTCCAGGATGCCCTTGACGTAGCCGATCGCGCGGGCGGCGCAGGTCGGACCGTCGGGATGATAGTCGAACGGCTCC
Organism: Reyranella sp. CPCC 100927; assembly: GCF_007859315.1. GTDB lineage: Bacteria > Pseudomonadota > Alphaproteobacteria > Reyranellales > Reyranellaceae > Vineibacter. The sequence continues at coordinate 80,068 of NZ_VOHA01000026.1, forward strand.
ATCGCCACCCAGCCGTCGTAGCCGCCGTCCTGCAGCGCCTGCAGCACCGGCGCGAAGCGGTCGTCGCCCTGGCCGGGGCCGCGGCGGTTGCGGTCGTTGAGCTGGATGTGCGCCATCTGCCCGGTGGGCAGCCAGCGCCGCAACGCGTCGGCCACCGGCTCGGGCTCCATCAGGCTGGCGGCGCAGGTGTCGATCATGGTGCGCAACGCCGGATTGCCGATGCGCTGCACGATCGCGCTCGCCTGCGCCAGCGTGTTGACGAAATCGGCCTCCGGCTGGGCCAGCGGCTCGATGCAGTAGATCACGCCCGCCTTTCGCGCATCATCGGCGATGGCGGCCCACGCCGCCTCGCCGCGCGCCGCAGCCGCCGCCGGATCGGCCTGGTCACCGACACGGCGCTGCGCCGGCGAGCCGTGCACGAGGTAGGCGCCGCCCAGCTCGGCGCAGAGATCGATCAGGCGGCGCAGCACGTCGACCGTGCGATCCCAGGTCGGCTTGTCGGCCGACGTGATCGACAGGCCGGGCGGACTGACCAGCAGCCAGTGCAGGCCGCTCACCACCACGCCGGCATCGCTGAGCGCACGACGCCATGCCGCGCGTTCGGACGCTGACGCCGTCCACGCCGCTTCGCCCAAGGTGAAGGGCGCAACCTCGAGGCCGGCATAGCCCAACGCCGCCGCCAGCGCGCACTGCCGCTCGAACGGCAGTTCGCGGATCACCTCATTGCACAGCGACAGGCGCATCGGTGTCTCTCTTGACGGACGTCGGTGTTATCGTCAGTCTGGCGCAAGTAACCAAACCGTTACTTAACGACTCTACGCCAAAGGGGGAAGCGATGAAAGATCCCTCGCCGTGTTCGGAGTGATATCGGTGGGCAACAAGGTCTCGCGGTGGCTGCAGGACAACTGGCCGGCGATGGCGCTGTTCGTCGGCCTGATCGTCGTGTGGCAGCTGGCCGTCAGCGTGCTCAACATCCGCGAATACATCCTGCCCAGCCCGATGGCTGTGCTGCGCGCCTTCATCGAACCCGAGACCCAATGGTGGCCGCATCTGTGGGTGACGACGGTCGAGATCATCGGCGCGTTCGTACTGGCTGGCGGCATCGGCGTGGCGCTGGGCGTGGCCATCGCCTGGTCACCGCGGCTGGCCAGCGCCCTGGTGCCATTCCTGGTGTTCGTGAACACCTTGCCGAAGGTGGCGGTGGCGCCGCTGTTCCTGCTGTGGCTGGGCTACGGCATCGTGCCCAACATGCTGATCGGCGCGCTGATTGGCTTCTTCCCGGTGGTCATCAACACCGCGGTTGGCCTGTCGCAGGTCGATCCCGAAATGCTCGACCTGGGCCGCGTCTTTTCGGCGCCGAAATGGAAGATCTTCGCCAAGATCCGGCTGCCCAACGCGCTGCCCTACATCCTGAGCGCGCTCAAGATCACGGCGACATCGGCGGTGGTCGGCGCCATCGTCGGCGAGTTCGTCGCCTCGCAGAAGGGGCTGGGCTACGTCATCATCACCACGCAAAGCAGCATGAACACGCCGCTGGCCTTCGGCGCGCTGGTCTGGGTGTCGATCGTCGGGCTGGCGCTCTACGGCGCCGTCGTCGCCGTCGCCCGCTGGGCCGCGCCGTGGGCCGAAACAACGCAATGAAACCACGTCATACCGAGCGCAGCGAGGGATCTCGCGCAACAGGTGTCTCCGTTTTCAGGGGACCCTTCGCTGCGCTCGGGATGACACCATTTGAAAATAAGGAGACTGCCATGGGATGGATCGCACGCACGGCCGGTGCCGTTGCCATAAGCCTCGCCGTCGCGGCGCCGGCGACGGCACAGCCGCTGGAGAAGTTCACCTTCGCGCTGAACTGGTTCGCCGTCGGCGACCACGCGGCCTACTGGGTGGCGCTGGAGAAGGGCTACTACAAGGCCAAGGGACTGGATGTCACCCTGGAGAACTCCAAGGGCTCGGGAGACTCGATCGCCAAGGTCGATTCCGGCCGCGCCGATGCCGGTCTCGCCGACGCCGCCGTGGTGATCGCCTCGATCGCGCGCGGCACGACGATCAAGGATGTCGGCATGGTGTTCGACAAGACGCCGCTGAACTTCTTCAGCGCCAAGAGCGCGGCGATCACGAAGCCCAAGGACCTCGAGGGCAAGACGGCGGCGGCACCGCCGGGCGACAGCCAGCGCCAGGTCTTCCCGGCCTTTGCCAAGCTGCACGGCATCGACGCCAGCAAGGTGAGCTGGGTGAACATCGAGCCGGCGGCCAAGATCGCGGCATTGGCCGAGAAGCGCGTCGACACGGTGGGCGACTACAGCACCGGCCTGCCGCTCTATGAGAAGGCAATGGGCGCCGGCAACGTGGTGATGCTGTCGTGGGCCGATTTCGGCTTCGACATGTACAGCATGTCGATCATGGCCAGCGACAAGACCATGAAGGAGCGCGGCAAGGCGCTGAAGGCGTTTCTCGAAGCCTCGTACATGGGCTGGCGCGACGTGATGGCCGATCCCAAGGCGGCGCTGGCCATCCTCAAGAAGCGCGTGCCCGAAGTCGACCTGTCGGTGATCGAGCCCAACATGATGATCGGGCTGTCGCTGATGAAGACCGAGCGCTACGCCAAGAACGGCATCGGCTGGATCGACGAGAAGAAGATGTGCGACTCGGTCGAGCTGGTGAACACCTACATGGGCCTGCCCAAGAAGGTCGACTGCAAGGCGACATTCACCACCGAGTTCTTCACCAAGGTCGAGATGCCGGCCGGACGGTAGATGTTTTTCCTCCCCACGCAGTGGGGAGGTGCCCCGAAGGGGCGGAGGGGAGCCGTGGTGATCTCGATAACAGAGACCACGTCGGCTCCCCCTCCGGCCTTCGGCCACCCCCGGTGGAAGCTTCGCTTCCACCTGACCCCACGGCGTGGGGGAGGGAACGAGGGACCAACGTGAGTGACGAACTGATCGACCTCGACGGGCTGGGCATGACCTATGTCGCCGACAGCGGCCCGGTCCAGGCGCTTGATGACATCAACCTCAAGGTCGGCAGCGGCGAGTTCGTCTCGCTGGTCGGGCCCAGCGGCTGCGGCAAGTCGACCCTGCTGCGCATCATCTCCGGCCTGCGCCCGGCCAGCCGCGGCAAGGCGATGGTCGCGGGCCGGCCAGTGACCCGTCCCATCGCCGACGTCGGCATGGTGTTCCAGGCGCCGATCCTGCTGAAGTGGCGCTCGATCCTCGACAACGTGCTGCTGCCGGCCGAACTGGCCGGCAAGGATCCGCGGCGCTATCGCGAGCGCGCCCGGCACCTGCTCGATACGGTCGGCCTGGGCGACTTCGCCGACAAGCGGCCGCGCGAGTTGTCGGGCGGCATGCAGCAGCGCGCCTCGCTGTGCCGCGCCCTGCTGCTGGACCCGCCGCTGCTGCTGATGGACGAGCCGTTCGGCGCGCTCGATGCCATGACGCGCGACGAGATGAACCTGGAACTGCTGCGCATCTGGGGCGAGACCGGCAATGCGGCGCGCAAGACCGTCCTGTTCGTCACCCACTCGATCTCGGAGGCGGTGTTCCTGTCCGACCGCATCGTGGTGATGACGCCGCGGCCCGGCCGCATCGCTGCCGTGCGCACGGTCGACCTGCCGCGACCGCGCACCGTCGAGGTGCGCGCCTCGGCCGATTTCGGCCAGCTGTCGCTGGAGGTGTTCCGGACCCTGACGGGAACGCAGGCCTCGGCCTGACGGCCTCCGGGCTTGACGATGGCCGGCAACGTCGCTCAGTCTATGCCGATAAGTAACCAGTTCGTTACTTCGGACACCATAAGACAACGGGAGGCGACAATGAGACGACTTCTGGCCGCCGCCGGCCTGGCGCTGGGCCTGATCGCGGGCACCGCTGCCGCACAGGACTATCCGTGGAAACCCGACCGGCCGGTCACCATCATCGTGCCGTGGGCGGCCGGCGGCTCGACCGACCAGATGGCACGCATCGTCGCCGCCGAACTCGAGGCGGAGCTGAAGCAGAAGTTCATTGTCGTCAACCAGCCCGGTGCCTCGGGCTCGATCGGCACCAAGAACGCCCTGGAGGCGCCGAAAGACGGCTACACCTGGGCCGCCGGCGCGGCTGTCGATATCGGCGGCTACAAGGTGCTGGGCCTGCTCGATACCCAGATGCGCGACTGGCACATGTTCTTCGCCGTCGCCAACCTGACCGCGCTGTCGGCGCATCCCGGCGCGCCGTTCAAGGATTTCGGCCAGTTCCTCGAGACCTTGAAGGCCAAGCCGACGACGCCGGTGGCGACCGCCGGCCTGTCATCGGCCGGCCACAACCTCATGGAGTCGATCAAGGCCAACGCCAAGGTCGAGTACCGGCACGTGACGTACGATGGCGGCAATCCGGCGGTGCTGGCCACGGTCGCCGGCGAAACCCAGGCCGTGGCCCAGCTGCTGGTCGAGATGACCGAGCACATCAAGGGCAAGCGCTTGGTGCCGCTGGCGGTGCTGGCTGACCGGCCGGTGACTCTGGAGGGCTATGGCGAGCTGCAGCCCACCACCAAGTGGCTGCCCAAGATGCCGGCGCCGCTGAACTACTTCGGCATCTGGGCGCACAAGGGCACGCCCGAGCCGGTGATCAAGACCATGGAGATGGTCTGGCAGAACAAGATCGCCAACTCCGAGGCGCTCAAGAAGTACGCCGCCTCGCGCAGCGCCCTGTTCGACCCGCTGTACGGCGAGAAGGCCTGGGACGGCGCCTCGACCATGATGCGCCAGACCGTATGGCTGTACTTCGACGCCGGCAAAGCCAAGGTGTCGCCCGAAACGCTGGGCATCCCGCGCCTGCAATGAGGATGGTTCAGTCCGTCATGTCGAGAGCAGCGAGACATCTCGTGGACGTGGAGCCTCCCGTCGCAGGCGATTCCTCGCTTCGCTCGGCATGACGGCTGGTCGAACGCCGATGTCATCACCCGATCCCCTCCTGCCGCACGAACAGCCGCTGCGCCCGCGCACCGATCTGCTGACCGGTGCGTTCTTTGCGCTGTTCGGGCTGACGATCCTGTACCTAGCGTGGCGGATGCCGACCTACGCCGACCAGAAGGGCGAGATCTACACCGCGCCCGGCCTGGTGCCGGCGTTCTACGGGACGGTGATCGCGCTGCTGGCCCTGTGGCTGGTCGGGCGATCGATCCGGCGCGGCGCGCTGCAGCCCGACGGCGGCGGCGGCGTGCCGCCCGCGCGCGAGGGCTACAGCAACGTACGGCTGGCGCTGTCGGCGGCGCTGGGCCTGTTCTTCGTGTTCGTGCTGCTGGGCCACATGCCGTTCTGGGCGTCATCGGCGCTTTTCATCTTCCTGTTCATCACCCTCTTCGAATGGCGCAGCGAGCAGACATGGCCGCAACGCCTGCGGCCGCTGGCCATCGCCGCTGCCATCGGCCTGGGCACCGGCATCGCCGTGACCCTGGTGTTCGAGCGCATCTTCTACGTCCGCCTTCCCTGAGAGCCGGCGCATGTTCGACAGCCTGTCCCAGTTCGGTGCCGCCTTCGGCACGTTCATGACTCCGTCGGTCCTGGTGAACGTCTTCTGGGCGATGTTCGTGGGCATCGTGATCGGCGCCCTGCCCGGGCTCACCGCCACCATGGGCGTGGCGCTGATGACGACGCTGACGTTCAGCATGCCGCACACCGAGGCGATCATGGTGCTGGTGTGCGTCTATGTCGGCGCCATCTACGGCGGCAGCCGCAGCGCCATCCTGCTCAACATCCCCGGCACGCCGGCCTCGGCCTGCTCGACCCTGGACGGCTTCCCGCTGGCGCGCCAGGGCATGGCGGGCCGCGCCATGGGCATCTCGACCAGCGGCTCGTGGCTGGGCACCCTGTTCGGCACGCTGTGCGTGGCCACCATGACACCGCTGCTCAGCGAGATGGCACTGAGCTTCCAGAGCTACGAGTTCTTCTGGATCTCGGTGCTGGGCGTCGTCATCGCCGGATCGCTGGCCGGCGGCGATGCGCTCAAGGGCTATATCGCCGGGTTCCTCGGCCTGCTGGTCGCCACCGTCGGGCAGGAGCCGCACTACAACTTCCAGCGCTTCGCCTACGGCAACACCGACATCGCCGGCGGCATCGGCCTGCTGCCTGCCCTGGTCGGCGTCTTCGGCGTCGCCGAAGTGCTGCTGGCCATGCGCGCGCCGGCCTACCAGGCGGTCTACAGCAAGATCGATTCGATCATCCCGCGCATCGCCGACGTCACCAAGTACTGGCGCACCATCTTCCGCTCCGGCGCCATCGGCACCTTCATCGGCATCCTGCCCGGCCTGGGCGAGGATGCCGCGGCGTGGTCGTCCTATGCCGCCGCCAAGCGCGCCAGCAAGGAGAAGGAAAAGTTCGGCAAAGGATCGGTCGAAGGCCTGATGGCGGCGGAGACCGGCGAGGCCTCGTCGGTGCCGGGCGCCATCATCCCGGTGATGACGCTCGCCCTGCCCGGCTCGGCGCCCGCCGCCGTTCTGATGGCGGCGATGATGATCCACGGGCTGAACCCCGGCCCGATGCTGATGGTCGAGACGCCGCAGTTCTTCTACCAGATCGTGGCCATGCTGGTGATCGCCGACATGGTGAAACTGTTCTTCGGCTTCGTGCTGGTGCGACCCTTGCTGTGGGTGCTGCTGGTGCCGCGCGAGCGGCTGATGCCCATCGTCTTCGTGCTGTGCGCCGTCGGCGCCTTCAGCATCACGTCCCGCGTCTTCGACATCTACATCATGCTGATCTTCGGCCTGATCGGCTTCATCCTGCGCGAGCTGAAGTTCCCCATGGCGCCGCTGATCCTGGGCCTGGTGCTGGGCGACCTGCTGGAAAAGAACCTGACGCGCGGCTTCGTGATCTCGGGCGGTGATCCCACGCCGTTCCTGACCCGGCCGGTGAGCGCCGTGCTGGCCGCCATCACCATCCTGTCGATCCTGTGGTCGATCCCGGCGGCCCAGACCGCGATGCGCCGCGGTACCCGCGCGCTGTTCCGACGCAAGCCCGCGACCGGATGATCCGGTCATCACGACCCCGCAGGCATGTCCCCTCTCCGCCCGCGCAGCGGGGGGAGAGGGAGGGGCCCACGCGCAGCGTGGGAGGGTGAGGTGGGTGGTCAGAACGAAGGCGGGCTTCCCGAACGAAGTGACGTTCGTCTTCAACGCCCACCTCACCCTCCCATCGCTATCGCGATGGGCCCCTCCCTCTCCCCCCACTGCGTGGGCGGAGAGGGGTTAGCTGCTGGCGGCGAGCTCGCCCGCGCCCTATATCAAGCGTGTCCCTGTGATGAGAGGAGACAGGCATGAAAGTCCGCATCGATTACTGCGGCGGTTGAGGCTACAAGCCCCAGGCCCTCCGTGTGAAGGCGAAGCTTGAGCAGCTTGGCATCGGCGACATCGACATCGCGCCGGGAAAATCCGGACAGTTCGACGTCACGGTGAACGGCAAGCTGGCCTACTCCCGCTACCAGACCGGCCGGTTCCCGACCGACGACGAGATCGACGCGCTCGCCGGCGCGTAGCGATCACGGGTCTGATATGCCCGTCGCCATCGGCATCTGCGGGTGGCGGCGGGCCAGCACCGACCAATAGCGCGTCTCCTGCATAGCGACGAAATTGTCCGCCAGGTAACGGTCGTAGACCACCCGCGCCGCCGGCTTGGCGATGTGCACGACAACGAACTTCGGCACCAGCACGTAATCGACGTCGCCGTAGATCGCCTCGGCCGAACGATCGGGTGCGCCGGGAAAGGACCACAGATTGGCGCCGCGCGGCGGTGGAAAGCCGACAATGAAAGGCAGCGGGTTGAGCTGGTCGGCAATCATCAGACGCGGCCGCCCATGCCGCCCGTCCGCGAACAGAGACGCCGCTTCCAGAAGCGCCTCGATGTCAACGGCCTCGGCATTGTCGGGCTGCATGCCGACAGTCATGCGGCCATTGAGGCTGAGGTGATAGGAATCAATCGCGGCCGCCGGCACAGCGAGCCCACGCAGGTTCGTCTGCCCGACGGTCAACAACCCCGTGCCCGAGCGTGCCCAGGCGTAGTAGCCCACCAGCGATGCGACCATGCCCGCGATCGATATCGCCGGCAGCACCAGGGTTGCCAGCAGCCGCGGCACCGTCGCGGTGACGGACGCCGCCTCCCGGTCGGCGGGTCGCGCCGCCATATACACCATCATCAGGATCACGACGCCCACGGGCACAGTGCCGACCTGCAGGGAATTCTGCGACACCACCAGCATGCACAGGCCGACCAGGAACCCGCTCGCGGCTGCGGCTTGCCAGGGTGCCCGGCCGCAGCGCCACAGCCACAGCAGCACGGCGACGCTGCTGACGTAGATGGCGTACTCCGCCTTGTTGACCAGGAAGTTGCGGACCAGATCGCCCATCAGCAGGCGCGCATAGCCGGAACGGCTGGCGTACCACAGGTCCGACAGATAGGCGTGGTTGAACGGTGCCAGCACGCCCACGGCCAACAGCGCCAGGCCCGCGATCCACCACCGCATGTCACGGCGGATGTGCGGCATCAGCACGACCGCCAGCGCCAGCGCGACCACGCCCGCCGCGAAGAACGTGATCTTCAGATAGAACATCGCCGCCAGCAGCACGATTGCGCTCGACACGTCATGCGCCGCCCGCTGGTGTTCCTGGCGCGGCGGCAGGAACAGGATGAGGCACAGCGTGGTGAGCAGGCACCAGCTCCACCGGTTATAGGACATCGCGAAGGAATAGAGATGCGGCTGGTCGCCGATATTGGTGGGCAGCAGGACCAGCAACGCTGCGTAGAGCACGAAGATGGCGGCCGCCAGCGACGGCAACCGGCTCCTGGCCGCGACCATGGCCAGCGTGAAGGCGAAGGCCAGGAAAATCAGTTCGCCCACCAGCATCGCGTGCGGACGCGGGCCGACGATGCGGAAGCCCAGTTCGGTGAGCAACAGGCTCAGCACGCCAACCGGATCATGATAGTCGACATGCGGCACCAAGCCGTTGTGCAGGCTCCACGCGCCGGTCAGGTTGAACAGCAGGTCGGCTGTCATGGTGCGCGAGAACACGCGCTCGGGCGCGATCAGCAGCCAGACGCACACCAACACCGGAAGGCCTGCCATCAGCAGCACTTGCACGAAGGTGGCACGGCCCAGAAGCAATCCTGCCAGCCGATCGACGACCGGCGACCGCGGACGGCAACCCGCGGCGTTGTCAGCCGTGCCCGTGCCAAGCCCCAGAGCCATCCGGCGTTCCCTCATCCCATCGACAGGCCGCGCTCGTCGGCGCCGGACTGCCGCATGGTTGGCAATCGCCTAGCACGAATCCAGGTGCACGCTCGGTGACCATGTTGGGCACTTCGGCGCCACGGCCGCGCGCTTCTTCATGCAGGCCATGAAGAAGCGCCGCTATCGCGCCGCACGACAGTCGCGATCGGTCTGTCTAACCCCAGGTGTCCGCAGTGATGCTCTTGTACCAGTTGACGGTGTATTCCGCCTCGAGCTTGCGTTCGTTCAGCGCCGTCGGCGTCTTCACGCTGACGCCGCCCGAGTTGGGCGTCGTGACGATGACCTTGTCGGCATTCACCTGATAGACGTCGGTGGTCGATATGCCGTAGTCCGGCGTCACCAGGCTGTAGCAGATGTTGAGCAGCGCCGGGCCATCGGCCGCCTTGCCGGCGAGAATGGCTACGATGGCGGCCGCCACGACCTTGCCCTGCACGTTGGCGGATGAGCCCGACTTCGGCATGGCGCCGGCAATCGATGCGTCGCCCACGATGTAGACGTTCTGCGCCTTGGCCGATGCGAAGGTCGTGGGATCGACCGGACACCAGCCGTTCTCCGCCACCAGGCCAGCGGTCTGCGCGATGGCCCCGGCACGCTGCGGCGGGATGACGTTGATGACGGCGCCCGTCTCGTTGCCGAAGCCCGACTTCACCGTCATGGAGGTGGGATCGACGCTCTCGACCTTGCCGCCGTCCTTGCCCGAGATCCAGGTGATCATGCCGGGGAACTCGCTTTCCCAGGCGGCCTGGAACAGGCCCTGCTTGGAGAACGCGTCCTTGGCGTCGAGCACCAGGATCTTGGACTTCGGCTTGTTGTTCTTGAGGTACCACGCCACGACGCTGACGCGCTCGTAGGGCCCCGGCGGACAGCGGAACGGATTACCCGGCGCGCACAGGATGAAGGTGCCGCCGTCGGGCATCGCCTCGAGCTGGCGTCGCAGCAGCAGGGTCTGCGGCCCGGCCTTCCAGGCGTGCGGCATCTTCTCGGACGCCGCTTCGCTGTAGCCCGGCACGCCGGCGTAGTTCAGCTCGATGCCCGGCGCCACGACCAGCTTGTCGTAGGAAAGCTTGGTGCCGTCGCGCAGGGTCACCAGACGGCCGGTGGTATCGACCGCGGTGGCCTCGCCCTTGACGACCTTCACGCCGGCCTTGGTCAGTCCGTCGAAGCCGTGAGTGATGTCCTCGATCTTGCGGAAACCCGCCACGACGTAGTTCGAGAACGGGCAGGTGATGAAGCGGTCGTCGCGCTCGACCAGGGTCACGTCGAGCGCCGCGTTCAGGCGCTTCAGGTAGCGGGCTGTCGTGGCGCCGCCGAAGCCGGCACCGATCACGACGACCCGACCGGCGGCACCCTGCGCCAGTGCCGGCATGCCGATGACACCCAGGCCGGCAGCAGCGCCCACGGTCTTCAGAAGGGAACGGCGTGTCGTGGTCATGATCCCCTCCCCTACTTCAAGGTCGCGATGAAATCGGCGATCGCCACGATCTGCTCGTCGGTATAGCCCTTGGCGATGCGGTTCATGATCGTGCCCGGTCGCCGGTCCGTCTTGAACTCGGCCATCTGGCGGACGATGTGGTCCTTGGGCAACCCGACCAGCGGCGCGATCGGCCCGACGCTCTTGCCGTCGGGTCCATGGCAGACGTAGCAGGCCTGGGCCATCGCCTGACCGGACGGACCCACGGTCTGCGCCGACGCAACCATCGGCAGCAGGCACGTGACCAGCGCTGCCATCGGACCACGGATGTCCATGGAACGTCCCCCTTGTGTCATTACTTGCCCCAACGCCCGACTGTACCGCGTGTCGGCGGCGCGCCCAAGTCCGTTCATGTCGACAGTATGATGATCTGGTGACCGGCGATATCGAGGGTGACGCCCAGACCGGCTGACACTATCCTGACCACATGACAGCCCATCGTGACCGATATCTCAAGCGTGGGTTGCGGCGCATCCACGGCTGGCTTTCTCCCTACAGCGCACAGTTCATCCGATCGGTGACCGACATCCAGGCGCAGGCGGGCGAGACCGGCGCCGTAGCCGAGATCGGCGTACACCACGGCAAGCTGTTCATTTTGCTGGCGTTGTCGGCGCGCGCCGGTGAAACCGTCCTCGCGATCGATGTCTTCGACGACCAGCACCTCAACGTCGACCAGTCCGGCCGCGGCGATCGCGCCGTCTTTCAGCGGAACGTCCAGGCATGGGCACCCGACGCCGACGTGAAGATCGTCCAGAAGTCATCGCTTGATGTGGCCGCCGCCGACATCCTGGCCATGTGTGGCCCCGTGCGCCTCGCCTCGATCGACGGCGGCCACACCGAGGAATGCGTCCAGAACGATTTGCGGTTGTTCGAGGCGACTCTCGCGCCGCGTGGCGTCGTCATTCTGGACGATTACTTCAACCAGTCATGGCCGGGCGTTTCATCGGGGACTGCCCAATACCTGCTGGACCCCACATCGCGGCTGCGGCCCTTCGCCATTTCCCCGAACAAGCTCTATCTGGCTTTTGACGACGCCCTGGCTTTCTACCGCGCGGCGCTCAGAAACAAGGACGCGTACTACTACGAACGAAGCGCGCGCTTCATGGGCTGCGACGTCGACGTTTATGGGACGCACGATCACACCTTCGCCTTCAAGCGCCGCCTGATCGACACCGTCAAGCGCACGCCCCTGGGCCCCCATCTGCGGGCCATCTACGCCAGCATGCGGCGGCAGAACGCGCGCTAAGGGTGACGCCGTCAATCCTTCGGCTTACGGCTGGGTGTCACGCCCAGTCGTTCGGCGAGGTCGCTGGTCACCTTGGGCGGCGCCTTGCGGCAGTTGGTCATGCACGGCGCCGCCGGGCTGGCCGTGTCCGGTCGCGGATCGCCTTCGATGAAACCATCGCGGTTGGGCAGGCGGATCGCGACCAGGCCAGCGGCATCCAGGGTCGCGTCGGCCGGCAGCAGGTCGTTGAGGTTCAGGATATAGGCAGTGATGGCGTAGACCTCGTCGTCACTGAGCGACTGCGGCGCCGTGAACGGCATGGTGCGCCGGATGTAGTCGAACAGCGTCGGCGCATAGGGCCAGTAGCTGCCCACGGTCTTGCGCGGATCATCCGACGTCAGCGTGCCCTTGCCGCCCATCAGTTCGGGCCAGCGGCCGTTGCCCTCGCCGAACTCGCCATGGCAGCTGGCGCATTGCGACAGATAGAGTTCCTCACCCTGCTTCACCGTGCCCTTGCCCGGCGGCAAGCCGCGGCCGTCATCGCCGCGGATGTCGATGTCCCAGCCTTTGATCTGCTCGGCGGTGGCAGGCCGGCCGATGCCGTAGGGGGCGGCTGATTGGGCGTGGGCGCTGCCGCCGAGCAGGAGAGCGGACAAGAGGGCAAGGAACATGGTCCTGGGAGCGCGGGCGTCTCGCCCGCATCGGCGCGTCGCACCGACGTACGAGCGGGCGAGACACCCGCGCTCCCGGGGTTCAGAGGATCTGGACATTGTTCACCGTGCCGTCGGGGTTCACACGCCAGGTCTGTTGCGCGTTCTTATGGTAGATCGAGTTCACGCCGCGCGCGGCGCGCAGCTGCTCGATGGTGGGCTGCACGTAGCCGGTCTCGTCGATGGCGCGGCTCTGCACCAGTGTCGGCGCGCCGTCCCAGGTCCACGGCAGCCGGAACCGTGTCAGCGCCTTGCTCAGTACCGGCTCCTGCAGCACCGCCGTCTGCCAGTTGTTGCCGCCGTCGACCGACACGTCGACCCGCTTGATGCGGCCATGGCCGCTCCAGGCCAAGCCGCGGATTTCATAGAAACCCTTGCCGAACTTCAGCGGCTTCTCGGGACAGGGCGCCGTCACCACCGAGTTGGCGTCCATGGTGAAGGTGAACTGGCGCGCTTTGCCGTCCGGCATCAGGTCGGTGTATTTCGACGTCTCCTCGCGATGATGCCAGGGCCGGTCGCCCAGCTTCAGCCGGCGCAACCACTTCACGTTCACGTTGCCTTCCCAGCCCGGCACCATCAGGCGCACGGGATAGCCCTGCTCCGGCCGGATGCGCTCACCGTTCTGCGCATAACAGACGATGCAATCGTCGAGCGCCTTGGCGAGCGGAATCGAGCGCGTCATCGCCGCACCATCGGCGCCCTCCGCCAGCATCCACTTCGCCTCGGGCAGCACGCCGGCTTCTGCCAGCAGGGTCGAGAGCGCGACGCCCGTCCACTCGCAGCAATGCACCATGCCATGGGTGAACTGGCAGCCATCCATCTGGGCGCCCTTCCACTCCATGCCGCCGTTGGCCGGGCATTCGAGGAACAGGATGCGGCTGGTCGACGGAAAGCGCACCAGGTCGTCCATGGTGAAGATCAGCGGCCGCGCGACCATGCCGTGGATCACCAGGCGATGCTGCGCCGGATCGATCTCCGGCACGCCGGCGTGATGGCGCTCGAAGCACAGACCGCTGGGCGTGATGATGCCGTCGAGTTCCGGCAGCGGCGTGAAGTTCACCGACGACTGCTCGGTCGCGGTCAGCCATTCGACGTTGCGGCGCACGACGTTCTTTTCGAACGACGACGGCACGCCGTAGGGCTTCTCGTTGACGCCGGTGCCCAGGCTGCGCGTCCAGTCCGGCACGTTGGGCGGCAGGTTCTCGCTGCCCTTGGCCAGCGCCAGCTTGGGATGCAGCAGTGCGCCGGACGCTGCCGCAACACCGGCGCCCATCAACAAACGGCGGCGGGCGGACAGGACGGGCTGGCTCGTCGCGCTCATGGCCGCGACGTGCCGCGCGACCTCGTTGCGATCGTGGGTCGCCATGTCGTTTACTCCGTCATGCCATGTGCGTCGGCACCGATCACCCGCACGGGACGCTTGTCATCCAGCTTCACGGTCGGATTGGCCTTCAGATAGCCGGATACGACGTCGTACACGGCCGGTCCCTGCGTGCCCTCGTTGACCGAGGCCCAGCCGGCCACGACGTAGGTCTTGTCGGCATCGATCCTGTCACCGGTCTTCAGCAAGGTCATGTCGCTGATGCGCTTGCCCATCGGGGCCCCGACATCGATGGCGTAGGACAGGCCGCCGACCCGCACCATGTCGCCGCCCTGCTGGTAGTAGGGGTCGGGATTGAAGAGGTTGTCGGCGACATCCTCGAGCACTTCCTTGAGGAAGCTGCCCTTCATTTCGTTGCGGTAGGCCGCGGGATAGGTGATGGCGGTCTGGTTGTAGACGTCCTCGACCGTGATGGGCGCGCCCGGCGGCAGCGACGCGCCCCAGCGGAAGCCGGGCGACAGCGCGATCTCGGCATCGCGGCCGGCCAGCAATGCCTGGCAGATCAGGTCATCCATGGTGCCGCCGAAATTGCCGCGACGGTACAAGGTCGACTCGGTGCGCGCCAGCACCTGCGACAGCATCGCGGCGTGCGGCGCACGGATCTTGTCGACCAGCGCCACCATGTCGGGATCCAGCGCAATGACGTCGGCGAAGACGGGGATCAGCTTGAAGCGCCAGGCAGCGACGCGGCGGTCCTTCACGTCGAGATCCAGGCGGGCAAGGAACTTGCCGTGACTGCCGGACGCCACCAGCAAGGTGTTGCCCACCACGACCGGCTGCGGCAGTGCGTCATGCGTGTGGCCGGTGAGGATCACGTCGATGCCCGGCACGCGTGCCGCCAGCTTGCGATCGACGTCGAAGCCGTTATGGCTCAACAGCACGACCAGATCGACCTTCTTCTCCCGCAACGCCGTGACGCGGGCGCGGATCTTGTCCTCCTCGATGCCGAATGACCACTCCGGCACCATCCAGCGCGGATTGGCCACCGGCGTGTAGGGAAAGGCCTGGCCGATGACACCGATGGACAAGCCGCCGCGCTCGAAGACCGTGTCGGCATCGAACACCGGATCGCCGAAGCCGGTATCCTTCACGTTGCCGGCGAGGAACGGGAACTTCAGCTGGTCCTTCAGCGCCTTGACCCGCTCGGCGCCATAGGTGAATTCCCAGTGCGCCGTCATGGCGTCGACGCCGAGCGCGTTCATGGCCTGGACCATGTCGGCGCCTTCGCTCTTCAACGAGGTATAGGAACCCTGCCAGGTGTCGCCGCCGTCGAGCAGCAAGGTACGGCCGGGACGCGCGGCGCGGATCGCCTTCACCAGGGTCGCGAGGCGATCCAGGCCACCGACGCGGCCGTAGCTCCTGGCCAAGGCCGCGAAATCGACCGCAGCAAGCGCGTAGGCGTCGGGCGAGCCGGCACGCACGCCGTAGGCCTCCAGCAGCGCCCGTCCGGTGATATGCGGCGCCAGCCCGGTGACCTCGCCGACACCGATATTGACCGACGGCTCGCGGAAATAGAGCGGCACCAGCTGGGCATGGATGTCGGTGAAGTTCAGCAGGGTGACCTGGCCCAGCGGCTCGAAGGCCAGCAGCTCGGCCTGGGTAAGGCGCTGCTGCGCCAGCGCCCGCGATCCGCCCAGCCCGAGCGCACCGGCGGCCAGCCCGAGCTGGATCAGGTCACGGCGTGAGAGATGAGGCATGGCTCTTTCCCTCCCCCACGCCGTGGAGGAGGTGGCCGAAGGTCTTCAGCCGCAACATGGGTAACAGTTTGTGCTCACCACATGGGTAACAGTTTTCTC
>NZ_VOHA01000027.1 GCF_007859315.1 Reyranella sp. CPCC 100927
CAGGCACACGGGATGATCCGCTGCCGCGTCCCTGATCCGGCAGGCCTTTGTCGTGGCAGGAGCGTTCGATGAGCCCGAGTCGGTTCCCCGTCCTTCGGTTTCTACCGGTAGAGCGCCGATGGCAGGGAAAGGCGCAGCACGCCCGGCGGACGGCTTTCGGCAATTTCCGCAACCTCTTCTGCGTCGCGCACGGGCTGCCGGCGCGGGAGAACGCCGGGAGTTTTCTGTCGCTTTCTGTCGCTTTTCTGTCAGGTCCGGAAAACCCGCTCACACCTTGGAATCGCTGTCATGGAGCGATTCTGTCGTTTCTGTCACCGCTGTCTTGGCCACGGGTTTCGGCAATTTCCGCAACCCGTCTTGCTTCGCCTCCGCACGCAGTGGGAGGCTCACCTGGCCGAGTTGTAGACCGCGAACTCGGCGCGGGTGTCGGCGATCGAGAACCAGCGATGCTGGTCGGCGCGGAACTGGCGCCAGTTCTCCAGGATCTTCTTGAACGGCGGGCTGGCGGCGGCTTCCTCGTCCAGCACCGCTTCCAGGGCACCGCGCAGCGCCTTCACCACGTCGTTGGGCAGCACCGTGAGCTGGGTGCCGGCGGCGACCAGGCGGGCGATCGCCGTGGCGTTCTTGGCGTCGTAGGCCGCCATCATCTCGGTCATGGCGTAGTGGCAGGCCATCCGCAGCGCCGTCTGGTAACGCGGCGGCAGGGCATTCCACGCCTGCTTCTGCACGAAGAGCTGCAGCAGCGCTTCCAGCTCCATGACACCGGGCGTGTAGTAGTACTTGGCCACCTTGTGGAAGCCGAGCTTCTCGTCGTCGTACGGACCCACCCATTCGCAGGCGTCGATGGTGCCGCGCTCCAGCGACGAGTAGATCTCGCCGCCGGGGATCTGCTGCGGCACCGCGCCCAGCTTGGCGATCACCTTGCCGCCGAAGCCCGCGGTGCGCATCTTCAGGCCCTGGAAGTCGGCCGGCGTCTTCAATTCCTTGCGGAACCAGCCGAACATCTGGCCGCCGGTGTTGCCGGCCGGCAAGGCGACGACGTTGAAGCTGTCGTAGATCTCGTCTGCCAGTTTGCGGCCATCGCCATACATCAGCCAGGCGTTGTGTTGGCGCGGCGTCATGCCGAAAGGCACCGAGCCATCGAACACCAGCGCCGGGTTCTTGCCGATGTAGTAGCCGCTGTAGCTGTGACCGCACTCCACCGTGCCGTTGGAGACCGCATCCAGCACCTGCAGCGGGGGCACGATTTCGCCGGCCGCGAACGGCTGCAGCACGAACTTGCCTTCGGTCAGCTCGCCCACCACCCGTGAAATGGTCTGGATGGCGCCATAGAGCGTATCGAGGCTCTTGGGAAAGCTGGAGACCATGCGCCATCTGACCGTGTCGCTCTGCTGGGCGATGGCCGGCGCGGCGAGCGCGACGGCCGCGGTGGCAGCCAGCGGGGCCAGCGTGCGGCGTGAGACGCGCCGGTTTGACGTGGGCATGTATGGCTCTCCCTCATTATGGTGACGATCGCTGGCGCCAACCCTCGACACCGCGGCATCGCGCGGGAGATTAGCACGTTCCCCGGCGTGCTTGTCCTTCTCCCGGAGGGATGCCTCATCGCGAGCGAAGCGAGCCCTGGGAGCGCGGGCCTCCGGCCCGCTCATGTCAGGCGAACGCAACGCTTTCGCCCTGATGCGGGCGGGGACGCCCGCGCTCCCAGGGACACCGATCACAGCACGCCTGTGCGCCCCAGCCACGGCGGAATCGCGGGTGGTCGCCCGTCGCGGCGTCGAGGCAAGATCAGGCACCCCATGGGAGGATCCAACTCTTGCACGGCAAACGTCCCACGATTTCCTCGCTGCATGGCGTCGTCGCCGCCGCCCATCCGCTTGCTGCACAGGCCGGCGCCCGCATCCTGAGCAATGGCGGCAACGCGTTCGATGCCGCCGCGGCCACCGCCGCGGCGCTCAACGTGGTCGAGCCCTACATGTCCGGCCTCGGTGGCCTGGGTTACGCCACCTGCTACGTGGCGGCGGAAAGCCGCGTGCGCACGCTCAACTTCGTCAACCCGATCCCGCGGCGCTTCCCGGTCGAACGCTTCACGCGCCGCGACGACCTGCAGCGCGGCGCGCTGTCGGTCGGCACGCCCGGCAACCTCGCCGGCTGGTGCGAGATGGTGCGGGCGCATGGCCGCAAGGCACTGCCCGAGATCTTCGCGCCGGCGATCGCGTTGGCGCGCGACGGCTACCCGCTGATCGAGTTCAACGTCGAGGAGACCGCGGGCACGGCGCCGGAGTTGCGGCGGCATACGGCGCTGTTCGACACCTGGGCGCGCACCTACACCGACGGCAGCGGGCGTGTGACGCCGGGTTTCATCCTGCGCCAGCCCGATCTCGCCCGCACGCTGGAGTTGCTGGCGGCCGAGGGGCCGGGCCTGCTGTACGGCGGCGCGTTGGGCCGCGCCGTCGTGGCGCACCTGGAAGCCGCCGGCGGCTGCCTGACGATGGAAGACCTGGAGGCCGTGCAGCCGACATGGCTGGAGCCGATCGCGGTCACCTATCGCGGCCTGCGGCTGCACACGCTGGCGCCGCCCTGCGAAGGCTTCCAGTTCCTGCTGACCCTGCGCCTGCTGGACGATGTCGATCTGAAGCGCCTGGAGCGTAACGGCGTGGAGCACCTGGATGTGGTGTTGCGTGCCATCCGTATCGCCGCCGGCGTGCGCATCGCCCACAATCACCCCACGCCGGAAAAGCTTGCGTGGCTCATGGGTGACGAGCATGTCGCGCAATTGCGGGCGCGGCTGCGCAACGGCCAGCCGATCGTCGGTCCGACGGAGCAGTGGACGCCCACCGCCGATCCGGCGGCCGAGCACCACACGACCTCGTTCTCGATCGCCGATCGGGACGGCAACGTGGTGTGCGTGACCCAGAGCCTGGGCAGCCCGTTCGGCTCCGGCGTCATCGTTCCCGGCACCGGCGTCTGCCTCAACAACTTCCTCTATTGGGCCGACGTCAGTCCGAAGAGCCCCAACCGCTCGGTGCCGGGCGGCGTGCTGCCGGTGTGCATGGCGCCATCCATCGGCTTGCGCGATGACGGCAAGCCGGCGCTGGCGTTGGGCACGCCGGGCAGCTACGGCATCCTGCAGACCCAGGTCCAGGCGCTGGTGCAGTACCTCGATTTCGGCCTGCCGCTGCAGGAGGCGATCGAAGCGCCGCGGACGCGATTGATGGACGGCCGCGCCGTGCATCCCGAGTCGCGCATCGACGAGAAGACCCTGTCGGCGCTGCGCCAGCGCGGCCACGATGTCTCGCCGCTGCCGGCCTGGCACATGCGGGTCGGCGGCATGCAGGCGATCGCCATCGATGCCGCGACCGGCGCGATGACCGGCGCCTGCGATCCCCGCCGCGACGGCTACGTGGCGACGGCGTGATAGACCAGCATGCCCTGGGAGCGCGGGCAGCCTGCCCTGAGCTTGCCGAAGGGTCCCGCCCGCTCATGACAGGCGACGGTAAAGTTTTCGCCTTGATGCGGGCCAGAGGCCCGCGCTCTCAGGCGCGCCGGCGCGGACCGCGCAGCGGAGGGTGACGGCCATGTTCCTGGACCGGACGATCGGCGCGGTGTTCTCGGAAGCGGTGAAGCGCTATGGCGACAACCCGCTGCTGATGGTGCCGCGCGATCCCGAGCGGGCCTACCTGCCTGAAGGAGCGACCGTCAGCTATGCCGAGGCCGGGCGTCGCGTCGCCAGCTATGCCTCGGCGCTGCGGGGTGCCGGCTACGGCCACGGCCACCGGATCGCCTTCCTGCTGGAGAACCGGCCGGAGATGCTGCTGCTGAAGGTGGCGTGCAACGTGCTCGGCATCTCCTGGGTGCCGATCAATCCCGACTACCGGGCGGCCGAAATCGCGCATCTCCTGACGGACTCGCAGGCCGACCTGGTGGTGACGGTCGATGCCCGTCTGGCGCAACTGCACGAGGGCATCGCCGCCAGCGGCCGCAGCATCGCTGTCGACCGGCTCGAGGTGCTGGCCGCGGGGTTCTCGCCGGCATCCCGTCCGGTGCCGCTGTCCGGCGCCGTGCACCCGCGCACCGAGGCGAGCCTGCTCTACACATCGGGGACCACCGGCCGGCCGAAAGGCTGCATGCTGAGCCACGGGTACGAGCTCACGGTCGGCAACTGGTATCGTAACCTCGGTGGGCGGCTCACGATCGAGGAAGAACAGGAGCGTGTGTACTGCCCGCTGCCGCTGTTCCACGTCAACGCCGCCATCTTCCTGTTCTTCGCCATGGTGCTGAGCGGCAACTGTCACGTCATCCCCGAGCGGTTCAGCCGGACCGACTGGTGGCACGAGATTCGCGAGACCGGCGCCACGGCCATTCATTACCTGGGCGTGATCGTGCCCGTCCTGATGAACGAGCCACCCGGCGAGCAGGACCGGGCACACCGGATCAAGTGGGGGCTCGGGGCCGGTGTCGAGCCCACGTTGCACGCCGCATTCGAGGCGCGCTTCGGCTTTCCCCTGATCGAGGTCTGGGGCATGACGGAGATGTGCTGCGTGCTGGCTGACTGCCATGAGCCGCGACAGGTGCACAGCCGCGCCATGGGCCGCCCACAGCCGGGATTGGAGGTGCGTGTGGTCGATGCCGACGATCATGACGTGGCGCCAGGCGAATCCGGCGAGTTGCTGGTGCGTCATTCGGCGGACGAGCCGCGGCGCGCCGCCTTCTGCGGCTACCTGAACCAGCCCGACGCGACGGAAGCGGCATGGCGCGGCGGCTGGTTCCACACCGGCGACGTCGTCAGCCGGGACGACTCGGGCATGCTGTACTTCGTCGACCGCAAGAAGAACATCATCCGACGGTCGGGCGAGAACATCGCCGCCGCGGAGGTCGAGGCCTGCCTGCAGGGGCACGAGAGCGTGGCTCAGGTGGCGGTCGTCGCTACCCCGGATGAGATGCGCGATGAGGAGGTGCTGGCCTGCGTCGTGGCGCGCGATGCGCCGGCCGACGCCGCTCTCGCGCGCCGGCTGTTCGACCACTGTTATCGGCAGATGGCCTATTACAAGGCACCGGGATGGGTGGTGTTCGTCGACGAACTGCCCGTGACGGGAACCCAGAAGGTCCAGAAGTACCGGCTGTTCGCCGATGGCCGGGATCCCCGGACACTGCCCGATGCGCACGACCTGCGGGCATTCAAGCGGCGCGACGGTAGCTAAACGTTACCGTCGTCATCCCGAGCGCAGCGAGGGATCTTCCGGAAGTGGCGCACCGTGCGTCTGCATCAAAAGATCCCTCGCTGCGCTCGGGATGACAGCCGTTAGAACAGGAGGCACTCATGGCAGGACTTCTCGCGGGACACATCGCCGCCGTGACCGGCGGTGGATCCGGCATCGGACAGGGCATATGCCAGGCCTATGCCCGGGAAGGCGCGCGCGTCGTCGTCCTTGACGTCAACCTCGAGGGCGCCAATGAGACCATCGGCCTGATCGCGGCGGCCGGCGGCAAGGCGTCGGCGGTGGCGCTCGACGTCACCGACCGCGCGGCCTGCAAGGCGGCGGCCGCCGACATCGCGAAGGGCGGCAATGTCTCGGTCCTCGTCAACAACGCCGGCATCAACCGCCGCAATCCGATCACCGGCGATCCGGCCGCGGTGGCCAAGGACTGGGACGATATCCTCGGCATCAATCTCGACGGCGTGTTCAACGTCACGCACGCCTTCCTCGAGCAGCTGCGCGCTACCCGGGGCCGGATCGTCAATATCGGCTCGATCCAGTCGTTCGTGCATGCGAGCTGGCCGAACTCGGCCGCCTATACGACCTCCAAGCATGGCGTGCTCGGTTTCACGCGGGCACTGGCGGCGGAGCTCGGCAAGGACGGTGTCCGCGTCAACGCCATCGGGCCTGGACTGATCGAGACCCGGATCAATGCCGCGGCGCGCGCCAACAACCCCGACATGGTCGCCGCCGTCATGCGCCACACGCCGCTCAATCGCACCGGCAAGCCCGAGGACGTCGCGGGACCCGCGGTCTTTCTCGCGTCCGACATGTCGTCCTACGTCACCGGCTGTATCATCATGGCCGATGGCGGCTTCCGGACGCTCTGAACCCTGCGACCGCGAAGGCTGGAGTGAAAAGATAGGGCGTCCGGTTCTCGGGAAACCGCCGAAGGAGCTATCGATGTCTGGCGCGACGGATCATGTACCTGATGAAGCACGCGCCGTTAGCGAGGTCCTGGTCGGCGCCTGGTCTCTCCTGGAGTGCGCGGAAGTCATGCAGGACGGCGCCAAGCGCTTGCCGTTTGGTGACCGTGCCCTGGGACAGGTGATCTATACCGCCGACGGACGCATGTCGGCGCAACTCGTGCGCGCCGGTCGTGCCGCCTTCGCCTCGGACGACTATCGCGCCGCGCCGATCGAAATTCTCGCCGAGGCCTTTCAGCAGTATTTCGGATACTTCGGGCGCTACACGGTTGACGCCGTCGCCAGTACGGTGACGCATTTCATCGACGGCGCCTCGATTCCGAATCTCGAGAACAAGGCCCAGGTGCGGACGTTTCGCCTCGAAGAGGACCGCCTCGTTCTCGAGGCGGCAATGCCCTGGGGCTTCATCCGCAATACCTGGATACGGGCAGGCACCCGCGCCTAGCCGAGCGCGCTGGGGCCAGACCGCGCCCCGCGCACCAGCCGTCCCGGCAAGGCGCCGGTGAAGGCACCGTCGCGGTACGTGACGTTGCCGCCGACGATGGTAGCGCGGTAGCCTTCGGCCTTCTGCTCGAGCCGGCGCCCGCCGCCCGGCAGGTTATGCACGGGATGCGGTGCTGCGACCCGCAGGCGGTCGACGTCGATCACGTTGATGTCGGCCTTGTAGCCGACCGCCAGCCGGCCGCGATCGCCGAGGCCCACCGTGCGCGCCGGCACGTCGGTGAGCTGCTGCACCGTCCACGCCAGCGGCCAGCGCTCGCCCCGGCGATCGCGCGTCCAGTAGGTGAGCGCGTGCGTGGTGTAGCTGGCGTCGCAGATCAGCCCGTAGTGCGCGCCGCCGTCACCCAGCGCCATCACGGTGTGCTCGTGCCGCAGCATGCGCGCCATGTTGGCGTCCGAGCAGTCGCTGTAGTTGGCGCCGGGATGGAACAGGATCGTGCGGCCGTCGTTCGCCACCAGCAGATCGTAGGCGAGTTCCAGCGGCGAGACGCCCAGCGCCGCCGCGCGTGCGTCCAGCCGGCGATCGGCGGCGGGCGTGTAGTCCGGCGGGTCGCCCAGCACGAACATGCTGCCGACGTTGCGCATGAACGCCAGCATCTGCGGGTTGCTGTAGACCGGCTCCTCGGCCAGCAGGCGCGCCCGCAAGGCAGGATCGCGCAGCCGCGCGAGCTTCTGTGGCAGCGGCAGATCGGCGATGGCGCGATAGCTCGGGCAGGTCGAGAAGGGATGGAACGACAGCTCGAGCCCGTACAGGATGGCGACCGGGCGTGCCGCGACCTGCCCGCGGATCGGCAGTCCGTCGCGGTTGGCGCGCTCCACCTCGCGCAGCAGGGTCTCCCAACGGCCGGGATAGAGCGAGATGTCGAGCAGCGTGAACGACAACGGGCGCCGCGACAGCGTCACCAGGCGGCGCAGCATGGCGAATTCGGTGGCGCCGTCTGCCGTGGTGTCCTGGAAGTCGTCGAGCAGCTGGATCACACCCTTGCCGATGCGGCCCATGCCGCGTGCGATCGCCGCCAGTTCCTCCTCGGCCGCGGTGATGGTGGGCGTCAGCGCGCCGTCGGGTGTGCGGTGGAACAGTGAGCGCGAGGTGGTGAAGCCCAGTGCACCGGCCTCGAGCCCTTCTTCCACCATCGACGCCATGGCCGCCATGTCGGTGGCCGTGGCGGGCTCGCGATCGACGCCGCGGCGGCCCATCACGAACACGCGCAGCGGCGCATGCGGCACCTGGGTGGCGAAGTCGATGTCGCAGCGCCGCGCCGCCAGCGCGTCGAGATATTCGGGGAAGCTCTGCCAGTTCCACGGCACGCCCTGGCGCATCACCAGTTCGGGGATGTCCTCGACACCCTCCATGACCTTGATCAGGGTATCGCGGTCCTGCGGCCGGCAGGGCGCGAAGCCGACGCCGCAGTTGCCCATCACCACGGTGGTCACGCCGTGTCCCGAGGACGGGGTGAACCGGTCGTCCCAGGTCACCTGGCCGTCGTAGTGGGTGTGGATGTCGACGAAGCCTGGCGTTACCGCCATGCCGCGCGCGTCGATCTCCTCGCGACCGGCGCCGGCGAAGCGGCCGATCGCGTCAATCCGGCCGTCGCGCACGCCGATGTCGGCCGCGCGCGGCGCACCGCCCGTGCCGTCGAACACCGTGCCGTCACGCACCACCAGGTCGAACTGGGCAGCCATGGCACCCTCCGGGGCAGACGATCGCGCGAGCCCGCGCGTCACAACAACGCTGCAGCGGCTGCTTTGTGCCCCTGCGCTGCTGATGCAATAGTGATGGTCCCACAAGTCGACCGCGGCGCGAACCGGCGGGCGCATGCGTTGGCCGGGACGCACCATTGCCTTCGGGAGAGGACGAAACCGAGCCATGCCATCCTTCAAGACGATCCGGGCGCGCGCCGCCAAGCGCAAGGGCGGCGATCGGGCGCTCGCCGCGCTGTTGCCGCCGGTGCCCGATGCCAAGGCGTTGACGCGGCTGAAGGATGACCGAGCGCTGGCCGAGATGACCAAGCGCATCTTCTCGGCCGGCTTCGTGTGGAGCGTGATCGAGAACAAGTGGCCGGGTTTCGAGGAAGCCTTCCTCGGCTTTGTGCCGCGGCCGCTGCTGTTTCAGTCCGAGGATTTCTGGCACGCGCTGACGCGCGATACACGCATCGTGCGCAACGGCGCCAAGATCATGGCGGTGCGCGACAACGCCAAGTTCATCACCGAGATCGCGGCCGAGCACGGCAGCTTCGGCAAGTTCCTGGCGGCCTGGCCGGCGACCGACCAGATCGGTCTGCTCGACCTGCTGGCCAAGCGCGGCGCGCGGCTCGGCGGCAATACGGGCCAGTATTTCCTGCGCTTCGTCGGCAAGGACAGCTACATCCTGTCACGCGACGTGGTGTTCTGCCTGCGCGATGCCGGCCTCGACATCGCCGAGACGCCGACATCCAAGAAGGATCGGCGCAAGATCCAGGATCAGTTCAATGCCTGGGCTGCCGAGAGCGGTCTGCCGCTGGTCCACGTCTCGCGCATCTGCGCCATGTCGATCGGCCAGAACTACGACGCCGAGACCCTGCGCCGACGGGTTGGCGGGGAGGAGTAGGTAATCTTCCTCCCCAGCTTTGCTGGGGAGGTGCCCCGAAGGGGCGGAGGGGAGCCGACGTGGTCTTGGTAACTGAGACCACGTCGGATCCCCCTCCGGCCTTCGGCCAACCTCCCCCACTGCGTGGGGGAGGGGATCCTCTCATCACTCCGCCACCGCCATCGCCCGTTGCGGCGCCTGTGTCTCGCGCGCGACCATCTCCTCCAGCACGCGGCGGAACTGGGTCGGGCCGGCGTCGAAGCTGGTCGGCAGCATGCGCCGCGTCGGGTCGCGGTCGATCACGATCTGCTGCGCCTCGATGATGTCCTTGTCCTCGGCGAAGGCCGCCGCGACGACGCCGTACATGCGCTCGAGCTGCTGCGGGTCGATATCGCCGCTGCGCGCGCCGGTGGCGAAGAAATAGCGTGACGTGCGGGCCGTCGTCGGCGTGACCGCCTGCTCGTCGCAGCGCAGGAAGACCGGCGGTTCGGTCGGCGGCTTGAGCTGCAGGCGGTCGGCGGTCCCTGGCGCATACCACGCGGTGCGCATCAGGAAGATGCCGGGCACCAGGAAGTCGTAGGCGTTCCACATGTCGTAGGTTTCATTGCGCACATAGCCGCGCACCTGGTTGCGCAGCCAGCGCTCGACGCGCACGCCGCGATCGAGCCGGGTGATGCGCGGCCGTTCGTTGGCCCATTCCGGCGATCCCAGGCCCAGTGTCTTTTCATGCGCGTAGGAGAGGTGCGACAAGTCGAGCAGGTTGTCGTCGATGAGTTGGTAGTCGGCTTCGTAGTCCATCTGGCCGGCCTTCAGCCGGTGGCCAGGATCACTGAGCGCGATCGAGGGCGGGACCAGAGTCGGGTCGGCCTGTGCCGCATCGCCCATCCACACCCAGACCCAGCTGCCGCTCTCGGCGGTGGGATAGCGCCGCACGGCGGCGCTCTGCGGGATCAGCGCCTGGCCGGGGATCTCGATGCAGCGCCCGTCGGGTGCGAACTTCAGGCCGTGGTACATGCAGCGCAGGTCGTCCTGCTCGACGCGGCCCTTCGACAGCGGCGCGAAGCGATGACAGCAGCGGTCCTCGAACGCCACCGCCGTGCCGTCCTGCGTGCGGTAGAGCGCCAGCGGCTCGTTGATGATACTGCGCGCGATGACCTTGCCGGCTGCCAGCTCGTGCGACCAGCCGGCGACGTACCAGGCATTGCGGACCCACATGGCTTCCTCCCGGGCGTTCTGCAGCAACGCCGTTTGGCCCACGCTAAAACAACGCCCGGCGGGCCGGAACCGCGAAAACCGTCATTCCAGCCATAAAGGCCGGTTATGCGTGCTATTGCAGCCGGCTGGCCGCCCGCGCCAGAACCTGGCGGAACCAGGGATGGCCGCGCTTGGCGTTGGCAGCCAGGCTCCAATAGGCATCGATGGCGAGCCGCTTGCGTGGGTAGGACAGTTCGACGATGCGCAGCGCGCGGACCTTCACCAGCTCCTGTGCCACCTTGCGCGGCACCAGCGCGATGCAGTCCGCCTTTTCGACGATCGCGCCCAGCACCAGGAAACTGGGGCCGGTGCACACCGGCGCCGTCTCCAGGACGGCGGTGGGCTGCAGCAGCAGACGGATCTCCAGCGAGACGCGCGGGTTGCGCTGGAAGGCGGCATAGCGCACCTTCTGGAACTGCTCGGGCGTGATGCGCGCGCCGATAGCCGTGTTGTCGGCGGCGGCGATGCAGACCATCTCGTCGCGCCACAACGGCATCGATCCGACGCGCTTGCCCAATGTTTCGCCGAAGGCGCGGGGGCCGATCAGGAAATCGATGCGTCCCAGGTCCTCGCCGGTGCGCACGCCCATCTCAGTGAACTCCAGCACCACGCCGGGCGCCTCCGCGGCGCAGATCTCGGCCAGGACGGGTGCCACCATCAGGCTTACATAGTCGGCCGTGGTGATGACGATGTGGACCTGCTCGCGCGCCGGGTCGAACGGTCGCGCCGGCGTCAGCAGCATGTCGAGCTCGGCCAGCGCCCGATGCAGCGGCGCGCTCAGCGCCTCGGCGCGACTGGTCAGTCCGGCGGCGCGGCCAGCCGAGATCAGCAGCGGATCATCGAAGGCGGCGCGCAGATGGCGCAGCGCCCGGCTGATCGCCGGCTGGGTCATGTTGAACGACCGCGCCGTGCGCGTGACGCTGCGCGTGCGCAACAGTTCGTGCAGGATCGGCAGCAGGTCGAGGTTCACCCGGTGCAGGCGCGCTACGAGATCGCGCTCGGCATCGACCCCCGGCGCGCGCTCGCCGTCCGTTCGGCCGGCGCTTCCCCGTCGCCGCGTCATCGCCGCTCCACTCATTCCGTCGCTCTTGGTCAACGACCGTCAGAGTCATACTATGACGCTTTCGCACCGATATGTTGTAGTGGCTCGTGTGCCGGCCGGTCGGCTCGTGGTGAGCATATGGAAGAAGACGATGCTGCTCGTGAGATCGCCGCCCAGTTGGTCGGCACGTCGCTCATACGAACGCAGTGGCGAACGCACGATTGGGTATTCCACTTCACTCCCCGCGTGCAGCTGACCGTCGAGTGCCCTTGGCGCATCCTGTGTGACGGCGGGGTTGCCCTGGGAGGGGGTGATCACAATCAACCCTTCGGTCTTCCCGAGCCTGTCGATGGCGAACGGGACAGTCATCGCCTGCTGTCACAAGAGACGATTGAGACCGTCAGCATCCGCCCGGGCACGGCTGATCTTGCCATCGGGTTCAGTGGCGGAAAGACGCTCGAGGTCTTGAACATGTCGAGCGGCTACGAAGGCTGGAAATTCGGGAGTCAGGACCTTTTGGTGATTGCGCTGGGCGGCGGCAAGCTCGCCATCTTCGGCGAGCCGCCGCAGGCCTGATCGGGACGGGGCATCGCGCCAATGCCCTGGCGCGATGTTGCCCATGACAATGCCAGCCGGCCGCCCCGCAGCACGGGGTCGGACGTGGCGGCAAAGCAGCAACGGGCGAGCGACGGCGCGCCAGGCTGCCGATCGTCCGTTGCAGGTGCGGATGGCTAGATCTGTCCGGCCTTGCAGCGCGTCATGAAGCTGGTCAGCATCTCGCCGCTCAGGTCGCGTACGCGGGCGCGCTCCTCGCAGGTGGGCGGACCGCTGCTGGCCATGGGCGGCAGCGCCACCTGGCCGGCGCCGCAGCGCCGCATGAAGGCGGTGCGGTCCTCGCCCGACAGCGCGTGCCGGCGTGCTTCCGCCTCGCAGCGTTGCATCAGGTTTCCTTCCGCCATCGGCGTACTGGTGTTGGCGCACCGCGTCAGGAAGTCGGTCAGGGCCGAGCCTGCCAGCTTCTGCTGGCGCCCTTGCTCGGCGCAGGTCTGGACGGCACCGGGCGATACCTGCTGGGCCTGCACGACGGTGCCAAGGAATGCGGCCGTCACAACGACGGCAATGCCGAACATTCGCATGATGTGCTTCTCCCTCTTCCACACAGAGCAGGCAAATGAGGCAATGGTGCATGATGCATGTGAGAACGGCTTCGGTCAATCGACGCGGCGTCAGACGCCATAGCCGCCCGTTATGCCGGCGTCATGGAGACGGAGTCGCATTCGTACGACAGTCAACGGCGGGTGATGCCGATCACGCGACCTGTCGTGACCGACAGTCTTCGGTTCCGCGCGTAGACTTCGTGGTCAAGGCAGCCCATACTCATGACATGGGTAAGTCGGCTTCTCGCATGCCTAAACGCAGTGTTCGCCCGGGTGTGCACGACAGGTCAGCCGCAAGACGCGCCAAGAGCGCCGTATCTCAAGCCAGTACGGACGATCGTCCCAAGGAGGACGTGGACGTCGCAATCAGCCTGCGCACCGTCAATCTGAACCTGCTGCCGGTGTTCCAGGTTCTGGTGCACGAATCGAACCTCTCGCGCGCGGCCGACATTCTGGGCATGTCGCAGTCCGCCGTCAGCCATGCGCTGGCCAAGCTGCGCCTGCAGTTCAGGGATCCGCTGTTCGTCCGCTCCGGCAAAGGCGTCGAGCCGACCGCCAAGGCGCTCGAACTCAGCACGTCGATCGCACAGGCGCTCGATCTCGTGCGGCGCGGCGTCCGCTCATCCACGGCGGCCAAGAGCCCGTCCCTGGGGCCGCGGTTCCATTGCGGCGTGACCGACACGCTGGACGAAGGGCCGGTGTTCGTGTCCACCATCGTGGAGGCGTTGCGGGCCGTCTCGTCCGAAGCATCGCCGGCGTTCTCCTATGTCGGCGACAGCGACTGGAAGAAGATGCTGCGCTTGCGGCAGCTCGATATCGTGTTCGATCACGAGGCGGCCAGCCATGGCGAACTCGAGTCGATGCTGGTCGAGGCACGCCACTTCAGCTGCTTCGTGCGGCCGGAGAATCCCCTGACCAAGGGCGAGTTCACGCTGGAGCGTTATCTCGCCGCCACGCATGTCATCATGGATGCGCCGGACGCGAGTCCCCGCTCGATGCTGCGGGTCGCCCTGCAGGCCGCGGGGTTGCGCCGGGTCATCGGCGCGCGGGTGCACACCCACTTCCACGCCGCGCTTGTCGCCAGCCAGAGCGATCATGTCGGCACCGGGAAGTCGCGCGAGGTGCTGTTCTACGCCAAGCAGTTGGGGCTACGCATTCTCAAGTGCCCGGTCGAAACGCCGCCGGCGCCTCTATACATGACGTGGCTGCGCGTGCGCACGAACGACGAGGGCCATCGCCGGCTGCGCCAGAACTTCGTACGCCTGTGGCGCGCGCCTCTGGCCTGAGTTTACGCCCGTCGTTCCGGCAGGCGGGTGCGGAACAGGTCCAGACCCTTGATCGCAGCAGCAGGCTCGCGATCCTCGCCTTTCAGGATCGCCTGGACGGCGCGCAGGGCGGCCAGCAATGTCGCGGCCTGAACCGGTTTCTCCAGCAGCCCGACCGCGGTCGCCCGGGCATCGCGTGCGGCGTCGACGCTGGCCGTAACGAACAGCGCCGGAATGCCGAACGCCTCCCACAGACGCTGGGCCACGTAGGGCCCGGTTCCGCCGTCGGCCAGCATGATGTCGACCAGCG
Organism: Reyranella sp. CPCC 100927; assembly: GCF_007859315.1. Classification (GTDB taxonomy): domain Bacteria; phylum Pseudomonadota; class Alphaproteobacteria; order Reyranellales; family Reyranellaceae; genus Vineibacter. The sequence continues at coordinate 14,277 of NZ_VOHA01000027.1, forward strand.
CCAGGTCGGGCCGATGGTGCTGCGCTTGCGCCAGGGCCTGGCCGGAATGGATGGCGGTGCCCACGACGGTGTGCCCGCCGGATGACAGTGTGTGTTCCATCTCGGTCGCGATGACAAAATCGTCCTCGACGAGAAGCAACCTCATCGCGTGATCTCTCGATACCCGGGTGCGATGGAAGCCACGGGCCGCGACGATCGTCGGTCGTCTCAGGATGTCTGGGAGAGCTTTCATCCGCGCCCGTTCGAAGGCGAAGTATACGGACGCAAGCGCGGATCAGTTATTCCGATAAAATCATAAGCGGATTCCGTCATGAAAAAGTTTCATACAAGGAAGCGTCGGCAGTGCCGGGGAGATTGCGGGAACCTCAGTGCGCGACACCCGTCCCCGCCACGGCTTCGCTCGGCTGGTGCCTGCCGCCGTCTTCGATAACCAATGGTTATGTACGGCATGATTGCTTTCATCGTTCCAGCCACTGCGGGGCCTGACTAGGCTGAGCCGGCGCTGAAGCGAGAATCCGGGAGGAGCCATGGCGGCGCGGACGGGCGAGCAATTCCTGCGCGGCCTCAGGGATGGCCGCACCGTGTGGGTCGGCGGCGACAAGATCGGCTCGATCGCCGATCATCCGGCGCTGGCCGGCGCGGCGCGGGCGCTGGCCGCGGTTTTCGACCTGCAGCACCAGGCGGCCGACGTCTGCCTGATGCCCGATCCCGAGACGGGTGAGCCCATCAACGTCAGCCACATGATCCCGCGCTCGCGCGAGGACCTGCAGCGGCGCCATCGCGGGCTGGAGCGGATCGCGGAATACTCCGTCGGCCTGATGGGGCGCACGCCCGACTACATGAACGTCACCTACGCGGGGTTCGCCGGTCGCTGCGATGAATGGGCCATCAACGGCAACGAGCGCGGCGCCGACAACCTGGTGCGCTACCAGAAGAAGCTGGCGCGCGAGGACATATCGCTGACCCACACCATCGTGCATTCGACCATCGACGTGGCCAAGGGCAAATACCCGACCGGCTTCGATCCGGTGCAGCTGCACAAGGTCGAGGAGACCCAGCACGGCATCGTCGTGCGCGGCTCGCGGGTGCTGGCCACCTTGGCGCCGTTCGCCGACGAGCTGGCGGTCTATCCCGGCGCCCCCATGCCCAACGCCGCCGACGCGCATGCGCTGTCGTTCTGCATCCCCATGGACACGCCGGGGCTCACGTTCATCTGTCGCGACAGCGTGGCGGTGAACACCAACCGCTTCGAGCATCCGCTGTCGAGCCGGTTCGACGAGCAGGATGCCTTCGTGATCTTCGACAATGTCGAGGTGCCGCGCGAGCGGCTGTTCATCGACGCCAATCTCGACGTCTACAACACGGTGATGAAGTCGAGCTGGTGGGCCAACATCATGCAGCAGACCATGATTCGTGCCCAGACCAAGCTCGAGTTCGCCTGGGCGCTGGCCAGCCGCATGGCCGAGGCCATCAACGCCAACCAGCCGCAGACCCAGCAGATGCTGGGCGAGATCGCGATGTTCGCCGAGTTCGCGCGCACGGCGGTCTATGCCGGCGAGCAGGGCGCACGGGAGTACGGCAACGGCCTGTGGTGCTGCGATGTGCGGCCGCTGGTGGCGCTGCGCGCCGCACTGCCGACCTGGTTCCCGCGGGTCAACGAGATCATCCGCCAGATCGGCGCCCACAACCTGCTCACCACGCCGGCGCGCGCGGCGCTGGCCGATCCGCAGCTGCGGCCGCTGATCGATCAATACCTTACTGGCGTTGGGGTTGATGCCGAACAGCGCAGCCGGCTGTTCCGCCTGGCCTGGGACTTTGCCGGCACGGCACTGGGCAGCCGCAACGAGCAGTACGAGCGCTTCTATCTCGGCTCGGTCGGGCGCAACCTGACCATGGCGCAGACCCTGCTGGATCGCGGCCGGGGCAACCGCCTGGTCGACCGGTTCCTGACCGAGCCCCTGGAGGCATAACAGCCTTGCGGCCGACTGGGATGGCGCGCTTTTTACGGTGTTTGGGGTATGATGCGGCCCGAAAAAGGACCGCGGCACAGACCGCCGTCCGGCAGGGAAGAGGATGCCATGGACAAAGCCAAGCCAGCCGCGGCGCCGGTGACTCCGCGCGGGATCAATCACCTGGTGCTCAATGTGCGGGATCTTGATGAGTCGCACCAGTTCTGGACCGAGATCGTGGGCTTCAAGCAGGTCGGCGAGCTGAAGCCGACGCCGCAGCGTCCCAACCCGGCGCGTATGCGCTTCTACAGCGGCGACCGCGGCGGCCAGACGCATCATCACGACATCGCGCTGGTCGAGAAGCGCGACCTGCCCGAGCCGCCCAAGGACTGGAGCATGTATGGCGGCGCGCCGCTGGCGGTGAACCACATCGCCATCACCTTGCCCGACCGCGAGTCCTGGCTGCAGCACCTGGAGTATCTCCAGGGCCGCGGCGTGAAGTTCGACCGCCGCGTCGACCACGGCATGACGCACAGCGTCTACATCCACGACCCCAACGGCTACGGCGTGGAGCTGCTCTACGAACTGCCGGCCGAAGTCTGGTCGGGCGATATCGACGCCGCCCTGAATTTCGCCCGCATCCTGCCGACCGAGGGCGCCGAGGCGCTGGTCGACGAGGCCGAGAAGAACCCGATTTTCAAGCGGACGGAAGCCGTCGCGTCGTAGTCTCACCGTCGTCCTGAGCGTAGCGAAGGACCTTGCGGTCGTTCGTTCAGCCCCTGCGCTGAACGGTCCACCGCAAGGTCCTTTGCTACGCTCAGGACGACGAGATCTTCCTCTCCAACCGAGCATCACCATGGCCAAGCGCAAGAGCATCGAGATCCCTGGCTTCAAGCATCAGAACCCGATCCCCGTCGCCAGCCGGATCGGCAACATCCTGATGTCGAGCGTCACCAGCGGCGTCGATCCTGGTACCCGCAACCTGCCGCCGGAGCTCGCCAAGCAGATCACCAACCTGTTCAGCCACATCAAGGCCACCGTCGAGGCGGCCGGCGGCAGCCCCGACGACATCATCAAGATCACGTTCTGGGTAAAGGATCCGGCCACCGGGCGCGCCGCGATCAACAGCGAGTGGGAAAAGATGTTCCCCGACCCCGCCTCGCGGCCGGCCCGTCATACGCTGGCCATGGCCGGCGACGGCCCGTCCCAGATCACCTGCGATTTCGTCGCGGTGTTCGGGTAGATCCTGGGAGCGCGGGCCTCCGGCCCGCTCATGGTGAACCCGAGCTTTCGCCTTGATGCGGGCGAGACGCCCGCGCTCCCAGGTGGTACCGTCGGTGCGCGCTGTGGAGGCCACCATGGGACACGACAGGATCGAGATCGCCTATGGCCGGGGCGCCCTGCCGATCACGCTGTCGGCGGACATCCAGCCGACAGTCATCCGCAAGGCCGTGCTGCCCAAGCTGCCGGACGCCCATGCCGCGATCCGGCACGTCTTCGACCATCCCGTCGATGCCAGGCCGCTGCACGCGCTGGCCAAGGGCCGCCGCAGCGCCTGCATCCTGATCTGCGACATCACGCGGCCGGTCCCCAACCGCCTGTTCCTGCGGCCGATGATCGAGACGCTGGTGCAAGGCGGCATCCCGATCGACCGCATCAGCGTGCTGGTGGCGACCGGCCTGCACCGTCCCAATCTCGACGCTGAGCTCGCCGAGCTGGTGGGCGATCCCTGGGTGCTCGAGCACGTGCGGGTCGAGAACCACTATGCGCGCAACACCCAGGACCAGATCGATTTCGGTGTCACCGCCACGCGCGGCACGCCGGTGCGGCTCAACCGGCTGTTCGTCGACGCCGATCTGCGCATCGCCACCGGCCTGGTCGAGCCGCATTTCATGGCCGGCTGGTCGGGCGGCCGCAAGGTCGTGGCGCCAGGTGTCGCCGGCCATGAGACCATCCGCACCTTCCACTCGGCGCGGTTCATGGAGGACCCGCTGGCGGTGCAGTGCAATCTCGCCGGCAATCCGCTGCACGAGGAGCAGCTCGAGATCGTGCGCATGCTGGGCGAGATCTATGCGCTCAACACCGTGATCGACGACGACCGCGACCTCGTGCACGTCACGTTCGGCGAGATCATCGCCTCGCACCTGGCGGCGGTCGACTTCATCCAGGACGCCACGCGCATTCCGGTCGGGCGCAAGTTCAAGACCATCGTGACGTCGTCGGCCGGCTACCCGCTCGACAAGACCTACTACCAGACCATCAAGGGCATGGTGACACCGCTCGATATCCTCGAACCCGGCGGCACCCTGATCATCGCCTCGCAGTGCTCCGAGGGGTTCGGCTCGCCCGAGTTCCGCGACGCGCAGGTGAAGCTGGTCGAGCTCGGCCCGACGCGGTTCCTCGCGACCTTGACCGCGAAGTCGCTGGCCGAGATCGATGAGTGGCAGACCGAGATGCAGTTGAAGCCGATGCGACTGGGTCGTGTGCAGCTCTACACTGAAGGGCTGGATGCCGAGGAGCGGCGCATCACCGGTGTCGAGCACATCGCCTCGCTCGATGCGGCGATCGCCCAGAGCGTTGCGCACCATGGCGATCCCGCGGTGGCGATCATCCCGGAAGGCCCTTACGTCGTCCCCGTGCACAGGCCATGAGCATGGACGCTGCCCGTCATCCCGAGGCTGCGATTGTCCTTCCCTCGAGGATGCAGGGCGGCATGGGAAAAGCCTTCATGGTGAGCTTGTCGAACCATGAAGGCCCTCGTACGACGGTTGGTGCGAGACGCTTCATGGTTCGACAAGCTCACCATGAAGCGTTGCTGCAACGGCGGGTGCGCCTCCAGTGACGCGCGCTATCCATCTCGATGCGGTCGGCGGTGTCGCCGGCGACATGTTCGTTGCCGCGCTGCTGGATGCGCAGCCGGACCTGCGGGTGCGTGTGATCGCGGATGCCGCCGCTGTGCTGCCGCCCGACGCGGGACAGCCTGAGCTGGTGGAGACCAGCAACGGCGCGCTGCGAGCGCTGCGCTTCGGACTGAAGGCCGCGCCGGCAGATCACGATCATCGTGACCATGATCACGGCGACACGCACCGCCACGCCGGCGATGCCGGCAGCTTCCGCGACATGGTGGGTCGCATCCGTGCGGCGTCGTTGCACGCCGGCACGGCCGACCACGCCGTGGCGATCCTCACCCTGCTGGCCGAGGCCGAGGCGGCGATCCACCGCGTACCGGTCGACGACGTGCACTTTCACGAGATCGCCGACTGGGATTCCCTGCTCGACGTGGTGGCGGCCGGCAGTATCGCGGCGGCGCTGGCGGGCGCGCGCTGGACGGTCTCGCCGCTGCCGCGCGGCGGCGGCCTGGTGAAGACACGGCATGGCCTGCTGCCGGTACCGGCGCCGGCCACGGCCGCGATCCTGACCGGCTTCGATTGGCGCGACGATGGCGTCAGTGGCGAGCGCGTCACGCCCACGGGCGCGGCGATCCTGCGCCATCTCGTCGATCCCGGTGCCGTGGGCGGCGCCGGCGGTCGGCTCGATGCGGTCGGCACTGGCGCCGGCACCCGTACCTTGCCCGGCATCCCCAACGTGCTGCGCGCGCTGGTCTTCGCTACGGCCGACGTGGCGGCGCAGGACCGCGTCACCATCCTCAGCTTCGAGATCGATGACATGACCGGCGAGGAGATCGCTGTCGCGGCCGATCGCCTGCGCGCGGTGGCCGGTGTGCTCGACCTCTCCATCGGCCAGCGGCTGGGCAAGAAGGGCCGCGCCATGCAGTCCTTCCGCCTGCTGGTGCAGCCGCAGGCCGTGCAGAGCGTGGCCGAGCGCTGCTTCGCCGAGACCTCGACCATCGGCCTGCGCGTGCGCGAGGAGAGCCGACTGGTACTGCCGCGCCGACTGTCGACGACCGATGCGATCGGTGTGAAGGCGGTGCGGCGACCCGGCGGTGTGCAGACCGTGAAGGCCGAGAGCGATGACCTCGACGGCGAAACGCTGGCCGAGCGCCGGCACCTGAAGCACCGCGTCGAGCATGGGGAGGGCTGATGAGCGTGGCCGCTCTGCATGACCAGCTCGTCGCGGCGATCGCGCGTCACGCGGGACTGGCGGTCGCCGTGAGCGGCGGTGTCGACAGCATGACCCTGGCGACCTTCGCCCACCGCCTGGCGGCGGCGCCGGTCGCGATGATCCACGCCGTCTCGCCTGCCGTGCCGCCGGCCGCCACGCAGCGCGTGCAGGCGCGCGCCGCGGTGGACGGCTGGGCGCTTACCATCACCGGCGCCGGCGAGTTCGACGATCCGCGCTACCGCAACAATCCCGTCGATCGCTGCTATTTCTGCAAGACCAACCTCTACGACCGCATCCGTGCGCTCTCGTCGCATCCCATCGCGTCGGGTGCCAATCTCGATGACCTCGGCGACTATCGGCCCGGGCTGCTCGCGGCATCGGAACGCGCGGTGGTCCATCCGTACATCGAGGCCGGCATGGACAAGGCGGCGGTGCGCACGCTCGCCCGTGCGCTGGGTGCCGATGACGTGGCGGAGCTGCCGGCGCAGCCGTGCCTCGCCAGCCGCGTCGAGACCGGCATCGCCATCGACGCATCGGACCTCGCCTTCGTCGATCGCGTCGAGACGGCCCTGGCGCACGCCCTGCCGGCGGCGGCGACGGTACGGTGCCGTATCACCCATGCCGGCGTGGCGATCGAGATCGGCAACGATATCGCGCAGAGCGACATCCTGGCCGATATGGCGGCGCGGTTCTGCCGCGATGACGGTCGCGTCTTTGTCGGCGTCAGGCGCTACCGGCGTGGCGCCATGTTCGTGCGGACCTAGGCGTGGAGTTCCAGTTCGACCACGAGCGCGAGCAGCGCACCGGCGTGCCGGAGGCGGTGTTCTGTACCCACAAGAGCGCCGCACAGATCGATGCCATCCTGGCGGCGGCGCGAGTCGGAGGACACCGGCTGCTGCTCACGCGGCTGGATGCCGGACGGCATGCGGCGCTCACGGCGACGGCCGGCCTCGACTACGATCCGCTGTCAGGCACCGCCATCCTGGGTGCGCAGAGCCTGCTGTCGCGCGAGGGCATCGGCATTGTCGCCGCCGGCACATCGGATATGCCGGTGGCGCGCGAGGCGGCGCGCACGCTCGCCTTCAGCGGCTGGCAGGCACCGGTGATCGCCGATGTCGGTGTCGCCGGTCTGTGGCGGCTCACCAGCCGCCTGGATGACATCCGCCGCTGGAAGGTCGTGATTGCCGTTGCCGGCATGGAAGGCGCGCTGTTCAGCGTGGTCGCCGGCCTTGTCGCGGCGCCGGTGATCGCCGTGCCGACATCCGTCGGCTACGGCGTGGCCGCAGGCGGCACCACCGCGCTGCACGCGGCACTGGCGAGCTGTGCCCCCGGCGTGGTGGTGGTGAACATCGACAACGGCTTCGGCGCCGCCACCGCCGCGATCAAGATGCTGAACGCAGCGGGGAGGCAGGACATACCGTCATCCCGAGCGTAGCGAGGGATCTTCCGCGAACGACATCCGGTGCGCCATACGCGGGAGATCCCTCGCTGCGCTCGGGATGACCCTGTGCATCACACGAACTGGCAGGTGATGGCGCCGAGCGGGCCGTAGTCGATGTGGAACTTGTCGCCGGCGCGGGCCGGCACGGTGCGGGTGAAGGAGCCGCCCAGCACGACTTGGCCCGGTTCGAGCTTGATCCCGTGCGGCGCCAGCTTGTTGGCGAGCCAGGCGACGCCATTGGCGGGATGGTTCATCACCGCGGCGGCCACGCCCGACTCCTCGATGATGCCGTTGCGATAGCACAGCACGCCGACCCAGCGCAGATCGACCTCGGTCGGCTTCACCGGCCGGCCGCCCATCACCAGTGCCGCGTCGGCGGCATTGTCGGCGATGCTGTCCTCGACCCGGCGTCCGGCCTTGGTCTCGGGATCGACCGGCAGGGTGCGCGAATCGACGATCTCCACCGTCGGCACCACGTAGTCGGTGGCGCTCAGCACGTCGAAGATCGTGCAGTTGGGCCCCGACAGCGGCTTGCCGATGATGAAGGCCAGCTCGCATTCCAGCCGCGGTTCGATGAAACGGCTGACCGGCAGTTCGCCGCCGTCAGGATAGAACATATCCTCCAGCAGCACGCCGTAGTCCGGCTCGTTCATGCCGGTGATGCTCTGCATCGCCCGCGATGTCAGCCCGATCTTGTGGCCGCGGATCTTGCGGCCGTCGGCCAGCATCAGCTTCACCAGGTGGCGCTGCACGGCGTAGGCATCGTCGATCGAGAAGCCCGGATACTGCGACGTCGGCGGCCGCACGCGCTCGCGGGTCTTCTCGGCCCGGTGATAGGCACGGGCGATGGATTCGATCGTCGATTGGTCCAGCATGACGGGTCCTCAGTGGCGCTCGCAGCGCCGTAGTTAGCGCCGAACGCAGGCCGGCGCTACAGGCAACGCTTCATGGTGAGCTTGTCGAACCATGAAGCGTTTCGCACCAACCGTCGTGCGCGTGCCTTCATGGTTCGACAAGCTCACCATGAAGGCATCTCCCGGACGAGCGGGGCTAGCGCGGCTTCTTGAACTGTGCCGGCAGGCGTTCCTCGTTGCCCAGCGCGACGCGGCGCACGCCCTCGGTGTCGGTCGGCTGGTGGCCGACGGCGGCCCGCGGTGCCGGCGCCGTCACCACGCGGTTGCCCAGCCGGCCGACCTGGGACACCTCGACCTCGATGAGATCGCCGACGTCCATCGGGCGTGAGTTGGCGGGCGTGCCGGTCAGGATGATGTCGCCTGGCATCAGGGTGATGTGGCGGGCGAGGTCGGCGACCAGGTAGTCGATGCCGAAGATCATCTCGCTGATGGCGCCTTCCTGCACCAGCTTGCCGTTGCGGTATGTGCGCAGGGTCGATTGGCGGATGTCGATACCCGACACGATGCCGGGTCCGATCGGACAGAAGCCGTCGGGCCCCTTGACCCGCAGCATGGAGCCGGCGTCGGTGTCGCGCATGTCGTGCAGGCCGACATCGTTGGCGGCGGCGAAGCCCAGCAGGTGGTCCCATACCTGCTCGCGGCTGACGTTGCGCGTGACCTTGCCGATCACGGCCGCGACCTCGCCCTCGTAGTTCAGGAACTGGTAGCCTGCCGGCCGGATCAGTTCACCACCATGCGCATTGAGCGCCGTGGTCGGCTTCTGGAAGTAGGTCGGTGTTTCGGGGGGCGTGTCGGAGCCGGTGAATTCCCAGTAGCGCGACCGGTAATTGACGTGGACGCAGAGGATCTTGCCCGGTGTGCAGGGCGGCAGGTGCTGTACGCTCGCCTCGGCGACGACGCGTCCGTCCTCCAGATGGAGCTGGCCGTCACGGACCTCGGCCCAATAGGCGCTGCCGCCATGAAGCACGCGCCGCAACTCTTTGCGTGGGCCGTCCAACACACTCATGATGTTCCCTCTCCGTGGCAATTCCCGTTAACCGTAGGAACGGCGCTCCCGTCCGGGCCGGTCATGCGTGCTCCCCCCCATGCCCGGCTGCGGTGACGATCGGGATCGACCTTGAGCGCATTGTCGCGCCGACGCACCGGATGTCGGCGCCCGACACGCCCGTGTCGAGTGCGATGGGACGCACGCGCGTTCCTCCCGAGATCGAAGGGCCCCGTCGTCATGGCAGTTGACGCCGGCCCTCGATCGCCGGCATCTCAACATGGCCAAAATCGATGGTCAATTAGATTATCGATATTTTAATTGACACTCGATAGTGCGGCTATTCTTAATGCCGCGTGGCGCGGTACGCGATGTGGCATCGCCGCAGGAATGCTATAAGCATTGTTGCAGGGGAGTTGGGAGACCCGTCACGACATGAGAAGCCCGCAAGCTAGGCAGATCACGCCGAAAATTCACGCCGTCGATACGCCAAGCGCCAAGACGCTGATCGAAAAAGTGTACGGCGATCTCAAGCAGGACATCGTGCGTGGCCAGCTCCGCCCGCGCGCGAAGCTGCGAGTCGAGGAACTGCGGGCCCGGTTTCAGGTCAGTTCCAGCACGATTCGCGAGGCTCTGCTGCTCCTGGTCGCCGATGCCCTGGTGACGTCGGAGGGCCAGCGCGGCTTTCGCGTGGCGCCGGTATCGCTGGACGATCTGCGCGAAATCACGACGCTGCGCAAGATGATGGAGACGATGGCATTGCGGGAGTCGATCGCGCTGGGCGACGACAACTGGGAGTCGGCGGTCGTCGCGGCCTTTCACAAGCTCAGCCTCATCGACACGCGCCGCATGCGCAAATCCGACGAAGTGGCGCGCGAGTGGGACCGGCGCAACCATGCTTTCCATGAAGCCTTGATCGGTGCCGCCCGCTCGCAGTGGGTGCGTCATTTCCGGCGTATTCTCTATCACAGCGCGGAGCGTTACCGGGCGTTGTCGATCTCCATCCTCAATGTACGTCCCGGCGTCGGGCAGGAACACAAAGCCATCATGGATGCGGCGCTGGCGCGCAACGCCGATCTCGCGTGCCGCCTGGCCGAGGAGCATATCGAACGCGGCTTCGCGACGGTCTCCCACATTCCCAAGGACATCCTCGACCCCGACTGATCCGCGATGCGTTTTCGATGCGCCGCGATCGCCGGGGCTTGCCGTTGCAAATTATCGATATTCCTGACTAGTATCGGCAATAACGAGAACGCGAGAGGTGAGGAAATGAGTGCGATCACGGAGCTCGGCTATATGGTGATCGGGGTCAAGAACCTGAGCCGATGGAAAGCGTTCGCGAGCGAAATCCTGGGCATGGAAGTCGTCGACGAGGGCGAGCCCGGGCGCTGCTACCTGCGGATGGACTTCTGGCACCATCGCTTCATCGTCGAGGAGGACGGCAGCGACGATCTGCGGTGCCTGGGCCTGCGCGTGGCCGGTCACGAGGAGTTCGGTGCCCTGCAGAAGGTGCTGCGCGAGGCCGGTGTCAGCCACCAGGTCTGCTCGCGCGCCGAGGCCCAGGATCGCCACGTGTTGGAGCTGATGAAGCTCGAGGATCCCAACGGCAATCCGCTCGAGATCTTCCATGGCCCGCACGTGCAGTACAGCAAGCCGTTTCATCCCGGCCGGCGCATGTATGGCCGTTTCGCCACCGGCGACGGCGGGCTGGGCCATTGCATCATCCGCAACCTGGACCTGGCGGCGAGTTACAGTTTCTATCGTCTGCTGGGCATGCGGGGCGGGATCGAATACAGGATTCCGCGGCCCGACGGCTCGGTGGGCGAGGCGCTCTTCATGCATTGCAACGAGCGCGACCACACGCTGGCGTTCGGCATCGGCGGCAGCAAGCGGATCAATCATGTGATGATCGAGTCGCAGAGCTTCGACGATCTCGCCTACACCTATGAACTGGTGCAGAAGCACAACATCCCCATCGGCATCACGCTGGGCAAGCACTCGAACGACCACCAGTACTCGTTCTATTTCCTCAATCCGTCGGGCTGGCTGATCGAATATGGCTGGGGCGCCCGGCCGGCATCGCATCAGAGCGAATACTATCAGGAGGATTTCTACGGCCATGAATTCCAGCCCCATGTGCTGACGCCCAATTGGGACGCGCTCGACGTTCCCAAGGCGGCCGAGTAGCGGACCGGAAATCGTGGCTCCGTCGACCGCAGCGAGGTCTCTACCCGCATGAACACATCCGGCGTGGTAGATGTCTCGCTGCGAACTGAATGCTCCACTGCGACAGGCACATTGCGATGATGAAGTTCGGCATCGGCCAGCCCGTGCGGCGGCTCGAGGACACGCGGCTGGTGCGTGGCCAGGGACGCTTCCAGGACGATACCCATCTGCACGGCCAGGTCTACGCCGTCTTCCTGCGCTCGCCGCACGCACACGCGCGCATCCGGTCAATCGACACGAGAGCGGCCCTGGAAGCGCCCGGTGTCGTGGCGATCTACACCGGCGCCGACTATGCCGCCGACGGCATGGGCATGCCCAAGGCGACCATGCCGCGCAAGAAAGCGGACGGCTCGCCCATGTTCGCGCCGCAGCGGCCGGCCCTGGTGATCGATCGCGTACGCTATGTCGGCGATCCGGTGGCGATGGTGATCGCGCACAGCCTGGCGCAGGCCAAGGATGCGGCAGAGCTGGTCGCCGTCGACTACGAGGCGCTGTCCTCGGTCACCTCGACGGCGGCCGCGGCTGAGCCGGACTCGCCGCGCGTATGGGACGAGAATGCCGACAACATCTCGCACACCTACGAGCGCGGCGATCGCGCCGCCACTGAGGCGGCCTTCGCCCGTGCACATCACATCGTGCGTCGCCGCTACGTGATCACGCGCGTTCATGCGCAGTACATGGAGCCGCGCGGTGCGCTGGGCTCCTACGATCCGGGCGAGGATCGCTTCACGCTGTACGCCGACGTGAACTACCCCCACCGCGTGCGCAACATGCTGGCCAACCAGGTGTTCAAGGTGCCCGAGAGCAAGGTGCGGGTGGTGTGCCACGATGTCGGCGGCGGCTTCGGCATCAAGGGCTGGCAGTACATCGAGCATCGCTTGACCCTGTGGGCCGCGCGCAAGCTGGGCCGCCCGGTGCGCTGGACCTGCGAGCGCTCGGAAACGGTGATGGCCGACGAGCATGGCCGCGACAATATCGGCGAGATCGAGCTGGCGCTGGACAAGGACGGCGTCTTCATTGGTTTGCGGCTCAACATGCAGGCCAACCTCGGTGCCTATGTTGCGTCGGACCGCCAGTTGCTGACGCCCTTCGGCATGATCGGCACCGTGATCGGCGTCTATCGCACACCCTGCGCCTATGTGCGCATCGATGCCGTGCTGTCGAACACCAACCCGACGGCGCCTTACCGCGGCGCGGGGCGGCCGGAGGCGATCTACCTGATCGAACGCGCGATCGAGGCTGCGGCGCAGGAGATGGGTATTGATCCCATCGACCTGCGCCGGCGCAATATCATCCCGCCTGCGGTGATGCCCTATAAAAGCCCGTTGGGGCCGTTGTACGACTGCGGCGAGTTCGAGAAGGGCATGGACATGGCGCTGCAGGCCGCCGACCACGCGGGCTTCGCAGCGCGCCAGGCCGAGTCGGCCAGGCGCGGCAAGCTGCGTGGCTTCGGGCTGGCCAATGCCATCGAGCAGGCGGCGGGCGCGCAGCCGGAGTACGCCGAGATCCGCTTCAATCCCAGCGGCACCGCGATGCTGCTGATGGGCACCAAGACACATGGCCAGGGCCACGAGACGGCATTCAAGCAGATCCTGCACCAGCGCCTGGGCATCGATCCGCGTGAGGTGCAATACATCGATGGCGACACCGATCGCGTCGCCTTCGGCATGGGCTCCAACGGCTCGCGCTCGATGGTGATCGGCGGCTCGGCGCTGGTGCTGGCCAGCGACAAGATGGTCGCCAAAGGCAAGCTCATCGCCGCCCATCTGCTGGAAGCGGCGGCCGCCGACATCACCTTCGCCGATGGCAAGTTCACGGTCGCCGGCACCGATCGTGCCGTCACCCTGAAACAGGTAGCGATGGCGTCGTTCCAGCCCGGCCGCGTACCGCCCGGTGTCGAGCCCGGCTTCTTCGAGCATGCGACCTTTACGCCGACCCACGATACCTATCCCAACAGCTGCCATGTCTGCGAAGTCGAGATCGATCCGGAAACCGGGACGGTGCAGCTCATGTCGTACCTGGTGGTCGACGACGTCGGTACGGTGATCAACCCCCTGACCCTGAAAGGACAGATTCACGGCGGCGTTGCCCAGGGCGTCGGGCAGATCCTGATGGAGCAGGTGGTCTATGATCCCGAGTCGGGCCAGCTCCTGACCGGCAGCTTCATGGACTACGCCATGCCGCGCGCCGATACGCTGTGCGACATCACCGTCACCAGCAAGCCGGTACCGACGAAGTTCAACGTGCTGGGCGCCAAGGGGGCTGGTGAGGCGGGCTGTGTCGGCGCCCTGCCATCGGTGATGATCGCGATCATGAACGCCCTGGCGCCGCTGGGTGTGCGGGAACTCGACATGCCGGCCACCAGCCATCGTGTCTGGCAGGCGATCCAGGACGCGCGCGCGAACCAGGCCTAAAGAAAACTGCCGCGGGGTGCTCCCGCGGCCGGTTGTTTCCGCGCGTCAGGCGATGGCGTCGGTCACTGCATCTGGCACGGCACGTTGTCGACGAACGTCGTGACCGGCGGGCCCGACACATCGGCCGCGACGCGGCTGCCTGCCGGCACGTTGTGCATCAGAACCGTAACGTCGGCGACGGGACGGTCGCCGTTGCGGAACGTGCACATCACGCGCGCATCGAGATTGCGGGCGCTGTTGTTGGCCAACCCCAGTGTCAGCTGCCAGCTGCCGCCGGGAACCGGCGACAACGATGTCGGATCCAGCGTGACGAGCGGGACGGATGTGCCCGGCGCCGACGTGACGGGCACGCTGCCCAGCGGACGCAAGGCCGGCGATACTTCGCCCAGGCGCTGCAAGGGAACCTGTTGCGCCGTGGGGTCGAAGGCGCGATCGCGTGGCGGCACCGGCCGCGTGTCCCGACCGGCCGTCGCGGGCGTTTGTGCCTGTGCTACAGGGACGATGGAAACAACGACCATGGCGATGCTGGCGATCGTCAGTGCACGCATTGTCTGATCCTCCTGGGACGCTGTTCACACTCTCGATGCTAATGCGTGTTCTGGTTGAGTGGAAGGTCATGAACGATCCAGAACAGATCGCGAGGGCGCAAATTTATTCCGAAAATGAACTGACGTAATTTACAGGACGTCACTCCAAGGGAGACAGAACGCGGCAGGGCGCGTTGTCGACGAAGTCGGTCACCGGTGGTCCGGCGACCTCGGTGGCGACGCGATCGCCCGGCCGCACGTTGCGCATCAGCACCGCGATATCGCCGACAACGCGGTTGCCGTTACGGAACGCGCACGCGATGCGCACATCGATGTTGCGCGGGCTGTTGTTGTCCAATGTCAGCGACAGTTGCCAGCGATCGCCGGGTATCGGCCGCAACGCAGCGGGACCCAGGGTCACGACCGGGACATTCGAGCCGGGGACGGAGCGTACAGGCACCACGCCGACATGACGCAACGGTGGTACGACCAGGCCGATGTGATCGGTGGGCACCTGCTGCTGGCGGGGATCGAACGCGCGATCTTCCGGCGCCACCGGAATGTGGTCCTTGCCGACTGTCGTGGGATCCGGCGCAGGCGGTGGTTGAACCACCCGCGGCTGCGGTTGCGCCCGCGGTGCCGGCGGCTGGCCGGTGGTCGACATACGGTCGTAACAAACCAGACGCGCGGTCGGGTCGGCGATATTGGCGCAATTGGGCTGTGCCTGGGCGAAAGCCACACCGGTGGTACCCAAAACCAACAGGGCAGCACTCACGGTTGTTAGGGTCGTCTGGCGCGGCATTTGCCCGGATCTCCTCTGCAGCCATTAATAACGCCTGGAGGCTGTCCCGGTTCCTCCGGTCCAAGGGTTGTTGCTGCAGCGCACCATGCGCATAGCCCTGCGGCGCTGGCGGTCTACCAGCGACGTAAACGGCGGTTTATCGTGACGGGTAACGACCAAAGGAGACATACCGAATGGCGAAAACCGCCACCGCGGCCGAGGTCCTGGCGCCGGACGCGCCGGAATTGAAAGTCGGCCAGGAGCGTCCGGTGGACGCTGTCTACGAAGGCCAGAAGGCGCCGGCGATGAAGCCGCGCGATGCGGCCACCTTGATCATCGTGCGCAAGCCGAACGATCCGGCCGGCATGCCCGAAGTGCTGCTGGGATGTCGCGATGCGGGTCATGCGTTCATGCCCAACCGGTACGTATTTCCCGGCGGACGGGTCGATCCCGCCGATGCCCGCGTGCCGGTGGCGACGCCGCTGCGCGCCGAAGTCGACGAGCGCCTGCGGCGGGCTGCCAGCGCTCAGAAAGCGAGGGCGCTGGCGATTGCCGCCATCCGCGAGACCTTCGAGGAAACCGGACTGATCATCGGCGAGGCGTGGGACGGCGCCTCCGGTGCCGTCGACAAGCACTGGCAGGGCTTCCTCGATCAGGGGTTGGCGCCGGCGCTGCATCATCTCGACTACATTGCGCGCGCCGTCACGCCGCCGGGTCGTCCCAGGCGTTTCAATGCCCGTTTCATGATGACCGATGCCGAGGTGCTGAAAGGCACGATCAAGGACAGCAGCGAACTGGGCGATATCCGCTGGGTACGCCTCGACGAGGCGCAGAAGCTGCCGCTGCCCACCATCACCGGCCTGATCCTGGGCGAGGTCGGCCGTCTGATCCGCGAACCCCCGGTCATCGGGGTGCCGCGCAAGATCCCGCTGTTCAAGACCATTCACCGCAAGCACATGCTGCTGGAGGAATAGGTTTTTGGACCGCGCGCGTGGACGCGCGCGGTCCGAACGGGCTACAACGCGGGCGCGATGCCGCCTCCTTCGAATTCCGTTCTGCTGCTGACCTTGCCGCCGATCCTGGGCGGCGTTACCTCGCAGGGGCGATTGGTCGTCGATCTGCTGCAGCGGCACGGCTATGACGTCACGGTGACGTGGCGTGCGTATTTCCAGGATCAGCCCGAGCTGTCGGCGCCGAGCTGGACGATACCCCGAGGGCGCAAGCCTGCGGTACTCGAGGTCCCCGGTTGGTCATGCCGCCGCGTTGCGGTCGGCACCTGGCTGCCGGAGTTCGAGTGGGCGCACCATCAGCCCTGGGCGCCATGGCGGCAGCTGCTGGAGAACAACAGTCGGCACGTCATCGTGTCGGGCAACAATCTCGCCGGCTGGGGACCCACGGCGCTCGGCCTGCCGTCGATGCAGTGGATCGCCACGCCCTATATGGCGGATCGTGTCGATCGCACCGCGAAATGGCCGGTGTGGCGTCGCGTCTATGACGCGACATTGAATGCCTGGATGGGGCGCCAGCATGAGCGGCGCAGCCTGGAACGCGCCGATACCGTGGCCATCAGCCGCTATACGCTCGACGGGCTGGCGGCGCTGACGCCCCGGGCCCGGTTGTTCGGTGTGGTGCCGATCCCTGTCGACACGCAGCGCTTCACGCCGCAGGGTCGCGACCAGGGCGCGCAGCGCAAGCTTCGGATCGGCTTCAATGGCCGCATCGATGATCCGCGCAAGAACATGGAACTTCTGGTGCGGGCCTTCGACCTGGCAGCCCAGGCGCATGGCGACATCGAACTGCATGTGCGCGGGCCGCTGGATCGCGACGCCTTCATCGCGCGCTACGACGCGGCTGCCATCGGCGACCGGCTCACCGTCGGCCCGCCAGTGAAGCCGGCGGAGTTTCCCGACTGGTATCGCTCGCTCGACATCTTCGCGATTCCCTCGCACCAGGAAGGCCTGTCGATCGTCGGCACCGAAGCCATGGCCAGCGGTTGCGCCGTGCTGTCGACACGATGCGGCGGACCGCAGGATTTCGTTCTCGACGGCGAAACCGGCCTGTTGTCGGGCTTCACGCCGCGTGAGTATGCCGATCGCCTGATCGCCCTGATCGAGGATGGGGCGCTGCGCCGGCGCCTTGCCGAGTCGGGCGTCGCGCTGATCCGCGAGCGCTACGCGCAGTCGACCTTCGAGCAGCTGTACATGGAAGCGTTCACCCGCGCCTTCGGCGGGTGAACATCATTCCCGCGGCGTGGGGTGGCGATAACGTCACGCCACCTTGAATCGAGCCGCCACGGTGGGCGGGCCGTCGCTGTGCACGCGGCCGTCGGCAACGAACTGGATCAGGTGCGCCAGTACCGAACGGCCGGCTGCCGGATGCAGGATCGCCGGTACGTCCTTGTACATGCGGGCCACCATCGCCGGCACAGTATCCAGGCCGTCGCGCAGGCAGGCCAGGATCTGCCGTTCGCGGTCGAGGCGGTGATCGATATAGGCCTGTACGAACGGCTGCGGATTGCGGATCTCGGCGCCGTGCGTGGGAATGTAGATGGCTTCCTCGCGCGGCAGCAGCTTGCGCAGGGACTCGAAGTAGGACCGCATGTTGCCGTCCGGCGGCGAGATCACCGCCGTCGACCAGCCCATCACATGGTCGCCGCTCAGGATCACGTTGTCCTCGCGCAGCGCAAAGCAGAGGTGGTTGGAGATGTGCCCCGGCGTGTGGATCGCCTCGACCGTCCAGCCCGTGCCGTTCACCACCTCGCCGTCGCGCAGCGTGACGTCGGGCTTGAAGGCGTGATCGCCACCCTGCTCGGTGGCGACACCCTCGGGTGGCTTGGGGTGGGGGCCGAAGGCATAGACCGTCGCACCGGTCGCTGCTTTCAGTGCCGGCGTGGCCGGCGAGTGATCGACATGCGTGTGCGTCACCAGGATATGGCTGACGGTCTCGCCGCGCACGGCATTCAGCACGGCATCGACATGGTCCTTCATGTCGGGGCCGGGGTCGACGATGGCGACGGTGCCGTGGCCGATGATGTAGGTGCCGGTGCCCTTGAAGGTGAAGGCATTGGGGTTATGCGCCACCACGCGGCGCACGTTGGGCGTGACCGTCTTGGGCTCGCCGTACTGGAAATCGAGTTCCTTGATGAAGGGAATCGCCATGGCCGGTACTCCAATCGCCAATGTCATGTCGAGCGCAGTGAAACATCCAGGGCCCCGCCTGGATCCCTCGCGGCGCTCGGGATGACGGGTCGCCTTAACGCTGCGGGATCAGCTTGTAGATGGCGTTGCGCTTGTCGGATGTCACGTAAACGTTGCCCGTCCGGCCCACCGCGACTCCGGTGACCACGTAGGCCGGCGGCAAGCCTGGCGTCGGCTTCAGTCCCATCTTGACGTTGCGCGCCACTTCCGTCCGCGCGCCGTCCTTGGGGTCGATGGCCAGCACCATCTCGGTGCCGACCTCGGCGACATAGAGCCGGCCGTCGGGGCCCAGGGCGATACCCTCGGGTCCCTTCAGGTTGTCGGCCACGATGATGCGCGCGCCGGAGGCGAGATCGATGCGCACGATCGTGCCGGTGGCGTTCTCGGTGACGTAGACGACGTTGTCGGGACCTTCGGCCATCGCGGTCGGTGCCGCCATGTCCTTGGCGATGACGGTGCGCTCCTGCCCTTGATCACCGCTCACCTTCACGAGGTTGCCGCCGGCCTCCAGCACGAAGAGCTCGCCCTTGGCCGTCTCGATGGCGTCCATCGGTGCCTTGAAATCATGCAGGATCGCGATGCTCTTGCCGGTCAGCCGGTCGACCTTCTGCACGCTGTTGGTGAACCAGCTCGTCAGGATGACGTGCTTGGCGTTGACCGCGGCGGCCATCGGGTATTCCAGCGTGTCGCCCTGCATGCGCAACCGGGTATCGACCGCGCCGGTGGCGCCATCGATCGTACGATAGGAGAAGATATCGGCGAGATGCAGGGTGTCCTTGTCGCCCTCGCTGAACACCGCGACCCCGCCGGGGATCGCCAGCTTGCCGTCGATGATGGTGCGCGAGGTGCCCGTGTTCACATCGACCAGGTAGATCCCGTTGTCGACCATGTTGGTCACGAACACGCGGCCGCGGTTGTCGATGGCAAGATTGTCCAGCCCCGGCTTCAACGTCGCGACCAGGGTCTTGTCGCCGCTGGCGGCGTTGACCTGCACCAGCTGGCCCAGCGCCGTGTCGACGACAAACAGGTTGCCGTTGCGATCGAAATTGACCGCGGCCGGTATCTTGAAGCCGTCCGCCACCACGGTCATCGTCACCTTGTCGACGTCGATGCGCACCACCTGGCCGCGGAACCACAGCGGACCGTAGAGCTGGCCATCGGGTCCGAAATCGAAACCGTTCAGGCCACCCACATCGCTCATGATCGGCTTGCGCTGTCCGTCGCCGTAGTTGACCGGCTTGAAGTCCGGCTTGTCGATGTTCTTCAGCTCCTTGATGTCGATTTCCCACAGCGCGTCGCCGAGGAAGACCTGGGTCGCGAACAGCCGCGGCTCCTTGTCCTTCTCGACCTTGAACGCCAGCGAATTGATGCCCGGCAAGCCGGTGGCGATGACGCGGGCTTCTTTCTGGCCAGGCCGCTGCACATAGATCGTGCCGGTCAGGAAGGCCGTCCAGGCCATGGTGCCGTCGGGCCCGATGGCAATGTCGTCGGCCATGCCGACCGGCGCATCGACCACGATGTCGACGTCGCCGCTGTCGACGTTCACCCGATAGATCGTCTGGCCCACGACGCTGCCGGCGAACAGCTGGTCGTCCTTGTTGAAGGCAAGGCCGTGCACGCCGTGAAAGTACGAGCCGGGCACCAGGATCTGCTGTACGAATGATGTCGGCACCGGCATCGGCTGCGCCGGGGCTGGCGTGGCGCCGGCCGCGGGCGGTCCCGGTGTTTTGGGAGCAGGGGCTGCCGGTGCCTTCGGCGTGGGGTGCGCCGGGCCAGCCGGTGGCTTGGCGTCCTGCGCCAGGGTCGGCACGGCGATCAGCGCCGCGGCTGCGGCGCCAGCAAGGGAGGCGCGAAGGACAGCAAAAAAAGAAGGCATGCGCGACGACCCTCTGCGCACCTGATGTGGAAATGCAGCGGACTGTAGACTGCCGTTCCGCCGGGTGGAAGCGCCGCGACATCGTCAGCATCGCGGTCTTTCCAAGCACGCACCATCGGCTAACATCTCCGCCGGATCGAGACCAGCAGGAATGAGGAGACGACCATGTCCGGACCGCTGACCGGCTATACGTTGATCGAAGTCGCGGGCATCGGCCCGGGGCCGATGGCCGCCATGATGCTGGGCGACATGGGCGCCAACGTCATCCGTGTCGATCGCACGAAGTCGCACGTCATGGACCGCTTCGCCGATCCCAAGTTCAACGTGCATGGCCGCAGCCGGCGCTCGATCTCGGTCGACCTGCAGAAACCCGAGGGCGCCGAAGTCGTGCTGCGCCTGTGCGCCAAGGCCGATGGCCTGATGGAGCCGTTCCGTCCCGGCGTCGCCGAGCGCCTGGGTATCGGCCCCGATGTCTGTCTCAAGCGCAACCCCAAGCTGGTCTATGGCCGCATGACGGGCTGGGGCCAGGATGGGCCGCTGGCCAAGGCCGCTGGCCATGACCAGAACTACATCGCGCTCACTGGCGCCCTGCATGCCATCGGCCGCAAGGGCGAGAAGCCGGTGCCGCCGCTGAACCTGGTCGGTGATTTCGGCGGCGGCGGCATGCTGCTGGCGTACGGCATGGTGTGCGGCCTGCTCGAGGCGCAGAAATCCGGCAAGGGCCAGGTGGTCGATGCCGCCATGGTCGATGGCGTGGCGCTTCTGCTGGGGGCGCTGTACGGCATGAATGGCGCCGGCCTGTGGAACGACAAGGAACGCGAAGTTAACATGCTCGACGGTGGCGCGCACTTCTACGACACCTACGAGACCAAGGACGGCAAGTACGTTTCGATCGGCTCGATCGAGCCGCAGTTCTACGACCTGCTGCTGGAGAAGACCGGCCTGAAGGGCCAGGACCTGCCGGCCCAGCACGACCGCAAGGCGTGGGCGCAGATGAAGTCGCGGCTGGAAGGGGTCTTCAAGACCAAGACCCGCGACGAGTGGTGCGCCATCATGGAAGGCAGCGACGTCTGTTTCGCGCCGGTGCTGACCATGAGCGAGGCGGCACAGCATCCCGCCGCCAAGGCGCGCAATGCCTATGTCGACGTCGGCGGCTTCATGCAGCCGGCGCCGGCGCCGCGTTTCAGCCGCACCAGGGAGACGGTGGGAAGCCCGGCGCCCAAGCGCGGCAGCAACACCGACGCGGTCCTGGCCGAACACGGCTTCTCGTCGGCCGAGATCGCCGAATTGACCAAGGCGGGCGTCATCGGCGCCCAGCCGTGATCAATGCACGATCCGCGCCGACACGTTGCTCTGCGCGATGATCCCTGGGACGAGGCGACAGCGCGCGCGGCGATCCAGGACATCGTCGACGACGCGCTGGATCGCTTCGACCCGCAGCGCCTATGGCCGGTGCATCCACAGGAGTCCCACCGCACCGACGGTGCTTGCTGCCTCTATTGGGGTGCTGCCGGTGTCCTGTGGGCGCTGGATTATCTGCGGCGGCAGGGCGCCGTTGCCTTCGATCATGATCTGACGGCGGCGCTGCCCCGCGTACGTTCGGGCATCGCCGCCCATTACGTCCACGAGGCTTATCCGGACCACAGCTCCCTGCTGTTCGGCACCGTCGGTGTCGACCTGATCGCCATGCGCCTGGCGCCCGACGCGGCAATCGCCGATGCGCTCTTTCGCAGCGTCGAGAACAACCTGGCCCGACCGATCCTGGAGCTGATGTGGGGCATGCCGGGAACGATGCTGGCGTGTGTCTTCATGGCGGAAATGACCGGCGAAGTGCGCTGGCGCGATGTCTATCGGGCGCAGGCCGACCGCTTGCTGGCCGACCTTGAAGACACCGACCGCGGGCCGATCTGGACGCAGGCGCTCTACGGCGAGCGTTGCCGCTATCTTGGGCCGGTGCATGGCTACGCCGGCAACATGCTGGCCCTGCTGCGCGGTTGGTCGTGGCTGGATCCACAACAGCACCAGAGGATCAGCGACGGCATCACCGCGACGTTGTGCGCGACCGCCGGGCAGTCGTCGCACGGGGCGAACTGGCCGGCCGTGGATGCGCCGGGCGAGAGGCCCGTCCTGGTGCAGTATTGCCACGGTGCGCCGGGCATGGTGTCGGTCTTCGCCGATGCGCCGTTCCATGTTCCGGCCGTGGACGATGTGCTGCGGGCGGGTGGCGACTTCACGTGGTTCGCGGGGCCATTGGCCAAAGGCTCCAACCTGTGCCATGGCACCGGTGGCAATGGTTATGCGCTGCTCAAGCTCTATCGCCGGTTCGGCACGCCGCTGTGGCTGGCGCGCGCCCGGGCGTTTGCCATGATGGCGATTGCGCAGTGCCGCGCGGCACGCGCGCGCTATGGCCAGGGGCGCTATTCGCTGTGGACCGGCGATATCGGCCTGGCCGTTTACCTGTGGGACTGCGTGACGGCCAAGCCACGCTTCCCCACCACGGACGTCTTGTGATGGCACGCCGTCCGATCAGCTTCACCCGCCGGACCATCAGGCTCTTTACCCGCATCGGCCTGGTGGTGGCGCTGGTGGCGTGGCCGCTGGTCTGGGCAACGTCGCACTATCTCTTCGTGACCCGCACGGCGGCGCTGGAGCGCATGCGCGGTGAAGGGGTCGTTATCGATGCCACGCCGATCGCTTTGACGGGCGCGTTGGACTGGCAGAAGCGCAGCTATCACTACGACATCACCTATCGTTTCACGGATGCGCAGAACCGCATGGTGACGGGGCGCGACGGCGTGACCGTGTCGCCCAACAGCGCCGCGCGCGCGGCGTTCGAAGCGTTGCGCGATCCGACCGGTCCGGCCGGCTTCCGTTCCGATGCCCGCGTGCCGGTGATGTACCTGCCGGCCGATCCGACAGTGAACGGTCTCAAATTGCGGTTTGATATCGCCCGCGTACCGGACGGTTCGTGGGGTTTCATGGCCGGTTTCGCCGCCACGGTCGTTGTCGCCGGCCTGGTCATCGGCATCGGGACGCTGATGGAGAAGCGCTTTCGGCCGGAATGACGCGACATCGTCGATACTGATGGGTTTGTCGACAATGGCATCACGCCCGGCATTCGCGACGCGCTCGACACATGACGGCTGCCGTGCTGATGCGGCTTGACATTGCGCCGCGATAGAGTCCGTCCTGACGCCGGGTACGAAAATTTCTTCGGGATCGCTCTTGATCGAAACGCGCCTGCACGTCCTAATTGCGTCCAACCATAAGCGCGGTTGTACTGCGCGGGAAACGGCCAGGGGACGAGGCATGGACACCCAGGCGGATCGCGGGACTGCCGCGCACCGGTCAGGTCGCAACGATCGACGCGTGACTCTGCCTCCTGTCGATCCGGGTGAACAGCGCTATCGTGTTGAACGACAGATCGGCTATCTGCTGCGACGCGCGCATCAGCGGGCGTCGGCGATCTTCCAGGAACAGATCGGCGATCCCAACGTCACGCCGACGCAGTTCTCCAGCCTCGTGAAGCTGCATGAAGATGGCGAGGTCTCGCAGAATCAGCTCGGCCGTCTGGTCGGCATGGACAAGGCCACGACGCAGGGCGTGATCCGGCGCCTGAAGGCCCGCAACCTGGTGTCGGCGCGCGCCGACCCGGGCGATGCGCGTCGCACGCTGCTGCGGCTCACCGGCGAAGGCGACCGGCTGGTGCAACGCCTGATGACCGCGGGTCCCCGCGTCACCACCGAAACGCTCAAGCCGCTCAATCCGGACGAACAGCGCCAACTCGTCACCTTGTTGGCCCGCATCGCCTGACGCCCGTGTCCCTTCCCGCTTGCGGGGAAGGTACAGGTGGAGCGAGCTCATCATCGATCTTTCCAGCGCCGCCGGAGCGTTCTACAATCCGCCTATCGTTCGCTTACGAACGATCTCCGCGGACGCCACGCACCATGGGTCTATATCTGCGTCCCCGCACCATCGAGGAAGCCGTCGCGGCGTTGGCCGCGCACGAACTGACGGTGCTGGCCGGCGGCACCGATTTCTATCCCGCACGGGTCGGTCGCGCGCTCGACGATGATGTGCTCGACGTCACCGCGATCGACGGCCTGCGCGGCATCACGGTGGCTGGCGAGCACTGGCGCATCGGGGCCGCAACCACATGGCGCGACATCATCGATGCCGACCTGCCGCCGCTGTTCGATGGTTTGAAGCTGGCGGCGCGCGAAGTCGGCGGCGCCCAGATTCAGAATACCGGCACGATTGCCGGCAATCTGTGTAACGCATCGCCGGCGGCCGATGGCGCGCCGGTGCTGCTGACGCTCGATGCCGCCGTGGTGCTGCAACGTGCCGGTGCCAGTCGTACGGTGCCTGTGGGCGACTTCATCCGCGGCAACCGACGCACGGCACTGCAGGCCGGCGAGATCATGACGGCGATCACCGTGCCGCAACGCACCACGCGGATCGCCAGCCATTTCCTGAAGCTGGGGGCGCGCCGCTATCTGGTGATTTCCATTGCCATGGCGGCCGGCGCGATTGAGGTCGATGACGCGGGCCGGATCACCGCGGCACGCCTGGCGATTGGTGCCTGCTCCGAAGTGGCGCGGCGTCTGCCTGATCTGGAGCAGGCGCTGATCGGCCTGTCGATAGACAGCGCACTCGCACAGCGGGTGCGTGCCGCGCATTTCGCGCCGCTGGCGCCGGTCGATGATGTGCGCGGCAGTGCCGGATACCGGATCGACGCGGCCGAGACGCTGACCCGGCGCCTGCTGTCAGTCCTGGCTGGGAGAATCACAGGGGCACCGGCATGACGCCGCCTGACGCGCGCGAGACCATCGAGCAGGCCGTGTGTTTCACGGTCAACGGCAAGCCCGTCGCGGTGGCGGCGTTCGCCCTCAAGCGTCTGGCCCAGGTGTTGCGCGACGATCTCGGCCTGACCGGCACCAAGATTGGTTGCGATGCCGGCGACTGTGGCGCCTGCACGGTGCTGCTGGACGGTCAACAGGTCTGCGCCTGCCTGACGCCGCTGGCGCAGGCCGAGGGCCGTGCCGTCGAGACGGTCGAGGGACTGGCGGCGCGGGATGGAACGCTGTCGCGTTTGCAGCAGGCATTCCTCACCTATGGCGCTGCGCAGTGCGGCATCTGTACGCCGGGCATGCTGATGTCTGCTGTCGATCTGCTGCGGCGGCAAGAATCCCCGTCGCGCCAGCAGGTGCTGGATGCCGTCGGCGGCACGCTGTGCCGCTGCACCGGCTACCAGAAGATCGTCGATGCGGTGCTGTCCGTCGCACAGGCGCCGGCCATGCCGTCGCCGCCGGGCGTCGGCGAAGTGATCGGTGCGCGCGTCGAGCGCGTCGATGGCCGGCCGCGGGTTGTGGGCACCGCTTCGTACGGCGCCGACGCGGTTCCCGCCGACGCGCTGTGGCTGCGTGTCGTGCGCTCGCCGCACGCCCATGCCCGCTTCGTGCTGGGCGATCTCGATCGCGTGCGACAGGCGCATCCCGGGCTGGTGCGCATCCTGGTGGCGCGTGACGTGCCCTTCAACGGCTTCGGCATCTATCCCGACATCAAGGACCAGCCGGTGCTGGCCGACGGGCTGGTGCGCTACCGTGGCGAAGCGGTATTGGCGCTGGTGGGATCGCGCACCGCCGTTTTGGGGCTGCGCGACGACGCCTTGCCGATCGCCTGGACACCGCTGGCACCGATCGCCGACATCGACGCCGCGCGGGCGGTCGATGCCGGCCGCGTGCAGGCCGACAAGCCGGGCAACCTGCTGATCGATGGCGGCGTGCGTTGCGGCGATGCCGCGGCGGCGTGGGCGCAGGCGGCAGCAGTGGCCAACGTGGCGGTCGAAACGCCGTTCGTCGAGCATGCCTATATCGAGCCCGAAGCCGGCTGGGCGCGGCGCACCGGCGATCGATTGGAAATCCACGTCACGACCCAGACGCCCTACATGGACCGCGACGAGGTGGCGAGCGTCATGCGCCTGAAGCCGACGCAGGTGCGGATCGTACCGGCGGCTTGCGGCGGCGGCTTCGGCGGCAAGCTCGACCAGTCGGTGCAGCCGTTGGTGGCGCTGGCGGCGTGGCTGCTCGATCGACCGGTGGCGTGCGTCTACACGCGGCCCGAAAGCATGGCCGCGACCACCAAACGCCATCCGGCCCGCGTGCGTGCCCGCTTTGCCGCCACCGCCGATGGCCGGCTTTGCGCCTGCGATGTGGATGCGGCCTTCGATACCGGCGCCTATGCGTCGTGGGGACCCACCGTCGCCAATCGCGTACCCGTGCACGCCACGGGACCGTACCGGGTGCCCAACGTGCGCACCTGGGGTGCCGCCATCTTCACCAACAATCCCCCGGCGGGGGCGTTTCGCGGCTTCGGTGTGCCGCAGGCGGCGATCGCGCATGAAGCGGCCATGGACAGCTTGGCCGACCAGCTCGGCATCGATCGCCTCGAGTTCCGGCATCGCAACGCCCTGCGGGTCGGTGATGCCACCGCCACTGGCCAGGTCCTGACGCATTCCGCCGGGCTTGCCGCCTGTCTGGACGCGCTGCGGCCGCACTGGAACCGGGCACGGGCGGATGTGGCGGCATTCAATGATGAGGCGCGGTCGCATGACCGGCCGCACCGTCGCGGCGTCGGCGTCGGCTGCATGTGGTACGGCATCGGCAACACGTCGATGTCCAACCCGTCGATCATGCGGGTCGGCCTGTCGCGCGCTGGCGTGCTGACGCTCTACAGCGGTGCCGTCGATATCGGGCAGGGCAGCAACACCATCATGACCCAGATCGCGGCTGATGCCGTGGGCCTGCCGCTGGCGCAGTTCGCCTTGGTCGCCGGCGATACCGATCTTACGGCCGACGCCGGCAAGACCTCGGCGTCACGCCAGACGTTCGTGTCGGGCAAAGCCGCCGAACTGGCCGGTGCCGATCTGCGCCGACACATCCTGCGCCTGGCCAATGCCGGCGCCGCGGCGACGCTGACGCTCGATGGCGCCGTTCTCTGCGTGTCGGACCGCGACAGCGTGCGCCGTATCGATCTTGCCGAACTGCCGCTCGTGTCCGGCGACGACGTGCTGGTTGGCGAGGGCACGTTCGATCCGCCGACAACGCCGCTGGACGCCGACGGGCAGGGCATTCCCTACGCCAGCTACGCCTTCGCCGCCCAGATGGCGGAAGTCGAGGTCGATCTCGAGCTGGGCACCACGAAGGTGCTGCGCATGGTCGCTGCCCACGATGTCGGCCGCGCCATCAACCCCATGCAGGTCGAAGGACAGATCGAGGGCGGTATCGCGCAGGGCCTTGGGTTGGCGCTGATGGAGGAATACCTGCCGGGACGCACCGAAAACCTGCACGACTACCTGATCCCGACGGTGGGCGACATGCCGGCCATCGAGGTCATCCTGGTCGAGGATCGCGATCCGCTGGGACCGTCGGGCGCCAAGGGCGTCGGCGAGCCCGGCCTGGTGCCGACGGCGCCGGCGATCCTGGGCGCCATCGATCATGCCACCGGCGTGCGGATGACGCGTGTCCCCGTGCTGCCGCACCGGCTACGAGCGGCCCTGAAGGCGAAGGAACGGCGATGAGCTCTGTCATGTCGAGCGTAGCGAGACATCGAGGAATGACGCCTGTCATCCCGAGCGCAGCGAGGGATCTTTCGATGCAGGTGTACCCGTGCGTCATGTTTATAAGATCCCTCGCTACGCTCGGGATGACAGGCCTATGAGGCGGCCATGAGCGATGACATCACGCTCTCCAGCGCCGAGGTCGATGCCGGTATCGTGCGTTGCGATGCCTGCCCGGTGCTGTGCCGCATCCGGCCCGGCAAGTCCGGCGCCTGCGATCGCTACGCCAATGAGGCCGGCACCTTGGTCCGCGTCGATCCGCTGGTGTTGCTGGAACGCAGCGAGGCACCGCGGGTGCCGTTCGCGCAGGGCGACGAGGCGTGGGATGGCACGCTGGGCCGCGGTGCGTTCGTCACCGGCATCGGTGCCACGACCACCTATCCCGACTACAAGCCGGCGCCGTTCATCGTGTCGAGCCGGGTCGACAATATCGACATGGTCACGGTGGTGACCGAAGGCATCTTCAGCTACTGCGGCGTGAAGGTGAAGATCGACACCGACCGCTTCCTCGGGCCCGAGCAGGCGGCGGTGCGCCTGAACGGCGAGCAGGTCGGCCATGTCACCACCGCCGAGTACGGCTCGCAGATGCTGTCGCTGGGCGGCGTGCGCCACCTCACCGGCGGCAGCAAGAAGGAGGGCGTCGCCACCTGCGATGCGCTGCTGGCGCTGTGCAATCGCGCGCCGGTGGCGCTCACCATCGACCAGGGTGCGACGGTGGTCGTGCAGGCCGGCCAGGCACCCGTGGTCAACGACGCGCGCGAGGAACGCATGCGCGTGGGCTGCGGCTCGGCGACCATCGGCATGTTCGCGCCGCAGTGGCATGGCCATGTCGACGAGGTGATCGTGGTCGATGACCACATCACCGGCGTGCTCAGCGAGCACCAGGGCGGCCGCTTCCTGGACATGAAACCGGCCGGTATCCGCGTGCGCGGCCGCAAGTCGACGCCGGGTCGCTACTTCCAGGTCGCTGAACCGGGCCTGGGCTGGGGCGGCACCGACGTGAAGGAACCGCTGGAGATCATCGACAAGATTGATCCCAGGACGGCGTGGCCCGGCCTGAAGCTGCTGATGGTGTCGACCACCGGCGAGCATGCCGCGTGGTATGTGCTGGACGACGCGCTCAAGCCGGTCGCGGCCGAGATGCCGGCGCCGGTGCGCAAGGTGGTCGAACGCATCGCCGAGAACTGCGAGCCCGCGCTGTGCACCGTGATGTTCATGGCCGGTGCCGGCGGCTCGCTGCGCGCCGGCGTCACCGAGAACCCGGTGCGGCTGACGCGCTCGGTGAAGGACACGCTGACCCGCGTCACCTGCGGTGGTGCGCCGGCCTATATCTGGCCCGGCGGCGGCATCACGCTGATGGTCGACGTCATGCGCATGCCGGAGAAGTCCTTCGGTTACGTGCCGACGCCGGCACTGGTGGCGCCGATAGAGTTCACCTTGCGCCGCGACGACTATGTCGCGTTGGGCGGCTACGCCGATCGCGCCGTGGCGCTGGAGGACGTCCTGAAGTCGGGCAAGCGCGAGACGCGGGCCTGGCCGTTGCCGCCGCCGGCCGGCGGTTGAGCGGCGCATGCGGCAGGGCCCGCAGATCGTCCGTCTGGCCGATGACCGCCTGCATCTGCAACACGGCCCCATCGACCTGATTATCCAGGCGTGGGGCGCTCCAGCTGAGATCGATGCCGCCTATCGCCAGGCCATCGCGCGTTTCGACGACGTGCTCGCGACGTTGGTGCGCGAACTCGCGATCCTGCGCACGCCCGTGGGCAACACTGTCCCGGCGCTGACGGGGCCCGTTGCGCAACGCATGGCCCGGGCGGTGTGGCCGTATCGTGACGTCTACATCACGCCGATGGCCGCGGTGGCCGGCGCCGTCGCTGACGAAATGTTGTCGGCGATGGTGAAGGACCGCGTGCTCGCCAAGGCCTATGTCAACAACGGCGGCGACATCGCCTTTCATCTGTCGGCCGGCGAGAGCCTGCGCACGGCCGTGGTGGGCAATGTCGACATGCCGGCGCTGGATGCGATCGCGACCTTGGCTGCCGACATGCCGATCCGCGGTTTGGCGACGTCGGGCTGGCGCGGCCGCTCGTTCTCGCTGGGGATCGCCGATTCGGCAACGATTCTGGCGCGTTCGGCGGCCGAGGCGGATGCCGGCGCCACCATCGTCGGCAATGCGGTCACGGTCGACCATCCCGCTGTCGAGCGCCAGCCGGCATCGTCGCGGCGCGACGATACCGACCTCGGCGATCTGCCGGTGACGACGGCGGTTGGGCCATTGCCGGCGCATGCCGTCGCGGCGGCGCTCGACGCCGGCGTGGCCGAGGCCTATCGCCTTCAGGCGCGTGGCCTGATCGTTGGTGCAGCGCTCAGCCTGCAGGGCGCCTGGCGGCTGGTGATGCCGGATGTTTCGCGATAGAGATGCGTCGTGGATATCGCACCGTTCCGCATCGATCTTGCGTACTCCGATCAGGAACTGCTCGCCTATGAGGCGGTCGTCCTGCGCCACCAGCAATCACAGGCGGATCGCTACCCGTCGTATTCGTGGGCCGGGATCGCGACCGGCGCGGTCATTGCGATCATCGTTGCGGCGTTGGCCATGCTGCTGGGCGTCGCGCGTCGCGACGATGGCGGCGTCGTCGCCGGCCTGGTTTTCGTGGGCTTCTATCTCGGGATGTGGACGCCCACGTTCTGGGCGTGGGTGTTGTCCGCCCGGACCCGGCAGTCGCGCTGGACGGCCTTTCGAACCCGGTGGGCTGGCACAACGATCCGGGTGACCGCGCGTGGACTGCGCAGCCGCCATACCCGTTCATGGGTCCACTATGCCTGGTCGGCGGTGGAGCGGATCAGCCGCGATAATGATCTGATCATCCTCTGGCTGGAGGCCGAGCCGCCCTTTGCCATCCCCGCGCGTCTATTGACGCCGGAGCAGATCGATTTCCTGCTGTCGAAGCCGGGACAGCCCTGAGCAAAGCGAAACCCTGGGAGCGCGGGCGTCTCGCCCGCATCTCAGGCGACCGAGGTCCACGCCCCGTCGTGATGTTCCGAAGTGAAGATGCGGGCGAGACGCCCGCGCTCCCGGGGTCGGGCTTAGACGCCGGCCGGTTTCCGGGGCGGCCACATGCGGGCGAGATCGCCGGTCGGATTGCTGAACGTGGGAAAATCGTGCCTGTCGCGCGTCTGATGGAAGTGCGCCAATGCCCACACCACCGTGGGGAACGCCAGGTTCTCCCAGGGGATCTCGTCCCAGCGGAACAGGTTCACCTCGGCGCTCTCGGGTCCCGGCGCGAAATCGGGTGACGCCAGCCGCGCGCGGTACATGATCTGCACCTGGCCGATGCGCGCGATGCTGTAGACCGCCAGCAGGCGGTCGATCTCGATCGTGCAGCAGGCTTCCTCGACGGCCTCGCGCTGCGCGGCCTGTTCCGTGGTCTCGCCGATCTCCATGTAGCCGGCCGGCAGGGTCCAGAAGCCCTTGCGCGGCTCGATGGCGCGGCGCGCCAGCAGGATGCGGTCCTCCCACGTCACCACCGAGCCGGCCACGATCTTGGGATTCTGGTACAGCACGAACTGGCAATCGTCGCACACCAGCCGCTCGCGGTTGTCGCCCTCCGGGATCCGCTTCTTGAAATTATCCGGTGGATCCCACGGCAGGCGCGGCGGTGGTCGCTCAACATCGCTCATCGGACTCAACTCCGGCGCAGGAGGGCAGCGTACCGGAACTCTACGCCGCGCGGATCAGCGCCGCCACGCCGGGCAATGTCTTGCCTTCCATCCACTCGAGGAAGGCGCCGCCGGCCGTCGAGACATAACTGAACTTTTCGTCGACACCGGCGTGCGCCAGCGCGGCCACGGTGTCGCCGCCGCCGGCAACCGACAGCAGCTTGCCGGCCTGCGTCAGCGCTGCCGCCTCGCGCGCGACCGCCGTCGTGCCGGCATCGAACGGGGCGACCTCGAAGGCACCCAGCGGCCCGTTCCAGACCAGGGTCGCGCATTCCGCCAGATCGGCCTTCAACATCGCGATCGACTTCGGGCCGATGTCGAGGATCATCTGGTCGTCGGGCACGGCGGCAATGTCCACCGTGCGGCTGGCGGCACCGGCCTTGAACTCGGCGGCCACGACGGCATCGACCGGCAGCAGCACCTTGCACTTGGCCGTCGCGGCCTTGCCCAGGATCTCGCGCGCGGTGTCGGCCAGGTCCTTCTCGCACAACGACTTGCCGACATTGACCCCCTGCGCGTGCAAGAAGGTGTTGGCCATGCCGCCGCCGATGATCAGCCGGTCGACCCTGCCGACCAGGTTGCCCAGCAGTTCCAGTTTGGTCGATACCTTGGCGCCGCCGACCAGCGCCGCCACCGGCCGCCGCGGCGTGCCCAGCGCCTTGTCGAGCGCTTCCAGTTCGGCCTGCATCAACCGCCCGGCCACCGCCGGCATGCGGTTGGCGATGCCCTCGGTCGAGGCGTGCGCGCGGTGGGCACAGGAGAAGGCATCGTTGACGTAGATGTCGCCCAGCGCCGCCAACTGGTCGATGAAGGCCGGCTCGTTCTTTTCCTCTTCCTTGTGGAAGCGCAGGTTCTCCAGCAGCACGACATCGCCGTTCTTTAGGCCCGATACGGCCTGCTGTGCCAGCGGGCCGACAGCGTTTTCGGCAAACGAAACCGGTCGCTTCAGCGTCGTGGCTAGCGGCTCGACCAGGGCCTTCAGCGACATTTCCGGCACCACCTTGCCGCCGGGGCGGCCGAAATGGCTCAGCACCACGACCTTGGCGCCCTTGTCGGCGAGTTCGGCGATGGTCGGCGCCACCCGTTCGATACGGGTCATGTCGGTGACCTTGCCGTTCTCCATCGGCACGTTGAGGTCGACACGGATCAGCACGCGCTTGCCGGCGGGCGTAATGTCGTCGATGGTCTTGAAAGCGGGCATGCAAACCTCAGGCAAAGGCGCGGAAATCGTGGTTCGCCGCATGGCTAGCGGGCGGCGGCGCCAGATGCAAGGGCGTGCAACGACGCGTTCAGGCGTCTTTTTTGCGGATCAGGAACACCAGGGTGTCGCCGTCGCGGGCCGTGTGGACCAGCGCATGGCCGGTCTGCCGGCAGTACGCCGGGAAATCGGCCTCGGCCGCCGGGTCCGTCGCCAGCACCTTCAGCGTCTGTCCCGGCGCCAGGTCGCGCATGATGCGGTTGGCGCGCAGCACCGGCAGCGGGCACAGCAGGCCGCTTGCGTCGTAGGTCCGGTCGCCGTTCAGGTCGCCATCCATGATGCCTATATAGGGAGCTTTGTCGCCTGCCGACTAGGGGTGTGTGGACCGCCTAGACTAGCGACGCGCGTTGGCGCGCATCCACGCGACCGTCGCGGCCACTGCCTGGTCGTCGATTCCATGGAAGCCGTGATAGTGGTTGGCCTCGCACGGATCGGCGCGCGCACTGGCGGGACTGCCGCCGGTCAGGGTCACGATGTCGACCTTCGGCGCGCCGGTCAGCAAAGCCTTGAAGCGATCGGCGTCGGCGGGCGGCGTGATCCGGCAGCTATCGTCGCGATGGCGCAGCAGCAGGACGGGCACCCGGATGCGCCCCATGTCGCCGGTGGCGGCGGCACCAGGTACGTTGTGATTCATCAACGCGCCCGAGGAGATCACCAGCCCGTCGGGCAGGGGCGCGGCTTGCTGCGCGAAGAGGTTGGCGGCCGACACCGCGCCGCGACTGGTGCCGATCAGCCAGACCGGCGACGCCACCTTGCGGGCTGCCGCGACGACGAGCGCCAGGTCAGCCGCGTGCGCGGCGCCGTAGCGATAGCGCTGCGTGCCCTTGAGGTCGCTGGCGATATCGGGCGCGAACACCGCATAGCCCGCACGCACATAAGCGGCGCGGGTCCGGATGAGATGGTTGCCGGCGAGCTGGTTGATGCGCCCCTGCGCATCGATGTCGAGCACGCCCGAGCCGCCCGCCAGCAGGACCACGCTGCCGACCGGCGCGGCCGGCCGGTCGGTGACGACCCGCAATTCCGCGCCGGGGCGCGGCGTCAGCGTCAACAGCGTGTCGGCGGCGCGGCTTGGCGTTCCGCCGACGACTATGCCCGCAAGGGCAAGCATGACGAGGGTGCGCCGCATCGTGTGCTCCGACGGCGTGATGAACTGGTTCGCGCGTCCCGTGACGATACAGCGTGGTACCGGCCAACCGGAAGGGCTGTCGGCGCAATCAGGGCGACGGCTTATAGTACGGTTGCGCTTCCGGCAGATAGCGTTGGATGTTGGCGATGCGTGCATCCGCCGCCGGGTGCGTGGAGAAGAACTCGGGCGGCCGGTCGCGGTGGGCGTTGGCGGCCTTCATGCGCTCCCAGAAGCCGACCGCGGCGCCGGGATCGTAACCGGCGTGGGCGGCCAGGATCAGGCCGACGCGATCGGCTTCCGCCTCCTGGTCGCGCGAGAAGCTGAGTGCCACGACGTTGCCCGCGACGGCAAGGCCGATCCCGGCAGCCACGCCGATGCCCCGGTGGCTGCGGCCGCCGATCAAGGCACCGACGATGGCGCCCGCAAGGGCGGTGCCGGCGCGAACGGCGGTGCGGTTGGACAGGCGTTCAGCGTGGTGGCGCATCAATGCGTGCGCCACCTCATGCCCCATCAGGATCGCTAGCCCCGCCTCGTCCTGGCTGATCGGCAGGATGCCGGTGTATACGGCGATCTTGCCCCCCGGCAGACAGTAGGCATTGATCACGTCGGGCTTGTCGATGACGTTGAACTCCCACTTGAAACCGGGCGCTGTCCAAAGACCATTGGGTGGGTTCTCGGCCGCCTTGGCGATGCGCTCGCCGACGCGGCGGACCATCGCCGTGTACTCGGGGTTTTTCGACAGTGGCTGCTTTGCCATCTGCTCCTGATAGGCCGTGACGGCTTGCATCTGCAGCGCTTCCTCGGCCATGGGTACGAGCCGGTCGCGGCCGGTGATCGGCGCCGACTCGCATGCCGCCACGACGGCCAGTACCGCCATGGCCGTGAAAACGCGTCCGCTGATGATCATGACGCCCCCAACTCACGGCGTCGTCGCGCGCCGTTTGCGCCGATCCTTGTTGGATCGGAGCACCTATTAAGAGGAGTCACCTTCGGTTTTACAACCGATGTTTCGGCGATCAGGCCCTTTCCAGCCCGCACCACTGGGCGATGAACAGCGCCGTCGACTGTGTGATCTTGCGCACCGACTCCAGGTTGACGCGCTCGTCGAAGCCGTGGACGTCGTCGGATTGCGGGCCGTACACCAGCGCCGGGATGCCGGCGTAGAGGCCGAAGAAGCGGTTGTCGGCGGTGCCGGTCTGGGTGCGGTCCTTCAGCGCCTCGCCGAACACGGTCTGGTGTGCATCGGCCAGCACGGCGCGTACCTGTTCGTGGTTCTTCAGCACGAACGGCTCAGCCTGGAAGCCTTCCCAGGTCACCGTCGGCGGGGCGTTGCCCAGGAACGGATCGTTGGCCGCCGCGCGGCGCACGCAATCCTCGATCTCGCGCCGCGCCTCGGCCAGCGTCTGCGTCGGCAGCACGCCCGCGCGCATGTCGAAGGTGCACCACGCCGGCACCGAGCTCGCCCAGTCGCCGCCCTCGATGCGGCCGACGTTGAAGTTCACCGGGTGATGATGGTCGTGGAAGTGCGGATCATTCACCTTGCGCGCGTTCCACTGGATCTCCAGTTCGCGCAGCGCCTGGATCAGGCGAAAGGCCGACTCGATGGCGTTGGAACCGGCATCGGCCTTGTAGACGTGTACGGGGTGGCCGGTGACCCGGACCTGGAACCACATCACGCCGACCTGGGCGATGGTCATGGTGCCGCCGGATGGTTCGGGGATCAGCGCCGCGTCGGCACGATAGCCGCGCTGCAGGCAGGCCAGCGCGCCGTTGCCGGTGCATTCCTCCTCGACCACCGATTGCATGTAGACGTCGGCCGCCGGCCGCCAGCCCAGGCGCTTAAGCGCGATCAGCGCGAAGTGATTGAGGATCAGGCCGGCCTTCATGTCGCCCGACCCGCGGCCATACATCCAGCCGTCCTTGATGCGCGGCTCGAACGGCGGTGCCGTCCACATGTCGTGCGGGCCCTCCGGCACCACGTCGATGTGCCCGTTGAGGATCAGCGAGCGGCCCTTGGGGTTGTTGGGCCGCCAGGCGCCCACCACGTTCCAGGCATCGTCATAGTCGACGTGCTTGGGCGAATAGCCCGGCAGGTGCTTGATGTCGTCGACATGGATCTGCCAGCGATCGATGCCCAGCCCTTCCTCCTTGAAGAGCCGCGTCATCATGTCTTGCGCCGGCGCCTCCTTGTAGCGCACCGACGGGATGCGCACGAGATCGGCCAGCACCGACGTCTGGCGGTCGAACGTCTCGTCGACCGCGGTCATGATCTGCGTGGTGAGCGTAGCGTCGAGCATTGGGTCGGCCCCTGAGAGGAATCGTCGGGCTGAGCCTAGCGTGGAATCGTCTGCATACAAGACGATCCGGTCCTCCGCGCCAGATGCCGCATGTGCGGCCAGCGCAACGCTCTAGCCGGGATGCTCGGCAGTTGAATGATCGGTCGGCTGCGGCGTCATGGTGAGCACGGTGACGCCGCCCGGTGCATGGAACCGGTGCCAGCATCCCTGCGGCACGATCGTCAGCATGCCCGCCTTCAGGGTCAGCACGCAGGCGCCGTCCGGCGTCAGGATCGTCAGTTCCGTCTCGCCCGCCAGGACCTGCACCAGCTCGTCGCCGTTGCGATGGCGCTCCCACGGGCTCTGTCCGTCAAACGATCCCGTGAAGACGGCGCCGTCGCGGGTCTCGATCAGCCGGGCAAAAGCGGCGGCCGATTCGGGGCCCGGCGTGTCCGGCCGGCGGTTGTGCAGCACGGGTAGCGGGGCGAGCGCCGCCTGGATGTCGACCGCTTTCGGTTGGCTGTGGCTCATATCGGGTGCTCTCCCGTGGTCGCAGTGCACCGTCATTCTCGATAACGCAAGTGTATCATCAAGTGGCAACGTCGGCGTATCGTGATACGAAATCGTATCGTGGGGAGTACGCATGAACTGGGATGACGTTGCCGTCTTTCTTGCTGTCGCCCGGACCGGGCGCGCGCGGGCGGCGGCCGAGCAGCTGGGCATCAGCCAGCCCACCATCGGCCGGCGCGTCGAGCGGTTGGAGCGCGACCTGCGGGCGCCGCTGTTCGACCGCTCGCGCGACGGCTACGTGTTGACCAAGCAGGGGACCGAGCTGGTGGCCATGGCGGAGGCGATGGACGCGGCGGCCCAGGGCCTGCAGCACCGGTCGTTGCCAGGAGATGCGCTGTCGCCCATCGACGTGCGGATCTCGGCGCTCGAGTGGCCGGCGACGCTGCTGGCGACCAACGCCGACAAAATTCACGCGCTGGAAGAGCTCGCGGCGGCGCGCCTGGAAATCGATGTGTCGGACGAAACCGCCGCCTTGTCCATGCGCCAGGCTGACATCGCGATCCGCCATGAGATCCCGTCGTCGGGCGAGTTCGTCACCCGTAAGCTCGGCGCGATCGCCTGCGCCGTCTACGGCGCCGCCACGTACGTCGCCGCGCACCCGGCGGCGCGGACGGAGCGTCGTTACGGCGCCTGTGATTGGATCATGTACACCCACGAGCAGGCCCACTACCCGATCATGCTGTGGCTGTCGGCGCAGCTCGGGGACCGCAAGCCGCGGTTCCGCGGCTCGACCACGGCCGTGATTCACGAAGCCGTCGCCGCCGGTGGCGGTCTCGCCATTCTGCCATGCCTGCTCGCCGACCGCGATCCGCGCTGCGTGCGCGTCGGCGCGGTGATGGACGGCCTGCACTCGGGTGACTACTGGTTGATCGTGCACAAGCAACTGCTGCGCCGTCCTGCGTTCCGGCGTACCGTCGACGGCATCGTGCGCATTTTCGCCGACACTACGCGGGGGCGCGGGCAGCCTGCCCCGATCGCGTCGAAGGGGTCCGCCCGCACCTCCCACGAAAGCAGAACGTCGCCATTGCGGATGGCATCAGGACATGAGCGGGCGGGGCGCCCGCGCTCGCGGGCTTAGACCGCCGCCAGTCCGGCCAGAGCCTGTTTCTGGATCTCGACGGCGCGCGGGTAACAGGCGTCGCGCCAATCATCGCGATCACCATAGAACGCGTCACGGACGCGCTGCCGGATGGCGCGGCCCTGTTCGGAGTGCGCATCGCCGTGGATATGCAGCCAGTTGTCGGCGATCAGCGCCATGTTGACCTCGTCGGCCGGCAGGGTGCCGACCTCGATCGCCGAGGCGACGACCACGGCCTCGGGCAGCAGGCGCACGAAGGCCATGCGTAGGTTGCCTTCGATGACCGGCGAATCGCTCTCGCCCGCCGCTGGTGAGGTGACGGCGTCACCGAACCAGCGCCGCGCCAACGCCAGCGGCTCGGAGCCGGGCGGGTGGCGGCAGATCATCTCGGAATAGCCCGACGGTCCCAGGCCGGTGTGGAAGTCGAGCACGCAGACATGGCTTGCGTCCTCGAGGTAGTGCGGCACGATCTTGCCGATGGTGCGGTTGGACCAGCACGGGCTGGTGCCGCCGAAGAACAGGCCGTTGGGATGCGTGCGCTGGCCGGCGACCACGGCCTTGCCGAAACCGGCGACGCCGACCTTGGCGACATAGGCGGCCAGCGCGTCGCGGGTCCGGGCTTCGACCGCGGCGTCCCAGGTCTGCGGCGCCAGCAGAGCCGCCAGCTCGAGATAGAGGCCGTTCTCGAAGACCGGTTTGCCGAAGTCGATGAAGTTGCGATTGATATCGATGTTGTCTTCGTTGACGCGGCGCGTCCACGAGAAGCCGTAGGGATTGGTGGCGTGGACCAGCAGGACCGCCGTGTCGGCCGGCAGGTTCCTGTGGTGTCCCTCGCGCAGGAAGCCCACCTGGCAACCGCTGCCGTAGTGGCCTTCGACGCCATGCGTGGCGGAGCATGTCACCAGCACGCGGCTGGCCATCTTCGGTCCGATCCAGGCGGTATCGGTGGCGAGTTCTTCGCCCTGCATGCCGCGCAGCGGATGCAGCCAGCTGGTGACCGCCACGCCGGCCTCGCCGCAGGCGGTGCGGAACGCGTCCCGTGCGGTCTGATAGTCGGGCGAAAAATGATCATGATGCGACATGGGCACCTGTCGGCAGCTTCTAAGCCTTCCCCCTCCGGGGGAAGGATCATCACACACGCCAGAGCCAAGCGAAGGAGCCGGCGCTGGTCAATGACAAAGAATGGACCGGCGTGCCGGTCTACGAATCATTGAGGTGACAGGCGCTGAAGCGTCCGGGCGCGATCTCCCGCAGGGCCGGGCGCTCGCTGCGGCATCGGGCGCCGGCATGCGGACAGCGCGGATGGAAGGCGCAGCCGGACGGCGGGTCGATCGGTGACGGCAGCTCACCCTGGATCGGCCGGTACTCGCGTCGCCCGGCGGCCAGCTTGGGCACCTCGCTGAGCAGCGCCTGGGTGTAGGGATGGTTGGGCGCGTCGAACAGCGCTTCCGTCGGCGCGATCTCGACGATGCGTCCCAGATACATGATGGCGACGCGGTCGCTGAGATGCTCGACCACGGCGAGGTTGTGGCTGACGAACAGGTAGGTGAGGCCCAGCGACTGGCGCAGTTCCATGAACAGGTTCAGCACCTGCGCCTGGATCGAGACGTCGAGCGCCGCCGTGGCCTCGTCGCACACCAGGAACGACGGCTTCACCGCCAGCGCGCGGGCGATGCCGATGCGCTGGCGCTGGCCGCCGGAGAACTGGTGCGGATAGCGGCGCGCGTAGGCGGGATCGAGGCCGACGCGGCGCATCAGCTCGGCGACGTAGTCGCTGGCGGCGCCGCGGTCGACCAGCCCATGCACGACGGGCGCCTCGCCGATGATCTCGCCCACCCGCAGGCGCGGATTGAGCGAGGCGAACGGGTCCTGGAAGATCATCTGCACACCCAGCGCCCAGGCCCGCTTCTGATCCGGCGTCATGGCATCGAGCGCCGTGCCGCGGTAGTGGATCGTGCCGTCGCTCGTCGACAGGATACCGGCGACCATGCGCCCCAGCGTGCTCTTGCCGCAGCCGCTTTCGCCCACCAGGCCCACCACCTCGCCTTCGGCGATCGCCAGGTCGATATCGGACACGGCCTGCACGACGATTTCGCGCAGACCGGCACCGAACAGGTTGGCGACGCGGCCGGCGAGATCGACGCGTTGCGTGAAGCGCTTGGTGATGCCGGAGAGATCGACGATGGGTTGGGCCATGCAGCGCTGTTCAGGTCGTACGGATGCTGACCCCCAGCGTTCTACACCACACGCCGCTGGTAGCGCCATACACCCATCGGCGGCACGTTGCGCCATTCGCGGCCGATGAAGGTGGCGCGCAGGTCGAGCGCTGCCAGGGCAGCGGGTGCCAGCGGCGAACGCAGGCCGTAGGTATACTGAATAACGGCGCCATCCTGCGGCATCAGTGCGAAGGCGTCGCCGTAGCATCGCGTCGAGGCGTCCGGCGGCACGACACGCATCGGCAGGCCGCATAACGTCACGCTGGTCGATGTGACACGGCCGCGTGCCAAGGTTTCCTTCAGGCGCAACGCGTCGCCCTGCAGGACGCGCAGGCCCGGGAAGCGTGCCTCCAGGAACCGGCACATCTCGGCATCGCGTTCGACAACGACCAGTCGATCGAGTGCGCAACCCAGCCGCAGCAGGGCTTCGGTAACCGGGCCGGTGCCGGCACCCAGCTCGACGACGGGACCGCTGCCGCGCGCTGCTTGCAGTGTCGCCTCGGCGATGCGCTCGGCCGACCACCAGCTGCTGGCCAGCGGCCAACCGACGGCCAACGGTGCGCGACACCAGCCGCGCAGGAAATGCCAGGGGTCGGCGAAGATCGGCTTGCGACTGGTGGTGATGCTTCGCATGGTGACCCCCGGTCTTTGTGGTTCTTCCATCAACGCCACCAGCCACAATGCGTTGCGTCGGCAACCCACTGGGTGAGGCGGCGGTGCGCGATATCCGCAGCACACGCGCACCACGATCCGGTGTCAACCGCGTGATGGTGCAGATGCGAAAGTCGCAGCGCCGCGGTCGGCTACTGGTGCATCCGAGATTGCGTTGCCGTGCAGACTTCTTGGGACGCGTCGACGTCCATCACGCGACGGGATGCCAGCAGCGTGCGTGATGATCAGGCGCCATGTCGCGCAGGTCGGGCATTGTCGCGCATTGATCACTGGCGCGATCGCAGCGCGGTTGGAAGGCGCAGCCCGGCGGCAGCCGCAGGGGCGATGGCGCCATGCCGGGAATCTGGAACAACGCCTGGCCGCGATGACCGCGCGTCGGCACCGAGCCGATCAGGCCTCGCGTGTAGGGATGACGCGGCTGTTCGAGGATCGTCGCAGTCGGCCCGTGCTCGACGATGCGGCCGGCATACATCACCGCGATGTGGTCGGCGAGTCCGGCCACGACGGCGAGGTCGTGCGTGACCCAGATCAGTGCCGTGCCGGTATCGCGGCACAGCTTGCGCATCTCGAACAGGATCTGGCCCTGGATGGTGACGTCGAGCGCCGTCGTGGGTTCGTCGGCAACGATCAGATCAGGCCGGTTCAACAGCGCGATGGCAATGGCGACACGCTGGCGCATGCCGCCGGAGAACTGGTGCGGATAGCTGCGCAGCCGTGCCTCGGGCGAGGGGATGCCGACCTGGGCCAGCGCCGCGAGCGCGCGGGCGCGCGCCGCGGCATCATCGACATCGTCATGGGCGCGCACAGCCTCGATCATCTGCGTATCGACGCGCAGCACCGGGTTGAGCGTCATCATCGGATCCTGGAACACCATGGCGATGTTCTTGCCGCGCAGCGCGCGCAGCCGCTCCGGGGTCGCCCTGGTGAGGTCCTCGCCGCGATAGAGGATCTGTCCGTCGACGATGCGGCCCGGCGGGTCGATCAAGCCCAGGATGGAGAAGCCGGTGACACTCTTGCCCGAGCCGGACTCGCCTACCAGGCCGAGAACCTCGCCGGCCTTGACCTCGAAGTCGACGCCGTCGACCGACTTCACGACACCCTCGCGCGTGAAGAAGTGCGTCTTGAGGTTCACGAGTTTCAGGGTGGGAGCGGTCACTGGCTGTCGTCCCTTCAGTCCGTCATGTCGAGCGCAGCGAGACATCTCGCCGAAACAGAGCCTCCGTTCGCAGGAGATCCCTCGCTGCGCTCGGGATGACATGACAACATCTCACCGCGCGTTCCGCGGATTGAGGATGTCGCGCAGGTGGTCGCCGACCAGGTTGATACCGATCAACGCAATGGCCAGCGCTACGCCGGGGAACAGGGCGATCCAGTACTTGCCGGCCATCAGGAACTCGAAGCCGTTGGCGATCAGCTTGCCCAGCGACGGTTCGGTGACCGGCACACCCAGTCCGAGGAACGACAGCGTGGCCTCGAGCGCGATCGCGTGCGCGATCTCGACGGTGGCGATCACGATCAGGGGCGGCAGGCAGTTGGGCAGCAGATGGCGCCACAGGATGCGTCGTTGCGGCAGCGCCAGGCAGCGTGCCGCTTCGATATATTCCTTCTCGCGCTCGACCAGGGCGGCGGCGCGCGCGGCGCGCGCGAAATATGCCCACTGCACCGCGATCAGGGCGTAGAGCACCTTGTCGACGCCCTGGCCCAGCACGGCCAGCAGGATCAGCGCCACCAGGATGGCGGGAAACGACAGCTGGATGTCGACGCAGCGCATCAGGAAGGCATCGACCCGGCCGCCGAAATACGCTGCCACCAGCCCGACCATGGTGCCGATCGCCAGCGCCGCCACGACGGATACGGCGCCCACCAGCAGCGACACCCGAAGCCCGTACATGATGGCCGACAGCATGTCGCGCGCCTGTCCGTCGGTGCCCAGCCAGTAGGTCAGCGTGCCGTCGCTGCTGGCGGAACCGGGCGGCATCTTCGAATCGAAGATGTCGAGCTTGGCGATGTCATAGGGATTCTGCGGCGCCAGCCACGGCGCCAGCACCGCCGCGATGGCGATGATGATCACCAGCACCAGCCCGAAGAGCGCCAGCTTGCTTTCGCAGAACGCGCTGATGAAGCGGCGCAGCGGCGTTTCGACCTTGGCCGCGGGGCTCGTCGTGGTGGGCAGTTTGTCGGCGGCGAGATCGGTCATCGGGCGGTCGCGTCCAGGCGCACGCGCGGATCGAGCACCGAATAGAGGATGTCGACCAGCAGGTTCAGCAACACCAGGAAGAACACGATGATCACGAGATAGGCCACCACCACCGGCCGGTCGAGCAGCAGGATCGAATCGATCAGCAGCTTGCCCATGCCCGGCCACGAAAAGATCGTCTCGGTGACGACGGCAAACGCGATGACCTGGCCCAGCTCCAGCCCGGTGACCGTGGCGATCGGGATGGCGATGTTCTTCAGCACGTGCACGCCCACGATGCGCCGTTCGCGCAGTCCCTTGGCGCGCGCGAACTTCACATAGTCCATCGGCAGCACTTCGCGGGTGGCGGCGCGCGTCAGCCGGATGATCAGCGCACCCTTGGCCAGCGCCAGGGTCATCGCCGGCAGCAGCAGATGCAGCCAGCCTTGCGCTGTCAGGAAGCTCAGCTTGAGGCCGAAGACATCGACGGTCGGTCCGCGGCCCGACGAGGGCAGGCGCGGCCAGCCTGGAATCCAGTCGGGCAGCGCCACCGCGAACAGCATGATCAGCATCAGCCCGACCCAGAACGTCGGCAGGCTGAAACCCAGGATCGAGACCGTCATGATGCTGCGCGCACCGAAGCTGTCGGGCCGCAGGCCGGCGTACAGGCCCAGCGGCACGCCGATCAGCACGGCGATCGTCATGGCGATCACGGCCAGCTCCAGGGTGGCGGGCATGTGCTGGAAGATCAGGCGCATCGCCGGCTCGCCGGCGCGGAACGACTTGCCGAAATCGCCGACCAGGGCCTTGCCGACGAACGTGAGGTACTGCTGCCAGATCGGCTGGTCGAGGCCCAGGTCGCGGATCACGGCCAGGCGATCGGCTTCGCTCGCCTGGTCGCTGATCAGCATCGCCACCGGGTTGCCGATCAGGTAGATGCCGCCGAACACCAGCGCCGACATCACGACCATCACCACGACGGCCTGCATCAGACGGCGGATGATGAAGACCAGCATCGTGCTGTCATCCCGAGCGTAGCGAGGGATCTAGGCGCCGCACCCTGGATCCCTCGCTGCGCTCGGGATGACAGGTGAGCGGTATCCAGTTCATAGGCCTCACGGTGCCGGCGTGACCATGTAGGGCAGCGTGTACTGATCGGCGCGGCCTTTGTAGGTCAGGCCCTTCTTCATGGCCCACACCGAAACCTCGAAGTGCAGCGGCAGGATGCCATGATCGTCCATGGCGAGCTTGCTCGCCTCCTGCAGCAGGGTGCGGCGCTTCTCGTCGTCGACCGTGCGCAGCGCCTCGACCAGCTTGGCATCCATGGCCGGATTGGAATAGCGGCCCTTGTTGGTGCCGCCCATGCCGCGCTCGGGGTTGGGCGTCGCCACCAGGGCGCGCAGCGGATCGGACATCTCGCCGGTGCTGGCACCCCAGCCTGCCAGATAGGCGCTGTACTTGAACTCGTCGCGGTTCTTGAAGAACACCGGCGGCGCCGAGGCCTCGATCTGTGTCTTCACGCCGACGCGGGTCCACAGGGCGGCGATGGTCTCGGCCACCTTGGCGTCGTTGATGTAGCGGCCGTTGGGTGTGCCGAGCGTGATCGAGAAGCCGTTGGGGTAGCCGGCCTCGGCCAGCAGCTTCTTGGCCTGCGCCACGTCGACCTTCTCGACCGGCGTGTCCTTGCGCGTACCGAACATCGGGTAGGGCAGCAGGTCGCCGGCCGGCACCGCGAAGCCTTCCATGATGCGCTGCACGATGGCATTGCGATCGAGCGCCAGCGACAACGCCTGGCGCACGCGCTTGTCCTTCAGCGGGTTCTTGC
This sequence comes from Reyranella sp. CPCC 100927, assembly GCF_007859315.1. GTDB lineage: Bacteria > Pseudomonadota > Alphaproteobacteria > Reyranellales > Reyranellaceae > Vineibacter. The sequence goes on from NZ_VOHA01000027.1 coordinate 59,184, forward strand.
CGCCGGCGTCGGGAATGCCTGATGTGGGCTCGGTGAACTGGTCGAGATGGATGTAGATGATGCGGTTGGAGAGCGCCCGCGCCAGGGTCACGCGCTCGTTGGTCGCCAGCTTGGGCAGGTCGACCGTCGGCGGGTTCTCGATGAAGTCGACATCGCCCGACAGCAGGCCGGCGACGCGGGTGGCGGCGTTGGTCAGCGGCCGGAAGATCACCTTCTTCCATGCCGCTTTCGCACCCCAATAGCCGTCGTAGCGCTCGACCACCAGCTGGTTGCCGCGCGACCATTCGACGAACTTGAACGGCCCGGTGCCGACCAGTCCTTCGCCGCGGTTGAGCTGCTCGGTGGTCTTGCCTTCCGGCGCTGGGCCGGACGCCGCTTTCTTGGACAGGATGCGGATCGCCACCATGTCGACCGGCAGCAGCGGTGCCGGCGCCGCCGTGCGCAGCCGTACGGTCAAGGGATCAACCACGTCGATGCCGACGATCTGCTTGGTGAACTGCGTGAAGGGCGAGGGCGCGTTGGGCACCTTGGCGGCACGCTCGATGGTGAACACCACGTCCTCGGCGGTGAACGGCGAGCCATCATGGAATTTGACGCCCTCGCGCAGCTTGAATTCCCAGGTCGTGTCGTTGACCGCCTTCCACGACACCGCCAGTGCCGGCTGCAGGTTCTGTTCCGGATCCTGTGCCACCAGCGCCTCGAACATGTTGAGCGCGATCTGATTGTTGGGCGACAGGTTGTGGTATTGCGGATCGAGCGAACTGGGTTCGGTCGACAGGCCGATTTTCAGCTCCTGTGCGACCGCGGGCCACGCCGCCAGAGCGACGGAAAAGACGGCGGCGGCCAGCACCGCGCCAGCCTTGCGATGGATCATGACAAGCTCCCTGTACCCGGCACCCTACGCTGCGCCGTCGTTTCGTTCGTCCTGCGATTCCTAGGCAGCCGGCGCGTCCTTGGCAAGGCGATCGCGTTCACCCCTGTGTCATGTGCCCCGTGTCCTCTGTCATGTCGCTGCGGCCGTTCCCACGTAACATTTCGGTACTGGCGATAGGGGTGACCCATGACCGACGGCGGCGTGGCGGCAGATGGGCCTGCGCAGGCACTCAGGATGCTGGCAGGACGTACGGAATGGACCCTGAAGGCGATCCTGGTGGGCGAGCGCATCGACACACGCGGCCTGGGTGCGGCGACCGGGGCCACCACGACGCCGGTGACCCTGCAGCCGCCCGATGGCGGTCTGGTGTTTGTCTTCCGCTATGGCGTGGTCGCCCTGGTGGGCCTCGACGCGGTCGCCGAACGCCGGCTCCTCGAGTCCCTGCACGGGCGCGTCGTTGCGCCGGAGGTGTCCCCGGCGACGGAGGAGGTCAAAATCGTGCTGGGCGGTGCCGCGGCCGATGCCGCCGCGACGACGGAGGCGATCGTCCTGCCGGACGCCACGATGGAGCATCTTCAGATCGTGGCCAGCGCGCTCTCCAAGAGCGTCGTGCTGGCGCATCAGGAAAATGCCGTTGCCGCGGCGCTGGATCGCATCGAACCCTTCGTCTTCCAGCTGCGTGACCGCGGCGGCGTGGTGACCAAGGGTGCCGCTTTGCTGCGGCAGGTCGGCCACGTGCTGTCGGCCATGCAGCGCATGACGGTCAGGGTCGAGGCGGAAGACAAGCCCGACCTGCTGTGGGACCACCCGCAGCTCGAGCGCCTGTATGCCCGCCTGGCCGACGAATACGAGATCGTCGAACGCAGCCGCGCGCTGGGTCGCAAGTTCACGCTGATCAACGAGTCGGTCACCTCGCTGCTGCAGGTCGTCGACACGCGCCACGCCCTTCGCCTGGAGTGGGCCATCATCCTGCTGATCGCGTTCGAGATCCTGCTCAGCCTGTACGGCCTTTTCGTTCAGGGCGCGCACTAGCCCGGGAGCGCGGGCGCCTCGCCCGCATCGGTGCCGGGCGTCGAACCAGAAGCGGGCGACACGCCCGCCTTAGCCGACGCCGCTGCCGTTTCCTTGGCGCGCGCCACCATGCCCAGTCCGATCTCGCGCTCGCCCATGACGGTGGCGGTGGCGCCGCAGGCGCGCAGGTGCTCGATCTCGGCGTCGGAATGGGCGCGGGCGAGGATCTCGAGATCGGCACGCTGGGCCCGCGCTTGCTGCACGATCTGGCCAGCCTCGAAGGCATCGGGAATGGCCACGAACAGGCAGCGCGCCGCGGCGAGATTGGCCGCCGCCAGCACCGGCGGCGCCGCGGCGTTGCCGCGGATCACGGCGATATTGCGTTCGCGCAGCGCCTCGACCACCTCGCGTCGATCCTCGATCACCAGGATCGGCCAGCCATCCTCGCGCAAGGCCTCGCTGATCACGCTGCCGACCCGCCCGTGGCCCACGATGACGGCATGGTCGGTCTGCGTTGTCATCGGCAGGTCATCTTCCGGTTCCGCTGGCGTCGGAACCTCGACGGTCGCGGTCGTCGTGGCGCGTCGCTCCAGGCGCGGGCCGAACCGGTCGACAGCCACAAAAATCAGCGGATTGGCCAGGATCGACAGGATGGCGCCGGCGAGGATCAGGTCCTGGCCCTCCTTGGGCAGCAGGCCCAGGCTCAATCCCAGGCTGGCGAGGATGAAGGAGAATTCGCCGATCTGGGCCAGGCTGGCGGAAATGGTCAGCGCCGTTCCCATGGGGTGCTTGAAGGCACGCACGATCAGCAGGGCGGCGATCGATTTGCCGACCAGGATGATCAGCAGCACCGCCAGCATGGGCAGCGGATCGTGGAGCACGATCATCGGGTCGAACAGCATGCCGACGGAGACGAAGAACAACACCGCGAAGGCGTCGCGCAGCGGCATCGCCTCGGCGGCGGCCTGCTGGCTGAGATCGGACTCGCTCATCACCATGCCGGCGAAGAAAGCGCCCAATGCAAAGGAGACGCCGAACAACGACGCCGCGCCGTAGGCGACGCCCAGCGCGATCGCCAGCACAGACAGACGGAACAGTTCGCGCGACCCGGTATGCGCGATATGGTGCAGGATCCAGGGCACCAGCCGGCGGCCGACCACCAGCATCAGGGCCACGAAGCCTGCGACCTTGGCCAGCGTGATCGCCAGCGCCTCCAGGATGGCCGGTGCGCCCTGTGCGGTGGTGCCGTCAGCCCCCTTGCCGCCCAGCAGGCCGGCGACGGCGGGCAGCAGCACCAGGGCCAGCACCATCGCCAGGTCTTCGACGATCAGCCAGCCTACGGCGATGCGGCCGCGATCGGTCTCCAGGATGCGGCGCTCCTCCAGCGCCCGCAGCAACACCACCGTGCTGGCCACTGACAAGGCTAGGCCGAACACGATGCCGGCGCCCAGGCCCCAGCCCATGGCCCAGGCCAGCGCCATGCCCAGCAGGGTTGCGAAGCCGATCTGGACCAGGGCGCCGGGAATGGCGATCGCCTTCACCGACATCAGGTCCTTCAGCGAGAAGTGCAGGCCAACGCCGAACATCAGCAGGATGACGCCGATCTCCGCCAGTTCCGGCGCCAGGGTCTGGTCGGCAACGAACCCGGGTGTATGCGGCCCGACCAGCACACCGGCGATCAGATAACCGACCAGCGGCGACAGGCGCAGCCGGTTGGCCAGCGCGCCGAGGAGGAAGGCAAGCCCGATGCCGGCGACGATGGTCTCGATCAGCGGTGTGTGATGCGGCATGTGTCGGCGGCGCGCTCCCCGTTCGATCAAGGGATGGGTGGAGAGACGACCGATGCCGCCCCCGGCACCGTGCCACATCGCACGGTGTCATGCGAGCCGCGAAACGGCCATGTCAGGGATGCGGACGGCTGGTTTCGCCTAGCCGACGACGCAGGTCCAGATCAGCGCGAAGATGACTGATACGATGGCGGCGCCCGCCACCAGTTGAAGCGTAGCCGCGCCCAGGTTGTTGCCGAAAAGGTTGTGGCGCCAATCGAAGTAGGGCGTGAAGCTTTCGTGCCGCCTGCGGTCCTCATCGCCTGTGTCCTTCGTCACGTGTCCTTCACCTTATCAGTGGCTTGGCACACACCTGTTACCGGGTCGCGACACGCTCACGCCATTGCGGTGGCTCCAGCGTAGCCCCTCTCGGATACACTGCGCCGGTGCCGAGGCAGGATGTGAGGGCGCCATGACCGTCAGCACGATCATTTCTGATATTCCAGATCGGTTCTGGAAGATACCCTACGACACCGCCCATGATCGCGGCTCGCCCATCCTGGTGGGCATTGAAGCCGGCGCGAATTGCCAGAACTTCGCCTACGAGTTGCTGCGCCACTTCGGACGGTATGTCCCCCATCTGCGCTCAAGTGATCTGTGGGACGACACGGCGCACACGATCGCGGCCGATGCATATGAGCCGCTCGATCTGCTGCTCTTCAATCGTACGCGCAGTGCCTGGGGCGCACATGTTGCGGTCTATGTTGGCGATGACCAGGCCATCCATCTCAGTCGCCGGGTCGGCCTCGCCGCCGTATGGTCGCTGGCGAAGTTCGCCGCACAAGCGGAGTACCAGATCATCATCGGCGCAAAACGACCGGTTTCGATCGAGACCAAACGATGAAAAAGAGCATTTGCTTCGTGGCTAGAGGTATATGGCGCAACCGCGACTTTCGAGTTCGGCGAACCATCGGGGTGGGCTCAGGGTGGTTACCCAGCGCAGGTCGATTTTTTCGAGACGCGGCAACGCCAGCAAGGCGTCGGGCAGTTGGGTGATGGGGTTGCCTCGGAGGTCGATCTGGCGGAGCTCGAGCATTGAGCCGATCGCTGCCGGGAGCTCGGTAAGCCGGTTGTTGCGCAGGTGCAGTTCGCGCAGCCGCGTCAGTCGCGCCATGGACGGCGGCAGGTGCGTGAGCTGGTTGTCGGTAACGCGCAACTCGATCAGGCCTGACATCTGGGTGACTGCCTCGGGCAGGACCTCGAAGGCATTGTCGCTGATGTTGAGATAGCGCAGCGCGGTCAGGCGGCCCAGGGTTGCGGGCAGCGTCGAGAGCCGGTTGTCATGCAGGTAGAGGAAATCGCTCAGGGCTTCGAGGTGTCCCAGTTCGGACGGAACGTCGTGAAGCTGGTTGTGACCGAGATCGAGCATGCGCAGGTTGCGCAATGCGCCAACGCGTTCGGATATCCGGGCCAGGCCGTTGTCCGCCAGCACCAGGCTGCGAAGGTCGGTTCGATCCCAGATCGCATCGGGAACGACACCGAGACCTTGTTTCCAAAGCGAGAGATGCGGTCCCGTGGTGCTCGTCATCGGCCGACCCTGAGCCGGCCTCGAACCCTTTTCAAGGGGGCTGGTGCCGCTGCAGCTTGGCCAAGACGGCAGTGAGAAGGTCACGCATGATTGGTCTGAAATGAAAGCGCCGAGGTGAAATCCTATGGTCTTCTGGATCGCGAGTGTGGCCGGGCTGGTGATCGCCTATCTCCTGGGGTCGACGCCCACGGGGTATTGGGCGGGAAAACTGCTCAAGGGCATCGACATCCGGGAGCACGGCTCGAAATCCACGGGCGCCACAAACGTGTTGCGAACCCTGGGGAAATGGCCTGCCTTGGTGGTGCTCCTGGTGGATGTGCTGAAAGGCGCCGGGGCAATCGTCTTTGCCGGCTGGTTCTATCCCTGGCTCCATGCATCGTCGTCCATCACGCCGCCGGCTGCGCTTGACCTGCCCAGCGGGGTGCCATGGGCTGTTGGCCTGGCCGGCCTTGCCGCGTTGTTGGGGCATGGTCGTTCGGTCTGGTTGAATTTCACGGGCGGCAAATCCGCTGCGACGGGGCTGGGCGTGCTGCTGGCGATATCGTGGCCGGTCGGTTTGGGCGCCGCGGCGGTTTTCGGCGCCGTGCTGGCGACGTCCCGGATTGTCTCCCTGAGTTCAATGCTCGCGGCGGTGACGGCGATCGCCTTGATCTGCGGCCTGGAGCAACCATTGCCCTATCGGTTGCTGGTGATCGCCGGTGGCCTCTACGTGATCGTGCGCCATCGCGCCAATATTCAGCGGCTGCTGGCCGGGACGGAGCCGCGTCTGGGGCAAGGTAATCCTGTCCGGTGAGGCTCTCGTGCTGAAGGAGAGCGCTCTCTTGATTTTCCCGATGCCGGAACAGAAGAAGGGCAGGGGTGAAAACCCAACGATGTCGGTCTTCCATCTCAGCGCTGATCACACACGTTTGTGACCTCCAACACGGCAATGCGCCGCCGAAGCACATTTTACCCGGGGATTGACACTCCAAAAATATCTCTATATTCCAATGACATAGGGTTGACGCTTGGGGTCCGGGGCGGCATAATCACACAACCTGTTGTTTCACTGGGATCCTGCGGGAACAGTCGGAGTGAAGGCATCGTCCTCAATGACCAAGTCGGAACTCATCGCCAAACTGGCTGCGCTCAACCCTCATTTGTATCAACGGGATGTCGAGCGCATCGTGGCGACGATCTTCGACGAGATCACCAACGCGTTGGCGCGTGGTGATCGGGTCGAGTTGCGTGGCTTCGGCGCCTTCTCGGTGAAGCAGCGCGATTCGCGTACTGGTCGCAATCCGCGCACTGGCGAGGCCGTCTCGGTCACCGAAAAGCGAGTGCCTTATTTCAAGACGGGCAAGGACTTACGGGATCGCATCAACCGCGAGTTCGCTGCCCAGCTGGCCGCCGGCCTGCAGATCAGTCCGCAGACCGACCAGGACGACGTCGACTGAGGTGACTGTCGTCCCCAAGGGCGGGATGACAGGCAGGCGCCGGCTATCCTAGGGTGCCGGCATGAAAACCTTGTCCCGCATCTGTCTCGGCATTGTGCTGCTGGTGGGCGCGCTGATTGCTGTCAGCAACACCGCGCCGGTCGAACTGCATCTGTGGCCGTTCACCGATTTCGTGGTCATGCCGCTCTACCTGGCGATTGTCCTGCTGCTGTTGGTCGGCGTGCTGGTCGGCCTGGCCATGGGCTGGGTGTCCGGCCGGGCGCATCGCCGGCTGGCGCGGGATCGCCGGCGGGAAGCCGAGCGCCTGACCGGTGAGGTCACGGCGTTGAAGGCCGATATCGCCGCGCGCGACAAGGCGGCCAAAAAAGTGGCGGCGGCCAAGGAGCCGCCTGTGGCCGAGGTACGGGCACTGGAGCGCCAGCAGGCCCTGGTCGATCCCGAGGGCATGGACCCGGCGCGGGCGCGCGGCTGATGCGCCTGCTCGACGCCGCGCAGGTCGACGCCGCGCTTGACGACATCGCGCTGGTCGACCGGCTGGCCGCCACCTTCCGGGCCGGCGTTGAAATGCCGGTGCGACACCATCACCCCATGCCGGCGCCGACCGGCCCGGGCTCGGCCGACGCTATGCTGCTCCTGATGCCGGCCTGGACCACGCCCCCTCGGGAGCGCGGCCAGCCGGCCGGCCACATCGGCGTGAAGATCGTGACGGTCTTCCCCGACAACGGGCTCAAGAGCCTGCCCGCAATCTACGGCCAGTATCTGCTGCTCGACAGCGCCACGGGCGCGCCGCTGGCGCTGCTGGACGGCACCGTGCTGACCAAGCGGCGCACGGCCTGTGCCTCGGGCCTGGCGTCGCGCTTCCTGTCGCGGCCCGACAGCCGCCGCCTGCTGATGATCGGCACCGGCGCCCTGGCGCCCGAGCTGATCCGGGTGCACGCTAAGATCCGGCCGATCGAGGAGGTCGCGATCTGGGGCCGCACGCAGGCCCATGCCGAGGCGCTGGCCGCCCGCCTGGCCGAGTCGTTGCCCCGGGCGCTGGGCCGCGCCGTGCAGGTGCGCAGCGTCGCCGATCGTGCCGCGGCGGTGGGCGCGGCCGACATCATCTCGTGCGCCACGCTGAGCAAGACGCCGCTGGTCGAGGGCGCCTGGCTGCATCCGGGCCAGCATGTCGATCTGGTCGGCGCCTACACGCCGCAGATGCGCGAGAGCGACGATGCCGCTGTGCGCGCCGCCCGCGTCTTCGTCGACACCCGCGCCGGCGCGCTGAAGGAGGCCGGGGACATCGTCCAGCCGCTGCAGTCGGGCGAGTTGGAGGAGGATGACGTGCTGGCCGACCTGTTCGCACTGTGTCGCGGCGAGCATCGTGGCCGCGAGCCGGGCGATGATCAGTCGATCACCCTGTTCAAGTCGGTCGGCGCCGCCCTGGAGGACCTTGCCGCGGCGGAGCTGGCGGTCGAGCAGACCGCTTCGTGACCGCGGCGGCGTACCAACTGCGCGATGCGACGCCGCGCGATGCCGAGGCCACCACCGACCTGTTCCTCGCCGCGCGGCGCGCCGCCATGCCGTGGCTGGCGGTCGTGCACAGCGACGATGACACGCGCGCCTGGATCACCCATGTCCTGCTGCGCGACCGGCGCGTGCGCATCGCCGAGGCCGACCGCCAGGTCGCCGGCTTCGCCGTGGTCCATGACGGCTGGCTCGACCATCTCTACATCGCGCCGGCGCATCAGGGCAGCGGCGCCGGCTCGCTATTGCTCGATGACGCCAAGCGCCTGGCGGGCGGGACGCTGCAGCTCCACGTCTTCCAACGCAACCAGCGCGCCCGTGCGTTCTACCTGAACCGCGGTTTCGTCGAGGCCGCGTTCAGCGACGGCGCGACCAATGAGGAACGCGAGCCCGATCTCGTGATGCGGTGGACGGCGCCGCCGTGAGATGGTGTCAATGTAGGGCTCAATACTGCTGGTGACGGCTGGGACCGCGTCGCTCCAGCGACGCTCTTCTGGCTTTGCTTTCGCCTGAGCGCCGCTGGAGCGGCGCGGTCCCAGCCGTCGCCAGCGCCATCCTGATTGATCTGACCACCACTTGATCGCGTGATGCGGTCGGCTATTGCGCTTGGGGTGCCTGGAAAACGGTCCAGTGATCGTCTTTGAACAAATAGAGCGCCGATGAAACACGCATGCGCTCGCTGCTGCTGTGCAGGTAAGCGATGCCCTTACGCAGGCCGTCCACCGCCTTCGCGTCGGACAGCGGTGCGAAAAGCAAACCGCCGCGTTTGGGAACCGCCGCAACTACACCTGCGGGGTTCTGTTTCAGCAGCCCACGCCAGAATTCACGGTCCAGAAAATAGCTGCTGTCCACATCGGGCGATTTGCCTTTGACCTGCATCAGGCCCCCGGTCCACGGCACAATGCCCGGTTTCCCATAGACACGCTTGATGTTGGCAACTGCCAAACGGAGCGCTTCGTCGGGACTGAGCCTCAACTTCTCAAAGTCCTCAATCGTGAGGTTCGCCATGACGTTTGTGCTGTCGTACACGAAGCGCACGTGCATATCGCCGAGATAGAAGAACCAAGCGAACTGCACTTCACGCTCCTGGCCGTCGAAAATCACCTTCCCTTTGCCCACCGGCTTGAGGCTTTCGTCTGGCTTGTTGCTGCCGCCAGATTCGCGCAGGACAATCATAAGATTGTCCGGCCGCCTCATCGCGTCAGTGATCTGGGCGCTGCTGGATCCGAGGGAAAAAGCGTTGGCGCAGAACGCGAGTGCAAACAGGGCCGCTTGACGACGCTCGATCATTTATGTGACGCCTGGAAGGTCATTCGATCTGGTCAGGCACTGTAGACGGGTAAACGGGCGGAGAGAAGGAGACATACCGGCATGCACGTCCTGATTGTAGGTGCCGGCATCGCCGGCCTGGGCGCGGCGTGGGCGCTGGTGCGGGACGGCCATCGCGTGACGGTGCTGGAACAGGGGGCGATCCCCAACCCGCGTGGCACGTCGGTCGATTCGCATCGCCTGATCCGCCGCGCCTATGGCGCCGAGACCGGCTACATGCGGATGATCACGCATGCCTACGCCGCCTGGGACCGGATGTGGGCCGATCTTGGCGTGAAGCTGCGCATCGACACCGGCGCATTGTCGATGAGTGCGCTCACCGACGACTGGGTGGCGACGTCGCTGCAGGCGCTCAAGGCCGACTGGCTGCCGGTCGAGGAACTGGACGCCAGGCAGCTGGCCGAGCGCTTCCCGCTGGTCGAGCCGCGCGGCATCGCGGTCGCGTTCTTCTCGCCCGAAGGCGGCGTGCTGCTGGCCGACCGCATCATCGCGGCGCTGGCCCGCTGGCTGGCGGAGAAGGGCGCCGTCCTGCGGCCGCACGCCCCGGTCGCGTCCGTCGATGCCGATACCGGCACGATCCGGCTCGCAGATGGCGAGACGCTCGGCGCCGACCTCGTGCTGGTGGCCGCCGGCGCCTGGGCAGCGGCGCTGGCGCCGGCCTTGGCGCCGAAGGTCGAGCCGTCACGGCAGGTGCTGGCCTATGTCGACCTGCCCGACGATCTGGCGCGCGCCTGGGCAACGCACCCGTCGCTGCTGTGCGCCGAGCGCGCCACCGGCTTCTATCTCGTGCCGCCGGTCGTGGCGCCCGATGGCATCCAGACACGGCTCAAGATCGGCGATCACCTGTTCAGCCGGACCGGTGATGCCGAGAGCGATCCGCGCATTGCCGGCATCGACGAAACCCGCGCCGTGTTCGACCAGGCGCGCGGCCGCCTGCGCGGGCTGGACCGCTACCGCATGGCCGAGGGCAAGGTCTGCTTCTATACCGTCGACCGCCGGCCGGGCCGCGAGACCTTCCAGTCCCTGCCGCTGGGCAAGGCGGCGTGGGCGATGTCGAACTGCTCGGGCCACGGTTTCAAGTTCGGTGCCTGCCTGGGCGAGGCCTTCGCCGACATGGTGGCCGGCCGCCGCAGCGCCGAGGCCTTCACGCAGTATGCGGCGGGCGAGGCATCCGTCATTCCGAGCGCAGCGAGGAGTCTTTAGGGCTGGCGCGCGGCGTATGTCGCTTTATCTTTCCCCTGGACGACAGGCGATCGCATAGGCACGAGCGGCCCGCCGGCCGGAAGACGAACCACAGAGGCACAGAGACACAGAGGTTACACAGAGAAAAAACGCCATCGCGCGCCAAAGGCGCGCAGCTCATCTTCCTCTGTGTTGTCTCTGTGCCTCTGTGTCTCTGTGGTTAGCTTTCATGGCGCGCCATATGCGATGGCGGCAGAAAACAACACGGGGAACGCCATGGCCGATATCGAGATCCGCAAGATCGTGACCGGGATCGAGGAGGTCTGGCACGACGGCGGTCCGCCGCTGGAGGATCCGGTGCGCAAGGGCGCCATCGGCGCCGTGGTGCGCAATCCCTATGCCGGCCGCTACGTGCCCGACATCGCGCCCATGATGGATGCGCTGAAACCGCTGGCGCTCGACATCACCCGCCGCCTGATCGCCGCGCTCGATGCGCAGGGGCCGGCGATCGAGGCCTACGGCAAGGGCGTCGTCGTCGGCATCGCCGGTGAACTCGAGCATGCCGCGCTGTGGCATCAACCCAGCGGCTGGGGCATTCGCGAGGCGATGGGTGGCGCCAAGGCGCTCGTGCCCTCGACCGTGAAGGTCGCCTCGGCGGGCGCGCGCATCGACATCCCGCTGCACCACGTCAATGCTGCCTATGTGCGCAGCCATTTCGACGCCATCGAATTCTGCGTGCCCGACGGCCCCAAGCCCGACGAGATCGTCTTCATCGTCGGCCTGTCGACCGGCGGCCGGCCGCACCCGCGGGTCGGCGGCCTGCGCGTCGAGGAGATCAAGCTGTGGGACGGCCAGCGCTGAGCTATCGGCCGAACGGAAAGGGCGCGAGCGACTTGCTGGCTTCCTCGATGATCAGGTTCTTGCTGATGGGGGCGGCGGCGCGCTGCGGACAGGCGGGTCGCTCGCAAATCCGACAGGAGGGTCCGATCTCGACGACCAGCGGCGCGGCAAGGTCGAAGCCCCGCGCGTAGCGCAGCTTGCTGGCGTATCTCAGGTCGCAGCCCAACCCGACCACGAGTTCGTCGTCCTGCGAGGCCAGCAGGCCGGAGACCCGCCTGACCGTGCGCGACACGGTGAAGTACCGCTGTCCGTCCGGTGTTTCGATGATCTGCGTGAGGATGCGCCCCGGCGTGCGGAAGCAGTCATGCACGTTCCAGCGCGGACACGTGCCGCCGAAGCGCGAGAAGGGAAACGTCTCCGCCGCGTAGCGCTTGGAGATGTTGCCCGCCGCGTCGATCCTCACCATGAAGAAAGGAATGCCGCGGGCGCCCTGGCGCCCGAGGCTTGTCAGACGGTGTGCGGCCTGCTCGAAGCTGACGCCGAAGCGGGGGCGAACGCGTTCGATGTCGTAGGCGCTTGCTTCCATCGCCGCGAGGAACTTCGCATAGGGCATCATCAGCGCCGCGGCGATGTAGTTCGTCAGGAATACCTTCAGAAGCCTCAGGCTGGTGGCGTCGGGTGGCGCAAATCGGTCGGCCAGGGCCTTGACGTCCGCACCATGCTCGAGCAGGGCGAGCTGGTAGCACATGCCGAAGACACGGCCGGCCGGCGCCAGCGTTTCAGACAGCATCAGTCTGCGGCGATGGTGGTCGTAACGCCTCAGCAGGCCGCCCATGACCTCGATGGGCATGACGCGGCACCTTGTGCCGTGGGCGGCCTGGAGGCGCTGCTGTGCCGCCGCCGCGAGGTCCTGAGGTTCGACGGCCAGCGCCGCCAGAATGGACTCGGCGTACTGCTCCAGCTCCGGAAAATGATTGCGTTGGGCGCCGACCAGGTCGCGAACCCATTCGGTGGGCTCGATGGTCGCGCGGGGGGCGCGTCGATCGCGATCGAACGCACCGAGATCGATCAAGCGGCCGCGTTCGAGGTAGGCGCGATAGAGACGAACGAAAGCATCCGTTACGCCCGGCGCCGCTTCGGCTGATTCGGCGATCTCGTGGCGGCTGATCGAGAGGTCGGCAAAGAGGCGATCGGCCAACACTTCTTCCAGATTCGACCCGCCGTCCTGCCCGTCCAGGGTCAGGCTTTTGAGGTCGATATCGTACGCCTCGACCAGCCGCAGCAGGACCTGGGTGGTCACCGGCCGCTGGTTGCGCTCCAGGAGGTTCAGGTAGCTCGCGGAGATACGCAGTTCCGTGGCCATCTGTGCCTGGCTGTGACCAAGGTCGCGGCGCAGCCGCCGCAACCGGCCACCCAGGAAGAGCTTCTTACCGCTGTCCATGGTTGTCACTTTGTCATTAATTTACACGCCATACAATGTCATATCGTGACAAATTGGCCCCAACAGACGTGAGACCTTTCGGGCGTCGGGGTTAAGTCGGAGGCATCAGCGACCGGCACCCCGCCGGTGCGACGCCTTCGGAGCATCGAGCATGAGCCCCCGCAAGACCTACGCAGAACACCGCACGACGTTGTTGCGCCGATACCCGCAGGGTGTGACGCCCGGTGGCGTCGCGGTGGACGACATCATCCAGCTCAAGATGCAGAACACCTACGCCACGCATCTCGACATCGCCCGCGACATGGCCAGCGTCATGCGTGCCGACATGGCGGCCTACGATGCCGACAGCTCGAAGTTCACGCAGTCGCTGGGTTGCTGGTCGGGCTTCCATGCCCAGCAGATGATCAAGTCGGTCAAGCGGCTGCGCGGAACGACCAAGGGCGCCTATGTCTACATGTCGGGCTGGATGGTGGCGGGCCTGCGCAACCGCTTCGGCCATCTGCCCGACCAGTCGATGCACGAGAAGACCGCCGTCGCCGACCTGATCAACGAGATCTACGTTTCGTTGCGCCAGGCCGACGAAGTGGCGCTCAACGATCTCTTCAAGGCGCTGCGCGAGGCGCGCGCCAAGGGCGACGACGTCCGCGAACAGGCGGCGATCAAGGCCATCGATGCGTTCGAGAGCCACGTCGTGCCCATCATCGCCGACATCGACGCCGGCTTCGGCAACGAGAACGCCACCTATCTGCTCGCCAAGGAGATGATCAAGGCAGGCGCCTGCTGCCTGCAGATCGAGAACCAGGTGTCCGACGCCAAGCAATGCGGGCACCAGGACGGCAAGGTGACGGTGCCGCGCGAGGACTTCATCGAGAAGCTGCGGGCCTGCCGCCTCGCCTTCGAGGAACTCGGTGTCGACGATGGCGTGATCGTCGCGCGCACCGACAGCCTCGGCGCCGGCCTGACGCAGAAGGTGCCGGTCAGCCGCCATCCTGGCGATCATGCCGCCGAATACATCAAGTGGCTGAAGACCGAGCCCATCGGCAAGGACAACCCTGTGCGCGACGGCGAACTGGCGCTGTACAAGGACGGCGCCTTCGTGAAGCCCGTGCGCATGGCCAACGGCCTCTTCGCCTTCACCGAGGGATCCGGACGCGCGCGCGTCATCGAGGACTGCGTCGCGGCCCTGACCGAGGGCGGCGCCGACCTGCTGTGGATCGAGACCGACACGCCCAACGTCACCGAGATCGCCGCGATGGTGAAAGAGATCCGCAAGGTCGCGCCCCACGCCAAGCTGGCCTACAACAACTCGCCGTCGTTCAACTGGACGCTGAACCTGCGCAAGCAGGTGGTCGAGGAATGGGTGGCCGCGGGCCGGATCACGCGCGATGCCTATCCGTCCGGACAGGCGCTGATGTCATCCGAACTCGACGACACCGAGCTGGGCCGCGAGACCGACGCGCGCCTGGCCCGCTTCCAGGTCGAGATCTCGGCGAAGGCCGGCGTCTTCCACAACCTGATCACCCTGCCGACGTTCCACTTGACCGCCAAGAGCGTGGACGAGCTGTCGCGGGACTATTTCGGCGAAGGCCGGATGCGCGCCTACGTCAACACGGTGCAGCGCGAGGAGATCCGTCGCGGCGTCGCGGCGGTGAAGCATCAGCACGAGGTCGGCTCCGATCTCGGCGACACCTTCAAGGAGATGGTCTCCGGCGATCGCGCGCTGAAGGCGGGCGGCCACGCCAACACGATGAACCAGTTTGCCGCGGAGTGAACCCCAAGCCCGAAGGAGACTAGAGATGGACAGCGAATTCAAACCGGTCGCGCCGGCCGACCTCTCCGAGCAGGACCGCGCCGTCAACCGGGTCGCCGATGCGGTGCATCGGCTCAATGAGGCCATCGCGCGCGCCGTGAACAACGGCCTGTCGATCGAGCTGATGCGAGTCTCACGGCACCACGATGGCAAGGGCAACTGGGGCGACCAGATGATCCCCATGGTGCGCGATGCCAAGACGCGAGGCGCCGCCTGAGAACGGGCCCTTGAGGATCGCCGCCCTGCCACGGGCGGCGATCCGCCTTCTCAGAGCCTGATAGGCCGGCGTTTCTGGCGTCCTGGAGCGACGGCCATCCCACGCGCAGACATGCAAACGCTCACGGAGCGGAGGGCCACGCAATAGTCCCGTCCCTTCATCGCGCTTTTTCCAGAACAAATCGATGCAGGGTTGCCTGCTTCTGATCGAAAAACGTCCACGACGCCGGGAAGAACGTCAGATAGCGATTATAGGTCTGTACGCCGACCAGGGCGATGGCCTCGTCCCGATTCTGCACCAGCCGATCGAACCAGGCGCGCAGCGTGGGCCTGTAGTCATGCGTCGAATCGTGGGTGATGGTGAAGCCGGCATCGCCAGCCGCCTGCAGGAAGTCCTCGTAGCGAGACAGCGCCGATCCCGGAAAGAAGATCTGTCCGGTGATCGTGCTGGTGGGCAGATCGTCACCGTTCAGGGAAAAGAAGTGCAGCACCAGCCGGCCGGTCGGCGCCAGCGCCTGGTGCAAGCGCCGCAACAGCGGCAGCACCTCGTTCGGCCTGACGTGCTCCATCGAGCCGATACCGTAAATTTTGTCATAGGAAGCGGGCTCGAACGCCGCCGTGATGAAGTCTTCGAGCACCACGTCGTAGCCGAATTTTTCGCTGACGTAGCGAGCCTGCTCTCGGGACAGGGTCATGCCGCGAAGTCCGGCGCGGTCGCCCGTATGAGCATGGATGTGGTGCATCATGCCGCCCCAGCCACATCCGAGGTCCAAAATCCGTTCTCCCGCGCGGGGCTGGATCAGGTTGAGCAGATAGTCGGCTTTGCGGACTTGAGCGGTTTCGATTGTGTCGTCCGGACGGTCAAAATCGGCGCAGCTGTAGAGCATGAGATCGCGGTCGAGAAACAGGCGATAAAAAGCATTGGAAACATCATAGTGCTCTTCAATACCGTCGGCGTGACTTCGGGAAAATCGGCGCGCGAGCAGCCACCGACGTTGAAACCGGAAAGGATATCCCTGGATGAAAGCATCCTGCCAGGCCGGTCCGGGGCGCGTCAGGAACCCCCAGACATGGTCAGGGTCCAACGGCACCGGGGCGCTCACGAAATAGCGCACCATCGCATAAGACAAGCCATAGCGGGCAACATCTGCCACGGCTCTCGCGCGGCGCCACAGTTCGTGCGAGCCCAACGTCACTACTTGCTCCATCAGGTTGCTTGCTGCGGGCAGATGTCGCTCACGGGTTAGAGCGCCATCACCATAGCGCAGCGCTGTTCTGGAGGCAGGCCCGCGTGAGCCTCTTTGTTCAGAATGTCCGCCAATCGCGGGGGAACGTCATTAACGTCCAAAGTATCGAAACCGAGGCGTCTATAGTAAGGTTCGTTCCAGGGCACGTCCCGAAAGGTTGTCAAGGTAAGAGCCCTGCCTCCTTTCGCGATCGCAATGCGACGCACGGCCTCGATCAACTTTCGCCCGATACCCTGTCCTTGATGGTCCCGATGAACAGCAATCTGCCAGATATGCAGTTCATTCGACATGAACTCGCCATTCAAAAATGCGACGAGCCCTTGTTCGTTGTGCTCGGCGACGAGCGCAACGCCGTTTGCGATGACGAATCGATGTTCGTCTTCTGATTGGACGTCATCGTTGGCGATCCATTCCAGGCCACGCCATTGCTCAAAAATGGAGCCGGAACTCTTTTCGATGGCGGGTAGGTTGGCAACGTCTTGATATGAGGCGGTTCGGATTGTGATCATTGCGACATCGTACACAACCTTGGCGCCATGATCCTTCCCGCCAGCGCCTCATCGTGAGAGAGACGCTGGCACCGTCACGCTAGTCACAAAGCCCCGCTGGCGCTGCGGGCTTTGTGTGTCCGTTGGCTGCCGGCCTCAACCCTGAGCGCGAAGGGCCTTGGCCGCCGCCACCATGTTCGCCAGCGCCGGGACGACTTCCGTCCACTGGCGCGTCTTGAGCCCGCAATCCGGATTGACCCACAGTCGTTCGGCCGGAATGCGCTCGGCGGCCTTTTTCATCAGCTGCTCGATGTGCTCCCGCGTCGGGATGTTCGGCGAGTGGATGTCGTAGACACCCGGCCCGATCTCGTTCGGGTACTTGAAGTTGTCGAAGGCGTCGAGCAGTTCCATGTCCGAACGCGATGTCTCGATGGTGATGACGTCGGCATCCATGTTGGCGATCGACGCGATGATGTCGTTGAACTCCGAATAGCACATGTGGGTGTGGATCTGCGTTTCGTCCGCCACGCCGTTGGCGGTGATACGGAAGGACTCCACCGCCCAGTCCAGATAGTCCGCCCATTGCGATTTGCGCAGCGGCAGGCCCTCGCGCAGCGCGGCTTCGTCGATCTGGATCACGCGCACGCCGGCCTTCTCCAGGTCCAGCACCTCCTGGCGGATCGCGAGCGCCAACTGGCGGCACGATACCGAGCGCGGCTGGTCGTCGCGCACGAAGGACCAGTTGAGGATGGTGACCGGGCCGGTCAGCATGCCCTTCATCGGCTTGCTGGTCAGCGACTGCGCATACCTGATCCACCCCACGGTCATCGCCTTGGGGCGGCTGATGTCGCCGAACAGGATCGGCGGCTTCACGCAGCGCGAGCCATACGACTGCACCCAGCCGAACTGGCTGAAAGCGTAGCCGTCGAGCTGCTCGCCGAAATACTCGACCATGTCGTTGCGCTCGGCCTCGCCGTGCACCAGCACGTCCAGGCCCAGGGTTTCCTGCTCGCGCACGCTGCGCGCGATCTCAGCCTGCATCGCGGCCTTGTAGCCGGCCGCGTCGAGCTGGCCCGCCTTGAACTGGCTGCGGGCGTGGCGGACCTCGCCGGTCTGCGGGAAGGAGCCGATGGTGGTGGTGGGATAGGCCGGCAGCTTCAGCAGCGCCGCCTGCTTGGGCGCGCGCTGCGCATAGACGTGCCGGCGCTGGCCCGCCGCCGGGTCGAGCTTGTCGATGGCCGCCTTGACAGTGGGGTTGTTCACGCGCGGCGAGTTGCGGCGTGCATCGATGGCTGCCTGGTTGGCGGCGAGTGCGTCCTTCACGCTGTCGCGGCCGTTGTTCAGCGCGTCGGCCAGCACCTTCAGTTCGTCCAGCTTCTGCAGCGCAAACGCCAGCCACGACCTCACGTCGGAGTCCAGCTTCTGTTCCCGGGCGAGGTCCACCGGCACGTGCAGCAGCGAGCATGATGGCGCGATCCACAGACGGTCGCCGAGCTGCTTGGCCACCGGCTCGAGCCAGGCGAGCACGGCGTTCAGGTCGGTCTTCCAGATGTTGCGGCCGTTGATCACGCCCAGCGACACCACGCGGTCCTTTGGCAGCTGAGCCAGAAGCGTCTCGACCTCGCTGCGCGCATTGACGGCATCCAGGTGCACTCCCTGCACCGGCAGCGCGCATGCCAGCGGCAGGTTCTCGCGCAACTGGCCGAAGTAGGTGGCGAGCAGCAGCTTGACCTTGCCAGTCGACAGCGCGGCATAGGCGGTGCGGAAGGCCTGCTGCCAGGCGGCGGAGAGCTCGGTGACGAGGATGGGTTCGTCGATCTGTACCCATTCCACGCCCTGGGCAGCCAGCGTCGCCAGCAACTCGGCGTACACCGGCAGCAGGCGCGGCAGCAGCGCGAGCTTGTCGGACTCGTCTTTGGCCTTGCCGATCGCCAGATATGTGACCGGACCGATGATCACGGCCTTGGTCTTGACGCCTTGCGTCGTGGCTTCGGCCAGTTGTTCTAGCAGGCGCGACGCGTCCAGCTTGAATGCGGTGGCCGCCGTGAACTCGGGAACGATGTAGTGGTAGTTGGTATCGAACCACTTGGTCATCTCGCCGGCCGCAACGCCGCCGCAGCATGCCGCATGGTCTTCCGCGGACTGCGCGGAGCGGCCGCGCGCGACACGGAAGTAGTTGTCGAGCGCATCGCCGTGGAAGCCGTGCACGCGCTCGGGCAGGTTGCCCAGCGTGAAGCTCATATCAAGCACCTGGTCGTAGAAGGCGAAATCGCCGACCGGCACCAGGTCGAGCCTGGCCTGGTGCGCCCAGTGACGGCGCCGCAGATCGACACCCTGTGATGTCAGATCGTCACGCGCGGATTCACCCTTCCAGTAGGACTCCAGCGCAAATTTCAGTTCGCGCTTCGCACCGATGCGGGGGAAGCCCAGATTGTGGGTCGTGATCATGGATGGTTCCCATATTTCCAAAGGATTCTGGGCAACCTGTGGCATCTGGCATATGAAGTATAATGGTCTTAATTCAGAGACTCATGAGTAGGCTTCATTGACCATGCTCGAGCGGACACATCTCGCCATCATTCGCGAGGTCGAGCGGCAGGGTTCGCTCACTGCCGCGGCCGATGTGCTGTGCCTCACGCAGTCGGCGCTGAGCCACGCGGTGAAAAAGCTGGAGTCCAATCTCGGCACCGACATCTGGCTGCGCGAGGGCCGCAACCTGCGGCTGACGCAGGCGGGGCAGTATCTGCTCGCGGTCGCCAACCGGGTATTGCCTCAGCTCGACCTGGCGGAGGAACGCGTGCGCCAGTTCGCCCAGGGCGAGCGTGGTACCCTGCGCATCGGGATGGAATGCCACCCGTGCTACCAATGGCTGCTCAAGGTGGTGTCGCCGTACCTGGAGCGCTGGCCTGATGTCGACGTCGACGTGAAGCAGAAGTTCCAGTTCGGCGGTATCGGCGCGCTCTTCGCCTACGAGATCGACCTGCTGGTGACGCCGGATCCGATGCACAAGCCGGGGCTGCGCTTCGAGCCTGTCTTCGACTATGAGCAGGTGCTGGTCGTCGGCAGCCGCCATCGCCTGGCTGCGGCCCCGTATGTCGAGCCGCAGCAGCTGGCCCAGGAAGTGTTGCTCACGTACCCCGTCGCCATCGACCGGCTCGACATTTACAACCAGTTCCTCCAGCCGGTGGGTATCAGCCCCCGGCGCCACAAGACGATCGAGACCACCGACATCATGCTGCAGATGGTCGCCAGCGGTCGCGGCGTGGCGGCCCTGCCGCGCTGGCTGGCGTTGGAGTACGCGGACAAGATGGAAGTCGTCCCGGTCCGTCTGGGGCCGCACGGTATCGCCAAGCAGATTTTCCTCGGCATCCGCGAGGCCGACATCGATACCGACTATGTGAAGGCATTCATCGATCTGGCGCGCGGCTCATCGGGTTTGGCTGAGCGCGAGACATGTCATCGCGAGCGAAGCGAGCCCTGGGAGCGCGGGCCTCCGGCCCGCTCATGACGCGCGAAAGCGGAGCTTTCGCCTTGATGCGGGCGGGACGCCCGCGCTCCCAGGAATACTGATGTATTCCGCTGGGTCAGTCGGTACGACCCGGTGGCCCGTTCGGCAGGACGGTGCGCACGATCGAGGCGTCGAGCGCTTCGTAGTCATGATAGCCGATGGTGGCATAGAGTTCGGCGCGGGTCTGCATGCGCTCGACCATGCGATGCGCGCCGCCGTCGCGTCGGATGGCGGCGTAGAGCTCTTCCTGCGCCTTGTTGGCGACGCGCAGGGACGATACCGGCCAGATGACCATGCGGTAGCCCATCGCCTCGAACGCCGAGGCGGTAAAGAACGGCGTGCGGCCGAACTCGGTCATGTTGGCCAGCAGCGGCACACCGGGCATCGCGCGGGCGAAGGCGCGGAACATCTCGGCATCGATCAGCGCCTCGGGAAAGATCGCGTCGGCGCCGGCCTGCAGATAGAGCTTCGCCCGCGCGACGGCGCCCTCGATCCCCTCGCTGGCTGCCGCGTCGGTGCGCGCGATCAGATACAGGTGCCGTCGCGCCTTGGCGGCGGCCGCGATCTTGGCCGCCATGTCGTGCGGATCTGCCAGTTTCTTGTCGTTGAGGTGTCCGCACTTCTTGGGCAGGAGCTGGTCCTCGACATGCACGGCGGCAGCGCCCGCTTCTTCGAAGGCGCGCACCATGTGCATGACGTTGAGAGCTTCGCCATGTCCGGTGTCGCCATCGACCAGCACTGGCAGGCCGCTGCGCGCAACCTGGCGGATGAAGAAGCAGACCTCGTCGACGGTGATGATACCCAGATCGGGCAGGCCCATCGACGCCGTCATCGCCGCGCCCGAGAGATAGGCCACCTCGAAGCCGGCCGCTTTCGCCTGCAGAGCTGCCTGGCCGTTGTGCGTGCCGGGCAGGCCGAGAACGCCCGGCCGCGCGAGGCGTTGGCGGAAGCGATGCCCGGCAGGCTGATCGGGAAGATCGTCGGCGACGAGGTAGGTCATCGATACCTCATGCCGCGCGTGTCGCGGACGACGGACCGCGCTGCGCCAGGGGGACGAACGTGCGATTCTCGGGGCCTGTATAGATCGCCGACGGTCGGATGATCTTGTTGTCGATGCGCTGCTCGATGACGTGGGCGCACCAGCCCGAGGTGCGTGCGATCACGAACAGCGGCGTGAACATCGCCGTCGGCACGCCCATCAGGTGGTAGGAGACGGCGCTGAACCAGTCGAGGTTGGCGAACATCTTCTTGGCTTCCGCCATGGTCGATTCGATCCGGTCGGCGACCGCGAACATCGCCATCGAGCCGGCTTCCTCAGCGATCGTGCGCGCCACCCGCTTGATCACCTCGTTGCGTGGATCGGCGATCGTGTAGACGGGGTGACCGAAACCGATGACCACCTCTTTCGCGGCGATGCGCCGGCGGATGTCGGCTTCCGCCTCATCGGCGTCGGCATAGCGCTGCTGGATCTCGAAGGCGACCTCGTTGGCGCCGCCATGTTTGGGACCCCGCAGGGCGCCGATGGCGCCGGTCACCGCCGAGTAGAGGTCGGCGCCGGTACCGGCGATCGAACGGGCGGTGAAGGTCGAGGCGTTGAACTCGTGCTCGGCATAGAGGATCAGCGAGGTGTCCATCGCACGCACATGCGAGGCGCTGGGCCGCGCGCCCTGCAGCAGATGCAGGAAGTGCGACGCGATGCTGTCGTCGTCGGTTTCGACATCGACGACCCGGCCGTGATGGGCGTAGTGGTGCCAGTACAACAGCATCGAGCCCAGCGAGGCCATCAAACGGTCGGCGATGTCGCGCGCACCGGCATGATTGTGGTCGTGCGCCTCGGGCAGCACGCAGCCCAGCGCCGAAACGCCCGAACGCATCACGTCCATCGGGTGCGCCGCCGCCGGGATGGCTTCCAGCGTGCGCTTCACCGCGGCCGGCAGCCCACGCAGCGACCGCAGCTTGGCCTTGTAGGCCGCGAGCTGTGACGGGGTCGGCAGTGCGCCATGGACCAGGAGATGGGCGATCTCCTCGAAGACACAGCGTTCGGCGATGTCGAGGATGTCGTAGCCGCGATAGTGCAGGTCATTGCCGCTGCGGCCGACCGTGCACAGCGCGGTGTTGCCGGCCGGCACGCCCGAGAGAGCGACCGACTTCTTCGGGGTATTGGTGACAGGCTGGGCCATGCGGGGAACTCCCTGATCTCAGGCCGGTGGCGCGAAGATGGCGCGCGTGTTGACCGTCGCGAGCTGGTCGATGTCGACCGCGAACGTGAGGCCGCCGAGCTCCTCGGCCGCCAGGCGGGGCAGGCGGGCGACCGTGTCGAGAAAGCGGTTCTGTTCGGCTTCGGGCACGACGCCCTGCGCCAGGATCCGGAACTTCTTCACGTAGTCGGGACGCTGCCACGGCGTGGCGCCGAGCGGGTGCGCGTCCGCAACCGCGAGTTCGTCCTCGATCACGCGCCCGTCGTCGAGCGTGATGGCAACGTGGCCGCCGAACGCCTTGATGGCCGGATCGGTCGAGTGGTAGCGCCGCGTCCAAGCGGGATCCTCGACAGTGCGCACCTTGTGCCACAGCGCCACGGTATCGGGCCGCTGCGCGCGCTCTGCCGCGTAGGAGCGTACGTGATGCCAGCCGCCGTCCTGCAGCGCCACGGCGAAGATGTACATGATCGAGTGATCGAGGGTTTCGCGACTCGCGTTCGGATCCATCTTCTGCGGATCGTTGGCGCCGGTGCCGATCACATGGTGTGTATGGTGGCTCGTGCGGATCAGGATGTCCTTGACCCGTGCGACGTCACCGACCTTCGGGCCCATGCGTCGCGCCAGGTCGATCAGCGCCTGGCTCTGATACTCGGCGGAATGCTCCTTGGTGTAGCTGTCGAGAATGGCGCACTTGGCTTCGCCGGGCGCCGGCAATGGTACCTCGTAGGTCTTGCCGGGACCGCCCAGCAGCCAGGCGATGAAGCCGTCTTCGCCCTCGTAGGCCGGCGATGGCGCGCCCTCGCCGCGCATCGCCCGATCGACCGCTTCGACCGCCATCTTGCCCGCGAAGGCAGGCGCGTAGGCCTTCCAGCTCGAGATCTCGCCCTTGCGCGACTGGCGTGTCGTTGTCGTCACGTGCAGCGCCTGCTGCACGGCCTGGTAGATCGTCTCCACCGGCAGGCCGAGCGCTGCGCCGATGCCGGCGGCGGCCGACGGCCCGAGATGGGCGATGTGGTCGATCTTGTGTTCGTGCAGGCAGATGCCCGTCACGAGATCGATCTGGATCTCGTAGCCCGCGGCCAGGCCGCGCACGAGGTCGGCGCCGCTGAGGCCGCAATGCTGGGCGACGGCGAGGACCGGCGGAATGTTGTCCGCCGGATGCGAGTAGTCGGCGGCGAGGAACGTGTCATGGTAGTCGAGCTCGCGCACCGCCACGCCGTTGGCCCATGCCGCCCATTCCGGCGAGACCCGTCGGTTGGGATAGGATGTGAGGCCGTAGACCGTGGCGCCGGGTCGGTAAGGATGCGCCATCGCCTGGGCGCGCGCATTCACCACCGGCGCGCGGTTCAGCGATGCCGCCGCGACCGCTGCGTTGTCGATGATGCGGTTGCCGATCATCTCGACGACGTCGTCGCTCACCGCAACGGGATCGGCGGCGACCGTGGCGATCTTCCAGGCGAGCTGGTCCTCGCGCGGCAGCGCTTCGGCTGATTTGTACGTACGAACACGGTGCAGCTTCACGAGGCGTCTTCCTGGCTGAGGGGTGAGGCGTCGGGGATCGGCGTCGGTCGTCCCGTGGCGTCGAGAGCGATCATCTTGAAGCGGCCGCGCATGGCAAGCTCGCGCCGACCGTCGAGCAGCGTTTCGGCAATGACGTCGACCGCGACCGTCATCGACGTGCGCCCCACGCGCACGACGGTGGCTGTCAGCTCGACGACCTGGCCGACTTTAACGGGCTGGTGGAAATCGACCGTCTCGGTGCCGGCCATGACGACGGTTCGTCGGGCGCGACGGCTGGCGGCGACGAAGGCGGCCTTGCCCATCAGGCTCAGCGCCGAGCCGCCGAAGAGCGTGCCGTAATGATTGGCCTGCTCCGGAAAGACGACTTCGACGAATCGTGTTTCCTCACCGGCCTCAAGGTAGCTGTTCACCAGAGCGGTATGCATCGATCGGGTCGCTCCAGGGGCTTGCGGAAGCTGCGGATGCTCGCAATATGCGCAAATGAGCGACTGCGTAAAATGACTGAATTTGCTTACATTTGTGTAGTCCATACGGTGAATTTGCAAACTTTGTGGATGGTCGATGAGCAAAGCCTTCATGGGGGTCCGGCTGCGACGCCTGCGCGAGGAACGCGGCCTGACCCAGGCCGCGCTGGCGACGGCGCTGGGCCTCTCGAACAGCTATCTCAGCCAGCTCGAGAAGAACCAGCGGCCGCTCACCGTGCCGGTGTTGCTGAAGATCAACGCGGTCTTCGGTGTCGACGTGCAGCTCTTCTCCGAAAACGACGAAGCGCGGCTGATTGCCGATCTGCGCGATGCGCTGTCCGAGGCGCAGACCGGCGAGAGCGTGGCGCTGGCCGAGATCCGCGAACTGGCGTCGAACATGCCGGCGGTAGGACGCGCGCTGGTGACGCTGCACGGCCGATATCGTCAGGCGATCGAGCGTACGCAAGCCCTGGCAACGCGGCTGGGCGATGACCGGCCGGCGAACGGCCTGCCGCCGATGCCGTTCGAGGAAGTGCGCGATTTCTTCTATGTCCGTCACAACCACATTGCCGAGCTCGACCAGGCAGCGGAAGCGCTCTATGCACGTGCTTCGTTGGTGCCGGGCAGCCTGCATGTCGACCTGGCCGCCTATCTCGCGAAACGCCACGGCATTCGGGTCGCCTTCGACGCGTCCGACGACGGCGAGGGCACACAGCGCCTGTATGATTCCCGCAGCCGGGTCCTGCACCTGTCGCCCGGCCAGCGGCCCGGCCAGCACGCGTTTCAGATGGCGGCCCAGCTTGCCTTTCTGGAAATGGAGGACACGATCCGCGCGCTGGTCGATGCCGCATCGTTGACCGGACCGGAGGCGCGGGCGCTGGCGCGCATCGGGCTTGCCAGCTACTTCGCCGGCGCGCTGGTGCTTCCCTACATCCCCTTCTTGCGGGCCGCCGAATCGTTGCGCTACGACATCGAGCGCCTGGGCCGCCAGTTCGGCGTCGGCTTCGAAACGGTGTGCCACCGCCTGAGTTCGCTGCAACGGCCGGAAGCCAAGGGTGTGCCTTTCTTCTTCGTTCGCGTCGACCGAGCGGGCAACATCTCCAAGCGACAGTCGGCAACAGACTTTCACTTCTCGCGCGTGGGCGGCACCTGCCCGCTGTGGAATGTCTATGAAGCCTTCGCGCACCCCGGCCGCATCCTGACACAGCTCGCCGAAATGCCTGATGGACGCACCTACCTCTGGGTTGCGCGGACCGTCACACGCGGACACGGCGAATACGGCGCGCCGGGCAAGACATTCTCCATCGGCCTGGGCTGCGATCTGCGGCACGCGGCCAAACTGGTCTACTCGAAGGGGCTCGACCTCGGCCATACACGGGTGGCGACGCCGATCGGTGCCGGCTGCAAGATCTGCGAGCGGCCCGTGTGCCCCCAGCGTGCCTTCCCGCCGATCGGCAAGGCGCTCGCGATCGACGAAAACCGGCACCGCTTCGTTCCCTACAGGACGGCATGAACACCTTCGGGAGAGCACCGACGCTTCGTAGGGTCTTTACCGGCATTGCGGCACAGCGATAGAATGCGAGATCGTTTGCTTACGAACGATCTTCCGTAAGCCTTGTGCGGTGCGTCATTTTCTCGTCAATCTGCGTTTATTCGAACCAGGGGATCCGACACTATGAAACGCAGGACTGTCCTCGGATTTGCCGCCGGTGCCGCAGCGGGACTGACGCTGCCGGCGCGCGCGCAATCCGGTCCGATCAAGATCGGCGAGCTCAACAGCTACAAGGTCTTTCCCGCCTTCCTCGAGCCCTACAAGAAGGGCTGGGAGCTGGCGGCCGAGGAGGTCAATGCCGCGGGCGGCGTGCTGGGACGCAAGATCGAGATCGTCTCGCGCGACGACGGCGGCACGCCGGGTGATGCGGTGCGCGTGGCCGAGGAGCTGCTGAGCCGTGAGAACGTCGCCTTCCTGATCGGCACCTTCCCGTCCAACGTCGGGCTCGCGGTGGCCGATTTCGCCAAGCAGCGCAAGACGCTGTTCATCGCCGCCGAACCGCTGACCGACAAGATCACCTGGGACCAGGGCAACCGCTACACCTTCCGCCTGCGCGCCTCGACCTACATGCAGACCGCGATGCTGGTCCCCGACGCCGTGAAGCTGAAGAAGAAGCGCTGGGCCATCGTCTACCCCAACTACGAATACGGCCAGTCAGCCACCGCCGCCTTCAAGAAGCTCCTGCAGGCGCAGCAGCCCGACGCCACGTTCGTCACCGAGCAGGCGACGCCGCTGGGCAAGATCGAGGCCGGCGCAGTGGCGCAGGCGATCGCCGATGCCAAGCCGGACGCGATCTTCAGTTCGCTGTTCGGGCCCGACCTTGCGAAATTCGTGCGCGAGGGCAATCAGCGCGAGCTGTTCAAGGGCGTCGAGGTGTTCAACATCCTGGCCGGCGAGCCGGAGTATCTCGATCCGTTGAAGGAGGAGACGCCCAGCGGCTGGTACGTCACCGGCTACCCGTGGTCCGAGATCAAGACCGCCGAGCACGCGAAGTTCCTGGCCGCCTACCAGGCGAAGTTCAAGGACTACCCGCGCCTGGGCTCGATCGTGGGCTATTCGACCGTGATGTCGGCGGCGGCGGCGATCAAGAAGGCTGCTGCGCTGGACCAGGAGAAATTGGTCGACGCCATGTCGGGCCTGACCCACAGCACGCCGTTCGGCGACATCACCTACCGGCCGCTCGATCACCAGTCGACCATGGGCGCCTATGTCGGCCAGCTCGGCGTCAAGGACGGCAAGGGCGTGATGGTCAACTGGCGCTACGTCGACGGCAAGGACGCCATGCCGTCCGACGACGACATCCGCCGCATGCGGCCCACGAACTGATCCTCCTCCC
This sequence comes from Reyranella sp. CPCC 100927, assembly GCF_007859315.1. GTDB lineage: Bacteria > Pseudomonadota > Alphaproteobacteria > Reyranellales > Reyranellaceae > Vineibacter. The sequence goes on from NZ_VOHA01000027.1 coordinate 86,497, forward strand.
CACGCAGTGGGGAGGTGCCCCGAAGGGGCGGAGGGGACCCCACGTGGTCTATGTAACGGAGACCACGTCCGGTCCCCCTCCGGCCTTCGGCCACCTCCCCCAACTGCGTTGGGGGAGGGAATAACCCCGTGACCTTCGCCAGTTTCATTGCCCAGCTTCTCAACGGTCTGGCCGGTGCCTCGTCGCTGTTCATGGTGGCGGCCGGCCTGTCGCTGATCTTTGGCGTCACGCGCATCGTCAATTTCGCGCACGGCTCGCTCTACATGCTGGGCCTGTACGGCGCCTATGCCCTGCTTGAAGGCCTGACGACCCAGCTGTTCGCCTTCGGCGGTTTCGGCCGCACGCCGCTGGGCTTCTGGGCCGCGGTGGTGATCGCCGCCGTCCTGGTCGGCATCGTGGGCGTGCTGATCGAAGTGCTGGTGCTGCGCCGCATCTACCGTGCGCCCGAGCTGTTCCAGCTGCTGGCCACCTTCGCCGTGGTGCTGGTCGTCAAGGACATCGCGCTCGCGGTGTGGGGCGCCGAGGATCTCGTGGGTCCGCGCGCGCCGGGGCTGAGCGGCACCGTCACCATCCTCGACCGCCGCGTGCCGCAATACGACCTCGCCCTGATCGTGATCGCGCCCGTGGTGCTGCTGGCGCTGTGGCTGGCGCTCAGTCGCACGCGGTGGGGCGCCTTGGTGCGCGCTGCCACGCAGGACCGCGAGATGGTGGGCGCGCTGGGCGTCAACGAGACCTGGCTGTTCACCGGTGTCTTCTTCATTGGGTCCATGCTGGCGGGGCTGGGTGGCGCGCTGCAGTTGCCGCGCGAGCCGGCCCATCTGGGACTGGACCTGGCGCTGATCGCCGATGCCTTCGTGGTGACCGTGGTCGGTGGGCTGGGCAGCGTGCCCGGCGCCTTCCTGGCGGCGATCCTGATCGGCGTGGTGAAGGCATTCTGCGTCGCGCTGGGCACGCAGAGCATTCTCGGCTTCGAGGTTTCGTTCTCGCGGCTCACCCTGGTCGTCGAATTCCTGGTGATGGCCGCTGTCCTGGTGGCGCGGCCCTACGGCCTGCTGGGCCGGCCGCCGGTGCTGCAGCGCGCCGCCGGCGAGGCCGCGCCGCCGCTCTCCTTGCCGCGCTGGCCGGTATGGGCACCGGTCATGGTGCTGCTGGCGGTGGTGCCGTTGGTGATGGGCCACGACCGCTACCTGATGGTGCTGCTGACCGACATCTTCATTTTCGCGCTGTTTGCCGTCAGCCTGCATGTGCTGATGGGGCCCTCGGGCATGGTGTCGTTCGGCCACGCCGCCTATTTCGGCATCGCCGCCTACGCCGCGGCGCTGCTGCTGAAGCGCGCCGCGTTGCCGATGGAAGTGGCGCTGCTGGCGGCGCCCGCGGTCGCCGGCGGCTTCGCGCTGCTGTTCGGCTGGTTCTGCGTGCGCCTGTCGGGCGTCTATCTGGCGATGCTGACCCTGGCGTTCGCGCAGATCGCCTGGTCGGTGATCTTCCAGTGGGACTCCTTCACCGGCGGCAGCAACGGCATGATCGGCGTCTGGCCGTCGGGCTGGCTGGCGTCGAAGAGCGCGTATTACTGGCTGGCGCTGGCCCTGTGCGGCATCGGCATCGCCTTCCTGTGGCGCCTGCTCTTCTCGCCCTTCGGCTACGCGCTGCGCGCCGGCCGTGACTCGCCGTTGCGCGCTGAGGCCATCGGCATCGACCTGCGGCGCCAGCAGTGGTTCGCCTTCGCGGTGGCCGGCGCATTGGGTGGCCTGGCCGGCGCGTTGTTCGCCTTTTCCAAGGGCAGCATCTCGCCCGAGCTCACGTCGATCGCATTGTCGACGGATGCATTGGTGATGGTGCTGCTGGGCGGCGTCGAGACCTTGACCGGCCCGGTGGCCGGCGCCGCCGTCTTCACCTGGCTGAAGGACGAGCTGGCCCGGCGCACCGAATTCTGGCGCGCGCTGCTGGGCCTGGTGATCCTCGCCCTGGTGCTGCTCTTCCCGCAAGGCATCGTCGGCGGTACCCGCCAGCTCTGGCACCGCCTGCGGCGTCTTCTCACGCCCCCTCCCCCCTTGTGGGGGAGGGCTGGGGAGGGGGGTGCCTCACATCAGGTGCCTCGTGTGCAGACCCCCCACCCGTCGGCGCTGCGCGCCGCCGACCTCCCCCGCAAGGGGGGAGGTGATGAGCGGGGAGGGGGCATATGACCGCAACCGTCCTCGACGTGCGCGGTCTCTCCAAGGCGTTCGGTGGCGTGCGCGCGGTCGATGACGTGCACTTCACCATCGCGGCGGGCGAGCTGCTGGCGCTGATCGGGCCCAACGGGGCGGGCAAGTCGACCTGCTTCAACATGCTCAATGGGCAGCTGCGTCCCGATGGCGGCAGTGTGCAGCTGAATGGCCGCAGCATCGTGGGCCTGCCGCCGCGGCGGGTGTGGCGGCTGGGCGTCGGCCGCACCTTCCAGATCACGGCCACCTTCGTGTCGATGACGGTGCGCGAGAACGTGCAGATGGCGCTGCTGTCGCATCACCGGCGCATCGGCGCCGTCTTCGCGCGCGCCGGCGATCTCTACCGCGACGAGGCCGATGCATTGTTGGAGCGGGTCGCCATGCGCGACCAGGCCGAGCGCGTGTGCGGTGTGCTGGCCTACGGCGATCTCAAGCGGGTCGAGCTGGCGGTGGCGCTGGCCAACGATCCCAAGCTGCTGCTGATGGACGAGCCGACCGCCGGCATGGCGCCCAAGGAGCGTGTGCAGCTCATGGAACTGGCGGCCCGCCTGGCGCGCGAGCGGCAGGTCGCGGTGCTGTTCACCGAGCACGATATGGACGTGGTGTTCGCCCATGCCGATCGCATCATCGTGCTCGACCGCGGCAAACTGATCGCGCAGGGCACGCCGGCCGAGGTGCGTGCCGATCCGCAGGTCCAGGCTGTCTATCTCGGCTCCGGCGCGATGTACGGCCATGCCCACTGAAGCGCGCGACACCCTGCTGCAGGTCGACGGCCTGCATGCCTTCTATGGACGGGCTCACATCCTGGCCGACGTGGCGCTCACGGCACGCGTGGGTGATGTGCTGGCGCTGCTGGGTCGCAACGGCGCCGGGAAGTCGACGACACTGAAGTCGATCATGGGCCTGGTGCCGCCGGCGGAAGGTACGATCGTGTTCGATGGCACCCGCATCGATCGCCTGGCGCCCTATCGCATCGCGCGGCTGGGACTGGGCTTCGTGCCCGAGGACCGCCGCATCTTCACCGACCTGTCGGTGCTGGAGAACCTTGAGGTCGGGCGCCAGAAGGCGCGCGACGGCGCGCCGACCTGGACACCCGACAAGCTGTTCGAGCTGTTCCCCAATCTCGGCCGCATGAAAAGCCGGCCGGGCGGGCGCATGTCGGGCGGCGAGCAGCAGATGCTGACCATCGCGCGCACCCTGATGGGCAACCCCCGCTGCGTGCTGCTCGACGAGCCGTCGGAGGGTCTGTCGCCGCTGATCGTCGAGCAGATGGCGCAGGCCATCCGCGCCATGCGGTCGGAGGGCTTGTGCGTGATCCTTTCGGAGCAGAACCTGCATTTCGCATCGCTGGTCGCCGACCATGCCGTGATCGTCGAGAAGGGCCGGGTGCGCTTCGCCGGCACCATGGATGACCTGCGCGCCGATCCGGCGGTGCGCGAGCAGTATCTGTCGGTGTGAGGGCCGGGGCATGCCACGTTCTTATCGTCATCCAGGCCCCTGTCATCCCGAGCGTAGCGAGGGATCTCCTGCGCGTGGCGCACCGTGCGTCTTCCGTGGGAGATCCCTCGCGACGCTCGGGATGACGGACTGCCCGACCATGGGAATACAATGACCCACCAAGCGCCCACCATCGTCGTCGGCATCGATGTCGGTGGCACCTTCACCGATCTGATCGCGGTCGATCAGCAGAGCGGCGCGGTGTCGCTGGCCAAGGTGCCGACCACGCCCGACAATCAGGCCTTCGGTTTCGTCGCGGCGCTGGAGCAGGCGAAACTCGATCCGCGCGCCTTGCAGGCGATCGTGCACGGCACGACCACCACCACCAACGCCCTGCTGGAACGCAAGGTCGCCAAAGTCGGCCTGATCACGACCAGGGGTTTTCGCGACGTGCTGGAGTTGGGCCGCCGCACCCGGCCCAAGCCCTATGGCCTCACGGGCAGCTTCGAGCCGCTGATTCCCCGCGAGCTGCGGCTGGAAGTGGCCGAGCGCATGGATGCCGAAGGCGAGGTGGTGACGGCGCTCGACGAGACGGCGGTGCGCGCCGCCGCCGAGCATCTGCGCGACGCCGGCTGCGAGGCGCTGCTGATCCATTTCCTGCACAGCTACATCAACCCCACCCACGAACGGCGCGCCGCCGACATCGCACGCACGGTGTGGCCCAACGCCTACGTCACCGCCGGCCACCAGATCGTGTCGGAGTACCGCGAGTACGAGCGCGGCACCACAGCCAGCATCAACGCCGCCGTGCAGCCGATCCTCGACCGCTATGTCGGCCGTCTGGTCGGCGAGCTGAAGGACCGCGGCTTCGCGCGTGACCTGCTGGTGATGCAGGGCAACGGCGGCACCGTGACGGCGGGTCTGGTGGCCAGCCACGCCGTCAACACCGTGATGTCGGGTCCTGCCTCAGGCGTGATGGCGGCGGCCTACACCGGCCGCGCCTGCGGGCAGGAGAATCTGGTCACCTATGACATGGGCGGCACCTCGACCGACGTCGGCCTGATCAAGGACGGCGTGCCGCAGGTGTCGAGCGAGCTCGACCTCGAATACGGCATGCCGATCCACGTGCCCATGGTCGACGTGCACACGATCGGCGCCGGCGGTGGCTCGATCGCGCATGTCGATCCGTCGGGCATGCTGCGGGTGGGTCCGCACAGTGCCGGCGCGCGGCCCGGGCCGATCTGCTACGGCCGCGGCGGCGAGCGGCCCACTATCACCGATGCCAACCTGGCGCTGGGCCGGCTCAATCCCGACCACCTGCTGTCGGTCGACACGCCGGTGTCGCTCGACCACGTGCGCGCCCGCATCGCGACCGACATTGGTGACAAGCTCGGTCTCGACTGGACGGCGGCCGCGGCGGCGATCCTGCGCGTGGCCAACGACCGCATGGCCGGCGCCATCCGACTGGTATCCCTGGCCAAGGGCTACGATCCGCGCGACTTCGCGCTGTTCGCCTTCGGTGGCGCCGGCCCGCTGCATGCCGTGGCGCTGGCGCGCGAGCTCGCGATCCCCAAGGTGCTGGTGCCGGCCCGCCCGGGCATCACCAATGCGCTGGGCTGCGTCGTGGCCGACCTGCGCCATGACTACGTGCGCACCGTCAACACGCCGCTGCCGGCGCTCGACGAGGGCCGCGTGCGCGCCATCCTGGAGGCGCAGATCGCCGAGGGCGAGGCGACCTTGAAGCAGGAGGGTGTCGCGATCGACGGTATCACGCGCCTGCACTTCGCCGACATGCAGTTCCAGGGCCAGAGCCACATGCTCACCGTGACGCTGCCGCGCATCGACGTGTCGGTGCCCGACCTGCGCGCCGCGTTCGAGACTGCCTATTGGCGTCGCTTCGGCGTCGAGCTGCCCGAGATCCGCGCCGTGCTGGTGAACCTGCATACCGCCGTGATCGGCCGCCGTCCGTCGATCGAACTCGGGGCACTGACCAGCGGCGACAAGGCCAAGGACGTGGCCGGCGCGACGGTGGGCACCCGCAAGGTGTGGTTCGAGCCGGGCGGCTGGCGCGACACCCCGATCCTGTCGCGCGACCGCCTGCCGCTCGACGCGCGCTTCGAGGGCCCCGCTATCATCGAGCAGCTCGACACCACCATCGTCGTCGAGCCCGGCAACAAAGTCTCCCTCGATACCCTCGGCAACCTCGTGCTGGAGGTCGTATGATCTCCTCCCCCAACGCAGTTGGGGGAGGTGCCCGAAGGTCTTCAGCCGCAACATGGGTAACAGTTTGTGCTCACCACATGGGTAACAGTTTTCTC
>NZ_VOHA01000028.1 GCF_007859315.1 Reyranella sp. CPCC 100927
CCGGCGCTGCCGCCGGAGCCCGGGTTGCTCCCGCCGCTGCCGCCGTTGGCGCCGGCGGCGCCGCCACCGCCACCGGACTCGGCGACCGGGGCATCGGTGCCGGGTTGTCCTTGCGTGCCGCCCGGGGCGCTGGTGGCGCGGTTGTTGAGACCGCCGTGGCCACCACCATCAGCCAGGGCCAGCGAAGCGGCGAGGGAGACGGCGATCAGCGCGGTGGAGCCGGCGAGGGCCTGGCGCCAGTGGTGATAGCCGCGGGTCATGGCGAACGCTCCCGAAAATGCACCGAACTTTGGGCTGCACTTTACGAGAGCGCCTGGCGCCAACCGGTCACGGATCCAAAACAGATTCGCCGGTGGGACAAAAAAATCTGACGGGTCGTCGGGTGAGGGTGTCGCAGCAGGCAAGCGATGCCCGAGGAGGAGCGCCTCGCGCGCCTGCTGCAGCGACCCTCACCCGGCGCAGACGCGCCGACCTCCGTGGGGTGAGGTCAACAGCGCATCCAGCGACGTCGCGCGCGATAGCCGCACCGGGCCATTGCGCTTATCGCCCGTCGGTGACGTGCTCAGGGTTGACGGGACAGCGCGCCACCGTCACCCAGCATACGCCCCGTCCCCACGCGATCCTGATACGGATGCATCACCGATCCGCGGTGCTCCGATTTTTTCACGCATTCCTGGGAGCGCGGGCGTCCCGCCCGCTCATGTCAGGCGAAAGCCTGGCTTGCCTTGATGCGGGCGGGACGCCCGCGCTCCCAGGGCTTACCGGCCTCGTGTCGCTGCCGGTGGGTCGAGCTTGGCGTGCAGGCGGCGCCGGCGCAGCACGGTGGCGGGATCGTCGGGGGTCTGTTCGGCCAGCAGGGCCGCGCCCTCGCGGGCGAGCGTCTCGGCGATGCGGTCCCGTTCGGCCGCGATGGCCGCGAGGGGCACGCCGGGCAGGAACGGTCCGTCGTAGAAGTGCAGGGCGGTATCGAAGGCGTCGAGCCGGGGCGTCGTGCTGCGCGTGGTGTCCTGCAGGCGGTCCAACGCCGCGCGCAGCCGGCCGAGGTCCGTGCGCACGATGGCCGCATCGAGCCAGATCCGGTCGTCGGCATAACGGATGGCATCGCCCGACAGCAGTTTGCGCAGGCGATAGACCGTCGTCCGCAGGGTCAGGATGGCGCGATCGCCGTCGAGATCGGGCCACAGATGGTCGGCGAGCTCGGCCTGCGCCAGGCCGTCGGCGCCGGCCGCCACCAGATGCCACAGCATCTCCAGCGGCTTGCGTTGCGCCTTGCCGCCGCCGGTCATGGCGCGGCGGCCGTCGATCGTGACGCCGAAGCCGCCCAGCGTCTTGATCTCGATCGCGTAGGGCCACAGTGCGTGCGGCGCCTCGCCAGCCGGCGGCGGCAGGCGCCACAACGCGATCAGGCGACGCGTCGCGTCGGCATCGACGCCGTCGTGTAGCGCCTGATTGGCGAGCCGTGCCAGCAGCGGGCCGTTCATGCCGGCGATGCGGCGTTGTCCCAGCGCCAGCGCCGCCTGCGCGGTCTTCACCCAGGCCGGCGCGAACGCGTCGTGCCGGCCCTGGGCATGGGCGAGCAGCGCGTCGGCCATGTCGGCATTCAGCCGGAACGTGGCGTTGTGGGTCTGTGCCGCCACCGCGCGGATCCGCTCGGCATGTTCCGTGGCTGCCGCGTCGCCCTTGGCCGCCAGCGCCATCGCCAGCAGCCTGTCCTGTTGAGCGATTTGGTGCGCGCCGCCATAGGTCTCGGCATAGGCACGCGCCTGCCGGGCTTCGGCGATGGCGGTGTCGTTGTCGCCGGCGCACAGCGCCATCAGGGCCGGCAGGTGATGCGCGGCGATGAAATCGGACTGGCGCCAGGGCGGCGTGCGGGCCGAGAACCGCTGCAGCATCTCCTGCGCCGCGGCGCGCTCGCCGGCATCGGCGTGGGCCAGGACGTTGATCCAGTACACATCCGACAGCCGGTAGGAGACGCCCCATTTCTCCGCGAACGTCGTTGCTTCGCTGGTCAGCCGTTCGACGGCGTCACCGTCGCCGTCACGATAGGCGCAGGAGATCGCACCGTAATGCCAGACCATGACGGCCAGCGGCGGCATGTCGACGCGATGCGCCAGCGGGTTCAGCTTGTCGCAGTACGTGCGCGCGGCGCGCACGTCGCCGCGCCACCACACCAGGTAGTTGACATAGGCGCTGCCGAGGATGAGTTGCTGCGCCGCTGGCAATGCCGGCAGCAGCGTCTCGATCAGCGTGCAGGTCGCGAGAATGTCGGGATGCGTTGGCCAGCCGAACATCAGCGCCATGGCGCGCGCGATCGTGAGTCGCGCCCGGATGGTGAGCGGCAGTCGGTCCGTGGCGATCGGATGGCGATCGAGTTCGGCGACGAGGTCGGGCAGGCTGCGATGTTCGGACCAGTTGACGAGGGACGACTGCAGTTCGCCGCTGATCGCGAGCGCGAACTCGGCCGGCTGCGTGCGTGGATCGCTGTTCATGCGAACGTCGCGCAGCATCTCGCGCGCCACGCCGGGCTCGAAGGGCAGGCGGGCATGCGCTTCCCAACTGCGCAGCATCGCTTCGCCACGAACCGGCGCCGGCAGTGCGGTCGCGATATCGATGAATTCCCGGTTGCGGCCGGAATGCGTCAGCACCGGCGCTTGCTCCAGCGCCAGCGTGCGGGCGCGATCGACGGCGCCGGCTTCCACCAGCAGGCGCACGGCCGAGCGATAGTCCTGCCGTGCCGTCAGCACGTCGGCGGCCGCGATCCGCGCCCGGTTCAGGGCGTCTGATGGCAGCGTCTGGACGGCGACGTAGATCAGGTTGCCATGGAAAAGATCGTGCTTGCGCAGGTCACCGTTGACGCGCCGCGAAACCAGGCCGGTGCTCGCCGCGAGATGGTTCAGCAACGCGACCGCGCCATCGCCGCCCAGGGCGCGCCATTCCGTTTCGCTGCCGCCCTGGAGAAAGGCGATCTTCAGCAACACGTCGCGCTCCGTCGTCGGAAAGCGCGCGACGGTCGTGCTGGCGGCCGGACCGCTGCCGGTGTCGGCCATGGTGCGCAGGGACGGTCGTTGCGGTGGCGCCGCCAGTTCGGAAATCCAGCCGCCGGTGTGCTGCACCTTGTCGCGAAACGCCTCGAACGTCAGCGCATCGCCGATCTTAGGGGTGCGGGCGAAATCCTCGAACTCGTCGAGGTGCACGCGCAGGTCGCTGATCTGCGTCAGCCGCTTGCCCGGCGTGATGGCTTTCACGGGCTCGGGCGCATCGAGCCGTGACAGGAAGACGATGCGGTCGGCAGCCTTCTGGGCCGCCATCAGGGCCTGCAGCAGCACCCAGGTGGTCGACGTTTCCGGCAGCCGATGGACATCGTCGAAGGCGAACAGCCACGGTTCACGCGCGCGGCCGCGCAGCTCCTTGAACCAGCGTTGGGCGAAGGACGACAACTCGACGGTGGCTTCCGGGGTCAGCCGCGGCAGACGATCGGCGTCCGGGCCCTGCGCGACGATGCCGCGCAGGCGCGCCAGGAAGCCGACAGGATCGTGATCGCCGTCGTCCATCCCGTACCAGAGCGTCTGCGCATGGGGTACGACCGCCCGGCGCGCCTCGATCCAGCTGGCGGCCAGCGACGATTTGCCGGCGCCCGGCGGTGCCGCGATCCAGACCACGCTGCGCGCGGGCGCTGCATCCAGGATCTTGAACAGCCGCGTGCGCGCGACCAGCCCTTCGGTGACCGGTGCTTCGGCCTTGCTGTCGAGGACCGGCGGCGCAGCGCGGGTGGGCGACGGCAATGTCGTACTTCTGGCAACGCTTTGCATGTTATTGCGTAAACGCGAAATTTCTGATGTCACCCCAAGCGAGGTCGTCATACTGACGCCGCTGCATCGACCTCACAAGATACGACGATCAGCGTTTCTCCGAACGCCTGTCGCGGGTGGTCCGGGGCATGTCGACCGGCAGGATGCCGCCCAGCAGCAGGAACAGCGGCGGACATGCGACGCCGACGAGGAAGACGATCTCGGTCGCGTCGATGAACCACCGCGGCCGGGTCGGGATCGTATAGGGAAAACCATCCGGCTTCAGGTAGAGGACGCAGACGGCGGCGCCGCTGGCGATCAGGGCCGCCTTGGCCACTCGGCCGAAGAGTCTCGTGCCACCATGACGCTGGCGGACGATCCACAAGGCGCCCAGGAAATAGATGGCGGCGAGGATCAGGAAGGCAACGTTGGGGAAGGGGATCGCGCCGGTGCGGCGCGCGAAGAACACGCCCGCGCCTACCAACAGCCAGAGCAACACATACGAACCATAGGGACCTCGCGGCACGTCACGCTCCTGTCTCACGCATCCCTGATACACCTGTCATCCCGAGCGCAGCGAGGGATCTTCTGCAAGTGACGCACGGGTGCGCCCGCATCGAAAGATCCCTCGCTAGGCTCGGGATGACGACGCTGAGCCACACTCTAGCGATAGTCCGCTCTAACCGTAGACCATGATCCAGTTGGGGTAGCTGTTCGATGCGTCGCCGATCGGCCTGTCGTCCGTCACCCGAAACCCCAGGCGCTCATAGAACGTCACGTTCTGCCGCTTCTGCGTCGTGAGCGAGGCGGGATGGCCTGAGGGATCCACGACCTGTTCGAGTTGTTGCCGCAGCACCCGGCTCCCCAGGCCCGTGCCCTGGTAGGCCGGCTTGACCACCATGTTGTTCAGGAACCAGCTCTGGCGGCCCTCCAGCCCCGCGGCACGACGCTTCTCGAGTTCCTCGATGGACTGCACCATCCGCTGGAAGGCTGCTTCGCCGTGCCGCGCCGCCATATCGAAAAAGCCGAACTGTGCGAGTTCTTCGCGGCTCGCCCTGGGTGAGCCCGGCGCGTGCCAGAACCCCATGGCGGCGATGTCGCCGCGGGCATCCTTCTCGGCGAAACTGCGACCGATCGCGAGTTGCGCGCCCAGGTTCATGTCCATCAACCACCGCAGCTGCTCGCGGCGGCTCGCGACATCGGGGTAGATGAACGTGTGCCCCGGGTTGTCGAAGAAAACCTCGGTCAGCAGATCCGCGGCAGCCGCGCGGTCGAGCGCCGTGAGGACAGTGGTCGTGAAAGGTCGATCGTCCGTCATGGCATCATCCTGCTCTCAGGGATCGGTGAGCGCAAACGACGCCACGAAACGCCCGGCATCGGCTGATGTCTCCGTGCCGGGCGGTCCGCTGTACATCACCTGATAGAACCTGTCGCGTTTCAGGACCGCGAGCATCAGGACAACCGCGTTGTCGGCGTCGATGATCCAGCGGCGCGCCGGGGCGCCGCTGACGTGCAGGCGCTCCTCGTCGCGCAACGTGCCCTGGAATCCACGCAGCACGGCTTGACGCGCGGCGTCCATGCCGGCCTCGGGCAGGACGGTGCCGAACGCGCTGACCTGGTGCATCGTCATGAAGAGGCGTTGATCGATTTCGACAAAGGCCACGTATTGCGTTGCGATGCTGGGGCCCTGCGTCTGGCGCTGGGGTGAGCCGGGGAACTCGATCCGGTAACCCGCGCCTTGCGGCTGGTAACGCGTCCATTGCTGAGCGGACACCGGGCTGAAAATCCCGGATACGCCCAGCAGCAACAGCAGGACTGAAGCGACACGGCCGATCATGCGCTCGCGCTAGCGAAAGAGCTTGGTCACATGGTCGGCGCCCATGCCGATCTTCTCGTAGTGGGCGCGGCACAGGCCGATGTAGTCGTGGACATCGAAATGGCCGTTCACGTTGCCGTCCTCGTCCAGCCACATCAGCGGGCCGCTCACGATGAAAAACACCCGCATCGGGTCGGGATGGTCATAGGCCACCAGCGTGTGGCTTTCACCCGGCGTTTCGTAGACGAAGTCGCCGGCGGTCGCCGTCCAGTCGTGCTCCAGGTATCCCCACTTGCCGGAGATCGTGTAGGCGAAGACCTGATGCGGATGGTAATGGCGGTTTACCAGGCCGGCCTTTTTGGCCAGCAGGATATCGCACCATCTGTTCTGCGTCGGCGAGATCCACAGCGGGCGCGAGGATACCGTCTCGGTGAACGGCACGTAGTAGCGATCGTCATCGATCGCCGCGTTGGGAATGTGAACCTCAGGCAACACACCGGGCTTGAACGGGTTTCCGATCGGTTTGATGTCACGCCAGAATTCGGTTGTGGCGGCTTCAGGCATCCAATCCTCCCTCGACGATTGATCCCATGAGCCTACAAGCCGCGATCGACCGGTTCAATTTGGGCGTGCCATGAGGCAAAGCGCTTCAGGATGACAATTGCGGCCTGATGGCCATCAATGGGAAGCCGTGCGCAAATTCATTAGATTGCGAATTATATGAGCTTGTATGATTTTTGCGACCATGGCACACACGACGTATCGCCCGATGCAAGCGATGAGCGCGTCGGCGCGGGAATCCCTCCCTCCTCGGGCCGGCCTTACGCCCCAACGGTCCCCCCGTTTCAGTAAGGCCGGCCCCCATTTTTGGTCGAGCCGAACCGGCCGCTGTAATGCACGCTGGATGAACGCCTGGCCGTCACGGGCGTGAGCGTGCTGCGGGCGGAGGCGGCGTTCTGCATCGATATGTGATGTTGCGGCTTTTGTTTCCGCGGCTTTCACGCCATCAGCCACCGGAAAGCGCGTCGGATGAAGGCCCGGCCGTCCGCGGTCACGGGCGTGCCATGCGCCAGCAGCACCTTGTCGGCGGGCCAGGAGAGGATGCGCGCGAGACAGGCGCGGGCGGCGCGGCGGTTGATGAAGGCGGCGCGGAACTTGCGGGGCACGGATGGTTCGGCGCCCAGCATCAGGTCCCACGTTGCCACGACCGCGCGCCAGCCCGAAAACCAATCGGCAGGCAGTTGCTGGATCAGGTCGGTGAAGATCACGGTGCCGCTCTTGCGATGAAAGAACACCACCTCCTGCGTTATGGCGTTGCCGTGCACCACCACATGGTCGATGTCCTCGCACCAATCGGGACTGGGCGCGTCGGTGAGATCGGCGTCGAAGGCGATATCCTTGCGCTTCTGGCGCAACCCGGGCGCGGCGTGGAGGCGCGCACGGGGATAGGCGTGCTTCCAGTCGGCGATGAACACGTGATGCAGTGTGTTGGGCGCCACGATGTGGCGGACCTCTCCCAGCGCATCGACCGCAGCCCGAAGCGCGTCCGTCAATCCCACGGGCGACCAGACGAGGAGACCGCCACCGGACAACCGGATGACGGCCATGCGGGTCGGATAGTGGAACCCCAGCGCCGCCACGACATTGGAACCGTCCGCCGTCCAGATCGCCTCGCCGAATGCCGTCAACATGAGGCCCACCCGAGTACTGCGAGAGCGGATCGCGGCGCACGGACTGAAGCGGCGCACGGTCGGGCGGACAGACGCTGGATGCGCGCCACGCTATGGCGCGCCTTGGTTTGGACAAACACGCGACGGCTACTCCTGTCGCTGCATGCTACCACCATCCTGAGCCTGGCGAAGGGATTTGGCACATGACGCCCTCGCCCTCAGCACGCGATCGAACTGCCTTGGCCAACTTCCTGACGTTAGAACTTGTAAGTGAGATTGCCCTTGAAGGCGTGGTCGCGAGCACCCGACGCGAGGACACCGGAATAGCCGGCGCCGACGGTGAAGGCCTTGCCGACCTTGAGATCGAAGCCGGCCTCGACGACGACGGCGTTGCGGGCGATGGGCGTGCCCTCGACGCCGAACGACGTACCGCCGGCGAAGGCGAGCCGCGCCGCCGGCGTGACGTCGCCGAAGGCGTGGCGCCAGCCCAGCGTGCCGCGCAGCGTCAGGGTCTTGTTGTCCTCGTTCCACACCTGTGCGGCGGCGCGGATGCCCAGCGTGGAGAAGAGGTTGCTGTCGGAGCCGGTGCGGGTGCGGAGCGCGGCGATGCCGCCACGCTCGCCGAAGCGGTTGGTGCTGAGATGCACCCAGGCGAGGTTGGCGAAGGGCTCGAGCGCGACGTCGCCGAGTGCCAGCGTATAGCCGACATCGCCGAAGACCTGCGTGGTGCGCGCCTTGTAGTCGGCGCGTGCCGCGTCGGCGAGGCCGGGGAAGGTGATGCTGCGGCTGCTGTCGATGCTGTGCCAGGTGTGCGACGCGCCGAGACGGACGCCGACGGGTCCGAACTGTGCGCCGCCATAGAGGGCGAGGTGGTAGCTGTCGATGGTGGCGCGCGAGGAGCGGCCGTCGACGTCAACGGTGCTGCGGCTGTAGCCGGTGGCGATGCCAACGGTCCAGGTGTCGGCGATCCTGGTGTCGGCACCGATGAAGAAGCCGCCGGTCGTGCGTTTCGCGGTGGCGGCGTTGCCGTCACCTGACGTGCGGGCGATGGCGCCGAAGCCCTGGAACCAAGCGGTGACGGCGGTGCCGTCCTGCGGCCGCTGGCGCTGGTCGGTGGCCTGGGCGAGCGCGGCGAACTGCGGCCCGGCGGCGGTCGATGTGCCGGAGAGTCGGGTGCGAGCGACGACGGCGTCGCGCAGATAGTGGCTGTCCTCGATCAGGGCGCTCCTGGTCGAGGCGTGGATCTCGCCGGAGAGCGCGTTGAAGGCCCGCTGCGCCACCGCGGCGTCGGGCAGGCTGGCGATGGCGTCGTAGAGCCGGTTGCCGCCGCCCAGGCTCTCGACGCCGCGGGCGGCGGCGCACTGGTTGCGCGAGGCGGCGACGTCGCAGAAGCCGGTGCTGTTGCGGGTGACGTCGAGGAAGACGCTGGAGGGGCCGTACGCCAGCGCCAGGTCGACGAAGGGCAGGTTCTGGGTCAGGCCGGCGAAGGTGCCGCTGACACCGGCATCGGCGGTCAGGATGATATAGCGGGTGCCGGCGGTATAGGCGCCGGCGGCCTTGACGACGGAGACGGTGCCGCCGTTGAGTGTCGCGGTACCGGTGGCGTGCAGGCGGTCGCCGGCGCCGCCGGGTTCGATCTCGACAGCGTAGGTCGAACCGGCGGCGAAGCTGACGTTGCCGGCGACGTTGAGCGTGCCGATGGAATTGCCGGGCGCCACCGTGCTGCCGCTGCCCGCGATCACGCCGCCCACCGTGCCGCTGCCGCCCAGCATGCCGCCCGTCACGGAGACGATGCCGCCGAGCTTGCCGTCGACGCGCAGGATACCGCCGTCGACCGCCGTGCTGCCCGTGAAGGCGCTGCTGTCGGCGCTCAGCACCGTCGTGCCGGCGACGTGGCGGATCGTGCCGGTGCCGGTGATCGCCGGCGCGAAGCTGGCGTCGCCGGTGTGGTTGAACACCAGCGTGCCGGTCCCGGCACCGAAGGTGAGCGTCGGCGCCTGCAGCGTGCCGGGGGCGGCGGCCGGATCGCCGGCGCCGGCGCCGATATTGATCGTACCGGTGCCGCCGGCACCGTCACCGTCGCCGCCGGCATCCGGTCGGCCGACACCGATCCCGGCGTTGGCGTTGATCTTGGCGCCGTCGGTGATCGTCAAGACGCCTTTGCCGCCCACGCCGACGGTGAGCGCCTCGCTGCTGGTCCAGGTCGAACCAGCGCCGCTCACCACGACCGTGCCGCTCGACCCGGCCTGGGCGCCGACGAAGCCGACCGCGTTGCTGACCGCGCCGCCGTTCTCGATGCGCAGGGTGCCGGTGCCGCGGTTGCCGACGACCAGAAGGCTGTTGGTCCAGCTCGATCCGGCGCCGTTCACCGTGACCGTTCCATTGGCGCCGGCGGCATGGCCGACATAGCCGATCATCGTACTGACCGCGCCGCCGGTCTCGACGCGCAACGTGCCGGTGCCGAGGTCGCCGACAAAGAGGTTGCCGCTGTTCGTCCAGGTCGAACCGGCGCCACTCACGATGACGCCGCCGTTCGCGCCGGTCTCGCGGCCAACGATGCCGGACAGGCTGTTGACCGACCCGCCGGTGTCGATGCGCAGCGCGCCGGCGCCGAGGTCGCCGGCGGTGATGGTGGCGTTGGTGAGGGTGCCGCTGACCACCAGCAGCCCACCGTCGATCGCTGTCCGTTCGTAGGTGCTGGCGCCGGTCAGGACCAACGTGCCGGCGCCGACCTTCAGCAAGCTGTCGCCGCTGCCGCCGACCAGCGGCGTGGCGATGGTGGCCGTGACGCCGCCATCGACGGTGATCGTGCTGGCGACGCCGGTGGCCGGCGACAGCGCCAGGCTGCCGCCGCCGAGCGTATAGCCGTTGGCGGAGAACTGCAGGGTGTCGAAGGCCTGCGTGCCGGCGACGGTGACGGCGCCGCCGGCAGCGCCGGCGAACACCGCGACCGAGCCGCCCCAGTTGCTGTTGGTGGCGGCCTGGCCCGGCTGGCCGGTCCAGTTGGTGCCCTCGGCGCTCCACGTGCCGGCGCCGCCGTCCACCACACCGTTGCCGGCGGTGTCGGCGCCGTCCCAGAACTGCAGGGCTTGGCGGTCGCCCACGACGGCCAGGTTGACCTGGCCCCCGATGTCGGTCTGCACCTGGTGGCTGGTGACGGCAAAGCCGCGCGTGCCGGTGACGGCGGTGCTGGCGAACGCACCCGTCAAGGTGCCGCCGTAGGTGAACAGCGTGTAGTAGCCGGCGGCGGCGGTGCGCGCATCGAGCGCGCCGCCCAGGATGAGGTTGCCGGCGACGGCGACCAGGTCGTTGCCGGTGACGGGATCGCTGCCGCCGGCGACGCCCGGCGTGTTCAACTCGAAGCGTGATGTCGCCGCGCCACCGAGGCTCAAACTGCCCACGGTCAAGGTGCCGGGGCTGGCGCCGGCCGACAGGGTGCCGTCGGCGATGGTGACGGTGCCGGCAACGGTACCGCTGCCGCCCAGCGTGCCGCCGGTAGTAACGGCAACGGCACCGCCGAGTTTGCCGTCGACGCGCAACGTGCCGCCGGAGAGGAAGGTGCTGCCGGTGAAGGCGCTGCTGTCGGCATTCAGCACCGTCGAGCCGGCGAGGTGGCTGATCGTGCCTTTGCCAAGGATCGCCGGCGCGAAGGCATAGCCCGTGCCGGTATGGTTGAAGGCCAGCGCGCCGGTCCCGTCCCCGAACGTGAGCGACGGGGCCTGCAGCGTGCCGGGAGCGTCGGCCGGATCGCCGGCACCGGCCCCGATGGTGATTGTACCGGTGCTGCCGGCCCGCAGGCCAACAAAGGTGCCGGCGTTGACCTTGGCACTATCGGTGATCGTCACAACGCCAGTGCCAAAATTGCCAACGACGAGAACGCCGTTGGTCCAGGTCGAGCCGGCACCGTTCACCCTGACAGTGCCACTCGACCCGGTTGAATCGCCAACCAATGCGGTGAAGCTGCTCACCGTGCCGCCGTTTTCGATGCGTAGCGTGCCGGTACCGTTGCCTCCGATGGTGAGACGGTCGCTGCTGGTCCAGGTCGACCCAGCACCGCTCACGCTGACGGTGCCGTTCGACAGGACCTCTTTGCCAACAGAACCGGATCTGTTGACGACCGAGCCACCGGTCTCGATGTTCAGAGTACCGGTGCCCCTGCCGCCGACGGTGAAATCGCCACTGTTGGTCCAGGTCGAGACGGCGCCGCTCACCGTAGCAGTGCCGTTCGACCCTCCCTCACCGCCGACGGCACCCGCCCCGCTAATGACAGCGCCGCCGTTCTCGATCCGCAAGGTCCCAACGCCGGCCAACCCGACACTCAAGGCGCCGCTGTTGGTCCAGGTCGAGCCGGCGCCACTCACGCTGACGACGCCGCGGCCCTGAGTTCTGGTCCCGCTGATAATCGCGACGCTAGCCCCGATGATGCCGATCGTATTGCTGACTGTACCGCCGTTTTCGATGCGCAGAGTGCCGTTGCCGAACGCGCCAACAGTTAGACCGCCGCTGTTGGTCCAAGTCGAATCGGCGCCACTCACAGTGACGGCGCCGCTACCCTGAACTCCAATCCCGCCGACAGGCTCGACGCTAGCCCCGATGCGACCGATCGCATTGCTGACTGTGCCACCGTTGGCGATGTGCAGGGTCCCGATGCCCTTGTCACCAATGATGAGATTGTTGCTGTTGGTCCAGGTCGAACCGGCCCCGATTACCGTCACCACGCCGACGGCCCCGGCGCTGCTCTCGCCGATGGTGCCTGTGGTGTTGCTGACTGTACCGCCGGTCTCGATGCGCAGGGTGCCGGTGCCCTTGTCACCGATGGTGAGATCGATGGTGTTGGTCCAGGTCGAGCCGGCGCCGCTCACCGTAGCGGTGCCGCTCGCCCCGGCAGCGGAGCCAACGGAACTGGAGCTACTGCTGACCGACCCACCGTTCTCGATGCGCAAGGCGCCGGTGCCGAGGAGGCCAACAAACAGATCTCCACTGTTGCTCCAGGTTGAGCCGGCACCGCTCACTGTGACGGTGCCGACACCACTGAAGGGTATGGGGTTGGCCTGCAGGAGCCCGCCGCCAACGAAGCCGATCGTATTGCTGACTTTTCCGCCGCTCTCGATGCGCAAGGTTCCCGTGCCTTCGAGGCCGATGATAACATTGCCGCTGTTCGTCCAGGTCGAGTCGACCCCGGTAACCGCCACCGTTCCTGTTGCGCCCGATCCAAAGCCGATTATTGCGATGCTGTCCTGGGCACCGACCCCGGTCAGGGAGAGTGTACCGCCGTCCTTAATCGTCAGCTGGCCGGTGCCGCTGTCGCCCACGACCAGGGTGGTTCCTCGGGCGCCCAGTGCGCCAATCACCGTCGGATGAGGGGTGACACGATCAAGGATGATGTTATCGGCCGCACTGGGCACGGCGCCCGTGCTCCAGTTGCCGGCAGTAAACCAGTCGTTCGACACTGCGCCGGTCCACTGGGTCTGGGCGTGCACGACGGGCGCCGCCAGAAGTGCCGTCGAAGCCAACAATGCGGCACGCCAATGGTTGTGCCTGCTTCGGGAGGTCATGCTCTTGTCTCCGCACGCCGGCAAACCACGGAGCCCTTGTCGCCGATGCAGTTCGTGCGACCACACGACAAGCTGCGGGCCGGTCGCGGCAACCTGTCTTGCCCGCACGCGGCGCGCGTCATTCATATGAATGATGTTGCAAGGGTGTTGTGGCGTGTGGTTTGCCGATCACCGATTGCGCCGGCGTGGCGCGGGATATGCGACGCGCGGCCGTAGGCTCCCGCGCGATTTCCGGTTGGGCGGCACAAGCGGCGGCACCGATCGGTCGTAGTCGTGCTCGACCAGCCGTTCGCGCAGCCACAGCAACAGCGGGTCGGCGTCGTGTCGGCGGTGCCAGGCGACGTGCACCGTGGCGCCTTCGATGGGTAACGGCAGGGGCAGGACGGCGACAGGGACGTTGGCGGCCAGGATGCGCGCCAAGCGTGCGGGGTATGCGGCGATCATGTCGCTGGCCGCGACCACGAAGGGCACCGGCAGGAAGTGTTGCAAGGTCAGCCCGATGCGGCGCTGTAATCCGCGGGCGGCGAGCGCTGCATCGACCGGCGCGGTGCCGCGGCCCTCGACCGATACCATGATGTGCGGGTAGGCCAGGAACCGCTTCAAGGTCAGCCCCTTGCGGGCGACGTCGTGCCCGCGCGCGACGAGGACGACCAGCTCTTCGCGAAAGAGCACGGCACTGCGCAGATCCGAGGTGTTGGCCATCATGGGCATGAGCCCGAGATCGACCTCGCCGGATTGCAAGGCGGTGACGACGTCGATGCGGTCCGAGGCCCGCACCCTCAGATCGATCCCGGGTGCCGCTCGGCGCAGGTGTGCGATGACATCCGGCAGGATCAGCAGATCCTGCATGTCCGCTGACGCCAACGTAACGGTGCGTCGCATCGACGCCGGATTAAAGGCGGCGTCTCGGTCGATCACGCGGCGCACTTCGCCCAGCGCCCGATGCAGCGGTTCGACCAGTGCCATCGCGCGTGCCGTCGGCACCATGCGGTCCGCGGTGCGCACCAGCAGCGGATCACCGAACAACGCGCGCAGCCGCGCCAGGGCCTTGCTCATCGCCGATTGGCTCAGGCCGATACGCGCGCCGGCACGCGTGACATTGCGTTCGGCGAGAAGGGCATCGAGGGCAACCAGCAGGTTGAGATCGACGGCAGCCAAAGTCTCCATGGACATGGACTCCATGGCAAAAAGTCATTTCTATCGTAGCGTGTAGAGCGGTATAGGCGTCTCATCCGTTTGGATGATGCCCGTCGACAAGGTTTTATGCTGCTCTCGTGCCGCGATGCCGCATCGATCTGCCATCCTCAATGCCATCGAGCATGGTCTCCGGCCGCTCTCGACGCCCGGCGGTTGGCATGGCGCCGCAGCGATGACGGCCTCCGCCGGCACGCGTTTCTCTTCGCGCCTGATCCGGTATGATCTGCCGGTCGGTTGCGCTCGGGCATTCGGCACCCGGCGGCTTGCGATTGACCTTCTTCGCGAAGATGACAACATCTCAACCGCTCGTGATGGTTGCCTTCGAAAGTTGCAAGAGAAGGCAAAAACAACCGCGTGAGTCAGCGCGCGGCCCACGTCGGTGCTTGGTTGGGGAACCAGGATGGGTGGCACGGATCTCACGAATCTCGTCGGGCTGATCTATGCGTCCGCTTACGATGTGGCGGCCGTGCCTGGCGTCATGTTGAAGGTGGCGGAAGCCTTCGGCGGGCAGAGCGCGGCCTATAGCGAAACCGACCGCAGGACAGGGAAGATCTGGAGAGCGGACGTCGGCCTGGACGAGGATTTCTATCGCAAGAACCGGGAGGCCTCCGAGCAAGTCAACGCACTGTTGCCGCCGTTCAAACGCCTGCCGGCAGGCGCGGTCGTCGTTGAGGAGACGGTCATGCCGCGCCGCGAGTTCCTGCACACGGCATTCTATCAGGAATGGTTCAGGCCACAGGACATCCACTGGACCATGGCCTGCAAGCTCGAGCACACCGATCGCGCGATGGCCGCGTTGACGGTCCGCCGTCATGGCCGGCGGTCGGCCGCTTTCAACGTTCAGTCGATGGATGCGATGCGCAGACTCGCGCCCCACCTGCGGGAGTCGATCAAGCTGCGTCATCGACTGCGCCAGGATCGGCTCGAACAGGGGCTCAACCGCGAAATTGTCGATCGCGCCGTCAGCGGACTGGCGATCGTCGATCAGGACGGTCACGCCGTCCTGCTCAATCCGGCCGCCGAGGCGTTCCTGGCGCGCGATGCCGGCCTGCGTCTGCGCTCGGGCCGGCTCGAGGCCGATGGAAAGGCCGGCACCCTGTTGCGGACCCGGATCCATCGCGCCACGACACGAGACAGGGCACCGGTGGGCGGATCGTTCGCGATCCACGGTGACGACGGCGCATTGCCGCTGATCGTCAGCGTTGTTCCGATGCGGGGCGACGATGCGCCGGGGAGCCAACAGCCGCGTCACGCCCTGGTCGTCATGGGTGACGCCGGCGCCGAGCTTGGTCCTGTACGCACGCAACTCGCCGAGATCTTTGGTTTGACGCCGAGCGAGGCCGCGGTGACGCTTGCCCTGTGCCGTGGTGATGACCTGCCGGCCATCTGCGCGACCCTGGGCATCTCCATGCCGACCGCGCGCACCCACCTGCAGCGCGCGTTTGCCAAGACCGGAACGCGTCGCCAGGCCGCGCTCGCCGCGCTCCTGCAGCGGAACTTCGGCCATTTTGATCTGACGTGACATGGCGGACGGCGTCGGCCGAGTCGCCTCGATCCGGGAGCGTCACGATGTCGATCGCTTTCAGTTCGTTGCGGCGGTTCGCGATGGCAACCGGTCTGATCGCACCGCTGGTACTGGGCATGCCGACGTCGCACGCCGAGGAAAAGGTGCTGCGTGCCGCCATGCACGCCGACCTGCGGGCGATCGATCCGATCTGGACGACGCAGAACATCGCCAACATCCACGGCATGCTGGTCTATGACACGCTGTTCGGCAACGATGCCAGCCTGCAGCCCAGGCCGCAGATGGTCGGCGCGGTCGACGTCAGTGCCGACAAGCTGGTCTACACCTTCGTCCTGCGCGACGGCCTGACGTTCAGCGACGGCTCTGCCGTCACGGCCAGGGACGTGATCGCCTCGCTGAGGCGCTGGGGCGCCAAGGACGGCGTCGGCATCCGCCTGTTCTCGTTCGTCGCCAGGCTCGAGGCAGTTGACGACAAGACGTTTCGCATGACGCTGACAAAGCCGTACGGGATGGTGCTGGAGTCGCTGGGCAAGGCCAACGTCTCCGTCGCCGTCATCATGCGCGAAAGGGAGGCGCAGACCGACCCGCAACAACAGGTCAAGGAGTCGATCGGCTCCGGCCCCTACATGTTCGTCAAGGACCTGTGGGTGCCGGGCAGCAAGGCGGTCTATGCCAGGAATCCGCACTACGTCCCGCGGCCGGGCAACGAGCCGCCGTCGTCCTTCGCCGGCAGCAAGATCGCCGGCGTCGACCGCATCGAGCTGGTGTGGATCGCCGACCAGCAGACGGCAATATCGGCACTGATCAACGGCGAGATCGATTTCTACGAGAGCCCCGGCATCGACTTCCTGCCGATCCTGGAAAGGAGCCCCGACGTCAAGCTGATGAAGACCGGCGACCTCGACAGCGCGCACGGCATGATCAGGCTGAACCACTTGCACCCGCCGTTCGACAACGTGAAGGCGCGGCAGGCGATGTACTACCTGATCAATCAGGAGGATTTCCTGCGCGCCGTGATTGGTGATCCCCGGTACTACCGAATCTGCCATGGCCTGATCACCTGCGGCGCGCCGCTGGCCAGCGACGGCGGCAGCCAATGGTTCAAGGAGTACAATCCCGGAAAGGCGCTGCGGCTGCTCCAGGAGGCCGGCTACAAAGGCGAGCCGATCACCATATTGGCCGCCACCGACAACAGCACGATCACGCCGGCCACGCAGGTGCTGATCCAGGCCATGCGCGAGGCCGGCATCACGCTCGATGTGCAGTCGATGGACTGGGGTTCGGTGGTGTCGCGGCGCGCCCGGCGAGAACCGCCGGCGCAGGGTGGCTGGCACATCTTCGTCTCGCAGGCGGGTGGTGTCGCCTCGGCCAACCCCGTGCTGCACACCTGGCTCGGTGCCGCGTGCGACAAAGGCCCGTTCGGCTGGCCCTGCGACGCGCAGATCGAGGCGCTGCGCAACAGCTTTGCCTTCGCGCGGACCGACGCGGAGAAGAAGCGCATCGCGCGCGACCTGCAGGTGCGGGCGATGGAGCAGGTCGTCTACATCCCGTTCGGTCAATGGACGACGCCGATCGCCTACCGCTCTGACCGCCTCCAGGGCATCGTGCCCAACACCGGCCTCGTCGTGCTGTGGGGCATCACGAAGAAGTAGCCGAAGCGGTTCGCCCATAGCGGTACGGCGATCGCATGTGAGCCAAGTCGGTACGGTCAGACGCTGGGGGCGCGCCACTCCGTGGCGCGTCATGGCTTGCTCTACCTGCTCGGTGTTCGGGCGCGAAGTGGCGTGCCCCCAGCGTGTGTTGCTCCGGCATGCGCCATCACCTGCAATCGCATATGGCGCGAATCTCTTCCTGAGGAGCGAGCGCAGTGAGCGTCTCGAAGGGTGGGCTACCACGCGAACGGTGCGATCACGGTTGGAACGAACCAGCGCGACTGTAGCCCATCCCTCGAGACGCGGCTGCGCGAGCTCCTCACGGGATGAGGTTGTGTGGTGCCATTGCCTGCTCGGGGCAGGGAGGAAATCCTCGTGAGGTCATTCATATGGATGACGAACGCGGCCTGACCCGCAGTTATCTGAACCGCCGCGAGGACGCCGCGGCCATACGGACCTGCGCCGGCGACGATTACTGCGACCGGCACTTCCAGAACGCGACGGACCAAGGAGGCATGACATGGCACCACAGGTCTTCAAGTTTGGTCGGGTGCTCGTCGTTGCTGCGATGGCGACGGCCTATTGCGGTCAGGTTGCAGCGGAGACTGATTGGTCCACCGATGCAATCGGCGGCGGCGGTGGCAACCGTGTCGCAGCGCGTTGCGATCCCGGTCAGTACCTGGTCGGCGTGAGCGGTCGGGTCGGTGACGACATGGATGCCATTGCCCCGATCTGCGCCAGGGCACCGTCAGGCGGTGCGCGATCCGACATCGTCCGCAAGGCCGGGTTCGGCGGATCCGGCGGAAACGCCAGGGAAATTCTATGCCCGGAGTCGGCACCGTTCGTTCGCAAGCTGGAGGTATATGCAGAAGGCGCAAGAACCGTTGTCGTGAACACGATCTATGCCGACTGCGGTCCATTGACGGGAGCCATGCCCAGGCCCGTCGCGGGATACAATGCCTCCTTGTCGATGGGCGGACCTCTGTATTCCAGCCCATCGCTTTTGCCCGTCATTATTCCGGGAAACTCCTCACGCGTCAGGTCCGCGGTGACATGCCCATCCCACATGATTCCTGTCGGCGTGCAGGGCCGGGCAGGCGCCATGGTCGATGCCCTGGGTTTGATCTGCGGTGAGATCGCTCCGGCGCCACCGGCGAAACCAAAGCTATTGTCCAAGGGGCTGGGGAAGCAACCTCTTCCGCCCCCAGAAGCACACGAGACGTGTGCCAAGGCCCATGACGCACGAAAGAAGCAGATGAGCGCCGAGTTGATCGCCGCACTGGAACAGCGATGCCGGAAGGCGGTCGCGGAGCAGCGTCAGCTACGTGAGCAGCAAGCCGACAAACCAAAGCTGTTGTCCAAGGGGCTAGGGAAGCAACCTCTTCCGCCCCCGGAAGCACACGAGACATGTGCGAAGGCCCATGCCGCGCGAGAGAAGCAGATGAGCGCCGGGCTGATCGCCGCACTGGAACAACAATGCCGCAAGGCCGTAGCGGAGCAGCGCTGAGGGTTTGGAGCTGGTCTTCGTTTCATTTAATCCGACGGCTCAAAGAAGTCTCAGACGCGTGATGCGCCAGGCGATGACGATGGTAAGGAATCGCCCGTCATTGCTTGCGTCACGCGGTGGAAAACCACTCCAGCCGTCGCGCCACCACCGGGTGAACTGAACGCCATGTCGTGACTTGTGCGCCGTCGGGTGCGACTGACGTAATCGGCATATGGCCGCAAGAAGGGCATCGAGGCAACCAGCAGGTTGAGATCGACGGCAGCCAATGTCTCCATGGACATGGGCTCCATGGCCAAAAGTCATTTCTGTCGCAGCGTGTAGAGCGGTATAGGCGTCTCATCTGTTTGGATGATGCCCGTCGACAAGGTTTTATGCTGCCCTCGTGCCGCCATGTCGCATCGATCCGCCATCCTCAGTGCCATCGAGCATATTCACCGGGCGCCCTTGATGCCTGACGGGTGGTCGCGGGCGCTGGCCGGGGTTACCGCGGTCACCGCCAGCGAGCAGGGGTTCCTCACCAGTTTCACGCCGGCGACGCGGACGGCCGCCTTGGTCGCCAGCCTGGAGGTGGTACCCGGACATACGGCTGCGTTGGTGTCGGGTGGCGCTGCGGGCCGATGGCCGAAATGGACCTATACGGCGTCCGTCGGCGAGCTCATGCAGAGCTCGGCCATGTGGAACGACAACGAATACACCCGCTCGGCGTTCTACAACGAAGCGATCCGGCCGATGGGCATCTTCTACGGCCTGGTGCTGCCGCTGCTGCGGACAGCGTCGCGCCATGTCTACCTGGCAACCGGCCGCCGTCATGGTCAGGACGACTATTCCGATGAGGACATCGCGGCGCATCGCCTTCTGGTCCCGCATCTGGAGACGGCGCTGCGCGTCAGTCAGCGTCTGGCGGCGGCCGATCTCAGCACCCGCAGTGCCGAGACGGCGCTCGACCATCTCGGCGTCGGTGTCATCCTGGTGGATGCGGCGGCGACCGTTCTGCTTGCCAACCGGATCGCCGACTCCCTTCTGGCCGCGCGCGACGGCTTGCGGCTGGGGGCCGACGATCGCGGCTTGCGGCAGGAACGGCGAGTCGCGTGTCGGCGGCAGCCCCGGCGGATCCGTCGACCTGCCGCGCGGCGGGGGACGATCGCCGTTGCGGGTGCTGGTGGCGCCGGTGCGATGGCCATCGCCTGAATTCGATCCGGGATGGGCGTTGGCGGTGCCGCCGGTTGCGCTGCTGCTGGTCAGCGACCTGGAGCAGCAGCGCCTTCGACGGCGGAACCATCTGCGGCAGCGCTTTGATCTGACTCCCACCGAGGCCGACGTGGTGCTGGAACTGGTCAGGGGCGACGGTCGCCAGGCGGCCGCGAGGCGCCTGGGCATCGCGCTGCCGACCTTGGCGACACACCTGCAGCGCGCCTTCGACAAGACCGACACGCGCCGCCAGGCTGAACTCGTCAACCTGATCCTGCGCTGCGTTCCCATGCATTGAAGGATGAGGTGACAGCGGATATCGAGCAACGGCGCGCGTCTAGCGGAACCATGGGCCGCGGTCCCACGATCAAGCAAATCATTCATCTGAATGACGACAGTGCCGATTGCCCATGGCACAGCGCGAGACACAGGACAGAGCAGGCCACGGTCGCCGGGAGATGCGCAATGGAACGGAGACCTGGACGGTGCGTCCGGCATGTCGCGCTGCCCACTTTGACGGCGCCGCTGACGATATCTGCCACGTGGGCGCGTTGGCCGTTGCGACGTCCTCCAACGGGTTCACGGGCAGCAAAGGCCGCTGCGGGATGGTCGCAGGCCTGGCAACGAGCGTCCTTGTCGATCACGGCCGCACTGACCTGGAGATGGTGACGTGCCACGCCGATCAGCAGCCGCTGACCAGATGTGGCACGAGTCCCACGAGATCGATCTGTTACGTCGGCGCTTTCGCCTGACGCCTGCCGAAGCGAAGGTCGCGCTCCAGCTGACCAAGGGGGACGGCCGCCTGGCGGTCGCCAACCGGCTTGGCATCACACTGGCGACAGTCAGCACGCACCTGCGCCACATCTTTGCGAAGACCGGCACACATCGCCAGGCAGAGCTTGTCGGTTTGCTGCTGCGCGCTCGGAAGCGGGTCGTGAAACCGGTGCCGGCATGGCCGGCGTAGCGCACAGTGACGTCGTTCAACCTGTGGCGCTTGCCGATCGATGGCGCGACGCTCCGGATCGGGATCCAGGTCAGAACCTGTAAGTAAGATTGCCCTTGAAGGCGTGATCGCGTGCGCCGGAGGCGAGGACGCCGGCGTAGCCGGCGCCGACGGTGAAAGACGTGCCGACCTTGAGGTCGAAGCCGGCCTCGACGACGACGGCGTTGCGGGCGATGGGCACACCCTCGACGCCGAACGACGTACCGCCGGCGAAGGCGAGCCGCGCCGCCGGCGTGACGTCGCCGAAGGCGTGGCGCCAGCCCAAGGTGCCGCGCAGGGTCAGGGTCTTGTTGTCCTCGTTCCACACCTGTGCGGCGGCGCGGATGCCCAAGGTAGAGAAGAGGTTGCTGTCGGCGCCGCCGCGAGCGTGCAGGGCGGCGATGCCGCCGCGTTCGCCGAAGCGGTTGGTGCTGAGATGGACCCACGCGAGATTGGCAAACGGCTCCAGCGCGACGTCGCCGAGTGCGAGCGTATAGCCGACATCGCCGAAGAGCTGCGTGGTGCGGGCCTTGTAGTCGGCGCGTGCGGCGTCGGCGAGGCCAGGGAAGGTGATGGAGCGGCTGCTGTCGATACTGTGCCAGGTATGCGACGCACCGAGGCGCACGCCGACGGGTCCGAACTGTGCACCGCCATAGAGGGCGAGGTGGTAGCTGTCGATGGTAGCGCGCGAGGATCGGCCATCGACGTCGACGGTGCTGCGGCTGTAGCCGGTGGCGAGACCGATGGTCCAGGTGTCGGCGATCCTGGTGTCGGCTCCGATGGAGAAGCCGCCCGCGGAGCGCTTGGCGCTGGCGGCATTGCCGTCACCTGAAGTGCGGGCGATGGCACCGAAGCCCTGGAACCAGGCGGTGATGGTGGTGCCGTCCTGCGGGCGCTGGCGCTGGTCGGTGGCCTGCGCCAGCGCGGCGAACTGCGGTGCTGCCGTGGTATCACTGCCTGAGCGGCGCGTGCGCGTGACGATTGCATCGCGCAGGTAGTGGCTGTCCTCGATCAGGGCGCTCCTGGTCGAAGCGTGGATCTCGCCGGAGAGCGCGTTGAACGCCTGCTGCGCCGCCGCGGTATCGGGCAGGCTGGCGATGGTGTCGTAGAGGGGAGTGCCGGCGCCCAGGGTCTCGGCGCTGTTGGCGACGGCGCACTGGTTGGCAGAGCCGGCCAGGCTGCAGAACGTCACCGCGTTGCGCGTGACGAGCAGGGAGACGGTGTTGAGATCGTAGGTCAGTGCCAGGTCGATGAAAGGCAGGCTCTCGACCAGGTTGGCGAAGGTGCCGGTAACGCCGGCATCGGCCGTGAGGATGGTATAGCGCCGGCCGCCGGTGTAGCTGCCGATGGCCTTGATGACAGGCACGGTGCCGCCGCTCAATGTGGCGGTACCGGTGGCATGCAGGCGATCGCTGGTGCCTGAAGGTTCAATCTCGACTTCGTAGGTCGACCCGGGCGCAAAGCTGACATTGCCGGCAACGTTGAGCGTGCCGATGGAGTTGCCGGGCGCCACCGTGCCGCCACTGCCCGCGATGACGCCGCCCACGGTGCCGGTGCCGGCCAAGGTGCCGCCGGTGACGGTGACGATGGAACGCGCGATGGCGCCGTTGACGACCAGGCGGCCGTTCTCGACCGTCGTCGGACCACTGTAGGGGCTGGCGCCGGTCAGGATGGTCGTGCCGCTGCCGACCTGACGCAGGCCGCCGGTGCCGGACACGATGTTGCCGAAAGTGACGGTGTCCGATCGGTTGAACGCCAATGTGCCGCTGTTGGCGATGCTGCCCGTGAAGGCGCCACCATCGCCCAGCTGCAACGTACCGCCATTGATGATGGTGCCGCCGGTGTAGGTGTTGGCGCCGGTGAGTGTCAGGGTGCCGGTGCCTGATTTGACCACACCGCCGTCGCCGCCGATGGCGCCGGCAAAGGTCGTGTCGGTGCTCGAGACCACCGTCAGCGTGTTGGTGCCCAAGCTCACCGTCGATCCGGCGACGCCGCCCAGGTTCTGCACTGTCTGATGGCCACCCGGCGCGATGTCGAGCGTTGCGCCTGCCGCACGCAGCGTGACGGCGCTGCTGGACGTGATCGAGCCGCCGGCGCCGATCTGCAAGGTGCCGGCATTGATGATGGTGTCGCCCGTATAGCTGTTGCTACCCAGCAGGGTCCACGTGCCGGTGCCGGTCTTGATCACGCCGCCGCTGCCGGTGATCGTGCCGGCGAACGCGGCGTCGGCGGCCGCGCCTGTCGTGAGCGTGTTGGCACCCAGCGCCACGATGGCGCCGGCGGCACCAGCCAGGGTCTGGAGCGTCTGGTCGCCACCGCCCGCGATGTCGAGCGTACCGCCGGCGCTCACGGAGACGAGGCTGCTGCGGGCGATCGAGTCGCCGGCGCCCAGCGCCAGGGTTCCGGCGGTGATGCTGGTGGTGCCGGTGTAGGTGTTGGCGCCGGCGAGCGTCAGCGTGCCGCTGCCGGTCTTGTCCAGGCCACTGCTGCCGGCAATCGTGCCGGCGAAGGTGGTGTCGGTGCTGGAGGCCACGGTGAGGTTGCGGCCCAGCACGACAGTGGAGCCGGTGACACCGGCGAGGTTCTGCACGACCTGGTCGCCGGCGTCGGCCGCGATCTCGAGCGTGGCGCCGGCGGCGCTCAGCGTGACCGCGCTGCTTGACGCGATGGAGCCGCCGGGGCCGATGCGCAGGGTGCCGGCACTGACGGTGGTGGCGCCGGTGTAGGTGTTGGCGCCCGCCAGCACCAGGGTGCCGGCACCGCTCTTTGCCAGGCCGCCGACGCCGGTGAGGCTCTGGACCAGCGTGAATGTCGCGGCCGCGTCCACGATGTTGAAGCCGCCGCCGTTGACACCCCAGTTGATCGTGCGGGCGGTGCTCGTGAAACCCGTTCCCGTAATCCTGAGCGTACCGCCGTCGACATTCAGCGCCCCGGCCGGCGCGCCGAGGTTGCTGTCGGACGACACCGACAATTCACCCTGCCGCAGTCGCCAGGCGGTCGTCACCGTCGTGGTGCCGGTCAATTCCCAGATCGACGCACCGGTCTTCTCGAACACGGAGAAACCGGTGTATTGCGTGCCGATCCGCGAGACGTCGAACGTCGCGTCAGCCGTGCCGCCGAGCGTGAGGGTTGAACCGGCGTTGGCGCGCACGCGCCCGATGATGTTCGACCCGGCCTGGAGTTCAAGGCGATTGCTGCCGGCCGTGAAGCGAATGGCGGAGCCGCCGACACCACCCTGAATCGTGCCGCTGTTGATGATCGTCAGGTTTTGGCCAGTGACGCCATCGCCGGCATTGCCGGCAAAGGCGCCCGCGCCGCCGTCGCCACCTGTGATGGCGCCGCTGTTGATGAGCGTACCGCCGGCCGTGATGGTGACGCCGTGGCCGGCGTTGCCACCGCCGAAGCTGTCATCGCTGTCGCCGCCGCCGTTACCACCTCTGAGCGTGCCGCTGTTGATGAGCGTCCCGCCGGCGGCGATGGTAGCGCCGTGGCCGGCGTTGCCGCCAAAAACGCCAACGCCACCGTCGCCGCCCCTGATAGCGCCATTGTTGATGAGCGTACCGCTCGCCGCCACGGTGGCGCCGATGCCGCCGGCGCTGGCGCTGGACTGCGGGCTGTTGCCGCCCGCGCCGCCCGTGATCGTTGCGTTGTTCGTCAGCGTGCTTCCGGCGGAAATCACCACGCCGACGCCGCCACGGCCTGGGGACGAAAGGCTGAGCCCCACCACATCGCCGCCGGCGCCGCCGGTGACCGCCGCATTGACCGTGACGCTGGCACCGGCATTGAGCCAGAGCCCGATACCGCCTGACCCGCCACCGCCTTCGCCTCCGTTGAGACCGGGAAGGCCGCCGTTTCCGCCGCGTCCGCCGGTGGCGGCGACATCGAGTGTTCCGAGCGCGCCTGTTCCGGTCAGCGCCGCGCCGTAACCGCCGGCGCCGCCACCGCCGCCGTCGAGGTTGCGGCTGCCGCCCGTGCCGCCGGTACCCCCGGCGCCGCCGGTCGCGGCCGTGGTCGGCGGCGCCACACCGACGAATCCATGGGCACCGCCACCACCGCCGCCGCCGCCGCTCCCCAGGATGTTGTTCACGTCATCGGACGGCAGTCCTGGTGCACCATCCTGGCCGGCGGCGCCCGGTGTCTGGCCGCCCTGTCCACCGGCTGCGTTGCCGACGCCGCCGAGGCCGGTACCGCCGTTGCCGCCGACCGTTCCGGCACCACCGCCACCCGGGCCGAACCCCGGCCGCAACGGATCCTCGCCATTGCCGCCGGGACCCTGAACACTGTCAGTGCCGCCCCTGCCACCGAAACTGCTGGAGTTGCCACCGCCATCGGCGTGTGCCGGCGGCAAACCCGCGGCGGCGACGACCAGCGCCAACGCGACGGTCGTGCGATGGCAGCTCGGCATCAGGATCGGTCGCGGATTCTTGTTGTGCGGCCTCGACATTTCGCCCCCCAACGCGGCTCTTCGCTCGCCGAGTGCCAATGACAGCGTGTCGATTTTTCTGGATCAATCGAGAATTGGTCCATGTCCCACCACTATCGAAGCAGAGTGGTGGCGCTCACTGCCCAAACGGGCGCGCTCTATTCCATATTCATTGGAGGTAGAATGATTTGATGCTGAATAATACCGGCGCCGATCGCATGTTGCTTGTGGCCGCCGAGTATCTTCGGCGAACCCGTTTCCTTTCAGGAACTGAACCGCTCAGCCGCGCGCCGGCCAATCTTCCATGAGCTGGGGGTGCAGCTTGCTGATGGCCGGAAACTGCGCGGCGCTGCGGATCGCGCCGGCGTTCGGCGCGACTTCGGCTTGCATGGAATGCATCGCGGGATCGGACTTCGACCATCCGGGCTGCGCGGGCTCGTTGACGATCTTCTCGAGCCCGTGTGTCTCGCAGAACCGGTGCGCCATCTGGCACCAGATCTGGCGCACGATGGCCGGGATGTTACCCACGGCGATCTGGGAGTACTCGAAAACGGGATGCGAGTACCGTTCGATGGCTGCGGTTTCGAACACCAGTCGGTCGTCATCGTAGCCGAAATTGCGCCCGGAATCGAAGCGGAACGAACGCCGGCCGGCCAGGAAATGGTGCTGGTTGATGTTGATGGCGAAATCGGCGACGGCATCCGGTGCGCCCGCGGCGCGCAGGGGCGCGCGGATCGTCTTGTCGTCCTCGTCTTCGTATTCGCGCTTGAGGGTCTGCACGGTGAAGCCGTTGGCGCTCGACTGGATGATGCCGACCGAGTCGGTATGAATGTCGGGCGCCATCCAGTCGCGCAGACGTTGCGGCACGGGCACCGGGATGAAGAAGGCGGGAAACTTCGGAACAGGCACGGCGAATGGCCTGATGCGCATGACCGCGCGGAACTTCAGCGTGTTGCGACCGTTCCACGGGCCATCGCCGGGCCTGACCGCGGCGAGGTTCGGCGGCATGTACTGCGGCATGTTCGCGGCAAGATGGGTGCCGATGTGGGCTACCGATCCCCGGTTGGTGGGGACGCGTGCGCAGATGCGAAATCGGTTCATGTGCACGCTGCCACAGCCCTTGTACATCGGCAGGGGCGAGTAGGCCGCCTTCGGCGGATCCTTGAGTACCAAAGGCATGGGCTTGTACGCACCGTTCATGATCCGCCTCCCGTCGATCGACGACAGCGACACGCGCCCGATCACACTATTGATGCGTGATGCTGCCGGCGTCACCCGACCGGGTGATCCGGTGCGAATTGAATGGGCGATCTATCCGCAGCGGATCCGTGTTGTGATCGGCTGCTCGGCTGTCGACCCCATGGCGGAAATTGACATCGCGATTCGGTTTCCCCGAAACTTGCGGCGCGGCCTGAACAGCGGAGCTCGCGCCGTCGCGTGCGTTCGACCAGCCGAATCAGGTTCCAGCGGCGGCAGTTCATCGACCAGAGGTTGGCGGAAGGGGCCAGATCATATGAGCGAGCTGGTCATTTGGACCTACGATTGGGTGCCCGAGGGCGTCCGTGGTTTTGTGCGCGATGTAAGGCTCAGGTGGGCGTGCGAGGAAGCGGGGCTTGCCTATTCAGTGCGAACAGTCCCCTTCGATGGACGGGAGACCAACCACCTGTCGCGCCAGCCCTTCGGCCAGGTTCCATTCCTGAGTGATGGCGAACTGGACATGTTCGAGAGCGGTGCCGGGCTGCTGCATTTGGCTCGCAAGAACGAAAAGCTGATGCCGCGTGATCCGGCTGGAGAAGCGCAAACGGTTCAATGGATGATCGCCGCACTCAACTCGATCGAGATGGTGGCCGTTCCCTGGTGGTTCCTCGAAGTATCCGGCGTGGCGGACAACCGTCTGGCCGACTGGATGGGAAGCCGCCTCGATCAGCTCGAGACCGTTGTGAGCGAGCGTGAATGGCTGGCAGCCGATCGCTTCACCGCCGCGGATCTGCTGATGGCCGATGTGCTGCGCGTCTCGAAAGTCCGCGCTTTCGGTGAACGGCCCGCGACCGAGGCCTATGTGACCCGTGTGATCGATCGACCCGCGTTCAAGAAGGCGCGCGCCGATCAACTGGCCCATTTCGCGGCAGCCGATGCGAGCCGATCGGCCACTGGCTAGACTAAGAGCGAGTCACGCTGGACGCAGGTCACCCGTCATCCTGAGCGCAGCGAAGGATCCTGCGGCGTCGGTGTCAACACTGCGGGATCTGATGATCACCAGTGCCGCCACTCTTTGAGCGACGCCCCGCAGAGTCCTTCGCTCCGCTCAGGACGACCACATACATCGACACCCTGTCCCATGGACTAAGATCGCGATCGATACACGCCTGGCGCCGCAGCGCTCAAGGGAGTTGCGCGGTGGCCTTGCCAAGCAATCCCCACACTTCGGTGCTCAACGGCATGACGGTGGGAAAGACACCGTGACTGGGAAGCATGTCGCGGTAAGAAGCATAGAAGTCCTTGCCGCAATTCACGAAGTCGCTGGCCGAGCCGGTAGGATCGGTGAACCCCACTTGAATCAGTTTCTTCAAGTCAAGGCCGAGAAACAGCTTACAACGCGTGTTGGTATAGCGATGGGAGTTGTCGGCATACCACTGGGCCACGTAGATGCTTGCCGTGACGGTGCCATCGACCACTTTGGCAATGTCCACGCCACTCCACTGGAACGGCATCACGAATTTGCCGTCCTTGTTCGTCGTGGCCTTGGGATAACCGAGCAGATTGCCGCCGGTATCGGCGCTCGTTCCAGTGGCAATCTGAGCTGATCCGTCACCGAAGATGAAATTCAACGTAAGTTCGGCTCCTGGCACTCCGCTGCCTCCCGCCGTAACCACGCCAAAAATGATCCCCGTATTGGTGGCCATGAGCAAACCCCTCCCTGGATCCAGCCGCAGCAATCGCATCATGGTTTGCCCGCGATGGTGGCGGCATCGTCCATTCGGATGAGATGGCTCGAAAGCATAGGGATTCAGCAGTTCGCCGATCCAGCAAGCTCCCGAAACGAGATCGATCGTAAGGTCCGTGATGGGGGTATCCGCGGCTCAGGCTTGCAGAAACGCGACGCGGCCTCACCGGCTTTCAGTTACCGGCATTATAGTATCCGCTATCATCGAAAAGTGAGTCGCTGCCTGCCGTCATCCCGAGCGTAGCGAGGGATCCTGTGCTTTCGACTCCGGGCTCCGACGCCGTTCACTTTGCACGGGCCGCAGTGCGCGGCTGCCAAAATGTTTAGTTTTGTTCCGCTTGTTTCGGAAAAGAGAACAATATATATCGCGCATAGTAAGCATTCCCGCCGCCGGGGCAGGCCCTCCGTCATCGTAGGGCCGACGGGCGTTGCCGGCACCACCGAAGTCGTTGCCTCGGTTGCGACGGCAGATCGCCGGCCGGGCGTTTAAGCGGCAGGGCCGTCGCCGGGCTCCACGCACGGGCGTGTCGCGGGTTGCTGTCGTCAAGCAACATCACAACCACAGTCATCGGGTGGCGCCATGAGCGCGCGTGATTTTGCGTCCCTGACGCATGCCAACCACGGCAAACCTCTGCGGTGGTGGCGCTATACCGACGCCTTCGCCGTCGCCGATCTGCACCATCACCAAGGCCGCACGATCGGCGCGGTGGCGGTGAACAACGGCACGAGCTGCTACTGGCACGAACCGCTGCCGCCCTGGCCGCTCTACCGCGTACCGGCATTGCAGGCGCGTCGCGATGCACCGGTGCTGGTGGTCGAGAGTGAAGCCGCCGCCGAAGCCGCCGGCGCGCTGTTCGCCGATCATGTCTGCGTCACGTGGCCCGGCGGCAGCAACGCCGTGGACAAAGCCGACCTTGCGCCGTTGCGCGGTCGCGCCGTGGTCCTGTGGCCCGACCACGATGGCGCCGGCGTCACGGCCATGGAGCGCCTGCAGGTGCGCCTGCGCGGTATCGCGTGCACGGTGGCCCTGGTCGTGGTGCCGCGCGGATGGCCCGACCGGTGGACTCTCGCGCACACGCTACCGGCCGGTGTCACGGTCGAGACCTTGCGTGGCCTGCTGCGCGAGGCCAGCCGCGCACCGGACAACCCGGGTGTCGTGGAGGCGCCCTGCACCTTGAGGCCTGCCGCTGATGACAACCCACGACCTCAGGGTGAGGTTGGCGCCCTATGCGATAGCCCTGTAGGCGCCGCGGATGATCACGATCCGGAAGCCGTC
The DNA here is from genome assembly GCF_007859315.1 of Reyranella sp. CPCC 100927. Classification (GTDB taxonomy): domain Bacteria; phylum Pseudomonadota; class Alphaproteobacteria; order Reyranellales; family Reyranellaceae; genus Vineibacter. The sequence continues at coordinate 29,524 of NZ_VOHA01000028.1, forward strand.
GAGAAAACCCCCGAGGCGCTTTCTTCCGAGGACGATGTGCCGGTGCAGATGAACGCCATCGCGGCGCCTGCCGTTGTATCCGACTGGCCCGCACCGGACTTCGCCATGCTGGACGACGATCCTGTCGGCGATCTGCCGGCATTTCCCGTCGATGTGCTGCCGCCGTTCTGGCGGCACTGGAGCCGAGGCGCCGCGCGCGAGGCCAATGCGCCCGTCGACCTGGTGGCGCTGTCGCTGCTGACCACCGCGGCCGGCCTGATCGGCGGCGCGCGGCGCATCGCGCCGGTGCCGTCGTGGTCGGAGCCGTGCGTGCTGTGGACGGCGTTGGTCGGTGCGCCGGCCTGCGGCAAGACGGCGGCGCTGGAAACGTCGCTGCGCCTGGTGCGCGCGCTCGATCGTGACTTGGCCGACGTCAATGCCGCGCAGCAGCGGCGCCACGTTACGGCACGGGCGGTGGCGCGCGCCGAGGAATGGTGGTGGCGCGACGGTGTGCGCGGTGCGGTGGCCAACCGTCGCGCCGCGCCCGAGATCCCGGCGATCGCGCAGGAGACGGAAGCGTTCGCACCGCGCCGGTTGATCGCCGACGATCCGGCGCTCGGCGCCATGTGCGCTGCGCTGCGCGGCAATCCGCGTGGCGTCCTGCTGGTGCGCGATCCGTTGGCCGACTGGCTGAACGACAACGCGCGCGGTGCCGACAATTCCTTCTGGCAGGCGTCGTGGTCGGGGAATGCTTGCAGTATCGCGGCCCGGCGCGCTTGCGTGGTCAGCCTCGACTGTACCGCAGTGTCGATCCTGGGGACGATCCGGCCCGAAGCGATCACGGCGGCGCTGGCCCGCCGTGACGCCGATGCTGCCGCGCGCCTGCTGTTTGCGTGGCCGCCGCGTGCGGCGTTCGAGCCGCTGCCCGACATGATGGCCGTGGATGACCAGATGGCTCTGGCGGCGTTGGGCGCTCTGCGCGATCTGCCGGAAGCCGTCCGTGTGCTGCCCCTGACGCCCGATGCACGGATGGCGTTCGACCGCTTCCGGCGCCGTCATCACGATCAGGCCGGCAGGCTCGAGGGCTGCGAGGCCGACTGGTGGAGCCGGGGAGCGGGCAGCGTGCTACGCTTGGCGGGCGTGCTGATGTTCCTCGCCTGGTCGCAGGAGAGGATCATGCCGGAGCCCACGCAGGTGGCGTTGTGGGCGATGCGGGCCGCCATCGGCTTGTGGCTGGAGTACCTGTGGCCGCACGCGCGTGGCGTCTTTCAGCTCGCTGGCGGCAGTGTGCAGGAGCGACAGGCCCGGCGTGCCTTGCGCTGGCTGCAGCACCACGGCAAGGCCGAGGTGTCCCGGACCGAACTGCGGCGCAGCGCCCTGGGGCGTACGTGCGATGCGGCAGAGACCGGCCGGGTCGCCGAGGCGCTGGTGATGGGCGGCTGGCTGCGCCCCGTCTCGGCGATCACGCGCGGCCGTCCGCCCGTGCGCTGGACCGTCAACGACGCCCTGCACGCAACCCGCGGTCTCTGATCCGGGCTTTCTGGCCGTAACTGGCCGCATTCTGCCGGCGGCTGGCCGTGCTGGGGAACGTCGTCCAAGGCCCTGAAATCAAACCCCAAACCGACTTTCTGGCCGTATCTGCCCTTTCTGCCAGGCTCTTCTCTCCCCGCTCGCGCGGGGCGGGGGGACCAAAAAACAAAAGCGCCGCTCCGGTGTCCCGGAACGGCGCTTTGGAAAGCAGGTGCTGTCGCGTCAGGCGGCTTCGCTCAGCGCGACGCCCTTTTCCTTGAACAGCTGGTGCAGTTCGCCGGTGCTGTACATCTCGCGCACGATGTCACAGCCGCCGATGAACTCGCCCTTCACGTAGAGCTGCGGGATCGTCGGCCACTCGCTGTAGGCCTTGATGCCGTCGCGGATCTCGGGATCGACCAGCACGTTGATGCCCTTGAACTGCACGCCCATGTGGTCGAGCACCTCGACCGTGGCGGCCGAGAAGCCGCATTGCGGGAAGACCGGCGTGCCCTTCATGAAGAGCACGACGTCGTTCTGTGTGACTTCGTCCCGGATGCGGGTGGCGACGTCGCTCATGTCTGTCTCCTGGCTCGAGGCCCCGCCGGGGCCATCCTTTGGGAGGGATGTTACGCGTTCAGCGCGGCGGCGCCAAGGTGGTCAGTTTCAGGGCGTGCAGCTCGCCGCCCATGCGCCCCTTGAGGGCGGCGTAGACCATCTGGTGCTGCGCCACCCGCGATTTGCCGGCAAAAGCAGCCGACACGACGGTGGCGGCATAGTGATCGCCATCGCCGGCCAAGTCCTCGATCTGGACCTCGGCGTCCGGCAGGCTCTCCCGGATCAGCTGGGCGATGTCCTCGGCGGCCATCGGCATGGCAGGCTAGCTCCGCGCTTCCATATAGGCCGGCAACCAGGATTCGTGGGTCCGGCGCAGGTCCGCCACGGATATGGCGAGCAGGCCCTCGACTGTCAACGCAGCGCCGCCGCTGGTGCCGAGCCGGGTCACCGGCACACCGGCCGCCGCCGCGTCCTTCAGGACAGCGTCGACCGCGGCGGGGCGCACCGCCATGACGTAGCGGGCCTGATCCTCGCCGAACAGCAGGGCGTGGGCAGGGGCGGCGGCATTGCGCGGCAGGCTCACCGTCGCGCCGGTGCCGCCTGCCATCGCCATCTCGGCCAGGGCCAGCGCCAGGCCGCCGTCGGAGAGGTCGTGGCAGGCCGCGAGCCGGCCGGCGCCGATCTGGGCGCGCACGAAGTCGCCGTTGCGCTTCTCGACCGCCAGGTCGACCGGCGGCGGCGGGCCGTCCTCGCGGCCCAGGACGTCGCGCAGGTAGATCGACTGGCCGAGGTGGCCCCGGGTTTCGCCGACCAGGATCAGCGCCAGGCCGTCCTCGCGCAGGGCGATGTCGACGCAGGCGGTGACGTCCTTCATCACGCCGACGCCGCCGATCACCGGCGTGGGCAGGATGCCGCGGCCCTGGGTCTCGTTGTAGAGGGAGACGTTGCCCGACACGATCGGGAAGGCGAGCGCCGTGCAGGCCTCGGCCATGCCCATGGTGCAACCGGCGAACTGGCCCATGATCTCGGGCTTCTGCGGGTTGCCGAAGTTCATGTTGTCGGTGCAGGCGAGCGGCGTGGCGCCCACCGCGGTCAGGTTGCGCCAGGCCTCGGCCACGGCCTGGCGGCCGCCGGTCTCGGGATGCGCCTGGCAATAGCGCGGCGTGCAGTCCGACGTGATCGCCAGCGCCTTGCCGTTGCCGTCGGGCACGCGCACCACGGCGGCATCGCCGCCCGGGCGGATCGCCGTGTTGCCCATGATCAGGTGGTCGTACTGGCGCCACACCCAGGCCTTGCTGCACTGGTCGGGCGAGCCCACGAGCTGCAGCAGGGCGGCGGCGTAGTCCTTCGGGGCCGCGATGCCGGCGGCATCGAGCGCCGGCGGCAGGGGCGTTGCCGTCCACGGCCGCTCGTAGACCGGCGCCTCGGTGACGACGGGCGGGATCGGGATGTTGGCGACGACGTCACCGTGCCAGCGCAGCACCATGCGCCGCGTGTCGGTGAGATGGCCGATCACCGCGAAGTCGAGCTCCCACTTCTCGAAGATGCGGCGCGCCTGGTCCTCGCGGCCGGGCTTGAGCACCATGAGCATGCGCTCCTGGCTCTCCGACAGCATCAGCTCGTAGGGATTCATGCCGGTCTCGCGCATCGGCACCTTGTCGAGCGCGATCTCCAGGCCCAGCTCGCCTTTGTCGGCCATCTCGAAGGACGACGAGGTGAGGCCGGCGGCGCCCATGTCCTGGATGGCGACGATGGCGTCGGTGGCCATCAGCTCCAGGCAGGCCTCCAGCAGCAGCTTCTCGACGAACGGGTCGCCCACCTGCACGGTCGGCCGCTTGCTTTCGCTGTCCTCGGTGAACTCGGTCGACGCCATGGTGGCGCCGTGGATACCGTCGCGGCCGGTCTTGGAGCCGACATAGACCACCGGGTTCCCCAGCCCCGCGGCGGCGGCATAGAAGATGCGGTCGGTGCGCGCGATGCCCACGGTCATGGCGTTGACCAGGCAGTTCTCGTTGTAGGCGCGATGGAAGCTGGTCTCGCCGGCCACCGTGGGAATGCCCATGCAGTTGCCGTAGCCGCCGATGCCAGCCACGACGCCGCCCACTAGGTGCCGTGTCTTGGGATGCGTCGGATCGCCGAAGCGCAGCGCGTTCACGTTGGCGATCGGGCGCGCCCCCATGGTGAAGACGTCGCGCATGATGCCGCCGACGCCGGTGGCGGCGCCCTGGTAAGGCTCGATGTAGGACGGGTGGTTGTGGCTCTCCATCTTGAAGATGGCGGCCTGGCCGTCGCCGATATCGATGACGCCGGCGTTCTCGCCCGGGCCCTGGATCACCCACGGCGCCTCGGTCGGCAGCTTCTTCAGCCACACCTTGGAGGACTTGTAGGAGCAGTGCTCGCTCCACATCGCCGAGAAGATGCCGAGCTCCACCATGGTGGGCTCGCGCCCCATGATGCGCAGCAGCCGTTCGTATTCGTCCGGCGCCAGCCCATGCTCGGCCACGATCTGCGGCGTGATCGCCGGCTCATTGGGCAGCTTGACGGGCGGATTCTGTTCCCAGGCGGTCATCGTCTCATTCGTTCGTTCGGATTGTCATCCCGAGCGCAGCGAGGGATCTTTCCGGTGTGGCGCACAGTGCGTCATTGCCACAAGATTCCTCGCTTCGCTCGGAATGACAGTGGTTGGGAATCACACCAGCGCCGCGGCCAGCGCGTCGAACAGCGGCTTGCCGTCAGTGCCGCCGAACAGCGCCTCGGTGGCGTTCTCCGGATGCGGCATCATCCCCAGCACGGTCTTGGTGTCGTTGAAGACGCCGGCGATGTTGCGGATCGAGCCGTTGGGATTGCCGGCGGCGACGTCGCCCGCGTCGTTGCAGTAGCGGAAGGCGACCTGGCCGCGATCCTCCAGCCGCTTGAGCGTGTCGTCGTCGGCGAAGTAGTTGCCCTCGGCATGGGCGACCGGGACCTTGATGATCTGGCCGGCCTGGTAATGGTTGGTGAACAGGCTCTGGCTGGTCTCGACCTTCAGGTTCACATCGCCGCAGACGAACTGCAGGTGGGCGTTGCGCAGCAGGGCGCCGGGCACCAGGCCGATCTCGGCGATGACCTGGAAGCCGTTGCACACCGCCAGCACCGGCACGCCCTTCTCGGCGCGCGCCTTGACCTCGCGCATGATCGGCGAGTGCGCCGCCATGGCGCCGCAACGCAGGTAGTCGCCGTAGGAGAAGCCGCCGGGCACCACGATCAGGTCGACCTTGGGCAGGTCGCTGTCGCCGTGCCACACCATGTGCGGGCGGGTGCCGGAACTGCGCTCGATGGCGCCGGCGATGTCGTTTTCGCGATTGGTGCCGGGGAAGACGAGGACGGCGGATTTCATGGCGCGGCCTCCGGTGTCATGAGGGAAGGGTCAGCCGACCAGCTCGATCCGGTAGTTTTCGATCACCGTGTTGGCGAGCAGCCTGCGGCACATGTCGTCGAGCCGGCTCTTGGCCCGCTCGGCATCGGTTTCGCTGAGCTCCAGTTCGATGAACTTGCCCTGGCGGACGTCGCCGACCTCGGGAAAGCCCAGCCGGTGCAAGGCGTTGCCGATCGCCTTGCCCTGCGGGTCGAGCACCCCGGTCTTGAGGGTGACGTGGATGCGCGCTTTCATCGGGGACTCCGGGCCTTGTTGATTGTACCGCTACTGCACCGTCACGGGGCCGCGGTGATCGCCGGCGCCGGGGTCGAGCAGGATGCCCAGACGCCGGGCAACCTCCTGGTAGGCCTCCTCGACCTTGCCGAGATCGCGACGGAAGCGGTCCTTGTCCATCTTCTCGTTGGTCTTGAGGTCCCACAGGCGGCAGGAGTCGGGGCTGATCTCGTCGGCCAGCACGACGCGCACCATCTCTTCCTCGTAGAGGCGGCCGAACTCGATCTTGAAGTCGATCAGCTTGATGCCGATACCCAGGAACAGGCCGCTCAGGAAGTCGTTGACCCGCAGCGCCAGCGCCACGATGTCGTCGATGTCCTGCGGGGTGGCCCAGCCGAAGGCGGTGATGTGCTCCTCGGTGACCATCGGGTCGCCGAGCTGGTCGTTCTTGTAATAGAACTCCAGGATCGAGCGCGGCAGCGCCTGGCCCTCGGGGATGCCGAAGCGCTGGGCCAGCGAGCCGGCCGCCACGTTGCGCACCACCACTTCGAGCGGGATGATCTCGACCTGTCGCACCAGCTGCTCGCGCATGTTCAGCCGGCGGATGAAATGGGTCGGCACGCCGATCTCGTTCAGGCGCGTCATCAGGTATTCGCTGATGCGGTTGTTGATGACGCCCTTGCCGGTGATGGTGCCCTTCTTCTTGTTGTTGAAGGCGCTCGCATCGTCCTTGAAATATTGCACGATGGTTCCGGGTTCCGGCCCCTCGTACAGGATCTTGGCCTTGCCCTCGTAGATGCGGCGTCGGCGGCTGCTCATATCGATCTCCGGGGGCGCATATGCGCCCGGTACCCGGGGCGAGGCCGGCCCCAGGCAAGCGGGGTTCTAGCAGGGGGGTCCGTTGCGGCGCAATAAGCGCCGCCGTACCCATTCTGGGGACAGCCAAAGTGCGGAAATAATTGGTTTTTCACGAAAATGACATGTGCGTCATATTGATTGCCCTCGGGGTGTACGATAGGTTGGCGGCCAAAGCGGGCTGGATTGCACACCCCTGAGGTGTGTCTGGAGGAACGTCATGGCAAGCGAGCAGATCACCTACGACGCCGCCTACGACACCGTGGCGCCGGACGATTTCCCGGCCATGATGGCGGTGCCGCGCTACGGCCGCCGCTCGGATGCGTTCGACACCATCATCTCCCAGACCCACGATCATTTCTGGGATCCGCTGGACAAGGCCTACATCGACTTCAGCGCTCCGTTCGACATCGATCGCCAGCTCATCATGCCCGAGGACCAGACGCTCGAGCTGCAATGCGCCGTGATCGACAAGGTGCCGGCCGACCAGCGGATCCGCTTCGCCAACGACCTGACGCACTTTTCCCTCTCGAGCATTCTCCATGGCGAGCAGGGGGCGTTGTCGCTGTCGGCCAGCCTCTGCCACATCCTGCTCGATCCGGGCGCGCAGGAGTACGCCGCCAACCAGGCGCGCGAGGAGGCCCGTCACGTCACCGGCTTCACCAAGTATGTCGCCGCCCGCTGGGGCGAGCCGCTGCCGGTCGGCCCGACCTTGGGTAATCTGCTGACCGAGCTGGTGACGGCGCACGAGGTCTACAAGAAGATCGTCGGCATGCAAATGCTGGTCGAGGGCCTGGCGATGGGCGCTTTCGCCACCATCAACGCCAAGACCAACGATCCCACCCTGCGCCGGCTGATCCAGCTGGTGATGAGCGACGAGGCCTTCCATCATCGCTTCGGTCGCATCTGGGCGCAGAAGACGATCAAGCACCTGACCAAGGAAGAGCACCGCAAGGTCGAGGACTGGACGGCGCAGTGCTTCCAGGTGCTGCTGTTCAACCTGATCAATGCCGAGCAGAAGCAGCTCGTCTACCGCAAGTACAACATCGACTGGCAGTGGGCGCGCGATGCCCTGAAAGAAGCCTTCACCGACGACGACCGGCGTACGCGCATGCAGGACAACACCAACATCTTCCGCGTGCTGATCAAGACCCTGCTGCATGCCGGCATCATCACCGACCGCACCAAGCCGTTGTACTCGGTGTGGGTCGACATGAAGGAACTCGCCACCGAGAGCGAGGAGATGCCGGGCGACGTCGTGGCCGAGGAGATGATGGTGACCCTGCGCGAGATCAACGCCAAGCGCCGCCGTATCGTCAGCAAGGATATCGCCCAGCCTGCCGTCGCTGCCGAGTGATTTAGGATCCGGTGCGCCGCAGCCGCACGGCGGTGATGGCGGCGGCCAGCAGGCAGACGATGCCGATCAGGCCGCCGACGGCGGCCACGATCCAGTAGTGATCGAATGCCGACGAGGTGTTCTGGCTGAAGACACGGATACGCCCGGTCAGCCCCACGTTGTGTGTACGATAGGCTTCCCGCACCGGTCCGGGCAGCGTCTTGGCCTCGACGACGGCGCGCTGCAGGGTCATCAGGAACGGCGGCTGGTGAGGTGCCAGGGAGACCATGCGGCCGCCTTCGGGCGGTATGTAGGCGTTCTGGTTGGTCTTGAGGAAATAGGTCAGCGGCTCGCCACGCTGCCATTGCGGCGACGTCAGCGGCACGTAGACGTAGTTGCGCTTGGCGCCGCGCGTCTCGGTCTCGAAGCCCAGCATCAGGTCGGGGCGCGCGATGCCGATGATGGTGTACTGGTCGGCCTTCGGCGGGCTTTTCATCTCCCTGAGGTCGAAGGTGGCGACCACAGGAACCTGGCTTGCTTTGCGATAGCCCAGGACACCGGCGCCGGCGGCGATGATCACCGCCAGCACGCCGATTGCCAGGACCAACTTCAGGCCGCGGCGCGGATCGGCCAGGGCCGCCAGCGCCGCGGGATTGTTGTAATGCAGCCGTCCCGCCAGCCACAGTCCGGGCAATGCCAGCGCGATCGCGGGCAGCAGCGCCGTCAGGAACACGCGGTAGGCGCCGAAGGTGGCGATCTGCCACTCGGCCAGCACGCGGTAGAGACCGGCATAGGCGTACCAGCCATAGGCGATGTAGGCGACGACGGCGATGCACCACGACCAGGCGATGATGCGCAGCAGCGGGACGGGAAGCGGAGATGCCATGCGCCCTCTCACTCTGTCGCGATCGGCTTCAGAATTGATAGCGTCGCAGACCGCCGTCAACGGGAATGAGCGTGCCGGTGATGTAGCCCGCGCGCGGCGAGGCGAGGAAGCACACCAGGTCGGCGATGTCCTGCGGCTCGCCGTAGCGGGCCATCGGGATCTCGTGTTCGGCCTGCCACTGCCGGTACTCGGGCGTGTAGTTGCGCAGGATCTGCTCGCTGTGGATCCGGCCCGGCGGGATGCAGTTCACCGTGATGCCGTGCTTGCCGACCTCGCGCGACAGGCCCTTGGCCCACGAGTGCATGGCCGCCTTGGCGCAGAAGGCGCCATTGATGCCGTCGGGCTCCGACTTGCCGGTGATGTTGATGATGCGCCCCCATTGGCGAGCGATCATCTGGTCGATCAGCAGGTCGGCGATCTGGCGCTGGCGGATGAAGTTCAGGGTCAGCGCCTCCATCCACTGCGGCTCGGGCGTGTGCAGCTTGAAGGCGCGACTGCCACCGGCGTTGTTGACCAGGATGTCGACATGACCCAGCGCCTCGAGCGCGGCGGCCGTGATGGTAGCGGGCGCCTCCTCGCGCATCAGGTCGCACTCGATGATCGCCGGCTTGATGCCGCCGGTCGCGGCGATCTCCTGCGCCAGCGCCTCGAGCTTGTCGCGCCGCCGTGCCGTGATCGCCAGCCGCACGCCTTCGCCGGCCAGGGCCTTGGCGATGCCCAGACCGATGCCGGCGCTGGTGCCCGTGACCAGCGCCGTCTTGTCCTTCAGTTGCAGGTCCATACTCTTCCTCGTCAGCTACCCCGCTGCGGCACGATGCAGAAACCCTGGGCTTCGACATGCAGCGGCACATTGAACTTGCTGCGGAAGTTCTCCAACGCGACGGCCGCCGTCAACTCCACGATCTGCGCCTCGTCGAAGTGCAGCCTGAGCTGGTCGAACAGGGCATCATCGACACGCTGGCCGGTGATGGTCATGCGTTCGGCATACTCCAGCGCCACGCGCTCGGCGGCGCTGTACAACGTGCTGGCGCGCCAATCGGCAACCTGCCGCATCTTGGCTTCGCCTTCCTCGCCTTGCATCACACGTGATGCATTGATGTCGATTCAGAAGGGACAGCCGTTGATGGTGGCAACGCGCAGATAGAGCAGCGCGCGCAGTTGGGCCGGCAACAGGTTCGATTTCTCGACCGCCGCGCTCAGCCGCTTGGCGGCAATCATGATCGGCGGGCAGTGCGCCATCACCTTGGTCGGGTTCAGCAGGTCGCCGAACGCTTCGCGCTCCTTGCCGAAGATTTCCTTGAGAAGCGGATCATCACCTTCCTCGGTGATCTCGCGAACACGCGGCATGCAACTCTCCTTTCACATGTGTCATTCCGAGCGTAGCGAGGAATCTTTCGCCCAGGGAGTCCCGGCAGCAGAAAAGATTCCTCGCTGCGCTCGGGATGACGTTCGCGATTACGCCGCGAACGTCACCTTGCCCTGCTGGGCGAGACCGCCGTTGGGATCGGCGATCCACGTGGTGACGGAACCATCGGACTCGGCGCGCGCATGCACCGAGAACGGCGCCCGGTCGTAGACCGGCGCCAGCGCACGACAGGAATAGCGCGCGACCTTGCGGCTGGGATTGGATCGGCGCGCCAGTTCGATCTGCAGCAGGCTCATCAGCGGGCCGTGCACCAGCAGGCCGGGATAGCCTTCGACACTGGTCACGTAGGGTTGGTCGTAGTGGATGCGGTGCGGATTGAACGTCAGCGCCGAGAAGCGGAACAGCAGCACCGGGTCGGGCTTGATCTCCTTCGACCACGTGGCGTCGGTCGGCGCCGGCCGCGGCTCCTTCTGCTTCTCGCCCGGCTTGGCGTCCTCGCGGAACACCGAGCCGCGCTCCTCGGTGATGGCAAGCCCGGACGGACCGTAGATGCGGCTTCTTTGGGTGACGATCACCATCGGCCCGGTGCTGCCGGTCTTCGGTTCGATGCTGGAGACCTCCTGCTCGCGGCGCACCTGGTCGCCGATACGCAGTGGCGTGTCATGGAAGGTGAATGTGGTCCCGGCCCACATGCGCCGTGGCAGCGGGATCGGCGGCAGGAAGCTGCCCCCCGTCGGCATGCCGTCACGGCCAAGCTTGGACTGCGCCGCGGTGTCGAGGAAGTAGAGCCAGTGCCATACCGGCGGCAGCGGGTCACCGACCTTGGGTTCGGGGTCGCCGGTATCGAAGGCGGCGATCAGCGCCTTGGGCGGAAACGGCGCGATGAAATCCTCGCTCGTGCGGCTCTGGCCGATGAAGGCGCGATAGTCGGCGGCGGCGGTATCCATGGCGTTTTCATCCCGTTGTCGTGTGGTTCCGGGGGCACTCTGCCACCCTGGCCGGCGGGCCGGCAATGGCGGGTGCTGCAGGGTGGCGCGGCGTGCATCGCATCGCTATATAAGGCACGCGGCGCTGCCGCCGCTCGATTCGACAGCCAGGAGACGCGCCGCAATGTCCACGACCTTCGACGACCGCAAGAAGGGTTTCGAGACCAAGTTCCAGAAGGACCAGGAACTGCAGTTCAAGGTCAACAACCGGCGTAACAAGCTCCTGGGCCTGTGGGCCGCGGCGCAGCTCGGCAAGTCCGGCGAGGCGGCCGACGCCTACGCCAAGGAAGTCGTGATGGCCGACTTCGACAAGCCGGGCGACGAGGACGTGCTGAACAAGGTGCTGAAGGATCTCACCGACGGCGGCCAGGCGACGGACGCCGCCGCCGTGCGCAAGCAGATGACCAAACTGCTCGACGACGCCAAAGAGCAGCTGATGAACGAGTCGAAGTAGGTTCGTTTCACATCTTCCCCCGCGCAGGCGGGGGAAGATGATGGCTTAGCCGAATACCCGCTTGAAGATCGTATCGACGTGCTGCGTGTGGTAGCGCAGGTCGAACAGGGCCACCAGTTCGTCGTCGGCCATGTGTTCGCGGATGTCCTTGTCGGCGCGGCACAGCGCCATGAACGACGCATTGCCCTTCCAGCTTTCCATGGCGTTGCGCTGCACGGCGGCGTAGGCGTCCTCGCGGCTCATGCCCTTCTGCGTCAGCATCAGCATCACGCGCTGCGAGAACACCAGCCCGCCCAGCGCGTCGAGGTTGGCCTGCATGCGCTCGGGGTAGACCACGAGGTTCTCGACCACGCCGGCCAGCCGGTTGAGCGCGAAGTCGAGCGTCACCGTGGCGTCGGGCCCGATGCCGCGCTCCACCGACGAGTGCGAGATGTCGCGCTCGTGCCACAGCGTCTGGTTCTCCAGCGCCGGCATCACGGCGCTGCGCACCAGCCGCGCCAGGCCGGTGAGATTCTCGGTCAGCACCGGGTTGCGCTTGTGCGGCATCGCCGAGCTGCCCTTCTGGCCCGGCGAGAAGAACTCCTCGGCCTCGCGCACTTCGGTGCGCTGCAAGTGGCGGATCTCGGTGGCGAGATTCTCGACGCAGCCCGCAATCACGCCCAGGGTGGCGAAGAACATCGCATGCCGGTCGCGCGGGATGATCTGCGTCGACACCGGCTCCGGCGCCAGGCCCAGCTTGGCCGCCACGCGCGCTTCGATCGCAGGATCGATGTTGGCGAAGGTGCCCACCGCGCCGGAGATGGCGCAGGTCGCGACGTCCTTGCGCGCGGCAGCGAGCCGCTCGCGGCAGCGCGCAAAGGCGGCATAGTGGCCGGCCAGCTTGACGCCGAACGTGGTCGGCTCGGCGTGGATGCCGTGGCTGCGGCCGATGGTCGGCGTGTTCTTGAATTCAAGGGCCCGCTTCTTCAGCGCCGCCAGCACCTTGTCGAGATCTTCCAGCAGCAGGTCGGCGGCCTGCGTGAGCTGCACGGCGAGTGTCGTATCGAGCACGTCCGACGACGTCATGCCCTGGTGCACGAAGCGCGAGTCGGGGCCCACGAAATCGGCCAGCCAGGTCAGGAAGGCGATGACGTCATGCTTGGTGACGCGCTCGATGTCGTCGATCTTGCCGACGTGTGTCGACGGATCCGCCGCCATCGCCGCCATGGCCTTCTTGCCGCCGTCGCGGATCGCGGCCGCCGCCGTCTGCGGGATAACACCCAGGTCGGCCATGGCATCGCAGGCGTGTGATTCGATCTCGAACCAGATGCGGAACCGGTTCTGCGGCTCCCAGATCGCCACCATCGGTGGGCGGCTGTAGCGGGGGATCATCCGTGTCCTCTTTATTACGGTGGTCTTTTACAGCCCTTCTGGCGGGGCCGCTATGATAAGAATCGACACCGCATCGTCCGAAAGTTCGTCCATGTCCGATCAGCGTTTGTTGCCGCTTTCCGCGTTCCCCATCGCCGATCGGCGCCAGATCCGGGGCGTATTCACCGACATCGACGAGACCGTGACCACCGACGGCAGCCTGACCGCGCAGGCCTATGCCGCCCTTGAGGCCCTGAAGCGTGCCGGGCTGCTGGTCGTGCCGGTCACCGGCCGGCCGGCCGGGTGGTGTGACCATATCGCCCGCATGTGGCCGGTCGACGCGGTCGTGGGCGAAAACGGCGCCTTCTGGATGTGGCTCGACCGCCGGGCCGGCAAGCTGTGCACGCGTTTTGTACAGTCCGACGCCGAGCGCGCCGACGGACAACGTCGCCTGCAGGCGGTGCGGGCGCAGGTGCTGCGCGAGGTGCCGGGCGCCGGCATCGCCTCGGATCAGCCCTACCGCCTGGCCGACCTCGCGGTCGACTTCTGCGAGGACGTGCCGGCGCTGCCGCGCGCGGCGGTCGACCGCATCGTGGCGATCTTCGCGGCGCACGGCGCCCAGGCCAAGATCAGCTCGATCCATGTCAACGGCTGGTTCGGCGACTACGACAAGCTCACCACCACGCGGCTGATGATGCGTGAGCTGTTCAACATCGATCTCGATGCCGAGCGGGCGCGCTATGTCTTCTCCGGCGACTCGCCCAACGATGCGCCGATGTTCGGTTATTTTCCCAATGCCACCGGCGTCGCCAACGTGCGCGACTTCGCAGATCGCATGCCGCACTTGCCGCGCTGGATCACCCAAGCGCGCTCCGGCGCCGGCTTCGCCGAACTGGCGCAGGCGCTGCTCGACGGGCGCAACGACCCGTCGTCGTGAGACCACCGCCTCTCGCGCCGACGCCGCGCGCGGTATAACGTGAGGCCGCGTCGCCGACGGGAGAGACCGATGCGCCGCCTTGCTCTTGTCCTCAGTCTTGCCGCCAGCCTTACCGCACCCGCCATGGCCACCCAGAAGGACCCAGCACTCGAGGGATTGTTCGACCGCCTGAAAACGGTCACCGATCCGCTGCAGGCGAAGCTGCTGATCCAGGCGATCTGGGAGACCTGGACGGCGTCGGGCGACTCCAGCCTCGATGCGCTGATGGCGCGCGGGCTGGGCCAGATGCAAGGGCGTGACCTCGATGGCGCCGTCGCGACCTTCACGATGCTGATCGAAAAGGCGCCTGATTTCGCCGAGGCGTGGAACAAGCGTGCCACCGCGCATTGGATGCGCGGTGATCACGAGGCCTCGGTGGCCGACATCCAGCGCACGGTGGCGCTGGAACCGCGCCACTTCGGCGCCTGGTCCGGCCTCGGCATGATCTTCGAGGAGCGCGAGCAGTACGAGCAGGCAGCCCGCGCCTTCGAGGAATGCCTCAAGCACAACCCGCATGCCGAGGGCCTGCGCGCGCATATCGAGGATCTCAAGCGCAAGGCGGCGCGGCAGAAAACGTGACGGTTGTGTAGCGCGTGGGTTAAAGTCGCGATCCTGGAGGATCGCCCGGATGCTGATCGCGCAGATTTCGGACACGCACATCAAGCCGGATGGCCAGATCGCCTATCGGCGGGTAGACACGGCTGATTTTCTCGCCAAGGCAGTGGCGCACCTGAACGCACTGCACCCGCGTCCCGACCTGGTCCTGGTGACCGGTGACCTGGTCGATGCCGGGGCGCCGATCGAGTACGCCCGTCTCAAGGCGTTGTTGGCGCCGCTGGCCATGCCGTTCTACCTGATCGTGGGCAACCACGACGCGCGCGACGCCTTGCGCGCTGCCTTCACGGAGCACCGCTACCTGCCGGCCGACGGGTTCGTGCAGTACGTGATCGAAGGCCATCCCGTGCGCCTGATCGGGCTCGACACGCTGGTGCCCGGCGAGGGGCATGGCGAGATGTGCGCGACGCGGCTGGACTGGCTCGAGGCGCGGCTGGCCGAGTCGGATCGGCCGACGATTCTGTTCATGCATCATCCGCCGTTCGAGTGCGGCATGGCCTACATGGATGGCGAGCGCCTGCGTGACGGGGCGGACCGGCTGGCGACCATCGTTCAGCGGCACCCCAACATCGAGCGTGTGCTGTGCGGTCACGTCCATCGCTCGATCCAGGTCCGCTGGGCCGGCACGATCGCCGCAACAGCGCCCAGCACGGCGCATCAGCTGACGCTCGACCTCGATCCCGCCGCGCCGCTGACGTTCAAGATGGATCCGCCCGGGGCCTTGCTGCACGCTTGGCGTCCTGGCAGCGGCCTGGTCAGTCATATCAGTTTCATCGGCGACTACGACGGGCCGCACCGGTTCCGCTAGCGCCGGAAGAGCCATCAGGGGGGAGTGGGGAGAAAATGCCGCCCAGACCAAGACGCTCCTTGCGTCGGCGGGCGCTTGTCGGTGGCGTCACGATGCTGGGGGCTGCCGCTGTCGGCGGGTGGGCGACCACGGCCGTGCAGCGGCGGATCGCCGAGCCGCATCCGCTACCCAGGCCCACGGCGTGGCCCCTGCTGGATGATGCCAGCCGACTCAATCCAACGCCGATCAAGGGCGTCGTGTTCGGCGCCGAGTCACCCGAGGCGACGGCCACGCGCTTCACGCCGTTGCTGCAGCGGATTGCCGCCGGCCAGGAGCCGGCGCTGGCGGTGAGCGGCACGCGGCATTCGATGGGTGGGCAAAGCCTGCTGCGCGATGGCTGGGTGCTGGACTCGCTGCCGATGAACGCCGTGGCGGTCGACGCCGATGGCAAGACCATGCGCGTCGGCGCCGGCACGACGTGGCAGCAGGTCATCGCCGCCCTCAATGCCCGGGGCCTGGCGCCCGCTGTCATGCAGTCGAACAACGACTTTACGGTCGGCGGCTCGATCAGCGTCAATTGCCACGGCTGGCAGACAAACAGCCCACCGATCGCAACGACGGTCCGCCGGCTGCGCGTACTGGCGGCCGACGGCACCATCGTGTCCTGCGATGCCAGCGAGAACGCCGAGTTGTTTGGGCTCGTCCTGGGCGGCTATGGGCTGTTCGGCGTCCTTCTGGAAGCCGAGCTCGCGGTCGTGCCCAACGTGGTCTACGAACCGGCCTTCACCGCGCTGCCGACACGTGAATACGCCGCGACGTTCGCCGACCTGGTCTATGCGCGCGCCTCGGTCGAGATGGCGTATGGCCGTCTGCGCGTCGACCCGGATCAATTTCTGGAACAGGCCATCATCGGCACGTACGTGCCGCAGCCGGACAGCAAGGGACGGGTGCTGCCGCTGCCCGAAATGGCAGTGGACGGCGTGGCACGAACCATCTTTCGCGGCTCGGCGGGTAGCGGTTCGGGCAAGGCCCGCCGCTGGTGGCTGGAGCGCGAGGTCGGCCCTTGGCTGGCCAAGCCCATCAGCCGTAACGTTCTGCTCAACGAGCCGGCCGCCTTGTTCGGCAACAGGACCGCCGAGACGACCGATATCCTCCACGAATATTTCGTGCCGCAGGCGCGGCTCTGGGATTTCGTGGCGCAGGTGAAGACTATCGTGCCGCGCGAGGAGGGCGACCTGTTGAATGTCACCGTCCGCGACGTGAGACGCGACAGCCGCAGCACGCTCGCCTATGCCCGTGACGACATGTTCGGGCTGGTGATGCTGTTCGTCCAGGAACGCACGGTGGTGGCCGAGGAGCGCATGCAGCGCATGACCCGCAGCCTGATCGACGCCGTCCTCGACGTTGGCGGCACGTTCTATTTGCCGTATCGACCGCACGCAACCGCCGCGCAGCTTCGGCGTGCGTATCCCGCCTGGGATGCCGCGATGGCGGCGAAACGCCGGCTCGATCCAGCCGGCGTTTTCCAGAACGAACTCTATCGGCGTTACGGCAACGCCTGAGGAGACGATCATGCGCGACCTTGCCCATGCCCTGAGGCGCATGCGTCTGCTGCGCGGCCTGAAGCAGGCGCACGTTGCCGAGCGGCTTGCGGTGACGCAGGCGACCGTCTCACGCTGGGAGCGCGGCACCCACCGTCCCTCGCCGGCGCAGATGCCGGCCGTGATGGCGTTGCTCGTCGAGCCGGCCGCCGTTGCCTGCGATGGCGCGCTCAAGAGGCTGGTCGAATCGTCCGCCAGACCCGTGCATCTGATCTGCGATGCGACGCATCGATTGCTGGCAGCATCGCCCGCACGCCAGGTGGACTGGGGTGCACCGGCAAGTGTGCTGATGGGGCAGTCTCTGTGGTCCTACGCATCGCGCGAGATCGAGGCCGCCGAGGCACGCCTGGATGCGCTCGGCTGGCGCGACTCCGCGGCGCCCGCCGTTGCCTTCGACACCGGTGCCAATTGCAGCGCCGTCGTTCCCATTGTGCCCGGCGTTGTGGTGTGGGAGCGCTTGTGTTTGGACGGCGGCAGCGAGGTTCGCCTGGTCAGCACCTTTGCGGCGTCGGAGGCGCTGCCGTCCGGCGTGATACGCCTCTAGCCTTGCGCGCGCCGCCGGCTGGCCAGCACGCGGCGCAGAATCGCATCGAGTGCGCGGGCGTCGGCGGGCTTCAGGTGCTGCGTGAACGCCGCGCCGACGGCGTCGCGGTAAGTCGGCCACATCGCACGCCGCAGCGCGGCGCCCTTGTCCGTCAGGGCGGCCACGGCACCGCGTCCGTCGTCCGTGCTGCGCCGGCGTGTCACCAGCTTCTGCGCCTCTAGGCGGGCCACGACGTGACTCAGGTTGCTGCGGCTCAGCACCACGGCGTCGGCCAGGGCACCCATGCGCAGCGTGCGCTCAGGGGCCTGCTCCAGCGCCCACAGCACGTCGTACCAGATCAGCGACGGCAGGCTGCCATCGCTCAGGCGCTGTTCGACGGCGGCCACGATCTCGGCGTGCGCGCGCAGGAAGACGGGCCATGCGGCGATGAGGGACTCACGGTTCACGTTCATGCGAGCCAATCTGGCAGTCGTTGAAAATTAAATCAAATCGTCTATTTAATTGAAAATTAAACAACTAGAGACCGACCATGACCGACACAATGTCCGGGCTGACCTTGGTCAGCCACGCTCTCTGTCCCTATGTCCAGCGTGCCGCCATCGCGCTGATCGAGAAGGAGGTCGGCTTCGAGCGCCGCTGGGTCGATCTTGCCGACAAGCCCGACTGGTTCCGGGCGATCTCGCCGTTGGGCAAGACGCCGGTGCTGGTGGTGGGTGAGGTGCCGGTCTTCGAGTCGGCGGTGATTTGCGACTATCTGGACGAAGTCCATGCGCCGCGCCTGCATCCCGAGGCGCCCCTGGCGCGGGCGCGTCATCGAGCCTGGATCGCGTTCGCCTCGGCGACGCTGGATGACATCTGGGGATTCTACTCAGCGCGCGATGATGCGACGTACGATGCCAAGCACGCTGCCATCCGGGCCAAGTTCATCCAGGCCGAGGCGGCACTGGAGGGTGGTTCCTATTTCGCGGGTGCGCGGTTCTCGCTGGTTGACGCGGCTTTCGCGCCGGTATTCCGCTACTTCGACGCCTTCGAGCGAGCGGGTGTTGCAGGTTTCTTCGATGCAACACCCAGGGTGCGCGCCTGGCGTGCCGCACTGGCGGCACGACCGTCTGTCATTGCAGCCGCCGCACCAGACTACCCGGAGCGTCTCGATGACTTCCTGCGGGCGCGGCACTCGGCTCTGTCCCGACGCATGGCGGCGTGAACAGCGCCAGGCGGGGACGGGATCTACTTCGCGACGTAGCTGCGGTGCACGTAACCGCCGCCGGTCTTGGCCCGTGACTCGAGGAACTGCGCCTTGTCGGCATCGCGGGTCTGGATGGTGACGCCGTCGCCGACCTGCCGGTCGGCGCGCTTGCCGCTTTCGGCGTCCGTCATGAAACGGCGGACCGCGTCGATCGTGGGCACGTCGGAAGGCGTGCCTTCCTTGCGTTCGGCGATCGCCTCGACGACGCTGGCCTGCAGCAGCTTGGGCCACATCTTGCGGAACAGCGCCGGTGCGCCATAGACATCGGCGCTGTTGATCTGGCCGTTGATGGCAAAGACGAAGCCGATCGCATCCGACTCCTTGTCGATCGCGTCCTTCAGTGCCGCGACATAGGTTTCCGTCGCCTGCTTCAGTTTCTCGTTTTCCATCGAGAGTTGCAGGCTTGATGCGGATTGTGGCGCCGCGACCGTTGTGCCGACATTGCGTCTCAGTTTCTCCTGCGTCTCGGCAACGCCGCGCCAGACCTTGCCCTGGGCGCTGCCGACGGTGGCATCGCCGCGTTGCTGTGGCATACGCCGGCCATCACCCCGCGGCGTCGGCGGTGCCGAATCGCGCGATGCCATCAGCGGGGCGTTGGTCGCAACCTTGATGTCACGCGACGGCAGCCTGTCGGCCGAGCGGCTGAAGGTTTTGGCGTCCTCCTTGTCGCGCGGTGACCAACGACCCTGCTCGACGCAGAACGAGGCGATCGACACCTTGCCCGAATGCGGCGGCAGGATCAGGTCGACCGACAGCACGCGGTCCTGCTTGCCACCTTTGACGATATCACCGGATTGAATGAAAACGGCTTCGCCGCTGAGGTTCTCGACCTCGAGCAGGTTGACGTTCTCGGTTTCGATCACGCGGACCAGGCCCTGCTGCAGCGCTTCCTGCAGGGTGATCGGCGTCTTGCCGGTCAAGCCCGGCTTGCCATGGACCATGTAGATCGTGAGATTGCCGTGGGTATAGGGCTGTGAAAACCGGTAGTCAGCCACACCCGGATCGACCGCGAACGCAGACGGTGAGAAAACGGCCAGCGCAGTGGCGGCAAACGCAAGCGGCGCCCATCGGCGCAGAATGCCCGAGACTGCCATATCGATGCCTCCCGTTGTCTTTTTGGACAACGGGATTGTCGCGCCGCATTTTCGGCGGGCGCGGGGTGGCCGTGGGGCAGGATTGTGGCCACCGCGCGCTTGCAGCAGCGATGCACAACCGATGGTGGAGGCGTCTCGCCTTCCCCCGGTGAGGGAAGGTGAGTCGGTTAGCGCTTGGGTCCGTCCCAGTCCTTGAGCGCGACCGCGGCGCTGTAGCTCAGCAACTGCTTGCCGGCCTGGGTGACCAGGCCGGTGGTGAAGCCCAGGGATCGCGTGACGCGGGCGAGATCGACGGTCGATTCCAGCGGCGCGTCGAGGTTGCTGCTGCCGGACAGGAACTCGGCCGAGAAGGTCGCGGTGTAGGGTGCCTTGCCGGTGTTGGCGGTGATGCTGGTGCAGAGCGCGTTGTCGGCGAACGTCATCAGCATGCCGCCGTGGAACGAGGCGCCCGAGTTCTGCATGTAAGGGAACGTCGGCTGCAGCACGTGCACCTGATCGCCGGCCTGGCGATAGAAGGTGGGGCCCAGCAGGGTGGTGAAAGGGCTCGGCCGCAGCACCGGCGCATAGCCGTCCGGTGTCGGCACGCCGTCCGGCGGGCCGGGCAACCGCGTGCCGCCGGGCCGCAGCACGAGTCCACTGTCGGTCCGCCGCTCCATGGCCTTGTCGCGCGCCACGTGGCGGCAGACGCCGCTGTAGGTCGCGAGCCGGCGTCCTTGCTGGATGACCGAGCCGCGTACGAAGGCGAGGCGTCCGGTGACCTGCGTCGCCTCGCCCAGCGACTCGATGGTCTGGCCGATCTGGCCGCCGGCGAGGAACTGCACCGTGAGGCTCAGCGTCATGGCGAAACTGCCCGGCATCTTGCCGCCCGAGGCGGCGTAGCCGGCAGCCGAGCACAGCGCATAGTCGGCGAAGGTCAGCAGCACGCCGCCGTGCAGGACGCCGCCACCGTTGGCGTGGCGCTCTTCGGTCGGCATGACGCAATGGATGCCGTCGTCCTGCCGGCGATAGTAGATCGGCCCGACATAGTCTTCGAACGGGTCGCTCGGGTCATAAAGCTTGTAGCCACCACGGTCCGGGGCCAGCAGCGTGTCCGGCACGACAAATCCTCTTGTGAACAGACGTTCACGCTGTATTACGGGAAAAGGTGTGGGGACGGAAGCCAAGTCGATTTTCGCCCTGCGGATACCCAAGGAGTCCGGTGGTGGCAGAGCACAAGGTCGAAATCATCCGTGAGGCCCGCAAGGGCGGCACCGTGGCCCATGTGGTGTTCGACAACACGCGGCGCCTCAACGTGGTGAATCCGCCGGCACTCGCCGACCTGATCAAGGCCTTCGAAGAGCTCTCGCGCGACGAGCAGGTGCGCGTCGTTGTGTTCAGCGGTGCCGGCGGGAAGGCCTTCATCGGCGGCGCCGACATCAAGCACATGGCTGCCCTCAAGACGGCCGACGAGGGCCGTGCCTTCATCACCCACATCCACCAGCTCTGCCAGGCGATCCGCGATTGCCCGGTGCCGGTGATCGCCCGGCTCGAGGGCTACACCCTGGGCGCCGGCCTGGAGGTGGCGGCTGCCTGCGACATCCGCATCGCGACCGAGAGCGCCGCCTTCGGCATGCCCGAGGTCCGGGTCGGCATTCCCTCGGTGATCGAAGCGGCGCTGCTGCCGCGCCTGATCGGCTGGGGCCGCACATCGTGGCTGTTGATGGCGGCGGAGAACATCGGTGCGCGCAAGGCGGAGGCCTGGGGCTTCCTGGAGGAGGTCGCCAAGACGTCGGAGATCACCGCCGCGGTCGACCGCTGCGTCGAGGCGATCCTCGATGGCACGCCCAAGGCGATCCGCGCCCAGAAGGCGCTGATGCGGCGCTGGGAGGAACTGCCGCTGTCGGACGCCATCCAGGCCGGCATCGACTCGTTCGCGCAGTCGGTGACGACGGGTGAGCACACCGAGAAAATGACGGCGTTCATCAACCGCAAACGCGGGTGATTTCACCTCTCCCGCAAGCGGGAGAGGTCGGCGCGTCTTCGCGCCGGGTGAGGGCCTACACACGAGGCGCCGAGTCTTTGGGCCCTCACCTTCCCATCGTACTGGGCACGATGGGCCCCTTCCTCTCCCGCAAGCGGGAGAGGAGATCTTCTCGGGAGGTAATGAGCATGGCGAAGAAGACGGTGCGCATCGGCGGCAGCTCGGGGTTCTGGGGCGACACGGAGACGGCGGCCATCCAGCTCGTGCGCCATGGCAACATCGATTACCTGGTCAGCGACTATCTGGCCGAAGTCACCATGTCGATCATGGCGGCGCAGAAGATGCGCAATCCACAGGCGGGCTACGCCACCGATTTCGCGACCGCCGTCATAGCGCCGCTGGCGCGCGAGATCGCCGACAAAAAGATCAAGGTCATCACCAATGCCGGTGGCGTGAACCCGCAGGCCTGCCGCGATGCGGTGCTCAAGGCCTGCGAGCAGGCGGGCGTCACACTGAAAGTGGCGCTGGTGCTGGGCGACGAATTGATGCCGCAGGCTCAAACGTTCCGCGATGCCGGCGTGACGGAGATGGACGGCACAGCACCGCTGCCGGCGAAGATCACCAGCATGAATGCCTATCTCGGCGGCTTTCCCATCGCCCGCGCGCTGGCCGAGGGCGCCGACGTGGTGATCACCGGGCGTTGCGTCGACTCCGCCGTGACCTTGGGGCCGCTGATTTACGCGTTCGGCTGGACGATGGAGGATTTCGACCGGCTGGCGGCAGGCACCTTGGCCGGCCACATCCTGGAATGCGGCGCCCAGTGCAACGGCGGCAATTTCACCGATTGGCGTCTGGTGCCGGACTACGACAACATGGGCTTTCCCATCGCGGAGGTGTCCGAGGATGGCAGCTTCGTGCTGTCCAAGCCCGACGGCACCGGCGGCCTGATCACGACAGCCACGGTCGCCGAGCAGATGCTGTACGAGATCGGTGATCCGCGCGCCTACATGGTGCCTGACGTCGCCTGCGACTTCACCAACGCACGCTACGAGCAGGTCGGCAAGGACAAGGTGCGGATCTCGGGCGTGAAGGGTCGGCCGCCGACCGACAGCTACAAGGTGTCGACGACGTGGCCCGATGGCTACAAGTTCGCCTCGGTCTTCATGCTGAGCGGCATCGATGCGGTGGCCAAGGGCCGCCACAGCGCCGAGATGATCGTCAAGAAGACGCGCCGCATGTTCCGCGAGAAGAACCTCGGCGACTACCGCGAGGTGAGCATCGAGGTGATCGGCGGCGAGGACACCTACGGACCGCACAGCCGTGCGATCGATGCGCGCGAGGTGGTGGTGAAGATCGCGGCGCGCCACGACCAGAAGGAAGCGTTGAGCCTGCTGGGCCGCGAGATCGCGCCCATGGCGACCGGCGGCGTGGTGGGGATGTCGGGATCGTTCGGTGCCGGCCGGGTGGCGCCGTCACCGGTGATCCGCATGTTCTCTTGCCTGGTGCCCAAGGCGATGGTGCCGGTGACGGTCGACATCGACGGTCGCAGCATTGCAGTCGAGCCCGCCGCGCCTGCTGGCGGCTTCCATGCCGGCCTGTTGCCGACCGAGGCACCGGCGGCGCCGAAGCTGCCATCGGCGGGTCCCAACGCGGCGAGCGAAACCGTGCCGCTGGTGGCGCTGGCCTACGGCCGCTCCGGCGACAAGGGCGACAACGCCAATATTGGCATCTTCGCCCGCAAGCCCGCGTACGCCGCGATCCTGGACGCCGAGGTCACGGAAGAAGCCGTGGCGCAATGGTTCGCGCACCGCATCAAGGGCAAGGTCACGCGCTGGCGCCTGCCCGGCATCGGCGGCTTCAACTTCCTGCTGCGCGAGGCGCTGGGCGGCGGCGGCATGGCCTCGATCAAGGCCGATCCGCTGGCGAAGGCCTTCGCCCAGATGCTGCTCGACATGCCGGTGCGCGTGCCGGCATCGGTCGCGGCGGAAGTCAAGGTTGCGTGAATCCCCTCTCCCGCGAGCGGGAGAGGGAGGGAGGGGACAAGGATGCGGCGCTTCGTGTGTTGTCCCTCACCCGACGAGCGCTACGCGCTCGTCGACCTCTCCCGCTTGCGGGAGAGGTGAAGATACTACTTCACCACGATCGTCTTCTTGGCGAGTACCTTCTTCGTCGACGGCACGACGTAGCGCAGTTCGTATTTGCCGGGCTCCTCCGGCGCACGGATCTGCACTTCATCATCACCGTCGACAGCGGCGGTCTCGTCGTAGGCATCCGGATCGCGGTCCGCGGTGACGACGGTCAGGAAGTTGCCCGGGATTCGCGGACCGGTCCATTTCACGTCAAACGACTTGCCGGCGCGGACGGTGTCGGGTGCCTCCAACGTGATTTCCAGGGGCGTCGTCGTGATCGCGCGTCGGGCCAGGATCTGGTTGTCGGCGCCGACATAGCGCAGTTCGTACGTGCCCGGCCGGGCCGGCACGATCAGCTTGCCGTCGTCGGGCTCGGTGCTCTTGGTGTTGAAATACTCGCCATACGCGGACCGCTCCTGGTCAGCACGCACGACGGTGATGAAATCCCCATCGTTGTTGGGGCCGGTCCACTGGATCGCCACGCGGGCGCCGGCCGGCGCCGAATCGGGCGCGCTCAGCGTCGCGGCCGTGGCGACAACCGTGATTGTCTTGCGGGCCAGGACCTCGTTGCTCTGGCCGGTCACGTAGCGCAGTTCGTAGGTGCCGGGCCGCCCCGGCAGCTTCAGGGTCTGCTCGTCGGAGTCGGCGCCCTTGGCATTGAAATAGTCCGTGTAGGCGGTCTTGGCATCCCCGGGCTTCACCACCGTGATGAAATCGCCGGCGTTGTTGGGGCCGGTCCACTTCACCTTGATGCGGCTGCCGGCCGGTGCGCTGTCGACGGCCTGCAGATCGACCTGGGTCGGCAAAGCCACCACGGTGCGCCGCGCCAGCACCTGATCGGAGTCACCGGTGACGTAGCGGATCTCGTAGGTACCTGCCTTGTCGGGAACGCGGACCTTGGCCGGGTTGCCGTCGCGCGTGTGGGCGTAGTCACGGTACACGCTTTTGCCGGCGTCGGGCGGCACGACGGTGATGAAGTCACCATTGCCGTTGGGACCGGTCCAGCCGACATCGACCGTGCCGCCCAACGTGATTGTCTCGACGGCCTCGAGCGTGGCCATTGCCGGCGTCACGTCGATGGATTGGCGGGCCAGGACCTTGCCCTCGGCATTGCCATAGACGATGTCGTAGCGACCGGGTTTGTCGGGCGCGCGCATCGGCGCCGGATTACCCGCCGCCGTTTCGGTCATGTTGCCGCTGGTGCCCTCGGTGCCCGGTGGAACGAAGGCGATGTGGTCGCCCTTGGCGTTGGGACCGGTCCAGTCCACGGTGAGAGAGTCACCGGCGGTGACCGACGTCGGCCCCTTCAGCGTTGCCTTGGGCAGTGGCGCCTTGGGGGCGCCCGCCATGGGGTTGGGCGTCGGTGCCGGCGGTGGTGCCGCCGCCTCGCGGCCGGCTTCCTTGAGCGCCTCGCGCAGGGCGCCGGCGTCCTTGGCGCTGAAGTACTTGCCGCCGGTCGCGTTGGCGAGGCAGCGCAAGCCACCTTCGTCCCGGCGCTGGACGTCGAAGCCGATGACATGGGTGCGGAAATCCACGCCGAGCTTCTTCAACTCGGCGCCCATGGCGCAGGGATCGGCCTTGCAGGTCTCGATGCCGTCGCTGATCAGGATCACCGTGGCGGCTTGCTCGGTGAAGCTCAGCGACTGCGCCGCCTGCTTCACCGCTTCCGAGAGTGGCGTCATGCCTTTGGGGTGTATGCCGCCGACGATGCCCATCAGCCGGCTGGCATCGACCTTGCCGGCGGGCGACAGCACTTCGATGTCGGCGCAATCGCCCTTGCGCCGATGGCCGTAGGCCATCAGCCCGACCTCGACCTTGGAATCCCAGCCCTTCAGCAGATCGCCCAGCGCATCGCGCGCGACCTCGATCTTGGGCCGGCCGCCGACCGGCGCCAGCATGCTGCCCGACGCATCCAGTACGATGATGGTGCGCGGCGCGCCGGTGTTCTTGCTGGTGCTGGCGGTGGTCTGGGCTGGCGTCGGACCGGCGGGCAGGGTTGCGGCAAGGCCGGCAACGACGATGGACAACCAGGCTTTGACGCGCAGACGCAATTTCCCCTCCGACAAGGACCGGCGCGATGACCGCCGCGAGGCGCGTGATATGCGAACGCCGCGCTGACGGCAACCTGATGGACAGACGGGCCTACGGCATGCCGGCGCGCGCCACCGCGCGCCAGGTTTCGAACGTCTCCTGGCCGATGCCGTCAAGCATCGCGCGCAACGCCCGCATGACGGGCAGCGATGCCGCATCGCCGCCGATCGCCAGCGCCAGGTCGAAGTCCTTGCGCATGATTGCTTGCAGGGAGTTGAAATCATCCCGTGTCGGGGCCCAGGCGGCATAGGCTTCGCTGGCATCCCGCGCGTTGCGCGAGAAGAAGTTGCGCCCGCTGCTGGCCTCGAACACCGGCACCGCATCCTCCAGCCGAAGCCCGTTGTCGAGGCCGATGCGGTAGGCTTCGGCTGCGATCATGATGCTGGCGATGCCCATGGCGTTGTTCACGATCTTGGTCGCCTGGCCGGCGCCCAGGGCGCCGCAGCGAAACACACTCTTGCCCATGCTGGCCATGAGGGGCTGCATCGCGTCGATGTCCTCCGAACGGCCACCCATCATGATCGCCAGCGTTCCGTCACGTGCCTTGACCAGGCCGCCGCTGACCGGTGCATCGACCACATGGACTCCGAGCGGCTCCAATTCGCGTTGCAACTCATGCATCGTGGCGGGCGCCACCGTGCCCATGACCACCAGTGTCGGTGGCGTGCCGGACAATCCGGCGCGCAAGCCGTTGTCGCCCAGTGCCACCTGGCGCGCCTGATCGGGTGTCGCGACCAGAATGATCACGACGTCACAGCCGGCGCAATCGGCAGCACGCCGTGTCGTGCGGACACCCAGGTCGACGAAGGGCGCCAGCGCCTTCTCACTCGTGTCGCACACGGTGAGCGCGTAGCCCGCGCCATGGATGCGGCGCGCCATGGGATTGCCCATGGCGCCGACGCCGATGACGGCGACTGTCTTGATGGTCATGACTCACTCTCAATGAATGGTGACGCCGCTGTCGACCGACAGAACCTGTCCCGTGGTCACGCGCGCTTCGTCGGAGCCCAGGTAGACGGCCATCTCGGCGATGTCGAGCGGCTGGCAGGGTCCCAGCAGGTGCGTGTCGGCCAACCCACGCAGCTCCGGTCGATCGTCCAGCAGGCGCGCGATGCGGGGCGTCAGTACCAGCCCGGGCGCGATGGCATTCACGCGGACCTTGTCGGCCGCATACTCGGTCGCCATCGAGCGGGTGAGGGACGCGACGCCGCCCTTGGCGGCGGTATAGCAATCGCGCCCCGGCAACGCCATCAACGCGACCATGGAGGACGTGTTGATGACCGAACCACCGCCGGCCTTGATCATCTCGGGAATGGCGTGCTTGCAGCACAGGAACGTGCCGTAGAGATCGAGCTTGATCACGCGCCAGAATTCCTCGTCCGGTGCGTCGGTGACACGGGCATCGGCCGCGCTAGAGCCGCCGGCAAGATTGCACAGCACGTTCAGCCGGCCGAACCGCGCCACCGTCTTGGCCACGGCCGCGCGCACGCTGTCGGCGTCGGTAATGTCGCAGGCGAGCGCCAGGCCGCGCTCGCCGGCCGCCGCCGCCGCGAGGGACTCCTGCACGCCGTCAGCCAGGATGTCGACGGCTGCGATGGATGCGCCTTCCTCGATATAGCGCGCGCAAATGGCACGTCCGATTCCGCCGGCCGCGCCGGTGATGAAAGCCACCTTGCCCTTGAGCCTGTCCATCAGCGCTTCCTTTCGTTTTTGCCGTGGTCGGATATTGGACGCCCCGTCGGGATCCTGGCCAAGCGCTTTCGGGCAGGGCGTGCCTGCGGGATTGACCGTTGACCGCACACGCGATTAGGTGCGCTCACGGGCATTTTGGAGGAACAGATGGACGTGGTCGGTTATCGACGAATCACGCCGGGCACGCAGCCGGAATATCTTCATCCGGCCTATGCCTCGTCGGTGAAGCGCGCGCCGGGCAAGAAGCTGGTGCTGATGCCGCATACGCTGGGCGAGGTGACGGGACCGGTCTTCGGCCATGACCGCGTGGGACCGGACGACAACGACCTGACCAAGGGTCACGACGGGCCGCCGATCGGCGAGCGCATCATCGTCGGCGGCCGCGTGCTGGACGGCGACGGCCGGCCGGTGCCGCGCACGCTGGTCGAACTCTGGCAGTGCAATGCTACCGGTCGCTATCGCCACGACAACGATCAGCACGATGCGCCGCTGGATCCCAATTTCACCGGCGCCGGCCGCACCATCACCGATGACGAGGGCCGCTATACGTTCACCACGATCAAGCCCGGCGCCTATCCCTGGCCCAACCACTACAACGCCTGGCGGCCGCAGCACCTGCATTTCTCGCTGTTTGGTCCGAGCTTCATGACCCGACTGGTGACGCAGATGTATTTCCCCGGCGATCCGCTGATGCCGCTCGATCCGATCTTCAACTGCGTCACGGATGCGGCGGCACGCGAGCGCATGATCTGCAGCTTCGATATCGAGACCACGGTGCCGGTGTTTGCGCTGGGCTATCGCTTCGACATCGTGCTGCGCGGCCGCGACGCCACGCCGATGGAGGCGTGAGATGGCGAAACTCGTGCCGACGCCGTCGCAGACGGTGGGTCCATACTTCTCGATGGGGCTGACGTGGCTCAACACGGTCGACCTGGCCAAGGACGCAACGGCCGGCGAACGGATCACCATCACCGGCCGCGTGCTGGATGCCGATGGGGCGCCGATTCCCGACGCCATGCTGGAAGTCTGGCAGGCTGACGCGCACGGCCGCTACGCACATGCCGAGGATACCCAGGACAAGCCGCGGGATGCCGGTTTCAAGGGCTTCGGGCGCATCGCCACGAACAAGGACGGCACGTTCCGGTTCGTGACCGTCAAGCCGGGCGCCGTGCCCGGCCCCGGCAACAGCCTGCAGGCGCCGCACATCGTGGTGGCGCTGTTCATGCGCGGCATGCTGCGCCATCTCTACACGCGCATCTATTTCGCCGACGAGGCCACCGCCAATGCTGCCGATCCTGTGCTGAGCCTGATCGAGGAGCCGGCACGACGCGCCACGCTGGTGGCGCAACGCGCCAATGGTGCTGCCGAATACCGTTGGGACATCGTCATGCAGGGTGCGAACGAGACGGTGTTCTTCGATTGCTAGGCATCCCGCCGTGCCGACTCCTCGGTGCGGCCGGCCATGTCCTTGAAGTTCTGCCGCAGTTGCTCCAGCGCGAAGCTGAACGCATAGAGCCGGCCGACGGCCTCGACCGGCAGGGCGCGGATCAGCCCTTCGTCACGCATGGCCACCAGATCGGTGGTGTACTGGCCGAACGCTGCATTGACGTCGTCCAGCGACGGTGGCTTCGCCCGCGCGGCCAGGGCCTCGGCCGCGCCTGTCATGAAGCTGCTGGCGGTCGCGGAGGCATGCGCCAAGGCGGGCGCCAGCCGGACGGCCACCGACGCGGGCATCGGTTCGGTCGCGGTCCGTCGGATCATGACCAGATCGTGCCGTAGCCGCAGCAGGGTCCGCAGGAAAGGCTCGGGGTCGGGTTCGTCGGTCAGGTGACTGCGGCGCTCGCGACGCGCTTCCTCGAGGGCTGCCTCGACCTGGCTCAGCGCGGTTCGGATGCCGTCTAGTTGTTGCTGGATCTCGGTCTGGTCGGCTTTTTCGGTTAGGCCAGCCAGCAGGGTGCGCAGCAGCGAGGCGAGTCGCTCCAGCGTCCGGGCGGCGGCGGCGGCGAGTACGCCATGGGCCCGCGCCGGCATCACCAGCAGCGACACGACGATCCCCACGATGCCGCCGAGCGCGACTTCCAGGGCACGCTCCAGCGCCGCCTCGATCGGGCTGGTGTGCAGGCTGGTCGAGCCCAGCAGTACGATGATGGCTGTGATGGGTGCGACGCGAAAACTGACCCGCAGCGCCGCCAGCAACGCCAGCGGTGCCAAAGCGACGGCCAGTGCGACACCCACGGCGGCGATCTGCGTATGCGGGATCACCGAAGCGACGGCGGCGCCGTAGGCGCCACCAGCCAGCGCGCCGAGCAATTGGTCCATGGCTGCCTTCAAGGATCCGCCGACGCTGGTTTGCATGACGATCACGGCGGTGAACACGGCCCAGTAGCCTTGCGGCAGGCCCAGGAGATGCGCGACCGCGAAGGCAACCACGCCGGCGACGGTGATGCGGATGGCCAGCCGCAGTTCGGCTTGCCGGCGGGCCATCCAGGCGCCGGGCCATCGCCACGGTGTCTCGGCTTTGTCCATGCACCCTCCGCAGCCGGCCGCGGGGCGACCGGAGACCAGCGTCATGGGCTGCAGGTTGGACTGAACCGGCGATGACGTCACCCGGTGCCTGCCGCACGGGATGCGGCGCCGACGGCCTGTGCCGACTCCGTCGTGCGGCCGGCCATGTCCTTGAGGTTTTGCCGCAATTGATCCAGCGCGAAGCTGAACGCGTAGAGTTGGCCAATGTCGTCGACCGGCAGGGCACGGGTCATCCCGTCGCGGCGCAGCGCCTGAATTTCGCTGGCGTAGGCGCCGATGGCCGCCTCCACCGGCGCGAGATCGGGCGCCGGGCGGCGATCGGCCAGCGCCAGGCCGGTCTCACGCAGGAATGATGCGGCCGTTTTCGAAACCTGCGCCAGGGCCGGCGCGAGCCGCGTGCGGATCGGCTCGGGCAGGGGATCGACCGTGGCGCGGTGGATGATGATCAGGTCGTGGCGCAGGCGCAGCACAGTGCGCAGGAACGGCTCCGGATCGGGCGCGTCGGTGAGGTGGCTTCGCCGCTCGCGACGGGCTTCGTCGGTGGCGGTTTCCAGCTGGATCATCGCCGACCGGATCTTGTCCAGCAGCACCTGGATGGCTTGCCGGTTATCGGTGCCGGTCAGGCCGGCCAGCAGCGCCGGTAGGACATCGGCCAGTTGGCCCAACGCGCGGCCGGCCGCCGTCGTGAGCACGCCATGTGCCCGTGCCGGCACGACGAGCAATGCCACGATCAACCCGACGACGCTGCCCAGCCCGATCTCCAGCACGCGGCTGAGCGCTGAGTCGATCGGGCTGGCGTGCTGGCTGGTCGTGCCCAGCAGCACGATGATGGCGGTGACCGGTGCCACGCGGAAAGCGGCGCTCAGTGCCGACAACACGGCGAGCGGGGCCAGCGCAGCGACGAGCGCCAGGCCGACGGTAAGGGGTTGCGTGTGCGGTATCAGCGTGGCGACGACAGCGCCGTAGGCGCCGCCGCTCAACGTGCCGATCAGCCGGTCCAGCGTGGCCTTGAGCGAGCCGCCGACGCTGGCTTGCATGACGATCACCGAGGTCAGCACGGCCCAATAGCCCTGGGAGAGCCCCAGCGCGGTGGCGAGCGCGAAGGTGATGATGCCGGCGACGGTGATGCGCGTGGCGAGTCGCAGCTCGGCGCGCCGACGCGTGAGCCAGTCGGCGATCCGCTGCCAGGATGCGGCAAAGCTTGCCATGGATATCTCCTGTTGTCCGATCCGGCGCTGGCAGAGCGCTGACGCATCTATTTCGCCTGGCCGTCCGGGCGTCGGCAACCTTCTGACCACTGGTCCCGGCGGTGGGCCTATGCATAGGATGGCGCATGACCAAAGAGCGCCATGCCCTCAAGCGCGCCGTGCGCCCCGCGACCACGGCAACACCCGACGACACCGAGAGCGAATCGCTATCGCCCTACCGCCACTTTTCAAGGACCGAATGGGCGGCGCTACGCGAGAACACGCCCGATACGGTGACATCAGGCGAGATCGCCAGAATGCGCTCGCTCAACGACCGGCTCGATTTGACGGAAGTCGACGACATCTACCTGCCGCTGTCGCGCCTGCTGGCGCTGCATGTGGCGGCGAGCCAGGAACTGTTCCACGGCCGCAGCCGTTTCCTGGGCACCAGCGACGGCAAGATGCCGTACATCATCGGTATCGCGGGCTCCGTCGCGGTCGGCAAATCGACGACGGCCCGCGTGCTGCAGGCGCTGCTGGCGGCCTGGCCCGACATGCCCAAGGTCGACCTGGTGACGACAGACGGGTTCCTGTTCCCCAAGTCGGTGCTGGAGCGCGAGCGCCTGATGGAGCGCAAGGGCTTTCCCGAAAGCTATGACCTGCCGACGATGCGCCGCTTCCTGCACGACGTGAAGGCGGGCAAGCGCCATGTCGCGGCGCCGGTCTATTCGCACCTGTTCTACGACGTGATGCCGGGAGAACACGTCGTGGTCGACCAGCCCGACATCCTGATCTTCGAAGGCCTGAACGTGCTGCAGCCGGCGCGCCTGCCGCGCGACGGCAAGGCGATTCCTTTCGTCTCGGACTTCTTTGACTTCTCGATCTACGTCGATGCCGACGAAGCGATCCTGCAGCGCTGGTACGTCGACCGTTTCATGACGTTGCGCCAGACCACGTTCCGCGATCCGCGTTCGCACTTCCACAAATACGCCTCGCTGACCGAGGAAGAGGCCGTCGCCACCGCGACCTCGATCTGGACCCGCATCAACCTGGTGAACCTGCGCGAGAACATCCTGCCCACCCGCCAGCGTGCCGACCTCATCCTGCGCAAGGGCGAAAGTCACCTGGTTGAGGAGGTGATGCTGCGGAAGTTGTAAGTGCTGTCATCCCGAGCGCAGCGAGGGATCTCCTGCGAGCGACGCAGTGCGCCATTACGAGGAGATCCCGGGATGACGGGTTAGTTCAGACTGAACGCCTCCAGCGCCGCCTGAGCGATCGGTGCGCCCCATTCCTGCACGAAGTGGCCGCCGTCGGCGACTTCGAACGGCGGCGGGCAGTTGCGGATATGGGCGCGCAGGTCGGCCATCACGGGTGGCCCGAGAACCGGGTCCTTCATGCCCACCGCCATGAAGCTTTGGCCGCGCCAGTCGTGGCGCCACCAGTCGCGCGCCCGGCGCGACAACGCGGCGCCGTCAGCGTCAGGGCGGTCGCAGACGAGGTTGGGGAAGCGGCGTACACCGGCCTTGTATCGGGCGTCGGGGAAGGGCGCGTCGTAGGCGGCGGCCTCGGCCGCGCTCAGATGCGGACAGGCGCGCTTGAGCAGGTCGCCGATCGCCATGTCCGGCGACCGGTTGTTGAAGGCGCGCCAGGCCAGGAAGGCTTCGCCCAGCGGCGCGTCGCCGGTGGCCAGCATGGTGTTCATCACCAGCAGCCGCGTGAAGCGGTCGGGCTGGTCCATCGGCAGGGTCAGACCCAGCAGGCCACCCCAGTCCTGGCACACCAGGCAGATGTTGCGCAGGTCCAAGCGTTCGATGAGGCGCAGCAGGACCGTGCGGTGGAACGTAAAGGTGTAGACGGTCTCATCGGTCGGCTTGTCGGAGCGGCCGAAGCCGATGAGGTCCGGCGCCACGACACGATGGCCGGCCGCGGTGAACACCGGAATCATGTGCCGGTACAGGTAGCTCCACGTCGGCTGTCCGTGCAGGCACAGGAACGTAGTCGGCGCGCCAGGCGGGCCCTCGTCGAGATAGTGCAAACGCAGTCCGGTGAAAGGATCGCCGAGATCGTCCACATAACGCGGGGCGTAGGCGAAGCCGGGCAGGTCGGCGAAGCGGTCGTCGGGGGTGCGCAGGGTGGACAAGGGCGTCTCCGAGACTAAACGGCAGGCTTGAAGCCTGCTGAAAAAGCCTTACAAGTCAATCTGTTATGCAGGACAAAGGCAAGCCGCAGCCGCCCGATCAAGCGGCCGGACGCAGCGAGCGCGATGCGCGCCTGGCCCAGGCGCTGCGCGACAATCTGCGCCGGCGCAAAGAGCAGGCGCGGGCCAAGGCAGGCACGCCGGTGTCGGAAAGCGGGGACAAGCCGCCGAAGAGCGAGGGAGGCGGTTGAGCCCTGCTGACGGCAGGGTTACAACCGGCGGCGCGCCGCCACCTTACCCCCTCACGCGGCGCCCATGAGGTGTGGCATGGCGATCATGTCGGATCGCTGGATCCGCAAGATGGCGCTCGAACAGGGCATGATCGAGCCCTACGTGGACGCCCAGAAGCGCGAAGGCGTCATTTCCTACGGCGTCTCGTCCTATGGCTACGATGCGCGCGTGGGCGACCAGTTCAAGATCTTCACCAACGTCAACAGCGCCGTGGTCGATCCCAAGGAATTCAGTGCCAACAGCTTCGTCGATCGCCAGACCGACGTGTGCATCATTCCGCCCAACAGCTTTGCGCTGGCGAGCACGGTCGAGTATTTCCGCATCCCGCGCGATGTGCTGGTGATCTGCGTCGGTAAGTCGACCTACGCGCGTTGCGGCATCATCGTCAATGTCACCCCCCTGGAACCGGAGTGGGAAGGTCACGTGACTCTGGAGTTCTCCAACACCACGCCGTTGCCGGCCAAGATCTACGCCAACGAAGGCGCCTGTCAGTTTCTCTTCCTGCAAGGCGACCAGCCCTGCGAAACGTCGTACCGGGACAAGGCCGGCAAGTACCAGGGGCAGCGTGGCGTGACGCTGCCGCGGATCTGAGGGGCCGGCAATGGATCGTATTCGCGTGCGGGGTGGCGTCTCGTTGCAGGGCGCCATCCAGATCTCCGGATCGAAGAATGCGTCGCTGCCCCTGATGGCAGCCGCCTTGCTGAGCGACCAGCCGCTGGTCCTGAACAACGTGCCGCGGCTGGCCGACATCAGCACCATGATCGCGCTGCTGCAGCAGCACGGTGTCGAGGTGTCGTCGGCGGCCGGCGAGAACGGCCACCGCCACGCCAAGACCCTGACCTTGAAGGCGGCCGAGATCACCTCGACCACGGCGCCTTACGACATCGTGCGCAAGATGCGCGCCTCGGTGCTGGTGCTGGGGCCGCTGCTGGCGCGCTGCGGCCAGGCGCGCGTATCGCTGCCGGGCGGCTGCGCCATCGGCACGCGGCCGGTCGACCTGCACATCGCCGGCCTGCAGGCGCTGGGCGCCAAGATCGAACTCGACGGTGGCTACATGGTCGCCACGGCGCCGCAAGGGCTGCGCGGCGCCAAGTATGTATTTCCCAAGGTATCGGTGGGTGCCACCGAGAACCTGATGATGGCGGCTGCCATCGCGCGCGGCACGACGGTGCTCGACAACGCCGCCCGTGAACCCGAGATCACCGATCTGGCGCATTGCCTGATCGCGATGGGGGCGCAGATCCACGGCGTCGGCACCGAGACGCTGCGTATCGACGGCGTGGAGCGGCTGCATGCCGCCACGCACGCGGTGATCCCTGACCGCATCGAGACCGGTACCTTCGCCATGGCGGTGGCGGTGACGGCGGGCGACGTCGAACTGGTCGGCGGCCGCATCGATCTGCTGGAGTCGACGATCGATACCTTGCGTGGGGCCGGCGTCGAATGCACGCCGACCAACGCCGGCTTTCGCGTGTCGCGCCGCAATGGGGCGCTGCATGGCGTCGACGTGATGACGGAACCCTATCCCGGTTTCCCGACCGACCTGCAGGCGCAGATGATGGCACTGATGTGCCGGGCCGAGGGTGCGGCCATGATCACCGAGACGATCTTCGAGAACCGCTTCATGCACGTGCCGGAACTGATGCGCATGGGTGCCAATATCAATATCCATGGCGCCTCGGCCATGGTGCGCGGCGTCAGGGAGCTGCGCGGCGCCGAGGTGATGGCGACCGACCTGCGCGCGTCGGTGTCGCTGGCCATCGCGGCGCTGGCGGCCAAGGGCGACACGACGCTGCACCGGGTCTACCATCTCGATCGCGGCTATGAGCGTCTTGAGGAAAAGTTGGCGGCGTGCGGCGCCGACATCGAGCGGGTGAAGGGCTGAAACGGAACGCCATGGCAGACAAGCTCAAGCTGAGCGCCTTCGACGGCGATGACCTGCAGGTGATCTCCGCCGCCATGCAGGATGCGCTGGTGGCCATCAAGGACATCGGCTGGTTCGCCAGCGAAAAGCGGCTGGTGCTGGTGGCCAACCGGTTCCGCTGGGAGGCGCCGGAAGACGCCGACGGGTCGTGGTCGCGTACCCACAGCGCCCTGGTGTTCCACGAGGTGAGCGCCGTGCGCCACGTCGACATGCCGCTGGGCGAACCGGACCGCATCCTGGGGCTGCTGTCGGTCGCGGTCGAGGCGGCGGAGGCTGACAAGACGGTGGTGCTGCTGCGCTTTGCCGCCCATCGCACGGTGCGCATCGAATCCCCTAAGTTGTTGTGCCACTTGGAGGATTTGGGTGAACCCTGGCCCACCAGGTGGCGGCCCTCGCACCCCGGCGCCGATATCGACGCGGCCCGCTGAGTGTGGTAGGCGACCGGCCCACCCTGCCGGAGCCTTTCTCCCGGAGTACGTGCCGTGAACGACGTGGCGGGAGGCGGCGACGCCCCCAGGACCGATAGCGCCAGCGACAAGCTGATTTTGGCCCTCCCCAAGGGCCGGATTCTGGCCGAGTCCGCACCGGTGCTGCATGCCGCCGGGATCGACCCGGAGCCGTCGTTCTACGACGAGAACGCCCGCGCCCTGCGGTTCGCGACCAATCGGCCCGACATCGACATCATCCGCGTGCGGTCCTTCGACGTCGCCACGTTCGTCGCCTTCGGCGCGGCGCACCTGGGCATCTGCGGCAGCGACGTGCTGCTGGAGTTCGACTTCAGCGAGATCTATGCCCCGGTCGACCTCGGCATCGGGCGCTGCCGACTGTCGGTGGCGGAACCGGCCGATCTTGCCGCGAGCGACGACCCGGCACGTTGGAGCCATATCCGCATCGCCACCAAGTACCCCGAGCTGACCAAGCGCCACTTCGCGGCCCGCGGCGTCCAGGCCGAATGCATCAAGCTCAACGGCGCCATGGAACTGGCGCCGACCCTGGGCCTGTGCCATCGCATCGTCGATCTGGTCTCCAGCGGCCGCACGCTGACGGAAAACGGCCTGAAGGAGATCGAGCGCATCGCCGAGGTCTCGTCGCGCTTCATCGTCAACCGGGCGGCGCTCAAGACGCGGCCGGAAGTGGTCGGCGCCTGGATCGAGCGATTCCGCGCCGCGGCGCGCAACGCCATCGCCGATGCGGCATGACGATGCCGAGTGACATGGGATCGACTGGCACAGGACCACTGCGCCTCGACGCCA
The DNA here is from genome assembly GCF_007859315.1 of Reyranella sp. CPCC 100927. GTDB lineage: Bacteria > Pseudomonadota > Alphaproteobacteria > Reyranellales > Reyranellaceae > Vineibacter. Next base: position 66,484 of record NZ_VOHA01000028.1, read on the forward strand.
GGGCGGCGGATTTCGAGACTGCCTTCGCGGCGTTCCTGGCCAAGGATCGCGACAGCGGCGCCGACGTCGATGGTGTCGTGCGCGATATTGTGGCCGATGTGCGCCGTCGCGGCGATGCGGCGGTCGTCGAGTACACCAACCGGTTCGATCGCATTTCGGTGACGGCCGACACGTTGCGGCTGGCTGATGCCGCGATCGACCAGGCGATGGCACAGGTGTCGGGCCAGGAGCGGGCGGCGATCGAATTCGCGGCGGCGCGCATCGATGCCTACCATCGCAAGCTGCTGCCGGCCGACATCGAGTTCACCGACGCCGCCGGCGTGCGGCTGGGCGCGCGGTTCACGGCGCTGGATGCCGTCGGCCTCTACGTGCCGGGCGGCAAGGCGGCCTATCCGTCGTCGGTGCTGATGAACGCCGTGCCGGCCAAGGCGGCCGGCGTGCGCCGCCTTGCCATGGTGGTGCCGACGCCGGGCGGTGTGCTGAACCCGCTGGTGATGTGCGCCGCGCGCGTGGCCGGCGTCGACGAGATCTATCGCGTCGGTGGCGCCCAGGCGGTGGCGGCGCTGGCCTACGGCACGGCGAGCATCGCGCCGGTCGACAAGATCGTCGGGCCGGGGAATGCCTATGTCGCCGCGGCCAAGCGGCTGGTGTTCGGCAAGGTCGGCATCGACCTGATCGCCGGTCCCTCGGAAATCCTGGTGGTGGCCGACGCCGATAACGATCCGTCGTGGATCGCGGCCGACCTGCTGTCGCAGGCCGAACATGACGAAGCGGCCCAGTCGATCCTGGTCTGCGACGATGCAGCGTTCGCCGACGCCGTGTGCCGGGCCGTGGTGGGCGAACTGAAGCAGCTGGACACGGCCGAACGGGCGGCGCTGAGCTGGCGCAACAACGGCGCGGTGATCCTGGTGCCGTCGCTGGTCGATGCCGCGCCCATCATCGACCGCATCGCCGCCGAGCATGTCGAGCTGTGCCTGGAGCCGGGGCCGGCGGAAACCCTGTTGCGCCGCATCCGCCATGCCGGCGCGATCTTCGTCGGCCGCCATACGCCGGAAGCGGTCGGCGACTACGTCGCCGGCACCAACCACGTGCTGCCGACGTCGCGCACGGCGCGCTTCTCGTCGGGCCTGGGTGTCAGCGACTTCCTGAAGCGCACATCGATCGTGTCGTGCGATGCCGCGTCCCTGGCGCATCTGGGCCCGGCGGCGGTGACCTTGGCGACCGCCGAGGGCCTGCCGGCGCATGCCCGCTCCGTCGCCATCCGTACCAATCAGACGCGCTAACCATGTCGGGCGCCCGCCGGGATCGCGTCATCGACATCCTGCTCGACGAGGGCACGATGGCGGCCCGCTCACCCGAGGCCGAGCATGAGCGCCAGGTGGCGATTTTCGACCTGCTGGAAGAGAACAGCTTCAGTCTGAGCGGGGCCGAGGGTCCCTATCGTCTGCATCTGGCCATCCAGGACAGCCGGCTGCTGTTCGACGTCCGTCACGAAGGCGGGCGCAAGCTGCGCGACATCGTGTTGTCGCTGACGCCGTTTCGCAAGGTCGTGAAGGACTACTTCATGATCTGCGAAAGCTACTACGCGGCGATCAAGAAGCTCAGCCCGGCCCAGATCGAGGCGCTCGACATGGGGCGCCGCGGGCTGCACAACGAAGGCTCCGAGGTGTTGCGCGAGCGGCTGTCCGGCAAGATCGAGGTTGATTTCGACACCGCGCGCCGGCTCTTTACGCTGATCTGTGCGCTGCTTGCGCGTGCGTGACGGCGGGCCATGATAGGCGAACTGCCGTCGAGCGTGCTGTTCGCCTGCACGTTGAATTCCGTACGCTCGCCGATGGCCGAAGCGTTGGCCAAACGACTCTACGGTCGGCGCGCCTATTTCGATTCAGCCGGTGTGCGGGCCGGCGACCTCGACGGTTTCGCCGTATCGGTGCTTGATGAAGTCGGCGTCGATCTGCACCGCCATCACGTCAAGACGCTGGAGCAGATCGACCCGTCGGAGTTCGAGGTGATCATCAGCCTGTCGCCCGAAGCGCATCATGCGGCACTGGAACTGACGCGCGATGCCGCCACAACGGTCGAGTACTGGCCGACGCCCGATCCCAGCGCGACAGGCGAGGACGACAGGAATCGCCGGCTGGAGGCCTACCGGCAGGTGCGCGAAATGCTGTCCCAGCGCATGCGTCAGCGCTTCGGCGCCAGCGGCGCCGTCGAGGTCTGATTCCGGCCGGTCGCCTTGACTTCAACGATGTCGGGCGCCATGTTCGCCACCCATTGAATTTCCAATGTGATGTTGACGCGACCGCGGTGCTGAACCGGCGGTTCCATCCATGTAGCCATACCCCTCGTGCCGACAGTGACCGCCCATCCGTTTGTGCTGGCATCGGCTTCGCCGCGACGCCTGGAACTGCTGCGCCAGGTCGGTGTGGAGCCGCATGCCGTCGACGCCGCCGATCTCGATGAAGCGCCATTGGGCCGCGAGCTGCCCACGGACCATGCGCAGCGACTGGCGGGCGCCAAGGCGGCGGCGGTGTTCGCGCGCCATGCCGGCAAGATCGTGCTCGGTGCCGACACCGTGGTCGCCTGCGGCCGGCGCATCCTGCCGAAAGCCGGTACCGAAGCCGAAGCACGGCGCTGCCTGGAACTGCTGTCGGGCCGGCGGCATCGTGTGCTGGGCGGCGTCTGCGTGATGGGCCCGGGCAATGTGCGACGGGACGCCCTGGTCGCCAGCGTCGTGCGCTTCAAGCGCCTGAGCGCGGCCGAAATCGATGCCTATATCGAGAGCGGCGAGTGGAACGGCAAGGCGGGCGGCTATGCCATCCAGGGCCGGGCCGCGGCGTTCGTGGCGTTTCTGTCGGGCTCGTATAGCAATGTCGTGGGCCTGCCGCTGCACGAGACGGTCAACCTCCTGAAGGGCGCCGGGTGGTGGCGCGAGGCAACGCCATGACCAGCATCGATCGCCTGGTCTGCCATGAAACCCCGGGCGCCACGCTGCTGGCGTCGCTGTCGGGTGGACGACTGGTCGAAGTTGCGGTGGCGACCAAGGATCGCGTCGACCTGACCGGGGCATTGGTGCTGGGCCGCATCGAACGCTTCGTGCCTGAGCTGGATGCGGCATTCGTCGATATCGGCGCGGCGCGGGCCGGCTTCCTGCGGCGCGCCGACATGGTCGGCTTCGACGGCGAGCGGCCGCAGGCCGGGCTGCCGATCCTGGTGCAGGTCACGCGCGATGCGCTCGACGACAAGGGCGCACGGCTGACGATGAATATCGGCCTGGTCGGCCGCTACCTGGTGTTCCATCCCTACGCCGACGGCACGCAGCTCTCGCGCCGCGTGCTCGACGACGCGGCCCGCGAGCGGCTGCTGGCGGCGGTGGCGGAAGTGGGCGCCGAGGAGGGCGGCTGGGTGGTGCGCACGGCCGCTTCCGGCGCGATCCGCGAGACGATCGTGAGCGAAGGCCAGGCGCTGCTGGTGCGCTGGGAGGGGTTGCGCACGCGGGCCCTGGCGCAGCGGCCGCCGGTGGTGCTGGTGGCCGAGCCGCACCCGCTGCTCAAGGCCGTGCGCGACCGCGGCGGCAGCCTGGCGGAGATCGCGCTCGATGATCGGACATTGGCCCTGCAGGTGCGCCGCACGCTCGACCTGTTCGAGGATCGCGCCGAGCTGCGGGTGACGATCGCCAACGGCGACGTTCTGGATACCCATGATGTTGCCGGCCAGATCGAGGCCGCATTGCAGCCGCACGTGGTGCTGCCGTCGGGCGTCGAGGTCCTGTTTGAGCCCGGCCGCACGCTGTGCGCCATCGACGTCGACAGCGGTTCGGCCGGGATGCGTCAGGGGCAGGGGCCGCGCACGCCGCTGGATGTCAATCTCGATGCCGCCGAGGAGATCGCGCGTCAATTGCGGCTGCGCAACATCGGCGGCATCGTCGTGGTCGATTTCATCGACATGCGCGCGCCGGCCGAGCGTGCGCGCGTACAGGCCCTGCTGGCCGATCGCGTGGCCGACGACCCGATACCGACCCAGGTGGTCGGCATGACGCGGCTGGGCCTGATGGAGCTCACGCGGGCGCGGCGCGGGCCGACTCTGGCGCAGGCCATCGAGGCTTTCGAGCGGGTCAACGAGGCGCACGCCGCGGCGCTCGATGCGCGTGACGGCGCCGGGAGGGACGGTTGAGCGATCGGCCACCCTTGCGGGTCGTCGGGCGCAACGCGAAGTGCCCGATCTGCGGCAAGCCGGCCGAACCGGCGCACCGCCCGTTCTGTTCCAAGCGCTGCGGCGATATCGATCTGGGCCGCTGGCTGAAGGAAAGCTATCGCGTGCCCACCGACGAACGGCCGGGCGACAGCGACGACGACAAGGGCTGAAAAGTCCCTCTCCCCGCCGGCGCGGAGAGAAGGGATATGGCTACTGCACCGAAATCCCGTACAGCTCCGCGACGTTGTCGTAGAGGATGCGGTCGCGCACGTCGGCCGAGAGGTGGCTGGTCTGCTCGGCGATCACCTTCTGGCTGTCGGGCCAGGTCGAGTCGCTGTGCGGGAAGTCGCTGGCCCACATCAGGCGCTCGTGGTTGACGTGGTTGGCGAACTGGAACGCCGTGAAGTCGTCCTGGAACGTCATGAAGATGTTCTCGCGGAAATAGTCGCTGGGCATCTTCTCCAGCTCGTTGCCCTTCAGCCAGTGCCGGTGCCGTTTGTACGCATGGTCCATGCGATACATGTAGTGAGGGGCCCAGCCGGCATCGGCCTCGGCGCAGACCACCTTGAGCTTGGGGTGGCGCATGAAGACGCCGGCGAAGACCAGCATCCCCAGGATGTCCTGGTTGCCGCGGATGATCGACAGGAAGGCGTTGATCTTGGGGCCGCGCGGCTTGGCGAGGCCGTCGGTCTTCGACGTCAGGATGTGGAACGACAGCGGCAGGCCCAGATCGACGGCGGCCTCCCAGAACGGGTCGTAGATGCGGCTGTCATAGTCTTCCTCGCCGGGGAAACCCGGCAGCATGGCGCCCTTGAAGCCCATGGCCTTGATGTTGCGCAGGTCCTCGATGCCTTCCTTGACCGTACGCACCGCCGTCTGGCCCAGCCCGAAGATGCGGCCCGGCGCGCCCTCGCAGAACCCCTGCAGCCAGCGGTTATAGGCCTCCATGCAGGCCCGCTTGTAGTCGAGATCCTCGTGGTTGCAGAGGACCATGCCGACCGAGGGATAGATCAGCTCGGCGGCGACGCCATCGCGGTCCTGGTCGGCCAGTCGCGCCTTGGCGTCCCAGCCGCCCTGGTGCAGTTCCTCGAAGCGGGCGCCGATCGTGCTCAGTTCCTCGGCCGGCCGGCCGGCGCCGGAGGACAGCGAGACCGGGATCGTCGTGGTCATGCCGGGAACGACATACATGTCGCCCTTCACCGGGTCGCGTGCCATGCGCGGCGCGCGGTCCCGGAAGGCCGGTTCGATGTGGTCGATGAAGCAGTTGGGCGGTTCGGTGACATGGGAGTCCGCCGAGATCGGCCGCTTGGTCATCGTACTTTCCTCCGGCTCTGCGCTTCGTTGGCTCAAAGTGTCCGTGTCCCCAGGCCGCCTTGTAAAGGCGCCGGCAGCGCGCCTCGGGCAGGCCAGCCATGGCGGAAGGCCGCGTCGCCACGCGAAATGCCATTCCCGACATTCTTCGGCAGCGTGGGAGGGCGATGTTTCTGGGGCGAAAAGAGCGATGGTGCCCAGGGGCGGAATCGAACCACCGACACTGCGATTTTCAGTCGCATGCTCTACCAACTGAGCTACCTGGGCCCGTCGAGCGCCGGCATCGTCTATGCACCGGGCCACGGCACGGTGGCGAGGCCACCGGTTGGCGGGCACGCTTATAGGCAACCGCCCATGCCATGTCCAGAGGCGCCCGACGTCCCATCCCATGGGAACCCGCAGGCATCCCAGGAGTTTACGTCATAGAGCAGTCGCGGACGGCGTCCGTCCGGTGGGGAGGAGCAACAGACATGGGGGCCGTGCTGCGGGTTGTTCCTGTAACGCCACCGCATGGAAGGGGCGGGTCTTCGGATACCCAGTCTTCCGGACATCCTGGCAACGGCGCCGAGCGTCCGTCGACCGTTCTGGTCGTCGAGGACGAGGTGCTCGTGCGCATGCCGGTCGCCGACTACCTGAGGGACTGCGGCTACCGGGTGCTGGAAGCCTCAAGTGCTGCCGAGGCGCAGGCCGTTTTCAAGGCGGGTGAGCCGATCGAAATCGTGATCTCCGATGTCAACATGCCGGGTGATATGAACGGCTTTGCTTTGGCGACGTGGATCCGTGAGAAGCACCCCGGCGTTCGGGTAATCCTGACCTCGGGGATCAACCAGATGGCCAGGAATGCCGAGGACGTGTGCAGCGACGGGCCGTTCCTGGAGAAACCGTATTCCTATGAGACCCTTCTTGTGCACATCAAGCGATTGCTGACCCAGCAAACCTAAAGTCAGAACGTGGGTGGCGTGCACACCCATAACACCCGTGCCGTCACCTTGCCCGGGTTGCGGTAGCTGTGCTTCAGGTCGGAATGAAAGAAGAAGCAGTCGCCGATATCGAGCGGGTAGACGACGCCGTCGACCGTCAGCTCGAGCTTGCCCTCGAGCACGAACCCGATTTCCTCGCCGACGTGGTCGATCGCGCCGTCGGTATGGCCGCCCGGGTCGACGCAATGGATGTTGGCTTCGATCAGCCCGCTGGGAGCGGCGGCCACCAGACGCTCGAGCGCAATGCCCGGCCCGCGTGCGAGCGGGTCGGTGCGGATGATAGGGCGGTTGTCGGCGCGCACGATCAGCACCGGTGACTGCATCGGCGGATCTGAGAACAGCACCGCGATATTGATGTCGAGGATGCCGACGATCTTGTGAAGCATCGACAGCGACGGGCGCACCTTGTCGTTCTCAAGCTTCGAGATGAAGCTTTCCGAACAGCCGACCTGGTCGGCGAGTTCGCGAAGCCGCAGCTTCTGCACCAGGCGGGCATGCTTGAGCCGGCTGCCGATCTTGATTTCAGCATCCGCCGGCGTGTTCCCGTCATCGCGGGAGCGGCCGACCGGTCCTTTTTTTCCAACACCGAGGGCGTGTTTCCCACGCCGGACAGGGCCGTTTGACGAGACGTGTCCGGTGCGGACCTGTGCGCGAGCCATGCGGAGTTTCCTAACGCGAATGTTTCGTCCGGTCCAGCAAACGCCCCGGCTTCTCATCAACCATGGGTACTGTACGGCAAGAGATATGACTAATAGTCAAGGTACTTGACAAGGTTTTGCAGCTTCGGCCTAAATCGAAAAGCTTGATGCAAGTGTGTGCGACACCTGTTGGGAGGCGGGGATCGTGCTGACCATCGAAAAATTCTCGGCGAGCTACGGCCCGGTCCACGCGCTGCATGGCATCGATCTGCGTGTCGAGGCGGGCGAGGCCGTATGCCTGCTGGGCAGCAATGGCGCCGGCAAGTCGACCCTGATCCGATCGCTCATGGGGCTCGGTCCGCTGGTCAGTGGCGCGGCGCACTTCGAAGGGCGTGACCTGTCGGTGCATGCCGTCGAGGACCGCGTGCGGCTGGGACTTGCCGTCGTCTTCGAGGGCCGCGGTATCCTGCCGGCGATGTCCGTTCACGAGAACCTCCTGATGGGTGGTTACTGCCGAAGTCGCGCGGACATTGCCCAGACCCTGGAACAGGTCGTCGCGCTGTTCCCGCTGCTGGCGTCGCGCCGCAACCAGCCTGCCGGGACCTTGAGCGGCGGCGAGCAGCAGATGCTGGCGATCGCACGGGCGCTGATGTCGCGGCCCAAGATGATCATGCTGGATGAGCCGTCGATGGGCCTGGCACCCATCGTCGTCGAGCAGGTGTTCGAGGCGATCGCCGAGGTCAACCGCCGCGGTGTCGCCATCCTGCTGGTCGAGCAGAACATGCATATGGCGCTCGCCGTAGCGCAGCGCTTCTACGTTCTGGATCGCGGTGCCGTCGTGCTCGCGGGCACGGTCAGCGACGGCGTCCTGACATCAAACACCGGACAGGTTCTCCACGAAGACGAGATCGAGTCCGCCTACATGGGGGAGAAGACATGACGGATTGGACGGGTAGAGGACTTCGGATCGCGGTGGTCTCGTCGGCCGTCATTCTTGTCGCCGGGCTGCTGCCGGCATCCGCTCAGCAGCGGGTTGTGAAGGTCGCGTATGTGGGACCCTTGACCGGTCCCAACACGGCGATGGGCATCGGCACGCGCAATTCCATGGATCTGGCGATCCGCGAGGCGAACGCAGCGAACGCATTGCCGTTCAAGCTCGAGCTGATCTCCGAAAGCGACGACTCCAAGCCGTCGACCGGAGTCGCGGCGATCCAGAAGCTGTGCAACGATCCCGATGTGATCGCAACGTCGGCGCACTGGAACAGTCCGGTGGCGTTGGCCACGATTCCCTACTTCAAGCAGTGCAACCTGCTCAATCTCGTGTCGGGTGCGTCCGTGGATGCCTTGACGCAGCAGGGTGTTCCCGAGATGGCGCGCGTCAGCACGCCGTTCGGCTACCTGCTGCCGCACCTGGCGGAAAGCCTGATCGACCGACTGAAGTTCAAGACGATCGCCATCGTGAAGTCGCGCGACGCCTTCGGCGATGCCGGCACCGAGGGCTTCGTGCCCGAGTACGAGAAGCGCGGCGGCAAGATTATCGCTGTCGAGGGGTACAATGTCGGCGACCGCGACTACACCGCGATCCTCACCAAGATCCGGCAGTTGAAGCCCGATGCGGTCTATCTGGCCGGCCTGACGACGGAAGCGGCGCTGGTGGTGCGGCAGATGCGCCAACTGGGCATGAAGACCGCCTTTGTCGGCCACGCCGGCTGGCAGACGTCGACGTTCGTCGAAGCCGCCGGTCCAGCCGGCGAGGGGGCGATCGTCGTGACATCCCTGCCATTTCTCGACCGGCTGCCCGATGGGCCGGGCTATGCGAAGCGCTATGCTGCCGCTGGCTACAAGGAGCCGCACGAAGCGTACGGGCCGTTCGGTTATGCCGCCGGCCAGGTCATCGTCGACCTGCTGCGCCGCCATGGCCCGGACCGCAAGGCTGTCGTCGCCGGCATCCGCCAGCTTCAGGACACCAAGACCATTTTCGGCCCCGGTCGCTTCGACGACAGGGGTGTACTGCAACCCAAATATGTCGACATGGCCGTGCTCAAGGGCGGCGACTGGGTGCCGCTGCCGAAGTAGCACCGCGCCGGCTTCCGACCACACGACAACGCAGAACGGACATCGATGGACCTTATCCTGCAGCACCTGGTGAATGCGTTGGCGTTGTCGGCGGTCTATGCGCTGGTGGCGATCGGCATCAGCCTGTTCTTTGGCGTCATTGGCATCGTCAACCTGGCGCACGGCGACATCGCGACCCTGGGAGTCTTCGCATCACTGGCGGTCTTCCAGTTCCTGCTGGCGGGCGGCGCCATGGATATCACGGCGCTCTCCGCGCCCGCAGCGATGGCCACGCTCGCGGCACTGGCGGCCGGCCTTGTCGTCGCCGCGCTCAGCGGTGTCGTTTTCTACCGGGTCGCGTTCTTTCCGCTGCGCGCCGCGCCGCCGATCATCGGACTGCTGTGCTCGGTCGGTGTCGGTTTCATCATCCGCGAGAGCATCCTCAATTTCTATCCGAACGGCCGCAATCCGCAGCCGTTCCCGGCGATCATTCCGCCCGACCTGATCGAGATCGGCGGGGTCATCATTCAATACAAGCACATCTTCGTCATCGGCACCGCGGTGATCGTGATGTTCGCGCTGGCCTACTGCGTGGAACGCACGCGATTCGGTCGTGCCATGCGCAGCATCCTGAATAATCGCGAGGTGGCCCAATCGCTGGGGGTTTCCACCTTCAAGGTGACGGTGGCGCTGTTCGCGCTGGGCTCGGCGTTGGCGGGGCTGGCCGGCCTGATGAATGCGCTCTACTACAACCTCGTGCAGTCGGACATGGGCACGCTGCTGACCGTGAAGGGTTTCACCGCGGCCGTGATCGGCGGTCTGGGCAACATCTACGGCGCACTTCTGGGCGCTGTGCTGGTCGGGCTCATCGAGGCGGTGACGGCGGGCTTCATCCCCGACGGCTCCGCCTACAAGGACGTGGCGGTGTTCGGTGTCCTCATCGCCATCCTGATCGCCCGTCCGAATGGGTTGTTGGGCCGTCTCAGCGCCGAGCGCGTGTGAGTACACCATGAATGTCGCCGCAGTGCCTGCATCATCGCGGACCGGCATGCTGAGAGCCGGCCTCGTCATGCTGTCCATCCTGGCAGGGTTCGCTCTGCTGGCGCTCTTCCTGCGCAAGGCTGAGGGTATGGTGCTGGCCGCGATCGTGGCGGGTATCTTCACGATCGTCGCACTGCCGGCCAGCCGAAACGCAGCGTGGCGCGGCCTGGCGATCCTGCAGGCGCATCCGCGGGCAGCCGTCGCGGCCTGTGCGATCGGTGCCGTCCTGCTGCCGATCTTCCTGCACAACGACGGTTATTGGATCCACGTCCTGTCGATCGCGATGATCTTCGCCATCATGGCGATCGGACTGAACGTGCATCTGGGCGAGATCGGCCTGGTCAACCTCGGCTATGCCGGACTGTTCGCCGTCGGCGCCTATGCCTCGACCCTGCTGTCGCAGGCCGGGGCACCGTTCTGGCTGGCGACCCTTTTTGCCATGACCGTCTGCTGGACCACGGGCGGCTTGCTCGGCTTCTTCTCGGTGCGCACCAGCGGCGACTATTTCGCACTCGTCACCCTCGGGTTCGGCCTGATCGTGCAACAGCTCATCATCAATCTGACCTGGCTGACGCAGGGCAACAACGGCATCACCAATATTCCAGCCGTAAGCATGCTGGGACATACGAGCAAGATGCCGATCGATCTGGGCATCGTTCGCCTGGTTCCGGAGACGAACTTCTTCTATCTCTGTCTCGTTGCCCTGTGCGGCTCCCTGGTGCTGGCGCGGCATTATCAGAAAGTCTGGATCGGTCGCATGTGGACGGCTTTGCGCCAGGACGCCATCGGCGTGTCCTGCTTCGGCCTCGACGTGCCGCGTTTCAAGATCCTGACCGTGGCGTTCGGCAGCATGTTCGCCGGGCTGGCCGGTTCGCTGTTCGCCCATGAGATCGGCTTCATCTCGCCCGACGATTTCACATTGCTGCATTCCGTCGAGGTGCTGGCGTCGGTGATCCTGGGCGGTATCGGCAACCTGTTCGGCGTGACCGTCGGCGCGATCATTCTCTCGGTCGCGCCGGAGAAGCTGCGCTTCCTCGGCGACTACCGGCTGCTGATGTATGGCGCGATGCTGGTTGTCCTGCTCATCTACCGGCCGCTGGGGCTGTTGCCTGACCCGCGTCGCCGGTTCGAGTCGTTCTGAGGCACCATGACCGCGTCGGCCACACTTCTGGATATCCGCGGCGCCGCCAAGTCGTTCGGCGGCGTTCGGGCGCTGGATGGTATCGACCTTCAGCTGGCGGCCGGCGAGGTGCTGGGCGTCATCGGCCCCAACGGCTCCGGCAAGACGACGCTGTTCAACCTCCTCACCGGCGTGGTTCGGGCCAGCGGCGGCACCGTCCGGCTGGCGGATTCGGGAGCCAACCTGCTCGACCTGAAACCGTGGGAGATCTCGACACTCGGCATCGCCCGCACGTTTCAGAACATCCGCCTGGCACTGGGACAATCCGTCCTCCAGAACGTGCTGGTGGGCGCCTACCGGCAAAACCGGACGTCGTGGTGGCAGGTGCTGTTGACGCCGCAGACCGTTGCGGCGCGCGAAGCGCAGGCTGTCGAGAAAGCCATGGAGGCGTTGCGCTTCGTCGCGCCCGCCTTGGCGACGACGCCCGATCGCATCGTCGGCGAGCTGCCTTATGCCGATCGACGACGGATCGAACTGGCGCGTGCGGTCGTAGGTGATCCGCGCATCATGCTGATCGACGAACCCGCCGCCGGGATGAACCCCCATGAGACGTCGGAGATCGCCGACGATATTCTTCGGATCGCCGCACGCGGCATGTCGATCCTGGTGATCGAACACAAGATGAAGTTCATCGCCACGGTCGCGTCGCGGATTGCCGTGCTCAATTTCGGCCGCAAGATCGCGGAAGGAAGCTATGAGCAGATCAGGACGGATCCGAACGTGCTAGCGTCCTATCTGGGACGCAAGGGCGACCATCTGGCCGCGGCTCGATAGTCGATTTCGCTGCAATCGGGAAGTTATAGCCATGAGTGAACGCCGTGACGATGCTCCGCTCCTGCTGACCGGGGGCCCCGTCTACACTTTCGATCAGGCCGATTCGGTGGCGCAGGCGGTGCTGATCGAGCGCGGCAGGATCGCCGATGTCGGCACGCTGGCAACGTTGCGTGACCGTGCCGGCCCGCAGCGGCGCGAGATCGATGTCGGCGGCGCCACCATCATGCCCGGCCTGATCGATACGCACCCCCATCTGCTGCACTACGGCTCCCTGCAGGAGCCGCTGGTCGACATCCAGGATGCGACGAGCCACGACGACATCGTAAGCCGCATCGCCGCCCGCGCCCGAGACACGGCGGCGGGCGAGTGGATCATGACGACGCCGGTCGGTGATGCGCATTACTTCATCACGCGATCCTACAAGAACCTGAAAGAAGGCGAACTGCCGAGCCGCGCGGTGCTCGACCGCGCGACCTTGGATCACCCCGTCGTCATCCAGGCGTGGGCGCCGTCGCTGCCCAACGCGATCGCGTTCAACTCGGCGGCGCTGCGGCTGCTGAAGATCGATGCGACCACACCCGAGCGCATCAGCAACGTCACGATCGAGAAGGGCAAGGATGGTGAGCCGACCGGGCGCATGTTCGGCTCGGTGACGAACTATTACAGCAACGATCCCTTCGCCAACAAGCTGTGGCTGCAGATCCCGTTCCTGAAGTACGAGCTGCTGGTGCCGGGCACCCAGCGCGCGCTTCAGGCCTATCACCGCATGGGCGTCACCGGCATCTATGAAAACCACATGATGGACAAGCGCCTGATCGATGCCTACCGGCAGCTGCGTGCCAAGGGCGCGCTGCGCATGCGGGTGATGGCGTCACAGGAGGCCGAGTCCTACGGCATGCCGTGGAGCCGGCCGCGCACCATGGAAGACTTCATGGCCCGCCTGGAGGATGCCGCGCGTTCGATCGAGCTCACCGACGACTGGTTCCGGTTCAATGGCGTCACGATCATGTGGGACGGCACCTGCTTTCCCGGCGGCATGCTGATGCGCGAACCCTACAAGGGCCCCTACGGCGAGAAGACCTGCGGCTACTTCCACATCACGCCGGAGAAAGCCGAGGCCGTCATGCGCTTCTGCGCCGAGCGGCGCATTCGGCTCAACACCATGTGCATGGGCATCGCCGCGCACGACGAGAACCTGAGCCGGCTCGAGCGCCTGGCGCAGCAGTTCGATATCGGTTCGTTGAACTGGGTGCTGGTGCACGCCGTCTTCATCGAGCAGGAGCAGGTGGCGCGTTATGCCAAGCTGAACATGGACTTCACCACGTCGATGTCGTTCTGCTGGGGCAAGGGCGAGCTGTTCCGGCAGCGCATGGACAAGGTGCCGTTCGCCGACCTGATGCCGCTGCGGCGGTTCTTCGACCTGGGGTTCGCCGTGGCCGGCGCCACCGACTGGGGACCCAAGAATCCCTTCGAGCAGATCGAGCTTGCCATGACGCACGAGTTCGCCGGTTCGGGTTACCGCAACCTCGGACCGTCGCAGACGATCAGCCGGCGCGAAGCGGTGTCGATGTGGACACGCGGTGCCGCGCAGGTGCTGCGCTGGAGCGGCATCGGTTCGCTCGAACGCGGCCACCATGCCGACATCGCCATCGTCGACCAGGACATCATGGCCTGCGACGTCGCGGCGATCGGCAATACCAAGGCGCTGGCGACCCTGGCCGGCGGCGAGGTGGTGCATGACACCGGATTGTTCGGCTAGGCCGTCATGTTGATCGACAGCATCCTGTGGCAGCAGGCGCAGATGCGGCCGCACAAGGTCGCGCTCGTCTGCGGCGACCGCCGCTTCACCTACGCCGAAACGGCCGACCGGACGCGGCGTCTGGCCCACGCGCTGCGCGGCCTGGGCATCCAGCCGGGGCAGAAGGTGGCGGTGCTGGCCACCAACTGCGCCGAGCACGCCGAGGCGGTGTTCGCCATCGCGGCGATCGGTGCCGTCTGGGTTCCGCTCAATTTCCGACTCTCGGTGCCGGAGCTCGCCTACATCGTGGACGACAGCGAGAGCGTGGCGGTCATCTGCACCACCGATATGCAGGCCAGCGCTGAAGGCTTGCGGGACATCGTGCGTGGCGTATCGACCTGGATCAGCATCGGTGCCACGGCACTTCCCGGTACTGTCCTGTACGACGATCTGCTGCGCCAAGGCAGCAGCGGGGCGCTCGCCAGCATGGCCGCGCCGGATGATCTCTTTTCGATCATGTACACCAGCGGCACGACCGGCAAACCGAAGGGAGTCATGCTGCCCCATCGCCGGTTCTTCGTCGGCACGATCCTCAGTACGATCGCCCTCAAGGCCACCGAGCATGACATCAAGCTGCAGGCGATCCCGCAGTTCCATGCCGGCGGCTATATCTACCAGCTTTGCCACATGGCGGCAGGCGCCACCCTGGTCATCCTGCCGCGGTTCGAGCCGGAACCGACGCTGGCGCTCATGCAGCGGGAACGGGCGACGGCGGCGGGTTTCGTGCCCTCGATGCTGCTGGCGCTGATCGAGGCGCCGTCGTTTCAGACGGCCGACTTCAGCGCGTTGCAGCGCGTGATGTACGGCGGATCACCCATTCCCGAGGATCGCCTGGCGCGCGCGTTGGAGCGCATGGGTGCGAAGTTCCTGCAGACATACGGACAGACCGAGGCCGGCGTCCTGGTGAGTGTGCTGGACGATGCCGATCACGATCGCGGCTTGCGGGATGCGCCGCAGCTGCTGCGCTCGTGCGGACGGGCGATGCTGGGCTACGACATCCGGATCGTCGATGATGCGGGCGCGCCGACGGAGGGCATCGGCGAGCTGGCGGTACGCGCCGACTCGCTGATGACGGGCTATCTGAAGCGCCCTGACGAGACCGCCGCGACATTGGTCGACGGCTGGCTGCGCACCGGTGATCTGGGCTGGCAGGATGACGCGGGCCGCTTCTACCTCGTCGACCGCAAGAAGGATCTGATCGTGTCGGGTGGCGAGAATGTCTATCCGATCGAGATCGAGCATGTGCTGTCCAGTCATCCCGATGTCCTGGATGTCGCCGTGATCGGCGTGCCCGATCCGCGCTGGGGCGAGGCGGTGAAGGCGGTGATCGTCCGACGGCCGGGCACGTCGACCGACGAGGCGAGTCTGGTGGGCTTCTGCCGCGGCAAGCTGGGCGGTTTCAAGATTCCCAAGTCGGTCGATTTCATCGACGCGCTGCCGCGCAACGCCTCGGGCAAGATCCAGAAGGTCATCCTGCGCGATCGCTACTGGGCGGGCCACGCGCGCAAGATATAATCGGCCATGGTCAACAGCATCGAACGCCGGCGATTCGGACACCTGCCGGACGGCGACGACGTGGACGCCGTCGTCCTTCGCAACGCGAACGGTCTCCGTGCGAAGATCCTGACCTATGGCGCGACGCTTGCGGTGCTGGAGGTGCCCGATCGCGACGGTCGATCGCGCAACGTCGTTCTCGGGTTTGCGACGCTCGACGATTACAGGCAGGCGAGGGGCCATTTGGGCGGCGTCATCGGGCGCTATGCCAATCGCCTGTGCAACGGGCGCTTCACGCTCGACGGCCGCGACGTTCGGGTCTCGGTGAACGAGCCGCCGAACACGTTGCATGGCGGCGCGCAGGGCTTTGACAGGGCCGTCTGGCGCGTCGAGGCACTGCAGTCGGACCCCGCGCCGGCCGTAACGCTTGCCCATGTCAGCCCGGATGGCGATCAGGGCTTTCCTGGCCGCGTCGATGTGCGCGTTCGCTACACCCTGGTGACGAACGCGTTGCGACTAGACTACACGGCGACGACCGACCGCACGACGGTCATCAATCTCACCAACCACAGCTATTTCAATCTGCGGGGCGCCGGCAGTGGCGACGTGCTTGACCATGAACTGCTGATCGACGCTGACGCCTTCACGCCGATCGACCAGTACTTCATCCCCACGGGCGAGCGGCGGCCGGTCACGGGGACGCCGTTCGATTTCCGGACGCCGACACCTATTGGCAGTCGCATCGGTCTTGCCGACGAGCAACTGGTGCGGGCGCGTGGCTACGATCATAACTACGTCCTGCAGTCCGGTAGTGGGGGTGATCCCGTTCTTGCTGCCCGCGTTCGGGAGCCTCTGTCGGGATTGACGATGGAGGTGCTGACGACGGAACCCGGTGTTCAGTTCTACAGCGGCAACTTCCTGAATGGCCGGCCGTATCGCGCGCGAGACGGCTTCTGCCTGGAGACCCAGCATTTTCCCGACTCGCCGAACCACCCCGATTTTCCGTCGACAGTGCTGCGTCCAGGCGAGGTTTTCCAGTCGGCCACGATATTTCGTTTTCCCTTCTCCCCGCTGTCGCGGGGCGAGGAGTCATAGCGGCCAGCGATGAGACCAGGGGCGCGTCGCCTCGAACGCGGCGGCGGCGCGCAGCACCAGCGCATCCTCCAAGCGGCGGCCGATGATCTGCAGGCCCACGGGCAGGCCATCGCGGGTCCAGCCGGCAGGGACGGAGATGGCGGGCTGGCCGCTCCAGTTGAAGATGTAGGTCGCCGACCAGCCGAGATGGGTGATGGGCGTGCCGGCCACTTCGCGGGGACCAACCATGCCGGTCGGGAAGGCGGGCAGCCCCACCGTCGGTGTCAGCAGTAGGTCGTAGCGATCGAAGAAGGCCGTCAACTGACGCCCGATCGCCTGACGCGCCTGCACGGCTTTCACATAGTCGGTGATGGTCAGACGACCCAGCGCCTCGGCATAGGCGACGAGGTCGGGATCCATCTGTGCTTTCTCCGCATCGGGACGCTGGCTGTGGTTGCCGGCCGCCGAGCCGCCGAACAGGGCATCGAGAATCCAGCCGGGATCGGCGATGGCAAGATCCGCTGCCTCGACGCGCACGCCGAGATCGTCGAAGGCGTGCGCTGCCTGTTCGGCAATGTCGCGCGTCTCGGGTTCGACCGGCAGGAAGCCGAGATTGGGTGACCACGCGACACGCACGCCTTCGATGCCGGCATCGAGATCGCGCACGAAGTCTTCGCCTTCCAGCGGCAGCGACAGCGGATCGCGCCGGTCGGGTCCGGCCATGGCCGTGAGCATCAGGGCCGTGTCGCGCACGGTGCGCGCGATCGGGCCGGCATGCAGCAGCAGCTCTACGGCGCCGGGCGCCGGATGGAGCGCGATGCGGCCACGGGTCGGCTTGAGGCCCACCACACCGCAGAAGCTGGCGGGGATGCGGGTCGAGCCGGCGCCGTCACCGCTCAGCGCCAGCGGACCCAGGCCGGCGGCCACCGCCGCGGACGCGCCGCCGCTGGAGCCGCCTGCCGTGCGGCCGGTATTCCAGGGATTGAGCGTGGCGCCGAACAGCGGGTTGTCGGTCGAGCCGCGCCAGGCGAACTCCGGCGTGTTCGACTTGCCGATGTTGATGGCGCCGGCGCGCTGCAGGCGTGCGACCGACGGCGCATCCTCGCCCGGCACGAACGACGCCATCAGCTTCGAGCCGAACGTGGTGCGGATGTCGCGCGTCCAGAAGTTGTCCTTGATCGACACCGGGATGCCGTGCAGCAGCCCCAGCGCGTCGCCGGCCATCACCGCCTGTTCGCTCGCCTGCGCGGCGGCGCGCACGCGTTCAGGGTAGAGCGTGACCAGGGCATTGAGGCCGGGGTTCAGCCGATCGATGCGGGCCAACACGGCATCGGCGATCTCGACGGGTGACAGTTTGCGCGCGCGGATCAGCCGGCCAAGATCCCACGCCGTCATGCGGCAGGGATCCGATTCATCGACCGTGCCCATTCCATCCCCTCTAACCAATAGCGATCAATATGGCTTGTGAACCATAATTGATCCAGACCAATTTGATATTGGGTTGACTCGTTGAACCCAACCATTACGATGAGCGCAGGGGTAGGAAACGGTATGAACCATCGTCCGCGCTTCGTGTCGGCCGACGCCGTGCTCGAGGTCCTGAAGTGGCCCGAGATGATTGCGGCATTGCGCGAGGTCTATGCCTCGGCACCGCAGGCGCGGCATTCGCCGCGCCGCGTGGTGGCGCGCAATGACAGCGTATGGCTGCGCGCGCTGGCGGCGACGCCGCCGGGACGGCGCTACATGGGCGCCAAGGTGTTCGGCTTCTCCAAGAGCGGCGGGACCTACGCCGTCATCCTGTTCGATCAGGAGAGCGGTGCGCTCGCCGGTATCCTCGACGCCAACCACATCACCGGCTTTCGCACCGGCGCGACGTCGGCGCTGGGACTCGACTATCTCGCGCCCCGCAAGCCGCTCACCGTCGGCGTGCTGGGCAGCGGTGCCGAAGCACAGGCGCATCTCGCGGCGGTCGGCCATGTCAGGCGCATCGCGGCGTTCAAGGTGTTCAGCCCATCCGTGGCGAATCGCAGCGCCTTCGCCGGCCGGTTCCGTCGCGAGCTGGACGTGCCCGGCGATGCCGTCGGTGACGCCCGTGCCGCTGTCGACGGCGCCGATGTCATTATCGCCGCCGCCCGGTCGCGCGGCGAGCAGCCGATTTTGTTCGGCGACTGGCTGCGGCCAGGCACCGTGGTGATCTCGATCGGATCAACCCTGCCCGAGCAGCGCGAGGTCGATGCCGGTGTGGTCGGCGCCTGCGATCTCATCGTCTGCGACAACGTCGACGAAGTCGTCGAGGAGACCGGCGACATGATTGCCGCGCGCGCGGCCGGCATCGCGTTCGACGACAAGCTGATGTCGCTCAGTGATCTGGTGCTGGAACGCCATGCCGCGCGCGTGCGCGCTGCGCGCCTGCCGATGCTCAAGACCGCCGGCGCCGCCGTCCAGGACCTCGCCGTCGCCGAACTCGCTTTCACCAAGGCGCTCGCCCAAGGCCTGACACAGGAGTTTCCCGGTGACTTCCGCTACAAGCCGGCGTGACATCGCGCTTTTGTTCACCGCGCTCTGCTGCTGGCTCGCCGCGGCGCCGTCGTGGGCGATGGACAAGATCAAGTACGGCCTCCTGGCCGGTCCGCAGACCGTGTATGTGGGCATCGAGAAGGGCTTCTTCCGCAAGTACGACCTCGACGTCGAACCGATCGTGTTCAGAAGCGGTGCCGAGATCGTGCCGGCGCTGTCGACCGGGCAGATCGATATCGCCGCGACCGCGGCCGGCGCGGCGCTCTACAACGCGCTGGCGCGTGGCGTGAATGCCAAGATCGTCGGCGACTACATCGTGTTCGAGAAGCTGCCGTCGCTCAGCGGCGTTGTCGTACGCAAGGCGTTGTTCGACAGCGGCAAGATCCGCACGCCGCAGGATATCAAGGGCGCCAAGATCGCCGTGACCGCCCGCGGCCAGGCCATGCATCTGCTGGCCGGCAAGCTGCTGGAACAGGCCGGCCTGAGCGAAAGCGACGTGAGCCTGGTGTTCATGCCGCAGCCCGACATGCTGGTGGCGCTACGCTCGGGTGCGGTCGACATCATGGTGAACTCCGATCCGTTCATCACCATGGCCGTGGACGAAAATGTCGGTGTCGAGATGGTGAACATGTGGACGTTGCTCCCGGATCTCACGCTGGGCGTGGTCATGTACGGCAAGCGGGCGCTGACGGATCGCGACCTGGGTGTGCGGTTCATGAAAGCCTTCACCGAAGCCAACCGCTTCCTGCGCGCCAATGACAATCCGCAGGGCCGCGGAGAGATCGTGCAGATCTACCAGAAGCGCTATCCGGTGAAGGATCCGGCGCTCTATGAGCGTTCGCGCCTGGGCATCGGGCGCGATACGATGGTGTCCAATGTGCACGGCAAGAACGGCCTTGCCGCTCAACTCAAATGGTACGCCGATCGCGGCCTGGTCCCGAACCAGCCCAACCTTGACGAGGCGGTCGACAATTCCTTCGCGCGCGATGCCGCGCAGGCGCTGGCGCGATGACGACCGGCGATACCACGGCCAAGGTGATCGTACGCGATGTCGACAAGGTGTTCGACGTGCGCGGCCGCAGGCATTTCCAGGCGTTGCGCAATATCGACCTCGACGTGCGCGACAACGAATTTCTGTGCATCGTGGGTCCCAGCGGCTGCGGCAAGTCGACCCTGCTGCGCATGCTGGGTGATCTCGATACGCCATCATCAGGACAGGTCCGCATCCGCCGCGACTCCACCGCGCGGCCGCTGTCGGCGATGATCTTCCAGGAGGAGTCGGTCTTCCCGTGGATGACCGTGGCACAGAACGCAGCCTACGGCCTGAAGATCACCCGTACCTGGCGCGGCAGGCAAAGCGAAGAACGTATCGATGATCTTCTCGGCAAGACGGGCCTGAGCGCTTTCCGCAGCTTTTATCCCCACCAGCTCTCCGGCGGCATGAAACAGCGGCTGTCGCTGGTGCGGGCGTGGGCGACCAATCCCGAACTGCTGCTGATGGACGAGCCGTTCGCGGCGCTCGACGAGCAGAACAAGGCGCTGCTGCAGCAGGAGCTGGTCAAGCTGTGGGAGGCGTTTCGCAGCACCGTGGTGTTCATTACCCACAGCCTGGAGGAGGCCGTCCTGCTGGGCGATCGCGTGGCCGTCATGACGTCGGCGCCAGGCCGGATCAAGGAGACGCTCGACGTGCCGTTCCCGCGGCCGCGGGTCGTGACGTCCCTGCGGCGCTCGGGCGAATTCAACCAGCTGGTGACCCAGCTGTGGGACTCGCTGGGAGACGAAGTCGAGCGGGCACGCTCGGCCGAGATGCAGAAGCTGACACGGCGTCGCGACGTGATGCCTGCCGATGCGATCGGATAAGCGAGCCACCATGCCGAGCCCCGCCGCCTCTAGTCCGTCTGTGTCCGACCGCGCTCTGTCAGTTGGCGTGCCGGCGTTCGACCCCTGGCGCCTGTTGCGGCCGCTGCAGGTGTTCATCTCGCCGTTGGTGCTGTTGGCATTGTGGGAGATTGGTGCCCGTACCGGCATGATCGAAACAAAGTTTTTTCCGGCACCGACGACCATCGGCGCGCAGTTCGCCGCCACGCTCATGACGGCCGAGTTCTGGAACGACCTGCGGCTCAGCCTCAGTCGCCTGTTCATCGGGCTGCTGATGGGCGGCGTGCCCGGCCTGCTGCTGGGGCTTGCGATGGGACTGTCACGCGCCATGCGGGTGACGTTCCAACCGCTGATTGCGGCGCTGTATCCGCTGCCCAAGATCGCGATCCTGCCGCTCATCCTGCTGATGTTCGGGCTGGGCGAGATGTCGAAGTACGTGATCGTGGCCATCGGCGTGTTTTTCCTCATGACCCTCAATACGTTTGCCGGCGTGATCAACATCAAGCCGATCTATTTCGACGTCGCGCGGAACCTGAAGGCCAGCCGGTGGCAAACCTACGTCACCGTGGCCTTGCCGGGTGCGGTGCCGGGTATCCTGACCGGCCTGCGCATCTGCGTTGGCTCGGGCCTGCTGCTGCTGGTTGCCGCCGAGTTCGTCGGTGCCGACGCCGGCATCGGCTATCGGATCTGGTGGTCGTGGTCGGTGTTCTGGGTCGAACCGATGTATGTCGGCCTGATGGTGATCGCGATCCTGGGCTTTGCCTTCGCCTACCTGATCGATTTCCTCGAGGGGCTGCTCCTGCCATGGCTGCGCCGCTGACGTCCAAGCGAGCGAGGACGGACGTTGTCACCGTCCTCAAGGACTACATCCAGACGTCCGGTCTCGATGACCAGGGACGTCTGCCGCCGGAGCGCGAACTGGCGCAGACCCTGGGCCTGTCGCGCGGCCAGTTGCGCACGGCGCTCAACCGCCTGGAAGCCGAGGACCTGATCTGGCGCCATGTCGGCAAGGGCACCTTCGTCGGTTCCCGGCCCAAGCTTGTGCCTGACCTCGAGGCCATCGGCGACCTCACCAGCCCGCGCGAGATCGTCGAGGCCCGGCTGATCCTGGAGCCCGAGCTCGCGCGGCTGGCGGCGTTCCGCGCCACGCGCCGGCATTTCGAGCAGATGGCCGAGTGCATCGACAACTGCCGCCAGACGACCGACCAGGAGATCTTCCACACCTGGGACTCGCGCTTCCACTGGCTGATCGCCAACGCCGCCGGCAACGAGCTGCTGGCGGTCCTGCATGACTGCATCTCGGCCCGGCACAAGGCGGCCTGGGGCAAGCTGCGCGAGCTGTTCCTGACATCCGAGCGGATGCGCTTCTACGACCAGCAGCATCAGAACATCCTCGACGCGATCAGCGAGCGCAACGGCAAGCTGGCCCGTGCGCGCATGCTGGAGCATCTGCAGGCCGTGCAAGAGAACCTCTTCGAATAGACGCAGGAACGCCATGACCGTCCTTCAAGACAGGCCGAATTCCATCGAGGCGCGCGACGTGCAGTCCGTGATCCACGGCGGCACCAACCTGCGCCGGCACCTGGAGCGCGGGCCACTGGTGATCGACAAGGGCGAGGGGATCTGGGTCACCGACATCCACGGCAAGCGCTACATCGAAGGCATGTCGGGCCTGTGGTGCATCTCGCTGGGCTACGGCCAGGAGCGCCTGGTGGCGGTCGGCACCGAGCAGATGCGCCGGCTGCCCTATTATCACCTCACCAATCACCGCGGCCATTCGCCGGTGGTCGATCTCGCCGAGAAGCTGCTGCAGATCGCGCCGGTGCCCATGGCGCGCGTGTGGTTCTCCAACTCCGGCTCCGAGGGCAACGACTGCGCCGCGCGCTTCGCCTGGTACTACTGGAACGCCCAGGGTAAGCCGCAGCGCCGCAAGTTCCTGGCTCATCGCCAGGCCTATCACGGCAACACCATCGCCGCCGCCAGCCTGACCGGCGTGCCGCACAACCATCGCTACTTCAACCTGCCGCTCGACGGCTTCCTCCATGTGCGCTGTCCCCACTTCTATCGCGAGGGGCTGCCGGGCGAGAGCGAGGAGGCGTTCGCCGCGCGCCTGGTCGGCGAGATCGAGGAAACGATCATCCATGAAGGGCCGGACACGATCGCGGCGTTTTTCACCGAGCCGGTGATGGCGGCGGGCGGCGTGATCGTGCCGCCGGCGGCCTATTTCGAGAAGCTGCAGTGGCTGCTGCGCAAATACGACATCCTGCTGGTGTGCGACGAGGTGGTGAGCGGCTTCGGGCGCCTGGGCGACATGTTCGGCACCACGACCATGAAACTGGCGCCCGACATGATCGTCTGCGCCAAGGGCCTGTCGAGCGCCTATCTTCCGATCTCGGCGCTGATGGTGAATCAGCGCATCTTCGATGCGGCGGCCCAGCTCAGTGACGACGTCGGCGTCTTCGGTCTCTCGCTGACCTACTCGGGTCACCCAGTCGCGGCCGCCGTGGCCCGCGAAGCGGTGCGGATCTACGAAGAGCAGGACATTCCCGCGCGCGTGCGCGCGCTGGAGCCGCTGTTCTTCGCCGGCCTGCGCCAGCTCGGCGAGCATCCGCTGGTCGGCGAGGTGCGCGGCCGCGGGTTGGTGGCGGGCCTCGAGCTGGTGCAGGACAAGGCGACGCGACAGCCCTTCGATCGCGCCCTGGGCGTGGGACGGGCCTGCATCGTGCACGCCGAGAAGCACGGGCTGCTGGCGCGCGCCGTCGGTGACACCATCACGCTCTGCCCGCCGCTGATCATCAGCGAGGCGGAGATCGGCGAACTGCTGGCCCGCGTGAAGGCGGCGCTGGATGACACCGCAGCGGATCTGGCGAAGACGGGGCATTTGAACATCTGATCCCCGGGAGCGCGGGCGTCCCGCCCATAGGCGCTAACTTACGATAAACGGCGGGAAGGATCTCCTGCGTCGCCGTCGTGGC
>NZ_VOHA01000029.1 GCF_007859315.1 Reyranella sp. CPCC 100927
CAGCTGCGCCTGCGGTTCGACCACCCAGTTGTTCTCGAACTTGAAGGGATAGCCGCCCTCGGCCGACACGGCGAGGCCGAAGCCGTCGGTCTTGAGGTGGTACCGGCCATCGGCGGCGCGGGCCCGGGCATCGTACCAGGTGCCCTGGACGATGCCGTCGAGGTACCAGCCGGAGGCGCCGAAGTGTGTCCAGTAGGCGCCCAGGGAGTAGCCGTCGATCGTGTTCTGGCCGGCGCGGGCGCCGGTATAGTGATCGACCTGGGCCTCGATGCGTCCGGCGCCGAGGTAGAAGCCGGCATGGTCGCGGCGGCCCTCGGAGTCCTCCTTGCGGTAGATGTCGGCGCCGATCTGCAGGGCGTAGAGGCTGTAGTCGTACTTGGGCCCGTTGCGATAGACGTTGCCGCCGTCGGCATTGCCGGTGACGCCCACGATGCGGCTCCAGAAGCCGTTGACGGTGCTGCGGCCGTTGAGATCGGCGCGGCCGCGGATGCCTTCCTCCTCGCCGACGCGCTCGTGCAGGGTGTCGAGCAGCCAGCGGCCGTAGGTCAGGCCCATCGAGGGCAGGGCGGAATAGAGCGACGTCTCCTGGCGATAGTCCGGCACGACGGGCGTCGGTGGTGTCGGATCCGGGCCGGGACCGGGACCGGGACCTGGACCTGGACCGGGATCCGGCGGTGTGGGACAGCCGGCGGGCGGCGGAGATTGCGTGCAGTCCAGCACCGAGCGCAGATACCAGTTGCCGTCCGCGGCGTCGGCGCCGACGCCACCCTGGTAGAGCGAGTACTGGTAGGGCCCGGCGACCACGCGGCCGGCCAGGGCGAAAGCGCCGGCGGCGGAGCCCTGCTTGTTGCGGACCTCGACCAGCTCGATGCCGTTGCCGGGCGTGAGGGCGCCGGCGCCGCCGACATTGGTGACGGTGATCTGTGTTGCAGTCGATTTGAGCTGCGTGCCATCGACGATCAGCATGTCCGCGATGCTGCCGCCGGTGCCGTCGACGCCGCCGTTGAGCACGGCGTTGGCCAGCAGCCGGCCGCCGTCGGACACGAACACACCGGTGCCGGGCGCTACGGCACTGGCGCCGCCGGTGATGACCAGGGTGTTGCCGACGGCGGGGCCGCGCAGGTCGATGGTGCCGGCGTTGTTGAAGGTGGCGAGGTTGACGAACTGCCCCTGAACGATGCCCTCGCGATTGAGGTCGTAGGTCGTCGTGCCCAGGCTGCGGCTGTCGGCGCCGGTGGTGGGGACGTAGTAGTTGGCGGGCTCGATTTTCGTGGCACCGCTCACCGGCGCGAACTTCACGGTGCCGGCGGCAACGTTGTTGAAGGTCGAATTCGGCCCGCCGAAATCGGAGATGGCGACACGCTTGGTGCTGCGCACGCTACCGTCGGCGGTAACAGCGAAATGACGGATCTCGAATGTGCCGTTGTTGTCGAAGATGTGCGGCGCGCCGGGCAGGAACGAGACGAAGCCGGTGACCGTGTTGTTGTTCGTCACCTGCAGCTGCTGTATCGCGGGCAGTGGATCGGTGCAGGGGTCTAAGACGCCGCCGCTTCCGGGGCCGTTCTCGCTGGCGCAGACGGTGCCCATGGTGATCGCCAGATCGCTCAGCGCGCCGATGAAACCGTTGTTGACGATGGTCATGGCCGGCGTGGCACCCATCGCGCCGCTGTAGACGACGATGCCGGCCGCCGGCAGCCTGCTCCCGATCGATCCATAGCCAGGGACTTCGCTGCCGACGACAGAGAGATCGCCGGGGTTGGCCGCCCAGCCGCCCATGACGCTGACGCCGGCGGCGACCTTGATCGCCACGGTTCCGGATACCGAGGCCGCGTGGATGCCGACGGCATCCTGGCCCGAGGCGGTGATGGCGGCATCGGCGTTGACGGTCACCGCGCCGCTGATGAAGCCGCTGGGAACGAAGCTGACGGCGACGATACCACCGCCGTTGACGCCGGTGGACGTGATCGGTGCCGTGTTGGTGATGGTGATCGGGCCGGACGCCCCGGCGGGGACCTGCGGGCTGCTCCCATCGTTCGGATCCGATAGGACCAGGCGAGTCACGGAGGCCGCGGCGACGCCGAACGCACCGGGCCCCGATGTGGTGATGGCGCCGGTGCGGATCGTCGCATCGGCCGTGGGGTCCGCGCTGAAGACGAAAACGCCGGCCGCACCGGCGCCGGATGTGTTGATGGGCGCCGCACTCGTATCGAGATCGAGCCGGGAGACGCGAAAAACGTGGACGCCCGCTGCATTGGCGCCTTGCGTGGTGATCGGTCCTGTCTGGATTTTCGTATCGAAGGCAGGGACGACTGTATATGTGAACCCCTGGATCGATAGACCGGATGAATTGTCGCCGACTGTCGTGATTTGCCCGGCTCTGGTATCGACCGAAACTACGTTTCCGCCTGCTGTGGGCTGCGGGCTGACGGTGACTGCGTTGGCGTAAGCGCCGGATGTCGCGACATTGCCGGTACGCAACGTAACCGGACCGTCACTGTATGCGCTGACAACTATGCCGGCAGAACCGTCTCCTGTCGTGGAGATCGTTCCCGCGGTCGTGTCAACGGCGACCTTTGATCCGTTTACCTGTAACGCCGATGCGTAGTAGCCCTGGGTCGTGATGTCGCCGGTAGAGACGGTTGTTTCGCCCGACCCGTTGTAGACTATGACGGCGCTCGAGAAATCACCGTATGTCGCAATCGGCCCACCTCTGGTGTCGACCGACAGCGAGGCTGCGTTGACGCTCGCCAGCACAGCGATGCCGGACGACGCCGGTGCTACGCTGCTGCCCACCGTGATGGTGCCGGTTCTGACGGTGACGGGGCCTGCTGCATTGTAAGCCTGGACGTTAATACCGCCTGACGAGTTGCCTGATGCGACGATCGGTCCACCGGTCGTATCGATGGTGATCGGACCAGTTCCCTGGCTGTTCACGGAGACGCCATAGGTGCCAAAGCTGCCATTGCCGCTGACCGTGATGGGGCCGGTTGTGACTGTCAGCGCGGCCGGTCCTGCATTGGCGGTGACGGCGATGCCATGGACGGCGTTTGATGTGACGGCACCCTGGTCCGCGGTGATGCTGCCGCCGGTCGTCGTGATGCTGATCGTGCCGGTCGCCGGTGTGCCTTGCGTGCCTACCGTGATGCCGACCTTGCCAACGCTCGGCTGAACGACAACGCCCGGATCGAACGTGAGCGTCAGCCCCCCCACGCCGCCGTACGTGATCCCGTCGGGATAGGAATCAACTGTCACCGAGCAGGTGACCGTCGGCCCCGTCCCGCATTCGTCGATGGCCAGGGCGGACCGGGTGACGAGGGCGGTGCCGGCGAAGGCCACGATCGGCGCACTGCAGGCCACATACATCGCGATCCGCGAGACGGTGGTCAGAAGGCCCGATGTCGGCTGGAGGGGAGGAACAAACGTGCGCGAACAAAGGATACGAGACGTCTTGTCCGCAGAGGCATCCGAGAGCATTAGGCACCACAAAGCGCATGAGCCTGACAAAAAACCATTCGACATCTAATCTTTCGCAATCTAACAGATTGCACTCGCATTGGCACTGGTGTTTCACTGCGGTCTTGAGATGAGGCAGAAAAATTGGGTCGTGGCGCGCGCCTGGCGCAGCGGACGGCCGGGCGATATGATTTTGACGCCGACGCCGAGCGTGTCGTCGAATTCGCCTCAGGCCCGTGGCAGCGTCAACGTCCGGACATCGGCCGTTGCTGCCGCTCCGGATGACGGGGAATCAGGGCCGCTGTTCGGGCAGCGTGATCTTGATGGTGTTGTCGAACCGGTACGTCACTTCGACTTGTGTCCGTGACGCGCCGAAGTCGACGATGGTCACGCCCGACACCGGCTGGTACGTGGCAAGATCGAAGGCGGCCGTGGTCTGTTGCCTGCCGCCGCCATGGCGGCCGGCAAGGGTGAAGGTCAGATACGGCGTGCCGTCGACGATCTGGGCGTCTTTGCAATCGACGTTGTTGGCGTTCGGCGCCGCGAAGTAGGCCAGCAGCGGCACGTTCTTTACGATACGGTCCACGTCACCCGCGGGCATGGCAACCCATGACGGGTCTGTATCCCTCTTGAACCACCCCCGGCGGCCGTTGTTTGAGGTTCCCGGGCTGCCTTCGGCGATGATGATCTCTGTCGTCTCCGACTTGATGCGCATGGCCTCGGATGGCACGACCTGGACGATCGACAGTCTTTGCGGCGTATCGGGGCGCCGGTCCTCGGCCTTGTACAGGAACTTGCGCCATTCGACCGAATAGGGGCCGGCGCTGGCATTGACCCGGTTGAAGCTGTTGAAGTCGGATGTGCAGTCGGCTCTGGCTGCGGGTACGGCCTCTACCAGGCTGTACGCTGCGATGAGCGCAGGGATCAGATGAAAGCGCATGATTCCATCAGGACGTTGAAAATTGCGGAGCCATTGAACCCGGTCGAACATCACGTGCAGGTGAGCCTGAACGCAAAACAGTTCGTTATCTAATCATATCCAATCTACCAGAGTGCTCTCTTCATTGACATTTCAATTCTTTATTCAGAAGCCTGAGTATTACGGCTTCCTGTCGCTGCTGGCGCGGCGGTTATTTCAGCAGAAAGCAGGGCGTTGATCGTCATTGCTGGCAAGGTTGTTTCGGTACTGCCCCCGAAATTCGACAGTGAAAAACCCGGGGATGCCGGTGTAGGCGGGGGATGGCGGCTCCACTACCCGGTATCGGGCAGTGCGATCGCCTATGACCCGAGGCGGTACGATCAAACGCTGGGGGCGCGCCACTCCGTGGAACGTCATGGCTTGCGGTCATACTCGA
The DNA here is from genome assembly GCF_007859315.1 of Reyranella sp. CPCC 100927. Taxonomy (GTDB): domain Bacteria; phylum Pseudomonadota; class Alphaproteobacteria; order Reyranellales; family Reyranellaceae; genus Vineibacter. Next base: position 4,809 of record NZ_VOHA01000029.1, read on the forward strand.
TGTTTGCCGGCGGAGCACGGCCAGATGGCGAAACCGGGCCGCCTTGGCGGATACCATGAGCGTGGCGCGCGCCCAGCGTGTGTTGCGCCGGTCTCAGCCAATCCCCTCGAGCCATATGCGATTGCCCTGCGGTATCGGGAATAGACGCCGGCACGAGCTGTTCATGGCCGAAGCGATCTTCCGTTGTCGTTTCAGGACACGCGCGCGGGGCAACCATGGCAGCCTACATCATCGTCGATCTCGACATCAAAGACGCCGGCACGTTCGAACGCTACAGACAGGAGGTTCCCGCTCTCATCAGAAAGCACGGCGGGGAATATCTCGTCCGCGGCGGTGCGGTGCGGGTTTACGAGGGCGCGTGGCAGCCCAAGCGTGTGGTGCTGTTCCGCTTTCCTTCCATGCGGGCCATCGACGATTTCATGAATGATCCTGCCTACGCCGAACTCAAGGCGTTGCGCCATGCCATCGCCGATACGGACCTCGTTGCCGTCGAGGGAGTCTGACGCGGCCGGCCAACTTCATTTTGGACCGGCCAGGTGCGACACGCCGGCCTGTGTTTGTACCAATACTTTGAAAATACTTGACTTTTTCAGGCACTCATGACATAGATCGGCATCCTCACATCCAAGGTATCGACAGACCGGCGCAGGCTTGCGGGCCCGCGCCCGGGCTTTCGAGCTTGGCTCTGCCCATGGCGCCGTGATGCGCTTCAGGAGGATGACATGAACGCGGAAGACAACCAGCGACCTGTCGCGCCAGCGACGGTGGAGGCGTTTCGCGATCTCGTACGCGCCTACACCACGCTGGCGATCGATACCCTGGTCGAGGTGATGCGCAACGAACGCGCGCCGGCATCGGCCCGTTTGGCGGCAGCGGAGGGCATTCTCGACCGCGCCTGGGGGCGATCGAAGCCGGGCATGGATCCGGATGCCGCGCTGGACTTCGTTGACGTGCTGCAGGAGGCCGTCGCCATCCGCACCCGCCGTCACCAACAGGAACAGGCCGACGACGATGCCGATGACGGCGGCGAGCGCGGCGGGCGCCGCCACTAGCCCGGGAGCGCGGGCCTCCGGCCCGCTCATGTCGGCGAACGTAAAGCGTTCGTCCTGATGCGGGCGAGACGCCCGCGCTCCCGGGCATTCCTGTGTCTGCTTCCTGCCTCTGGTGAGCCATGCTCGATCGAACGAATGCGACCAGCATCGAGGCCGATGCCGACTGGGATGAGCCTGACCTGACCTTGCTGGGTGCACGCCACGGCGATCTGCCGGCGTTCCCGGTTGCGCTGTTGCCGCGGTTCTGGCGCGACTGGTGCCAGAGGGCGGCAGCGGGCAAGGGCGTGGCGGTCGACTACGTCGCGCTGCCGCTGCTGGCGGCGGCAGCCAGCCTGCTGGGCGCCAAGAGATACGTCAGCCCCGTGCCGGCATGGGTGGAGCCCTGCGTGCTGTGGACGGCACTGGTGGGGGAGCCATCGTCCGGCAAGACATCGGGCCTGGCGGCGGCCGTCGCGCTGACGCGCGCGCTGGATGACGACTGGGAGTTGGCTGCCGCCGGGCGAAGACGCTACGTGACAGACCTGGAAACGGCCCGGGCCGAGCGTTGGTGGTGGCGTGAAGCGGTGCGCGGCGCGGTGGCGAACCACAAGCCGTCGCCGGCGATACCGCCGGAGGCGCACGAACCGCAGCCTTTCGTGCCGCGCCAGTGCGTCGTCGACGAACCGGGCATCGACGCCGTGGCCGCGGCGCTGCGCGGTCGTCGTGGCGGCGTGCTGCTGGCGCCAGAGTCGCTCGCCGGCTGGTTGACGGCCATGGCACATGATGTTGCTGGTGCGTCGGATCGGTCGCGCTGGCTGAAGGCGTGGTCCGCCGACTCCTGGAAGCTGGATGGCAAGGCACCGGCAGACACCGTTCTGGAGACCGGTCGGTGCAACTGGATTCCCTGCACCGCTGTTTCCATCACGGGTACCATCGAAACCGACGCGATCGCGGCGATGCTGGCTGGCCATGATGGCGGGTTGGGCGCACGGTTCCTGTTCACCTGGCCCGGCCGCCCGCCGTTGCAGCCGCTGTCCGACGCGGCGGTGGGCCGGGATGCCGATTGGGCTCTGGCTCGGCTGCGCGACTTGCCGGATGTGACGCACATCCTGCCGTTGACGACCGAGGCCCGGGCGCTGTTCGAAGATTTTCGTCGCACGCTCGATGCACACGCCGAGCGGCTTGACGGCGCCGAGGCGGCCTGGTGGGGCAGGGGTGCCAGCAACGTGCTGCGGCTGGCCGGCGTGTGGACGTTCCTCGACTGGTCAGCGCAATTCGCCGACCCGTCGGAGCCACCGGTGGTCGCCGCCCCGGCGCTGGAGGCTGCCATCGCCCTGTGGACCACGTACTTGTGGCCGCACGCCGGCGCAGTCCTGGGAGCGGCCGGCACCAGCGACACAAAGCGGCAGGCGCGCCGGGCGCTGCTCTGGATTCGCGGTCAGTCGTTGGCCCAGGTGTCGCGTGACGATCTCTGGCGCCATGCCCGTGTCGCGCCCAACGCATCCGGCGTCGACGGCGTGATCGAAACGCTGATCGCCGGCCGCTGGCTGCGGCGCATCGTGCCCGCCGAGGGCGTCGGCCGCCCCCGCCTGCGCTGGGCCGTCAACCCGGCGCTGTCCTGCGATGCCCAGGCCTTCGAATTGTTGTGATTGTTGTGATTGTTGTCACGCGATTCGCCGAGGCGATTTTATATCCGGATATAGGGTGGAGAACGGGATGGCGAGCATGACGCAGAGATGTGCCTTGCGACGATATCGACACCGTCTCGCCGATCGTGGTTTGACCCGGTTCGAGGTGATCGGCCGCGGTGATGATCGCGATCTCATTCGCGCGCTGGCCAGGCACCTTGCGCGTGACGATGCGAAAGCCGCCCGTTTGCGCGCCATGGCAACTCAAGTCTTGGGCGACGACTCCGTCCCCGAGAGATTGTCCGGCCCGAACGACAGCGGCAGCAGCTCACCCAGGGTGATCGTGCGGCGCGGGCCGTCGGGGCCGCAGATGTGAATCGGCAGGGCGTCGGTGGCGAACTCGCGCAGCCGCTGACGGCAGCCGCCGCAGGGCGTCACCAGCGCCGCGCCGGTGCCCATCACCAGCGCCTCGACGATGCGCCGTTCGCCGTCCATCACCATGGCGGCAATCGCCGACGCCTCGGCGCACCATCCCTCGGGGTAGGCCGCGTTCTCGACATTGCAGCCGGCATAAAGCTTGCCATTGGCGCCGCGCAGCACGGCGCCGACCGGAAACCGCGAGTAGGGCGCATGTGCCCGTTCCATCGCCTGGCGCGCCAACGCAATCATGTCATCGGAGGGTGCTGTCATTTCCGTCGTCCTGAGCGAAGCGAAGGACCTTGCGGTGCGTCGATCAAGCAGGGTGCGCGTTTCGAGGCAGGAAAGATTCACCACAGAGGCACAGAGATCACAGAGGCGCACAGAGGGCAGAAGAGATTGCGCGTCGACGGCGCGCTTCTGTCTTTCTTTCTCTGTGTCCCTCTGTGATCTCTGTGCCTCTGTGGTGAATCTTCCAGCGGAACTCACGCGTCCCATCGCGGCGATCGACGCACCGCAGGGTCCTTCGCTCAGGACGACAGAGCCTGTCAATGCTCCTTCTCGTACGGCACGCCGATCGCCTTGGGGGCGACGGCGCGGCCGATGAAGCCGGCCAGCAGGATCACGGTCAGCACGTAGGGCAGTACCTGGATGAACTGCACCGGCACCTCGCCGATGCCCGGCACGCGTACGCCCTGCAGGCGGATCGCCACGGCATCGAGCAGGCCGAACATCAGGCAGGCGCCCAGGGCCGGGAACGGCCGCCACTTGCCGAAGATCATGGCGGCGAGCGCGATATAGCCCTGGCCCGCCGTCATGTCGCGGCTGAAGGCGGCGTTCTGCGCGATCGAGAGGTAGGCGCCGGCGATGCCGGTGAACAGGCCGCAGATCAGCACGGCGCGATAGCGCAGCCAGGCGACGGAGATGCCGGCGGCGTCGACCGCCAGCGGCACCTCGCCCACCGCGCGCAGGCGCAGGCCGAAGCGCGTGCGGGTCAGCACCCACCAGGTGATGGGTACGATCAAGAGCGCCACGTAGACGAAGAGGTTGTGGCCGCCGATCAGGTCGCCCCAGATCCGGCCCAGCACCGGCACGTCGGCCAGCGCCTGCGTGCCGGGCAAGGTGATCGGCATGAAGCGCGCCTCGGGCGGCAGCGCCGGCGTCTGCCCGCCGCGCTGGAACCAGGCCATGCCGAACACGATGGTGAGACCGGATACCAGGATGTTGATGGCGACGCCGCTCACCACCTGGTTGCCGCGGTGGGTGATGCAGGCGAAGCCGTGCAGCAGCGCCAGCGCCTCGGCGACCAGGATGGCGGCGCCCAGCCCGAGCCAGGCCGAGCCGGTGACCGACGCCGTGGCGGCGGCCACGAAGGCGGCCGCCAGCATCTTGCCCTCGAGCCCGATGTCGATCAGCCCGCTGCGCTCGGAGAACAGCCCGCCCATGGCGCACAGGATCAGCGGTGTCGCCACCCGCAACGTGGCCGACAGGATCAGCACCGCAAAGGTGATCGCCTCTTCCATGTCAGTGCGGTCCGGAATGAAGAGAAGGCCAACCAAGGAGGCACAGAGACACAGAGATCGCACAGAGGAAAACTTTACGCGCGCCGCAGGCGCGCAGCCTCATCATGCTCTGTGTCTTGCTCTGTGCCTCTGTGTCTCTGTGGTTCGTCTTCATCTTTGTCCGCTACGCCTCCGCTGCGCCGGCCGCGGTCGTCCGCCCGCTGCGCGCGCGCAGGGCGCCGAACAGCGCCTCGAACCACGGCCGGGTGAAGTGCGCCAGCGCGCCGCAGAACAGGATGATCAGGCCCTGGATCACCACCACCATCTCGCGGGTGATGGCGGGGATGTCGAACGACAGCTCGGCGCCGCCCTGCTGCAGCATGCCGAACAGCAGGCTGGCCAGCACGATGCCGACGGGATGGTTGCGGCCCATCAGCGCCACGGCGATGCCGGCAAAGCCGTAGCCGGCGGTGAAGTTCAGGATCAGGCGGTGATGCACGCCCAGGATCTCGTTGACGCCGACGAAGCCCGCCAGCGCGCCCGACAGGCACATCGCCAGCACGGTCATGCGGCGGATGTCGACGCCGGCGTAGATCGCGGCGCTGGGGTTGTGGCCCATGGTGCGCAATTCGAAGCCCCACGGCGTGTGCCAGAGGAACACCCAGACGAAGACGCAGCACAATGCCGCCCACACGATCGCGAGGTTGAGCGGCGACTGGCCCATGGTGATGCCGGCATAAGCCAGCAGGTCGTGGATGAAGGGCAGGTGGCCGGCGTCGGCGAACGCGCGGCTCTCGGGCGACATCGAGCCGGGAGCGATCAGCACGTTCACCATCAGGTAGACCATCACCGCCGCGGCGATGAAGTTGAACATGATGGTGGTGATGACGATATGGCTGCCGCGATAGGCCTGCAGGTAGGCCGGAATCGCGGCCCAGGCGGCGCCGAACAGCGCCGCCGCCAGCACGGCGAGCGCGATCAGCAGCACCGGCGGCAGGGTGGCATCGAGCGCCAGCACCACCAGGCCGACACCGAGCCCGCCGAGATAGGCCTGGCCCTCGCCGCCGATGTTGAACAGGCCGGCATGGAAGGCGAGCGCCACGGCGAGCCCGGTGAAGATGAAGTTGGTCGTGTAGTAGAGCGTGTAGCCGATCGCCTCGGGATAACCGACGGCGCCCACGATCATGATGCGCACGGCCGTGAACGGGTTGACGCCGACCGCCAGCACGATCAGCCCGACGACGACGAAGGCCAGCAGCACGTTGACGACCGGGATCAGCCCGATATCGACCCACCCCGGCAGCGGCGCTTTCATACCTTCCCCCGCTTGCGGGGGAAGGTGGCGCGCAGCGCCGGATGGGGGGCGGATCGAACAGACCGAATGTGAGGCGGCAGCCCCCATCCGCCCTTCGGGCACCTTCCCCCGCAAGCGGGGGAAGGTATGGTCAGATGTCCGCGCCCGCTCATGGTACTCCGGCCTTCGCTGCGTCCGGCCTCCACACGTTGGCCATCATCAGGCCCAAGGTGCGTTCATCGGCGGCGCTGCCCTCGACCTCGCCCACGATCTGGCCGCCGTACATCACCAGGATCCGGTCGGCCAGCGCCATCACCTCGTCGAGCTCGACCGAGACCACCAGGATGGCGCAGCCGGCGTCGCGCGCCGCCACCAGCTGGCGATGGATGAACTCGATGGCGCCGATATCGACGCCGCGTGTCGGCTGGCCGACCAGCAGGATCTTCGGCTTGGTGGCGATCTCGCGCGCCAGCACCAGCTTCTGCTGATTGCCGCCGGAGAAACTCGAGGAACGCAGCTCCGGCCGGCGCGGGCGCACGTCGTAGTGCTCCATCAGGTTGCTGCAGTGCCCGGCCATCGCACGGCGGTCCATCAGGTACCGGCCGCTGAACGGCGGTTCGTGGTGATAGCCCAGCACCGATGTCTCGGTGGCGTCGAACGGCGCCACCATGGCGTAGCGATGGCGGTCCTCCGGCACATGCGCCAGGCCCAGCGCGCGCATCTCGGCCGGGTCGGCCGGATGCGCCGCGTCGATCGCGCGATCGCCAATCACCAGCCGTCCGGTGGTCGGCGCACGGATGCCGGCCAGCACTTCCAGCAGTTCGCTCTGGCCGTTGCCCGAGACGCCGGCGATGCCCACGATCTCGCCGGCCCGCACGGTAATATCGATGTTGTCCAGCACCGCCACGCCGCGGCCGTCGCGCAGGCCGATGCGCTCCGCCGTCAACGCCGGCGCTTCTGCGTGGCAGGCGGGCTTGTCGAGCGCCAGCCGCACCTTGCGGCCCACCATCAGTTCGGCCAGTTCCTCGCTGTTGGTCGCCTTTGTCTGCCGTTCGGCCACCATCTGGCCATGGCGCATCACGAACACCGTGTCGGTGGCGGCCATGATCTCGCGCAGCTTGTGGGTGATCAGGATCACCGTGGCGCCGCGGTCGCGCAGCGCCTGGAGAATGCGGAACAGCTGCTCGGTCTCCTGCGGTGTCAGCACCGCCGAGGGTTCGTCGAGGATCAGGATACGGGCGCCGCGATAGAGCACCTTCAGGATCTCGACGCGCTGCTGCTCGCTCACCGGCAGGTCGCCGACCAGGGCGTCGGGATTGACGCGCAGGCCGTACTCGCGGCCCAGCCGCTCGAGTTCCTGGCGCGCGGCCGCCAGGCTGGGGCGCAGCACCGCGCCGGTCTCGGCGCCCAGCACGACGTTCTCCAGCACGGTGAAGGTGTCGATCAGCATGAAGTGCTGGTGCACCATGCCGATGCCGCTCGCGATCGCATCGCGCGGGCTCTTGATGCGCACGGGTTGGCCGTCGACCAGGATCGCGCCGCTGTCGGCCTCGTAGAGGCCATAGAGGATGCTCATCAGGGTCGACTTGCCGGCACCGTTCTCGCCGATGATGCCGGTGATCGAGCCGCGCGCGATGGACAGCGAGACACCGCGGTTGGCATGCACCGGCCCGAACGACTTGTCGATCGACCGCAACTCGATGGCAGGCGGAGTGTCAGGCATGGCAAGCCCTTACCTTCCCCCGCTTGCGGGGGAAGGTGGCGCGCAGCGCCGGATGGGGGGCCGATTGATCAGACGCGGTGTGTAGCGGCAGCCCCCATCCGCCCTTCGGGCACCTTCCCCCACAGGCGGGGGAAGGTAAAAGGTCATGCGCCATCAATACGTGCACGTGTTGTTGCTCATGTAGTCATGCACCTTGATCTTGCCGCTGATGATATCGGCCTTGGCCTGCTCGACCTTGGCCTTCATGTCGGGCGTCACCAAGGATGCGTTGTTCTTGTCCAGAGCCCAGTCGACGCCGCCGTCCTTCAGGCCCAGCACGGTCACGCCCGGTGTCCAGGTGCCGCCCATGGCCAGCTTGAACGTGTCGTAGGCCACGATGTCGACGCGCTTGATCATCGAGGTCAGCATGGTGCCGGGATGCAGGTGGTTCTGGTTGGAGTCGACGCCGATGGCGAGCTTGCCGCGATCCTTGGCGGCCTGGTAGACGCCGATGCCGGTGGCGCCGGCGGCGGCGTAGATCACGTCGGCGCCGCGTTCGAACTGGCCCTTGGCCAGCTCGCCGCCGCGGCCGGGATCGTTCCACGCCGCCGGCGTGGTGCCGGTCATGTTCTGCAGCAGCTCGGCCTTGGGGTTGGCATACTTCACGCCCTGCTCGTAGCCGCAGGCGAAGCGGCGGATCAGCGGGATGTCCATGCCGCCGACGAAACCGACCTTGCCGCTCTTGGACGCGATGGCGGCGGCAACGCCGACCAGGAACGAACCCTCGTGCTCCTTGAACAGCACGCTTTGCACGTTGGGCAGCTTCACCACGCCGTCGATCACGGTGAAGCGGACCTTGGGAAATTCCTTGGCCACCTTCTCGACGGCATTGGCCTGGGTGAAGCCGACACCCAGAATGGGATCCTGGCCGCGCTGCGCGAAGCGGCGATGCGCCTGCTCGAACTGGGTCTCGTTGGTGACTTCGAACTCGGCCACCGACAGCTTGGACTCGGCCTTGAAGCGCTCGACCCCGTTGTTGACGCCCTCGTTGAACGACTTGTCGAACTTGCCGCCCATGTCGAAGACGACAGCCGGCTTGATGTCGGCAGCCTGCGCCACGCCCGCGATGCCGGCGGCGGCGATGGCGCCCAGCGCGCTTCGAGTCCAAGTCTTCATGACGGCCTCCCTGTTGTCTTCATGGTGAGCTTGTCGAACCATGAAGGCCTTCGCACGATCGTCGGTGCGCGGCACTCCATGGTTCGACAGGCTCACCATGAAGTGCTTTCCCTACTGCGGGCAGGTGTTGTTGCTCATGTAATCGTGCACCTTGATCTTGCCGCTCACGATGTCGGCCTTGGCCTGCTCGACCTTGGCCTTGATCTCGTCGGTGATCAGCTTGGCATTGTTCTGGTCCAGCGCCCAGTCGACGCCGCCCTCCTTGAGACCCAGGACGCGCATGCCGGGCGACCAGGTGCCGGCCTTGGCGGCGGCAAAGGTCTCGTAGGTGGCAAGATCGACGCGCTTGATCATCGAGGTCAGCACCGAGCCGGGATGCGTGCCGTTCTGGTTGGAGTCGACGCCGATCGAGAGCTTGCCGCGGTCCTTGGCCGCCTGCAGCACGCCCAGCCCGGTGGTGCCGGCAGCAGCGTAGATCACGTCGACGCCGCGCTCGAACTGGCCCTTGGCCAGTTCGGCGCCGCGACCGGGATCGGTCCACGCCGCGGGCGTATTGCCGGTCATGTTCTGGATCACGCTGGCGCCCGGCTTGGCGTACTTCACGCCCTGCTCGTAGCCGCAGACGAACCTGCGGATCAGCGGGATGTCCATGCCGCCCACGAAGCCGACCTTGCCCGATTTGGAGGCCAGGGCGGCGGCGACGCCGACCAGGAACGAACCCTCATGCTCCTTGAACAACACCGAGCGCACGTTGGGCAGGTCGACCACGGTGTCGATGACGGTGAAGCGGATCTTGGGGTACTGCTTGGCCACCGTGGTGACGGCCGATGTCTGCAGGAAGCCGACGCCGACGATGGGATCGTTGCCGGCCTGGGCGAAGCGGCGATGCGCCTGCTCGAGCTGCGCCTCGTTGGTGACCACGAAATCGCGATAGTTGATCTTGCTCTCGGTCTTGAACCGTTCGGCGCCGCGATAGGCCGCCTCGTTGAACGAGCCGTCGAACTTTTCGCCCACGGAGTAGACCACCGCTGGTGTGATATCGGCGGCGCGGGCCGTGAAGCCCGTCCCGACCAGGATCGCGGCGGCACCCAGCGTCACGGCACACCGGCGTTGCAGCATCACAGCCTCCCCATCTCTTCGCATGCCAGTCTGACGCGGGATTGCCGTTCACGCCATCCCGAGATTTGCGCACTGTGCTGTCCCTTCTCCCCGCTGCCCCTCAAGCCGACGTGAAGAATCATCATATGGAGGCGTCCGGTCGGTCAGCTAAGCTTGCGGCCATTGACAGTACCCGATCGAAAGGATGCACGTATGTTCGATCTCCATTACTGGCCGACGCCCAATGGCAAGAAGGTCACGATCCTGCTCGAGGAATGCGGGCTGGAGTACAAGGTCGTGCCGGTGAACATCCAGCGCGGCGACCAGTTCAGCGACGCGTTTTTGAAGATGAACCCCAACCACCGCATGCCGGTGCTGGTGGACCACAAGCCGAAGGATGGCGGGGCGCCGATCAGCGTCTTCGAGTCCGGCGCCATCATGATGTACATCGCCGAAAAGGTCGGCCGCTTCTGGCCGCAGGATGTGCGCGGCAAGTACGCCGTCACGGAATGGCTGATCTGGCAGATGGCCAACCAGGGCCCCAAGCTGGGCGAGTGCGGCCATTTCCGCCGTCTGGGCGATCGCGAGGGCGATCAGTCCTATGCCGTGCGCCGCTTCAGCGACGAGGCCAACCGGCTCTACGGCGTGCTCAACAACCGGCTGCACCAGCAGCCGTACCTCGCCGGCAACGAATACTCGATCGCCGACATGATCGCCTATCCCTGGACGGTGGGTTGGCAGGCCCAGGGCCAGGACATCGACGAGTTCCCGTACTTCAAACGCTGGTTCGAGGAACTCGCCGCCCGGCCGGCGGTGAAGAAGGGCATGGCGGTCGGATCGGACCTCTCGACCGACGTCACCAAGCTGCCGCCGGAAGAGCAGGCCCGCATCCGCAAGCTGCTCTACAATCAACGCGCCATCCCCGTGAAGGCCGCGTAGTTTTTCAAATTCCTCCCCAGCTTCGCTGGGGAGGTGCCCCGAAGGGGCGGAGGGGAGGCCTCGTGGTCTATATAACAAAGACCACGTCGGCTCCCCTTCCGGCCTTCGGCCACCTTCCCCGCAAGCGGGGAAGGGAAGACGTCATCAAAGGACCCTATGCGCATCGAGATTCTCTGCACCGGCGACGAGATCCTCACCGGCAAGACCATCAACAGCAACTACAGCCACATCGCCCGACGCCTGGTCGAAGTCGGTCTCGAGGTCGCCTGGGGCACGACGGTCGGCGACGACCGCGATGCCCTGCTGAAGGCTTTCCGCGAGGCCGCCAAGCGCGCTGATGCGGTGATCGTGAACGGCGGGCTGGGGCCGACGGTCGATGACCTGTCACAGGAGATCGCGGCCCAGGCGGCGGGCGTCGACCTGGTTCTGCACGAAGCCTGGCTCGGTCGCATGGAGACGTTCTACAGCCGGCGCAACCGCGCCATGCCGCCCAACAACCGCAAGCAGGCGATGCTGCCGTCCGGCGCCGAGTTCATCGACAACCCAATCGGCACCGCCTGCGGCTTCGCCGTCACCATCGACGGCGCGCGCTTCTTCTTCACGCCGGGCGTGCCGCGCGAGATGCGCCGCATGATCGACGAGCAGGTGATCCCGCGCCTGCTGGCGCTGAGCGGCATACAGGGCGTGGCGCGCGTCAAGCGCTTCCACTCCTACGGCATCGGCGAATCGCGCGCCGATCAGATGCTGGACGGCATCGAGGCGCTGGCGCCCGACGGCGGCGTCAAGCTCGGCTTCCAGGCCCACTATCCGCAGCTCGAGACCAAGCTCGCCGCGCGCGGCACCGACGCCGCCGACCTCGACCGCAAGCTGGCGCCGATCGAGGCCGAAGTGCGCCGCCGGCTGGGCAACTTCATCGTCGCCGAGGACGACCAGACGCTCGAAGGCGTCGTGCTGGCGGCGTTGCGGGCGCGCGGCGGCTCGTTGGCGATCGCCGAGACGTTCACATCGGGCACCATCGCCACCCGCATCGCGCCGGTCCCCGGCGCCGAAGCCCTGTTCCGCCGCGCCATCGTGGCGCGCGACCTGGGCCAGCTCGATGTCAGCGGCATATCGGCCGAGGCCGCCGTTGCGGTCGCCAGCGCGTTGCGCGACCAGAGCGGCGCCAGCCACGCGCTGGCCGTCCTGGTGGGACTCGACGAGGGCGCCGACGGCCTTGAACTGGGCGGCACGATCTCGATCGGCATCGTCGATGGCGGCGCACCGGTCGCCCGCCAGGCGCGCATGTTCGGCGGCCGCGACTGGATTCGGCTGGGCGCCACCGAGATGGCGCTCGACTGCCTGCGCCGCCATCTGCTGGGCCTGCCGGTCGACGAGCAGATCGACTTCGAGCGGCGCTGACATGGTCCTTTCTTCGGACCGCGGGCGTCCACGCCCGCATTCGCTTGCAGCGAAGCGGAAAGCGAAAGACAGTCGGCGCTGGCGCGCACAGGCGAAAGCGAGCTTCGCCGGAGATGCGGGCGTGGACGCCCGCGGTCCGAAAAATGAATGACGCGACGCCCCTGCCGATCGCGGCGGACGACGAAGCCGCCGTGCTGGCGCTGAACAACGCCCACGCTGTGGAACTGTCGTGGCTGGAGATCGATCGCCTCAGGCAACTGTTGGGATGGGCCTTCCATGCCCGCCGCATCGGCGGCCTGGAGGCCTTCCTGATCGCCTTCGACGAGACCTCCGGCTATGACGGCGGGCATTTCCAGTGGTTCCGCGCCCGCTACCCGCGCTTCGCGTATGTCGATCGCGTCGTCGTTGCGCCGACGGCGCGGGGCAAGGGCCATGCCCGGCGGCTCTACCTGGACCTGTTCGAGCATGCCCGGCGCCGCGGCCACGATATCGTGACCTGCGAAGTGAACGCCGAGCCGCCCAACCCGGCCTCGGATGCATTTCATGCCGCGATGGGCTTCGCGGCGGTGGGCAGCGCCAGTCACAACGACAAGACGGTCCGCTACTTCGTACACCGCCTGGGTTAGAAGCTGCCGGCATGCCTGTCATTCGAGGCGTCGCGCGGATCGTTGCTGTCGCCGGAGAGATCCCTCGCTAGGTTCGGGACGGCAACCGACTGCCGCCGATGAGAACGAGGAACGCCATGACGCCTGCGTCATTTGACTTCACGCCGCTGCTGGCGCCCAACCAACCCGTGCCGGCGGCGAAATGGTCGGGGTTCCCGAAGTACAACTTCATCGGCGGGCACAACGACGCCGCGCACGTGCCAGTCGACAAGCTGATCGCGGCAGCCACCAGCGTGCTCAAGCGCGAGGGTGCGTCGCTGGCGACCTATGGGCTGGCCAGCGGGCCGCTGGGCTATCGGCCGCTGCGCGAATTCCTGGTCGGCAAGCTCAAGGGCCACGCCGGCATCACCTGCGCGGCGGATGACATCCTGATCACATCGGGCTCGCTGCAGGGGCTGGACCTGGTGAACAACATCCTGCTGTCGCCCGGCGATACGATCCTGATCGAGCAGGAAACCTATGGCGGGGCCCTGACCCGCCTGGCGCGGCTGGGTGTCAAGATGGTCGGCGTGCCGCTCGACGACGAGGGCTTGCGCGTCGATGCCCTTGAAGCGGCGCTGAAGGACCTCCAGCAGCGCGGCGTGCGGCCCAAATACCTCTACACCATCCCCACGGTGCAGAATCCGACCGGTGCCATCATGGGACCGCAGCGGCGGGCTGAGATCCTGAAACTGGCGCAGGCCTATGGCGTGCCGATCTTCGAGGACGAATGCTATTCGGACCTGATCTGGGACGGCAAGCGGCCGCCGGCCTTTTACGCCATGGCGCAGGGCAGCGGCGTCATCCATGTCGGCTCGTTCTCCAAGTCGATCGCGCCGGCGCTGCGGGTGGGCTACATCGTGGCCGGCTGGGACGTGCTGTCGCGCATCCTGGCGCTGAAACAGGACGCCGGCTCCGGCGCGCTGGAGCAGATGGTGCTGGCCGAGTTCTGCACCGCCCATTTCGCCAGCCACGTGCCGGCACTGACCCGCGGCCTGCGGGTCAAGCTCGATACCCTGATGGAAGCGTTGGCTGAGCAGTTCGGCACCGCGGCCGAGTTCGAGGAACCGCAAGGCGGTATTTTCCTGTGGGTCAAGCTGCCCGACCAGGTCGACACCTTGAAGCTGTCGCAGGCGGCGCTGGCCGCCGGTGTCGCGCTCAATCCCGGCCCGGAATGGTCGACCGACAAGGCCTACGGCAAGAGCCGCCTGCGCCTGTGCTTCGCCAACCCGGCGCCGGAGACGATCCGCCAGGGGGTCGCCGTGCTGGCCGACATCTGCCGGCGCGAGTTCGGCGTGCCCGCCCGGATCGCCAACGTGGAGCGCCCCGGTGCCGCGCGCCAACTATAGGCACTTGGCCTCATTCGGCTGTACAATCTGAAACAGAGTTGTCTGCTCGATTCCGAATATGGCCGAGGAAGGTATTGGTTTTGGCCGTTGGTGCCTGTTGCCGCGAACCCGGACCCTGTTGGCCGGCGGCGAGCGTATTGTGCTGGGAGGCCGGGCGGCCGACATCCTGCTGGCCCTGATCGAGGCTGATGGCGCGGTTGTCGACAAGGACACCCTGATCAGCCGGGCTTGGGGTGGCCGGAAGGTCGAGGACGGCAACCTGCCGGTCCAGATTTCAGCATTGCGCAGGGCCTTTGGCGCCGAGGGGGCGGACATCGTGGTCACCGTCCCCGGGCGCGGCTATCGCTTCGGCGGTCAGCGGACGCCGACGCGGGCGGCCGCGCCGATCCAGCTGGCGGCGGTGCGGCCGGCGGGAGCCGAGGCACCCACCCGCGGTCCGTCGCTGGCCGTGCTGCCGTTCCGGACCCTGGGCGACGATGCCGACCAGGCCCACATCGCCGACGGCATCGTGGAAGACCTGATCACGGCGCTGTCGCGTATCCGATGGTTCTACGTGCTGGCGCGCAACTCGGCCTTCAGCTTCAAGGGACACGACATATCGGCGACCGAGATCGGCAGCGAACTGGGCGTGCGCTATGTCGTCACCGGTACGGTGCGGCGTGCCGGCGGGCGCGTGCGGGTCAATGTCGACCTCGTCGATACCGCCGACGGCGTGCCGGCCTGGAGCGACCGTTTCGAGTATCCCTTCGACGAGGTCTTCGCCCTGCAGGACCGGATCGTGGGCAGCATCGTGGCGGCGCTGGAGCCTGGCCTGCGGCGGGCCGAGATCGACCGGCTGCGGCGACGGCCGACCGAACTGCCGCGGGCCTATGAAGCCTACCTGCGCGCGATGGCGTGCATGCACCCGATGACGCGCAGCAACTGCGAGGCAGCGCTGGGCTTCCTCGACCAGGCGCTGGCAGTCGATCCGACGTTTGCGTTGGCGCTGGCGGCGGCAGCTTCCTGCCGCATGTGGCGAGTCTCGCAGAGCTTTCCCGAGGACGCCGCCGCCGAGGCGGAGGCCGCCATCCGCCTGGCCGAAGCGGCGCTGGCGCAAGCCCGCGACGATCCCCTCGTGCTGGCCCAGGTCGGGGTCGTCTTCGTCTACCTGGTGCATCGCTCGGAGGTGGCGCTGCTGCTGGTGACGCGTGCCGTCGACCTGCATCCCAATTCGGCAACCACGCGCAGTTCGGCCGGCTGGGCGCACATCTATGCCGACGATCCGGAGGCGGCGATCCCGCACCTCCAGGAGGCATTGCGCCTGGATCCGCTGGATCCCGGTGCCGGCGAGCCGCTGACCGGCATGTCCTACGCCCATCTTGCCGCCGGTCGGCCCGATGCTGCCGTGCGGTGGGGCGAGCGGGCCATCGCCGGCAGTCCCGAACGGTTGTCGGCACACCGCGCCCATGTGGCGGCCCTGGGCGCCGCGGGCCTGCCGGCCGGGACCGCCGTGGCGCATCTCATGACGCTCGATCCGACGTTCAACCTGACCGACTACAGCCGTTTCCACAGCCGCCGGTCGTCGAGCCGCCTGTTGGCGGCGGTGATGGACGGATTGCGCCGTGCCGGCGTTCCGGAGCGGCCCAGTCCCACCGCCCGGCCGGCGCTGCGCGTGGTGCGCAGCGGCTGACGCGACGGCGCCATTCATTCCCTGGGAATTGTCACTTTTAAGAACTTTTAAGCCCCGCCGTCGCCGATAAAAGCTTACAAAACGCGCGTGGCTTGGGGAATGAGCCGGCCCGGTGCCTGACGTCCAGACTGCGAACAACGGCGGGCACCGGGCCACACACGCGAAAAACTCTGAAACGGATCAGACCCGGATGCGCGGGACGATGCTGCGCGGCTTGCGATGGCGCGCGCCCCACCGGCTGCCGGACGTGATTGTTCCAGTGATTTCCTGGCGGAGGGAGCAAGACGATGGATATGACGATCGAGAAGGTGCACGTCACCAATTGGAGCGGAGATCCCTTCCTCAAGCTCGGCTCGACCTCAAAGGCGAAGCTGGCGACGGCGATCCGCTATTCGCGGCAGATCGTGGATGACGCCTGCCAGCTGCTGGCCCAGTACGAGCACGCCCAGATCGTCGCCAGCGTCGACAAGCAGATGGCGAAGGACTATTTCGGCAGCCACAGCGTTGTCAAAGAAGCCTTGGAGAAGTACTTCGGCCTCGACCTCAAGAAGCCGACCGACAAGGCCAAGGTCGCCACGATTCGCCTGAAGTTCGGTCAGATCCGGACCGGCATCGCCGGTCCCTTCGATCTGGTCGTCGGATACATCCATGACCGCGACGACGTGAAGACCGGCGTCAAGGACGCCTTGTCGGCATTGCGCCACGGCAAGGGGAAGACAGCCTGGAAGCACATCAAGTTCATCCGGGAAGGGACCGAGGGCTGGGTTGCCTCGCGCGGCACGCATGTCGGGCGCATCCACCTGAACATGGACAGCGTCGAGACCTACAGCGAAGGCAAGATCGCCCGCATCATCGTGCATGAGGCCTCGCACAAGTTCGCCAACACCGACGATGTCGACGTGCTCGACGACGGCACCCGCAACGGATCGGGCTACAAGTGGGATGACCTCAAATACAACGCCAAGGGCTATGTCGGGCTGGAGAACAACGCCGACTCGTATGCCTGGGGCGGCCGCCTGATGTGGAAGCGCAAGCGGAACCTGGCGTCGGGCGTTTGACGCACCCTGCGGTGCCGGCGCCGTGAGATTCGGCACCGGCATATCGGCATGGATCAGTCGGACGATTCGGCTGTCGTCTTGGTCTTTTCTTCCAGCAACTCCGAGCCGGGGCGCCAGCCGCCGCCCTGCGGTGCCACGGCCATCTGCTGCATGGTGACGGCCAGTGCCGCCTGGGCCTTTTCGTTGCCCTTCACCGTGGCGCGGATCGATTCGGCGCGGCCTGTCATCAGTTCCACCCGGTGCTGCGCCAGATACTCGGCCGAGGCTTTCTGATTGCGGGTGTAGCCGTTCAGCTCCGGGATGACGTAGCGCGCGAACAGCTCCCAGGAGCGCAGCGTCGCCTCGGTGTTGGCCCAGTCGTGGGCGAAGCCCAGCACCACGCCGAAGCCGCCGGTGACCTCCTGCAGGTGCTGGATGGTCTTGACCAGTTCGTCGGGCGTGCCGATCACCGACGAGCCGGTGCCGCTGCCGGCGGCACCGGTGACCTGTTCCATCAGCTTCCAGCGGTCGTCCACGGCCGTGGCGCCCAGTTGGCCCAGGACCCGCACGCGGTATTCGTTGTGCCACCACCACAGGCCGTCGACAGCCTCCTGTTGCGCCTGCTTTTTGGACTCCGCCAGGTGCCAGGAGAGCAGGACGCGCCAGTCGCGGCGGTCCACGGTCTTGCCGTGCTTCCGGGCGGCCTCCTCGGCAAAGCCCCACTGCACCGGCAGCGCCTGCAGGCCCTCGGATGAGGTCGAAGCGATCGACAATACGCCCATGCCGTACTTGCCGGCCAGCTGCATGCCGGATGGGCTGATGGACGAGGCAGCCGCCATCGGAATCTTCTCCTGCAGCGGCAGGAGCTGTAGCTGGGCGTCATTGAGCTGAAACCATTCGCTCTTGGCGGTGAAGCGCTCGCCCTCGAGCAGGCGGACGATCACGCCGAGCGCCTCGTCCTGCCGGTCGCGCAGCAGCATCTGGTCGATGCCGAAGGTGCGGGCGTCGGACGGCAGCGCGCCCGGCCCGGTGCCGAACAACACCCGGCCGCCGGTCATGTGGTCGAGCTGCACGATGCGCTGCGCCACATTGAACGGGTGGTGATAGGGCAGCGATACGACGCCGGTGCCGAGCTTGATGCGCTTGGTGCGCTCGCCGGCGGCAGCCAGGAACATCTCGGGCGACGCGATCATTTCCCAGCCCGAGGAATGATGCTCGCCGCACCAGAACTCGTCGTAGCCCAGCCGGTCCAGGTGCGCCGCGAAATTCAGGTCGCGCTGGAACTGCAGCGCCGGGTGCTCGCCGACGGGATGGTGGGGTGCCAGGAAGGTACCGAACTTGAGGCGTTTCACGGACGTCTCCTGCGGGAAGTGTTCGTTGATCGGTGACCAGCCTAGCGCGGCAGGACGCCGCAGCCTAGGTGGCCGGACGCAGGCCGGATCCTCAAAAAAGTTGGCGCCGGGCGCCACAAGTCTGCGGGCTGGATCGTCGTAGGGGTATCGGTCGGATTTCCCCGACGCAGGAGAACGTCATCATGAGCGAGACAAGCCCCGTCAAATACGAGCAGGTGGTGGGCGATGTGCTGCAGGCGCTGGCTGGCGTGCACAAGGTCATGGATACGCATGGCTTCGACCGCACCATTCAGCATCTGGTCCAGCTGCGCGCCTCCCAGATCAACGGCTGCGCCTTCTGCATCAAGATGCACACCAAGGAGGCCCGCCAGGACGGCGAGACCAACGAACGCCTCGACCGGGTGATCGTCTGGCAGCACGTCCACGACTTCAGTGACCGCGAAAAAGCCGCCCTGGCCTGGACCGAGGCGCTGACGGTGATCGACGGCAGGACCGATCTGGCGGCGATCCGCGCCCGCCTGCGCCAGCACTTCTCGGAGGAGGAGATTGGCCTGCTGACCTCGATCGTGGCCATGATCAACCTGTGGAACCGGATTCAGGTATCGAGACACTGAGATGTCGGACGGCAACGACGTCGAAACCTTCCAGGAGGCCAGGCCCATGCTGTTGGGCCTGGCCTACCGCATGCTGGGCTCGCGGGCCGACGCCGAGGACGCGGTCCAGGACACGTTCCTGAAATGGCAGCAGGCTGACAGGCGCGGGATCGAGAATGCAGCATCGTGGCTCACCACGGCGTGCACGCGCCGATGTATCGACCTGCTGCGATCCGCCCATAAGAAGCGGGTGGACTACGTCGGCGCTTGGCTGCCCGAGCCGATCCACACCGTGAGCACCGACATGAGCGAGGACAATCTGGCGCTGGCGTCGTCGCTGACGACAGCCTTCCTGCTGCTGCTCGAGCGGCTCACGCCGCGTGAGCGCGCCGCCTATCTGCTCTACGAGATCTTCGAGGTGTCCTACGCCGATATTGCCCGCACCTTGGGCGTCCAGGAGAGCACCTGCCGCAAGCTCGTCAACCGGGCGCGTGCCAATGTCGACCGCTCGAAGGTCAGGCACGCGACGACACCCGAACGCCAGGAACAGCTGCTGGCGGCCTTCGAGGCAGCCATCGCCGGCGGCGGCACACAGCAATTGGCAGCGCTGTTGTCGGACGACATCGCGCTCAGCGCCGATGGCGGCGGCAAGGTGCAGACCATCCGCCAGATCCTGCACGGCAAAGCCGATGTGCTGGCGTTCATTGCCGATGCGCTGAGTGCCTACTGGAAACCCTACGAATGGACCGTAACAGACCTCAACGGCCATCGCGGGGTCATCCTGCAGCACGGCGGCAAGGTCGCGGCCGCCGTGTCCTTTGCCTACGACGCGGACGGCCAGGCGACAAACATCTACATCATGCGCAATCCCGACAAGCTCGCCAGCCTGAGCAGGATCGCGATGTCATGACGCCGGTGGCCGTCAGTGCTTGCCGTTGGCGGCGGTCACTCCCATGCGATCAACGGTGGCGATGCCGATGGCCGACAGGATGAACAGGCCATGGATGATCGCCTGCCACATCACGCCAGCTTCGGTGTAGTTGGTGTTCGTCGAGCCCAGGTTGCCGGCCTCGATGAAGGTGCGCAGCAGGTGAATAGAGGAGATGCCGATGATCGCCATCGCGAGCTTGATCTTGAGCACGCTGGCGTTGACGTGGCTCAGCCATTCCGGCTGATCGGGATGGTTCTGCAGTTCCAGCCGTGACACGAAGGTCTCGTAGCCGCCCACGATCACCATGATCAGCAGGTTGGAGATCATCACCACGTCGATCAGGCCCAGCACGACCAGCATGATCTGCTGCTCGTTGAACGAAAAGGTGTGGGTGACGAGGTGCCAGAGCTCCTTGAGGAACAGGGCGACATAGACGCACTGGGCGACGATCAGGCCCAGGTAGAGCGGCAATTGCAGCCAGCGTGACGCAAAGATGAGTCCGGGCAGTGGGCGCAATCGCGCTGGGGCCGGGGAAGTCGCTCGAGCCTCGGGAGCCGCAGACATCAGGTTTCACCTCGTCGTTCGGGGAATGGACCACCCGGATGAAACCAGGCGCGGGTGCTGATCTAGGGATGGATCGGCATCGGTCAAGCCGGTTTATGCCGGCCAGGGTACCCGGAAGATAAATAGCGTTGGACTGTCTGTTCAGAACAGGGTTTTGCGTGTAAAATGAGCGCTCGCACCGGGCGGTGGGGACCAGCGGGGCGATGATGGGGAAACGGCGATCCGATCAGGGGCTGCGATCGGCGGTGGTTGGTGCCGCTGTCTGCCTGCTGGCGCTCGCGCTCATGACGCCGGCCGCGGCGGATCCGCACGAGGATGCGCGCGCGGCGTACTACCGGCGCGATTATGCCCACGTGCAGCAGTTGATGCGGCCCCTGGCGGCGCAGGGCGATGCGCGGGCGCAGTTCGGTCTCGGGTTCCTGTACGCCAGCGGCCGGGGCGTGCGGCAGGACGATGGGCAGGCCGTGCGCTGGTTTCGCCGGGCCGCCGACCAGGGATTGGCCGACGCCCAGGCCAACCTGGGCTTCATGTATGCCAGTGGCCGCGGCGTGACCAAGAGCGAGGCCGAGGCCATGCGCTGGTATCGCAAGGCCGCCGATCAGAACCACGCTGGCGCACAGAACAACCTCGGCTTCATGCATGCCAACGGCCTGGGCGTGCGGCGCAACGATGCGACAGCGGTGGGCTGGTACCGCAAGGCGGCAGAGCAGGGTTATGCCGACGCACAGGTCAACCTCGGCTTCATGTATGACAACGGCTGGGGGGTGAAGCGCAGCTACACGGATGCGTTCGCCTTCTATCGCCGGGCCGCGGACCAGGGGCACGTGATCGGCCAGTACAACGTCGCCAGCCTGTATCTCGTCGGTCAAGGCGTGCGGCGCGACGATGTCGAAGCCGCGAAATGGTACCTCGAAGCGGCGTACCAGGACTATCCCGCCGCCCAGTTCAACATCGCCTACATGTACGCCCACGGCCTCGGCGTGACGCAGGACGATGCCACCGCGGCCGAGTGGTACCGCGAGGCCGCCAACCGCGGCGATGTCCGGGCCCAGGTCAATCTCGCCGCCATGTATGCCGACGGGCAGGGCGTCGCGCAGGATCTGGCGGAAGCCGCGACCTGGTATCGCCGGGCGGCGGATCAAGGCTACGCCGAAGCACAGTACAGGATCGGCCTGCTGTACGACGAGGGTCGTGGCGTGCCGCCGGACGATGCCGAAGCCGCCCGCTGGTATCGCAAGGCTGCGCTGCAGGGGCATGCCGGCGCGCAATGCGGTCTTGGCAGCCTGTATGCCATGGGGCACGGCGTTCACCAGGACGATGGCGAAGCCGTGTGGTGGTATCGCAAGGCAGCGGTGCAGGGCTTCGCGGCGGCGCAATCCAGCCTGGGCTTCATGTACGAGGCCGGCCGCGGTGTCGCAGCGGACGTTGCGGAGGCACACCGGTGGTATGACCTCGCCGCCGCCAACACAGCGGTCGCGCCGCCAGCGCCGGAAGACGTGGGCATGACCGACGAACGCATCGGTGCGACATTGCCCGACGATCAGATCGCGCAGGCACCACGGCCCGCCGGTGGCCGCAGTCGTCGATGATCCCGGGGTCATAATCTTTGACGTGACCGCCGCTGTCATTCCGGGCAGAACGCGCCGGCGCTATGGTGAGCAGCCGTGAGCGGAGCTTTGGAGACGACGCCGGCCATGGAGCATTTGGATCAGTCCGCCATTCCCGAGAAGGATGTCCCGCTGCGTTACGACATCCGGCTCCTCGGCCGTATCCTCGGCGACACGGTGCGCCTGCAGGAAGGCGAGCCGGTGTTCGACGTCGTCGAGCGCATCCGTCGCACGGCCGTGCGTTTCCATCGTGATGCCGATGAGGCGGCTCGGCAGGAGCTGCAGGCGATCATGAGCAGCCTGCCGGTGGACCGGGCCAATCGCATCATCCGGGCCTTCGGCTATTTCTCGCATCTTGCCAATATCGCCGAGGACCAGCACCACATCCGGCGCACGCGCGCCTACGCGATGGCCAATGCGGCGCCGCGTCCGGGCACCATGGCGTATGCGCTGGAACGCGCCAAGAACCACGGCGTTTCGCGTGCGCATCTGCAGGCATTCTTCGAGCGCGCCCTGTGCAGCGCCGTGCTGACGGCGCATCCGACCGAAGTCCGCCGCAAGAGCTCGATCGACCGCGAGATGGACATCGCCCGGCTGCTCGACGAACGCGATCGCATCCAGTTCACGCCGGAGGAGCTGACCGCCAACCGCAAGGCACTGCGCCGCGCGGTGCTCACGCTGTGGCAGACCAGCCTTCTGCGCCGCACGCGGTTGCGCGTCATCGACGAGGTCGCCAACGGGCTTGCCTATTACGACTACACGTTCCTGCGCGAACTGCCGCATTTCTACGCCGATCTCGAAGACCAGCTCGGGTCGGTCGATGCGGCCTGGCAGGACCTCGATGTGCCGTCGTTCCTGCGCCTGGGCAGCTGGATCGGCGGCGACCGCGACGGCAATCCCTACGTCACCGCCGACGTGTTGCGCCAGGCGCTGGCCATGCAGAGCGAGCGCGCCCTGCGCTTCTATCTCGAGGAACTGCATCAGCTGGGCGCCGAACTGTCACTGGATGATCGCATCGTGTCCGTATCGGGGTCCGTCGCCAAACTGGCGGCGGAATCGCCCGACCGTGCACCGGAGCGCCAGGACGAACCCTATCGCCGCGCCATTGCCGGCATCTATGCGCGGCTGGCAGCAACGGCGTGGGACCTTGATCGCCTCGAAGCACCGCATCTCGCGGTCGGCAGTGCGCCGGCTTACGCCACGGCCGCCGACCTGGAGATGGACCTCGACGCCATCCACGAGTCGCTGATGGCCAACGGATCGGCACCGCTGGCGCGCGGCCGGCTGCGGGCGCTGCGTCGTGCCGTCGATGTCTTCGGCTTTCACCTGGCATCCGTCGATCTGCGCCAGAACGCCGATGTGCATGAACGCACGATCGGCGAACTGCTGGAGACGGCCGGTGCCTGCACCGGCTATCGCGCGCTCGCCGAGGACGCACGTGTGCGGGTGCTGGCCGGTGAACTGCGCAATGCGCGGCCGCTGGCCTCGCTGCACCTCACGTATTCGGACGAAACGGCGTCCGAACTGGCCATGCTGCGCGTGGCCGCCGATGCACACCGGCGCTATGGCGCCGCCGCCGTTCCCCACTACGTGATCTCCAAGGCTGACGGTGTCTCCGACATCCTGGAGGTCGCGCTCCTGCTCAAGGAAGTCGGCCTGCTGCGCCCGCGCGAGGGCAAGCTCGATGTCGATATCGTGCCGCTGTTCGAGACCATCGGTGACCTGCAGCGCTGCGGCCCGGTCATGGAGGCGCTGTTCGGCTTGCCTGAGTATCGTCGGCTGCTGGCCTCGCGGGGCGGCATCCAGGAGGTGATGCTGGGCTACTCCGACAGCAATAAGGACGGCGGCTACCTGACGTCGACCTGGGAGCTGTACAAGGCCGAAGTGGCGCTGATCGAGACGTTCGCGCGCCACGGGATCGGCCTGCGCCTGTTCCACGGCCGTGGCGGGTCGGTCGGCCGCGGCGGCGGGCCGAGCTATCAGGCGATCCTGGCGCAGCCGCCGGGCGCGCTGCAGGGCTCGATCCGCATCACGGAGCAGGGCGAGGTGATCGCCGGCAAGTACTCAAACGCCGATGTCGGCCGCCGCAATCTCGAGACC
This sequence comes from Reyranella sp. CPCC 100927, assembly GCF_007859315.1. Taxonomy (GTDB): domain Bacteria; phylum Pseudomonadota; class Alphaproteobacteria; order Reyranellales; family Reyranellaceae; genus Vineibacter. Next base: position 28,840 of record NZ_VOHA01000029.1, read on the forward strand.
CTGGCGGCCGCGACCCTGGAAGCGACGCTCCTGGAAGCCGACCAGCCGGCGCCGCCGGCCGCCTATCTCGACGTCATGGAGGCGCTGTCGGCGCATGCCTATCGCGCCTATCGCGATCTCGTCTACGAAACCGAGGGCTTTGAACGGTACTTCCGCGAGTCCACCGTGTTGGGTGAGATCGCCAACCTCAATATCGGCAGCCGGCCGGCGTCGCGCTCGAAGCTTGGGCGTATCGAGGATCTGCGGGCCATACCCTGGGTCTTCAGCTGGGCGCAATGCCGCCTGATGTTGCCGGGATGGTATGGCTTCGGCAGCGCGGTGAAAGCGTGGACCGAGGCGCGATCGGATGACGGCCTGGCGATCCTGCAGGCGATGTACCACGACTGGCCCTTCTTCCGCACGACGCTGTCGAACATGGACATGGTGCTGGCCAAGAGCGATATCGCGATCGCCTCGCGCTACGCCGAACTGGTGTCCGATGCGGAGCTGCGCGACTCGATCTTCGAGCGCCTGCGCGCCGAATGGCAGGCCTCGATCGAGGCGGTGCTGGCGGTCACGCGTCAGCGCACGTTGCTGGAAAGCAACCCGCTGCTGGCGCGGTCGATCCGCAACCGTTTCCCCTACATCGACCCGCTCAACCACGTGCAGATCGAACTGCTGAAGCGCCATCGCGCCGGCGACACCGACGAAGGCGTGATCCAGGGCATCCATCTCAGCATCAACGGCATTGCCGCCGGCCTGCGCAATAGCGGTTGAGGGTTGAAGGAATTTGTGGCCGCCTCTCCGACAGCGCAAAACGTAAGAGATACTGATTCCATAATGCTTCCGGTATCAGAGCATCGAGCGCAAATCTATCAGCCTGCGCGTCGAACGCATCGCCGTCATTACTGCCTTCCTCATCGAAGAAATCAAAGCGCAGACCGTCGAAGAGATCGCGCGATACGATGACTTTATCAATAGCCCGCTAGGTCAGCTATTCCAGAGCGGCATGGCGAACTCGCTAATTGACAAGGTAGCGCGCGCGGGGGCGTAGCATTACGCCGGCCAACCTCTGCTCCATCACGTGCGCGATCCATCCTGCGCAGCGCGCGATGGTCAGGATGGCGCCTGCAGACCGATAGGGAAGCTGCAGCGCGTGACAGAGCACCACGAGGCCGGTTTCGACACTGGGCCCTATCTTGAATGCCTCGGCAGCCTCCTCGAGAAAGGTAACGATGTCGATCGTACGGTCCGGATTGATGCTCAGATTGCGGGCCACACCCAGCAGGTGCTCGGCCCGGGGATCGCCGTTCGGGTAGAGCGGATGGTTGAAGCCCGGTATCGCGCTTCCCGACTTCGCCATTTCAGCCAGCCGATCTCGACGGGTGCTCCTGGCGCGAGCCGTCGTCAGCAGATCCTCCACTTTGTCGCAGGCGCGGCGGATGCGCGATCCGCTATGGGCGCTCAAGGCCGACAGGATGCAGAAATAGAGGTTGGCGCCGCTCGAGGCGGCGAGGCGCGCTGCGACCGTCTGCGGCGTGAGCTCGTGGTCGGCAAGCAGCACCAAGGCGGTGTTCACCGCTGCCGTCGTCTCCGCGGTTGCGCGCGCGCCGGCGCCAGCCACGATACGGGCAGCGACCGCGAGCCCGCCGCCGGATGCGGACGCGTCCAGGGCGATGCTCTTGCGAGAGCGGGCCAGGAAGCGCATGCAGGCCGGCAGGCCCATCAGCAGAGCGCGAGCGGCAATGACCGTGTTGCCGTCGCGCAGGTCGTCACCGCCCGACGGCCGCGCGACGAGTGACATGACGAACAGCGAGAACAACTTGACGATGTCGGGCTGCGAGGCGTCGACCTCGGCCGCCGCGATGAGCTTGTCCATCGCGACCGCCGCGGCGGTGCCGGGCCATGCGCCCTGTTCCTCCATCCATGCGCCCGACCACAGCAGCTCGGCAACACTCTCGAAGCTCTGGCTGTGCCGTACGAAGTCGAGCGCAGGGCGACCGCGGTAGGCCGGACCCGCCGGCGTTATCGTCGTGATCGACGTTTGCACGATGGGTTCCGACCATCTCGGCGCGCCGCCCTTGTAGAGTCCGCCTTCGGCCTTCGCATGGCCCCGTGCGCGCAGCCGTTCGACGTCCTCGCGCGAGTAGAGGAAGCCATGTCGCTTGTCCTGGCCGATCGAATGGATCCAGCCGCGACTGACGTAAGCATAGAGCGTCTGCGGCTTGATGCGCAGAAGGTGCGCCGCTTCCTTCGCCGAGAGAAAGCTCTTGGCGTCGTGTGCACGCGCCGCCGCCGCGACCTTGGAAGGCTTTCTGGTCATGTCAAAAGAAGCCATATATTGACCGAATAATCAATGTTGATCCACAAGGCGTCCACCCCTAGCCTCGACCCTGTGCACATCGGACGGTGCGGCGGATCGTCCGGCCGGAACAACGGGAGGGCAGCGTAGCCATGTCGATCATCGACGCCGATTCACACGTCATCGAATCCCAGGAAACCTGGCAGTACCTCGATCCGAAGTTCGCGAAGCGGCGGCCGGTGCCGGTTGCCGTGCCGGCCGACACCTCGTTCCTCGACTGGAACACGTTCTGGATTATCGATCGGCAGGTCCGCCATTTCGGCGCCACGCCGATCGAAGGCAACGTGATGGCCGGCCGCAAGTCCTACTCGCCTGACGTGCAGCAGATCACCGACGTCAAGGCGCGGCTCGCGGCAATGGACAGGATGGGCGTCGCCAAGCAGCTGGTGCATCCCTCGTTCACGCTGTCGACTCTCACAGAGGACCCGGAGCTCGAGGCCGCGCTGTTCCAGAGCTACAACACCTTCATGTCGAATGCGTGCGCGGCATCGGGCGGCCGCATTTTCTTCAATGCCGTGATCCCGTATCGCCGGCCGGAGCAAGCGGTGGCCGAGCTCCGCCGCCTCGACAGGATGCCGGGCATGGCGAGCGTGCTGGTGCGCGGGCTCGAGTGGGACAAGCCGATCGACGATCCCAGCCACTACCCCGTCTTCGCCGAGGCCGAGCGACTTGGCCTGCCGATGGTGGTCCATCTCGGCCTCGGATCGCCCTCGATGTACCGCATGTTCGACGGTATGGCGCACCCGGTTGCCGAGAAGAAGACCTTCTATCCGGCGCGCTCGCGGCGTCTGCTGTCGACGCTGACGGTGCAGTACGCCTTCTACAACCTGATGGAAAGCACGCTCATCGACGACTTCCCCAAGCTCAAGTGGGTCTTCCTCGAGGGCGGCGGCTGCACCTGGATGGTGGGCGCGGTGCGCACCATCGAGCGCAGCGGCAAGCCCCGTGTCCTCGACCACTTCGAGGCCGGCCGCGTGCTGGTGGGCTGCGAGCCCGACGACGACATTCCCTATGCCTCCGGAGTCCTGGGTGAGCACGCGCTGCTGGTATCGAGCGACATGCCGCATTTCGACGAGGCGGCGCACGACAGCATCGCCGAGGAGTACGAGGAGCGCGGCGACCTTTCGCCGGAACTGTTGAAGATGATGTTCACGCAGAATGCCGAGCGCGTCTTCGACTTCGGTCGTGTCGCCGCCAGGACAGCCGTGCCGGCCTGAAGCCATGCGGATCTGGTACACGCGCTGTCCCCTGCCGACCGCGTCGAGCATCGCGATCGAGCGTGGCATGCTCGATGACGAATTCCGGGCCGACGGTATCGTCGTGCAGTCGCTCAACGCGTCGAGCGACATGGCGGTGCGCGAGGCGCACTACAACCACGGCCAGACCAATTTGTTCCGGCAAGGCGGCAACATTCCGCCGATCTGGAGCCGGTCACGCGGCGCCGACACGGTAGTGGTCGCCACCAACTGGATCGACGAGTACCAGGCGATTGTGGCGCTGCCGTCCTCGGGGATACAGAATGCCGCCGACCTGCGCGGCAAGCGGCTCGGGATGCCGCGACGCCTGAACGAGCAGATCGACTACTGGCGTGCCATGTGCCTGCGCGGATACCTCGCTGCGTTGGAGATTGCCGGCCTCGAGCCGAACGACGTCGAGTTCGTCGACCTCCCGATCGACGAAAAGCAGATCCCGACGGGCGGCGCATCGCAACGTGGCACCTTGTGGCGCGGCGCCAACCGCGCCCGCAGGCAAAGCCGCGAGGCGCTCGCCCTGATCCGCGGCGAGATCGACGCGATCTATACCGCCGGTGCGCCGGGCGCCCAGCTTTCGTCGTTCATGGGGGCCTCCACTGTCGTCGATCTCGGCGCGCATGCGGACTCGGGCTCGCGTGTCAACAACCAGGTTCCCACCGTCCTGACCGTCGACGGCGAGCTCGCCCGCTCCGCACCCGAGACGGTCGCGCGCTATCTCGCGGCGCTCATGCAGGCGGCGCGCTGGGCGCACGAGCACGAGGCGGAGACGCTCGGCATCGTGGGCGGCGACGTCGGCGCAACGCCGGAATGGGTGACGGCGGCCTACGGCGCCGAGGTACATGATCGACTTGCCCTGGAACTCGACGAGCGCTCGATCGCGGCGGTCGCGGCACAGAAGGCATTCCTGCTCGGGAACGGCTTCATCGATAAGGATTTCGACGCCGGCGCATGGATCGATCCGCGCCCGCTCGAACTGGCACGAGGAATGGACCATGAACGTAGGCTTGGCTGAGCGTCCCGAGGCGGCGATGGCGCGGCGCGCCGTGGCGAGGGGCGGCATGGTCGCGACCGCCCATCCGCTCGCGAGCCGGGTCGGGCTCGACGTGCTTGCCCGAGGTGGCAATGCGATGGACGCCGCGATCGCGGCGGTGGCGGTGCTCGGCGTAGTGCAGCCCATGATGAGCGGGCTGGGCGGCGACAGCTTCATCCTGATCCGGTCCGGACGTACCGGTGCGATACGCTCGGTCAATGCCAGCGGCCCCGCGCCCCATGGCCAATCGCTCGAATGGGCCAGGAAAGCCGGGCTGGCCAGGCTGCCCGATCGCGGCATGCTCTCGGTATCCGTACCGGGGGCGGTGGCCGCGATGTGCGCAGCGCACCAGCAGTTCGGCAGCGGCCGGCATAGTCTCGCGGCGCTGCTGCAGCCGGCCATTGGTCATGCAACCGACGGCGTGGCCCTGACGCGGTCGGTGGCGCGCTTCTTCGCGCTGAACGAAGCTGTCCTCGCTGGGTCCGAATCGGCCCGCGCTGCGTACCTGAAGAACGGCAAGGCGCCAGCGGAAGGCGAAGTGCTGAGCCAGCCGGAGCTCGCGAACACATTGGAGGCCGTGGCCGCCGGCGGAGCCGATGCGTTCTATCGCGGCGAGTTCGCCCGCCGCCTGGTTGCGCACAGCGCCGCGACCGGCGGCCTGTTCTCGCTCGACGACCTTGCCGAGTACCAGTGCGAGACCGTCGAGCCGCTGTCGTTGGCGCTCGGACAAGGCAGGATCTACACCAATCCGCCGGTCGGGCAGGGCATCGTGCTGCTGGAGGCGCTCGGCATCCTCGAACGCTGCACACCGATGGATCGCAGCAGCGAGGTCGTGCAGGTGCACAGGATGATCGAGGCGCTGAAGCTCGCCTTCCTCGACCGCAATCGCCACCTCGGCGATCCGCGCTTCGTGGCCAACCCGATCGACCGCCTGCTGAGCGATTCCCACCTGCGCGGGCACGCCGGGCGGATTGATGACCGGCGGGCCATGACGTCGGTCGAGGAGAGCTGGTCCTCCTTCGGCGAAGGCGACACGACGTGCCTGGCGACGGCGGACGAGTCCGGCAACGTCGTCGCCTACATTTCCAGCCTGTCGACGCCGTTTGGCGCGGCCGAGGTGATCGACGGGACGGGCGTGCTGATGAACAACCGGGCCGGCCGGGGCTTCACGCTCGATCCGACGGCGCCGAACTGCCTCGCCGGCGGCAAGCGCACGATGTCGACCTTGCACGTCTACATGGTCTGCGACGACGACGGCCTGAAACTTGCTGGCGGAACATCCGGCGGCGACGGGCAACCGCAGTGGAATTTGCAGATACTGGACGCTGTGCTGAATGGCGGGCGTGACCTCCGGGAGGCGATCGACCAGCCGCGCTGGGAACTGATGCCGGGAACCGATCCGGTCAATCTCGGCCAGCCCTTCGAAATCCGAATGGATGGTCGCTTTGCATCGTCGCTGGCGGGTTTGGGCGAACTGGGCCATCGCATCAGTGACAAGCCGCTGGGCATGCTCGGCGCCGCCCAGGCGATTGCCGTGAGCGGGGACGGGACGTTGGTCGGGGCCGCCGATCCCCGCGCCGATGGATGCGCGCTGGGGCTCGACTGACGGGAAGGGAGGACTTCATGGGGCACGAGAGGGCAGATGGGAGCAGGACGATCCGGATGGCACGCCGTACGTTCATGACGGCGGCTCCAGTCCTTCTTGCTGCAGGCACGAGTGGCGCGTGGGCCCAGGCGCCGACGATCGTCAGGGTGGGCGTGCTCAACAGCCTGTCCGAGATCATCATCTTCGTGGCCATGGAGAAGGGCTACTTCAAGGAGGAAGGGCTCGACATCAAGCTGGAGCGCTTCTCCAACACCGCCGACATGATCGCTCCGTTGAGCAGCGGCCAGATCGACGTCGCCTCCGGCGCGCCCACGCTCGGCTTGTTCAACGGGTCCCTGCGCGGCCTGCCGCTCAAGCTGGTGGCCGACAAGGGCCGCAACTCCAAGGGGCACGGCTTCAACGCGATCGTCGTCCGAAAGGACCTGGTCGAGTCCGGGAAGGTCAAGTCCGCGGCCGACCTCAAGGGGCTCAGGATCGCGACCGCGTCCCGGCATTCGCCGATGGAGCAGCAACTCGAGATGGCCCTGCAGAAGGTCGGCCTCAGCAACAAGGACGTCGAGATCCAGAACCTCGACTTCCCCGACATGATCACCGCCCTGGATAACAAGGCCGTTGACGGAGCGCTGATGATCGAGCCGTTCGTCGCGATCGCGGCGAAGCGCGGCGTCGGCGTGCGTTTCATGGGTGTCGATGACATTGCGCCCGACTTCCAGATCGCCGGCGTCATCTATGGTCCCGACTTCGTGGTCAAGCAGCCGGAGGCCGCGAAGCGCTGGATGGTCGCCTATGTCCGGGCCATCCGCGACTATCTCGCTGCGGTCGGCAGCAAGGCGGGCAAGGATAAGCTGATCGTGGTGCTCAAGAAGTATGCGTCTGGCACCACCGACGCCAGCGTGCTCGAGAATGCGGTGTTTCCGGGCTTCGATCCCGACGGCTACCTGAACCTCAAGACCATAGAGGCCAGCATCGACTGGTATGCCACCCGCGGCCTGCTCAAGGCCAAGCCGAAGCTCACCGACCTTGCCGACTATCAGTACCTGAACTACGCCCTGGAACGCCTGGGTCGGCGCGAACGGGCGCAGAAGGTCCAGTAGCAACGTCGATTGGCAGGAGCGAATCATGAGTCGAACCAACGCGAAGCCCGCGTTCCAGGCCGATACGCTGGACCGTCTCCATGAGGACATGGAGAAGGCGCGGCTGGTGCCGACGTGGAAGTACGTATCAGAGTTCGTCTCGGCCAAGCCGAAGGTGACCTACCGGCCGTACCTCTGGCGATGGAGCGAGGTGCTACAGTATCTGTACCGTGCCGGCGAGCTGATCACGCCGGAGCGCGGCGCCGAGCGGCGCTCGATGGAGCACACCAATCCCGACCTGCGCGCCCAATACACGACATCGCACACCATCGCGACGGCTGTGCAGCTCGTGAAGGCGGGAGAGTCCGCGCCGTCGCATCGGCACATGGCGGGTGCCATCCGCTTTGCCGCGAGCAGCCGCGGCGGCCGAGTGTTCACCAGAGTCGACGGCGAGGCCCTGACGATGGAGGAGAACGACCTGCTGCTGACGCCATCGGGCATGTGGCACGAGCATGTCAACGACACCGAGCACGACATCGTCTGGCTGGACGCGCTGGACTATCCACTGGTCAACCTGCTTCAGGCGAGCTGGTTCGAGCCGTCCGATCCGGCCAAGCCTGTCCCCACCTATGCCGACGGCCATACGGCGGCGCGCCTGGGCCACGGCCGGCCCGTCGGCTGGGGCGACAACCCCGCCGGAACGCCGCGCATGCGCTATGCCTGGAGCGACATGCATGCCGCGCTTGAGCGGTTGTCCGGGGAGGAGGGCAGCCCCTATGACGGGGTGATCCTCGAATACGTCAATCCGCTCACCTCGGGGCCGACCCTGCCGACCATGTCGTGCCGCGCGCAGCTGCTGCGGCCGGGTGAGCACACGCGGGCCCACCGTTCGCTGTCGAGCACGATCTACTTCGTCATCGAAGGCGAGGGGACCAGCGTCGTCAACGGCGTGCGCTTCGATTGGGCCAAGGGCGACGTCTTTGTCGTGCCGAACTGGCATTGGCACGAGCACGACAACCATGGAACAAGACCGGCATTCCTGTTCTCCGTGACCGATCAGCCCGTCATGGAGAAGCTCGGCATGTTCCGCGAGGAAGCCCATCCGGACGGCGACGGCCGGCAGGCCATCGTTGGCTCATTTCAGCCGGTCTAGGCGTACGCAGACCCAGCCGATGCCTCCCAACACAAAAAAGGTGCTGTCGGTCGTCGAGCCGGCGGCCATTGCCGGCCCTGGCCGCAACACGGTCATTCGCATCGCTGGGCTGAGCAAGCGGTTCCTCACCGACCGGGGCGAGTTCGAGGCGCTGCGCGGCATCGACCTGGCGATAGGAGGGGGCGAGTTCGTCTGCCTGCTCGGCGCCTCGGGATGCGGCAAGACGACGTTGCTGCGCATCCTCGCAGGACTCGATCGGCACACCGATGGCGTCGTCGAGATCAGGGCTGCGCGGTCGGGGGAGCCGCTCACATCGGTCGTGTTCCAGGAGCATTCGATCTTCCCGTGGATGACCGTGTGGGACAACGTCGCCTATGGCCTTCGCGCGCGCAGGCTCGACAAAGCAACCGTGCGCGAGCGCGTCGACTTCTTCGTGCACAAGGTTGGCCTGACGAGCTTCGCGCGGTCCCTCCCGCACCAGCTTTCGGGCGGCATGAAGCAGCGCGTGTCGATCGCGCGGGCCTTCGCCAACGACCCCGAGATCCTCCTGATGGACGAGCCGTTCTCGGCGCTCGACGAGCAGAACCGCGCGATCCTGCAGGAAGAACTGCTGCGCATCTGGAGCGATACCCGCAAGACCGTGGTCTTCATAACCCATTCGATCGACGAGGCAGTGTTCCTGGCCGATCGCGTGGTCGTCCTTGGAGGTCCGCCCGGTCACGTCGTCATGGATGCGAGAGTGCCTTTCGCACGGCCGCGCAATGCCTATGAATTGCGTGCCTTGCCGGAATTCGGAGCCCTGGTTGCGGACTTTGGCGCCCACATCAAGGCGGGTATGAATGGCCAACGCTAATCGCAACAGGGCGGCAAGCGACGCGGACGGCCTCGTCCGTCTCCCGGCCGACCCGGACATCGGCCAATCGGTCCGGCGGCGCGCGCGCCTGGAAAAGGCGCTCGGCATCCTGAGCCCGTTGCTGATCCTGGTGCTCTGGGAGATTGTCGTCCGTGCCGGGCTGCTCGACGCGCGCATCGTGCCCGCGCCCAGCATGATTCTCGAGACGTTCAAGTCGCTGATCGAGAGCGGCGAGCTGGCGCGCCATGTCGGCGTTTCGTTGACGCGGGTTTTCGTCGGGCTGCTGCTCGGGGCGATGCCGGGCCTCGTCGTCGGCACGCTGATGGGGCTCTCGCCAATGACGCGCGCCATCGTCAGCCCGATCGTCGCCTCGTTGTATCCCATCCCCAAGATCGCGATCTTTCCGCTGGTCATGGCCATCTTTGGCATCGGCGAGCTCAGCAAGTACGTGCTGGTCGCTATCGCAGTCTTCTTTTTCATGGCCATCAATTCGTTTGCCGGTGTGGCCAACGTCGATCGGATCTACTGGGACGTCGGCCGCAGCTTCGGCGTTTCGCGGTCCCGCGCGATCCTGACGATCGCCCTGCCGGGCGCGCTGCCGATGATCCTCGCAGGTCTTCGCCTCAGCCTTGGCGTGTCGCTGCTGGTGCTGGTCGGTGCGGAGTTCGTCGGCGCCAAGAGCGGCATCGGCTACCTGGTGTGGAATTCGTGGCAGGTGTTTGACGTCGAGTCGATGTACGCCGGCATCGTCGTCATCGGCCTGCTCGGCTGGGCCTTCTTCGCCGTGCTGGACGAGCTGGAGCGGCGGCTAGTGCCGTGGGGCCCCGGCAATCGGCGTTAGCGCGGAGATGGATATGTTCAAGCTGTTCACCTACTGGCGGTCGTCGACGGCCTATCGCGTCCGCATCGCGATGAACCTCAAGAGGCTTGCCTACGAGCCGGTGTACGTCAGCATCCCGAAGCTGGAACACAAGGCGCAACCCTACCTGGCCGTGAACCCGCAGGGCCTCGTCCCCGCGCTGGTCGAGGACGGCAAGGTGGTGGCGCAGTCGCTCGCCATCCTGGAATACCTCGAAGAGCGGACGCCGCAGCCGGCGCTGCTGCCCGAGGGGCGATATGAACGGGCCTACGTGCGGGCGCTGACCCAGATCGTTGGTTGCGAGATCCATCCGCTCAACAATGTGCGTGTGCTCAAATACCTGGAACAGCGGCTGCAGGTGTCGGCCGACGCCAAGCTGGCGTGGTACCGCGACTGGATGGCAGAAGGCCTGGCATCGTACGAGGCGACCCTGCAGGCGTGTGCGATGGCGGGCGACTTCTGCTACGGCGACCAGGTGACATTGGCCGACGTCTGCCTGGTGCCGCAGATTTACAATGCGCGGCGTTTTTCCTGCCCGCTCGACGCCTATCCGCGAACGATGGCGATCGCCAGCCGCTGCGAACGGCTCGAGCCATTCATCCGCGCCTTCCCGGACACCCAGGAAGACGCCGTTGTTTCTTGAGTGAGGAGACGGACAGAGTGAAAAGACAGAGAATCTACAGCGAGCAAGTTGCCGAGCCGAAGCCGCGCCTGTGGTCGAACTGCCTGCGGGTGGGCGATGTGGCCTATGTTTCCGGCATGACGGCGCGGGCCAAGGACGGCGAAACCGTGCTCGGGGAAGAGTACGAGCAGTCGAAGGTGATCTTCGGCAAGATCAGGGACCTCGTCGAGGCCGCGGGCGGCAAGATGGACGATGTCGTGAAAATGACCATCTTCGTCACCAACATCGCGAAGAACACCGAAGTGTGGCGCGCCCGCAGCGAATTCTTCAACGGCGACTTCCCGGCCTGCAGCCTGGTCGAGGTGAGCAATCTCGCCAAGCCGGAGATCCTCGTGGAGATCGAGGCGATCGCCCATCTCGGCAGCAGCTCGCCTTGAGGCGAGCGCGCAGAGTTGGTCAGCCGCGTAGCGTGGGCAAGCCCGCATTCCGCATCGACATTCACGGCATAGCGGACTTCATCACCCGCTATCCGGGCGTCGATGTCGGGCGCCTCGGCCTGCTCGGCATCTGCGGTGGCGGCGGATACTCGTTATCAGCGGCGAAAACCGACAAGCGTTTTAAATCAGTTGCAACATTGAGCATGTTCAACTCCGGGCGGGTACGTCGCAATGGCTTTGCGGTTCGCAACTGGCCACGATCCAGGAGCGCCTGCGTCAGGTTTCGGCGGCCCGTGCCCAGGAAATGGCGGCCGAGAAATCATCTATGGAGGTGCCGCCAGCTTGTCGGATGCGCAGATCGCCGCACTTCTGTTTGAAATGTATCGCCAAGGTTACGAATATTATTGGAAGACGCACGCACATCCCAACTCGACCTTCAAGTACACGATGAGCAGCTTGCTCGACCCGCAGATATCGTAATCATGGACAACCTCGCGGCTCACAAGGTCGCCGGCGTCCGCGAGGCAATCGAAGCGGTCGGCGCGACGCTGCGCTACCTGCCGCAGTACTCGCTCGATCTGAGCCCGATCGAGATGTCGTTCAGCGCTCTCAAGGCGCATCTGCGCAAACTGGCCGAGCGGACAGTGCCTGTATTGTGGCAACGCGTCGGGCAGTTCGCACGTTGCCTGAGCCCACAGCACGCCTCTAACTACTTCAGGCATGCTAACTATGCATCCAATTGAACGGAATATGCTCTAGTATGGCCCGATCGACCGGTAAAGCGGGGGCAACAATGGGCGGTGGTGTACGGGGTCTCGCGGCGGTGGCCATACTGGCGGGCCTGACCGCCTGTACGGTCAACTACGGGCGGCAGGCCACGCTCGTGACCACATCAGGCGACCAGTTGTCCGCCAACGCCGGCGATACGGTGATGGATGTCCGCATCCTGCGCGGCGGAATCAGTGCGTTGGCGCTGGTCGACCACGGCGGTAGCGAAGCCCAGCGGGTGATCGTGCGCTTCACCGGCGCCCAGGGCGGCAAGGCCGTTCTGGTGCGCAACGACCTGGTGATGAGCGGCGACAATCCCCTGTTGTGGGTGCCGGCCGGTGTTACCTCGCCGGAGGCCAACTACGCAGCGGCAGCGCAACCCATCACCTTGGTGCTGGGACCGGGCGAGTATCTTCCCTTGGAAGGCCGGCGCCTTGTCGTGCGCCGGGTCAGCCGCGATACGCTGGAGTACACGGTCGAAGCAATCCAGCCGGACGCGCGGTAGCGGGCACGCCGCCTCTCAGCTTGTTGTCGCAACCGGCCTGCACTTGTGGAAATTCTTGGCGATCTTGGACTCCGTGACCTTGCACGTGGGGCACGTCCACGTTTCACCGATGCTCTTGGATGGCAGCCGCGGCTTGTTTTGGTCGAGGTATCGGGTCCGGGCGCCGGCAAAGGCCTGTCGCGCCGATTGCTGCAAGCCTTGCATCAACGCCTCAAGCTGGATCGGAAAGTGCGAACCATAGATTGCCGTCTGTGCGCTGCGTGATGGCAACACGCGCGTCGTCTTGAAGTCGACGTCATACAGCGTCACGGCGCCGGCGCCTGATGCGTCGGCGTCGAAGAAATACTTCCGCGTGACCTCAATCTCGGCCAGGATATCCTCGATCGGGATCTGGGCGACGGCAGCCTCGGGAAATGGATTGCTGACATGCAATCGCTTCTGCCAAGCCTCGGTGTTGAACGCGACGGTGTTGTCGACGCGCACGATGTAGACCCGGATCTCATTCTCCAGATGGTCGATTTTCCGCGGACTGCCCCCTTCAACCACCCGGATCTTGAGCCAATGACTGGCGGCTTCCCGTTTGTCTTCGGCGGTCCAACTGCTGAACGGTTTGAACGCCAGACGGAACGTCGCTGCATCGCTGAGCAGCGGATAAGGCATGATCTCGCTGAACAGCTTGGCGACGCTGACCACGGAATGCAGGCAGTTGTCCTTGTTGTGGCCTTTGCGCAGGAACAGCGACCGCGCATAGACGTCCAGCGACAACGGATGCCAGGGCAGGTCGAGGCCGAACTCGCTGTAGACGGACTGGCCGGACGAGCGGGCGCGGCTGTGAAAGCCGCCCTGCTCGACGAGCTTTTCGTAAGGCCGGCCGTCGGCGCGAAAGCCGATGGCGATCGACCATGCCTGGCCGCGCCGATTGAACTCCAGATTTTTGATGAACACGCTGCGCGCGTCGATTGCCTTCTCGGCGCGGATGCCGGCCGGACTCGACGACAGGAAACCGTCCAACGCGATCCGTTGAAATCCCAGGACGAGCAGCGTAGTCAGGATCTGGCGCCGGCGATGATCGTCCATCCGCGCCAGATCGGGCGACGGCGACCATGCCGTGCCCGTCTTCGTCAGCACGGCAAGGAATGCGTCACTCAAGCGCGTCTTGTCGCCGTCGGTGAGATCGTCGACCTGGCGCGCTTCTTCCCAGAAGTAGTTGAACCAATAGCCGAAGCTCCGCTTGTCAGTCCCACCGAAGGGATTCGCAACATCCTTGATCTCGGCCCATCGGTCGGCCCGGTTGTTCGGCGCCGCTCTGAGGTTCGGCGGCATGGTGTTCACGACGGGCGCTTGATAAATCGGTCGCATCGACGATCTCCTGATGCGCGCGATACGCGCGGAGGTGTGCGCTGGCCGGCTATCGAGGGGCACACTGTTCTGTCGCGTCGGCGACGTCCCCTTCGCGTGCTGAATGCCGAACTGTATGCGCTTGCGGCGAACACCAACGTTGTTAAAAATTCTTAAATTGGTTCCGCCTACGCTGCCATCTCCAGCCGGGGATAGTCCGTGTAGCCTCGCATGTCGCCGCCGTAGAACGTCGTCGTGTCGGGCACGTTCAGCGGCGCGTTGCGGGCGAGACGCTCGACGAGATCGGGATTCGCCAGGAACGCCCGGCCGAAGGCGATCAGATCGGCGCGGCCTGTTTCAATCGCCGTCATCGCGAGGTCGCGATCGTAGCCGTTGTTGGCCATGTACATCCCTTTGAAGGCCCGGCGCAGCACTTGAACATCGTGACCGGGCTGCAGGTCACGCGATCCGCCAGGATGGCCTTCGGGCATGTGCAGGTATGCCAGAGGATAATCGTTCAACCGCTCGATGACGTAGCCGAACGTCGTCATCGGATCGCTGTCGGTCATGTCGTTGGCCTGGCTGAACGGCGCCAGGCGCAAGCCCACGCGGCCGGGCCATTCGGCGCTGACGGCTTCGATGACGTCGAACAGGAAACGAGCGCGGTTGGCCAGCGATCCACCGTAGTCGTCAGTGCGCCGGTTCGTGCCGTCCTGCAGGAACTGATCGATCAGGTAGCCGTTGGCGCCGTGGATCTCGATACCGTCCAGGCCGGCCTCGCGAGCGTTGCGCGCGGCAAGCGCGAAGTCGCGTACGATGGTGCGGATCTCATCGACGTCAAGCGCGCGCGGTTGGCCGGCAGCGATGAACTGCGTGCCGTCGAAGACGCGGGCCTTGGCTTGCACCGCCGAGGGAGCCACCGGCGCTGCCCCGCCGGGGCGCAGGCTTGCGTGCGAGATGCGGCCGACGTGCCAGAGCTGGGCGAAGATGCGTCCGTGACGCGCATGAACGGCCTCGGCGATCTGGCGCCAGCCATCGATCTGCTGTGGCGTGTACGTGCCGGGCGCGCGCACGCCACCGACGGCGTCGGCGGAAATGTCGGTCGCTTCACTGATGATCAGGCCGGCACTGGCGCGCTGGGCGTAGTACGTGGCGTTCAGCGCCGTCGGTGCATTGGTGCCGGCAGCCGCGCGATTGCGGGTCAGCGGCGACATCACGAGGCGGTTGGGCAACGTCAGCGTGCCGATCCGCAACGGGGAGAACAGGGTGGTCATGGCGGGTACCCTTCCAGTGGAACAGGCCGGCGACGGAGCCGGGATGTCCGGAAGGTATTCGCGCCAGAGTGCGCTATAAATACGCCATGGATCCCATCACTGGGGACTGTCAGTCGCCAATTCGGCATCAGGCGGCAGCTCAAAAGTGGCATCGTAGCGAAACAGCACACCGGCCAAGGGGTGCCGGATGACCATGCACATGGTGAAGCGAGTCTCGTCCACCGGGCGTTCTTCGACATAGGCCTTGCCGAACAGCAGGCCGAGTGGGATGGGCAGACGCCATCCCAGGATGCGCCAGATGTAGCCGGCGCTCCTGAACACCAAAGCCCCGTCCTCGGCGCCAACGATCAGCCGCATGCCGACGCCGAAGCGCACGAACTCGATCACCTCGTTGTCTCGCACGTGTTCCATGTGCGAGCGAAAATGAAAATCGGTGCGATCGTCGATGTGAAAGACTCGATCCCAGTAGATGAAGGCGTCGTCTGGCCGGCAGTTGTAGTGCACGTCGATGGGAACATCCTTGCGCCGATAGGGGACGATGGCACCGAACAGCAGGCCGAAAGGGATGAGCAGCTTGGCCACGGCGGCGTGATGGATTTCGTGCATGACGCCGCGCACGGTGATGCGGTCGTCCGAGTATGGGCGCAGAAAATAATGGCGCCGGATCACCGCGCCGAGGCGGTTCCAATCGTTACCCAGCACCTGCTGGAAAGCAGGCAGGTCCGGTTTCATACTGGCCAATGATAATGCTCCGGCAACGTGTTCATTCGCGTCAAGCCAGAGAGTATAAACGGAACAACGTCACCCCTTGCCTCAAAGGCGAGGGGATCATCAGGAGAACTCCATGCCTGCCGATGTCGGAAAATATCAGGACCTGCTGACCACCGCCAAGGCGCTTGCCCATTTGGCAACGCGCATGGCGGACGGTTCACCGCAGGTCACGCCGGTCTGGTTCGATTGGCTTGACGGCAAGGTCCGGGTGAACACGGCGCGCGGCCGGGTCAAGGACAGGAACATGCAGGAAGGTAACCCGGTGGCGCTGTCGATCGTCGATCCGGCCAACCCGTATCGCTACGTGCAGATCCGCGGCACCATCACGCGCCGGACCGAGACCGGCGCCGAGGATCACATCAACCAGCTCTCGCGGAAGTATACCGGAGATACCTACAAATTCGGCCAGCCCGGCGATGTGCGCGTAATGTGTGAGATCACGCCGACGTCCGTCTCCGGCATGGGCTGACTGGGTATTTTCCCCATGATCCCGGCGAGCGCGAGCACGCTCGCCGGTCGTGCCGGCGCACCGCCTATCCGTTGTTGACGATCGCCGCGGCGCGTTTCTGTTCCACAACAGCAAGGGCGCGGTCGCGCGCCTCTTCCAGTCGCCGGATGTCGATCTGGCAGAACTCGCGCTGTTGCGGATTGCACTTGTCATTGACGGCCTTGATATCGGCCGTCACCAGTTCCTTGATTTGCTCGGCAATGCGCGTGAAGTGCGCATCGCGGTCCGACGGTGTGCGGAACGGCGGCGGCGCCATCACGATGATGTTCCGCTCCGGATAGTAGTTGTTGGCGCCTGACGATGCATCGACGGCGGCGCCGATCAGGCCGCCCATCAGAATGTTACCGAGCGTCGCGCCACTGAAAGTCGGTTCGATGATTTCGGTGGTCTGCTCGGAGCCGGCACCGGTACATACCACCGTCAGGGGGTCCTTGCGCCGCAGCACCCTCAGCTTGCCTGGCGTTTTAGTGATACTACCCAGGCTGCCGTCTCCAGAACGCGATACCGCGCACTGGGCGCCCTCAGGATAAGTGACGAACGTCAATTCCTGGCTTGTGCCGGACAAGACCGTAGCACACGACCCCAACAACATCGCCGTCGCCACACCGGCGGCGATGCCCAAACCCTTGAGATACATGAAACCCTACTTCCCCAGTGACCCAGCCTTCTTCGGAGGCATGTTATTCAATCTAACAGTGTGGAGAGCGGGTCGCTACATCTTTTGCGCGCAGGTGTGAATTCTTGCGATCAGCCGCCCTGCTCCTGTACCGCTTGGCGTACATTCGGACGTGCTGCCATTCGATTGCGGTGATCCATGATGCGCGGCAGGCGGGTGACATCGACGCCATCCGCTTCCAGCCAGCGGGCGAGCGTGTAGAGATAGGGATCGCAGATCGAGTACTGGTCGCCCAGGACCCATGGTCCCTTGAGCATGGTACGTTCGATCAGGTCGAAGCACCCGAATACGCTCTCCGGCACTTTCCGCTTCATGGCTTCGATCGCAGCCGCGTCGTCCGCCCACCGATAACCGCGCATGCGATGGGCATGCGCGACATGAACGGTTGAGCACAGATAGCTGTTGAACGCCTGGGCCTGGGCGAAGGCAAAGGGATCGGTCGGCGCCAGCACTGCAGCGGGGAACGATTGCGCGATGAAGGCCAGGATCGCCGGCGTTTCGGTCAGTACCCCCTTGTCCGTCACCAACGCCGGCACGCGCCCCTTGGGATTGACGCGCAGGTAGTCCGGCGATTGTTGTTCGTTGGCGGCGAAATCGATTCGCGTAGCTTTGAACGCGGCACCGGCGTCGATCAGCGCGATGTGGCTGGCCAGCGCACAGGTGTTGGGCGTGTAGAAAAACGTGAACACGGCGATCTCCCTGGTCTGCGGGCTAGTCCGGCGATGGCGCCAGTCGACGGGTGAAAAATGCCAGGATTTCGTCGCGCGCCGCAATCGTTGGCTGACCGGCCGTGTCGATGAGGTGGACCGTCACGACGCTGTGCGGGCTCGTCACGTGACGTGCGAAGAAGGGCGGCACATCCGGGTTGGCGGCGCTGTCGGGCAGCACCCGGCTGACGAAGCGCTCGCCGAGTGCGGCGGCGTAGGCGGCGAAGCGCTGGCTCCGACAGAACGAGTCGCCGTCGAACCTGTACGCCAGCACCGTGAGGTCTTCCCGTTCGAGGCGGGCACGCACGGCCGCGGCGTCCTCGGGTGCGATCTCGATGCCGGCCGGATCGTTGAGCGGCAGCGACGGCTGGCAGAGGACAGGTGCCAGCACCGATGGCTCGAGCATCATCGTAAGCGCGAAGTTGCCGGTGAAGCACATGCCGATGGCGCCGACGCCCGGGCCGCCGCATTGCTGGTGCGCCAGCCGGGCGAGCGCCATCAGCCACCGGGTGACCGGGCTCGACTGATTTGCGGCCAGCGCGCGAAACTCGGCGCTGACGCAGGCACGCTGGAACACGGCGGCGCCTTCCGCCGCCGCCGGCATGGCGCCGTCGCGGCCGAAGAGCGATGGCATGTAGACGGTGAAATCCGCATCGCGAACCCAGCGCGCAAATCGTGCGACGTGCGGACTGATGCCCGGCATCTCGGTCATCACGATGACCGCCGGTCCGGAACCCGCGACATGGACCACCTTGGTCGTACCCTCGAGCGTGATCGGCCGGTGCTCGAAGTCCTCCAGGCGATCGTCCTCATTCAGATTCCGACTTGTCATGGGTGCCACCGTTTCTTCCCAGGCATGGCGGCCATGTTTGCCCGCGCAGGTACGTATCGGCTAGTGTCGAATTCGACATTATTCAGGGTGAATCCGCCACATGACACGTACCCTGGTTCTGGCGTTTCCGGATGGCTTGGCGTCGAGCCTGGCCATCACGCTCGACGCCCTCGAGACGGCGAACCACATCAGCCGCCAGGGTGGGCGTCGCCCGCCGTTTCAGGTGCAGACAGTGCCGTTGCGGCGAGCCGGGCCGGTGAAATTCACGCACGGCGATCTCCTGATCGTACCGGGACTGGGCGGTACCTCGGAGCAGGAGGTCATCGCACGCCTCGCCACGTTGCCGGCGCGGCGGGCAATCGACCTTGTCGGCCGCGCGAGCAAGGCGGGCGCGTCCATCGCGGCTTCATGCGCCGGTACTTTCGTGCTGGCTGAAGCAGGCTTGCTGTCGGCGCGGCGTGCCACGACGACCTGGTGGCTGGCAGCGCTGTTTCGGCGTCGGTATCCCGACGTGCGCCTTGAGCCGGACGCGATCGTGATGCCGGATTGGCCGTTGGCGACGGCCGGGGCGGCCATGGCGCAGATGGACCTCATGCTGTCGATCATCGCCAAGTTCGCCAGCCCGGCGCTGTCGGCTGCCTGCGCCCGCTATCTCGTGCTGGACCGGCGGCGCTCCCAGGCGCCCTACATGGCGCTGGCCTTCCTGGCAGGCCAGGACGAAACGGTCGCGCAGGCTGAAGCGTGGGTACGCCAGAACATCCGCAAGGACTTTTCGGTCGATGCGGTGGCGGATGCCGTGGGCCTGTCCCCGCGCACCTTTGCGCGTCGCCTGGCGGCTGTCTGCGGCCTGTCGCCGATCCGATTTGTCCAGCGGATCCGGATCGAGGCTGCCGAGGTGCTGCTGGAGACGACGCGCCTGCCCGTCGATGCGGTTGCCCGCCAGGTCGGCTATGCCGAACCCTCGACGTTGCGGCGCCTGATTCGGCGGGAGGCACGGCGATCTCCGGCCGAGTGGCGGCGCGGGCGTGTGATGCCGAGTGTCCGGCAGCCACCGGCATAGCAAACGGATATCGCTGAAATAAGCAAAGGCGCGCTTCAATAGTGCGCGGATGACGCCAATATGAAGGGGACTGCGAGGCGTTACACAGGACGGTACGTCCGATGAAGCTGATGATCGATGGGGTTTGGCGCAGCGATATCGCGCCGCCGCCTGAACTGGCCGCCCAGCGTGCGATCCACGACGGTCGCTTTCGTCACGTGGTCATGCCGCACCGGCCGTCAGCCTTTGCGGCCGAAGCCGGTCGCTATCACCTCTATGTCTCCTACGCCTGTCCGTTCGCACACCGCACGCTGGTGGTGCATGCGCTGAAACGACTGCGGGACATCGTGCCGATATCGATCGTGGATCCCATCTGGGACACACCCGACGGCTGGGCGTTCGGCGCCTCGCCCCTGTCGACACCGGATCGGGCCGGCAACGGTTTTCGCTTCCTGCATGAGGCCTATCGGGCATCGCATGCGACCTACACCGGGAAGGTGACGGTTCCCGTTCTCTGGGACACAGGCACGCGACAGATCGTCAACAACGAGTCGATCGAGATCGCGCGGATGCTGAACGCGGCGTTCGACACGGTCGGCGCCGATCATGGCGTTGATCTTGATCCGCCGGCACGCAAACCCGAGATCGACGCATTGAGCCTTCGGATCGCGGAAAAGCTATCCAAGGGTGTTTACGCGGTTGGGCAAGCCCGGGATCAGGGCGAGTACGACCTGTCGATGGGATCGCTGTTCGGCTTCCTCGACGAGATGGAGCGGTTCGTGGGTGACGGCCGTATGTTCCTGCTGGGAGACCAGCCGACATTGGCCGACGTTCTGATCTTCACGCCGCTGGTCCGCTTCGACGGTGTCTACAATCCGCTGTTCCGCGCCAGTCGAAAGCGCCTTGTCGATTATCCGGGCCTGGCTGCGCTCACCCGGCGGCTCTACGGCCTGCCGGGCGTCGCCGACACCGTGCGGTTCGACCATATCCTCACCCACTACTACGACGGTGACTGGGGCGTCGTAAGCCGGCGGGGCATTACACCGGAGGCGCCGGCGATCGACTTCCGCACGACGCCTTAGCCGTCACAGCGACGCGCGATGCTCGCGAAAGGCGGCGGCCAGGGCGCGCAGGGCGGCGCGGGAGCGCGGGTCCGATACGGTGGAGTGCAGAACGACCGCCGCCGGCGGCAGTGACGGAAGACCCAGCTGCGCGCCAACCTCCACGGCACCGACGGGCGCGATGGTGCGCGCCATCGCCGCCACCGCAAGTCCAGCCGACACCGCCGCCGTGACGGCGGCCATGCCACCGCCGACGAACACTTCCGTCCAGACGATACCGGCGTCATCCAGCAGGCGGGTGGCGATGGTGCGAACGCCGCACGTCTGGGCGAGCGATGCCAAGCGTAGCGGATCGCCGTCTCGACGCACGAAGGTGGGCGCTGCGAACCAGCCGAAGCGTTCCTGCGCCAGGACGTCGCCGTCGTGCCGATCGCTCTCCCGTCGCACGATCGCAGCGTCCAGGACACCACGGTCGAAGGCGTCGAGCAGACTGCGCGATGACTCGATCCGGACCTCGATCAGCAGTGCCGGGTCATGCGCGTGCAGACGGGCCAGCAGGATGGGAAGTTCCGTACTGGTGAACTGATCGGTGATGCCGAGAACGAAGCGGCGCGGCGTTGAGGAAAGCCCGGCCAGGGCACGCTGGTGCGCGGCCACAAACTCGCGCGCGGGCCCCAGGAACGCCGCGCCGCGCGACGACAGGCGCACGAGGCGGGGCGTGCGTTCGATGAGCCTTTCGCCCAGTCGTTCCTCCAGTCGCTTCAGTTTGACACTGACCGCGGCCTGGGAGGTGTCGAGCGCTTCGGCCGCGCGCGTGAAGCTCTGAAATTCGGCCACGAGAACGAAGGCCTGCACGGCATCAACGTCGAGGGTCGTCATTGTTCATATTGGAATGTTATCTCTGATATAGATAAACATCACATTCAGTTATTGTCAACGGATCACTAGGTTTGGGGCCGACACATGAGGCGCGGCTGAAATCTGAGGACAGCGCGCGCCGACAAACCTCTGAGGTGGACGGATGACGGGCTGGCACTATGCAACCCTGACTGAAGCGGCCGATGCCATCAGGTCGCGGAAACTGTCTTCGGTGGAATTGACCGACGCGCTGCTGGATCGCATCGCGCAAGTCGATCCCACGCTTCATGCCTACGCGACCGTAACGCCGGAGGTCGCCCGGACACAGGCGCGTCGGGCCGACAAGGACCTTGCCGAGGGCCGCGATCGTGGGCCGTTGCATGGCATTCCCATCGCGGTCAAAGACATCTGCAACACGGCCGGCATCGTCACGGCCGCCGGCATGCCGATCCATGCCAGCCACGTCCCGGATTTCGACGCGACCGTCGTCAAGCGCCTGGCCGACGCCGGCGCGGTGCTGCTGGGCAAGCTGCAACTGACGGAAGGTGCCTTCGCCAAGCACCACCCTGGCATCGCCGTGCCGCGCAATCCCTGGCATGCGGCGTACTACGCCGGCGCATCGTCCAGCGGTTCGGGCGTGGCGACCGCCGCCGGTCTCGCGTTCGGTGCGATCGGCAGCGATACCGGCGGCTCGATCCGTTTTCCCGCCGCCGCCAATGGCATCACCGGGCTGAAGCCGACCTGGGGCCGCGTCAGCCGCCACGGCGTATTCCCGCTGGCGCCCAGCCTCGATCACATCGGACCGATGACACGGTCGGCCGCCGATGCGGGTGCCATGCTGGGCGCAATTGCCGGCCACGATCCGAGTGATCCGACGACGCTCGTCGCGCCGGTGCCCGACTATCTTGCCGATCTGGACAAGGGTGTCCGCGGCCTGCGAGTCGGGATCGATCTGTCCTATGCCGAAGACGGTGTCGACGCCGACATTGTCGGGGCGCTTCGCGACGCACGACGTGTGCTGGAGGACCAGGGCGCGGTGATTCGTGACGTGCGGGTTCCGGATCACGACGCGGTCACGGCGGCGTGGGGATCGCTGGCCGGTGTCGAGACCGGCATCGTTCACGCGGCGACATATCCTGCCCGGTCTTCGGACTATGGCCCGCCCGCCAGCGGCACGATCGCCGGCCTGATCGAGCATGGTCGCACCGTTACGGCGATCGATCTGATGAACATCCACTATGCCCGGCTGGCCTTCGGCGGCGCCTTGGCCGCGCTGTTCCGCGACATCGACCTGCTGCTCATTCCCACGCAGCCGCTTGCCGATTTCACGGTAGCGCGGGAAGCCGCGCTCTTCACGCAGCCGGACGAGCTTGGCGCGTTCCTGCGTTTCGCGGCACCCTTCGACATGTCCGGCAGTCCGACGCTCACGCTGCCGTGCGGCTTCACGGCGAGAGGACTGCCGCTCTCGTTCCAACTCGTCAGCCGGCACCTCGATGAAGCCCTGCTCGTGCGGGCCGGTCACGCCTACCAGCAGGCCACCGACTGGCACCGCAAGCAGCCGCTGCGGTGAGGGGCGCATCATGAGCACGACAACACTCGAAAAGCCGGCCGGCGCACAGGCAGATGGCGATCCGCGACGATGGCTGGCGCTGCCTGTCCTGCTGACGGGGGCGTTCCTGCCTATCCTCGACTTCAACGTCGTCAATCTGGCACTGCCGGCCATTCGACAGGATCTCGGGGCGACATCGAGCGACCTGCAGTTCGTCATATCGGCCTATGCCGCGACCTACGCCGTGTTCCTCATCACCGGCGGGCGGCTCGGCGACTGGCTCGGCCGCAAGCGCCTGTTCACGCTGGGCGTCGTCGGTTTCACGCTGGCTTCCGTCCTGTGCGGAACGGCGTGGTCGCCGGATGTGCTGATCGCCGGCCGCATCCTGCAGGGGCTGGCCGCGACCATGATGGCGCCGCAGGTGCTGGCCTCGATCCGGGTGCTGTTTCCGGCGGCCGAACAAGGGACGGCACTCGGTCTCTACGGTGCCACCTTCGGGTTGGCCAATATCGCAGGACAGATTCTGGGTGGCGTCCTGGTGTCGTCGCAGCCGTTCGGCCTCGCATGGCAGGCGATTTTCCTGGTGAACGTGCCGATCGGCCTTGCGGCCTTCATCGGCAGCCTGCTCTTTCTCGGTGATTCAAAAGCCGACCACGCGCAGAAACTCGATGTCGGCGGCGTCATCCTGCTGTCGGCGACGCTGGGCCTTCTCGTCTATCCCCTGGTCGAAGGGCGGGAGATGGGATGGCCATTCTGGATCATCGCGATGCTCGTGGCGTTCCCGATGGCGCTGATCGCCTTCGTCCAGTTCGAGCGCCGGTTGATCAGGCGTGGCGGGTCGCCGCTGGTGGACATCGGCCTGTTCCGGCAGCGCGGCTTCGCAATCGGTGTGGCGATGGCGCTGCTCTACTACATGCTGTCCTCGTTCTATCTGACCTTCTCCGTCTATCTCCAGGCGGGCCTGCACCTGGCGCCGCTGGATGCCGGCCTGCGAACGCTGCCGTTCGGCGTTGGATACTTCCTCGCATCGTTCGCCGCGGCCGGCATCATGCAACGCCTGGGATCGCGCGCGCTCACGCTCGGATTCGCCATCCAGGTCATCGGCTTCGGTGCGGTGACCCTGGCTGTCGCAGGATCGCGTGCGGGGTACATCGACGCGGGGCTTGTCGTGGCCGGCATCGGTTTCGGCATCGTGATGCCGTCGGTCATCAAGGCGGTGATCGGCGGTATCGATCCGCGTCATGCCGGCCTTGCTTCGGGAATCGTGATCTCGACGTTCCAGATCGGCGCCGCACTCGGGGTTGCTGTGATCGGCGGCATTTTCTTCAACGTGCTCGGATCGAGGCTCGATCTGGCCGCTCACGCGCACGCTTTCAGCGTGGCGCTTGCCTGCAATGTTACGTTGCTGGTGATCGGCGGCCTGCTGTCGCTCTGGCTGCCGAAAGGGGATCATGCGTGATCAGCGTCTGCATGCGCTGCGACCCGTAATGCCGGGGTGCGAACGTGCCGTGGGGTTCTGGCGATCGCTGATCGTCGGATGGGGAAAGGGTGCCGATTGTCCTTGTGGCGCGTCGTGGAGAGGCCCACAGTGAATTTGTCGGTATAGGGGCCGACCGCGTGTGGCGTGCTCCCCTGCGAGGAGCGATGCCTATGGTCACCGGCACATTTGTAACACCAGCCCCGTGGGGCATCGGGCCGGGTCCGGCCAGGCTGTACTCGATCGCGGGCGCCTTGCATGCTGTCAGGATGTGGCTCGACCTGACGCCGGATCGACCTGACACGAGGCGCGAACGCGAGCTCATGCTGACCTTGCGCGACCTGCTCGCGGCCATGCCCATCAGCGTTACGGAGACCGACCGTCAATCGGCCAAGCGTGCGATCAAGGGCATGGTGACGTATTCGCGCAGCCGACTGGCCGAGAGCCTGCGGGTCGAATCGTACCTTCGATTGGTGCCGAGGCGTTCGGTCAGCATGGTCGAATAGCCCCTCAAGCCACGACTGAGAATACTGAAATTGGTGCCACGTTTTGCCGCGAGGTAACGGCTGCCATCGCGCGCAATGACCTGATCGCATTGTCGTATGCGCAAAATGCCGGCCGCATCACGGGTATGCATCGCGAGACTTTCCTGATCGTCGTGCAGAGGCATCGGTGGTTGCCCGAAACTTGCATGGGCTGGTAATGGTTGGTCGCGCCGGCCGCCAAGCCCGCGTTCTCCGCCTCATCATATCCTCGGGAAGTTCGATGCATCATGAAGCCACGCTGATCGCGACCGTTGCCATGGGCTTCGTTCTTGCATTTGTATTCGGTTTCGCCGCCAGCAGGCTGCGGCTTCCCCCGCTCATAGGCTATCTGGTCGCCGGCGTCGCCGTTGGCCCCTTCACGCCGGGCTTTGTCGCCGATGCCGCGCTCGCGGCGCAACTGGCGGAGATGGGCGTCATCCTGCTGATGTTTGGCGTCGGGTTGCATTTTTCCGTGGCGGACCTGATGGCCGTGCGGCGGGTCGCGATCCCCGGCGCCATCGGCCAGATTGTCCTGGCGACGGCATTGGGTGCTGGGCTCGCCATGGTCTGGGGCTGGAGCCTGGGCGCGGGCCTCGTGTTCGGTCTCAGTCTGTCGGTCGCCAGCACGGTCGTTCTGTTGCGCGCCCTTGAGGACCGAAACGCTCTCGATCACCCGAACGGACGCATTGCCGTTGGCTGGCTGATTGTCGAGGACCTGGTGACCGTGCTCGCACTGGTCTTGCTGCCGGCGCTTTCGGAATTGCTCGGCGGTCGCCCGGATCCGCATGCAACACCAGGCGGCAGTGTGCTGTTGACGTTGGGCATCACGCTTCTGAAGGTGGCTGCCTTCGTTGCCCTCGCGGTGGTTCTCGGGCCGAAAGTGGTTCCCTGGCTGCTCAAGCAGGTCGCGCGTACCGGCTCCCGCGAACTCTTCACTCTGTCCGTTCTGGCGATCGCCATGGGAATCGCCTACGGCTCGGCCGAGCTGTTCGGTGTGTCCTTCGCGCTGGGCGCATTCTTCGCCGGCGTCGTGCTCAACGAGTCCGAGTTCAGCCATCGTGCGGCGGCCAACTCGCTGCCGTTGCAGGATGCTTTTGCCATCCTGTTCTTCGTATCGGTCGGCATGCTGTTTGATCCCTCGATCGTCGTGCGCGAGCCATTCGCGATCATTGCCGTGTTGCTCGTGATCGTGCTGGGAAAGTCCATCGCTGCCCTGGGGGTCGTTGTCGCGCTGGGCTACCCGGTCGCGACGGCGCTCACCGTCTCCGCGAGCCTGGCGCAGATCGGCGAATTCTCCTTCATCCTGGCAGGGCTGGGAAAAAGCGCGGGGTTGCTGCCGCAGGAAGCCTTCGACCTGATCCTCGCCGGCGCCCTGCTGTCGATCACGCTCAATCCTGTGTGCTTTGCCGCCGTCGACATGCTCGGTCCGCGAATCGCCGCCGTCAAATCCATCCGCAACTACGGCGCGCGACGACTGGCGGCACTGCAGACCCAACTTACCATGCTGCGCGAACGGACCGAGGCCCGTGAAGAGGCACGCAGCCTGCAGATGAAGAACCTCGTCGATCTCTTCCCGATCTTCGGGCATCTCGATCATCAGGCGCGCGAGGAGTTGCTGGTGCTGTTCCAGCCGCGCATGGCTTCGCCGGGCGATCGTGTGCTGCGCAAGGGTGACCGGCCGGACGCGGCATATTTCATCTCGGAAGGCGCCGTGCAGGTAGACGTCGGCAACCGCACGATACGCCTGGCGCAAGGCGAATTTTTCGGGGAAATGGCGCTGCTCAGCGGCGAACGGCGATCAGCTGACGTGACGGCTGTCGATTTCTGCAAGTTCCTCACGCTCGACAGGCGTGACTTTCGGACGTTCCTCGGTCGTTACCCTCAACTGCGCGCACATGTCGGCGAACTCGCCGCCGAGCGGGCGAGGGCGAACAGGGCCGCCACGGAGGCTGCAGCCGCAACGTCGTGAGCGGGTGCAAACAGGCTCTATCGTGAGAGCGGCTGGGTATTCAGCAGTCTTTTGATTCGTTCCTCGACGTCTGCGACGTCATAAGGCTTCGGAACAACGCCGTCCTCGGTGTACACGCCTGAGGTGAGGAGGACGGGAACCTCCGGGCGGTGCCTGCTGACCCATCGCGCGAGGCCAAAACCATCGACGTTGCCCGGCATATGCACGTCCGAAAACACCACGTCGACATCGCCGACTGTTTCGAGCGTTGATATGGCCTCGTCGCCGGACGTTGCTTCGACGACCGGGTAACCCCTGTCGCGGAGAAAGTCCGCAATGGTCATGCGCAACAGCCCGTCGTCCTCGACGAGCAGAATGCTCGGGGCATTGGTTTCCGATCTGAGATTCGACATGGCGACACACTCTGGCGGTTCAAGAATCCAACGGCAGACGGAAAGGCCAGTTCCCGGGCTGTTGGACACCGCTGCGGCGTAGCTCGCGCTTACCGATGGGACGACGTGCATCACACTGACGCGGGTCAGCGCGTGGGCCGATGCGCAACGTCGAGAATGGCCGCCATGCCGGCGCGCACGGAGCGTGTCGTCTTGCGGCGCCGTTCGAGCGCAAACAGAAGGCAGGAGCGGCCTGTCACCTGGTAGATCGCGCCGAACACATGAGGTGTCTGCTTGATCACGGTCGGTACGTTCGTATCGATCAGGCATTGCCAGCTGTCGCCCTCCGGCACCGCGGGCAGGGTGAAATCGACGACATCGTGATAGGCGTTGAGGATCAGCAGCAGTGTCGTGTCTGCGCCGCGACGCCGGATGCCGCTGGGCTGGGCGCGGCCGTCAAGAACCAGCCCCAGGCACCGCGCCTTGGCATCCTGCCATTGCTCTGGTGCCATCTCGACGCCGGCTGGTGAGATCCAGGTCACGTCCTTGACGTCCAGCTCCTGGTTGTACTCGCCGATGAGAAACCGGCCGCGGTGAAGAATGGGATAGGCCTTGCGCAGCGCGATCAGCTTGCGCACGAAATCGATCAACGCCTTGCCGTCCGACGTGATGTGTTCCCAGTCGACCCAGTTGACGTCGTTGTCCTGGCAGTAGGCGTTGTTGTTGCCGCCTTGACTGCGCCCGAACTCGTCTCCCGCCAGGAGCATCGGCGTCCCTTGCGACAGCAGAAGCGTCGCCAGCATGTTTCGCTTCGTGCGTTCGCGTAGGGCCCTGATAGCCGGATCGTCGGTTGGTCCTTCGTGGCCGTGGTTCCAGGCGTGATTGTTGCTGTGACCGTCGCGATTGTCCTCGCCATTGGCCTCGTTGTGCTTGTCGTTGTAGGAGACGCAATCGTGCAGCGTAAATCCATCGTGGGCCGTGATGAAGTTGACCGAGGCCCAAGGCTTGCGACCGCGCCGGTTGAAGTTGTCTTGCGAGCCGGTGAGTCGCTTGGCGAGGTCTGGCAATACGTCTTCATCGCCCTTCCAGTAGGCTCGTACCGTGTCGCGGAACTTGTCGTTCCATTCCGCCCACCCCGGTGGAAAATGGCCGACCTGGTAGCCCCCGGGGCCGATATCCCAGGGCTCCGCGATCAGCTTCACCCGTGACAGGATGGGATCCTGCCGGCAGCTGTCGAGGAAGCCGCCACCTTCATCGAACCCGTGCGGCTCGCGCGCCAGGATGGTCGCCAGGTCGAAGCGAAAGCCGTCGACACCCATTTCGGTGACCCAGTAACGCAGGCTGTCGGCCACCATCTGCAGGACCCGCGAGTGGCTGAGGTTGACCGTGTTGCCGGTGCCGGTGTCATTGATGTAGTAGCGCTTCTTGTCGGGCAGCAGCCGGTAGTAGGTGGCATTGTCGATGCCCTTGAGCGACAGGGTCGGGCCGAGCTCGTTGCCTTCCGCGGTATGGTTGTAGACGACATCGAGGATCACCTCGATGCCGGCGGCATGGAACTGGTTCACCGCTTCCTTGAACTCGTTGACCGACGTGGTCGAGAGATAGCGGGGGTCGGGTGCGAAGAAACCGATCGAATTGTAGCCCCAGTAGTTCCGTAGCCCCTTCTTCAGCAGATGATCGTCATCGACGAAGGCGTGGATGGGCAGCAGCTCGATGGCCGTCACGCCCAGCGATCGCAGGTATCCGATCACGTGCGGATCGGCGAGCCCTGCGAACGAACCGCGCAGTTCCTGCGGGATGCGGTCATGGCGCATCGTATAGCCACGAACATGCATCTCGTAGATGATCGTGCGATCCCAGGGCGTGGCGGGTTGCCGTGCCGCGCCCCAGGTAAAGGCAGGGTCGATGACCCGGCACTTGGGGACGAACGACGCACTGTCCCGCTCATCGTAGGAGAGATCCTTCTCAGGGGACTCGAGATTGTAGCCGAACAGTTCCGGTCGCCACTGCAGGCTGCCGACCAGCTGCTTCGCGTAAGGATCAATCAGGAGTTTGTTGGGATTGAAGCGATGCCCGGCCTCCGGTGCGTAGGGACCATGCACGCGATATCCATAGGTCGTGCCGGGCCGCGCCGTGGGCACGTACCCGTGCCACACTTCGTCGGTATATTCGGGCAGCTCGATGCGCTCGATCTCGGTGCTGCCGTCGCTGGTGAACAGGCACAATTCCACCTTGGTGGCATGGGCGGAGAACAACGCGAAATTGACGCCGAGGCCATCCCACGTGGCGCCGAGCGGAAACGGCAGGCCTTCGCGCAGGCTTGACCGCATGACGATGATCTGAGGCGCACTGGGAGAGACGTTCATGATTCTACCCGGCTGGAAGTGGCAGGCGGCCTGACGACAGGAATGGCCGGAAGACGATCTTCCGAGCATGGGCCTCGAACCTTACGCGCGCGTATGGTGAAGGTTGCGCTTGGCTGGGGAGCGCGACCCTCTGCCGCCAATACTGTTGACGCGAGAACGGGGAACCATGCTTCCGCTACGACGTCCTAACAGCAGGTCACACGCGAGGAGTTGGTCGATGGTGGATCGCGAGGAGAGGATCAGGCAGCGCGCTCACGAGATCTGGGAAATGGAAGGGCGGCCCGACGGTCGCGACCAGGAACACTGGGAACGCGCCCACCGGGAAATTGATGCGAAGCAGGGCGAAACACCTTCCGGTCAAGCCAATGAACCGCGTTCGCCGGATGATCCTACCGCCGGCAAGCCGCAGCCGCGCCAAACAGCCCCCGCGAGCCCGTCTCGCGCGAAACGGTAGCGCCGTCAGGGCATGAAGAATCGCCACACGCAGGTATGGTCAGTATGACTTGCCAAGATGCCGGTACTACTGGTGTGAGGTGGCGGACCCGATACGATTCGAACGTACGACCTCTGCCTTCGGAGGGCAGCGCTCTATCCAGCTGAGCTACGGGTCCCGCACCTGGACCGGACCTGTGGTCCGACGCGGCGGACCATACTGGATCGGCCTCTGGTGGGCAACAGCGGCGGCGAGGCCCATTCGCCGCGCGCCTCAGCGGGGCGGTGCGCCGGTGCTCGCAGCAATGAGCGACGAAAAGGCGTCCATGGCGGCCTCCGCCGAGACGCGGCCGTCGTGCTTTTCGCGCGCGATCGCTTCCGCCGCACCCAACAGCCCGATGCACGTGAGCTTCAACGCGTCAGGTCCCAACGGGGAAAAAGGCTGAAGGGCCCGGTGCATGATGTCGACATAGTCGTCGATCATGGCGCGCTGCTGCGCTGCCATGGCCTCGCTGCCCTTCAGCGCCGCCGAGATGGCCGGGGCTTCGGGGCCGAGATCGGTCTGGCAATTGAAATAGGCCCTGCTCATCACGTCCGCGATCGCGTGGAGGTCGCGCGGCGTGGCGCGCAGGGCATCGCGCAGCGCCTGCACGTAGCGGTCCTCCAGGCGCTGTGAGAGCGCCAGAAGCAGACCCGCCCGCGTCCCAAAGTGGTCATAGGCAATGGGCCTGCTGACGCCGGCCTTGGCCGCGAGCGTACCCAAGGTCAGCCCGTCGGCGCCGTCGGCGCGAACGATCGTCATGGCCACGTCGAGCATCTGCTCGCGGCGCCTGTCCTTCGGCAGTTTCACCAATGCGTCGGTCCCGGCTTGATTTCTACATTCTGTAAGTTACATTTTGTAGGTATGAAATCAAGTGAGGATCTCATGAGCGACGTGACCGTGATCGGCCTTGGCGAGATGGGCAGCGCCCTGGCGCGCGCCTTCCTGGCGGCCGGCAAGTCGGTCGTGGTCTGGAATCGGACCCCGGCAAAGGCCGCGCCCCTGGTGGATCTAGGGGCTGTGCATGCCTCCACTGTTTCCGACGCCGTGGCAGCCAGCCCTGTCCTGGTGGTGTGCCTGTCCGACTATGCGGCAACCACCGGCGTGCTGAGCGGGGACGGCGTGGCCGAGGGGCTCGGCGGCCGACTGATCGTGCAGTTGACGTCGGGGACGCCCCACCAGGCGCGCGCGCTTGAGTCTTGGGTGGCTGCGCACGGCGCCCACTATCTCGACGGTGCCATCGCGGCTTGGCCGCGCCAGATCGGCGGGCCTGACGCCGGCATTCTCATCGTCGGCAGCGAAGCGCTGTTTACCGTGGCCGAACCGCTGCTGAAGCTGCTGGCGGGCGGCCTCACCTACACGGGTGCGAACATCGGCCATGCCAAAGCACTGTTCGGTGCGGCGCTTGCCTACTTTGCCGCGCACTGGATCGGCTTCAGCCACGGTGCGGCCATCTGTGAGGCCGAGGGGCTCGATGTGGGCATGTTCGGCGAGATGATGGCGGGGATGTCCCCGTCGTTCGCGCAAGACTTGCGTCACATGGGGCGCGCCATCGCCGAAGACCGCTTCGACAAGCCGGAAGCCACCCTCAAGACGGTCAGCGCCGACGTCGCCCGGCTTGTCGAACTGTCGCACGATCTGAAAATCGGCGCGGCGTTTCCAAGCTTCGCCGCCGGCATATTCCGACGCGCGGTGGACGCGGGCTTCAGCGCCGAAGAGCCCTGCGCGATCGTCAAGGTGCTGCGGCGCGTCTGATCGGCCTCCTAGGCTACTGCCAGTGGCGATGCATCCCGTGCCGCGATAGCCTGCCGGTGCAGACGCCGAGAAGGGAACCATGCCAGAACCGTCCGTGCGCATCGAAAAGGGCCTGGGGCCACAGGGCCGAATCGCGGTGGTGCGTTTCGACCGCGGCGACGATATCAACGCGCTGTCGATGGCGGCGATCCGGGATCTCACGGAAGCCGCGCGATCGTTCGAGGATGATATCGACACCTCGGTCGTGGTGCTGACCGGCACGGCGCGGGCCTTCTCCGCCGGCTTCGATCTCAAGGAGCCGGCCGGCAAGGCGCGCGGATCGCTGCCGCTGGGCCAGCGTCGCGTCGCGCTGCGCAACGGCCCGCGGCTGGCCAAGGCCTGGTACGAGTTGGATCAGGTCACGATCGCGGCCATCGAGGGCCATTGCATCGGCGGCGGCGTGGCGCTGGCCGTGGCGCTCGACTTCCGCTTCTGCGGCCGCAGCGCGCACTTCCGCGTGCCTGAGTTGGAGCTGGGCATGAACATGACCTGGGGCTCGGTGCCGCGCATGCTGCAGCTGATGGGACCGGCGCGCACCAAGCAGGCCGTGATCCTGGCCTCGGATCGCATTTCCGCCACCGAAGCGCTGGAGTGGCGCCTGGTCGAAAAGGTCGTCGATGATGGCCAGGCCTTCGCCAGCGCCATGGCGTTCGCCGAGCGGATCGGTGCGCAGCCGCCGATCCCGGTGCAGATGACCAAACAGACCGTCAACCGACTGGCCGGCGCGCTCGACGATGTGGCGAGCCAGATGGAGATGGACCAGTTCGCGCTGGCCACGACCAGCGACGATCACCGCGAAGGCGTCGAAGCCTTTATCGCCAAGCGCAAACCGGTATTCCGCGGGCGGTGACCCTCGGGAGCGCAGGTCGCCTGAGCCCGCGGTCCCAGGTTGGTTACGTCGCTGGAGTCGGATCAGGGCGCGTCGGCAGCGCGTCCAGCACCGCCAGGCGCTGGTCCTCGTTCATCATCACCCAGCGCGCGATCTCGTCGAGCGTGCGCTTGCAGCCGCGGCACAGGCCGCTCTGGGGATCGATGACGCACACCGATATGCAGGGCGACACGATCGGCCGGCGCTGCGGGCGAGGAGGGGAGTCAGTCATGTCTCGTCATGCTGTACCGGGCGCCTTCGCGGCGCGCGGTGGTAGCGCTCAGCCCTCGCGGCGGGTCGAGATCTGGCTGAGCTGGCTCTGCAGTTCCTCGAGCTTGCGGCGCAGATCGTCGAGCGCCTGCGTGTCGCCGCCGCCCTCGCGTGGGCGCTCGGCCGGCGGCGGTGCCACGGGCGCCACCGGCGGGGTGGCATTGCTGTCGGGTGTGGCCTGTGGCGCGGCGCCCTGGGCGCCCATGCCTGGCACTGCCGCCATGAACGGGTTGAACATCTTCATGGCCTGCTCGAACATGGCCATGCTCTGGCGCGTCTGCTGTTCCATCTGGGCGAACGGGTTGAAGCCGAAGGCGCCCTGCATGGCCTTGCGCATCTGTTCCTGGTTCTTGGCGAAGCTCTGCATCGACATTTCCAGGTACTGCGGTACCAGGGCCTGCAAATTGTCGCCGTAGAAGCCGATCAGCTGGCGCAGGAACGAGATGGGCAGCAGGTTCTGCCCCTTGCTCTCTTCCTCGAAGATGATCTGCGTCAGCACCGAGCGCGTGATGTCATCGCCACTCTTGGCGTCGTAGACGACGAAGTCCGTCTTGTCCTTCACCATCTGTGCCAGATGGTCGAGCGTGACGTACATCGAGGTCGACGTGTTGTAGAGGCGTCGGTTGGCGTACTTCTTGATCACCACCGGCGCCGGTTTCGCGCTCGGAATACTCTCCGCTGCGGCCATGTCATGCCTCGCACGGTTCGTTTGTGGCGCTGCATCTAGTGCGCCGCACAATACACGAACGTAGCGCGCGCACGGGACTTCTACAAGTGGGGGTGTGCACTGCGATACGACACGTGCAGAACGGATGCTGCGCAGCATAGGCTCGGCTATACTGCCGCCATGGCCGACGACTACGATGCGCTCGCCAAGCGCTACCTCGATCTGTGGCAGAACCAGCTTTCGGCCCTGTCGTCGGATCGCCAGCTCACCGAGACCATGGCGCGTTTGCTGGCCACCACCAACGCCAGCATGGCCGCTGCTTTCGAGACCGCGCGGAAGGCACACGCTGATGCCCGACATGCCACTGCCGCCGGGGCCACCGGCGCCTCGCCTGGGACCGCGTCCGCTGCCGCTGCACCTGCTGACGGCATTGCAGACCTGGGGCAGCTGCGCGCTCGGCTTGACGCCCTCGAACGACGGGTCGCCGAACTCGAGGCCCGGCCCCGACCGCGACGACGCACCCCCAAGCCCAAGCCGCCTGAGCCTGCCGCCTGAGGCGGCGGCCGATCCGGCCGCGTTCCGCGATGCCCTGCGCCGCGAGACGGTGCGGCGGCTCGATCTGCTGGCCGCCGGCGTGCTGGCCTATCGCCAGCATGCCGTCCGGCGCGTGCTCGACGATCCGCCGCCGGCCTGGCGCGAGGGGGCAACCTGCCTGCGCGATGTCGGCGCGGCGCAGGGCGTGTCGGTGGCGGCCGATGCGGTGCCGGTGCTGGTGGTGCCGTCGCTGGTGAACCGCTGGCAGGTGCTCGACCTGGCACCGGGCAAGAGCTTCGTGCGCGCGCTCGCCGCCGAGGGCTTCCGGCCGTTCGTCGTTGATTGGGGTACACCGGGCGAGGACGAGCGCGACATGAACGCGGCCGGCTGCGTCAAGCGGCTGGCGCGCGGGCTCGAGCATCTCGCCGCGACGTATGGGCGTCCGCTGCCGGTGATCGGCTACTGCATGGGCGGCACGTTGACCGTGGCGCTCGCCGCGATCCAGCCGGCGGCTGTGTCGGGCCTGGTGGCGCTGGCAACGCCGTGGGACTTCCATGCCGACCGTACCGGGCAGGGCATGCTGGTGACGATGGGGCCGGCACTGGCGGAACTGGCGCGCACGGCGGGGGAGTTGCCGACCGACATCATCCAGACGCTGTTCTACTCGCTGGACCCTTGGCTGGTGATCAACAAGTTCCTGCGCTTCGCCACTCTGGACATGGCGTCGGACGCCGCGCGCGATTTCGTGCTGCTGGAGGACTGGCTCAACGACGGTGCGCCGTTGCCCGAGCGCGTGGCACGCGATTGTCTGCTGGGCTGGTACGGCGACAACCTGACGGGGCGCGGCGAATGGGTCGTCAACGGCCGCGCGATCCGTCCGCGCGACATCGCTGTGGACGCGCTGGTCGTGATCCCGGCCAGCGATCGCATCGTGCCGCCGTTGTCGGCCGCGGCGCTGGTTGGCCCCAAGGGCCTGCCCAACGCCACGCGATTGGATTTACCGCTGGGCCATATCGGCATGATGGTGGGCAGCAGTGCCGCCAAGCGCTGCTGGCGTCCAGTGATCGATTGGCTGCAAGCGCGTCGGTCGTAGCCTTCATGGTTCACCATGAAGCTTCCCAAGTTCGCGATGGCGCGCGCGGCATTACAAATTTGTGCTAAAGTGCTGCCGTCTCGCACCAACGCGGGAGGTGACAATGGCTAAAGGTCAGAAGAGATCCGGCAGGGAGCCCAAGAAGCCGAAGAAGCCGGCGAAGGGCAAGTAACAGCCACTGGCCTTCCCCGCGCCTGGCGCGGGGAAGGCGGAAGACGATCCGCTCCTGGCCGCGTCCGCGGCAACCGACCTGACAACACGCTCCGTGCTCATCGCTACGATGTGGTGCGATCCGACTGAAGGTCGGGGAAATCCGTTTCCGCGAACCGGATCCGCGCGCCGGTCGGCTGCGCATCGCGCTCGTGCTCGATGCGGCGCAGCTGCACGCGACGGATCTTGCCGGAGATGGTCTTGGGCAGATCGGTCACGAACTCGATCTGGCGGATGCGCTTGAACGGCGCCAGGCGGGCGCGCGTGTGCTTGAAGATCGACAGTGCCGTCGCCGCATCAGGCGTCGATCCCGGCACCAGCGCGACATAGGCTTTGGGCACCGACAGCCGGATGGCATCGGGTGCCGGCACGACCGCCGCCTCGGCGACGGCGGCATGCTCGATCAGCACGCTCTCCAGTTCGAACGGGCTGATGCGATAGTCGGACGACTTGAAGACATCGTCGGCGCGGCCGACGAAATGGAAGTAGCCATCGTCGTCGAGATAGGCGACATCGCCGGTACGGTAGACGGCTGCATCGGCGCCAGCCACATCGCCGCCGGCGTCCTGATAGCCCTGCATCAGGCCCGCCGGCCGCTTGTTGCCCAGGGTGATGCTGACCTCGCCCTCGCGCGCCGTGTTGCCGTCCGGATCCAGCACCTCGATCGTGTAGCCCGGCAGCGGGCGGCCCATCGAGCCGTCCTTGACGACCTGGCCTGGCGGATTGGCGATCTGGGCTGTGGTCTCGGTCTGGCCGTAGCCGTCGCGGATGGTCAGGTTCCAGGCCTGCTTCACCTGCTCGATGACCTCGGGGTTGAGCGGCTCGCCGGCGCTGCACACCTCGCGCAGCGCGATCTTGCAGGCGGCGAGGTTCTCCTGGATCAGCAGGCGCCAGACCGTCGGCGGCGCGCAGATCGTGGTGACGGCGCAGCGCTCCAGGACCGCCAGCAGGCTCTTGGCCTCGAAGCGCGGCTGGTTGACGACAAAGATGGTGGCGCCGGCATTCCAGGGCGCGAAGAACGAGCTCCAGGCATGCTTGGCCCAGCCCGGCGACGAGATGTTCATATGGACGTCGCCCGGCTGCAGGCCGAGCCAGTACATGGTCGAGAGCGCACCCACCGGATAGCTGCGATGGCTGTGCCGCACCAGCTTCGGCTTCGACGTGGTGCCCGACGTGAAATAGAGCAGCATCGGATCGTCGGCCGCGGTCGGTCCGTCCGGCGTGAAGGTGTCCGGCTCGCCGGCGGATTCCGCATATGATCGCCAGTCGGCGTCGCTGGCCGTGCCGGTGACGATTTTGGTAATGCCTTCGGTGGGCAGGCCCTTGAACTTGGCGACCTGGTCCTCGCCCGCCACGACGAAGCGGGCGCGGCCGCGCTCAAGGCGATCGGCAAGCTCATCCTGGGTCAGCAGGGTCGTGGCCGGGATCACGACGGCACCCAGTTTCATGGCCGCCAGCATTGTCTCCCACAACGGCACCACGTTACCCAGCACCAGCAGCAGGTGATCGCCGCGCCGCAGGCCCAATCCGCGCAGATAGTTCGCCACCTGGTTGGAGCGGCGCGACAGCGCGGTGAAGCTCAGCTTGGTCTCGCTGCCGCTGGCGGTGTCGACGATCCACAGCGCCGGCCGGGCGCCGCTCTTCGGATCCTGCGCCAGGCCGGCATCGAACCAGTCCAGGGCCCAGTTGAACGGCACGGGCTCGGGCCAGCGGAAGCCTGCGATGGCCGCAGCATAGTCCACGCGGTGCTTCAACAAGAACTCACGTGCTTCTTGGAACGTTGGCATCCCACTCTCCCGGCAATCATGTGTCGCGGCGCCTGGAAGATTCACCACAGAGACACAGAGTGCACAGAGGAAACACAGAGAAAAGACCAAGGTGCGCCTCAACGCGCAATCTCCTCTTTCTCTGTGCCCCTCTGTGTCTCTGTGGTGAATCTTCCTGTCTCAGACGCACTACTGCTTTGATCACTCTGCCGCAGTGCGCGGGGCTTCGACCAGGAAATCGAAGTCGCACCCCTGGTCTGCCTGCAGCACGCTGCGCTGGAACAGGCCGGCGTAGCCGCGTGCCGGGGTCGTGACCTCGGTCGGGGGGCGCCAGGCCTGGCGCCGCATCTCCAGCGTCGCGGCGTCGACCAGCAGCTCGATGCGCCGCGTCGGCACGTCGAGCGTGATGCGATCGCCGCTCTGCACCAGTGACAGCGGCCCGCCGATGGCAGCCTCCGGCGTGATGTGCAGCACGATGGTGCCGAACGCCGTGCCGCTCATGCGCGCATCCGATATGCGCACCATGTCCTTCACGCCCTGGCGGGCGAGCTTGCGCGGGATCGGCATGTAGCCAGCCTCGGGCATGCCCGGCGCACCCTTGGGGCCGGCGTTGCGCAGCACCAGCACGTCGTCCTTGGTGACGTCGAGGTTGTCGTCGTCGATGCGCAGGGTCATGTCCTCGACCGAGTCGAAGACCACGGCGCGGCCGGTGTGCTGCATCAGATGCGCCGACGCAGCGGACTGCTTGATGACGGCGCCGCGCGGCG
The DNA here is from genome assembly GCF_007859315.1 of Reyranella sp. CPCC 100927. Lineage (GTDB taxonomy): Bacteria > Pseudomonadota > Alphaproteobacteria > Reyranellales > Reyranellaceae > Vineibacter. The sequence continues at coordinate 67,101 of NZ_VOHA01000029.1, forward strand.
CCAAGTTGCCGCGCAGCACCGCCATCGCACCGGTGGCGCTGAGCGCGGTGGCGCGCGTGCGGATGATGGTCTGGCCCGGCACGTCGGTGGCGGCGTCGATCGCGGCGCCCAGTGTCTGTCCTGATATCGTCATGGCATCGAGCGCCAACAGCTCGCGCACCTCGCGCAGCATGCGCATGGTGCCGCCGGCCCAGTGGAAATGCTCGAGATAGTGCTCGCCCGACGGCTTGAGGTCAGCCAGCACCGGCACGTCGCGGCCCAGCTGGTCGACCTCGTCGAGATCGACCGCGACACCGCAGCGGCCGGCGATCGCCGTCAGATGCACCAGTCCGTTGGTCGAGCCGCCCAGCGCCTGCAGGGTCACCAGCGCGTTGCGGAAGGCATCCTTGGTCATGATCTCGCGCGGCCGCGGTCCGTTCTTGGCCAAGGCGACGGCGCGGGCGCCCGACGCCTCGGCGGCGCGCAGCCGGTCGGCGTGCGTCGCCGGGATGGAGCCGCTGCCCGGCAGCGACATGCCCAGCGCCTCGGTGACGCAGGCCATGGTGCTGGCCGTGCCCATCACCATGCAGGTGCCGGTGGTGGGCGCCAGCCGGCCGCTCACCTCTTCGATCTCGGCCTCGGAGAAGGTGCCGGCGCGGTGTTGCCCCCACAGGCGGCGGCAGTCGGTGCAGGCACCCAGCACCTCGCCCTTGTAGTGGCCGACCAGCATCGGGCCGGTCACCAGCATGATGGCGGGGATGTCGGCGCTGGCCGCCGCCATGAGCTGCGCCGGCACGGTCTTGTCGCAGCCGCCGATCAGCACCACGGCGTCCATCGGCTGGGCGCGGATCATCTCCTCGGTGTCCATCGCCATCAGGTTGCGCAGGAACATGCTGGTGGGATTGGAGAACGACTCGTGGATCGACACGGTGGGAAACGACATCGGCAGCCCACCGGCCAGCATGACGCCACGCTTCACCGCGTCGATCAGCTTGGGCACGTTGCCGTGGCAGGGATTGAAGTCGCTGAAGGTGTCGGTGATGCCCACGATCGGCCGGTCGAGCGCATCGTCGCTGTAGCCCATGGCCTTGATGAAGGCCTTGCGCAGGAACAGCGAAAAGCCGGGATCGCCATAGCTGGCCAGTCCCTTGCGCATGCCCGTGGCCATGGTGGCCTCCTCTCATTATCGCCTCACGCACCTGTCATCCCGAGCTCAGCGAGGGATCTTTCAGCGTGGCGCACCGTGCGTCTGCATCGAAAGATCCCTCGCTATGCTCGGGATGACAGGAGACTCTATATCTGTCGCCCCGCCTTTTCCCAGTAGGGCGCGCGGAGCTTGCGCTTGAAGATCTTGCCCGAGTCCTCGCGTGGCAGGCCATGCTGGAATTCGACCAGCTTCGGCACCTTGTAGCCCGCGGTGCGTTCGCGCAGATAGGTACGCACGGCATCGGCCGTGAGGTCGGCGCCTTCCTGCGGCTCGACGTAGGCGGCCAGCGACTCGCCGTACTCCTCGTCGGGAATGCCGAACACGGCGCAGTCCTGCACGCCCGGCATGCCGATCAGCACCGCCTCGATCTCGGCCGGATAGATGTTCACGCCGCCGGAGATCACCATGTCGCGCACGCGATCGCACAGGAACAGATAGCCGTCGTCGTCGACGTAACCGACATCACCGCAGGTGATCAGGCCCTGGCGCTCGATCTCGCGGCGCTTCTCGTCCATGCCGTTGTAGGTGAAGTCGGGGAAGCCGCCGATGCGCAGATACACCTCGCCGATGTCGTTCGGCCCGAGTTCCTTGCCGGCGGCATCGAGGATCTTCACCACGGCGCCCGGAATGGGCTTGCCCACCGTGCCGGGCTTGCGCAGCGCTTCTTCCGAATTATGGAAGATGGCACCGCCGGTTTCGGTGCCGCCGTAGTACTCGTTGATGATCGGCCCCCACCATTCGATCATCTGGCGCTTCACGTCGGGCGGGCAGGGTGCCGCGGCGTGGGTGACGAATTTCAGCGACGACAGGTCGTACTTGCGGCGCACGTCGGGCGGTAGCTTCAGCAGCCGCACGAACATCGTGGGCACCATGTGCAGATGCGTGATGCGGTGCTGCTCGACCTGGCGCAGCAGGTCCTCGGCATCGAAGCGCGGCTGCAGGATCACCAGCCCGCCGTCGCGCGCCGCCGACAGGGCGTAGAGGTTCGGCGCCGAGTGGTAGACCGGGCCGGTGACCACGGTGCGCATGCCATCGCCCGGCCGGATATCGAAGATGCGTGCCACCATGGCGCCCATAGCGGCCTGCATCTCGGGTGTCGCCGGCTCGCGGCGCACGCCCTTGGGTCGGCCGGTGGTGCCCGAGGTGTAGATCATGTTGGTGCGGGCCGGCCGCGGCGGCTGGTTCCACGGTGTCTGCCGCGCCACCCAGTCGTCCCACGCCACTGCGCCCGGCGGCACCGCACACAGATCGGCGGCGATGCCGTAGGCATCGCGGATCTCCGGCGGCGTCGGCACGACAAAGACGCTGACGTCGGCGGGAATGCCGTCCTTGATCTGCGGCAGCAGGTCGGCGTGCACGACCACGGCCTTGGCGCCGCAATCCGTGACGATGTAGCCGGCCTCGTCGGCTTTGAAGTGCCAGTTCACCGGCACGGCATAGGCGCCGACCAGGCCGGCGCCCATGGCGGCCTCGAAGAAGGCGAAGTCGTTGCGCAGAACCAGCGCCACGGCGCCATTCTCGCCGATGCCCAGCGCGGCGAAGCCCGATGCCGCCCGCGCCGCGCGCTCGAACAACGTGGCCTGTTTCAATTCGCGCGCGCCGCTGACGATCACCCCATCCATACGATCCTCCTCTTGTCTGTCATGCCGAACGTAACGAGGAACCAAGGCTGGCGCCTAGACATCTCGCTGCGTCCGGCAGGATGGAGCGAGCGCTCGGCCGCCTAGCGGAACAGGCGGCAGGGTTTGGTGTCGGACATCTCGCAGACCAGGACGGTCTTCTCCTTCTGCAACACGATGAACAGCGTCTGCACGCCGGCCATCGAGGCCGCCTTGACCTCGTAGCCGTCGCGCACGGCCTCGGCCAGGGTGATGGCATGGGCTGATGCCATGCCGGCGAGCAGCAATGTCGTAGCGAGGAACAGTCGCTTCATCAGGGCTCCCCATCGGGGCGTCGGCGTCGCATGATGCGATCCGTACGAACGGGATATTCCATGCGATCCGAGGCCGGCACAACCGGCCCGGCACCAGGGACGGGAAGGACGCATGATCAGGAAGTTGTTGATCGCCAACCGGGCGGAGATCGCGATCCGGATCGCCCGCACGGCGGCCGAGATGGGCATTGTCACGACAGGCGTCTTTTCCGAGGACGACGCGGCGTCGCTGCACACGCGCAAGGTCGACGAGGCGCGACCGCTGCGGGGTGCCGGCGTGGCGGCGTATCTCGACATGGCGCAGATCATCGACATCGCGCGGGACGCCGGCTGCGATGCGATCCATCCCGGCTACGGCTTCCTGAGCGAGAACGCCGCGTTTGCGCAGCGCTGCGCCGAGGCCGGCCTTACCTTCGTCGGCCCGCGGCCCGAGACCCTGGCGGTCTTCGGCGACAAAGCCAAGGCGCGGGCGCTGGCGCAAGCCTGCAAGATCCCGGTGCCGGCCGGCACGTCGGGGACGACCACGCTCGCGGCGGCGCGCCAGTTCATGGAGCAGCTGGGCGAGGGCAGCGCCGTCATGCTCAAGGCTGTGGCCGGCGGCGGCGGTCGCGGCATGCGGCCAGTGCACCATCCCGACGAACTGGAACAGGCCTATGCGCGCTGCGCCTCGGAAGCACAACAGGCCTTTGGCGACGGCGCGCTCTATGTCGAGCAGCTGCTGCCGCGCGTGCGTCATATCGAGGTGCAGGTGGTGGGTGACGGTAGCGGTGCCGTCGCCCATCTGTGGGATCGCGACTGCTCCCTGCAACGCCAGCGCCAGAAGCTGATCGAGATCGCGCCGGCGACACATCTGCCGGCGGAGGTGCGCGCGGCGCTGCTGGAGGCCGCCACGACGATCGCGGCGGCCTCCCGCTATGCCGGTCTCGGCACCGTCGAGTTCCTGGTCGAGACGCAACCCGCCACCCGGCCGCGGTTCTTCTTCGTCGAGGCCAATGCACGCTTGCAGGTCGAGCACACGGTGACCGAGGAAGTGCTGGGCCTCGACCTTGTGCGCCTGCAACTGGCGATCGCCGGCGGCGAAACGCTGGCAGGGTTGGGATTGACGCAGGATCGTGTGCCGGCGCCGCGCGGCACGGCGGTGCAGGTGCGCATCAACATGGAGACCATGGCGCCCGACGGCACCAGTCGCCCCGCCGGCGGCACGCTCGTCGCCTACGATCCGCCGTCGGGTCCCGGCATCCGGGTCGACGGTTTCGGCTACGCCGGCTACCGCACCGGCGTGCGCTTCGACTCGCTGCTGGGCAAGCTGATCGTGCACGCCGGCGCCGGCGACCTGGTGGCGGCCCTGGGCAAGGCTTACCGCGCGGTGTGCGAGTTCCGCATTGCCGGCGTCGCCACCAACACGGCCTTCCTGCAGAACCTGCTGCGCCATCCCGACGTCATCGCCGGGCGCGTCGATACCCGCTTCGTCGAAACGCACATCGCGGCCCTCCTGGCGACGGACAATGGCGAGCATGCCAGGCTGTTCTTCGAGCCGGCGGGCGCCGCCACGGCATCGCCGCGGCTGGCTGGCGTGAAGCTCGACAGCGCCGATCCACTGGCTGTCCTGGCGCTGGGCAAGCAGGAGACCGCCGCGCCAGCCGTCGCTTTCGACGAACTGGTCGCGGGTGCCGCTGGCGAAACGGAGGGACCGGAAGGCACCACGCCGCTGGTGGCGCCCATGCAAGGCACCATCGTCAGCCTCTCGGTGCGTGTCGGCGATACCGTGCGCGCCGGCCAGCCCGTGCTGGTGATGGAAGCGATGAAGATGGAGCACGTGATTGCCGCCGACACCGCCGGCATCGTGCGCGAACTCACGGTCGGGCAGGGTGATACCGTGTTCGAGGGGCACGCGCTCGCCTTCATCGAGCCGGCCGAGGTCGCCGGCGCCGTGGCCGAGCGCAGCGACGACGGCGATCTCGACGCGATCCGCCCCGACCTCGCCGAAGTGCTCAAGCGCCAGGGTGTCACCCAGGACGCGGCGCGGCCCGATGCCGTGGCGCGCCGGCGCAAGACCGGTCAGCGCACGGCGCGCGAGAACATTGCCGCGCTGTGCGATCCCGGTTCGTTCGTCGAGTATGGCTCGCTCGCCGTGGCGGCGCGGCGCCAGCGCAACACGCTCGAGGAGCTGATCGAGCGCACGCCGGCTGACGGCATGGTGATGGGCCTGGGCCGCGTGAACGGCGACCTGTTCCCCGATGCGCAGGCGCGGGTGGCGGCGATCGCCTACGACTACACGGTGCTCGCCGGCACCCAGGGCTACAAGAACCACGAGAAGAAGGACCGCATGTTCGAGCTGGCGACGCACTGGCGCCTGCCGATCGTGTTCTTCACCGAAGGCGGCGGCGGCCGGCCCGGCGATACCGACGGCGTGTTCGCCGGCCAGCTTCACGTGCGCGCGTTCGAGCTGTTCAACAAGCTCTCCGGCCTGGTGCCGCTGGTCGGCGTGGTGTCGGGCCGCTGCTTCGCCGGCAACGCAGTGATGCTGGGCTGCTGCGACGTCATCATCGCCACCGCCAACGCCAATATCGGCATGGGTGGCCCGGCCATGATCGAGGGCGGCGGGCTCGGCATCTTCCGGCCCGAGGACGTCGGACCGATGAGCGTGCAGGTGAACAACGGCGTGGTCGACATCGCCGTCGCCGACGAGCCGGAGGCGGCGCAGGTCGCGAAGAAATATCTCTCCTACTTCCAGGGCGCGGTCGCGCAATGGGACTGCGCCGATCAGCGCCGGCTGCGCAAGCTGATCCCGGAGAACCGGCTGCGCGTCTATGACGTGCGCCAGGTGATTGCGAGCCTGGCCGATACCGATTCGGTGCTGGAACTGCGACCGCGCTTTGGGCGTGCGCTGATCACGGCGTTCATCCGCATCGAGGGCCGGCCGATGGGCGTGCTGGCCAACAATGCGATGCACCTGGGCGGCGCCATCGACAGCGATGCTGCCGACAAGGCGGCGCGCTTCATGCAGCTGTGCGATGCCTTCGACATCCCGCTGCTGTCGTTGTGCGACACACCGGGCAACATGGTGGGCCCCGAGGCCGAGAAGGCGGCGCTGGTGCGCCATTGCAGCCGCGTGTTCGTGACCGGCGCCAACCTCACGGTGCCGATGTTCTCCGTCGTGTTGCGCAAGGCGTATGGCCTGGGCGCGCAGGGCATGGTAGGCGGCAGCTTCCGCGCGCCGTTCTTCGCCGTGGCGTGGCCCACGGCCGAATTCGGTCCGATGGGGCTCGAGGGTGCGGTCAAGCTCGGCTATCGCAACGAGATCGCGGCCATCACCGATCCCGCCGAACGCAAGGCGTTCTTCGATCGCATGGTGGCGCAGATGTACGAGCAGGGAAAAGGATTGAGCGCCGCATCGCTGTTCGAGATCGACGACGTCATCGATCCCGCCGACACCCGCCGCTGGATCATGGGCGGCCTGCGCTCCTTGCCGCCGCCCAAGCCGCGCGAGGGCAAGAAGCGGGCATGGGTGGATACGTGGTGATTGATGAACGCAGCGTCACCAAAGGAGCGAGATGCATGGATGCGATGCACGCGTTCCATGTTGCGCTGCAGCATGACCTGTGCGACAAGCCCGCCGACATCGCCCAGGGACAGCGCTGGGCCGGCTTGAGCCGGCGGGAACGGCGGGTCTACAGTCAGGGGCGGTCGCAAGTCCCGCGTAGCCACACACACCGCGTCGTGGCGGTCGCCTCGGGCGCCGCGCCGCCTTTCCGGAGGGGATGTTCATGACCGATATCGTCATCGCCGCAGCAGCACGCACACCAGTGGGTAGTTTCAATGGCGCGTTCGGCGGACTGCCCGCGCATGAACTGGGCAGGATTGCCGTCAAAGGGGCGATGGACCGTGCCGGCGTGAAGCCGGAAGAGGTCGATGAGATCATCCTCGGCCAGATCCTGCAGGCCGGCCAGGGCCAGAACCCGGCGCGCCAGGCGGCGGTGAATGCCGGCGTGCCGGTCGAGAAGACCGCGTTCGCCATCAACCAGCTCTGCGGTTCGGGCCTGCGCGCGGTGGCGCTGGGCTACCAGGCGATCCGCAACGGCGATGCCAACATCATGGTGGTGGGCGGCCAGGAGAGCATGAGCCAGGCGCCGCACGTGGCGCATATCCGCGACGGCGTGAAGATGGGCGAGCTGAAGTTCGTCGACTCCATGCTCAAGGACGGCCTGTGGGACGCCTTCCACGGCTACCACATGGGCAACACCGCCGAGAACGTGGCGCAGAAGTACCAGATCACCCGCGCCGAGCAGGACGCGTTTGCCTGCTCATCGCAGAACAAGGCTGAGGCGGCGCAGAAGGCCGGCCGCTTCAAGGACGAGATCGTCCCGGTCACCGTGAAGACCCGCAAGGGCGACGTCGTCGTCGACAGCGACGAGTTCCCGCGCCACGGCACCACGGTCGAGGCGCTGGGCAAGCTGCGGCCGGCGTTCAGCAAGGACGGCTCGGTGACGGCCGGCAACGCCTCGGGCATCAATGACGGCGCCGCCGCCGTGGTGTTGATGACGGCGGACGAGGCCAAGAAGCGCGGCGTCAAGCCGATGGCCAAGATCGTGTCGTGGGCCACCACCGGCGTCGATCCGTCGATCATGGGCATCGGCCCGGTGACCGCCACCAAGAAGGCGCTCGAGAAGGCCGGCTGGACGGTCAAGGACCTCGACCTGGTCGAGGCCAACGAGGCATTCGCCGCCCAGGCGCTGGCGGTCGGCAAGGAGCTGGGCCTCGACCCCGCCAAGCTCAACGTCAATGGCGGCGCCATCGCCATCGGCCACCCCATCGGGGCCTCGGGCGCACGCATCCTCACCACCCTGTTGTTCGAGATGCAGAAGCGCGATGCCAAGAAGGGCCTCGCCACCCTGTGCATCGGCGGCGGCATGGGCATCGCCATGTGCGTCGAGCGGACGTAGAAGATTCACAGATCGTTTTTGCATTGCAGCATGACTGTCAAGGGTCTTGCTGCAGTGCAGCATTTTCGGTAGAAGATCATCCGGCAGCCGGCGACAAGGCACGGCCGGCAAGCAAGACGCGTAACCTGGGAGGATATCATGGCTCGCGTGGCATTGGTCACTGGCGGCACCCGCGGCATCGGCGCGGCCGTCTCCAAAATGTTGAAGGACAAGGGCTACACCGTGGCGGCGAATTACGCCGGCAACGATGAGGCCGCGAAGAAGTTCAAGAGTGAGACCGGCATCGCCGTCTACAAGTTCGACGTCGGTGACTTCGCCGCCGTGCAGGCGGCGGTGGCGCAGATCGAGAAGGATCTCGGTCCGATTGACGTCGTGGTCAACAACGCCGGCATCACGCGCGACGGCACCATGAAGCGGCTCAGCCGCGATCATTGGGACGCCGTGATCGATACCAACCTCGGCTCGTGCTTCAACGTCTGCAAGGCGGTGTGGGACGGCATGAACGGCCGCGGTTTCGGCCGCATCGTCAACATCGGCTCGATCAATGGCCAGGGCGGCCAGTACGGCCAGGTCAACTACGCCGCCGCCAAGTCGGGCATCCACGGCTTCACCAAGGCGCTGGCCCAGGAGGGCGCCGCCAAGGGCGTCACTGTCAACGCCATCGCGCCGGGCTACACCGACACCGACATGGTCTCGGCCGTGCCGGCGCCGGTGCTGGAGAAGATCGTCGCCAAGATCCCCGTCGGCCGGCTCGGCAAGGCCGACGAGATCGCGCGCGGCGTGGTGTTCCTGGTCGCCGACGACGCCGGCTTCATCACCGGCTCGACGCTCAGCATCAACGGCGGCCAGCACATGTACTGAGCTTCCTGGGAGCGCGGCTGCGGCCCGCGTTCCCCGGCAAAAGCTATGCGGTCGCCTGTGTGCATAGCGCCGAAGCGCGCGCGGAGAGACGCCCGCGCTCCCAGGAACCAAGGCACTTGCCTGTGACGTCCGCAAACCGCGAGCACGGGCCGTACCATCCGCACTAGAGGGACCTCACCGAACAGAGGTGAGGTCCATGCAGAGCGACGACAGCAAAGCACTCGTCAAGGCAGCGTGGGCTGCCTTCGCCAGCCGCGATCCCGACCGGATCGCGGCTTTTTTTACGGACGACGCCGAATGGCGGGCGCCGGCCGGCAACGCCACGGCCGTCGCGCTCGACGTGACGCATCACATGGTCGGCGCCGCCGCGATCGCGGCCTTCATCGCGACCGGCATGCGACGTCTCTTCACGGATGTATCGATCACGTTTCGCGGCTTTCACGCCGACGGCCCCATTGTCGTGGTCGAGGAGCGCATGTCGGCGCGGCTGCCCAACGGCATCGCCTACGCCAACGACTATTGCTTCATCTTCGAATGCGGCGACGGCCGCATCGCGCGCGTGCGCGAATACATGGACACGCTGGGCGGCCATCAACAGGTGTTCGCCGCGGGACACCCGCTGCGCGGTGACGGCGGTACGAGCGTGGGTTGACGCGCTGGGGGCGCGCGACTCCGTCGCGCGTCTTCTTTTCAGCACCCCATGACGCGCCACGGAGTGGCGCGCGCCCAGCGTGTGATCATCGCGACGTGGTCGTACCTACGTCAGCGTCAGCTTCATCACCATGCGCAGCAGATACGCGATGCCCGCGACCGCGGCGACGCCGCCGAGCCACAGCAGGATGAACCAGCCGAGGCGGCGCCAGCGCGGATGGGCAGGAACCGGCAGCGCCATGTCAGTGATGATAGCCGCTGCCGGGTGTCACCTTGCCGCGGAACACCCAGTAGGCGTAGCCGGTGTAGATCAGGATGATCGGCAGCAGCACGGCAGCGCCGGCCAGCAGGAACTTCAGGCTCGCCTCGGGTGCGGCGGCGTACCAGATCGTGACCGACGGTGGCACGATGTGCGGATAGAGACTGATGCCGAGGCCGACATAGCTCAGCACGAAGAGCGCCAGCGCCAGCAGGAACGGCAGCAGCTCGCGGCGGTTGCGCACGGCACGCCAGAAGCCGAACGCCGTTGCCGCCACCAGCAGTGGCACCGGTGCGGCGTACAGAACGGCCGGCCAGGCGAACCAGCGTTGGGCATACGTGGGATTGAGCAGCGGCGTCACGGCGCTCACGATGACAATGAACGCCAGCAGCGCCGCGCCCAGCGGCAGGGACCAGCGAAAGCAGCGCGCCTGCAGGTCGCCCTGTGTCTTGTAGACCAGCCACGTCGCGCCCAGCAGCGTGTAGCCGGTCACCAGCGCCAGGCCGGTGAGCACGCTGAACGGCGTCAGCCAGTCCCACCAGCCGCCGGCATAGGCACGGTTCTCGATCCGGATGCCCTGTACCAGCGCGCCGAGCGCGATGCCCTGGCACAACGCGGCCACCAGCGAGCCGCCGGCGAAAGCGCCGTCCCAGAAGCGCCGGCCGCGATTCGTGCGGTGGCGGAACTCGAAGGCGACGCCGCGGAAGATCAGCGCCACCACCATCAAGGTGATGGGCATGTAGAGCGCCGGCAGCGCAATCGCATAGGCCAGCGGAAAGACCGCGAACAGCCCGCCGCCGCCCAGCACCAGCCAGGTCTCGTTGCCGTCCCACACCGGTGCGATGCTGTCGATCGCCACATCGCGATCGTGCGGATCCTGCATCGCGGGAAAGAGGATGCCGATGCCGAGGTCGAAGCCGTCGAGGATCACGTAGGCCAGCACCGCGAACGCGATCAGGCCGGCCCACAGGAATGGCAGGTCGAAGGTCATGGCGCCTCTCCACCTGCCGTCAGGCGGCCGACGGCACCGCCGACCAGTGCCGGTTTGGCGGCGTCGGCAACGGGTATCGGCCCGGGTTCGTCGGCCGTGGGCGCTTGGCGCATCAGGCGCATCAGGTAAAAGACGCCGGTGCCGAACACAGCGAAGTAGACGACCGCGAAGATGGCGAGCGACGTGGCCACCGCCGGCGCCGCGATCGGCGACACCGACTCGGATGTGCGCAGCAGGCCATACACCGTGTAGGGCTGCCGGCCGACCTCGGTCGTGATCCAGCCGGCGATCACGGCGATGAAGCCGGCCGGTCCCATGGCCACGGCGAAGCGGTGCAGCCACGGCGCATCGTACAGAAAGCCGAGCCAGCGCCCCAGCAGGCTCCACAGGCCCAGCAACACCATCAGCACGCCGATGCCGACCATGATCCGGAACGACCAGAATACGATCGTGGCGTTGGGCCGGTCCTCGCGCGGCCATTCCTTCAGGCCTTTGATCTCGCCGTCCCATTCATGAGTCAGGATCAGGCTGCCCAGGCGCGGGATCTCAATGGCATAGCGGGTGGTCTCGGCCGCCATATCAGGCCAGCCGAAAAGAATGAGGGGTGCACCGCGCTGGGTCTCGAAGTGGCCTTCCATCGCGGCGATCTTGGCCGGCTGGTGCTTCAGCGTATTGAGCCCATGAAAATCACCGACGACGATCTGCAGCGGCGCCACCAGGGCTGCCATCCACATCGCCATGGAGAACATCGTGCGCGCCGATCCGTTGTAGCGGTCGCGCAGCAGATGCCAGGCGCCGACCGCGCCCACGACCAGCGCCGTCGTGAGGTAGGCCGCCAGCACCATGTGCACCAGGCGATAGGGGAATGACGGGTTGAAGACGATGGCCCACCAGTCGACCGGCACGAACTGCCCGTTGGGCGCCACGGCATGTCCAGTCGGTGTCTGCATCCAGCTGTTGGCCGACAGGATCCAGAACGCCGAGATCAACGTGCCGATGGCCACCATCATGGTGGCGAAGAAATGCAGGCCACGGCCGACACGGTTCATGCCGAACAGCATCACGCCCAGGAAGCCGGCCTCGAGGAAGAACGCCGTCAGCACTTCGTAGCCCATCAGCGGGCCGAGGATCGGTCCGGTGCGGTCGGCATAGGGGCCCCAGTTGGTGCCGATCTGGTAGGCCATCACCACGCCCGACACGACACCCATGCCGAACACCAGTGCAAATATCTTCAGCCAGTAGCGGAAGACCCGCAGGTAGACATCGCGGCCGGTCCACAGCCACAGCCCTTCGAGCACGGCCAGATAGCTGGCCAAACCGATCGAAAACGCCGGAAAGACAATGTGGAACGTGATGACGAAGGCGAACTGAAAGCGCGCCAACAGCAAGGCATCGAAGAGGTCGGGCATGCCGTCTCTCCCGATGCGCCGGCGAGCCCGGCACATCATTTCATTCTGATCATCCTAACGCGTTTCGTATTTAAGCGACAGCCGGACGATTGGCGCGGGGACGCGTTGTCGCTGCGACAGGTGTGCAACTGTGAATGTTGCGACACGTCGTCATCCCGAGCGCAGCGAGGGATCGCCGCGCAACAGAGACTCCCTTCGCGAAAGATCCCTCGCAGCGCTCGGGATGACGGGCCCTGGCCGGGAGTCTACACCGCGACTTTTTCCAGCAGATCCACCAGCGGGCCGGGTGCTGTCACCATGGCGTCGTGGCCGGTGGCCAGCTCGCGAATCTGCCAGCCGAGGTTCACCTGTGCCATGCGCCGGAACAGTGCGTGGTCCATCATCGCCGGCCGGTTGCAGGCGACGTAGATGCACCGGATGCCGTTGCCGACCGGGTTCTGCAGGATCAGCGGCGGCTCGAAGGTGCGGGCCGGATGGGCGGTGAGGTTCTGCTGAACCCAGGCCAGGTCAGCCGGGTTGGGAATGCCGAAATTCGTTGCCGGCGGCGGCGGGATCGCGGCTGGCCGTCGCGGATCGCGGCCGGCCGGCAGCCCCAGGCTCTGGCCGCTCTCCAGCACCACGGCATCGAGGAACACCAGGCGGCGCAGGCGCTGCGGCACGCGGTCGGCAACACCGGTGATCACCGCGCCGGCGTAGGAGTGCCCCACCAGTACGGTATTCCACAGCTTGCGCGTGCTCAGCAGGTCGACGATCTCCTCGATGTGCGTGTCGAGCGTGATGGCGTCGCTGAGTTCGCCGACACGCTCGCCGACTCCCGCCAGGGTCGGTGCTTCGACGCGATGCCCGCGCGACTCCAGCATGGGCACCACGCGCTGCCAGCACCAGGCGCCGTGCCAGGCACCGTGGATCAGTACGAAACTGTAGGCTTCCTGGGCGCGTGCCGTGGTGGCGCCTGCCAACGTTGCGACGGTCGCGGTGCGCAGGAAGGAACGGCGATGCATGGGCGCTCCGGGCGTTGTGTTCTTCATGTGGTGGAGGCGCCACCAGGCTGGAGGACATTGACGCTGCCGCCCATGGCAGCTTTGCGGCAAGCTGCTCACGTTCTCGCGAGCGGATTCGTGTCGGTGCGCGGGGTGCGTTTCGATGAGCCTGCATAGGTGCGCAAGACGCGATCGGCGATCTCGATCCTGTCGCGGCCGCCGTCAATCGAGGACGGCACCTGCCCGTCGATCAGCAGGTTGGCCAGGCCGTGCACGAAGGACCAGGCACTGACAGCCATCAGGTCGACGTCGTTCCCGCCGGCAACGGCGGCAACCCGTGTGCGCAGCGCCGCGAAACTGGCAGACGACGCCGCGCGCAGCTCGGCGAAGCCGGCTTTGTCGATTGCATCGGAGAACATCAGCCGGAAGATCGTGGGGTCATCCAGCGCGAACCCGACATAGGCGAGGCCCGCGCCATGCAGGCTGTCGCGTGCATCGACCGCCATGCGCGCCGCCAGCCGACGAAACCCCTCGGCGGCCAGCGCCGCCAGCAGGGCCTCGCGCGTGGCGAAATGCTTGTAGGGCGCGTTATGCGAAACGCCGAGCCGGCGCGCCACCTCACGCAAGCTCAGCGCTGCCGGGCCCTGCTGATCCAGCAGCCGTTTGCCTTCCTCCAGCAGCGCTGCCCGCAGGTCGCCGTGATGATAGCGGTTGGCCGGCTTGGCGCGCGGCCGGCGCCGGCGCGGCGGCGCTGCTTCGGCTGAAGCGGAATCGGTCATCACGTTCCGGGCATGAAGTTGACATCGACAACACTACGACGCGGATCGCCGGCTGGCAAATGCAAGGCTTGGGTTGATGGTGGCAGGTCGCGGCCGCATGCTGAGGCTGTTGTTCAAACACGGCGGAGAGAGTCCATGTCTGACGGTTTCCTGATCGAGTACGACGCGGCGGCGCCCGAGGCGAAGGCGGTGTTCGACGAGATCGCGGCGGCGCGTGGCATCGATCCGCGGCAGGTCAACAATTTCTGGAAGGCGATGGCACGCCACCCGGCGCAGATGCGGCGCATGTGGTCGACCATGCGCGCCGTGATGACCGACGGCGCGCTCGACATGCGCACCAAGGAGATGATCTACCTCGCGGTCTCGGTGACCAATGCCTGCGACTATTGTGTGGCCTCGCACACGGCGCAGGCGCGCAAGCGGGGGATGACCGAGGACATGTTCGGTGAACTCATGGCCGTCGTGGGCCTCGCCAACGAAACCAACCGACTGGCCAACGGCTATCGGGTACCTGTCGACGACGTGTTCAAGGTACCCTGACACTGCCAACAAAAATCGAGGGATGCGGTCGGCGGTGGCGCCGTAAGCAGCCATAAGACGGCACCGCTTCCGCTGTCGATTGTCCCCGAGGACCCCTCATGTCCGTAGCCTCTCGCGTTTCGCTCCTGACCATGTTGAGCGCGCTCGTCGTTGCCGGTCTGTCGAGTGCCGCCTCGGCACAGGGCCTGAACACCGGTTACACTGGTACCCGCACGCCGGTCGTCGACTGGCGGGAGCGCCATCAGCAGGACCGCATCTATGCCGGCGTGCGTGACGGTTCGCTGACGCCGCGCGAATATCGTCGCCTGGAATGGGGCGAGTCCCGCATCCGCGGCGCCGAAGCGCGCTACAAGGCCGATGGTGTCGTGACGCGGGGCGAACGCGCGCGTCTGGACGGCATGCTCGACCGGGAGAGCCGGGCCATCTATCGCAACCGTCACGATGAACAGCGTGTGGGCTGGCGGCGCTGAACCGCGATAGCCGTTGCCACGGCCGGCCCATCCAGGCCGGTCGCGGCGCGCGCCATCAGGGCGCTTGCTGCAGGCGGGCCAGGAATTGGCGGACGCGGGCGGCATTGGTGCCCAGGTCGCTGACGCCAACGCGGGATCGCGAGCGGATGTCGATCTTCGTTCCGCCGCTCACCGGCGTCAGCCGGACGACGATATCGTCCTTGAAGCCGAACCACCGGGTGATGGCAACGGCTTCCAGCCGGCCCTGTGCCGTGTCCTCGCCCACGATCTCCCAGCCCAATGCGCGCGCGGTGCGCTCGATGCGAGCAAAGGCCTCGGCCGCCGGCTCCTTCAAGGTCAGCGATCGGATATCCGGGTAGCCCGCCCGCTGTGCCGCCGCGACAGGCTCACCCGCATAGTCACCGCCATTGCCGCTGTCGTTTGATGTGCGCAAGGCCATGAAGGCCGGCGGGTGGAGCGTATCGGTGGTGATGTCGTTGATGCGGGGCAGGGTGTCGGCCGCGATCCGCCAGTTCAGCGGCACGTAGGCGGCGGCGATGCCCAGCGTGACGCCCACCAGGGTGGAGAGCAGCCCCGGCCGTGCCGTTCCGGCAGGCTGTGCCGCGGCCCACAGAATGCCCAGCGCGACAGCGACCAGGGCGCCGATACCGGCAATGCCCAGCAGCTTCATGGAGTCGGTGCGGGCGCCCAGGCTGGGTACCGCGCGCGACGCCAGGAAGATCACCGTCACGCCGAACACGCACAGCACGGCCGCGCGATACAGCCATCCGATGCCGGTGGCGATGATGGTGCGGCGGTATTCGCGCGCGGGCAGCAGCAACGACAGCGCCAGTCCACCGATGATGGCAGCCAACGCCGCCGACGTGCCGAGGCCGAACGTTGTCTGGATGCCGGCGACGTCGATGAAACCGCGGCGGTAGGCCGGACCCGTCGAAGCGATCGTGAGCGCCGCGAGCCACCCCAGGCCGAACACCAGCCGAGCCAGGCGTACCTTGGCTGGGCTGGGCGGACGGCGGCTCGGCATGTGTGCGAGTCTAACACAGCCTCATGCGCGCGATAGGCGCGCACCCGGGTTATTGAAGTGGCAACGACACGACGATTCATCGTCCGTGGTCAAATCGCGCGCCGATGCGTGATCATCCGGTAGATTCGAATGGCGGCACGGCATGTTCCATTGGGTTCATTTGGAACATAAGGTGCAAATGCGCTTCGCCGCCCGGCATTCACCCATCAACCCGGGCATCCGTCAGCCTGGCAGCTCCTGGCCGGGCGACCAGCCGGCAGGCGCCAGGGTGAACCCGGCGAATTCGAACGCCGGGGACACCGTGCAACCGACCAGCGTCCAGGGTCCCAGCGTTCGCGCCGCCTGCCAGGCCCGCGTCGGCACGACGGCCTGCGGCTGCTGTCCGCCGGCGAAGTCGGTGCCCAGGATCACGCAGCGCGTGGTACGGCCGTCGTCCGAGATCGCGAGTTCCAGGGGCGCGCCAGCGTACCAGTGCCAGATCTCGACGGCGTCGACGGCATGCCAGTGCGAGCGTTCGCCCGCCTTCAGCAGGAAGTAGATGGCCGTCGTGGCGCCGCGGGCAGTGCCGTCGGCCGGCGGCGCGCGATAGGTCTCGACGAAATGGCCGCCTTCGGGATGCGGTTGCAGCCCGAGGCGGCGGATCAGGTCGTCGGCATCCACGGCGCGGTAACGTCAGCCGGGCGGCAGCGTCGACTTCATCGACGGACGCTGGGCGAACTTGTCATACCAGGCCGTGAGCTTCTTGCGCCTCTTGCGCCAGCCCTCGTCGGCATAGCGGAAGTCGAGATAGCCCAGCGCGCAGGCGAACGTGATGTGCCCGATGGTGGGCGCGCCCCTGAGCGTGCCGGCTTCCTTCTCCATCTGGTCAAGCGCCCAGCGGATCTTCTTCATCTGCGCTTCCTGCCAGGCCGGGCTGCGCATGGGCTCCTCGCGCAAGGTATTCTCGTAGCGCAGCAGGATCGCAGCGTCGATCAGGCCGTCGGCCAGGGCCTGCTGGCGCAGCGCGTTGAACCGCGCCTTGCCCTTGGCCGGGAAGAATTTCTTCTTGCGGTGCTTGCTGTCGAGGTACTCGCAAATCACCGGCGAGTCGTAGAGGTCCAGTCCCTCGGCCTTCAGCGCCGGGACCTTGACCAGCGGATTGATCTTGGCGACCGCCGGGTTCGGTGCCACGGGCGTGGTGGATACCGTTACCTTGTCGATCTTCTTGTCGAGGCCGGCCTCGATCGCCAGCACCATCACCTTGCGCACGTAGGGCGAGGTCGGCGAGTACATCAGTTTCATATTGGCCATACGCTATCCTTCTCCCCTTGGGTTTACGTTCTGTCACCGTGCGTGGGCGCGGCGCGACGTTAGCACCGCTGTTTCGGGCAAGTCACGGCCGGTACGGGGTGAAATCATCAAACCGTGCTATATATTAGGGGCATGTTCACCGACGTCGTCGACCTGCGCGACTTCTACGCCGAGACCGTGGGCCAGGTGACCCAGCGGCTGCTGCGGGCGCAGTTGCGCGAACTGTGGCCCGACGTGCGCGGCCTGCGGGTTGCCGGCCTGGGGTACGCGGTGCCGTTCCTGCGGCCGTTCATGGATGAGTCCGAACGGGTCCTGGCCCTGATGCCGGCGGCGCAGGGCGTGCTGCCGTGGCCCAACGAACGCGCCAACCTCGCCACCCTGGTCGAGGAGATCGACCTGCCGTTGCCCGACCGCTCGATCGATCGCCTGTTGATCGTGCATGCGCTGGAATGCGCCGAACAGATCCGGCCGCTGCTGCGCGAAGCCTGGCGCGTGCTGGCCGACGGCGGGCGGATGCTGGTCGTGGTGCCCAACCGCACCGGCCTGTGGGCGCAGTTCGATCGCTCGCCGTTCTATCACGGCCATCCCTATTCGGCGCGCCAGCTCGCCATCCTGCTGCGCGCCAACATGTTCACGCCGCTGCGCGAGGCGCGCGCCCTCTATCTGCCGCCGACCCGGTCGCGGCTGATGCTGAGCCTGGCGCCCACCGTCGAGAAGATGGGCCGGCGCCTGTTCAGCCGTTTCGCCGGCGTGGCGGTCGTCGAGGCCGGCAAGCAGATCCACGCCGGCGTCGTTGCTCATCATCCTGCGCCGGCCCGCCCGCGCCTGCGGGTGGCGCACTCGCGCGGCCCGTCGCCGGCGGCCGGCCGTATCGTGCCACCCTCGGCGCGATCGACCGACTGATCCTTCCATCGCCCGCCTGCGCCGTGCCGGAGTCGTCCGTGAGCGAATCGTCTGTCTTCGACCGCATTGTCGATCTGCTGCGCCGCGAGAACGCAACGTTCCGCGTCATCGAGCACGAGCCGGAGGGACGCTCCGATAGGATCAGCGTGATCCGCGGCAACAATCCCGACCAGGCCGCCAAGGCGATGGTGCTGGATGTGCGCGGCGAGGGCAGCGGGCGCCGGCACGTGCTCGCCATCCTGCCCGGCAGCCGCAAGCTCGATTTCAATGCCGTCGCGCAGCACTTCGGCGCGCGCAAGTGCGGCTTCGCCAATCCCGAGACGGCGCAGCAGATCACCGGCTGCGCCATGGGCAGCGTGCCGCCGTTTACGTTCGACGATGCACTCTCGATCATCGTCGATCCCGACCTGCTGGCGCACACGACCATCTTCTTCAACGCCGGCCGCCTGGACCGCTCGATGGAGATGGACACCCAGGACTGGCTGCGCGTCGCCAAGCCGGTGGAAGCGAGAATCGCCAGCCGTTGAATGATCTGTCATCTCGAGCGTAGCGAGGGATCTAGTCTAGGAACGGCGCCTGGATCCCTCGCTGCGCTCGGGATGACAGCGTCGCTACTTCCGCCGCAGCAGGAACAGGCCCTGTTCGCCGATCAGGTTGGCGAGCGGCAGGGGCAGGCCGCTGATGATGTGGCCGCGGCGGTCGAGGGCCATCGCCTTTTCGACCACGACGCCCATGGCGGCGCACAGGTCGCGGAAGTCGTCGATGGTGCAGAGATGGATGTTGGGGGTGTCGTACCAGCGGTGCGGCAGCGCGTCGGTTTGCGGCATGTGGCCGCCGAACAGCAGACGCAGGCGGACCTGCCAGTGCGCGAAGTTGGGGAACGACACGATGGCGTGCTGGCCCACGCGCAGCATCTGCTCCAGCACGTCGCGCGGCGAACGGGTCGCCGGCAAGGTCTGGCTCAGGATCACGTAATCAAAGGCGCCGCTGGGATAGTGCTGCAGGTCGGTGTCGGCATCGCCCTGGATGACGCTCAGTCCGTGGGCGACACAGGCATTCACGCCGGCCTGGCTCAGCTCCATGCCGCGGCCGTCGACCTGCTTGAAGCGCGCCAGATGATCGAGCAGGGCGCCGTCGCCGCAGCCGACATCCAGCACGCGCGTGCCCGGCGCCACCATGTCGGCGATCAGCTGCAGGTCGACGCGGATGCCGTCGCGCGGCGCCGGCTTTTGATCGGAAACGGCCATGGTGGTCAGGCCTTGAGGCCCCGTGCGTTGCCGGCGCCGCGCAGGAAGCCCTCCAGCGTGCGGAACATCTCGGGCTCGTCGAGCAGGAAGGCGTCGTGGCCCTTGTCGCTTTCGACCTCGACAAAGGAGACGTTGGCGGCGACGGCATTGAGGGCCCGCACCACCTCGCGGCTCTCCGACGTCGGGAACAGCCAGTCGCTGGTGAACGACATCAGGCAGAAGCGGGTCGGCGCGCCGCGAAACGCCGTCGCCAGTGAACCGCCGTGCGCGGCCGCGAGGTCGAAATAGTCCATTGCGCGCGTGATGTAGAGATAGGCGTTGGCATCGAAGCGTTCGACGAACGATCGGCCCTGGTAACGCAGGTAGCTCTCGACCTGGAAGTCGGCATCGAAGCCGAAGCCCAGGGCATCCTTGCCCTGCAGCTGGCGGCCGAACTTGCGCTGCAGCGCGGCTTCGCTGAGATACGTGATATGCGCCGTCATGCGGGCGACGGCCAGGCCACGCGCCGGGTGTGTGCCATGAACGGCGTAGTTGCCGCCATGCCAGTCGGGATCGGCCATGATCGCCTGCCGTCCCACCTCATGGAAGGCGATGTTCTGGGCCGAATGACGTGCCGCGGTGGCGATGGGGATGGCGGAGAACACCCGCTGGGGATGCTGCGCGGCCCATTGCAGCACCAGCATGCCGCCCATCGATCCGCCGATGACGCAGAACAGGCTTGCCACGCCAAGATGATCGAGCAGGCCGGCCTGAGCGCGTACCATGTCGGCGATGGTGATCACCGGGAAGCTGAGGTTGTAGGGCTGGCCGGTGCGCGGGTCGCTATCGAGCGGTCCGGTGCTGCCCATGCAGCCGCCCAGCACATTGGCGCAGATGACGAAATACTTTGCCGGATCCAGCGGCCGCCCGGGACCGACCAGGGTTTCCCACCAGCCCGGCTTTCCGGTGACCGGATGCGTGTCCGCCACGAACTGATCGCCGGTCAGCGCATGGCAGATCAACACGGCATTGGATTTGTCGGCGTTGAGTGCACCATAGGTGCGATAGGCGACGCTGTATCGGTCGAGGGTGACGCCGCAATCCAGCTTCAGCGGTCCCAGGACCACGTGGTGGCTGGCGGCCAGCGCCTGCCGGACGGCAGCGGTCGACCCGGCTGACGCAGCAGATGAGGCGGGCTCGGACAGCGCGGTATCCATGGGAACGGTCCCGTCGTCATGTCCCTCCCCCAACTTTGTTGGGGGAGGTGGCCAAAGGTCTTCAGCCGCAACATGGGTAACAGTTTGTGCTCACCACATGGGTAACAGTTTTCTC
>NZ_VOHA01000003.1 GCF_007859315.1 Reyranella sp. CPCC 100927
TGGTTCTGCCGGCCTTGCCGGTGCAGGTGAACGGGAAGGTGGACCGGCGAGCGCTGCCGGAACCGGAGGCAGGAACGGGAGCGGAGCGTGTCGGTCCGCGCGGCGAGGTCGAGGCGCGGCTGGTGTCGATCTGGCGCACGGTGCTGAAGCGCGACGACGTCGGCGTCACGGACGACTTCTTCGACATCGGCGGCGATTCACTGAGGGCGCTCCGCGTGGCTGCGGCCGCCCGGCAGCAGGGCCTCGCGTCCTTTACGCTCGAGGCGCTGTTCACCCAGCGTACGATCGCTGCGCTCGCGACATATCTCGAGGTCGACGCCGGCCGTCTGCCATCGAACATCCTGCCGCTCAATCGGACGGGACTGCCGAAAACATTGTTCTGCATCCATCCGGGATACGGCTTCGCCGTCGAATATCAGCGGCTCGCCGGCAGTCTCGACGGTGCCGTGACGCTCTATGGCATCCAGTCGCCACTCTATCAGGAGCCGGACTGGCGGGTGCCGACCTTCCGGGCCATGGCGCTCGACTACACGCGCCGCATCCGCCAGGTCCAGCCGGAAGGGCCGTACCATCTCCTCGGATGGTCGTCGGGCGGCTGGGTCGCGGTCGAAATCGCGCATATCCTGGAAGGTGAAGGCCAGGCGGTCGCCTTTATCGGCCTTGTCGACACGCCGGCCGACACAGCTCGAAACGACGGGCCGGTGGATGGCACCAGTGCGTCGAGCACCACCGAACGGGTGGATGCCATCGCCCATCTCCTGCCTCCCGGCATCAATGGGCAAGGCGCCGACCAGCTCGACGCGCGCGACAAGACCGAGGTGGCGGCCATCCTGGACGTCATCGATTACTATGATCGCCTCTCGCATGCGCATTCGCTGCCGCACGTGCACACGGACCTGACCGTGTGGTGGGCAACCCGCACGTCGCAACGATCCAACCAGGATCTCGATTGGGGCCGTTTCACGTCAGGCGTTGCCCGCGTGGTGCGGCGCATCGATGCAACGCATGAAGACATCATCCGCCATCCGGCTCTCGCCGACGACCTGCGCCGCCTGCTGTTCGCGGCGGCAACGCCGCGCGCGGCATCGTCCGACCTCACTTACGCGGAAACGACATGACCCAGCGCCCCGCCAGCCCATTCATTGAGTTCCTCAAGATCCTGCGTCCGTTCTGGTCCCTGATGTCGTTCGCGGCTCTCATGGGTACGCTCAGCGGTTTCGCGACCGCAGCCCTGCTCGCGACGACGAACGATGCCCTGCATGCCGAGCATGGCGCGGCGCGCGGATTGTTGCTGGGCTTCGCCGGTCTGTGCGTCCTGGTGTTGATCGGCGAAATCATCTCGGACACCGGCATCAATATCTCCGGCCAGCGAGTCGTCGCGGCGCTGCGCAAGGATCTCTGCGCCCGCGTGCTGTCGGCGCCGCTGGCACAGCTGGAACAGCTCAAGGCGCACAAGCTGTTGGCGACGCTGAACCAGGACGTCGACGCCATCAGCACGTTCGCGTTCATCGTCTCGAGTCTGTCGATCGCGACTGCCGTCCTGCTGGGCTGCATTGGCTACATGTTTTTTCTGTCGCCGCTGATGTGCGCCGTGACGCTGATCGCGATCGTTGTGGGGGTCGCCGTCTTCAATCTGGCGCGACGCAAAGGCGTGGCGTTCTTCGGCGTGGCCCGCGAGGCGGGTGATGATCTCCAGAGGCACTATCGTGCGCTCACGGAAGGAGCCAAGGAACTGCGCATCAGCCGGCCCCGGCGCGAACGCCTCTTCGGCCATCACCTGACGAGCACCATCGATCGCATCCGCGATTTCCGGATCCGCGGCGCCAACATCTTCGTCAGCGCCAACGCCTTCGGTTCGCTGCTCTACTTCCTGGTGATCGGCCTGCTCCTGCTGATGCACAGCTTCCAGCCGACACAGGATGCCTCGGTCGTCAGTGGCTTCGTGCTGGTGCTGTTGTACATGCGCGGGCCGATCCAGGAGATTGTCGGTGCGTTGCCCATCATCGGCCGGGCCCAGGTTGCGTTCCGCAAGGTATCGGTGCTGTCGAGCGAACTGGCGTGGCGCGATCCGGCCTTGGCAGCGGCCCAGGCTCGGACGGCGCCCGACCAGGCCATCGAGACGATCGAATTGCGCGGTGCGGGCTACCGCTTTCCTGTCGCCGATGGCCAGGCGCCCTTTACGCTGGGTCCCGTCAACCTGACCATCCACCGCGGCGAGATCCTGTTCATCGTCGGCGAGAACGGTTGCGGCAAGACCACGTTGATCAAACTGCTCATGGGCCTCTATAGCCCCAGCGAAGGGCAGGTTGTCCTCGACGGCCGGCCCGTCGACGACACGGGGATGGACGCGTACCGGCAGCTTTTTTCAGCCGTCTTCTTCGATTACTACCTGTTCGACGATCTGGTCCTGCCGGACGGCGTTCTGCCGGAGGAAGCCGGTCGCTATCTCAGGCGTCTTGATTTGGAACACAAGGTTACGATCCGTGACGGTGCATTCTCGACGACCGACCTATCGGCCGGTCAGCGCAAGCGGCTCGCCCTGGTGCAGGTATATCTCGAGGGCCGACCGGTACTGGTCTTCGACGAATGGGCCGCCGAGCAGGATCCGACTTTCCGCCGCATCTTCTATACCGAACTGCTCCCCGAACTGAAACGGCAAGGCAAGACGCTGGTCGTCATCTCCCATGACGATCGCTACTTCCATGTTGCCGACCGGTGTCTCAGGCTTCAGGCTGGGCGGGTTGTCAGCGAGACCAGGAATGACAGGCCGGCGACGGCGCGGCCGGCGGTCGAACCCGTCAGCTGACCGGCGACGGGATACGACGGGCAACCGCCGTGAGGTGCGGACAGTTGCCGCAATAGGGCACGCCGGGCAGAAGGTAGCGGATGCAGCACACGCGCGGCTGGCGCACGACATCGGCGGTGCCATCGGCTTTCAGCACGCGTTCATATCGGATCGGCTGGTACATGGGGTTGCTGCGTCCGTCGGTCCGTCGCGGCTCGGTCAGAATCGACTGGCCGGCGGCCGTCAGTGCCTGCGGAACCAGCCCCGATTGCCGCAGCGCAACCATCAACCGGTCGAAGTAGTCGCCGCCATTGCACCAGAGCACGCGCGGCGAGATCCGGACATGCGCTGCGAGTGCGTCGATGAGAACGGCCATGTTCTTTTCCAGCAGTGCATCAAAGCGCGCGAAGGGATCGACGCACGTTGATGCCATCGCCGTGCCTCCATCGGGCAGCTTGAACGCCTGCGGCAGGCCATCGGGACCGATGATGACGGAGAATTCATCAAGTCCGATCGGCAGGTGCCAGCTGAGCAGGAGATTGGCGGCGGCCACGGGCGGCACCAGGCGCAGGAAATACTCCTTGGACCATAGCGATGCGACGGCCCGGCGGTCGTTGTTCGCGTCCTTCGGTCGAAACCGGCGCATCAGCGTGTCGAGGGTTTCCGGTCGGATAAGCTCGCGTCCCGGCAAGGCGGGCCGAGGATCATCCGCCAGCGTCAGGACGTCACGGTAGAAGGCATAGGGGCCGGCAAGGAGGAACGACAGCCGGGATAAGGCGGGGATCACGGATCTCTAGCTCCGCCGATGGTCATTCGGCGGCGCTCACGAGAACGCCTGCGGTCGGCGCGGTGGCGCGCGATGTGGTCATGCGGCCTGGGGATGGGAGCGAGCGCATCACGGCCCGGGCGATTTCCTCGGCGCGCGGCACCAGTACCGAGAGCAGGGTGTCGCTGAGACCATGTGTCGTCTCGCAGAAGCCCTGAAGGAAGATCGACGGCTGGAAGTTCGCCGGCGTCTGTATGCCGTAGTGCCGGTCGACGACCAGGGTGGAAAATTGATCCCGCAACCCCGCGACGAGGCGGTCGTCGATGTCACGGCTGTATCCGGTCGCGAGAATGACCGCGTCGTAGGTGCGATGGTCCACCAGGCCCGACACGGTGTCCTGGAGCACGAGCGTGACACCAGAGGCGTTCGCCTCCGTGCCGAGAACCTCGCGCGTGGGCAGCAGCGCGTGCCGTGCCGCGCCGAGGATTTTCTGCTGGTAGAGGATGGCGGCGATCCGGCGGATGAGATCGGGATCGGCAACGGAGTAGTTGGTGTTGCTGAACTCGCGCAGCATGTCACGGCGCTGCGCCTCGGATCGATGGAACACCAGATCCGTGAACTGTGGATCGAATATCTGGTTGGCCAGCGGGCTGTCGTCGGCCGGACGCAGGGCGTGCTTGCGGATGATCATGTCGACCGACGTCGTCGAAAAGCGCTCGTGAAGATCGAGGAAGATCTCGGCCGCGCTCTGTCCGCCACCCACGACCGCGATGCGGGACGGAGCGCGTGCACCCAGGTCCAGTCGTCCCAGCGCGTGCAGGTAGGCTGCCGAATGAAAGACGCGGGCATCGCCGCGCCGGGGCTGAAACACGTCGGGCACATGCGGTGAGCCACCGGTCGCGACCACGAGATGGCGCGCCTGGCGCTGCCGTTCGGCACCATCGACGGTGCGCGAGACCACACACAGGTGCGTGACGCTGCCATTGGCCTCGACAGGACGTACGGCGAGGACCTCTTCTCCATAACAGCAGCGATGGTCGAACGCGGCCGCAGCCCATCGAAGGTAGGCATTGAACTCGAGGCGGCTGGGAAAAAAGGTCTTCTGGTTGATGAAGTCGATCAACCGTCCCTGTTTGTGGAGATAGTTGACGAAACTGAAGGGACTGGTCGGGTCGCGTAGCGACACCAGATCCTTGAGGAAGGACACCTGCATGCGGCTGTCCGGCAACAGCATGCCGCCATGCCAACTGAAGGCATTCTGTTTCTCGATAAAGCGAAAGTCGCACGGGCTGCCGGAGCGAACGACGATCTCTTCGAGCGCGATCGCAAGGGCGAGATTGGATGGCCCGAAGCCGACACCGATGACGTCGTGAATCGTGTCGGAGGCAGGCACGGCGCTGTCGACCGGTGATGCGTCCACCGCTAGAGAACCGGGCTGGCGGCTGTCGCGACGGGAATTTGACCATTGGCCAAAGGTTCGACGCGATCGACCGGGCGCGCTGTCGGCGTCTCGAGCGAGGGAACCCAGAGACGGTCGCCGAAGAAGCGTTCCCGCAGCAGCATGACCAGCAGGGCGCGCTTGTGCGGGAAGTCGAAGTTCTTGATCTTCGCAAACCCTGCTTTCTCCAGGTTGCGAATTTGCTGGTGGTGATCCGATTGCGGCTCGCCAACGATGCGCTGCGTGCGGCAGTCGTCGAGAAACAGGTAGTGCATCAACGACGGCAGCCAGGCGGTGATCCAGTCGCGGCCGCGATAGGCGTCCTCGCCGATCACGACGTGCCAGCCTCGGTCATAGTCGTCGGCGTCATAGAAGGGGGCCAGGCGATTTTCCTTGGCCCAGTAGATCTCGAAGTAGCCGAAGGGGACATCGTCGAAGCTGGCGATCAGGGGCAGCATGTGCGGGTCGGCCAGAAGGTCGCCGAGGTAGCGGCGATGCTTCTCCAGATCGCCGTCTTCCTTCCAGAAGGCAGCGACACGCGGATCGTTCATCCAGCGATGGACGAGGGGCAGGTCACGTTCCACGGTTGCCGCACGGAAGGATATGGTCTGCTTCAGCCACGGGATGAAACGTGCGTAGACCTCGCCTTCCGGTTTTGGCCTGCGGCGGGGATGGCGCTTGCCGGCGGTCAGCGTGTAGACCAATGGATAGGGTACGGAAGGAGCGTCGGGAAGCCACAGCGTTCTTGATTGCCACAGGAGATCCGGCAGGACGACCAGCCCCGGCTGCTGGTCGGCGATGGCGATGCCCTGGTCGATCAGGTCGGCCACGTAAGGCGACCACCGAGGGCCGACCAACCGCACGGCGTGAGCGTCGGGATGTGCGGCGGTGATCGCCTCGAGCCCGGCGAGGATCGCGCGCAGCGCCGGGGGCTTCGGGCCATCGACGATGTCGGCCGTCAGCGCGGCGGTTGTCGGTTCCGGCCGGACGCTGATCCGCAGCAACGGGTCGCCGCCCTGGCGCACGACAAACGTATGACCGTCACGGCGAATTTCGATTCGAGGGCCGCCCGCGATGCAGTAGGAGAAGAAAGTCGAGTCGACCGCCGAAGTCGGCTGATCTGGCATGGCCATTCTCCTCCACCGTGATGCGGGTGCTTGATGCGCGACACTGCGCCATGCATGGGTCGCCACCCGACGACGGCCGCTGGCATGACCGCTCTGCCCTTGGCAGAAGACGAATCCCGGTACCTTATTTTCAGGCCGCGATGCCTTTCGCTGATCGATCGGGGCGTTGAGAGGAAATCTCGCTTCGCTCTGAAAAAACTCCCGCCGGTTTCGTCTTATAGCGAAATGCCAATGTTGTGCCGTGCCGCCGAGGGACACGGTCGACGGACCATGTCGTGGGAGTACAGGGATGAAGACGGGGGTGCGGCGTCGGCGGGCAAATCGGGGCAAATTGGATATCAGGGGATGCCGCGGTCTCGCAGTTTCAAGTTGGTCGACGGCCTTGTTGTTGCTGGCCGCCGGTACGGCGATGGCGCAGCAGAAGCCGGATTCGCAAGAGCAGGCCGCGGGGGATGGCCGCGTCCTGGTCGCGCAGGCGGACATGCGGACCTTCAACCTGCCGTCGTTGCCTCTGGCCGAGGCCCTGACGCTGTTCGGCCAGCAGGCGGGGCTTCAGGTCACGTTCAGCGCGGCCATGGACAGGGGACTCCAGTCCCGGGCCGTGTCCGGCACGATGACGCCCGAAAATGCCCTTCGGAGCCTCCTGTCCGGGACCGGCGTCGTCTATCGCTTCACCGACAATCGCACGGTTGCCCTGAGCCGGCCGGGGGTCGGCCTGCCGGGCGACAACCTCCTCGATCCGGTCAGGGTGAGCGACCAGCGCGAAACCGGCAAAGGGCCGGTGCGGGGCTACGTGGCGTCGCGCAGCACGGCGGGTACGAAAACGGACACGCCCATCATCGAAACGCCGCAGGCGATCTCGGTCGTCACGCGCGACCAGATGGATGCACGGGGCGTCCAGACGGTCACCGAAGCCCTGCGCTATACGCCTGGTGTCTTCACGCAGCCCTTCGGCACCGACCGGCGGTACGATCAGGTCTATATTCGGGGCTTCGTTGCCAATGCCACCGGTGACTATCGGGACGGCCTGCGGCAGCCGACAATCACTTTCGCCGGTTTCGGTACTGAGCCCTATGGCCTGGAGCGCATCGAGATTCTGAAAGGGCCGTCGTCGGTACTATATGGGCAAACCCAACCCGGCGGCATCGTCAACCGTGTCAGCAAGCGTCCGACGACCGAGTGGTTCAATGAAGTGCAGGCCGGCGTCGGCACTTTCGGCCGCTCCCAGGCCGCATTCGATTTCGGCGGTCCGATCGACAAGGAAGGCCAGTTCCTGGTCCGGATGACGGGGTTGGCGCGCCAGGGCGATCACCCGTTGTTTCCACGCCTGCCGGACGATCGCATTTATCTTGCCCCGGCCCTGACGTGGCGCCCCAGCAGCGACACCAGCCTGACGTTGCTGGCCACCTTCCAGAAGGACAACACGTTCACATTCAACAACTATACCCAGACCCTGACGGGCGTTCCGGCCAACATCGCATCGATTCTTCAGTCCACATATCTGGGCGAGCCAAAGTGGGACCGCTTCCAGCGGGATCAGGTCACGGTTGGCTACGAGTTCGAGCATCGCTTCAACGACGTTTTCACGTTCAGGCAGAACGCGCGCTACGGCCATATCGATATCGACTTCCGGCAGACCGAAGGTTCGATCACCACCAGTCTCGCGCGGGGACTCCTGCAGCGCAACGCGCGGAACTGGCGGGAGGAACTCACGTTGTGGGTCGTCGACAGCCAGGTGCAGGCGAAGTTTGCCACGGGAGGGTTGACCCACACCCTCCTGGCCGGATTTGACCTGCAGAACATCCAGTGGGAGCAGGTGAACCGGCTGGGTCCTGCGACGCCGATCAGCATCATTACGCCGGCATTCGGTCAATCGTTCAGCCAAGGGCGTATCGTCGCCAGCTCCAAGCAGTCCATTCGCCAGTACGGTCTGTACGCTCAGGATCAGATCAAGCTCGGGGAGCAGTGGGTGCTGACCCTCGGTGGCCGCTTCGATTGGGCGAACTCCGATACGACGAACCGTCTGACACGATCGAGGACGCCAAAGTCGGATAGCGCGTTCAGCTGGCGTGCCGGCCTGACGTACCTGTCCGACATCGGACTCGCGCCATATGTAAGCTACTCGGAGTCGTTCAACCCAACCGCCGGCACAACGGCAGCGGGTGCGCCCTTCGAGCCCACCCGTGGCCGGCAGTACGAGGTCGGTGTCAAGTACCAGCCCAAGGGGTTCAAGAGCTTCTTTACGGCGTCGCTGTTTCACCTGACGCAGCGCAATGCGCTGACGCCGGATCCGGCAAACGTCAGCTTCAACGTTCAGACGGGCGAGATCCGGTCGCGCGGCATCGAACTGGAGGGCGTGGCGAGCCTCGGTCTGGGCCTGAACCTCATCGCATCCTACACGTATGCCGACGTCGAGGTCATGAGGAGCAATGGCGCCGACCGCGGCAAGCGGCCGCTCTTTTCGCCGCGGCACCTGGCATCGGCATGGCTGGATTACACCCAGCCGGAGGGCCCGTTTGCCGGGTTTGGTCTCGGCGCCGGCGTGCGCTATGTCGGCAAGACGTACGCGAACACGACGAACACGCTCAAGAATGAGGCGACGACCCTGCTCGACGCCACCGTTCACTACGACCTGGGGACCGCATTCCCGGGGCTGAAGAACGCGCGGCTGGCCGTGAACTTCAGCAATCTGCTCGACAAGAAATACATCATCTGCAGCACGGGAAGCTGCTACCGGACGGAGGGCCGCACGATCCTGGGTACGCTCACCGTGCGATGGTAGCCGTGCGAAAGGCCGCGCCATCATGACCATTCGCCGCGCGTTTGTCTGGATCCATCGCTGGACCGGACTGGTCATTGCCGCCTTTCTGATCGCTGCCGGCCTCAGCGGCAGCATCCTGGTCTTCCAGTACGAGCTTGACGCCTGGCTCAATCCGACCTTGTTCCGGGCATCGACGCCTGGACCAATGCTCCCGCCGTCGGAACTGGTGGCGCGCGTTCACCAATCCGATCCGCGCGTCTTCGTGAACAATGTGCCCGTGCGCGTCGAACCGGGCGACGCGGCGCAGATCGGTGTCTCGGCCCGGCCCGATCCCGCCACGGGCCGTCGTTACGAGGTCGAATACGATCAGGTCTTCGTCGACCCGGTGAGCGGCAAGATTCTGGGCACACGCGAAGGCGACGATGCGCTCATCCCGCAGATCTGGGAGTTTCACTACACGTTGCTGGCGTCCGACGGTCTGGGCAAGCTCAGCCTCGGCATCGTGGCGATCGTCTGGACGGTGAATTGTTTCATCGGGCTCTACGTGAGCCTGCCGCAGGGACGGCCTTTCTTCGTGAAATGGAAGCCGGCCTGGCTGGTGAAGTACAATGTCGGCTTCTATCGCCTGAACTTCGACCTGCATCGGGCTATCGGCCTGTGGTCGTGGATCGTGATGCTGGCGCTGGCGGTCAGCAGCATCTACATGAACCTGAACTTCGAGGTGTTTCGGCCCACGGTGCGGCTGTTCTCCAACGTGCCGCTGAGCATCTACGAACCGGAGGTCTATGGGCCCCGGATGCGTGCAGTGGCGGGCAGGCCGCCGGGCCCCGCGCTGACGATCGAGCAGGTGACCGCCCTTGCCCGCGCGGAGGCTGCCCGCCTGGGCACGCCGGATCTCATGCCGAGCCACGTTGCCTACTTTGCAGGTCTGCGCGTCTATCGCGTGCTGTTTCGCCAATCGCAGTTCGACCGCGGGTCCGGTCTCGGCCGGCCCATTCTGTACTTTGATGACACCGACGGCGCCGTGGTCAATGCGGACACGCTGCACAATGCCTCGGCCGGTCAGTTCTTCACGCGCCTCCAGTTCCCCCTGCACAGCGGCCGCATTGCCGGCTGGCCCGGGCGTCTGGTCGTTTTCCTCAGCGGCATCCTGATCGCCGTCATGTCGGTGACGGGCATATACGTCTGGTGGAAGAAACGTCGTCTGAGAACGCCCATCAGAAAGCGGGCCATCGAACAGCAGGCCAGGTCGCCATCGCTGTGAGTGCCCGCTGTACGACGGGTCGCGGCGTTCGAAGCACTTGATCGATACATGAAGGGGTGGCAGTTTCCGCGCCCCGTCTTGGGCGGATAGCGACCGTCCTCGACTCCTGCCACTTTTGCCCGGGCCACCGTCAGGCAGTGTTGTTTGGCGCTGCTTGTCGACGGCATTCCGACGGTATCATGATTCGTCTCGATAACATCAGCAAGCAGCACGGCCATCAGATCCTGTTCATCGACGCTTCGATGGGCATTCAGAAGGGAGAGAAGGTGGGACTTGTCGGGCCTAATGGCGCCGGCAAGACGACGCTTTTCCGGATGATCGCAGGCGAGGATCAGCCCGACGATGGCCAGGTGACGGTCGATCCGGGCATGACGATCGGCTATTTCAGCCAGGATGTCGGCGAAATGTCGGGCCGGAGCGCGGTCGCGGCGGTGATGGATGGCGTCGGGCCGGTGAGCGCGCTGGCCGCCGAAATGGCCAGGCTCGAGGCCGCGATGGTCGATCCCGACCAGGCCGGGGACATGGATGCCATCGTCGAGCGTTATGGCGAGGTGCAGGGGCGCTTCGAGGAGCTGGACGGTTATGCCCTGGATGCCCGGGCGCGCGAGGTGCTCGCGGGCTTGAGCTTCAGCCAGGAACGAATGGACGGCGACGTCGGCTTGCTCTCCGGCGGCTGGAAGATGCGCGTGGCGCTCGCCCGCATCCTGCTGATGCGGCCCGACGGCATGTTGCTGGACGAGCCGAGCAACCATCTCGACCTCGAAAGCCTGATTTGGCTGGAGGACTTCCTCAAGAAATATGACGGCGCGTTGCTGATGACGTCGCATGACCGTGAGTTCATGAACCGCATCATCGGCAAGGTCGTGGAGATCGACGGGGGTTCGCTCACCACATACTCGGGCGACTTCGATTTCTACGAGCATCAGCGTGCGCTGGGCGAGAGGCAGCGCCAGGCGCAATTCGAGCGCCAGCAGGCGATGCTCGCCAAGGAGATGAAGTTCATTGAGCGCTTCAAGGCGCGTGCGTCTCATGCGGCCCAGGTCCAGAGCCGGGTGAAGAAGCTCGAGAAGATCGAGCGGGTGGAACCGCCGCGGCGTCGCCAGTCCGTCCAGTTCGAGTTCCGCACCCCGCCACGCTCGGGTGATGACGTGGCGAGCTTCAAGAACGTTCACAAGGGCTATGGCACGCAGCCGATCTATGCCGGGCTCGATTTCCGGATGCGTCGCAAGGAGCGCTGGTGCGTCCTGGGTGCCAACGGCGCGGGGAAATCCACACTGCTGAAGCTGGTGGCCGGCGCCACCGAGCCGGACCAGGGCACCGTGACCCTCGGCAGCAACGTCAGGATGGGCTATTTCGCCCAGCATTCCATGGATCTGCTGGACGGCAACGACACGGTTTTCGAATCGCTGGACGGGTCGTTCCCGCAGGCGGGACAAGGCGCGCTGCGCTCGCTGGCCGGTTGCTTCGGCTTCTCCGGCGACGATATCGAGAAGCCCTGCCGCGTGCTGTCTGGTGGTGAGAGGGCTCGTTTGGTCATGGCCAAGATGCTGTTCGACCCGCCGAACTTCCTGGTTCTCGACGAACCGACCAACCATCTGGACATGGCCACGAAGGAGATGCTGGTCGCGGCCCTGTCGGAGTTCGAGGGCTCCATGCTGTTCGTTTCGCATGATCGCCACTTCCTGTCCGCGCTCTCGAATCGGGTCCTGGAACTGACGCCCGACGGCGTTCATCAGTACGGCGGTGGCTACACGGAATATGTGGCACGGACAGGCCAGGAGGCACCGGGCCTTCATCCCGGCGGGTAGAGTCGTTCAAATCGGGAGCGCCTGCCTGCAGCCTCATCCTGAGGAGCATCGCGAAGCGATGCGTCTCGAAGGCTGAGCTACAGGCACGCGTGCGTTGCCCGGCCAGGCGCGTTCAAGCTCAAGAACAGCACCCATCGGCCTGATAGACCCTGGTTCTGCACATGCAGGATGAGGTGATGGGTACATCGACCTTGGCCAGAGCCGCGGCAAGCTTCGCCTGCAGCGCCGGAAGCTCCGTCGTGTCGCTACGGCGCTGCAGGCATTCAACCAGGCCGTGAAGGGCCCAGACATTGTCGGGATGCTGGGCGCAGCGTTGGATCCCTCCGCTGAGGCCCAGGTCATCGCGATAGATGCTCTCGGCTTCGGCGTGGTGATCCTGTTCCATGAGCAGCGCGGCAAGCGCGTGGCGGGGCGGGTGCATCCAGGCCCACGGTTCGGTGTAGTTGAGGTTGTCGTCGCGGTGCACGGCGTCGCGAAGATGCGCGAAAGCCGCGTCGTGGTTGCCGCGATGGTATTCGACTTCACCGTCCAGCATGGCCCCGGCAACAGCCAACGTTGTCTGTGCGAGGTTGCTGAGAAACTTCAGGTCTGCCGGCAGCCTGGCGACGGCGTCGCGGAACAGCGTTCGTTCGCGGTCGGCGGCTTCGGGATCCTGGAGAGTCGCGTAGGCGATACCGCGCGCATAGTGATGCATGGGAGTAGAAATGCGATAGATCTTGGGATCGCCCGGCGGCGGCTCCCCGATGATCTCGCGCCAGCGCCCGAACCGGACGAGCACGTGCATCTTCATGGCGTAGTAGGCTTCGGTGGTCGTCACGAGCTTCGGGCGATCCTTCATGGTGAGGATGTCCTCGGTCATGATCGCCCGGATCTTGTTTGCTGCCGCCAGTGCCGGGCCGTATTGGCCCAGGAACATGCAGGTGTGCATCATCAGGTGCAGGTCGTGGCCCCGTGCCGTGACGTAGAAATTGTGCGATCCCGCGTAGTCCGCGTACATGTCGTCGGCGCGGACCGCGTGCTCGCTCACGATCCTGGCTTTCTCGTAGTCGCCGCACTGCGCGTAGATGTGGGCGGGCATGTGATTGAGGTGTCCCGCGTCGGGTGCCATCGTCGACAGCAGGTCGGCCGATCGCAGCGCCTGCTCGGGATGGCTCGACATCTCCATAACATGGATGTGCAGGTGCAGGATCGCGAGGTGCGCCCGTTCGCCGGTCTTGTCGGTCATCGCCATCGAGCGCTCGCAGAGGGCGAGCGCCTCCAGCGTATCGGCGTTGCGAGCGGGTAGTCCTGTCTTGAGGTCCCACAGCCGGCGGGGCGTGCGGGTGATCAGCGCTTCGACCAGAAGCGCCATGATGTCGTGGTCATCGGGAAAGGCATGGTGCACGCGGCGCACCGCGGCGGCATAGTCGTCATCCCATTTGTCGAATTGCTCGGGGCTGACGCCGTGCGGCTCCTGGAAGCGCCGGGTCAGTGCCTCGACCAGGTGACGTTCGGCGTCCTCCGTTCTTGAGGCGCTCAGTCGGAGGGCGATCTGGAGATGGTCGAAGGCGATCCTGGTGAAACGATCGGCCTCGGCCTTGCCGTAGTCGCGCCAGGTGAGGTTGTAGAACGGGCCTGACCCGTAGGCGATGCCCCAATGGGCCATCACGCAGTCCGGGTCGAATTCCAGGGCCTTGTGAAAGCACTTCACGCCTTCTTCCTGGTTGAAGCCGAAGCACCAATTCAGGCCGAGATTGAACCAGCGCTGCGCCGCGTCGGATGACGTGCGGATCTTGCGCGTGTGAACACCGAGATCGAAGCGGTCCATCGTGATGGTCATCGTCATAGCCTATTTCAGCCAGCCGCGCTTTTCCGCCGGCACGTTGTCGATGAGCCAGGTCCGGGCGGCATCACGATGGGCCGGGGGCGGCAGTGCCCGCTCGATCCCCTCGATCCGGTCGCCGGCCTTGGCGGTGGCATCGAACCCCGCCTTGGTTACCAGCCCGCCGTCTTCCATCGCCTCGGACCGGTCGGTACCGGCATGCGGCACCAGAAGCAGGTCCCGCTCGAGCTTCATGCGGTTGACGCGGGCCCAGTCGACCGCCACCGGATCCCAGGGATCGATGTCGGCGTCGACCACGGTGACGCGCTTCACGAGGCTGACGGCGGCGAAAGCGGCAAACATCGCGCGCCGCGCCTGGCCGGGCCGCGGCGCCGCGAGTTGCACCACGATGTCGGTGCGGCCGGCGCCCGCTTCGGTGACCGCCACGTCGCGCACGTTCGGAACGACGGCCGCAATCGCGCTGCGCAGACCAGCCGCGATCGGCAGCGCGCCGAGATAGATGTGCTCGCGGTGATAGCCGGGCTCGATCGCCTGGTAGATGGCGTCCCGGGCATGCGTGAGCGCGGAGAAGGTGGCGCGGAAGCCCGGGCCATAATTCTCGTACATGCCGTGGTACTCGGAGACGAAACCCTCTTCGAGCGGCTGACGGGCGTCGATCTCGCCTTCGAGGACGATCTCGGCGTCCGCCGGCACCAGGAGATCGACGGTTTTCGCCGGCACCATACGAACGGGCGCACCGAGCAGGCTGCCGGCGCACTCGATCTCGTCATCGCCCACGCCGAGATAGAGGCATGCCGCCAACTGGATCGCAGGGTGCGCGCCGATGGCGACGGCGATCGGCAGGGCCTTGCCGGCTTCGGCGGCGCGTCGGGCAAAGAGCGCCAGATGGTGGTTCGGCGCGATGCCCACCATGGCGATACGCCCGTCATGGACGGCGAAGCGCGCAAACGAGGCGTTGCCGCGTCCGCTGTCGGGATCGCGCGCCAGGATGACGCCGGCGGTGATGTAGTGCCGCGCCTCGCGTTCGAAGAAGCGGGGCACGGGCAACGCGGCGAGCGGATCGTTCACCACGACAACGTCCTGGACGCGGCCGCTCGCGACCGGCACGGGCTTCACCGGGGCGCGGATCGCCTGGTGGATGCGCGGCACGATGTCGGCAACGTCGATCCCCAGGGCGGCAGCGACGCGGGCGCGGCTGCTCAGCAAATTTCCGGCGACGCGCAGGGATGATCCGTTTACCGTCTCGAACAGGAGCGCCGGGCCGGCGTCGGCGGCCGACAGGAAGGCCGAAAGCTCGAAGGCCGGGTCGACGGGCTTCGCGATGCGCAGGAGTGATCCACTCTGGTCGAGTGCCTCGAGGAAAGGACGAATGGACTGCTGCTCGTTGCTCATGTTGCCCCTGCCACGGCACGCCCGGCGGCGTAGGGCGCCCAGAATGCCGCCATGTTATCGCGGAAATGCCTGTGGCTGTACTCTAGCGAGGACTTAACCAAAATCATGATCGCCAACGCCCGCATGTATTCCGTCACGCCGCCGGTGGCCGCGCTGTGGCGCAGCCTGCTCGCGGCCCTCCTGTCGGATACCGGCGCAGCCATCGAGATCGTGGATCACGCGCCGCCCGCACCGATCGCCGAGCTCTGGCGCCGGCCCGACAAGGCGGCCGTTTTCATGTGCGGCCTGCCGTATAGCCTGGCCGCGCCGCAGCCGGAGGCGGTCGTGGCGCCCGTGCCGTCGCCCGCCGCCTATGGCGGGCGTTCCTGCTACTGGAGTGACATCGTCGTTCACGCCGACAGCCCGTTCGGCACGATCGAGGATACGTTCGGCCATCGCCTCGCCCTGACGACACCCGAATCCCAGTCAGGCTACGCGGCCTTGCTGCATGCCCTGATGTCGTACGCGGCGAGCGCGCCGCTCTATCGCGAGATCATCGAGCCGCGCTTCACGCCGATGGGCGCTTTGACCGCGGTGATCGAAGGAAAAGCCGAGGTTGCCCCCCTCGATTCCTACGCCTTCGCCCTGCTGTCCAGGCATGCGCCGGAGCTGACGGCAAAGGTGCGGATCATCCTGCGCACGGAGCCCACCCCGGCGCCGCTGCTGGTCGCCTCTGCCCCCGCCGCGGCGGTGCGGGACGCGTTCCTGGCGGCGCATGAGACGCCTGATGTGGCGGCATTGATGGACCAGCTCTTGCTTGATCGCTTTGCCGTGCCCGCACGCAGTGCTTATGATGCGCTCAAGGAACGGTTTCTGGCCATGCAGGCGTTCTGGCGTCGCCATCCCTTGGCGAAGACCGCCCATCCGCTGTTTGGTGCCGAACTGAAAACGGGGTGAGGGGAGATTTCATGCGCAAGGGTATCATTGCCGCGACTGTGGCGGCCCTGCTGTTGGGCGGCAGCGCGAGCGCGCAGGTCAAGATCGGCTTTCATGCGCCGCAGTCCGGCCCCGCGGCGGCCGACGGCAAGTCGTCCACGATCGGCGCCGAGATCGCGCGCGACTGGATCAACGCCAAGGGCGGGGTGCTGGGCCAGAAGATCGAGCTGGTGATCTACGACGACCAGAACAAGCCGGATCAGTCGGTGCCGATCGCCAACAAGCTGATCGGCCAGGACAAGGTCGTGGCGGCCGTATCCGGCAGCTATTCGGGTCCGACCCGCGCCGCGGCCGCGGTATTCCAGCAGGCCCGCATCCCCTACATCTCCGCCTATGGCGTGCATCCCGACATCACCAAGGAGGGCAACTGGGCCTTCCGCGGTGTGCAACTCGGGCCGCCGCAGGGCAAGGGCGCTGCCAAATTCATTTTCGACAAGTTCGGCAAGGTGAAGATCACCATGCTGACGATGAACAACGACTTCGGCCAGTCGATCGCCGACGGCTTCAAGGAGGAGGCGCAGAAACTCGGCCTGACCATCGTCAAGGAATACACCTTCGGCCTGGGCGAGCGTCAGTTCGGCCCGATCGTCGCGTCGGCCAGGGCCGACAACGCCGACGTGATTTACGCCATCGGCTACTACTTCGTGGGCGGCCCGCTGGTGGCGCAGGTCCGCGCCGGCGGCCTCAAGCAGCCGATCGTGGCGGCGCAGGCCTTCGACTCCATGAAGTTGATCGAGATCGCCAAGGACGCAACCGAAGGGATCTACATCGTGGGCGGCATGGATCGCGGCCGCACGACGCCGCCGGACTTCCAGCCCTACCTGGCCGAGTTCAAGAAGCGCGCCGGCTACGATGCCGAGGCCGTCTCCGCCAATTGCTACTCCTCGGTCATGCTGATGGCCGATGCCATCAAGCGCGCGGGCAGCACCGATCCGGCGAAGATTCGCGATGCCCTGGCCGCAACCAAGGACTTCCCGCTGCTGACCGGGCGGCTGGGCTACTTCAGCGCGGTGGGCGAGCTCTATTCGCCGCTCGAGGTGACGCAGGTGAAGAACGGCGCATTCGTGGGCGTCACGGTCATCGACGACCAGTCCCTCCTGGCGCCGCCGAAGTAGGCGCATGCCGCGGTCATAGGCGATGCTGTTCGTCGAGCTGATCGTCAAGGGGCTGGTCTACGGCTGCATGTACGCGATGATGGCCGTGGGCCTGACACTGGTCTACGGTCTCCTGCGCATCCTGCACATCGCCCATGCCGGCGTCTTCGCACTCGGCGCCTACATGGCGGTCACCGTCACCAACGCAACCGGCAGCCTGGCGCTCGGCTTCCTGGTCGCGGCGGTGGTGAGCGCGGTGGCGGGTACCGTCATCTATCGGCTGGCCTACCAGCCCATCCTGCATCATCAGGCCTTCGTGCCGATGGTCGTCTCGATCGGCCTCTTCATCGTGATGCAGGAGGCCTTCCGGATGATCTTCGGCGCCTACGGCATCGCCTTCGACAACAACCCCTGGTACGTCGCCAACATCAGTCTGGGCGGCATCAACCTGACCTATGTCGAGATCGCCATGGTGATCACGTCGGTCACGCTGCTGGTGGGCTTCGGGCTGTTCGCAGGGCTGACGCGCGCCGGGATCGGCTGGCGGGCCACGGTGAGCGACCCGCAGATGGCGACGAGCTTCGGCGTCGACGCGGTGCGGGTGCGCTACATCAATTTTCTGTTCGGTTCGGCGCTGGCCGGCATCGCGGGCGGCCTCGTCGGCCTTCTCAACAACTATGTCGAGCCCACGATGGGCGGCGCGGTCAGCTACAAGGCGCTCGCCATCATCGTGCTGGGCGGGCTGGGCAGCGTGCGCGGCACGCTGGTCGCCAGCCTCGTGCTGGGCGTGGTCGAGGCATTCGGTGCGATCTACCTGGCCGACATCTTCGACCGCGATGCGATCGGCTTCCTGTTCTTGATCATCGTGCTGATGGTGCGCCCGCAGGGCCTGCTGGGGCGGAGCAGCGGCTGATGAGCGCTTATATCGCAAGCCTGGTCAGTGTCATCGGCATCAACCTGATCCTGGCCCTCAGCCTCAACATCATCACCGGGTTCTGCGGTCAGGTGAGCCTCGGCCATGCCGCTTTCTATGGCATCGGCGCCTATACGGCCGCCTACCTCGCCAAGCTCGGCGCGCCGCTGCCGCTCACCCTCCTGGCGGGGGCCGCGATGGCGGGTGCGATCGGCATCGTGGTCGGATTGACGTCGCTGCGCGTCCGTCATGACTTCCTCGCCGTGACCACCATGGGCATCGGCTTCGTCTTCCTGGGTTTCGTGCGCAAGCAGAAGTGGCTCGGCGGCGAACTCGGCATCTCGGGCATCCCGGGCTCGGGCCTCGATCCCGTGTCCTATGCCGTGCTGATCGTGGCCTTCGCCGCGGCGGTGATGGGCTTCTGTCTCTGGATCAAGCACAGCTGGATGGGCTTTACCTTCGACGCCGTGGCCGACGACGAAGATGCGGCGCGCACCGTCGGAGTCAATGTCTCGACCTACAAACTCGTCGCTTTCGGCATCGGCACGGCGCTCGCCGGACTGGCGGGCGGGCTGTACGTCTATTTCGCCCGCATCATCCTGCCCGATACGTTCGATTTCGTGCAATCGATCGCGATCCTGACCATGGTGGTGATCGGTGGCACCGGCTCGGTCTGGGGCGTTTTTGCCGCGACCATTGCGCTGACCCTCCTGCCGGAGGTGTCGCGCGCGGCGGCGGACTACCGGCTGCTGATTTTCGGCGCCATGCTGATCCTGGTGATGCGGTTCAGTCCGGGCGGCCTCGCGAGCCTCGTGCGACGGAAGCCGGCATGAACACGCTCGCCCGCGTCGAGGACCTGCACATCAGCTTCGGCGGCGTGGCGGCCGCCAGCGGCATCAGCCTGACGGTCGAGCAGGGCGAGTTCCTGGCGCTGATCGGTCCCAACGGCGCCGGCAAGACGACGGCGCTGCGGATGGTGGCGGGCCTCCTGCGGCCCGATCGCGGCCGCGTCTTCTTCGGCGAGCGTGACGTCACCAACCTGCCCGCGCATGCCCGCGTGCGGCTGGGGCTGGGCTTCACGCACCAGATCGTGCGGCCCTTCTACGGCTTCACCACCGTCGAGAACGTCATGCTGGCCGCGGGTCACCACCAGACGGAAAGCCCGTGGCGCGCGCTCGCCAGCCGCTCGCGGGCGGCGGCGCGCGAGAAGGCGCAGGCGATCCTCGAACGCATCGGGCTTGGGGCACAGGCCGGCCAGTCGCCGCGCGCCCTGCCGCTCGGCCAACGCAAGCGGCTCGAGGTGGCGCGCGCGCTCGCGCTCGATCCCAAGCTGCTGCTGCTCGACGAGCCCCTGGCCGGCCTCAGCAGCCATGAGGCCACGACCATGGCCGACCTGGTCCGCGCCTTGTCGGGGCAGGGCATCACCGTCGTGTTGGTCGAGCACAATCTCGGCGAAGTGTTGCGTGTCGCGGACCGTCTCGTGGTGCTGGATGCCGGCAAGGTGCTGGCCGAAGGCCTGCCGAAAGACGTCATGGCCCGCCCCGACGTCCGCCAGGCTTACACCGGCGTCATCTAGAGCGGTCATCATTTGATGGAAGCGCTGCTCCCGTCGTCCTGACAGCCTGTGATTTCATGGGCCCACGCTGTCATTCCGAGCGTAGCGAGGAATCTTTTCCGGCCGTGAACGGCCCAGAAACTGCCGAAAGATTCCTCGCTACGCTCGGAATGACAGCGCGAAGCGATAAAAATCACATCCTCTGAACGCAGCGCAGGGCCTTGCGGTGGATCGTTCAGAGAATGCCGGCTCCGGTGATCGTCCGTCCCGACAGCGGCCTGTGTGAACGTCTGACTGACGGGTGATTTCACCTGAGTCCAAGCCGGTTCTCCAGGCTCCAAGCCGGATCGATGCCTGCCCGGTAGTCTCCTTCTTCCGCGCCAGGACGAGGCGCTGGCCTGATGCGTTGGCGCAGGTTTGACCATGGCGAACGCTCGGCAGAAGCAGAATCTGGAGGTCTCATGAAAGAGCAGAATGCAACGCGCCGTCGGGCCGTCTGGCTGGCGCGTGCCGCAGGCGTCGCGGTGATCCTGTTCGCCGCCACGTCGCAGGCGAGCGCGCAGGCCGTGAAGTCGTGTGAGGCGCTCGGCGGCAAGCCACCGCCGCACAAGCCGAACGCCTGCTACCTCAACCCGGGTCCCGCGCCGTTTGACGTCAGCTTCACAGGCCGTTTCGGAAAGACAGACGCGTTTCCCGGGCTGGGGGCGGTGTTCAAGATCACAAGTCGTTTCGACCGACCGGTTAAATTCCTGCGCGTGCAAGGCTACGCGTACGACAAGGATGGGAAGCAGGTCGACTTCACGTTCTTGAGCCAGAAAAAGAAGTTCACGGGCCACGAAGGGCTCACGCTGAAGTTCGAGATTGCGCCCGGCGAAACGAAAGAGTTCGTGCTCAACGTCAACCGCGAAAGCATCGACCCTGGCATGGACACGATGGAGATCGAGATCCTCTGGTGGAGCACACTGGATGGCACGACGGAGTTTGCACGGTGGTCCGATCAAGTGTCGACGCGTCCCAGGGGTGGCATGAAGCGGGGCTCGTGACGCAAGGGGCCGGGACAATCGCTGTGAGACCCGGCACCCGATGGCGCCGGGCCTCGGTTTTCTCCGCAGGCCCTGGCCTGCGCGGGGAGAAGGGGGCTTCCTAAGAGGCCGCGCCCGTATAGGAATGCAGCAGGTCGACATCGCGCCGTGCCGCTTCGGCGGGGCCGGCGAAGACGCTGCGGCCCGAGGCGAGCACGCAGACCTGTTGCGCGACATTGAGGGCGCGCTCGGTGTTCTGCTCGACCAGCACGATCGTGAGGCGTTCGTCCTGGTTGAGCCGGCGCAAGGCGTCGAGGCAGAGATCGACCATCTTGGGCATCAGGCCGAGCGACAGCTCGTCGACCAGCAGCAGCCGCGGCGCCGACATCAATGCGCGGCCGATCGCCAGCATCTGCTGTTCGCCGCCTGACAGTGAGGCGGCAAGCTGGCCACGCCGTTCGGCCAGGCGCGGGAAGAGATCGAACACGCGCGCAAGGTTACGCTTCTCGTCGGCACGCGGCCGGCTGTAGCCGCCGACCACCAGGTTCTCGACCACCGTGAGGTCGGAGAAGAGGCGGCGGCCCTCGGGCACCACGGCCAAGCCCAGCTCCGTGCGCTGCAACGCCGGCAGGCGCGTGACGTCGCGGCCGTCGACCGACAGCGTGCCGGCCTTGATCTGCACATGCCCCATGATGGCGAGGATGGTCGAGGTCTTGCCCGCCCCATTGGGACCGAGCAGCGCCAGGATGTCTCCGGTCTCGACGGTGAACGAAAGCCCGCTGACGGCGACCATCTCACCGTAGCCGCAAGAGAAATTCTGCAGTTCAAGCAACGCCATGGCCGATTGTCGGGCAGATCGCCGCGCCTGTACAGGTGGCGGATGAGGGGTATTGGCCACCGCCAGGCCAGGTCGCGTGCGGTGGCCGGGGAGCCGGGTGCGCCGCCTG
Organism: Reyranella sp. CPCC 100927; assembly: GCF_007859315.1. Lineage (GTDB taxonomy): Bacteria > Pseudomonadota > Alphaproteobacteria > Reyranellales > Reyranellaceae > Vineibacter. The sequence goes on from NZ_VOHA01000003.1 coordinate 21,670, forward strand.
TCGTCAAATCGTAGTACTCCATTATTAACCTAAGCCATGCGTCGCCCCGATCGTACCAACTGTGTTGGCGCCGCACCGGCCGTTCGGCGATCGTCGCATTGGATCTGTGCACTGGTCTTCGCGGGCATGGTTGCGGCGATCAACGTGGTCGCTGCTCAAACAAATCCGAGAGGCGCGCCGAGCGAATTCCATATCCCGTCGCAGCCGCTGGGCGCCGCCCTCAGCCGCTATGGCGATCTGACGGGACGCGAGGGCCTCTACGACGCGAGCCTGACAGTCGGGCGACTGTCCGGGGACGTTCATGGCGTGCTTTTACCGGACGAGGCGCTGCGAAGGCTCCTGTCCGGCACGGGTTTGGCCGCCGAGTTCGCCGACGAAGCAACATTCGTGCTGGTGCCCGCGCCAGTGTCGGCCGGTCGGCAGGCCAACCGTCCAGCGCGACCGCCGGACCATCAGCGCTACCTCGGGCGCGTCCAGGCAAGCCTCCTGGACGCTTTCTGCCGGTCGCACGCCGTACGTCCGGGCGGCTATCGCTTCGCGGCCGTGTTCTGGATCGCGCCCGACGGCGCCGTCGAAAGGTCCCAACGGATCGGTTCCACGGGCACGCTCGAAGCCGACCAGCAGATCGATGCGACGCTGCGCAGCGTGCGGGTTGACGAGCCGCCCCCGCCGCGTTTCGCACAACCGATCCTGATGTTGATTGTGCCGCACCAGTCGCTGGTGAACGGCTGCGACAAGGTCGACGCCAGGATCCAGCCGCTGGGTAGGCGATGACGGATCAAGCGTTATCCGCCATCCGTCGCGCCTTTCTCGATCGCTATGACGATCTCAAAGCGCGATTGACCCAACGACTGGGCTCGGCCGAACTCGCCGGCGATGCGATGCAGGACACGTGGTTGCGCTTGTCGCGCGCCGAGTCGATCGGCATCGTCCAAAGTCCGCGCAGTTATCTGTTCCGGATTGCCCTGAATGTGGCGATAGATCGCCACCGGTTTGAGCAGCGCCGCCCCGTATCGACAGTCGACCTGGAAAATCTGCTTGAAGTGCCGGACGATGCGCCGACGCCGGAACAAGCGATACTGGCGCGGTCGGACCTCGAAGCATTCAAGGCGATCGTCGACGAACTTCCGGCGCGGCGCCGCGCCATCTTTCTGGCGGCACGGTTCGGCGGGGCTTCCCGACAGGAAATCGCGGATCGGATGGGCGTTTCCGTGCGCCTCGTTGCGAAAGAGCTTCAGTTGGCTCTCGAACATTGCGTCGCGCGCGCCGGAGGATTGAGAGGTTGAGCGTGCGCTTTGGGCCATGGCGAAGGATGCAACGTTGAGATGAACAAGGGACATCCTGACCTGGACCGAGTGGAGCGGGAGGCCGTCGGCTGGGTGCGAAAGCTCATATCCCGGGAGATGACGCCGCAGGACATGGAAGCGCTGACGGCCTGGCGCGCCCGTACGCCTCGGCATGAAGCCGCGTTTGTCGCGACCAGGCGCGTGTGGCGCCAGGTCGGCGCCGCTGGCGGCGCACTCTTCCAGCCGGACCAGGACTTTACCGGCCCACTCGATGCGTTCGGACAGCGCCGCAGGATGACGCGTCGCGCGGTGTTCGCTGGTGGCGTCGCGGCAGTTGCCGCCACGTCGGTCTACGGCATGCTCAATCCGCCACTCGGACTTTGGCCATCCTTCTCCGAGCTGAATGCAGACTACCGCACCGGCACCGGCGAACAGCGTAGCGTTACGTTCGCCGGTGATGTGGCGATCAGCCTCAATACGCAGACGAGTCTTGCCGTCCGCGCCCCGGAAGGTACCGAGGACCGGATCGAACTGATCACCGGCGAAGCATCGTTCGCAACGCCGACGCGGGCGGCACGCGCGCTCGTGGTGCTGGCCGCGGACGGCAGGACGATCGCGGAATCCGGCTCTTTCGATGTTCGCTACACGGCCAGTAGCGGGCCGTCCCCGGTCAGCGTCACCTGTTTCAAGGGCGCTGTGCGGATCGAGCGCGGCAGCGAGGTCGCCGATCTCCGGGCTGGGCAGCGCGTGCGCTACGATCGCACGGGTCTGGGCCAGGTTGCCGCGGTCGATCCGCAGGTCGCATCGGAGTGGCGGCGCGGCATCATCGAGTTTCGCAACACCCCGATCGTGGACGCTATTGAGGAAATCAACCGCTATCGGCCCGGCCGGATCATTTTGACGAGTGCCGCGCTGAGCCAGAAGCAGATCAGCGGACGCTTCCGAATCGATCAGATGAACCAGGTCCTGTGGCAGTTGGAACGCGCGTTCAGTGCGAGAATCCAGCGTCTGCCGGGAGGAATCGTGCTGCTGAGCTGAGGCGTCCGGAAGAAAAGCAGCTTCTCGAAAAACTTTTCCCAAAGCGTGCACGCCTGGCCTCCGGGATTCGGTCTTAGCGGTGAGATCTCTCAATCCCCCGAGGCGGCGGCGACATCTGGCTGCAGCGTCGGGGGTATACCGTTGTCTGAAGGAGCCGCCCCCAATGCGCGCCCGCCCGTTCTCGTCTGCTGTCGGCGCCGCCAGCGCCAATGCCGCCCGCCGCGCTGCCTTGCTCGTCGGTGTCAGTGCGGTGGCACTGATCATGGCTTCCTGGGACGCAACGGCTCGCCCGGTCGGCGGGTCTCGGCCAGCGCCGTCCGCGGCGGCGATTGCGGCGGCGCAGTCGGCTTCACAGGAGGCCGCGCGTACGGCAAGGGCTGCGCAGAATTCGCTGCAGCGCGCGACGAGGGCAATCCAGGCGCAAAGAGCCAGCCAGCAAGGCGCGCGCGACGCGGCGCGGACGGCTTTGCAGATCATGCCGAGCGGCACGCCCAACGGCCTGCGGCCGGGCGGATTGCGGGTGGCGCCCGGCGCGGCACCGGGATCGGATCTGTGGCAGGGGGCGAACCTGCCGACCGAAATCAGCGATGGCGATCGCGTCAAGGTCACGGTCGAGCAGACCCAGCGAAAAGCACTGCTGACATGGCAGAGTTTCAACATTGGCGAGCGGACCGATCTGCGCTTCGACCAGCGGGGCAATCGCGACTGGGTGGCGCTCAACCGGGTGCTCGACAACACGGCGCCGAGCAAGATCCTCGGCAGCATCAGAGCTGACGGCTCAGTCTATGTCATCAATCAGAACGGTATCATCTTCGGCGGCACCAGCCAGGTGAATGTCGGTGCGCTCATCGCCTCGACCGCGACCATCACCAACGCTCAATTCCTCAATACCGGCATCTACTCCCGGCAGGAAGACGGTCGGTACGTGCCGAGCTTTACCGGCGCCGGCGGCGTCATAAGGGTCGAACCGGGCGCGCTGATCGAGACACATGCGCCGGCAGCGGTGACGTCTGGCGGTGGTTCTGTCCTGCTGATGGGCCGCCAGGTCGTGAATGCCGGCACGATCACGACGCCAAAGGGGCAGACCCAGCTGGCCGCAGGCGACGATTTCGTGCTGCGCCGTGGCTACGCGACCGATCAAAACGTCTCCTCGACGACGCGCGGCACTGAGATTGCGCCGTTGTTCACCGTGAACAGCGTGGCCGGTCTCGTGCGCAACGACGGCATGATCTCAAGCCCGCAGGGTGACATCACACTCGCTGGCCGGACGATCGAACAGAACGGCGTTCTGATCGCATCGACGTCGGTCAACGCGCGCGGCACCATCCATCTCCTGGGCGCCGCGACCGACACGCTCGGCAGCATCACCTTTGGCGCCGACAGCGTCACCACCATCGTTCCGGAGCTCGAGAGCCAGGACACCGCGCTGAACGCGCAGCGCGATGGGCTGATCGCGGCTTCCGCGACGGCGAACCAGGGGCGTGCAAGCAGCGCGGTCGGCGTGTTCGATAACCTCTCTCTGTTGGCGGATCGCCTCGATCAGTCGCGCATCGAGATCGTCACGGGCGGCACCGTCGTGTTCAAAGGGGGTGCGGGGGCTGATACCGGTTCGCTGACCATTGCCCAAGGCGGCCAGGTCGCCGTCAGTGCCGCCGGCAGCATCCTCGTCGAACGTCGCGCGACCATCGATGTGTCCGGCGTGCGCGATGTTGTGCTGGCGATGTCGGCGAACAACCTGATGGTCAATATCCAGGGCAACGAATTGCGCGACAGCCCGATCAATCGCGATAACGGCTATCTCCGCAATGCCAATGTCTGGGTGGATATTCGCGACCTGACCTACGTGCCGCCGGGCACGGGTGGCTATAGCGGCGATCGCTACTATACGCGCGGCGGTCTGCTCGAGATCGGCGGCTATCTCGCCAACACCAAGCACAAGATCGGTGAATGGGCTGCGGTGGGCGGCACCATAACGCTCGCTGCGGCGACAGTGACGGCGCGGCCGGGCTCGGTCTTCGATATCTCCGGCGGTTCGATCCGCTATGAGGGCGGCTATATCCGCACCACCAACTTTCTCGGGTCCGACGGGCGGCCTTACACCATCGATAGCGCCCGCGGCGACATGATGTTTTTCGGTCTGGGTCACGGGTTCATCCGCAAGCACGGGCGCTGGGGCGTCACCGAGGTCTGGACGGGCCCGTTCGGGCGCGGCCGGGAAAGCGTGCGCTGGGAGGACGGCTACACCGTCGGCCGCGACGCGGGACAGGTGGTCCTGTCGACTCCGACCGCGATCTTCGAAGGCAGCATTGTCGCGGCCGTCGTCCAGGGCGACCGCCAGGTCAACGCGCGTCCGTCCGCAATCAGTGACGGCTACAAGGCGGCGCAGAACGTCGTTGCACAAGCCGGCACACTGATGCTCGGGCAGTTCGATGCCCGCGGCCGCGTCGGTACATACGACACGGACGTTCTCATCGGCGACCTGACATCGCGGTCGATTCCGGAGGACCGCACCAACACGGCCTGGTTCGATGCCGGCCATCTGAACGCGCAAGGACTCGGCGTCGTCGATTTTGCGACCAGCGGCACGATCACTGTCGATGCCCCCTTGTCGGTCGTCGACGGTGGGTCTGTTTCTCTGGTCGCCGCAACGGTCGACATCAAGGCTGACATCACCGCGCGCAGCGGGCGTATCACCGCGACCAACCATTTCAAGGGATTCCTGAACCCCATCAGCCTTGGAACGGGGACGATCACCGTGGCATCGGGTGTTATGCTGGATGCCCGTGGGCTGTGGGTGAATGCGCGGGCCGATGCCGCAGGCCACAACAAGCTGGCCTTCATCGATGGCGGCGATGTTCGCCTGGTCTCGTCTGGTGACGTGATCGTCAGCGCCGGCAGCGTGATTGATGTCTCCTCGGGTGGTGGATTCCTCGCTGGCGGCGCGTCAGCCGGTGGCCGCGGCGGCAATGTCACGCTCAAGGCGTCAGCCACGGCCAATGCAACGCCCTCGACGACTGGCCGGCTGACACTGGACGGCATCGTGCGCGGCTATGGCGTCAGCGGCGGCGGAACGCTCGCCATGGCGTCCGGCGGGACGATCGTTCTGGGCGGCAGGATCCTCGAGACGAACGGCGTCCTGGGCGTCGGCGAAAAGGCACCCACCGACCTGATCGCCGCGGAGGGGTTTACGGTCGCCGCCGGCCAGATCCTGCCGGCCAATTTTGTCTATCCCATTACTGTGCGTCCGGCCGGACAGCCCATCGGGGCCGAGCCCAACATCACATCAATCACGCTGGAGGCCGACTGGACACCGCCGCGGCCATCGATTCCCTCGCAGTACTACATCGTCTACGTCGGCGACACTCAATACGCGATCTACGGCTATGACAGCATGCCCCTGCCGACGATCCCGAAGGGCTCGGTTGTCACGGCCATCATGGGCGCCGGGGGCTTTCCGAAAGACTACGTGATCCCCGCGGACGTATTTCCCAACGGCATCCCGATCCCCCCGACGCTGGTCACGGCGCTTGCCGGGAGCCCGGCGCCGGTCAATGCCAGCTTCGCTGCCGGCACGGTCATCCGCTCAGGTTCGGTGCTTGCGACCTCGGTCGCAGTGCGGCCGCTGGAGTATCAACGCCCCGACCTGCTGCAAAGCGGGTTCTCGCAGTACGACATCACCGGAACCGCCGGCGTGGTCGTGGCGCCGGGAACCCGGCTCGACGTGGCCATGCCGGTGTATCGCCTGGGCGCGGCCGGCTTCACCGTGGCGACGGGTGCAGATCCGCGGACCGCTCTGGAGCTGTGGAGCCCGCCGCACGATCTCGACAACCCGGCCAAGAGCCAGATCACGCAGCGCGCCGGTGCGAACCTGTCGCTCGGATCCGCCGGCAACATCACGCTCGCATCCGGTTCGGCGATTGACGTGGACGATGGCCGTTCCGTGACGGTGAGCGCATTGGGACAGATTACCATCGACGGTTCGATCACCGCGCGCAGCGGCACCATTACGATCGCCAGCGATTTGGAAAACGTCGTTTCAGTGCCGGCAGTCGGTCAATCGATTTGGATCGGCGAGCATGCGGTCCTCGATGTTGCCGCGCGGGCGATCACAGGTACCGACGCGCAAGGACGGCACTATGCGGTCATCCGGGATGGCGGCACCATCAACATCGGCATGACCGCGTTCACGCCTGTCGAAAAGGGCGTCCTGCCCGCGACCAGATCGCTGGTCATCATTCGGCCCGGCGCATTGCTCAACGCCTCCGGGACCAGCGGCGTCGTCGACCTGCTGCCCGGCGCCGCGAACATGAATGTTGCACCGCAGCCGGTTACGGTGGCGAGCAATGGCGGTTCCATCGTCATCGGATCGCAGGGCGGACTCTATCTCGATGGTGAGATGCGGGCGGCTGCGGGCGGCGCCGGTGCCGCGGGCGGCCACCTGGTGGTCGCGCTCGAAACGCCCATGGGCTCTACGCCGACCATCGTCGACAGGCCACGCACAGTCACGATCACGCAGGAGCGCCAGACCAGCCTCACACCTGGCCTGGCGCCGGGCGCCGGGGATCCGTCCCTGCGCTATGGAGAAGGCTATCTCAGCGCGTCGCAGGTGGCGGAGGGCGGTTTCGGCAGCCTATCGCTCTGGAGCCGCGACATCTTCCAGTTCAAGGGAAACGTAAATCTCGCGACGAGCCAGTCGCTGGCGCTCTATCGCGGCGTCCTGTCCGCGGCCACGGGTACGTCGGTCGCCAACGTCTCGCTGGCGGCACCCTATGTGCTTCTCGATGGCGCGGTGCAGATCGAAATCTCGGCCGGGGCGATCTATCCGGGGCTCTATTTGAATAGCTACCGGCCATCGCCGATCAACGAGGGCCGTCTGGCGGTCACTGCCGATCTCATTGATGTGCGTAACCGCGTCCTGTCCGGTGCTTCGGCAAGCTACGATTTCTCGACGCCCTTTGGCGACAGGCAGAATCGCATCGAACCCGCGGGCTTTGCTGAGATGGCGCTCGTCAGCCGCGGCGACGTCCGTCTCGGGGCCGGGGCACTCGTGAGCGGCGGCAACATCGCCATCGAGGCCGCCCAGCTCTATCCGACGACCGGCGCGGTGACGCAGATCGTTGCCGGAGTCGTCGCGCACATCTCCGACGGGATCTTTTTTGGCAATAGTGTCAGGAAGGATGGGACCCTGACCATCCGGGGCAACGGCAGCACGCCAGCCGTGCCGGGATCCGTCTTCGGAACACTGAGCCTTCTGGCGGGGACGATCGAGCAGCAAGGCATCGTCCGAGCGCCACTGGGCAGCCTGGTGATGGGCGCGACCGCCACGGGCAATTACATCACATTCCCCCAAGTTGGCATCGCTCTTCCGCCCATCACGACGGTACTCCGTGGCGGCAGCATCACCTCGACCAGCGCGGCGGGGCTCGTCATGCCCTACGGCGGGACCGTCGATGGCCTGTCCTATCTGTATGCCGGGGCACAACCGAATTTTTATGACCTCGCTTCGCTGGGCGTGAACACGATCGGCGTCAGTCTGTCGGGCAGCCGTGTGGTGACAGAACCTGGCTCGGTCATTGACCTCGGCGGCGGCGGAGACCTGCTCGGCGCCGCGTTCATCAGCGGCCGCGGCGGTTCGGTGGACGTGCTGAGGACGGCGCTTGTCAACGCCAATCCGGCTCTCGGCTACAGCAGCGCGTCGAACCGTGTCTATGCACTGGTGCCGGGTTATGCCGGCAGCTACGCGCCGATCTCGCCGGAGAAGGGTGCCGGTGATCCGCGAGTCGGACAGCAGATGACGCTGACACAACCGGCAGGCGGACTGCCGGCCGGCACCTACACGCTGCTGCCCTCGACCTATGCCTTGCTGCCGGGCGCGTATCGCGTCGAGCTGGGCGGGGCCACGACGAGCGTTGCCCACCCCGCCGCTCTCGCCAACGGCTCCCATGTGACGGCGGGCACGCTTGGTATCGCCAATACGAGCATCCGTTCTGCTCTGCCAACCCGGGTTATCCTGACACCGGGGCACGTCGTGCGCAGCCACGCGCACTACAATGAAATGGGTTACAGCCAGTTCGCTGTAACCAACGCCGCCCGGTTCGGGTTATTGCGGCCGCGCCTGCCGGTGGATGCGCAAACCCTCTCCTTGGACTTTGGCACCAATGTCGGTGATGTCCTCTCGTTCGACGGCACCGTGTTGATGAAGGCTGGAAAAGGCGGTTACGCGGGTAATCTGGTCGTGGGCGCCTGGGGCGGCCTTGAGGTCAAGCCGTCCGGCAGTGCCGCGAGCCCGGGCATGGCTTCCGTCGATGCCGAGGATCTCTCGCGCGTCGGTGCCGGAACGCTGATGATCGGCGGCTACGCTGCCTATTGGTCGGGTCGGGGCGATCTGGGGGCCACCAGCGCGCACATCTACTTCGGCGCGCAATCGAGCAGCGTCGTTGTCCGCAGCGGCAGCGTTCTCGAAGCGGGCCAGATATTCGCCGTGGCAAATAACTCAGTCCATGTCGAGAAGGGCGCCGTCTTCGATACGACGCGATCGAGCACGACTATCTTCGATTCGAGCGCAGGCTATGTCTTCTGGAATTCGGCCGGCGGCTACGGTCCCAGCGCCGGTGCCATCCTCACGGTTTCCAACGGCTGGCTGAATTTCCTGCCGGCAATTGCCGGCCCCAGCGGCACGGTCACGATCGAAGACGGCGCGGCTCTGCGCACCCGCGGCACGATCGCGTTCGCGGCAAGCCAGGCGCTCGATATCGGATCCAGCGTGGCGCTCAATGCGCGCTACCTCGCGGTCAGCCTGCCGGAGATCAATGTCGGCACCGATGCGTCATTTGCGGCGGCGCGTGACGCCGGCGCGCTCGGCTCGGGCTGGCTGCTGACGCAATCGGTCCTGGATCGGCTCCTTGCGCCTGCCGACCCGTCACTCGCCCGCGTTGAACGCCTCACGCTTACGGTCGGCTCATCGCTCAATTTCTTCGGCAGTGTTGCGCTGGATCTGCGCGGTGCCGGCGGGCATGGCACGGGGCTGGTCATCAATACGCCGGCCATCTACGGCTGGGGTGGGGCAGGGGATGTTGCCGCTTTATCCGCCGACACGGTGTTCTGGAACGGCGTGTCAAGCGGACGCGGCACGAAGGACAGCCCCTATGTCAGCCTCCCGCCGGGGGCAGTGCGATCGGGCGGTCCCGGCACCGGCAGCGGCACGCTCACCATCGATGCCCGCGAGATCGTGTTCGGCTACGATCCCTTCAGCCGGACACAGAACGAAGCCACGCTGGAGCGCCTTGCGCTCGGCTTCTCCACGGTGAACCTGAAGGCGTCCGACAGGATCACGGCCAACAACCGCGGGGCGTTGTCGGTCTATCGCAGTGGCACGAGCGCATCGACCTATGCCGGCGGCGATCTCAATATCACGACGCCGCTGCTGACGACGGCGGCTGGTGGCTTCCTGTCGGTGACGGCGGGCGGCGCGATTGCGGCGCGGGCCGTTTCAGGCGCACCGGCGAACACGGCGTCGGTCAGCCAGCTTGGCGGCGAACTCCGCATCAAGGGCAGCACGGTCACAATCGATACCGCGATCGCGCTGCCGAGCGGTCGGCTTGAAGTGCAGGCGGCTGGCGGCATCATGCTCACCGATCGCGCTGTGCTCGACCTGTCGGCCCGGTCCACCACCTTCTTCGACGTGACCCGACACAGCTGGGGTGGCGATGTCGTGATGGTGAGCGCCGGCGGTACCATCACGCAGCAGGCAGGGTCGACCATCGACGTGTCGGCCGCCCACAACAGCGCCGGCTCGATCAGCGCCACAGCTGTGGGAGCGGACGGGCGCGTTGCATTCGATGGCGCCCTGCGCGGCGCGGCCGCGGACGGTTTCGAAGCCGGCGGCATCGACATCAGATCCTTCACGCTGGCGGACTTCGCGGGCTTGAACACCAGGCTGAATGAGGATGGCTTCTTCGGCACGCGCAGTTTCGTCATCAAGACCGGCGATCTCGTCATCGGCGACGAGGTCCGCGCGCATCAGGTGAACATCTCGGTCGATGGCGGCAGTCTGACCGTCCAGGGACGGATCGATGCCAGCGGCGCCAAACCCGGCACGATTCGTTTGGCGGCGCGCGACGACCTGACGCTTGCGTCTACAGCGATCCTCGATGCACGTTCTACTGTGCTCCAGGTGGACAGCCGCGGCGCGCCGATCGAGGCGTCGAACCGCAGCTATGTCGAGCTCACGTCGGCACAAGGGATCGTCAGGCTCGCCAGTGGCGCGACCATCGACCTGCGCTCGGCCGACGCCGTCGCGCGCGGCAGGATCGAGATCAACGCGCGGCGGCGCGGTGGTGCCGACGGCACCGGCGCCGGTGCCGACGATATCGCGATCGAGGCTGCGGGTCCGCTCGACATCCGGGGTGCGGCCAGCATCGCGGTCAACGGCTTCCGCCGCTACGAGCCGGCAGGCGGCAAGATCAATCAGAGCTTGCTCGACGCGATCCACGGCGACAGCACGGCCTTTATCAATGCCGCATCGGCCAACGGCGCCCTGCGGAACCGGTTGGCCAGCTTGAGCGCATACACGGACGCGTTCCATCTGCGCCCCGGCGTCGAGCTCTGGAGCAGCGGCGATCTCGTGACCGAAGGCGACCTCGATCTCTCAGGCTATCGCTATGGCCCGAGGGCCAATCCCGCCGTGCGCGGCTCCGGCGAACCGGGCGTCATCGTTGGGCGCGCAGGCGGTCACTTTACGATCAACGGCAGCATCAGCGATGGTTTTTCACCGCCGCCGGCGACGCCCGATGATACGTCGTGGGCCAATCGGCCACGGGTGGTGGATGAGGTCGCCGTGCCCTCGTATGTGGCGACCGACAACGTGCAGCCGCGCGACAACTTCACGCTCGCGGAAGATTGGTGGGTCCCCTACGGTCTCGGGTATTCCTACGTCATGAGCGTCACCTACCCGTCCGATAACCGGTTCTGGATGCCAGGTGACATGATCCCGGCGGGAAGCACGATCGACGTGACAGGTATCGGATCTTATCCGTTCTACTGGTTTGCCGGCATGACAGTTCCTGCGACCGTGATCCAGACGGTCCGACCGCAAGGTCAGATGTGGGCGATTGCGCCGATGCTGGCACCGGGCGTGCAGTCATGGTCGATGCGTTACGTGGCAGGCGCCGATCTCGGCGCTGCCGACAGCCGCATCGCCCGTCAGGGCGGCGGCAATCTCGTGCTCGATGACCTGCATTTCACCGGGCTGGACAAAACCCAACCGGCGATCAGCGTGGTGCGCACCGGGACCGGCTATCTGGATCTCGTTGCTGGCGGCAACTATCGCCAGAACACCTTGTTTGGCGTCTACACGGCCGGCACCGCGAGCGGCGGCCTTGCGCGCCAGGTCCGCAGCGACGGCACGGTCCTCGGCGAGGGCTATTCTGGCTATGAACCGGCGGTCAATCCGGTCGGCATGTACTTTACGGCACACGGCGGAGATGTGCTGTTGACTGTGGGCGGAAACCTCGAAGGCTACGCGGTTTCCGCGCAAAGCGGCTGGTACTCCAATGTCTCGTCGCAGCCCGACAACTGGTTGTGGCAGCAGCAGGGAAGCTGGGGGATCAACTTCGGGACCTACGACACCAGCAAGGGCGCGCTCTTCCTGCGCGGCTTCGCGGGTATTGGCGCACTTGGCGGCGGCAATGTCGTGATCAAAGCGGGTGGCGATGCCGGGGAAACGGGAACCGGCGGCACGAGTAGCCACGCGGTGACGGCAGCGATCGGCAGCAGCGGCGATGCAAGCGGCGGCGCTGGGATCGTCCGCAGTGGCGGTGGCACACTGCGCATCAATGTTGCCGGCCAGCTCAATCCCGGCCTGACCGACGGCGCACCCGGCGATCTGTCCAATCTACGCGGCAACATCGACCTGCGCTCGGCGTCGGTTGGTCGCGTCATGCCGACACGATTCGGCGTGCCGATCGCTGACGACCCGCGCCTGCTCGATCCGCTCACCCCGAACGCGGCCCTGGAAATGGGAAGGGTGAATTTCGGTCTCGGCGACGGCGCCCTCACGGTGAAAAGCCGCGGCGACATCGTCGCCACGGTCAATGCGATCGACAATTTGTGGACGGATACGACGGCGGCGGCGCTCTTCTCGGTCGGTGGCGATATCAATCCGCAGGGAACCGTACCCTCGCTCTCGGCGATCGCGGCGCAGGGGAGCATCTACGGCATGTTGCCGCTCAAGCTCCTGCCGTCGCCGGTCGGGCACCTGGAACTGCTGGCTTGGAACGCGATCAACGGCTTCAGCGTCACCGGTGCTACCTCTCCTGTCGGTCTGAGTGCGGGTCTGCCCATCAGCAATCTGCACATGGATGATCCGGAGCCGGTCCGCATCTATGCCGTGACCGGCGACATCATCGACCTGCGGCTCGGCAGCAGCGCGCGAGACCCGATGACAGGTATTTGGACCCATGATCCCATCGCCAAGGTCACGTGGATGCGTGCCGGCAGGGATATCGTGAAGAGTGGCCTCACGGTGCTCAACAATCGCACCACCGACGTCTCGATCGTATCCGCCGGCCGCGACATCATCCTGTCCGAGCTGGTCAACCACAACTATCAGGTCGCAGGCCCTGGCACCCTGGACGTTGCGGCCGGCCGGAACATCTTTCAGGCTGACCCCGGTACGCAGGTCAACGGTCCGTTCATCAGCGTCGGCCCGCTGGTCGCAGGGGATCTGCGTCCTGGTGCGGAGATCGTCCTGCAGGCCGGCGTCGGATCGAGCGGGCCGGCCTATGCGGCGCTTGCCGCGCGCTATCTCAATCCGGCGAACCGCGCGCGGCCCGGCGTTCCGCTGGCCGACCAGGCGGGCAAGGTCGCCAAGACCTACGAGGCCGAATTGAGCACGTGGCTCAAGGGCCGGTTCGGCTTCGAGGGCACCGTCGAACAGGCGATCGCCTATTTCGATGCGCTCCCGATCGAGCAACGCGCCATCTTCATGCGCCAGGTCTACTTCGCCGAGCTCAAGGCCGGTGGCCGGGAGTACAACGATCCGGCCAGCCCGCGCTTCAATTCTTATCTGCGTGGCCGCCAGATGATCGCCACGCTGTTCCCCGAACCGGCCGCCCACGGCAATTCGGCCGAGCGCAAAGGCGACATCACCCTCTTCGGCGGATCGGGTATCCACACCGACTTCGGCGGCGGTATCCAGATGCTGGCGCCGAACGGTCAGATCGTCATCGGCCTCGAAGGCGCGGTGCCGCCGGCGAGCGCGGGTGTCGTCACCCAGGGCGCGGGCGACATTCAGATGTATTCCAGAGGCAGCGTGCTGCTCGGCCTGTCGCGCATCATGACGACGTTCGGCGGCGATATCCTGATCTGGTCTGCCGAGGGCGACATCAACGCCGGCCGTGGCGCCAAGGGCACGATCGTCTACGCGCCCGCGAAACGCGTCTACGACGATTTTGGCGGCGTGACGCTGTCGCCGAACGTGCCGTCTACGGGCGCCGGGATCGCCACGCTCAATCCCATCCCGGGCGTTGCACCGGGTGACGTCGATCTGATCGCGCCGCTGGGCACGATCGATGCGGGCGAAGCCGGCATTCGCGCGGGCAACGTCAACGTCGCGGCCTTGCAGATTCTCAATGCCGCCAATATCCAGGCGCAGGGTACGACGACGGGCGTGCCGACTGCCCAGGCGCCCAATATCGCCAGCCTGACCGAAGCATCGAGTGTTGCCGGCGCAGCGGCTCAGCAGGCGGCGACAACCCCAAAACAGGCCAACGCGGCGGCACTACCCTCGATCATCATCGTCGAGGTTCTCGGTTATGGTGGGGCAGGTAGTGAAGGAGGCCAACCCAACGACCGGGAACGCCAGACTCCGGATAGACGAGCCAGCAATGGTTACGACCCCAACAGCGTGATCCGTCTCCTGGGCAACGGCACGTTCACGGCGGATGAGACACAGCAGTTGACGGCAGTAGAGCGCGATATGCTGGCGAAACAGGTCGCGGCGCCGGGCAGCCCGTAAGGGTGGAAAGTGCCTGTCATCCCGAGCGCAGCGAGGGATCTTGTGCGAGCGACGCGGGGTGCGCCATGCGCACAAGATCCCTCGCTGCGCTCGGGATGACAGCCCGGTCCGCATCACCCGGCGGTGATTCCGGGTGCGGGCGGCGTGTACGGTGGTGTCGATGCGCCGCCGCCCTGAAGGATATTTGAGATGCCGTGTCGGGTTGGCCCGGCCTCGTTCGTCCTTGGGGGGCAAATCGCTTTTCACGGAGTCAATGACCATGCCCAACACCATCCGCCTGCACCGTGTTCTGACAACCAACCCGCAGAAAGTCTATCGCGCCTTCATCGAAGCGGACGCGCTGGCGAAGTGGCTTCCGCCCAACGGCTTTACCTGCACCGTGCACCACCTGGAGCCGAAAGTCGGCGGCACGCACAGAATGTCCTTCCGCAACTTCACGACCGGCGACAGCCATTCGTTTGGCGGCGACTATGTCGAGCTCGTCCCGGGTGAACGCCTGCGCTACACGGACAAGTTCGACGACCCCAACCTGCCCGGCGAGATGCAGGTGACCGTGACCTTGAAGAAGGTGTCGGTCGGCACGGAGGTGGAGATCGAGCAGGCCGGCGTGCCGGACGTCATTCCACCGGAGGCTTGCTATCTCGGCTGGCAGGAGTCGTTGCGAAACCTGGCAAAGCTCGTCGAGCCCGAGATCAAGCAATAGCGCCTTCCCACGGATGAACGACGCGCCCGCCGGCCGCACCGGCGGGCGTTTTGTTTGGTACTATGCGTCCATGGTGCTGACGTTCAGAACGGCGATGCTTTCGGAGGGCGAAGAGGTCGGGCGCGTCATACGCGCAGCCTTCACGCCCTATATCCGCGCTTTGGGACGCGAGATTCCAGCCGACGGATCTGCTCAGCTTGCCGAGGAGCTGCAGCGATTTGTGGCGGAACTCGAGCGCGGCGACGTCTACGTCGCGTTGGATGGCGGGCGCATCGTCGGTGCCGCCAGGACGAAACCGCAGGAGAAAGACCTCTGCATCTACCAGATTGCTGTCGATCCGGCGAGACAGGGCACCGGCGTCGGGAGCTGGCTGTTGCAGCGGATCGACGAGGTGGCGCGAGCGCGCGGCTTTGGTGGCCTGTCGCTTGAGACCGCCGAGATGGCAGTGGCCAACATTCGCCTCTACCAGCGGCACGGCTTCGAGATCGCGAACAGCGGGCTGCCCGACCACGGGCTCGACTCTCATATCAGGGTCTACATGGTGAAGTCGTTTTAGGTCATGTCGTCCAGAGCGAAGCGAAGGGGACATGCCTGATGCAAGCGGCGACCTCCGGCGTAGAGAGCGCATCGATTTCGTCGCGCCGCCCCGGAAGCGCTGTGCGAAGCTCGGCCAACGGCCCCATCCGCCGCCAGGAAGGCACGCCATGCATGTCGGTCGCCGCGCCATGCGTTGGTGACGCGTGCGGGCGCACTGGCGAACACCACATCAGAGGCTCTGGATGTATGCTCGCGGTGCGACGCCCAGGAGGCGCTTGAACATCGTCGTAAATGCCGCGGGGTTCTCATATCCGAGATCCAGTGCGACAGTTGTGATCGACTCCTGGGCGAGCAGGCGGGGTAGCGCCGTCATAAGACAGGCCTGTTGCCGCCATTCGACAAAGCTCAGACCAGTCTCTCGGCGAAAGCCGCGGGTGAAAGCCCGTCGGCTCATTCCAAGCTCTCCAGCCCAGCGGTCGATCGTGTCCGTTGCGTTCGGTTTCAACAGAAATGCCCGGCACGCGTCAGCCAGGGCTCTGCTCATCGGCAACGGCAGAGAGAGCGGCAACTCCGGCAGCCGCTGCAACTCGTACCGGAGCAACATCATCAATGCACCCGCGTGACTGTTGGCCTCGTAGTCCAGCGGCAGGTCGAGCGCCTTGTCGATGAGGCCGCGCACGAAGGGTGAGATACCGACGACCTGGCAGTTGCGCGGCATCTCGAGCGCCATCTCCGGACGAAGATACACGCTCTGCGTCGTCACAGCGCCGACCATTTGAACCTCGTGAAGAGTGTGGGGCGGAATCCACATGCCCTGTTGAGGCGGCATGACCCACCTGCCTTTGGGGGTCGTGAGCACGAGGAAGCCGGTGGCGCCGAAGATCAGCTGACCGCGGCGATGCCGGTGCGACCTTACGAGGGTGCCGTCGAGATACTCGTGCGCGATCACGATGAGTGCGCGGTCGGCCGCATCGACCGAAGCGAGCGCGACATTCCTCGGCATTGGCCCACTCTCACAAGAACTGGGCCTGACGTAGGTGGCGGGCCCAGGGGTGATCCCATACGCTCGGCCAACGTACTGCGCAACCGATGTGCTTCATCGGCTGGTCGCGAGGCTCTCGGAGGGTCGGCGACAGTGTGCAGAAAGAGATCAATCAGTTTGCCGGCGCCGCAGCCGCGGCGAAAGGAACAGGATCATGGCGGACATTGCCGACAAGCCGCAGAACGTTCATTTCGCACCCCGCCGCCTCGCGCATGCGAACATCTTCGTCCGCGATCTCAAGGAGTCGTTAGCGTTCTACAGCGCCGTGTGCGGCCTGACCGAGGTCTTCGCGGAACCGGCCGTGGATATGGTCTTCCTCTCGAATGGATCCTCGCACCATGACGTGGCTCTCATGCAGATCGCCAGGAAAGACCGGGGAGGGCGCGACGGGCGCGTTGCAACGACTCGCGGGAGCGAACCCGGTCTCAATCACCTGGGCTGGGAGATGGAAAACGAGAAGGTGCTCGTCGATGCGTACAAGCGGGCGGTGGGTCTCGACGTAGACGTCAAGCGTACGACCGACCATGGCATGTCGCACAGCGTCTATTTGTTTGATCCGGAGCGGAACTTCCAGGAGTTCTATTCGGACCAGTTGGCTGACTGGAGAGAATTCTACAGGAACAACGTTGGACAGGCCATCTCGGGGAGCTGGGATCCGTTGGCGTCGGCGCCGTCCACGGCGGCGAACTACGATGCGAACTTCTCTCCTGAATACGTGAAGTCGGCACCGGTCCAGCCCCGCGAGATCTCGCGGGCTGGGATCATCGCAGAAGATTTCGACAAGATGCTGAGGTTCTACCGGGACGTCGGCGGTTTGAGCCTCGCCCATCTCGATGAGGCAGTCGGTGTCGCCGTCCTCATGGGCACCACTGGAAAGCCTGCGCTCTCGCTCTTCGCGCAGAGAGATGGCGAGCAGACTGGGCTCCACCACATCGGCTTCGAGGTCGTCAACGAGATCGAACTGGAGAAGCTGCACGGCGATCTGCGTCGGATCAATGACGCCGCTCCGGTCGAGATCACGGACGGCCGTGGAAAGAAGGGTGTCGTTCTGAAGAGTCCGGACGGGATACTGCTGGAATTCTTCCTGCCGACGCCCGGCCGCGCGTGGTCCGCCGAGGACGCTCGCGCGCCGAGGGACCTCTTCATCGCATAGCAAGGCCGGCGATCTATCGCTCAACCAGCGTCCATGAACATCGAAAGCACGCGCACCGACATCACGAGGAAACCGCCGGGACGATGATCGAGCGGGAGAAAGTAGGATGCTTTCTGGAGCAAAGACAGCGCGATAGCTCCGCTACCTCCGGGCTCCTGGTGGGTATTGCAGCTGCGCAACGATTCCAGCCATTTCTCGTCAGGTGAGGGCGCAATCGCCGGATCGGATAGCACATTGAGTTGGTCACTAGAGTACATGCCGTAGCGATATCCTGCGGCCCAAGTATGGGAACCGCGACGTTGAAGAGGGTATCAATCGGCACGGAAGTGGATATCGTGCGGGCCGGCGTGCCGGACGCCATTCCCCTTGGAGGCTTGCTTTCTCGGTTGGCAGGAGTCGCCGCGAAACCCGGCAAATCTCGTTGAGCCCGAGATCAACCAATAGCGCATCGTGGAGCCGGGACACCGATATGTCTCCGTGTGGACGGATAGGCCGTAGGCGTCGCGCGGATCAGGGCTCTGCAGTCGAGGCCCGCGGGCGAGGTTGCGCCGTTCATGACCATTACTATCCCCTCGGCATCGGCTGCAGGTCCTCGGGTAGGCCTATCAAGAGGCAGCGATAGCGAGCCGGCACGAGTCTTCGCGCGCTTTTGCCGTGCTGCCCCACCGCGCCGGGCAGGACTATGATGCCGACGACGATGTTCGTCTTTTTCACCCGTCTCACCGCTATCTCATTGCTCACATACCAATCAGCCCGGCCCCGGGGCTTCCGCGATCAGCAATGACGTACCTGGCGAAAATGCGCCATGATCGGTGGCAGTGCCACGTTCTGCTAGGTAAGATGAGTGTTGGGGGGAATGAATGGAGCACTTGCGGCCCGTCGAATTGAAGGTGATCGACGAACTGTTCGGGATGAGCTCTGGCTATGTGCTCGATTTCACTAACAGAACGTTCGCCGATTTTTTTTACCGTGAAGTCGGGGTCGACATTTACGATGACGCCTATGCGATCTATGGCAGCAGCAAAGGGAAGCACCTTAGAGCCTTCCTAACGATTGGTCAGCCTCGAGCCATTGCCCGAGCCTTGGCAGCCCTTTGGGAATACCGTGAGGAGAGCAGGCTGGGTCAGGCGCAAGCCGAGACCGTTGCCAATGCGCGCCAGAGGTTAAGCGTTATTGTTGAGAGGCTCGGAGGCACTCCACTTTCGTCTTTCGATACAGCAGCTACCGAGTCGAAAGAGGAAACCAAACCGCGCATCTTCCGGGTCAACGAAGCGACACTTCGGCACCTTGAGGAGCGGTTCCTCGCACTTCATCAGATGTCTGATGAGCCGCAAATGCGCGGTTATCACTTTGAGAAGTTGTTGACTGAATTGTTCAACGCATGGGGGATGGACGCGCGTGGTGGCTTCCGTGTGGTTGGAGAACAGATCGATGGCTCGTTTCAACTCGATGGAGACATCTACCTCCTTGAAGCGAAATGGCAGCGAGCGAAGACCGATGCCAATGCGCTGCATGCGTTCCAGGGCAAAGTCAGCGAACGTCCCGAATGGACTCGCGGGCTATTCGTTGGATTCGCTGGGTTTACGGACGTCGGTCTCCGGGCTTTTACAGCGAGGAAGATCATTCTCGCGGATGGGCTGGACATCTACGACGCTTTGGCGCGGCGTCTCTCATTTGCCGACATCATCGCCGCAAAGGTTCGTTACGCTTCGGAATATCGAAATCCTTTTCAGCGAGTAAGAAGTCTCTTCCCCCTATGAAAGTTGTTGAGTCTTCTGTCGCGAACATCATTTAGATCGGAGTGCAAGAATAGGATGACAGATGATCAAACATACTCAATTGTGGGAGACCGTGCACTTAGCTTCGGCGATCTCGATAGGCTTGGATTTCGCGAAGTTGCCAGGCAGATCGCTACTTCGCTTATAGATCGCGCATCCGAAGATGGCTTGGTTATTGGGATCGAAGGGGCTTGGGGCTCGGGAAAGTCAAGTCTCTTGTTTCTGATTCGGGATGAGCTTGGAAAACTCCCAGGAGGGCGAGAGCCGACTGTTATTAATTTCCGACCATGGCTTATTGGCAATCGAGATGCGCTGATCATCAGTCTATTCGGTGAGCTATCCAAGGAGCTTGATCAAGTTACCCTAAAGGCAGGTGACGCAACTCGCATATCTGTCGCCAAAGCCAAGGAGGCGGGGGAAGCGCTCCGGCGGTTCATGGGCGCCTTAAGCAGGACTGGGACCATGATCGAGGTTGCCGGCGACGCCTCAGGATTTGGGCCAGTTAAGTGGCTGGGAAAGGCTCTCAAGGCGGCGGGGGATATTGTGGTCAAAAAGCCAACCGATCCGCAGCTCTCTGAGCTAAAGGACAAGTTGGCGAGATCGCTTCGTGAACTCGGTCATCGGTTCGTTGTTACCGTGGATGATGTAGATCGCCTGGAGCCTGCGGAGATCATCGAGATCTTGAGGCTCGTGCGTTCGGTCGTCGACCTTCCAAACGTGATCTATTTGCTCTGTTACGATAGCCAGATCCTAGCAAATAGCATCGAGAAAGCAGCGGGCCTAGAGAGGGGGCAGTCATATCTGGAGAAGATCGTTCAGCTCACTGTGATGGTTCCTAAGCCTGAACCGTTTCAGCTCCGCCAGTGGTTTGCCGACGAACTGTATCTAATCGCTTCGACGAAGGATGAAGATGAACTTTCAAGGTTAAAGCTTGTTGTAGATCAAGAAGGTGGTCGACAGCTGAGAACACCAAGGTCAGTTGTACGCGCACTGGATGCGGTTCGGTTTTTCTGGCCGCAACTGCGGGAGGCGAAAGCGGATCTAGCTGATCTTGTGTGGCTGCAACTTATCAAGGATGGAAATCCGGAACTCTACCGCTGGATCGAAAAATACTGCGCTACAGCCGCAGCAATTTCGTTGGGAACTGGACGCGTCGAAGAAACGGAAGTGGCGAGAGAATGTACCTTGCTGCGCGCTGCGGTGGCAGATGGTCACTTTGATGACTTGGCTTATGGACATAATTTTGCAGGCCAGCTCCCAGGTGTTGAAGTCGACTACTCTAAAGAAGGAAACGGCCTGAAAATATTTCAGCATGTCAGCGAACGGAAGCGAGACGAGGCCATTTGGAAAAGACGCCTCGCTAGCCCTGATCACTACCGGATCTATTTTGCGTTGGCTGGTCCGTCTCACGCGCTTACCCAAGAGAACTTTGCGTCAATATGGGCCGCAGCTGAGGCTGGTGCGGATCAAGCGGGAGTGGCGCTGCTGCACCTTCACGGCGAACGCGTGGCGGGGTCGCTCACTAAAACCGACCTCTTGCTGGAGCGCATTAAAGGTGGAACGTTCAAGGTTTTGGCGCCAAGGCAATGCGAGAACTTGCTCATTGCCTTTTCGCAAATGATGGACGAAGCGTATCGGCGCCGCTCGTTTGACCAGTTTTTGATCAGTTCGTCGTGGGATAGAGGGCAAGCACTGATACCACTTCTCCTCACTCGTCTTGAGCCAGTACGCCGCGCCGTTGTGATCGCGGTGATGTTTGGTGAGGGTGCGGCAATCAGCTGGCTGACATCGCTATTCCGGCACGAGACATTCGCACATGGTCGCTATGGCGATCGGCAGCGTCCGGAAGGTGAGTGGTTATTTACGAACGCCGAGTTGGACAAGATCACCGAACTGATTCTCGATCGTTATCGAGCGATGTCGGCAAATGATGTGCTTGGTTGCGCTAGTCCACTTGGCCTCCTCTTCGCTTGGCAACAGGGAGGAGATGAACATGGGCCACGCCGACTTATTGAAGCGAGCATCGCTTCAGATGAAGGCCTTGTCGAGGCGCTAGAACATTTAACAAGCCCGATAGTAAGCAGCGACAGTGGAAAGATAGACGTCTTGAGGAAGGATAATCTTGCTCCTTTTATGGATTGGCAAAGCATTACACAAAGACTTCATGCTCTGAAAAAGCATGAAGATCTCGGTGCGCGAGCTACGCGGCTTGTAATTGCTCTTGAAGACGGCACTAAGTACTAGTCCGTTGTGATGTCCGGCTCTTTTATCTTTGTTTAACCTAAGTACCTATGCCAGGGACGATCGTCCGTGGGGCGGACCAGCGTCACCAGGCGTGGTCTACATCTACGCCCTCGACCGCAAGGCCGAGGGCGCATCTCGCCGGCTTCAAGGGCACACTGCAGGTCGACGGCTATGCTGGCTACCGCGCGCTCGCTGAGACGGGCACGGTGGAACTGGCTTTCTGCTGGAGTCACGTGCGCCGGCGCTTCTACGAGATCGCCGCGGCTGGACCGGCGCCCATCGCCAGCCAGGCGCTGACCCGCATCGCCGAGCTCTACGCTGTCTAGGCCGACATCCGCGGTCGCGATGCTGATGCCCGTCGTGCCGTGCGCCAGGACAGGACAAAGCCGATTCTCGACAGCTTCAAGAGCTGGCTGGGAGCCCAACTCACCGCTGTCTCGCAGAAGGCGGCGATCGCCGGTGCGATCCGCTATACGCTCTGGCGCTGGGCAGGGGTGATCTGCTTCCTCGACGACAGCCGCATCGAACTCGACTCCATCACCGTCGAGCGTGCCATCCGTCCCATTGTGCTCAATCGCAAGAACGCCCTCTTCGCCGGCTCCGATGGCGTTGGCGAGCACTGGACGATCCTCGCATCACTTATCGAGACCTGCAAACTCAACGGCCTCGATCCTCAGGCTTGGCTCACTGACGTCTTCGGCCGTCTTGTCAGTGGCCACCCGATCAATCGCCTCGATGAACTGCTGCCCTGGGCATCCGACGCGCAAAGGGCCTAACAACAGCGCTTATAGTAGACTCATGCGTTCCAGGAAGAAGTCATTGCAAAGCACCCGCAAGCCAGGCCCGAAATTCCCGGCGCCGCTTGTCGTCGAACGACTCCGCCACGGCGGCGGCGTTCATGTCGGCCACCGTCACGCCCGCGAGGGATTGTCGCCAGGCATCCTCTGCCGCCAGGAAGGCACGCGCGATCGGGCAGGCCTTCCGGCAGGCCCATGGCGGCGTCGGGCAGGGGCCGCGCTGGCGGATTTCGGTGCAGCGGAAGGCGGGCTGCGGGCCCTCGATGGCCAGCACGATATCGAGCAGTGAGATCTTGGCGGCTGCGCGTCCCAGCCGGTAGCCGCCCTTCACGCCGCGGTCGGCCGTCACGATGCCGGCGCGCGAGAGCGCCTGCAGGTGCTTGGCCAGGTAGGCCGGCGGCAGCTCATGAAACTCGGCCAGCTTGGCGCCCGGCACGCTGCGCCCCTCGGGCACTGCCGCCAGCACACCGCACACATGAATGGCCCACTCGACGCCGTCGCTGATTCTCATTGCGGATAATCTATATCCGTATTAAAGCGGATACAAATTGTCCGTAATGGAGGATGCCGTGCGCATGGTCGACGTTGTCGTGGTCGGCGGGGGCATCGCGGGACTGGTCGCGGCCGCTGTCGCGGCGAAGGCCGGGGCCAACGTGATCCTCCTGGAGGCGACACCGGCGTTGGGCGGGCGCGCCAGCACGCGGATCGTCTCGGGATACCACTTCAATCAGGGCGCCCACGCGCTCTATCGAGACGGGTTCCTCGACAGGGCGCTGCAGGATCTCGGTGTCGACGTCGCGGGCAAAGTACCCATGCTCGCCGATGGTTTCTTCGCCGACGACAAGGCGCTTCACCAGGCTCCGTTCAGTGCCGCCGGGCTGGCGGCGACGACGTTGCTGTCCGAGGCGGAGAAGGGCGAGATGGCCGCACTCATCCGCCGCCTGATCCAGGGATCGACGGAAACGCCGCCCGGGGCATCCGTGGACGAGGCCCTGGCGGCACTGTCGCCGTCGTCAAGGGTCCGCTCCGTGCTCGCGGCGATGGTGCGGCTGACCAGCATCGTGCATGCGCCGACGGTGGCCGACGGCGCGGCGCTTCTCGATCAGCTCCTGGGTGGATTGACGCGCACCGTTCTCTATCTGGACGGCGGCTGGGGGACGATGATCGATGGTTTGCGGTCGGCCTGCGCCGCGCACGGCGCCGGCCTGCGTCCTGGCGCCCGGGTTGAACGGGTCGAGCCCGGCCCGCCGTGGCGCGCGACGCTCGCCGATGGCACCGTCGTGACGGCGCGCGCGGCCATCCTGGCGGTGATGCCGACACAGGCGGCCATGCTCCATCCCGCCCTCAAAGAAGTGTGCGGCACGGCCGATGCGGTACCGGCGAGAGTCGCCTGCCTGGACGTTGGTCTGGCCAGTCTGCCGCGCGCCGATGTCCGGTTTGTGCTCGGTGTCGACCGGCCGTTCTACTTCTCGGTCCACAGTGCGGCGGCGCGCCTCGCGCCTGAGGGGGCCGCTCTCGTGCACACCATGCGCTACCTCGAACCGGGCG
This sequence comes from Reyranella sp. CPCC 100927, assembly GCF_007859315.1. GTDB lineage: Bacteria > Pseudomonadota > Alphaproteobacteria > Reyranellales > Reyranellaceae > Vineibacter. The sequence goes on from NZ_VOHA01000003.1 coordinate 45,812, forward strand.
AGAAGCCCGACCGCCACCAGTTGGTTGCCGAACTCGAGGCGGTCATGGACCTGGCGCAGCCGGGCTGGCGCACGCTCGAGCGCGCGCGGCAGTTCCTGCCGGCCATGCCGGTGATCGCCGCGATCCCGTTCGCGGCGCGCGGCGGCCTGAAGGGACGCCCTGGTGTCGTGGTGCCGGCGGCCGAGGGCCTCTTCATCTGCGGCGACTGGGTCGGCCCGGTCGGCCTGCTGTCCGATGCCGCGGCCATCAGCGGCCGTACTGCAGGTGAGGCCGCGGCCGCGCTCGCGCGGCGTTAGCGCGGACCTGGGAGCGCGGGCAGCCTGCCCTGAGCTTGCCGAAGGGTCCCGCCCGCTCATGTCAGGCGACAGCGTTACGCTCGCCTTGATGCGGGCGGGACGCCCGCGCTCCCGGGAGGGCTCGATTGCTTTCCCAGCCTCATTGATGATCGAATGGGACGGAGAGGCAAGGGGAGTGCATCCTTGAAGACGAGATGTTTCGGTGCGTTGTTGTTGGCAGTGGTCCTGGCGGGGCCTGCGTATGGTCAAACCAAGAATGGCGGGGCTCCCACCACGCCGCCGCCCCCGGGTGCGTTGACCTGCGGGGCCCTGAAGGCCGAGTCCGCGCGCGCCGGCTCGGGCTTCCAGTGGACGATCGCAGGGCCCGCAGGCAGGACCACGGAAACCGGTGCTCTTAAAGGCGGCCCGCGCTTCGACTGTGTCGACGGCGCCATCCTGGTCGTCGAGTTCACGTCGACGGCGGGGCATTCGTTCTTCGATGCCTACTTCCCTGACGGCAACAACATCGGCTACGGCCGGCAGCAGATCGAGCGTCGCGGCGGTCGCTTCGTCCTGCCCATCCAGGCCAAGGCGCGCATCGCCCCGCCGTTCCGGGCCGCGTTCGACTATCACTGCCGGCTCAACATGCCGGCCGATCCCATCCCGGCGGCGGCCCGAGCGGATTGCATCTTCTAGCGCGGTTCATTTGTTTGATGGCATTGCCGCTCCCGTCGTCCTGACAGCCGGTGATTCTATGAGCCCACGCTGTCATTCCGAGCGTAGCGAGGAATCTTTCGGCGGTGTCTTGTCCGTCCATCGCCGGAAAGATCCCTCGCTGCGCTCGGGATGACAGGCGTGCGCTCATGATGGTCCGCAACCCGATAGGCTAACCGCAGCGCCGTTTCGGAACCGACGACACCAACACCGCCGTCGGCGCCAAGCCGGGGCTGCAATTCGGGCCGTGATGCGCGATGATCGGCCAGACCTCAGCCCCCCATGGCACCCATGAGCTTCGTCGTCGGCACCGCTTCGTGGACGGACAAGACCCTCATCGACTGCGGGCGCTTCTACCCGGCCGATTGCAAGACGCCGGAGGCACGGCTGCGCTACTATGCGTCGATCTTTCCCCTGGTCGAGGTCGATACCAGCTACTACGCCATCCCGGCGCCGGCGATGGCGCAGCAGTGGGCCGAGCGCACGCCCGATCATTTCGTGTTCAACGTGAAGGCGTTCCGGCTGTTCACCGGGCACATGACCGAGACGAAGGTGCTGCCGAGGGACATCCAGCAGGCGCTGGGAACGCGCCGGCGGCTTCACCACAAGACCGTGCCGGAGGACATCCGCACCGAACTGTGGAAGCGTTTCGCCGAGGCGCTCGAGCCCCTGCGGCGCGCCGGCAAGCTCGGCCTCGTCCATTTTCAGTTCCCGCCAACAGTCCAGTACGGCAACGAAGCGATGGCGCGGGTAGAGGCGTGCCGGGCACAGCTGCCGCAGCATACGCTCAGCATCGAGTTCCGGCACAAATCCTGGTGGGACGGGCCGGCACGCGTTGCCAGCACGCTGGATTTCCTGCGAATCCACCGCCTGGTCCACACCGTCGTCGATGGACCGCAGGGCGCCGACAACAGCGTGCCGGCCGTGTGGGAGACCACCCATGCCGACTGGCTGCTGCTGCGCCTGCATGGACGCAACATCGAGTCCTATAACGCGCCGGCGCGGACGGCGGCCGAGCGCTTCGACTACGACTATCCCGATCAGGAGCTTGCCGGGCTCGCGGACGACCTGGTGCGTATGGCGCCGACGGCACGCAACAAGCATGTCGTCTTCAACAACTGCGACGAGGACAAGGGACAGCGCAACGGCATCGCATTCATGAAGCTGCTCTCGGCCCGCAGCTAGGTTCTGTAGTCGCTGATGCTGCTGTCGTCCCGAGCGAAGCGAAGGATCTCGTGGTGCGCCAACCGCACCGGCTCACATGTGCGGAACGAAGAATGCACCACAGAGGCACAGAGAACACAGAGAACAATCTTCGCGCGCGCCGAAGGTGCGCCAGGGCCTTATCTCTGTGTGCCTCTGTGTCCTCTGTGCCTGAAAGGAAACAGAAACTCAGGCGGCGTCGGGAATGGGCGTAATGTCGACATGATAACCGAGTTTGTGAGCTGTTTGACGAGGTGGTTGGTCGTGCTCTGTTTGGAGCGGCGAGAGAAGTAGTCGGCTCCCAGGTCGTGGTGGAGGGTGCCGTCTTTGAGCATGTGATAGATGGCAGTGAGCATCGAAGCAGCGACGGCGCAGATCGCCTTTTTACGCTCCATCCGCGCGGCGAGACGATAGAACTGGGATCGGTAGTAGGTTCCCTTGGTGCGCACGGCGGCCCAGGCGCTTGGATCAGGGTCTCCTTGAGCCAGCGCGACCCTTTGCGCAGCCGTGCACGACGGCGCTTGTCGGCGCTCTGGTTGTTGGAGGGGCACAGGCCAGCAGGTGTTTGGCCGTAGGGAAGAGGCTCATGTCGGCGCCAATCTCCGCCAGGATGGCCGGTGCCGCGACCGCACGCACGCCGGGCACTGTGCTCACCTGATCGAGGGCGGCGCGAAAGGGATGCAGGTGAGCCACAACCTTGTCATCGATCGCCGCGATCAGGGTCGCCAGCCCATCGATCTGCCGCAAATGGACATCCAACAAGAAGCGATGGGTGTCGGTGATCCGGCCATGCAAGGCGGACCGCAGTTCCTCCTGCGACGCCTTGACCCGACGATGGGCCAAAGCCGCCAGCTTGGCGGGATCGGTCTCGCCCGCGATCAACGCTTCGATCATCCGCCGGCCGCTGACGCCAAGAATATCGGTGATCTCCGAGTCGAGTTTGATGTTGGCATCCTCCAGCGTCTTCTGCAGGCGCTGCGTATGGCTGGTCTGTTCTCGCACCAGCTGCTTGCGGGTGCGCATCAGCACCCGAAGCTCCTGGATCGCCTCCTGCGGCACAAAGCTGGCCCGGATCAGGCCATGCGCCAGCAACTCGGCGATCCACGTCGCATCGTTCACGTCGGTCTTGCGGCCAGGCACGTTCTTGATGTGCGCGGCGTTGGCCAGCACCAGCTCGAACTCGCCATCGCTGAGGATGTGCCATACCGGCTTCCAGTACACACCCGTCGCTTCCATCGCGATATGCGTCACGCCGTTCTCAGCCAGCCATGCCGACAACGCCAGCAACTCCGACGTTGCCGTTCCAAACGTCCGTATCTCGCGGTGGATCTCGCCATTCACCACCCGGCGCACGCACGCAACCACCGTCTTCTTGTGCACGTCCAGACCGGCGCAGCATCAGCCGCACGATGGAACCGGAATCGGAATAGAAAAGACGTTGTTTACGCTTCGATGAGTCGGTTAATCATTGCTTCGCACTGGGAGTTTTCAAATAATAAGTTCGGCAAGATAAATTGTACATTTCCATTGTTGATTCACCGAAGGGTTCTCGTAGGGCAAATATTCCTGGCTCTGGCCGATATGGGTTCCTGTCATCAGAACTCATCGTGCCTCACACCGTGAGCATTTGCAGCGTAAGGTCGTGGCGAGGCAACGCTGCCGCTCGACCTGTCCAGTCGGGTCCCCTGCTGCTTGGCCGTTCGCCCGCTTTAGTCGCTCGCCCTTAGCGGCCGACCAGCCTTTTACTTGGTGGCCCGGCGTCCATACTGACGGCCGTCAATCGCCTGAAGAGGGGGATGGCGGGTCGCTCGGGCATCAGAACGGGAGAATCACGCTATGGGATGGACAGTCCAGGAAAAGGCAGGCCGCACGTTTGACGTTCTCATCCAGGACCAGGAGGCCGACTGCGGCCTATGCTGCGTCGCGATGGTCGTGAACCAAATCGTCGGTGGCAAGCCAACATCCTCGATGGTGAAGAACAATCTTCCGAAGAAGGCCTACTCACCCTCCACAAAGGATCGCGCCGGCTTCGCGCCGTCGCTGCTGACTAGCGTCGCCGCTACTAACTCATACCATTCCCAAGGCACCTACCTGAAGGACCTGCAGGGCGCCTTGGCGACGTGGAGGATCACCAGCGAGTATTGCAGTCCGGCCGCGAACGTGCAGCAGGCGATCTTCGACGCAACGGCCGGGAAACCGATTATCTGCCACGTGACATGGGCCGGAGCAGGAGGAGGCCACTGGGTGGTCATCACCCATTCGATGGGGAATTCGCACTATATCCTAGACCCCTGTTATGGACTTCAGATCAACAGCAGCACGACGAGATACGTCGGTCTCGAGCGATCGCTACCTAGTGCTGGCTCGGTGACAGCGGTGGAGTACGGAACGTGGACTGGTGAATGGCTGAAGATCACCGGTATCCGCTGACCACGGGGCGTCGCGACAGCACTATTCGGATCTGGTAATTCGGCCGATCCTGGCGCGGCAACGGTTCTGGTGCCGGACCTGCTGGACGAGCGGGAGTGGAAGGCAGCGGTCCGTCGGGTGCGCTGAACTTCAGAATGCTGGCGGGGCGGTTGATAATGAAGAAATCGGACTTGCCGCATATGAAGGCAGCTTGTTCGCGGGGTGACGATGGCATGCTGCTGGCTCGACCATGGGGGCATCGGCTGATGTTCCTCTCCGAGCGACTCGATGCCCGCCGTTGCGAAGCGCTGGGCCTGATCAACCATCGTTACGCTCCATAACGTTGCCGCAGCACGCTCACCCATCTTCGCCAGACAACCACCATCAACACCGGCGACGGAGTGATCCATCCGGTCCAACTAAGCGGCATCCTTGGCGCTTACCTCTTGACTCCCTAACGCCCATATAAGGACGACGGTAATGGCGATCTCATCACGCGATGAATCGCTGTAGTACCTGTGGTCGTTGGTCGCTGACACTCCTGTCATCCCGAGCGTAGCGAGGGATCTAGGGGCGGCGCCTGGATCCCTCGCTACGCTCGGGATGACAGTCCCAGCCTTCTTGTTGCGAGGCGTGCGGCCTGCACGCCCGTCGTCGAGGCGGAGCGAACCGGCCGCCGGTGCTTTTACTGTTCAGGTCTTCTTCTGCACCTGGATGATCGCCCGGCGGTGGGTGCCGTCGCCGACCTGCTTGTTCTCGTCCCGTGCCTCGATCTTGAAGCGGAGCTTGCGGCCGTCAATCTCCAGGAGTTCGGCTCTGACGACGACCTTCTGGCCCTTGGGCGTGACGCCGAAATGCTTGACGTTGACCTCGAAGCCGACGGTCGTCTGATCTTCGGGAAGATGGGCCTGCACGGCCTGAATGGCCGCGCGTTCCATCAGCCCGATCATCGATGGCGTCGACAGCACACCGTCGCCACCCATGTGCCTGACCACCAACGTGTCGTCGACCGTCGTCGTGATCTCCGCCGTCAGGCCCGGGGTCAGCGGTTCGCTCGCCATGATGAAGTCTCCTCTGCTGGGTCTACGGTGACCTAAGCAGAGTTTCTCGACGCCGCCAACGCTCCGTCACCGCGGGCGGTGCTCCGTTCCCAGGCCTGCCGTGATGAAGAGCGCCGTGGCGTGGCCGGCGACATCCGCCGTATGCCAGACGCCGTTCGGGTTGATCGCGTAGTCGCCTGGGCGCAGCGCGACCTTCTGGATTCCGTCGGGCAGTTCCTGGATCAGCGTGATCTCGCCCGCGATGCAGATCACGGCCTCGTCGCCCACGGGGTGCCGCTCCCAGCTCGTCCAGTTCTCGCTGAAGCTGTACTGCGAGACCAGCCGTCCTTCGTTGCCATCGGCAGCGTTGCGTTCGGCATAGGCGGCAAACCATTCCATGCCGGTGAATTCGGGCTGCGGCGCCGCCTTGGCGCCGAGGCCGAGATGGAGCGGGAACCGCTCCAGCGATTGTGGTTTCATCATGCCGTGACCTCCGCAAGGGGAGCCTGTCGCGTTGCGCTGGCATCCTGCGCCTTCAGGAAGTCCGTCATTCGGTCCGGATAGGGCTGGATGCCGTTCTTCTGTAGCAGAAGCGCGACCTGGCCGCGATGGCCGGCGGCATGCATCGCGACGTGCAGAAGCATCTCGCCGCGCGTCATGCGCGCGGGCTCGCCGTTGGCGAAGGAAAAGGCGATCGTCTCATCCACCTCTTCCGGCGCCAGGGTATCGGCGTAGTCGGCATACCAGTCGCCGGTCGCGCCGGCCTTGCGGGCCAGCGTGTCGAAGGACGGCAACTCGGCCGAGCGTGCGGCCTGATAACCGTGCGGCCGCGCTTCGAGATTGTGACTGAAGATCTCGTCGACGGCCTGGATGTGGTCGAGCAGCCGCAGCACCAGAACCTGTTCGTCGGCAGGCATGCGGCCCAGGGTCTCGGCGATGACCCCGTTCAGGCCGTTGGTCGCCCAGCGCTTGTAGTGAATCAGGGTGCGATAGGGGAGGGTGAGCATCGCGTTGCCTTTCGCTTGTATCTTCGGATAGAATGCGAGCCATAGCTCACATTGTCTACTCGCGTACCGGAGTACCTGGCATGGCCCGCAGGCCGCTCACGAATCCCAGAAAAAACGCCATCCAGGAGCGATCACGCGCGACCGTCGATGCCCTGGTCGAGGCGACCGCTCGCATTCTGGTCAGGGACGGATTCGACAAGGCGAGTACCAACCGGATCGCCGAGAAGGCCGGCGTCAGCATCGGCTCGCTCTATCAGTATTACCCGAGCAAGGAAGCGCTGGTTGCCGCGGTTGTCGATCGTCACCAGCAGGACCTGATGCAGATCGTCCGCGAGGCGTTGGCCGGCGTGGCCGCGCTGCCGCTCAAGGACGCCGTGCGCCGGCTGGTCACCGTGGCGATCGAGTCGCATCGCCTTGATCCCAAGCTCCATCGCGTCGTTGCCGAGCAGATCCCGCGCACGGGACGGCTGGAGCATGTCGGTGCCGCCAATCGCGAGACCTACGCCCTCTTCAGGGCCTATCTCGAGGACCACAGGGACGAGATCCGGCCCGTCGACCTCGACCTGGCGGCTTTCGTGTGCGTGACCTCGATCGAGGCGCTGACCCACACGGCGGTCCTGCATCGTTCCGACATCCTCTCGGACGCGGTATCCGGAACCCTCGTCGACGAGGCCACCCACCTGGTGGTGGGCTATCTTCAACCGGCCCGGAAGAGGAAGTCGTGACTGTCATCCCGAACGCTGTGAAGGATCCTGCGGTGCGCCGACCGCACCGGCTGACATGTGCGGAATGAAGAATTCACCACAGAGGCACAGCGCAGCTGTTGGCCGCAAACAAAGCACGGTGAAACGAGTGCGTGATGGCGCTGGTGACGGGTCGGACCGCGTCGCTCCAGCGACGCCCCGACGCGCAGCGGCGGATCATGAGCGCCGCTGGAGCGGCGCGGTCCCAGCCGTCGCCAGAACGGCCTTCGCTGGCCGAACCACCGCAAGAAGAATCATCGCAGCGCCATGGCGCACCTGAAAGGAAATGGCCAAGGCGGCTCGATCACACGCTGGGGGCGCGCCACTCCGTGGCGCGTGCCCTTATGGTCGGCGTAGCCGGTGGGGAACTCTGTGGTGAATTCTCCTCATAACCGCGCGTTCGTGCGGGTCGATGCGCCGCAGGGTCCTTCGCTGTGTTCAGGACGGCGGCTGGCTGTTTCCATCACCGCATGAACCGCTCTGGTACCCGCTATCGCTCGAGCGTCATTCGGGACTGTCATCCCGAGCGCAGCGAGGGATCTTTCGATGCAGGCGCACCCGTGCGTCACTTGCAGAAGATCCTTCGCTGCGCTCGGGATGACAGCGTGGATCGCATTCGAACGAAACTGGCCCGCCAGACGCTAATCGGCGACGGCGCCTGAATCCTTGACGGCCGTGCCCCATTTGGGAACGTCGCGTTTCAGCACCTCGGCAAGGCCTTCCGGCGGCGAGGCCGCCACCACCAGGCCGATCTTGGCCAGGCGTTCTCGCGTCTCGGGCTCGCGCAGCGCGGCGGCGATCTCCTGGTTGAGCTTGGCCGTGACATCGGCCGGGATGCCCGGCGGGCCCATGATAGCGAGCCAGCTGTCGCCATCGAACGCAATGCCGTTCTCGGCAAAGGTCGGCACCTCGGGCAGCGCCGGCGAACGCTTCGACGACGCCACCCCGAGCGCGCGCACCTTGCCGGCCTGGATGTGCGGCAGCGCCGTGTTGACGCTCACGGCCGTCAACTGCACCTCGCCGGCCAGCAATGCCTGGATCGCCGGCGCGCCGCCCTTGTAGGGCACGTGCACCATCTCGAGCCCGCCCGCCGCGGCCCGGAACAACTCCACGGTCAGGTGCGAACCGTTGCCCGTACCCGCCGACGAGTAGGTCAGCTTGCCAGGCTGGCTCTTGGCCAGCGCCACGAAGGCCGGTGCGGTCTGCGCCGGGACCGATGGGTGGATCATGATCACGGTCGCGAAGGTGGCGGCCAGCGTGATGGGCGTGAAGTCCTTGAAGACATCGTAGGCGAGCTTGGCGCCGTACAACGTGGGCGCGATGGCGTGCGTGCCGTTGTCGGCCACGACCAAGGTGTAGCCGTCGGGCGCCGACTTGGCGACCAGCGCGCTGGCCAAGGTGCCGCCGGCACCCGCGCGATTCTCCACCACGACCTGCTGGTTGAGTCGTTCCGACAGCTTCTGCGCCAGGATGCGGCCGAACGTATCCGAGTTGCCGCCCGGCGCATGCGGCACGATCAGCTTGATGGGCCGCGACGGAAACGCTGTCTGCGCCAGGGCGGGAAGGGCGCTGGTGGCAGCCAGAGCGCCGACAAACCCGAATACCTGGCGACGCGGCATCCGGACCATGACGCCTCCCTGAGCGGATGTCGTGAACCCAGTCGACAAGGCACGGTAGGCGTGTTGCCCGGATGCGCCAAGCGCTGAATGCGGTTGCCAGGGCACGTGCCGCGCGCCGTTGACGGACGGTTGCCGCGTCCCCACGATCATCGGCGTCGGTGCGATCGGTGCGCCACGACGAACACTGCCGACGCCTCCAGGCCAGGTCATGACGATGAGCGAGATCAGACTTGTCAATGTCTTCACCCACAAGGGGCGCGGCGGCAATCCTTGTCCCATCGTCATCGATGGTGCGGCGCTTCAGGCGGAAGACATGCAGGCAGTGGCCAGACGCTTCGGCCACGAATCCGGCTTCGTCCTGCCGGCTTCCGGCGCGGACAGCGACTACACGTTTCGCTTCTGGGTCCCGCGCCATGAAATGGAGATGTGCGGGCACGCAACGATTGGCGCTCTGTGGTGCCTGGCGACCACCGGTCGCTTGCGTGCCGATCAGGTCCGTGTCGGGACCCGCAGCGGGCCCGTAACGGGTTACGTCGATCGTCCGGGATCACCCGATCCCGCCGTCGAGATCAGCCAGCCGGCGGGCAAGGTCGTCGACGTGTCCCGGCAGGACGAGGAAGACGTTCTCGCGGCGCTCGCCGTGACGCGCGGCGATCTGCTCGATCTTCCCATTCAGAACGCCGTGACGTCGCGCGTGAAGTCACTGATACCGATGAAGAGCGTCGAGCACCTCCATGGCCTCGTCTCGGACATGGCGCGGACAGAACAGTGCTGCGAGCGGATTGGATCGACGGGGCTCTACCCTTACGCGATCGACGATCAGGGCGCTCGGCGCTTCGAGGCCAGGCAGTTCCCCAAATCGTCGGGCTACCCCGAGGATGCGGCGACAGGCATTGCGGCCGCGGCGCTCGCGTTCGGCTTGCTCAAGAACGGGCTCGTCGCGCGCGACAGCCGACGGATCACGATCCTGCAGGGACGCGCGATGGGATCCCTGTCCGAGATCGGCGTCCGCCTGGGATTTGCCGACGACAGGCCGGTCGGCTGCCTCCTCGGCGGCGCCGTGATGCTGATGGACACGCACGTGTTTCCAGACTGAAGGCCACGTGCGATGTCTCTTGTAGTTGCCTGTTTGTTCTTGATTTTTGATCTTCTTTAGAGTATAAAGAAGACTGATGCCTCCGTCCGTGCGGAAGGCTCAGCACCGAGGGCGCGATGACGGTACCAGCACTGGTTGCGATAGACTTTCTGGCCGTTTCTGGCCGCATCTGACCATCACCTGGCCATCCAAGCCGGGGGTGTGCATGTATCTGAAACCACAGGGAAAACAGACTTTCTGGCCGTATCTGCCCTTTCTGCCGCGCGATGGCGGGCCTGGGCCAATCCGCACCCTCTGATCCTCGCAATCCTTGGAGAGTCTTGTGAACGCATGGGAACAGTCACCGGTCGGCGCTGCGGTCGGGCGCTTTGAGCGCGCGCGGTTCTTGCCCTGGGCGACACCGCTGGAGCACCAGCCCCGGCTCAGTCAGACTCTCGGCATCGACCTGCGGGTCAAACGGGACGACCTCACCGGACTGGCGTTCGGCGGCAACAAGGTGCGCAAGCTCGAGTTCTATTTCGGCAAGGCGCTCGCGGCCGGGGCCGACACGGTGCTGATCACCGGTGCCGTCCAATCCAACTACACCCGGGTGGTGGCCGCCTGCGCCGCGCGTCTGGGCATGGACTGCCACATCCAGCTCGAGGAGCGCGTGCCTGACGTCGATGATGTCTACCGGACGTCGGGCAACGTCCTGCTGGATGAACTGCTGGGCGCCACCCTGCACGCCTATCCCGTTGGCGAGGACGAGGAGGGAGCGGACCAGCGCTTGCGGGAGATCGCGGCCGGGCTGTCCGCCCGGGGACGCCGCCCGTATGTGATCCCGCTGGGCGCCGGCAATCCGCCGCTGGGGGCGCTGGGCTACGTCAGGTGCGCGGCGGAGCTGCTCGAGCAGGCCGGCGCGATGGATCATGTCGTCCTCGCATCCGGCAGCGGCCAGACACACGCCGGATTGCTGTTCGGCCTGCGTGCGCTGGGGTGGAGCGGTGAGGTCATCGGGATCTGCGTGCGCCGCGCCGCATCGCTGCAGAAGCCCCGGGTCGAAGGACACTGCGGCCGGATCGCCGAGCTGCTGGGGATCGTCAACCCGGTGCGATCGCAGGACGTCGTCCTGTATGACGATGTTCTCGCGCCCGGCTACGGCGTCATGAACGACGCGGTCGCATCGGCGATCCGCGATTGCGCGCATCGCGACGGTCTCCTCGTGGAGCCCGTCTATACCGGCCGCGCCATGGCAGGCCTGTTCGCGCGCGTGCGCGAGGGTCGATTGCCGCCGGGCGCCCGCGTCGTGTTCATCCACACCGGCGGCCTGCCGGCCCTGTTCGGCTACGCCACCGATCTGCGCCGCACCGTCGTTCGCCGGGAGATCACCGCTCCATGATCCGTCCCGTGACGTCGATGAGCAACGACACGTCGCGTCCGTCCTTGACCGCCTTGGCGATGACGCCGGCCTTGGTCGTTCGCACCTCGATGACCCGGTAACCGGCGCGTTGCAGGGCTGCCAGCGCGTCCTTCTCCGCCTGCGTCCTGGTTTCGACCGCAATGGTGTTCGGTGCGTTCTGGGCAAGTGCCGCCGGGAACCGCGTTCCGAACAAGGACGCCACCGCGAGGCATGCGGCCAACACGATCTGCCGGTGAGTCACGCAAGACATGAGCTTGGCTCCGGTTGCCCTGATCATCAGGGGCCATCGGCATCATGTCTGCGGCCGGCGCGGCGTGGCAGCCTTGCAGATGGTCCGCGCCGGGGCTCCGGCTTGCCTTCGCCGGCCAAATATGCGAACGACTCGCAACTGCACCAGGGTGCCCGCCTCGGCCGCGGGTGGCGTACCGGATGAAAGAGGCCCGTCGTTGAGCGATCGCATCGAAACCGTCGCTGCGCTGGAAGGCGTGGTCGGCAAGACGCCGCCGCCGGTGAACCTCAAGGTCATCGACCATCTGGACGAAACCGCGCTGCGGTGGATCGCGGTATCGCCGCTGGCCTTCGCCGGGTTCGGCGACGGCGCTTCCATCGCCATCACGCTGGCCGGCGGCAACCCCGGTTTTGCTAGTGGGGATCGCGCCGGCTTGCGCTTGCCGCTGGCGATGCTCGACGATCCTGCGCTGGTCGAACCCGGCCGGGCTTTCAGCTCGCTGTTCCTGGCGCCCGGCATCGGTGAAACGCTGCGCGTGAACGGTCGCGTCGCCGAGGTGCGTGACGGCGACGCGCTGGTCACCGTCGAGGAATGCTATGTCCACTGTGCCAAGGCGTTGATCCGGTCGGGCTTCTGGTCGGCCACGCCCGTCGAGGCCGAGGCGAACGCGGTGGCGGACGTCGTGGCGGGCGCGCGCTTCATGGCACTGGCCACCATCGACGCCGGCGGCCGCGCCGATCTCAGTCCCAAGGGCGATCCGGCGGGCCGCATGGTGCGGCTCGACGATGGTTGCCTCTGGTTCGCCGACCGGCCGGGCAACCGGCGCACCGACAGCTTCCGCAACATCATCGTCCAGCCCCGCGTCGCGGCGGCGCTGCTCGTGCCGGGTTCACACAGCGTGGCGATCGTGCGCGGCACCGCGCGTCTCACCACGGACGAGGCTGTGCGGGCGCGCTTCACGGTACAGGACAAGGTGCCGCGTCTGGCCATCGGCATCGAAGACCTGGCGATGGAGCTGCGCCCCAGCCCGGCGCTCGAGCGCGCTCGCCTCTGGCCGGTCGGCGAGCGCGCAGCGGATATCAATCCCGCCGGCATGTTCGCGGCCCACGTCAAGCTCAACAAGAACAAGGGCCTTGCGGCACGACTGGCGGGCGCGGTGGTGTCGATCCCGGGCTTCATGCAGAAGGGGTTGGATAAGGACTACAAGTCCAACCTCTACTGATCGACGTCGAAGGCGACTCCCTGGGCCAGCGGCAGGGTGGTGCCGTAGTTGATGGTGTTGGTCGCGCGCCGCATGTAGGCCTTCCAGGAGTCGGAGCCGGCCTCGCGGCCGCCGCCGGTGTCCTTCTCGCCGCCGAAGGCGCCGCCGATCTCGGCGCCCGAGGGGCCGATGTTCACATTGGCAATGCCGCAGTCCGAGCCGCCCGCCGAGACGAAAGTTTCGGCCTCGCGCATGTCGAGAGTGAAGATCGACGAGGACAAGCCGGCATCGACAGCGTTCTGAAGCGCGATCGCGGCGGACAGCTCCGTGTAGCGCACGACGTAGAGAATGGGTGCGAATGTTTCTTCCAGCATCGGGCCTGTCTGATCCGGCATCTCGACCAGGGCGGGCCGCGCGTAGTAGGCCTGCGGCCATTGCGGGCGTTCGCAGCGCTCGCCGCCATGCACCGTGCCGCCGGCGTCGCGCGCCGCTTGCAGCGCCCGCTGCATCGCCTGGCCGGCCGCGGCGTCGATCAACGGGCCGACCAAGGTGTTGGACTCAAGCGGGCTGCCGATCGCGATCGTCCCGTAGACCTTGGTCAGCCGCGGCAGGAACGCATCGTAGATGCTGTCGTGCAGGAAGAGGCGGCGCAGCGTGGTGCAGCGCTGGCCGGCGGTGCCGATCGCGGCAAAGGCGATCGCCCGCAGCGCCAGGTCGAGGTCGGCCGATGGCGTGACGATGGCCGCGTTGTTGCCGCCGAGTTCCAGGATGGCGCGCGCAAACCGCTTGGCCAGGCGTGGCGCGACAGCGCGACCCATCGCCGTCGAGCCGGTCGCGGACACGACCCGCACGCGCTCATCGTCGGTCAGGATCTCGCCCAGCGCCGGGCCGCCGAGGAGCAGGCTGCTGAGACCCTGCGGCGCGTCGCTGCCGAACCGCGCCATTGCGCGATCGAGGATCGCCTGCGTCGCGAGCGCGGTGAGAGGGGTCTTTTCGGAGGGCTTCCACACGACGGGATCGCCGCACACCAGCGCCAAGGCGGCATTCCACGACCACACCGCCACGGGAAAGTTGAAGGCGGAGATCACGCCGCAGACGCCCAGCGGATGCCAGGTTTCCATCATGCGATGGTTCGGGCGTTCGCTGGCGATCGTGAGTCCGTAGAGCTGGCGGGATAGGCCGACGGCGAAGTCGCAGATGTCGATCATCTCCTGCACTTCGCCACGCCCTTCCGACAGGATCTTGCCGGTCTCCAGCGTGACGAGACGGCCGAGATCATCCTGTGCCCGGCGCAGTTCCTCGCCGAGCAGGCGGACCAGCTCGCCGCGCCGGGGCGCCGGCACATGGCGCCAGTGCAGGAATGCCGCCTGCGCCTGTGCGATGACGGCCTGGGCGTCGGCCGGCGACGTTTCATGGACCTGCGCAATGATCTCGCCGGAGATCGGCGTGCGGACGGCCAGCGCGCCACCGACATGGTGTTCGCGCGGGACACCGAGCCGGTGCAGGAGCGCGGTCGTTTCCGCGGCGAGATCCGATCGAGCCATTGACGGCATGGTTGTCATCTCCCGGTCTAGGCCGCGGTCCGGCCGGTTTCATGGATGGTCTGGAAGACTTCGGGGGCAGGTGAATGGACGGGATCATGTCGATCGGCCTGGATGACGTAGGGGCGTCCGAACCGGTTCGACAGGAAGGCATCGAGGTCGATGTCTTCCTGGCGCACGAAGCCCTGCCCGGGGATCCTGCCGGCGACCAGAAGATCCAGCACGGCGCAGATGCTCGTCGCCGTGGTGATCTGGATGGCGCTGCGGACCTGACCGTCGATCTCGCCGCCGTAGATCGTGTTGGCGTAGGTCTCCTGGACAAGCCGGCCCGCGCGCCTGCCCGCGACGGTGACGGAGATGACGACGACATCCTGCGTGGTCGAGGGCAGCGCGTGTTCCAGGATGTCCTTGAGGACATGGCGGCGTTCGCGCAGGCGCAGATCGCCCAGCAGGGTTTTCATGATCGCGGCGTGGCCGGGGTAGCGGACCGTCCGGTAGTTCAGTTCGCGGACGCGGCCCAGATAGGTGTCGCACAGCGTGCCCAGGCCGCCCGACGTGTTGAAGGCTTCGTATGCTGTGCCATCGAGCGTCAGCTCCTCGAGGTCCTCCAGCGGCGGCACCTGCCGCCGCACACCGCCGACGATCGCCTCGCAGGGTTCGCAGTATTCGTTGATGACGCCGTCCGTGCTCCAGGTCAGGCTGTATTTGAGCGCGTTGGCGGGAAAGCGCGGCAGCGCGCCGACGCGCAGCCGGATGCTGTCGAGCGTATCGAAGCGCTGCACCATGTCATGGGCGACGATCGACACGAACCCGGGCGCCAGGCCACATTGCGGGATGAAGGCTGTCACGGCGCCCTGCGCCAGTTGCTGCACATGATCGGCGCTGGCGACGTCTTCCGTGAGATCGAGATAGTTCACGCCAACGCGTCGGGCGCTTTCGGCGATGCGCGTGGTCAGATGGAACGGCGCCGCCGAAAGGACGGCAAACTTGCCGAGCAGCAGGCGGTCGAGCGATTCGGCTGCCGCCTCGATGTCGACCGCGGCGGTGAGGATGCCGGTGGCGGGCGCGATGCGGTCGAGCTGCGCGCGGTCCCGATCGATCACGGTGACGCGATAGTCGCCGCTGTGCACCAGCAACTCGGCGATGGTGACGCCGATCTTGCCCGCGCCGATGACTGCGATGTCCGTTCTGCTCATGGTACGCCCCTGGTTCGACCTGCCGGCAGTGTTGACGGACATCGATTCGGACGCTACCGGCAGATCGACGAAAATGAAGAGGGGCCGACGGCACTATGACCGACCTGATCGGCAGAACGCAGGCTGACGGCACTGACCGGCAGATCCTGGCTCTTCTGCGTGAGAATGCGCGAGCATCGACGGCGGAGTTGGCACGCCGGCTCGGCCTGTCGCGCACGACGATCCAGAGCCGGATCGAGCGACTGGAGCGGGCGGGCATCATTGTCGGCTACACGGTGCGCATCGCGGAGGAGCACGAGCGGGGTCAGCTCAAGGCCTACATCATGGTGACCTTGCAGCCCAAGCAATCGGGCTCGATCGAAGCGGCGTTGCGGAAGATGCCGGAAGTGCGGTCGTTGCATGCGGTCAGCGGACCTTTCGATCTTGTCGTCGTCGCCGTGGCACCATCGGTCGACGAGATGAATGCAACGATCGATCGCATCGGCGCGCTGACTGGTGTCGAACGCACCACCTCGGCCGTCGTTCTCTCGACGCGGATCGATCGTTAGCCGCCCCTGCATCAGGCTTGCCACCCGATCCGAAATGTAGGATAATCTTCAAAGTCTGAATGTTGTCGGAAAAATGTTGATTCGATTACCATCACCATCGTAAAGGGCGGTCATGGCAGGATGATCGTCGCGATGCGCGGGGGAGGGGCGTCAGCGAGCGCGAATGCATCCACTGCACCGGCTTCGGCATCGAGTTCACGCGATTGAGGACGCTGACAGTGGCGGTACGCGACTTGCTGATGAGGGAAGACCTCCCGCTGACGCCTTCGGAAGAGAAGATCGTTCGACTTCTCCTGGCCGAGTATCCCACATCGGGGCTGGGCACGGCGACCAGCCTCGCGCGCCGTGCCGGGGTCAGCGATCCCACGGTGGTTCGCCTGGTGATGAAGCTGGGATTCAGCGGTTTTCCTGACTTCCAGGCGAAACTGTTGGCGGAAGTCGAGGCGCGGCTTCACTCGCCCCTGCTGATGATGGAATCGAAACGCGCGCCGAAGGCGAGCGGAAGTCCCATCGTCACGTACCTTCGTTCCGTCGGCGAAGCGATCGAGAAGGCGCAGACCTCGGCACCCCTGCAGAGCTATGACCGGGCGGCGCGCCTGATCATGGGCGCCAAGGGGGAGGTCTTCACGCTGGGCGGCCGTTTCAGTCGCCATGTGGCCGGCATGTTTGCCGGCCATCTCGTGCAGTTGCGTCCGAGTGTGTCCGATATCGGCGCCGTTTCCGCCCAGACGTTTGACATTCTGGCCGAAGCCAGTAGCCGCGATGTCCTGATCGCATTCGACTATCGCCGCTATCAATCCGACGTCGTGGCGTTCGCGCGCCAGGCCAACGGCCGCGGCATCAGGATCATCCTGTTCACCGATCCGTGGCAGTCGCCGATCGCAGCCTTCTCGGAAGTGACGATCGTCAGTCCGGTGGAAGTGACATCGCCGTACGACACGCTGGCGCCGGCCGTCGGCCAGATGGAGGCGCTGGTCGCGCGCATCGTGTCGCTGGCCGACAGCGGCACGCGCGAACGCATCGAGCGGCTGGAGAAGGTGCGGGAGCAGAATGCGGTCACGGTGGATGACGCGGATGCCGAAGAAACCGCGCGGCCGTCGGCACGGAAGCCGAGAAAGGACCGAAACGCGTGATGGATCCGCCATCCCGACGGGATGCGATGTTCCGCAAGGGGCAGACCGCGGTTCTCGTCGTCGACATGCAGGTCATCTGGCTCGAGCCTGGCGCGGATCCGTTCCACCCCGAGCACGGACCGGACCACTATTTCTATCGCCAGACCGCCGCCACGACGATCCCCAATGTCCAGCGGATCCTGAAGGCGGCGCGCGCCAATGGAGTCGAGGTCGTTCACACGATCATCCAGAGCCTGACGGAAGACGGCCGCGACCGCTCGCTCGACCACAAGCTGACGCCGATTCACGTGCCGCCGAGCCTGCCGGCAGGGCGGCCTGTTGCGGCCCTCGCGCCGGTCGGCGACGAGATCGTGCTGCCGAAAACCTCGTCGGGCGTCTTCAATTCGACCAACATCGACTACGTCCTGAAGAACCTCGGCATCCGCTACCTGATCGTCGTCGGCGTCATGACGGATCAGTGCGTGGATATGGCGGTCCGTGACGCGGCCGATCGCAGCTACCTGGTGACCTGCGTTGCCGACGCCTGCGCGACGGCCTCGGAGGAACGGCATGAAGCGGCTCTCAGGGCCTTCGGCGGCTATTGCTGGGTCACGGATACCGACACCGTCGTTGCGCGCATTGAAGCCCTCGGGAAGGATGCATGAAATCGCCTGAAGCCCTGGTGAACGTGGTGACGACCGATCTCGGTGCGATCACACGTGGACGCCCCGTTGTCGAAAGCAGGCTCGAGAAGATCGCCCAGACCGGAGTCGGGTGGGTGCCGGCGAATCTCTCCATTACGCCGTTCAACTCCATTGCCGATCCGAATCCCTGGGGATCGACAGGAGATCTGCGGCTGATTCCCGACCTCGCCGCGCGTTTCCGCACCGCCAGCAGCGGCGCTGCGACACCGTTCGACATGGTCGCGGCCGATATCGTCGAGCTCGACGGCACGCCGTGGATCGGCTGTTCGCGGACCTTGCTGAAAGACGCGCTCGCCGATCTGAAGGCGGAAGCCGGGCTCGTGACGAAAGTGGCGGTGGAACAGGAGTTTCGCATCTTCGATGCCGGCTTCGGTGCAGCGCATGCCTTTTCGATCGGTGCCATGCGGCGGGCCGATCCGTTCTGTCCCACCCTGCTGGCGGCCCTGGAGGAGGCCGGCGTGGAGCCGGAGATGATCCTGGCCGAATACGGCAGCGAGCAGTTCGAGATCACCCACGCGCCCACGGATGCTCTGGCAGCCGCCGACCGTGCCGTCGCCATTCGGGAGATCACCCGGGATACCGCTCGCGTGAAGGGCTGGCGCGCCTCGTTTGCGCCCAAGACCGCACTGACCGAGGTCGGCAATGGCGTCCATATCCACTTCAGCTTTGTCGATACCGACGGACGTCCCGCGACCTACGATCCTGCAGGGGCGGGCAGTCTCTCGCGGCAGGCCGGCGCATTTTGCGCCGGCGTCTTGAATCATCTGCCGGCAATGACGGTTCTGACCGCATCGAGCGTGCCGTCCTACTATCGTCTCAAACCGCACAACTGGAGTTCTTCGTACACGTGGCTCGCCGATCGGGATCGCGAAGCAAGTCTGCGGATCTGTCCGACAGTGACGATCGGCGGCCGCGATCGCGCGCCTCAGTACAACATCGAGTTCCGCGTTGCCGATGCGACCGCGAACCCGTACCTGTCCCTTGCGGCCCTCGTTCGCGCCGGGCTGGACGGGCTGCGGCGCAGCCTGAAAGCACCGCCGCTGGTGACCGGCGATCCGACGCTGATGGGTGATGAGGAGCGAAAGGCCCTGGGCCTTGTGCGTCTGCCGCAATCCCTGCCAGAGGCGTTGGATGCGTTTCTCGCCGACAAGACCGTAACGGGCTGGTTCCATCCACTGCTCGTCGAAACCTTCGACGGGGTCAAGCGCCATGAGATTGCGCGATTGGCCCCGCTCGAAGACAGCGCGGTCTGCGACCTCTACGGAACCCTCTTCTGATGGATGTCGACGCAAAGTCGGCTGTCGAGGTTGTCAACGAAGCCGGCACATCGCAGATCGTGCTGCTGTGCGAGCACGCGTCGAACCATATACCGCGGGCGTACCATGCTCTCGGCTTGGAGGCGTCGCAGCTTCGCCGTCATATCGCCTGGGACATCGGCGCGGCCGGGCTGACGCGACTGCTGTCGCGGCGACTGGACGCACCGGCCTTTCTCGGCACCCACTCCCGGCTGCTCATCGATCTCAATCGGCCGCTGGGATCGAGCGACAGTATCCCGGTGTGCTCGGAAGACACGGATATTCCCGGCAACGCCGACCTCGGCGAGATGGAGAGGGAACACCGGGCACGGACGATCTTCACGCCGTATCATGACCGAGTAGCCGCGCACCTCGATCGTCGCGCACGGCAGGGAATGCCGACGTGCCTGCTGACGATCCATAGCTTCACACCGGTGTTCCTCGGCGTGTCGCGGCCATGGCATGCCGGCGTTCTGCATGGCGCGATGGACGGTTTCGCGCTGTCGATCCTGCGGAGCCTCCAGGCGGATCACGGATTGCATGCCGGCGCGAATGTTCCCTACGCCGTGAACCGGGACGACGATTACGCCATCCCGGTTCATGGCGAGGATCGTGGGATACCGTCGGCCCTGATCGAAATCAGGCAGGACCTCCTCGAGAGCGAGTCGGCGCAGCAAGCATGGAGTGTCCGCCTCGCGGCGACTCTGGGCAAAATTCTGGCGGAGAAAACCTCATGAGCAATCTCGGCCTTCGGCAGCGGGATGCCGCGGCGGTCGCGCAAATCGGCAAACTGCGTTTTTCACCGCTGAGCCTGATCGGCGGTCGCGGCAATCGGCTCATCGAAGAGGGCGGGCGGTCGTTGCTGGATCTGTCCGGCTCGGCGGGGCCGGCGATCCTGGGTTACAGCAACCCCAGGATTGCCGAGGCGGTCGAACGCGCCGTCAGGGACATGGCCGGTGCCAGCCTCCTGCTCTATCCCAACGGTCCCGCCGTGGCGCTCGCGGAACGCCTTCTCGCGATCACGCCGGGCGGGGAGGATCGTCGCGTATGGTTCGGGCATTCCGGTTCCGACGCCAACGACTGCGCCCTGCGTGTCGTCGTTCACGCGACGCGGCGGCCGCGCATTATCTCCTTCATCGGCTCCTATCACGGGAACCTGTCGGGCTCGATGGGAATCAGCGGGCACACCGCCATGACCCATACGCTGCCGCGGCCCGGCGTGCTGCTGCTGCCTTACCCGGACATGTTTCACCGGCGGTTCAGTGCCGAGGACGTCCTGGCGCAGCTCGACTATCACTTCGAGACGAGCTTTCCACCCGACCAGGTCGCAGCGGTATTCCTCGAGCCGCTGATGTCCGATGGCGGCTTCATCGTGCCGCCACCGGGTTTCCTGGCGGCGCTGCAGGAACGTTGCCGCCGGCACGGGATCAAGATCGTGGTCGACGAAGTGAAGGTCGGTCTCGCCCGTACCGGCCGGATGCACTGCTTCGAACACGAGGGCCTGTCGCCGGACCTGGTCGTGTTTGCGAAGGCACTGGGCGGCGGGCTGCCGATTTCCGCCGTCGTGGGACCCAGCGACATCATGGATTGCGCGCCGGCCTTCGCGCTGCTGACGACAGCCGGCAACCCGGTATCTGCCGCGGCCGGCAACGCCGTCCTCGACGCAATCGCGGAGGAGGGCCTTGTCGAACGCTCGGCCAGGGTGGGCAACCTGCTTCAGGAAGGCCTACGTCGGCTGGGCGACAAGTACGACATCGTGGGCGATGTGCGCGGCCGCGGCCTCGCCTTCGGCATGGAGCTTGTCGCCAACCGGGCAACGCGGGAAGCCGTGCCGGCGACAACGACAGCCAAGATCATCTACCGGGCCTATGAACTGGGCGCCGCCATGACCTATGTCGGCCTGAAGGCGAACGTGCTGGAGTTCATGCCGCCGTTGACGCTGACCGAGGACGAGGCGCACGAGGCGGTCGCCATTGTCGACCAGTCGATCGCCGATGTGCAGGCCGGCAAGGTGAGCGACGAGCAGGTGGCGTCCTTCATGATGTGGTAGGCCCGCCCCGGTTCCTCAGGGTGAGGCTTGTGCCAGTTCGCGGAAATTGGCGAAGTCCCAGCCGCGTCCGGGGGCCGCGCCGATGAGCGCCCGCGTGTAGTCGTGCTGCGGTCTCAGCAGCACGTTGGCAGCCGTGTCATGCTCGACGATGCGGCCCTTCTGCATCACCATCACTTCGTCGCAGACCTGGGCCGCGACCCGCAGATCGTGGGTGATGAACAGGATCGCGATACCGAGCTTCGCCTGCAGGTCGCTCAGCAGTGCGAGCACCTGCGCCTGCACCGACACGTCGAGTCCTGAGACGGCTTCGTCCGCCACGAGCAGGCTGGGCTCCATGGCGAGCGCCCGTGCAATGGCGATGCGCTGCCGCTGGCCGCCGGAGAACTGATGCGGAAACCGTTCCAGCGTGTCTTCCGGCATACCGACCATCGCAAGCAGCTCGGTGGCACGGGCCAGGGCAGTGTTCCGGTCGATCCCGAGATTGACCGGCCCCTCGATCAAGCTGCGCGCGATGGTCCAGCGCGGATTGAGCGAACGGAACGGGTCCTGGAACACGATCTGGACATGCTTGCGGTAAGGCTTGAGCGCCCGCGGCGGCAGTGTCGCGATATCGGTGCCGGCGATCCGTATCTTGCCGCTGGACGGGTCGATGAGCCTCACGATACAGCGTGCGACCGTCGACTTGCCCGAGCCGCTCTCGCCCACGATGCCGACCGTTCGACCAGGATGGACCGTGAAGTCGACTTCCTGGGCCGCAACATGCGGGCGGCTACGGCTGAAGATGCCAGCTTCGCCATACACTTTCTGAAGGCCCTGGACGGTGAGAATGGCCTCACCTTCCTGCGTGTCCCGAGGCGTCCGCGGCGTCAGGCTCGGCACCGCCCGGAGCAGCTGTTTGGTATAGGCGTCTCGCGGTTGACGCAGCACAGTCTCGATAGCCCCGTTTTCCACGATCCGGCCGTGCTTCATCACGTGGACCGTATCGGCGATGTCGGCCACGACACCCATGTCGTGCGTGATGAACAGCACGGCGGTGCCATGCCGCTGCTGCAGTTCGTCGATGAGTCCCAGGATCTGCTTCTGGGTCGTCACATCCAGCGCCGTGGTCGGCTCGTCTGCGATCAGCAGTCTCGGTTCGAGGATCAGGGCCATCGCGATCATGATGCGCTGGCGCTGGCCTCCGGAGAGCTGGTGCGGATAGGAAAGATAGATGCGTTCGATGTCGGGCAGGTGCACCTGAGCCAGCATGTCGAGCACGCGCGTTCGCCGGTCCCGGGCGGGCAGGGCAGTGTGTGCCTCCAGAACCTCCTCGATCTGCTCGCCGACGCGCATCAGCGGATTGAGCGCCGTCATCGGCTCCTGGAAAATCATCGAGATCTTGTGTGCCCGCAGCGCGCGGATGGCTGACGGCCCGAGATCCAGCAGGTTGCGGCCTTCGAACCCGATGCCGCCGCCGGTCGCTTCGAGCGACCCTTTGGGCAGCAATCCCATGATCGACAGCGAGGTGACGGACTTGCCGGAGCCCGACTCGCCGACCACGCAGGCCGTCTCGCCGGCACGGATGCGAAGGGAGACGCCGCCGAGCACCGTTGCGGCGTCGGGGTGTCCGGCAAACCCGACCGTCAGGTCGCGCACATCCAGCACGACCTCCGCATCGGTGAAGGAGCGATTCTTGAACTGGACGGTCATTCCCCACGTTTCCGCAGACGGGGATCCAGGCGGTCGCGCGCGGCATCACCCAGAAGATTGACGGAGAGGACACAGAGCGACAGCATCAGGCCCGGCCAGAGGATCAATGTCGGCTTGATCTGGAAGTAGCTGCGGCCTTGCGCGATGATGTTGCCCCAGGTCGGTATCTCGCTTGCGACGCCGGCGCCCAGGAATGACAGGATGGCTTCCGTCAGGATCGCGGAGGCGCAGACGTACGTTCCCTGTACGATCAGCGGTGCCAGCGTGTTGGGCATCAGGTGCTGGAACAGGATCTTCGGCATGGACGAGCCGAGTGCGATCGCAGCCTCGACATAGGGCTCCTCGCGTGCCGACAGCACAACGGAGCGTACAAGCCGCACGACACGGGGTACTTCGGGGATGGCGATCGCAGCCATGACCGACCAGAGGCTGGGTCCGTTCAGCGCCACGAGGGCGATCGCGATCATGATCGAGGGGATCGCCATCAGGCCGTCCATGATGCGCATGACGATCGCGTCCGCGCGCCGGAAGAAGCCGGCGACGAGTCCGATGGCAAGACCGATGCCGATGCTCGCCACGGCGACGCTGACGCCGATGACAAGCGAAATCCGGCCGCCGGTGATCACGCGCGAGAGGATGTCGCGACCATAGGAATCGGTACCCAGCGGATGCAGGCTGCTCGGCCCCTTCAGGCGCTGCGTGGCATCCATCAGCAGCGGGTCATGCGGTGCGATAAGGGGAGCAAAGACCGCCGACAGGATGATGAGAACGAGCACGGCCAGCGCAATTGTGGGACCGATACCCAGGCGGGCATGGCGCGGCAGCGTGATGGCGTTGAGCAACCACTGCAGGCCGGCTTCCGGTTTCGGCGCTGCGGCCATCAGTAGCGGATCCTCGGGTCGATGAAGGCGTAGCTCAGGTCGATCAGGAGATTGATCAGGACATAGATGCCGCTGGTCAGCAGCGTCATGGCCTGGATGACCGGATAGTCGCGGGCGAGGATGGCATCGACCGTCAGGCGGCCGATGCCTGGAATGTTGAACACGCTCTCGGTCACGACCGCGCCGCCGATCAGCAGTGCGAAACCGGTGCCGATGATGGTCAGGATCGGAACAGCGGCGTTGCGCAACGCATGCCGGAACAGAACCCAGCTTTCCTTGATGCCCTTGGCGCGCGCCGTGCGGATGAAGTCCTCGCCCAGGACCTCGAGCATGGAGGTGCGGGTCATGCGGGCGATCAGTGCGATGAACACGGTCGCCAGAGCGAGACACGGCAGGATGGCGCGTACGATGAACTGGCCGAAATCCTGGGTCGGTGCGACATAACCCTGGACCGGAAGCCAGCGCAGCTCGAGCGAGAAGACGAGGATGAAGGTATAGCCGATAACGAAGACCGGGACCGAAAAGCCGAGGACGGAGAAGCTCATCACCGCATAGTCGGCCCAGGTGCGGTGGCGCCATGCTGCGATCACGCCCAGCGGCACCGCGATGGCGATGGTCAGGATGAGCGTGAGGATGGCGATGTTCAGCGTCGGCCAGATGCGTTGGGCAATCATCCCGGTGACGGGACTGCCCGAGATCAGCGATGTGCCGAAATCACCCTGCGCCAGCAGTCCCAGCCAGCGCGCGAACTGTACGGGAAGGGAATCGGCGAGACCCAACGACTGCCGGATCCGTTCGAGCTGTTCGGCCGTTGCCGTGTCGCCCGCCAGGATCGCCGCCGGGTCGCCCGGTGTGAGCCGCAGGAGAAGGAATACGCAGACGACGACAATCGCCATCACCGGAACGATGGCGAGCACGCGCCGGATGAAATAGCCAGTCATCAACCTCTTCCGGTATCGCTCGGACGACTACAGATGGCGGGCCGTCCGACCGGCGGTGATCGGACGGCGTTCGCTTGCGATAGGGCGACGGTGATCGGCGCCTGGCCGATCAGCGTGCCTTCTCCAGGTTCCAGAACACCGTCACCGGTCCTGGGATCATGCCTGTGAGCTTGCGGCTGCGGGCCTGGGGGTTGAACCAGTTGCCGAGGGGAACGTAGGTGACGTTCTCCATCACGTGCTTCTGGATACGGGCCGCGACGTCCTTTTGCGCTTCGGCCGTGGAGGCCTCGGCGAACGCGCGGCGCATCGCTTCCAGCTCCGGATCATTCGGCCATCCCAGGTAGCCCTGGTCGCCGCGCGCATCCAGCAGGTTGCTGTACAGCGGCGAGTTGATGTCGAGCACATGGAAGCTTGAGAAGAACATGTTCCAGCCGCCTTCCGAGACCGGCTTCATGCTGGTGAGCCGGATCGTGCGCGTCTGGAAGTCGAGCTCCTTGACGTCGACCTTGAAGCCGGCCCGGCGCAGCGCCTGCACGCCGGCGTCATTGGGAGCGGCCAGCACGGGGAGGTCCGATGCCTTGAAGACGACGATCGGTTTGCCGTCGTAACCCGCCTCATCAAGGAGCTTCTTGGCACCCTTCGGATCACCGCCGCTGGTCAGCGTCTCGGCGCCGACGCTGCTGGCATAGGGGGCATTGCATCCGAAGATCGCGCCGCAGGGCTTGTAGTATTCCGGATCGCCGATGGCGATCTTCAGGAGCTCTTCCTGGCCCAGGGCCCGCAGCGCGGCCTGCCGGATCTTGACGTTGTCGAAGGGCGGATTCTTGAAGTTCATCCGGGCGATGAACTGGTAGCCGATGGTGTCCCGCTTTTCCACGACGATGTCGGGATTGTTGGCCATGACCGGCAGCAGATCGGCCGGCGGCATCTCGATATAGTCGATTTCGCCCGCCGACAGCGCGTTGATGGCCGTGAGCGAGTCGGGCATCGTGATCCACTCGACGCGATCGACCTTGGCAACCTTGCCGCCGGCCAGCCAGCTTGGCGCTTCGCTGCGCGGCACGTAGTCCTTGAATTTCTGGTAGACGGACTTCACGCCAGGCTGGAATTCCGCATCCACGAAACGGAAGGGACCGGAGCCGATGTGCTGCGGGATGGCCTCCGACGCGGGCGTCTTGGCGAGCCGCGCGGGCATGATGAAGGCGGGAACCGTCGACATCTTGCTGAGGACGCCCAGCAGCGCTGGAAACGGCTTCTTGAGGGTCCAGACGATGGTCTTGTCGTCCTTGGCCTCCAGGCTTGCCGTTTCCGAGAACAGCATCCTGCCGCCTGTATCCTTGCTGCCCCAGCGCTGCAGGGAAGCCACGGCGTCGGCGGCGGTCACGGCGGCCCCGTCGTGGAACTTCAAACCGTCGCGCAGGGTGAACGTATAGACCTTGCCGTCCGGCGATATCGTCCAGCTCGCCATCTGCGGCTGCGGGCGGAACTGATCGTCCTGGGCGATCAGGACGTCGTAGATAAGATAGGCGTGGTTCCGCGTGATGTGCGAGTTCACCAGGATCGGGTCGAGGTTGCGCAACGCCGAATGCATCACCACCTTGACCGTGCCGCCCTCGGCGCGCACCTCCGAAAGCCCGACGAGCGCCGAGCCCGGAAGCACGGCCGTGGTTGCGAGCGCGGCACCGATCGCGACGCTGCGCATGTCGGTGCGAAGCGTCGTCCAGGTTCTTGTCAAATCCTCAATGAAGCGCATGAAAAATCCCCCCTTGTTTCTGTCCGGGCACGACAGGCTGTGTCTTAACAGTCACACCCGGAATGGCGTTTGACGCAGCCGATCCATCCACGGCGACCTCTTTTCGATCTGCTCGCCAAGCTTGAGCAGCGTCGCCTCGTCGCCGATCCGGCCGATGAACTGGACACCGACGGGAATGTTGTCGCTCGCGACATGGAGCGGCAGGTTCAGTGACGGCTGGCCGGAAACGTTGAATGGACGGGTGAATACGGCGTTCGGTCCGCTGCGACGGTCATATTCTGCGACATCGGTCAGCGACATGTCGAAGTAGCCCGGCGGCTTGGGCAGCGTTGGCAATGTCGGTGCGATCAGGACGTCGACATCATCGAGACCCAGGACAATCTCGCGGCCAAACTGGCGTAGTTTCTCCAGGTCGGCGGCATGCTGGGCCGCGGTGAACTGGCCGCCGAACTCGGCAATGGCCCAGGTCAGGGGCTCGACGTCGTCCTGTGTGACCTTGCGTCCGAGGAATCCCTCGCAGCTCTCGAAGATGGCCTTCGTGAGAGCCGATGTGAGGCGGCGCATCGTCGTATGGAGCGCAGACACATCGTAGCGGAAGGCCTTCTCCACGACATCGTGGCCCAGGTCGCGGCACAACTGGGTAGCCTTGACGACGGCCTTCGCCACGTCGCTGTCGAGCGGCTTGCCGTCCGGCTCGGCCGTGACGAAGCCGATCCGCAGACGATCGACGGGGCCGCCGAGCATGGAGAAGTAGGGCGTCCCGGGCATTGGCAGGAAATAGGGATCACCGGGCAGCGAGCCACCGACGGCATCGAGGAAAGCCGCCGTGTCGCGCACGCTGCGCGAGACGCAGCCCAGCACACCCATGCCGTACCATGTATCGACCGCGCCGGGACCGAACGGAACGCGTCCCCGGGAGACCTTGAGGCCGACCAGTCCGTTCACCGAGGATGGAATGCGGATCGAGCCGCCGCCGTCGGAGGCGTCGGCGATCGGAACCATGCCGGCTGCCACGGCAACCGCGGATCCGCCGCTGGAGCCACCGGGTACGATGCGCGGGTTCCAGGGATTGATGGAGGCACCGTGCAAGCGGGGTTCGGTCGTCGGGCAGAGCCCGAACTCCGGCAGGTTCGACTTTCCGACAGCGATCAGCCCGGCGGCCGCCATCCGGTCGGCGAAATAGGAGTTAGGGCCCGTGGGGGCGTCCTTGAACAGCTTGCTGCCGTTGGTGACCGGGAACCCTTCATACTGGGTCGAGAGATCCTTGATGACGAAGGGGACGCCGGATAGCGGCGTGTTCGCAAGAGGGCCTGCGGCGCGCTTGCGCGCGTGATCGTAGGTCTTGAAGACGACCGCATTGACCTTCGGGTTCTTCTCTTCGATGCGCGCGATCGATTCCTCGACCAGCTCCGTCGCCGATATCTGCTTCGACTTGATCAGTTGCGCGAGACCGACGGCATCGTTGCCTTCATAGACGTCGTTGATCACATCCAACCTCATGCAGGGCGTATGGAATTGACCCGGGCCATCGTTGAATCCGCTCGATGCCGGTATGTTAATTTTACTACATAATAGACGGATTCATACGATCTTGTATACAGTCCTTCATTTGAGTGTCAATAGGCTCGGGCCGCGCGCGACCGGCGCTGGAGTGCGAAAGATGTCGGCAATCTGCATGGAATTTGCCGCCGATTGATGCACGCGCGCCAAGCGTTCCGAAGGGAATGGCGCTGTTTGAAGAGAAACATACAGAAATTTGACAATTATGTAGTTCTGTATGTTAATCGACATATAGAAGACAGAAAGGCGAGCGGATGATCGGTGAAGTTTACGAAAAGACAGATGCGGTAGGCCTGTCCCGTCTGATCGCGTCGAAGCAGATATCGCCGAGCGAACTGGTCGATGAGGCGATCAAACGCATCGAAGACAAGAACCCCCGGTTCAACGCCATTGTCTTCAAGTCCTATGACTATGCGCGACGGCAGGCGGCCGGGCAGCTGCCGGCGGGACCGCTGTCGGGTGTTCCGTTCGTCATCAAGGACCTGTTCACACAGTACGAGAACTTCCCGGTGACCAACGGCAGCCGGTTTCTCGATGGCTTCGTCGGGTCCCGGACGTCGTTGTTTGCCGATCGCATGAAGGCGGCGGGACTGATCGCGCTGGGCAAGTCGAACGTGCCGGAGATGGGGGCTGCTCCCACGACAGAGCCGGCCTTCCACGGCCCGACCATTAACCCGTGGAACAAGCGGATCGTGCCCGGCGGCTCCAGCGGTGGATCCGCGGTCGCTGTTGCATCGGCAATGGTGCCGATTGCGGATGCGTCCGACGGCGGCGGGTCGATCAGGATACCTGCATCTCTCAATGGGTTGGTCGGGCTGAAACCGTCACGGGGACGCGTGCCCTATGGACCTGACATCGTCGACATCTGGTACGGCAGCGCAGTGTTCGGGTGCGTGTCCCGCAGCGTCAGGGACACCGCCGCCTTCCTCGATGCCGTGGGCGGCTCGTTGCCTGGCGATCCCTATTTTCTACCCGATCCGGAAACGTCGTATTTCACGCAGGCCGATACGCCGCCGGGGCGGCTGAAGATCGGCTTCGTTGCGTGCGAGCCAGACGGTCAGCCCTTGCATGAAGAGGCGGGCAGGGCCGTGGCAGGCGCAGCGCGGCTTTGTGAAAAGCTGGGACACGACGTAAGCGAGGCAAGCTTCCGCTATGACGTCGACCGCATGCGCAAGACCATGCGCAGGGTGACGGCGGTCCTGAACGCCGGTTTCTTCGTATCCTGCGCCCAGTCGCTGGGCCGCCAGGTGACCGAGGCGGACGTCGAGCCGGTAACGTGGGCGCTCTACCAGTTCGGACTGGGAATCACGGGGGCGCAACACGCCGACGATATCGCGGCGCTGCGGCTCATGGGCCGCGACATCGTGCAGGATCTCCACGACTGGGACGTGCTGATTTCGCCCGTGTTGCCTGTTCCACCGAGGGACCGCGGGTGGTTTGACATGTCCCTGAAGGACCTGGCCGAGTACGACGCCCGTGTCGGCCACAATGGCATCTTCACGAGACCCTTCAACATCTCCGGCCAACCGGCCGTGTCACTGCCTCTGCACTTCACATCGGATGAAATTCCGATCGGGGTTCAGTTCGCCGGCCGGATCGGCGACGAGGCGACGCTGATCAAACTGGCAAGCCAGCTGGAGAAAGCCCAGCCGTGGATGGGCCGACTGCAGAAGACGCCGTTCAGGGCTTAGGCCTCCCAGCCCTTTTTGGCAGACATCCCTTCGGGCCCAACTGCATCACCGTGAGGAAGCACGTCATGCGCTTTGTCCGATTTCTGGTCGGAACCGTCATTGCGAGCCGCGGACGCGCTTCGCTGCTCGGCATGTTACTGCTCGCCCTGGCGCTGCCGGACGCCTACGCCAAGGGCGGCACCGTCAAGGCGGTCCTGCACTCCGGGTTGCGCAATCTCGACCCGGTCATGGTCATCTCCCATATCACCCGCAATCACGCATACATGATCTATGACGTGCTGATTGCGCAGGACGAGCACTTCCAACCGCAGCCGCAGATGGCGAGCTGGACGATATCGCCGGACGGCAAGGTCTATACGTTCACCTTGCGCGACGGCTTGAAGTTCCACGACGGGGCCGCCGTGACCGCTGCCGACGCCGTGGCGTCGCTGCAGCGCTGGGGCAGCAAGGACAGCGGTGGTCAGATGGTGTTCGCCGCCACCGAGAGCCTCACGGCCACGGACAGCCGGACCATCGTCTGGACGCTCAAGACGCCGTTTCCCGCCCTGCTCAATGTCGTCAGCAAGATGTCGACCATTCCGGCTTTCATCATGCCGCAGCGGACCGCCAGCACGCCGATCGACAAGGCCATTACCGAACATATCGGTTCGGGACCGTTCAAGTTTGTGGCCGCCGAGTTCCAGCCCGGCGTCAAGTCCGTCTACGAGCGCTTCGCCGACTACGTTCCGCGCCAGGAACCGCCCAGCTGGCTCGCTGGCGGCAAGGTCGTCAAGGTCGATCGCGTCGAATGGATCACGATGCCCGACCCGCAGACCGCTGTGAATGCGCTGGCGGGCGGTGAAATCGACTACATCGAGATGCCGCAAACCGACCTGCTGCCGATTCTCGACGGCAATCGCGATGTGGTCGTCGAACGGCGCGATGCCGTCGGCTACGAACTTCTGCTGCGCATGAACTTCAAGCATCCGCCCTTCGACAATCTGAAGATGCGGCAGGCCGTCCTGAAGGCGCTCAATCAGCGCGACATCCTGAAGATCATGTTTGGTGACGAGAAATACTACCGGGTGTGCGGTGCGATCTTCGGATGCGACTCGCCGCTGGCCAGCACGGCGGGATCGGAGAGCCTGACGGGCAGCGGCGATCTGGCGGCAGCCCGCAAGCTGATTGCCGAGGCAGGCTATGATGGAACGCCGATCATCGTCGTCAAGGCGACCGACGTGTACGACAACGCGACGGCGGTGGATGCCGTGACCCAATTGCTGCGCAAAGCTGGACTCAAGATCGAGGTCCAGGAAATGGACTGGCAGACACGGGCCATTCGCGTGACCAACAAGAAGCGCCCCGCTGAAGGCGGATGGAACTTCTTCCTGTCCAGCTTCCATATCCTGGACATCAATTCGCCGATCTACAGCTCACCGCTGAACGCCAGGGGAGAGCAGGGTTGGCTCGGATGGCCGGACGATCCGGTCCTCGAAGGCATGCGTGCCGAGTTCGCGGCGGCGCCGACACAAGAGGCCCAGAAGGCCGTCGCCGCCCGCATCCAGGCCCACGTGCTGGAGAACGTGATCTATGTCCCGCTCGGCAACTGGCTCAACGCACAAGCGCGCTCCGCCAAGTTGACCGGCATGATCCCCGGGCCGGTAACGGTGTTCTGGAATCTCGAGAAAGCCCGGTAGAAGCGGGCCGACCCTGTCAGGTCCGGTAGCGTGGGAGGATCCGGCGGGTGAGCGATTTGAACTGCCGCCACAGCGGCGACAGCACCTTGCTGGTCAGCGGGATGGCGAGGAGGCCGATACCAAATCCCGCCACGCCAGCTCCCGCGGCCTCCACCAGCCATGACACGAAGCCCCCGGCAACGGGAACTGCGCGCGCAGCGGCAATACCGGCATCATGAAGCGCATGGCTGGGCCAGCCGAGGCCATATTCTTCAAGACCATGCAGAACGATGCCCCCGCCGACCCAGATCATGGCCGCCGTGCCAACGATAGCCAGCCCGCTCAACAGGTATGGCATGCCATTGACGAGCGCGCGGCCGACCATGCGCAATGGCGCGCCCAGGCGCGAGCCGGGCGATAGACGAGCCAGCGCCAGGCCTGCATCGTCTGCTTTGACGATCAGGGCGACGACGCCGTAGACCGCCACCGTGATGATGGCACCGACGAAAGCAAGGATGATCGCTTGTCGCCCGATGCCGTCGCCGGGAAGGGTGGCAAGCGTAATGGCCATGATTTCGGCTGACAGAATGAAGTCCGTCTTGATCGCACTGGCGATCCGCTCGTCTTCCAGGGTCTTGGCGTCGAGAGCGATCGTTTCAACTTCGGCCTCGTGGGCATGTGCCTCGTGCGGGAAGAAGTGCTCGTAAACCTTTTCGGCACCCTCGTAGCAGAGGTATGCACCGCCAATCATCAGCAGCGGCGTTATGGCCTGAGGCAGCAGCAGGCTCAGGATCAGCGCTGCGGGCAGGAGGATGAGGAGCTTGTTCTTGAGCGAGCCGAGCGCGATCCTGCCGATGATCGGCAGTTCGCGCGCCGGGTTGAAGCCGGTCACATAGCGCGGGGTGACGGCTGTATCGTCGATCACCACGCCGGCGGCTTTCGCGCCGGCCTTCGTGGCCTGGGTGGCGACATCGTCAAGCGAGGCGGCGGCCATCTTCGCCAGCGCCGCGATATCGTCGAGAAGAGCCATCAGGCCAACGCTCACAGAAGCCCTCCCCGAATGCGGCGACACGACCGACATAACGCGGCGCCACCAGCTTGTCGAGGTGCCCTCCAGGCCCCAATGGCCTTTTTCCTAACGACTGCGTTTGACCGTTGAATGACAGGGTTCTGCGGGCTTTCCCACACGAGAAGCGCCAGCACGCGCCCGAAAGTCGAACAACCAGCGGGGGGCGACAAGCGTCACCCCGCGTCGCTGGTCAGGTGAGCTTGCGTCGGCGCTCGAGTTCGGCCGCGCTCGGCTCGGCGAGCCCGAAGTCACCGGTTTTGACCAAGCCGTCGGGCGTGTAGTTCGCCACGATCACGCCTGTGGGGTAGGACTGCGACTTTGCGAGCTTCAGACCCATGGGCACGGCACCGTCGCCGAAGAGGCGCTTGCCCTTGCCGAGCACCACCGGGAAGATCAGCACGCTCAGTTCGTCAACCAGACCCGCCGTCCACAAGGTCTGCAACAGGTTGCTCGAACCCTGGACAAGAAGGTCGGCGCCGGTGTCGCCCTTCAGCTTCTTCAACGACGCGACGATATCTTCGCCCAGCAGCTGACTGTTCTGCCAGGCGAGCGTCGGCTTGGCACGCGACGCGACGTATTTCGTCACCCGGTTGAAGACCGGGGCAATCGGATCGTTCGGATCGCTGACATAAGGCCAGTGCGCCGCGAAGATGTCGTAAGTCTTGCGGCCCAGCAGCAGGTCGAAGGGCCGGCCGAAGATATCGCCCAGGGAGGCGCCGAGCGCTTCATCGAAGTAGGGGGCGGTCCAGCCGCCCAGCGCGAAACCGCTGGTCGGATCCTCTTGCGGGCCGCCGGGCGCCTGCAGGATGCCATCGAGGCTGACAAAGGTAGCGACAACGATCCTGCGCATAACGTCTCCCGATCGGGCTGTCATGACCCGAGGACGAACAGCGATGCGTCGTGCCGACAGGATACTCGGAATATTTTGGAGCGCGCCTGGATCCCATCCGGAATGAGGGGTCACGGGGACAGCGGGACGAGATCACCGATGATCGTCGGGATGAACTCGGCGATGGTGGGGTGGATGTGCATGGCGCGCTGCAGGACGGTGTAGGGCGCTTTGGCGTACATGGCGTCGAGCACGCAATGGATCGCTTCGTCGCCGCTTGTGCCGAGGAATGAAGCGCCCAGAATTTCTTGCGAGTCGGCATCGACGAGGATCTTCATGAAGCCCTCGGTCTCGCCTTTCTCAAAGGCACGGGAGACATCCTCCATGGCAATCCTGCCAACGAGTGCACGGCGGCCGCTGCGACGAACCTCCGTCTCGGTCATGCCGGCGCGGCCCAGGGGCGGATCGGTATAGAGCGCGTAGGCGGGGATGCGATCGCTCAGGCGCCGCCGGTCGCCGTCGAGCAGGTTGGCGGCCACGATCTCGAAGTCATTGTAGGACGTGTGCGTGAAAGCGCCGCGCCCGTTGCAGTCACCCAGTGCCCAGATGCCCGGCACGTTTGTGCGCAGCTCGTCGTCGACCTCGATGTAGCCACGCTTGTCCATCGTCACGCCCGCGCGGTCGAGCCCGAGATCGTCCGTGTTGGGCCGCCGTCCCGTCGCGACCAGGAGGTGGGAGCCTTTGACCTCGCGCGCACCCTGATCGCAATCCAGCGCCATGACGATCTCTCCATTGCGCTGGGAGAGGCTGAGGCACGTGGCGTTGGTGCGGATCTCGACACCCTCGCGGCTCAGGAACGCCGCCACGGCTTCGGAGACGTCTTCATCTTCACGCGCAATGAGGCGCGGCCCGACCTCGACGATGGTGACCGGGCTGCCGAAGCGGCGATACATCTGTCCGAACTCGAGGCCGATGTAACTGCCGCCCAGCACCAGCAGGTGCTGAGGCAGGAAATCGATGTCCATCATCGAGCTGTTGGTGAGATAGTCGATCTGATCGAGGCCCGCGATCGCGGGCACCGCGGCCCGGCCGCCGACATTGATGAAGATCTTGTCGGCGCTGAGAATCTCGCTGCCGACCTCGACCTCATGCGGCGAGCGGAAACGCGCATGACCCTCGTAGACGGTGCCATTCTCGAGGTTCTTCAGCGATCGCTCGACACCCTTGTTGGACAGGCCGGCCACATAGTCCTTGCGCGCCTTGATGCGCTTCATGTCGACCTTGATGTCGCCGCCAACCGTGAAGCCATAGTCGGCGCCACGCCGTGCCACGTGCACGGCGTAGGCACTGGCGACCAGCGTTTTGGTCGGCGTGCATCCGGTATTGACGCAGGTGCCGCCGAAGCGACCGCGCTCGATGATCGCCACTTTCATGCCCGAGCCTGCCAGCCGCCGCGCGAGCGACGGTCCGGCCTGCCCGGTCCCGATGATGATCGCGTCGTAGGTCGTCATGCCTGGCTCCGGAAGTGACGAGGGCGATCACGCCGGGGCGGTGACCCGTTTCAAATTCTCAACGAGCCAGCGCGCCAACCCGGTCATACGCGCGTCCTCGTGTTGCTGACCCATGAGCTGCACGCCGACCGGCATGCCGCCGACGCTTATCAGCGGAACCGTCACGACAGGCGCGAACAGCATCGAGGAGGGGGCGTTGAACACAAAGTCGCCTGTCGGGCGCGGTGCCAGCGGCTGGCCTGGCACGTCGCCCGACCAGATCGGCGCGGGGCCGGGGCAGGCGAGGGTGATCGCAGCGTCGGCCAGGGACGCCGCGGCGACGTGCGCCAGCTGTGCCTGCTGGCGGGCGAGCAGATGGGTGCGATAGTCGTCGGGCGTCATCGCCTCGGCCTTCGCCAATGTTGCCTTGGCACGGTCGCTGAGGCCATCGGGCGCAGCGTCGAGCATGCCGCGCTGGTACCAGCGGTTCTCCCAGCTGGTGATGCCGTTGCAAACGGCACGCCCGTTGGCGATCGCGCGCTCCAGGGCTTCAATGAACGGATGATCGGTGCGACGGATCAGGGTGACGCCGGCTGCTTCGAGCTGGCGCAGCACCTGCGCGAAGCCCGCCCTGGTCGCCGCATCGACGTCGGGCCAGCCTTCGGTTTCAAGCACGATCAGCCGGTTGGGCTTGGCTGCGGCGGGCAGCGAGTCAGGGCCCATCAGGCCGAGCGTGCCGCGGTCGCCGCCGCAACGCTTGGCTATCTCGATCGCGACCTGCCACATATCCTCGAGGCAGCCGGCGTGCGGGCCGTGCGTGCTCTGGCTGGTGGCGAGCCGTTCGCCGCGGTTGATGCCGCCCTGCGTGGGCTTGAGTGCCACGTTCCCGCAATAGGCGGCCGGCCGGATGATCGAGCCGCCGACCTGGGTTCCGATCGCCACCGGCACCATGTTGGCGCCCACGGCCGCGGCCGAGCCCGACGACGAGCCGCCTGGGGTACGCTTGGGATCAAAGGGGTTGGTGGTGGGGCCCGGATGCGAACCGCCCAGTTCCGCCGTCACCGTCTTGGCGAGGATCACCGCGCCCGCCTGGCGCAGCGCCCAGACCGCGGCGTTATCGCGCTTGGGAAAGTTGCCCTTCATCGCCGCACAGCCCATCTCGGTGGGCATGTCCCTGGTCTCGAGCAGATCCTTGATGGCGACGGGCATGCCATCAATCGAAGACAAGGGCTTGCCGGCCTTCCAGCGTCCGGCGCTCGCGTCGGCGGCGGCGCGCGCAGCGGCCTCGTTCATGGCGGTGAGCGCCTTCACCACCGGCTCGCGCCGCGCGATGGTCTCAAGGCAACGCTCGAGGTAAGCGCGCGGACTGTCGCTGCCGTCTGCAAAGCGGCGGCTGGCGTCATGGAAGGTGAGCGGTTGGTAGTCGGCATATGTGGTCATGTCGGATACCCTAGCACGAGTCGTGATCCTGGTTTCCACGCGTGCCTTTCCGTCAGTTTTCTTCGCGGTCGTAGTAGTCGACGGTGTTCTCGGCGCGAAACAGCTTGCGAAGCACGCGCTGACCGCGCTTGCCCGCCACGATGGAGACTTTCTGGGAATCCGGATATTCGCACGTTTCGACATCGACAAGCGTCGAGAGTGCCAGGTAGCGCATCGTGGTCGTACCGGTGTTGATGATCTGATGCGCCACGTCGGGGCCACCGGGAGGACATGCAATCACGTCGTGCTTGCGGATCGGGTAGCGCTGGTTGCCGAACCGCAACTCGCCCTCTCCCTCCAGGATGAAGAACATTTCCTCTTCGCCATGATGGCAGTGGAAGGGGCATTGGGCTTTGCCGGCGGGTAGGACCGTCAGGTTGTAGCCGAGCCGCTGGGCACCGATGTGATCGCTGATCTGGCCACGGCTCGACGTGTAGCGGCCATTCTCTTCCACATCGTCGAACTGGACGTCCTCGAGGTTGAGGATGGGTTTCATCGCGTCGTTCTCCCGGAATGTGCGCTGTTCTTTCTCATAGCATGTCCCGCATGACATCCGATCGATGCGCTGCTGCCGGACGATTCAAACCGCACGCGCGGCGTACCGCGATTGCAGGACGCGATGTGCTTCCACCCATCTGCGCCACGATTGAAGACATATGACCGACGCGGACCTCACGCTGGCCGAACTGCAAATTAATTAGTATTGACTAATTGATTAGCGTGAGCTAATTAATCGCCATGCATGAAGCCGCTGCCATTGACGTCGTGATGCGTGCGCTTGCGGATCCCACACGGCGCGCCGTGTTCGAGCGGATCTCGAGCGCCGACGAGATCAGCGTGATCGAGCTGACGCGGGGCAGTGGTGTGACGCAGGGTGCTGTTTCCCAGCACCTCAAGACGTTGAAGCAGGCCGGCCTGGTCGCCGAGCGTCCTGAAGGCCGCAATGTCTACTACCGCGCCCAGCCCGAAGGCCTCGCGCCGCTGGTCGACTGGATGAACCACTACGGCGTGTTCTGGCGCAAGCGGTTCGCCAACCTGAGAGTTCTCCTGAAAGAGATTGACCCATGAAGACCGAAGGACAGCAGATCGAGACGCACGCCATCGTCGTGGACGAGGTCCTGCCGCATGCGCCTGAGACGATCTGGAAGGCACTGACGACCGGCGACCTGATCGCGCGGTGGCTGATGGCGCCGACCGGGTTCGAGCCTGTCGCGGGCAAGCGTTTCACATTCCAGACGAAGCCGGGCGGCGCCTGGGACGGCGTCATCCACTGCCAGGTATTGGAGACGAAACCGAACGAACGTTTCGTCTATGCCTGGAAAGGCGGTCACGCGGAAAACGTCGGATACGGTGCGCCGCTGGACACGATCGTCACGTGGACTCTCGCAAAGGTCGACAACGGCACGCGCGTTCGCCTGGTCCATTCCGGCTTCGTCAGGCCCAGGAACGACGGCGCTTTCGAGATCATGAGCAATGGCTGGAAGACCGTCGTGCGACGCCTCGGTGACATCGCGGCGACGGGAACCGACTCCGCCATCCCGGGCGCGGCGGGCGATCTACCCAGCGGCTGAGGGATGATGCGCGGCCGAAAGGTTCCGCGCTGCGCTCGGAATGACCGACATCTTGGACGTGAGGGGAGAAAGCATATGAGCGAGGCCTATACCGGCGGGTGCGCCTGCGGCGCGAACCGCTATGAAATCGACGGCGAACCAGTGGTGTCGGTTCATTGCCAATGCCGCGACTGCCAGCACAAGAGTGGCACCGGGCATGGATCCTACCTGGCCTTCCAGGGTGCTGGCGTTAAGCTGACCGGCGATCCAACGCGCTGGGATCTCGTGGGCGATAGCGGCAACGTAAAAACGCGCGCTTTTTGCCCGACCTGCGGCTCGCCACTCTACATCACGAATGCCGCCATGCCCGGCCTGATCGCCGTGCATGCCGCGAGCCTCGACGATCCTGGCCGCTTCAAGCCGCAGATGGTGATGTACACCGTTCGCGGCCATGCATGGGACTCTGTCGATCCGTCCCTGCCGACGTTCGAGAAGATGCCACCGGCCTGAAGCGTCAAGGGCCGGTGCGTTCGCTGGTCACGCAGCAACAGTCGGCCGCGACAGTCGCCGAGGGCATCTGCGAGCGGACATGCTTGGCAAGGTGCTCGACGACGATGCGGACGCGACCCGTCAGCCGGCGGCGTGGCGGGAAGAGTGCCGAGAGGGTGGCCGCCGGCATGGGAAAATCATCGAGGACCGTCACGAGTCGGCCGGCAGCAACAGCATCGGCGCTGATAAAGCGCGGCAGGCCGACAAGGCCCAATCCCTTGATCGCAGTAAGCAGGAGCGCCTCGCCGTTGTTGGTACGCAACCGACTCCGGCTTCTGGATCAAGCAGGAAGGCCTGCTCCTGACTCAGCTGCTGCTGGCGGCGTGGGGATTGTTGGGGTTCTTCGTTCTCAATGCCGCCCACCTGACGCTCCCGGCGTAGCGGTGATCGGCGATGATACGAGACCCGGCCTCGGGGGTCCCAAGGCCGGGCCTTTCAGGTCAGTGGCGCCGTCAGCCGGTCACGTCGGTCACCAATCCCGCGCCGACGGTCTTGCCGCCTTCACGGAACACGAAGCGGACACCCGGCTCGATCCCCACGGGCCGGTTCAGCTCGAAGCTGATCTCGGCCTGATCGCCCGGCGAGACCGTGGTCTCGCCGTCGGTGAGGATGACGCCCGTCACGTCCGTCACGCCGAAGAAGAATTGCGGGCGGTAGCCGCTCGCAAACGGCGTGTGACGACCGCCTTCGTCCTTGGTCAGGACGAAGATCTGCGCCTTGCCCCGGCTGCGCGCCTTGATCGCGCCCGGCACGCTCAGTACCTGCCCGCGCGCGACCGCGTCGCGCTTGAGGCCGCGCAAGAGAAGGCCGACATTCATGCCGGCCCGCACCTCGGCCACGTCCTTGCGAAAGGACTGGGTGCCGGTCACGGTCACGGCGGCGCCGTCGT
Source organism: Reyranella sp. CPCC 100927 (assembly GCF_007859315.1). GTDB lineage: Bacteria > Pseudomonadota > Alphaproteobacteria > Reyranellales > Reyranellaceae > Vineibacter. Next base: position 85,218 of record NZ_VOHA01000003.1, read on the forward strand.
TGTCGAAGCCGACGATCTCGACCACATCACCCACCTTGAGCACGCCGCGCTCGACCCGGCCGGAAACGACCGTGCCGCGGCCCGGGATGGTGTGGACGCCCTCGATCGGCATCAGGAACGGGCTGGCATAGTCCCGGACAGGATCCGGGATATGAGCATCCAGCGCCGCCACCAGATCGATGATCGCCTGTACCGCAGGATCGGAGAGATCGTCGCGGTCGACCGCTTGGGCCGCTTCCAGCGCGCTGCCGAAGATGAACGGCGATCCCACATAGCCGTGCGTGGCCAGCAGCTCGCCGGTCTCCAGCTCGATGAGCGCCTTCATGTCGGCGCGATCGGCGGGCGCGACCATGTCCATCTTGTTCACGAACACGACCATGTGCCGCACGTTCACCTGCCGCGCGAGCAGGACATGCTCGATCGTCTGCTTCGCGGCGCCATCGGTGGCGTCGACGAGCAGGATCGCGCCATCCATCTGCGAGGCGCCGGTGATCATGTTCTTCACGTAATCGGCGTGACCCGGGCAGTCGATGTGGGCGTAGTGCCGGCGCGCCGACTCATATTCCACATGACTGGTGTTGATGGTGATCCCGCGAGCCTTCTCTTCCGGTGCCTTGTCGATCTGATCGTATGACAGCGCCTGCCCGCCAAGCCGCGCTGCCTGGATCCGTGTGATGACGGAGGTCAGCGTGGTCTTGCCATGATCGACATGGCCGATCGTCCCGACATTGACGTGGATCTTGGTATCCATCTGCGTAGTCATAGGCATTGTCTTCTCCAGCCTAAGGCGCCACGCGAACCAGATTGGCCAGACCGGGCTCGCGTGGCATTGGCATTGGCGCGCCAATTCGACGAAGGGCCGCAGGGCGACCCCAAAAAGAAAAAGGCCCACCGGGTGAACCCGGTGAGCCTGTGTTCGGTGCCGGGTTCCGTCAGTGGTTCCCGGGCGATGTCGCTCAGGGATGCCTCAGAAATGCGATGGCCCACGCCGCGGCGTCACGCAGCGCGGCAGAGGCGTCATGCATTGCAGTGATCATCGATGCGTGGGCCATGGCCCGTTCCTTCCAGAAAGCGCGCCACCGTGCGCGCAACAAAAAACCCCGGAGGCGGTGCCATCCAGGGTCATCTGACGCAGCAGGAGGCGACCGCCTCCCTGTGGGAGACGAAGCTAGGTCTCGGTCGAATATAGGGCGTCAGCGCCGGCTGAAGCCGTCGCCGGGGGCACCGCGGGTAGATGTTCAATGCGAGACATTAGCCATTCGCCTTCAATAGTCGGGCGGGCATTTATCACAAATGATATCGCGCGACAACTCTGCCTTTGACCGACTACAAGTCGTCGGGAGCGTCGCTCATGGGTTTGAAGGGGAATGTGCGCACGATGACTGCCATCGCCAAAATCCTGTTGCTGGGTTCGGGAGAGCTTGGCCGCGAATTTGTGATCTCCGCGAAGCGGCTAGGGGCTCATGTCATTGCCTGTGACAGCTATGCCGGGGCGCCGGCCATGCAGGTCGCCGATGAGGCTGAGGTCTTTTCCATGCTCGATGGTGCGGCGCTAGGGGCTGTCATCGACCGGCACAAGCCGGATTTCATCGTGCCGGAGGTCGAGGCGATCCGCACCGAGGTGCTGAAGGACTACGAGGATCGCGGCTTCAATGTCGTGCCGTCGGCACGCGCGACGCTGATGACCATGAATCGCGACCGCATCCGCGATGTGGCGGCTACTGAACTCGGTTTGCCGACCTCCCACTATCTGTACGCCGAGACGTTGGAGGAGATGCGCGCCGCCGTGGCCAAGGTCGGCATTCCCTGCGTCGTGAAACCCGTGATGTCCTCCTCCGGCAAGGGCCAGAGCACGGTGCGCAACGCCGATGGCGTCGATGCCGCGTGGGATTACGCCGTCGCCGGCATGCGGGGCGATCGCAAGCGGGTGATCGTCGAGGCGTTTGTCGCTTTCGACTATGAGATCACGCTGCTTACCATCCGCACTCGCACCGGCGTCATCTTCTGCGACCCCATCGGGCACCGGCAGGAGCGGGGCGACTACCAGGAAAGCTGGCAGCCCGCCCTCATGTCGGCCAAGGCCATTGCGGCGGCACAGCAGCAGGCGAAAGCCGTCGTCGACAACCTCGGCGGCTATGGCCTGTTCGGCGTCGAGTTCTTCGTCGTCGGCGAGGATGTCATCTTCTCCGAACTCTCGCCGCGGCCGCATGACACGGGCATGGTGACGCTGATCTCGCAGAACCTGACCGAGTTCGACCTGCACGCCCGTGCGGTGCTGGGTCTGCCCATTCCGTCCATCAGGCAACATGGCCCCAGCGCGTCTGCTGTCATCCTCGCCGACCGCGATGCGCAGGATTTCACGGTTCAGGGCCTCGATGCGGCGCTGCAGTCGCCAAGCCCGGATATCGATGTCGATGTCCGCATCTTCAACAAGCCGACGACGCGACCCTACCGTCGCATGGGTGTGGCGCTGGCGCTCGCCAAGAAGGGCGACATCGACCACGCCCGCGAAGTCGCGCGAGCGGCCGCAGCCAAGGTGACGATCGCGTATCGCAGCTGAAAGAGGATCTGGCGGCATCCGCAAGGCGTTCTGCACGCCTGACTGGCCCGGAGAGACTCTGATCGCTGGCAAAGCCGGCTGGGCGCGGTATTCTCACGCGCGGCGGTGTCATCGCGACGCTGTGCCGAATGGATCTGTGAGTCGACCGTGCGCGCAATTCTTCTGAAGTCTCCCGGTGGCCGGGCCGAGGATCTCGTCGTGGCTGACACGCCCGAGCCGACGGCCGGAGCGGGTGAGGTGGTGGTGGCCGTGGCGTTTGGCGGCTGCAACTTCGCCGACACGATGATGCACAAGGGCACCTACCCGCATCCGAAGGGCTATCCGATCGTGGCCGGGCTGGAGATCGCCGGCCGGGTCACGGCAGTAGGGCCGGACGTGTCCGGCGTCCGGATCGGTGATCGCGTGGCGGCGTTCTCCGAGGGGGCCGGCGGTTTCGCCGAACGCTGCGTCGTGTCGGCCGAGCGGCTGATCCGGCTGCCCGATGGGATCGGCCTGGATGTCGGTGCTGCGTTTCCGATCCAGGCGCTGACGGCCTGGCACATCCTCCATACCGTCAGCACCACGCCCGCCGGCCAGACGATGCTGGTCCATGCCGTGGGCGGCGGACTGGGCCTCTACGTAACGCAACTCGCGGTGATGGCCGGCGCGCGTGTCATTGGCACTGTCGGCACGACAGGCAAGGAGCGGCGCGCGCTGGAATATGGCGCTTCACGGGTGATCAACCGCGAGCAGGAGGACTTCGTCGCGGCGGTGATGGCGCAGACTGGCGGCCGCGGCGTCGACAAGATCGTCGATTCGACCGGCGCCAGCATTCTCGACCGCAGCTTTGCTGCCATCCGCACGCTGGGGCATATCGTCAGTGTCGGCGAGGCGGAAGGCAAGCCGTTCACCAATCTGTGGGAGCGGCTGGTGCCCAAGTCACTCACCTTCACGCGCTTTCATCTCGGCCACAGCGATTTTGCCTCGGCGCAGTGGCGTGCCGGCGTCGATGCGGTGGTTAACGCCATCGCAGCGGGCACGTTGAAGGTGCCGATCGAAGAAGTCTTTCCTTTCGAGCGCGTCGCCGATATGTACGCGCGCCTCGGCTCGCGCCAGGTGGCGGGCAAGCTGGTGCTGGCCGTGCAGGGCGCATGATGGAGCGGCCGTCGTTGGCGACGAACAGACCGTACTACGAAGTGATCCGCGACCTTCTGGCCGCCAACATCGACGGCGGTCGCCTGCCGGTTGGGACCCGTCTGATCACCGCCGCGGTCGCCGACCGGCTGGGGGTCAGCCGGCCGCCGGTCAAGCGGGCGCTGGCGCGCCTGGAGCGGGAAGGGCGGCTGCGCTACTCCCGCAAGTCGGGTTATGTCGTCGGCGCCGCGCGCGATGGTGTCGAACCGGTGCGGCTCAACCTGCATGCGCTGGATCTCGACCTTTCCGGGCCGCTCTCACCGCCATCCCCGCAGGCGACCTGGGAGCGGATCTTCCAGACCGTGGAAAGCGACATCCTGAACTGCATGCCCTTCGGCACTTATCAGATCTCGGAGGCCGGCCTGGGCGACCATTTTTCGGTCAGCCGCACCGTCATCCGCGACGTGCTCTCGCGCATGCAGGACCGTGCGCTGATCAGCAAGGACCGCTCGTCGCACTGGATCGCCGGCCCCTTGAGCGCGCGCATGCTCGATGATGCGCACGCTGTCAGCCGCCTGCTGGAACCCAGCGCGCTCAGTGCCGCCATCCCGCACCTCGATGCCGCCCAGCTCTCCCAGATGCGTGAGCGCGTGCGCCAGGCGCTGGACAACCGCACGGCCGTCTCCCAGACGACGATCGACTTCCTCGAGACCGATCTGCACACGGGCTGCCTGGAGCCGGTCCGCAACCGGCGGCTGGCTGACGCAGCGCGCCTCTCGCAGCTGTCGCTGGTCGTCAACCGGCTGTTCGGCACCTATATCGGTGTGCACGATGAGACCGAGATGCTGATGGAGCATCGGCTGGTGCTGGACCACGTGATCCTGGGTGACGGCGCCGGCACCGAGACCGCGCTGCGCTATCATCTGGATGCCGACCACCAGCGCGCCCGGGCGCGGCTGAAGGTGCTGTCGGTGTTCAGCGCGCCGGAGATCGCGCCCTACCTGATCCGTGTCCACTGATGCGGCAGCGTCGTCACAGGAAAGGCGAGCCCAGGCTCCGGGTCGTGGGGCGCAGCGAGATCCTGCCGCCACCGATCCAGGCGCAAGCCCGACAGGATCTCGATGTCGATATCGACTTCGAGCTGATCGACGGCATCGAAGGCTTGCAGCGGGCCGTCACGCGTCCCGACAGCTTCGACGTCTATCACCAGTGGCACACGATCGATCTGATCTGGACGGCGCGCGCCGTTCAGGCAATCGACCTCGATCGCATCACGCACGGCGCCGAGATCAAGGCCATGGCCTCCGTCGGCAGTGGTCGCGCGCTGGCCACGGTCTTCGACAAGCTGTTTCTGCAGAAGGACGGCAAGCTCGGCCACACGCCGTCGAATCGTATTTCCATGCTGCCGTCCATCCATGGCGTTGATGCGTTCGGCTATCTGCGGTCCATCCGCGAACCACAGGACCAGCAATCCGAGAGTTGGGGCTGGCTGCTCGATAGCCGCTGGCATGGTCGTTCCGCCATCACGGCGCACCCCGTGCTGGGCATCATCGAGGCCGCGCTGGCGGTCGAGGCCGCGGAAGGCGTGGTGTTCGAGGATATCGGCAACCTGTCGATCGAGGAGATCGACCACGTCGCTGACCTGCTGATCCGCAAGAAGAAGATCGGCCATTTCAGGGGCACCTGGATCAACTACGAGGATGCCGCCCGGCTGATGCAGCGCGGCGGCGTGGTCGTGCAGAGCATGCTGTGGCCGGCATTGACCCGGTTGAAGGGGCAGGGCTTGCCCGTCTGCATCGCCACACCGCGTGAAGGCAGCCGCGGCTGGCACGCCGATCTCTGCATTTCCGCCGCAGCCGACGGCGATGTCCTGGAAGCGGCTTACGCCTACCTCAACTGGTGGCACGGCGGCTGGCCGAGCGCCTGCCTCGCGCGCCAAGGCTACTACGCGACCTTCCCGGACCGCGTACGCCGCCATCTTGCGCCGGAGGAATGGGCGTACTGGTACGAGGGGCGGCCCGCCGAGAAGCCGCTGTGCGACCCCTTCGGACAGGTCTGCATCGCGCCAGGCGAGACGCGCGAGGGCGGCGCTCACATGGAACGGATGTCCACCGTGCGCGTGTGGAACACCTTCATGGACGAGCACACCTACCTGGTGCGCCGCTGGAAGGAGTTCCTCGACGCGTGACTGTCTTTTTCGGACCGCGGGCGTCCACGCCCGCATCGGCGCGCAAGCGCCGACTGTTCGCTCTACGCTTTCGCTTCGAGCGAATGCGGGCGTGGACGCCCGCGGTCCGAAAAAATATCAAACCCGACGCGCGCGTTCCGCCGTCGTGGCGGCCGTGTCCAGCACCTTGCCGTTCAGCACCACGCCATACTCGGCCTTAGCCTGCTCGGACGAGATGTAGCCTTCCAGCACGTCGAACAGCACCGCCTCGGGATCGCGCTTCAGCGGATCGCCGTAACCGCCGCCGCAGGGGCCGAAGGAGATCAGGTGATCGCCGGCCTTGACCTTGTGGTAGGGCACTTTGGAAACCAGCGGCGTCTGTTTGCCCGCCTTGTCGATCAGGGTGAGCGATGCCGTCTGGCCGTCGGTGCCGCCGTCGAAGCCCCAGGGGCGAAAGCGGTGGCCGTCGCCCTCGATCGAGAAACCGCCGTCGGCCAGGCAGGTGAACTGGCGCACGGTCCCGATGCCGCCGCGCCATTGGCCCGCCGACGCCGTGTTGTCGCGCAGCTCGTAGCGGTCGACACGGATCGGCAGGTGCGATTCGATATCCTCGATCGGATTGTTGCGGGTGTTGGCGTAGAGCGTGTCGACCGCGTCCATGCCGTCGAGGCCATGGCGGCCGCCGTAGCTGCCCTCGAGGATTTCCATGTGCACCCAGTGCTTGCCTTCATTCAGGCCGGAAAAGGCGATCACGCGCAGATTGCCGATGCCGGCCGAGACCTGCGTCGGCACGGCCTGCGCCAGCGCCTTCATCACCGTGTCGGCTAGCGCATTGCCCGGGCAGAAGCGGGCGATCACGGGTGCCGGGAAGATGGGATTCGCCAGGCATCCCTTGGGTGCGATGATCTCGATCGGCCGCGTCAGGCCCGAATTCTGTGGGATGTTGCCGTAGGTGACGCTGTCCAGCAGGATCGAACGGATGGTGAGCCACACCGCGCAATCGACCGTGCCTTCGAGCGGCATGTTGATGGGCTTGTCGGGGAGTTGCGGCGCGGTGCCGGTCAGGTCGACCACCAGGCTGTCGCCGCGCACCCGGATCGTGGCCGTGATCGGCAGCTCGCGCCGGGCCGGGTCGGGATCGTCGAGGTAGCCGTCGAAGTAGGTTGTGGCGGTGTAGTCGCCGTCGGGCAAGGCGCGGATCGCATCGCGCATCAGCCGCTCGGAGTAATCCATCAGGTCTTCATAGGCCGCGTTGACGGTGGCCAGTCCGTATTGCTGCACCAGCGCCAGGTAGCGGCCGGCGCCGATCTCCGCCGCCTTGATCTGGGCCTCCATGTCACCGACCACCAGGTCGGAAGCGCGGATATTGTCGCGCAGCATGTGCCAGACCGCATCGTTGCGGCGGCCTTCGGATACCACCTTGATCGCCTTGAACTGCAGGCCTTCGGCATAGGTGTCGACGGCATCGACGATGCCGCAGCTGCCGGGTGACAAGGCGCCGATATCGAGGTGATGCGCGGTCGTGACCGAGAAGCCGATGAGGGCGCCGTCAAGAAACACCGGCACGCAGAATCCGACATCGGGTCCGTGGCTGGCGCCGTTGTAAGGGTCGTTGTGCATGATGACGTCGCCCGGCTTCAGCGTCTCGCCGCGCGCCGCCATGATCCTGAGGATGCCGCGGATGTAGCCGGGGATCGGCCCCGACTGCAGCGGCGTCGACATCTTGCATTCGCAGAGCTGCCGGCCCTCGGCGTCGGTCAGCGCGGCGCCGAAATCCTCCGACTCGCGAATGATCGAGGAGTAGCTCATGCGCATGAGCTTGTGGCCCATCTCGATCGCGATGTTCTCCAGGGCGCCGTGGATGACGGCAGCCGTTACCGGATCGATCCGCGTCTTGGCATCCGTCTTCGGACGAAGGGCAGTGTGGACGTTCATGCCGGCTCTCCCAGCGTGATGATGATGTTGCCTGTGTCATCGACGATCGCCGCCGTGCGGGGCGGCACGACCGTCGTGCTGTCCTTCTGCAGGATGATCGCCGGTCCGTCGAAGCGCTGCTGCACCGGGAGTTTCGCACGCTGGTAGACCGGCGTCTCGAAGCTCTTCAGCACACCATCGACGCGGAAGACGCAGGGGCTGGTGCGCAGGTGGGCCGCCTCCAGCGAGCCGCCGGATGGAGTTGGTGGCCGCGCCAGCTTGGGCATGACGCCGGCGCCGCTGACGCGGATGTTCACGATCTCGATCGGGCTCGCTTCGAAGGCGTGGCCGTATTCGGCCGCATGAGCCTTGTGGAAGGCAGCCCAGATCCGTGCCAGGCCTGCCGCATCGATCGTGCCGTCGGGCAGCGGGATCTTGAGCTCATAGCCCTGGCCGACATAGCGCAGGTCGCCGACGCGCCGGTAGGTCACGTCCTGCGCCGGGATCTTGTCAGCCTCGAACTGCGCGGCGAGCTCGGCCTGCATATCGCGGCAGTCGCGGTTGAGCCGGTCGAGATCGACCGCATCGGAGACCTGGAACTGCGTGCGGATGGTGTCGTACTTGAGATCGGTCGTGAGCAGCCCCACGGCCGACGTGATGCCGGGATGGGGTGGCACGATGACCTCGGGGATGCCCAACATCGCCGCCACCTCGGCGCCGTGCAGGGGACCGGCGCCACCGAACGCCACCAGTGCGAAGCCGCGCGGGTCGATGCCTTTCTGGACGGTGCGCGAGCGGATGGCGTTGGCCATATTGGCATTGAGGATGGTCAGCACACCTTCGGCGGCGTCATTGAGCGGCAGGCCCAGCTCGGTTGCCAGCGTGCCGATGACACGGCGGGCGGCATCGACATCGAGCGCCATGCTGCCACCCAGGAAATCGTCAGGATCGAGGCGTCCGAGGACCAGGTTGGCGTCCGTCACGGTGGGGCGGTCGCCGCCACGGCCGTAGGCCGCCGGTCCCGGCACTGCGCCGGCGCTTTGCGGGCCGACGCGGAAGGCGCCGCCGCGATCGACATAGGCGATCGAGCCGCCGCCGGCGCCGATGGTATGGATGTCCAGCATCGGCATCAGCAGTGGGAAGCCCGCGATCGACGTCGAGCGCGAGTCGGTCTCGGCGAAGGTGCCGTCGATGACGATGCCGATGTCGGCGCTGGTACCGCCGATGTCGAACGTGATCAGCCGGCGGCGGCCGGCAAGCTCGCCGACCCATGCGCCGCCGAGGACGCCGGCGACCAGGCCCGACAGCAGCGTCAGCGCCGGCTTCTCCGTCACCATGGTGGGCGTGGCGACGCCGCCGTTGGACGCCATGATGCGCAGGTCGCCTGAGATGCCGCTGTCGTGCAGGGCGCCGTCGAGGTGGTCGATGTAGCGTCCGACCTTGGGTCCGATGAAGGCCGCCAGCGACGCTGTGGTGAACCGCTCGAACTCGCGGAACTGTGGCGACAGGAATGACGATGTGGTGACGAAGGCGTCGGGCATCACTTCCGTGACGATCGCCTTGGCGCGCAGCTCGTGCGACGGATTGAGGTAGGAGAACAGGAAGCAGATGGCGACGGCCTCGACACCTTCGGCCTTCAGTTCCTGCGCGGCGCGGCGCACGGCGTCTTCGTCCAGCGGTTCCAGTTCGTGCCCCGTCGGTGGCGCCAGGCGTCCACCGACGGTCTTGCGGTAGCGTCGCTGGACCAGGGGGCGCGACTGCCAGGGCAGCTCCTGCATGATCGAGTAGTGCTCGACGCGCTGGTGGCGGCCGATATGCACAATGTCGCGGAAGCCGTGATTGGTGATGATGCCGGCCTTGGCGCCTTTGTTCTCGAGAACGGCATTGGTGGCCGTCGTGGTGCCGTGAAAGACGTAGCGGATGCCACCGGGATCGATGCTGTTCTGCTGGCACAGTTCGCGGATGCCGGTCAGCACGCCTTCGGAAGGATCATGCGGCGTGGTCGACACCTTGTGGATCGCCAGCGTGCCGGTCTTCAGATCACAGAACACCAGGTCCGTGAAAGTGCCGCCGACGTCCACGCCGATCGTTTGCATCAATGTCTCCTGTCTCGCTCCTCACAACCGTAACATGGATTCATAATTCACAAATAGATAGACATCGGTCACGCTGCCGATACGGCGGATCCGGTACCGGATCGCGCTCTGGATGAGGTGCTTGCCCACTCACTCGCATGCTGCGTGTGGCTGCACCTGCACAGTTTATCGGCGCACGGTGCCGACAATCCAGGCAACGCAAACCGGACAGCCAGGGCGGATGATTCTCGATTGTAAGAAATGAACTATGTATACATGATGTGGACACGCGGGATGGCGCATTGCAGGGGGGAACAATGATGATCTGGTCTGTCCTGAAACGAAGCGTTCTGGGGGCTGCGATCTGCACCGGGATCGCCGGCACGGCCGTTGCCGATGACCTTGTGAAGAAGGCCGAGGCGGAACTCGCCCAGTATCGCACCATTCCCAAGTTCGAGGCGCCGGGCGCACCCTTCGATGCCAAGGCTTGCATGGCCGGCAAGAAGATCCTGAGCGTGCCGGCATCGAGCGCGATTCCGTTCCTGTCGACCATCAACAAGGCGATGGCGCGCCTTGCCAAGGACATCGGCTTCCACTTCCAGGTCTGGGAGAACCAGGGGCAGGTGTCCCAGTGGGTGCAGGGATTGAACTATGGCGCATCGAACAAGTTCGACCTGATCGAGATGCTGGCCGGCGCCGATCCGCGCGCCGTCGAGCCGCAGATCAAGGCCGCCAGGGCCGCCGGTTCCAAGGTCGTCGCATCGCACCTCACCGGGTTTGAGCAGGCGGTGCCCGGCGGTGCCGATGGCGTCGTGCCGATCAACTACAAGCGGGCCGGCGAATTGCTGGCGTGGTGGGCCTTGGGCCGCACCAACGGCAAGACCAATGCGTTGGTCCTCATTGTCAGCGGCGCGCTGTCGACCGATTCGATGATGGACGGCCTCAAGGAGGTCTTCGCCAAGAACTGTACCGGCTGCAAGTACACGGTGATCGATGCGCCGGTGTCGGAGTGGGCGACGAAGATACAGCCGGCGGTTCAATCCGCCTTGCTGGCGGATCCCTCGATCAACGCCATCGTGCCGATCTATGATTCCATGGCGCAGTTCGTCCTGCCGGCGCTGACGATCACGGGCAAGGCTGGCCGCATTCCCATCGGCACGTTCAATGGCACGCCATTCGTCATCGGCCTGGTGCAAAGCGGCCAGGTCGAATTGGATATCGGTGAGAACCTCGATTGGATCGCGCACGGCGTGCTTGATTCACACATGCGCCGCCTGTGCGGACTGGGCGAGATCAAGGATCCCAAGATCCCGTTCCTCGTCTTCGACAAGTCGAATGCCGCAACCGCCGGCACCCCGCCGGTCGATTCCAAAGGCTACGGCGACGAATACGTCGCAGGTTTCCGCAAGCTGTGGAAGCTTCAGTGAATGCGGCCCTCGCGTCCGGTGTGGCGTCGCGACCCGACACCACACCGGTGCTTGAGATATCCCATCTGTCGAAGCGGTTCGGCGGCAGCAAGGCGCTGGATGACGTCAGTCTTGTCGTCGGCGCACGCGAAGTGCATGGCCTGCTGGGGCAGAACGGTTCCGGAAAATCGACGCTGATCAAGGTCCTGGCCGGATTTCACGCGCCAGACCCCGGTGCGCGGCTATGGATCAACGGACATGAGGTTTCTTTGCCGTTGCGGCCAGGAGACTTCCAGCGCCTAGGCATCAGCTTCGTGCACCAGCACCTGGGGCTGGTGCCGTCGATGAGCGTGCTGGAGAACCTGCTGATCGGCGAGCACGCCGTCGCACGGCGCTGGCGCATCGCCTGGGCTCGGCAGGCCGAGCGTGCGAATGCACTGTTTGCCCGCTTCGGGATGACGTTGGATCCTTTGGCCGCGGTCGAGACGCTGACATCCGTCGAACGCGCGCAGCTGGCGATCGTGCGCGCGTTTGATCAGCTGAGCAGACAGCCGGGTACGGGCACCCGGCTGCTGGTGCTCGATGAACCGACGCCGTTCCTGCCTGCCGCCGACGTGCAGAAGCTGTTCCAACTGGTGCGCACTCTGGTCAGCGAAGGCGCCAGCGTGCTCTTTGTCTCGCATGATATCGACGAAGTCATGGACATCACCGACCGGATCACCGTCCTGCGCGATGGCAGGGTCGCGGGCACCATGGCGACGGCGGGGACGAACAAGGCCGATATCGTGCGCACGATTGTCGGCCGTGCTGTCGATCTCGAGGCCATGCGCGCGCCGAAGCGCAACTTGGGGGGCGATGCGGTCCGCATCGATGGCATGCGCGGTGGGATTGTCGACGACGTGTCGATCGCCGTTCGCCGCGGCGAGATCGTCGGCCTGACAGGACTGATCGGATCCGGCTACGACGAGATCGTGCATCTGGCCTACAGCTCGGTGCGCGCCAGCGGCGGGCGGCTCTCGATCGATGGTGTAGTGCTTGATCTGGCACGCCTGACACCGGATGCGGCGATCGCGGCCGGTGTCGTCCTCGTTCCCGGCGATCGCCAGAACGATGCCGTCGTCGGCACGCTCTCGGTGGCGGCGAACGCCAGCCTGCCGGTGCTGAAACGGCGGCACGGCGGCTGGGCGATCTCGGAGAGCGGCATGAACCGCATCGCGCGCGATCTTGCCGAGACGTTCGATGTGCGGCCGCGCGATCCGTCGCGCCTAATGGCGCACCTGTCGGGTGGCAATCAGCAGAAGGTCGTGCTGGCCAAGTGGTTCCAGATCGATCCCAAGTTGATCCTGCTGGACGAGCCGACGCAGGGAGTCGACATTGGCGCCCGCGAGCAGATTTTCGGGGTCATCCGGCGCATGAGTGAAAACGGTACAGCGGTGCTGTGCGCCAGCTCCGACCACGAGCAACTCGCCGCGATCTGCGATCGGGTGATCGTGCTGTCGCGCGGCAGGATCGTCGCCAGCCTCGAGGGCGATGCCATCTCCAAGCCGGCGATCGCGGAACTCTGCTATGCCTCGTTTGGCGACACCACCGGGAGCGTTTCGTGACGATGACGTCGGCCAGGCGGCGGGACACAGACCGCGCGGCGCGGGAAGAGAGAACCGGCCAGGTCTGGATCGACCGCGGCGAGCGCTACGGCCTTATCGTGGCCTGGCTTGCCGTCATCGCCATCTTCGGCGCCATCCGCCCGGAGGTATTCCTCTCCTGGGCCAATTTCTCGACGATTTTCGGCTCCCAGGCGGTGCTGGTCGTGGTCACGCTCAGCCTGATCATCCCGCTCACGGCCGGCGATTACGATCTGTCGGTCGCCAGCGTATTGACCACGTGCTCCATGCTGGTCGCGGTTCTCAATGTCACGCATGGTTGGCCGATCGAAGCGGCGATCCTGACCGCGTTGCTGGTCGGGCTGCTGGTGGGCGCGGCGAACGCAGCCATCATTCTTTATTTCCGTATTCACTCCCTGATCGTGACGTTGGGCATGGGGACCTTCATCCACGGCGTCACGCTGTGGTTCTCCGATTCGCAGACGATCAGCGGCATCGATTCGAAGCTTATCACGGCCGTCATCGCCACACGCCTGTTCGGTATTCCGCTGGCGTTCTACTATGCCCTGATTGTCGCCTTGGTGATCTGGTACGTCTTCGGCCACACGGCGATCGGGCAGCGTCTGCTCTTCGTCGGACGGGGCCGCGAGGTCGCCCGCTTGTCCGGTATCAAAGTGGACCGGGTGAGGTTCGCCGCGCTGGTCGCATCGGCGGGCCTCGGTGGCGTGGCCGGTATCCTCTATGCCGGCACCACGGGCGCTGCCGATCCCAGTTCGGGATTGACGTATCTCCTGCCGGCGTTCGCCGCCGCCTTTCTCGGCGCGACAAGTATCGTGCCTGGTCGGTTCAATGCCATCGGGTCGGTGGTCGCGGTCTACTTCCTGGTCACCGGAATCACCGGCCTGTCGATCCTCGGTGTCTCGACCTACGTTCAGGACCTCTTCTACGGTGCAGCCCTGATCGTGGCGGTGGCGCTATCGCAGCTCGTGCGCGGCCGCGAAGAGCGCCTGACTTGAGGGGCGACGGGTTATCCTGCGAGGCCTCGTATCCGCTGTGGTGCTGACCGCCGTCGGCAGGACCGTCGCACGGGGGATCACGGGCTACGACCCTAACAACGCACTTCAATATGTGGGTAGCGGTCCGCTGACGGGTGAACCGAGGACTTGCTTGGCAGAGCAGGGCAAATTCCGCGGCCGGCAGACGCTGGTCCTCTCACAGCTCCTTCTCGGCCAGTTCGCGGAAGGCATCGGGAACCGACCGGGCGATGCCCAATGCCACGGACCCGTAGCCAACGGCGTTCCATCCGAAGCGCGCGCGGACCTTGTCGATGGCGCGGTCGGCGGCCCAACGTGCCAGGCCTTGGCGGCTTCCAGGGCGGCGTGGCTCGTCAGCGAGCCCCAGCGGCAGGTCGAGCTGCGTCTCGGCGTGCTCATCGAGATGAGATACGGAGATCGCCAGCAGCGAGATCGTCTTCTCCAGCGGATACTGATCCAGGATCGTGCGCACCAAGGTCTCGGCGATCTCGGCAAGGATTGCCGTTGCCGAGACCGGTGCATCGAGCGTGATCGAGCGTGTCACCGAACGCAGGTCGGCGAAACGAACGCGGACTGTCACCGTGCGCCCGGGGCGTGATTTGGCGCGCAGTCGCGTGGCGACCCTGTCCGCGAGATAGCGCAGGGTCGGCTGAAAGGTGTGCTCATCGGCGGGCTTCATGCCCAGGGCTGACTGCGCGCCAGCCGACCCGGCGCGATGGTGCGTCTTGATCTCGCGTGGGTCGCGGTTCCATGCCAGCGCTGTCAATTTCTCGCCGGCGGCTGGGCCCAGCAATCGATGGAGAGACCGTCCTGGGATGCGTGCCAGTTGACCGATCGTCAGCACGCCGCTCTCGGCCAGGCGCGCCTTGGTCACCGGACCCACGCCCCACATCAGGTCGACGGGCAGGTCATGCAGGAAGTTCAGCTCGGTCGCGGGATCGACGACGACAAGCCCATCGGGCTTGGCAACCTGTGATGCAATCTTGGCGAGATGCTTGGTGCGCGCGACGCCAACGGAAATCGGCAGGCCCAACTCGGTGCGCACCCGTCGCCGGATCGTCGCTGCGATGTCTGCTGGCGATCCGAAGAGGTGCGTACAGCCCGCCACGTCAGCAAACGCCTCGTCGATGGAGATCCGTTCCACGAGCGGCGTGAAGTCACCGAGCACGGCGATGGCGGCTTCTCCCAGCCGCTGGTACTCGTCGAAATGGCCGCCGACAAAGGTGAGCTGCGGACAAAGCTCGCGCGCCCGCCGTCCCGGCATGCCGCCGCGCACGCCAAACGCCTTGGCCTCATAAGACGCCGCCAGCACGACTCCGCCGCCGACGGCGATCGGCTTTCCGCGCAGCGACGGGTCGAGCAGCTGCTCGACCGAGGCATAGAAGGCATCGAGGTCGGCATGGAGGATGGTGGCTGTCGTCTCCATCCCGACCTCCCGTTCGGCCTGCCGCAACAGATCTGAATGACAAGAACAAAAGAAGAACATAAAGTGACGGAAGTCAAGTCCAACATTCTTCCGTTGCGCCAGCGCGGCACCGCTGTGAGGTCAACCATGTCACATCAGCCTTGGATCCCAGGTCTCGAGGACAAGCCGAGTCGTCCCGATGGTGTGTACTTCGCGCTCAAGCCGGAGATGGAGATTGCGTCGGAGATCAGACGGATGGCCGAGCGGGAGAAACGTCGCCATCGGTTGAGAGGACGTCCGATTACACCGGAATGCCTGCACGCGACGCTGCATTTCCTGGGGCGAGAACGCCAGCCGCGTCCCGGCGTGCTCTTCGCTGCACAGCGTGCCGGCGAAGCGGTTGCGATGCCCCCGTTCGATGTTGCCTTCGATCGTTTGGAGAGCTTCCTGACGCGGCCGGATCGTATGCCGCTTGTACTGCGCGGCGACGACGGGCTCGCCGGCGTGATGATGCTGTATCGGTTGCTGGGCGAGGCTATGGAAAAGGTCGGGCTCGGTCCCTATGTGCAGCCGCACTACACGCCGCACGTGACCGTGTTGTATGGCCACCGACCCATCACCGAACAGCGCATCGAGACCATTGGCTGGAGGGTGCGAGAGTTCGTTCTCGTGCGCAGCCTGTACGGCGAGGGTAGGCACGTCGAGCTGGGGCGGTGGCCCCTGTGTCCTTCCACCGAGGTGAATCTCCGGGGAGAACCATGAAGCTTCTCTATCAAACGCACTCGCCCTACGCCCGCAAGGCGCTGGTCTTCGCGCATGAAGTCGGGATCGCCGATCGGCTGGAGGTCGTGCATCACGAAACCAGCCCGACGCGCCGCAACGAGGCAGTGTTCGCCGAGAACCCCCTGGGCAAGGTCCCGGTCCTCATCCGTCCGGGCCTGACGCCGATCTTCGACTCCGATGTCATCTGTGCCTATCTCGACACCTTGCATGATGGGCGGAAGCTTGTTCCGCCCGATGGTGAGGCGCGCTGGCAGGCGCTGCGCATCCAGGCGGTGGCGCAGGGGCTGGGCGACGCTGGAATCGCCGTGCGCTGGGAGACAGTGCGCCGGCCGGAGGCGCTGCGCTTTCCGCCGCTGCGCGATGGGTACACGGCAAAGCTTATCGCGAGCTATGACTGGCTCGAACGGACGCTGGACATCAGTCCGGCGATCCATATTGGCCACGTCGCGCTGGCGACGATGCTGGGGTGGCTCGAATTCCGCGAACTGCCGTCGTTTCGTGACGGCCGACCGCGGTTGGCCGCATGGTTCGATGCCTTCGATGCCCGGCCATCGATGCGGGCGACGCCGCTCTCGGGCGAAACGCACGACTAGCGCGGGTAGAGAATGATCTGGGTGCAACGGAACAAGGCGATGGTCTTGCCGCTGCGTTCCTCTTTCACCATGGCATCCCAGACCTGGGTCGAGCGTCCGGCGTGGGCAAGGTACGCATCGCAGGTCACGCCGCCGGCGCGGACGGTGCCGATGAAGTTGGCTTTGAGCTCGGCGGTCGTGAAGCCGGACGCGCCTTCGGGCAAGGCACCGAGGCAGCCGAAACCGCACGCCGTGTCGGCCAGGGCAACGACCGTGGCGGCATGAAGGTAGCCGGTCGGCGCCAGATGCTGGCGCGAAACCGTGACCCGTCCGCGCACGAATCCCGGGCGCGCATCGACCCACTCGAACCCCAGCAGACCGGGCAGGCTGCCCGCCTGCTCGGCCTGGAATGTGGCCGCGTTCATGGTTTGCCAGGGGGCAGAGGCGCGATCTGTCCGGCGAGAACCTTCGCCACGAAGCGTGCGGTTGCGTCGCCGACCTCGGCCGGTGCGTCTTCCTGCAGGAAGTGCGCGCCCTTGACGGTGATCTCCTGCTGATTGGGCCAGGCGCGGCAGAATTCGCGCTGGGCGCCGATCAAGAAACCGGACGGATCGCCATTGATGAACAGCTTGGGGATCGGGCTGGTGCTGAGCCAGCGTGCGTACGACTCGACGATCCGCACGACGTCCTCGGGTTGGCCGGCGATCGGCAGTTCCCGCGACCAGGTCAGCATCGGTTGGCGTTGCGGGCCGGGGTTCCTGTAGTGCCGGCGGTAGATCTCCATCGCGTCAGGGGAAATGCCGCGCAGCGGCAACAGGTATTCGATGAAGAGGTTCTTCTGCAGGATCAAGTTCTCGCCGTCGCGCGACCGCTGTGCCTGGAAGAAACCGCGCGTGGCTTCAGGCCATTCGTCCCAGGACAGGAACGGCCGCACGATTCCTTCCATGTAGACCAGCGCTTTGATGCGGTCAGGATGGCGATGCGCCCAGGCGAACCCCAATGCCGATCCCCAGTCATGAACGACCAGTATGATATTCTTTTTCAGCCCCATCACCTCGAACCAGGCATCGAGATAGCGTTGATGATCCACGAAACGATATGAGCCGTTGGGCGCGGCGCCCGAGTTACCCATGCCGACGAAATCGGGGGCCAGGCAGCGACCCAACGGCAGCAGATAGGGGATGATGTTGCGCCACAGATACGAGGGCGTCGGGTTGCCGTGCAGGAAGACGATCGGATCGCCTTCTCCGACATCGACATACGCCATGTCCGTATCCAGCACCTGGACGCGCTTTCGGTAGCACGTCTCCTCGGTCGAAATGGGGGGATGCATCGCGGTCTCTCCTCGTGGCCCGTGGGTGATGTCAGATGGCAGGGTGACGGCGGTGCCAGGATGTCGCGCCCTGGAAGGCAGCGCCGGCGCGAACAAGCATGGCTTCGCCCAGATGTCCGGCCACGAGTTGAAAGGCGACCGGCAGGCCTTCCGTCGTAAAGCCGCCCGGCAGCGTGATCGTCGGATGGCCGGTCATGTTGAACGGGCAGGTGTAACGCTGGAGCTTGACGATGAGCTCGGGCTGCTCGCCCAGGGTGCGGATCATCGCGAGCGTCGGGGGCGCAAACGGATGCACCGGCGTCAGCAGCAGGTCGATCGTGTCGAACAGGGCAGCAACACGACCCCGCAGGTCCATGCGCCGCAGCAGAATCTTCTGATAGTCGATGCCGCTCAGCGCATGCCCGGCCTCGATGACGGATGCCAGGACGGGACCGTAGGCACTTTTCCGCGATGGGTAAGTGGACGCGTGCGCAACCGCGGTCTCGACGGCGCATTGCGGCACCCAGTCCAGGATGGCTTGCGTCACATCGGGAAAATCGACATCGACGATGGTGGCGCCCTGGTGACGAAAGACTGCCGCCGCCTCCGCCAACACCGCCTGGGTTGTCGTGTCGACATCATGGGTGTTCCATCTGGCGTCGACACCGATGCGCAATCCCCGCGCACCGCGTTCTGTCATTGCCACATAGTCCGGTACCGGATCGCGCAGCGCGGTCGGATCACGTGGATCACTGCCGGCGATGGCACCCAGCATGATGCCTGCGTCGATCGCGCTGCGGGCCATCGGCCCGACATGATCCAGCGACGCCGCGAGCTCGAACACGCCGTGACGGCTGACGCGGCCCCAACTCGGCTTCAAGCCCGTGATACCGTTGGCGGCCGAAGGCCAGCGGATGGAGCCGCCGGTGTCCGAGGCCAGTGCGCCGTAGCATAGACCTGCTGCGGTTGCCGCGCCGGGGCCGCTGGATGAAATGCCCGGCCAGTACGCGGCATGCCACGGGTTCTTCGGCGGCACCACGGAGGGATGATGGTCGGAATAGGCGCCTTCCGTGAGTTGCAGTTTGCCCAGCAACACCGCGCCGGCGTCCGCCAGGCGACGCACCACCGTCGCATCCTCGTCGGGGCAGTGGTCCTTGTGGATCGCCATGCCGGCGGTGGTCGGATAACCGCTGGTCCAACACAGGTCCTTGACCGCGACCGGCACGCCATGCAGCGGTCCACGGTACCGGCCGGCGGCGATCTCCGTTGCTGCGGCCTGTGCCTGCGCCATCGCCGTATCGGCCATCACCCCCGCGTAGCTGCCGAGCGCGCCGTCGGCGGCGGCAATGCGATCAAGCTGGGCGCGTGTGGCAGCCACAGGTGAAATCGAGCCTGCCCGGATGCGGGCCGCGAGAGCAGCGATGTCGAGGTAGTGCAGATCGATGCCGTTCACGTAAGTTCACCTTATCCGATATTGTTCGACGTGATTTATTGATGACGGCGCTGGTTCCCGAATAGGCGCTAAGGTGTGTCGTGTCGGCATGATCCGCAAACCAGATGATCTGGCCATTTCAGCTTAGGAAATCTAAATGAGCAGCCATCGCTTGCCGCCGCTGAACGCTCTGCGTGCCTTCGAGGCCACGGCGCGCCATCTGTCGGTCAAGAACGCGGCCGAGGAGCTGTGCGTGACGCCGGGGGCCGTGAGCCAGATGCTGAAGGCGCTTGAACTGCATCTCGGGATCAAGCTGTTTCAGCGCGTCAATCGCGGCATCTTCCTGACTGACGCGGGGCAGGGGTATCTGCCGCCGATCCGCAACGCGTTCCGGCAGATCAGCGAGGCCTCACGGCGCCTTGCCATGTCTGCCGATACCGGTGTCCTGACGGTGAGCGTGACGCCGTTCTTCGCCTCCGCCTGGCTCGTGCCGCGGCTGAGATCGTTCCAGAAGGTTCATCCCGATATCGACCTGCAGGTCGTGAGCAGCAATGCGCTGGTGGATTTTGCACGCGACGGCGTGGATGTCGCCGTGCGCCACGGGCTAGGTCGTTATCCGGGCCTGCGCAGCGAACGCGTTGTCGCCGTCGAGGTCGTGCCGGTCGCGGCACCGGATCTGATTGCGCAGTACGGGATGCCAGCCTCCCCGGATGATTTGACGCGATGGCCGCATGTCCATGATGCCGAGCGCAAGGGATGGCATCTGTGGTTTCAAGCGCAGGGGATCGATGACATCGGCGCGCCCCGTGGACCCGCGTTCGACGATTCGAGCCTGCTGCTGCAAGCCGTACTGACGGGGCAGGGTGCCGGCCTGTTGCCGGCGGCGATGGTGGCTCTCGATCTCGCCGACAAGCGACTCGTGAGACTAGCGAAAGTCACTCTGCTGGAAGCCTTCGCTTACTATCTCGTCTACCCGGAAGCCAGCCATGAGCAGGCGAAGGTTGCCGCTTTTCGCACGTGGATTCTCGATGCTGCCGCCGGCAATGTGATCCGCAAGACGACTTCCAAAAATCGCGCCGCATGAAAAGCGACAGCAGGCGCGATGCTGTGTCAATTCGGTGACGAATCGCATGTACAAGCGATGACGTTTGTTGGTCGATCACCGTGCGCAAAGGCGTAAGACAAAACGGTTAAAATCAGCGCGCGTGTGCACGCGAAAAACGAGCATGCGATACGCAGTTTCGTCGACAATGCAGCATCGGTTTGCTATGCTCGCAAATATTAGTGCGCCTTCCTGCAATATTGCGTAATTCATTTGGCGAGGACTACTCGATCGTCACAGTGATTGCGGGGAGATTACATGCAATAAATGAAAGTGCACTACGCGGTCCCCTTTCATCCTCCCAAACAGCGCAGAAACTTGCGTCATCGCGCCGTTACAAACGGCGGAGCAATGTGACTCATCATTTATTTTTTCTGCACGAGGTTCCACATGGCCAGTCTGAACGGAACGCCCACTGACGATACGCTCAGAGGGACGGGCGGTGATGATGAAATAAGAGGTGGTGCCGGTGACGATATCATCATCGGCGGCGCCGGCGATGACGTCATCCGCAGCGGCGCGGGTGACGATGAGGTCTGGGCCGGTGCGGGCGACGATGACGTTCGTGGTGGCGCCGGCGATGACGTGATCCGCGGCGGTTCGGGTGACGACGTTCTGCGTGGTGGTGCTGGCGACGATGTGATCCGGGGCGGTTCCGGCGATGATGTGATCGGCGGCGGCTCCGGCGACGATGAATTGAGCGGCGGTTCCGGCGACGACGAAATCAACGGCGGTTCCGGCGATGATGTTCTCGTCGGCGGCTCTGGTGACGACGTCCTGGCTGGCGGTGCCGGTGACGATGTGTTGCGTGGTGGCGCCGGCGATGACGTGCTGCGCGGCGGCGCTGGCGATGATGTGCTGAGAGGCGGCGCTGGTGACGATGTCATCGAGGGCGGCGCCGGTGACGATGTCCTCGACGGTGGGTCCGGTGACGACCGGTTCGTCTTCACAAGCCAGTCATCGTCGGCCGCATTCGCCGCCGCTGCAGCGACGGGAAATGGTCACGACACCATCGTGGGGTTTGACCCCGATGGCGATCGCCTGGATTTGAGCGGCTTCGGCAATTTTACCCTGACGCAGGTCGGCAACGACACGCTGGTGACGGGCGAGGACGGCACGCAGATCACAGTGGCCGGCGTGACACCCGAAGAACTCGAGTCGGCGATCATCCCGTGCGTCGTGCGCGGAACCATGGTTCGCACACCCGATGGCGACGTTCCTGTCGAAACGCTGGCCATCGGCGACAAGGTCCTGTCGATCGATGGCACGATCCGGCAGATCCGCTGGATCGGCCGGCGCAGCTACGCGCGGGCCTTCATCGAGCGTAACCCCAAGGTCGCACCGATCCGCATCCGGGCCGGCGCGCTGGGCGATGGGACGCCGACGGCGGATCTCATCGTGTCGCCGGAGCATGCGCTGTACCTGGACAATGCGCTCATCCCGGCACGTTTCCTGACCAACGGTGACACGATCAGCCCGATCAGCAGCCTCGAGACGGTCGACTACTTCCATGTCGAGCTGGACGGTCCGGATGTCGTCTGGACCAATGGCGCGCCGACGGAGACGTACGTGAACCACGGCAATCGCCGGATGTTCTCGAACTGGAACGAGTATGTCGCACGCTACGGCCGCGAGGATGAAGCGGCCAAAGGCTCGAATGGCGACTATGTTCGTCGCTTCAAGACCGTCTACAGCGGGCCGGCGCTGCAGGCGGTGCGTGCCCGACTGAACAAGGAGGCATTCGACAGCGCCGCCTGAGGCGCTGGTCGCGTTGTCGCAGATCACGATCCGGGCGACAGCTCGGATCGTGATCCAGTCCGCTCGCGGTACAGGTGGAGAGCGCACGATGACTCCCTCCGATCGCCACGCAGAGAAAACGGCAGAATGGGACGGCGGACTGGAGCGGGCGCGCGCCGCTCTGTACAAGAAATACCGGACATGGATCAGCGGCCACGATGGCGCATTCCTGTATGAGAAGATCATCCAGCAGCTCTATATGGCGATTCTGGAACCGGGCGATGCCTGCATCGATGTCGGCGCCAACAAGGGCTTTCACAGCTTTCCCATGGCCGCCGCCGTCGGTAACACTGGCAAGGTGTACGCTTTTGAGCCCATCAGTGAACTCAATGCCGCCCTGGTCGATCGCGCTCGACGCGAGGGCGTTGGACAGGTCGAATTCATCGTCGCCGCGCTGGGTTCCACGACCGGTGTTGCCGAGTTCTTCAATATCAAGAACTACACGCCACTCAGCGGACTGAAGCTGCGCTCGCCACCCGCCGACGCGGTCATTGAGAAGATCCGGGTACCGCTGATGCGCCTGGATGATCGCATTCCACGGGATGTACGGATCCGCTTCATCAAGATCGATGTCGAGGGCGGCGAACTCGACGTCATCAAAGGCAGCCTGGAGCTGATCAAGCGAGACCGTCCTGTCATTGTGTTCGAGGACGGGCGCGACAAGGCAGCCGAGAACTACCAGTACACGATCGACGACTACTTTGGCGTTCTGTCCGGGGCCGAATTGGTGCCGCTCGACATTCTTGGCGCTCGTATCACGCGGGCCAACTGGCAGGACAAACAAGTCTACTACACGGTTCTTTGTCCCAAAGAGCACCTGGACGATGTCAGTGAAATTCTACGGTTGACGGTCGCCGAGAAGGTGATTGGCGCTGCCGAGGCGATCCGCCGTGCCCGGGAACTCAAAGCTGCCGTGTCCTAGCCACGAAACCGGTCAGCCAGTCATCGATGCGGGACGCAGCCGTTGCCAGTCCATAGTGTTGCTGCATGGTTCGTCGTGCTTTTGCGGTTACCGCCGCAACGGCACGTGGATCGCGCGTGATGCGCCGCATCTTCTGCGCCGCATCGTCCGCCGACGGCTCGGCCCACACACTGCCTTCGGCATAGACGTACTCATCCGATCGCACACTGCGCAGTGTGCAGGAAACTGGGAAGCCGGTGGTTGAATCCAGGAATGACGTATTTCCAGACCAGTCCGTGGCGATGACGGGTGTTCCCAGCAGCATCGCCTCCGCCAGGATGCGGCCGAAGCCTTCGGAACGATGCAGCGAAACATAGCAATCGGCATCCTGCACCAGGCCACAGACTTCGCCGCGGGCGAAACTGCCGTCGATCAGGACGATGCGATCGTCATCCGCGACCTGTCGCTGCAGATCATGGAGCGCTTCCGGGTTGGCATGCCCGTTGATCGTCTTGATCAGCAGCCGTTCATCGCCGGCGCGTGATGGGAATGCCAGGCGGAAGGCTTCGATCGCCGCCGCCGGATTCTTGCGCGCGACGTAGGAGTTGAAGTCGAACATGCAAAGGAAGATGACGTCAGTTGCCGACAGTCCGAAGCGCTCACGGTCGAAGGGGACAACCTCGGGCACGGCGACGTGCGGCGGCATGAGCATGACCGGCTTGGATGTCAGGCGCTGGAAGACGTCCAACAGAAAGTGACTCGAGGCCCAGATCTCATCGACCAGATCGAAGGCGAACCGCCAGGTCGGCGGCAGGCTCGTGAGCTCCCATGGCCAGTATCCAATGTTGTGGCGGCCCGCAAAGAGATTTGCGCCGTGAGCCAGCTTGAGGCGCGCCGTTTCGAACGCGGGCAGACAGAAGACATTGATGGGGTAGACAGGCCTGTCGCTGAAGTACGTCTCTCGTCCGGATTTGTCAGTCGTCACGATCTCGGCTGGATAACGGACGTTGAACACCGACTGCTGAACGCCAGCCTTCAGCAAGACTTCGGTCAGAGCACGGGCGTCTTCGCCGATGCCTGAGACTCCGTCGGCGGATCCGATGACGTTGATACCGGGAAGGCCGGAGCGGTCTTCCGATGGTGGTGGGCAGTGCCATGGAACAGTGTTCCCACCGCGATTCTCGGACAGCCATGCCGCGGCATCGCGTTCATCGGGTGGCGCGTGGCGAAAGCCTCGTGTGTCCGCCTCGCGTTGCGCAAGAAAGCGAAAGAAGTCCCAGCGTGACATTGGCTTCGATCGTTGCGCACGGCGGTTATGGTCCTCCATCAAGAAGCTGCGCTCGCGCGCGGTGAGCAGGAGGGTGAGGCGTAACTGGTGAACACCGCTGACATAGTACCAGGCGTGAAAGTCGTCGACGCTCCCGTCAGGCGGTGCGGCGCCATCGGCGCGCCGCCTGTGAACGTAAGCAGCCAGTCGCGTCAAGAACGGTGGCTCCGGTGCTGCCAGGAACGCGATGTAGGCCGGCGAAAAGGTGACCTGCTGATACTGATGACGCCCCTCGAGGGCAAACCAGAGAAGGAACTGACTGGCGCCATTCTCATCCAGAGGTGGCGGCGAGGGGTTGCCGCCTGACGTCAGCAGGTAGGATGCCCGCAACGTGTCATCAGTCATCAGTATGTCGAGAGCGCGCACGCGCGCGCGACGCACACCGGCTCGGGTTTGCAGGTCGTCCAGTACCGTCGTGCGCAAGCGTATGATGACCCCCGCTAGCTGACTGTTCCTGCCGGATGGGCGGTTGACTGAAGCCGGTGCAGGAGCCGGCCCGAAGGCTGGGCTGGCATCGGCTCAGGTGGCTGGTGCGGCGGGCTGCCTTGGCGATGCTTCCGGATCAGGGACACAAGGTCATCATAGCTCCGGGTGACCTCCGCCATGTAGCGCACGAACAACGCTCGCGATGACAGCACCAGCTCTTCGCGCAGCGCGCCAGACGCCGTGTACGCCTTCATGGCGTCAATCATGTCGTCGATCGTATCCAGCTGGTGGAACGCATGTTCGGTGCGCAAGCCTTCGAACGCATCGCGGGTTCCGATCACGGGTTTGCCGAAAGCAATCGCCTCGATCGTCTTGATCTTGAGACCGGTACCACCCAGCATCGGGTTGAGCACGCATTCGACCACGTCGTAGAAGCGCTCGACCTGCTCGACGACACCGAGAAGGAAGGGATGCGACTGCAGCGTCAGGCGGCGACGGGAAATAGTGCCGGCCAAGGCCCATCGCGCGACGCGCTCCTGGGCGAGCGCGGAATCAATCGCGAGGACGGAACGCACATTCCACGGATTGCCACTGCCGAGGTAGCCGAACGTGAAACTGGGATGTTCAGTGTGTGGCCGCCTCAGAAAGCCTAGTTCGACCGGATGCCCGACAGTAACGACCGGGCCGGAGAATCTCTTTTGAATCTGCTCCGATTCGCGCTGCTGGATGCCGATCACCACGTTGGCGCGTTCGAAACCCCGATGCTCCTGATCGATTGTCGTAAAGAACCAGCGCGGCTCGAGGCTCTGTTCTTCCGCCGTGAGGTGCCGATCACCGAACAGGTCATGGGTATCGATCAGCTTCAACGGCCCGTCGAAGCCGGCAAGAACCTTCGACATCCACACGTAGTTGACGATGACCGCGTCATACTGGTGCACCGATACGAGGTCCTTGACGGTGTCGCAGAGCTGGTCCGCGCACCAATCATCAATGCCCCATGACTGGGCGAACGTCGGGCGCGCCAATGGCTGCGAGCGGACGAAAAAGAAGCGATGCCAGAAGCCGATCATGACTTCGGCTTGCTCCTTGGAGAGGCCCTCCATGCCGTAATAGAGGAAATCTGCCCTGACGCCGCGCCTCTTGAGCTCAAGGCCGAAGGCCTGGATCCGGACGGAATTGCCCTGAACGGCCGGATGCGACGGAATCGGCGAGACGACCAGGATCTTGAGGGGGGACATCACGAGATCATCTCGATTTTGTCGATACACAGACCGAGAAGGCGATGGCCCGCGCCATCGGGCACCATGTGGGGACAGACAAGCGACAGGACCGTCATGTCCTTGGCCGGCGCGCCGAGATCGACGGACACCTTGCCGCTGAGATTTGACCAGGGATCGAGGCGATGGGGTGTGTGCCGACCATCAACGAGCACGCGCAGCTCCGCCAGATTACGGGGATCCTCCGTCTTGATGACAGAGATGTTGAGTTTGACCGGCGTGTCGGGCGTGCCTGTCAGCAGAATACGGAAGTGATTCGAGGGACCGGTCCAGATCCACGAATAGTCACCTTCGTTCTCGCTGCGGTACCCGCCATCGTGAACCAGCGCGCTCGCCACCAGCCCTGTCGTCGGCGGTGGGGCCGTTTGTACCGCCAGTGTGAACGTTGCGTCCGGGCGCCGCGCCGCGTGGGTTGGCGGGGCGCTCTTGGCGCGCTTTTCGGGGGCGGGTTCCAGTGGGAGCGCGGCGCAGACGGTGTCGAAATCGGTCGTTGGTATCACCCACCAGAAGCAAATGCCGGGCGCGACCAGCGCGATAACCCGCCGACCCTCCAGCCAAGCCACCATTGCCGGACGTGTAATGATCGAGCGAGTCCGCGATACGCGGATCACCAGTGACCGGCTGCTGTCGATGAGGTCAAGGATGGCTTCAGCCTGGTCAAGCGAGTCGGCGAAGACTACGACTTTGCGCAACCGATCAATGGAATCGAACAGACTCGCCCAGGTTGACGGCAATGGCCGGCTGGGCGACGCCAAATAGATGTCCCGATGACCGCCGGCTTGTCGAAAGCGTTCCAGGAACTGGCGCGCTGTGGGTGCCAGATCGTTGCCGCAACCGAAAATCGCTTCTCTGTCGAGGCCGGCGCATTGGCCGATCGGTAGGCTGGCATCGATGACGGAGAACTTTCCAATGCCGGCCCGAAGCGCTGCGAACAGCGCGGCCATGGTCTTGGGTGCAATGCGCGATCGTACGCCGACAGCGGCCGCGCGTTTCACATCCATGGTCATGGTCGCCATCCGTGGGCTCGTCCGAGGATCGAGAGGCCCACGGCGTCGCTGCCGTCAGCGCGATCGCTGCTCCAGTTACGTCCGGACGGCCGTGGAAGGAAGCGCACGGTTTCGATGGTGACATGGGGGCCAAAGGCACCCTGCAGCAAACCCGGTGCATCCAGGCTGTAGCGCGCGACGTCATCGGCCGAATCGAACCATAGAATGGCTTCAAACGCGCCGTCGATGCCGGATATCCGTCGCCGTAGCTCGGATGCGTCCAGTTGGGCAGCCTTGTCGATTTCCACCCTGGCCACCGTTGCCCGCGAGGAAGGTTGACCCTTGGGTGATCGCCGCGGCGACGGGGTGGCGCGCATCGGCCGGGGACGATGAACAGCATCGACGACATCCGAATACTGACGTGCGACCGTCCTCAGTGAGAGCGCGTTGCGTGCGTAGTGCTGAGCCCGTTCGCCGAACAGGGCGCGCAAGGCAGTGTCACGGAGAAGCGCCTCCATGGCCCGTATCAGCGCGGGGACGGTATCAAAAATCGGGATATGGACCGCCGCTTCTCGGGGAATTTCGGTGTAGGCCGCCGTGTCGTTGACAATGCAGCAGCGGCCGGCGGAGAAGGCGCGTGCCAGCGTTCCGGAGCTCTCGCCGACCGACGGGAAACGCAGGTTGACCACGATGTCCGCCGCGACGATGTAGGCATCGAGATCGCTTTCGCTGACATACCCGGTGATCGTCGACACCTGGCGCAGCAGCGGGTGCCGCTCGAGGATTTCCCGCAGCGGGAACTCTGCCGGGCGTTCCTCGCCAGCATGGATCCAGCGAAACGGGATACCCCGCTGCAGCAACACCTCGAGGGCATCGATCAGCCAATCGAAGCGCTTCGCGCGCGTCGCGAAGCCCGATGTCAGGACGATGGTTTCGTCGGCCGGTAGCCCCAGCCGTCGCCTGGCATCCAATCGCGACGTGTACTTCAACGACGGCGCGAAATGGGGGATCACGGCAATCTTTGATGTCGCGTTGGTGCCGTAGGTGGCTCGAAGTTTGTTCAGCGCATAGTGCGAATGGACGACGATACCGTCGGCCAGGGACAGTATTTCGCCGACCATGTCGAACAGGACGTAATTGGCCTGCGTCTTGAGGCGATTCTCCTTCCACTGCCGGCCGAAGACGTCGCCCAGCGCGGGGTTCTGCGACAGCATGCCGGCCATGATCGACTCCAGGCGCGGCGAGCACAGTTCGTAGAGGTAAAGCAGGCAGAGGTCGTGCAGGGAAACGACCCCAGCATGGCGACGCAGCGCTTCCAGCACGAAAACGTGGCCGCCATTGTTGCCGATCTGGTGGAGAATGGGCGAATCGGGAGACAGAAACCGGAACGCCTGTGCCTGGTCGCGGATCTCGATTCCGGCCGGTGCCGTCGCCAGAACATCATCGCAGTAGACGACGCAGGAACGGATCTGTCTGAGCTCTTCCAGAAGCATGTACGCGTAATCGGCGATGCCATTGCGCGCCGGCGGCAGGGGGGTGAACCAGTTCAGGTCCTTGTGCAGCGATGGATTTGCCACCATACCCTCGGCAAAGGCTCAGTTCACGCCGAGATCGGCGCGAATGCGCTCTGCCAACCCTCTCAAGCCGTCGCGGGCCTGGGCCTTGATGGCGGCGCGGGTAACATCGGGAATCTTCGCCATGTAGCGCGGCAGCCGGTCGGGCAGCGTTTCATGCCGGTGGTGGGCGATCAGCTCCTCCCGTTCGATCAGCTTGTAGAAGTTTCGGAACTTGTCCGTGGTGATCAACGTGATGGCTGGCGTTCCGAACATCGTCGCCACGACGCAGCCATGGAACTTCATGCTGGCCAACACCGAGCATTCGCCGATGGCGCGGGTCAGGTCGGCAATCGACTCGGACAGCACGACTTCCATATCAGGGAAGGGAAACTCCGCGACAGCGTCGCGATCCTCCCGGCCGATCACGCCGGTGGCCAGGACGATATGGCGAAGCCGGTAGCCGTAGGCCTTGGCGCGCGTGCAGAGTGCATGAACGTTGCTCCACTGGATCGATCCTGGCTTCTGCTTGCGTGAAATCAGGCCGAACACAGGTTCGCCGGCGGGCCGGTCGACGGTGGGCATATCGAGCGCACAGACGATGTCGGGTGTGACCTGCACGTCACAGGACGGGCCGAGCTTGGCGATCATCCACTGCCGGGTCTGCTCGTCGCGAACATGGATATGCTTGACACTGGGATGCTGGAAGAATGTGGCGAGGCGGGCGACGATCGCCTGCTTTTCACCGCCCCAGGTCGGTACGCCCACGCCGTGGATATAGACCGGCTTTGCCAGGAACTCCGGCTCAAAGTACTGGTCCGTCCAGTAGCTGGGCTCCACCAGGTCGCCACCGCCGATGAGGATGGCGTCGACCTGCTGGACCTTGTCCTTCAGCGGCGTGTGGAAGTAGGGCCGATGCAGCGCGTCCTGAAAAAACACGAACTCGAAGTCGCCGAGATATTGATTGAAGACGTCCAGGAACAGTTCGTCGCCGTAGTTGCCATAGTGGTAGTAGCCGACAACGCCGAGTTTGCGCTTTTGTGTCATGACTGGGATTTCCGCGTGCCCGAGATCGCCGCAACTCGAGACCAAACTATCGTCGCATCGGATTTCATCGTCCTGACATCAGACGGCCGGTAAATCAGCCGAGCACATCGCAGAGCCGCTTTATGTTGCAGATCAGCCGGCACATCGGCCGAGTGAAGTCGGAAGTAAAATGTCACAGAAATTTCCACGTGAAATAAGAAATGGTGGCCGAAATATGTAGTGGTATGTCATTTATTATAGACGTGAAGGACAGTTTGTCTAGTACGGTGAAAAACAGACCGTGACTCGTTATTGATCGATGACTGGCGTATCGTCGGGCGATCGAAGGGGATCAGGTCATCAATATCACAGGTGACAACATGAGCCGCGCGCGCATCGGGCTGGTCGGATATTACGGGTATGGCAACTACGGCGATGAGCTTTTCAGGGTCGTCTTCGAGAAGATCTTTCACGACTGCGACATCATTACGATGCAGGATAACCCGTCACGGCCCTATTACAATGACGACATAAAAGAGAAAATTGCCTCTTTGGACTGCATCCTGATTGGCGGTGGGGATCTCGTCATCGCCAACTACTGGTCCGACCAGTATTTCGAGGATCCGTTTCTCGCGAAGCCGATCTATATTCACGGCGTGGGTGTGCCGACCTGGAGCGGCATTGACGACAAGGTCGTGCAGCGGCTGGCGAAATTCTTCAATCACCCCTCCGTTCGCTACATCAATGTGCGGGATCATGAGAGCCGGGTGTGGATCGAGCAGAAACTCAATCCGGCGACGCCCATCGATGTGACGGCCGATATCGTCTGTGCCCTCGATCTGCCGAAGGGACTCGAACGCAAGGAGGGACGGGTCTTTGGGCTCATCACCCGCAAACAGATGCCGGGGGAGATCCAATGGAAGAATGTCCGGGCCCTGTGCGACAAGGCACGGGGCCTCGGCTATGAGATCAAGAACATCATCCTGGGCACCGGCGCCGACCGCGCCGCGGATATCGCCGGATTGGCGGAGTTCCCGTACGAGAATATGCGCACGGTCGAGTCTGAAGACCTGTGGGAGCTGACGCGCGAAATCGGTTCCTGCGATGTCATCGCCAGTATGAAATTTCACGGCTGTGTCGTGTCGACCCTCTACGGCATTCCCGCCATCGGCATGATCACAACCGATAAGTTTCGCAATCTGTACGGCGGCATCGAGCGGCCGGACCTCATCGCGCATCACACACATGCCAATCTCGCCGACCGCCTGGCGCCGTTCATGGCGCGCATTCCACGGCTGACCCGCAATCATCTGCGCGAGAACGCAATGCGCGGCCTCACGCGGCTGCGGCGTCGCATGCTGGATGAGGTCGACTGAGTAAGGTGGCACCGGTAGGAGGGACAGACGTTGAACGTGGATACGCTTGCCGGCCTGTACATGTCCGGCCAGTATGACGCCGTCGTCAGAAACGCCGACACCGTGTTGTCGACCGGGAAAAACGGTGAGCGTGCACACCGCCTCACCGGGCTGGCCTTGGCGAGGCTCGGCCGGTACGGAGAGGCGCGGCGGAACATCGAAGCGGCCATGTCTCTGACGCCGCGGAATGCCACGATTACGTCGTGGCTGCCGGCAGACATGCTGCATTCGTTCCTGTCCGCAACGCCCGACTTCAGCTGGGTGTCGTACCAACTGGCGATTACGGCTTTCAACAAGGGCCAGCTTGATGAAGCCGTGACCCGCGCAACGACGCTCGTGCAAGACGCCGAGGCGCCCCAGCCGATCCGATCCGCCGCAGTGGAACTTCTATGCGAGTTTCACCGCCGTCGACTGCCGCTGAAGGACGCTGTCGAGGCGATCGAACAGGCGCTGGACCAAGCGACAGCCTTCATCGAGATACCGGCGGCGGGACTGTTCCGAGGCGCCATCGCTTATGAGCGCGGCGACCTCGATATTGCCGAGGCGTCCCTTTCTGTCGTTGCCGGAGAGGCTTCAGCGGGCTTGGTGGAACGAGTCAAACCAGCGGAAGGCGCTGCCACGTTCAGGGCGCACCTGCAAAGGCCGTCCGGTGCGCTGCAACTCTATTTCCGATGGCGCGGCCGGCAGTCTGTCGTCGATCCCGTCAAGCCGACGATCCATGACCGCCTTGTCATATTGTGCGCCGCCGAGGGGCGTGACGTTGCCGTGCTGGCGTCGAGCTTCATGGCATCGGTATTGCATCACTGTGGCGACGTCATCGTCCACCTGCACATCGTCAATCCGACCGACGAAAGTACAGCCGTGCTCGCTGATCTGCGGACCCAGGTGCCATGGTTGCGGGTCAGCACATCGAGCGAGGCGTTCGCCTTCAGCGCACCGCAACCCTATTACGCCGCCGTACGTTACCTCATCGCGCCCGAGATCCTGGCCCTTTATAAGCTGCCTGTCGTCGTCGTCGGTATCGACTCGGTGTTTGTCAAGTCGCCGTCGGCGGGCCTTGCGGCGTTGGCCGGTACCGACATTGCGCTCATGCGCAGTCCGCGAGATCGCCTGGAGTATCCATGGACAAAGATTGCAACGAGGTGTGCCTACTTCGCACCGTTTGCGGGCGCCTTCAGTTATCTGGCCGACGTGGGACGATTTTTCTGGGATGTCTACGATCCGGCCGGGAAGAAGAATTGCACATGGATTGACCGCAATGCGCTCCAGTATGCGGCTGCTGCGTCGGAATCGGGGCGGATCCGCATCGGCGATCTTGGGCGTGCGTCACTGGACAAGACCATCGAAACCAGATCGGCAATGGAGCAGAAGCAGGATTTCGGGAAGCGCATGAACGCCCGATATCCGCTGTCGGGTCTTCAGAAGAGACGTGCAGCGCCACAGAAGTAGGTTGGCCATGAGTTCCTTCAGCAAGCTTCCCAGGTTGATTGCGGCTGCGGCATTGATCCTGTTGCCGGGTGTATCGGCGCTGGCCGAGCCGCCGGCTTGCCCGGCCGAGGTCGTCAAATGCTGCGATGTATCGCGTGTTGCGGCATCGCCGGTGGAGCACCGCCTCCAGCTCGGACTGCAGATCTGGGTGGAAGGGAACATGGACACCACCATCGGCCGTCTGCAGGAGATCGAGCCTGCTGCGTTGCGGTATTCCACGGGGCCGAATTGGCGGCGTACGCCTCCGATCGACGATCGTGCTTCCTATGAAGACGTGCGCCGGTATGTCTCTGCGGCATTCCAGCAGGCCGGCAAACGGTCCGAGGAGCACGTGGCTTCCTTGAAGCGGATCTTCAGCGGGTCGAACACGGAGGCACATTTCATCATCTGGGAACCACCGGTGACTCTTGCCGAGTCGAAGGGAAAAAAGGCGACGCCGGACAAGAGAAGCCTGTCGGAATCGGCCATCACGGTCACCGCGATGTTCTATGTCGCGCTGTTGGCCGAGCTGCAGCAGCGAGGTTATCCGGTCGACGTCGTCGAGCTTTCCAATGAACCCGACGGTGACTGGAATATCCGGATCCCGCCAGCCCGCTATGTGAAGCTCGTGGCCGAAACGCGGCGCCAGGCCGCGCTCCATGGTGTAAAACTGCCGCGCATCGCGGGGCCGGGGGTGGGGCGGATCGCATCCCTGGGGGCCTATCTGGCCGACCCTCAGATCGCCAAGGCGCTGGTGCGCGATATTGATCATATCAGCGTTCATGCGTGGGATGACCGCACCAACCTCGATACCCTCAAGGAAGCACGCAACGCACGCCAGAAACTTGACCGTCTGGGCTACCAGAAGCCGATCCTGGTCAGCGAACTGGCGTTGACGTTTCTCAATCCCACGGACCGCGACCGCGGTGTCGGCGCCAACTTGCGGGCGGCGGATGCCGTGAGCAACCAGCCAGCCTATGCAGCGAAGACCCTGGCTCTGACCTTGGGGTTGGCTGCCGCCGGCTACGGCCCGCTCATGTATTGGGAACTCAACGATCAGCAGTGGGGAAAGGCCAGCTACGGACTCTATAGCCAGCGGGGCGATCAGCGGCCCATTCTCGATGCCTGGCGGGAACTATCCCGCCTCGTGCGACAGACCGGCCGTGTCGACGTTGTCCCGCTGGAGTCGAACACGATCTTCGGCTTGACCCGCGAAGGGCGGATGACAGCGATCGTCGCCGTCAATCCCTCGCCCAAGCCGGTCGGTCTCCTGCTCTCGCAGGACCTGCGCGGCTACGCTGCGTCCGCGTCCGACCGTCCCCACCGCAAGCTAGCCGAATGTAGCGGCGGTGCCAGCGGTACGCGCGTGATCGATCCCAACGGTATCGCGATCATCGAGGTCCGCTGAATCGAGCGGGCGGCAGGCGCTGTGTGGATTTACGCCGGATAGACGAACGCGATCTGCGACACCGCGATGGACAGCAGCCGCTGGTCACTCGACCCTTCCAGGGCCGCCGGTGAAGCACTCACCATGCTTTCGATGCGCAGCATGTCGCAGGAAATCGGTGACTTACCTTTGGGAGCCTGAAAGCGCAGTACGAGCGGGCCACCGGCCGCGGACCGCTCGCGCAGGACATTGGCCGGCGTGCCGTCAAAAAAGCAGTTCAACATCGGCAGCTCGGCGCCGTAGATCCCCAGCACGCTGATCTGCACTTCCAGCACCTTTTTCTCCGGTGCTGGATTGAAGACGATCGCTTCGCTGGCCATCCAGCGATACTCGTCGCCATCGTCGAGCTCGACGTCGTACCAACCCTGCGAGAAGGCGCTGGAGCGCAGTGGCACGACTTGTCGATCCGTCGTATGAGGTCGATCAGACATCTCGCCGCGCGTCTTGGCGCCTGACTTCACCAGATCCAGGAACATCTGCATCTTTTTCTGCTTGCCGGCATCGAGCGCAGGTGCGCCGGCGACGTGCTGGATGTCGGTTGCGGCGACACGATCGAAAAGCAGCGATGCCGAGTACTCGATGAACGCGTCGATCCGATCCTGCAGCAGGCCGATGCGCGCGGTGATCTCGTTGTCGAGTGCCTGGATCTGGTACCCGGTCGCTTGCTGGCTTTGGTCGAGGCGACTTTCGAGCTGAATGATTCGCCGTTCGCTGTCATCCGGGTCAGCCCGGCGGTACACGATGGATGACAGGGGGCCGTCTTTGCCGATGACGAACATATCGATCGTCAAGCCGTTCTCGGTGAGATCCTGCGGTTCCAGACGGACGTGGAATTGGAACGATGCTCCGCCGTCGTCGAGCAACCGGTGCTGATCGACGACAACGCCACGCGGCACGACGCCGTTGATCTTGGCGAACATCTCCGGCCGCAACAGTCCGTTCACGCGATTGACGGCAACGCCGCGCACGACGCCGTGCTCGATCGAAAGACTCTCGATCCGGACATCACCCAGTCCGACGAGGGCGATGGCGTCAGCCGGCGTTTTCAGTGTGAAGGGAGTGGCGATTTCGACGCCATCACGCATGCGCGCGAACCGGATCTCGCTCGGCAGGTCGACAAAGGGCAGGTACTGGATGGGATATTCGATGATCTCCCCGGCACGGAAGATGCCGCTGATGTAGTTTTCTCCCACCTTGATGCCGTTGACGTAGGCAACCACCACGTCGTCCAATTCGGCGTGGCCGACGCAGGACATACGAATGGTCTGGTAGGTAGCGCCGACAGTGCGGATGGGTGTGATGGAGTCTGTGGCCATGGTCGCTGCGGCGACATCCCGCGCTTTCGAAAGAGCTGACGAGGTCGAAGGAGGCAGATGATCCATCACCGTTCTCTCATGCTCTTGTTGAAGCGTTCCAGGATCGGATCCAGCAGATAGACCATCACGGTACGGCCCTCCGTCGGGATGATGACGTCTGCCGGAATCCCCGCCGACAGTCGGTTGGCGAATTCCTGTGGAATCGAGGACCGGTCGACAGTGACCTCGGCGGCAAAGTAGGGGTCGCGGTTGGATGTGTCTTCCAGCAGCCGGTCGCGCGACACGCTGCGCAGCGTGCCACGGATGACATCGGCGCCGAAGTAGCGGAAGGACGGGAAGCGAATCTCGGCGTTCAGGCCCGGACCGACACGATCGATGTCGAGCGGCGAGATTTTGGCCTGGATGACGAGTATGTCGTTGACCGGCACGATATCCAGCACGGGGTCGCCCGGCTTGATCACCCCGCCGACGGTGAAGATGCGCATCTGCTGGACGGCACCGGCAATCGGGGCCTTCAATTCGAATCGCCGCTGCGCGTCCTCGGCGACGACCAGCTGCTGGCGCACATCGCTGAGCTGTCGGCGGATATCCAGCAGCTGCGTCGATACCTCCTGGCGATAGTCGCCCTGAACCTGGTTGCGCTTGAGCTCTGCCTCGATGAGGCGCTCCTTGAGTTTCTGGGCCTGCAGTTCGCCGCTGGCGATGACGCCTTCCAGGCGCAGTTTCTCGCGTTCCAGCGGCATGACACGGTTGACCGAGACCAGCTTCTGCTTCAGCAGTTGCCGCATCGGCTCCAGTTCGCGCTGAATGTTCTCCAGAGTCTTCCTGGCCGTCGCCAGATCGCTGACGTTCTGGTCGGTTTCGCGCTTGATCTGCTCGATCTGCGCTTCGGCGACACTGAGATTGCGCTGCAGTACATCGCGGCGCGTGTCGAACAGACGCTTCTGGTCCGACATGGCCGCGGCGACAGCCAGATCGGTCGACCGTTGCAGAACCTCAGGCGGGAAGGCCAGCGACGGCGCACCGTCGCGTTCGGCGAGGAGCCTGGTCTCTTGTGCGAGCAGTCCCGCCAACTGGTTCCGGTAGAGGTCACCCTGGGCATCGACACGTGTCGGATCGAGACGCAACAAGACCTGGCCCGCGGTAACGACATCGCCGTCGCGCACCAGGATCTCGCGAATGATGCCGCCTTCAAGGTGTTGGATGGTCTTGCGGTTCGACTCGACGGCAACCACGCCGGGTGCGACGGCGGCACCGTCAAGCCGTGCCGTGACCGCCCAGGCGATGAACAAGCCCAGGCCGACAAAGACCGCGATATAACCGAGGCGGACGATGCTGGCCCAGTTGGCGGAAGGCAACGGCGCCAGACCGCTGGTCAGGACTTCCGTGCGCGGAGCGGCCGCCATGGTCACTGTGCTCCTGAACGCACGACGGCGAGTTTTTGCGACGACCGATTGTTCGCCAGCCGGGCAACGATCTGATCGCGCCCGCCATAGGCGTGCACGGCACCGGCATTCATGACCAGGACGTCATCGCAATAATTGATCATGTTCATGCGGTGCGTGACGATAATGACGATGGCGCCGCGGTCGCGCATCTGCGCCATGGTCTTGGCCAGGCTCTCCTCGCCGACGGCGTCGAGGTTGGAGTTCGGCTCATCCAGGACGAGAAGGCAGGGATTGCCATAAACGGCGCGTGCCAGCGCGATGCGCTGGCGTTGGCCGCCGGAAAGAACGTGGCCGTCCGGACCCAGTTTGGTGTTCAGTCCGTCCGGCAGGCCGCGGACGATATCCTGGATGCCCGCAACCTCGACCGCTTCCAGGATGGCCTCGTGATCAAGGCCGTTATCGTCCTGGAAGCGCCCGATGTTCTCGGCCACTGTCCCGGACAGCAGTTCGACATCCTGGGGAACGTAGCCGAGATAGCGTCCCAGTTCGTCGGGATCCCAGTGCGCCATGTCGTGACCGTCCAGCGAGACGGCGCCGCGCCACGGACGCCAGATGCCGACCAGCAGTTTCGCGAGCGACGACTTGCCGGCACCGCTGGGTCCGACGACTCCCAGGATCCGGCTGCGTTCGGCCGTAAACGAGATGTCGTTCAGGATCGCCGACTCGCGTTGGGGCGCCAGTACCGTGGCACGCGCCACCACCAGTGGCCCGGCAGGCCGTGGCAAGGCGAAGCGCTCGTCATCGTGCTTGGTGGCTTCCTGCAGCACCGTGTCGATCCGATTGGCCGAGAGCCGGACGGTCCAGAAGGCGCGCCAGCCCGAAAGAACGCCATCGACAGGTGCAATGGCCCGTGAGGAGAGAACGGACGCAGCAAAAATGATGCCGCCACCCGCCTGCTGTTCCAGGAAGAGCAGGACACCCACCGTCATCATGGCGGGCCCCTGGACGTGACGGACGAAACGCAGCGCATCGCCGATCAGGCCGGCACGTGACATGCCCGCCGACTGCCAACCCAGCATCTCCGTCTGCTTCTCGTGCCAGCGCGAGGCCAGGGCCGGCAGCATGCCCATCGCCCGGATCGGTTCGCTGTTGGCGATGATCGATCGTCCAAGTTCGGTCGCGTAGGCGCCGCTCACCTGGGCAGCACGGACCGAATCACGGACCAGCCATTGATGGGTAATGGTCAGGGCGATGACGATGAGGACCAGTACCAGCAGGGCCACACCCAGCAGAGGGTGGAACAGAAACGCCACCACGATGAAAAGCGGCGCGAAGCACAGATCGAGGAGCTGGATCAGAAGGTTTCCGGCGACGAATTCCCGGACCACGTTGATATCTTGCAGCATCGTATTACGGACGACGGAACTGAACTTGTCGTTCCTTCGATTGATCGCCTCGAATACTTTCTTGCTGACGTCGTTGTGCAGGGAAACGGCCATGCGACGCAGGACGTGCAGGCGCACGGCCTCCAGGATCGTCCACAGGGCGAGCATCCCCAATGTGATGATGATCAGGAACAGCAACGTCTGTTCATTACGACTGTGCATCACACGTTCGTAGAGTTGCAGCATGAATAAGGTCGGAGTCAGGCTCGACACGCTGATGACGAAGCTGAACAGCGTCAATGCGACGATCGCGGCATGGTACGGCCGCACCTCAAGCCACAGCAGATTGTGCTTCTGATCCAGCATCCGGGTTCCTATCGGGGGCAGTCGGTTCGACCCGTCTAGAACTTTGCGGCGGTCCGCTGCAATTTGGCCGGCATTCGCCCGTCTCTCGTTGCCAGCTCGTGCAATTTCTTTCGATAGACTACAAATCCGTGTAATCAATCATTGATCATTACCGAAATTTATCATGGGTCTAGTACGTCAACTTAAATAGACTATAAATCACGCCCAGACGACCTGCAACGAATCATGGGCGATCGATTTTCATCGATGCTTGACGTAGAGTCGCAGCACGCCGAACGGCGAGGGTTGGACATGGTACATGCAGTTCGTCGGCGACGTGTTTTGCATGCAGGCTGCGGTGTCTATGCACCGGGTAAGCTTCATCCGGTTTTCCGGGGTGAAGCATGGGCGGAAACAAGGCTCGATATCGATACCCAGGTGCAGCCCGACATCGTCTGCTCCATCCATGACATGTCGTCGGCAATACCGTCGCGCAGCTATGACGCATTGTGGTCGTCGCACAACATCGAGCACCTGCACGCACATGAAGTGGCGACTGCATTCAGGGAATTCTTTCGGATATTGAAGCCGGACGGGTTTGCGCTCATCCGCTGTCCCGACCTCGAAGCGGTCGCTGACATCCTGCTGCGCAAGGGGCCGGATCATCCGGCCTACATGTCGCCGGCGGGGCCGATCACGGCGCTGGACATGATCTATGGCCATAGCGCCTCTGTGGCGCGGGGCCATACGTCCATGCGGCATCACACCGGCTTCACGGCGGAGCGGCTGGGGCGGCTGCTGCTCAAGGCCGGCTTCATGGAGATTCACACCAAGCGTGCCGTCGAGTTCGATCTGTGGGCGGTCGCTTTCATGCCGGATGTCGCGCCCGCGCCCGTGCTGGCTGATCTGGCGCGCGGTGGATTGACGTTCGATGGCTAGCGCCAAGGCATCGTAGCGCCGATGGATACTGCCGAAATCTCGCCGCCACCGACGTCCGCGGTCCGGCGCGCCCTGGAGGGCTTGTCGTTGGCGTCGGCAGGTCATGCAGCAAGCCTTGCCGCACAGGCCAAGCGGTACCTCGAGGCTCGGGACGGCTGGACTGCGTGGTTGCTGGCCGAGCGCCTGATGCGGTTGCGGTCTGGCCTCATTGCCGATGATTATGTCCTGCGTGCCCTGGCATGGATGGCGGTCGGGGACAACGAAAGCGCCCGACGCGACATTCGTGGCGCGACGCTCATTGATCCGGGTCATGCCGTCGCCAATCGCTTGAGCCTGACGAGCACCGATCCCGGTGAGCGCAGCGAGGCTGCGCGCCGGCTGCTGCGGTCGGGGCAGGGCTCCACCATACGCCGCGAGGCCCTGCGGATTCTGCGGGCAGAAGGTGTTCAGGTCGCAGGTGGCTTCGAGAGCACTGTAACCGGTATTCGCGGCTGGATCGCCTGGCAGGGTGCGCCGACATTCGAATGCCATCTGGCTTTCAAGCAGGGCAGCGAACGTCACGGGGTCGAAGCCCGGTCCGACCATCCCATGGCCGGCGTGTTCGACCATGTGGCCGCTCTGGAATGGCCATGGCCACCGGCCGCCGACGCTGTGACCGTCACGTGCGATGCGCCCAGTAGCGTTCTGCAGCCGCGGCAATTGTGGAGAGCGGATCAACCGCCAGCGTTGTGGCGAGCGACATGCGCCATCGTCGCTGCACCGCCGGTCGGTCTGCGCCGTGTCGCCGTCATCGTACCGGTCTATGATGACCTGCCGGCCACGACAGCGTGCTTTCAGGCACTGCTGGCTCACCCAGAAGACTCCATCGCCCGGCGGATTATTGTTGTGGACGACGCGACGCCGGATCGCGGCATCGCGGCATTGCTGGACGACCTTGAACGCCAGGGCGATATCGTCCTGGCGAGGAACAAGGTCAATCTCGGCTTTGCCGCCAGCGTCAATCGCGCGCTGGCGATGCTCGAACCGGGCGAGGACGCCCTCCTGTTGAACGCGGACACGGTGCCGCCGCCGGCGCTCGGCACCCGTCTGGCCCATGTTGCTCATGCTCATGAGGACATCGCGACGGTGACACCGTTGTCGAACAATGGTGAATACACCAGCCTGCCGGTGCGCTTCCGGGAAAATCCGTTGCCGTCGCCGGAAACGCTGGCGGCGTTGGATCGCCTGGCCGCCGATCTCGGTGACGTCGACCCCGTTACCCTGCCCAATGGCATCGGGTTCTGCCTCTACGTGAAGCACGCCGTGCTCGAGGCGATCGGGCCATTGTCGCTGCGGTTCGGGCGCGGCTATGGCGAGGACATCGAGTTCTGCCTGCGTGCCCGGGCCATGGGATTTCGCCATGTCTGTGCCGGCAACGTCTTTGTCGGGCATGCTGGCTCGCGGTCGTTCAAGAGCGAGAAGCGGGCCCTGGTCGTCGAGAACCTCGCGCAGATCGACCGCCTCTACCCGTCGTATCGACGGGAGTCGGCGCGGTTCGTCCGCGAAGATCCGCTGCAGAGCGTGGCCGGCCGCCTGGAATGGGCCTGGTTGCTGGCCAGGCGGTCGCCATTTGCACTGGTGATCGCCGCCCGTGAGCGCGATCCGACGTTGATCGATCGATACGCAGACGCACAACGCGCCGTGGGGCTTGATACGATCATTGCGACACCGCAGGACGAGGGGACGGGCGTGACGGTCAGCCTGCGGGATCACGCCGGGCGCTTTCCACAGAACGTGTCTCTGAGCTGCGACTCGGCCGATGGATTGGCGCGCGACCTTGCCCGGTTGCCGATCGCCGTGCTCGCCGTCATGGATCCGGGCAAGCTCCCGGCTGGACTCATGCCGGCAATAGCGCGCGGGTTGGCGTGCGATGTGCTGATCTCCGA
This sequence comes from Reyranella sp. CPCC 100927, assembly GCF_007859315.1. Classification (GTDB taxonomy): domain Bacteria; phylum Pseudomonadota; class Alphaproteobacteria; order Reyranellales; family Reyranellaceae; genus Vineibacter. The sequence goes on from NZ_VOHA01000003.1 coordinate 126,614, forward strand.
TGCACTTTCGGCACGACAGGCCCATCCCGGCGCACACCGGATCGTTCCTGCGACGACACGACTGACCCGCGTTCTGAGGGCGCAGTCGCCCGAAAGCGCCTCCCGGATTCTCGACCTTCCGCATGCCAGCGCCGAGCCCGGCATTCGGCGTGCGCTGCCAGGGAGGTCCGGCGCGTTGTTGATCGTTGGCGAGGATGCGGCTTCCGACGATGTCGATCTGATCCGCCGCCTCGCGGCCGATCTGGGCCAGGCTGATGCTCGTGCCGGCATAATCGTCGATGGTGGCATGGACGACGATCTTGCGACGATGGTGCAGCAGAATATCTTCGTCCTGGGGCGTGAACCGGCTCGCAGGCGCGCGCTCGCGCACTGCCCGGTGCCGATCTCCGGTGTCGTTTTTACGTCGCGGCGCTGGGGGGCCGGCGATACGCGCGTCGACGACGTGGTGGCCTGCGGCGTGCCGGTGGCCTATTACGATCCGTCGACGGACCGCAGCGAAATTGTCGGCCACGATCTTCTTCTGTCTCTCGAGGAGTCTGTCGCGACAGCAACCACCATACTGCTTCAGTGGTGGTCGGGACTCAGCGCAGCAAAGGCAGATCGGCGTAGTCCCGGATGATCTCGAGATATTTCGGCAACGTTTGCTGCTCGAAGTCGTAAGCTTCGATCGTGCGTGCGCGGGCAGCGCGGCCCAGGTGGGCATGCTTGCGTGGGTTGGCCAATACGCCGACGATTCGCTCCGCCAGGCGATCGGGGTCGAAGAAGGGAGTCAGCAGTCCGTTGACGCCATCTTCGATCACCTCGGTGACCGGTGCCGTATCCGAAGCGACGAGCACACAGCCCAGCGACATCGCTTCCAGGATCGACCACGACAGCACGAAGGGGTAGGTCAGGTAGGTGTGGACACGCGAGACACGCAGCAGGTTTACGTAGTCTTCGTAGCGCAGATGGTTCAGCATGTGCACCCGCGAGCGATCGAGCTGGCCATCCAGCTCCGCCAGCATCTTTTCCCGCCAGCTGCCGTAGTCATCCGGTGGCGTTCCGTAGGAAACGCCATCGCCGCCAGCGATCAGAACGCGCGCATGCGGGCGATCGCGCAGGATCCGGGGCAGGGCACGCATGAAGATGTGGAAACCGCGATAGGGCTCCAGATTGCGCGCCACATAGGTGACGGTCTCGTCGCCGGTGCGAAAGACATGCCCAGTGTTGGGGTCGACGAAAGTGGCTTCTGCCGGGGCGAGACGCTTGGTGTCGATTCCGTCGTGGATCAGGCGGATTTTCGCGTGGTATTCGGTCGGAAAGAGGCTCTTCTGCCATTGCGTCGGCGCGATCGCCGCATCGGCGTCGGCCATGGCCAGGAGGGTGGAGGCATTGCGCAGCGACACCCGCACGGCGCCGTCGATGCCGAGCTGACCCGATTCCGGGTCGAAGCCGAGATCGGCGCCGCGCGTGCGGTAGAAGAACTCGGCGTAAGCCACGATGTGCGCCTGTGGAAACAGCTCACGCAAGGGAATGGATTCACCCCAGCCGGGATGGACGAAAATCAACCTGGGCTCGACGTTGTTCAAGCGCAGGGCATTCGCCGCGTAGATGACCTGTTCGGCACGCCGGCATTCGATCTCGAACCGGCGTGCCAGTGAATGGCTGGCCGCGATCTCATTGGCCGAGACACTGTAGCGGGTGAGGTTGACGCCCGGCGCGGCGGCGGCGGTGCGCGATCCGATGGCGTGCAGCCGCACATCAGGGCGTTGCGCCAGGAAGTGCGCGATCGCCTTGAACTGGCCGGGGAAGTTCGTGTGGACGAAGAGTATGTCGACCGCGGTCGCCTTACTGATCGTCACCTTCCGCGAAGGCTTCGAAAGAGAAGAGGGAGCTGTCATCAATCCTCAGGTCGACGGGCAGAACGGCATGGGCGTGGTAGTCAACGGAAGGCAGGCCGGCTGCGGCGTGGCCATCAGCGGTTTTTTCCGGCAAGAGATGCGAGGCCCAGAGGCGACTCGAAAAGCAGCAGGCCGTGGCGAGGTCCAGTGCCAGGAAGCCGTCCACGGCGAGCGCCACGGTTCGCGCTGGTGTCAGCCTGCGTAATCGGTCTTGGTCGACCACCAGCAGGTGCGTGTCGAGCGCCTTGCGTGCATTGGACGATGTGAGCTTGACGAGCACGTCGGCGGCGAGGAGCGTGGCGGCGGCTTTGGCGAGCCGCGTCTTGCCGATCTCAAGTCTATCCAGATGCGCCACGGTGGCGGCAAAGTCCCGATGCGGTCGTCCGGTGTTGAGGGTGAACGGCAGAACGGCGGTTTCGTCCGCCTCGTCAAGGCCCGTGGCGATCTCGAGTTTGACGGCACCGCCGTCCGCCCGACCGGCATGACGGAAGGGCAGGCATCGCAGCGCCAGCGGCATGTAGAACGGCAGCCATCGTCCGTCATCGCGAATGAGCGGACGTGCCAGAAAGTCGCTATGAACGACGGCGACGACTTCGCAGGCGCCTGCATCCTCGCGCACGGCGAGCGGCAGATAGAGTGCGCTTTGCAGGATTTCGCTGTCCGACAAAGAGATGGTTCCGATCCGATTGAGGAACCGGAATTGGCGCGGGCGGCTCCAGACGCCGGTCGGTTTCTCCGCCAACGCTTCGAAGCGCAGCGCGCTATCGAGCGAATTGGAGGTCACGTTATCGACGCCAGTTCGCGTGAGGGCGCGTCCTTGGCGATGGCAGCCCGCGCCGCCTGCAGCAGGATCGCGATCCGGAACAGCGAGATGCGGTGCGCCGTAAGAAACATCGCCGCTTCGGCTCCAAAGGCGTGCAGGAAGCGCAGCAGGCCGGCGTGTGCCTGAGCCGCGGGACGAACGACCTGGAGGTCATCGATGCGGACACGCTGCCCATCCGGGCCGAGTTCGAAATCCAGTGGCCAGGGTTCCAGAAGCTGGCCGTCGACAAGTGCCTCGGTGAAGCGTCGGCTTTGATCGATGGCTTGGCGAAGCGCAGCCGCGGACTGGACCCGCAGCGATGCACCGCGACTGAGCCGTCCGTCAGCCATCAGAAGAGGCGCGCCGATGTCGGTCGGCCGGTCGGCGACGATGTCGTCGATCCAGATGTCGTCGGTACCACCGGACGGTGCCGTCGCGATGACCGGAAAGGCGCGCAGCACCAGGGGCAGCGTGCCGGCCGCCGATGTCGGCCGGGCAGCATGTCCGCGGCCATCGTCAAGCAGGGAGCGCAGAATGCAAAGATCGACGCGATCCTTCTGCAACCGCCAGCAGATCGGAAAATGGGCGGCCAGTGTCAGCGCTTCGGTGTGTGCGATAGGGACCAACTGGCGGGTTCGGACGTGCGCATAGGCTTCCGGCGCAAAAATCCTGCTGTGGCCCCAGTCGGATGCCAGGCGCCGCGGATTCTCATAGAGTTCGTTCCAATAGATCATGGTGTGGTCAAGCTGGCGCAGCCGACAAAGACTGGATAACCACCGGGTTCCGCTCGGACCACCAACTGCAGCAACAACGCCGCCGATACTCAGATGCGCGGAAAAAAGGAGGGGCCGGCCGGCCCCTCCCCAGACATGTCTGTCGACGAGGCCGACAATCAGCTCTGTTCCTGATCGTGGAAGATGATCCGCTCGATGCTGGAGAAGCTGACCGTGCTGCCATCTTCGAACGTGTAGGTCGTGATGTCGCCATCGACCTCAACGGTCTTGGCGTCGGTGCTGTCGTAGTTCGTGATGTGGATGGTGTCGAAGCCCGATCCGCCCACGACCGTGTCGCCGCTGACGTTGACGAAGAAGTCGTCGCGGCCGGAACCGCCGACCAGGTCGTCGTCGCCGGCATCGTCCGAGTCGGCACGGAACACGTCGCCGCCGGAACCGCCCACGAGCGTATCGTTGCCGCTGCCGCCGACCAGCGTGTCGCTGCCGGCACCGCCACTGATGAAGTCGTCACCGGCTTCACCGAAGAGGATGTCGTTGCCCGCACCGCCCTCGATCGAGTCATCGCCGGCACCGGCTTCGACGTAGTCGCTGCCCGAACCACCTTCGATGGTGTCGCTGCCGGAACCGCCCAGGATGGTGTCGTCGCCGGAGCCGCCGCCGAGCCAGTCGTCGCCGGCACCGCCAGCGATCCAGTCGTCGCCGGCACCGCCGTCGATCGAGTCATCGCCGGCCTCACCAAACAGGTGATCGGAGCCGGCACCGCCGCTCAGCGTGTCGGCACCAGTGCCGCCATAGACGGTGTCATCGCCGGCGCCAGCCGACACCTGGTCGGAGCCGGCACCGGTGAACACGACATCATCGCCATGTCCGGTCAGGGTGATCTTGTCATCGCCGCCGGCGGAGGCGACGACCTTGCTGCCGCCGCCGATGCTGGCTTCGACATTCTCGTTGGTGGCGAAAATGATGGCGTTGGCATCATCGCCGCCGGTGATCGGGCCTTCCGGCGTACCCTGGTAGAACAGGATTTCCCTGTTCGCACCCGGCGCATCGCCGAACTGCAGTGCTTCGAGATTGGCCTTGTCTCCCGACGTCGAACCCGGTGCGAAAACACCGGTCGAGTCGATGGCCTCCAGAATGCGGTTCCACTCGGGGTCAGAGAACAGTCCTGTTCCCTGAACAAGGTCGCCTACTTCACTCCGACTCAGGTCGTAGGTCGCCATGCTCGGATCCTCATCAGTTGGGGGTTAATCGGTTGCCGTAAATCAGCTTGCTTCAATCCGGTTTGTCTTAAGCCATGCGTCTTAGACCTAGACTCGCTCCCTGATGAGACTGGGGGATTCGGCGTTCCCCTTTTTCAATCCTCGAAATACTCTGATGCGACCAGCCGAACTCCAATTAGATCCAGCTCTCGCCTGCTCTTGCACCTTTGCTCGTGGTTCCCCGCGATTGGATTCATAGACCTCCTGTGTGACGACCGAGAGACGAAGACCGACCAGTGGCTCGCGCCCCGTCGGACCCGTCAGAGAAATCGATCGTCCGCTTCTTGATTGCACCGACGCGCCGAGAAAGAGCGCATCAGCGAGCAGCGCGAACGCCTGCGCACGTTCACCGGTCAGCGAAAATTCGACACTGACAATCGGCGCCGCGCGGCCGCGCGTGCCGGCGAAGTCGCCCGTCACGCTGGCGGGCAGATGGCGGATACCGTTCTTGCTGACGGAAACCGTGGTGACGATCTCAAGTCCCGTCGGGCGTCGTGGCCAGCGCACTTCAAGGCCCTCGATCGCCATGGGATAATCGGGACCGCAGATCCATTCACCCGCCGGGATGACCACATCGCCGCGCCGCGAGACGTGCGCCAGGATTTCGATGTCGTCCACGGCAATGGCTTGTCGCGTGGGAACAGGCGGCGCCGCCGTTGCTTCGCCTCTGCCGAAGCCGGCGTGTGCCAGGCGCGATACCGGTTCCAGCTGCAACTCCGCGTCGACGCTGCCACCTTCGTATGCCGGCATGACTTCGAAGATGATCGTGGTGTCGCGCAGCGCGCGAATGACCAAGCCATCGCCGGGCGCACGCAGTTCATGCGACGACGCGTCGGGCCAAGCGATCAGCTCGACCTCGGCGGCATTCTGTGGCGCAACCCGAACCGCGGGAGCGGCATTGCGCCGCGTCATCGGACCGTTCGCTGCATTTGAAGCAACGTAACGCAAGATGAAGAGCCCGCGAGTTAACCGGTGGGTGCGCGTTCTTCCGTGTCTGCTTAGGTTTCGATCAGGCACGTTACATCCCCCAGCTACGCGGGCATACTTGTTGGGTGAGGAATTGGAGTCAACAGAAAGTTGTTTGATTTCAAGGCGCATACACGATTTACGTAAAGAGGGATGTAATCAAAACGGAACACATCGCGTTGCAGAAAATTATTTAAACTACAGCTAAAGATTTTCTGTAGTCGAAGACGCGAATATTTGGCGAGGTGATGAGGGATTGCACACAAGTGCCCGCGCATTGATCGCACGGTGGAGACTCCTTGAGCATGTTTGACGGCGATAGCGAAGAAGGAATTTGTGCAAAGTGAACCTACTTCAGCCTCGTGCAGCGGAGAGAGAGAGCATCGAGATCGCACAACATGAGTGTAGCAATGCGTTCGCATCGACGAAGCACACAGCGATGACGCGGCGCTCAGATTGAAACGATCCATGCGATGACGTTAGCGTTCCAGGGAAAGTAATGCTGCTTGATTCGCGCACTGTTCGAACGACAACGAAGCCTTGCTATTCGCAGCAAATCGCGACAAGTCCATCAGGGATGGGCGATGCGAAAAGAGGTGTGTGAATGAGCAAGGCCGTGACGATCTTCGGAATCAAGAATTGCGACACGATGAAGAAAGCACGCACATGGCTCGATAGCCATGAGGTTGCATACGCGTTTCACGACTACAAAGTCGTCGGCATCGAGCGTGATGTGCTCGAAGAGTGGGCGCGCGTGGTCGGCTGGGAGACCTTGCTCAATCGTGCGGGGACGACGTTTCGAGCGCTGCCGGCCAGTGACAAGGACGGGATCACGCAGGACAAGGCGATCGCACTGATGATCGCGCAGCCGTCGATGATCAAGAGACCAGTACTCGACGTCGACGGCAAGCTGATCGTCGGATTCAAGCCGGAACAGTATAAGGACGTGTTCGGCGCCGCCTAATCGGCCAGGCGCTCGATCAGCCACTGCGCCGCCGGCCCTGGCGGTCGATCGATGCGATGGATGGCCTCGAGCGGGTAGGGGCCGCCCTGCCACTCGCACAGGGCCAGGTGGACGAGCCGACCAGCCGCGAGATCAGCGCGAACCATGGGCTCGGGCATGTTGCCCCAGCCCAGCCCGGCCAGCAGCAGCGCGTGTTTCGCTCCGAGATCCGCCAGGCGCCAGGTCCGCACGCTCAGCACGGCGAAATCCTGACCCGCCGTGAGCGGCGAACGGTCGGTCAGCACAAGTTGCAGTTCGTTGCGCACCAGCGCCGCCATCTGCGGGCCTTTGATGCCGGCGAGCCTGTGTGTGGGTGCTGCAACGGGAATCAACTCGATACTCGAAATCCGCCGGCGCTCCAGGCCGTCGATCGTGCGGTGGAGCGGACCGCTGATCCCGACATTCGCCGTGCCGTCGAGGACGAGCTGAGCGACATAGCCCAGTGCCTCGACGTGGAGGCGCAAGGCCACGGTCGGGAATGCGGCCTGGAAGGCTTGCAGTGCCGCCACCAGGCGCTCGGTCGACAGCATAACGTCGACCGCCAGGACGACCTCTGCCTCCAGGCCGGCCAGCAGTCCACGCGCTTTGGCCTGCAGGCCGCCCAGTCCCAGCGATACTGTGCGTGCGTCCGCAAGGATGGCACGGCCGGCTTCGGTGAGCTGTGGCCTTTTTGTGCTCTCGCGATCGAAGAGCGCCAACCCGAGCTGAGCCTCGAGATTGCCGACGGCATAGCTCACCGCCGACGTGGCGCGTCCCAACTGCCGCGCGGCCGCGGCGAAGCTGCCGGTCTCGACGACCGTGAGAAACACCTGGATCTGGTCCAGCGTCGGTGTACCGGGCGCTTGCATGTCCATTTCCGTGAAGGCCGGTGGCCGATGCCCCCTGGCCGGCCACAACATGACGAATATTTAGAACGTTTCGGCCAAACTTATTCGGCTTTTTCCCAACGGATTTCCATCCCAGATAGGCGCCGTCACCCGCCGGACCCAAGGAGAGCTGCGGTGCCCAAGGTTCTTGTTCTTTATTATTCAAGCTACGGCCACATCGAAACGATGGCCCAGGCCGTCGCTGATGGCGCCCGGTCAGCCGGTGCGACGGTCGATATCAAACGTGTGCCGGAGACAGCGCCGGAAGCCGTCGCCAAGGCCGCGCACTTCAAGCTCGACCAGGCCGCGCCGGTCGCGACCATCGAGGATCTCGCAGGCTACGACGCGGTCATCATCGGCACCGGCACCCGCTTTGGCCGTATGTCATCGCAAATGGCGAGCTTCCTGGATCAGGCGGGCGGGCTTTGGCAGCGCGGTGCCTTGAACGGCAAGGTCGGTGCCGCATTCACGTCGACGGCGACCCAGCATGGCGGCCAGGAAACGACGCTTTTCTCCATCATCACCAACCTGCTGCATTTCGGTATGGTCGTCGTCGGTCTGCCCTACAGCTTCGCGGGCCAGATGAAGCTCGACGCAGTCACCGGCGGTGCGCCGTACGGCGCCACCACGATTTCCGGCGGCGACGGCTCGCGCCAGCCCAGCGAGAACGAACTGGCGGGTGCCCGCTTCCAGGGTGAGCTGGTCGCGCGAACCGCCCAGAAGCTGTCCGGCTGATCATCGTCGCGCCTCCCGAGCGCCGCTGGGCCCCGTCGCTGCGCTCGGGATGACGTGCGTCGTGGTACATAGCCTGTACCATCGGCACACAGGAGAGGCGCATGATCGGCACACGGATCTATTCAGGATCGCCCTACGAGGAGCGGGCGGGCTATGCCCGCGCCGCCGTGGTCGACGGCTGGGTCTATGTCTCCGGGACGACGGGCTTCGATCCCGTGACCAAGGAATTTCCCGCCGGCGCGGAAGAGCAGTGCGAGAACTGCTTCCGCAACATTGCGCGGGCGCTCACGGAGGCAGGTGCGACCCTCGACGACTTGGTGAAGGTCTACATCATCGTGGCCAGCCAGGAGGAATTCGGGCGGATCATGCCGATCATCCGCAAGCACTGCTACGGCGCACGCCCGGCCAACACGACCATACTGGCGCAGCTGGTCGAGCCGCATATGCGGGTCGAAGTCGAAGCGGTCGCCCGGCTTCGCACGGCGTGAAGGATCAGAACGTGAGGGCTGTACCGAGGATGATCGCCCAGGCGTCGGCTTTCTCGCTCTTCGACTGGCCGGATCCCATGACGTAGTTGAGGCCGGCCACGAGTCGGATGCCCGGCGATAGCGCGCAGGTGGTGCCCAGCTCGAAGACGTTGACCTTGTCCTTGCCCGGCGCGTTTTGTGCCGTGGGCACGGTCGCGTTGCCATCGTTGTTGCGGCCGCCCCACCAGCCGGCCGACATTTGCCAGCGGCCGGCATCGTACATCATGGCGGCTGTGTACCATCGCGTGGCATTGTTGCGGCGCAGGCCGTTGTTGTCGCGGCCCAGCCCGCCACCCAAGGTGAAGCCGCTATAATTGATCTGGGCGCCGGCTGCCCAGCTCTTCCAGCGCCCGCCCGTATTGTCGGCCACGCCGGTCGGTCCCGTCGCGCCGCGATCGAACCCGGCGGTCATGTAGCCACCCGACACGCGCACAGACACATCGCCGAACTTGTTGGCATAGTTGCCCGAGATGTCGAGCCCATTGTGCCAGGCGTTGTTGTTGCGCGGACAGTTGTTGAAGTTGGCCCCGCCGGGGCGGAACGGGCAGGTCGCCGTGCTGGCCTGTGCCGCGAACGATGGCGTGTAGGACAGGCCCAGCTGCAGGCCGGCGACCCGCGGCGTCAGGTAGGTGAGCTTGTTGGCATCGCCCGAATTGGCCGCCAGCGATGCGCTCATGCCGGTATTGGTGCCGCTGCGTCCGGCATTATTGGCGGCGTTGTAGCCGGCCCCCTTGTTGGCGAACGAGGGATCCTGGAAGCCCCAACCGGGCATCACCGACGGTGACGCGGTTTGCGTCTTGTATGACGCGGCATCGGTGGCACCGAATTCGATGCGCCCCCAGTTGCCAAACGCAAACAGATACTCCTCGTCGATCTGGTCCAACGTACCGCCGGGCACGTTGGCCGAAATGCCGGTATTGTTCGACCAGCCTTCGAGTTCGATGCGGATGCCGACCGTGGTGCCGTTGTCGAGCTTGGTCGAGCCGGTGAACCAGATCTCGCCTTCGTAGCGGAAGGTCTCTGGCCGGTACCGTGTGCTGGTCGTGCCGACGATGTCGCTGCCGATCCTGCCCAACGTGATGTAGCTGTTCCAGAAGCCACGCAGTTCGAGCTTGATCGGATCGGCGGCGAGAGTGGGGACCGCAGCCAAGTTTGCTGCAACGAGCGCCGTGCTGGCGGCAAGACCTGTCCGCAGTGACATGACGCAACTCCGTCCGTGATTGACCAGGCGCTCGCCTGAGGTTTGGCGTCAGGACTCCCTCCAGACGATGAAGAAGCGGCATAGTTTGGGTCGGAAAAAGCATTGGCCGCAAGGCTGTCCTGTGGGGCAGCATCCGGAAAAGGCCATGGCGGCCAAGGAGTTCAACGCAAGATGTCCGATAGCAATCCATCCGCGGCGTCGCATCGCGACGCCGCTCGACGTCGCGCACTGTCGTTGCCGGTCCAGATGCTGCTGGGGCTCAGTGCCGGCGTGGCGCTGGGTGCGCTCTGGCCGTCGGTCGGCGGCGCGCTGCAGCCGATCGGCACCGCCTTCATCGAGGCGATCAAGATGGTCGTGATCCCGCTGATATTCTCGGCGGTCACACTGGGCATCTACAAGATGGGGCAGGACATCCGTCAGCTCGGACGGGTATCGCTCGTGGCTTTCGGCTGGTTCTTCTTCGCCAGCTTCCTCGCCATCCTGATCGGAGTGGTGCTGGATCGCATCTTCCAGCCCGGCGTTGGCGCCGGATTGACGCCGACCGGCAAGCTGCCGCCGAATCTGATGCTGTCAGTCGACTGGGCGAAATACTTCGTCGACCTGATTCCATCCAACGTGGTTGCCGCCATGGCCGGCCAGAAAGTGCTGCCGACCATCGTGTTCTCCGTTCTCTTCGGCCTGGCGCTGGCCAGCATGGGCGAACGGTCGCGGCCGATCGTGAACACTCTGGAGGCGCTGTTGGGGGCGATGTTCACCCTGACCAAGTGGATCGTCGGCCTGGCGCCGTTGGCGGTCTTCGCCATCATGGCCTGGATCTTTGCGACCCAGGGGGCCCAGACGCTCTTCGCCCTCGCACGGCTGATCGGCGTGCTTTATCTCGGCCTCTTCATCCTGGTGTGCATCTTCTGGGCGGTGTTGTTGGCCATCGGCGAAAATCCGCTGACGGTAACCCGCAAGGTCCTGGAGCCGGTGCTGCTGGGTTTCACGACGCGTTCGTCCGAAGTTTCCCTGCCCGTGCACATGGAGAAGCTCGAGGCGATGGGGGTGCCCAATCGCACCGTGTCGATCGTGCTGCCGCTGGGCTACAGCTTCAATCTGGATGGCGCTGCCATGTACATGGCACTCGCAGTGACGTTCCTGGCCGAGGCCTATGGGATCACACTCAGTTGGTCGTCGCTGGCCACGATCCTGCTGACGACATGGATCGCGAGCAAGGGCCTGGCTAACGTGCCCTCGGGCAGCCTGGTGGCGCTGGCGACCGTGCTGACGGCGATCGGGTTGCCGGTCGAGGCGATCGCCATCATCGCCGGCGTCGACGCCTTCATGGACATGGGCCGCACCGCGATCAACGTCTACGGCAACACGGTTGCCGTGTTGCTGGTGCAGAAATTCGGTGGTGTCGTCGATGACAGGGCACCTGATGATGGCAGCACCGGAATGATCGCCCAGGGACAAGCCGCACAATGAGCACGCCAACGACGTTGCCGCCGCCGACATACATCGATCCTGTCACCGGGCGCCTGTACGCGCTCGATGAGCCACGGTGGCGTGCGGATACAGGCGGACCGCTGATGATCACGCCGCTGCCGGGCTGCACGCGCGACATGATTGCCAGCGACCAGCGATCGCTCTGGCGCTATGCCGCGGCCTTTCCCCTGACGGTCGAGGATCCCGTGACGATGGGCGAGGGATGCACGCCCCTGGTCGCGCGGCGCTGGCACGGCGCCAGCGCTCTCTTCAAGCTGGAGTGGTTTGCCCCGACCGGCAGCTTCAAGGACCGCGGTGCGTCCGTCATGGTTTCGGTGCTGCGCCAGCAAGGCGTGCGGCACCTCCTGGAGGACAGTTCGGGCAACGGCGGCGCCGCGATTGCCGCTTACGCCGCGGCAGCCGGGATCAAGGCCAGGATTCTGGTGCCCTCTTATACGCAGCCGGCGAAGACGGTGCAGATGCGCGCTTACGGCGCCGACGTCGAACTGGTGCCCGGCACGCGACAGGACACGGCCGACGAGGCCGAGCGCCAGGCAGCCAGCATCTTCTATGCCAGCCACAACTGGCAGGCGTTCTTCCTGCAGGGCACGAAAACGCTGGCTTATGAACTGTGGGAGGATCTTGGCTTCGCGGCACCGGATAACGTCATCATCCCGACCGGCGCCGGCAGCAATGTCCTGGGCTGCGATATCGGTTTCGACGAACTGCTGCGCAGCGGCGAAATCAAGCGGCGGCCGCGCCTGTTCGCGGTCCAGCCGGCGAATTGTGCGCCGATCCACGCCAGTTTCACGGCGGGCGCCGATGATCTGGTACCGGTCCAGACGCATCCGACCATTGCCGAGGGCACGGCGATCGCCAAGCCGATCAGAACCGGCGCCGTGCTGGCCGCGCTCCGTCGATCGGCCGGCGGCACCGTCGCCGTCACGGAGGACGAGATCAGCGCCGCCGTCATGGCGCTGGCGGCTCTGGGGCTCTATGTCGAGCCGACATCCGCCGCCGCCGCGGCCGGCTTGGCACGACTGCTCGACCAGAGCGTGATCAAACCCGATGAGAAGACGGTGGTGGTTCTCACCGGGGCCGGCCTCAAGGCCACGCAACGGCTCGGCGAGCTGATGGGTCTGTTTCCACCAACGGCAAGCTGACACCGCACGCACACAGGGAGTGTCGGCAGGCCGCAGCCCGATCAGGACGTGTCAGCCAACGACGCGATCCAGGAATTGCGCCAGCGCGTCGTTGAACGCCGCCTCGGCCTCCAGGTTCGGCATGTGGCCGATACCCTCCATCCACACCAGCGTCGAGTGCCGTATCAGTGCATGCATGCCGTCGGCATCGGCGCGTGTGGTGAAGGCGTCCTCGTTGCCCACCACGACAAGGCCGGGCACTGACAGCGCCGCCAGCGTGTCCTCGTAGGGCGGCCGTTCGGCGCGACCACGCAAGGCTGCCGCCGAACCCTTCGGCGGCGCCTGGCGCATCATGCGCATGACGTGGGCGGCAACCGCGGGCTGTTCGGCGATAGTACGCGCCGCCACCATCTTGGGCAGCAACTCCTCGGCATAAACCGCCATGCCTTCCTTCAGGAGCCGGTCGGCCGTGGCGTTGCGGACCTGCTTGCCTTCGTCGGTCTCGGCCCGCGGGAAGGTCGCGGCGAGCACGACGCCGCGAACGCGATCCGGGAACAGGCGGCAGAATTCCATCACGATCTGGCCGCCCATGGACAGGCCGCCGATCGCTACGCGCGCGATCCCGAGATGGTCGAGCAGGGCGGCAAGGTCCCGCGCGAACACATCCAGTGTCGTCTTGCCGGGGACGACGGTCGTTTCACCATAGCCGCGCAGATCGGGGACGATCACCCGCCAGCCGTGCCGGCTCATGGCCTCGCATTGCGGTTGCCACATCGAGCGGTCGAATGGATGCCCATGGACCAGGAGCAGCGTGTTGTCGCCGGTGCCGGTGTCGTCGTAGCCGATCGTGATTCCGTTCAACGTGACCGTACTCATGTCATCGCCTCTCGCTGCATCGGACGCGGCGGACATTGCTTTCACATGATGATCGGTGCAATAAATACATTGCACTCGGAGCAATATAATGAACGACACCTACCAGGCCATTGCCGACCGGCTGGCCGCTGACATCGCGCAGGGCCGGTTGCGGCCCGGCGAACGCCTTCCGCCGCAACGCGACTTCGCGCACCGGCACGGCATCGCCAATTCAACCGCCAGTCGCGTCTATGCCGAACTCCGGCGACGCGGCCTGGTGATCGGCGAAGTCGGGCGCGGCACCTTCGTGCGTGCGGCCTCGGCGCCGCCGCGCCGGGCGCTCGACGAGCCGGCCGTCGAGCGCGTCGACCTGGAACTCAATTTTCCAGCCGTGCCGGACCAGGCGGCGTTGCTGGCGCGCAGCCTAAGCGGCTTGGTGCGCCGGACAACCGATCTCGCGGCGAGCCTGCAGCCCATCGGGGTGCGCGGAACGGCGGCGGCGCGTCACGTGAGCGCGACGTTCCTCGCGCGCGGCGGCTGGTCGCCCGATCCGGCCGACGTTCTGTTCGCCGGCAATGGGAAACAGGCCATCACAGCGTCACTGGCGGCGCTCGTGCCGACCGGTGAGCGGCTGGGGGTCGAGGCGCTCACCTATCCGCTGGTGAAGGGCGTGGCGGCGCGCCTGGGCATGGATCTGGTGCCGCTGGCCATGGACGACGACGGCGTGCGGCCCGATGCCTTGGCCCGCGCGCAGCGGACGACACCGATGCGCGCGGTCTACCTGCAGCCGACATTGCACAATCCGCTGGGCACGACCATGCCACGCCGCCGCCGGGAAGCGCTGGCGACGTTGCTGCGGCAGCTCGATCTCGCCGTCGTCGAGGACGCGATCTACGACTTCCTCGCCGAGGGGCTGCCGCCGCTCGCCGCCCTGGCACCCGAGCGCGTGGTGCTGATCGACAGTTTGACCAAGCGGTTGTCGCCAGGCCTGACGGCGGGGTTCGTCGTCGCGCCGCCGGCGCTGTCGGAGCGTATCGCCCTGTCGCTGCGTACCGGGGCTTGGCTGGTGTCAGGCTTCGCGCTTGAGGCCGGCATGCGCTGGATGACCGACGGCACGGCGCTCACGATCATGGACGCCAAGCGCCGCGATGCCGCCGCACGCCAGGCGATCGCGCGCGAGCGGTTGTCGGGCCTGGCGGTGCGCGCCGATCCGCGAGCCTATCATTGCTGGGTGACGCTGCCCGAGGCTTGGCGGGCGGAAGCGTTCGTGGCCGCCGCGGCGCGACGTGGGATTGCCGTGACCCCGGCCGCCGCCTTCGCCGCCCGACCGGGGCATGCACCCAACGCCTGTCGGTTGGCGCTGGCATCCCCGGATATCGCCGCGCTCGGCGCCGCGCTCACCACGCTGGCTGGCCTGACCCGCAGCGATCCATTGGCATGGGACACGGAGTGATCGCGCTCAGAACGCGACAGTGAGGCCATCCTCCGCCACGGGCAGGTCGATCGTATCCCGCTGCCGCAGCATCTCGGCGCCGAGGTGGGTGAGGATGATGCGCTTGGGTTGGATCGCCGGCAGCTTTTCGCGGATCGTCGACAGGCCGAGATGGTGCGGGAAGGCCTGGTCCGGCGTGTAGGCTTCGCAGATGAACAGGTCGGCATCGCGGCCGACCTCGATCAGGCTGTCGAGCCAGCCGGTATCGCCGGTATAGGCGATGACGTGGCCGTCGACATCCAGCCGCAGGGACAGCGATGGCGCGCCGCTGCCGTGCTTGGCCGGAAAAGGTGTCGCGCGCACGCCGTCCACGTCGATCGTGATGCCAGGTTGCAGGGCGACGAAGCGCAGGTCGAAATCGCGTGGCACGGCCCAGCCGCCGGGGAAGAACGCCTCGAGCGCCACCCGCAGGCGATCCTCGGTGCCGACAGGGCCGGCGATCGTCAACGCCCGGCGGCGATGGCGGAACAACGTCGCTTCGCGCAGCAGGAAGACCAGGCCGCCGAAATGATCGCCGTGCAGGTGGGTGAGAAAAACCGTCGCGATGGCGTCCGGATCGACGCCGAAGCGCTTCATCGCGATCAGGCTGCTGGCACCGCAGTCGATCAGGACCGGCGGCGCCGGATCGCGGCGGACCCAGAAGCAGGTATTGTAGCGACCACCATTGCCGAACGCGTCGCCGCAACCCAGGAACCGCACTGCCGGCGTCGTTTCCATCGCCTGTCTCACACCGAGATCACCACACCGTCGTCGGCGATCTCGAAGCCGGTGGCGGCGGCGCGGGCCAGCATGTCGGGGCTCATGTGGGTGAGCACGACGCGCTTGGCGCCGAGGTCGGGCAGGTGTCGCGCCAGGGTCGCGAAGTCGAGATGGAACTTGATCGGCTTGTCGAAGAAGTAGGTTTCCGCAATGAAGAGATCGACGCCATGTGCCGCCTCGCGCAGGCCGTCGACCCATTCGGTATCGCCGGAATAGCACAGCGTCTTGTCGTCGACGCCCAGGCGCAGCGCGAAGGGCGGGGCGCCGCAGGCATGCTTCACCACGAAGGGCGTAACAGCGATACCGGCGACGTCGTGCGTGCGCCGCGGCTCCAGTTCGTGCACGTCAAGCACGAAGCGCTGCTGCACCTTGGTCGATCCCGGAAAGAAGTTCTCCATCGCCGTTGCCAGCCGGTCGCGCAGTCCGGGCGGACCGGCGATCACCAGCGGTGCGGTGCGGCGGCTGAAGAGCTGCGCATCGAGGATGAAGAAGGGCAGGCCGCCGAAATGATCGCCGTGCAGATGCGTGATCAGGATGGCGCGAATGGCGTTGGGATCGACGCCGAACTTGCGGATCGCGATCATCGACGAGGCGCCGCAATCCACCAGGAAGGCGCCGACGCTGTCGCGGACATGGAAGCAGGTGTTGAAGCGTCCGCCGCTGCCGAACGCATCGCCCGTTCCCAGGAACTGAATATCCATCGACCCCTCGTTTGACGGCAGCAGGCCGACCGTATAAATTACGAATTATAAAGTCAACGACAGTTAGATTGTATAATGAAAACTGACAAACCCACAGTCATCATCTCCAGTCGCGTTCATCAAGCGGTGATCGACGTCTTGGCGCCGACCTGCCGCGTGGTCGCCAACCAGACCGATGCAGCGCTGTCGCCCGATGAACTGCAGCGTCGCTGCCAGGATGCCGACGCCCTGATCGCGTTCATGCCCGAGCGCATCGATGCGGCCTTTCTCGATCAATGTCCGCGGCTGCGCATCGTTGCCTGCGCGTTGAAGGGCTATGACAACTTCGACGTGGCGGCCTGCAGCCGGCGCGGCGTCTGGCTGACGATCGTCCCTGACCTGCTGACGGCGCCGACCGCCGAACTCACCATCGGCCTGATGATCGCGCTGGCGCGCAACGTCCTGCCCGGCGACCGGCTGGTGCGTGGCGGCGGCTTCGGCGGCTGGCGCCCGATTCTCTATGGCCGCGGCATCGACGGCAGCACGGTCGGCCTGCTGGGCGCCGGGGCTGTCGGCAAGGCCGTGGCGCGCCGCCTCGCCGGCTTCCGCGCTCGCCTGCTGTACGCCGACGCCATGCCGCTGACACCGGACCAGGAGGATGAATTGCGCCTGCAGCGCGTGTCGCCGGATGAACTGCTGCGGCAGAGCGACTTCGTCGTGTTGTGCCTGCCATTGACCGATCGCACGCGACGCCTTGTCGATCGCGGCTTGCTGGCGCGCGTGAAGCCTGGTGCGTTCCTGATCAATACGGCGCGCGGGTCTCTGGTCGACGAGGATGCCGTCGCCGACGCCTTGGCCAGCGGTTCACTTGGTGGCTACGCGGCCGATGTCTTCGCCATGGAGGACTGGGCGCTGGCGGATCGTCCGAAGGACATCGCCGAGCGCCTGCGCGGCGCGACCGAACGCACGGTATTCACGCCGCATCTCGGGTCGGCCGTCGACGAGATCAGGCGCGACATCGCCCTGCAGGCCGCAGCCAGCGTGCTCGAATGCCTGAAGGGCGACAAGCCCTCCGGTGCCGTGAATCGTCCGTCCGATCCCGGGAGTGCATCGTCGTGATCGACCTCGACCAGGTGCGGACTTTCGTCGCGGTGATCGACACCGGCAGTTTCCGCGATGCCGCGGTGCACTTGGGCATCGCCCAACCCACGGCATCGCAGCACATCAAGAAGCTCGAAACCGCGTTGGGCCACGTGCTGATCGAGCGTACGCGGGTACAAGCCGAGACGACATCGCCGGGCGCGCGCTTCCTGCCGTTTGCCCGCGCTTTGCTGCGCGTCGCCGAGCGGGCGCGCGCGGCGGTGGATCGCGACGGTCTCGTCATCGGCGCCAGCAGCAACATCGGCGTCTATCTCCTGCAGCCTCTGGTGCGCACATTCCAGTCGGCACAGCCAGCGATCGGACCGCTCGACGTGCGCATCGGTTCCAATCTCGACACCGTGAAGCGGCTGCAGGATGCCGACGTCGATATCGGCCTGATGGAGTGGTGGGACGATCAGCCCGGTTTCGATGCTGCCGTGTGGCATCGCGAGGATCTCGTCGTGATCGTCGGGCCCGATCATCCCTGGTCGCGCCGCGCGTCGATCGACAAGGCATCGCTGCTGGCGCAACCGATGATCGGCGGCGAGCCGGGTACTGGCACCGCGCGCCTGCTGCAACGCGCCTTCGGCGTCGATGCGCATGCGTTGAAGGTGGGCTTGCAGCTAGGCAGCACGGAAGCCGTCAAGCGCGCGGTGCGCGCCGGGTTGGGCGTGTCGATCACCCTGCGCAGCGCCGTGCGCGATGAGGTCGATTCCGGTCACTTACACACGCTACGCGTGCGTGACGTCAGCCTGTCCAAACCCCTGTTTTCGGTGGTGCCGGACAGTCTGCCGGCCGGCAGCCCGGCGCGCCTGTTTGGCGCCCATCTGGCCCAGGCGACCGGCGGGCGGGCGGGGCGGTTCCTTCAACCTTGACGAGTCCGTGGTCCTGGCCGCGCAATAAAAGAATCAGAAAAATAATATTGAATCCAAGACTCTCCCGGTCTATCTTCGAGTCATAAACGAACGATTCCGGTTACCCCCTCAACCCCCCGGGGTCGTTCAGAACAAAGCGTATTGGTGGGCCATTCCCCAGTTTGCGGCCCGCGTCCCCCTCAGTTATTCGGCGGTGCGTATCTTGCCGCCTCTTTGTTTATTTTGGAGAAAAGACCGATGGCAAAGCGGGTGCTGATCCTGCTCTTGCCGGCTGCGATGACGCTTGCCGGTTGTGGTGACACCTGGGGTGAGCGGGCCGCCACCGGCGGTGCGATCGGCCTTGGTGCCGGCGTTGTCGCAGGCGCCCTGATCGGCGGTTTGCCGATCTGGGGTGGTGCTCTGATCGGAACGGCGGCTGGCGCCGCCATCGGTGCCGTGACGACTCCCGACAGCGGGACAACATCTTCGGGCACCCGTTAGCCGAGCCTCTTTAGTGGCGTAGAGTGGTGGATCGCGGCCGCGCCCTCGGGCGCGGCCGCCGGCGTTTCGGGCGGCGAGGGCGGCCCGCCGCCCGGACGCCGAATCGCGAGCCCATCGGAGCCGTGGAACCAGTGGCTTTTGCGGCCGTTATGCATTGATCACGATCTGGTGGTGATGACCGTGATCACCCACAGGTTTGCGTTTAACGTCTTGAGTTGGTGAGAAAAGTCGCGCCACATTGATGCCATCCTGCTCGGCGAGTTTGTTTGCTGGTGGGAGCAATGGGTTAGAGTCCCGCTGGAACAAGGAGGATCCCGTGTCGAACATTTCGAAGCCCGCAAGGATTGGGGCGCTGCTGGTACCGATCGTGCTGCTGGTTTCGGCATGCGGTGATACGTGGGGCCAGCGCGCGGTGACGGGCGGCGCCATCGGTGCCGGTACGGGCGCGGTTGTCGGTGCGGCAACCGGCGGTCTGTCGGTGCTGGGCGGCGCGCTGATCGGTGGCGCCATCGGCGCCGGTGTCGGCGCCGCGACGACGCCTGGCACGCGCTATTAAGGCCACGCGCTACCAAGCTCGATTTTTCCACTAACATTTATCGACGCCCGCCCAGGGCTTGCCCGGGCGGGCGTTGTCGTTTGCGAAATCAAGATCTAGGGCTCGGCGCCGCTTCGGCGGCGCAACGACTTGAGTGATTCGGTGGATTATGATGTTCCTGTTATGTTCTTTACATGGAACACACCCCGCGCATCGCGGCGAGTCCGCGCCGGTCTGACCCAGCCCCTCATGCCTCGACACGCGATAGCCTCGGCAGGCGACCGCAAAGCGCGCGCGATGGCGCTGCGCAGAACCGTGCCTACATGGAGATGGCAGGGCCATCGTCGGCATCCGGCGGCCGGCCAATATCCGTGGGGGGTGCCATGCGCGATGCACCGAAAACCCTGGGCGATCTCTCCGACGCCGATCTCGGCCTGGCCCTGGAGTGTCCCGGCTGCGGGCGCAAGACCGGCATGTTCCGCGATATGCTGATCGCCAGGCACGGCCGGCACGCGACATTGCAGGCTGTGGCCGCTGCCGCCGTCTGCAAGCGATGCCGGCGCCACGGTGCCAAGCTGCATGTCGTTCGCCCGCGTTACTGGCGGCCAGCGGCCTGACGGCACGCCATGACCGAAGAAGCCACGACGCTGCGCGCGCTCGAACGCGACGGCCTGTCGCTGCAGATCGTATGCCGGACATGCCGGCGATGGGCGGTCAAGGGACCGCAATGGTACGACGTGTGGATCAAGGAGTATGGGCAGGGCGCCGACGACATCCCGCTGCGACGGCTGGTCCCGAGTTTGAAATGTACCTGCGGCGCCAAGAACGCGCGCGTGACGATCGTCGAGCGGGTCGTCCGGTAGTGCGCTTGGCGCTCGTCACGGATCGCGCTTCGCGATCGGCTCCCCTATGCTACGCGTCATGAAACGATTGTGGTCTGTGCTGTTTGCGTCCGGGCTTGTCGCCGCTGTTGCCGTGCCGGCCGAGGCGCAGCAGTCCTATCCGGCGGTGTTCATCAGCCAATGGCAGAACGCCTGCCTGGGCGCCTGCGGGACTAACCCGGCATACAAAGGACGCGAGGCTGGTTGTCCGACATACTGCGCCTGTGTCGTGCACGATGCGCAGGCGTCCTTGCCGTTTGATGTCGTCCTGCAGGCGAACCGCGATGTGCAGAGTGGCGACGCCAGATCGGAATCGGTGCAGAAGCTCGACCACGTGCTGCGGCGTTGCCAGGTTCGCGTCATGAATGTCGGCCTCGGACCCCTGGCGCCGACGGACCGCAGCGGCCAGGTCGCGGGCATTCCGTTTCGTCGCGGCGGGATAGGGCGGGAACTGTCCACCGACGTGGTCTATGCGCGCGCCGCGCCTGCGGTCTACGTCGTGCGGTCGGATAACGGGCGCCTGGGGTCCGCCGTTGCGGTGAGTGCCAGGGCGCTGTTGACCAATTGCCACATCATGGCCGGCGGGACGGCAATCACCCTGGAACGGGCCGGCGTGCGGCGCGGTGCAAGTTTGGTTTCGGCCGATGAGGTCGCCGACCGATGCATCCTGCGCAGCGAGGCGCCCCTGCCGGCCTGGGCCGGCGTCAGGCCGTACGCCGACCTGAAGGTGGGCGAACACGTCTATGCGATCGGCTCGCCGGCGGGGCTCGAACTCAGCATTGCCGACGGCATCGTGACGGCAAAGCCTGTCATTGCCGATCAGCGTGTCATCCAGACCTCGGTGCCGCTGATGGTGGGATCGTCGGGTGGCGGACTGTTCGACGCCGCGGCGAATTTGATCGGGATCACGACGTTTCAGCTGAAGGGCGCGCAGAACGTGACCTTCGCGATCCCGGCCGAGGATTACGCAAAGGCGGCACCCTAGACTCTGGACTACTGCCGCGCGCCCACGATGACGTTTTTGTTTCCGCCGGTGCAGCTTGATCGGCTACATGTGACGCGATGTGGGAGGCGGCGTTCAGCGATATCTGGCGGCCCGAGCTCGCGGTCGTCGGTATCACCGCGCTCGCCGCCGGCTTCGTGCGCGGCATGGCCGGCTTCGGCGCCGCCCTGATCCTGACGCCGGTCTTTTCGGCCTTCTATAGTCCGGCAGTGGCGGTGCCGACCCTGGGCGTCGTCGATTTCCTGATCGGGCTGCCGCTCACCATCCAGGCCTGGCGGCGCTGCAACTGGCGCGAGGTGCTGCCGCTGGCGCTGGCCTCCGTCGTGATGCTGCCGTTGGGAACGTGGGTGCTGGCCAATGCACCCGCGGTGGTCCTGCGCATCGTGATGTCGCTCTTCGTGCTGCTGGCGGTGGCCGTGCTGGCCATGGGCTGGCGCTACAACGGCAAGCCGAGCCTGCCCACGACCCTGGCGGTGGGCGGTGCCTCGGGCATCATGAGCGGAGCGATCGGGATCGGCGGGCCGCCGGTCGTGGTGTTCTGGCTGGCCGGGCAGGCCAACGCTGCCCTGGCGCGGGCCAACACGATTGCTTTTTTCGGCATCGGTTCGATCGGCACGCAGTCCATGTACTGGCTCAACGGCCTTCTGACGCCGACCGTCTTCGTGCTGGCGGCCGTGCTGATCCCGGTCTACGGCATTGCGCTTTACGCCGGTGCGAAAGCCTTCAGCCTGGTGTCGGAGGGCACGTTCCGGCGCATTGCCTTTACTCTGGTCGCCGCCGTGGCGATCGTGACACTGGTGGCAGCCATCGTCTCTCTGCTGGCTTCGCGATGACCGTCCGCTCCCTGTTTCCGACCCTGATCTATCGCGCCCCGTTGGGCGGGCGCGATCCGCGCCACTTCACCCAGCGCCTGCTCGATGAGGCCGAGGCACTGCGGCTGCACGACGAGGCGGGGCAGGCGTGGTCGGACACCCACTATGTCGGCGGCTATACGTCGTACGCCACCCACGCCCGGCTGCACCGCACATCCTCGACGTTCGCCGAACTGCAGCGGCGCCTGATGCCGCACGCGCGCGCTTTCGCGGCGCGCCTGCGCTACGACCTGCGGCGTCGCACGATCGACATGACCGACTGCTGGGTGAATTTCATGCCGGCCCAGGTGGCACATGGCATGCACCTGCACCCGCTGTCGTTCCTCAGCGGCACGTACTATGCGCGCACGCCGCGCGGTTCGGCCGGCTTGAAGTTCGAGGACCCGCGGCTCTCCAAGCTGATGGCGGCGCCGCCGCGTCGGGCTGACGCGCCGCCAGCGCTGCGCCCGTTCGTCACCATGCCGGTACGCGCCGGCACGGTGATCCTGTTCGAGAGCTGGCTACGCCACGAAGTACCGGCTACCCGTGCCGCCGGCGAACGCGTCTCGATCAGCTTCAACTTCGCCTGGTCGGACAAACGCTAGGACCCGCGCTCCCAGGATCCCAAGGAAAGCGCTAAGCGGGCCTGCTGGTTGGTTGCGCGCCGTTGCGCTTACCCGTCGCCGGCCCTCCCTTGCGCACAGGGCTACCGCGGGCGGCAGTGTTGCGCGTCGACGCTGCTCCGATCGCCGTGCTGAGCGAGGCCACGATGAAGTCGATGAATGCTCTGACCTTCGCGGGCACGTGGTTGCGGGAGGCATAGTAGACGTAGAGCGGGAATCGTTCGTCCGGCCAATCGGGGAACAGGTCGATCAGAGCGCCGCTATTGAGATAGTGATCGAGTTCGAGGTCGATGATCTGCGCGATTCCGAACCCGGCCAGGCATACGCCCAGCTTGGTTCCCGAATCGGTGACCGTCAGCCGCCCGTTGACCGCGACCGAAACGCGTTCGCTGTCGCGCCAGAACTCCCACTCGAACGGGCGTCCCGTCGACGGATCGATCGCCAGGATGCATTGGTGGGCGTCACGCGCGAGGTCTTGTGGCTCGCTCGGTCGGCCGTGACGATCGATGTAGGCCGGCGCGGCAACCGTGAGAATGCGGGCCTCGAGCAGGCGGCGGGCGATGAGGGCCGATGGCATCGGCTCTCCAAAACGGATCGCGAGGTCGAAGCCGTCACTGACCAGGTCCGCGATCCGGTCCCGGGTCTCCAGCCGCAGCTCGATACCCGGGTTACGTTGGAGGAAGGCGCTCAGTTTCGGGGAGAGCGTCATGCGGGAGAACAGCGGATCGACATTGACCCGCAACCGGCCGCGGACGGCCTGTTGCGATGTCGCGGTCTGTTCCACCGCCTCGCTGATGCCCGCCAGGTGCTGGGCGGCCCGTTCGCACAGCGCGCGTCCCTCGTCGGTGAGGTCGACGGCACGGCTCGTGCGGTGGACCAGCCTCGCCCCGAGGCGCGCCTCGAGCTTCGCGATCGCCTTGCTGACGCCCGATTGCGTCATGCCCAGCCGTTCGCCGGCGCGGCCGAAGTTGCGCGCGTCGGCGACGGCGGCAAGGACTACCAGGCCGCTGACCAGCCCGCTGTCGATATCGTCCATGATGGATGCCTCTTCGTCATCCAAGAGATGACAGCCCAGCGGTAGCACTCCGCCGCCGCGCAGGCCACTGTCGCCGCCGCCAGGAACGCGGATTCAGTCCGCGAATCCAGCGTCTGTCGCACCTTGGCAACGGAGATTTGAATGGACCAGATTCCCACCATCGCGTCGGCGATCACCGCGTACTTCGACCTGATGTATGACGCGGATGATACCCGGTTCCCCGCGGTCTTCCATGACGCCTGCCTGATCCACGGCGTACGGGACGGCAAATTCGTGGCGTGGTCGGCGGCCGAATTCCGGGACGTGATCCGCAACCGGCCATCGCCCGCGTCGATGAAATCACGCCGTGAGCAGGGCATCCTCAGTATCGAACAGACCGCGCCCGAACTGGCGGCCGCCAAGGTGAGCATGACGATCGGCCAGACCCGCTACGTCGATCACCTCGTCTTCCACCGCTTCGACGGCAAATGGCGCATTACGTCGAAAGCATATCATATCACGCAGGTCACCTCGCCGCAGGCATGACCCTGCAGCGGGATGACGCACGGTCGCCTGTGCAGACGCCGGGGCGCGCGACGCTGTCGTGCGCCTCCGTTTCCGCGACGGATGACACGCCGCCCACCTCGAGCGATCACAGCGACGGGCGCGACGTCTGCAAGCCGAGACTGGCTTCGAGGGACAGGGCTGCGCGCAGGATGGTCCGTTCGCCGAACCGCGGGCCGACGATCTGCAGGCCGACGGGAAGGCCAGCTTGGGTGAAGCCGCAGGGCACCGAAATGGCGGGCTGGTGTGTCAGGTTGAAGGGAAACGTAAAAGGCGTCCAGGCGAGCAGATCCCCCGACGCTGCGAACGGTGCGGGCGCCGAAAGTTCGACCGCAAACGCGGGTGTGGCGACGGTCGGCGTGATGAGAATGTCGAACGCCTGGTGGAAGCGCGCCATCTGGGCTGCCAGGGTGCGCCGCGCGTCCCGAGCGGTAAAATAGGCACGCAGGTCAATGCGCGTGCCCTCGTGGGCCGCATCGCGCAATGCTTGGCCGAGCTGCGCCCGCTCGTGCGGGCGCAGTTTGCTCAACGCGTAGGGAAGTCCGGCCCGGTACAACGTCATGAAGATGTCGGCCGGATCCTTGAAACCGGGATCGCATACCTCGACCGTCGCTCCGAGACTCTCGAACCGGCGGACCGCGCCCATCACGAGGGCGAGCACTCCCGGATCGACGTTCGATGCGTAGCCCAGGTCTTGGCTGAAGGCGATGCGCATCCCGTGCACGCCCGCGTCGATGTCTTGCGTGAACGTGGTCCCGACGGTCGGGAAGGCCTCGACATCCCTGACGTCGAAGGCGTTGCTGGCGTCCAGCACGAGCGCCGCGTCGCCGACCGATCGCGTGATCACGCCCGGACATGCGACCGCTTCCAGCGGGCTCGCGGGATAGGTGGGGATAAGGCCACCCGTGGGTTTCAGTCCGACCACACCGCAAAGGCTCGCGGGAATTCGCGCGGATCCACCGGCATCGGTGGCAAGGCCGAAGTAGCCCAGGCCCGCGGCGACGCTGGCGGCGGCACCGCCGCTGGAACCGCCGGCGTGCATGCGGATATCCCAGGGATTGCGCGTGATGCCGGTGAGCGGGCTCACGGTGAGGGGCGAGAAGCCGAACTCAGGCATTGTCGTGATGCCGAGCAGTACCGCGCCGCTTGCCATGACGCGATCGACGATCGGGGCACTCTCGACGGCTGGCGCCGTGGATGTGGCGCGCGAGCCGCGACGGAAGGCGAACCCTTTGACCATCAAGAGATCCTTGACGGAAAACGGCACACCATCGAGCGGTCCCTGCGGCCTCCCGGCCGCCCAGCGCGCTTCGGACCGCTCAGCAGCGCGCAACGCAACAGCCGGGCTTGCCTCACGATAGGCATTGATCTTCGGATCAAGATTGCCGATGCGTTCCAGCATCATCCGGGCGACCTCGACGGGAGATCGCCGTCCGGTGCGAAAATCCGAGACGAGTTGCGTCAGCGGCAGGAACGCAACGTCATCGGACGTGGGGCTACCCATTTCTGTTCCTGGAGTGCGGCGAGGGATGGCCGATACTAGATGCCGTAATTTTCCTTCCCCCGACTTTGCATGGCGATGATGTCGGATGCCCGCGTCTCGGTCGCTGGAAAATTGAGTTCCACGGAGATCCCGTTAGGATCCTTCATGAAGAACTGCGTATTGCCGATGCCGGGAAGAACCACCACATTAAACGCTATCTTTGCCCGCTCGAGCCGCGTGCGGATGTCCTCGGCGCCGGTGCAGGCGAAGCTGACATGATTGAACAGTCCGGTCGTTGCTGTCTTGCGCGCGGCGTTGGGCGTGACTTCGACGATGTGCACCGTCGGCTGACCGTTCTCGCAGTACAGCCACACGCCGGGAAACGGCAACGGCGGCCTTTCGCCGTCGCGCAACCCAAGCAGGTCGCAGTAGAACGCTTTGGTTGCCGCGATATCCGCGGTGTCGATCGTGTAGTGATCGATATGATGCAATCCCATGGCCGATCTCTCTCTTGTGAAACAGGGTGTCGGAATCATGCGTCAGTTCTGAGGCCGACGACCGCTTCGATCTCCACCAGCATGTCCGGATGGGCCAGCGCCTTGACGCCGACCAACGTACTGGCCGGCCGCGAATCACCGAAGAATACCTGACGCACGGGGTTGATCTTGGTCCGATCATCCACGTCGAGGAGGAAGACGGTCACTTTCACCACATCGGCATAGGTGGCGCCGATCGCATCAAGGATCTTCTTCAGCGATTCGAATATGTGGCGCGTCTGGCCGACGACATCGTCCTTGCCAACGATTTTCGCATTCTCGTCCAGGCCCGTCAGTCCCGAGACGAACACCAGGTCCCCGAATCTCACGGCATCCGTGTAGTGACTGAGGGCAGGCAACAGCCCGTCTACATGGATCTCTTGTCGTTTCCCATTCAACTGACTCATGTCCATAACCCGGACTCCTGATTGTTGCGGGCTGTGCCGGTGCGGCAGCCGGAAATTTGATCAGCAATCCGTCAATCGTCAATAACGAATATAAATCGTTAATAAGATTGATTTCCATCTCTATGGAACAGGTATTATCGACATATTATGGTGCATTGTCATCTTAAACACGACTGATATTCGGTATTGACTCATGACAGTGGACCGTCTAGCAATCGCTAACGGTACGCGGGTGGCACCGGTCCGGCGGGATCGACGGTCACTTGCGAAGGACAAATCAAAAAAGTGGAGGGAGGTTATGGTCAGCCGGCCTGATGTCGTGGAGCCGAATCGGTTCGTCGTCCTTGGTGTCTTGTTCGTCGCTTACACCATCAACTTCATCGATCTGCAGATTTTCAGCATCCTCGCGGTGCCGATCAAAGCCGATCTCAAACTGACGGATACCCAGCTCGGATTGCTCGGTGGCCTTGCCTTCGCGATTCTCTACTCGACATTGGCGATCCCGCTCGCCGTGCTTGCCGATCGCACCAGCCGGACGTGGGTCATCACGGGAGCCTTGGTGGTCCTGAGCGGGTTCACTGCGCTCTGTGGTGCGGCGGCCAACTTCTGGCAACTGTTCCTGTGCCGGTTGGGCGTGGGTGTGGGCGAGGCGGGCGGAACCGCACCGTCATTCGCCATCATCGCGGACTATTTTCCCGGCAACAATCAGGCCAAGGCGTTTGCCATCTACTCGCTGGGCATACCCTTGGGCGCCGCGCTGGGTGTCTTGCTCGGCGGTTACATCGCGGCGGCGGGTGATTGGCGCACGGCCTTCGTCGTGATCGGCCTGGCCGGCATGCCCCTGGCGCTCATCTTTCGGAGACTGGTACCGGAACCCGCACGCGATGAGCCTTCGTCAGCGACAGCTTGCCGCTTGGGGCATGTCTTCGCGGTGCTGGCGGCAAAGCGCAGCTTTTGGTGGTTGTCCTTTGCGGCCGGGGTGAGCGCCATGCTGGGTTACGGGCTCGCCTTCTGGCTGCCGTCGCTGATGCGGCGCAGCTTCGGGCTGACGCTGATCGAGACCTCGCAATTCTACGGGTTTCTGTTGCTGATTGGCGGCGGCGCCGGCGTGTTGCTGGGCGGCTGGCTCGGCGACCGTTTCGGCAACCGGGATCGCGGCGCCTATGCCAGGCTTTCGGCCGTGGCCCTTGTCGGCGCGGTGCCGCTCTTCGCAGCTGGCGTCCTGTCCTCCAGCGCGATCGCCGCATTCGCCTTGTTTGTAATTCCCCAGGCGCTGGTCGTTTTCTATCTCGCGCCGGTTTTCTCCGCTGTTCAACACCTCGTCGCAGCACCGATGCGTGCGACGGCCTCGGCATGCTTCCTGTTCATCAACAATCTGATCGGGCTGGGTGGGGGTGCCTTCGTCCTGGGGGCGCTGAGTGATGCGCTGACCGCGCGCTACGGTGACGAGGCACTGCGATACGCGGTCCTGATCGCACTGGTCTTCTATCTCATCGGAGCGGCGCTGTTCGCGCTGGCTGTCAAGCCGCTACGCGAGGAATGGCTCGACTAGGAGTTCAGGCAAGGAAGACGATGGAGAACGTGATGCCAAGAAAAGCCGGTGATTACTCGGTCGACGCGACCATCCACTACCTGGGTCCGATGGCGCAGAGGCCGCAAGTCTGGAACGAGGACTTTTCGCGCAACATCCTGGCGCTCGAAGGCGTGACGATGCGCATCGAAGATGCCGGCGCGCGCGAACGTGCGCCGGACCTGGGCACTGAAGGCTTCGCTCTCGTGCCGCACAAGACGGACGTCGCCGGTCTTTCCGCTCCGGCCGCGTCCATGGAAGCCTACCTCGACGAACTCCGCTCGCTTCTGCTGGCGTTGACCCGGGCAGATCACATCGACATGGCCACAGCCAGTGTCGTGCGGACCAGCGCGCGGAGCGCTGTCGGTACTGAGACAAGCCCCGCCGTTCCGTTCGTACACTGCGATTGCAGTGAGGCCGGGCTGCCCGGCATGTTGCAATGGGCATATCCACCGGCTCCGGCAAAGCCGCGTCGCCGGATGGCGCTGTACAATCTGTGGCGCCTGCTGTCGCCGGGGCCAACGGGGTTGCCGCTCGCGGTGTGCGACGCGCGCACTTTTGCGCGTGACGACATTGTTCCCGGCAGCTCGCACTTCACGAGTTCCAGTTTCACGGCGGAAGCGGTGTTCGTTCGTCCGAATGCGGCCCACCGCTGGTTCTATTTCCCGCGGATGACGTCGGCGGAGGTCCTGATTTTCAAGCAGTATGACTCCGACCGCCGCTATCCCTCGCAGGTGCCCCACACCGCTTTTGACAATCGCGCGCTCTTCCCCGAGGCACCGCCGCGGGTCAGCGTCGAAAGCCGGGCCGTCGCCTACTGGTATGAGGAGGGGTGCTGACCTTCCGGCAAGCCGGGCCGGGCATGCTGGCTGGCGAAGCGTGCTCGAAAAGACTAGTGTCGGCGGCTGTCGAATCGATCGTCGAGCCGACGTTTTCACCGAGTTGTCTTTACAATGGTGCAGGTCAAGAAAGACATCGTTCGCGACAGGATCATCGACGCTGCGGCCAGGCTTTTCGAGAAGAAGGGATACGTCGAGTGTACGATCAGTGAAATCGCCAAGCATGCCCGCATCGGCGCCGCGAGCGTTTACGTCTACTTTCCATCCAAGCTGGACATCGTCTTTGCCGTCTATGAGCCGTGGATCCTGGCCCGGATCGCCGAGACGGAAATCGAGGCCGCCAAGATCGTGAATCTGCGGAGCCGCCTCGAATATGTCCTCAAACGCTTCTGGCACGTGCTGCCGCACGAACGTAACCACTACCTCAGAAGTTTCCTGCAGGCGCTGGCCGTATCGGCCGGCGACGACAGCAACAAGTCGCGGCTTTACGCCGAATCGCGCGATCGTATCAGTCGGCTCGTGTACCACTGCCTGCCGGAAGACCGCAAAAAGGACTTCGATACGGCATCGATGGCGGACATCATCATCATGGCGTTCGACGGCTTCGTCATCAACAGCCATCTCGAATGCGGCGAGCGCGTCATAGCGATGGTCTGCGACCTGATCCTGGGCAAACCCCACCGCACCCTGAACTCCCGGGAGCGCAGGCGAGACACCCGCTCGAATCAGCGCCTGGCACCGCGGTAGAGACCTTTCATGAGGCGGCCGCGATGTTGTCGGGTACAATTGGGTCGCCCAAGCCTGGATGACAGAAGCGGTTCATGGCCAAGCGTCACCCGGATGTCCCACCCAAGTTCGTCGCCCGCCTGCGCGCGGCATGCCTTGACCTGCCCGAGGCCTATGAGGAGCAGGCCTGGGTCGGCACGCGATGGTGCATCCGCAAGAAGACGTTCGCCCATGTGCTGATGATTGCCGACGGCTGGCCACCGGCCTATGCGCGCGCTGCCGGCGCACCGGGCCCGATCTGCGTGCTGACGTTCCAATCCTGGCTGCCGACGGCCGACCCGGAACGGTTTTCGACGTTTCCTTATTTCCTGCCGCGTTGGCGCCCCGACATCGTCGGCCGCGTGCTCGAGGGCCGCATCGACTGGAACGAGATCACGCGGTTTCTCGCCGCGAGCTATAGCATGTTGGCACCGAAGGCACTGGTTGAACGGGTGCGGCAGCGGCAGGCGTGACTGCGCTGGCGTTACGCGGCCAGTCCCGCTTGTCGAAGCCCCTCCGCCAGCAGCAGGCGATCGTCTGGCCGACCGAAGGGGAACAGGTCGGCAAGGTCGCTGATGCGCAACGCCGGATCCAATCGGCGCAGGATCGCGACGAGCTGACGGGCATCGCCGGCGTGGCCGGCCAGTGCGCAGCTGGCGGCGGCCACGCACAGGGAAATACGGATGTCGGGCCATTGGCGGATCGCCGTCCGCGCGCAAGCCGCCGCCGTATCGTAGCGGCCGGCCAGGAAATGACAGTACGCTGTCGCGGTCTGCGTGAAGAACAGCACCTCGGGATCCTGCGGGCTGAGCTGTTGGGCGCGTGCCGCGCGGTCCAGCGCCGCGTCGGCCTCGCCGCGCCAGATCTTGACCCAACTGCCGAACACCCATGCCCACGCCAGGTTGGGATCCAGGGCCAGCGCCTGATCGACCAATGCATCGCCGTCCGCCAGGTGGCCGGCGACGTAGGCGAGCACAATACCCGCGGTGCACAGCGCGATTGGATCATCGCCGCCGCGTGCCGCCGCCAGCCACGCCAGCCGTTCGGCTTCCTCGGTCTCCTGCTGCCGATCGTGCTCCCAACCACAGGCCTTGCGTTGCGAGTAGCAGCGACCGGCAAGGCCGTAGGCGGGCGCGAAGTTGGGATCCAGGACGATAGCCTGCCGGAAATGATGCAGGGCCTCGTCACTGTCCGCGCGTGTCCAGCGGTGAAGGTGGGCCATGCCGCGCAGGAAATAGTCGTAGGCGTCGAGGTTCTCCGTCGGCTTGCGCCGGGCGCGCTCGATCTCGGCCTTGCCCAGGCGCGGTGCGATGGCGCCCACCACACGGGACGTCACCTGGTCCTGCAGATCGAAGATATCGGCCAGAGTACCGTCGAAGCGGTCGGCCCACAGGTGGGTGCCGGTGGCGGCGTCGATCAGTCGGCCGCTGATGCGCACCCGCTGCGCCGCCTTGCGCACACTGCCTTCCAGTACATAGCGCGCTCCCAGCGCGTGTCCGACCTGCTTGCTGTCGATGGTTTGTCCTTTGTAGGCGAAACTCGAGTTGCGGGCGATCACCGAGAGCCAGCGCAGGCGCGACAGGGCGGTGATGATTTCCTCCACCATGCCGTCGGCGAAGTAGTCCTGCTCGGGATCGCCGCCGATGTTGGCGAAGGGCAGTACGGCAATCGACGGCCGGTCCGGCGTCGGGGTGGATGCTGGCGTCGATGTCGGCGCGGCCTGCTCGCGGATGATGCCGACAAAGCGAAGGCCGCGGCGCGGCAGGGTCTTGATCAGCCGCTGTGCCTCGCCGCTGTCGCCGATGGCGCCGCGGGCCGCGTTGATGCGGGTTGCCAGGGTCGAGTCCGACACGGTTCGTCCCTGCCAGACGGCGGCCAGGATGTCGTCCTTGCTGACGACCCGGTCGCGGTTGTGGATGAGATAGGCCAGCAGATCGAAGACCTGGGGCTCGAGCGCGACCAGCCCGTCCGGTCCGCGAAGCTCGCGGCGGGCGGTGTCGAGCACGAAGTCGTCGAACGAAAACAACAAGGCGATCCGATCCGGCCGGTCTACGGACCAACAATGCGGACCGGATCACGCGGAATCAACGGCTTCTCAAGAGCAAATCAAGCCCGTCTGGAAGCACGCCGACCGGTAAGCTGGCATGCTGGTCGAACAGGGCTAGGGGCCTTGTCATCCGGCGCGCAGCGCAGGATGACAGCGTCGGAGGAAGCGCATGACGATGGCAATGACGGACGTCGGAACGCCGGCCGCTCAGTGGCTTGCCGCGTTTGAAAAAGCACTGGCAGCTGCCGATGATTCCGCGCTGCGGTCGTTGTTCCATGCCGACAGCTACTGGCGGGATGTACTGGCTTTGACCTGGACCATCCAGACCGTCAACGGGCGGGATGCTGTCGTGAAGGGACTGTTCGGCCCACGCGGGCAGGTGACGCCGTCGCGTTTCGTCATCGATCCGGATCGCATGCCACCGCGTCTCGTGACACGCGCCGGCACGCAGGCGATCGAAGCGATCTTCCGGTTCGAGACGACCGACGGGCAGGGCAGCGGCGTGCTGCGGCTCACGCCGGGCCCCGATGATGCCACGCTCAAGGCATGGACCCTGCTCACGACATTGGAAGCTTTGCAGGGGCACGAGGAGCGGATCGCGAAAGCGCGTCCGCACGGCCAATCCTATTCGCGTGATTTCCGCGGGCCCAATTGGCTCGACCTGCGCAACGAAGCGGCCGCCTACAGCGATCGCGATCCCGTTGTGCTGGTCGTCGGTGGCGGGCAGGCGGGGCTCTCGATCGCGGCGCGGCTCACCCAGCTTCAGGTCGACACGCTGATCGTCGATCGCATGGCGCGGATCGGTGACAACTGGCGCAAGCGCTACCACGCGCTCACCCTGCACAACCAGGTGCAGGTCAATCATCTGCCGTACATGCCGTTTCCGCCGACCTGGCCGACCTACATTCCCAAGGACAAGCTGGCCGCCTGGTTCGAGGCCTATGTCGAGAGTCTGGAGCTCAACTATTGGACCGGCACCACGTTCGAAGGCGGCCGCTACGACGAGGGGGAGGGACGCTGGACGGTGACGCTGCGCCGGCCCGACGGTAGCCAGCGGGTCATGCACCCGCGCCACGTCGTCATGGCCACCGGGGTCAGCGGCATTCCCAGCATCCCCGACATCCCGTCCTTGCGCGACTTCGAGGGCACGGTGCTGCACGCCAGCCAGTACGAGGACGGCGAGGCCTGGCAGGGCAAACGCGCGATCGTCATCGGCACCGGCAACAGCGGACACGACATCGCCCAGGATCTCCACTCCGGTGGCGCCGAGGTCACGCTGGTGCAGCGCAGTCCGACTCTGATCGTCAATGTCGAGCCCAGCGCACAGCTGCCCTATGCGCTCTACGATGAAGGCCCGCTGGAAGACTGCGATCTTATCACCGTGTCGATGCCGCTGGCGCTGACGAAGAAGAGCCACGTCCTCTTCACCGAGCGCGCCCGGCAGATGGACAAGACCCTGCTCGAAGGGCTGGCGCGCACCGGCTTCAGGCTCGATTTCGGCGAAGACGGCACGGGCTGGCAGTTCAAGTATCTCACCCGCGGCGGCGGCTACTATTTCAACGTCGGCTGCTCCGATCTGCTGGTCGAGGGCAAGATCGGGCTGCTGCCGTTTGGCGATATCGATCGCTTCGTTGCCCAGGGCGCACGGTTGCGGTCCGGCGAAACGCGGCCGGCCGACCTGGTCGTTCTCGCGACGGGCTACAAGGGCCAGGAAGTCCTGGTCCAGAAGCTGTTCGGCGAGGACGTCGCCCAGCGGGTGGGGGCGATCTGGGGCTTCGGCGATGCCCAGGAACTGCGCAACATGTTCCAGCGCACGCCGCAGCCCGGGCTGTGGTTCATCGCCGGCAGCCTGGCGCAGTGCCGCATCTACTCCAAGTACCTGGCACTGCAGATCAAGGCGCTCGAGCTGGGCCTGCTGGGGGATGGTGGTGATCTGTCGTCGTCGGTAGAAAAGGCGTCGGCGCCAGTCCACTCCATTCAGGCGCCATAATCGCGTCGGAATTCTCTGGTCTTGACGTCGGCAGGCTGGCGGTGCGTCCTGGGATGCCTGAGCTCAGCCCTTGGGAACGTCATTGGTCATGCGTACCACGCCGAGACAGATCTCAACGCTCTTGCTGTGCATGGCGCTGGCGGCGCCCGCGTGGGCGCAGACGACCAGCCTCGACGGCGATTGGGAAGGCACCTGGCGCGGCGAAGGCGTTGATGGTGCTGGCGCGTCGACATCCGCGGCCGTCGCGACCATCGACGGCAGCCGGATCAAGCTGTCGCGTGTTGGCGCGGCCACCGACGTGGTCCTGAATGGAACGATCGACCCTGGCGGCACCGTCACGCTGAACGGGCGCGGCACCGGGCCGGACGGCGAGGCCATCCTGTCACTGTTCAGTGGAACAGTATCAAGGCGCGCACTGACGGCGACGGGCCGCGCCGTCCCTGTCGGTCAAGGCGCACTGCAGGCGTGTGCGCTTGCCCTGGTTCCGGTCAATGCGACGGCCGGTCCGATCGTGCTAAGGGGCTCCGCCGCGCCGAGCGAACCGCCGGCACCACCGCCAAGCATCCCCGCACCGCCCGACAATCCGCAGGCGTCGGCGCGGGCGCAGTACGACGACGACCTCTACTGGCGGTATCAACGCCTGCAGCGCTGGGAGCACTGGCGCCGCGCGCGCGACGGGCATCGGCATCAGCCGTTGCCCGTCTGCCCGCCGGGCCAGATCGTTTCGCCCGGCACCTGCCGGACAGGTCCGCCGAACGCGATCGGGCTGACCCCGCCGCCGCAGGCCCCGAAGCCGGCGGCGGGCGCAACCGCGCCATCCCCCGATGTCGTCCGGCCGGCGCACACGCTTCCGCAAACGGGTCGTCCGCTGCCCGCCGCGCCCGCCGGTGCGATCGGCCCCACACCGCCGTCGGTGGGTGCGACGCAGGGTGCGCGCCCGGTGGCGGCGCCCGCCGGCAATGGGGCATCGTTCGGGAGGCCTGCTGCGCCGGCACAAGGGTCAGCATCACCACGCACCGGCAGCTTCGGTCCGCCGGCGTGCAGTCGCGGCACGTGCTGACATTCTCATGCCGCCGCTCTCGGACCGAACAGGATGACGCCGGCGCCCGCGATGCAGATAGCTGCTCCGATGAGATCCCATCGGTCAGGGCGGACGCCTTCCGCCAGCCATAGCCAGAAGATCGCGGCGACGATGTAGATGCCGCCGTAGGTCGCATAGCTACGACCGGCGTGCTCCGTATCCACCAACGTCAGGAACCACGCGAACAGCGCCAGCGAGATCATGCCGGGTACGAGCCACAGGATCGACTTGCCCAGGCGCAGCCACGCCCAGAACGCGAAGCAACCGGCGATTTCGGTGATGGCGGCACCGACGAACGCCAAAAGCCACAGCTTCATCCTTCCACCGCCGACAGTTGAACTGCCGGTGATCGTACGCCGTTCATCGTGTGTTGTACGGTCACGGCCTGACGGGCAACAGCCACCCATCATCCATGGGCTTCATGGCTTCGTTTTTTCGGCGATCCCCCGTTGGGCTTCGCGCTGGTCCATTTCCTTCCAGATCTCCTTGGGTGGAATCCCAAGATCTGCCCAGACCATCACCAGGTGATAGAGAAGGTCGGCACTTTCATGGATGACCTTCTGGCGGTCTCCCTTGACGGCTTCAATCACGACCTCCATCGCCTCTTCGCCGAGCTTCTTGGCGAGCTTGCCGCGGCCGGCCGCGAACAATCGAGACGTCTTGGACTTGGTCGCGTCTTTGCCCTTGAGGGCCAGACCAGCCTCGTAAAGCCTTTGAATGCGAGCCGACATGTTCCTCACTACGCGACGTGCTAATGGATACAACGCACCTTGCGGCCATCACCCAGAATCAGGGTGAGTTCTCCGACCACCTCGGCCCACATCTGCTGAGCGGCGACCTCTCTTGCCGTCCGACATTCCTCGAACTGCGCACGGGCGACCGGCAGGGCGGCATCGCCCAACTGCGCTGCCAGCAGGGCAGCGATCAGCGTTGGATTGCGCTCCGCCACGTCGCGGTCCCTCTCGCGTTGTTGCTTTGTCGAATCAATATTACAATTTTATGACATTGCGTGCGGTTGTCAAATTTCGGCGCAAAATCATGGGGCTGAGCGGGCATCAACCGGCTTCTGACAATCAGCTCGTCGTGCCATTTGAAAGCGCAGGAAGTGGTCCGCTGCAGCGGACCACTTCTTTGAGGGAGACGGAGGCGCGCGCGGGCGCGTCAGAAGCGATAGGCGAGGTTGCCCTTGATGCTGTGGTCCTGGGCATCGCCGGAGAGGACGCCGGCATAGGCGGCGCCGACAGTGAGCGATTTGCCGATCTTGAGGTCGAAGCCGGCCTCGACCACCACGGCGTCACGCGCGATGGGTATGCCCTCGACACCAAACGATGTGCCGCCGGCGAAGGCCAACCGCGCCGCCGGTGTCACATCGCCGAAGGCATGGCGCCAGCCCAGCTTGCCGCGCAGGGTCAGGCTCTTGCTCTCGTCGTTCCACACCTGCGCCGCCGCCCGCACGCCGAGCGTGGTGAACAGGTTGCTGTCGCTGCCGCCACGGCCGCGCAGCGCGGCGGCACCGCCGCTCTCGCCGATGCGGTCGCTGTCGAGGTGGACCCAGGCCAGGCTGCCGAACGGCTCGATGGCGGCACTGCCCAGCGCCAGGGTGTAGCCGACGTCGCCGAAGAGCTGCGTGGTGCGCGCGTTGTAGTCGGCCTTGGTCGAGTCGGTGAAACCGCCGAAGGCGATGCCGCGCGTGGTGTCGATGCTGTGCCAGGTATGGGCGGCACCGACGCGCACGCCAAGGGCGCCGAAGCGCGCGCCGCCATAGAGCGCCAAGTGGTAGCTGTCGATCGACGCCCGCGAGCGTCGACCATCGACATCCAGCGTGGTGCGGCTGTAGCCGGTGGCGAGACCGATGGTCCAGGTGCTGTCGATGGTGGTGTCGGCGCCGACGAAGAGGCCGCCGGTGCTGCGGTCGGCGCGCGCGGCATTGCCGTCGCCGCCGATATGGCCCCAGGCGCCGAACGCCTGCATCCACGCCGTGATGGCGGTGCCGTCCTGCGGCCGCTGGGCCTGGTCGTTCATCTGCGCCAGTGCCGCGAACTGCGGTGCCGCGCCGCCTGATGTGCCGGCCTGGGCGGTGCGGCCCGTGATGGCGTCGCGCAGGTAGCGGCTCTCGTCGATCAGCACGCTGCGGGTCGAGGCATGGATCTCGCCGGACAGCGCGTTGAAGGCCTGTCGGGCCGAAGCGGCATCAGGCAGGCTGGCGATGGCGTCGTAGACCGCGTTGCCGGCGCCCAGGCTCTCGGCGCCGCGGCCGGCGGCGCACT
This sequence comes from Reyranella sp. CPCC 100927, assembly GCF_007859315.1. GTDB lineage: Bacteria > Pseudomonadota > Alphaproteobacteria > Reyranellales > Reyranellaceae > Vineibacter. Next base: position 163,934 of record NZ_VOHA01000003.1, read on the forward strand.
GGTTGCGCGAAGCCGCGACGTCGCAGAAGGCGACGGCGTTGCGGGTGACGTCGAGGTAGACGTTGCTGGGATCGTAGGTCAGCGCCAGGTTGAGGAAGGGCAGGTTCTGGGTGAAGCCGGAGAAGGTGCCGTTCACACCGGCATCGGCGGTGAGGATGGTGTAGCGGCTGCCGATGGCATAGGTGCCGCCGGCCTTGACGACGGAGACGGTGCCGCCGGTGAGGGTTGCGGTACCGGTGGCGTGCAACAGATCGCCGGTGCCGGAAGGTTCGATCTCGACCTCGTAGGTCGAGCCGGGCGCGAAGCTGACGTTGCCCGCCACATTCAGCGTGCCGATGGAGTTGCCCGGCGCCACGGTACTGCCACTGTTGGCGACGATGCCGCCCACGGTACCGGTGCCGGCGAGCGCACCGCCGGTGACGCTGACGACGGAGGCGATGCTGCCGTTCACCGCCAGGCGGCCGCTCTCGACGGCGGTACCGCCGGTGTAGGTGCTGGTACCGGTCAGCACAGTGGTGCCACTGCCGATCTGGCGCACGCCGCCGCTGCCGGCGATCACATTGCCGAAGGTGGCGACGTCGCTGCGGTTGAAGGCCAAGGTGCCGTTGTTGGCGATGGCGCCCGCGATCGCGCCTGATGTGCCGCCATTGCCCAGCTGCAGGGTGCCGGCATTGATGGTGGTGCCGCCGCCATAGGTGTTGGCGGCCGTGAGCACCGTGGTGCCGGCGCCGTTCTGCTGCAGCGCGCCGCTGCCGGTGATGGTGCCGGCCAGCACCAGCGTGTCGCTGCGGTTGACGGCCAGCGTCGCATTGTTGACGACATCGCCCGTGATGGCGCCCGAGGTGCCACCATTGCCGAGCTGCAACACGCCTGATGTGATCGTGGTGGTGCCGGCGTAGGTGTTGTTGCCGGTCAGGGTCAGCGTGGCGGTGCCGGTCTTGGTGAGGCCGCCGGCGCCGGCGATGACGCCGCTCATGGCCAGGTCGGCGTCGGTCTGCAGGGTGCCGCCGGCGCTGCCCAGCGTGGCGCTGCGCGCGGTGGCGAACGCGGCGGTGTTCTGCAGGGTACCGCCGTTGAAGATAAGGCCGCCGCCGGCAGCGCCGAGGTTGGCGTCGGCGGCGACGGCGAGCGTGCCGGCGTTGAACACGGTGCCGCCGGCATAGGTGTTGGTGCCGGTGAGCGTCGTGGTGCCGCTGCCGTTGTGCTCGACGGCACCACTGCCGCTGATGATGCCGGCGAACGTCACGACGTCTGAACGGTTGAACGCGAAAATGCTGTTGTTGGTGACGTCACCCGCGATCGAACCCGTGGTGCCGCCGTCGCCTAGCTGCAGGCGGCCGGCGCTGATCGTCGTGCCGCCGGTGTAGGTGTTGGTGGCGGTGAGCACCGTGGTGCCGGTGCCGATCTGGCTCACCGAGCCGCCGCCGCTGATGATGCCGGCATGGACCAGCGTATCGCTGCGGTTGAAGGCGAGCGTGCCGTCGTTGGCGACGTCGCCGATGATCGAGCCCGTGGTGCCGCCGTTGCCGATCTGCAGGGTGCCGGCCTGGATCTGCCAGGGGGTGGCCACGGTACCGTTGCCGGTCAGGATCCAGGTGCCGGTGCCGGTCTTCTCGAAGCGATCGAAGTTCTGGTACTGCGCGCCGACCGCCGAGACGTCGAACGTGTCGGTGCCCGTGCCGCCCAGCCGCAGCGTGTCGGTGGTGCCCGCGGCGTTCGCGATCACGTTGCCGACGATGGTCGATCCGCTCTGCAGTTCCAGGATGGTCGTCCCGGCGGTCGCCACGATCGCATCGGTGCCGCCGGTGCCGGCGCGGATGGTGCCGCTGTTGATGATGGTGAGCGTCACACCGCCAACCCCGAAGATCCCGGCGGCGCGGTTGCCGCCCTCGATCGTGCCGGTGTTGACGATCGGCCCCGCGCTCAGTCGCGCAACGACACCAACCCCGCCCGCGTTGACGCCCGTCAGGTCGGATCCGCCACGGATTGTGCCGCGGTTGATCAGCTCGCTGCTTAGCGCGACGGACCCGAGTTCAACGCCCGAGCCACCGGTCACCCCTTGGCCGTTCGCTCCCTGAATAATGCCGGTGCTGCTGTTGGTCACCGACGATCCGGCGGTGATCCGAACACCATACCCTGATATCGGATTGCTGGCGGCGGTGTTGGTCCCGGCGCTGATCGTGCCGTTGTTCACCAGGATGGCGCGGCCGGACATATTGACGCCACCGCCGCCGGCACTTCCGGCAGCGCTGCCGTCGCCGCCGCGGATCGTTCCGTTGTTGATGACGGTCCTTTGCGATGACAGGGCAACACCTGTCTGACCCTGGTCCGCCGCGGGCGCGTTGGCGCCCGCGATCGTACCCTCCAACGTTACCACGCCGGTAGTAGGCGTGCCCCCGATCGTCAGCGCTCCGATCACGGCTTGCGTTGTGTAGGTGCCCGTGATCGTGAAGCCGTTCGTGTTGATCGTGATGGGCTTGGCCGCCGCCGGCAGCTGGGCGTTCGCCGCCACGAAACTGGCGGTCAGCGTGATCGTAGAGCTGGCATCGGGGTGGGCGTTGGCTGCTGTGATGGCGGCGCGCAGCTCGGTGTCGTTGCTGACGGGGAAGTCCGCTGCCGATGCCGGCGGCGGGAACCAGCAGGCGATCGTCAATGCAACGCAGGAGACACCGGAAAGAAGGCCTGCTCTCGCCGTGGCCCGTGCGCACGCACTGCCATGACCACCACCCACGCTCGCGACCATGTTGCCCTCTACACGAAAAAATATACGCCATAGGGTGGCGGATCATGCTGAGGCGTGCGGGGGTGAACAAGAACACTATGCAGGGCCGTGCGGTATAATGGCTCCACGGTGGACTGAACGGGCCGACCTTCATGTATCGCATGCGGTGTCGATCGGCATCTCACCAAGAGGCCGATGCAACATTCACACGACCGTAAATTCTGGCAGATCGAGATCGATTCGATCGTCGCGATGATCTCACGGGCCGAACGAGTTGGCGCCTATGGGCATTCGCCAATTTCTTCCCGGTCACTTGGCGCGTCGCGGTCTTCTGGCGGAGACCCGCTTGGCGGCCGCGAGAGCGACGCGTGCCCACGCGACAAGCTCTTCAGGTTCGTCGATGAGCCGGTCGGGGATGCGCCAGAAGGCGAGATCGATGGTCGTTCCCGCCTTCTTGTAGTTGAGGGGAGCAGAGGTCGAGGCCTCCTGGAAGAACGCGCGACTGTGGTCATCGACGCGCAAATAGAGCGTGTTCTCCGCGATCATCCCCAGCATCACCCCGTCGCAAAACACGCCGGTCTTGCCGAACATGCGCCGTGCCGTGATGTGCCCTAGTGGCGTCAGCTGTTCGAAGAGAAAGTCCGTGAACCCGTGGCCGGCCGGCATGCCACATCCTCGCAACGATGTTCTGCGATCACGCATGGATACTGGAAGAGACCCAATCTGCTGGGTGAATACAAACGAGAACCGTGCCACGATTTGTGAGCATGACTCACAGATGAGCCCTTTCATGAGACGCCGCCTGCCGCCGCTCAGCACGCTTCCGAGTTTCGAAGCCACGGCCCGGCTGCTCAGTTTCTCGCGGGCGGCTGACGAACTCGGCGTAACCCACGGCGCCGTCAGTCGCGCGGTACGCAATCTGGAAGATCAACTCGGCGTCCGGCTGATGATCCGTGCAACCCGCAGCGTTCGACTGACGCCGGCCGGGGTGTCGTTTGCCGCCGAGGTCGCCGATGCTCTGGAGCGACTCGCCGTTGCGGCGTCGACGGCCGCCGGACGATCCTCGTCGATCGTCAATGTGAGTACCATCGATTCGTTTGCGGCCAGATGGCTCATGCCGCGGCTGCCGCGCTTTCGCCGCGCCCATAGCGGGATCGACGTGCGCGTCTCGATGTCGGAGCGTCTCGCCGATTTCGTCAACGATGGGATCGACCTGGCGATCCGATGCGGTGGCGGTCGCTATCCCGGGATGACATCCGAGTTGCTGATGACGGAGGATCATTTTCCGGTCTGCAGCCCCAAACTGCTCCAGGGCCGCCGCCCGCTACGATCGCCGGCAGATCTGTTGCGCCACACGCTCCTGCACGATGTCTTTACCGTCGACTGGGCGGTCTGGTTGCAGAGCGCCGGTATCGAGCATGTCCATTCGCAACGGGGACCGACATTTCTGTCGTCGGATCATGCCATCCAGGCGGCGGTCCGCGGCGAGGGTGTGATCCTCGGGCGCAGTGCGCTCATCGCCGACGAGCTTGCATCCGGTCGTCTGGTGCGGCCATTCGAGTTCAAGCTGCCGGCCAGTTTTGCCTACTACGCGGTATACCCGGCTCGGGCCTTGAAACGTGCCAGCGTGAAGGCATTTCGTGACTGGCTTATTGCCGAGGCGCGGACTGAGGCAAAGAGGGGCCGCGTTACGTCAGCACCAGCGACGGCAGCGGCTGCAGGGAGGTCAGTTCCCGGGCGAGCTGGCCAGGGAGCCGCTCGCGCGGTGCGGCGGCGCGGTTGATCCAGCACACCTGGAAGCCGAAATGAGCGGCCGCATGAGCATCCCAGCCATTGGACGAGAGGAAGCAGATCTCGTGCGGCGCGATCCCAAGCCCGTCAACCGCCAGCTGGTAGACCCGCGGGTCGGTCTTGAAGGTCTTCACCGCATCGACGCTGTAGAGCGCATCGAACAGCGATGTGAACGCAGCGTTGCGCACGACGGCGCTGAGCATCTGGGGATCGCCATTGGACAGGATCGCCGTCTTCATTCGTCCGGCGCGCAACGCCTCCAAGGTCCCGCGCACTTCGGGGAAGGGATCGAGTTCGAGGTAGGCGGCCATCAGCTTGTCGCGGATGCCAGGTACCGTTACGCCACAGGCTTCCAGGCAATGATCGAGCGCTTCGCCGGTGACCTGCCAGAAGGGTGCGTAGGTGCCGGCCAGCGTGCGCAGCCATGTGTAGCTGATCTGCTTGTGCCGCCACATCTCCGACAGGCGATCCGCTTGCGGTCCGATGGCATCGCGCTGGCGCGCCACCGCGGCGTTGAAGTCGAACAGCGTGCCATAGGCATCGAACACACAGGCTTTGATGCCGGTCAGGCGGTCGGTCATGGTCAAACTCCCCATAGACCTCTCCCCGCCGGGGAGAGGTCGACGCGCGCGCAGCGTGCGTCGGGTGAGGGGGCGTCGAAGCCGTACGCGATGCCAGATGACAAGCACCCCGCGCGTGCCGTGGCCCCCTCACCCGACGCTGGCGCGCCGACCTCCCCCCGCTGGGGAGAGGTCACAACACCCTCACCGCTGCGGCGCGGGCACCGTGCGGAACTGGCCGTTGAGACGGTCGCGGTAGACGACGACGCCTTCCATCACGCGCTGCACGTAGTTGCGGGTCTCACGGAACGGGATCAGTTCGATCCAGTCGACCATGTCGATGGCGCCGGTGCGCGGGTCGCCGATGCTCTCCAGCCAACGTGCGACGCGGTTGGGGCCGGCGTTGTAGCCGGCCAGCGCCAGCTCGTAGGAGCCGCCGAACTTCTCCAGCATGTCGCCGAGATAGCGCGTGCCCAGGGTGACGTTGTAGGCGGGATCGCGCGTCAGCCGGCCGGCGTCGAAAGGCTGGCCGAGCTTGCCCGCCACGTCACGCGCCGTGCCGGGCATCAGCTGCATCATGCCCAGCGCGCCGGAGGAGGAGACGGCTGCCGTGTTGAAGCTGCTTTCCTGGCGTGTCAGTGACAGCACCAGCGCGCGCTCGATGGCGCCGGTGGCACCGAGGTCGACCACGGGGTAGGCGGCATCGAACAGCACCACGCCGGTCTCGACGCCGCGGCGGGCCATCGCCACCGCCACGTCGGGCCGGCCCATGTCGAGCGCCAGCGCCGCGCTCAGGCCCAGTTCGCCGGCGCTGCCGGCCAGCCGGCCCAGCCGCAGCAGGAACAGCCGGGCGCGATCATCCTCGCCGACCTGCTTCAGCCAGCGCGCCACCGACACGATCTCGCGCCGCTCGACGGTGCGGCGCTCGACATCGGTCACCACCGGGTCGGTGGGCATCTGCATGGCGTTGTTGGGCAGCTTCTTGGCGGCCAGCTGGCCATAAAAGGTCTGGCCGTACTGTGCGCCGCGATCGTACCACACGGTGGCGTCGCGCGTGCGTCGCGCCGCTTCGTGTGTGCGGCCCAGCCAATAGGCGGCTCGGCTCTTGGAGACCGGTGTCGACACGTTGTCTTCCAGCGTCTGGAAGTGATGCAGCGCCTGGTCCGGCTTCTTCAGCCAGCGCAACGCGATCCAGCCGGCCATGAACTCGGCCTCGGCGAACGCCACGCCGCGCTTCAGCCCGTGCGCCGCCACCAGGCGATAGGCCTGCTCGACCCGCTTGGCCTGCAGGGCATCGCGCGCCATGGTCTGGCGCTCCGACCACCAGTTGTCATCCTGCTCGAAGGTCGCCGGCAAGCTTTGCAGAAGGCTGAGCGCGCCTGCGTTGTCGCCGCTGCGACGCAGGTAGCGTACGCGGTCGAGCAGCAGGCGACCGTCCTGCTGCTGTGCCGCCGGCACGGCCTTCAGCACGGTCACCACCTCGGGCGCCTTGGCCGCCATCGCCAGGCGCGCCTCGGCGATCGGCCGGTAGTCGTCGGGCAACTTGGGCACCAGATCGCGCGCGACCTTGTCGCGTCCCTCGCGCATCAGGCGGTCGAAGCGCTCGACATGGTCGGTCGCTTGCAGATGCTTGCCGTAGACCGTGAGGAGCGAGATCTCGTCGTTGGGACGGAACGTGCCGGTGCGCCAGCTTTCCCGCGCCAGCGCCGGCACTTGGTCCGGCGCAACCTGCTCGGCCGCTTCGAGGCGCCGCATCAGGCCGGCGCTGGTGAGTGGCGGGAAATCCTTGAAGAACGCCATCACCTCGGCAGGCGGTGTCTCCGAGACGATCTTGTCCTCGGCCTGGCGCCGCAACACGGCATCGTCGGGCCAGTCGGGGCTGGCGCGCAGGAAGGCGACGATGGCAGCGAAGGTCGTGTCGCTCTTGGGCTGCCGCGCGATCGACCACTCGATGTATTTCATCAGGCCGCCGTTGCGCGTCGGCGCAATGGTGCGGCGCGCATCGTCCCAGCGCTGCTCGTCGACTGCCTTCAGGGCGTCGGTGAAGGCGCGCGCGGCGTCGGCCGGCAGTGGCGCCACCTCGGCCAGGGCGCCGGCCACTTTGTCGGGCTGTTGCGGGGCGATGGTAGAACCGCCTTCACCGAGTGGCACATAGCCGCCGGTGGACGGCCGCGGGCCGCTGGGCGGTGGTGCCGACGCGGGACCTTGTACCGTGCGTCCACCGGGGGTACGCACGGCCGGGCCTGGCGACTCCGTGGCCGGCGCGCCGGCACTGTCGCCGCTGCCTTTGAGGATGGTCACCTGCGCCTGCAGCGGCGATGCCGTCAGCACCACCGACAGCGTCGCCGCGACCGACAGCGCGCGACCTGCACAAAGGATAGGCAAGGGAACCCACTTTTCCACGGGTCGGCAAGGTATCGGCGCCGGAACGCCCTGTCCAATGCGTCGGGTCATCGGGAAGTCGCCGCGGATTGTTTCGCATGGCATGGCGATGGCCATGCTGGCATGCATGATGACGGTGGCGGATTGTCGTGGCCTTGATAAGCTGCCTGCCAAGTCGGCACCGGATGCTCCCCATACGCATCAATCAAACAGCCGATCGGAGGAAACACATGAGACGCAAGCTGGACATGATTCCGGCCGCGCTGGCCATTGCGGCGTCCCTGGGCGCTGGTGCCACCGCCTGGGCCCAGGGCACGATCAAGATCGCTTACACGGACCCGCTGTCGGGTCCGTTTGCACAGGTGGGCGATTCGAACCTCAAGCAATTCCAGTACATCCTCGACTACATCAATTCCAAGGGCGGGGCGCTGGGCAAGAAGTTCGAGCTGGTGCCGTTCGACAACAAGTCGCAGCCGTCCGACGCGCTGCTGGCGCTCAAGAGCGCCACCGACCAGAATATGCCGTTCATCATGCAATGCAGCGGCTCCAATATCGCGGCGGCGCTGATCGAAGCGGTCGACAAGCACAACGAGCGCAACCCGGATAACCGCATCATTTACGTCAATTGCGGCGCGATCGCGACCGAACTGACGAACGAGAAGTGCAGCTTCTGGCATTTCCGCTTCGATATCCACGCCGCCATGAAGGCCGAGACCGTGGTGCGGGCGCTGCCCAAGGAAGTGACCAAGATCTACCTGCTGAACCAGGACTACCTGTTCGGCCAGTCCGTGCAGCGCGACATCAAGGAGTTCCTGAAGAAGCTGCGCCCCGATGTGCAGGTGGTGGGCGAGGAACTGATCCCCCTGGGCAAGGTCAAGGACTTCTCGCCCTACATCACCAAGATCAAGGCAGCCGGCACCCAGGCGCTGATCACGGGCAACTGGGGCCCCGACATGACCTTGCTGATCAAGGCCGGCATGGATGCCGGTCTCGATATTCGCTACTACACGATGTACGCGCACCTGACCGGTGGGCCGACCGCGATCGGCCCGGGCGGTGACGGCAAGGTGCGTGCCATCATGCCGTTCAGCGAGAACATCGCGGTCGAGGACAAGAACGCCGAGGTCGAGGCCTGGACTAAGGCGTTCCGCGACAAGCACAGCTTCGACTTCTATGCCGCCGGCTTCCGCACCATCTTCGAGTTCCTGCAGGCCGGCGTCGCCAAGGCCGGTGCCGTCGATGCGACCAAGATCGCCTACGCAATGGAAGGCATGGAACTGAAGGACTTCCTGGGCCATCCCGCGATCATGCGCAAGGACGACCACCAGGTGCTCACCAACTACTATGTCGGCGTCTTCAAGAAGGGCGTGAAATACGACTCCGAGAAGACCGGCCTGGGCTGGGCGACCGAGGCCACCGTGACCGCCAAGGACCTCGACCAACCCAGCACCTGCAAGATGAAGCGGCCGAAGTCGTAAGGTGGCGCGCAGCGGCGCCTTCATGGTGAGCTTGTCGAACCATGAAGGCCTCGCACAGCGGTAGTGCGAGACGCTTCATGGTTCGACAAGCTCACCATGAAGCGTTGCTGCAGCGAAGAACATCCGATTCTGTTCGTACGGACCCCACCCCATGGAAGTCTTCCTCGTCTCGCTGTTGAACGGCCTTGTCTACGGCATGCTGCTGTTCATGCTGGCCAGCGGACTGACGTTGATCTTCAGCATGATGGGCGTGCTGAATTTCGCGCATGCCAGCGCCTACATGCTGGGCGCCTATTTCGCCTTCACCATCAGCCTCTATGTCGGCTTCTGGCCGGCACTGATCCTGGCGCCGCTGCTGTGCGGCCTGGTCGGGGCCGCGATCGAGATGTACGGGCTGCGGCGGGTGCACAAGAACGGCCACATCGCCGAGCTGTTGTTCACCTTCGGCCTGGCGCTGATCATCGAGAAGTGCGTGCAGATGACGTGGGGCCTGGTCGCGGTACCGTACCGCGTGCCGGCCGGCCTCGATTTTCCGCTGTTCAGCGTCTATGGCACCAACTTCCATGCCTATCGCGCCTTCATGCTGCTGATCTCGGCGCTGATGTTCGTCTCGATCTGGCTGGTGCTGACCCGCACGCGGGTCGGACTCATCATCCAGGCCTCGCTCACGCATCCGGAGATGGTGGGGGCGCTGGGGCACAACGTGCCGCGCGTGTTCACCATGGTGTTCGCCGGCGGCACGGCGCTGGCGGGCCTCGCCGGGGTCATCGGCGGCAACTACCAGGTCACCGAACCGTCGATGGCGTTCGCCATGGGACCCATCGTCTTCGTGGTCGTGGTGTTCGGCGGCCTGGGCTCGCTGACCGGCTGCTTCATCGCCTCGCTGCTGATGGGCCTGATCCAGACCTTCGCCATCGTGCTCGACTATTCGCTGGCCGACCTGCTGAAGCAGTTCGGCATCGTCATCACCAGCAGCACGCCGTTTGCCGAGGTGCTGAACGTACCCATCCCGCGCATCGGCGCGCTGCTGCCCTACATCCTGCTGGTGCTGATCCTGCTGTTCAAACCCCGCGGCCTGATGGGGACACGCGACACATGAGTGCCGATGCCGACTCCCTGCCGGGCGTGAACGCCTCGGCGGCCGACCGAATGGTCGCGCCGCGGCCCTTCCTGCGCGAGCACTGGCCATGGTTCGCGGCGATCCTGATCGCCATCGTGATGCCGTGGTTCTTCTTCAACTGGTCGACCGGCCGGCATTCGGGCTTCGTGCTCACCATGCTGAGCGAGATCGGCCTGATGACCATCTTCGCCCTGTCCTTCAACATGCAGATGGGCCACACCGGCCTGCTGTCGTTCGGTCATGCCATCCTGTTCGGGCTGGGCGGCTACTGCACCGCGCATGCGCTTAATGCCGTCAAGGACGGCGGCGTGTGGCTGCCGACCGAGCTGGTGCCGCTGGTCGGCGGCCTGGGCGGCCTGTTCTTCGGCATCCTGTTCGGCTACCTCGCCACCAAGCAGCGCGCCACGGCGTTCGCCATGATCACCATGGGCATGGGCGAGCTGGTGGCCGCCGCGGCCCTGATGTTCATGGGTTTCTTCGGCGGCGAGGGTGGTGTGAGCACCAACCGCGTGACCGGCGTCAGCCTGCTGGGCGCCAGCTACAGCAGTTCGTGGCAGGTCTACTATCTGATCGTGGTGTGGGTTGTGATCTGCGTGGTGCTGATGCGTCTGCAGACCATGACGCCGCTGGGTCGCATGGCCAATGCCTGCCGCGACAATTTCGAGCGCGCCCAGTTCGTGGGCTACGACCCGCGCATGGTGCGCTTCTACCAGTTTGTGCTGTCGGGCTTCTTCGCCGGCATCGCCGGCGCGCTCTACGCCATCCTCTACGAGATCGTGACCTTTGATACGGTGGCGGCGCCGAAATCGGCCACGGCACTGCTGGCGACCTATATCGGCGGCGCCGGCGGCTTCTTCGGCCCGATCCTGGGCACCATCCTGGTGGTGCTGCTGCAGAGCGGTGTCAGCCTGCTGAGCAATGCCTGGCTGCTCTATGTCGGCGTACTGTTCATCATCATGGTGATGTTCGCGCCCGGCGGCATCGTCGGCCTGATCGCCGCCCACGCACCGATCGCGCGTATCGGGCGGCTGCGGGAGCTGATCGTGCCCTATATCCGCGTCCTGATCCCCGGGCTGTTCGCTGTCCTGGGCTTCGTGGCGCTGGTCGAACTGGCCTCGTTCACCACCATCGGCGCCGGGCAGGGCAAGAAGCTCGCTATCGCCGATATGGCCATCGATACGGCCAGCGCCACGCCCTGGATCGTGGCCGCCGCGGCGCTGGTGCTGGGTGGCTTCTGGCTTCGCCATGAAGCGCGTGCGTTCCGCCGTCGTTGGGACGTGCTGATCGATGAAGCCAAACGGCAGGGAGTGGCGGCATGAGCGACGTCGCCATCGCGCTCAAATCGGTGCGCAAGAGCTTTGGCGCCACGGAGATCATCCGCGGCGTCGACCTCGATATCCCCCGGGGCCAGCGGCACGCGATCATCGGTCCCAACGGCGCCGGCAAGACGACGCTGTTCAACCTCATCAGCGGTCGTTTTCCCGTCACGTCGGGCACCATCGCGCTCAACGGCGTGTCGATCAACGGCCTGGCGCCGCACGAGATCAATCGCCGCGGTTTGTCGCGCAGCTTCCAGATCACCTCGATCTTTCCCCGCATGACGGTGTTCGAGAATATCCGTTGCGGTCTGCTGTGGGCGCGCGGCTACAAGTACGCGTTCTGGCGCCTGCTGGGACGTCAGAAGAGCCTCAACGAGGAAAGCGAGCGGCTGCTGGAGCGCCTGAACCTCGGCGCCCGGCGCAACCTGATGGCCGGCCTGTTGTCCTATGCCGAGCAGCGGGCGCTGGAAGTCGGCATCACGATCGCCGGCGGCGCCGACGTGGTGCTGCTCGATGAGCCCACCGCCGGCATGAGTCACAGCGAGACCGATTATGCCGTGTCCCTGATCCGCAGCGTCACAGAGGGCAAGACCTTGCTGATGGTCGAGCACGACATGAGCGTCATCTTCGGACTGGCCGACGTGATCACGGTGCTGGTCTACGGCGAGGTGATCGCCAGCGACGTGCCGTCCAAGATCCGCGCCAACAAGGCGGTGCAGGAAGCCTATCTCGGCACGGAGGCCGCGTGATGCTCGAGGTCCGCGACCTGCACGCTTATTATGGCAAGAGCCACATCCTGCAGGGCGTCGACCTGCGCATCGGCGAAGGCGAGATCGTGAGCCTCCTGGGCCGCAACGGGGTGGGGCGGTCGACGACCTGCAAGGCAATCATGGGCCTGGTGCCGCCGCAGGGCATGATCGCGTTCAAAGGCAAGCCGATCGCCGGACTGCGCTCGGACCAGATCGCGCACGCCGGGATCGGTTACGTGCCGGAGGACCGCCAGATCTTCCCGACCCTGACGGTGCGGCAGAACCTGGAGCTCGGTCTCAAGCGCTCGGGCGTTTTCGGGCGCTGGACGTTCGATGACACGTTTCGGCTGTTTCCCAACCTGGGCGAGCGGCGCGACAATCCGGCTGGCGTGCTGTCGGGCGGCGAGCAGCAGATGCTGACCATGTGCCGCGCCCTGATGGGTGATCCCGATCTGGTCATCATCGATGAGCCGACCGAGGGTCTGGCGCCCAAGCTGGTGGAACAGGTGGCGCGCCTGCTCGACGAGATCGCCCATCGCGGGGTGGCCATCCTGCTGGTCGAGCAGAAGCTCACGATCGCGCTCAAGATCTCGCGTCGGCTCTATGTCATGGGCCACGGCCACATCGTGTTCGAGGGCACGCCGGCCGAACTGTCGGCCAATGCCGCCGTGCGCAAGGAGTGGCTGGAAGTCTGACATCGGTCCGCCCTGGACGGAAAAGCCGGGGTGCGATGCCAGAAGATCGTTGACCATCCGCGCCACGCTTGATGTTGTCCCCGACCCAAGGGGAGATCATGAGCAATAGCGCGGAGCAGGCGGGCGACACGTCGTCGGGGCGGCCGACCCGGGTCGTGGCCGAGGCATCGTCGCCGGCGTTCGACCGGCTGATGGACGATGACGCGCTCATGCCGCTGCGGCCGGGCGCGGTGCTCAACAACACGCATCGCGTCGAACGGCTGCTGGCGCGCGGCGGCATGGGCGAGGTGTACAGCGCCACCAACCTGCTGACCGGCGATGCGGTGGCGGTGAAGGTCATTCGCCCCGAGCTGGTCAGCGACCGGCAGATGCGGGCGCTGTTCCTGCGCGAGGCGACGGCGCTGCGCCAGATCCGCCATGCCACCATCGTCGCCTACGAAGGCGTGCACGCCGAGGCGGACGGGCGCGTCTATCTGGTGATGGACCTGATCGAAGGTCCGTCGCTGGCGAAGCGGATGGCCGAGCGTCCGCTGACGGTGCCGCAGGTACGGGCGCTGCGGCATCGGCTGGCGCTGGGTCTGCTGGCCGCGCACGAGCAGAATATCGTTCACCGCGATCTGTCGCCCGACAACGTCGTGCTGCGAGACGGCGATCTGGAGCGCGCGACCATCATCGACTTCGGCATCGCCAAGAAGACCGATGGTCTTGGCATCAGCGTCATCGGCAGCAGCTTTGCCGGCAAGATGGAGTATGCCTCGCCCGAGCAGATGGGCCTCTTCGGCAATGCCGTCGACCGGCGCTCGGATATTTACAGCCTGGGGCTGGTGCTGGCTGCGGCGGCCCTCGGCCGGCCGCTGCCGATGGCCGATACGCCGGCGCTGGCCGTCGAGCAGCGCAAGCGCGTGCCGGACCTCTCGGCGTTGCCGGCGGCGCTGCGGCCCGAGCTGGCCGCGATGCTGCAACCCGACCCGGCGCGCCGCCTGAGCTCGATGCGCGAGGTTCTGGCGCTCGACGATGGCACTGTGCCACGGCCGCGCCGACTCGGGCGGATCGCCGCGGCTGCTGTCGTGGCGCTCGTCCTGGTGGCGGCGGGGCTGATCGGCGTCTTCCGGCCGGACTGGGTGGCCGACGGCATGAGCCGCATCGAGAGCATGACGGCAAAGCCCGCCGCGCCCAAGCCCGAGCCTCAACCCGAACGACGGGAGGCCGTGGCACGACCGGTGCCGGGACAGACCTTCCGCGACTGCGCCGACTGTCCGGAGATGGTGCAACTGGCGCCGGGGTCATTCGTGATGGGGTCCAGCCCGGAGGAGCGGGAACGTGAAGGCGTGCCGGCGGTGTGGGGCGATGCCGAGGGACCACCGCGCGAGGTGACGATCGGTTCCGGCTACGCCATCGGCCGGTACGAGGTGAGCCTGGGTGAATTCGCCCTGTTCGTGCACACGACCGGACACCCCATGGGTGACTCGTGTTGGCGCAACCCGGGCTTCGAGCAGACCTATGGCGATCCGGTGGTCTGTGTGACGTGGAACGACGCCAAGGCGTACGCGGCGTGGCTGAGCCGCATCACGGGCAAGACCTACCGCCTGCCCCTGGAGGTGGAGTGGGAGTACGCCGCTCGTGCCAACACGACGACGGCGCGCTACTGGGGCGATGACCTGCAGAATGTCTGCAGCCATGCCAATGTGCTGGAGACCGTGGTCAAGTGTACCGACGGCTACACCCACACTGCGCCGGTCGGTCAGTTCAAGCCCAATGCATTCCACCTGCACGATACGCTGGGCAATGTCGCGGAGTGGATCGAGGATTGCTGGACGCCGCGCAACGATGGAGCCCCCGCGGATAGCAACATCTGTGCGGTCCGCGGCACGCGTGGCGGGTCGTGGAATGCGGAGCCCTGGCGGGTGCGCGCCGCCGCCCGCAGCGGCACGCCGCCCGGCACCCGCAGCGGCGAGATCGGGTTCCGCCTGGTCCGGGTCGACTGATACCCCTGTGGCTAGTTTTAAGGCAGCCCGCCTTGCCCCTGCGGGAGGGAGGGGCTAATTTGCCGAATCACGTTCGGGCGCGGTCCATTCACCGCGCTGTCAGGGAGATCACCATGTTCAGCGGATCGCTCGTCGCGCTCATTACGCCCTTCAAGAACGGCGGAGTCGACGAGAAAGCCTTCCAGGACTTCGTGTCCTGGCAGATCAAGGAGGGCACCGACGGGTTGATCCCGTGCGGCACCACCGGCGAGTCGCCGACGCTCAGCCACGACGAGCACAAGCGCGTGGTCGAGCTCTGTATCGAGGCGGCCAAGGGCACGGGCGTACCGGTCATCGCCGGCACCGGCTCGAACTCGACGGCCGAGGCGATCGATTTCACGAAACATGCCAAGAAAGCCGGCGCCGATGCCTGCCTGGTGGTGACGCCGTACTACAACAAGCCGACGCAGGAAGGCCTCTACCAGCACTTCAAGGCGATCAACGACGCCGTCGACCTGCCGATCATCATCTACAACATCCCGCCGCGTTCGGTGATCGACATGTCGATCGACACCATGGCGCGACTGGCGACGGACTGTAAGAATATCGTGGGCGTCAAGGACGCGACTTACGATATGGCGCGAGTGACGTTGACGCGGCTGAAGATCGGCAAGGATTTCTGCCAGCTCTCGGGTGAGGACGCCTCGGCGGTGGGCTTCCTGGGGCAGGGCGGCCACGGCTGCATCTCGGTGACGGCCAACATCGCCCCGCGCCTGTGCGCGGAGATGCACGATGCCTGGAAGGCGCGCGATCTCGATAAGGTGTTCGAGATCCAGGACCGCCTGATGCCGCTGCATAAGGCGCTGTTCGTCGAGACCAGCCCGTCACCGGTCAAGTACGGTGCCGAGCTGCTGGGCAAGTCCGACAGCAAGGTGCGCCTGCCGCTGGTGGCGCCGTTCGACGCCACCAAAAAGCAGGTGCGCGACGCCATGGTGCACGCCGGCCTGCTGAACTAGATATATACGAGGAGACCACGCACGGGCCGCGCCGGCACAGTCGGCGCGGCCCGTGCCGTCAGGAATGATGACGTCATGGCACGGCCGGTACTGATCGAAGGGCACATCGCGGCCCAAAACCGCAAGGCGCTGCACAACTACTTCATCGAGGAGCGGATCGAGGCCGGCATTGCGCTTACCGGTACCGAAGTGAAGTCGCTGCGCGGCGGCAAGAGCAATATCATCGATGCGCATGCCGCCGTCGTTCGCGACGAGCTGTGGCTGGTGAACGCCTACATCCCTGAATATACCCAGGGCAACCGCTTCAACCACGAGCCGCGTCGCAAGCGACGGCTGCTGCTGCATCGCCGCCAGATCAGCCGCCTGACGGGTGCTATCCAGCGCGAAGGCTACACGGTGGTGCCGCTGTCGATTTTCTTCAATACCCGCGGCATGGCCAAGGTGGAGCTGGGCCTGGCCAAGGGCAAGAAGCAGCACGACAAGCGGGCGACTGAAAAGACGCGCGACTGGCAACGCACCCGCCAGCGCTTGCTGAAGCGCGGCGAATAACGTCGGGCTGCTCGTGTGACCCCCCGGAACGGCGCGATCCTCAGCCTCTTTGCGGCCAACCGGGGCACGCTTGTCGACTATGCCAGCGGCATTGTCGGCAACCGTGCGCAGGCCGAGGACCTGGTTCAGGAAGCCTGGCTGCGGGTCGATGAGGCCGCCGGGCGGCGTCGGCTCGACGAACCGCTGCGTTACCTGTTTCGCATCGTGCGCAACCTCGCGCTGGACGGCCGCCGTCGGATGGCACGCGAGCGCCGCGTCGTTGTCGCCGACGACACGGGCGCGGAGGCCGTTACGACGGCCGCGGCCGATGCCACGCCGGAGAGCGTGACGCTCTACAAGGACGAGCTGCAACGCGTCATGGCGGCGATGGCCGAGCTTCCGGAGCGCACCCGCATCGCGCTCGAGATGCATCGTCTCGGCGGTTGCAAGCTCAGGGAGATCGCGGCGTTCCTCGATATATCCGTGGCGCTGGCGCACGTGCTGGTCGTCGAAGGCGTCGAACACTGCAAGCGCCGCGTCGGGCGGCCGTGACGGCGTGGCCCCGCCGGTCTCTGGAAAAGACGGCTTCGCCGGCGTCTGATAAGTAGAACGCCCGGGAGAGGCATGGTCATCAAACCGGATCGGACCCAGGAACAGGCCTCGAAGGAAGCGACGGAATGGCTCATCCTGTTGCAGGAGGAGCCCGACGACCCTGATCTTCGGCGGCGGTTCGAAACGTGGCGGTGTGAACGCCCCGGGAATGCAGCGGCCTGGGCCGCCACCATGCGCGTTTCAAGCCTGGTCGAAGCTGTTCCGCCAGCCGCCGCCGAGCGCTGGCGGCCCTTCGTTGCCGGCACGCGGCGGACACGCCTGCGCCGGCGCGGCCTGCAAATGGCCGCGCTGGCGGTTGCCGCCAGCCTCGCCGTTCTGGTCATGCCGGACATCCTGCTGCAGGTACGGTCGGACTATGCCACCGGCTCGGCGCAGACCCGTACCGTGACGCTGGACGACGGCAGCATCGTTGTGCTGGCGCCCGACAGCGCCATCGCGGTCGCCTACAGTGCCACCGAGCGGCGCATCGATCTGCTGGCGGGCGAAGCGTTCTTCGAGGTCACGGCGAATTCCGCCCGTCCATTCCGCGTGCTGGCGCGGCAGATCCGGGCGACCGTTGTCGGCACGGCGTTCGATATGGCCCGCCATGCCGATGGCGCGATGATCGCGGTGGAGCAGGGTGCGGTGCGGGTCGACTACCCGGCCGTATCGCCGCCGGTGACGGAGAGGCTGGAGCCGGGGCAGTCCGTGCGCGTCAGCTGGACCGGTGCGGTCGACCGCCGCGGCGGTCCGCCTTCCCAGGTGGCAGCCTGGCGGCGCCGGCAGCTCATCGCCCAGGACCAGC
This sequence comes from Reyranella sp. CPCC 100927, assembly GCF_007859315.1. Lineage (GTDB taxonomy): Bacteria > Pseudomonadota > Alphaproteobacteria > Reyranellales > Reyranellaceae > Vineibacter. The sequence continues at coordinate 181,654 of NZ_VOHA01000003.1, forward strand.
CCATGCGGGACGTGATCGACCAGCTCCGCCGCTACTATCGCGGCGCCATCATCGTGGCGGACTCGACGCTGGGCGACCGCCCGGTGACCGGCGTCTACAACCTGTCCGACCCCGTCGATGCCCTGCGCGGCATCGCGCGTGCCCATGGGGCGAGCGTGCGCCAGATCACGCCCTGGGTTCTCGTCGTCAATCGACCCTGACCAAAAAGATAAGCGATAACAATAAATTAGAAGGGACTGAAAATTTTCCTGGAAAATCCAGACCTGTCGTCGTCACCCCTGTAAAGGGTCAAGAATGAGACGCATTCGCATAATCTGCGGGTCGTCGGCAGCCTTGGCTAGCCAGTGACGACGGAGCAGCGACCATGGGGGTGATCAAGGGGAGCCGGAGAGGCCGGTGCCGGACGATGGCACCCGGCGTTCTCGTCATGGCGGTGGCCATGACCATGAATGCGGCCGTGCCGTCGTCGTTCGCCCAGAGTCCGATGACGGAGACTCGCCTGGCGCAGCTTGGCGCGCAGCGGAACTTCGAGATCCCGGCGCAGCCGCTGTCGAGTGCGCTGGTGCTCTTCGGCCAGCAATCCGGTCTTCAGGTCACCGTCGACGGCAGCGTCGTGCGCAGCCTCTCGGCCCAGGCCGTGAGCGGTACGATGACGGCGCAGCAGGCGCTTCAACGCCTTTTGGCAGGAACGGGCCTCACATATGCCGTGTCCGGCGGCACGACGATTGCCATCCAGAGTGCCCCGCGGGAATCGGAGGGACGCATCGAACTGGGACCGATCACGGTCGAGGGCAACAAGGAGTCGGGCTACGGCCCGGTCAGCGGGTACAAAGCGTCGCGATCGGCCACGGCCACCAAGACCGATACGCCGATCATCGACATTCCGTCCGCCGTCCAGGTCGTGCCGCGGGAGGTCATCCGGGACCAGAACGCGACCCGGCTGTTGGACGCGGTGAGGAACGTCAGTGGCGTGCAGGGCGGCGGCACGTCCGGCAATCGGTCCGACGGTTTTCTGCTGCGCGGCTTCTCGACCACGCGCGTGGCCAAGGATGGATTTCTGTCTGCATCGTCGTTCGGTGATGTCGGCTTCATTGACCTGGTCAACATCGAGCGCGTCGAAGTCCTGAAAGGCCCGGCGTCCGTGCTGTATGGACAGAACAACCCGGGTGGATTGATCAACCTGGTCTCCCGGAAGCCGCAGCCCAAGGCGTTCTACGGCTTCGACGGGACCTATGGCAGCAATGACTTCTATCGCGGCGAGATCGACCTCAATCAACCGCTGACCACCGATGGCAAGCTGCTGTTCCGGTTGAACGCGGCGTACCAGAACACCGACAGCTTCCGCGATTTCTTCGTCAATGCGAAACGTGCGGTGATCGCACCGTCGCTGCGCCTGGCTCTGCCGGACACCACCGTCGACCTGCAACTCGAATACTATTATCAGCGCCAGCAGTTCGATCGCGGGCTGGTGGCCATCGGCAAGCGCGCCGACCTGCTGCCCCGGGATCGCTATCTCGGCGAGCGCTTCTCGCGCGGCCCGTCAAGCGAGCTGCGTGTCAACGCCGTCGTCGATCACCGCTTCAATGAAGCGTGGTCGTGGCGCTCGTCATTTCGCGCCGCCTGGGGCGACCAGGATCGCTTGAGCGCCGATCCCCAGGGCCTGCGCGCCGATAATCGCACCCTGAACCGGCGCGCCGCCGATCTGCGGACGGACATCGGCAACTACGCGGCGCAGACTGAGGTCACGGGCAAGTTCGACACCGGTTTCCTGAACCACCAGCTGTTGGTCGGCTTCGACGCCAACTTCACGCGCTTCCGCTCCAGCTTGCGCACGGCATCGCTGGCTCCGATCGACATCTTCAATCCTGTGTACGGCGCCCGGCCGGGTGCGTTCGGTCCGGCCACCACCCAGAACCGGCAGATCGACCTCTACGGCTTCTATCTGCAGGATCTGGTTTCCATCGGCACGCAATGGAAACTGCTGCTGGGCGGACGGTTCGACTATGCGAAATCGAAGTTCAAGCGGGACGGCCAGATCATTACCGATGCAACGGACAAGGTGTTTTCCCCTCGGGTTGGCCTGGTGTTCCAGCCGGTGGAGAACTTGAGTCTGTATGCCAGCTACACCGAGTCGTTCCTGCCGTTCGTAACCGCGGTGAGCGCCAATGGCACACCCTTCAAACCGGAAGAGGGCCGGCAGATCGAGGTCGGCATCAAGCGCGACTGGCTGGATGGGCGTCTGTCGACCACGCTTGCCGTCTTTCAACTGACGCGCCGCAACGTGTTGACAGCCGATCCGGCCAATCCCGGCTTCTCCATTCAAACCGGGGAGCAGCGCAGTCGCGGCGTGGAAGTGGACATCAGCGGCGAGGTCATGCCGAACTGGAAGGTGTTCGGTTCGATCACCTATCTCGACGCCAAGATCACGGCCGATAGAACATTCGCCGTCGGCAACCAGCTGGCGAGCGTCCCGCGCTGGAGCGGCAGTATCTGGACCACGTACGCCATCAAGGGTGGGACGTTCGATGGCCTGGAGCTTGGCGGCGGTGTCTTCGCTGTTGGCCGCCGCAAGGGCGACCTGAACAACAGCTTCTCGGTGGCGGGCTACGCGAGTGTCGATCTGCTCGTGCGCTATCGGATCAACCAGAACCTGGAAGCGTCGTTCAACGTCAGCAACCTGTTCAATGCCAACTTCGTCGAAGCGGCGGTCAGCCGCACGGAGATCTATCCCGGGACACCGCGCTCGTTCTTCGGCCGGCTCAGTCTGAAGCTCTGAGCGGCGATCGTCGCCGACGTCGATGTTGCCCGAGCGACCGATCCAGAAAACCCGCCCAGGCATCCGAACCTGGTTCCGGGTTCACAGCTTCACCGGCGTGATCACCGGCTTGTTGCTGTTCGTCATTTGCTGGAGCGGCACGTTCGCGGTGATCGCCAACGAGATCGACTGGCTGATCACGCCGGCGTTGCGCGTGCGACCGCAAGATCAGCGCGCCGGCTGGGCCGAGATCAAGGCTGCAGCCGAGGCCGCCTATCCCACGGCAACGGTGACCATGATCAACGCGCCGCTGTATGACCGCGCCGCTGCCGTCGTTCGAATGACCCGGACGGACGGGGAGGGCGTGTGGGTGTTCGTGGATCCGTATCGGGCCCGGGTCACGGGCATCGCCAATGGGATGACCGTGCAGCGTTTCTTTCGCGATTTTCACCGCCGGCTGTTCTTCCCCAATCCGTGGGGCATATACGCGGTGTCCCTGTTCAGCGTGACCATGCTGACGTCGCTCGTTGCCGCGCTTTGTTTCTACAAGCGATGGTGGCGGCGCTTTTTCCAGTTCAAGGCCGGCGGTGGCCGCAGCCTGTGGAGCCAGCTGCACAAGATCGTGGGGTTGTGGAGCCTCTGGTTTGTGGTCGTCATCGGTCTCACGGGTCTGTGGTACCTGTTCGAGAACGCCCGCACCCACATTGGCGATGGCAAGGATGCCTATGCTGGGGAGCTCCGTTTCGCGGTCCACGCCGTGCCGCGACCGGCATCCGCGCGCAACCTGCCGCCGCTGCCGCTGAGCACACTGTTGGAGCAGGTCCGGCACCGTCGGGCGGATATCGATATCCAGACGATTCGCCAAGGCAGGGACGGCAGGCTGTACGTAGATGGTCAAGCCGGCCATCTGCTGGTCAGGGACAGGGCCAACCAGCTCTATCTGGACGCGCGAACCGGTGATGTCCTCTATGATCAACGCGCCTCCGACCTGCCGCTCTACTGGCGCTGGTCGGACACCGCTGATCCCTTGCACTTTGGCGATTTCGGTGGGTTGGTCAGCAAGCTGATCTGGTTCGTGTTCGGCCTGGCCTTGAGCGGACTCATCCTGACGGGGGCCTACCTTCATGCTCGGCGCCTCGCGCGGGAGGCCACTGGCCACCCGCGCGCGCGCATGCCCGGCGTTTTTGCCGCCTGCGTTGTCTCCCTCGTCTTGCTTGGCGCTTCAGTACCGTTCGGTGTCGACCTGGCCCGCTCCTATGGTCCGGTCGTCGATAACGTCAAACACCTTCCGGCAATGGCGCCGGGCATTCAGGCGGTGATCGGTGCGTGGGTGATCGTAACGCTCGCCATCATTGCAGCCTGGGTTTTCATGCTTTGGCGCCCGCAGGCCGTGGTCCCGCTGCGGGCGCCGGCCGGAAACCGCCAAACGTAGGGATCGCAATCCGCCGGCGTGTGCTCTAGATTTCGCTCCCGACGAACATCAGGGCGATCATCCGGGAGGACAACGCCATGGCCGCGACATCACGTTCCGTCGTCGATTCGACCAAGCGCGCCAAGTACAGTGAAGCCGAATGGCAGATGCGGCTGGATCTCGCCGCTGCCTATCGGCTGATCCGCCATTTCGGCTGGGACGATCTGATCTACAACCACGTGACCGCTCGGATTCCCGATCAGGACGATCGCTACCTGATCAATCCCTACGGGCACAACTACCACGAGATCACCGCGTCGAACCTGGTGCGCATCGACATCAAGGGCAACCTCTGCGAAGAGACGTCATCCGAGATCAACCCGGCGGGCTACGTCATCCACTCGGCCGTGCACGAGGCGCGCGAGGATGTCGTGTGCGTCCTGCACGTTCACAGCCACTACGCCACTCTGGTCTCGACCTTGGAGACGGGGTTCATGGCGCTCACCCAGGCCGGTTTCCAGTTCTACAATCGCGTCGCCTATCATGACTACGAGGGCTTCGCGCTCGATCTCGAGGAGCGCCGTCGCCTGGTGACCGATCTCGGCGAGCGCAACGTCATGGTGCTGCGCAACCACGGCGTCCTGACGACGGGCCGCAGTGTCGCCGAAGCCTTCCGACGCCTTTACTATTTCGAGCAGGCCTGCCGCACGCAGGTCGATGCCATGGCCGCCGGCAAGGTCAGCCAGCCGTCGGGCCAGGTCATGGAACACACGGCGCGCCAGTGGGAAGGCGGCGCCGCCGGCATCGGCGGCGGCACGACGACCCGCGAGTGGCCGGCGTTGCTGCGGCTGCTCGACGAGAAGGATCCGAGCTGGCGGACATAAGCCTTCCGAGGAGATCAAGATGCCGACTCTGCTGATCACGGGCGCCAACCGTGGGCTGGGGCTTGAGTTCGTGAAGCACTACGCCGCGGCCGGCTGGCGGGTGCACGCCTGCGCGCGCCAGCCCGACGCGCCGGCGTTGAAAGCCATCGCGGGCGACGTGCGCACCTACAAGCTCGATGCGACGGACTGGGCCGGTATCGCCACCCTGGCACAGGCGCTGCGCGGTGAGGCGATCGACCTGCTGCTGGCCAACGCCGGCATTTCAGGGCAGGCGGCCGGCGAACTCGGTACGATCGAGCCCAGTGTGTGGACACAGACGTTTCTCACCAACGCGCTGGCGCCGGTGAAGCTGGCCGAGGCGTTTGTGACCCATGTCGCCGAATCCAAGCTGCGGCTGATGATCGCCATCAGCAGCCGCCTGGGCAGCATCTCGCTGAACGACGGCGGCGGACGCTATGCCTACAACGCCAGCAAGTCGGCATTGAACATGGGCTGGAAGAGCCTGTCGGTCGACCTCAAGGGACGCGGCATCACCTGCGTGGTCCTGCACCCGGGCTGGGTGTCGACCGACATGGGCGGCGCGCAAGCGCCGGTCACGCCGCCGCAGTCGGTCGCCGGGATGACGCACGTCATCGCCGAACTGAAGCCGACCGACTCGGGCAAGTTTTTCAACTTCGACGGTGCGCCGCTGACGTACTGACCCCTGTCATTCCGGGCGGAGCGAGGAATCTTTCGGCAGCGATGGGTTGGTGCAGCGCGGAAAGATCCCTCGCTGCGCTCGGGATGACAGCAATTACGCGCAGGAGTCGAAGACGGCGTTGAACCGGCGCACGGCTTCGGTGGGGCCATCAGCATGGCCCCATACGCCGTTGGCGACCGCGAGGAAATCGGTGCCGGCTTCGACCAGTGGGCGGCAGTTGTCGGCGGTGATGCCGCCGATGGCGACCGACGGCACGGTCATGATCTCGCTCCACCAGGCGAGGATCTCGACCGGCGCCGGCGTGGTGACATCCTTGGTCTGCGACGGGAAGAACGCACCGAAGGCGACATAGTCGGCGCCGGCTTCGGCGGCTTCCATGGCCAGATGGCGCGAAGCGTGGCAGGTCACGCCGACGATGCGGTCCGGGCCGAGCAGGCGGCGTGCCTCGGCGTAGGATGCGTCCTCCTGGCCGACATGCACGCCATCGCAGTCGAGCTTCAGTGCCAGGTCCGGCCGGTCGTTCATCACGAACGCGACGCCGCGTTGTTGGCAGACTGGCCGCAATACATCGGCGGTACGCGCGATCACGTCGTCCGCCACGTCCTTGAGGCGCAGCTGCAGCACGGCGACGTCACCGCCGTCGAGCGCCGCGCGCAGCTCGTTGGCGAACAGCGACGGATGCGCGATCGTCGGTGGCGTGATGAGGTAGAGGCGGCAGCGGGCCGGGCCTTCGGTTGACATGATGGAAGGCCCGGCCCGTTGGATCGTTACATCTTGCCCTGATAGATCGCGATGATCTTGTCGAGCATGTCGAGCGCCTCGTCGCGTGGGCGCTGGAAGGTGTTGCGGCCGATGATCGAGCCGTTGGCGCCGCCGTCGCGCAGGCCGCGGATCTCGTTGTAGAGGCCGTCGAGATCCTTCGCCTCGCCGCCCGAGAACACCACGATGCGCCGGCCGTTGAAAGACGACTGCATGACGTGGGCGATGCGCTTGGCCAGCGTCGAGATGTCGATCTTCTGCTTCTCGTAGACAGCCTTGGCCTCGGGTTGCCACAGCACGTCCGTCGGCGGCTTCACCTTGATGATGTGGGCGCCGAGCAGTGCCGCCATGTGGGCGGCATAGGCGCACACGTCCATCGCCGTCTCGCCCGCCTTGTCGAGCTTGCCGCCGCGCGGATACGACCAGATGACGACGGCAAGTCCGTAGGACTTGGCCTCGCTCGCCATCTCGCGGATCTCCTCGAACATCGCGTACTGGTCTTCGGAGCCGGGGTAGATCGTGAAGCCGATGGCCGAGCAGCCGATGCGCAGCGCGTCTCTCACCGAGGCGGTGACGGCCTGGTCCTTGTTGGTCGACAGGCTGTTGGCGCTGTTGACCTTGAGGATGGTCGGAATGGCGCCGGCGAAGGTGCCGGCACCGGCCTCGAGCGGGCCCAGCGGCGCGGCATAGGCATTGAGGCCGGCGTCGATCGCGAGCTGGTAATGATAGTGCGGATCGTAGGCGTCGGGGTTGGGCGCGAACGAGCGCGCCGGGCCATGCTCGAAGCCCTGATCGACCGGCAAGATCACCATCTTGCCGCTGCCGCCCAGCTTGCCGTGCATGAGCATGCGGGCAAGGTTGCCCTTGGTGCCGGGGTTGTCGCTTTCGTAGTTGTCGAGGATCTTCTTGACCGTCCGGGTGATCTTCACGGGGGCACTCCTTGGATCGATATGCGAAAGCCCACCGGGGGCCGGGTGGACGTCACGGCACGCTTCAAAATGCGGCGTTTTCTTACCGACGGATGACCTTTTTGTCTATCGGTCAGGCCCGCGGGGCCTCACTCATTGAGGCCTTTGCCCGGGTAGGGGTGTGTGACCATCCAGTGGCGCGCGATATCGACACGGCGCGTGACCCAGACATCCTTGTGGCGCATGACGTGGTCGAGCAGCCGCTGTAGTCCGGCCGCGCGTGCCGGATGGCCGATCAGGCGCATGTGCAGGCCGACCGACATCATCTTGGGATGCTGTGCGCCTTCGGCGTAGAGCATGTCGAAGGCATCGCGCACAAAGGAGAACCACTGATCCGACGTGCCCATCCAGCCGGCATATTTGCCGTCATTGGTCGTGAGCGAATAGGGCACGACCAGGTGTGCCTTGCCGTCGACCGTCTGCCAGAAGGGCAGTTCGTCGGCGTACGAATCGGAATCGTAGAGGAAGCCGCCTTCCTCGACCACGAGACGGCGGGTGTTGATGCTGGGTCCATAGCGGCAGTACCAGCCCAAGGGTCGCTCGCCGACGGTGTTCTGGAGGGAGGCGACGGCCTTCTGGATATGCTCGCGTTCCTCGGCTTCGGTGAGCTCGAAATGCTGGATCCAGCGCCAACCGTGGCAGCATACGTCGGAGCCCGAGTCGCGGATCGCCTGGGCCGCCTGTGGATTGCGCTCCAGCGCCAGCGCACATCCGAACACGGTGAGCGGCAGGTTGCGCTCCTGGAACAGTCGCATCAGGCGCCAGAACCCGACCCGGCTGCCGTACTCGAACATGCCTTCGCCGGCAAGATCGCGGCCGATCTTCACGTCGGGCGGGCGGCCCCAGGCTTCGGTCAGGGCGGTTTCCGTGCGGCCTTCGCCGTCCTGCACCGAGGGCTCGGAACCTTCCTCGTAATTCATCACGAAGTTGATCGCGAGCCGCGCGCCGTTGGGCCATTTCGGATCGGGCGGATGGGCGCCATAACCAATGAAGTCGCGCTCGGGCTGCCAGACCATGCGGGAACCTCCAACAATCAACCAGGTGCGTCGACAGTGAACGGCGTGACAGGCACGAATTCCTCGTCGCCGGCGCTGCCGTCACGCCACATGAAGACGGCGAAATGCGCCGGCCGATCGAGCACGGTCAGGCCGTGGTGCCATGTGTTGGGACGGTAGGTGACGCCCTGCCATCCGGTCGCGACGAAGGCCTCGGCCTTGGCCGCATCGGGCCCGCCGGCAGCTGCGTGAGGACAGACGATGATGACCCACCGCGACGCATCGATCGGCACGAATGTCTGCGATGAGAATTCATGGCGCTCCAGCATGCTGACATCCAGCGGCAGGCCGTCGATCGGTGCGCGATGCGACACTGACATGCTCGGCCGGGCGCTGGGCCGTGCGTTGCCAAGCCCATTCTCGAAGTAGGTTCGCCCCGGTTCGGCCGGGGCCGTCAGCACGTCGCCGTAGGGCGCGAACGCCTCTGCCGTCAGTGCCTTGACGATCAATCGCATGCCATTCTCCTAGGCTTGCGCCGCCATGCGTTGACGGCAGGCGCGCAGCGGGTCCTTTTCGTGGATCAGGTCGAGTGCCGCCGCCGGTCGTTGCCGCAGGCTGGCGCCGTGCTTGGCGACGATGTCTGTCAGGCGGGTGCGCGCTGCATCGTTGCCATCGAAAATCAGGTGCTTCAGACCGACTCGCAAGGCGGCCATGACATGGCCGGGTGCACCGTCGCAGTCGACGATCAGCTCGGCGTCGACATCGGCAAACAGTTCCTGGCGGCGTCGCTCGATCGCAGCCCAGAAACCGACACCGCCCGTATAAGTGCTGCCCGGTGGCGCCAACAGGGTGACGGCTCGCGACGCTTCGCGGGCCGACGTCAGCGCCGCCGCGACGTGCTTCCAGCCATGCACGCGCACAACGAGCGCGTCGCGCCGCGTCGACTTCGCCGACGGGCGGTGGCGGGGCAGCGCAATGACGTTGTCGCTCAACGGATCCGGCTCATACAGGTGTCTGCCGCGGCCAGCATGGCGCAAGCGCGCTCACCGGAGAAGCGAATTGGCACGCCGACAACGACGAAGGCCCCGTCAGTGACGGGGCCTTCAACATCACGCTGCAGAATTTGGAAAGGATCAGCCCAGCTTGCCCATGGCGACGGCGGTGTCGCTCATGCGGTTGGAGAAGCCCCACTCATTGTCGTACCAGCTCATGACGCGCACCAGCGTGCCGTCCATCACCTTGGTCTGGTCCATGTGGAAGATGGACGAGTGCGGATCGTGGTTGAAGTCCATCGACACGTTCGGGCTGTCCGTGAAACCCAGGATACCCTTGAGCTTGTTGCCGGCGGCACGACGGATGGCGTCGTTGATCTCTTCCTTGGTGGTCTTCTTCTTGGCCACGATCTTGAGATCGATCACCGAAACGTTGGGTGTCGGCACGCGGATCGAAACGCCGTCGAGCTTGCCGACGAGTTCCGGCAGCACCAGGCCGATGGCCTTGGCGGCACCGGTCGACGTCGGGATCATCGATAGCGCCGCGGCGCGGCCGCGATAGAGATCCTTGTGCAGCGTGTCGAGCGTCGGCTGGTCGCCGGTGTAGGCGTGCACCGTGGTCATGAAGCCCTTGTCGATGCCGACGACGTCGTTCAGCACCTGTGCCACCGGCGCCAGGCAGTTGGTCGTGCACGAGCCGTTGGACACCACGAGGTGATCCTTGGTGAGCTTGTCGTGATTGACGCCGTAGACGACCGTGAGGTCGGCGTTGTCGGCCGGCGCCGAAACCAGCACGCGCTTGGCGCCGGCGGTCAGATGCGCCGATGCCTTGTCCTTGCTGGTGAAGATGCCGGTGCACTCCAGTGCCACGTCGATGCCCATCGCCTTATGCGGCAGCTTCGACGGATCGCGCTCGGCGGTGACCTTGATCTTGCCGCGGCCGGCATCGATCGTGTCGCCGTCGACCTTCACCTCGTGCGGAAAGCGGCCGTGCACCGAATCGAAGCGCAGAAGATGCGCATTGGTCTCGACCGGGCCGAGATCGTTGATGGCCACGACCTCGATATCCTTGCGGCCGGACTCGATGATGGCGCGCAGCACGTTACGGCCGATGCGGCCAAATCCGTTGATGGCAACTCGAACAGCCATGGTTCATCACCCTCCAATTGTTTGAGATCGTAGCGTGCAGCCTTGCCGGGCGACTACGCCATTCTTGTGACCATTGTTTTCGCCGCGGCGGCGATCGCGTCCGACGTGATGCCGAAGTGCTTGTAAAGCTCCTGGTATTTGCCCGACGCGCCGAAGCCGGTCATGCCGACGAACGTGCCGTCCGTGCCCAGCCAGCGTTCCCAGCCGAAGCCGCTGGCCGCCTCGCAGGCGACCCGCGCCGTGCCGGCGCCGCCGAGCACTTCAGCGCGGTAGGCATCGGATTGCCGTGCGAACAGTTCCCACGAGGGCATCGAGACCACTGCGGCGGCGATGCCGTCCTTGGCGAGGATCTCGCGGGCGGCCAGGGCCAGATGCACCTCCGAGCCGGTGGCGATCAGCCGCACTTTGTCCGATGCGGCGCCGGCCAGGATGTAAGCGCCCTTGGCCGAGCGGTTCTCGGCATCGGCGCCGCGGATCGTCGGCAGGTTCTGGCGCGTGAGCGCCAGTACGCTGGGATGGTCCTGCGTCCGCAGCGCCAGCTCCCAGCACTCGGCGGTCTCGATGGCATCGGCCGGGCGAAACACATGCAGGTTGGGAATCGCGCGCAGGGCCGCCAGTTGCTCGACTGGCTGATGCGTCGGTCCGTCTTCGCCCAGGCCGATCGAATCATGCGTCATGACGTAGACGACGCGCTGGTGCATCAGCGCCGACAGGCGGATCGATGGCCGGCAATAGTCGGTGAACACCAGGAACGTGCCGCCGTAGGGGATGACGCCGCCATGCAGCGCCATGCCGTTCATCGCGGCCGCCATCGCGTGTTCGCGGATGCCGTAGTAGACGTAGCGCCCATCGTAGCTGCCGTGCTTGATCGGCCCCGTGGTCGCGGTCTTGGTGTTGTTGGAACCGGTCAGGTCGGCCGAGCCGCCGATGGTTTCCGGCACCACGGGGTTGATCGCCTCCAGCACTTCCTGGCTCGACTTGCGCGTGGCCCACGACGGCTTGTCCGCCGCGACCTTGGCCTTGAAGGCCGTGAGCGCCGTCGCCAATGCTTCGGGTAACGCGCCGGACTGCCGGCGGTTCCATTCCTGCCGGTCGGCTTCGGGCAGTGCCGCGACCTGGTTCTCCCACGCCGTGCGCTGCGCGGTGCCGCGGGCGCCGGCTGTGCGCCATGCCGACAGGATCGCTGACGGTACATCGAATGGCGCGTACGGCCAACCCAGCTTGGCGCGGGCGCCAGCCACCTCATCCTTGCCCAGCGGCGAGCCGTGCGTCGCCGCCGTGCCTGCCTTGGTCGGTGCGCCGTAGCCGATGGTCGTGCGGCAGGCGATCAGCGAGGGCCGATCGGTGACGGTGCGGGCGTGGCGGATGGCGGCCTCGATTTCCGCCGGGTCATGCCCGTTGACGCGCGAGACGTGCCAGTTCGCCGCCGCGAAGCGCATCAGGTGGTCTTCGGATGTCGATAGCGACGTGGGACCATCGATCGAGATGCCGTTGTCATCGAACAGCACGGTCAGCCGGCCGAGGCCAAGATGGCCGGCCAGCGTGATGGCCTCCTGGCCCACGCCCTCCATCAGGCAGCCGTCGCCGGCGATGGCGTAGGTGTAGTGATCGACCACGCCGTCACCGAAGCGGGCCGCCAGGATGCGCTCGGCGAGGGCCATCCCGACGGCGTTGCCCAGCCCCTGGCCCAACGGACCGGTGGTGGTTTCGATACCGCTGGCATGGCCGTATTCCGGGTGGCCGGCGGTCTTCGACCCGAGCTGGCGGAAATGCTTGATCTCGTCCAGCGTCATGTCCTGGTAGCCGGTGAGATACAACAGCCCATACAGCAGCATCGAGCCGTGCCCGGCCGACAGCACGAAGCGATCGCGATCGGGCCAGCGCGGCGCCGACGCGTCGAACTTCAGGAACTTGGTGAACAGCACCGTGGCCACGTCGGCCATGCCCATGGGCATACCGGGATGGCCCGAGTCGGCTTGCTGGACCGCGTCCATGGCGAGCGCCCGGATCGCGTTGGCCATGTCGTTGTGGGAAACGGACTGCGCGTCCGCCGTGGGGGCGGGGGCGGTCATCTTGGGCATCGGACCCCTGATCGGGTAAACATGCCGGCGCAGCTATACCGCCCGGGCCTTGGCAGGCGGCGGCAAAATGCCGGCCGTGCCGCGCGGCGTCAATCCGCCTTTGCCGTGACCGAGCTCTGCGCGCTGGTGTATGCCTGTGGACAACCCACGAGATGTAGTGGAAGAAACCGGCAATTTACCGCGAGATGTTGACCTTTGCCGGTCTCGCCGTCATGCTTGTAGATGAGGTATGGGACCGAGTGGGTTGGGAATGCAGCCAATGTCGAAACTCGACGAAGCCAAGGGCAAGGTGAACACTGCCCTGAGCCGTCTGGAGCGGATGGTCGAGGACCGATTGCGGGTCGAGACCGAACGCGCCGACGAGCTTGCCGCCAAGCTGACGCGGCTGGAGCGCGATCATGAGCAGCTCAAGCGGGTAGCGACCGACGTCGAGGCCCGCCTTGAGCGCGCCATGGAGCACATTCGGACACTGCTGGCGGAAGACCAGCGATAATTCGCGTACGAACGTTGACCGAAGCAACAGCTTCGGCAAAAGTCTTCGTGTCAGAAATCAAGAACGAAACCCCTCAAGAGACTAATATCATGCCCCAAATCACGATTCGTATCGGTTCCCGCAGCTATGATCTGGCCTGCGGTGAGGGTCAGGAAGACCGCACGCACGCCTTGGCTGCCGAGGTCGACGCCTGCCTGACCGAGTTGCGCATCCAGATGCCGAACGCGCCCGAGGCCAAGCTGCTGGTGTTCGTCGGCCTGATGATGGCCGACCGCGTCCAGGAGGCGCAGCGGGACGCCGAGGCAGCACGGGCGGAACTTGCCGAGGCCCGTGGTGAGCTCGATGCGGATGCGCCGCAGAAGGGAGACACCATCCCGGTGGAAGAACTGTTCTCCCGCCTGGAGAATCGTATCGAGACGTTTGCCCGCAAAGTCGCAGCCGCGTAAGGCGCGGTTGCCGCGACGCCGCCTCGCCCCTACATTGAGGTGGGGCGGATGTCTGCGTGGTGCGTGAGCCGCACTGAACCCTGGGGCCAATGCTCTCCTCTAGGGAGCTGTTCCTGGCCTTGATCCTGGTCTCGGCCACACGGTGCCCACCTGCGTTTGCAGGCCACAGAGGTTAGACACGGCGCACGGCCAACGTGGTGCCGCCCCACTTTTTCCCTACCGCTCTCGTCCGTCTCCTATGGCAGGCTCGGCCCGACGCAAACGCTGGAGGCCGCCTGATGACATCGCAAACGCCGACGCCCCCGCTGGGCAATGTCTTTCCGCCCAACGCCGATTGGCTTGCGCAGCGGCACGAAGCGGCACTGGAGCCCGGCCTGCCGATCGTCGATCCGCATCATCATCTGTGGGAGCGGTCCGATCATCGCTATCTGATGCAGGACCTGCTCGATGACACCGGCGCCGGTCACAACGTGATCGCCACGGTGTTTGTCGAGTGCATGGCGATGTATCGCGCCGCCGGGCCCGAAGAAGCCAAGCCGGTGGGCGAGACGGAGTTCGTCAATGGCGTCGCCGCCATGAGCGCCAGCGGCGGCTACGGTACGACCAGGCTGTGCGCCGGCATTGTCGGTTTCGCCGACCTCATGCTGGGCGATCGCGTGACGCCGGTCCTCGAGGCGCACGTGCGCGCCGGCGGCGGGCGGTTCCGCGGCATCCGCCACGCCGCGGGCTGGGATGCCAGCCCCGACATCCGCAACAGCCACACCAATCCGCCGCAGGGTTTGCTTGGCGATGCCACGTTTCGCGCCGGCTTTGCCCGACTGGCGCCTCTGGACCTCACGTTCGACGCCTGGCTGTATCACCCGCAGCTTGAGGAACTCCTGGGGCTCGCGCGGGCGTTTCCCGGCACCACGATCATCCTCGACCATGTCGGTGGTCCGCTCGGCTACGGCCCCTATGCCGGCAAATCCGATGACACGTTCCAACAGTGGTCGTCGTCGATCCGGGCGCTGGCGGCGTGCCCCAACGTCGTTGTGAAGCTGGGTGGCCTCGGCATGCGCATCGGCGTCTTCGATTTCCACAAGCGCGCCGCGCCTGTGCCGTCGCAGGATCTGGCTGCTGCCTGGAAACCGTGGATCGATACCTGCATCAATGCCTTCGGCGCCGAGCGGTGCATGTTCGAAAGCAACTTCCCGGTCGACAAGATCACCTGCAGCTACGCCGTGCTGTGGAATGCCTTCAAGCGCCTGGCTGCCGGTGCCTCGCCGTCGGACAAGGCGGCGTTGTTCAGCGGTACGGCAAGCCGCGTTTATCGGCTTTGATGCGACGACCATGAGTGGCGCCAATCAGGTCTTCGAGGATGACGGCGCTGCGGCGATCTACGATGCCTTCAACCAATGGTCAGCGGGCGACGACTTCTATCGTGCGCTGGCGCGGCAGAGCGGTGGCCGGGTCCTCGACCTCGGCTGCGGCACGGGCATGCTGGCGTGTCGCATCGCGTCCGACGGCCGGGATGTGACCGGTGTCGATCCGGCGGAGGCCATGTTGCGCGTCGCACGGGCGCGGCCGGGCGCAGACGAGGTCACGTGGGTGAACAGCAATGGCCAGAGGCTGGATCTGACACAGCGCTTCGATCTGATCTACATGACCGGTCACGCTTTTCAGGCCTTGCTGACGGACGAAGACGTGCTGGCGGTTCTCTCCAACGTCGTTCGTCATCTGGCGGCTGATGGCCGGTTCGCTTTCGAGACCCGAAATCCGGCGGCACAGGCCTGGCGGCGCTGGACGCCGGCGCGGACACGCACTGTTGTTGAAACGGCCGAGCATGGCCGGATCGAGCAGTGCTTCGACGCCGTCGCCGACGACAGGACAGGAGTCGTCGCGATTACGCAACACGATCACTATCTCGATACGGGCGTGCGGCGGGCCGGCCACAGCCGCATTCGTTTCATCAGCCAGGATCACGTTTCGGATCTGCTGACGCGTGCGGGTCTGGCGGCCGTGGCCTGGTACGGTGATTGGGACCGCGGGCCTTTCACCGCCGCAAGCCGGGAGATTATCGCAGTGACCCGGGGAGCTTGACGGATCACTGCTGCTCAACGGTAAGGCGCAAATCAGCCACGCAATTGCTGCGCTTCCGGCAGTGCCGCACAACAGCCACCATCGACCCACCAGGGCCACGACACAAGGCGGCCGATGAAGGTTTGTGCGGGGAGGGCAGGATGTGGGGGCGTTTCCTGCTGGCGTCGCTGTTGACGGGATGGATTTACCCGGCGCTGGCTGAGCCGCCCGCGATCGCGCTGCTGGGCGACAGCTTCGCCGTGGGCTTGGCGCCGTATGTCAAAGCCAAGGTACAGCGGGCCGTGGTCGGTGGATCCGTCCAGTATTTCTGGGAGGACACGCCGGGCATCGACAACCATACGCACGTCATTGTCGTGCTGGGCACCAACGACAGCCTGGAATACGGACTGGAGAACAGCGCCGCCTATGTTCACCAGGTTGGGCGCATCGTGACCAACCTGACCCAGCGCGGCCGTGAAGTGCTCTGGGTCGGTCCACCCTGCATCCTGCCCGGTCACACGACGCTGTCCGACGAGCGGGTACGCAAGGTGGATGCGCTGCAACAGGAAACCATGGCGCGCCTGGACCTGCCGCGCGCCCATCATATTTCGTTGAGGCCCATGACCGAACGCGGTGGCATCTGTTCGCCCGAGAATCGCGAACCGGACCAGGTTCATTTCACCGCCCGCGGCTACGAGGCCGTCACCCGTTTCATTCTCTCGCGGCTGACACAGGTTCCCTGATGGGGTTCTTCGGCCATCGGCCGCGGCATGATCAGGCGGCCCGGCGCAGCTCATCAACGACGTTGGCAACGCTCCACGCCAGTGACTCGGTGACCTGATCCGCCTGATGCGCCTCGGTCCATGCGCTCACACGGAACGTGACGCCGGCGGCATCGATGGTTGCTGCCGCGGCCGTGGCTGGCGGATCTGCGGCCACGCCTGAGACATTGGCTGCCGCCTGCGTCAGCGCCGCGCGGGCTCGCGGCAGGTCCTGGTTCCAGGGAACGAGACAGTTGACGGTAATCCGCAGGCGCGGGTTGACGCTCAGGTTTTGGATGATGTCACCCCAGACCTTACCGTTGGGCAGGATGACGCGGACATTGTCGATCGAATCGAGGTGGGTCGTGAACATGTCGAGGTCCCGCACCTGGCCGCGGTACGAACCAAGCTGCACCAGGTCGCCGACAGCGAAGGGCCGGAACAGCAACAGCATTACGCCGGCGGCGAGATTCGACAGCGTTCCCTGCAGCGCCAGTCCGATCGCCAGGCCCGTCGCGCCGAACACGGCAATGACACTGGCGGTCTGCACGCCGAACTGGCTCAGCACCGCAATGCCGACCAGCGCCAGCACGCCATAGTGGACGATGCTGGCGAGAAAGCCGACCAGCATGCTGTCGATGCGGGGCACCCGGCGCAGCAGCCGCTCGGTCGTGCGACCCGCCCAGCCCGCCAGCAGCCAGCCGACAACGAGGATCGCGATGCCGCCCAGGACACTGAGCGCATAGGTCGCAATCAGCGCCCACAGTGATTTCAAGGCATCTTCCATCGCCAGTTAACGCCTCTTCGGAAGCTCGGTGGACAGGTGGAGAGCGCTGCATCTCGTCAGTGTAGGCCGACGATCTGCCCCGGGGCATGATCCCGCCGTCTAATACGGGCTGTGCAGGGTGTTGGAATGGGTCGGCCGCCGGGACCGCGATGGTGACCTTGCCCCCACGCAACACGCGGACTTGGGGGAGAACTTGCCGTCCGGCGTCACGCGGGGACAAGGCCTATCGCCGGATCACTCCGGCTGTGAATTCAACGTCGGTGCCGGGGCAAGGTTCCTCGGAACTGGACGCCGACAAAGCGGTGCCGCATGGTCGTTCGCATGACGATGGCATCGGTCGAGCACGAGAAACGGGCATTGCGCGCGGCCATGCGTGCCCGGCGCGCGGCGATAGACCCGGCGGACCGGGCGGCCGCCGGCCCGGCGCTGGCGTCCATCTGGCGGCGCGAAAAGCCGGTGCTCACGCCCCATGCGGATGGGAGATCGGCGTCGATCGCCGGCTTCTGGCCCAAGGGCGACGAGATCGATCTGCGGCCGCTGCTGCGGGCCCTGCATGACGATCAGTACGAAGTGGCCCTGCCGGTGACGCCTGCGGATGCATCGCCTCTGCGCTTTGCGCTGTGGACTCCGGATGCGGTGCTGGTGCCGGGTGTCTTCGGCACATCCGAACCGTCCGCCGAGGCGACAATCGTCGAGCCCGACGCGCTGCTGGTGCCGCTACTGGCTGTCGATGCCGACGGCTATCGGCTGGGCTATGGCGGTGGCTACTATGATCGTACGCTGGCGGCGCTGCGTTCACGTCGCCGCGTGATCGCCATCGGTATCGGCTTCGAGGCGCAGCGCGTGGACCAGGTGCCACGCGGCGCCCACGATCATCGGCTCGACTGGCTGCTGACCGATCGCCGATTGCTGGCGTTCGCCTGAGTCCTCAGGCCGCCGCCAGCGCTTCCTTCAGCGATCGGTGGAATTCGTGCAGACCCAGTTCGTTGCGGCCGAAGATCACGTGATCCTGGGCGCCGCTGGAGAAGCCCTGTTGGATGGTACGGGCCATCGGGAAGTCCTCGGCATGCACCGTGCCGCGCACGATGTCCCAGTTCTTCTCCCAGCGCAGCCGATCCTCCTCGCCCACGACCTTGTCCGGGCTGAGCAGCCACAGGCGCACCATGCAGCGGTTGGGATCGTCGCCGTCCGGTACCGCGGTCCAGAATTCGACGTGATCGCGCTGCCAGACGACCACGGCATTGGGGAAGACGCGGTGAATGATCACCGTGTGATCGGCAACGTTGCGCTGATCCGCCGGGATATCCTTCAGCGCCGGCAGGAAGCTCTTGCGCGGCGCGATGAACCGGCTGTGCGGGCCAAACTGCTCATTCAGCGCACCCTTGCCTTCGATGAAGCGGCCCACCGTCTTCGTGTGCAGGTACGGCAGGTGATAGAGCTCCAGGAAGGTGTCGACCACCAGCTTCCAGTTCAGCTTCTCGGGAAACCGCTCGAAGCGGAACACGGCAGCCCCTGGAATCTTCAGGTCGGCCAGAACCTGGTTCATGGGGCCGAGAAAGGTGTCGATGTCCATCGCCATGCCGGCGGTCGGGATCAACCAGACCAAGCCGTGCTTCTCGACGACGGGTAGCGACACCAGCCCGCGCTGGGCGCGGTCGATCCCGGCAAAACCCTCGGCCATGGGGACGTGCCGCAACGCGCCGTCGCCGCCGTAGACCCAGCTGTGGAATTTGCAGGTGAACGTGCGCGCGGTACCGCATTCGGCCTCGACCACCCGGCAGCCGCGGTGCCGGCAGACATTGTGGAATGCCTTCAGCGAGCCGTCGTCCTGGCGCACGATCACCGCCGATATGCCATCGATGTCGACGGTGCGGAACTCGCCGGGTTTGGCGAGTTCATCAGCGGCAGCCACGATCAGGGGCGTACGGCGAAACAGCAGGTCGCGCTCGCGGCGGGCATGTGCCGGATCGATGTAGTCGGCGACCGGCTGCACATACTCGTCGTCGGCCATCTGGGTGGTGTTGGCAGCCAGCAGGGCGAACATCTGATCGCCCCAGCGGCGCTGGGTCGCGGCATCCATGGGCGTTCCTCCTGCCCCAGTATGATCAAGAGCGATCCGGTGCGCGAGTGGCCGCGCCACTGGACCGGATCGCATGGCAAAACGCAGCCGAGCGGTGGTGCCTGTCGCCGGCGTCGCGTTGCCGCCGCCGCGGCGAGGCGGTAAGGGGATGGCGGGGCGAGCGAGCACAGTCGAGGTCATGAAAGTTCTATTCTGCGGTGACATCGTCGGGCGGTCCGGCCGCGACATCGTGATTCGCGAAGTGCCGGCGCTGCGCTCCCGGCTGGGATTGGATTTCGTCGTCGTGAACGGCGAGAACGCTGCGGCTGGCTTCGGCATCACGGGACGGATTTGCGAGGACCTGCACGCCGCCGGGGTCGACGTCATCACTGGCGGCAATCATTCCTGGGACCAGAAAGATATCCAGGGCTACATCGCCCAGGACAAACGCCTGCTGCGTCCGATCAATTATCCGGCGGGGACACCCGGGTTCGGCAGCGGCATCTACGAGACGGCGTCTCGCAAGCGGGTCGTGGTGATCAACGTTATGACGCGCCTGTTCATGGATCCGCTGGATGATCCGTTTCAGGCGTTGGAGGCGCAGCTCAAGCTCCATCGACTGGGGACCACGGCCGATTTCATCCTGATCGATGTCCATGGCGAGGCCACCAGCGAAAAGCAGGTCGTCGGCTACGCCTGTGACGGGCGGGCCTCGCTGGTGGTCGGCACGCACACCCATGTGCCGACCGCCGATGCGCGCATCCTGCCGGGCGGCACGGCATATCAGTCTGACGCCGGCATGTGCGGCGACTACGACTCGATCATCGGCATGAAGAAGGAAATCGCCATGCCGCGCATGATCCGCAAGCTGCCGGGCGAACGCCTGGCGCCGGCGGAAGGGAACGCAACCCTCTGTGGTGTCTACATCGAGACCGATGACCGCACGGGCCTGGCAATGGCTGTGAAACCGGTACGCATCGGAGCAACGCTCGCCGAGACCGTCATCTAGTCTAAAGATTTCAAGGATGTGTTCGATATTTTCGAACCAAGAATTTAACAGGATCGCCTGACTGGAAGGAGAGGGAGGCAGCCTGCTCGTGTGCGCCGTTGGAAGTGAAGTTTTGGGTGATAAAATAATAGGAATTTAAATCAGTCGACTATCAGACTCTTCTAATGTGGAAGATCAGATTCGTGGCGAGATCTCACCAGATCCTGACCAACTTTGGCACCAGTCTCGATTGACCGCCTCAGTCCAGCCACGTTGACGCAGGATGTTGTATGCGGGGGCCCTGCGATAACCCCAGGGGCTGTGGGTTGCACTTCGCTGTTGACGTCATCGCAAAAAGAATCAAAAGTCATTGTTATTGAACGGTTTTTAGCCCAATCGTTCGCCGGATTTTCTCGGTTAGAGGGGGCGTCGGAACCACGGTTCCGACGTTTTTTAGGCGGGGGTCTCGTACCCCCGCCCTTTTTTTGCGCTGTGGACCTCTGCCGCGATCAGTCGATATCCACCACGACATGGCCAATCTTGGCGCCGGCTTCGACACAGGCATGGGCGTCGGCCGTCGCGGCCAGGGAAAAGCGCTGCGCGATGGCGAAGCGGGCGCCGTTGGGATTGTCGGTGCTGGCAAGACCGCGATCGGCGAGCCAGCGTGCGATGTCGCGGATCGCCTGGGCGCGTTGCTGCGCAGTGATCGTGTACATCAGCACCGGCCGGATCACGACGTTCTTCAGGATGCTGGCGTAGAAGGGGAGTTGCGCGACCGGCGTCTTGGAGCCGTAGTACACGAGCACGCCCTGATCGCGCAGCAACGTGAGATCCATGTCGAGGTTTTCGCCGAGTTCGACCTCGATGATGCGATGCACGCCAGCGCCGGCCGTCAGCTGCATCACCCGCGCGATGACATCTTCGGTCCGGTAGTTGATCACGGCATGCGCGCCGGCCGCCTCGGCGTGAGCCGCCTTCTCCGGACCGCTGACCGTTGCGATCACGTAGGCACCGGCCCAGCGCGCCAGCTGCACGGCATAGTGGCCGACAACGCCGGCGGCGCCGCAGACCAGGATCGTCTCGCCGGTCGGTGGTCCGTCGGCGAACAGGCAGCGATGGGCTGTCAGCAAGGGGATCGCAACGCACGCGCCCTGGGCGTAGTCCAGCGTCGATGGCAGGCGCACGGCCATGTCGGACGGCAGGGCGCAGAGCTGGGCCGCCGTGCCGTTCCAGCGGCCATAGGCGGCATTCCATGTCCAGACCCGCTCACCGATGCGCGCCGCCGGTACGCCGGCACCGACGGCGACGATCTCGCCGGCAGCGTCGCTGTGCGGGATCTGGCGCGGCACAGCCATCTTGGCGCGCAGGCCGGCGCGCGACTTGACGTCTGACGGGTTCACCGCCGATGCGCGGATGCGCACCAACACCTCGCCGGGGCCCGGCTCGGGATCCGGCAGGTCACCGACCTGGATCACGGCATGCGCAGGGCCGTTGCGCTCGTACCACGCTGCTCTCATGACGGAACTCCGGTCGGGGGTGCCGATAGCAGTGCACGGGCGCGCACCAGCGTCGGCATGGTCGATTTCGCGGGGTGGCCGCAGTCGAATGGTGGCTGCGGATCGTACTCGATGACCAGCTGCACGGCCTCTGCGGTGGCGGCGTCGGTGAGCCGTGCCGCCAGGGCAAGGGCCATGTCGATACCGGCCGACACGCCGGCCGCCGTGATCGTCTTGCCGTCTTCGACGATGCGGGCCGTGACCGGCGTGGCGCCGTGCTTGCGCAGGCTGTCCAGGACGGCCCAATGCGTGGTCGCGCGCTTGTCGCGCAACAGTCGGGCGGCGCCCAGGACCAGCGCGCCGGTGCAGACCGACGTGGTCCACTGCGTCGTGGCGTCGATGGCCCGTACCCAGTCCAGGACGCGCGCATCGCGCAAGAGCGGGCGCACGTCCGAGGCGCCGGGCACCAGCAGCACGTCGGCTCGGGCAATATCGGCGATCGCCGCGCATTGCTCGAACACCAAGCCTGTGTCGGTGGTGACGCGCCCACCGGCAGGGCTGGCCACGCGGCCGAGAACCCCCGGCACGCGCGACAACACTTCCCACGGGCCGATCGCGTCGAGCGTGGTCATGCCGTCGTAGAAGAGGAAGACGATCTCCAAGGAAAACCTCCGCGGCGAATGGCGACAGGACACCACAGGTTCCGTGCCGGATGCCAGCGCTCGCCTCTTGCGGTCGGGTTCGCTCCCGCGCTACCAGACACGGCCGGGGCAGGCGCGTCGATAGGCGAGGCCAGCCTCATATGGTATAGCCCAGTCACACCCAATACAGGATTTCGGGACCGCGCATGGCCGGCCATTCCCAGTTCAAGAACATCATGCACCGCAAAGGCGCTCAGGACGCGCGGCGGGCCAAGGTGTTCACCAAGATCATCCGCGAGCTGACGACGGCGGCGCGCAGCGGCCTGCCCGATCCGGCGGCCAACCCGCGCTTGCGTGCGGCGGTCATCGCGGCCCGCGATGCCAACATGCCCAAGGACACCGTCGACCGCGCCATCAAGCGCGGTGCCGGTGCCGATGCGGCGGATAACTATGTCGAAGTCCGCTACGAGGGGTACGGCCCCGGCGGTATCGCCATTGTCGTCGAGGCGCTGACCGACAACCGCAACCGCACGGCCTCCGATGTGCGGTCCACGTTCACCAAGTACGGCGGCAATCTCGGGGAAACCAACAGCGTCTCGTTCATGTTCGATCATGTCGGCGAGTTCCGCTATCCGCTGAAAGCGGGCAGCGCTGACGACATGATGGAGAAGGCGATCGAGGCGGGCGCCGACGACGTGCAGACGGTCGATGGCGATGAGGGTTACCACGAGATCATCTGCGCCCAGGACAATTTCAGCACCGTGCGCGACGCGCTGGAGAAAGCCCTCGGCGGGCCCAGCAGCGCCAAGCTGGTGTGGCGGCCCAAGAGCCTGACGGCAGTCGATGGCGATGCGGCCCAGACGCTGTTCAAGCTGATCGAAATGCTCGAGGACAGTGACGACGTACAGTCCGTCTATGCCAACTTCGAGGTCTCCGACGACACGCTCGCCCGCCTCGCAGGATGAGGTGACGCAACATGCGCCTGATCGGTCTCGACCCCGGACTGCGCAACACGGGCTGGGGCATCATTGAGGCCGAGGGCAACCGCCTGGCGCATGTGGCGAGCGGCATTGTGCAGTCCGACCAGGATAAACCGCTGGCCGAGCGGCTGTGCCAGCTTTTCGATGGCATTACCGCGGTCATCGTGGAGTGGCAGCCGCGTGAGGCGGCCATTGAAGAAACGTTCGTCAACAAGAACCCGACGTCGACGTTGAAGCTGGGCCAGGCCCGCGGTGCCGTCCTGATGGCGCCGGCCAAGCTTGGCTTGCCGGTGCGGGAGTATGGCGCCAACCACGTCAAGAAATCGGTCGTCGGCGTCGGTCATGCCGAGAAGCGCCAGGTCGAAATGATGGTGCGTCGTCTGCTGCCGGGCAGCACGGCGACGGCCGACGCGGCGGACGCTTTGGCCATCGCCATCTGCCATGCCCACCATCGCGGCACGTCGGGACGATGGGCCGGCGGCGCGGTGATGGCCGGCGTCGAAGGCGGTGATCTCGGCGCGGTACGCGGTGGCCGTGTCGGTGCCGGGCGCGGCAAGAGCGGTGTGCGTGGCTCGAAGGCCGCGTGGGAACAGGCGTTGCTGGCGCGTGCCGCCGATGGGAAGGGCGGGCGATGATCGGCAAGCTGCGCGGCATCATCGATGCGGTTGCCGACGATTCCTGTCTCGTCGATGTCGGCGGGGTGGGTTACGTCGCGTTCGCGTCCAGCCGCACGTTGCGCGACCTGGCGCCGGGCCGCGAAGCAACCCTGCTGATCGAGACCATCGTGCGCGAGGACGCGATCGCGCTCTATGGGTTCCTGACCCTGGCCGAGCGCGACTGGTTCCGGATCCTCACCACGGTGCAGGGCGTGGGCGCCCGTGTCGCACTGTCACTGCTCTCCACGCTGGCGCCCGAACAGCTGGCCAACGCCATCGTGGCACAGGATCGAGCGTCGCTGAGCCGTGCATCGGGAGTAGGTCCCAAGCTCGCGGCACGCCTGCTGACCGAGTTGAAGGACAAGGCTGCCGCATGGGGTGCGGTGCCGGGGGCTGCGCGCGTACCCGCGACTGCCGCCGGCCCGGCCGAGTCCGCGGCGTCAGTCAACGAGGATGCCGTCTCGGCGCTGGTCAATCTCGGCTACAAGCGGCCCGAAGCATTCGGTGCCATCGCCCGCGTTGCCACGCGCCTGGGCGGCGATGCGCGCATCGATACCTTGATCCGCGAAGGGCTGCGGGAACTGGGGAAATAGCCGCCCGTGGAATGACCGCGGCTTGCCTACCCGGCGGCCGGCGATCATGGTAAAGGTAATCGCAACCCCCTGCATGGGCCGGCATCCGGCCACAAAAACAACGATTGCTAATGAACGATTCCCGCCTCACATCAGGCGTTCGTCACGATGAAGACGCAGCCGAGGTCAAGCTCCGGCCGCAGGTACTGGACGATTTCATCGGCCAGCGACAGGTGCGCGAGAACCTGAAGGTGTTCATCGCTGCCGCCCGTGCGCGCGGCGAACCGCTCGATCACACGCTCTTCCACGGACCGCCCGGCCTGGGCAAGACGACCCTGTCCCAGATCGTCGCCAAGGAAATGGGGGCGGGTTTCCGCGCAACCTCGGGACCGGTGATCGCCAAGGCTGGCGACCTGGCCTCGCTGTTGACCAATCTCGAACGCGGTGACGTCCTGTTCATCGACGAGATCCATCGCCTCAACCCGGCGATCGAGGAAATCCTCTATCCCGCCATGGAGGACTTCCAGCTCGACATCATGATCGGCGAGGGGCCGGCAGCGCGGTCGGTGCGCATCGACCTGCCGCCTTTCACGTTGGTGGGGGCCACCACGCGATCCGGCCTGATGACGACTCCCTTGCGCGAGCGTTTCGGTATTCCGCTGCGATTGGAGTTTTACACACCCGACGAACTGGAAACGATCGTACGGCGCGCAGCCGGCGTGCTGAAGGTCGTGATGACCGACGACGGTGCGGCCGAAGTGGCGCGCCGCAGCCGCGGCACGCCGCGTGTCGCCAACCGCCTGCTGCGCCGGGTGCGCGATTTTGCCGCCGTTGCGGGTGCCGCGACGATCGACGCCAAGGCGGCCGACCAGGCGTTACGGCGTCTGGAGGTCGATCAGCTCGGGCTCGATCTGATGGACCGCAAGTATCTCACGTGTATCGGTGAGACCTACAACGGCGGGCCGGTGGGTGTGGAGACGCTGTCGGCGGCGCTCAGTGAACAGCGCGACGTCATCGAGGATGTGATCGAGCCATATCTGATGCAGCTTGGCCTGCTGATGCGTACGCCACGTGGGCGCGTGCTGGCGGAAGGCGGCTGGCGGCACATCGGTCTGAAGATGCCGCGCGCCGCGCGCGCGCAGCTCGACCTGCTCGATCCCGATGCCGGAGAGAGCGCGTGACATCGCCGGCTGGCACGCACGTGCTGCCGGTGCGGGTGTATTACGAGGACACCGACGCCGGCGGCATCGTCTATCACGCCAACTACCTTCGGTTCATGGAGCGCGGGCGCACTGAAATGCTGCGCCAGATCGGACATGACCTCGCCGCCGTGCGGCAGGCCAGCGGCATCAACTGGACGGTCGCGCGGCTGGCGATCCGCTACCTCAAGCCGGCGCGCCTCGATGAGCCGCTGGAGGTCGTCACCCGGATGGCCGAACTGCGCGGCGCGTCGGTCGATCTCATACAGCAGGTGCGGCACGCCGACGGGCAGGGCACCGGTGGTTTGCTGACCGACGCGACGCTGACGTTGGCCTGCATGGGGGCCGATGGACGGCCCGTGCGTCTGCCGGTCGACGCCCGTGTCGCCCTGGCCCAGGCAGCCCAAAATCACGGTGCATCGTGAGTAGGGAGGGCCAAGGCCTTGTATATGTTGCGGAAATGCAACGACAGGTGCCGCCGTGACGCCACATTCGACAGCTACCGGAAGATAACCAAGCGGAGTCCCAATGGATCCCTTCACCCAGCTTGCGCAGGCTAGCCCCCCGCCCGCGCCGGTACCATCCACACCCGTACTGCCACCGCCAGGGGCGGGCTCGACCGTTGCCGGCACTGTGGGCACGGGCGCTATCGACGTCAGCTTCGTCGGCATGTTCCTGCACGCCCACCTGGTGGTGCAGATCGTCATGGTGCTGCTGTTGCTGGCCTCGGTATGGTCGTGGGCCATCATTATCGAAAAGACGTTGAAGCTGCGCGCGCTGCGCCGCAAGGCCGAGGCGTTCGAGGATACGTTCTGGTCGGGCGTGTCGCTTGACGATCTCTATGACCGCGTCGGCGACAAGCCGGAGGAACCGCTGTCGAGCGTGTTCTCTGGCGCCATGCGTGAATGGCGGCGCTCGCTGAGCAAGGGCCTCGCCAATACGGCGGCCGCGCGCCACAACCTGCAGGCGCGCATCGAGCAGGTGATGGCGGTGACGGTCCAGCGCGAGATGGAGTCGATCGAGAAGCGCATGACCTTCCTGGCCTCGACCGGCGCGGCGGCACCGTTCGTCGGTCTGTTCGGCACGGTCTGGGGCATCATGACGTCGTTCCAGGGCATCGCCGCGTCGAAGAACACGTCGCTGGCCGTCGTGGCCCCCGGCATCGCCGAGGCGCTGTTTGCGACGGCGCTGGGCCTGGTTGCCGCCATTCCGGCGGTGCTGGCCTACAACAAGATCAGCAGTGACATCGGCCGCTACGGGCAACGCCTGGAGAATTTCGCGCAGGAGTTCGTCACCATCCTGTCGCGTCAGCTCGAGGAGCAGAACTGATGGCCGTGCAGATGGGCGGTGCCATGCAGACGCGCGGCGGCAGCCGGTTCCGCCGCCGCATCTACACGCCCATGGCCGACATCAACGTCACGCCGTTCGTCGACGTGATGCTGGTGCTGCTGATCATCTTCATGGTGGCTGCGCCGCTGATGAATGTCGGCGTGCCGGTTGACCTGCCCAAGACCACGGCTGATCCGATCCAGGGCCAGGACGAGCCCATCGTGGTGAGCGTCAAGGCCAAGGGCGAGGTTTTTCTCGGCGACACCGAGTACTCGGTCGATGATCTGGTCAGCAAGCTCAAGGCCGTGCAGACCGAGAAGCCCGACCAGCGCATCTTCGTGCGCGGCGACAAGGCCGTCGACTACGGTCGGGTGATGGAAGTGCTGGGTGCGTTGCGGGCCGCCGGGTTCACCAAGGCCGGGCTGGTCGGCGACCTGGCGCCAGGCGACGGCAAACCCGCGCCGACACCGGGTGCGAAGCCGCCAGCCGGCGCGCAGCCCGGCCGCAAGAACTGATCGAAGGAGCAAGGGCCATGCGCTGGCGTGGCGACTCCAGTGGCGATATGACGACCCCGGCCGTGCTGTCGGCCGGGGCGCATGTCGTGTTGCTGGCGGTCGCCCTGTTCGGGCTGCCGAACCTGACGCGGGCGCCGGATGATTCGCTGGCGGACGTGCCGATCTACGATGCCGCAGAGATCGGTCCGCAATCCAAGGCGCCTGTTGTCTCTCAGGATCGGCCGCAGGATCGCAAGCTGCCGGAAGCCGAAAAGAACACGCCGGCACCACCTGCGCCGCAGGTCGAGGCGGCGCCCAAGCCGCAACCCGACCCGAAGCCCGATCCCAAGCCCGAGCCTCAGGTCGCCGCTGTTCAGCCCAAGCCGGAGGACAAACCGGCGCCCAAGCCTGAACCGAAAGTCGAGAAGCCCAAGGACCCCGACGCCGAGGCGCTGAAGCCCAAGCCGCCGGAGCCAGCCGTCGAGCGTAAGCCCGATCCGAAGCCCGAGCCGCCCAAGCCGGAGGTCAAGAAACCGGAGCCGCCGAAGCCCGAGGCGCCCAAGCCCGAGGTCAAGAAACCGGAGCCGCCCAAGGCGCCGCCGAAGACCCTCGACCAGATCCTGTCGGAGCAGACCAACCGCACGCCGCGGCCACCGCAACCGGTCGCGGGCGACGGTCGGCCGAATGTGCCCGGCACGCGTACGCCGCAAACGGCGCTCGCGGCCGGCCGGTTGACCGCCAGCGAGAACGCGGCGATGGCCGACAAGGTTCGGCCGTGCTGGTCCGTCAACGATGGTGGGCGCGATGCCTCGCAGTTGATCGTCTACATTATCGTGGACATGGCGCCCGACGGGCGCGTGACCGAGGCGCGTATTTCCGACGAGACGCGGTCGGCGATGGCGGGCAACCCGCTCCTGCGGGCGTTCGCCGAAGCGGGGCAGCGCGCCGTGCTCAACCCGCGCTGCCAGCCGCTTCCGTACCCACAGAACAAGTATGAATCGCTCAAGCGATTCGTATTCAAGTTCGATCCGCGCGACCTGCGCTGACGAGATGTAAAGAGCCAGAGAAGACTGGGGAGTAACGATAGATGACACCAGCAACGACGGGGCACCGTCTCATGGCCGTGGGCCTCGCCCTGATCGCGATCCTGATCGCGCCGGCCGTGTGGGCCCAGACACGCGGATTGCAGCAGGTCACGGTCGAGGGTGCCAGCGCCAATCCGATTCCGATCGCCGTGACCGATTTCGTCGGTGACGGCGTTGGAGGGCAGATCTCGCAGGTGATTGCCGCCGACCTGGAGCGCTCCGGCCTGTTCCGCCCGATCGACAAGGGCGCCTTCATCGAGCGCATCGCCGATGCCGGCCGCACGCCGCGGTTCCAGGACTGGCGCGCCATCAACGCCGATGCATTGGTGGTCGGGTCGGCGACGCAGCAGGCCGACGGCAGGCTGCGCGTCGAGTTCCGCCTATGGGACGTCGCCGCCGGCGCTCAAATGACGGGCCGCGCCTATTTCACCCAGAACGCCAACTGGCGGCGCATCGCGCACATCATCGCCGACGAGATCTTCAAGCGCATCACCGGCGAGGACGGCTTCTTCGATACACGCGTCGTCTACGTCGCCGAAACGGGGCCCGGCAACGCGCGTGTCAAGCGGCTGGCGATCATGGACCAGGATGGCGCCAACCACCGTTACCTCACCGACGGCCGGTCGCTGGCGCTGACACCGCGCTTCTCGCCGACGTTGCAGGAGGTCGTCTACATGTCGTACGCCCAGGGCACGCCGCGCGTGTACCTGATGAACGTCGACAGCCAGCGCCAGGAGCTGCTGGGCAACTTCCCCAACATGACGTTCGCGCCGCGGTTCTCGCCCGACGGCAATCGGGTCGTCATGAGTCTCGCAGCGGACGGCAGCTCCGACATCTACTCGATGGACATGCGGTCGCGCTCGATGACCCGGCTGACCAACAACCCGGCCATCGATACCTCGCCCAGCTATTCACCGGATGGCGGTCGGGTCGTGTTCACGTCCGATCGCGGCGGCAGCATGCAGATCTACGTCATGAGCGCCGGCGGCGGCGAGCCGCAGCGCATCAGCTTCGGCAACGGCCGCTACAGCACGCCGGTGTGGTCGCCGCGCGGCGACTACATCGCATTCACCAAGCAGGACGGCGGCAGTTTCTCGATCGGCATCATGCGCGCCGACGGCTCGGGCGAACGCATTCTGGCCTCGAGCTATCTCGACGAAGGGCCGACCTGGGCCCCCAACGGCCGTTATCTGATGTTCTTCCGACAGGCCCCCAACGCCGGCGGCCGGGCGGGCTCGGTACGCCTGTATATGGTCGACACCACCGGGCGCATCCTGCGGCCGGTGCCGACGCCGACGGATGCATCCGATCCGGCGTGGTCGTCGCTGATCCCCCAGTGAGGCGCGGGTTGACGACACTAAATTCGCTCAGCGGCGCGCACTTAGCGTCGCCACGGCGGCTTGAATGGAGTGGGGTGAATGTTATGATGCGCTGCGAAATGACCCGGGTATTCGAGCGCGTCAGCGGTTGATGACCCGGGTCATCCTTTTCCAGGGCCCCGGGTCGAACGAGGGATGGCGGTTCCCCTCAATGAATGGCCGCCGACGCAAGAGCCGGATGACGCAGCCGGCACGTACCGGTTGTGCAGGAGAGCGACAATGAAAATGAGCATCAAGATTCTTGGCGCGGTGGCTGTGTTGATGCTGGCTGCGGCGTGCAGCAGCAGCACAACGCCCGGGCCGGAAGGCGCAACCGCGTCCGTCGCCCCGGGGACCCCCGGACACTTCCAGCAGGTCGCGGGCGATCGCATTTACTTCGAGACGGACATGTCGACGCTGACGCCCGATGCGCGCGCCACACTCGACAAGCAGGCGGCTTGGCTGAAGCAGTACGGCGATCGCTACCAGACATTCATGATCGAGGGGCATGCCGACGAGCGCGGCACGCGCGAGTACAACCTGGCGCTGGGCGAGCGGCGCGCCAACATGGCACGGACGTACCTGTCGTCACAGGGCATACCGGCCGCGAAGCTGCGGACGATCAGCTACGGCAAGGAGCGTCCGGAAGTCGTCGGCAGCGACGAAGGCGCCTGGTCACGCAACCGCCGCGCGGTGACGGTGCTGCAGTAAGCAGCGCGTGCCACGATAGAACCGGCCGGTCGGACATGTCCGACCGGCTTTTTTGTTCCATGAACGGAATGAAAGTGGACCCGCGAAGACACATGAAGGTTGAATGAGAACGCCCCGAATTCGCCGCCCTTTGGTCCCATCATGAGCCGAGTGCGAGCGTGAGGGTGCATTGCGTGGTGCTTGAACCTGACAGAGCCGTTGTCGATAGTTCCCGTGGTTGCTCCGCCCCTGGGTAACCTTGAATTGCCGTGGAGGCCCACAATGAACCGGATCGCGAATGCGACCATTGCCCTGGTGTTCGCTGCTGCCGGCGCGTCATTCGTCGTGCCCCTGCCGGCGGCCGCGCAAGGCAATTACGCCGTCGAGCAGCGCTTCCAGGACATGGAGCGGCTGATCATGCAGCTCACGGGACAGGTGGAGCGGCTGCAGAATCAGGTGCAGCAGCTTCAGCAACAGCTCGAGCGCCAGCAGGCGGACTATGATTTTCGCATTCAGCAGTTGGAAACCGGCCGCGGTGGTCGGCCGGCTGCACCACCGCCGCGGCCCAACCCGGCGCCGCGAGGGGAAGCGCCGTCGCCCGTGGCGCCCTCATCGACGGCAGGCGACGTGCGGCCCTTGGGCACCACGCCCTCCAGCGGCGCGCCGCCGTCCACGGCCGCTGTACCCCCGGCCGGCGGCGGAACGCCCGAGCACATGTACGGTGAGGCGCAGATGGCCATGCGCAGCGGGGACTATGCAACGGCGGAGCGCGAGTTCCGCAGCTTCATGGCCAAGTACCCGCGCCATCAGCTTGCCGGCAATGCCCAGTACTGGCTCGGCGAGACCTATTACGTGCGCAAAGATTATTCCAGTGCTGCAACAGCTTATGCCAATGGCTTCAAGAACTACCGGAACAGTTCGGTAGGGCCTGACAACCTGCTGAAGCTCGGCATGTCGCTGCAGGCCACCGGCAAGTCGGCCGACGCCTGCATCGTGTACGGGCAATTTGGGCAGGTCTATCCCCAGGCCCCGGATGCCATGAAGCGGCGCATTGCCGCCGAACGCCAGCGCAGCCGCTGCGGCTGAGCCACCGGTTCGGACCGTGTCCCGGACATGCCGGAGTCACCTGTCTCGGAGTCTGAATTCGCCACTCTGATGCGGCCCTTCGCACCGTTCGAAGCGCGACCGACACTGGCCGTCGCGGTTTCCGGCGGCCGCGATTCACGCGCACTGGCGTTGCTGGCGCGGCAATGGACGTCGCGCCGCGGCGGCAGGGTCGTCGCGTTGGTGGTTGATCATGGTTTGCGGCCTGAGTCCGCGGCGGAAGCGCGACAGACACGCCTATGGCTGACCGCGCGCGGCATCGAGGCTCACGTGCTGCGCTGGCGATCGATGTCGCGGCCGCGCGCCGGTTTGCAAGAGGTAGCCCGCGCCGCGCGTTATCGTCTGTTGCTCGATTGGTGCGGTCGGCAGGGGGTGCTGCATCTGCTGACGGCGCATCAGGCCGATGACCAGGCCGAGACCTACGCTCTGCGCGCCGAGCGCGACAGCGGCCCGATGGGCTTGGCCGCGATGTCGGCTGTGGTCGAGTTTCCCGAGGCGAGACTGCTGCGGCCGTTGTTGCCGGTGGCGCGTGCGCGCCTCACGGCGAGTCTGCGCGCACGCGCGCAGACCTGGATCGACGATCCCAGCAACAGTGACCCGCGTTTTGCCCGCGGCCAGCTGCGTCGCGATGGTCTGCCGATGCCATCGGCGGCGGCGCTGCGGCATGCCGCGGCGTTCGCGGTGCGCCGGGTCGCCGATGAGGGCGCCATTGCCGACGCATTGGCGTGCTGCGCCACGCCCCATCCGCTGGGGGCCGTGCTGATCGACCACGCCATCTGGCTCGGCGTGCCGGCCGAGCGCTCGCCATCGGTGCTGGCAGCCGTGATCGCCATGGTGGCGGGGACGGCCTATCCGCCGCGCCGGGATCGCACGCAGCGGGCCGTGGCGCACATGCGCGCCGTGGCGTGGCCTCCGGGCCGGCCGCCTGCCGGCGTGACACTGGGCGGCTGCCGCATCCTGTGGCGCGGCAACGGCTGGCTCGTCGTGCGCGAGCCGGCATCGATCGTCGGGCCGGGCGGTGGCGATGCCGAAGCGGGCCTGTGGGATGGACGATTTGATCTTGGCCGAGCCCAGGGCGCGGGGCCGGGCAAGCTGCCGGTCTCCGCCGCCAGCCGGGAACATTGGGCAAAGGCGTGGCCGTCGACACCGGGGCTGCCGGTCCTGCTGGCGGCGCTGCCGTGCGGGAAGCGGACCGGGCGCCTCTACCTGCTGCCGGTCGAGGGAGGATGTCCGCAGACCGGTCGGCGCAGCATCAAGGCGTGCTTCCGGCCTCTCCGTCCTCTCGCCGCAGGACCATTTTTCCCTTGTTTTGACACTGCCAAGGGCCAAATAGTGAACTGATGAATGCTGCCGGGAGGATGGTCTCTTGGGTGGCGCCGACCGGACGAATGCCGTGAACCTGTTCAATCGCAACGCCGCCCTATGGGTGGTGATCCTGCTTCTTCTGGCCTTGCTTTACACCGTCTTCCAAGGGGGTGTGGGCGGCAACCGTTCGTCCGCAATGGCCTACTCGGAATTCCTGCGACTGACCGAGACCGAGCAGGTCTCCGAGGTCCGCATCCAGGGCAATAATATTACGGGCACGACCAAGGATGGGCGCCAGTTCAGCACCTATGCGCCGTTCGATCCCGATCTTGTGAACAGGCTGAAGGGCAAAGTCGACCGCATCGTGGCCGGACCGCCGGACGAGGGCGTCAATCTGGGCAGCGTGCTGATCAACTGGCTGCCGCTGTTGATCCTGGTCGGTGTCTACATATTCTTCATGCGCCAGATGCAGGGCAACGGGCGCGGCGGCGCCATGGGCTTCGGCAAGAGCCGCGCGCGACTGCTGACCGAGAAGCACGGGCGCGTTACGTTCGACGACGTTGCCGGCATCGAGGAAGCCAAGGGCGAGCTCGAGGAGATCGTCGACTTCCTGAAGGATCCGCAGAAGTTCCAGCGCCTGGGCGGCAAGATTCCCAAGGGTTGTCTGCTGGTGGGCCCGCCGGGTACCGGCAAGACCTTGCTGGCGCGCGCCATCGCCGGCGAAGCCAACGTGCCGTTCTTCACCATCTCGGGTTCCGATTTCGTCGAGATGTTCGTGGGCGTCGGTGCCAGCCGCGTACGCGACATGTTCGAGCAAGCCAAGAAGAACGCGCCCTGCATCATCTTCATCGACGAGATCGACGCGGTCGGCCGCCATCGCGGCGCCGGCCTGGGCGGCGGCAACGACGAGCGCGAGCAGACGCTGAACCAGCTGCTGGTCGAAATGGACGGCTTCGAGGCCAACGAGGGCGTAATCCTGATCGCGGCTACCAACCGGCCTGACGTGCTCGATCCGGCGCTGCTGCGTCCGGGCCGCTTCGATCGCCAGGTCGTCGTGCCGAACCCCGACATCGTGGGCCGCGAAAAGATTCTGAAGGTGCATCTGCGCAAGGTGCCGATCGCGCCCGACGTCGATCCGAAGACGATTTCGCGTGGTACGCCCGGCTTCTCCGGTGCCGACCTGGCCAATCTGGTGAACGAGGCTGCGTTGCGCGCTGCACGGCAAGGCAAGCGGCTTGTCACCATGTCCGACATGGAGCATGCCAAGGACAAGGTGCTGATGGGCGCCGAGCGGCGGTCGATGGCCATGACCGAGGACGAGAAGCGGCTGACGGCCTATCACGAAGCGGGCCATGCGCTTGTGAACATCCACATGCCCAAGAGCGATCCGCTGCACAAAGTGACGATCATCCCGCGCGGCCGCGCGCTGGGCCTCACCATGATGCTGCCGGAGCGTGACAAGTACGGCCACTCCAAGATCGAGCTGGAGAGCAAGCTTGCGATGAGCTTCGGCGGTCGTATCGCCGAGGAACTGATCTTCGGACCTGAGAACGTCACGACCGGTGCCGGCGGCGACATCCAGCAGGCGACTGCCATGGCGCGGCGCATGGTCACCGAGTTCGGCATGTCCGACAAGCTGGGTCGGGTGCGCTACAACGCCAACGAGCAGGAGGTCTTTCTCGGCCACTCCGTGACCCAGACGCAGAACGTGTCGGAGGCCACCTCGCAGATGATCGACGCCGAGGTGCGCCGGTTGATCGAGGAAGCCGAAGCCAAGGCACGCCAGGTGCTGACCGAGCGCATGGACGATCTGCACGCCATCGCCAAGGGGCTGCTGGAGTACGAAACCCTGTCGGGTGACGAGGTCCAGACCTTGCTGCGCGGCGAGAAGATCGTGCGCGACGAGACCGGCGGTGCTGGTCCGCCGTCCGGCGCCAAGCCGCGGCGCGCGTCGGTACCGACCAGCCGGCCGACGCCGACACCGGAGGGGGGCGATCCCGCACCTCAGCCTGGCGCCTGATGCGGCAATAATCACGAAGACGGCCGGAAGACCTCCGGCCGTTTTCTTTTTGAGGGTCGGTCAAGGGCGCAGGATCTTGATGAGCGCGGCGTGCTCCTCGGCGCCGTGGCCGGCATCGATGGCACGTCGGAAGAGGGCGGCCGCAAACGCCGGTACCTCGGTGCTGATCCCGGCTTCCTTAGCCTGCTGCACCAGGCGTTCGACGTCCTCGCCTGCGGTCTTCAGAGTGCTTTCGGGATGGCCATAGTTCCCGGACTCGATGACCTCGCCGAGGTGCTTGGATTCGGCACCCAGGATCGGCGCCAGGCTTGCGAGCGTGGCGCCGAAAGAGGCCACGCTGGCGCCCTCCGCCTGGCAGATCAGCGCGCCGTGGCACAGGCCGATCCATCGCCCCGCCATGTACGACAATACGGCGCTGAACAACGTCGACGACTGGCCGACGGCCTCGCCCATGTAGGTCAGGTTGCCGGCGAGGTCGCGCAGCAGCGCGCTGTTCAGACGGAACACAGCCTCCGCACCCGACACCAGGATGGTCGTCTCCGCGCCGCCGATCTGACTTGGCCAGGCGAGGATCGCGCCATCGAGGTACGCTGCCCTCTGTACCTGCGCCCAGGCCTGGGTGTCGCGCGCTTCCTGCGGCGTGCCGGTGCTCAGCTGAACCAGGGTGCGGCCACGCAGTGCGGCCGCCGTATTGCCAGCCAGGAGAATGTCGCGCGTGGCGCCATAGTTCGACACGCAGACGATAACGACGGCGCTTGCGCCGATGGCGGCCTCGGCGCTGGGCGCCAGCACGGCACCCTGTTGTACCAGCGGCTGGGCTTTCGCCGCCGTACGATTCCACACCGTGACGCGATGGCCGGCGCGCAGCAGCGCTGCGGCCAGCGCCGAGCCCATTTCACCCAGTCCAATGACTGTTGCTTCCGTCATGTCGTGCTCGCTAGGTTGCCTCCCCCGGGAGGAGCCGGCGCGTGTTTGCGTACGTCTCGCCCGGGTTCCTCGTAGATGAGAAATAGGCTTGCCTTATCAAGCACTTACAGAAATGTAAGGGATCTCGAAAATGGCGACGAGACGGGCGCATGAAGGTTGATCTGCCTTACAATTGCGGTCTGGGCCCCGCGCTCAACATCATCGGCGGCAAGTGGAAAGCGACGATCCTGTGGGAACTGCACGCCAAGCCCGTACGCTTCGGTGCGTTGCGGCGGCGTGTGCCGGGGATCAGCGAGAAAATCCTGTTTGAACAACTGCGGGAAATGGAAGCCGACGGCATCGTGCGGCGTGCCGTCTTTGACGAAGTACCGCCACGTGTCGAATACTCGGTGACCGAAGCCGGCGCCGCGCTCAACGATGCCGTGCACGCGCTGGCCGAGTGGGGCACCAAGCATGTCCCTGACTTCAAGGCCGGGTATGATGGCGCGCAATAGCAAGGGCGGATAGGCGCCAGCCGATGGTTGTCCATACTGTCATCGTGAAACCGCTTGCCGTGCGCGTTGCCCTGTTTCTGAGCGCTGCCCTTGCGGGCATCGTCGCCGCCTGTACGCCCGATATGGGTCCAGGAGCGGATCGAGGTTCGCTGGCGGCTGCGCCACGTACGTCCAGACCAGGCCTCGTGCTGTCCGGCACAGGATTTTTCGTCAACGACGATGGTTATCTGCTGACGGCGGCACACGCCGCGACGGGATGCAGCAACCTGCACATCACCAAGGATGGTCGGACACTGCGATCGCAGCTTATCGCCCGGTCGCGATCGGGTGATCTTGCGATCCTCAAGATCGACGAAACGATGGGACTGCCGGCGGTGTTCGTCCGATCGGAGACCGTCGTCGCCAATGATCTGGTGTTCGCTGCGAGCTACGCCATGCTGCAGGAAGATGCCAGCCGGTCGCGTGGCATGCTCTCCAATGCCGTGGTCGCCAGTGCCGATCCCGCCATGGGGCTTTCGCTTGTCTCCAGCGCGCCCGAGGGGACCAGCGGTGCGCCGGTGATCAATTCGCGCGGGCTCGTCGTCGGCATCGTCACGCAGCGCATTGACAGGACGCATGTGCAGGCGACCAGCGCCCAGAGCGCCAAGGCCTTTCTGTCAGCCAACGGCGTGGCTTTCGCGCAGGACGATCAGCCCCAGGTCGGAGCGCTGCAGGACCGTGCCGCCCGGGCGGCGACTCTTTCGGTAGGCGTGGTCTGCTTCAAGCCAGCGTAATGGCTGGGTCCCTGCGGACCGTTACTTCCACTTCAGCGCGATCTTGAGGTGCATCGGCTGCAGCATGTCCGAAGGCGGCGCTTCACCCACGACGCCGCGCTCGAGAATGGTCCGCAAATCAGTGTTTGCCTGAGCGTCCGCGAGGGGGTGGAACTCGGCGCGTGACACCTTACCGGTCTGGCTGACCCAGATCTTGACGATCAGTGTTTGCGGCGGACCTGGTTCATTGATGATCCGGTTTTCGAGATAGACATGAAAGCGATGGGTGATGTCATCGTCCGCCCGCATCCAGTCGCCGATCCGATATTGCACGAGTTGGGCGTAGCGCTGCCATGACACCGGGACCGCGGTCGGAGAGCGGTAGTTGAGATCCTGGGCGAGAGCAGGGGCGCCTATCAGGCTCGCGCCAAGCACGATGCTGTAGCACCACAGGCGCACCTGGCGGGCATCGCGTTTCAATCCAGGCATGGTCGGCAAGCCGCGCTCGCAGCAGGAACTCGTCGCCGGCCTTCATAGGCGGCTTTTGTGACAGTTCAGCGATCCGCGCGATCGCGCCAGGCCGGATCGAAAGTGACCGCGTGATTCAGCGGCCCGTGCCCTGAACCGAAGCCCGGTGCCGTTTCGATCGCGCGGCGCACGTAGTCGCGGGCGCGGCCGACGGCGTCGATCAATGTCAGGTGCTGCGCCAGGCCGCAGGCGATCGCCGAGGCCAGGGTGCAGCCGGTCCCATGCGTGGATCGTGTCGCGATCCGCGGATGCGAAAACCGCGTCACGCCGTCGGCGCTGACCAGCAGGTCGACGACCTCGGGGCTGCCATCGAGGTGGCCGCCTTTCACGAGGACAGCTTTCGGTCCCAGTGCCAGCACGGCGCGGCCGGCGCGCACCATGTCGGTCTCGTTGGCGATGGTGAAGCCGGCCAAGGCCTCGGCCTCGGGCAGGTTCGGTGTCACCACCGTGGCGCGCGGCAGCAGCCGTTCGATCAGCGTGCGCTCGGCTGCTTCCTGCAGCAGTCGATGGCCGCCCTTGGCCACCATTACCGGATCGACCACCACGGGCACGGTCGGTGCCTGCGCGGCCAGGACCGTGGCCACAGTGCCGATCACGGCGGCACTGTGCAGCATGCCGGTCTTGATGGCATCGGCGCCCAGATCGGCCAGCACCAGAGCCATTTGTTGCGCGATGAACGCTGGATCGACGCCGACGACGCCGTGCACGCCGCGTGTATCCTGGGCCGTCAGCGCAGTGATGGCCGTCATGCCAAAACCATCGAGCGCGGTGACGGCCTTGATGTCGGCTTGGATACCGGCACCGCCCCCGGAATCGGAACCGGCGACGATGAGTACGCGCCCCTTCATGATGGCCGAGCTCCGAGCACTGCGATGATGGCAATAGCCAGAATGCAGATGAAGAAGCCGGCAAACGCCAGCAGGAACGTGCGGTGGAGGCCGGCGGCCTCGGGCTTGAAATTGCGATGATCGAACCAGGCCATGCCGCGCACCA
Source organism: Reyranella sp. CPCC 100927 (assembly GCF_007859315.1). Classification (GTDB taxonomy): domain Bacteria; phylum Pseudomonadota; class Alphaproteobacteria; order Reyranellales; family Reyranellaceae; genus Vineibacter. The sequence goes on from NZ_VOHA01000003.1 coordinate 220,563, forward strand.
TCATGGCGCCCGTCGACAGGCGTCCGCTGCGCTGCTGTATCAGGCGGATCCCGGTGACGACCGCAAGAAGCCAAGCGATCGCCGCAGCCGCGGCGGCGATGCCGATCAGTACGTTCATCGCTGTGTCATACCAGATCGCCTATGGCCCGAACCAGTCGATCGATTGTCCGTGCGGGCCGGTCCAGGCAACGGGCTGCGCATCGACCGCGAGCAGGAAGCGGCCGCGCGCTGGCGGCGCGGGCGCATGCTGGGCAATCGACGGCAGGATTCCCGGCGCTTCGTTACTGATCCAGGTTGCGCCGGAGCGATGCATGATGCCGGCAAACCGGCTGCGATCGGCCGGCGTCACGTAGGCCAGCACCGCCGTGTGGAACACGACCAGGGTCGCGTCGGCGGGCGCCTGCGCCATGATCTCTTCGATATCCGCCAGCAGATCACCACGAACAACGACCGGCGGCGCGCGCCGTGCGATCGCGAGCGCCGCCTGGAGGCGGCCTGCACGGTCCTCCTGATCAGGCCAGATGAGCGCCTGCAGCCATGCCGTATCCTCTGCCGAACGGACATCGATCGGATTCAAATCCAGCCCGCGGCGCCATGCGATCGTCGGCAGCTCGGTCGGGACGGGTACGGCGCCTGTGATCGCGCAGGGAAACGCCGGCAGCGGCAGGTCTCCCGGAGGGCGAGGCCCCAGGCGAGTGCCGCCGCCATAATCGTAGGCATAGCGGTCGGGCAGCAGACACAGGCCGGCCGATGCGCCGACCTCCAGCAGCGCCAGCGGCTGCGGCAGGCGAGCCAGCACCGGTAACAGCACGGCGCAGCGGGCCGGCTCGTTGGTCTGCGTCGTGCGTGCGAGCATCAACGCTCGAATGGGCGCAGGGTTGGCCCGGATGATGTCGATCAGGTGATCCGCGTCGCGGGCGACGCCATACAGATGGCGGACCGCGGCCAGAAGCAGGTTCGGCTGTTGCCGCGCTGCCGGCAGGGTCGCAACGAATGACAACACGGCCTCCGAACCCGCGATGGCGCGTGCGAAGGCCTCGTAAAGGGCGGAGGAATCCTTGGCCTCGTTGTCGGCAAACGCCCGATAGCGTGCCGCCAGACGCTGCACTGTGTCCTGGGCGCCCGGCATGGACGGGATGCCGTCACTCTGCGGCTTGCGGCGCGGCCTGGCCGATGGCGGTGCACAGCTCGGTGACGACGTTCTCGACCAGGCGCGCGTCATCGCCTTCGGCCATGACGCGAATCAGCGGCTCGGTTCCCGATTTGCGCACCACGATGCGTCCGCCGGCCAGCCGTGCCTCGGCGAGGCCGAGCGCGTTCTTGATTGACGCTGTGTCGAGAACCAGCCCGGCATTGACGCCAGGCGCGAGCCGCACGTTGCGCAGAAGCTGGGGCACCGGCCGGAAACGCTGGCACACCTCGGATACCGGCCGCCTATCCTGCTTGACCGCCGCCAGAACCTGCAGCGCTGCCAGCAGACCATCACCGGTGGTTGCGACGTCGGTCATGATGAGGTGACCCGACTGCTCGCCGCCCAGATTGAAGCCGGCCTCGCGCATGCGCTCCAGCACATAGCGGTCGCCCACGGCGGTCCGTTCCAGGGTCAGGCCGCGCGACTGCAGATGCCGCTCCAATCCCAGGTTCGACATCAGCGTTGCCACGACGCCGCCGCCCTTGAGCCGCCCATCATGGGACCAGACATCGGCGATGGTGGCCATGATCTGATCGCCGTCGATGATCTCGCCGCGTTCGCTCACCAGCACCAGGCGATCGGCGTCACCATCAAGCGCGATGCCGACATCGGCGCCCCGTTCGCGGACGGTCTCGGCAAGCACGCCGGGATGCGTCGAGCCGCAGTCGTGATTGATGTTGAAGCCGTCCGGGTCGATGCCCAACGGGATCACTTTGGCGCCGAGCTCCATCAGCACGCGCGGCGCCACCTTGTAGGCGGCCCCATTGGCGCAATCGATCGCCACAGTCAGGTCTTCGAGGGTGAGACCGCGCGACAGACTGGCCTTGACGGCCTCGATATAGCGGCCGCCGGCATCCTCGATACGCCGGGCCCGGCCAAGGGCGCGGCTTTCAGCTCGCCTGTTGCCGAGGTCGTCCGCCATCAGCGCCTCGATCTCGGCCTCGATGCGGTCGGAGAGCTTGAAGCCGTCCGGGCCAAAGAATTTGACGCCGTTGTCCTGGAACGGATTGTGGGACGCCGAGATCATGACACCGATGTCGGCACGCATCGAGCGAGTCAGGTAGCCGACGGCTGGCGTTGGTACGGGGCCTAGCAACAGGACGTCCATGCCAATCGACAGGAAGCCCGCGGTCAGCGCCTGTTCGAGCATGTAGCCGGAGAGTCGCGTGTCCTTGCCGATAACGACTCGATGGCGATGATCGCCGCGTACGAAGCGTGCGCCGGCGGCCATGCCCAGGCGCAACGCCGTGTCGGCGGTCATCGGCTCGACGTTCGCGCGTCCACGCACACCGTCAGTCCCAAACAATTGTCTTTTCATGTCAATATCTTAGCATGCGGTCTCATGTTTTGCCACAGACCGTGGACTGGTCCATTGCGGATCCGGACGGGGCTTCCCATCATAGCAATGGCTTGCGGCAAAGACTGTGTGCGCGTAGATGATGCACCTAAAAGCAACCATCTTTGGCTGCCAACAATCGGTGCGGAACCGTCGCCGCATCTGGACACAGGGGGTGGCGAGACGGCGCCGAGCGGCAGGAAGCAGCGTGCGCTTACTATCCACCAGACTCGTTGGTTCGTTTGCCATGGCGATGGCGCTGTTGATTGCAGCCGTGCCGGGTGACGTATTCGCTCAGCAAGACCCCAGCCTGCCGTCCGCCGGGCCGTCACCGACATCGGACACGGTAAAGGAGGGCGACGCGCCGGCGCCATCGGCCGGGCCGTCCCAAGGCAGTGACGCTGATCACGGGCGTCTGCGGCTGCGGATGCAGACGGCGTTCAACCCCGGCATATCGGTGCTGGGCGAGGCGGCCCGCCAGTTCGTCACCGCCGTGAAGGCGATGTCCGCCGGCACGGTGTCGGTGAAACTGCTGGAAGCGGGCGCCAAGGCACCCACGTCCGAATTGCTGGAAGCCGTGCTGCGCGGCGACGTCGATGCCGCCTTCACCTCGCCGTCCTATGCCGCCACGAAAGTGCCGGCGCTGCAGGTCTTCGCCTCGCTGCCGTTCGGCCCGACACCGGAAGAGTATGTCGCCTGGATGATCGGCGGTGAGGGCGGCCGCTTTCATCGCGAGCTGTACGAGAAGCTGGGCGTGCATGCGGTCATGTGCGGTGTGGCCGGTTCTGAAGCCGGAGGCTGGTTTCGAAACGAGATGCGGTCGGTCGCCGATCTCAAGGGCCTGCGGGTGCGTTATGCCGGGCTGGCCGGCGAGGTCCTGGCGCGGTTCGGGGCAGAGATCGTGACGCTGTCGCCGGGCGAGGTGTTCTACAAGTTGCAGCAGGGCAAGATCGACGCGGCGGAATTCTCCATGCCGTCGGTCGACCGGGCGCTGGGGTTCGACAAGCTGTCGTTGATCTACTACTTCCCCGGCTGGCATCAGCCGGCGTCGCTGGTCGACTTCTACATGCGCAAGGACAAATGGGACGAGCTGCCGCCTGAGCGTCGGGCGCTGATCGAGACGGCATGCAGGGCCAATGTCACATGGATGCTGGCGCGTGCGCCAGTCGAACAGGCCCGCGCCATGGAGTATTTCCGCAAGCAGGGTGTCACGATCCGGGTGTGGCCGGCTTCGGTGATGGAGGCTTTTCGAGAGACGTCGTCGGACGTGCTGCGCGAGCAGGCCGAAAAAGACCCGGAGTTCCGCCTGGTGCTGGACGATTTGCGCCAGTTCCTGGATGGCCCGCGCGCCTGGAAGCGGTTGGTCCGGCCGTAGCACCAGGTGCAGCGGCCGCCTGGGAAAAACGGTTGGGCATCAACCGATTGCCGTCGGCAGATGGCAAGTTAGATGCACATAAGTGATAGTTGACGGCATTGCCATCTTCAGGCCGCTGGGAGATGATCGACAGCTTGGTTTGCCATGGCTTGACCGTATCAGGCGCCACGGCGGGCCACGTACGCAAGGATTGCGGAGTCCAACGTCCGCGACAGGCAAGCGGTGCCTGGGCTCTGCTTCCCACTTCATGGGAGGAGAAGGCCCATGTTCGTGTCTGATATCCTGGGGCATAAAGGCAGTCGTGTGATCGCGGTCACGCCGGACGAGACGCTGGCATCCGCCATTGCGACATTGTCAGCGCGGCGTATTGGTGCGGTGCTGGTTCTCGATGCGGACAAGAAACTTGTCGGCATCCTCTCTGAACGCGACATTCTGCATGCGGTGGCACGACGGGCCGCCGAGGCCCTGACATTGCGTGTCGGCGAGGCGATGACGACGCCCGTAGTGACCTGCGATCCTGACGACACGGTCGAACACGTCATGGAACTGATGACCAACGGCCGGTTCCGTCACTTGCCGGTCGTCCGGCGTGGCGATCTGCTCGGCGTCGTGTCCATCGGTGACGTCGTCAAGTGGCGACTGGACGAAACGCGGCAAGAGGCCGAAGTCCTGCGCCAATATATTGCGACATAAGATTAACTCGGGCGATCGGCGGCGAACACCGCCGCGCACGCCTCGGCGCGTTCAGAATATGAGTGAGCGCGCCCTATGTTCGTGCGCTATGCAATTAGTGTTTCGCCGGATTCACTTTCTGCCTTTATAATCAGGCGGTTGACGTTGATGATCGGGCCTGGGAAAAGGCGCGATATGCTGCAGTCTGGCGTGAACTGTGTGTCAATTGACTGATATAAAACAGTATCTTATAAGGCTTTGTGAATGTATGACTTTAGCTTTGTGGCGTAGGGGTTTGTAACCTTATCTCGTGGGAAGGGTGATGTTACGGATATACCTTCTGGGCGGCTGTCGGGTGACCCTGTCAGATGGGTCCGACGGAACGCCGCGGGCGAAGAAGACCCGGGCCGTACTCGCTTTTCTGGCGTTGACCCCGGATGCGTCGGCAACGCGCGAGCGGGTTGCCGGCCTGGTGTGGAGCGATCGCCTGGAGGAGCAGGCACGCGGTTCGCTGCGCCAGGCCATTACTGAATTGCGCGCCCTGTTTCGCGATGCCGATGCCGGCGCGCTGCACATTGACCGCGACGTGATGCGGGTGAATCTCGACCAGGTGTGGATCGATGCCCGCGAGGTCGAGCGCATGGCCGACGGGCCGCTGGAGGAAAAGCGCAAGATTCCCGAGCTGTACCGAGGCGACCTGTTGGCGGATTTGTCGGCCATCGGTGGTGCGTTTCAGGATTGGTTGTATGGCGAGCGCGCCTGGCGGCGCGAGCAGGCCTTCGGCGGCATGGCCGCGGCGATGCGCGAGCTGATCGCGCTGCGCGACCTGACCGCAGCCGAATCGATTGCACGTCACATGCTGGCGCTGGAGCCCTCGCATGAGGAGGCTCATCGCGGGTTGATGGAGGCCTTTGCCCGTAGCGGCGACAAGGCGGCGGCTTTGCGCCAGTTTCAGGTCTGTGTCGACGCGCTCAAGCGCACCCTGGACGCCAAGCCCGGGCAGCCGACGATCCAGCTGTACGAGCGCATCCGCGCCGACCGGCTCGACGCACCGATGCCCGAGCTGGCTGCGGCGGCCGCGCTCCCGACAGCTGCGCCATCCCCGGCGACAGCCGTGACCGCCGCCAGGGCGGCGCCGGCTTCGGCCCAGGAAGGGCAGATCGAAACCCTGCCGGTGGCGGTCCTGCCGTTTCGCAACGTCGGCGGCGACCCCGAGCAGGAATACCTCGGTGAAGGCTTCGCCGAGGACATCGTCGATGGCCTCTCTCGCTTCAAGTGGCTGTCCGTCATCACCGGCGGGTCGACAAGCGTTTTCCGCGGACAGGAGGCCGACCCTCGCGAAGTCGGGCGCCGGTTGGGTGTGCGATATGCCATCGAGGGCACGGTACGCCGTCAGGGCAGCGTCATTCGAATCGGCGTGCGACTGGTCGATTGCGAGGATGCCCGGGCGCTGTGGACCGATCAGCGCACGGTGGAGTTCGCGCGTCTGTTCGACGTGCAGGAAGAGGTCGTCCGCGGGGTCGTCGGGCAGCTCAATCCCAAAATCCTTCAGGCGGAAATCGATCGGGTTCGGCGCCGACCGCCGGACAACGCCAACGCCTACGACTGCCTCCTGCGGGCAGTGCCGCTCATCTACCAAGCCTCTCCCACGGCTTTCCGGACGGCAGGCGAGTTCCTCGAGCGGGCCCTGCGCCTGGATCCCGAGTACGGCCACGCCCATGCATGGATGTCGTTCTGGCATCTGATGGGGGTGGGGCAGGGATGGCTGGCCGACCGCGACAAGAGCGGCGAGGCCGCCGAGCGACACGCCCAGGCGGCGATCGAACAAAACCCGGACGACCCCATGGGGCTCTCGTTCGCCGGCCACGTGGAAGCCTTCCTGCGCCACAACTATGATCTGGCCGAGCACTTCCACCAGCGCTCGTTATCGGTGAATCCGAACTTCGGCTGGGGGTGGGCGCTGAGCGCGCTGGTCGCGTGCTACCGGGGCCGCCCGCAAGATGCGCTCGAGCGCATGGAACGATATCGGACGCTCTCGCCGTTCGACGGCTTCCGTTATTTCTGGGAAACGGTCACGGTCATTTCGTTGACGCTGTCGGGGCGATACCAGGACGCGGTGACCGCGGCGCAGCCGATCCTGCGTGAACATCCCAATTTTACAGCCGTTTACGTGCCCGTCATTGTCAGCATGGCTTATCTCGGCCGGCCGGACGATGCACGTAATCTCGTGAAACAGCTTCTGGCGCTACAGCCAGGTTTTTCCATCAAAGTATACGTGTCGACATCGCCCCTGGAACGCTCCGAGGATCGTGATCGCTATGCGGTCGGCCTTCGCATGGCCGGTCTTCCGGAGCAGTGACAGAAGGGTTCTGTGCAAGCGTCTTTCTGTTTTTCGCATTCCGATCGCGTCTAATTCACGGTCCTTTCGTTATGGAGGACACATTCTACTCACGTACCGCATCGGGGTTGATGCGGATCGGTCTTTTGGGCGGGTCGCCCCGGTTTGCCAGTCGCAACCGGTCGCTCACTGACTGAACGGTTTCTGAGGAGGATGCAGTAATGGTTAAGATCGGTATGATGTCGCCTGCGTTCGGTAAGGCGAAGAAGGTCAAGCTGGGCATGATGTCGCCGGCTTTCGGCAAGGCGAAGGTCAAGCTGGGCATGATGTCGCCCGCGTTCGGCAAGGCGAAGGTCAAGCTGGGCATGATGGCGCCGGCTTTCGGCAAGTCCAAGGTCAAGCTTGGCATGATGGCGCCGACTTTCTAGTCGGCAACTTCAATCATCCAGTCTATTGAAGGCGGGTGCGGCCGGGTTGTCGCACTCGCTTTTCAGCGTTGCTGTTTCTGATCAAGATCTTCTTAGATCCGATTTGCCTCGGTCGCGACTGAGCGATACGTGTCGGCGGACGCCGCGTCGTTCGTGGCTTGGCCGCCAAATCCGAATACGCCAGCGTCGGTAGAGTCATGAGCAAGACGGCAAAATCGGAAATCCCCAAGCCTCTGATCACGTTCTACCGGATGCTGCCGGATGCCCGGCCGCCACTGCGTGCCGATCAGGCGGCCGGTGGAACCTATCCGACGCGCGCCTTCCGCTATTGCGAGCCGATGCGTACGGCATCAGCGTTCGGCTGGTACTTGTTTCCACCCATGGACTTCCAGGTCCTGTGGGACGGTCGGGAGACTTTCTGGAGTCACGAGGGCGCGGAAGGGCAGTGGCTGCCGCTGGGACAGAGCCACTATCCGGACTTCGATACGTACTTTGATGAGCGTGCGCCCGAAGACTGCAAGGGCTTCGCGTTACCCTTCCTGGGCGCGCCGAATGAGCCGGGGCTGCTCCAGATCTGGAGCGGCTATGTCGCCCGCTCGGCGCCGGGATGGAGCGTGTTGGCGCGGCCGCTCGCCAATTTTCCGCGTCCCTCCGGATACGAGGCTTACGAAGGCATCATCGAGACCGATCGCTGGTTCGGCCCGATCTTCACGAACGTGCGGCTGACGCGCACTGGCGTACCGATCCACATCCGCAGCGAGGTGCCGCTGCTGCAAGTGCAGCCATTCCCTCGCTGGCTCTATGCCGACGGCGTGTCAGAGAATTTCGATCTCGTTGAAAGTCTCGAAGACTTCAAGAACGAAGACTGGGACCATTTCCGCGCCACCATCGTCAATCCGATGAACGACGAAAATCGCCCGCGCGGCGAGTACGCCGTGAAAGCCCGCAAGCGACGCAAGCAGGAAGACGAATAATCGGACGGTGAAGAGAAGCGACGGGGCATCGCTATCTCGCTCGCGGTTTTTTCGTAAGTCATTGAATAAATTAATAAAAGAGGCATATCCGAAGTGCGGATTCGGGCAGCCAGGCGTTGCCGTCGGCTGCAAGGTTGAGGCGTCGCCTTTTCCGACATCGTTGCCGTTCGAATCCGATGCCGTAGTGATGGCGGGCGGCGAACATGCGCCGCTGGAGTGGCGCTGGCCCAGCGTTTATGGTGCGCCCCGCACACGGACCGACCGAAGAGAGGAAGACAATGGCTGGCAACAAGAAGAAAAAGGGCACGGGAGCCAAGGCCCGGAAGCTGCATCCCAATCCGACGCTGGACAAATCGAAGCTGCCGAGCCGCTACACGACGGTCGGCCCGGAGCGCGCGCCGCATCGCTCGTACCTCTACGCGATGGGGCTGAACGAACAGCAGATCAGCCAGCCGCTGGTCGGTGTCGCGACATGCTGGAACGAGGCGGCGCCCTGCAACATCGCGCTCAATCGCCAGGCCCAGGCCGTGAAGAAGGGTGTCGACGCTGCCGGCGGCACGCCGCGCGAGTTCACGACGATCACGGTGACCGATGGCATCGCCATGGGCCATCAAGGCATGAAGTCGTCGCTGGCCAGCCGCGACCTGATCGCCGATTCCGTCGAGCTGACCATGCGCGGCCATTGCTACGATGCGATGGTGACCCTGGCCGGTTGCGACAAGTCGCTGCCCGGCATGATGATGGCGATGCTGCGGCTCAACGTGCCGTCCGTATTCATGTACGGCGGCTCGATCCTGCCCGGCAAGTTCCGCGACCGCGACGTGACCGTGGTCGACGTTTTCGAAGGCGTCGGCATGCATGCGGCCGGCAAGTTCAGCGACGCCGATCTGCATGAGCTGGAATGCGCCGCCTGTCCGTCGGCGGGATCATGCGGTGGCCAGTTCACGGCCAACACCATGGCCTGCGTCTCCGAGGCCATCGGGTTGGCGCTGCCGGGTTCGGCCGGCGCGCCGGCGCCCTACGAGACGCGCGACGAATACGCCACGGCCTCGGGCGAGGCGGCGATGAACCTGCTGCGGCTGGGCATTCGGCCGCGCGACATCGCCACCCGCGAGGCATTCGAGAATGCCGCCGTCGTCGTTGCGGCGACCGGCGGTTCGACCAACGCGGCCTTGCACCTGCCGGCGATGGCGCACGAGTGCGGCATCAAGTTCGACCTGCACGACGTGGCGCGCATCTTCAAGAAGACGCCGTACATCGCCGACCTGAAGCCTGGCGGCAAGTACGTGGCATTGGACATGTTCCGCATCGGCGGCATCCCGGTGGTGATCAAGGAGCTGCTCGACAATGGCCTGCTGCACGGCGACTGCCTCACCGTGACCGGCAAGACCCTGGCCGAGAACCACCAGGGCGTGACGTTCCCCGAGGACCAGGACGTCGTCTATCGCGTGAAGAACTGCATCACGCCGACCGGTGGTGTCGTCGGCCTGAAGGGCAACCTGGCGCCCGACGGCGCCATCGTGAAGGTCGCCGGCATGAAGAAGCTCGTCTTCCGCGGTCCGGCGCGCTGCTTCGACAGCGAGGAGGCGGCGTTCGATGCCGTGGTGAAGGGCAAGTTCAAGAAGGGCGAGGTGCTTGTCATTCGCTATGAGGGACCCAAGGGTGGCCCCGGCATGCGCGAGATGCTGTCGACCACGGCCGCGTTGTACGGCCAGGGCGTCGGCGAGGACGTGGCGCTGATCACCGACGGCCGCTTCTCCGGCGGCACGCGCGGGTTCTGCATCGGCCACATCGGGCCGGAAGCCGCGGTCGGCGGGCCGATCGGCCTGCTCAAGAGCGGCGATATCATCCGCATCGATGCCGTCAAGGGGCGTCTCGACGTGGAGCTCTCCGATAAGGAGCTGAAGGCGCGGGCCAAGAAGTGGAAGCCGCGCAAGAACGGCTACACGGCGGGCGCGCTGTGGAAGTACGCCCAGCTTGTCGGCCCCGCTGTCGATGGCGCCGTGACGCATCCTGGCGGCAAGAAGGAAAGCCACGTCTTCGCCGACATCTGAGCGATGACGGTCATCCCGTGCCCAGCACGGGATGACCGAGCGCCGCTTGGTTGACCATGCCGCTGGCACCGGTCTACCGTTTCTGCATCGATACAACCCGCGCAGACGGGTGATCGGGGCAGGAAAGGTCTGATGATGCGGCGGGTGATGGCATTCCTCGCGGCAGCCGGCATGGCTGTCACGCTTGCGGCGGGCCATGCGTGGGGCCAGCTGACGGTCTATCCCAACAAGCCGATCCGGCTCGTCTCGCCTTTCAATCCGGGCGGTGCGATCGATGTGCTGAACCGGCTGATCGCCGAACGTCTGTCGGCGCGGCTGGGCCAGCAGGTGATCGTCGACGCCCGGCCGGGCGCCAACACCATCATCGGTACCGAGATCGTCGCGCGCGCGCCGGCCGATGGCTACACGTTCCTGATCACCACCAACTCGACGCACACCAACAATCCGGCGCTCTACAAGAGCCTGCCCTACGACCCTGTGAAGGACTTCACGGCCGTCTCGCTGGTGTCGCTGGGCAGCGTGCTGTTCGTCGTGGCCAAGGATGCGCCCTACAACGACATCAACGGTTTTATCGCCTGGGCGAAGGCGCTGGGCCGTCCGGTGAGCTACGGCAGCTGGGGTATCGGGTCGTCCGGCCATCTCTACGGCACGCTGCTCGAGAAGACGGTGCCCGGTCGGCTGAGCCATGTGCCCTACAAGGGCGAGGTGCCGGCCATCGGCGACGTCCACGGCGGCAATCTGGACAGCACCTTCTGCAGCCCGGTCGGCGCCAAGGCACAGATTGCCGCCGGGCGCATCAAGCCGCTGGCCATGACCGGCGCGCAACGGTCGGCGGCGATGCCGGAATTGGCGACCTTCAAGGAGCAGGGGATCGACGGACTCGACCTGACCCTGTTTGTTGCCGCCTACGTGCCGGCGGGCACGCCGCCGGACATCGTGGCGCGACTGCAGCGTGAGATCAAAGCGGTGATTGCCGAACCCGAGGTGCGCCAGAAGATGCTGGACCAGGGACAGACACCGGTCGGTTCGACTTCGGAGGAACTCCAGGCGGTGCTCGCGCGTGAGTCGCCCAAATGGGCCGAACTGATCCGGCTGTCGGGTGCGAAGGTGGAGTGACGGAGAGGGAGCGGACGATGGACGGACGGCAGACTTCGGCGCGGCCCGCCGGCGACGGCAGCGCCTATCACCTGAAGGCGCCGACCTATAATGCGCGCCTGACGGAAGTGGGTCGCGGTACGCCAATGGGCGAGCTGCTGCGGCGGTACTGGCATCCGATCGGTCTGGTGAAAGACGCGGCAGCGACGCCGCGGCCCGTCAAGGTGCTGGGTGAGGAGCTGATCCTGTTTCGCGACGGTGCCGGCCGGCCGGGCCTGGTCTATCCGCGCTGCTGCCATCGCGGCACCACGCTCTACTACGGCAAGATCGAGGACCGTGGCATCCGCTGCTGTTATCACGGCTGGCTGTTCGACGTTGAAGGCCGTTGCCTGGAGCAGCCCTGCGAGCCTGATGGCGGCCGCCAGCGTGATCGTGTGCGCCAGCCCTGGTATCCGGTGCAGGAGCGCTACGGCCTGGTCTTCGCCTATATGGGCCCGCCGGAGCGGCGACCTGTGCTGCCGCGCTACGACTGCCTCGAGGTGCTGGAGGACGGCGAGTTCGTCGAAGCCGATGATTCCAGCATCGGTACCGGTGGCGTCGTGATTGCGGCTTGCAACTGGCTGCAGCATTTCGAGAACGTGGTCGATCCCTACCATGTGCCGATCCTGCACGGCTCGTTCAGCGGCGCGCAGTTCGTCGAGCAGATGGCGGCGATGCCGAAGGTGAAGTTCGAATATGGCCCGCGCGGCGTGAAGAGTACCCAGCTGCGCGGCCTGCTGGAGGGCGGCACCTTTCGGCGCATCACCGAAGCCGTGCTGCCGACGTTACGCATCGTGCCCAACCCACAGGTTGGCCGCTACGGCATGGTCGAGTCGATCGGTTGGACCCTGCCGATCGACGACACGCACTACCGCATCTACGCCGCCGGCCGGGTGCGCGAGGCGGGCGCGCTCGGCAAGATGAAGTCGCGCTACAACGGCAAGACCTGGGACGAGCTGACGCCGGAGGAGCACCAGCGCTTTCCGGGTGACGTCGAAGCGCAGACCGGGCAGGGGCCGATCACGTTCCATTCCGAGGAGCACCTCGTCTCCAGCGATCAGGGCGTCTCCATGCTGCGCATCCTGTTCCAGAAGCAGCTCGAGGTCATTGCCGCCGGCGGCGATCCCGTGGGTGTCGCCTTCGATGAAAAGGACGCCTACGTAAAGTTCGACGCCGGCCAGTATCTCGAGTGATCGGCGCCAGCAGGCTCTATCCTGCCAGCCCGATGCGGACACGGCGGTTGTGGCGGCCCTTGTTGTCGATCTTGAGGATGCGGATCGGTGGTGACTCGCCGGTGGCATTGAGATGGGTGCCGCCGCAGGCCTGTCGATCCAGCCCGACGATCTCGACGATGCGGATCGTGCCGTCCGACGTCGGTGGCGGTGCGACGGAGCGGCTGCGGATCAGGCCGTGCTGGGCCTGCGCCTCTTCGAGCGGGACATGGCTGAAATTGAGTGCGAGGTTCTGTGCAATCAGGTCGTTGATCGGGCCTTCCAACGCGCGGATGCGATCATTGTCGGCGCCGGGAACGTCGAAATCCATGCGTGCCGTACCGTCGTCGTACATCTGCACGCCGGTCACCAGTGCGCCGTCGAACGCCTGATAGACCAGGGCATTGAGGATGTGCGTGTCGGTGTGCAACTGGCGCATCATGCGCCGGAACGCCGGATCGACCGATGCCTCGACGGCGCCGGCGATCTCAACGGCGCTGTCCAGCACATGCCAGACCTGGCCATCGACGGACTCGAAGCCGCTGACGGCAACGGCGCCGCCATCCCAGCGCAGCGTGCCGCGATCCGCCGGCTGGCCGCCGCCGCCGGTGTAGAAGGGTGATTGCGCGAGCACCACGCGGCCGGGCCGGGCGTCGAGCACCGTGGTTTCGAGCGTCAGCGTCTCGGGGTGGTCGTGACAGAACAAATGGGCAGCCATCGCTTCGCGAGCCCTCAAGAATCGCCAGGGATGGCCGAGGGTTACGCCGCGACGTCCGACGGGTATTGGCGAAAATTGAAGGCCGCGCGGGCGAACTGCAGGGGCGTGATGCCGTAGCAGCGCTTGAAGTGCTTGTTGAGCGCGCTCTGGTCGTAGAAGCCGCACAGGGCCGCGACTTCGGCTGGCGGCACCCCATGCCGTAGCTGCCGACAGGCGGCGCTCAGCCGGATCTGCGTCAGGTAGGCGTGCGGCGTCAGGCCGACGGTGCGCTTGAACAGGCCGATCAGCTGGAAAGCCGTCAGGCCGGCCACGTGCGCGAGGTCTTCGAGATGAATTGTCTCGGCATGCCGCGCCTGCATGAGGTCGATGGCGTTGCGCATCGCGACCTGGTCGCGCGGCGCCCGTTCGATGCGGCCGCCGCCGCTGCCGTGGCGCTGGAACAGGCAGCCGAAGGAGTCGATCAGCAGCTCCTGCTCGCGCAGGACATCGCGCCCGTCCTCGATCGCACGGTGCATGGCCAGGAAACCCGCGATCAGGTCGGCGTCGCCGAACATGTTGCGGGTGAAGTAGGGCACCGCATCGATGCCCAGGCCATGGGCAACGGTGTCGATGGCGGACTGTGTCAGATAGAGCGACCGGTAGCGCCAGCGATGGCTCCAGCCCATCCAGCCGGCATGCGGTTCCTCGGGATTGAAGACGAACAGCGTCGAGGGGTGCGCTTCCTCGATCTGGCCGCGGCTCTTGATCACCGAGCCACCGGTCTCGGTCACGGCGACGACGAAGGCCTCGTGTGAATGGGGCGGATATTCGTGTGTCGTGAAATCGGCGCGCAGCAGGCTGAGCCCGGGGACGTGTCGATCCCACCAGTAGCGCGTGATGTTCCTCGGGTCGGTACGGGCCATCCGGCGTCGATATGAGCAGCAGGCGCCGATATGTCAATCCGTGCCCCGGCCGGGTCTTGGGCGGTTACCAGACGGATGACGCACTGAGTTCGGCCAGTACGGCCCTTGCGTCAGCCATATCCGGCCCGTCGACGTTACCGGCGACACGGGCGCATAGCGCCGTCAGCAGCTGACGGGCCGTTGTCGGGTTGCCGCGGGCGTGCCAGACGCGAGCCAGACCCGTGCCGGCGCGAAGCGCATGCAGGGCCGCGTCGGCCTGTCGCGCAACGTCAAGCGCCGCCTCCATGTGCGCGTCGACCTGTGCCGGCGCGGCGTTTTCCAATGCGAGCAACTGAGCCCACAGGCGAGGCCGTTCGGCTGCGTAGTAGCGCTCGCCATGGACGTCGATGTGGTCCCGCATGGCCTCCAGATGCAGCCGTGCCTTGTCCGCCTGACCGACGGCGAGGTAGCTCTCCGCCAGGTTGGCCAGCATCCGGCTGGTGTGCGTGCGGGCGCCGGTGGCGCGCAACGTACGCAATCCCTCTTCCTGCAAGCCGATCCCGGCCGCCCGGTCGCCGTGTTGAAATGTTGCCCAGCCCTTGATCTCCAGTCCGAAGGCGAGCCATTGCGGCAACTCATGCTCGTGCGCCAAGGCGAGAGCTTCGCTGGCGGATTCGTCGGCACGGCGTGTGTCGCGCTGGAAAAGGTAGGCAAGCCCGCTCGACACCAGGGCGAAGGCCAGGCTATGGGCATTGCGGCGCTCTCGGGCGTGTTCGATCGCCGCATCGGCCAGTCGTGTCGCCTCGTCGAGACGGCCCATGAGGGCCTGGACCCAGGCCGCGAATGCCCGACAGATCATTCCCGGATGCTCGCCGAAGTCAGCGAAGAGATCGTCAGGCACGCTATCTGCCATCGCAGCCCCCCGCGTCAACGTTTCGGCTGCTTCGCGCAAATGTCCTGCGAGCTTGAGCGAGGTGCCGAGCGCACGGTGGGCGAGGGCGAGCCGGACGGGATCGCCGGTGGCGACGGCGATGTCCATCAGCGCGCGTGCATGTTCCAACGTCTGCGGTACCGGATGGCGCATCAGGCAGACGTTCCACACCATGCGGCTGGCGGCGAATTTGCTGGATCCATCCGCCAGGTGGTCCGACAACGCTTTCGCCGCCAGGGCGCAAGCCTCGACCTCGGCGGAGCCATAACCGTGCACGGCGCGAAGCGGGACGCAGAGCGCCAGATGCAAGCCTGCTTCAAGAGTGTCGCGTGATGGATCTTTCGGCAGGGTGGCGATCAGATCCAAGGCGTGCCTGAAGTGAGCCACGGCTTCACGCGCAGCGCCGCGATTGCCGGCGAACCGGCCTGCCTTGCGCAGATGGGTAACGGCTCGGGAGGTGTCCCGCGCCCGTTCGAAATGCATGGCCAGTTCGCCGGCAATTTCGTCGGCCCGCCCGGCATAGGCCTGTTCGAGGCGATCGCCGATGCGTCCGTGCAGCGCGGCACACTGACCCGCCGGCAGGCGGCCGTAGAGCGTTTGCCGATAGAGCGCATGACGGAACGTGAAGCGGCTGGCAACGGTCCCATCCGGCCACGCTTCCGTTCCGGCGGCGTCGATGAGCTGATGACGCTGCGCGATATCCCGGCACAACGTTTCGGCATCTTCCGCAGCAATACAGGCGCCGGCAGCGGCCGCGGCCGCGGAGAACGTCCCGCCGACGACACAGGCGGCTTCCAGCAGGTGCGACGCGGCGGGATGCAGCCGGCCGATCTGGCGACCGATGAGACGCTGCAGGTTGTCGGGGATGCCCAGTGGTGCCGATCCGATGTCGGCCTCACGAACGATCCATGTGCCGTTGCCTTTCACGAGCAGGCCCTGACTGACAAGGTCGTCGACGATGCCGACCATGAACAGCGGCGTGCCTTCCGTGTGCTGATGAACGCGGCGTGCCAGACGCGACATCGGCCCGGCATCGTCCTCGGTCGGCGTGAATCGGACCTGGCAGTAGTCCGTGACGGCGGCCTCGGTGAGCGGTGGCAGGGCGATTTCCAGGCAGTTGTGGCGGCGGCGCAGTTCATCGTGCATGCCCTGCAGCGGGTGGCCGGTGATCAACGACTCGACCGGCCGATATGTCCCGATCAGCAGGACGCAGGCGTGTTCGGGTCGACGCGCAAACCAGGCCAGCCAATCGATCGTTGAGTGGTCGGCCCAGTGCAGGTCTTCCAGCCAGAGCACTATCGTTGCGTGGTGCGAGACGGCTTCGAGAGCGTCGGTCAGCTCGCGCAGCATGCGCTCCTGGGTTACGCCCGCGGTGCGGTGGCGCAATGCCCGGTTCTGCTCGGGTCCAAGCAGTGACGGCATCTGGGCAAGCCAGCTGGGTGCATGTCGATCCAGAGCAGCGATGAACTGATCACCGGAGGGACCGCGGCAGGATCGTGTGAGGGCATCCATCAACGGAAGATACGGTTCGGTTGCCCCATGGTGATCAGCCGACTGGCCCCAGGTCACGTGGATGTCGGCGGACAGCGCCGCAGGCGATACGAAGGCTCGCACCAGCGATGTCTTGCCGATCCCCGGCTCACCCGTCACGAACACGACTTGCCGCTCTCCCGTCGCGGCGCGGCCAAGGCACGCTTGCAACGCGCGGAGCTCATCGTCGCGACCGACGACGATGGCAGACGCGGCGGGCGACTTGGTCTGTTGGGCTCGCGCCTCGGTGACAGTCCCAGGCTTTTCGATGAACCGATAGCCGCGCCGATGCCGTGTTTCGATGTACCGGGGATGTCGGGCGTTATCCCCGAGTGCCTTGCGCAACTCCAGGATGCAAGTTACCAGCGCCGCATCGCCAACCGTCGTCTCGGGCCACACGCCGGCGAACAGCTCGTCCTTGGTCATCACCTGTCCGGCATGCTCGGCCAGGAAACACAGGAGCGAGAGTGCCTTGGGCGTCAGCCGGATCTCCCGGCTGCCGAGCCGTAGTCCACCACGTGGATCGAGCCGGTAGCGGCCGAATGTAACAGCCTGGCGCAACATGAATTTCCCTGAGCCGAAGGTACCACAAGGCGCCTATGGAAATCCCGTGTTCCGCTTATGACTTGCCGCGGTGCTGCATGCTGTCATCGGCGCTTCGCGATGAACCGAACCGGGAAGCCTAGATGATCGTGCAGAAACATGTCCGCCGGATGGCCGTTGCCGCCGCCATCCTGACCGTTATCGCAACGCCGGCGCGATCCGACATGGTCTCGGTGTGGAATGCCAAGGCCGAAGCGATTGCCATCGAGAAGCGGCTGCTGCCGCCGCCGAATGCGCGCGGCATGGCGCTGCTGCACGTCGCCATGTTCGAGGCGGTCAATGCCGTCGACCAGCGCTACACACCCTACAAGGTCAAGCTTGCCGCTGACCGGGGCGTTTCAAAGGAAGCCGCCGCCGCGGCGGCGGCGCATGCCGTACTCACCGCTCTTCATCCCGAGCAATCGCCGGGCTTGGACGCGGTGCTGAAAGCCTCGCTGACAAGCGTTCCCGACGACGACGCGAAGTCTAAGGGAATCGAACTGGGCAAGCGGGCGGCCGCCGAGATTCTGTCGTTGCGCCAAAATGATGGAGCCGACGTTCCCGAGGCCTATCGGCCTGCCACGACTGTCGGAGTCTATGTTCCGACAACCGTACCCGTGAGCTCGACTTACGGTGGGGTCAAGCCGTGGGTGATGGAAAAGGGATCGCAGTTCCGTCCGCCGCCGCCGCCGGCCCTGACGTCACGGACATGGGCGGACGATCTCAACGAGATCAGGGACCTGGGGCGCCGCGACAGTACGAAACGAACGCCGGAACAAACCGCCATCGCCCGCTTCTGGTTCGTCACCGGACCGCAGGCCTGGAACCCGATCGTCAGGCAGCTGGTCGCCGTCAAGAAGATGGACCTCGTCGACAGCGCGCGCCTGTTTGCGCTCGTCGCCATCGCCAGCGACGATGCGTTCATCGCCGTATTCGATGCCAAGTATCACTATAATTTCTGGCGCCCGATCACCGCGATCCGCAATGCCGATCTGACCGGCAACAAGGCCACGCCGCGCGACGCATCGTGGCTGCCACTGGGCGACACGCCGATGCACCCTGAATATCCCTGCGCGCATTGCATTACGTCCGGCGCCGCGGCGGTCGTGTTGATGAGTGTGCTGGGCAACGACATTCCGGAAGTGTCGATGACCAGTCCGACGGCGCCGGGAGTCACGCGCACGTGGACGCGGCTGCAGGACTATGCCGACGAGGTGGCGGCGGCGCGGATCTATGCCGGCTTCCACTACCGCTTCTCGAACAAGATTGCCCTGGGCATGGGGCGCAAGATCGGCGAACTCACGGTCTCCACGCGGATGCGTAGCGCGGCCATCCCGGCAGCATCGCAGCGATAGCGGTGCCGGCGACGGCCTGGTGATGGTCAAATTTTGACCAATACCACCGACGCAGCCTGTCCCCATGATCGCCCGTCCTTGCGGGAGGGTGAAGGTGCTGACAGAGCGGCAGAGGATGATCCGGGACACCGCCCGGCAATTCGCGCAGCGTGAACTGGCGCCCGGCGCCGCCGGGCGCGATCGCGAGGGACAGTTTCCCGCCGATGCATTCGCCCGGATGGGCGGGCTTGGCCTGATGGGCATGATGGTGCCGGAGGAATTCGGCGGTGCCGGTACGGACAGCACGTCCTACTATCTGGCGTTGATGGAGATCGCCGCGGCGGACGGCGCTGCCTCGACGGCGTTCCAGGTCCACAACTCGCTCGCCTGCATGCCGATCCTCAGGTTCGGTACGGCCGAACAGAAGGAACGGTTCCTGCGGCCCATGGCGACGGGCCAGTACTTGGGCGCCTTCTGTCTGACCGAACCGGAAGCCGGCTCGGACGCGGCGGCGATCAAGACGCGGGCGCGGCGCGCCGGCAACAAGTTCGTGCTGAACGGCGTGAAGCAGTTCATCACGTCGGGTCGTAGCGCCGATGTCGCTGTCGTTTTTGCGGTCACCGACCCGACGGCCGGCAAGAAAGGTATATCGGCCTTCGTCGTGCCGACGAAGACTCCGGGCTACAGCGTGGCACGGGTCGAGCACACGATGGGTCAGCGCTCGACCGATCACTGCCAGATCGTCTTCGACGACTGTGAGGTGACGCCCGACCAGATGCTGGGCGAGGAGGGACAGGGGTTGTCGATCGCACTCGCCAATCTCGAAGGCGGTCGCGTCGGCGTGGCGGCGCAATCGGTCGGCATGGCGCGCGCCGCCTACGAAGCGGCGCTGGCCTATGCCAAGGATCGTCGCACCTTCGGCAAGCCGATCATCGAGCATCAAGCCGTTTCCTTCCGGCTGGCCGACATGGCGACGGCATTGCATGCCGCCGAGCTGATGGTGCTGCGCGCGGCGGCGCTGCGTGACGCCGGGCAGCCGTGCCTGAAGGAAGCCTCCATGGCCAAGCTGTTCGCTTCGGAAGCGGCCGAGAAGGTTTGCTCTGCCGCTATCCAGATCCACGGCGGCTACGGCTATCTCAGCGACTTTCCGGTCGAGCGCATCTACCGCGACGTGCGCGTGTGCTCGATCTATGAGGGCACGTCCGACATTCAACGCCTGGTCATCGGCCGGCAACTGGCAGCCGATGCGGGTTTCCACGGAGTGAACTGACATGATCGCCCGGCTTTGGCGCGGAGAGGCGATGCCAGACAATGCCGCCGCATACCAGGAACACTTCAACCAGCAGGTTTACCCGGCGCTCAACGCACTGGCCGGCTATCGGGGCGCCTGGCTGTTGCGTCGTGATGTCGATGGGCGCGTTGAATTCCTCGCCATGACGATGTGGGACTCGGTGGAGTCGATCAAGGCCTTCGCCGGCGATGATGTGCAGAGAGCGGTTGTCGAGCCGGAAGCGCGTGCTGTTTTGGCTTCGTTCGACAGCTTTGCCCGGCACTTCGAGGTTGTGTCACACCCCCAAGTGCAAGGCCTATGACGGCACCGCTCGCCACTGCATGCGCAGGAAGGCCTTGGCCGGTAGTTCCAGGCGATGGTAGGTCACGTGTGCAATGGCGAGTGTAATTGCGGCCACGACGGGAATCAGCGCCCACTGCTTCCAGAGGGCACCGACGATCCATCCATGTTGGACTGCGGTCAAATAGAGGGCGCTGATCGCCAGCACGACCATGTAGTGCGTCAGGTACAAAGCGTAGGAGATCCGTCCCAGCCATTGCAGCGGTGGCAGCAGCAGGATCGGACACAGCCCGGCGCGGTCATAGGCGAATCCCACGATCAGGAAGGCACATAGGATCGGGGTGGTGTAGATCGCATAAGGCGCCACGCGGATCGGCAGGGCCAGCAGGCCGAGGAGCAGGACCACAGCGCCGGCCTGCAGTACCGTCAGCGTCCGTGCCGTGGGTGTCGGCAGCGATGCGAACACGCCGCGCGCGATGATGCCGACGGCAAATCCGAGCGTGTTGCGGATGAAGCCCAGATCTTCCATGACCTGAAACTGGGAGGCCTGGGTCACCAACAGGAAATAGCTGGCAACAACGATGACGACGGGAACGACGAAGGGTTTGTCGGGCCTGATCAGGCCGGCCCAGAACAGGGCCCCGAACACGGCGTATGTGTAGAGTTCGGTGCTGATGCTCCAGCTCGGGATATTGAATGTCGGTCCGGCGAATGTATTGAGCCCTTGTATGGCCAATACATTGCCGATGAACGACCAGACGTCGTTGTGAGCGAGCATGGGCTTGATGGTCGCTTCGAAGTCTCCGCCGATGGCCGTGACCACGGCTTGAAAGGCCGCGAAGGCGATCAATGTCGCGAAGTGCAGCGGATAGATGCGGGCGAACCGTAGCCAGAGAAACCGGGCATAGCCGGTCCTGTCGTTGATCCGCCCACCATAGACGTGGAAGATCACGAAGCCCGACAGGACGAAGAACAGATCGACGCCGATAAAGAAGTTGTCGAAGTAGAACGGCAGGCCTAGCCGGTCGTCCAGATGATAGAGGACGATGGCGAGCGCCGTGAGGCCGCGAATCGCCTCCAGCGCCCGGAAGTAGCTCCCGACGTGAGTCTCACCGGACATGCGTCCGGTATATCATCCTGCCGTCAGTCGACAATACGCACTTTGACGTAACTGCCCGGTGCATCCTCGAGTGCTGGCAGGCCGCCCGTGGCAGGGTCGCGCGCCGGCACCTTGGGCCCGCTGAGCGGCGCCAGCCACTTGTCCCAGTCATGCCACCAGGAACCCTTGTGCTCGGTGGCGCCGGCCATCCACGCCTCGAACGTCGGCGGGTTCTTCGGCGTATCGTTCAGCCAGTGCTGATACTTGTTGGCTTTGGGCGGGTTGATCACCCCGGCGATGTGGCCGGAACCGGCGAGCATGAAGCGCACCGGCCCGTTGAAGACCTGGGTGAGCTTGTAGACCGACTTCAACGGCGCGATGTGGTCTTCCTTGCCGGCCTGAATGTAGCAGGGGATCGCCACCTTGCGCAGATCGATCGGTATGTTGGAGAGCGTGATGCCGCCGGGCTGCACCAGCAGGTTCCGCTGGTACATGTTGCGCAGGTAGTAGCTGTGCATCGCCGCCGGCAGGCGCGTGGCGTCGGAGTTCCAGTACAGCAGGTCGAACGGGAAGGGGTCCTTGCCCATCAGGTAGTTGTTGACCACGAACGACCAGATCAGGTCGTTGGCGCGCAGCAGGTTGAACGTGGTTGCCATCTCGGCCCCGTCCATGTAGCCGCGCTGCTTGGCCATCGCCTCGATATTGCTGATCTGCTCCTCGTCGATGAACACCGTCAGCTCGCCCGCCTCGGTGAAATCGACCTGTGCCGTGAAGAAGGTGCAGGCAGCGATCCGGTTGTCGTTGCGCGCTGCCATCCAAGCCAGCGTGGCGGCCATCAGGGTGCCGCCAATGCAGTAGCCGATCGCCGTCACCTCGCGGGCGCCGACGGCTTTCTCGATGGCATCCAGCGCCGCCAGCGGGCCTTCGAGCATGTAGTCCTCGAAACTCTTGGCGGCGAGTTTCTCGTCCGGGTTGACCCAGGAGATCACGAACACCGTGTAGCCCTGGTCGACGGCCCAGCGGATGAACGAGTTCTCGGCCTTCAGGTCGAGGATGTAGAACTTGTTGATCCACGGCGGCACGATCAGCAGCGGCCGCTCGTAGACTTCGCTGGTCGTCGGGCTGTACTGCAGCAGCTGCATCATCGCGTTCTGGAACACGACCTTGCCGGGCGCCGTCGCCACGTTGCGACCGACTTCGAACGCCTTCATGTCGGTCTGGCGGATCGCCAGGCGTCCCTTGCCGCGCTCGAGGTCCTCCAGCACGTTGCGCAGGCCCTTCACCAGGTTCTCGCCACCGCTCTCGACCGTGGCGCGCAGCACCTGCGGATTGGTGGCAACGAAGTTGGTCGGCGCCATCGCGTCAACGAACTGTCGCATATGGAAGTCGACCTTCTTGCGCTCGTGCGGACTGAGGCCCTCGACGTCCTTGCTGAGCCCCGTCAGCCAGCGCGAGGTCAGCAGGTAGGATTGCTTGACGTGATCGAAGATCGCTTCGTCGCGCCAGGCGGGATCGGCAAACCGCTTGTCCTTGGGTGCGTCGATCACGGTTTCGGCGGGCTTGCCCATCATGCGGTCGGCCGTCGCCTGCCATAGCCGCATGTACTGCTGCATCAGCTCCATCTGGGCCGTCACGACCTTCTGCGGATCGGCCATCAGCTTGGCGGTGAAATCGAGGAATGTGCCGGTCAGGTTGAGGACGTCACCCGAGGCGGCGACGGGGCCGTCCTTGGCCTGCTTTTCGGCGAACTCCTGCAGCAGGCGCTGGCTGCGCTCGGCGATGTCTTTCCATGCCTCCTGCAAGGCGGCCGGGTCGGGCAGACGTGGTGTTGGGCCTGTGGTATCCGCCATTTTGCACTCCTCCCACTGACGCAGATTCTCTTGTCAAATCATTGCCTTTGTGTCGATTAGGGCGATAATCGCACAGGGGCTCCGATCGGCTGTTTGTGGCAGCTTAGGAAGCCTGCCGGCGGGCGTCAAACGAATGGCAGGAGTGGGTGGTTTCATGGCTTCAGGAACGCATTGCAGGAGTTTGCGCATGGGCCGCAGCCGCTTGTTCATCGCCCTGCCGTTGGCTTTGCTGGTGACCGGTCTGGCCGCCTGCAGCGACCCGACGCCCGAACCGCCGCAACGGGTGCAGCCGCCGCCCGCGGGCAGCGATCAGAACTACCCTAACCTCGGGACGGTGCCCGACCGGCCGCAAACTTCGACGACCGCCGATCGCGCCGCCGTCGCCGGCCAGCTGGCATCCGATCGCGCTCGCGCCCGCTACGGCAGCGAGGCCCAGCCGGTCGATGAAACGCGCGGATCGGCGATCGGATCCCTGGTGCGGGGCAAGCCGCCGCAGGCCGACGAACCGCCGTCACGATCCGAACCGCCGCCTGCCTCGGAGCCGCCCGCCCCGGCGCCGACCCCGACGCCACGCTGATCGCCCTCGACTTCGGAGGCTCAAAGCGGCAAAAGGCGCCCAGCCAGCCTGGATCCAGGTCTTTCCCGGGGCTGGCGTGTCAGCAAGAACCCCCGCCCGCCGCGTTCGCGCGGTCACAAAAACAAGGCTACCGGCCATGGACGACACCGAGTTCCACCGCATCAAGCGCCTGCCGCCCTACGTGTTCGCCGAAGTGAACGCGATGAAGGCCAAGGCGCGCGCGGCCGGGCAGGACGTGATCGACCTTGGCATGGGTAATCCGGATCTGCCGACCCCGCCGCATATCGTCGCCAAACTGGCCGAGGTGGCGGGCAATCCGGCAACCCACGGCTACTCGAATTCGCGGGGCATCCCCGGCCTGCGCAAGGCACAGGCGCGCTACTATGCCCGCCGTTTCGGCGTTGAGCTCGATTTCGAGAACGAGATCATCGTCACCATCGGGTCCAAGGAAGGGTTGGCCAACCTGGCGCAGGCCATCACGTCGCCAGGCGATATCATCCTGGTGCCCAACCCGAGCTACCCGATCCATCCCTACGGCTTCATCATCGCCGGCGGCTCGATCCGCCACATCCCGGTGCCGGGCCAGACCACCATCGACGAGTTCATGCCGGCGCTCGATCGCGCCGTGCGCCACAGCGTGCCCAAGCCGCTGGCGCTGGTGCTGAACTACCCATCCAATCCCACGGCGCAGGTCGTCGACCTCGATTTCTATCGGCCGGTGGTGGAGTACTGCCGCAAGGCCGGGATCTGGATCTTGTCCGATCTCGCCTATGCCGAGATCTATTTCGACGACCAGCCGCCGCCGTCGATCCTCCAGGTGCCGGGCGCGCGCGACATCGCCATCGAGTTCACCTCGATGAGCAAGACCTACTCGATGGCCGGCTGGCGCATCGGTTTTGCCGCCGGCAACCGTCGACTGATCCAGGCGCTGACCCGCATCAAGTCCTACCTCGACTACGGTGCTTTCACGCCGGTGCAGGTGGCGGCGGTGGCGGCCATTGATGGGCCGCAGGATTGCGTCGCCGAGGCGCGCGATACCTACAAGGAGCGCCGTGACGTGCTGATCGAGGGCATGAAGGCGGCGGGCTGGGATATTCCCGCGCCACCGGCCAGCATGTTCGCCTGGGCGCCGCTGCCGTCAGCTTTCGCCGAGCTGGGATCGCTGGCGTTCTCCAAGCTGCTGCTCACGCAGGCCAACGTCGCGGTGTCGCCGGGTATCGGCTTCGGCGAATACGGCGACCATCACGTGCGCATCGCCATGGTCGAGAACAAGCACCGGATCCGCCAGGCCATTCGGAACATCCGGACGGTCATTGCCGATCCCGACAAGGCGATCGATCTGTACCAGCGCGGCCTGGGCGACAATATCACCCGCCTGAAGGCACGCGCCTGACCCTTGGATTTGTCCGTCATGTCCCAACCGATTCGCATCGGCATCGCCGGCCTTGGCACGGTCGGTGCCGGCACTGTCAAGTTGCTGCGCGAGCATGCCGACCTGCTGGCGCTGCGCTGCGGCCGTCCGCTGCAGGTCGTCGCAGCCAGTGCCCGTGACATCACGAAGGATCGCGGGATCGACCTGTCGGGCATTCGCCTTGAGAACGATCCGCTGGCCCTGGCCACGGCATCCGACATCGACGTCGTCGTCGAGGTCATCGGCGGCAGCGATGGTATCGCGCGGCAGGTGATCGAAACGGCGATCGCGCGCTCCAAGCATGTCGTGACCGCCAACAAGGCGCTTCTGGCGCTGCACGGCAGTGCCATTGCCGCCCAGGCCGAGGCCAAGCAGGTCATTCTGGCTTTCGAGGCAGCCGTCGCCGGCGGTATCCCCATCATCAAGGCGCTGCGCGAGGGGTTGGTCGGCAACCGCGTGAAGCGGCTCTACGGCATCTTGAACGGCACCTGCAATTACATCCTCACGACCATGCGCGAGACCGGCCGCGACTTTGCCGACGTGCTGGCCGATGCGCAGAAGCTCGGTTACGCCGAGGCCGATCCGACGTTCGATGTCGATGGTATCGATGCGGCGCACAAGCTTGCGCTGTTGACGGCGGTCGCTTTCGGGCGCCCGGTCGATTTCGAGGGCGTCTACGTCGAGGGCATCCGCAAGGTCGGCGCACTCGATATCCGTTTCGCTGACGAGCTCGACTGTCGCATCAAGCTGCTGGGACTGGCGCGCGAGACCGAGCACGGCATCGAGCAGCGGGTCCACCCTTGCCTGGTGCCGAAGAACGCGCCGATCGCGTCGGTCGATGGCGTGTTCAACGCCGTGGCCGTGGAAGGCGACTTCGTCGGCCAGACGATGTTCGAAGGTCGCGGCGCCGGCGCCGGCCCGACCGCAAGTGCTGTCGTTGCCGACCTTGTCGCCGTGGCGCGTGGTCATGGCCTGCCGGCGTTTGTGGTGC
Source organism: Reyranella sp. CPCC 100927 (assembly GCF_007859315.1). GTDB lineage: Bacteria > Pseudomonadota > Alphaproteobacteria > Reyranellales > Reyranellaceae > Vineibacter. Next base: position 246,751 of record NZ_VOHA01000003.1, read on the forward strand.
CGGCGGCACGGCTTGTACCGCGGCCGGGATCGCCGATCGAGCGGCACCGCGGCGCCTACTATTTGCGCCTGATGGTGCTCGATCGGCCGGGCGTGATCGCTGACGTGACAGCGTCGCTGCGTGATGAAAATGTCTCGCTGGAGTCGATGCTGCAGCATGGCCGCGCCCGCGGGCCGGATGATACAGTACCGGTGGTGCTGACGACGCACGTGACGGAAGAGGCGGCAATGCGCCGCGCGCTGCAGCGTATCGCCGGCCTGGCGATGATGCGCGAAAAGCCGATCCTGATCCGGATCGAGGATCTCTAGCAGGCGCTTCTCGCGCCGCAACCGACGGCAGCCCGCGAGGGCGACGCATGGGAGGAAAGACGATGGCTGACACCCAATCCGCGATGGACCGCAACCTGGCGCTCGAAGCCGTGCGGGTGACGGAAGCCGCGGCGCTGGCGGCGTCGAAGCTGATGGGACGCGGCAATGAGAAGGCGGCTGACCAGGCTGCCGTCGACTCCATGCGCCAGGCGCTCAATGCGCTCAGCATCGAAGGCACCGTCGTGATCGGCGAGGGCGAGCGCGATGAGGCGCCGATGCTCTATATCGGCGAGAAGGTCGGCACCGGCAACGGACCCAAGATCGACATCGCGCTCGATCCGCTGGAAGGCACGACGATCACCGCCAAGGGCGGCCCCAACGCGCTGGCCGTGATCGCCATGGCTGAACACGGCAACTTCCTGAACGCACCTGACGTCTACATGGACAAGATCGCGGTCGGCGGCGGCCTGCCGGACGGGATCGTCGATATCGACGCCACGCCGGCGGAGAACCTGAAGAATCTCGCCAAGGCCAAGAAGGCCGACGTGTCGGACCTGGTCGCCTGCATCCTCGATCGCCCGCGGCATTCCGAGCTGATCGCCAAGGTCCGCGAGGCCGGTGCGCGCATCATGCTGATCGGCGACGGCGACGTCTCGGGCGTGATCGCCACCTCGCAGCCCGACTCGGGCGTCGACATCTATATCGGTTCCGGCGGTGCGCCGGAGGGCGTGCTGGCGGCGGCAGCGCTGCGCTGCATCGGCGGCCAGATGCAGGGCCGTCTGCTGTTTCGCAACGATGACGAGAAGGGCCGCGCGGCGCGCTGGGGCATCAAGGACCTCAACCGCAAATACAGCATGCTCGACCTGGCCAAGGGCGATGTGATGTTCGCCGCCACCGGCGTCACCAACGGCTCGATGCTCAAGGGTGTGCGCCGCTTCGCTGGTGGTGCTGAAACGCACTCGCTGGTGATGCGGTCGAAGACCGGCACCGTTCGCTACGTCGAGGCCAAGCACAACTTCAACGTCAAGAGCGGCCTGCCGAGCTGGGCATGATAGGCGTGTCTCTGCCTGGGAGCGCGGGTGTCCTGTCCGCATCAAGGCGAAAGCTCGCCGTCGCCTGACATGAGCGGGCGAGACGTCCGCTCTCCCACGGAGGCCAAAGTTATCTGCGACTCTCACAGCCCGGCGCCCTTGTCGGCGGTGATCCGCGGTGCTTGGGTGGCAGCTGCATGACATTGGCTTTGGCACCTCTGCCGCCGGCAATCGAGTCCGCGTTCCTCGGCGTCGAGCAATCGCTGTCGGGGCGGCGCTGGCGCCTGCGGGCGGGCGAGGAGGCCAGCGCCATGGCCATTGCCCAGCGTCATGGCCTGCCCGACGTCGTGGCGCGGCTGCTGTCGGCCCGTGGCGTGGCGCCTGACGCGGTCGATGACTTCTTGGCACCGACCTTGCGGCGCTTCTTGCCGGATCCGTCGCATCTCAAGGACATGGATATCGCTGTCGATCGCCTCGTGCGGGCCGTACGTGCCGGCGAGAAGATCGCGGTGTTCGGCGACTACGATGTCGACGGCGCCACGTCGTCGGCGCTGCTGCTGCGCTTCTTCCGTGCGGTGGGTGGCAACGTCCAGGCGTACATCCCCGATCGCCTGAAAGAGGGCTATGGCCCCAACGCGGCGGCATTGCTGGGCCTGAAGGCGGCGGGTGTCGCCGTCGCCGTCACGGTCGATTGCGGCATCACCGCGTTCGAGCCCCTCGAGGCTGCCACGCAGGCCGGGCTCGACATGATCGTGATCGATCACCACAAGGCCGAGGCCCGACTGCCGCGGGCGGTGGCGGTGGTCGATCCCAACCGGCAGGACGAAGCCAGCCCGCACACCCAGATGGCGGCGGTGGGTGTCGCCTTTCTGCTCGTGGTGGGGGTGAACCGGGCGCTGCGGGCGGCCGGCTGGTACGGGACGGCGCGGCCAGAGCCCGATCTGCGGCTGTGGCTTGACCTCGTCGCCCTGGGGACGGTTTGCGATGTCGTGCCGTTGACCGGCGTCAACCGTATGCTGGTCCGCCAGGGCCTGAAGATCCTCGATAGCCGTGCCAATGCCGGAATCGCGGCGCTGGCCACGCTGACCCGCCTGGCCGAAACGCCCGGCACGTTCCATCTCGGCTTTCTGCTGGGGCCGCGGGTCAATGCCGGCGGTCGCGTCGGCGCCGCCGATCTGGGCACCCGGTTGCTGTCGACCGACGATCCCCAGGAAGCGATGGGCCTGGCGATGCGCCTGGACGGCTACAATGCCGAGCGGCGGGCCATCGAGGCCGCCGTCCTTGATGCGGCTATTGTGCAAATAGAGGCCCTGGGCGCGGTGCCGCCGGCCATCGTGGCGGTGGGTGAGGGCTGGCACCCTGGCGTGATCGGCATTGTCGCCAGCCGGCTGGTCGAGCGCTTCCACCGGCCGGTTTTCGTGATCGGCATGGATGGCGACGTCGGCAAGGGGTCGGGCCGTTCGGTTCGTGACGTCGATTTGGGGGCGATCGTGATCGCCGCCCGACAGAACGGCCTGCTGGTCAATGGCGGCGGCCATCCGGCGGCGGCCGGGCTGACGATCGAGCGCAGCCGGCTGGCCGACTGGACCCGCTTTTTCAACGATCACGTGGAAGCCCGGATCGGGGTGTCGCCGCCGGTGCGCGACCTGGCGGTCGACGGTGCGCTGGGCACCCAGGCCGCCACGACCGACCTTGTCCGGACCATCGAGCAGGTCGGACCGTTCGGTGTCGGCAACCCCGAACCCCGCTTCGTCCTCTCCCACGTACGGGCCACCTGGTCACGGCCGGTGGGGGAGGCGCATGTCCGCTGTACGCTTGCCGGCAGCGATGGCGGGCGCCTCCAGGCGATCGCATTCCGCGCTGCGGGGGGACCTGTGGGCGCCGCGCTGCTCGACGCGACGTCGCCGACCCTGCACGTGGCCGGCATCCTGCGGGTCGACCGCTGGAACGGCAGCGAAACGGTCAACCTGCATGTCGAGGATGCCGCACCGGCCCGCGCCATCCCCTGACTGTGAGCCGCCGCTTGATTCGCCGCCGCCGACACTGTAGACGAACCGCGCCGACTAGCTGTCCCCATCGTCTAGAGGCCTAGGACACCAGCCTTTCACGTTGGTAACACGGGTTCGAATCCCGTTGGGGACGCCAAGGTCGTGGCGCAGCCGGGCGGCCAATGGCTGCCGGGTATCAACGTCTTCTAGACGGGCCAAACGGCTAAGCTCCCGGTTCTCGCAGAACGTTCAGTGACGCCATTGAAGTAGCCGTCGGGTGTGATCATGTCCCGCTCGAACGGGCGCGACAAGGGCGCGCCGGTCATGACCGCAAGTATATATGAACCTTCATTCTTGGAAGGTAAGAGCACACTTGCAATTGAGGAAATCCGGTAAGTACTACCGTGATGAACTTAAATGAAATGGACAATCGTTTGTCATTCTACTTGCAGGGACTGAGTTCACGGTCGTCTCGCAATGTTTCAGAGAAGCAGTGGGCAGTCTGATGGTCACACAGGAGATTCCCGCTGTGATTGTATGAAGGATAGTTTGCGGTGCCGTGACGATGAGAAGGATATTGATAAACTGTTGACCTGCCGTGGCGGGTGAAGCCAGAATTGTTCGCGCTCGTGGAAACAAAATCGCAGGCTAATGATATAAATCACAGTGGAGGATCTTCGTAAGGCTGATCGCTGTGAGGATTGTCGCAAGGAGCGGCTATAGCTGACGACATGTTTTGTGACGGCGTGTGAATGTGCGCCCTTCCTAGTTGTATTTCTCTGACGCGAAAACGTGTGCCCGTTTGGAGTCGCGCTTTGGTGCGCCCAATTCTTGCGGGTGGATTTTGACAATTGTCAGAAATTTGATTAGATAGTGCAACGTTTTGATAAATGGTTCGTATCCCGTTCTTATTAATGTCGAATGGACCTGGTCAGCCCTATTTCGTGGCTAGTCTGTTAGCGGTGCCTCATGAATAAATTTTGGCGTCCGAAGTCCTCCAAGAGCAAACGCCGCGCAGAATACAATCCCGTTGTACGGATCAGTCCAACCGTCTTTGCGCTTGAAGCGCGCATAGCGCTGGATGCCGCTGCCGCCGTGGATGACGGCAGCAAGGCGGCGGCGCTGTCGGTGGCGGCTTTGGCGGGCGAGCCGCTGGTTCAGGATGCGGCGGCGAGCGGCAGTCACGCGTCCGAGGCAGCAACCGCCGCGCCGCAGCAACCATCAACATCTCAACCGTCGGCGGACAGTGGCGCCAAGGCCGGTGCTTCCGCGCCTCATCAGGGTAATGCTGCGCCATCTCAGATTGCAACGCAGGCGCCGCCTCAGGATCGCCCGAGCGCATCGAAGACCATTGCGAACGACGCATCGGGGGTGGTCGGAGATGCCGTCGCTGAAGCGTCGGCAGCGCCTGATCAGCCTGCATCGCAAACAACGAACGCCGCAGACGCGGCGGCCCGGCCGTTGTTTGCCGATAAGGAAGTCGGTGTTGTCACACCGGACAGCAATGAGTCCGTTGGCCGCGAGATCGTGTTCATCGACAGCAATGTCGGCGATATCCAGCCGTGGCTGCAGGACATCCGGCCCGGATCCGAGATTGTCGTTCTCGACAGTGCGCGAAGCGGTTTGGCGCAGATCGCCGCGTTCATGGCCGGCCGGTCGAACATCGATGCGATCCACATCATCTCGCACGGCGCTCAGGGGCAGCTCGATCTCGGATCGGACGTACTGACGCCCGAAACGCTGGCAGACCATCAGACAGAGCTGGCCGCGATCGGTCGGGCACTCAGCGCCGACGGTGATATTCTTCTCTACGGCTGCAATATCGCCGCGGGCACCGATGGCGCGCAGACGGTCGACCTCCTGGCATCCCTGACCAGTGCTGACGTCGCGGCGTCGACGGACGGCACCGGCGCGACGGCGCAGGGCGGTGACTGGACCCTCGAAGAGCAGCAGGGCGTGATCGATGCGCGATCGCTGAGCGCGCCGGCGTGGGATGGGCTGCTGGTCCAGACCACGATCAATCCAAGCGGCGGCGTGCAGACCGACGGATCGGATGGCCTGAGAATCCACGTGACGAATCTCGGCCAGATGCAGGTGAGGTACCAGAATCAGCTGCAGTTCTTCAGCGGCAGCGTCACGGACACGAGTACCCAGCTGTTCAACGGCATGTACATGGCGGTCGGGACGCAGGTGATTGGACCTGATACCGGCGCTGAGAACATGGCCAAGGTGGCGTGGACGTCGGCGGGCACGCAGACGCTGACCGGCACGGGTACGGCGGCTGATCCCTTCGTCGTGACGACGACGATGTTCTACAATGCCAATGGAGTTGCCGGCTATCAGGCGGCAGCCGATACGCTGGCGGTCGTTCGCACCTCGTACATTTCCGGGACGGCGTATTTCACCAACACGGTGACCATCACGCCGCCATCGACGAACACGGCGGACATCAAGTGGTATCAGGCGGCCGATACGCTGCTGGGCGGAACGGATGCGGGCCCGGCTTATGCCGTGGCGCCGGGGATCGGTTCGACCACCAATGTCAATGACAACATCTCGGTCATCGCGACGCGACAGAATGCCGGCACGGCCAGCGAACGTTTCGTGGGTTTTGCCGAAGTCGACGGTGACCGCCAGTTCGATCGCTTCTATTCCGGCGTCTACAACGGCTCGGGCCTGTACGGTGCCGGCATCGCCGGCGGCGGCAACATCACGAACACGATCACCACGAGTGCCTCGACCGACAACGGCCTGGGCGTCCAGTTCAATCTGGGCGCGATCAACTCGGCGACGACCTTCAGCTACCGGATCGTTTTCGACAGCACCACCACGCTGGATCTGGATGCGAACAACAGCACCGCCACCGGCAATGACTACGTAACGACCTATGGTGTCGGCAGCGGCACGCCCGTCAAGGTTGTCGATTCGGACGTCGCCGTCGCCAACGTGGTTGCCGACATCTCCCGGGCGACGGTGACGATCAACAATGCGCAGAGCGGCGATACGTTGAGCGTCAGCGGCGCGCTTCCGGCGGGAATCACCGCGTCGATTGTCGGCAGTACATTGACCCTGACGGGCAGCGCCAGCGAGGCCGCTTACCAGACGGCACTGCAGCAGATTCTGTTCAATTCGACCAGTCTGTCGACCGTCAGTCGGAATCTGACGATCTCCGTCTTCAACGAAATAACGTCGGATGCGACCACGGCCAGTGCCACGATCAATGTGGCCGCGGCGCCGGTGGTCGACCTGAATTCAGGCACGAACCAGACGCAGATCATCACCAACGGCGGTTTTACGACGGATCTCTCGGGTTGGACCCAGACCGGCACAGGTGGCCGGCTCGCCTCCAGCGGTGACAACGGCTTTGCATGGACGGCGGACAATTCGACCGGAACCCTGCGGCAGACCGGCATTACCGGCTGGAATTCCGGAACGGCACCTTCCGGCGCCGCGCAGCTGACGTTCGAGCTGGGCTGGAACAACCGGAATCCCGATACCGCCGCTGCCGCGACCCTGGACATCAGTGTCGGTGGCGTCGTCTATGCGCGCATCACGACCGGTATCAACGGCTCGAACACGGCGACGATCACCTACATGAACGGCGCCAGCGGCAGTCCGGCGTCCGTTACGAGTTCGACGTTCGGGTCGTGGGCCAGGACCGGGATCACGATCAATCTGCCGGCGACGGTCGCGGCCACCGGCGATCTTCTGTTCTCCTATGCGTCGGGCAGCGGCGGCGACGATATCTTTATCGATGGTGTCAGCGTCCAGACGGTCTCCGACGTCACGCCGGGTGTGAACTTCACCACCACCTATACCGAGAACGGGGCGGGTGTGTCGATCGCCGACACCGACAATGACGTGCGCGACAACGACAGCACGAACATGGTCTCGGCCCGGATCGTGCTCACCAATGCCGCCGCGGGCGACGTGCTCAACGTCGGCAGCCTGCCGGCCGGTATCACGGCGTCTGTCGACACGAGCGTCGCGGGGCAGATCACGGTCACGCTCACAGGCAGTGCCACCCGGGCAAGCTACGCCGCGGCGATCCGCGCGATCACGTTCTCCAACACCACCGACAATCCATCGACGACGCCGCGCACGGTCAATGTCACGGTCAATGATGGTGCGCTCGACTCGGCAGTGGCCACCACGACGATCAACGTCATCGCGGTCAACGATGCCCCGGTCAACACGGTGCCGGGGGCGCGAACGACAAACGAGGACGCGACGCTGGCGATCACCGGCGTGTCGATCGCCGATCCCGACAGCAGCACGCTGACGACGACGTTGACGGTGACGAACGGCACGCTGTCGGTGACGGCAGGCGGCGGCGCGACCATCTCGGGCAACGGCAGCGCGACAGTGACCATCAGTGGCACGGTGGCGCAGATCAACGCGGCGCTGGCCGGCCTCACCTACATCAACACGCCGGACTACAACGGGCCGGCACAGCTGACGATATCGACCAACGACGGTGCGCTGACAGACACGGATACCGTGGCGATCACGGTGACGCCGGTAGCAGACATCACCAATGACACGGTGACGACGAACGAGGACACGCCGATCACGTTCAACGTGATCACCGGCTCGAACGGGGCGAGTGCGGACAGCTTTGAGAATAGTGGTCGCGTGGTGACGTCGGTGACGCAGCCGGCGGCGGGCCAGGGGACGGTGACGTTCGCGGCCGACGGCACGATCACCTACACGCCGCCGGCGAATTTCAACGGGACGACGACGTTCACCTACACGGTGACGTCGGGTGGCGTGACGGAGACGGCGACGGTCACGGTGAACGTGACGGCGGTGAACGATGCGCCGGTGAACACGGTGCCGGCTGCGCAGACGACGGCGGAAGACACGCCGAAGGCGATCACCGGCGTGTCTGTTGCCGATGTCGACAGCGGATCGCTGACGACGACGCTGAGCGTGACGAACGGCACACTGGCGGTCGCGGCCGGCGGCGGTGCGGCGATCACCGGAAACGGCTCCGGTACCGTGACCATTGTCGGCACGGCGGCGCAGATCAACGCGGCGTTGCTGGGGCTGACGTACACGAACACGGCGGATTACAACGGCCCGGCGCAGCTGACGGTATCGACGAGTGACGGCGCCCTGACGGACGTCGACACGGTGGGAATCACCGTGACGCCGGTGGCCGACATCACGAACGACACGGTGACGACGGCGGAGGATACGCCGATCAGCTTCAACGTCATCACCGGCACGAACGGGGCAAGCGCGGACAGCTTCGAGAATGCCGGTCGCGCGGTGACCAGCGTGACGCAGCCTGCAGCAGGCCAGGGCACGGTGACATTCGCCGCCGATGGCACGATCACGTATACGCCGGCGACAAACTTCAACGGCGTGGCGACGTTCACGTACACGGTGACGTCTGGCGGTGTGACGGAGACGGCGACAGTTACGGTGAACGTGACGGCGGTGAACGATGCGCCGGTGAACACGGTACCGGGGCCACAGACGACAGCAGAGGACACGTCGCTGGCCATCCCGGGCGTGTCGGTGTCGGACGTCGACAACGCGTCACTAACGACGACGCTGACGGTGACGAACGGGACATTGTCGGTGACGGCCGGCGGTGGCGCGACGATTGCAGGTAACGGCAGCAGCGTTGTCACGATTGCCGGCACAGCGGCGCAGATCAATGCAGCGTTGCTGGGCCTGACGTATACGAACACGGCGGACTACAACGGCCCGGCGCAGCTGACGGTGTCGACGAGCGATGGCGCGTTGACGGACGTCGATACGGTGGCGATCACCGTGACGCCGGTGGCGGACATCACGAACGACACAGTGGCGACGGCGGAGGACACGCCGATCAGCTTCAACGTGATCACCGGGACGAACGGCGCGACGGTGGACAGTTTCGAGAATGGCGGTCGCGTGGTGACGTCGGTGACGCAGCCGCCGGCAGGTCAGGGGACCGTAACGTTCGCGGCCGATGGAACACTCACCTACACACCAGCGGCGAACTTCAACGGGACGACGAGTTTCACGTACACGGTGACGTCGGGCGGTGTGACGGAGACGGCGACGGTCACGGTGAACGTGACGGCTGTGAACGATGCGCCGGTGAATACGGTGCCGGGCCCGCGGACGACGGCGGAGGACACGCCGCTGGCGATCGCCGGGGTATCGGTCGCTGACGTTGACAGCGGTGCGTTGACGACGACGCTGACGGTGACGAACGGCACGCTGGCGGTCACGGCCGGCGGCGGTGCAACGATCACCGGCAACGGGACGGGAACGGTCACGGTCTCGGGTACGGCGGCGCAGATCAACGCAGCGCTGGCGGGTCTGACGTATACGAACACCGCGGACTACAACGGCCCGGCGCAGCTGACGGTATCGACGAGCGATGGCGCGCTGACGGATGTCGACACGGTGGCGATCACCGTGACGCCGGTGGCGGACATCGTGAATGACACGGTGACGACGGCAGAGGACACGCCGATCACGTTCAATGTGATCACCGGAACGAACGGGGCGAGTGTCGACAGTTTCGAGAATACCGGTCGCGTGGTGACGAGCGTCACGCAGCCGAGCCAAGGTTCGGTGACATTTGCGGCGGACGGCACGATCACGTACACGCCACCGGCGAACTTCAACGGGACGACGAGCTTCACCTACACGGTGACATCGGGCGGCGTGACGGAGACGGCGACGGTCACGGTGAACGTGACGGCTGTGAACGATGCGCCGGTGAACACAGTGCCGGCGGCACAGACGACGGCAGAGGATACGCCGCTGGCGATCACCGGGGTATCGGTTGCCGACGTTGACAGCGGTGCGTTGACGACGACGCTGACGGTGACCAACGGCACGCTGGCGGTCACGGCCGGCGGTGGTGCGACGATCACTGGCAACGGGACGGGAACGGTCACGGTCTCCGGCACGGCGGCGCAGATCAACGCGGCGCTGCTGGGCCTGACCTATACGAACACGGCAGACTACAACGGCCCGGCGCAGCTGACGGTGTCGACGAGCGATGGTGTGCTGACGGACACCGATACGGTGGCGATCACGGTGACGCCGGTAGCGGACATTACCAATGACACGGTGACGACGGCGGAGGATACCCCGATTACGTTCAACGTGATCACGGGCTCGAACGGGGCGAGCGCGGACAGCTTCGAGAATACCGGCCGTGTGGTGTCGTCGGTGACGCAGCCGGCGGCGGGCCAGGGGACGGTGACGTTCGCCGCCGACGGCACGATCACCTACACGCCGCCGTCGAATTTCAACGGCACGACGAGTTTCACGTACACGGTGACGTCGGGTGGCGTGACGGAGACGGCAACGGTCACGTTGAATGTGACGGCGGTGAACGATGCGCCGGTGAACACGGTGCCGGCGGCGCAGACGACGGCGGAAGACACGCCGCTGGCCATCCCGAGCGTGTCGGTATCGGACGTCGATGGCGGTACGCTGACGACGACATTGACGGTGACGAACGGGACGCTGACGGTCACGGCCGGCGGCGGAGCCGGGATCGTGGGCAACGGCGGCAGCACGGTGACGATCACCGGCACGGCGGCGCAGATCAACGCGGCGTTGCTGGGGCTGACGTACACGAACACGGCGGATTACAACGGCCCGGCGCAGCTGACGGTGTCGACCAGCGACGGTGTGCTGACGGATACCGACACGGTGGGCATCACCGTAACGCCGGTGGCGGACATCACGAACGACACGGTGACGACGAACGAGGATACGCCGATCACGTTCAATGTGATCACGGGCTCGAACGGCGCGACGGTGGACAGCTTCGAGAACGCCGGCCGCGTGGTGACGTCGGTGACGCAGCCGGCGGCCGGCCAGGGCACGGTGACGTTCGCGGCCGACGGCACGATCACGTACACGCCGGCGGCAAACTTCAACGGCGTGGCGACGTTCACGTACACGGTGACGTCTGGCGGCGTGACGGAGACGGCGACGGTCACGGTGAACGTGACGGCGCAGAACGATGCGCCGGCGAACACGGTGCCGGTCGCACAGACGACGGCGGAGGACACGGCGCTCGCGATCGGTGGCGTGTCGGTTTCCGACGTCGATGGCGGCACGCTGACGACGACACTGACGGTGACGAGCGGTACGCTGACGGTCGCGACGGGCGGTGGCGCCGGGATCGTGGGCAATGGCGGCAGCACGGTAACGATCACCGGCACGGCAGCACAGATCAACGCGGCCTTGCTGGGTCTGACCTACACGAACACGGCGGATTACAACGGTCCGGACACGCTGACGGTATCGACGACCGATGGCGCCCTGACCGACACCGACACGGTGGCGATCACGGTGACGCCGGTGGCGGACATCACGAACGACACGGTGACGACGAACGAGGACACGCCGATCACGTTCAACGTGATCACCGGCTCGGACGGCGCGACGGTGGACAGCTTCGAGAACGCCGGCCGCGCGGTGACGTCGGTGACGCAGCCGGCGGCGGGCCAGGGGACGGTGACGTTCGCCGCCGATGGCACGATCACGTATACGCCCGCCGCGAACTTCAACGGCGTCGCGACATTCACCTACACGGTGACGTCGGGTGGCGTGACGGAGACGGCGACGGTCACGGTGAACGTGACAGCGCAGAACGACGCGCCGGTGAATGCGGTACCGGCTGCGCAGACGACGGCGGAAGATACGCCGCTGGCCATTCCGGGCGTGTCGGTATCGGATGTCGACGGCGGTCCGCTGACGACGACATTGACGGTAGCCAACGGAACGCTGTCCATCACGGCGGGCGGTGGCGCCGCGGTTTCGGGCAGCGGCACCGCGACGGTCACCTTGTCCGGTACCGCGGCACAGATCAACGCGGCCCTGGCGAGCCTGACGTATACCAACACAGCGGACTACAACGGCCCGGACACGCTGACGGTGTCGACGAGCGACGGTGCGCTGACGGACGTCGACACGGTGGCGATCACCGTGACGCCGGTCGTCGACGTCACGAACGATGAGGTCACGACGAACGAGGATGCGCCGATCAGCTTCAACGTCCTGACGGGGACGAACGGGGCGAGTGCGGACAGCTTTGAGAATAGCGGTCGTGTGGTGACGTCGGTGACGCAGCCGGCCGCCGGCCAGGGCACGGTGACCTTCGCGGCCGACGGCACGATCACGTATACGCCGGCGGCGAATTTCAACGGGACGGCGACCTTTACCTACACGGTGACGTCGGGTGGCGTGACGGAGACGGCAACGGTCACGGTGAACGTGACGGCGGTGAACGATGCGCCAGTGAACACGGTGCCGGCAACGGCGCAGGAAACCGAGGAAGATGCGCCGCTGGCGATTGGCAACGTAACGGTATCGGATGTCGACGGCGGCGCGTTGACGACGACGCTGACGGTGGCCAACGGGACGCTGGCGGTGGCCACCGGCGGTGGTGCCGGGATCACCGGCAACGGTAGTGGCACGGTGACGATCACCGGCACGGCGGCGCAGATCAATGCGGCATTGCTGGGCCTGACCTACACGAACACGGCGGACTACAACGGTCCGGACACGCTGACGGTGTCGACGAGCGATGGTGTTCTGACCGACACCGATACGGTGGCGATCACCGTGACACCGGTGGCCGATATCACGAACGACACGGTAACGACGAACGAGGACACGCCGATCACGTTCAACGTCCTGACGGGAACGAACGGGGCGAGTGAGGACAGCTTCGAGAACAGCGGCCGCGCCGTGACAAGCGTGACGCAGCCGCCGTCGGGCCAGGGGACGGTGACATTCGCGGCCGACGGCACGATCACCTACACGCCGCCGGCGGACTTCAACGGGACGACGAGTTTCACGTACACGGTGACGTCGGGCGGCGTGACGGAGACGGCGACGGTCACGGTGAACGTGACGGCGCAGAACGACGCGCCGACGAACACGGTGCCGGGCCCGCGGACGACGGCGGAAGATTCGCCGCTGCCGATTTCGGGCGTATCGGTGTCGGACGTCGATAGCGGCACGCTGACGACGACATTGACGGTGATCAACGGCACGCTGTCAGTCGGCACCAGTGGCGGCGCCGTCATCAACGGCAACGGCAGCAGCACGGTCACGATCACGGGCACGGCAGCCGAGATCAACCTCGCGTTGGCGGGTCTGACCTATACGAATACGGCGGATTACAACGGTCCGGACACGCTGACCGTGTCGACGACCGATGGCGCCCTGACCGACACCGACACGGTGGCGATCACCGTGACACCGGTGGCGGATGTCACGGATGACACCGTGACAACGACGGAAGACACGCCGATCACGTTCAATGTGATCACGGGCTCGAACGGGGCGAGTGCAGACAGCTTCGAGAACGACGGCCGTGTGGTGACGTCGGTGACGCAGCCGGCGCCGGGCCAGGGGACGGTGACGTTCGCCGCCGACGGCACGATCACCTACACGCCGCCGGCGGACTTCAACGGGACGACGAGTTTCACGTACACGGTGACGTCGGGCGGCGTGACGGAGACGGCGACGGTCACGGTGAACGTGACGGCGGCGAACGACGCGCCGGTGAACACGGTACCGGGTCCGCGGACGACGGCGGAGGACACGCCGCTGGCGATCACCGGTGTGTCGGTGTCGGACGTCGATAGCGTGTCGCTGACGACGACGCTGACCGTGACGAACGGGACACTGACAGTCACAGCTGGCGGCGGGGCCGGGATCGTGGGCAACGGCAGCAACACCGTGGTCCTTACCGGTACGGCGGCGCAGATCAACGCGGCGCTGGCCGGTCTGACCTACACGAACACGGCGGACTACAATGGTCCGGCGCAGCTGACGGTGACGACAAGCGACGGCGCGCTGACGGATGTCGATACGGTGGCGATCACGGTGACGCCCGTCGACGACATTGCCAACGACGCGGTGACGACGGACGAGGACACGCCGGTCACGATCAGCGTCCTGACCAACGACAGTTTCGAGAATCCGGGCCGCACCATCACCGCGGTCAATGGCCAGTCGATTGTCGTCGGCGGCAGCGTGACGGTGGTCAATGGCACGGTCCGCCTGAACGGCGACGGCACATTGACGTTCTCGCCGACGTTGAACTTCAACGGACCGACCAGCTTCACCTACTCGGTGACGTCGGGTGGCGATACCGAGACCGCGACGGTCTTCGTCACTGTGACGGCCGTGGAGGATGCGCCTGTCGTGACGGTGCCGGGCCCGCAGGAGACGGCGGAGGATACGCCGCTCGCCATCGACAGCGTGCGCGTCACGGTGTTCGATGCCGACGATGACCCGTTGACCACGACGCTGACGGTGCAGAACGGCACGTTGACGGTGGCGACCGGCGGCGGCGCCGGGATCACCGGCAACGGTACCGGTACCGTGACGATCACCGGTACGGCGGCCGAGATTAACGCCGCCCTGGCCGGCCTGACCTACACCAACGTCGGCGACTACAACGGCCCCGACCTGCTGCAAGTAGTGACGAACGATGGCGTGCTGACGGACAGCGCGGACGTGACCATCACGGTGACGGCTGTGGCGGACATTGCCGGCGACAATGCCAATACGGATGAGGATACGGAAGTCACGATCAGTGTCCTGTCCAATGACAGCTTCGAGAATCCGGGACGTGCCATCACCGCGGTCAATGGCCAGGCCATTACCGCCAACGGTCCCGCCATCGCCGTCGGCAATGGCACCGTGCGCCTGAATGGTGCAGGCCAGCTGATCTTCCTCCCGACACTGGATTTCACCGGGCCGACGAGCTTCACCTATACGGTGACGTCGGGCGGCGTGATGGAGACAGCGTCGGTTACGGTGGACGTTGGCACGGATAACGACGCACCGGTGAACACGGTGCCGGGCGTGCAGACAATGGCGGAAGACGCGGCACTGCAGATCACGGGCGTGAGCGTCAGTGACCCGGACGGTGCCGGCGAACCGTTGACGACGACGCTGACGGTGACGAACGGCACGCTGTCGGTGACCGAAGGGGGCGGCGCGACCATCGCGGGCAACAACAGCGGCACGGTGACAATCACCGGTACTGCGGCGCAGATCAACGCGGCCCTGCTGGGCCTGACGTACAGGAACACGGCGGACTACAACGGCCCGGCGCAGCTGACGGTGTCGACGAGCGACGGCGCGCTGACGGATGTCGACACGGTGGCGATCACGGTGACGCCTGTCCGGGACATCGACAATGACGCGGTGACAACGGCGGAAGACACGCCGGCCACGATTGACGTCCTGGCCAACGACAGCTTCGAGAACCCGGGCAGCACCATCACCGCGATCAACGGCCAGTCGATTGTCGTGGGCGGCGACGTGGCGGTGGCCAACGGCACGGTCCGTCTGAACGGCGACGGCACGTTGACGTTCTCACCGACGTTGAATTTCAACGGAGAAGTCAGCTTCACCTACACGGTAACGTCAGGTGGTCGCACGGAGACGGCGACGGTCGACGTGACCGTCACGGCGGTGAACGACGCGCCGGTGCTCACCATACCGGGCGCGCAGACGACCGACGAGGATACGCCGCTGGACATCGACGGCGTGCGCGTCACGGTGTTCGATGCCGACGATGACGTCCTGACCACGACGCTGTCGGTCGCCAACGGAACGGTGTTCGTGACCGAGGGTGGCGGCGCGACAGTCACGGCCAATGGCACGGCGACAGTGACGATCGTCGGAACGGCAACGCAGGTGAATGCGGCGCTGGCCGGGCTGCGGTACGTGAACACCGGCGACTATAACGGCTCTGATGTGATGACGGTGACGGTCAGCGACGGCACGCTGGACGACGGCGGCACCGTGGCGATCACGGTGAGGCCGGTCGCGGACATCACCAACGATACGGTGACGACGGCGGAGGATACCCCGATCACGTTCAACGTGATCACGGGCTCGAACGGGGCGAGCGCGGACAGCTTCGAGAATACCAGCCGTGTGGTGACGTCGGTGACGCAGCCCGCGTCAGGTCAGGGGACGGTGACGTTCGCGGCCGATGGAACGCTGACCTATACGCCGCCGGCGAACTTCAACGGGACGACGACGTTCACGTACACGGTGACGTCAGGCGGTGTGACGGAGACGGCGACGGTCACGGTGAACGTGACGGCGGTGAACGATGATCCGGTGGGAACGGCGCCACCGGCGACGACACTCGAGGACACGCCGGTCAGCGGTGCGGTGACGGCGACGGACGTCGATGGCGATACGCTGACGTTCAGCCTCGCCGGCGGCCCGGCGCAGGGCACGGTGCTCGTCAACGCGGACGGTACCTACACGTACACGCCGAACGCGAACTACAACGGTGCGGACAGCTTCACGGTTCTGGTGGACGACGGCCACGGCGGCACGACGACGGTGACGGTGAACGTCACGGTGACGCCGGTGAACGATAATCCGGTGGGAACAGCGCCGCCGGTGACGACACCCGAGGACACGCCGGTCAGCGGTGCGGTGACGGCGACGGACGTCGATGGCGATACCCTGACGCTCAGTCTCGCCGGCGGCCCGGCGCAGGGCACGGTGCTCGTCAACGCGGACGGCACCTATACGTACACGCCGAACGCGAACTACAACGGTCCGGACAGCTTCACGGTCCTGGTGGACGACGGCCACGGCGGCACGACGACGGTGACGGTGAATGTCACGGTGACGCCCGAGAACGATGCGCCGGTGGGAACGGCGCCGCCGGCGACGACACCTGAGGACACGCCGGTCAGCGGTGCGGTGACGGCGACGGACGTCGATGGCGATACGCTGACGTTCAGCCTCGCCGGCGGCCCGGCGCAGGGCACGGTGCTCGTCAACGCGGACGGTACCTACACGTACACGCCGAACGCGAACTACAACGGTCCGGACAGCTTCACGGTCCTGGTGGACGACGGCCACGGCGGCACGACGACGGTGACGGTGAACGTCACGGTGACACCGGTGAACGATGCGCCGGTGGCGACGGCGCCGCCGGTGACGACGCCTGAGGATACGCCGGTCAGCGGCGCGGTGACGGCGACGGACGTCGATGGCGATACCCTGACGTTCAGTCTCGACAGCGGCCCGGCGCAGGGCACGGTGATCGTCAACGCGGACGGCACCTATACGTACACGCCGAACGCGAACTACAACGGTGCGGACAGCTTCACGGTCCTGGTGGATGACGGTCACGGCGGTAGGACGCCGGTGACGGTGAACGTCACGGTGACGCCGGAGAACGATGTGCCGGTGAACACGGTGCCGGTCGCGCAGACGACGGCGGAGGACGCGCTGCTGTCGATTCCAGGTGTGTCGGTTTCCGACATCGATGGCGGCGCGCTGACGACGACCCTGACGGTGACGAACGGCACGCTGACGGTCGCGACGGGCGGCGGCGCCGGGATCGTGGGTAACGGCGGCAGCACGGTGACGATCACCGGCACGGCGGCCGAGATCAACCTGGCGCTGGCGGGCCTGACCTACAGGAACACGGCGGACTACAACGGTCCGGATACGCTGACGGTATCGACGACCGACGGCGCCCTGACGGACACCGACACGGTGGGCATCACCGTGTCGCCGGTGGCGGACATCACTGATGATACGGTGACGACGGACGAGGATACGCCGATCACGTTCAATGTGATCCTGGGCTCGAACGGCGCGACAGTGGACAGTTTCGAGAACAGCGGTCGCGTGGTGACGTCGGTGACACAGCCGGCGCCGGGCCAGGGCACGGTGACATTCTCGGCCGACGGCACGATCACCTACACGCCGCCGGCGGATTTCAACGGGACGACGACGTTCACCTACACGGTGACGTCGGGCGGCGTGACGGAGACGGCGACGGTCACGGTGAACGTGACGGCGCAGAACGACGCACCGGTGAACGCGGTGCCGGGGCCACAGACGACCGCGGAAGACACGCCACTGTCGATTCCAGACGTGTCGGTTTCCGACATCGATGGCGGCACGTTGACGACGACCCTGACGGTGACCAACGGCACGTTGTCGGTGACGGCGGGCGGTGGCGCGCTGATCTCAGGCAGTGGTACGGGCACGGTGGTGATCGAAGGCACGGCGGCGCAGATCAACGCGGCCCTGGCCGGTCTGACGTACAGGAACACGGCGGACTACAACGGCCCGGCGCAGCTGACGGTATCGACGACCGACGGTGCGACGACGGACACCGACACGGTGGCGATCACCGTGACACCGGTGGCGGACATCACGAACGACACGGTCACGACGAACGAGGACACGCCGATCACGTTCAACGTGATCACCGGCTCGAACGGCGCGTCGGAGGACAGCTTCGAGAATAGCGGCCGCGTGGTGACGTCGGTGACGCAGCCGGCGGCGGGCCAGGGGACGGTGACGTTCCTGGCCGACGGTACGATCACCTACACGCCGCCGGCGGACTTCAACGGGACGACGACGTTCACCTACACGGTGACGTCGGGTGGTGTGACGGAGACGGCGACGGTCACGGTGAACGTAACAGCGCAGAACGACGCGCCGGTGAACACGGTGCCCGGCTCGCAGGAGACGGATGAGGATACGCTGTTGGCGATCGGCGGGGTGTCGGTTGCGGATGTCGACGGCGGCACGCTGACGACGACATTGACGGTGACGAACGGCACGCTGTCGGTGGCCACCGGTGGTGGCGCCGTTATCAACGGCAACGGCGGCGCGACCGTGACGATCACCGGCACGGCAGCCGAGATCAACCTGGCGTTGGCGGGCCTGACCTATACGAACACGGCGGACTACAACGGTCCGGACACGCTGACGGTGTCGACGAGCGATGGCGTGCTGACGGATACCGACACGGTGGGCATCGCCGTGACGCCGGTGACGGATATTACGAATGACACGGTGACGACGGACGAGGACACGCCGATCACGTTCAATGTGATCCTGGGCTCGAACGGCGCGACAGTGGACAGCTTCGAGAATAGCGGCCGCGTGGTGAGCAGCGTGACTCAGCCGCCGGCGGGTCAAGGGACGGTGACGTTCGCCGCTGACGGTACGATCACCTACACGCCGCCAGCGGACTTCAATGGGACGACGACATTCACCTACACGGTGACGTCGGGCGGCGTGACAGAGACGGCAACGGTCACGGTGAACGTGACGGCGGTGAACGACGAACCGGTGAACGCGGTGCCTGGCCCGCAGACCACAGCGGAGGACGCGCTGCTGTCGATTCCAGGTGTGTCGGTTGCCGACGTCGACGGCGGTACACTGACGACGACCCTGACAGTGACGAGCGGGACGCTGACGGTGGCCACTGGCGGCGGCGCCGGGATCACCGGCAACGGTAGCGGCACGGTGACGATCACGGGCACAGCAGCCGACATCAACCTCGCGCTGGCCGGGCTGACCTATCGGAACACGGCGGACTATAACGGTCCGGACACGCTGACGGTGTCGACGAGCGACGGTGTTCTGACGGACACCGACACGGTAGGCATTACCGTGACGCCGGTGGCAGATATCACTGATGACACGGTGACGACGAACGAGGACACGCCGATCACGTTCAACGTGATCACCGGCTCGAACGGCGCGTCGGAGGATAGCTTCGAGAATAGCGGTCGCGTGGTGACGTCGGTGACACAGCCGGCGCCGGGCCAGGGGACCGTGGTGTTCGCGGCCGACGGCACGATCACCTACACGCCGCCGGCGGACTTCAATGGGACGACGACGTTCACCTACACGGTGACGTCGGGTGGCGTGACGGAGACGGCGACGGTCACGGTGAACGTGACGGCGGTGAACGACGCACCGGTGAACGCGGTGCCGGTGGCGCAGACGACGGCGGAAGACTCGCCACTGCCGATTCCAGGCGTGTCGGTATCGGATGTCGACGGCGGTACGCTGACGACGACGCTGACGGTGGCGAACGGGACGCTGACGGTCGCGACCGGCGGCGGCGCCGGGATCGTGGGTAACGGCGGCAGCACCGTGACGATCACCGGTACGGCATTGCAGATCAATGCGGCACTGGCGGGTCTGATCTATACGAACACGGCGGACTACAACGGTCCGGACACGCTGACGGTGTCGACGAGCGACGGCGTGCTGACGGATACCGACACGGTAGCGATCACCGTGACGCCGGTGGCCGACATCACGAACGACACGGTGACGACGAACGAGGACACGCCGATCACGTTCAATGTGATCCTGGGCTCGAACGGCGCGACAGTGGACAGTTTCGAGAACAGCGGTCGCGTGGTGACGTCGGTGACACAGCCGGCGCCGGGCCAGGGCACGGTGACATTCTCGGCCGACGGCACGATCACCTACACGCCGCCGGCGGATTTCAACGGGACGACGACGTTCACCTACACGGTGACGTCGGGCGGCGTGACGGAGACGGCGACGGTCACGGTGAACGTGACGGCGCAGAACGATGCGCCGGTGAACACGGTGCCGGCAACGGCGCAGGAAACCGAGGAAGATGCGCCGCTGGCGATCGGTGGCGTAACGGTATCGGATGTCGATGGCGGCACGTTGACGACGACGCTGACGGTGACCAGCGGCACATTGTCGGTGACGGCGGGCGGTGGCGCGCTGATCTCAGGCAGTGGTACGGGCACAGTGGTGATCGAAGGCACGGCGGCGCAGATCAACGCGGCGCTGGCGGGCCTGACCTACAGGAACACGGCGGACTACAACGGTCCGGACACGCTGACGGTGTCGACGACCGATGGCGCCCTGACCGACACCGATACGGTGGCGATCACGGTGACGCCGGTGGCGGACATCACGAACGACACGGTGACGACGAACGAGGACACGCCGATCACGTTCAACGTCCTGACGGGCACGAACGGGGCGAGTGCGGACAGCTTCGAGAACGCCGGCCACATGGTGACGGCGGTGACGCAACCGCCGCCCGGCCAGGGCTCGGTGTCGTTCGCCGCCGACGGGACGATCACCTACACGCCGCCCGTGAACTTCAACGGCACGACCAGTTTCACCTATACCGTGTCGTCGGGCGGTGTCACCGAGACGGCGACGGTCACGGTGAACGTGACGGCGGTGAACGATGCGCCGGTGGTCGTCATACCGGGCGGCCCAACGCTGCCGCCGGTACAGGAGGACGCACCGGTGTCCATCCCCGGTGTCACCGTCAGCGACATCGACAGCGGATCCCTGACGACCACCCTGTCGGTGGCGAACGGCACGCTGTCGGTGACGACCGGCGGCGGCGCCGGAATCACGGGTAACGGTACCGGGTCGGTGACGATCACCGGCACGGCGGCCGAGATCAACGCGGCGCTGGCCGGCCTGACCTACAGGAACACGGCGGACTACAACGGCCCGGACACGCTGACCGTCTCGACGAGCGACGGTGCGCTTGACACCACGGTGACGGCGAACATCACGGTCGTACCCGTGGTGGACGTGACCAATGACTCGGTGACGACAGCGGAAGACACGCCGATCAGCTTCAACGTGCTGACCGGGACGAACGGGGCGAGCGCGGACAGCTTCGAGAATACCGGTCGCGTGGTGACGTCCGTGACGCAACCGCCGGCCGGTCAGGGAACGGTGACGTTCCTGGCCGACGGCACGATCACCTACACGCCGCCGGCGAACTTCAACGGGACAACGACGTTCACGTACACGGTGACGTCAGGCGGCGTGACGGAGACGGCGACAGTCACGGTGAACGTAGCATCGGTCAACGATGCACCGGTGAACACGGTTCCCGGCCCGCAGGAGACGGATGAGGACGCGCAACTGGCAATTCCCGGCGTAACGGTCTCGGATGTCGACGGCGATCCATTGACCACGACGTTGACCGTGACGAACGGCACGCTGTCCGTGGCGGCCGGCGGCGGCGCCGGGATCGTGGGCGAGGGCACCGGTACGGTGACGCTCACCGGTACGGCGGCGCAGATCAATGCGGCGCTCGCCGGCCTGACCTACACCAACACGGCGGACTATAACGGCCCGGCACAACTCACGATATCGACCACCGATGGGGCGGCGACGGATACCGACACGGTGGCGATCACCGTGAGGCCGGTGATTGACATCGACAACGACGCGGTGACAACGCCGGAAGACACGCCGGCCACCATCGACGTCCTGAACAACGACAGCTTCGAGAACACCGGCCGGACGATCGTTGCCATCAACGGTCAGGCGATCGCTGTTGACGGCAGCGTGACCGTGGCCAATGGCACGGTCCGTCTCAACGGCGATAACACATTGACGTTCTCGCCGAACCTGAACTTCAACGGGCAGATCACCTTCACGTACTCGGTTGCATCGGGTGGAGACGTCGAGACAGCGACGGTCACGGTGACCGTGACACCGGTGAACGACGCACCTGTCGTCACGGTGCCCGGCGCGCAGACGACGCTGGAAGACCGGCCGCTGGAGGTCGACGGCGTGCGTGTCATCGTCATCGACGCCGATGACGATGCGCTCACGACCACGGTGACGGTGCAGAACGGAACGTTGACCGTATCGACGGGCGGCGGTGTCGTGGTGAGCGGCAACGGCACGGCGACGGTGACGATCTCCGGGTCTGCGGCGCAGATCAATGCGGCGCTCGCCGACCTCGTCTACACCAGCAGGGCGGACTACAACGGGCCCGACCAGATGCAGGTGAGGACCAGCGACGGGACATTGGAAGGCACCGGGTCGGTGACCATCACGGTGACGCCGGTGGCGGACATCGACGACGATACGGTCGACACGGACGAGGACACGCCGGTCATAGTCAGCGTACTGACCAACGACAGTTTCGAGAATCCAGGCCGTGCCATCACCGCGGTCGACGGCCAAACCATCACGGTCGGCGCGACGGTCAACGTCGCCAACGGTACCGTGCGCCTGAACGGCGACGGGACGTTGACATTCGATCCCACCGACAACTTCAACGGCGTGACCAGTTTCACGTACACAGTGACGTCGGGCGGCGTGACCGAGACGGCGACCGTGACCGTGGACGTGGGCGGCGTCAACGATACGCCGCAGAACACGGTGCCCGGTCCGCAACCCGTAACAGAGGATACGCTGACGCCAATCCCCGGCCTCAGTGTGGCGGATCCAGACGGCGCCGATGAGCTGCTGACAACGACGCTGACGGTGCAGAACGGCACGCTGAGCGTGACGGGGGGCAGCGGCAGCGGTACCAGCACCGTGGTTCTGACCGGCACGGCGGCGCAGATTAACGCTGCACTGGCTACTCTGCAGTACAGGGGAACCGCTGATTACAACGGTCCCGACCAGCTTAGGATCTCCACCACCGACGCGGGCGGCCTGACGGATATCGATACCGTGGCGATCACGGTGGCACCGGTACGAGACATTGTCGACGACTCGGTGGTGACGCGAGAAGACACACCGATCGCCATCAGTGTCCTGGGCAACGACACGTTCTCGAACCCGGGGCGCACCATCACCGCCGTCGACGGTTTTGCGATCACGGTCGGTGGCCCGGCGATTGCGGTGGCCAACGGGACCGTGAGCCTGAACAGCGCCGGCCAGCTGGTCTTTACGCCGACCGCGAACTTCAACGGCACGACGACGTTCACCTACGCGGTGCAGTCCAACGGCGATTCGGAGACGGCCACGGTAACGGTGAATGTGCAGGCGGAGAACGATCCGCCGGTCAACACCGTGCCCGGCGCGCAGGAGACAGCGGAAGATACACCGCTTGCGATCGACGGCGTGCGCGTCTCGGTGTTCGACGCCGAGGACGACGCGCTGACCACGACACTGACCGTGCTGCACGGAACGCTGACGGTGGCCGCGGGCAGCGGCGCCGGCGTGTCGGGTGACGGCACCGGCACGGTGATCCTCACCGGCACGGCGGCACAGATCAACGCGGCGCTGGCCGGCCTGACCTACACCAGCACGGCCGACTACAACGGTGCGGATCTGATGACCGTCACGACCAGCGACGGCATCTTGTCGGATCAGGACTCGGTCGCGATCACCGTCAGGCCGGCGGTCGACATCACCAGTGACGCCGTGACGACGCTGGAAGACACACCGATCACCTTCAACGTCCTGACCGGAACGAACGGCGCCAGCGCCGATACGTTCACCAACCCGGATCGTGCGGTCACGGCCGTCACGCAGCCGTCGGTGGGCCAGGTGACCTTCGCCGCCGATGGTACGTTGACCTACACGCCACTGGCCAATTTCCACGGTCAGGTCTCGTTCACCTACACGGTGACATCGGGTGGGGTCACGGAAACGGCGACCGTCACGGTGAATGTGACGTCGGTGAACGACAACCCGGTGGTCGATCCGCCGCCGGGGCCGGTGACGACGGTGGAGGATACGCCGGTCAGTGGCCGGGTGACGGCGACCGACGCCGATGGCGATGCGCTGACCTATGCCCGCGACGGCGGTCCGGCCAACGGCTCGGTGGTGGTCAATCTCGACGGGACATACACCTACACGCCCAACCCGAACTATTTCGGGCCGGACAGCTTCACGGTGCTGGTCTCGGACGGCAACGGCGGCACGACGACGGTGACGATCAACGTCACGGTGACGCCCGTCAACGACCCGCCGGTCAGTGCGCCCGTGACGGCGACGACGCCGGAGGACACACCGGTCAGCGGCGCGGTCGTGGCGACGGATCCCGAGGGCGACGCGCTGACCTACAGCCGCGCCAGCGATCCGTCTAACGGCACCGTCATGGTCAATGCCGACGGCACGTTCATCTATACGCCGAACGCCAATTACAATGGTGCCGACAGCTTCACCGTTCTGGTGGATGACGGCCACGGTGGCACGACGACCGTGGCGGTCAGCGTCACCGTCACGCCGGTGAACGACGCGCCGACAGGCTCGGCGCAGCCGGTGACGACGCTCGAAGACACGCCGGTCAACGGCGTCGTCATTGGCACGGACGTCGACGGCGACCCGCTCACCTTCACGTTGAACGGCGGCCCGTCCCAGGGAACGGTCGTGGTCAACCCCGACGGCACCTATACCTACACGCCGAACCCGAATGCCAATGGGCCCGACAGCTTCACGGTCCTGGTGGACGACGGCAACGGTGGCACCACCGTCGTGACGGTGAATGTCACGGTGACGCCGGTGAATGATACGCCGGTCGCGACGGCGCCGCCGGTGACGACGTCGGAAGACACGCCGGTCAGCGGCGCCGTGACGGCAACCGACGCCGACGGCGATCCGCTGACCTTCACGCTGGATACCGGTCCGACCCGCGGTACGGTAGTGATCAACCCCGATGGCACCTACACCTACACGCCGAACCCCAACGCCAGCGGTCCGGACAGTTTCACGGTGCTGGTGGATGATGGCCAGGGCGGCACGACGCTGGTCACGGTCAACGTCACCGTCACGCCGGTCAACGACGTCCCGGTCGTGACATCGCCGATTGCGACGCAGACGGGCACTGACGGGTCGGCGATCAGACCGCTGGACGTGAGTGCCGGGTTCGCCGACGCCGATGGCGAGCCGCTCACCTATACCGCGACGGGCCTGCCGCCCGGCCTCAGTCTTGATCCGGTGACCGGCGTTGTTTCCGGCACGATCGACCGGTCGGCCTCGCTGTCGGGACCGTTCACCGTCACGGTGACGGCGACGGATCCTTCGGGCGCCGCGGTGTCGCAGACCTTTACCTGGGATGTCGCCAATCCCGCACCGTTGGTGCAATCGGACTCGGCGTCGACGCTGCAGGGCGAGCCGACGTCGGGCAACGTCCTGGCCAACGACAGCGATCCCGACGGTGATCCGCTTGATGTGGTCGCCTTCACCGTCGGCGGCATCACCTACACCGCGGGCCAGATGGCCGATATCGCCGGCGTCGGCACGCTGACCATCGGCGCCGACGGCAGCTATGCCTTCACGCCGGTGGCCGGCTTTGTCGGATCGGTCCCGTCGATCACCTACACGGTCAGTGACGGGCAGGGTGGCACGGCGTCGGCGTCGCTGGCGATCACCGTGAGGGCCAACGCGGCCGACCCCATCCCGCTGTCGGATCGCCATGTGCCGGATCTGCCGGATATCGATCGCCGTCCCGATCTCGGGATTGCGCGTGATCCTGGCATCGTCGTTGAAGCGGCGAACGGCTTGGGGTCGCTGGGCTCGATCGATGGGCCGCCGCGGGTCGGCAACAACATTGTCGTCAATGTCGTCAATCGCATTGACCGTCTGGGTGTCGTCGGATCGATGGATCCCACCCCGCAGCGCAACATCATCGATACCATGACGGGGCCGCTATTCTCGGCGCCAGAGCGGCATGGCTGGATCAGGCCCATCCTGTCGGTCCATGAAATCTACGGACCGTCGGTGCGCATCCTGGTCGACGGCAGCGGCGATCGGATCGCGCATGCCGGGCCGCCCCTCCACGTCGATGTCCAGCAGCGACCGGAAGATCTTCGGTTGGCGATCGGTGACGACCAGTCCCGGCTCTTCCATGTCAGCGCCACGCTGGCTGACGGCATGCCGCTGCCGGCCGGCATCACGATCGACGAGGACCAGGCGATCACCATCCGCCGTGACCTGGTAAAGCAGCCGCTTGATCTCATGCTGTTCGCCCAGGCGGGCGATCAGGGCGACTATCAGCTCCTGCTGACGATCGATCCCGCCGACGGGCGCATCGATGCCCGCCATACGCGTGATGTCGCGGCGGCCAGCGCGACGTTCGACCAGATCATTTTCGAGAAGCACCAGTCGACAGCACGGCTGGCGACGAACCTGATGACGGAACTCTAAGCGTCAATCAGCAAACCGAACGAGTGGGGAAACCATGCGTAGTTGGGATGTCATGACAGTGTTGGCGGCCAAACCGGTGGCGGTGTTGTCATGTGCGGCATTTCTGGCGGCGGGCTGCTCCGTAACCCCGCAACCGTTGTCACAGGCGGAGGTCAAGGACTTCGTCAACGAGCGCATGGCTCAGGTCGCCGCCAACAACGAACCGATCACCGGCAAGATCGATCTCTACGAGGCATTGGCGCGCAGCCTGAAGTTCAACCTCGATCACCGGGTTGAGATGATGGCCGCGACGCTGGCCATGCGCGAGCTCGACCAGGCCAACATGGACATGCTGCCACGGGTGGTCGCGAACTCGAACTATTTCGGCCGCAGCAACATCCAGGCATCCAGCAGCCAGTCCGTGCTGACCGGGCGGCAATCGCTGGAGCCATCGACCTCGACCGAGAAGAACACACTGGCGGCCGATCTGACGTTCGGCTGGAACATCCTCGACTTCGGCCTGTCCTATGTTCGCGCCAAGCAGCAGGCCGACAAGGCGCTGATCGCCGAGGAGCAGCGGCGCAAGGCGGCCCAGCGCATCCTGGAGGATACGCGTACCGCCTTTTGGCGTGCGATCAGCGCCGAGCGGCTGGTGCGCGACACCAAGACGCTGGAGGCCGGCGTACAGCAGGCGCTGGGCAATGCACGTTCGCTGTCGGCGACCGGCCAGGCATCGCCGTTGCCGGCGCTGATCTACGAGCGGGAGCTGATCTCGATCAAGCGGGAGCTGCAGGAACTGGAGCGCAGCCTGGCCGTGGCGCGGGCCCAGCTGGCGGCGCTGATCAATGTGCCGCCCGACACGCCGTTCGCGCTGGAGGTGCCGGCACGTCCGCCCATGCCGCGTCCGCCCGCCATGTCTCCGGAGGACATGATCCGCACGGCGCTCGAGCAGCGCACCGAGGTGCGTCAGGTCATGTACGAGATGCGGATCAACAAGTCGGAGGCGGATGCCGCGATCCTGGCCATGCTGCCGGGCATTAATCTCTATGCCGGGGTCAATGCCGATACCAACAAGTTCCTCTACAATAACCACTGGATCGCCTGGGGTGCGCGCGCCAGCTGGAACCTGATGAGCATCTTTACATACCCCAGCAAGAAGGCGACGATTTCCGCGCGGGACGATCTGCTCAAGGAGCGGACACTGGCGGTGATGATGGCGATCATGACGCAGGTGCATGTGAGCCGGGCGCGCCTGGCGGAGTACACGCAGGCCTATCAGACCACGACGGAGCTGTTGAACGTTCAGGGTCGTATCCTGAAACAGACCCAAGCCGAAGCGGCGACCGACTTCACCGGCGAGCAGAGCCTGATCCGTGAGCGGATGAACCTGCTGGCCAGCCGGGCGCGCCACGACATAGCCTATGCCGATCTGCAGAACGCCCATGCCAACCTGATGGCGTCGATGGGCTTCGATCCGATCGGTGCCGACATCGTTCTCACGCGGCCCGTGGCGGAGGTCGCAAACGACCTGCGCCAGGCCATGGCCGGCCGGGACTACTAGGAGAAGGTGGTGCAACGCGGCGGATCGCGGACACGTCTCACCATCGTACAACTGGCGGCGGCCATCCTGCTGGCCGCGGGTTCTGCCGGCGTGTCGTCGGCCGGCGCCCAGGCGCCGCGGCCCGGGGTTGACGTTGTGCCTGCCGGCGATGGTCGGGAGGGTGTCCGCGGCGTCGTCAAGCCACTGGCCGAGGCACAGATCACATCGGATCTGGCCCGGCGGATCCAGGAACTGCCCTGGCGTGATGGCGACCGCTTCCGCAAGGGCGATCTGCTGATACGCTTCGACTGCCAGGAGCTGCAGGCCGAAGCCAACGCCGCCCGTGCGGTCTGGCGCGGCAAGAAGCTGGCGCACACCAACGCCGCCGAACTGCATCGCCGGCAGGCCGCCGGCGCCTTGGCCGTCGCGATCGCGGCCGCCGATGCCGACAAGGCCGAAGCCGATGCACAAGCCCTGGAAGCAAGGCTCGACCGTTGTGCGATCGCGGCGCCCTTCGACGGCCGGATCGTCGAGCGTCTGGCGGCACCGTATGAGACACCGACGCCCTCGCAGCCGATTCTGCGCATCGTCGACGACTCGGCATTAGAGATCCAGATCATCGTGCCGTCCCGGTGGTTGAAGTGGATCCGCGAAGGCCTCGATTTCACGTTCCGGATCGACGAGACCGGGGAACCAGCCAAGGCAAAGGTTCGTCGCATCGGCGCCAGCGTCGATCCCGTCAGCCAGACGGTGCGGATTGCCGGTGAATTCGTGACGCGCTCACCCGACGTGCTCGGCGGCATGAGCGGCACGGCCGTGTTTGAAGCGGCGCCGCACCGGCCGGCGGAGTAGGGCGATGGATCCGGTACGCCAGCCGCTGCCGAAGCCCCCGGAAGACGACCGTGCCGCGCGCTTCAGCGTCGTGCTGGCGCTTGAAATGCAGGCCCGCCGCCAGACCTCGGGACAGGCGTTGCGTTTCTTCGCCGTCAACGAGACCCGCAAGGCAGCGCCCTATCGGCAGGCGTTCCTGGTCGAAACCGCCGGCGGTCGGGCGCGGATCACGGCGATCTCCAGCATTTCCTCGGTCGAGCGCGATGCGCCCCTGGTGCGCAGCTTCGAGCACGTGGCGAATGCCTTCCGCAACAAGCTGCAGGACGATGCTCGGCTGAAGCCGCAGTACTTCCTGCTGGGCGCCTTCAGCGAGGAAGACGACAGCACGCGCGACTATCCATTCAAGCATCTGTGCTGGCTGCCGCTGCCGCAGCGATGGTCTGCCGCCGATACCGCACTTCTGCTGGCCCGCGATACACCCTGGCGACAGCACGAGATGGCGCTGCTGGAACCGCTGGCGGATACCTACGGCCACGCGCTCGACACGTTGCAGTCGCGCCGCCGGGTGTGGAAAGCCGGGGGAAAGTGGCGTCCGATTCTGTACGCCGGCATCGTCGCGGGGCTGGTCGCGGTCTGCCTGTTGCCGGTGCGTCTGACGGCGCTGGCGCCCGCCGAAGTCGTCGCGGCAAAACCGATTGTCGTGTCGGCGCCGGTCGAGGGCGTCATTGCCGATCTGCCCGTCGATCCCAATACGCAAGTGCGGGAGGGCGATCTCATCCTGACCTTCGTCGACACCAAGCTGCGCAATGCCGCCGAGGTGGCGGCACGCAATGCGGTGGTCGCCGAAGCCAAGCATCGCAAGGCGGTGCAGGGCGCTTTCGGCTCGGCGCGTGACAACCAGGAGGTAGCGATCGCGCGGGCCGAACTGGACGTCAAGAAGGCGGAAGCGGCGTACGCGGCGGAGATGCTCGAGCGGGCCAGCGTGCGTGCCAAGGCGTCCGGACTGCTGCTGTACTCGTCGAAGTCGGACTGGATCGGACGCCCGGTGGTGACCGGCGAACGGATCATGGAAATCGCCGATCCGCGCCGGCTGGAGCTGCAGATCGACCTGCCGCTGGCCGATATCGTGACCGCCAAGGAGGGCGGCAGGGTCGTCTTCTATCTCGACAGCGATCCGTTGCACCCGGTGGAAGGAACACTGTATCGCGTCAGCTATCAGGCCACGCTGACGGGTGAATCCCAGTACGCTTTCCGGCTGCTGGCGCGGATCCCGCTCGATGGCGAGCATGCGCCCCGGATCGGTACACGCGGCACGGCCCAGGTCTACGGCGAGCGGGTGAGCCTGTTCTTCTATCTCTTCCGCCGCCCGATCACGGCGCTGAGACAGCGCCTGGGCATCTGATGAACACCGCCGTCTCCGCTCTGCTGCCCGCGCTGCGGCCGGATCTGCGCCTGTTCGACGGCGGCCGCGACGCCACGGGCGAGCCGACGTTCCTCATCTTCGATGCCGTTCGGCATCGCTACTTTCATATCGGCTGGCACGCATTCGCGATGCTGGCGCGTTGGGGCCACAGAACCCGCCGCGATCTGCAGGACAGCATTCGGACCGAACTCGATATCGAGATCGACGACAACGAGGTCGAGGCCCTGGTCCGCTTCCTCGATACGCAGGAGCTGACGGTCGACGGCGTCAACACGGGGTGGCGCCGCAACCTCGTCCTGGCGGGCATGCGCCGTACCGGCCCTGCCAAGTGGCTGCTGCACAATTACCTCTACTTCCGTATTCCGCTGCTGCGTCCCGACCGGTGGCTGTCGCAGGTGTCGCGCTACACGGCCTTCGTGTTCAGCAGGACATTCTGGTTGTGCTGGCTCGCGCTGACACTGGCGGCCATCTATCTGGCGACGCGCGAATGGGCCGATTTTGCCGGTTCGTGGCATCGCGTGTTCGACATCCAGGGCCTGCTGGCCTTTGCCGGCGGCCTGATCGTCCTGAAGTCGATTCACGAACTGGGACATGCCCTGGTGGCGAAGCGGCTGGGGTGCCGGATCGCCTCGATGGGTATCGTGTTCATGGTCCTGGCACCCATTCTCTACACCGATACCACCGACTGCTGGCGCCTGCCGTCACGCCTGCAGCGCTGGCGCATCGCCTCGGCGGGCGTACTGGCGGAAATCATGATTGCGCCCGTCGCGTTGCTGATCTGGGCGTTCATGACCACCGGATTCGTGCGCGACCTGTTCTTTGCGGCCGCGGTTCTGGCGCCGACGCTGTCGTTGCTGGTGAACCTCAATCCGCTGATGCGGTTCGATGGCTATTTCATGCTGTCGGATCTGCTGGGCGTCTACAATTTGCAGCCACGCAGCTTCGCCTATGGCCGCTGGAAGCTGCGCGAGACACTGTTTGCCCATGGCGCGCCGCCGCCGGAGAACCTGCCGGCACCGCTGGCGCGCCTGCTGATCGCCTATGCCTACGCGACGTGGATCTATCGGCTGCTGTTGTTCGTTGCGATCGCCGTCTTCGTCTACGCCTTCATCGTGAAAGTGGTGGGCATCATCCTGTTCATCGTCGAGATCGGCTTTTTTGTCGTGCGCCCGGTCGTGGCCGAACTGTCGGTGTGGTGGAAGATGCGCAAGCAGGCCCGGCTGCGGCCGAAGACCATGCTGGTGTGGGGCTGCCTGCTGGTCGTCCTGCTGGCCTTCGTGCTGCCATGGCGCACGACGATCACCATTCCGGCCGTCGTCGAGGCTGGTCGCCTGGAGGCGATCCATGTGCCGGCGCCGGCGCAGATCGTCGAGATCCTGGTCAAGGACGGTGAGGCGGTGTCGGCGGGACAGCCGTTGCTTCGCCTGCAGGCCCCCGATCTGGAGAGCCTGGCGGTGATCTCTCGCCGCCGCATTACGTTGCTCGAACTGCGTCTGGCGCGAATCGCAGGCAGCACCATCGATTTGGAAGACCGCCTCGTCGCCGAACAGGAACTGCAGTCGGAACGGCTGAGCCTGGCCGGAATTGAGCGGCTTCGGCAGGATCTCGTCGTGAAGGCGGCGGCTGACGGCTTCGTTCGCGACCTGGACCGGAAGATTCAGGCCGGCCAGTGGATCGGCCCCCGCGATCAGATCGCGATGCTCGTCGACGCCAAGGCCTATCGCCTGCGCGGGCTGGTATCGCTGACCGATGTCCGGCGCCTCAAGGAAGGCATGACCGGCTCATTCATCGCCGACGACGGCGTGATCGAGTTGGCCAAGGTGCGGCTCGACAGTATCAATCGCGCGGCGGACCGCAGACTGAGCATACCCGTTCTGGCCGAGCCTCATGGCGGCAAGGTGGAAGCGGTCGTCGATGACAAGAAGGCGATCTATTCGCACGAGGCGATGTTCAGCGTGCGCCTGACGCTGGAGAGCGGTGAACAGGTCGGGCACCTGCTGCGGGGCGTCGTGGTGATCGACGGTGAGCCCGAGTCATTTGTCATGCGCCTGCTGCGGCGCGTCAGCCAGGTGCTGATGCGGGAGAGCGGCTTCTGATGCCAAGAGCCAGTGCGGGGTAGGACACCCGCACTGGCTCGACGGGGGTCAGTCCTTGGCCTTGGGCAGGAAGTCGTCCAGCGGCACGCCGAAGCTGTTCAGCGCCCAGGAGACCAGGTTGTACTGGCCGATGGTGAACACCACGTCCATCATCTGTTCGGTCGAATAGGTCTTCGACAAGGCGGCCCAGGTGGCGTCCGACACGACGGAGTTCTCGTACAGATCGTCGGCCGCCTGCATCAATGCCGCCTCGTGCGCGTTCCAGGTTCCCTTCGGGCCTTTCTTGATCTGCTCGATGTCCTGATCGGTGATGCCGCCGCGCTTGGCGATCAACTCGTGCTGGGCGAACTCGTACTCGGCCTGGTTCAGCCAACCGATTCGCAAGATCAGCAGTTCACGATCGCGGAAGGGAAGGGTCTGCTTGGACAGGATGTGCCCGGCGAACGGCGTCCATCGCTTGACGAGCCTGGGATGGTGGGCCAGCACCTTGAAGATATTGAAGATCTGGCCGTTCATCGCGTTCTTCTCGACGGTCTCGCGATCTTCGGCTGCCATGGTCGCCAGATCACGCATCGGGATGCGTTGCGTGCGTTTGATCACCGGGTTCCTCCGCGTCCACTCTGTTCAGTCACCCGGTCGCTATAACCCAATCCGGTAGGGTGGCAAATCCCGCCCATGCCGCACTTGTCGTTCCAATACCGCCTGGCAAGATCACCGATCGGGCGCATCATGGGACGCCGCCCGGGGCGATTCAGGACAGGCCCTCGGCCGGTGGCCGGATGCTGCAAACCGGCGTACAAGGGGATTGGCTACAGGGAGGCAGATATGGCCGATCAGACCTCATCGTTTTTCGACATGTTCAACAAACTGGCGCAGGATTTGAAAGTGCCGGGCGTCGATCTCGAGCGACTGATGGAAGGCCACCGCAAGAACATGGACGCGATGGTTCGCGCCGCGCAGGCGACGTCATCGGGCGTCGGCGCCGTGGCTAGCAAGCAGGCCGAAATCGCGCAGGCAGCGTTCACCGAGGTCACCGCGCTGGTGCACGATTTCAAACCGACAGGCAATCCGCAGGAAGTGATCGCCAAGCAGACCGAGTTCGCGCGCAAGGCGTTTGAAGCCGCCATGCAGCACACACGCGATATCGCCGACCTGATACAGAAGTCAGGCGCCGAGGCCACCAAGATCGTCCAGGATCGCCTGCGCGAGAGCCTCGAGGAGATTCGCGGAACCGTCGATCCCAAGAAGTAGCGCGCATCGCTCAACCACCGACGTGGATACCCGGCGCGATGCCGATCGCGCCGCTCACCGCTGTGATCAAGCGGTGACGAGGCGCTCCCGTATTTGCTCTTAAGGTATCGCTGCAATTCGCGATGCGCCGGATTTCAACGGCATCGCGCATATCGATGACGCAGCGGGTCAGCTGTGACGCTGGCATGACGATCGGCACGACACGACACATCTCCAGCATCCATCCGCGCATGCGTTGATATCCTCTCGACGTGCGAGCGTTTGCGGTCGGGGTTGTCATGTTCAATGCGCAGCGACTGTCGTGGAGCCTTTCGCTCCCGGTCATCGGCTCTGTCGTCCTGCATGCGGTGATTGTCGTCGGGCTTGTTGCCGGACGATTGGGGCCGCCGCAGGCCGCCGACACTGCCGCCGGCGACGTCGGCACGGCGGCCACATCCGTCGATTTGCGGACGTTCCCCGGGCAGAAGGCGCCGGGCCGGCCGGCGTCCGAGGACGATACCGCCGTTGCTGCAACCGCAACACCGGGCGCACCGGAGTCCCAGCCCGGCGTCTCCGATCGGACCATCCTGCCGGTTGATCGGCCGCCGACGCTGTTTCTGGGCAATCCGGAAGCCCTGCTGACCGAAGCGGCCGCGACAATACCGTTCGTATCGCCGCCGCGCCTGATATCGGAACCCGGCATCGCCGATATCGCGATTCTTCCCGTCGACCTGGCCATCAGGCTGATCATCGGCATGCCGGTCCGGCCGTTGCCTGAACCGTCTCTGCCGGTGGCACTCGCTGCTCGCCCTCATCCGACATCACCGGAGTCCGGCACCGCCGACAGAAGCTTCACACCCGCCGATGCGCCATCAGCGCCTGTGTCGGGTGTGCCACGTCCGAACGGCGCCGTGCCGAAAGCGACGGTCACGGCCATGGTCGCGCCGCCTGGCCCGGCATCGGGTCCGGGTGTGTCGAGCAGAACGACGATACCGCTGGACGTGCTGGCGGTGCCCTCTCCACCGGCGCCCCCGAAACCGGTCGATACCAGGCCGGCGGCGGTGTTCAAGATCAACGCGCCACGTCCTGCGCCGCAACCGCCGGCGCCCGCGCTTGCCCGAAGGCCACCGCAGCGCCCCAATGCGGGCGTTCCGGAGCCGATCGCCACGACGGACGTGCACGATGTTCCGACAGCGGGCAGGGCGTCGCGCCACCGTGCGTTGGATCCGTTCCAGGACTACGGACTGTATGGCGGAGGGCCGATCTCCAGCGTTCACGGCATCGGAGCGCCCAGCCCGACAGCGGTATCATCGAGCGCAAGTCCGTCGGTTGGCAGTAGCAGCGGTGGCATCGGTGGTCCCGCGACGATAGGGCCGGGAACCAGCATGAGTGTCAGCGCCAGCGTCGGTGCCGCCAACAGTGGCCCTGGTGCAGGTACGGGGGCCGATGGTGGCAGTGGCGGTGGGGCCGGTAGTGGTGGCGGCGCTGGCGCCGGCGGCGGGGATGGCGGCAGCGCCGCAGGCGCGAGCGCCGGAGTCAGCGGCAGCGCGAGTGCCGCCGGTGTCAGTGCGGGCGTCAGCGCCGGTGCGACAGCCGGTGCCGGTGGTGTCGGCGCGGGCGTGAGCGGCGGCGTTGGCGCCGCTGGTGTCAGTGCAGGCGTCAGCGCCGGCGCGACAGCCGGTCCGGGCGGTGTCGGCGCGGGCGTGAGTGGTGGCGTCAGCGCTGCTGGTGTCAGTGCCGGCGTCAGTGCTGGCGCGTCGGCGGGGCCTGGCGGTGTTGGCGCTGGCGTGAGTGGCAATGCCGGTGCCGCCGGCGCTACCGCGGGAGTCGGCGCTGGCGCCTCGGCAGGACCTGGTGGTGTCGGCGCTGGCGCCTCGGCAGGACCTGGTGGTGTCGGCGCCGGGGCTAGCGGTTCCGTCGGTGCCGCCGGCACCGGCGTCGGCGTGAGTGCCGGTGTGTCGGCAGGCCCAGGCGGTGTCGGCGTGGGTATCAGCGCCAGCGTCGGCGGTATTGGTGTTGGCGTTGGTGTCGGCGGCGGCGGTGGTGGCGCTGGTTCAGGTGGCGATGCTGGAGCGGCAGGTCCCTGACGCCTCAGGATTCCTGGACGGTCGTGGCTACTGGGCGGCGGGTGCGTATGCCGCGGCGAGTTGATGCGAGACGAGCTGCGCATAGAGTCCGCCCTTGGCCAGCAGGCTCGTGTGCGTGCCGGTTTCGGCGATGCGGCCCTCATCGAGAACGACGATGAGGTCGGCATCGCGAATGGTCGACAGCCGATGCGCAATGACGATGGTGGTGCGGTCAGCCTGCAGCCGGTCGAGCGAGCGACGCACGGCCTGTTCATTCACCGCATCGAGATGTGATGTCGCCTCGTCGAGGATCAGCACCGGCGCGTCCTTGAGGAATGCGCGTGCGATGGCGACACGCTGACGCTGCCCACCCGAAAGGCTGGTGCCGCGTTCGCCGACGGGGGAATCGAGACCATCGGGCAGTGCTTCGACCAAGTCTGTGAGCGACGCGTGCGTGACAGCGGCCGTCAGGTCCTGTTCGCTGGCATCGGGCCGCGCGATCATGATGTTGCTGCGCAGGGTGTCGTTGAACAGATAGGTGTCCTGCGCCACCAGCGCGATGCAGCGGCGCAGGTCGTCGAGCTTGTAGTCGCGCAGGTCGCTGCCACCCATGGTGATGCGGCCCTGGTCCGGATCCCAGAAACGCATCAGCAGTTGGGCTGTCGTCGTCTTGCCGGCACCCGACGTGCCGACCAGCGCCACCGTCTTGCCGGCCGGGATGCCGACGCTGACGCCGGTGAGGGCCCGCCGGTGCTGGCCGGGATAGGTGAAACCGACATCGTCGAGCGACAGGGCCACGGCGCCGGCGCGCAGCGGCACACCCGGCCCGTCGGTCACCGGTACGGGTTCGTTGGTGAGTGCATAGATGCGCCGCGTGGCACCCAGGGTGTCGGCGAGCTGGCGTCCGACCTGCGCGATCTCCGACACCGGCAGAAACGCAGCCATCGCCAGCAAGGTCAGCAACGGCAGGAGTGCCGGATCGATCGTTCCACGCGTTGCCAGCACGGCGCCGGTGACCACGACGGCAAGGCCGCCCAGGCCGGTGAACACCTCGAGCAGGCTGTGCTGCAGGGTGAGCTCGCTGAAGAAGGGCAGGCGCAGGCGGATGTGGCGGTCCGACAGGGCATCGAGCTGCTGGCCGCGGTTGCGTTCCTGCTGGAACGCCACGATCTCGCCCAGGCCCTGGACCGAGTCGACAGCAAAGGCGCCGAGCTCACCGGCAGCTTCGCGCGCCTGCGAGCCCAGGCGATCGACACGCTTGCGCATGAGGAACGGGCTGACGCTGACCGCGAGCAGGAACGGCACCAGCGCCAGTGCCAGCCAGCCGCTGGCCGATGCCAGCACGGCCAGGACGGCCGCCGGGACCAGCACGGCGACGAATGCCGGCGCGACGGTGTGGGCGAAGAAATACTCGACCAGCTCGACGTCATGCGTGGCAAGCGCCAGCAGGTCGCCGGTGCGCCGCCGCACCAGGTAGGCCGGCGCCAGCGCATCGAGCTTGCGGAACACGTCGATGCGCATCTCGGCCAGCAGGCGGAACGCCATGTCGTGTGCGATCCACGATTCCAGCCAGTGCAGAAGGCCCGACAGCGGTGCGACGACGGCCAGCGCCCACAAATAGGGCGCATAGGGTTGGCCGTTCTTCAGTGCCAGCACCACCAGTGCGCTCAGCACACCGACGCCGATGAAAGCCAGCACGCGCAGGACGCCGAAGACGAAGGTCGCCGTCAGGCGGCCTTTCCACGGCATGATCAGCTTCATCAGTTCGCTGACGAGCTGATACCAGCCCAGGCCTTCCGCCTTGATCACGCCTTCGGTGACGACCTTCGCCGTGCCGGCCTGGCCGCCGGCCATGGCCTCGACGCTGGTGCGGGTTGGCGAGGCATCGATGACGTCGGTGGTCGCCTCGTTGATCTGTTCCGCCATCAGGCGGGCATAGACGCCGCCCTGGCGCATCAGGGCATCGTGGCGGCCGCTCTCGACGACACGGCCGCTATCGAGCACCAGAATGCGGTCGCAGTCGATGACGCTGGACAGCCGGTGGGCGAGGATCAACGTCGTGCGGCCGCGCATCAGGCGGTCGAGCGCTTCCTGGATCACGGCCTCGTTCTCGGCATCGACCGCCGATAGCGCTTCGTCGAGCACGAGGATCGGGGTATCGCGCAGCAGGGCGCGCGCGATGGCGACGCGCTGCCGCTGTCCGCCCGACAGCTTGACACCTTTTTCACCGACAACAGTGCCGTAGCCCTGCGGCAGGGACATCACGAAATCATGGATGTTGGCAGCCCGCGCCACGGCTTCGATGTCGGC
Source organism: Reyranella sp. CPCC 100927 (assembly GCF_007859315.1). Lineage (GTDB taxonomy): Bacteria > Pseudomonadota > Alphaproteobacteria > Reyranellales > Reyranellaceae > Vineibacter. The sequence continues at coordinate 285,256 of NZ_VOHA01000003.1, forward strand.
GTGCGATGCATCCGGCCGGCCCATGCGGATATTGTCCTCGATGGTGCCGTGGAACAGGAAGGTGTCCTGGTTCACCACCGAGATCATCGAGCGGATGCGTTCGAAGGGCAGGCTGCGCAGGTCGTGACCGCCGATGCGAACGGTGCCGGCGTCGGGATCGTAGAAGCGCAGCAGCAGGCGCACGATCGATGACTTGCCGACGCCGGACGAGCCGACCAGGCCGACGCGTTCACCCGCCGAAGCCTTGAAATCAAGTGCCTCGTGCACCGTGCGCCGCGTGCCGGGGTAGCGGAAACGGACGCCGTCGAAGGCGATGGTAGGTTCCAGCGTCGCCGTCGTGCCGGCGGCCGGTGCGTCGGGCACGATCGGCTTGTCGTCGAGCACGCGATAGATGCCCTGGGCCGCCGACATGCCCACCATCCCCTGGTGCAGCACCGACCGCAATTCACGCATGGGCCGGAAGATCTCGACACCCAGCATCAGGATGATCAGCAGCGGCGTCAGCGCCATGGCACCCGAATCGACGCGCCAGGCGCCCAGCGCCAGGGCCGCGGCGGCGCCGCAGGCGATGGCGCTGTCGGTGATGCCGCGGGCCAGCACGTTGGTGCCCAGCACCCACATGGTGCGCTGGAAGAGATCGCGCGCTTCGACCTCGAGCTTGTCAGCGCGCGCCTGGCTCTGGCCGAAGGCCTTGAGCGTGGCCAGCCCCTGGATCGAGTCGAGGAACTCGGCGGCGAAGGCGGCGTACGCCTTCTGTCGGCCCTGCGCGTTGGCGACGTCGCGCTTGTGCCATAGCGCCGGTGCGAACAGTGCGATCAGCGCGAACCCCAGCATCACGGCCGCCACCGGCAGGTCGATGAAGGCAACGGCGGCGAAGATCAGGATGGGGGTCAGCAGCGAGATCAGGAACTGCGGCAGGAACTGGCCGAAATAGACTTCCAGCTGCTCCACACCGTCGGTCAGCGACAGCGTCAGGGCGCCCGAGCGCTGGCGACCCACGGTACCCGGTCCCAGCACCGCGATCTGGTCATAGATCGCGCGGCGCAGCTTCTTCTGGACGCGCGCGGCCGTCTCGTGCGCCACCACCGCACGCCAGTGCTCGAAGGCACCGCGCAGCACCATGACGACGGCAATCAGCCCGATCGGCAGCGCCAGGTTCTCGACGTTGCGGCCGGCGAACACCTCACCGATGAGCCAGCCCAGCAGGCCCAGCCGCGCCACGCCGAGCCCGACGGCCATCAGGCCGATCAGGACCGCCCAGGCGATGCGCCACCGCACGCCCTCAGTGAAAACCCACAGACGCGGCTCGAAATGCATCGACCGACTCCAGTGCCATCGTTGTGAGCAAAACTAGGGTGAACGTCGATGTTCCGCCAATCGACAAAATCGAAGATCGCTTGTACATTTCTGAACAGGTGAACAATCGGAGATTCCGATCATGATCGCGGCCTGGGATGATCTGCGCATCTTTCTGATCCTGGCGCGCGAGGGCAACCTGACCGCGGCGGCGCGTAAGCTCGATGTCAGCCATCCCACGGTCGCGCGGCGCATCAAGGCGCTGGAGGAAGCCATCGGTGCCCGCCTGTTCGACCGTCTGCCCGATCGCTTCGGGCTCACGGTGGCCGGCGAGGCGCTGATGGCCGATGCGCAGGCCATGGAACAGGCGGCCGAGTCGATCCATCGCCGCAGCAGCGGGCTTGTTGCCGATACCACCAAAGGCACCGTGCGCATCTCGGCTGGTGAAGCGATGATCTCGTTCCTGGCGCTGCACCTGCCATACCTGAGGCGCGGCCTGAAGTGCGTCGAGTTCGAATTGTCGGAGAATCATATGCCGGCAAATCTCTCGCGCCGCGAAGCCGACCTGATGATCCGCGAGCAGGTGCCGGATCTCGCCGACATCGTGACGCGCCGTCTCGGCCGCGTGTCCTACGCCGTCTACGGTCATGCGCAGCTGGTGGCGGGCACGAGCGCCACGCGCGAGGCGATGCGGCGCATGCCATGGGCCGGTTTCGATGAGGCGCACAACTACATGCCGGGCCAGAAATGGGTGCTGGATTTGCTCGGTGGGCCACGGCCGATCGCGCGGGTCAACAACTGGATGATCCTGCACGACGTGGTGCGCGCCGGTGCCGGTCTTGCCGTGCTGCCCTGCTATCTGGGCGACGGCGATCCTGATCTGCGGCGGTTGGGCGGCGTGTTGGATGATGTTGCGACCGACCAGTGGTTGCTGGTGCACCGCGATCTGCGCACGCTCTCGCGCGTGCGGCTCGTCATGGACGCCGTTGTCGAGTTGTTCCAGGAACAACGCGTGGCGCTGGAAGGGCGCCGCAAGAACGCCGTGTCGATCGTCGACCACCCGCGCAAGCAGGCGGCATCGCGCGCGTAGGGTCCTTCAACCATCTCGACATCGTTCGGGCGAGGTATGCACGGGTATCGATTGCAGATGCTGCCGCGCTATGCTCAATGATGGCCCAAGGAAGAAGCCGGAGGAAACGCGATCATGCCGAGTTACGATCGGTCGGTGGCGCTGTGGGAGGAAGCCAAGCGTCATCTGGCCGGTGGAGTCAGCAGCAACGTGCGCTACGCCAGTGCGCCGGTGCCGCTGTTCTTTGCCCGTGGCGAGGGCGCGCGTCTGTATGACGTCGATGGCAATGTCCATATCGACTACATCCTCGGCAATGGACCGGCGATTCTCGGGCACGCGCCGCCGGCGGTGCTGAAGGCAGTCGCCGAAAGCCTGGCCGACGGCCAGGTTTTCGCCGCCCAGCACGAACGCGAACTGGCGCTGGCGCAAGCGCTGACGCGGCTGATTCCCGGCGCCGAGCTGGTGCGGTTCGCAACGTCGGGCACCGAAGCGGTGCACATGGCGTTTCGCATCGCGCGCGCCTTCACCGGGCGACGCAAGATCGTGAAGTTCGAGGGCCACTATCACGGCTGGACCGATCAGACCTACATCAGCGTGCGGCCATCTCTCAACGAAGCCGGGCCGGCGAGCGAACCCGTTGCGGTGCCCGAGTCGCCGGGCATGGCACCCGGTGCGCTCGACGATGTGCTGGTGCTGGGCTGGAACGATCTGGCGGCGGTGGAAGCGTTGTTCGCGCGCCACGGTGGCGATATCGCCGGCGTGATCATGGAACCGGTGATGGTCAATGGCGGCGTGATCGCGCCGGCGGCCGGCTACATCGAGGGCGTCCAGCGCCTGTGTACGGCCCATGGCGCGCTGTTCATCTGCGACGAGGTGATCACCGGTTTTCGCCTCGGCTTGGGCGGCGCGCAAGGCCGCTTCGGCCTCAAGCCCGACCTATCGATTTTCGCCAAGGCTGTCGCGGGCGGCTTTCCGTTGGCGCTGGTTGCCGGGCGGCGCGACGTCATGGAGATCCTGCTGACCCGCAACGTCATGCACGGCGGAACCTACAACGGCAACGTTCAGAGCATGGCCGCGGCGCTGGCAGCGCTGGCGCTGCTGGAGCACGACGGCGGTGCCGCCTATCGCGACATGGAGCGCTGCGGCACACGCCTGATGCAGGGACTTGCCGAACTCGGCCGCAAACACCGGCTGCCGATCCTGGTTCAGGGTTTTCCCGCCATCTTCCAGACGTTCTTCACCACCGCGGCGGCACCGCGCCACTACCGCGAGTCGGCGGCCTGCGATCGCGATATGGCAGCGGCCTTCAGCCGCGCCTTGCAGGAAGAGGGGATACGCGTCAACCAGCGCTCTGCGTGGTTCCTGTCGACGGCGCACGACACGGCTGTCATCGACGAGACCCTGTCAGCCGCCGACCGCGCCATGGCACGGCTCCACAGCTGATGAGCGGCATCCGCCTCCAGGGCGTCAGCAAGCACTACGGCGCGTTGCGGGCGGCCGACGCCGTCGACCTCGACGTCGTCGAGGGCGAGTTCCTCACCATTCTGGGGCCCAGCGGTTCGGGCAAGAGTACGCTGCTGCTGTTGATCGCCGGCCTGCTGGCGCCGACGGACGGCCGCATCCATATCGGGGCACGCGACGTCACCGATGCGCCGGCGCAGGCGCGCAATATCGGTCTGGTGTTCCAGTCCTACGCGCTCTTTCCGCACATGACGGTGTTCGACAATGTCGCCTTTCCGCTGGGCGTGCGCGGCGTGAACCGCGGCGACGCCCGGCACAAGGTGACCGAAGCCCTGCGCCTGGTGCGGCTGGCCGGCATGGAACAGCGGCGCCCGGCGCAGTTGTCCGGCGGCCAACAGCAGCGCGTCGCGCTGGCGCGCGCCATCGTCTTCAGCCCCGACATCCTGCTGCTCGACGAGCCGCTGGGCGCGCTCGACCGCAAGCTGCGCGAGCAATTGCAGGTCGAGCTGAAGCAGCTGCAGCGAACGCTGGGCATCACCACCATCCTGGTGACACACGATCAGGAGGAGGCGCTGTCGCTGTCCGACCGCATCGTGGTGCTGGCCGACGGCCGCATCCAGCAGATCGCGAGCCCTCAGGAAGCCTACCTGCGGCCGGCCAATCGCTTCGTGGCCGATTTCCTGGGTATCGCCAACTTCGTGCCGCACGACGGCGGCGAGGGCGTGCTGCGGCCCGAGCGGGTGCAGGTGCGAGCCCCCGACGCCGACGGCAGGCCCGGGCGGATCGCCGAGGCGGTCTATCTCGGCCAATCGATCCGCTACCATGTCGAACTCGACGGCGGCAACGCCATCGTCGGCGTCGCGCGCTTCGAGGGTACGCCGTTTCACATCAACGACAGGGTGTCGGTATCGTGGGCATCGCAGGATGTCTGGCCTGTGCCATCGTAGATCATCACAACGAGGGAGGGATCGAATGAAGCGTCGAGCGTTTACGCACCTGGCAACCGCGGGCGTGGCCATGACCGCCATCGGTGGCGTGGCCCGGGCACAGGTCAAGGAAATCCGCATCATCGAGGCCGGCGGCAAGTCGGGCGAATCGATCGACGAGTACATCAAGCCGTTCCGTACCAAGACCGGCATCAACTGCGTGCGCGAAAATCCCAACCCGCTGGGCAAGCTGCGCGCCATGGTGGAGAGCGGCAAGATCACGGCCTGTCTCTTCGAGCTGGGATCGGACAGCGCCGCACAGGCGCGCGGACTGAAGCTGATCGAACCGCTGGACTGGGATGCGATCGCCCCGCAGCCGATGTTCCCCGAGGCGCGCACCGAGTTCGGCCTGGGCTATCAGTACTTCTCGACGGTGATGGCCTGGCGCAAGGGCGTCAAGGAACCCAAGAGCTGGGCGGATTTCTTCAACACCAAGGACTTTCCGGGCAAGCGCGTGCTGCCGGACTACCCGCAATATTGCCTGGCGTTCGCGCTGCTGGCCGATGGTGTTGCGCCCGACAAGCTCTTTCCGCTCGACGTCGATCGGGCGCTCAAGAAGCTGGGCACGATCAAGCGCGATATCGCCGTGCTGTGGAAGGCGGGCGCGCAGCCGCCGCAGCTGCTCAACGACAACGAAGTGCAGTACGCGATCTCGTGGTCGGGCCGCGTCGCCGGACAGCCCAAGATCGCCTTCACCTTCAACCAGGGCATGTTCGACCTGTCCTATATCTGCGTGCCCAAGGGTGCCGCCAAGGAAGAGAGGGCGGCGGCCATGAAGCTGCTGCACGAGATGACGGTGGTGCAGAACCAGGCCAAGGCGGCGGAGGTGGTGTCCTACACCGGCTGCAGCCCCGAGCTGGAAGCGCTGCTGCCCAAGGACAAGATCAACGAGTTCCCCACCACCAAGGCCAACAAGTCCGTGCAGTGGCAGCAGAACGCCGAGTGGTGGCGCGACAACGGCGAGATGGTCGACAAGAAGTGGGAGCAGTTCCGCCTGAACCTGTAACGCCTCGTCGACGATCGGGTTTCCGGCATGCCTTCCCGCACCGCCGTCGGCTTCATCGCGCCGCTGCTTCTGCTGATGATCGTCGTCTTCGATGCGCCGATCCTCTACATGCTGGCGCTCGGCTTCTGGTCGAAGCAGGGCGGTTTCACGACGGAGCATTACGGCAACCTGCTGGAGGCCACGGTCTACCTCAAGGTGCTGGCCAGCACCTTGAGGATCTCGCTGATCGCCACCATCGCCAACGTGCTGATCGGCTATCCGCTGGCCTACTGGATGCGCAGCCTCTCGCCGCGGGCCCAGCTGGTGGCGATTGCATTGGTGATCACGCCGTTCTGGGTCAGCATCCTGGTGCGGACCTATGCCTGGATCGTGGTCCTGGGCAACGGCGGCATCGTGAACAGCGCGCTCATCAATCTCGGCCTGATCGATGAGCCGGTCCGTTTCCTCTACAACGAACTGGGGGTGACCATCGGCATGGCCAACGTGCTGCTGCCGTTCCTGGTGCTGCCGCTGTTCGCCGCCATGCTGCGCATCGACAATCGCGTGCTGCAGGCCGCCGCGTCGCTGGGCGCGCCGGCGCGCACCATCTTCTGGAAGGTCTTCTTTCCGCTCACCATACCGGCCCTGTCGGCCGGTGCGCTGCTGGTCTTCATCCTCAGCCTCGGCTTCTACGTCACACCCGCCATCCTGGGCGGCAACCGCGTGTCGATGGTCTCCAACCTGCTCGACAAGCTGATCAACGAGATCCCGCGCTGGGAGCAGGCGTCGGCGATCTCCACCCTGCTGCTGATCGTGGCGCTGGCGATCTTTGCCGCCTACCGCCACTTCGACCGCCGGGTGCAGTCATGATCGGCAGCAACGCCCTGGCGCGACGGCTCGTGGCGATCGCCGGGATTGCCGGGCTGATCTTCCTGATCGTGCCGCTGGTGATCGTGATACCGATGTCGTTCTCCTCGGCGCGGGCGCTGACGTTCCCGCCGCCGGGCCTGTCGCTGCGCTGGTACGAAGCCTTCTTCGGCGATGCGCGCTGGATGTCGGCGATGGCGACGTCGGCGTCGGTCGCCTTCGTCTCGTCGCTGTTGGCCCTGCTGCTGGGCGGCCTCGCGGCCTACGGATTGCGCCGCGCACCGGTGCGTGGCGAGGGCGTGATCGAAGCCAACTTCGTGGCGCCGCTGATCGTGCCCACCATCATCGTCGCCGTGGCGCTCTATCTGGGTTTCGCCAAGATCGGCCTGCTGGGCACCTATGTCGGCCTGGTGCTGGCGCACACGGTGCTCAGCGTGCCGCTGGTGATCATGGTGCTGACCGTGGCGATCCGCAGCTTCGATTTCCGCATCGAGCAGGTGGCCTGGAGCCTGGGAGCTTCGCGCGCCTACACCATCGTCAAGGTCGTGCTGCCCAACCTGGCGCCCAATGTGTTCGCGGCCTGGATCTTCGCGTTCATCAGCAGTTTCGACGAAGTCATCGTCACCAACTTCATCGCCGGGACCTGGGATACGGTGCCCAAACGCATGTTCAACGAGCTGATCCTGGAGATCAATCCGACCATCACGGCGGTGGCGACGCTGCTGATCGCCTTCACGATGCTGGCGCTGGCCGCGGTCGCCGTGCTGCTGCAGAGGACCGGCAAGCTGCGGCCGACCATGCTCTAGCACGCTGATAGGTTTTCTTGCCCCCATTGTTAGGAATGACCGTTTGTCGTCGGCCGGGGCCGGCGCCAGGGTGACCATGACCGCCGAGCCTTGGAGGCTGCGCCATGGGCATCATGTTCACCAGGATCTGCCGCAAGCGCCCCCAGCTGGAACCGGAAGTGCTGGGCTACGACGCATCGCTGGTCGCGCATCTGGAGGAATTCCATGCGTTGGGCATCGATGTGCTGGGCCTGCAATGCCGACGTCAGGATGACGAGCGGGCGCTGCTGCACGACCGCCATGACGCGCGCGCCGGCTGAACGGCCGCAAGAGTTTCCTTCTCCCCGGCGTTAGGAATTGTCGTTTGCCGACGGTGGTGCCAGGCGACAAGCTGCGGGCTGATCTTTTCCGGGAGAGGGATATGGCAGCACCGCGCTTTGAGAGAGCACTCATTGTCGGCGCCGGATCGGGGTTGAGCGCCTCCTTGGCGCGGCTGTTCGCGCGCGAGGGCCTGCAGGTCGCCCTGGCGGCGCGCAACGTCGACAAGCTGGCCGACGTGGCGCGCGAGACCAAGGCCGCCACGTTCGCCTGCGATGCCAGCGACATCGATCAGGCGGCGCGCCTGTTTACCGACGTCGCCGCCAAGATCGGCGATCCCGACGTGGTCGTCTACAACGCCAGCGGCCGCAGCCGCGGCCCGGTCGCCGAACTCGTGCCGGCGGATGTCCAGCGCGCCATCGCGGTGAGCGGCTTCGGTGGGTTTCTGATCGCCCAGCAGGCTGCCAAGCGCATGCTGCCCAAGGGACATGGTGCCATCCTGCTCACCGGCGCCTCGGCCAGCGTCAAGGGCTATGCCCAGTCGGCGCCGTTTGCGATGGGCAAGTTCGCCTTGCGCGGCCTGGCGCAGAGCATGGCGCGCGAGCTGGCGCCCAAGGGCATCCATGTCGCGCATTTCGTGATCGACGGCGGCATCCACAATCCCGGCCGCGACGAACCGGCCGACAAGCCCGACTCGATGCTGGATCCCGACGCCATCGCCGCCAGCTACCTGCACGTCCTGCGCCAGCCGCGCAGCGCCTGGACCTGGGAGGTCGAGCTGCGGCCCTGGGTCGAGACGTTCTAAAGTTTTCCTTGTCCGGGCTGTTAGGAATTGCCGTTTGTCGTCCGCCATGGCGGACGACAAACTTGCCGCAGTGATTCCAGCCGACGGACCCGACATGAGCTACAGCGCGATCGACGTAACCCCGGTGACGCCGCGGATCGGCGCCGAGGTGAGCGGCATCGACCTGACGAACCCGCTGAGCAATCAGCAGGTCGATGAGCTGCACCAGGCGCTGGCCGAGCACCAGGTGCTGTTCTTCCGCGATCAGAAGCTGACGCTCGAGCGCCACAAGGCGCTGGGCCGGCATTTCGGCGAGCTGCACATCCATCCCAACACGCCGGGGCCCGAGGGACATCCCGAGATCCTGCCGATCCACGCCGACGGCGAGTCCAAGCGCATCGCCGGCGAGAACTGGCATTCCGATGTGTCGTGCGACATCGAACCGCCGCTGGGCAGCATTCTCTACCTGCACACCGTGCCGCCGGTCGGCGGCGACACGCTGTTCGCCAGCGCGCAGGCCGCCTATGACGCGCTGTCGCCGACGATGAAGACATTCCTCGAGGGCCTGACGGCGACCCATTCGGGCGATCACGTCTATCGCCGCACCAACGCGCTCATCGGACGCGAAGACCGCAACAAGGTGTTCCCCAAGGCGTCGCATCCCGTGGTGCGCACGCACCCGGTGACCCGGCGCAAGGGGCTGTTCGTCAATCGCGGTTTCACCACGCACATCGATGGCCTCACCGAGGCCGAGAGCCGCGCGCTGCTCGACTTCCTGTTCGAGCACAGCACCCAGCCCGCATTCCAGGTCCGCTTTCGCTGGCAGCCGCACTCCGTGGCGTTCTGGGACAACCGCAGCGTCCAGCACATCGCCATGTGGGACTACTTCCCGCAGGTGCGCTCCGGCTTTCGCGTGACGATCAAGGGCGACCGTCCGGTGTGAGAGCAGGGCACGTCATGCGCGTAGCGTCACGCGGATGAAATTTCACATCCGCGCGGGCTGACATTTTCGTTTGGTGTCGATCCGGACGGGATGGCATGTAGCACGTGGCGCACCACCACCGGCTGCGTGGTGCTGCGCGTCCCCTGCTGAAAGGTCGTCCCATGCGTGATCGTCTGTGCGGCGCATTGAGTGCCTGCATCATCATGACTGCTGTTTCCGGCGCCATGGCCCAGGGCCCGCGGCCGGATGCCGGCGACCTGGTCATCAAGGAAGCGGGCAACACCGCGACCCTGCAGTGCAGCGGCGCGGGCAACCTTTCCGTCATCGGTGCCGCCAACACGCTGAAGGTCACCGGTCCCTGCAAGACGGTGAGCGTGACCGGCGCCGCCAACAACATCACGGTCGAGCTTGCCGAGGGCGCCCGGATCACGATCACGGGCGCCGGCAACGACATACGCTACAAGTCGCCGGCCGGCAGCAAGCCCGCGATCTCGATCACCGGTGCCGGCAGCAAGGCCGTGCCGGCACTGTAGCGGCTCACGTCGCGGCCGGCGGCGGACGGACGAGGTCGAGCGCCTGCTGGGCGGCCGCGGCCGAGGGATCGGCACCGCCGGCCACCGTGACCGTGGGGGAGGCGAACTTGATGCCGTTGGCCTCGAACGCCTTCTTGATCATGGCAAGTGCCCGGCGGCGGATCGTGAACTGCTCGCCCGGCTTGGTCTTGATCTTCATGCGGATCTGGATGGCGAAGTCGCCGAACTGCTCGACGCCCTGCATCTTCAGGGGCTCGAGGATGTGCGGGCTGAACTCGGGAATGGCCTGCAGCTCCTTGCCGATCTGCTTGACCAGCTTCTTCACCTTGTCAACGTCGGTGTCGTAGGTGACGCCGACGCTCAGCTTGTCGATCACCCAGTCGCGGCTCATGTTCTGGATCGCACCCAGGACGCCGAAGGGCACCGTATAAAGCGGACCGCGATGGTGCCGCAGCTTGATCGAGCGCAGGCTGAAGGACTCGACGACACCCTTGTAGCTGCCGCTCTGGACGTACTCGCCGACGCGGAAGGCATCGTCGAACAGGTAGAACATGCCGCTGAAGATGTCGCGCACCAGCGTCTGGGCACCGAAGCCGATGGCGACGCCGACGACGCCGGCGCCCGCGATCAGCGGGCCGATCTCGATGCCGACCGAGGCCAGCGCCATCAGCAGCGCCATCACCACCAGAACGGCGAACAGCACGTTGCGCAGGATCGGCAGCAGCGTCCGCAGGCGGGCGCGTCGCCGGGCGTCCTCGTCATCGACATGGCCCGCGGCCTGTGTCTCGCCCAGCTTGCGATCGATCATGGCCTTCAAGACATGCCAGGCGAAATCGGCGACCAGCGCGATGACGACGATGTTCAGCGCGCCGCGCACGAGCCTGGTCGTGAGCGTATCGCCCGCCGTCATCTCGGCGAGGTCGACATGCCAGGCATTGGCCAGCAGCAGCACGGCGCCGACGATCAGTGCCGCCCGCAGGCCGCGGCCCAGCGATACGGCATAGAGCCCGGGCGTTTCCGCGCCGGCGTCGGCCGCGCCCGGCGGTCGCAGGATGTGGTTCACCGCGTGTTGCGTCGCCACCATCGCCAGGGGCAGACCGACGACGACGACGGCCAGCCAGAACAACGGCATGGCGCTTGATACCCACAGCAGCCACAGCAGCACGAAGTAGACCGACAGCAGGGTGGGGATGGCCGTCGTGCCGAGGCGTCCCCGCGCCGGCGCCGCTTCCGGCAGCGGGCGGGGTTGCCGCCAGACCGCCTCCAGGCCGATGGCCAGCAGGCCCAGGCCCAGCGTGTAGGCGACGATGCGCAGCACATCGGGGGTAACGCCGAGCCTGCCCAGCAGGTCGACGGTGACCCAGCCGACAGCCAGCCAGCCGACGAGCAGCCCCAGCCGACGATGCCAGAAATAGGCCGTCGGTGTCGTCATCGGCAGGATGCGGAAGCGTTCGCCGCCCGGCGCCAGGATGAAGCGGCTGGCCACCAGCGTCAGGCGCACGATCAGCAAGGCCACCAGGTAGCTGACCACGATCTCGCCCAGCAGCGGCGGCCACTTGAAGACGAGAAAGGCGCCGACGCTGCCCAGCGCGAAGGCGGCGACGATACCGGTGCCGTAGGCCAGCCGGACGACAACGGCGCGCAGTCGTTGTTCGACCGAGTCGAGTGACAGCGCGATGATCCACCGTTCGACGCGTTCACCGAGGTAGTAGTAGAGCCGCTCCGCGCCGACGCCGAGTGCCACGAAGCAGGCAATGAGGAACAACACCCACAGCAGGCCCTGCTCATCGAGCTCCAGCATCAGGGTGCTGGCGGCGCGGTGCAGCTGATCGGGCACCGTCGGCACTGCCGCCGCCAACGTCGCCAGATGCTCGCGGACACCGGCAACGCGCTCGCGCAGCGACGGCGACGAAGGGGTTTCGGCCGCGGGCGGCGGGGCAGGCGTTGCGCGCTGCTTGACCAGCCAGTCGCGCACGGCGGGCTCGGCGAGCAGGTCCAGAAGCTCCTTGACCTTGGCCGGCGTCGGCTCGCCGGCAGCGGGCGGATTGGACTGCGCATGCGAGGGCGTCGGCTGTGCGGCCCACAGAAGCGCGGCCAGCGTCAGTCCTGCCGCGACCATCCGCGTCGCCGCCAGAAGCGCCTTCCGGCGCAGGCGTGTCGTCATGCCGTTTCCTCCGACGCCCACAGTGACGATGAACCATACGACAGCGGCTGACGCCGGAATAGAAGTGAGTGAGCAGGTGTTTATCCTGTGAGCGCCGAGTGTCGCCGTATGCCACGGGGGTGACGCCATGGATCGCAGCGACATCCGCGATGCCATCCAGCTGTTCCAGTACAGTCGTACGGCGATGGCCGGCGGTCGCGCAGCGGACGTGGTGCGCACGCTGTGGCGGCTGGAAGCCGCCGGCGAGATCGGCTTCGCCGATCGGGGTGCCGCGCGGCGCCATGGCGGCTGGAGAGAGGACCGGGAGGGGTTCGACCTGCAGGTCGGCATCAACTACATCAAGTCGCTGCCGGCGTCGGAACGGCTCGGCGGACTGTCGCTGGTGCTGGTGCACGAGGGCACGCATGCCGCGGTGAATTTCACCCGGCTGCTCGATGAGATGGCGGCCCGGCTGTTGTCCATTCACTACTATCGCGAACTGATCGGGCCCGGCGTCTTCAACGAGGCCAACGATCCGCCGCGGCCCGGCAAGCCGTTCGGCATCGTGCGCCTCAATCCCAGCCGGTTCGAGAGCCTGCGCAAGCAGAGCGATGCACTGAAACGCGATCGGCTCGTCGATTACATCCTGGCCAACAAGACCTACCGGAAATCGAGCTATGTCGATGCGCAGTGGGTCGTCGATCACATGTCGCTGTGGGGTGGCCTCGCCAACCGGCTGCCGGCAACCAAGGGCATCTATGTGCACGCGCTGGCGCAGAGCGCCGACCGCTATCACGTCGTGCGCATCCTCGACATCCTGGAAAGCATCAACAACCGCCCCGACTGGGACGCCATGATGGCGGCCGCCAAGCGGTTGTCGCGCCTGCAGCTGGCGCTCGACGATCTCACCACGGACCGGCGCCTGTCGGACCGGATCGCGGCCCTGCAGCGGCGCTGGAACGTGACCCTGATCGAGATGCCGCCCGTGCGCCGCTGACGCTGTTCACGCCGCCGGCTTGGCGGCGGGACGCACCTTGGGCAGCATCAGGAGCGGCCACGGATCGGGCATCTCGCCCACCGGCACCTCGATCAACGCCGGCCCGCCCGATGCGAAGGCTTTGCGCAGGGCGGCACGCAGGGCATCGGGCGTGGTGGCGCGCACGCCCATCATGCCGAAGCTGTCGGCCAGCTTCACGAAGTCCGGGTTGGCGAGATCGACGGCGATGGTGCGGTTGCCGTAGCTCTGCTTCTGGATGCGCATGACGTTGCCGAAGGCGCCATCGTTGAACACGACGAACACGGCGCCGATGTTGTGACGCACCGCGGTCGACAGCTCCTGGACGTTGAACATGAAGCCGCCATCGCCGCTCACCGACAGCACCGGCACGTCGGGTCGCGCCGCCTTGACGCCGATCGCCGCCGCCACGCCCCAGCCCAGCGTGCCCTGGTAGCCGGTCGAGATGTAGGTGCGCGGCGCATAGGTCGGGAAGGCGAGCCGGCTGGCGTAGCCGATCTGGGTCAGCTCCTCGACATAGATGCCGTTGTCCGGCAGCTCGGCGCGCAGCACCTCGATGAAGGCGAGCTGCGGCGCCAGCCGCGCGTGCTTGGTGGCCGACTCGGCTTTGAGTGCGCGCAATTCGTCGGTGCGCGAAGAGCGTCGCGCGTTGTGCTTGGGCAGGACGGCGCGCAGGTGCGCCATCACCGAGGCCGCGTCACCCACGATGCCGACGTCGGGCCGGCGCAGGCGGCTGTGTTCCTCGGGATCGATGTCGATGCGCACGATCTTCACCGCATCGTCGACGCCCCAGATCATCTGTTGCGTCTGCAGGCGCGTGCCGACGGCCAGCACCACGTCGGCTTCGGCCCACAGGCGATGCGCTTCGGTCAGCACCACGGAGAGCGGGTGGCGCGAATCCACGATGCCGCGGCCCATGCGGTGCGATGCCACCGGCGCCTGCAGCATGTCGGCGACGGCGGCGACGTGCTCGGCCGCGTCGAGCGCGCCGCCGCCGACGATGATCAGTGGCCGCTTCGCCGCGCCCAGCAGCTTGGCGGCGCGCTCGACGCCGTCCTCATCGACCGGGATGGCGGTCCCGGCGGTCGGTCCTTGCAGGGCCACGGGCGCCTGCTGCGCCCACACGTCCATCGAGCATTCCAGCCCGACCGGGCGCGGCCGGCCGCTCTGCAGCTGGCGGAACGCCTCGGCGACGGTGGCCGGCGCCTCGGCGGCGCCATGGATGCGCTGCGCCCATTTGGTCAGGCTGCGCATGACGCCGAGCTGGTCGGGGATCTCGTGCAGCAGGCCGAGGTTGCGGCCCAGCGACGGCAACGGGATCTGGCCGATCACGGCCAGCACCGGCGCGTTGGTGCCGTAGGCGGTGGCCAGCGCCGCTGTCGTGTTCAGGAAGCCGGGGCCGGGCACCACGCCGTAGGCGGCCGGTTTGCCGGTCGCCATCGCGGCGCCGACGGCCATGTAGGCGGCGCCCTGCTCGTGGCGGGCGTGGATGGCGCGGATCTGGTCCTGCGAGTCGAACAGCGCATCGAAGAACGGATCGTTCTGCACGCCGGGCAGGCAGAACATCGTGTCGATGCCGTTGATCGCCAGCGACCGTACGACGGCCTGGGCCGTGCTCATGCGCTCGGCTGCGGCCGGGCTCGCGGAACCATGCATGGGACGCTCCCTCCAATCTCTTTCGGCGCGACCATGGCCGAAGCACCGCCGCCCGTCGAGGGTATTCCTAGGATGCGGAAAATCCTTTGGCAGTTGTCACAAATTTCGTCGATCGCGCGCTGTTGTCCCCTTGAGTCGGACCGCCGGCCGCGACATGGTGCGCCATGTCGTCGATTGCGTTCGCGTTCAATGGAGCCGTCGTCGAGGCCTGCGCCGACGGCGCGCTGTGGTGGCCCGACGAGCGGCTGCTGGCGGTGGCCGACCTGCATCTGGAAAAGGGCACATGGTACGGCGCCCGCACCGGCCAGTTGCTGCCGCCCTACGATACGCGCACGACGCTCGACCGGCTGGCCCGCTGCATCGCGGTATTGCGGCCGCGCACCGTGGTGTGCGTCGGCGACTCGTTCCACGACACCGACGCGGCGGCGCGCATCGATGCCGGCGACGCCGCCACGCTGGCGCGCCTGATCGCCGCGGTCGGCGAGTGGATCTGGCTGGTCGGCAACCACGATCCGCACCCGCCGCGAGAGTGGGGCGGCATGGTGAGCCACGAACTGGCGTTCGGTCCGCTGGCGTTCCGCCATGAAGCCGATCGCACGCCGCTCACCAACTGCGACGGCGAGATCTCGGGCCACTATCATCCCGTCGCGGTGCTGACGGTGCGTGGTCGCGGCCTGCGCCGGCGCTGCTTCGTGACCGACGGCCGCCGCCTGATCCTGCCCTCGTTCGGCGCCTACACCGGCGGCCTCAACGCGCGCGATCCCGCCATCGCCGAGCTGTTCGACGATACCTACGACGTGCTGGCGCTGGGCGCCGCGAGCGTACATCGCCTGTCCAGCCGCATCCTGCGCCCCGACGCCGTCATGGCGGAGCTGGTCGGATAGGGGCACCGGCATGCGATGGCGCGTCACGCTCACACTGGCGCTTCTGGCCGGCGGCTGCGTTTCCGGCCCGCCGTTGCCAGCCGTGACGGCGGCGCACGGCGTGGTCAATGTCGACGCATCCTGTCTTCACCGACAGTTGGTGGCCTACACGGTCCGCAGCGGATTCGTCGTTCGCTCGAGCAGTGATACGCGCATTGTCGCCGGCCGGATCAGGCATCCGATCGGTCCATCCTTGTTCAGTACGCGCGCACTCGAAACGCCCGAGGAGCGGATTCAATTGACCCTGATCCCGGTCGGCGGCAACGGCCTGCGTGTCGAGATGGCCGGCGGTTATGGCATCGCGCCCGGCGCAGGATTGGACGGCACCACGCCGGTTGCGCTCTCGGCCGACGACGTGGCGACGTTTGCCGCCGAACTCGACCGCATGGCCGCCGCGTGTCCGGCCAAAGCCTCGGGCTAGAGCGGTTCATCGTGTAATGGAATCGCCATTGCTGTCGTCCTGAGCGCAGCGAAGGACCTTGCGGTGGATCGCTCAAAGAGCGTCGGCGCTGGTGATCATCAGCGCCGACAGCGGCTATACCAACACCGCAGGATCCTTCGCTGCGCTCAGGATGACAGCGGCGGCCGACCAGGCCTCTCTGCTCCTATCAAAACGTGAAGCGCTCTAGAATTCGTATTTCACCGTCACTTCGCCCAGCCCGTCGATGCGGCCGACCGCGGTGGTGCCGACGGGGATGAACTGGCAGGCCACCATGCTGCCGGTCGAGACGATCATGCCCTTCTTGAGCTGCTTGCCGTGCTCGCCCAGCTTGTTGGCGACCCAGGCCAGCGAGTTCACGCAATGGCCCATCACGTCGCCGGACGATCCGGTGGCCACCACCTCGCCGTCGAACGACACCGAGCCCTTGAGGTTGGCGAGGTCGAGCTTGGCCCAGTCCGGGTTTTCCGCCGCCAGCAGCGAGCCCCAGTTCCAGCCCACATCCATGATCAGGTGCAGCGCCGACAGGCGGCTGTAGTCGGCACCGCGGTCCTCGATCAGTTCGAAGCCGGCGCGCGCCGAGGCGATGTAGGGTGTGATGCTGTCCTTGTCGTAGGGCTTGCCGGATGCTGGCGCCGGCACGTCGGCGTTGACGGTGAGGATGATCTCCAGTTCCAGCCCCAGCCGTGTGTGCTGCGATGCCTTCAAGGTCACGGCGCGCTCGAAGACGCGGTTGCGCCGGATCGGGCCATAGGCCGGGCTGCGCAATCCTGTCTGCTCCCAGATCGCCGGTGCCGTCAGGCCGATCTTGTAGCCCGCGACATCGCCATCCTCGGCCACGATGCGCTTGAGGTAAGCGTCCTGCCCGGCATAGGCGGTGCGCTCGTCGGCCGGCATGCGGGCCTTGGGCCACCAGCCGACCGTCACGCGCGAGCGGCGCACATCCATCAGATAGTCGGCGATCTGTTCGGCAGTGACGGCCATGGCGTTCCTCCTGGGTTTTGTGGCGGCATCCTGCCAAGCCCCGCGAGGTCCGCCAAGAAATTCCCGCCTCGCGGTATGGCGAGGAACGACACAGTCTTGCATTCGCGGCGGCGGGCGGCCCACAATCGGCCATGCCCCGCATTCATCCGCCTCTTGAGCGACCGATTCGCGTCGGCGCCCTGGTCGGCGCTGTCCTCGCCGGCGGCGAAGGCCGCCGCCTGGGTCCCGGCATCGAGAAGCCGCTGCGCCGCTTGCACGGCACGCCCTTGATCGCGCATGCGCTGTCGCGCCTGCGCCCGCAGGTCGCGGGCCTGGTGATCAGCACGCACGGCGATGCCGCACGCTTCGACCGCTTCGACGTGCCGGTCGTCAGCGACACCATTGCCGCCGATCCCGATGGTCGCCGCCCCGGTCCGCTGGCCGGCGTGTTGGCGGCGATGGCCTGGGCGCGCCAACAGCACCCGTTCTCACCCTGGCTGCTCACGGTACCGGTCGATGTGCCGTTCCTGCCGCTCGACCTGACCGCCTACCTCGCCGGTCACATGCATGTGCCGGAAGCCGAGATCCTCACCGTGCGCTATCGCGGCCGGGTGCATCACGCCATCGCGGTGTGGTCGACCGAACTGCTGTCATCGCTGGAGCAGGCGGTGACGGTGGATGGCACCCGCAGCATCGAGCGCTTCGCTGCCACCCGCAAGACCGCGGTCTTCGACTGGCCGCGGCGGCGCGTCGATCCGTTTCTCAATATCAACACGCCGGCCGACTGGCAGCGCGCCGAAGCGATCGCCCGGCATGCCGGCTGATGTTGGGGTAATAGCGCCGGCCCCTCAGGATGAAGCCGTGCGGTACCCGATGCGACAGGACTGCGGCCGGCCGGTGCCATCCCAGATTTAAGAATTCTTAATGACCCCGCCCGCGGGTCGTTGGGCAGAGTGCTGCGCCGTGGGAGCCGGTGATCGGCCTCTGGTTCTGTTCATGCGGTCCGCACCGGCGGATGGACTGGCGGATCGGGGAGGGCAGGCATGGCCTTGTACGAAACGACCAAGTTCTCGCAGCAGAAGAGCCGCAACCTGGCGCTGAAACAGTATCGGCCGGCGATCAACGACCGCCTGGCCACGCTGCGCCATCTGCCGAATTTCGGCGGCCAGACACCGGTGGTGTCGAACGCGGCCAAGAACGCGATCAAGGCCGCCTGCGGCAACCCGTCCACCGCCAACACGCATGTGTACGAGATCGGCATCGGCGGCCATTGGCGGATCTTTTTCGCGCAGGCCTTCAGCGGCGGTGTCATTGCGCTGATGTTCGGGCACCTCAACGGCAATGTGCTCGAAGAGCCCTGATCCCTTCCATCGCGGCACAGAATAGTGTACCTGCACGTGTCGTGAGCAACGGCACGAACAGCGGTATCTGTGTGCCGATCGTGGAGGGTAGGCGTCGACATGACTGGCGGGCATCCGCTCGATGTCGCCACGCGGCTGGTGCCCGTCGGCGATGATCGGTTTTCCGGACACACCTCGGAGGACTACTGGAACTTCGCCGGTCCGTTCGGCGGCATCACCGCGGCGATCCTGCTGCGTGCGGTCGTCGATCACCCGCGCCGGCTGGGCAGTCCGGTGGCGCTTACCGTCAATTTCTGTGCGGCCATCGCGCGCGGTGCGTTCGAACTCGTGGTCAGCGAACAGCGCAGCGGCAAGTCCACTCAACACTGGTCGGTGACCCTGCTGCAGGGCGGCCTGATCGCGGCGACCGCATCGATCGTATGCGGCGTCCGGCGCCCGACCTGGGCGCACGCCCACGCGAGGCCGCCTGTGGTGCCCCCAGCCGACGCCGTGCCGCCGGTGGTGTTCTCCCTGCCGTCGAACTGGCTGCAGCGCTACCGGTTCCGGTTCGTCGAGGGCACGCCTGCCATCAGTGCGACACCCCACGATGTGCCGGCCGACCCACGCTCCATCCTCTGGCTGTCGGATTTGCCTGACCGGCCGCTCGACGTCGTGTCGCTGGCCGCCATGGCCGACGCGTTCCTGCTGCGCCTGCTGCAGGTGCGCGGCATGTTCATCCCCAGCAGCACCGTGTCGCTGACAACCTACTTCAACGGCACCGATGACGAAGTGCGGGCCCAGGGCACCGCACCGCTTTGCTGTGTCGTCGATTCCCGGCGCTTCAACGGCGGCTTCCACGACCAGACCGTCGAGCTCTGGGGGGCTGACGGAACGCTGCTGGCATCGAGCGTCCAGGTCGTCTGGTACAAGGAATGAGGCCACGGCGCGGGCGCGCACTGCCGTCCGGGACACCTGTCGTGCCGGCATGCCAGTTGCTGCTCCGGCCCTCGTGGAAGCGCGCGCCTGATCGATCCCCGTGGCGTCACCACAGCGTTACCACCGGACAAGGGTACGCGCCGGCAACCCTTTGTTACGACTTGATGAATTCCGGTTAGGCGGTCTTGCTGCGATGCACTACAACCTGCTTCTAACGGCCACGGAAAAGCTTGTTTCCGCATCGCGGGTCCCGTAATACTCCGCCCGCCCTGGGGCCCGCGACAATCAGCGTGGTACAGCGTAGATGCGAGGGGTTGCGCAATGATGCTGCCGCAGAATTATCGGCCGACGGAAAAAGAACCGTTCATGAATGCCATGCAGCAGGAATACTTCCGACAAAAGCTGCTCAGTTGGAAAGGCGAACTTCTCGAAGAATCAAATCAGACACTGCAGAACATGACGGAGGAAAGCCTCGCGCAACCGGATCTGGCAGATCGCGCGACGGCAGAAACGGACAGGGCCCTGGAACTCAGAACGCGGGATCGCTATCGCAAGCTCATCTCCAAGATCGACGCGGCACTGCGCCGCCTGGAAGAAGATACTTACGGCTACTGCGAAGAAACCGGCGAGCCGATTTCGCTGAAGCGCCTGGAGGCGCGGCCGATCGCGACGCTGAGCGTCGAAGCCCAGGAACGTCACGAGCGCATGGAACGCACCAAGCGCGACGATTGAGGGGCGTGACAAGACTGCGCGCACGCTGGATAAAGAGGCTGTGAGCTCACGCCCCGCGATCGGCGGGCGTGAGCACGCGCGGCGAGCGCCGCGCCCAGAGCGAGGTAGCGTGCGGTGACAAAGAAGATCTTTCTGCTCGCCGTGACGGCGATCGCCCTGGCAGCCACGTCGGCGCAGGCGGAGACTGGACGCGCCGCCGATATCCTGCTCGCGCAGCAGACACCGCCTGCCACGCCGCCGGCGGACAAGCCCGCCGACAAACCGGTGGAGAAGCCGGCCGAAAAGCTCACCGGCATGGCGGCGTGGGCTGCCCTGGTGGGCAACACGGTGGTCGGCAAGATCGAGGGCAAGGAATTTGCCGACTACTACCTGGCCGATGGCACGGTGAAGTCGCTGGTGGACAGCCAGCTCGCGACCGGCAAGTGGTCGCTGGAAGGCGACAAGATCTGCTTCGTCTACCCGGATGAGCCGAAGGAATGCTACGCCATGGAAGTGGTCGGTGAAGATGCCACCTTCACCGACAATGCCGGTGCCGGCATCCGCGCCAAGGTCATGAAGGGCAACGCCAAGAACTTCTGAAGCCCTGGGAGCGCGGGCCTCTGGCCCGCATCGGCGCGAAGCGTCGACGGCCCAAGTTCGCGCGACACCACGGGTTAAGATGCGGGCGGGACGCCCGCGCTCCCAGGCGCTACTCGAACTTGATGTTCAGTTCCTTGACCTTGGCGGCCCAGAAGTCGTGCTCCTGGCGCACCGCTTCGGCGAACTGGGCGCGCGTCTGTGTCGCCGGTGGCAGTTCCAGCCCATCCTTGGCCAGCGCCTCTTCCATCTTCTTTTCCTTCAGCGCCGTCTTGGTCTCCTGCTCGATGCGGTCGATGACCTCGACCGGTGTCTTGGCCGGCACGAACAGGCCGTGCCAGCCCTTGACCACCAGGCCCTTGTAGCCGGCTTCCTCCAGGGTCGGCACGTCGGGCAGGGATTTCACCCGCCGATCGCCGGTAACGGCCAGCGCCTTCAGCTTGCCGGCCTTGATCTGGCCGACGGCCGGTGGCAGCGAGCTGAAGTTCATGGTGATCACGCCGCTGATCACGTCGAGCAGCGCCGGCCCGGTGCCCTTGTAGGGCACGTGCGTGAGCTCGACGCCGGCGGCATGCGCGAACAGCACGCCGGCCAGATGGTTGCTGCCGCCGACGCCCGAGGACGAAAACGTCAGCTTGCCCGGTTCCTTCCGGGCCAGTTCGGCCAGTTCCTTGGGCGTGTTCGCCTTGGTGTCGGGATGCACCGCCAGCACGTACTGGTAGTCCGTGGTCTGCACCACCGGGACGAGGTCGTTGATCGTGCTGATGGTGAAGTTCTTCAGGATGTGCGGGTTGAGCACGATGTTGCTGCTGACGGCATAGAGGATCGTGTTGCCGTCGGGCCTGGCGCGGGCGACCGCCTGCGTGCCGATGCCACCGGCGGCGCCGCCCTTGTTGTCGACCACCAGCGGCTGGCCCAGGCGCGGCGACACCAGGTGCGCCAGCTCGCGTGCCACGATGTCGGCGCCGCCGCCGGCCGCATAAGGCACCACCAGGGTGACAGGCTGGGTCGGCCACTTCGCCTGGGCTCGGGCGCCGGCGGGCAGGGCGGCTGTCAGGGGAACGGCGGCCAGCGCACTGGAACCGGCAACGAAGCCGCGACGCGTGGTGAGCATAGGCAACCTCCCATTGTTATGGGGGCGACGCTACATCATCTTGCTACCGCCGCGCCACCGCTCAACCGCCGGCATCGCGCGCATCGCGTGGCATCTTGTGCCTGTTTTCAGCGCCGAAGAGGCGCATCGTCGCGCGGTTTCACTTGAAGCGCTTGGCGTATTGACGGGATGGCTGCGCAAGCGAGGCACGTAGAGGTTGTGGCGCCGTGTCGGGCAGGTTGTCGTAGTGCGCCTTGGCCTCATCCTCGGCATGGTCTTCCAATACATAGCTCATCGAATCGAAGGCATAGACCCGCTTGTGAGGACCCTTGTGAGCGACGCCCGGCTCGGGACTGACATCGAACTTGCCGTCGATGCTGACTGGAATGGCACCCATGTTACTGGTGCCTTTTTTCGCCAGGTCGACCTGAAACTGGTGAATGCGTCCCATCGTCAATGGACCGCAGATGCCATCCTCGGCCAGAGGCTCGAGTTTGTTTTCCTCTCGCGAGGTCATGTAGCGGTCGGCGTAACCGTCTTTGCGTTCGAAGTATGTGATGTTCAGGCAGATCTGAACCAGAAGCACGTCATCACGCGCGTTCACGCCACCACGGCCGACGGTGTAGTCGATGGCGTACTTGCCCTTCACCTCGGGGGCAGTTTTTTTGACGCGAAAGGCCATGATCCTGTGCTCCGTCGGCAGCGAACATGGAGTCTTTCACGGTGACCGCCGGGGCACGTCCTTCACTTGAGGGATGTCTGAAAATATCGCTGCTGCCTGCCCCGGAACCCGGCCGGACGGCGCCGGCCAGGCGCTACTTGGCTCTCTTGTGATGGCTCAGCAGGCCGTTCATGGCCCGGCACAGCGTTTCGATGGCCAGCGCGCGGGAGATCCGCCGGGCGGCGGCGGCGGCGGACAGGGCGTCGGCGACACCGATCAGCGCGATCAAGGTTGCCCGGCCGGCGGGACCGTGCAGGTCCACGAACGGCGCGAAGGCCTGGCGGCAGGCCTCCATGAAATTCTGCCGGCAGGCCTGCAGGACGTCTTCCAGTTCTTCCGAGCCCGACAGCGCCGCCGCGATGGCGCTGACCTCCGGGCCGGCCGAAACCGTGCAATCGACATAGGTTTCCGCAACGATGGCGACGGCATCCGTCAGGGTCCTGGCGTTGGCTGCCAGTGCCGCGCGCATCGCCTCGGTCTGACGGTCGTCATAGTCACGATAGAGTGCGCTCAACAGCCCAGCCCGTGTGCCGAAATGCGTATAGGCAATGGGCTTGGTAACGCCCGCTCGCTCGGCCACGCGCGCCAGGGTCAGCGCATCGGTTCCTTCTTCGCCGATCATGGCGAAGGCGACGTCCAGCAACTGCTGTCGCCGCTCGTCCTTCGCCATCCGTGGGGTGCCAGCCAATCGTCCGACCTCAGCGCGCCGCGTCCAGATGCACCGCCAGCCAGACCGTGGCGCGATCGGGTGCGGTCCAGTCGACGCGATGGCGACGGTGTGGCGCGATCCAGAGATAGTCGCCCGGCTGCAGCCGACGCGGTGACTCCTCATCGGCAAAGCGCAGCGCGGCGGCGCCCTCGATCAGTAGCACCCATTCGCCCTGCGGCTGGTCATACCAGAAATCGGGCGGGCTTGTCTGGCCAAGCGAAACGATGCGCTCGATGCGCACGCCAGGCAGCGCCAGCAGATCCTCGAAGCGTTCGGCCGCCGGATCGGGACGCAGGTCAGCGAGAATGTTGCCGTTCATGCTTCCTCCCCTGTTTCATTCCTGGGAGCGCGGGCGTCCCGCCCGCATCAAGGCGAGGGCTTTGCTTTCATCTGACATGAGCGGGCCGGAGGCCCGCGCACCCAGGAATGAAACTGGGGCAGGATTCCACCATTCCGCGTCCCTGTTCTACCGCGCAGTCACCGCGCGGCCGGCGCTGTCGCCGGCGATCTTGCCCAGCACGGCGCCGGACACCAGGCCGGTGCCGCCGGGATAGTTGTGGTAGAACAGGCCGCCCACCAGCTCACCGGCGGCATAGAGGCCGGGGATGCCGGCGCCGTCGGTGTGCTGCACCTGGCAACCGGTATCGACCTTCAGGCCGCCGAAGGTGAAGGTGATGCCGCACGTGACGGCGTAGGCCTCGAACGGCGCCGTGTCGATCACGTTGGCCCAGTTGGTCTTGGGTACCACGAGCCCGCGCGTGCCGCGGCCGTCCTTGACGGCGGGATTGAAGGGCACATCGGTCATCACCGCGGCGTTGTACGCCTTGATGGTCTCCAGGCAGCGCGCCGCATCGACACCTTCGAGCTTCTTCACCAGCTCCTCGAGCGTGTCGGCACGCACCTTGGTCATGCGGCGGATGCGGTACTCGTCGCGCAGCTTGTCGATCACCTTGGCGTCGAAGATCTGCCAGGCGAACTGCTCGGGCTGCGACAGGATCACGCCGCCATACTTGGCGTACGTGTAGTTGCGGAAGTCGGCGCCCTCGTCGACGAAGCGCTCGCCCCTGGCGTTGACCATGATGCCCAGCGGATAGGAGTGCTTCTGGAAATTGTCGCCGACCTCCAGGTCGCCGAACGGCGGCGCGTTGAGGTCCCAGCCCACGGCGTGGCAGCCCGACCAGTGCCCGTGCGGCTGGGCGCCGATGTCGAGCGCCATGCGGATGCCGGCGCCGGTGTTGAAGCGCGTGCCGCGCACCTTGGCGAGATCCCAGGTCGGCCCGAGATAGCGGGTGCGCATCTCGGTGTTGGACTCGAAACCGCCGCAGGCCAGCACCGTCGCCTTGGCGCGGATCTCGAAGCGCTTGCCCTTATGGCGCGCCACGGCGCCCAGCACGACGCCATCCTGTTCGATCAGGTTGGCGGCTGCCGTCTCGTAGCGCAGGTCGATGCCTTGCTGCTTGCAGGCCTTGTGCTCGAGCTCGACCAGGCCCGGGCCGCCGCCCCACGCCTCGACCGCAAGCCCGCCCCAGAACTTGAACTTGCCGTCGACCTTGAACGCCTGGCGCCCGTAGCTGGGCTGGAAGCGCACGCCCTTGCTGCGCATCCAGCGCATGGTGGGGAAGCTCTGCTCGACCAGCATCTCGGCCAGTTCCGGGTCGCTGCGGTACTGCGTGACCCGCATCAGGTCATCGAGATACTGGTCGGCGGTGTAGGTCCCGAAATCGACGTCGCGCTTTTCCTCGTCGGTCAGGTCGTAGAGCTGGGCCAGATCATCGACGCCGTTGAACACCACGCGCATGGCGCCGGCGGTGTAGCGGCTGTTGCCGCCCGAATCATCCTCGGGCGCGGCTTCCAGCATCACCACGCTGGCGCCGTGCTCGCGCGCGGCCAGCGCCGCACAGGCGGCCGCGTTGCCGGCGCCCACCACCAGTACATCGCACGCGATGTCCGACATCCCAGGTCTCCGTATCAGCTGTTCGTGCATTGGATACTATGGTATACAATAGTATGCAATATCGACGGCACGCGACGAATCGCATCACTGGCCAGGTCGACGCAAGGAGAGGCCGGTGAGCCAGCTGGTAACGGACATCGGGCGCGACGAGTTGCGGGGCGAGGGGGCCTACCGGGCGCTGTGCGCGGCGCTGCAGTCGGGCCGCTACCGGCCGGGCGATCGGCTGCGCGAAGCTGAAATCGCCGCCGAGCTGGGCATCAGCCGCACGCCGGTGCGCGAGGCGTTGGGACGGTTGGTGGGGCGCGGCCTCGCGGTGGCGGCCGGCGGCCGGGGCCTCGTCGTGGCGATTCTCGACCGGTCGCAGGTTCTCGAACTCTACGCCATGCGCGAGATCCTCGAAGGCGCGGCGGCGCGCATGGCAGCCCAACGCGCCGCCGAGCCGGAGCTGGAAGCACTGAAGGCCATGCTCGATGCGTTCGTCGCGGCGCGGACCGATCCGCTGCGCATGGCCGCCGTCAATCGCGACTTCCATGCCGCCATCGTGGAGGCGGCGGGCAACCGCTATCTCCAGCAGGCGCTGGGCGAACTTCAGGACGCAATCGCGCTGTTGCGCGTGACGACGTTCACCGCGCCCAAGCGACCCGAAACCGCCCGCCGCGAGCACGCCGCGATCGTCGATGCCATCGCACGGCGCGATCCGGAAGCAGCCGAGCAGGCCGCCCGCCTGCATATTCGCGAGGCGCTGCGCACAAGATTGAGCCTGCCGACGTGACGTTAGTCGTCAGGTCAGTGAAGGTAGTGCTGGTGACGGCTGGGACCGCGCCGCTCCAGCGGCGCTGATGATCCGGCGCTGTGCGCTCCGGCGAAAGCATTCGCTTTCGCCGGAGGGGCGTCGCTGGAGCGACGCGGTCCGACCCGTCCTCTGCGGCACCGCATCCGTATCGACACCTGGTGCCCTGCATTGACGAGATCGGAACCTGCTGTGATCATGATGGTGATCGCAGATTTCCGGTGCAAATGGTAGAAGGTCGCGATGCCCTATCGTCATCAGGTCGGTGCCACGACATGGACGTTCAGGGATCTCAAGGACGTGCTCGCGAAAGCGACACCGATACGCTCCGGCGATCACCTGGCCGGCATTGCCGCGGCTTCCGCCGAGGAGAGCGTGGCGGCGCGCATGTGCCTGGCCGAACTGCCGCTGCAGACCTTCCTCAACGAGGTGGTCATTCCCTACGAGACCGATGAGGTCACGCGACTCATCGTCGATACGCACGATGCGGAAGCCTTCGCCACTGTTGCCCATCTGACCGTCGGCGGCTTTCGCGACTTCCTGTTGTCGGACGCCTGCGATGCGCGCGTTCTGGCCGGCATCGCGCCCGGTATCACGCCGGAGATGGCGGCGGCCGTGTCCAAGCTGATGCGCAACCAGGACTTGATCCTCGCCGCAAGCAAGCGCCGTGTCGTGACGCGCTTTCGCAACACCATCGGCGAGGCCGGCGTCATGGCCGTGCGCCTGCAGCCCAACCATCCGACCGACGATCTCGCCGGCATTGCCGCCGCCACCTTGGATGGCCTGCTGTGCGGCTGCGGCGATGCCGTCATCGGCGTCAACCCGGCGTCCGACAGCATCCCCGTGCTGGCGCGGATCTCGGATCTGCTCGACACGCTGATCGCGCGCTACAAGATCCCGACACAGAGCTGCGTGCTGACCCACGTCACGACGACCATCGACCTGATCGAGCAGGGTGTGCCGGTCGATCTCGTCTTCCAGTCGGTCGCGGGCACGGAGAAGGCGAATGCCTCGTTCGGCGTGACCTTGGCGCTCCTGAAGGAGGGCATGCAGGCGGCCCGTGCGCTGAAGCGCGGGACGGTGGGCGACAACGTGATGTACTTCGAGACCGGGCAGGGCACCGCGCTCTCCGCCGGCGCGCATCACGGCGTCGATCAGCAGACCTGCGAGGCGCGGGCCTATGCGGTCTGCCGCGCCTTCGAGCCGTTGCTGGTCAACACCGTGGTCGGCTTCATCGGGCCGGAATACCTCTACGACGGCAAGCAGATCATCCGCGCCGGCCTGGAGGATCATTTCTGCGGCAAGCTGCTGGGCCTGCCGATCGGCTGTGACGTCTGCTACACCAACCACGCCGAGGCCGACCAGGACGATATGGACACCTTGCTCACGCTGCTCGCTACATCAGGCGTGAACTACATCATCGGCGTCCCGGGCGCTGACGACGTGATGCTGAACTACCAATCCACCTCGTTCCACGATGCGCTCTATGTGCGCGATCTGCTGGGCCTGAAACCGGCGCCGGAGTTCGCGGCCTGGCTCCGGGATGTCGGCATCATCGGCGATGATGGCCGTCTGCTGAACCCGGGCAGCTCGCACCCGCTGCTGGGCTTCGCGCAGGAGATCGCGGCATGACGGTCGCGCCGGATCCGCTGCGCAAGCTGGCGGCGTTCACGCCGGCGCGCATCGCGCTCGGCCGGGTCGGCGCCAGCCTGCCGACACGGGAAGTGCTGAACTTCGCCCTGGCCCATGCCAGGGCGCGCGACGCGGTTCACGCGCCCTTCGACATCGCGGCGGTCGAGACGCAGATCCGTGCGCTGGGATTGTCGACGGTGTGTGTGGCAAGTGCCGCCGAGTCGCGCAGCGACTATCTGCGCCGTCCTGATCTCGGCCGGCGGCTGCACGACACGTCCATCGATGATCTGCAGCGGCTGAACCATCCCCTCTGCGACCTGGCGATCGTTGTGACCGACGGCCTGTCGTCCGCGGCGATCCATCTTCAGGTCGCGCCGTTTCTGGACGCCTTCAAGCGACATGCTGATGCGCGCGGCCTGCGCCTGGCGCCCGTTGTGATCGCCCGCCTGGGCCGGGTGGCGCTGGGCGACGACATCGGTGCGCGCCTGAAGGCACGTGCCGTCGCCGTGCTCATCGGCGAGCGTCCGGGACTGTCATCACCCGACAGCCTCGGCGTCTATCTCACGATCGCGCCGGCGCCGGGTCGCACCGATGCGGAGCGCAACTGTATCTCCAACATCCGGCCGGAAGGGCTGTCCCACGAGCGGGCGGCTTTCAAGCTCGACTGGCTAATGGGCGAAGCCTTGCGTCGCGGTATCACGGGCGTGGGTTTGAAGGACGAAAGCGATCTGGTGACTCTGGCATCGCCCGCAAAGCCGGTTCTTTCCGGTCCGTGAGGGCGGGGCCAACGATCGATCGGATCATTCCTGGGAGCGCGGGCGTCCCGCCCGCATCAGGGCGAAAGCTTTGCTTCCGCCTGACATGAGCGGGCGGGACGCCCGCGCTCCCAGGGCTCGCTTCGCTCGCGATGACAGCGAAATCGCGATCAGATGTGTGAATGCGACAGGGGATCGAGGGTGGTTCACTTCTTGATGGAAACAGGCGCTGCTGTCTAAGGCCAGCGGCGCCACCTTGCGCAACGGCCGATCGGAGGTGCTCACCCCGACCGTCTTCAGATAGACCATGACCTCCGGCTCCTTCATTGCGGCTGCCCGGAGGCCCGCCTTGATCATGGCCAGACAGGCGCGCCGTCCAGCCCCGCGGTTTCTGGCAGGCCGCAGATCAGGTTCGCATTCTGCACCGCCTGGCCGGCGGCTCCCTTGCCGAGATTGTCGACCACGCCCATCGCGATCACCAAGTTGCGCTCCGGATCGGCCGCATAGCTGACAAACGCGAGGTTCGAGCCGGTAGCCCACTTGGTCTGCGGCGGCTTGTCGGTCACGCGGACGAACGCCCGCCCGGCGTAGAAGCGCCGGGCCGCGTCCAGGCACTGCTCCGTGGTGGCGCGGCCGCGGCAGTACATGGTGGCGAGTACGCCGCGGGTCATCGGCACCAGGTGCGGCGTGAACACCAGCCCGGCCGCGCTGCCGCCGCTCAGCCGCTCGATGGTCTTGGCCATCTCGGGCATGTGGACGTGCTTGAGCAGACCGTAGGGCACCAGGTTCTCGTTGCTCTCGGCGTAGCCGAACTTGCTATCGGCGCCGCCCCGGCCGGCACCGGAGATGCCGGTCTTGGCGTCGATCACGATGTTGCCAGGCTCGATCAGCTTGTTGGCCAGCAACGGCGCCAGCGCGTTCAGTGTCGCCGCGGGGAAGCAGCCGGGGTTGGCGACGCGGCTCTGACCCTCGATCTGGCTTGGCCAGACATCGGCCAGGCCGTACGCCCAACCCTCAACGTAGCGGTGGTCGCCGCCGATGTCGACGATCTTCACGTCCTTGGAGACGCGCGCCAGCGCCTCGGCCGAGGCGCCCGTGGGCAGCGACGCGAACAGCACGTCGAGCTTGGGCAGGGTCGCAGGGTCCCACTTCTCGATCACCAGGTCGGCCAGCTTGGCCGGCACACCGGGAAAGCGGTCCACCAAGCGGCTGCCGGCGCTGCCCTCGCCTGCGGCGTAGATGAGTTCGAAAGCGGGGTGGCTCGCGACCAGGCGCATTGCCTCGCCACCGCCAAAACCGCTGATCCCGACAATGCCGACGCGAATGCTCATGGTGGTATCCTTCCGGGGTTTGGGCAAAACAAAACCCCCGGAGCCGGGGGCTGCGGGGGTTCAGGAACGCGGGCCGGGGCCGCTCCGGCGGGTGGGACCTACGCTGAGGTCACCACACGGACGGACGCTGATCGACGCGCAGCCCGAAGAGCCGCCGCTGGGTGCAGCGACGTCGGCGTCGGTCACAAAGGTTCTGGTTCCTGAGCATGCCTTTCGACACTGTCGCTACCCACATTCATCGTCAAGCGGAATGTCTGCCGACCACTCCTCTCGGACATAGTCCTGGGAGCGCGGGCGTCCCGCCCGCATCGGGGTTGAAGCAAAGCGCGGCCTGACATGAGCGGGCGAGACGCCCGCGCTCCCAGGCTCCGATCGACCGGAATCCGTTCTAGCCACAAAACGCGCGGACGATCTTCCCGGTCCGAGGATCGGTTTCGATCGTCACGCGCTCTTGCCGATAGTCCATGGTCACCCCTTGGCCCGGACGGATCTGACGCACGATTGAGGCGCCGGTGATCTGCTTCGCCTGGTCGTCGGTGATACGGTCCTTGCCGGTGAGCGCCTCGGCCGCGTCGCGCTTGCAGATCGCCGTCGAGCTGCCTGTATCAGGACGCGAAGACGCGGGTTGGCAGCCTGCGGCGGCGAGCGTCGCAACGGCCAAGCCACCGGCGACAAGCAGTTTCGAGCGGATGGTCAAAGCAATTCCTTCCTTCGCAAGATTGTCGGCTTTGGGGAGACGGTACCGCAAGGATCCAACACGACCAATTGGGCCGGCCCTTGGCAGGTATGAGGCAGGAAGACGTCTTCCGGTACGAAGCCGAGCCCGCGGCCCGCGAGCGCGCTGCGTCCGACCCATGGACCAAGGCATTCACTGCTGCATGATCCGTGGCGTAGGCGTAGTGTTGGCACACAATTTGCTTATTTTTCAGGCAGAAATCGGGAGACCGGGAGCCTCCATGGGTGATCGTTACGAGCGGCGTGCCTATGCGCCACAAGTCGAGATGCTGCTGCGGCGGCCGGGGATCGGCCACAACGGCGGTCCGCCCTTCGACATGTCGTGGGAAGCCTGGACGTGGCGGCGGGCGATCGCCAAGGCCTGGAAGCAGCCCAAGCCGGAGGTGGCCCGGATGCGGCTGGACCGTGCCGAGAGACTGGGCATTACCTATCGCGAGCTCACGGCCGTCATCCTGGATACCGGCAGCTACCTGTCGACGGCGGTGCTGCCGTTGGGTCTGGTGGCGCGTGTGAAGCGGGAAGGGGACACCGGCCTTCGCGCCGAGCCGCGGCCGGAGATGGCGGCCAAGATCGCTCGCTTCGGCGGTCGCCTGTTCCTGCTCGCCGATCTGCTGCTGCACGGCGTGCTGGATGAAGAGGCATGCGCGGCGATGTGCGCCCAACTCAATAGCGCCCTGGACGACAAGGTGGCGGCGATCGGCATTGCCGAGCCCGCATCAGGAGGCCGTCGCGATCCGCGTGCCGAAGCGGTGCTCAGGTTGCTGCGTAATCACGGGGTGCCCAAACAGGAAGCGTTTTTCGTGGGCACCGGCTTCGCCGACGTGGCGCTTGCCGAAGCTGCCACCGTGCCGCTGTTCAAATGGGCGCATGAATGGTTCGGGGATTTACCAAGCTTGCCGCCCTCCTGAACATCCGCTGCGCCAAGGCCTTGCAAACGGCACTGGCGAAGTCGGCGCGATGGACTATCGCGCGCGCATCACGATGGAAGCCGGCAAGCGTGGCGGCCGCCCGTGTGTGCGACTTGCAAATCACTGTGTACGATGTTCTGGGTTGGTTGGCGTCCGGAATGTCAGAGGATGAGATTCTCGCGGACTATCCAAACCTCCAGCGTGAGGACATTCGAGTCTGCCTTGCCTATGCTGCCGATCGGGAAAAATCAGCGCTGGTCGGTACAGCAGCGTGACTCTGCAGCATGATCCATCAGATTGCGCCTGTGAGGCGCTGCCTCTAAATGTAATGCCATCGGACAGGAGCCACCGTCTCATGCGCATTGTTCCGGCCGTCGCAATCCTTACTGGTCTTCTCAGTAGTCAGGCCTTCGGTGCACCGACCGCGTGCAGTCTTGTCCCAGCGGCGGATATGAGTGCCATTCTCGGCAGGCCGGTTGCCGCATCGGCCGATGACCGAGGCGGGCAGACCAAGTGTACTTACGAAACCGCAGGGGGAGAAATCGGCGGCGCCTATGCAGAGGTGCAGCTGAATTGGGGAGACGGCGTCGCCGGCATGGCTGGCGTTGGCCTTGCGAAACCGCAGCTGGAAAAAGTGATGGGAGAGCTTGCTGGTCTTGGAGATCAGGCAACGTCCGTGGGCCCGATGATACTCATCCGACGTGGTAGCGACCTCATCACCCTTGTGATCTCTGGCGTGCCGGACAGCGTGGGTGCCGCCAAGCGCATATACGGATTACTCAACGAGCGTCTGCCAAAAACGGCTGCGCCATAGTTCCACGCTACTTCCCTGGCCACGACCTGCGCGGCGTGCTCCTCGCGAGCTTCCGTTTCGATGGATCCATCCGTTGTAGGCCGCAGGCAGATCAATCTGTCCGGTCCCAGCGGGTGAGCAACGAGGGATGCGCCCCAAGGCAGCGCTTGTGTGCCGATCCTTGCAGAGATATCGCCGCCGTAATTGCATCATTCTTGCAAACGCTTTCACCTGGCATGGCGAATGGGGAGTGGTAGGGTCGCGCCTCACCGAGATCACAATGAGGGTGGCGTGACCGAGGCAGCGAAGAGCAGTCGGCGGGCTGTCATGATGGGCCTGAGCAGCCTTGGCGCGGCAAGCCTTGTGGGTTGCAGCGCGACGGGCACATCGTCCATTCCACCGCTGGCGCCACTGCGCATGCAGGCCGAGCGCATCACACGCATTACTGTCTGCCTGCGGCCCTTCCGCGCCGCCGGGCCGCGTCTGGATGTCGAAACGGTGGCGAACAAGCGGGTGGTCCACAACTATGGCCACGGCGGCAGCGGCTGGTCGCTCGCCTGGGGCTCCAGCACCATCGCGGCACGCCGCGCGCTGGAAGGCGGGACGCGAAACATCGCGGTCATCGGCTGCGGCGCCCTGGGCCTGACGTCAGCGCTCCTGCTGCGGCGTGCCGGTGCGCGCGTGACGATCTACACCCAGGAGCGCACGCCGCAGACGCGCTCGGCGCGCGCGACCGGCACCTGGTCGCCCGACTCGCGCATCGCCGCCGCCGACAAGGTGGCGCCGGATTTTCCGGCGCTGTGGGAGGAGATGGCGCGGACGTCCTACGGCATCTATCAGACCTATGTCGGCCTGCCGGGCGAACCGGTGTCGTGGAGCGATCGCTTCGTCCTGCTGGACAACGCGCCGGCGCCGGTGGAGCCGTCGACGCCACAGGCGGAAGCGGTCCATTTCGCCGGCTACGGGGGTCGTCTGCTCGACATGGTGCCGCGCTATCGCGAACTGTCCGCCGCCGAGAATCCGTTTCCGGTGGCGCGTGTGCGCCATGGCACCTCCATGCAGTTCAACGTCGCGGCGCTGGCGCACCAGCTGACCACCGATTTCCTGCTCGAAGGCGGTCGGATCGAGACCATGACCTTTCACACGCCGGCCGATCTCGGGCGGTTGCGCGAACCGGTGGTGGTGAATTGCACCGGTTACGGTGCACGGGCGCTGTGGAAGGACGAGACGATCACGCCGGTGCGCGGCCAGATCACGTGGCTCGCGCCGCAGCCCGAGGTGCGCTACGGCCTCTACTATCACCACGTCTCGGTACTGCCCCGACCGGACGGCATTGTCGTTCAGCAGACCGGCGGCAGCGAGATGTTCGGTTACGGCATCGCCGACGAGACACCCGACCGTCGCGAAGCCGAAACGGCGATCGCGACGATTGCCGAACTCTACGCCCGTATGCCGGGGCGTACGCTGCGATAGCTTCGACCTGGGAGCGCGGGCCTCTGGCCCGCCTCGGCGCGAAGCGCCGACCTCTGCATTAGCCCTCCGCTTGCACTACAGCTTGACCAATTCGACCGCCTCACTTCTTTCGGTTTGCCATGCGGACACGAACTCGAAGACCTGCTGTACCGTTTCGTCGGAGTGGAAGCTCGTCATGATGAAACGGCTCTCGTCGCTGCCGTCTCCCACGACGAGTTCGTCAATCAGATCATGTATCTCGCTGCAGCCATCGCCAACGACCGCGATCAAACCCACCTTGTCGCGAATGCATGCTTCCACGAAAGATACCAACAAGGCAGGGTCAGAGAGGGGCAGTTGCAGTACGATCCTCGGTGCGTAGCTCATAACGCCTTCCCACGACTTCTCGCTGCTGTTGGGTGTCGGGTCCTCTCCTACAACTCTACCTGCGGGACAAAAAACGATTTCGTTTCGATTGTGCGTAGCGCCCAAGCGGCGCCTCGCCTGGAGTGTGCTGCAGGAGTGATGCACTTCCGGTATTCTTTACAGCTTGCGAAGATTCTCGACGTCGGCGGTACTGGGTCTCGCGCGATGTCGCCACCACGTGAGGTAGGATCCGCATGGCCACAAACACATTAACCGAACATCAGATAGAAGTCGTTCGCAACTGCCTGGTTGCTGCTATCGAAGGTCCGTTTTTCGAGGATTGGGAGTTCCATACGCTGATCGGCATCGATCGTTTGGAGTTGAAGGAAATTCTAGAAAAGTGGCCAGCAACTGACTCCCGTGATGAGAATGCCGCCCGCAACGTCATGGGGAACCTTCTTGGGTATCCTCACGGTCAGGATGGAGCGCTCCTGCGCTATGTGTCCGGTGGACGAACGGAAATCGAGTCTGTCTTTGAGACGTGGTCGCACACGCAGGACTCAAGAGCCCTATGACTGGGTTTTAAGGTTCAAGAGACAGTTTCAAAAATGACCGCATAACTCACGGCCGCATTCATTCAAGCACAAAGTTGCCATTTTGTTCTTGATCTCTGTCTGAGAATTTAGTATGACATAGACGGGGAGTTGCGCCTGTCGTCGGGGTTCGAGCTATGGAAGGACTTTCTGGCCGTAACTGGCCACTATCTGCCGCGCACCTGGCCGTGACAGGCGGGTCGGATACTGCCTTGAAACTATGCGCAAAAGCGACTTTCTGGCCGTATCTGCCCATTCTGCCGCCCGTCCGATCAATCGCTCCGCATCAGTACCAACACAAGGACAGTCGATGACGCTCAGTCCGTTGCCGCTGAGCGGCGTTCGCGTGGTGGAGTTTTCGCATACGGTGATGGGGCCGACGTGCGGGATGGTGCTGGCCGATCTCGGTGCCGACGTCGTCAAGGTCGAGCCGGTCGACGGTGATCGCACGCGCCGTCTGAAGGGCTTCGGTGTCGGCTTCTTCGGATTCCTGAACCGCAACAAGCGCGCCATCGCCGTCGATGTCGCGACAGCGGACGGCCGTGCCGCGGTGGACGAGCTGGTGCGTCGCGCCGACGTGCTGATCGAGAATTTCGCGCCCGGCACCATGACCAAGCGCGGTTATGGACTGCAGCGCTGCGCCGAACTCAATCCGCGACTGATCTACTGCGCCTTGAAGGGCTTTCTCGCCGGTCCGTACGAACACCGCGCGGCGCTCGACGAGGTGGTGCAGATGATGGGCGGGCTTGCCTACATGACCGGGCCGACCGGCAAGCCGTTGCGCGCCGGCGCCTCGGTCATCGACATCATGGGCGGCACCTACGGCGCCCTGGGCGTGCTTCTGAAGCTGCGCGAGCGTGACCGCACCGGCCGGGGCGGCCATGTCGAAAGCGCACTCTTCGAGTCCGTGGTGCTGCTGATGGGAACGCACCTCGCGGCCTCGGCGGTCATGCAGCGACCGGTACCGCCCATGCCCGAGCGCATTTCGTCGTGGGCGATCTACGAGCCGATGGATACCGCCGACGGGGCGCAGATCTTCATCGGCGTCACCAGCGACGGCCAGTGGCGCCGCTTCATCGACGTGTTCGGTCTTGCGGACCTGAAGGACGATGCGCGCCTGGCCACCAACAACGACCGCATCGCCGCGCGGCCCTGGCTGCTGCCCATCCTGCGCCAGACGATGGCGGCGCGGCCGATCGCCGAGATCGAACGGCTGGCCGAGCAGGCCGACATCTCCTACGCGCGGGTGGCGCGACCGGAAGACCTGCTGGACGATCCGCATCTGGCTGCCAGTGGCCAACTCGCGCCCACGCTGTTGCCGGGCGATGTCGTCGCGCGCCTGCCGCTGCTGCCCCTGCGACTGGATGGCCGGGTCTTGGGCAAGGACCGTGATCCGCCGTCGATCGTGGGCCAGCACACGCGCGAAGTGCTGCATGAACTGGGGTATGCTGACCCCGACATCACCCGGCTCGCCGCCGCGGGCACGATCGCGACCGGCGACGCCTGATCGGAGGTTCACCGTGCTCGACCACATGACTCTGCGTGTTTCAGACTACGCCCGATCGAAGGCGTTCTATGTGACGGCTTTGGCGCCACTGTCCTACAGCCTGATGGTCGACTTCGAGCACGAGGGCGCCAAGATCGCGGGCTTCGGCTGGACCCGGCCGGACGGCAGCCGGAAGGTCGACTGGTGGATCGTGCAGCCGCCGGCGGGCACCGGCGCGGTGTCGGGGCCGACGCATTTGGCGCTGCTTGCCAAGGACCGCGGCACGGTGGACGCCTTCCATCGGGCGGGGCTCGCGGCCGGCGGCAAGGACAATGGCGGCCCGGGCGTTCGGCCGCACTATCATGCCGACTATTACGGCGCGTTTGTCCTGGACCCCGACGGAAACAACGTCGAGGCCGTATGCCACACGCCCGCCACATAGGACGAGCATGAGGAAGCAATCACTTGGCTGAGGTGACATCCATGGGTCCGGAAGACCTGGCAGCGATCGAGCAAGCGAAGGCTCAGGCCGTCGCGCAGCAGCAGGCGGCCAGGCCGGCCGACTCGGGCTCTCCCGTCGATGCCATCGATGCCGGCATGTTGGTTGTCGAAGCGGCAACCACGGACGGTGCCGGCGATGTGGTGAGCGGTGCGCTCAATGCGGTCGGCAGCGCGGCGGAAGCCGTCGTTGACGCCGTCGGCAGCGTCGCGGAAGGCATCGGCTCGGTCCTCGACGGCCTGTAATATATGCCCCTCCCCACGTAGTGGGGAGGTGCCCCGAAGGGGCGGAGGGGACCCGCACGTGGTCCTGGTAACTGAGACCGCGAGGGGGCCCCTCCGGCCTTCGGCCACCTCCCCCAACTACGTTGGGAGAGAAAACTACACGCTCGCCACTGCCTGCAGTTTCGGCGAGCGCTCCGGCGGCAGCCGGGCGTAGAGATCGGCGATCAGATCGGCCTTGCGCGACTGCCAGGCCGCGTCATGCCAGAGGTTGCGGCGCTGCAGCGGGTCGTTGCGGCAGTCGTAGAGTTCTCCCACCGAACCGTCGCCGTCATAGAGCGTGCTCTTTTCGTAGACCGTGCACACCAGCCCGTCGCGGTAGATCGTGCGCAGGTGCATGGTGATGCCTTTGAAGGCGGAATCCCATTCCGTGATGACGCATTCGCGGCGCTGCGCATCAGCCTCGCTGCCGCTCACGGGCAACGCGCGGCTTTGCATCCAGTCCGGCCGCTCGACGCCGGCGATGGCGCAGAAGGTCGGCGCCAGGTCGATCTGACCCACGGGATGGTCGACGGTCGCGGGCGCGACGTTGGCGCTGCGGGCCGGCTTCCAGATGAAGGGCAGGCGCATCAGCGAGTCGACGTGGTAGGGCCCCTTGAACAGCAGTCCGTAGTCGCCCTGCAGTTCGCCATGGTCCGTAGTGAAGATTACATCGGTATCGTCACCCCAGCCGCGCTGCGCCACGGCATCCCACACGCGGCCGCAGGCTTCGTCGATCAGCTCGTTCTCGACATGGGTGAGGGCATTGATCTCGCGCAGCTGGTCGGCGGTAACGGTGCTGGGCACGAAATCGGGCGGCGCCTCGAAGTTGCTGACCAGGCGGCCCTCGTACCAGTCGAGCCAGTGGCGCGGCTTGTCCTTCAGCAGCGCCACGGCATCGGCGCGGGTCGCCGGCCAGTTGGCCGGCAGCTTTTCATCCTGCCAGCGATGGCGATGGATCTCTGATTGCGGCGGGTCCCACGGATGATGCGGATCGGGAAAGCTCACCCAGCAGAACCAGTCGGCGTCGGCCGGCAGCGATCGCAGCCAGGCGATGGCGCGCTCGGCGACCCAGTCGGTGTGATAGAGATCGCGCGTGATCGCGTTGTGCTGGACCTGGACGGCGCCGGTATCACCGCCGCCGGCAGCGTTCTGCTCGAAGCTGGGCAGCTTGAGCAAGGGATAGAAGCCGGCAACGGCATCGGGATGCGTCTTGGCCAGCCACAGCGGGTAATGCAGGAAGCCGCGTCCGGTATGAGCTGCAAGCTCCATGTGCTCGAAGCCGCGATGGGGACCGGTCTCGCCCAGACCGGCCATGCGGTTCTCGTAGAAGCGACGCTCGATGTCGAGGAACGGTTCGAAATGCGCCTTGCCGAACAGCGCCGTGCGGTAGCCTGCCGCCTCCTGCAGGTAGCGCGCGACGCTGGGCGCGTCGTCGGGCAGCGGCACGCCGTTCATCCAGACACCGTGCGTGCGCACGTATTGGCCGGTGACCATGGTGGCACGCGCCGGCATGCAGACCACGCTCTGCGCATGCGCCCGGGTGTAGCGGATGCCCTCGGCGGCCCAGCGATCGACCACCGGCGTGCGCGCCACCCTGCCGCCGTTGCAGCCCAAAGCGTCGTAGCGCTGCTGATCGGTCGTGATGAACAGGATCTTGCGGCCCATGTCGTTTCCCCCGGTGTTGTTGCACCGCATGATGAGGCATCGAAAGCGCGCGCACCATGGCGAGCCGTCAACGATTCGAGAGGCCGACCCCTTGACAAGGGGGCAGGTTGCCCGTGTGATCGCCGCCAAGAAAAACCAAGGCTTCATTTCGGGAGGGTGTGATGTCGCTACGTGCCCTGGCGCGCGCTGCGTGTGGTGTGGTTGCGGCGATCGCGATGACGGCGGCAGCGCCGGCGGTCCATGCGCAGGCCAAGAAGTTCAAGATCGGCGTCGTCTACGACTATACCGGGCCATTGGCCGGCGGCGGTTCCGACCTGCATGCGCTCGGCGCCAAGATCATGATCGACCACTTCATCAAGCAGGGCGGGGTCGAGGGCTACCAGATCGAGGCCGTCTACGCCGACGCCCAGAGCAAGCCCGATGTGGCGATCAACGAGGCAGTGCGCCTGGCCGAGCAGGAAAAGGTCGACATGCTGCTGGGCTTCTTCTCGTCGGCTCAGTGCGTGCCGGTGGCGGCGCGGGCCGAGCAGCTGAAGAAGTTCATGTGGATCACGACCTGCATCTCCTCGGCCGTGCTGGAAAACCGCAATCTGAAATACGTGTTCCGGCCGCAGCCCAGCGGCCGGCAGTTCGGCCTGATGTCGACGGACTTCATCGCCCAGAACGCCAAGGCGAAGTTCGGCAAGGAGCCCAAGGACCTGCGCGTCGCCATCATCCATGAGGACGGCTCGTACGGCGTCGACGTCTCGAAGGGCAATGAGGAAGGCGCCAAGAAGGCCGGCTTCAACGTCGTGCTGAAGGAGGGCTACTCGGCCACGGCACCCGATCTGTCGGCGCTGGTGACCAAGCTGAAGCGTGCCCGTCCCGACGTACTGTTCCACACCGGCTACAACCCCGACATCACGCTGTTCCTGCGCCAGTCGCGCGAGCAGGGCTTCCGCTTCAGCGCCCTGGTCGGACACGGCGCCGGCTACGGCGTCTATGCCAAGTTGAAGGAATCGCTGGGCAACGACGTCAACTACGTCTTCAACGTCGATCCGATCTCGATCTGGCTCACCAAGGAGAACGCGCTGGCGCCGGCGTTGCCGCCGTTCGTCAAGATGATCGGTGACGAGTACGAGAAGGCGAAGCCGGGCACCACCATCAGGTCGGCCCATGTCGGCATGGCGGCGAGCAACACTTATGTGCTGCTGACCGAGGTGCTGCCCAAGGCAATCAAGAAGTACGGCGGCATCGACGCCGAGGCGCTGCGCAAGGCGGCACTCGAGGTCGACTTGCCGGAAGGCGGCTCCATGCTCGGCTTCGGCGTGAAGTTCGAAGGCGAGGGCGCGATGGCCGGGCAGAACGCGCGCGCCTTCCCGGTGATCACGCAGTACGTCGACGACAACGCCTATGTCGTGTGGCCCAAGAGCCTGCAGCTGCGTGAACCCGTCCTGCCGCTGCCGGCATCGTCACCTTACGCCGCGAAGTAAGGGCTTCATGGTGAGCTTGTCTCTGATGATATGAGGCCTGCGTGCTGAACGTCGAAGGACTGGTGAAGCGCTTCGGCGGCTTCACGGCGGTCAACGGTGTCTCCTTCAAGGTCGAGCCGGGCGAGATCCTCGGCTTGATCGGCCCCAACGGCTCAGGCAAGAGCACCATCTTCAACATGCTCTCCGGCACGTTGCCGCCGACAGCGGGCTCGATCCGCTTCGAAGGCCGCGAGATCGCCGGGGTATCGCCGCACAGCATCATCAACCGCGGCATCGGGCGCACGTTCCAGATCCCGCGTCCGTTCCGCCGGCTGTCGATCTTCGAGAACGTGGCCCTGGCCGGCTACTATGGCCAGGGCAGCCACTCGCAGTCGAAGGCGTTCGCCGCCGCCGAACAGGCGCTGGCGCTGGTCGGGTTGCCCAGCGACCGCGGGGCCACCGTCGACGGCTTGGGTGCCGCCGGCCTCAAGAAGCTGGAACTGGCCAAGGCGCTGGCGACCGGACCCAAGCTGCTGCTGGCCGACGAAAGCCTCAGTGGGCTTGATGAGCATGAGATGGATCAGGCGGCCGACATGCTCGATCGCATCCGCAAGGAACTGGGTATGACGATCATCTGGGTTGAGCACATCATGGGCGTGCTGATGCGGATCGTCGATCGCGTGATGGTGCTCGACCACGGCGAGAAGATTGCCGAGGGCCTGCCCAGTGCGGTGGCGCACGATCCGCGTGTGGTCGAGGTCTATCTCGGCACCGACTCCGAGGCCGTGCAGGCCATGACCGCGGCGCGCGGCTAGGCGGGGCGGGCGATGCTGGAACTGAAATCCGTCGGCGCCGGCTACGGGGCTTTTCAGGCCCTGTTCGACATTTCGCTCGACGTGCGCCTGGGCGAGGCCGTGGCCGTGATCGGCCCCAACGGTGCCGGCAAGACGACCTTGATGCGGGTGATCTCCGGCCTGATCCGGCCAGGGCAGGGGATGATCGGCTTCGAGGGGGCCGACCTGGCGCAGACTCCGGCGCATCGCATCGTCGAGCTCGGCATCGCCCACGTGCCGGAGAACCGCCGGCTGTTCGCGCGCATGACGGTCGAGGACAATCTGCGCATGGGTGCCTTCATGCCGGCGGCGCGCGCCAAGTTCCGCCAGCGGCTGGAGTTCGTCTTCGACCTCTTCCCGCGCCTGCGTGAACGGCGCAACCAGTTCGCCGGCACCATGTCGGGCGGCGAGCAGCAGATGTGCGCCATCGGCCGCGCGCTCATGTCGGAGCCCAAGCTGCTGCTGCTCGACGAGCCGTCGGCCGGCCTGGCGCCAGTGATCGTGCAGCAGGTGTTCGACCTGGTGCGACGCATCCGGTCCGGCGGGCTGACCGTGCTCATCGTCGAGCAGAACGTGCAGCAGGTGCTGAAGGTCGTCGATCGCGCCTACTTGCTCGAGGCCGGTGGCATCCGCGCGGCGGGAACGGCGGCCGAGCTGCTCGAGAGCAAATCGATTCGCG
The DNA here is from genome assembly GCF_007859315.1 of Reyranella sp. CPCC 100927. Taxonomy (GTDB): domain Bacteria; phylum Pseudomonadota; class Alphaproteobacteria; order Reyranellales; family Reyranellaceae; genus Vineibacter. The sequence goes on from NZ_VOHA01000003.1 coordinate 326,714, forward strand.
AAGCCTACCTGGGCGTATGAGCAGTGGCACGCCACCACAACCGTCATCCCGAGCGCCCCTTCGGCAGGCTCAGGAGAGGGATCTCCTGCGAGTGACGCACCTTGCGCCATTCTCGGAAGATCCCTCTCCTGAGCCTGCCGAAGGGGCGCTCGGGATGACGATGGTGGCACGGGACGTTGGTATGAGGAGCATTGGTTGATGCAGATTTTCGACATCTATCTGCTCGAGGCCCTGATCAACGGCATCCTACTGGGTGGCGTGCTGGCCTTGCTGGCGCTCGGCCTCAACCTGATCTTCGGTGTCATCGACGTGGTGTGGATCTGCTACGCCGAGCTGATCATGATCGGGATGTATACGCTCTACTTCCTGTTCACGGTCTATCACCTGCCGTTCCCGCTGGCGGCCCTGATTGCGGTGGCGGGCGTGGGGGTGCTGGGCGCGCTCCTGCATTACCTGGTGATCGAGCCGCTGCTCAACGCGGCGCCGATCAACCAGCTGCTGGCGACCGGCGGGGTGCTGTTCTTCCTGCAGAGTGCGGCGACGGTGGCGTTCGGCATCGACTTCCGCAACGCCGGCATCCGCCTGCCGGTGATCAACGTCGCCGAAATGTACATCAGCTACGCCCGCCTGCTGGCGTTCGGCGCCGCGCTGGTGGCGATGGTCGTGATCTACCTGTTCCTGACGCGGACCTACACGGGCACGGCGATCCGTGCCATCGCCCAGGATCGCCAGATCATGCCGCTGATGGGCGTCGACAGCCGGCGCGTCTACTTCGTCACCTCGGCGGTCGGCGGCGCGCTGGCCGGGCTGGCGGCCACCCTGCTGGTGCTGCAGTACGACGTGCACCCCTTCGTCGGCCTGTCGTTCGGGCCGATCACCTTCATGATCTGTGTGCTGGGCGGGCTGGGCAACATGATCGGCGGTTTCGTGGCCGCCTTCATCTTCGCCGAGATCATCTCGCTCGGCGGTCTCTACTCCGATCTCGAATGGGGCTACGTGCTCGCCTTCGCCTTCTTCATCGTGATGATGTTCGTGCGGCCCCAGGGGCTGCTGGCCCGGCGGTCATGACCATGCGTTCCTACTTCCCCTGGGTTGCCGGCGCGGTGCTGGTGGCGGTGCCGTTCGTCTATCATTCGCCGTACCCGCTGCACATCATGATCCAGATTCTGATCTGGTCATTCGCCTATACGTCGTGGTCGGTGATGGGGCGCTTCGGGCTGGTGTCGCTGGGCCACGGTGGCTTCATGGGCATCGGCGCCTACGTGACGGCGTTGCTGTGGAACCATGTCGGCCTGTCGCCGTGGCTGGGCATCCCGATTGCGCTGCTGGCGGCCGGCGCACTGGCGCTGATCGTGGGCTGGCCGTGTTTTCGCTTCCGCATCACCGGGCACTACTTCGCCCTGGTGACCCTGGCGCTGAGCGGCATCGTACTGCAGGTGATCACGGCGACGCGCGACTATACCGGCGGCTCCTTGGGCTATACGCCGGAGCGTCACAAGGCCGGCGAATCGGCGTTCCTGGCGCTGCAGTTCACCGACAAGGAAACCTGGTACCTGATCGCGCTGGGGGTATGGGCGGCCGGACTCTACATCTGGCACCTGGTCGATCGCAGCATGAGCCGCTTTGCGCTGGAGGCGATCTCGGAGGACGAGGATGCCGCGGCTGCCGCCGGCGTGAACGTGACGAAGGAGAAGCTGCGCATCACGGTGCTGAGCGCCGTCATGACGGCATTCGCCGGCGCGCTCTACTGCCAGTACCAGATGTTCATCTCGCCCGACACGGTGAGCGGCATCTCGGTGTCGCTGCAGATGGTGTTCGCCGTGGTCGTGGGCGGCATCTACGTGTCGCTGGGGCCGACCGCCGGGGCCGTGATCACGCTGCTGCTGGCCGAGACCTTGCGCATCTCGTTCGGCACCAAGGCCGTAGGCTGGGACAACCTGGTCTACGGCGTGCTGCTGGTGATGTTCATCATCTTCCTGCCCAAGGGCATCCTGGGCAGTCTGCTGGAGGCGCGCTGGCTGCGGCGCAGGCCTCAGCAGCCGGCGCCGGCGGAGTGACGCCACGTTGCTCCGTCAGCGGCTCAGCGCATGGTACTCGGCGTTGGGGATCATCTCCGAACCGTGCGCCATGCGGTTGGACATATTGAAGAAGGCGATGACATCGCAGATGTCGTAGATGTCCTGCGGCGTGAAGCCGTGGGCCTTGAGCCCGTCGCGGTCGGTATCGCCGACGTCGAACGGGGTCAGCGTGAGCTTCCAGGCGAAGTCGAGCATGGCGCGCTGGCGGGCGGGCAGGTCGGCGACGCGGTAGTTCAGCACCATCATCTCGCCCAGCTGTGGATCGCCCGAGTACTGACGCACGGCCTGACCGTGGGCGACGAGGCAGTAGTAGCAGCGGTTGGCGCTCGACACGACAACGGCGATCATCTCGCGCTCGAGCTTGCTGAGGCCCGAGTCGCCCAGCATCAGCTCGTTGTACATGGCGATGAAGGTGCGGGCCTTCTTGGGATTCTGCGACACCGCGCGGATGACGTTGGGCACCATGCCGAGCTTCTCGACGCACTTGGCCCAGTACTTCTTCAGGTCCTCCTCGGTCGGCTCGCCAACGGTGATATCGAGCTTCCACAGGTGATCGGGCTGGGGCATGGCGTTCTCCTATCGATGGGGGCGCAGCGACGGCTTCCAGGCGTGGATGGCGTCGAGCACGGTCTTCATTCTGGTGTCGAGGCCGGCGGCGCGCACGGCAATGGCGGCGCCGGCGCCGGGCACGCTCGACAGATTGTCGTCGAGGTTCCACAGCGAGACGCGGGCCTTGGAAAAATGCTCGAGGTCGACGCCGATCTGCAGCGTGGGCCGGACGCCGCGCACGCGGGCCCACTGGATCACGTCCCAGGGCACCAGCAGGTCGCGGCCGAAGCCCAGCCGGATGCCGTCCCGGTCGACCACGACCTGGGGGCGGCGGTCGCGGAAGCGCAGGATCGAGCGCACGACGTAGTAGAGGATCGCCGCCGCACAGAGCCCCATCACCCAGGGGGACTGTTGGCCGATCTGCGCTTCGCCCATCGCGATCGCGGCACCGAAAATCGCGGCGATGACCAGCATGGTCATGCCGAGAGCGGCCAGGGTCATGTGGAAGGTCTGGCTGTGGCGCACTTCCAGGCGGCGTGGTCGAGCAGCCATGTCGGACTCAGCCGCCGCACTGCGCGCGATGGCGCAGCAGATGATCGGCCAGTACGCAGGCGATCATGGCCTCGGCCACGGGCGCGGCACGCAAGCCCACGCAGGGGTCATGGCGGCCCTTGGTGCGCAGGTCGACCTCGTTGCCGAAGCGGTCGACGCTCTTGACCGGCGTCAGGATCGAGCTGGTCGGCTTCACCGCCATGCGCGCAACGATATCCTGGCCGGTCGAGATGCCGCCCAGGATGCCGCCGGCATGGTTGCTGAGGAACGACACCTTGCCGTCTTGCATGCGCATCTCGTCGGCGTTCTCTTCACCCGACAGGGCGGCGGCGGCGAAACCCTCGCCGATCTCCACGGCCTTGACGGCGTTGATGCTCATCAGCGCGCGAGCGATATCGCTGTCGAGCTTGTCGTAGATCGGCGCGCCCAGCCCCACCGGTACGCCGCTGGCGGTGACCTCGATGATCGCACCGACCGAGGAGCCGGCCTTGCGCACGGAGTCGAGGTAGCCCTCCCAGCGCTGCACGGCCTGGCGGTCGGGGCACCAGAACGGATTGTCGGCGACGGCGCTCCAGTCCCAGTTGGCACGATCGATCGTGTGCGTGCCGACCTGCACCACGGCGCCGCGGATGGTGACGCCGTCGCCCAGCACCTTGCGCGCGATGGCGCCGGCGGCCACGCGCACCGCGGTCTCACGGGCCGACTGTCGGCCGCCGCCGCGGTAGTCGCGCACGCCGTACTTGGCGAGATAGGTGTAGTCGGCGTGACCCGGGCGGAACTGGTCCTTCACCTCGCCGTAGTCGCGCGAACGCTGGTCGACGTTCTCGATCAGCATCGAAATCGGTGTGCCGGTGGTCACGCCCTCGAAGACGCCGCTGAGGATCTTGACGGTGTCCGGCTCCTGCCGCTGCGTGACGAAGCGCGATGTGCCCGGCCGCCGCTTGTCGAGCCAGACCTGGATGTCGGCCTCGGTCAGCGGGATGCGCGGCGGCGCACCGTCGACGACGCAGCCGATGGCGGGGCCGTGGCTCTCGCCCCAGCTGGTGAAGCGGAACAGGTGACCGAATGTATTACCGGCCATGGCCGGGTGCCTGCCTAGTCGTCGTCGAAGGTCGCCAGCAGCTCCGACAGCTGCTTGGCCGAACTGGTCTTGATCATGCCCACGACGTGGTAGCCGGCATCGACATGCATCACCTCGCCGGTGACGCCGGAGCCCAGGTCCGACAGCAGGAACAGGCCGGCGTTGCCCACTTCATCGGTGGTCACGTTGCGCTTGAGCGGCGAGTTGAGCTCGTTCCACTTCAGGATATAGCGGCCATCGCCGATGCCGGCGAAAGCCAGCGTCTTGATCGGCCCGGCCGAGATCGCGTTGACCCGGATGCCCTGGTCGCCCAGGTCCGCCGCCAGGTAGCGCACGCTCGCTTCCAACGCTGCCTTGGCCACGCCCATGACGTTGTAGTGGGGCATGACGCGCTCGGCGCCATAGTAGGTGAGCGTGAGCAGCGACCCGCCCGCCTTCATCAGGGGCACTGCGCGCTGGGAGACTGCCGTGAACGAATAGCAGCTGACGTTCATGGTGAGCGCAAAGTTGTCGGGTGTCGTGTTCAGATACTTGCCCTTGAGCTCGTCCTTGTTCGAGAAGGCGATGGCATGGACCAGGAAGTCGAGCTGGCCCCAGCGCTGCTGGACGGCGCCAAAGACCGCGTCCATGCTGGCGGCGTCGGTCACGTCACAGGGCAGCACGAAGTCGCAGCCGATGGACTGGGCCAGCGGCTTGACCCGCTTGCCCAGCGCGTCGCCCTGATAGGTGAAGGCGAGCTCGGCACCCTGGGCGTGGACGGCCTGCGCGATGCCCCAAGCGATCGAGCGGTCGTTGGCAACGCCCATGACTAGGCCTTTCTTGCCTTCCATCAGTCGACCGGGGGCTGCCATTCGGAATGCTCGCTATTTCAACAAGTTGTCAGCGCCTTGTAGCCGGGCGCCGCAGGCCGGGCAAGGGCTAGTGGTTAGGCACACTGAGGACAATCCATGGCTGGTATTGCCGCAGCCTTACGACCATATTCCGCCGCATGAGTGAGCCCGGTACCGACCCCTTCGACAGCTTCGCCGCCTGGTTCCAGGAGGCCGAGAAAAGCGAGCCCAACGACCCCAACGCCGTGGCCGTCGCCAGCGTCGGCCCTGACGGCATGCCGTCGCTGCGCATGGTCCTGCTGAAGGGCTGGGATCGCAACGGCTTCGTCTTCTATACCAACTACGAAAGCCGCAAGGGCACCCAGCTTCAGGCGCACCCCAAGGCGGCCCTGCTGTTTCACTGGAAGTCGCTGCGCCGCCAGGTGCGGGTCGAGGGCCTGGTCGAGCCGACGACGGCGGAGGAGGCGGACGCCTACTTCGCCACCCGCCCGCTGGGCAGTCAGGTCGGCGCCTGGGCCTCGGCGCAGTCGCGGCCGCTCGAGAGCCGTTTCGCGCTCGAGAAACAGGTCGCCCTGTACACAGCCAAGTTCGCGCTTGGCAAGGTGCCGCGGCCGCCGCACTGGTCCGGCTTCCGCATCCGGCCGACCTTGTTCGAGTTCTGGCGCGACATGCCCTTCCGGCTGCATGATCGCACGGTCTTCACGCGCGCCGCGCCGACGGACAGCGGGTGGACGACCGAGAAGCTCTATCCGTAGGAGCCCATGATGCCGAGCGACCGTCTGGCAACCCCGTCGGTGCCAGCGGACGGGCCGGCGACTGCAAGCGCGTCGCGCTCGCGGCTGTTGCGGCTGGTGACCTGGGCCTCTCTCGCGGTCGCCTCCATCCTGATCGTCACCAAGCTGCTGGCGTGGCTGGCCACCGGCTCGGTGGCCATGCTGTCATCCCTCATCGATTCGGCGCTGGATCTGCTGGCCTCCGGCATCGCCTGGTTCGCTGTGCGCCAGGCGCTGACGCCGGCCGATCGTGAGCACCGCTTCGGCCACGGCAAAGCCGAGGCGCTGGCGGCCTTCGCCCAGGCCGGGTTCATCATCGCCTCGGCTCTGGGATTGGCGCTCGCTGCCGGTGACCGCATCCTGCACCCGCAAGCGGTGACGCACGAGGAGGTGGGCCTGGCCGTGACGGCGCTGGCGATCGCGCTGACCATAGGGCTAGTCGCCTTCCAGCGCCATGTCGTGCGGCGCACGGGATCGATGGCCGTGGGCGCCGATTCGCTGCATTACCTGGGCGACCTGATGGCAAACGCGACAGTGATCGTCGTCCTGCTGCTGTCGGCGCGGTTCAACGTGCCGTGGCTGGACGCCGCCGGCGCGATCCTGATTGCGTTCTATTTGCTGTTCGGTGTGCGCACGTTGCTGCAGCGATCACTGGATGTCCTGATGGACCATGAATTGCCGGACGACCAGCGTGAGCGCATCAAGGCGATCGTGCGAGCGCACCCGGCCGTGCGCGACCTGCACGACCTGCGCACCCGAACGTCGGGCACGACGCGCTTCATCCAGATGCATGTCGAACTCGACCCGCAGACCAGTCTGATTGGCGCTCATCAGAAGGGCAACGAGATCGAGGCTGCGATCCGGCGTGATTTTCCCGACGCCGAGATCATCCTCCATCTCGACCCCCACGGTCTCGATGAAGCGGCGCGCTTGGTCGCGCCAGCCGGGTCCGCAGGAAGTCGATGAACAACCGCACCTTGGCCGGCGGATAGCGGGTGGCGGGATAGACCGCGTGCACGCCGCCTTCGGGAAGGTTCCATGACGGCAACAGCGGCACCAGCCGGCCGGTGGCGATGTCGTCCTCGATCATCGAGTCGGGCAGCACCGACAGGCCGGCGCCGCTGATCGCGAAGGTGCGCGCGGCACTGCTGGTGTTCACCAGAACATGGGCGGTGACACGGACCGCATGCGCGGTGCCGCGCCGCGACGTGAAGCGCCACGTGAGCGGGCTGCGCAACTGCGTGAGGCCGATCCAGCGATGGGCTGGCAGATCGTGCGGCCGACGCGGCTTGCCGTACCGCGCCAGATAGGTGGGTGCGCCGACCAGGATCTGCCGGAAGCTGCGCAGGCGCACCGCGCGCAGGCGCGAATCGCGCAGCCATCCGGTACGGATGGCAAGGTCGAAGCGCTCACCGACCAGATCGACGATCTGATCGGTGGCGACGAAATCGACCATCAGGTCAGGATTCTGCTCCATGAAGGCGGTCAGCGACGGTGCGATCACGGTGGCGCCGAAGTCGATCGAGGCCGTGATGCGCAGCGTGCCGGCCGGCGTTTCGCCGCCCAATCCGACACGCGCCACGGCCGCCTCGGTCTCCTGCAGGATGCGGGTGCAATCGGCATGGAAGGCGGCGCCTGCCTCCGTCGGCACAACGCGACGCGTCGTGCGCGAGAGCAGGGCAGCGCCAAGCTCGGCCTCGAGCCGGCTGACGTGCTGGCTGGTCATCGCCTTGGTCAGTCCCAGTCGCCGTGCCGCCGCCGTGAATGATCCGGCTTCCGCCACGGCGGCGAAAACGGCAAGGCGGTTCAGGTTGACCGAGGGCATCGGCACTCCATTGTTCAACAGAAGTATACAGTAATTTGCTGAATGGAGCGTTTTCCGGATCAATCGCGGCAGGCACTATCCTGGGCCCCGTTGCGGAGAAGGTGCCATGAGAAAGATCGCTGTTGCCCTGATTGCCGGTGCCCTGGCGCTCGTCGCCCAGTCAGCCGTCGCGGCTGATCCACGGCAGATGGAAGAGAACAAGAAGGTCGTGCTCGATTTCTACGAGAAAGGCCTCAACAAGAAGGACTTCGAGGCGGCAGCCGTCCATTTCGGTTCGCGCTATACGCAGCACAATCCCAATGCCGGCGATGGACCAGAAGGGTTCAAGAACTTCCTGGCATTCCTGCGCGAGAAGTTCCCGAACTCACGCAGTGAGATCAAGCGCGTCTTCGCCGATGGGGATTACGTCATCCTGCATGTGCACGCCGTACGGTCGCCTGGCGAGCGTGGCGTGGCCATCATCGACATCTTCAAACTCGAGAACGGCAAGATTGTCGAGCACTGGGATGTCGCTCAGCCGATCCCTGAGAAGGCCGCCAACAACAACGGCATGTTCTAGCGCCGCGATCGGTTCGCGACGATTTGCATCCGACGGGGATTATTCATGAGAGTCGCTTTGATCGGCGCTACGGGCAATGTCGGCAGCAAGATCCTGGCCGAGGCGCTCAGCCGCGGACACACGGTCAGCGGTATCGCACGCCATCCGGAGAAGCTCGCGGCTCGCCCGGGCCTGACGGCGGCCAGGGGCGATGTGTCGGATGTCGATGGCCTGGCCCAGTTACTGGCGAACCATGATGCGGTGATCAGCGCGGTCCGTTTCCAGCAGTCGGATCCGAAGGCCCTGGTCGCCGCCGTCACGTCGGCCGGCGTGAGGCGGTACCTGGTCGTGGGCGGCGCCGGCAGCCTTGAGGTGGCACCGGGCGTACAGCTTGTCGACACACCGCAGTTTCCCGCTGCCTACAAAGGTGAAGCGCTGGCCGGCCGGGATTTCCTCGGGGTTCTCCGTGCCGAGGCGGACCTGGACTGGACGTTCCTCTCGCCGTCGGCGGTGATCCAGCCGGGCGAGCGTACCGGCCGGTTCCGGCTCGGGGGCGAGCAGCTGCTGGTCGATGCCCAGGGCAACAGCAGCATTTCGCAGGAGGACTACGCGGTGGCGATGATCGACGAACTGGAGACGCCGCGGCATGTGCGTCAGCGCTTCACCGTCGGCTACTGAAGCGCAGCGCGGGGCGCGCTCCGGCGGCGAAAGAGGTCGATGACCGCCGCGGCATGAAGGGCCCAGAGAATGACGAGGGGCTGAAACGCCAAGCGGACCCAGTAGTACCACGATGCCGCGGGTAGCCCGTCGACGACGACGCCATGGACGGCGTTGCGAATATTGGCCGGAAAGACGCAGACGAAATAGATCGCCAGCATGATGCCGGCGAGGCGGCGTGTCTGTGGCAGCAGCAGGCCGATCGCGCCGGCGATTTCGCACAGACCGGTGAACAGCACGACCGCGTGGGGAAACGGGACGGCCTCTGGCATCATCACCAGATAGCGACCCGGCGTCACAAGATGGTCGACGCCGGCGAAGATCAGGCCCGCGGCCAGTCCCCAGCGCATACGGGCCCGCCAGTCCGCGACGCCGCCAATGCCGATCCGGTCGAGCAGGGCCGCGAGCAAGGTGACCACCACGATCAATCCGAAAAACATCATTGCAGCGTCCCCGGCAGGTCTGATGTTGACATTGGCAACTTCAAGTTAAGTTGTCAATGACAACATTGGAGTCGCAGAGGTACACAGCGCGGCGCGGGGGGCAAAAATTGTGAGGAGGGAGTGCCGGCCAAACGGGCCGGCGATCAGGCTACGAACTGCTTGAACAGCTGGCGCAGATCCTGCGTTTCCTGCGGCGTGATCTCGCCGTCGAGCACGCGCGTTTCCCAGCCCCGCAGTTCCTTCTTTACATGACTGGGTGTGCGCGGGCTGAGCAGAAGCATGAAGAACTGCTCGTAGGGCGACAGGTCACGCTCGCGACGCATGCCCATGGGGCCAAGGCCCGGTGCCGCGGGAGATGGGCTCTCAGCAAACGAAGGCGCTGCAAGCAGGCCCTGCTTTGCCGGCAACTCGCTGCGAAGGACGTCGTCCCAGGTGAACCCGGCGTCGTGGACCATCGCCGTCGCCAGCTTGGCGGCCGCCAGCGCCTCGCCGGCATGCTCGCTGCCGAGAACATCAAGCACTCGGGCGAGCGTTGCCCGGTTGAGTTGGGCCATATTGAGACCCCCTGCCGGATCCGAAGGGGACGGATGATCGGCAATATTCAGAACGCTACACGATGTGGGTCTGTTCCAGGCCCACACCGCAAAATATAGATTTTACATGGGCTTGGCAAGTAGCCCGGTTATGTGGCTTGAAAGGCCCCCGCAGAGTACAGCCCCCCGGGGAACAGCTTGATGTCCGCGCAAACGTCCACGGCCGCCACGGTCAACGCGTTGCCGCCTTATCTTTTCGGCCTCGGGGCGTGGTTCGCGTCCTTCGGGATCGGCATGGTGATGGTGCAATGGATCGTCGCCGAGATCCTGCATCAGCCGGCCGATCGGCTCGGCCTTGTGCAGATGTGCCTGATGGGGCCGTCCATCCTGTTCATGCTGTGGGGTGGCGCCGTCGCCGACCATAGCGACACGCGGCGGCAACTGCTGATCTGCCACGGGCTTGCTGCGCTGCCGTCGCTGGGCCTGGGGGTCCTTGCGGCTACCGGCCATCTCAGCCTGGGCGCCATGATTGTCTACGGGCTGGCGACCGGCACCATCAGCGCCTTTGCGATTCCCGCCCGCGACGGATTGCTGCCACGCGTGACATCGCTACCTATGCCCAAAGCCGTGGCGATGGCGACGGGCGCCCAGTTCCTGTTCCAGCTGGTTGGCATTGCGCTGGCGATCGGCGCCGATGCGATCGGCGCGATGCCATTGCTGCTGCTGCAATCCGGGATCATGTTGGCCGGCGGCATTGCCATATCGCGATTGCCGCCGCAGCCACCGATCGCCCGGGCCCACGGCGCGCCGGTCGGCCTGGCAGCGCTGTGGGACGGCATTCGCGTCGTGCGCGAGTCGCCGCAGATCTGGCCGGTGATCCTGCTGTTGATCGCCGTCGGCCTGTTCTATGTCGCCACCTTCATGGTCGTTCTGCCGATCGCGGTGCGCGATGTCTATGGTGGCGGCTCGGCGCGCCTGGCGCTGGTAAACCTGCTTTTCTGGTGCGGCACCATCGCAGCCAGCTTTGCCATGATGCGCCTGGGCGCCACCATGCGCCGCCGCGGTCGTGCCATCATCTTTTCGCTGAGCTCCGGCATCGTCGTGCTCTTCGCCGTCGCGACCTTGCCGTCGTTTCCGGTGCTGCTGGCATTGATCTTCTGCTGGGGCATGGGGGCGGGCGTGACCATGACGCAGGGCCGCACCATCGTGCAGGTGGCGACGCCGGCCAGTCACCGCAGCCGGGTCCTGGCCCTGTTCCAGCTCGGCTTCATGGGGGGCGCGCCGATCGGTGCGCCGATCGTCGGCGCCATGGCTCGATCGTGGAGCCTGTCGACGGCGATGTGGGTCGCGTGTGCCTGCATGCTGTGCGTTATCGTTGTGGTTGCGGCCCTGTCGACGATCTGGCGCCAGGAATTGCACGCCGTGGAAGGTTGAGCACCGGCCAGGCACGAAGGAGGCGGCCATGCGGATTGCTGTGTTCGGCGCCGGCGCCGTCGGCGGGCATATGGCGGCCCGGCTATCGGCCGCCGGGCACGACGTATCTGTCATCGCGCGCGGCGCCAACCTGGATGCGATCCGGGACAAGGGCATCACCCTGCGCATCGGGGATGGTGTGGTTCATGGCCGCGTTCACGCCAGCGATAATCCCGCCGAGCTTGGTCGACAGGATGTCGTGCTGGTGACGACCAAGGCCAATGCCTTGTCGCCGGCAGCCGAGGCAATCGGCGTCCTGCTGGAGGCCGACACACCGGTGGTGTTCGTACAGAACGGCATTCCCTGGTGGTATGCGCTGCGCCTGACGCGCGGTCGTCCGGCACCACCCGATCTCTCGGCGCTCGATCCCGGCAGCAGGCTTCGCGACGTCATCGGTGAGGCGCGCACGGTCGGTGGGGTCGTCTACTCATCCAACGAAGTGATCGAGCCCGGCGTCATCAGGAACCACACACCCCAGCGCAATAATCTCATTGTCGGGGAGATCGACGACAGGCCCTCGCCACGCGTCGCAATGGTGCGGGCATTGCTGATCGAGGCCGGTGTGGCGTCACCCGACAGCGATGATATCCGCACCAATGTCTGGCAGAAGTTGCTGCGCAACATTTCACGTTCGACCGTTTGCTGCCTGGTCGAGCAGACCATGCGCGATTCGCTGGGCAAGAGCGAAGCCCTGCGCGAGATCGCTAAAGAGGGCACACGCGAGGGACTGAAGGTAGCTGCATGGCACGGTGTCCGCTTCGACTACGACATCGACGCTGACTTCGCTCCCGGCAGCCTGTTCCCGCCACATAAGCCCTCGATCCTGCAGGACTATGAGTTGGGCCGACCCATGGAAGTCGAGGCATTGCTGCGCATGCCGCTGGCCTTTGCGCATGTTGCAAAAGTGCCTACGCCTACGCTCGATGTCCTAGTGGGGCTAATCGCGCACCGGGCAGCCGCCAAGGGTCTTTTCGCTGCCGAAGCGGGAAGGACGAGTACTCAATCACAACGACGTGAGTGACTGCGTCACCATCGCTGTCTCCCGTGATTGCACTGCGCGCGGCAGATGAAATTTTCTTTTCAGAACAGTGTATTCCGGAGTTCGGGCGGCAAGTTCAGAATTGATTTCATTCCGCGTGCGGATGAATAAGCATAAAATTATGGAATTAAATCAATGAACTAGAAAGTTCACTAACGTGAATTATCATGATACTTTTCCGTTCGAAGTGATTAAGACCAAAAGTTCATATTGCCCTCTCAGTACTGGGGAATTGCCATGCAGGCAAATATTCGGGGAACTCTGATATCGATCGCCGCACCAGTATTTCTGGCGGATATCGATCATGCGCGGGCACGGTTGCGTCTGCATGTTCGGCAAGGCGTTGATACAGCGGAGGTGCGGGCGCGAGCCCAGGCTGCGCTCGACCAGGCGGGTCAACCGGTCGAAGTGGTTATCCGGGCGCACCACCTGGGCAACCTTGCCTATCCCCGCTCGCTGGAGCATTGGCTCGACCGATTTCAACTCGGCGAAGTCATCCACGATCCAACCATGATCGTCGCGCGCGCCCGGGCCCTGCTGGCGGCAGCAAAGGCCTGTCGCGATGCGATGGGGCTGCAAGCCCTGGGTGTGTTCTTCGACCCCAGTCGCCGCACGCTGTTCGTGCAGACCCGAACCAGCAAGAGCGGACCGGTGTCCTCGACCCGCGAGTGGGTCAGGCGCATTGTGGATGAAGCGTGGGCCGTTGACGCGGACGTCGCGACGACGTCCGTGTCCAGCATGACGGTGCAGGTGGTCGGCAAGCTGCCGAAGGGCGACCTTGTTCCGGTGGATGCCCGGTCCGCGTCGATCATGCGACGGCTCGGCAATGGGATTCGACGATGGCTGGCGCCCATCGCTCTTGTCCTGGCGGCCACTGCCGCTGGCCCGGTCGCAGCCAAAGTCGACGGTCGGCATTCGCCCGCGGCCGGTTCGCGCGCCACGACCAGCCTCGGCATCTTGTCGGGCCTGTCGGTTTTTGGCGATGGCCAACGCCAGCATGGCCCGGACATCTTTGTGTCGAGCGCACTGAACTCGTTCTTCGGTTCGGCGCGAGGGCAGGGCGTGAAGGTGGCGCAGAGCACGATTCGGCGTGCTGACATACCTGACGTCAATACGGCGGACGGTAATCCGGGCTCCTGACGTATTCACCGGCGAAATCGGTGTAGGCGACGCACGACGTCGGTGCGTCGATGAGGGCTTGCGACTCGAAATTGCTGGTGACCGGGCCTGACCCATGTCCAAGACCTTTTGTGCGCTACCCTTTCAGCACCTCTGTATTGGACCGGAAGGGACAGCACGCGTCTGCTGCGTTGCTCATGATCTGGTGAGCGAGCATGGCGCGCCGATGTCGCTCAACCTTCACTCGATGGACGAGATCTGGAACTCGGCCTACATGCGCGGCGTTCGACGAGGCATGCTCAAAGGCGAGCGAATCTCGGCCTGCGAGGTCTGCTACGAAAGCGAAGCTGCCAGCGGGCAGAGCTACCGGACACACACCGGCCTCGAGCCGATCTCCGGTCGTCGGCAGACCCCGGCGTCGATGGGCAAGTACGGCACCACGTCTGGCTATCGCGTCGATCAACGACCACGCTTCATCAAGCTCGAAATCAGCAATCTCTGCAACCTGAAGTGCCGTATGTGCTACGGCGCGGCAAGTTCACAGATCGAACGCGATCCTGTTCACAGCCGCTGGAGCGGGGGTGTCGAGCCGCTGCATGCGATCTGGCGTGGACGCTCTGCAAGGCTCGGGCCCGAGCCGCGCATCGGGGTTCGTGTCTCAGGAATGTATCCGCACGAATACTACGACAATGCCGTGCGGTCGTGGACCGACGGGCATGCGATTTTCAGCGTCCCGCTGCACGCCGGCACACACCTCGACAGTTTGGAGATCACGTTCCACCGCGCCGGTGTCAAAGGACAGCGATATCAGGTGGTCATCAATGGCCGCCCGGTTGCCAAGGGGGTCCTGCTGAATGCAGAGCATCCCGTGAGCATCGACCTCGACGATATCGAGGGTGGCTCTGAACTGATCGTTGAAGTCCTCAGCAACAAGATCATTGAAAAGGCCGGCGAACCAGAACGCGGTGTCCCGCTCAGCGCCATCGTCTTGCACCGGCACATCCCCGAGACGATGACAGGCGAGACGACCCGGCCGCAATTGCTGTCGCGCCAACTGGGCGGCGAGGGCCCTTGGTACATGGACGACGGCAAGGTCTTCGATGATGTCCTGAAGTCGGTCGATACGCTGGAGCGGCTGTACATCACGGGCGGCGAGCCGCTGATCAACGAACGGGTTGCCGAGATCCTCGAGTACCTGGTCGATACCGGCGCCGCCGGTCGCATCCATCTTGAACTGTCGACAAATTGTACCAGCGTCGATGCGCGCTATATCGAGCGCATCAAGAAGTTTCGCCGCGTCGAACTGCTGCTGAGCCTCGATGCCGTCGGCGATACCTACGAATACATCAGGTATCCGGCGCGGTGGAGCGTGGTCGACGCCAACGTGCGCAAGCTGAAGCATGAGCATGGCCTGGTGTGCAAAGTGCCGCCCGTTGTGCAGGTCTACAACATTCTCGGACTGGTCGATCTCTATCGCTACTGCGATGCGATGGACTTCGAGGTCACGATGAACATCCTGCACATGCCGGACCGGTTGGCGATCCACCACTTGCCCCCGCGAGTCAGAAAGGCAGCGGCCGCCCGGTTGCTCGACTACCACGACACGGACTGTCGTCCTTTCAGTAAGCCTTCGGTGCTCTCGCTGGCGCGCTACCTGGATGGCCTGGATACGCCGTTCAATCGCGATGTCGTGCGAGAACTCATGCTCTTCACCAACGACCTCGATGCCGGCCGAGGGCAGAGCTTCCGCAGAACGCATGCCGAACTTGTGCAGCTTCTGGCTGAAGACGGGTTTGAGTGGACGGACGAAACGCGCTTCGCGGCCGGGGCTCTCAAGATGCGACCGGCGCGCGAGCGTGACTACGCGTGGCTTTGACGGCCACCGTAGGTGACTTGAATCATCGGCCGGCTGCGGACACGGCAGAGGCCGACCAGCGATGGCGGAAGAAGCGATGCGTGTACTGATCTCCTACGACCACAACGTGCCATCCGAACTGATCCGTGATGCCCTGACGGTCGGCAGGGCGTTGATGGAAAAAGGTCATACCGTGGCCTACGTGGTCGGCGATCCAGTCGCGTTCGTCGACTATGCCGGCAGCTGGACGCCGAATGAACTGCATCAGGCTCCCGTGCTCCATCCACCGCCGCATCTGGTCATGAAACGGGCGCCGATCGATGGTTTCGCTGATCTGATGGCGTCATCGGGATTTGAGGACAAGCGGACCCTGATGACACTGGCCTCGATGTGGCATCGGCAGATCGAGGCGTTGAAACCCGATCTCATCATCGGGCTGTGCGCGCCGGTCCTGTGGCTGGTGGGGCCGCACCACGCGCCGACTGTCGCCCTAGGCAACGGCCTCACGTTACCGCCGGTGCTCGGAACATCCTTTCCACGCCTGTCCGTGGATTCCACGCCTCTTGCCGACGAAGAGTTGATGCTGGCCAACGCGAACGCGACGTTGGCCCGTTTCGGGCACGCATCGCTGGCCGCCGTCTCCGACGTCGTCGCCGGGTGTACCTCGATCCTCTACGGCCTGCCGGCGTTCGACCCTTACCTGCAACTGCGTCGCACCGTGACGGCCGGCTTGCTCGGCGAACAGCCGGCGCCGGCTGTTCCACCGGCCGAACAACGCCTGGCGGTGTTTCTTGATGTTCATTGTCCCGGCATTGAAATGATTATCCTGGCGGTCGCCGGGTTCGATCAGATCCCCCTCGATATCTATGTCAGCGGCATCACGCTGAGCATGCGTCGCTTTCTCGAGCAGCAGCCGCACATCACGGTCTGGAGCGAGCATTCGGCGCTGTTGGAGCAGGCCGTCAAGGCGAGTGCGCTGGTGCACCACGGCGTGCAGGACGTCGCACAGCGCGGTGTGTCGCTGGGGCGTCCCCAGCTCCTCATCCCTTGGATGCGGGATCAGGAAATACTGAACTATATAATAGGCTGGATGGCACTTTCGTGGATGAAATCACCTTCCGTGTCCATCGACGAAATGGCCAACACGTTCCGGGATCTGTTGCGCGATCCGTCGCTCAGCGTCGCAGCACAGCATCATGCCCGGCAACTGGCCAATACGGGCATGCCTGATGCGCTGCCCGATATCGTCGAGCGCATCGAAGGGCTCGCCCGGCCGTCGGGGGTCGTTCTGCCGCTCAGTATCCCTGCCGGGAAAGTGCTGACCGTAGCGACCTGATCGTATCCGTCTCACAGCGGCCCGCGTGCGCCATGTCCGTCGATCGTCCACTGGTGACAGCTCTCATCAACACGTACAACTACGGCAGGTATCTGCCGTTTGCCATCAACAGTGTCTTGAACCAGACGTATGGCAATATCGAGATTGTCGTGGTCGACGATGGTTCAACAGACCATACCCGCGAGGTCCTCCCCCAGTACGGCGACAGGATACGCGTCATTCGCACGGAAAACGGCGGCCAGGGCCACACCTTCAATATCGGCATTCCGCAGGCACGCGGCGACCTGATCATGCTGCTGGATGCTGACGATACGTGGCTGCCGACCAAGGTCGAGCGTATGGTTGCCCTGGCGGCGCAGAATCCGACCGCGACACTGCTCTATCATCGCTTCCAGAACGTGGATCGCAAAGGCAACGAGCTCGGTGAGCCGCAGCCGCACACGCTGACGAATGGCGATTACAAGTCCAAGTACCTGCGCTCAGGGGGGACATGGTGGAGTCCCATTACGTCAGTGCTGGTGCTTCGCCCCGAACACGTCAAACGCGCACTTCCGCTTCCCACATATGCGGTTCGCGAAGGCGCCGATACGCTGATTGCCGATTTCTGCGCGGTGTCAGGCGAGATCGCGTCAATTCCCGATACCTTGACGCTGCGGCGTCTGCATGGACTGAACCTCTATGCCGCCGGCCGCGACGACCAGTCCTATCGCTCCCGGGAAATCCGTGAGAGCGACGTGCGTCGTATCGAATGGCGCATGTTTTCGTTGCGGCAGGTGGCTGCGCGTGTCGGCGTCGACCTTCGCATCAATCTTGATCGCAACGAATGGCGCGTGACCAACCTCTACTGGTTGGGGCGGATGTCGCTCCCGAGCGTGCTGTGGGCCAGCCTTCGCTGCCCGGAACACTCGATGAAAGCCCGCTGGAATCGCTTCAAGTGGGTGATGTCCGGCAAGAAGAAATACCGTAACGGCTGAACATTACCGTCTATGCTTCATCCTCGCGGTGGACGTCGTGCACCACGATGCCGGCACCGTCGGGTGGCATGGCAAGCCAGTCCTTGCGCTTGAGCGTGCGCTTGGTGTCCTCATAGCCGCTCTGCCAATGCTCATGCATCGACGTGGCCGAGAACTCGTAGTCCTTGGCGTGCCCTTCATAGGCCTTCTGCTGGTAGATCAGGTGCAGGATGGTGATCTCAGGCAGGTCGGCAAGCTGGTGCTTCAGGTGGCGCTCTTCGTCGGTGAGTTCGGCATCCGGCACCCTGGTCAGGGCACGGTGCAGGCGCATCTTCCAGGTCTGCAGCTGCCGATAGACATCCGTCGTGTAGCGCGTGCGCGATGAGTACATGATGTCCTTGTGACGCCCCATCACGTCCTGCATGTCGCGGGGCAGCGTGCCGCGCGCGCTGAACAGGTCGACCTGGAAGATCAGCGTGTTGATGCAGTCGTCGTGTTCGAGCAGGTGCTGCAACGGCGTGTTCGACACGATGCCACCGTCCCAGAAATGGTCGGTGCCGATCTTCACCATCGGCAGGGCAGGCGGCAATGCGCCACTGGCCATCACGTGCTCTGGCCCGATCACCTCGGTGCGATTGTCGAAATACTTGAAGTTGCCGGACAGCACATTGACGGCTCCGACGGAGAAACGGCAATTCCCCTTGTTGACGAGGTCGAAGTCGACCAGATCGAGCAGCGTCTGGCGCAACGGCTCGCTGTCGTAATAGCTGGTCGCCTGCTTGGCCCCGGCCGGGCTGAACCAGGGGCCCGGCGAGTACGGGCTGAAAAAGCCGGGCTGGCCAAAGGCCATGGTCAGCCAGGAACTGGCGGCGTTGCGGGCGCGGCGGAAGACATCGCCATCGGGCGTGTAGAGCCAGACCTTGCGATCCGTGATGCGATCCCAGAACGCCTGAAGTCGTTCCAGGCGCCGTTCGGGCGGATTGCCGGCAATGATCGCTGAGTTGATGCCGCCGATCGATACGCCCGCCACCCAGTCAGGCTCGATCCCGGCTTCATGCAATGCCTGGTAGACGCCGCCCTGGTAGGCACCGAGAGCGCCGCCGCCTTGCAGTACGAGGGCAATGCGCTGGCATCGCTCGGGCCGCCAGGGTGTGGGCTTGTCGGTTGGCTCGCCAGGGGCGGGGGGAATCGAAACGACGGCGTCCATGGGCAATCGACCTCCGCTTTGCACAACCGCTCAAGAACGGCGCTTCCGTTCGCCGGCGTGCGATAGACGACCAGCGTGTCAAAAGCATGACTGGTACCGTCTGCCAACCAGCGAGTATGCCTTTCACGCCCGTGCCCGTCAGCAACCGGTAAGCCGCAGCGGCTCGGGCGGCGGCTAGCCGTAATTCACGAGTCACCAACGTCACGTACTGGCGATCCTCAGCGGCGATCGGGGAGAGTGCGATGCGCAAACAGGACGTCCTGAAGCTGCCGTCCATGCCGGCGGCTGGGCCGAGCTATCCGGCCGGACCTTATCGCTTCGTCGATCGCGAATACATGGTGATCACCTACGAGACCGATCCGGACATCATTCGCGATCAGTTGCCCGAGCCGCTCGAGCCGATCGATGCGGCTCTCGTTCATTACGAGTGGATCAAGATGCCCGACAGCTCGGGCTTCGGCAGCTACACCGAGTCCGGCCTGGTGATCCCGTGCCGCTGGCGCGATGAGGAGATGAATTTCGTCGCCCAGATGTATCTCGATGATGACCCGCCGATTGCGGCCGGTCGCGAGATCTGGGGCTTCCCCAAAAAGTACGCGCACCCCAAGCTGGAGATCGTCAAGGATACGCTGATCGGTACGTTGGCGTACTCCAACCACCTCGTGGCCATGGGCACCATGGGCTACAAACACGAAACCATGGCCGGCAACGGCGAGCGCACGACACGAACGCTGTCAAAGACGCAGGTCAACCTCAAACTGATTCCCGGCGTCGACGGCAGTCCTGAAATCTGCCAGCTGGTGGCCTACAATCTGACGGACATCACCGTCAAAGGGTCCTGGCTGGGACCCGGTCGCTTGCATCTCGTGCCGCATGTCAATGCGCCGGTCGCCGACCTTCCCGTGCGTCGCATCGTGGGTGCGCATCACTTCATCGCCGATCTGACATTGCCGTACGGACGAGTCGTATTCGATTACAACAAGGACGCCGCGCGCTGAAGCGGCGCGAGAGTCTTCACGACGTCAGCTTGCGGTAAGGCTGGCGTCAGAAAGCCCCAAAATACGGCACTTTTCGTGTTCGTGCGGGCGGATACTTTCATCTGACATTCATACACCGGCGCTACTCATGGGTCATCGCTATCGCGGCGCCATCCGCCGCCATGCGTCATACGGAGGAGTTCGATGACCGACGTAGCAGCCTCGCCGACATTGGCAGGCCAAGCGCCTGCGGCGCGACCCAATCTCAACAGGCCGGCCAATAGGCTGACGGTTATTCTGTTTGTCGGCCTTCTGGCCGCAGGCCTCCTCTACACGGCGCACAGTCTCTACGCCGATGTGGTCGATGCACCGGGGCGCGCAACGACGCTGCTGCCGTTCATCTTGCTGGGCGTCGCTCTGCTGGTCGCGCTGGGCTTCGAGTTCGTGAACGGCTTTCATGATACCGCCAACGCCGTTGCCACTGTCATCTATACGCACTCGCTGCCGCCGCACGTCGCTGTGGTGTGGTCGGGCACCTGGAATTTCCTCGGCGTCCTCTTCTCCAGCGGCGCCGTTGCGTTCGGGATCATCTCGCTGCTGCCGGTCGAACTGATCCTGCAGGTCGGTTCCGATGCCGGCTTCTCCATGGTGTTCGCGCTGCTGATTGCCGCGATCATCTGGAACGTCGGCACCTGGTATCTCGGCCTGCCGGCATCGAGCTCGCACACGCTGATCGGCTCGGTGATCGGCGTCGGTCTCGCCAATCAGCTCATGGCGCCGGCGGGCAATGCCACCAGCGGCGTCGACTGGGCGCAAGCCTCTAGCATCGGCTGGGCGCTGCTGCTGTCGCCTTTGGTGGGCTTTCTCTGCGCTGCCATCCTGCTGCTGGTGCTCAAGGCCGTTGCCCGCAGGCCCGAGCTGTACCAGGAACCCAAGGGCAATCAGCCGCCGCCGTGGTGGATCCGCAGCATCCTGGTGCTGACCTGCACCGGCGTCAGCTTTGCGCACGGTTCCAACGATGGTCAGAAGGGCATGGGTCTGATCATGCTGATCCTGATCGGCACCGTGCCGACAGCCTATGCGCTCAACCGGGCCGTGCCTGATTCACACGTCACCCAGTTCCGTGCCGTTGCGCAGGTGACGCAACAGTCGCTGGCGCCGTATGCCAAGGGCGACGCGCCGAGTGACTTCCGCGAAGGCGTTGCCTCTTTCGTGCGCTCGCGCCACGTGGCGCCCGAGACGGTCCCGTCGCTGATCCGACTGATGGGCGATGTATCGGAGAATGTCGGCCGCTATGGCAGCCTGCGCAGTGTGCCGGCCGAGGTCGTGCAGAACGTCCGCAACGACATGTACCTGACGTCCGAGGCGATCCGCCTGATGCAGAAGACCGGCCAGCCGGCCTTCGATGCGGACACATCCAAGAATCTCGCCGCGTATCGCAAGGCTCTGGATGAAGCGACCAAGTTCATCCCGACCTGGGTCAAGGTTGCGGTCGCGATTGCGCTGGGACTGGGCACCATGGTCGGCTGGCGACGCATCGTCGTCACCGTCGGCGAAAAGATCGGCAAGAGCCACATGACCTATGCCCAGGGTGCCTCGGCCGAAGTGGTGGCCATGTCGACAATCGGCGCCGCTGACATGTTCGGGTTGCCGGTATCGACCACCCACGTCCTGTCCTCGGGTGTGGCCGGCACCATGGCCGCCAACAAATCAGGGCTGCAGTGGTCGACGGTCCGCAACCTGCTGATGGCCTGGGTGCTGACACTGCCAGCCGCCATCCTTCTGTCCGGCGGTTTGTACTTCATCTTCCGGCACTTGTTCTGAGCTGCCGGAACCGAGGACAGCGCTGCGAGCACGGGCCGGCATGCCCGTGCTCGGGGACGTGCTGTAATGTGAGTCGCTACTGTCATCCCAAGCGTGGCGAGGGATGACAGGTGTTTCAGGCGGCCGCGGGACGCACCAGGCCGAGTTCCTGCCAGACGTCCTGCAGTGCCACGACCAACGCGTCCATCAATCCGTCGTCGTGCACCGGCGACGGCGTAATGCGCAGTCGCTCGGCGCCGCGCGGTACGGTCGGATAGTTGATCGGCTGGATGTAGATGCCATGCCGGTCCAGCAGCAGGTCGCTGGCGCGCTTGCACAGGGACGCATCGCCGATGAACAGCGGCACGATGTGGGTTTGCGACGGCATCACCGGCAGGCCGGCGGCCAACAGGCGTCGCTTCAGCGACGTCGCGCGCTCCTGATGCCGTGTGCGCAGCTCCGGATGGCTGCGGACGTGGCGCACACTGGCCAGGGCACCGGCGGCAATGGCCGGCGGCATGGACGTGCTGAAGATGAAGCCCGATGCGTTGCTGCGCACGAAGTCGATCAGCGCCGTCGAGGCTGTGACGTAGCCGCCGACAACGCCGAAGCCCTTGGCCAAGGTGCCCTGGATGATGTCGAGGCGATGCATGACGCCGTCACGCTCGGCGACTCCCGCGCCATGGGCGCCATAGAGGCCGACCGCGTGAACTTCGTCGAGATAGGTGAGGGCGCCGTATTCGGCCGCGAGATCGCAGATCTCGGCGATGGGGCCGATGTCACCGTCCATCGAGTACACCGACTCGAAGGCGACGATCTTGGGTGTTGCCGGGTCGGTATCGGCCAGCAGCGCCTGTAGATGCGCCACGTCGTTATGCTGGAAGACGCGGCAAGCCGCGCGACTGTTGCGGATGCCGGCAATCATCGAGGCGTGGTTCAGCGCATCGGAGAACACCATGCAGCCCGGCAGACGGGCGGCTAGCGTCGCCAAGGTCGCTTCGTTGGCGACATAGCCGGAGGTGAAGATCAGCGCCGCGTCCTTGCCATGCAGTATCGCAAGCTCGCGCTCCAGTTCGACATGCAGGTGATTGGTGCCGGAGATGTTGCGGGTGCCGCCGGCGCCGGCACCTTGTGCCGCCACGGCATCGCGCATGGCCTCGAGCACCACCGGATGGCTGCCCATGCCCAGATAGTCGTTGCTGCACCAGACCACGACCTCGCGGGGCGCGCCCACCGGCGGCCGGTAGACGGCCCGTGGATAGCGGCCTGCCAACCGTTCCAGATCGGCGAAGACGCGGTAGCGGCCTTCTCGGCGCAGCCCACCCAGCGCTTCGGCGAAGAACCGCTCGTAGTCAAACCCCATGGTGATCTCCCGGCCGTCCGCGCTTTCCATGGCGCGCGGTCTCTACCGTCTACAACGCTGTTTTGCCAGCCAAATTCCGTCGCACCATGCGAGCGGGCGGGGATGAACGTCAAGTCTTCGGCCGACCGCCAGCGGGCGGGGATGAGACGCGGTGGCGGCCATGCTACAAGCCGCCGCGATGGACAGGGGCGACGACGAGCACCTGCGGCTGGCCTTGGCGGCGACAGCGCGCGGCGACCGGAAGGCCTTTGCCGACCTGTATCGGCTGGCGTCACCGACGCTGATGGCCGTGGCATTGCGCGTCCTGGCGCGGCGGGATGCGGCCGAAGACGTCCTGCAGGAGGCGTTCCTGGCGATCTGGGACAAGGCGGGTCAGTATCAGGCCGAGCGCGGTGCGCCGCTGGGCTGGATGGCGATGGTGGTGCGACATCGTGCCATCGACCGGGTACGCCGGGAACGGCGACGCGGTGAGGATGTTTTTGCATCCCCGGACGAGGCTGGCGACGTACCGTCCATGACAGAGCGGGCCGACAGCTCGGCGCATGACGTGTTGGCTTGCCTTGGCCGGTTGGCCCCGGAGCCGCGCCGGGCAATCTGGCTGGCCTTGCGCCATGGGTTTACGCACGAGGAGGTGGCTGCCCGCATGGACCGACCGCTAGGCACCGTGAAAAGCTGGATCCGGCGTGGGGTGATCGACCTGAAGGAATGCCTGGACAGATGAGCGACCGTGATCTCGAGGCCCAGGCGGCCGAATACGTGCTGGGCACCTTGGATGGGGATGACCGTACCGCGTTCGAGGCACGTCTGGCGGTCGACCCGGTGGTGCGCGCCCGTGTCGACGCCTGGGAGCAGCGCCTGGCCCCCGGCGTGACGGTGGCCACGGTCGATCAGGCGCCGGAGCCGGGCGCCTGGCAGCGTCTCGACGCGGCGCTGTCGGCCCACCGGGCTGGGGATCTCGGCGGCATCACGGTCCGTGGTGATGCCGGCACGTGGCAGCCCTTGGCGGAGGGCGCCGACATCAAGCTGCTGTGGGTTGACGCGGCGGCGCGCACACGCTCCTTCCTGTTGCGCCTGGCCCCGGGTGCCCGGGTGCCGGCCCATCCGCATCCGACGACCGAGGAATGCCTCGTCCTGTCGGGCGACATGGTGATCGGCGATACGGTCTTCCATGCCGGCGACTATCACGTGGCGCCGGCCGGGCTCGACCACCCCGAACTCACCAGCCGCGGTGGCGGTGTCGTCTTCATCCGGGGTCCGCTCTACGCGTGACGTCGTCGGCGGAAGCGGTCAAGACATGCGCAGTGCGAGCCAGGTCCAGTAGACGCCCGCGGCACGGTTCCCGGGCTGCATCGACTCGGTCTTCTGTTGCCGCAGCAGGCGAAAACCCACGGTCGCTGCCAGATCAAGGGTGTCTTCCGCTCGTACCGCATGAACCGGTCGGTTCGGCGCCCCGATGCCATGCCGAAGCGACAGGATGAGCAGGCCGCCCGCGCCCGTCATGTCAGCCAGAACACTGACGGCGATGCGGCGCTCCGCGTCGTCCAGGTGCTGCCAGACGGCGTTGACGATCAACAGGTCGAACGGCGGTTCCCGTCGCAACAGCGACAGAGCCGGCAGCCGATCGTTCAACCAGCGGATTTTCGATGATCGATGCCGCTCCATCCCGGCCAGGCGCAGCGCGTCGACCGGTTCGACCGCCAGGACGTCATGGCCTTGCTGCGCAAACCAAGCCGCGTCCCGTCCCGTTCCGGCACCGATGTCGGCCACGCGTGATGGCGTCCCGGGAAGGATATCGGCGACGGGCTTGAAGAGGTCGGCCGAGGAAATGGCCTCGAACCGCGGGATCAATTCCGCGGATGAATCAGCGTAGCCCCGCAGGACGTCACTGGTCATTCGACGATCCCGGGTATCAGTCGACGATGAACAGCCGGGCACCGGTGGTGGTCCGCGAGCGGTGCGGTTCGGCGCCATCGGCGACCTGGTAGCTCATCCCGGGCTTCAACACCGACACACGGCCGTCCTTGAGCTCGGTCACCAGCTCGCCCTCGAGGCACAGCAGGATGTGACCCTTTTCGCACCAATGGTCGGCAAGGTAGCCGGGCGTGTATTCGACCAGGCGGACGCGGATGTCGCCGAACTGCTGGGTACGCCACAGCGCCTTGCCGGTTTCGCCGGGATGCTCGCTGGGGGCGATCGCTGACCAGTCGGTGGTGCCGAACGGGATCGCAGACATCTTCATGAGGTGCTCCTGGTACGCCAGGTGGCTGGCGACGGTGCCGCGAGGATGCAGACGGCCCCCAGAAAAGCAAGCACGGCGCCACCCAGGATGGTGGCGACGTAGGAGCCGGAGAGGTCGAACATGAAGCCGGCCGCCGTCGGCCCCAGCAGGGCGCCGACCGACACGCTGGCGTACTGGGCGCCCAGGATGGCGCCGACGGCGCGGGTCCCGAAGTAGTCGGCGATCACCGACGGTGCCATGGCGACGAAGCCGCCGTAGAAGGCGCCGAACGCCGTGGCGAAAATCGCCAGCAACCAGACGTCCGTGGTCGATGCCCAGAGCAATTGCGCGGCGCCGGTACCCAGGAACATGGCGGCATAGCCACGTTGACGCCCGATCCGGTGGGCGAGGCCGGCGAAGGCAAAGCGGCCGACCGCACTGCCGATGCCCAGCAGCGTGATCAGGGTGACGCCGTAGGCTTCGCTGAGACCGGCGTCGCGGACATAGGGGACGAGGTGCACGAACGGTATGAACAGGCCAAAGGCATTGGCGGCGCAGGCGATGAACAACAGCCAGAAGGGCAGGGTGCGGGCCGCTTCGGCCAGGCTCTCTCCGGTTCCATTGGCCGCCGTGGCGCTGGTCGCATCGCCGTCGGGATGCTGACCGTAGAGTTCAGGCGACCGCAGCATGGTGAAGGCAGCAAAGAGAGCGCAGGCCAGCGTGATGAGACCGAGCCCGACATAGGCATTGCGCCATCCCCAGTGATCGATCATCGCCTGGGCCAGGGGCGGCGCCAGGATGGTGCCGACGCCGATGCCGGATACGGCGATGCCGGTCGCCAGGCCGCGTCGCCGCAGGAACCAGCGCTGAACGGCAGCGATGGCGGGGACATAGGCGAGGCCGATGCCAACCCCGACGCCGGTGCCGTAGCCGATATAGACGTGCCACAACGTCGTCGCCTGGCTGGCGGCAAAGGCGCCGAGCGCTACCAGCGCCATGCCGCCGGCCACCACCCAGCGCGGCCCGATCCGATCGGCCAGCGCCCCGCTGGGCAGGCCGAGGGAAAAGTAGAGGCCGCCCGCCACCGCGAAGACCAGCGAGATATCGCCGCGGCGCGCCCCGAACTCCGACTGCAGCGGCAGGAAGAAGGCGGCGAAGCAATAGGCGACACCGAAGCCGACGCACAGCACGGCGAATGTGCTGGCAACGACCCACCAGCCGTAGAACGCGCGGTCTTTCATGTGTGTGATGCCATCACGGCCTCCCCGCCAGGGAGAGGCGCGCCCCCGTCGGACTCGCTATTCCTTGTTCGTGTCTTTCGCGTTGCTGCGGGGGGCGGCAGCCGGGTCCCACCCCCACATGTCCTTGGCGGCTGCCACGACTTTCGGATCCAACGCCGGCGGCGTCAGGTCGGCGCCTTTGCCCAAGGCGCTGGCGATCGTCTCGATGCCTTCGATCCGGGCGCGCTTCTTGCTGTCCGTTGCGATCACCGTCCAGGGTGCATTGTCGGTGTCGGTGCGTTCCAGCATGTCGTCGAACGCCTCGATATAGGCATCGCGCTTGGCAATGTTGCGGAAATCGTCCTCGGTCACCTTGAAGCGCTTCTCGGGGGCTTCCATGCGATCGATGATGCGCTTGCGCTGCGCCTTGGCGCTGATGTGCAGCAGCAGCTTCACCAGTCGCACGCCGTCATCCGTCAACATGCGCTCGAAGTGGTTGATCTCGTCATAGGCCCGGCGCCACGCTTCCTTCGGCGCATATTTCTCGACGCGCTCGACCAGCACGCGGCCATACCATGTGCGGTCGAAGATCGCGATTTCGCCCGGCGCCGGCAGCTTCTGCCAGAAACGGTACAAATAATGTCTGCCCTGCTCCTCAGGGGTTGGGGCGGCGATCTGCCAGACGTGAAGCGGGCGCGGGTCCAATTGCTCGGTCAACCGCTTGATCAGCCCGCCCTTGCCCGCGGCGTCCCAGCCTTCGATGGCAATGATGACCCGACCATGGGTATGTGCCAGCCACTGCTGAATGCGTAGAAGCTGGTATTGGAGCTGGGTGAGCCGTTCTTCGTACACATCCTCGTCGAGACCGTCGGCGAGGTCCATCTTGTCGAGTTTTTTCCACTTTCCCATTGCAGTCTCCTCGCGCACAAGTCTGCCCAGCCGTTCATCATGCCTGCAACCGCTAATCACCACCAGCCACGGCCAGCGCGCCGCGTTGACATAGAGCCACCACTTGCCTCCAATCGCGAACAATGACTGATATCGCCTTACAGGCCACCGAGCCGTGGCTGCGGCCAGCCGATCGGGCTGGTCGCGTCATCCTGGAAGCCGGCGGTGCATGGACGGTGTTTGCCGTGGCCAACCTGCGCCGGCTCGAGGATCCTGCCGACGGGCGGCGGGGCGTAGCCGCCATCGATATCGGCGGGATCGACAAGCTGGACACAGCCGGGGCGCTGGAAATCGTTCGCTTGCATAAGCAGTTTCCTGACGCTGCCATCGAGGGCGGCAAGCCCGAGCATCTGGCCTTGATCGAGCTGGTGACCAAGGGCGCTGCCGCCGGCGTGGTCAAACCGCAGCACGTGGGATGGCTGCTTCACTGGCTCCAGGAGCTGGGTGAAACGGTCATGGAATTCTTCGAGCAGACGGCGCGCCTGCTCGGGTTTTTCGGGGAAGTGTTGGTGACCATTGGCGGTGCGATCCGCCAGCCTCGCCGTTTCCGAGTATCGTCGGTGATTGCTCAGATGCACGAGGTATGGATCCTCGCCATGCCGATCGTGGGTGTGCTCACCTTCCTGATCGGCGTGGTGGTGGCCTACCAGGGCGTCGAGCAGCTCAAGGCGTTCGGCGCCCAGGATTTCACGGTCGAGGCGGTCAGCATTTCCGTTCTGCGCGAACTGGGTGTGCTGCTGACCGCGATCATCGTCGCCGGCCGATCCGGCAGCGCCTTCACGGCGCAGCTTGGTACGATGCAGGTCAACCTTGAGCTCGACGCCATGCGGACCATGGCGCTCAACCCCATCGAATGGCTGGTGCTGCCGCGCATCGCGGCGCTGGTGTTGTCGATGCCGCTGCTGGTGTTCTTCGGCAACATGATGGGGCTGCTCGGCGGCGCGATGGCCTGCATGATCTACCTGGATTTCACCCTGGCCCAGTTCTTCGACCGCCTGCGTGATACCGTTTTCATCTGGCATTTCTGGACCGGCATGATCAAAGCGCCGGTGTTCGCCTTCGTCATTGCCGCGGTCGGCTGCTACGAAGGCCTGCAAGTCCGCGGTTCGGCCGAAAGCGTCGGTCGCCAGACGACGAAATCGGTGGTCGAGTCGATCTTTTTCGTCGTGGTCCTGGACGCGTTGTTCTCGATCATCTTCCTGTTGGCAGGGGTGTGAGATGAACGACGTGGCCACATTGCCTCCCCTGATCGAAGGCGGTCAGATCAGTGACATGTCGCAAGGGCGCGAGCGGGTGATTTCAATCCGTGGCCTGCGCAACCAGTTCGGCACACAGGTACTGCACGATCGCCTCGATTTCGACGTCTTTCGCGGCGAGATCGTCGGGCTGGTCGGTGGCTCGGGCTCGGGCAAGTCGGTGCTGTTGCGCACCATCGTCGGCCTGAATCCATGGCGGGAGGGTCGCATCGACGTCTTCGGCGAGGATATGGGCGCGCTGTCCCACGAAGAGCGGCAGCGCGTGCAGACCCGGTGGGGCGTCCTGTTCCAGGACGGCGCCTTGTTCTCGTCGTTGACCGTGGCCGAGAATATCGAACTGCCGCTGCGCGAGCATGCACGCGTGCCGGAAGCGGCGCTGGACGATATCGCGGCACTCAAGGTTTCGCTGGTGGGACTGCCACCGAACGCGTGCACCAAGAAGCCGTCGGAACTGTCGGGCGGCATGAAGAAGCGTGCCGGTCTGGCGCGGGCGCTGGCGCTGGATGCCGAATTGCTCTTCCTGGACGAGCCGACGGCCGGCCTCGATCCGATCAGCGCCGCCAACTTCGATCAGCTGCTGCGCGATCTGCAACGGACTCTGGGGCTGACGGTGGTCATGGTGACCCACGACCTCGACAGCCTGCACGCCATTTGCGACCGGATCGCTGTGCTGCTCGACAAGCGTATCGTGGCCGGTACGATGGAAGAGCTGTTGGTCTACGAGCATCCCTGGATTCGCGAGTACTTCCACGGGCCGCGCGCCCGGGCGGCGGGATTCGGCTAGGAACCGGCGAGGAGAATGCATGGAAAACCGGTCCCCCTATGTGCTGGTCGGCGCCGCCGTCCTGATTTTCGTGCTGGCGATGACCGGCTTCGTGATCTGGAAGCTGCGCGCCGGCGGCGAGAAGGAACAAGCAGCCTACGAGATCTTCTTCTCGGGCGAGGTCCAGGGGCTGTCCAACGACTCGCCTGTCTTCTACCGCGGCATCCGCGTCGGGCGCGTGTACTCGATATCGTTGCGTACGCGGACCGAAGCGCCGCGCCGCGGCGGCACGGCCCGCCCCATCGAGCGCATCGCCGTGGTGATCGCCCTCGATTCGACAATCGATATTCGCGAGCGGGCGCGGGCCGTGCTCGAGCGGCCTCTGGTGACGGGCGCGGCATTCATCCAGATCGTGGCGCGACCGGAGGAGGACGGCGAGATCAAGCCGAAGAAAGTGCTGGGCCAGGGGCCGTACCCGGAGATCCGGGAGGGCTCGTCCTTCTTCCAGACCACGACGACAAGCGCGCAGGAGCTGATCGCCAAGGCAGGCCAGGTCGCCGACCGGATCAACGATGCGTTGAACCCTGATACGATCAAGGCGTTCAACCAGATCGTGACCAACCTGGCAGAGATTTCGGGCATGCTGGCGAAGACGGAGCCGGCGTTCACGCAGACGATGAATGGTCTGCCAGAGATGGTGGCAGATTTGCGCAAGACGTTGGACAAGTTCAGCGGCATGAGCGATCGGCTGGACTTGATGCTCGCCGAACTGGGGCCGCAGGACGAGGCAACGCGCAAGTTGCTGGCCGGCCGTACGCCTAGCGAACTGAAGCAGTCGGTCGCTCTGCTGCGTGATGCTCTGGCCAACGTCAACGCCGCCGCCGGCAGCCTCAATCGAACGGTGGCGGAGAACCGCGGTGCCGTTCGCCAGTTTTCGGAGGGCGGGCTGACGGAACTCAGCGTCGCGATCCGCGAGCTGCGGGCGCTGGTCGCTAGCCTCAACGCCATCTCCAGCCGCCTCGACCGCGATCCCGCGGGCTATCTGCTGGGCGGCAGCAAGCAGGGGTACCAGCCGCGATGACCATGGCAGAACGGGCGCGCGGCGCCATCATCGTTGGCGTCGCGGGCGTACTGCTGAGCGCGTGCGCCGTGCTGTCGGCCGGGGAGGACCCGCCGAGTCTCTACACGCTCACCCCGAAGAACACGTTCGATGCGTCGCTGCCGCGGGTTTCCTGGCAGCTGGTGGTCGAGCCGCCGACGGCGGCCGCCTACCTCAACACATCGCGGATCGCGCTCGCGATGACGCCGACGTCGGCCGATTACTACGCCAAATCGGCATGGACCGATCGTGCGCCGCTGATGGTGCAGACCTTGATGGTCGAGTCCCTGGAGAACTCCCGCCGCATTGTCGGTGTTGGCCGCGATGCCCTGTCGGTGCGGCCGGCCTACGTGCTGCAAAGCGAGCTGCGCGAGTTTCAGGCCGAGTACTTCCGCGACAAGCCGCCGTCCGTGCACGTGCGGGTCGTGGTGCGCCTGGTGCGCCAGTCGGACCGCCAGATCGTTGCCAGCCGCGGCTTCGAGCGTTGTGTCCGCGCCAGCGCCGATCAGATTCCCGCCGTGGTCCAGGCATTCGACGAAGCGCTCGGCGGCGTGCTCAGGAGCCTGGTCGCATGGACGTTGAAGGTCGCGCCGGCCCAGTATGTTGAAGGCGCGCCGTTGTCTCGGCCTGCCACGGCGGACGATACCAGCGGCTGTTCCGCGCCGACCGGTTGATCGACCCGCGACAATCGTGGCGCCCAGCGGCCGCTGAAACATTCCGGGTTGCGGTATTGGTGGCGCCGGCGTTGACCACGTGCCGGTCGCATGCCAGCGTGCGCGCCCGCATCGGGCGGGCATCGTTCGGGAGTCATGCATGAGCCTCGATATTTCGCGACCGGATCTCGTCGTCGGTGTGGTCGGCACGGGCGCCATGGGCCGCGGCATCGCACAGGTCTCGGCGCAGGGTGGCATCCGCACGATCATGTACGACGCGGCACCCGATGGTGCCGCCGCGGCAAGAGGCGCCATCGTCGCGACCATGAAGGGGCTCGTCGACAAGGGGCGCCTGACGGCGGAGGCGTTTGCCGCAGCCGAACGCAATCTGGAGGTCGGCGAGACGCTGCCTGCGCTGGCCGCTTGTCATGTCGTGATCGAGGCTGTGTTCGAGAGCCTTGAGGTCAAGCAGAAGCTGTTCGCCGAGCTGGAGAGCGTGGTCGGCGAGGCCACGGTCATCGCCTCGAACACGTCGTCGATCCGCATTGCCTCGATCGCGCGGTCGCTCAAGAAGCGCGACCGGGTCTGCGGCATGCACTACTTCAACCCCGTGCCGCTGATGAAGCTGGTCGAGGTGATCCGCGCCGCCGAGACCGCGACCTGGGTGGTGGATGCGATGGTGGCGCTGGGCAAGCGCCAGACCCGTGTGCCCGTCGTGGTCGGCGATACGCCCGGCTTCCTGGTCAATCTCGGCGGCACCGCCATCGGCACCGAGGGCCTGCGCATCTACACCGAGGGCCGCGCGACGCCCTCGCAGATCGACGCCGTGATGCGCGACGCCGGCGGCTTCCGCATGGGGCCGTTCGAGCTGATGGACCTGACGGGCATCGACGTGAACTTCCCGGCCCGGCGCATCATCTACGAAGGCTTCTTCCACGACCGGCGGCTGACGCCCAGCCCATACCACGAGGGCCTGTTCCACGCCGGCAAGCTGGGCCGCAAGACCGGCGGCGGCTGGTATGCGTATGATGCCAAGGGCGGCAAGGTGGATCCCGGCTCCGACCTGGCGGTGAGCGCCGCGGCGGCCACGAAAGTGGTGGCGGCAGAGCAGGCCAGTGACAAGGTGACCGCCCTGCTGATGGCGGCGGGCACCACCGTGGTCGCGCATGACGATGGCGAGAGCCCGATCATCGTGACGCCGTTGGGCGATGACTGCACCACGGCCTGCGTCGCCGGGGGCCTCGATCCCAAGCGCACGGTGGCGATCGATCCGACCGGCGCGGTCGAGAAGCGGGCCACCATCATGATGGCGCCGGGCGGCGATGTGGCGGTGCGGGACGCCGTGGCGGCGGCGCTGGTCGCCGCCGGCACCAAGGTGACCGCCATCAAGGATTGCCCCGGTTTCGTGCTGCAGCGCATGCGCGCGATGATCGCCAATCTCGGATGCGAGATGGCGCAGATCGGCATCGCCTCGCCTGAAGACGTCGATACCGCCATGACACTGGGCCTGAACTATCCGCAGGGGCCTTTGGCGATGGCCGACATGATGGGCGTGAAGGATACCCACGCCATCCTGGAGCGCCTGCAGGCCATCACCGGCGACGACCGCTATCGCCCCAGCCAGTGGCTGCGCCGGCGTGCGCAACTGGGGCTCAGTGCGACGACGCCGGAATAGCAGTTCGCTCCACCAGGGCGTGTCACACATTGTCACTGCGATTGAACCGCGAGAAACACGATCATTCCTGGGAGCGCGGGCGTCCCGCCCGCTCATGTCGGGCGAAAGCAAAGCTTTCGCCTTGATGCGGGCGGGACGCCCGCGCTCCCAGGGCTCGCTTTGCTCGCAATGACAGCGAAATCGCGATGAGATGTGTGAATGCGACAGCAGGGCGTGTGGGGAGGAAGACTCGTCCATTCGGTGCTATCCTGCAGCGGCGTTGCTTGTGGGGAGCTGGATGAGCGGGGTGACGGTACTGCGATCGCTGGTGTTGGCGCTGGGGGTGTTGCTGGGCGCGGCGACGGGTGACACCGGCCGCGCCGCAGCGCAGGCCAACCCGCCGGCCCCGCCGCCCGGCATGACCCAGCAGCAGTTCGATGCGCTGGTCGATGCGATCAGTGCCGCGGTCGTCAAGAAGCTTACCGAGCAGGGCACGATCCCGCACAAGCCCGGACCGGCTGATGCGACGACACCGGCCAAGCCCGACGACGATAAATTCCGCACCGAATCGCGGATGCTGGCCGACCGTGCGCACACCGTGTTCGCCGCTTTTCCCGACCTGTTTCGCCACTTCGGGGATCTGATCAGCCAGCTCGACCGGCGCGCTGCGGGCGGCACCGGCCCGGGCGGCTTTTTCGTTCTGTTGGCGCTGGCCGTCGTCCTGGGGCTCGGCGCGGAACTTGCGACGCGATGGGCGCTGGTCCGCGCGCATCGCGGCATTTTGCACGGCCATGACAGTGCGCCGGGACCCTGGCGATTGCTGGGACTGGCTGCCGTCGACACGCTGCCGGTCCTGGTGCTGGCCGTGGTGGCGCGCGCCGTCGGCGGCTGGTGGTTCGCCGGCGAGGATGCCCAGGCACGTCTGGCCACGCTCGTGCTGTACGGTCTGGTGGCCTGGCGGTCCTACGTCCTGATCTTTCGCCTGTGGTTCCGCCCCAGCCTGCCCGTGGCGCGCATCGTGCCGGTGAACGACGCCGATGCCCGTCACATCTATTACGCGCTGTCGTTCGTGACGCTGATGTCGGCGACGGCGAAATCATGGACCCTGTTCCTGTACGGCTCCAGCGTGCCGCCCGAGGCGATGTCGGCCGCGGCAGTCATCGCCAATGTCTTCCTCACGGCCGTACACATCGGCGCCGCCTGGTCCGCGCGTGCCGCGGTGGCGCGCTGGTTCGTGGCCATGGTCGAGCACACGCACCACGCGGGCGATCACATCCGCGCGGCGCTGGCGCGACAGTGGTTCATCTTCGCGGTCGCGCTCTTTCTCGCCATTGCCGCCGCCCATCTCTACGAAGTGATCTTCGCGCGCTTCGAGGTATCGCGGGCGGTCGTGCGCAGCCTGGGGATCGTCATTGCCCTGGTGCTGCTGGAGACGCTGTTCGACTATGTGACGCGGCGGTTGGCGAAGCCGGCGAACACCAGCGAAACCGGCACCGTGGAGCCGCGCTTCGTTGACGTTGCCGCCCGCTGCCTGCGCGTTCTCGTCCGCATCGTGGGTTTTGTGGTGATCGCCGAGACCTGGGTGGTGGAAGTGCTGGGGCTGGTGCGTCCCGAAGACATGTGGAAGGCGGCACGGTCCGGCATCACGGCCGGCGCAACCCTGTTCCTGGCCTACGTTGCTTGGGAGATCGTGAAGTTCCTCGCCAACCGCTACGCGGTACGCAACCCGGTCATGACACCCGGCGCCGATCCCGAGGACATGGCAAACGTGGCGCCCAGCAACGTCTCGCGCCTGCGCACGCTGCTGCCGGTGGTGCGGGTCGCGATGGCGGTCATCATCGTGGTGCTGACGGTCCTGGTCGTGTTGTCCGAGCTGGGTGTCAACATTGCACCCCTGATCGCGGGCGCTTCGGTCGTCGGCCTGGCGATTTCGTTCGGCAGCCAGACATTGGTACGCGATGTCGTGTCCGGGATTTTCTATCTCGCCGACGACGCCTTCCGCGTGGGCGAGTATCTCGATGCGGGCAAGGCCAAGGGAACGGTGGAGGGCTTTACCCTGCGTTCCATCCGACTGCGCCACCAGAACGGCCAGGTGCACACCATACCGTTCGGCCAGCTCGGCCAGATCACCAACTTCAGCCGCGACTGGACCACTGTGAAGTTCAACCTGCGCTTCGCGCGCAACACCGATATCGAGAAGGTGCGCAAGGCCGTGAAGAAGATCGGCCTGGAGATGATAGAAGAGCCCGAGTTCAAGCGTGACCTGCTGCAGCCGCTCAAGATGCAGGGGATCGCTGACATCGCCGACAATGCGCTCGTTCTGCGCTTCAAGTTCACCTGTCGCCCGATCAAGCCGACCTACATCCAGCGTCAGGCCGTCAAGCGCATGTTCCAGGCGTTCTCCGCCCTGGGGATCGAGTTCGCCCAGACCATGGTCAACGTCCAGGCGCTGGGCGGCGGCCAAGTCGATCCGGCGGTGCTGGCCGGGGCGGCAGCCCAGGCGCAATCGTCGGTCCAGCCGGCAGCGGCTGGCGGCGCCGGTTCCTGACAGACACGGATGCCCTATCCACCGGAGCGCATCGTCTGCCTGACCGAGGAGACCGTCGAAACGCTGTATCTGCTGGGCGAGCAGGCGCGCATCGTCGGTGTGTCGGGCTATGCCGTGCGCCCGCCGCAGGTACGCCGCGAGAAACCGCGCGTGTCGGCCTTCGTCTCGGCCGATGTGCCCAAGATCGCGGCGCTGAAACCCGACCTTGTTTTGACCTTTTCGGACCTGCAAGCCGACATCGTGCGCGACCTGGTGAAGAGCGGCATCGCCGTGCATGCCTTCAATCAGCGCGACATCGCCGGCATCCTGGCGATGATCCGAACGCTGGGTGCATTGATCGGGTGCGCCGATCGGGCCTCGGCCTTGGTCGATTCGCTGCGGCGCCGCCTCGATGTGGTCGATGCCGCGGCCAGCAGCGCGACCCGTCGACCGCGCGTCTATTTCGAGGAGTGGGACGCACCGATGATCTGCGGCATCCGCTGGGTGTCGGAGCTGATCGATATCGCCGGCGGAACGGACGTGTTCGCCGATCGCGCACGAGCACCAGCCGCTACGGGGCGGATCGTCGGTGCCGAGGAGGTGGTTGCGGCCGTACCCGACGTGATCGTAGGTTCGTGGTGCGGCAAGAAGTTCGTGCCGGCACGGGTTGCCGCGCGACCGGGATTCGATGCCGTGCCGGCGGTGCAACGTGGAGCGCTCTACGAAATCAAGTCACCGATCATCCTGCAGCCTGGTCCGGCGGCGCTGACCGACGGTCTCGACCGGCTGCGGGCGATCATTGCAACGTGCGACTGAACGCAAGGCCCAACCGGGGAGGTGCCCATGCGATATCAGCTGATGACCGCCGCCATATTGGCGGTTCTGACAAGTGGCTGCGCGCAGCCGCAGGAGATCGTGCGCGTCAACGAGATCGAGCGGGTCGGGGATGTCCGCCAGGTTGCGGCAGAGCCGGCCGCGCAGACACGCACGATCGCCTATCAGTTGCCGGGCGGCAGGTCCGGTGGCCCGGCGCCGCGCGTGACGGTGCTGCGCGGCCCGTCCTGCCGGATCGGCAGCCAGGGCGTGGCGAGGACCGCGGCGTTCGCGGTGACGGACCAGGACTATGCCAACGTGTTTCAGGACGAACTTCGGCGCGTCGGCTATCAGGCGCTGGACGCCGTCACTGCGGGTGCCCGCGACGTGCGGGCCGAGTTCGTCATCGCCGCGACGATGGCCAGCGTTCGGATGAACGTCTGCCTGCCGGCAGCAGACCTTGGCGACGTCTATGGCGGCAAGGGCGAGGCGAGCATGACGGTTCGGTTTGAGGTCCATGCCTCGGCGCGCCGGAGCATGGTTTACGCCACGACGCAGGCGGGCTACGCCAAACTGGACGACGTGACCGACGCTGCCGCGCGCGAGTTGCTGCGTGCGGCGTTTGCGCGGGCCGTCCACGGCCTGTTGGCAGACGAAGGCTTCAGGGCGCTGCTGCGAACGCCGGCGCGATGATTTGGCTGGAGCTGTTGCGTTCGAATGAACGCACACGGTTGCTCGATCTCTGCTGTCATCCCGAGCGCAGCGAGGGATCTAGGCACCGTCCCTGGATCCCTCGCTGCGCTCGGGATGACCGCGTGATCGCATTCGAACGCAACAGCTCCGGCCAACTCATCGGGCGCGGAGGGCTTCATTCAGCGTTTTCAGCAGTGATGGTCCTGCCGTGCGCAGGTTCGTGGTGGCATTGTTGATGAAGGCCTGATGCGTCAGGCCGCGCAAGGCGCCGATGATGATGCTGGCCTGGTGATTGCAGTTGATGTCGCGGCGGACCTGGCCCAGCCGCTGCCCCTCGCGCAGATGCCCGACGAACGCTTGCCGGTAGCCTTCGCTGAGAGCGGCCATGTGCGGCCGCAGTTCCGGGATCACGCTCACGGCTTCGACGTAAAGACTGTGCAGCGCCATCGTGGCGACGGGGCTGCTGATGGCTCCGTCCAGATGGGCCGCCGCGCGCGCCAGGACGGCATCCAGGCCGCGCTTGCCCTCGAGGGCCGCCTGGACCCGGACGGCGAACCAGGCATCCATCGAGTCGACCAGCATCGTGAGCAGTCGGACCTTCGTACCGAATCGCTCGGCCGGCAATCCGCGGCTGTAACCGGCGGCGATGCCGATGTCGGCGAGACTCGTGCGGGCAGCGCCATCGCGAGCGATGAGTTTCATCGCAGCGTTGAGAATCCGGCCGTCGGATTCGGCGCGGCGCTCCGTCTGCGATCGCCGCGGCTGGCGTGGTTCGCGCGTCGCACCCCGGGCCGCAGCAACCAGCGGCTCCACCATGTCATACCTCGTACCCGAAAGTGACACTTGCTGGTTTACCAGCAAGGATCTAATTCGGCCAC
Source organism: Reyranella sp. CPCC 100927 (assembly GCF_007859315.1). Taxonomy (GTDB): domain Bacteria; phylum Pseudomonadota; class Alphaproteobacteria; order Reyranellales; family Reyranellaceae; genus Vineibacter. The sequence continues at coordinate 364,480 of NZ_VOHA01000003.1, forward strand.
AACAACCTGGGAGGAGAAGATGGGCGGGCATGTCACCCGGCGTGACGTCGTTGCGGGCTCAGTCGCTGCCCTGGCGATGACGGCATGGGCACGGCCATCGGCCGGGCAGGGGCTGCCAGCGGGAACGTTGCGGATGCTGGTCGGTTTTCCAGCCGGCGGCGGATCGGATGTCATGGGACGAATGATCGCCGACAAGCTGCGACAGCGCACCGGCGCCAATATCATTGTCGAGAACAAGGCTGGTGCCAGCGGCATGATCGCGGCGGAGCAGCTCAAGAACGCACCACCGGACGGCACCACCGTGATGTTCACGCCGAGCGCGACGCTGGTGGCGCGGCTGACGTCGGAGTCCGTGGCCTTCGATCCCGTGAAGGACTTCGCCACCACCGGGCTTGTCGGCACTGTTCAGACCGTCTTCGCGGTATCACCGACATTGGGTGTCAGCACGTTCGCGGAGTATCTCGATTGGCTCAAGCGTAACCCGGGACGGGCGAGCTTCGGCACGACGGCGATGGGGTCGTTCACGCATTTCGTCGGCGTGATGCTGGGCAATGCCGCGGGCGTAAAACTCGAGCCCGTGCCGTACCGTGGGGCGGCACCACTGGTCGCCGATCTCAGCGGTGGCCACATCGCTGCGGGCTGCGGCGGACTGACGGACTTCCTGGAGCACCACCGCGCGGGCAAGCTGCGCATCGTCGTCTCGGCGGGCGGTCAGCGCCCGCAGGCGGCACCGGACATCCCGACGGCGCGCGACGTCGGCTACAAGGATATTCTGATCGAGGGCTGGTACACGTTCTTCGTGCCGGCGAAGACGCCCAAGCCGATCGTCGATGCCTGGAACCGCGAGCTGAGCGCCACCGTCAACGACCCCGCGGTCCGTGATCGGCTGGTCACGCTGGGGCTCGATCCCCAGCCGGGTTCACCGGAGGCCTTTGCGCCACGCATCGAGGCGGATCTCGGCCGCTGGAAGCAGATCATCGATGCCATCGGCTACAAGCCGACCTGAGGCGTTCTGTCGGAGGGCAACCGTGACCGAGACCACTATTCTTACCGAGATCAGCGACGGCATCATGACCGTCACGTTGAACCGCCCGGCCAAGCTCAACGCCTATACGCAGCAGATGGGACGTGAGCTGGTCGCGGCATTCCGTCAGGCCGACGCCGATGACGAGGTTCGCGTCGTCATCGTCACGGGCGCCGGCCGCGCCTTCTGCGCCGGTGCCGACATGACGGCCGACAGCGGCTTCTTCGCGAAGGATGGCGAGTCGTCCGATCCGTCGCCCGACGACCGTTTCGTCACCCGCATCTTCGAGTGCCTGAAGCCGGTGATCGCTGCCATCAACGGACCGGCGGTGGGCGTCGGCATCACCCTGGCGCTGCCGATGGACATCCGGATCGCGAGCGAAGGGACGCGCTTCGGCTTCGTCTTCACACGCCGCGGCCTGGTGCCCGAAGCCGGCAGCGCCTGGTTCCTGCCGCGTATCGTCGGCCTGTCACAGGCGCTGCGCTGGGTCTATGCCTGCGCCATGGTCAACGCCGACGAGGCGTTGAAGGCGGGCCTGATCTCGGAAGTGGTGCCGCCCGAGCAACTGCTGGCGCGCGCGACCGCGATTGCGCGCGAGATCGCCGACAACACCTCGCCCGTGGCCACCGCCTTGTCGCGCCAGTTGATGTGGCGCGCTTCGGCGGCCGACCACCCCGACGCGGCCCTGGCGGTCGATGCGACGCTGAACCGGGCGCTGGCAACCTCCCCTGAGGCGAAGGAGGGGATCGCGGCCTTTCTCGAAAAGCGCAAGCCGAAGTTCCCGGGTCGACCCAGTCGGGATCTGCCGCCGCCATATCCCTGGTGGTAATCACAGGGGCGAGGATCGCTATGGGGCAATACGCCAAGACTTTTCCTGTGGCGCCGCGGCATCGCTTCGATACCGCGGCGCTCGATCACTACCTGGCACGTCATCTCGAGGGCTACCGCGGCGAACTCGAGGTCCGGCAGTTCGACAGCGGCCAGTCCAACCCGACATTCCTGTTGTCAGCGGCGATGGCGGGCGGCGATCGCCGCGAATTCGTGCTGCGCAAGAAGCCGCCCGGCAAGCTGCTGCACTCGGCGCACCAGGTCGATCGCGAGTACCGCGTGATCACGGCGCTGGCGGGAACCGGTGTTCCGGTGCCGACAACGCGTCTGTTGTGCACCGACGACAGCGTCATCGGCCAGATGTTCTACGTCATGGACGGCGTCGAGGGGCGGATCTTTACCGACTCGACGCTGCCCGGCATGGATCCCAAGGACCGTACGGCCATCTTCGACTCGATGAACGACGCGCTGGCGCGTCTGCATGCGGTCGACTTCACTGCTGTCGGTTTGTCGGATTACGGCAAACATGGTCAGTACATCGCCCGGCAGCTGTCCCGCTGGAGCCGTCAGTACCAGGAAACCAAGACCGAAGAGATCGCCGCGATGGATCGCCTGATCCCGTGGCTGTCGGCCAACATCCCGCACGAGGATCCGACGTCGATCGTGCACGGTGATTATCGGCTGGGAAACCTGATCGTGCATCCGACCGAGCCGCGCGTCGTGGCAGTGCTCGACTGGGAATTGAGCACGCTGGGCCATCCGCTGTGCGATCTGGCCTACAACTGCATCGGCTACCACTTCGACACGCCGCCGCACGGTTTCGCGGGCGTCGATCCGGCCACCAGCGGCCATCCCACCGAGGCGGCGTACGTGGCGGCCTACTGCGCCCGCACCGGGCGCAGCCATATCGAGCACTGGACCTTCTACCTGGCATTCTCCCTGTTCCGCCTGGCCGCGATTGCCCAGGGCGTCTACAAGCGCCATCTCGACGGCACCGCGGCGTCACCGGATGCCGTGCGCAGTCGTGACGCGGCGCGGCAGCGCGCCGACCTTGCCTGGAGTCTGGTTGCGGGTTCCTGAGCGGGCTGGCCGGCAGCCGTTGGGGCGCGATAGTCTGCGCCTCAACGAAACGGTCGATGTGTTCATGCCTCCAGCCCATATCGCGCTCGCGCTGCTCGTCGCCATCCTGTGGGGTTTCAACTTTGCAGCCATCCGGATCGGGCTGGAGTCGTTTCCACCGCTGCTGCTGACCGGACTGCGGTTTTTCCTGGCCGCCGTGCCGGTGCTGTGGCTGGCGCGGCCGGCCGTGCCGTGGACCCTGATGCTGGCGGTGGCGGGCAGCTGGTACGTGGCTCAGTTCGCGCTGCTGTTCACTGCCATGGCGGCAGGGCTGGCACCCGGCATCGCCGCCGTGCTCGACCACATGCAGGCGCCGTTCACCATCCTGTTTGCGCTCGCCATCGGCGAGCGGCCATCGCGCCAGCAGTTGACGGGCATGTTCGTGGCACTGTGCGGGCTGGGACTGGTCGGCCTGTCGATCGGCGGTGACGTCACGATCGCCGGGTTTGTGTTGGGTGTCGGTGCCGGCGCGAGCTGGGCATTGGGCAATGTGATCTACAAGCGGGTCGGTGCCGTCGATCTGGCGCCCATGATCGCCTGGCTCAGCCTGATCGCCGGTGTGCCGTCGCTGATGCTGAGCATTGTCGTGGAGGGGCCGACGCCCGTCGTTGAGGCCTTCATCACCGCGACATGGGCGAGTTGGGCGGCCTTGGTCTATCTCGTGATCGCCGCCACCCTGGCGGCGTGGTGGATGTGGGGATACCTGCTGACGCGGCATCCGGCATCCGTCGTGGCGCCGTTCGCGTTGCTGATACCGGCCATCAGCGCGGTCGTCTCGTACTTTGCCTTCGGTGAACGGTTCGGGCCGTTGCGGCTCGCCGGCATGATGCTGATCGTCGCTGGGCTGGCTATCGTTGCGCTTCCGCTGCACAATGTATGGAGGAGATGGTCAATGTGGCGCACGCGTGCCGGAGGAGAGTCGTGATCAAGCTTACCCCCTCGAAAACAGTCATCATCGCCGGCGTTCTGAGCGTTCTCGGTGCCTGTGCCGAAACCTATGGCCCCGACATCGGGTCCTTTCCGGTGGCCACCATCAAGGCCGACATGACGACGCTCAATCTCGTTCCGGCTGATTTCGATCGTATCCTCGCGCCCGTACCGGCCTTCTACCGCTGGGCACCGCAGGACGTGCCGGTGGCCCTGGTGATGGGCCCCGGCCTTGATCGTGCCTGCGCGCGCAAGACGTCGGCGCAGTTCGACCAGTCGCTGGCGGCGCTGTCACAGGACAGCGGGATTCGCTTCACGCGCGCGCCAGACCCGGCGCGCGCCAAGGTACTGATCGAGCTGGCAGCCGCGCCGATCGGCGAAAAGGCGTTTCGTGATGCTGCGCCGGCGGGCTTGACGGAGACACTGAAGAACCCGCCGACGGAAGGCGCCAAGCGCTGGGAGGCGTGGCAGCTCTCGGACACCAACAAGAAGACCGTCGAGCGTGCCTACATCTTCGATGGCCGGCACTTCACGGAGAACAGCAACCGCAATCCGCGCCTGAACGCCTGCAAGCCGTTCGATTTTCCGCAGTTCCTGCGCTACGCGTCATGGAAGCTGGAGATTGCACCCCTGAACTGGGGCTTGGAGAAGCAGTACGACGAGGCCCAGCTGACGACCTATGACCGCATGCTGCTGCGCATCGTCAATGCGCCGCCGGTCAGCCCCGGCATGTCCGGTCGTGAAGTCGCCTCCCGCCTGAAGCGCGCGCTGCAGTGAGCCCGGTCTAGCGGCGGCGAAGCCAGCGTTTGCTGGCCTCGTCGCCCTGGATCCTCTCGATCGAGGCCGCGCGTCGGTCGAGTGTGGCTTTGATATCGGCAGCGAGGCGGCGTTCGCTGGCGGCGGCATAGGAATCGGCCGCCGCCAGGACCAGCTTGCCGCGTGCCGTGGGCCGTTCCGCCGGTACGACACCATCCAGCGTGATCTCGCGGTCGGGGATTGCCGTGCGGCTGACGCCGGGCGCGCGGTCATACGGCAACTGGCGCAGCGCGTGGTCCACCAGTTCGATCACGTCGCCGAACCGGTGGCCGTACCAGTTCCACTCGTCCTCGGTGAGATCGAGATCGAAGTAGGGCACGGGCACATTGCTGTCGATGTGCAGCACGGCCGGGCGTGACTCAAGCGGGGCGCGTCCGGCGTCATAGGCCGAGATCGGAATCGCAAACACCCACTTCATCTCTGGCCACCGCAGCTGACGGCGGTGCCGGTTTTCATCGCCGTCCAGCCAGCGGTCGGTACCGTCGTCCGCCTGGACGGCGAACACGCGCGCCATCTGCGATACATACACGTCGCCGGCCTGTGAGCCTGCAATCGGCAACACGAGGTCGTTGTCGGGGTAGCCGTCCATCCCGTAGCCGTAACGGATGCGCAGCGAGCCGACGTTGCCGGCCTCCTGGAAGGCGATGTTCACGCGGATGATGCGCTGCGCGGCCGGGATGGGGCAGTCGCCGACGCGCGGGCTGTGCGCGAGCAGCGTATGGACACCATCGTGGATGTCCTTGCAGGCCTGGCGATAGTGCCGCGGCAAATCGATCAGGCGGAAGTCGATCTCAGCGTCGGTGAAGGCCTGGGCGTTGCGTATGGCGCGCACGACGCGGGCCCGCGACATGTCGAAGTCGAGCAGACCGACCGTCGTTTGCAAGGGGAAGCCCTGCAGGTGCTGCGTGCCGCGTCGCTCCAGGACGGTTGCACCGAACAGTGCCGACCGCGCGATACCCGCCATCAGGGACGATGCTCCGTTGCCGCCGGCTTCCCCGACGCTGCGTGGGTCGGCGATCTCGAAAGCGATCGTGGCGGCATCGGGGAACAGCGCGCGCTCCTCGTCGAACGTCCAGGCCGGCAGGTTGCTGACCAAGGCACCATCGACATGACGCTGGCCGTCGATGCGGCGCGGTTTGAACAGCATCGGCACGGCCATCGACGCCGTCACGGCATCGGCGACCGCCATGTCAGGCGTCGTCTTGTCCGAGAACAGGCGCAGCGTGCCGCGATCGACGTTGGTTGCCACGATCCGCAGCGGGAGGCCGCGGCGGCGGAGGTCGCGGAAGGTGACCGGCTGTCCCGGCGCATTGAGCATGCCCAGGCGCAGCCGCAGAGCCTGGTCGAGCTTGTCGCGCAGACGATCGAGCGAGGCGAGGCCTGAGAGCAGCCGGTACGCCAGCAACAGCAGCAGCAGGATTTCGATGACGGCCGCTGCGATGCCGCACGGCAGGCAGACGCGCGCCCAGTAGCCGGCGCCCATGAAACCACCCACGATCAGCGTGATGGCGATGACGGCGGCCCAACGTCCTGCCGTCAACAGCGGTCGTGCCAGCAGCGTCAGTGCCGCCAGGTCGCGTCTCCGGAACAAATCACGCGCCGTCCGCAGCCCGATGCTGCGCAGCAGGGGACTGGTTCCGGCCATCTCTCCTTCAGTGCTGAAGAGGTCGTCGGACCGATAGCCGGCCGCGACCAAGGCGGCGATCATGGCGCCGGCCGATGTGCCCGCGACACCCTTGATGTTGACGCCCTTGCGTTCCAGGGCGCGCAGGGCGCCGATATGGGCGATGCATCGAGCACCACCGCCCTCGAAGATCAGGAAGACGTCCTTCATGCCGGCGGTTCATCCGGCACGGGCGACGCCATGCCATGCCAGTTTGCCAATGATCTGCCGACCCCCATTCGTATCCCCCAAGGATATTCGGGTGTCTTTTCAGGCGGCTGGCAAGTCTGCCGTCGGCTGGTCTGGGAAGTTGACGTTTACGTAAAGGTAAACTAGGGTCGTTCTCAACGGTGCATGCTGGACGTCGGCTGCGGGGCAGACCATGGTGAGTGTCTTGGCCTGCGGTCGAGAGGGTTCCGCTGTGCTGCCGTTCTGGTGCCCAAGATTAGCTGAGGGAGCGAAAATAAGGTGACCGCGCTCGCGAACCTGTACACCCCCGAGCACGCCATGTTCCGGGAGACCTGCCGTCGTTTCTTCGACAAGGAAGTGAAGCCGCACCACGCGCAGTGGGAAGAAGAGGGCGTCGTGCCGAAGGCGCTCTGGCGCAAGGCGGGTGCCCAGGGCCTTCTATGCATGGATGTCGCCGAGGAAGATGGTGGCGCGGGGGCTGACTGGCTGCACAACGTCATCCTGATCGAGGAGCAGGGTCGGGTGCTGGCGACCGGTCCGGGCTTCTCGCTGCACAACGACATCACGTCGCCCTACATCCGCAACTACGGCACCGACGAACAGAAGAAGCGCTGGCTGCCCAAAATGGTCAGCGGCGAGATGATCACCGCGATCGCCATGACCGAACCGGGGACGGGCTCGGATCTGCAGAGCGTGCGCACCTCGGCGCGCCTGGATGGCAACGAGTATGTGATCAACGGTGCCAAGACATTCATCACCAATGGCCAGAACGCCGACCTGATCATCGTCGTCTGCAAGACCGACCCTGCCGCTGGCGCCAAGGGCACGTCGCTGATCTGCGTCGAGGCCGATCGGGCGGGTTTCAAGCGCGGCCGCAATCTCGAGAAGATCGGGCTGAAGGCTCAGGACACATCAGAGCTGTTCTTCGACAACGTCCGGGTGCCGCCGCAGAACCTGCTGGGTACCGAGGGCATGGGCTTCATCCAGCTCATGCAGCAATTGCCGCAGGAGCGGCTGGTGATCGCCGTCCAGGCGATCGCCGCCATCGAGGCGGCGCTGGAGCACACCATCGCCTACGTGAAGGAGCGCAAGGCGTTCGGCAAGCCGATCATCGATTTCCAGAACACGCGCTTCAAGCTGGCCGAGCTGAAGACCAAGGCGACCGTGGCGCGCATTTTTGTCGACGAGTGCGTGGCCAAGCATCTGCGCGGGGAGCTGGATGTCGCCGGCGCCGCGATGGCCAAGTACTGGATGACCGATCTGCAATGCGAAGTCGTCGACGAGTGCCTGCAGCTGCACGGCGGGTACGGCTACATGTGGGAGTTCCCGATCGCGCGGCTCTATGCCGACGCCCGGGTGCAGAAGATCTACGGCGGCACCAACGAGATCATGAAAGAACTGATCGGCCGCACTTTGTGAGTTGCACGGCACACGACGCGTGTGCACCCGCGTAGTCAAGAGCATGACCGGGCGCGAGCCCGGGCCCCGGATGGGAAGGAGCCAATCATGACCGACGCCTTTATCTATGACGCCGTGCGCACGCCGCGGGGCAAGGGCCGCAAGGACGGGGCCCTGCACGAGGTCACGCCGACCCGGCTCGCCGTCTCGGCGCTGCAGGCAATCCGTGATCGCAACAAGCTGGATACGGCGCTGGTCGACGACGTCGTGCTGGGCTGCGTCATGCCGATCGGCGAGCAGGGCGCCAACATCGCCCGCACCGCCGCCGTGATGGCGGGCTTCGCCGAGACCGTGGCCGGCGTGCAGGTCAACCGCTTCTGCGCCTCGGGCCTGGAAGCCACCAACATGGCGGCGGCGCAGGTGATGTCGGGTCAGTCGCAGGCGGTGATCGGCGGCGGTGTCGAGTCGATGTCGCGGGTACCCATGGGCTCTGACGGCGGTGCGTGGCCGGTCGATCCGGCGGTGGCGATGCCGATGTACTTCGTGCCGCAGGGCATTTCGGCCGACCTGATCGCCACCAAGTACGGCTTCAGCCGTGACGACGTCGATGCCTACGCGGTGGAGTCGCAGAAGCGCGCCAAGAGCGCGTGGGACAAGGGCTACTTCAAGAAGTCCGTCGTGTCGGTCAAGGACCAGAACGGGGTCGAGATCCTGAATCACGACGAATACATGCGGCCGCAGACCACGATGCAGTCGCTGGCCTCGCTGGAGCCGTCGTTCAAGATGCACGGCGAGGTGATGCCGGGCTTCGATGCGGTGGCGATGCAGCGCTATCCCGAGGTCGAGAAGATCACTCACGTGCACCACGCCGGCAACTCGTCGGGCATCGTCGACGGCGCCTCGGCGATCCTGCTGGGCACCAAGGAGTTCGGCGAACGGGCCGGCCTGAAGCCGCGTGCCCGCATCCGGGCCTTCGCTTCCATCGGCTCGGAGCCGACCATCATGCTGACCGGCCCGGCGCCGGCATCGGAGAAGGCGCTGAAGCGTGCCGGCATGTCGGTCAAGGACATCGAGCTCTATGAGCTCAACGAGGCCTTCGCCGCCGTGGTCCTGCGCTACATGCAGAAGCTCGGCATTGAGCACGACAAGATGAACGTCAACGGCGGCGCCATCGCCATGGGCCATCCGCTGGGCGCCACCGGGGCCATGATCCTGGGCACCTTGCTGGACGAGATGGAGCGCCGTGGGCTGGCCACCGGCCTTGCCACGCTGTGCATCGGCGCCGGCATGGGCACCGCCACGATCATCGAGCGGGTTTGAGGTCTTCACCTCTCCCGCAAGCGGGAGAGGTCGGCGCGCGTAAGCGCGACGGGTGAGGGCTTTACGCACGGCACCGCGTCTGTGGTCCCTCACCCTCCCATCGCGCTGGCGCGCGACGGGCCCCTCCCTCTCCCGCTTGCGGGAGAGGGGACAAGAATTCGGAGGCTAATCACATGATCAACTACAACGTCGATTCCGACGGCATCGCGACCATCACGTGGGACATGCCGGGCCGGTCCATGAACGTGCTCAACGAAGCCTCGATGACGGCCTTTGCCGACATCATGCAGAAGGCGATCAAGGACGAGGCTGTCAAGGGCGTGATCCTGACCTCAGGCAAGGCCGATTTCATCGCCGGCGCCGATCTCGACATGCTGCTCAATGTCGATACCTCGGACGCCGCGGCGCTGATGACCCAGTTCAGCCAGCTGCAGAAGATGTTCCGCGCCATCGAGACTGGCGGCAAGCCGTGGGTCGCCGCCATCAACGGCACGGCGCTGGGCGGCGGGCTCGAGATCTGTCTCGCCTGCCACTACCGCATCGCGGCCGACAACCCCAAGGCCAAGATCGGCCAGCCCGAAGTGAAGCTCGGCCTGCTGCCGGGTGCCGGTGGCACGCAGCGCATTCCGCGTCTGGTCGGCGTGATGAATTCGGCACCCATCCTGCTCGAGGGCAAGGAACTCAAGGTGCAGGAGGCCAAGGGGCTGGGCCTGATCCATGAGGTGGTGCCGGCGGGTGAATTGCTGGCGCGCGCCAAGGCGTGGCTGGTGGCACCGGGCACCGAGAAAGTGGCACCGACCTGGACCAAGGGTCTGCAGCTCGATGGCCGCGCGGTGCAGCCGTGGGACAAGCCCGGCTTCAAGACGCCAGGTTTCCCGGGCGGGCAGGTGTGGAGCCCGGCCGGCGTGCAGACCTTCATCGGCGGCAACGCCATGATCGCGGGCAAGACCAACGGTGTCTATCCGGCGCCCAAGGCCATCATGTCCTGCGTCTACGAAGGCCTGAACGTGCCGTTCGACACCGGGCTCAAGATCGAGACGCGCTACTTCGTCTCGCTGCTGCGCGATCCGGTGGCCAAGAGCATGATCCGCACGCTGTTCTTCGGCCTGCAGGATGCCAACAAGCTGTCGCGTCGGCCGCAGGGCGTGGCCAAGCAGACCTACACCAGGATCGGCGTACTGGGTGCCGGCCTGATGGGCGCCGGCATCGCCAACGTCTCGGCCCGCGCCGGACTTGAGGTCGTGCTGCTCGACCGCGACCAGGCATCGGCCGACAAGGGCAAGGCGCATTGCCAGGCCGACATCGAGAAGGATGCGGGCCGCGGTCGCCTGACCAAGGAGCAGGCCGTCGAGATCATTGGCCGCATCAAGCCGACGGCCGACTACGCTGACCTCAAGGGTTGTCAGCTGGTGATCGAAGCGGTGTTCGAGAACCGCGACGTCAAGGCCGAGGCGACCAAGAAGGCCGAAGCCGTTCTGGCCGCCGACGCGATCTTTGCCTCCAACACCTCGACCTTGCCGATCACCGGCCTCGCCGAGGCCAGTGTCCGGCCGGCCAACTTCATCGGCCTGCACTTCTTCTCGCCGGTCGAGAAGATGCCGCTGGTCGAGATCATCGTCGGCGCCAAGACCTCGCAGGAGACCCTGGCGCGCGCGCTCGACTACGTGCAGAAGATCCGCAAGACGCCGATCGTGGTCAATGACAGCCGCGGCTTCTTCACCTCGCGCGTCTGCGGCGCCTACATCAGCGAAGGTCACCGCATGCTGAAGGAGGGTATCCCGGCGGCGATGATCGAGAACGGCGGGCGTCTTGCCGGCATGCCGGTGGGTCCGCTGTCGCTCAACGACGAGGTGGCCATCGATCTCTCCTACAAGATCATGGACCAGACCCGTCGTGACGCCGAGGCGGCCGGTCAGAAGTTCGAGGCCAGCGGCACCGAGGACATCCTGGAACTGATGGTCAAGAAGCTGGAGCGCTTCGGCCGCAAGAACGGCAAGGGCTTCTACGAGTACCCGGCGGACGGCAAGAAGCGCCTGTGGCCGGGCCTGAAGGAGCATTTCAAGGAGCGCGAGGAACTGGCGCACGGCGAGGGCCCCGACAAGATGGCCGTCGTCGACGAGGTCAAGAAGCGCCTGCTCTACGTACAGGCCGTCGACACGGCGCGCTGCCTGGAGGCCAACGTGCTCACCGATCCGCGTGATGGCGATGTCGGCTCGATCATGGGGCTGGGCTTCGCGCCGCAGACCGGCGGTGCGATCAGCCTGATCGACCAGGTCGGCATCCAGAAGTTCGTCGCCGAATGTGACGCGCTGGCACAAAAGTATGGACAGCAATTCGCGGTGCCGAAGCTGCTGCGCGACATGGCCGCCAAGGGCCAGAGCTTCTACGGCAAACAGGCCAAAGCGGCGTAAACCGAGAGGTACCTGACGGATGTTGAGGGCGGCCTGCAAAGGCCGCCCTCTCTTTTGGGCAATTGGTCTGCTGCATTGAGGGGTGACGGTCGCTGTACGCCCGTGTTAGCGAGATAGCCACGGAGGACCAGCCATGATGACCGATGCCGACATTGCCGCCCTTGCCGACAAGATTGCCGCTGCGCGCCAGAAGAAGACGGTGATTGATTTCCTGCCGGGCGCCTTGGCGAACGGCACCGAAGCGGATGCGTACAAGGTGCAGTTCGCGGTGCATGACAGGCTGACGACGTCGGGTGCCGATCGGATCGCGGGCTGGAAGGTTGCCGCCACCCTGCCAGCGCAGTATCAGCCGATCGGCCTGTCCGGCCCGGCCTTCGCCGGTATCTACCAGAGCGGCATCAAGGCATCGGGGGTGAGCTTTCCGAAAGGCTCTTTGCTGAAGTATGGGATCGAGTGCGAAGTCGTCGCGCGGATCGCACGTACAGTTCCGGCGAGTGCCACGGTGTACGATCGCGAATCGATCAAGCCGTTCGTCGGTGCGCTCTATTGCGGCATGGAGGTGGTCGAAAACCGCTTCGTCGACGTTTCCAAGGCCGACGGCAAGTCGCGCATTGCCGACGAGTTCCTCCAGGGCGCCTGCATCGTTGGTCCCGAGATCGCCAACTGGCAAGCGCTCGATCTGGCCGCACTGCACGGCCGCTCCTTGCATGACGGCAAGGAGCTTGCAGCCGGACCGGGTGCCAACGTCATGGGGCATCCCTTGACCTCGCTGGCGTGGCTCGCCAACCAGCTGCTGGCGCACGGCAAGGCTCTGCGCGCCGGCGACCTGGTGCTCACCGGCTCGACCCACGCGCCGCAGTTCCTCGCCGGACCGGGCCTTGCCGTATCGGAGTTCGTTGGAACCGGTGAAACGCGGGTGACGTTCGAATAGGGAGGCATCACATGTCCGCCGCCGATTTTTCATTCACCTCGATCGATGGTGCGCCGCTTCCGTTGAAGGATTTTGCCGGTCGCCCGATCCTGCTGGTCAACGTCGCATCGGCCTGCGGGTTCACGCCGCAGTATGCCGGGCTGCAGGAGCTTCACGAAAAGATGGGACCCAAGGGCCTGGTCGTGCTGGGCGTGCCGTCGAATGATTTCGGTGCCCAGGAGCCGGGCGGCGAAGGCGAGATCAAGCGCTTCTGCGAGACCCGCTTCGGGGTGAACTTCCCGATGACAGCCAAGCAGACGGTGATCGGCGGCAAGGCCCATCCGCTCTACCGCTGGATTGCCGAACAGCTGGGCGAGGGCGCGGCACCGAAGTGGAACTTCCACAAATACCTGATCGGCAAGGACGGCGCATTGATCGATGCCTGGCCCAGCCGCGTCGCGCCGATGTCGAAGGAGATCGTCGGTGCCGTCGAGACGGCGCTGGCGGCCAAGTGATCCGCACGCCGGCGATGCAGCCGGTCAGTTCTCAGACCGGTACCGTGCTGGCATCGTAGCGGTAGATCCAGTCGAAGCGCTCCCGTAGCCGCGGTTCGGCGAACTCGCGTTCGACGTAGGCCTGGGCTCCACTGGGATCGGCCAGGGCCGGATTGTGGAACCGCCGCGTGTTGGCGGCGGACCCTTCCACGATACGCGCCGTTCTCTCCTGTCGTGCCGCCTCGTAGGCTCGCAGGGCCGACACGACGTCGCTGCCGTAAACCTCGAGCGCCCGTGCCAGTACGAACGCGTCCTCGATCGCCATCACGGCGCCCTGCGCCAGGAACGGCAGTGTCGGATGGCAGGCGTCGCCCAACAGGGTGATACGGCCGCGCGACCACTGCGTCAGGGGACGCCGCAGCTTGAGCGCCCATACGAAAGGCTGTTCGATGGCGCCGATCAGCGTCCGGATATCGGCATGCCAGCCGGTGAAATCTCGGTACATGTCGGCATGCGTGCCCGGCGTGGTCCACGACTCGCTGTGCCAATCGTCGCGCTCGACGACACCACCGAAATTGATCAGCTCGCCGCGGCGGACGGGGTATTGCACGACGTGGCGTCCGGGGCCGATCCAATTGGCGGCAACCGGTCGAACCAGATCATCCGGCAAGCGATCAGCCGGGATAACGCCGCGCCACACGGCGAGGCCGGTGAATGTCGCGTCGTCGGCACCGTGCAGTGCGCGGCGGATGACGGAGTGGATGCCGTCGGCGCCGACCAGCACATCACCCCTGGCCTGGTTGCCATCGGTGAAGTGCAGGACGGCGCCGCTGGCGTCCTGTGTGCAGCCCACGACTGTTCGACCAAGGCGGATTGCCGTCGGCGCGGCGTCTTGTACGGCCTGCGCCAGGATCTCCAGCAGGTCCGGCCGGTACATGGTGACGTGAGGATGGCCGTAGGTGGCGTTTGCCTCGGCGCCGGGATCGAATGTCGTCCAGGATTGCCCGGTATTCCACAGCCGGATCTCGCGCCGACGCGGCGTCGCTGCCAGCGCCATGGCGCGATCGGCGACACCGAGTGCGGCCAGCACCAGCATCCCGTTGGAACTGACATGCAGGCCGGCGCCGACCTCGCGCAGTGCCTGCGCCTGTTCGTAGACTTCGACCTCGAAACCGCGCCTCAGCAATGCCAGGGCCAATGTGAGACCACCAATGCCGCCGCCGGCGATCAGGATGCGTTTTCTCGCGCGTGCGTTCATGGCAGGTCCTGCTTCGTTCGTATGGTGGGGGTTAATCGAGTTCGATCCGTGCTTCGCGCACGATGTCGGCCCAGAAGCGGCGCTCCTTGACCAGACGCGCCGTCATGGCTTCGGAAGACTCGGTCGTCGCATCGTAGGCACTGTCCTCGAATCGCTTCCGGGTTTCGGGCAGCGCGGCAAAGCGTTCGATTTCGGCATTGAGCTTGTGCACGATGGATGGCGCGGTTCCCGCCGGTGCCACCAGCCCGAGCCAGATGCGCAGGTCGAACTGCGGGAAGCCGGCCTCGGCTATCGTCGGCACCTGGGGCACGCGCGCCGCCCGTTCGGCGGTCGATACTGCCAGCGGCAGCAGCTTGCCGGCATCGACATGAGGTTGGGCGTTGCCGACGCTGTCGAAGCCGTAGTCCGCTTCACCGCGCATCAGTGCCTGCAGAACGGCTGCGGTGCCGGGATAGCCGACATGCTCGACGTCGATGCCGGCGCGTCGGCGCAGCACTTCGTGAGCCATGTAACCGACGCTGCCGACGCCGAAGCTGGCATAGTTCAGCCGCCCCGGATGGGCACGCGCGTGTTGCACCAGTCCCGCGATGTCGCGAAACGGCAGATTGGGTCGCCCGACGAGGTACATCGCGTAGCTCGTCAACAGGCCGATCGGTGCGAAATCGCGTTGCGGATCGAAGCCCGGGCGCTTCAGCGTCAAAGGCGTCAGCACGAACGTGCTGTTGGAACCGATCAGCAGCGTATGGCCGTCTGGTTCGGCGCGCGCCAGCGCCGCGGCGGCCACCGCGCCCGAGGCACCGGGTCGGTTATCGACGACGAAGCTGCCACCGAAGGTCCGCGCGAAATGCTCTGACAGCAGGCGGCCGTACAGATCCGCAGGCCCGGCGGGAGGACTGGGGATGATCATTCGCACCGGCCGCGTCGGCCATGCATTGGCGCGCGACAGCGTCGGGTACACGAGTGCCGTCGTTGCCGATGCGGCCAACAGGGCACGGCGGCTCAGCGCGCGACGCTTCGGGCGCGGCCCGATGTGGTCTGACGGCATGCTGTATCCTTTAGGGTTCCCGGGTCTCGCGTGGCACGGGTCTTGGGTGACAGGCCTAGCGCACGGGCAGTCCGCGCGGGCCGATCTCCGCTCGTCGTGTGAGGTCGGATAGAGGGACGCCAGCCTGGAAACGGGCCAACAGATCCTCGGGATCGAAGTCGACTCCGATGGGGTTGATGGCGAAAGCGTCGGACGCGAACCACGCGGCGGCCTCGGCGGCCTCGGCGGCCGAGGCGAAATTGTCGATTTGAAGCTCGACGCTGTTTCCGTCCGGATCCCGGTAATAAAGGGACGTGGTGGGACCATGGTTGATGGCGTGGGCTGGCCTGATGCCCACCGCCTTCAGACGGCTGTAGGTCTGCAGCAGGTCCTGCAGGTTGAGGTAGGTGAAGGCGACGTGGTGCAGGCCCGCGGTCGGCTGTGCGCTGGCTTCTAGGTTCGGCTCCTCGATTACCGCGATCCGGTGGTGCTCCTCGTCGTACGTCAGAAAACCGATGAACGCGTTCTCGAAGACAATGTGCGCACCCAGCACGGTCGCGTACCAGTCCATCAACGTCCGTTTGGCCCCGGTCCGCAGGACGATGTGCGCCAGTCGATCCGGCACCGCGATGCGTTCGCTCGGTTTTGTCGGGTCGGCGCTGTTGTGCGTCTCGGCCATTCCTTGGGACCCTCCCGGGGTTGATGACTTTTGTCCTAATATTGATGGGTTTGGCCTGGAAGATGGCAATTTCGCGAATTACTGTTCTATATGTAGGACAATTGGATCGGGGCGATGGATCTCCACCATCTGGACGATTTGCACTACTTCGCGCGTGTCATCGAGCACCGCGGGTTCACGGCGGCGGCGCGTCGGCTGGGCATTCCCAAGTCCAAGCTCAGTCGCCGCATCGCCGCCCTTGAGGATCGCCTGGGCGTCCGGCTGATCCAGCGCACCACCCGGGGCTTCTCGGTGACGGACGTCGGCTGGGCCTATCACCGACACTGTCAGGCCGTCATTGCGGAAGCGGAAATGGCGCAAGAGGTGATCGACCGCGTGCGGGCGGAGCCGCAGGGCCTGGTACGCATCGTGTGCCCGGCGCCGTTGCTGCAGAGCACGGTGGCCAGAAGCATGACTCGTTTTCTGGCCGATCATCCTCGGGTTCGCCTGCATATCGAGGCGACAAACCGTGCCGTCGACGTCATTGAAGACGGCTTCGACATCGCGCTGCGTGTCCGTGTGCCGCCGCTGGATGAGACCGGTCTGGTCGTGCGGACGCTGGCCGGGCGCGGCAACGTGCTGGTGGCCAGCCGCGCGCTTGTTGATCGTCTCGGCCGGCCGGCCCTTCCGGCGGATCTGTCCCGCTTCGAGACGCTGGATATGGTTGGTCCTGGCCGCGATCACGGCTGGCGGTTCACGGGGCCCGACGAGAACGTTGCGACGATCAACCACCGGCCGCGATTGATCACCGATGATCTGCTGATGCTGCGTCAGGCGACGGTCGATGGCCTTGGTGTCGCCGTACTGCCGGAACTGCTCGTTCGCGAGCAGGTCGAGAGCGGCGAGGTCGAGGTGTTGCTCCCGCAATGGACGTTGCCGGGTGGTATCGTCCATGCGGTCTTTCCCACGCGGCGCGGCTTGCTGCCGGCCGTGCGTGCCCTGATTGACCGGCTTGTCCTCGACTTCGCGTCCATGCCCGCGCATGGGATCGCCATGGCTTGAGCGCGATATGCCGGATGCGCCGGCGCGCTAGTACCCGCTATCGCTCGAGTGTGACTCGGGACTGTCATCCCGAGCGCAGCGAGGGATCTTTTGATGCAAGCGCACCCGTGCGTCACTTGCAGAAGATCCCTCGCTACGCTCGGGATGACAGCTGTATCAGTGACGCGTGATTCCGGGTACTAGAGTTCGATCGCGCGCCTCAGATTCTCGCGGGCCCGCTCTTCGAAGTGCTGACGAAAATAGTCCGTCGCGAAGATCTCCGGCTTCTGAAGCATGCTGCCGTAGAACGATTTGCGTCCTGCCCAGAACGCGTCGTCGGACGGATGCAGGTAGCGGAACTCGTAGCGGATATCCTCACCGTGGCGGACGAAGTCGTCCCACGGTGCGGCCAGTCGCCACAGATCGAGGTCGCACATGCGAGCCGCCAGCGGTGGCGGCGGCTGGGCGTGCGTCGTGGCGCGGACGATGGTGTCGGCGTCGGCGACGACGGCGGGTGAGGGCGCCGGTGCGGCGCCGGCACGGTCGAGCGCGAACACGGTGGCGCGCATCAGGAGCGCCGATAGCCCTTCGTTTTCACCCCGCGGCGCGCCCGGCACATAGACTGCGTCATGGAACAGGATCGCCAGCCGTTCGGCGGCCGTCAGGTCGGGCGCATGGGTCTGCGCCAGCTCGAGCAGCTCAAGAACATGGCGGGCGTCGTGGTAGGCGCGGTGCGGCTGGCGGTGGTGCGCCAGTGCGGCTGCCAGCAGCGGGTCGTCGGCCGCCATGATCAGGCCTGGCGCAGCCGGTCGGCCACGGCGCGAAAGACGTCGTGGAACATCGCTTCCGTCAGGCGGCCGGTGTTGGTGTTGTAGCGCGAGCAATGATAGCTGTCGGCCAGCACGCGCCCGTCGGGCAGCTCGTGCAGGCGGCCATGGATGAACGGATAGCGTGCCAACGACTTCACGCCCAGCGTACGCAGCGTCTGGTCGTGGGCCCCTTTGCCCAGCGCCACGAAGACGCGCAGGTTCGTCATCGCCGCGATCTCGCTGCGCAGGAAGGGCCGGCACGTGGTGAACTCGGCCGGCAGCGGCTTGTTCTCGGGGGGCACGCAGCGCACCGCGTTGGCGATGCGCGCATCCTTCAGTGTCAGGCTGTCGTTGGGATCGGCACGGTAGACGCCTTCAGCAAGGCCGAATGTCAGCAGGGTCGAGTAGAGCAGGTCGCCGGCATAGTCGCCGGTGAACGGCCGGCCCGTGCGATTGGCGCCCCGCAGGCCGGGCGCCAGGCCCACGATCAGCAGGCGGGCTTCCAGCGGGCCGAAGGAGGGAACAGGCGCGTTGTGCCAGTCGGTGAAGGCAGCCCGATGGCGCTGGCGGAACTCGACCAGCCGCGGACAGCCGTCACAGTCGCGTGGAGGCGGTGCGAAGACTTCAGTCGAAGGTACAGCAGCAGATGACACCGGGGGTGCGCTCCCAAGAGGACACCCAAGGCTCTAGCACGAACCGGCGCCCGGTGCGCCGGCTGCGTGCGACTGGTCGGCTCAGGCCGAACGCACCATCTGCTCGTCGTCGAGATCGCCTTCGCGGCTGCCGCCGGGCGCTCCCTGCCGATTCGGCCGCTCGCTGGGCGAGCGCGCGATCAGGGGGGCCAGCTCAGCGAGTTCGATGAACTCGTCGGCCTGGCGGCGCAGCTCATCGGCCACCATCGGCGGTGCCGACTTGATGGTGCTGACCACGGAGACGCGCAGTCCCTTGCGCTGGACCGCCTCGACCAGCCGCCGGAAGTCGCCGTCACCGGAGAACAGCACCACGTGATCGAGGTTTTCGGCCATCTCCAGGACATCGATGGCCAGCTCGATATCCATGTTACCCTTGATCTTGCGCCGGCCCATGGCGTCGGTGAATTCCTTGGTCGGCTTGGTCACCATGGTGTAGCCGTTGTAGTCCAGCCAATCGACCAGGGGGCGGATCGGTGAGTACTCCTGGTCCTCGACCAACGCCGTGTAGTAGTAGGCGCGCACCAGCCGGCCGCGGTCGCGAAACACCTTCAGGAGCTTGCGATAATCGATGTCGAAACCGAGCGCCCGGGCCGCGGAATAGAGATTGGCGCCATCGATGAAGAGGGCGATCCGCTCCTCGGCATAGAAATGACTTTTCATCGGCGCTTTCCTTAATACGAGGGGGACTTATGAGATCGACCGGCTGCCATTATGACCGGTGCTGCGAATTGGTGCATGTTACTGATATCAATGTAACCGACGCCGGCAACCGGCCGCAAGGCCGAAACCTGCTGAAATCACTCGCTTTTTTGCCCTGACGCACATTAAGTGCAGATGGTCCGGGGCGGAGCGCAGAAGCATGTCTATCTTCATCGGATTGGGCGCCAATCTTGATCATCCGCGTCATGGTAGCCCGCGCCAAACTCTGGCACTGGCCCTGCAGCGTTTGGCCGCCATCGGCGTTATGCCGGCACGACGCTCGCGTTGGTATCGCACCAGTCCCGTGCCTGAATCCGATCAGCCCTGGTATATCAACGCCGTAGCTGAAGTTCATACCGGTTTAGGTCCGGAAGCGACGCTGGCCGCTCTGCACCGGGTCGAGGATGCCTTCGGGCGCGTCCGCAGTGAACGCGACGCGCCGCGATGGATTGATCTTGATTTGTTGGATTATAATAATGTGATTATATCAAATAATAACAATAGATTAATTAATCTTCCTCATGTGAGATTGCATCAGCGGGCGTTTGTGCTGCTTCCCCTGGCGGAACTGGTGCCGACGTGGCGGCACCCGGTTCTGCACGAACCGATCACGGCGCTGATCGCTGCCCTGCCGCCGGCGCAACAAATCGCTCCGCTGGATGGTTAAGTGCCTGGCTGGCTGCTCTCCTTGCAATTTTGTGGCAGCACCTGTATCCCCTCCTTCCCCCGTTTCCGGAGTGCTCCATGGCCCGCGTAACCGTCGAGGACTGCATTGTGCAGGTCCCCAACCGTTTCGATCTGGTGATGCTGGCGGCCCAGCGCGCCCGCAACATCTCGTCCGGCGAACCGCTGCTGATCGACCGTGACCGGGACAAGAATCCCGTCGTGGCCCTGCGTGAGATTGCCGACCAGAAGCTCGACCTCGAGGTCCTGCACGAGAAGATCGTGAAGGGCCTGCAGAAGGAGGGCGAGGTCGACAAGCCCGAGGAGGGCAACGAGATGCTGGAGCTCGAGGAGCATCTGGCTGCGACCCTGGCCCAGCAGGGCGCCGAGGCGTCGCAGCCGCGTCCGCTGCCGGCCGAAGACTACGACGACACCGATCAGCCGTAAGCGCTGGCCGTCTTCCGTCTTTGCAAGCGCCGGTCGGCTCTGTCGACCGGCGCTTTTCTTGTCGCCGCCGCGCGCATCACTGGAGTGCATCGTCGCCGGCGCCATGGCGGCGACATGCTCCGATGGTTATATTTATCACTGGAGGTCGAGCGCGGCGCATGATTCGGCAGTTCGAACTGGTCGAACGGGTGAAATCCTATGATCCCAAGGCGGACGAGGATCTGCTGAATCGCGCCTATGTCTACGGGCTGCGCAAGCACGGCGCGCAGACGCGCGCATCGGGCGACCCGTATTTCTCGCACCCCGTCGAGGTCGCCGGCCTTCTGGCGGACATGCGGCTGGACTCGGCGTCGATCGTCACCGGCCTGCTGCACGACACCGTCGAGGATACCGACGCGACACTGGAAGAGATCGAGCAGCTGTTCGGCCCTCAGATCGCCAAGCTGGTCGACGGCGTCACCAAACTGTCGCGCCTGCAGTTGCAGTCGGATGACACCAAGCATGCGGAGAATTTCCGCAAGCTGGTAGTGGCGATGTCCGACGATATTCGCGTACTGCTGATCAAGCTCGCCGACCGGCTGCACAACATGCAGACCCTGCGGTTCATCAAGGATCCCGACAAGCGGCGGCGCATCGCGCGCGAGACCATGGACATCTACGCGCCGTTGGCCTCGCGCATCGGCATGGAGCACGTCAAGGAGCAGCTTGAGGACATGGCCTTCGCGGAACTCAATCCGGAAGGCCGCGAATCGGTGGTCAACCGCCTGCAGTTCCTGCGCGAGCATGGCCGCACCCTGGTGCCCGACATCTGCGAGGAGCTGCGCTCGGCCTTGAAGGAGGCCGGCATCGAGGCCGAAGTGACCGGCCGCGAAAAGACACCGTATTCGATCTGGCGCAAGATGCGCAGCAAGAACGTGTCCTTCGAGCAATTGTCGGACATCATGGCATTCCGCGTCGTGGTCGACAGCGTGCAGAGCTGCTACGCCGCGCTGGGCGCCCTGCATGGCCGCTATCGCACGGTGCCCAACCGGTTCAAGGACTACATCTCGGTCCCCAAGCCCAACGGTTACAGTTCGCTGCATTCCGGCCTGCACGGCCCGCGCGGCAACCGCATCGAAGTCCAGATCCGCACCGAGGAGATGCATGACATCTCCGAGCACGGCGCGGCGGCGCACTGGGCCTACAAGGAAGGCGCAGCGACCACCGAGGGCCGGCAATACCGTTGGATGCGCGACCTGCTCGACATCCTGGACAAGGCGTCGGGGCCGGAGGAATTCCTCGAGCACACCAAGCTCGAGATGTTCCAGGACCAGGTGTTCTGCTTCACCCCCAAGGGCGATCTGCACACCTTGCCGCGCGGCGCCACGCCGGTCGACTTCGCCTATGCCGTGCACAGCCAGGTCGGCGATACCTGCGTCGGCGCCAAGGTCAACGGCCGCATGGTGCCGCTGCGCACGCCGCTGCAGAACGGCGATCAGGTCGAGATCGTCACGTCCAAGGCGCAGACGCCGTCGCCGACCTGGGAGCGCTTCGTCGTCACCGGCAAGGCCAAGGCGGCGATCCGCCGCTACGTGCGGCTGAAGCAGCGCGAACAATATCTCAGCCTGGGCAAGTCACTGCTGCACAAGGCCTTCAACGAGGCCGGCGAGGCGATGACGGAGAAGGGCCTGCACGACGTACTGGCCAACTTCAAGCAGCAGTCGATCGACGATCTCTACGCCGCCGTCGGCGCCGCCCTGGTACCGGCGCGCGAGGTCGTGCATGCGGTCTATCCCGGCCTGAAATCGCGGGCGCACAAAGCCAGCGCCGATGTCGTGCCGATCGCGCGGGCGCGTGCCCGCCTGCGCGAGGGCGGCGAGGCGTCGCCCGAGGATCCTTCGATTGCCGTGCGCGGCCTGATCCCGGGCATGGCGGTGCACTTCGCACGCTGCTGCCACCCGCTGCCGGGCGATCGCATCGTGGGCATCATCACCACCGGCAAGGGGGTGACGATCCACACCATTGACTGCGAGACGCTGGAAAGCTTTGCGCACCAGCCGGAGCGCTGGATCGATGTCGGCTGGCAGGGCAGCACGGACAACGGCAGCAAGTATGTCGGCCGCCTGCGCGTGACCGTGGAAAATCGCACCGGCACGCTGTCGAGCCTGTCGACGGTGATTGCCCGCAATGACGGCAACATCATCAACCTCAAGATCACCAACCGTTCATCCGACTTCTTCGACATGTTGTTGGATATCGAGGTGTCGGACGCCCGCCACCTGGCCGACATCACCGCCGCGTTGCGCGCGACACCCGCCATCAACGCCGTCGAGCGCGCGCGCGCCTGAACCCGCCATCAGGTGAATGCCGCTCACGTAGCGGCCCGTCCGTTTCTTTTGTCAGACGCCATCGCGATGCGCAGTGTCCGGGGGCTTTACCAAGCTTTCCGGAGGACACGTCATGAGCGTGCGCTATGAGGTCGATGGGCCGATTGTCATCGTCACCCTTGATCGCCCCGAAGTATCCAACGCCATCGACGGCCCTACGGCGGCGGCGCTGGCCGACGCGTTCCGGCGTTTCGACGCCGACGTCGATCTTGCCGTCGCCGTCCTGACAGGGGCCAATGGCCGGTTCTGTGCCGGCAACGACCTGAAATCGATGATCGAGCGTGACCCGGCCAAGCGCATCCGCGTCGAGCCCGACGGCGATGGGCCCTGCGGCGTCACGCGCATGCTGCTGGGCAAACCCGTGATCGCCGCGATCGAAGGCCACGCGGTGGCGGGCGGGCTGGAACTCGCGGCGTGGTGCGATCTGCGGGTGGCAGCGGACAACGCGGTGTTCGGCGTGTTCTGCCGGCGCTGGGGGATCCCGTTGATGGACGGCGGCACCATCCGTCTGGCCCGGCTGCTGGGGCACAGCCATGCGCTCGATCTGATCCTCACCGGCCGCGGTGTGTCGGGAGAGGAGGCGCGGCGTATGGGCCTTGCCAATCGCCTGGTGCCGCCCGGACAGGCGCTACCGGAGGCGATCGCGCTGGCGCGCAGCCTGTCGGCACTGCCGCAGGCGGCGATGCGCAGCGACCGTCTGTCATCCTACCAGCAATGGCCGATGCCGATGACGGATGCGATCGCCAACGAGTTTGACCACGGGATCGCGACGATCCGCACGGGCGAAATGATCGGCGGCCTGCAGCGCTACGCGGCGGGAGCGTGGCGGGACGCTCCGCGCTCATAGGCGCTAACTTTGGCGATAATCCAGCCACCAACCTCATCCTGAGGAGGCCGCGCAGAGCGGCCGTCTCGAAGGATGGGCTACAGACGGAGTCGTAGAAAGGCGTGTTCGCAGCGACTGTGCTGTTGCCCACCCTTCGAGACGCGGCCTGTCGGGCCGCTCCTCAGGGTGAGGTTCATGCGCTCCCAGGGGTCAGAGGGCGATCGGCTGGCCGCCGATCACGGCGTGGCTGCAGCCCAGCCGCCGGGCCTCTTCCTTGATGTCGCTGACCGGATCGAAGCCGCGCACAGTCAGGTAGCCATCGCGCTGCCAGGCTGCGAGGTCGCCCCAGGCGACGCCGGCCGGCACGTAGAGACGCTTTCCCGGTACCTCGACGTTCGCCGCGCTCGACACCGTGTCCATGAACAGGGTGAAGCCGGTGGCCGCTTCCGTCTGCCCTGTGTCGCTGGGGGGCGGCGTGAACGGCACCACGGACGGATCGGCGATATCCTCGGGATAGCCGGCGCGGTAGCGGCCGCCGCGGCCCAGTTCGCCGCGTGTCTCCAGGGCGTAGAACGTGAAGCTCACGCCGGTCTGGTACTCCAGGCCGCGATACTCGACCGGGTCGATCGTCAGGCGCAGGTCGGGGGCCGCCGCGCGCACCAGGTTCACGGCGGCAGCCAGGCGTTCAGCCTCGATACGCGCCTCAGACGGCAGGCCCAACGCCTGCAGGGCGGCGATGCCACTGTCCGCCGGCCCGACGCTGCGCAGCAGGCCGACGAACAGCGCCGTCGAATCGCCTGGTCCCTGCGTCTCCAGCGCGCGGCGCACGCCGTCTTCGTCCTTGCCTTCCAGTGCTCGACGCAGGCGAGCCACGACGGGGCCGGGCAGCGCCAGGGCGCGGCACACCGCCGTCACCAGGGTCGGCAGATTGAGGTCGACCGACAGGTTCGCAACCCCCACGGCGCGTAGCGCCTCGACCGCCAGCAGCACGGCCTCGGCATCGGCCTCGGCCGAATCGGGCCCGAACAACTCGGCGCCGACCTGGGCGAATTGCCGTTCGGGCCGCAGCTGCGTGCCGCGCACCCGGATGACGTTGCCGGCGTAGCTGAGGCGCAGGGGGCGCGCTGCGTCCTTCAGCCGCGTCACGGCGATGCGCGCCACCTGGACCGTCATGTCAGGGCGTACGCCCATCATGCGCTGCGATACCGGGTCCATCAGACGGAACGTGTCCTTGGCCAGCGCCGCACCGGGGCCGCCCAGCAGGGACTCCTCGAATTCGACCAGGGGCGGCTTGACGCGCTGATACCCGTGCGCGGCCAGGCGGCCGATCACCAGTTCCATGGCGCGCGATTCGCGTGCCGCTTCCGGCGGCAGCATGTCGCTCAAGCCGGCCGGCAGCAGGCCGCGATGTGGTGTGTCGGAAACGCTCACCCGATCTTCTCCATGCGGCGGGTGTAGCGGATGCGGGGGCGGGACGGAAGGCGCGAAGTACCCGCGTGGCGCCGGCGCCGGCAGAGGGGGATAAAATCGGGTTTCCGCGGCGCGGCCGGCCGTGCTAGACGGCTTCACGCCCCTCACGGCCCTTTGCCGGGAGGGGCGTTTTTCGTGCGTGCGGTGTGCGCGCATGACTATGCAGGAACCATGCGATGGCTAACGTGGCAGTGGTCGGCGCCCAGTGGGGCGACGAGGGCAAAGGCAAGATCGTGGACTGGCTGTCGGAACGCGCCGAGGTCGTGGTGCGCTTCCAGGGCGGTCACAATGCCGGCCATACGCTCGTCATCGGCAACCAGACCTACAAGCTCTCGCTGTTGCCCTCCGGCGTCGTGCGGCCGGGCAAGTTGTCAGTGATCGGCAACGGTGTCGTGGTCGATCCCTGGCATTTCGTGGCCGAGATCGACAAGCTGGCGCAGCAGGGTGTCAAGGTCACGCCCGATACTTTGCGCGTGGCCAACCACGCCGTGCTGATCCTGCCGCTGCACCGCGACCTCGACGGCTGGCGCGAGGACGTGCCGGGTGTGATCCGCATCGGCACCACGCGGCGCGGCATCGGGCCGGCCTACGAGGACAAGGTCGGCCGGCGTGCCATTCGAGTCGGCGACCTCTCGGAACCGGAGGTCCTGGCGCGCAAGGTCGATACGCTGCTCGCGCACCACAACGCCCTGCGACAGGGGCTCGGACGCGATCTCGTGTCTCGCGACGCGCTCCTGAAGGAGCTGCTCGATATCGCCCCGAAGATCCTGCCGTTTGCGGAGGATGTCTGGGAGCGCCTCGACGGGCTGCGGCGCGGCGGCAAGCGCATTCTGTTCGAGGGTGCGCAGGCGACGATGCTGGATATCGATCACGGCACGTACCCCTACGTGACGTCATCGAACACGGTGGCGGCGCAGGCGATGATCGGCAGCGGCCTGGGTAACGGCAGCGTCGGCTATGTGCTGGGGATCGCCAAGGCCTACACGACGCGGGTCGGCGACGGCCCGTTCCCGACCGAGCTGTTCGACGCCATCGGCGATGGCCTGCAGCAGCGCGGCCACGAGTACGGCGTCAACACCGGCCGCAAGCGGCGCTGCGGCTGGTTCGATGCGGTCATGGTGCGCCAGGCGGTGAAGCTCAACGGCATGGACGGCGTGGCGCTGACCAAGCTCGACGTGCTGGATGGCATGTCCGAGGTGAAGGTCTGCACGGCCTACAAGCTCGGCGGCAAGACCATCGAGCGCTTTCCCTTCACCATGGACGCGCAGGCCAAGATCGAGCCGGTCTACGAGACCTTCGAAGGTTGGCAGCAGAGCACCCGCGGCGCGCGCTCGTGGGTTCAGCTTCCGGCGGCGGCGATCAAGTACGTGCGCCGGCTGGAGGAACTGATCGGCTGTCCGGTGGCGCTGCTGTCGACCTCGCCGGAGCGCGACGACACGATCCTGATGCAGGATCCGTTCGCCGACTAGCGCGCTTCACGTTTTGATAGAAGCGGAGAGGCCTGGTCGGCCGCCGCTGTCATCCTGAGCGAAGCGAAGGATCCTGCGGTGTTGGTATAGCCGCTGTCGGCGCCGCTGATCACCAGCGCCGACGCTCTTTGAGCGATCCACCGCAAGGTCCTTCGCTGCGCTCAGGACGACGGCAAATGGCGACTCCATCACACGATGAATCGTTCTAGCGCCGGTCATCCCGAGCGTAGCGAGGGATCTCCTGCGGAGGACGCACAGTGCGCCATTCGCGGGAGATCCCTCGCTGCGCTCGGGATGACATCGGCAACCAGCATTCCAGCTAACGGCTGAGCGTCAGGACGCGGCCGCCGTCCAGGGCTTGGGGATCAGCACCCAACGGCCGTTGACATGGACCAGACCGTCGAACGCCATGCCGGTCGTCGAACCGGGTTGGACGAACTTGAAGCGTGCGATGGGCAGCCCGCGCTTCATGTCGCCCACGACCTTCCTGTAGCCGCCGGGGAACTCCGCGAGCGCCGGCTTGCCGTCGATCAGATCGTCCGTGCGCACGACGAGGAGCAGCAACTCCGTCTGTTCCGGTTTACCCGCCAGCACCGTACCTGCGTCCCAGATCTTGCGGTGTTCCTGCTCGAGCCGGCCGGCGAGCGGATCCTGGTAGACGGCGCGGTAGTCGGCGGCCGCGGGCCGCAGCGTGCGCATCACGGCCGCCTTGTCGGTCTTCGCATTCGGCAGGAACTGCATCAGCAGCGCGCGGGCGCCGGCCTCGGTACCGGGAAAGGTTTCGGCGGTGGCCGGCCTGACGAAACCCGCGCCGAGGAGGATGGCGCCGGTGGCGATGTGCAGTGTTGATCGACGTGACAACAGGTTTGTCATCTATTGCTCCCATGTATTTGCCCAGCTTGCGGGCGGCCTTGCCGCCGCAGCTTCCGCAGCCGGCATCTGGCGACACGTGATGGTCGACGCCGGACCGGTTACCGACGAACGCGGCTACTCGACGTTGATCATCCACACGCAAGCACGGCCGGCCGCGTTCGGCCGCCCGCCTGGATAAACATGTACGTTGATCTCGCCCCGCGAAAACATCTTGCCGCGACGGCTGCCGTGCGAGCCGAAGATGGTGCTCTCCTTGAATCCCATATCCCTGAAAGCGGCCGCATGGGCGTCGTAGTCGAAGGTGCAGACCGGGGTCATGTCCGTCGTGTCGAGATCGGCCGTTGACCCCGGAACGAATGACAGATCGAGCCGGGCACGCGTCTTCTCCGGTGGATAGCGATAGATCTGCAGATGATAGAGCCATGGTGGGATCAGCTTTCCGGAGGCTGCGGCACCGGCGGGATCGCTGCTGCGCTGGGTGTGCTTCCTGCCGCTGCTGTCGATCCACTCGGATATCGATTCGACCGGAGAGATGAGCTTCACACCGGTAAACTTTTCGACCCGCTCCGGGGTGATGTCCTGATTGGTCTTCAGGCTCTCGATCAGTTTCAGGACGCGGCGGCTCGCATCTTCCGCTGACGAGGGGGGCCCGGATTGCGCCGCCACCGGCGTGCCGAGGACCAATGCAACACATGTCGCCAGCATCGCCGGCCAACGTCCTGGGCTTCGCATTTCGGTCCTTGGTCGTTTGATTAAATATGAGGGAACAGTCACTTATTGTCAATGCTGCCACACCTGTCACTGCGATTGAACCGCGAGAAACCCGATCACTCCTGGGAGCGCGGGCGTCCCGCCCGCTCATGTCTTGCGAAAGCAAAGCTTTCGCCTTGATGCGGGCGGGACGCCCGCGCTCCCAGGGCTCGCTTTGCTCGCAATGACAGCGAAATCGAATGCGACTGTGAGTCACTGAGACGAGCGGCCTTGACAATAAGTGAGTATATACTCATATAAGCCCGATGTTTGCCAATCGTTATCTGTCGCGCTGGCAAGGCGCCGGGCTGATCGACGCGGCCGGTGCGCAGCGCATTGTCGACTGGGAGCGGGCGCAGGCGCGCCCGGTCTGGCTCTGGGCGCTGGCCGGTCTGGGCGCTTTCGCCATTGGGATGGGCGTGCTGGCCGTGGTCGCGGCGAACTGGGAACGGATCCCCGGCTGGCTGAAGATCACCGTCAACCTGGCGCTGAATGTCGGCGCGGCCGCCGCGCTCTTCGTGTCCTGGCAGCGCGGGTGGGAAAAGACCCGGGAAATCCTGGCGATCGTCCTGTCGGGCCTGGTGCTGAGCGGCATTGCGCTGATCAGCCAAGTCTACCAGCTCGACGGTCCAGCCTGGCAGGCGCTGCTGCTGTGGATGGCGATCTGCACACCCTTCATTGCCCTGGTCACGCGATCGCGCGTGCTGGGCGTTGCCTGGGCCGCGGCTGCGACGATCACCTACCTGAGCTCCATCGAAGCCCTGGATCGCCTGCTCGGCCGGCTGCTGCACGGCGACGCCGTCATCGTGATGACCTGGGTCCCAGCCCTTCTTCTGGTGGTGGTCGGCATCGTGCGGGGCTGGTTCGCAACGACGCGCGGCCAGGCCGACGCGATCGTCGCTTGCGCCGTGCTGGCGCTGTTGTTCGCCGCCAGCGTGCCGCAGGTCATCGTGTTCCGGCCACGTGAAGAGGTCGGGACCATCGCGGCGATCATGGCGAGCCTGCTGGTGATGGCGCTGCTCCTGCGCGAACGGCGCCGCGGCGATGATGCTGCCACGCCGCTGATGGCGATCGTGCTGGCTGGGTTGGGTGTCTGGCTGGCCTCCATGCTGATCTGGAAATTGGCCGGCGCCAACGACACCACGCACTCGACCTGGAGTCTCACGGACAGGCTGCCGGCGCTGGGCGCGGCTCTTGTCTTCATCGTCTTCTGGGGCGTGGTGAGTTGGCTCGCCTTGCGCGCGGGACGGCGCACGCTGTTCGTGCTGGCGTTTGCCGTGATCACGATCCGCGTCTTCATCATCTACTGGGAGGCGTTCGGCGGGCTGCTGAACACCGGCCTCGGGCTGATCGGCGGCGGGCTGTTGTGCCTCGCGTTCGCGGCACTGGGCTGGCACATCGCGCGGCGCGCCGGCCGGCCGGTGGAGGCTGCGATATGAAGCGCATGATGATGGTCCTGGTGATTGCGGCGCTGGCGTTGCCGATCGCGGTGCTGGCGGCCATGGTCGGCGATGCCGAACATCGCATTGCCAATGCCCAGGTGGTGCGCGTCGCCATCCGTGGCTACGATCCGCGCGACATGCTGCGCGGCCACTACCTGGTCTACCGCTTTGACTGGAACGCGGAGATCACGTTCGTCGGTCGCACCGAGCGGCTGTGCGTGGTGACCGCGCCAGCCGATGCGCCGGCCCGCGTGCGGCCGCTGGCAGCAGACGGGACCGAGGCCTCAACGGCAGGCTGTGCCCTCGTGCTGAAGGGCTGGGGCGAGGTGCTGCCCGAAGCGCGTCGCATCCAGCTGGACGAGCGTCGGCTGCAGTTTACACCGGCCGGTGTCGCGAGCGGGCGGCTCTATGTGCCGGAGCGGCACGCGCGGGAACTCGAACGTCTGCTGGCGTCCGGCAAGGTGCAGCTGACCATCGACCTCGCCGTCATGGAAACCGGTCGCGCCAGCGTCAAGGCCTGGCATATCGACGGCAAGACGGTCGACGCCTACTTCGCCCAATAGAAGAGGGCCGGCAGAGCCGGCCCTCTCCAGACTGTCCCGCGGCGCGGGATGGAAACAGGTTTCGCGGTTACGGCCGTGCCGCCTGTACCACGGCGTTCTTCATGGCACGCTGCAGCTTCTCGAAGGCGCGGACCTCGATCTGGCGCACGCGCTCGCGGCTGATCTTGAACTCGTCGGACAGATCCTCGAGCGTCTTGGGCTCCTCGATCAGCCGGCGCTGTGTCAGGATGTGCCGTTCGCGGTCCGACAGGGTGCGCATGGCGTCGGTCAGCAGCGAACGGCGCTGTTCGAGCTCCTGGTTCTCCGAGAACCGCGCCTCCTGGTCCGGCGAATCATCGACCAGCCAATCCTGCCACTCCGACTCGCCATCGGTGCGGGTCGGTGCGTTGAGCGACTGGTCGGGCGCCGTGAGGCGGCGGTTCATGTTGACCACCTCGTCCTCGGGCACGCCCAGCCGGGTGGCGATCTTCTTCACCTGGTCGGGATTGAGATCGCCGTCGTCGATCGCCTGCATCTGGCCTTTGATCTTGCGCAGATTGAAGAACAGCTTCTTCTGCGCCGCCGTGGTGCCCATCTTCACCAGCGACCAGCTGTGCAGGATGTATTCCTGGATCGAAGCGCGGATCCACCACATGGCATAGGTCGCCAAGCGGAAACCGCGATCCGGATCGAAGCGTTTGACCGCTTGCATCATGCCGACATTGCCTTCGGAGATCAGCTCGCCGATCGGCAGGCCATAGCCGCGATAGCCCATGGCGATCTTGGCGACCAGCCGCAGATGCGACGTGACCAGCTTGTGCGCCGCGTTGCTGTCGTTGTGCTCGCGCCAGCGCTTGGCGAGGATGTACTCCTCGTCCGGGGCAAGCATCGGGAATTTCCGAATTTCCTGCAGATAGCGTGTCAGATTGCCGTCCGGCGACAGGCTGACAACAGCAGGTAGGGCAGCAGCAGTGGCCATGATCTCCCCTCCGTGTGTGCGGGATCCCCACCAGGGCATCCCGTACCGATCGGAACGCGTACGCTACGCTATGGCTCCGCGCGCAGCTTTGGCACTCCAACTCTATGACTGCCAGATATGCTGCGCTGCGGCGAAGTACAAGGAGGATACCCGACTAATCATGTCGGAAATGTGTTCAGGGCAGGCCTCGGAGGATAACAATTAATTCATTGATATCATGAGGAAAGCTTGTCTCGAAGGAGACACGCTTGTGGCTGGCGGGGTGGTTGAAGGCCAGGTACCGGGCGTGGAGAGCCTGGCGGCCGAAGGCCCGCGCGGCGGCCGGGAGGGCGGTGCCGCGGGCCGCCCGGCCGGTGGCATAGAGCGGATCGCCCAGGAGCGCATGGCCAAGGTGGGCGAGATGAACCCGGACCTGGTGGGTGCGGCCGGTCAGCAGCTCACACCGGACAAGGCTGGCGACCGGTTTGATGTTGGGTCCGAACGTTTCGGCCACGGCATACCGCGTCGCCGCCGGCTTGCCCCCGTGGGGCACCACGGCCATGCGCTGGCGATCCCGCGGGTGGCGGCCGATATTGCCCTCGATCAGGCCGGCACGTGGCAAAGGCGCGCCGTGGACCGCGGCGACATAGGCCCGGTCGATGCTGTGGGCGGCGAACTGCCGGGCCAACGACTGGTGCGCCCGGTCGTTCTTGGCCACCACCATCACGCCGCTGGTGTCCTTGTCGAGCCGATGCACGATGCCCGGCCGCCGTACGCCGCCGATGCCGGAAAGGCTGTCGCC
Organism: Reyranella sp. CPCC 100927; assembly: GCF_007859315.1. Lineage (GTDB taxonomy): Bacteria > Pseudomonadota > Alphaproteobacteria > Reyranellales > Reyranellaceae > Vineibacter. Next base: position 396,368 of record NZ_VOHA01000003.1, read on the forward strand.
GCAGTGGGCCAGCAGGGCGTTCACCAGGGTGTGGTCGGGGTTGCCGGGCGCCGGATGCACGACCAGCCCGGCCGGCTTGTTCAACACCAGCAGGTCGTCATCCTCATGCAGAATCTCGAGCGGAATCGCCTGGGGAACCGGTGTCGCGGCGACGCTTTCCGGCACGGTGATCTCGTAGATCTCCGCCGCCTTGACCTTGTGGGAGGCGTCCGCCATGGTCGCGCGCGTCGCGTCGGGCGCGCGGCGGCTCACGCAACCGGCCTCGATCAAGGCCTTGCCGCGGGTGCGCGACAGGGCCGGCAGCCAGGCCGCGATGCGGCGGTCGAGCCGGTCGCCGCTGTCGGCACCGTCCACGGTAAAGGCGTACAGGCCAGGTGCCGGTGCGTCCGTCGTTGGATCGGCGGGCATCGTCGGCAGGACATCGTCGTCGAAATCGGCGACGTCGGTCGGGGATGGGCGGCGCGGCATGGGAGCGATGAAGGGCGGGGGCAACGGTAAGGGAATGCAGCAGGAACCAATGTCGCGCGGTCAGCGTGTGTTGGCGTGGATCGTCGGCGTGATGGGTGTGTTGATCGTCGTCGGCTTCGCGATTGTGCTGGTCGAGATCGGACGGCGCATGTTTACGACGAAATCGGGTGTCCCGGAACCCACTGTGATGACGCCGGGACCGGCGCTGCGTCCATTCGGCCAGGTCGATGTCCGGATCCCCGAGGGCGCCAAGGTCGAGAGCCTGACGGCGATGGGCGACCGGCTGGTCGCCCACGTGCGCACCCGCGAGGGTGCGTCGGTGGGGTTGATCATCGATGCGGCGACCGGCGCCGTCCTGGGCACCATCCGGTTCACCGACGTGAAATAGCCGGGCCACCGTGCTCGACCCAGGGCAATCGCATATGCCGTTGTGGCGCGGTTTCTGTCATCCTGAGCGAAGCGAAGGATCTTTTGGGCCGCCGGTTCGCACGGGCCACGCGATTGCGCAGCTGCGCTGTTTTCCGGGCCCGTGCCTTTCGACGGCTCAAGAGATCCTTCGCTTCGCTCAGGATGACAAGACGGCGTATGCGAATCCTCTGATGCTGGATCACCTCTCGATCACCACGGCCGACCTCGATCGCGCTCAGCGCTTCTACGACGCGGTGCTATCGGCCCTGGGCTATCCCCGCGTCTATCGCAGCGAACGCGGCATCGGCTATGGCGAACGCGGCGCGGCCGGCGGCTATATCTCCGTCTTCCGGAGCGAGAACGTGGTCGCCGACAATCGTCATTGGGCGTTCCGGGCACCCAGTCGCGCCGCTGTGCGTGCCTTTTACGAGGCTGCCCTGGCACAAGGCGGTCGCGACGACGGGCCGCCCGGCCTGCGCCCCGAGTACAACCCGACCTATTACGCCGCCTTCGTCCTGGATCCCGACGGCAACAGGATCGAGGCGGTGTGCCGCGAACCGGGAGAGTGATCATCCATGGATGCCCCCAGCGACAGCACCGCCGCGACCGCCCTGGATTTCCGCAGCGACAATACGGCCGGCGCCCATCCGGCGATCCTCGATGCGCTCGTCCGCGCCTATCGCGCTGGTCCGCTGACGTCCTACGGCGATGATCCGCTGACCGAGCGGGTGGTGCAGCGCCTGCGCCAGCTTTTCGAGCACGATACGCTGGTGGCGTTCCCGGTCGCCACCGGTACGGCCGCCAACGCACTGGCGCTGTCCTGCCTGACGCCGCCCTGGGGCGTCGTCCATTGCCATCCGGCGGCGCACATCCAGGTTGACGAGGCGGGCGCGCCGGAGCTGTTTACCGGCGGCGCGAAGCTGGTGCCGGTCGACGGGCCCGCCGGCAAGATCGAGCCGCAGGTACTGGCGGCGGCATTGGCGCAGGACGTCAAGGGGGTGGTGCACCACCCGCAACCGGCCGCGATTTCGATTACCCAGTCGACCGAGTGTGGCGCCACCTATACGCCCGACGAGGTGAAGGCGATCTCCGAGATTGCCTGGGCGAACGGCCTGGCGCTGCATATGGACGGCGCGCGCCTGGCTAACGCGGTGGTCCACCTGGGCTGCTCGCCGGCGGCAGTCACGTGGCGGGCCGGTGTCGACGTGCTGAGCTTCGGCGCCACGAAGAACGGTGCCTTGGGCGCCGAGGCCGTGGTGTTCTTCGATCCCGCGAAGGCGGCCGAGTTCGAATTCCGGCGCAAGCGCGGCGGGCACCTGTTCTCCAAGATGCGGCTGCTGTCGGCGCAACTCGATGCCTATCTCGACCATGACCTGTGGCTGGCTAATGCGCGCCATGCCAACGACATGGCGGCGCGGCTGGAGCAGGGCTTGTCGCGGCTCAACAGCGTGCGCCTGCTCTACAAGCGCGAGGCCAACGAGCTTTTCGTGGTGCTGCCGGACGCCGTCGCCGATCGCCTGCGCGATGCCGGGGCGCTGTTCTATCCCTGGCCCAGCGATCGGCCGGGGGAGAATGCCTACCGCCTCGTCACATCGTTCGAGACGCAGGCCGAGCAGGTGGCACGCTTCGTGGCGATCGCGGCCGGCGATGCTGGTTGACGGCGACGACCAGTGTCATCCCGAGCGTAGCGAGGGATCTCCCGCGAGTGGCGACCCTGTACGCTTAGAGCGGTTCATCGCTTGATGGAAACGGCAGGTCGGTGCCCGTCGACCGAGCGCAGCGAAGGACCTTGCGGTGCGTCCAACACCGACATCGTGCGTTTGACGCACCGGCAGAAGATTCACCACAGAGGACACAGAGACGCACAGAGGAAGATTTCCCGCGCGCCGACGGCGCTCAAGCTCTTTCATCTCTGTGTTCCTCTGTGTTCCTCTGTGTCCTCTGTGCCTCTGTGGTGAATTCTTCCTATCGCCAACCCGGCTGTGATGATCGACGCACCGCAAGATCCTTCGCTGCGCTCAGGATGACAGAGGCGGCCGACCTGCCGTTTCCATCAAACGATGAACCGCTCTAGGGCAGCAGGTCACGGACCTCATCCAGCATTTCCGGTACGCCGAACGGCACGACCAGCAGGGCGTCGTCGAACCCAAGGTCGGCAATGCGGCGCAGGCGGTCGCGAGCCTCGGCCTTGCGGCAGACCAGTGTCGTCTTGGCGCGTGCGATCAGCGGATGGGCGGGCGGATCGGGACGCAAATCGGTGAAGACGTTGGCGAGAAGGGTGCGCTGGCCGCCGGCCTTGCGAAACATGTCCAGGCCGATCGGCAGATCGTCCAGCGATGCGTATATCGCTGACGCGATCCAGCCGTCGCAGTGCCTGGCCGCGAGGTTGATCCACCGAGGGCTGCGCCAGGCGCCGAGATAGACCGGCGGGCCGCCTTCCGTGCCCGGCCAAACGGAAAGGGCGGGCCCGTAGACCGGCTCGCCCGCCCAGACCTTGCGCATCACGGCGAGATATTCCGGCAGCACCGCGAAGCGGCGCTCATAGTCGACCTGCACGGCGTCGAAATCATGCTTGGTCGACCCACTGCCGACGCCGAAGCGGAAGCGCCCGCGCGACAACAGGTTCACGGTCTGGGCGCGATGCGCCAGCTCGACCGGATGGCGTAACGGGACCTGCAACACGCAGGTGCCCAGCTCGATGCGCTCCGTCGCCTGGCAGAGCGCGCTGAGGAAGACCAGCGGATCAAGCGTGGCGCTGCCGCGGGCGAAGGCATCCGTGGTCCATAGCCCGGCGAAGCCCAGCGCTTCGGCGCGCGCCGCGAAGGTGATGGCGCGCTCGAAAAGTCCGCCAGCTTCATGGGCGGTGGGAATGGCGACGATCCCTAATCGCATGGCAGCTCCTGATGGGCTTGGCAGTTTCCCCTGCGGGATAGGGCTACTCCAGTTCCAGGGCGATGGGTGTCGTCCTGTGTTTTGTTCTTGATTTGTTCATTAACATATTGTATCTGATTCGTGAACATATAGCTTTGTCTATGACGGACGCCAAAGGAGCGAGCGTCATGAACCCGCATATCCTCGAGACTCCGGATTCAGCCGCACCCGATCCCGTCGAGCCGTGGGCCAAACCGGACCTCAGCCTGCTTGACGAGCAGGTGGGCGCGCCGCCGCTCTTTCCGCTGGACGTGCTGCCATCCCTCTGGCGCGCATGGACCGAGGCCGCCGCGGCAAATACGGGTGCGCCGACCGACTATGTGGCCCTGTCACTGCTCACGGCAGCGGGCAGCCTCGTTTCGGACCGCCGGGTCACGCCGGCCGCGGGGTGGGGGGAGCCGTGCATCCTGTGGACGGCGCTGGTCGGGCCGCCCTCGTGCGGCAAGACACCGGCCGTGGAGGCGGCCTGCGGTCTGCTGCGGACGCTATGGCATCAACGCCGGCAGGGGCCGCACAATCCGCAGGGACAGACCACGCCCGCGCCGTTGTTCACCAACGGCACGACCATCGACGCCGTGCTGGGTGTGCTGCACGAGACCGAGCCGCAGGGCGTGCTGCTGGTGCGCGACGAGCACGGCGGCTGGCTATCGCACATGGCGCGCGGCACGCGCGACGGCAACGTGCACGCCTTCTGGCTCTCCGCGTGGTGCCAGCGCAGCCTCGATCTGGGCTGGCGCGGCAAGACGGTCGAGCTTGACTACCCCTCGCTCTCGATCCTGGGCACGACGCATCCCGATGCGCTGGTGCCGGCCTTGACCCGCGACGACGGCGGCGTGCTGGCACGCTTCCTGTTCGTGCGCCCGGCAACGGGGACGCGCCCACGGCCGCTGTCGGACGAAGATGAAACCGTGACGCGCCAGGCGGTCGCCGCCTTGCGGCGGCTTCGCGATCAGCGCTGGCAGATTCGCGATCTGCCCTTGGCGCATGACGCGCTGGCGGCCTTCGAAGGCTTTCGCCGTGCACATCATGCGCCGATGCTCGATCTCGCGGGCAAAGCGGCGGCGTGGTGGGGCAAGGGGCCCAGCCAGGTGCTGCGGCTGGCCGGCGTACTGACATTGCTGGACTGGGCGGCGGGTCCGCGGGATGTGGCCGAGCCGACGCAGGTACCGGCCTGGGCCATCGATGCGGCGGCACGGCTGTGGCGCGACTACCTGTGGCCGCACGCGCAGGCGACGTTCCGCATCGCCGGCACCGGCAGTGAGCGCGAGAGCCGCCAGCGCCAGGTGCTGCGCTGGCTGGCGGTACACCGGCTATCCGAAGTGTCGCGCGAAAACATCCGCCGTGAGGCACTCTCGCAGGCGCTGGATGCTGCCCAGACTCAACGGCTGATCGAGGATCTCGTGGACAGCGGCTGGCTGCAACCGATGGCCCCGGCGGAAGGCGGCCGCGGTCGTCGCCGCCGGTGCTGGCAGGTCCACCCCACGCTCTGGAGCGTGCGTGATATCGGGGCGACCGCTTCGGATGATGCCGCCCTTCCAATTCCCGCAATTTCCGCAAGCAAGTCTCGCGCACCTGCCGTCGCCGCGGATGATGTGCCGGAGGATCCAGATACACCCGCGGTCATTTCCGCTATTCCCGCAAACGAAATCGTCACCCGTACCACGACGGGCGTTGGTGGGCTGCCGCAGCTCAGCAAGCGCACGCGGCCGGCGATGCGGGCTGACGGCGACTCCCCCTCTCCGCCCACGCAGTGGGGGGAGAGGGAGGGGCCCATGCCGAAGGCATGGGAGGGTGAGGTGGGTGCTTCTACATGGACGATCGATGTTGTGAGAGCGAGGCCGGGTTCAACACCCACCTCACCCTCCCATCGCTGACGCGATGGGCCCCTCCCTCTCCCCCCGCGTGGCGGGCGGAGAGGGGTGAATCGCATTCCCTCGAAACATGCTCTACCGTCAGCCCGTCCCATCCGTGTCGGCGGTGCATGCTCACACTTCGGCAGATCGAGGTCATTCGCGCGATCATGGTGACGGGCACTGTCGGCAGTGCGGCCCGCCTGCTCAACGTGTCGTCGCCGGGCATCAGCCGCGTGATGAAGCATGCCGAAAGCGTGCTGGGGATGCGGCTGTTCAGCCGCCGCAACGGCCGCTATGCGCCAACGCCGGAGGCGCGCGACATCTTTGCCCAGATCAATGGCGTCTACGACAAGGTCGAGGACCTGCAGTACGTCATCAAGCGCCTGGCCCGCGGCGCCGATTCGGCGCTCAAGATCGGCTCGGTCCCCAGCATCGCCAACGTCATGGTGCCGCGCGCGATTGCCGGCGTGCGGCGGCGCTTTCCCAACCTTCTGATCGACTTCGACGTGCTCAAGATCGAGGAGGCGATCGACTACCTTCTGCTTGGCAAGGGTGAGGTCGTGGCCATGAGCTATCGCTACGACCATCCGATGCTGGCCTTCGAGCCGTTGGCCACGGGACGGCTGCGTTGCATCGTGCCGGAACAGCACCCGCTGGCCGGGCGGACCACGATCTCGGCGCGCGAGATCGTGCGTTATCCTCTGATCGGGATCGATCCCAACGATCCCTACGGCCGGGTGATGACCGCGATCTTCGCGCGCCATGCGCTCGACTATAACGTCACGATCCGGGCGCGTTTCGGCTCCACCGTCTGCGCGCTGGTGACCACCGGCCTGGGCATCGCGATCGTCGACGAGTTCACGATCGCCGGCGACAACTGGCCGCGGCTGTGCCAGCTCGCCATCGAAGAAGACACCGATTTCCAGACCTACGTCGCGATGCGCAAGGACGCCACGCTGTCGAGCTACTGCGAGCAGTTCATCCATGTCTTGCGCGGCGAGATGGAACAGCTCCGCTCGGCTGGCCGCGAGCGTCGCAGGAGTCCTGTAGCCCGGCCGCGCGCCCGGGCCAAAAAGTAACCTCAGGTTACCTCTGGCGCCAAACTTGATCATTGCCTTTACATTGGGCGTGCGACACCGTGCCTTTGCTATGGGAGGAAAAAGCCAATGAACCGTATTCACGCGCTGGGGCTGATTTTTGCGTTGGGGCTTGCGACGCCGGCCGTCGCCCAGGACACCATCAAGATCCCCAATATCATCGAGCTGTCGGGCGCCGGCGCCACGGTGGGTACCAACTGGAAGAACGGGTCCTCGCTGGCCGTCGACGAGATCAATGCGGCCGGCGGCATTCTCGGCAAGAAGATCCGCCTGGAATTCGTCGATACCGCGAGCGATCCCGGCAAGGCGCGTGCCGCCGTGCAACGGGCGCTCGATGAGGAGCCGATCGCGATCTTCGGTCCGATCTATTCCGGCAGTGTCAGCGCCACATTGAAGCTGACCAACGATGCGGAGGTCGCGCAGATCATCGGCGGCGAGGCGGCCAACCTGACGGCGCAGGGTTCGAAATACCTGTTCCGCACGTCGTTCGGCCAGAACGTGTCGATGCCCAAGATCGCCAACTATCTGCGCGACGAGGTCAAGGCAAAGTCGGTCGCCGTCATCTACGTCAACAACGACTTCGGCAAGGGCGGCCGCGACGCGATCATCAAGGAGTTCAAGGAGCGCAACATCACCGTTGCCGCCGATCTCTCGACCGAGGCCGGCCAGGCCGATTTCGCCGCCGATGTGATCAAGCTCAAGGGCGCCAATGCAGACGCCGTCTTCGTCTACCTGAACGAGGAGGAGAGCGCGCGGTTTCTGCGCGAGGCCAAGAAGCAGGGCCTCAACAAGCCGCTGATCGGCGAAACCACCTTGCTCGGGCAGAAGGTGATCGATCTTGCCGGCGATGCCGCCAACGGCGTGCGCGGGCATGTCGGCCTGACGGTTGATGCCCCGATCCCCGCCATTCAGGAGTTTGGCCGCAAGTTCCAGGCCAAGTTCAACTACAAGCCCGACCACAACGGCGTGAAGGGCTACATCGCGCCCTACATGATCAAGGCCGCGGCGGAGAAGGCCGGCAAGCTGCAGGCCAAGCCGATCGCGGCGGCGCTGCGCGGGCTCACCATCACGCCGGACAAGACACCGGGCATCCTGATCGAGGCGAGCTGGGACGACACCGGCGAGATCGACCGCATCAGCTTCCTGGGTGAGGTCAAGGACGGCAAGCAGGTCATCACCCAGACCCTGCCGAAGCTGAAGAAATAGAATCGTCCACTGGCATCCCGAGCGTAGCGAGGGATCTTTGTGAGTCGACTGGCCTAATACCGACTGTCGCTAGAGTGTGACTCAGGATCGTCATCCCGAGCGCAGCGAGGGATCTTTCGATGCAGGCGCACCCGTGTGTCACTTTCAGAAGATCCCTCGCTGCGCTCGGGATGACAGCTGTATCAGGACGCGTGATTCCGCGTACGAGATCCCTCGCGTTGCTCGGGATAACAGCGGAGCGTGGGCAGCGCTCGGGTGCTTTATCCATGCGCAGCCTCTGTCGCGCACTCAAGGACGACGCAACATGGCTGACTTCCTTCAACTGATCATCGCGGGCCTTGCCACCGGCGCGATCTATGCGCTGGCCGCCATCGGCTTCACCTTGCTGTGGCAGACGTCGCAGACCATCAACTTCGCCCAGGGCGAATTCGTGATGCTGCCGGCCTTCTTTGCGCTGATCGCCATGACGTGGTTCGGGCTGCCGTTCGCAGTGGCCGTGATCGTCGCCATCGCGACGGCGGTGCTGCTGCTGGGCCTCGTGTTCAAGCTCGTGGTGGTCCAGCCGCTGATCAAGCAGGGCGTGCTGCCGCTGGTCATCTCGACCATCGCGCTCAGCGTGTTGCTGAAAGAGGGCGCCAAGGACGTCTACAGCGCCGAGGCTCAGCCGTTCCCGACGTTGTTCCCCGACGTCACCTTGTCCGTGGCCGGCGTATCGGTGTCACTGGCGCAGATCGGCGTGCTCGTGGTGGCGTTCGGCACCATCGTTGCCTTGCAGTGGTTCCTGGGTGCGACCCGCACCGGCCGGCAAATGCAGGCCACGGCGCAGAATCCGACCGTCGCGCGCATCCTGGGCGTCGCCGTCGAGCGGATGATCCTCTACACGTTCCTGATCAACGCCGCCCTGGCGGCGATGGCGTCCATTCTGATCTCGCCGATCTACCTCGCGAAGTTCTCCAACGGCGAAAGCCTGGGGCTGGCGGCGTTCGTTGCCGCCATCGTCGGCGGTTTCAATCAGGTCCGGGGTGCGATTGTCGGTGGCCTGCTGATCGGCGTCGTCGACAACCTCGCCGCCGCCTATGTCTCGACGTCCTATCGCCAGGCAGTGCCGCTGATCCTGCTGGTCCTGATCATCCTCTTCCGTCCGCAAGGCCTTCTCGGCCGGGCAGAGGAGCGCGCGGTATGACGATCCCGGCCAAGCTGGCATGGCCTGCGCTGGCGGTCGTCGCGCTGCTGCTGGTCCTGGCGCCCGTCGACCTGACCGGCATCGGGATTCCCTATCCCGGGCTGAAGCGCTACGGCACCTACATCATGACGCTGTGGCTGGTGACGGCCATCGCGGCCATGGGCGTCAACCTGATCGTGGGCTACGCCGGTCTGGAGACCCTGGCGCAGGCGGCCTTTCTGGGGATCGGCGCCTATACCACGGCCCTGATGGTGAAAGCCGGGCTGCCGTTCGGCCTGGCCTTCGCCGCCTCCGGCGCGGCCGCCTTTGTCGTCGGGATCGCGCTGGGCTTTCCGGCCCTGCGGGTGCGCAAGCACTATCTGGCGTTCGTCACCCTGGCGTTCTCGGTGCTGGCCTGGCTCGTCTTCCGCAACGAGCAGTGGCTGACCGGTGGCGTGATGGGGCTGCCGGACATCAGCCGACCGTCGCTGTTCGGCATCTCGCTGCGCCGGCACGTCAACTTCTACTGGTTCGTGCTCGCCATCACGGCAGCGCTGACATTCGTGCTGTGGTGGATCGTGCGCTCGCCCTGGGGCCGGGCCTTCATGGCACTGCGCGAGAACCCCATCAGGGCCGAAAGCCTGGGCATCGATGTGCGCCTCTATACCCTGCTGGCGTTCGCCATCGGCTCGGCGTACGGCGGCATGGCGGGGAGCCTGTACGCGCCGCTGGTCGAGTTCATCGACCCCAATCCGTTCGCGCTGGGCCCGTCGCTGCTGTTCATGTTGATGGTCGTGGTTGGTGGTGTCGGCCGGTTCGCTGGCCCATTCGTCGGCGCCGCTGTCGCCGTGCTGCTGCCGGAATGGCTGCGCTTCGCCGAAGGCTTCTACCTGTTGATCTATGCGGCGCTGGTCATGGCGATGATGGCGTTCTGCCCGACCGGCATTCTCGGCCTGGTCGAGCGCCTGCTGGCGCCGCGGCGCCGGACGCAGGCCGATCCGAAAGCATCCCTGCTCGGGGAGGCGAAGCCATGACCGCGGTCCTGGAAGTGCGCGATGTCGCCAAGTCGTTCGGGGGCGTGCACGCGGTGCAGGGTGTGTCCTTCGACGTCCATGAAGGCGAGATCCTGGGCATCATCGGCCCCAATGGATCCGGCAAATCGACCCTGTTCAACTGCATCCTGGGCCAGTTGACGCCGACGCGCGGCGAGGTGCGCGTCGACGGCAAGAGCGTCACCGGTCTGCGGCCGTCGGAACTCAACCGGCTGGGCATCAGCCGCACGTTCCAGCTCCTGCAGGTCTTTCCGCAGCTCACGGTGCGCGAGAACCTGATCCTCGCCGGCCAGGAGCACCAGGGCTCGCGCCTGGGCCGGCTCTTCGGTGCCCGCGATGCCGGCCTCGGTGCCGCCGCCGATCGCATGATCGCGTTCTTTCGGCTCGGCCACCTCGCTCAGGAGAGTGCGGGCGGCCTGTCCTATGGCCAGCAGAAGCTGCTCGATGCGGCGATGGCGTTCATGGCCGGGCCGCGGCTGGTGCTGCTCGACGAGCCGGCCGGCGGCGTCAACCTGACGATGCTGGCCAGCCTCAAGGAGAGGCTGCAGGCGATCAACAGCGAGACGCGGGCGACCTTCGTGGTGATCGAGCACAACATGGAGTTCGTGATGTCGCTGTGCTCGCGCATCATCGTGCTGGCCGAAGGCAAGATCATCGCGGAAGGAACGCCTGACGCCGTGCGTCGCGATCCTCTGGTGATCGAAGCGTATCTGGGACACTGACGCCATGACCGTGGATGCCATCCTGACGCTCGACAGCGTGATTGCCGGCTACGGCAAGATGACGATCCTGAACGGCACGACGGCCGCGGTCCGCCGCGCCGCCATCACCACGGTGATCGGTCCCAACGGGGCCGGCAAGTCGACGATGTTCAAGACCGTCTTCGGCCTGCTGGGTGTTCGCGCCGGCCGCGTGATCTTCGACGGCAAGGATACGAGCCGCTGCACGCCGCGGCAGATGCTGGATGCCGGCATGTGCTACGTGCCGCAGGGCCGCAACATCTTTCCGGAACTCTCGGTGCGCCACAATCTGGAGCTGGGCGGCGTGGCGCTGCCCGACCAGTCGCGCCTGGGCCAGCGCGTCGATGCCATGATGACGCGCTTTCCGATCCTGCGGGAGAAGGCGGGCGCCCAGGCGTCGACCTTGTCGGGTGGCCAGCAGAAGCTCCTGGAAGTGGCGCGCGGCCTGCTGCTCGACCCGAAGCTGATGCTGATCGACGAGCCCTCGATCGGGCTGTCGCCGCTGATGGTCCAGGAGGTGTTCGCCATCCTCAAGGACCTGCGCGACAAGGGTGTCACGATCCTGCTGATCGAACAGAACGCCAAGCAGGCCCTGGAAATGTCGGACTACGGCCTGGTCCTCGAACAGGGCCAGACCCGCATCGAGGACACTGCCGGCAACATCCTGAACGATCCCCGCATCGCCCAGCTGTTCCTGGGCGGCGGCCTGGCGCCGGCGCAGCAGGTGGCATGATGCGCAAGAGCATGCTGGTCGGCCTGATCGGGTCGAACATCACCAACTCGCTGTCGCCGGTGCTGCACGAGGATGCGTTCGCCACCGCCGGCATTGCCGGGCACTACCACCTGATGGACGTCAACCGGCTCAAGGGCCGTCAGCTCGAAACGCTGTTGGCGGCTGCCCGCACCGCGGGCTTCGCCGCCGTGAACATCACGCAGCCTTTCAAGGAAGCTGTCATCCCGCTGCTCGACGAGGTCTCGGCCGGGGCGCAGCAGGTCGGTGCCGTCAACACCGTGGTCATCGATCCCAGCAGTCGCCTGATTGGCCATAACACGGACCGCTCGGGCTTCCGCCGCGCGTTCGAGGAAACACTGGGGCGTGACGCGGCGGCCGGCAAACCGGTGCTGCTGCTGGGCGCCGGCGGCGCCGGCCGCGCGGTCGCCTTTGCGCTGATGGATGTCGGTGTCGAGCGCCTGATGATCTACGACACGGAGCAGGCTCGTGCCGCCGCGCTCTGTGCCGATCTCATCGTGAAGTCGGGTATCACTCACGGTGCCTTCGTCGCCGATCCGAAATCCGCTGCCAGGACGGCCGCCGGCATCGTCAATGCGACTCCCATCGGCATGCTGGGGCACGCGGGCATGCCGATCGACGATGCGCTTGTGCGATCCGAGCAGTGGGTCGCCGACGTCGTCTACACGCCGCTCGAAACGCAGTTCGTCGCCCGGGCACGGGCCAAGGGATGCCGGGCCATGACCGGCGGTGCCATGTGCGTGCACCAGGCTGCCGATGCCTTCCAGCTGTTCACCGGATTGGTGCCCGATGTCCGGCGCATGCGCCGCGTCTTCGACGAAGCCTGCGCCGGGCGTGATGCCGCATTGGCCGCCATGGCGTGAGGTGAAGGCCTGACGCACAGGGCGTTGTAACGCAGTCCCTGTCGTCCTGAGCGAAGCGAAGGACCTGTTAGACGGCCCAATCGCACGGGCCCATCGATAGCGTAGGTGCGCCAGTTTTCGCGGCCTGTGCGCGTCTGGGCGTCCAACAGGTCCTTCGCTTCGCTCAGGACGACATAGAACCTGGAGGCGAGACGATGCAGACAGCGATTGCGACCGTGTCGCTTAGCGGCGCGCTCAACGAGAAGCTGGAAGCCATCGCGGCGGCCCGTTTCAAGGGCGTCGAGATCTTCGAGAACGATCTGCTGTCCTTCGACGGCACGCCCGCCGACGTTCGTGCCATGGTCGCGGGACTCGGGTTGCGGTCCGTCACGTTCCAGCCGTTCCGCGACTTCGAGGGCATGCCGGCTGACCGGCGCGACCGGATCTTCGCGCGGGCCGAGCGCAAGTTCGACGTGATGCAGGAGCTGGGCTGCGATCTGCTGCTGGTGTGCTCCAACGTCTCTCCCGAAAGCCTGGGTGGCATCGAGCGGGCCGCCGCCGATCTGCGCGCGCTGGGTGAGCGGGCGGCGCGGCGCGGGCTGCGCGTCGGGTTCGAGGCGCTCGCCTGGGGCCGGCACATCAACGACTATCGCGATGCCTGGGAGGCCGTGCGGCGCGCCGATCATCCGGCCATCGGCCTGGTGTTGGATACGTTCCATATCCTGGCCCGGAAAACCGACCTCGGCGCGATCGCGGCGATCCCGCGCGATCGCATCTTCCTGGTCCAGGTCGCCGACGCGCCGGTTCTCGACATGGACTATCTGTCCTGGAGCCGGCACTTCCGCAATTTTCCGGGCCAGGGCGACCTGCCGCTGCTCGATTACATGGCGGCGCTGCAGGCCACCGGTTACGACGCGTTGCTGTCATTGGAGATCTTCAACGACCAGTTCCGTGCCGGTTCGGCGCGCAGCGTGGCCGTCGACGGTCACCGCTCGCTGATCTATCTGATGGATCAGCTCCAGGCGCATACCGGCGTGATGGACCAGAGTGCGCCGCCGTTGCCGCCACGGGCGCGCTGCCAGGGCACGGAGTTCATCGAGTTCGCGATCGATGAGGGTGATGCACCATCATTCCGGCAGATGCTGGCCGGGCTGGGCTTCCGCTGCCGCGGCATCCACAAATCGAAGGCCGTTGAACGATGGCGCCAAGGTGACATCAACCTGGTGATCAACAGCGAAAAGGAAGGCTTTGCCCATTCCTACAACATCGTGCATGGCACCGCCGTTTGTGCGATCGGGCTGAACGTCGAGGACGCCGCAGCCACGCTGGATCGCGCGCGCCGGCTGCTGGACACGCCGTTTCAGCAGGCCGTCGGGCCGGGCGAACTCGAAGTGCCGGCCGTGCGCGGATTGGGCGGCAGTCTTCTCTATTTCATCGATCACAAGACCGATCTCGCCAGGGTCTGGGACATCGAGTTCGATGTGCCCACGTACGAAGGCCCCGATACGGCCGTCGGGTTGACGCGGGTCGATCACATCTCGCAGTCGATGCAGTACGAGGAGATGCTGACATGGCTGCTGTTCTATACGTCCTTGCTCGATGTCACGAAGACGTCGGAGCAGGACGTCGTCGATCCCGGCGGATTGACCAAGAGCCGGGTCGTGCAGGCCGCCGATGGCGGGATCCGCATCGTGCTCAACGCCTCGCAGTCCAATCGCACGTTGTCCTCGCGTTTCCTGTCGGAGATGTTCGGTTCGGGCGTGCAGCACATCGCCTTTGCGACGGACGACATCTTGCAGACCGCGGCGCGGCTGGCGGCCAACGGGGTCGACGTGTTGCCGATTCCGGAAAACTACTACGACGATCTGGAGGCCAAGAGCGACCTGACGCCGGCGCTGATCGCGCAGTTGAAGGCGCACAACGTGCTCTACGACCGCGAGGGTGGCGCTGAATACCTGCAGATCTATGTCCAAGCCACCGAGCAGCGCTTTTTCTTCGAGATCGTCGAGCGGCGCGGCTACACCGGCTTTGGCGCCGCGAACGCACCGATCAGGCTTGCCGCACAGACACGATTCGTCCGACAGTCGCATCATCTGTGACGCAGAGGGCAGGGAATGAACCAGGCGGAGCGACTCGATACCACCCGGCTGCAGGCGCTGGCGTTGGCCTATCAGCAGAGTGCGGCATTGATGGCGGCGGTCGAATTGGACGCCTTCACCGTGATTTCGCGGGGCGAGGCGACAATTCCCAAGGCGGCCGCAGCAATGGGCATCATGCCGCGCCATGCCGAACGGCTGCTGACGGCGCTGACCGCGATGACCCTGCTGACCAAGAACGGCGAGACCTATGCCAATGCGCCGGATGTCGAGCGTTTCCTGGTGAAAGGCTCGCCGCGCTACGCGGGTCCGTGGATGACCTTCACCAAGCCGCGCTGGGAGCGCTGGGGCAAGCTGTCGGACGCCTTGAAGGTGACGGCCGAGAAAGTGCTGGGCGACTACGAAGGCTTTACGGTCGAGGATGCGCGGCGCTACCACGCCGCCACCAACTCGATCGGCATGGGCGCCGGCCGCCGCTTCTGCCGCCAGGTCGACCTGTCGAACCGCCGCAAGCTCCTGGACCTGGGCGGCGGGTCGGGGGCCTACAGCATCGTGGCGGCCCAGACCTGGCCGCAGTTGGAAGCGATCGTGCTCGACCTGCCGCCGGTCGTGGTCGTGGCCCGCGAGTATATCGCCCAGCACGGCGTGGCCGACCGGGTCTCGGCCGTGGCGGGCGACTTCACCAAGAGCGATTTTCCGTCCGGCGTCGACGTCGTGGTGATGGCGAGCAACCTGCCGCAATACAGCCCGGACCTCATCCAGCTCGTGGTCAGCAAGGCCTTCGCTGCCCTGGTGCCGGGCGGCGAGATGCACCTGGTGGGCGAGATGCTCAACGATGACCGCAGCGGCCCCTTGAACCCGGCCCTGTGGGGCCTCAACGAGGCGGTGTTCGGCAGCACCGGCGTGGCTCACAGCGAGGCCGATGTCCGGCGCTATTTCGCCACCGCGGGCTTCGTCGGCGTGACGGTCAACGACTTCATCCCCGGCATCCTGAGCCGCGTGACCGGCCGCAAGCCGTAACACTGGCCAGAGAGGGTGGGTGGCGGTGAGGGGTTGCTTCCGGGGGCACATTGGACTACAAGCCGCCGGTCAGGCCTCGCCCCCTTCGTCTAGAGGCCCAGGACGCGGCCCTCTCACGGCTGAAACAGGGGTTCGAATCCCCTAGGGGGCGCCAGTCGCCAAAAACACCGCAGAACATCGAGTTTCTGCGGTTTTTTCGTGTCTGAGTGGTACGAAAGATACGACGAAGGCCACGATGCTGCGCTAAAATAGGGCGGCGCGTGCGGCGTCTTCCAGCGCTTTCATCGCCAGCAAATAGGGGCGAGGGCCGTGGCTGACGCGGGCGACGCCATGGCCGGCCAGAGCCGGCAGCGGCGGCGTTGTGTCGTCGACCATGATGTTGAGCGGTAGCGGCGATGCTTCGGCGAGGCGCGCGATCAGCGCAAGATTGCTGAGGCCGGGCGCGAAAAGGCCGTCGGCACCGGCCTGTGCGTAGGCTTGCGCCCGTTCGAGCGCCGTGGCGATCGTTGTCGTGTCGTGTTCGGCAGGCGGCTGCTGGAAGAAAACGTCGGTCCGCGCATTGATGAAGAACGGCACGGCGGCGGCATCGGCGACCTGTCGTGCCTGTCGAATGCGCGCGGCTTGCTCATCGATCGTGCGCAGCGTCGCATCGGCGGGAAAGCTGTCCTCGAGATTGCATCCGACGGCGCCGGCCTCGAGCGCGAGGCGGACGGATTCGCCGACCGCCGCCGGCGAGTCGCCATAACCTGCTTCCAGATCGATGGTCACAGGCAGGTCCGAGGCACCCACGATCCGGCGTAGATTGTCGATCGCCAAGGCGAGGGGTAGCCGCTCGCCATCGTCAAAACCGAACGCATGCGCGACCGACCAGCTGCCGGTCGCGAGCGCCCGGGCGCCGCCGGCAGCGACCGCTTTGGCGCTGCCGGCATCCCAGACATTGAAAAGGACCAGTGGCCTGCCCGCGACGTGCAGTATGCGAAACTGCTCCGCCTTGCGTCGTTGGTCGCTCATGATGTTTACCCCTGGATGGATCGGCGCGGCGTCACTGGGCTTCGAGCCAATGCGCCCGCAGTTCCTTGTTGAAATCCACCCAGCGCTCCTCGGGGAAGAAGAGCCTGGCGTCCTTGAACTCGATCCGGCGTCGGGTCCCGGGGATCGTGTCGGCAAGCCACCGTGACCACTTCACATCGAAATACACATCGTCGGTTCCCCAGACGATGAGAGTCGGCACCCTGAGGGTCTTGAGTCGGGCTTCGATGGCGCGCGTGTGCGCATTGTCGAAGGCGGCCAGGAAACGCTGGAAGTCGCGCGTACGCTGCTCGGTGCGGAGCAGCGGCCGCAGGTAGATCTCGATGCTCTCGTCGCTCAGGCGGTCCGGATGCTCATAGGCCGGTGCCAGGGCCGTGCGATAGACGCTCTTGTCCGCCAGCATCGCCTCAAGCGTGCCCCGCAGGCCACCAGCGGCGGCCATCTCCAGAAAGGGTTTGAACGCCTCGGGCGGCCAGTTGTCCTGTGTATCGCAATCGGTCAGCGTCAGGCTGCGGACGCGCTCGGGGTACGACGCGGCGAAGATCTGGGCGATGCCGCCGCCGCTGTCGTTGCCGACGAGATCCACCGTGTCGATGTTCAGGGTATCGAGAAATTCCTTGAGCATGGTGGCGTTCGCCGTCACCGAGACGTCCTGCCCGGGCGCGCTCTCGGTGTCGCCGTGCGTGAGCAGGTCCACGGCGATGCAGCGGCGCAGGTCGGACAGATGAGCCAATTGATGGCGCCAGAGATGGCCGTTCAGCAGCACGCCGTGCACGAACAAAGCCACCGGTCCGCTGCCCTGTTCGGTGTAGCCGATACGGCCCGATGCTGTCTGGACACTGTGCCGCGTGGGCGAGGCTGTGGCCATGGTTCAGCCCTCCCCAGCTGTCGTCGTGCCGGCGTGTGCTTCCTTCAACTTCCGTGCACACGCATCGCAGCACACTTCGACCGCCTTGCCGCCGATCTTGACCGTGACCGCATTGGCATCGAGCTCGCAATCGCAAGCCGCACACGTTCTCTCAGCCATGACATCGCCCTCCATGAACACCTGCGGGGTGGGGAGGCGACTAGGCCATGTCGAAGGGTTGCGGCGCTGTCAGAATCTTTAGCGACTTGAGCGGCTAGCGGCGCAGTGCCGACTGCCTGAAAGACGAGGGCGAGCGACTATAGGCGTCGCGGAAAGCCGCGCTGAAGTGGCTGTGGCTGGAGAAGCCGAGCTCCAGGCCGAGTGCGGTGAGGTCGTCATACTGAGCGAGCAGGTCCAGTGCCCGCGCCAGGCGCAGCCGCAGCTGATACCGGTAGAGGGGCATGCCCTCGACCTGGCGGAAGACCTGCGTGAGGTAGACCGGCGAGCCGCCCACTTCGGCCGCAATCTCCGCCAGCGTCCAGCGCCGCGCCAGGTCGCTGGCCAGCACCAGCTTGGCGCGGTCGACCAGCCGTTGCCGCCCGGTGCTGGCAGCGGCGGCATGCGTGGTGCGTGGCCCCAGGGCCCGTTGGGCCAGGGTCAGCGCCAGGCTTTCCGCCTCCAGCGGCTCGGCGATGTTCTGGTGCAGGCTGTGCCGCAGCAGGGCGACCAGCACCTGCGTCCGCGAATCGATCCGCAGGCGTTGCCGGCGGAAGGCGAGGGGCGCATCGTCGCGCAACAGGCTCTCGGGTGCCAGCTCGCGCAGCAGCGTCTCGTCGACGACCAACACCAGGCTGGCGTCACCGCCCTCGATGGGGTGGCTGACGCGATAGCCTTCGCCGGCATTGAAGAACAGGACCTGACTGGCCTCCGCCACGGCGTCGTCGCGCCCCATGTGACGCACATAGGCGCCGCGATAGGGAAACACCATCTGGGTGACGCTGGCACACTCCTCCGGTGTCTTGTGGCGGCAACGGCCCTGGCAGCACACGTCGCGGACTTCGACGCTCGGCGTGGTCAGCAGGGATTGATCGTCAAATTCAGACACGTGGTCACCAGTTGCATCGCTCCGGCACCATCGCGCCGTGGATTTTCGGCGCATGCGTCGGACACTCACCCACCATAACCCGGTTTCATCACACGGTCATGACGATGCAGACCACGTCGCCTGAGCGACCATCGCTAGAAGGTGAGCGTCCTGGTTCGTCAGGCGAAGCGGAGCAACGGTATGGCGCTTGCCGCCAGCAGCAGGGCAAACAACCGCAGCCGCGTGAGTGGTTCTTTCAGCCAGACGACGGCGATTACAATGGCGAAGATCGCGCTCATGTCACGCAACGCGGCGGCCGGTGCGATCGCCGCGACGCTCCATACCCACAGGATCAGCAGATAGGACGCAACGGCGGCGATCGCGATCGGCGTTGCCGTCACGGCGTGACTTGTGATGACACGCCACGGCCAGGCAACGACGTTTTGCCGCCACGCCATCGCGGCGGCGTTTGTGATCGACACGGCAAATCCGTAGGCCCATGGCGAGCCGGCGCGGCGCACGCCTTGCGCATCGCACATCACATAGGCCGCCGTCGTCACGCCGGCGATCGCGATCCAGCCCAGGGCGGCTCGCGGTACGGCGCTGTGTCCGGTATTGCCGATCGCCAGCGCCAGCAGGGATGTGGACACCAGTCCGACGCCGATCAGTCCGGCGACGCTCAACGTCTCGCCGGACAAACCCGCTGCCAGCGGCACGACCAGCATCACCGAGAGCGCACGCACGACGGGATAGACAGTACCGAAGCCGGCCAGCTCGTAGGCCCGCAGCAGGGCCGTCACGGTCACGAGGTTCAGCGCCGTCGAGCCGGCGATCCAGATCCATGATGCGGACGCCGGCAATCCGGTCCACAGGAGGCCGGGCAGGACGATCACCGCGCTCATCACCATCTGGGCCGTCATGAGTTCCCGGGGCTGCGATCCGGCCTTGACGGCGGCATTCCAGCCGGCGTGCAGCACGGCGCTGGCGAGTGCGGCGGCAACGTGGACGTAGTCCATCGGCTCAGGCGAGCCGGCGATAATAGACGCTGGTGGCGCAGAGCCCACCGTGCGGCCACAGGGCGTAGTCGGGAACGACACCGGCCAGGGTCCATCCCAGCCGCGCGTAGAGCCGCTCGGCATCGCTGCCGGTCGCGGTGTCGAGGACCAGCAGTGTCCTGCCGGCGGCACGTGCCGCAGCCTCCGCTGCCCGCATCAGCGCCGTGGCCACGCCGCGCCCACGGGCCCGGCGATGGACCAGCATCTTGGAAACGTCGGCACGGTGCGGCTGGTTCTCGGCGCGCGCGCAGATCACCTGGACGGTGCCGACCAAGCCGCCGGCATCGCGGGCGGCGAACAGCAATCGGTTGCCGCTGGCGATGTCAGGACGCATCTGGCGCCAGAAGTCGCAGGCCTTGTCGCGCGCCAGGGGATGCATGAAGCTGACCGACGCGCCGCCGGCAACGCAGTCGATCAGGATATCGGCCAACTGCTCGATATCGGCATCTGCGAGAGCGGGCAGGACGCTGACAGTCATGTCGTCGGGAGAGTGCATGGGTCATCTCGGTCCGTCAGCACCCGCGACCATCACCACGGCATAGCGTGCCGGTTTGCGGGTTCGATTGCTGTACGCCGTGGGGCGATCGAGAACGAAAGCGAGGCAGTCGCCGGCACTCAGCGCATGTCGTTGCTCTCCCACGGTGACGTCGATCTTGCCCTCGAGCACCCAGACCTGGTGATGCGGTGGCGTCTGGCGCGCCACGGTCTCGTAGGCGACGTGCGCGCCCGGCGGGAAAGTCACCTCGACGATCTGGATGGGAGTCGGGTAGCCGCTGGGCGACACGTTGCGGCGGACGTAGCCGGACGCCGGGTCGCGCCACAGGGCCTGGTCCGATCGACGTGCGATCGGCTCGGCCGGGCTGGCGGCAGGCTGGAACAAACCCGCCAAGGTGGTGTTCAGCGCCGCCGCCAGCTTCTCCAGCAGGACAGCCGTCGGACTCGTTTCGCCCCGCTCGATCAGCGAAATCATCGATCGGCTGACGCCGCTGCGGTCCGCCAACGCGTCCAGCGACATGGCGCGCTCGGCGCGCAACTGGCGCACGCGTGCCGCGATCTGCTGATTGAGATCGGGCGCGCTCACGGAAGATCATCCATCATGATGGATGGAAAATCCAATAAATTGGATGTCGTGTCAATATCCGGCCACGCCACACCGTGGTTGGACGCGCTTCACTTGATCTCGGCGCCGATATGCTCCGCCAGGTGCCGTACCGCGTGAACGTTGCGCCGTGTTGCATTCCGTGGGTCAGCAGGCACGTGCGTTTCGATCGAGGCCAGCACCTCGCGGGACTTGGTGTCGCCCAGCAGGATCGGCAACAGGCCGGCGAAATCGACATCACCCTGGCCGATCGGCACGACCTTGCCGGTCGCGATGCTGTAATCCTTCAAGTGGAGATGGTCGGTGCGCGGCGCCACGGCACGCAGGTCGCTTGGCGCTGGTGGGGCACCCCGGGTGTATACATTGCAGATGTCGACCAGCGGCCGCAGCCGGCGGTGTGCGAACGTGCCGAGCACGGCACCGAGGTCGGCGATGGTGGCGACATTGCAGACGGGTTCGTTTTCCATCTGCAGATCGACGCCATAGGTGTCGGCAAGCGCGCACAAAGCGGCGAGCGGCTCGGCCAGATCGGCCGGCGTGAAGCCATCATAGGCAAGCCAGCTGAAGATCCGCAGGCGCGTGGCGCCGAGCATCAGGGCGATGTCGAAGGCATGCTGGAACGGATCCGGGGCGGGGCAGTTGGCAGGATCGAAGGCGAAATCGGCCTTGCCCGTGCTCGTCCTGCCCGGCGCCGGCCATTTCAGCACGGGCGATACGAAGGTCGGCACCGTGATCCGCGCCTTGTGGATGCGCGCGGCGATCGCGGCGACCTCATCCAGCGTCATGCCCAGCAGATTGCGCCCCTCGACCGTACGCATTTCGAGTCGCGAGACGCCGTTCTCGGCGCAGAACGACAGCATCTCGTCCAGCGTCGGCCCGATCTCGTCGCCGATCACCGACAGCAGCAGGCGGGGCATGATCATGGGATTTCCTCGCGGCGGGCCTTGCAGCGACCGACTATAAGGTCGGCGTCGAAGCGACGCCATGCATCCTCTGAACCCGGCGAGTCATGCTTTACGTGCAGTCGTTGCATGCAGGTTGGTGCCTCCATATCGGACCCCCGATCGTCCCACACTCGGTGTCCATATAAGGCGAAACTGACACAGGGACGGGAGGAGACACGGGGCAATGGAGTGGTATCCCAAACGCCGCTTCGGCGACTTGCCGCGAGACGCCGCGGCGCGGTTGCCGGAAGCGGAGGCCTTGGTGTTCGACAAGGCCCGCTATACGTTCCGCGACCTGTCAACCCGTGTCGATGATGCCGCGAAGCGATTGATGGCGTCCGGCGTCCGGCATGGTGATCATGTCGCGCTCTGGCTGAACAACAGCGACGACTGGATTTTCATCGCCTTCGGTATCCTGAAGATCGGCGCCGTGCTGGTGCCGATCAATACCCGGTTCCGCTCCCGCGACCTGGCGTATGTGCTCAAGCAATCCGACAGCAGCGTGCTGATCACCCACGACCGGTCAGGACCCGTCGACTATCTCGATCTGGTGCGTGAGGTGGTGGCCCTGCCCACGAGCGGCGATCGGGTCGAGGACGGCGCCTATCCGTTGTTGCGCCGCGTCATCCTGCTCGGCGAGCGGCCGCATGCCGGCACGGCAGACTGGGCCAGCCTTGCGGATGCGGGCGCCCGGATTGCGGCTGACGATCTCGCGGCACGAGCCCAGGCGGTCGATCCCGATGCGACCGCCTTCATCATGTATACGTCGGGCACGACCGGCTTTCCCAAGGGTGTCGTGCACACCCACAGGCTGATCCGCAACGTGGAGGAACGTGCCTACCGGATGGCCATCACGCACAACGACGTGATCCTGAACTACCTGCCGCTGTTTCATGCCTTCGGCCTGTCCGAAGCGGCCTGGATGTCCCTGGTCACCGGGGCAAAACATGTCGTCACGCGCACGTTCGATCCCGACGAGAGCCTCGACCTGATCGAGCGCGAGCGCGTCAGCATCATTCACGGCTTCGAAGCGCATATGAAGGGACTGACCGAAGCGCAGGAGGCGCGCCCCCGTGATCTCTCGAGCCTGCGCACGGGCATCTTCGCAGCCGGCATGCTGAGCGCCACGCCTGTCGTGCGCCGCGGCGCCAGGGTGCTGGCGCCGCTCAAGAACCTCAGCGGCTTCGGCATGACCGAGACATGGCTTGGCGTCACGCTGTGTGCGCTGGACGATGACGAGACACACCGCTGCGAATCGTCGGGCTATCCCGGCCTGGGATTCGAGGTGCGCGTGATGGACAGCGAGACGGGCACTGCGGCCGGCATTGGCGTGCCGGGCGAATTGCAGGTCCGCGGCTTCAGCGTGATGCGGGAGTACTACAAGAAGCCGGCGGAGACCGCTGCCACCTTCGCCGAGGATGGCTGGCTGCGCACCGGCGATGCCGCGATGTGGCTTGCGGATGGCTATATCCGCTTTCTCGGCCGCTACAAGGACATGCTCAAGGTCGGCGGCGAGAACGTCGATCCGATGGAAACGGAGGGCCTCCTGCTGGAGCACCCGATGGTCCACCAGGTGGCTGTCGTCGGACTGCCCGATGCGCGACTGGGCGAAGTGCCGGTGGCCTATGTCGCCTGCACGCCGGGGGCTCATCTCGAGGCGGATGCGGTCATCGACCATTGCCGCGGCAAGGTGGCGAGCTTCAAGGTACCGCGGCACGTCATCTTCATCGACAGCTTCCCCATGACCGAATCGGGCAAGATCCGAAAGGCCGACCTGCGCGCGGATGCCAAGAAGCGCCTGGGAACGAAGGAGACAAAGGCATGAAATTCGGTGTCACGATCGTACCGCGGATATCGGACTGGCGGCTGTTCGTCGAACTCGAGGAGATGGGATACGACTGCGCCTGGGCCGCCGATTCCCAGATGATCTACTCCGATGCCTATGCCGTGCTGGCGCTGGCGGCGGAGCACACGTCGCGTATCCGGCTGGGAACCGGCGTCTCGGTCGCGCCGACGCGGTTGGCACCGGTGACCGCGCATTCGATCGCGACCATCAACCAGCTGGCGCCGGGGCGCACGTTCCTGGGCATCGGCACCGGCCACACCGCGATGCGCGTGATGGGCAAGGATCCGATGAAGGCCGGCGCCTTTCGTGACTATCTGCGGGTGTTGCGCGCCCTGCTGCACGGCGAGGAGGTCGACTACCCGCTCGGCGAGCAGCACAGCGACATCCGGTTCCTGCATCCCGAGGACGGCTTCATCAACGTGGATCAGCCGGTGCCGATCTATGTCGCCGCCGATGGTCCGCTGGCGCTGAAGGCCGCCGGCGCCTACGGCGATGGCCGCGTGTGTTCGCACAACCAGACCAAGGCGCGCCTGCAGAAGAGCATGGAGGTGATGCAGTCGGGTGCGACCGCCGTCGGTCGGACGTTGCCGACAGACTTCCATACCGCGTCACTGGGCTATGCCTGCGTGCTGCAACCCGGCGAGAAGATGACGTCGGACCGGGTGATCGACGAGATCGGATCAATGGCGGCCGCCACGCTGCACTACTGGTGGGAGCTCTACCAGATGAACGGCGATACCAGCACCGTCGCGGGGCGTTGCCGTGATCTGTGGGCTGAATATCTCGACTTCACGGAGAAGATGGAAACGCCGCCGGCCAAGCGCTACCAGCAGGTCCATCGTGGGCACTGCGCCTTCCTGCCGCCGGAAGAGCGGCGTTTCATCACCGAGGATTTGATTCGGTCGACCGGCGGCCTGGTCGGGACACCCGACGAGATCATCGCCATGCTGCGCGAGCGCGAGGCAATGGGACTGACCGAGATCACGCTGTTGCCGGCCATGGCGACTGCCCGCCGCAATCTGCGGGACTTCGCCGAAAAGGTGATGGCCCGGTATTGACCGCTACGGTCATTCCGGTTCGAGAACCGCCATCGGCAATGCGGCAAGGACGTCATTCAGCCTCAAGCGATTTGTCTCGGCATGAAGGGAGCTGCCCGTCAGTACGTTGCGCCAGCGGGTGGTTCGCAATGATCCGGGCAGGTCGACGTGAGTGTCCTGCCACAAAGCCGCGTCTATGAGCGGTCTCTCGAGGCTGGGCTGCAGGCGCAAGGGCAACCGGGTCGCCAGCACGATGACAGTGTCGGTGCCGTGCTGGCGCGCGAATCCCAGCACGTGAGCTGCGCACGGCCCTTTTGCCGATAGCGGGCTATAGCTGCCTTCGGCGAACACCACCGGTCGGCGCTGCCGCAGGCGAAGCATATCGGCGATCAGGCGTTGCTTGACGGCGCCGTCGTGCCATGTCGCGAGCAGCTCGGCACACGTCGCATCGCGCGCCAGCATCGCTTGCCGGACATTGAAGTCGACGGGCCGGCGATTGTCGGGATCCACCATGCTGAAGTCCCACAGCTCGGTGCCCTGGTAGAGGTCGGGAACGCCGGGGACGGTGACGCGCAGCAGTGCCTGTACAAGGCCGTTGAGCGCGCCGGCCGCCGCGATGCGGCCCACGAATCCCTGTAGGCTGTGGCGGAAGGGCGTGGATTCGCCCAGCGCGCGCATCACGAACTGGCGGCAGGCGTCCTCGTAGGGACGGTTCGGCGCTCGCCATGACGTCTGGCGCTTGGCTTCGCGCAGCGCCTTTTGCTGCCATGCCGCCAGCCGCTCGGCAAACGAGAGGACACCGGCCTGGTCGTCAGCGCTCAGGTCGAGCGGCCAACCGCCGGCCATCATCTGGTACAGCATGAACGCGTCCGCGGCGTCGGGGGCATCTTCGGTGCCGACCCGGGTGCGCAGTGGAGCGTTCATCGCCGTCCACGCCTGCACGGCTTGCGCCCATGCCTGCGGGATTTCGCTGAGAACGGCGAGGCGGGCCCGCAGATCCTCACCCCGCTTGTGGTCATGGGTTGCTGTTGCCAGCATGGCGGCCGGAAATGCCTGCAGGCGCTGCCGGCAGGACGCGTGGAACTGGTCCGGCGACAGCGCGAACTGTGCTGGCGAGGCACCGACGTCGTTGCGCGACAGCAGCCGGCCATAGCGATAGAAGGCCGTGTCCTCGACGGCCTTGGCCGTCAGAGGCGCCGAGAGGTGCTGCAGCCGCGCTGCCAGACGCTGCTGGGTCAGGGCGCGTGCGACAAGAATAAGGGCCCGCCGCTGCGATACCGGCAGATCCAAACGGGCCTTGCGCAGGGTCGCGGCCAGTACCGCTCTGTCGGGCGCATCAAGGTTATTGCCGTACAGGCGATAGACCGGCAGATGGACCAGAAACCGCAGCAGCGCTTGCCGCAGGGCGCCCGACGGCGTGTCGCGCCATTGGAAATCGTGATCGGCCATCGCGTCCAGCGCGTCACACGCCGCGGCGAATGCGCCACTGAACGACGTCGCCAGGACGTCCGGCTTGGCAGCGTGTGCCACGTCGTCGAAGGCGGCCGTGCTGCCGCTGACGTCTTGCCACAAGGTGGTCAGAGCGTTTTCGCCGTCAGGGGCATGCTGGACAGCCGACACGTCGTTCATGAAGTCGTAGCCGCTGGTGCCGTCCGTTCGCCACGACGCCCGCAAGCGTTCGTCGGGCGCCAGGATCTTTTCGACAATGACGTAAGGCGACCCGGACGGCGCACCGGCGGGCCGGTGCGCCGTCCGGGCCTCCAGGGATCTGCGGAGCCGGCGGCAATAGCCACCGGGATCGGTAAGCCCGTCGACGTGATCGACGCGCACGCCATCGATCAGGCCGTCGGCGTAGAGCTGCAGGATCAGGGCGTGGGTGGCGTCGAAGACTTCCTGGCGTTCGATCCGAAGCGCCGCCAGATCGTTGACATCGAAGAACCGGCGCCAGTTGATGCGGTCCGCCGCCGATCCCCACCAGCTCAGCTGGTAGTATTGGCGCTCCAGCAGCGTATGCAGGCGCTGGCGCCCGTCGGCATGGCTGGCGTCGTGCGCTTCGATCACCGCAGCCATGGCATCGGCGTCGCGCTGGCGGAGGGTATGACGCAACCGTGTCGCCGTATCACCGTCGGGAGTCTGGCGCGACGCGAACGCATCGCTGAAGGTATCGGCGAGATGGCGGAAGGACGCGTGACGTCCCAGCAGATCAGCATACGATGCGAGATTGATCGGAAAGCGGTGGTGGTAGTAGGCGGCAAAGAACCGTCCGTCCGTCGGATCGAATCGCAGCGCGATGTCGCCCCGCTCGAGACAGGTGCCGTAGGACTCACCCAGAAACGGTGCCAGCACCTTGCCGTGCAAGGTCGGTGTTCGCGGCTTCCAGTCGATGTCGAAAAACCGGGCGTAGCGGCTGTGCGGTCCCCATTCCAGCACGTCGAGCCACCAGGTATTGTCATCGCCGCCCACGGCCATGTGGTTGGGCACGATGTCGAGGATCAGGCCCGTGTTTCTCGACCGAAGCGCGGTCACGAGGCGCTGCAGGGCGTCGTAGCCACCCAGTTCCGGATTGATATGGGTATGGTCGACGATGTCGTAGCCGTGCAGCGATCCGCTGCGCGCCGTCATCAGGGGCGAGGCATAGATGTGGCTCAACCCCAGATCGGCGAAATAGGGAACGAGGCCCAGCGCGTCGTCGAGCGTGAAGCCGCGGTGGAACTGCAGCCGTACGGTTGCGCGAGGCCGCATCATGGTCGCCGGCGTGCCCCGACCAGGGCGCTGATGCGGCTCTTGACGGTGGGATCCTGCATCAGGTGTTCGACGGCAAGGGGCAGGCGACGGCGCCAGTTGGGATGCGTGTCCGTCGTGCCGGGCAGGTTGGGTTGTTCGATCAGGCCCAGGATGTCTTCCAGCGGCAGAATGGCCAGCGCGGAGCGCGTGGCACCGATGAAGGCTGCGATCGCGCCGAGGACGGGGGCGGGATCGTTCGGCGCCGGCATGGCGCCAGTGGCTGTGCCCGCATCGCATAGATTCTGCCAGAGCGCGCTACGATCGGCGATGCGGTCCGCCTGCAGGGTTTCGTGCGTCTCGTGCGGGCCCAACAGCGCGAGGTTCGTGCGCCATTCGATGTCGCGCCCGGCCCACCATCCGGCGATGGTCGGCAAGTCGTGAGTCGTGCTGGTGGCGACCGTGGCGAGCGGCCACTGGCGCGCTGGGACGAAGCCCTTGCCCTGGCGTTCGAACCACAGCACCCGCGTACCAAGGACGCCGGCGTTGCGCAGCGTGGTGCGAAAGCCGGCCGGCACGGTTCCGAGGTCCTCGCCGATGACCACGGTGCGATGTCGCCACGATTCCAGCGCCACCAGCCGCAGCAGGTCTTCCAGGGGATAGCCGAGATAGGCGCCGTCACCCGATGAGGCACCGTGCGGCACCAGCCACAGCCGCTTGAGACCCAGTACATGATCGATACGCATCCCGCCGGCGTGGCGCATCACGGCGCGCAGCAGGTTCACGAACGGGGCGAATCCCTGGTTGCGCAACGCATGGGGCGAGAAGGTCGCCAGTCCCCAATCCTGACCCAGGGGGTTGAACAGGTCGGGCGGAGCCCCGACCGAAAGACCAGGCAGCGTGTCGGCCTGATGCCCCCAGGCATAGGAGCCGCTCGGGTCGGTGCCGATGGCCAGATCGGCAATCAGGCCCAGGCCCATGCCGGCGTCCTTTGCCGCTGTCTGTGCCGCCGCCAGGTCCTTGTCGGCACGCCACTGCAGGAAGGCATGGAACGCGACATCATGCGCGGCATCGCGGATGAAGGCCGACACATCGGGACTGTCAGGATCGTCCAGGCCGGCAGGCCAGGTTCGCCAGAACCAGCGGGTCGGGTCGGCGCGCAGCATGTCAGCCTGGATGGCTTCGAAGGCCGCATGCCGTTCCAGCGGCCGGCCTCTTTCCTGGCGAAACGCCAGGAAATCACGTCCGATCGGTGTATCGGCAACGAGAAGCCCGCTCAAGCACATAGCCTCGAAGGCCTTGCGCAGCAGCACAAGCCTGCGCGCCGCGATAGCAGGCCAGTCGATGATTGGCGCCTGATCACCATCTCGGAGCGCATTCTCCGCGGCATCATCAATCGCGACACCGCATTGAGCGCACAACGCGTCGATGTCGATATGCAGGATATTGAGAAACAGCCTGTTGGAGGGCGCGTACGGACTGAAGCGCGTGACATCGTTGGCGAACAACGCGTGGACGGGGCTGACCACCACGGCATCGGCGGCGGGTGAGATCGCCCGGACCAGGGCCGCCAGTGCGCCATAGTCACCGATCCCGCCATCACGTGCCTGTCGCAGCGAGTAGAGCTGGGCCGCCAAGCCCCACGCGCGTTCATGGCCAAGCGCGTCCCGAACGCTGAACGAGCGTGCTGGCGCTACCGCCAGCGTGGCGGTCGTGTCACCGAGGCTGAGGCGGTGATAGCCGCAGATCTCCACCGGCGGTATCGCGCCAGCAGTATCGTCGGGGAGGATGCCGTCGATCCGGCTGCCGTCCTCGCATTCGAGGCGGTAGTGCCGCGAGCCGGCCGTTCCGGCCGGCAGTACGATCGGCTTGCCGACTTCCGCGGTGATCAACGGGGCCAGCCCGCTGCGCTGAGCATCCTGTGCCAGTGCGGCTCGCGCCTCACGGATCTGGTTTGTGGTCGCTGCCGGCAGCCCCAGCGACGCCAACAGGGCGCGTTGCGTTTCGGGCGAGACCGTGCGCTGATTGCCGAACGCATCCCGCCAGCGCACCATGATGCCGGCCGCGCGGGCCAGCGACGCCAGGTGCCGGTCGGTCACGGCGCGGCGTCGCTCAGTGTGGCCATCAGGCTGCGCGCCGGCAGACTGCCGGTCGCCATGTGGCGCACGACAACCTCGTCCGTGGCAAACAGCACGCGTCCGTCGCTCACTTGGCAGGGCACGGCATCCACGCCGAAGTTGGCGGCGATCGTCAGGATCGACTTGTCACCCAGACGCCAGCTTGCCTGTACCGCGGTGTCGCCAATGGCCTGTGCTCCGATGCTCTGCGCTCCCTGCAGATACGGTGTGATCGCATCACGGCGCACGGCAAGCAGCTCCCGGACAAACGCACGCCAGCGGGTGCTCCCGTCAGATGGCATTTTCAACAGGATATCGGACGCCTGGAACGTGGCCGGACTATTGGGATCGGGAATGCGACTTTGACTCTCGGCCGATGCGAAAGCCGGAAACCGGGCGAACTCGCGGCGCCGTCCGTCGCGCACCGCGACGGCCAGCGCGTCGTTGTGGCTTGTGAAATAGAGGAACGGCGATGCGCTGGCCCATTCCTCGCCCATGAAGAGCAGGGGAATCTGGGGTGACAGCAGCACCAGCGCCGTCGCGGCTCGCAGGGCGTTGGGTGGGCAGAGCTGGTTCAGGCGCTCGCCGAATGCCCGGTTACCCACCTGATCATGGTTCTGGAGGAAGAGAACGAAGGACGTCGGCGAGAGGTGGGCGCTGGGCTCGCCGCGCGATTCGCCGTCGCGATAAGGCGAGGGATCGCCTTGATAGATGAAGCCTTCCGAGAGGCACCGCGCCAGATGGCGCGCTGGCGCATCGGCATAGTCGCCGTAGTAGCCATCCCGCTCACCGGTCAGCAGTACGTGCAGTACGTGGTGGCCGTCATCGTTCCATTGCGCGTCGAAGCCCCGGGTCAGGTGGCTGGCCGCGTTGCCGTCGTGCTCCAGGACGAGGTGTACGTGCCGATCCGGCTCGACGGTCCGGCGCACCTCGGCGGCAAGCGCATCCAGCCAGCCAGGATCGCCAATGGCGTGAACCGCATCGAGCCGCAAACCGTCGAAGCGATATTCCATCAGCCAGTAGAGCGCGTTCTCGATGAAGAACTGCCGAACCTGAGGACGCCTGAAGTCGATGGCCGGACCCCAGGGCGTCGTCGTGTCATGACGAAAGAAGGGCGAGGCATAGGCGCCGAGATAATTGCCGTCCGGACCGAAGTGATTGTAGACGACATCGAGGAACATCATCAGGCCCAGGCCATGCGCGCGATCGATCAGCGCCTTCAGATCATCGGGCGTGCCATAGGCGCGGTCGGGGGCGAACGGCAGCACACCGTCATAGCCCCAGTTCCGGGAACCGGGAAAATCGGCCACGGGCATCAGTTCGACGGCCGTGATGCCCAGATCGACCAGCTCCGGGAGCTTCTGCGCGAGGCCGGTGAAGCCGCCGAGCAAGCCAACGTGCGCTTCGTAGAGGACGGTTTCGTGCCAAGGCCGGCCGCGCCAGGCGGTGTTCTGCCAGGCATAGGCACGTGGATCGATCACCAGGCTGGGGTCATGGACGTCAGTCGCCTGGGCGCGTGATGCGGGATCGGGAACAACGAGGTCCGGACCGACGCGGTAGCGATAGCGGGCTTGCACAGCACAAGCCACCGTCGCGGTGAAACAGCCGTCGCCTTGCGGCTGCATGGCGGTTGATGCCGCGCCATCGATCTCGAGGGAGACCGTGCGGCAGTCCGGCGCCCATAAACTGAAGTGGGTGCGTCCGTCACTGCCGCGGTTTGCGCCGAATGACAGGGGATACATGAAACGATCAGTCACGCCGGGTTCCCGTCGGCTCGAGTGACCAGGAGCACCGCGCTGTGCGCTTCGACAGTGATCGGCCCTTGCACGCCATCTTCCTTCGTAGGCTCAGGTACGGCCGAATCGAGTGCCCGGCGCCAGATGAATTGCGGCTGCGGCAGGGTAAACTGCTTCGCGTCCACCCCGGCGTTGAACACGACCAGCGTGATGTCGATGCTCTGCTCGGTACGGCACGCCCGTCGTAACGCCAACGCCCGCCCCTGGGGATCGTTCCACGCTTCCGCCGAGACAGGTTCGCCGTCAGGATCGAACCATGCGACGTCGGCCAATCCCGGGGCCAGCTCGACTCTGCCGTGGAGATAGCGATCGCTGCGGAGACTGGGGTGAGCCTTCCGCAAAGCGACCAGGCGGCAGACAAAACGATAGAGCGCCTGATTCTCCGGCAGTGCTGCGGCCTCCCAGTCGATCCACGTCGTCTCGTTGTCCTGGCAATACGCGTTATTGTTACCCTTCTGGCTGTGGCCGAACTCATCGCCGGCCAGCAGCATCGGCGTGCCGTAAGAGAAGAGCAGCGTCGCCAGCATCGCGCGCTTTACGCGGTTGCGCACGTCGACGACGGCTTGATCGTCGCTGGGGCCTTCGCTGCCCCAGTTGGCACTGTAGTTCTCGTTGTGCCCGTCGCGGTTATCCTCGCCGTTGGCTTCGTTGTGCTTCTGTTCGTAGCTGACGGCATCGTGCAGCGTGAAGCCGTCATGGGCGGTCACGAAGTTTACCGACGCCCAGGGACGCCGGCCGTGATGCTCGAAAATGTCACCGGATCCCATGAGGCGCGCGGCAAGCTCCGGCCGCTGGCCTTCATCGCCGCGCCAGAAGCGCCGCACACAGTCACGATACTTGTCGTTCCATTCGGCAAACCCGGAGGGGTGATTGCCCAATTGGTAGCCGCCGGGTCCGATGTCCCAGGGCTCGGAGATCAGCTTCAAGCGCGATAGCAGCGGATCTTGCCGTATGACGTCGAAGAAGCCCGATCCGGGGTCGAATCCGTTCGCTTCACGGCCGAGATTCGCGCCCAGATCGAAGCGGAAACCATCGACATGGAACGTCGTGGCCCAGTATCTGAGGGAATCCATGACCATCTGCAGAACGCGCGGATGCGTGACGTTGAGCGTGTTGCCGCAGCCGGTGTCATTGATGAGATGGCGCGCGTCTCCCGGCATAAGCCGGTAGTAGCTAGCGTGGTCAAGACCACGTAGAGATAACGTCGGTCCGGCTTCGCCGCCCTCGCACGTGTGATTGTAGACGACGTCAAGGATGACCTCGATGCCCGCCGCATGCAGGCGCCGAACGGCAACCTGAAGGTTCAGCAGCGCGCCGTCAGCGAGATAGCGTGGCTCCGGTGCGAAAAAGCACAGCGTGCTGTAACCCCAATAGTTCCGCAGGCCCTTCTCGGCCAGAAAGCGGTCCTGGAGAAATGCCTGTACGGGCAGCAGTTCCACGGTCGTCACACCCAGGGTGTGCAAGTGATCGATGAACCTCGGGTCGGCGAGTGCGGAAAACGTGCCGCGTTCGGGTATCGCGATATCCGGATGGCGGATCGTCGCGCCGCGGACATGCGCCTCATAAATGACCGTGTCGGCCCAGGGAACGTGTGGCCGTGCATCGTTGCCCCAGTTGAAGGACTCGTCGATCGTGACGACGGCACGCGGCATCGCCGCAGCACTGTCACGACGGTCGAAGGAGAGATCGCCACGCGGACTGCCAACGCGATAGCCGAACAACGCGTCGGCCCACTTCACCTCGCCGGAAATTCGCTTGGCATAAGGGTCGAGCAGAAGTTTGTGCGCGTTGAAGCGATGACCGTTGCGCGGATCGTACGGTCCATGCGCGCGATAGCCGTACTGCAGGCCGGGACCGGCGTCGGGCAGATATCCGTGCCATACCTCGTCAGTGCACTCCGGCAAGGCAAGCCGGGCGATCTCCCGGCGACCGGAGGTATCGAAAATGCATAGATCGATCCTTTCGGCATGTGCGGAGAAGACAGCGAAGTTCACGCCGAGCCCATCCCATGTCGAGCCGAGCGGATAGGGGCGACCGGCCGTCAACCGATCGGGGCGTGTTGCCATGGTTCAATCGCCCTGACGCAGAAAAAGCACGGCCAACGGCGGCAGGGTGAGCGTCAGGGATGCAGGAAGACCGTGCGCTGGTGCGCTCTCGGCGACGGCCAGGCCATCGTTGCCGACGTTCGAGCCGCCATAGATCGCGGCATCGCTGTTGAGGATCTCCCGCCATAGACCTGCCGCGGGGACGCCCAGGCGATAGCCGTAACGCGGTACCGGCGTCAGATTGCACACGCAGAGGATGGTTCGATCGCCGTCGGCGCCATACCTGAGAAAGGCAAAGACGCTCTGGTCACGGTCGTCGACCACGAC
This sequence comes from Reyranella sp. CPCC 100927, assembly GCF_007859315.1. Lineage (GTDB taxonomy): Bacteria > Pseudomonadota > Alphaproteobacteria > Reyranellales > Reyranellaceae > Vineibacter. The sequence continues at coordinate 429,941 of NZ_VOHA01000003.1, forward strand.
CCAGCGGAAGCTGCCGGCCTCAGCGTCGCGGCGATACAGTGCCGGTTCACCCCGGTAGACCGTGTTGAGGTCGCGAACCAGCCGTTGCAGTCCCCGGTGTGCTGGATTGTCGAGCAGCGACCAGTCGAGCTGCGCATCGTGATTCCATTCGCGCTCCTGGCCGAACTCGCCGCCCATGAACAACAGCTTCTTGCCGGGATGTGCCCACATGAAACTGTAATAGGCGCGTAGATTGGCCAGGCGTTGCCAGGCATCGCCGGGCATCCTGCCCAGCAGCGAGCGCTTGCCGTGCACGACCTCGTCATGCGACAGCGGCAGCATGTAGTGCTCCGAGAAAGCATACACGGCGCTGAACGTGAACTCGTCGTGATGGTGTTTCCGGTAGGTGGGATCGCGCGCCATGTAGTGCAGCGAGTCGTGCATCCAGCCCATATTCCATTTGTAGGTGAAGCCGAGACCGCCATCCGCGACGGCACGCGACACGCCAGGCCAGGCTGTCGATTCCTCAGCCACCATGATGGCACCGGGGCAGCGTTGCGCGATCGTCTGGTTGAGCTGCCGCAGAAACGCGATGGCTTCGAGATTCTCACGCCCGCCATAGATATTGGGTACCCATTCGCCGGCCGGGCGGCTGTAGTCGCGGTAGAGCATCGATGCCACCGCATCGACCCGCAATCCGTCGATGTGATAGTGCTCGATCCAGTGCAGCGCGCTGGCAATCAGGAAGGCGCGGACCTCGTGACGGCCATAGTTATAGATCAACGTGTTCCAGTCGCGATGAAAACCTTCGCGGGGATCCTCGTGCTCGTACAATGCCGTGCCGTCGAAACGGACAAGCCCGTGAGCGTCGTTGGGAAAATGGCCGGGAACCCAGTCCAGGATCACGCCGATACCCGCTTCGTGGCACCGATCGACCAGCCGTGCCAAACCGGTTGGCGATCCCATCGTGCCCAAAGGCGAGAAGTTGCCGATCGGCTGATAGCCCCATGACCCGGCAAAGGGATGGTTCATGATCGGCAGTAGCTCCAGATGCGTGAAGCCCATGTCGGCGACGTAGGGCACCAGGCGATCCGCCAGGGCATCCCAGTCGAAAGGCTGGTTGTCGGCCTGGTGCCGCATCCATGATGTGGCATGCACCTCGTAGGTGGAAATGGGTGCCGTGACCGATTGACGGTCGGCGCGCTCGTGACACCAGTCGTCGTCGGTCCAATGGAACGGCCCCGCGTCGGCGACGACCGATGCCGTCGCCGGCGATGGTTCGCTGGCCCGCGCCACCGGGTCGGCCTTCAAGGGAAGGCGCTCGCCGGAAGGGCCGAGCAGTTCGTATTTGTAGCGTGCGCCCGCGATCAGGCGCGGAATGAACAGTTCCCACACCCCGGCGCCATGGCGCCGGCGCATGGGATGTCGCCGTCCATCCCACTGATTGAAGTCCCCCACCACGGAAACGCGACGGGCATTGGGTGCCCAGACTGCAAATCGGACACCGGCCACAGCGCCGACCGTCATCGGTATGGCGCCGAGGCAGGCAGAAAGATCCTGGTGCGTGCCTTCAGCGATCAGATGCAAGTCGAGATCGCCCAGCAGCGGGCCGAACGAGTAGGGGTCCTCGGTCTCCTGGACGTCGCGGCCCCAGTCGATGCGCAGAAGATAGGGCCGTCGCTCGCCGGCATAGCCACCGAACACGCCGGCGGGATGCAGTTCCGTCAACGTACCCAGGGCCTGCCGGGAGTCCCGGGCCAGGACATCGACGCGGCAGGCGCCCGGCAGGAACGCGTGGATCGTCGTGCCGTCGGTCCTGTCGTGTGGGCCGAGGACGGCGAACGGATCGCCGCAGTGCCCGCTGATGATGGCATCGATCGTGCCCGCATCCATGGCCGCATTACCATCCATCGGTTACGCGTCCTCGAGCGCTGGCTGTTTTTTCAGAAGGCGAGCGGCCAACAGGGCGAGGCCGTTGACGGGCAGCGCCAACCATGTTGGCCGGTTGGCGGCCTCGTAGCGGATTTCGTAGCCGGCCTTTTCAAGCAGGAAGAGCTCGAGCAAAGGCGGTGCAGCCCGTTTGCCGACCCACGGACGGGGCGCAGCTCCCAGCACACCGCGGTACGCCGACAGGAAAGCGGTGCTGGCATGGTGCGTGAAACGCTCCAGCAGCTGCGTGCGGCGTTCGCCCGTCTGCGGCGACGTCGCCGAACGGCCCGGCGCGGCCGCGGCACTGGCATAGTGGAACGATCGCAGAAGACCGGCGACATCCCGCAACGGACACGTCTTGCGCCGCCGCTCGCTCAACGGCCTTGCCGGTTCGCCCTCGAAATCGATGATGAACGCATCGCCCTGGACAACCAGGACCTGGCCGAGATGGAAGTCGCCGTGCGCACGGGTCTTCAAGGCGCCCAGGCCGGCACGCGCCAGCTGCTTGGGCAGGGCGAGCAGCTGCCGGCGCTGCCCCAGGAGCGTGGCCACGCGCTGTGCTGTTCCCTCGTCGGGCCAACTCTTCGTGGCGCGGATAATGTCGAGCGCTGCTGTCAGCCCTGCCGTCGTCTCCGTTGACCACAGATCGATATCATCCTGGGACACCGTCTCCGGATCAAAGTCAGGCTGATCGGACGGCGCGGCCAGGATCGCATGCATTTCAGCCAGCCGCCGGCCAATGGCCCCCGCAAAGTGCGTGTAGTTCGCAAACGCGTCGGCGGTGGTGTGGCCGTCGTCGCCGGTCACGGCGATCTCCTCGATCGCGCGCGCCAGGAAGTCGAGCGTCCACGCCCAACCGTCACCCTGATTGCGCACGAAGCTTTGCAGGATGGCGAGGGTGTGGGGCGTGCCGTCGGCGCCGACGCGCACGATCTCGCCCAGTAGCGCGGGAGAATTGCCGAAGCCCTGGTCCGTCAGATAGCGGCTCATTTCGGCCTCGGGATGGATCCCGCCATGCACGCTGCGCAACAGCTTGAGCATCGCGGTATCATCGATGATGACCGAGCTGTTCGACTGCTCGACCGAGAGGTGCCGAAGCTCGGGTGTCTTGGAGACCTCAACATCGGTGATTTTGCTGGTGGCACGGAACTCGATCGTGCCGTCGGGGCAAGGCAGCGGTTGACCGGCCTTCAGCGCGCTGAACAGAGTCCGCGGCAGGGTGCCCAGGGAAAAAGCGTCCGTCAGAAGGCCGACGCGGCGACCACGCCGCACCCGCGCCAAGGCCAACTGCTGCGGCAGCGGCGGCGTGGTCTCATCCTCCCAGACAATGCCCAGCGGCAGCAGATAGCGGGCGTTGCCCTTGTCTTGCTGCGTTTCGACCTCGGCGAACATCACTTCGTCGCTGCCCGGGGAGAGCGCGAGCGGCAGGGCATAAGCGATCTGCACGCGATCCAGGCGCTCCTGCTTGCCGCCGAACCAGCGGCGTTTGGGCAGGTAGGCCGGCAGCACTTCGGTTTCGAGGATCGTGCGCGCCGGCGGCGCCAGTAGCTCGCCCAGGCTCTTGCGCAGCACGATCGTCGCATACTCCGGCATCACTTCCGGGGCCGGGATGTGCCAGGCGGGCAACTGGGCCTCGGGCGCCAGCAGGAACCAGTAGACGCCGTAGGGCGGCAACGTGAGGAGATAGGTCAACTGACCGACCGGCGGGAAGTGCGAACCGCCGACAAGATCGATGGGCACCCGGCCGGCGAAAGCCGAGAGGTCGAGCTCCACGGCCTGCGCCGTCCGCGACAGGTTGTTGACGCAGAGGATGCTGTCGTCCTGGTGCTCACGCAGGTAAGCCAGCACTTTGCGGTTCAGGGGATAGAGGAACCGCAGCGAGCCGCGCCCGAAAACGCGATGGCGCTTGCGTACTGCGAGCATGCGCTTGGTCCAGTTCAGCAGCGAGTGCGTGTCGTTGCTCTGGGCCTCCACATTGAGGGCCTCGTATCCGTAGATCGGGTCCATGTTGGTGGGCAGGACAAGCTTGGCCGGGGTCGCCTTGGAGAAGCCGCCATTGCGGTCGGGCGACCACTGCATGGGTGTGCGAACGCCGTCGCGATCGCCGAGGTGGATGTTGTCACCCATGCCCAACTCGTCGCCGTAGTAGATGATGGGCGTGCCGGGCATGGAGAGCAGCAAGGCATTCATCAACTCGACCCGGCGCCGATCATGTTCCATCAGCGGCGCGAGGCGTCGGCGGATGCCGAGATTGAGGCGCGCCCGCTGGTCCGAGGCATAGGTCTGCCACAGATAGTCCCGCTCACGGTCGGTCACCATCTCCAGAGTCAGTTCATCGTGGTTGCGCAGGAAGATCGCCCACTGACAGTCGGCGGGAATGGTGGGCGTCTGGCGCATGATGTCGGTGATCGGAAAACGATCTTCCTGGGCGATCGCCATGTACATCCGCGGCATCAGTGGAAAGTGGAACGCCATGTGGCATTCATCGCCGTCGCCAAAGTACTGCTGAGCGTCCTCGGGCCACTGATTCGCCTCGGCCAGCAGCATGCGCCCGCTGCCATGCTCGTCGAGCTTGGCCCGGATGCGCTTCAGGACATCATGGGTTTCCGGCAGGTTCTCGTTGGACGTGCCATCGCGTTCCACGAGATAGGGGACAGCATCGAGCCGCAGGCCATCGACGCCCAGATCGCACCAGAACCGCATCACGCGCAGGACTTCTTCCAGCACATGCGGATTATCGAAGTTGAGATCGGGCTGGTGCGAATAGAAGCGATGCCAGAAGTACGCGCCGGCCACCGGATCCCAGGTCCAGTTGGATTTCTCCGTGTCGACGAAGATGATGCGCGTGCCGGTATAACGCTGGTCATCGTTGGACCAGACGTAATAGTCCCGTGCAACGGAACCAGGTTTGGCTTGGCGAGCCCGCTGAAACCAGGCGTGTTGGTCCGATGTATGGTTGATGACGAGTTCGGTGATGACGCGCAGCCCGCGGTCGTGCGCCATGCGGATGAAGCGCCGGACGTCGGCCATGGTGCCGTAATCCGGATGGACCGACCGGTAGTCGCTGATGTCGTAGCCGTCGTCGCGGCGCGGTGACGGATAGAAGGGCAGCAGCCAGATGGTATTGACACCGAGCTCCACGATATAGTCGAGCTTGGCGATCAAGCCACGGAAGTCGCCGATGCCATCGTCGTTGGCGTCGAAGAACGACTTCACGTGCAGCTGGTAGATGACCGCGTCCTTGTACCAGTCGTGGTCGATGGTCGGAGCAGGGCGTTTGCGCGTGGCCATGGGTCAAGCGCTCCCAAGCGGCGCGATGCGCCAGATTCCGAAGGGCAGGTCCGCCGGGTCCAGACGCAGATGCTGGATCTTGCCGTGCCACGTCATGGTGCCGCCCCGCATCAGGTCCTCGGCAACGACGGCACCGCTGTCAGGCAGACCCCATTCCCACAATGGGACCTCGATGTCCGCTTCGTGCGCGCTGTGAGGATCGAGATTGACGGCAACGAGGACGACATTGTCCCGATTCGCCGTGGCCTTGCCGTAGTAGAGGATGTGATCGTTGAAGGCGTTGTAGAACCGCACGCCAAGATGGCTCTGCAGTGCCGGATTGCGTCGGCGGATGTCATTGAGTCTCGTGATCTCGGCGACGATGTTGCCGGGCCGATTCCAGTCCCAGGCGCGCAGCTGGTATTTTTCGGAGTCCGCATACTCTTCACGTCCGGGCAGCGGCGTTGCCTCACAGAGTTCGAAGCCGTTGTACAGGCCCCACAGGCCCGACAATGTCGTCGCCAGTGCGGCTCGAATGAGGAAGCCCGGTCGGCCGGAAGTCTGGAGAAACAGCGGGTTGATGTCGGGTGTGTTGACGAAGAAATGCGGGCGGAAGAAGTCACGCGGCGCCGTGGTCGTCAGTTCCGTGAGGTACTCGGTCAGCTCGTACTTGGTGTTGCGCCATGTGAAGTACGTGTACGACTGGCCGAAACCGATCTTTGCCAGCTGATACATCACCTTGGGCCGTGTGAAAGCCTCGGCCAGGAAGATCGCGTCCGGGTGCCGGGATCGAATGTCGGCGATCAGCCACTCCCAGAATGGAAACGGCTTGGTGTGCGGGTTGTCGACCCGGAAGAGGCGAACGCCTTGATCGACCCAGAACTGCACGACATCGCGCAATGCGATCCACAGTGACGGTCGCGCGCCCGACGCATAGAAATCGACGTTAACGATATCCTCGTATTTCTTCGGCGGGTTTTCCGCGTAGCGCAGCGATCCGTCCGGCCGCCAGTCGAACCAGTCTGGATGCTGCTTGAGCCAGGGGTGGTCTGGCGCGCACTGGATGGCGAAGTCCAGGGCCAGTTCCAGGCCGTGGTCGGCCGCGGCCTCCCGCAGACGGCGGAAATCGTCCAGCGTGCCCAACTGCGGATGCAACGCATCGTGGCCGCCCTCTGATGAACCGATGCCATAGGGACTGCCGGGATCATCGGGCGCAGCCTGAAGGCTGTTGTTGCGTCCTTTGCGGTTGATGCGGCCGATGGGATGGATCGGCGGGAAGTAGAGAACGTCGAAACCCATGTCCCGAATGCGCGGCAGGTTTCGGATAACGTCGTCGAACGTGCCGTGGCGAGCCGGATCGCCGCTCTGCGAGCGCGGAAACAGTTCGTACCAGCTGGCAAACTCGGCGGCGCGGCGATCAACCTCCACCACCACAGGCGGTTCATGCCGCACCGCAAAGGGCCGGTCATCCACGCGCGCCATCAAGGCGGCGGTCGGCTCAGCCAGCAGGGCCTCGACCTGTTTTGCCGGCGGAAGCGACGGAAGGTCTCTGGCGATCTGGTCCAGGTTCGCGGCTATTTCGTCCTTGGCGCGCTGGGCGGCGGCGGCAATCAGCACCCGGCCTTCCTCGATTTCCAGGTCGACCGTGCGGCCAGCGCCAAATTTCTTGGCCAGTTCGTCCCGGTACGTCGCGAACGCATCATTCCATCCTTCGACCGTGAATACGTACTGGCCCAGACGTTCGAGTGGAAATGTCGCCCGCCAGCGATCGTTGCCCAGCGGCTCCATCGGCCGCTCGCTCCAGTCACTTTCGTCGACATGGCGCCAGAAGAGGGCGGCAGCCAGAACGCCGTGCCCGTCGCCGATCAGGTCGGCCTCGACCACGACGCGCTCGCCGACCAGGCGCTTCACCGGGAAGCGTCCGGCGTCCACCGCCGGGGCAATGGACTCGATCGCCAGGCGCGGCGCTCCGACGGCCTTGGCCGCCGGAACGCGAGGGGCACGTCGCTTCTGCGACACCGGGCGATCGGCGGGTGCCAGCAATCGCACCTCTCCCGGTTCCAGCACGATGGTCGTGTCGGGCAGTACGACGCCACCGTCGGCGGGCCGCACGTAGCGATAGCGCGCGCCGCTGCGTGCCGTTCGCGCCAGCAACGATGCCGCATCGACAGGGGTGGCGGCGGACAGATCGGCATTCACCACAATGAGGCGCGCTGAAGCACCTGCCCCGGATGACTGCAGTACGGCCGCGATGTCGGCTCCCGGCGCGGAGATCAACCTGCCAGGCTGATCCGATGCGCCAAGCCCGGCGGATGCGCTCAGTGCGTTGGCAGCCCTGATGTCATCCGCACAGTCGTAAACGGGTGACTGGCGCAGGCTCTGGAAGTCTTCCGGTTTGTCGCGCGCCGGATCGAGTCGCCGCGACGTTGCGAACTCGGTTCCCATCGGCATGATCCAGCCGGAACCATAGGCGGCCGAAAACAGTACCGCGCGTCGATAGCGGCGGCGCAACAATGTCGCATCCCGGCAGTCTTCCGCCAGCCTTGGCCCGAACAACGCTTCCGCCAAACCAAGCGGCGGTGCGATTGATCGCAGCCGTGCTTCCTCATCCAGCAACCACGGGGCGCGGTAGTCCCACCAGGCGGTGGACGATACGGTGTGGCTGAAGGGACAGCCCGCGAGCGCCGCGAGTGCGCCCTGCGTCATGCCAGGGGTCCATGCGATGAATGCGGCGTCGGACGTGTGATCGTGGACGGCCTTCAGCAGGCCTCGCAGTGCAGAAGGCGATACCTTGTCCGGCGCATGGCAGCGAAAGCCTCCCACACCGGCATCCAGCCAGCGCCGCAGCCGTTCACGCCACCAGCCACCCAGTTCATTGTCGTGCAGCAGTGCGTCGGCTCGCACGGCGAGTGAAGAATGGTCCTCCTGCGAGGCCCTGGGATCGGGAAGGATCGCGTCGTCGCCGGTGATCGAGAACCAGTCAGGGTGTTCGGCGACGAGCGTCGCATCGCGTGCAACCCGGTGAACAACAAGATCGAGCAGAAGCGTGAGGCCGTTGGCGCGGCACAGCTTGGCGATCGCTGCCACGGCCTCGTCGGCGCTGCCGTCCCATTGAAGGATCGGATGACATCTGTTGTAGTCGGATACGGAAAATACATTGCCCGAGCGTCCGGGCAGGAAAAGGGGCGCGACCAGCAGGTGATCGAATCCGAGCTGGACACAGCGCTCAATGTGCTGGGGCCATGACTGCAGCGGGCCGGCCAGCAGCGGATGCAGATAGTAGATGCAAGGTTTTGAGCTTCGCACCCCGGGCATCCTTCCGCATGACGATGTTGTTGCAACGCCCGTGTTTCGCCCCGGGCGCCAGATCAAACGTGATCGCGGATTCCAACGCCGGACAGGGGGGATGGGTTCCGCGCCGAATGCTTGACGGAAGGCGCTTGTCGGGAACAAAAACAGACACCCGGCCCCGGATGTGGGCCAAGTGGAGTCCTGTCGTCAGGCGGCCGTAAGGGCGTTACCGCATGCCGGCCGCGATGTAGGCGTCAACGGCGTATCGACGCATCATGCGCTGCGTGTTGAAGTAGCTGGCCACCTTGCTGATGGCCTGTTTCATCATCCAGATCCAGCGCGCACGATCCTTGTAGTAAAGGGGCAGCACGGCGATCCCCAGCTTGTCGTAGAGTGCTGCCGCGGTGGGGACATGATCGGGCCGGTCGTCGCCGATCGCCCAGCCTGTGACGCCTTCGATCCAGGCTTCGACCCACCAGCCATCCAGCACGCTGAGATTGAGTCCTCCGTTCAGTGCCGCCTTCATCCCGCTGGTGCCCGACGCTTCCATCGGCGGCACCGGCGTGTTGAGCCAGACGTCCGTGCCGGCAACCAGCATCTGCGCCAGATTCATGTCGTAACCCGGAAGGAAGGCAACGGTGACCTTGCCCTTCAGACGCTCGATGTGGCGGTGGATGTCCTGGATCATCTGGCGCCCGGGCTCATCCGCGGGGTGCGCCTTGCCCGCCATCACGACCTGAAACGGATGCTGCTCGCCAATCGATATCAGGCGCTCGAGATCGGAAAACAGCAGGTCGGGCCGCTTGTAGGATGTCATTCGGCGTGCGAAGCCGAGGATGGGTTGATCAGGCGATAGCTTGACGTGGCTTCGCGCCCGCACCAGCGAAATCAGATCGGCCTTGGCTTCCTGGTGGGCATGCCACACGTCATCATTGGTGAGCTGGTCTGCCCGCGCCATCAGCTCCGGCTCAAGGCCCCATGACGGGAAGTGACGATTGAACAATTTGGCGAACGACAAGTGAGCCCAGGTCGGCGCGTGGATACCGTTGGTGATCGAACGAACATGATAACCCGGAAACATGCGGGTTGTGGTCTCGGCGTGGCGACTGGCGACGCCATTGACATAGCCGCTGAGTTTCAGCGCGAGATGCGTCATGTTCATGTTGTCGGCGCCGGCCAGCAGCTTCAGCTGCGCCATGTCGACGTAGCCGTCCAACAGCCGTGACACGAGGTCGTAGGGGAAACGGTCGTGACCTGCCTCCACCGGTGTGTGGGTGGTGAAGACGCAGCGCTCGCGCACCGGCCCGACATCGTAGATGATGTCGTTCGCGTCGACCTGATCCGGCGGTCGCGGATAGCGGCGCAGCAGGTCGAGCGCGAGCAGGGCAGCGTGTCCCTCGTTGAGGTGATAGGCCTGGACGTTGAAGCCCAGCGCATCGAGGATGCGTATGCCCCCGATGCCGAGCACGATCTCCTGCTTGAGCCGATAACCCTCGCCTGAGCCGTACAGTCGGTCGGTGATCGTGCGGTCCTCGGCATTGTTCTCCGGCAGATCCGTGTCCAGCAACAGGACCGGCACGGTGTGCTTCAACGCGCCACGCAGGACATACAGCCACGGCCGGATCCAGATTTCACGTCCCTCGACGGGCAGCGCGATCTTGGCTCTCAGTGGGACGGCGTAGTCGGCAGGTTCCCAGGGATCGGGATGCGCCACCTGGCAGCCGTCACGATCGATCTCCTGGCGCAGATATCCCTGCCGGCTGATGAGGGTCACGAAGATCATGGGCAGTTCGAGATCGGCAGCCGATCGTGCGGTATCGCCGGCCAGCACACCCAGTCCGCCACTGTAGGTATGCATTTCCGCGCGCAGGGCGATTTCCATCGAGAAATAAGCGATCCGGGTGCGTCCGATGTAGCGGCCGATCGTCGGCGCGGACAACGTCGGTTTCATGCTCGAGCTCCCCCTGACTGATCATCAACGAGCGTGAGTGCGTAACGATGTGTCTGGAGTGAGGCGGGATTGCGGCCGCAGGCATGTTGCTGCAGCAAGCTGAAGACTTGCTGTTGCGGCAATGCCCGCGCAACAACTGCGTGGTCGAACTTGGAACGACTCAGTGACTCGATTTTTCCTGATGTCAATGATGCGCGGAGCATCCTCATCACCGGTCACTGTTTTGGCGCAGCCGCGAGCGGTTGCGGTGGGCACGTGAAACCTGATCCGCAATTTGCTTCCAGGTTTGGATCTGTTTTGGCTTGATCCTCGTTCGGTATTCTCCAAGCTTGTCCGGAGGAAAGCGAGCGGGCAGTGGTGCAGTCGATGGGCGGATTGAGCGGACGCCGTATCCTGATAGCCGAGGATGAAGCGCTGCTGGCGATGGCTCTGGAAGACTTGCTCCGTGATGCCGGGTGCGAGGACTTTGCAATCGCCGGCAGAGTGGAAGACGCACTGGAAAGCATCAGGACGCAGCGACCGGATCTGGCAACGTTGGATCTCGACCTGCACGGTCAGCATTCCTTTGCGGTCGCTGACGCTTTGGACGATGGTGGTGTGCCATTCGTGATCGTGTCGGGCTGTAAACCGGATGTCGTTCCCGCGCGACATCGCGCCCGGCCGTACATCGGCAAGCCGTTCCAGCCCGCCGATCTGCTGCAAACCCTCTGCAATCTGCTCGCGCCGTCCACTGTCCCCGGATTGAAGTAGGACCTGGTCCGTCAGGGATGGCGGCAAATGTCGTTGCAGTTTTTATTTAACGTGTTAAATATTTTGGATGATCCACATTACGGATGACGGCAATGACCGGTGAGCTGACGCAACGCGTGACACGTGTGAAATCAATGATCGCGGCCATCGCCGGGGGCACGCTGCCGCACTTCATCGACGGCGCGCGGACGCCCGCCCACAACGGTCGCGACTTCGACAATCTGTGTCCCATCGACAACAGCGTCATCTGCAAGGTGAGTGCGGGTGATGCCGACGATGTCGCGACAGCCGCGGCGGCGGCCAAAGCGGCTTTTCCCGCCTGGCGGGCGATGCCGGCCGCCAGGCGCCGCGCGCTGCTGCACCGTATCGCCGATGCCATCGAGGCACGCGCCGAGGAGATCGCGCTGGTCGAGAGCTACGATACCGGCCAGGCGATTCGCTACATGAGCAAAGCGGCGGAGCGGGGCGCCGAGAATTTCCGCTTCTATGCCGACAAGGTGCCCGAGGCGCGCAACGGCCTCTCGCTGCCGGCGGAGCAGCACGTCAACTACACCGTGCGCCAGCCGATCGGGCCGGTCGGGGTGATCACCCCGTGGAACACGCCTTTCATGCTGGCAACCTGGAAGATCGCGCCGGCACTCGCCGCGGGATGCACGATCGTCCACAAGCCGGCGGAGTGGAGCCCGCTGACGGCCGCGCTGCTGGCCGAGATCGCCTATGACGCGGGCCTGCCCAAGGGTGTCCTGAACGTGGTGCACGGTTTGGGGGAGAGCGCCGGCAAGTCGCTCACCGAACACCCCGACATCAAGGCGATTTCCTTTGTTGGCGAATCGCTGACCGGCAGCCACATCATGGTGCAGGGCGCCCCGACCTTGAAGCGGGTGCTGTTCGAACTGGGCGGCAAGAACCCGGTGATCGTCTTCGACGACGCCAATATCGATCGCGCGGTCGACGGCGTGGCCTTCATGATCTGGAGTCTCAATGGCGAGCGCTGCACGTCGAGCAGCCGGCTGCTGGTGCAGAAGGGGATCGAGCGGGAGTTTCTCGCCGCCGTGGCGGAGCGCGCCAAGGCCCTGAAGGTGGGCCATCCGCTTGAGCCCGCGACCGAGGTCGGGCCGCTCATTCATCCCCGGCAGCACCAGAAGGTGATGAGCTACATGACCATCGCCCGCGAGGAGGGTGCCACAGTGCTGGCTGGCGGCGACCGGCCGCAGGGCCTGGAGGCCGGCAACTTCGTGTCGCCGACGCTGTTCGCGCAGGCCCGGCCGCAGATGCGCATCGCGCAGGAAGAGATCTTCGGACCTTGCCTCACCGCCCTGTCGTTCACCGACGAAGCCGAGGCCATCGCGATTGCCAACGACGTGCGGTACGGGCTTGCCGCCTATCTGTGGACCCGCGATGTGGGCCGCGCGCACCGCGTTGCCGATGCGCTGGAGGCCGGCATGATCTGGGTCAACTCGGAGAACAACCGCCATCTGCCAGCGCCGTTCGGCGGCATGAAAGCCAGCGGCATCGGCCGCGACGGCGGCGACTACGCCTTCGAGCACTACATGGAGCAGAAGAACATCTGCATCGCCTACGACACGCACGCCGTGCCGCGGATCGGCATCAAGTAGGCGGCGCGGCCGGCGGCTCCAGGAAGTCGAAACGGAAACCGCCGGGCCGGGGCATGACCCGGCCCGCGGCGCCGCGGCCGAAGTGGGTCGGCAGGATCAGGGCATCGGACTCGCAGTGGCGCTGGAGAAACGCGGTCCGTGTCCGGCCCGAATGTGCCGGGTCATGGCAGAAGCAGCTGCTCCATTGCGGCTCCCAGACCTGGATCGGGTGGTGCATCAGGTCGCCGGTGAGGACCGCATGCCGCGTGCCCTGCAGATGCAGGCAGAGGTGGCCCGGCGTATGGCCGGCCGTGAGCTCCAGATAGACACCGGGCTCGATTTCGTAGCGATCGTCGACCAGGACGGCCTGGCCGGCGTCGAGAATGGGCTGCACGCTGTCCTCGAGGATGGGACCGTCCGGATCGGGCTGGTTTGCCTGCCAGAATGCGAACTCGATGCGGCCGAAGAGATAACGGGCATTGGGGAATGTCGGCACCCAGCGCCCGTCGGCAAGGCGCGTGTTCCAACCGACATGGTCGGCATGCAGGTGGGTACAGAAGACGACATCGACCTGCTCCGGCGCCAGGCCGAGCGCGCGGAAGTTGCCCATCCAGGGTGAGTTGAGGTGGTGCCACTGGGGCTTGGTCCGCTCCTTGTCGGCGCCGACGCAGGTATCGACCAGGATCCGGTGGTGGCGCGTTTCGATGACATAGCTGCGGCGGTCCATCCAGAGCAGGTCGCGCGCCGCATCGTACAGGTCGGGCTCCATCCAGTGGCGATGGGCGGCGACCGCTTCCGGCGTCGAATCCGGCAACAGATCGTGTGGCCGAAAGCGCGGGCCAGCGAATTCCATCACGTCGCGGATCACGATTCCGCCGAGGTCGATCGGTTTCATGTCTTATCCTTCGCCGTGGACGATCTGGCCGCGCGCCACCGTCATGCGGGCCTTCAACCGGCCGACACGATCGGGTGTGATGGCCGTCGGGTCCTCGTCGACCACCGCGAGGTCGGCCAGCATGCCTGGTTGCAGGCGTCCGCGATGGGTCTCATGGAACATGGTGTAGGCGCCGGCGCCCGCGTAGAGGTGAAGGGCTTCCGATGCATCAAGCGCCTCGTCGGGGCCGATGACAAGGCCCCGGGCGGTGCGGCGGTCGACGGCCGCGGCCATGCCGATGAAGGGCGATGGCGGGCCGATCGGCCCATCCGAGCTGCCGGCAACGGCAATGCCGGCGTCCAGCAGCGAGCGGCCGGGATAGAGGCGATGGACGCGCTGGGGCCCCAGTGCCGCGGTGAAGCCGTCACCCAGATTGCGCAGGAAGCCCGGTTGCGTGATGACGACGCTGCGCGTTGCCTGCAGTGCGGCAATGGCGCCGGGGCCGGGGTAGCCCAGGTGCTCGATCCGATGCCGCGAGTCGGCACGCGGTGTGGTGCGTTGCGCTTCGGCGTAGGCATCGAGTGCCGTGGCGATCGCCACATCGCCGATCGCATGGACCGCGATCTGCCAGCCGGCCCGGTGCGCGGCGAGAAAGTCGCGTTTCAGGTCATCGCTCGGCTTCATGAGGAAGCCGCAGCCAGGGCAGTCGTGGTAGGGCTCCGAGAACGCCGCCGTGCGGGCACCGATGATTCCGTCGGCGAAGAACTTCAGCGTGCGGATCTGCCAGTCGAGATCGACCGGTCCCGGCATCAGGCCCTGCGCGGCCGCTTCCTCGGCGTCGATGCGCAGCATGAAGCCCATGCGCAGCGGAAACGCATCGGCCTGGCGCAACAGGCGCCAGACCTCCCACTCGGTGGCGAAACCGGCAGTAAACCCGACGGCAGCCTCGACGGCCGCGGTGATGCCGAAGCCGAGGTACTCGCGCGCTGCCGCGCGGATGGCGGCTGCCAGCCGCTGCGGCGAGGGCCGCGGCGCGCGAGCATAGACGGCGTCGGCGGCAAGCTCGGCGAGGCTGCCCGTGAGGTGGCCGTCGCGCCGCTCGAACCGGCCGCCTTCGGGATCGGGCGTCGATTCGTCGATGCCGGCGGCCGCCAGCGCGGCGCTGTTGGCGACGGCAAAGTGGCCACCGACGCGGCGGATCATCACGGGCCGGCCCGGCTGCACCCGGTCGAGCTCCTCGCGCGTGGGGACACGTTTCTCCGCGAGATTGAATTCGTTGTAGCCCGAGCCGATCACCCATTCATGGGCGGGGACGCCAGGGGCTGCGGCGGCGAGGCGATCGATGAGACGATCGATCGAATCCACCTCGGGGTCGGAGAGTGGCGTCTGCAGCCGGTCCTCGGCGATCGCCAAGAGGTGGATGTGGGCGTCGGTCAATCCCGGGACCACGGTCGCGCCACCCAGCGCGATCCGCCGGTCGGCGGCTGGCGCTTCGGCGGCAGCCCCGATCCAGGCGATGCGATCACCTTCCATGAGCAGCGAGTCGTGACCGGCGGGCAGCGCATCGTGGCCAACGAGCCGCCCGCCGGTCAACAGAAGGCGATAGGGCCTACTCGGCATCCTTGATGACCGCGATCATGTCGATTTCAACCTTCAGGCCCTGGCGGGCGAGGTGAGCCACGCCGACGGTGGTGCGCGCCGGCGGATCCTTGGGGAAGTATTCGCGGAACACTTCGTTCATCGCCTGGAACTCGTTCATCATGTCGGTCATGGCGATCGAGACCTTGAGCGCGGTTGCCAGCGACGCCCCGCCGGCTTCAGCGACGGCTTTAACGTTCTCCAGCGCCTGGCGCGTCTGCGCCTTGATGTCGGCGGGGAATTCGCGGGTGACGGGATCGGAACCGGTCTGGCCGGAGACGAAGAGCAGCTTGTCCCAGCGAACGCCGGGTGAGTAGGGCACTCCCGGGCGCAGGCCCGTCTTGGGAACGACGACGCGGCGGTCCATGGCTTTCTCCTTCAGGGTCAATCGTCGGATGGGTCTGTCTCGGCATAGCGGTTGCCGCCGCCGAGGTAGACTTCGGTGACGCGCGGGTCGTCCCGCAGCGCCGATGCGGTGCCGGAGAGGACGATCTCACCCGCCTCCAGCACGTAGGCGCGATCGGCGATGCCGAGCGCCAGATGCGCGTTCTGTTCGACCAGGATTGCGGTGAGGCCACTCGCCTTGAGCGTGGCGATCGCGGCCAGGATCTGCTGAACGATCCGTGGTGCGAGCCCGATCGAGGGCTCGTCGAGCATGAGGATGCGCGGCTGCGCCATCAGGGCGCGGCCCAGCGCCACCATCTGTTGCTCGCCACCCGACAGCGTGCCGGCGGCCTGCCGGCGCCGTTCGGCCAGCACCGGGAAGAGATCGTAGACACGATCAAGGCCACCGCTGTTGCCACTGCGCGCGCGCGGCGTGAAGGCACCCAACCGCAGATTGTCCTCGACACTCAACCGGCCGAAAAGCTCACGCCGCTCGGGGACGATGACCATGCCCATGGCGACCCGGCGTTCCGGCGGCTCGTGGCGCAGGGCCTGGCCGTCGAAGGTGATCGTGCCTTCGCGCGCGGGCAGCACACCCATCGCGGCGTTCAGAAGCGTCGTCTTGCCGGCACCGTTCGGCCCGATCACGGTGACGAACTCGCCCCCGTCGACGGTCAGGCTGGCACCCGAGAGCGCTACCGCCTCGCCATAGGCAACGGTCACGGCGTTGAACGACAGCAACGTGGTCATGCGACACCGCCGAGATAGGCATCGATGACCAGTGGGTCGCGTTGCACGTCTGCCGGCGTGCCACGGGCGATCACCTCGCCGCGGTTGAAGACGACCAGCCGGTCGACGACCGACATCACCAGCTCCATGTCGTGCTCGACGAGCAGGATCGTCATGCCTTCGCGGCGCAGGCGGCGCAGCAGCTTTACCAACTCCAGCTTCTCTGAAAAGCGCAGGCCAGCCGCCGGTTCGTCCAGCAACAGCACGACCGGGTCGGCCAACAGCGCGCGGGCGATCTCGACGATCCGCTGCCGGCCCAGCGGCAGGCTGCCGGCGGCGGCGTACGCCACGTCGGCGAGACCGACGCGCTGGATGGCCTCGTGGGCTGCCGTGAAAATCGCGCGCTCCTCGGCGCCGTTGCCACCGAACAGGCCGCTGGCGATGCCACATCGCGTGCGGGCGTGTGCGCCGATCGCAACGTTTTCCAGGACGCTGAGGGTAGGCACCAGCTGCACGTGCTGGAAGGTGCGTGCCAGGCCGTCGCCCACAATGCGATCGGTGTGCCGGGCCAGCGGCCTGCCGCGAAAGCGCACGGCGCCGGCGGTCGGACGCTGCAGTCCGGTGATGACGTTGAACACGGTCGTCTTGCCGGCCCCGTTGGGTCCGATCAAGCCGACCATCTCGCCGGCGCCCAGCGTGAAGCTGACACCACGCAGCGCCTGCAGGCCGCCGAAGCTGACAGCGACGTCCTCGACCTCGAGCAGAACGCCGCCGGCATCGGCATCGTGCCCGCGCTGGGGCAGGGGCGTTCCGCCGGTGGTCGGCGGCAGTACTGTGGGCAACAGGTGCGCCGGCCACAGGCCGCCGGGCCAGCGCACCAGGACCAGGACGAGGATGGCGCCGAAGACGATGATTTCGTAGTTGCCGGAGACGCCGAGTCTGTTGGCGAACAGGTCCTGCGCGCCCCATTCGATGCCCTGGATCACAAAGGCGCCGACGATGGCGCCGGCGCTGTGCGCCGGGCCGCCCAGCACCGCCATGATCAGGAACTTGAACGACGCGCCAAGATTGAACGGAGTCGGACTGATGAAACGGATGTGATGGACGTAGAGCACACCCGCGATCGCCGCCACGATCGCGGACAGGATGAAGACGCGGCTCTTCAGGGCGGCGACGTCGATCCCGAAGCTGGTCGCCATGGTCTCGTGTGTGCGCACGGCGGCGACCGCACGACCGATCCGCGATACCTGCAGCCGGCGGAAGGCCACGACGATACTCAGCGCCACGGCCCACACAATGCAAGCATAAAGGCGCTCGTCGCGTAGCTCGAAACCGAACAGGCTGATCGCCGGGATCTTGTCGAGACCGGAGGCACCGCCCGTCAGCTCACCCCAGGCCAGGAACACGCCGAACAGACCGATGCCCCAGGCCAGCGTCGCCAGCGGCAGGTAGTGACCGCGCAACCGTAGCGTGACTCGGCCGATGACCGCCGCAGCCAGCGCGGTGAGCAGGACGCCCGCCGGCATCGCGAGCCAAGGGCTGACGTCGTAGCGCAGGCACAGCACCGCCGACACATAGGCGCCCAGGCCCATGAAGGCGCCATGACCCAGGGAGACCTGGCCGGCCTGCAGCAGCAGGACCAGGCCTGCGACGACCATGGCCGACAGGCCCGTGAAGGTCAGCAGGCCGACATAGAAAGGTGGCAGTACCCAGGGCGCGACAAGCAGCAGCGCGCCGACAAGCAGCGCCCAGATATGACGCGACATCACGCCTCCTGGCCGGGCTTGAGGCGATGGCTGCGCCACAGGAGGATCGGGATCAGCAAGGCGAAGACCAGAACTTCACGATAGGCGCTCCAGGCATAGGCCGACGTCGATTCCAGAACGCCCACGGCGAACACGCCGGCGAGCGCCAGCGGGTAGTCGATCAGGCCGCCCATGGCGCTGCCGACGAAACCCTTGAGGCCGATGACGAAGCCCATGTCGTAGTGGGCCGTCACCAGCGGGGCCAGCAGCATGCCGCTGGTGGCGCTGAAGGCGGCGCCGAGAAAGAAGGCAAGCGCCCCGGCGCGGGCAACCGGGATGCCGCAGAACTGGGCGCCCAGCCGGTTGATCGCGGTCGCCTGCAGGGCCTTGCCGTAGAGCGTGAACTCGAAGAACGCGTAGAGCGCCGCCATGATGACGATGGCGATCGCGATGATCGCGATGCTTTGCCAGGCCAGGAACAGCGGGCCGACGCTGATGCCGCCGTTCGCCAGCGGCGCCACCGAATAGGTGCTGGAACCCCAGAACAGCAGGCCGACACCCTGCAGCACCATGTCGACGCCGACCGAGATGATGACGAGCACGACGGTGCTGGCATTGGGATTGGGTTGTACCGTGACGCGATAGACGATGGGGCCGAGGCTGGCGACCAGCAGGATCGCAGCCGGCATCGCCAGGAAAGCAGATCGTGGCGCGGCGAGAACGCCGGCCGAGATGCCGGCCAGGACAAGACAGGCCAATGCCGCGCCGCCCAACACGCGCATCATGGCGCGGCGATTATGGCGCGCGGTCCAGGCGGACGTGACGCCCCACAGTGCCAGCCCGGTGACGACGATCGCCATGGTGGCCGGCATGCGGCCATCGAGCAGGTCGGCGTAGGTGAGGGCACCCAGCATCACGTACTCGCCCTGCGCGATGTTGACCACGCGCGTCACCGAATAGACGAGCACGAGGCTGAGCGCGACCTGGGCGTAGACGGCGCCGTTGGTCAGGCCATCGGCGAGGAGGAAGAGAGCTGTGTCGAACATGGGGGATGAGCGGGCTGCGGGCCCGCTCGCCCGTTGTTAGCGTTGCAGGAGGGTGAACTTGCCGTTCTTCACGACGGTGAGGAACGTGCTGCGCAGGTCCAGTCCGAGATGGTCGGTCGGCGAGTAGTTGAAGACGCCATCGACGCCGGGGAAGTCCCTGGTCGCCTCGACGGCATCGCGCAGCCGCTTGCGGGTGTCCTCGACCTTGGTGAGATCGGCGCCGCCCTTGACCGCGCGCTCGGCGGCATCGACCGCGATCCGCCCGGCATCCCACGACTGGCCGGGGAAGATGTCGATCTTGTCGGCGCCGAACTTCGCGCCATAGAGCTGGGTGAAGCGCATGATCTCGGCCTTGGCGCCGTAGGCGTCAGGAAGCTCCCGATAGACCAGGAGGGGGCCGGCGCTGATGATCGTGCCTTCGGCCGCGTCCTTGGCAACGTCGATGAACGCGACGATGGCCGAACCGCCGCCGTGATAGGTCGGACCCGTGTAGCCGACGCGGCGGATCGCCTGCTGCGCCAGGGCCGACGACGGCGGGATGGCGTGGAAGTAGACGGCGTCCGGGTTGGCCTGCTTGATCTTCAGCGCCTGGGGCGTGAAGTTCGTGTCGGTGCGCGCGAAGCGCTCGGCCGTCACGATGGTGAGGCCTTTCTCCTGGGCGACCCGTTGCAGTGCCATCCAGCCGCCTTCGCCGTAGGAATCCTCCTGGCCGAAGAAAGCGATCTTCTTGACACCGCGCGCCACCATGTCGTCGACCACGCGCGTCACCTGCAGCTTGTCGGTGCTGGGCGTCTTGAACGTCCACTTTCGCTCGGCCGCCGGTTCGATCACGCTGGCCGCCGAGGCGACCGAGATGTTGGGCACGGCACCCGAATTGATGGTCTCGAGGATGGCCATCGACGCCGGTGTCGTCGAGCAGCAGATCACGAGATGGACCTGATCCTCGGTCACCAGCTTGCGCGTGTTGTTCACGGCCTTGGTCGGATCGGACGCATCGTCGTAGATGATGAAGCGGGGCGTGAACGGAAGGTCCGTGCGCTTGGCGAGCTGCTCTTCCAGCAGCTGAATGCCGTTCTTGGCCGGGATGCCGATCGGTGCCGCGGGTCCGGTCAGGGTGAACACCGCGCCGATCCGCAGTTCGGGCTTGGCGGTCTGCGCCTGTGCCGGGCCGCATGCCATCGCCAGCGATGCGGCCAATCCCAGAGCCAACAGGCCGCCCTGACGGCCATTCATGTTCACGCTCATCGTTGTGCTTCCCCTTCGATGTTCTTTGGTCAGTCGATGTAGTCCGGAATGGCTTGCAGAAGCGGCGCGCTGACAGGCAGGAGGTCGGTGCCGTCCATGCCCTCGACCCCCATGTACTCCTCGAACCAGCGGCGCGGTGGCGGCGCACCCCACAGCGTCTGCCGCCGCTTGTCGTTGAGGTGCCAGCGGATCGGCTTCATCTCCGGATCCGACGTCAGGTAGTCGCCGGTGTAGAGCTCGACGCGGTTGCCGTCGGGATCACGCACGTAGACGAAAAAGGCATTCGAGATGCCATGGCGCGCCGGGCCTCGTTCGATGGAGTCGGCGTAGCCGGCCGACGCGAGCATGTCGCAGGCGCGGATGACGTTCATCGGCTCACCCAGCGCCAGGCCGGCGTGATGCGCCGCCGGGCCGGGGCCTGTCATCACCGCGATATCGTGCACGGTCGACTTGCGGTACAGCCAACTCGCCCAGATCCGGTTCTCCGGCGGATCACCCTCGGTGTATTCGGCGCACTTGAAGCCGAGCTCTTCAGTGTACCAGGCGTAGCCCTTCTGGGCGTCGGGCGTGAGAACGTTCACGTGGTCCAGACGCGTGGGCGCGGCGCCGCGGTGCAGGTGCGACTTCTGCAGCAGCCACTCGACCGGCGCCATCTCGGCATAGAACTCGATCGGAAAGCCCAGAGGATCGCGGATGCGCAGGGTCGGGCCAAGTCCCAGCCGTTCGCCGCGCTGCAGCCACTTCATCGGCAGGTCGAGCGCACCGAAGCGGCGCTCAAGGATGTCGAGGTCGTCCGGCGACGCCACTTTGAAAGCCAGCGCGCCGACGCCGGCGCTGGGTGCCTTGCGCAGCGCGATGCAATGGTGCTCACGATCCTCGATCGCGCGGAGATAGATACGGTCGGCATCGCGCTCGGTCTCGTGCAGTCCCAGCAGATCGACATAGAAGTCGCGCGCCCGCTCCAGGTCGGTGACGCGGAACTCGATATGTCCCAGCCGGACGATGTTCGCCTTGGTCGCCGCCACGTCACTCTCCGCACCACACTGCATGGTGCACAGCGGTTAACACTGGCGGTGCACCAGGCTCTGTATCGAATGATACAGGGACGTTACGAACAGCCGGGCTTCACTCCGAGGCGATCAGCCGAACCCGTCCGGCGCTCGTCGCGACGACGCGCGCGGCGCGCAGCTTGTTGAGCGCACGTGTCACGGTCACCCGGCTGGCGCCGATGAGCGTGGCGATCTGCTCGTGCGTGAGGCTGAGGCTGCCGTCGCGCTCTTCGTCCGGCATCGAGCGCAGGATATAGCGCAGCAGATCGACGATACGCTTCTCGGCCGAGCTGCGGCCGATCTGCGACAGGCGGAACGCCAGCATCCGCTGCTTCAAGGCCGTGACGCGGAAGAAGGCCAACATCAGGTCGGGATCGGCGGTGAAGATGGTGCGCAGCCGGCGCGCATCGATGCGCAACACCGTGACATCGGTTGTCGCCGTTGCCGTCGAGAAACGCGGCAGACCATCGATCGCCGCGCCCTCGCCGCACAGGCCGCCGACGTCGACGACATCGAACAGCACTTCTTCGCCATCGTCGCCGAGCGCCGAGATCCTGACCTGGCCGCTGAGGATGAGGAAGAAGTCGTGACCGACCTCGCCCTGGCGGTAGAGCGTACCGCCCGGGGCGACGCGCATCTGATGGCCGACGCGCGTATCGGCGAGGCACCGCTGGATGAGGTCGGACGGTACCCACAGCGTCTTGCTCATCTGACCGCGCGCCGCGCGCCGCGCCATTGCTGCTCCCTTCAGAAGGCGCTGCATCTTTTCCTTACTATAGAGCGGGTTATTGGCGTCGGCGAGAGCGCTCAGGAGGGATCGTCGTCGTTGGCGTCGGCACCGTTCCCGGTGGGTTTCGGCAGTTTCGCCAGCCGGTCGAGGAGGTCGTAGAGCTGCTCGAGCGCGTCCGGGCCGATGAACTGTGCGATTTCGGCGTACTGCTGCTCGGAGTGGGGCCCGACCGCGGCCAACAGACGCCGCCCGCGTGCCGTGAGGCGCACGATCGTACGGCGCTGGTCCTGCTTGGCGGCGTGCCGCTCCAGGTAACCTTGGCGCTCCAGGAGCGGGACCGTTCGTGACAGGCTTGGCAGCAGGAGGAACGTTTCCTGGGCCAGGCCCTGCATGTCCAGTTCGCCGCGCTCGGCGATGGCCCGCAGGATGCGCCACTGCTGCTCAGTGACTCCATGCGAACGCATCAACGGGCGGAAGCGGGCCATGACGGCTTCCCGTGCGATCAGCAGCCGCATTGGCAGCGAGCGCGAAAAGCTGCGCAGATGGGGTTGGGCATGGCCTTCGTCGGGTGGGATGTCGGTCGGATCCATGGCGGCAGGCGATACCACGGACACGGTCCGGCAAAGAGGGCAAATTCTGCCGGCTCGGCGTGTGTGACCATGCTATCAGACGCCGCCCGGTTTCGCCGGCGACAGGAAGGTCGATGGGGTTGTTGCGTAACAAGTTCATCCTGACGTGTGCGGTCTGGCTGGTGGTGCGGTTCGCGCGCGGGCCCTTGCGCCTGCTGCTGCCGATGCATTTCCGGCGTGAGCTGTTCAGCTATGACCTGCCGGCGCTGCAACTGGTGATCGGCAGTTCGCGCGACGTCGTGCAGCGGGTCCTGGTGCGCGGTGCGGCGCAGTATCCCAAAAGCCGGATCATGAAGCCGCTGTTGGCGCCGCTGATCGGGCGTGGCCTGTTTGCATCGGAAGAGCCTGATGTCGCCACCATCCGCCGCATGTTCGTGCGCGCCATCGCCCAGGTCGATGACCAGGCGGTGGCGGCGGTCAGCGCCCAGCTGTTGGACGCCTACCAGCTGCGCTGGCGCCAGGAGGGCACGCTGCCGCGCCTGCCGGTATCGGCAGAGATGTCGCGATTGACCGTCGATATCGTGTCCGAATGCCTCTTCCGTACCCGTTTCACGGAGGCCGAAAGCGCCGACTTCACGCGCCTGTTCTTCCGGTATCAGCTCCTCGCAAGCCCGTTGCGGCTCTTCCCCTGGGCCGGCACGCGCGTGGTGGCGCCGATCCGGCAAAGACAGCAGCGGCGTGTATCGGTGCGGATGCGGGCCTTGATTCAGACGCGCTTTGTCGACGCCCTGCGCAGTGGTGCTGAACCGATCGCCTCGAGCCCGTTCGCGCGGGCGGTGGCCGAACGCGAGCGTGCAGGCGAGGAGGTCCTGTCGGACGAACGGCTGCTGGACGAGGTGGCGGTCATGCTGCTGGCCGGCCATGAAACCAGCGCGTCGGCCCTATCCTGGCTGATGCGCGAACTGGCCGACGATGCCGATGTGCAGGCCCGGCTGCGCCAGGAAGTCCAGCCGGCGAACCAGCCCGCGACGCGGGTGGGGGCCGGTGCCGATACCTCGCTGCTGCGCTCGCTGATCAACGAGGTGCTGCGGCTCTACCCGCCGATCCCGATCTATCCGCGTGATGCGACCACGGCCGATACGCTTCAGAACGAGCCCATCAGGCCCGGTGCGCTCATGCTGGTGTCGCCCTGGATCATCCAGCGCCACGCCAAGCTGTGGGACGAGCCTTTGGCCTTCAAGGCCGACCGCTTTCGCACGCTGGCCGGCGCCGACACCAGCAACCGCTTCCTGCCGTTCGGGTCGGGGCCGCGGGCCTGTCCGGGCAGCCGGTTCGCCATGGCCGAGATGCAGGCGCTGGTGACGGGCATTGTGCGCCAATTCCAGTTGCGACCGGTAGCTGGTCCGCGCGCCACCCCGCTGGGCAATCTCACGACACGGCCTGATCGCGAAATCTATGTGGCACTCGAACCCGTGGTAGATTGATGGCCGAACCGCCAACATTTGGACACTCTGCATGCGCGTAGGCGCGGTCCTGGTTTCGATCCTCAAGGCGCCGCTGTGGGTCGCCGCGGTGCCCACCGGGGCGAAATCGTTTGTCGGCAACCCGGTGATCGGCAGCGCCCGGCTCAACCGCTGGGGCCTGCATGTGAGCCGCATCCGCGTGGCAGCCGTCCTGGCCGGCTGGCGCCGGCGCTGGCTGGGACGCCATGTGCCGGCCGATCAGCAGGCGGCGTTCGCGCGCGACGGCTTTGTCGTGCTGCCCGATTTCCTGCCGGCGGCGGATTTCGCACGCCTGCGCGCCGAAACGCTGGATACGCCCTGGGATGCCCACGAAATGCGCCAGGGCAGCACCGTGACCCGGCGCATCCTGCTGGACAGCGGCCCCTTGCGCCGCGACAAGCCGGTGCTGGCGGGCTTACTGCGCAGCAGGAAGGTGCTGTCGCTGCTGCGCTACATCGCTTCGCGCGGCGGGGAGCCGGCGTTTTCCATCCAGTGCATCATCGCCAACGCCCACGGCAGCGCCGACGATCCGCAATGCGTGGTGCATGCCGACACGTTCCATTCGACGGCCAAGGCGTGGTTTTTCCTGCATGACGTGGGGCCCGAGGAAGGGCCGTTCCTCTATGTGCCGGGATCTCATGCCCTGACGCCGCAACGGCTGGCCTGGGAGCGCGAGCAGAGCCTGTCGGCGCGCACCCACCCGTCGCGCGATCATGCCGAGGGTTCTTTCCGGATCTCGGCCGAGGACCGGCAGCGGCTGGGCCTGCCGGCGCCGAAATCGATCGCCGTGCGTGCCAACACGCTGATCGTGGCCGACACCTTCGGCTTCCACGGCCGCACGCCGAGCCCGACGCCGACGCGCCGCATCGAGATCTATGGCTCCCTGCGCCGCAACCCGTTCGCGCCGTGGACGGGGCTGGATCCGCTGTCGCTGCCGGGCATCAAGAGCCGGCTAGGCTCGGCGCTGGTGGTGCTGGACAAGCTGGGTATCGCCCGCATGCCGTGGCGGTCGGTCGGCCGCATCCGGCTCGACGCGCCGCCGCAAATTTAGCCCTTGGCCCTTGCCGTGTGCTAGAGCGGCCACAGGGTCGCCAGGGAGCAGTGTGGGCGTGGTACGGCTGGTCGATATCTCGCGCTTGATCGAAAACATGCATCTGCGCACGCCGACCGGCATCGATCGGGTCGAGATGGCCTATGTCCAGCACGTGCTGGCGCGGGCCGCCGGCGAGCGCGAGGCGGTGCGCTTTGTCGTCACGTGGCCGCATCTGACCGGCACCCTGGACGAGGCTTATGTGCGGCCGCTGATCGAGGCCATGGCCGCGCGCTGGTCGACCGACGGCCGCGATCTGCGTGGCGATGCCGCGTTCGCGGCCCTGCGCGACGTGTTGGGCCAGCCCCTGACGCTCGACGGCCACCGCCAGGCCCAGCGCATCGGAGGCCCTGACGACAAGGCGGACGCCGCGCGCCTGCTGCGCACGGCCGAGATCTGCCTGCGGTCGGCTGCCGGGGGTGGCTGGCTGCGCCGCCGGGCGGCGCCGGGGCAGGGCGCGGCCTGGTACTTTCACACCTCCCAATTCCGCCTTCACCGGCCGCAGCGGTTCGCCTGGCTATCGCAGCCGGCGGTCCGCAGCCTGTTCTTTCTTCACGATATTATTCCCATCACGCATGAAGAATACTGCCGGCCGCGCGAGGCGCCGCGCCACGCACAGCGGGTGGCGACGATGGCGCGCCACGCCGACGTGATCGTGGCCAATTCGGCCTTCACCCGCGCGGCGCTGATGGCGCACCTGGATGACCTGGACGTTCCGGCGCCGCCTTGCGAGGTGGTGCCCCTGGGCCTAGCCGACATCTTCCTGGCGCCGCCGCCGACTCCGCCGATTGAAGCCGCGGTGCCGTATTTCGTGGTGATCGGCACCATCGAGCCGCGCAAGAACCTGGCGTTCCTGCTGCAGGCGTGGAACCGCTGGACCGGCGGTGGGCAGACCCGCCAGGCGCGGCTGGTGGTCGTGGGCCGGCGCGGCTGGGAGAACGAGAACGTCATCGACCTGCTGGAGCGCAGCCCGGGACTGGCGCCCACGGTGATCGAGGTGGCCAGCCTCAGCGACGCCGGCATGATCGCCCTGCTGCGGGGCGCCCAGGCGCTGCTGGCGCCGTCGCTGGTCGAGGGCTTCGGCCTGCCCGTGGCCGAGGCCCTGGCGCTGGGGGTACCCGTGATCGCCTCCGCCATCGACGCCCACCGCGAGGTGGGCGGCGACTTCGCGGCGTACATCAACCCACTGGACGGGCCGGGTTGGGTGGCCGCGCTGGAGGCCTATGCCCGACCGGATTCGGAGCGTCGCCGGCAGCGGGCAGCCGCGCTGCATCGCTATCGCCCGCTCGCCTGGAGCGACCACATGGCGCGGGTCGAGGACATCGTTGCGGAAATTGCGGAATAGCGGAAATCGAGATCGATACGTCGAGTCTCGTTCAAAGTACCGTTGCGGAAATTGCGGGAACTGCGGGCGGACCAAGGCGCAAGAGCACCTCGGTCACCCTTTATATAAAATTCTCTATTTGAGAGCAAGAAGAACGTCGAGCCCCTCGCGCATCAGTTCCGGATCGTGCTGCGCACAACGGCACCGCTGCTCACGACGCCGGTGACGGTGCCGATCATGGTCAGGATCTTCTGGACCTCGTTCAACGGCGCCGCAGAGACGTAGAGGATGTCCTTGTTCTGCATAGGGAATTGCCGGGCGTAAAAGTAGGAGCGGGCGTCGCGCATGCTCATCTTGTAGACCACGGGAACGACCTGGGTGCCCGGCTGCACCACGCGAGCAGGGTCGATCTGCCGAGCCAACGCCACCGGTTCAAAGCGGAACAGGAAGACGCCGTCCGGGTCGGCCTGGAGGTCGAGCAGGCCACCGGCCTTGGCAATGGCTTCCTCCATCGATAGCTCGATCTGCTCGAAGGGAATCTGGGCATTGCGCGGGGCGGCGCCGAAGGCCGTGAAGGTCTGCGGCTGGCGGACCGCGGTGATGACATCGCCGGGCAGCACGAAGATGTTTTCTGACGGGTTGTTCAGAATGGCCTGCATGGGCACGGTGACCGTACGGCCACCGCGCAGCAAGGTGATGAACGTTTCGTGCACGGGCGCGCGAATGCCGCCGGCCGAGGAGAGCACGTCGAGCAGCCGGTCGCCGCGGACCGTGAGCGGGATGCGGGCGCCTTGGGTGACCTCGCCGGTGACGGTGGCGGTGTTGCTGATGTTGCGCGAAATGGTGACCAGCGCTTGAGGCTCGATGGCCTTTCCGGTGAGCTGGGCGACGATCTGCTCCTCGATCTGCGGCGGCGTAAGCCCCAGCACGCGCACGCGGCCGGCATAGGGGACGGTGATGGAGCCGTCCTGTGCCACCGTCTGGTCAGGGATGTTGACCGAACGCGAGCCGGTGCTGGCGCGGTCCACGATGGGCGAGGAGAAGAGGCCGCCGGCGGCGGCTTCCCAGATGGTGACGGCAATACCGTCGCCGACGCCGACGCGCTGCAGGGGGGCCGGGCGACCATCGCCGAAGCGGCCGCGGAAGCTGTCGCCGCGGCGCTGTTGCACCAGCTGGGCGATGCGTTCATCGACGTCGACGATCAGGAAGCGGGACAGCTCGTCGCGTGAGACCTGCGAGACGACATCGGATGCCAGGGGACCTTGGGTCGGCAGGGTGCCGCAGGCCGCCAGGCTGAGAGAAAGGCCGGCCGCGGCCAGAACCGTCGCTACGCGCTGCATCTTGAACTCGTTTTTGTTCCCCAAGGGCGGCGCAATGTACTGAGGCGACAGGGGGATTGACAAGGAAGGGGGCTGCACCGCCGGCAGTAAAAAGCTGGGACAAATCCTCAGGGGCATGCGGTCGGTCGCCTCTTGACACTGACGGGGCCGGGTGGTGCATCTCTCGCTGCGTCGAGCGCCGAGGGCAGTATGGCAAGAGGCATTGATCCATGAATTTTGCAGTAGAGCGACTGAAAATCGAAGATCTTCTGCTGATCCGCACGAAGCGCTTCGAGGATCCGCGCGGTTACTTCATGGAGACATGGTCGCAGGACGCTTTCGAGCAGCTGGGTATCAAGGCGACCTTCGTGCAGGATAACCAGTCGCTCTCGGCAAAGCCGGGCACCGTGCGCGGGCTCCATTTCCAGACGCCGCCTTATGCTCAAGCCAAGCTCGTCAGGGTGTTGCAGGGATCAATATTCGACGTGGCGGTGGATGTGCGGCTGGGCTCACCGACGTTCGGCGAGTGGTGCGGCCTGACACTGACGGCCGACAGGCCGGAGCAGTTCTATATCCCGGCAGGGTTCGCGCACGGCTTTGTCACCCTGGCGCCAGATACAATCGTGTCCTACCGGGTGGATGCGCCTTATGCGCCCGCATGCGATGGCGGCATCCAGTGGAACGATCCGGCGCTCAAGATCGAATGGCCATTCAACGTGGCGGACGCGGTGTTGTCGGCCAAAGACGCCGCCCTGCCGCGACTGGCCATATTTAAGAGCCCATTTCGGTGGCAGAAGGTCGCTGACGCGAAGGCAGCGGCACTGGCCTGACGGCCGGTAGGGGTTCGGGAGCAATGACTCTTCTAGTGTTTGGCGCCAGCGGCCAGCTAGGCCATGAAATCGGTGGCGCTGTCGCCAGCCGCAATCTGGCGGCCGTGCTGTTGTCCCGGGCGGATGCCGACATTGCCGATCGGGCGGCCGTCGTGTCGGCTGTGGAAGAGGCTCGGCCCAGCGTGGTGATCAACGCGGCGGCGTACACCAAGGTCGACAAGGCGGAGGATGAGTCCGAGCAGGCTTACCGGGAGAACCGCGACGGGCCAGCGTTGCTGGCCGAGGTCTGCGCCACCCGTGGCTTGCCGTTGATTCATGTCTCGACCGACTACGTCTTCGACGGCAGCAAGCCGACGCCTTACATCGAGACGGACCCCGTCGCGCCGCTGGGCGTTTACGGGACGTCGAAAGAAGCGGGCGAGCGCGCGATCCGGGAGCGGCTGGAGCGCCATGTCATCCTGCGCACAGCCTGGGTCTACGGCGTTCACGGCAACAATTTCCTGAAGACCATGCTCAATCTGGCGCGCACCAAGGAGAGCTGGGGCGTGGTGGCAGACCAGCGCGGCAACCCGACCGCGACCGCGGATCTGGCTGACGCGATCCTGATAGCGGCGGTGCGCGCTGATGGGCGATCCAACGGTGTTTGGGGTACGTACCATTTCGCCGGCTCGGGTGCTGCGACGTGGCATGATTTCGCCAGCGAGATCGTATCCGCCCAGGCGGCCGTCACAGGCCGGCAGCCAGAGGTGCGTGCGATCACCACGGCCGACTATCCGACCAGGGCACGGCGGCCGGCGAATTCTTGTCTCGACAGCACGCGCTTCGAGACGGTTTTTGGTATGAAAGCCAGGCCATGGGCCGAGCGAACCCGCGAGGTGGTGGCGGCGCTGTTGTCGACATCGACCAGGTGAGATGGGGCGGCGAAGGACACACTGTATGAAAGGCATCATTCTGGCCGGCGGTTCGGGAACAAGATTGGCCCCGATCACGACGGTGCTCTCCAAGCAGCTGTTGCCCGTCTATGACAAGCCGATGATCTACTATCCGCTGTCGACCTTGATGCTGGCAGGGATCACGGAGATCCTGATCATTACTACGCCACGCGATCAGGCGCTGTTCCGGGAGTTGCTGGGGGACGGCTCCCGGATTGGGCTGTCGCTCTCTTACGCGGTGCAGGCCGAACCACGGGGATTGGCGGACGCCTTTATTGTTGGGCGCACGTTCGTCGGCAACGAAAGCGTCGCGCTGATTCTCGGTGACAACCTCTTCTACGGTGAAGGTCTGACCGACCTGATGCGAGGAGCCGCAATCAGACCCGCGGGCGCGACGGTGTTCGCCTATCGGGTAGCCGACCCCGAGCGCTATGGCGTGGTCGAACTGGGCCAGGACGGGCGCGCGCTTTCCATCGAGGAGAAGCCGACGCGGCCGAAGTCGAACTATGCCGTGACGGGTCTGTATTTCTATGACAACCGCGTGCTCGAGATCGCAGCGTCGCTGAAACCCTCGCCACGCGGCGAGATCGAAATCACCGATGTGAATCGGGCGTACATCGAGGCAGGGGCTCTCTACGTTGAGATGATGGGCCGCGGCTTCGCCTGGCTGGACACCGGGACTTGTGATTCGTTGCTCGATGCAGCGCAATTCGTGCAACTGTTCGAGCGCCGACAAGGCATGCGTATCGGCTGCATCGAGGAGGTGGCGTTCCGATGTGGGCTGATCGGCGCTGAGCAGCTGCGCGTGCTGGCGCACGGTTGCGGGAAGTCCGGCTATGGACAGTATCTCCTCGGCGTTGCCGACGGCATGGCGTGAGCGCGGCGGGCAACGACGATGTTGTTCAACATGGAGGCGGATCACGGGCATGTGGTGACGGGCTATTTTGTCTCGGACAGGTTCACCGGCACGTCCGTGATCAGGATCGTGGGCAGCGGCATCGAACCGATTACGTTCGAATGTAATGAAACG
This sequence comes from Reyranella sp. CPCC 100927, assembly GCF_007859315.1. Lineage (GTDB taxonomy): Bacteria > Pseudomonadota > Alphaproteobacteria > Reyranellales > Reyranellaceae > Vineibacter. The sequence continues at coordinate 460,742 of NZ_VOHA01000003.1, forward strand.
CGGCCCCAGTTGGTCACTGCCGGTCGCCACGAGACCGGTTGGTGCGGATTCAGCTTCGACCAGAACCTGATCCCGGGCCTGGCCGACATGCAGGACCTTGAGCTCCACGACCCCGAGACCGGGCTCGTTCTTTACCGCCGGCGGCCGGCCGAATCTGTCATCAAGCAGAAGCTTCTTCGGCTGGAGACACACCTCGTACCGCTATCGCAGCTGGACGATGCGCTCGATGGTTCCTTCAGGTTCTTCTACAAGGGGATGGAGCAGTTCGGCCGCGAGACGACGGCCCAGATCATTCTGTTGGACTACGCCGACTCGATCTACGCCAGTGGACGGATACTCTACAAGCAGTACGAGTATTTCCTCGAAGATCGTGGATTCCGCGCCATCTGCCTGCTGCACGACCCGTATGACGAACTCGCAGAGCGCCTTCTCATGTTGACTGACGCTGCGCACGGCGACATGGGGGCGCTCGATGAGCGGGACAGCATGTCTTTCGAGGCAGCGATCGAGTTCGCTGCCTCGCTTGATCTTTCCGACGAAAGACAGCTGCGACGCGCTTTCCGCAACATATCCGCCGAGGACGCCTTCACCTTCGCCGACCCTGCCGTGCGCAGCCTGGGTGCGCGCACGCCCGACGAAACGCCGCAGGATTCGACCATGGCCGCGGCGCTGGAGGTGCTGTCCAACTGCGCCGTGGTCGGTCTGCGCGAGTACCCTGACTTGTTCCTGGAGGGATTGGGCGCGCAGCTCGGCATCGATCCGGCGGCTCTACCGCCCATTCCCCGGTCGAGCGCCGTGACTGCTTTGGGGCGGGTTCTCCGCGAGATCAAGGCCGTCAAGAATCTGATCGAGCGCGACCTGGAATTGTATGGTCACGTCAAAGCTGCAGTGGAAAAAACGTTGTGATTCCAATAGGTTTCACGCTAGTTAGCTGGAAGCGGTAACCCGGGAACGGATGGCGATGGACGGTGACATCGGACAACAGCCGCGCGCCCGGCGACGGCAGGAGCGCCTCGTCACCGACGTGACTCCGGCGTCGGGAATCGTGGCGCGAGCCTACCGGAGCATGCGCAGCCTGATGCCGCTGCGCCAGCGTCAGCTCGAGATCGACGCGGAATCGGGCCTGGCGCCGTTTCCCACGACACGGGGGCGTTTTCCGCTGGTGCTGGTCAGCTTCATCGCCTGCGTTGTCCTGCCGGCCTTGGCCGCTCAGATCTATTTCATCTTCATCGCGTCGGATCAGTACGTCGCCGAGGCGCACGCCGTGGTGCGGTCGGCCGAGCAGGAATCGGCCGTCCAATCCGCCATGGCAAAGTCGGGATCGTCGGGAGCAGGGGCCAATTCCACGTCGGCGCTCTCGATGTCGACGCTCGGTCCCAACGCCTATGTCGTCACCAACTACATTCGCAGTCGCGCCGTAGTGGACGATCTTGCCAAGACGATGGATCTCCGCGCGATCTTCCGACGGCCGGAGGCCGATTTCTGGGCGCGATTGAAGAGCGACGCCAAGGTCGAGGATCTGGTCGATTATTGGAAGGACATGGTCACGACATATGTCGATGGTCCCTCCGGCATCGTCACGGTGAAGATCCGCGCCTTTCGGCCTGATGATGCGCTGGCGCTGACGCGGGCCGTCCTCCAACTCAGCGAGCAGCTCGTCAACGAAATGTCGGATCGGGCGCGGCAAGACGCCATGCGCTTTGCCGAGCGCGAGGTGGAACGTGCGGATGGCCGGGTTCGTACGGCGCTGACGGACCTGCGCCGCTATCGGGATGACGAAGGCCTGATTGACCCGATCAAGACCGCCGATGAGACCGGGAAGCTGTTGTTGCAGCTTCTGGCGGAAAAGATACGGCTGGAAAGCGATCTCTTCGTCGCCTCACGATCATTGACCAGGAACGCTCCGTCGATCCAGAACATGACAGCTCGCCTCGAGATCACCGACGTGCAGATCGCGCAGCTGAAAGAGAAGATGACGGGGCAGAGCTCCGAGATCCGAAACATCGCGGCCAAACTGTCGAAGTTCGAGGAACTCGAGGTCCAGCGGCAGTTCTCGGAGCGGCTGTTCACCATGGCGCAGGATGGACTCGAACGGGCGCGCATGTCAGCCGAGCGACAAGCCGTCTATCTCACCGTTTTCGTGCCACCGTCACTGCCGGAAGATTCGCTCTATCCCCGCCGTGTCGCTTTCTCGATCCTGGCGCCGCTGGCGCTATTCGTTGTGTGGAGCATCGTCGCGCTGATCTGGGCCTCGGTGGAGGATCATCGGGTGTGAGAAATTGGCGAGTGGAATGTCCACGCAAGTTAAAGCCATGAAACTCCCGTCCACCCTATCTTCGCTGCGACGGATCGGGCAGCGCATCAAGCTGTCGCAAGAGCAACGGCTGATTGACGGGAGTGGCCTGTTCGACCGGACGTTCTACCGCGCGTCATATCCTGATGTAGCGCAGTCCGATCTCGATCCGGTACTTCACTACGCACTGCACGGTCATGAGGAGGGACGCAACCCATCCGCCGCATTCAATACGAAACAGTACAGACGACGGCACCGGTTGGCGGAGACCCAAAATCCGTTGATCCACTACATCAAGACCCGCCGTCGACGGAGAATCTCCAAGGCGCCATCCAGTCTGGAAGACATTGCGGCGTGGCAACTCGAGTCGGACGAGATCGAGCTCGCGACGCTTCCGCCGCCGGGTGAAATCGGCGTTTTCATTCACTTGTTCTACGATGATCTCGCCAAGGAAATACTCGCGCTTCTCGACAACATTCCGTATCCATATCGAGTCTATATTTCGACGGACACGACAGCGAAACAGCGCAGCATAGAAGTGGTCCTGGCTGAGCTTTCGTTAACCGAGAAAGCAGTCATCAAGGTTTTGCCCAATCGAGGATGGGACATTGGTCCTTTCCTTGTCGGTTTCGCCAGCGAGATCGCAAGCCATGACATTTGCCTCAGGCTGCAGGGCAAGAAGTCGACTTCCGAAGATCCGAAGTATGGCATCGAGTGGAGACGGCATATTTTCTCCGAACTCGTGGGGCATCCCATCCTCGTTCGCCGGATCGTATCGCTGTTGATGAGCTACGCCGACCTCGGCATCGTCATGCCGAGCCACTGGGACGGCATTTCGAGATGGCTGAGCGTCGGGAGCAATGTTGATGCCATGCAATCCGTGCTCAGGCGACTGTCGGTGGACGTTCGGCTGCGCCGGGACCAGAAGGTCGAGTTTGCGAGCGGCTCGATGTACTGGTTCCGATCACGGGCGCTTGGCCCGTTGCTCGACCTCAAGCTTGGCTGGGATGATTTTTCGCCGCCCGATGAAGGCGTGCGTGATGCAACGTTTGCGCACGGGATAGAGCGATCGCTGCTGTTCTGTGTCGCGAAAGGTGGCCTCCGCTGGTCGTTTTCGCCTGTGAAGCGGCTGTTGTCCGAGATGACAGAGCAGGTGTGCCAACAGATTATCGAGCAGAGTGGCGCCTTCGACAAAGGCTACTACCTGGAGAAATACCGTGACGTCGCTCGCAATCAGTGGGATCCCGTCAAGCATTACGTCCACGAAGGTTGGAAAGATAACAGAAATCCTGCGCCTGATTTCAATGGGAGATACTACAAAGACCTGATCGAAAAGGCCGGCTATGTTGATGTCAATCCTTTGGTCCACTTTTTGATGGTGGGTCGCGCGCGCGGCCTTAGTGCACAGCGCAGGCTCGTGGGCCAGGCGACGATCGTCGTCGACGATCTGTACGGCGCCTACAGGCGTGCGGAGGATGCACCGACATACGTGCAGGAAACGACTCCCTCGATTCACCCCAGTGCTGTCAAGGCGATCGCCTTTTACCTGCCTCAGTTTCATCCCTTCGAGGAGAACAACCGCTTCTGGGGACGCGGATTTACCGAGTGGACCAATACGACCAAGGCGCAACCGATGTTCGAAGGGCATTACCAGCCGAGGTTGCCCGGTGAGCTTGGGTTCTATGATACGCGCATCAAGGACGTCATCAAACGGCAGATGGAATTGGCGCGACAGTACGGTATCCACGGCTTCTGCCTTCACCACTATTTCCTGGAGGGCAGGCCCGTCATGCGCGTGCCCTACAATCACATCCTCGCGGACAAAAGCCTTGATCTGCCGTTTTGTTTACATTGGGCCAACGAGCCGTGGACGGCGCAATGGGACGGTGAAGCGCGGCAGCAGGGGACGCTTCTGACACAGCGTCATACGCCGGAAGACGATCTGGCCTTCTTCAAAGACATTGAGCCGGCGATCACCGATTCGAGATACATCACCGTGGACGGCAGACCGTTGCTGCTGATCTACCGGCCCAGCCTGTTTCCGAACATTAGGGCGACGGTCGAGCGATGGCAGGCATGTTGTCGGGCCATCGGTCTGCCGCCTCTATTCCTTGCCGCCATGCAGACGATATTCGACGGCGATGTGGATCCGCGGGCGTTCGGCTTCGATGCGGCTGTGGAGTTTCCACCGCACAACCTGCCAATCCCGAATGTTTCCGGATCAGTCAGTCTCTACGATCCAGGTTTCGAGGGAGCGATCTTCGATTATCGGGCGGCCGTCGAAAAGGCTTTGGCCCGGCAGGCACCTTCGTACCCCTGTTTCCGGGGCATCGTGCCGGACTGGGATTGCACGCCGCGGCGTTCGACCCCCGCCATGTTCATCAACAGTCACCCCGCGGTGTACAGGGAATGGTTGGAAAAGATCTGCGTGCAGACACATGACCGGCTTCCGGTTGACCGACAGTTCGTTTTCATCAACGCGTGGAACGAGTGGGCAGAGGGCGCATATCTTGAGCCCGACCGGAAGTACGGATATGCCTATCTACAAGCGACTGCTGATGCGTTGAACGGAGCGTCAAGGGCACCGCCGCGCATCGGCGCCGGGCGTGATCGGCCCGGCGTCGTACTGTCTGCTCAAGCTGGGGAGTAGTCCGCGATGCTGACTGCGCCCTCGCATCGGAGCAAGCGATGACGGCAGTACTGAGTCACCTGCTTGCGCCGTTCCGCAGACCCGACGTCGTAGACAATCCGCTCCTCGACAATGCCATTGGCCGGCCACTCGCCAGCGCCCTGCATCGGCTCGCCAGCAGATACTGGTTGCGGCAGCAACGCCATTTGCTGTCACGTACGACTGCGCCGCTTCGTTTTGATGCCGAATGGTACTTGGCGCGCTATCGCGACGTACAGATGGCACGCGTTGATCCGCTCGTTCACTATCTTGAGCACGGCGTATCGGAAGGCCGCGATCCTCATCCGCTGTTTCATGCTCCTTGGTATCTCTTTCAGACGGAGGCATCCGAGGAAATCAAGGCTAATCCGCTGGGACACTATTTGAAGGAAGGTGCAGCTCAGGGGCTTTCTCCCCATCCGCTCTTCGATCGCGAATACTATCGAAAGTCAAATCCGGACGTGGCCGCGAGCGGCATGGATCCGTTGACTCACTTTCTGCTTCATGGCGACAAGGAGAGGCGCTCGCCTCATCCGCTGTTCAATGCTGAATTCTACTTGAGAACCAATCCGGATATACGCGCGGAATCCGGTGCATTGCGTCACTACCTGACCAGTGGCGGTGCAGAAGGACGCTGGCCTCATCCAGTATTTGATGCACAGTACTATTTTCGGCTGTATCCGGAACTCGAGCGGGCGGCGAATCCGCTTGTTCACTATCTGATGCAATCGCTGGAGTTGCGGCGCCTACCGCATCCGCTCTTCGATGGGGGATATTTTCGGATGCTGTCTGCTCTCTCTCCGAGAGCGGCAATAGATCCGTTGGTGGACTACGTCGAGTGGCTTTCAAATGTTGATCCTGCTCTTGCCCGGGGCGGAATGACCTACAGCCTGCCCCCGATGCGAGAGTCGGTTCGTGACGATTCGCGATCCCCGCTCCAGAAGCAGCCACTCGTCTCCATCCTGATACCAACCTACAACTCAGACCGAGAGCTGCTGACGGTGGCAGTGGACAGCGTGCGCGCGCAGACCTATCGGAACTGGGAGTTGGTCATCGTGGACGATGGTTCCCCGGCGGCGCACATGGGGCCGTTGCTGGAGATGCTCGCGGCCCGCGATCCGCGCATCAGGACAGCCAGGTTGTCACGCAACAGCGGCATCTCGGAGGCGACGAATGAGGCCCTCCGCCTGGCGAAGGGGGACTACATAGCCCTGGTTGATCACGATGACTTGCTGGTGCCGGAGGCGATCGAGGAGGTGCTGTACGCAATGGATGGCCAAGGTGCCGATGTGGCGTACAGCGATCAGGCGTATAGCTCAGCCGAAGGAACCTTCGAGTCACCGTTCTATAAGCCAGACTGGTCTCCAACGCTGTTTGCCGGCGTCATGTATGTCGGGCATCTCCTTGTTGTGCGTCGCGCGTTGGCCGTGGCAGTCGGCGGCTTCGACAAGGCTTATGATCGCGTGCAGGACTTCGAGTTCATGTTACGGGTCAGCGAGCGCGCCGACGAGATCGTCCATGTGCCAAGAATGCTGTATCACTGGCGACGCGCGCCGGGCAGCGTCGCCGCCGACGCCAACGCCAAGGGCAAGGTTGAGCCGGTACAGTGCAAGGCGGTCAATGCCCATTTCATGCGGACTGGCTTTCCCGCAGAGGCGACACCGCATCCGGACCTGCCACATCGCCTCACGATCAAGCCGAACAGTCGCCTGTCGTACCCGGACATAGAGGCCCTCGTTTGTGGCTGGAAGCGCCCATCAAACGCTGTTGCCGCGTGCGTCGCTCGACTCGAAGACAAGAGATCGCGGCTGGCAAATGTCCGCGTGATTTCCCCTCGGTCCGCTAGGGGGGCGCTGGAAAGTGGCGGCAGCCTGAACGCGCCGCTGGCCGATGCGCTGGCTGAAGCTCTCGACACTATGTCGTCTCGCTACCTCCTTTGGATCGATCCGCTCGTTCAGATCGATAATCCGCGTTGGCTGGACTATCTACTGCTGTATGCGGAACAGCCGGACGTCGCGTTCGTCGGTCCTCATTTGTATCACCGCGATGGTCGGGTCGGTGCCGCCGGGCTTGTGCTCGACAAAGCCGGGCTCTTGCCTGCCATGCCGGGTTTTCGGCTAGGTGACGACGGCTACGCGGGTGCGCTCGCCTGTGATCGGGAAGTATTCGCGTTGTATCCGGCCCTGATGATGATCGATACCGCCGTTCTGCGGACGCTTGGTGGGTTCGATCGGGCTTTCGTCTCGCCATACTATCTTTTCGGCGAGGCGGCTGCCCGCGCCGTATGGGCGGGCTATCGTAACATCGGAATCGCTACGGCGCTCACGACCGTGGATGGCGACTACCTGGCCATGCCGGCGGAGGCGGCCATCGATGCCATGCTTTTCCTGGAGAAGCACGGAAGCAACAAGAACCTCGTTGATCCACGCTACAGTCCGAACTTTGCGTCCGGGAGAGCCGATTACACCTAGCTGCCAACAGACAATGTCTCGCCGGCAGTCGGAGAACCAGGGCCCATGAATCTTTGTTTCGTCGCGCATTGCAACTTCCGCGGTAACAGCGCGATGCATGTTTTCAGTCTGGCGACCGAGCTTACCAAGCTGGGACATGAGTGCGTGATTGTGGTGCCTGACAGCCCCGAAACCGTTCATGAGCACGGCGAGCCAAGCTTTGGTGTGCTGGACTATGAAACTGCGTGGAAGAAGGGCATCGCCTTCTCCAACACGCAGGGACCAGATCTGGTGCATGCCTGGACGCCACGCGAGCACGTCCGTCAGATCACGACGAAGATGACGCGACGATACCGCTGTCGGCATGTCGTCCACATGGAGGACAACGAGGAGCAGGTCGTCCGGGACGAACTGCGGGGATTTAGCGATACCGATATCCTGTCCCTGCCGCACGATGTGATAGACGGACTGATCGGCCCGCACCGATCCCATCCGTATCGTTACCGCCGTTTCATGGAAGCGGCCGCGGGTTACTCTTGCTTGATCGACAATCTACTGGAATTCAAGCCGGCGGATGTTCCCGGCATGGTTTTCTGGCCGGGCTTTGATACGCCGTTCGAGAATGTCTCTGCGGAGGATCGCCGCGCGCGCGCCAAGTACGGTATCGACGAACGCGACATCGTGATTCTCTACTCGGGAAACGTCCATCCCTCCATCGCGACCGATATCCAGAAACTCTATGCCACAGTCGGCTTGCTCAGACATTACGGCCTGCCGGTCAAACTGGTGAGAACCGGCTGGACCTATGCTTCTCTGGGTTTTGCCGATGCGGCGGATCTTTCGGACTACGTGATCGATCTTGGGTTTGCGCCAAGAGCGGACATCCCGGTTCTGGTCGGGATGTCCGATATCCTGATTCAGCCGGGACGCAGCGATCCATTCAATGATTACCGTTTCCCGTCGAAACTTCCTGAATATCTGGTTTCCGGCCGGCCCGTGATTCTGCCTGATACCAATATTGGCAAGGCTCTTGAGGACGGCAAGCACGTCCTCAAGCTCTACGACGGTTCAATCGCTGAACTGCTGCGTGCCGTTCGAGCGTTAATCGAGTCCCCATCGTTGGGGCAGGAACTGGGCCGCAACGCACGGGCCTTTGCGCAGCGTTTTCTGACGTGGCCGCGCGCGGCGGCGGCGCTCGACGAGCTGTACCGGCGCATCCCGGCATCGCCGCCCGCAACGGCGGTGCCGGGAGACGAGCTTTCTCGGAAAGCATCGGATAGGAGCGTGTACGGCGAAGAAGCGACGACAGACCATGGTAATACGACCGCCAAGGCGCTGCCGCTCGTACGGTTTCCTGTCAAATTGATAGCATTCCGGCATCCACATTCCCGCCAAGGCGATAGAGTTGGCCAACAGACGACAACCAACCCGCTTGTCATGCATGAAGAGACTTCTCTCGCGAGGGAGCACGGGATACACGGCTTCTGCTTCCATGAATGGGCTCACGCTGACCGCGGATCAGAAGACGATTCCCTGCTCGGCGAATGGATCTCGGCGCAAGGCCTCGATTTTCCGTTCTGCGTCTGCTGGAACCTGGAGCCAGATCCTGCAATCGACCGGTCCGGAACGATCACCACGGCTCCATGGTTCGAAAGGCAATTCGTCGAGCGGCTTCTGCCCATACTCGATGATCGGCGGTACATTCGGGTAGACGGCGCTCCGCTGCTGCTCGTGCGTGACAGCGCCCCTGCCCGCGACCGTGTCGGGGCAACGCAGGCATGGCGGCAGCTTGCCAGGGACCATGGCATCGATCGACTCCATCTGTGCGCGATTGAGTCCATCGGTACCCGCTGTCAGAGGCCGCTTGGGTTCGATGCCGCAGTTGAAGCGCCGTCGGCAGGAGGCAGCAAGCTGCCATCGGCGACGTGGTCGAATGACTATATTGCCGTTGCCCTGAGAAGCATGAACCAGCCACCGATCGATCACGTCAGGTACAGGTGCGTGCTCCCTCCTGGAGATGGCGTCCGGGACAATATGGTCGATCCGCGTCTCATCAACGATAGCCCGAAAGCCTACGGCCAATGGCTCCGCTACGGGGTGCGCGAAGCGATGCGGCGGCGCCAGCAACAGGAACCGCTTGTGTTCATCGACGGATGGAACCAAGGAGCGATCGGGACATGTCTGCAGCCCAACGGACGGCACGATCGATCATTGCTCAAGGTAACGTACGACGCCTTGTCTGAAGGCATCATCGACTGTGGAAGGGGGCCGACGCCCGAGAGGGAACGGGAGTTTGCAGCACGGATCGCACGTCTGGCCTGAGTGGATTCAGTCGACTGTGCGCCGTGAATTCGCGTTAACGGGATGACGACCACGACGGAGAAGCAAGGCAACGATGACCAACAAAACCGCACTGATTACAGGCGTGACGGGCCAGGACGGCGCTTTTCTTTCCGAGTTTCTCCTCGGGAAGGGGTATACGGTGCACGGCGTGAAGAGGCGTTCGTCGTCGTTCAACACCCAGCGGGTTGATCACCTCTACAAGGATCCGCACGAGGGGGATGCGCGGTTCCTCATGCACTATGGCGACATGACCGATACGTCCAACCTTGTGCGCATTATCGCGGAAGTTCGGCCGGATGAAATCTACAACCTGGCAGCCCAGAGTCATGTGAAGGTTTCGTTCGAAACGCCGGAGTACACCGCCAACGCGGATGGCCTCGGAACGCTGCGCCTGCTGGAGGCGATCCGGCTCCTGGGATTGACCCGCCACACGCGGTTCTACCAAGCATCCACCTCAGAGCTTTACGGTCTGGTCCGGGAGGTTCCGCAGCGGGAGACAACACCATTCTATCCTCGGTCTCCCTACGGCGCCGCGAAGCTCTATGCCTACTGGATCACGGTGAACTACCGCGAAGCCTATGGAATCCATGCGTCGAACGGCATCCTGTTCAACCACGAAAGCCACCTTCGTGGCGAAACGTTCGTGACCCGCAAGATCACCCGTGCCGTGGCAGCCATAGAACTCGGGCGTCAGGAGTGCCTGTACATGGGCAATCTGGATGCGAAACGGGACTGGGGACACGCCCGGGATTACGTCGACGGAATCTGGCGCATCCTGCAGCAGGACCAGCCGGATGATTATGTACTGGCGACTGGTGAAGCGCATTCGGTGCGGGAGTTTATCGAGCTTGCCTTTGCACAGATCGGACGCCGCATCGAATGGCAAGGCAAAGGTGTGGATGAGCGCGGCGTCGAGACCGGTACGGGGCGGGTGCTGGTGCGCATCGATCCGACCTACTTCCGACCGACGGAAGTTGACCTCCTGATTGGCGATGCGTCCAAAGCGCATGCCAAGCTGGGGTGGACCCACAAAACCAGCTTCCTGGATCTGGTTCGGGAGATGGTCGCCGCAGACCTGGATCTCATGAAGCGCAGCGATTCCGCCAGCAGCTCCGTTCGAGCAAAGGAAGCGCCGTGATAGGGACGCCGCCCTTCGCGCTGTCAGGGCGCCGCGTCTTCGTCGCCGGCCATCGTGGCATGGCCGGTTCGGCGCTGGTGCGCAGGCTGACACGCGAGGGATGCGAGATCATCACCGCCGACCGCAAGACCCTGGACTTGAGACGGCAGGCCGACACTGAACACTTCTTCAATCGCGAAAAGCCTGACATCGTCATTGTGGCCGCCGCCCGCGTTGGCGGGATAAAGGCTAATAATGATCTTCCGGTGGACTTCCTCGCCGACAATCTCGCGATCGAACTCAATACCATCAGGTCCAGCTTTGATGCCGGCGTCAGGCAGCTGCTTTTCCTTGGCTCGACGTGCATCTATCCACGCTTGGCTCAGCAGCCGATGGGCGAGGATCAGCTTCTGACAGGACCTCTGGAGCCGACCAACGAATGGTATGCGGTCGCCAAGATTGCCGGAATCAAGTTGTGCCAAGCCTACAGGCGCCAATATGGAGTGCGGTACGTTTCGGTGATGCCAACCAACCTCTATGGGCCGGGAGACAACTATCATCCGGAGCACAGCCACGTCGTCGCTGCTCTCATCCGGCGGTTTCACGAGGCCAAAGTGTCCGGAGCCGACTCGGTGACGGTTTGGGGAACCGGCACGCCGCGACGAGAGTTCCTTTACGTTGACGATTTCGCCGATGCGTGCGTTCACGTGTTGAAGAATTATGACGATGAACAGATTCTCAACATCGGCGTTGGCAAGGACATCTCGATTGCCGAGTTTGCAAGGACTGTCGCCACGGTCGTAGGATTCGGAGGCACGCTGGCTTTCGATTTGTCGAAGCCGGACGGAACGCCGCGAAAGCTGGTCGATGTCACGCGGTTATCAGAGTTGGGCTGGCGTGCCTCGACGAGGCTCAAGGAAGGCGTGGCCCTCGCCTATGCCGACTTTCTGAGAGGCAGGGCGACGACTGCAGCTTGACCAACAACGCAAGGTGCGGTGCCTCGTGCCTGTACACACGCGGAGATCCGAACGCATGGCCAGGTTTCCTTCGAAGAGCAGCATGTTCCGCTTCATGCGTGAGGCAGGCGTCGAGATCGGGACGGTGCTGGACGTCGGTGCTCAGGAGGATACAGCGGAACTCCGCCTGGCCTTTCCCGACAAGCGCCATATCCTGTTCGAGCCGGCTGTGGAGTTCCATGCGGCGCTGAAAAGGAACTATGGCGCCCTGGATCACGTGCTTGTTCCGGCGGCGCTGTCCGACAGCGACGGGCAGGGGATGCTTCGCAAGGCGTCGATCGACGGAGGCGCTGTCAGCCATTCGAGTCTGGTTGACTCGGCCGACGGCGGGCCGATCGAACCCGTCGCCCAGATGCGGCTCGATACCTTCATGAAAGGCCAGGATTGCCCCAAGCCGTATCTGCTCAAGGTCGATGTCGACGGCTATGAACTCCCCATCCTGCGCGGTGCCGAGGGCATTTGGAACGACATTGCCTGCATCATTGTCGAAGCGCCTGTCGACACGTTCTTCGAGAGAACAAGCTTCATCATGGCGCGGGCGTTTCGGGTGTTCGATATTGTCGACCACTGCTACTACCATGACATGCTGTCGCAGGTTGACATGGTATTTGTCGCCGAGAGGGTGATGCAAAATCCCAATTTGCGACCTTGGCAGACAAAACCGTTTGCATGGAGCCATTGGGAGCCAGTCGCGGGCCTGGAGAGCAGGATCAAGGAACGACCGGCGGCTTCAGCAAAACCGGCGCGGGGCATAGCGCATCTCATTGCCAAGGCAAGATCATTTGCCGGCCGGTAGCGTCCATCTATTGCAGTAACGTCAAATGCTTCAAGAGAATGCTGATTAAATCCGGATTCGAAGGATTCGGGTGTCCATCAGCGGGACGATTTGGTACGCACGTGGATGGGTATTGGTCTATGTTGTTCCGTCGTTTAAGTGCATGGGCATGCGACGTTTTTGCGAGCGCCGACAAGGGCCGCGACGGGTGCTGAGCGGTGGAACGTCCTGGTGGGAGGGCCACAGGTGAAGGTGACAGTCGAAAAAACGGAGATCGCGGATCTCGTCGTTGTCAGTCCTGAAGTATTCGAAGATGCACGCGGCTTCTTTATGGAAGTCTACAAGGATAGCGAGTATGCCCCTTTAGGGCTGCCCTCGCAGTTCGTGCAGTTCAATCACTCCGGGTCAGTCAAGAATACCGTGCGGGGCCTGCACTTCCAGTGGGACCCTCCGATGGGCAAGTTGATGCGCGTCGCGCGCGGAACGGCATTTCTGGTGGCCGTCGATATCCGCAAGGGATCGCCAACGCTGGGGAAGCACAAAGCGTTCACTTTTTCGGAGCGTGACCGCAAGCTGGTCTGGGCACCGGCAGGCTTCGCTCGGGGTTTCGCCGTGCTCAGCGATTTCGCCGAGATCGAGTACCTGACCACGGGCGCATACAACTCAAAGGGTGAGTCGGGAATCCTGTGGGACGATCCAGCCCTGGGAATTGCCTGGCCCGTAAACGAACCAATCCTGTCGGGCAAGGATCAGAAGGCCCAGACCCTGGCGCAGTGGCTGGATCGGTCCGAGTCATCGTTTTTCAAGGTGTAGACGGAGCTTGTCATGAAGGTCGTTGTTGCGGGGGGCGCCGGGTACATCGGTTCGTTGCTCGTGCCTCGTCTGCTGTCGCGGGGTTACGAAGTCCGCGTGGTCGATTTGCTCTGGTTCGGCAACGAGCTTCCGGCGCAGACCGAAGTCATCAAGAAGGGCGTTCTGGACATCACGGAGGCGGATCTCAAGGGGGTTGATGCTGTCATCTTCATCGCCGGACTCTCGAACGACCCAATGGCGGAGTATTCGCCATCGCAGAACTTCATCGAGAACGCTTCCAGTCCGGCATATCTGGCCTACACAGCCAAGCGAGCCGGTGTGCGGCGCTTCATTCATGGCGGATCGTGTTCGGTCTACGGGTACACGGTCAACGAGCTCTATGATGAGACGTCACCAGCAGTCTGCGGCTATCCCTACGGCATTTCCAAGTTGCAGGGCGAGTTCGGGTGCACGCAGCTTGCCGATGACAAGTTCTCCGTCATCGCTATGCGCAAGGGTACAGTCTGCGGCTACAGTCCGCGCATGCGCTTGGATCTCGTGATCAACACGATGTTCAAGAGTGCGATGAAGGACAAGGTTATCATCGTCAACAACCCCTCGATCTGGCGACCCATCCTCGCCATCCGTGACGCCGTGGACGGCTACATCCGGGCGCTCGAGGCAAGCCCGGAGATTTCCGGGATCTTCAATATTGCGTCCGGCAACTACACCATCGGCGAGGTCGCGGACTATGTCGCCGAGGGCGTCAAAGATTACGCCGGTGTCGAGGCGAACATTCTGGTTCGGAATGTGCAGGATTTTCGAAATTACAAAGTGACCTGGGAAAAAGCGACCAAGGTCTTGGGCTTCAAGCCACGGTTTGACGCCAAGGACATCGTCAAGGAATTGGCTGAGAACGTCAGTAAGTTTTCTGACTTCGACAATCCGCGCTACTACAATATCCGGACCTTCCAATCACTCGGTCGGAAGCCGGAGGAGGGTATGTGATGAAGGCGGCAGTCATAGGGGCTAACGGCCAACTGGGTACGGATCTGGCCGCCGCCCTCGAGCAGGAAAGCTATGATGTTGCCCGGATCACGCATGCCGATCTGGAGATCGGCGATCCTGCGGCTGTTCGCACGGTGCTGGGTCAGGTTCGTCCAAACATCGTGATCAACACGGCCGCCATGCACAATGTGGAAGCCTGTGAACAGGAGCCGGAAAGAGCTTACCAGGTCAACAGTATCGGCGCTCGCGCGCTGGCTCAGTATTGCGCCGAGAACGGCGTATACCTGCTTCACGTCAGCACCGACTACGTGTTCGACGGCAAGAAGAAGAAGCCCTACGTGGAGACAGATGCGCCATTGCCCCTGAATGTTTATGGCAACAGCAAGGTGGCGGGTGAGTCTTTTGTCCTTTCGACTGGCGATACTGGCGCGGTGCTGCGTGTGTCAGGCATCTATGGCACCAACAAATGTCGCGCCAAGGGCGGGCTCAATTTTGTGCAGTTGATGTTGAAGCTAGCGGACGAGCGTGAAGAAGTCAGGGTCGTCGACGATGAGATCCTAACTCCAACCAATACGATCGACATCGCTCGGCAGGTTGTACGCCTGTGTGATGCGCGGGCGCCGGGACTTTTCCACGGCACCGCTCATGGTCAGTGTTCATGGTACAGGTTCGCGCAGGAGATATTCTCATTGGCGGGAAAGGGAGTGCGGTTGCTGCCGGCCCGTCCCGGGGAGTTTCCGGCCAAAGTTCCCCGGCCAAGCTATTCCGTTCTGGAGAACCAGGCGCTCAAGTCGCTCGGGCTGGATGTCATGTCGGACTGGGAGAGTGGGCTGAAGCGCTACCTATCCACCAGGTAAGGAGTCATGGGTTTTAGCGCACGCCTGTTGGTGTGGCGCTACGGCGAGCTAACGGGCTGTCTTCGGGATCTGAGGAATGAAAGAGTTCTTCGACATCGATTTGGGATACGTCGGGCTTCATGGAGCAATACCGTCTTCCCGTGTCCGCCACATTCATGATCCCGTTCTCAGTGTGCCCTTTCCCTTCTCTCGAGAGGTCAAGCTTCGCTCCTGTACGATAGGGGTGTTTGCTCACATATTTGATGTCGAGGCCGCCGAAGAAATTGCCCGGTATCTCGGCAATATTCCGGTGTCATTCGATGTCTGGGCCACGACGTCTTCCGATAGTAAGGCTGATGTGATCCGTAACCTCTTTCGGTCGGTCCCGCATGGCAAACTCGAAGTCCGCGTGGTGGAGAATCGCGGGCGGGACCTCGCTGGGTTTCTTGTGGGTTGTGCCGACAAGATCACGCTGTACGACCACGTCCTGCATGTGCATTCCAAGCACTCGAAACATGACTCGGATCTAGCCGGGTGGCGTACCTATCTTTTTGATCATCTTCTTGGATCTCCTGAAATAGTCACGTCAAACCTGCTTGTCCTGCAAAACAGTGATGTTGGTCTTCTTTTTCCAGATCATTTCAAGCCGGTGCGGAGGGTCCTGAATTTTGGCGGGAACTATTCTCACATGCGCCATCTCCTGAAGCGCATGGGAGTCCAATACTCAAAGGACATCCTACTGGAATTTCCTTCCGGATCGATGTTCTGGGCGAACTCGGCCGCACTCAAGCCAATCATGGATCTCAAGCTCACGTTGGCCGATTTCCCCCCCGAGGCAGGGCAGATCGACGGAGAGATTCAGCACGCTATCGAGCGGAGCCTGGTTTATGCGGCGGAAATATCCGGGAAGACATGGACCCGGGTCGTCCGGCCGGGAGACTGTGAAATCAAACGACGCCTGATCACGGTCAACCAGCCAAAGGATATCCAACCAGCCGCGCAAAGAAGCACACGTCGGCTTCTGGGCAACCGGATGGCCCTGGGATCGAAAGTGGAATACTTTCCGGAAATCAACAGGACAGGCTTCCGCCCCGATTTCTCTGAGAAGCCTCGCTTGACCCTGCTGACGCCAACCCTCAGGCCTGACAAGCTGTTTGGAGGCGTTGCGACGTCGTTGAAGGTGTTTCGCGATATCCAGGAAGAAATGCCTGATGTGCAGGTGCGCATTGTCTCGTTGACCGACACCATCGACCAGGAATGCATGCGTCTCATTCCCGACCATGTTTTGACCTGGATGGATGCATACAATTCTGAGGCAAAGTTCGATGCAGTTGATTTGGGCGACAACAGGCAGTTGAACCAACTGTCTATTCGGCGGAATGAAGTCTTCATGGCGACGGCCTGGTGGACAGCCCGATTCGCCATTCGTGCTCAGTTGCAGCAGCGGAACTTTTTTGGCTCAGAGAGGCCGTTCATTTATCTTATTCAAGATCATGAACCGGATTTCTACGGGTGGTCATCGCGCTACGCGCTAGCGAAATCTACATACCACGCTCCGAACATGATCGGCATTGTAAACTCGGAAGAGCTTTCCAATTATTTTGATGCTAATTACTCGATCGAAGAGAAGTACTGCCTGCCATATTCCATCAGTACATCTGTCAGGGCACATTTCAAAACTACAGCTCTCAAAGAGAGAATCATTCTGATCTATGGGCGCCCTGATACACCCCGGAATGCGTTCGAGTTGCTGATGGACGGAATTTGTTTATGGCAGCAGGAAGATGTCGAGATCGCAAAGAAGTGGCGGATCGTCTCCGCTGGCACGAAGTTTGAGCATTCGGCAGCGCCGCACGTTCAGAACCTGACGATCCACGGCAAGCTGAGCCTCCAAGATTATGGCGAGATTCTTTCCCGGTCGGCCGTAGGAATATCGTTGATGCTGTCGCCGCATCCGAGCTATCCCCCGTTGGAGATGGCTGAGGCCGGAGCCATAACCATCACGAATTCGTATCAGTTCAAGGATTTGCGTCAACGCAGTCCCAATATCGTATCCATGGATGCCGTGACCCCGGAATCGTTGGCGCAATGCCTTGGAGAGGCCGTTCGCAGGGGAGAGGAGAGAATCGGCAAGACAACCGAGTTTCTGCCCGTCCGATCCATCGCGACAGGCGTGCCGGAATTCGACGCGGCAAAGATCGCCCAGAGGTTGGGGCGTTTTCCTAGTTGAAATGCGCAAAGGACGACTATTCACAGGCTTCCCTGGGCGCCTATGGGCAGAGGCATATCCATGATTGCCGTTGATCGCTCGAAACCTTCGAAGCATGGAGGCTGGTTGGGACGGCATCTGCGGGAAATTCGTGCTCGGCGCCGACAGCGCGCTCTGTTCGATGCGGGCTGGTACCTTGAACAGAATGAGGATGTTGCCGCGGCTGGCGTGGACCCGTTTGCTCACTATCTGGAACACGGCTGGCGGGAGCAACGAGCCCCTCATCCCCTGTTTAGTACGAGTTGGTACCTCAGTAGAAATGAGGATGTTCTCTCTGCACGCTTGGAGCCATTACGCCACTATCTGATGCATGGCTGGCGGGAAGGGCGGTCCCCCCATCCGCTCTTCGACGTGGGATGGTATTTGTCCCAGAACCCAGATGTTGCCGCATCCGGCGCTGAACCCTTGTTGCACTATCTGAAGCGCGGGTGGCGAGAGGCCCGTGCGCCACACCCATTGTTCGACGTTGCTCGGTACCTCGAGCGGTATCCAGACGTTGCTGCAGCGGGCCGCGAGCCCTTGTCCCACTATCTCCAGATGGGGTGGCGGGAAGGACGCGATCCTTGTGCCTTCTTTTTTCCGGCTTGGTACAGGAGTCAAAATCCGGACGTGATGTCGGCGGACACCGAGCCCTTTTCTCACTACCTCGCGACAGGCTGGAGGAAGGGGAGGGCACCACACCCCCTGTTCGATGTTGAGTGGTACCTTGACCGGAACAAGGACGTTGCTATGGCGGGCAAGGAACCGCTGGCACATTATGTGACAAGTGGCTGGCTGGAGAAACGGCAGCCGAGCGCAGTGTATTCCCGTGTAGCGCCACGGGCGCTTGAAGTTGCCGGAAGCGCCGGGGTACGGCACCCAGTGGAGGATGTTTTCGAATACTTCCGAAGCCACCGCGAGCTTCTCGAAGCTGAAACGTGGGCGATGCACGAAAATCATCCGGTGACGCGCTTGCGCTACGAGTTGATCGGATGTCGCAATGATTTCCGCGGCAAGAACGTTTGCCTGTTTGCCTGTCACTGTCCGGACGGGCGCATGGATCCGACGACGAATTTGATGCTGCGGTGGATCAGGAATTCAGGGTTCTCGGTGGTTTGCATTGTGGCGAACGGAAGCACGGTGAGCTTCGAGTACCCGGGTGACGATCCGGATCTTTGCTTTATCGTACGAGACAATGTCGGATACGACTTTGCTGGTTGGGCACTTGCGCTGTCTGTCTTGCCGACATTGTGGCTGGCAAACGCCGTCCTGTTTGCCAACGACAGTGTCTTCGGCCCGGTTGATTCACCGACGAATGGGCTGATCCGTGATTCGCTTGCCTCGCCAGCAGATTGCGTAGCACTGACGGCGTCCCAACAGGAATCTCTTCATTTTCAGAGTTACTTCTTCCTGGTTAAGAGAAAGGTTCTGGAATCCTCCCACTTTCGGGCGTTTTGGGCCGCGGTTCGCGTCGTCAACGACCAGAGAAGAATTATCATGCAATACGAGATCAAATTACTCTCGGTTGTGATCATGTCCGGTGCGTCGTGCCATGTCGTTTTTCAGTCGCTTTGTGACAACTACGCGGACCCCATAAACCCTACACTGTATCACTGGCGTGAGCTCATTGATGCAGGTTTCCCTTTCCTGAAGAAGCGTGTCGTAACGGACGACTTAGAGGTAGTTGATCGAAAAGGATGGCTCGACGTTATTCAGAATCCCGAATTGAGAAAACATCTGATGACCCATCTCACGCGGGGAGAGCAAGACGCACCATCAGCGAGTCTGCTTCGTACGCGGTCAGTGCACTCACGACGCCAGAATGCTTCAGCGGCGACGGGGTACTGACAGAAGCTGGCGCAGAAATTGCGTGGGCTTACGATGAGCCTCACTCGGCGCGCCGCTGGGCTGTGGATTTAATTGATCAGTTTCGATCGGCGTGTTCCTGTTACCTACTGTGTATCGTCTATTCGGTATTTGTACTCCTGGTGCGCGGGGGAGGTCTTTTCTGACCCGTAGATATACGCCCCATTCGAGGCCGATGTTCATCATGTGATCAAGCGCTAACTCGATCGGCGTCTTCATGATGCTGAGCCGTTCGACAACATTAGGATGGAGAACATAGTGCGTTTCATACCACTCGAAGAACCCGTGCCTGTCTTCAAGGTATGCACGATCATACTCGTAGCAGATATGCTTGAATGATGTTTCCGTGAAAAAGGTCAGGTGCCCGAACAGGAGTCCGTCATTTGACTTTCCATATGGTGTCCAGATCTCAGCCAGCGCGCCCGGTTTGCACACTCGGAAGACCTCGCGCCAAGCGTGCTGTTGGTAGGTAAGATGTTCGAACATGTGACTGCTGTACAGATGCTCTACCGAATTGTCGGGGAACGGCAGTCGATCGCGTTCGACGTTTACGACAAGGTCGACCTGTGGTCCCGGTGCGAAGTCGATGCCGAAAAAACCGGTTCGCTTGTTGTTGCCGCAGCCGAGTTCGACATGGGTTCTTACAATGTCTTCCATTGAAATCCTCTCGTGCTAGGCCCGATTTTCATTGCTGCGGGTGGAATATGCCCCGAAATCCGAGACCTCAGCGTTGGCTTTAAACCAGGGAAGCGGTCCGCCTCCAAACGTAATCGACATGCAACGAGTATGACGCCCTGGCGTGTTCGATGCCAAGTCATTAAAAGAAGCGACAGTAACGCCTGTCGCTTCATGGCTTCGTGATTGACGGATATCAGTACGACACTTGCTGAGGCATGGATTCGGCAGTTTCAAATGCGATCATCCCCGAAGTGAGCCTATTGACCGCTACATGCGGAAGCCGATACAAACGGCCACATGGAGTATTTTTCGTACGCAGGCTATGAGATTCCGATCCACCTGATCAATATGACAGGCGGTGGTCCAGAGACTTTCGGACCTGTGGCCGAGCATCACATGAGTGACTTGCGTACGACCGTTGGGGTTGAGCCGTCTTACTCGATGGTCGAAATTGGTTGCGGCATCGGGAAAGACGCCATCACGTTGACGCAGATACTGTCGGATGAAGGCCGCTATGTCGGCATCGACATCATCAAGCCGTCGATCGACTGGTGTCAGGCAAATATCGCGAAGCGTCATCCGAATTTTTCATTTCTGCATTTCGACGTACGCGACCAGCTCCATAATCCGAATGGAACAACATCTACGCTCGACATTCGGGTGCCGGTGCCAGCGGGCTCGGTTGACAGAATTTTCCTTTGGTCAGTCTTCACCCACATGCTCCGGCCTGAAATTATTCATTACATGCGAGAGTTCGCGCGCATTCTGAAGCCCGAAGGGCTCGTATTTGCCACCTGCTTTGTTTACAATGATGAAGTACTTGCGACTGCTCGAAAGACGGACCGCACTCCTTGGAGACTTTTCTTTGAGCACGAGCATGAGCCGGGATGCAGGATTAACGATCCGGCCTCTCCATTAAGTGCAGTGGCCTTCACGCAAGACGCTTTACAATCGATGGTGAAGGCAAGCGGATTGGTTTTTGATCGTCCAGTAGGGCAAGGCGTATGGTCTGGTCTGCCAGGAAAACATTCTCAAGATGTCATGGTGCTGCGCCGTCGGCGGCGGACGTGGCTCGGGCGCCTCATGGGACTTAAGTAGTCAGTCCTGCGAGATATCGGCACGCGGCGAAGGAGGCGGTCTGCCATTCGAATCCTTTCCGTGCTGCGACGACTTTCAAGCGCTACCCGCCGAGAGCGGAAGAATGGGTGCGCGCTAGCATTGGCCGCATGGGGAACCACTCTTGCTGCTTGTCGGCCCAGCTTGGATGATTTTCTACGCCATGTGATTGCGTACAAGGCTAATCGCCCCGCAGAAGGCGGCCCACACGACGAACCCCCCGCCAAGCGCCAGCGCAGTGAACAGGATCGGCCTGGGATAACGCGAGTCTTGCGGCACTGACGGGCGCACAAAGGTGGCGAGGTAGACGAGCTGCCGCTCACTCGTGATGCGCGCCACTTCGAGGGCGGCGGCGGCGGTCGCGTAGTGACGCTCTGCGATCCGGCGTTCCAGGTCCTGCTGGGCGAACTTGGTCAGGGATTCGGAGAGGACCTTGTCGTTGGGTGCCGTCGTGCTTGCCCGCTGGGTCGTCAGCCGGGCTTCCAGTTCCGCGATCTGGTCCGCCATCGCGTTGAGACGAGCGGTGAGGGTACGCATCTGTGGTGCGGATGCCGAGACGTACTTGCGCTGCGTCTCGTACTCTTGCTGCAGACGCAGGCGCTCGCCTTGCAGGGCCGTGATGAGGTCTGCCAAGGCCTTGCCCTGCTGGCCGGCATCGAGGGTTCCTTCGGTGTTGCGCACCTTCTGGAATTCGATGCGCGCCCGGCTGAGGCGTTCGGCGCTGCGCTCGAACTCGCGCTCGGCGTCAGCCACGGTCGCCCGCATCATGCGGCCGTTCATATCGTTGACCAGCGCCTCGCTGAGCTCGATCACGGCATCGGCAATGCGCTTGGCGTCCTCGGGACTGAAAGCGCGCACGGTGAAATCCACGATGCCCGACTGGAGCTGGATGTTGAAATGCGTCTTGGACACCCAGTAGTCCACGACCTTCTCGATCGGCTTCTCGCGATTGAGGCGGGAGAACCAGTCGATATCGTCAGCACCGTAGAGGTTGCGCAAACCCAGTCGCTCTTCCAGGGCCTCCACGAGCGCGCGGCTCTCCATGTAGCTCGTCACCACCTGGGTGTCCTGGGCGATCTTGGCCAGGGGTATGCCCGTCAACGCGCCGACGCCATCGATCTTGGGGAGTTCGCCCGTGCGCACAGCAAACTTTGCTTCGGCGACATACTGCGGCGTGGCGATGAAGCCGAAATAGACTCCCGCTACCACGGTAGGCGCGACAACCAGCAATCCAAAGCTGACCAGGAAGACCATCCGGAACAGGCGCGCATGGCGTCGCATCCGAATGGAGCCGGTTCCGAACGCCCGCCGGCTGCGCTTGGACATTTTGAGGCGGCGGGCGGTCTCGGCCAAGGAGCGCGACATCAGCTCCGCCCGGCGCACGGCAGGCGCCCTTTCGTCAGGGGGCGAAACCTCGTTGTCGCTCATACGCTATAACCCTTCCGCTCTGATGCTGAGATCGCTAGTGCCGCCGTGCCGGTGCGGAGGGTTATCCGTGCCTATGGGCCCTGGTCACACCACCGCAAGATCCTTCGCGACGCTCAGGATGACCGTGGAACAATCCACACCAAACATCCGCACTCTTTTCCGGACAATGCACTAGCGATTCAGCCGATTGTACACTTCAATGGCCTTGTCCACGGTATCAAACTGCATCAGGTGCCCGTCAACCAGGACAGCACCACGGCTACAGTAAGCCTTAATCGTGGCCATGGTATGTGAGACGACAATGACATCGGCTTTGGCGCGCCGCGCGGCGAAGGCCTCCTCGCAGCGTCGCTGGAAACGCATATCGCCGACGCCGGTGATCTCGTCGACCAGGTAGCATTCGAACTCGATGGCCATTGAGACGCCAAACGCCAAACGCGCCGCCATGCCTGAGGAATACGTGAGGACGGGGGCGTCGAGATAGTCGCCGAGCTCCGAGAAGTCCTCGACGAAACGCACCACCCGGCGGACATCTTCGCCATAAATGCGTGCGATGAATTTTATATTGTCCCGGCCGCTGACGTGGCCATGGAAACTGCCGCCGAAGCCCAGCGGCCAGGACACCCGGACATTGCTCCTAATGCGGCCGGCATTGGGCAGTTCGGTCCCCGCGATCAGCCGCAGCGTTGTCGATTTCCCGGCGCCATTCACGCCCAGCAGGCCATACGACCACCCGCTTTCGAAGACGGCCGAAACATGGTCGAGCACCACCTTCATGTGCTGCGGCGTCTTGTAGAACTTGTATACGTTCTGGAGCTGGATCATTTTCCCAGGAAATCTCGGTCGGCTTTCTGGCACGGCAGAACGCTGACCTAATACGGTAGGTCGATGCACATCTCAACCGGTACCCATCAGTCGACACTCGCACTGCTGCGACTCCAGTTCCGTGTGATCGTCGCCATCATGCTGCGGGACATCCGGACCCGCTTCTTCGGGCATGGTTTGGGCTACCTGGTCATGATCGGATGGCCCCTGGTTCACATCCTGATCCTGCTGGGCATCTACACACTGCTCGGCCGCGCCACGCCGTATGGCGAAAGCATGGCGCTGTTCTTTGCCACCGGATTGGTGCCTTTCATGGCGTACAATTACATGTCCCGGTGGACGATGATCGCGTTGCTCTTCAACAAGTCGCTGCTGGCATTTCCGGTGATCAAGACCCTGGATGTGCTACTGGCGCGTACAGTGCTCGAAGCGCTGGGCAATTTCTGCTCCGTGATCCTGCTGATATTCATTCTCTGGATGGTCGACATCGATTGCATGCCCATGGACATGGTCCAGGCGTGTTATGCGCTCGGCGCTGCGATGTTGCTGGGTGCCGGGTTCGGCATCGTGCACGGCATCATTGCCATGGCCATTCCCACGTGGGCGACCGGCTATGCGTTGGTCATTGTCTTCATGTACATGATCTCGGGCGTCTTCTTCGTGCCCAGCGCAATGCCAGAGACCCTGCGGTACCTCCTGTCGTTCAATCCCGTGCTCCAGACCGTCGAATGGATGCGCTCGGCGTATTATGAGGGCTATTCGACGATCCTCGACAGAAGCTACGCTGTCTGGTTCGGGCTGGTGCACGTTTCGCTGGGCCTGATCATCGAGCGCCTTGTTCGGGGTCACCTGCTGATGGCCCGATAGTCCCGCCAGCCGCTGATGTTCCGCTTTTTCAGCCTGTCGGCCGTTGGCGCCCGGCGGATCGGGCTGTCGACGTGGCGGACGACCGCGGAGACGGCGGCCTTCACGGTCCGCCCGCGCCTCGGGCGTCCGCGCTATGCCGTGCTGTTTCTTGCTGCCGCGGACAGTCCGCTGAAGCCACGGCTGGAAGTGGACTACGGGCCTGGTCGAGCGCCCGAGGTGCACGTGGTGGGCCACGACGGCCTCGGCATTTATGCAATCGACCTGATTGGCAACCCCGACGTCCGGGAGGTCAGGCTGGTTGTGCCGGGTCCAGCGCGCCGGCTCGGAGTCTGGGCTCGCGGGGCGAGCAGCCGGCGCGTCCTGCAGCGGATGATCGCCCGGTCGATCGAGCGCACGATGGCCGGGAAGGGGCCCCCTCCGGTCTTCGAGATCGTCGGTGCCGGCGCGGAGCGACACACCATCGCTGTGCCCGCGAAGCGGCGCTTCAAGGGCAATGGTCAGCATTTTGTCAGGATGCTGACGATGGCAGCCATGACGCCCGTCGAGCGAGGGACGCTGGCCGCCGGGGATGGCGCGCCGCCATTGTCGTTTGTCGTGCCCGTCTACAACACCGCCACGCGGTACCTGGACGATCTCTATGCATCGTTCCGGGCTCAGCCGACGGGGACAGCCGAACTGGTTCTGACCGACGACGGCTCGACGTCCCAGGAGACCCGCGCCTGGCTCGCGGCTCATGCGGCGGCGCCGTTTGTCACGGTGGTCACCGGCCGCCAGAACGGCGGGATCGCGGCGGCGACAAACGCCGGCATCGCGGCTTCGCGCGGCGCCTGGGTCGGCTTGGTCGATCACGACGATGCGCTGTCGCCATACGCAGTGCCGCGCATTCTCGAGGCCCTGCGACAGCACCCCGACGCGGCCTTCCTGTACACCGACGAGCTGATTACCAACGAAGCCCTGAAACCTGTCCACTACCACCTCAAGCCGGCCTACGATCCGGTGCTGTTGTCCGGCGTCAACTACATCAACCATCTCTCGCTCTACCGCCGGGACCGGCTGCTGGCGCTGGGCGGGCTGCGCCAGGGCTACGAAGGCTCGCAGGACTACGACCTCCTGCTGCGCTACCTGAGCGGCCTGCAGCGGCACGAGATCCTGCACCTGCCGTACCCGGCCTATCTCTGGCGTCGGCACGCCCAGAGCTTCTCGACGACGGCGCTGGATCAGGCGCTGGCGAACGCGCGCCGCGCGCTGGGCGAGCAATACGGATCGGCCGAGGCGCCGGTGCCGGTCGAGGGCGCGCTGGCGCCGACCCAGCACCGCGTGCGCTTCGACACGGCGGTGAAGACGTGGCCGAAGGTGTCCATCATCGTTCCCAGCCGCGATTCGTATGACCTGATATCGCGCCTGCTCGAGGATCTCACGACCCGCACCGACTATCCCGACCGCGAGATCATCGTGGTCGACAACGGTACGACGGATGCGCGGGTATTGGCGCTCTACGAGCGGGCGCGGGCGCAGCTCCCAGGCTTCCGGGTCGAGATCACCCCGGAGGCCTTCAACTTCTCGCGTCAGGTCAATCGCGGCATCCGTCTGAGCACGGGCGAGCATGTCCTGCTCTTGAACAATGACGTCGAGGTGATGGATTCGCAGTGGCTGCGCGAAATGGTGTCGTGCCTGGCCTATCCCGGTGCCGGCATTGTCGGCGTGCGCCTGCTTTATCCCGACCGGACGCTGCAGCATGCGGGCGTCATTGTGGGGTTGGCGGACCTGGCCGGGCACTGGTATCACGCCAAGCCGGAAGCATTTGCCGGGATGATGGGCCGGCTCAACGTGCGGCAGTCGCTGTCGGCGGTGACGGCGGCCTGCATGCTGATCTCGCGATCATGCCTGGACGCGGTCGGCGCGTTCGACGAGGAAGCCTTCGCGGTCGCCTACAATGATGTCGATTATTGCCTGCGTGCCGTGAAGCAGGGCTACCGGATCGTGTGGACGCCGTTCGCCACGCTGATCCACCACGAGTCGGCCTCGCGCGGCAGCGACGAGCTTCCCGCCAACCGGGCTCGCTTCGCGCGCGAGAAGGTCGCCCTGCGCGAACGCCACGGAACGGACAAATTCAGCGATCCCGCGTTCAGTCCGTGGTTCGACCGCGGTCATTCGGAGCCGCGTCTCATCCTGTTGGACCGGCTCCCCGAAGCGCGCTAGGAAGCGCGCATCAACGTCGCCGCCATCCTTCGGGAGATGCCTCTTGTTCGCCAAGCTGTTTCGCACCGCGTCGAGTCTGGTGGGGCTTCCAGTCCAGCCTGACAGCGGTTCAGACAGGAAGCAGCATTCCTCCCGCGTTTCGCGATCCGGCACCGACGTGGTGTTGGACTCATATGTCGATGCCGTGCCCAGCGCGCAGAACGCCATCGATATCGTGCCGGGTTGGAATCACGCGATGCCGCCCCATGTCGGCGCGACGGCCGGCGACACACCGCTCTACGAGGACATCAGGATTCCATGGTGCCTGGAGCAGTTCGGATCCGTCAGTGGCCGCAAGATCCTGGAGCTCGGACCGCTTGAAGGCATCCACACCTACCTGCTGGATCAGCAGGGGCCGGCGTTCATCCATGCCATCGAGGCCAACAGGCTGGCGTTCCTGCGCTGCCTGATCACCAAGGAGCTGCTGGAGATCAAGCACGCCAAGTTCATGCTCGGCAACTTCCTGCCCTGGCTCGAACGGACCGACGTCAAATACGATCTGATCATTGCATCGGGTGTGCTCTACCACATGAGCGATCCGGTGCACCTGCTGGAGCTGATCGGCCGGCGCTCCGATGCTGTCTATCTATGGACGCACTATTTCAGCGAACAGGCGATGCCCCCTGGCGATGAACGACGCGAGGCTCTGTCCGGCGATGTCGAAACCATAGCGTTTCGCGGCCTGACCGTGCCCCTGTATCGCCGCGGCTACCACAATGCGTGGAAGGCCAAGGCGTTCTGCGGCGGAATGCATGACCGCCACTACTGGATGGAAAGGGAGGATATCATGAGAGTCCTGGGTTTGCTCGGGTTCGACGACATCCGCATTGCGCACGATCAGCCCGACCACTCCAATGGTCCGGCATTCTCGGTCTTCGCCAGGCGATCCGCAGCCGGGGCTTGACCGGCACCGTGAACTCGGCATGACTCGGTCTGGTATCTCGATGGAACGGAAATGCTGACGATCGGCAGTCTGCGACGAAAGGTTGTTCGCCTGAACGGCGATTTCCGCCGCCATTATTTTGCCGACGTGCCGGTCGACCTGGACGCGATCGGCGAATTGCGCGGCGACGCCTTTCCCGCCAGCGGTCCGGCGCCCTGGCTGGACAGGCCCGATGCGCTGCTGGCCGTGGATCGTCGCCTTGCCGAGGGAACGATCACGGCAGGCGATGCGGAGCTTTGCCGCCAATGGATCGTCGACGGCTACCTCATCGTCGAGAACCTGATCGAGCACGACCTGTTGGACCGGACGTGGGAAGCCTATGAGCAGGCCATCCGGGACGGGCGCGTGACGCTCGATCCGGAGAGCCATGGCGAGGGGGATCCGTATCCGGGTCGGAACCTTGATCCGCACGTGCAGCTACCGGCGATCGCCGCGTTGCAGAGCCATCCGACGATCCTGCGCATCACCAACCTGCTGTTCGGCCGGGAGACAATTCCGTTTCAGACCATCATGGGGCACAAGAGCAGCGCGCAGCGCCCGCATTCCGATGCCATCCACATGACGACGTATCCGCTGGGATACCTGATCGCCAACTGGATCGCCTTCGAGGACATCCATCCCGACAGCGGACCGCTCGAGTATTATCCCCGGAGCCATCGGTTGCTGCCCTATCTGCTGAGCGGGGACATCGGCATCGCGCCGCGGGCGTTCAAAGAGAAGGGCTACGCCCTCTACAATGAACGGTACGAGCCGACGATCGAGCGGTACCTGAATGCCCATCGGCTGGAGCCGCAGTTCTTTTGCCCGCGCAAAGGCGACGTACTGTTCTGGCACGCCAACCTGGTGCACGGTGGATCGCTTCGGAAAGATCTGCGTCATTCGAGGCGGGCACTGGTGTGCCACTACTTCGCCCGGGGTGCGGTGACCTATCACGACCTTTCCGGCAATCCATCGCGGCTGCACCGCGATGGGCTATATACCGCACCGCATCCCGACTGACGGCATACTCAGCCGAGGCAAGCAACCTCGACGTGAGGGCCCGGCCTCCGACCCTCGCGGGCACCGTGACAGAGATAGTGCTCCAACGGATTGAGGCCGGCCTGCAGGACGTCAGGGTACGTCTCAAGATACCAGTGGCAGTCGAATAGCGGGTGAGGGTTGCGCAATTCGCGGGCGCCGAACTCCACGAAGTGGACGAGGGGGTTGCAGCCATTACCCGCGACGTCGGGATTTGTGGCGAGATACCACGACGTGTCGAACAATGGATGCGGATCACAGCCGGCCTGTGCCCCGTCGTGCAGGTAGTGCAGTAGCGGATTGTCGTCGGATTCGATCATGCTCTGCTCTGCGTACCATTCGCAGTCGAATAGGGGATGCGGCGAGCGCCGCTCCCTGGCCCCGAAACGCAGAAAGTGCACCAGAGGATTGACGCCGCTTGCCGCAACGTCGGGATTGCACTGGAGGTACCACGACGTGTCGAACAACGGGTGCGAGTCATATCCTTGGGCGGCGCCCATAAGGACATAGTGACGAAACGGATCGGCGCTCGACCGAGCGACGTCAGGGTACTTCTTCAGATACCAATCCCGGTCAAACAATGGCGCGACAGGGCCATGGCGCAGGCGCCGGTACATTGAGTTGCACTGGCGCCGCGCGACGAGAAGGGTATTGCCTGCCTTGTAGGACCAAGACCCTTTCAGAAAGCTCACCTCAGCGTCCAGCACGCCCTGCCGGCTGGACGTTTCCTTGAGATCGCGGGTCAGGATGGCGATGTTTACATCTCTTTGCCCAATGACGCTGCGCTGCTGCTCGATTTCCTTCGACCGCGCCTCGATCTCCGCCGATTGACGCTCGATCTCCTTCAGCTGCCGATTGATCTCATGTGATTGTTGATGACTTTGTTCTTGGGCCGCATGCAGTGATGCCTCGAGTTGCCCGATGCGCGAATCGCGATCGGTAACCTCCGCAACCCTCCGAGCTTCCAGGTGCCCGATGCTTGCGGTGCAATCGGTGAGAAGGCGCATGTCTTCCGTAAACTCTTCCGCCTTGATCCGTTGATGGTTGATTCCATCGTATATGTTCCGGCAAGGAGTGCTGTCGTATACACGCCCTGGGGGCACCGGATGGGGGTGGTCGCCGTCCCGGCGGAACACGGCCGCGAAGTCATTCCAGGTATCGCTTGCACGTTCTGCGATAAACGACTCGATTAACGTGGCTGGCCAGCGCTCACTCTTCGTGAGCGCCTCCAATGCCGTGCCCGCATCAGGATAGAATCGCCAGCAGTCGACCGGGAAGCCGTGAACCTTCCCGTTTGATGGCGCATTGATGTAGATGTAGCCGCCCGGCTTCGTGATACGGCACAGATTGTTGAATGTCCGCCAGAACTGCGGGTCGTGTTCAAAGACCGAGCTTGCCATCGCGACGTCAGCGACGCCGTCCCTCAGTGGCATGTCTGCGCCCGGGGCCGTCACAAGATCAACACCGCGGCCGGGTTCGATATCGATGCCAATGTAGTGGGACCCTGGTGGCGCAACGGCTCGCAATGACCCGTTGACGTCCATCGATCCGATTTCGACGATCGTGCAGCGCTGCGGCGCATATACCTCGAAGAACAGTTTCCCGATTGCGAGGGCGGTATCATGCATCGTTCTGCTCGCCAGTTGCACGTCTCAAGGTGATGAAAAGCTAATGTGTTCGACGGCTTGCGACCAGTAGCACCGAAACGCTACTCGAGGGCCGTTCGAATCGACATCAGCGACAGCGCGGTATGGAACGCGAAATCGCCCCGCGGGCAGGATCCCCAGCGGCGTCGGAAAAACGCCCACTCTCGCGTATACCGCTCATCATCGGGCGTCGAGCGACCACGGCTCGCCGATTCGTGGTGAACGAGCACGCTTTGCGGCGTGAAGATCGTCCGCCAGCGGCGCTCGGCGAGGCGCAAGCAGAGGTCGATGTCGTTCAATTCGACGGGTAGGTTTTCGGCGTCGAAGCCGTCCACCGCATCGAACTTCCGCTTCTCGACGGCGAGGCACGCAGCGGTCACGGCCGCGACTTCGTGTGGCACCAGGCGACGTTGCAAATAGCCGGGATCATCTGCTGGTGTGCCGCTGTCGATATGACCCGCTACGCCGCCCAGACCGATCACGACACCGCCATGCTGCAGGCGGCCCGAGGGATAGAGCAGATTGGCACCGACGGCGCCGATGTCAGAGTGCGATGCCCATGACCGCAATGGTTCGAGCCAGGCGCCGTCGCGCGCCGTGACATCGTTGTTGAGGAACACCAGGATTGTCCCGCGCGCCTCGCGTGCGGCCTCGTTGCACAAGAACGAGAAATTGAACGGGCCCGGGCGGTGGATCAAGCGATAGCGGTCGTCTGTTGTCAGCGCTTCGTAGAGGCGTTGCGTCTTGGCTTCGACGCTGCCGTTGTCGACGATGACCACCTCGTCGTCGGGGGTGAGCGCCATGTTCAAACTGCGCACACAGGCCGACAACAGGTCGGCTCGATCCTTAGAGGGAATAATGATCGTGGCGCGCGGCCGCTTGGTGCTGAGATCGTTGCTGCGCCTGTTGTCGCTGCGGCCTGCGCTTCGCTCAGTACGGTGAATAGTATCCCGCTTGGGATGAATTGCCCGAGTCAGAATCACGCGTCGAATGTGCTCGACATCATCGACACTGACATCAGCAAGCAGTTCACCCAGGCCGCTGTCATCATCGGTGAGCATTCCGAGCCGTGGCACATCGCGCTGGGCGAGCCATCGACGGCGGACGAACAGTGCAGAGCCCACGTAGCGAGCAGCAGCTTGGAAGGTTGGGCTCCAGTCGGGCTTCAGCCGTGGATCGATGTACCGGCCGCGGGCATCGATCGCTTCGTCATCGCCGTAGAAGACGGATGCTGCCGCATGCCGCATTGCGTGCTCGGCCAGAACGGCGAGGGCGTAAGCCGGCAGGCGATCGCTGCCATCGATGACGCCGATGAGATCCTCGCCCGACAGATCGCTGCACAGCGCCGCGACATTGGCGTTCGCATCAAACAACCGCAGGCGTCCGGATGATATCGCTGTGTCGAAGTCAGCCATGTGGCGCGCCGGCATGGGCAGGGTGGGGGCCACAGCCGCCACCGACCACTGTGGATACGGTTGCTGCGCCAGCTGATCGAGGAGGGCATGAAGATGAGCGATGTGCTGATCGTCGACGCTGACGACGATCCGGACGTGCGGGCCTTGCGACCAGTCCGTGCGTGGCGCATCGAGCCCAGCAGGATCGAAGTCGCGCCAACGCTCGGCACGCCAGGCATGGTAATTCTCGAAGGCAGTGCTGCCAAACGTGATGGTCAGCTGGCGATGGGCTTCTCGGCGCCGGCCGATGCACCGCAAGGCAATCGCTTCCAGCGTGCGGCCGGGGTGTCGCGACAATGCTTTGGTGACAAGCGTTGCTCGCGTGATCGGCCGGCAATCGTCCACTTCGAAGCCGAACGGACCGGCTGTGTTGACGGGCGAAATCAGGATCTCTTGTGTGTCGTGTGGCACGGGCCCGATCCACGTCGCGCGGCCGAACAGTGGCGCTGGCGCCAGCCGGTCATCGTGGCCACCGGGCGTGACGAACCGAATGATCGGCCGCGCTAACGGATCGAAGAAGCTCGCCCGATAGGCCAAACTGATCCACCGGCCCGCCGGCAGACAATCGGCAAACCGCAGCCTCAGCCAGGGCGTTGCGGTCTTCGCCACGTAGCGACCGTCCGCGCAGTACACGTTTTCTCCCGCTTCCAATTGGACGGTGTTCGACGCCTTTCTTGTCGTGCAGGTCATCTCGGGTCAGGCAATTGTGGACGCGCGCCGGGCTCGGTGAGTGATGTTGCGAGCACGATACATACATGCGCGCCGTCCGCCGCGCATCCCACCCCTTGCAATTCCGCTCCCGGCGCCGTAACCGCGAGCCGGCATGACCGTGCCCAATCGCCCCACGAGCCCGCGTACAGGGCGCCTGCTCGACATATCGCGCCTGCTGACCCGGCTGCACCGGCGGACGCCGACGGGGATCGACCGGGCGGAGCTTGCCTATGTGCGGCACTACCTCGAGAACGGCGCCGGCGGGGATGTGCGTTTCGTGCTGACCACGCCGCTCAATACCGGGCTGCTGGCGCCGCGGCTGGGGGCGCATGTGGTGCGCAGCGCCATCGAACGCTGGTGCGCGCCGGCGGTCGACCCCACGGCGGAGCCGGCCTATCGCCGGCTGTGCGATATCCTGGCCGCACCGCTGGGCGCCGACCAGGTACACCAGGCCATTCGCAGCCCGCGGGCCGCGCCCGACATCCAGGACAAGCGCACCGAAGCCCTGATCGCCACCGTCTATGCGCTGGGCGCGGCGGCCGGCATCGCCGACCCGCGCCAGTCGGCCCTGCGCCGATCCACCCTGCGCACTGTCGGTGGCGGGGCAGGGGGGTGGTACCTGCAGGCCTCGCATATGAACCTCGATCAGCCGCGGCGCCTGGCATGGCTGAAAGCGTCCGGCCTGCGCAGCGCCTTCCTGCTGCACGACCTGATCCCGATCAGCCACCCCGAGCACTTCCTGCCCGGCGAGGATGCCCACCACCATCGCCGTATGCAGACCCTGGCCCATGCCGCCGACCTCGTGATCTTCAATTCCCGGATGACGGGCGATGCCTGGCACACCCATCTCGCGGCCACAGATTGGCCACAGCCCCGCAGCGCCGTGGTGCCGCTGGGCATCGAGGACGTCTTCCTGGCCGGCCGGGACGGCCCGTCGCCGGAGGCGGTGGCGGTGCCCTACTTCGTGGCCGTGGGGACCATCGAGGCGCGCAAGAACATCGCCTTCCTGCTGCAGGTGTGGCGGCAATGGACACAGGACGGCCATGCGCCGCCCGCACGGCTGGTGATCGTGGGCCGGCGCGGCTGGGAGAGCGAAAACGCCTTCGATCTGCTGGACCGCTGCAGCGCGATCGCTCCCTCGGTGGTCGAGGTCGCCGAACTGGGGGATGCGTCCCTGGCGGCCCTATTGCGCGGTGCGCGCGCCTTGCTGGCGCCGTCCCTGGTCGAAGGGTTCGGGCTGCCGGTGGTCGAGGCCCTGGCTCTGGGTGTGCCCGTCATCGCCTCGGATATCGGCGCGCACCGTGAAGTGGGGGCTGCTGCCGCAGATTATGTCGATCCTCTCGACGGGCCCGGTTGGATCGCCGCGCTGGATGATTACGCACATGACTCGCCGCGACGCGACGCCGCACGACAACGCGCCCGCGTGTACCGGGCGATGCCGTGGTCAGATCACATCCGCGCCGTGGAGGAACTCCTCACGGGCGAATATTGTCCATAATGCTACAACCAGTATGCTGCCAAAAAAATATAAAAAAGCCTGTCAACAGCCTGAATTGTTTGTTCAGCGCTTCGCCAAAAGGCCCAAGGATTACACAAGATTACAAATGACTTGCACCACGAAAGTGGTCTATGACGAATCCGGCTTGCACATTTTTTGCACCCCGCAACTGCATTCTTAAAACTGCATCCATCGCGGGGGCGCCTGATAGCGGACTTCGAATGGCGCCGACAGATTTGGAGCGATCGTGAGAAAAAAAACAGATCGCACGTCGAAGCAACGCCAGGTTGCTGTCATTGGTTACGCGCTACGGGTTCCCGGAGCGTCCGATCGTCAAGCCTTCTGGCGGCTGTTGTCGGAAGGGCGGTGTGCTGTCACGCGCGTACCGGCCGATCGCTTTCCGCTCGACACGTTCTACCATCCCAAGGCCAGCGCCGACATTCCGGGGCGCACCTACACTTTTGCCGCCGGCGTGCTTGACGACGTCTGGTCGTTCGACCCGGCGGTATTCGGCATCAGCCCGCGCGAGGCGGCGCAGATGGACCCGCAGCAGCGGCATCTGCTGCAGGTCGTCTACGAGGCGGTCGAGCATGCCGGGCTGCGGCCCTCACAGCTGGCCGGCAGCCGCACCGGCGTTTATGTCGGGGCGTCGTCATCCGACTACGCGACCCGCTTCATGTTCGACCCCAGCGCGGTCGACGTGCACATGATGACCGGCAACACGCTGAGCATCATCTCCAACCGCCTGTCCTACGTTTTCGACCTGCGCGGCCCCAGCTTCACGGTCGACACCGCGTGCTCCTCGTCGCTGGTCGCCATGCACGTGGCGCTCGATGCGATCCGCGATGGCAAGATCGACACGGCCATCGTGGGTGGCGTCAACTTGCTGCTGTCGCCGTTCTCGTTCGTCGGTTTCGCGCGCGCCTCGATGCTGTCGCCATCGGGCCTGTGCAAGGCATTCGATGCGTCGGGCGACGGCTACGTGCGGGCCGAAGGTGCATTGGCGCTGGTGCTGCGCGCGGCCGATGCGGCCGAGCGCAACGGCGATCGCGTCCACGCCATGGTCGTTGGCTCGGGCATCAACCAGGATGGCCGCACGACGGGCCTGTCCCTGCCGTCGTCCGACGCCCAGGCGGCGCTGCTCGACCAGGTCTACAGCGAGAGCAATATCGCCGCCGACGACATCGCCTTCATCGAGGCGCATGGCACCGGCACGCGGGTGGGCGATCCGGCCGAAGCGGAAGCGCTGGGCACGATCCTCGGGCAGAAGCGATCGGCGCCCCTGCCGATCGGCTCGGTGAAGACCAATATCGGCCACCTCGAGCCAGGCTCCGGTCTGGCCGGCGTGATCAAGTCGATCATGGCGCTGAACGAAGGCGTGCTGCCGCCGTCGTTGCATTTCAACGAACCCAATCCGGATATCCGTTTCGCGGAGCTGAATCTTCAGGTCGCGGCCCAGCCTACACCGTTGGCGAAGGGCAAGGGACTGCGCCACGCCGGCATCAACTCCTTCGGCTTCGGCGGTGCCAACGCGCACGTCGTGCTGCGCGAGGCCGACCGCAAGGCGGCGGAGAAGGCCAAGGCGAACGGCGCGGCGCCGACGCCGTTGATCCTGTCGGCCTACGGCGCCGATGCGCTCAAGGCGCTGGCCGATCGTTACGCAACGCGCCTGCCCAAGGGCAACCGTGCCGAAGCCCATGCCGTCGCCAATGCGGCAGCGCATACGCGCGACCTGTTGCCCGAGCGCATGGTTGTTGCCGGCGGCGATCCGCGCGCCGCGTTGAGCGCGCACGTCAACGGCGAAGCCGTACCGGCCGTTTGGCGCGGCAAGGCATTGGGCAGCGACCTGGATGTCGGCTTCGTCTTTGCCGGCAACGGTACGCAATGGGCCGGCATGGGGCTGGCCGCCTACCAGAGCAATGCCGCCTTTCGCGATGCGCTGAGGGCCTTCGATGCACGGTTCAAGGACATGGCCGGCTGGTCGGCGGTCGAGGCCCTGCAGTCGTCGGAGCTTGCGGTCGACATCCGCCGCGCCAGCCGCGCGCAGCCGCTGATCCTGGCGCTGCAGGTCGCGACCGTCGAGGCGCTGGCGGCGCACGGATTGAAGCCGTCGGTGGCCATCGGACACAGCGTCGGCGAGATCGGTGCCGCCTGGTGCGCCGGCAGCCTCGATCTCGAGGGTGCCATCCGCGTCGTGCTGGCGCGCAGCCAGTTGCAGGAGATCACGCGGTACCAGGGCGGCATGGCCGCCGTCCTGGTCTCGGCGACCGAGATGCAGGCGCTGCTGGAGCGCCAGACATTCGACGGACTGGAGACCGCCGCCATCAACAGCGCCCGCAGCGTGACGGTGGCTGGTCCGAATGCGGCGCTCGAGGCGTTCATCAAGTACGCCGAGCAGGAGCGCTGGGGCGTCAAGCGGTTGGACCTCGACTATCCGTTCCACTGTGCCCTGGTCGATCCGATTCGCGATCGCCTGCTGGAGGAACTGGCCACCATCAAGCCGTCGGCCACACGCATTCCGCTGATCTCGACAGTGACCGGCGAGGAGATCGACGGTACAACCCTCAACGCCGACTACTGGTGGCGCAATGTACGGCGGCCGGTGGCGTTCGAAGCCGGCCTGCGCAGTGTCGGCCAGCGCGGCGTGCGCATCCTGGTCGAGGTCAGCGCGCGGCAGGTGTTGGGCGGCTATCTGAACGACTCGTTGCGCCGCCAGAGCATCGACGGCGCGGTGATCGATACGCTGGGCCGCGACGGCAAGGAACAGGCCGACGAGATCCAGGCCACGGTAGCGCGCACATTGGTGGTCGGTGGCCGTGTCGATCTTGATTGCTTCGTGGGCCCGCGCGTGCAACCGACGGCCGAACTGCCGAACTACGCCTGGCAGCGCCGCCAGATCGGATTCCCCGACACCGGCGAGGCCTTCCGCACCTATGCCGCGCTGCCGCATCCACTGCTGGGATCCAGCGTGCGCGCGCAGTCACATGAATGGTACACGGCGATCGATCCTGGGCTCTTCCCATGGCTCGACGATCACCGCGTCGAAGACGCGGCTGTGTTCCCGGCTGCCGGGTTCATCGAAATGGCGCTGGCCGCCGCGCGCGAGACGTTCGACCAGGAAGCGCTGGAGGTTCGTGACCTCGAGATCCTGCAGCCGCTGGTGTTCGATTCCGAGCGCTCCTTCGAGGTGATGACCCGCGTGTCACACGACACCGGCGTGCTGGAAATCCGCTCGCGGCCGCGGCCGGGCGAGGACGACTGGTCGCTGCACGTGAAGGCCACCATCGCCCAGGCGCCGGTGAGCGACGTGGTTGCCGATCCGCTGTCGGATCCGGCGTGCGACGTGTTCGACGCCGACCGTCTCTATGCGTTGGCACGACGCCGGGGCCTCATGTACGGGCCGGCTTTCCGCAAGGTCGATTCGATCGACGTCGTCGACGATCGCCGGGCGCGTGGGACATTCGTCGCGGCCCGGCCGATTGCCGAAAATCTGCTCGTGGATCCTACGATCCTCGATTCGGCCTTCCACGTTTCGTTCGCGTTGGCAGAGATGGACGCCGACCTGGCGCCCGACGCACGCTTCCTGCCGGTGCGCGTGGGGTCGCTGCGCGTCTTCCGGCCCGGCGCACCGATTGCGACCGGTCGCTGCCGCATTACGCTGGCGACAGCCCGCTCGCGGGTCGCTGACTTCATGCTGTTCGATGCCGCCGGCAATGTCGTCGTGCAGGCATCGCAGGTGCGTTTTCGTACGGCGCCACGCGCCGTGCGTGAGATGCCCGATAGCCTCGCCTATCGGACCGGTTTCGTGCGCCTGCACGAGCGGGCGCAACCCTCAGCGGCAGCGCATGTCCATGCCGGCGGTCCGGCGGCGGCCCTGGCCGACACCGCGCGCAGCGTGAACGACGTTGAAGCGGCGCGCGACGTGTCGCTCGTGCTGGAGGTCGGCGCCCGCGCCGCCGCCTATCTGGCACTCAAGGAGGTGATCGGGACCAACGCCGCGGTGGTTCCGGAGCTGGTGGCCAGCGGCCAGGTCTCGATGGCGTCGTGGCCGCTGATGGCGCGGATGCTGACGGAACTCTCCGACGCCGGACTCGCATCGGAGAGTGACGGCGGCTGGACGCTGAGCGATGCGCCGGACTTTCCGGCGATATCCGAACTCGTCAACATCCTGATGAGCCGATATCCGGCATGGATCGCCGAAGCGACGTGCCTCGCCCGGTTGCCGGAAATCCTGCCCCGGCTGCTGCGCGACGGTATTGACGGTGCCGGCGGCTACGGACAGGCGGTCCTTGAGCATCTCGAGAGCGGTTCGCCCGCGATCGTGAGGCTGGCTCACGTCGTGCAGCGCACGGCGAGTGATCTGCTCGCCCGCTGGCCAGCGGCCAGTCCGCTGCGCGTGCTGGTCGTGGGAGCCACCAACCTGCCGCTGGCGGTCAGGCTGGCGCCCGCCGTTGCGGCGCTGCATGGGCGGATCGTGGCCACCGACATGGACGCTGATCGCCTGAAGACGGCGCAGCTCGGCTTGTCCGATGCGGCGGCGGCGCAGATCCATGTCATGGAGTGGGACGAGGCGCTGGACGCTGCTGGCGGTGGGTACGATCTCATGCTGTGCGCCGGCGCGCTGCACCACATCGCCGTGGCGCCCGGCAAGCTCGATTTCCTGGCGCAGGCGATCCGTCGCGGCGGTGCCCTGATCGCGGCCGAACCATCACCCAGCTTCTTTGCCGACGTCGTTCATGGACAGCGGTCGGCCTGGTGGGTGGGATCGGTCAATCCCGATTTCCCGGTCGGCGCGATCCTGGCCGAGCGTGATTGGCAGCAGGCGCTCGAATCGGCAGGCCTCAAGGCGGTGACCGTCCAGGCGCTGGGTGGCGAGGCGGCGGCGGGCCTGCTGGTGAGTGGCGTTGCCACGGGCCGCAGCGGCGCCCTGGACGCGCCGCGCGATGTCGGTGCCCGCTCGATGATCGTGGTCGCCGATGCCACGGCCGACAGCCATGTGCTGGCCGACCTGCTGCAGTCGCGACTGGCTGGTACCGGCCGTGTCGTGCCGCTGCGTTCCAGCGAAGGCACGCATCTTGCGCGCGGCACGCGCCGCGTGCGTGTGATCGATCTGCGCGAGTCGGAGGCGGCCGCCGGTGCGATCGCCGACCTTGGCGCCGACAGCGCGATCACCGATATCATTTTCGTCGCCGCGGATCGAACGCCGGCGGCGGAGCCGGTGGTGGCGCTGTCACGCCGTTCGATCGCGATGATCAACCTGGCGCAGGCAGTGGAGAGTGCCGGCAGCGTGCGCCTGTGGATCGTGTGCACCGGCGCCGTGAGCGGCATCGTCGACGGCACAGCGCCCAATCCCACCCAGACCGGATTGTGGGCTGCTGCGCGCGTGCTGCAGAACGAGTTCCCGGGCGTCGAGGTGCGCTGCCTCGACGTGGATCCGTCGCTCGCCACGGACATCGCCGCGACAC
Source organism: Reyranella sp. CPCC 100927 (assembly GCF_007859315.1). Taxonomy (GTDB): domain Bacteria; phylum Pseudomonadota; class Alphaproteobacteria; order Reyranellales; family Reyranellaceae; genus Vineibacter. Next base: position 500,040 of record NZ_VOHA01000003.1, read on the forward strand.
GAGTCTCGGATGCGATCTCCCACATCACGGTCGAACGCGAAGTGCGGCTGAATGCGCAAGGGCGTATGGCGCTGCGCGTGCTGCGCGGCGGCGTGCTGCCCGAGCAGGATGCCGTTCCGGCCGGGACGGAATCTGCGCTGCGCCTCGTGATTGATCGTTCCGGGCAGTCCGATGGCTTCGTCTGGCGAACGGTATCGCGTCGTGCGCCGGCGGCGGGCGAGGTCGAGATCGCGGTGTCGGCGACCGGCCTCAATTTCCGCGACGTGATGTGGAGCCTCGGCCTGTTGCCGGACGAGGCGCTGGAGAACGGTTTCACCGGACCGACCATCGGCATGGAGTGCGCCGGTGTCGTCACCGCCGTGGGGTCGGCGGTAACCCATCTCAAGGCCGGTGATCGCGTCGTGGCGTTTGCCGCCGACGCGTTCGCCAGTCACGTCACGGTCGCCACCCACACTGTGGCCCGAATCCCGGATGGGATTTCGGCGGAGGCGGCGGCGACCCTGCCAGTTGCCTTCCTGACGGCGTACTATGCCATGGTGCATCTGGCGCGCCTGGAAACAGGAGAGACCGTGCTCGTGCATGGCGGCGCCGGCGGTGTCGGTCTGGCGGCACTGCAGATCGCCAAGCTGCGTGGCGCCAAAGTCATCGCCACGGCCGGATCGCCCGACCGCCGCACGCTGCTGCGCGAGCTGGGGGCCGATCATGTCCTGGACTCGCGCAGCCTGGCCTTTGTCGACGATGTTCGCCGGATCACTGGCGGCGTCGGCGTCGATGTGGTCCTCAACTCGCTGGCCGCCGAGGCGATGGAGCGGTCGGTCGACTGCCTCAAGCCGTTCGGCCGCTTCCTCGAGTTGGGCAAGCGCGACTACTACACCAATCGCCATCTCGGGCTGCGGCCGTTTCGCAACAACCTCTCGTATTTCGGCATCGACGCCGATCAGCTGCTCAGCCACAACCGTGCTGTCGTCGAACGGCTGTTCGGCGAGCTGATGGCGTTGTTCGCCAGCGGCGAGCTGGTGCCGTTGCCATATCGCATCTTCGAGGCGGATGACGCGGCCAAGGCGTTCCGCCTGATGCAGCGGTCGGGTCACATTGGCAAGGTCCTCGTCCAGCCGCCGAAAATCGTGCCGCAGCGGGAGGCCATCGCCCGTCCGTTCAGGGTCGAGCCGAAGGGACGCTACCTGATCGTCGGTGGACTGGGTGGCTTCGGTCTCGCGACCGCGCAGTGGCTCGCCGCCAAAGGCGCCCGACATCTCGCGTTGATGGGGCGTTCGGCCAAGCCGAGTGCCGATGCAACGGCCGTGATCGCGGATCTCAAGGAGAAGGGCGTTCGCGTCGATCTTGTTGCCGTTGACGTTACCGATCGGACTGCACTGGAGCGCTATCTGGTCAGCCTTGAGGGTGACAAGACCCCACTCAAGGGCGTCTTCCATACGGCGATGGTCATCGACGATGCGCTGGGCAAGGACCTCGATCGGTCGCGCATGGACGCCGTGCTGCGGCCTAAGGTCGCCGGGGCACACAACCTGGACCAGCTCACACGCCGTTTCGATCTCGACTGCTTCGTGTTGTTCTCATCGGCGACGATCCTGATCGGTAATCCTGGCCAGACCAACTATGTCGCCGCCAACGCCTTCCTCGAGGGACTGGCGCAACGGCGTCGCGCCGAAGGTCTGCCGGCGCTGGCCGTATCATGGGGTGCCATCGGCGATGTCGGCTATCTGGCGCGCAATGCCAACGTCAACCGCGCACTGGCTCAGCGGCTGGGCGGCAGTGCGCTCGCGGCGATGGAGGCACTGGCCGGCCTCGACCTGCTGCTGGCACGCGATGGTCGCGACGTCGCTGGCGCCGCACTGGGTTATGCGCGCATCGACTGGTCTTTAGCGCGCAAGGAACTGGTGCTTGCGCGTACGCCACTCTTCGAGGATCTGCATCTGAAGGATGCCGCCGCCGACGGCACGTCCATGGCCGCCGAAGAACTATTGCGCATGCTGCGCGAGCTGCCTGAATCCGAGGTGCAGGACAAACTGGCTGACATCGTCGTCTCCAACATCACGCGCACACTGCGGTTGCCGACGGCGGATGTCGACCGCAACCGGGCCTTGTCGGAGTTCGGCATGGACTCGCTGATGATGCTGGAGCTGCGGACCGCGGTCGAGGAGACGATGGGAATCGAGATTCCCCTCATGTCGCTAACCAGCAGCTTGACCGTAATCGACATCAGCAAGCGGCTGGCTTCGATGTTGCGCAATCAGGAGAAAGCGCTAATGTCGGGCCAGATGTCGGCATTGACGCAGGGCCACGTCAGCGTCCCTGACATGGCCTCGGATGCCGAGATCGCCGCAGCAGCAGCTGCTGTTGCGCAGCGTGCCAAGAGCGTGGATGGTGTTTTGTGAACGACGGCGCCGCACCGACCTCACTATCGAAACGGGCTGTCGCAGATAAGCTGCTCGACAGACTGCGGACGACATCAGCCGCACCGGCGGCAGAGAAAGCCGCGCCGCGGCGTACGTCGCCGCTGGCGGCGGGGCGGCGCGCTGCGGATTTCGCCGCATTGCCGGAATACCAGGCGTTGCGCGTGCAGCGCGCGGCTGCCGATATGCTGAAGATCGAGGTGCCGCTCTTTCGCATGCATGAAGGGCGGGCGGCCGACACAACGGTCGTCGACGGTCGTCACGCAGTCAACTTCTCGACTTACGACTACCTGGCACTCAATGGCGATCGCCGGGTTGTTGCGGCGGCCAAGGAGGCCATTGACCGCTATGGCACGTCGGTGGGCGCCAGTCGCCCGACAGCCGGCGAACGTCCGATCTACCGCGAACTGGAAGCGGCGCTGGCCAAGCTGCATGGCACCGAGGATGCGCTGTGCTTCGTTAGCGGGCATGCCACCAACGTCACGGTGATCGGGTGCCTGCTGAACAAGAAAGATCTCATCATCGCCGACGCCTTGTCGCATAACAGCATCCTGGAGGGCGCCAAGCTCTCAGGGGCGACGGTTGTCGTGTTCCCGCACAACGATCTGGATGCCCTCGAGATTCTGTTGCGTGAGCACAGGCCGCGGCATCGTCGGGCGATGATCGTGGTCGAAGGTCTCTACAGCATGGACGGCGATATCCCCGACATGCGCCGCCTGTTGCCGATCAAGCGCCGCCATGATGCATGGTTGATGGTTGACGAGGCGCACTCGGACGGCGTCCTGGGCGAGCATGGCAGAGGCATCGCCGAGGAACAGGACATCGATCCGACGGAAGTCGAGATCTGGATGGGCACGCTCAGCAAGGCGTTTGCGTCGACGGGCGGTTACATCGCGGGCAGCCGGCCGCTGATCGAGTATCTCAAGCTGCAGGCCCCGGGCTTCCTGTATAGCGTCGGCATGCCGCCTGCCATGGCGGCGGCGGCACTGGCGGCTTTGCAGATCCTCGAACAGGAGCCGGGACGGGTGGCCGCGCTGCGCGCCAACGGCGCGCTGTTCCTGCAGCGGGCGCGCGCCGCCGGCCTTGATGTTGGAATGAGCATCGGCGCGTCGGTGGTCTCGGTCATGACCGGCGACACACTGACCACCGTGCTGCTGGCCAACCGGCTGCTGCAACTAGGGCTCTATGTGGTGCCGATCATTTTCCCGGCCGTCGGCGAGAAGCAGGGACGCTTGCGGTTTTTCATCACGGCGCGCCACACCGCACAGCAGATCGAAACGGCGGTTGACCTGACAGCGCGTGAACTGTCGCGCCTGCGCAAGGAAGCGCCGCTGGCCATGGGGTTGGCCCAGGTCGGCAGTTAGGACGAACTGTCCGAGTCCTGACGCTGGGCGCTTTCGCTGGGCGCCACGTCGGCACGAAAGCCACTCAGGATCCAATCCTGCAGGGTCACGGGCAGCAGCGCCAGCAGGCGGATGCCGAACACCAGTTGCCACGGGAAAGCAATCAGGCGACTGCGTCTATCCAGACGGCGACGAATGTAATCGGCTGCCTTGTCGGCGGGCCAGGAGAAGGGCTTGGCGCTGCGCTGCTGGTCCGCCATCGGCGTTTCGACATAGCCCGGGCACACCACGCTGATGGCGATCCCGCGCGATCGCAGGCGAATCCGCAGGGCTGTCCCATAGGAGACCAGCGCGGCCTTGCTGGCGCTGTAGGAGGGCAGGTCTGGTTGCGGCGCCAGGCCAGCCAGTGAGCTGATCAATGCCAGATGGCCGCGACGACGCGCCTGCATGCGATCGATCAGGGCCGCAACGGCGATCATCGTGCCCTTGAGGTTCACATCGACGACCCGCAGTGCCGCGGCCACTGGCTCCGTGCGGCTTTGCGGCTCGATGCCGGACAGGATGCCGGCATTGGCGATCAGGAGGTCGACGGGATGGCGGCTGTCGAAGGCCTGCAGCCACGCCGTTGTCGCGTCGGCATCACGTCCGTCGATCGCTGCGGTTTCCACCGTTGCACCGCGCTCGCGGCACGCTTGCGCAATGGCGTCGAGCCGGGCGACATCGCGGCCCAGAAGACCCAGTGTCGTATCCTTGCCGGCGTAGTTCAGGGCCAGCGCGCGGCCGATACCGCTGGATGCACCGGTGATCACGACGGTGCGGCTCATCAGCGCGCCGCGGAATCGGTGTTGCGGGGCGGCAACCAGGGCAGGCCTTCCTCCAGCCGCTGCACGGTCGCCGGGACGGCCAAGGCAAGCGCTTCTTTGGTGTAGTAGCCACCGCGTATGTGGAGCGCGCCGGCCAGCAGGCGCACGAAGTCGCGGACCAGATCCATATCGGGCGGTGTCGATTTCGACCAGAAGGTATCCAGGGGGCCCTGGAAGGTCATGCCCGGCACATCGAAGATCGCGTTGCCCATGACCTTGAGGGGGCAACCCTGTTGCAATGCGAACAGACCCACGGTGCTGTTCACCAGGACGCATCCCTCGGCGCCGTGCAACATCTGCCCGATGTCACCACCGTCCACGTAGAATACCCGATCGCCAACGCCATGACGTTCGGCCATCGTCGTGATGACCTCGCGCCATGCGGTGAGTCCGCTGTCCAGGGGATGGACCTTGACCACCAGGCGCGCGGCAGCCGGTGCGTGGGCTGCGAAGGAGGTGATGATTTCGTCCGCCGCCGACGGCATGTCCGGATAGGGCGAGTGATCGCGGATCTGAAAATCGGTCGACAGTTGCAGTGGGAAGACGAATGTGGGGGCTGGCGTCGCGCTGAGCGTCGCCAGGGCTTGCGCCGTACGCCGCTTCTCGAACGACGACAGAAACCATCGTCGGATCCAGCCGGCATATTCGGCAAACGGATGATAGATGGCGTGACGCTTGTAGTGGGGATGGTGCAGCCGGAAGAAGACCTCGCCGATGGTGTAGACGATGTCCGTTACGGCCAGTCGCCAGAAGGGCGTCGTACAGCGGATCGTGGGATCCGGCGGATCGAAGCGTTGCGCCAGGGTGCGGATCGTGTCGGGCTCGCGCGGCATGCGCGAATAGGTGCTCATGCCATCGCGCTCGAGCACCAGCCAGTCGGGGCGCAGGTAGCCGAGTTCCGAGCAGATGATTTCGGCGCCGCGCCGGCGGGCTTCCTCGATGGCGATGCGATGGTAGGGGCGGCGATCGCCCAGCAGGAAGAGATGCGTGATGGGATTGGCATCGAGAAAACGGGCAATAAAGGCCCGCCAATCCTCGAGCGACCCGCGGTAGTTCGTCGCCGGCAGGCGCCAGAAAAACCGGTCCCCGAAATGGAGGTTGATGCGCGATGCGCGATGCCCGCGGGCGATCAGCTGCCGCGCAACCTGCTCCATGTAGAACGATGTTGGCCCCTGCAGGAAGAGTACGTGCAACGGTGTCTTGCGCTCTTGCTGACCGGCGCTTTGCTGAACCATGACCTCTCTCTGGACTTCCCCGAGTATCCCCGCAGATGGCGTCCGCTCTTAGCGGCTCCGAGGCGATTTGTCACTGTATGCCCGCACCTCGGGGTTGCGTCGGCCGTCATCCTGTGACTCTATGCGTCCCGCTGGCGGTACGCGGGTGCCGTACCGGGTCACCGCGGCCGCCGGAGGCAGCCACCCTTGCTGTTTGCCGCATATTTCGTCCTCTACCTGCTTGTAGCTCTGTTCGTGGACGCGTTGGCTGTGCCGCGCGGCCGCTTCTTCGGCCGTCCGGTCTGGGCCATCCTGACGGCAGCGCTCACCCTGACGCTGCTCTATGCGGTGTGGTTCGCGGCGTCCTGGCGCCCGATCTTCTCAGCCCACGCGGCGCTCATCACGTTCGGGATCGTGGTGCTGATCTCGAACTACAAGTTCCGCAACGTCCAGGAGCCGCTCAACTTCGTGGATTTTGCGCTGATCCCCCAGATCCTGCGCCATCCCCGGCTATATCAGGCCGACTTCCTGACACATCCGCTCTTCTACGTCGGCATCGCCGTGCTGTTGGGAATTATTGCCCTCTGGTGCGGCCTCGTGGAGCCGTCAATTCTGCCGGAAGGCCGCTTCTGGAATTGGGCTGTTCCGGGAGCCGTCGTTCTGGCCGCCATCATCGGCTGGATCGCCCGCGGACCGCTGCCGTCCTGGTTCACCATGGCCGTCCATCGCCGCATGATCCCGGCAGATTCGACGCGCCATGTGAGAGAACTCGGGCTTGTGGCATCGCTTGCGGCCGGTTTGATCGGATGGCGACAGTCGTTGAACAGCGCACGCTCATGGCCTTCCGTTGTCTCCGCAGCGAATGCGCGGCCACCGCAGCCGTCGCCGATCGTGATCGCGGTGCAGTCGGAGTCCTTCGTGGATCTGCGGGCAGCGGGCCTGCATGACGTGGACCTGCCAGGGCTTCAGAATGCCCGGGACCACGCCGTGGTTCATGGGCGGGTCAAAGTGCCGGTCCAGGGTGCGTGGACGCTGCGGTCGGAGTTCGCTTTTCTGGCCGGTCATCCGCTCGGCTCTTTCGGGCTGGATGCGTTGCACCCGTACCTGCGTTTGCGACACCCGCCGCGGACGCTGGCGCACCATCTGCGCGAGGCCGGTTTCTCGACCGTGTTCGTTCACCCGTTCGACCTGGACTTTTTCAACCGCCGCCGCGCGTTGCCGCAGCTGGGGTTCGACCAGCTGCTGGGGGAGACGGACTTCGACGGTGTGCCGCGCGATGGCTACTATGTGCCTGACATCGCGCTGGCCGAGCGGGTGCTGGCGATGGCGGCGGCCGAGCCGCGGCCTTTCTTCAGCATGATCGCCACCATGGAGAACCACAATCCATGGAACAAGGGCCGATTGCCGGGCATCGACTCGCCCGTCGACCAGTACGTTCACCACCTGCGTAATGCCGATCGGATGATCGCTCGCATCGTTGCCGGGCTCGAGCAGCTGGGACGGCCGGCGGTCTTCGCTTTCTATGGTGATCACGTGCCGACCATGCCGGCGCTGGCGGATCCCTTTCCCGACCCGCGGACCGATTTTTTCGTCATGGGCCTGCGCCATGGCGCCTGGCTCCGGGGTGACCAGCAGGACTGCGCCCTGCACGAGATGGCTGACATGGTCCTGGCGGCACTGGACAGAGTGGTTCGCACGCGTGAGGAAAATTCAGCCTGAGCGGCTTGTTTCACCACACCGCAACGCATGCCGCAGGTGTTCAGCGTCCACGAAAGCCCGTACAATGATCGTACAAGCCGGGTCGGCTGAGGGCAGGCCGACGAGAGGAAGTTCGCTCACCACGCGCCATGCGTCGGCGCCACAGGGACTGGAATGATGGCACCGAACGTCCTCATGGTGTTTCCGCGCTTCAACCCCAACTCGTTCTGGAGCCTCCAGGCCGCCTGCGACCTCTGGGGCGCGCGCTGTCCGGCGCCACCGCTGGGACTGATTACGCTCGCCGCATTGCTGCCGACGACGTGGAATATCCGGCTGGTGAATCGCAATGCCGAAGAACTGACGCCGGCCGATTTCGAATGGGCCGACATGGTGATGACCGGCGGGATGCTGCCGCAGCGACCGGATACGTTGGTGCTCATCGATATGTGCCGCCAGCGTGGCAAGCCCGTGGCGGTCGGCGGTCCGGATGCGACGTCGGTGCCGGAGATCTACGAGCGGGCCAACTTTCTCGTTCTGGGAGAAGCCGAGGGTATCATCGACAAATTCATCGAGGCGTGGAGTGGCGGTGCCAGGGAAGGTCGGTTCCAGGCCGAGAAGTTCAAGGTCGATGTCACCAAGAGCCCGATCCCCCGTTTCGATTTGCTCAAGCCTGAGCACTATCTTTATATCGGCGTGCAATTCTCGCGCGGCTGTCCGTTCAACTGCGAGTTCTGCGACATCATCGAGCTCTACGGCCGGGTACCGCGGTCAAAGACCAACGCGCAAATGCTCGCCGAGCTCGATGCACTCTACCAGACCGGTTACCGCGGCCATGTCGACTTCGTCGACGACAACCTCATCGGCAACAAGAAGGCGCTGAAGATTTTCCTGCCAGCCCTGCGCGACTGGCAGCGCGAACGCGGCTATCCTTTCAAGTTCTCGACCGAGGCATCGATCAACTTGGCCGACGATGCGCAGCTTCTGCAGATGATGCGCGACGCAAACTTCTTTCTGGTCTTCGTCGGCATCGAGAGTCCCGACACCGATACGCTGGTGTCGGCCCAAAAGAAGCAGAACACCCGGCGCAGCCTCGCGGAGAGCGTGCACAGGATCTACCACGCCGGCATGTTCGTGACGGCAGGTTTCATCGTGGGCTTCGATACCGAGAAGGCCAACGTCGCCGAAGGCATGATTGATTGCATCGAGGCCACCAGCATACCCTGGTGCATGGTCGGCCTGCTGACGGCCTTGCCCAATACCCAGCTCACCCGTCGGCTGGAGAAGGAAGGGCGACTATTGACGGATGTCTGGACCGACGAGGCCGATCAATGCACCGCCGGACTGAACTTCATGACGCGCCGGCCGCGGCATGAAGTGCTGGCCGACTACAAGGCCGTCCTGCAGCGCGTCTATGATCCCGCCGTCTTCTTCGCGCGCGTCCGCTTCGTCGGCCGGGAATTGCGGCGCCCAAACCACGGCACGGGGCCGGGGTCATTGAAAGGACGATTGAAGGACCTGAAGGTCCTGGGGCGCGTCATGTGGCGCATGACAGTGCGTCGCCCCGATCTGCGGCGGCATTTCTGGAGCACGTTCATCGAGTGCGCGCGGCAAAATCCTGCGGCGCTGGAATACGTGGTCATGATGATGGTGGTCTATCTGCATCTCGGTACGTTCGCGCAGTTCGTGATCTCCGAGCTGGATCAGCGGATCGAGCGGGAGCGGCAGCCGGATTGGCTGGCGGCGCTTCGGCGTGAACGCCTGCAGGTGGCGTAGAGAGCAGCCACAACGGCGATCGGACAGCGACAATGGTAGAGCGCCTATTGCGTGCGATGTCTCCAGGGGCAGGGCTGCTGGATTTCCTGGTGCTGTTCGGCGTCGTCATCGCGGTGATCGTCGCGATCCTGCTGGGCACCGGCCTCTTTTTCGAGGTCATGAATGCGCGGCACCCCGAACGTAAGGTGCAGAAGCATCGCGTCAATTCGCGCAAGTGGCAGGAGCTTGCCTACGCTCCCGGCTCGATCCTGACCTTGTCGCTGTGCTTCGCTGGCGGCCTCTTCGCCCAGTGGCAGGGCTGGGGACTGACGCCGTGGCCGTTGTCGTGGTGGTCGAGCCCGCTGCTGCTGGGGATTTCGATCGTTCTCTACGATGCCTGGTTCTACTGGGTGCATCGCCTGCTGCACTGGCGTCCGATGTATCGGTTTCACGCGCTGCACCATAAGAGTGTGGCGCCCACGTGCTGGACGAACCACCACGAGACCGTTGTCGAGGCGCTGCTGAACCAGCTCTACTATTTCGTCATCGTGTTCGTGCTGCCGATTCCATGGCAGATGCTGGTGGCACAGAAGGTCTATGACCAGATCAGCGGCATGCTGGGCCACGCCGGCTACGAGCATTTCGCCTCGCCGCTGGGGCGGTCGCCATGGCCGCTGGCCAGTACCGTGTTCCACGACCAGCATCACGGCTATTTCCGCTACAATTTCGCCCACACATTCTCGTTCTGGGACCGCTGGATGGGCTCATTGCACCCGAGCTACGATGCCACGGTGGCAAGCTTCGAGCCGGGTAGCGCTGACCGTCAGGTCAGGCAGGGATAGCGATCAGGCCGCGTCGCCGACGCCTTGCCGTTCGAGGATGCCGGACTCGATCAGGGTGTGCGTCGTGCTTTCATAGTGCTCGGTCAGCAGCGCGACGGCGCGGTCGCTGTCGCGCGCCAAGGCGGCGTCCATCAGCAGGCGATGCTCGGCCGCCTTGTTGCGCCGCCGCGGCGTGATCAGATAGGAGAGCCGCCGGTAAAGCTCGGAGTTGTCGTACAGCGAGCGCTGCAGGTCGCAAAGCCAGGGACTGCCACAGGCAGCCGTCAGCGCCTCGTGGAAGAGCGCGTGTGCCTCGGTATAGGCTTCACTCAATCGTTTGGGTTCTTCGGTCGTATGCACCGGTGTGTTGGCAAGCCGATGGTGCGCGGCCAGCAAACGGGCTTCCCACTCGACGCCACCTAGGTCGATCGACCGCCGCAGTGCCACGCTCTCGATCGAGATGCGTACGAAGGTAAGGTCGCGCAGCTCGGCGGCCGATAGGGCAGCCACGGCGAAACCCTGCTGCGGTTGGGCACGGACAAGCCTTTCCGCCGCCAGCCGGGTCAGCGCCTCGCGCACGATGCTGAGGCTGACCCCGTGCTCCTCGCACAGCAATGCCAGCTTGAGCCGCTGACCGGGCAGCAGCCGTCCGGCCAGGATATCGGCGCGGATACGGTGATGAACCTGTTCCGCAAGGGTCTTGGCGTGCTGCGTGTGGGCCACTGGCTGATTCCAATCCATGCAACGCCATGTTCGATTTTATTTTAGAATATCGATTTTCGATTTACAAATCGAAAACAACGCTGCACCATGCGACAGAACGAGCAAGACAAGCCTTAGGGGGAAACGATGACCAGGATCACGCGGCCGTGGCGGCGTCGCCATGTGTTGGCCGGCATGGCCGGCGCGCTATCGGCAGGTCTCGCCAGTGCCGGGCGTGCCGCGCCCTCGGGGCAGCCGGTCCGGGTCGGCAGCACGCTGTCGCTGACCGGACCGCTGGCGCAGACCGGGATCGTCCACAAGATCGCGGGCGAAATCGCCGTCGAGCTGATCAACAGCCGCAACGGCCTGCTGGGGCGGCCGGTGGAATGGGTGTTGCTCGACGATCAATCGAAGCCCGAGGTCACCCGCAGCCTGTATGAAAAGCTGATCACGGTCGACAAGGTCGAGCTGATCACCGGCCCCTATGCCACGGCGCCGATCCTGTCGGCCATGGGGGTGGCGCAGCGCTACCAGAAGCTCTTCCTGCAGAGCAGCATGGGCATTCCCAAGCACCTGACCTACGAGATGGCATTTCCGGCCACGCCGTTCGGTCCCGAGCCGAACAAGAGCTATCCCAAGGTCGTTCTGGACGCGATGGCCGGCACGCCGACGCCGCCCAAGAGCATCGCCATCCTGACCAGCAAGTTCCCATCGGCGCAGTTCATGGCTGAGGGCACGCGCGATGTTGCGAAGGAGCGCGGCCTGAATGTGGCGCTCTACCTCGAATACGAATTCGGCACCCGCGACTTCGGTGCCATCGCGGCCCGGGTCAAGGATGCCAACGCCGACTTCCTGTGGCTGGGCGCGCTGGGCCTGGATAGCAACCTGCTGCTGGAGGCAATGAAGAAGCTCGACTACACGCCCAAGCGCCACTTCCACCTTTATCCCGCGCCAGGGCCGCTGGCCTTGTCGCCAGACGGCGATCTGGCGCTGAGCTCGACGTTCCTGGAGCCGGCGCCGCCGTTCACCGACCGCGCCGACGTCCCGCAGCTCGCCGCGATGTACAAGGAGCGCGCGACCAAGGCGAACGTGCCCTATGCCGAGCTGGATGCGCAGGGCGCCGGCATGTATTCGCAGTGGCAGCTGTTGGAGCAGGCCGTCAACGGTGCCAAGAGCCTCGACGACAAGGTCCTGGCGCAATGGCTGAAGAAGAACGGCGCCGATACGGTTTTTGGCAAGCAGCGTTTCGACGGCGCCTTCAACCACGGCGAGCCGGGGCAGATGGTACGGCAGGTGCAGAACAAGAAATGGGTCGTGGTCTGGCCGACCCAGTTCGCACCGCCCGGGGTCAAGCTGATCGCGCCGTAGCAGCGATGCGGTCTCAAACGGTAGTGCGACGGCTCAGGCGGTGCCTGCGCGCCGTCGGTGTCGCGGCTCGTGAGACAAAGTGGGGGACTGCATGCCGAGTATGACGCTGCTCGGTCAGTCGCTGGTCTCCGGCGTGCTGCTGGGTGGCCTGTATGGCCTCGTCGCATTGGGTCTCAGTCTGAGCTGGGGCCTGTTGCGCCTGGTCAACCTGGCACACTTCGCGCTGGCGTTCCTGGGGGCGTATCTCGTCTATCACCTGGGCACGGTATGGCACGTGCCGCCGTGGTGGGCGGTGCTGCTGATCGCGCCACTGTTCTTCGTGTTCGGTGTGCTGCAGCACGCGGTCTTCTTGTATTTCAGGGTCACCGAGCTGACCTCGCTGCTGGCGACCTTCGGTATCAGCGTGATCATCGAATCGGCCCTGCAGTGGATCTGGACGGCCGATTTCCGCCGCTTTGAAACGCACTACGCCAGCACCTCCCTGAAGGTGGGGCCGATCTACGTGCCGGTCATCGAGCTCCTGGCCTGCATCGCGGCCGCTGCGCTGGCCTGGGTCACCTGGGCGTGGTTGCGCTGGACGTATGTCGGCAAGGCCTTGCGGGCGGCAGCGGAGGATCCAGAGATCGCCGTGGCCTTCGGGATCAATAGGCGTGGCCTGGCCTTTGTCCTGTCGGGAGTCTGTGCCGCCTATGCCGGCGTCGCCGGGGCCTTCATTGCCCTGATCTCGACCCTGGCGCCGTCGCAGATCTGGACCTGGCTGGGCGTCGTCTTCGCGGTGGTCATCATCGGACGCCTCGGCAACCCGCTGGGCGCGCTCGCCGCGGGCGTCCTGATCGGGGCGGCCGAATCGGTGGCGATGGCGACGTTCAGCCCGGCCTGGGCGCCGGTCGTGTCGTTCTCGGTGCTGATCGTGCTGCTGCTCTGGCAGCCGGACTGGCTATGACCGCGCAACGGACGATCTCGGGTGCGGGCGTCGCGGCCGGCGTGGGGCTGTTGGCGCTGTTGCCGCTGGCCGGGCTGCCGGCCTTCTACGACTCGTTCCTGTACATGATCTTCTACTGGATCTCGCTGGCCACGAGCTGGGCCATCCTGAGCGGGTTTGCCGGTTATTTCAGCTTCGGCCACGCCGCGTTCTTCGGCGCCGGCATGTACACGACAGCGACGCTGAGCACCAAGTTCGGTGTGCCATTCCTGGTCACCTTGCCGGCCGCCGCCGCGGTGGCGGCGGCGCTTGCGTTCGGCATTGGTGCCGTCGTGTTCCGTCTCAAGCGGTTGCGCGGCGAGTTGTTCGCGCTGCTGACGCTGGCGGTGTCGTTCGTCGTCGCCACGATCATCCTTAACACCGCCATCGACGGCGGTGCCGGCGTGCTGACCAGCAGCGTCTCGGTGCCGCGCCTGATGCCGACGCCTTCCGGCACGATCTACCTGCTGGGCCTCATCATGTGTGTCGGCACGCTGGCGATCACATATGCCATCGCCCATTCGCGCCTGGGCCTGGGGCTGTTCGCGATCCATGACGACGAGGATGTGGCGGAGGTCAAAGGCATTCCGACGTTCCGCTACAAGCTGATCGCGTTTGCCGTGTCGGCGGCGATCGCCGGTGCGGTCGGCGGCGTTCATGCGATCTATGTCGGGTTCCTGACCGTCAGCGAGACGTTCGGGATCTCGGTGCCGCTCTACGTCGTGCTGATGAGCGTGTTGGGTGGGGCGCGGCATTGGCTGGGGCCGGCCGTCGGTGCAGCGATCATCGCGGCGTCGCTCTATGCCTTCACCAGCGGTGAGCAGGCGATGATCGGCCGCGGCATCGTCGCCTTCATCCTGGTCGTGGCGATCTTGATCCTGCCCGAGGGGATCGTGCCATCGCTGCGGCGGTGGTGGCAGCGGCGCCAGTCTCGCCGCGCCGCGCCGCCTGCGATGGCTGACGCACCGGGCATCGCGACGGTCACGGCGCCGCGCGAAGCCGGCGCGACGGTTGCGAACCTGCATCCGCCAACGCGGGTGGTGCTTGAAGTCGGCGATGTGCACAAGGCGTTCGGCGGCCTGCACGCCCTGCGCGGCGTCACCCTTGATATACGCGAGGGCGAAATCCTGGGCCTGGTCGGCCCCAACGGCTCGGGCAAGACCACGCTGATCAATGTCATCACCGGTCATTTCCCCCTGACGAGCGGTTCGATCCGCCTCGATGGCATGGAGATCGGTAATCTGGCGGCCCATGAGATCGCCGCCCGAGGCGTCGCGCGCACCTACCAGATCCCGCGACCCTTCACCCACCTGACGGTGCTCGACAATGTGGCCCTGGCCGCGGCGTTTGGTGCCGCCGACCTCGGCCGTGCCGCAAGCCTTGTCGAAGCCCGACGCTGGCTTGATTTCACAGGCCTGCGGGCCAAGGAAAATGTGCTGCCGGCCGACCTCAACCTGCATGAACGCAAATTCCTGGAACTGGCGCGGGCACTGGCCGCGCGCCCGCGGTTGCTGCTGCTGGATGAGGTCCTGTCCGGGCTCAATCCGGCGGAGATCGATCGCGCCATCGGGATGATCCGCGAGATCCGGGCCCAGGGCACGACCATCGTGTTCGTCGAGCACCTGATGCGGGCCGTGGTCGAACTCTGCGACCGCATCGCCGTGTTGAACGAAGGCGCCCTGTTCGCCCTGGGCGAGGCTGGCGCCGTGATGCGTGATCCGCGGGTCGTCAGCATCTATCTCGGAAAAGCCCATGCTGCTTGAAGCGCGGAACCTGCGCATCGCCTATGGCGATGCCACGGCGGTCTGGGACGCCTCGCTGGAGGTCGCGGAAGGCGAGATCGTATCGGTCATCGGCCCCAACGGTGCCGGCAAGACCACCCTCATCAGCGCGATCGCCGGGCTGCTGCGCTGGAATGGCGGCACGCTGCGCCTGGGAGGCGTCGATCTTGCCCGCGTGCCGGCACATCGGGTCTGTGCCCATGGCATCGCCCTGGTGCCGGAAGGACGGCGCCTGTTCACCCGCATGTCGGTCGAGGAGAACCTGGAGATCGGCTGCTACGTCCCGGCGGCGCGCGCCGCCCGGGACGCCACGCTCGAACGGGTCTATGGCCTGTTCCCGATCCTGCGGCAGAAGCGCGAGCAGATGGCCGGCCTGCTGTCGGGCGGCCAGCAGCAGATGGTCGCCATCGGCCGGGCGCTGATGGCACGTCCTCGCCTGATGTTGTTCGACGAACCGTCGCTGGGGCTGGCCCCGGCAATTGTCGACGACATGTTCGATATCGTGCGCCGGGTGCGGGAGGAGGGCGTGGCGGTCCTGCTGGTCGAGCAGAACGTGCTCAAGGCCATGGAGATCGCCGATCGTGCCTATGTCCTGGAACAGGGCCGTATCGTATCGTCCGGCGTGCCGTCCGATCTGCTGCAGCAGTCGCATATCCGCGAAGCCTATCTCGGCGTATGACCGTGGGAGGAAAGCCATGAAGGCCAATGGAAGCTACACCGTCGGCGGTGTGCGCTACCCGCGACCGTTCAAGATCCGCCGCCTGGGACATTTCGGGTTCAACCTGGGGGCTCTGGAGAAGGGCCTGGATTTCTACGGCCGGCTGCTCGGTTTTCGTGTCACCGACGAACTCGACTTCTCGAAGATCCCCGGCCTTGAGGATCAGGCGCGCAGCCTCGATGATCCGCGCCTGTTCTTCATGACGCACGGCCCGGACCATCACGCCTTGCTGCTGGCGCATCGGTCGCTGGGCGCGATGTTCGGCGATGATGCCGTATCGCGTGACGTCACGGTCAACCAGATCACCTGGCAGGTCGGCAGCATGGAGGAGGTGTTCCAGGCGGCCGACTATTTCCGCGGCAACGAGGTCGAGATTCGCCGGGTCGGCCGCGACATGCCCGGCAGCAACTGGCACACCTATATCCGTGATCCCGACGGCCACACGGTCGAACTGTACTACGGCATCGAGCAGATCGGCTGGGACGGCCGCAGCAAGCCGCACGCGATGTACGATCGCCGCTTCACCGAGGCCCCCGAGCTGCCGCAGATCGCCGAGCGAACAGAAGTGGCCGACGCTCTCGCGCGGGGTGTCGATATCCACTCGGGCTACGCCGTGCACGATATCGGGTCCGGCGATCACGTGGTTGCCGGTATCCGTCTGCCGCGGCCATTCAAGATCACGAAAATCGGTCCGATCGGCTTGTTTGTCGCCGACGTTGGCGCCGCACAGGCGTTTTATATCGACGTGATGGGCTTCATCCTGACCGAGGAGGTTACCTACAAAGGCCATCGCTGCGTGTTCCTGCGCTGCGGCACGGAGCATCACAGTCTGGCGCTCTATCCCCGCGCCCTGCGTCCGTTGCTGGGACTGAGCGAGCACACCAGCTGCATGTCGATGGGCTTTGAAGTCGGCAGCTACCAGCAGCTGCGCGATGCTGTCGCGTTTCTGGGGAAAGAGGGTGTCCGCAGCGCCGGCACGATTCCGCCGGAACTGTATCCCGGAGTCGACTACGCCGCGCACGTGCTCGATCCCGACGGACATTGCCTCATGCTCTACTATTACATGGAGCAGATCGGCTGGGACGGTAAGCCGCGGCCGGCGGCACTGCGGCGCCAGGTCCGGGGCGACTGGCCGGATGTGATCGATCCGCTGTCCGATACCTACGCCGACCAGACGTTCCAGGGGCCGCTGGGGTGATGGTGGTGGGACCGTTGCCGTTGCGGGAATGGCACGGCGAGAAGGGAGGCGGACGTGCGAGGATACCGGCGCTGTCGCGCTTTGCTCTGGGCCGGCGCTGTCCTGGTCGCCACGGTGTTCCAGGGTGCCGCCGCGCAAGAGGAGTTCCCATCGCGGACGATCCGGATCGTGCACGGCTATGATGCCGGCTCGAATCCCGATGTGATCGCGCGGCATCTGGCGCCGGCGCTGACGGCGCTGCTGGGACAGCAGGTCGCCGTCGATCCCAAGCCCGGCGCGGCCGAGCGCGTGGCGGCGGCCATGGTGGCGCGTGCGCCGGCCGACGGCCATACGCTCTACCTCATGACCGGTGGCCAGGCTGCCGTATCGGCCATCGATCCGGCACTGCCGTACGACGTGATGCGCGATTTCGCCTTCATTTCCACCGTGACCCGGTTTCCCTTCGTATTGCTGGTGGCGCCAGACTCTCGCTTCGCCACGCTGGCCGATTACCTGGCCGCAGCCCGACGCGAGCCGGGCAAGCTCAGCTACGGCAGCTCGGGCGTCGGCGGCACGCTGCACATGACGATGGAGCTGCTGTGCAGGCAGGCAGGGGTGGAATTGCTGCACGTTCCCTACAAGGGCAATCCGGCACAGCCGCTGGGCGACCTGACAGCCGGTCGTCTCGATTTGCTTGTCATCACCGTCACCGGCGCCCAACCGCTTCTGAAGGCGGACAAGGCGCGCGCCCTGGCCGTGACATCCAAGGAACGTTCCGCGCACTTTCCCGACGTGCCGACCATTGCCGAGACGGTCGCCGATTTCGATGTCATGTCGTGGCTGGGCTTCGTCGCGCCGGCTGGCGTGCCGGCACCGGTCACCGGCCGATGGGCGACGGCGATCCGGGCCGCCGCGGAAGAGCCGGCCGTGCGGGCGCGATTGGAAGACCTCGGCAACGAAGTGTATCCCGGCACGCCGGCGGCATTCCGCGCCCGCGTCGCCGCGGACATCGCCAAGTGGAAGCCGCTCACGCGCGTGCTCAGCAGTCCGTGACGGGTGGAGGTTGTGGTTATGGGTAAATACGGCATCGGACAGCCCGTCATGCGCTTCGAGGATCCGCATCTGCTGCGGGGCCAGGGGCGCTATGTCGACGACAGGAACCTCCCCGGGCAGGCCTATGCCGTCTTCCTGCGCTCACCCCACGCGCATGCCAGGATCCGATCGATCGATGTCGCGGCGGCGCAGCAGGCCCCCGGTGTCGTTGCGGTTCTGACCGGCGCCGATTACGCCGCCGATGGACTGGGCATGCCCAAGGCGACCATGCCGCGCAAGCGTCCGGATGGATCGCCGATGTTCGCACCGCAACGGCCGGCGCTGATCGTCGATCGCGTGCGCTATGTCGGTGATCCCGTGGCCATGGTGATCGCCGACTCGCTGGCACAGGCCAAGGATGCTGCTGATCTGGTCGTCGTCGACTACGAGCCCTTGCCATCGGTGACCGACACGGCCCAGGCCGTCGAGCCGGGCGCGCCGGCGGTGTGGGACGAGTGCCCCGACAACATCTCCAATGTGGTGGAGCGCGGCAACAAGGCGGCGACGGAGGCTGCGTTCCAGAAGGCGGCGCGCGTCGTCCGCCGCCGCTATGTCGTGACCCGCGTGCATGCCCAGTTCATGGAGCCGCGCGGCACCCTGGGCGTCTATGATCCTGGCGAGGATCGCCTGACGCTCTATGCCGATGTCCAGTATCCCCATCGCGTGCGCAACATGCTGGCCCAGCATGTCTTTCGCATCCCGGAGAGCAAGCTGCGCGTGATCGCAGGCGACATTGGCGGCGCCTTCGGCACCAAGGGATGGCAGTATGTCGAGCACCGCCTGACCCTGTGGGCGGCGCGCAAGTTGCGCCGGCCGGTCAAATGGACATGCGAGCGTTCCGAGGCCGTGATGGCCGACGAACACGGCCGGGACAATATCGGCGATATCGAACTGGCCCTGGACGCCGACAACACGTTCATCGGCCTGCGCCTGCACATGCTGGCCAACATCGGCGCTTATATCGGATCCGACCGCAACCTGTTGTCGCCGTTCGGCATGATCGGCACGGTCAACGGCGTCTACGCCATTCCGGCCGCCTACGTGCACATCACCGGGCTGCTGTCCAACACCAATCCCACGGCACCCTATCGCGGCGCCGGCCGGCCGGAGGCGATCTACCTGATCGAGCGCCTGATCGACGATGCGGCCCGCGAGCTGGGTATTGATCGCGTGGCATTGCGGCGCCAGAATATGTTGCCGCCGTCGGCGCTGCCGTACCAGAGCCCGCTGGGGCCGTACTACGACTGCGGCGCGTTCGAGGAAAATCTGGATATGGCGTTGTCGCTGGCCGACGTTGCCGGCTTCGCCGCTCGCCGCTCTGAATCGCGCCAGCGGGGACGCCTGCGCGGCCTGGGCATCGTTAACGCCATCGAGCAGGCAGCCGGAACCGCGCAGCCGGAATATGCCGAGATCCGCTTCAACCCCAGTGGCTCAGCCATGATGCTGATGGGCACCAAGGCCCAGGGGCAGGGGCATGAGACCATGTACAAGCAGATCCTGCACGAACGGCTCGGCATCGATCCGCACGACGTGCAGTTCATCGATGGCGATACTGATCGGGTCGCCTTCGGCATGGGTACGATGGGATCGCGATCGACCGTGCTGGGCGGCTCGGCGCTCTATCTTGCGGCCGACAAGGTGATCGAGAAGGGCAAGAAGATCGCTGCCTACATGCTTGAGGCTGCGGTCCAGGACATGGAATTCGCCGACGGCAAGTTCAAGGTCGCCGGCACCGACAAGGCGGTCGGCCTGAAACAGGTCGCCATGACGGCGTTCCAACCGGCGCGGTTGCCGCCGGGGTTCGAGGGCGGGCTGTACGAGAACGCCACCTACGTAGCGGCCAAGGATACCTTCCCCAACGGCTGCCACGTGTGCGAGGTCGAGGTCGATCCCGAGACCGGCGTCGTGAGCTTGCAGCGTTATGCCGTCGTCGACGACGTCGGCACCGTCATCAATCCGATCGGGTTGAAAGGCCAGATCCATGGCGGCGTCGCCCAGGGCGTCGGGCAGATCCTGATGGAGCAGGTCGTGTGGGATCGCGAGTCCGGGCAGCTGCTGACGGCGAGCTTCCTCGACTACGCCATGCCGCGTGCCGACTCCATGAGCGACGTCGTGATCAAGAGCAACCCCGTCCCGACGCAGTTCAACCCGCTGGGTGCCAAGGGCGCGGGCGAGGCGGGCACCGTCGGCGCCTTGCCCGTGGTGATGAATGCGATCATGGATGCGCTGGCGGAAGTCGGGGTGACGCAACTCGATATGCCAGCCACGCCCGACCGGGTCTGGCGTGCCATGCAACAGGCGAGAGCGGGCTAGCCGTCGTGACGATGGCTGTCATCCCGAGCGCAGCGAGGGATCAAGGAACGGCGCCTAGAGTGGTACTTCTTGATCGAAGCGGTTCACCGTCATCCTGAGCGCAGCGAAGGATCCTGCGGTGCTGGCTCCAGATCACCATTTGCCGGTGTTCTTCGGATGATCCAACGCAAGGTCCTTCGCTGCGCTCAGGACAACGATTCCACCAACGTATGGACTGCGTTGGATCCCTCGCTGCGCTCGGGATGACAGCTGTGCGGATGGACCGACCGGCCATCACCGCTGATAGGCGGCCTCCAGCCGCTTGGCGTGCTTGGAGCCCCACTCGGCCAGTGGCGTGAGCGCCTCGTCGAGCGAGGCGCCGAATTTGGTGATCGAGTATTCGACCTTCGGCGGGACCTGGTGGAAGATCTCGCGGCTGATGATGCCGTCGGTTTCCATCTCTCGCAGGTGCTGGATCAGCATCTTTTCGCTGATGCCGGGTATCAGTCGCTTCAGTTCGCCGAAGCGGCGCGGCTGCTGGTGGATCTCCCACAACAGTACCGCCTTCCACTTGCCGCCGATCACCGCCAGCGCCGGGCCGAGACCGCAGCTGTCCGGTTTCTGTCGCCGCATCTGCCGCTCCGCATACAGACCAAAAGGTTAGTACCTGACTTTATTGTAGGTACTTGTGAGTGATCAGGTAGTGCCTATTTTCGCCGGTAACAAGGCCATCATCCGCGCGACCGTGGCCTGGGTTCACTAGAAGACAGGGAGAAGGACATGAGGACGTCCGCGCCGTCGCAACCCGGCGGTGGCATCGCAGCCGACGATACCGTCGCGATCTCACTGCATATCAACGGTGAGCTGCGACACGTCCTGACCGACAGGCGTGCCACGCTGCTCGACACCTTGCGCGAGCGGCTGGCGCTGACCGGCACCAAGAAAGGCTGTGATCGCGGCGAATGCGGTGCCTGTACCGTGCATATCGATGGGCGTCGCGTGCTGGCGTGCCTGGCGCTGGCCGTGATGGCCGAGGGCCGCGAGGTCATCACGATCGAGGGCGTGACACCAGCCGATGGCCTGCATCCCGTGCAGGCATCGTTCATCGAGCATGATGCCTTGCAGTGCGGCTACTGCACGCCGGGGCAGGTGATGTCGGCCATCGCCTGTATCCGCGAGGGCCGCGCGACGTCCGACGACGAGATTCGCGAATTCATGAGCGGCAATCTCTGCCGCTGTTCCGCCTATCCGCAGATCGTGGCCGCCGTGCGGGCCGCCGCCGCGGGAGCCTGACATGCAGCACTTTGCGTACTCACGGGTGGCGACGCTTGCCGATGCGATCAACGCCATGCAGCAGCCAGACGCGATGGTGATCGCCGGCGGCACGGAACTGCTCAACTGGATGAAGGAGGGGATTGCCGCGCCGGCACGGCTGATCGACGTCAATGGCATTGCCGATCTGGCGCAGGTGACGGCCGACGACCGCGGCCTGCGGATCGGCGCGCTGGCCCGCCTCAGCGATGTCGCCGAACACCCGGTGGTGCGGACAGCCTATCCGGCCATCGCCCAGGCGCTGCTCGCCAGTGCGTCGCCGCAGATCCGCAATATGGCCACGATCGGCGGCAACCTGATGCAGCGCACGCGCTGCCCGTACTTCCGGGCGGAAGTCGAGGTGCCTTGCAACAAGCGACGCCCCGGCAGCGGCTGTGCGGCGATGAGCGGTAACGATCGTACCGCGGCCGTTCTGGGCGCCACGGCACAGTGCATCGCAACCCATCCGTCCGACCTCGCGGTGGCGCTGGCGGCACTCGACGCCACGGTACACGTGACGGGCGCCAGTGGGCCGCGGTCGATTCCACTGGTGTCGTTCTATCGACAACCCGACGGCACGACAGAGCGCGAAACCCGGCTCGACGCCGGTGAACTCATCACCGCCATCGAGGTGCCGGCTTCGGCGGTGGCGCGGCAGTCGCGGTATCTGAAACTGCGCGAGCGGGCTTCGTACGAGTTCGCGCTGGTTTCGGTCGCAGTCGGGCTCGACGTCGAGGAGGGGCGTATCCGTGCGGCGAGCATCGCGCTCGGCGGTGTCGCGCCCAAACCTTGGCGGTTGTGCGCGACCGAGGATGCATTGCAGCGCGTCACGCTGTCGGACGAAGCAGCGGTACGGAAAACATTGACGGCCGATTTCGCCGACGCGACGCCCGGGCGTCACAATGGCTTCAAGGTCGAGCTGGCCAAGCGTGCCGTCGTCAGGGCGCTGCAGATGGCGGGAGAGGGCGCATGAGCGGGATCGGGCAAGCGGTCAGCAGGCTGGACGGGCCGGGAAAGGTCTCGGGGCGGACGCTCTATATCGGGGATATCCCGCTGGACGATGTAACGTACGCGGTGATGGTGCCGGCAACGCGGCCGCATGCCCGGATCCGAACCATCGATCTGGCCGCCGCCACGGCGGCGCCGGGTGTGATCGGCATCTTTACGCACCACAACACACCGCGGTTCGGCCGGATCGACGTGCCGCTCAGCCAGCCGGTGATGCCGCTGCAGGATGACCGTGTCCTGTATGAAGGCCAACCGGTGGCATTGGTGGTGGCCGATACACTGGAACGCGCCACGCACGCCGCGCGGCTGGTGGCCGTCGCCTATGACGAAACGCCTTTCGATGCGGATTTTGCTGCTGACCTCAGCCGCACCGAGGTGGCGCCGGCGTTCTTCGGCATTCCGCCCGACAATGCGAAGGGTGATGTGAGCGCGGCATGGTCGGCGGCCGAGGTGCAACTGGAGGGCGTCTACCGTACGGCCGACCGCCATCACAGTGCGATGGAACCAGCGGCGACCTTGGCGATCTGGCGTGATGGAGAGCTGCGGATACACGACGCTACGCAGGGTGTCTTCGACGCCCGCGCCTGTGTCGCTCAGGCACTGCACCTGGACCCTGAGCAGGTCCGCGTCAGCAACACGTTCATCGGTGGCGGATTTGGCGGTAAGGGCTGGGGCTGGCCCTACCAGATCCTCGCTGCCATGGCAGCGAGAGAACTGGGGCGGCCCGTCAAGCTGGTGCTGACGCGGGCGCAGACCTTCACCAGCCATGGCTACCAGGCGGCAACGCACCAGACCGTGGCGCTGAGCGCGCAGCGTGACGGCACATTGAGCAGCATCCGCCACGACAGCATCGTGGCCGGTTCCTTTGCCGGAGACCATGTCGAGGGGGCGGGCTGGGACACGCACGCGCTCTATGCCAGCCCCGCGTTCAGCACGACGCATCGCCTGCGGCGGCTGCATCGCGGCAATCCGGCTGCGATGCGTGCGCCCTTCGGCGGGGTCGGTCTGGTGGCGGTCGAGATCGCCATGGACGAGCTGGCCTACAAGCTGGGCATGGATCCGCTGGCGCTGAGGCTGAAGAACCACACCGATGTCGATCCGTCGGACGGCAAGCCGTTCTCGGCCAAGAAGCTGCGCGCGTGTTACGAGATCGGCGCCCGGCGGTTCGGCTGGTCCGACCGTCGGGCCGCGCCGCGCTCGATGCGCGATGGCCGGGAGCTGGTGGGGTACGGCATGTCGAGTCTCGTCCTGCGAGCCTACCGCTTTGCCGCCAATGCACGGGTCAGCATCGATCGGGACGGCGCCGTGCGGATCGAGACCGCGACACAGGACGTCGGCCAGGGACTGAGCACGGTCATCCCTCAGATCGCTGCCGACGCGCTGGGCGTGCCGGTCGATCGCGTGAGCCTGGTGCTGGGCGATACGATCCTGCCGGTGGCGCCGTTCACCGGCGGCTCGTCGGCGACCATGAGCGTCGGGTCGGCGGTGCAGGATGCGGCGGTGAAGCTCCGGGAGCGCCTCATCGCGGCCGGCGCCAACGGGCCCGAGGGCTACGCCGGTGCGTTGGCTGCACTGAATGTCGAGAGCCTGTCGGCCGACGGCACGTGGGCGCCGGCCGATCCCGAAGCGTCACCGGCCATCTTCAGCTTCGGCGCCGTCTTCGCCGAGGTCGGCGTCGACGAGGACATCCCGATTCCGCGCGTGCGGCGGATCGTCGGCGTCTACGATGCCGGCAAGATCATGAACCCGAAGACGGCGCGCAGCCAGATGACGGGCGGTGTCGTCTGGGGCATCGGCCAGGCGCTGCTCGAGCGCTCCGAGACGGATCCGCGGTTGGGCCGCTTCGTGTCGAAGAACCTGGCGGGCTATCTCGTGCCGGTGAATGCCGATATTCCCGAGATCAACACCACCTTCGTCGAATCCTTCGATCCTCACGCCAGTCCGCTCGGCGCGCGCGGCATCGGTGAACTTGGTGCGTTGGGCGTGGCGCCGGCCATCGCCAACGCCGTCTTCCACGCGACCGGAGTACGCGTGCGCGAAGTGCCCATCCGGCCTGAGCACCTGCTGGTGGGCTGAGAGTGGGGCGCGCCTCGCCAGCTCAGGCCGAAGGCCCGACGGGTCGCCGTTTCGCCGCTTCGAACGCGGCCAGGCGCTCGGCAAACTTGCCGCCAAGGCCGGCGCTGGCGCGGGCGATGCCGACGTTGGGTGGCAAGGTCTCGAAGAAATGGCAGGCCACGCGATGGCCGTTGCCGGCATCGCGCAGCGGCGGTTCTTCAGTCTTGCAGCGTGGTTGGACATGCGGGCAGCGCGTATGGAAGCGGCAGCCTGACGGCGGATTGAGTGGGCTGGGCACGTCACCCGGCAGGATGACACGCTGCATCTCAAGCGTGGGGTCCGGCCGCGGGATCGCCGACAGCAGGGCCTGGGTGTAGGGGTGCAGCGGCTTGGCGTAGAGCGTGCGCTTGTCGGCGATCTCCACCAGCTTGCCCAGATACATCACGGCCACGCGGTCGCTGATGTGCTTCACGACGGCAAGGTCGTGGGCGATGAACAGATATGACAGGCCAAAGCGCTGCTGCAGGTTCTGCAGCAGGTTGACCACCTGGGCCTGAATCGACACGTCGAGCGCCGAGACCGGCTCGTCGCAGACGATCAGGTCGGGATTGACGGCCAGCGCGCGGGCGATGCCGATGCGCTGGCGCTGGCCGCCGGAGAACTGGTGCGGATAGCGCCTGAAGTGATCGGGGAGCAGGCCCACGACATCGAGCAGCTCCCGGACCCGCTTCGCGCGCTCCGCCTCGTCACCCAGGCCATGGACCGCCATGGGCTCGGCCAGGATCTCGCCCACCGTCATGCGCGGGTTGAGCGAGGCGTAAGGGTCCTGGAAGATGATCTGCATGTGCCGGCGCAGGCTGCGCATCGAGGCCTTATCGCGGCCGGCGATCTCCTCGCCCTTGAACCGCACGGACCCGCCGGTCATCGGCATGAGGCCGAGGATCAGGCGGCCGGTGGTGGACTTGCCGCAGCCCGATTCGCCAACCAGCGCCAAGGTCTCGCCGCGCGCGATATCGAAGCTCACGTCGTCGACGGCCCGTACGTTGCCGACCGTGCGGCTCACGATGACGCCGCGGTGAACCGGGAAGTGCTTGACCAGGCCGTCGACCTGCAACACCGGGGCCGTGGTCATGGTTTTGCTCCGGCATAGAGTTCGACAGGCGCGTTCCAGCAGGCGACGCGGTGTCCATCGGCGATGTCGCGCAAGGGTGGCGGTTCCTCGCGGCAGCGGCGGTCGGCGAAGGGACAGCGTGGCGAGAAGCGGCAGCCGGCAGGCTGCTTGTCTGGGCTGGGCACGGTACCTTCGATGGTCGCCAGGCGCTCGCGCTCGACGTCCAGGCGCGGGATCGAGCCCAGCAGGCCGACGGTGTAGGGGTGCTGCGGATCGGCGAACAGGTCGCCGACGGTGGCGCTTTCGACGATCTTGCCGGCGTACATCACCAGCACCTCATCGGCCACCTCGGCGATCACGCCGAGATCGTGGGTGATAATCAGCACCGCCATGCCCAGGCGCTGCTGCAGGTCGTGCAGCAGGTCCAGGATCTGCGCCTGGATCGTGACGTCGAGCGCCGTCGTCGGTTCGTCGGCGATCAGCAGGGCCGGCTCGCACGCCAGCGCCATGGCGATCATCACGCGCTGGCGCATGCCGCCGGACAGCCGGTGGGGAAACTCGTCGAAGCGCGCCGCCGGCGAGGGGATGCGCACAAGGTCCAGCACCTCGATCGCGCGGTCGCGGGCCGCCTTGGGCGACAGCGTCGTGTGAGCGAGAATCCCTTCGACGATCTGCCGGCCGATGGTGTGCACCGGGTTCAGCGATGTCATCGGTTCCTGGAAGATCATCGACATCTTGCTGCCGCGCAGCTGCCGGCGCTGGTCGGCCGGCAGGCGCAGCACGTCGCGGTTCTCGAACAGCACCGCCTCGCCGTCGACCTGGCCCGGCGGGCTGGGCACCAGGCCCATCACGGAGAGCGACGTCACGCTCTTGCCGCAGCCCGACTCGCCCACCAGGCCGACCGTCTTGCCGCGGTCGACCGAGAAGCTGATGCCATCGACGGCGCGGAACAAGCCGCGATCGGTGTGGAAGTAGGTCCGCAGATCGCGGACGTCGAGCAGCGGTTCGGCCATATCAAGCTCTCCGGTGCCCGTCAGAACGAATAGTCCAGGCCTTTGTAGAACGTGTTCTGGTAGAGCATGTGCGGCCGCACGCCCTTCAGCTTCTTGCTGCTGGTCGTGTACATGGCGACGTTCATCACCGGCATCCACAATTGCTGCTCCGTGATCCGTCGCTGCACCAGGCCGTAGTACTTGGCGCGGTCGGCGTCGGTCAGCGCCGCGCGGCCCAGCTTCAGCCACTCGTCGGTCTGCGCGTCCTTCCAGTTCATGCGATTGGGGGCGGGGATGTTCCTGGAGTCGAAGTAGAAATTCAGCAGGTCGCCCGACGACATGTAGGGAAACGTCACCGTCCACAGCTCATACTCCTGCTCGGCCATCTTGGCCGGTGCGATGGTCGAGTCGTAGCCGATGATCTTCCAGTCGACGCCGATCTTGCGCATATAGCCCTGGATCGCCTCGGAGACCCGGGGGAAGTAGGAGACCTGGGTGAACAGCACCTTGGGCGCCAGCTTGACGCCATCCTTCTCGCGGATGCCGTCGCTGCCCACTTTCCAGCCGGCCTCGTCGAGCAGCTTCTTGGCACGCTCGACATCCTCCTTGATCATGGTCTTGGTCGCCGGGTCGAAGTCCAAGGTTGCCGGGTCGATGAAGGTGTAGGCCGGGTCGGCATTGCCCAGCATGATGCCCTTGACGATCTCGGCCCGGTTGATGGCGATGTTCATGGCTTCGCGTACGCGCGGATCGGCCACCATCGGCCGGGTCGTCTTGTAGCCATAGTACATCAGCTGGAAGTTCGGTTTCGCTTCCTGGACCTGCAGCATCGGTGCTGCCTTGACCTGGGTGATGAACTGCAGCGGGATCTGGTGCGTGACATCGAACTGGCCGCCGATCATGGCGGCGACGCGCGCCGAATCCTCGGGAATGATCTTGATCGACAGGCGCTCGAACTTCACCGGCCCCTTGTTCTGGTACATCGAGGGGCCCCATTTGTAGGCATCGTGGCGCTTCAGCACGATCTCCGTGCGCGGCTGCCAGGACTCGAAGCACCACGGGCCGGTGCCATCGATCGCCTGCGTGCCGTAGTCCTTGCCCAGCTTGTCGACGCTCTCCTTGTTGTGGATCGCCATGGTGAAGCTGACCAGGTTCAGCATCAGATCGGCGTAGGGCTCGTTGAGCTCGTACTCGACCGTGTAGGGATCCGGTGCGCGCAGATCTTTCACGTTGCCGGCGCGCCACTTCAGGGGCGCCTTGGTCTCGGGGTCCAGCAGGCGCTTGACGCTGTAGACCACGTCGGCGGCGGTGAACTTCTTGCCGCTGCAGAACTGCACGTCGTCGCGCAGCTTGAACGTATAGAGCTTGCCGTCGGGGCTCACGGTCCAGGATTTGGCCAGGTACGGAATCACGGTCTTGCCGTCCCAGTCGAGCGCGACCAACGTATCCTGGAACATGTTGACGATGTCGGAGCTGGGCGACCAGGTGGTGCGCTGGCCATCGTAGTGCGGTGCGTCGAGCGACTTCATCATGCGCAAGGTTTGCGCCTGTGGCGTCGATGCCAGGCAGACTGAACCGGCCACGACGACCACGCTTTGCAACATCCTGCGCATTTCCACCCTCCGGCTATTGATCTCTGGTCTCTCAGAACGACAGGTCCAGGCCCTTGTAGAAAGTGTTCTGGTACAACATGTGCGGCCGGGCACCTTTGAGCTTCTTGTTGGTGACCTGGTACATGTTGGCGTTGATCACGGGGATCCACAGGAACTCGTCGGCCACGCGCTTCTGCACCAGACCGTAGTATTTGGCCCGGTCGGCGTCGCTGAGCGCGCCACGTCCGAGCTTGAGCCACGCGTCGGTCTGCGGATCCTGCCAGTTCATGCGATTGGGCGTCGGGATGTTCTTCGAATCGAAGTAGAGGTTCATCAGCTCGCCGGCGGACAGGTAGGGCACGGCGACGGTCCACAGCTCGTAGTCCTGTTCCGCCATCTTGGCCGGCGCGATGGTCGAGTCGTAGCCGACGATCCTCCAGTCGACGCCGATCTTGCGCAGGTAGCCCTGGATCGCTTCGCTGGTGCGGCCGAAATTGGCAACCTGCGTGTAGTAGACCTTGGGCGCGAGCTTGATGCCGTCCTTCTCTCGGATGCCGTCGGCGCCCATCTTCCAGCCGGCCTCGTCGAGCAGCCGCTTGGCGAGCTCGATATCCTCTTTCACGACGCTTTGGGTTTCCGGATTGAAGTCGGGTGCCGCCGGGTCGACGAACGTGATGGCGGGGACGGCGTTGCCCAGGTAGATGCCCTTGGCGATCTCGGCGCGATTGATGGCAATGCTCATGGCCTGGCGCACGCGCCGGTCGGATACCATGGGCCGGCTGATCTTGAATCCGTAATAGACCAGCTGGAACACAGGCTGGGCTTCCTGCACGAGCAGGTTGGGCGCTTTCTGGGCCTGCTGGATGAACTGCAGCGGAAACTGGTGGGTGAAATCGAACTGTCCGCCCTGCATGGCGGCGACGCGGGCGGAGTCCTCCGGCACGATCTTGATCGACAGCTTCTCGAATTTCACCGGCCCCTTGTTCTGGTACATCGACGGCCCCCAGCGGTAAGCCTCGTGCCGCTTCAGCACGATCTCGGTGCGCGGTTGCCAGGAGACAAAGCACCACGGGCCAGTGCCATCCAGACCCTTGATGCCGTAGTCCTTGCCCAGGGTCTCGACGTTTTCCTTGTTGTGGATCACGTTTGTGAACATGGTGAGCTGCAGCAGCAGCTCGGAGAACGGCTCCTTGAGTTCGTACTCGACGGTGTACGGATCCGGTGCGCGCAGTTCCTTGATATCACCGGCGCGCCAACCGAAGGGCGCCTTGATATCCGGGGACTTCAGCCGATTGAAGCTGTACACGACATCGTCGGCCGTGAGCTTCTTGCCGCTGCAGAAGGTGACGTCCTTGCGCAGTTTGAAGGTATAGAGGCGGCCGTCCTCGCTGACTTTCCAGGCTTCCGCCAGATAGGGAATCACGGTCTTGCCGTCCCAGTCGAGCGCCACCAGGGTGTCCTGCACCATGTTGACGATGTCGGCGGTCGGTGACCAGGTCGTGCGCTGCGCGTCATAGTGCGGCGCGTCCAGCGACTTCATCATGTTCAGCGTCTGGGCGTCGGCGGCCGACGCGAACCCGGCGACACCGAGCGCCACTGTCATACTCCGCAGACTCCCGCGCATCTCATCCTCCCTCAGAACGAGAAATCGAGGCCTTTGTAGAACGTGTTCTGATAGATCATGTGCGGCCGGCCGCTCTTGATGTTCTTGTTGGTCACCATGTGCATGTTGATGTTGAGGATGGGCATCCAGAGATGCTCCTCGGCCACCTTCTGCTGCACCAGGGCGTAGTACCGGGCGCGCTCCGCCTCGGAGAGCGCTGCCCGCCCCAGGCGCAGCCATTCGTCGGTCTCGGCGTCCTTCCAGTTCATCCGGTTGGGCGTCGGAACGTTCCTTGAGTCGAAATAGATGTTCATCAGGTCGCCGGCCGAGAGATAGGGCACGGTCACCGACCAGATCTCGTAGTCCTGCTCGGCCATCTTGGCGGCGGCGATGGTCGAGTCCCAGGGCTGCAGCTGCCAGTGCACGCCGATACGGCGCAGATAGCCTTGTATCGCCTCGGCGACCCGCGGCGTGTTGCCGGACTGCGTATAGTAGACCTTCGGCATCAGCTTGATGCCGTCCTTTTCACGGATGCCGTCGGCACCGACCTTCCAGCCGGCCTCGTCGAGCAGCCGCTTGGCATGCTCGATGTCCTCCTTGATCACGTCCCTGGTCCTGGGGGCGTGGTCCAGCGCGTCGGGGTCGACGAATGTAAATGCCGGATCGGCATTGCCGAGCAGGATCGCCTTGGCGATCTCGGCCCGGTTGATGGCAATGCTCATCGCCTGGCGCACGCGCCGGTCGGCCACCATCGGCCGGGTCACCTTGAAGCCGAAATAGAGCAACTGGAAATTGGGCTTGGCCTCCTGCACCCGCAGCATCGGTGCGTCCTTGGCCTGGGCGATGAACTGTGGCGGGAACTGATGCGTGATATCGAACTGCCCAGCCATCATCGCCGCCACGCGACTGGATTCTTCCGGCACGATCTTGATCGACAGCCGCTCGAACTTCACCGGCCCCTTGTTCTGGTACATCGACGGGCCCCAGCGATAGGCGTCGTGGCGTTTCAGCACGACCTCGGTGCGCGGCTGCCAGGAAACGAGGCACCACGGACCCGTGCCGTCGGCGCCCTTGACGCCATAGTCCTTGCCCAGCGCCTCGACACTGTCCTTGTTGTGAATGACGTTGGTGAACATGGTGAGCTGCAGCAGCAGCTCGGAATAGGGTTCCTCCAATTCGTAGATCACGGTGTGAGGATCGGGCGCGCGCAAATCCTTGATCTTGCCGGCGCGCCAGGCAAACGGTCCCTTCAGCGCCGGATCGGTCAGCCGCTTGAACGAAAAGATGACATCATCAGCCGTCAGCTTCTTGCCGCTGCAGAACTGCACGTCATCGCGCAGCTTGAAGGTATAGGTCTTGCCGTCGGCGCTGATCTCCCAGGATTTGGCGAGATAGGGAACCGGCGTCTTGCCGTCCCAGTCCAGTGCCACCAGCGTATCCTGGAACATGTTGACGACATCGGAGGTCGGGCCCCACGTCGTGCGCTGCGCATCGTAGTGGGGCGCATCAATCGACTTCATCATGTTCAAGGTCTGTGCTGCGCTGCCGCTGGCGATGCAGCTCGACATGAAGACAACGCCGAGACTAAGCAGGCTCCTCCTCATGATCGCCTCCCTGTGGCGATGGTGATGCGCTGGCGTCTTATGGTGACGCATCGAGCGCCTTGTAGATCATCGACGTGTAGACATGGTGCGCGCGGACGTTCTTCACCCGCTTGTTGACGACCAGCGCCAGGCCCTCGTGTACCAGGGGCACCCACAGTGCATTCTGATGCACGATCTTCTGAACCTGGGCGAAGGCATCGAAACGCGCCTTGGCATCCAGCGCGGTGACGCCGGCCTCCAGCCAGCGATCGGTCTGCGGATCCTTCCAGTTCATCCGGTTGGGTGTCGGGATGTTGGTGGAATGGAAATAGAGCCGCAATGCGTCGCCAGCGCTGGAGTAGGGGAAGGCGATCGACCAGAGGTCGTAGTCCTGCTGCGCCAGTTTGGAAAAGACGATGGTGCCATCCCACATCTGCAGCTGCAGGTCGACGCCGATCTTGCGCCAGAAGCCCTGGACTGCCTCGGCCATCTTGGGCGACCGGCCGCCCGCGAAGCCATACAGCAGCAAGGTCAGTTTCTTGCCGTCCTTGTAGCGGAAGCCGTCGCCGCTGAGTGTCCAGCCGGCCTCGTCCAGCAGGCGGCCCGCGGCAGCGGGGTCGTATGTGCCGAGGTGCGTGGACGTTGCCGGATCGAAGTCGGGCGTCTTGGGATGCAGATAGGTCGCCGCCGGCTCGCCATTGCCGAAGTAGATCGCATCGACCAGCTGCCGGCGGTCGATGGCCTGGCTGAGCGCGGTGCGTACGCGCGGGTCGGACACGTTCTCTCGACTGGCTTTGAAGCCGAAGTAGAACAGCCGCAGGTTCGCGGCCGGCCGCAGGATCTCGATCGACGGCATTTTCGCCAGCTGCGGCAGGTACTGATCGGGCATGCTGTACGTCATGTCGATCTGGCCGCTGGCCATGGCCGCCAGGCGCGCCGCTTCCTCTGGCACGATCCGCCAGACGACCCGTTCATATTTCGCCGGGCCAGGGTTCTTGTAGAGAGGCGGACCCCAGCGGTAGGCGGCGTGGCGGAGCGCCACGGTCTGGTTGCGCGGTTCCCACGACTGGAAGCAGAACGGTCCGGTGCCGTCGAAGCCCTTGACGCCGAAATCCTTGCCCAGCGCCGCCACGTTCTCGGGATTGAGCACCGTGGCCTGGAAATTGGTGAGCTGCAGCAGCAGCTCGCCGAAGGGTGCCTCGAGCTCGTACTCGACGGTGTGCGGGTCCGGTGCGCGGATGTCCTTCACTGGACCCATGCGCCAAACGAACGGCGACTTGATTTCCGGATCAAGCACGCGCTTGAAGCTGAACACGACGTCGGCGGCCGTCATCTTCCGGCCGGAGCAGAAGGTGACGTCGTCACGGAGCTTGAACGTATAGAGCTTGCCGTCCGGGCTCACGGTCCATGATTTCGCCAGCAGCGGCGTCACGGTCTTGAGATCGTAGTCGAGCCCGACCAGGGTATCGCCGATGATGAACACGATCTCGGCCGTGGCGCCGGCCGACGTGCGCGCCGGATCATAGTGCGGCGCATCGATATTGCGCAGCAGGGTCAAGGTCTGCGCCGCCGCCGGCAGGGCCAAGCATGCCGATGCGATGGCGGCGAGCAGCGATCGCATCATTGCTGCAGCCTTGGATCGAGCACGTCGCGCAGGACGTCGCCCAGCAGGTTGGCCGCTAGCACGATGACGAAGATCGCAAGGCTCGGGATGGTGGCGATGTGCGGCGCCATGAACAGGAAGTCGCGGCCTTGCGCTGCCATCATGCCCAGTTCGGCCGTCGGCGGCTGGGCGCCCATGCCGAGGAAGCCCAGCGCCGAGCCGATCAGGATGATCTGGCCGAAGCGCAAGGTCAGGAACACGAAGATGGTGGAGATGCAGTTCAGCGTCAGGTAGCGCCAGATCAGGGTGGCATCAGAGACGCCCACGGCGCGGCCGGCTTCCATGAATTCCTGGCCCATGACGCCGACGGCGGCACCGCGTGCGACGCGCGCGACATCGGGCACGGTGGCAACCACCAGCGCGATGATGACGGCCGTTAGCCCGGCCCCCGAGATCGCCGCCACGGCGAGCCCGATCAGGATCGCAGGGAACGCCAGCATGATGTCGACCAGCCGCATGATCCAGCCGTCGAGTCGGCGGTAGAAGGCGGCGAGGATGCCCAGCAATCCACCGAGGAAACCGCCGATGATGACGCCCACCAGGCCCAGCATCAGGGTGTTGCGCGTGCCGAAGATCACCCGGCTCAGAATGTCGCGCCCGGTGTTGTCGGTACCGAACCAATGGGCCTCGCTGGGCGCCTGCATCGCCTTGGAGAGATCGGTGTAGTAGGGGTCGTAGGGTGCCACCCAGGGGGCGAATACGGCGGCCAAGGCGATCGCGGTCAGCAGCACGGCGGCGGTGAGCGCCACGGGATCGCGCGCCAAGCGTCGCAGGACGCTGGCGCGGCCAGGCAGGCTGGGCTCGGTCTCGGCGGCGACGGACGATGGGGCGGGCAGGATATCGACGGTCATCCGCGCTGTACCCTCGGATCGAGATAGACGTAGAGGACATCGACGATCAGGTTGATCATCAGGAAGGCCATCGCCAGAATCATGATCGCGCCCTGGGCGGTCGGGAAATCGCTCGACACGATAGCGCCGACCGCCAGCCGCCCGACGCCGGGCCACGCGAACATGGTCTCGGTCACCACGGCGCCGCCCAGCAGGAACGCGGCCTGCAGGCCGATCAGGGTCACGACCGGAATCAGGGCGTTGCGCAGTGCGTGGTGCACGATGACCACCGTCTCACGCAGGCCCTTGGCGCGCGCCGTGCGCACGAAGTCGGCGCCCAGCACCTCCAGCACCGCCGTCCGGGTCAGCCGCGCGATCGGTCCGATCAGCACGCTGCCCAGGGTGACGGCAGGCAGTATCAGGCTGGGCAGCCCGCCGGCCCAGACCGGCCCCGTGCGACCGGTGAACGGCAGCAGCGCCATCTTGAAGCCGACGTACTGGATCAGGATCAGGCCGATGAAGAACACCGGCATGGAAACGCCGGCGACGGAGAACGCCATAATGATGCGGTCGGTGATGCTGCCGCGCTTGACGGCGGCCAACGTGCCCAGCGCCAGGCCACAGGGCACCGCCATCAGCATGGCGCCCAGCATCAGCTCGACCGTGGGGCCGATCGTGTGGCCGAGCTCCTCGATCACCATCTTGTTGGAGATGATGGAGCGGCCGAGATCGCCCTGTATCACGCGGCCGATATAGTCGACGAACTGGATGGGAATGGGACGGTCGAGGCCGAGTTCAAGGCGGATGGCGGCGATCGTTTCGGCCTTGGCGTCGGGGCCGGCGATGATCATGGCGGGGTCGGCAGGCACGACCTGCAGCAGGCAGAAACAGAGGAAGAGCACGCCGAGCAGGGCGGGAACAGAAATCAGCAGACGGTGAAGGATCTGTCGTCCCATGCATCGTCCTCCGGCATTCTCTACCAGGAGGACAAGCAGCCCCGTTCACGCCGAAGCGTGGCGCCCGTCCACCCCTGGCCGGCCGTTGCGCATGTCGTCACGCGCGGCCTTGTCATCGTAGCCGATGTGGGAGTCGTTGCTCCCAAGCGTTTCCTCACCTGTCGTCACGCTTACAGCTTTCGCGGGACGAGTCAAACATGCGGCGTTTCGCGATACGGGATCGGATGACGAATCCATGTGGCGCCAATAACAGGGCAGCGTTCACGGGTCGGTGACTAACCTGCAGCGACACGTGGCAGAGGACATTGGCCGGCGAGAATCCGGGCGCTCAGTACTTCCAAGGTCACACGCTGGGACATCGCGGCGCGTTGCAGAAGCCGGAAAGCCTCGGCTTCGCCAACCTGTGCTTGGTTCATCACCTGCAGCACGGCGGAGAAGAGAATGCGACGCGACTTCAAGCGCTCCTCAGCCGACGCCAGCTTGCGGCGCATGGCCTGGATCAGCGCGAACCGATGCAGGGCGATGGCCAGCGATGAATAGACGCCGGTCGAACGAATCGGCTTCATCAGGTAAGCCGACGGTTCGCGCGCCAGCATCGATTCGAGCCGCCCCGGTGTTTCGGATCCGATCAGCGCCACCGACGGCAGGTTGATTTCCGGTGGTGCTTCCTCGGGACCGCCGGCGTATCCGGCATCGGCATCGAAGAAAAAGATGTCGACGCCGTCCCACGGCGGCGCTGGCGCCGTTTCGAGAGCCGTCACTTTGAGGCCCAGCACGTCGAGCTGGGTGGCCAGGACCGTCCGGTCGCGGCCAGGACAGTGCTCGATCAGCGCGTGCAGCCCGCGAAACGATGCCAGGTGACGCCGCCTCATTTGACGAGCCGCAAGGGACTGCCGGGCCGGGCGCCGCCGCGCGCATTGCGCGTCAGGTCGTCGAGATCGAGCCAGGTCAGGTACGGATCCGGCTTCACGGCCGACGGCGCCGTGTCGAGGATGTCGAACGTGAAGCCGGTCCGCGACCGCGCCAGCCTGGGTGTCAGGTAGCAGTGATTGTTTTCCGGATCGATCTTCACCGGTCCCTGCGGCGCGTTCAGTTCGTCCTTGTAGACGGCCGCGCGCACGGCCTGCACATCGGTCGAGCCGGCACGTCGGATCGCGCGCGCCAGCAGGATGCCGCACAGGTAGGATGCCTCGGCATCGACGGACGGCAGATTGCTGCTGCCGAACATCTCGCGATAGCGCCGCACGAAGGTGCGATTCTCCGGTGTGTCGATGCTCGCGAAATAGACCGACGATGTGATGTGCCCGACCGACGCACGCGGACCGATCAGGCGCAGTTCCGGTTCGCACAGGCTGCAGCTCAGGATGGGCGGCCGCGGCGCATCACGATGGGCGCCATGCGATTGCGCACGATAGAGTTCGCGATGAAAGCGATAGCTCGCTTCACCGACCAGGGTGTTGAAGATGATGGGCGGCTTGCGTTCGATGATCTCGCTCACGACGTGGCTGATTTCAGGATCGCCCAGCGCGACAAGCCGCTTGGCGATGATCGTGCCGCCGGCCGCCGACACGATCTCCTGCAGGACGCGGTTGGTTTCCCACGTCCACAGGTAGTTGGCACCCACGCAGTAGACGCTGGTTCCCAGTGTTTCGATCATGTAGCGCGCCAGCGGCACGATGTGCTGGTTGGGGGCGGCGCCGACATAGATCACGTTGTCGCTGTTCTCGAAGCCTTCGTAGCGGGCCGAGTGCCACAGCAAGCGGTCGTACCGCTCGACCAGCGGCAGCACCTGCTTGCGCGACGCTGACGTGTAGCAGCCGACGATATGACGAACCGCCTTGTCGCGGATCAGGAGTTCGCAATGTTCCTGGTAGACCTCGAGCTCACCGCCGGGATCGAACACCAGGGGCGTGAACTGAAAGTCGAACTCGGCGCTGGCATTCACCTGCTCGACGGCAAGCGTCAGGCCGTTCAGCATCTCGCGCCCCACCAGTCCGTAAGGACCGGTGAGCGAGTAGAGAACACCGATATGGACAGTCTCGCGCCGACGTTTCGCCATCGTGCTCCACCCCGCGGGCAGCGTCGCAGCGATGGACGGCAGGCGTCAAGGCGCATTGCGACAGATGCATTGCTCAGCCGTGACAAACGGATTGACAGCCCAGACAGCGGATATGACTATCGCCGTGCATTGATCAAGGAACGTCGCCGCGCGCGGGACAAGAGTGTCCATCATCGCGTGTTCGCGGCGCCACAGACAGCAGACATGCGAGGCTGAGAGGCCTCGATCGGCAACAGAGCCTGGAGGTCCCGCAAGGTGCCTTCGGGTCTCTGTTGCTTGGCGTCTGGGCGTGAGGGGGAAACAGAATGCCGGTCAGATTGCCCAGCATCGAGCAGCTCGACGCGATCTCGCGCTCGTTCGGGTTGGCGCTCAGCGACGATGACCTGGGATCCTTTCGCGACCTCATGCGCGGGCCGATTGCCTCCTACGCCCGGCTCGACGAACTGGTCGAGCCGAAGCTCGCGGTAAAGTATCCGCGGGGACCCGGATACAGGCCGTCCGCCGCGGAGAATCCATTCAACGCCTGGTACTGGAAGACCGACATCGCGGGAGCGCCGTCGGGCCTGCTGGCTGGCAAGCGCGTCGCCATCAAGG
Source organism: Reyranella sp. CPCC 100927 (assembly GCF_007859315.1). Classification (GTDB taxonomy): domain Bacteria; phylum Pseudomonadota; class Alphaproteobacteria; order Reyranellales; family Reyranellaceae; genus Vineibacter. The sequence continues at coordinate 537,593 of NZ_VOHA01000003.1, forward strand.
ACAACATCTGCGTTGCCGGCGTGCCGATGATGAACGGCTCGCAGCTTCTGGAAGGCTACGTGCCGGAGATCGACGCCACGGTCGTTACCCGCATCCTGGACGCCGGCGGCACGATCGCGGGCAAAGCCGCGTGCGAAGATCTTTGCTTTTCAGGCGCCAGTCACACCTGCGCCACGGGCGCGATCCGCAATCCGCACAACGTCAAACACAGCGCCGGCGGCTCGTCGGGCGGCAGTGCGGCGGTCGTGGCGGCGGGCGACGTGCCGATGGCATTGGGGGGTGATCAGGGTGGCTCCATCCGGACGCCGTCGAGTTGGTGCGGGATCTATGGCCTGAAACCGACCTGGGGCCTGGTGCCGACCACCGGATCGATGCCGATTTCCTATTCGATCGACCATTGCGGGCCGATGGGGGCCACGACCGAGGATGTTGCGCGGTTGCTGAGCGTGATTGCCGGTCACGATGGCTACGATCCGCGCACGCAGCTGGCGCGTACGGACGATTATCTCGGCGCGCTGGGCAAGGGGGCTGCCGGTTTGCGGATCGGCATCATGAAACAGGGCTTCGGCCACCCCGAAAGCGATCCCGAGGTCGATCGCATGGTGCGAGGCGCCATCGAAACGTTGGCCGGTGCGGGGGCGACGCTCAGCGAGGTCTCGATCCCCGTGCATTACGACGGACCGCATATCTGGAGCGGGATCATCCTGGAAGGCGCCGCCGAGATGATGCTGAAGGGCTACGGTGTCGGCAACAACGTGGCGGCGTATTATCCGTTGTCGATGCAGGAGGCTTTCGCTCGCGGCATGGCCTCGCGCATCAACGACGCCTCGGAGACGGTGAAGCTGGTGTTGCTGCTGGGGGAGTACCTCCACCGGCATTATCACAATCGCTACCACTCCAAGGCACAGAACTTGCGTGTGCTGTTGCGCGACGCCTACGACCAGGCGCTGCGCGATGTCGACATTCTGGCCATGCCCACGATTCCTTTCACCGCGACTCTCATCCCGGAACCGGACTGTCCGCGCGACGTCTACATCGATCGCGCGCTCAATATGCAGGCCAACACCTGTCCATTCGATGTCAGCGGCCATCCCGCGTTTACGATACCGTGTGGCCGGAAGGACGGCTTGCCGGTGGGACTGATGCTGGTCGGACGTCATTTCGAGGAGAGCCGGCTGATCCAGGCCGCGGCGGCGTTCGAGCGCAGCCATGGCCGCCGGTAGGGCGCACCGAATGAAGCAGGACGAGGACACGATGAGTGCTGACAACCTCCATTATCTTGAGCTGGTCGATGTCGCGCGACGTATCCGCAGCGGCGCCGTGTCGCCGGTCGCGTTGACCCGGGCCCTGCTGGCACGGATCGAGAGGCTCGACGGCAACCTCAAGAGCTATGCCACGGTGACGGCAGATCTTGCGGTCAAGCAGGCGCAGCAGGCGGAAGCCGAGATCGCGCGCGGCGTCTATCGTGGCCCGCTGCACGGCGTGCCGATCGCCGTGAAGGACCTCTGCTATACCAAGGGTGTCCCCACGGCGGCTGGCATGGCCATCCATGCCGCGTTCAAACCCGACCACGATTCGACCGTGGTCGAACGGCTGGCGGCGGCAGGGGCCGTCCTGCTGGGTAAGCTGCAGCTGACCGAAGGTGCCTTCGCCGACCACCACCCGTCCATCACGCCGCCGGTCAATCCGTGGGACAAGGACCATTGGTCGGGCGCGTCGTCGAGCGGATCGGGTGTGGCGACGGCGGCCGGCCTCTGCTTCGCCTCCCTTGGCTCCGACACCGGCGGTTCGATCCGGTTTCCGTCGGCAGCCAATGGTGTGACGGGGCTCAAGCCGACCTGGGGACGGGTGAGCCGCTACGGCGTCTTCGCACTGGCGGATTCGCTGGATCACATCGGCCCGATGACACGCAGCGCGGCGGATGCCGCTGCCATTCTGAGTGTCATTGCCGGTGCCGACGCCAACGATCCGACAGCCCGGCAGGAGGCGGTCCCCAACTATCTCGCCGGGCTCGAACGGGGCATCCGCGGCGTGCGGGTCGGGGTCGATCGCAGTCTCAATACGACCGGCGTCGACAAGGACATGGTGAAGGTGGTCGATGACGCCGTCGCGGTGCTGCAGAGCCTCGGCGCCGAGATCCGCGACGTGGCGTTTCCGTCGCCCGATGCCGTGGTGAAGGTCTGGGTGCCGCTGTGCGCGGTCGAGACCGCCGTGGCGCACGAAGCCACGTTCCCAGCGCAGGCCGACCAGTACGGCCCGGCGCTGCGCGGCCTCATCGAGGCCGGCCGCTCCCTGTCAGCTTTCGATCTGGACAAGATCCTGATCACGCGCGAGGCCTTCCGGGGGCGGGTCGCGGCGTTCTTCCAGGACGTCGACCTGCTGGTGATTCCGGCCCAGTACGCCGCGTCGCCGACCACGGCGACGATGGCCACGCTCGGCCAGGACGAGGGGGCGATCGAGAAGCTGCTGCGCTTCACCGCGCCGTTCGACATGACAGGCAGCCCGACGATCACCTTGCCCGGCGGCTTCACCGCCAAGGGCTTGCCGATCGCCTTCCAGCTGGTGTCGCGGCACATGGAAGAGGATCTGCTGCTGCGCGCCGGGCATGCCTACCAGCTGGCCACCGACTGGCACAAACGCCGGCCGCCGATGTGATGCGGTTCAACCCGGGACATTCGCCATGAGCATCAACGCCTGGATTTCACAGTCGATCATGAACCGCCGCGGCGAAGCGCGCGGCAAGGTCGGAGAAACACACCAGCTGACCGAGGAGCGGCAGGCTGAGTTCCACTTCACGATCGGCCCTTACTCGCAGCCGGTCATGACGGTGAATCCGGGCGATCGGATTGTCGTCGAGACACGCGATGCCTTCAGCGGCCGCATCAAGACCGAGGCTGACAAGCCCAGCGAGAAGATCAGGATGCCGTTCGCCAACCCGCAGAACGGACCGATCATGATCGCGGGCGCCGAGCCCGGCGATGCGCTGGCCGTGCACATCGAGGCGATGGCGCCGCGCGGCGAGCAGCCGCGCGGAACCTGCGCGCTCATTCCCGAATTCGGCGCGCTGACGGGGACGTACTACACGGCGACCCTCAATCAGCCATTGCCGGAAATCGTGCGCAAGATCCTGGTGGACGAGAAGACGGTCCACTGGAGCGACAAGGTGAAGTTGCCCTACAAGCCGCATATCGGCACCCTGAGCTGCTCGCCCGAGATCGATTCCATCAGTTCGCTGACGCCCGACAACCATGGCGGCAACATGGACCTGCCGGACATGGGGCCGGGCACCGTGACGTACCTGCCGGTGCGGGTGCCCGGTGCGCGCCTGTTCATCGGCGACGCCCATGCCTGCCAGGGTGACGGTGAGGTGTGTGGCGTTGCGGTCGAGCACGCCAGCCTCACCACCATCCGCGTCGACGTCGTCAAGAAGTGGACGATCGAGTGGCCACGCCTGGAGACCGATGAGCAGATCATGGCCATCGGCAGCGCGCGACCGCTGGAGGATGCAACCCGTATCGCCTATCGCGAGCTGATTCGCTGGATGGCGGCCGATTACGGCTTCGACCAGCTCGACGCCTACATGATGCTGAGCCAGTGCGGCAAGGTCCGGCTCGGCAACTTCGTCGATCCGAAATACACGGTCGGCGCCGGTGTGCTGAAGAAATACCTGCCGGCGGGGGCATAACGCCACGCGCCGGCCAACCTCGTGGGGCTGAGGAGGAGGTGACTATGGGCAAGACGAAGCGAACAGGGGTGCTGTGTAGCACGGCCATTGCCGCATCACTGGCGATGGTGGCGGCACCGGCGATGGCGCAACAGCCGATCAAGGTCGGCCTGCTGGAGGATGTCTCCGGCGACATCGCCCTGATGGGTAAGCCGAAGCTCAACGGATCGCAGCTGGCGGCGGAGGAGATCAACAAGGCCGGCGGCATCATGGGGCGCAAGATCGAGCTGATCCATCTCGACCCCCAGATGGACAATGCGCGCTACCAGGAATTCGCCCGCCGCCTGTTGCAGCGCGACAAGGTCGACGTGCTGATCGGCGGCATCACCAGCGCCTCGCGCGAGGCCGTGCGTCCGATCGTCAACCGCACCGATGTGCCGTACTTCTATACCAACCAGTACGAAGGCGGCGTGTGCGATGCCAGCACGATCAGCATCGGCGCCGTGCCCGAGCAGCAGTTCTCGACGCTTATTCCGTGGATGGTCGAGACGTTCGGCAAGAAGGTCTACACCATCGCTGCCGACTATAATTTCGGGCAGATCTCGGCCGAGTGGACGCGCGATCTGATGAAAAAGCTGGGCGGCCAGGTGGTGGGCGAGGAGTTCATTCCCCTGGGCGTCTCGCAGTTCGGCCAGACCATCCAGAACATCCAGCGGGCCAACCCGGACTGGATCATGACTCTGAATGTCGGCGCCTCGCAGGATTCCTTCTTCGAACAGGCGGCCGCGGCGAAGCTGACCATCCCGATGGGCAGCTCGATCAAGGTCATGCTGGGCTTCGAGCACAAGCGCTTCCCGCCGCCGGCCCTGGCCAAGATGCATGCCACGGCCAACTGGTTCGAGGAGATCGACACGCCGGCGGCCAACGATTTCAAGAAGCGGTGGCGGGCGAAGTTCCCCAACGAGACCTACATCAACGACATGGGCTACAACGCCTATACCGCGCTCTACATGTACAAGGGGCTGGTCGAGAAGGCGAAGTCGACCAAGAAGGCCGATCTGCGCAAGGTCATCGCCACCGGCGAGGCTTGCATCGATGCGCCTGAAGGCAAGATCTGCATCGACCCGAAGAGCCAGCACACCTCGCATCACATGCGGCTGATCGGCGTCAACCCCGATCACTCGGTGCGGGTGATCAAGGATTTCGGTCTCATCAAGCCGTACTGGTTGGGTGACATCGGCTGCGACCTGACCAAGAAGGATCCCAAGGAGCAGTACACGCCCACCAGCCTGCCGAAGAAGTGACGTGTATCTCCCTCTCCCCGCTCTCGCGGGGAGAGGGGTGACTAGCCGGATCCACCATGTTCGCTGAAATCTTCTCGATCGCGTTTCAGTTCGCTGACGTTTTTGCCTTCCTGATCCTCGCTGCGGCCGGCCTTGCCATCATTTTCGGCATGATGGGCATCATCAACATGGCCCACGGCGAGTTCATCACCTGCGGCATCTACGTCACGGTCATCTGCGTGCAGCACGGCGTGCCACTGCCGCTGGCGCAGCTGATCGGCGCGCTGTCGGCCGGCATGGTCGGCATCGTGCTGGAGCGCACCATCATCCGGCACCTTTATCACCGGCCGCTCGACTCCATCCTGGCGACCTGGGGCATCAGCCTGATGGTGACGCAGGGCATGCTGATCGTGCTCGGCTCGAGCTGGCAGGGCATCGGCACGCCGCTGGGCAGCTTCGCGGTGGGCGGCTACACGTTCTCGACCTATCGTCTGGTGCTGTTCGGCGCCGCGGTAGGCGTGCTTGTTGGGCTGTACCTGATCTACATGCGCACCAATTATGGCGTCATGGCGCGCGCGACGATGCAGAATGCCGAGATGGCCCGCGCCCTGGGTGTGCGCACGCAGCGCATGTATGCCGTCAGCTTCGGCCTGGGTGCGGCGCTCGCCGGTCTGTGCGGCGCGCTCTATGCACCGACCATGACGCTGATACCGACCATGGGCATCACCTTCATCATCGAGTCTTTCGTGACCGTCGTCGTGGGCGGCGCCAACGTGCTGCTGGGGACGGCGCCTGCCGGCATTCTGCTGGGCGTGGTGCGTACCATCCTCAATGCGTGGTACGGCCAGATCGCCGGCCAGATCGGCCTGCTGATCACGGTCATCATTGTCATCCGCATGCTGCCCGAAGGCGTGTCCGGCTGGCTGTCGCGCCGGGGAGGCTAGGACGCACGCATGGCGCCGATCGTGAATACGCTCAACGGACCGCAGACACTGGGCAACGGACGCTTCTTCTGGACCGGTTTCGCACTGGTTCTGATGATCGCCCTGGGTTACCCGGCGCTGTCGGATCCTTACGATGTCGGCAACATCGCCTATCTGCTGCTATCGACCTTCACGGCGCTCGGCCTGTCCCTGATGTGGGGCTACGCCGGCATGTTTTCCTTCGGCCAGACCGCGTTCTTCGGCGTCGCCGGCTACACCTATGGCGTGATCTCGATCAATCTGGGCGCGACCGGTGGGTTGACCTTCCTGTGCCTGCTCGGCGGCATTGCCGTGGCAGCCCTGTTCGCGGCATTGCTGGGTTACTTCCTGATCTACGGCCGGGTGGGCGGCGTCTTCTTCGGCATCGTGACGTTCGCCACGACCCTGGCGCTGGCGGCCTTCTTCGGCCAGACGGCGGGGCCGGAATGGGCCATCGGCAAGGCGCGCTTCAACGGGTTCAACGGCATGATCGGCATGCCGGCGCTGGAACTGCCGTGGTTCGACGAGAACATCACGCTGGAAGGCAACGCGCTCTATTATTTCGTGCTGGTCCTGCTGCTGGTGATCTATCTCGGCCTGCGCATCCTGGTGAACAGCCGCTTCGGCAATGTGCTGGTGGCGATCCGCGAGGATCCACTGCGGACCGAACTGCTGGGCTATGACGTGCGCAAATACCAGCTGGTGACCTTCGTCATCGGCAGTTCCCTGGCCGCCCTCAGCGGTGGGCTCTACACGGCGTGGGGCCAGTTCATCCCGCCGGCGTCGATGGGATTGCCGGCGGCGGCCATGCCGATCATCTGGGTTGCCTTCAGCGGCCGGCAGGACCTCACCGCGACCCTTGTCGGCACCTTCCTGCTGCTGCTGGTGTTCCAGACCATCACCGTCTACAGCCAGCAATACGCCCTGATCCTCATGGGCTTCCTGCTGCTGGTCACGGTCCTGCTGATCCCATCGGGCTTCGTGATCGGCGTCGGCCGCCTGCTGGGCCGGCTGGGACGAGGGGCTGCGTCGTGACGGCAATCCTGGAGACGCGCCAGCTGAACAAGCGCTTTGGCGGCCTGTCTGCCGTGGCCGACGTGAGCATTGCGGTGGCCACCGGCGAGATCCATTGCCTGATCGGCCCCAATGGCGCCGGCAAGAGCACGCTGTTCAAGCTGATCGCCGGAACCTATGCCCCGTCCCAGGGCGAGGTCCTGTTCCGCGGCGAGAACGTGACGCACCGCAAACCTTATGAGCGGGTCGGGCGCGGCATGAGCATCAAGCTGCAGGTGCCCAGCGTGTTCCGCGACCTGCCGGTGGCCCAGAACCTGGAGATCTCCCTGCAGCGAACCTTGTCTGGGCCGGCCATGGAAACGGAGAAGGGGCGGCTGCTGGAGTTCCTGCAGTTGAAGGACGATGCCGACAGGCCGGCCGGTGTTCTGGCTCATGGCCAGCAGCAATGGCTGGAGATCGGCATGGCGCTGGCCCTCAAACCCGCGCTGCTGCTGCTGGATGAACCGACGGCGGGAATGTCGCCACAGGAGACCGAGCGCACCGGTGATATGATCAAGAGCCTGAACGCGCAGGGCATGACGGTGCTGGTCGTCGAGCATGACATGACCTTTGTGCGCCAGATCGCGCAGCAGGTCACGGTCCTGCATCTGGGGCGCGTCTTCGCCCAGGGCAACATCGATGCAGTGATTGCCGATCCGCGCGTCGAGGAGATCTACCTGGGTAAGGGCCATGGTCACTGACGCCGTCCTCCAGGTCGTCGACCTGAAAGCAGGCTACGGCAGCACGCCGGTGCTGCGTGGCATCGACATGAAGATCCACAAGGGCGAGATCGTCAGCCTGATCGGCCGCAACGGCGTGGGGAAGACCACCACGATGCGATGCCTCATCGGGCTCTTGCCGGCGACGTCAGGGGAAATCCGCTTCCAGGGCGCACCGATCACCGAGTTGCCGGCCGATGCCCGCGCGCGGTTGGGGATCGGCTACATTCCGCAGGGTCGCCAGGTCTTTCCCCGCATGACGGTCGAGGAAAATCTGTGGGTGAGCCGCCTGGTGGGTCGTGGTGATGGCCGTCGGCTCACCGATCTCGTCTACCAACACTTCCCGATCCTGAAAGAGCGGCGTCGACAATCGGCCGGGACGCTGAGCGGCGGTGAGCAGCAGCAGTTGGCCATTGGCCGAGCCATGGTCGGCAATCCATTGTTGATGCTGTTGGATGAACCGTCCGAGGGCATTCAGCCGTCGATCGTCCAGATGATCTGCGAGGTCCTGCGCTCGATACGCGATCAACTGGGAACGACCATTCTGTTCGTGGAGCAGAATCTCGATACCATCATGGCGATCAGCGAACGTTGCTATGTGGCGGACAAAGGGAGCATCATCGCCGAGATCGACCGCGATCAATTGCAAACGCGCGATGCCGTTCGCCAGCATCTTCTGATTTGAAGACTGAGCGCCGTGAGGCTGTTGCGCGAAACGAGAATGAGGGAGACGATCCATGGACCTGAATCTCAAGGGGCTCAACGCGCTGGTCACCGGCGGCACGAAGGGCATCGGCCGGGCGATCGCCAATCTGTTCGCCAGCGAAGGCAGCAACGTCTCGATCTGCGGCCGCGGTGCCGAGGCGGTTGATCAGGCGGTCAAGGATCTGGGCGCCAAGCGCGTCAAGGTTCACGGGCAGGCGCTTGATGTCGCTGACCCGGCGATGCTGAAGGCGTGGGTCGAAGGCTCGGCGGCGGCGCTGGGCGGCATCGACATCCTGATCTGCAACGTCAGCGCGCTGGCCGTCGGCGACACCCCCGACAGCTGGGAGAAATCGTACCGTACCGACATGATGCATACGGTCAATGCCGTGTCGGCGGCGTTGCCGCATCTTGAGAAATCCAAGGCCGCGTCGATCGCCATCGTGTCGAGCGTTTCAGGCTTCGAGGTCGATTTCGCGGCCGGTTCCTACGGCGCGACCAAGGCGGCGCTGATCCACTACGCCAAGGGGCTGAGCCAGCAGCTGGCGGCCAAGAACATCCGCGTCAACGCCGTGTCGCCCGGTAACACGTACTTCGATGGCGGCATCTGGCAGAACATCGAGAAGGGGATGCCGGACCTCTTCAAGTCGACGCTGTCGGTCAACCCGTCAGGCCGTTTTGGTACTGCCGAGGAAGTCGCCTATGGCGTGGTGATGATCTCAAGCCCGCTGGCCAGCCGCATCTCCGGCACCAACCTGGTGATCGACGGCGCGCTGACGAAGGCGGTGTAACAGTATCTTCCCTTCCCCACGTGCAGCGTGGGGGAAGGTGGCCGAAGGCCGGATGGGGAGCCGACGTGTCTCAGTTGCCAAGACCACGTTGGCTCCCCTCCGCCCCTTCGGGGCACCTCCCCACTGCGTGGGGAGGGATTTTTCTGAGCGCGCTCCCGGCGAGAACTAGAGTGTCGCCTCCAGCCGGGTGTTGATCGGCAGCTCCGCCACGGACGCATTGTCCGGCAGTGACAGCAGGAAGCTCACGGTGTGCGCGATGGTTTCGGGCTTCATGCGGCCAGCCGATGGCGTGACGCCGGGCAGGCCGGCGATGAGCTCGGTGTCCACCGCGCCGGGACACAGCGCGGTGACCCGCACGCCGTCATCCCAGCCGGCAAACTTCGCGGCATGGCTCATCGCCACCACGGCATGCTTGGTCATGGCGTAGCCCACCGACGAGGAGGCATCGCGGTAGCGCTTGCCGTCGGTCGAGGCGATGTTGATCACGCGACCGTGGCCTGCCTTGCGCAGATACGGCAGGGCCAGCCGCAACAGCCGGAACGGCGCCATGACGTTGACGGTCCACATCTCGCTCAGCGCCGCCTCATCACCGTCATCGAAGCGGATCATGCGCAGGACGCCGGCATTGTTGATCAGGCCGTCAATGCGGCCGAAGCGGGCAACGCTGTCGTCGATCCAGGCCTGTGCCGTCGCGGGATCGCCGGCGTCGAAGCGCGCCGTCATCACGCGCGTCGCGTCGTGTAGGTTGATCGCCGATGGCGTGCGCGCGCCGAGCGACAGGTTGTAGCCGTCGGCATAGAGGCGCTGCGCGATGGCGGCACCGATCCCGCGCGCGGCGCCCGAGATCATGATGACGCGGCCGGTCGCCGCGATCAGGGCATCGCTCATCAGAACAGCCCCTGGTAGACGCCGCCGTCGTTCACGATGTTCTGGCCGGTCATGAATCCCGCCTGGGCGCTGCAGATATAGGCGATGAGATCGCCGCACTCGCTGGGATCGGCAAAGCGGCCGGCCGGGCAGGTCTTCAGGCGGTCCTCGACGATCGCCTCGTAGGTGGTGTTGCCGCGCTGGGCGTGGCCGTGCAGGTTGGTGTGCAGGGCATCGGTGTCGAACAGCCCGGGGCACACGGTGTTGATGGTCACGTTGTGCGCGATCAGCTCGCGCACCATCGAGGCGACCGCCCCGGACAAGGCCAGACGCGCCGCGTGGCTGTGGGCAAAGCCGACCTGCGGGAACTTGATGAAGCTCACCGACATGTTGACGATGCGGCCGAATTTGCGGGCGCACATCCCCGGCACGACAGCCTGGATGAACTGCACTGAAGACAGGAAGTGCACATCGAGCCAGCGCTGCCACTCTTCCTTGGGCCAGGTCCGGAAGTCGCCCGGTACCTGGCGCACGCCCGGGTTGTTCACCAGGATGTCGGGCTCGGGGCAGGCGGCCAGCGCTGCCTCGCGGCCGGCGTCGGTGTTGACGTCGGCCGCCACCGCCCTGACCGGCATATCAGTCTCGCGGCGCAAATCTTCCGCCGTGCGCGCCAGCGTCTCTTCCGTGCGGGCGATCAGCGTCACCGCCGCGCCTTCGCGTGCCAGCGAGAACGCCGCCGCACGCCCCAGGCCGCGGCTGGCGGCGCACACGATGGCCTTGCGGCCGCGAAGTCCAAGATCCATGGGTTTGCTGTGTTCCTTTGCCCTTCCCCCGACGGGGCAGGGCTGTGGCATACGGTACGGAGCGCCGGTGTTTGTTTACCTTCCCCCGCTTGCGGGGGAAGGTGGCGCGTAGCGCCGGATGGGGGGCGCTTCAACGGAAATGGTGTTCGCCATTAAACGTTGAACCGTTACTACAACCCCCATCCGCCCTTCGGGCACCTTCCCCCGCAAGCGGGGGAAGGTAAAAGACGTAACGAACTCTCTTACTCCGCCGCGACGGCCGACGGTGTCTCGGCCGGTGCGAATGAGCCGGCCAGAAGCCGCGGCGGCACGCGGAAGCGGCCGGCGATGTCCTTGAGCTGCTCGCGCTCGGTGATGATCTCGGCACGATGGCCGCTCACCAGCACCGTGGCCGGCAGCAGCTGGGCGTTGTAGCGTGCGGCGCAGGACTCGGTGTAGCCGCCGGCGTCGAGGAAGGCGACATAGTCGCCGCGTGCCAGCGGCGCCATCTTGCGATGGGCGCCGACCTCGTCGGAGTTGCACAGCGGGCCGACTAGATCGACGGTTTCCGTCGCCGCCCGATCGGCGCCGACGACCGGCACGGCGTGATAGTACCAGTTCAGCGCCGCCGCCCAGGACAGGTGGTTGGTGGACAGGTCCATGTTCACCCACGTCTTGCGCGCGCCCTCCTTGACGGCGCCGACCTGGCCGATGGCGATGCCGGCGGGCCCGGAGAGCGCGCGGCCCGGCTCGAGCCGCAGCTTGGGCAGCGGCAGGCCATGCTTCTTGGCCTCGTCCTTGATCGCCGCGCAGCACAGCCGGGCGTAGTCCTGCGCGGTGGGGGCGGAGTCATCATCGAGCTGGTCGCGCGGGCCGGTGCCGTACCATTTGCCGAAGGTCCAGCCGCCGCCGATATCGATGGTGGGCGGCGTCCAGCCCGCATTGTCGCGCAGGTAGGCCGACCAGGTCAGCATCTCGCCGGCCATGACGGCAAAGCTCTTGGGATCGTTCGACATGCGGCTGAGATGGAAATGGGTCTCCTTCAGCCGGATGTGCGGCATGCCCTGCGCCCGCTTGATGATGGCGGCCGTCTGCTCGCGGCTCATGCCCCACTTGGTGCTGTCGCTCTGCTCCTTGAGCGTGCCGGGGCCGTGCATGGCAACGCCGGTGAGCTTGGCCAGCGGCTCGAGGTCGAGCTTCAGGCGGATGCCGATATCGGCATTCGTGCCCAGTCGCTTGCAGACCGCGTCGATGCGATCGAGTTCGTCCATGGCGTCGATGTTGATGCAGAGCCCGTTCTGCACCGCCATCTCGAGTTCTTCGGTCTGCTTGTTCGAGCCGTTGAGCACCAGGGTCTTGGGATTGGTGCCGGCAAGCAGCGCGAGATACATCTCATTGACGCCGAAGCAGTCACCGCCGGCGCCTTCCTGGTTCATGATATGGCGGATGGCGAGCCCATTGCTCGACTTGTTGGCGAAGAGGATTTCGACATCCGGGTAGTGGGCACGGAAGGCGTCGCGGAACTGCCGGTAGGTATAGCGGAACTGCGATTCGGAGATGATGAACAGCGGCGTGCCGAAGCGGTCGGCGAGATCCTTGGCATCGCAATCCTCGACCCACAGATTGCCGTTGGGGCCGATGCCGTAGAATTCGCCGTAGTTCACCTTGTATTTGCGGGGCGTGAGCTGGACGGGCATGGTTTCCTCCCTTCAGGCGGCGACGGATGAACGGGCGGCAGCGGACTCGCCCGCCAGCAACCCGAGTTCGACCAGGCCGCGGCGCAGGCCGGCCAGCGGCTCGCCGGCGAGTGGCTGCAGCGGCGGGCGTAGTCGACCGCCCGGCAGGCCCATCATGTCCATGGCGGCCTTGGTCGCCGGGTAGAGCGTGCGTCCGCCCGTGGTGAACAGCGTCGTGAGGCGAACGCCGATCTCCTGCAGGCGGCGCGCATCGTCGAGTCGGCCATCGCGTGCGGCATAGAACAGGTCGAGGCAGCCCGGCGCCCACATGTTGGGGAAGCAGTCGATGACGCCGTCGGCGCCGGCCTGCACGGCGGGCACGCCGAACACCGACGAGGGGCCACAGAACACGCGCAGGCGGTCCTGCACGGCGATCGCGGTGGCGTAGTAGTTGTTCCAGTCGCCCGAGCTTTCCTTGACGGCGACGATGCGGTCGAGGTCGGCCAGGCGCCGCACCAGCGCTGGGCTCAGCGCGTTCACGGCATTGCCGGGGATGTTATAGAGCATCACCGGGCCGTCCACGCCGCGCGAGACCGCTTCGTAGTGGGCGAAGATCTCGTCATCCGTGAGCTTTACGAAGTAGGGCGGCAGGACCAGGCCGCCGTCGCAGCCTGCGTCATGCGCCGCCCGGGTCAGCGCGATCGTGTCGTGAACGCCGATGGCGCCGGTGCCGGCAATGACGAAGCCGCGGCCGGCCATCGCCTTGACGCCGAGCCTGAAGAGGGTGCGGCGCTCGTCCATGGACATGGCCCAGAACTCGCCGGTGCAGCCGCCGATCACGATGCCCGTGGCGCCCTTGGCCATCAGGATGTCGATGTTCTGCTTCAGCAGGTTCTCATCGATTGCGCCGCGATCGTCAAACGGCGTCACGATCGCCGGGATCGGGCCCCACCAGTTCACGCTGTTACGATCCATGACCGTCGTGCTCCGCATGTTGAAGGGTTAGGCGACGCGACCCGGTGCCGCCGTCGCAGCGATCGGCTCCAGGTCGGTGTTGAGCCGGTGGCCGGTTCCGGCATGGAAGAAATGAAGCTTGTTGCTGTTGAGCGTGAGGCGCACGGCGTCGCCCGCTTTCAGGCGGATGTCGGGCCCGACCCGGCCCACCATCTTGTGGCCGCTGAGGTCGTAGAACACGATGCTTTCGTGGCCGGTCGGCTCGACCACCTTGGCGATCGCCGGCAAGCCATCGGCCGTCAATCCGACATCCTCGGGGCGGACACCCAGGGTTATCGCCGTGTCGCCGGCTGCGAGCGCCTCCTCGCGCACGAGATGACGCGGCAGACTGAGCGAGAGCGAGCCGGACTCGAACAGCAGGCGGGCGGACTCCGCTCGCAGCGTTCCGCTGATGAAGTTCATGGCCGGCGTGCCGATGAAGCCGGCGACCACGGCGTTGACCGGGCGATGGTAGATCTCGTGCGGCGTGTCGCACTGCTGCAGGGTGCCCTTGTCGAGCACGGCGATGCGGTCCGACATGGTCATCGCCTCGAGCTGGTCGTGCGTGACATAGACCATCGTCTTGCCGATGCGCTGGTGCAGCTCGATCAGCTCGGCGCGCATGTGGGCGCGCAGCTTGGCATCGAGGTTCGACAGCGGTTCGTCGAGCAGGAAGGCGGCCGGATTGCGCACCAGGGCGCGGCCCAGCGCCACGCGCTGCTGCTGGCCGCCGGAGAGCTGGCGCGGCTTGCGGTCGAGCAGCGGCTCGATCTGCAGCAGCGCCGCGGCGCGCTGGACCTGCTGGCGGCGCTCGGCGCGCGCAACGCCGCGCTTTTTCAGCGGGTATTCGATGTTCTGCGCCACCGTCATGTGCGGGTAGAGCGCGTAGGACTGGAACACCATGGCGATATCGCGCTTGCCGGGCGGCAAGTCGTTCACCACCCGGTCGCCGACGCTGATGGTGCCGCTGGTCGGGTGCTCCAGGCCGGCCAGCATGCGCAGCGTCGTGGTCTTGCCGCAGCCCGAGGGCCCCAGCAGGCTGACGAACTCGCCGGCGGCGATATGCAGGTTGAAGTCCTCGATGGCCACGAAGCTGCCGAAGGCCTTGTGGATGTGCTCGAAGGTCACGCTTGCCATGGCACCACTCAACCCTTGACGCCGCCGGCGCCGAAGCCGCGGGTCAGATGCTTTTGCAGGAAGGCGAAGACGATGATGATCGGCACGCTCATCATCACCGAGGCGGCCATCAGCAGCGACCACTCGATGTGGAACGACGTCACCAGCATGTTGATGACGCCTGTCGTGAGCGTGCGCGCGGTGTCCTGATTCACCAGGACCAGGGCGAAGAGATATTCATTCCACGCCAGGATGAAGGTGAACACCGCGGTCGAGATGATGCCGGGCAGCGCCTGCGGCAGGATCACGTCGACGAACGCCCCCATGCGCGAGGCACCGTCGACCATGGCGGCCGCCTCGAGGTCCTGCGGGATGCCGGCCATGAACGAGCGCAGCAGCCACAGCGCGAAGGGCAGCGCGAAGGTCGTGTAGGCGATCGTCAGGCTGAACAGCGTGTTGGCGACGCCGACCTCGACCAGCAGCAGGTAGAGCGGGATGACCAGCACGACTGATGGCAGCAGGTAGGTGAACAGCACCAGCTGTGCCAACCGCTCGCGGCCGGGATAGGCGAAGCGCGTCAGGCTGTGGGCGCCCAGCAGCGCCACGACGATCACGACCACGGTCGTGCCGACAGCCACCACCACCGAATTCGCGAAGTAGGTGGGGAAGCGCGTCTCGCGCAGCAGGCGCCGGTAGTGCTCGAACGTGATCTCGCCGGGCAGCAGGCTGGGCGGGATGCGGAACAGTTCGGTCTGCGGCTTCAGTGAGGTCACGATGGTCCACAGCAGCGGGAAGGCGACCAGCCCGACGACCGTCCAGGCGAAAAGGTTGAACAGGAAGCGCCGCATCGCTCAGTTCTCCGCCGTCCGGCCGGTGCGGAAATAGAGGACCATGAAGCCCAGCATCACGATCATCATCAGGACCGCGACGGCCGAGGCGCCGCCCATTTCGTTGAGCGCAAAGGCCTGCTTGTAGACCAGCAGCGGCAGGGTCATGGTCGATGTCACCGGGCCACCGCCGGTCATCAGGTAGATCAGGTCGAATTCCTTGAAGTCCCAGATCGCGCGCAGCAGGATCACGATGAACAGCACCTCGCGCAGCTGCGGCAGGGTGATGTCGGTGAAGCGAGCCCAGCGACCGGCGCCATCCATGGTGGCGGCTTCGTAGAGGTGGTCGGGGATGGTTTGCAGGCGCGCCAGCACGCTGATGACGACAAACGGAAAATACTTCCAGGCGCCGACCAGGATCACGCTGATCATCGCGTTGGGCATGCGGCCGAGCCAGTCGAGCGGCATCGACAACAGGCCGGTCCACATCATGGCGTGGTTCAGGATGCCGTAGAGGTCGTTGAACAGCCAGCGCCAGACCAGGACAGCGACCACCGTCGACATGAAGTAGGGGAACAGGATCAGGCTGCGCGCCAGCGAACGGAACACGATGTTCTGGTGCAGCAGCAGCGCCAGCGCGACGCCGGCCACCAGCTGCAGGACCAGCGTGCCTGCCGTCCAGATCAGGTTGACGCCGAGCGCGTTCCAGAACTCGCCCGACGCCAGCAGATCGGCATAGTTGCCCAGCCCGACCCAGCGCCCCTTCAAGGTCGGCGTGTAGATCGAGAACAGGCTGAGATAGATTGCCGACACCAAGGGATAGACGATCACGGCACAGAAGATCAGCACCGTCGGCGCGATCAGCAGCGCGCCGAGCAAGCCGTATCGGGTCGAGAGCTTCAGGCCCTGCTCGGCAGGCCGTGGCAGGGCTTCGACCGCCGTCATAGCTTCAGCCCTTGACGATCTTTTCGATGCGTTGCGCCGTTTCGCCGACGATCTTCTTCGGATCCTCGTTGTTGAGGCACACGCGCTGGACCATCTCGGCGATGACGGCGCTGTTGACGACCTCGCCGGCCTTCGCGTTGGGCTTGTGCTTGGCCGACTCGAAGCCGAGATTGAAGCCGCCGGCCGACGCTGCGGCCATGATCTTCACTTCGTTGGCGTATTTGGCGATGATCGGGTTGTCCTGGTACTTGGGATCATCGGCAATGGTCTTCAGCACCGGCAGGACGTGTCCCGGCGCGGCATGGAGCTGCTTGATGTAGCCTTCAGGCGCGTAGATGTGAGCGGCGAACTTCTTGGTCGCCCCCATGTCCTTGGCCGCCTTGGGAATGAACATGCTGGGGAAGTCGTTGAAGGTCCATGACGGCACGCTGGCCGAGATCGACGGATAGGTCGTGCAGGTGATCGAGTCCTTGATCGACGGATTCTGCGCGTTGACGTTGGCCAGCACGCGGCCAGTGTAGATGCCGGTCGCCGTCGCGCCGGACACAAAGGCCGTCAGACTCTCGCCCCAGGAATAGCTGGTGGCGCCGGGCGGGCAGAGCTCGCGCATGGATTTGTAGAATTCCAGCGCGTTGAGCGTCTCGGGACTGTCGATCGCCACCTGCAAGTCGGGGGTAAAGACCTGACCCCCTGCCAAATGGATGAAGCAGATGAAGATCAGCGTGGTCATGCTGTTGCGCGCATAGGGCAACGGTGCGCCGTAGATGCCGCCGCCTTGCATCTTGCGCGCGGCGGTGCGCAGCTCGTCCCACGTCTTGGGTGCCTCGGCGATGCCGGCCTTTTTCATCAGGTCGGTGCGTAGCCACAGCGAGTTGGCGGCGGTACCGCCGATGCCGGCGCCGGCGAAGACGCCGGGTTCGACCTCGTAGATGCGGTTGGCACCAGGGTAGAACTTCTCCGGCCCGACCATCTGGATCACGTCGTTGAAGGGTTCCAGCAGACCGCTGCGCCAGTAGTTGCCAACGGCGAACGAGGGCAGGTGCGTCACGATGTTGGGCACCTGGCCACTGGCAAAGGCGGCCGCCAACTGAGCCGCGTAGGTCTCGTCAGAGGTCGGCTCGAAGACGACCTTGATGCCGGGGTTGGCTGCCTCGAAGGTTTCGATCTGCAGCTTGTAGGCGGCGAGTTGCGCCGGGACGGACTGTGGCGACCACCAGCGCAGGGTCACGGCGCCCTGGGCCGAGGTCGCCCGCGACAGGGCGCCCGCCGTCAATGCCCCGCCCGTGACGGCCAGTGCCGACCGGCGGGTCAGGCCTGTGGGGCTGTTATTGAGGTTCCTGATCGTCATCCGTATCCTCCCGTTTGTATTTTTCTGAACATTCGTGCGGAATTATCAAAAGCATGGAGGTGCTTTGCAAGAGGATTTGTCCGTCCCAGGCGGGTCGCAAGGGACTGCCGAATGGCATTTGTTTGTCTGTAATATATTGATATTATTGAATATAATGAGATCAATTAATCTGAGGTCAACTCGAAAAATAAACAGGTGAATTGATCGTGGCTGTATCATATGCGAACATATGTGCGGAAAATGACCCGCTATCCGAGGCTGGCTTGTTCAAGGCACAATCACCAACCCTGGTGAGTAGAGAAGACAGGCGCATGTCCGACGTTGCTGTTTCAGACCAAGAAAGTGGTGATTACGTCAGTTCACTGGCCCGTGGCCTTGAGGTGATCCGGGCGTTCACGCGCTCCAAGCCCAGCATGACATTGAGCGAAGTGGCCGACCGCACCGACATGCATCGGGCCGCGGCCCGTCGGTTCCTGCTGACCCTGGTGCGGGAGGGCTACGTCGAGACCGATGGCAAATATTTCCGCCTTCGCGCGAAGATCCTGGAACTGGGCTTCTCGGCGCTGGCGTCGATGGACCTTTGGGAGATTGCCCAACCGGTCCTGAACGACCTGTCGGAGCGGCTGTCGGAATCCTGCTTTGCAGCGGTCCTTGACGGTACATCGGCCGTCTACGTGGCGCGTGCCGCGTCGAAGCGGGTGATGAATGTCGGCATCAATGTTGGCAACCGTGCGCCGGCGCACGCCGTCTCCACCGGGCGCGTATTGCTGTCGGGCCTCTCCGAGCAGGAACTCGACGACTACATCGCCAATGCCAAGCTCGAGAAGTTCACGCCCAACACGGTAACCTCGAAGGTCAAGCTGCGCGGCATCATCGAGGAGACGCGCCGCCTGGGTTGGTCGATCGTCGACCAGGAACTGGAGATCGGCCTGCGCGCCATCTCGGTGCCGATCCGCGACCGCGCCGGCAACGTCAGGGCGGCGCTGAATGTGTGCTGCCCCTCGGCGCGCGTCACGCCCGAGGAGATGCGCACCCGCGTGCTGAGCGAACTGATGGAAGCCGCCCAGCGCATCTCTCTGGCGCTGCCGGGTTAGGATTTTTCGGACCGCGGGCGTCCACGCCCGCATTCGCTTACAGCGAAGCGAAGAGCGAAGTCGGTCGGCGCGTCGCGCCGATGCGCGCGTGGACGCGCGCGGTCCGAAACGGGTTCATCCGAACCGGTCGGCTGAATAGTCGGTGATCGACATCTCCGGCGCACGGCCCAGCATGGCGTCGGCGACCAGGCGGGCGGTCAGCGGGCCGAGCGTGTAGCCGGCATCGCCCGGAATGGCGAAGAACAGCCCCGGGATGCCGGCGACGTCGCCGACCACGGGCCTGCCGTCGACACTGGTGTTGACGCCGGCCCAGGTGCGGATCAGGCGCAGGGCACCGATCTGCGGCACCACGTGCTGAGCGAGACTCAGGCTGCCGATCAGGCTCTCGATCTCGACGGTCGGATGCGCGTCGGGGCCGACGAGCGTCGCCGGCCAACCGCCGCCAATCACGACCTGGCCGGCGGCCAGCTGCTTCAGCGTGATCTGGCGGTCGGCATGTTGCACCATGTGCTTGATGAACGGCTGCGTGGCCTCGGTAATGTTCATGTGCAGCGGCTCGGCGCGTACCGGCATCGGCCGGCCCAACAGTGCCGACAGCGCACCGGCGCCGGCGCCAGCCGCGATCACGACGCGACCGGCCAGTATGGATCCGGCCGTCGTGTCGATGGCGAAGCCGGCGGCGCTGCGCACAAGCCCTGTCACGCGCGTCTCGGTGCGGTGCACGACGCCCAGCGCCAGCGCCTGGCGGCGCACGGCCTGGTTGGCAAGCAGCGGATTGATCTTGCCTTCGGTGGGGCAGAGCTCGGCGCCGACGATGGTCGGACCAAGATAGGGTGCAACGCGTTCGAGCGCGCTGCGGTCGAGCATGTCGACTTCGAGGCCCAGCTGCCGCTCGCGCCGGCACTTGGCGGCGAGGAAGTCGTACTGCTCGCGGCTCTCCGCCACCATCAGGCCGCCAGTGACGGCAAGCTCGATGTCCTCATCCAGGCGTACGGCGATGCGGCGCCAGTGCTCAACCGCGCGCGGATAGAAGGGCAGTGTCTGCTCGAAGCCCGGCACCATCTCGGGGTAGAGCCGCATGAAGCGGCTCTGCATCTGCACATGCAGGCCGCCGGCGTTGGCGATGGTGCCGGCATGGCGGCCATCGTCGAGCACGGCGACTTCGGCGCCTTCCTCGGCCAGGAACCATGCCAGGCACATGCCCACGATGCCGCCGCCGATGATGACGGTACCGATGTCCTTCGGCAGGGGCAGACGATGATCGGCCGTCATGGCGGCGGCGCCGACGCGGCGCGCACGAGATCCTTGATCGCCACAGGCTTGGCTGGTGCGCGCGGCGCGAAGAAAGCGTGCGCGTCGATCGGGCGTCCCCGGCGCTCGGCCAGCAGCGATGCGAGCAGGGGCGCGCAATAGCGACCCTGGCAGCGACCCATGCCCAGGCGTGTGCGGCGCTTGATTTCGCCGATATCAGGCGTGCCGTCGGCCATCGCTGCCTCGATCGCACCGAGCGGCACTTCTTCGCAACGGCAGATGAGGGTATCGGGCTGCGCCAGCTCGGTGTTCCAGCGCGGCGCGGCAAAAAGCTGCCAGAGCGCGGCCTGGAAGTCGCGATGCTGCGCGAGCCGGGCGCGCGCGGCCGCCACCTCGTGTGTCACGGCCGGTGGCAAGGAACGCCCCAGCGCCCGTGCCGCATCGGCGCCGGCGATCCATCCTTCCTCGCACGCGGCCTTGGCGCCACCCAGCCCGCAGCAATCGCCGACACCGTAGACGCCGGTGACGCTCGTCTCGCATTGCGCGTTGCGCGCGGTGACGAGATGGCCGCGCGTGGCGTCGAAGTCGTGACGGCAGCCGAGCGCCAGCAACAGTTCGTTCGATGGCATGAAGCCGTAACCCATCAGCACGACGTCGACGACGATGTCCCGTTCCGGCGACAGGGTTCTGTGCGCGCGCCGGCCCAAGGTTGCGCGCAGTGCGCCATCGTACGGCTCTACGCGCACCAGCCCGCGGCCGCTAAGGACAGGAATGCCCCGACGCCTGAGGGCAACAGTCATGCGCGCGCCCTGCCAGGCGAGGCGAGGCGCGTGGCGCAGCATGCGCAACACTGTCCCGGCCTGCCGCACGCCGACGGCTTCGGCCAGCTCGGCGACGGCAACCACCGTCGCGCCGGCGCGTGCGAGTTCGAGCGCGATCTGCAGATTGAGCGGGCCGTTGCCGCAGATCAGGATGCGGCGGCCGGCCAGCACGCCGTCGGTCTTCAGCAAGGTCTGCGCCGCCCCCGTCGTCATGACGCCGGGCAGCGTCCAGCCCGGAACCGGCAGGCCGCGCTCATAGGCGCCGGCGGCGACGATCAGGCGTCGAGGCTGGAACACCAGGGAGCCTTGCGGCGTCGTGGCGCCGATCGTCATCGGCGCAAAGGCGCCCCAGGCCTCGGCATTGCAGAGGATCTCGACGCCGGCGCGGCGGGCACGGGCGACGAGCCGTTGGCCTTCGTCGACCTGGGCATCGGCGACGGCGTCGCGTGGACGGCCTTCGGCGGGCTGCTTGTAGTATTGGCCGCCGGACTGCGCGCGCTCGTCAAGCAGCACCACGCCGGCGCCTGCTTCAGCGGCAGCGATGGCGGCCGACAAGCCTCCGGCACCGCCGCCGATCACGAGCACGTCCGGCTTTCGGACGGCGAGATCGGCGATTGTGATCGGTGCCAGGCTGTCGCTGTGCGCCGGCAGACGGCCGGGGAATGTCTGGCGCCGCACCGCATGCTGGCCGGTCACCTTGGTCATACAGGCGCGCCGATTGTCCGTCTCGTCCACGCGCACCAGGCAGTCGTGGCAGACGCCCATGCCGCAGAACAGGCCGCGCGAGCCGCCGCCCTTGGTGTCGCGAAACGAGTGGATGCCGGCTGCTGTCAACGCCGCGGCCAGGGACTCGCCTGAACGTGCGGCAAGGGCCTGTCCCTCGACGTCGAGAAGGATTTCATCGAGGGCGCCGCCGTTGGCCAACCGGAGGGTCACAAGTCGCTCGCCTTTCAGATAAAAATGCACGAATGTTCGATATACGAACGACAGATGGCTGTTTTTCCTCAGTGATTACTGGTCAATTCCGTCTGATCGGTCCGAAGATAGACACAAGATCATTGATATAAAACATCATTTCTCTTTTGGCAAAATCCGTACAAAAGTTATCATATCGCACAAAACGGAGGGGTGGCGCTGCGAATGACGGGGATTGGCGGATGAAAATCATGCGGATTGCCGTGTACCGGGTCGACTTGCCGCTGCGCGAGGGGACCTATAGCTGGTCCAGCGGCAAGTCGATCACGACCTATGATTCAACGATCGTCCGGATGGAGACCGACGCCGGCTTGATCGGATACGGCGAAGTCTGCCCGCTGGGGCCCGCCTACCTGCCGGCCTATGCTGCCGGCGTACGCAGTGGACTGGGCGAACTCGCACCACACCTGCTGGGCCAGGACCCGAGGCAGATCGGTGTCATCCACCGCGTGATGGACGAGCGTCTGAAGGGGCACGCCTACGTCAAGTCGGCGCTCGACATGGCGTGTTGGGATCTGCTGGGCCAAGCCGCCGGCGTGCCGGTCTCGACCCTGCTGGGCGGCTGCCAGGGCGCGGCCGTGAAGGTCTATCGCGCCATCTCGCAGGATACGCCCGAACGCATGGTGGAGCGGGTGGCGCTCTATCGGGCCGAGGGATTCCGCCATTTCCAGATCAAGGTCGGTGGCGATCCGGACCTCGATATCGCGCGCATACGCGCCGTTGCTGCACGGCTTGAACCGGGTGAAGTGCTGGTCGCCGACGCCAACACGAGCTGGCTGTCGCACCAGGCCGCGCGCGTCGTGCACGCCATCGACGACATCGATCTGTATCTCGAGCAACCGTGCCAGGACTACGGTGCGTGCCTCGATATCAGGCGGCGCACGCGCCGTCCCTTTATCCTCGATGAGAGCATCGACGGTATCACCGCTTTGCTGCGCGCCCATCGCGATCAGGCGATGGATGTCGTCAACATCAAGCTGAGCAAGGTCGGCGGCCTGCACGTGGCCCGCCAGATGCGAGACCTGTGCGTTGCCATGGGCATCGCCATGACCATCGAGGACAGTGGTGGCGGCGACATCGCGACCGCCGCGATTGCGCATCTCGCCCATTCGACGCCCGAGGCGTTGCGCTTCAGCGCCAGCGACGTCAACGGCTACATCACCGTCCGTCTTGCCGATGATGGGCCGTACCATGACCGTGGTTGGATGAAAGCGCCCGCTGCGCCTGGTCTTGGCGTGACAGTACGCCCCGATGCCCTGGGAAAACCGGTGTTTGTCGTTCGTTGAGCGTTGCCGGCACAGCGTGTTCAGCTGAAAAATCAACGTCAGGTCATACGCTCTTCTTCTCGGGCCCGGATTGCGGTGCATCGCCGTTTTGTTCGTCGGCCGAAGTGGTGCCTGGCACATACTATGCATGTGACAGAAGGCAGAACGGCCTGCATAGTGCCGCGTGGCGCGGGTTGAGTGCGAGATTGTCCAGGTCGAGTGCGTCCGGGGCCTTCAATGTTCCATTGTGCGGAGAAGACAACTGGCCCTGATGTGCCAGGCGTTGTGAGTGCACGCTTGGGTTTCGTCATCACGGCGCGTGGCGTGACATTTGTGTGGTCGCCGTGGGAATTGGGGATCACTGCAGTCTTCGCCAAAAACTGGCCTCAAAGGCGAATCATTGTCTTCGCGGAACTTCTTTCACAGCGCCGACGTTATCGCCGCGCTCCTTCGCTCCAGTCACAAATTCGCTACAGCATGCAGGGCAGGTTGGAACATCACGCCGCGCACATCCATTTTTCGCCGCTCGTCAGAGACGGCGAGGAGAGGTGCTCAAACAGACTTCACAGTTCGGCCACAGACTTCGGTCACGTGTTGGTCGTCGGATCGATACCCCGGCGTCGCGCTGGGCCGGCGTCGTGGGCTGGCATGACGCGTCGATTTGCGGACACACGACATGCGCATACGCAGGGAGCGCGCCGCAGCACGGCACTATGGGAACGATATGAGTCTTGGTCGTCTGGTTCCAATGCTTCTCGGGGCGAGCTGCCTGATGCTTTCGGCATGCGGGCTGCCCGACCTTCTCAATCAGTCCTCGCGCCCGGCGGTCAAGCCGGCCTCGACGCGTACGGCTGCGGCCGCGGCACGCAAGCCGCACGCCGAGAGTGGCAGTGCCGCCGGGCAGTCGTCGGCGAGTTCGGCCAGCCCGAAGGAACCCGAGAGCCCCAGCGCCCCGGCGGCGCGTCCGCAGCTGATCGGGCTGGGAGAAGAAGAAGTCCGCGCAAAATTAGGTGCGCCAACAACGGAGGAAGAGCGTCCACCCGGCAAGATATGGCGATATCGAAGGGGAGGATGCACCGTGAACCTTTCACTGTATCCGGATGTCCAGACCAGGAAATTCGGAACGCTGACCTATGAGGTGAAGAGCGATGACGACACCGATGAAGGAAAGCGAAACTGCCTGGCCGACCTACAGTCCCGCATCCAGGCCCGATGAGGCGGTGCGGCCCGGCGATCGCGTCAGGCTGGTATTTGTCGACGATGACGACAACTATCGCGAGGTCGCTGGCGCCGAGCTTGTCGACCACGGTTTCGACGTGGTGGCGCTGGCGGATGGCACAGCAATGCTGGACTATCTGTCGGGGGGCGGTTACGGCGACGTCATCGTGCTCGACTGGAATCTGCCGACGACGCCCGGCATCGACCTGTTGCCCAAGCTGCAGCGTCGAGGCATTCACCTGCCGATCGTCTTCCTGACCGGCCAGTCGTCGCGGGCGCATGAGAACCTCGCGCTCGAGCGGGGCGCCCTGGACTTTGTCGACAAGTCCCGTGGCGTCGGCATTCTCGCCAAACGCATCCGGCTCATCGTTGATGCTGGAAAGCAGCCGCAGGAGATGCAGGCCGAGGAGATCCAGCAGTGTGGCCGGCTGGTCTTGCGGCCTCGGGTGAGCCGCGCGTATTGGAACGATGTCGATGTCAACCTGACGCTGACCGAGTTCAATATTGTTCGTCTATTGGCATCGAGTGTCGGCGAATACGTGACGTATCGATCAGTTTATGATTGCATGCATCACGTCGGGTTCATCGCCGGGAGCGGCGAAGATGGCTACAGAACCAACGTCCGTTCTTCAATCAAACGGATACGAAACAAGTTCCGGGCCATCGACTCTGGCTTCGGCGAAATCGAGAACTTCCCTTCCTTCGGTTATCGCTGGGGCCGCGCCATCACGCCATCCGCCTGAATCCGTGTCGGGGGCGCGCCGCCTGGGCGCGTCCCTGACACTCAAGCTGATCGCCATTGTCGGTATCTTCGTCACGCTGCCGATCGTTCTCTACGGCCAGTTCGAAAGCGCCGATCGACAGACCCGTGATCTGGTCACCCGCAGTATCCAGGATCGCAGCCGGCTGATCGCACAGGCCATCACGCCAGTGCTGGCGCAGATGGCCGCGCCGTCCCAGGATGTGCTCAACGGCGAGCTCCAGAAGTATGGTGCCGACGGCACGATCCTGAAGCTGATGCTGCAGCCGGCAGCCGGGCAGGGCCAGGAGCGCGCGTTCTACTACGTCGCCTCGGCGCCCAAGGTTGCCTCGGGCCAGGTCGGAACCGAACTTGACGAGCTGGCCCAGCGCGGCATTCTCAAGCGCCTGTCGGAGTCCTGCATCTGGGATTCGCAGGGCGAGATCCGTTATCGCCAGCCCGACGGCACGGTCGAGATCCTGACGTCGCTGATTCCGATCAAGACACCGGCCGGGTGCTGGGTCTTGATTTCGACGCATGCCACATCGGAGTTCCTCAGCACGTCGATCGGCCGGCCATACTGGCAGACGCGCGAGGTGCGGGTTGCTGCCTTGATCTATCTTGTGTTGGCCCTGGTCGCCGTGCTGGTGGCAGTGAGCATTCGCCGCAGCTTGCGCCGGTTTCGCGATGTCGCGCATGAGATCCGCCAGGGCCGGATAGGCGAATATGCCTTCACCAACCGCAACGTCGTGCCGGAACTGGCCAGTGTGGCGCGGGATTTCGATCGGCTGGTCCTGGATTTGCGACGTGTCGCGCGCGACATGCGCCAGACGGCAGAGGACAACGCTCATGCCTTCAAGACACCGCTGGCGACGATACAGTCGGCGATCGAGCCGATTCGCCGGCGCCTGGCACCGGACGACGAGCGTGCGCAGCGGGCGCTTGTCATCATCGATTCCTCGATCGATCGCCTCAAGGCCATGGTCAACGCCGCGCAGCGGCTGGATATCAACACCGCCGACCTGATCGACGCCCCGCGCCGGCGCATCGACCTGACCCAGCTTGTCGGCGACACACTGGTGCACTATCGCGAGACGCTGGCCGGCCGCCAGATCCGCCTTGTTCGTCGCCTCGACGACAAGGTGATGGTACGCGCCGGCGCCGGCATGCTCGAAGTCGTGCTGCAGAACGTCTTCGACAACGCCGTCAGCTTCTCTGATGCCGGCACCACGATCATCGTGACATTGACGGCAGCGGAAGAGACCGCCGAACTGCGGGTCGAGGACGAGGGACCTGGTATCACAGCGGATAAGATCGATCGCATTTTCGAACGCTACTTCTCGTCACGGCCCAAGGTGGTGGAGCCGGTTCAAGCCCTCGCATCAGGCCAGACGGCAGCGCATGCCGGCCTCGGCCTATGGATCGTGCGACGCAATGTCGAGGCGCTGGGCGGTCGCGTCACCGCGTCCAATCGCATGGGTGGCGGCCTGTGCATCCGGATCACGCTGCCCTGCAACGGAACAGCTTGAAGGTCGCACTGACGCGGCGGGAAGATCGCGCCACGCCTGCCACCTGTTGTAGTCTTTGCACACGGTGGACCACAGGATGATCACTGGTCGCGGCAAGGGGGCGATCCTAATTCTTTGTGCACCACAGCAATCGTTGACCGGGAAGTGCACATGGATATCGTCGCCGATCTTGCCCGGTTCCGTGTTCAAGGCTCGGCGCTTATTCACCCTGTGATCCTGTCGGGTGGTTCGGGGACGCGCCTGTGGCCGCTGTCGCGCGCAGCCTATCCCAAGCAGCTGCTACCCTTGATGAGCGAGCGCACCATGCTGCAGGAGACGGCATTGCGCGGCCTGAGCGATGTCGGCTTCGCGGCGCCCGTGGTGATCTGTAACGACGAGCATCGCTTCTTGATCGACGAGCAGCTGCGCCAGGTCAGCGTGGTGCCGCAACAGGTGATCCTCGAGCCGGTGGCACGCAACACCGGGCCGGCCGTTGCCGTGGCGGCGCTGTGGCTGATCGCGCGCGATCCCGACGCATTGCTGCTGGTGCAGCCGTCCGATCATGTCATCGGCTCGGTGGCGCGTTTCCACGAGGCCGTTGCGCGTGGTGCCGGCGCGGCGCAGGCCGGCAAGCTGGTGACCTTCGGCATCAAGCCTGATCGCCCCGATACCGGCTACGGCTACATCCAGATCGGTGCCGCCGTCGACGGCGCCGATGGCGTCTTTGTCGTCGATCGCTTTGTCGAGAAGCCCGATCGGCCGACGGCCG
Source organism: Reyranella sp. CPCC 100927 (assembly GCF_007859315.1). Lineage (GTDB taxonomy): Bacteria > Pseudomonadota > Alphaproteobacteria > Reyranellales > Reyranellaceae > Vineibacter. The sequence goes on from NZ_VOHA01000003.1 coordinate 564,961, forward strand.
AGCGTTTCGTCGAAAGCGACGTCTTTTCGTGGAACAGCGGCATCTTCCTGTTGAGCGCCCGCCATTTCCTGGAGGACCTCGGTCGCCTCAACCCTGGAATGCTGGCGGCCTGCGAACGCGCCGTTCACAGCGGGGTGGAGGATCTCGGCTTCTTCCGGCTCGACGCCTCGGCACTGGCGCAGGCACCGTCGCTGTCGATCGATCGTGCGGTGATGGAGCACACCGACCGCGCCGCCGTGGTGCCCGTCGACATGGCGTGGAGCGACCTGGGCTCTTGGCGCGCCTTGCAGGAACTGGGCGATCACGATGCCGACGGCAACGTGGTGCACGGCGACGTGATGCTCGATCGGGTGCGCAACTCCTACATTCGCACCGACGGCAAGCTGGTAGCGGCGATCGATCTTGATGACGTCGTCGTCGTGTGCACCGACGATGCGGTCCTGGTGGCGCAGGCCGGATCGGCGGCCGAAGTCTCCGGCATCGTCGAGCGGCTGCGGCGCAGCAATCGGCCGGAGCCGATCCAGCACGCCACGACGCATCGACCCTGGGGATACTACCGTACCGTCGATGCCGGCGACCGGTTCCAGGTGAAGCGCATCATGGTCAAGCCGGGCGCCAAGCTCAGCCTGCAGATGCACTTCCATCGGGCCGAGCATTGGGTCGTGGTGCAGGGGACAGCCATGGTCCAGCGTGGCGACGAGCGAACGCTCGTGCGCGAGAACGAGTCGATCTACATCCCGATCGGCACCGAGCATCGCCTGGAGAACCCCGGCAAACTGCCGTTGCACCTGATCGAAGTGCAGTCGGGGCCATATCTCGGCGAAGATGACATCGTGCGGATCGCAGACAATTACGGTCGCACGTGAGGCTTCGAGGATAAAGGGTTGGGGCGTTTGCAAGAGGGTCCGGGCGGCGCGCGATCGTCGGCTTGGCCGGCTGCTTTCATGGCTTTTCCGTGGCCGCTCAACGCCCTCGTTTTGGTCACAACATCGGTGTGCGCTTTGTTGTTACAGAAAAAGGCGTACCACGTGCGATTGCTGGGAGGCGTCTGTCGCCTGCAGTGTCGACGAACAACAAACGAAGGTGATGATATGGCCAACGTCAGGATCGTTAAATCGATTCAGCGTCGTGGCCTGGTTGGGGCGATGGCCGCGATCGCGACCGGTGTCGCTGGCATGCGCGGAGCCCTGGCCCAGGTCTCCGGCTCGCCGCCGCCAGGTGGCGCGCCAGGCGCGACGATCGACCGGTCTTCGGACTACAAGCTGGGCGGCGGCGACCGCATGCGCATCATCGTCTACGGTCAAGCAAACCTGACGGGCGAGTATGCGCTGGATGGCGGCGGGGTACTGTCGTTCCCCCTGATCGGCCAGGTCCAGGCCATGGGCATGACACCCGGTCAGCTCGAACGGACGATCGTGTCGCGGCTGCATCCTGACTACCTCAAGAACCCGAGCGTCAGCGTCGAAGTAATGACGCGCCGGCCGTTCTACATCGTCGGTGAGGTCCGCAATCCCGGCAGCTACCCCTACGTCGCCGGTATGACCGTCATCAACGCCATCGCGCTGGCCGGCGGGTTCACCTACCGGGCGCGCGAGAGTTCGTTCTACATCAAGCGCAACGACAAGAGTGGCCAGTCGAGCCGACTCGACGCCAATCAGGAAACGCCCGTTCAACCCGGCGATGTCGTCATGGTCAGGGAGCGATATTTCTGATGGCGCAGCTTCCCGATCGGGTCCGCGGACGACGACGTGCCGTCGTCGCGCGCGAGCGCGTTGTTCCCTTCGAGCCGGTGCAGTATGCGCCGCCGGAACGGGAGCAGGATTTTCTCGAGACACTGCGCCGCCTGTGGCGGCACAAGTGGCTCATCCTCGGATGTGCGATCGTGCTGGGTGGCACGGCGACGGCCGTCACCTTGTCGCTGTCGTCGTTTTACGTGGCCGAGTCGCGCGTCCAGGTCGGCATCCAGGCGCCGCGCTACCTGAATGTCGAGGCGATCATCACGGACGCCAATCCCGATCAGGAGCGCGTCCAGAATGAAGGGTTCGTCATTCTGTCGCGTGACATCGCCAAGCAGGTCATCGACCGGCTGAAGCTGGTGGACAACCCCGAGTTCAATTACGAGCTGCAGCCGCCGTCCCGGTGGGCGCGCTATACCGACATCGGGCAGTTCGTGCCGGCGTCCTGGCTCGCATGGTTCAAGGGATCGGATGCCAAGCCCGAGGACAAGCAGCCGGTGATCGATGCCGCCGCGGCCCGCGAGAGCCACATGATCGACATGGTGCTGTCGCGGATCGATGTGTCGGTGCTGAGCCGCTCGCACGTGCTGAGCATCAAGGTCGAATCGCAGAACCCGCAGACCGCCGCGGCGATTTCCAACGCGCTGGCCGACCTCTATCTGGAGTACCAGCGCCAGGACAAGATCAAGGCCGCCGAACGCGTCGAGAAATTCCTCAACACGCGGATCGCCGAGTTGCGTGCGCAGGTTCGCAAATCGGACCAGGCCGTCGAGGAATACCGCAAGCGCTATGGGCTGTACAAAAGCGGTCAAAGTGCCGGCGTCACGTCCCAGCAGCTTACCGAGCTGAATTCGCAGCTCATCGCCGCGCAGACCGCCAAGGCCGAGGCGGAGACACGGCTGCGCGAGGCGCAGGCTTTGCGTAAGGGCGGCATGGGCGGCGAGAGCGTACCCGAAGTGTTGCGTTCGCCGCTGGTGGCGGCATTGAAGCAGCAGCAGGCCGATGCGGAACGCAAGGCCGCCGAGCTCAACGCGGCCTATGGTCCGCGCCATCCGCTGATCATCAATGCGCGCTCGGAGATCGGCAACATCCAGGCGCGCGTCGCGGCCGAGGTCGCCAAGGTCATTGATGGCCTGGCGCGCGAAGCCAAGACCGCCGAAGCCCGCTACGAAGCCCTGGCGGCGAATTTCGAGCAGCTCAAGGGCCAGATGGGCAACGTCAACGAACGGGCAATCGAGCTCGATGCGTTGGAGCGTGACGCCACGGTGAACCGCAATCTGCTCGAGGCCATGCTGAACCGGGCCAAGCAGACGATCGGCCTCGAAGAGATCCAGCAAGCCAACGCCAAGCTGGTGTCGCCGGCCTCGGCTCCCAGCAGGCCATCCTACCCACCCAAGCCGCTGCTGATTTTCCTCGGCACGATCGGCGGCCTGCTGGTCGGCTCGGCGGTCGCCCTGATGCGCGAAGGCGCCGACCGGACCTTCCGGCGGTCCGACCAGATCGTGACGGCGACGGGCCTGCCGGTACTCGCGATGGTGCCGCAGCTGGGCGGCGGTACGCCGCCGCAGGTCCATGTTCTGCGCAAGCCGACATCGCCCTACAGCGAAGCGCTGCGACGGCTTCATATCGGCCTGGAACTGTCGGAAACGGCCGAGTCGCCCAAGACGATCCTGTTCACCTCGGCGACGCCGGGTGAGGGCAAGTCGGTCATGGTGGCGTCCCTGGGCCGGCTGCTGGCCAGCAACGGCAAGCGTATCCTCCTGGTTGATGGCGATTGGCGCTGCCCCAAGCTGCATCAGTTGTTCCGCTGCTCCAACCGCAACGGCCTGGCCGGCCTGCTGGCCAGCGAAACCGCGGCGATCGATGATTTCGTTCATCACGACGCGCTCTCGGGTGTCGACCTGATCACGGCGGGCGAGTGGACGCCGCAGGCGACGCATCTGCTGACGTCGGAGCGCATGCGCATCGTGCTGGATGCCTTGGCGCCGGACTACGATCACATCATCCTCGATACGCCGCCGGTCTTGGTCGGTGCCGAAGTGCTGGCGTTCTCGCGCATGGTGGAGAAAGTCGTGTTTGTCGTGCGCTGGGGCCACACGCCACGCGAGGCGTCCCTGGAAGGGCTGAAACAGATTGTCGAGGCTCAGGCCGATGTGGCCGGCGTGGTGATGTCGCGTGTCATCTCCAAGCAGTACCGGCAGTACTCTTATGGGTATGCCAACTATGAGTACTCGCGGCCCGTGATGGCGCGGATCGGGTAATGGCGCATGCAATCGCGCGATGTCCTGTTCGTAACGCAATACTATCGCCCGGAGCTGATCGGCTCGGGCCCATTCAGCGCTGATCTGGCCGAGTGGCTGGTGGGCTGCGGCCGCCAGGTGACGGTCCTGACGGGATTGCCGCACTATCCGGCGTCCGAGGTGTTTCCGGCATATCGCGACCGCCGCGGCATGCGCGAAGAGTGCAACGGCGTGACCGTGGAACGGCTCGGCGCCTGGATCCCGCGGCGGCGTTCGGCGGTCGCCCGCATCGCCGGGGAGGCGTGGTTCCTGATGTACGGCGCCTTTGCGCTGGCGACCGGACGGGTCGCCCGCCATGGCGTCGTGCTGTCGCTGTGCCCATCGATTCTGAGCGTTGCGCTGGGCGCCATGGCGCGTCTGCGCCATGGCCGAACGGTCGCCATCGTGCACGACATTCAGTCGGGACTGGCCAGCGGGTTGGGCATGGTCGGCCGCGGGTGGCTGGCGCGTGTCATGCGGTCCTGCGAACGTGTCGTGCTCAACCGCGCCGACCTGGTGGTGGTGCTGTCACAGGAGATGGCCGACGAACTGCGCCGCATCGGCGTTACGGCACCTGTCGAGGTGGTTCCGATCTGGGTCGACACCGATCAGGTTCGCCCCTTGCCGGCGCGCAACGATGGCCGCCTGACCGTGCTCTACAGCGGCAACCTCGGCAAGAAGCAGGGCCTGGGACAGGTGATCGACCTGGCGAGCGTCCTGCAGGCGCGGCGGCCCGAGATCGACATCGTGCTGCGCGGCAACGGCAACCAGGCCGACGACCTGCGCCGTCAGATTGCGGAGCGCGATCTGACCAACACCCGCCTGACGGCGCTGCTGCCGGACGGCGGTCTGAGCGAAGGCTTGGCCGAAGGCGACATCCATCTGGTGCCGCAGGACCCGGAGGCGGCGGCTTTTGCCGTGCCGTCCAAGGTGTTCAACATCATGGCCGCCGGTCGTCCCTTTGTCGCGACGGCGCACCCCGGAAGCCTGCTGTGGCGCCTGCGCCATCGCAGCGGCGCGTTCATCTGCGTGCCGCCCAATGATCCCGAGGCGTTTGCCGACGCCGTGCAGCAGCTCGCCGATGACGCCGCGCTGCGCCATGCACTGGGGGAGCGCGGCCGGCAGTTTGTCGAGCGAAACCTGGCCAAGCGGAAGGTGCTGGGCGACTTCGTCACGCGCCTCGATGTGCTCTGTGCCCGCGCCTAGCGACAAGACGATCCACCACATCCTGGTCCTCGAGCCTGATACCGAAGGGCATCCGCGGGAGTGGCTCGAGCATCTCGTGGCGTTCGCTGCGGTGCCACAGCGACGCCTGACCCTGTCCCTCGTCGTTGCGCCCGAGATGGGCGATCACCTCACCGCCAGCCTGCCATCCGGGCTTGATGGCAAGGTGCGTATCGTGGCCCTGCGGCCGTACGAGAGGTGGCTGTGCACGCGCCGCTTTCTGACGCTCGCGGCCTTCGCCCGATGGTGGGTCATGCGCCGCTACCTGCGACGCACAGGCGCCCAGGCCGGCCATTTCCTGTCGTTCGATCACATGTGCCTGCCGCTGGCATTGGGGCTGGGCATGGGCGGCCGGCCCGTATCGGGGATCCTGTTCCGGCCGTCCGTGCACTACGCGGACTGGACCGTGGGCCGCGCCAGTCGAGGCGAAAAGCTGCGCGACCTGCGCAAGGTCCTGCTGTACCGCCTGACCTTGCTGAACCGCAGCGTGCGGACCGTCCTGTCGCTGGATCCGTATTTTCCCGATCATGCCCGAGGCCGCTACCGGCACGGCGACAAGGTGCAGGCGATACCTGATCCGGCCTACCCGCAGGCAAACGAATCGCCTTCAACAACGGCGCGCAGTTCCGCCAATCACGTCGGCTTTGTGCTGTTCGGCTATTTGACCGAGCGCAAGGGGCTGCTGGTATTGCTGGATGCCCTGAGCCTGGTCGATCCGGTCGTGGCGTCGCGGATTGCCATCACCATTGCCGGCCGGATCGAGCCCGCCCTGCATGATCGCGTCCAGGAACGGGTGCAGCGGATCCGCGCGCAACGGCCGGACCTGGTGCTGCGCCTGGATGACCGTTGGCTGCCGGCCGACGAACTCGACGCGCTGGTCGCCGGCAGCCAGGTCGTTCTGGCACCGTACCAGCGGTTCGTCGGCTCCAGCGGGGTGTTGCTGTGGGCGGCGCAGGCGGGGCTGCCGCTGCTGACCCAGGATTACGGGTTGCTCGGCCGCTTGGTGCGTGATCACAAATTGGGTCTGACCACCGACACGATGGATCCAGCCAGTCTCGCCGCCAGTATCGAGCGAATGGTCACGACGGGACCACACACGTTTGTCGATCCGGTGGCGGCGCGCTCGTTCGTGCGGAGTCGCACACCGGACGCATTTGCATCGGCCGTGGTGCGTAGCCTGCAATGTGGCGAACACGCGGCGGAAAGCGCCCTGTAACGCTGCGATCGGCGCGATCAAACGCCCTAACTTGATCACAAGACCGCGGCTGCCGCGATATGGAGAATCGCGATTAGTCACGCACGTCATCCTGTGCTGCTCCACCCCCTCGGAACGGATGACGTGCGGCAGCATTGCGTCAAAGCCGATGTGCGCGAAAGCACCGGAGTGAGGCGATTTACATGAGAAGCCGTAGTTCGTTGTCGGCCGTGTCCATAGCCGTTTCGGAGGTGCCTCCGTCGGACGCTGCCGAGTTGTCCGCGGCGCCCGCGTTGTCGAACCGGTTGCTGTCGCGGCCGCGTAAGACGGTGTCAGCAGCGATCGTGACACGCCTGCTCATGGCGAGCGATGGCGTCATTGTTCTGCTTGCCGGCGTGGCTGCCGTGCAGGCCACCACCGCCAGCGACGCGTTGGATTGGAACGTGATCGGCTTCATGGTTGTCTTGGGTGCAGTGCTGGCGATCAACTGCCTCCACCTCCTGGGCGCCTACAGGTTCACCAAGCTCGACCGGCTGATCGGCACGATGGCGACGGTGGGACTGGGGTGGGTGCTGACGCTGGGTACGGTCACGCTGATTGCGGTCGTGGCCGGGGCATTGACCACGCCGAAGCAGCCTTGGCTGATGGTGTGGTTCGCCGCTGGCCTGTCGCTGCTGCTGGCGAGCCGGCTGGTGCTGAACCTGCTGCTCGTTCGCTGGAAGCGCGAGGGCAGGCTCGGCGAACGCGTCGCCGTGCTGGGCACAGGGCCGATTGCGCGGCGCCTGTTGATGCAGCTCAACGGACGCTCGGGCGCCGCTGTTCATATCGCCGGCATCTATGACGATCAGCGCGACGATCCGGCGGCGGACGGAATTGCGCCAGCCATGCGCTGCCTGGGCCATCCGATCGCGGGCAATGTCGATGACCTGGTCGACGACATCCGGCGGCTGGGCATCACGACAGTGATCGTGGCATTGCCGCTGTCGGCCGACCTGCGTCTGGCCGCTGCGCTGAACAAGCTCAGCCTGGTGCCGGTCGATGTCCGGCTTTGCCCTGACGATTTCGGCCTGCAGCTCGGTGCGGTCGACGTCAGTCACGTCGGCGGCATGACCTTGATCAATGTGATGGACCGGCCGTTGCGCGACTGGCGCTGGGTCGCCAAGGAAATCGAGGATCGCGTGCTGGCGGCGGCGATCCTGGCATTGATCTCGCCGCTGATGCTGGTGGTCGCGGCGTTGATCAAGCTCGACAGTCCGGGACCGGTGTTCTTCCGGCAGAAGCGGTATGGCTTCAACAATCGACTGATCGAGGTCTTCAAATTTCGCACCATGTACGTTGCGGTGCAGGACGCCAATGCCGAGCAGCTGACGCGCCGCAATGATCCGCGTGTGACGCGCATCGGCGCCTTCCTGCGGCGCACCAGCATCGATGAGCTGCCGCAGTTCTTCAATGTGCTGCGTGGCGAGATGTCGATCGTCGGTCCCAGGCCGCACGCGCTGGCGGCGAAAGCAGGCCGGCTGCTCTACCAGGACGCCGTCCGGTACTACGATTCGCGGCATCGAATGAAGCCCGGCATCACCGGCTGGGCTCAGATCAACGGCTGGCGTGGCGAGACGGATACCGTCGAGCAGATTCGCAAACGCGTCGAACACGATCTCTACTATATCGAGAACTGGTCCATTGGCCTTGACCTCAAGATCATACTGCGTACCGCCTTCGGTGGATTTACCGGTCGATATGCATACTGACGCCGGTCGACCTGCCAACGGTGCGCGCGTGCCACGATGCCTGTGGCTGACGCTGGCCGATCCTGAGCCACGCTACAACGGCCAGTTCGTGTACTCCGGCGGACTGATCGATGCCGTCGCGCAGAGCGGCACCGAGGTGGAAGTGCTCGGCCTCAGTCGTCCTGATTCGCCGGGACCGGACGGCCGTGATCCACGGATCATCTGGCGGCTGGTGCAGCACCGTCCGCTGTCACACTGGGGCAGCCTGACGTCGCCGCTGCCGCACATCGCCTACCGCTGCCGGACCGCTGAGATGCGGCGGCTCCTGGACGATCTGCTGGCCCAGGATTGGGACGGCATCGTGTTCGATGGCTTGTCGGTCGGCTGGGCATTGACACCGGTACAGCAGCACTATGCGCGTCGCCGGAAACGGCCGCGGCTGATCTACGTGTCGCACAATCACGAAGAAAGCCTGCGGGCTCAGATCGCCGAACGCCAAGGCTGGTTCCTGAAGCGGCAGGCGGTACGTCTGGACGCCCTCAAGGTATCGCGCCTGGAACGCGGCCTGGTCGATGCCGTCGACCTGGTCACCGCCATCACGCCGGAGGACCGCCGGCTGTACCGGGTGCGGCAGCCCTCCAAGCCGATCGAGGTGCTGACGCCGGGCTACGAGGGACGGCGCGTGACGGGGCGGCAGATCACGGCGGACTTGCCGCGGCGCGCGATCATCGTCGGCAGTTACGACTGGATCGCCAAGCGCATGAACCTCGAGGACTTCGTCAGCGTGGCCGATCCGCTGTTCGCCGCCCGCGGTGCCGAACTGGCGGTGATCGGCAGCGCCGAGGAGTCGTTTCTCGACCGGCTGCGTAAGAGCGCGGTCGCGACGACGTTCACGGGTACGGTGCCCGACGTGACCGGCTACATGGACCAAGCGCGGATCGCCATCGTGCCTGAGCTCAGCGGCGGCGGCTTCAAGCTCAAGGTGCTCGAATACGTCTTCAACCGGCTGCCGATCTTCGGGTTGAACGGTTCCGTCGCGGGCGTGCCCCTGCGTCCCGATGACGGCATCCGCCTGTTCGACGATCATGCCGCACTGGCGCGCGGCGTGCTGGATGCGATGGACGATATCGACCAGCTGAACCAGATCCAGCAGCGAGCGTTCGTCGCCTGCGGCGACAAATTCGATTGGGCCAGCCGTGGCAGGCAGCTGCGGTCCGCCCTGGCCGGGTCATGAGCGAGCAGTACAGGGAACAGCCGCTCGGCTGGTACGACACGACACTCGTCGTGATCTTTCTGCTCGGCCTCTATCTGAACGTCTCCCTGATGATCACGCCGACAATTCCGCTGACCTGCGCGCCGTCGGGGTTCGCCGGCCTGCTGTTGCTGTGGCGTCGGCGCGATCAGATCAATCCGGTCCATCTCGGCGGGCTGCTGGCCGTGGTCGCGCTGTACCTCGGATCAATCCTGTCGGCGACCAACTACGGTTTCCTCAGCAAACGCTTTACCGGATTGCTGCAGCTGACCTATTCCCTGGTCATTTGCTATGCGTTCTTCGTGACGATGGTGCATGCCGAACGCCGGCAGATCGCACGGATCCTGCTGACGTTCTGTCTGGCGATCGCCGTTGGATGCCTGCTGGAGCAGTACGCCGGCCTGCGTGCGATCAGTGATGCGGTGCGGGCGCGCATCTATGATGGCGGCATCGTATACGACGCCGACCTGCGTGACGAACTGCTGTATGGCCGCGTGCGGCCCAAGCTGTTCACATCGGAGCCGTCTGCCGTCACCTTCACGTTCACCCATTTCAGCTTCACGTGGCTGGTGGTCAGCACCTGGCGATGGAAGCTCATCGTGTATGTCGCCCTGATGGGGATGGGCCTGGTGCTGATGCCAGGGCCGACACTGCTGCTGATGCTGATGCTGGCGGTGCCTTATCTGATCTTCCTTGGCGGCAAGGGGGGTACCGCCGGGTCGGCAACGCGCATGATCACGGGCCTTGCCGTGTCGTTCATCCTGGTGGGGATCGCTCTGGTGGTCGGCAGCTCGCTGTTCGCCGAACGAATCGCGGAGTACTCCAGCGGCAAGGACGCCAGCTTCTTCTATCGTGTCATCGGGCCGATGCTCGTGGCGCTGGAGGTTTTCAAGCGCTATCCCTGGGCCGGCAGCGGACTGACCGGCGAGCCCTTCATCACCGACCTGGTCCTGACCGTGTTCATGAATGCCGACGGCTTCCAATCGGCATGGCGCATTTCCAAGGTCAGCGAGGTGCTGACCAACTATTTCTGGCTGCACTGGATCTATCTCGGCCTGGTCTGGGGCACGGTGACTTTGGTCGGCGTCTGCGTCTGGCTGCGCGTGCTGGGGGTGCCCAGTCTGCTGTATTGCGGTGCTGTCTGGGTGATCCTCGGACAGGCCGGCGGCGCCTATGTCGGTCCGAAGACCTGGTCGGTCCTGCTGATTGCAGCGGCCAGCGCCATCCTATCACGTCGCGATCAATCGGCCGGCGCTCGCATCGGCCAGCGTCCCCTTGTGCAAGGGACAGGTGTCCTGCGGCCAAGACCCGTGGGGCTGTAGATACTCGCGAGACAAGAGAGCCTGTGCGATGCCGTGTCGAAGCAGAGGCGGGAAACGGACGGCCTGCTGGGCATTGCTGGCATGGCTGGCGATCGGCTGGACGTTTGTCGCGGTCGCGAAACCCGACAACGTGGTGAACAACGGCGGTTTCGAACAAGGCGAAGCCGGCTGGCAGTGGCAGCAATGGCTGGGCCGGGCGCTGCCCGGCTACATCGACCGCGACGACGTGCGGGAAGGGCGCGCGTCGTTCAGGTTCCACGAGGACGGCATCAACCACGAATTGTGGATGGCCGTCGAAGCTCGAATTGAAACCGGCCGTGACTATGAACTGTCGCTGTCGTTGAAGCCGGACCGCATGCCGGAGCGTGCCGCGCGCGTCCGGCTGCTGGTTGACGGGCACGGGTGGTACGGCAGCGCCACGGGAGAGGTTGAACTGGTCCAGACCGGCGGTACGCATGCCTGGCGAACCTACGCGGTCCCCATTGCCGCATCGGCGCTGGGCAACGCGAAGAAGGTGACGATCTTCATCTATCACGGTCAGCCCAGCCGCGGCTCGCTGGGCGTTGACGCCGTGTCGCTGAAGCCCGCGGCGCCGAGTCGTGCCCCGGCGCCGGCGCCGGGCGCGCCCGCGCCGTCGAAAGCCGTCACGTATTCGTCCTCGAATCCGGCGGTGCTGGTCGAACAGACCGATGCCCGGGTCGCCATTCAGGCTGAGCCGGATCGCGCGCTCTACCGTGTGGGGGCCTTGCCCCGTATCACGATCCGCGCCGCGTCGGTGCCGGATACGCTGCTGACCTACCGCGTCGTCGACGGCTTCGGGCAGGTGCTTTCACACAAGACCGCCACCGGCGCGGCCGCCGACGTTCCGTTGCCGGCGGGTCATGGCTACTACGAGATCATCGCCGTTCTGACCAAGGATGGTCAGGCATTGGCCGAGGCACGCCGCAGCATCGGCGTGCTGCCGCCGCCGGCCAAGCCGGTGCGCGACGAGCCGTTCGGGCTATGGATCCAGGGGCGCGAGTACTACCCGGAGCTGGGGGTGCGCTGGGCGCGCGAGTACATCGACTGGAACGTGTACCGCGTCGAGGGTGACAAGTACCTCGCTGAACGCGCCGAAACCTTCAAGTGGTACCGGGCGAACAACATTCGGGTGCTGGCCTATCCGGCAAGCCATCCGAACGAAATCTCACGCGAGGTGATTGCCGATACGCCCGAAGCATGGCGCGCCGAGGAAGAATGGTGGACCAAGATCGTGCAGACGCTGGGCCGCCATGTCGACGCCTGGGCCGTGGTCAACGAACCGATACGCGGGCACTGGAAGGGCAGTGACGCGCTGATCGTACGCTACTGGACCCTCATGCGCCGGATCGTCGATCGCTACGATACCGGCAAGCCGCTGATCGGCCCATCGCTCAGTCCCAATTCGGCAGGCCCGGTGGAGCAGTACCGCGATCTCCTGAATATGGGCTTCGGCAAGCTGATCGATGCGGTGGAGATGCACACCTATATCACCAGTCCGGAGGACAATGACTGGGAGGGCCATACGCGGCGCATTCGGGAGATGACCAAGGCGGCGACCGGCAGGGATCTGCCGGTGTGGAGCACGGAGCACGGCTCCAGCGCCACGTACCAGGGTGAATTGTTGCAGGCGCAGCACCTGATGCGGTCGTGGCTCGAGGCCAAGAAGATCGGCTATCCCGTCGTGATCTGGCACATGTTCAGCCATCCCCAGGGGACCGACATGCGCGAAGTGCAGTTCGGCATCTTCCGCAACCGCAGTGCCGGGGAGGGGCCACCGCAACCGCGGCCGGCGGCGGTCGCCTTTGGCGTTATGACCCGGCAGCTCGCGGGCGCCATCTACAAGCGCACGGCCGACTATTTCGGCCCGTCCGTCAGGGCCTACGTCTTCGAACGCGACGGCAAGGCCATGATGGCGCTGTGGACCACGAGCCAGAAGACCTACGACGTGACCGTGTCGGTCGGCGACGAGACGGCGGTGACGTCGACAGGATTGTTCGGCCGTACGACGCCGCTTGCCGCGCAGGGCGGCCTGGTACGGGTCACGGTCGATCGCAATCCGCAATTCATCGGTCCGCTGCCTGACTTTCACCTGCGCGCCGAGCCGATCGCGCGACTGGACAAGACGATCGACGTCCTGCCAGGCGCTTCGTCTGATGCGACGCTGATGCTGGTCAACCCGGGACCGGCAGCGGCCCGCTTTCGGGTCGAGTGGCTGCCGTCCGACGGCTGGCAGTTCGCGATGTCCGAGCAGGAATGGACGCTCAAGCCACACGAACGCAAGAGCGTTTCCCTGACGGCAACGGCATCGCACCGCCTGCCCATCGGTCAGTACCAGGTCTATGCCCGGGTATCGCGCGACGGGCAGCCTGTCACGACAGTGGCGGTGCAGGCCACCGTGCTGCCGCAGGTCCGCATCACCAAGGTCGAGCCGCGCGTGATCGATGGCCGCCCCGTTGTCGCCGGAACACTGCGTCGGATCGATCCCAAGCTTGACCAGGCGACCGTACGGCTGGAGGGAAGCCGTGCCGTCGGTACGGTCGCGTTTGGCGGCAGTGACGAGGCGGCCTTTGCCGTGCCGGTCGACAATCCGGCGCCCGATCGCCTGAGCGATCTCAAGGTGGCGGTGCTAGGGGCGGACAACAAGGTCCAGATGGAGGAGGGCGTTCGCCTCAGTTTCATCGCCGCTGGTCATGTGAAGGAGAAGCCGGCCATCGACGGCGACCTCGGCGATTGGCCGGGCATCGCCGGCGGCGGTGCGCTGGCGCTGCAGTGGCGTTGGGATGAACAGAATCTCTATCTCGCCGTGCGTGTTCGGGATGCGACGCACATGCAGGGTCAGTCTCCCACCGAAATGTGGAAGGACGACAGTGTCCAGATCGGCCTGGCGCCCGGCCAACCCGACCAACTGGTGCGCGGCTTCCTGCCCGGCCTGCAGGAAACCGACATGATGGAGCTGGACGTGGGGCTTCGCCCGTCGGGAGCGTCAGTCTATCGCCACGCGACGCTGAACAAGCACCTCGCGCCGATGGGCGTCGTCGATCCCAAGCTGATACGACGTGCGGTTCGCCACCAGGCGGGCATCACCACCTACGAGCTGCAAATCCCGGTGGAACAGGCTGGCTTCAAGCCGCTGCGGGCGGGGCAGGTATTGCGGGTCAGCCTGCTGGTGAACGGCAACGACGGCCAGGGGCGCCGGACCACCGAGTGGTTCGGCGGAATCAAGGAGGCCAAGGATCCGAACCTGTTCGGTCACCTGATCCTCGTGCCGTGACGGCCGCCGATGCCGGACAAGAAAGGGGCGCGCCATGGACGGCGCGCCCGGAACGCGATTGAGCTGACGTCAGGCCGCAGCAGTCTGCTGTCGGTCCGCGCGTGAGGCGAGATACCATCGCCAGGTTTCGGCAAGGCCTTGTTCAAGCGAGGTGGACGCCTGCCACCCCAATGCCGCCAGGCGGGAGACATCCATGACCTTGCGCGGCGTGCCATCCGGCCGGCTATGGTCGTACCGGATGCTGCCTTGGAAGCCCACGGTACGGCATACCAGTGTGGCGAGATCCGCAATCGAGATCTCGACGCCAGTTCCGAGGTTGACGATCCCCTCGTCGCTGTAGTGCTGCATCAGGAAGATCAGTCCGTCGGCGGCATCGTCGACGTACAGGAATTCCCGCAGCGCACGGCCGGTGCCCCAGACTTCCATGGCCTCGGCGCGCTGAAGCTTCGCCGCGTGCGCCTTGGCCAGCAGCGCCGGCAGCACGTGGCTCTGCAGCAGGTCGAAGTTGTCGCCCGGTCCGTAGAGATTGGTCGGCATGGCCGCGATGAAGTCGCAGCCATATTGGCGCCGGTAGGCCTGGCACATCTTGATGCCGGCGATCTTGGCGATGGCATACCACTCGTTGGTCGGTTCCAGCGGCGCGGTCAGCAGCGAGTCCTCCGGGATCGGCTGCGGCGCCATGCGTGGATAGATGCAGGACGAACCCAGGAACATCAGTTTTTCGACGCGATGCCGATGCGCCAGGTCGATCACGTTGGTCTGGATCATCAGGTTGTCGCCGATGAACTCGGCCGGGCGCGTGTCGTTGGCGTGGATGCCGCCGACCTTGGCAGCGGCCAGGAAGATCGCCTGTGGCTTGGTCTCGTGCATGAAGCGGTCGACCTGGGCGCGGTCGCGCAGGTCAACGCTTTCACGTGGCGCAACGAGGATCTCGCACGACTCGCGCTCAAGCCGTCGAACGATGGCGCTGCCGACCAGCCCGCGGTGGCCCGCGACCCAGACGCGCTTACTGCGCAGCGCGTAGCAGGGGCTCGTGGGCATGGTTGCCTCCCATCCGCATGGTTGCACGATCGGCATCGACCATCTCGGCGACGAGCTGCTCGAAGCTCGTGCGGTGGTGCCAGCCAAGCTTCTGCTGCGCCTTGGCCGGGTCGCCCAGCAGCAGGTCGACTTCCGTCGGCCGCTGGTAGGCAGCGTCGATGGCAACCAGTACCTCACCACTGCGTCGGCAACAACCGGTCTCGTCAATCCCCGTGCCGCGCCACACGATCGATCGGCCGATGTGGCGGAACGCCAATTCGACGAATTCGCGTACCGTATGGGTCTGGCCGGTGGCCAGCACGTAATCGTCCGGCTTGTCCTGCTGGAGGATCAACCACATGCCTTCGACATAATCGCGCGCATGGCCCCAGTCCCGCTTGGCGTCGAGGTTGCCGAGATAGAGCCGGCGCTGGCGTCCGGCCTCGATCGCGGCCACGGCGCGCGTGATCTTGCGGGTGACGAACGTCTCGCCGCGGATCGGCGATTCGTGATTGAACAGGATGCCGTTGGACGCATGCATGCCGTAGGCTTCACGGTAGTTCACCGTGATCCAGTAGGCGTAAAGCTTGGCGACGGCGTAAGGGCTGCGCGGGTAGAACGGAGTCGACTCGCGCTGCGGCGTCTCCTGCACCTTGCCGAACAGCTCCGAGGTCGAGGCCTGGTAGAAGCGCACGCGATCTTCCATCTTGAGGATGCGGATCGCCTCCAGCAGGCGCAGCGTCCCCAGTGCGTCGGTGTTGGCGGTGTACTCCGGCGTCTCGAAGCTGACCTGGACGTGGCTCTGTGCCGCCAGATTGTAGATCTCGGTCGGCTGCACCTCGTTGAGCAGCCGGATGAGGGCCGCGCCATCGGTCATGTCGCCGTAGTGGAGGAACAACCGCACGCCGATTTCATGACGATCGCGATAGAGGTAGTCGATGCGGTCGGTGTTGATGGAAGAAGAACGGCGCTTGATGCCGTGTACGATGTAGCCGCGCGCCAACAGGAAGTCGGCGAGATAGGCGCCGTCCTGCCCGGTGATGCCGGTGATCAAAGCAACCTTGTCGGACATAATCTTACCCTTCGACTATAGGATCTTCGCGTCGTCCCTGTCGGAGCTTCCTCCCCGCGGCCCCTTGCATGGCCTCGATCGCTGTTCGCGGCGTTGAACGCGCCGTCTCACGGGAACGCTATTTTTTCGGCAACCACGTCCCACGAATACGAAGCCAAGGTGTGTTGCTGTCCCTCCGTGCCCATGCGGGCCAGGCGGTCGGGATCGGCACAGGCGTCGAGGATGGCGTCAGCCAGCAACCCGGGATCGGCATGGTCGACCAGGAAACCGTAGCGGCCGTTGGCAACGATCTCGGGCAGGCCATGCCGGCGTAGTCCCAGCACGGGCGCGCGCGAGACCAGTGCCTCGAGATAGACCTGGCCCCAGGGGTCGTTGAGCATCGGCTGCACCAGCAGCGTCGCCTGGTGATAGAGCCGCTGCAGCTCTTCCCAGGGCAGCTGGGTGTGGAACGTGATGGCCGTATTGCGGGGCACGAGCGGGCGGCTCTGTGGATCACCGATGACGGTCAGGGTCAGGTCAGGGCGCATGGCTTGCGCTCGCAGGAACGCATCGATCAGCAGTACGCCGCCCTTGGCGCGGAAATAGTGCTTGGCGACGAACAGCAGCGAGGGCCGCGCATAGTCCTTGGAACCGAAATAGGGGGCGATCCGGCCCATGCCGGAGCCGACGGCTGTGACCCGATCCGGCGGCACGCCGTAGTGATCGATGAGGTTGTCGCGCACATAGGTGCCGAACGTGAAGATGTGCTCCAGACCGGCCAACGACTGGCGTTCGAGCTGCTCATAAGCATCGAGTGCGCGGCGCGGATAGCGCGCCGCCTCGATGTGATGCTCGCGCGCCAGCGCCCAGCTGTGATCGCAATAGAGGTAGTGCTTGACCCCGCGCGCGACATCGATGGCCGGCAAGTCCATCGTGCCGGTGTGCAGGACATGGCGAACACCCAGTTGGGCCGCTGCGTCGGCCACCTGTGCCGCCAGCCGGCGGCGCGCCAGTTCGCTGCGCAGGATCTGCTCGCCGCTGATCGGCCGTCCGCGCCCTGTAATAATATTGCCCGCCGCGACCTGAAGTTTGCCGGCCTTGCCGAGATGGGGGTGAATGCCTTCGACGCCGATGCCAAGCCGCTGCAATCCGTCAGCGACATTCTTGGGGGCGCCGGACCAGGTACGCGGGTTGAGAGGATCGCCGAAAACGGAGGTCAGTGCGACACGGTCGAAGCGCTGCACCTTGGCCGGGCGCGCGTGCGCATCCTGTGTCGGGTTGACCATCGCTGCCGTCACGCCGTCGTCCTTCGCTGCAGCACGCGGGGTGCCGGGAGCGGCATGGAACCATCGTATCCTGCATGACGGCTAGTGATCATGGTGTGGCGGTCATCTCGATTGCGGCGGCTCTGCGGCATCACGGTGCCGGGCCCTGAGACGGCCAGCGCATCATGCAGAACCACAGATTGATCGCGGCCATGCGCGGGCCAGTGACACGTGTGATCAGCTTTACCGAGATGTCGAAGAATAGGCGGAAAATCGGCCATTCCTAGCGGGTTAAGGGCCACGTCACAGAAGGTGGTGAAGCACAGATTGGTCACATGCTGTTGTCGTGGAGGCGGTCGATACTGTCAGTGCCCTGCAGCCGATCCTTGTCGGCGGGAGTGATGCCATAGAAAACGGTGACACGGTGGAGCAGCGTGTGGATGACGGTGCACGGGACGATCGCGACCTGATCTTCTTCTGCCCGGACGTGACGGACGCCACGACCATCAAGCGCGTGCGCCAATTCCAGGACCAGGGTTATCCGGTCACGGTATTCGGCTTTCGCCGCGAGCGCTACAATCGCGACTACGCACCGTCGTGGCCTTACGTGCCGCTGGGCGCCACGAGCGACGGCCGCTATGGTCAACGCTTGCGCGCTTTGCTGGGCGCGTTGCCTGCGATCATCGCCAACCGCCTGCGATTGGCACGCGCGTCAGTCTTCTATGCGCGCAATATCGACCAACTGATTCTGACCCTGTTCGCCCGCCTGCTGTCGTGGTCGCGTGCGCCCATCGTCTATGAAGTGCTGGACATCCCGCCGATCCTGACGGGTCATGGCATGCAATCCCGGCTGCTGCGGGCTATCGAGCGCTTGTGCCTCAAGCGGATTCGCCTGCTGGTGGTATCGTCGCCCGGTTTCCATCGTCACTATTTCGAGGCCATCCAGAACTATGGTGGCCCCTGGTTCCTGCTGGAGAACAAGCTGCACCCGTCGATCCGGCAGGCGCCGACACTGCCGCCGGAGGGGCGCGCCGTGGCCCGGGCGCGCCGCGCCGAGCGGCGCTGGGTGGTGGGCTACTACGGCCTCATCCGCGGCGATGACACGTTTGAGCTGATGACACGGCTGGCCGAGCGGCTGCGCGATCGGGTTGTCTTCAAGTTCCGCGGCGTGCTGACGACGGTCGACGAGGGCAAATTCCGCGACGCGCTCGAGCGCCATGAGAATATGATCTATGGCGGCCCTTACGTGCCGCACCAGGATCTTGGCCGCCTGTATGGCGATGTCGATTTCGCATGGGCGCTGGACCTCGAGCATGTCGACCACAACTCGCGCTGGCTGTTGCCTTGCCGGTTCTACGAGGCGGGCTTCTTTGGCGTGCCCTGCCTGGCCGTGCGCGGCTTCGAGGCGGGCGAGCGTGTCGAGCAGCTTGAGATCGGTTGGATCTTCCGCGAACCGCTGGAGGATGCCCTGGTCCGCTTCTTTGAAACACTCGATCCGGCGGACTATGAGGCACGCCGCGAGCGCCTCGAGGCGATACCGGAACGTGAGTTCGTCGCTGGCGAGGATATTGCCGCGCTGTGCACCTGGTTCGGCGACCGCAAGCCGGCTGCCGGCGACCCGGCCGCTGACAGCGAGCCTTCTGATCCAGGTTTGACCCTGACGCGGCACGCGGCCGCGATCTCCCGGAGCGTGGGCACGTGGACCGGATCTCCCAAGCAGCGGCATGTGCAAGGCCCGACGCCGTAGAACACGAATTTCGGTTGGGCCCGGCCCGGCAGTTGGGCATCATCCGCCCCGGTTCTGACCGCCGGGGGAAGCGTCATGTTGTATGTTCCTGTCGAGCAGCTGCGCCGGCAGTGCGTGGAAGTCCTGCAAGCCTGGGGAATGAGCGCCGAGCATGCGGCGATCACAGCCGACATTCTGGCCGAGACCGATCTGCGCGGCGTAGAATCGCACGGTATCTCGATGCTGCCGGTCTATGACGGCATGCGGATCAAGAAGCTGAACATGCGGCCTGATATCCGCATCGTGCGCGACACGCCGGTGGCGGCGCTGATCGATGCCGACAATGCGCTGGGCCATGTACCATCGAAGATGGCCGTGGACCTGGCGATCGACAAGGCACAGCGCATGGGCATTGCCGTCGTGACGGTGAGGCGCTCGGCGCATTTCGGCGCCGCCGGCTGCTACACCGACATGATCGCACGGGCCGGCCTGGTCGGTATCGCCACGACATCCGCCCGCGGTATTGCGATGGTGCCGACCTTCGGCACCGAGCCGGTGTTCGGCACCAACCCCATTTCGGTGGCGGCGCCCGCGGGCCGGCATCCGCCGTTCAACCTCGACATGGCGACGACGCCGGTGGCCGTGAACAAGCTCAAGGTCTATTGGCTCAAGGGCAAGGAGCTGCCGGAGGGCTGGGCTTACGATGCGCAGGGCAAGCCGGAGCGCAACGCCGAGCGTGCCTTCCAGACGCGGCGCATGGCGCCGCTGGGCGGCACGCGCGAAGCCGGCGGCCACAAGGGTTACGGACTGGCGATGGCGGTCAGCATCCTGTCGGCGACGTTGGCAGGCACGCCGTTCCAGCCGCTGCGTATCCAGCGCGAGGGCGCCGATACACCTGATAATATCGGCCACTTCTTCCTGGCGATCGATCCCAAGCTGTTTCGCGACGAGGGCGATTTCGAGCGTGATCTGGATGAGATGATCGACCACCTGCACGGCCAGACGCCGGCCGATCCGGCGCAGCCGGTGCTGGTGCCGGGCGATCCCGAATACGCCGAGCGCGCGGCGCGCCTGAAGAGCGGCGTGCCAATCCCCGAGACACTGGCTGCACAGCTCAAGGACGTCTGCCGGCAATCGAACGCGGCATACGTGTTGGAGGATTAGCGCTGCGGACGCGCGTGGTTGCTGCGACCTCCTTGTCATCCCGAGCACAGCGAGGGATCCAGGGGCTTGGCTGGCAGGAGCGCTTCATGACTGAGGGGCGCAGGCGGTCTCGGGCCAGCGCGGCGAGTGACAGGGGACGCCTGGTCCTATAGTAGCCCAGGACTGAGTAGGCAGACGGAGCCTTTTCTTGCAGGCATCTGACGTTTCGCGTGCGGTGGCTGCGGCTACGTCGACCGCGTCAGCGCTTGGCCTGGCAGCCGATGACGCAATCGTTCTCCAGAACGCGAACAAGCTCACCGTGCACCTCCTGCCCTGCGACGCCCTTGCCCGGGTCGCGCCCTTGGCGCACCAGGTGGCGCAGTTCGAGATCGAGCTTGCCGGGCGGCTTGCCGAGACCGGGAGCCCTGCAGCTGCTCTCGAACCTCGGGTTCCGCGGCGCGTCTACGAGCGCGACGGCTTCGCGGTTACGCTTTGGACCTACTACGCGTCAGTGACGCCAGACGTCGCGCCAGCCGATTACGCGAATGCGCTATCGCGTCTGCACATCGGCATGCGGAAGATCGAGATCACGGCGCCGCATTTCACGGACCGAGTCGCGGAAGCCGAGCAACTCGTGGTGAACCATCACCAGACGCCTGAACTCGCCGACGTGGACCGGGCGTTTCTCATCGGCATGTTGAAGAGCCTCAGACGAACGATCGTCGATCGCGGCGCTGCGGAGCAGTTGCTCCACGGCGAGCCGCACCCGGGCAATGTGCTGAGCACGACGTTCGGGCCGCTGTTCATCGACCTCGAGACCTGTTGCCGTGGGCCGATCGAGTTCGACCTGGCTCACGTGCCTGAGGCGGTCATCGAGCACTATCCGGGCGTTGATCAGGTGCTGCTGGGCGAGTGCCGCGCCCTCGTTCTTGCGATGGTCGCAGCGTGGCGGTGGGACGCGGGCGACCAGTTCCCGAACGGCCGACTTTGGGCCCAACGATTCATCCGCACCCTACGCAAGGGTGCACCGTGGCCATCGCTCGATGCAATGACACGGCGCTTCGCTGGGTCGTAGGCTGGAGCGGTTCACGTTTTGATAGAAGCGGAGAGGCCTGATCGGCCGCCGCTGTCATCCTGAGCGAAGCGAAGGATCCTGCGGTGTTGGTATAACCGCTGTCGGCGCTGATGATCACCAGCGCCGACGCTCTTTGAGCGATCCACCGCAAGGTCCTTCGCTGCGCTCAGGACGACGGCAATGGCGATTCCATCACACGATGAACCGCTCTAGATCCCTCGCTGGGCTCGGGATGACAGCATCTCCGATCAGGCCGCCAGCCAGCCGCCGTCGACCGGCAATTCGATACCGGTCACGAACGAGGCGTCGCTGCTCGCCAGATAGATGATCGCGGCCGCGATCTCCTCGGGCTTGCCGAACCGCCCCATGGCATGCCGAGCCTGCGAGCGGGCTGCCGCAGCGTTGGCATCGGGGGCCCGGTTGAGCGAGCGGCGCAGGAGCGGTGTCTCGGTTGCGCCGGGCAGCACGGTGTTGCAGCGCACGCCCTGGTCGACATAGTCGAGTGCCACGGCCTTGGTCAGCGCCACCACGGCACCTTTCGACGTGACGTACGAGGCGTTGTTGCGACCGCCGGCGCGCGCCAGTTGCGAGGCGATGGTGACGATGGCGCCGTGCTTCTGGGCTGTCATCGGCCGCAGGCACTCGCGGATCCACAGGAACGTGCCGGTGGCGTTGACCGCCATCACCTCGTTCCAGTGCGCCAGCGTGGTCTCCAGGGCCGGCTTGCCCAGCGAGATCCCGGCGGCGGTGACCAGGATATCGACACGGCCCCAGGCTGCCACGGTGTCGTCGACCGTGCGACGCGCCAGCTCTTCGTCCAGCACGTCACCGGCCACACTGCGGCAGTGGCCCTCACCGAGGGCGTGGGTGAGCGCGGCGAGCGCCGCTGCGTCGCGATCGACGGCCACGATGCGCGCGCCTTCGCGCACCGCGAGCTCGGCGGTGGCCCGGCCGATGCCGGACGCTGCGCCCGTGAGAACGGCAACCTGACCTGCAAGCTTCATCGCAACCTCCCATGCGGGCGGCAGTCTAGGCGAGGGGCGGGGGATCGGCTATCACGGCAGCATGAACGTCTCGCCGATCGCCAATCCGCTGCTCGCCGCCGTCGCACCGTCGCCCATTGCCGAAACCAAGGGCTGGGTGCTGGGCCGGCAGTTTCCGGCCGACAAGCCCCTGATCGATCTTGCCCAGGCAGTGCCCGGCCACCCGCCGCCCGAGGATTTGCGCGAGCATCTCGCCGGCGTTCTGCGCGATCCCACCAAGCACGGCTACACGCCGATCCTGGGCGTCGCCGAATTGCGCGAGCGCTATGCCGCCCATCAGTCGGCGTTCTATGGCGTGCCGATCGCGGCCGGCGAAGTCGGCATCACCGCGGGCTGTAACCAGGCCTTCTGCCTCGCCATGATGGCGCTCGCCAAGCCGGGCGACCAGGTGATCCTGCCGCGACCGCACTACTTCAACCACGACATGTGGTTGCGCATGCTGGGCATCGAGCCGGTGTCGCTCGACTTCCGTCCGGGTTCGGGCGCCGTGCCCGATGCCGAGGACGCTGCGGCGCTGATCACCGAGCGTACGCGCGCCATCGTGCTGGTGACGCCCAACAACCCGACCGGCGCGGTGTATCCGCCACAAACCATCGAGGCGATCTACCGGTTGGCGCAGCAGCGCGGCATCGCACTGGTGCTCGACGAGACCTACAAGGATTTTCTGCCAGCCGGCGTGCGCCCGCATGCGTTGTTCAACGATCCCGACTGGAAGCGCACGCTGGTGCACCTCTACAGCTTCTCCAAGGTCTTCGCGCTGACGGGTTATCGCTGCGGTGCCGTCACGTGCGCGGCGCCCCTGATGGCGGAGATCGAGAAGGCGATGGACTGCGTCTCGATCTGCCCGCCGCGCCTGGCGCAGGAGGCGGCGCTCTATGGTCTGGCGCACCTGGGGCCGTGGGCCCGTGGCAACACCGAGGCGTTGGCGAGGCGCGCCGCACTGTTCCGCGACGGGCTGGCGCGATCGAACCGCTGGCGGCTGGTTAGCCTCGGTGCCTACTTCGCCTACGTCGAGCATCCCTACGACGGCCGCCCGTCGGCGGAGGTCTCGAAATGGCTGGCCGACGCGCACAATCTGCTGACCATTCCGGGTTCGATGTTCGGCGCCGGCCAGGACCGCTTCATCCGCTTCGCTTTCGCCAATGTCGGCGATGCCATGGTGCCGCCGATCTTCGAGCGCCTGGAGCGCGCGACGTAAAGATCTCGCTGTCATCCCGAGCGCAGCGAGGGATCTTTTGATGCAAGTGCACCATGTCCGAAAGATCCCTCGCTGCGCTCGGCATGACAGCAGCAGAAGATTCCGGAGGAAAGCATGCCCCACATCACCTGCAGCGACGGCATCAGGCTCCACTACGAAGAGGCCGGCGAGGGCACGCCGATCGTGTTCGTGCATGAGTACGCCGGCGATTGGCGTGCCTGGGAGCCGCAGATGCGGTTCTTCGCGCGCCGCCATCGTTGCGTCACCTATTCGTTCCGTGGCTACACACCATCGGACATTCCTGGCGATCCGGCAAAATACGGCCAAGACCGCGTCGTCGATGACGTTCGCGATGTGCTCGATGGCCTGAAGATCGACAAGGCACACATCGTCGGCCTGTCGATGGGTGGCTTCGCCGCGGCCCACTTCGCGCGCCGCTATCCCGATCGGGCGCTGTCGGCCTGTATCTGCGGCTGTGGTTTTGGCGCCGAGAAGCACCTGCACCCGCAGTTCCAGGCCGAGGCGAAAGCCAACGCCGAGCGCATTCGCGCCGAGGGACAAGCCGCGTTCGCCGACAGCTACGCCCAGGGCGCCAGCCGCCAACGTCATCGCCAGAAGGATCCGCGCGGCTTCGCCGAGTTCGTCGAGCACCTGCGGCAGCACGATGCCGTCGGCGCCGCGCACACCATGCAGGAGTATCAGGGCAAGCGGCCGTCGCTCTATGATTTCGAGGTGGAGTGGGCGGCTTGCGCGGTGCCGGCGCTGATCATCGCCGGCGACGAGGACGACAACGTGCTGCAGCCCAGCCTCTGGCTCAAGCGCGCGATGGCGAACGCCGGGCTCCTGGTGATGCCCAAGACCGGCCACACCGTGAATCTCGAGGAGCCGGAAGCCTTCAACCGCGCCCTGTGGGACTTCATCGTCCAGGTCGAAGCGGGCAAGTGGACGCCACGCCAGGCGGGCGCGGGCGGTGGGATGTTTCGTTAGTCCTGGGAGCGCGGGCGTCCCGCCCGCTCATGTCAGGACGACGTGTACGGGCGAAAGCAAAGCTTTCGCCGAAGATGCGGGCGAGACGCCCGCGCTCCCAGGGAAGCCTACGCCACGCCCACCGGCTGGGCCACGAGCACCGGCTGCAGCAGCGGCGTCACACGCCAGCCGCCGCCCTCGCGATCGAACGCCAGTGGCATCGCGTTGGCGGTCAGTTCGACCGGCAGGTCGACGTCGAGCGCGCCGCACAGCACGCGCAGCACGCCGCCGTGGCTCACCAGCAGCGGCAGCGGCCCGGGAACCAGCATCTCGGCGATGCCGCTGAGCGTGCGTTCGATGAAGCCCATCATCGTCTCGCCGTTGGCCGGGTCGACGCGCCAGTCCAACCCCTCGCTGCTGGTGCCGATCAGGTCGCCGAAATAGCGCTCGCGTAAGGCACGGTGCACCGTTACGGGCTTGCCGGAAATGCAGGCAACACGCCCGGCCGTCAGCCAGGCGCGCGCCATGTCGCTGGCGTAGATGAGATCGAACGGGACCTTCTGCAGCGCTCCTGCGGCGCCATCGGCGTCACAGAAGCCTTCTTCGCACAGCGGAATGTCGGGGTGCTGGTAGATGCGGCCCATGTTGCCGGCCGTGCGGCCGTGCCGCAGGAACAGGAAGTGGTCGCGGCCGACGATCAGGCCAGTGGCGCGGGCAGCGGCGCGCAGCGCCAGCTGACCGGCGTTGTTTTCAAGCGAGGCGGTGGTGCTCATGCCGGAACCTCCTAGCCTGAAACGGCTGCCGCCGCATCACCCTTGCAAGCGCTTGGCCACTTCCTCGAGCATCACTTCCGTGGCACCGCCGCCGATGGACTGCACCCGGGCATCGCGGGCCATGCGCTCGATGGCGGTCTCGCGGATGTAGCTCATGCCGCCGTGGAACTGCTGGCAGGTGTACATCACCTCGTTGACCAGTTCGCCGCACAGTGCCTTCACCATCGACACCTCGCGCACGCACTCGCGGCCCTGGGCGTCGAGCCAGCCGGTGTGGTGGACCAGCTGCTTGGCCGCCGCCACCCGCGCCGCCAGCATCGAGAGCCGCTGGCGGATCACCTGCTTGTCCCACAGCGGGGCGCCGAACGCCTTGCGGTCCATGACGTAGCGGAGCGTCAGCGCCAATGCCGTCTCGGCCTCGAGCGTCGCCTGGGCGCCCAGCACCAGCCGCTCGTTCTGGAAGTTCTTCATCACCGCGTAGAAGCCGCGGTGCTCCTCGCCCAGCAGGTTTTCCACCGGCACGCGCACGTCCTGGAACACCAGCTCGGCCGTATCCGAGGACAGCCAGCCGGTCTTCTTCAGCGCGCGCCCGACCGAGAAGCCCGGCGTGCCCTTCTCGACGATGAACATCGAGATGCCGGCCGAGCCGCGTGCCGCAGGATCGGTCTTGGCGGCGACGAAATACACGTCGGCCAGCACGCCGTTGGTGATGAACATCTTGGTGCCGTTCAGCACGTAGTGCCCGCCATCGCGCCGGGCCGTGGTGCGGATGCCTTTGACGTCGGAACCGGCGCCCGGCTCGGTGACGGCAACGGCGCAGATTTTGCGGCCGGCGACGACGTCGGGCATGTAGCGCGCAATCTGATCGGGTGTGCCGGCGTTCATCAGGTGGGGCGAGGCCATGTCGGTATGGACCAGCACGGTGATGCCGAAACCGCCGAAAGTGGAACGGCCCATTTCCTCGGCCAGAACCACGCTGCCCAGCGAGTCCATGGCGCTGCCGCCATACTGCTCGGGATAGCGGATGCCGAGAAAGCCCAGCTCGCCCATGCGCCGCAGGACGTCGCGCGGCACGCTGCCGTCCTCTTCCCAGGCATCGGCGTGGGGCTTGACCTCCTCGTCGACGAAGCGGCGCAACTGGTCGCGCAGCATGTCGTGCTCTTCGCGAAAGAACGGGGAGGGCAGGGAATTGGCGAGCATGGATCGTTTCTCTTTGCGGTATGGCGCACGGGCCTATCTTGACGGCAGAGACCGGATGTCGCCAGCTTCACGTCATGGCGCTGACGGCGGGAGGATGGCGTGGCTGGCCTGTGGTTCGAGGAATTCAAGGAAGGGATGACCTTCGATCACCCCTGGACGCGCACGGTGACGGAAATGGACAACGTGCTGTTCAGCACGCTGACCATGAACGTGCAACCGCTGCATCTGGACGAGGAGTTCGCGTCCAAGACCGAGTTCGGCCAGCGCATCGTCAACAGCCTGTTCACCCTGGGTCTGATGATCGGTATTTCGGTCAACGATACGACCTTGGGAACAACGGTAGCCAACCTGGGGATGACCGACACGCGCTTCCCGCGGCCGGTGTTCCACGGCGATACCTTGCGGGTACAGACCAAGGTGGTGTCGCTGCGCGACAGCAAGTCCCGCCCCAATGCCGGCATCATCGAGTTCGAGCACCGCGCCTTCAACCAGAACGGCGAGGAAGTCGCCTACTGCCGCCGCCAGGCCCTGATGCGCCGCAAGCCGGCGTGATCCCCTCCCCACGAAGTGGGGAGGTGCCCCGAAGGGGCGGAGGGGAGCCGACGAGATCTCGGTAACTGAGACCACGTCGGCTCCCCTTCCGGCCTTCGGCCACCTTCCCCGCAAGCGGGGAAGGAATGATTCTCACACCGGCACCGTGCCCTCGACGATCACGCGGTGCATGCGCCGGCGGGCGCCTTCGGGGTAGTCGGCGTTGGCCTTGTGCATGGTGCAGCGATTGTCCCAGACCACGATGTCGCCCTGCTGCCAGCGATGGCGATACTGGTACTGCGGCTGGATGGCGTGCGCGATCAGCGCATCGAGCAGGGCATCGCTCTCAGCCCGTTCCAGACCGGCGACCTGTTCCATGCGGTTGGGGTTGAGGTAGAGCGCCTTGCGGCCGGTTTCCGGGTGTGTGCGGACGAGGGGATGGGTTACCGCCGGCATGCGCGCCATGTCGGTGTCGGTACGCTTGGCGACCCGCGTGCCCTTGCGGCTCGAGTCGTACGTGTGGATCGCGCTCAGGCCCGCGATGCGATCCTTCATCGCTGCCGGCAGGCGGTCGTACGCCGCGTACATGTTGGTGAACTGCGTGTCGCCGCCGGTCGCCGGTACGTCGATGCCATACAGCATGGTGAGCGCGCAGGGCACGGCCTTGTAGCTGTCGTCGGTGTGCCAGTGGGCGCCGACGACCAGCTTCTTGCCGTCCCCCAGGGTGTCGCGATCCTCGCTCGACAGCACCAGGATCTCATCGCAGTCGGGATGCGTCGCCGCCGGCGTGATCTGCTTCATCGGTGTGCCGAAGACGCGCATGGCATCGCGGTAGGGCAGGGGCGCCAGCGCCTGCCCTCGAATGCACAGCACGAGATGGTCCAGGAGTGCCCGGCGCAGATCGCCTGCCGTCGTCGTGTCGGGCGGCTGGTTAAGGTCGATGCCCTCGACGGCGGCGGCCATGTGACCACCCAGCGAGGTCAGCGAGAGCGACATGACGGGCTCCCTGATGGGAAAGCGGCACTGGAGACTATAGCCACGGTGTCACCTGGTCCAACCAGCCACCGGTGGCACGGGCTGCTGCGGTCGAAGCGTCGGCGCGATCTGGCTCATCGCGAAGCAGGAAAACCAAGAAGTTTCAGCGCATTGCCGAGAAAAATGATGCCCGCGGATGACCAAGGTTTCCCTGGAGTGAGCCGGGAACATTCACTAAATTAGTGAGTGACGGCTCGTTTTTTCATAGGGGTTTTCGGTTCATGCCACAGATGCCGGCGGCACGTCTCACGGACATGCATATTTGTCCGATGGTTACAGGCGTCGTGCCGCATGTCGGTGGTCCGGTCCTGCCCACCTGTTCACCCAACGTGCTGACCGGCAAGCTGCCGCAGGCGCGGGTGACCGATCAGGCCTTGTGCGTGGGTCCGATCGACATCCTGGTGAAAGGATCGCCAACCGTCCTGGTGAACAAGCTGCCGGCGGTGCGGATTATCGTCGACACGACGGCCCATGGCGGCATGGTCGTGATGGGCTGTTTCACTGTCTGGATCGGTGATGGCGGCGCTGGTGGTAGTGCCGGCAGTGCCGGGCCGGCGGCGGCGCTCCTGGATAAGATCGCGCAGGGCAAGTCGGGTATCAAGATTGAGGGCACGCCGGAGTTCCAACAGAAGACTCTCGCGGCGCTGGGGCGGCTGGCGCAGACGCCGACGGGCCTGGGCCTGCTGCAGCAGCTCGACGCCAGCGGCAAGAACGTCACCATCAAGGAAACGGCCGCCGGTAACACAGAAAACGCCGCCAACTTCGGTAACGGTCTCTATGACAAGGCCAATGGTCGGCCCGGCCCGGGCACCGACTCGACCGTGCTCTGGAACCCGAACAAGGATACGCTGGGAAGCGGCACCGAACCCTGGCAGACCCGCGATCCGGCTATCGGCCTTGGCCATGAACTCAACCACTCGTACCACGACGCGTATGGTACGACGAATGGCGATACATCCTCGTATACGGGGCTGGACGGCAACACTTACAGTGCCCCGGGCTACGAGCAGCAGGCAGTTGGATTCGGTCCCTATCAGAATGATCCGTACACCGAGAACAAGCTGCGCCAGGATTTCAACGACCTGGGCGTGAGCACCAAGGGCAAAGAAGCACAGCGGCCGCGCTACTAAACGGTCGTGGGCACGCCGGACGGAGATGACAATATGCTGATCGCCAAGATCGTCGCGGTGACGATGACTGCCATCACGATCGACTACCAGGTCGTGAATCAGCGCGCCTCGGACCTCTACGTGTTCGCGACGTTGTTCGACACCGCACCCAGTGGGGCACAAAGCGATGACCCGACGCTGGCGTATGTCGGCAAGGACAGTGAAGGCCGCACGGTGGTGGGCAAGTTCCTGGTCTCCGTGCCGCATGGCATGAAGGTCGAGGTGGCCGAGGTTCCCTACCTGGTGAAGCTCGCGCCGGGGCAGGTCGTGACAGGGCGGATGGTCGTGCCGCTGCCGCTGACCCTGCGCCATCCCTATCTGCAGGCATCGACTGATGCACCGCTCGCCAGCCCCGTCCACCAACTGGTGGTGCGCCTGGGCGTTCTTGATGCCGCGACGTTTCCCGACAAGGCCGCCGTCGTCAGCCCGGTCAAGGGCAAGGACGACGCCTTCATCTGCGACTACGGCTTCGGTCTGCAGCTGCAGGAATTCTTCGATGCCACGGTAGACCTCGGACAGCAGGGCGCGCCATCGCGCCTGTAGGCGATGCTGATACGGACTGTCATCCCGAGCGCAGCGAGGGATCTTTTGAAAATGGCGTGTGATGCATCAAAAGATCCCTCGCTGCGCTCGGGATGACAGCAGGCAGCGAACCACCCAGCACTACGCCCGGTGCTTCACCAGGTTCCATGCCAGGTCGGCCATGCCGCGGGCGCGGTTGCCGTACTTGGTCGCCGTGGTTGACGAGGCGTTGCCGTCCAGGCCGCGCTTGTAGACGCCCTGCACGATGCCGGCGAGGCGGAACAGCGAGAAGGCCATGTAGAAGTCCCAGTGCGGGATGTCCTTGCGGCCGGTACGCGATGCGTAAGCGGCGAGGTAGTCCTTTTCACTGGGGACACCCAGCACGGCCAGGTCCTTGCCGGCGTAGCCGCCGGTGGCGCCGTAGCCTGGACCGAAATGATAGGTCATGCAGTTGTAGGCGAGATCGGCCAGCGGATGGCCCAGCGTGCTCAGCTCCCAATCCAGCACGGCGATGATGCGCGGTTCGGTCGGGTGCACGATGGTATTGCCCAGCCGGTAATCGCCGTGACTGATGCGCGTTTCGTCGCCCGGCGGAATGTTGGCCGGCATCCACTTCTTCAGCAGCTCCATCGACTCGATGTCTTCGGTGCGCGCCAGGTCATACTGGCTGGTCCAGCGCGCGATCTGGCGCTCGATGTACTGGCCCTCGCGGCCGAAATCGCCCAACCCCACGGCCTTGTGGTCGACGTTGTGCAGGCGGGCCAGCACGTCGTTCATCGAATCGGCGATCTTGCCGCGATCGGCTGGCGAGACGTCGGGCATCAGCGGGTCGGCGAGGATGCGGCCGGGCAGGAACTCCATGATGTAGAAGTCGACGCCGAGCACGCTCGCGTCCTGGCACAGCGCATAGGCCTTGGGCACGGGTACGTCGGTATGGTCGCCCAGCGCCTTGATCACCTTGTACTCGCGGTCGACCTGGTGGGCCGAGGGCAGCAGCTTGCCGGGCGGCTTCTTGCGCAGGACGTAGCGGCGCCCGCCGCCGTCGCTCAGCAGGAAGGTCGGGTTGGACTGGCCGCCCTCGAACTGCAGCACCGTGAGCGGGGCTTTGAAGCCCTCGACATGATCCTTCATGAAGGCGGCGAGCTTGGCCTCGTCGAAGACGTGGGCCGGCCGTACCGGTGTGAGGTTGTCGGGCAGGTCGCTCATGGGCGTTTCCAACTCTCGTTCGGACGCAATAAACGCCTGTTTACCGCCCGACGCCCGCGCCGTCGACGGTCCCGTTCGGGCCATTTCGGACCGCGGCTGCCTCGGACCGGCCGCGACATGACGAATATCCAGAACGTTTCCGCCGAACTTATTCGGCTTTCTTCCGGCCCGCATCCGTTCCAGAGTGGGGCGTCACGGCCTAGCGGGAGGATCCTATGACCAAGCCGAACGGCGTGCACCACCTGGCGATCACCACCGCCGACATCAAGACGCAGATCGCCTTCTTCAGCGACGTGCTGGGCACCGAGCTGGTGGCGCTCTACTGGATGCACGGCGTCAAGGGGGCCTGGCACGGTTTCGTGAAACTCAACGATCACTGCTCGATCGCCTTCGTGCAAACGCCCGACATTCCCAAGATCGAGCGGCAGCTCGGCGTCACGCATTCCGGCAATCCCGGCGGTCCCTGCGCCGGCGGCGCCATGCAGCACCTGGCGATGAACTGCACCAGCGACGAGGAACTGATGGCGCTGCGCGATCGCATCCGGTCGCGCGGCGTCAACGTGTTCGGGCCGATCGATCACGGCTTCTGCAAGTCGATCTACTTCGCCGGACCGGAGAACCTCAGCCTCGAGATCTCGACCTCGCGCGCGGCCATCGATGCGCGGGCCTGGATCGACCCCGAGGTGGTCAAGCTGGCCGGTATCTCCGAACTGGAGCTGGCGCGCTACAAGTCGCCGGCGCGCTATGACGGCGAGCGGGGCAGCGTGCCGCAACCGCCGATGGACCCGGCCAAGCCGCACATGGTCTATCCCGGGCCGCGCTACGAGCAAATGCTGGCAACGCCGGACGACGAATACACGCGCCAGCGCAGCGAAACCACGCCGCCGGTGAAGGTGGCGTAAACCCCACTCCGCCCACGCAGCGGCTGTCGGATTCACACATTGTCACTGCGATTGAACCGCGAGAAACACGATCATTCCTGGGAGCGCGGGCGTCCCGCCCGCTCATGTCGGGCGAAAGCAAAGCTTTCGCCTTGATGCGGGCGGGACGCCCGCGCTCCCAGGGCTCGCTTTGCTCGCAATGACAGCGAAATCGCGATGAGATGTGTGAATGCGACAGCCGCTGTGCGGGCGGAGAGGGGTGCTCGCGGCAAACGCGTTGCAGCTTATCGCCGCTCCGCGGCGGATCCCACCAGCCGCAGCGCCAGCGTGGCGTAGCGGTCGGCGATGGTCTGTGGGTTGTGCGGGCCGCTGGCCCGGTACCAGCCTGCAACGGCGGTACACATCGTCGCGATGGCGCGGGTGGCTTCGGCGGGATGCGGGCAATCGAACTGGCCGCTGCGGCAGCCATCGGCGATGACGGTCTTGAAGATGTCCGAAACGCGGTCGTGCAGGGCGACGACGCTGGCGCGGTCATCGGCCGAGAGACTGCGCAATTCGCTGGTGCCGATGAAGGACTCGGTCTGCCGTTCGGTGTGCAGCCGCACATAGGCACGCACGATCGCGGCCAGCCTTGCGGCCGGCGTGTCACTGGCGGTATCGCGTGCCGTTTCCAGGATCGCGATCAAGTCCTCGGTCACGCTCACCATGATGTGGCGCAGCAGGTCGGCCTTGGACGGAAAGTAGTAGTACGCGGCCGAGATGCTCATGTCGGCGCGGGCGGCGATGTCGCGCATGGAGGTGCCGTGGAAGCCCTGTGCGGCGAAGGATTCCAGCGCCGCCGCCAGCACACTCTCGCGACCGCCGGCACTATCCTTGCCGGCCTGTACCTCGCGGTCGCGGAGTTTCGCGATCGGCATGTCCTGTTCCTAGGCCGCCCGGCGTATCGGCGACCGGCGACCAATACCATGACGCAGCAATTGGCCCGAATAGGTGCCGGTCTGCTGATCGTCGCGGATCGTGACCTCGCCGTTCACCAGCACATAGCGATAACCCCGGGCGCGCTGCACCCGCCGCCATTCGCCGCCCGGCAAGTCGTGCACGATCTCGTCGGGCATGACCTCGAGCTTGTCGTAGTCGTAGACGACGATGTCGGCCGGTGCGCCCTTGCGCAGCACACCGCGGCCTTCGAAGCCGGCGACTTGGGCAGGCAGGGCGGAGAGGCGCCAATGGGCTTCTTCGAGCGAGATCATGCCGTGCTGGCGCACGACCTTGCACAGCGTTTCGGTTGGATATCGGCCGGCCGTGAGGAATTTGGTGTGTGCACCGCCGTCGGAAACACCGAACAGCACATAGGGATCATCGACGATCTCCCGGAGGTGCTCGATCTTGCCGTTGGGCGGCGCGGCGAAGAACTCGGTCTTGAGATCCTCTTCGACCGCCATGTCGAGCATGACGTCGACCGGATGCTTGCCCATCTTCTGCCCGGCATGGGCAAGCGTATGGTCAAGCCATGGCTTGTTCTTCTCCGTTTGCGGTCCCACGATCACGATGTCGGGCAGGGGGCCGGTGGCCGTCTTGGGCATGTTGTCGCGCAGCACCTGCCGGCGCGCCGGGTCGGCCAGCTTCTGTTTGCGCTCGGCCAAGGTGCCGGTGGTGGCGTCGCACCATGCCTGCGCGTCGTCGAACAGGTTCCAGTTCTCGAACGTGAAGGTGAAGCCGGCGTCAGTGGTCAGCCCCTGGCCGACGACACGGATGCCGCGTTCGCGGCAGCTCTTCAGCCACTCCAGCACGCGGCGATGAATCTCCGGCCGGTGGTCGAAGGCCTGCACCACGTTCATGATCATCGGCCGGCCGCTGATCTCGGCCATCTCTTCGTAGAAGCGCTGGTCGCGCGCATTGTCGCCGGAGACCAGCAGCATCTGCATGAAGCCCTGGTTGCGCCGCCGCAGAACGTCGGCCAGGGCGCGGCAGGTGTCATCGTGCATCACGTCGGTCGGCATCGGGCTGCCGTCGAAGTCGCGCTGCACGCAGGCCGGGCCTGACGGCAGCATGCGCTGTGCCGACCAGCCGCAGCCGCCGGCGTCCATCGCCTCGTCCAGCAGCCGGCAGATCTCGGCGTGCTGCGCGTCGGTCGGCCGGACGCCGGCCTTGGCGGCCTCGAAGCCCAGCACCCAGATCAGCAGCGGCGCGATCGGCACGTAAGGCAGGATGTTCATTGCCTTGGGCGTGCGCTCGACGCTGTCGAGGAACTCGGGGAACGTCACCCAGTCCCACGGCATGCCCTCCTGCATCGACGCCATGGGAATCGCCTCGACGCGGGTCATGGTCATCATGGCGCGTTCGCGCATCTCCGGCCGCACGGGCGCAAACCCGAAGCCGCAATTGCCGATCGCGACCGACGTGATGCCATGCCAGCCCGACAGGGTGCAGTAGGGATCCCAGAAGAGCTGCGCATCATAGTGCGTGTGCAGGTCGACGAAGCCGGGCGCCACGATCAGACCATCGGCATCGATGACCTCGCGGGCATCCGCCGGGTCGATACGGCCGATTTCGGCGATGACGCCGTCGCGGATCGCGATGTCGCCGCGAAACCGCGGCAGGCGCGCGCCGTCGATGATGGTGCCGTTGCGGATGACCCGATCATAGCGTGCCATGGTGCTTCCTCCAGATTTGAACGAACGTTCGATAAAAACATCAATCATGTCAAGTCCGCCGATCGGATGATGTTTTTGGACGCCATCGCCGTCACGATGGCGCCCGCACGCTTTGCCACCGTTGAGGCGAGCCGATGGATTTCACGGTCAGCGATCTTCGAGACCAGCCGCAGCTCCTGGATACCGTCGCCGAGCGCATCTGGCGGGCATGGTGGGAGCCCGAAGGGCATCGGCTGGACCACCTCACGGACCGGCTGCGGGAGGCGCTGGACGACAATCCCATCCCGTTCGTGCTGGTCGCTCACCGTGACGGCCGCTATCTCGGCTCGACGGTGTGCATCGAGTCCGACCTGGCCGAGCGTCCGCAATATTCACCCTGGATCGCCGCGGTGTGGGTGGACCAGCAGCATCGGCTCAAGGCCGTGGGCAGGACCCTGGTGCGCGAAGCGATGCGAGCGTGCTTCAGGCTCGGCTTCGAGCGCGTCTATCTGTGCTCGGTGGCCGAGCGCCGCAACTTCTACACCCAACAGGGTTGGGTTCCGATTGAGGAGAATGTCGGACCCGACGCGCAGACGGTCTATGTCTGCGAGGCCAGCGCGTTCGGCGGCACCGCCTGAATCAGGCGAACGCGCGCAAGACCTCGGCGAGCGGCGCGTCCGACAGGCTCGCCAGATGCAGATCTGCCGCCGACAGATCGAGCGCCCGGGTCATCGGGTTGGGCACGGCGATGCAGAACAGTCCGGCTGCCTTGGCGGCGGCAATGCCGTTGGGCGAATCCTCGATAGCGATCGCCTGGCCAGGCGTTCGTGCGAGCCGCTTCAGGGCAAGCCGGTACAGATCCGGCGCTGGCTTCACATGGTCGACCTCGTCGCCGCAGGCCGTGTGGCTGAACGACGCGTGCAGGCCGAGGCGGTGCAGATGCCCGTGGACCCAGTCGCGATGGGACGTCGAAGCGACGGCCAGCGACAGGCCCGCACCATGGGCGTCGCCGATCCACTGCAGAACGCCAGGTCTCGGCTGTTGCTGCGCGATCAGTGCCAGGTGCTGTGCGCGGCGACGAGCCCGGATGGCGACCCGGACGACGCTGCGGCCGATCGATCGCTCGAGATGATCATAGGGATCAAAGGCCACACCCGCGGTGCCGATGCAGCGGCTCCACCACTCGGGCGCCAGTGTCGTACCGTGAAGCGTGAATTCCTCGCACCACGACTCGAACTCCGGCGTCTCGGTATCGAGGATGGTGCCGTCGAAATCGAAGATCAGCGCGCTGATGGCCACGGTACGGCCCCTGGTGCCCGGCGTGTCAGTTCACCTGGCGGTCCTTGCCCTCCCAGTAGGGTTTGCGCAGTTCGCGCTTGAGGATCTTGCCGGTGGGGTTGCGCGGCAGCGCCTCGACGAAGTCGACCGACTTGGGCAGCTTGTAGCCGGCGATGCGCTCGCGCGCCCAGGCGATCAGGTCGGCCGGGGTAACGCCGGCGTCCGCCTTCTTCACCACGACCGCCTTGACCGCTTCGCCCCAGCGTTCGTCCGGTACCCCGATCACGGCGACGTCGGCCACGGCCGGATGGCCGAACAGGGCGCTCTCGACCTCGGCAGGGTAGATGTTCTCGCCGCCGCTCACGATCATGTCCTTCACGCGATCGTAGATATAGAGATAGCCCTTGTCGTCGAGATAGCCGGCGTCGCCGGTGAACAGCCAGCCGTCACGCATGGCCCGTGCGCTGGCCTCCGGCAGCTTCCAGTAACCCTTCATCACCTGCGGCGAGCGAATGGCGATCTCACCCACCTGACTGGGCGCGCAGTCCGTGCCGTCATCGCCGACGATGCGCAGCGCCACACCCTCATGGGCATACCCGCACGACAACAGCTTCCTGGGATCGTCGGGGTCGTGGTCCGCCGGGGGCAGCAGGGTCACGGCGCCGCTGCTCTCGGTCAGGCCGTAGACCTGCTGGAAACCGCACGGAAATATCTTCAACGCCTGGCGCAGCAGATCGGACGGGATCGGCGCGGCGCCATAGACGATCAGCTCAAGGCTGGAGAGGTCGGTCTCGCGGATCTGCGGCGTCTGCACCAGGAACAGGATGATGGCCGGCACGAACAGCGCCACCGCGATGCGCTGTTCCTGGACCAGGTTGAGGATCTCCAGCGGCACCACCTCGCGCACGATGTCGTTGGTGCAGCCGGCGTACAGGCCTGCCAGCGCCCATCCGGCGCCGCCGATATGGAACATCGGCAGCACCACCAGATTGCGCACGCCGGGGCCCATCCGCCACACCGGCGTCCAGCTGGGCAGCAGGTGCAGCAGGTTGCGGTTGGTGAGCTGGGCGCCCTTGGGCAGGCCGGTGGTGCCCGACGTGTAGAACTGCACGGCGACGTCATCAGCGGCGATGGCCAGCAGCGGGTCGCTGTCGGCCTGCCGGTCGCGCCAGCGCGCGAAGGGCTCGAAGTCCGGGTGAGTGCCGTTCAGCGCGATGATGGTGTGCACGCGGGTGAGCTGGCCGCGGATCTTGTCGATGACCGGGAAGTACTCCTCGCCGACCACCAGGATCTCGGCCTCGGCGTCGTTGATGATGTGCTGGATCTCAGGCGGCGCCAGGCGCCAGTTGACCGACACCATGACGGCGTTGGCCTTGGCGCAGCCGAAGAACAGTTCGAAGAAGCGGGCCTCGCTCTTGTCGAGATGGGCGACCCGGCCTTGCGGTTTGAGCCCGGCGGCGACCAGCCCGTTGGCCACCTGGCTGGCGCGGCGGTCCAGGGTGGCGTAGTCGACCGCCTCGCCGCGGTACACCAGGGCCGTCGTCCCGCCCTGTTGCCGGGCATGGTTGCGGACGATATCGGCGATCGATGTCGCGGGCATTGTCACGGACTTCCTCCGGTTTCTTAAGGTACTTGGTTGACATTCTAACAAGCGCTTGCCGCCCCCGCCACGGCGCCAGTGGTCGCAATATGGACCAAATATGTCGCTATCACAGGCAGTTGGCGGCAGGTCCTGATGGTAAATCAGCCGCTTCGCAGGTACATTCCTGGAATGTTGCATAGATTGTTCGGCAAGCGGAGCAGGGCGGGATCGCCTGCCGCCGAGCGACGCCCTCGCGCGCCGTCGGATTGCCGTGTCTATGCCATTGGCGACATCCACGGCCGCCTCGATCTGCTCCAGGCGTTGCACGAGCAGATCGCCGCTGACTGCCGGGCGCGCCCGCACGAGGGCAGCGATACGATCGTCTATCTCGGTGACTACGTGGATCGGGGTCCCAGCAGCCGCGAGGTCATCGACTGCCTGCTGGACGCGCCGTTGCCGGGCTTCGCGGCGATCCACCTGATGGGCAATCACGAAGAGGCGATGCTGCGGTTTCTCGACGACGTCGAGGCCGGCCCAGCCTGGGTCAGCTTCGGCGGCGAGGCGACCTTGCTCAGCTACGGCGTGCGTCGCACGCCCAACACGCTGGGGCGGCAACGCTTCGAGGATATGCGCCGACAGTTCGCGGCCAAGATACCCGAGCGCCATGTGGGGTTCCTGCGCGGCCTGCGACTGTCCTACGAGTCCGGCGACTACTTCTTCGCCCACGCGGGCGTGCGGCCAGGGGTGGCGATCTCGGCCCAGCAGCCGCAGGACCTGCTGTGGATCCGCAACGCGTTTCTGTCGAGCGACGTCGACCATGGCAAGGTGGTCGTTCATGGCCATACGCCGACCGATGCTCCGGAGATACGGCACAACCGTATCGGCATCGATACCTGCGCCTTCGCCAGCGGCGTGCTGACCTGCCTTGTCCTGGAGGGCGATGATCGCCGGTTTCTGGCCACCGGCTCTGCCGACTGGTCGCAGCACGTGGCGGCCCAGTAGATGCGGTTTCCAAACAACACCCAAATTGTGATCGTACGAGGGGATTGATGCCAAAACGGATTCTTGTGACCGGCGGCGCCGGCTTCCTGGGCTCGCATCTGTGCGAGCGGTTGCTGAACGACGGCCACGATGTGCTGTGCGTCGACAACTATTTCACCGGCACCAAGCGCAATCTCGTGCCGCTGCTGGACCACCCGCATTTCGAGGTGATGCGCCACGACGTGACGTTCCCGCTCTATGTCGAGGTCGACGAGATCTACAACCTCGCGTGCCCGGCCTCGCCGATCCACTATCAGCACGATCCGGTGCAGACCACCAAGACCAGCGTGCATGGCGCCATCAACATGCTGGGGTTGGCCAAGCGCACGCGGGCCAAGATCTTCCAGTCGTCGACCAGCGAAGTGTATGGCGATCCCGACGTGCACCCGCAGCCCGAGAGCTATCGCGGCAACGTCAATCCGATCGGCCCGCGCGCCTGTTACGACGAAGGCAAGCGCTGCGCCGAGACGCTGTTCTTCGACTACCACCGCCAGCACAAGCTGCGCATCCGCGTGGCGCGCATCTTCAACACCTATGGTCCGCGCATGCATCCCAATGACGGGCGCGTGGTGTCCAACTTCATCGTCCAGGCCCTGAAGAACCAGCCGATCACCATCTACGGCAACGGCCAGCAGACGCGCTCGTTCTGCTATGTCGATGACCTGATCGAAGGTTTCATCCGCCTGATGGGCGCGCCGGACTCGGTGACGGGGCCGGTCAATCTCGGCAATCCCGGCGAGTTCACCATCCGCGAGCTGGCTGAGAAGGTGATCAAGCTGACCAACTCCAAGTCCAAGCTGATCAAGAAGCCGCTGCCGGTCGACGATCCGCTGCAGCGCCAGCCCGACATCCGGTTGGCCAAGAAGGTCCTGAAGTGGCAGCCCAAGGTGAAGCTGGACCAGGGCCTCGGCAAGACCATCACCTATTTCGACCATCTGTTGTCGGCAGGCGTGCCGTACTGATTGTTTCGGCCCGCGGCGGTCACCGCCGCGGGTCGGAAGGGCAAGCCCGGTGCCGACGCGACCGGGCCTGCTGCGCCTGGACACCCCATATCAAGGGTGAAAAACCAGGAGCACCCGAATGCACAAAAGTAGACTCGGAAACATCGTCATCGACTGCCGGACCGACGACCTGCTCACGGAGGCACGGTTCTGGAGCGCGGCATTGGGCTGCCCGTTGCCTCGGGACATCGACGGCTCCAGCCATTTCATCCAGCTCGAAACCAAGCCCGGTGACGTGCAGATCGTCATCCAGCGGGTCGGCCACGAACCGCGTGCCCATATCGACGTCGAAACCGACTCTATCGCTGCGGAAGTCGCACGCCTGGAGCGGTTGGGCGCGACGGTGATCTCCCGCAAGCCGGACTGGACAGTCATGCAGGCCCCGAGCGGCCACCGTTTTTGCGTGGGGAGTCCCTATCGCGGTGGCTTCGAGCAGGACGCCAACACCTGGACGCGATGGCTTCGCGGCATGCCCAGGATATTCATTCTGTTTCCTCGACTCGGCTGAGGATCAGCGTCGGCACGCGGGCCCGTTGATCGCGCAGCGTGAAGACCCGGGTACCGGGTCGGCGGCCGCGGCGCATCTCGGCGACGGCGATGCCGGCGGCCGTCAGCCGGGCATGCGTTGCGGCAAGGTCGGGTGTCCGCCAGGAAAGTCCCCACAGCTCATCCGGTGCATCCGTCACGCCGCCTTTCAGAAGATGTGAGATCTCGACCACGAGATCGCCGCAGCGAAAGAAGAGCAGGCGCAAGCCCCAGTCCGGGTTGGCGCGATCGAGCCGCAGATCGAGTGTCAGCCGGCCGCCGTACAAGGCAACGGCGCGATCCGGGTTCTGGGTGTGAATGACGACGTGGTCCAGCCGCGTGATCGTGGCGCCGGCACTCTCGACGGCGTGAGCAGGCGCAGGGGGACGCTGCACCAGGGACAAATGGACGCCGTGCGTCGCCTCGCGCGCCAGTGCCGCCATCGGGGCGACGCTGGTCTCGCCGGTGGCGCGGTGATGCAGGGCCAGCGGCGCCAGATCGGCTGAGGGAAGGCCGCGGCGGCCGGCCATCCGGCGTGCCTCGTCGAGGTCGGCCACGGCGAAAGCGATGCCCGCGATGCCTTCGCCGACGACGTTCAGACGAGCATCGATCCAGTCGCCCATCGGACCGGACCCGTGGCGGGCGACGACCGCCAGCGACATGTTGGCAAGTTGGAACCAGGCGTGGCGGGCGCCATCGGCCGTGCCGCTCCAATCGTACGGCCGGCCCAGCAGCGTTTCGTAGATGGCCACGGTGGCATCGAGGTCCCGGGTTGCCAGGACAATGTGGTCAAGCCCGTGGATCATCGCGCGCTGACCTTGCTTCCTTGACTCTATCCCACCCGCGCGGTGCGCGGGCTCCCGGCGGGCGCCAGCGTCGATAGCAAGCGCTGCGCCGCGGCGTATTCGTCCTTCAGCCGGCGGCACAGGGCAGCGGCTTCGGGAATGTCGGTGATGTTGCCGACACCGTGACCGGCTGTCCACAGATCCTTCCAGCGCTTCTTGGACTCCTGCGCCGAGACGATCTTGCCGGGAAGGGTGGTGCGCAGCACGTCGAGATCGATGCCGGCCGCGAGCAGGCTGGGCAGCAGCCAGTTGGCCGGCGCGCCATCGATCGAGGCGCTGAAGAAGACGTCAGGCGCGCGCGTGTCGAGGATCATCTGCTTGTGTCCGGCCACGGCGGCGGCCTCGCGCGTGGCGATGAAGCGCGTGCCGATATAGGCCAGGTCGGCACCCATCGCCTGCGCGGCCAGCACATCGCGACCGGTCGTCATGCCGCCGGCCAGCACGATGGCGAAATCGTCACCCAGCTGGCGCACTTCGTTGACCAGCGCGAAGGGATTGATCGTGCCGGTATGGCCGCCGGCGCCGCCGCAGACGGCAATCACGCCGTCGGCGCCGCCCTCCAGCGCCTTTTCGGCGTGCCGCTGGTTGGCGATATCGTGCAGCGCCACGCCGCCCCAGCCATGGATGCGCTTGAACGCATCGCCCGGGGCACCCTTGGATGTCAGCACCACCGGCACCTTGAAGCGCTCGACGAGGTCGAGATCGCCGGCGTAGCGCGGGTTCGACGGATGCACCACCAGGTTGACCGCGTAGGGTGCGATGATGCGGCCGCCGGCCTCGGCGCGCAGGCGCTCGATGCCGCGTTGCATGTCGATCAGCCACTGCTCGAGCTCTTCGCGGGTGCGCGTGCCGTGGGCGGGGAAGCTGCCCATGATGCCCTCGGCGCAGCAGGCCAGCGCCAGATTGGGATTGGAGACCAGGAACATCGGCGCCGCGATCGCCGGTATCGCCATCTGGTCGAGAACCTTCAGCACCGCCGCTCTGCCCATGACCAGCTCCTAGACGTCGCCGATCTGCGGCGTGGTGGATGTGACGCCCTGCGCCTGCAGGTGCGCGATGTCGTCCGCCGACAGGCCGAGCAGATCGCGCAAGACCGCCTCGGTGTGCTGCCCCAGGTCAGGCGCGGCGCGTTGCAGCATCACGCCGCCGCCGTCGAGCGCATAGGGCAGGCCCTTGGCCAAATCGCCGTCCTGTGTCCATGCCAAGCTCACGCCGGCCAATGCCTTGTCGGCGATCAGGTGCGTGCCGTCGTTCGAGGGCGCGGCGGGAATGCCGGCAGCCAGCAGCGACGCGACGGCGGCATCGGCGCTGCGCGCGGCGATCCACGCCGGGAGTGCCTCGCGCAGGGGCGCGGACAGCGCGCCGATCAGGGCACCACAACGGGCGGCAGCGGCGTCATCGGCGACGGTGACGGCGATCCACCGTCCGTCCTGGCTGCGCCAGCAATCCTGCAGAACCACGCCGCCTTCGGCGTTGCCGGCGCGGCGTGCGTCGTGCCGCGCCGGATCGGCGGAGGCGGCGAGGATTTCTTCGCCGATGAGGAACGAGGCCACCTCGCGCTGCGAGAAATCGAGGAAGGCGCCGCAGCCGGTGCGCCGCGCTTCCATGATCGCCGCGATGACGACACCGGTCGCGAACAGCGACACCACCTGGTCGGGGTAATTCACATCCATACCGCTGATGCGCGGTTCCTCGCCGTCATAGCCGGTCAGTGCGGCGATGCCGCTGGTGGCATCCAGGGTCGAGCCGAACGAAACGTTCATGCGCTCGGGCCCGGTGTCGCCCTGACTCGAGATCGCCGCCAGCACGATGCGCGGGTTGATCGCGCGCAGCGCGGCGTAGTCGAGGCCGAAGCGGTCGAGCACGCCACGGCGGAAATTCTCGATCACCACGTCGCATTGCGCCACCAGCGCGCGGGCCAGCCGCTGGCCCTCGGGCGTTTTCAGGTCGAGCGCGACGCCGCGCTTGTTGCGGTTGGTGAAGCGGAACAGCGGTGAGCGGTTCCACCAGCCCGGCGTGTCGTCAGGCTTGCCCAGGACCCGGAATGGATCGGGGTAGGTACCCGACTCGATCTTGATCACGTCGGCGCCGAGGTCGGCGAGCATCGCCGATGTATTGGCGCCGGCGGTCAGCAATCCGAAATCAAGTACGCGAACACCGGCCAAAGGCTGCGTCATGTATGTTACTCCGCCGCGCGGGCCGGCGTGTCGGCCAGCCCAGGCGCTGCATGCGGTGCGAACGAGCGGCCGTTCCACTGCACGGGCAACTGCGGCAGCCGCAACGGTCCCAGCGTGGGGTGACTGAGATCGGCGAGGAAGCCGCGGGCGGTGTACTGCTCGGTTTCCAGCAGCTCGGCGGGTGTGAAGACCGGACCGAAGGGCACACCGCGCGCCTGGGCTTGGCCCTGGATATCCTGACGTGTGCGGGCGGCGAACCACGGCGCCATGATCGCATACAGCGCGCCGACATGCTGGCGCCGGCCGGTGCGGGTGGCGAACTTTGGATCGGCCAGCCGCGGATCGCCGATCAGATCGCGCAGCGGCGGCCACTGGCTGACGGTGAAGACGACGGCGACATAACCATCGGCGCAGCGGACGACCTGGAACTCGGATTGTCCGCCTTCGCGGCCCGGCGAGCGGCCGGCGGCGTGGGTACCCGACGTTGCCTTCCAGTTCACCCATTGGGCGACTTCGGCCAGCGATACCC
This sequence comes from Reyranella sp. CPCC 100927, assembly GCF_007859315.1. Classification (GTDB taxonomy): domain Bacteria; phylum Pseudomonadota; class Alphaproteobacteria; order Reyranellales; family Reyranellaceae; genus Vineibacter. The sequence continues at coordinate 608,403 of NZ_VOHA01000003.1, forward strand.
GCACCGACGGCGCGACGCGGCTCTGGCTGCGGGCTGCCAAGGCCGCACTGAGACCGGTGAAGGCCGTGAGGCCGGCAGCATAGGAGATCTGGTGGCCGCCCAGCCGCAGCGGTTGGCGGTCGGGCTCGCCGACCATGTGCAGCAGTCCGGCCAACGCGGCGATCGTGAATTCGCTGACCGGCCCGGGGTGCGCCATGCCGGCAGCGAAGGCCGCGATTTCAATCGGGGTCGCCCGTGTGTGGCGCAGGGCCTCGGCGTTGCGGCCGGGTGTTTCGAAGACGACAGCGTCGGCCTTGCCGGCCAGAGTCAGGGCTCGGGCGATGCCAGGTGCCGACTCCAGGTCGAGCACGACGGAGTGCTTGCCTGTGTTGAGATACTGAAACAGCGCGCTGCGCTCGACGTTCGGTCCGTGCGGCAGCAGCGGCGGCAGCCGGCGCACGAGGTCGCCGGCCGGCGGCTCGATCTTGATGACCGTGGCACCGAGATCGGCGGCAATCCGCGTCGCCAACGACGTTGCCAGCCGCAGGCAGCTGGGCACGTCGGTGTCGTTCACCTCGATGACGGTGAACCGCGACAAGGGTCTGGGGGCGTCCGCGTTCATGATCTCCATGCCGGCGACAAAGGCGCATCGTCCGCCTATCGTGGGTGGTGCGTCCCGTCAACGACAAGGCCGCAGCGGACGCCGGCATATCACGTATGTAATGGTGATTCAGTACGGGCGCCGACGGCGACGCGCCAGGGCTGCCGGGAGAGCGGGCGTCTCGAAGCAGAGCTCTCGCCAGAGGCCCGCGCTCCCGGAGTGACGTCAGTTGCGTCCGTAGTTGTCCTCGAAGCGCACGATATCGTCCTCGCCGAGGTAGCTGCCGGACTGTACCTCGATCAGGTGCAGCGGCTCCTCGCCCGGGTTTTCCAGCCGATGGCGGGCGCCCAGCGGGATGTAGGTCGACTGGTTCTCGTACAGCTCGAACATGTCGTTGCCGCGTGTGACGCGCGCGACGCCACGCACCACCACCCAGTGCTCGGCGCGCTTGTGGTGCATCTGCAGGCTGAGCGCGCGACCGGGCAGCACCGAGATGTGTTTGACCTGGTGACGATCACCCAAGCCGATGGTCTCGTAGTAGCCCCACGGCCGGAAGACCTTCAGGTGCATGCTCGATTCGCTGCGGCCGGCCGCCTTCAGCTTCTCGACGATGCGCTTGACGTCCTGGCTGCGGTTGCGGGGTGTCACCAGCACGGCATCGGCGGTGGCCACGACCACCAGGTCCTCGATGCCCAGCGCCGCAACCATCACGCCGTCGTCGCCGCGCAGGTAGCAACCGTGCACGTCTTCCGACACGACGTCGCCGACCGCGACGTTGCCGTCATCGTCCGGTGTCGAATCCGAGTGCAGGGCTTCCCACGAGCCGACATCGCTCCAGCCCATGTCGACGGGCACTACGGCGGCACGATCGGTGTGCTCCATCACCGCGTAGTCGATCGACTTGCTGGGCGAGCGCTCGAAGGCGACCGCGTCGAGGCGGGTGAAATCGAGATCGCGCCGCGCCTCGTCGAGGGCGGCCTTGCAGGCATCGAGCATTGCCGGCTCGAACCGCTTCAACTCGGCCAGGTAGAGATCGGCGCGCATCAGGAAGATGCCGCCATTCCAGTAATGATCGCCGCCGTCGACGAACTGCTGGGCGCGTGCCGCATCGGGTTTTTCGATGAAGCGCGCCACGGCATGCACGCCCGGCACGCCGTCCAGCGCCGCACCGATCTGGATATAGCCGTAGCCGGTTTCAGGCGAAGTGGGGCGGATGCCCAGCGTGACAAGGTGGCCGCGCACGGCGGCGGCCAGCCCGGCATCGATGGCGGTACTGAACGCCTTGGGTTTGCGGATCGAGGCGTCCGACGGCAGCACCAGCAGCGGCCGCTTGGCATCACCCGTAGCGGCCAGCAGCGCACCTGCGGCCACGGCCGGCGCGGTGTTGCGGGCCATCGGTTCGATCACCGTTGCCGCCGCCTCGATGCCGATCTGGCGCAGCTGTTCGGCCACCATGAAGCGGTGCTCGACGTTGCAGACCACGATCGGCGGCAGGAAGCGGCTGGGGTCGGCGACGCGCGTGGCGGTCTGCTGCAACAGCGATCGCTCGCCGGTGAGCGGCAGGAACTGCTTGGGATACGCCTCGCGCGAGAGCGGCCAGAGCCGCGTGCCCGAGCCGCCGGACAAGATGATCGGTTGGATCAATGCAGTATTCGCCATTATGACGTCACCCTACCGCTATGCGTGGTGCGCGATTGACGCGCGAATCCTGGCCCGAGGCCATTTCGTCATGAATCCAGCGGTAGGTTTTTTCCATGCCGTCTTCCAGGCGCACCGAGGGCGCCCAGTTCAGGACCTTCTTGATCAACGTATTGTCGCTGTTGCGGCCGCGCACGCCCTTGGGCGCGTCGAGCTTGTAGCGGCGCTTCAGCGTCACGCCGGCCAGCTTCTCGACGATGTCGACCAGCCGGTTGATGCTGACCAGTTCGTCACTGCCGACATTGATCGGCTCGATGAAGTCGCTGTCGGTCAGACGCGTGGTGCCGATCAGGCAATCGTCGATATACATGAACGACCGCGTCTGCTCGCCGTCGCCCCAGATCTCGATCTCGTGCCGGCCCGATGCCTTGGCCTCGATCACCTTGCGGCAGATCGCCGCCGGTGCCTTCTCGCGACCGCCGTCGTAGGTGCCGTGCGGCCCGTAGACGTTGTGGTAGCGCGCGATGCGTGTCTTCAGGCCGTAGTCCTCGCGGTAGTGACGGCACATGCGCTCGCTGAACAGTTTCTCCCAGCCGTAGCCGTCTTCCGGCATGGCAGGGTAGGCGTCCTCTTCCTTCAGCGCCGTGACATTGGCATCGGTCTGCTTGTCGGCGGCGTAGACGCAGGCTGACGAGGAAAAGAAAAATCGTTCGGCGCCATATTCCTTGGCCGCCATCAGCATGTGGGTGTTGATCAGCACCGACAGCATGCACTCGGCTTTGTGCGTTTCGATGAAGCCCATGCCCCCCATGTCGGCGGCGAGGTTATAGATCGTCCGGGCATCACGGCTGGCTTGTTGCGCCGCTTCGCGCTGGCTCACATCGAGCGACAGGCTCTCGACACCGGAATGTGTCTGGTACCATTCGTCCAGCGGCTTGCTGTCGACGGCACGAAGCTTGGTGTGACCGAGTGTCTGCTGGAGATAGCCGACCAGATGGCCACCGATGAAGCCCCCCGCACCGGTGACGACAACCAAATCATCCTTGGACATTCACAAGCTCGCAAAAAAATGGCCTGAAAAAGCGGCTCGATTATATAGATTTTCCAGGTATTTGCTAAGAGTTTGCGGTCTGCACGGCGGTGCTCGCGACCCCGGGTCTGCGGGAATTCAAGTCCGCTGTGGCGTAAAAGTGGCTCCGGACACGGCCGATGCTATGGGGTGCACGCTACGTCCGCATGACATCGGCGTGCGCTGCCGCCAGGATCGTCTCGAACCGGGCGCCGATGCGCTGGACGTCGAATGTGCGCTCGGCATAGGCCCGTCCATTGCCACCCAGCCGTGCCCGTCGCGTGGGGTCGGCGATCAAATCGCGGGCAGCAGCAACAAAACCGGTGGCGTCATCGGGCCCCACGACCACGCCGGCCTCTTGCCGGTCGATGGTGCGGGCCGCCAGGTTTTCAGGCGGCATCGCGACCAGCAGCGGCTTGGCGGCACAGAGATACGTGAGGACCTTGGACGGCACCGAATAGATGCCGGCTTCCGGTTCCAGGATGGCCAGCAGCACGTCGGCGGCCCCCAGCATGTCGGGGACCCGGTCGAACGGCTGGAACGGCAGCAGGTGCAGATTGTTCAGCCCGGCCTTGCGCTCGGCGAGCCAGGACGCCCCCAGTCCTTCGGACACCACGACGACGGCGACGCTGGGATTGTCGCGATGCGCCTCGGCGATGGCCAGCAGCAGGCCCGGGTTGTGCTTGAGGCCCAGGGTGCCGGAGTAGAGCAGGACGGTCTTGTCGTGCAGGCCGTGTTCGCGGGCGAAGGCGTTGTCCTTGGCCCGCAGCGGCAGTTCGTCCAGCGGCGACCAGTTCTCCACCGTGGTCATGCGCCTGTCGGGGACGCCCGTGGACTGCAGCAGGGGCTTGAAGTCATCGGTGATCGGCACGACCTGGTTGCTGCGCCGAAGCAGACCGCCTTCGAGGCGGCGATAGAGCCACGCGGCCGGCGCGCCCAGGGGGCCCAGCTTCTGTCCCAGGAGGCGGGCCACCGCCTCGGCGTAGATGTCCTGGACCCAGAACACGAAGCCGACGCCATGAGCGCGGCACCAGCGTTGCGGCATGACCAGGGCAATCGGCGGCGTGTTGCTCATGAGTGCAACGTCGGGCCGGAAGGCGGCGAGCTCGCGCTGTAGCAGGTGCCCGTAGCGTCGCTCCTGCCACAGGCGTTTGATGTAGCTGTACTTGGCGAACGGTTCACCGGGATCGATCGCGGCGACCTCGAAGCCCTCCGGATCGCCCGCCTGGCGCTGCAGGGCGCCGCGCGGTGTCTGGAACACCGCCGAGAACAGGTGACGCACGTGGTGTCCACGGCGCGCCAATTCGCGGGCGAGCTGGACCTGGAACGGGTGACCGGAATAGTCGTGCAGGAGAATGCGCATGCGCCGGGAATGATGACCAGGAACTACCTTGTCCTACACGCGTGCCGGCGGCAAGCCGCCCGATGAAGTCGGCGCTTCATGGTGTGCAGAAGGGGAAGGTCAGTATGCGTTCTTGCCGCGCAGGACGGTGAACACCGTCATCAGCACGATCTTGAGGTCGAGGAACAGCGACCAGTTCTCGATATAGTAGAGGTCGTGATCGACGCGACGCTGGATCTTTTCGATCGTATCGGTTTCGCCCCGCCAGCCGTTGACCTGCGCCCATCCGGTAAGGCCGGGTTTGACCCGGTGACGGCCGGCGTACTCCGCCACGGCCTCCTCGAACAGGATATTGTCGGCCTTGGTGCCGATCGTATGCGGACGCGGGCCGACCACCGACATCACGCCCGACAGGACGTTGAAGATCTGCGGCAGTTCGTCGATCGAGGTCCGGCGGATGAAGCGGCCGACGCGCGTGACGCGCGGGTCATCCTGTGTCGCCTGGCGCATCGCTGTTTCGCGCGACGCCTCGACGTACATGCTGCGAAACTTCCAGACGTCAATGCGTTGGTTGTTGAAGCCGTAGCGGGTCTGGCGGAACAGGATCGGGCCCTTGCTGTCGAGCTTCACGGCGAGGGCGGTCAGCAGCATGACCGGCGAGAACGCCACCAGCATCAATAGCCCGAGCGTGATGTCCTCGAGCCGCTTGAGCATCAGCTTTTCCGCCGACAGCGGGCGGTCGAAGACGTTCAGGACCGGCACCGAGCCCAGGTCGCTGTAGGAGCAGTGCGCCAGGCTGAAGCCGATCATGTCGGGCGCCAGCCGGATGTCGATCGGCAGCTCCCACAGCTTCTTCAGCACCTTCATGACCCGCAACTCCGCCGCCCAGGGCAGGGCCACGACGATCTGATCCAGCGAATGCTCACGGGCGTAGGCGATCAGGTCGTCAACCGTACCGCGGACAGGGATTCCGTCGACGGGGGCGATCGGGCGTACGGCGCGCTCGTCCCAGATGCCGACGATATGCCAGTCGTTGCTGGCCTGCTGGCGCAGATGCTCGATCAGGCGCCGGCCGTGCGGACCAGCGCCGACCACGGCGAGATTGCGGGTCAGCCGGCCGGTCTCGATCCAACGGCTCAGCAGCGCGAAAACCACGAAGCGAACGGCAATGAAGCCGCCCAGGCTCCAGAAATACCAGAGGATGGACCAGCTGCGCGGGAAGTTGTTGGAGACCTTGGCAGCGAACGCTGCCAGCAGCAGAACGGCGACGACGCCTGTCCAGCCCAGCGCCACCCGTCCCATCTGGCCGGGAACGTTCGACAGGGTGCGGATCGTATACAGTCCCAGCGCCGCGAAGACGTTGCCGACCAGCAACGCACTGGCGGCCATGGCCAGCAGATACTGGCTTTCGAACAGCCAGAAATGCTCGGGCTGCCACGCCATGATGGCAATCCACGCCGTCGCCGCTGGTACCGCCATGTCCATCAGGCGGATCGCCCACAGCAATTTCTTCTCGAGCAGGACCTTCGACCGATCCATGGCGATTTTTCCAAAACGCGAGCATCACCATCCCACTGCCGCTCGGCAGCCGGAGACAACAAGCTCGCGACCATCGTCAACCCCTCCTGCAATATACCGGCGGGGGCGGTGGCCGTCAAATGACCAAGGCTGAAGTTACATATCAAGTTTCCATTTTTATGATTTAAAATCATATGATTAACGACATTCATGGAGTAATTGCATAAACTTAGTATTCAAAGCTTTTACGCAAAAATCAGCGTGAACACTTGATCAGAAGCAGTTTGCGCAAACCCTGTGACACTTTCCGTGCTATGCCCCTGGGGCCAGGACGAACGCGGATGCTGGACCAGATCACCCCTGTCATTCTCACCTATAACGAGGCCCCCAATATCGGTCGCAACCTGGAGCGGCTGGCGTGGGCGCGCGAGGTCGTCGTCGTTGACAGCGGCAGCGAGGACGATACCGCAGCCATCGTCGGGCGGTTCCCCAATGCGCGGCTGGTCGTCCGTCCGTTTGACAGTCACGGCCAGCAGTGGACCTTTGCCGTCCAGCAGACCGGGATCGAGACGCCCTGGGTCCTGCGGCTGGACGCCGACTACATTGTACCTGATGGCACCATCGCGGAGATCGCGCGCCTGGCGCCAGGGCCGGATATGGGCGGTTATCGCGTGATCTTTGACTACTGTATCGACGGCCGGCGCCTGCGTGGCTCGCTCTATCCCAGCCAGCCGATCCTGTTCCGTCGCGACAGCGTGCAATTCGTACAGGACGGCCACACCGAAAAGGCGCTGGTGAGCCGCGCGGTGGGCGTGCTGACAGGCCATGTCGACCATGACGACCGCAAACGTCTGGATCGCTGGCTGGTATCGCAGTTCCGCTACCAGAGCCGCGAAGTCGACAAGCTCACCACCACACCGTGGGCCCAGCTCACCTGGGGTGATCGCGTGCGGCTGACCCGCGTGTTGGGACCACCCCTGGTCCTGCTTTATTGCCTTTTCGGCCGTGGCCTCATTCTCGATGGCTGGGCTGGCTGGTATTATGCCTTCCAGCGCATGACGGCCGACCTGATCCTTTCCATGCTCCTGATCCAGCGCGACCTTGCAGGCGGCGCGACCAAATCCTAGTGCACCCAGCATGACCTATATTCTCGGCCTCAATGCCTTTCATGCCGATTCGGCCGCTTGCCTGGTCAAGGACGGCGAACTCATTGCCGCGGCGGAGGAAGAACGCTTCCGCCGCATCAAGCACTGGGGCGGCTTTCCCAGCGAGGCGATTCGCTACTGCCTGAAGGAAGCCGGCATCGGGCTCGATGCGGTGGGGCATGTCGCCATCAACCGCGACAGCCGTGCCAGCCTGTGGCGCAAGGTGGCGTACGTCGTGGCCCGCCGTCCCAGCCTGGACATGGTGATGAGCCGCGTGCGCAACCGCCAGCAGTGGGGCGATCTGAAGGCCCAGCTCGCCGGCGCTCTGCCGGAGATGACCTTCAAGGGCGAATTCCACCAGGTCGAACACCACCTCTGCCATCTGGCGTCGGCCTTCCTGGTCTCGCCGTACGATAAGGCCGTGGCGGTGTCGGTCGACGGCTTCGGGGATTTCGCCAGCGCCTCGTGGGGCGTCGGCGAGGGCAACCGGCTCACCATCGATGGCCGGGTTCATTTCCCGCATTCCCTGGGGATCTTCTACGAAGGCATCACGCAGTTCATCGGCTTTCCGCACTACGGCGACGAGTACAAGGTCATGGGCCTGGCCCCCTACGGCGAGCCGGCCTACGCCAAAGAGATGGAACAGCTGGTCCATCTGAAGAATGACGGCAGCTTCGCGCTCAACCTGCGCTACTACACGCACGCCAAGGAGGGCTCGAAGTACGAGGTCCGCGACGGCATGCCGTCGGGCGGCCGCATCTGGTCGCCGGCAATGGCCGAGTTGCTGGGACCGGCGCGCGGCAAGGACGATGCACTGGAGCAACGCCACAAGGATCTCGCGCGCTCGGCGCAGGGCATGTACGAGAATGCCTTCTTCAATCTGTTGGGCGCGCTGCACCGCAAGTACGGCCTGGACACCGTCGTGTTGTCCGGCGGCTGTGCCTACAACTCGGTAGCCAACGGCAAGATCTACGAACGTTCGCCGTTCAAGCACTGCTACATCCAGTCGGCCGGTGGCGATGCCGGCGGTGCCATCGGCGCTGCCTTCCAGGTCTGGCACACCTTGCCCGAAGGCAGCAGCGCCAAGCGCAGCTTCGTGATGGACCACGCCTATTGGGGGCCGTGGGCGACGGCGGACGAGATCGCCGCCGCCATCGCCGCGCGCCAGGCCGATATCGACGCCGCCAACTGTGTCGTCGAGGCGATCGCGGACGAAGGCGAGCTCTGCCGGCGCACGGCTACGGCCATCGCCGAAGGCAAGGTGATCGGCTGGTTCCAGGGACGGCTGGAGTGGGGGCCCCGCGCGCTCGGCAACCGCTCGATCCTGGCCGATCCGCGGCGCGCCGACATGAAGGATATCCTGAACCTCAAGATCAAGCGCCGCGAGTCGTTCCGTCCCTTCGCGCCGTCGATCCTGCGCGAGGCGGTGCCCGACTGGTTCGAGACCGACGACGATGTGCCGTTCATGATGCAGGTCTTTCGCATCCGGCCGGCGCGCCGTGCCTCGATCCCGGCGGTGACGCACGTCGACGGCTCGGGCCGCCTGCAGACCGTGACGACCAAGGGCAATGCCCGCTATCACCGGCTGATCGCGGCGTTCGGCGATCTCACCGGCGTGCCCATCGTGCTCAACACCAGTTTCAACGAGAACGAGCCCGTGGTCTGCAAGCCGGAGGAGGCACTGGACTGCTTCCTGCGCACCAAGATGGACGTGCTGGTGCTGGGCGACACCATGATCACGCGCCGCGACTGATTGGTTTTGGGCCGCGTGCATCCACGCGCGCCTCGGCGTGTCAGCACGCACAATCTTTCGCGCTTCGCGTCATTGTGCGCGCGTGCGCGCGTGGACGCGCGCGATCCAAAAAAGCCTTGGTGCTCCCGCGCATACCCCGTGATCCTCAGGTAGTGTTGCGCCAGGCGCACGCTTCGCTGGGGGTGGCTCATGGGTCGGTTTCTGTCCAATCAGCTTCGCATCCTGCTGGCCGGCCTGTTGGCCATCTTGCCACTGGTGCTCACCATCGGCGGCACGGTGTGGGTCGGTGCCTTGCTGTTCGAATGGGCAGGACCAGGAAGCGCCTTCGGCGGCGTCCTGGCCCGGATCGGCCTCGCCTTCGTGCCCAGTCCGATCGCGGCCTATCTGATCGGCTTCACGGTGATCGTGCTGTTCCTCTATGCGTTCGGCTTGCTGGTCAGCTCCCAAGTCAAAAGCGGAGTCGTTGCCTTCATCGGACGAATCATGGAGCGCGCGCCTGTGATCGGCGCCGTCTATAGCCTGGTCAGCCGTTTCCTGGGCGCGTTCGGCAAGCAGGGAACCGCCGATACCAGCGCCATGGCGCCCGTGTGGTGCTACTTCGGCGGACCGGGTGGCGTGGCGGTGCTGGCGTTGCTGTCGGCGCCCGAGGCGGTCGATCTCGGCGGTCGGTCCTACCTTGCCGTGCTGGTACCCACCGCGCCGGTACCCATCGGCGGCGGCTTGCTGTTCGTGCCGTCCGAATGGGTGGTGCCGGCGACGGTCGGTGCCGAGGCACTGACCAGCATCTATGTGTCGATGGGCATGACGGCACCGCAGTTCCTGGCCGGTCGTCCTGCCACCACCTGACTCGCAGCGAGGGTTCATCGCCATGACCGACTTTCCGACATGCCTGTTCATCGTCACCGTCGAGGTCGACGCCGAGATCGAAGCGGACTGGAACCACTGGTACGACACGGTTCATCTGCCTGACGCCCTGGCCTGTCCGGGCGTGCTGCGTGGCCGGCGTTACGTGTCGGCGGGCGACGGAAGCGAACTGGATCGTGGCGCCGGCCGGACGGTGGCACGCAAGGTCTACACCACGGTCTATGAACTGTCCGGGCCCGAGGCGCTGCAGACGCCGGCGTTCCAGGCAATGCGCGGCTGGTACCAGTTCGCACCGCGCGTCGTGTCGCGCTCGCAGGTCTTCACGGCAGTGCCGCCGGCACAGTAGAACCTCACGGCAGTTTTATCGCCGGCGATGGTACCGCGTCACTATATGGGTCGGCCGGTATGACACCGGCAGAACGGACAAGACAAACCATGAGTATCATCACGCCCATCGCCCTTGCGCTCGCGGTCGTCACCGCCCCGGCCTGGGCCCAGGCACCGAACCCGGCAGCGCCGCCCGCCGATCTGGCACGGTGTGAAAACCTTCACGCACTCTTCACGCGCTACAGCAACACCGGCGGCGAGAGTCGCTCGGGCAGCGCGTTCGATGGGATCGAGGCCAACAAGGCGTTGGCGAATTGCCGCCGCGGCAACACACAAGCCGGCATCCCGGTATTGGAGCGCCTGCTGCGCTCGCAGGGTTTCAAGGTCTGAACGCCGCGCGTCACCCGGAACGCCGCGACACTTTGGTCACTGAGTTTCTCTCCCGCCGCCCGCGACAAATCTCATGAGCGGGACCGTTGCAGCACGGTTTCAGCAAACAAATATGGGCGGCGATCCGCCGTGAGACGCTGCGTCTTCCATGTGCAACCTCATCGCAAGGCAAGCGTCGCAAATCAGCGACGAAACCGCGCGGTGCATTGCAGCACCTGACCCAGGCGCACACATCGGCGGCAATGGTGTCCCGGTTTTGTGAGGCGTTTATGTACCGTCATTTAGGTGTCATGGCGTTTGGCGCGGCGATGGGGCTGGCGGGTTTGACTGCACCGCCTGTGGTGGCGCAGGACGCGGCCGTACAATCCGACGACAGGGCGTACTGCAACAGCCTCTCCCGCAGGTACCTGCGGTATATGCCGGAGCGCTCCTATGGCTCGAGCATGGGGTCCAGTCCCAGTACGGAAGTCAGTGTGGCGTTGACGATGTGCAATGATGGTCGCGCCGCCCAGGCCATCCCAGTGATCGAGAAAGCGCTACGCGCCAACGGACTTGCCGTGCCGGAACGGTCGATTGGAACACGCGGTCAGTAGTACAAGTCAGCGACGGGCAAACCAGCCATGAGACGGCGAAGCTCGTCGCCGTGACCTGCTTGGCGTAGAGTCCGGGCGCGTCACATGCGCAAGCATGCGGCGCGCCCGTTTCTGCGGAGTTTCCATGTCGGTCGCAGTGTCCCCGTCGGTCGGGCGCGATGCCCGCGTCATCAGCGTTATCGGCATTGCCCATGGGCTCAGCCACTTCTACCAGCTGGCGCTCGCCACCCTGCTGATCGTCGTGATGCCGGACTTCGGTATGACCTATGCCGAGGTCGGGATTCTCGGTGCGATCTACTACGGCATCTCCGGCGTGGCGCAGACCATGGCCGGCTTCGCGGTCGACCGCTTCGGTGCGCGCCCGGCGCTGGCCTTCGGCCTGCTGGCCGCGGCCGCCGCCTTCGCGCTGATCGCGGGCCTCGCCACGAGCTTCTGGACGCTGGTGCCCATGGTGGCGCTGGCCGGTATCGGCAACTGCGTCTTTCATCCCGCCGACTTCGCGATCCTGAATGCCTCGGTGCACGTCAACCGCCTGGGCCGCGCCTATAGCGCGCACGGGCTGGGCGGTACCCTGGGCTGGGTGCCGGCGGCACCGGTGATCTATTTCCTGGCGCATGCCTGGGGCTGGCAGGCCGCGGCGCTGATCTCGGCCGCCGCCGGCGTGCTGGTAGCCGCGATCGTGGCGGGGCAGGGCAGCGTCATGGTCGATCACCGCGTGGCCCGCGTCAGTACGCAGAAGAGCTCGGTGCGCGGCGAGGTGTCCTCGCTGCTGACGGCGCCGATTCTGATCTGCATGCTCTATTTCGCCTTCATCGCCATCACGGTGGTCGGTATCCAGCAGTTTGCCGTGCCGGCGCTGCGCGAGATGTTCCCGATCGGACTGGAGGCCGCGGCGGCGGCGCTGACGGCGTTGTTGATCGGTTCGGCGGTCGGCGTCGTGATCGGCGGCTGGATTGCCGATCGGGCAACGCGCCATGACACGATCGCGGCGGTCGGCCTGTTCATTGCCGGCGCGCTCACGGCACTGATCGCCACCGGCGGCGTGCCGACGTGGCTGGTGCTGCCGCTGATGGCATTGAGCGGCGTTGCCAGTGGGATGACCGGCCCATCGCGCGACATGATCGTGCGCGGTGCCACCCCGCCGGGCGCGTCGGGCAAGGTATTCGGCTTCGTCTACTCCGGCCTGGATATCGGCTCGATGGTCGGGCCGCCGGTGTTCGGTTGGCTGATGGACCACCACCTGCCGCACGCCATCTTCTGGGGCGCGTTTGCGATCTATATGTTGAATGTGCTGACGGTGCTGCAGATCCGTCGCTTCGCCCGCGTACCCGCCGCAGCGTAGCGGTCTACAATCCGACCGCGCGAAGGGTGGCCATCGGCGCTATCGCGCCGATGCGGACGGGACGTCCGTGCTCGCTGGAAGCAAATGGCATGCGGCGGCGTGCTGCCGGCCGACATCACGCATGAGCGGCACCTGTTGCCGGCAGCGCGGTTCGGCAAGAGCGCAGCGCTGGTGGAAGGCACAGCCGGGTGGCGGCGCCAGCGGCGAGGGCAGCTCGCCGTCGATCGGCTTGAAGGACGTGACCACGTCCTCCGTCAGCGTGAGCTGCGGTACGCTTTGCAGCAGCGCCTGGGTATAGGGATGCTGCGGATGGGTGTAGATCGCATCGGCAGGCCCGATCTCGACGATCCGGCCCAGGTACATGATGGCGACCCGGTCCGAGACGTGGCGCACGACGCCCAGATGGTGGCTGATGAAGACCATCGTCAGCGCGAGCTCATGGCGCAGCGCGAGGAACAGGTTCAGCACCTGCGCCTGGATGGATACGTCGAGCGACGCCACCGGCTCATCGCAGACCAGGACATCGGGCTGCATGGCGAGCGCGCGGGCGATGGCGATGCGCTGGCGCTGGCCGCCCGAGAACTGGTGCGGATAGCGCTGCGCGGCATCGGCCGCGAGGCCGACCTTGCGCAGCCAGCCGGCGACATAAGCGGGTGCCGCCGCCCGGCTCACCAGGCGATGCACGATGGGGCCCTCGGCCAGCGCATCGCCCACGCGCATGCGCGGGTCGAGCGAGGCGTAGGGGTCCTGGAAGATCATCTGCACGCGCGTCGTGCGTTTGCGCGCCGGCCGGCGTCCCGCCATCACGGGCGCGCCCTCGATGGCGACCGCACCGGCTGTCGGCGGCAGGATGCCGGCGATCATGCGGCCCAGGGTGCTCTTGCCGCAGCCCGACTCACCCACCAGGCCCAGCACCTCGCCACGCACCAGCTCGAGCGATACGTCCTGGACCGCGCGCACAGCCCGCGTCTCGACCGCGCCACCCAGCACGCCCGCGATGTGATCGCCCAGCGACAGCTGCGGGTCGAAATGCTTGCTGACCGACGTCACGGTGATGAAGGGCGCGTTCATGGCGCCGGCTCCGCGAGGGGATGATGGCAGCGCCAGCCGCGGGTGCCTGCCAGTGTCGTTTCCGGAGCGACCTGGCAGGCCACGTCGGCCCGCGCGCAGCGCGGATGAAAGGCGCATCCTGCCGGCAGAGCGGCCAAGGTCGGCGGCAGTCCCGGGATCTGCTGCAGCGTCTGTCCCGGAGCGGCGCGCGACGGCAGCGAATCCAGCAGCCCGCCGGTGTAGGGATGGCGCGGTGCGCGCAACACCGTCGCGGTCGGGCCCTGTTCGACGATGCGCCCGGCGTACATCACCAGGATGCGGCTGGCCAGCGCCGACACCACGGCGAGGTCGTGGCTGATCCAGATCAGTGCCGTGCCGAGATCACGCACCAGTGCCTTCATCTCGGCCAGGATCTGGGCCTGGATCGATACGTCGAGCGCCGTCGTCGGTTCATCAGCCACGATCACGTCGGGCCGGTTCAGCAGCGCCACCGCGATCGCCACGCGCTGGCGCATGCCGCCGGAGAACTGATGCGGGTAGGCATCCAGCCGGCGTGCCGCATCCGGTATGCCGACGCGGGTCAATACGTCGGCAGCGCGGGCGCGGCCGGCGCGCGCCGAAACACGCTCGTGTGCGCCCAGTGCCAGCTGCATCTGCGCGGCGATGGTGAGCACCGGGTTCAGCGTGGTCATCGGATCCTGGAACACCATTGCCAACCGCCGTCCGCGCAGGTCGCGCAGCGCCGCCGGCGGCAGGCCGATCAGCTCCTGGTCATGCAGGCGGATGGAGCCCGCCACGATGCGCCCCGGCGGATCGATCAGGCCCAGCAGCGAGTAGCCGGTGACGCTCTTGCCCGATCCCGATTCACCGACCAGGCCCAGGATCTCGCCGGCGCTGAGATCAAAGGAGACGCCGTCGACCGCCTTCAACACGCCGGCGCGCGTGAAGAAATGCGTCGCCAGATCCCGCACGCGAAGCAGGGGCGCGCTCATGGATTGACCTCCCTGTCATCCCGAGTGCAGCGAGAGATCTCCTGAAAGCGGCGTCTCCTATCGTAGGAGATCCCTCGCTGCGCTCGGGATGACAAGCCCACGCTCATCGCTTGAGTCGCGGGTTGAGCTGGTCGCGGATCTGGTCGCCCACCAGGTTGATGGCGACGATCAGGACGATCAGCGCGATGCCGGGATAGATCGAGATCCAATAGCGGCCCGACAGCAGATACTGAAAACCGTTGGCGATCAGCATGCCCAGCGATGGTTCGGTCACCGGCAGGCCCAATCCGAGGAACGACAGCGTCGCCTCCAGCGCGATTGAATTCGCCACCTGCACCGTGGCCACGACGATCAGCGGCGGCAGGCAGTTGGGCAGGATGTGGCGGAACAGCACCAAGCGCGCTGGCAGCGGCGTCGACAGCGCCGCTTCGACATAGTCCTTGGCCCGCTCGGTGGCGGCGGCGCCGTGCGCGGTGCGCGCGAAATAGGCGTACTGTGCCGCCGCCAGCGCCGTGATCATCTGCAGGTGGCCCTGGCCCAGCATCGCCGACAATACCAGCGCCAGCAGGATCGCCGGGAACGACAGCTGCAGGTCGACGAAGCGCATGATCAGCATCTCGGTGCGGCCGCCGGCGAAGGCCGCCAATGCGCCCATCGTGGCGCCGACGATGAAGGCCACGGCGCCGGCGGCGATGCCGATCAGCACCGATATGCGCAGGCCGTAGAGGATCGCCGACAGCAGGTCGCGGCCCTGGGCGTCGGTGCCCAGCCAATGGACGTAGCCGCCGCTGCCCACCGTCCCTGGCGGCCGCCGCGCATCGGCCAGCACCAGCTTGGCGAGGTTGTAAGGATCCTGCGGCGTGATCAGCGGCGCCAGGATCGCCAGCACCGCGATGGCGATGATGACGACCAGCGCCGCCACCGCGATGCGGTTGTCGCGGAACTCGACCCACAGCCGGAAGAGCGGGGTGTCCCGATTCATGGGAGATTGTTTCCGTGCCGATTGGGCCGGTCTGTCATCCCGAGCGCAGCGAGGGATCTTCCGCGAGTAGCGTACTGTGCGCCTTTCGCAGGAGATCCCTCGCTGTGCTCGGGATGACAGTCTGAGCGAGCCATCATCATCATCGCCGCGCCCGGATGCGCGGATCGAGCGCCGCGTAGGCGATGTCGATCAGGAAGTTGATGGCGATGAACAGGAACGCCACCAGCATCAGGTAGGCGACCATGACCGGGCGATCCAGGCTCTGGATCGACTCGATGATCAGCTTACCCAGGCCCGGCCAGGAGAAAATCGTCTCGGTGACGACGGCGAACGCCAAGGTGGAACCGAACTCGAGGCCGAACACCGTCACGATCGGAATCGATATCAGCGGCAGCACGTGGTGGCGCAGGATGGTCCATTCCGACTGGCCCGACGCGCGGGCGAACTTCACGGTGTCGGTCAGTATGATCTCGCGCGTGCCGGCGCGCGCCAGCCGCATCATCATCGCCAGCTTGAACAGCGACAGGTTGATCGCCGGCAGCAGCAGGTGCTGCAGCCCATCCCAGGTCAGGAAACTCCATTCGACGCCGAACACGCTCAGCGTCTCGCCGCGGCCGCCGGCCGGCAGCCAGCCCAGGGTCACGGCGAACACCAGGATCAGGACCAGGCCGATCCAGAAGGTCGGCACCGAGAAGCCGAGGATCGACAGGCCCATCAGCAGGCGTGCCACCCGACTGTCGGGGCGGTAGCCCGCGAACATGCCCAGCGGCACGCCCAGCACGGTTGCGCCGATCACGGCCGCCAGGGTGAGTTCGAGCGTCGCTGGCAGCCGCGACAGGATCAGGTCGAGCACCGGCATGTTGAAGACGAACGAGCGGCCGAAATCGCCCTGTGCCAGCCGGCCAAGGAAGGCCAGATACTGTTGCCACAGCGGCTGGTCCAACCCATAGCGGGCGATGGTGTCGAGGCGGATCTGCTGCGTGGCGTCGGGCGAGATCAGCACGTCGATGGGATTGCCGATGGCGAACACGCCGGCAAAGACCAGCCCGGCGATCACCACCAGCACCACGATGGCCTGCAGAAAGCGCTGAATCAGGAAGCCGAGCATGGGGGTCGGGTCCTTTTCGGACCGCGCGCGTCCACGCGCGCCTCGGCGCGCCAGCGCCGATAGTCGTCCGCTCTTCGCCTCGCTGCGAGCGAATGCGCGCGTGGACGCGCGCGGTCCGAAAAAGAACAGCCGATCATGGCCTACGGCCAGTCCTCCTCGATGATGGTGCGTGTCTCGGCGACGGCGACCTGCCACAGCGCCAGCACCTCGTCGTCCGGACGCTCGTAGCGGCCATGGAAGTTACCGTCGCCGATCAAGGCGCGCACCTCCGCCGGGTTTGCCGTCTGCAACCGTCTCATGTCGACCGCGGGCTTGGCTGCCTCCGGTGGTTTCACGCCCGGCACGCGGGTCCAGGGAAAGTTCTCCATCCAGCTGGCGTGCGATGCGGCGGGATCGATTTCCAACACTTTGGCCCAGGTCTTCGGCGCGTTCCACCAGTTGTGCAGCTTGATGCGGGCATCGCGGCGGTGCACCATCCATTCCTTGAAGAAGCCCTGGATCGGGCTGTTGCCGCCGTGGCCGTTCACGACCACGACGCGACGGAAGCCGGACCGGTACAGGCTTTCCAGGATGTCCTCGATCAGCGCCACGTAGGTCGACAGCCGCAGGGTCACGGTGCCCGGAAAATCGGCAAAATACGGCGTCAAGCCGAACGGCACCGCCGGGTAGACCGGCACGCCGAGCGGTTCCGCCGCGTCCACCGCCACCTTCTCCGACAGGATCATGTCGACGCACAGGCTGAGATAGGCGTGCTGTTCCACGCTGCCGATCGGCAGCACGCAGCGGTCGTCGCGCTGCACGCGCGCCTCGACCTGCATCCAGTTCATGTCGGCGATTCGCATGGGCTTCCTCGTGCCGATCCCGGATGGTGACGGGGATGGCGAGCGGCACTTGACCAAGGGCTGCAAGTATCGTCAAGTTCCATATGGAACTAATTGGGGCGGGGGATGGCGGCAAGTCCGCAAAAGCGATCGACAGGCGTTGTGGCCCGGTTTCCGGCGACCAAGGCGCCGGCCCTGCATCCGGTCATCGCCGTAAAGCTATGGGAGAACCCGTGCTGGTTCTCGTTCCGCATCAACTACCTTGCGCTGCAGTTCAACGTTCCCATCTACGGCTGGATCGAGCGCCGCTACGGCCTGATGCGGCCGGAGTATGTCGTGCTCTATTCGCTGTTCCTGAAGGACGGCATCACGGCCAACGACATCTGCCAGTCCTCGGGCTTTCCCAAGAACACGCTCAGCCGCGCGATCCAGAAGCTGCTGCGCCGCCGCCTGATCCGCCGCGCCGCCGATCCGCTTGACCGGCGCCGTTACGGTCTGCGGTTGACCGCCGAAGGGCGGCGTATCGTCGATGAAACCCTGCCGGCGATGCTGGAGCGCGAGCGCCAGATGCTGGCCAATCTTAACCAAGACGAGCAGCAGGTGTTGACCGAACTGCTCGCACGCCTGGTCCTGGACTCACCGACATGGCCGGCGCACGTCGAACAGGAGGACTCACCATGACGATCTACGGACGCACCCTTGCCGCGGCGCTGGTGGCGGCGACTTGTCTGACGCTGGCGCCGACGCCGTCGATGGCGCAGACGCTCACCATCGGCGTGCGCGCCGGCCCCGAGTCGATCGACCCGCATTTTACCGCCACCGGCACGCATGCCGAGGCGCTGAAGCACGTGTTCGATACCCTGGTATGGTCGGGTGACGGCCTGGAGCTGGAGCCGCGGCTGGCGTTGAGCTGGAAGGCGCTCGATGCCACGACCTGGGAATTCAAGCTGCGTCCGGGCGTGAAGTTCCACGACGGCTCGGACTTCACGGCCGAGGATGTGAAGTTCTCGATCGAGCGCATCCCGATGGTGGCCGGTCCCAATCCGACGACGATCTATGTGCGCCGGGTCAAGGAAACCAAGATTGTCGATGCGCACACGGTCCACATCATCACCGACGGGCCGGCGCCCAGCCTGCCCAACGACTTCATCCGCCTGTTCATCGTCTCGCACAAGGCGGCGGCCGGCCTGACCAAGGAGACCGCCAACGAGGCGTTCAACACCGGCAAGGCCGCCGTCGGCACCGGGCCCTACAAGTTCGTGTCGTGGACGCCCAAGGAACAGCTGGTGCTCGAGCGCTTCGACGGTTTCTGGGGACCCAAGGAGCCGTGGCAGCGTCACGTGCGCAAGGAGATCGCCAACGATGCCGCGCGCGTGGCCCAGCTGAAGGCAGGCCAGGTCGACCTGATCGTGCGGGCGCCGGCGTCCGATGTGCCGACCCTGGAGCGCGACTCCAAGCTTTCCGTGGTGAAGGTCGACACGGTCTATATCTTCAACATGGAGCTCGACCTGCGCGACAAGCCGGCCCAGGTCACGGCCAAGGACGGCTCGCCGCTCGACAAGAACCCGCTGCAGAACCCCAAGGTGCGCGAGGCGCTCGACCTCGCGATCGATCGCAAGGCGCTGGCCGAGATCGCGATGGAGGGGTTGGGCAAGCCGCAGAACCAACTCGTGACGCCCGGCGTCTTCGGCTACAGCAAGAAGGTGCCTGAATCGAAGTACGATCCGGCGCGTGCCAAGCAGTTGCTGGCCGAGGCAGGCTACGCCAACGGCTTCAAGGTGACGCTGAGCTTCACCAGCGACCGGCTGCCCGGCGACCGGCAGGTCGGCACGTCGATTGCGCAGATGCTGGCTGCGATCGGTATCGATGCCCAGGCCAATGCGCAGCCGGGCGCCGTGTTCTTCCCGGCGCGCACGCGCGGCGATTTTTCGATGGCGATGTCGGGTTGGGGCACACTGACCGGCGAGGCGCACTACACGCTCTCGTCGGTGGCGCACTCGAATGACAAAGAGAAGCGCATGGGCGCCTTCAACGTGCTGGGCTACAAGAACCCGGAGCTCGACAAGGTCCTGCAGGACGCCGCCGTCGAGATGGACGACGCCAAGCGTCGCGCCTTGCTGGAACGCGCCAACGAGATCGTCGCCGTCGACCGTCCGCGGCTGTCGATCGTGTCGGTCGGCTCGGCCTGGGCCATGCAGAAAGCCAAGGTCACGATCAAGCCGCGCGTCGATGAGGACACGCTGGCCATGAACATCCGACCGGCCGCGAAGTAGGAACCTGCCCACGTAGTAGGACTGTCATCCCGAGCGCAGCGAGGGATCTTTTGATGCAGGCGCACCCGTGCGCCACGTGCAGAAGATCCCTCGCTGCGCTCGGGATGACAGCTGAAAAAGGAACGCAATATCATGTCTCTTCCGGCGATCGCGATTCACGGCGGCTGCGGCACGTTGGCCGCCAACCTTCAGAGCGAGGCGGACTGGGCGCAGACGCGCGCGCATCTGGAAGCAGCGCTGCGCGCCGGATGGAAGATCCTCACAGCGGGAGGATCGGCGCTCGATGCGGTCGAGGCCGCCGTCGTGGTTCTGGAGGACAGTCCGCACTTCAACGCTGGCCACGGTGCCGCCCTGACCGAACAGTCGGTCCACGAGCTCGATGCTTCCATCATGGACGGCGCCACGCTGGCAGCGGGCGGCGTCTGCACGGTGCGCGCCATTCGCAACCCGATCCGCGCCGCGCGCGCCGTGATGGACCAGTCCGATTGCGTGCTGCTGTCCGGCGATGCCGCTGATGCCTTTGCCCGGTCGAAGGGGTTGCCGACTGTCGCCAACGGCTACTTCACCACTGAGCGCCGTGTACAGGCCCTGGCGTCGCTGAAGGCACGCGCGGCGCGCGGCACCATCGGGCTGGCGTCGGAAGCGGAGCGCCACGGTACGGTCGGCGCCGTGGCGCTGGACCGCCAGGGCGACCTGGCGGCGGCTACCTCCACCGGCGGCTTCAACAACAAGCCGGCCGGGCGGGTCGGCGACACGCCCATCGTGGGCGCCGGGACCTACGCCCGCAACGGTGTCTGCGCAGTGTCGTGCACCGGCCAGGGTGAAGTCTTCATGCGCCGCGTTGCTGCCTACGACGTTGCCGCGCGGATGTCCTATGGCGGTCAGACCTTGCGCCAGGCCACCGATACGCTGGTGTTCGACGTGATGTCCGGCCACAAGATCGGTGCCGGCCTGATCGCGATCGATGCCTTCGGCCAGGTGTGCGCGCCGTTCAACACCTTGGGCATGGCGCGCGGCTGGATCGGTACCGACGGCGTGCTGAACGTCGCCACGCACAAGGACGTCCTGCGCATGGAACGCGCATGAGTGTCGCGGCAGACGAACCGATCCTGATCTGGGGCGCCGGCGCGATCGGCGGCACCTTGGGCGCCTATTGGGCGCGCGCCGGCGTACCGGTGCTGCTGGTCGACATCGTGCCCGAGCATGTCGCGGCCTGCCGCACGTCGGGCCTTGCCATCGAAGGGCCCGTCGATACCTTCACGCAGGTCGTGCCGGCCGTCACGCCCGATGCATTGACCGGCACGTACAGACGCATCGTGCTGGCCGTGAAGGCACATGCGACCGAAGCGGCGCTGGTACGCCTGTCCCCGCACCTGGCGCCCGACGGTTACGTGCTGTCGGCACAAAACGGCCTCAACGAGCTGGCCATCAGCGCCGGGGTCGGCGCCGCCCGCACCATGGGCTGCTTCGTCAATTTCGGCGCCGACTGGCTGGGGCCCGGCCGCATCCTGTTCGGCAATCGCGCGGCTGTCGTGGTCGGCGAGATCGACGGCACCGTGCGTGAGCGCACGCGGGCAATGCATGCGCTGCTGCAGCGCTTCGAGCCGGATGCCGTGTTGACCGACAACATCTGGGGCTACCTCTGGGGCAAACTCGCCTACGGCGCGATGCTGTTCGCCACCGCGCTCACGAACGACTCGATGGCCGACAACTTTGCCGCCCCCGATCGCTTCGCCGTGTTCGATCGGCTCGGCCGTGAGGTCATGCTGGTGGCCGCCGCGCGCGGGATAGCGCCGGTGGGTTTCAACGGCTTCGATCCCGGCGCGTTTGCGCCGCAGGCCTCGGCCGCGCAGTCGCGCGCCAGCATTGCGGCGCTCGCCGAATTCAACCGCCACACCGCCAAGACCCATTCCGGCATCTGGCGCGATCTGGCGGTGCGCAGGCGAAAGACCGAGGTCGACCCGCAGATCGGCATCATCGCCCGGCTGGGCGCCGAGGCTGGCGTCGATACGCCGGCGATCCGCGCGCTGGTCGATCTGATCCACGACGTGGAGGAGGGGCGCCTGACGCAGTCCGCCGATACCATGCAGCACCTGATCGACACATGCACATCAGCTTCAGCGGTCGCACCGCGCTCGTAACCGGTGCCGCCCAGGGCATCGGCCAGGCGATTGCCCTGGGCCTTGCGGCGGCCGGCGCACGCGTGCACCTGGCCGATATCGACCACGACGGCATGCAGCGTTTCGCTGTCCAGCACGGCATGACGGCGCACGTCGCCGACCTCGGTGACCGGACCGCCGCTCACGCGCTCGTCGATGCCGTGATGGGCCACGACGCACGCCTCGATATCCTGGTGCATGCCGCCGGCGGCGTGCGTGGCCAGGTCGGCCGCCCGATCGAGGATATCGGTCCTGCGGACTGGCGCGCGATCTTCGAGGCCAATGTCGATGCGGCCTTCTGGCTGGCGCAGGCCGCCGCGGCACCGATGCGCGCGGCGGGCTATGGCCGCATCGTCAATATCGCGTCGGGCGCCGGCCTGCGGCCCAGCCTCACCGGTATCCAGGCCTACACGTCGGCCAAGCACGCGCTGGTCGGCCTGACCCGCCAGTTGTCGCAGGACCTGGCGCGCTTCGGCATCACCGCCAACGCCGTCGCACCGGGCTTCGTGCGCTCCAATCCCGCGAGCGAGCGGCAATGGCAGAGCTACGGCGCCGACGGCCAGCAGCGTCTGGTCGACGCGATCCATACAAGGCGCCTGGGCCAGCCGGCCGACATCGCCAACGCCGTGCTGTTCCTGGCCAGTGACCAGGCATCCTGGATCACCGGCGAGATCCTCTCGGTCGATGGTGGTCGCTCGTGACGTCGATCACGCCATTTTAGCTGCACGGCTCTGCTGATTTTCCGCAGGAAAACACAGCCCCAATGTAGCCACACGTAGCGCGTTTGGTGCGGCGCGCCGATAATGTCGGCGCGCCTGGGGAGAGGGATGCGGATGATCCGAGGAAAGGTCGGGGCATTGCTCGCGAGCACGGCGGTGGTTCTCGCCTGCGGTGGTGCGGCTGCCAAGTGTTTCGACACGACGGTGATCTATGAGTCGGGCGATTTCATCCTGAGCTTCGATCAGTGGCGCAATCCCGACGACGAAGTCGGTGAGCTTCGCCACCGCCCGACGGGTAAACGGCTGGAGGTTTTCTCCATCTACCTGGGGACCAACGGCAAGACCGGCACCTGGGGCCTGTCGATCGCGGAGCGATATTGCCGCGATCGCGATGACTGCACCTTGGAGGGTGATGTCGAAGTGGTGCAGCCCGGTGACGGTCGGGAACCGCCGAAGGAGCTGCGCGTGCTCGATCTGTCCAAGATGATGGATACGTATCTGCGTGCCGGCTTCTGGCCCGGCGGCGCGCGGCCGGATGAACGCTTCGTGCTGAAGGAATGCCGCCCGCTCAGGTAGGGCGGGACGGGCTTCCGAGGCGCCTGATCGGCGGCGCCATAGACGAGGCTCAGGCTCCCTTGGCCTCGCGGCGGAAGGTGCGGGTCATGCTGGCGGCGAACGCTTCGAGCGTGGGTCGATCGGCGCCGTCGCGCGCCGCGGCCGACATGCCGGCCAGGGCAATCTCGACGAACTTGGACAGCGCATCGGCCTGTTGCGGGTATTGCGTGGCGATGAAGTCGCGCAGCGTGTCGTGGGCGGCCTGCTTGATGGCGGCGGTCAGCGCGCGCGCATCGGGATCGGCGCTGTTGCGCGCGCCGTCCAGCACCAGGCAGCCGGCGGTACCGTCGCAGGCGGGATAGATCTCCGCCGCACGCGCAAGCATGTGCCCGATTACGGCGGTGACCGAGCCGCCCTTGGCGCGGGCATGGGTGAAAAGGTCGGCCTCGCTCTTGGCGTAGCGCTCCAGCACGCGTGCGAACAGGCCGGCCTTGCTGCCGAAGGCGGCATAGAAGCTGGGTGGCGTGATGCCGAATGCCGAGACCAGTTCGGCCACGCCGACCGCGTCGTAGCCGCGGGCGTGAAACAGCTTCAGCGCAGTCGCCACCGCCTGGTCCACGTCGAAGGTCCGTGGCCGGCCGCGTGCCGGGGGATTTTTTATAGTATCCACTATATTAAGCCTTGAACCTGTGCAGATGATTATATATAGCAACTACTATACAATCTCAAGGAGGCCATGATGGCTGATTTCACAGGTAAGAACGTCCTGGTTCTCGGCGGCAGCCGGGGTATCGGCGCCGCGATCGTTCGCCGCTTCGCCACCGGCGGGGCCAAGCTTGCGTTCACCTATGCCGGTTCGAAGGAGGCAGCGCAGGCGCTGGCGACCGAGACCGGGACCGAGGCGATCCACACCGACAGCGTCGACCGCGATGCGGTGATCAAGACGGTGGCGTCGCGTGGCGCGCTCGACGTGATCGTCATCAACGCCGGCATCGGAATCATCGGCGATCCGCTGACGTTGGAGCCCGATGCGATCGACCGCATGATCGATGTCAACGTCCGCTCGCCGTATCACGCGGCCGTCGAGGCGGCGCGCAAGATGAACGACAACGGCCGCATCATCGTGATCGGCTCGGTCAACGGCGATCGCATGCCGTTCGCCGGCGGTGCTGCCTATGCGCTCACCAAGTCGGCGGTGCAGGGGATGGTGCGCGGCCTGGCACGCGACTTCGGCGCCCGCGGCATTACGGTCAACAGCGTCCAGCCGGGGCCGACCGACAGCGACATGAATCCGGCCGACGGCCCGATGGCCGGCCTCATGCACAGCTTCATGGCCATCAAGCGCCACGCGCGCGGCGGCGAGGTCGCCGAACTGACCGCCTTTCTCGCCGGGCCGCACGGCGCCATGATCACGGGCTCGATGCAGACCATCGACGGCGGCTTCGGCGCCTGATCGGGAGCAGGGCCGCAGCGCGTCCTGCCGTGGACGCGCTGCGGCGATGCCGAAATTGCAATTGCGAGTCGTTCGCAATTGGGTAGGATCTTGCCATGACAACCATGGCAAGTCCCTACCGGCTGTTCGATCTGGTTCTGGCCCGGCGGCGCAACCTGAACCACAGCCTCAGCCGCCTGACATTCCAAGGCCCGGATGTCGCCCGGATGGCGACGCACGCGCCGGACCAGCGGATCAAGATCTTCTTCCCCGACGCGGCGGGGCGGCCGTCGGCCCTGCCTCACCGGCCCGACTGGCTGGCCGTCTATCGCGCGCTGCCGCCGCAGGCGCGCCCGTCGATGCGCACCTACACCATCCGCCATTTGCGGCCGCAGGCGGGCGAGGTCGACGTCGATTTCGTGCTGCATGGTGATGCTGGCCCGGCATCACGCTGGGCGATCCACGCCCAATTGGGCGACCCCGTGCAGTTCGTGGCACCCAACCGCGACTATGACGGCGAGGCCGGCGGCTACGAGTGGAAGCCCGCGCCCGACACGCGGCACGTTCTGCTGATCGCCGACGAGACGGCATTGCCGGCGGCGAGCGGCATTCTGGAATCATTGGCAGCTCTGCCGGCGCCGCCGGCGACACAAGCCTTCATCGAGGTGGGCAGCGCCGCCGACACCTTGGCGTTGCCGACCTGGCCGCAGTTGGAAGTGGCGTGGATGCCGCGCGACCAGCACACGGACGATCGGCCGCCGATGGTGTCGGCCATCCACCGCGCCCGTCTGCCGGCGGCGAAGACGGCCGCTGCTGGGACGGCGCTGCCTGACGTCGACATCGAGTCCCAGATTCTCTGGGATCTGGCGGCACCCGGGGACGCCGGTTTCTATGCCTGGATCGCGGGTGAGGCGGCGTCCGTGCTGGCGATCCGCCATCACCTGGTCAAGGAGCGCGGCATGGATCGCCGATCCTTGAACCTGATGGGCTATTGGCGTCGCGGTCGGGCATTGGACGACAGCCTGTAACGTCTGCTGCCGTGGGCAGGCCCGCGGCACACCTTCGACTCAGCGTTGAGTTTACGCGATGAGACTGCTACAACCATAGGTCTCAAGAGAAACGTGACGTGACATGCCGCTGGCATCGATCGGTTGGGACTTTGTCGCCCTGGTGCCGGCGCGTCGGTCACGTGTCCCCGTCATTTTCCTCCACGCCGGCAGTCGGGTCTGAACGTCGTGTGCTTCATCGGTATCGCGGTGCTGATCTGAATTGATTCATCCCGGTGATCGGGAACCACGGATGCTTTGCGGCTGGCTGGAGTGGCAGGAGGTACGCCACATTTTTAGGGGAGGCCAGGCATGCTCACGATGAATCCACCGGTGACCGTCATCAGGGTCAAGAACCCGGCACAGAATTTTGTCGACGATAACGAGATGCTGTTCGGCTATTCGGAGCCGAGCTACAACGGCACGCCTGTGACACAGCTGGATCAAACCATCGCGGCGCGGCAAGCCGTCCAGACCACCATCAACCGGAACACGCCGATCGCCGTGGCGGGCAGGACCTATCAGTCCAACCTGATGGTCACAGGCGTTCCCAATCATACCATCACGTGGCAGATCTCGATGCCGCCGGCGCCGGTCTCGGGCGGCTGGGAGGCGGCCGACGTCCCCGGATTGCGGATCAAGGAGCTGGTCAACCAGATCAACACCCGCCGGCAGCGCGACGGCCTGGAGGTGACCGAGGCGATGAAGCCGGAGAATCACCCGATGCGCTTCAAGAAGACCGCGCGGATGACCTTGCGCTTCGAGCCATACCCGAACGCGACCGAATTCATGACCCACATCATGAACCACGAACTGCAGCACGTCGCCGATCACATGTGGCTCGCCAAGAAGGTCATCGGTCGCTGGGACGATGTGCTGATGATGATGCTCAATCAGCACATCACCCTGCTCGACAGGACCAGGGAGGGAACCAACATCGTCGGGATCGTCAATCTGTTCGGCTATGCCACCGGCAGCGCCCGCATCCCGCTCTATTGGAAGATCTGCACCATCGACAGCGGCGAGTTGTACCACGAGACCGAGGAAGGCGCCGACCCGGTGGCCAAGGTCGTGCAGATTACCGACACCACGGTCACCGTCCAGCTCAGGCCCAAGAAGATGATCACGGTGGCACCCAACATCACCATCAATCCGCAACCGCATCAATCGTTCGCCGTCAAGGGTGACCGGATCGACGGCATCGAGTTGCGGATGGACGCGGGCATGCCGGCGCCGTTCACCAAGGGCATCCGCAAGATCCACCTGCGCTACTACGAGCCGACGTGACGCCCGTCGAGCCTGTCACTCACCCAGGAGCGAGGCGGGATCCCGCCAGCGATGCGGTTGGGTCGATCGCCATTGCGCGCGATAGTGCGCGAGGTTGACGTCACTGACCAGTGACACCGGCTGGTCGTTCAAGGTGATCGTGCCGTCTTGCAGCAGCGGCACGCACCAGCGGAATGTCACGTCACCCCAGAACACGGTGACGGGCGCATGGTTCCAGTCCCGCACCAGCAGGAACTCGCACAGGATGCCGCGATGGACGATCGCGCGCTTGTGGCTGAAGCGCTTTTCCGGAATCTCGTGTAGGGACAGGCGGCAAATCGTGTCGTCGATCGCGGCGAAGTCATCGCCGCGGTAGACGAGGTCGATGTCGGCATGGGGACCGGGATCGCGCAGGCCCAGCAGTTCCTCGGCCCAGCCGCCGAACAGATCGCACTGCACCCCCTGGCCCGCGAGCAGGGCGAGGACGTCGCAGACCATCGCCGCCGTGCTGCCGATGGTCCGGGACATCATGCGGGCCCGCGCGGCAGGGAGTCTCAGGCCGCGTCGACGCTCTGCGCCTGTTCCAGCGCCTGCTGGCTCTCCAGCCAGGTCTCCTCGGCGGCGGCGATGCGGCGGCCGATGTCGCCGAGCTCGATCTGCAAGGCGGCGACGGCGTCCTGGTTGCCGTTGTACAGGGCCGGATCGTTGAGCCGTTCCTGCAGGGCGGTGCGCTTGTCGGTCAGCGTCGCGAGTTCCTTCTCGGCGCGGTCGATGGCCTTGCGCAATGGCGCCAGCTTCTGGCGCAATCCGGCCGCCTGGCGGCGCTGTTCCTTGCGCTGCTCGGCCGTCGCGCCGCTGGCTTGATCCGCGCCGTTGCCGCCGCGGCCGCTGCCGCGCTCGCTGAGCAGCTGCTGCTCGTAGTCGTCGAGGTCGCCCTCGAACGAGGTGCAGGTGCCACCCGCGATCAGCCACAGCCGGTCGGCCACGAGGCGCACGAGATGCGCATCGTGGCTCACCAGGATCACGGCGCCTTCGTACTCGTTGAGCGCCTCGACGAGCGCGGTGCGCGAGTCCATGTCGAGGTGGTTGGTGGGCTCGTCCAGCAGCAGCACGTGCGGCGCATCGCGCGTCATCAGCGCAAACAGCAGGCGCGTCTTCTCGCCGCCCGACAGCGAGCGCACGGTCTGATCGGCCTTGGGGCCGGAAAACATGAAGCGCCCGAGCTGGGCACGCACCTTGGTCGGCGGCGCGTCCGGCATCAGGCGGCGCATATGCTCGAACGGCGTGCCGTCGAGGTCGAGCTCTTCCTCCTGCTGCTGCGAGAAATAGCCGACGCGCATCTTGCCTGACTTGCGGACCGTGCCGCTGAGCGGCTTCAGCCGATCAGCCACCAGGCGGATGAAGGTCGATTTGCCGTTGCCGTTTTGGCCCAGCAGCGCGATGCGGTCGTCCATGTCGATGCGCAGGTCGAGCTTCTGCAGCACCGGCGTGTCGGCGGCGTAGCCGACCGACGCGCGGTCCATGGTGATCAAGGGCGGCGGCAGTTTGTCGGGGCTGGGGAAGGCGAACTCGACCGGCACCTCCTCGGCGATCGGCACGATCGGCTCCATCTTTTCCAAGAGCTTGATGCGCGACTGCGCCTGGCGCGCCTTGCTGGCCTTGGCGCGGAAGCGGTCGACGAAGGACTGGATGCGCTTGCGTTCGGCGATCTGGCGGGTCTGCAGCGCCGCCTGACGCTCGGCGCGTTCGCGCCGCGTGCGTTCGAAGCGGTCGTAGTTGCCGGCATAGGCGACCAGCTTGCCCTGGTCGATATGGATGATCTGGTTGCACACCGCATTCAGCAACTCGCGGTCATGGCTCACCAGCAGCAGCGTGTAGCGATAGGTGCGCAAATAGTCGGCCAGCCACAGCCGGGCCTCGATGTCGAGGTGGTTGCTGGGCTCGTCCAGCAGCAACAGGTCGGGCTCGGCGAACAGCGCCTGTGCCAGCGCCACGCGCATGCGCCAGCCGCCGGAGAAGGTGTCGCATGCCCGGCCTTGCGCCGCGTGATCGAAACCCAGGCCGTTGAGGATGCTGCCGGCGCGCGCCGGCGCGGCGTGGGCGCCGATATCGGCCAGCCGGGTATGGATCTCGGCGACGCGGTGCGGGTCGGTCGCGGTCTCGGCTTCGGCCAGCAGCGCGGTACGCTCGCGGTCGGCCTCCAGCACGGTGTCGAGCACGCTGCGGGCGCCGCCAGGTGCCTCCTGCGACACTTCGCCGACGCGGGCATTGGCACGCATGGTGATCGAACCGCCGTCGATGGCGGTCTCGCCGCGGATCAGCCGCAGCAGGGTGGACTTGCCGGTGCCGTTGCGGCCGACCAGGCCGACGCGATGGCCGTCGGCGACGGCCACCGTGGCGCGATCGAAGAGGACACGGCCGGCAATGCGGTACACGAGATCGTTGATGTGAAACATGGCGGCGCGGCGTTTAGCACGGGGTGGCGCCGTTGAAAACCACCGGCGCCGCGCGCTTCAGCCGCGGCGGATGAGCTTGAGCGCCGCCGTCTTTTCCGCCGCGGGCTGCTGTGGAACACCGGCGAAGCGACGTGGGCTCATTTTCCGCCCCGCGCCGCGCGCTGCTTGCGCAATTCCTCATCGACGTTGAAGAAGTATTCGTTGCCCTGGTTGACCAGGATCACGGTCGACAGCCCCAGCGGTGTCGGCACCGGACGCTCGGTGGCGAAGTCGATCAGCAGCCGATCGGGCACGCCGACCTGGCGTCCGGGATCATCCGGCGGCCTCTGCACGGACGGCGGGATCTCGATGTCGGGCTGCGGGCAGATGCCGCTGCCGATCGGGCACGTGTTGAACGTCTGCACGTCGACGACCGCACCGCGTCGGCGCACGTAGAAGCCGGCAAACGTCGTGGCGTCGAACGGCTCGCTGAACGGCGCCGTCACGGCATGTGCTGTCGTGGGATCGATCTGCCGCACGCTGCCGGTCAGGGCGATCGGGTTGCTGTGCGCCACGTAGATGCCCAGCAGGCCGTACGTGCCGCTGCCGGCGATGGTCGAGCCTGGGCCACCGACCAGGTACACCGTGGTGTTGCCGGCATTGACGTTGGTCAGCTGGATGCCGCCGTCGGGATTGGGGCCCAGCGGGATCGCCGAGGTGCCGCTGGGCGGTGTCGCGCTCGACTTCAGTGTTGCGAAGCCGCTGGACGACAAAGCCGGGCTGCCGGTCAGGTCGAGCACCACGAGGTTGGGCGACCCCGACCCGCTGTCGAACGACACGTTGTTGAGGATGATCTCGCTGCCGGTGGCGCCGGCGACGCGGCGCAGCAGGACCAGGCCGTCGGTCGTTGTCAGCGTCGTGTTGTTGACCACGATGTCGCCGCTGCCGATCGCCAGCTCCAAGGTGGCGCCAATGCCGGCGTGCACGCCATCGACCGTCGCCACCAGGCTGTCGCCGGCCACGCCGCCGGCCGGCACCGTTACGCTGGCGGCATTGATCAGCCGGAAGTCGCCCAGGCCGCCTTCGGTGGCGCCCGCTGCCGAGCCCGACAGGAACCGCACGTTGTTGAGGCCGGCCGCCGTCGACAGATCGACCGCGCCGCCGGCCACGGCCAGCAGGCCGTTGGCCACGACGCCGCCGAGCGCGCTCTGGAAGACGTCGGCGGCGGCGTTCAGGCGCGCGGTGGCACCGATGGCAGCGAGCCCGTTGATGAACTCGATGCTACCGGTGCGCGACACCAGGGTGACGTCGCCGCCGTTCGTCAGGATCGCGCTGTTGGCCGGCGCGCCCGGCGCCGCACCGCTGTTGCGGTCGCCGATCAGCGGCGTGCCCGATCCGGCCACCGAGACCACCGGGATCGATGACTCATCGACGTAGCGGAAGGTGCCGGTCTGGGTTCCCAGCGTCGCGTCGCTCTCGCGCGCGACATGCGCCAGGCCGGTCACCGAGTTGTTCGGATTCGTCAACTCGACCGAGCCACTGCCGCGAACCGCCGTGGCCAGCGCGCCGTCGAAGCCGCCGCCGCGCGTCAGGCGGATGGCCCCGGTCTGCTGGATCGCGAGACCGGCGGCGCCCGACTCCAGCACCAGGCGCTGGAGCAACGGGCCGGCGCCGGAGAAGTTCAGGCCCTGAATGGTGATCGTCCCGGCCGGGTTTTCCAGTGTCGTCGTGGCGCCGCCGAGCTGCAGACCGGCCGCACGGCCGATCGAGCCCAGCCGCAGCGTGCCCGTCTGGACACTGGCGAGCAGATTGGCCTCGGTCAACAGCGTGCCCGTCGTACCGCTGGCGCCGCCAACGACCATCGGCGCGTTGGCCGTCGTCGGCCGCAACACCGTCACACCCGTCGGGTTGTCCGCCGGGAACGACGAACCGGGCGATCCTGTCGCGATGCCGCCGATCCGCGCCCCCGCCTGGATATTGATCGTGTTGGCCGCGATGTCGAGATAGCGCCCGGCACCGATCGTGATCCCAATCGGCACGGTGAAGGCCTGGCCAATGGTCACCGTGTTCGCGTCGACAAAGCGGAAATCGCCGCCCGCCGAGCCGACCAGAGTAATCGCATCGTTGCTTGCGCTCGACAGATCGACCGAGCCCCCCGCGTTCACCACGAGCGTTGCGCCGCCGCCGCTCGCCGTCTCGACGATATTGCCACCTGTCTGGACGATGTTGCCCGAGGCGCTCAGATTGATGCTGGGGCCGGAAATGGTTCCCCCCGTTTGAACGATGTCACCGGCTGTCGCACTGAGCGTC
The DNA here is from genome assembly GCF_007859315.1 of Reyranella sp. CPCC 100927. Lineage (GTDB taxonomy): Bacteria > Pseudomonadota > Alphaproteobacteria > Reyranellales > Reyranellaceae > Vineibacter. The sequence continues at coordinate 640,112 of NZ_VOHA01000003.1, forward strand.
GTCGATTGATTAGAAAAGATCTTCCCGGCTGTTTGCAGAATGCCCACCCCGCCGACACTGCCGTTGGCGCTCATGTCCACGGTGTTGCTTGCTGAAATGACACCGCCAACGACGATCTGGCTATTGGCGGTCACATTGAGGTTGGTCGCGGAAGACACGGTGGCCGTGCTGACCACGAAGACGGATCCGCCGGTCGACTCCAGGAGAGCGCCGAATGCGGAGGGGCCGGCACTTGTGACATTGGCGTTCACAAAAAGCTGCCCGCCGGCCGACAGGCGCAGATCAAAGGACGTCCCAGCGCCTGTCGCTACGGGACCGTTGACGGTCAGGTCGCCGCCTGATTGCAGGTTGATGGCGCCGGCCGCAACGCCAGTAGGATCGACCGTCAGCGCGCCCTTTGTGGTGATGCCGACCCCCCCGGGAGTCGAGCCCCTCACGGCTGCGATGTTGTTGTTAACGTTGTTGGCAAACATGCCGTTGCCGGTATTGAAGTCCACCAATCCCGCACTCACCGTGGCCGAGGTGAGGCTGACGCTGCCGAGGCCAGGGACGGTCAGGACCAGCGTCCCGCCGCCAGCGTCGATGGTGCCTGTACCGGTGATGCCGGCGCCTACAGTGTTGGTAATGCCGGCATTGAGAGTCGCGCGGATACCGGCCGCTTCGTTGGTTCCAGAGATCACACCATTTATAATAATGCTGCGGTCCGCGTTCAGGGTGAGCGTGTTTGTCGTCGTCCAGGTGATGTTCGCCCCGGCCAGCAACGTGATGTCGCCTGCGTCACTTCCGGCGCTCGATGTCGTTATGACGACATCGGTGCCGCCCTGAAGAACGGTGCTGAACCCGGCCGCCTGCGTTGCATCGATCGTCATATCAGTCGGATCAAGAAGCCACGTGCCCGCTCGACCGGCTGTCGCGCTGGCGTTGGCCATTGCTCCCGGTAAGACTGAAAGCGTGCCTTTCCCCGACGTTTCCACAAACCCGCCGTCGCCGCCCTTCTGCCCGCCCTTCGCGGTGATCGTGCCGCCGAACACGGTGGCGTTGTCGGCCCAGACGATCACCGTGCCGCCGTTGCCCAGCATCGTCGCATCGGCCGCAATCCGCGCACCAACCGCCACCGTCGCGTCGCGCGCGTTGGCGAGCGGGCCCTTGCCCTGGTAGCTGCCGCCGACGTTGACCTGGCCGCCGCCGGAGGCGCCCGAGGCGTCGATCACCGCCGTCGCCGCGACATTCACCTTGCCGCCTTGCGCCGTTGCGACCACCTGGCCGCCACGCTGGCCCATGGTGCGGCCCGACACGTCGATCTTGCCGGTCACGTTCACCGTGCCGCCGTTGCCGGCGTCCGCCGTCACCGCGCCCAGCACCAGAACGCCGTTCTCCTGCGTCACCGCCTGGGCCCGGATCGCACCGCCCACGTTCACCACGCTGTCGACGACACCGCCCGCGGCGCGCGCCGTCATCGTCACCACGCCGCCGTCGGCATTGATGGTGCCGGTGTTCGACGCCAGCGGCTGCTTCCTGCCCTGGTCATCGACCGGCTGGCGCGACACCGGCTGGCCGATCTGGAAGTTGATCAGGCCGTCGCCCGCCAGATCGACCGTGAACGTCTCGGCACCGCCGATCGTGACACGACCCAGGCGGGCGTTGATCACGCCGTTGTTGGCCGCCATGTTGCCGGCGAGACCGACCAGGCCGCCGTCGCGCACCGTGATCGAGCCGTCGTTGACGACGCCGGCGTTGGGGTTGGACGAGCGCACATCGAACGCCAGCTTTCCGTCCGCCATGAAGGCCTGGCTGCTGGCGATGTTGGCGGTCGATGCGATCAGCGATCCGACATTGACCTGCGCGCCGTTGGCGAAGAGCACGCCGGCGCCGTTCACCAGGACGATCTGGCCGTTGGCGGTCAGCCGGCCGGCGATCACCGACGGATCAGGGCCGGTGACGCGGTTGAGGGTCACCGAACTGGCGCCCGGCTGCCGGAAGTCGACGCGGTTACCCTGGCCGATCGAGAAGCTGCGCCAGTCGATCACGCCGCGGTTGGTGGTCTGGTTGACCGTCACCTGGTTGGTGCCGGTGGTGATGGTGGCACTGCCGCCCACCACCGTGCCGCCGGTCGGCAGCTGCGCGCCGGCCGGCGTGGTGAACGCGAGCGCGTTCCAGCCGATCAAGGCCGCCAGCGCCGTGGTCCCCAGCAGTCCGCCGCGCGCCGGATACCGCGCGGTCTCGATGACGGTTGGGATCCGCACCGTGCTCTGGTTCCGCCGCCGTGCCATGTCCGCGCTCCACTCACTGTACGCCTCGCTTCAGCACCGGCGTCCGTCTAGGGTCGGTGAGCCCGTGCGCGACAAGAAGCAGCCAAAGCGGGGCGTCGTCCTCGTTTGCGATGGATGGCTATTCTGTCTTCTGTGCTGGTCCAGCCGCGGTGAAATATCGTTGAAGCGGCAACCCGTATCGCGGGCCACAAGGCGCGACCGGCATTCATTTCTCTGTCAAATTGCACAAGGTTGAAAATGAAGGACCGAAGGCTTGTCGATTGAGACGCCCACGGCGCAAGGCGTCAACAGCTAACATCGTGCGCGTGGACGCAAGAGATCGCGTCGTGACCGCCGCCGCGGCGATCAGCGCATCACAACAAGGACCGCGCTCAGTCCGCTGCGTTTCAGCGTTCCCATGCCCGATCGTTCAAGGAATCGATCGTGATGTCGCTGGCTTTGGTTGGTCCTCGGGTGGAGCGTGACCGGCGCCGACGCCAAACGCGCCGGCATGGCCGCGCACCAGTCCATGGCGGCCGTCGTGACGCAACACCCTCATGGATCCCGAGCCTTACCCCCGGCGCACGAGCTTGAGCGCCGCTGTCTTTTCCGCCGCAGGCTGCTCTGGAACGCCGGCGCGGCGCATGCCGTCGATGAGCTGGGGAAACCACCGGCCGTGCGACCAGCGGTTGCGCAGCCGGCTGTAGTCGGCCAGGTTGAACCGCGGATCGAGCCCGAGCAGTTCAGCGACGGCGGCCGCGGCCGGCCGGCCGGCGATACCCAGGGCGGCGGCATGGGCCAGGTGGGCCGTCAACACCTCCGGGCTGGCCGCGATGGCGCGCTCGCCCCAGCGCACGGCGGAGTCGTGGTGACCCTGCATGAGCTGTGCGGCCGACAGGCCCGCCAGCCAGCCGCCGGCCTCCGGGTCGACCGGGTCGACACGCAGCGCCTCCTCGAAGTGCGCCATCGCCGTCACCGGATCGTCCTGATAGATGTGGACCCAGCCCGCCGTCGCGCGCGTGCACGATGCATTCGGATACAAGTCGACAGCGCGGCTAACCATCGCCACGGCAGCATCGCGCCGGTGTCCCAGGTAGCTGAAGATGAAGCCGACCTGGGCCAGGACGTGCGGATCGTCCCGTGCCACTGCCAGTGCCGCCTCCAGCAAGCGGATGGCCTCGGCCGCTTCGGCCAGCGGATCCTCGACAAAGCGTTGCGATACGCGCCACAGGCGACACCGCGCTGCCCCGACCAGCGCCAATGCGTAGTCCGGATCCATCGCCAGCGCCTGCTCGAGCAGGGCCAGCGCCTTCGCGCAATTGTCGCGCGTGAACGGCGCCATGGCGGCGATCGCCCGCCGATAGGCGGCATAGGCGCTCGGCGACTCCGTCGGCCGCCGCTGCAGGCGCTCGACCTCGGCACGCTGCAATCCCGGTTCGAGCCCGCTCACGATGCTGGAGACGACCTGGTCCTGAAGCGTGAACACATCGTCCGTGGCGTGATCGAAACGGTCGCTCCACTCCTGCACGCCGTTGGCCGTCTCGATCAGGTTGGCGTGGACCCTCATGCGGGACCCGACATGCTGCACCGTGCCGGTGACGACGTAGCCCACGCCAAGCTCGCGGCCGACGGCCACATGAGGGACGTCACGACCCCGGAAGCTGAACGCGGAATTGCGCGGCAGGACATAGAACCAGCGGATCCGCGACAGGCAGGTGATCAGGTTTTCGACCAGGCCGTCGGCCATGGGCGAGTGGCCGGACTGCGCGCCGGGGTCGGTGAACGGCAGCACCGCCAGTGACGGGCCGTGTGGCCGTCCGTCCGCCGACGTTCCCACCGATGGCGACGGCGCCCGCGCTGCCACGGGCTTCAGCGGGCCGCCGAAGCGGTAGCCGCGGCCGGACTCGGTGACGATGATCTCGGACCCTTCGGCGCCAAATGCCTTGCGCAGCGCCCAGATCTGCACGGTCAGGTTGGTTTCCTCGACGACCCTGCCGGGCCATGCCCGGGCGATCAGCGTGTCCCGATCGACAATGTCGCCGCCGGCCTCGATCAGGGCGAGCAGGATATCGATGGCGCGGCTGCCGAGCACGATGCGCTCGCCGTCGGCCACCAGGGTCCTGGTTCGCGGCAGCAGCCGCCAATGCCCAAAGAAAATGCCTTCCTCGGACATGTCCGGGTTCCGGCGAGAGTTACCACAAACTGACGCAACGCCGGACCATACCGGCGCAACGCTGCTTCGACTGGCTGAACAGTACCGAAGAGCGGCAACTGGCGCCATGGCTTTCGGGCGCGCCCGTTGGCGGAAGCGCCCGGTACGCGGCATATCGTACGGTCAGTCTGCGACGTTGCGCGGGTAGGTCAGCTTGGCGGCGTCGGCGAGCGCGAGGTCGATCTCGACGGTGACGACCGGATGGGCGGCGTCGGTACGCGCGAGCTCATCGCCGTCCGGTCCGATGATCCAGCTGCTGCCCGCGAAATTGCCGGCCGCGGGGTTGTCGCCGCGACGATTGGCGCTGGCGACGAAGGCGCCGGCGGCGATCGCGGCCATGCGCGTCGCCACCTCCCAGCGGTGATGCCCGCCGGTGGCGCGCGGCACGGCGATCAGCTGCACGCCGCCCTGTCCCAGGGCGCGCGGCGCCGGGCTGACCTGGACCTCGCTGCAGATCAGCATGGCAAAGCGCAGGCCGTCATCGTCCACGACGTCGACCACCGGCGGCGCGCGGTCGAACCAGGTGGCTTCCCAGCCACCTTCCTGTTGCGGCAGCCAGGCTTTGGCGCGGCCGGGAACCATGCCGCGTGCCGGCGTCCACAGAAAACTCTCGTTCAACCGCTGGCCGCCGGTCTCGATGGCGCGTGTGCCCAGGATCCGGCGTGCCGCCAGGCGTTCGAACTGCTTTGACAGATCCTCGTGGCGTGCGACCGCATCGCGCCAGACCGCGGCATCGAACACGGGCTGTGCCCAGAAGCTGCCCGATGCCACCAGTTCCGGCAGCACCAGCAGGTCGGTGGGCGCCGCCGCCAGCGTCGTCGCCAGGTGGTCCCATGCCGGCGCCATGGCCGCGGTGTCGTCGGGAAATTCGCAGACCGTGATCTTCATGGCCTCATCCTCCTGAGGGACCGATGATGAGCGGTCAGCGTGTCGTTGACCATTGGCACGAATGACAGCTATCGTGAAGATCATGCCAATCGTCAACACGGTCGCCGCGCCGCGGCGTCCCCGGCCACGCAACACCATGGTTGCCGTTCTGGCATACGATGGCGTCAGCACGTTCGAAATGGGCATCGCCATCGAGGTGTTCGGTCTGTCGGACATGGGCCGCGGCTGGTATCGCGTCATGGTCTGCGCCGACCGGCCGGGACGGCGGCTGATCGCCAACGGCGGCGTGAAGATCGTGGCCGATCTCGGCCTGCCGGCGCTGGCCAGGGCAGGGACCATCATCGTGCCCGGCTGGCAGGACGTCGAGGCGACACCACCCGAGCCGCTGCTCGATGCGTTGCGTCGTGCCCATCGCCGCGGTGCCCGCATTGTTTCGATCTGCTCCGGCGTGTTCGTGCTGGCCGCGGCCGGCCTGCTGGAGGGCCGGCGCGTCACGGCACATTGGGCCAACATCGACGTGCTGGCGCGACGCTACCCGCATCTGCGGATCGATCCCGACGTCCTCTACGTCGATGACGGCGACATCCTGACGTCGGCCGGCCGCGCCGCCGGGCTCGACCTCTGCCTGCACATCGTGCGCTGCGACTTCGGCACCGCGATTGCCAACGACGTGGCGCGCCGCCTGGTGGTGGCGCCGCACCGCGATGGTGGGCAGGCCCAGTTCATCCCGCGGCCGGTGTCGACCGAGGGTGATCCGCTGGCGGCGTTGCTGGCCTGGTCGCAGCGCCACCTCGATCGCGAGCTGACGATCGCAAGCCTGGCGGCGCGGGCGCGCATGAGCCGCCGCACCTTTATCCGACGCTTCGAGGCGGCCACGGGTTCAGCGCCGGGTGAATGGATCCTGCAGGCGCGCATGGCCCAGGCGCGTAGCCTGCTGGAAGCGACCGACTTGCCGATCGAGCACGTAGCGACACGCACCGGCTTCGGTTCGGCCGACGCACTGCGCCACCATTTCCGCACGCGCCTGGACACCAGCCCGCAGCGATACCGATCGAGCTTCCGCGTCTAGGGTGGGTCCCATTCAATCACGCTGTCATCCCGAGCGCAGCGAGGGACCTTGCGGTGCGTCGACCGCACCGGCTCGCATGTACGGGATGAAGACTTCACCACAGAGTTCCCACCGGCTACGCCGACCACAAGTTGCGAGCGAAGCGAGCCCCTGGGAGCGCGGGCGTCCCGCCCGCTCATGCTTCGGCGCTGCGCGCAAAGGCGAAAGCTACGCTTTCACCGGAGATGCGGGCGAGACGCCCGCGCTCCCAGGAATGATCGTCCTGGCTCCGAGACTGTTGTTTCTTGTTAGCGGCGCGCTCCCAGCGAAGATGTACCGTTTCCTTTCAGGCACGGAGGACACGGAGAAAACACAGAGACCAATCTTCGCGCACGCCGAAGATGCGCCATGCCTTGTCTCTGTGTGCCTCTGTGCCTCTGTGGTGAAGTCTTCCTTCTCATGACCGCGCGTTTGTGCGGGTTGGCGCGCCGCAAGGTCCTTCGCTGCGCTCGGGATGACAGCGGAGGTCGAGCAACCGCATGCGCCTGTTCGATCGGAACACGCTCACTGTCCGCCGCGCGCGGCGCGGTGCCGGCGCTCTTCGTCGTCGACGTTGAAGAAGTATTCGTTGCCCTGGTTGACCAGGATCACGGTCGACAGGCCCAGCGGCGTCGGCACGGCACGGTCGGCGACGAAGTCGAGCTGCAGCCGATCGGGTACGCCGACGAAGCGGCCCGGATTGTCCGGTGGCCGCTGCACCGACGGCGGGATCTCGACGTCGAGCTGCGGGCAGATACCGCCGATCGGACAGCCGTTGAATGTCTGTATGTCGACCACCGCGCCTTGCCGGCGCACGTAGAAGCCGGCGAATCGCGTGGCGTCAAACGGCTCGCTGAACGGCGCCGTCACTGCATGCGACGTCGTGGGGTCGATTTGCCGCACGCTGCCGGTCAGCGCGATCGGATTGCCGTGCGCGACGTACACACCCAGCAGGCCGTAGGTGCCGCTGCCGGCAATGGTCGCGCCGGGACCACCGAGCAGGTACACCGTCGTGTTGCCGGCGTTGACGTTGCTCAACAGGATGCCGCCATCCGGATTGGGGCCCGGCGCGATCGCCGATGTGCCGCTGGGCGGCGTCATGCTCGACTTCAATGCCGCGAAGTTGCCGGGCGACAGGGCAGGGCTGCCGGTCAGGTCGAGCACCACCAGGTTCGGCGATCCGCTGCCGGTGTCGAACGACACGTTGTTCAGGATGATCTCGCTGCCGGTGGCGCCGGCGATGCGGCGCAGCAGGACCAGTCCGTCTGTCGCCGTGAGTGCCGCATTGTCGACCGTGATGTCGCCGGTACCGATCGCCAGCTCCAGGGTGGCGCCGACGCCCGCATGCACGCCCGCGATCGTTGCCACCAGGCTGTCGCCGCCAACGCCACCGGCAGGTACCGTGACGCTGGCGGCGTTGATCAGCCGGAAGTCGCCAGGGGCTTCGCCGGCGCCGGCCGCCGATCCCGAGAGGAACCGCACATTGTTGAGGCCTGCTGCCGTCGACAGGTCGATGGCGCCGCCGGCCGCTGCCAGCAGCGCGTTGGCCACGATGCCGCCTGTCGCGCTCTGGAAGATCTGGTCGGCCGCGCTCAGCCGTACCGTGGCGCCGACAGCGGCCAACCCGTTGATGAACTCGATGCTGCCGGTGCGCGACACCAGGGTCACGTCGCCGCCCGCGGTCAGGATCGCGCTGCGGGGCGGCGCCCCTGGCGCAGCGCCGCTGTCGCGCTGGCCGATCAGGGGCGTGCCTGATCCGGCCACGGTGATCACCGGGATCGACGAGCCGTCAACGTAGCGATAGGTGCCGCCCTGGATTCCCAGCGCCGAGTCGCTGATGCGGGCGACATGGGCCAGCGCGCCCACCGAGTTGTCCTGGGTCAGCTCGACGGCGCCGCTGCCGATCACGGCCGTGGCCAGCGCATTCACGACGATCGGCGCCGTCTGGCTGATGGCGGTGCCGCCGGCGGCCGACTCGATCACCAGGGTCCGGACGGCCGCGCCGCTGCCGTTGAAGTCGAGGCCCTGCACCGTGATCGCGCCCGCGGCGCTTTCACCGGCGATCGTGGCGCCGCCCAGCACCGTGCCGGCGGCGCGGCCGATCGAGCCGATGCGCAAGGTGCCGGTACGGATGCCGGCGCTCAGTGCGGCTTGCGTGAGGCCCGTGCCGCCGGTGCCGCCGATCACGGCAGGCGTACCCGCTGTGGTCGGGCGCAGCACGGTCACGCCGGTTGGATTGTCGACACGCGATTCGCCGGCCAGCATCGCGCCGACCAGCACCCCGGAAGCGATACCGATGCCATCGGCCGAAATGTCGAGGTAGCGCCCGGCGCCGATGGTGATTCCCTGCGCGTCGCGACCCAGCACGACGGTATCGGCATCGACATAACGGAAATCCGTGCCCGCCGATCCGACGACAGTCACCACGTTGTTCGTGGCGCTGGTGAGCTGCACGGCTCCGCCGGCGCGCGCGCTGAGATCTCCGACCGAACTGGTGATGTTGCCGCCCACCTGGATGATGGACGTGCCGGCACCGGCGGTCAGAAAGACACTGGTCCCCGCGATGGTGCCGGCCGTCTGGACGATGCCGTTGCCCCGCAGGTTCACGAAGTTCTGGCCGGCGATGCTGCCGTTCACGGTGAGCTGCCCGGCGGAGTCGATGTCCGTGAAACCCGACACGGTGAGGCCGCCGGACCCGATGGTCATGGGCACGCTGCTGCTGATGAACACGTGGCTGACCGGTGATCCCGTTGCCGAACTCGCCGCCGTCGCCAGCGCGTTGATGGCGTTGCCGGGATTGTCAATGGAAGCACCGCCGTCGGCGATGAAATTGACGGCGCCGGCCGTGACCGGCGCCGCACCGAGCGTGATGCCGCCGGCCGTCATGGTCAGCGTACCGGCGCCGACATCGATGATGCCTTCGGCGGTGCTGGTGATGCTGCCGGGAAAGGCGGTGAGCGTCACGTTGCCGCCGCTGGTGACGATGGCATTGTTGATCAGCAGGCCGCCGGGGCCTGTGTTGAGGTCGACCGCGCCGGCCACGATGGCGGTGTTCGCCGGCAGGCCCGGCGTCGCGCCGCCGCTGCGCAATCCCACCAGCGGCAGTGTCGCCGAACCCAGGATGCCGATGGTCAGGCCGAAGCGGACATCGAGAGAATAGAGACCCGTGGTGATGCCAGCCTCGGTATCGCTGATGCGCAGGACGTGGGCGACCGTGCCGATCTCGTTGTTCAACGCGCCGCCACGCAACACGACATTGGCATCGGCCCGCGTGGCGGTGGCCAGCGCCGTCACCAGTAGAGGATCCGTCGCCGACTGGGTGATCGCCGCGCCGGCGGCGCCGGATTCGAGCACCAGCGTCTGGACCGCTGCCGCAGACAGATCGAGGCCCTGAATGGTGATGGCCCCGGCAGCGCTTTCCGTGGCGGTGGTTGCGCCGCCCAACGCCGTGCCGGCGGCGCGACCGATCGAACCGATGCGCAAGGTCCCCGTGCGGATGCCCGTGACCAGCGCGGCTTCGGTCAGGCCCGTGCCGCTGGTGCCGCCGATGGTCATGGCCGTGCCGGCTGTCGCTGGCCGCAGAACGATCACACCGGTCGGGTTGTCGGCACCCGTCGCCGTCACCACGCCGATTTGGGCGCCGGCGCGAATCGTGAAGCCGTCGGCTGCGATATCGAGGTATCGCCCGGCGCCGATGCCGATGCCGCCAACGGCGCCGGTGCCAACGGGACTACCCAGTTCCAGCGTGTCGGCATCGACGTAGCGGAAATCAGTCCCGGCCGCGCCCACGAGACGGTCGACATTGTTGGTGGTGCTGGCAAGCTGCACGGCGCCGGCCGCCGATATTTCGAGGCGTCCGATGCTGATCTGTCCGGGGCTGATCGCGATGTTACCGCCCGTCTGGATGATGGATCCGGTGTTTGCGGTGAGCGCGATATCGGCGCCCGATATGGTGCCGGCCGTCTGCAGGATCCCGCCTGCCGCCACAAGCGATAATTGACCTGCGGCCGTGGTGATACTTCCGCTCACGGTCAGGTCCGACGATGTGATCGTCACGGATTGGAAGGCCGTGATCCCGCCGGCGCCGATCGTCAGCGGCGTGCTGCTGCTGATAACGATGGACGGGAATACCGCGCCGGTCTGCCCACTCGGCACGGTGGCCAGCGTGCCGATGGCATTGCCGGGATTATTGACCTCGACACCACCGCCGACGACGGTGAAGTTGAAGACGCCAGCCCTCACGAGTGTCTGGAGGAGAAGGATACTTCCCGTACCCGCCGTCACCGTCAGCGTGCCGCCGCCGACGTTGATGGCGCTGTTGGCACCGCCGCTGATGCCGCCGCCAGGATCCGTCCGGGCCGCGTTGAGGATCAGCCGGTTGCCGGTTGCGGCACTGGTCGCAGAGATCGTGCCGTTGATTGTGATGTTCTGGTCGGCATTGAGCGTCAGCGTGTTGGCCGACGTCCAGCTGATCGTCGCGCCGGCATTCAGCGTGATATCACCTGCGTCAGTACCCGGGCCCGATGTGTTCAGCATCACATTGGTCGTCTCCAGCTGGCCGCTGATCGTTGTCGCATCCGCTGCCGTAATGGTGATGTTCTGGGGATCAAGCAGCCACAGGCCCGTCCCGCCAAACGCCGCGCTCGTGTCGACCCGGGCACTGGGCAGCACCGACAAGTCGACCTTCCCGGACGTCTCGACGAGGCCGCCGTCGCCGCCCTTCAGACCGCCCTTGGCCGAGATCGTGCCGCCGAACACCGTCGCGTTGTCCGACCACACGATCACGTCGCCGCCGTTGCCCTGGGTTGTCGCATCCGCGTTGATCCGCGCGCCGGCCTCCACCCGCGTGTCGCGCGCGTTCGGCAGTGGGCCCTTGCCCTGGTAGTTGCCGCCGATGTTTATGCGTCCGCCGCCCGAGGCACCTGACGCATCGATCACCGCTGTCGCCGCCACGTTCACCTTGCCGCCGCGCGCCGTCGCAACAACCTGTCCGCCGCGCTGACCCAGGCTCTTGCCCGACACATCCAGCTTGCCGGTGACGTCCACCGTCCCGCCATCCTCGCCGCCCAGCACCAGCACGCCGCCTTCCTGGCTCACCGCCTGTGCCCGGATCGCACCCCCCACGTTCACCACATTGTCGACAACGCCGCCTGCGGCGCGCGCCGTCATCGTCACCACGCCGCCATCGGCGTTGATGGTGCCCGTGTTCGATGCCAACGGTACCTTCTTGCCCTCGCCATCCACCGGCTGGCGCGTCACGGGCTGGCCGATCTGGAAGTTGATCAGGCCGTCGCCCGCCAGGTCGACCGTGAACGTCTCGGCGCCGCCGATCGTCACCCGGCCCAGCCGCGCATTGATCACGCCGTGGTTGGCCGCCATGTTGCCGACCAGGCCCACCAGGCCACCATCCTGTACCGTGATCGTGCCTTCGTTCACGACACCGGCATTGGCGGTGGGCGAGGGCACGTCGAACGTGATCTTGCCGCCCGCCATGAACGCCTGCGGGTTGCTGATGGTCGCCGTCGATGCGGCCAGCGCACCGACATTCACCTGTGCGCCGTTGGCGAACAGAATGCCGGCGCCATTCACCAGCACGATCTGGCCGTTGGCCGTCAATTGACCGGCGATCACCGACGGGTCAGGGCCGGTGACACGGTTGAGCGTGACCGCGCTGGCATTCGGCTGCCGGAAGTCGACACGCGAGCCCTGGCCGATCGAGAAGCTGCGCCAGTCGATCACGCCGCGGTTCGTGGTCTGATTGACCGTGACCTGGTTGGCGCCGGTCGTGATGGTGGCGGAGCCACCGACAACTGTTCCGCCTGTCGGTAATTGCGCGTCGGCTGGCGTCGCGAACGTGAGTACGCCCCAGCCGATCAAAGCAGCCATGGCCGTGGCGCCGAGCAGTCCACCACGCGTGGGGCATCGCGCAGCGCGGATGACGGCCGGGGTCGGCGCCGGGTTCACGATCGTCGATTTCCGCCGTTGTCCCATACCCGTACTCCACTGACTGTGTGCTCCGAGCCCTTCGCGCGCCCGTCTTTGGCCAGAGAAGGCCGCGATCCGCGCGACAACACCACGGCATGCTCAAGGCCAACGCTTTGAGTGTGCCGGCATGGACAGCTTTTTTGTCGTTCGTGCCCGTTCAGCCGCGGTGAAATGCTGTGAAGCGGCGGCGTCTGGATCGCGCTGCATTCAGCGCAACCGGCACTCATCTCGCCAACGCGCAACTCCCAACTTGCACAAAATTGAAATTGAAGATCGAAGACCAGGATTAAAGATCTTTTGATTGAGCCGGTCACGGCGTGATGCGTCAACAAAAACATCGCCAGTGCCGATGCGCCGTCATGCCGGCATCGGTCATCGCACCTGTGTGCAAAGGACGTTGGACTCTCTGCGTTTCGTGCGCACAATGGATCGTCTGGAGACTCTCCATCGACCACATCTGGAGCCGCGCACATGGCCTCTTTCGACCGTTACGGTCTGCCGCTTTCGACGTCGTCCGAGACCGCGGCTGCGGCTTACCGCAACGGCATCGACTGCATGCTGGCGGCGTGGCCGGGCGCGGCGGAGGCCTTGGACAAAGCGATCGCGGCCGATCCCGATTTCGCGCTGGCCCATGCCGCCCGTGCGCGCGAGCACTTTCTCTATGCCCGCGGGGCCGAGGCCAAGGCCGGGATCGCGGCGGCGCGTGCGCTGGTCGCGGCCAACGGCACGGCGCGCGAAAAGAGTCATGTCGAGATCCTGGCGCTGGGCATGGAAGGCCAGTCAGCCGCTTCGTTGAAACAGGCCCTGGCCCATCTGGAGACGTGGCCGCGTGATGCCTTCATCCTCTCGCTGCCGCTGGGTGCGTTCGGCTTGTTCGCGTTTTCCGGCATGCCCGATCACGACCAGGCGCGTGTCGATCTGTGCGAGCGGTACGCCCGCCACTATGGCGACGACTGGTGGTTCCTGATCTATCTCGGCTGGTCGTACACCGAGAACGGCAGCGTCGGTGCCGGCCGCCAGCTCACCGAGCGCGGCTTCGAGCGTCGGCGCGAGAATGCGCATGGCGCGCATGCCCTGGCGCACGCGATGTTCGAGGACGGCTCGACCGCCGATGCTGAAGCGCTGATCGCCGATTGGCTGCCGGGCTATGATCGCAGCGGGCTGTTGCACGGCCACATCTCCTGGCATCAGGCGCTGTTGGCGCTGGAGCAGGGTGACGGTGCGCGGGCGTTCGCCATCTATGCCGAGCGTATCCAGCCCAAGGTTTCGGCCGCGCCGCCGATCAATGTCGTCACCGACGGCGCCGCCTTGCTGTGGCGGCTTGGCGTGTACGGCCATGCTGTTCCCAGGAATGCATGGGACGATGTGGCCACCTATGCCGGACGTGCCTTCCCTAAAGCCGGCGTGACCTTCGCCGACGTGCACATGGCGATGGTGTCGGCCGTGACCGGTGACCGCGCCAGTCTCGATCAGCGCATCGAGACGCTGGAAACGCGGGTCAGGGACGGCAAGCTGGCCGCCGGGCCGGTGGTGCCGGCGATCTGCCGCGCGGCGCGTGCCTTCATCGACGGCGACTACCAGGGCTGCGCCCGCATCCTGGAGCCGGTCGCCGCCGAGGTGGTGCGCATCGGGGGCAGCCATGCCCAGCGGGAGATCGTCGAGGATACGCTGCTGGTGGCCTGGATGAAGGGCGGCGAGCCGGCGAAGGCCCGCGCGCTGCTCGACGGCCGCCTGCATCGACGGCCCTCGCAGCGCGATACGGCGTGGCGTACCGCGATGGCGTGAATTTTGCCCTCCCCGCTGCGCGGCTGGAGAGGGCTCGCCGGAGGGCGATCAGGGAGGACAACCATGCGCACATCCAGACGGGGATTTGTGGCGAGTGCATCGGCCAGCGCGGCGTTGCTGGCGGCCGGCGTGGCGCATGGACGTAAAGGAAAGTACGACGAGGGCGCTTCGGATACCGAAATCAAGATCGGCAACATCTGTGCCTACAGCGGTCCGGCATCCGCCTATGGCGCGCTGGGCCGCGGCTACGATGCCTACTGGAAAATGGTCAATGACCGGGGTGGCATCAACGGCCGCAAGATCAGGTTCATATCGCTGGATGACGGCTACAGCCCGCCCAAAACGGTCGAGGCGGCACGCCAGCTCGTCGAGCAGGACAAGGTCCTGCTGCTGTTCGCGCCGCTGGGTACGGCATGCAACACGGCGATCCAGAAATACATGAACGCCAAGCGCGTCCCGCAGCTGTTCGTGGCCACGGGCGCCTCGAAGTGGGGCAAGCCCAAGGCGTTTCCGTGGACGATGGGCTGGACCCCCGACTACCACACCGAGGCGGTGATCTATGCGTCGCACATCCTGTCCACCGTCAAGGATGCCCGCATCGCGGTGTTGATGCAGAACGACGACTACGGCAAGGACTACTACGAGGGGTTCCGCGAGGGGCTGCACACGGAGGTGGGCAGGATCGTCAAGCATGTGGCCTATGAGGTCACCGATCCGACGGTCGATTCGCAGGTGATCCAGCTGAGCGGGTCGGACGCCAACGTCTTTTTCAACATCGCGTCACCGAAAGCGGCCGCCCAGGCGATCCGCAAGGTGGCCGACATCGGCTGGAAACCGGTACATTACCTCAACAACGTGTCGACGTCGGTGGCGGCCGTGATCAAACCGGCTGGATATGCCAACAGCCAGGGCATCCTGTCGGCGTTCTACCGCAAGGATCCGACCGACCAGCGGTTCGCGAACGACGACGACGTGAAGGTGTGGCGCGCCTGGATGGAGACATACGTTCCCGGCGGCAATCTCGCCGACTTCAACTTCGTCACGGCCTATTCGATGACGTACACGTTGCATAAGGTTCTCGAGAGCTGCGGCGATGATCTCACCCGGGCCAACGTGATGAAGCAGGCGGCGAGCCTGCGCAATTTCGAGGTGCCGATGCTGCTGCCGGGCATCCAAATCAACACCAGCCCGACCGATTTCTACCCGATCCAGGCCATCCAGATGGTCCGCTTCAAGGGCGAGAGCTGGGAGGTATTCGGCGGCGTGCTGTCGAACGAGAGCACCTGAGGCGGGGCAGGGCGATCGCATACGGCCTTTGCCGTCATCCTGAACGCAGCGAAGGTTCCTCAGCGCGTCGCACCACGCTGCCGCGCTCCGCAAGGTAGGGCGAGCCGCCTCGTCCGACGCTGGAGCAGTTCATCGTTTGATGGAATCAACCGCTACTGTCGTCCTGAGCGCAGCGAAGGACCCTGCGGTGCGTCGGCCCGCGCGAACGCGCGGTCATGAGGAGGAAGAAATCACCACGGAGGCACAGAGAACACAGAGGCACACAGAGATAAGGCCATGGCGCACCTTCGGCGCGCGCGAAGATTGTTCTGAAAGGAAACTGGCCAAGGTGGCTCGATCATACGCTGGGGCGCGCCACTCTGTGGCGCGTCATGCGTCGATCCAGACGAAGGCGCGCGACGGAGTCGCGCCCCCAGCGTGTGCCCACACCACCATGCGCCGTTTCAGTCCTTGTGGTCGGCGTAGCCGGGTGGAGAACTCTGTGTCCTCTGTGCCTCCGTGGTGAATTCTTCATTCCGCACATGTGAGCCGGTGCGGTCGGCGCACCGCAGGGTCCTTCGCTTCGCTCAGGATGACGGTGGCGGCCGACTCGACCTGCCGTTTCCATCAAGCGACGAACCGCTCTAGTCGCTGCGCTTCAGCGTTCCCATCCCCCAGTCGTTCAACGAGTCGATCGTTACCTCGGCGGCCTTGCCGTTCGGACCGATCGTGAAGCGTACGGCCGACGGCATGTCGGGCAGCTCGGGGGAGGGGAAGCTCAGGAACAGGTCCCGATCGAAGTGCGTCAGCGCATAGCTGCGCCCGCCGCCGGGTCCAACCGACAAGGTGAGCACGCCATTGCGGTCGGTGACGACGGCGTCGCCGACATAGGCATTGGCATAGCGGCCGGCGTAGGCGGCCGGTGGCAGCGGCGGCGTGGCCGGTGCGGGGCGTGTGCCGTACGCCGCCTTGGCGGCGGCGACCGCCGGACCGAACAGCCCGCCGAACACGTCGTTCCACGGCTTGATCCAGTCCTTTTCTACCTTTCCGGTGAAGACGAGGTCGGCGGCGCTGTCCGACAAGCCTTCGGGAACGCCGGTGGGAAACGCGTTGGACAAGACCAGGATGCCCAGGTTGGCCTTGGGATAGAGCGTCACGACGGTGCGCGCGCCGACGCTGAACGCGCCGGCGTGGCCGCGGGCGAGGCCGTGGCGGCCGAACTCGATGTTCCATCCCAGGCCATAGAATGACGCGCCGCCGGTGACGGGATTGACGCCGCGCGCCATGAGCGGCACGCGCGCCTCCTCCAGCGCCGCGGCGGCGATCAGCCGTTGGCCGTTGTACATGCCGTCGGCGAGTTCCAACCGCATCCATTGCGCCAGGTCGCGGGCGCTGGCACTGACGCCGCCGGCCGGGGCCTGCATGTCGGGATTGCGCTTGAGCTTCGCCGCCCAGGCGCCGTCGACCTTGATATGCAGTGCGGCACGATTGGTGCGCGCGATGAAATCGTCATGACGCGAGCTGGTTGCGGTCATGCCGAGCGGCCGATAGAGCATCTCCTCGGCCACGCTCTCCCAGGACTTGCCCGTCGGTTTGGCGGCGGCGACGGCACCCTCCGTCAATCCGGCATTGCTGTAGGAATAGCCGGCGCGGAAGCTCGACAACGGTGCCACCAGGCGCAGACGTTGCAGCACCTCGGCACGGCCGAAGCCGATATCCTCGAGATCGTCACCCGCGGTTCCCGGCAGGCCGCTGCGATGGGCAAAGAGATCGCGCACCGTCAGCGCCGCGGTCGGGTAGGGATCGCGCAGTTGGAACGCTGGGTCGAGATCGGCGATGCGCGACTCCCAACCGATCTTGCCCGTACTGACCACGGCCGCCACGACGGTCGAGGAGACCGGCTTGGAAAGCGAGGCGATCTGGAACACCGTATCGGCGTCGACAACGTCGGCCTTGCCGACGTCTCGATGGCCGAAGCCCTTGAGGTAGACGACCTCGTCATTGTGGACGACGGCGATGGCAAGGCCCGGCACGCCGCCGCTCTCGATCACCTGCCGCGCCAGGGCCTCCAAAGCGGGCAGGGCAGCGACGACCTTGTCGCGGGACAATGGCTGGGCGTGAGCGGTAGCCCAAGTGAAAGACAGTGCTGCCCAAAGGGTTACGCCGATCCATAGCAGCTGCCGTTGGCTGGCCATCGCAATCCCCCCAACTCGACCATCGGACTTGGTCGAGAGTGACTCTATAGCATGGTCCCTCGACGCTGGCGGATACCGACCGATGTCATGACGATCGAGTCAGGACCGATTCTGAAGAGCGTGACAAAGGGGTCACGATTGCAACCGGTGTTTTGACTCAGTTTTCACGCGCACAGAGTTTGTAATACTGCTTTCCTGCAACTGCGGGGTGGGGAGCTTCAGTCGTACAAATGGTGCTAGCGTCGTCCGTTGGGGATTCCGTTTCGCTTGGCAGTTCTCAGGTCAGTGACACCGGCTTGGCGGCATTGGCCCTGGCCTTGCGCATCAAGGGGCGTGCCGTCGATGTCGGACAACTGAAACACCAGTTCGGCCGGCCCGATCGTCCGCTCAACGATACAGAGCTGCTGCGGGCGGCCCGCCAATCGGGCCTGAAAAGCCGTAAAACATCGAGCCAATGGGCGCGCCTGCGGAACATTCCCCTGCCGGCGATCGCCATTCTGCGCGACGGCCGCTACTGCGTGCTGGCAGCGGTACGCCACCAGGCGGGGCAGGAAGCCGCCCTGGTCGGGGACCGGCTCGATGCGCCGCCGCGCTCCGTGCCCAAAGCGGATTTCGAGGCGGACTGGTCGGGCCAACTGATCCTGATCACCACGCGCGCCGACCTCGTGGGCGCCGACCGCCGCTTCGATATCAGCTGGTTCATCCCCGCCGTCGTCAAATACCGCCGGTTGTTCGGCGAAGTGCTGCTGGGATCATTTGTTATCCAGTCGCTGGGCCTGGTGTCGCCGCTGATCTTCCAGGTGGTGATCGACAAGGTGATGGTCCACCGCACTTTGTCGACCTTGGACGTGCTGGTGTTCGCCCTGTTGGCCGTGGCGATCTTCGAGGCTCTGTTCGGCGCTCTGCGCACGTATCTGTTCTCCCACACCACCAACCGGATCGACCTGGAGCTGGGCGCCCGCCTGTTCAAGCACGTGCTGCGGCTGCCGCTGGGCTATTTCGAGGCACGCCGGGTGGGCGACAGCGTGGCCCGTGTGCGCGAACTGGAGAACATCCGCAACTTCCTGACCGGCTCGACTGTGACGGTGGCCGTGGACTTCGTCTTCACCATCGTCTTCATCGCCGTGATGTTTTTGTACAGCCCGTTCCTGACCTGGATCGTGCTGGCGGCGATCCCGTTCTATGTCGGCCTGTCCCTGGCCGTGACGCCGGTCCTGCGGCAGCGGCTGGACGACAAGTTCAACCGCGGCGCCGAGAACCAGGCCTTCCTGGTCGAGCGCATCACCGGCATCGAGACGGTCAAGGCCATGGCTGTCGAGCCGCAGATGCAGCACCGCTGGGAGGAACTGCTGGCGGCGTACGTGAAGGCGGCCTTCCGCGTCGGCAACCTGGGCAACGTGGCCGGCCAGCTGGCGCAGCTCATCAACAAGGTGCTGCTGGCCCTGATCCTGTGGTTCGGCGCCAAGATGGTGATCGACGGCCAACTGACCGTCGGCGAACTGGTCGCCTTCAACATGCTGTCCGGCCGCGTCAGCGGGCCGATCCTGCGCATTGCCCAGCTGTGGCAGGAGTTTCAGCAGGCGCGGCTGTCGGTCGAGCGGCTGGGCGACATCCTCAATACCCGGCCCGAGCCGGGCGCCGGCGCTGGCCAACAGTCCTTGCCGACGCTCAAGGGGCAGATCGGCTTCGACCATGTGACGTTCCGCTATGCTGTGGACGGGCCCGAGGTCTTGCGCGACGTGTCGCTGACGCTTGCCGCGGGACAGGTCGTGGGCATCGTCGGGCCGTCGGGGTCGGGCAAGAGCACGCTCGCCAAGCTGGTGCAGCGGCTCTACATGCCCGAACGCGGCAAGATCACGGTCGACGGGCTTGATCTGTCGCTGATCGACCCGGCGTCGCTGCGCCGGCTGATCGGCACCGTGCTGCAGGAAAGCATGCTGTTTTCCGGCTCCATCCGAGACAACATCGCGTTGGCCGACCCCGGTCTGCCGCTGCCGCAGGTGATCGCCGCGGCCGAACTGGCCGGCGCCCACGAATTCATCTCGGCCCTGCCGCAGGGCTATGACACCCTGGTGGGCGAGCGCGGCGCCACCCTGTCGGGTGGCCAGCGCCAGCGCATCGCGATCGCCCGCGCGCTGATCCGCAATCCCCGAGTGCTGATTTTCGATGAGGCGACCAGCGCGCTCGATGTCGAATCGGAGGCCGCCATCCAGGCCAACATGGAACGCATCTGCCGGGGCCGCACGGTGCTGATCATCGCCCATCGCCTGTCCGCCGTGCGCAATGCCCATCGCATCCTGACCATCGAGAACGGGCAGATCGTCGAGGATGGGCCGCCTGACCAGCTGATGCGCCAATCCGGCCGCTTCGCCGCCATGCTGCGCCAACAAGCGGGAGGCCTCCATGCCGTGTGACCTCATCCTCCCCCACGCAGTGGGGGAGGTGGCCGAAGGCCGGAGGGGGACCCGACATGGTCTCTGTTACCAGTACCACGTCGCTTCCCCTCCGCTCCTTCGGGCCACCTCCCCAGCGAAGCTGGGGAGGATGTTCTCAGCGAGTCCGACCGATGGCGTTTGAAGGCCTCCGCCGGCTGTTCACCGTGGGCCGAGCGGCGCTGGCCGAGGAGCGCACCCAGCCGCCGCCACCGCGGCGCTCGCGTGACGAGACGGAGTTTCTGCCAGCCGCTGTAGAGGTGCTGGAGACGCCAGCCTCGCCCACGGCGCGGGCGATGTTCTGGAGCCTCTCGGCACTGCTGGCCGTCGGCCTGGGGTGGTCGCTGATCGGCGAGCTCGACGTCGTGGCGATCGCCGAGGGCAAGACGGTGCCGACCGGCAAGACCAAGACCATCCAACCCCTGGAAGCGGGGATCGTGCGTGCGATCCATGTCCAGGACGGCAAGACGGTGAAGGCCGGCGACGTCCTGATCGAACTGGACCCGACAGCGACCGTCGCTGACGCCCGCCGTCTGGCCCTTGAATTGGCGTCGGCGCGCCTGGAACTGGCACGACTGGCGGCAGCGCTGGCACCTGATGATCCGCTGGCACGCTTCCAGGCGCCGGAGGGCACGCCGCCGGCGCAGGCCGACCTGCAGCGCACGCTGCTGCTGAACCAGGTGAACGAGTACCGGGCGAAGCTGGCGGTGCTCGATGCCGAGGTCACCAAGCGCCGTGCCGAGCAGGCAACCGCGGAAATCGGCATCGCCAAACTGGAGCAGGCGTTGCCGCTGTTGAAGGAGCGCTCCGATGCGCGCGATCAGTTGGCGTCGACCGGCAATGGCTCCAAGCTGATCGCGTTGGAGGTGAAACAGCAGCTGGTCGAGATGCGCCACGAACTGCGCGCGCTGCGCCAGCGCCGCGAGGAGCTCGCGGCCGGCCTGGAGGCGCTGCACCGGCAGCGCCAGCAGACCGAGGCGGAGTACGCCAAGACGGTGCTGGGGCAGCGGGTGGAGGCCGAGCGCAAGATCGCCGGCCTGGAGGAGGAACTGCGCAAGGCCGAACAGCGCCGCGACGTGCAGACCTTGACGGCACCGATCGACGGTGTAGTGCAGCAGCTGGCGGTGCACACCCTGGGCGGCGTGGTGACGCCAGCGCAGGCACTGATGTCGATCGTACCGGCCGAGGCGAAGCTGGAGGTTGAGGTCCAGCTGGCCAACCGCGACATCGGGTTCGTCGAGGCCGGGCAGGACGTCGAACTGAAGCTCGAGACCTTCATGTTCACGCGCTACGGCACGATCCCCGGCAAGGTGCTGTCGATCTCGCGCGATGCGGTGCAGGACGAGAAGAAGGGCCTACTGTATCCGGCCCGCATCGCGCTGCTGCGGAGCACGATCGACGTCGATGGCCGCAAGCTGCCGCTGGGTGCCGGGATGGCGCTGACGGCGGAGATCAAGACCGACCACCGCACGGTGATTGATTACGTGCTGTCGCCGATCCGGCGGTACGGGCACGAGAGCTTGAGGGAACGATGATTGCGGTCGTCCAAGCTAAGCTCCCGTACTCGCCGGCATGCTTTCGCCGTAGTTTACGCGATGCGGCTAGAAGAGTGACATGCGGATTCATTGGATTTCTGGCTGTGCTCTGGACTGCGGTGCCAGCGGTTGGTCAAACGAATCTACCGCAGCCACACACCAGATTCAGGTTTGATATCAGCGAGCCTGAAAGCTCCATCACTGAGAAATTCGAGATAAAGCGGAAAAGGCAATATCAGTTTGTTATTGAAGTTAACTACGTAACTCTAGCTGAAGCAGATCGGATACAAAGACTTATCGGCACCGGGCAAAGATTTCCAGACGGTCGCTACTACGCGCCGGGCGTCGTTATTCCTGTTCAATTCAAAATTGAACGCATAGTCGAAAGAACAGCGCGCCAATTAATTTTTGACGAGATGGTTCCAGTGCAGGGACGCATCTATCAACTATTGGGCCCTACTAGCACCTCTGGAAACTACGGACGCTTGATCGCCGAACTCTCATTGGAGAGAGGGATCTATGAGATGCGCGCAAGAACGACGACAAGAATCCCGGATTTTGACGGCATTCCGACCAGTTTGGCCGTTACTTACGATGGAAGAGTGCAGTACACCGACTAAATGAGGAGGTTGCCGTGGCTGACCCGACTCTCACGATCTATGTAGCTCCTGCCGGAACCCCAATGCACAACGCCACCGGTGGGAACCCGCCAACTGCAGGTTCGTCCTTCGGTGGTCACACGTGGTATGTTATCGACAAAGGCGACGGTAGTCCGCCACTTTCCTATGGGTTTGGCCCTGAGACGTCAGGCCTTCCTGATGGCTTCGTGGGTCCGGGCAAGATATATGACAACGATGTCACAAACTACCACGGGCCTAGCATTCAACGGCGAACAGTTAAAATTACAGCCGAGCAGTTTGAGGCTTTGGCAAGATTTGGGACAAACCCCCAAGCCAATGGCTTCACGACTTATGACGTTCAGAAGAACAGCTGCATCGAATTTGTTTGGGAAGCTTTGGAGGCCGCTGGAATCGTAACACGGCCTTTGTACAGTCACATGTTTAAGTTCCCTTTATTGGGTCCACTCAATCCGACAGGTGCCGCCAGGTTTCCGGCCGCGCAATGGCCAATTCTGAGAGACGCTCTGGATCAATTCGAGCGGACAGGACCTGTAGGACCTCCAAAGCGGAGTGGCTCCATCGAAGAGATCACTGACCCCAACGGCAGAGTAGTCACATCGATCGAGCGGGACCACACAGGCGCCGTCAAATCGATTGTCGAGTACGACTATGACCAGGCCGGGAACGTCTCTCTCGCGACGTACAAAGATGCAGACGGAGTCAGGACCGATGCGGTGTCGAGGACGATTGACCCTGTAACCGGCAACATAATTGTTCGATTGACGAGCTACACGGCAGCAGGGGCACTGCTTGGTGAGCACGTCCGGACATATACAGCGACCACTGAAACCTCCGTTGCAACGATGTATGACGTTGCGGCAACCCAGACTTGGCAATCGCAATCTGCCTCCATGAATCAGGCGGGGAACATCACTTCCGCGACCGTGTTGAATGACGACGGAACGTCACTGGCAACGACTTATGACGTCGCCAACGCCGAGAACTGGATCCGGCGCGAAGAAACGCGTGACGCGAACGGCGTTCCGACAAAGACGACGTGGTGGTACGACGACGGCACGCGCGCGGAGCGGTGGCTGGACGCCTACAACACCGATCCGAATGGTCTCGCGTGGGGTGAAGACAGATACGACGCGGCCGGTGTGAAGACGAGTTTTGTCCTGCGGTGGGACAACGGCTGGAACGGTCTCTACATTCTGGACGCGTACAATACGCAGAACTGGTCTCGCCTTGACGAGATCCGAACCCCGGCGGGCGCTTTGGACCAGCTCTGGCGGAACTACGATGATGGCCGGGTTGACAAGACATTCTATGACGTCGCCAACAACCAGCCCTGGCGGGAGTACACGGACAAGTACGATGCGACGGGCGCCCGGGTTGAGCGCGACCAATTGAAGGACGACGGCGGAACCTATCGGCAGTGGTTTGATCCACACAATGCGACCCCTGATGGTCTGTCCGGGGGCAGCAACACGTACGACGCGGCAGGTACGTGGATGGGATATGAGCACTACTATGACGTCGGCGGGCGATATCAGCGCTGGTACGATCCGTACAACACGAACCCGGATGGCCTATCTGGGGGCAGCAATACGTACGACTGGACGGGTGCGCACGTAGAGTATCAGCACTTCTATGACGACGGGCGGCGCTATCAGCGCTGGTACGACCCGCACAACACGAACCCTGAGGGTCTTTCCGGCGGCAGCAATACGTACGACTGGACGGGTGCGCACGTAGAGTATCAGCACTTCTATGACGACGGGCGGCGCTATCAGCGCTGGTACGATCCGCACAACACGAACCCCGACGGTCTATCCGGCGGCAGCAATTCGTATGACGCGGCGGGTGCATGGGCTGGGTATGAGTGGTTCTACGATGATGGCCGGCGCTTTCGGACCGTAGTCGACTCCCAAAACACCCAACCTTGGTCATCGTATACCGAATATTACAATTCGAGCGGACAGCACACGGAGGACATCTGGTACCACGACGGCGGTGGACGTAACCGGAACGTGTTCGATTTCAACAACAACCAGCCCTGGTCATCGTACAGTGAGTACTACAATGCGAGTGGCCAGCACACGGAGGATGTTTGGTACCGCGATGACGGCGGGCGCAATCGGAACGTGTTCGACGTCAACAACAACCAGCCGTGGTCGTCGTACAGCGAGCTCTTCGACGCGAGTGGTCGGAACACGGACGGCATCCGGTACTATGACGACGGCCGGCGCGATCATTGGCAATGGGATCCAGCCAATACACAGGCCTGGTCGTCGCGCGTGCTCAACTACAACGCGTCAGGACAGTGGACCACCCAAAACGGGGTATGGGATGACGGGACGACGTTTCAAGGCCAGTGGCGGGACATGCCAGACGTCAGATACTGGTCTTGGAAAATCGATACCCGAGATCAGAACGGACAGTTGACCCGGGTAAGTGGTGGGTACTCCGACGGCTGGACGTTCCAGGAATGGCACGATCCGTACAATGCACAGCCGTGGCGCGGGGTGGTGGAGAACTATGACCAGACCGGCGCTCGCATGACCCGAGAAGTCTTCGGAGATGACTACCGCTGGACGCGGACCAACTTCGATCCGCACAACACGGTGAACTGGAGATCAATCACTGAGCACTACAACGCTCAGGATTATTTGGTCATCCGGGACACTGTCAATGACGATGGCTCTACATCACAAGAACGGTTCAGGGCTTCCAGTGGCGTCGGCTTCGGTATTGGGAATTTCCTGTTCAAGTACTTCACCGATCCGCTCAACCTGCTGGAACTCCTCGTTCCATTTGACGCTGACACGAATTTCGTCAATAGCGGCTAAGGAGTGCTGCATTTGAAGAATAGAAAGTATTTACTCACCATCGTCGGGAACGCAATTCCGGCGATGGTTGCCCATGGGCAGGACGCCGAGCTGAGCTCGAGACCTTCATGTTCACGCGCTACGGTACGATTCCCGGCAAGGTGCTGTCGATCTCGCGCGACGCGGTGCAGGATGGGAAGAAGGGCCTGCTGTATCCGGCCCGCATCGCGCTGCTGCGCAACACGATCGACGTCGATGGCCGCAAGCTGCCGCTGGGCGCCGGCATGGCGCTGATGGCGGAAATCAAGACGGACCACCGCACGGTGATCGACTACCTGCTGTCGCCGATCCGACGGGTCGGGCATGAGAGCTTGAGGGAGCGATGATTGAATTCTTCCCGATGCTCGAATCCGAATCACGCCCAAGCCTGCGAGAACTGCCGTATTGCCCCGGCAACGCTGTCCGCCAATGCGTCGGGACTATCATCTGTACGCTGCTTGTGCTGGTCTGGGGCGCCACTTCCAATGGCCTGGCACAGACAAGAACAAAGACTTGGCAAGGGATCCCACTTGACGAGCCGTTTTCGATTAGCGTCAGCGGGATTCAATTGCGAATACCGGCAGGATACATCTGGCCAGATCCCGCTGCTCGGCATCGGATCACTGAACGTCCGGCGCTCACTTTTCAGTTCTGGATGCCGGATCGACGGTGGCCGGAAGTCGCACCATATAGCTATTCCGGCTTTCAACCCCCCGAGGCGGGGCGCCCCACGCCACCTCGAGGTTCGTATATCGTCAATGTGATCTTTTTGCGAGCCGTCAAACTCGATGATCCTCAATACGTTTCACCGGCCAAACAATTCCAGAACGTCGTATCGCTTGCAGGGATCACGTCCTATTCGTTTGAGCGCGAGGCCTTTGGCCTCATCCGCTTCTGGCAACACAACAGGCCTGCCGATCAGCCAGAGCATGTCTTGGATTATCGCACTATCGATGGCACCGATCCTCTTGGGCTGTTCTGGTGTACGCATCCTCGCCTCAGCACAGGCCATCCTAACTGCCAGGGCGAAGTCTATCTGATGCCGGAAGAGCTCGCCGTTCGCTTACAGTTTCCTCGAAACGCGCTGTCGGACTGGCACGCGATCGTGAGAAGTGTACGCGAACTGGTTGCTTCTTGGCGGCAAGCGGCGCAAACGCCATAGCACATTCACGAACACACTCTGACTCATTGGGAGGTTTCCATGGCAGGTGAAATACCATTGACGCCCGCTCAATACAGCAGATTGATGTCCGAAACAGGAAATGGGACGAAAGATTACTACAAGGGATACCGATTGATCTATGAGTTCATCAAGGATGATCCCTCGATCGACATTAATATCAAATTCTTCTTCAAGGAGGCTGCGGAGATCAATAGTAATGATCCCCTGAGTGCATCCAATGCGTTCATTCGTCAAGTGACGCGATTGGGCTTCGTTTGGGATGGGCTATTTAGTGGGGATGCGACAGGCCGCGAGGCACAGGTTCAGGCCAATTCAGATGCAATAGGGTTCAATATTTTCCGAGAGATTATCCGAAACGGTACGGTGCCATCCGTCGCGCAGATTATTCCGCAGGACGCCCTTACGGCGGTCAGTGTCGGGCACCAGTCGATCGGCGGATGGGCTGGCGCATTCTACTTTTGGAACGTAGTTCTCTCTGACGGTGTGACCGTAGGCTCGAAAATCGCTGCCAACCCGCAGGAACTGGAGAAGTTTATCGCCATCAATGCTCGGGCATTGTTTGATACAATGGCGAAATTTGGCAATACAGGCGAAAATATCCTCAATCAAATTTGGGCTGGCTTTGATGCTCAGGTGCCCTTGGCTATCAAGGCTGAGATCGCGGAACGCGCACTCCAGTATTTTACGACAGGGGACACGAAGTCATTTGCGGGCAACCCGAATTCCATAGACGGATATAGGCCCATCTATGGATCCAATGGTCAGGTTGTCGGTTGGGCGATGGACCTTCCAGGATTTCCGCCGCAGGAAGTTGTTGATCCAATTTTGCTGGATACGCTGAACCAACGTCGTGAGATTCGCCTTCAAAGACGCGACGATCTGCCGTGGCAGGAGTCTTCCTACCGTGGGAGCCTTCAGGACAATCCGGATGGGACAAAACTGATTCTGTATGCAGATGCTGACGGCGTTGAGTCTTGGTCAACAACACAAGTTGCCGTGACTGCCGATGGGACAGTCTCCTCTCGTGAGGTCACGTATGACACGGGAGTAGTGGAAGACACGACATTTGATACGCAGAACAATCAGCTCTGGACGTCGCGCACTCAGATCTTCGACCCGACAGGCCGGGAGACGGAGCGCGATATGCGCTACGACAACGGCACGGCTAGGAATCAGTTCTTCGATGTCCAGGGCAACCAGGAATGGGTGTGGCGTGACGAAGTGTTCGATGCGACGGGCGTCAAGGTCGGGAGCACGTGGCAATTCGATACTGGCGTGAACACGCAGTACATCGAGGATCCTCACGGCGCGCAATCCTGGCGCCTGCAAAGCATCAGTCACGGCGCCAATGGCGGTTTGGCCAATCACGATTGGTACTACGACGACGGCCGGATCGACCGGATAGCCTATGATGCCAATGGCACCGAGGCTTGGCAGCAGTATACGGACAGGTTCAACGCGGCTGGTGCCTGGACCGAGCGCGACATGCGCTACGACAATGGCACGGCCAGGAATCAGTTTTTCGATGTCCAGGGGAACCAGGACTGGGTGTGGCGCGACGAGGTTTTCGATGCGACGGGTGTCAAGGTCGGGAGCACGTGGCAATTCGATACTGGCGTGAACACGCAGTACATCGAGGATCCTCACAACGCACAGTCTTGGCGCCTGCAGAGCATCAGCCACGACGCCAATGGCGGGTTAACCAATCACGATTGGTACTACGACGACGGCCGGCGATATCAGCAGTGGTTCGATCCACACAATACGACCTCTCAGGGACTGTCCGGAGGCAGCAACAGCTACGACGCGACGGGCACGTGGACCGGATACGAGCACTTCTACGACAATGGTTGGCGCACGCGCCACTCTTTCGACCCGTATGACAGCCAGGATTGGCAGTCTCTCACCGATACGTACGACCCCAACGGCAATTTGGTCACCCGTGAAGGCGTCAACGACGACGGTTTTACGTATCGAACGGTATGGGATGCCGACGGGACGAGGCCTTGGTCCTCGTATACGGACTTCAACAGTCTCGATGGGCAGCGTTGGTACCGACAAGGTATTAATGACAATGGCACGACGTTTAGAACCACCTGGCAGGGAGAAATATCTGATACCTACACATACAATGCGGATGGGAGCTTCCTCTACAGGGACGTCTACAACGGGCCGGCGGGAGCCCTTACTCATCAAAGCCACGCAACTGGGACGACGGTGTACTACAACGTGGGTCAGTCCCTCGGAACCGTAGGTAGTTTCCCCAGCTTCGCCTCTATTCCAATTCCAAACGGTCTGCCGGAGGGCAGTATACCAACCTTGAGTGCGTCGCCGCCTGTGTTCACTTTTGAAGGTATCATGCTGCCCGCCATCATCATTGTTGGAACGCGTGGCGGTTGATAGTCCGGGCAGTGGAGGAGGCCGAGAGATGCCAAGCGCGATCGACGGAGCCGATCGTGCGCTGTACACTCGGTAAAGGCCACCTCAGATCGCGGCCGGTCGCCGTGCTCGGGTCGTTTGTGCTGGAATTTGATGCCCGATGTGCCGAACGGTGGGCGAGAGTGGCGCGCCGGGCTTCACGACGATCGTCTGGACGGTGATGGCGATGCCTGCGGCGATGCCACTCGACGTTGTGCTGCGGATGAACCAGGCGCTGAGCGCGGTGATCGCTGAGCCTGCTTTGCGCCAGCGGTTGCTTGGTGCCGGCACCGTCGTCGCCGGCGGCATGCCGGCCGAAGCCGCAGCGTTTCTGCAAGCCGAGCGGGGAGCGCTGGCGTCACGCCGCCGCGTTCAGCTTGGCCATCGTCCAGCGTCCGTGTAAGCGCAGGAAAGGGTCACGTCAGCTGACGCGGCGGGCGGTGCGGACCAAGGTGGTCGGCGGCACACGAAAATAAAGATGGGTTGTCGATTTTCGTTCCGTTGTCGGCCCCAGGGTGCCGATACATATGGGGCCTTGATCACGCCTTCCTGTCGCCGAGGACGCTCTTCATGTCGTGACGGACGGTTGCCGTTATCGCCGTCAGTGGTCTGCCGTGCGGCGCACTTACCGCACCGGTCAACCCGTCCGCATGTCTTCGTCTCACCCGTGGGGTGTACCCAACGATGAATTGTTGTGATTGTTGTCATTGTTGTCACGCGATTCGGGAGGGCGATTTTATAGCCGGATATACGTCGGCGCGGTGTTAAAGCATGGGCCAGGTGATTTTTTCCGTTACCATCGGCCATGGCCCTCGATCTGGAGCCCTACAAAGACGCGTTGCTGTTCCTCGGGACGGCGGGATTGGTCGTGCCGCTGTTCCATCGGCTGCGCATCAGCCCGGTGCTGGGCTTTCTCGCCGCCGGCATCGCGCTGGGGCCGCATGGGCTGGGCCGGCTGGCGGCGGACTATCGCTGGCTGGGCTACGTCACCATCGCCGACGTCGACCGCATTGCGCACCTGGCCGAGTTCGGCGTCGTCTTCCTGCTGTTCATGATCGGGCTGGAGCTGTCGTGGGAGCGCCTGGTGACCATGCGCCGGCTGGTGTTCGGGCTGGGCTCGATGCAGGTCGCGGTCTCGGCGCTGGCCATTGGTGCGGCGGCCTATGCGCTGGGCCAGTCGCCGGCGGCCAGTGCCGTGTTCGGCGCCGCGCTGGCGCTGTCGTCGACCGCAATCGTGCTGCCGGTGCTGGCCGAGCGCAAACGGCTCAACGCGCCGGCCGGCCGCGCCAGCTTCGCGGTGCTGCTGCTGCAGGACCTCGCCGTGGCGCCCATGCTGTTCATGGTCGCCATGCTGGGGGCGCGGGAGGGGACGGGCATCGGCACCGGGCTGCTGTTCGCCTTCGTGCCGGCCGCGGTGGTGCTGCTGGTGCTGGTCGTGCTGGGCCGCCTGATCCTGCGGCCGCTGTTTCACCACGTCGCCGCCGCGCGCAGCACCGAGCTGTTCATGGCCGCCTGCCTGCTGGTGGTGATCGGCACCGGGCTGGTGACGGCGGCCAGCGGGCTCTCGATGTCGCTGGGTGCCTTCATCGCCGGCATGCTGCTGGCGGAAACCGAGTATCGGCGCGAGATCGAGGTCACCATCGAGCCGTTCAAGGGCTTGCTGCTGGGCCTGTTCTTCGTCTCCATCGGCGCCGGGCTGGACATGGCGCGCCTGGCCGACGCGGCGCCTGTTGTGATCGGCCTGGCGCTGGCCCTGGTCGTCGGCAAGACGGCGATTATGATCGGGTTGGCGCGCATGGTGGGGCTGGCGCCGTCGGTGGCGCGCGAGGCGGCCCTGGTTCTGGGGCCATGCGGCGAATTCGCCTTCGTGCTGGTGACCGCCGCCATCGGGCTGAAGGTGGTGCCGGCGGATGCCGGCGGGATCGTGCTGGTGGTGGTGACGCTCACCATGGTGCTGATCCCGGTGCTGGGCGGCGTGGGCGAGCGCGCCGCACGGCGCGTCGCGCGCACCGAGGCGCCGGAGTCCTTCGAGCCGCCGCCGCAGGACAACCAGGTGCGGGTGCTGATTGTCGGGTATGGCCGCGTCGGCGCACTGGTGGGTGACATGCTGTCGCGCCACGAGGTGCCGTTCCTCGCCATCGATGCCGACCCCAAGGTGGTGACGCGCGAGCGCCAGGGCGGGCGCAAGATCTACTTCGGCGACGCCAGCCGGCCCGAGTTCCTGCGCCGCAGCGGCATCGACAAGGCGCGCGCCCTGGTGGCGACCATGGACGATCCGGCCGCGGTCGGCCGCGTCGTGGCGGCCGCCCATGCCGAGCGGCCCGATCTCACGATCGTGGCACGCGCCCGCGATGCCGAGCACGCCAGCCGGCTCTATGCGCTGGGCGCCACCGACGCCGTGCCCGAGACCATCGAAGCCAGCCTGCAACTGTCGGAGGCGCTGCTGGTCGAGATCGGCCTGCCCATGGGCCTGGTGATCGCCTCGATCCACGAAAAGCGCGACGAGATCCGCAAGGTGCTGGATGTGCCGGGCGCACCGGCGCGCCCCAAGCGCACCGCCCGCCGCGCCCTGAGGCGGACGCGGGAATGAACTTTCTCACCCACGCAGCGGGGAGGGAATCAGCGTCACCGAAACAGGACGCCTGAATTTTCGATGTCGATTTTTGGACTCTTGTCAGTGCCGCACCTGACGCTGTAATGGGCCGCAGGTACGCGTACTCGCCGCCGGAGATATCGGGCGTTCGGTCGCCGCCGTTCCTGGCACACCGCCGATCCGCTACCGCAACCCAGGGGCAGGCCTGTTGTCGTGGCAGCAGCGTTCGATGACCCTGAGCCGATGCGGCACGGATTTCAGCAATTTCCGCAACCACTTTGCCGTCGCGCATGGGTTGCGGACGCGACAGGCGATGCCGGGACTTTCTGTCGCTTTCTGTCGCTTTTCTGTCAGGTCAGGAGAACCCGCTCACGCCTTGGAATCGTTGTCGCCCGGCGTTTCTGTCGTTTCTGTCATCGGTGCGAGAATGAGCCCCGGTTGCCTGCCCAGCGCCAACCCACTATAAGGCGCGCGCCACGAAATCGACCACCTGCTCACAATGGAGACCACCATGGCGCTGGAGCGCACCTTCTCGATCATCAAGCCGGACGCCACGCGTCGCAACCTGACGGGCAAGATCAACGCCCGCTTCGAGGAGGCCGGCCTGCGCATCGTCGCCCAGCGCCGTATCTGGATGACCCAGACCCAGGCCGAGACCTTCTACGGCGTGCACAAGGAGCGGCCGTTCTTCAAGAGCCTGGTCGCGTTCATGACGTCGGGCCCGGTGGTCGTGCAGGTGCTGGAAGGCGAGAACGCCATTGCCCGCAACCGCGAGATCATGGGCGCCACCAACCCGGCCAACGCCGCGCCCGGCACCATCCGCAAGGACTTCGCCGAATCGGTCGAGGCCAACTCGGCGCACGGCTCGGACTCGCCCGAGAACGCCGCCATCGAGATCGCCTACTTCTTCGCCGGCCACGAGCTGGTGGGCTGAGCCCGATCGCCTGCGCAAAAAGAAAGGCGGCCGAGATGGCCGCCTTTCGTCTGTTGGAATAGCGGGTGATCAGCGCCGGATGGCGGCCACGATGGTGAGCGCGATCAGCGCGATGAACATGGCGACGATCACCGACCAGCCCATCTTGGCGACGACGCCGAAGGCCAGGCCGAGCACGATGATCAGAAGGGCCAGGATCGTATAGCCCGTGAGCTTCATCACGCCGTCATACGTCTGACGGTGCTGCCGCATGTCGAATTCGGAATCGGCCATGGATCTTCCCAACGCAGTCAAAGAATAGGTCGGCGGCAGGGCCGCATCAGAGGGTTAT
Source organism: Reyranella sp. CPCC 100927 (assembly GCF_007859315.1). GTDB lineage: Bacteria > Pseudomonadota > Alphaproteobacteria > Reyranellales > Reyranellaceae > Vineibacter. The sequence goes on from NZ_VOHA01000003.1 coordinate 672,695, forward strand.
AACCAAGCGAACGGCCGGCGAAAAGCCCTTGTCGAGGGCCGAGTTAGCTTCATGGTGAGCTTGTCGAACCATGAAGCCTCGCACCGGAGCGCTGCGTGGCTCGCTTCATGGTTCGACAGGCTCACCATGAAGTGGCATCGGGCCTCAGGCGGCCGGTCGGATGACGGCGGCAATCAGCATCGACCACGGCCGATAGGGCTCGAAGGCCAGGGGCACGGCTGCGTCGGCATGCACGGCGGCGTGCCCGACATCGAGCGGTACCGGCGGGCCGCCATCCACGACCAGGGTGAAGCCGCCCCGTGCCGCGTAGAGCACGACCGTGCCATCGGACTCGCGCACCCGGCCCGAACCCGGGAAACAGAGCACGTGGCCGGTGTAGCGGCCACGGCGCAGCATCAGGTTGAAGGCCTGAACGAGGCCGTCAGTCTCCAGGTCACAGGCCGTTGGCGTGGCGCCATCAAAGGCGATGGGTTGGAAGATCTCGACCGGTGCTGGCGCAGCGCCATTGAAGCCAAGCCGCAGTCCCGCCCCCAGGGGCAGGAGGATGCGATCGATGCCGGGCAGAGTCGAGAACGGGCCGGCGCGGCCGATGTCGCTGATGTCGACCCGCCAGTCGGCCACATCGAAGTCGGCGCCGGGCGGCGTGGCCGCGATGGCGCGCGTGATGCCGCCCTTGTTCTTCCACGGTACCGCCGGCAGGCGGTCGACGCGGATGGTGTTCACGGTCATGGCCGCCACAAGACGGCAGCGTCGGCGGCGACGCCGTCGATGACGACGCGGTTCGCCGCGGCGAGCCGCACCCGGCGTTCGCCGAACCAGCGCAGGACCAGCGGATAGAGGTCGTGCTCGGCCTTCAGGATGCGCGCCGACAGGGTCTCGACGCTGTCGTCCGGATGCACCGGCACGGCGGCCTGCGCCACGATGGGGCCGCCGTCGAGGTCGTTGGTCACGAAATGCACGGTGGCGCCGCTGACGCGCACGCCGGAAGCGATCGCCTGCTGCTGCACGTGCATGCCCTTGAAGGACGGCAGCAGCGAGGGGTGGATGTTGATGATGCGATCGGCCCAGCGTGTGGGAAACCATGGGCTGAAGATGCGCATGAAACCGGCCAGGCAGACCAGTTCGACGCCGGCGGCCTCGAGCGCGGCGCTGACGGCGCGATCGAAGCTCTCGCGGTCGGCGTGGTCGCGGTGCGGCACGACCGCCGTCGGCACGCCGAACCGCGCGGCATGCGCCAGTCCGCCGGCATCGGTGCGGTTGCTGACCACCAACGCGATCGTCGCCGGAAAGCCGGGCGTGGCGCAGGCCTCGAGCAGTGCCAGCAGGTTGCTGCCGCGGCCCGAGATCAGCACGCCGACTTTCAGCGGCGCCATAGCGCGTCGGCGTTGGCGACGATGCAGTCGGCCTCGGTCTGCGGCGCCGTCTCGACGACGCCGACGGTGCTGACGGCCTCGCCCGCGTCCGTGAGGCATGCCGTCACGCGCTCGACGTCGGCGGCGGCGACCGCCACCACCATGCCCAGGCCGCTGTTGAAGGTCTGCAGCATGTCGTCGGTCGGCACGTTGCCGACGTCGCGCAGCCACCCGAAGACCGGCGGCGGTGCCCACGTCGTGGCGTCGAGCGTCGCGCGCAGGCCGTCGGGCAGCATGCGCGGCACGTTGCCGGGCAGGCCGCCGCCGGTGATGTGCGCCAGGCCCTTGATGGCACCCGTGGTGCGAATAGCGGCCAGCATCGAGCGGACATAGATGCGTGTCGGTGCCAGCAGCGCCCGGGCCAGCGTTGTGTCGCCGGCGAACGGTGCCGGCGCATCCAGCGCCAGGCCGCTGCGCTCGACAATACGGCGCACCAGGGAGAAGCCGTTGGAATGCAGGCCGACCGAGGCGACGCCCAGCAGCACGTCGCCGGCGGCGATATCGGGCCTGGGCAACAACTGGCCACGCTCGGCGGCACCCACGGCGAAGCCGGCGAGGTCGTAGTCGCCGTCGCCGTACATGCCCGGCATCTCGGCCGTCTCGCCGCCGGTGAGGGCGCAACCGGCCTGCCGGCAGCCCTCGGCGATGCCGGCCACCACGGCCCGGCCGGCCGCCACGTCCAGGCGCCCGGTGGCGTAGTAGTCGAGGAAGAACAGGGGTTCGGCGCCTTGCACGACGATGTCGTTGACGCACATCGCCACCAGGTCGATGCCGACCGTGTCGTGGATCGCGGCATCGATCGCCAGGCGCAGCTTGGTGCCGACGCCGTCGGTACCGGAGACCAGGATCGGGTCGGTGAAGCCGGCCGCCTTGAGGTCGAACAGGGCGCCGAAGCCGCCCAGGCCGCCCATGACGCCGGGCCGCTGCGTCGACTTGGCCAGCGGCTTGATCTGCTCCACCAGCGAATCGCCGGCCTCGATATCCACGCCGGCGTCCTTGTAGGTGAGCGGGGCGTGGTTATGGTCCTTGGGGAGGTTCAACAGGCCGCTTTCATGCTAGGAATCGGGCGCGAAAATATCGGAACACGAGGGCTTTGCAATGGCGGTCGCAGCGGCGTTTTCCCCATGGCGGTGGACCCGGGGACGCTTGGTGGTGGGTCTGGCGCTGTGGCTGGCCGCAGTGACGGTGCCGATGGCCCCGGTGGCCGCGCAACAGCGCCAGGCCGATGATCCCGTCTTCACGGTCACCAACGTACCGGTCGACGTCAGCGCGCCCAACCCTTTGCAGGCCCGTGAAAAGGCCTTGGTGGAGGGCGAGAAGCGGGCCTTCGAGGTGCTGGTGCGGCGTCTGGTCGCTGCCGAGGATGTCGCCAAGTTCCCGACGCCCTCGGACGCCGACCTCGAGACCATGGTCAAGGGCTTCGAGTTCGCCGAGGAGCGCACGGCGCCGGGCCGCTACATTGCGCTGCTGTCGGTGGTCTTCCGGGCCGATCGCATCGCCGGGATGATCCGCGGCGCTGCCGTGCCGTTCGTGGCCTCGTCGGCGCCGCCGGTGCTGACCATTCCGCTGGTGCGCACCAGCACCGGCGTCGTGGCGCTGGGCGAGAAGACGCCATGGCGTGACGCCTGGGGGACCGTGGCCAAGGCCGGCGGCCTGGTACCGATGCGTGTGTTGCGCGCCGACGCCGAGGACCTGAAGGGGCTCGATCCCGAGCAGGCGTTTGTCGGGGACACCGCGGTGCTCGGCCGCATTGCCGAGCGGTACGGCGTGCATCGCGTGCTGGTTTCCATTGCGTCGGGCGAAACCGACGGGCCGTTCGCCGTGTCGGGCACCCTCTACGAGATCGGCCTGGGCGAGAAGACCGCCATGCCGGCGCAGAACGCGGTGGCTGCCGACAAACTCACCGAGGCCGCGGTGCGGCACCGGACCAAGCTGGAGGAGGACTGGAAGTCCGTCGCGGCGCTGTCGCACGATATCGCCGACGCGGTGGTCGTCACGGTGCCGCTGAAGGATCTCGCCGAATGGGTGAAGGTGCGGCGGCGCATTTCCGCGGTGGCCTCGGTGCGCCGGGTGCAGGTGCAGACCTTGGAGGAAGGGCGTGCTGTCGTCGTGGTGAATTTCGTCGGCACCCGTGCCCAGCTCGACAGGGCGATGCAGCAGCAGGGCCTGTCCCTGGTCGATGGTGGCGGCACCGGCCTGTCGATCGTGATGCGATAACCAAGAGGGAGGACGTCCATGCACAGCATCACTTCCATGCGGAACTTGCCGCCGGCGATGGCGATGGCCGCGGCGCTGTTGAGCGCGGGTACGGCCCTGGCCGAGACGGCGCCGCTCGATGGGCGCATCGATGCGGCGGTGAACGCCGTCGAGCCCAAGGTGGTCGCCTGGCGCCGCGACATCCATCAGAACCCCGAGCTGGGCTTCCAGGAGGTGCGTACCGCCAAGCTGGTGGCCGACCATCTGACGGCGCTGGGCTACGAAGTGAAGACCGGCGTCGGCCGCACCGGAGTCGTTGCGCTGCTACGCGGCGGCAAGCCCGGCCCTGTGGTGGCGCTGCGCGCCGATATGGACGCGCTGCCGGTCAAGGAAGAGGTCGACGTTCCCTTCGCGTCCAAGGTCATGGCGACGTGGCGCGGCCAGCAGGTGTCGGTGATGCACGCCTGCGGCCATGACGCGCATGTCGCGATCCTGATGGGCGTCGCCGAGGTCTTGGCGTCCTTGAAGGCGGATCTGCCGGGGACCATCAAGCTGCTGTTCCAGCCCGCCGAAGAGGGCTCCCCGGACGGCACTGCCGGCGGCGCCACGTCGATGGTGCGTGACGGCGCCATGCAGAATCCCAAGCCCGAGGCGATCTTCGGCCTGCATGTGACATCGGCGATGCGGGTGGGGGACATCGCCCTGAAACCGGCCGGCCTGATGGCAAGCTCCGACAGCCTGCGCATCGAGATCAAGGGCAGCCAGACCCATGGCGCCATGCCGTGGGGCGGTGTCGATCCGATCGTGGCGGCAGCCCAGGTCGTGATGGCATTGCAGACCATTCCCAGCCGCCAGATCGACGTGACGCGCTCGCCGGTCGTGGTGACGGTCGGCAGCATCCACGGCGGCAACCGCGGCAACATCATCCCCGAGACCGTCCTCATGGAGGGTACGATCCGCTCCCATGACGAGGGCATCCGCGATCAGCTGCATGCCAAGATCAAGGAGGTGACCGAGGCCACCGCGCGTGCCGCCGGGACCGAGGCGAAGGTCACGATCAACCGCGGCTATCCGGTGACCTACAACGATCCGCCGCTCACCGAGTGGGCCGGCGCCAGCCTGCGTCGCGCTGCCGGCGATGAGCGCGTGCAGGAGTCGCGGCCGGTGATGGGCGCCGAAGATTTCTCGATCCTGGCGCGCGAGGCGCCGGGCGTGTTCTTTTTCCTCGGCATCACGCCGGCCGACAAGCGGCCGGGTGCCACCGGCATGGGCGGCGCCGCCCCCAACCATTCGCCGCGCTTCTTCATCGACGAGTCCGGCCTGAAGCTGGGCGTGCGGGCGCTGTCGTTCCTCGCCGTCGACTATCTTGGCCGCAAGAAGTGAGGATGCCGGTCGCTGCGCGATGGGCCCCTTCCTCTCCCCGCTCTCGCGGGGAGAGGAGATATCCCGCATGATCGCGCATATTCCCAATCTGCTCAGCCTGGCGCGGCTGGGGGCCGTGCCGGTCGTGATCTGGTGCGTGCTGGCCGGCGAGAATGTCGCGGCGTTCTGGGTGTTCCTGCTCGCCGGCCTGTCCGATGCGTTCGACGGCATGATCGCCAAGCGCTTCAACGTCACCAGCCAGTTCGGTGCCTGGCTCGATCCGCTGGCGGACAAGGCGCTGCTGGTCGGCACCTACGTGGCGCTGACGCTGCGCGATGCGCTGCCGATGTGGCTCACCATCCTGGTCGTTTTCCGTGATGCGCTGATCGTGGGCGGCGCGCTCACCGTGCAGGCGCTGACGCAGCGCTTCCATGTCGAGCCGCTGATGATCAGCAAGGTCAATACCGCGCTGCAGATCGGCCTGGTGGTGGCGGTGATGGCCGAGCGCGCCTATTTCAGCATGCCGCCGCATCTCGTCACCTGGGGCGCGGCGCTGGTTGCGGCAACGACCGTGCTGTCGGGTGTGACCTATGCCATAACCTGGTCGCGTCGCGTCACCGCCTGGGAGCGCGAGCGCAAGGAAGGGGAGCAGCCCAAGCAATGACCGCAGGGCGACAGATCCGGTTCTGGTTGATCGGCGCGCTGGCCGCCGGGGTGCTCATCTGGCTGCTGCGCGACATGCTGCTGCCGTTCGTGGCCGGCCTGGCGATTGCCTATTTCCTCAATCCGCTGACCGATCGTATCGAGAAGCTGGTCCGCTCGCGCACCGTGGCGACGATCATCATCGTCGTCATCGCAACTCTGGTGATGATCGGGCTGCTGCTTGCCATCGTGCCCTTGGTGTCCGAGCAGCTGGCGACCCTGGCGCGCAAGCTGCCGGAGTACACCGCGCGCCTGTACAACCGGCTGCTGCCCATCCTGCAGACGTTGCAGGAACGCTTCGGCGTCGATGCCGGCAGCGCCAAGGATTTCGAGAGCGTGCTGGCCGCGCGCGCCGGCGATGCCCTGAAATTCGTCGGCACCGTCCTGGGCTCGCTGCTGACCAGCGGTTTCGCTCTGGTGAATCTGCTGGCGCTGCTGTTCCTGACGCCGGTGATCGCGTTCTACCTGATGCGCGACTGGCCCAGGCTGGTGGCCGCCGTCGACAGCTACCTGCCGCGCGCGCATGCCGACACCATCCGAAGCCTGATGCGCGAATCCAACGTCGCCGTCGCCGGTTACGTCCGTGGCCAGGCCTCGGTCTGCCTGGTGCTGGCGTTCTACTACGGCGCGGCGCTGGCGCTGGTGGGGCTCGATTTCGGGCTTATCATCGGCATCATCGTCGGGATGATCTCGTTTATCCCGTATGTCGGCAGTTTCATCGGTGCGGTGCTGTCCGTCGGCATGGCTCTGGCGCAGTTTCCGCCCGATTGGCTGAGCGTCGGCAAGGTCATTGCCATATTTGCCTTTGGCCAGTTCATGGAAGGCAACGTGCTGGCGCCCAAGCTGGTGGGCGAGAGCATCGGCATCCATCCGGTCTGGCTGATGTTCGCCCTGCTGGCGGGCGGCAGCTTGTTCGGCTTTGTCGGTCTGCTGTTGTCGGTGCCCATCGCCGCCGTGATCGGCGTCATGGTGCGCTTCGCGCTGCGTGAGTACCGCGACAGCGCCTACTACCGGGGCACGACCGAGCGGGTGTTTCTGGATTCCGACCACCGCTGATGGCATCGATGACGCGGCAGCTCCCCCTCGATCTGGCAGGTCCACCGTCCTACGGACGGGCCGACTTCCTGCCGGCCGAGGCCAATGCCGCGGCGCTGGCCTGGATCGACCGTTGGCCCGATTGGCCGGGCCCGGCGTCGGTTCTGGTGGGGCCGGCCGGCAGCGGCAAGACGCACCTTTTGCATCTGTGGGCCGAACGCGCCCAGGCGCTGCACCTGCATGGTGGCGAACTCGATCATCTGCAACTGGCGAGCTTGCTCGACGTCCTGGGCACGGCGCGGCATGTCGCGTTGGATGAGGCCGATGCCGTCGCCGACCGACCCAACGCCGAGCAGCAGCTGTTCCATCTGTACAACTGGCTGCGCGAGCGCGGCGGCTCGTTGCTGCTGGCGGCACGCGCGGCACCGGCGCGCTGGCCGCTGCGCCTGCCGGACCTGGCGTCGCGGCTGCGGGCGGCCGCGGTGGCCGAGATCGGCGCGCCGGATGATGCGCTGCTGAGCGCCGTGCTGGTCAAGCTGTTCCACGACCGCCAGGTGACGATCACCGAGGAACTGGTCCAGTATCTGGTGCGCCGCATGGAGCGCTCGCTGTCGGCGGCCGTGGTCATGGTCGATCGCATTGACCGCCGGACACTGGCCGACAAGCGCCCTGTTTCCGTAAAACTGTTGCGAGAAATGACCGAGCTGGGGTTGGGCGAGGGGTGATATAGGGTGCGTTATGCATCCCGGCCGCAGCGCGTCGGAAACCAGGAGGGAAGTCGATGGATCTGGGCATCAAGGGCCGCAAGGCGATCATCTGTGCGGCGAGCAAGGGTCTGGGCAAAGGCTGCGCCATGGCGCTGGCCAAGGAAGGTGTCGACGTCGTGATCAACGCGCGCACCGCGGACGTTCTTGAAAAGACGGCGGAGGAGATCCGCAAGGCGAGCGGCGTCAAGGTCACTGCCATCGCCTGCGACGTCACCACGCCGCAAGGGCGCGAGGCCGTTCTCGCCGCCTGCCCGGAGCCCGACATCGTGATCAACAACGCCGGCGGTCCGCCGCCGGGCGATTTCCGCGACTGGACGCGCGATCACTGGATCGCCGCGGTCGACGCCAACATGCTGACGCCGATCGAGTTCATCAAGGCCACGGTCGACGGCATGATGGCGCGCGGTTTCGGGCGCATCGTCAACATCACCTCCAGCTCGGTGAAGGCGCCGATCGACATCCTCGGGCTCAGCAACGGGGCCCGCTCGGGGCTCACCGGGTTCGTCGCCGGCGTGGCGCGCAAGACGGTGAAGAACGGCGTCACCATCAACGGCCTGCTGCCGGGCCCGTTCGCCACCGACCGCCTGCGCGGCACCTACGTGGCGCGCGCCAAGGCCACCAAGGGCGACGCCGACGAGGAAATGCGCAAGGGCGCCGCCGCCCATCCGGCCGGCCGTTTCGGCACGGCCGAGGAGTTCGGCGCCATGTGTGCATTCCTGTGCAGTGTCCATGCGGGCTACATCACCGGCCAGAACATCCTGATGGACGGCGGCCAGTACCCGGGTACGTACTGATTGCTCACCCTCTCCACTTCGCGGGGAGGGGAAGACCATGTAGGTTGCGCGGGCCGGCCCGGGCCGGCCCGTTTCAGGGGGAGTTGAGTTTGCCTATCGCCAGCATGACCGGCTACGCCCGCACCGACGGCAGCGACGGCGCCGTGTCCTTCGTGTGGGAAGCCCGCAGCGTCAACGGCCGCGCGCTCGAAACGCGCCTGCGGGTGCCGACGGGATACGAACGGCTGGAGCATCCAGCACGGGCGGCGATTGCCGAGGTGTTGCGGCGCGGCAGCGTGTCGGTGTCGCTGCAGGTCGCCGAGCGTCGCACGCAGCAGGCGGTGCGCATCAACCGCGAGCTGGTGCGCGAGTTGCTGGCCGAGATCGCCGACCTGCGGGCGCACGGCGACATCGCGCCGCCCAGCGCCGATGGCTTGTTGCGGGTGCGCGGCGTCATCGAGGAGGAGGCGGCACAAGCCCTGTCTGAAGAGGAGATCGCGGCGCGCGACGCCAAGATGATGGAGACCTTGCGCCAGGCGCTGCGCGGCCTGGTGGAGGCGCGGGCCGGCGAGGGCGCGCGACTGGCCGTCGTGCTCGACGGACATCTCAACACCATCGCGGCGCTGCGCGACAAGGCCGCCGGCCGTGCCGCGGCGCAAGGCGATCTGATCCGCGCCCGCTTTGCAGCGCAGATGACGGACATCCTGGAGCGCATGCCGCCGCTGTCGCCCGAGCGCATGGCGCAGGAGGTCGCGGTGCTGGTCGGCAAGGCCGATGTGCGCGAGGAACTCGATCGCTTGCAGGCGCACATCGCGGCTGCGCATGAGCTGATGAAGGCGGCGAGCCCGACCAACCCGATCGGCCGCAAGTTCGACTTTCTGTGCCAGGAGTTCAACCGCGAGGCCAATACGCTGTGCTCCAAGTCGGCCGACATCGAGCTGACGCGGATCGGCATCGAGCTGAAGAGCGCTGTCGAACAGATGCGTGAGCAGGTCCAGAATGTCGAATGAGGCCGCCGCCGGACCAATCGTGCGGCGCGGATTGATGCTGGTGTTGTCCTCGCCGTCGGGCGCCGGCAAGACGACCTTGTCGCGCCTGTTGCTGCAGCATGAGCCGGGCATCGAGCTTTCGATATCGGTGACCACGCGCGCCAAGCGGCCGGCGGAGCAGGACGGCGTCGACTACTACTTCGTCGACCACAAGACGTTCCGCGGCATGACGGCGCGCGACGAGCTTTTGGAGTACGCTCAAGTCTTCGATCACCACTACGGAACGCCGCGCGGACCGGTGGAACGCACCTTGTCGGCCGGGCGTGACATGCTGTTCGACATTGACTGGCAGGGCACGCAGCAGCTCGCCGAGCGCGCGCGCCAGGACCTGGTGAGCGTCTTCATCCTGCCACCGTCCACCCAGGAACTGGAACGCCGCCTGGTGAGCCGGGCGCAGGATCCGCCCGAGGTCGTGGCGCGGCGCATGGCCAAGGCGGCCGACGAGATGAGCCACTGGGCCGAGTACGACTACGTGATCGTGAACGAAAACCTCGACCACAGCCTGGCGCTGGTGAAGTCGATCCTGACCGCCGAGCGATTGAAACGCACCCGTCAGGTCGGTCTGTCGGACTTCGTGAAGTCGCTGCGCTCGGCGCCGTAGTCCATTCTGTCATCCCGGGCGGCGAGGGATCTCCCGCGAACGGAGACTCCATTTCCACGAGATCCCTCGCTGCGCTCGGGATGCCACTTGAATCACTGCAGCGGCGAGACCACGCGGCAGGGGGCGTTGTCGACGAACTGACCGGTCGGCGGCCCCGCGATCTCGGCGGCCACTTTCTCGCCGCCGCGCACGTTGCGCAGGATGACGGTGGTGTCGTTCACCTTGCGGTCGCCGTTGTTGAACGTGCAGGCAATGGTGACGTCGAACATGCGCGACGTGTTGTTGGCCAGCACCATCGACAGTTGCCAGCGATAGTCGGGGCCCGGCCGCAGTCCGGGCAGCTCCAGCGTGACGACGGGGATCTGGGTACCGGGTGCCGACCGCATCGGCACGGCGCCGACGCGCCGCCACTGCGGCTCGACCGTGCTGGGGCCCTGGTTCTGTCCGGGCAGGACGACGCCCGGCGCGGCGCCGATGGTGGTGCCGCCGCCCGGCGCGCCGCCGCGGCCCTGCTGGCGCGGATCGAAAGCGCGGTCCTCCGGCGCCACCGGCTTGTCGTCCTGACCGACACGGGACGGGTCCGTAGGCGGCGGGGCAAGCGGTTGCGAACCGACCGTGGGTGGTGGTGTCGTTGTCGGCGCGGCCGCCGGACGCTGCGGTGTCGGCGGCGGTGTCGGGGCGGCCTGGGGGGTGGGCGCCGGCTGCGGCGCGGCTGCGGCCGGCGGGGCCGCGGACGGAGCACCGCCCGACTCGACCTTGTCATAACAGGCCAGCCGGGCCTGCGTTTCGGTGATCTCGGCGCAGAGCTTCAGCCGGCGCGTCATGGTGTCGAGCATGTCGCTCGAACGGTCGAGCGACGGCTGCGGCTGCGCGGCTGCGGTCCCGGCGACCAGCGCAGCGACAGCGGAGAGGGTGGCGATACGCATGGAGCGGCCCCGATTGAGCATTTGGGAAGGACAATGCCAGCGACTTTGGCCCCGAAGATGGCAAAAATGTAGCGCCCCCTGCCACAGTGCGCCACTGGGACAGCTGCCGGTCCCGGTTAGAGATGGCGGCGAAACAGGGCGAGCACGGTTTGAAAATGCTGCTCGGCCGCCGGTTTGTTGTAGGTCACGCTATCGGCGAACGCGTAGCCGTGGCCGGTGCCGGGCACAATGTCGACCGTGCTCTTGAACGGCGCCTGCGCCAGATGCGCCTTGAAGGCGGCAACCTGATCGAGCGGTACGTGGGAGTCGAACTCGGCGAAGGCGAAGTAAAGCTCGGCCTCGATCTCGCCCAGCCGGCGCCACGGCGCCTGCGGTACGTCGGCCATCAGCCGGGTGCCGTAGAACGACGCACCGCAGGCGATGCGCCCGGGCCAGCTCGCCGCCGTGGTGACGATATAGGCACCGCTCATGCAGTAGCCCACGGTGCCGACCTTGCCGGGGCGTACCGACCGATCGGCATCGATGTGGTCGAGCAGCGCACCGATGTCGCGGCTCACGTCGGGATAGCCGATCGCCGTGCGGTGGCGCGTCATTTCGGCGGTATTCTTTTCGACATCAGGATGATTGTGCAGGGGCCCCGCCACGAAGTCGCGCGATGTGCGGTAGTAGAGGTTGGGCACGAACACGACATAGCCCGCCGCCGCGATGCGCCGCGCGATGTCGCGCAGCGCAGTGCGCACGCCGGCGGCGTCCGTCAGCATCACCACCGCCGGGTAGGGCACAGCCTGGCGCGGCCGCACCCTGTATGTGTTCATCACCCCGTCGGCAGTGGCGATGTCGACGTCGCTCTCGATCACGACGTTGCTGGCGCCGGCCACCGCGCGGTGTCGCGGTAGATGACGCGCCCGTCAACCACGGTCAGCAGCGCACGCCCCTGCGTCGGGCGCTCGTCAAAGGCGGTGTTGCCGGTCTTGCTGTTGAACTGCTCGGGATCGATGACCCAGGCGATGTCGGGATCGAACAGCACGAGGTCGGCCGGCGCACCTTTCTCGAAGCGTCCGCCCGGCAGGTTGAACAGTCGGGCCGGCGTGCTGGCCAGCCGCTGCCAGATCGCCGGCAGGCCCATGTGGCGGTTGTGGTACAGTTCCAGCGCAATCGGCAGCAGGGTCTCCAGACCGACGACGCCGGGCTGCGCCATGGCGAACGGCACACGCTTGCTTTCGACGTCCTGCGGGCGGTGGTCGGATACGATGCAGTCGATGGTGCCGTCCTTCAGCCCCTCGACGATGGCACGCCGATCGGCTTCGCTGCGCAGCGGTGGCACGACCTTGGCGAAGGTGCGGTAGTCGCCGACCGCCAGCTCATTGAGCGCGAAATAGTGCGGCGCCGTATCGCAGGTGACGTTCAGCCCGCGCGCCTTGGCGGCGCGCATCACCTCGACGCCCTCGGCGGTCGAGATCTTGCTGGCGTGGTAGCGCGCGCCGGTCATCTCGACCAGCCGCAGGTCGCGCTCCAGCATGATCGCCTCGGCCAGCTTGTGGCTGCTCGACAGCCCCAGCCGCGTGGCCAGCTCGCCGCTGTTCATGTGGCCGCTCGACAGCGACGGCTCCTGCGGCAGATGCACGATCAGCGCGCCGAACGTTTTGGCGTAGTAGAGCAGGCGGCGCATGGTCTGGGCGTTGCCCACCGGGCGATCGGCGTCGGTGAAGGCGACGGCGCCGGCTTCCTTCAGCAGCCCGAGTTCGGCCAGCTGCTCGCCCTGCAGATCCATGGTCAGAGCGCCGTAGGCGTACATCTTGGAGAGCCGCACCTGGCGCGAGCGGCGATGCACGAACTCGATCAGCGAGGCATCGTCGAACGGCGGATCGGTGTCCGGCAGGATGCACATGGACGTGACGCCGCCGGCGGCCGCAGCCTGGCCGGCGGTGTCGAGCGTCTCCTTGTGCTCTTCGCCGGGCTCGCCCGTGTGCACCCGCAGATCGACGATGCCGGGTGCCAGGCAATGGCGCTGGCAGTCGACCGTCTCGATGCCCCACGGCGCGCCGCTGGAGAACAGGTTGGGCCCGAAGTCGGCGATCTTGCCATCGGCGCCGACCAGCAGGCTGCCCAGCCCGTCGGTGCCGGCGGCAGGATCTATGAGGCGGGCGTTGATGTAGGCGACAGGAGCGCCGGTACCGTTGGCCATGTCAGCGTCCCTGATCGCCGGCGAGGCGTTCGTCGTAGTTGCTCAGCCCGCCGACCAGCGCGTCGAGGCAGGCCATGCGCACGGCGACGCCCATTTCGACCTGCTCGTGGATGACGCTGCGCTGCAGGTCGTCGGCCACCGCCGAGTCGATCTCGACGCCGCGGTTCATCGGCCCGGGGTGCATGATCAGTGCGTCCGGCTTGGCCACCTTCAGCTTGTCGGCGTCCAGTCCGAAGAAGTGGAAGTACTCGCTGGTGGTCGGCACGAACGAGCCGCTCATGCGCTCGGTCTGCAGGCGCAGCATCATCACGATGTCGGCATCCTTCAGACCGCTTTTCATACTGAAGTGCGGCTCGACGCCCAACCGGTCGACTTCGGTCGGCATCAGGGTGGCCGGCGCCACCACCCGAACGCGGGCGCCCATGATGTTCAGCAGATGGATATTGGAGCGCGCAACCCGGCTATGCAGCACATCGCCGCAGATCGCCACGGTGAGGCCCGCGAGCTTGCCCTTGCGACGGCGGATGGTGAGCGCATCCAGCAAGGCCTGGGTCGGATGCTCATGCTGGCCGTCGCCGCCGTTCACGACGGTGCAATTGACCTTCTGCGACAGCAGGTTCACGGCGCCCGAGTCCTGGTGCCGCACCACCAGGGCGTCCGGCAGCATGGCGTTGAGCGTCATGGCGGTGTCGAGCAGGGTCTCGCCCTTGCGGGTCGAGGAACTCTGCACCTCCATGTTCACCACGTCGGCGCCCAGGCGCTTGGCGGCGACCTCGAAGGAGGTGCGGGTGCGGGTACTGTTCTCGAAGAACAGGTTGATGATGGTACGACCCGCCAGCACGTCGCGCTTCTTCACGAGCGAACGGCTGGTGTCGATATAGGTCTCGGAAAGATCCAGCAGCGCCGCGATAGTGGCGGCCGTCAGACCTTCGATGCCGAGCAGGTGCCGCGGCATCCCGGGGATCAGGGGGCGCATTGTCATTAAAGGCGCACACTAAGCAGACCGCGTACGGCGATGCAAGCTTATGCGACCGTGTGGGTGTGGATGGAGCAGTTCCTCCCCCGACTTCGTTGGGGGAGGAACGTGCTACTGACCCGACAGGGCGCGTTTTTCGGCCTCGGTCAGGGCAGCGGTTTGCGAGGGGGTCAGGGGGCCGTAACCAACCACCTGGATCGGCTCGGGTGGCGCCACCTCACTGCGCTGGTCGGGCGCCTTGCGGCGGCGCTCGTCGTCGCCGGGGGACGGCTCGCCGGTGCCGCCACCATAGCCCAGCACCTCGACCAGAATGATGGAGGGCCGTTCCGAGGCCGAGGACGATTTGGGCTCGGTCTTCGGGGTTGCGGCGGCGCTGGCGTTGGAGGCTTGAGTCAATGCACCGGTGTCGACGGCGTTGTTGGGCACACCGATCTGCACGCCCGTCGACTGGATGTTGTCCGCATTGCGCACGATCAGGGCAGCGATGACGACGGTGCCGCTCGACTGGATGCCGGCGTCACCGGCATCCACGGTGCCACGCGGTGCCATCAGAACGACGTCACCGGCCGGCACGTCGGGCCGGCTCTTGACCGTGCCGATGCCGCTGCCGGCGGCTTCGCCCGCCAGGCGGGTGGTGAAGCTGCCGACGGTGGGGTCGTAGACCGTCTCGGGGCGAGGGGCGATCTGCGCCGTCTTGGCGCCGCGGCCGGCATCGATATCACCTGCCGACGACCACATCACGATGTCGCCGCCGCCCAGTGTTTTGATCCGGTTCTGGTTCACCAGAACCGAGCCGGCGCTGAAAGTGTTGATGCCGCCGCCCCACAGCGTCATCAGGCCCAGGTCGCCCGGCTCGCGGAACCGGGCGCCGCCGTTGATGTCGGGCGTCACGAAGGTCAGGCCGATATCGATCTTGCCACCCGGCACCACCAGATCGATGCCGCCGCCGTCGAGCGTCTTGATCTGGCTGTAGAACATGTCGATGTCGCCGACATAGCTCTTGTCGGGGAACAGCAGGGCGATGGCGTCGTAGCCGTCGTTGTAATTGCGCTGCGGCACCGGCTTGGGCGCTTCGCGCCGACCGACGAAGGCGAGTTCCTTGAACAGCACCTGCCGCACCAACTCGCGGCGTGCCACCTCGGGCAGGGCCCGGAACAGCGTCCATGCGGCGCTTTCGCTCAGACCGCTCCTGCCGGTTTCCGCCTCCATGAAGGCCACGAGGTCACGGCCGTAGTGCCGCTCGACGCCTGCCGTGCCCGCCGGGTTGAGGTATCGCTCGGCGAACGCGTCGTAGGCGATGCGGCCGGCGGTGCCCGTGGTCACGGCGACCTTGGCGCCCACGCCATCGGTCAGCCACGGGTTGAAACCGTTGCCGACCGTCTGGATGCCGTCGCTGCTGGCGAGCCTGACGTGGCGGCCGGCGCTGACCTCGAGTCGGCCAGGGCCGCCGATCTGGATGGCGTTGCCGGTCTGACGGTTGAACGTATAGGGCTCGAAGACGATGTCGCGCCCGGCCTCGACGACGGTGACGTCGCCGGCGTTGAAGTTCTGGCCGGCGAAGATCAGGTTACGGATATCCTTGCCGGCGCGGACGATCGCCGGCTTGGGCACCACGATCTGGATACCATTGCCGTTCGATTTGGCGATCGGGCTCGACAGGATGCTGCCCTCGAGCGCGTAGATGCGCACCGGATCGGTGTCCAGCGCGCGGTACAGCGTGCGGGCATGAACGCGGCCCTTGTCCATGCCGGCCGACGCGCTGCCGCTTTCGTTCGATGCGATCACCTCGGTCAGGCGATCCAGCAGGTCGTCGAACATCATGGTGCCGGGATTGAACACGCCGGGCATCTGCGCCGGATCGGCATCGGAGACCAGGATGTTGTTGCCGCGCGCACTGTTGGCCGCAGAATTCGCATTGGCCGTCAGGTCGATATCGTGGGCGGCCAGCAGGGTCAGGTTGCCGTTCTGCGCCGGCCACAACGTCATGCGTCCCGACGCGGCGCTGTTGTCGATGTAGTCGCGACCCACGACAATGTCGCTTTGCAACGACACGACCCGCACGCGCGGGGCATAGAAAAAGAACGGAGCGGCGCCGCTGCCGTATCCGAGACCGAGTTTCGACATCGTCTTCATGACGGCGTCCGGCATCGCGGACATCGTCACGCGGCCGACAGCCGATTGCACGTCAAGGGCGCTGTCGGTTGCGTAGGTCGAGAAGTATGTGCCGTCGGGTGTTCCCGGCGTGGCATTGAAGTTGGGGTCGGACGATCCCGTGGCGTTGCCCTCCATGCCCACCAGGGTGGGGTTGAACATGCCGCCGATGCTGATGTCGCCATGGGCGGAGACGTCGAAGCGTCCGCGTCCGAGTGCCAGCATGGTACCGACCGGTTGTAGGGGCTTGTTGTAGCTGTTCAGGTTCGGCACCCCCAACATCCCGATCGATCCGCCGGCGGTGATGTTTCCGCGCCCGTTGGCGACGTAGAACAGGTTGCCGTCGGCATTGCCGCCCGCGGTGACCGTCAGGTCGCCGCCGCCCCAGGTCTGCAGCATGCTGCCGGTGACCTTGCCGTTGTCGGAGGCCACGGCGGTGAGCGCCGAGATGCGGCCGCCGGCCGCGACGCTGACGTCGCCACCGCCAAGCGTGCCGACGCCCTGGGTGAATTTGGCGAAGTCGACGCCCCATGCGGTCAGCGGTTGTCCGTTTGCATCGTAGCCGCCGCGACGCAACAGCCAGTCGGCGACGTACTGCCGATTGGCGAATGTGCGCAGATCGCACGTCGCGGACCAACTGGCGCAACCGTACAGGAACAGTTTTGGACCCTGCACATCCTGCTGCGCCACGATGGTGAGATCGCCGCCTTTCTCCGCCAAGCTGATCGTGCCGGCATAACTTGCGTTGGGCAGCGTGCTCTGGATGGCCAGCGTTCCTGCCGCAGACAGGCGGCCGGCCGTGTAGACGACGCCTTCATGGTCGTTGTCGACGCCGGCGATGGTCGTCGACCAGACGTCCCATGACGAGCGCCAGGAAGCGTACATCGGCTTGATCGTGCCGTTGGTGTTCATGACCGCGCTGATGTCCTGCGGCGACAATGCGGGATTGGTGGGATGGTTCGCGCACTGGGCGTTGCGGCAGACCACGGTCGTCGTGCCCGGTTTGATGAACCAGCCGAGATACCGGAGATCGACCATGCCGTTGGGCAGAAACACCTCCATGACGTCGGCGACGCGGCCACCGCCGCTGCGCCAGCTGGCAGAGAACTGCGCGGTGAACGCGTCGTTGGCGTAGAGGCTGCGCCAGCCGCGATAGGCCGGCAGCAGCGCGCCGCTGGCATCGAAGGCGTCGAGGAAGCGGATCTGGCGCGATGGATCGGCCGGATCGTAGATGATGTCCAGGCCCGATACGCTGCGCCAGCCGCGATAGGTCGTGTTCAGCCGGCCGTCAGGTCGGAACGCAACCCTTGCGAAGTCCACGGCTGTGGACGGGTTGTTGGGGTCGAAGATGTAGTTGGTGTCGCCCGCAATCTTCAGCCATGACTCGTATTGCGTCTGCAACGCCAGACCGTCCGGCGTCACCGCCTGGCTGAGATTGATGATCTGGCTGGGGTTCTCGGGATTGAAGATCTGCTCGCCGCCCTGGCGCTGCAGGATGACGCTGCGGCCGGCACGGACCTGGATGTCGCCGGTGCCGGTGCGCACGATGGCGTTGGGGGCGATGATCACGTCGCCGCGGTTGACCGCAGCCAGGTCCGCCGGTTGGCGCAGGCTGAACACGTCGGCTGCATCCAGGCGGGCGCCGCCGATGAGCCGGTAGGACCAGGACTCGTCCGCCAGCAAGGCTGCACGGGCTGTGATGCCGTCGAAGCCGTCGCTGAGCGATGCCGCCAGCGTCAGGTTGCCGGCCGCGCGCAAGGTCAGGAAACCGGGCTTGCCGCCCGGCCGCGTCGCGTGCAGATCCCAGTCCGCGGCCAAGGTCATGTCGCCCGCCGAGCGCAGCTCGATGCCGGCCGCCAGGTCGAAGGCGCCAAGACGCGCCGGTGCTTGCGCCATGAACGTGTTGGCCGCGCTCGTCACGCGATCGATCAGCGCCCGGTCGATCGTCGCGACACCGTCGTAGGCCCAGAAGGCTTCCGCCGTGGCACCCAGGGCACCGACCACGGTGCTGTCGAGGTGGCGGGCCTTGATCGTACCGGCGACCTCGCCCGTGCGGGCAGCCCGCACATGCACCTTGCCGCCCAAGGTGGCGCCGCTGACGTCCAGCGTCGATCCTGCGGCCAGGTCGAGAGCGCCGCTGGCGGTCTCCAGATCGATGCGGCCACCCTTGCCCTTGCTGCCGCGCGCCGCGATCAGGGCGCCGCCGTCCAGGATCAGGTCATCGCGCGCCACCAGGCGGACGCTGCCGCCATTGTCGCTGTCGGCCAGCAGGCGGGCGCCGCTGCGCACGATGATCCTGCCAGTATCGGCCGTGACCTGCAGGTTTCGGGCCTGAGCCGTGCCATCGAGCGCGACATCGCCGCTGCGGACCGTCACGAGACGCTGCTCGAAGAAGCTGCCCGCGTTGAGGGTGGCCATCAGGGCGCCGATGTCGGAGAGCGTGCCGGTGTCGAGCGTAAACGAACCCCGTGTCGCGCCGGCTTTGGCGCCGGCGCGCACATCACCGGCGAGGATGAGGGTGCCCTTGGGAACGTTGACCCGCAGGGTGCCGGCGTTGCCGCCGTCGGTGGCGGAGAGGTCGATCAGCGCGCCGCTCTCGACGACGGCCGTGCCCGACGCGGCCTTGAGTTCGACAGTGCCGGCCGACGCGAAGGCTTCCTGGTCGAAAAACGCTTTGCGGAACGCCTTGACGCTGATCACCGACGCGCCCGCAACGGTGACGCCGTCGGCAGCGGCGTTGCCGGTGGCTTCCAGGCGAAGCGTGCCCGCTGGCATATCGATCGTGCCGCCGTGGAACACGCGCGCACCGCGCAAGGCCAGTGCACCGCCGAACAGCGTGATCGCGCCGAGATCGGCCGGCACCGCCGTGCGGATGGTGGTCAAGCCGCCGGTCGCCACTGCGGCCTGGTCGGCGCCGCCCTTGGCCGTCAGCCGCGGCGCCGACAGCGTCAGGTCGGCGGCATGCGCCGCGGTGCCGGCCGTGAAGCCGCCGCGGCCGGCAAAGACGATCTCGCGGTCGGCCGCGAGGATGACCGCGCCGAAGCCACGGGTGGCGCTCTGTCCGGCATCGATGGTGATCGTGCCGGCCTGCAGGCGCAGGGTGCCGGCAGCGGCGGGATCGTCGCCGGCGGCAACGGTGCCGCTGCTGTTGCGCACGTCGAGCGCGACGGCATGAAGCGATACATCGCCCGATGCGCGCTGCACGAAGGCGCCGGCATCCAGCGTCAGGCGAGTGAGCCCGGCGCCACCGATGTCCGTTGCGCCCCAGAAGTCCATCGTGCCGTAGCTGCGCAGGGTCAGGTCGCTGACGGCCGACAATGCGGCCAATGTCGACGACGACAGCACGAGGCCCGTGACGCCGTTCGGTACGGCGCCGAAGCTCACGGCGCTGGATGCCGCATCGAGCGCTTTTGCCCGCAGGACAGCGCCGCTGGCCAACTGCATGTCGCCGGTGGCGTCCAACACCAGGCGGCCGTCCGAGTGGAGGACCGCGCCATCCTGGATGTCGAGCACGCCGCGCACCGGTCCGTCGGCGGCCGCGATGTCGCGGCGTACGATGCGCGATGGCGCCGCGGTGCTGGCGATCACCAGCACGCCCATGCCGGTACCGCCCGGCGGCAGGGGGGTGGTGCTGCCGGGCGCAGCGGCGTTGCCGATGGTGATCGTGCCGCCGGGCCGGCCGCTGTAGGTGCCGGTCGCGTGCACGGCGCTGCCGCGCGCGAACGTCACGGTGCCGGTGCCGTCGACGGCCTGTCCGTCCACGATCTGCGTGCCGGCGGCGAACATGATCTCGGGGCCGACCAGCACGGCGGCGCTGTCGTTGGCGACCAAGATCTGGCGGGCGAGCGGCGTGATCTTCACGCCGTCGGCGGTTTGCGTGCGGCGGCCACCCAGCAGCAGGCTTTCGGCGCCCATGCGCGACAGTTCATCGCCGCGCAGGTTCAAGCCGTAGCCGGCCACGGGTTGGCCCGACGCACCGATGATGGCGATCGACTCGGCGGCAATGTCGAGCAGGCCGCCGCGGCCATCCTTGCCGGGCGCGAAAGAAATCGAGCCGTCGAGCCGCAGGGCTTGAGTGGCGCTCAGGATGACCTGGCCAGCGTCGACGGCCAGGCGGGGGATCACCCGGTCGGCATCCAAGGCAACCTGCGTGAAGAAGCGCTGGCCGGTGTAATCGCGATATTCGGAGAAAGTCCGCAGCACGTCTGCCGGCATGATACGCAGCAGGGATGTCCGCGAGTCGGCGACGCCCAGTCCCGCCACGCCGAAGCGGCTGGCGACGAGGAACGTGCCGTCGGCCTGCCGGGAGGCGAAGCCGGCCGGCACGTCGGCGGCTGCCCGCGCGATCGTCACACGGAATGCGCCGGGCATCAGCGCATAGTGGCCAGGCAGCAAAGTGTACCAGCCGGCCGACAGGCCCGGCACGCTGTCGAGATAGACAGCGTCGCCAACGTTGAGACCGGTATTGGTCGATGCGACCGAGTCGGCGGGGGCCGCCACACCGGCGTAGTGCGGCAGCACGGCGAACACCGGCGCGCCAGGTTGCGAGGCCAGAATGTCGCGCGAACCGCCTGGACCTGGCACCCACTCGAAGGCGCTGATATCGCCACCGCCCGATACGTCGAGCCGCGAGCCGGCCTGCATGTCGATCTGCTGGCCGGCGATCTCGATGCGCTTTTCCGGCGGCATGTCCATATCGATCAGGCCGGTCGGATTACCGACGACATCGCCGAGATACCAGGTCCGTCCGTTGCGCACGCGGCCCATCGGCAGAAGGGTGCCCTCGGTCGCGACCGACGTCAGGCTGCCGGGGGCGAGTGTGACGGTGCCGGTCGTACCGGCGTCGAAGCGGATCGCGCCCATCGGCGCGCGGATCACGCCGGCTTGCATGATGGCGGGGGCCGCCAGGGTGATGCCGCCGCCGGCCGACAGCGGTACGGGATGGGCGTTGCCGTTGGCGTGCACGGCAATCGATGTCGTGCTGGCGAGCGTGTAGTTGCTGAGGACCGTGGGGTAGATCTGGGCCGCGGTGATGTCGAGATCGCCTGCCGTCGCGAAGCGGCCGACGAGCGATGGCTTGCTGGCGTTGACGACCGGATCGTAGGTCCACTTGGTGACGCCGGTCAGCCGGACATCACCCGCGACGTCGAAGTGCGCCCGGTCAATGCCCATCAGCGTGACATTGCCGGTGATGTCGAGCAGATCGGCTTTCACCCGCAGCATGCCGTCGCCCGCGGTCGGCTCGCCGGCATGGTTCTGCTTGTCGTCGCGGGCGTTGGCGAGGCTGACATGGCCGGCTTCGATCAGCGCGGGTGCAGGCGTGTCGCTGGCGCCTACCGCAAGCTGGGGCGCCGCGATGACAATGCTGCGCCGGGCAGCGAGCCGGGTGCCACCTTCCATCATCACCTGGGCACCGGCCTGCAGTGTGATCGCATCGAAGCCGGCGTCGGCAAGCGCCGCGGCGGCGACGCTGGCCTTGTTGCCAAGATCGAGCGCAGCCCCGGGGCGGACTGTCGGCGCCGTCGGCGCCTGGGCCAGAACCTCAACGGTGCCGGTGTTCGACGATGGCAACAGGACGTCGCCGCTGAACAGGCTCAGCGTGCCACGGCGCGTGGTGCTACTGCCGGCCGCGGCGCGATAGCTGCCGTTCAACGACATGCCGCGGGCCGCGACGCTGATCATGCCGGCATCGCTGTAGACGGTCGCCGGCATGTCGGCCATCCGCATGCCCTGGAGTGACGGCACCTCGATGATTCCGCTGCCGCCGGACACATCGATCACCGATCCGGCTTGCGTTACGACGATACCGCGCGCGTTGTCGCTGATCCTGACCGTGCCGCCGTTCAATACCGAGCGATCCGGTTGACGGGTGAGGTCGCGCGGGTCGTAGACGACCATGGCCGTGCCGCTGACGTCGAGCGTGCTGCCCGACAACAGCCAGATCGATTGACCAGGATTGGTGACGGTCTGCGCGGCTTCGGCCAGGCTGACGTCGATGCGGCCACCGTGTGCCGTCACGGTGCCGTCGACGGTAACCAGGCGGCCTGCGGTGAGGCTTACCGATCCACCGGCGGCTGTGCGGATGTCGGCGCCGGTGCCGATTTCCAGCGTGCCCGTCGCTGTGACCTGGCCAGGGCGGGAGCCGGTGACGTCGTAGACCGGTCGGGTGGCGCTGAAGGACAGGTTGGCGGCGGGCCATGCCGCTATGCTCAGCGGCGTAAATGCCAGTGGCGTGCCGCTGGGCAGCGTGGTGTCAGCCACGGTCAGTGCGGTGCGCGTGGCCTCGATGCGGGTACCCGGCGCCACAACGAAACTGTCGTAGCCGTTGAGGACATAGGCGCCGAACCCTTGCCGGAACAGCGATGGGTCGATCTGCAGGGTGTCGGCCGGCGCGGTGCCGCCAACCTGGATCTGGCGCGCCGTCAGCGACAGCGTGCCGCCCTTGCCCATCGCCTCGGCGCTGACCGTGCCGTCAAGATGCAGTTCCTTGCCGCGCACGGTGAGCGAGCCGCCGTTGCCGGCCTTGAGCGTACCCTTGCCGGTCAGCTGGCCGCCGCCGGTGACATTCAGCACGCTGCCGCGCGCCACGGTGACGACGCCGACGTCGAAGTTCGGGGTCTCCCGGCTGCCCGCCGCGTAGCCCGGCGCCAGAATCTCGATGCGGCCGCCGTCGATCGCCAGCGGCAGTGTCGGTTCGCGATCGAGCAGGTCGTTGACCCACAGGCCGCTGACATCGAGCACGGCGCCGCGGCCGACGGTAATGTCGCGCGGTTCCGTCACGTTCAGAAACGACGTGGCGGCCGGCGCCAGGGTCGACAGCCGGATGGTGCCACTGCGGCTGATGATCGTACCGTCGATCGTCACGTTGGCGCCGGCCAACGACACCGTGCCACGCGCCGGCAGCGTGAGGACCGCATCGGCGGCAACCTCGATCTTGCCGGAGCTGTAGATTTCGAGATTGCCGAAGCCGCCTTGGCTCAGCATGTCGGTCGACAGCACCAGGGGCGTGTTCGGCAGTGGTGTCGGGTCGGTGAAGTCCGGCGCAACGGCGCCGGCTGGTGTCTGCGCTTGAAGCCGCACATCACCGACGCGCACGGCGCGGTTGGGATTGACGACGTCGTTGCCCAGCACCAGGGATCCGCCACGCGTGATGGCGTCACGGTCGCGATCGCCGACGCCGGCCGCCGCGTTCATCGCGCCGCTCAGCTGCGTGCGGGGTGCCGTCAGGTTGATCGTGCCGCCGGCGCCGCCCTGGGTGTAACCGGGATCGTAGCGCCGACCGCCGGCCAACGGCGATGTCCAGGTCTCGGACACACCCCAGCGTCCATGCTGGCGGGTGAACTGGCCGGCAATGCCGATGTAGGTCTGCGCCGGGTCGGCATCGCCGATATTGACCATGCGGCCGTTGGCGGCGACCAGGCGTGTCGTGTTCGCATAGCCCGGCGTATAGGTGATCGCGCCGCCCGAGGCGGTCAGCAGCGAACCGGCCTTGGTCACCAGGTCACCGGAGGATTGCAGCTTGATCGTGCCGCCGGCGGCTGACAACT
Organism: Reyranella sp. CPCC 100927; assembly: GCF_007859315.1. Taxonomy (GTDB): domain Bacteria; phylum Pseudomonadota; class Alphaproteobacteria; order Reyranellales; family Reyranellaceae; genus Vineibacter. The sequence continues at coordinate 696,377 of NZ_VOHA01000003.1, forward strand.
CACCGATGCCGCGCCGGACCAGGCCGATGTAGCCGGACACATCGGCCAGCGGCGTGCCGTACCATTTGCCCGGTTCGCCCTTGAACCATTCCACGCCCTTCATCAGGTCGTCGGAGAAGGAGCCCGACTGGCGGGTGTCGACGTAGATCGACCGGCCGTAGAGAAACGACCGCCGGTGCAGCGGTGAATCCTTGAGTTCCGGGCCGCGCAATTCGACTTTCACGACGCTGCGCTCGCTGGGTGCCGAGGCGCCGAGCACCCCCGACACGTCGATCCAGGCGCCTTCCTCCATGAAGATCCGGGTCCTGAGGTCGCTGCCGATGGCCGCGGAGTCGACGACAGCCAGGGCGGCGACGTCGCCACCGGTGGCCTGCACGAGCGAATCGCGGCCGAAGCGGATCTGCCGGCCGACGATGTCGATCATCGATCGGTCCGTCAGCTTGGCGGTTGCGAGCGTGGTGGGATCATCGAGCTCCGGCCGGATCGACGTCAGGCTGCCGTCGCCCAGGATGACCGATCCGGTGCGCCCATACTCGATGCTGTAGGTCGAATACTCATAGGTGAAGCCATCGCGCGCATGCAGCGTAATGGAGCCGTTGGCCAGCACCGACGTGGTGCTGGTCGCGACGCCGTTTTGCGCGACGTCGAGGCCGACCAGCGAGATGTTGCCCCGGCGCGCCGTGATCAGGCCGTCGTTGGTCGTCGTGCCGCCGCTGCGTGTATTGATCTCGAACTCGAAGCCACGCAGGTTGCTGGTGTCGCTGGCGCGCATGACGACGCTTCTGCCGGCGACCAGGGCAACTTGTCCGTCATCGGCACGGATCTCACCTGAATTGGCCACGTTCTGGGCCAGCAGCATCACCCGGCCGCGGTCGTGGGCCACGATCAGCGCGCCGCGCTCGACGCGCACGTCACCGGCGGAACCGACATTGTATCCACCGAAGACGGGGATCTCGAACTGATCCCAGCGTGTGTCGGCCAGTGCGCCCTTGAACGTGGCGTCGGTGATGTTGAGCGTCGATGCCACCAGCGTGCCGACGTTGACCTGCGAGGCGCCGCCGAAGATGATGCCGTTCTGGTTGATGACATAGACCTGCCCGGGCGCCTTGATGGCACCCAGGATCTTGCTGGGCGCGGCTTGGGGATCGAGCACGCGATTGAGCGCCACCCAGTTGTTGCTGCCATCGGCCGCGGTGCCGGCGCGCTGGTCGAAGTGCAGCGTGGTGTCCGTGCCGATGTTGAATGTCTTCCAGGTCAGGATCGCTTTCTGCTGGTTCTGCTTGACCGTGACCTCCGAGTGGCCACCAGCGATGACCTCGGTCGGCAGGTCGGCACCCTGCCACAAGGTGGAGCCGGGGACGGCACCGGGGGCGACTTGCAGGCCGCCCGGCCGCAGGCCGTTGGGAACGCCGCCGGGTATCAGCCGGGCCGCGCCGCGCGCCGCGGCCTGTGACGCCTGCATGGCCTGGATCGCCCGGGTCGTGCGGCTCAGTGCATTCTGTGCGCGCTGCGCCGCGCGCGCTGCCTCCATCGCGCCGGCCTGTGCACCGGCGACGGCGGCTGCCGGCGAGGCCGGGGCCGATTTGCCGCCCAGCGGGCGTGCAGTTGCCATGGGCGCGGCCAACAGCAGCACCAGGGCGCTGACGCCGGTGAGCAGGGCGGCGCGGGACAGCACGACGGTCGTTTGAGCAGCACGCACGGACATCAGCCAGGATCCTCGAGGGGAGATTTGCGTTCCTGTCCGGTACGACCGTCTCAGACAGGCAAAACTACCGCGCGTCTTCAAAATTTTTTCGTCGGTCGGTGATGAATCGCGACTCTCAGCCCAGCAGGACGATCCCGCCCGGCAGGCGGCGTGCGGGGACGTGCAGGACCTCGACGATGAAGTCGAGGGCGCCCTCGATGTGGTCGAGGCGGAAGGTGGCCACCACGCGCCGGTCCCGCAGGGGCGTGCTGTTGAGGATGACGCGGCCGGCACGATAGCGGTTGATCTCGTCGATCACCGCCGCCAGCGGCGTGTCCTGGAAGACCAGCAGGCCGCGTCGCCAGGCGAGACTGACGTCGGGATCGATGCCGGTCGGCGCGCCCAGCCCACGCGCACCATGGGACACCTGAAAGCCCGCCTGCAGCGACTCGGCGCGCGCGCCACCGCGCACATCGAGTGCGCCCTCGACGCAGGTTACGTGGACTGTCTCGCCGTCCTTGCGCACATCGAGGCAACCCTGGCGCATGTGCACGATTGTACCGCCCGCGCGCACGGTGATGTCGCCGCGTATGTCGGCCTTGGCGATCGTCACCTCGCCGGCGATCAGGTTGACCGTTGTGCCGCCGTCAGTCGCCGGCCGCAGATCAAGGCTGGTGCGCGTGTTCATCTCCACCGACAGGGAACCCGCAACGTCGATCTGGCGGCGTTCGCCGATCTGCGTTCGATAGTCGGCATCGATCTCGGAAAAGGACGGCCACAGGCCCAGGGGCGGGCGCGCCACCAGAAGGGCCGCTGCTGACGCCGCCAGCGCCGGCCCACCGACCATGATCGCCCGGCGCCGCAGGGCCCGTGGCGGCGGCGCGGCGGCGATGGCCGGGCTGCGCGCGAGCGCCTGGCGGGCGGCATCGTCCATGATCCGCCACAGCAGGGCAGCCTCGGCGAAGGCTTGCGCGTGCGCCGGACTACGCCGGCGCCACCGATGCAGCGCGTCGGCGTCCAGCGCCGTGGCGTTCCCCGATGTCAGTCGTCGCAACCAGGCCTGTGCCTGCGTCCGCAAGGCTGCCGTATCCGTCGGATGATCGCTCATGGCACGTCCTGCGGCCGCGGTCCGCGCCGCGGCATCGCCTTCTTGTCCAGGATGGCACCGAAATGTGCCAGCGCAGCCTTCAACTCGCGATCCACGGCGCGGACCGATATCGCGTGGCGTTCGGCGATGGCGCGATGGGGCAGTTCCTCGATGCGAGAGGCGATGAAAATCGCCCGCCGCAGCGGCGGCAGCGCCTCCAGCGCCCGGGTCAGGGCCATGAGCTCGGAGCGGGCCTCCACGATGCGGGCCGGGTTCAGGTCATCCGCGGCGCGCCGGCAGATCGCCTCGATCTCGATCTTGTCCAGCCACCGCCGGTCCTGGCGCAGGCGGTCGGCCGCGACGTTCATCGCCACACCGTAGAGATAGCCGGGCGGGTTGCGCACGGCGATGCCGGCCTTGGTGCTGTCCAGGCGGTCCAGGCGCAGCCATGCCTCGTGCAACACTTCGCTGGCGACATCCTGCGATCCCAGCCGGCGTGCCAGCTTGCGTTTAAGCGCGCCGTAGTCGTCGACCAGCAACTGCCGCAGGCGGTGGAACATGCCCTGTGTCACCGGCGCGCCCCGCACACCGTGGGCACCATCGTCGGCGATGGCGCCAGCAGCAGGGTGATGGGTTGCGGCAGGCCGGGTGGTGGTGGCGGCAACGCCAGTCCGTCCAGGATCGACGTCAGAGCGGCATCGCGCGCGTCCTCTCCTGTCGACGTCAACAGGGCCGAGGTCGTCACCTTGCCGGACTCGTCGAGCCACAGCTGGACCAGACTGCGGAATGTGCCCGGTGTCGTGCGTTCGTGGCGGCACAGCGCCCGGCGCACGCCCGCCAGTACCGCGGCAGAGTAGGCGGCATGCCGGGTCGAGGCGTGGGATTGTACCGCGGTCGCTGGCGTAACGCCGGCCGCCGACAACAATGGCGTCAGGGTGAAGCCCTTGTCGCCCACAGGGTGGGGCAGCAGGCCGGTTCCGGCGAGCAGGCGCCGCAATGCCTCTTCAGAAGGATAGCGGCCTTTGATTGCCGTAGAGTGACGGCCGGCGATGAGGCCGGAATCGACGAACAGCTGCAGGCGGGCGACCGTCCCAAACGACGACAGCGCCCGCGCCAGCGGCTGCGCGGCGATATCGAAGGCGATGGTGTCGTTTTGCGCTGGTGCCGCCGTCGCCGCGAGCGTCATGGCGAACGCCAACGCGCAACACGCGCGGACGCGCCGGCGTTGCGTGGCCGCATCAACGCAGGTCTCCTGTTTCATCGGCAAGGGTCACGGTTGCGGGCGACCCTATGCAGCATCTGTTACGCTCGCATGTCAGGGCGCCGGCGGACGGCGGTGGTGAACCGATGCGTGCGGAGCGCCTTGGTGCCATGCTAAACACATCGGATGACTAATCAGCCCGACACCAGCAACGTCCCTGTCCGGCCGACCGTTCTGTTCCTGGCCGCGCTCGCGATCGGCCTGGTGGCGGATCGCCTGATCGTGCCGCTCGATATCCTGTCGGGGCTGCGCTGGTCGTGGCGGCAATTCATCGGCGGCGTGATGATCGTCGCCGGCATGGCGGGCGTCGTGGATTGTCGGCGGCGCTTTCGCGAGGCCGGCACATCGGTGCATTCGCGGCAGGCCAGCCGGGCGATCGTTGACAGCGGCCTGTATCGCTATTCGCGCAACCCGATCTATCTCGCGCTGAGCACCATCCACCTGGGCGTCGCTGTTGCCGACAACAACGCCTGGCTGCCGCTGCTGCTGGTGCCGCTGCTGATCATGGTGCGCTACACCGTCATTGCGCGCGAGGAGCTCTACCTGGAGCGCCGGTTCGGCGAACAATATGCCGCCTACAAAACGCGTGTTCGCCGCTGGCTGTAGATGCGCTGGGCGGCATCAGCGGTCGCAAAACTGACAAGAACGCGGGCCACGGGCCCCGCCGTTCTTATCGCGGAGATGCAGCATGGCCGTGGCCGGCAGCGACGTCGATCTTATGGCCCTGGCGGCGATTCGCCCGGGCGATCGCAAAGAGAAACTGGCGGCCGCGGTGGGCGCGCGCTGGCTCGAACCACAGCCTGCCGTCGCCGGTAAAGTGCACTATCTTGAGCAGGACTTCGGTTTCACGGCGCGGCTCGATCGCGACGACAGGGTCGGTGAAGTCTCCTTCAAGCACAATTTCGATTCGACGATCCCGATCGAAGGTCTGCGCGTGGCCATGCCTGAGGATGACATCGCGGCGGTCTTGCCGGCGCTCAAGCTCACTGAACTGTCCCAGGCCGTGGACCGGTTTGGCGTTCTGGCGCTGGACGGCAGTGCAATGCTCAACGTCCACGTCAGCCATGGACGCATCATGGGCATCCGTATCGCGAGCGATTCGGCAGTGTATCCCGGGAAGGGCCTGCCCCCGCTGCCGCGGCCGACGCGATCATTCGATGTCGCGATCGTCCCCGGCCTGCGGCCGCGCGGTACGGTGGCGGCGGACGGTTGGTGCTGTGGCCTGCCGCGGGGCATCACACCGCTGCAGTGGCCGCTGTCGACAGCGACCGGCTTTCCACTGGAGCACTACTTCACGGTGCGGGTGCCCGAGAGCTACCGGGTCAAAGGTCCGCAGCAGGTCGCCTTGGCCCTGTTCGGCGAAGGCGAGCAATTCGAGGAGTCGCCCGACGTTTCGGCCCTGATGAAGATCGTCTTCGACGGGCGCCCCTTGCCCACCGCCGTCGATGAACACGTGCAGCCCTTTCTGGAGCATCTGCGCAACAGGCATCCCATGGAGTTTCGCAGTCGGGACATCCTGTGCGCGACGTTCGCTGCGATCTGGTTGACCGAGGACGCGTTCACGGGCGCCGAGTGCGCGCCGCCGATGCCGGTCGTGAACGTGGCGAACCGGATGTGCCCGCTGCCCCATTGGCTTCAGGTCAGCGCGGCACAACGGCTGTTCGGATGGGACGGCAAGGAGGCGTTCAATCCCGATTATTTGCTGCACAAGCTGGCCAAGCACCAGCCCCGCGACAAGTGGGATATTCTGTTGCTGGCGATGACCGAACGCGACGACGATCCCAACACGGGCCGCCAGCCTTGCGACTCGATCGCACCTGACAGCAATCCCGACGACTACGTGGCCAAATACAGCGAGGCGTGGAATCGCGCGGACATGGAGGTGTCATACCACGACCTGCATTTTGGCGGCACAGCGAGCCCGGTGCAGGCCATGCCCGATCTCTCGCCCTTTTACATCGAGTTCGAGGAGACGATGGGCCAGATCAACATGGGCGGCGGCAACGGCCAACTCGACCTGCTCACGATGCAGATCGACTGGGCCTGTGGTTGACGGGTGCGATTCAGCGTTGCGTTGAAGCAGGCGTTGCGGCGTTTCATTTTTGGCGGTGCGTGCGCTAGTCTCGGCCTATTGATGGGGATGGGGTCCCCCGACAACCGCCGCGAGGCTGATGACTCCTACCGGACGTGTTCATCGCGGTAGGAGTCTGCGGCCATGATCATCGATCTGACAGCATGCATGCTGGTCCTCGCCGGCGGCTTCGTGGGTGGCGTGCTGCGCTATGCCATTGCCGAGGGTGTGGCGCGCCGCGTGGCCGACGGCTTTCCGTGGGGCACCCTGGTTGTCAACGTCAGCGGCGATATCGTGATCGGTGGTCTGGCCGGGGCGGCGGCCACGGTCGGGGGTGCCCTGGCCAGCGCCGCCTTCCGCGAATTCGCTGTTGTGGGCGTCCTGGGTGGCTACACCACGGTGTCGGCTTTCGCCTTGCAAACCCTGAGCCTGGCCCTCGACGGCCAGCACCGGCGCGCGGTGCTCAACGTGGTGCTGTCGACCGGCCTGGGTCTGGTTGGTGTCGCCGCCGGCTTCTGGCTGGCCGCGCGGCTGCTGGCCTGAGGGGGCGATCGCGATGCTCTATCTTGCGGTCGGTTGCGGCGCCGCCATCGGTGCGCTGGCGCGTTATCTGTGCGCACCCCTGATGCTATCGCTGATCGGTCTCGGGCCGCTGTGGGCGACCGGCTTCGTCAATGTTGCGGGCTCGTTCGTGATCGGGCTGTTTGCGGCTCTCAGCGGACCGGGGGGCCGGCTGCAGGTGTCGCCGGCAGCGCGCCTGTTCGTGACCACCGGCTTCTGTGGTGGTTTCACCACGTTCTCGGCCATGAGCCTGGATACGTTCCTGCTGGCGACAGGTAGCGGCCCCGCTGTTGCCGGCGTCTACCTCTGCCTCTCCGTCGCGCTATCGCTCGCTGCCGTCTGGTCGGGCTATGGCCTCGCCACGCAGATCAACCGCCGTGGTGGGAACAGCACATAACGCCGGTCAGTAGGCAGCGCACGTCAAGCGACGGGCGTTACAAGCGTGACGGGATTGCGCGGCGCGTCGTGCCGGAATTTCGCGCCGATCTTGTTACTCCCGGTGTCTCTGCAGCGTGACCAGCTATGGGCTGTAGCGCACGAAGACGGGCCAGCCTGCGATAGCAGTCGCGTTCGTATCCCCTGGTGCGCGCTTCAGACCGAGGTGACACCATGAAACGATCCGCAGCCAAAATCCTCCGCGAATACGGCCCCTTTCCGGGCGCCGACCATGTGCATGGCGTGACGTTCGATGGCCAGCACGTCTGGTTTGCGTCGGGCGACAAGCTGAACGCCTTCGATGCCAAGAGCGGGACCATGGTGCGTTCGATCGATGTTATCGCCGATGGTGGAACGGCGTTCGACGGCCGGCACCTGTTTCAGATTTCAGGCGATCGCATCATCAAGATCGATCCGACGACCGGCCGTGTGCTCGCCACGATCCCGGCACCCGGCAGCGGCGGCGACTCAGGCCTGGCATGGGCCGAGGGGACGCTGTGGGTGGGCCAGCATCGCGGCCGTCGGCTCTATCAGATCGATCCCGATACGGGCGCGATTTTGCGCACCATCGAATCCAATCGCGTCGTGACCGGCGTGACCTGGGTCGACGGCGAACTCTGGCACGGCACCTGGGAGAGCGACGAGAGCGATATCAGGCGAATCGATCCGCAAACGGGCGAGGTCCTGGAACGGCTCGATATGCCATCCGGCATCGCCATGACCGGCCTGGAGTCCGATGGCAGCGGCCGGTTCTTCTGCGGTGGTGGCGGCAGCGGGAAGGTGAGGGTCGTGCGCCGGCCCCGGCGGCGCGTCGCCGCTGCCATGCTCAAGCGGCCGAAGCGGCCTGCGGGATCAAAGGGGAAGAGCTGAATGTCGATGCCCGGCGAGCCTGGCATCAAAAGCCGTCGGCGCTGGTGATCACCGGCGCCGACATTCCTTGAACGAGACGGAATTTTACGCCTTGCAGCTGGGCGACTCGGCGGCCTCGCCCTCGCAGCGCACGCCTTCGACGTCGATCACGAGCTCGATCTCGTCGCCCAGTGCCGGGATGAACTTGGTCATGCCGAAATCGGAGCGCTTGATCTTGCCGCGGGCGCTGAAGCCGGCGGTCAGTACCTTCTTGTAGGCCGGGAAGGGATGCTCGGCGATGCGCGTGAACTTGACCTCGAGCGTGACCGGCTTGGTGACACCCAACAGCGTCAGCTCGCCCGTCATGCGGCCGGTGTTCTCGCCGGTCTTCTCGACCTTCGTCGACTTGAAGGTCATGGTCGGGAACTTCTCGCTGTCGAAGAAGTCCGCCGTGCGCAGATGCTTGTCGCGTGCCTCGAAGTTGGTGTCAACGCTCTTGGTCTGGACCGTGGCCGACACGGCGCTGGCCTCTGGCTTGTCCTTGTCGAAGGTGATCTCGCCCGTGGCGTCGTTGAAGCGCCCATGCACGGTCGAGAAGCCGATATGGGTGACCTGGAAGCCGATATAGATGTGGCTGCGGTCGAGCTTCAGGTTTACCGGCTCGGCCGCCGCGGGCAGGGCGCCGAACGCAATGCCGGCAGCGAGCAAGGTTGTTGTGATCAGACGCATGAAACCCCTCCTTGGTTGAGTTGCACTTGACACACTTGGCCCACCCTGAGGCCGTATCGCGCGGCCTGCTCAGGATGCGGTTGGCGATCACTTCGCGCGTGTCGCCACGACCTCCAGGATGACGGCGACGTCGTTGGGTACGGCATCGGTGGCTTTCCAGTCGCCCTGGCCGACGCCGTAGTCGAGGCGCTTGATGTCGACGCGGCCGCGCGCCGTGGCGCGCACCTGGCCGGGCTTGGCCGGGTCGTCGGCGATGGCCAAGGTGAAGGGCAGCGCCAGGTCCTTCGACGCGTCGCGAATGGTGAGCTTGCCGTCGGCGCGGTACTTGCCGTCGCCGTCGCTCACCACCTTGTCGGCGATGAAACGCGCGGCGGGAAATTTCTTGGCCGCCAGCAGATCGGGGCCGGTCATCGCCTCGTCGATGTCCTTGGTGCCGGTGGTGCCGGTCCCGACCTCGATGGTGATGTCGATCTTCGCGCCCGTCAGGTTGGCCGGGTCGAGCACGATGGTGCCGCTGAACTTGCCGAAGCTGCCCTTGACCGGCACGCCCATCTGCTTGGTCTCGAAGCCGAGCTTGCTGGCGGCGGCATCGATCGTCCACGGATCGGCCGGACCGGCGACGGCGGGACCGGCCAGCGCCAGTCCAAGCAGGGCAAGACAGCTGCTTCTCGCGATCACGAACAACTCCGTCATTTGGCAAAAGGCAACATGCGCCGCAGCACGCCGTCGCGCCGCAATACGTCGTGGCGGATGACGGCCGCGACATGCAGGACGATCACGGCGATCAAGGCGCGCGAAAGGAAGTAGTGCGTAGTCTGCAGCGTCTTGAACCAGGCCTCATCCTTGCCGACGAGGTCGGGCAGCTGCCAGAGACCGAACCACACCACGGGGATGCCGGCAGCTGAGCTCATCATCCAGCCGGTGAGCGGCATGGCAAACAGCAGGGCATAGAGCGCCGCATGGCCCCAGGGCGCCAGCAGCCGGTCGAGCGGGGCCAGCGTCTGGGGCAGCGCCGGCGGCCGGTGCACATGGCGCCAGACCAGGCGCAGCACGCTCAAGGCCAGCACGGTGATGCCGGCCCATTTATGCCAGGAATAGACCTTGGCCTTCTGCAGGCTGATGGGCAGCCCGACCATCCACAGTCCCAGGCACAGCATGCCGATGACCAGCAGCGCCGTCAGCCAATGGAATGCCTTGGCGGTGGGGTCATAGGTGGGGGAGACGGCTGGTGGAGGGTGAGACCCGGTCATTCTTGTTGCGCCGCGACAAGGAAGCCCGAGCACTAGCAAAAGGTAACCTGACCGACACCTGACAATAAATTGATGAAGCGGGACGCCTGAGCCCCCGAGGTCACACCTCGCGGGCGTCGCGGCGGCGGTAGAGCCAGAGCATGCCGCGCGCGAGGCGCTTGGCGAGCGCGTGGGCGGGAATCGGGCGCAGCGGGGTGACGGGCAGGGCCAGGTCGCTGATCGCGGCGCGGCCGGCTGCCCAGCGCGCCAGCTCGGGGCCCAGGGCCGTGGCCAGCGCCACCCCGCGGCCGTTGCAGCCGATCCAGGTCGCGACGCCGGGGGCAAGTTCATGCAGGTGCGGGAAGTAGTCGGCGGTCATGCCGACATAACCGCACCAGATGTGATCGAACGTCACGTCGCCCAGCTGCGGAAAGAGGCCCTGCAGGCGGGCGCCGACATGGGCGGGCAGGCGGCGCTCCATGTCGGCGCGCCACAGCAGCGGAGCGCCGGTCACCAGGCGATGATCGTGCGTGTAGCGGCAGAAATGCAGATCGCCGCGGGTATCGCTCATCGCTTGGCGGCCGGGCAGCAGGGTCTTGCACACGTTGTCGGACAGCGGCCGTGTTGCCATCTGGAAGCTGAAGACCGGGATCACGCTGCGCTTCAGGCCCGGCCAGACGTCGTCGGTGTAGGCGTTGGTGGCGATGACGACGCGGCCGGCGCGCAGGGCACCGGCCGGCGTGCGCACGCGCCAGCCTCCGTCGGGCAGGGACTCGATCGACCGCGCCGGTGACTGGGTGAAGATGGCGGCGCCGTGGGCGAGGGCGACACGCGCCAGGCCGCGCGCGAACGCGAGCGGGTTGATGTGGCCGCCGCTGCGGTTGAGCCAGGCGCCATGGTAGGCATCGCTGCCCAGCAGCGCTGCCGTCTGCTGTCGATCCAGCAACTCGACCGGCGCACCCAGTGCACCCCATTCCTTGAACCGGCGCGCGGCGACCTTGGTGAGGCGGCCGGGCGTATGGGCCGGCTGCACCCAGCCGGACTGCTCGGCGGCGCAGTCGATGGCATGACGGCGCACCAGGTCGAATACGGTCTGCGCCGAGTCCCGCACCAGGCCAGCGAAGCGCTCGCCACGCTCGCGACCGAATGCCGCGACCATCGCCGAGGGATCGGCCCGGCTCATGGTCGGGATGACCTGGCCGTTGTTGCGACCCGAGGCACCGGAACCGATGTCGCCGGCTTCGACCACGGCGCACGACACGCCGGCTTCAGCCAGGTGCAGCGCCGTCGACAGGCCCGAAAAGCCGCCGCCCACGATCGCGACATCGACGTCCCGGTCACCGTCCAACGGACCGGTGTGCGGTGCCGGCGGGGCCGCGGCGTGCCAGAATGCGGCGGAGAGATCGGTCGAGATCAATGGTCACACCTGCGTGACAGCCAACAAGACCGTCATGATGACCGAAAAACCCTACCGGCTGGTAAGGCTTTCGTCAGTGTCAGTTATCATGTTCCGAAAGTCCCCCCGGATGATTAGGATCAGACATGCGGTTGTTGCTGGTAGAGGACGAGGCCGAACTCGCCCGTCTGGTGCGTGTCAACCTGACGCGCGAAGGGTTCGCGGTCGACCTGGCGCCGACTCTCGAAGAGGCTCGCTCGGCAATGGCGACGGCACGATACGACGTCATCCTGCTCGATCTGTCGATGCCGGATGGCGACGGATTGGACCTGTTGGCGTCATGGCGGCGCACCGGCAATGCGACGCCGGTCATCGCCGTGACAGCGCGCGACGCCATCGACGAGCGGGTGCAGGGGCTGAATGTCGGCGCCGACGACTATCTCGGCAAGCCCTACGCCCAGAGCGAGCTGGTGGCGCGCATCCGCGCCCTGTTGCGGCGTCCCAACGGCGCGCTGGGCATGCGGCTGAAAGCCGGCAACCTGGAGTACGACGCCTCCAGCAGCGCCGTCAGCGTCGGCGGCGACAGCCTGCCGCTGCCGCGGCGCGAGCTCACCCTGCTGGAACTGCTGATGCGTCGCGTCGGCCAGGTGGTGACGCGGCAGACCATCGAGAACGGCCTTTACGGCTTCGACGACGATGTCGACTCCAATGCCATGGAGGCCAGCGTCTCACGCTTGCGCAAACGGCTGGTTTCGGCCGGCGCGACGGTGAACATCCACACCGTGCGCGGTGTCGGCTACATGTTGACCGCCGACAAGTCGGCTGCTGTCGCCTGATGAGCGCGTCGCGGGCAGGCATGTCCGTCCGCCGGCGCCTGCTGCGGAATTTCTCACTGCTGTTTCTTGGCACCATCGCGGTGCTCTCGTTGTTCTATCTGTGGGCGTCGTGGAACAACCGCGATGCCGAGGCCGATGACGAGCTGGAGGAGATCGCCGGCATTGTTGTCGCCAAGGCCGAGCGCGGCCATGACGGAAAGGTCAGCCTGCACTACGGCCCCAGGCGCCAGGAACTGCTGGCTGATGTCCAGGGCCTGCAGGTCTTCGTCTACGATCCGGTGAACAAGGAAGTTCTGATCGAGCAGCCGGTCGGCATGCGCAAGGGGCTGCCGCTGTCGCCGGAGATCGCCTGGAAATTCGCGTTCCTGGTGGTCGACCGCGACAGCGAGCCGGAGAGGCCGCGCTTGCAGTTGCTGCTGGCCACGCTCGACTCGCCGGCCGGGCCGTTGCAGGTGGCCATCGGACGTGACGAGCCGCACGATACGCTGCAGCCGCGCTGGGTGGCCTATACGGTGATGCGCGAGGTGCTGCCGGTGATCGGGCCGATCCTGCTGCTGGCCATCGGTATCGCGCTCTACACCTTGACCAAGGCGCTGGCGCCGGTCGCCAAGGCGGCCGAAGAGGCCAACCGTATCACCGTCGACACCATGGGCAAGCGGCTCGACACGGCGGTGCCGGCCGAGATCCGGCCGCTGGTCGCGGCCTTCAACCGGGCGCTCGACCGGCTGGATGCCGGTTTCGCCGAGCAGCGCCGCTTCACCGCCAACGCCGCGCACGAACTGCGCACGCCGCTGGCCTTGCTGCGCGCGCGGCTGGACGGCATGGGCGACGCCGACGCAGCCGAGGCGTTCCGGCCCGATCTGGAGCGCATGACCCGCCTGATCGAGCAGTTGCTGGCCGTGTCGCGATTGGATTCGCACATGCCGATGACCAAGGCCGATGTCGACCTGATCGATATCGCGGGCGACGTCGTGGCACGCATGGCGCCGCTGGCGGTCGCCCAGGACAAGCAGGTGTCGCTGACGGCGCCGGACCACCCGGTGCAGATCTACGGCAATGCCGATGCCTTGTCGGCCGCCGTGCGCAACCTGGTCGAGAACGCGCTGCGCTTCACGCCGGCCGGCTCGGCGGTCGAAGTGGTGGTGGCCGACGGCCCGCACCTGGAAGTCCATGACGCCGGACCGGGCATTCCCGTCGAGGACCGGCCCCACCTGTTCGAACGCTTCTGGCGTGGCCGCAACCGCCAGGGCGGCGCTGGCCTGGGTCTTGCGATCGTGGCCGAGGTGATCGCCCTGCACGGCGGGCGCATCGCGGTGGACAAGAGCCCGATGGGCGGCGCCCGGTTCGACGTCTCGTTCGGTGCGCCGGCGGCGGCGGAGTAGTTTTGCGACTGCGCGCCCGCACGCGTGGTCCGAAAATCACTCAGCCGGTTTCTTCCGTTGCTCGGCTGCCCGTTCGAACAGAGCCAGGGTTTCGGCGTCGGCGCCGGGGCCGGGCGCGTACGTTACGTCGCGGGCCTCCAGATAGCGGCCGTCGCGCGACGTGACGGCCATCGACTGGACCGGGGCGCGCCTGGCCTTGTCGAGGATCCTCACCGGCTCGCCGCCGGCGCCGGAGATCCACTTGTCGCCCCACTGCACCAGCGCAACGATAAGCGGGAACAGGTCGCGGCCGCGTTCGGTCAGTCGATAGGTGAAGCGCTCGACATCGGGCCGCACGGCGATCTTCTCCAGCACGCCGTGATCGACCAGGGTTTGCAGCCGATCGGCGAGGATGTTGCGCGCCATGCCCAGCCGCTGGTGGAACCCCGTGAACGTCGAGATGCCATAGAAGGCGTCGCGCACGATCAGCATCGTCCACTTGTCGCCCAGGATGTCGAGCGCGCGCGCGGCGCTGCAGTTGAACGCCTCAAGCGAGGTGCGGGTCATGTCGCAACGATGCCGGAAATGGTTTCTATAAGCAACTATCTCTCATAGTGATTTTTTAAGACAACCTGTTATTAAAGACAATTTGTGGGCGTTCATTATAAATAGTAGTTTTACAAAACTAAAATTGCCTGATGAAATTGATACCGCTACAGAGGCACAGAGGAGGAAAGACCGATGCCGATGGTGACCGTTCATCATGTCAAAGGTGCGCTCGAAGCGACGCAGAAGGAGGCGCTGGCCGAGGAGATGACGCACGTCCTGCTGACGATCGAAGGCGGCGAGGACACAGAGGCCGGCCGCTCGCTCGCCTGGGTGCGGTTCCAGGAAGTGGACAATGACGACTGGTATGTCGGCGGCACGACCGGCGCCAAGTACGTCTCGGCGGCAGGCAAATTCCTGGTCATTGTCACGGTGCCGGAGGGCTCGATGGAAAAGACGCGCAAATCGCAGGTTCATGCGGCAGTGAATGCGTCGATCCTGAAGATCACCGGCACGACCGATGTTCCGGGGGCCGGCCGGTCGGCGTGGGTGCACGTCATCGAAATCCCCGAAGGACATTGGGGCACCAGCGGCAAGACCGCGGGCGTCATGGGCATCGCCAGGATCGTGGGGCTCGCGCCGCAATCGCCGCTGCTCGATTATCCGCGCGCCTATTTCGACGCCAAGGATCGCCTCTACGACGCCGCCGGCTTTCCGCCCGACGCCGCCGGCCGCGCGGTAGTGCGGTACTGAGGCTGGCCTTGTTTAGGACCGCGCGCGTGAATGCGCGCGGTCCAAAATTGTTACGCCAACTGCAGTGCTGCGATGGGCAGCGGCTTTTCCTTGCCACGCAGGCGGACGTCGTCGAGCGGCAGCGCGATCAGGCCGGACGGCAGGGTCAGCCGGCCGGCGAGATCACCTGAGACGATGATATCGTGGTTGCTGGCGCGCGCGACATCGAGCAGACGCGCCGTGGTATTGAGCGTGTCGCCGACAAAGGCGATCTCGCGCTTCATGCTGCCCATTTCACCGGCGACGATGTCACCGGCGTGCAGCGCGGCACGGAACGAGGGCACGAAGCCGAAGCGACGGCGATAGTCGTCGGCGGCACGCTCGATTCGCCGCGCGATACCGAACGGGCAGAGTGCGCAGCGGGCGCCGCTCAGGGCGGCGTCCTCGGTCCAGGTCAGGATTGCCTCGTCGCCGATATACTTGTGAATCTCGGCGCCGTGGTCGTAGGCGGCGTCGGCGACATGGCGGAAGAACAAGTTGAGCAGCTGGTGGAAGGCGAGAGCGCCCAGACGCTCGGCGGCGGCGGTCGACGCCTTCATGTCGACCATCAGGAACACCCGGCGCTCCAGGCGCGGGCGGTTGTAGCGACCGGTCAACAGGCGGCGCAACTCGCGGAAGCCGACCAGGCGGCCGATTTCGACCGCGGCATTGGCGCCCAGCGACATGACGCCGGCGAACAGCATGATCTCGAAGAACCGCGCGTCGAAGGCGAACGACTGCGGGTTGAAGGGATGGAACAGCAGTCGCGCGAGCTGGATGGTCGCCACCAGGATGGCGACGTAGAGCGCCAGCTTGGCGAGGAAGAACGCCCAGAACGGCCAGTACCGCATTCGCTGCACCAGACGCGAGCGACTGCCGGCGATTTCGAGCCAGATCACGGGAACCGATGCCATCGACGAATTGACGACGCCCTGCAGGCCGCTCAGCCACCGATCGGTCGCATCCTCGTTGTGGGACATCGTCCAACCGAACGCGAAGCTGGCAATCGCGATGATCGTCGCGATGCCGGCGATCATGCGCCATTCGGCCCGGCGCCGATTGCGGTCCTCCTCGTCGAGCACCGCGAGGCCCGGCGCCGAGGCGGGCGACATCGCCGGCGTCGTCACGGTCAGACCACCCGGCGCGCGGCCGTGGCCAGCGCCGCGCGGAATACCTCGCCGTCGACATTGCCGCCGGAACACACCACGCACACGGTGCGGTCACGGATCGGCAGCGCGCCGTTGAGCACGCAGGCCAGGCCCACGGCGCCGCCCGGCTCGACCACCAGCTTGAACTCGCGGAAGGCGAACTCCATTGCGGTCGCGACCTCATCGTCGGTCGCCACCAGGCTGCCGTTGAGGTGCTGGCGCGCCAACGCGAAAGTGTAGTTGCCGGGGGTGGGTGCCAGCAGCGCATCGCAGAACGAGCCCACCAGGCGCTCGTTGCGCTGGTGGGTACCGCTGGCGAGCGAACGGGCGAGGTCGTCGAAGCCGGCCGGCTCGGCGGCGAAGCACTGCGTGGCAGGGCTGATCGCCTTGACGGCGGTGGCGATGCCGCTCGACAGGCCGCCGCCGCTGCAGGGTGCAATGACGGCGTCGAGGCGGGCGCGGGCGGCCTGCGCCTGGTCGATCAGTTCGGGGCCGATCGTGCCCTGGCCGGCGATGATCCAGGGATGATCGTAGGGCGGGATGGGTGTCCTGCCGTCGCGTTCGGCCAGCCCGCGTGCGATCGCCTCGCGGTCGTCCTTGAGGCGATCATAGAGCACGATCTCGGCGCCGCTGGCGCGGGTGTTGGCGACCTTGATGGCGGGCGCATCGCTGGGCATCACGATGGTGGCCGGCGTCGCCAGCAGGCGGGCTGCCTCGGCGACGCCCTGGGCGTGGTTGCCCGATGACCAGGCCACGATGCCAGCCTTGCGCCTGTCGGCATCGAGCTGGCGGATGAAGTTGTAGGCGCCGCGGAACTTGAACGAACCGGTGCGTTGTAGCGGCTCGGCCTTGATCAGCAGCCGGCCGCCGAGGCGGTCGTTGACCCGGGGATTCTCCAGCATCGGCGTGCGCAGCGCGGCACCGTCGATGCGCTGCGCGGCGGCTTCGATATCGGCATAGGCGGGGAGGGGGAGTGGGAGCGTCATGCGCGGCACCTTAGTGGCTGGGAGCGCGCCACTCCAGCGGCGTGCTGCCAGGCTTGACCCGTTCCGTCACAGCCTGTTCAGTCACCGCTGACTGAACAGGAGAACTTCATGGCGGTAATGGATGTCGACCTGGTGCAGCGCGAGGAAGACAAGCGGGCGCTGCTGGCCGCCGGGATGGACGCTGCGCGGGCCCAGGCCTGGATCGCGGCGCGGCCGGCGGCGGTGTCGAGTTACGAGGTCGACCGCGTTGCCTATGGCCGCTACTGGGAATTGAATCACGACCTGCTGGCGAGCCTGCCGCGGCCGCCGGCGCGCAACGAGGCCGAGCGCCTGGCCGCGGCGCGCCTGCTGCAGTCCGGCCGCCACACCCGCCAGCGTTTCATGGCGGCGCATGCGCTGGATGTCTACCGGGCGCTGACCGACGACATGCGCACCTTCGTGCGGGTCGAGCGGCTGGTGGTCGAGGCGGCCCGCCTGGTGCCGGGCCTGGTGCCGACGCCAGATGACATCGCCCTCGAGGCCGAGGGCAAGCAGGGCGACAAGGACGGTATCGAGATCGACCAGGGCATCTTCTGCCACGCCGTGCTGGCGCGGCCCGATACCGGCACGCACCTGTGCCACGCCATGCTGCTGCCGCGCATCGAGGCACGCGCGCGCCTGGCCGAACTGCAGCAGAACGGCCGCGTCGACCTCACCTATGCCGAGGTCGAGCGCCGGGGCGCCGCATCGTACGTGACGCTGAAGAACCCGCGGTACCTGAACGCCGAGGACGACACCACGATGGATCCGCTGGAGATCGCGGTCGACCTGGCGCTGCTGGACCCGCAGACCCAGGTCTGCGTGATGCGCGGCGGCACCGTCGAGCATCCTAAGTACAAGGGCCGCCGCATCTTCCAGGCCGGCATCAACCTGACCCATATCTATAACGGCAAGATCCCGTACCTGTGGTATGTGCGGCGCGACCTGGGCTGGGTCAACAAGGTGATGCGCGGCCATGCGTTCGAGCACATCTCGCCCGACGAGGTGACGGGCGAGACGCACGAAAAGCTGTGGATTGCCCAGCTCGATACGTTTGCCATCGGCGGCGGCTGCCAGGCGCTCCTGGCCATGGACTACAACATCGCCGGCGCCGATGCCTATATGACCTTGCCGGCGCGCAAGGAAGGCATCATCCCCGGCATGGCGAACCTGCGGCTGTGGCGCTTCGTGGGCGATCGCATCACGCGCCAGGCGATCCTCTACGAGCGCGGCCTGCCGTGCGACAGCGACGAGGGACGGCTGATCATCGACCGCATCGTGCCGCCGGACCAGACCGACGCGGCAGTGGCCGAGGCGGTCGAGGGGTTGACCAGCTCCGGCGTGGTCAGCGCGCGGGGCAACCGGGTCGCCATCCGCGCCTCGCAGGAGCCGCTCGACCTGTTCCGCCGCTACGCTGCCGTCTATGCACGCGAGCAGGCACAGTGCCACTTCAGCCCGGCGCTGATCGCCAACCTCGAACGGCACTGGAACGTAGCCCAGCGCAAGATGTGAGGGCGGCGATGGACAGCATCGCCGCGGCGCTGGCCAACCCCACGGTCTACTGGACGTATTTTGCCCTCTGCTTCGCCGTGCTGGTGCTGCCGATGATCGCACTGGCGTGGTGGTATCATGCCAATATCCATAAGACGCCGGGCGGCCGTGCGCTGATGAGACGGCAGTACGAGGTCGGCGTCAGCCGCCGCCCAACCGATGCCGGCCGCATGTTGCGCGCGGCGGTCGAGATGGGCGGCGATATCGAGTCGGATGTCTATGGCGCGCCGGTGCGGCGAATGCAGCACCGGGTCTATGTCGTGACGGGCGTCTGGCTCGCCATGGTCGCGGTAATGTTCGGCATCCTGATCTGGGCCGACACGGTCAACCACGCGACGGGTTGAGCGGACCGGCCCTCTCTTTTCCATCGGTCGGGTGAACGATGCGTCGGGCGCGGGACCGCTGCTAGTACCTGCTATCGCTCGAGTGTGACTCGGGACTGTCATCCCGAGCGCAGCGAGGGATCTTTTGATGCAGGCGCACCCGTACGTCACTTGCAGAAGATCCCTCGCTGCGCTCGGGATGACAGCTGTATCAGTGACGCGTGATTCCGGGTACTAGCGTGCCGCTCCCTCGCGCACAGCCGTCATGGAGAGTCTCATGGGTGGTTCGACGTTCGGCTACCAGCGGCCCCCGATCCGCTTTCTGGATCAACAGCTTACGCTCGACCCCGCGATCCAGCGGATGATGTTGGAGATCGAGGCGCAAATGCGGGCGCGCCGGATCATCCAGGAGTGGCTGAACCCGAACTTCCAGCTTCTGCTGCCGCAGTGGAGCCAGCTCCTGGGACCGGCGCCCAATCCGGTCTTTTCGATGCCGCCGCTGCCGGCGTCCGGCCCGGGCTATACGCCCGGCGCCGGTCCGGCGACGCCGCGGCCGGGCGAGGTGTCCGACGTGCTGGGTGCCGTTTACAAGCTGCCGGTCGTGCAGCGCCTCGTCCAGCAGGCGCACGATGAGGCGATGCGTCAGCTCGGCGTGTTGCGCGGCGAGTGGACCAACGCCGGTACAGGCGAGCGCATGACGATGGTCACGATGACGGGCATCGTGGCGGGCAGCATGGTCACCATCATCCTCGCCAACCGGCCGACGCGCGATCTCGCCTTCAGCCTGCTCAAGGACAAGGATATCCCGATCCCCGGTGTCGATGGCCTGTCGTTCCGGATCATGGACCGCGGCGGCGGCACGACCGTGCCGCTGGGCGTGCCCGGCCTGCGGGCATCGGGGCACCTCAACCTGCCGTCCGGCCAGCCACCCGACTACGGCGCCACGATTACCTTCGACGTGATGGAATTCATGCGATCGCGCCGCCGGTAGGGTTCTACTGCAGGCTGGTCACACCCAGGGCTGCGCCGAAGCGGCGGCCGGCCTCCAGGAAGTCGCCGTACTTGCGATGCCGCGCCGTGTGCTGCACGCAGCCGAGCAGCAGCCAGTCGCGGCCCGGCGCACGGTTGCGGTGCCAGTCGTCGAGCAGGCACTGCGCGATCTCCTGATTGTGGGGATCGTTGCCGATTCGCGCGGCGACCAGTGCCAGTCGCGTGATCAGCGGATTGCGATCGGCGCCGCTGTCGAGATAGGCGCGGGTCCAGCCGACGGCCTGCGCGCCATCGAGCGCCAGGATCGCCGCATCGATGCGGTCCAGCAGCTGCCCGGCATCCATCTTGTCGGCGCCGGCGGGCGCGCGCACGTCGGCGGCATGCATGTCGCCGGTGTGGCGCTGATGCCAGGCATTGCGGTTGAGGAAGGACGCAGCGACGTACAGCAGCTTCAGCCGCTGCGGATGCTGGAACGTGTCGTAGAACCAACCCAGCGTGCTGCAGTATTCGGCGCAGTGCTGTGGGATGGAGAAATTGATGTCGTCGTGGGTGCGCACCAGGACCTGGGCGGCGCCGATCTGCAGGACGTCCAGGATCTGGCGCGGGCCCTTGCCGGCGAGCAGCAGCCGGCTGATGTGCTCGATATAGGCCGGCTCCGGTGCGTTCAGCACGGCGTCGAGCAGTGCTGTCACGTCGTCCGCATCGAGCGGCGCGGTGTTGGCCAGCATCGCCCGCTCGCGCGCCGTCGTGCCGCTGTAGGGCACCGCGTGCAGGGCGTGGCCCTCGAGATAGACGGTGACCGCGTTGCAGGCCATCTCGTAGGTCGAGTACCAGCGCGGGCCCACGGCAATGTCGAGCGCGCCGGCATAAACGATGTCGTGCGCATGATCCCAGCCCACGGCATCGCCCAATTCGACGGTCGAGCGGGCGCGAAAGGACTTGTGGCCGGTGGTGTAGGACCGATTCTGGAAGGCGCGGTCCTGCACGTCGATCAGGCCGGCGAACACCAGCTCGGCCAGCACGTCGCGGCGCTGCGCGGGATCCTGCATGAGGCCGAGGAACACGCGGTAGGCCTCGATCACCTGGCCGCGATGCACCAGGGTGAGCCAGTGGCCGAGCCGCTCCTTCAGGCTGCCGTCAAGGGCCAGCGGTTCCTGGTCGGGCCAGTAGACCACGGGCGCCGGCGGCGGCCCGGGCGGCTGCTGGAAGCCGCGCGCATAGTGGCCGGGCGCCTTGACGATCTTCTGGTTCCAGATGTCGAGACCGGTGGGGATGTACCAGATGGTCTGCGCCATCGGCAGACTGGCCAGCGAGTCCGGCAGCATCTTCGCCAGGTTGAGCGTGGCACGTGCGCTCAGCAGGCAGTGGTCGTTGTTGACGAAGTTCACGTAACCGTCGTCGATTCGCTCGTGGTACGGCACGTGGGTATAGGGCGCATGGATGCGCACCGCTTCCGTGAGCAGCTCGTTGAGCGGCCGGCCGGCGCGCACGAGATCGTAGTACGCATCGCTGGCGCCGACCTGGTCGCGCTGCAGGATGCGCTCCTCCAGTCTGGCGTAGAGGGCGTTTGCCATGCGCGGCCTCCCGTTCGACTGCCGACGCCTGTGTGCGGCGTGGGCGCTGCCAGCAGGTTAGGGCCGTGCCGGAACGGTGAGCAACCCGCTGCGGGCAGAGCCGAAGCGACGCCAGCGCATGCGTGGGCGTGGTCGTCGCCAGCCGTCATCTGCCCCTTCGGCCGCTCCCCAACCGGTCAGGCGGGCGAGGGCGCTACGGGTTTATCGACCTCGGCCTCGCTCGCGCGCGGTTGCGGCAGGGACTTTCCGTGGTGCAACTCGGTCAGGAACCGTAGCGCGGCGTGGCTGGGCAGGAAGAAGTAGCCGCCCGCCCGCACCGTGACGAAGCTCTGCATGTTATCCAGCACCACGGCGCCGGCCGGTGTCGGGATGGTGAAGACACGCTGGCCGGGGCACGCCGACGCGGTGATGGGATCAGGCTCGCTGTTCAGGCCGTGAAAGGACGGTGAGGCGATCCAGGACTGCTGCACGAACTCGAACTGCCGCTCCAGGTCGGCGCACAGGCCGACGAACATCAGGCCCTTCTCCTCCGGCTGGTTGTCGGCGGCAGGCTTGACGTAGCTGCGTCCGCGCCGCAGCAGGCGATGGCGGTTGGTAATGATGAGTTGCTTAGGGTCGCCCGGCTGCAGGCTGTCGCGCGGGTTGGCGCGGCGGATATGAGC
The DNA here is from genome assembly GCF_007859315.1 of Reyranella sp. CPCC 100927. Classification (GTDB taxonomy): domain Bacteria; phylum Pseudomonadota; class Alphaproteobacteria; order Reyranellales; family Reyranellaceae; genus Vineibacter. Next base: position 718,445 of record NZ_VOHA01000003.1, read on the forward strand.
GCCGAACGGGCAGAAGAAGCCCTGCGGGTCCTCCTCGCCGAACTTGAAGTCGTTGGTCGGCTCGGCGCCGGAGCTGCGCTTGCCCTTGCGCTTGGGCTCCTCGGGGCCGGGCCGCTCGATCAGCGGTGTGCCGTCGCGCCAACGACCCATCATCTTGGCCGCTACCCAATCGGCGGTGATCTCGCCGCCGATGAGGGCCTTCAGGTTGGGATACTTCCGCAGTTCCTGCGCCTTGCTCTCGGTGAAGGCATGGAAGCCCTCGACGTCCTGCACCAGTTGGCGCACGGCGATGAACGTGCCGTTGCGCCCGAAGTCGCGGGGCACCGCGGTGGGCCAGGCTCGGAAGCGCGGGAAGCGCGAGGTGACCGTGGCGTTGTCGGCCGGCAGCAGGTTGCCGAGATCGGACTCGGGGGGCACGACCACGCTGGGCGGAAAGTAGTTCTGGTTGTTGCGATAGCCCAGGAGCAGTTCGCCCGGCGCCACGATATCGTTCTCCAGGGCACCCTTGGCAAAGCGCTGGGTGCCGCGGATGATCGGCTGCGAGATGCCGTCGCGATAGCCGAAGTGTTCGTATTCCTTGCTCTTTTCCTTGCCGTTCGCGCTGACGGGCTGCGTCAGCACGACGTCCAGGAACGCACCGCCTTGCTTCAGCATGCGGCGGCGGTGCGCTTCGAGCGCGCGGTCCCGCTTCTCCGCTGAGTCGGCGTAGAGGAACAGCACGGCATCGGCCGTCGGCCGGCCATCAACCGGTTGTCCATCGGCCCAGCGCCAGGTTTCGGGTGCCGAGGAACCGACATCGCCCAGGATGCGGCTGCGGCTGATCATGCCGGCGGTAAACGGTCCCGGGAACGTCTTCAGGCCGACATCAGGCACACCGAACCTGGCAAGCCCGGCGGCCGAGAAGGCGACGAAGGTCGCCACGCGGAAGCCGTTCTTGTCCTTCACCGTCGGTCGGTCGCCGAACGTGATGGGCTCGATGCCCTCGGCCGACGCCGGTTTGCCGTTGGGCGGCATCAGTCCGTCGAGCCACGATGTGCAGTGCTGCGGCTGGTCGGGCAGGCGCAGCACGACGCACGCGGTATAGGGCAGATCGCCCAACGCGCGGAACACGAGCGACTGCACTTCCATGGTTTCGATGGCGTAGTCCGGCCGCGGCATCGAGCCGAAGCAATCGAGCCAGGCCTGGGCCGCCGTATCGGTGCGGGCCCGCATCAGCCCGTCATGGATCAGCGCATTGAGCCGGATCTGGTCGGTCGTCAGCTCCGGAAAGCGGCTGTACCAGAATTGTGTCGGGACCTGCTGGCGGCGGACCCAGCGCTTGAAACGATCGCCGTCCTGGGCACCGTCGCGGGTCAGGAAGCGCGTGCGTGGGAAGCCCACGCCGTTGCTCCACGCCGCGCTCTGGCCCTGGTGCGCCTTGGTGATGAAGTCCTCAAGATAGCTTTCCCAGCTGCCGTCGAAGTTGGCCAGGAAGATCAGTCTCTCGCTGCCCGGCAGGCGGAACCACTTGGCATAGTGGATGGTGCCGATGTTGACGACGAAGCCCGGTCGATACTTGTGGGCGACCAGGACGCCGATGCTCCACATCGCCACGGCGGTCGTCAGCTTGCGGAACCAGCCCGGCTTCAGGTGCGTCACCGCCGTGATGTGGTTCTGCGCGTAGCCCGGCGGGTTCTCGCGGGCGGTGAGCGTCTGAAGGTAGGCCTGTTCGGGATTTCGATCGTCGGGCTCATCGCGCTTTTCGTGCCAGCGCAGCAGGCCGATGAACGCTGCGGCGACGGCGGCAAGCAGCAGGCTGGTGGCGACGACACCGCCCACGACGGCCAGCAGGAAGCGTCCGATGCCGGTCACGGTATTTGTGAAGAAGTGCTGGAACGCCAAACCCGGGCCCAGCGACCAGTCGACCACCACCGAAAGGGCGACGATCAACGCGAACAGCAGAAGCCCCAACCTCAGGGCGGACCGCGTGGTGGCGAAGCTCTTGAAGGCGCCGCCGGCGTTGCGTTCCTTCCACTCCGACATTGCCAACTGACGGCCGCTGGGGCGGATCAGGAAATCGGCGAAACCGGCGCCGCGATCGAGCAGGTCGCGCAGCGGCTCGTCGCTGGCCGCCTGGCGAACATAGTCGTCGTCCTGCTGGATCAGCTTGCGCACATGATCGACGACCCGGATCGGCCGGCTGCCGAACTCGAAATGCTTCTTCTGATAGTACTTGAGGGCGTCGCGGGCGAATGTCGCCAGGGCATCCTGACGGGCGATATCGGAAACCGGCGTGTCTGGCGTGCCGTTGAAGTTCAGGCCGATGGCACCCCATGGCCAGGTGTGCAGATCAAGCGCATGGCGGATCAACTGGTCGTCCAGCGCCAGGGAATCGCCGCTCTGCACGTGCTGGAAGAGCGGTTTCAACCAGGCCTCGGCATGGGTTGCGACCTTGCGCAACGCCGCCTCGCGCGGCCCGTCGACATTCAGTTCCAGCAGCAGGTAGTGCGCGCCATCGCCGGCATCGACCACCGACAGCGATGCGAAATGTACGATGCCGGTGTCCTTCAGGGTCTGCGCGACGTCGGCGCGCGCCGGATTACCCAGGGCCTCGATCTGCCCTTCGAGCTGCACCTTGGCGCTGGCTGGCACCGGAGCGCAGACCTGCACCATGGTCTGCGTCGCCGGTGTCGCGGTGTCGAACACCATGTCGAGCCGGCGCGGGAAGGGGCCGACCCAGACGAGCGCACCGTCGCGGTCCGGCGCCGTCCGCAAGCCCGGTTGCGCCAGCAGGACCTCGAAGATCTCGACGATCTGCTCGGTGGCCAGGTGCTTGCCCAGACACTCGTGAACGCCGGTCCCGAACATCAGGCCGGGTTGCGTCGGCCGATCGGGCCAGAAGCGCCCAGGGGACGTGAATTGCCGCCGGTCGCGCAGCGCCGACAAGGTCGCCACCATCAGGACGGAGCCGGCGGCAACCCGTTTCGTGCCGATGGTGGTGTCCCGCACGGCGTAGCGGAACTGGCCCGGTGCCAGTGCCGGGTTGAGACGCGCAGCCTCGAACAGGATCTTCTTCAGCCCGGCCCGGTCGCCGGCCCGCGCTTTCTCCGTCGCCAGGCGCATGGCGTCGGGGCGGCGCAGCAGTTCCTGCAGGACCTTGCCCGCCGCCAGCGTGTTGGTGGGAATGAACCCGGTCGCCAGCCCGACGAGGATGGCGCGGATTTCGCTGTCGGTCGGCGCCGGCCCGATGCCGGGATTGGACTGCAGCTCGACCAGACGATCGACCAGGGTGCCGGGCCGCGGCTGCATTTTCGCCCGTGCGATCGCCCGATCGATCAGGGCACGGATACGCGCGGCACCGTCCAGCGCCAGCTGACGGTTCTTGTCCTTGCCGAAGGGGTCGGCGAACAGCAGGTTCGACACCGACATCGCGCGGTCGGCGAACGCTTCGGGCTCCTCGATGTCGAGCCCGAAATACCGACAGCAGGTCTCGGCGGCGACGCGCGTGATGAGGTCGTGCATCACGTCGATACGGCCGCCCGACCCGGCGAGGAGCGCATTGGTCAGGTGGCGGGTGTGGGTGCGCACGGCGATCGCATCCGGCGGCAGGACGACCCGCTGGATGATGTCATGCTGCCGGTCGTGCTCAGGCCCTTCCATGCCGAGCACGAAATTCGTGCCGCCGGCCAATTCCTTCATTTCCGGGCCGTACGGCACCTCGAAATCGCCGGCGTTGTTCAACACGGCCATGACATCGGCGTGGCGCGTCACCAGCACCAGGCGTCCGAACCGGGGCGTGGGCCATACGGCGCGGAAGACCCAGAAGACAGCCAGCATCACGTGCCGGGTCAGGCCGGACATGGCCCGTTTGATCCGGCCACTGCTGCCCAGCGTCTTCTTGAGATCGAAGGTGCTGTGCAACGTCGGCGGTGCGGACTGCCCTTGGGCCGTCCGAATCTTGTCGTAGTATTTGAATGCCAGCATGTCCGACTCGCGGCGAGCGACAGAGTTCTGGAACCGGGACTAGCCTAAGACCGCCTTGGCGTCATCCTTCGATCGGCTGATGCGGCCACCCGATGCAATCTCAAGACCGTCGGTGAGATTGTCGATCCAAGTCCGGTCCAGAAAGGGCAGCCACGTCAAATAGGCCGCATACTCCGCGGCGAATCCGGGCTTGGCCGCGACAAGCTGGTCGAAGCTCGAGCGGGCCGCCGCGAGATTGCCGCCGCGGGCCAGGGCCGTGACCTTGATGACTTGCGCATACCAGTAGCCCGGGCGCCGGAGCAGGGACTGATCGGCCCATTCGGCGGCCTCGCGCCACTGTTCGAGCATCCCGTGGGCGACGGCAAGCTCGCCGAACGTGAAAAAGATGTGCACGTCGTTGGGACTGAGGCGCAGCGCCGCCCGCAGCGCCGGAAGTGCCCGGGCAGGTTCACCCGCCAGGTTGTAGCAGCCGCCCAGCTGGGCATGCGCCATCGCCAGGCTGGGGTTGAGCGCGATGGCCTGCTGCAGCAATGCCTGGGCCCGCACCGGTTGGCGCAACCACATTTCGCCCATGCCGGCCAGCAGATGAGCGCGACCATCGTCAGGATCGGCAATGATGGCGCGCTGCGCCAGGCGGCGCATCTCGGCGATTTCATCGGCCGATCCGCGTTGCGACCAGATCGTGTAGTTCAGGCAGGTGGTGGCCTGGATCAGGGCTTCCGGCGAGTTGGGATCGCGCTTGAGGGCTTCGTCGAACAACTGCCGGGCCGTCTCGGAATCCTGCCGGGTGAGCTTGTTGAGGTGCCAGCGGCCGCGCCAGATCAGGTCGTTGACGTCTGGATGATCGGTGTGCCGGTTGCGTGCCCGCATCTGCTCAGCGTAGTCGATGCGCGTATCGAGCAGGGTGACCAGCTCCGCCGCCAACTGGTCCAGCAGTTCGCGCGAGTGCGACAGCGACAGTTCGATGCGCTGCGACCACAGCGTATAGCCGCTGGTCGTGTCCGACAGCGCGATCGTCAACCAGAACGTGTCGGCGGCGCGGCGCAGGCGGCCTTCGAGGACATATTTGGCGCCGAGGCTGCGGCCGACAGCCTTGAGGTCGGCGTTCTCGGCACTCACCGAGAAGCTGGAGCTGCGCGCGATCACCGGCAGCCACCGCAGCCGTGACAGGCGGTCGATCAGGTCCTCGCTGATGCCCTCGGCCAGGTAGTCATTGTCGGCCACGCCGGTCAGGTTGAGGAACGGCAGGACCGCCAGCGACGGCGGCTGGCTGGGATCCGCCACCATCTCGGGAACGCTGAGCGCGGGGCGAGGGGGCGCTTCGGTATTCCGATCGAGCGCTGAGCCGGCCTGCGAAATTTTTTCGGTGCGCTCGCTCTCCGAAACGACGGCCGTCGCGCCCGTGGCCAGCCGCGCCGCCAGCGCCTGGCGCTGCGTGCGCAGCCACTCCTCGAAACCCTCGGCGCCGGCGATGTCGAACCCTTCGAGGAAGTCGCCGGCGCGCCGCTGAGGTCGATTGCCCGCGGTGCCGAACACCAAGGTGCGCGCATCGACGTCGATCTGGTCGAGGTCGAGCTTGACGCGGTCGTGCTCGCTCACCAGCAGCGGCCGCGGCAGGGTGTTGAGGCTGCGGCGCAGAGCCGTCAACTCGCGGCGCAGGCTGCTTTGCGCCTGTGGCCGCTGGCGCTCGCCCCACAGTTTGTCCTGCAGCCAGCCGCGCGTGTGTTCGCCATCGCTGGCCATGGCCAGCATGGCGATCAGCGCAACCCCTTTCTTGCTGGTGATCTCGATCCGCTGGCCATTCGGCCCGGTGAGCCGAAAGGGCCCTAGCAGGTCGAGCGCGAACGGGCGTGTCTCGCTCATGTCCCCAGGAAATCTGCGAAGCCCTGACACTATAACATTTTTCACGCTCGCCGAGCGCAATCCGAGCGCTGTCGTCCCGGCTTTCGAGCCACGGCCGGGGAAACTCCTCGCATCACGGCAGCACGCAGAACGGAAGCGGTCTGAAGAAAGGGGCGATGCGCACCGTTCATGCGGACCAAGGGGGCGAGATCATGGTGGCAGTATCAGTTCTGCAGGACATCAACCCGACACCGGAGCGCACGCGGCCCGTGCTCACGGTCATGGTGAACAATGTCGATGCCGCGGGGGATTTCCAGGCCCGCCACAAGCCCGCCGACGGGCCGGCAGGGCACCCGGCGTCCGTGGCCGGCGATGTCGGTGTCGATCACGACGTGCAGCACCATATCCAGAGCCAACTGGCGCGTGTCCTGCAGTTCATGCCCAGCCCGGCGCTGCTGCTGGATGCGCAGCGGCGCATCGTGAACGCCAACCCGGCCGCCGAGGCGCTGTTGCGCGAGGGCGACGGCGTTGTCGTGAGCCCCGACGGCAGCCTGCAGGCGACGGCGGCCTTTCCCAGCGAGAACCGGGCGCTCAGCCGCTGCCTGGCGGCAGCATTGTGTGTCGCGGCCGGCGAGGAGGTGCCGCTGTGCGCCCCGTTGCGCGTGTCGCGTCCCTCAGGGCGGGCGCCGCTGCTGGTCATCGCCGCGCCCCTGCCGGCGGCGCCTGTGGCGCTGCGCGGCGCGATCGGCGGTGGCATGGCGCTGATCCTGATCGTCGATCCCGAGGCACAGCCGCGTGACGTCACCACGGCGCTGCAGATCGCCGCCGGCCTGACGCCGGCCGAAGCGCGCGTGGCGATGCTGATCGGCGGTGGCTTCAGCCGGCCGCAGGCGGCAGCGATGCTGAACGTCTCGCCATCGACGGCCAATTGCCAGTTGGCGAGCTGCTTCGAAAAGCTGGGCGTGCGCTCCCAGGTGAGCCTCGCCCGTTTGATGAGCGCATTGCCCGAGGCCGTGTCGCCGACGGCGGCCGATGTCGGTCCGCACGGCGGTGCCAAGACCGTGTGGCAGGGAGGTACGCGATGACGAAATCCATCAACGACAGCACATTTGATGCGCAGGCGCGCGATGACAACCAGCCGACCGAGGATTGCTTTGCCGCCGCCGACGCTGGTGGGCGCATCCTGGCGTTCCCCGGCGTGCCTGCCGCGCAGTTTTCGTCGGGCGCGTACGCGGTGCCGGTTTTTCCGTCGTGGCTTCGGCGCTTCTTCGCCGATCTGAGCTGAGCGGGCCAGGTCCGGCATTTTCGGCGCCACAGAGGGAAGGCACATGGCTCGCGGATACTCGTTGCATCTGGGACTGAACAGCGTGGATCCGCTGCACTACGACGGATGGGCCGGCCGGCTCAACGCGGGCGAGAGCGACGCTGCCGACATGGCGTCGATCGCGCAGGCGGCAGGTTTTGTCGAGCGGCGCGTTCACCTGACCCAGCAGGCGACCTCGGACCGGTTCATCGAGGACATGCTCGAGTTCGCGCAGACGCTGGAGGACGGTGATCTGCTGCTGGTGACGTACGCCGGCCATGGCGGCCAGATTCCGGACGAGGCTTCCGACGAGGACGATCGCTACGACGAAACATGGTGCCTGTATGACCGGCAGCTGATCGATGGCGAACTGTACCGCCTCTTCGGCCGCTTCAAGCCGGGCGTTCGCATCGTCGTTCTGTCCGACAGTTGCCACAGTGGCACCGTGGTCAAGCTGCGCCGCGACGCCGGGTTGCTGCCGCTGTCGGTGTTCGCCAACCAGCTGGCGCAGATCGGCAGCGAATCGCCCACGACCGTGTCGGCGGCACCCAGCCGCGCGGCGCCGATCGAAGTGACGGTGGCCGCCTATAATGGCCAGCGCCGCACGTACCTTGCCCTGCAGGCGGCATCTGCCGGGGCACGGGACGCCGAACCGAAGGCCGGGGTCATCCGCATCGCCGGCTGCATGGACGATCAGCTGTCGCTCGACGGCAAGCGCAACGGCCTGTTCACGGCCAATCTCAAGCGCGTCTGGAATGACGGCACTTTTTGCGGTGGCTACCGGCTGTTCCACCAGACCATCGTCAGCCGCATGCCGCCCACCCAGACACCCAGCTTCATGACCGCCGGCAACGTCGGTGCCGGCTTTCTGAACAGCAAACCGTTTTCGATTTGAAGTTTTGGGGCGCGCCAACGCCGCGGCGCGTCCCGGTTTCGGGGCGGCGATCAATCACCGAAGGGAGAACCACATGAAGACCATCTTTGCCATCGCATCCATGGTGCTGCTGCTGGCAGCGTGCAGCGAAGCGCGCGCCCACGTCACGGCGATCGACAGCCCGCCGGCGGCATCGGCCATTCGCTGACGCGCACGAACTGATATCCGTCCCGAGCACGCTCCTCGGCCTCGCTCGGGACAGGTTGCGAAGGGCCTTGCGGCGGCCGGTTTCGGGGGAACGTCGCGCCGTCTGATCCGCCCGGCACGCCGTGGATGGACCGCGACGCTGCAGGGCCCTTCGCTTCCTTGTTGGTATTGCCTGGGAGAGCGGGCGTCCCGCCCGCTCATGTTTCGGCGCTACGCGCGATGCGGGCGAGACGCCGCGCTCCCAGGGCGTCTAGGTCTCGCTGCGGCGCAATCGGTCCAGCCGGTCGAGCACGGCTTGCAGGATCCACGCCGCGGCGCCGGCATCGATGCGCGCATCGCGCTTCTGGCGCGACATGTCGTAGGTCTCGATCATGGTGCGCTCGACGGCGGCGGTCGACAGGCGCTCGTCCTGCAAGACCACCGGCAGGTCGGCGAAGCGCCGCGGCATGCGCGGACCGAGCTCGAGGTCGAGCGCCATCAGATTGGCCACGAACTGACGCACCGACTGGCAGCGCGGTCCCTCGCTGCCATCCATGTTGAGCGGCAGGCCGACGATCAGCGCCACGACCTCGTGTCGGCGCACGATCTCGGCCAGCTGCGCGGCATCCTTCGTGAACTTCGCGCGCGCAATGGTCTGCAGCGGCGTGGCGAGCGAGCGCAGCACGTCGGATGTCGCCAGTCCGATGGTGCGGGTGCCGACATCGAGCCCCAGCAACCGGCCCTGCGCCGGCAGCGTCGCGCTCAATGCCGCAATCTCGATAAGAGCCATGTTTGATCCTACGCGGCAGCCGATGACGGCATGCGTTGTTGCTCGAGCCAGTCGGCGACGAAGGCCGCGACTTCCTGCCAGCCGGGCTGCCCCACGATCCAGTGGCCTTGGCCCGCGAACTCGCGATGCTCGGCGACGGATGCGTAGCGGCGCGCCACCCGGCGCACCATTCCCGGCGGGGTCATGCGGTCCTTGTCGGTGCCGATCACCAGGGTCGGGCATGTGATCGCCGACGGGGCGATCCGCGCGGCACGCCGGCGGTCGAGGAAGGGCAGGCCGATCTCGACCAGCACGCGGCCCGACTCGTGCACGAAGTGCGCATAGTCGTGGTCGCACGCGATGCGGTCGGTGCAGGTGTTGAAGGTGCCGAGCATCGCCTCCTGGTGTGTGGCGCGATGCGGCAGCCGCCACCAACCCCAACGCATCTGGATGCGCAGGAACGCGCGCACGACCGACGGGTGCAGCGCAAAGACACCGGCCGGCGGCGCCGGACACAGCAGCACGGCGGCCGCACAGGCGTCGCGCGCGGCCAGCATCTGCGCCAGCAACCCACCCATGGAGTGGCCGACGACGACCGGCTTGGTGGGCAGGGCTGTGATGTACGCCTCGAGGTCGGCGGCGTAGTCGAGCAGCGAGAGCGTGCCCAAGCCGGCCGGTGCCGACAGCGGCGGTGCGTCGTGGTGGCGCAACACTGGCGTCAGCACGGTCCAGCCGCGCTGTTCGAAGAACGGTTTCCAGTGGCGCCAGACATGGGGCGTGGCCCACATGCCATGGATCATCACAACGCTGCGCTCCATGCCGCACCGTACGCGGTGTCGTGCGGTAACGAAAGCGCCAGGTTTTCGGACCGCGCGCGTCCACGCGCGCATCCGATGCGCGAGCGTGGACGACGTTTCGCTCTACGCTTCGCTCCAAGCGAATGCGCGCGTGGACGCGCGCGGTCCAAAAGCAGAGTTATGCGTTCGGGCTCTCCCACACGCGGGGCGCGCGTGGGGTGTCGATCTGATAATCGGTGTAGCGCAGCGCGAAGAAGTCGCGGCCGAACTGCTCGGCCTGAGCGATGGGGTTGCGGGGATCGCGGCTGACCTCGCCGCGGGCGTTACCCTGGCCGTGCACGACGCCGACGAAAGTCCCGTGCGTGTAGCGGACATATTCCTGGATGGGCTGGATGACGCCCGCCGACAGGGTGGGGTAGGCCTCCTCGGAACTCAGCACCAGGCCGATCCGCTTGCCCTTCATGCGGCGCATGACCGAGTCGGCGCCCGGGTAGGCAGCGAAGAGGTAGCACGACATGCGGTCAAAGAACGCCTTGAGTTGCGCGGACATGCTGTACCAGTAGACGGGCGTCGCCACGACGACGCCGTCGGCGTCCAGGAACCGGTCGAGGAACAGCGACGCATGACCGTCGTCGATCGAGCAGGTGCCGTCGGCGCGCCGGCAGGTCCGGCAGTCGCGGATGAAACCGGTGACGGCATCGGCCAGGTAGACGGTCTCGGTGTCATGGCCGCTGGCGGCCAGGCCGGTGGCCACGGCCCGGGCCAGGCGGGCCGAGTTGCCTTGCTGGCGGGGGCTGGAACACAGGACGAGCGCTTTCATGGATCCTCGCTGAGGCAAGAGGGGCGTGCTTGCGGCCGGGCCGCGCGATCGCCATGTGTGCCCGCGGTCGTGCTGATACAATTTGACTGGTTATGCTGTTGCTCGAGGTAACAGGCTGATGCCGCCGCGTAGTCTTGATCGCAGCCGTCGTGCGCTGTCCGAATTCCTGCGCTTTCGACGCGAGCAGCTGGCGCCTGAGGAGGTCGGCCTGCCGGCGGTGGGTCGCCGCCGTACCAAGGGCTTGCGGCGCGAGGAGGTCGCGGCGCTCGCCGGTGTCGGCATCACCTGGTACACGTGGCTGGAGCAGGGGCGCGAGATCGGTGTTTCCGCCGCCGTCCTCGACAACATCGCGCGCGTGCTGAAGCTCGATTCGATCGACCGCTGCCATCTCTTCCTGTTGGCGCACCAGCGCCCGCCGCCGACCGACGACCTCAGGCCGTGGGGCACGGTCTCCCCTCTGGTCCGCCAGGTCATGGACGATCTCGTGCTGCGGCCGGCCTATGCCATCAACCTGGTATGGGATGTGGTCGCCTGGAACCGCGCTGCCGACCGCCTGTTCGATTTCAGTGCGCGGGACAAGCCCAACCTGTTGCGGATGCTGTTCGCCGATCCGGCGTTTCGGCGTCGGGCACCGCAATGGCAAACCGACGCGCCGCGCCTGCTGGCCGATTTCCGGCGCGACTTCGCCAGCGCACCCAACGATGCGACGCTGGGCAGCCTGATCGGGGACCTGGAGAGCGTGTCACCGGACTTTCGCACCTGGTGGCACGGTCAGGATGCCGACGGCTGCACCAAAGGCCTGGCGCAGGTCGACATCGACGGTATCGGCAGCGTCGATTTCGAGCACGAGACGCTGGTCATCGACGAGGATCGGCGGTTGCGCCTGGTCATCTACGCCGCGCGACCGGAAAATCCCGGTGCCGTCGCTCTGGAGATGTTGCTGATGAATAATGATAAAAAAGATTAGATATTTCATATAATATATTGATATTAAATAATTTTTATCCTCATAAATTACTTTAAAATTGAGCTTTGATCGAGGGCTGCACGGCGGCCTTGCCGCGATGCTGCAAAAGCGGGTAGGTGCAGGCTCGTTTCTCGTTGGAGTTCGTCATGTCGATCGACGTCGATACCGTGGCCAAGATCGCCCGGCTGGCCCGGCTGAAGGTGCCGGAAGCCGAGCAGCCGCAGCTTGCCAAGGAGCTGTCCGGCATCCTGACCTGGATCGAGCAACTCAACGAGGTCAATACGCAAGGCGTCGAACCGCTGGCCAGCGTCTCCGACGTGACCCTGCCGATGCGCGAGGACGTGGTGACCGACGGCGGCATCGCCGCCAAGGTGCTGGCCAATGCGCCCGGCGGCGCCGTCTATCTCGAGCCCGGCGATCACAGCGTCGGCGGTTTTTTTACCGTGCCGAAGGTCGTGGAGTAGGCGATGGCGGATCTGGCCGAACTCACCATTGCCGACATGAGCGCCGCGCTCGCCAAGGGCGAGACGACGGCGCGCGCGCTGGCCGAGACGTTCATCGGGCGTATGGAGACCCATCGCCGGCTGAACGCCTTCATCACCGAAACGCCGGAACGGGCGCTGGAGATGGCCAAGGCCTCCGACGCGCGCCGCGCCAAGGGCGAGGCGGGCCTGCTCGAAGGCATTCCGCTCGCCATCAAGGACCTGTTCTGCACCGAGGGCGTGCGCACCACGGCGGCCTCGAACATCCTCGACGGCTTCACGCCGCCCTATGAGTCGACGGTCACCGCCAACCTGTGGAAGGCGGGCGCCGTCATGCTGGGCAAGACCAATCTCGACGAGTTCGCCATGGGCTCGTCGAACATGACGAGCCACTTCGGCGCCGTCGAGAACCCGTGGAAGCGTCAGGGCGACAACCGCAAGCTGGTGCCGGGCGGCAGCTCAGGCGGCTCGGCGGCATCGGTGGCGGGACGGCTGGCGCCCGGCGCCACCGGCACCGACACCGGCGGCTCGATCCGCCAGCCGGCAAGCTTCTGCGGCATCGTGGGCGTGAAGCCGACCTACGGCCGCTGCTCGCGCTGGGGCATTGTCGCGTTCGCGAGCTCGCTCGACCAGGCGGGACCCTTTGCGCACACCGTGAAGGACACCGCGCTGCTGCTGCAGGCAATGGCGGGGCACGATCCCAAGGATTCGACATCGGCGCCGCTGCCGGTGCCGGACTTCGCCGCCGCCTGTACCGGCGATGTGCGCGGACTGAAGGTGGGGATCCCCAAGGAGTACCGGGTCGACGGCATGTCGGCCGAGATCGAGGCGCTGTGGCAGCGCGGCATCGACATGCTGAAGGCGGCCGGGGCCGAGCCGGTCGAGGTGTCGCTGCCGCACACCAAGTACGCGCTGGCGACCTATTACATCGTGGCGCCGGCGGAGTGCTCGTCCAACCTGGCGCGCTATGACGGTGTGCGCTACGGGTTGCGGGTGCCGGGCAAGGACCTGCCCGAGATGTATGACAACACGCGTGCCGCAGGCTTCGGCGCCGAGACGCGGCGGCGCATCCTGATCGGCACCTATGTGCTGTCGGCCGGCTATTACGACGCCTACTACAAGAAGGCGCAGCAGGTGCGGGCGCTGATCGCGCGCGACTTCAAGCAGGCCTTCGAGCGCTGTGACGTGCTGCTGACGCCGACGACGCCGACGGCGGCGTTCGCCGCCGGCGACAAGATGGACGACCCGGTGACGATGTATCTCAACGACGTCTTCACCGTGCCGACCTCGATGGCGGGCCTGCCCGGCATTTCGGTGCCGACCGGGCTCGACAGCGATGGTCTGCCGCTGGGTCTGCAGCTGATCAGCCGCGCCTTTGACGAGGAGACCCTGTTTCGCGCCGCTTCGGCGCTGGAACGCGCGGCTGGCTTCGCGGCGCGTCCGGCAGGGTTCTAACGTACGTCCTCAACCGGGAGCGCCGGCATCCGTCCGCGCTCCCGGCAAGACGACTAAGCCCAACGCGGCAGGCGCTGCGGGCGCAGGGCGAGGGCGCCGCTGGCAATCGATACCATGCGATGCAAAGGAATCGCGGCGGCGATGGGGGCCGGGCGCGCCACGTAGAGGTCGGCGTGCAGCCAGCCGTCGGCTTCCTTGCCGGCCGGATCCAGGCCACGGCCCTGCAGCACGGTGAGCGCACGGTCCTTTTCGGCCGCGCTTTCGAAACGACGCTGCACGAAGCTGCCGCCCTCGAAGCGCTCGGTGACCAACCCCAGCGGCGCCAGCGCCGCGGCAAGCTCATCGCCCGTCGTGGCGCGACTCATGAACGTGGCGATCCACGGCGGGTCGTCGCGGCGCGCGGCCTGCGCCAGGCGTACAGCCGACCGCACACCGATGCGGCCCGTAGCAAGGACGATATCGGTACGCAGGATTTCGGCGGCAAGGGTGTCGTCAGGATCGGCGCGCTCCAGGTCGGCGGTAATGCCGCCGTCCACCGCGCCGACGCGATGGGCATAGGAGACGGCTTGTTCGCGGGCATCGACGCCGAGGTAGCGGTGACCGTCGCGCGGCCAGGCCGCGTAGTACAGGCGGTCGAGTTCCTCGACCTCGATCGGTTCCAGGGGCTGCATCTCACGCGCCGTGTAGCGTGCCTGCACGGTGGCGAAGGATAGCGGGAAACGCAGCAGCGCCGTGCCGATGCCCCAGGCGCAACCGAGTTCGAGCACCTGCAGCTTTCTGCCGGCATACGACGTGCGCGCTGCGATGAGTTGACGGAAAATCGGTGCGGCGATGTCTGCCAGTGCATAGTCCAGGCGGCCCAGGGTGCGCATCGTGGGCCGGGGATCGTTCTGAAGATAGGTGTGTTTGAGACAGGTCTTGACCGTATCGGTGAGGAAGAGGGGAGAGTCTTTGGGCACGATCGCGTCCTCCTGCGTGATGCCGGGCGATACGAAGCGATTCCAGTGTGGCCACAGTGGGGCGCAGTCGTGCACATCGCTGCCAAATGCGTGCAGATATGCGAACAACAGGACCGCTCCGTCTTTTGTGCGCGCTGCCTATCGCGCGGCCATGACGTGGTCGTGACATCGGCTGTTCAGGTTGGTGACGCGCGCCTGACGAACGGCGTTGACGGCGAACCGCCCCAGCCACACGCTTGACATATTGCGCCGGTGGAGGCGGATCATGGTTTCGATTGTGCGTTGCGGCATGATGGGTGCCGTCGCTGTGCTGATGATGATCGCATGTGCGATGGCCGTGGCCCAGACGCCAAAACCCAAAGCCGATGAAGCGCCGCCATCGATCGGCGTGGCGCAGATGCGCACGGACGGTACCATCGTGCTCTATCTGCGCGCGACCGCACCGGGCGGCGCTGTCGGCCACGGCCTGCTCGAATATCCGCCGGGACACCCGCAGTATCAGGACATCCAGCGCCATCTCGGCGGGATCAAGCCCGGCGAGATGAAGAACGTGCCACCCTGGCCGCAGTAGGGAGATCGATCATATGCGTGCTCTCATCATGGCGACGATGTGTCTCGTGCTCGCGATCGTGGCACCGGCGCGAGCCGCCGATCGTCTGGATCCCGAGCCGCGCATTGCGGTGATCTCCGCCTATGAGCCCGAGTGGGTGGCGCTGAAGGCCGCCGTGAACGATGCCAAGAGCCACCAGGTGAACGGCGTCGAGTTTGTCACCGGGACCCTGGGCGGTCGCAAGGTCGTGTTGTTCCTGTGCGGCATCAGCATGGTGAACGCGTCGATGACGACGCAGATGGTGCTCGACCGCTTCGACATCACCGGCATCGTGATCAGCGGCATCGCCGGCGGCGTCGATCCGGCGCTGCGCGTCGGCGACGTGGTGGCCGTCGCGCGCTGGGGGCAGTACCTCGAGGCGGCATTTGCGCGCGAGACGGATGGACGCTTCCAGCCGCCGCCGTGGATGAAGACGCCCTACGCCAATCACGGCATGATCTTCCCGCTCGATGTGAACGTGCGCAGTGCCAAGGGCGGTGCCGAGAAGCGCTTCTGGTTCGATGCCGACCCGGGGATGCTGGCGGCGGCCGGCCAGATCGGCGCCATCGAGCTCAAGCGCTGTGCGGCGGACAACGCCTGTCTCAGCCATGCGCCGCGCTTCGTCGTGGGCGGCAACGGCGTGTCGGGCCAGGCCTTCGTCGACAATGCCGCCTTCCGGCAATACGTGTTCGGCACCTTCCAGGCCCAGCTGCTCGACATGGAGAGCGCCGCGGTGGCGATGGTGGCCTACGCCAACGGCGTGCCGTTCATCGCCTTCCGCAGCCTGTCGGACCTCGCCGGCGGCGGCGAGGGCGCCAACGAGCTGCGCACGTTCTTCCGCCTGGCGTCGGACAATTCCGCCACCGTGGTGCAGCGGTTCCTGACGCTGTGGACGCCGCCCCGTTAAGTTCCTCCCCACGCAGTGGGGAGGTGCCCCCGATACGACGTTTCGACGCCAAGCGTCGAAACGTCGGTGGGCGGAGGGGGAGCCCACGTGGTCTTTGTTACCAAGACCACGTGGGCTCCCCCTCCGGCCTTAGTGCGACCGCAGCACATGGGTAACAGATTGTACTCAGCACATGGGTGACAGTTTTCTCGC
>NZ_VOHA01000030.1 GCF_007859315.1 Reyranella sp. CPCC 100927
GGCCGTGCGCGCAGCGCAAGGCCAGGCCGCGGCGCAGGTGCGCGACGCCCTCGCCCGCGCCGAAGCCGACCGGCTGGAGTGTGAACGGGCCCGCGCCGCCGAGCGGATGGCGGCCGAGAACGAGGCCGCCAAGGTGGCCGACCTGGTGCACAAGGCGTCGGCGCGCGTGACGCGGCTGAAGGCCGAGGAGGCCGGCATCGCCGCCGCGCTGCGCTCGGCCGCCGGCAGCCTGTGGCCGCCGCTGATCGACGCGCTGACCGTGGCGCCGGGCTACGAAGCGGCGCTGGGCGCCGCCTTCGGCGAGGACCTCGAGGCCTCCTATGATCAAGGCGCCCCGCTCTACTGGCAGGCGCTGGGGACGATGGACGACACGCCGGTGCTACCTGAGGGCGCCGAGCCGCTGACGAGCCATGTGCAGGCCCCGGCCGAACTGGCGCGGCGGCTGCAGTTCATCGGCATCGTCGGCGATGAAGAGACCGGCCATCGCCTGCATGCGCAACTGAAGGCGGGCCAGCAGCTGGTCACGCGCGACGGCGCGGTGTGGCGCTGGGACGGCTTCACGGTGAAGGCCGGTGCGCCGACCGCCGCCGCCAATCGCCTGAGCCAGCGCAACAAGCTTGCCGAGGTCCGAGCCCAGCTCGACGTCGTGCAGGGCGAGCTGACCGCGGTGGAAACCAAGCACATCGCGGCGCGCGCCGCGGTCGAGGCGGCGCGCCAGGCCGAGCGGCTGGTGGTCGAGCGCTCGCGCCAGTTCGGCGCCGCGCTGGTCGAGCGCGCCCGCCAGGCCGAGCGCCAGCTGGTCGCGGCGGCGCAGGCCGAGGAACAGGACATCGTTGCGACGGCGCGCGAGAACGAGCGCGAGATCGTGGCGCGCATGCAGGCCGACGAGCAGACGGCCCGCCGGGCACTGGCCGAGGTGCGAGCGGCAACCGCATCCATGGTCGGCCAGGCCGAGCACGCCGCCAGCGAAACGCGCGATCGCGCCGTCGACGTGGCGCGGCGCACGGCCGCCCTCACCTCGCGCCTGTCGGCGGCCGACGAGGTCGCGGCCCAGGTGGGCGGCGAGATCGCCGATCTGGAGATGCGCCGCACCTTCCGCGAGGCACGCCGGTCGTGGATCCCCGACCCGTCGTCGGATCGCCAGGAGGCCGCCGCGCTGCGGGCCCAGCTGGCCGAGTTGCGCACGGCCCTGGTCGAGCGGCAGTCCGCCTGCGATACCCTGGCGCGCGAGACCGAGCTGCGGGCGCAACGCCTGCGCCAGATCGAGTCGGACAGCCTGGGCTGGCAAGGCCGCCTCGACGATGCGGCGCGGCAGATCGCGGCGCTCGACGAGCGGCGCGAGGCGCTGGCCGAGCATCTCGCCGAGCTCGATGCGCGGCCCGAGCAACTCGCCAGCCAGCGCTCGACCCTGGAAGACGACATCGCGACGGCAGAGGAGGAGCGCCGCACCGCGGCCGACCTTCTGGCCGAGGCCGACAACAAGCTCGAGGCGGCCGACAAGGCCCTGAAGCAGGTCGAACGTGACCTTGCCGAAGCGCGCGAGCAGCGGGTCCGCCGCGAGGGTCTGGCCGAGCAGACCGAGCGCGACCGTCACGCCGTCGTCGAGCGTATCGCCGAACGCCTGCGGCTGGTCCCGGAACAGATCCTGGAGGCGGCCGAAGCCCAGAGCCTCGAGGAGCTGCCCGACATGGCGCAGGCCGAGCGCCGGCTGGAGCGCCTGGTCAACGAGCGCGAGAGCATGGGCGCTGTCAACCTGCGCGCCGAGGAAGAGGCCGCTGAGCTCGACCAGCAAATCATCGCCATGACCGGCGAGCGCGACGACCTGACGGCCGCCATCGGCCGCCTGCGCCAGGGCATCGCCAGCCTCAACCGCGAGGGCCGCGAGCGCTTCGTGGCGGCGTTCGAGAACGTCAACCGCCACTTCCAGGAGCTGTTCACCAAGCTCTTCGGCGGTGGCCGCGCCGAACTGCGGCTGACCGAGTCGGAAGACCCGCTCGAGGCCGGCCTGGAGATCGTCGCCTCGCCGCCGGGCAAGAAGCTGCAGGTGATGTCGCTGCTGTCGGGCGGCGAGCAGGCGCTGACGGCACTGTCGCTGCTGTTCGCGGTGTTCATGACCAACCCGGCGCCGATCTGCGTGCTGGACGAGGTCGACGCACCGCTGGACGACGCCAACGTCGAGCGCTTCTGCGATCTCGTGGCCGACATCGCACAGCGCTCCGACACGCGCTTCCTGATCATCACCCACCACCGGGTAACGATGGCCAAGATGCACCGGCTCTACGGTGTCACCATGGCCGAGCGCGGCGTGTCGATCCTGGTCTCGGTCGATCTCGAGCAGGCCGACCGCGTGCTGGAAGGCACCGTCGCGGCGTAATCCCGGGAGCGCACATGGGCGGGCCAGAGGCCCGCGCTCCCAGGGGTGCCACCGCCTCCACGGCGTGGGGGCGGGAAGAAGATGAGCACCATGACGGCTTCCCTGGATGAGTTGCCGCCGGCGTGGCGGCGGCAGCGTCTGGCGTCCCATCGCTGGTCGCAGCAGACGATCGGGCGATCGGCGGCGGCCGTGTTCCGGCTGACCGCGGACGACGGCACGGTACTGTTCGCCAAGACGGAGCCGATCGACCCGTTCGGCGAACTGACCGGCGAGGCCGAGCGCTTGCGCTGGCTCGGCGCGCAGGGCATCGCCTGTCCACGCGTGCTCGCGGCCGACAGTACCGCCGACCGGCATTGGCTGCTGATCAGCGCGCTGGGTGGCCATGACCTTGCTTCATCGCCTCACCTCTCGCCGTCGGCGATCGTGGCGCTGACCGCGACCGCCCTGCGGGGCCTGCATGCGCTCGACATTGCCCGCTGCCCGTTCGATCACCGGCTGGATCGCCGCATCGCGATGGCACGGGAGCGCGTCACCGCCTGTATCGTGGACGACAGCGATTTCGACGACGAGCGCCGGGGCAGAACGGCGACCAGCGTCTTCGAGGAGCTCATGTCACGCCGACCCGCTGCCGCCGAGGACCTGGTGGTTACACACGGCGACGCCTGCCTGCCCAACCTGATGGCCGATGCCGGCCGGTTCAGCGGATTCATCGATTGCGGGCGCCTGGGTGTCGCCGATCGCTATCAGGACATCGCGCTGGCCTGCTGGAGCATCACGTACAATCTCGGCGCGGCGTGGGTTGCGCCGTTCCTGCAGCACTACGGCCTGCCTGACGCGGACGCCGATCGCCTGGCGTACTACCGATTGCTGGACGAGTTCTTTTGATGCCCTCCCCAGCGACGCTGGGGAGGAACCACATTACATCCCGGTCTTGGTCGGGCCCTGGCTGTCGGTTTTGCCGGCATCGAGTGACGCCAGCGCCTTCTTGACCTCGTCCAGCAGGTTCGGCTCGCCGCCGCCCATGCCCTCCTCGGTCGCGGTCTGCAGCAGGCGCGCATCGAGTTCCCACTGCTTCAGTACGGCGATCTTCTGATCGCGCGACAGGTGTGCCGCCCGCAGCACGTCGGCGGGGCGATCGAATTCCTTGGTCGGTGTCACGGTTGCGGACTTGGCCATCGCGCGGCTCCGGCTGTCTCAGTGTGAAATCAAGGTCGGCACGGTCATCGAGCGCAGCACGGTGCGCGTCGCGCCGCCGAACACGAACTCGCGCACGCGGCTGTGACCGTAGGCACCCATCACCAGCAGATCGGCCGCGTTGTCGGACACGGCATTCAGGATGGCGGCACCGGCATCGAGATCGCCCAGCGTGGTCTGCCGCAGCTCCGCCTTGATGCCGTGATCGGCCAGGTGACTGACGGCGTCGGCGGCACCGATGTCAGTATCGCTATCGCCGGCGGTGAACAGGACGACATGCTCGGCCCGCGCCAGCAGCGGCAGGGCATCGTGCAGCGCCCGCGCCGACTCGCGCGTCCCGCGCCAGGCCACCAGTACACGCCGGCCGTACGTGTCGAAGCTGCCGGTGTGCGGCACGCACAGGACCGGTCGCCCGGAGGACAGAGCAACCTGCGCCACCGGTGCCGACATGGCGCCGTCACGCTCCTGTCCCATCACGATGATATCGGCCGTCGCGCCCGCCGCGGCGATCACCTCGCCCGCCAGTCCATTGACGGTGCGCCAATCCCAGTTGACACGTTCCGCACGCATCGTCTGCTCGACCGCGTGATGCAACGCCTCGCTGCGCTTCTTTTCGGCATCGATTTCCTGCTGCACCAGATCCAGCGCCGGCGCGCCCATGGGTTCGCTGTAGAGACCGACCGACAGCGGTGCCTTCAAGGCATACAGCACGCGCACGCGCGCCTTGTCGGCGCGCGCCAGCGCCAGGGCCAGCGACAGGCGGTGGGAGAAGCGGTCATCCGCATCGGCATGCACCAGCAACGTGCGCAGTGTCATCTGACCCCTCCGGATCTCAGCGAGCACGACCTTTTGTTTTCAATTCAACGCCCGGACACGACCACGGTTCCGATCCCTTCACCTCGGGCGCAGCGAAGGGTCCGGATGGAAGCATGCTCCCGGAGCGCGCCCGGCTTGCTTTCCTCCTGACATGAGCGGGCGGGACGCCCGCGCTCCCAGGGGTCAGTCGGCGAGCACGGCGCGGACCAGGGTCCGCTGGATGCGGTCTCTAATCGTGGCGGCATCATGCAATCCCAGCCGCTCGAGGCACATGGCTTGTGACTCCGATATCGTGCCGGCGCGAAGGCCGCGCCAGAACAGGCGGCAGAGTGACGCAACGCTTGAGGATGCCGCCTTGAGCTGGGTCAGCGCCGGGATGAGACGCAGTTCGACCGGCGTGAAGTCGGTGCCGAACGGGAACGACGGCGCCAGGCCGCGCTCGCGCACCGGCGCCAGGGCGCGCTCGATCCGCGCCGGCGTGTTGTCGCGATAGGTGGCCGGGATCTGGTAGGCGGCGTCGATCTTGCCGGCGGCCTTGGCCTCGCGCAGCAGCGCTTCCTGAAAACGCGAATCGGTGACCTGCAGCATGGCCGCCACACATTCGCCGTCCGTCTTGCCGCGCAGGTCGGCAACGCCGTACTCCGTCACGATGATGTCGCGCAGATGTCGCGGGATCGTCGTGTGGCCGTAGGACCAGCGGATGTTGGAGAGCGTGCGATGGCTGTCCACCCGCGTGGCGTTCAGCGTGATGATCGAGCGCGCGTCTTCCAGCGCGAAGGCCTGGGCCACGAAATTGTACTGACCGCCGACGCCGCTCACGATGCGGCCATCCTCCAGGCCGTCGGAGACGACGGCGCCCAGCAGCGTCGCCATCATGGCGTTGTTCACGAAGCGCGCATCGACGCGCGCCCGACGCTTGCCGGCTTCGTCGCCGAAGAGTTCGTTGACGAAGCCCACCGGCGTCATGCGGATGCGGGCGCGCGCCGCGTCGGGCATCTCGCGCAGCGCCTGGTAGAACGCCTTGGGTCCGAGGAAGAAGGCGGCGTGGACCACGGCACCGTCGACCTCGCGGCTCAGGATGCCGTGCTTCATCAGGTCGAGGAAGCCGTCGACCAGCATCTCGGTGGCGCCGTACAGGCCTGATGTGAAAGGAGCGGCCTCGAACGGTTCAGGCGGCACGGCCGACAGACGCATGACCGTGTCGCGATAGAGCGCGTTCTCGCGCTGGCGCAGGATCAGCGCCTGACACACGGCATCGCCGACCGAGCCGATGCCGATCTGCAACGTGCCGCCGTCACGGATCAGACGCGCGGCATGGAAGCCGATCGCATATTCCGTGAGGCTGACCGCCGCCTTGGGCGGCGCGAACAGGGGGAACTGCGTTGCCGGGCTGTCGAGCATGTGGCTGAACTGCCGTGCCGGCAGATCGCCGTCGCCGATCATGAACGGCAGTTCCGCGTTGGTCTGTCCCACCAGCAGGAAGTTGGCGCGGCCGGCATCGCGTGCCGCCAGCAGGTCCAACGTGAGATCGGGATTGCAGCTCAGGCTGTAGCGCGGTTCGCCGTCGACCGTCCGCGGCGCCACCAGTTGCGCCACGACGTTGACGCCGCGGTCGAGCACGTAGCGCGCCGCATGGGTGTAGTTGGCCGAGATGTAGTCCTGCTGCGCCGCCGGCGCCGCGAGCCAGCGGCCGGCCAGCATGAAGAACTCGTTGACCTCGATGTTGGTCGGCAAGGTACCGGCGCGCCGGCCCGGCACATAGGCAAGATCGGGATAGCCACCGAACAGCCGCTCCGTGATGGGTCCCAGGAAGCGCCGCTCCAGGTCGCTGCCGCCGCGCGGCTTCTCCAGGGTGAGCGCCGTGAAGATGCGCAGCGTGATCGACGGGTCGGCCATGGCGCGCGCGAACAGCGCGTTCACCACATGGTTGGCCTTGCCCAGCCCCAGCGGCAGCGCCAACACGATGGTCTTGCCGACGGCAGCGATGATGGCATCGGCCAGCGCCGCGGGATCTTCATAACGGACCGGGTGCATGCGACTCCTTGGCGTCAATACGCGACCTCACCCCGAGGTTGGGGCCGGTGCGCGGACCATTCCGATCCCGCAGGATATCGCGGCGGGCGCTGTGCGCACCCGCATCATGGCGAGGGATGACGATAGGCCTCATATGCGGTAGCCCTGCCCCTGCTGGAAAAATACGGAAGGAGACCCGCCGTGCCGAATGATGCCTTGGAGAGGCTGGCGATTGCCGAGGTCGTGCAGAACTGGGCGATCTGGCGCGATGCCGGCGACTGGGAACGCTTCCGCACCGTGTGGCACGACGACGGCTGGATGACCGCCACGTGGTTCCAGGGCCCGGCCGAGACGTTCATCGAGGTCAGCCGCAGCGGCTTCGAGCGCGGCGTCAGCATCCTGCACTTCCTCGGCGGCATCAGCGTCGATCTCAACGACCACCGCGCCACGGCGCAGACCAAGATGACGATCAGCCAGCGCGGCCTGGTCGACGGCGTGCTGGTCGATGTCGTCTGCACCGGTCGCTTCTTCGACTTCTTCGCCAAGCGCAACGGACGCTGGGCGATCGTGCGCCGCCAGCCGATCTACGAGAAGGATCGCATGGACCCGGTGAGCCCCAGCGCCACCCTGACCCTGGATGCGACGCTGCTCGACAGCTTCCCCGAAGGCTATCGCCACCTCGCCTACCTGCAGACCAAGCTGGGCTTCACCATCAAGAAGGACCTGCCGCAGTTGAAGGGCGACGTGGTGGCCGACCTCTACGCACATGGCCGCGCCTGGCTTGCCGGCGCGCCGTCGGCGTTTCCCGGTGGTGGCCCGGCCTAGGCTGGCGACTCATCGCGGCAGAAAGGGCAGATACGGCCAGAAAGTCATTTCCGCTCCTGATTTCAAGGCGTTGCGAGAGGCGCTCGGCGTTGGCCAGGCGGCGGCCAGATGGGGCCAGTTACGGCCAGAAAGTCCCGGTGGTCCGACGAAGAGACGCTTCCTGGGTTCATTGGTTCGATCACCACGAAGCTGGTCCTCCTCGCACGTACATACAACATTCTCCAATGAAGAACAAGAACAAATTGGCAACTCAATGCCCGAAACGCGAAGTGAGGCATCGCCCATGTTTCGCCGTCTTCGGCCGCGATCTTTCAGCGATTCGACTGGGGAGTGATCGGCATGGAAGCGGTGGCATCGTGGATCGTCGGCATTCTGATGCTGACATTGCCCGTCGACTGGACCGCAACGAAAGCGGCGGCATGCCGGGACGTGCCCGTGGCGCAAGCCCCGACCAAGACGATGACCCAGGAGTGCATGGCGACGTTTGCCCGCGGCGAGTCGCAACTGACAGTCATCGTGTGGACGCCCCAGGTGGCGCGCGACGGCGGCCCGATGGCATCAGCCGAAAACCTGAAGGGCAGACTTCTGGGCAAGAACGTGGTGGTGAGCCGCACGTCGCACTTCATGGGCAAGCCCCAGGAAGTGCTGGTCACGGCGCTGACGCTGGAGAACCCGCGGGCGCACGTCCTCATCCATGCCCAGAAGATCACCACCCAGGATTTTCAGGCCGTGCTCGACCGGGTGAAGCTGGCCAAGTAGGCGTCGTTCGCCCGCCCCTCGCACGGCACATCCCTCGCCTGCGCTGAGGGCGCGCCATGGCCACGTACAGCGCACTGATCGTCGAGAAGGCGCGGCTGCCCGATAGCGCAACGCTATCCGACGCGATCGCCCACCATGGGGCGCGACTATCGTTTCCGAACGACTTCCGGCTCGACCGTCATCCCGGCAAATGGGTCCCCGTCAGGCTCGACGGCCGCGAAACCGGCTTCGACTACGGGATTGAGCCGCTGGAGGCGCTGATCGGCGGCGACAGCGACCTGCCGCCCCACCTGACGACGTTCGGCGATCATCTGCTGAGCTTCGAGGCCCGTGGACTCGATTCCGCAATGGCGGTAGCTCATGTGCAGTGGGCTCTGGCGGAGCGATGGCGCGCGGCAGGCTGGATCGAAGATACGCTTCTGACGTCGGATGAAATGGCCCGGGATTGCGAAGCGGTGGTGCGTACCCTGCCCGCCGCGCTGGCGCAGGCCGACGTGGCACGCCGTGCCGCCGATGCAGCCGGCGCTGCGGCAAAGCCGGCCGTATCGCTGCCCCCGCACCGCTGGCCGCGGACCTTGTTCGACAGGTTCATGATCGGGTGGTGGCTCACCTGCATCGCCGGCGCCCTGATCCTGGTCTGGTGGAAGACAGGCTGACGCGCCGGCACTGGCCTCTTCCGTCTCACCTCGCGGCGGTGAGTAGCCTGTGCAAGACGAGAGGAGATGTGTATACTATCGATGATCACTACACATCGCGACACATCACCGATGCGCACCAATATCGAGATTGATGACTCCCTGATGGCGGAAGCCCAAAAAGTTTCCGGACAAGCAACCAAGAAGCAGACGGTCGAACAGGCACTGCGCCTGATGATCAGGTTGCGGCGGCAGCAGGAAGTCGATGCATCTTTCGGGAAGTACCGTTGGCGCGGCAATCTCGCCCAGAGCCGCAAAGGACGAGGAACCGCGTGATCGTTGTCGACAGTAGCGTCTGGATCGACTTTCTCAATGGCCGGGATGTACCTCACGTCCGGCGGTTACGTGCAACTCTGGGCATGGATGAAATCATCGTCGGTGACCTCATGCTGTGCGAGGTTTTGCAAGGCCTCGACAACGAACGGGTGGCTCGAAACGTCGAAGCTTTGCTCAGTCGCTTCACCATCGCGCCGATGGCCGGCCATGCGATCGCCGTCGCGGCAGCGCGCAACTTCCGTTTCTTGCGCCGACGTGGCATCACCGTCCGCAAGACGATCGACCTGTTGATCGGTACATGGTGCATCGAGAATCGCCGGCCGCTGCTTCATAACGACAGCGACTTCCGTCTCATGACCCGCCATCTGGGACTGATCGAGGTGCCGACGGTTGCATGAAGCCGTGCCTTTGCGAGGCGACGCCCCTGGCTGATGCACTTACAAGCTCGTGCCACTGCCTCATATGGTCCCACTGGCCTTGCGATCGTTCATCGATCGGATATGGCCAGAGCGTCTTACGCCTCATCTTCTCCCTCCCCGCCCTCGCGGGATCCGGAGAGATCGAGCAGCCTTTCCTTGGCCGGTGCGATGTCGGTGACCAGGTCGCGCACCAGCGGCTTGTTGGGCAGCGGCCCGATCTCGTAGGTGTGCCCGGGCTCCAGCCGCGCCAGGCAGGCGTAGACCGTCTTGCCGTCGAGCCGCACCATGCACTCCTTGCAGGCATTGGCGTTGATGCAGGCGTAGCGGAAGGCCAAGGTGTCGTCGACATGGGCGCGCACCCAGCGCAGGCCGTCGAGCAGCGAGGCCGCCGCCGTACCGGGTATCGCATACTCCTGCAGGGTCGACCCGGATCGGGCGCAGCCGCGATGAACGCGCAACCGTATGGTCTGTTCAGTATCGGACGACGTCATGCCGTGGCCTCCTCGGCCTGGGCCGCGGACAGGTCGGCAAGGCGCTCGACCGGCTGGGTGGCGAGCGCCCAGCGTCCGTCATGCCAGGCGATGGTGTGGTTGAGGGTCCAGGCTTCGTCCTGGGCAGGATGGTCTTCGCGCTGGTGCGCACCACGGCTTTCCGTCCGCGCCAGCGCACTGCGCGCGACAGCCTCGGCCACCAGCAGCATGTTGCGCAGGTCGAGCGCGTCCAGCCGCACCGGATCCTGCGCACCGCCACCCGGCAATGTGGCACCGGCGCGCGCCCGCAGTGCGGCGAGCATGGCGAGCGCCTGGCGCAGGCCGGCGTCGCTGCGGAAGGGACCGACATGCGCCTGCATCGTGGCCTGCAGGTCCTCGATGAGCGCCGCGACATTCGGCTCGCGGGCCACGGACGTTGCCGGCGCCAGCAGCGCGAGCACCGGTGCGGCCAGCGTGCGCAGCACGTCGAGCGTCGGCGGCGCGACCCCGTCGGCGGCGGCAGAGCGGCCGGCGCGCAGACCAAACGCCACGGCCTCGGTGATCGCGTTGCCCGACAGCCGGTTGGCACCATTGGCACCGCCCACGGCCTCGCCGGCGGCATAAAGCCCGGGGACGTCGGTGGCCAACCGCGTATCAACGCGGATGCCACCCATGTGGTAGTGCGCGATCGGGGCCACTTCGATCATCTGTTGCGTCAGGTCGATTCCCGCCGCGGCCAGCCGGTCGATGATCGGCCCGAACGCCGCCCGCAATGCCGCTTCAGGCACGTGGCGGAAGCTCAGCCAGGCACCGCCGGCGGGTGAACCGCGGCCGGACTCGACTTCCTTGAGGATGGCGTAGGTGGCCGCATCCCGCGTGGTGGTATAGCGCTGGCCCTCGGCGGCGTTGCCGTAGCGCGCGACGAACTCCTCGCCGTCGCGGTTGAGCAGTCGGCCACCAAGCTTGTAGCGGAACGGATCCCACATGATCGGATCGAAGCCCACCAGCCGCGGCGCCAGGTGACCGATCGGAAAGAACTGCACGAACTCCATGTCGACCAGCCGCGCGCCGGCGCGCAGCGCCAGCGCAAAACCGTCGCCGCCCATGTTGAGCGACGCGCTGTTGCGACGGTACAGGCGCGTGAGGCCGCCGGTGGCGATCACCGTCGCGCCGGCACGGACGAGCACCGGTTCGCCCGAAGCCAAGTGCAGCGCGACGGCACCCACGGCGCGACCTTCGTGCAACACCAGGTCGACAATGACGAGATCGCCGACGCGGCGCACGCCTGGTGCGCGCACGACCTGCGTCCGCAGGGTCTTGGCGACAGCTGGGCCGGTGTTGAGATAGTCGACATACACGCAGCGCGGGCGATCATGGCCGGGCGCCTGAGCCTGCGTCAGGTGGCCGTCGGCGCGAGCCCAGCCGACGCCCCAACGGTCCAGCCGGCGAATCGCATCGACACCCTCCTCGCACAGCAGGCGCGCCAGGGGTTCGCTGCACAGGCCGCGGCCGGCCGCGAGCGTATCGCGCAAATGGTGGCGCCAGTGATCGGGCTCCTGCTCGCCCAGCGCGGCGGCCACGGTCATCTGGGCCATGATGGTGGCGCCACCGCGGCCGATGAGGCTGCGGTCGGCCAGCAGCACCCGGCGGCCGGTCTCGCCGGCAGCGATCGCAGCGCTCATGCCGGCACCGCCGGCACCGATCACCAGCACGTCGGTGTCGAGGATGTGGGGTGTTTGATTTTCGGTGGACATGTCGTTGGGTGACTAGCGCAAGGTCGCGGTCGAGCGGGAAAAATAAACCACAGAAGCACAGAGATCACAGAGGGGCACGGCGAAGACCAGATCGCACGCTGCGGCGATTCTCCTTGCGGTGGTTCGGTCCCAGCCGTCGCCAGCACCGTCGCGCCCGGCAGCATGCTCGACGCTCATCACGTCGCACCGAGATAGGCTTTCTGCACGGCCGGGTCGGCCGCAAGATCAGCGGCGCGGCCCTGCAGAACGACGTGGCCGTGTTGCAGCACGTAGGCGCGGTCGGCGAGTTCCAGCGCGATGCGCGCGTTCTGCTCGACCAGCAGGATGGTTTGGCCCGCTTCCTTCCAGCGGAACAGCACCTCGTAGACGGCATCGACAAACCGTGGCGACAGGCCCATCGACGGCTCGTCGATGCAGATGAGGCGCCCCCGGCGCAGCCAGGCGCGGCCCAGCGCCAGCATCTGCTGCTCGCCGCCGGAGAGCGTACCGGCCGGCTGACCGCGCCGCTCGGCCAGGCGCGGAAAGGCATCGAACACCGCGTCGAGATCCTGTGCGATCGCCACCTTGTCACGGCGGCGCGGATAGGCGCCCATCAACAGGTTCTCGTACACCGACATCTCGGGGAACACGCGCCGGCCCTCGGGCACGCTGGCGACGCCGAGGTCGATCACGTCGGCCGGCGGCCAGCCGTGGATGGTGCGACCGTCGAGCACGATGCGACCGCGCGTGGGCGCAACGAGGCCGAGCACCGACTTGAGCGTGGTCGATTTGCCCGACGCGTTGCCGCCGAGCACCGACACGACCTCGCCGGCATGCACGTCGAGGCTCACGCCGAAGAGCGCCTGCACGGCACCGTAATGCACGTCGATGGCATCGATCACGAGCAGTGGCGTGGCGGCAGAGGACTCAACCAAGATGGGCATCCGACTCGACGGGCCGCGTGCGGGCGCGGCCCAGATAGGCTTCGACCACCTCGGGGTGGTCCAGCGCCTGGGCCGGCGTGCCGGTGGCGAGCACGCGACCCTGATTGAGCACCACCACCCGATCGGCGATGCGGCGTACGAGCGAGAGCTTGTGCTCCACGACGAGGATACCGAGCGCGGGCTGCTCGGCGCGCAGCGCCAGCAGCAGGTCGGTCAGTTCGGCCGTCTCGCTGGGGTTCATGCCGGCCGCCGGCTCGTCAAGCAGCACGAAGCGCGGCTGCGCGGCCAGCACGCGGGCGATCTCCAACCGCCGACGATTGGCGTACGACAGGCTGAAGGCGGGCTGATCGCGCCGCGGCCACAGTCGCTCGCCGAAGCGTTGCAGTGCCGCCGCCGCGCGCGTCGCGGCCCGGGTCCGTCGACCCCGCCAGCCCGGCAGACCCAGCAATTCGCCCGCCAGCTCGGCCAACGGGTTGGCGAGCCGGCCGCCGCCATGGCCATCGCGCAACAGCCCGGCCTGAGTACCCAGCAGCACGCTGTCCCACACGGTGAGCGCCGGGAAGACGCGCGAGGTCTGGAAGCTGCGTCCCAGCCCCAGCCGCGCGATGCGCTCGGGCGCCAGGCCATCGATGCGCCGACCATCGAGCATGATGCGGCCTGACGTGGGCCGCTCCACGCCGCTCAGCAACTGGATCACCGTCGACTTGCCGGCGCCGTTGGGGCCGACCAGCGCCACCGTCTCGCCAGGAGCGAGGTGGAAGCTCACACCGTCAACCGCCTTCACGCCGCTGAAATGGCGACTCAGCCGCTCGACGTGGAGGCCGGCAGCGGCTTCACAGTCCTGGGAGCGCGGGCCTCTGGCCCGCCCGGCATGAGCGGGCGGGATACCCGCGCTCCCAGGGTCCGATCGAGACATGATCAACGCGCCCCCAGAAGGCCGTGAGGACGCAGCCGGAGCATGATCAGCAGCGCGACGCCGTAGACGATCATGCGCCACTCGGCGAACGGCCGCAGAAGTTCGGGCAGCAAGGTCAGCGCGAAACCCGCGAGCGCCGCACCCGTGAGATTGCCCAGGCCGCCGAGCACCGCGATGGTGAGCAGCAGGATCGATACGCCGACCGTGAAGCTCTCGGGACTCACCACGCTTTGTACATAGGCGAACAGGCCACCGGCCGTGCCCGCCAGCACGCCCGACAAGGCGAAGCCCAACAGGATGTAGCGGCGCACCGGCAGCCCGGCCGCATGGGCAGCCAGCCGGTCCTCGCGAATACCGCGCCAGACCCGACCGATACCTGAATCGAGCAGCCGCTGTGCGAGCGCCAGCGCCAGCGCCGCCACGGCCGCGATCAGCCAGAACTTCTGCACCAGACTGGACAAATTGAGCCCGCCCAGAACGGCCAGACGCGGCGCCGGTATGTTGATGAAGCCCATCGGTCCACGCGTCACCTCGAGCCAGGTCATGAACACGAGGTAGCCGATCTGCCCGACGGCAAGCGTGCCCAGCGCCACGGTGTGGCCGCTGAGCTTCAGCAGCGGCAGTGCGCTCGCCACCGCGACCGCCGCCGTCACCAGCGCGGCACCGGCAATCGCGGCCTCGGCCGGCCAGCCGGCATTGCGCGCCAGCAGGCCGACCGCATAGGCACCCACGCCATAGAATGCCGCATGCCCGATCGACAGCATGCCCAGCGCACCCGAGACCAGCGTCACGCTCGCCACGAGCAGCGCGAAGATCATGGCGTAGGCGACGGCCTGCAGAACGTAGGCGCTCTGGGTAACGGCAGGCAGCAGCGCCAGGACGGCGCCAACCGCAAGGAAGCCCCACGGCGGCAGGTCCAGCGTCCGCACCGCGCCGCGCTGGCTGGAGGCCGATGTCAGCACGCTGGTGCTCGGCATGGCACCCGCGGCGCCACCGGCGCCGCCCAGTGCATCAAGCCGCCGGTTGCCCAACAAGCCCTGCGGGCGAAACACGAGGAACACGAGCACGAGCGTGAACGCCACGAGATCGCGGTAGCCTTCGCCCACATAGGCGCTGGCCAGCGTCTCGACCACGCCCAGCAGCAACCCGCCCAGCACGGCGCCCGGCATGCTGGTGAGCCCACCGAGCAGCGCCGCGGCGAACCCCTTGAGCCCGTAGGGCAAGCCCATCTGCGGGAACACACTCTTGAAGTACAGCGCCACCAGGATGCCGCTGAGCGCGCCGAGCAAGCCGGCCAGCGCAAAAGCCATGCCCTTCACGTTGCCGGTGCGTACGCCGAGCTGCGCGGCGGCGTCGCGGTCCTGCGCCGTGGCGCGCAAGGTGCGACCGAGCCACGAGCGAGAGAGGAACAGCGTGAGCGCGACCGTGGTCACGGCGCCAAAGCCGAAGATCAGCAGGTCGGTGCTGGTCACGTAGGCGGCGCCGAAAAAGTAGGTCGCTTCCTCGAACGGCACCGGGAAGGCCTGGCCCTCGGGCGACCAGATGATCTCGGCGAGCTGATCGATGATGAGGCTGATGGCCAGCGTGGACAGCACCGGTGCAATGTAGGGCGCGTTCTCGAGCGGGCGCAGCGCCACGCGCTCGAGCAGCATGCCCAGCAGCGAGACGACGACGACCGACAGCACAGCCGCCGCCGGCAGCGGCAGATGCAGCACCGTCACGCCGCTGAAGGCGATGAAGGCGCCGAGCATGAACAACGCGCCCTGCGCGAAGTTGATGAGATTGGAGACGCCGAAGACCAACGTGAAGCCCAACGCGATCAGTGCGTAGACCTGGCCGATCGCCAGGCCGTTGACGACCTGGCTGGCGAAGAGTTCGAGCATGGTGGATCGCTATCGCGTGCGGCGTTGTCTGGGGCAGTGCACGAAGACCAACCACAGAGACACAGAGACACGGGGACAGCACGGAGAAGAACGCGTTGCATTCCTTCGACATGCATTGGTGTTTTCTCTGTATGACCTCTGTACTACTGACCTCCAGAATCGTCGCACACTGCGATGATTCCTCTCTTCTCCCCGCCTGCGCGAGGAGAAGGGAATGCCCGCCACTGTGGTTGCCTTCACGCTCATCAGTCGAGCAGGTGGAAGCCGCCGTCGCGTACGACGAGGAAAGTCGGATTCTTTTTCACATTGCCGTTCTCGTACTTGGTCACGCCGGTCAGACCCGGGTAGGCCGGCCCGTTGGCCAGTTCGTCCCGCACAGACTGGCCGGTCAGCGGCTTGCCGGACTGGATCACGCGGCGGATGGCAGCCACGCCAACGCCGGCGGCATCGTAGGCAAGCGCGGCGAACTGGTCGGGCAGGCGATTGTACTTGGTCTTGTAGGCGTCGACGAAAGCCTTCTTCGACGGATCGCCGGCGAAGAAGATGCTGTGCACCACCACGCCGTCGGCGGCCTTGCCGGCGAGCTCGATGAACTTCGGCGAGGTCAGCGGGATGCCGCCGCCCGCCGGGACATCGACGCCGGCCTGGCGCAGCTGCTGGATGAAGATCGACGCTTCCTGGTAAGGCAGGGCGAGGAACACGCCGTCCGGCTTGGCGGCCTTGATCTTGCTGACCAGCGGACGAAAGTCCTTGGCGCCCGGGATCACGGCCTCGGTCAGCAGCACCTTGCCGCCATCCTTCTCGATCGCCGCGGCCGTGGCCTTGACGGTGAACACACCCCAGTCGTCCTGCGAATAAGGAATGGCGATGCGACCGGCCTTGAGCTTCTTGTGGATGGTGTCGGCGTTGTACTGCGCCAGGATGTCATCCGTGTTGTTCTGCCGGAACTGGTAAGCGCTCTGGCGACTGAAATCAGGGTGCGACGACGTCGGGCTGATCTGCGCGATTTTGGCTTCGGCGAAGATCGGCGCCGCCGCCAGCGACGCCGTGGTGGACCATGACCCGATGGCCAGCACCACACCCGGCGCGGCGACGATCTTGCGCGCTACCGTCGCGGCCTCCTGGGGCGAGTTGCGATCGTCCTCGACCAGCAGCTTGACCGGACGACCGTCAATGCCGCCGTCGGCGTTGATCTTGTCGAGGTAGAGCTCCACCGCGTTTCTGAAGCTCGCGCCGTACTCGGCGAAGTTCCCGGACAGATGCGAGAAGAAGCCGATGGTGATCGGCTCGGCCGCCCTGGCGGCGGCCGACAGTGTGACAGTGATGAACGCTGCCGCGAGGAGGCGGGACAAGAGAGAACGCATGAGAAAAACAGGTCCAATAGCGAGCGGGACGGCGGCGCTGCACACGACTGCATGGCGGCGCCACCGAGGAGCCGGACCTTATGTTTTTTCAGCAACGGAACGACAACGCATGATTCTTAATGGTCACTTCAAGTTTTTCTTAACACACCCTTAAGGAAACGCGTGGGTGTCAGCGGCATCCACAACCGCCCGTCATGCCGTTTCCATCAGGACGATGACGCTGGGTGCGCCGCCCGCATCAGAAAGCCGTCGAGCAGACCAATGAAGGTCGCGGCCCAGGCGGCGAGCAACGGGCCGGATGTACTTCACGTCCCGGCGGTCGCGCGCAACGGCAGGTGATCCGCTCTAAGGGTGTTCGTCGTAGTACTTTTGGGCGATCTGACGTTTGGCTGCGTTGGGCGCGATGACCGACAGTCGGCCATCGAGCAGCAGCTTCAAGACCTGGCGCACCATATACGCGTCGTCGCCGAGTTGGACCCGCATGCGTCCCGCGGCATTGTTGAACAGGTCCATGTCCTGTCGACGCACGGGGTTGTCGGGAATCTGTTCATGCAGCGAGGTCACGAACCCCGCTTCCTTGAAACCGACCTCGCGCGTCAGCACGGCGCTCCAGAAACAATGCCTGAACGCATCACCCTCATCGTCTTCACCCGTGCGGCCGAAGATGGCGGCCTCCGTGTCGTACGCTTTCTTGGCCGTCGACTTCACTTTCAAGGCGACCCAGGGATGGGTGACGAAATAGGCCTCCTCGGCGAGAGTCACGCTGCGACCCATGAGCTGTTCAATTTTCTTCAGCAGAAAATAGCCACCCAACAAGGCGACCACAGTGCCAGCGGCAACTACCAACGGCGCGGCCATAGGATCTCCGAACGATGAAGCGTCGTCGGACACTGTCATCGCGGGATGACCTGTCGTCTTGGCCTTGGACGACACTTCGCCGCTGATTTTCCAGAGAAGAAGTGGGTCGATGGTAAGGGAACGGCACCAGCCTTACGCCGAGGCGCGAGTGCTACGTCGAAAGCGGTTCATCGTGTGATGGAACGCCATAGCCGTCGTCCTGACAGCCTGTGATTTTGAGCCCACGCCTGTCATCCCGAGCGTAGCGAGGGATCTTTTCGGCCGTGAACGGCTCATAAACCGCTGAAAGATTCCTCGCTACGCTCGGAATGACAGCATGGGCCAATAAAATCACAAGCTGTCAGGAAGACAGTGGCAGCCGACGCTTGCACGCTCCGGCCCGCCGGTCTCTGCGAGTGCTCCGTCGCGCCGTTCATCGCGGACGCATTCCCGATCAAGGCACTGCCTTCCGAAAGTTGGACTCCCGAGCACCGCCGACGCAACGACCGAAACGCCGGGCCGGCACGCCAAAGACGTGCCCTCGCCCTGATCTACGAAGAACAATCGCCTACAATCCCTGCGCACCGGCAACCGCGATCGTCTGGCCGGTCACCCACGATGCCAGCGGCGAGGCGAGGAACAGCGCGACGTTCGCCACTTCCTCGGGATGCCCCATGCGCCCGAACGGAATCGACGCCAGTGTCGCGTTGTAAAGCGTCGGGTTCTCGGTCTTCCGCCGGTCCCACACGCCGCCGGGAAACTCGATCGAACCGGGAGCGATGCAGTTCACCCGGACCCGGTCCACGGCATACATCGCCGCCTGCGTCGTGGTGTAGTGGATCACCGCCGCCTTGATCGCACCGTAAGGCGGTTGCCGGGCAGCGGGATGAAGCGCGGCGATGGAGGAAATGTTCACCACGCTTCCCTGTGATTGCTTCAGCGCCGGCAGTGCCTCCTGTGTCGCATGCACGATCGACACCATGTCGACGGCAAGGCTGCTGGTCCAGCCCTTATCGTCATCCGACGATCCGAAGGCCGATGCGTTGTTGACCAGGAGATCGACACCACCCAAAGCGGCGATGGCGTCGCGCACATAGCCGCGCACTGCCTCGCCCTGCGATAGGTCGGCACTGGCGGCATGGGCCTTGCGGCCGAGCTTGGCGATTTCGGACCGGGTTTCCTCCAGAGCCTTGCGGTCGCGGGCGCAGATCGATACGTCGCCGCCGCAGGTCGCAAAGCCCAGCGCGATCGCCTTGCCAATGCCCCGGCTGCCGCCGCAGATGATGGCCTTCTTACCCGCAAAATCGATGTTCATGGTGCTGCTGTCTCCTCGTCGTCCTGCCGGCTTCTCGGGCGCATGGACGCGCCATCGCCGCCGCATTCACCCATCATATCCGAAGCCAAGATGCCGGGGATCAGGCCTATTGGTGATACCGTCCTTCACATCTCGTTTTGCAGCTCGCCATAGCGCCGCAACACCAGAGTCACGGCTCCCATCAGTGGACCGTCCCCGGCAAAGCGCGCGGGTATGACCCTGACTCGGTGCGCCCGGCTGAGTTGCGCGCGTTTCAACAGCGTGTGACGCTCGTATGCGGCTTCGAGCGGTTCGAGCAGCAACTGCCCAGCCGCCAAGCCACGGCTGCCCACCACGACAACACCTGGATTGAGAATGGAGCCGATGATGCCCAGGCCCCGACCAGCCGCGTCGGCGGTGCCCGCGATGGCATGGCGGCAGCTGGTATCGCCCGCGGCGGCGCGTCCGATCACGTCGTCGATCGTCAGCGACCGGCGCAAGCGTGCAGCCCCAGTCGCTGAAGAAGACGCTGCTCGAGGAGGAGGTCGCGCGCGCCGCCCTCTTCCTCGCCGCAAACGACAGCCGCACGATCACCAGGCAATCGCTGATCGTCGACGCCGGCCTGCGCTGATCCGTACGCCAGGCTGGCAGACGAGACGCGCTCAAGGCACCGAGGCGCGGTGCGCAGCCCGCACCACGAAGCTGTCGAGCATACCAATGAAGGTCGCGGCCCAGGCGGCGAGCGCGATCAGCATGAACGCCTTGGACAGCGGCAACAGGAACGGCGCATCGACGATGCGCGTCAGATGCCAGCTGGAGACGGCGTACATGCCCAACGGAAAGACGCCGCCCCAATAGAGCGGATCGTAGGCGAAGGGCACACCGCGGATCAGGTAGCGCCACACGCCCAGCACCACGAGCATGGGGATCCACCAGCTGGCCACGGCCCAGAAGAACAAGGCACCGCCCTTCATGAAGGCCGCGATGTCGCCGACGACAGGCGACAGCGCGGCGTGCTCGGCCAGGATGGATCCGGCCAGCGCGGAAATCGCCACGGCCCCCATGTTGATCCAGTAGGTGGGCGTCAGATCCGCGGGCGACATCCGCACGAACGTGTAGCGGAAGAAGATCAGCGTCATGATCCAGAGATAGACGGCGCCGCCACCCAGCCACAGCACCAGTGCCGCGAACATCAGCGGCTGATGCAGATGCGCCGGCACCGCGTCCGGCAGGACCAGGACGGTCAGGATCGCCACCGACTGCGCCGCCACGACGATGACCAGCCAGCCGCCATTGAGGCCCTCGGCCAGGCTGGGCTTGTCGGCCTTGACCGTGAGCACCGCGAGAACGCCGTAGGTGACGACGGCCCACAGCGCCACCGCGACGATCCAACACACGATGGCCACATCGGTGGCCGCCAGCAGCAACAGGCTCTGCGTGCCGAACACGGCGGTGGCGGCCACCGCCGTGAAAAAGCCGACACCGCGGCTGTGGCTTGCGATGTCGGCGGCGAAAGCACGGGGATGGCGCAGGACGCGCGCCAGCGTCGCCGCCAGCAGCACGGCGAGAAACAGGGCGTTGAGCCAGAACAGGACGATCGGCACCAGCGCCACGCCGTGAAGATCGGCGGCGATCGACACGATCCCGGTGGCCATGACGAGCGCGTAGTAGGCGGGATGCAGGGTTTTCAGCTCATCGCGCCGACCACGCTCGAAACGAAGCTTCATGCCCCTGTCCCCACTGTCCACCGAACGCGCAACGATGGTGCTGCTTCGAGGCCGACGCCGCAGACGTCTGCCGCCAGCCTCGACCGCACCATATTCCCGTAACGCCGTCCGCTCCACGTGCACCTTGCACCGCTCAGCGATGCAGGCCCGTCCGGCCTAAATTGCCGGGCGGCTGTCGGCGAGGCGCGGGTAGTCGGTGTAGCCGCGCGCGCCGGCGCTGTAGAACGTCGACGCATCAGGTGGGTTGAGCGCAGCACCGCGACGGAAACGCTCGATGAAATCGGGGTTGGCCAGTGCCCAGCGCCCCACGGGCGCGATGTCGGCGAGGCCGGCCTCGATGTCGGCCATCGCCGCCTCGAGCGGACGGTTGATGCGGTTGACCAGCAGGGTCCGCGGCCAGGCGGCGCGGATGCGCTTCAGCAGCGCATCGTTGCCGCCATGCGCGATATGCAGGTAGGCGAGATCGAGCCTGGCGAGTTCCTCGACCACATGAAGGTAGAGCGCTTCATGGTCGTCGCCCTCGACGATGCCGCCCAGCCGCGACCCGGGCGACAGGCGAATGCCGGTGCGATCGGGTCCGATCTCGGCGGCGATCGCCGCCGCAACCTCGAGCCCGAAACGCGCCCGGTTCACCATCGAAGCGCCATAGGCGTCGGTGCGCGTGTTGGCATTGGGCGAGAAGAATTGCTGGATCAGGTAGCCGTTGGCGCCGTGGATCTCGACGCCGTCGGCGCCGGCTTCGATGCTCCTGGCCGCGGCATGGCGGTAATCGGCAATCGTGGCGCGGATCTCGTCCGCCGTCAGCATCCGCGGCGTTGGCGTCGGCTGGGGACCGTTGCGGGTGTGCAGCGTCTCGCCCGACGCGATGGCCGACGGCGCCACCGGCAGGCGGTGGTGCGGCGGGTTGTCGGGGTGGCCCATGCGGCCAACATGCATCAGCTGGACGAAGAGACGACCACCACGGCCGTGCACCGCCTGGGTGATGCGGCGCCAGCCCTCGACATGGCGATCGGTGTAGATGCCGGGCGTGCTCAGATAGCCCTGCCCGTCCGCCGAGGGCTGCGTACCTTCCGTGATCAGCAACCCGAGCGCGGCCCGCTGGCTGTAGTATTCGGCGGCGAGGTCGCCCGGCGTGCCGTCGTCCGCGGCCCGGCTGCGGGTCATCGGCGACATGGCAAAGCGGTGCGGCAGGCTGATGCGGCCGACCGTGATGGGATCCCAAACGCTGCTCATCGGTATGCTCCTCTGGACATGCGCGCCGTCCGGTCCGGAACAGCGCGTTGCATTGCCTGCCCATATGAGTCGTTCCGATATCGGATCGAAGATGCCATTGTTGAGATGGATCGTCTCGAAAGTGGGCCAATCATGGACCGCTATGACGCTTTCATTCGCGTCAACCCGCACGCCGAGGAACGCCTGGTCGGGCGCTGTTTCGCGCGACGAGATGCTGGTGGTAACGCCGCCGACGGTGCGACCGATCGAACTCAGGGCGCTGCATCGCCCGCGGTGGCTGGTCAATCCGAAGGTGACGGCGTTCGTCACCTTCCTGGTGGAAGCCTTTCCCGATCGGCTGCTGCAGAACTGGCAACCCGCCCGGTGAAGCGCGACCGCGTTCAAGAAGATGCGATCATCAGCGGACCCGACTTCTTAGGACCAATCAAATACGCCCGACTTCGAGGCGGTCATATGGTCGCGCGCTCAGGAAAGCCCATCTGCCGTCGAACAACGACTTTGCGTTGCCAAAGACCGTCGAACGCGACAATCTGATTCGGCGAGGCCATCCGGCGGGGGAGATGCTCGGCTGGCCGATCAAAACCAGGACGTCGAGCAAGATGCCATCCACCGCGCGCGACCACGCTCGCATTTGCCGTGGCTGTTGGGACCAGATGCGCGTGCCAATCCCGATCCGGGGTCCTCTGGCATTCCCGTTCCGCGTCTGCGGCATCACGCGAAGCAAGATGAACCCGAACATCTGCACGATCTGCGAGCGTTCGTTCAGCTTCGTCAAGAAACAGCGGCATATCTCGGCCACCGTCACCATCCTGTTCGCCGATATCCGGGGCTATACCCATTTGTCGGAGCGGATAAACCCCGTGGTCCTGAGCGAGATCGTCAGCCTGTTCCAGGATCAATGCGCCCAGGCCATCTGGAACAACGACGGCATCGTCAACAAGCAGATGGGCGACGGCCTGATGGCGATCTTCAACTTTCCGATCAAGATCGCGCACCATGCCAGCGCCGCCGTACAAGCGGCGCTCGACATCCAGCGGCATTGCACGGCGGCACTCAACGATCTGGCGTCGCGCCAGGGTGAGCCGGCGGCCGACGGCGTTGGTGTCGGCGTCGGCGTTCACACCGGCCTGGTCGAGATCGGCGAATTCTCGACGTTCCGCAGCGAATTCACTGCGATCGGCGGCGCCGTCAATCTGACAGCCCGGCTCGAATCGCAGGCAGCGGCCGGCGAAATCCTGGTCTCGGCGGCGGCCGCCGCACAAGCCGCCGATCTCGTCGCCGGCGCCCAGACGCGCTCGCTGTCGCTCAAGGGCATCGAGCACCCTGTCACGGCCCATGTCCTGGGCAAAGGCCACTGACGGCGCAAGCGGGAGCGCTGCGGCACAAGTGCGCCGACCGCGCCGGCTCACATGTGCGACATGAAGAATTCACCACGGAGGCACAGAGGACACAGCACGGCCGTTGGCCGCAACCAAAGTAAGGTGAAGCGAGTGCGTGATGGCGCTGGTGACGGGTCGGACCGCGTCGCTCCAGCGACGCCCCGACGCGCAGCGGCGGATCATGAGCGCCGCTGGAGCGGCGCGGTCCCAGCCGTCGCCAGGACGGCATTCACTGGCCGAGCCACCGCAAGGAGAAATCGTCGCAGTGCACGACGATTCTTGAGGTCAGTAATACAGAGAACATTCTTCGCGCGCGCCGAAGGTGCGCCGTGGCCTTATCTCCGTGTGCCTCTGTGTCCTCTGTGCCTCCGTGGTGAATTCTTCTTCCTCGGGACCGCGCGTTCGTGCGGGCGACACACCGCAGGGTCCTTCGCTTGGTCCTGCGCCTGCACATCACGATGAAAAGAAATCCAGCAGTGCCGTGATCGTCTCCTGGGGCCGCTCTTCCTGCAGCGTGTGGCCGCAATCGAAGGCGCGTCCCTCGACGTGGAGCGCCTTCTCGCGCCAGGCTTCGGGAACGTCGAACAGCACGTCGATCGAACCCTTCGCGCCCCAGATCGCGAGCAGCGGTACCCTGATCCGCGCGTCGGCGTCCTCGGCATCGTGGACCAGGTCGATCGTCGCGGCGGCGCGGTAGTCCTCGCAGATGGCGTGACGCGTCGCCGGGTCGCTGTAGCAGCGCAGGTACTCGGCAAAGGCCTCGGGCTCGGTGGCGCCGGGCGTCTTGAGCTGGCCATCGATGTGCCGGCGCAGAAAGAATTCAGGATCGGCGGCGATCAGGCGCTCCGGCAGCGGCGCCGGCTGGATGAGAAAGAACCACCAGAAATAACGGGTCGCGAGCTCCTTGTCGGTGCGCGCATACATGGTCGCCGTCGGCACGACGTCCATGACGGCGATGCGCGTGACGGTGTCGGGATGATCAAGCGCCATGCGATGGGCGACACGGCCGCCGCGGTCATGACCGGCGACGGCGAAACGCGGATGTCCCAACGCCTGCATCAGCGCGACCTGGTCGCGGGCCATGCTGCGCTTGGCATAGGCCCTGTGGTTCTCGCCACCCGGTGGCTTGCTGCTGTCGCCGTAGCCGCGCAAATCGGCGGCGACGACCGTGAACCGCTCCGCCAATGCCGGCGCGATCTTGCGCCATGTCACGTGGGTCTGCGGATGGCCGTGCAGCAGCAGAAGCGGCGGTCCCTTGCCGCCGACCGCCGCCCGGATGGTGATGTCGGCGCCGACGGCGACATCGAGGAGACGGAAGCCCGCCAGAAGAGGCGCCGCGCCGAGATCGGCGATCGCCCGGTGGGACGCGTGATCGTTGAACGTCGTCATGACCTGTCCAGCACTACCACCGCGGCGGTGGAACGGCCAGACGACGCGATCGCATCGGGCGTCCGTCGTTTCCACCGCCGGACCTGCCAGCGCCCGCCCCCGGAATCCCGCCACACTTGTCACTCCCGCGGCGCATGATCGGACACCTAGTGTGAGCAGGAGATGGCACACGATGGAGACGGAGCGATGACGACAAAAGATGTACCTGCGATCGTCGATCGGGCCACGTTCCAAGCGGAACTGGATACGCTGCGGGCGCGCGAGAAGGCTCACACCCGGGAAGAAGACGCCATTGCCGCAGCCCGCCGACGACTGCCCATGGTCGCGGTGGATGGCGCAACGCCGCTGGTCGGCGACCAGGGCACCGTGACGCTGTTGGATGCGTTTGAAGGTCGCCGGATGCTGCTCGCCTACTACTTCATGTGGCATGCCGGCCAGCCGGCGCCGAAGCAGTGCGAGGGGTGCACCCTCTATACCGCGCAGGTCCGCGAGCTGTCGTTCCTGCATTCCCGCGATGTCACCTACGCCACGTTCTGCCAGGGGCCGTACGCCGAAAGCGCCCGGTACCGCGACTTCATGGGCTGGCAGACGCCGTGGTACTCGGCGCAGGGCTCGCTCGACACGCTGCTGGTGGGACGGCGAATCGGCATGATGCATCTCGTCAGCTACCTGCGGGAAGGATCGCAAGTCTTCGAGACCTATTGGACGACGGGGCGCGGCGTCGAGATGATGGGCAACAGCTACGCCTTGCTCGACCTGACGGTTTACGGGCGGCAGGAGGCCTGGGAGGACTCGCCCGCCGGCTGGCCGCGGTGGCAAGGCGGGCACTACTACCGCACCGATGGACGTCCCATCGTCCAGTGGCCGCGCGTGAAGGCCGGGCATTCCGACGACCTGGGGACGGGCAAAGCCTGAACGCGGCCGTCCGCACCATAAGCGCCTGCCGTTGCTTCCCATCGACAGGCGCGTCACGCCGCAAACAACTTCTGCGCCATGAAGTCGACGAAGACCCG
This sequence comes from Reyranella sp. CPCC 100927, assembly GCF_007859315.1. Classification (GTDB taxonomy): domain Bacteria; phylum Pseudomonadota; class Alphaproteobacteria; order Reyranellales; family Reyranellaceae; genus Vineibacter. The sequence goes on from NZ_VOHA01000030.1 coordinate 25,554, forward strand.
GAGCTTGGGCGACAGGTGACGACTCGACGGCCACAGGATGCGGAAGGTGCCGCTGTGGTGGACGTGCGGCTCGAGCACGGACACCAGCGTGCCCGCCGCGAGCTGCGGGCGGATGGCGAAATCGGGCAGACAGGCAATCCCCAGTCCCTGCTCGGCCATGTGGATCAGCGGCTCGATGGTGTTGGCCACGGCGGTGACCGGCAGGTCGATGGCGATGTCGCGCCGCCCACGGCGCAGCGGCCAGCGCTCGAGCTTGCTGGTGGTGGCGAAGCGGTGATGCAGACAGGCATGCGCCGTGAGGTCTTCCGGTTTGCGCGGCACGCCGGCGCGCGCGAAGTAGCCCGACGTGCCGACGAGCTTGGAGCGGAACGTACCCAGCGAGCGGGTCATCAGCCGCGAGTCGCGGGCCTCGCCGGCGCGGATCACGACATCGAAGCCCTCGTCGATCACATCGACCAGGCGGTCGCTGAAGTCGAGGTCGAGCGCGACCTCGGGATAGGCCCGCATGAAGGCGCTCAGCGCCGGCATCACCAGCATGCCGATGATCGGCAGGCTGACCCGCAGCCTGCCGCGCGGCGCGCCCTGCGTCTGCGCCAGCTCCTGCTCGGCGGCGTCGATCTCGCACAGGATGCGCCGGCAGCGTTCGAGAAAGAGCGCGCCCTCGGGCGTCAGGGTGATGGTGCGTGTCGAGCGGTGGAACAGCCGCACGCCCAGGCGCTCTTCCAACCGCGCCACCGCCTTGCCGACAGCGGAGGACGACACGCCCAGCTGCCGGCCCGCCAGGGTGAAGCTGCGCGTGTCGGCAGCCTGCATGAAGGCATTGAGCGAACCGAGACTGTCCATGGTGAACTCTCCCGTGGTGGGCCTTCGGTGGCTGTCATTCCGAGCGGAGCGAGGAATCTTTGGCAGTGTGCGGACCGTCCATGACGAAAGATCCCTCGCTGCGCCCGGAATGACCGTCGCCCGGGCACGAGTCGATTACGGACAGATACGTCCGATATGTCTGGAACTGAAGCGCAATTCTCCTGGGTGACCGATGCCCTTATCTAACCGCCGATCTCTCGCTCGCTTTTCGATTGGTGGTTTACATGACATCGACGACCGACACGCTGGCCCCACGCGGCGGCCACGCCGGATCAGCGCGGCATCAAGGCCTGCCGATGGCCGGCCTGCTGGCGCTGGCCATGGCCGGCTTCATCACCGTGCTCACCGAAGCGCTGCCGGCGGGCGTGCTGCCGGCCATGAGCGCCGACCTCGGCGTATCGGAAGCGCTGGTCGGCCAGCTGGTGACGCTCTATGCCATCGGCAGCCTGGCGACGGCGATCCCGCTCACGATCGCGACCCAAGGCTGGCGGCGACGCCCGCTGCTGCTGATCGCGGTCGGCGGCTTCGCCGTCGTCAACCTGGTCACGGCACTGTCGACCAGCTACGCACTGACGCTGGCCGCGCGCTTCCTGGCCGGCGTGTTCGCCGGACTGCTGTGGGCACTGCTGTCGGGCTTTGCCACGCGCATGGTGCCCGAGCACCTGAAAGGACGCGCCATTGCCGTCGCCATGGTCGGCATCCCGCTGGCGCTGTCGCTGGGGATTCCGGCGGGCACCTTTCTCGGCAACGTCGTCGGCTGGCGCGTCGCCTTCGGCATCATGAGCGGATTGACCCTGATCCTGATCGGCTGGGTCCTGGCGAAGGTTCCCGATTTCCCCGGCCAGGCCGCCGAGCGGCGCCTGCCGGTCGCCGCCGTGTTCATGCTGCCCGGCATCCGGCCGGTGCTGTTCGTCACCTTGGCCTTCGCGCTGGCGCAGAACCTGCTCTACACCTACATCGCGCCTTTCGTCGTTCCCGCCGGCCTCGCGCGCGCGATCGATGTCGTGCTGCTGGTCTTCGGCACCGCGGCGCTGGCCGGCATCTGGATCACCGGCGTGCTGATCGATCGCTGGCTGCGCGCGCTGGTGCTGGCCAGCACCGTGCTGTTCGCAGTGGCCGCCGCCGCGCTGGGGCTGTGGGGCGATGTCGCCGCCGTCGTCTATGCCGGCGTCGGGTTGTGGGGACTGTCCTATGGCGGCATCGCCACGCTGTTGCAGACCGCCTTGCGCCATGCCGCGGGCGATGCCGGCGATGTCGCGCAATCGATGATCGTCACGGTGTGGAACATCGCCATCGCCGGCGGCGGACTGGCCGGCGGCATCGTGCTGGAGACCGCGGGTGTCGCCGTCATGCCGTGGCTGCTGGTCGCCCTGCTGGTGCCGACGTTGCTGGTGGCCTGGCAGGCCAAGCGCCACGGCTTTCCGCCGGCCGCGCCTCGGGTTTGATCACGACGAAGGCTTCACCACAGAGACACAGAGGGCACAGAGGACACGGAGAGGGACGTCACCCTCTGTGATCTCTGTGCCCTCTGTGTCTCTGTGGTGATCTCATACCCGGCTGGTCTAGAACGTATGACTGAAGCGCAGCAGGACGCGGATCTGTTCGGGGCGGTCGCGGGCTGCCGTTTCCCAGTAGGCGTTGGCGGTGAGCGTGACAGCGTCATGGCGCCACTGCACGCCGGGGCCGATGCCCACGACACGTTCACGCGAGCGCTTTTGCGCGACACCGTCGATGCGATCCGACGTGATCTGCTGCAGGACGTAGCCCGACAGGCCGAGCCGCAAGCCGTCGGCGACCGCGCGCGACAGCGAGAGATTGGCGTGCAGCGCCTGGCCCGGCTGGATCGAGCGGGCGCCCAGGCCGTCGGGCGGATCGTCGTTGGCCGAGACCCAGAGGTAGTGCAGCCGGCCGCTGACGTCCCATGTGTCCGACGCCATCCACGTGAAGGCGTAGTGCGGGTTGACCTGGACCACGTTGCTGCCGGCATTCACCAGACGCCGGCTGCTGTAGCGTCCCGTCGGCACGCTGACGTTGAGGTTGAGGCGCTGCCAGAACGGGCGGCCGAACAGGCGCTGCTCGGGCCATTGCAGCAGGACCGGGCTGATGAACAGGTCGCCGATGCCGGTCGTGCGGCCACGCACGCCGGGCGCGACATCGAGCGCGACCCGCGCCACGGGCAGCACGATCTCGGCACCCCAATAGGCGCCGAACACCTTCTGGTGCGAAATATAGGCGATGTGCGTGAGCGCGCTGACCGTCGACAGATCCCGCGGCGTTGCCGCCCTGCGGCCGCGCCCGTCGCGGAAGGAACGCGCCGTTCCAACTGACAGTGTTTCCTCGATCAGCCCACCGGGACCGGCGACGCCATCCAGGAAGCTGGTGTCGCCGAGGTTGACCGGCGGCAGCGACACTTGCGCCATGGCCGGCGCCGTCCAGAGCGTCGCGGCCATGACGCTCGCGCCTGCCGTGCCGCGCCATGCGCGGCGCATGCCTGGTCTTGTCACGGCGATGCCGGTCGCCGCAGCTCGCGCGCGAGCGCGCCGGCGGTCACCACGGCGAGAACGGCGGCGCCGGCCACGATCAACGCCGCAGCACCCCAGCCCTGCGCATCGATGACGCTGCCCACCGCGACCGGGCCGACGACCTGGCCGAGGTTGTTGCCCTGCATGACCAGGCCGAAGACGACGGGCGTCAGGCGGGCGACGGGTGCCGCCATCGGCGTCGAGGACAGCAGGGTCGCGGGGATCAGGCCGCCCACCGCCGAGAACACCAGGCACAGCAGCAGTGTCGGCGTGTCGGGCAGCAACGCCAGGAAGATGACCAGGCCCGTTGCGCCCATCACGACATTGGCGCCTGACAGCAGCATCACCCGGCTGCCGCCGCGCGCCAGCACCATGCCGGCGGCCAGGTTGCCCAGGATGTTGACGGCGCTCGCCAGCGCGCTGAGCAGGCCGGCGGTCTGATGGTCGACCTGCATGCGCGTCATCAGCAGCACGGGCAGGAAGCTGAACAGCGCGAAGAACATCAGGCTGTAGAGCCCGAAGGCGGCGGCCAGCAGCAGCGGACTGCCGGCGCGCAGGATCGTGCCGGTGTCGGCCGCCAGGCGGTGCCATGACCACGGCTGGCGTCCAGCGCGCGCCGGCACGACCGCGAGCACGCCCAGCAGGACCAGCACCGTCACGGCACTGCTGGTCCACCAGATCGCGTGCCAGCCGCCCAGCAGCGGGCCGGCCAGCAGCGCCAGCGCAATGCCCGCCGGCATGAAGCAGCTCCAGAACGCGAAGGCGAGATCGCGCTGCCGCGGCGCCACGACATCCTCGAGAAGCGACGGCGCCGCGACGCTGATCAGCAGGAAGCCGGCGCCTTCCACCACCCGCGTGGCCAGCAGCAGCGGATAGGCGGTGGCCACGGCACCGACTGCCGCCGCGGCCGCGGTGGCGAGCAGGCCGGCGACCAGCACGCGGCGGGCGCCGATGCTGGCGACGGCGGCGCCCACGGGGATGCCGCCGACCAGGCCCAGCACGGCGAAGATGCTGGTCAGCCAGCCGACCGCTGCCAGGCCGAGCCCGAGATCGGCCTGCAGCATCGGCGTCGCGATCGCCGCCTTGCCGACCTGCAGCGCCGCCACCAGGCCGGCGGCCACGACCAGCGCGACGACGCCCCACCGTGTCGTTGTTGCGGGCATGCTAGGTCGCCTCGGCGACCCGGCCCGCCGCCAAGACTTGCGCGATGCGCGCGACGTGCCGTCCCTGGAAACGGGCGGCGTCCAGCTCGTTGGCGCTGGGCTGGCGCACCGCGTGGTTCTCGCCGTCGGCGACGGTGGAGGCGCCGAACGGCGAGCCGCCGCTGATCTCGTCCATGCGCGACAGGCCGGTGAAGGTATAAGGCAGGCCGACGATCACCATGCCCAGATGCAGCATCACGGTGTGGACCGACTGGATGGTCGTGGCATGGCCGCCGTGCTGGCTGCCGGTCGAGGTGAAGGCGCTGCCGACCTTGCCGACCAGTTTGTTGTCGGCGAACAGTCCGCCGGTCTGGTCGAGGAAGTTCTTCATCTGGGCCGCCACGGTGCCGTAGCGCGTGGGCGTGCCGATGATGATCGCGTCATAGTCGGGCAGTTCGGCGACGGTGGCGACGGGTGCCGGCTGGTCGACGCGGTAGCCCGCCTCGGCCGCGACCGCCGCGGGGACCAGTTCGGGAACCCGCTTCACGGCCACCGCGGCGCCGGCCTCGCGCACGCCCGCCGCCATCGCGTTCGCCATCGTCTCGATGTGGCCGTAGGAGGAGTAATAAAGCACCAGCACGCCCGCCATGAGGTCTCCCATCCGCGGCCCGATGCGCCGCGACGGGGAGATAGGTGTCCCGGCTGGCCGAATGGAGTGATAGAATTGCGATCAAGTTGATCACATGGACTGATCATGCTGGATGGCCTGACCCTGGACCAGATCCGCACGTTCGTGACGGTCGCCGACAGCGGCAGCTTCCGCGCCGGCGCCAGCAAGCTCGCGCGCGTGCAGTCAGGCGTGAGCGCCGCCATCGCCAACCTGGAGGCGCAACTGGGCGTCGTGCTGTTCGACCGTTCGGGACATCGGCCGGCGCTGACGCCGACCGGCCAGGCGCTGCTGGCCAACGCGCGCGACGTGCTGCTGCGGGTCGACGCCATGCGGGCCCGGGCGCGCGGCCTGGGCGACGGCGTCGAGCTCGACCTGTCGCTGGTGATCGACACGCTCTATCCCATCCACCAGGTCGGCCAGGCGATCATCGCGATGCGGGCGGCCTATCCGTCGGTGACGGTGCGGCTGGCGATCGAGCCGATGGGCGGACCGATCCAGGCGCTGGTCGACAAGCGCTGCGTGCTGGCCGTCACTGTCGGCGAGGACTTCCGCGATCCGCGCATCACGCTCGAAGCGCTGTCGGCGGTCGTGCAGGTCGCGGTGGTGGCGGCCACGCATCCGCTGGCGCGGCACGGCGACGGCGGCCTCGGCATCGCCGACCTCGCCGATCATCTGCAGATCGTGCTGGCCGATCCGACGACGCGTTCGGCCGGACGCGCCTTCGGCGTGCTGTCACCGCAGACCTGCCGCGTCTCCACCCAGGACGCCAAGCATGCGTTGATCCTGGCCGGCGTCGGCTGGGGGCGCCTGCCGCACTGGCAGGTCGACCGCGACCTCGCGGAAGGCCGGCTGGTGCGGGTCAGCACACCGGCGCTGGGCCGCCAGAGCCAGATGGTGTCGGAAACCTATCTCGCGCACCGCCTCGACGAGCCGCTGCGCCCGGCCGCCCGCCATTTCCGCGCCGCGCTGATGCGGCTGGCGGCGGACGGGCCCGACGGCGGCCTTGACGTCACTGAGGCGGAACCAACGCGCCCAGGAAGGAATAGGCCGCGTTCGGCCCGTCGACGACCAGCGTCCACGCGGTGAAATCCTCGGCACTGGTACAGCTGTTGCCGCCGCCTTGCAGGATCAGCGTGATGCGCGTGGCGTCATGGTTGGAGGGCGCGAAGATGCCGGTGCCGACGAGCTTGCCGGTCAGCCGCCACTCCTTGTACAGCCGCGGGCCCAGGCCACCCTCGCGCGTGTCCGTGCGCGGATCGACCTCGAAGACCGCGATCTGCTCCGGCCATGCCAGCGCCAAGGTGCCCGCCGGCTTGCCGTTGTCGCTGAACGCAAAGACGATGTCGCCGCCCGTCCGCCGCACCTCGAGATCGTACGAACTCGTCGTCGCCCGCAGGCCCTTCAGGTCTTGCGGATCGGCAGCGCCCGTGAACAGGCTGGCGGCCGGCGCAAAGCGCAGGCGGGCGATTTCGCCGCGCTGATAGTCGCTGAGCTTTTCCGTCGCGACGCGCCGCTGACCGGTGTCCGTACAGCATGCACAGGCATGCGCACCGGACGGGATCAGCATCACCGCGGCGCAGATGACGGACAGGAAAGCCATCACCGCACCGCGCCGAATCAGCATGTCACTGCGCATACCGGCGTCCTCGCATTGATCCGACGTCTTACCAGGCCCTCTCGAAAACATACGTTGGACTGGTCAGCTGAGAGAACAAAGCCGGTTGGGTTCCCGGCTTTGCTTCGACCAACTCCAGTGTGTAATTCTCCTCCCGGATCACAGCCCGGCGCCGCCCGTAGCTCGGCGGGACAGCGGCCATGACCTCGTCGAAATACTGATCGTAGATCTCGGCCAGAATGATGCGCGGCGGTGACTCCGCAAGGAGGCGCGTGGCCCCTCGAAGCACATCCGCTTCCGCCCCTTCAACGTCAAGCTTCCACACCTGACAACGAGCAGCATCGGAGACGTTGTCCAGCGCCTCAACCTGAACGCTCTTCGTCCGATCCGAGTAGAGCTGCGTGAACAACGCTTTCATATCCGCGCGCAACGTATTGCCCTGATTGTGCGCATCGGACAACAGAAGACGACCTTGCCCGGCCCGATCGCCGAGAGCCCAAGCGTGCACCGTGATCCGCGGCTCTCTCGGGATGCGCGCAGCCAAGTCACTATCGGCTTCAAACGCCAGGACGTGCGACGCGCCGGCGGCAAGCGCCATTGCCGCTGTCACACCGATATTGGCACCGGCATCGAGCACGCCATCGCCATGTTGGACGAACCGGCGAAACAGCATCTCATCGAGATCCATCTGCGGGTATCGCAGGTCGGTCAGCAACCGCCCCACATACCGGCGCTCGTGCACATGTCGAAGGTCGAAGCGCAACAACACGCCGCCCATCGGAATGGCGACGTCGCCTGTGGTGCGAATCAAGCCCTCGATCGCATAGATGTCCTTCATGTCGGCCGATAATGACACCTGCGACCACCTCGTCAATCTCGCGCCAATTCGCCTGACAGCGTCCAATGCGAATCCGGCAGAACGGTGGCCGCATCATCGATGAACTGCGTGGGCGGGTCACACGGTATACCGCCCGCGCGTGGTTTGCCGCTATACTGCAACTCGGCTGTAACGACTTCGTCCTCACCGAAAGGGAGACCGGCGATGAGCGTCATGCGGATGATGCGCCTCTTGTCGCTCTGGGCCGTCGTGGCCGTGCTGCCGACAGGGGCCAACGCCGATCCGGCGCGACCCGACCAGACCGCGTTCCGCGCCCTCTACAAGGAACTGGTCGAAACCAACACCGCCTATCCCAACGGCGACTGCACGCTGGCGGCACGGCGCATGGCGGCCCGGCTGACGCAGGCCGGCTTTCCGGCCGACGACGTCTGGGTGTTCACGGCACCCGATCATCCCAAGGAAGGCGGCCTGACGGCGGTGCTGCGCGGATCCGATCCGGCCGCCAAGGCGATGCTGCTGCTGGCCCATATCGACGTGGTCGAGGCCAAGCGCGAGGACTGGGCGCGCGATCCGTTCACCCTGATCGAGGAGAACGGCTACTTCTATGGCCGCGGCACCGTCGACGACAAGGCGATGGCGGCGGTCTTCGTCGACAGCCTGATCCGCTATCGCCAGGAGGGCTTCAAGCCCAAGCGCGACATCAAGCTGGCGCTGACTTGCGGCGAGGAAGGCGCCTGGCCCTTCAACGGCGTGCGCTGGCTGATCCAGAATCATCGGGCGCGTGTGGAGGCCGCCTTTGCGCTGAACGAAGGCGCCGGCGGCCGGCTCGACGACAAGGGCAACCGCATCTCGATGGGCATCCAGGCCGGCGAGAAGGTCTACCAGGACTTCAGCCTCGAGACGACGCATGCCGGCGGGCACAGCTCGCGGCCGGTGCCGGAGAATGCGATCTATACGCTGTCGGCGGCGCTGGGCCGGGTCAGCGCCTACTCGTTTCCGGTGCAGATGAACGACGCCACGCGCGGGTATTTCACCCGCATGGCCGAGGTGACCGGCGGCGACACCGGCGCGGCGATGAAAGCGCTGCTGGCCGACCCCACCGACGCCAGGGCCGACGCGATCGTCTCGCGCGATCCGAGCTGGCGTTCCATGCTGCGCACCACGTGCGTGGCCACGATGATCGAGGGCGGCCATGCGCGCAACGCGCTGCCGCAGCGGGCGCGGGCCAACGTCAACTGTCGGATGTTCCCCGGCACCGCGGCCGATGACGTGCGCCAGCAACTGATCCGCGCCATCGATGATCCGAAAGTGTCGATCAGCGCCGCCGGACGCCAGAACGCGACCGTGCCGGCGCCGCCGCTGTCGCGCGAGATCCTCGGGCCGGTCGAGGCGGTGGCCGGCAAGATGTGGCCGGGCGTGCCGCTGGTGCCGACCATGGCGACCGGCGCCACCGACGGCCGCTTCCTGCTGGCCGCCGGCATCGCGACCTATGGCCTGTCCGGCATGTTCGGCGATCCCGACGGCAACGGCGTACACGGCCTGAACGAGCGCATCCGTGTGCGCTCGCTCTACGAGGGCCGCGACTTCCTGCACGAGGTCGTGAAACTCTACGCACAGCAACCCTAGGATCAGACGTCATGGAGCAACGCTTTGCCTTCGACCAGGTCGCACGGGCGTATCAGGCCGTGCGACCCGACTATTCCGATGCCCTGATCGACGATGTCATCGCGTATGCGGGCCTGCGGTCCGGCGATGTCATCCTCGATGTCGGCTGCGGCACGGGCCAGGCCACCAAGAGTTTCGCCACGCGCGGCTTTGCCATGCTGGCCCTCGATCCGGGACCGCAGATGATCGGCGCCGCGCGCGAGGCGCTGGCCGCGTTCCCCGACGTCGCATTTGCCGAAGCCACTTTCGAGGCGTGGTCGCCGGCCGCGACGCCGTTCCGCCTGATCACCGCGGCGCAATCCTGGCACTGGGTCTCGCCCGACATGGGATTCGCCAAGGCGGCCGAGGTGCTGGCGTCGGACGGAACGCTCGCCGTCTTCGGCCACGTTCCGGTCGGACTCGACCCACCGCTGCTCGCGCAGTTCAAACAGATATACCAGCGGCACATCGGCTATCAGGGGCCGCCGCCGGAGGCCTGGTACCTGCCCGACGGTCCGTTCAAGCCCGCGTTCGAGGCGTCGGCGTTTTTCGGCCCGGTCACGCACCGCTGTTATCCCTGGCAATGGCGCCACACCACGGCGAGCTACCTGGCCTTCCTGCGCACACGGTCGGATCACCAGGTGATGGCACCGGCCCAGCGCGCGGCGGTGTTCGACGCCATCGCCACCGCGATCGACGGCTACGGCGGCGCCTTCGCGTTCGACTACGAAACGCATCTCTACATGGCGCACCGAGCCTCAGCCGAGCGTGCGTGATACGGCACCAGCCGCCGCCAGTACGAGGACGACGATCCAGGGCGGCGCCTTCCACACCGTGAGCAGCAGGAAGCCGGCCAGCGCCAGCACGAAGTCGCGCGACGACAGCACGGCGCTGGTCCACACCGGATCGTAGAGCGCGGCGGCCAGGATGCCGACGACCGCCGCGTTGGTGCCGCGCATGGCGGCTTGCGCCAGGGGGCGCGTGCGCAACGCGTCCCAGAACGGCAGCATGCCGTAGACCAGCAGCAGGCCGGGCAGGAAGACGCCGACCAGGGCGATGGCCGCGCCGGCAAGGCCGTGCGGCGCCGGCCCCATGACGGCGCCGAGATAGGCGGCGAAGGTGAAGAGCGGCCCGGGCACCGCCTGCGCCAGGCCGTAGCCGGCCAGGAACGCCGCGTCGCTGACCCATCCGGGCGCCACCACCGCGACCTGCAGCAGCGGCAGCACGACATGACCGCCGCCGAAGACCAGCGCGCCGGAACGATAGAAGGCATCGAACAGGGCGGCGGCCGGGTTGCCGGTCGCGCCGGCGATCAGCGGCGTAACGACCAGCAGCGCCGCGAACGCAGCGAGCGCCAGCACGCCCGCACGGCGCGACACCGGAAAGCGCAGGTGCCCCGACACCGCCGCCGGCGGCGCGCGGCAGAGCCAGCATCCGGCCACGGCGCCCAGCGCAATGGCGCCGATCTGGCCCCACGATCCGCCGACAAACACCGCGACGACAATCGCGGCCAGCGCGATGCCGGCGCGCGGCGAGTCCGGCGCCAGGCTGCGTGCCATGCCCCAGATCGCCTGCGCCACCACCGCGACGGCGACCAGCTTCAGGCCGTGCAGCACGCCGGATGCGACCGGCCCGGTGAACGCCGCCGCGCCCAGCGCACAGGCGAACAGAAAGACGGCCGACGGCATGGTGAAGGCGAACCATGCCGCAAGCCCGCCCAGCAGGCCGCCACCGCGCAGCACGCCGAGCGAAAAGCCGACCTGGCTGGACGCCGGCCCCGGCAGGAACTGGCAGAGCGCCACGAGGTCGGCGTAGCCCGGCTCGTCGATCCATCGCCGGCGCACGACCAGCTCATCACGGAAATAGCCGAGATGCGCGATCGGCCCGCCGAACGACGTCAGGCCCAGCTTCAGGAAGACCGCGAACACTTCCCACGGCGAGCCCGGGCCCGCGGCGACCATCGGCTGCGCGTCGTCTTGACCATCCATCGGGCTTTCTCTCCTCGCCCCGCTCGCACGGGGCGAGGCGTCAACGCTGAAGCAGGGCCACGATCTGTTCAACAGTGGCGTCGGCCAGCGCGTGCAGTTCAGCGGTGGTGCGGTTCTGGATCGGGTGCGGCAGGTAGATCAGCGCCGGATCGAGTCCCAGCGAGTCGCATTGCACCGCGGCCGCATCCGCGAACACTTCGGTCGTGACGTTGACGGCGGCGATGCCGCGTCCGTCGAGATCAGCGATGTCGTGCAGACTGCACGATATGCAGGAGCCTCAATCGGCCAGCGCGATGACCGCGACCTGCGCCTCGGTCGCGATCTGCTGCAGCAACGCCGTCGACGCCACGCGCGAGGGTGTCGGCTTGCGATAACGCTTCGACGCGATGCCGCGCTCGTCGAGCCGCGCCTGCAGGCGGTCGATGTATTCGCTGCCGCGCAGCTTGCCGATGTCGAGCAGCGCCACGGTGGCGCCTTCCAGCGATGCCGGCGGCGGCGTGCGCGGCCGGCGCTGGCTGCCGGTCTCGGCGGTGGGATCACGCATCGAGAAACTCATGGCTGGATCTCCCTGGTCACGGGTTGAGTCTGATCACGGATGCCGGTGCCGGGCCAGCCGGCGAGGATGCCGGAGAACAGCCCGGCCGGACCGCCGGCGCGCACGACCAGCAGGCCGCCGCGCCAGAACTTGGGCACCATCATATCGGCGAACTTCGCCGGCATGCCCTCGGCGATGCCCTGGGCACCGGCCACGAGATCCTTGCCCGGGCGGGTGGAGTCGGCGAGCAGGCTGTCCTCGATGCGGGCGCGATCCCAACCGGCGCTGCGGAAGATCGCATAGTGTTCGGGCGACAGCACCAGCATCGCCGCCGTCGCGCTGTAGAGCTTGGGGTGCATCACCGCCGACAGCGACAGCGCCAGCGAGCGCGACAGCTCCTCGGCCGTGCGCGAGCGCTGATCCATGCAGGCCTGCAGGCCATAGCCCTGGAACAAGGTCACCGCGTTCCTGCCCGGCGCAATGCCGCGCGCCACCGACAGCGGCTGCCAGTCCGGATCGGTCTCGTCCTCGGCGAAGCAGCAGCTGATCTTGCCCGGCGAGCCGATGGTGGAGCGGTCGATCTCGCCTGGCCGGCCGCCGCCGACATTGCGGATGACCAGCTGCAGCGCGCGGCCGATGGTGAGGTTGGCGCGATTGCCCTGCCCCAGCGCGTTGATGCCCCAGTTCATGCCGATGGCGCGCGTGATCGGCCCGTTGACCACGATCACCGGGCCCGAGAAGCAGGTGGTGCACAAGAGGCCGTGCATGGTGAAGACCGGATCGAGCGCGGCCTCCACCACCGCCAGCACCACCGGCATGTATTCCGGCTTGCAGCCCGCCATCACGGCATTGATCGCCACCTTCTCGACCGTGCATGGCGCCAGGTTGGGCGGGATCAGGCCGACGATCTCGTCGGGCTTGCGCGTCGTGCCGCCCAGCATGCGCAGGATGCGCGCGTCGGTCGGCGCCACCACCGGCAGGCCATCGGTCCAGCCGCGATCGAAGCAGGCCTCGGCCTCGTCGTCCCAGTCGCTCAGCGTGATCTTGCGCGCACCCAGGCCGGGATTGCCGAAACGGGCGACGAGGTGTTCGTAGACGCCGGGATCGCGGCTCTTCGATCCGCAGCCGGGCCGGAATCCGGGCAGGCCATCGCCCAGCGCCTGCAGGCCGGTGATCCGTTCCCATTCGCCGCGGTCCCAGCCCACCGTGCGCGCCACCTCGCGGCCGTCGCGCAACCGGATCAGGGTCGGCACGGTCTCGACATCGAGGCGGAACGACTGCTCCAGGGACGTGTCGTCGACCACGTCGAGGTCGGCCGGGAAAGCCGGATCGTCCTGCGAGTAGACGACCAGCCTGTGATCGGCGCGCGCCAGGGTGCGCAACACCGGCGCGACGAGTTGGCAGGTCGGGCAGTCCTCCTTGGCGAAGACGACGAAGCCGTCTTGCGGCAGGACGTTCGAGGAAGGCGACAGCGCAGCCATGACGGCATTCTCCGCAGGATCGCCGTGAGCTTAGCCCGGTGCAGGGTCCGGTCAAACCCGGGCAATCGCATAGGGGCGTTGTGGCGTCGGGTCTGTCGTCCCGCCGCGCTGGCATAACGCCACCTCCCTTCGCGAGCGTTTCCACCGATCCGCTTGACTCGGTCGGCCGACCGAATTATTTTATGTATATCGGTCGGTCGACCGAACAAATCTAAAGGGAGGCATCCGCCATGGCCGGCTTCGCTTCGGTGCTCTACGGCGTCGTGGTCTATCTGATCTTCTTCGGGACCTTCCTCTACGCGATCGCTTTCGTCGGCAACCTGCCGGTGCCCAAGACGGTCGACAGCGGCACGCCGGGCCCGCTCGGCCTGGCGATCGTCGTCGACGTCCTGCTGCTGGGTCTCTTCGCGATTCAACACAGCGTCATGGCGCGGCCGGGGTTCAAGCGCTGGTGGACGCAGATCGTGCCACACCCGGTCGAGCGGACGACCTATGTGCTGCTGGCCAGCCTGGCGTTGCTGCTGCTGTACTGGCAGTGGCGGCCGCTGCCGCAGCCGGTGTGGTCGGTCACGCATCCCGCCGGCGTCGCGGTGCTGCAGGCGATCTTCTGGATCGGCTGGGGGCTGGTGTTGCTCAGCACGTTCCTGATCAACCACTTCGAGCTGTTCGGCCTGCGCCAGGTCTATGCCCGGCTGCGCCGCCGGTCGCTGCCGCCACCCACGTTCAAGACGCCTTTCCTCTACAAGCGGGTGCGCCATCCGATCTATCTCGGCTTCCTGCTCGCCTTCTGGGCGACGCCGTCCATGACGATGGGCCACCTGCTCTTCGCGGTCGCGACGACCGGCTACATCCTGATCGGGATCTACCTGGAGGAACGCGACCTGATCGCGCTGTTCGGCGACCAATACCGGCGTTATCGCGAACAGGTGGGGATGCTCATCCCGCTCCCCGGCCGCAAGGCCGCCGGCGACACCGGCACGGATCCGGTGCCCACCGGCGCCAAGCACCCGTAGCCATCAACCGGCAAAGGTTTGCGATCGGAAATCCGAGGAGGCTGCAAATGGCACTCAGCATCTCGTCATGGGCCGAATGGATGACAAGCAACAAACCGGTAAGCCGCACCGTGCCGGTCATTGCCCTCGGCAGCGGCGATTCCACCGAGAGTTCCAAGAGCTGGATCATGCTGTCCGAACAGACCACGACCCAGCTTGACGTTGAAACCTTCATGAAGGGCGTGAATCACTCAAAGAAGATCAGCTTGTTCATGCGCAGTGATGCGGCGCTCCTGGCCTTTCCAGTAGCCAGGAAGGTCCATTTCTTGCAATTGACCATCAAGGCCGACAGCCTGCTGCTGTCAGAGCAGTCCAGCCACGATTTGACGGTCTGGAAGAACGCGCCGTGGACCGTCAAAGGACCGAGAATTCAAGGTAACAATGTGTCGGTTGCATCATTTGGTGTCGGCAGTATCGTCGTTTTCACATTCAAAGGTACATTCAAATCCTGATTCATTTTTTCCAGGATCTTGCCCGGTGTCGACGCTCTGCCCACCGGCACGGATCCGGCACCAGGCACCCGTAGCCATCCGCCGGCAATCCTGCGACCCTTCCCCGCAACGGGCGATGATGACGAGGTAAAATGACCCGCGCAGTGGCGAAGAAGCCGGAAACCAGCGTAACGCTGCTCGAAGCCGCCAAGGTCGTGCTGCGCCGCACCGGCTACGCCGGGCTCTCGACACGCGATGTCGCGGCGGAGGCCGGCGTGCCGCTGAGCCAGATCCATTATCACTTCGGCTCCAAGCAAGGGATGATGCTGGCGCTCTTCGAATACCTCAATGCCCAGCTGCTCGATCGCCAGAGCGCGATGTTCACCGACACGACGCTGACATTCTCCCAACAGCTCGACCGGGCGTGCGACTACCTCGATGACGACATCGCGTCGGGCTATGTCCGCGTCCTGCAGGAACTGATCGCGGCGAGCTGGGCCGATCCGACGATCGCCAAGGTCGTGCGCGCCGCCATTCGGGGGTGGGTCGATCTGATCATCGCCGCGGCGCGCCGGGCCGAACGGGCGCATGGCAGCCTGGGCCCGTTCACGCCGGAGGAAGTCGCGGCGCTGATCTCCAATGCGTTCATTGGCGCCGAGAGCCTGCAGCTGCTCGGCCTCGAGAGCAAGAGCGTGCCGCTGCGCCGCGCGCTGCGGCGTATCGGCGATCTCTTGCGCCAGGCGGAAGACGCCGCGTCGAGCGGGTAAAACCATGCGCGCCAAGCTCCCGAGCAAGGATGGCTTCATCGAACGCGACGGCGTGAAGCTCTACTGGGAGACCTACGGCGAGGGCCCGGAAACCATCGTCTTCCCGCCGCCCTGGAGCATCGTTCATTCGCGCGTCTACAAGGCGCAGCTGCCCTACTTCAGCGAACGCTTCCGCTGCATCACCTATGACGGGCGCGGCAACGGCAAGTCGGATCGGCCCGATGATGTAGCCGCCTACTCGCTCGACAACTATTTCGCCGATGCGCTGGCCGTCATGGATGCAACCGACGCCGGCGAAGCGATACTCGTCGGCCTGTCCTTCGGCGGCATGCTCGCCATGATGATGGCGGCCTATCATCCCGAGCGGGTGAAGGCCGCGGTTCTGGTCGGGACGTCCGCCAGCATCGGACCGGCCTACCCCTACGCGGCCCCGCAACATTTTCTTGCGCAACGCGAGCGGTTCGAGAGCTGGGACAAGTACAATCGTGCGTACTGGATGACCGACTATCCGGACTTCGCCGATCACTTCGTGCGCAACATCTTCAGCGAACCGCATTCGACCAAGCAGATCGAGGATGGCCTCGCCTGGGCTGCCGACACATCAGGCGCCGTGCTGGCCAAGACCGTGGACGCGCGGGCCATTGCGCCAAGCCACGATGTCAGCGAGGCGATGTACCGCAAGATCCGCTGTCCCCTGTTGATCATCCACGGCGCCGATGACCGCATCCAGCCGCACGCGCGGGCACAGGCCGTCGCCGCGGCAACCGGCGCCGAGCTGGTGACGATCGCAGGCGGCGGCCACAACCCGGCGGGCCGCTTTCCGGCGAAATGCAATGCGCTGATCGCCGACTTCCTGGATCGCACGCTCGGCAAGACAGTGCCGAAACGGGCGGCGCGCCGGTCGGGCAGGAAGGTGCTCTATCTGTCCTCCCCCATCGGCCTGGGTCACGGACGGCGCGACCTTGCCATTGCGCGCGCCTTGCGCCAGCTGCAGCCCGATCTCGAGGTCGACTGGCTGGCGCAGGATCCCGTCACGCGCCTGCTCGCGGGCAATGGCGAACGCATCCATCCGCTCAGCCGACGCCTGGCCAGCGAGTCGCGCCACTTCGAGCTGGAGTCGGGCGAGCACGATCTGCATTGCTTCCAGGCGCTGCGGCGCATGGACGAGGTGCTGATCGCCAATTTCATGACCTTCCAGGACGCGGTCGAGGCCACGCGCTACGACCTGGTGATCGCCGACGAAGCCTGGGACGTCGATCACTATTGGCATGAACATCCGGAACTGAAACGCGCGCCGCTCGCCTGGTTCACCGACTTCGTCGGCTACCTGCCGATGCCGTCAGGCGGCAACCCCGAGGCGGCGCTCACCACCGACTACAACGCCGAGATGATCGAGCATATCGAACGCCATCCCGGCGTGCGCGATCGCGCCATCTTCGTCGGCGATCCGGACGATATCATCCCACAGTCGTTCGGCCGCGACCTGCCGGCGATGCGCGACTGGGTGCCCCAGCATTTCGACTTCGCAGGCTACATCCTGGGCGCGCACCCCCGGACCTTTGGCAGCCGCGCGGACCTGCGGCGCGCGCTGGGCTATCGCCCCGACGAACGCGTATGCATCGTGACGGTCGGCGGGTCGGGCGTCGGCGTGCCGCTGATCAAGCGCATCCTGCAGAGCTGGCCGATCGTCAAAAGGCAAATGCCCGAGATGCGCATGGTCCTGGTCGCGGGCCCGCGCATCGACCCGCGCGCGCTCGCCGCACCGGCCGATGTCGACGTGCGCGCATTCGTGCCCGATCTCGATCGCCACCTCGCCGCCTGCGATCTGGCAGTCGTCCAAGGCGGCCTGACGACCTGCATGGAGCTGACGGCGGCACAGACGCCGTTTCTCTATTTCCCGCTGGGCCATCATTTCGAGCAGCAATTCCATGTCGCCCATCGCCTCGACCGCCACCAGGCCGGACGGCGCATGGATTTTGCGACGGCCACGCCCGACATCATCGCCGACGCCATGATCGCAGCGCTGCGCGCACCGGTGACGTTCCGGGCCGTCGACGCCGATGGCGCCATCCGCGCCGCCCGCATGCTCGCCGGTCTTCTGTGACGTTGGGACCGCCGTCACGGCGATTGCGGCCCGTCTGACCTCGCAGAGCGAGGCGACGGTCGGAGGAATGGCACTGCCAATTGCCCGATCCTGCGGCATTTTCAACGCCTTAACCCTGCCGCAATGAAGCTTGACACCCCCCAGGCCTTTCCCTAGGTTCCGCGCGGCTTTGCATGGGCTCGGTGCAATCGTACCTGGTCGGTGTGAAGCTTGGCGTTTGCTGTTCGGAAGCCTCCTGAACATGGCCGATGAGCGCAAGCCGACGTCGCTTGAGGATCTCGACGCGCGGGTCACCGCAGCGCGGGCCGCCAACAAGCAACAGTCCGGCGATGGCAAAACGGTCCCGGGCGGCAAGCCGCCCATGACCGGCTTCGGCTTGGCCATGCGTATGGGGACCGAGCTGGTGGCGGCTGTCGCGGTCGGCGTCGGGATCGGTTATGTGCTGGACCTCTGGCTCGGCACCAAGCCGTGGCTGATGGTGGTGTTCTTCTTCCTGGGCAGCGCCGCCGGCATGTTGAACGTCTATCGCGCCACGGCCTACCTGGGTCGGCGCGACGGCAGCGACGGCACCTGAAGGCGGCCGCACGGCCGAGCAAGTTGGGGGATGGCGTGGCGAGTCCTATCGAGCAGTTCAAGATCGAACGGTTGATCCCGATCAAGCTCGGCAACGTCGACATTTCCTATACCAATTCCGCACTGTGGATGACGATCGCGGTCGTGGTCGTGACCCTGTTCCTGGTGCTGGGCACGCGTCAGCGGGCGCTGGTGCCGGGCCGATGGCAGTCCATGGCGGAAATGTCCTACGAGTTTGTCGCCAACCTGCTGCAAGAGCAGGCCGGCAACGCCGGGCGGGTGTTCTTCCCGTTCATCTTCACGCTGTTCATGTTCATCCTGGCCGGTAACCTGCTGGGCCTGATCCCTTACAGCTTCACCTTCACCAGCCACATCGTCGTCACCTTCGGCATGGCGATCGTGGTGTTCATCGGCGTGACGGTGATCGGCTTCATCAAGCATGGCTTCCACTTCCTGTCGTTCTTCGTCCCCAAGGGCGTGCCGGCAGCGATGCTGATCCTGATCATCCCGATCGAGATCCTCTCGTACCTGACCCGGCCGGTCAGCCTGGCGATCCGTCTGTTCGCCAACATGATGGCCGGCCACACCATGCTGAAGGTGTTCTCGGGCTTCGTGGTGGCGCTGGGCGTGCTGGGCGGCTGGCTGCCGCTGGCCGTCAACGTGGCGCTGACCGGCTTCGAGGTGCTGGTCGCCTTCCTGCAGGCCTACGTGTTCGCCATCTTGACCTGCATCTACCTCAACGATGCACTCCACATGGACCACTGATCACGCGTGTACCGCGCGACGCCAGGGTGGTCGGCCTCGCGCATAAACGGATAACTGGAAAACGGAAAGGACAAGCAATCATGGATCTCGCCAGTGCAAAGATGATCGGTGCCGGTCTTGCGGTGATCGCCCTCGCGGGCGTCGGCGCCGGCATCGGCAACATCTTCTCGTCCCTGGTCGGCACCATCGGCCGCAACCCGGCCGCCCGCGGCCAGGTGTTCGGCATCGGCATGCTGGGCTTCGCGCTCACCGAGTCGGTGGCGCTGTTCGCGCTGCTGATCTCGTTCCTGATCCTGTTCACCTGATCACGCTCGCCGCAAGCCGCCGACGGTCGTAGGACCGGCGGTGGCGCACGGCTTCGCGGGAACGGCCCATGCCGCAACTCGATCCAGCCTTTTTCGGCACACAGCTCTTCTGGCTGGTGGTCAGCTTCGTCGTCCTCTACGTCATCATGTGGCGGCTGGCGATGCCTCAGGTCGCCGGCGTCCTGAAGCAGCGCGAGGACAAGATCCAGGGCGACCTGGAGACGGCGCAGAAGCTGAAGGAAGAGACCAAGTCAGTGATCGCCGCCTATGAAAAGGCGCTGGCCGACGCGCGCGGCCAGGCCCAGACCCTGGCGCGGCAGACCGCCGACGCGGCCGGTGCCGAATCGGCACGCCGCCAGCAGGAAGTCAGCGATCGCATCAATGCCCAGCTGGTTGCCGCCGAGCGTCGTATTGCCGAGGCGCGCGCCGCGGCCATGGCCGGTGTCAAGACCATGGCCGCCGAGGTAGCACAGTCGGCGTTCACCAAGCTGACCGGCGCCCAGGCCGATCAGGGCAAACTCACCGCCGCGGTCGACTCGGCGCTGAAGGGAGGTGCCTGATGTTCGGTACCGCCTACGCCGCCGACCCTGCGGGCGGCCACAAGGAGCCGCTGCTGCAGTCGCCCGAGTTCTGGGTTGCTGTCGCCTTTGTCATCTTCGTCGCACTGATGGTCTGGAAGGTCCGCAAGACCTTGACCGACATGCTGGATGCACGCGCCGATCGCATCCGCAAGCAGATCGACGAGGCCGAGACGCTGCGCCGCGAGGCCCAGGACCTGCTGGCCGACTACCAGCGCAAGCAGTCCGAGGCCTACAAGGAAGCCGAGGGCATCATCGCCCAGTCCAAGGCCGAGGCCGAGCGCATGAAGGTCAAGGCCGAGGCCGAGCTCGAGGCCGCGATCAAGCTGCGCGAGCGTCAGGCGCTGGACCGCATCGCCAATGCCGAGGCTCAGGCCGCCACCGACGTGCGCAACGCCGCCGTCGCCGCCGCCATCAGCGCCACGCGCCAGCTGATGCAGGAGCGCCTGGCTGCCGGCCAGGGCGGCGAGCTGATCGACCAGGCCATCGCCGAGCTGCCCAAGCGCTTGCACTGAGCGCCGCGACCAACGCATCGTTCAAGCCCCGTGCGGCCACCGCACGGGGCTTTTTCTTGGGTTCAGACCGTCATCCCGAGCGTAGCGAGGGATCTCCTGCGAAAAGACGTGCGCCACTTTCAGGAGATCCCTCGCTACGCTCGGGATGACAGATCTTGTCGCACGTCCGTAATGTCATGCCATGAACTCGCTGGCCGACCGCTTTCCTCGCCGCACCATCGTGCTGGCCGTCGTCTGGGTGATTGCCATCGGCCTGCTGGTGGCCGGCCTGGTGCTGCCGGCGGTGCGCGTGACGCGCCTGCGGCTGGTCGACGAAACGCTGTCGGTGCTGTCGGGCATCGGCGACCTGTGGCAGGGCGGATCATGGCCGCTGGCCATCGTGCTCGCGCTGTTCTCGGTGGCGTTCCCGATCGCCAAGCTGGTCCTGGCGGCGTGGCTGTGGTTCGCACCGCATGGCCGGCACCAGGCGTTGCACGCGCTCGCCGGCGGCGCCGGCAAATGGTCGATGCTCGACGTGCTGGTCGTCGCGGTCGTGGTCGCCTCGCTGCAGGGCGGCTTCCTGGTGCGCCTGCGGCCGGAGATCGGCATCTACCTGTTCGGCGCGTCGACCTTGATCACCAACCTGATCACCTGGCTGATCGAGCGCTACCGGCGCGAGGCCGACGAGGCACGCTGAAGACCGGTTGCCCGCTCCGTGGCGTCATGTTCTTGTACGCCGGCAACGTGACGCCTGATGGGGGCATGGGCCATGGTTGTATCCAGTTGCTATGGGATCACGCCGGGAAGCACGAACTGGGGACAACCGCAGCAAGGTTCAGCGAACGGCGACCGGGAGCATGCCGAACGCGAGGCCTACGCCCACTACACCGGCCACCGCGGCGATCGGAATTTCCGCGGGCTGAGCGTCTTCCTCTTCGTCCAGGATGCCTATCCCTGTCGCGAATGCGATACCTTTTTCCGCGCCCAGTCGGCGACAAAGTCGTTCGTTTTCCGGATCACCCGCAACACAGCCGGATACGGTCCGCCCACACCCTTGCTCGAACGCCGCCCCAGGCCGGCCATGGGCAACGATCCAGCGGCATACCATGCCGCCATGCAGGCCTTCAAAAACGCCGCGCCGTTCGTCCAGGTCGCCAATCTCGGCGCCGTCCAGACGCCGGCTGTCCTCTACTACCATCGCGGTTCGGCCTATCTGAACGTCACGCCCGACGGCTTTCCGGCGCATCCCGACATTTCTCGATTCTGAGGCGCGCCGTCACGCCGCGGGTTCGTGCTCGCGGCAGAGGCGCAGCGTGTGGTCCGGCTCGAGGGGATCGTGCGTCAGGCCGCAGGTGAACGCGCCGTCCTTGCGCTGCAGGAAACGGCAGCTTCGGCACTGGCCGAACGTGCGCCGCCCGTTGGCGCCCTGCAGCGCAGACAGCAAGGTTGCGAGAGCGGTTTCCACCCCTTCCTGATCGCCGGCGACCGCCGCCGTCGCGGTGCGCCATGCCGGCGGCGGTGATAGCGCCTCCAGTAGCGTCTGCGCTTTGGCCGTCGGCACCAGGTGCACTACACGCGCATCATCGCGGTCGGGCCGGCGGCGCAGCAAGCCCGCCTTCTCCAGCGCGATCAGGCGCTGCGAGACATTGCCCTTGGTGAGGCCGAGGAACTCGGCCACGGCGATCGGCGTGTCGCTGTAGCGATTGGCGCGCGCGAGATACGCCAGCGCCTGCAGGTGCACCGGCTCAAGGCCATGAGGCGCACCCAGCCGGCGCAGTTCGCTGCGCAGCAGCGCGCCGATGCGCTCAACCAGATCGAAGAGCCTGTCGCCGCTCATGGTCTATTGGTATCGCCAATAAACCATCTTGACAAGATCGGGATCGCCATATTGTATCGCCGCGATACTATTTAGGCGGAGGGGAGAGATGATGAGAGGCATTGCGCTGTTTGCCGTCGCCGCCAGCGTCGCCTGGCCGGCGCTGGCGCACGATCCCATCAAGGCCAACCCCAGCGCCAAGGTGGCGCCGGGCTTCGATCTGGTGCGCACGGAAGTCCGGGTCGAGGGCGACACCTTGGTGTTCACGCACGCGACATCCGGCACGCCGGGCGCGCTGATCCCCGACCGCAACGGCAAGCTCGCGGGCGCGCCGGTGTACACCTACGTCTGGCCGACCTCGCTCGACAGCGCCGCTGCCGGTTTCGAGACCGCACAGGGCATCCTGGCGCTGGCCGCCGCCATCCACCCTGACTTCGACGACACGCCGCTGGAGGACGAGAACGGCGATGGCGACCCGAAGAACGATGGCGCCAAATGGCACAGCCATTGGGTTGTACTGGTGAAGGATGCCGCCTGCGGCCCCGCCGGCCTCAAGGTCAAGGACATCCCGCCGGGCGCCAAGCCGAAACTGCCCAAGACCTGGCCCGGCCTGCCGCTGCTGATCGACAGCCCGGGTTACCGTCCCGGCTTCGGCACCGACAAGGTCGAGATCCGCGTACCGCTGAAGGACATCGGCGCGCCCAGGGACTTCAAGTATGACGGCGTCACCGCCGGCCTGCGCGTCAATGCCAACGTGCACGACCCGCTGTTGTGCGTGGAGAACGTCTTCAAGGTAACATCAGGCGATCTCAGCCTGCCGGGCCGCGTCGCGCGCTGAGCGCGCGGACGTGGAAGGAGATGCCATCGTGCCAACGACCAGCAAGCCGGCGCCCGAGTGGCGCATCAGCGAATGGATCAACAGCGAGACGCCGCTGACGCTCGAAGCGCTGCGCGGCAAGGTGGTCGTTGCTTTCGCCTTCCAGATGCTGTGTCCGGGCTGCGTGCAGGAATCGATCCCGCAGGCCAAGCGCGTACACGAAATCTTCGACGGCAACAGGGTCGCCACCATCGGACTGCACACGGTCTTCGAGCATCATGACGCGATGCGTCCGGTGTCGCTCAAGGCCTTCATCCACGAGAACCGCATTCAATTTCCGGTCGGCGTCGATGCGTACGAGGGCGATGATCCGTTGCCGGCCACGATGCGCGCGTACAACATGCAGGGCACGCCGACGCTGCTGCTGATCGACCGCGCCGGCCGATTGCGGCGCCAGGCGTTCGGTCATGTCGCCGACCTGGCGCTGGGCGCCGAGATCATGGCGCTGCTCGTCGAACGCTAGTCCCGGCTATCGCCCGAATGGGATCGCGCTGTCATCCCGAGCGCAGCGAGGGATCTTTTGATGCAGGCGCACCCGTGCGTCTCTTGCAGAAGATCCCTCGCTACGCTCGGGAGGACAGCAGTATCAGTGACCCGCGATTCCAGGTGCTAGCTAGAACGAGTTCCCTGGGAGCGCGGGCGTCTCGCCCGCATCACCACGGCGAAAGCAAAATTTCGCCTGATAAGACATGAGCGGGCGAGACGCCCGCGCTCCCAGGATTGAATGTCGGCTCATTGCACCTTTTACGACGCGTTCGCGTGACGTAGCCTTCGTGCCGCCGGCAGCGTGGCCCGTTGCGGGATGAACGACCGATGCGAGGGGGACATCGCCATGAACGACACCGTCAATCGCCAGATCCTGCTTGTCGAAAAGCCGACCGGCAAGCTTGGTCCCGAGCATTTTCGTCTGACCAACGGCGCGATCCCCGAGCCGAAGGACGGCGAGGCGCTGGTGCGCACGCGCTACATCTCGCTCGACGCAGCCAACCGCGCCTGGATGCACGGCGCCACCTACCGTGCCGCGGTCGAAGCCAACACCGTGATGGCCGGCGGCAGCATCGCCGAGGTGGTGTCGTCGAAAGACCCCAGCCTGAAGCAGGGCGACATCGTGTTCGGCGACACCGGCTGGCAGGACTACGCCGCGGTGCCCGCAAAGCATCTGTCGAAGATGCCGAAGCTGGAACCGATGACGCATCTGCTGAGCGTCTACGGCGTTGCGGGCCTGACCGCCTATTTCGGCTTGCTCCATGTCGGCAACCCCCGGCAAGGCGAGACCGTGGTGGTGTCGGCCGCCGCCGGGTCCGTCGGCTCGATCGTGGGCCAGATCGCGAAGATCAAGGGCTGCCGCGTCGTCGGCATCGCCGGCGGCAAGGATAAATGCCACTGGCTGACCAGTGCGCTCGGCTTCGACGCCGCGGTCGACTACAAGGACGGCGCCACCTACAAGGCGCTGCGCGCAGCGGCGCCCAAGGGCATCGACGTCTATTTCGACAATGTCGGCGGCGACATTCTGGAAGCCTGCCTCTCGCAAATGAACAACCGCGGCCGCATCGCCTGCTGCGGCGCGATCTCGCAGTATGACGGGATCCCCTCCGCGCACGGACCGCGCGGCGTGCCCGGCCTGATCGTGGTGAAACGCCTGACCATGCAAGGTTTCATCGTGATGGACTACATGGACCAGCGCGATGCCGCGCTCGCGGACCTGCAGTCCTGGGTCGCCTCCGGCAAGCTGAAGGTGGAGGAGGACATCATCAACGGACTTGAGAACACGCCGCAGGCGCTGATCGGGTTGCTCGCCGGCGAAAATCGCGGCAAGCGCATGGTCAGCGTGTAGCGCGCTGCCCCGCCACCAGGGAGAGAGACATGGGCCGCCTCGAGGGCAAATCCGTCATTATCACCGGCGCGGGAAGCGGTATCGGCCGCGCCGCCGCGTTGCTGTTCACCAAGGAAGGCGCGAAACTGATCGCGGTCGATCGCACCGACGGTGTGAATGAAACAGCGAAGCTCGTGCGCGACGCCGGCGGCACGGTCCAAACCGTCACCGCTGATGCGGGCGCCGAGGCGGACGTGAAAGCCTTCATCGACAAGGCGCTGTCGACGTACGGCAAGCTCGATGCAATATGGGCCAATGCCGGTGTCAGCGGCGGTCTGGTGCCGCTTGCTGATCAGACCGTGGAGCACTGGCAGGACGTGCTGCGCGTCAATCTGATCGGCCCGTTCCTGGCCATCAAGCATTCGATTCCGCACATGACCAGGCAGGGCTCTGGCTCGATCATCTGCACCGCGTCCGTCGCCGGCCTGAAGGCCGGTGCCAGTGGTCACCCCTACGGCGCCAGCAAGGCCGGCGTCATCAGCCTGGTGCAGACCACCGCCTACTCGCTCTCCGGCACCGGCGTGCGCGTCAACGCGGTCTGCCCGGGCCTGATCGAAACCGGCATGACGAAGCCCGTGTTCGACCGGGCCAAGGAGCGCGGCACCGCCGACAAGATTGGTCAGCTCAATCCGCTGAAGCGCGCCGGCCAGCCGCACGAGCTGGCGGCGATGGGATTGTTCCTGGCGAGCGATGAAGCGTCCTACGTCAACGGCCAGGCGATCCCGGTCGACGGCGGCCTTACCGCCTCGATGCCGTATACGGGCAGGCCCATCTGACCGTGACTTGCGCGCCCGCGGCCTGACCAACCGGTAACCACGCTATCGCGGCAGGCTCTGATGCCGCGCTTGAAGCCGTTGGAGTCGCACGGCTTGCGGGCGGCGTAGTACCGGGAATCACTCGTCGCTGACACAGCCCGTCATCCCGAGCAGAGCGAGGGATCTTCTGCAAGTGACGCACGGGTGCGTCTGCATCGAAAGATCCCTCGCTACGCTCGGGATGACAGGTCTCGAGATCACGGCGTTACTTGTCGAAAGCTGATCGCTCACTTGACTCTTATCATATGAATGATATGATTACTCACTCATGAATGGAGTGAACCATGATCTCCATCAAGGCGCCCCACATGGGCCTGAACGATGCACGGGCTCCGGTTCGCGTACAGATGTGGAATACCTGGGAGGTTTCCGCATCCGACACCAAGCGTCACATCCTTGATTGGACCGCCTGTGTGGCGCGCGGTGCGCCAGGCGGCAAGCTCAAGGAAATCGTGATCTCCTGCCACGGCGCGCCGGCCTACCTGCAGCTCGGCGAGGGCTTCGGCGCCGCCGACGCCGGCCTGTTCAGTGCCTGGCGCGGGCTGGTGGACAAGATCTGGATCCGCGCTTGCCTGGTTGGCCGCATCGTCGGCCCCGAAACGGCGCGCCAGGGTGACGGCGCCTTCATCACGGCGCTGGGCATGACGGGCAACGGCGACACCTTCATCCGCGGCATGGCCGCTGCGGCGCAGGCCTATGTCGTGGTCGGCACCGAGCTGCAGTCGTCCGGGCGGTATACCCGCACGGCGCCCTGCCCCTACGGCCAGCTCGACCAGTATGAAGGCCTCGTGCTGAGCTATCCTTCCGATGGCGGTCCGCCCAACTGGTCGCAACGCTACCCGTCGGTCTACAACGCCAATCCGACCACGCTCACCGCTTCTCATCCAAACAGCGAGTGAGATCGCTCCGATTGCGGCGCGGCCTCCGGTCGCGCCGCAGCACTTCACGTTTTGATGGACACGAAGAAGCCTGACGTTTGCGTCGACAGCACCTGCGGCGGACGCGGGGCTTCGCGGTCTTGGCGCGGATCGCGTAGTGCCACCAGAATCGCCTCTTGTCGTGACGCTGCGGAAGCCCCTCATCCGGCCGCCGCTGTGCGGCGTCCACCTTCTCCCCGCCTTCGCGGGGAGAAGGGATTTTTCCTACTCCGCGGCCTGCTTCAGCGGGCCGTCGTCGGGGCCGCGGTTGGTGGGGCGCCAGCGCAGCACCGGCTTGCGGGCAGCGAGCGTCTCGTCCAGGCGGCGGCGCGGGGCGAAGCGCGGGGCGGCCTTGAAGTCGTCGGCGGCGGTGCCCGACTTCGCCTTGCGCGCCAGATGCAGCATGGCGTCGCAGAACTCGTCCAGCGACCGCTTGCTCTGGGTCTCGGTCGGCTCGATCAGCATGGCGCCATGCACGACCAGCGGGAAGTACATGGTCATCGGGTGGTAGCCCTCGTCGATCATCGCCTTGGCGAAATCCAGCGTACTGACGCCGGTATCCTTCAGGAAATTATCGTCGAACAGGCATTCGTGCATGCACGGCCCGTCGTACGCGGGCGTCAGCGCGACTTGCAGGCGCGCCATGACGTAATTGGCGTTCAGGACGGCATCCTCGGCGACCTGGCGCAGGCCATCGGCGCCATGGCTCAGCATGTAGGCCAGCGCCCGCACGAACATGCCCATCTGGCCGTGGAACGCCTTCAGCCGGCCCAGTGGCTCGCCGTCGATCGCACCGCCCTCCTCGATCAGGCGCCAGCCGTTGGCATCGTGCACCACCCATGGGCGCGGCGCGTAGGGCGCCAGCCGCGCCGACAGCACCACAGGACCCGAGCCCGGCCCGCCGCCGCCATGCGGTGTCGAGAAGGTCTTGTGCAGGTTGATGTGCATGCAATCGACGCCGAGATCGCCCGGCCGCACGCGGCCGACGATGGCGTTGTAGTTGGCGCCGTCGCAATAGAAGTAGGCGCCGGCCGCCGACACCGCGTCGCCGACCTCGCGGATGTCGCGCTCGAAAAGGCCGCAGGTGTTGGGGTTGGTCAACATGATCGCCGCCACGTCCGGCCCCAGCGCCGCCTTGAGCGCCGCGACATCGACGCGGCCATCCGCGGTGGCCGCGATCGGCTTCACGGTGAAACCCAGCGCCGCCGCGGTCGCGGGGTTGGTGCCGTGCGCCGACTCCGGCACCAGCACGGTCTTGCGGTGGCCTTCGCCGCGCGCCCGCAGGGCCGCGGCGATCGCCATCATGCCGCACATCTCACCATGCGCGCCGGCCGCCGGCGACATCGCCACCGCCGGCATGCCGGTGAGCGTGGTGAGCCAGCCGGCGAGTTCGCCGATCAGCTCGATGGCGCCCGGCACGGTCGATTGCGGCTGCAGCGGATGGACGTCGCCGAAACCGGGCAGCCGCGCCATGCGCTCGTTGAGTCGCGGGTTGTGCTTCATGGTGCACGAACCCAGCGGATAGAGGCCGCTGTCGATGGCGTAGTTCTTCTGACTGAGCCGGGTGTAGTGCTGCACCACCTGCGGCTCGGCAAGGCCGGGCAGTCCGATGGCGCCACGCCGACGCAGGCCGCCGAGGCGATCCTTCACCTTGGGCGGCTCGGGCAGGTCGACGCCGCTGCGATCGGCGTGCGCATATTCGAAGATCAGCCGTTCCTCGAGCTGCAGGCCGCGGTTGCCGGTCGAGGTTTCGACAGCGGCGGCGGACATCGCAATGGTGCCGCTGCGGCCCTGCGAGAGATCGGTCGACTGAACCATCACAGCACCTCGGCAAGGCCAGTGGCGAGCGCCTCGATATCGGCATCCGTCACGGTTTCGGTCACGGCGACCAGCAGCAGGTCGGCACTGAGCGGCGCATCGGGGATCAGCCGCGATACCGGCACGCCGCCGAGGATGCGCCTGGCGGCCAATGCTTCGATCACCGGTGCCGCCGGCTTGGGCAGCATCACCGTGAACTCGTTGAAGAACGTCTCGTTCAGCACCTTCACACCCGGCACCTTGGCCAGCCGCTCGGCGGCGCGCACGGCGGTGGCATGATTGATCTCGGCCAGCCGCGTGAAGCCACGCTCGCCCAGCAACGTCAGGTGGATGGTGAAGGCGAGCGCACACAGCCCGGAGTTGGTGCAGATGTTCGACGTCGCCTTCTCGCGCCTGATGTGCTGTTCGCGCGTGCTCAAGGTCAGCACGAAGCCACGCTTGCCGTCGGCGTCGACCGTCTCGCCCACCAGGCGGCCGGGCATCTGGCGCAGCAGCTTCTCGCGGGTGGCGAAGAGCCCGACATAGGGGCCGCCGAAGTTCAGGCCGACGCCCAGCGACTGGCCTTCGCACACCACAATGTCGGCGCCCATATCGCCCGGCGGCGTCAGCAGGCCGAGCGACACGACCTCGGTCACCACCACCACCAGCAGCGCGCCGGCGGCGTGACAGGCCTCGGCCAATGGCGTGAGGTCGCGCACGTGGCCGAACACGCTGGGGTTCTGCACCACGACGCAGGAAACTTCCTTGTCGACCAGGGCGCTGAGATCCTCGATGCCGTCGGCGTCGACGGGCGCGCCGACGGTGCGGAAGCCCTGCCAGTGCGCCGTGGTCTCGATCACCGAGCGATAGTGGGGATGCAGGCCGCCCGACAGCACCGCCTTGTTGCGGCGCGTGACGCGGTTGGCCATCAGCACGGCTTCGGAGGCGCCCGTACTGCCGTCGTACATCGAGGCGTTGGCGACCTCCATGCCGGTCAGCATGGTGATCTGGGTCTGGAACTCGAACAGATACTGCAGCGTGCCCTGGGTGATCTCGGGCTGGTAGGGCGTGTATGACGTCAGGAACTCGCCACGCTGGATCAGATGATCGACGCTGGCCGGCACATGATGCTTGTAGGCGCCGGCGCCGACGAAGAACGGCACGTCGGATGCCGCGATATTCCGGGCGGCCATGCGACCCAGCCGGCGCTCGACCTCCAGCTCGCCCATGTGGCTGGAAAGGCCGGCGATCGGGCCGGGCAGGCGCACCGATGGCGGCACATCACGGAAGAGATCGTCGATCGACCGCGCGCCGATGGTCGCCAGCATCTCGCGGCGATCGGTGTCGGTGAGGGGGAGGTATCGCATCCAGGGACTCCGTCGATCTCTCTGCTTATCCGTCATCCCGAGCGTAGCGAGGGATCTTCTCGAGGGACGCACCGTGCGTCATGCCAACAAGATTCCTCGCTTCGCTCGGAATGACAGCCTGTTTGAACTACGCCAGGCTCTTGACGAAGGCGTCGTACTTGGCCTGGTCCATCAGACCGTCGAGTTCCGACGGATCGGCGAGCTTGATCTTGAAGAACCAACCCTTGCCGGTCGGCTCCAGGTTCACGTCGCCCGGCGCATCGGCGAGCGCGGCGTTGGCCTCGACGATCTCGCCCGAGGCCGGCGCATAGATGTCGCTGGCGGCCTTCACCGACTCGACGACGGCCACCGCTTCGCCCTTGGCGACGGTGCGGCCGACGTCCGGCACCTCGACGAACACGACGTCGCCGAGCTGCTCCTGGGCGTAGTCGGTAATGCCGACCGTGCCGACGCCGTTCTCGACGCTGACCCACTCGTGCTCGTCGGTGTATTTCACTGTCGCCATGGTGTCCTCTGGAAGGAAAAACAACTCCTCTCCCGCGAGCGGGAGAGGAAGGGGCCCATTGCGCGCAGCGCAATGGGAAGGTGAGGGGCTAAGGACAAGACGCATCGTGTGAGGCCCCTCACCCGACGGGCGCTCCGCGCCCGTCGACCTCTCCCGCATGCGGGAGAGGTGAAGACAGCGTCGCAAACCATCACCTCAACCCCGCCAGTACGTGTGCTTCACGAAGGGCATGGCGACGATCTCGGCCGGCGCCGGCTTGCCGCGCACCAGCAAGGCGAGCTTCGTGCCCGCTGCGGCGTGCGCGCGCTCGACGTAGCCCATCGCCAACGGACCGTTGAGCGACGGGCCGAAGCCGCCGCTGGTCACCTTGCCCACAACGGCACCGGAAGCATCGACGATCTCGGTGCCTTCGCGCGCGATGGTGCGACCCTCCGGCCGCAAGCCGACGCGCCGTCGCGGCGGTCCCGAGGCGATCTGGCGGATGATGATCTCATCGCCCGGAAAGCCACCCTTGGCGCGACGCTCCTTGCCGATGCTCCACGTCAGTCCGGCCTCGACCGGCGTCGTGGTGGTGTCGATGTCATGACCATAGAGGCAAAGCCCGGCCTCGAGCCGCAACGAGTCGCGCGCGCCCAGGCCGATGGGCTTCACCCTGTCGTCCTTGAGCAGCAGCCTGGCGATGCGCTCGGCGGCATCGCCCGGTGTCGAGATTTCGTAACCGTCGCACCCCGTGTAGCCCGAGCGCGTGACATAGCACTCGGCACCGTCGATCACGACGAAGCTGCCGGTCATGAACGTCA
Source organism: Reyranella sp. CPCC 100927 (assembly GCF_007859315.1). Classification (GTDB taxonomy): domain Bacteria; phylum Pseudomonadota; class Alphaproteobacteria; order Reyranellales; family Reyranellaceae; genus Vineibacter. The sequence goes on from NZ_VOHA01000030.1 coordinate 56,689, forward strand.
TGGCGCGCACCTGCGGCGCATGCCTGCCCAGCACGTCGACCGCCTCGGGCCCCTGCAGCGCCAGCAGCCCGCGCGCAAACATCGGCTCGATCTCGACGTCGTCCGACAGGTGCTGGCGGACATGCGCCAGGTCGGCGTCCTTGCAGGCGGCATTGAAGACCATCAGCAGGTGATCGCCGGTACTGGTCACCATGAAGTCGTCGAGGATACCGCCCTGCCCGTTGGTGAGCTGGGTGTAGCGCATCTGGCCGGGCTTCAGGCCAGCGATGTCGCCCGGCACCAGCCGCTCGATGGCAGCCGCGGCGCTCTTGCCGGGCTTGGCCGTGAGCCGGACCTGCCCCATGTGCGAGACGTCGAACAGGCCCACCGCGCGGCGCGTGTGCAGGTGCTCGTTCAGGATCCCCATCGGGAACTGCACCGGCATCTCATAGCCGGCGAACGGCACGATCTTGCCGCCGAGTTCAACATGCAGCGCATAAAGCGGCGTGCGTTTCAGGGAGTCGGACGCGGTCGTTTCGGCCACCAGCCACCTCGACACGATGGGACGCACCGGCGGTCATCCGCCGGCCACGCCCCCTCTGTCCGGTGACCTGAAAGATTGGTCGGCCGCGCGAACGCGCCCAACTTACCTCGTCGGTGGATCGCGCCGGCCCCGCCGGTCACGACCGCTTTCCAGAGTGCCATCCCCCCGCGGTCCGGTGGCCTGAGAGTTTCCGGGGCGGTTGCTCCTTCGGCGGCCTGCCGCCGAAGCGACAGGCTCTCTCCCACGGGGATCATCTGACCGGCCGACCATAAACCGCGGCCCCATTGCAGCGCAACGGCAGGCCGCTGCCGGCGTGGTCGATTTGTCGTGGACAACCAATTCTGCGGCTGCAAATTCGTCCCGGCTGCCCGCGTCCGGGCGGCCGTCAGGCACCGCGCCGGCGGCTTCGTTAGCCTGCGAACGACTACACGTTCAGAGCCGAACCCAGGACGGCGCCTCAAATGGTCACAGGCCGGGTCGGCGCAACGTTGCGGCAATATTGTTCGACATCCGACAAAAGCGCCGGGATTCCCGAGGGTTGGCCTAAAATCGGGTCTTCCCTAAGCGGCTGCTCACCATTAATAATCCCGCCATGGGTAAGGCGGATGACACCAAGAAGCGAGTCGAGCGCGCAGCCTTGACGCTCTTCATGGCGCGAGGCGTCGCGGAAACGACGACACGCGAGATCGCAATGGCCGCGTCGGTCGCTGAGGGTACCATCTACCGGTACTTTCCGAGCAAGGACGCGCTCGCTTTGGAGCTCTTCACACGCCATCACGTGGCGCTGGCGGAAGCGCTCCTCGAGGCCATCCGACCGCACAAGAAACTGCGCCAGAAGGCGGAAGCCATTGTGCGCTGTTACTGCGACTGGGCCGACCGCGACTGGACGACCTTCGCCTACCATCTGCTGACCCAGCACCACTTCCTGGCGAGCCTGTCGGAAGATCTACCCAATCCGGTCGATGTGGTGCGCGACGTCATCGCGCAAGCGATCTCCGCCGGCGAGATCCCCAAGCGCGATATCGATGCGCTGACCGCCTCGGTGGTCGGTGTCGTACTGCAGGCGGCGACCTTCAAGGTCTATGGCCGCATCACCGGTTCGCTCACCGACCATGCGCCGACATTCGTCGAGGCTGTTTGGGCGGTGCTGAATGCCAAGCCCGGCTGAACGATAACCGTCAATCCCCAATGCAAGCGAGGGCTCCCGTGACGGGGAGCCCTCGCTGCATTTGGGAGCAACGCGGCGACAGCGACTACTGGCGGCCGCCGCGGCGATTGAACTCGAGTTCCTCGGCCGTCGGCAGCAGTCCGACGGCGACCGTGAAGGCACCGCCCTGCTGACCCTCGCGCAGCGGAACATTCAGCGTCAGCTGCTCCGATGAGCCCTGCCGGTTGCGATTACCCGAGAACCGATAGTCGGCGGAAAAATTGCGGCCCTGCACGATGGTGCCAGCGGGATCCATCAGGCGCACGAAATAACCGACATTGGCGGTGCGGTCGGTCAAGGCCGGGCCTTCGTTGACGACGATATCCAGCGTGAGCTCGACATAGACGCTGCCGCGTCGCGGGTCGCAGGCGATGTCGACCTTGCTCAGCTCGGCCTGGAACATCACATCGGTGCGATCGCGTCCACCGCTGGGCCGAAAGCGTGTCAGCGTGGCGGCATCCTGAACGCGCATGGCCTGCGGGCAGGCCTGGCGCAGATCCGACACTTCCTGGGTCGACGGGCCGCAAGCTGCCAGGCCGGCGGCGAGCGCCCCCGGCGCCAGCAGGGTAAGCAAACGCACTTTCATCGATCGTCCTTTCTGGCGGCCAGGCCCGGCCGGAATGGCAGCGTTCTATACGGTCTTGTGCGTGCCGTCACACATCGGACTCTTGCCGCTGTGCTTGCAGGCACAGAACCAGACGTCGCCCGACGTGGTCGGCGTGTATTTCACGGGCGTGAACTCAGAGCCCTTGTGACTGCCGTCACAGAAAGGTTGCTTGGTACTCTTGCCACAGGCACACCACCAATAGTCCTTGCCGGCCTCGACGGCCGTCTTGATGGGTGCCTTGGCCGCGACAACAGGGCTGGCCATGGTTGCTTCCTCGCGAATGGGCGGTCTGGTAGGGTGTCTTACGCCGCCGGTGCGAGCCGATTCTAGAGGATGCTCCGCAGCCGCGACAAGCGAACCTTCCGATCAACCATGCCATCCGCCGCCGCCAAGCCGCCCCTGACCATCCTGCTCGCCAGCCCGCGCGGCTTCTGCGCCGGCGTCGACCGGGCGATCCAGATCGTCGAACGCGTCCTGCTGAAATTCGGGCCGCCCGTCTATGTGCGCCACGAAATCGTGCACAACCGCTTCGTCGTCGAAAACCTGGAGGCGAAGGGCGCCATCTTCGTCGAGGAGCTGGACCAGGTGCCGGACGGCCGGCCGGTGGTCTTCAGCGCCCATGGCGTGCCCAAGGCCGTGCCGGCCGAGGCGGCGCGACGCCACATGATCCATGTCGACGCCACCTGTCCGCTGGTGTCCAAGGTCCACCGCGAAACCGAACGCCACCATGCCGCCGGCCGCACCGTGATCCTGATCGGACACAGCGGCCATCCGGAAGTGGTCGGCACCATGGGCCAGCTGCCGCCGGGTGCCGTGATCCTGGTCGAAACGGTCGAGCAGGCCGAGCGACTGGAAATCGCCGACGCCGACAGCCTCTCGTTCGTCACGCAGACAACCCTGTCGGTCGACGATACGGCACAGATCGTCGCCGTCCTGCAGCGCCGCTTCCCGCATCTCAATGGCCCCAAGCGCGAAGACATCTGCTACGCGACCACCAACCGGCAGGCGGCGGTGAAGGCGATCGCAACGGACTGCGACGGCTTGATCGTGATCGGTGCGCCCAACTCGTCGAACTCGATGCGGCTGGTCGAAGTGGCGCGCGCCTACGGATGCCCCAAGGCGACGCTGGTGCAACGCGCTGCCGACATGGACTGGCGCTGGCTCGATGGTGTATGGCGATTGGGGATCACGGCTGGCGCGTCGGCGCCCGAGCTTCTGGTCGAGGAGCTGCTCGCCGCCTGCCGTGCCCGCTATGCCGTGACCATCGAGGAAGTACGCGTGACCGACGAAAACACGGTGTTCAGGCTGCCACGCGCCCTGGTGGCTTGATGGCCGTCTATACCGAGGTTGCCGACGACCAGCTCGATGCGTTCCTGGCCGAATACGACATCGGCGAGCCGCAATCGTGCAAGGGCATCGCCGAAGGCGTGGAGAATTCCAACTACCTTCTGGCCACCACGCGCGGCACCTATTTCCTGACGTTGTACGAAAAGCGCGTCGATCCGCGCGACCTGCCGTTCTTCCTCGGCCTGATGGACCACCTGGCGGCGCGCGGCATTCCCTGCCCGACGCCGGTGCATGGTCGCGACGGCCGCGCGCTGCGCACCCTGGCCGGCCGGCCGGCGGCGATCATCACCTTCCTGTCGGGGCTGTGGCCGCGGCGCATCACGGTCGACCATTGCGCGCCGGTCGGCGCGGCGATGGCGCGCCTGCATCTGGCGGCAGCCGACTTCACGCTGAAGCGTCCCAACGCACTGTCCGTCGCCGGGTGGCGCCCGCTGTTCGACAGCACCCGCATGCGGGCGCACGAAGTCGCACCCGGCCTGGCCGACGAACTGGCTGCCGACCTCGCCGTGCTCGAGCGCGACTGGCCGCGCGATCTGCCCGCCGGCGTCATCCACGCCGACCTGTTTCAGGACAACGTGCTGTTCCTGCATGAGACGCTGAGCGGCGTGATCGACTTCTATTTCGCCTGCAACGACCTGCTGGCCTATGACGTGGCGATCTGCCTGAACGCCTGGTGCTTCGAGGCCGACCGCAGCTTCAACGTCACCAAGGCGCGCGCCCTGGTGAGCGGCTACCAGCAGGTGCGGCCGCTGTCGGCGGCCGAGCGCCACGCCCTGCCGCTGCTGGCGCGGGGCGCCGCGATGCGCTTCCTGCTGACGCGGCTCTACGACTGGCTGCATACGCCGCCCGGTGCCATGGTCAAACGCAAGGACCCGCTGGAATACCTGGCGCGGCTGCGCTTCCACCGCGGCGCCGGCGGCCCGGACGATTACGGCCTATGACCGACACAGCGCCTGATCCCGCCGTCGAGATCTTCACCGACGGCGCCTGCAGCGGCAATCCCGGCCCCGGCGGCTGGGGTGCTTTGTTGCGCTACAAGGATGTCGAGCGCGAGTTGTCGGGCAGCGAGGCCACCACGACCAACAACCGCATGGAGATGATGGCCGCGATCATGGCGCTGGAAGCGCTGAAGCGGCCCAGCATCGTGCAGCTGTTCACCGACAGCGTCTACCTGCGCGACGGTATCACCAAGTGGATCCACGGTTGGAAGCGCAACGGCTGGCGCACGGCCGACAAGAAGCCGGTGAAGAACGTCGACCTCTGGCAGCGGCTGGAGGTAGCGCTGCATTCGCACCGCATCGAATGGCACTGGGTGAAAGGGCACGCCGGCCACCCCGAGAACGAGCGCGCCGACGCCCTGGCACGCGCCGCGATCAAGGAGCTGCGCGAAAGCCGGGCTTCCGAGAAGCCTCTGCCGTCGACGGGTTGAGTACGTTCGGGGCAGGACTTCGGCGGCGGCTGATGACGTCGGACTGCGTCGCTTCAGCGACGCATCACGAGCGCCGCTGGAGCGGCGCGGTCCCAGCCGTCACCAGCATCGTTCGCTACGGATTGCATCGCCAAAAAGAAAGGGCGGCCGGAGCCGCCCTTTCGCAGACCGTGATGCCGCTTACAGCGCTTTCAGGATGGCATCGCCGCTCGACACGTCGAAGGCGCCCGGCGCTTCGACGTTCAGCGTCTTGATGACACCGTCCTGGACCACCATGGCATAGCGCTGCGAACGCTTGCCAAGACCGAACTTCGAGCCGTCCATCACCAGGCCCATCTTTTCGGTGAAATCGCCGTTGCCGTCGGCCAGCATCAGCACCTTGCCGTCGCTGTTCTGGTCCTTGCCCCAGGCGTCCATCACGAAGGCATCGTTGACCGAGATGCAGGCGATGGTGTCGACGCCCTTGGCCGTGATGGCATCGAAATTGGCCACGAAGCTGGGCACGTGCTTAGCCGAACAGGTCGGCGTGAAGGCGCCCGGCACGGCGAACACCACCACCTTCTTGCCGGCCGCGAACAGCTCGTCCGTCGGCATCGGCTTGATACCATCGGCACCCTTGTGCATCAGGGTCGCGCTGGGAACCTTGTCGCCTACTTTCGCCATAGCATCCTCCATTGGCGGTAACTCTCACGCTGGGCGGCAGATCAGCACGGATCGCGGCAAAACGAAAGGCGGGATCGTGCATCCCGCCTTTCGCCATACCGGGGTTGTTACAGTTACAATCCCTTGAGCACCGCCTCAGCCGCCGACACCTCGAAGGCGCCCGGCTTCTCGACGAAGAGCCCCTTGATGGTGCCATCCTCGACGACCATGGCGTAGCGCTGCGAGCGCCGCCCCAGCCCGTTGCGCGTGGCATCGAGCACAAGTCCCATCGCTTCGGTGAACTCGCCGTTGCCGTCACCGAGCATCATGACTTTGTCACCAGTGCCCTGGTCCTTGGCCCAGGCGCCCATGACAAACGGATCGTTTACGGAAATGCAGGCGATCGTGTCGACGCCTTTGGCCTTGATCGCATCGTGGTTGGCCAGAAAACCTGGCACATGCTTGGCACTTCAAGTCGGCGTGAATGCCCCGGGCAGCGCGAAGACAACCACCTTCTTGCCCGGCGCGAACAGCTGCGCGGTGGTGATCGCCTGGGGGCCTTCCCCCGTCATATAGCGCAGAGTCGCCGATGGTACCTTGTCCCCTACAGTCGCCATATCCACCTGTCCTTCCTCATAGTGCATGTACGGCCATCCGCTGATGGCCACACCGACCGTAGTGACGCCTCCCGCGGTTGTCCACGCCGGGCCCTTGGCAACAGCAGCCCGATGCCTAGATTGGACCGATATGGGCAACACCTACTCCATCACGCGCGGCGAGGGGCTCGACCTTTACCTCTCCAACGGCGGAACCGACGTCTTCCTGGACGTCATGACCCTGGCGAGCTGTCCGCTGGCGCACACGCCGTGGCAGCAGAACCTGGCCTTGCTGTTCGCCGACAGCCAGCGCTTCGGCTACGGCTTCGCCGGCTTCGCATTGGACGAACTGCCGTGGACGTCGGACGCACCCGAGGAGCGCCGCTTCCTGCTCGCCGTCATCGACAAGGCGCTGACCCGGCACGGGTGGAACCTGCTGACCTACGATCCGCCCTTCGCGCAGGGCTATCTGGAGACCTATCGCACCATGGTCGAAAGCTTCACGCCCGTGCCGACCGTGTCGGCGCATTTCGGCGATTGGCGCGCGGCACCCGATGCCGATCTGGTGCGGCGCTGCCCCCAGCACGACGTCTTCCAGGGCCTGGCGGGATGCCGGCTGTGCGATACCAACCTGCAGCCCGCGCCGTGATCACTGCGGCTCGAGCTTGACCTCGTCGCGAATGATGCGCGTCCAGCGCGAGACCTCGCGCGCGATGAGCGCACGGAAGGCTTCAGGTGAACTGGGCGACAGCTGCACGCCGAGATCCAGAAAGCGCGCCTTCAGATCGGACCTGTCAAGGACCGCGCCGATCGCCGCCGACAGCGTCTGGATCGCCGCATCAGGTGCGCCGGCGCGGGTGACGATCCCGAACCAGAGGGTCATGTCGTAGCCCGGCAGGCCGCTTTCGGCGATGGTCGGGATGTCGGGCGTGCCGCTGAACCGCTCGGCGCTGGTCACCGCCAACACGCGCAGCCGGCCGGCCCGCACCTGCGGCAGCGCCGAGGTGCCGGCATCGAAGATCACCTGGACGCGGCCCGCCATGATGTCGGTCAACGCCGGCATGCTGCCCTTGTAGGGCACGTGCAGCATGTCGAGGCCCGCCATGCGATTGAAGATCTCGCCCGCCAGATGCAGCGACGATCCCGGCCCGATCGAGGCAAAGGAGAGCTTGCCGGGATTGGCTTTGGCATAAGCGATGAGCTCGCGCACCGACGTGACCGGCACGTCGGGATGAACGACGAGGTAGAGCGGCGATGTGAAGCCCAGCGATACGGGTGCGAAACTGGTCAGCGGGTCGTAGGGCAGGCTTGCATGCTGGGCCACGTTCATCGCCAGGCTGCTGACGCTGCCCAGAAACAGCGTGTAGCCATCGGCGGCAGCCTCGGCCGCCGCCTGGGCGCCGATGATCTGGCTGCCACCCGGCTTGTTGTCGATGACGACGGGCTGACCGAGCCCGGCCGACAGCCCCTCGCCCAGGGCGCGGCCGAACGTGTCGCCCACACCACCCGGCGGATACGGCACAATCAGGCGCAGCGGCCGCGCCGGATATGGTTGCGCGCGCGCGGGAGCCAGCCCCAGTGCCGCCAGCCCGCCGGCGCACAGCACCGCCCGTCGCGTTGTCATGCGTTTTTTCCTTTCACGTGTCACCCGACGCACGAGGGATCTCGCGCGCATTGGCGTCGCTGCGTCATGTCGAGGAGATTCCGCGCTGCGCTCGGAATGACGGGCAATCAACCGGCGCGACGCAGCGTCTTGTCCTGGTAGAGCGCGTTGGCATCGCCTGTCGGGTGGCCGAAGCGCTCGGTCATCACCTCGGCGAGCTTCTTGTCGCCCTGCGTCACCCAGCCACCGGCGCGCACCGTGTAGGCCTCGGGATGCGCCGCTTCGGGCGGTTCGCGACCGTCCTGCAGGCCTTTGGCGCCCTCCAGCATCAGGCGGCGGAAGCGCATGATGGCGAGATCGGTGGGTCCCAGGATCTCGCGCGTGCGGTCGTGGATGAAGCCCTGGCTGTCCTGGATGCAGGCGTCCTGCTCCGAGACGCCCTGGATGCCGCTGTAGCTGCGATGGCGCTGCGCCTCGCGGTCGATCAGGTATTCGTTCGACCGGTTGCGCAGCGGCACGTAGTCGTCGTCGACCGCCGAATGCACGCCATGGCCGGCCGCGAACTGCGCCCGCTCCTGTTCCGTCAGCGGCCGGTCGGGATTCCACGAGTAGGTATAGATCCAGCAGCTGGTGTCGGTGATCGGCACCCAGGTCTGGCCGTAATGCGTCTCGCCGGGAAACGCCGCCGGCGCGAAGGAATGGTTGGGCACCAGGAACTGCGTGATGCGCCAGTAGAGCTGGTCGTCGTCCGCCGTGCGCGCGGCGCCGATCAGCAGACCACCGGCATGCTGCGTCACCTCGAAGCGCGGCATCGGATCGTCGCGCACCCAGCGCACGCGATCGTTCTTCACCGCCTGGTCGCCCATGGCGGCGCCCTTCATGAATGTCTCGGCGTCGCCCGCCGCCTGCGGCACGACCATGTGCAGGAACGAGAAGTGCGCGGTGTCGATACCGCCTTCGACCGACTGCGCCCAGTTGCACTCCTGCAGCTTCTTGCTGACATAGCGGTGCGCTGGCGGCAGCAGCGCGAACTCCAGATGCGGCAGCTCGGGCAGGTGCGCCGCCGGTCCCATGTAGGCCCAGATCACGTCGCCGAACTCGCGCGTCGGATAGGCCTTGATCGACACCTTGTCGCGGAAAGTCGATGCCGGCGGCAGGGTCGGCGTTTCCAGGCACTTGCCGTCGACGTCGAACTTCCAGCCGTGGAAGACGCAACGCAGGCCGCACTCGCCGTTGCGGCCGAAATAGAGATCGGCGCCGCGATGCGGGCAGCGCGGCTCGACCAGGCCGACGCGGCCCTGGGTATCGCGAAACGCCAGCAGGGTCTCGCCCAGGACCTGCACGCGCTTGGGCGCACCGTCGGGCTCGGGCAATTCGCGCGACAGCAGCACCGGCTGCCAGAAGCGGCGGAAATAGTCGCCCATCGCCGTGCCGGAGTCGGTACGGGTCAGCAGCTCGTTGTCCTGCCGGCTGAGCATCGGCGCCTCCTCTTCTTGCTTCCCCGTTCCGCCGGGGAGAAACCAGCGCTGGATCGTTCCACGCCGGCGTTTCATTGTTCCATATGCCGTTCGACTATGCGGAACGCCGATGAGCATCATCCATCGCACCCCTGCCGGCTTCGCCGAGCATGCCGGCGACCGCCAGTTCGCCACGACCCTGGCGCGCGGGCTGGAGATCCTGCGCTGCTTCACGCCGCAGCAGCCGGTGCTGGCCACCGCCGAGCTGGCGCGCCGCACCGGCCTGCCCAAGCCGACCATCTCGCGCTTCACCTACACCCTGGCGGCGATGGGCTACCTGCGACCCGACCAGGCGGCCGGCCACTACCGGCTGGGACCGGCGGTGCTGTCGCTGGGCTACCCGCTGATCGCCTCGTTCGCCTTTCGCCAGGTCGTGCGGCCGGCGATGGAGGCGCTGGCGCGCCAGGTCAGCGGCTCGGTGTCGCTGGGCATGCGCGATCGCACCAACATGGTCTATGTCGAGACCTGCCGCAGCCGGGCGACGTCGTCGTTCCAGCTCTCCGACATCGGCATGACGCATCCCATCGCCTCGAGCGCGATCGGCCGCGCCTACATCGCCGGCTGCGCGCCGCGCGAACGCACGGCGCTGCTGAACGAGCTGCGCATCAAGACTCCCGACCTGTGGCGCCAGCACGGCGCAACGATCACGCGGACCCTCGCGGCATTCCGCGACACGGGCTATTGCGTATCGTACGGCGATCGGCGGCCCGGCATCTTCGCGCTGGCGGTTCCGGTCGGCCGACTGGCGAACCGCGAGCTGCTGGTGCTCAACGCCGTCTCGCCATCATGGACGCGGCGCGCCAAACAGTTCGAGCCGACCCTGGCGCCGGCGCTGCTGGCCTGCGCCCGCATGATCCGCGATCAGATCGGGTGAGTTCCGGATCGCGGGCATCCACGCCCGCACGCGCTCGAAGCGAAGCGCAGAGCGAGCAAGGCTTTCGCACGAGATGCGCGCGTGGACGCGCGTGGTCCAAAAAAACTAACGACCCGCGGCTTTCTCCAGCGCCTGCGTGACCACCTCGACGGTGAGCAGTTCGGGCAGCGCGATGCCCAGGGGAGCGCCGGGGCCGTAGACGATGTTGAAGGGAATGCCGTAGCGGTTGTTGGCGGCGAGGTACTGGGAGATGGCGTCGCTGGGCCGCGTCCAGTCGACCTTGAGCGACACCGCCTGGGCCTCGGCGAGGCGCTGCACGATGCTCTCGGCGTTCAACACCAGCTTCTTGTTGACCTGGCAGGTGACGCACCAGTCGGCGGTCACGTCGACCAGCACCACCTTGCCGCCCGCCGTCGCCTGGCGCACCTGGGCAGCGATATCGCGCGTCGGATCGAGGCGGACCCAGCGGCCGTCGACCGCCGCGGTCGCCGGTCCCGCCGTCGAGGCCAACACGGCCGGCAGCACCATGGCGGCGAGCGCCGCCGCGACGGCCGCCGGAATGGCGACGCGACCGACCCTGCGGCGTGCCATCAGCAACGCCGACATCAGCACGGCGGCGACCACGGCAGCGATCACCGCCGGCGTGCCGGCGGCGCCCAACAGCACCGACAGCAGCCAGACCGCGGTGGCGAACAGCGCCAGCGACAGCACCTTCTTCAAGATCACCATCCAGGCGCCCGGCTTGGGCAGGCGCGCCGCCCAGCGTGGAAACAGCGCCAGCAGCAGGTAGGGTGCCGCCAGTCCGACGCCCAGTGCCAGGAATACGGCGACGATATCGAGCGGACCGCGCGAGAGGGCAAACGACAGGGCCGTGCCGACGAACGGCGCCGAACAGGGCGTCGCGAGCAGGGTGGCAAACGCACCGGCCACGAAATGCCCGGCCAGTTCGGAGCGGCCGGCCCGCTGTTCGCCCGCCACGGCGCTCTCGGCCAACCAACCGGGCAGCGGGATCTCGAACACACCGGCCAGGTTGAGGGCGAACAGCAGGACCACCACCACCATGAAGCCGATGAAGGCCGGCTGCTGGAACTGGATGCCCCAACCGACGGCGAGCCCGGCCTGCTTCAAGCCGACCGCAACGGCGGCGAGGACCAGGAACGACGCGATCACGCCCGCCGCCGAGGCCAGGAAGCCGGCCCGCACGCGCGCCGGCGCCGCACCGCCGTGACCGATCGCGCCCATCACCTTCAGCGACAGCACCGGCAGCACGCAGGGCATGAGGTTCAAGACCAGGCCGCCCAGCAGCGCCACCAGCAGGATCGACCACAGGTCGTTACCGGATGCGCTGCTGCCGGTGGCCGCCGGCATGGCGCCCGTAGTCGCTCGCACCGTTCCTTCGACGGCCTGCGTGTCGTCGACCAGCGTGAGGGTGAGGTTGCCGGCCGCCAGGTCGGCTGCTTTCAGCTTGTCGCCCACCAGCACCGACGTGATCACCGCGCGCCGGCCGCCCTCCTCGATCTGAACCGAGGGCGGCTCGGCCACGATGATCTTGGGATGCTCGACGAACAGATCGGGATTCTTCAACGGCTGCGTCGCGTCCACGACGAGCGAGAGCATCACAGCCTGCTCACCCTCCTTGCCGCCCGGCGCATCGATCTCCGCCAGTATCGGTGCGGTGAAGGCGATGCTGTCGACGCCGGCGGCGCGCGGCAGTGCCGACATCGCACCGGCGATCAGCGGCGCCTCGCCACTGGGCCGCGCCGCCGCCGCCGGCAGGTCCAGGGTGAAGGCTGCCGTGTAGGGAATGCAGACGTCGTCGCACGTCAGGTAGTCGACCTTGGCCTTCACCGACAGCGGCTTGCCCGGCTCGGCCAGCGTCACCTGGATCGGCAGCACGACATCGCCCTTGTAGCCGATGGTCGAGAGGCCGGCGACGTCGAAGCGATGCGGCGCCGGCCACAGCATCTGCGTGGTGCCGAGATTGGCCGAGCCGCTCCAGTCGATGCTGGGCGGGAAGCCGGCGTCGCCGGGGGCGCGCCAGTAGATCTTCCAACCCGGCTTCAGGGTGAACTGCAGACCGAGCGTGACGGTGCGCGAATCACCGACGCCGTCGACGGCGGAGATCAGCCGCACTTGCGTCTGCTCGGTGCGTACCCAGTCGGAACCGGCAGCCGCCGCCATCGTGGGCATGAATCCCATCGCCGCGACGACGACACACACCCCTCTTCGCAGAACCGATGCCAACATGTTGACCCACTACCTGGCGCGGCCTCTGCCGCGCACTCTCACTGCCGCCTGCGGCGGCAGTTGATGACCAAGACAATACAGGCCGTAAATACGCCGGTTGTGACAATCGCAATGCTTCACAAGCGCGTGTCGAGAGCGGCATTGCGCCGCGCGCCGGATCGCGGTAGCCAAGATCCATGGCGCAGCCAGATGCCTCCTCCTCGGGTTACATCAGCGGCAAATTGCTGGTGGCGACCCCTGCCATGACGGATCCGCGGTTCAAGCACACCGTGATCTACATGTGTCTGCACGACGACAAGGGTGCGCTGGGCCTGGTGCTCAACAAGGCGCTGGCCTCGCCGACACCGGCCGAGCTGTTCCAGCAATTGGATATCGATCCGCCGACCGACGGCGATCTGCGGTTCACCGTCTGGGGCGGTCCGGTCGAACCGGAGCGCGGCTTCGTCCTGCACAGCCTCGACTACAAGCGCGACGACACGGCTGCCGTCGGCGGCGACAAGCTGGGCCTGACCGCGTCACTGGAAATTCTGCGCGACATGGCGCGCGGCGCCGGGCCGACCAAGGCCATCCTGGCGCTGGGCCACAGCGGCTGGGCCGCCGGCCAGCTCGACCGTGAGCTGCAGGAAAGCGGCTGGTTCGTGGTGCCGGCCGACGAAGCCCTGATTTTCGACGAGGATTACGACGGCAAGTGGAACCGGTCGCTGGCCAAACTGGGCGGCAAGCTGGGCCAGCTGGGCAACGATCCCGGTACGTTCTCGTCGACTTACGGCCGGGCCTGACCCGCCGGGGCCGGATCGGGCCAAATCGCAGAAAAATCAATATCTTGTATTAAATTTCTGCGACAATTCCCAAAATCAGGTGACAGTCCGCTGCAGACAGCGTACGGTTTGTGCGTTGCGAAGGAGGCAGGCAATCCTCCAGCGGGCTCCGATCCCTCTCGGATCTACCGGCGACGACGGCGCCAGCGCCGACCGTACCGGATGTCGCACCGCAACCTTCGCATCCGCCCGATCCGTCCTTTTCGCGCCTCCCCTCGGGGAGGCGTTTGTCGTTTGGCGGCCCGGGCGATCCTCAGCTCAAACCTGTAGCGGAGTGGTTCATGGCCAAGCGTGCCGCGCGTCGCAGCCGTCTTGAAACCGACGAAACCGGGAGAGTGCACAGCCTGTTCTTCGATTCACCACGCACGGTCGTGCCTTTCGAGGTGCAGCAAAGGGAGCAACAAAGGGACCAGAGCTACATCCGCAATATCCGGCCGCGCAGCGACAACCAGCGGCAGCTGATGGAGGCGATCGACAGCCGGTCGCTCACCGTGGCCCTGGGGCCGGCCGGCACCGGCAAGACCTATCTCGCAATCGCCGCCGCGGTCGAGGCGCTGGAGCGCAAGCGCATTGCCCGCATCGTGCTGTCGCGCCCGGCGGTCGAGGCCGGCGAGAGCCTGGGCTACCTGCCGGGCGACATGCGCGAGAAGCTCGACCCCTATCTGCGACCGCTGTTCGATGCGCTGAACGACCGCATGGGCCCCAAGCGGCTGCGCGCCTGCCTCGATGACGGGAGCATCGAGATCGCGCCGGTCGCCTTCATGCGCGGCCGCACGCTCAACAACGCCTTCGTGCTGATCGACGAGGCGCAGAACTGCACCTACGGCCAGCTCAAGATGCTGCTGACCCGGCTGGGCTGGCACTCGACCATGGTGCTGACCGGCGATCCCGACCAGACCGACCTGCTGCCCGAGTTGTCGGGCCTCAGCGAGATCGCACGCCGGCTCGACGGCCAGGAGGAAATCGCCGTGGTGCGCCTGACCCAGGCCGACGTCGTGCGCCACCCGCTGGTGGGCCGCATGCTGGGCGTTCTGTAAAAAGAGGTTCTCTCCATCCAGCACACAGGCGCAACCCCGGCGGTTGCGCCTGTGTCGTCGGCCGGGAAGGCAGTCATGCACGCTGACGGCCGGCATGCCGGCTTGCTCTCCCTGCTCGATTTCGACTCCGCCGCGGGTCGCGACCTGTTGGCGTCGATCGAACGGCAGTTCGGCACCGCCACCGCGCGGGCGCGCCGTCACTTCGACCGCATCTTCACGCTGCGATCGCCGTTCGCGGCGAACTCCCATTTCGTCGGCGCCCAGGCGACGGTGGCGGGCTGGCCGGACGGCAAACCGGTCCGGGTCAACGCTGGCGGCACGGGCATGTCGCGCGACCGCGCGGTGGCGTCATGCATCGGCGAAGGCGTCGAGTACCTGGCGCAAGTCGAACGCCCTGATGATATCCGGCTGTCGGCGCCCCTCGCCGATCTCGGTGACCGAGTCACTTCCGAGATTGCGCGGTGGATCGAGCAGCACGGCAGTGATGGCGCACCTGATACGCTCGACTGGGTCGAGGGCGTGCTGCCCCTGTCGGGGCGTACCGCGCTGCTGCCAGCCGACCTTTGCCTGCGGCGCCAGGACGGGCGGCTGGGCATCACGCCGCGCGGCGCCTTGAGTACCGGGTGCGCGGCCGGTACCTCGTTCGAAGCGGCGGCGCTGCATGCGCTTCTGGAACTGATCGAGCGCGACGCCGCGGCGCTCTGGTGGCTCGGCGGCCGGTGCGGCCGGCCCGTGGCAGCCGACGCGCCCGCGGCGCTGGAGGCCGCCCGTCTGCTGCCCCTTCTGCGGGGTGGCGCCGACGGCCGATCGAGCTGGCTGCTGGATATCTCGACCGAGTTCGACATCCCGGTCATCGCGGCCCTCTCGGCGAACGACGCCGGCTTCGAGGTGGCCTGCGGCATCGCCGCCCGCCTGGACGCCGGCGTGGCCGCGCAGGCTGCGACCCTCGAGATGATGCAGGTTGAACTGGCACTGACGGTCATCGCCGCCAAACGGCGCGAAGCGGGCGATGCCGCGCTCAGCGACTCCGATCGCCGGCACCTGCGCCGCGCCACGCAGCTGGACGCATCAAAATGTCAGCTGCTGCATGGCATCGGCATGCCCCGGCGCATGGACGCACAGCGCATCGCTGCCGCGCCACACGCCGTCCTGGAACGGCTGGCAGCGCAGGGAGTCGCGGCCTGCTGGCTTGACCTGTCGCGGGCGGATATCGAGCTGCCGGTGGTGCGGGCCGTGGCGCCGGCCTTGCAGGCCCTGCCCTCGACGCTTGTTACCGCACGACTGGCTGCCGCGATCGACGCCCATGGCGGTGGTGCGCAACACACGCACGGCATCGAACTGCTCTGAATCGGGCGCATCGGGATGCGCGCCCGATCGCGCTGGACGATGGCGCAGCCGCTCCCGTAGTGTCGCGCATCGGGAGCAACCAATGGCGTTAGCAGCGCAGCCGGAGCGTCGGGGTCGGGGGACGCCGCCGTTGGTCCGCGGACCAACCCAATTGGATGTCACCACGGTTCCCCGACTTGAGCTGATGCTGGCCGGTGCACCGCTGCCGATCGTCAGCCGCAAGGCACGCGCGCTGATCGCTTATCTGGCGATCAGCGACCAGGTCGAAACCCGCGAACGACTGGTCGGCCTGTTCTGGAGCGAAACCCCGGAGGAAAAGGCACGCGCCTCGCTGCGCCAGGTGATCCATGAAATCCGCGAAGCGTTCCGCGCGGCCGATTTCGACGGGTTCCTGATCGACAAACGGTCATTGTCGCTGGATCGCACCCGCCTGACCGTCGATCTCAAGGACATCGTCGCCGCGGCCGACAACGGCCACGCCCATCCCAAACTGGTCGACACCGCGCGCCTGCCGGAAACACTCCTACAAGATTATGACAACGTCGATCCGGCGTTCCGGACTTGGTTGCAGGCGAAGCGCCAGACGCTGCAGGACCGCTTGTTGCGCGGCCTCGAGGCCAGCATGCGCACGGCCGCCGATGCGTCGCTGCGCGAAGCGGTTGCCAATGCGATCATGCACCTCGACCCGAGCCACGAGGAGGCCTGCCGGCACCTCATCCAGGCGCGTGCCGACCGCGGCGATTTCGGCGCCGCACTGCGGCTGTACAAGGGCCTGTGGGATCTTCTGGAAAGCGAGTTCGACGTCGAGCCGTCGGCGGAGACGCAGAAGCTGGTGGTCGGCATCCGCAGCTTGATGACGCCGGATGACCAGTTCACCGCCTTCCGGACGTCGCCGCCCGAAGAAACGCCGGGGCAGGCCGACCACGCGCCCGGCAGCCCCGCACTGTTGCCATTGCAGAGCGCGCCGGTGCACGCGCCGCCGCGGAACATGGTCATCACCATCGGTGCTTTCGATATCGACGGCACCAGCCCGGACCAGCGCTATCTGGTTCACGGTTTCCGCCTCGAGCTTGTCGCCAGCCTGGTGCGCTTTCGCGAGTGGTACGTACGTGACGATTCGCAGGACGGCGCTGCCGGCGTCGCCCGCCCCGACGCCACGGCGCAGTACCGCATCGATGCCAGCGCGCTTACGACACCCCATGCCATTCGCCTGGTCCTGACGCTGCGCGATACGCAGACCGGCATCTTTGTCTGGAGCGACCGCTACGACATCACGCTCGCCAACTGGTTCGAGGCACAGCAAGCCATCATCCGGCGCATCGCCGTTTCGCTGAACGTCCACGTCTCCGTCAACCGGCTCAACCGCGTGGCGAGCGAACCCGGCATCCCGCCCGATATCTATGATCGCTGGCTGCGCGCCCAGGTGATCATTCGCAGCTTCAGTCCCGGGGAGTGGAAGCAGACGGCCGAGATCTTCCAGGCCACCATCGCCGAGGCGCCGCACTTCTCGCCGGCCTACAGCAGCCTGGCGCAGATCAACACCGGCGCGCATATCGCACAGCCCGGTCTCTTCCGCACATCCGAACGGGAACAGGAGGCGCTGCGGCTGGCCCGCATGGCGGTTCAGCTCGACCCTGTCGACTCGCGCGCGCAGTTGGCCCTGGGCTGGGCGCTGCAGATGGCCGGCAGCCACTCCAGTGCCGAGATCCACATGGGCCTCGCCACCGAACTCAACGAAAACGATCCCTGGGTATTGATCTCCGCGGCGCTGTCCTATGGCTTCGCCGGCCAATCGGCGCGCGCCAATGACCTCGCGCACCAGGCCCGGCTGATCGCACCCTCACCGTTTCGCACGCACTGGGTGTACGAATCGACCGTGAGCTTCCTCGGCGGCGACGACGAGGGCTGCGTGGCGGCCAGCCAGCGTTCGGGCGACGCTGTCCTGAGCAACGTCGCGTGGCGCGCGGCGGCCCTGTACCACCTCGGCCGAATCGACGACGCACGGCGCGACCTGCGCGCCTTCCTGGATGCCTTGCGGCCGCAGTGGAAAGGCGCCCTGGCGGCGACCGACCTCAACCTGTTCCGCTGGCTGCTGCACCTCTATCCCATCGCCCATGCGGACGACTGGCGCCGCCTGCGCGATGGCCTGGTGGGTGCCGGCGCGCCGGATGCCGGCGCGATCGAGCATCGCGCCGCCTGGCGCGATCTCATGTAGCGGCCGGGTGATCGCGGCGCACCGGATGCCGGCATCAGACGCACAGCGAGATGCAGTAGTCACCGATCCTCTCGCTATGAAAGTCCTTGCGCGCCTTCTTTCCTGCCGGCGTGTCCGGGAACTGAAGCTGCGGTGCCCCGAAACGCTCCGGATAGAACGGGGGAAGCGGATAGGCGCCGCCATTCTCCAGCTGCTGCTCGGCATCCTTCAGCATGTCGGCGGGTGGCAGGTGGATCGTCAGCACTTCCTTCTGGTGCTGAACGAAGACGACACCCTCGACATAAGACGGTATCTGCACGGTCACCTGGCGCGCCGCGCATTGATCGCGAAACGCCGCGAGGGACGTCGGCCTGGTGCCGGGGTCCTTGGCCCATTGCTTCACCAGTTCGCCGAACTTCACAAAGCTTCCAGTTACCGTGACCCGATCGATGGCCATGTTCTCTCTCCCGTTCGCTTGACGTGGAACGCTTGAACAGTCGATGCCGCTAGAGGAACGCCGGTGTCGTTCCGGCCTCATCCAGTCCGTGCATTCGCGCCGTGGCCTTGATCATGTCCGCCATCGTGCGAATGCCCGCAATGCTGTTCAGTCTGTCCGGTGGTATTCGCCCGCCCACCAGACGCGTGACGATCTCGTTCAGGCCCGTACGCCCTTCATCGGCGACAAGGCGCTCCTGCGCCAGGGCACCGATGATGACATCTGCGACAATCCCAGAGGCGACCGGACCGAACCGCCGGCCTTCCGAAGCCGGATCATGCCAGGCCTCGAACAGCAGGAAGAACGGCAGCGGCGGGTCTTTGACCAGCGCCTCGACATCGCCCGACGGCAGGAGATCACCCGGAGGCATCGACTCGTTGAGCCAAGCGCTCAGCGCCGCCTCCCGCTTCTCCCGGTCGGCAACCCAGGACTCCTGGAAGAACCGCCCCAGTCGCGGCATGTCGCGGAGCCGTTCGACAAGCGCCGGTACCGACCAGAGCCCGGCGAACGCCGCGCTCAGCATGTCGCGATAGGCGAGGCCGATCCTGTCGGTTTCGTCGAATGCCGGAAAGACTCCGGGGTGCAGGAACTGGGTGCTGTAGAATGGCCGGATACGCCGACTGAGATTGGGCTGCACCTCACCCATGTCGAAGAAGAGCGACCACGCCACCGCCCAGTCGAACGTGAACGGCATGGCTTGGGGACGACGTTTCGATGTCTGATCGAGAATGTCCTGCAAGGAGAACTTGGAGGCTTCGTTACCGTTGATCAGATACCGGGGCCGCACCATGGCGTGGCCCAGCCGGAAAGCACCATATGAAAACTCCAGCGGGATGCGGCCGTCAAAAGGCTCGATCAGCGGAGCGTCGCTGTCTTTGTATGCCTCAGCCACCGCTGGATGAAGGATCAACGGCAACAGGTCGCGCCGTATGATCTCGCGATACACCAGCGTCGTGATGCATCGCGCCAGAGCATAGCGTCCGAACGCCGGATCGCCGCCATCAGGGACCGCGTCTGCCGGCGAGGCTTGCTCGAGCAGCGCGACGATGCCGTTGTGAAAAAGATGAAACACCGTCGTCAGCTGCGACAGGATCGCGTGGTCATCGTTGCGGATATCGGCGATCACCACGTCAGGCAACCCCGCCGACGGTTCTTCCTGCGATGATGCGATGTTGATCCGGGCAAGATCGCGAAACGGACATTTCTGATCGCCGCTTTGCATCGAACCCAGGCGGAGGTAAGCGGAAGTCTGCGCCTCATCCCCAGCTACAGGCGGCGATGCTTGCCTGTAGATCAGCGGCAGGCCCGCGGGGCCATCGCCGTAGAGCGTCTGCAGCGCCAGAGACTGGGTACGATTGTTGTGCAAGGCGAGGCGACCGTCGCCGACCATCGACAGGGATGCCGCGCTTTGGACGAGGTCGTGAGCGACAAGCTGCAGAAGGTATGTGTAGCCGGCCGGCACCTTGGTGTTGTTCAGTTCGTCGGTCGGATCGGTCGGGTCTTCGAAAAATTTGGCCTCCGCTGCCGTTGGCGGTCGTTCCAACATGGCTGACAGCCTGCCAATCGTGGCGCGCAAGGCCTTCAGCTGCGCCGCGTCATCGAGATCGACCGGCCGACCATCATAGTGGAAGGGGCGGAAGCGCGGATCTCCCGCAAGCAGATGACGAAAGCCCCTGCCGGCCGCGTTCCCGGCCGGCGCCGTGGGCGCCAGCAGGTGCTTCCCGAGAACGGCCAGCGACTGTGGTCCATGTCCTGCCATGTGCCCTCCCACGCCCCTGGGCCAGCCTTTCCGCCACTCTATGGACGGCAGCGTAAATGCACTGTGAATCGCTGCAAACCGCAAGCCACGCGCCCATGCCGCCACGCACTCACGCTGCGTTTACGCATCCTGCGGCTCAATGCGGGTGGGCCGATGACAGGCCCGGAACGCCGCAGCAGACGTCGGGGACGGCATGAACGACTTTTCGATCCTAATGCAGAACCGGCTGCAGTTCTCCGCCTGCCACACGCCCGACCAGCCGACAACAGAGCCCCAGGTCGAACGCCTGCGCGTCACGCTGCGCGGCAACCTGCTGACCATCGCCGCGGCGCCAGCCTCGGGCGACATCGGCAACACGCTCTATGCCCGTCGGACCGTTGCCCTGGAGGGCGCCGCCGTTTTCATGATCCTGCCCGGACTGCCTGCCGGAACCACCGATCCGAACTTCTTCAAGGCCATCGGCTCGGTCGTCGTCTTCGACAGCCCCGGACCGCGACGCCTGAAGGTCGTTGGCATCGATACCCTCACCAAGGCTTGTCGCGGCTGGATCTTCGATGCCGTCGAGATCGCCTGACAATCCGACGTGGCATTTCACGAGCATCGCTGCCTTGGAGGAATATGTCATGGGTGGCCTCAACAATCACACCGCCTGGCGCGCCCGCAGCATCGATGCGGCCAGCAGCGGCCGCCCGCTCCGTGATGTTTCCATCGAACCCGCGCCGGAAATGACCCGACTGGGACTGAATCAGGTCGGGTACGTTTTGGAATTCATGCCAGGGCCGGCGCTGCTGCTGGATGTTCACCACCGCGTCGTGCACGCCAATCCGGCGGCCACGACCCTGTTGCGGGAAGGTGACGGACTCCATCTGGATCGCGCCGGTTGCCTGCGCCCGGTGGCGGCGCTGCCGGCCGAAGGCAAAGCCCTAAACCGGTGCTTTGCCGCAGCCCTGTCCGCCAAACCGACGGACGACACGCACGTGCACGGCCCCGTGCGCCTGTCCCGGCCGTCTGGCCGCGCTGCACTCCTGGTCCTGGCTGCGTCCATGCTGCCGGCTCCCGTCGCGAGTGAGAGGGCGAGCAGTGGTCAGCTGGCACTGGTGTTGATCGTCGACCCCGAACCCCAGCTGCGCAACGTCGAGGCGGTGCTGCAGTCGGCGGCAGGCCTTACGCCGACGGAGGCCCGCGTGGCGGCCCTGGTGGGTGGCGGCTTCGGCGGACCGCAGACAGCGGCGCGATTGAAGGTGTCGACGCCAACCATGAAGAGCCATCTCGGCAGTTGCTTCGAGAAGCTGGGTGTCCATTCCCAGGTCGGCCTTGCCCGTCTGCTCTGCGGCCTGCCGGCGGTGGCGTCGCCGATCGCAATCAAGCGAACGCAGGGCTGCGCAAGGCGCACCACGCTACCGGCGAGCGACGGCGCGGACGAGCAACATCCACAGGCCGCGGCGGTGTGTTCGCTTGTGGCGCCGGCCCAATGCTACTGCGCCGATAGCCCGCACGATCCCGATCGACGCGCCTCGCCGGTCCCTACGCCGTCGGCTTGTACTTGATGGTGCAGCCGTGGGCCTGGCGTTCGCCCACCCTCGATGCGGCGATCAGCGGTGCGGCTGCCGGCGATAGTGGTCGCCCAGCGCGTCGCGGCCGAAATCGGCGACCAGGTCGCGCCAGACCGAGTGGACGTGGTTGGCATCGTCCTGGCTGTTGTCGAGTTCGACCAGCGTCGTCGCACCCTGCAGCCGGAAATAGTACGCGCGGCCTTCATCCAGCGGGCCGGCCCAGGCGAAGCGCATGGTGGCAGCACCGACCTCCATCACCCGGCGCCGCTGCATGGCAGCAACGTCGGGCGCCAGTGCCTCAAGAAAACCGCCGATGATCGCCAGGGCCCGATTGCGGGCCGCCTCGTCCATGTCCGCCAGCGCCAGGCCACGGGGCGCCCCCAGGTCGCGCTCGCGGCCGGGACCGGCAACGATGTCGCCCAGACTGCGTTCAGCGATTGTCGCGGTGCGGCGCGCGGAGTCCGGCAGGCCGCGGACCAGCGCGCGCCCGAGATCCTCGACGGCACCCATCAGGCGGAAACCATCCGACGTGCGCGCCGGATTGGCCCCCCAGAACGCCGGCGTCACGGCAATGCGATCAGGCGCGATGACGGCAAAGTTCAGCGACAGGTGATGGCCTTCGAAGCGCCAACCCCAGGGATACGCGCCGGGTGCACCGAAGATGGTCAGCGCGTAGTTGTCAGGATCGCGCCAGGCGCCCTGGTGTTGCCGCAAGACACCTTCGAGATGGCGCACGCCCTGAATGCGGGCAACGCCGGCGCTGCCCAGGCCGCTGTCCAACAGCGCCATCGCCCGCGCACGCTGGCTTTCCGACATGTCGCGCAGCGCAAGCCCGCGGCGTGACCGCGGCACGTAGTGCCAGTTCTCGCGCTCGCCATCGCCGAAGGTGACGATGGCGCGCTCCCGCCGCGGCGCATCAAGCTCGGCCAGCCAGTCCATCGCCGCGCGCGCCATGCGTTCAACGACCTGTGCCTTCGCCGTCACCGGCGTGAGCGGTGCCAGAAGACTCGTCCCGGCTGCGAGAATGGCCCTGCGTGTCGGCGGCGCCCGATGCCCGGACGCCCCGTGGTCGTGCGGATAGGCATGACGGGCGTGACCGTGACCATCGTCGTGGGTGTCGGGACCTTCGGTCCCATGGGAATGCGGTCCGATCACGCCATCGTGGGGCATGCCGTGCCCTCCGGGCGACGGGTTGCGCTACGCCGTCGGCTTGTACTTGATGGTGCAGCCGTAGGCCTGGGTCACCGCGTGGGTGATCGGCTGTCCTGCCGCATGCTGACGCAGCGCATCCTTCACGTAGGGCGTCGCCTTGGGCACATCGGCCAGGTCGGTGGAGCGGATGCTGTCGATGCCGCCGAGATAGATCAGGGTGCCCTTGCCGTCGATGATGGCCATGGTCGGCGTGACGCGCGCATCGTAGGCGCGGCCGATGATGCCGTCCGGATCGAGCAGAACCGCGGCCGGCACCGCATTGCGCGCCTTGCTGAGATCGTTGGCCTGAGCAGCGCTGACATAGCCTTGCGAATCCGGCATCGAGGAGATCACGCTCAGCCACACAACTCCGCCGGTCGCCGCGTCCTTCTGCAGCGCCTGCATGTTGCCGGAGCGATAGTGCTTGGCGACATAGGGGCACTCGTGGTTGGTCCATTCCAGGACCACGGTCTTGCCGCGGTAGTCGGCGAGCTTGTAGGGCTTGCCGTCGCTACCGACGCCGCTGAAAGCCGGCGACGGCGCACCGACCTGCGGCTTGGCCCAAACGACGCCGGGCACGGCCAGCGTTGCCGCCGCGCCGCCCAATGCCAAGAGCGACGTGCGGCGAGTGAAAAGCGTTGAACGTGTCATGAGACCGGCCTCCTGCGTGGGGTGAACTAGGGTGCCGCCGGCTGCGCGGCGAGCTGAAAAGCCTCGGTATGCTGCGTGCCATCGCTGCGCTGGCGGGTGATCGCCAGCACGCCGCGCATGATCGTCACGGACGCCGCGGGAAGCTGGGTGACCGGCATGGCAAGCGCCACATCGTTGTCTGTCGGCTGCAGGACCTGTGGCGCCGAATGATCGACCAAATCGCCGCGCTCGGGAAAGAAGTAGACCCCGCTGACGCGGCCGTCCGCCGCACCCAGCGACGCCACCGGCACATGCAAGGTCAGGCTCTGCGCCGTCCTGGCGAACGACGCCGACGTGATCGACGGCAATGGCGGTACCCGCTTCTGCAGGCTGTGCGCGCCGGCCGGCGCCGCGCCCGCCGCGACCGGCACACGAAGCGCAAAGCGTCCCGTCTCGGGGACGCACACCTTTTCGCAGACCAGCCAGGTCGCCTCGGCGTCGATCTGAAGGTCGGAACCAGCGATCACCGCCGCCGCTGGGATCGTGGTGATCAGGACCACGTCGCCGTGGTGGCCATAGCTGATGATGCCGGCGGCATCGATCCGCTCGGGCACCGGCCACACGTCGGGACCTTTGATATCCGTGCCCCGTACATGCAACACCACCGATGCCGGCTCGCCCGAATCGCCGGGATTGCGCCAGTAGGTGTGCCAGCCCGGCTTAAGCTGCAGGTGCAGGACGATGGGCAGCGCCGCGCCCGGTGCCGCCGTGCCATCCGCGACCAGCGTGGCGCGGGTGCGGTCCGTGACAACCGGCGCCGATTCGATCTGCGCCCATGCCGGCGCGATCGCCATCGCCAGAGCCGACACGATCGCTGCACCGGTCCATCCGCTTGCCATGTACCACTCCGACGATACCGATCCTCAGTGCCCATGGTCTGCGGGGCCATGCCACGGGGTCAACTCACGCAGTCGCGATTGCGGCGCGATGGCTGATTGCGGCGTGCAGCCCCACACACTATGGTCGCCGCCCACTTGCTCGGACGCGAGGCAAAGCAGCCATGGCCCGATCCGTTGTCCAGCCGCTGCGTCCACCGGCTGCTGCTGCCGCAGCCACCGTGCGCCGCGTCTTTGTGCGCGATCTGATCGCCACGGCGCGGATCGGCGTCCACCGGCGCGAAAAGAAGGCGCCGCAGCGCGTGCGCATCAATATCGAGCTGCTGGTGCCCGAAGACGGCCGGTCGCTGAACGACCGCCTGGCCAACGTGGTCGATTACGAGGCTATCGTGACAGGCGTGCGGGCACTCACTGCTGAGGGCCACGTCAACCTGGTGGAAACGCTGGCCGAACGGGTGGCGACGCTGTGCCTGCGTGACCGGCGCGTGCGGACCGCCCGCGTGCGGGTCGAGAAGCTCGAGGTCTTTGCCGATGCCGCCGCGGTGGGTGTGGAAATCGAGCGCCACGCCGGCTGACGAGCCGGAAACTGTACACAGGCCGTCCGAGGGTGATTCCAGGCCGATACGGGAGAGGCACTGTCCTATTGACAGCTTGGTTACAGTTTTATCAAGGCGACCTTTTCCAAAGCTGAACAATCGACTGCCTGCGGCACCTTCGTCTTTCGGCGAAACTGTAAACGATGGCTGTCAATGTCGGCGATCCGCCGCTCATCCGCGGCCCGTTGCGCTGACCCACAGGGTTATCCACATCCACACAGGAACGCCCACCCACCGGTGGGCGTCTCCGATGCGGATTTTCCACTGGTCACAACCAGACGGACGGCCGATTTAAGGTCAGAAAGACTAAGATATTCAGCGATGTCCGGTAAGCTCGACACCTCCCCCGCTGCCGTGCCGGCCGATCTTCGGCCCGCCGACGAGGGACGCGTGCCGGACGGTGCGGTGCCTGTGGACGAGATCGACCCGGCCATCGAGGCGATGCCGGCGGAAGGAACATTGGCGGCCGGCACCGCCATCATCGCCAGTTACGTCAAGACCCTGCCGCGCAAGCCCGGCGTCTATCGCATGATCGACGCCAAGGGCGACGTGCTCTACGTCGGTAAGGCGCGCACCCTGAAGAACCGGGTCGCCGCCTATACCCAGCCCACCCGCCTGTCGACGCGCCTGATGCGCATGGTCCAGGCGACCACGACGATGGAATTCGTCGTCACCGACAGCGAAGCCGAAGCGCTGCTGCTGGAAAACAACCTGATCAAGCGCTTCAAGCCGCGTTTCAACGTGCTGCTGCGCGACGACAAGTCGTTCCCCTATATCGTGATCCGCCGCGACCATCCCTGGGCGCAACTGGCCAAGCATCGCGGCGTGCGCAACGAGACCGACGAGTATTTCGGCCCCTTCGCCTCGGCCGGCGCCGTCAACCGGACGCTCTACACCTTGCAGCGCGCCTTCCCGCTGCGCTCGTGCTCGGACTCGATCTTCGCCAACCGCACGCGGCCCTGCCTGCAGTACCAGATCAAGCGCTGTGTGGCGCCATGCGTCGGGCGCGCCACCGACGAGGAATACGCCACGATCGTCGACGACGTGCGCGGCTTCCTCGGCGGCAAGAGCCATGAGGTGCAGGGGCACCTCTCGCAGCGCATGGAAACGGCCAGCGCCAACCTGGAGTTCGAGCGTGCCGCGGTGCTGCGCGATCGCATCCGGGCTCTGACAGCGATCCAGGCCCACCAGTCGATCGAAATTACCGGCATCGAGGAAGCCGATGTCTTCGCCGCCTATGAAGAAGGCGGCCAAGTCTGCGTGCAGGTCTTTTTCGTGCGTGCCGGCAACAATCTCGGCAACAAGGCCTATTTCCCGAGCCACGGCAAGGAGCTGGAGATCGGCGAGATCCTGTCGTCCTTCGTCGGCCAGTTCTACAGCGGCCGCCCGGTGCCGCGCGAGATCCTGGTGAGCCACGCGCTGCCCGAGGCCGATCTGCTGGCTGCGGCATTGTCGCTGAGCGCCAGCCGGCGCATCGAGATCATCTGCCCGCAGCGCGGGCCGCGCCGCGACCTGATGGAGCATGCGCTGGGTAACGCGCGCGAGGCCCTGGGCCGACGCGTCGCCGAAAGCGCCTCGCAGCGCAAGCTGCTGGACGGCGTGGCGCAGGTATTCGGGCTGGAGGCGCCGCCGCAGCGCATCGAGGTCTACGACAACAGCCACATCCAGGGCAGCGACGCGGTCGGCGGCATGATCGTGGCCGGTCCCGAAGGCTTCAACAAGAACCAGTACCGCAAGTTCAACATCCGCACCGCCGCCGCGCCCGGCACTGTGCCGACGCCCGATGACATCGCGGCGGGCACCATCACCGCCGGCGACGATTTCGGCATGATGCGCGAGGTGCTGACCCGGCGCTTCAAGCGCGCGCTGAAGGAGGATCCGGAGCGCGACAAAGGCCTGTGGCCCGACCTGGTGCTGATCGACGGCGGACTGGGCCAGCTCAATGTCGCCCTGGAGGTCTTCACCGAGCTCGCCGTCGACGACGTGGCGCTGGTCTCCATCGCCAAGGGCCCCGACCGCGACGCCGGCCGCGAGCGTTTCTTCATGCCGGGCCGCCCGCCGTTCGCGCTCGAGCCGCGCGATCCCGTGCTCTATCTCCTGCAGCGCCTGCGCGACGAGGCCCACCGCTTCGCCATCGGCACCCACCGTACGCGGCGCTCGATGGGCATCTCGCGTTCCGGACTGGACGAGGTGCCCGGCATCGGCGCCAGCCGCAAGCGGGCCCTGCTCAATCATTTCGGCTCGGCCCGTGCCGTCGCGACGGCGACGCTGGAGGACCTGCAGGCCGTACCCGGCGTCTCACGCACCATGGCGAAGAAAATCTATGACCACTTCCGAAGCGGCGGCTAGAGTCGGCACCCCCGCCACTCACCGCAGATCGATGCTGTTCAACCTGCCCAACCTGCTGACCCTGGCACGCATCGCGGCGATTCCGCTGGTCGTCGCGTCGTTCTGGCTCGATCGCGGCTGGGCGCAATGGACGGCGGCCGTGCTGTTCTTCATCGCCAGCGTGACCGACTATTTCGACGGCTGGCTGGCGCGGCGCTGGCAGCAGGTCTCGCGGCTGGGCCGCTTCCTGGATCCGATTGCCGACAAGCTGCTGGTGGCGTCGGTGCTGTTGCTGCTGTGCGCCTTCGAGACGCTGCGGGGCGTGCATGTGATCCCGGCCCTGATCATCCTGTGCCGCGAGATCCTGGTCTCGGGCTTGCGCGAATTCCTGGCCGAGCTGCGCGTCAGCCTGCCGGTCAGCAATGCCGCGAAATGGAAGACCGCGATCCAGATGGCGGCGCTGTGCGTCCTGCTGGTCGGCAATGCCGGACCGGACTGGGTGATGCTGCTGGGCCTGGCGCTGCTGTGGTTCGCGGCGGCGCTCACGCTGTGGACCGGCTACGACTATCTGCGGACCGGGCTAAAGCACATGCTCGACGATCCCGCCGCCGTGCCACCGCCGCGACCGGCATCGCCGCCACGATCCGAGGACGACAAGCGGCCGGCCGACGGGAGAGCGTCGTGAAGGTGAAGTATTTCGCCTGGCTGCGGCAGAAGACCGGTGTCGCCGAGGAAGACGTGGTCCTGCCCGACGACGTGCGCACGGTGCAGCATCTGGTCGACTGGCTGTCGCAGCGCAGCCCGCGGCATGCCGAGGCCTTCAGCGAAGCCAAGATCTTCGGCGCCGCCGTCGATCAGCAGGTCGTGCAGTTCGACGCCGCGATCACGGGTGCGCGCGAAGTTGCGTTTTTCCCGCCCTTCACCGGCGGCTGAGCCCTGATATGGCCATCCGCCTGCAGCGCGAGGATTTCGATGTCGGCGCCGAGATCGATGCGCTGACGCGCGACACCCCGCGCATCGGCGCCGTGGTGAGCTTCATCGGGCTGGTGCGCGATCTGCATGTGCGCGAGGGCTATCATCGCGACACGGTGCAGGCGATGACCCTGGAGCACTGGCCTGGCGTGACCGAGAAAGCGCTGGCCGACATCGACGCCGAGGCGCATCGGCGCTGGCCGCTCGATGCCACGTTGATCGTGCACCGCCACGGCCGGCTCGAGCCGGGCGAGCGCATCGTGCTGGTGCTGACCGCCTCGCCACATCGCGACGCCGCCTTCGATGCCTGCCGCTTCCTGATCGACTGGCTCAAGACCAAGGCGCCGTTCTGGAAGTTGGAAGAGACGCCCAAGGGCGAGCAGTGGGTCGACGCGCACGGCGACGACGATGCAGCGGCCCAAAAGTGGGAGAAGAGCTGAACCCTCCCCCAGCTTCGCTGGGGGAGGTGGCCGAAGGTCTTCAGCCGCAACATGGGTAACAGTTTGTGCTCACCACATGGGTAACAGTTTTCTC
>NZ_VOHA01000031.1 GCF_007859315.1 Reyranella sp. CPCC 100927
CCCCTACCTCTTTGAATCTCAACTCGTTCCCGCTGTCCAATGCTAAGTTAGCGCCTATGGGCGTCCCGCCCGCATCAAGCGAAGCCTTGCCTGACATGAGCGGGCGAGACGCCCGCGCTCCCAGGTGTTACGGCAGCGCATCGCTGCAGGAAGTCCGGCACGGCGGCACAGTACATCTTGTAGACGCTGCTCACCGTCGACAGATCGGCGCATTCGTCGGTGCCGTGGATGTTGGCGCAGGCGACGCCGGGCGCGCAGATGGTCGCAACGCCGTGCGCAGCCAGATAATTGCCGATGTTGGATGGACCACACACCAGGGGCGGCAGGTCGTGGCCGAACGACTGGCGGCTGGCCTGCAGGAACGCGGTGACCAGCGGATGATCGGTGGCGACGGCGTAAGGCGGCCAGTGCTCGACCGGTTCGATCCGGGTCGGCCCTGGTGACGGCAACGCGGCATCGACATGGTCGATGATGGCGCCCAGCCAGGCATGCGCGGCCTCGTGATCGAATCCCGGTGTCAGGCGAATGTCGAGGTTGCACGCCACGCGGTCGGGGATCTGGCTGAAGCCTTCGCCGCCCTCGATTCGGGTGACCGTGGCGCAGGGTCCGAAGGCGAACAGGGTGTCGGCAGCACCCTGTGGTGGCCGGCTGTCGATGGCGGCGACGAGCGCGGCGGCCTTGCTGATGGCGTTCACGCCACGGTCGGTGACGGCGCCCGAATGACCGGACTGTCCCGAGACGTGAAGCTTGACGCGCAGGAAGCCACGCGAGCCGAGGGTCAGGCTGTCATCGCCGGGATAGCCCAATGCCGCCGCCTGCGGTTTTGGCGAGGCCTGCTTCAGGAAGGCTTTCACGCCACCGAATTCACCCGTGTGCTCGTCGGCATCGAACAGGACGTAGACCGTGCCGCGCGGCAGTGCTGCCGTCGTCGCCAGGAAGTGCGCGACGTGCGACAGGATGGCGACGCCCATCTTGGAGTCGGCGGCGCCGCGGCCCCACAATTTGCCGCCGTCCACCACGCCGGCGGTGGGACTGAGGCGCCAGCGATTCTCGTCGCCAAACGGTGCGGTATCGATACAGGCATTCAAGCAGATCGCGGGACCTGGTTCCGCGCCGTCGATGCGCACCAGCAGGGCAACCGGCCGTTCTTGCGCATTGCGCAGCCACGTCGGGGGCAGCCCGTGCTGTGTCAACCACGCGGCGGCGGCGTTCAGAACAGGCGCGGTGGGATCGATTCCAGCGCGGGACGGGATCGACACCAGGTGGGCGGCCAGGCTGATGATGCTGTCGAACGGAACGGCAGGATCGCTCGGCATGGGCTTACCCTGATTCACCCCATCGTTTCACCACGCCCGGGTCGATGTCGAACAGGTCCAGCACCCGACCGGCGGTATGGTTGACAATATCCTCGATCGTCTGCGGCCGGTTGTAAAACGCCGGCAATGGCGGTGCGATGATGGCGCCGAGTTCCGCTACCGTGGCCATGTTGCGCAGGTGCACGGCATGCAGCGGCGTCTCGCGCGGCAACAGCACCAGCTTGCGGCGTTCCTTGAGCACGACATCGGCGGCGCGCGTCAGCAGCGAGCTCGAGATGCCGGTCGCGATCTCGCCCAGGCTGCGCATCGAGCACGGTGCGATCACCATGCCCATGGTCTTGAACGAGCCGCTGGAGATCGGGGCCGCGAGATCGCCCGGCGCGTGGACGTGATCGGCCAGCGTCTTGACGTCCTTGACCTTCCAGTCGGTTTCGTGGGCCAGCGTGACCTCGGCCGTCTTGGTCATCACCAGATGCGTCTCGATCGGCAGCGGTTGCAGAAGCTGCAGCAAACGCACGCCATGGATCACCCCGGAAGCACCCGAGATGCCGATGATGAGCCGTGCCGGATAGGTCATGATTGCTGTACTTTCCCGAGGCAGATTAGCCGCATCCCCGCGATCTTGTCCCCAATTTCGGTCGACCCCATATCGACTCCCATGGGACGTGTGTATAGTCCTTACGTCGGGTCAGCACCGGAGGAAAGCCAATGAGCCTCATGGATCGGATCGAGACCCTCAAATCGCGGCACGCCGCGCTCGAACAAGCCATCCACGACGAAGTCACTCGACCCCATCCCGACGATGAAGTGCTGCAGGAACTGAAGAAGAAGAAATTGCGACTTAAGGATGAGATCGCCGAACTGGCGAGTCATTAGCTCATCAAGGGCGCCTGCCCGTTGCGGCCGGCGCCTCCGCTGACAACAGCGGCTGCGGGCGTAGCCTGACCTCGTCACGATCGGGCTACGACACCGGGCGATTCACCCGAAAAACGGCTATCCCCTGCCTTACTGTTTGTGCAGGCGCACGGTGAAGTGCGTCGGGCGGTCGCGCGTGACGCCCTGGTCCGGCAAATGCATGTTGGTCTCGCCGCTGCACTGCGCAACGTTGCCGGCGCCGGCGCGACAGACCAGGCGGTCCTGCGTCCAGCGCGTGCCGTCGGCACAGGTCGTATCGGCGTCGGTGATGCGCAGGGTGCCGCCTTCGTAGCGCGCCCGGGCCGGTGCCTCGCAGGTAACGCCGTTCTGCCAGCGGAAGATCAGCTTGCCGTTGCCGTTCTCGTCGAAGCAGTAGGTGTGCGCGCCGCGCGGATGACGGGGCGTGTAGCGGAACTGGTCGCCGCGCCAGCAGCCCTTGAGGAAGGAATAGTCGTTGGTCGGCTTCTCGGGTAGGCGCAGCACATCGCCGGGTTTGGTGGCGGCCTGGGGCCGATCCGGTACGGGTGGCGGCGCCGGCGGCGTTGGCGGCCGGCATGCCAGGGTGCGGCGCTCCAGTTCGTCGCGCAGCGAGGCCAGCGTTGCCTTCAACCTGTCCTCATTGCGCCGGGCGCTGTCGATGTCACCCTGCAGGCCGACCGTGGGGTCGGGTGGCGGCGGTTCGGGCGGCGGTGCCGGTGGGGCGGGCAGCTCGGTGACCTGCAGGTTGGGCGGCACCGGCATGCATTGACGCAACAGCCAGGACGCCACCAGCAGAGCCAGGATGGCGAGCAGGCCGGCCAGCAGCCAGAACAGCCACGGAAAGCGCTCGCGCAGCACGACGGCCGCGGCGCCGGCCGGCGCCATGACCAGCGGTTGCGGTATCGGTGGTGAGAGGGCGGCCGGCAGCGGCGGTGGCGCAGGAGGTTGGGAGCCGGCCAGGAAGGCGCCAGGCAGCACGGCGCCGGCCGCCTGAATGTCATAGCCCCAGCAGACGATGACGGGCTGGTCGCCGACCAGGAAGAGGTGATCGTCGGACGGCCGCTTGGCGGCCAGCCGCAAGGCGCGTCCGGCGAGCTGGCCATCGTCGGAGGCGGCTGTTTCCAGGCTTTGGCCCAGTCGGTCGATGTCGGCCAGCAGAGCATCGATGTCGCCGCGCGCGGCGCTGCGGGCACCTTCCGGCAGGTCGGTGATGGCCTGGATCGGTCCGTGGCAACCGCTGTACCAGTCGATGCGGCCACCCAGATCATGCGGCTCGGGTTCGGCCAGCAGGTGAAAATGGCGGTCGCCCAGCCGGCGGCGAATGACGGCACGGATCTGTGCTTCGGCGTGGTGTAGCGGCTCACCGCGGACGCCCAGGGGGCGCACGCCGGCCAGCGTTGTTCGAACGAGGGTGGCTCCGGCCATCACGAGGGTTCACTCAAGACTGCGGCCAGAATGGGCTGTGACTGGGCCGGTCTCAAGAGACTTCACACGCGTGACGCGAGATAATCCGTCAATTGACCCGGTGCAGGTTGACGGACCAGCGGTTGGCCTGCGATTGGCCACTGCAGCGTGCCACGTTGCCCTGCTCGGAGCGGCAGTCGAGATAGTCGGCATACCACTGGGTTCCGTCGCTGCAGCGGGTATCTGAATCGACGATGCGCAGCGTGTTGCCCGAGAACTGGGCGCGCGCGGGCGCGCGACAGGTCTCGCCCGTGGACCGCCTGAAGGTCAGGGTCCCGCGGCCGTTGGCGTCGAAACAGTAGGTGCTGGTGCCGCCGACATGCGATGGCGAATGTCGGAAGAAGTCCGTGCGCCAACAGCCCTTCAGGAACGAGTAGTCGTTTGACGGGGCTGTGGGCATGCGCATGCGATCATCGGGTGGCTTGGGCGGCGGGTCGGGTTTCTTGTCCGCCACCTTGGGCTCGGGCTTCTTCTCGACCACCGGCGGTTTGGGTGGTTCCGGTGGCTTGGGCGGTTCGGGGGCCTTGCACTGGCTGTGGCGCTTGCTGAGTTCATCCCGCAGCGCTGCCAGGGTGACCTTCAGCCGGCCTTCCTCGTCGCGCGCACTGTCGAGATCGCCCTTGAGGCCCACCGTGGGATCGGGTGGTGGTGGCTCGGGCGGCGGCGCCGGCGGCCGGGGCAGTTCGGTGACGCGCGTATCGGGCGGCACCGGCATGCACTGCCGCAGCAGCCAGGATGCCAGCAGCAGGATGAGGATGGTGAGCAGGCCGGCGAGCAGCCAGAACAGCCACGGGAAGCGCTGGCGCAGGACGGCGGCACCGGCGGGCGCCAGGGCGATCGCCGGCGGCGGCGCCAGAGATGGCGGCGGCGGCGGTGGGGCGGCGACGGTAGGGGACGGCACGAAGGCGGGCGGCAGGACGGCGCCGGCGGCCTGTGTGTCGTATCCCCAGCAGACGACGACGGGCTGATCGCCGACCAGGAAGAGGTAGTCGTCGGAAGGGCGCTTGGCGGCCAGCCGCAGGGACCTGCCGGCGAGGCGGCCGTCTTCGGTGGTGCCGGTTTCGAGGGACTGGCCGAGACGGTCGATATCGGCGAGCAGGGTATCGATGTCGTTGCGGACGGCATCGCGCTCGGGCTCGGTCAGGGCGGTGATGGGTCGGACATCGCCGCTGTGCTCGGAGTACCAGTCGATGCGGCCGCCGAGATCGTGGGGCTGCGGTTCGGCGAGCAGATGGAAATGGCGTTCGTCGAGGCGGCGCCGGATGACGGCGCGCAGCTGGGCCTGGGCGTGGTGCAGGGGCTCGCCGCGCACTCCCAGCGGCCTCACCCCCGTCAGCGTCGTGCGGACCAATGTCGTGCCGGGCATCAACCAATCTCGACCATCACAGCAGTGCGTTCAGCATAGCCTGTCGAATATGACAAAGCTGAGGATTGTCTATGCACCCTCGCGGCGGAACTCGTGCTCGGCACCCAAATTGTCGCGGCACAGCGCGACGGTGTCGCTGACGCGTCGGCAGGTCAGGTAGTTCGGCTGGTCGGTCCAGAAGAATTGCGACGGCTCGCACGTGACGCGCGGCTGGGTCGTACGCAACGTGCCGTCGCCTTGGAACGACGCCCTGACCGGCGCACGGCAGCGGATGGGCGGCAGGCCAGGGAATTCGCTGGATTTCTCGCGCGTGCCCTGGCCATTGGCGCCGAAGCAGATGCGGCCCGCCCGATCGTAGCCGCGCACGACCTGTCCGTTGGGCTGCCGCAGATTGGTCTGCGCGTCGCGGCCCAGGCGCCAGCAGCCCTGCAGCAGGGCCAGGTCGCCCCTCTTCCAGCGATCCTCCGGCAGGTCGGGGGGCTTGGCCGGCGGCGGTGGCGGTTTGCGCTCGACCACCGGCGGCGGTTTCGGTGGCTCGGGCGGTTTGGGTGGCGGCTCGGGTGGCCGGCATGCCTGGTAACGCTTGTTCAGTTCGTCGCGCAGCGATGCCAGCGTGGCTTTCAGCTTGCCCTCACCGTCGCGTGCGCCATCGAGATCGCGCTGCAGGGCGATGGTTGGATCCGGTGGTGGCGGCGGCGCCGGCGGCGGTGGTTCGGGCGGCAGTTCGGTCACCCGCATGTCGGGCGGCACCGGCATGCACTGGCGCAACAGGTACGACGCCAGCAGCAGGATGGCGATGGCGAGCAGGCCGGCCAGCAGCCAGAACAGCCACGGAAAACGCTCGCGCAACAGTGCTGTCGCCGGTGGTCCAACGACAACGGCCGGCGCCGGTGCAAAGGGCGGCGGCTGCGGTGGTGGCGGTGATGGCGGCGTCGGCGCCACCGTGCTTGTCGGCAGGAAGGCGCCGGGCAGCACGGCACCGGCGGCCTCGGTGTCATAGCCCCAGCAGACGACGATCGGCTGGTCACCGATCAGGAAGAGATAATCGTCGGAGGGACGCTTGGCGGCCAGCCGCAGCGATCTGCCGGCGAGACGACCATCGTCGGTGGGGCTCGCTTCCAGGCTTTGACCCAGCCGATCGATGTCGGCCAGCAATGTATCGATGTCGGCCCGGGCCGTGTCGCGTTCGACGTCGGACAGCGCCGACAGCGGTTGCACGGCGCCGTCGCGTTCGCTGTACCAGTCGATGCGGCCGCCGAGATCGTGGGGCTGCGGCTCGGCCAGCAGATGATAGTGACGGTCGCCCAGCCGCCGTCGGATCACACCGCGGATCTGCGCTTGCGCGTGGTGCAGCGGCTCGCCGCGGACGCCCAGCGGGCGGACGCCCACCATTGTCGTGCGAACCAGGGTTGTTCCGGCCATAGCGGCAGAATGCGGGTGCGGCGTGGCGTGTTCAAGACATGGTGCAGCGGCGGCCGGGCGGTGCGCCTCTTACTGCGGGCAGTCCAATCGATAGATCCATTCCGTCCCCAGGCTGGGGCCGACGACCTCGACCGTGACCGAGTGGTCTCCCGCCTCGGGCGTGAAGGGGAACGTGAGCGTGCCGCGGAAACTGGTCGGGCGGTTCGTGGTCGCGACCAGGCGTCCGCGATAGTAGACGTTCATCTGGTCGGGAATCATTTTCATGTTGTAGCGAATGACCACGGTGCCGGGCTTGTCGCCGACATAGTGACGGTTGCGCGTCACGCCGGCGCCACCGCTGGCGGTGTCGGCGTTGCACGGCAGCATGCCGGGCGGCGGCTGTGTCACCGGTGGCGCCTTGGGCTGCGGCGGCGGCGCCGGCGCTTTCTCCGCGACCTGGGGTTTGGGCTTGGGGGCCGGTTTGGGCTCGGGCTTCTTCTCGGCGACCGGCGGCTTGGGTGGTTCCGGCTTTGGCGGTGGCTCGGGAGCCTTGCATTGTGCCTGCCGCTGCTGGAACTCATCGCGCAGGGAGGCCAGCGACGTCTTCAACTTGCCCTCGCGATCGCGCTCGCCGTCGATCGCCGCTTTCAGATCAAGCGTCGGATCGGGCGGCGCCGGCGGTGGCGCAGGTGGCGGCTCCGGCGGCAATTCGGTGACCTGCGTATCGGGTGGCACCGGCAGGAACAGGCGCAGTCCATAGGACGTGCCCAGGATCAGCAGGATGCCGAGCAGCCCGACCAGCAATGCCGCCAGCCAGGGGAAGCGGCTGCGCGCCACGGCCGGTGCTGCCGCGACGACAGCCGCCGGCATCGCGACGGGCGGTGGCGGCGCTGGCGGCGGCGCGGCCGTGGTTGTGGTGCTGGGCAGGAAGGCCGGCGGCAGGATCGCACCCACCGTCTCGCCATCGTAGCCCCAGCAGATCACGACCGGCTGGTCACCGACCCGGAAGAGATAAGCGTCGTCATCGGGCCGTTTGGTGGCCAGGTGCAAGGCCCGTCCGGCCAGGCGCGCGTCTTCACCGGTCGATCGTTCGAGTTGCGAGCCGAGTTGATCGATGTCGGCCAGCATGCCGTCGATCTCGGCGCGCAGCGCATCGCGTTCTGCCTCCGGCAGGTCGGTTGCCGCATGCACCGGCGCACCATCGGCATACCAGTCGATCCGTCCTGTGGCGGGATAGGCCTGCGGCTCGGCCAGCAGGTGATAGTGCCGTGCGCCCAGGCGGCGGCGCACCACGTCGCGGATCTGGGCGTGCGTGTTGTGCAGCGGCTCGCCCCGCACGCCAAGCGGTCGCGCACCGAACTGGGTCGTGCGGACGAGCGTGGCGTTGCTGGGCATTCTTCCTCCAGTTTATGCCGTCAGACTGCACCTGCCCCGTGGCGACAGAAGGGCATAACCATGTCGCAAACGCGTCGGTGCGATCGCGTATTCCTCAACTTCCCGTCCGGTGCAGATTGACGGTCCAGCGCTCGGTGCGGTTCTCGCCGCGGCAGTAGGCGACGCCGTCGGCGCCGGCCGTGCAGTCGAGGCGGTCCTGCGCCCAGGTGCCGCGCGGCGAACACGTGGTGTCGGCGTCGACCACGCGCAGCGTGCCGCCCGAGAAGCGCGCGGTCGCCGGTGCACGGCAGGTGGTGCCGTCGTTGAATCGGAATTCCATCGAGCCGCGGCCGTTGGCGTCGAAGCAATAGGTCGCGTAACCGGGCGGAATACGCGGCCCGTGCTTGAACGTATCCGTGCGCCAGCAGCCTTTGAGGAAGGAGTAGTCGTTGGAGGGCGCCTTCGGCATGCGCATGCGATCATCGGGTGGCTTGGGCGGCGGGTCGGGTTTCTTGTCCGCCACCTTGGGCTCGGGCTTCTTCTCGACCACCGGCGGTTTGGGTGGTTCCGGTGGCTTGGGCGGTTCGGGGGCCTTGCACTGGCTGTGGCGCTTGCTGAGTTCATCCCGCAGCGCTGCCAGGGTGACCTTCAGCCGGCCTTCCTCGTCGCGCGCACTGTCGAGATCGCCCTTGAGGCCCACCGTGGGATCGGGTGGTGGTGGCTCGGGCGGCGGCGCCGGCGGCCGGGGCAGTTCGGTGACGCGCGTATCGGGCGGCACCGGCATGCACTGCCGCAGCAGCCAGGATGCCAGCAGCAGGATGAGGATGGTGAGCAGGCCGGCGAGCAGCCAGAACAGCCACGGGAAGCGCTGGCGCAGGACGGCGGCACCGGCGGGCGCCAGGGCGATCGCCGGCGGCGGCGCCAGAGATGGCGGCGGCGGCGGTGGGGCGGCGACGGTAGGGGACGGCACGAAGGCGGGCGGCAGGACGGCGCCGGCGGCCTGTGTGTCGTATCCCCAGCAGACGACGACGGGCTGATCGCCGACCAGGAAGAGGTAGTCGTCGGAAGGGCGCTTGGCGGCCAGCCGCAGGGACCTGCCGGCGAGGCGGCCGTCTTCGGTGGTGCCGGTTTCGAGGGACTGGCCGAGACGGTCGATATCGGCGAGCAGGGTATCGATGTCGTTGCGGACGGCATCGCGCTCGGGCTCGGTCAGGGCGGTGATGGGTCGGACATCGCCGCTGTGCTCGGAGTACCAGTCGATGCGGCCGCCGAGATCGTGGGGCTGCGGTTCGGCGAGCAGATGGAAATGGCGTTCGTCGAGGCGGCGCCGGATGACGGCGCGCAGCTGGGCCTGGGCGTGGTGCAGGGGCTCGCCGCGCACTCCCAGCGGCCTCACCCCCGTCAGCGTCGTGCGGACCAATGTCGTGCCGGGCACGGCGCGATTCCTCCATCGCAGGGCGCTCGTATCAGTCTACGCCTCAACGCGACGGCATATCCCCGCTGCGCGCCATTTTATGCGGCCAATTATGGCGTCGGTCGGGCAGGGTGACGCGCGCTGTCATCCCGCGCTGCCTGTGGGGATGACAGTCGTGTGAGCGCGGCCGCGCGACTAAAGCTTCTTCGCCCAGTCGCGCAGCACGAATTTCTGCACCTTGCCGGTCGAGGTTTTGGGCAGGTCGCGGAAAACCACCGTGCGCGGGATCTTGAAGCCCGCCATGTTGGCGCGGCAATAGGCAATGATGTCGTCTTCCGTCGCCGCCATGCCCGGCTTCAACACGATGAAGGCGCACGGCGTCTCGCCCCACTTTTCGTCGGGCCGTGCCACGACGGCGGCATCCAATACGGCGGGATGCTTGAAGAGAACGCCTTCGACCTCGATGGTCGAGATGTTCTCGCCGCCCGAGATGATGATGTCCTTGGAGCGGTCACGCAGTTCGATGTAGCCATCGGCATGCATCACGCCCAGGTCGCCGGAACGGAACCAGCCGCCGGCGAACGCCGCCTGCGTCGCGCTGGGGTTCTTGAGGTACCCCTTCATGACGAGGTTACCGCGGATGAACACCTCGCCCATCGTCGAACCGTCGCGGGGCACCGGCGTCAATGTCGCCGGATCCATCACCGTAACGGCGTCCTCCGCCGCGTATCGCACACCCTGGCGTGCCTTCAGGCGGGCACGCTCGGCGCTTTCAAGGTCGTCCCAGTCATCGTGCCAGGCGCAGATTGTCGCTGGGCCATAGACCTCGGTCAGGCCATACACGTGCGTGATGTGAAAACCCTGCTTTTCGACAGCTTCCAAGACGGCAGCCGGCGGCGGTGCGGCGGCGGTCATGAACTCGACGGTGCGTTCCGGCGCCCGACGTTCCTCGTCGGTGGCATTGATGATGAAGCCGAGGATCACCGGCGCGCCACACATATGCGTGACGTCGTGGTCGGCGATGGAATCGAAGATGGTCTTGGCGTTGATGCGTCGCAGGCACACGCTGGTGCCGGCGACCAGGGCCAGGGTCCACGGAAAGCACCAGCCGTTGCAGTGGAACATCGGCAGCGTCCACAGATAGCGCGGGTGCATGCCCATCGCCCACTGCGTGGCGTTGCCATAGGCCGAGAGCGTCGCGCCGCGATGGCTGAAGACGACGCCCTTGGGGTCGCCCGTCGTGCCCGACGTGTAGTTCAGCGT
Source organism: Reyranella sp. CPCC 100927 (assembly GCF_007859315.1). Classification (GTDB taxonomy): domain Bacteria; phylum Pseudomonadota; class Alphaproteobacteria; order Reyranellales; family Reyranellaceae; genus Vineibacter. The sequence goes on from NZ_VOHA01000031.1 coordinate 10,493, forward strand.
GATGGCGTTCCATTCGTGTGCCGGGTACGACCAGGCGAAGTCGGCGTCGCCGTCGGCGATGAAGTCTTCGTAGGTCGTGCTGCCGATCGGTGCACGGTCATCGCACTGCGCGTCGTCGATATCGACCACCAGCGGCTTGACCTTGGCCTGGGCCAGGGCGTCGTTCATCACGCGATGATACTCGCGGTCGACGATCAGCAGCTTGGTCTCGCTGTGGTCGAGGATGAACGCCAGCATCGCCGCGTCGAGCCGCGTGTTGAGCGAGTTCAACACGGCGCCCACCATCGGCACGCCGAAGTGCGCCTCGTACATCTCGGGCACGTTGGGCGCCATGATGGTGACCGTATCGCCCAGCCCGATGCCGCTCTTCTCCAGCGCCGAAGCAAGTTGCCGGCAGCGTGCGTAGGTCTGGCTCCAGGTGTAGCGGCGCGGCCCATGGACGAGCGACGGGTGATCGGGATAGACGCTGGCCGAGCGTTCGAGGAACTGCAGCGGTGTCAGCGGCGCGAAGTTGGCGGGATTGCGGTCGAGATCGCGCTCGTAGATGTTGCGTGGCATTGCCGGCGGGTGCTTGCCCGAAACCGGCCGCGGTGATGGCCCGCGGCCCACGGCGGAGCGTGCCTTGACCGGCCGGCGCGGGCCCGTCGGGCGTCCCGCCGGTATGGCCGGCTTACGCGGCGGCGCCGGCACCTTGGCGGCGGCGCGCTTGGCTGCTGTCTTCTTTTTAACTGCCGCTTTGGCCGACTTGCCCGTGGACCCTTTGCGGGCAGCGCCGGTGCCCTTCTTCGGCGCCTTGGTCCGCCCGCTCTTGCCGCTTGCCTTGCCCCTGGCCATGCCTGCCGATCCCCACACAACTTCGACCGGCCGGCAATCTTGCACAAAGTCGTTACATCGACCAGCCGCCGCGTGCGTTTCTAGGGACGCAGCGGGACTTTGACGGACGGCATGGGGCGGCGGCGCTGGCGTGCAATCGTGGACAAGGCGCGATCACGCAATCCCGTCGGTGCGGGCTTCATCCGGCGCTTGCGGCGGGCGTGCCGGGGCGTTGGCAGCGACATGCGCCTGGTGAGCGCGCCGACGATAGCGACGGTTGGGGGAAACAGTACGACCATCACCGCCCAGATCAGCAGCTCCGCGATGATGAAATCGACAAGCATGTCTTTGTCCTGCCTCTACCCAAGAAAACGCGCCGGACAGCGCGCGGTTCCGAACGCTCTGCGGTGCTCGCGTAAGATGTGCTAGTATTCGGCGCTTGGCGGGTCGGGCTGCTTTGGGGGAGGCAGTTGTGGTCGCTGACGAAAAGCCGAAACACGCGCCGGCGATATGGGCCGCACCGACGCCGGTCTGGTGGGTCGGGGCGGTGGTCACCAGCGCCTGGCTTGGCGCCCATGTCGTTGCCGAGGGATTCACCGTTTCGTGGTGGGCCGTTCTGGTCGGCGTCTTTTTCTTTACGGCGCCGCTGTTCCCTCTCATTCGACACGATCGAGGACTGGCGTTGCTTGTCGGAGCGTTCGCGGCGTTCTTCTGCCTGATGATGCTGGAAACCTATCTGGGATATACGGGCCTGCGTTATGGGCCCATCGGGTCCAGCCAACGCGGTCTGCAGAGTACCGACGAGATCATCATCCAGGGTCTCCTGTTTCTCTACCACGACGTCGCCGCCTACGTGCCCATCATCACTTTGATCGCCAACGTGGTGCTGTATTTCGGCGTTCCGTTCGTAAGCGGAAATGGCCCGATCACCCGGATCGCGCACTATATCGCCGGCGTTGGACTCTTCCTGACCGTCGTTCTCGGATTTCCGTTCACCAATTCGCTCGATGCCGGGCACGTAGGACTGCAGCGCGCGATCCTCAACGCAAGCGCGTCGCTGCGGACTTTGGGCAGCGACCGGCAGGCCATGGCCCAACTGAGGGACGACATCGCGGCCTTGCAGGAGCTGGAAGCGCTGCTGGGTAAGGACAAGGTTGGCGCCGTCGAACGGGAGAAGCTGGTCGCCGCCATCCGCAAGCTGGCGCACCTGGGTGTCGACCTCGCGGCGGCGGAGCGCGAAAGAAACAGCATTCGCCGGCAGCCGGAGACTCCGTCGGAAGCCGAACGCTATCTGCGGCAGGTTGCGCCGCCGCGGCGCTATCCGGACCGTCGCGGGCTCGGGTCTCCGCTGCCGTCGCCGCCGAGCCCGTCACTGTCGGTGACGGCAAACGATGTCGTCAATGCCGGCACGCTGAGCGACGAGAAAGCGAACCTTGCCGCCATGAGCGAGGAATTGCGGCATCGGCGCGACGAGTTGCTGCGGAGTCTGCGCACCCTGGTGAGCGCCGTGGTCAACGAGGGCCCGGTACGCCAGGACGTTTCCTATTGGGCAGTGGAAAACATCGTGTTGGCGGTCGCAGCCCTGCGAACAACGGAAGCGCTCGAGGAACTGCTGAGGTGGGCTGCCGATCTCGAGGCCCGGTTGGCTCAGCATCGTCAGGGCAACGCGCAGCTGCGCAGCGAAATGACAACCTACGAAAACGCGTTGCTCGATCAGCGTCGACGCGACGCCGGCTGCTCTCAGCTCATCACGGATCTGCTGCCCTATTTCGACCAGGCAAATGGCCGTCTGTTGCTGGACCGCATTGCCGCCGACAGATCGCGGGCATCAGGCGTGCTCAATATCGAGAAGCTGCCAGGCAAGGAGCCTCCGACGCCCCGCGTGTCGGATGACCAGGTCAACCAGGCCGCGGTGCGGCAAGCCGTCGACGTGCGCCAGGCTCAGGAAGGCATACCGTCAGCAAAACTCCGCCCGTCCGATCTGCAGAAGGCGCTGGTGGACAAGAAGGAGGGGGCTGCCGGAATCATCATGCCCCTTGTCGAGGCAGCGTGCCGGCGCGGCATGAACGCCGTCGCGCTGATCGCCTTCTTTGAAGACGCCAATCGCGAACTGGCCACGCGTCCGCGGTGAATGCCGGGCAACCGAACATCCGCCACCAGGACGCGGCGGGGGCCCTTCCTCAGTTAGTCCAGTTTCATGTTCAGCTCGCGCAGCAGCGCGGTGAAGAACGCGGTGTCGTCCGCGACCTGGCGCACGAAGGCATCGTGCGGCTGATGCTCGGCGCGCTGCGCCACCATCAATAGCTTCTGCTGCAGATCGGGCGATTGCGCGATCTTGCCCAGCTCGGTCGACAGGCGTTCGACGACGTCCGTGGGCATGCCTTTGGGGCCGAACAGGCCGAACCAGCTGCGGGCGCGGAAGCCCTTGAGGTCGAGACCCAGCTCATCGGCCGTCGGCGTGTCGGGGATATCGGCCATGCGCTCCTTGTCGGCCACCAGCATGGCGCGCACCTTGCCGGCCTTGGCCTGCGGCAGAAAGGACGGATCGAACACCATATGGATGCGGCCGCTCATGACGTCGCCGACGGCATCGACGATGGTCTTGTAGGGCGCATGCTGCATCTGGATACCGGCGGTACGCGTCAGCACCTCGCCGGTCAGGTGGGTGATCGTGCCCAGGCCGGAGGAGCCGAACCAGTACTTGCCGGGGTTGGCTTTGGCGAGCGCGACGAATTCGGGCCACGTCTTGACGCCGAGCTCGTTGGTCAGGGTCACCACCAGCAGTGGCGTCGAGAGCCGCGCAATCGGCGTGAGATCGGCCGGATCGTAGTTGGTCTTGCGGACAATCGGCGTAATGGCGAGCACCGCCGTCGGCGCCAACAGCAACGTGTAGCCGTCGGGTGGCGCGCTGCTCACCATCTGGGCGCCGACGCCACCGGAGGCGCCGGGCTTGTTCTCGATGATGACTTGCTGGCCCAGCGCCGGCGACAGCTTCTCGGCATAAAGGCGGATGACCTGATCGGCCGAGCCGCCCGGCCCGTAGGGCACGACGATGCGCAGCGGTTTGTTGGGAAAATTCTGCTGTGCGGCAGCTTGTGACAGGACGGCAAACAGGATGGCGACGACGCTGGCGGCAAGTCTGAGCACGTGTTTCCTCCCATCGCGGCATTTCGCGCCGTCAGGGTACCATTGCCGATCGATGCCAGGGCCGCTAAGCGTGAAGACAAGGAATGCCAAAGAGGAACGCCGCCATGGCCGTGGGTGACATCTACCGTGCCCTGCACGCCCGCTCGCTCAAGGATCGCGAAGGCTTCTGGCTGGAGCAGGCCGCCGCGATCGACTGGTATCGCCGGCCGGACCGTGCGCTCGACGACAATGCACCGCCGTTCTACCGCTGGTTTCCCGGCGGCGAACTCAACACCTGCCACAATGCACTCGACCGCCATGTCGATGCCGGCCACGGCGATCGGCTGGCGCTGATCTACGATTCGCCGGTCACCGGCACCAAGCGGCGTTACACCTATCGCGAATTCCGCGATGCCACGGCCGAGCTGGCCGGCGCCATCGCGGCGCTGGGCGTCGGCAAGGGCGACCGCGTCATCATCTACATGCCGATGATCCCCGAAGCGGCGATGGCGATGCTGGCCTGCGCGCGGCTGGGTGCCGTCCATTCGGTGGTGTTCGGCGGCTTTGCGGCCAAGGAACTCGTCTCGCGTATCGACGACTGCGCACCCAAGCTGGTGCTGGCGGCGTCATGCGGCATCGAACCTGGCCGGATCGTCGAATACAAACCGCTGCTCGATCAGGCACTGGAACTGGCCAAACACAAGCCGGCGCATTGCCTGATCCTGCAGCGCCCGCAAGGCCCGGCCACGATGGTCGACGGGCGCGATCTTGACTGGGCGACGTTCGTGCCTGGCAAGCCGCACGCGGCCTGCGTGCCGGTGCAAGCCACCGATCCGCTCTACATCCTCTACACATCGGGCACGACGGGGCAGCCCAAGGGCGTGGTGCGCGACAATGGCGGCTACTGCGTGGCGTTGCACTGGTCGATGAAGAACCTCTATGGCATCGCGCCGGGCGAGGTGTGGTGGACAGCCTCCGACGTGGGCTGGGTCGTTGGCCATAGCTACATCGTCTACGGACCGCTGATCTACGGCGCCACCAGCATTCTGTACGAAGGCAAGCCGGTGGGCACGCCCGACGCGGGCGCGTTCTGGCGCGTGATCGCCGAGCACAAGGCCGTGGCGCTGTTCACGGCGCCGACCGCATTCCGCGCCATCAAGAAAGAGGATCCCGAGGGCAAGCTGCTGAAGCAGCATGATCTCTCGAACTTCCGCACGCTGTTCCTGGCCGGCGAGCGCGGCGATCCGCCGACCATCGAATGGGCGCAGCGCCTGCTGGGCGTGCCGGTCATCGACCACTGGTGGCAGACCGAGACGGGCTGGGTGATCTGCGGCAACTTCGTGGGCCTGGAGCTGATGCCGGTCAAGCCGGGGTCGACGTCAGTGCCGGCGCCGGGGTGGGACATCCAGGTGCTGGACGCGGCAGGCCGGCCCGTGCCGGCGGGCGAGATCGGTGCCATCGTCGGCAAGCTGCCGATGCCGCCGGGAACGTTTCCCACGCTGTGGAATGCCGACGATCGCTTCCGCCAAGCGTACCTGGCGGAATTCCCCGGCTACTACAAGACAGGGGACGCGGGCTTCATCGATGCCGACGGCTATGTGTCCGTGATGACCCGTGTCGACGATGTCATCAACGTCGCCGGCCACCGCCTGTCGACAGGCCAGATGGAAGAAGTGCTGGCATCGCATGATGCCGTGGCGGAGTGCGCGGTGATCGGGGTTGCCGACGACCTGAAGGGCCAGGTGCCGCTGGGCTTCCTGGTGCTGAAAGCGGGTGTCGAACGGCCGCACGGCGAGATCGTTGCCGACGTCGTGCGCATGGTGCGCGAACGCATCGGGCCGGTGGCGTTCTTCAAGACGGCGGTGGTGGTGGGGCGGCTGCCCAAGACGCGCTCGGGCAAGATCCTGCGCGGCACCATGCAGAAGATCGCCGATTCGCAGGCTTACACCACGCCTGCCACCATCGACGATCCGGTTGTCCTTGGCGAAATCGGCGAGGCACTGAAGCCGGCAGGCTACGCGCGGAAGTGATGTCCGCATCCTCTCCCGCCTGCCTGCGGGAGAGGCCAAACTCAGCGGCGGCGGTACTGGCCGCGCGGCGGGCCGCCGGGGGACATGCTGCTGCGTTCGTCTTTGTGGCGGAAGATCAGGCGTCCCTTGTCGAGATCATAGGGTGACATCTCGACCGTGACCCTGTCGCCAGCCAGCGTTCGGATGCGGTTCTTTTTCATCTTGCCGGCGGTGTAGGCAATGATCATCCGGCCGTTGTCGAGCTGAACGCGATAGCGGGCGTCCGGCAAGATCTCGGTCACAAGACCTTCAAACGGGACCATTTCTTCTTTGGCCATGGGCAAACCTTATCTGCGGCGTCTCTGATCAAAGGCATTTCCGTCGCTGCGCCGAAGGCGGCGGAGCGAAGCGGCGGTGGGCGCCGACGCTTCGGCAATCTAAGAAAGCTCATGGTACGGCGAGCAAAACGAGCGCGTCCCTCGCCCTGCCGCATCGTGAACCGGGCTATGCTCTAGCGGTTTTGGCCACCGGAGTACAGCCACATGGCTTGCCTAGAAGACCTGCCGCCCCCCACCCGCCAGCGCCTGACGGATCTCGATTGTCCGAAATATGACACAAGTCCGTTCGTGACCGGCGGGCCATTGGCCCGGCGTCGCGTGGCGGTCGTGACCTCGGCCGCGATCCATGCGCGGGGTGAGCGCCCGATGTTGCCGAGTGAGAACGTATTCCGGGAGTTGCCGACGCCGCTGGGCCGCGGCGACGTCGTCATGACGCATATTTCCGTGAACTATGATCGCACCGGTTTTCAGCGCGATATCAACGTCGTCTATCCCGTCGATCGGCTGCGCGAACTGGCCGCCGGCGGGGTCATCGGGTCGGTTGCCGACCGGCACTATGCGGTGATGGGCTCCAACGATCCCCAGGCCTGGGGCGATCTGGCCGACCGCATGGTGGCCCGGCTGCGCGACGACCATGTCGATGCCGTGGTGCTCAGTCCCGTCTGACCCTTCTGCACGCGCGCCGTGAGCGCGCTGGGACATCTGATCGAACAGCGCGGGATCGCCACGACGGCGATCGGCCTGATTCGCCTGCACATGGAAAAGATCCGCGGGCCGCGGGGCCTGTGGGTACCGTTCGAGCTGGGGCGGCCGCTGGGCGAGCCTGAAAACGCCGATTTCCAGCGCCGCGTGCTGCTGACGGCGCTGCGGCTGCTGGAGCGCGATGATGGACCGGTGATCCTGGAGGATTACGCCGAGGCGGCGCCGGGCCGGTTGCCAGAGACGGGCTGGACACCCGCCGTCACGCTGCCCGACGTGCCGGTGCCGGCAGACGATGCGTCGGCCGCGGAATGGAGGCATGTGCTGCAGGTCGAGCTCGCCGCGGTGCTGCTGGCGTGGGACCGTGTGCACGACGTGCGCGGTTACACGACCGTCGGCGGCGGACGACTGCCGTTGGATGCATGGGCGAGTCTGGTGTGCAGTTTTCTGGCTGACGGACCGACAGGCCCCAGTCCGGTGCCCGATCTGCGCGCGATCCAGGCGGCCCGCTATGTCATCGACGATCTGAAGGCGCTGTACACCGAGGCTGCTGTGGCGCCGGGCACGAACCCCAGCAGCCAGCAGGTCCTGGACTGGTTCTGGGATCACACCGTGGCGGCCCAGCTGATCCGCACGGTCCGCAAGGCCTGCCTGGCCAGTCCCGACAAGGTGCTGACCATCGTCGGCAGCAACCAGCTCGTGCCCGCGGCACGGGTGGGGTGACATGAACCGGAAGCGCGCGATACCCCGCGCGCTTCCCTTCACTCCTCGACGGTGGGCTGCTCGGCCTCGCTGGGATCGACCTCGCCGGCGGCCTGATCCGCCGCCGCCAGGGCCTCGGCCTTCTTCTTGCTCGACTCCTCGCGTGCCGCCTTGCGGCGCGCCTTGTCCAGCGCCGTGTTGAGATCCCGCAGCGTGCACAGGCCCAGCGTGATGGGGTCACGCGGCTTGATGTTGGGCGTGTTCCAATGGGTGCGATCGCGCACCGCCTGGATCGTGCTCTTGGTCGAGCCGACCAGCTTGGCGATCTGGGCGTCCTGCAATTCGGGATGGCTCTTCAGCAGCCAGGCGATCGCGTCGGGCCTGTCCTGGCGCTTGGCCACCGGCGTGTACCGCGGGCCGCCGGCGCGCAACGCCGGCTGCGGCCGGTCGTGCGTCAGGAGCCGCAGTTGCGCCGTGGAGTCGGCCTCACAACGGGCAATCTCTTCCTTGGTCAACTCGCCGTTGACGAGCGGGTCGCGGCCAACCATGCCGGCGGCAACTTCGCCGTCGGCGATCGCCTGGATTTCCAGCAGATGGAGGCCGCAAAACGTGGCGATCTGCTCGAAGCTCAGGGTTGTATTTTCGACCAGCCAGACGGCGGTGGCCTTCGGCATCAGCGGCGTGGCCATGACTATTCTCCTGCGGTTCCGACCCGGAAGCCGCTTGCACCCGCCGCGCGGCTACCGTCCGAATAATGAATGAGTTGTCATCGTTATATAGGGGGCTTTGTGGTTGGGTCAAAGACTATCGAGCGCCGCCTCAGATTATCCAGTCTCATAAGTTATTGTAATAGTTCGGTTTTTAAGTTTTCTGCCATTTTTTCCCCAATCATTACGGTGGTCAGGTGGGTGTTGGCACGGCAGTCGGCCGGCATGACGGAAGCGTCGATCACGCGCAGACCCTGCAATCCGCGCACGCGGCAGCGGACGTCGACAACGCCCTCATCGCTATCGTCGCCGGTCATCCGGCAGGTCCCCGCCGCGTGCTGGGCATCGGTGGCCTCAGCCAGCAGTAATGCGTCCAGGGCAGCGTCATCGAGGGCGGATGCCTGGTCGGTTGGGGTGCCTGTCATGCCCATGGTGACGGCCTCCGCGATGCCGGCGACAGCCGGCTGCGCCAGGATGCGAAACAGACGCCGCGCGCCGTCGCGCATGCGCACCAGGTCGCGGGTGTCGGACAGCATGTTTTCTTCGACGAAGGGATCGACCCTGGGATCGGCCGACCGCAGGACCACCGCGCCGCGCGAGAGGGCCTCGAAAATGGAGACCGATACGCTGCCGGGCGACGGACGGGAGAGGTCATCGTCGGCAAAGCCGCGATGGTTCATCGCCAGGAAGATCATGTCGTTGAAGCCGCCGCCGGCCAGGCCCGAACTGTAGGTGACGCACACATTGGTGTGCCGCGCATCGACGTGGGTCGGGCGATGCTGGGGCTTCAGCCGTACCTCGGCGCGCACGACGGGGTGGTCGAAGAAGTGCCGGCCGACGGCGGGCAGGTGGTGGCGGACGGCGATGCCGTGCTCCTTCAAAGTCGCCGAATCACCGATGCCGGAGCGCATCAGCAGCGCCGGCGAATGGACGGCGCCGGCACTGACGATGATCTCGCGGCCGCGATAGGTCGTGCGCCGCGTCCCGTGCAGGACCTCGACGCCCGTCGCGCGGTTATCGTCGTCGACGATGATGCGGTCGGCCAGCGCATCACCGACGATCGCCAGATTGTTGCGGCCGCGCGCCGGCTCCAGATAGGCGTCGTTGGTCGACACGCGCCGGCCATCGCGGCAGGTGATGGGATAGTGTGCCACGCCACTGCTGCCTGGCGCGTTGAGATCGTTGCTCCAGGGATAGCCCTCGGCCAGGGCTGCGGTGGCGACGGCGCGATCCACGGCGCCCCATTGCGAGCGTGGCGCACGCCACACCGGCAACGGTCCATCGGCGCCGTGGTAGGGCGCGCCGCTGAAGTTCTCGTCGGCCTCCTGCCGGCGGAAGAACGGCAGGACGTCCTCGGCCGACCAGCCACGGCAGCCCAGCGCTGCCCAGTGGTCGAACGCGGCCATCACGCCGCGAATGGCGATCAGGGCATAGACCGACGACGAGCCGCCCATACCGCGGCCGCGCCAGTAGAGGCGTGGCTGCTGCACATGGGTGCGGCGTGCCATCAGGTCCGGCCATTGGTAAAGGGCCTGCAGGCGTGGCGGCATGATGATGCGCAGCGGGTTGATGCTGGCCATCTCGGGCGGCGTCTCGGCCGACCGGAAGTCTCGGCCGGCCTCCAGCAGCAGCACGCGCCTGCGGCCGTCCTCACTCAACCGTGCCGCCACAGTGGCGCCGGCCGAACCGGCGCCGACGATGATCACGTCGAAGGTGGTGTCAGGTTCAATCATTGCCCACGACCGTTGTTACGCAAATCACGGCCCCTGGGAGCGCGGGCGTCTCGCCCGCATCAAGGCGAAAGCGCTGCTTTCGCCTGACGTGAGCGGGCCGGAGGCCCGCGCTCCCAGGGATCACTTACTTTCCCTGCGTGATGGCATTCCAGATGCGCAGGGGCGTTGCCGGCGTCTCGATGTGGTGCACGCCATACGGCTGCAGCGCATCGACGATCGCATTGGCGACGGCGGCGGGTGCGCCGTTGGTCGGCAGCTCGCCCACACCCTTGATGCCCAGCGCATTGTTGGTCGAGGGCGTATTGAACGTCGCGACCTGCAGATCAGGCAGATCGTCGGCCCGCGGCATGCCGTAATCCATCCAGGATCCCGCCAGCAGCTGGCCGCTGTCGCGATCGTAGACGGCGTCCTCGAGCAGCGCCTGGCCGACGCCCGGCGCGATGCCGCCATGGATCTGGCCCGCCAGCAACATTGGATTGACGGTGGTGCCGACATCGGCCACGGCGATGAAGCGATCGATCCGCGCGGCGCCGGTCTCGGGATCGACCTCGACCTCACAGGCCATCACGCCGGTGGACCAGCTCTCGATCTTGTCGACGAAGTCGCCGGTGGCGTCGAGCGGACGACCGCTGGCCTCGGCGCGCGCCGCCACCTCGAACAGGCCGAGACGGCGATCGGTACCGACCACCTCGAACGTGCCGTCGCGATAAGCGATGTCGGCCGGCGCGGTCTCGAGGAACTCAGCGGCCAGATCGCGGCCTTTGAGGATCACGACGTCAGCGGCGCGCTTGAGCGTCGTGCCGCTGATGATGGTCGACGACGAGCCGCCGGTGCCGCCGCCGCGCGCGATATGGGCAGTGTCTCCCTGCGCCAGGGTGACACGGTCGTAAGGCACGCCGAGCGCGGCACCGACAATCTGGGCGAAGACGGTTTCATGCCCCTGGCCCTGTGACTGGGTGCCGGCCGTTGCCGCGATGCTGCCATCGCCGCGGACGCGGACCGAAGCGATTTCGTCGGCCACGCCGCCGCTGCCGTGCAAGTGGCAGGCGATCCCCAGGCCGCGCCGTCGGCCTGTCGTTTCGCTGACCGCACGGCGTGCCGCGAATCCGCCGGCGTCGGCCAGCGTCAGTGCCTCGTCGAGCAGGCGTTTGTAGTCACCGCTCTCGTAGGTGTAGCCCAGCGGCGTGGTGTAGGGGAACGACTCGACCAGGTTGCGGCGGCGGATCTCGATGGGGCCCAGACCGGTCTCGTTGCCAGCGACGTCGATCAGGCGCTCGAGCAGTGCCAGGGTCTCGGGTTTACCGGCACCGCGGAAGGCGTCGACCGGCACCGTGTTGGTGAACGCACAGCGCATATCGATCTGCATCGCCCCGATGCGGTATAGGCCCGACGCCACCTTGGCCATCCCGGTCGTGGGGATGGTCGGGGCGAACATCGAGACGTAGGCGCCGAAATTGGCGACGGCATCAACCCGCAGCGCCAGGAAGCGGCCGCTCTCGTCCAACGCCAGTTCCATCGTCGCGACCAGGTCGCGGGCATGATTGTCGGTCAGGAAGCTCTCGGCGCGCTCGCAGGTCCAGCGCAACGGGCGGTCGAGCCGGCGCGCGGCCCACGGCATCAGAGCGGTCTCAGGATAGAGCGTGAATTTAGGTCCGAAGCCGCCGCCGACGTCGGGCGTCACCAGCCGTAGCTTGTCGCGTGGCCGCTTCAGCACGCGATCGCACAGCAGCTTGTGTGGGATGTGGGCGCCCTGCGATGCGAACGTCATGGTCGTCACGTCAGACGTCGAGTCGTGCGTCGCCACCACGGCGCGCGGTTCGAGGTAGTTCGCCAGGATGCGGTTGAAGCGCTGCGATACGCTGACAACACGCGCGGCGCGCGCGAATGCCGCATCGACCGCGGCCTTGTCGCCCTTGCGCCAGGTGCACATCAGGTTGCCGGGCACATCGTCGTGCACCAGCGGTGCCTCGGGCTTCAAGGCATCGTCGCCGGCGACGACGGCCGGCAACATCTCGTAGTCGACCTCGATCAATTCGGCGGCATCGCGCGCCTGTTCCAGCGACTGCGCGACCACCATGGCGACGATCTCGCCGGCATAGCGCACACGGTCGACGGCGATGGACGGTCGTTGCGGCTCATGATGCCGCGCGCCGTCGATGCCCTTGATCTCGCTGATGGCCGGCAGATGGCCGACCTCGCCGGCGGCATCGGCGCCGGTGAGCACCGCAACAACACCGGCCGCGGCGCGAGCCGCCTCGGTGTCGACCCGCGTCAGATGCGCATGCGCGTAGGGCGAGCGCAGGAAATACACGTGCAGGGCATCACGCCCGACGAGGTTCTCGGTGAAGCGACCACGGCCGGTCAGCAGGCGCGCGTCTTCCAGTCGTTTCGCCGGAACGCCGAGTCCGGCGAGAGGTGTATCGGGCATGGTGAGCCTTTACGGAGGCAGGTTTCGACTACCGTGCCAGCCGCAGGCGAGATTTGTCTAGCCGTAGGTGAGGGGGCGGTACCCTACTTAGTACCCACGGGCGTAACGCAACCCTGCATCGATGATCGCCTTTGAGCCGGTCAGCGATAGCACGAGATCATACTGGTTGACGCGGATGTAGGCTTTCTGACCCCAATAAAGATTCTGCAGGAAGCGATTGTTGATGTCCCGCATTTGTATCGTCGTATCGTTCGTGCCGACGGCAGTTCCGGAGAAGACTTGGCCATCGATGTTGATTTGCATGTCGTACGTCGACCCCGGCACCACACGCCAGACCAGGCTAGTCATGCCGAAATCGATGGTATCGCGGTTCACGATGATGGCAGCGTTGAATCCGCCACCATCATCTTCGATGAACACCAGCTTGCCGTCGATCATCCAGGCGCTCCAGTGGTGCGCCTTGGCGATGAGAATATCCCCCGCTTTTACCGGCGTGGCCGGGTGCGCGGGTGTGTTTCGTTCCAGGGCGCGGTCCGATGATTCACCCCAGCCCGGACCGCTCATCGCTGCCAGAAAAGCGGCGGCAATGACCAAAATGGATACCGTGCGCCGCATTGTCGTGCCCCTCGTTGTCGACGGTCCCCACCGTTTCCGACAACGTTACCCGGTGGCACGGCGCGGCGCGTCACCCGAACGGGTGATGCGCCGCGAATTCTGGCGCGATGATCCTAGGTTGCCAGTGCGCGCCGGAAGGCGCCCAGGGCGACGTCGACGTCCTCGCGGCTGACATCGAGATGCGTGACCACGCGGATCATGCTCTGTGAAAAGGCACCGATACCGACATTTTCGGCCTTCATCGCCTGCATCAGCTTCGGCGCCGTCCAGCCGGGCTTGGTGACGTCGAAATAGATGATGTTGGTCTCGATGCCGGCGGGATCGAGACGGATGCCCTCGATGTCGGCCAATCCCGCGGCGAGGCGCTTGGCGTTGCCGTGGTCCTCAGCCAGTCGGTCCCAGTGGTTGTCCAGCGCATAGAGGGCGCCAGCGGCGATGATGCCGGACTGGCGCATCGAACCGCCGAGCTGCTGTTTTACGCGCCACGCTTCATGGATGAAATCCTTGGGGCCGGCGAGGATGGCGCCGACCGGCGCGCCCAGGCCCTTCGTGAAGTCCAGCCACAGCGTATCGCAAGGGGCGGCAAATTTGGCGGCCGCCACGCCGGAGGCCACGCAGGCGTTGGGCAGGCGGGCGCCGTCCATGTGTACCTTCAGGCCATGCCGGTGCGCGGCGGCACCGACATCCTGCAGCGCCGACAGCGCCCACACGGCACCGCCGCCGCGGTTGGACGTCTGCTCGACTTCGACCAGGCGCGAGCGCGGCGCATAACGGTTGTTGGGATCCTTCACGGCGGCATCGACCATGGCGGCGGTGAAAGTGCCGCGTGGGCCGTCGAGTGGATGGAACATGACGCCCGCGTTGGCGCCAGGGCCACCGCCCTCTGAGGTGATGATGTGCGCCTGACGGTCGCAGATGATCTCCTCGCCCGGCCGGCAATGCACGCGGATCGCGATCTGGTTGCACATCGTGCCGGACGGCAGGAAGACGGCATCCTCTTTGCCCAGCAAGGTGCAGACCTTCTCGCGCAGCCGGTTGACCGAGGGGTCTTCGAATTTCTGCTCGTCGCCCACCTCAGCCTCGGCCATGGCCTTGCGCATACCCGGCGTCGGTTTGCTCTTGGTGTCGCTGTAGAGGTCGATGAAGCGGTTCTGCATGATGGACCGAGCCTCGAGAGGGAATGGCGGCGCCATTGAATATCGCCGGCGGCGGGCGAACAATAGACGGAACCGGCATGCTTCCATAGGAGTTCCGCATGGCCCCCCACGATGCACGCAATACGACTGTAACCGCGGCCGCGGACGAGGTGCTGTATGCCGCCGACGGTCCGGTCGCGACGATCACGCTGAACGCACCTCAGCGCATGAACACGATTTCGCGATCGATGCTGGATGCCTTATCGGCGGCCCTGGTGCGCGCCGGCGACGATGCGGCGATCCGGGTCATTATCCTCACGGGTGCCGGCGACAAGGCCTTCTGCGCCGGCCTCAACCTGGAGGCGCAGAAGAGCGGCACGGACAGCATCGGTCTGGGCCAGGGCTTCATGCGCACCACCATCGACCTGCGCAACACGCCACCGACGGTGCTGCACAACATCGACAAGCCGGTGATCTGCGCGCTGAACGGGGCGGCTGCCGGGTATGGCCTGGATATCGCCCTGGGGGCCGATATCCGCATCATGGCGCGGTCGGCCAAGCTGGCGGCAAGCTATGCCAAGCGCGGCGTGTTGCCGGAGTCGGGTGGCACCTGGTATCTGCCGCGCCTGCTGGGCTGGTCGAAGGCGGCGGAGCTGATTTTCACCGGCCGTACGTTGTCGGCAGAGGAGAGCTTGGCGTTGGGGCTGGTATCGCGCGTGGTCGACGACGGCACGACGCTGGCAGCGGCGCGACAAATGGCGGCCGAGATCGCCGCCAACGCGCCGCTCGCGATCCAGGCCGCCAAGCGCATGATGCGCATGGCCTGGAACGAGCCGTTCACCGAACATGTGCACCATGTATTCCTGCAACTGCTGCCGTTGTTCGGCACTGAGGATATGAAGGAAGGCGTTGCCGCTTTCATGGAAAAGCGGGCGCCGCAGTTCAAGGGTCGATAATGTCCGAGTTGGTTGAACGTTTGGTGTCGCGTGGTGTTCGGGCTTCCGCCCTTGTCCTGACTGCACTCATGCTGCTCGCCACGCCGGCGTGGAGCCGGCCGCCCGCGGCCGAGAGCGCACAAACCCACGGCAGTCAGCTTGACGCCCTGGTCAAGCGGTTGAATGACCTTGGGATCAAGAACGGCAACCAGCCATTCACACTCGACAATGCTACCCGCGCCACGACGCTCAATATCGATGCGCGCGCCTGGCAGCATCTCACCGACGAGGACCTGGCGGCGTTTCTCCTGTTGCCGCGGTTGGCCAATGTCGACATCGGTCGCGGCAAGATCACCGCGGCGGGGATCGCACAGCTGGCCCGCCTGCCGGAGCTTACCAGCCTGGGGCTCTATGGCCTGGCGATCGACGACAAACTGCTGGAGGCGCTGGCGACGTCACCGAAGCTGGCGGTGTTGAACCTGGGCAGCACGCGCGGCTGGACCGACTCCGGCATGGCGCATATCGCCAGGATCCGGAACCTGCGGTCATTGACCCTGGATCGCGCCGAGATCACCGACGCGGGCCTGGCGGCGTTGGCCTCGTCCAAGACGCTCGAAACTCTGTCGCTGCAGCAGATGCCCAATGTGACGGACGAGGGGCTCAAGCATGTGGCGGCGCTATCCAACCTGCGCACGCTTGGCCTCAACTTCACGCGGATCAACACCGGCCTGTCGTATCTGGCGGAGTCGCGTACCCTGCAGCAGCTCAGCCTCATGAACACCGCCGTCGATGATCGCGGCGCCATGCACCTGGCTGGTCTTTCCTCGCTGCGGCGGCTCTTCATTTGGGGCACGGCGATCACTGACGACTCGATGAAGGCGATCGGCGGATTGGAAAACCTCGAGACGCTCTATCTCAACCGCACCAAGGTCACCGACAGGGGGCTTGAGGCGCTGAGCAACCTGAAGCACCTCAAGATCCTGTGGGTGAGCGAGACGGCCGTAGGTGACGCCGGCATGGCGGCGCTGGTCGATCTGCCGCTGAGCCGCATCACCATCGACGAGACCCAGGTCGGCGACGCCGGACTGGCGGCGCTGAGCCGCATTCCGACACTGGTTGCCATCAGCGTGCGCAAGGCGCGGATCACCGAGGCCGGTGTCGATGCCGCCCGCAAGGCCTCACCGAAATTGCGTATCACGCGTTAGCACAACGCCACGAAATTTCACGCGCGGAGCATGTTCTGCGCGTCGGGTGCGCCACGCACGGATTCTCATCAACAGGCGGAACGCACGGCTGGCGTAATCGTTTCATGGTTCGCCAACGGCCACGCACGCGCTCGCGGAGTGTCCGGCCGAGGAGGGCACCATGCCGCTCGCACCCCTCATCCTTATCTATCTCGCCCCGTTCATGTGGCTGACGATCGTCGGCGCTGCCTGCCACTTGCCGAGCCCGGCTCAGACATACAACGATCACGGAGCGCCCGATGACTGACACGGCGCCCATTCAGGTCTCGCGTCCAGCGGGTCTGCGCGTAATTCTGATCGTCGTTGGCATGTCGGCGACTGGCGCCGCGGGCACGGTGCTGGCCCACGATGATCACGACTGGATGCGGGTCGACAATTTCCGCAATCCCATCACGGGAGAGCATTGCTGCGGCGAACATGACTGCGCCGTCGTGCCCGCCTCGGATATCGAGGTCGAGCCGGGCGGCTGGCGGATCCTCAGCACGGGTGAACGCATTCCGGATCGTGAGACCCTGCGCAGCAAGGACGGCCGCTTCTGGCGCTGCCATCAGCCCAACGGTTCCCGGCGCTGTTTCTTCGCGCCGCCGGGGACGAGCTAATTCGGCTGGGTCAGTTGCGTGCCACCGGCAGGCCAAGTGCGTTCCAGCTTTCCATGCCGCCGCGCAGGACGGCGATGCGCGGAAAGCCCGCCGCCATCAAGTTGTCGGCGGCGCGTGCCGAGCGCTTGTCGGTGCGGCACACCAGCACGATCTCCCGTTCGCGCCACCGTGTCAGGTCGGCGCTGCCATCGACGATGGCGTCGACCGGCACGTTCACGGCGCCATCGATGTGACCCAGGGGTCCGTCGAATTCATCCGCGCCGCGCACATCGATCAACACGGGCATTGCTGCGCGCGCGGTAAGATCGGGACACTCGAGCCAGCGCAGAGGGCGCTCCAGGCCCAGTAGCTGTTTGAGCTTCGACAGCATGAAAGAACTCCGTGGCGTTCACGCGCCAACGATCTGATGTTCATGATTGAGCCACAACGGCGAGCGTGGCAGGTCGATGAAGGTCTGCTCGTCGGCCAGCAGGGCCTTGCCGGCGGCCCGTGCCGCGGGCGCGCTCATTGCGCGCTCGAAGGTCGCGAGGTCCGGCCACCACAACTCGGCGATGCCGTCAAACGGCTCCGGTGCCTGGCGTGACTGCCGCAGGCCGTCATTGAACGGCGTTGCGATCGCGTGTGTCTGCACATAGCGACTGATGCCCAACGCCGCGGCGTGGCTGCGCACCAGCGGGCCATGACTGTTGCGCCAGTAGTCGTGGAACTGGGCCTGGGTCAGATGCGGCAGGCGGCGCAGGCAAAAGGTGAGCTTGATCATCGGCATGGGCAGACGATGCCATTCGCCGGGCCGGCGTCATAGTGCGAAAGCGCGCGTGGGCCGGCATTGACTCTTGGCCACGGCGGCTCGACGGTGCGGCAGAAACAAACGTTGGGGAGGTAACGATGACGGCAAGTCTGCGGCGGCGGGCTGCGTTGGGCGTGCTGGGCGGTGCCATGGCAGCGCCCATGGTGGTGCGGGCCCAGGAGCAGTGGCCGAGCCGGCCGGTGCGCTACATCAATCCCTTTCCGGCCGGCGGCGCCACCGACACGCTGTCGCGACTCTATTGCCAGAAGATGAGCGAGGTCACCGGCCAACAGTTCGTCGTCGAGAATCGCGGTGGTTCCGGCGGTGATGTCGGCGTCGACGTTGTCGCCAAGGCGGCGCCCGACGGCTATACGATCGGCCTGGGCGGCATTGCCTCGCACGCGATCTCGCCAACCCTCAAGAAGGGCCAGCTCACCTTCGATCCGGAGAAGGACTTCACGTTCGTCACCAATCTGTGGTGGCTGCCCAACATGCTGGTGGCCAACATGGATCTGCCAGCCAAGACGGTGCCGGAGCTGATCGCGCTGCTGAAGAAGAACCCCGGCAAGTATTCTTATGCGTCCGCCGGCAACGGCACGACGCTTCATCTGTCGGGTGAGTTGTTCAAGCAGCTGACCGGGGTCGACATGCTGCACGTTCCCTACCGCGGCGCGGCGCCGGCCATGGTCGACCTGCTGGCCGGCCAGGTGCACATGATCTTCGACAACATTCCCGGCGCTCTGGCGCAGTACCGGCCGGGCAAGGTACGCGGCTTCGCCGTGACCAGCGCCCAGCGCAGCCAGGCGGCGCCCGACATCCCGGCACTGGCCGAGTTCCTGCCGGGCTTCGACATCCGGTCGTGGACCTGCCTGGTGGGGCCGGCGAAGCTGCCGCCGGCGGTCGTCGAACGCATGTCCGCCTTCAGCAAGAAGGCGCTCGAGAGCCCGGACCTGGTAAAGGCCTACATCGAGCTGGGCGCCACGGCGTGGTGGTCGACGCAGCAGGATGTCACCGCCTACCGTGCGAGCGAGGAGGCTCGGCTGGCCGAGATCATCCGCAAGGCAGGCGCCAAGGTCGATTAGGGTCTTCCTTCCATTGAAAACCGGGGAAGGAATTTTCTAACCCTTTGATTTGCCATGAATATCGCCGTTTGACTCGGCCGTTGCGATCCTTATATTCCCGCCCTTCTTCCGGAGAACGTGGAACTGCGCCCTTGGGCGCCGCTCCCGCCCGGGCGCCATCGCCCGATCACGGCCTATCCGGACAAATGCGAGCGAAGGAAAACCGAGCGTGAGCAAGCGCGAGAATTCGAAGTACAAGATCAACCGCCGCCTGGGCGTGAACCTGTGGGGCCGGCCCAAGAGCCCCATCAACAAGCGCGAAACCCGCCCCGGCCAGCATGGCGCCAAGCGCACCAAGCCGACCGACTTCGGCAAGCAGCTGATGGCCAAGCAGCGCATCAAGGGCTACTACGGCAACGTCAGCGAGCGCCAGATGCGGCGTTACTATCAGGAAGCCATCCGTCGCAAGGGCGACACCGGCGAGAACCTGATCGGCCTGCTCGAGCGTCGCCTGGACGCCATCGTCTACCGCATGAAGTTCGCCGCCACCGTGTTCGCCGCGCGCCAGCTGGTCAGCCACCGGCACGTGAAGGTCAACGGCCGGCGCGTCAACATTCCCTCCTATCAGGTGCGCGACAACGACCTGATCGAGCTCAGCCCGTCGGCCAAGCAGCTCGCGGTGGTGCTGGAAGCCACGCAGCTCGCCGAGCGCGAAGTGCCGGGCTACATGGAAGTCGACCACAAGGACATGAAGGGCAAGTTCCTGCGCGCCCCGGCACTGGCCGACGTGCCATACCCGGTGCAGATGGAACCCTCGATGGTGGTCGAGTTCTACAGCCGCTGATGCAAAACCACCCCCGCATTCAGTGCGGGGGCGGTGATCGAATTCAGACGAAACCTCCCTGCGATGCAGGGAGGTTTTTTCGTTATTGGGTCGCGGCGGGTTTTTCGGCGGCGGGCTTGTCGGCTGCCGCGCCCTTTTCGCCGGCCGGCTTCTTGGCGTCGGCCAGCATCTTGCCAGTCATCGGCACGAAATAGACGCCCAGATCCTTGCGCGAGTGGACCTTGCCGTCCTCGTCCTTGGTGAAGACGTAGAGGAACTGCTCGCGCTTGAAGGGCTGTCCCATGGGGATGACCATGCGGCCGCCGGGTTTGAGCTGCGCCAGCAGTGGCGGCGGCACGAACTGGGCGGCACAGGTGACCATGATCAGGTCGAAGCCGTCCTTTTCTTCCGGCCAGCCGAAGAAGCCGTCGCCAATACGGGTCTCCACGTTGTCGTAGCCCAGCGGCTTGAAGATGCGCCCGACTTCCTTGCCCAGCGGCTCGACGATCTCGATCGAGTACGCCTTCTTCACGATGCGCGACAGCACTGAGATCTGGAAGCCCGAGCCGGTACCGACCTCCAGCGCCACGCTCTGGGCCGTCGGCTTGCAGAGCTGCGTCATGTAGGCCTGGCCGCGATAGTCCGACAGCGCCGAGCCGAAGCCGATGCGCCAGGGCTTGGACTTCTCCTCGTAGGCCACCGTGGCGAACGCCGAGCGGGCTGCGAAATCGTAGTGGTAGAACTCGCGCGGCACCTCGTTGAAGGCACGCAGCACGTTGGGATCGGCCTCGGTGAAATGCGCCTTGAGCACGCTCTCGATCGTGGCCAGTGCGCCTTTGCGACGGCCGCGCACGACGTCGAACTGTTCGCGGGTCAGTGTCGTGGGCCGATCGCACGCCTTCATCGCCGCCAGGTAGGAATCGTAACCCCAGCCGCCGGCCTGCGGCGTTGGCGTGGCGGCTGCCAGGCCGGGCAGCACACTGCCGCCGGCGGCGGCCAGCGAGGAGAGCATGAAGGAGCGTCGATGCATGGGTTCCCCTTGATTATCCGCTTTATGCCGACCGACCGCGCGCGATGCGGCCGGTCATCGGGATGAAGTAGACGCCGACGTCGCGGCGCGACTGGATGCGCCCGTCGGCGTCCTTGCTGAACACGTACAGCACCTGCTCACGCTTGAAGGGCTGGCCGACCGGGATGATCAGCCGGCCGCTGCCGGGCTTGAGCTGCTTCAGCAGGTCCGGCGGCACGTGCTGCGCCACGCACGTTACCATGATGATGTCGAAGCCGTCCTTCTCCTGCGGCCAGCCGAAATAGCCGTCGCCGACCCGGCTCTCGATGTTGTCGAAACCCAGCGGCTTGAAGATCCGGCCCACCGGCGTGCCCAGCGGCTCGATGATCTCGATCGAGCAGGCCTTGCGCACGATCCGCGACAGGATCGAGATCTGGTAGCCCGAGCCCGTGCCGATCTCCAGCGCCGTCTCGCCTGCCTTGGGCCGCGCCAGCTGAGTCATGTAGGCCTGCCCCAGGAAGTCCGACAGGGCCGAGCCGAAACCGATCGCCCACGGCCTGGGATACCAGTCATAGGCCTCGCGGGCGAACGAGCCGTGGCTGCTGTAATTGAAGTGATAGTACTCGCGCGGCACCTGGCTGAAGGCGCGCATCACATCGAGATCGGCGTTGCCGAATTTGCCCGCCAAGTACGTCTCGAGTTGCTGCAGGGCATGCGCACGCTTTTGCCGGACCGCTTCGAATGTCCGCTCGGTCAGGTCGGTACGCCGACCACTGGCCTGCATGGCGCGACCGTACTTATCGAACGTCCAGTCCTTGTCCTGATGGGCCGTGGCCGTGGCGGGCAGCAGCGACAGGCAGGCAACCCCCGTCATGACCGACCGCCGTGACAGGGCCAAGGGGACGCGACGAGCCCGATCCATCATGCACTGCGCCGTATTGCCGGCATTGTTGGAACCACCATGACAGGGCGCATCATAGCAGGAAGTGTCAAAAGCTTGAAGTCGATGGAAATGCGCAGGCCCCTGCCATCCGCAGCTGTCATCTCCGGCGTGATGGGAGGCCTAGGTACCGCCACCGGCAGTGCGGCCGGTCATGACGGGCGATGCCGCATGATCGGCATCGTCAGCAGCACCATGGCGTACAGCAGGATGCCGGCCAGCGGCAGGATCTTGAAGCCGATGGTCGCTGCCAGCAGGTTGGCCAGCGGCGTCGAGACGATGGAGCAGGCTCCGTTGACGGCCCAGGCCCAGGGCAGGAAAGCCAGCCGCGCACCCTGGAACTGGCTCAGGCCCAGTGCCATGGGCATGCCCAGCGCCACGGACAATGGTGCCGCCAACGCAATCACGATCAGGATCTGCACCGCCGCAGGCGCCGCCGCCGTATACGCCAGTACCGGGTCCAGGCTGACGAACAGCAGCTCCGTCCAGCCGATGATGATGGTCACGGCATAGCCCAGGCCCACCATGGGCCTGACGCGGAAACGCTCGGCCAGGTAACTGCCGGCGCCCGAACAGACCAGCATGGTGGCCAGCACCAGGCCAAAGGCCAGCACGCGGTCGTGCAGGTACTGCGCCGCCTTTTCGATCAGGTAGATCTCAAGGAACAGGAAGCCCAGGCCCAGGCCGGCGAAGTAGGCCATGGCGCGCAGGAACTGGCCGGTCGGCAACCGGCTGCCCGACGGGCGCACCAGCGGCAGCAGCAGCACGATCAGCGCGATGACGATGGCCTGGGCCAGTACCGCGATGTTGATCACGGTTGCCAGCTCTTCGCGTGGCACCAGCTCGATGCGGTCCAGGATCGTCTCGATCTGGCGCAGCGGCAGCACGGCGTTGAGGAACGGCCGGTCCAAGGTCGGCGGTACCAGGCGGAAGAAAGCGTGGTAGGGCGAGGTCGCGCCGGCCACCATCGCCGCCGCTTCCTGCATCATCGCGTCGCTCGCTCCGCCCGAGGGCGCGTCGACCGTATCGAATGACACCACCGGCAGCTCGTTGAAGATGCGCACGCCAGCCGGATCGATGCCCGGGTAGTAGATCGGATCGAACGAGCGTTCGTCGCAGAACTGGCGCATCGCCGCAATGGCGTCCGCCGACCACGGCGTGCGTGATATCAGGATGCGCACGTTCCACGCCGAGCGGTAGATCACCAGGTGGCGCTCGGGCTCGGCGATGCCGGCGGCGGCCAGCGCGTAGCGCGCCGTGCGCATCATCTTGACGGCATAGACGGTGAACTCGCGGATCGAGACCGGGATGGACAGCGCGCCGTGCGGCGTCAGGTGGGCGATGTAGCCGGCCAGCACCTCGACCGACAGGGCGGCGCGATTGGTGTCGGACTGGGTAAGGAAATCGCGCCCGATATCGATGACGTCGAATGGCCCGTCGGCGCCGACCGCATCGACTGCCGTCGGGCCGAGGTCGCGGATCCGAACGTCGGGCCGCGCCGGAAACGCCGGCGCCGGGCCAAGGCCTTCCAGCAGGGCGTCGCGCAGGGTGCGATCGGGCTCCAGCACGGTGACCAGCCCGGCGCCGGCGCCCAGCGCCTCGTGAATGCGAAAGCCGCCGGCGCTGCCCAGCAACAGCACGCTCTGCGGCGGACGCAGCCGGTAAGGCAGCGAATCGAGGGCGGCGGGAAAATAGCCGGTCTCCACTGTCGTCGACTTGGGCAGCGATGCCAGACGGTTGCCGTCGGCGTAGAGACCGAAGGCGCGTGGCAGGGTGGCGTCCTCGACCACGCCGGTATTGTTCGACATGTCGAGGTCGAGCCGCTCGGTGAAATTGTCCAGCAGCTGGTAGAAGCCCTTGGGTGACGTGCGCGTCGCCACCACGCGGCTGTCGGCCGTATTCATCGGCCCGAAGATTTCCTTGTACTCGTTGATGTGCGCCTGGTTGTAGAGGCACACCAGCGCCTCGGCCGCCAACAGCGCGATGAACGTCGCGGCACCGGTCCAAAGCCGTGTCCGGCCGCGGGCGGGCGCCAGCCAGCCGGCCAGCGCGAGCGGCACCAGCAGGCCGGCGATCAGGTAGAACGGGTGGACGACGAACATGAGGCCCAGCACGAAGGCCGCGCCCAGGCCGGCGCCGGCGAGATCGAAGGCGTAGACACGCCCGATCGCCGCGCTGTGGACCATGAAGTAGAGCGAGATGTAGAGGCCGACCAGGAAGAAGAACGGGAACAGCGCGGCGTAATACTGCGCGATGTTGGTGAGCTGGTCGGCCCACAGCTGCTTGTTCTGCAGTTCCAGTGGGTTGAACGGAACGATGGTGGTCCAGTGCCAGCCCAACGCCGCCGTCAGGATCAGCAGCGGCGGGATCGCCGGCAGCAGCAGGTCGGCATGCCGCAGGATCGGGCGCTGGAAGAGGGCAGCGACAATGCCGCTGGCCGCCAGCCCGACCATGGTCATCGAGATGACCCAATAGCCGTATTCCGACCAGCTGGCGATCGCGAAGAAGCGTGTCAGCGCGATCTCGAAGCCGATCGCGGCCATCGACACGAGAAACAGCGGCAACAGACGGGCGGGGCTCGCATGCGCGGCTACATCAGTCGACACCAGCGAAACCCATTCCCGTCAGCGTGAGGCTTCCGCCCCGGTCAGCACTCACTGTAGCAGAATCCCCTCGCTCCGCGAGAGCAGGAGAAGGGGCAAAACGATGCGGCCGCGCCGCCGGATCATTCTTGCGCGCCTTGGCGTGCAAGTTGCTAGACTTTCCTCCTCCCACTGACATGGGCGAGACGAGAGGAGGGGGAAATGGCGGTATTCGGGCGGATGATGGTGGTGGCAGCCGGCGTGGCCGCGGGACTGGCGCTGTCGGCGTCGGCACTGGCGCAGTCGACCTTGCGCGTGGTGATGCACTCGGATCTCAAGAGCTTCGATCCGGTGTGGAGCGGCGCCTATATCGTGCGCAATCACGGCTACCTGGTGTGGGACACCTTGTTCGCGATGGACGAGAAGTTCCAGATCAAGCCGCAGATGGTCGACAAGTACGCGCCCAGCGACGACGGCCTGACCTGGACCTTCACCCTGCGCGACGGGCTGGAGTGGCACGACGGCACGCCGGTCACCGCCGAGGATTGCATCGCCTCGCTCAAGCGCTGGGCAGCGCGCGACTCGATGGGCCAGAAGCTGGCGCAGTCGGTGAAGACGTGGGAGGTGGTCGACGCCAAGACCTTCCGCCTCGTGCTCAAGGATCAGTTCGGCCAGGTCGTCGAGTCGCTGGGCAAACCCAGCGTCGTGGTGCCGTTCATCATGCCCAAGCGGATGGCCGAGACCGATGCGTTCAAGGCCGTGGACGAGGTCATCGGCTCGGGCCCCTTCATCTTCAAGAAGGACGAATGGAAGCCGGGCGAAAAGGTGGTCTACGTCAAGAACCCGAAGTACAAGCCGCGCGCCGAGCCGGCCTCGGGTCTGGCCGGTGGCAAGGTCGTGAAGCTCGATCGCGTCGAGTGGGTCTGGATCCCCGATCCGCAGACCCAGGTGAACGCGCTGATCGCCGGCGAGGTCGACATGATCGAGAGCGTCGCCAACGACCTGGTGCCGCTGCTGGAAAAGGAGAAGGACGTCACCCTGATCAAGCAGAGCGTCGGCAACCAGTATACGTTCCGGCCCAACTGGCTGATCCCGCCGTTCAACAATCCCAAGATCCGCCAGGCCGCCATGATGGCGCTGAACCAGGAGGACTTCCTGAAGGGCATCATCGGCGATCCGCGCTACTGGCGGACCTGCAAGACGATCTTCCCCTGTGGCTCGCCGTTGGCCACAGACGCCGGCATGGCCGGCTGGATCGAAGGCAACGCCGCCAAGGCCAAACAGATGCTGCAGGAAGCGGGTTATGACGGCACGACGGTTGTGATCCCGTACCCGACTGACCTGCAGGTGATCGGCAATATGGGACCGATCGCGAAGTCGCTGCTGGAGCGGGCCGGCTTCAAGGTCGAGGTCCAGCCTGCTGATTGGCAGAGCATGGTCAATCGCCTGATCAGCAAGAAGGGGCCGCCGTCGGAGGGCGGTTGGAGCGCCTACCTCACGAGCTGGAGTCATGTCGACATTCTCGATCCGCTGATGGCGCCCATGCTGGTGTCGACCTGCGACAAGGCGCGCGCCGGCTGGCCGTGCGACGAGAAGATGGAAAAGCTGCGCGATGCCTATGCCCGTGAACTCGACCCCGCGAAGAAAAAGGCGATCGCTGAAGAGGTGCAGGCCTACAATCGCGAGATCGTGACCTACGTGAATCTCGGCGAGTGGTTCGGCGTCTCCGCCGTGCGCAAGAACGTGAGCATGCCCGCCGTGCCGCCGCCCGTCACCGCGTTCTGGGGCATCGAGAAGAAGTAGAGCATTGCGTCTCCCCGCGCCGGCGGGAGACCATGATGTGCTCGCCAGGTCGCGAGATCTCGCGTCGGTCAAAACAGCACGCGGCAGAACAGGCGCTGCCGTGTCAGCGCCGATGTCGCTGCGGATCCCGCAAGGAGTATATTCAAAGCGACATGCTCGAGCTGAAGAGGTTGCCATGATCACCACGCTTGCTCCCGCCGAATGGCCGCGCCCCAAAGGCTATGCCAACGGCATGACCACCATCGGCCCGGGCCAACTGATCGTGCTGGCCGGCCAGATCGGCTGGAATGATGCCGGCGTGTTCGAGACCGATGATTTCGCCGGTCAGTGCCACCAGGCCTTCCGCAACATTGCGCGCCTGTTGCGCGAAGCGGGCGCCGGTCCCGAGCACGTCCTGAAGCTGACGTGGTTCGTCACCCGCAAGGACGAGTACGTCGCCGCCGGTCGCGATCTCGGCGCCGCCTATCGCGACGTGTTCGGCCGCCATTTTCCGGCGATGTCGGTGATCTTCGTCTCGGCCCTGGTCGAGGATCGCGCCAAGGTCGAGATCGAAGCCACGGCCTTCCTGCCGGTCCAGGCACCCCTCAACCAGGAAGGGCCGTAGCCGATCGCATCGCCGGCGTCGTCTCACCCGCGGCGGGTCACCGGAATCGCGGCATGCCCACGCCCGAGGCGCACATCTTCCACGCATCGATGCGCCGCTGGCGGTCGGCCGGGGTGTCGCCGGTGCGGTCGATGTAGGGATTGGCCCGGCAGACGCTGATGCACAGCGAATGTCCTTGCGCCTCGCAATAGCCGCCGATGGCAGTGATCGCGGCCGCGACCTCGGCTGCCCGGTTGAAGTCGGGTACGCGTTGCCAGGGCTGCGGTACGACGCCGGGCGGCAGTTCGAAATGCCGGCGTGTATCGCCGGACAGCGATGCCACGATCGCCCGCGTCTCGCCGTCGGCGGTCACCGGTGGCAGTTCGAAGGCCGCGGCCAACGCGTCGGCGGCGGTCATCGGCCGCCAGGCAGCGGCACGGCGCCGGGCTTCCGCCAGATCGGCGCTCGACATCGTCTCCTGCAGGCGCGCTTGCGTGCTCGAAGGTCCCGGCGTCCCGGGACGGCGTGTCGCGATCAGGACCCACATGTAGGCCTGTACCGGATCCGGCGCGACGATCGTGCGGTTGTCGCGCACCAGACCTTCGTCGAACAGCCGGATCGCGCGTTCGACGGCCGGGGCGTGCGCCAGGTGCGCCGCCCGCATCAGCCAGACATAACCTTCCGCCGGGTCGAACGCTTTGCCCGTGCCATCCAGCAGCATCCGGCTCAGTGTCGCCATCGCCTGGGGATCACCGCTGGCCGCGGTGCGCCGATGGATCTCGATCAGGCCGGCGCGGTCGGGCGGTACGCCCGGTGCGCCCACCAGCAGTCGCCGCTCGAGCCGCTGGCGTGCGCGTATGTCGCCTGAGTCGGCAGCCTGGCGCAACAGCTGCATCGAACCGGCGACATCGCGTGCGACGCCGCGGCCATAGAGCATCATCTCCGACAGGGCCACCCGTGCGGTCGCACTGCCGGCCCGTGCCGATCCTTGCAGCACGGTCGCGATGCGGGTCTCGTCGGCGGCCGGCTCCAACCCGTCGCTGCGCAGATCGTTGTAGCGCAGCGCCGCCTCGGGATTGCCTTGCTCCGCCGAACGGCCGAACCAGCCGATGGCGCTGCGCGCACCATTGCCGCCGGCAAACCCGTTGCCCGAGGCAAGACGGCTCGCCAGCAGGTGTTGCGCCAAGCGGTCGCCCTGCACGGCGCGTTCCAGCAGCCGCAAGTCCTCGGCCGGCAGCGGACATGTCGTGAGCACCTTGAGGAGGCCGCAGCGCGACTGCAGGTCCTTCAGCGTCGCGGGTGCGTGGTCGACATCGTAGCGTCCGTCCTGTGCCACGGCCGGTGGCGCGAGAAGGATCAGCACCATCAGCAGCCCGTACGCCGACCGCCTCACCATGACTCCCCCGATTCTTTGTTGTCGTTGACGTGCTGCCATTAGGAGGCAGGCGCGACCGCCGGTCAACGCGCGGAGTTCCTTTCGCCGCAGACACCGTCTAGGCTGCTCGGTCTGCGTCGTATCAAGCGTCGATTGGCTCAAACACCGTAGTGTCCATCCCCCGAGACGGAGGTCAGCCATGGTGGGGCGGTTCCGGCACAGCCTGATTCGCTGGGCGTTCGCGTTGGGTGCGGCATGTCTGGGCACGGCGGCATCAGCCCAGACGTTGCGGGTGGTGATGCACTCCGACATCAAGGTGCTCGATCCGGTATGGAGCGGCGCCTACATCGTGCGCAACCATGGCTACCTGGTCTACGACACGCTGTTTGCGCTCGATGCGGCACTGCAGCCCAAGCCGCAGATGGTGGAGTCCTGGGTTGCCAGCGAAGACCGCAAGATCTACCGCTTCGTCCTGCGGGAGGGCCTGTTGTGGCACGACGGCCAGCCGGTGACGGCCGAGGACTGTATCGCCTCGATACGGCGCTGGGGTGCGCGCGATCCGATGGGCCAGAAGCTGCTGCAGTTCACCCAGGAGATGAAGGCGCTCGATGCCCGCACCTTCGAACTGGTGATGAAGGTGCCCTACGGCCTAGTCGTCGAATCGCTGGCCAAGCCCAGCGTCAACACGCCCTTCATGATGCCCCGGCGCGTCGCCGAGACCGATCCCTTCAAGCAGATCGACGACTATACCGGCTCCGGTCCGTTCATCCTCAAGCGCGACGAGTGGAAACCGGGCGAGCGCATCGTCTACATCAAGAACCCCAAGTACAAGCCGCGTGCCGAGCCGGCCTCGGGCCTGGCCGGTGGCAAGGTGGTGAAGGTCGATCGCATCGAGTGGCTGGCGATGCCCGACTCACAGACGATGGTCAACGCGTTGCTGGCCGGCGAAATCGATATCATCGAGCAGGTGCCGTACGACCTGCTGCCGCTGGTGGAGAAGGAAAAGGACATCGTGCTGGTCAAGAGCGTGAGCCCGAACCAGTACGTGTTCCGGCCCAATTGGCTGCATCCGCCGTTCAACAACGAGAAGGTGCGCCAGGCGGCCATGATGGCATTGAACCAGGAAGACTTCCTGAAGGCGGTGAATGGCGATCCACGTTTCTATCGCACCTGCAAGGCGATGTTCACCTGCGGCACGCCGCTGGAATCGGTGGCCGGCATGCAGGGCAAGACCGAGTCCAACGTCGCGGCGGCGCGGGCGCTGTTGAAGGAAGGCGGCTACGACGGCACGCCGGTCGTGCTGCTGCACGCCAGCGACTCACCGCCGCTCGCCCCGCTGTCGCCGGTGGCCAAGAGCCTGTTCGAGCGCGCCGGCTTCAAGGTCGATATGCAGTCCAGCGACTGGCAGTCGCTGGTGAACCGGCTGCTGACCAAGAAGGGGCCGGTCGCGGAAGGTGGCTGGAGCGCATTCTTCACGTACTGGTCGCAGGCCGATCTGCTCGACCCGCTCATGACGCCTTTTCTCCAGTCCAATTGCGAGAAGGCCCGCGCCGGCTGGCCCTGCGACGAGACCATGGAGCAGTTGCGCGAGAAATACGCACTGGAAACCAACCCGGCGAAGAAGCGCGCCATCGCCGACGAGGTGCAGACTCGCGCGATGACGATCATCACGCATGTGCCGCTGGGTGAGTCATTCCCGGTCGCCGGCCTGCGCAGCAATCTCGGCGGCTGGATCAACGCGCCCGTCACGGTGTTCTGGAACGTGACGAAGAAGTAATCGCCTCCGCGTGCGCGGCTTCCCGACGAGACGCCCGGGGGCGCTTTTGCGTCACCCGGGACGCAGGAACCAACAGGCAGTGCCCAGCGTTGTCCATGACACAACGACACGGACCCATGGAACTCATCTCCCGGATCGTCTTTGGCCTGGCGGGCACGCTCCTGATGCTGCTTGCGGCGGCCCTGGGGTTCTACGGAATCTATGATTTCGTAGTCAGCGCCAGCGGGTCGCTGGCCGCGGGTGGCGAGGCTTTGCTGCGCGCGATCGGCTACCTGGTGGTGGCGATCGCGGTATTCGACGTCTCGAAGTACCTCATCGAGGAAGAAGTCGTGCGTGGCCGCGAGCTGCGCGCCGCGTCCGAGGCCCGGCGCAGCCTGACCAAGTTCGTCTCCACCATCGCCATCGCGGTCTTCCTCGAAGGCCTGGTCACCGTGTTCCGCGTCAGCAAGGATCAGGTGGCGGAGATGATCTACCCGACGCTCCTGCTGATCACCGGCATTCTGATCGTTCTCGGCCTGGGTGTGTATCAGCGCCTCAGCGCCAGCGTGGAACGGGAGGTCGAGCACCGCGACCAGCGCGACGGCGAAGCGACGCCGGATCGGCCAAAACGCAAGTAGGCAGGCCTCGTTCCGGCGGCGTTAGCGGAATGCGCCCTTGCGCCAGTAGCGGACCGCCAGCACCGGCGAGGCGAGCAGAGGGTGGCGGCGCTGCCAGTCGCTCATGTCCACGCGCACGCCGGAGTGCCGCTGGATCTTCCAGGCGACGTAATCGGCGCCGCCTTCGAACGTGAACACTGCCTTCATCAAGCGCAGGATGTTGAGCGTCTTGCCCAGCCACCGCCGCCGGATCCAGGCGCGCCGCGTGCGGCGCTGGACGTCTGCACCGGCAACCGGCGCAAAGCGCCCGTCAGCGTCGCTCACCGACGGAAAGCCGGCGGCAGCCAGTGCCGCGGGCGTCAACTCCGTGTAGCGGGCGGCGTGCGCGTCGTGAACGTGGGCTGGCCGTTCAGCCGATTCGGGACGCAGTTCGGCGCCGTAGCTTTCGCTGAAGACACGCACCCACAGGTCGCGGGCGCTGAAGGACGTCGCAAACAGCGGCGCCGTGGTCTTGACGGCGGTGGTCACGGCATCGGCCAGCGACTCGACGAGCGCGTCACGCATGCCGGACCGGGCGAACGGCACGGCGGTGGGCTGACAGAACCGGCCCCAGAAATAGTTCTGCAGCGTGTCCTCTTTCACGAGGCGCCGAAACTGTGCCAGCGTGACGATGGCGTACTTGCAGCGCACCCGGGTGCCGTCGTACGGCACCTCGAGATAGAAGACGTTGGGCGGCAGGAACCGGTTGCCGAGCGCCGCCAGCGCGCCGGTGTTGGCACGCCGGACATCATCGACGACGGCATAGAAATCCATCAGCCGTTCCTCGGCCCGGCCAGGACCGACGACGGTGCCATCGCCGTCGTCGGCCGGTCGCAGGCAGGAACCGTAGAACAGTGTCGCCAACAGGCAGCTTTTGTGGCGCGCCACGATCGCATCGCTCATGGCGCGCGCCGCGGCGCTCACCGTCTGGTTGGCCTCGCGTGCCAGCAACGCCCGCAGCGTCGCGTATGCATCGCCGCGAGCCATGATCGACGTGGTCATGCCGCGGCGCCGGAGCCGGCCAGATACGACGCCACCGCCCGGCCGCGCCGGCGCTCGGCGAAGGCCTGCATGATGCGCACGGCGTGAAAGCCGATACAAAGCACGGTCCACATGGCGACAGCGGCCAGGCCGACGTCGGGCCGACCAAGCAGCGTGAAGACCGACAGGATGATCAGGTTGGGGTTGCGCCGTGCCGTGATCAGGCGCGAGAGGGCATCGATCGGCCGCCAGGTGAACATCTCGAACTTGAAGGCCCACAGGAAGATGCCTTCTTCGATGCGGCCCAGGATGTAGCCCGCGATCACGATCAGCATCGCGATCTGCATGCCGGGCAGCGATGCGAAGGTCAGTGTGCCCAATCCCCAGTACCAGGCAAACCACCAGAACGGTGGATGCACCAGGTCGGTGCCGTGGTCGAAGACGTTGCCCCATTTCGACGAGGTCAACGTCACCCGCGCCAGCTTGCCGTCGACGGTATCGAGGAAGCACATCGCCCAGGCAAACAGCAGGCCCGACAGGAACCAGCCGAACCAGAACAGCAGTGTCGCGGCAACGACGCACAGAAAGCTGACCAGCGTGACGGCATTGGGCGAGATGCCGAGCGCCGCGCACCAGCGGGTGACCACCAGAGCGGGCGCTGGCCAGACATATTTGGTCACGACGTCGGTCAGGCCTTTGTAGGAGGCCATGAACATGTGACGCTCGATCGCAGCCACCGACATCTCCTGGGTCGAGAGCACGTAGGGCGGCACGTTGTTGCGCAGATTTTTGCGGTAGGACACACCAAGCGAATCGGGCGAGACGACCTGCAGCCCCAGAGCTTGGGCATCGGCGGCGCCAGGGGACGGCGAGGACAGCAAGGCGTAGGCGGCCGCCGCCTTGGCCGCCGGCACCGTGACGGCGACCAGCCGACCCGACCCGGGCGCCTGTAGCGCGATGTCGTTGCGGTCGACCAATGGCCGCGCCAGTGCGTCGTCGAACAGGTGGTCGGCGCGCAGCAAGGTGACCTGCCCGTGTTCAGGCCAACTCTCGCCGTCGTCGAGGATCGTCGTGACGCCCACCCGGCCGAACATCCGGCGCAGGCGCTCCAGCGCCGGCTGCGAGAACGGCCGCGCCTGCGCGTGGCCGACGAGGCAGACGGTCGGCGTGCTGGTCGAGAGGTCGGAACGGGTGTCGGTCACGGTGTCGTCAGGGGGCAAACCGACCATCATCCGGTGTGGTCGTTGGGTCAGGTTTAGGCAAGAACGCCCTCAGCCGCAAGACGGCGCTGCTGCCGCCGCAGGGCGGGGGATGTCCGAAGGCCCCATATGAGGCCAAGGCTCGATTGTCCGGGCCAACCGTGGCAAACTGCACGCATGCGCTATGAAACGGCGAAATCGATGGACCGGCCGGCCACCATGACCCTGGATTCCGGGGTTGAGGCTCTGGGAGGACCGGTGTCCGGCGAGGTTTTGTCCCCCGTCAGCCTGCTGACCGTTCAGTTTCTGGCCTGGATTGCCGCCGCACCCCGCACGCACGCCGATGTCATGGATGCCTGGCGCAGCACGTGCCCACGCCAGTCGGTCTGGGAAGACTCGGTCATCGATGGGCTGGTAACATTCGCCGGAGAAACAAAAAGCGTGATGCTCACAGCGCACGGCAAGGCCGTCCTGCATGCCAGCGCGCAACCGGACATTGGCCGCCGTTGACGTCACCTGTGTTCACATTCACCCACTTGTCTGACCCCCACCTGCCGCTGCCGCCGGTGCGGATGCACGAGCTGCTGTCCAAGCGTGTCACCGGCTGGCTGTCATGGACACGCCGCCGGCGGTTCATGCTTCGACCCGATGCGCTGGCGGCCACCATGGCGGATATCGGCGCCGCCAAGCCGGATCACATCGTCGTCACCGGCGATCTCGTGAATATTTCGACCGTGGAGGAGTTTCGCCAGGCTGCGGACTGGTTGACCCGCCTGGGCCCGCCTGACCATGTGACGGCCATCCCCGGCAACCATGACGCCTATGTCCGCACGCCGCCAGGCGAAGGGTTCGATCTGTGGGCCCCCTACATGGTCGGCGACGGTGCGCCGGCGTCGGCACGCCCGGAGTTTCCTGCGGTGCGCCGGCGCGGCCCGGTCGCCTTTGTCGGGCTCAGCACGGCGGTACCAATGCCGATGCTCGTCGCCGCCGGTACGTTGGGTGCCGAACAGATCGCGCGCTTCGAGGCGGTCATGCGCGATCTGGCTGTTGCTGGCCTGTGCCGCGTCGTGCTGATCCATCACCCGCCGCAGATCGGTGGCGCCAAGCCGCGCAAGGCGCTCACCGATGCCGCGGCGTTTCGGGCAGCGGTCGAACGCGTCGGTGCCGAGCTGGTCCTGCATGGCCACAACCACCGTACCCAACTCGGCCGCATCGATACGCCGCAGGGCGGCGTGCCGGTCCTGGGCGCGGCGTCGGCATCGGCCGCACCGGGGACACGCTATGGCGCCGGTGGGTATAACCTGATCCGGGTATCGGCGCAGGACACGGGCTGGGCCATCGACATCGAGGTCCGCACCATTGCCGACGATCTGGCTGGCTGCCGCACGGCGCAGCGCTTCCGGCTGGTGGCGCCGCGACCCCCGGTCGCGCCGGCGCGGGCGGCGTGAGCACACACCGCGTTGTAATTTGAGGCTATTTCGCCTACCACGCCTGCCTGACGGGTCCGGCGCGACCGGCTGATCCGGCCGCCCGCCCCAAAACCTCAAGTCTGGATCCCGACATGGCCACGCCCAACGCCACCATGACCAAGTTCGGCTATCCCTCTGGCCTGGTGGCCGAGACGGCCTACTGGAGCGTTCAGGTTCGTCCCGCCCAGGCAACGCTGGGGGCCCTGGTGCTGGTCTGCAAGGATCCCGTAACGGCCTTTTCCGACATCAGCCCGCAGGCCCATGCCGAGATGAAGGTGTTGGTCGAGCGCATCGAGCGCTGCCTCAAAAAAGCCTTCACCTACGACAAGATCAACTGGCTCATGCTGATGATGGTCGACCCTGACGTGCATTTTCACGTCCTGCCGCGTTACGCCACGGCGCGTACGTTTGGCGATCTCGAGTTCACCGACCCCGGCTGGCCGGCGGCCCCGAACATCGGCTTCAACCCGCCGCTGGGACCCACGACGCTGGCTGATCTTACCGCGCACCTGAAGCGCGTGTGGGCCGACGTCGGCTGACGAGACGGCCATGTCGCTCACGCTATCGCGGTCGATGTTGCAGCGCTTCGGGATCACCCGGATCGACCGCTACATCCTGGAGCGGGCGCTGGTGCCGCTGACGGCGTCGATCGGCATCGCGCTGGTCGCGCTGCTGCTGGAGCGCATGGTGCGGCTGATGGAGCTGCTGGTGAACCAGGGTGGCCCGGTTCTGCTGGTACTCAAGCTGCTCGCCAACCTGGTGCCGCATTATCTCGGATATGCCCTGCCGCTGGCATTGTTCCTTGGCATCACGCTCAGTGCCACACGGCTGAGCGTCGACAGCGAGCTCGACGCACTGCAGTCGGCCGGTGTCGGCCTGACGCGATTGCTGCGGCCGGTGATGTGGCTGACGGTGATGCTGACCCTGGTGATGGTATTGCTGGTCGGCTGGCTGCAGCCGCTGACGCGCTACCAGTTCCGCGCGCTGATGTGGGCGGCCACCAATTCGGCGTGGGATCTCGCCGTCGAAAAGGGGTCGTTCTTCAACGGCATCGGCAACTACACGGTGCTGATCGAGGACATGGGTGATTCGGGCCGCACGCTAAAGGGCGTGTTCGTGCAACAGCGCAAGACCGACGGCGGCGTCGTGATGATGACGGCCGAAACCGGTGAAGCGGGGCGTCTGCCGGACAGCGGCCAGATCGTGCTGAAGCTGCGTAACGGCCGGCGGGTCGAGACCGAACGTGCGTCGGACAAAGTGACGGTGCTGTCGTTCGAGCGCTTCGATCTGCCCATGGAAGTCGCCACGACCGATCCCTTCCGCGATCGCAGCGGTGAGCGCGAGCTGACCTTCTCCGAATTGCTCTGCCAACTGCGGCTGCAGCCGGCCGCGCAAGCGCCGTCGCCGCCGCCCTGGCCGTGCAGCGAAAGCGCGCAGCCCCTGCAGTTCAAGGGCAGCCGCCTGGAGTCGGAAACACATGCACGACTGGTGCGTATCCTCTCCCTGCTGTTCCTGCCCTTCATGTCGATCCCGTTGGGCCTGGCGTCGCGGCGCAGCCAGAAGGCGGCCGGCCTCGTGGTCGGCGTCATCCTGCTGGCGCTCTTCAACTACCTGCTGCAGTTCGGCGAAAAAGGGGCTGACTACGGCAGGATTTCGCCGTGGCTCGGCCTGTGGGGCCCGCTGATCGCGATGATGGCGCTGAGCTTGTTCCTGTTCTGGCTGGTGAAGGAGCGGCCCCGCGACAATCCGGTGGAGACCATGTTCGCGGCCCTGGAACGGTCGCGCGCCAATCTGACGGCGGCCGTACGCCGCGCCTTTGGGCGTGCGTGAGGGGCGGATCATGGGTGTTTCCGGCCGCTACCTCTCGCGCCTGTTCCTGCAGCGGCTGGCGCTGATCGTCTTCGGCTTCGCCTCGATGGCGTTGCTGTTCGACGTGCTCAACAACGCCGACATCATCGAGAAACGCTATGGCGACGGCTTCATGGTCGTGCCGCGCTACATGCTCTATCGCCTGCCGGAGATGGCGGCCCTGATCACGCCCTTCGCCACGCTGCTGGCGGCGCTGCTGACCTTGCTCGGCCTGGCGCAGCAGAACGAGGTGCTGGCCTTCAAGGCAGCAGGCATGTCGTTCTACCGCATGCTGCTGCTGATGATGCCGGCGACGCTGCTGGTTGCGATCGTCCATCTCGCGGTCGCCGACCAGGTGACGCCGTGGGCGAAGAAACGGCTGGCGCGATACGAGGTCGAGAAACCGACCGATGACGAAACCAACCAGCGCGACCAGGCCAAGGGCGTCTGGTTGCGCGACCCGGCATATATCGTCAACGTCACCAGCGTGCAGCGCGAGGGCCGCTATCTGAGCGGCGTCACGCTGCTGCGCCGTGATGCGTCGGCCAACGTCGTCGAGCGTATCGTGGCCGGCGGGGCGCGATATCAGCGCGGCGGCCAGTGGAAGCTGGAGAACGTCGTCACGCAGATCATCGATCCGCTGGGGCCGCGCACGACGCGGTCGGCGGACTGGCTCTGGACGTCGCCGCTGCGGCCAGGCGATTTCTTCAATCTGGCCGCCATCTCGACCCAGTTCACCACCCGCGAGCTTCTCGTGTTGCGCACCGGAGCGACCGTGGGAACGCGGCCGAGCTACACCTATGATGCTTGGTTGCAGCGGCGCCTGGCGCTGCCGGCGGTGATCATCGTCATGCTGCTGTTGGCAGCGCCCGTGGCGCAGGCGCGTGTGCGCATGTCGAGCCTTGGCGCGCGCCTGGCAGCCGGCGTCGCGTTGGGCTTCCTGTTCTTCATCACCGATGGTGTGTCGCAGGCGCTGGGTGAGTCCGGCGCCGTGGTGCCGCTGATCGCCGCCTGGGCGCCACCCATCATTTTCGCCAGTGTCGCCGGCAGTATCCTGCTGCGCATCGAAGGCTTGTAGCGGCGCGGGGGCCGGTCATGCAGGTCTGGATCGACGCCGCGGCCGCTACGCCGGGCCTGACTGTTTTCGGCATGTCGCTGGTCGAGCGCCACATCCGCGCCGCCCTGAAGAACGGCGTGCCGGCGGCGCACATCGTCATCGACAGCGGCACGGCTGCGCCGCCCTCGCTGCCGGCGGATCTCGCGGCGTTGGGCTTGCGCGTTTTGCGCGCACCGGGCGATGCCGGCACGCGGCTGGCGGCGTTCAGCGCCGGCCAGGCCGATACCGTTTTTGCCGTCAGCGCCGACAGTGTCGTCGATCCGCGCCTGTTCGCCCATCTGGCGGATCGGCGGGACAGTGTGGTTGTGACCGGCGACACGACCGTGCCGCGTGCGCTGGCGCGTACCTGGTCCGCGGTCTTCGGGGGATGGCCGGAGACCGGCTCGGCGGCCGACTGTGCGATCCTGCTGGCGGCGGGCACGGTTGTGCCCGCCGCTGCCGACATGCACGCGCTGGGTGCCGGCCTGCTGGCATCAGGCGCGGCGCGCACGCTGACGGCGGAGGGGTTCAATGCCCACGTGGCGCTGCAGCGCCGTGACGTCCCATTCTGGGTCCGTCGGGTCGGTGACGATATGGCGCGCGCCGCGGTCGAGCGGTTTCTGTTCGATGCCAGCTACAAGGGCTCGACCGACGTCTTTACCCGGTACGTCTATCCCTATCTGGTGTGGCCGCTGACCCGGCTGGCCACGCGCTGGCGCGTACATCCCAATACCATCACCTGGGTCGGCATCGTGGCCACGTTCGCCGCCGTGCCGTGTTTTGCCCTGGGATGGTGGGCCTGGGGGTTCGTGCTGGCCTATGTGATGAGCGTGCTGGATTCGGTCGATGGCAAGGTGGCGCGCCTGACGTTCACCTCGTCGGCACTCGGCAATGTGCTCGATCACGGGCTGGACATCGTGCATCCGCCGTTCTGGTACGCCGCCTGGGCCATCGGCTTGATCGGCATACCGCTGTCGGCCCTGTGGCAGGGCAGCGCCGGGCGCGATCCTCTGGTCATCGCGGCCATCGTGCTGCTGGCGCTGTACGTCGCCGACCGCCTGGTGCTGGCCGTCTACAAGTGGCGCTACAAGGGCCGCGGCCTGCACGCGCACGCGCCGATCGACGGTGCGGTGCGTGCCGTGATCGCCCGGCGCAATATCTTCCTGCCGCTGTTTCTGGTCGGCGTGGTCCTGGGACTGGGTCGCGAGACGTTCTGGCTGATTGTCGCCTGGCAGGCCGCGACGGTGGCCTGGCATGCCGGTCGCACGATCTGGATCCTGGCCCGCAGCGAGGCGCCGCACAGCGCGCACTGAACGCCATGCCGATCGGGCATCGGCCGTATTCTGATTAAGTTTTGGCGTTGGCTGTGCGTCGGGGACACGGTCTGGCGATGGCCCGCAGAGAGGCCGCGCCAGGAGGGAACATCATGGTCAGGCCCGAGCGCCGCTCGACCCGCAGGCACGTCATGCGCGGCGCTGGCGCTGCGCTGCTGGGCGGCATGGCATCCGCGCCGGCGATGGCCGATACCTGGCCCAGCCGGCCGGTGCGCATGGTGAGCCCGTCGACCGGCGGCATCACCGACCTGCACATCCGGATCGTCGCGGAAAAACTGGCGGGTCGGCTGGGCCAGCAGGTCTATGTCGACGGCAAGCCGGGGGCTACTGGTGGCATTTCGGCTCAGATCGCCGCCCAGGCGCCCGCCGACGGCTATACGTTCCTGTTTATCATCGCCAGCCTGATCGTCACCAACCCGTTCGTGTACGAAAAGCTGCTCTACGATATCGATCGCGACTTCGTGCCGGTCGCCATGATGTCCAAGGCTGGGTTCGCGTTCCTGGTGCGCGACGGCTTGCCGGTGCGCTCGATGACTGAACTGGCCGCCCACATCAAGGCCCGGCCCGGCAAGCTCACGATCGGCAACATCGCGCCGGGTAGCCTGGCGCATCTTGCGACTGAGCTCTACCTGCAGTCCTTCGACGGCAAGGTCGAACTGGTCCCGTATCGCACCATGCCGCAGGTGGTCCAGGATCTCGCGCGCGGCGATATCGATGCTTTCATGTCGCCGATCGGCGAGGCGAAGCCGACCGTGGCCGGCGGCAAGGTGCGGGCGCTCGCCATCACCACGGCGGAACGCCATGACAGCCTGCCCGACGTGCCGACAATGATCGAGCAGGGCTATGCCGACTTCGACGTTTACGGTTGGTATGGCGTGCTGGCACCAAAGAGAACGCCGCGGGCAATCGTCGAGCGCATGAACCGCGAGATCGCCAGCGTGACATCGGCCCCCGAGTATCGCGAGCGCATGATCAGTCTCGGTGCCATCCCCGGCGATACGGGTACGCCGGAAAGTTTCGAAACGATCTACAAGGCGGAAGCCCGGCGCTGGGGCGCCTTGATCCGCAGACTGGGGATCAGGCTGGAGTAGGGGCGGCGCCGATCATTCCGCATCGAGCGTCGCCGTTTTCCAGGCGCCGCTTCGGATGGCCTGCGCTGCTTGCTGGCGCAGCATCGTGGTCAGGATGCGGATGGCATTCGAGCCGGCCCGGCTTTTGGAGAAGCAGATGCGCCACGACATCGTCAGGTCCTCCAGCGGTGCCATCGAGATGGCATGATTGGCCTGGGCCTGGCGTGCCACGCTGTAAGGGGCTGCGGTCAGGCCGATGCCGGCGGCGACCAGCGCCGCCATGATGTCGGCATTGTCGTGCTCGCACCGGATGTCGACCGCTGCGCCGCTGCGCGCGATGGCCTCGTCGAGTTTCGCCCGCACGATATTGGGGCGCTGGCTGATGACCAGGGGCGCGCGCGCCAGTTCGGCGATCGATACCGGCCGCGACATCCGCAGCCGGCGTGCCGCCGGCGCAACCGCGACGATGCGTTCGGTCACCAGCGGCACGTATTGCAGGCTGCTCGCGATCGCCAGTGCCGAGACAACGGCGATATCGGCGCGTCCGTCGTCAACCGCGTCATGCAGGCTGGCGCTGATGCCGCTCATCAAGCGTACCGACGCCCGCTTGTAGCGCTGCAGGTAGTCCGTCAGCACCGGTGCCGTGACCAGCGCCCATAGCGAGGGCTGCATGCCGACAACGGTCAATCCCAGCGGCTCACCCTCGTCGGCCGCGATGTCATCCTGCAGGCGCCGCAGGTCGCGCAGCAGCCCCTCGGCGCGCCGGTGCAGCGCGCTGCCGATGTCGGTCAGTGTCACGCCGCTGGCGTGGCGTACGAACAATGGCTTGCCGATCTCGTCTTCCAGTCGGGCCACGGCGCGGCTCAGTGCCGGCTGGGCGATGCGGATGCGTTCGGCCGCACCGCTGAACGTGCCGGTGTCGGCGACAGCCACGAAGTATCGGAGTTGGCGAAAATCCACGATACGTCCTCCCCCGCAGCCAGCACATGCCGATCCGGTATCGCATCGATAGTAACAATATCTTTGTGCGATAGGGGAGGCTGACCGCATTACCGGACGATCAAACGTGCGGAGGAACGATGGCCGAGATCCGGAAGGTGCCGGTGCTGATCGTCGGGGGTGGGCCGGTCGGGTTGGCGATGACCATGGCGCTTGGCCGTTTTGGCGTGCGCTCGCTTGCCGTGGAGCGCAACCTGTCGACCACGGATCATCCCAAGTCGCGCGGCTGCTGGGTGCGGACCATGGAGATCTTCCGGCAATGGGGCGTGGAAGGCGCCATCCGCGCCCGGGGCCTGCCCGATCGCACCGATGTCTGGGCCATGATGCAGTGCGTGACCGGGCTCGAGTATGGCCGCACGCGACCCGAGCCGCGCGGCGAGGAGACGCCGGCGTGGAAGAGCCTCGTTGCCCAGGACGTCGTCGAAGAGGAACTGCTGCGCGCCGTGCGCGCCGGCGATCGTGGCACGGTGCGCTACGGCACGGAGCTGGTCGACTTCGAAGATGTCGGCTCACACGTGCGGGCACGCATCCGTGACCTGCGGACGGATACCATCGAGACCTGGGAGGCCCAATGGCTGATCGGTGCCGATGGCGCCGGCAGCGGCACGCGCCGCGCCGCCGGGATCGACATGGTGGGACCGCCATGCCTTGCCGTCATGCTCAACGACTATATCAGGGCCGATCTCTCGCGCCTGCCGGTCGCCAAGGAAGCGGCGATCATCCGTGTCATCCCGCAGGACCGGGCCGTGCCGGCGATCACATTGCTCAACACCAACGGCACCGACCGCTGGCTGATGGTGATGCGCATCGGGACCGATCGCGACGACCGCGAACGGCCGCTGGACGACCATGAGGTCGGTGGGTTTCTGCGCCCCTATATCGGCCTCGATGACCTTGAGGTGACCCGGATCAGTACGTCCGTGTGGCGCATGAGCAAGCAGGTCGCGGCCAGCTTCCGCAAAGGCAGGGTGTTGCTGGTCGGCGACGCGGCGCATCGCTTTCCGCCGACCGGCGGTTTCGGGCTGAACTCCGGCGTGCAGGACGCGCACAACCTCGCCTGGAAACTGGCCTATGTGCTGAGCGGCCGGGCGTCGCAGACGCTGCTCGACAGCTACGACCTGGAGCGGCGGCCGGTCGCGCAGTCCAACGCGGACTGGAGCCATGGCAATTCGCTGCGTTTGCCGCATGTCGAGGAGGCGTGCCGGTCGGGTGATCGTGATCGCATCGATTTCTGGCTCGACGATCTCGACAACCACCTGCACAGCATCGGCCAGTCGCTGGGCTTCCTGTACGAACAGGGCGCCGTGATCCCCGACGGATCGACTCGCCCGCCGACCTATTCGCGCTACTACGCGCCAACGGATCGGCCCGGCAGCCGCTTCCCGCATTTCTGGCTCGACGAGGCCCGCACGACCTCGAGCCTGGACTGGTTCGAGCGCGACTTCGTCCTGGTCGCCGGCGAGGACGGCGACGACTGGCTGGAGGCCGGCCGCGCGGTGTCCTCCCAGACAGGCCGGCCCCTGGGGCTGCATCGCCTGCCGCCCCAGGGCATCCGGGCCGGCTGCAGGATGGGCCGCCGCGGTGCGGTGTTGGTGCGGCCTGACGGTCATGTTGCCTGGCGGATGCCCTGGTTGCCATCCGACACCAAGGCCGCGCTGGCTGGTGCTTTTGCAGCTCTATTGCCGTGAACAGAAGCCGGCCAGCAGGCCAGATCACCAACAATGACAAGGTGTTACAGCATTTTGCGCCACCCCGTGCTTGAGGTGGTGGCGTCTTGCGACTAGATTGACTCTTTCGCGACACCCCTTCGGTGCTGCGCCCTTGGGCGTGCGCCGCCGCGAACGGAGCAACGTGTGATTCGCATCGGCTTCTGGGCCGGCAGCAAGTACAACCTGTCGCGCATGACTATGCGCGATCTGGTGCGTGCCTATTTCACCCACTACGCAGTGGTCGCCTACTTCGTGCTTGCCGCCGTTTGCCTGGCGCTGACGTTTGCCTGGATGCCGGCGTGGACGGCGCTCGATGTCGCGCGGGTGATGGGTGCCGGTGTGGCTGCGATGATCGTCTATCCGGCAGTGTGGTACATCCTGCACCGCTGGGTGCTGCACAGCCGCGTCGCCTATCGCTCGCCGCTGACCGCCAAGGTGTGGAAGCGTACGCATTTCGACCACCACCAGGATCCGCACAATCTGGGGGTGCTGTTCGGCGCGCTCTATACGACCTTGCCCACCATCGCGATCGTAACCCTGCCGCTGGGCTGGCTGATCGGCGGGCCGGCAGGGGCGGCTGCCTGTGTCGCCGGCGCACTGCTGACCACCTGCTTCTATGAATTCTGTCACAGCGCGCAACATCTGAACTATCGGCCCAAGCAGAAATGGATGCAGGAGATCAAGCGCCTGCACCTGCTGCACCACTTCCACAACGAAAACGGCAACTACGGCATCACCAACTTTGTCGTCGATCGCGTCCTGCGTACCGGCTACGACGCGGCGCGCGATCGCACCAAGAGCCCGACCGTGTTCAACCTGGGCTACGACGAGACGATGGCGGCGAAGTATCCATGGGTCGCCGCCCTGTCGACCGACGGCATCCGCGTCGGTGCCGACGGCCGGCGCTGGAAGCCCCATACGCCGCATGCCAGTGCCGACGCCATCGGCGCTGATCTCGGCTACGGCGGCGGCGGCAACGCGGCGCAGCCGCCGCGCGACAAGGCGGCTTAGGCGCGTCGCCAGCACCAGGAACCAGGCAATCGCCATGAGTACGGACGCAGAGGCGATTGTCGTAACGCCTGTCGACAATGCCCGCGACATGCGGGCATTCATCGATCTGCCCAAGCGCCTCTACCGCGGCCATGCCGGCTACGTACCGCACCTCGACATGGAGCGGCGCGATACGTTCAACCCCGCCAAGAATCCCTACTTCCAGCACGCCCAGGTCCGCTTCTGGCTGGCGCGGCGCGCCGATCGCGTCGTGGGCCGCATCTCGGCCCAGGTCGACCGGGCCCACCTCGACCGCCATGCCGATGCGACCGGCCTGTTCGGCTGCATGGATGCCGAGGATGACCCCGCCGTCTACGCCGCGCTGCTGAGCGCTGCGGAGGCGTGGCTGCGCGACAACGGCATGAAGCGCATCCGGGGCCCGCTGTCGCTCTCGATCAACGAGGAGGTCGGCCTGCAGATCGAGGGTTTCGACAGTCGCCCCATGCTGTTGATACCCTACCATCCGCCGTACGCGGCGGCCCGGGTCGAAGCGCAGGGTTATGCCAAGGCCAAGGACGTCGTCTCGTATGACTACGACGTGCAGAACGCCGAGCCCACGATCGGCCGCAAGCTGATCGAGCGCGGCGGGCTGGCCGGCCGCGTCAAGGTGCGCACCGCCGACATGAAGCGCTTCGATGCCGAGGTGCGCACGTTGCTCGACATCTTCAATGACGCCTGGTCCGACAACTGGGGCTATGTGCCGTTCACCGAGGCCGAGATCGCCGTCGCCGCCAAGACCCTGAAGCCCGTGGTCATCCGGGATCTGGCGATCTTCGTCGATGTCGATGGCGAGACGGTGGCGTTCATCGTGGCGTTGGCCAACCTCAACGAAGCGCTGTCTGACCTCGACGGCAAGTTGCTGCCGTTCGGCTGGGCCAAGCTGG
The DNA here is from genome assembly GCF_007859315.1 of Reyranella sp. CPCC 100927. Taxonomy (GTDB): domain Bacteria; phylum Pseudomonadota; class Alphaproteobacteria; order Reyranellales; family Reyranellaceae; genus Vineibacter. Next base: position 54,591 of record NZ_VOHA01000031.1, read on the forward strand.
CCTGGCGCCTGCTGGTCGACAAGCCGAAAAGCGCGCGCGTGCCCCTGATGGGCGTGCGCAAGAAATTCCGCAACCATCCGCTGCTGGGCGCCGGCCTGGCCATGATGGCCATCGACGCGCTGCGTGAGAACGGCAAGCGGATCGGCATGAAGACGGCGGAGCTGGGTTGGATCCTGGAGGACAACAAGCCCACCAACAACATCATCCGCTCGGTCGGCGGCAAGCTCTATAAGAAGCACCGTATCTACGAAAAGGCGTTGTCATGATCTTCCTTCCCAGCGCCGCTGGGGAGGTGCCCCGAAGGGGCGGAGGGGAGCTGACGTGGTGTTGCTAACTGAGACCACGTCGGGTCCCCCTCCGGCTCAGGTACTTCGGCGCGAAGCGTCGAAGTACCGAAACGGCCACCTCCCCCAACTGCGTTGGGGGAGGAACCGTATCGCATGACCACGCCTCGCTTTACCGCGCTGGTGCTGGCGGGCAGTCGCGGTGCGGTCGATCCGGTCGCGCAGGCTGCCGGCGTGACGCACAAGGCTTTGGCGGTGGTTGGCGGCCAGCCGATGTTGCTGCGCGTGGTTGACGCGCTGCGGGCCAGCCCCGCTGTTGGTCGTATCGTGCTGGCGCTGCAGGATCGCGAGATCGTCGATACGCTGCCGGCGCTGGCCGCCGCCGTCGAGCGCGGCGAGATTACCGTGATGCCGACGCAATCATCGCCGGCGCTGACGGTCGAGGCCGCGATCCGCACCCTGCCCGACGCGTTCCCGCTGTTGGTGACGACCAGCGACCATGCACTGCTGACGCCCGACATCGTTGCCAGCTTCATTGACGGCGTGAGCCGGGACGCTGAGGTCGCTGTCGGATTGGCGACGCGGACGTCGATCCTGGCGGCCTATCCCGATTCGGTGCGCACCTTCATCCAGTTGGGCGGAGAAGGGTATTCCGGCTGCAATCTCTTTGCCTTCATGCGGCCGGAGGCGGCGCAGGCCGTCGCGTTCTGGGCCCGGATGGAGCGTTACCGCAAGACGCCTTGGAAGATCGCCGCCAGCATCGGCCTGCGGCCGCTGCTGCGTTACGCGCTGGGCTGGCTCGATCTGCGCGGTGCGTTTGGCGAGCTGTCGCGGCTGATCGGCGTGCGCGGCGTGCCGGTGATCCTGCCGCAGCCAGAGGCGGCGATCGACGTCGACAAACCATCGGATCTGGCCCAGGTCGAGCGGATCTTGTCACAGCGACGCTAGAGCCGCGCGATCCCCGCGGTCATCCGAGCGCCCCTTCGGCAGGCTCAGGAGAGGGATCTTTCGACGTAGGCGCACCCGTGCGTCACTTGCAGAGGATCCCTCGCTGCGCTCGGGATGACAGCTCTGCCTTCGGCAATGACAGCGTGATCGCATTCGAGCGAAACAGGCACTAAGCTCCTCAGCTGGTTCCTGATCGACGGCGGGAGAGACTCATGGTCGAGATGGTCAACGCGGCGCGCGAGCGCTTGAAGAAAAACGAAGTATCACTGGGCGTCGGCTTGCGCCAGGCGCGCACGGTCGACATCGCGCCGGCGATGAAGACGGCGGGATTCGATTGGCTGTTCATCGATCTCGAGCACAACTCGATGGATCTCGACGTGGCGGTGCAGATCGCGGTGACCGCCAATGCCGTCGGCATTGCGCCGATCGTGCGGGTGCCGCACGGCCAGTACGATATGGCGACGCGTGTGCTCGATGGCGGCGCCATGGGCATCGTGATGCCGCACGTCGATACCGCCGACGAGGCGCGCATCATTGCCGATCGTTTGCGCTATCCGCCTGTTGGTCATCGCTCGGTGGCCGGCGCCATGGCGCAGCTGGCCTTCCAGGCAGTGCCGCCGGCCGAGGCGACCAAGGCGGTCAATGACGGGCTGCTGGTGGTGGTGATGCTGGAAACACCCGGCGCCATCGCCAATGCCGACGCCATTGCCGCCGTGCCGGGCATCGACGTGCTGTTGATCGGTACCAATGACCTGACGACCGAGATGGGCATTCCCGGCAAGCTCGATACACCGGAGGTGGTGAAGGCGTACGAGACCGTCATCGCCGCCTGCCGCAAGCACGGCAAATGGGCCGGCATGGGCGGCGTCTACGTGCCGCCGGTGATGGAGAAATACATCGGCATGGGGGTGCGCATGGTGCTGTCGGGCAGTGACTTCGCATTCCTGATGGAAGCGGCCCGCAGCCGCGCCTCTTTCCTGCGCGGATTGAAATAGGCTGTCCGCCTGGACGACCATGCGCGCGCATCCGCATGAACGCTTCGGCACCGATGTGGTGCTGACACCGGCTGCGGTGTCGGCTTTTGCGACCGCCGCGGGCGATTACAATCCGTTGCACCACGATGCAGCCTACGCCAGGGCCACCCGTTTCGGCGGCATCATCGCCAGCGGACCACAAACGACGTCGTTGCTGATGGGGCTGATCGCTACGCACTTCTCGACACGTGGTGCCATGGTCGGCTTGGAATTCTCCTTCTGCTTTCGACGGCCGGTGCTTGCCGACCAGCGGGTCAGGCTCGAGTGGCTGGTCGTCCGGGTGAAACCTGCCGGGCGCCGGCCCGGGGAATTCGTCGATCTGCGCGGACGGTTGCGCACGCAGGACGGCCAAACGGCCGTCGGTGCCAAGGGCCGCGTCCTGGTCACTGATTCTCTGTAATCGCTACGACGAATTAGACGCTCACTGTGGCCGCCGCTTTCAACGCGGCCTGCAGGCCGGCCGGATCGTATTCGACCTGGGACAAGTCCAACCAGCCGATGATGGTGCGGATCGGTGTGTTGCCGGTGATCTGGGTGTAGCCGCGAAAGTTGCCGGTGAGCTTCACCGTCCGGTTTTTCAGTTTGCCGTCGGTACCATGGTCCTGGCCGGCTTCGGCCGTATCCCATTCCAGGCCGCCCGGGACCTTGCGCGACCGCAGGAAGACGAAGACGTGCTCCGACGTCGGCGCTCCACCAGGCTCGCGGATGAACACGCAATCGCCGGGCTGCGGGCCGCCGATCCCCATGCTGGCGCCCAGTTCGAGCGCGTTGAGTGTGGGATTCTGCTTGCTGGGCTTCGCATAGGGCTCGGCGATCTGCACGAACGGGCGCAGCCGCTTGTTCCAGATCTTGTCGATGTTGGCGCCGACGATGAACTTGGTCTTCCGCGACGGGTCGGTCCAGTTCAGGATCTTCGGGTCGCCGACGCCGAGTTTCCACATCAGCCAGTGGCAGAGGAAACCGCAGGTGGTCCCGGGATTGTCCGGCGTTTTGCGCCAGCCCGTGGTTTCGACGATCTCCTTGTACTTGTCATCGCCGCGTTGGAACGGCACGTTGTCGGCGATCAGCCGCATCGCGTAGCTGCGCAGGGTCACCATTTGACCAGCGTCTGGAATCATCGTCAGCTCCCCCAAGCCGATGTCCATTCTTCGGCGCTGCAGGGCACTTGGCAAGATCGTCTGAAATGGCAGGGCGGCAGGAGTGAAGCGTGCAGATTCAACCACTGGCTGATCGGCCCGAATGGCTTGCGACTGTCGCGCGGTGGGAGTTCGACGCCTGGGGACATCTGTCACCGGGAGCGACACTGAGCGGCCGTATCGAGGATGTGCGCGCGGCCATGCGCGTCGATGGCGTGCCGATGGCCTTCGTGGCGCTGGATGACGCCGGCGCGGCGATCGGCACGGCCAGCCTGATCAACGACGATCTGCCGGGTGATCCGCGCAACCCGTGGCTGGCCAATGTGTACGTGGCGCCGCCGGCGCGCCGGGCCGGTGTCGCCGCGCGTCTGGTGACTGTGGTCGAGCGGCAGGCGGCGCGGTTCGGTTACCGGCGCCTGTATCTGTTCACGGCGTCAGTGCCGCAGCTTTATGCCCGGTTGGGTTGGCAGACGCTGGAGGAACGCGACTATCGCGGCGAGTCGATCACCGTGATGGCCAAGGACCTGACCGCCGGCTGACGCGTGCGCCGTCAGCCCCAGGCCGCGACCATGGCGCGGGCGCGGTCCAGATCGGGCGGGAAGTCGACCTCGCCCCAGCGCAGGCCGTGGATCAGGCAAGTGCGCACCGCGCCGGTGCGGGCCAGCCGGTCGATTGCCTGCAGGTACCAGACCTTGGCGCCGTCCGGGGTGCGCATCATGGCCTCGACCGTGTCGACGAACAGCTTGGGGCCGCTGTCGCGAAACAGCAGCATGCCGATCGACTCGCCGTTGACGGTGTCCAGCGGCAGCTTCTTGCCCACCGCCTTGAGGTTGCCGTCCTCCTCAACGATCTTCATGTCGTCTTCGTCGTAGGCCGGCTTGCGGTCGATGGTGATGGTGATCGGGGTTGTCGGGCTCTGCAGCACCTTGAGCGGAATGGCCGCCTCGAACAGCGTGTCACCGTTCACGATCAGGAAGTCGCTCGCCATCTCGGCGCGCGCCATCCAGCACGAGCCCAGATTGTCGGCGACCTTGTAGAACGGGTTGAACAGCGGGCGCACGCGAAAGCCCGGCGCGTCATGGCGCGCCAGATGGGCCTCCATCATCGCCGCCTGGAAGCCGATCACCACCGCCACCTCGGTGATGCCGCAGGTCTTCAGCGTCTCGAGTTGCCAGTCGATCAGGGTCTTGGGCCCGACGGGCAGCAGGCACTTGGGCCGGTCGGCGGTCAGTGGTGCCAGCCGTGAACCCTGGCCGGCGCTCAGCAGGATCGCTTTCATGCGAAACATCCTTTCCGGGCGCAGCCTATAGCATGCGCCGGGCCAGCGGCGGCGCGGCTTTTTGCCGGCGCCCGGATGCGGCAGGGCGGCCATGCGCCAGCCCGCCATGACAGCGCCCCAGGCCGCTTGTAAATTGCAGCGAACTCACCAGAACCAAGATCGCGCCCGATCCGATCGGCATGTCCGCTCCGCCGCCCCCGTCTGCCGCCGCCCGCGTTCCAACCGCACCGATCTCGATGTGGGCACCGCTGTCGGTTCCGGCGTTCAAGCGGCTGTGGACGGCCAACATCGTCTCCAATATCGGCGGCTGGATGCAGACGGCCGGTGCCGGTTGGATCATGACCGAGATCGCCCCGGCCGGAGACAAGGCGCTGTTCGTTGCCGGCATGGCGGCGGCCACCACCTGCCCGGTGTTTCTCTTCGGCTTTCCCGCTGGCGTGCTGGCCGATCGCTTCGACCGCCGGCTCTATATCCTGGCTTGCCAGGTCTGGATGATGCTGGCCGCGACGGCGCTGGCCGTGCTGGCTTTCATCGGTCGTCTCGACCACTGGAGCCTGCTGGGCCTGATGTTCTGCGTCGGCGTCGGCAACGCGATGAACGCGCCGGCCTGGCAGGCGGTGGTGCCCGAGATGGTCGGCCGCAAGTACCTGCCGCAAGCCATCGCGCTCAACAGCGCCGCGTTCAACCTGGCGCGCACGATCGGTCCCGTGATCGGCCAGGTGGTGCAGGCGCTGGCCGGCATTTTCGTCCTGTTCGCGACCAACGCGCTGACCTTCCTGGCTGTGATCGCCGCGATCGGCAGCTGGCGGCGACCGGCCGAGGCGCAGGCGCAGCAGCGGCGTGAAAGCCTGTGGGCGGGCTTCGCCTCCGGCATCGCCTTCATCCGTGGCACGCCCGCGCTGTGGCGGGTCTGGGCGCGCGCCATGTGCTTCTTCGTGCCGGCGATCGCCTTCACCACGCTGCTGCCGCTGCTGGGCCGCAATCTGGGACTGAGCGATGCGCAGTATGGCTTCCTGTTCGCCTGCTTCGGCATCGGTGCGGTGTGCGGCACCATGATGTTGCCGCGCATCAACGCGTGGCTGGGGCCCGATCGTGCCAATATCGCCGCCATGCTGACCGTCGCCGCGGCCATCGCGTTGGCGGCGGCGGTGCCGCATGTTGTCGCAGTCGGCATCGGACTTGCGTTCGGCGGCGTCTGCTGGATGACGGTGAATGCCAACAACAACGTCGCCACGCAGACGTTGCTGCCATCGTGGGTGCGGGCGCGCGGCATGGCCGTGCATCAGATGGTGTTCTTCGGCAGCCTCACCGTCGGCCAGACGATGTGGGGCGTTATTGCCGATGGAATCGGCGTTCCCGTGGCCATGGGCTGCGCCGCCGCACTGATGCTGCCGATGGCGTTGCTCGCGGCATCGATCCCACTGCCGGTGTCCATCGCAACGTCGGCTGCCGGCGACTGAAGCCGTCTCGTCTCCCGGTTGCGGTGTGGCCGCAAGGACACGCCGGATCAAAAAAAGCGAATCGAATCACGCCTGTGGAACGGTTTGTACTTGCGAAAGCCACAATTCGGCGTAATTACCGTTTCCAGACGCCCACGCACGTGCCTATGGCCCATTGTGGTTATGCAACGACGGAAAGCGTCCTTCTTGGAAATGCCGGCATCTAGACCGGCTCCGAAAGGGACCTTTGTCATGCATACTCTCCGTGCGGGGCGCGTGCCCCGTGTCCTCGTTTCGCTGCCGTCTGACACCAGGCCGGTGTCTTACGGCTGCCTGATCGGCCGCAAGAATCCGCTCTCCAGTATGTGCGCCTCCTGCTGAACGCTCTTTGGAGTGCAGCAGGAGAAGTTAATTCAGTCAGGGCGCCGCAAGGCGCTCCTGCGCTGGCGTAGCAGTCTGTGGACACGGATTTTTTCGAAATGACCGACCGCATCCGACGTTTCCTCCGCGACAAGCAACCCGAGACGCCATGCCTGGTGATCGACCTCGATGTGGTCGAGTACAACTACAAGCGCATGCGCGAGCTGCTGCCGCAGGCGAAGATCTTCTACGCCATGAAGGCCAACCCGGCGCAGGACGTGCTGACGCGCCTGGGCAAGCTGGGCTCGAACTTCGACACAGCCAGCCGCGGTGAGATCGAGCAGTGCGTGGCCGTCGGCGTCGATGCCAACCGCATCTCGTTCGGCAATACCATCAAGAAGGAGCGCGACATCGCCTGGGCCTACCAGCAGGGCGTGCGCCTGTTCGCCTTCGACAGTGAAGCGGAGATGCTGAAGCTCGCCCGCTCGGCACCGGGTGCCCGCGTCTTCTGCCGCGTGCTGGTCGACTGCGATGGCGCCGAGTGGCCGCTGTCGCGCAAGTTCGGCTGCGCCCCCGACATGGCGCGCGATCTGCTGCGCAGGGCCGCCGAGATGGGCCTCGATCCGTATGGCGTCTCCTTCCATGTCGGCTCGCAGCAGACCGATCTCGAGCAGTGGGACCGGGCCCTGGCCCAGGTGTCGCAGATGTTCTTCGCCCTGGCGGAGACCGGCATCGATCTGAAGATGGTCAATCTCGGCGGCGGTTTCCCGGCGCGCTATCGCGCCGACGTGCAGCCGATCGAGGCCTACTGCGAGGCCGTGCAGCGCGCCTTGGTGCGCCACTTCGGCAACCGCATGCCCGAGGTGATCATCGAGCCCGGCCGCTCGATGGTGGGCGACGCCGGCGTGATCCAGAGCGAGGTGGTGCTGATCTCGCGCAAGTCGGCCAGCGACCGCAAGCGCTGGGTCTACCTCGACGTCGGCAAGTTCGGCGGCTTGGCCGAGACGATGGATGAAAGCATCAAATACCGGCTGACGACGCCGCGTGACGGCGGGCGCACGGGGCCGGTGGTGCTGGCCGGCCCCACCTGTGACAGCGCCGACATCCTGTACGAAAAGACCGAGTACAGGTTGCCGCTGGCGCTGAAGGTGGGGGACAAGGTGGAAATCCAGGCCACCGGCGCCTACACGACGACCTATTCGGCGGTTAACTTTAATGGGTTCGCGCCGCTGAAGGCCTACTGCATCTGAACCGCGCAGTCATAGCACGGGGAGGAAACGGGGCCTGAAAGGGCCCCGTTTCGCGTTTGAGTATTCCTCCCCAACGAAGTTGGGGAGGTGCCCCGATACGACGTTTCGACGCCCCGCGTCGAAACGTCGGTGGGCGGAGGGGAGCCGACGTGGTCTTTGTAATCGAGTCCCTGTAACGAAGACCACGTCGGTTCCCCATCCGGCCTTCGGCCACCTTCCCCGCAAGCGGGGAAGGGAAATTGCGAGTTCCAGTTCAACCTCTCAAACCTTTCAGGAGATCATGATGGCGAAAACGGCGAAGAAGGCCGCAGGACAGGCGCGTGCCAAGGCAGCCAGGAAGGCGGCACGTCCGGCCAAAGCGGCCTATCGCAAGCACACCGCCTTCGGCGGCCGCATGGTGATGATCGGCTTCGGCTCGATTGGCCAGGGCGTGCTGCCGCTGATCCTGCGCCACATCGACATGAAGCCGTCACAGATCACCGTGATCTCGCCGGAGGATCGTGGCGGCGGGGCCGAGCTGGCAAAGTTCGGCGTCACCTTCGTGCGCAAGCGGCTGACCCAGGACAACCTGAGCCAGGTGCTCGGCAAGCGCATCGGCAAGGGCGACTTCGTGGTCAACCTGTCGGTCGAGGTCGCTTCCACGGCGTTGATCGAGTTGTGCCAGGAGAAGGGCGCGCTCTACATCGACACCTGCATCGAGCCGTGGCCGGGCGGCTACTCCGATCCCAGCCTGTCGGTATCGCACCGCTCGAACTACGCGCTGCGCGACCGGGCGCTGGCGCTGCGCGACAAATTCAAGGGCGGCCCCACCGCGGTGATCGCGCATGGCGCCAATCCCGGGCTGGTGTCGCACTTCGTCAAGCGCGCCATGCTCAATATCGCCAAGGACACCGGTCATGCCGTCGCCACGCCGACGACGCGGCAGGGCTGGGGCGAGCTTGCGCGTGACCTCGGCATCAAGGTCATCCACATCGCCGAGCGCGATACGCAGGTCTCGGCCAAGCCCAAGGAAGTCGGCGAGTTCGTCAACACCTGGTCGATCGACGGCTTCGTCTCCGAAGGCGGCCAGCCGGCAGAGATGGGCTGGGGCACGCACGAGAAGACGCTGCCCCGTGATGGCGTGCGGCATGATTTCGGCTGCGATGCAGCGATCTACCTCAACCGGCCGGGCTTGCACACGCGTGTGCGAACCTGGACGCCCAAGGAAGGCCCGTTCCAAGGATTCATCATCACGCACAACGAGGCGATCTCGCTGGCCGACTACTTCACGTTGCGCAACGGCAAGCGGGCCTCGTACCGGCCGACCGTGCACTACGCCTATCATCCGTGCGACCAGGCGATCATGTCCATGCATGAGATCGTGGGCAAGAACCTGGTCCAGCAGAAGCGCCAGCGCCTGATCGTGGACGAGATCGAAAGCGGCATCGACGAACTGGGCGTGCTGCTGATGGGCCACGCGAAGGGCGCCTACTGGTATGGCTCGCAGCTCTCCATCGACGAGGCGCGCAAGCTGGCGCCTTACAACAACGCCACGTCCCTGCAGGTGTGCGCGCCGGTGCTGAGCGGCATCATCTGGGCACTGGAGAACCCGCAGGCCGGCCTCGTCGAAGCCGACGAGATGGATTTCGAGCGCAACCTCGAGATCTGCATGCCCTATCTGGGTCCCGTCGTCGGCCGTTACTCGGACTGGACCCCGCTGCAGGGTCGTGGCCAGCTGTTCCCCGAGGACATCGACGAGAATGATCCCTGGCAATTCCGGAATTTTCGGGTCGCTTAGGGGTTACTAGGGGGTACGCAGAGTAGCCGCTCATCCAGGTGGGCGGCTGCATGCCTGCGTTTTGCGCTTGGGCCGGAATAGCGCAGAATAAGGCGTGTTCATAGAGGCGGTGGGCAGGCGGCGGCATAACCGTTGTCGGCCTACCGGATGACATTTGAGCGAAGTCGCCGATCTGTTGCCCCAGCACGTACCCGCCTTGCGGCGTTACGCGCGCGCGCTGACCGGCGATGCAGCCGCGGCGGACGATCTTGTGCAGGATTGTGTGGAACGTGCGCTTACACGCGCCCATCTCTGGCGCCAGCCCGGAAATTTGCGGGCCTGGTTGTTCACGATCATGCACAACCTCAACGCCAACGAGAAGCGCCGGGCTGCATCGCGGCCGCGTCTGGCGGCTATCGACGACGTCGCGGAGCCGGCCCGACCGGCGTCCCAGGTCGAGCGGCTGATGGCCAGCGAGACCCTGGCGGCGCTGAAGCTGCTGTCCCTGGAGCATCGACAGGTGCTGTTGTTGGTTGCCCTGGAAGGATTGCAATACGCCGAGGTGGCGGAGGTGCTGGGCGTGCCGGTTGGCACGGTCATGTCGCGCCTGTCGCGTGCGCGTGACCGATTGATGCAGCTGGCCAGTGGTGAGCGCGTCGCTCAGCCGAGGAGCGTGACATGAGTACGCTGGGTGCCGAGGGCGGACCCGTGCGCGACGAAGATCTGCACGCCTATGTCGATGGCCATCTCGACCCGGCGCGTCGTCGCATGGTCGATGCCTACCTTCTGGCCGATCGCGAGGCGGCGGCGCGTGTTGCCGACTGGAGCGAGCAGAACCATCGCTTGTCGGCGCTGTTCGACCCGGTGCTGGATGAGCCCATCCCACCGCAGATCATGGCGACGATTGCCAAGGGCCAGCAACAGCGGACGCCATCCTGGGTCGGTGGCTGGGCCATGCGCGCGGCAGCGTCGTTCGCCATTCTCGCCATCGGCGCGGTATTGGGTTTTGGCGCCGCCCGCTATATGGGCGGTAGCGAAGATGTCAGCCTGCAGGCTTCGTTGCCGACGGAAGCGCAAGCGGCGTTCAAGGTCTACGTGGCCGAGAAGCGCCATGCGGTCGAGGTACCGGCGGCCGAGGTCGATCACCTCACGCAATGGCTGTCGAACAAGATGAAGACCAAGGTGCGGCCGCCGGACCTGGCGTCGCTGGGCTGGACCCTGGTCGGTGGTAGGCTGCTGCCCAGCAGCGAGGGGCCTGCCTGCCTGTTCATCTACGACGATAAGACCGGCCGGCGCGTGATGGTCTACCTGGTGTCGAACGCCAACAACGAGGGCACCACCGTCCAGTTCCGCGACCAGAACGGCGTGCGCTCGCTTTACTGGCTGGAGGGACCGCTGGGCTACGCGCTCACCGGTAACCTCGATCGCGGCGACCTGATGCCGATCGCCGCCGTGGTCAAAGACAAGATGCGGTTTTGATGCCTGCAAGCGCGGGCGGGACGCCCGCGCGCGAGGGCAGCGCTACTTCGTTGTCCCTGGGGTCGTTGTACCAGGGGCCGTCGTGCCCGGTGTCGTCGTGCTGGGCGCCGGCGTATTCGACGCTGGCGGCGTTGCGCCGGGTGCCGACGTGCCAGGCTGCTCTGCCGTGCTCGGCGGGGTGCTCCCTCCGCTGAACAACACGATCCCAGCGATGACTGCGACAGCAACGATCGCCGCCGCAACAAGGTAGGTGCGTTGGTTCGCCATGGATGTTTTCCCTTCGCCGTTGTTGACCGATCGACGCTCAGTCAGGAGCTTGTCAGCAATGTGGCGAAGCCGTGGCGCCTCTACGGTGATTCGGTGCAGGGGGTCTGCACGCCGCTATCGACCCAGCGGCGCGCCCACACCTGTGCGCTCGGTGATCAGGCCATAGTGTTCGACGCGACGGTGGCGTGCGAAATCGAAGATCGTGTCCTTGCCGAATCGGGTCTCGTCGAGGTCGCAGGCATGGACCAGCACGCCATCCGCCTCGTGATCAATTTCGCCCACGATCTTGCCGTTGGGATCGACGATCAGGGTGCCGCCCATCAGGTGATGGCCGTCCTCGGTGCCGGCCTTGGCGACCGCGACCACCCATGTGGCGTTCTGGTAGGCGCCCGCCTGTACCGATAGACGATGATGGAAGAGCCGGTCCGCCATGCCTTCACCGGCACGCTGGGAATTGACCGACGGCGTATTGAAGCCGAGGACCACCATTTCCACGCCCTGCAGGCCCATGACGCGATAGGTTTCGGGCCACCGGCGATCGTTGCAGATCGCCATCCCGACCAGGCCGTCCTCGAAGCGCCATACCGGGAAGCCGAGATCGCCCGGCTCGAAGTAGCGCTTCTCCAGATGCTGATGCGTACGCTCGGGGTCGAACTCGACATGGCCTGGCAGGTGGACCTTGCGGTACTTGGCGGCAATGTTGCCCTTGCGGTCGACCAGGATCGACGTATTGAAGTGGTGGCCATCCGGTGTGAGTTCGGCATAGCCGAAGCTCATGGCCATCCCCAGCGCTTTGGCCTTGTCGAACAGCGGCTGCGTGGCGGGGCCAGGCATCGCCGCCTCGAACCAGCTGTCGGCCGCGGCGCGGTCCTCATGGTACCAGCGCGGGAAGAAGGTGGTCAGCGCCAACTCGGGATAGACCACGAAGGTCGCGCCTTGGGCGTGTGCCGCGTCCATCAGCGCGATCATGCGGCCAACGACGCTCTGGCGGTTCTCCGCCTTCTGGATCGGTCCGAGCTGGGCGGCGGCGACTGTGATCAGGCGAGGCATGCAAGGCTCCTGGTCAGGTGAGGGTGGGTTGCGTTCCGGAAGGGCCCGGCGGGGAGAAGGCGGCGGGTGAGGGTGCGATGAAGCGGCCGCTGCCGGCGTCGTTGCAAATCCGGCGACCGTCCCACGCCAGTGTACCGCGCAGATAGGTCGCCGCCACCCGCACCGTGAACAGACGGTCCTCGAACGAGCTCCACCGCACTGCCGACAGGCTGGTCGACGGGTCGTAGGGAAAGCGGCCCGGCTGCAGGACGACGATGTCGGCGTCGGCACCGACAGCGAGCCTGCCCTTGTCGGCGAGGCAAAAGGCGCGCGCCGGGCCTTCGCACAGCAGCTTCACGGCGGTCGTCGGGGCAAGGCCGCGCTCGGCACAGCCGGTCCACAGCGCCGGCAGCAGGGTCTCCAGGCCCGGGCCGCCGGAGCTGTTGGCGAAGATGTTCGGATCGCCCTTGCGCTCGAGGCCCCAGGCGACATGGTCCGACGACACGAAATCACAGGCGCCGCGCGCGACATGGGTCCACAGCCGGTCGACCTCGGCCCGGGGGCGAATGGGCGGGTAGTGCTTGGCGCGCGCGCCGAAGCGGCGCACATGCTCCTCCTCGTTGAGCATGAGGTACTGCACGCAGGTCTCGATCGAAGCGTGGTGGCCGGCACGCCTGTACATGGCGCTGATCTCGAAGCCGCGTGACGTCGAGACATGCACTGCGTGGGCGCGCGCGCCGGTGGCGGCGCCGATTTCGTAGATGCGGGCGGTGGCGAGGTCCTCGATCAGCGGCGTGTGGGCCCGGCCGAAGGCATCCCAGCCCGTATCGCCGGCCGCGACGGCGCGCGCGATGTTGACGCGCGTCATCTCCTGGTCCTGGTTGTGCACGCCGCACAGCAGGCCGCTGGGCGCAATCCGCCGGAACGCCTCGAACAGCACGTCGTCGGTGATGCGCGGGAAGCGCGTCGGGTTGGCCTCGAACGTCGAGAACTTGAAGCCGCAGACGCCGGCTTCGATCAGGCCGGCGATGGCATCGAGCCCATCCTGCCTGGCGATGGTGGCGTAGAGCGCCACGTCGACATGCGCATCGTTCTGCACCTGCGCCCGCTTATGTTCGAACAGGGTGCGGTTGACGATCGGTTCGGGCTCGTCATAGGGCATGTCGACCATGACGGTGACGCCGCCGGCCGCCGCGGCGCGCGACGCCATGCCGAGGCCCTCCTGGCCCGCCTGGCTGCCGGAATGCACCTGCCCGTCGATGACACCGGGAATGATCCAAGATCCGTGGAAATCCTCGGTGCGTCGTGCGGCCGGCGCGTCGCCGCCGCCGACACGCGCGATCCTGCCGTCGCGCACCGCCACGTGACCGTCCGCGATGACACGGTCCGCAAGGACGACGTTGCCGCGAAGCACGAGGTCGAAATCGCTCATAGGGTCCCGCTGCCTGATTGCATGACCGGCCGATGCTGCGCGCGGCCCGGCCGAAACATAGAGGGCTGCAGGCCAGATCAGGGCATGCTATTTCGCCTGCAAACCATAATTCCAGGTTATGCCCATGACGATGAACCTGCGGCAGATCGAGATGTTTCGCGCCATCATGGTGACTGGCTCCATCAGCGGCGCGGCGCGCCTGCTCTCGGTATCGCAGCCGGCGATCAGCCGCTTGTTGGCCTACACCGAGGACCGTCTCGGCTTCTCGCTGTTCGAACGCGTCAAGGGCCGTGTGCAGCCGACGCCCGAGGCGCGCCAGCTGTTTGTCGGAGTCGACCAGGTCCACCAGGAGGTGGCGCGGGTGAACGAACTGGCCGAGGAACTGCGCAACGGTGGCACCGGTTCGGTCTGCATGGTGGCGAGCCCCAGCGTCGGGCATGTGCTGGTACCCAAGGCCATCGCCCAGTTCCGGGCCCGCCATCCCGACGTGCGCATCGAACTGGAAATCCTCACGCTGGCCGACCTGATCGGCAAGGTCAGCAGCCAGCGTGCTGATCTGGCGATCACGTCGCTGGCCGTCGACGAGCCGACGGTAACGTCGGCGTTGATCGGCGAGGGACGCTTGCAGGTGATCTTCCCCGCCGACCATCCGCTGGGCGACAAGCGCGTGGTGAAGGCCGCCGATCTGGCGCCCTATCCCATCATCAGCTATGGCCCGCATACGCCCTACGGCATGATCGTCAGCCGGCTGCTCAACACCACGACCAAACCGATCCGGGTCAACACCCAGGTGCGGTTCACGCCCAATGCCTGCAGCCTGGTGCAGGCCGGCGCCGGCATCGCCATTGTCGATGATTTCGTGTTGATGGATGGTGCGTGGCCGAACATCCAGTCGCGTCCCCTGGTACCCAAGACGACGACTCGCGTGCATCTGCTGACCTCGCGGGTCGAGCCGCTCTCACGCATCGCGCGCAGTTTCGTCGCCAGCCTGCGCAGCCTTTTGCCGGCGGTGTCGGCGGCGCCGGCCAAGGACTAGGGAGCATATAACACACTGTTATGGAAACGATCGATTTTGGTATTTGATTTTAGGTCCCCGGATGCCCAGCGTCGCCCGATCAAAACGGGGAGATTTTCATGCCGGTCCTCAGGACAACCATTCTCGCCGCCGCCGCGGCCGCCCTGACGGCGGCGCTTGCAACGCCAGCCGCCGCGGCCGATCGGGTCCATCTGATGCTCGACTGGATTCCGACCGGTGACTATGCGCCGTACTACGCCGGCATGGCCACGGGCATCTACCAGAAGAACGGCATCGAGCTGCGCATCAGCCGCGGCAACGGCTCGGGCGACACGCTGAGCAAGCTCGCCGGCGGTGCGGCCGATATCGGCATGGCCGATATCTCGGCGCTCTTCACCGCACGTCAGCGCGCCAACATGCCGGTCAAGATGATCGCTGCGGTCTATGCCCACTCGCCGCACTCGCTGTTCGTGCGCAAGGACTCGGGCATCACCAACTTCGCCGGACTCGAGGGCAAGCGCATCGGCATCACGCCCGGCAACAGCCACAAGCTCTACTTCCCGGCCGTGGCCGCCGCGGCCAAGACCGATCCTAACAAGATCGAGTGGGTGACGGTCGACGGTTCCTCGATGGCGGCGTTGCTGATCAGCGGCCGCATCGATGCGGCGCCATTCTACTCGACCAACTTCTACTACCAGAACAAGCAGGCCAAGCGCGCCGGCAAGGAACTGGCGTTCCTGCCCTTCGTCGAAGCCGGCTTCTCGATCTATTCGCTGTCGTTCCACACCACCGAGGCGACGATCAAGAACCGGCCGGACATGCTGCGCAACTTCCTGAAAGCGACACGCGAGGCGTGGGAAGCGGCGCGCGCCAACCCGCAGGCGACCTGCGAGGCCCATGTCAAGGCGGTGCCCGAGGTCGAGCTCGATGATTGCCTGGGCAGTCTCAAGGCCACGCTCGGGTTCATCTTCACCGACCATTCGGCGTCCGTCGGCCTGGGCAACGTCAGCGACGAGCGCCTGAAGAAGACCTATGAGGTGGTCGCCGCCGCCCAAAGCCTTGATGCGGCGGTTGATCCGCGCAGCGCTATCGACATGAGCTTCCTGCCGCCCAAGCCGTGAGGATGCAGGCGCCAGCAAGGACTTTCCATGATCGACATCAGCAATGCGGGTCAGGTGTTTGGGCCCGCCCACGCCGGCGGCGTGCGCGCCCTCGACGGTATCAACCTTGCGATCCGCGATCGCGAGATCGTCACCCTGGTCGGACCGTCGGGTTGCGGCAAATCCACGTTGCTGCGGCTGATCAGCGGCCTGATCGCGCCAACCGAGGGCACGATCCGCATCGACGGCGAGAAGGTGGTAACGCCGCGCCAGGATACCGGCATCGTGTTCCAGGCGCCGACCCTGCTGCCGTGGGCGACGGTCTTAGAGAACGTGATGTTCCCGTCGACCATCATGGGCCGCGCCGATGCGGCGGCCCAGCAACGGGCGCGGGAGCTGTTGAAGGTGGCCGGCATCGCCGAGTTCGCCAACCATCGGCCACGGCAGCTGTCCGGTGGCATGCAGCAGCGCGCCGCCATCTGCCGGGCGCTGGTGCACAACCCCTCGATCCTGCTGATGGACGAGCCGTTCGGCGCCCTCGATGCGCTCACCCGCGAGGTGATGACCATCGAGTTGATGCGAATCTGGACCGCAGCACCCAAGACCATCGTCTTCGTGACCCATTCGATCCCGGAGGCCGTCATCCTGGCCGATCGCGTGGTGGTGATGTCGCCGCGCCCGGGCCGCATCGCCGAGATCATCGACGTCAACCTGCCGCGGCCGCGCACGTTCGCGCTGGCGGGCGATCCCGAATTCCAGCGCTGTGCCGAGCGCATCCGTTCCCTGATTTTCGGCGAGCAGGGAGTCCGCTTCGATGTCCAGCACTGACCTGCGCCGCTGGTTCAACGCCAGCCGCGAATTCACCATACCGCTGCTGGCGCTGGTCGTGCTGATCGCGGTGTGGGAGGCGGCGGTCCGGGCGTTCGGCGTTCCCGAGTATCTGCTGCCGGCGCCCAGCCGCATCTTCGAAGATACGGCGGCCATGAGCGGCGTCGTTGCCAACCATACGCTCGCGACGTTGCGCACGATCCTGTTCGGCTTCCTGCTGTCGATCATCGTCAGCCTGCCGTTGGCCGTGCTGATTTCCTCGTCGCGCATTTTCGCCGATGCGATCTATCCGCTGCTGGTTCTCACCCAGTCGGTGCCCAAGGTGGCGATCGCGCCGATCCTGGTCGTCGTGCTGGGGCCCAACGAGCTGCCGCGTACCATCGTTACCTTCCTGGTCGCCTTTTTCCCGCTGGTCATCTCCATGACGGCCGGGCTGATGGCGGTGCCGCCGGAGCTGATCGAGCTGTCGCGCGCCTGTCGGGCGACCAAGCTGCAGGAACTCACGCGCGTGCGGTTACCGTACTCGATCCCGTTCGTGTTTTCCGGCCTGAAGGCAGCCATCGCGCTGTCGGTCGTCGGCGCCGTGGTCGGTGAATTCGTTGCCGCCGAGAAGGGGCTGGGTTATCTCATCACGTCGGCGACGGCGTTCTTCAAGGTGCCGGTGGCGTTCGGGGCCATGCTGATCCTCGCCATCCTGGGCATCGTTCTCTTTCAGCTGATCGTCGTCATCGAACGGATCTTCTTCCCCTGGGCGGCAGCGGAAGAACCCCGCACCTGAGTTCCGTCTCCCGCCGGCGGAGAGAAGGGTGCTTCGGCAGAGGAGATCGCCATGACCGCAGACGCACGCCATCAGGTCATCCGCAACGCCCTGGTTCTGCGTCCGGGCGCGCAGCAGGCCGAGCCGCTCGACATCCTGATCGAGGGTGACACCATCCGTGAACTGGGTCCGCACGGCATGGCGGTCCCGGATGGCGCCACCGTTGTCGATGGTGCGCGGCGGCTGATCCATCCGGGCCTGATCAATGCCCATACCCATGGTCACGGCGCGTTGGCCAAGGCGATGGGAGACCGCTGGTCGCTGGAGTTGCTGCTGGCGGCAGGGCCCTGGATCAGCGGCAACCGCAGCCTGGAAGACAAGTACCTCAGCGCTGCCCTCAACGCCGCCGAGATGGTGCTCAAGGGATGCACCGCCTGCTACGATCTGTTCATGGAGGTGCCGGCGCCGAGCCTGGAGGGTATGCAGGCGATCGCGCGGGCCTATGGCGATGTCGGCATGCGCGCCACCATCGCGCCCATGGTCGCCGACATGTCGCTCTACCAGGCGATTCCCGGCCTCTACGACGCCTTGCCGTCAACGCTGCAGGACGCCGTCGACAAGATGCGACCGCAGCCCTACGCAGCGACGCTGAAGGATGTCGCGGTCTTCCTGAAGAAGCCCGGCGTCCAGTCCGACCGGCTCAAGCTCGCTTTGGCGCCGACCATTCCGCTGCATTGCTCCGATGACTTCCTGTGCGCCTGCCGCGACTGCGCACGCGGCCACGGTATCGGCCTGCACAGCCATGTGGCGGAATCGAAGATCCAGGCGCTGGCGGCCGTCACGCGCTACAAGCGCACGATCACGGCGCATATCGATGCGCTGGGCCTGCTGGGCCCGCAGTTCACCGTGGCGCACGGCATCTGGCTCGACGACGACGACATGCGCCGCCTGGCGGATCATGGTGCCTCGGTGGCGCACAACCCCGGCAGCAACATGCGGCTGGGTAACGGCATTGCCGACATGCGCGGGCTCCTGAAAGCGGGCGTCAATGTGGCCATCGGGACCGACGGCTCCAACAGCGCCGACAACCAGAACATGTACGAGGCCACGCGGCTGGCATCGTTCGCCTCGAAAGTGCGCGGGCCCGACCTGATGCGGTGGATCACCACGCCGGAGGCGATGCATGCGGCCACCGAGGGCGGCGCCCGGGCGCTGGGCTTCGCCGGCCAGATCGGCCGTATCGAGCCCGGCTACAAGGCCGACCTGGTGTTCGTCGATCTCGATCACATCAACTGGCTGCCGCATACACGCACCGTCAACCAGCTTGTCCACGTCGAGGACGGCACGGCGGTGCGCCGCGTGATGATTGGTGGCCGCGTCGTGGCCCAGGACGGCAGGTTGCTGACGGTCGATCTCGCGTCGCTGGGACGCCAGGCGGAAGCGGCGCGCGAGCGCCTGTCCGCTGCCAACGAGCCGATGCGCTTGCTGGCCGAAAAGCTGCAGGACGCCGTCGGCACGTTCTGCATCGGCATGGCGCGAGAACCGTATACCGTCGATCGCTACGGTAGCCGGGTGCAGTGAATTTTGGCCAATGCCTAGTACCAGCTATCGCTCGAATGTGAGTGGCGACTGTCATCCCGAGCGCAGCGAGGGATCCAGGGGAGGCGCCTAGATCCCTCGCTGCGCTCGGGATGACAGCCCATGTCAGCGACCAGCGATTCCAGGCACTAGAAACCGATGGTCGATGACCGGCCAGCCAGGCCATCGACCACGGGCTCGAAACGGCCGGTATCGGGATCGCGCACCAGCAGCCGGCCCGAGGCGATGCCGAAATAGGCGCCGTGCAGGGCGAGCTTGCCGCGCTCGACCAGGATGCGCACACAGGGGAAGGTCATCAGGTGCTGCAGGCTGAGTTCGACCGAGGCGAACTCGAGCCGGCGCAGATAGGTGCCGTCGTCATCCGGCGCGCGCGGGCCCAGGTTGGCGGCGGCCGGCGCGATCTGCGACATCCAGCGGCCGATGAAATCACCGGGCGACAGCGGTTCCTGTTCATCGGCGAAGGCGCGGATGCCGCCGCAGAAGGCATGGCCCAGCACGACGATGTGCTTCACGCGCAGCGCCTGCACGCCGAATTCCAGCGCCGCGCTGGTGCCGTGCTGCGAATCGCGGTCCGGTTCGTAGGGGGGCACCAGGTTGGCGACGTTGCGCACCACCAGCAGCTCGCCGGGCGCGGCGTCGAAAATCACCTCGGGCGAGACGCGCGAATCGACGCAGCCGATCACCATGATCTCCGGACGCTGTCCGGTCTCGGCCAGCATCTCGTAGCGGGATTGTTCGCCGGCAAAGCGGCCACCCAGGAAGGCACGATATCCGTCGGTCAGCCGTTGGGGAAACATCCTGCACTCATCATGTCACGGCGCCCAGGCGCCCGGTGCGCAGCCCATAGCAGATAAACGGCAGCCGCCCAACCCGGCCTGGCGGTACCGTTCAGCGGAAGAAGACCAGGGTCAGCAGAATGAAGAGCGGTACCAGGATGCAGCATGACCACGCCATGTAGCCGAAGAAGCTGGGCATGCGGATGCCGGCGGCCTCGACCACCGCCTTGACCATGAAGTTGGGGGCATTGCCGATGTAGGTGTTGGCGCCCATGAACACGGCGCCGCAGGAGATCGCGGTGAGCGTCGCCGCCAGGGGGCCCATCAGCGTCCCGGCATCGCCGCCGGCGAGATTGAAGAACACGAGATAGGTCGGCGCATTGTCCAGGAAGCTCGACAGCGTGCCCGACAGCCAGAAATACCACGCATCGATCGGGCTTCCGTCGCTGCGATTGACCAGACTGACGAGCGGCTCCATCGCACCGGCCTTGCCCGCCTTGAGAATCGCGATGGCTGGTATGATGGTGAGGAAGATCCCGGCGAACAGTTTGGCGACCTCGACAATGGGTGCCCAGGTGAAGCCGTTGCCGTCACGCACAGCCCGTGACGTAAGCCGAAGCGACAGCAGGGTGAAGACCACCAGCAGCACGTCGCGCACAATGTTCTGAAGCTCGACCTCGACGTGGTTGATGGACCAGGTGATACCCGGCTTCCACGTGCCGCTCATCAGGACAGCACCGATGATCGCCAGCATCAGCGCGATGTTCGCGCCGCCCTGGATGGCGATGGGGCTGTCCGGGGTGGGGTCGCGCGGCAGATGGCCTTCCTTCCGGTACCAGTAGCTGTCGAGTCCGTAGAAGAGCCCCAGCAGCACGATGGCACAGACCAGCATCTCGGTGAACAGGTGCGTGGTCGGCCAGAAGAAAGCGACACCCTTGAGGAACCCGAGGAACAGGGGAGGATCGCCCAAGGGAGTCAGCGCGCCGCCGATGTTGGCCACGAGGAAGATGAAGAAGACGAAGACGTGAACCTTGTGTTTGCGATTGTCGTTGGCCCGGATCAGCGGCCGAATCAGCAGCATCGCGGCGCCCGTGGTCCCGATCCAGCCGGCCAGTACCGTGCCGATAGCCAGGAGCAGCGTGTTCATGGCCGGAGAGCCGTGCAGGTTGCCCGTGATGCGGATGCCGCCCGTGACGGTGAACAACGCCAGCAGCAGGACGATGAAGGGAACATACTCGAGGAGCACCGTGTGGACGATCTCGTAGGTCGCGGTCGGCAGGCCATGGATCGCCATGAACGGCGCGATGAAGACCAGCGCCCATGCCGCCGATACTTTTCCGTAGTGGTGGTGCCAGAAGGACGGGGCAGCCAACGGCATGATGGCGATCGACAGCAGGATGCCGGCGAACGGCAGCACCCAGGCTAGGCCCAGCCGCGCGCCGTCGACATGTGGCGCGTCGCCAGCTGCCATGGCCACACCACCGCCCGCCATCCACGCCAGTGCGACCAGTGCGACCAGTGCCACGATTCGCAAAGCGATCACGGCATCATGAAGGTGGCCGACACGCCGCCGTCGACGACCAGTGTGTGGCCGTTGACATAGGAGGCGGCGTCCGAAGCCAGGAACAGCGCGGCGCCGGCGATCTCGCGCGGTTCGGCAAAGCGGCGCATGGGCACGCGCTCGCGCCAGCGCGTGCCGGCTGGTGAGTTGAACATCGCTTCGTTGGTCTCGGTCATGAAGAAGCCGGGTGCGATGGCATTGCAGGTGACGCCGTGCACGCCCGTCTCCGCCGCCATCGCCCGCACCAGAGCGGCCAGTCCGCCCTTGGCGGCGATATAGGACGCCGACCGTGGGGTGGCGAGATCGGCGGCGATCGACGTCACCATGATGATACGACCGGCGCGCCGGTCGAGCATGCCCGGCAACACCAGTTTGGCCAGCGCAAAGGCAGCGTTCAGGTCGACATCGATCAGGCGCTCGAAGTCGTCGGTCGACAGGTCATCGAGGGCGCGCCGGTCGCGTTCGCCGACATTGTTGATTAGGATATCGATCGATCGGCTCGCCAGCGCAGCCCGCACGGCTTGCTCCATCCCGTTGCGATCGGCCATGTCGAACGGCGCGGCGTCCGCCGACAGGCCGCGTGCCCGCAAAGCATCGACGCGCGGCTGGATCCGCTCGGCCGTGCGGCCGTTCAACAGCACATGGGCGCCGGTCTCGGCCAAGGCCGTCGCGATCTCCCAGCCCAGGCCGCGCGCCGCACCAGTGATGAGCGCAACGCGGCCGTCGAGCCGAAAAGCATCGAGGATCGTCATCGTATGTCCCTATGATGCAGGCTTCGGGCTGGCGGCGATGACCCGACCTGCTGACGCTTCCAGTAGCGCCAGCAGCCCTTCCAGCAGTTGCAACGGTGTTGGCGGGCAGCCAGGGATGTGCAGATCGACCGGCACCACCGACTCCAATGCGCCGGCGCAGGCATAGGAGCCGGCAAACAGGCCGCCGGTGCAGGCGCAGTCGCCGGCGGCCACCACCCAGCGCGGCTCGGGCGTGGCGGCGATGGTGCGTAACACCGCTTCCTGCATGTTGAGACTCACCGGGCCGGTGACCAGCAGCACATCGGCATGGCGCGGCGAGGCAACGAAGCGGATGCCAAAGCGCTCCAGATCGTAGATCGGGTTGTTGAGGGCGTGGATCTCCAGTTCGCAGCCATTGCACGAACCGGCGTCGATTTCGCGGATCGCCAGGCTGCGGCCCAGCCGCCGCCGCGCCAGCGCATCGACCTTGCCGGCCAACTCCTTGAGCGCGTCGGCGCCGGCTGCGGGCCCGGCGATGGTGACCGGTCGCGAAAAGAAGGAACGCGTGATCTGCTTCAACATCGATCATCACACTATCAGCCGCACGATGCGGCAGGAAGATTTCAGCGCAGAGGTACAGAGGTCACCGAGAGAAGAGTTCGCATGCCAATCGCAAAGCCCATTCTCACAAATCGTGCCCTGAGTATGAGCAGTTGAACGATTTGTTGCACAGCGGGAAGTCGGCAACGATGTTGTCGTAGACGGCGGTTTCCACCAGCGGCCATTGCAGCCACGACGCATCGCGGGCGTGATAGCGTGCGATGGTGCCGTCGCTCGCCAGCCGCACCCAGCCCAGGATTTCGCCGCGGAAGGCCTCGACCAGCGCCATGCCTTCACCGGCGATCGCCGGCACAGTGGTGCGTGTCGGCCCGTCGGGCATTGCCACCAGCATGCGCTGGATCATGCGAACGCTGTGGCGCACTTCCTCCATGCGCACGCGCACCCGTGCATCGACGTCGCCGGCCGTGAAGCGCGGCGCGGCGAAGGAAAGTTCATTGTAGGGCGGATAGCCCGGCGCCAGCCGCGCATCGCGCCCGGCGCCGGCGGCGCGCCCGACATGGCCGGGCGGCCAGAAGCGCTCGATCTCGGACCGCGGCGTGATGCCCGTCGTCACGGTGCGGTCCAGCAGTGATCCCTTCGAGTCGTAGACCCGGCACACGGCCTCGAACGGTGGGATCAGGTCGGCGGCCAGGCCGGCGAAGGCGGCGGCCTGCTCCGGCGCCAGGTCGATCGCGACGCCGCCGGGCACCACGGCATCCATCATCAGACGATGGCCGAACGCCTTGGCGCAGGCCTGCAGGACCTTCTCCCGCAGCGTCGAGCACTGCGCCAGGATGTAGGGGAACGCCGCGTCGTTGCAGATGGCGCCGATATCGCCGAGATGATTGGCGATGCGTTCCCACTCGGCCATCACGGCACGCACCCAGTGGGCGCGTGCCGGAACCTCGAGGCCGATGGCCGCCTCGACGGCGCGGCTGAACGTCAGCGCGTGCGCCACCGTGGAGTCGCCGGAAATGCGCCCGGCCAGGCGGACGGCGTCGGCGGGAGTCTTGCCGCGCATCAGGGTCTCGACACCCTTATGCGTATAGCCCAGCCGTGCCTCCAGTCGCACGATGGTCTCGCCGTTGGCATGGAAACGGAAATGGCCCGGCTCGATGATGCCGGCATGCACCGGTCCCACCGGGATCTGGTGCAGGCTTTCGCCCTCGACGGGCAGGAATCGGTAGTCGGTTCCCGGCCGCGGCGCGGCAGGGCCAGCGCCATCGGCAGCCAAGGGGGTGGCAGCGCGCCATCGGCCGTGATCGAGCCACGGCCGATCATCGATGGTGCCGGTGGCCTTCAGGCCGGCGAGGTCGCGGATCGCACGCTCCAGCCGCCCGGCTGCCGGTCGCACCGATGTCAGTGACGGATAGGCGCCGTCGACCGTGTCGAGCGAGGCCACGGCGAATTCGGCCGCCGAATGATCCTCCAGCGCGGCGTGGACCGTATGTCCGTCAGCCCACAACCCCAGCAGCGCCCAGCGCCGATGTCGCAGCGCGTCGATCAACTGGCCCCAGCCCGCGATGTCGAGCGCGTGGCGTGGCCATGGCCGATGCGGCGTGACCGCCGGACCGAGACCTGCCAGCACCGCATGCAAGGTGGCGCGCGACTCGTTCATTGGTGTCGGCTCCCGGGAAAGGTCGCCGAACGCTGTGGTGACGTCTTCATCATGGCAGCATCTCAGCCCAGCAGCCGGGCGACGGATTGGAACCACGCCACCAGCGGCGCCGGCAGGTAGATGCCGGCGACCAGCGCGAGCGCGAGATGCAGCCAGATCGGGACCAGCGACAGCGTGGGAACGGCATGGCTGCCGGCAGCGTTCGGGCTCGACGGTCCGAAGGCGAGATGATGCAGCCGCAGCAGCAGGGCGCCGAAACAGACCAGCAGCCCGACAGCAACCGGCAGCGCCAGCGCAGGCTGTCGCGCGAAGGTCGACGACACGACGAGGAACTCGCTGGTGAAGACGCCGAACGGCGGCAGACCGGCGATGGCCACCACGCCGGCAACCAGCGACCAGCCCAGCGCCGGGTGGCTGGTGGTCAGCCCGGTGATGTCGGCGATGCGCTGCGAGCCCTTGACCTGCGCGATGTGACCGACGGTGAAGAAGATCGCCGCCTTCACCAGGCTGTGCATGGTCATGTGCAGTAGGCCCGCGAAGTTGGCCAGCGGTCCGCCCATGCCGAAGGCAAAGGCGGCGATGCCCATGTGCTCGATCGACGAGTACGCGAACAGCCGCTTGATGTCGCGCCGGCGATAGAGCATCAGCGCCGATAGCGACAGCGACAGCAGGCCCATGCCGATCATCAGTGGGCCGGGCGCCAGGGCCTGCGGATTGGCGGCCAGCAGCATCTTGAAGCGCAGAACGGCGTAGAGCGCCACGTTGAGCAGCAGGCCCGACAGCACGGCCGAGATCGGTGTCGGCCCTTCGGCGTGCGCGTCGGGCAGCCAGGCGTGGAGTGGCGCCAGGCCGACTTTGGTGCCGTAGCCGACCAGCAGGAATACGAAGGCGACGTTAAGCAGCGCCGGATCGAAGTTGGCGGCGTGCGCCAGCAGGGTCGACCAGGTGACGGCCGCCATGCCCTCGCCCAGCGCCGGCTGCGCCGCCAGGTACATCAGCATGGTGCCGAACAGGGCCAGCGCAATGCCGACACCACACAGGATGAAATACTTCCATGCCGCCTCGATGGCGGCGGGGGTGCGATAAAGGCTGACCATGAGGGCGGTCGACAGGGTCGCAGCCTCGACCGCGACCCACATCAGCCCCAGATTGTCGGCCGACAGCGCCATCAACATCGAGCCGATGAAGGCCTGGTACATCGCGTGATAGAAACGCAGCAACCGCGACGTCAGGCGTTGGCGCTGGATTTCATGGGCGATGTAGCTGGCGCTGAAGATGGCCGTGGTCAAAGCCACGAACGCCGTGAGCGCGATCAGATAGATGTTGAAGTCGTCGACCAGCAGCAGGTGACCGGGCGCCGGCCGCTCGGCGGTGAACAGTGCCGCCGCCGCGATGAAGGTAGCGGCGCTGGCCGCGACATTGAGCCAGGCCGCCAACCGCCAGTTGGCGATGAACGCCAGCACCAGGGCGGCGCCCGCCGGTACGCCCAGAACGACCAGCAGGGCGGTCATGGGTGACGCTCGCCCTGCATTTCTTCCAGCCGCGAGACGTCGAGCGAATCGAAACGCTCACGGATGTGGAAGAAGAACACGCCGAAGATGAAGGTGGCGACCATGACCGAGAAGGAAACGCTGGCCTCGACCACCAGCGGCATGCCCTTGACGCCGACGGCGGCGAGGATCAGGCCGTTCTCCATCGACATGAAGCCGACCACCTGCACGACCGCGTTGCGTCGGGCGATCATCAGCAGCGGCCCCAGCAATGCCACGGCCAGGGCGAATGCCAGGTCCTCGCGCAGCAGCAGAGTCTCGCCGGCGGTGAGCGGCAGCACCAGCAGGATCGCCAGCGCCGTGACGCCGACGCCCAGTCCCATGGTCAGGGTAACGCCGAACACCGGCTCGACGGTGCTGCTGATATTCAGGCGCCGGATCAGCCAGTGCAGCAGTGCCGGCACGGCGATGGCCTTGAACACCAGCGCGATGGCCGCGGTGGCGAACAGATGCGGCGAGTCGCGGGTAATCGCCTGCCAGGCCGCGGCGGCGGCCAGGACGGCGGCCTGCATCGCCACCACATTGATGGCTGCCGTCAGGCGGCGCTGATAGAGCAGCGCAAAGCTCAGGGTCAGCACCAGCGCGCCAAGCAGATGAGCGATGTCGAATGCCAGCCCGCTCATTTCAGGTGCTGCGATATATAGAGAAAAACGGTACCCAGGACGCCGAACAACAGCGCCGCACCGAGGAACTCGGGGTAACGGAAGACGCGCATCTTGGCGATCGCCGTCTCGAACACGGCCAGCGCCAACCCGCCGGCCGCCAGTTTGAGCAGCCACAGGCCCAGCCCGATGGCGAGCGCTGCCGGCTGGGCGTCACGCGCGATGCCCCAGGGCGTGAAGATGCAGGCGATCAGCGACAGGTAGAGTGCCAGCTTCAGCATGGCGCCGAGTTCGATCAGCGCCAGGTGTCGGCCGGAGTATTCCAGCACCATCGCTTCGTGCACCATGGTGAGTTCGAGGTGCGTTGCCGGATTGTCGATCGGGATGCGCCCCGTCTCCGCCATCGCCACCATGACGATGGCGCCCAGCGCCAAGGCCAGGGAGACGCGCAGGCCGACGCCCTCGCTCAGGGCCAGTGTCAGGTCAGGCAGCGCCGTCGAGTGGGCGACCAGCGCCAGTGTCATGATGGCGATGAACAGGGCGGGCTCGGCCAGGGCCCCGATCGTCATCTCGCGGCTGGTGCCGAGGCCACCGAAGCTGGTGCCGACATCCATGCCGGCCAGCGCGAGCAGGATGCGTGCCAGACCGAGCAATCCGGCAATGGCGATGAGATCCAGGCCCAGGCCGAGCGACACCGTGGTGAAGGTGGGTATGGCGGCCATCGCCAGCCACACCGCGCCCAGCGCGCCGTAGGGCGCGCCGCGAAACAGCCACGATGCATTGTGGGCCAGGATCGGCTCCTTGCGCATCAGTCGGGCCAGATCGCGATACGGTTGCAGCAGCGGCGGGCCGCGTCGCCCCAGCAGGCGCGCCTTGATCTTGCGGATCAAGCCGGTCAGCAGTGGCGCCAGCACCGCAGGCGCCACCAGCTGGACCACGAGGATGGCCAGTGCCGTCATCGGGCAACCGCCACGACGATCAGCAGCCCGATCAGCGCCGCGAACATCAGGCTCAGGTAGACGCGGATGGCCAGGAACTGCAGTCGGTTGAGCCGATCGGTGGCGCGGCTGAGCAGGCCGATCAGCGGATCGAACAGATAGTGCCAGGCCGGATCGCGCACGGTGCTGGCGAAGCGTGCCGGCCCAGGATCGCCGGCGGGTGGCATCTCGACCCGATCGCGGGCTGCCAGCACCACGCTGCCGAAAATGCGGCGCAGCGGTTGGCTGGTGCTCGACGCCGAGTACTGCGTTGTCGGCATCGGGTCGGGAAAGCCGCAATCCCAGGCTGGCCCGCGCCGGACCCGGCTGCTGGAAACGCTGCTGGCGATGCCGATGGTGATACCGGTCAATGCCGCCAGTCCGAGCGCGGCGACCAACCCCGAGTAGATCGCCGTTACGTCACCATGCGGCGCCACGGCGAGCCAGGCGGCGCGGCCGTCGAACAGAGCGCCGGTGCTGCCTGATGCATCGACCAGCGTCGTTGCGATGCGCACCAGGGGGGCCAGCGGGATGCCGGGCCAGGCGCCGAAGGCGAGACACAGGGCGGCCAACCCCGCCATGGCTGACAGCATCGACGGCGCGACCTCGCGCGCGTTGGCGGTGGCAGGGTCGCGCGGACGACCCAGGAACGCCACGCCGAAGAAACGCACGAACCCGGCGGCCGCGAGAGCGGCTGCCAGCGCCAGCAGCGCGCCGACCACGGGTGCTGCAAACTTCATTTCCCAATGGGCCAGTCCCGTGGTGTCCAGCACCGACTGGAAGACAAGCCACTCCGAGGCGAAGCCGTTGAGCGGTGGTACCGCCGAGATGGCCAGGCATCCGATTAGAACCAGCGGCGCTGTCCAGCGCAGGCGATGGATCAGGCCGCCGAGCCGGTCGAGATCGCGCGTGCCGGCACCGTGCTGCACGGCGCCGGCACCGAGGAAGAGCAGCGACTTGAAAAGGCTGTGATTGAGCGCGTGAAACAGGGCAGCGGTCAACGCCAGGCCGGCCTGCAGCGGCTGTCCCGATCCCTTGAAGGCGATCGCAAGCCCGAGCGCTGCGCCGATCACGCCGATGTTCTCGATGGTGGAGTAGGCCAGCAGCGTCTTGGTGTCGTTCTGCGTCAGCGACTGCAGCGCACCCAGCGCTGCCGTCAGGCCGCCGATGATGGCGAGCAGCCCGCCCCACCACCATTGCGGCGCGCCGGCGAGTTCCAGCAGCCCGCGCATCAGGACATAGAGCGCCACCTTGGTCATGGCGCCCGACATCAGTGCCGAGACATGACTGGGCGCCGCCGGATGCGCCAATGGCAGCCAGACGTGCAATGGCGCCAGGCCTGCCTTTGAGCCGGCGCCCAACAGCAAGGCCAGTGCCGCCAGGGTGGCGACCGCCGGCGACGGTGTGGCGTCGCGCATCGCGTCGAACGTGTAGCCGCCGCCGGTGCCGGCGAGCGCGCCGAACGCCATCAGCAATGCCAGGGCGCCGAACGCCGCCATCGCCAAGTAGACCAGCGCGGCGCGCCGGTTGTCGGCTTGCGCGTGGTTGGTGAGCACCAGCAGCCACGACGCCACCGACATCAGCTCCCAGCCGACCAGGAGCGTGAAGGCATCATCGGCCAGCGGCACCAGGTTCATGCCGGCCAGGAACACGGGGAACGGCGCCATCACACGCGCCGGCTGTGACGTGTGGGCATCGTAGCCGATGCCGTAGACGGCCGCCGCGATGCCGCCCAGGTTGACGATCGCCAGGAACAGCGCGGCAAGCCCGTCGATGCGCAGGTGCGACTGAACATCGGGCAGGCCCACCGGCAGGACCAGTCGGCCGACGGTGCCGGCATCGGCGACGAGCAGGGTGCCCAATGCCGCCACCAGGCCGATCAGGCATGCGAGCGCCGTCAGCGCATACAGCGGCGCGATCAGCACCGGCCGGCGGTTGGTCATGCAACCACCGATCGCGAGCATCAGGAACATGGCGTGGACCATGCCGATCAGAGACCACTGATCGACGCCGGACATCTCGAATCCCATTCCCCAGAAAAAGATCGTTAAACGTTGTCAGCCCATTTAAGGCTCCGGGACTCGCTTGAAAAGCGGAAACCCCAACGGGTGCGATCTCAGCGGTGGACACCTGTGTGCATGGACGAGACGACCACGCGGCAGAGCAATCGCACTTGGAAAAGGAGTCTGTGCTTTTACCTTCCCCCGCTTGCGGGGGAAGGTGCCCGAAGGGCGGATGGGGGATGGGGGATGGGGGATGGG
>NZ_VOHA01000032.1 GCF_007859315.1 Reyranella sp. CPCC 100927
CTTCGTCGCCGATACTCGCTGCTCGATTCCCCTTGCGAAACGGGGGCCGTCCACACATGACAGTCCCGAGTCACGAGCGCCGGCAAGGTTTCGCGTTTCGCGATATCTTTTAGCGCGCAACGGTGTTTGATGCCGCAGCGGTTGCCTTTCAGAATGGTGCTGTCGTCTTCGCGGCGAAGACCAGGCTGGAGGAAGCCATGCTAGCGGCAGCGAAAGCGGAACAACATGACGAGATCGATCGCGAGATGGACGACCGCCTCGCCATCACGCGATGGAGCCCCGAAGAAACGCTGGCGCTGGGCAGCCGCATCCTCGCGGACGAGGGCCACTGGCGCGGCGGTCTTGCCGGCCAGATCACGGCCCGCGCCGGGGCCAACCGGTTCCTGACGCTGGGATTTGGCGTCGGCTTCGACGAGGCGAAACCCGACAGCCTGGTCCTGGTTGATGATCACCTGAAGCCCGTCGGCAATCGCGGCGACATGCCCAACCCGGGCGTGCGCTTCCATATCCGGGTCTACCGCGACCGCCCGGGGGTAGGCTGTATCGTGCACACGCATCCGCCGGCTGTCGCCGCCCTGTCCATGGTGGGCGAGGCGCTGGCCGTGGCGCATATGGACGCGACACCGTTCTTCGACGATTGCGCCTACCTCGCCGACTGGCCGGGATTGCCGATTGCCGATCGCGAGGGCGAGATCATCTCGGATGCCCTGGGCCCCAAGCATGCGATCGTGCTGGCCCATCATGGCCTGCTGACCATCGGCGCCACCATCGAGGACGCCGTCATGCGCGCGGTCTGGCTGGAGCATGCGGCCGACATGCAGCTGCGGGCACGCGCCATCGGCCCCATCAAACCGATCCGACCGGAGCTCGCCGCCGAATCCCGCGACTTCCTCACCAAACGCAAGGTGATCGACCTCACCTTCGCCTATTTCGCACGCCGCGCGTTGCGCCGGGATCCCGATTGCCTGGCACCGACGCACCGGCCGCGCCCCTAACGACGGACGACAGACCATGGGTTCTCCTATCAAGCGGCGGCGCCTCATCGGCGCCAGCGCAGGTGCCGTTGCCGGTTCGCTGGCCGCCGCGCCGGCAATCGCGGATTCCACGCCGGCGATCCGCTGGCGGATGGCCTCCAGCTACCCGAAGTCGCTGGATACCGTCTTCGGCGAGGCCACGTTGATCGCCGACCGCGTGCGGGCACTGACCGACGGCAAGTTCGATATCCGCGTCTTCGCCGCCGGCGAAATCGTGCCGCCGCTGCAGGTGCTCGACGCCGTGCAGAACGGCACCATCGAATGCGGCCACAGCGCGGGCTTCTTCTATATCGGCAAGCAGCCAGCCCTGGTCTTCGATACCGGCGTTCCTTTCGGCCTGACGCCGCGCCAGCACAATGCCTGGATGCAGCACGGCGGCGGCCTGGAGCTGATGCGCGAGGTGTACGCCGCGTTCAACGTCATCCAGTTCCCGACCGGCAATACCGGCGCCCAGATGGGCGGCTGGTTCCGCAAGGAGATCCAGACCCCGGACGACCTCAAGGGTCTGCGCATCCGCGCCCCCGGATTTGTCGGCAGGGTATACGCCAAGCTGGGCGCGGTGCCGCAGACGATCGCCGGCGGCGACATCTTCCCGGCACTGGAAAAGGGCACGCTCGATGCCGTCGAATGGGTCGGGCCCTACGACGACGAACGGCTGGGCCTGCACAAGGCAGCCAAGTTCTACTACGCGCCCGGGGTTCTCGAGCTTGGCGCGTCATTGTGCTGGATCGCCGGCTCGAATGCGTGGAATGCGCTGCCGCCGCTCTACCAACAGGCGCTGCGCTCGGCCTGTGCCGAGGCCGCCACCGCCACCATCGCGAAATACGACGCCAACAATCCGCCCGCGCTGCGGCGTCTGATCGCGGCCGGCGCCAAGCTCTCCTATTGGCCCGCCGGTGTCATGAAGGCCATGCAGAAGGTGACCTACGAACTGCTCGACGAATCGGCTGGCGCCGATCCGCTGTTTCGCAAGATCTATGAGTCATGGAAGGCGTTTCGCGACGAGCAGCACCTGTGGTTTGCCGTCAACGACGGTGCGGCCGAACGCTTCGTCTACGCCAACCGGGCCTGACTCAGGGCGTTACCCGCCCTCGGGCTTCCGGCGGGATGCCGTCGGAAGGCCAGACCAGCCCCTTGACCCGCCACCAGTTGAAGCGGGCGAAGGTCGCCGGTGCCTGCGCCAAGGTAAGATCGCGCCACAGCAGCGCCCGGCCCGACAGATCGGTCGCGAACACGGCGTGCCAGTCATCGATGATGCGGCGCCAGGTGTGGGCAGCGAGTCCGCGCGGCGGCCGGACCGCGCCGGGAATGGCGGCCGGCGGAAAACCCAGCGCCACGAGCAGCGCCAACAGCGCGTCCAGCGGCCGCGACAGCCGGGCCCGCGCGGCGCGCTGCTCGATCTCCCGCCAGTCCAGCGACGCGCCGTGGCGCGACAGGAGACGCGATACGTCGATCACCTTGGACACGGCCTGCCAGTTGAACCGGTCCTTGGTGATGTTCGCCAGGCAGATCAGCAACACATGCTCGTCGCGCGGCATCCGCACGATGCCGTCGGGCAGTGTCAGCGTCCGCGCGCCGGCCCGCACGTCGTCGGCCGCCAGCCCCAGCGGCAGGGGCCAGGCATCGGCCTCGACATGGAAGTCGATGTTGGTGATGCCGTCGGCCGAATAGAACGGCACGAAGCTGGCGTCGGAGATGAAGCCCCAGCGCGTGCGCCGGGTGCCGCCGAACCGGAAACCCAGCGGCACGAAAAGATCGATCGCGGGACCGATCTCGGATCGCGGCAGCAGTACGTCGAGATCACCCAGCACGCGCGGCGCTGCCGGATCGTGCAGGCGATGGGCATTGGCCAATCCCTTGAGGACGATCGGATGCAGGCCGGCCTCTTCCAAGCGGCGCAGCGCCACGAGGTGCGCTGCGCGCGTGAGCTTCGAGAGCAATGTCGATGACGTTGCCGCTGACGGATCCACGACAGGCGCGTCCAGCAGCGGCGCCAGTGGCGCCAGCAGCGTTGCCGTCCAACCGGCGGAGCAGCGCGCCGCCAGCCGTGCGGCCAGCACCCGGACCCCGTCCGCCGTCGCAGGATCGAGGGACGCAACGCCGGGTGCACCGGTCAGCACGGTGCGCCACAGCACCGCGGCGGCCTCCGATCGCGTCTCCACTGCCACGGCATCGCTCCCGGCCGACATTCCATTCCACCCGACGACGGCAGCTGGCGGCGACGGTTGCCGCCGACATTCACTCTATGCTCAATTCGATCGTGTTATCATAGCCTTATGCTACAGTAGAGAATCAGTAACCCGGCGCGGCGATACCGCGTGATACGCTTCGTTCCCGATGTCCTCGATCATCTTCTGGGCCCTGCTGGGCATTGTCTGCCTCGCGCCCTTGCCGCTGGCGTCCAATCGCCCCTTGCCGTGGAGCCTGCTGTCGCTTGCCGTCGGCGTCCTGCTGCTGCTCTGGGGCGCCAGCCGGTTGGTCGACGCGATGCGTTCGGGGCTCGCGCGCGACATGTCCGGCGATCCCGATGCCGCCAGCCGTCGGGTCCACGTACGACGGATGGACCGCTTCGCCGCCGTGCTGGTCAGCGGCTTTGTCATCCTGATCGCCTGGTACTGGGTTCAGGCCTCGCCGGCGCTCGGTGGTGCATGGGCCAATCCGGCCTGGGCCGAAGCGGCGGCGGCGCTGGGCGCGGCATTGCCGGCGGCGATCAGCCTCGACCCCACCGCCGGCGAAACCCTTCTCATGAAGATCGTGGCCTATGGCGGGGTTTTTCTGCTGGCGTTCGAGATCGGGCGCGACCGGGGCCGCGTACGGCAAGCGTTCTGGGCCGTCTTCCTGGCCGGTTTCGCCTATGCCCTCTATGGCCTGTTCGTGCAGTTCAGCGGCGAGCGCATGGTGTTGTGGTTTGCCAAGGATGCCTATCCCGACAGCGTCACCTCCACCTTCATCAATCGCAATACCTATGCCACCTATGCCGGCATGACCGTCCTTGCCGGCCTGGTGCCGCTGTTGTCGGAGGTCCGCCGGCTGACCCGCGACCGCACGACGGTGCAGCGCCTGCTGATATCCCTCTCCGAGCGCACGACACCCACGCTCTACCTGGCGGTCGCCGGCATCATCACGGGCCTGGTCGCCATCGCGCTGACCGGCTCGCGGGCCGGCGGCGCCTGCTTCGTGCTGGCTCTGGTGGTCTTCACCGTCGGCCTGCTGATCGCGCGCGAGATCAAGGTGCGCACGTTCCTCACCCTCTTCGGGTTGGGCGGTGTCGTGCTCGCCGTCACCCTGCTGATGAGCGGCGATCTGCTGTTCAAGCGGCTGACGTCGGAGACGGCACCGGAAGCCCGTGCCGCCGTGTTCGATGTCGCACGCCTGGCCGTCGTCGAAGAGCCCTGGATCGGCCATGGACTGGGCAGCTTCAGCGCCGCCTTCAACCGCGCCAATGACGGCCGCGCGGTCTTTACGACGTTCGTCGACCTGGCACACAACACCTACCTGGAGCTCGCCGTCGAAGGCGGCCTCCCGGCCCTGCTGCTCAGCCTGGTGCTGATCGGCAGCGCCGTCGGCGTCTGCTGCGCCAATCTGATGTCACGCAACCGCAATGCCGGCACGTCGGTCGCCGCCGTCGCGATCGCCACGCTGGTGGGCGTGCACGCCACGGTCGATTTCGGCATTCAAATGCCCGCCGTCGCCGCCACCTTCATGCTGCTGATCGGCACTGCCACGGCCCAGGCGCTGGCTGTCGAAAAAGCCGAGGTGCGCTTTGCGGGCCGGCGCGCCACGGGTCGACGGCGCTTCGGCCGCGAACGCCCGCACCGCGCCGACGAGGCGGTGACGCCGCCACCGGAGCTGGAAATCGCCTGGCCGGTGCGACCGACGGCGCCCATCCTGCCGACGATACCGGGCCGCAGCGCAGAACCCACGATGCTGCAGCCGCTGTCGCGGATGCGCGACGGCGACATGCGGCCGATCACGATCGCGACCGATGAATCGACAGCGTCATCCGACGCATATGAAACAGCCATGGCACGATGGCGTGCGCTGCGTCGGGGTGGTGTCGACACGACCGCGGTGTCGGTCGAAGCGGCCCCTCCCCCACGCTCGGACATCGAATCGTCCACGAACGACCCATCGCCCGCGGGCCCGTCACCCGACGACAGCACGCCGGAGGCAGCCGAGGTCGTCAGGCTGCCGCGGCCGACGCGCCCCTGACGCAACCGACATCGCAGCGCGCTGCCGGCCGACGCAACGATCGGACACGATCTCCGCCTCAAGAGGAATGCCATGAAGATCACGCGTGTCGAATCGATCCTGCTGGCCGTACCCTTCGAAGATCACGGCGGCATCTGGCGCGCCAGCGGCGATCGCAAGGTGTTCCAGACCCTGATGGTGCGCATCGACACCGACCAGGGCCCGAGCGGCTGGGGCGAGGTGTTCACCAAGAACGGCGAGCTGGCGCTGAAAGCCCTGTTCGACACGCATGTCGCACCGGCATTGATCGGCCGCGATGCGACCCACATCGGTGCCATCAAGCGCGACCTGGAAAAACAGCATCACAATTTCGGCCGCGTCGGCGTGATGGCGTTCTGCGTCTCGGCGGTCGATCTGGCCCTGTGGGACATCCTGGGACAGGCCGCCGGCCTGCCGCTCTATCGCCTGCTGGGCGGCGCCACCCGCACCGAGGTTCCGCTCTATGCCAGCCTGACGCGCTATGGCGAACCGCGCGCCGTCGCCAACACGGTCGAACGCGCCGTCAGGGACGGTTATGGCGCCGTCAAGCTGCACGAGGTGCTGGTCGACGCCGTCATCGCCTCGCGGGCCGCGGCCGGACGCGACACCGCGTTGATGCTCGACACCAACTGCCCATGGTCGCTGGCCGAGGCCAAGCGCAACGCCAAGCGGATGGAACCGTACGACCTGATGTGGCTCGAGGAGCCGACCTGGCCACCCGAGAACGTGCATGCGCTGGCTGCCCTGCGGCGCGCGACGTCGATCCCGATCGCCGCCGGCGAGAACGCCGGCAGCCTGGCCGACTATCGCGTGATGTTCGAGGCCGGCGCCGTCGATTTTGTCCAGCCCGACATCGCCAAGGCGCACGGACTGAGCGAAGCCCTGAAGATCGCGGCGCTGGCCGAAGCGCATGACGTGCAGTTCATGCCGCACTGTTTCATGATCGGCCCCGGCTACGTGCACACCCTGCACCTCGCCGCGGCGCTGGAGGTGCCGCTGCTGGAGCGCTACTACGTCGAGCTCGCCGCCGAGCCGCTGGGCGACAGCGTGAAGCCGAACGGTGGCCGCGTGGCGGTGCCGCAAGGCCCCGGGCTGGGCTGCGCACCAGACCCGGATGCGATCAGACTGTACCGCGTCGAGTAACCCTGGGGGCGCGAGCGTCTCGCGCCCGCATCAGGCGAAAGCCTTGCTGTCGCTTGACATGAGCGGGCCAGAGGCCCGCGCTCCCAGGGATATCACTCGCGCCCTGCCACCACGCGATCGACCATCTGCGGTGCCGCGCCGAGATAGTTGGCGGGATCGCAGAGCCGGGCCAGGGCCTCGCGGTCGAGGTGGCGGGTGACGTCGGCCGATTGCATCAAGGCGTCGAGCAGCGACGTGCCGTGCTCGGCGGCCTGGCGACAGGCGCCGTAGACGACATCATGCGCCACCTGGCGTCCCATGTGCGGTGCCAGTCCCATCATCACGGCCTCGGCGACGATGAGGCCCGACGTGATGTCGAGATTGCGCCGCATGCGCGCGGCATCGACGATCAGGCCGCCCAGCATGAACGTCGCCTGATGCAGGGCGCTGGACGTCGCCAGGAAGGCCTCGGGAATCGCGGCCCACTCGACGTGCCACGGCCCGGTCGCGCGCTCGAAATCGGTGATCAGCGCGTCGAGCACCAGGCCGGCCTGCTGGCGCACGATCTTGGATGCCGCGAGGATCAGCTCGGACGAGATCGGGTTGCGCTTCTGCGGCATGGTGCTGGAGGCGCCGCGGCCGTGCACGAACGGCTCGAAGACCTCGCCGAACTCCGTCGACATCATCACCATGACGTCGAAGGCGATCTTGCCCAAGGTGCCGGTGATGAGGGCCAGTGCGTTGACGGCCTCGGCGAAGCCGTCGCGCGCCACGTGCCAGGTCGACGCCGGCTCGCCAAGCCCGAGCTCCTGCGCCAGCGCGCGCTGGACAGCCAGGCCCTTGTCGCCGATCGACGCCAGGGTGCCGGCCGCACCCGCGAACTGCACGACCTCGACGCGCGGCCGCAACTGGCCCAGGCGCTCGGCATGACGATCCAGCGCCGCCAGCCAGATCGCCACCTTGTAGCCGAACGTCACCGGCAATGCCTGCTGCAGATGGGTCCGCCCCGCCATGGGCGTGTCGCGGTGCTTCTTGGCCAAGGCCGCCAGAATGCCGCGCAGCGCCTCGACGTCGGCCGCCACCAGGTCCAGCGCGGCACGCATCTGCAGCACCGTCGCGGTATCCATGATGTCCTGCGTCGTGGCGCCCCAATGCACATAGCGGCCGGCCTCGCCGCACAACGTCGAGAGCTGGGCCACCACCGGCAGGATGGGATAGCCGACATTGTCGGTCTCGCGCTTCAGGCGCTCGAAATCCAAAGTCACTGTCGCCGCCGCGCGCGCGATCGCCTCGCCGGCCTCAGCCGGAATGACTCCGACGCGCGCCTCGGCCCGGGCCAGCGCCACTTCGACCTCGATGTAGCGTCCGACCAGCGCGCGATCGTCGAAGATCGCACGCATCGCCGCCGTGCCGAACATGTCGCGAAACAGGGCCGAGTCGAAAACCGTGCTGCCCATGCGCATCTCCTTTGGAGCATGCACGATGGCGTGACGACGGGATGATGTCCACGCCGGCGGATCGGCGCGCGGCCGGCTTATTCCCGCTCGCCGTTGCTGGCCGGCGGCGGGGCCATGCCCATGATGTGGTAGCCGGAATCGACGTGGTGCAGTTCGCCGGTCACGCCGGCCGACAGGTCGGACAACAGGTAGAGCGCCGCGCCGCCGACATCGGCCTGGTCGATGTTGCGGCGCAGGGGCGCGGTTTCGCGCGTGACGCGATAGACGTAGCGGCCATCGCCGATGACCGCCGCCGCCAGGGTGCGCATCGGACCGGCCGAGATGGCGTTGACGCGGATGTTCTTGGGCCCGAGGTCGGCGGCGAGATAGCGCACGCTGGCCTCGAGTGCCGCCTTGGCCACGCCCATGACGTTGTAGCTCGGCATGACGTGGCGGGCACCGCTGTAGGTGAGGGTCAGCAGGCTGCCGCCGTTCTGCATCAACGGTTCGGCACGATGCGCGAGGTCGGTGAAGGAGTAGCAGGAGATCGTGAGGCTGCGCTGGAAGTTGGCGCGCGTGGTGTCGACGTAGCGCCCCTTGAGCTCGTCCTTGTCGGAATAGGCGACGGCGTGCACCACGAAGTCGAGCGTGCCCCACGTGCGGGCCAGGGTGTCGAACAGCGCGTCGAGGCTGGCTTCATCCTCGACGTCGGCCGGCATCACGATCTTGGCGCCGATCGACTCCACCAGCGGCTTCACGCGCTGGCCGAACACATCGCCCTGATAGGTGAACGCGAGTTCGGCGCCGGCGGCGTGACAGGCCTTGGCGATGCCCCAGGCAATCGAGCGGTCATTGGCAACGCCCATGATCAGGCCTTTGCGGCCGACCATCAGGCCGGCGGCGCGCGCCGCCGCGACCGCGGCGACCGAGGTACGGCCGTTGCTGCCATTGCCGGAGTCAGGGGCCCGCGGCACCGGGCGATCGGACGGTGAGGTCATCCCTCCACCCGCTGGAAGACGAGCACCGCATTGGTGCCGCCGAAGCCGAAGCTGTTGGACATCACGGTCTCCAGCCCGGCGTTATCGATGCGCTGGCGCGGGATGGGGAATCCCTCGGCGCCAGGATCGAGGTTTTCGATGTTGGCCGATGCCGCGACGAAGTCGTCGCGCAGCATCAGCAGCGAATAGATCACTTCGTGCACACCGGTCGCGCCCTGGCTGTGGCCGGTGAGCGACTTGGTCGAATTGATCGCCGGCAGATCCTCGCCGAAGACCTCGCGAATCGCCTGCAGCTCGGTGATATCGCCGACCGGCGTCGAGGTGCCATGCGCGTTGATGTAGTCGACACGGCGATTGCCGCGGGCGCCGCCGAAGCCGCCCAGGGCCAGCCGCATGGCGCGCACCGCGCCCTCGCCCGACGGGGCCACCATGTCCTCGCCGTCGCCGGTGGCGCCGTAGCCGACGATCTCGCCGTAGATCTTGGCGCCGCGCGCCTTGGCGAGTTCGTAGTCTTCGAGCACCACGATGCCGCCGCCGCCGGAGATCACGAAGCCGTCGCGGTCGCGGTCATAAGCGCGGCTGGCACGCGCCGGCGTGTCGTTGTACTTCGACGACATCGCGCCCATGGCGTCGAACAGCACCGACAGGGTCCAGTCGAGTTCCTCGCCGCCGCCGGCGAACATGCGATCGGCCTTGCCCAGCATGATCGTCTCGGCGGCGTTGCCGACACAGTGCGCCGAGGTGGAGCAGGCCGACGTGATCGAATAGGTCGGGCCCTTGACCTTGAAGGCGGTGCCGAGGTTGGCCGACACCGTGCTCGACATGGCGCGCGGCACCTGGAACGGGCCCACGCGCTTGGGGCCCTTTTCCTTGGTGGTCAGCGCCGCCTGCACGATGGCGCCCGTGGTCGGGCCGCCGGAGCCCGCGATCAGGCCGGTGCGATCGTTGGAGACGTCCTTGTCGGCGAGGCCGGCGTCGGCGATGGCCTCCTTCATGGCGACGTAGGCGTAGGCCGCACCATCACCCATGAAGCGGCGCAGGCGGCGATCAACCGTGGCGTCGAGATCGACCTTGAGCGTGCCGTGCACCTGGCAGCGAAAACCGAGCTCGCGGTATTGCGGCGCGAACTCGATGCCCGAACGCCCTTCCTTCAGCGCCGCGGTCACCTCGCCGGCGTTGTTGCCGATGCTGGAGACGATCCCAAGGCCGGTGACGACGACGCGCCGCACGTCAGGCTGCCTTGGGCTGGAAGAGTCCGACTCGCATGTCGGTCGCCTCATAGACCTGTTGACCGTCGGCCACCATCACGCCATCGGCGATGCCGACCACCAGCTTGCGCAGGATCACGCGCTTGAGATGGATGTGGTAGGTGACCTTGCGAATGGCCGGCGTCACCATGCCGCTGAGCTTGACCTCGCCGACGCCCAGCGCCCGGCCGCGGCCCGGCGCCTTCAGCCAGCCCAGGAAAAACCCAACCAGCTGCCACATGGCGTCGAGCCCCAGGCAGCCCGGCATCACCGGATCGCCCTGGAAGTGGACCGGGAAGAACCAGAGGTCCGGCTTGACGTCCAGTTCGGCGACGATCTCACCCTTGCCGTACTTCCCGCCCTTGCTGTCGATGTGCACGATCCGGTCGAACATCAGCATCGGCGGCAGCGGAAGCTGCGCATTGCCGGGACCGAACAACAGGCCCTTGGCGCATTGAATGAGGTCGTCGTAGCTGTAGCTGCTTTTGCTGGTCACGTGCCGTCCATGGGCAAGCGCCGGATTCCCGACCCGGCAAATGAACAAATCGAGGCCGTTCTAACAGATAGGATGCTGAGCGGAAACAAACAATTCCCCGGCGCTACAACCCACTAGAACCCGTTCACGGGGCCGCCGGCGCGATGGCGCTAGGCAACGCTGTCGCCTTGGCGTAATAGAAGCAGACCATGCTGAGCCCCGCTGCCATCGCCGAACGACTGCGCGCCGCCGGCCTGCGGCCGACCCGCCAGCGGCTGACGCTGGGTGCGCTGCTGTTCGGCAGCGGCACCGATCGCCACGTGACCGCCGAGGAACTGCACAGCGAGGTCGCGGCACAAGGCGCCCGGGTTTCGCTGGCGACGGTCTACAATGCGCTCAACCAGTTCACGGCTGCAGGCCTGCTGCGGGAAGTGATCGTGGGTCCCGGCCGGCTCTACTTCGACACCAATATCGGCGACCATCATCATTTCTACGTCGAGGATGACGGTACCCTGCTCGACATCCCGGCCGACGATGTGTCCATCAACCGCCTCCCCGCGGCGCCCGCCGGCATGAACGTGGAGCGGGTCGACGTCGTGGTGCGCGTGCGCCGCTGAGGCGGCCGCTCATCTTTTAGAATCACTCTAAACTGTTGACCGTCCAGGGCCGCCTTCCTATAAACGGAGATGGCGGTCGCCTGCGGACAATTGCGATCGCTTGAGGGCCGTGTGCCACTCCTGACTGAGGACTCCCCTCCCCAGGGAGCGTTGCGCGCGGCAAGCCGGCGGCTGCCCAGCCCGCCGTAGAGAGGGAGATTAGTCGATGAGCAAGCTCGGTGGTTCCAAGACGGAAGAAAACCTGAAGGCTGCGTTTGCCGGCGAGAGCCAGGCCAACCGCCGCTACCTCTATTTCGCTCAAAAGGCTGACGTCGAAGGCTACAACGACGTCGCCGTCGTGTTCCGCTCGACGGCGGAAGGCGAAACCGGCCATGCGCACGGCCACCTCGAGTTCCTCGAGGCGGTGGGCGATCCGGCCACCGGCCTGAAGATCGGCCCGACGTCGGACAACCTGAAGGCCGCCATCGCCGGCGAGACGCACGAGTACACCGACATGTACCCGGGCATGGCGCGCACTGCGCGCGATGAAGGCTTCGACGAAATCGCCGAGTGGTTCGAGACCCTGGCGAAGGCCGAGAAGAGCCACGCCGGCCGCTTCACCAAAGCCCTCGATGCGCTCGGCTGATCCGCTGACGGGTGGTGGAGATGCCGGTGCATCTCCGCCACCACGATGCGCAGACGATGCCCTTTCATCACGCCATCGCGGCGCGCGTCATCACGTGCGGCACGTGATGGCGGTCTGACTCTGCGGACCCCCCATGCGCGAAGGCAGTCTCGAGGCCCCGACCCGTCATCCGTTGGCATGGACCAGCGACGATTTCTACGACGAGGCCAAGCTCGACGAAGAGATGCGCCGGGTCTTCGACATCTGCCACGGCTGCCGCCGCTGCTTCAATCTGTGTGATTCCTTTCCGCGCCTGTTCGACCTGGTCGACGCCACCGACGTCGGCGAGGTCGAGGGTGTGAGGAGCGACGACTTCGGTGCCGTCGTTGAAGCCTGCACGCTGTGCGACATGTGCTTCATGACCAAATGCCCGTATGTGCCGCCGCATGCCTGGAATCTCGATTTCCCGCACCTGATGCTGCGCTACCGCGCCGTGGAGGCAAAAAAGCACGGCATCCCGTTCATGCAGCGGCAGATGGCGTCGACCGACCGCAACGGCCGGCTGGCCAACGTCGCCTCGGGCGTCGTGAACTGGGCCACCGACGAGCACAACAAGTCGACGCGCGGCCTGATGGAAAGCGTCACCGGCATCCATCACGGCGCCAATCTGCCGCGCTATGCCGACGAGACGCTGATCAATCGCGCCCGCCGCGAGACGCACGAGATCAACAGCGCGGCGCCGGCCTACGGCAAGCGCAAGGCGGTGCTGTACGCCACGTGCTACGGCAACTTCAACAACACCGAGATCGGCGCCGCCACGCGCGCCGTACTGGCGAAGAACGGCATCGAAACCGAAGTCGTGCATCCGGCCTGCTGCGGCATGCCCAAGCTGGAGCTGGGCGACATCGCGTCGGTGGCCGACGCGGCGCGCGATGTGTCGGCGGCCCTGGTGGCGTGGATCGACAAAGGCTACGACGTGATCGCATTGACGTCGTCCTGCGCCCTGATGCTGAAGTTCGAGTGGCCGCTGATCCTGCCCGGCGACGAGACGGTGAAGCGCCTGTCGCGCGCGACCTACGATGTCACGGAGTACATCGTCGACATCGCCAAGACCGAGGGCCTGGCGCCCGGGCTGGGGACGCTGGACGGCGGTGTCTCGGTGCATCTGGCCTGCCACGCGCGGGCCCAGAACATGGGGGCCAAGGCCGCCGACCTGCTGCGGCTGATCCCGGATGCATCGGTGTCCGTGATCGAGCGCTGCTCGGGTCATGGCGGCGTCTGGGGCGCCCGACGCGAGAACTTCGATATTGCCGTCAAGGTCGGCAAGCCGGCGGCCCGCCAGGCGCTGCGTGACGGCCATGCCCACGTCGTCTCCGAATGCCCGCTGGCGGCCGACCACCTGCTACAGGTCATGCAGATGACCGCGCCGGACGGCGAACCACCCAAGCCCGCCCGGGCCCACCATCCCATCGAGCTGTTCGCCAAGGCGTACGGCCTAGCCGTGTGATAGCCATGCGCAAGATCGCCGAATCCGACATCCTGCCGCTTGCCGACTACGCCAAGGTGCGCGCCGAGCGCCGGCGGGCCGTCACCCAGGTGAAGAAGACCCGGCGCCTGGAGGTCGGACCGTTCGCGACGTTCTATTTCGAGAACTTCGACACCATGCTGCACCAGGTGCAGGAGATGCTGTTCATCGAGAAGGGCGGCGCCGAGCAGATCCCCGATGAGCTGGCGGCGTACAATCCACTGATCCCCAATGGACAGGAACTGACGGCCACCATCATGTTCGAGATCGACGAGCCGGTGCGCCGCGCACGCGTGCTGTCGACCTTGGGCGGCATCGAGCACACGATCTACCTGCGCGTCGGCGGCGAGACCATCAAGGGCATCGCCGAGGATGACCAGGATCGCACCAATGCCGAGGGCAAGGCCTCGTCGGTGCATTTCGTGCATTTCCCGTTCACCGCCGCGCAGATTGCTGCCTTCCACCGGCCCGAGACCGACGTGATCGCCGGCTTCGGCCACGCCAACTACAGCCATATGACCGTGATCCCCGCCGCCGTGCGTGACGCCCTGCAGGCCGACTTCGACGGCGCGAGCCGGTAATCGGATCCGTCAGGGCGGTGAGGCGGCGCCGTCGCGCAGCGCGATCTCCCGGCCCTCTTGGGCCGATCTGATCATCGCCAGGCAAACCTCGACCGTCGCCATGCCCCACTCGCCGGAATGGATCGGCGAGCGGCCGTGCACGACGCCGTCGTACAGTTCGTCGACGACCTCCTGCCGCGGCACCGTCGGCGGTTCCAGGGCATCGAACCACCGCGCCTCGTTGCCGTAGACCATGACACCGTCGGGCACCGGGCGCAGCTCGCCACGCTCGCACGATACGACCAGGAAGCCGAAGTGATGATGGAACCGGTGCGGCGGCGCCGGCGACAGGCCCGCCTGGGCACCGTAGCTGCGCGCTTCCTTGAGCGCGGTCTCGTCCTGTGGCGTCGCCGCACCAGCCAGTCGCGCCCGCGCCACGCCGTAGTCGCCGGGCTCCTTGGGCTGACCCGACTCGCCGACCCAGCCGCAGAGTTCGTCCGTGTCGAAACGACCGTAGCCGCTATAGACCAGCGATGCGACCGCACCGCCAGTGAACTGCAGAAAAGCCGTATAGGCACCCTGGGCCGGGCGCCCGGGATCCCAGTCGCCGACCGCGGCGCGAACGCTGGCCACGGGCGTGCCCGCCAGCCGACGGACCACATCGACATGATGCGCAGCCTGATTCAGCACCACGCCGCCGCCGTGTTCGGAATCGAGCTCTTCCGGCCGGCGCGGCCGGTACAGGAAATCGGTGTAGTTGATGGCCGTGATCATGCGCACGGCGCCGAATTGGCCTGACACGATCAGGGCGCGCGCCCGCCGGTACGGCGCATCGAAGCTGTGGCTGTGGCCGACGACCAGTGTGACGCCTGCGGCGCGGGCCTGGTCGATCATCGATCGGCAGGCTCGCGTGTCGAGCGCCATCGGCTTCTCGACCAGGATGTGCTTGCCCGCGGCCGCCGCGATCATGGCGTGTCGCTCGTGCAGGGCATGCGGCGTTGCAATGTAGACGACCTCCACGTCGGGATCGGCGCACAGCGCTTCGACCGTATCGTAGGCCCTGCCACCGAATTCGTGGGCGAAGCGATCGCGCGCCTCGCGCCGCGGATCGGCCGCCGCGACCAGGGAGACGCGCCGATCGCCGGCCAATGTCGGCAGCATCAACATGAAAGCCCGCCCCAGGCCGGCCACTCCTAGTCGTAACACGCGCACAACCAGCTCCCTCGGCGGTTCGTTGGTGACCATATGTCCAGGGCCGACGCTTTTCCCATGGACGGTATCGTATTCCCTTCGTAATCTAATTGTTAGACTTGC
The DNA here is from genome assembly GCF_007859315.1 of Reyranella sp. CPCC 100927. Taxonomy (GTDB): domain Bacteria; phylum Pseudomonadota; class Alphaproteobacteria; order Reyranellales; family Reyranellaceae; genus Vineibacter. Next base: position 15,163 of record NZ_VOHA01000032.1, read on the forward strand.
AACTCTGGCCTCAACATGCTGAGCGCCGAAGATAACCAGCTCCTCTGTCGCGTCGAGGGCAACGCCCCGATGGGCCAGATGATGCGCGCATACTGGCTGCCGATCTGCCTGTCGGACGAAGTCGCTGAACCGGGCACCCCGCCGCTTCGTCTGCGCATCCTGGGCGAGGATCTCGTCTGCTTTCGCGACAGCGACGGCCGCCTCGGCGTGCTCGACAACCATTGTCCGCACCGCAAGGCACTACTGTCCTTCGGACGTAACGAAGCCGGCGGCCTGCGGTGCCTCTATCACGGCTGGAAACTGGACGTTGACGGCAACATCACCGAGATGCCCGCCGAGCCGGCGCAGGCCTGCGTCACCGCCAAGCTTAAGCATCGGGCCTATCCGGTGCGGGAGGCCGGCGGCTTCGTGTGGGCATACCTGGGGTCGCGCCAACCATTGCCCGTGTTCGAACCGCCGCCGTTTGCGCCCGTCCCGGACAGGCGGGTCGCGATCGCCAAGACACTGGTTGCCTGCAACTGGGCACAAATCGTCGAAGGCCAGATCGACAGCGCCCACTCGTCCTCCCTGCATTCGTCCGACATGGTCCCGGTCCGCGGCACCGACAGCGCCGGCGCTGCGGCCGATCGCTGGACCCGACCATCGACAGACCGCGCCCCGCGCATCCGCGTGCAGCCGACGAGCTACGGCTTCCGCTACGCCGCGGTCCGCCGCCCCATGGTCGACGAGGCGACGCATGACTACGTGCGCGTCACGGCGTTCGTGGCGCCGCTGACCTGCCTGATCCCGCCCAACACCTCCTATGCCGTGTCGCAGATCACAGTGCCGATCGACGATCACAACAGCTGGTTCTATTTCATCGCATCGGGAGACGGGCAGGACGTGCCCACCACCGAGGTCTGGCGGCAGTTCCTCCACCTGCAGCCGGGAATCGATGTCGATGACGGCTGGCACCGGCGACGGCACGCCGGGAACGACTACCTGCAAGACCGTCGTGCCATGGCGCACGGCAGCTTCACCGGCATCGACGGAATCCCGACGCAGGACATCGCGATGTGGGAAGGCATGGGCTCGATTGCCGATCGTACCAGCGAGCGTCTGGGTGCCTCAGACATCGCCGTCGTGCGCTGGCGGCGCCTGATGATCGACGCAGCCCGTGCCCACAGCGCCGGCAGCAGCCCCTTGGGCCTGGCGGAGCCCCGCGTTGCGCAATCCCGGATTGCCGCCTTCGAAGGCATCGTCCCCAAGACGGTGGATTGGCGAACATTGGGCACATCCGCGGAGGAGCGGGCAGCCTATCCGCAGGCGCAGGTAAAGCTTCGCCCCGGCCCAGCCGCCAAGTGAAAGGGCGTGCGTAAAATCGTGCAGATTTTCGCAATCCGTGCGATGCTCAACAAACTATGGGCCGTCTTTCGCTTTCCATAGCGATTGGTGACTATGACCGTATGCGCCCCCTGGTGGATGGTGCGGTACGGATCGATGCGGTTGAACCCCAGTTCCTGCTGCTGGAACCGGAAGAGATCTTCTTTCGTGCTTTCCGCCATGTTGCGTTCGACATCTGCGAGCTTTCGCTGTCGAGCTTCTGCGTCAAGACCGCGGCAAACGACTGTCCCTATGTCGGCGTACCGATCTTCCCGTCGCGCGCTTTCCGCCACACGTCGATCTACGTCCGGACCGATCGCGGCATCCGCTCACCCGCCGACCTGAAGGGCAAGCGCATCGGCGTGCCGGAGTACCAGTTGACGGCCAATGTCTGGGCGCGGGCGATCCTGGCGGACGAATACGATGTTCAACCCAGCACCGTGCGCTGGGTACGCGGCGGCTATGAGCACGCCGGCCGCATCGAAAAGATCGCGGTGGCCCTGCCGGCCGACATCCGCATCGAAGACGCACCCGCCGGCAAGACGATTTCCGGCATGCTTGCCGATGGCGAGCTCGACGCCGTCATCGGACCCCGCGCGCCCTCGTGCTTTGAACGCGGCCATCCGCATGTCGGCTGGCTGTGGCGCGATCCGATGGCGGCCGCCATCGAATGGTACCAGCGGTATCGGGTATTTCCGATCATGCACCTGATCGGTATCCGACGGGCCCTGGTGGAGCAGCATCCCTGGCTGCCGGTTGCCGTCGCCAAGGCGTTCGAGGTGTCGAAGGCCCTGGCGCTGACACGACTGCGCGATACGTCAGCGACGAAGGTCACCCTGCCTTTCGTCGAAGAGCAATTGAGCAACGCCCGGCGATTGATGGGCGACGATTTCTGGTCCTACGGACTGGCAGCCAACCGCCACGTGCTGCAGCTGTTCCTGCGCCACCACCACGCGCAGGGTTTGTCGACGCGGCTCCTGGAGCCGCAGGAACTGTTCCACGCCACGACATGGGAGGGACACAAAATTTAGCGCCGGCGATGACGAACAACATAGGGAGCAAAGCGACCCATGAGGAGCGGCCAGCAGATCACACGTCGTGCATTGCTGTTGGCAGGCGCGGCGACCGGCCTCGTACCAGGGATGGCGTCGGCGCAGAACGCGGCGCAGATCGTGGTTCCCTATCCGCCGGGGGGCACGACCGACGTCACGGCGCGACTCATCGCCGTTCGGGCGTCACAGGAACTCGGACAATCGTGGGTGATCGACAACCGGTCGGGGGCCAACGGCACGATCGGCGCCAAGATCGTCGCCCTGGGCAAACCGGATGGCCATACGCTTCTCTATTCGAACGAGGTCCTGATCGTCCTGCATTTCGTGCAACGGGATCTGCCGCTGGACGCACTGATCGACCTCACCCCCATCATCCGCGCCTGCAGCATCCCCTACGTGCTGGTGGGCGCAACGGAGCACGCGGCCCGATCGAACGTGAACGCGTTGCTGGTCGCTCTGGCCAGTACGCCCGATCGGTTCCGCTTCGCCAGCTCTACGCTGGGTTCTGTCGGGCAATTCGCGGCGGCCGCGCTGGGTCAGAAGCTGGGCACCATGCCGCTCATCGTCAGCTATCGCGGTACGGCGCCGGCGGTCCAGGACCTGCTGGCGGGATCCGTCGAGTTGATGTTTGCCCCGCTGGGCGCCGTAGCGCCGCTGATCCAAGATGGAAAACTGATTGTCTTCGCCACAACGTCCGAGCAGCGGTTGGGCTTGTTGCCCGACGTGCCGACCTTGGTCGAACTGGGGTTCAAGGACATGGTGTTCGAGGGCTGGGCCGGCCTGTGGGGGCCCAAGGACGTGCCGGATGACATCGTTGCCCGGATCCACACCGCCGTCTCCGCGGCCGCCGAAAGCACGGAGGTGCAACGGCGGTTCAAGGAACTGGGCTGCATCACCGTGCGCGAAAGTCCGGCGCAGTTCGCCGAGCTCATCGAACGCGAGCACACACGCGCCGCGGAACTGGTCTTGGCGATGGGACTGACGCCGCAGTAGCCCCTCCTGGTCGTGCGGCTGTCGTCTCCATGCTGGCGTGGCATAATCCCTGCCATGGCGACAACCGAGGACGTCCACCCGACCGGCCCCGACGGGCGATCTGCGCCGATCCCGGAAACACCGGGGCCGCGACGGCCGGCACCCCCGACGCTGGCGGAAATCACCGGCCGCCTGCAGCCGCGCGGCGGCGTGCGGTTGCGATCGCTGGTGCTGATCCGGTGGATCGCGGTGGCAGGCCAAGCCTTTACCGCCGGCGTGGTCACCTGGGGCCTGGATTTCAGCTTCCCCGTCGTGCCGGTGGCTGCGGCCATCGCGCTGTCGGCGGCGCTCAATCTCGGATTCGAGCTTAGCCAGCCCGGCGCGACGCGACTCAACGATCGCGAAACAGCCGTGTTCCTCGGCTTCGATACGCTGCAGCTGACGTTCCTGCTGTTCTTCACGGGCGGCATCTCCAATCCGTTTTCGCTATTGATGCTGGCACCGGTCGCCATCGCCGGCTCGACACTGGGCGTGCGCAGCGTGGTCGTGCTGTCGGCGCTCAGCACGCTGTGCGCCGGGTTCGTGGCCGTCTTCCACTTCCCCCTGCCATGGGACGGCCCACCACCGGAATTGCCGCCGATCTACATGGTGGCGATCTGGGCCAGCTTGACGCTGTCGATCATCCTGATTGCGGTCTACACGTGGCGGGTCGCCGAAGAGGCCCGCCAGATGGGTGATGCGCTGGCCGCGGCGTCGGCGGCGCTGGCGCATGAGCAGCGCATGGCGTCGCTGGGCGCGCTGGCCGCCGCCGCCGCGCATGAGCTGGGCAGTCCCTTGTCAACCATCGCGCTGGTGGCACGCGAGATGCAGCGCGAGGTCGAGCATGACGACCCGCTCAAGCCTGATGTCGAACTGCTGGTCGAGCAATCGGAACGTTGCCGCGAGATCCTCACCCGCCTGACGGTCGACCCGGCGATCGACGTGTCGGAAGCCTACAGCGTGATCTCGGTGCCGACGCTGGTCGAGGCCGCCGCCGCGCCCTGGCATGATGGTGACGTCGAGATTGCCTATGTGCAGGCGCGCGCCGCCAGCGACGCGCCCGTCAGCCCGCCGGTCATGGTCCGCGGGCCGGAGTTCCTGCAAGGCATCGGCAATCTGGTCCATAACGCCACGGGTTTCGCACGCCAGCAGGTGACGGTGGCCACGCGCTGGACCCGCGACTGGGTTGAAGTCGAGGTTTTGGACGACGGGCCGGGTTTCCCAGAAACGCTGCTGGACGACCTGGGGGCGCCGTTCGTGTCGACACGGGCGGGCAGCCGGGGCCACATGGGCCTCGGTACTTTCATCGCCAAAACACTCCTGGAACGCACCGGGGCGACCGTGCAGTTCGGCAATCGGCCGGCGGCCGATGGCAGCGGAGCCCGGGTGACCGTGCGCTGGCGCAACCCCGTGTTCCGGGATACATAATGTTGTCATCCGTGTGGATCGGATGGCCTGGTGCCAGGGAGGGATGATTGACGCAGGATGCCACGACGGACAAAGCTGCCGAGCGCACCATCCTGATCGCCGACGACGACGCACCTCTGCGTACGCGCCTGGCACGGGCGTTGGAGCAGCGCGGCTATACGGTGATTGCCGCCGGCAGCGTCGCCGAGGCCATGGCCTACGTCGACAAACCACCAGGGTTCGCCGTACTGGACATGCGGCTGGGCGACGGCAGCGGCTTGGAACTGGTCAGCGCCTTGCGCAAGGCACGTCCCGACATCCGCATCGTCATGCTGACCGGCTACGGCAACATCGCCACGGCCGTCGCGGCCGTCAAGGAAGGCGCCATCGACTACCTTGCCAAGCCGGCCGACGCGGACCAGATCGAAGCGGCGCTCATGGCGACCGGCACCCGCCTGCCGCCGCCACCTTCCAATCCCATGCCGGCCGATCGCGTGCGCTGGGAGCACATCCAGCGCGTGTTCGAACAATGCGACCGGAATGTCTCGGAGACGGCGCGCCGCCTCAACATGCACCGTCGTACCCTGCAGCGCATCCTGGGCAAGCACGCGCCCAAGGAGCAGTGATCTTTATGCGATCAATCGCTTCATCTGCGGTGCGCGAATCGGCCGTCCTGTCAGGAATGCGCTGAACGATCGGCGCCAACGACTTGAGAACACGGTGGACTTTGCGCCGCGCATAGAGGTGGCACGGCTTTCCTCGTCGCGCTGATGCGAACTTGCCGGGTCTGCCGTTAGGGCGCTCTATGTCGACGGGTACAAGTGGCGAGCACCTCAACGAACGACCATTCAGGACGGACCACCATCAAGAAAGAAGTTGGATATGGATTGGGACTCCGGCCAGGAAGTATGCGGTAAGACGGCCGGAAGGGCACGCGCGCACGCACGCATAGAGGCTGCGCTGGAGAAGCTGTTTCTGGCGAAGACTCCTGTTCTCACACTTGTGCTGCTGGCCGGATTGCCCACGCTGGCAGCGACGTGGCTTCTGCTGTCGCCAGCCCAGCTGCTGTCACGTGAAATGACGTGGGATCTGTTGTTCAACCTGGCCGGCGCATGGGCTGTTCACACCGGGCAAACGCCACATGTGGATTTCCACGACCCGCTGGGCGCGCTCAATTTCGCGCTCACCCACCTGGGCTTCTACGTCACCGGCGTCAACCCACTGGCCTTCCTGGTCGCGCAGTGCATCGTCCTTGTCTTCACCTTCCTGACCGCCCTGGCCGCAACGCACAGTCGCCTGCCACCGATCCCGGCTGCCGTGTTCGTCCTCTATGTCTCGGCGTTGGTTCTCATGCCGACGAATGTCGGCGACATGACCAACGTCTACTCCTTCGCGATGTCGTACAATCGATGGTGCTGGAGCACACTATCGACCTTATGCCTCATCGTGTTCGTGCCACCACGCACAGGCCAACCGGCCTCGGTACTCGACGCAGCGACAGTGGGCCTCCTGCTCGTTGCCATGTTCTATCTCAAGCTCACCTATGCCGCGGTCGGCCTGACCGCCCTGATTCTGGCTCTGGTGATTTCAAGTCATATTCATCGCCGGTGGCGGCTATGGACCGGCGTTGCCGCGCTGGTTCTCGTCAATGTCGTCGCACCCTACAACCACGCGTACCTGGCCGACTTCTGGCATGCCGTCAACTCGGGCTACGTGCGAAGCTTCGTGCTCGGCTACGTTCGGCTCTTCTTCAATGACGAGGCCGAGTTCGCCATCCACCTTGGCGCCATGGCGCTGCTGGTGTGGCTATGGCTGCGCGGATCGACATCACTGCGCCCCATGGTCGCGGCAGGTTTCATGCTGTGCACGGGCGCGTTCTTGCTGTCGCAAAACGCCCAAACGGCCGGCATACCGCTCGGCATTGTCATTGCCTGCCTGCTCTACAGTATCGTGAGTGACATGAAGCCGGCGGCGCGGCCGCTGATCAGAACCACGCTGGTGCTGGCGACGATCCTGCTGTTTCCCATTCTGTCGATTGGATCGAGCGCTGCGACGATCTTCGGATACCATATGGCCGCCCAGCGGGACGCGCGGTTGCTGGTCGTCGACCACACGAACCTGCGTGGTCTTGCCGTGCCGCAAGACGAAGACACATCGCCCGACACCATCACCGTGAGCGAGGTACCGCACGAGATTCTCAGCAGCCCCATCCTCAGCTCGGCGCGCGAAACACGTCCCCGCTACGAGCTTACGCAGGCCGAGTATGTCGAAAGCCTACTCGAAGCCGCGGCGTTCTTCGTTGATGGACAATACGGCCGCCCCAAAATCTACGTCCTCGATCAGGTCAATCCGTTGCCGTTCATCCTCGGGTACCCCGCACCGCGCGGCATCAATCTGTGGTCGGTACCCGACGACCGACCCGCCGAGGTCCTTTTCGGTGATGTCGACTATCTCCTGCTGCCCAAGTACCCCACGCACCGACGAGACCTTGTCGCGGCCTTGACCAAGCACAGCCGATACTTTGCAGCCAACTTTGCCGTTTTTCGCCAGACGCCGAAGTGGACCATTCTCAACCGCCGCTAGGGCGACCGTTCGCAACGGTCGGCTTGGCACGGCGGGGCCAGACAAATCCGTCAGGATCGAGCACACCGCGCGCCACCAGTGAGTCCCACGCTTGTTGGGGCGTGTCGACGACGTCGAACAGGCCGAGGTCCTCCCTGGCGATCACACCCGTCTCGACCAGCCAGTCAAAATTGACGGCCTTGCGCCAGAAATCCCTGCCGACGAGAACCACCGGGGCCCGTCTTCCCTTGCCGGTTTGCTGAAGAGTCAGGATTTCGAACAGCTCATCGAACGTGCCGAAGCCGCCGGGAAAGATCGCCAGCGCCCGCGCGCGCATGGCGAAGTGCATCTTGCGCATCGCGAAATAGTGGAACTGGAAGGTCAGTTCCGGCGTCGAGTACCGATTAGGCTCTTCCTCGTGCGCCAGCACGATATTGAAACCGATCGACGGTGCGCCGGCATCAGCCGCGCCACGGTTGGCCGCCTCCATGATGCCGGGTCCACCGCCGGTGGCAATGACGTTGAAATGCTCACCGTCCTTGGGTGCCAGCGCCCCGCCCTGCTCCGACGCCAGGCGCGCAAAGGTGCGGGCGCTGTCATAGTAAGGAGCCAGGGCCGTGAGACGATCGAGCTTCGCCACCGCCTCCTTGCCCTGTGCCGACGCGCGCAAGGCCGCGAGCCGCTCGGGAGAGGGTACGCGCGCACTGCCGAAAGCGATGATCGTCGAGCGGATCTTCCAGTCGCGCAGGATCAGCTCGGCTTTTTCGTACTCCAGGGCGAAACGCATGCCGCGCAGTTCGTCGCGCCGCAGGAAAGCGCCATCATCGACCGCCAGGGCGAAACTGCGCGAGGATTTCTGGGGGCTCTTGCTCGACATGGCGGGGACTCGGAAAAAAGGATATTGCGCAGTGTAACGCCAAAATCTGACCGTCGGCGAACGTCCTGCAATGACAGGAGGGCGGCGAGTCCGGCTATAATGCCTGCGCGACGGAGGTGGCCATGCGGCTCGACGACACGCCCGAAAGCCAGAACGTAGAGGATTTGCGCGACAGCGACGCCACCGGCGGTGGGCCGATGGGCGGCGGCTTCGGCGGCGGCAGCAGCGGGGGTGGTTTCCCGATCCCGATCGGCGGTGGCGGCATCGGGCTGGTCATCCTGGTCGTGGCGGCGCTGTTCTTCGGCTTCGACCCGATGGCGCTGCTGGGTGGTGGCGGTGGCGGCGGTGGCGGGCAATTCCAGCCGGCGCCGCCCCAGATGCGGCCGCCGCCGCAAGGCCAGCAACAGGGCACCCGCCCCGGCCAACCGGCGGGACGCGACGATGAAATGCGCCGGTTCGTGGCCCGCGTGCTGGGCAGCACCGAGGAAGTCTGGGACCAGCAGCTGCCGCGCCAGGCGAACCGGCAATACGCCAAGCCGACCCTGGTGCTGTTCTCCGGTGCCGTGCGTTCGGCGTGCGGCATGGCCGACGCTGCCGTCGGGCCGTTCTACTGCCCGGGCGATCAGCGCCTCTACATCGATCTTTCCTTCTACGATCAACTGGCGCGGCGTTTCGGCGCGCCCGGCGACTTCGCCCAGGCCTATGTGATCGGCCACGAAATCGGCCACCACATCCAGAACCTGCTCGGCATCCTGCGCAAGGTTCAGGAAGCCCAGGGACGCATGAGCAAGACGCAGGCGAACGCCGTGCAGGTGCGCGTCGAACTGCAGGCCGACTGCTTCGCCGGCGTATGGGCATTCCACGCCAACCAGCGCCGCAAGATCCTCGAGCCGGGCGACGTCGAGGAAGCCCTTACGGCCGCCGCCGCCATCGGCGATGACCGCCTGCAGCGCCAAGCCCGCGGCTACGTGCAACCCGAGAGCTTCACGCACGGCACGTCGGCGCAACGCCAGCGCTGGTTCACGCGCGGCCTGCAGTCGGGTGACCTGCGCGGCTGCGACACGTTCAACACGCAGGAGCTGTGATGCCTGCGGCGGACGCGCAAGACATCGCGTTTCTGCGCGAGGCGATCCGCCTGTCGCGGAAAAAGATGGACGCTGGCCAGGGCGGACCGTTCGGTGCGGTGGTGGTGCGCGATGGCGCGGTCATCGCCCGCGGCTGGAACCAGGTGACATCGGCGCACGATCCGACCGCCCATGCCGAGGTCACGGCCATCCGTGCCGCATGCCAGGCGCTGGGCCATTTCGAGCTGCGGGGCTGCACGCTTTATACCAGCTGCGAGCCCTGCCCGATGTGCCTGGGCGCCATCTACTGGGCCCGACCCGATCGCGTCGTCTACGCCAACACGCGCCAGGAGGCGGCCGCCATCGGCTTCGACGACGATTTCATCTACCGCGAGGTGCCGCTGCCGCCGGATGCCCGCACGCTCGCCTTCGTGCACCTGCCCTCGGACGAGGCGCGCGCCGTCTTCAAGGCGTGGGACGAAAAGCCCGACAAGATCCGGTATTGAACATGCTCCCGGGAGCGCGGACCTCCGGCCCGCTCATACCTGGCAAAAGCGAGGCCTCGGCAATCTTGCCGCCACCCACCTCATCCTGGCTGTCGTTCACACATTGTCACTGCGATTGAACCGCGAGAAACACGATTATTCCTGGGAGCGCGGGCGTCCCGCCCGCTCATGTCGGGCGAAAGCAAAGCTTTCGCCTTGATGCGGGCGGGACGCCCGCGCTCCCAGGTCAGTGACTACTTGGCGCGGGCCTTCTTCTCGTCACCGAGCGCCGTCGGTACCGCGGCCGATGCCGCGGCAAAACGCGGTGCGGCGGTGACCTTGAGCGCTTCTGCGGCCGCCTTGTTCTCCATGATCTTGGCCATGATGGCCTGGCCCGCCCGGTCGAACACGGCGCGATTGTCGATCAGGAATTTCTGCGACTCGCGCAGCTTCGTGACGTAGCCGTTGATCTGCGGAATGACGTAGCGCGCCACCAGATCCCAGCTGCGCATGGTGTTTTCCGGGTTCGCCCAGTCATGCACGAAGCCGATCACGCTGCCGAAACCACCGCTCTTTTCGTAAACCGACTTGATCATCGCCACGAGATCGTCGGGCGTGCCGATCACCGAGGCGGCGCCGTCGACGAACGCGGTCTTGTCAACACCGTCGTCGGGCGTGCTGAACGCTTCGGATCCGGGACGCTGCAGCGTTCCAACGATGTATTCGTTGTGCCAGCGGAACAGGCCGTGCTTGGCCTCTTCGCGCGCCTTCTCGCGTGTTTCGGCGATATGCCAGCTGAGCAGCACGCGCCACTGCTTGCGGTTGACTGTGGTGCCATGCTTCTGGGCCGCAGCTTCGGCGAAACCCCACTGCGTGGGCAGCGACAGCAGTCCCTGCTCCGACATCGAGCCCAGCGAGATGATTCCGATGCCGTACTTGCCGGCCAAGGTCATGCCCGAGGGGCTGATCTGCGAGGCGACGACGAACTCCATGTCCTCCTGCACCGGCAGCAGCTGAAGGGCGGCGTCCTGCAAGGTGTACCAGTCGGTCTTGTGCGTGACGCGCTCGCCCTTGAACAGGCGGCGAATGATGCCGATCGCCTCGTCCTGGCGGTCACGCTGGACCATGGGATCGATGCCCAGCGTATGCGCATCGGACGGCAGGGCACCCGGACCGGACCCGAAGATGGCACGGCCGCCGGTCATATGGTCGAGCTGCACCATGCGCTGCGCGACATTGTACGGGTGGTGATAGGGCAGCGAGATGACGCCGGTGCCGAGCTTGATCCGCTTGGTGCGTTCGCCCGCCACCGCCAGGAACATCTCGGGCGACGCGATCATCTCCCAGCCGGACGAGTGGTGTTCGCCGCACCAGAATTCGTCGAAGCCCAGTTCGTCGATGTGCTCGACGAACTTCAGGTCACGGCGGAACTGCAGGACGGGATTTTCCCCGATGGGATGATGGGGAGCGAGGAACGCACCAAAGCCGAGACGCGTCATGACAACCTCCTGACCTGATGGGAATGAGGCGGCCGCCATGGCTCGGCCGCACCTGTGCCCCATCTCTCTACGCTGCCGCGACCTCGCTCTCAATCAGATCGCCCAATTTCGCGATCGCCGCTTCGCGCAGATGAGGGCCGTACTGGGTCGGGAACAGCTGGTTGGTCCCGTGATAGTCGCGCAGTACCTGCCGCGCCACGGTGATCTTGTGCACTTCCGTCGGTCCGTCGGCGAGGCCCATGTGGAAGCTTTCGATCACCTGTTCGGCGAACGGCATGTCCGGCGTCACGCCCAGCGAGCCATGCAGATGCAGCGCCCGGGCTGCAACATCGTGAAAGACCTTCGGCATCAGTGCCTTCACCGCCGAGATGTCTTTGCGAACCTGGCGATAGTCCTTGTACTTGTCGATCTTCCATGCGGTCTGCAGTACCAGCAGGCGAAACTGCTCGATCTCCATCCAACTGTCGGCGATCTTTTCCTGGACCATCTGCTTGTCAGCCAGCAGAGAGCCCTGGGTTTCGCGTGACAACACCCGTTCGCACATCATGTCGAACGACTTCTTCACCTGGCCGATGGTGCGCATCGCGTGGTGGATGCGGCCGCCGCCGAGGCGGGTCTGGGCCACGACGAAACCGTCACCGCGCTCGCCCAGCATGTGGTCGCGGGGAATCCGCACGTTGTTGTAGCGCAGATAGGCGTGGCCGGGTTGTGCGTGATGGCCGACAGGCATGTTGCGGATCATCTCGATGCCGGGCGTCTCGGCCGGCACGATGAACTGCGACAGGCGGCGATAGGGTGGCGCCTGAGGATCAGTCACCGCCATGACGATCAGGAAGCTCGCGAGATGGGCATGGGACGAGAACCACTTCTCGCCGTTGATCACCCATTGATCGCCGTCCAGCTCCGCGCGGCAGGTGAAGACCTTGGGATCGGCGCCGCCCTGCGGCTCGGTCATCGAGAAGCACGAGACGATCTCGTTATCCAGCAGGGGCTTGAGGTACTTCCGCTTCTGCTCGGCCGTGCCGTAGTGGGCCAGGATCTCGGCATTGCCGCTGTCCGGCGCCTGGCAGCCGAAGACGATCGGCCCGAAGCGCGAGCGTCCGAGGATTTCATTGAGCAGACCAAGCTTCACCTGGCCGTAGCCCTGGCCGCCCAGCTCCGAGCCGAGATGGCAGGCCCACAGTCCCTGGCGCCGCACCTCGGCCTGCAACGGCTTGACCGCCTTGTTCCGCTTCTCGTTCCTGACGTCATAGGTCTGGACACCGAGATGATCGAGCGGCTCGACCTCCTCTTTCACAAAACGCGTCACCCAATCCAGCTTCTCCTGGTAGTCGGGATCGGTTTCGAAACTCCACATGGCGTCTCTCTCGCATGTCGTCCATCGCGGCGGCGGGCACATTGGCGCGCTTCATCGCAGCCGTTCCAATTGATTATTCTTTCGGGATCGATCCAGAATCTTTATGGATCGTATAGGGACTGCCCGCCATGGACCTCGACGCCAAGCCGTACCGTGCCTTCATCACCATTGCCGAGGAACGCTCGTTCGGCCGGGCCGCCGCGCGGCTCAACATGTCGCAGCCGGCACTGTCGACGCAGATCCGGGAATTCGAGCGCCGTCTCGGCTTTCCGCTGTTCAAGCGCACCAGCCGCAGTGTCGAGCTGTCGGCGCAAGGCCGCCTTTTCCTCGGCAACGCACGGCGCATACTGGCCGAGACCGATGCCGTGCGCACCGCCGCACGCGCCATCCAGACCAACGAACTGACCATCGGCGCCACCATCCAGACCGTGCTGGTTGCCGAACGGGTCGCACTGCTGGAACGTTTTCTCCTGCAGCAGCCCGACATCCCGCTGCGCATCACCAACGATACGGATGTGCGACTCCTGGCCGCCGTGGCGCGGCGCGAAATCGATCTGGCGCTGCTGATCGAACCGATGCTGGGCGGCGTTCCGACCTATTCGCCACTCGACGCCGCCAACACGGCTGCGGCCGACCTCGACCGCCTGCTTCTGCGCCATCGCCGGATCGAAATCCTGCTACCGCGTGAACATCCAGCCAGCCGGCGGGCTTCCGTGCCACTGTCGGCCCTGAAGAATGTGCCGGTCGCAACGTTCGATCGCACCCACGGCATTGCGCTGACCGACGCGATCGGGCGGCACCTGCGCGACGCCGGCGCCATCATCCTGCGGCCACCGGAACGCAATGCGCTGGCGGTCGAACGCTACGGCGCCGTCAAGCGCGTGCCGGCGATGAGCCTCGGGTGGTTTGGCCGGGCCCATCTCAAGGGCCTGGCCCCAATGGTCAGTCGTCCCCTCGAAGGCCTGGACGCCGCAAGCTGCCTGACGCTGCTGCGGGCAAAAGGCGACGAGCGCTCAGCCGCGACCGTCTTCTGGAAGATGGCCGCGGCGCGCGCCGCATGATCAGACGTAAGTGATCGCCACCGTGCCGCAGGTCTCGACGGTACCGATCAGCGTGTCGCCGGCCACGACCGGTCCGACCCCTTCAGGTGTGCCGGTGTAGATCAGGTCACCGGGTCCCAGCGTGACCAAACCGGACAGGTAGGCGATCGTCTCCGGCACGTTCCAGATCAGCTCCTTCAGGTCGGCGTGCTGCTTGGTCTTGCCCGAGACGTCGAGCTTAATCTCGCCCGCCGCGGGATGACCGATCTGCGTGGCGCGATAGAGGTGACCGATCGGCGCCGATTGATCGAAGCCCTTGCCCATGTCCCACGGCCGGCCCTTGTCGCGGGCGGCGTTCTGCAGGTCGCGGCGTGTCATGTCGAGCCCGGCGGCATAGCCATAGACATGGTCCAGCGCCTTCTCGACGCTGATATTGGCGCCACCCGTGCCGATCGCCACCACCAGCTCCATCTCGTGGTGCAGGTTCTTGGTCGCCGGCGGATAGGGGATGCGAACCGGGTTCTTGGGATCCGCGGCGACAACGACCGCATCGCTGGGCTTGGCGAAAAAGAACGGCGGCTCGCGGTCCGGATCGCCGCCCATCTCGCGGGCATGGGCCGCATAGTTGCGGCCGACGCAGTAGATGCGCCGCACCGGAAACAAATCCGAGGTTCCGATGACCGGTATGCCGGGAATTGACGGCGGCGGAACGACATAGGCCATGGAAATCTCTCCCGAAGTGTTCGCCGCAGGCTTAGCGCAGGCCCAGGGTGGCGGGCAAGCGATTGAGGCAAAAGCCCTGTCGAACGTTAGGGTCTGCTTTCCGCGGCGGTGCGTTGACACGCTCTCGGGCCCCGGCGTCCAATTCCGACGATGACCTGGCCGCACCGCTGGAAGGACCCCGCTCGATGAAGTTCGGCATCTTCTATGAACACCAACTCCCCAGACCCTGGACCGAACGCGGTGAATACCAGTTGCTGCAGGATTCGCTGACCCAGATCGAGCTGGCCGACCGCTTGGGCTATGATTACGCCTGGGAGGTGGAGCATCACTTCCTCGAGGAATATTCGCACTCCTCGGCACCGGAAGTGTTCCTGGGCGCGGCCAGCCAGCGCACCAAACGCATCCGGCTGGGACATGGTGTCGTGCAGCTCACCACCAACCAGCCCCACCGCGTCGCCGAGCGGGTGGCGACACTCGATCTGCTGTCCGACGGCCGGGTCGATCTCGGCATGGGCGAGGCGGCAGGTCCCGCGGAGTTGCATCCGTTCAACGTCCGGGTACGCGACAAGCGCGAGCGCTGGGAGGAAGCCGTCAAGGCTATCGTCCCGATGTTCACCAAGGAGAGCTGGGAATTCCACGGCCAGTACCATGATTTCCCGGCCCGCAACGTCATTCCCAAGCCCTACCAGAAGCCGCATCCGCCGCTGTGGGTGGCCTGCTCCAACATCCAGACCATCGGCAAAGCCGGGGAATGGGGCATGGGTGCGCTGGGCTTTACCTTCGTGACGCCGGAGGCCGCCCGTGCCTGGGTGCACAAATACTACAACAACCTGCTGAACAACCCCGGCAAGCTGACCGACTACCCGGCCAATCCCAACATCGCCATGGTGGCAGGCTTCATGTGCGCGCCGACCGACGAGGAAGCCCTCGCCAAGGCATCGGGCTGGACCTTTTTCATCTTCGCGCTCTCCTACTACGGCCGCAAAGGAGTCGATGCGCCCGGCACCAGCGACCTGTGGCGCGAATATCAGAGTTGGCGCGGCGGGCCGGAGGAGAAGAAGGCGCTGGACGCCGGCCTGATCGGCTCACCCGAGACCATCCGCAAGAAGCTGCGCCTGTTCCAGCAAAGCCGGGTCGACCAGGTGATCCTGCTGAACCAGGCCGGCAAGACCAGCCACCAGGATATCTGCGATTCGCTGGAGCTGTTCGCGCGCGAGGTGATGCCCGAGTTCCACGCCGCCGAGGCCGAGCACCAGCAATGGAAGCAGAAAGTGCTGGCGCGCGAGATCGTGCTCGAGGAACTCGACACCCAGCGCTACGACATCTTCGCCCACCAGAACGAGCACATCGTGCGACTGACGCCCGAGCAGCTGAAAGCACGGATGGCGGAAAAGGAAGCCGCCGCAAAGAAGGCGGCTTCCGGCGACTAGGCAACCCTCTCCGCCCACGCAGTGGGGGGAGAGGGAGGGGCCCATCGCGTGAGCGATGGGAGGGTGAGGTAGGCGCCGAACAAGGACGTGATCTCGCGAGCGAAACCGCGTGGGTTCAGACCACCCACCTCACCCTCCCACGCTGCGCGTGGGCCCCTCCCTCTCCCCCCGCTGCGCGGGCGGAGAGGGTGCAACCTACTCCCCGTACGGCACCCAGATGTTCTTGACCTGGGTGGCACGGCGCAGGAAGTCGCGACCCTGGGCCTGGATGTCGTCCAGCCAGTCCCGGGCACGGCCATGATCGACCCATGTCGCCTTGAGATTGCCGGCGGCCGCCGCCTCGACAGCGGCGCTGCCGCTCTTGGAGCCGGCATACCAGAGCGCCGACACCTCGTCGTGCTCGGCCAGCACCTTGGCGAGTGCGTCGGGCTCACCGGTGATGATGTTCACGACGCCGGCCGGCACGTCGCTGGTGTCGAGGACCTGGTAGAGATCGGTCGCCGCCAACGGATGGCGCGCCGACGGCACGACGATGACGCGATTGCCCATGGCGATGGCCGGCATCACCAGCGACATCACGGCCAGCAACGGCGCCTCGTCCGGGCAGACGATGCCCATGACGCCCCACGGCTCGTTCATCGCCAGCGTGACGTGACGCGCGCGCGTTGCATGCACGGCGCCGTCGAACTTGTCGGCCCACGCCGCATAGTGGAAGGTACGGCGAATCGCGGCCGCGACCTCCGCCGCAGCGGCTTTGGCGGTGATGCCCGTCATCGACATCAGCCGGGCTTCGAACTCGCCACCGCGCGCCGCGAGGTTCTCGGCGACGTAGTAAAGCACCTGGGCCCGGTTGTGGGCCGTCACGGTGCTCCAGCCGGTCGCCTTCGCCGCCGCCTCGACGGCATTGCGGATGTCCTTGCGATTGCCGAGCCCGGCCTGGCCCAAAGAGCGGCCAGCCCGATCGACCACCGAATAGCTGTGGCCGCCATCCGGGCGCGCCTGCTGGCCGCCGACATAGAGCTTGGCCGTGCGATCGATCGACGGCAGGCCGGCGACCGTGCCGGCGGCAGGAAGCGGCGAGAGTGCCGGGCGCGCGGCGTCCTTGCGTGCCTTGCCTGGCTTCTTCTCCCACACCGGCACGAGATATTCGTAAAGCCCCTCGCGGCCACCTTCGCGACCGAAACCCGACTCGCGGTAGCCGCCGAAACCCGACGCGGCATCAAACAGGTTCGTGGCGTTGATCCAGATGACACCGGCTTTCAGCCTGGCCGCGACGTCGAGGGCGCGGTCGATGTTCTCCGACCAGATCGAACCTGCAAGCCCGTAGCGCGTGTTGTTGGCCAGCGCCACCGCTTCGTCCGGCGTGCGGAAGGTCATGCCGGCGATCACGGGACCGAAGATCTCGACCTCGGCAATGGTCGATGCCGGCTCGACCCCGGTGAAGAGAGTCGGCGGATAGAAACAACCCCGGGCCGGCAGCGCGATGGATGGCTGAAAGAGCTGGGCGCCTTCCTGCGTGCCCTTGTCGACCAGCGCGCGGATGCGATCGAGCTGCACCGGTGCCACGACAGCGCCGATATCGGTCGACTTGTCGAGCGGATCGCCGACCCGCAGGGTTTCCATGCGGGCGCGCAGCTTGCGATAGAGCCGATCGGCAATGCCCTCCTGCACCAGCAACCGTGAGCCGGCACAGCAGACCTCGCCCTGGTTGAACCAGATCGCATCGACCACGCCTTCGACCGCGGCATCGAGATCGGCGTCTTCGAACACGATGAAGGGCGACTTGCCGCCCAGCTCCAGCGACAGCTTCTTGCCGGTACCGGCGGTCACCCGGCGGATCAGGCGACCGATCTCGGTCGAACCGGTGAAGGCGATCTTGTCGACACCGGCATGATCCACCAGCGCAGCGCCGGTCGATCCGTCACCGGTCACGATATTGACGACGCCGCGCGGCAGGCCGACCTCAAGACAGATCTCGGCAAAGGCCAGCGCCGTGAGCGGCGTGAACTCGGCCGGCTTCAGCACCACGGTATTGCCTGCCGCCAGCGCCGGCGCGATCTTCCACGCCAGCATCAGCAGCGGGAAGTTCCACGGGATGATCTGGCCGCAGACTCCCACCGGCACATGATCCGGGAACTCGCCGGCGCACAGCTCGGCCCAGCCGGCATGATGATAGAAATGGCGTGCTGCCAGCGGCACGTCGATATCGCGCGTCTCGCGGATCGGCTTGCCGTTGTCCATGCTCTCCAGCACGGACAGAAAGCGCTCGCGCTTCTGGATATGGCGCGCCAGCGCATAGAGATGCCGTGCCCGGACATGGCCGGGCAGCGCGGACCACGGCTTGAATGCCCGGCGCGCCGCGACGACGGCGCGGTCGATGTCCGCGACAGAGCCCTGGGCCACCCGGGCGATCTGCGTCTCCCGCGCCGGGTCGAAGACGTCGATCATGGCGCCGTCGGCCGGCGCGACGAAGGCGCCATCGATGAAATGCCCGAAGCCGCCGGCGTGCTGCTCCAGCCATGCCGACGCATGGTCATTCGCCTCCGGCGACGGGCCATAATCCATGCTGTCGAGGATGTCCTTCACGAGCACCATCACCCGCTCCTCTTCAGCCCACGGCGTGGTGATGGCCGGCGGCATAGCGGCCGGTCACGAAATGCTCGATCTGACGTTCGATGTCGGCCAGCAGGCTGCTGGCGCCGATGCGGAACAGGTCCGGCTCGAGCCATGGACGCCCGAGTTCCTCCTTCATCAGGATCAACCAGTTGAGCGCATCCTTGGCGGTGCGCAGCCCGCCGGCCGGCTTGAAGCCGACACGCACGCCCGTCTGGTGCTGGTAGTCGCGAATCGCCCGCAGCATGACGAGGCTGACCGGCAGGGTGGCGTTGACATCCTCCTTGCCCGTCGACGTCTTGATGAAATCCGCTCCCGCCATCATGGCCACCATGCCGGCCTTGTAGACGTTGCGCAGCGTTTTCAGATCGCCGGTCGCCAGAATCGCCTTGAGGTGCGCCGCGCCACAGGCCTCGCGCATCGCCTTCACCTCGTCGTAGAGCCCCTGCCAGTCACCGGTCAGGGCTTGCGCGCGGCTGATCACGATGTCGATCTCGGCGGCGCCTTCGCCGACGGCATAGCGGATCTCGCCCAGCCGCTGCGCCAGTGGCGTCTGGCCGGCGGGAAAGCCGGTGGCGACCGACGCCACGGGAATGCCGGAGCCGTCCAGCGCCTTGACGGCGGGTCCGACCATGGCGGGATAGACACAGATCGCACCGACCCGGGGCGGATCGTCGGCCAGGCCCAGCGCCGCGACCAGATCGTCGCGCAGGGGACGCCGTCCCTTGGCGCACAGGCGACGGACGCGGCCGGGCGTGTCGTCGCCGGCCAACGTGGTGAGATCGATGCAGGTGACGGCCTTCACCAGCCAGGCGGCCTGGTATTCCTTCTTCACCGATCGGCGCGCCGGCAACGTTGCCGTCCGTCGCTCCGCCGCCGAGAGATTGACCTGCATGGCATCGAACCACGCCATCTGCAGGGCCGTGCCCTCGTTGCGCTGACGATGGTTGGCCAGCGCCAGCTTGCGCGGCGCGTGGCCCAATCCGACATCAGAACGCATCACCCGCCTCCCTCGACCAGGCGGCCGCAAAACGTCGAATGATACGCCCGCGCAGCGCCGTTGCGAAAGCCGCCTAGTACCCGCTATCGCTCGAGTATGACTGGGGACTGTCATCCCGAGCGCAGCGAGGGATCTTTTGATGCAGGCGCATTCGTGCGTCTCTTGCAGAAGATCCCTCGCTGCGCTCGGGATGACAGCTGTATCAGTGACGCGTGATCCCAGATACTAGCGCTTGCCCTCGATCGCCACTTCGACCAGATGCGGTTCGCCCGACGCGACGGCTCGCGCGATGGCAGCCCGCAGGTCGTCAGGATTCGTGACGGCCGTGCCGGCCACGCCCATGCCGCGCGCCATGTCGACAAAGCCCAGCCCGGGCTGCGTCAGGTCCATGTGCGGATAGGGATGGTTCATGAGCTCGCCGAAGCGCTGGCGGTAGACGTCGAGATTGTGCTTCAGAACGCGATACTCGCGATTGGCCAGGATCACGAAGACGATGGCGAGCTTGTGGTGCGCGGCGGTCCACAGCGCCTGGATGCTGTACATCGCCGAGCCATCGCCGGAGACCGCCACGACGACGCGGTCCGGATGGGCCACCTTGGCGCCGATGGCACCGGCCAGGCCCTGGCCGATCCCGCCGCCGCGTCCGCTGTAGTAGTCACCCGCTTTCGAGAACTCGAATGCCCGCGCCAGATCGATGTTGGCCGTGATGGATTCGTCGACAACGACGGTATTGGCCGGCACGGCCGCCCGGATCTCCGACATCGCGCGCGCCATCGACATCGGCAGGCGGTTCCATGCCTTCTGGACACGGGCCTGATAGGACGCGGTCTCGTCGTCCTTGGCGGCCTTGAGTGCCGCGTTACGTCGCGCCGCTGCCGTGCGATAGCTGTCGTCGGCCGACGCCCCGACGCTGTCGTGCACGGCGCGCAACGTGTGCTGCAGCTGCCCCACCAATCCAGCCTGCGGTGCATAATTATACGCCAGGCGCTGCGGCGACTCCTCGAGCTGCACCACCACGGCGCCATCCGGAAACGGATCACCGGCGGCGTACCAGACGTCCTCGAAGAACGGTCCGCCGGCCAGCAGCACCAGATCGGCGCCGCCGAGCGCCTTGCGGATGGCCGCCGCATCGAACGGCACGGCGCCGCGGGCGCTGGGGTGCGTCGAGGGGAACGACAACTGGTGGCGCAGGCCCTCGACCCAGACCGGCGCGCCGATGCGTTCGGCCAGCGCCACCAGTGCGTCGTTGGCCCCGGCCCGCGCCACGTCGTCGCCGGCGACGATCACCGGTGCCCGGCTGGCCAGCAGCAGGCGCGCAACATCGGTCACACCATCAGGATCCGGCCGCCCCGCGCGGTAGAGCGTCCCGGGACCGATCGCATCGATGTCGGTTTCCTGCTCCATCACGTCGATGGGCAGCGCGACGAACACCGGGCCGGCCGGCGGATCGTTGGCGATCTTGAAGGCGCGGCGCAACAACGGCCCCAACTCGTCGGCGCGCTCGGCCTGCACGCTCCACTTGGTGACAGGCGCCGCCATCGCCACGAGATCATGTCCCAGCAACGGATCGCGCAAACGCATGCGGGTATCCTGCTGGCCGGCCGTCACCACCATCGGCGAGGATGCCTTGAGTGCGCTGTAGAGCATGCCGAGCGCATTACCCAGACCCGGTGCGACGTGCACGTTCACGACCCCGGTGCGACCGGTGGCCTGCGCGTAGAAGCTGGCGGCGCCCAGCGCGACGCCTTCGTGCAGCGCGACGACATAATCGATCTGCGGATACTCGGGCAGGCTGTCGATCAGCGGGCTTTCGGTCGTACCGGGATTGCCGAAGATGTGTCGCACGCCGTGCTTGACCAGACTTTGCATGAACACATGTCGCCCGCGCATACACGCCTCCCGTACGGCCTCGATTCCGGACGCGATCATAGGCGCTCGCAGCGATCCTTGGTAAAAAGCACGCATGACACAGGCGGGACTCACCGTTGCGGTGATCGGTGGTGGCATCGGCGGCCTGGCCGCGGCCGCGTTGCTGTTGGATGCCGGTTTCGATGTGCAGGTCTATGAGCAGGCCGGCGCGCTGAGCGAAATCGGCGCCGGCATCCAGATCAGCCCCAACGGGTCACGCATCCTGCATCGGCTCGGCCTCGCGGGCGTGCTGGCCCAACGTGGCGTGCGGCCGGTGGGCGTTCACCAGCGCCGCTGGGATGACGGCCGCACCTTGCAACGCGCGCCGCTGGGCGAAACGGTCGAGCGGACCTTCGGCGCGCCCTACTACCATTTCCACCGCGCCGACCTGCTGGCCGCGATCGCCGCGGTGCTGCCCGGTGAGCGCGTGCATGTCGGTCATCGGCTTGTCGATGCCATCGACCACGGCAGTCACGTCGAGGCGCGCTTCGAGAACGGCGCGCGGATCACCGCTGACATGTTGATCGGCGCCGACGGTATTCACTCCCGCGTGCGCCAGATCCTGTTCGGCGACGACAAGCCGCGTTTCACCGGCTGTGTTGCCTATCGCGGGCTGGTGCCGGCCGAGCGACTGGCCCCTCTGAACCTGGAGGTGACGTCCAACAGCTGGTGGGGACCGGGTGGCCACTTCGTGCACTACTATGTCGCCGGCGGCCGACTGATGAACTTCGTGGCTGTGCAGGAGGAAGAATCCTGGACCCGCGAGTCGTGGAACGAGCGCGGCGCGGTGGCCGACGCGCTGCGTCTGTTCGAGGGCTGGCACCCGCAGGTGCGGACCATCATCGGTGCCGTCGACGAGACCTTCAAATGGGCGCTGTTCGATCGCGAGCCGCTGCCGCGGTGGTCGGCCGGCCGCATCACGCTGCTGGGCGATTCCTGTCATGCCATGCTGCCGTTCATGGCCCAGGGCGCCGTCCAGTCGATCGAGGACGGCGCGACGCTGACCGCCTGTCTTGTGCAGGCCGATGGCAACGTGCCCGGTGCGCTCGCGCGCTATGAGTTGCTGCGCAAGCCGCGCACCACGCGGCTGCAGGAGATGTCGCGCCACAACAAGACGCGCTTCCACCTGCCTGACGGCATCGATCAACAGAAACGCGACGCCCAGACGGCCGCCACGGGCGACCGGTCCATCGCGGCGGTCGGCTGGCTTTACGCCCACGATGCCGGTGTCCTTCCCGGCGCAGCAGCTTGACGGAGCAAACCATGGCTGGAGCCATCTATCCCGATCTCGCCGGCCGCACCGTGCTGGTGACCGGCGGTGCCACCGGCATCGGTGAGGCCATCGTGCGCGCCTTCGCGCGCCAGAAAAGCCGCGTGGCGTTCATCGACATCCAGCAGGCGCCGGCCGAGGCGCTGGTGCGCGACCTGCACGAGCAGGGTGCCGACGTGCATTTTGAGCGCGCCGATCTGACCGACATCGCCGCGCTGCGGACTGCTGTCGATACCGTGCGTGGCCGCTTCGGGCCCATCACGGCGCTGGTCAACAACGCCGCGTTCGACGAGCGGCATGCCACGCAAGACGTCACGCCCGAGCAGTGGGACGCCCTGATGGCCGTCAACCTGCGCCATCAGTTCTTCGCCGCCCAGGCGGTGCTGCCGGACATGACGGCGGCCAGGGGTGGCGCGATCGTGAACTTCGCCTCGATCTCGTGGATGACCGGCATGGGCGGCATGGCGGTCTACACCGCCGCCAAATCGGCCGTGCTGGGCCTGACCCGCTCGCTGGCGCGCGACTATGGGCCCTTCAACGTGCGGGTGAACGCCGTCGCGCCGGGCTGGATCCGCACCGAACGCCAGCAGCGCAAGTGGATCACGCCGGAGGGCGAGAAGCGCATGCTGGACGCGCAGTGCCTCAAGCGCTGGCTGGTTCCCGACGATGTCGCCCGCTTCGTGGTGTTCCTGATCTCAGACGAGGCCGCGGCCTGCACCAGCCAGCACTACGTCGTCGACGGCGGCTGGGTCTGATCCCACGGCAGGTAGGTCAGCTCCGGCCAAAGCGTGCGCCACCGCGCGACCTTCTTGTCGTAGACGGCACGGGTGATCTGGCGCTTGTTGGGCCGCACGATGCCACCCATCAGATCATCGACGCCGAACGGCGCGCAGACGTTCAGCGCACCGGCCTCCAGCCGCACGCCGATGCTAGTCGCCGTGGTCGGGAAGGTGCCGATGGCATCCTCGGTCGAGCGATAGGCATCGATGCCATGGCCGAAGACGTCCCTGTACCAGAGATGCACACGGGCTTCGTTCTTCACGTCGAGCTTGACCGGCACATCGGCCAGCAGCACGCGCAGGCGCGCTTCGTGCGCCGCTTCGGTTTCGGCCGACAGGTCGGCGGCGTCGAAATAGACGATGTCGATATCCCGGATGCCGTGCAAGGGATCCCGGCCGGTGGCGGCATTCCACACGCTCTGCGTCACCGCACCGGCCACCAGCCAGGCGTCGGGCAGCGCCCAGGCCGCGCAATGGTCGAGCACCACGGCCAGCACAGGGTGGCCACGCACGACGGTTTCGAGGGATGGCGGGCTCACACGGCTTCCAGCGGCGCGTTGAGAACGATGGTGCCGGGCACGATGATGCCGCCGCGGTCGCCGATATCGACCTTGCCGTAGCGCTGGGCGAACACCGGCGGCAGCGGCCGCGCGCCAGGGCAGGCCAGCCACAGGCGCAGCAAGTGGCGGCGCCGATCGGGCTCGTCCCAATCCTCGAAGCCGGTGCGATCGTGCAGCAGGGTATGGTTGTGCACGAACTGCATGTCGCCCGGCCTGAATTCCATGTGCAGGTTCAGCGCCGGATCGTTGGCCAGTTCATCGAACAGGTCGAGCGCCTCGACCTGCTGGGCGCTCAGGACCGGCACGTCGGCCAGGCGCTGGGCACTGTCGATGTACTGGCGCTGGTACAGCGCCGTCAGGTGGCCTTCGTGCCAGCTGAAGACCGGGATCTCGAAGTACGGCTTCATGCCGGCGGGGACCTCGCCGCGGCGGTCCGTGGCGATGGGCTCGAACAGCAGGGCCAACAGATCGGGCCGGCGGCGCCGCATCTCGTTGAAGATCGTGGTCGAGCTGACCAGGGTCGACAGGCCGCCCCGCCGCGCCGTCTTCAGGCACAGCAAACCCACCACGTCGCAGGAATCGGTGTGATAGGTCTGCCGCTCGTTGGTCTGGTAGATGCGGACACTGGGATCCTTGCTCGACAGGCCCATGTCCTTGACATGGCCCAGCACATGGCCCTTCGCGTTCTGCGACCGGGCATTGCCGAGATGGGCACCGATGCCGAAGAATGCCGTCGCCGCCTGGCGCAGGCTGTAGCGTTCGACCGGCAGGCCGCGCAGCAGCACGAAGCCGCGGCCGTGCAGCAACGCCTCGAGCGCCTGCGCCAGCTTCGGTCCCAGTGTCGGCAGCGGAAAGTCCGCCGGCGTGACCTGCGCGATGTCGGCCGCACGCGCCGCCAAGCGCTGCGTCGCGGCGTCGATCTCGGCGAGGTCGGCCGCCGACAACGCCACGATCCAATCGGTGCGCTGCGCCATGTCAGGTCCATACCAGGCAGCCGGCCCAGCCTGATGGGACGGCAACGCGACAAGCGAACGGGCGGACATGGGCCTCCCCCGAAGTGGTGGAATACCCAGGTCTAACCGCACCGCACCGCGAAGGGAAGCCGCAGCCTCGAAGGGACGCAATGCACGATCACGCGCCGGCCAACACGACAAGCGGCGCCGCCGGTGTCCGCTCCGCCCCGGTCACGAACGGCGGAACACCTGCAGGCTGCGATCTGCCGACATCTGCCGCCCTGGCACCGGTTGGCGACAGACATCCCTCACTTGCGCTTGGCGGGACCCGACAGCTTATGCGCCCGCGAGGCGGCCCCGACCGCCTTGACCATCTCGAAGATACGCTTACGTACCTTCGCCTCGTCGATCTTGTAGTAGGCGCGCACCAGTTCGAGCGTCTCGCGCTTGGCGAGCGGATCCTTCTCGTCCTCGAAGGGCGTGCCCTCCTCGGCAAAACCGCTCTTGCGGCCCCGACCGCGCCGCGGGCCGACCAGAACGTTGACCGGCATGTCTTCGAAGAAATAGGACACCGGGACGTCCAGCACCTTGCTGAACTCGTACAGCCGGCTGGAGCCGATGCGGTTGGCGCCCCGTTCGTATTTTTGGATCTGCTGGAACGTCAGACCGACGGCCTCGCCCAGTTTCTCTTGACTCATGCCGAGCAATGTTCGGCGTTGCCGCACCCGTGTCCCCACGTGAACGTCGACCGGATGACCTGCCATTTTTGAAACTCCTTCACTTGCGACTACCGGGCCACCCGGTGCGATGGCTCGGCGCCGCCGGGATCGCCGTCCCGGGCTCGCCTCCTGCGTGCGGGGTAGGTGCGGTTTGTCCCGCGTCCTTCCACAGTACAACGCAGATGCGCGTTTCTAGCGTTAAGCTAACCTGCGCACGGTCGTTATTCTGACGTGAAATTGTCCTATTGTTAATACCTTTTTTGATATGTCCGGTTGCTTTCTTGTGACCGCTTTCGCGCCGTTTTAAGCCTGGGAAACAGGTGAGGCGCCGTGAACCGGACTGCAGGACAATCTAATTTCGATTAGCGAGATAAACACCGGGCAGAGCCAGGAGCAACAATAAGGCGAGAAATGACCAATCACCAAACCGCGCAAACGGCGTTGCCGGCCCAGGCGGCGGCAGGTTGTGGTCGATGATGCCGGTTTTCTCCATGCCCAGTTGTGCCTCGACCCGCCCGAACCGATCGATAATGGCAGAGATGCCGGTATTGGCGACACGCACCAGCGGTAGTCCTTCTTCCACGGCACGCAGACGGGCGCTCACCATGTGCTGGTAGGGCCCGCTGGACGCGCCGAACCAGGAGTCGTTGGTGACATTGAGGATCCAGTCCGGGCGGTCGAGCGGGTCGACCACCGCGGCCGGGAAAATGGCTTCGTAGCAGATGATGACGCCCACCGGCGGCAGCCCCGGCAGGCGCATGGTCCGCCGCTCCAGGCCGGCCTCGAAGGAGCCGCGGCCAATGGTATCGGCCAGAAACGCATAGTAATGGCGCAGCGGCAGATACTCGCCCAGCGGCACCAGGTGGATCTTGTCGTAGGTGGCGCGGATGAAGCCCTTGCCGTCGACCGCGTGCAGGCTGTTCCACTGCGGCCGCGCGCTGCCGGGCGATATGACGCGCGCCTCGTCCACCGTCATGGCACCGCGCGGCGCCCCGACGAGCAGGTAGCCGTCCGCGGGCGCCACTGTGGCGACGGTGCGCAGATAGTCGGGCGATTGCGCCAGCAGGAACGGCACGGCGGTCTCCGGCCAGATCACGTGGCGTAGGTCGGCCGGTCGGTCCGCCGTGCTCATGTCCAGCATCTTGGCCAGGTGCCGGTCACGCATTTCCCACAGCCATTTTTCGCTTTGCGGAATATTAGGCTGCACCAGCCGCAGCATCGGGCCGGTATTGGGGGACGGCGCGGCCAGCAGGACACGCGGCGCGGCGGCAACAAAGGGCAGCAGCAGCAGGACGCCGACGATCAGGACGGCGCGCCCGCGGCCATCGCTGAGCGCGGCGGGCAGGGTCAGAAGCGCAACCGTGAGTGCGCTCAGTCCATAGACACCGAACCACGCCGCCGGCTGCAGGGTGACGGCGGCAAACGCCCAGACATGACCGAACGGATTCCACGGATAACCGGTGAAGACATGCCCGCGCAGCCATTCGAACGCCGCGAGCAGGACGGCAAACAGCAGCACCCGCAGCCAGCCCTGGCCCAGGCGCGGCCGGCGGCGCACGAGCCAGGTCCAGGACAGACACGACAGGCCGACGAAGATGGCCAGCACGACGGCCAGCCCGCCGACGATCGGCGGCCCGAGCGCCACGAAATCGGCCGGCGGCACCGAAAACGCCTCGATGATCCACAGACTGCCGACCGCGAAGTAACCCAGCCCCCACAACAGCCCGTCGCCAAAACTGCGTCGGTACGGTCGCTGCCGCGGCGGCGCGGCATCAGCCTCCTCGACCTCGGGCACGCGGGTGCCATCGATCAGCCAGAGCAGGCCGACCAGGCCCACCACCATCAGGGGGAACACATACCACGGTGGCATGGCGAAGCCGGCACCGGCGCCCAGCAGGGCAGCCAGCAGCCAGCGCCGCCAGCCGCGCATCGCCGCGACCGCGCAGGCGATGCGCCGGAGGGGCGATTCGAGCGACATCGGTCCCTTGTAGCCTGCGCGCCTGACGGCTGCATCCCACACGTGATTACAGGCGCAACGAGACTTTTTGCACGGTGGGATCGTCCGGCACCCGCAGGGGCACGAAGCCCAGCCGGCGGCTGAGCGACAGCATCGGCTCATTCTCGGACAGCACGTAGCCCATCACCGTCTTGAGACCGCGCGTGCGCGCATAGGCAATGATGTGGTTCATCAGGAAGGATCCCATGCCGTGGCCTTTCATATCACTGCGCACGGCAACGGCGAACTCGGCCGAGTCGTTGTCAGGATCGGCGGCGATGCGCACGACGCCCCAGGCGTGCCGACGGCCGTCGGCGTCGCCACCCAGCGCGATCAGGGCCATCTGGCGATCGTAGTCGAGCTGGGTGAGGCGCGCGGCCATCTCGTGCGACAGCCGCGGCAGCGGCGCGAAGAAGCGCATGCGCACGTCCTCGCGATCCATGCGGTCGGTCATTTCGATGATGAGCGGCTCGTCCTCCGGCCGCATCGGACGCAGCAGGAAGGTGCGACCGTCCGGCAATGCGTGCGTGCTCTCCAGTTCCTTGGGATAGGGTCGGATCGCCAGGCGCGATGCCGCTTGCTCCGACGGCGCCAGCCAGATGCGCGCCGCCATCGCCACCGCGGCCCGCGCATCGACCCGCAGCGGATCGATGCGCAGCGACTCGATCTCGGGCAGGTCGACGGCGATCTGCGCCACCTTGATCAGGGTGAGCGCCAGCGCATCGAGCGCCGCCGCCGGCTGGCCGTCGCCGCCTTGCAGCAGCCGCCAGACCCGCGTGCGGGTCATGACGTCGCGCGCCAGGGCCATGTTCAGCGGCGGCAGCGCCAGCGCGCGGTCATCAAGGCGACGGCCGACCAGCCCGCCGCGGCCGAACACCAACAGCGGGCCGAACACCGGATCCTCGCGCAGCGCCGCCACCAGGTCATAGGCCGTGCCCTCGACCGGCCGGAAGGTCGGTGCCGTCGCGATCGCCGCCGCCTGCAGCACGGCCAGCGACTCCTCCGGTGTCAGCTCGACACGCCCGGCGCGGCGCGCCAACTGCAGCACGGTGCGCGCGCGCTTGACGTCGATGGTGAACGTCTCGGGTTGCGAGGCCGGCGTCTGCATCAGGATTTCGCGGTTGCGGCGGAAGTTCACCAGATGCATGAACCCGCGCACCGCCTGACGCGGCGTGTCGTAGTTCGGCATGCCGGCCTCGACGAACAGGTGCCGCGCCGCCTCCTGGGTGGCGCCGCCGACCCAGCTCGCCAGCACCGGCTTGCGGCTGGCGGCGGCGGCATCGATCAGCGCCTGCGCCGGTGCCGTGGCCGGCACGAACGGCGAGGGCGCATGCACGGCCAGCAACGCGTCCACCGTCGGCGCCGCCAGCAGCGCCTGGGCCGCCTCGGCATAGCGTTCGGCCGGCGCATCGCTGGTCACGTCGAGCGGGTTGCCGCGGGTCCAGGTCTGGCGTCCTTGCGTACCGGGCTCGATCGCCGCGAGCCGGCCGCCGAGATCCAGCAGGGTATCGGCGGCCAGCACGCCGAGCCCGCCGCCGTTGGCCAGGATGGCGAGCCGATCGCCCACCGGCTGACGCCGGCCGGCCAGCGTTGCCGTGGCCTCGAACAGCTCGTCCAGGTCGCCGACCCGCAGCATGCCGGCGCGGCGGAAGGCAGCATCGTAGGCTTCCTCGG
Organism: Reyranella sp. CPCC 100927; assembly: GCF_007859315.1. Classification (GTDB taxonomy): domain Bacteria; phylum Pseudomonadota; class Alphaproteobacteria; order Reyranellales; family Reyranellaceae; genus Vineibacter. Next base: position 44,504 of record NZ_VOHA01000032.1, read on the forward strand.
TCACGGCACCGGAATACGCGTGCGCCGTACGCGCCGTCGCCGAGCGGCGGCCGGTCTTCAGCACGATGACCGGCTTGGCGCGCGCCGCCGCCCGCGCGGCCGACATGAAGAGGCGCGCGTCCTTCACCCGTTCGATGTGCAGCAGGATGGCGCGCGTTCCTTCATCGAGCGCCAGCCAGTCGAGCATCAGGCCGAAATCGATATCGGTCATCTCGCCCAGGGTGACGGCGTAGCTGAACCCGATGCGCCGCGACGCAGCCCAGTCGACGGCGGCACTGGCCACCGCGGCCGACTGGGTGACAAAGGCGAGATCGCCGGCGACGGCCGCGGTCGGCGACAGGCTGGCGTCCAGCCCCAGCCCTGGCGATTGCAGGCCGACCGACGCCGGACCGAGGATGCGCAGCCCATAGCGCCGCGCGATGCGCGCCACCAGGCGCCTGGCCTTGAGATGACGCTCGGCATCGCCGCCGCCCAGATCATCGGCAAAAATCACGGCAGCCTTGCCGCCGCGCCGGCCAAGATCGCGCAGGATGCCGGGGACATGCCGGCCGGGTGCCGCGATCAACGCCAGGTCCGGGGCCGCGGGCAGCGCGCGGATGTCGCGGAATACGGCGCGATCGGCGTCGAGTGCGCCCCTGGGATTGACCAGCCACACCTCGCCCGCAAACCGGCCGTCGGTCAGCTTGCCCAGCAGCAGCGCGCCGACCGAGCCGGCCCGCACGCTGGCACCGACCAGAGCGACCGAACGGGGTTTCAGCAGAGCGTCGAGGTGGCGCAGGCTCATGATGATCGCATGCTGACCCCGAAAAGCGTCACCGCCAAGACTCCGTCAGCGGTCCCGGTGTCGCGCTCGCCATCTTAGCGCAGTGGAATGGCAAAAGCCCTGGCTTCAGCTCTGAGTCACAGCCCGTCCCGCCCCTGTCGGGGCGGCGAGGTCTCGGCGGGTGAGCCAGACCGCCAGGGCCACGGTCGGCAGGCCGATGACGGTCGTGTACAGGAAGAACAGCACGTAGCCCTGCTGCGCCGGCGCCTGGGCCAGCACGGTCAGCAGATCGCCCAGCACCGGCAGCGCTGGGCCATGCGCCTGGGCCCAGTCGACGATGGCACCCGACCAACCGCCGAGGAACTTGCCGGGCAGCAGCATCAGGGAGCTGAAGAGTGCGTATTGCGTCGCGGTGTAGGCCGTGTTGGTCAGGCTCGACAGGTAGGCGATGAACACCGAGCCCGAGATGCCGGTAACGAAATTGTCGGCCGAGATGGTGGCGGCCAGCAGCCAGACGTCGGGCTGGCCGTGTGCCGCCAGCGCCGCGAACAGCAGGTTGGTCAGCGGCAGCAGCAGCGCCATCCAGATCAGCGGCGCGCGGATCCCGTAGCGCGTGACGATGGCGCCGCCAGCCAGTGCGCCGCCGATCGACATCCAGAAGCCGTAGACCTTGCTGACGTTGGCGATGTCGGTCTTGGAGAAACCCATATCGATATAGAACGGGTTGGCCATCACCCCCAAGGTGATATCGCTGATGCGGAACAGGCCGATGAAGGCCAGGATCGCCACCCCCAGCCATCCCATGCGCTGGAAGAAATCGAGGAACGGTCCGACCACGGCAGTCGTGAACCACGCCGCGAGGCGCGATGAGACCGACTCTGCCGGCCCGTCATGCAGTGTCGCCACAACGCCTGCCGCTGTCGGTGCCGGCTCGCGGATCAGCAGGGTGGCGAGCACGCCGACGCCGCCCAGCGCCGCCATCGCGAAGTAGGCCATCCGCCAGTTGTAGATTTCCGCGACGTAGAGTGCGCCGGCGCCGGCGGCGAGCACGGCGATACGGTAGCCCAGCTGATAGGCGCCCGCCGTAGGCCCCTGCAGCTCTGGACCTGTCGCCTCGATGCGCCAGGCGTCGACGGCGATATCCTGGGTCGCCGAGGCGAAGGCGACCAGCACGGCGGCGATCACCAGCGGCTGCAGGTCGCTGCGTGGATCGAAGCCCGCCATCAGCAGCAGGCCGAGCACGATCACCGACTGCGCCACCAGCATCCAGCTGCGCCGCCGCCCCAGCCACCGAGTCAACAGCGGCACCGGAAGGCGGTCCACCAGCGGCGCCCAGGCGAACTTCCAGGCGTAGGTCATCGCCACCCAGCTGATGAAGCCGATCGTGGTGCGATCGATGCCGGTCTCGCGCAGCCGCGCCGACAGCGTGCTGAACACCAGCAGCAGCGGCAGCCCGCAGGAGAACCCCAGGAACAATGCCGAGCGCACGCTGCCATGGCGGTACGCGAGGATGGCCTCGGTCCAGCCGGGTCTGGTCTCGGATGCAGTGGAGTGAGGCACTGCGGGTCCTTATGTCTTCCTTCGGACCGCGCGCGTCCACGCGCGCATCGGCGTGGCAGCGTGGACAGAACTCGCTCTACGCTTCGCTACGAGCGAATGCGCGCGTGGACGCGCGCGATCCAAAGCAACATGTTTCAAATCAACGTCTTCAGCGGCTTCTCGGGACGTGCGCCGACGTGGCTGATGATCTCGGCGGCGGCAATACCGCCGATGCGGGCGCACTCGGCCAGCGGCAGGCCGCGCGTGAAGCCGTAGAGAAAACCGGCGGCATAGAGATCGCCGGCACCGGTGGTGTCGACGACCTTTTTCACGGGTGCGGCATCGACGACATGCACTTCCTCGCCGCGCACCACCACCGAGCCCTTGGCGCTGCGCGTCAGCGCCAGGACCTGGCCGTCACGCCGGGCCGCCTGCAGCGCATCGTCGAAGCTCTTGGCCTGATAGAGCGACAGCAGTTCGCCTTCGTTGGCGAACAGGATGTCAACCTTGTTGCGCACCAGATCGAGGAACTCATCGCGCCAGCGATCGACACAGAAGGAGTCGCTCAAGGTCAGTGACACCTGCCGGCCGGCAGCGTGCGCCGCGTCCATCGCCTTGACCACGGCGGCCTTGGCGTCGGGCGCATCCCACAGATAGCCCTCGACGTAGGTGACCGCGGCCGATGCGACAAGCGCGGGATCGACATCGGCCGGGCTCAACGTCACGCAGGCGCCGAGATAGGTATTCATCGTGCGCTGCGCATCGGGCGTCACGAAGATCAGGCTGCGCGCCGTCGGCGGTCCCGACGTCGCGGCCGGCGTGTCGAACGCCACGCCGGCCGCCCGGATGTCGTGGCGGAACGTCCACCCCAGGCCGTCGTCGCGCACCTTGCCGATATAGGCGGCCTTGCCGCCCAGCGAGGCGATGCCGGCCATGGTGTTGCCGCAGGAGCCGCCCGAGCATTCCACGGCCCCGCGCATCGCCTGGTACAACGCCTCGGCGCGCTCGGCATCGATCAGCGACATGGCGCCCTTGGCCAGCTTGTTCAGGCGCAGGAATTCGTCATCCGTGCTCGCCAGCACATCGACGATGGCGTTGCCCATGCCGAGCACGTCGTAAGATACGGTCATGAGGGGGAGCCCGATCCTTCTCGTTGTTGCGCCCGCAGTATATCGGCGCCCATCGGCACAGGGCTATCGCATATGGGCGCAGCCATGAAATTGCCTTGCCTTCGCAGGGTGAAAGACTCAACCCGTCACGCACAGTGCATCGCCAGGACCGCACTCTCGCAAGAGAGACAGCAGATCCTCGCGGGCCAGGGCCACGCAGCCTTCAGTCGGTGCAAAATCGGTGTGCGCCACGTGCAGAAAAATGGCGCTGCCGTCGCCGGCCACGGGAGGATCGTCGTTGTAGCCCAGTTCGACGATGACATCGTAGAGCGCGTCATCGCGCCACAGGCGTTCGTGCCGGGCCGCATGCGGCAGGACGACGGCGCGATTGTAGTCCGGTGACGCCGGATCATCGCACCAGCCGTCGCTCGGCGCGATCGCGCGCAGCGCCAGCGCGGTCTGCGGCGGACCGGGCAGGCGATCGGCGCGATACCAGACACGCCGCAGCCGCCACGTGCCGGCGGGCGTCACGCCATCACCCTCGCGCTTGGCGGTATGCACGCCGCCGCGGCCCAACGCACAAGGGCGATCGCCGAGGTTGGGAATTTGGAACCGGCCGCGCGACGGAAGGGCCGGATCAGCGATGACCCGGAAATCCGTCACTCGCTCACCACGACCCGGACGCGCTGGCCCGGCACCAGCTTGTCGCCCGCTTGCAGACCATTGAGCACCAGGAACCGTTCCAGGCGATGGCTGTCATCGGCCGGGCTGCGGCCGGCCAGCCGCTCCGGCGTGTCGCCCGCCTTGACGGTGACGATGGCCAACCGCCGAGGCCGTGCCCGCGCTGCCTCGGCGGGGCTGATACGGCGGAATGTTTGGGTCGCGTTGAACATTTCCTGGGCCCGCGACGCCGATCCCAGTGCGCGCGATACCAGCAGGAACGTGCAGATGCCGGGCGGAAAGCTGATCGCCACGACCCGCCCGTCGACGTCGCTGCTGTCGACCGAGCGTTGCGTGACGCCGGTCGCCGCCTCGAAGCCATTGATGATCAGGGGACGCGGATCGGTCAGCGGTATCGAGGGAAACAGCCGACGCATCGCATCGATCATGTTGCCTTCCGGCCGCCGTCGGGTGCAGGCGAACATCATGAAGGCATTGTCCGGGCCACGGGCCTGCACCGACTGCGGGTTGTTGAGCAGCGTATAGCCCGGGGGTGCCTCGAAGGCGAAGCCGAGCTGCGGATGCAGGAACCGCCGGCCGCGCGCAAAACCCTCCTGCGGCGTGTCGCCGTACAGCATGCCGTCGAGGGCATCGAGATAGGCCTCGGGCTCGCGCCGGCCGCCGGCATTGCCGGCGACCTCGGCGCGCGCCGCCTCGACACGATCGATCGTGCGGGGATGCGTGGCGAATCGGGTCTGGCGCTCGAAGACATCCGGCGGCAGGCCCAGCACGCGCGCCAGCAGCGTGTTGTACTCCTGCAATCGCTCCAACGCGCGAACGGCGGCGTTCGAATCGTAGCCGGCCTTGGTCATCAACTGGATGGCGATGCGGTCGGCGTCGAACTCCTGGTCGCGCGAGTAGGCGCGCATCTGCGCCAGTTCCGTCTCGGCGAAGGCCAGGGCCAGTTGCGGATCGCGGGTGCTGCGCGCCACCTCGATGGCCGTCTGGTAGATGCGGGCCTCCTGGGCGCGGCGCTGCGCGGCATGCCGCGCCAGGATGTGCGCCATCTCATGGCCCATCACCGACGCCAGTTCGGCCTCGTCCTGCAGCACCGCCAGCAGGCCGCGCGTCACGAATACATCGCCCCGCTCGGTCGCGAAGGCATTGACGGTCGGCGCGTTCAACACCGTGAACCGCCAGTTGCCGGCGCCCAATGCGTTGGCGGCCACCAATTGCTGACCGACGCGCGTGACGTAGGCAGCGGCCGGACCCTCCGTGTAGGCGCCGCCATAGCGGCGCAACGCCGCCGCCTGCTGGTTGTCGGCGGCGGTGGCCCGAGTCTCGCGGGAAGCCGTCGGCGCAGGTGCCGCCGTCGTTGCCGGTGGCGGGCCGTCGGCTTGCGGCGCGCACGCGCTCGCCAGCGCCAGCCCGAGCAGCGCCAGCAGCGTGGAGATCACCCGGAACATCGGGCGCTGCTCCCGGTTGGGCACACTCATGGCTCGACGACCTCCAATTGCTCCGGCACCACCAGGTCGATGACAGGCATACCGCCGCGCTGGCGCAACCATCCGCGCACCCGCACCTGCCGTCCGACGAGAACGGCAGGCTCGTGGCCCGCCGTCGCCATGAGTTTGCGGACCTTCGCCGCGATCGTCACGCCGAAATCGCGGCGCTGATCCTGGCCGAAGACCAGGGTCGTGCTGCCGCGGGTGGTGGCGACCGCGATCGGTCGATCCTCGACCACGACGTAGGTGTCATACAACGAGCCGACGTCCGACGACCGCAGCGGGCGATACCGGCTGTCGGCCCACAAACCACGCACTGCGGCCCGTGCCGCAGCCTCGGCAGCATAAAGGGACGGCGCCAAGGTCCGTGTCACAACTGTGGGATAAACGCGGGCATGGCCTGCGGCGAGGAGTCGCTCGGCAACCGACCGGCAGTCCGCGTCGCGCACCGCGACGAGGCGACGGCCATAGCGATCCACGGTGTCGCCGACGGGCGTCAGCCACAACGGCTGGCGCGCGACGATCGCCTCCAGCGCCGCCGACGCAGCATCGGCTGGCGAACCGCGTGGCCCGGGATCGCCGCGATGAGCATCATCGCGCAGGCGGGCGGGTGTGCGCGCGCCATCGCCGCGCTTGGGGGCCAACACACCGGCCAGGCGCCATTCCTGACCATCGGCGGTTACGAACGTGTCGCCGTCGATGGCGCGGGCACCGGTGCCGGCGGCGGCACCGGCTTCGTCGCAGCTTTCCGCGGCCGCCGGCCCGGTCGGCAGACCCAGCGCGGCGAACATAAAGAGAGCGACCAGAGTTGGGCATTTGACCCACCGGATCGTTTGCATAAAATCAGCATCCACCATGACCGCGACGGATGCCAGGCTGGGCGCCCGCGCAATTTGCCGGAGAGCACGGGGCGCATGCCGAGGTCGGAGAACCCGCTACGGTCGGAACTGTTCGCGGACATCGTTCCTTACGCCAGCGGCATGCTGGCCGTCGATCGCCGGCATACGCTCTACTGGGAGCAAAGCGGCAATCCCGACGGCGTGCCGGTGGTGTTCCTGCATGGCGGGCCTGGCGCCGGTTCGGCGCCGGTCCACCGGCGCTTCTTCGATCCATCGTTCTACCGCATCATCATTTTCGATCAGCGCGGCGCCGGCCGCTCGCTGCCGCTGGGTGACATCACCGACAACACCACGGCCGCCCTGGTCGATGATCTCGAGCGATTGCGCCAGCACCTGGGCGTCCAGCGGTGGCTGGTATTCGGGGGGTCCTGGGGATCGACACTCGCCTTGGCGTATGGCCAACGCCACCCCGATCGCTGCCTGGGCTTCATCCTGCGCGGCATCTTCCTGGGGCGCGACAGCGAGGTGCAGTGGTTCCTGCACGGCATGAAGGTCGTTTTTCCCGAGGCGTGGCGCGATTTCGTCGGCCACCTGCCGCCGGCTGAGCGCAGCGACATCCTGGCCAACTACTACCGCCGGCTCACCGACCCCGATCCGACGCGGCACCAGCCGGCCGCCCGCGCCTGGAGCCGCTACGAGGCGGCGTGCTCCACGCTGTATCCGGGCGCCAAGGGACCGCTCGATGCCGAGGGCGGCGGCTTCGCGCTGGCGCTGTCGCGCATCGAAGCGCACTACTTCGTCAACCGCATCTTCCTGCCCGAGGGTTGGCCCTGGAAGGATCTCGACCGCATCCGCCACCTGCCCTGCACCATCGTGCAGGGCCGCTACGACGTGGTCTGTCCGCCGGTGACGGCCGACGAGCTGCGGCAGGCTTGGCCCGAGGCCAACTGCGTGATCGTGCCAGACGCCGGCCACTCCGCACTGGAGCCCGGCATCCGTGCCGCCCTGGTGAACGCGACGGAGTCGTTCCGCCTGTCGCACTACAGCGTCGATCTCTTCGCCCCGCGCTTCCCCTGGCAGGAGTGAAACCCCGCACGCGGGTGTTGCGCCGGGATGAGACCGTCTTACGCCTGAGACAGAGGTTCGACCCCTAGAGCCGTTCATCGTGTGATGCTATCGCCATATGTGATTTTTTGAGCCCACGCCTGTCATCCCGAGCGTAGCGAGGGATCTTTTCGGCCGCGAACGGCGCGAAAAACTGCTGAAAGATTCCTCGCTACGCTCGGAATGACAGCGCGCGGCAATAAGATCACAGCCTCTGAGCGCAGCGAAGGACCTTGCGGTGGATCGCTCAAAGAGCGTCGGCGCTGGTGATCAACAGCGCCGACAGCGGCTATACCAGCACCGCAGGATCCTTCGCTGCGCTCAGGATGACAGCGGCGGCTGACCAGGCCTCTCTGCTCCTATCAAAACGTGAAGCGCTCTAGCGATAGTGCCGGCGCAGGCAGCTCATCAGCGCACCCAGAGCGTCCGATGTACCCTTCAAGGTGATGGAGAAATTGTTGGCGCCCTGGGGCTCGAAGTACATCACGTTGCCTTCGCGGATCTCCCCCAGCAGTTCCTGCGAGTCGGCAAGCACCACCATCAACACATCTGCCCGCAGCGCCATGGCCCGTCCGTTGCGCCGTTCCTGACTGTCGATCCAGTACGTCGCCGTGCCCTCCGATTCGGGGCGCCAGTTCCATTTCGGATTCTTGATCAAGATGGACCACTGCAGTTTGCGGGTCAGCATGAAGTGGACTTCGGCGCCGCCGCCGTACTGGCTGGTCACCGTGCAATAGTCGAACGCACCGTCCTTCTTGTGCGCCTCCAGGCTCCAGATGCCAACGGCGTTGCGCTCCACCACGTCGGCGCGGGCCTCTACGTTGCCCAGCAGCAGGCCGGCCAGCATCACCATTGCTGTCCAATACCTCGACATTTTCAACTCCACATCCCAATAAATAAGCGACTACTCACTTTATAAGGCAAAATTGAGGCGCGCCGGCCATCCAAGATACGGAACGCTCATACGATTTCTAATGAATTTCGGATGTTGCGAGGCCATACCGGGCGCGAAACGAGCACCGTTGACCCAACCCGTTTGCAGGCGACGCGCCGTTCTGCCCCTCAGCCAACATCGGCGACAAAGGCTGCCAGCAGCGTGTTGAAGGCGACTGCGTCTTCCCATTGTGGCGCATGACCGGCGTCGGGCAGCACCTGCACGGATTGTCGCCATAGCGTCGGCATGCGCAGCGTCTCGAAGTAGGTGCCGTTGACGAGCTGTTCACGGGCCCCATGCAAAACGGCCAGCGGTCGATCCAGGTTGGCCACGACCTCGATTTCATCGCGATAACCGCCCGGCACGATACCGGCCGCCAATTCTGCCCGGGCGCGGCCGTCGGTACGCATCACATCGTCGACGAACGACGCGGGGATATCGGACCAGCCCGGCCGGAAGAACGACTCGACATACTGCTGGGCCTGGGAGCGCGTGATGTCGGCGGCGAACCCCAGTCCCATCGCCGGGTTGGGCAGGAAGGCCTTGTCCATCGCCGGCGGGAAACCCAGCGGTGGCGTGCCGAAGATCATGAATCCCCGCGCCTGCGGCAGCGCGGGGACCGCTTCCAGGATGATGTGGCCCCCCAGGCTCCAACCCACGAAGATCGCATCCTGAAGGCCGCGGTCCGACGCAAACGCCACCAGAACATCGGCGTATGCCGGCAGGCCGTAGCCGGACGCATCGTGGGCATCGGCCGAGCGGCCATGGCCGGGCAGATCAATCGCGATCAACCGCAATGCCTGTCCCAACGGTGCCGACATCTGCCGTTCGAACGCGCGCATCGACGCGGAGTTGCCGTGGACCAGGACGACCGGTCGCCCGCGGCCACCCGACTCCCGGTAGGCGATGGCACCACGCGGGCCCTCGAACATCATGGGTTCCATCACTCCCTCCCCTCCCGCAGCGCCGACACCACGGCCGCGCCATCCCCAGGCACGGCCACGGTACACCGTCGATCAATCCGTCCGGAAGGATATCAAAGGCCGCCGTTGGCCAGCGCCACCAGGCGATCCATCCCGAACGCGAGTTCCACGACCTTGCAGGGCTTGAAGCCGGGAACGGCCGGGAAGTCGGTGCGTCGGGACGTGCTGGCCACTTCGCGCCATTCGCCATCCGGCTGCAGGCACTCGATATCGATGGTCTCTGTCGCGTAAGGCGGCAGGCGATCGGATGCAATCAGGCGTGTTTCAAGACCCGACATGCGCTGGATCACCGGAACAAGCGCGTCCCGCAGCGGTCCGGCGATATCAGCCTTGGTGTCCTCCGCGTGAATGAGCTGCAACTCCAGCTGCGTGAAGGCATTGAGCCGGAGTTTGGCGGCAGTGGCGCCATCGCGCGTCTCGCGGCGATACGAATAGCCCATCTGCCACACGCACAGCGGCGGCCTCAGGCGGGTCGTGCGCAGGATGCGCGCGGCGATCGCATAGGAACCGTCGGTGGTTTCGGCGCGCAGCGCGTAGGGCCGGTCGCCACCCGGCGGGTCCTGCAGCACGAAGACATCGGCGCGATCGTATGCCGCCGACATGCGCGCCAGCGGCATCATGGGCGGCGTCTCGACCTCTTCGAACGCCCACATCTGGTTGATGTCGGCGAGCGTGTCGCGCACGGTGTCGAGAACGGCATCGCGGATACGGCGACGCAGGTGGAGTTCGGACTGGCGCCAGAAGCGCAGTCCAGCCAGATCATCATACAGCGCAAAAGACATGGTCGGCCCCACGTCAGGGGGTGAGACAAGGCGCCGGCAGGCGCGAGACATCGTGACCGCTCCTCAAAAGGAACGGCCTATCGACCTCGCCCGCACTGCAGCACCATCCATGTCATGACCGATCCCTACCCGATCGGACCGCGCATTTCCAGTCCCCGGCCGATGCAGTCCCCTAGTCTAGGCAACGTAGGGCGGATGGCCGACATAGCCAGGCTTGCCGTCGCGCAGGTCGTTGCGGATGTAGTGGAAGCGTGGATCCGTGCTCTTCAGTCCGTTCTTGAACCAATCCTCGACGATCTGCGCCTGCTCCTCCGTACCGAAGCTGTCCCACGGCTTGTTCAGATTGCCCTCGCCATAGAGATAGGCGTTGCCTTGCCGGCAGGCCTGGGACACCAGGGAACTGGTCCAGACGCCGAGAAAACCGAACCGGCTGCGATACATCTGCCAGACGTGCGTCATCTCGTGCACGAAAGTCGCCTTGTATTCGAGCGTCACGCGACTGGCGGCATCGAACGCGCGTGGACCGATGTAGATCCTGTAGGTGGCAATACCAACGTCGTATGATGCGAAAGGCCTGTCGCTGGCGCCGAGGCCATTGGCCAGCATCACCTTGGTTCTCAGAAGCGGGGTCGGCAAGGTCCCCGCGAAGACCCGCTCGCACATGGTGATCTCATCGCCGTTCAGGCTGCGCGAGATGACTTGGTATGACATCATTGCCCCCGTCGTCGCAGGTACCAGCCGCGCACCCTCGGCGAAGCCTGGCCTCGATGTGCACGACATTTTTCATCAACCCACCCGCCGCACATCGGCCGAACGGATGAGGGCAGAGCGCCGGCACACCGGCCGCCCCACGACCGCCACGGGTGCTCCGCCACCTCATCCGTTCGGATGAAGATCATCATCGGTCGCGAGCGCTACTGTGCGACACCAACGGGTGTCCCTGATGCGATCGACAATCGCGGCCTTGCTCCTGGTCCTGCTCCCTACAGCGGTGGACGCACAGGACACGCGCGACTGTACGCAGTGCCCCGAGATGGTGCCGCTGCCGGCCGGCTCTTTCGTCATGGGTGCCACCCCCGACGAGAACGCCGATGACTACGGCAGCAGCAAGCCGCAGGTGCGCGTCACGCTCAGCAGCGCCTTCGCCATCGGAAAGTACGAGGTAACGCGGCAGGAGTTCGCCGCCTTCGTGGCAGCGACAGGTCATCGACCATTACCGGGGTGCTTCGCCCGCCGAAGCGACGGCGAATGGGAACGACAGCCCAGCCTGTCGTGGCGCAATCCCGGTTTTGCGCAAACCGACCGCGATCCGGTCGTATGCGTGAGTTCAGCCGATGCGCGGGCCTATGCTGAATGGCTGCGGCGCATCACCGGCAGGAACTACCGGCTGCCGACCGAAGCGGAATGGGAGTATGCCGCGCGCGGCGGTTCGCCGGCGGCCCGGTACTGGGGCGCTGATCCCAGCGCGGCATGCCGCCATGCCAATGGCCCGGACCTGACACAGGCCGACGCGTTCAACCACAAGAGCGACCCGGACTATTTTTTCCAGTGCGCCGACGGCCATGTCTACACCGCGCCGGTGGGACTGTTTGCGCCCAATGCCTTCGGCCTCCACGACATGCTGGGCAACGTCTGGGAGTGGACCGACGATTGCTGGACCACCAGCCACGCCGGCGCACCGGCAACCGGCGATCGGCGCCGCGACGGCGATTGCCACATGCGTGTCGTGCGCGGCGGCGGCTGGAACTACGGCCATGTCGCGGTTCACGCTGCATTCCGGGAGGGTGAAGACCTCCAGCAACGCGGTGGTCATCTCGGCTTCCGCGTGGTCAGGGATCAGCGGGTCGTGTCATCAGGTCCCCTGCCGATGGCCGAGTTTCTGCCGTTGCTGATCTTCCATGTCCTGGCAATTCCACCTTTCTGGATGTTGTTTCGTCGCGTGGGCCTGGGTCGTTGGTGGGTGTTGATCGTGTTGGTACCGGTCGTCGGCTTCTGGCTGGGCCTCGTCGTACTGGCCTGGCGACGCTGGCCGACCTTTGACCGAAAGATGACGCCTCATGAGTAGCTGGCACTGGTTGATCCTGCTGATCCTGTACGGACTGCCCGCGGTCTGTGGCTGGCGGATCGCCAGGCGCGCCGGCTTTCCACCGGCACTGGGCCTCGTCATGGCGGTGCCGCTTGCCGGTCACATCCCGCTATGGATATGGGCATTCATCCGATGGCCGATCGAGACCAAAGGCAGGGCGCCGCATGAAACGCGGCCCGTCGTGCGGTAGGACGATGCGCGAACGTCACGTGTTCGAAGCCGAGATGATCGCCGCCCAGCAGCGCGAGCGACGGATCGGTGAAGACGTCGACTGGCGGGGGCTCGGTCCAAAGATCGTATCGATTGGCGAATATCCGTCCTTCGCCCGCAGCTTCGTCTGGGACGTCCGACGCGACGACGGTGAACTCAAGCTGTTCGTCAGCGCCAGTCGCACGGCAGGGTCCGGTTTCCTTGCACCGGGATACCGGCAGCACATCGTTGCGTCAGTCGACCTGGAGGAAATCCTGACGTCGATCGCGGCCGTACGGCTTGAGCACTGGCATCCCGACCCGTTGCCCGGTGGTACCGACGGCACGAACCGCGAGGTCAGCGTGTATCGCTATCCCAGTTTTATCTCCTTGCGCTGGCGACAGAGCCAGGAACCGCCACAATGGCGGGAGCTGACCGACCTGGCATCACGCCTGATCGAGCGGTTCAAGCAGACCGACCTGGTGCCGAACGCCTATGCGTTTGACTCCCATTGTGACGCGCGAACCTTCTTCGAGGAAAGTGCGCGCGACGTACCCTTCGCGAGCCAAGTGCCTTTCAGTGAACGGCGGTCGGGAGTCCACGTGGCGGCACGCCTGAGCCAGCTCGCGGCAAGGCAAAAGCCCAGGTTCGTGCTGGTGGTCTATTCGGCGGCGATGACGGATGACCTGCGCTGTCGCATCCCGCAGGCTCTGACCGTCGGTGCCGTGGACGACATGGTCGCCATGGTCAAGGAAGGCCGACCCGGGATTCCGATCGTATCGATAGCGAACCCCACTCGCCTGCCTCGAGATTGGGATGCGGCGTACTTTGAACTCGACCCGACCAGCCCCTCGTTCGAGGCACTGGCGCGATTGAACGCTGTCGCCATCCATATCGCGCCTGGATTGCCCGCACTGCGCATGGAGCTTTGGACTGTTTCATGGTGAGCGCATCGATGCGACGCCTCCCGAAGACAGGCGCGCACCGTAGCCCCCGCGCGCAAGGCGCGGTACAAGCGACCAGACTCGATACGCCTGGGAGCACGAAGCGGTGGACGCCGGACAGGACACACGCCCCATTGTCAGCATGCGCGGCGTGACCAAGAGCTATGACGGCAAGAGCCTGGTCGTCCGCCACCTCGATCTCGATGTCGCGCGCGGCGAGTTCCTGACCTTGCTGGGGCCGTCAGGGTCGGGCAAGACGACCACGTTGATGATGCTGGCCGGCTTCGAGGCGGCGACCACGGGGGAGATCCTGCTCGAAGGCCGCTCCGTCACCCGGCTGCCGCCGCACAAGCGCGGCATCGGCATGGTGTTCCAGAACTATGCCCTCTTCCCGCACATGACCGTGGCGCAGAACCTGGCCTATCCGCTCACCGTGCGCAAAGTGCCGCGGGCCGAGATCGGCGCCAAGGTGCGCCGCGCGCTGGACATGGTGCGCCTGGCCGGCTTCGACGACCGGCGCCCGGCCCAGCTGTCGGGCGGCCAGCAGCAGCGCGTGGCGCTGGCGCGCGCCCTGGTGTTCGAACCGTCACTGGTGCTGATGGACGAGCCGCTGGGTGCCCTCGACAAGCAGTTGCGCGAGCGCATGCAGTTCGAGATCCGCACCCTGCATGAGCAACTGGGCACCACGTTCGTCTACGTCACCCACGACCAGGGCGAGGCACTCGCCATGTCGGACCGCATCGCGGTGTTCCACGAGGGCGTCGTGCAGCAGCTCGACACCGCCGAAGGACTGTACGAACGCCCGCAGAACGGTTTCGTGGCCGGCTTCATCGGCGAAAGCAACCGGCTGGCCGGCACCGTACGCACCATCGGCCGCGGCGAGGCCCGCGTGAGCCTGGATGCCGGGGGCGAGATCACCGGCCGCGTGGCCGACGCCGAGGCCGCCGGCACCCGGGCCCTGGTGTCGCTGCGCCCGGAACGCGCACGGATCCTGAGGCCTGACGATCGCGCCGACAACATGCTGAGCGGCCGGGTGCGCGAGCTGATCTATCTGGGCGACCACACGCGCGTCGTGCTGTCGGTCGCCGGCAGCGACGACTTCGTCGTCAAAGCGGCCAATACGGGCAGCGTCCTGCCGCACGGTACCGGCGAAACCGTCACGGTGGGCTTCGGCGTCCAGGATTGCGTGGCGCTGAAGGCGGCGGCAAACTGATCCGCCTGTCGCATGCACGCCGTCCTGAGCGCAGCGACGGACCTTGCGGTGGTTGATGAAAAAGATTGACGGTGCCAGCAATCATCTACGCTGGCATTCTGCGTCCCAACACCGCGAGATCCTTCGCTTCGCTCTGGATGACGGCAAGAGGGAGACCAACATGTCAGGGAAACTGCTCGGGATGATCGCCGCTGTGGCGCTGGGTGCGTCGGCGGTGGCATACGCCCAGTCGCGGCCGCTCACCGTGGTGTCGTGGGGCGGCGCCTACCAGGCGGCGCAGCGCGACGTCTATTTCGAGCCGTTCAAGAAGGCGACCGGCATCAACATGCTCGACGAGTCGTGGGACGGCGGCATCGGCGTGCTGCGCGCCAAGGTGCAGGGCGGCAACGTGCCGTGGGACGTGGTGCAGGTCGAGTCCGAGGAGCTGGAGCTGGGTTGCGATGAAGGCCTCTACCTTCAGCTCGACTACAGCAAGATCGGCGGCAAGGACGCCTATCTGAAGGCGGCCGTTCATCCCTGCGGCGTCGGCGCCATCGTCTACAATTTCGTGCTGGGCTACGACAAGGACAAGCTGAAGACGGCGCCCACCGGCTGGGCCGATTTCTTCGACACCAAGAAGTTTCCCGGCAAGCGCGGCCTGCGCCAGGGCCCCAAGACCTCGCTGGAGATCGCGTTGATCGCCGACGGCGTGGCACCGGCCGATGTCTACAAGGCGCTGGCGGCGCCGGGCGGCGTCGACCGCGCCTTCAAAAAGCTCGACACCATCAAGAAGGATCTGGTGTGGTGGAAGGCGGGTGCCCAGCCGCCGCAGTTGCTGGCCTCGGGCGAGGTGGCGATGACCTCGGTCTACAACGGGCGCATCGATGCCGCCAACAAGGCCGACAAGCGCAACTTCGGCATCGTGTGGGACGGCTCGCTGTACACCATCGATTCGCTGGTGATCGTGAAGGGCTCGCCGCACGTCGATGCGGCGTACAAGTTCATCGACTTCGTGGGCAAACCCGAGAACCAGGCCAAGCTGCCGGCCGCGATCGCCTACGGCGTCACCAATGTCGGCGCCACCAAGCTGATCGATCCCAAGCGCCTGGCCGACCTGCCCACGCACCCCGACAACATCAAGAACGCCGTGCAGATCTCCGACAAGTTCTGGATCGAGAACATCGACAAGCTGACCGAGCGCTTCAACAAGTGGGCGGCGTCGAATTGATGGAGCGATCTTGAGCAGCATGGTGCCTTCCCCCAAAGGGGGAAGGTGCCTTGGTGGCTGCCGATGACACCGAATCCGTTGCAACATCCCCCTTCCGGCGCTGCGCGCCACCTTCCCCCTCCGGGGGAAGGGCAAGACATCGTGCGCCAAGTGCGCCGGGCCGAACGCCGGCGGCGGCGCTGGGCGTTGCTGCTGGTGGCGCCGTTGGCGCTCTTCCTGCTGCTGGTCTTCGTGGCACCCATCATGGAGATGCTGCGCCGGTCGGTGGTCGATCTCGATCTGCGCCAGACCTGGCCGCGCACAGCCGCGGCGCTGGCCGACTGGGACGGCCACGACCTGCCGCCGGAAGCGACCTTTGCCGCGCTAGCGCAGGACATGAAGGAGAGCTTCAGCGCCCGCACGGCCGCCGCGGTCGCGCGCCGCCTCAACTATGCCGACACCGGTGCGCGCACGCTGGTCATGACGACGGCGCGCAAGGTGGCGGGCCTGGAGCAGATGCCGACCGACTGGCGCGCGGCCTTCGTCGACATCGATCCGGCGTGGGGCGAGCGGCATACATGGACGATGCTAAGGCAGGCCAGCGGTCCGGTGACCAGCTTCTTTACGCTCTATGCGCTGGACCTGCGCCGCGACGCTGACGGGCGTGTCGTGGCGGCGCCCGCCAGCGAGGCGATCTTCGTCGACATCCTGCTGCGCACGCTATCGATCTCGGCCCTGGTGACCGTGATCTGCGCCGTGCTGGGCTTCCCCGTTGCCTATCTGCTGGCCAACGCGCCGGGACGTATCGGCAACCTGCTGCTGATCCTGGTGCTGGTGCCGTTCTGGACCGCGCTGCTGGTGCGCATCGCGGCGTGGACCGTGCTGCTGCAGGACCAGGGGCTGATCAACAACGCCCTGGTGTCGCTGGGCCTGATCGATCAGCCGCTGCGCCTGATCTACAACCGCACCGGCGTGATCATCGCCATGGTGCATGTGCTGCTGCCGTTCATGATCATGCCGCTGTACGGCGTCATGAAGACGGTGCCGCCGCAGCTCTACCGGGCCAGCCTGTCGCTGGGTGCACCGCCCACAGTGTCGTTCCTGCGCGTCTACCTGCCGCAGACCAAGCCCGGTATCTTCGCCGGCATCCTGCTCGTGTTCATCATGGCGGTCGGCTACTACATCACGCCGGCCCTGGTGGGCGGCGCCAACGACCAGATGATCAGCTGGTTCATTGCCTTCTACACCACCGACACGGCCAACTGGGGGCTGGCGGCCGCGCTGGGCCTGGTGCTGCTGGTCGCGACCGCGGTGCTGTTTGCCCTGTATCAGCGCCTGTCGGGCGCTCGCGGCGTGGCCTTCGGGTAAGGCCATGGGCAACACGATCCCCCGGACGACAGGCGAACGCTGCTGGCGGCTGGCCCTGTTCATCGGCAGCGGCGCGGTGTTGCTGTTTCTGATCACGCCGATCCTGGCCGTGGTGCCGCTGTCGTTCAACGACAGCCAGTTCCTTGCCTATCCCGTGCGCGGCTTCACCTGGCGCTGGTACGAGGAACTGCTGACGTCGCAGCGCTGGGCCCTGTCGGTGCGCAACTCGTTCGTCATCGGCATCGCTGCGGCGTTGCTGGCCTCGATCCTGGGCACCTTGGCCGCCATCGGTCTCAACATCAGCGACTTTCGCGGCAAGGCATCGCTGACGGCGGTCCTGCTGTCGCCCATGGTGGTGCCGGTCGTCATCTACGCGGTGGGTCTCTACCTGTTCTTCGCGCCGCTGGGCCTGACGCAGACCTATACCGGCCTGATCATGGCGCACGCCGCGCTGGGCGCGCCGTTCGTGGTCGTGACGGTATCGGCGGTGCTGGCCAACTTCGACTGGGCCCTGGTGCGCGCCGCGCAGTCGCTGGGCGCCCACCCGATCACCGTCTTCCGCACCATCATGCTGCCGCTGCTGACGCCGGGCGTGCTGTCGGGCGCCCTGTTCGCTTTCGCGACCTCGTTCGACGAGGTGGTGACCCTGCTGCTGATCGGCGGACCGCAGCACCGCACCATGCCACGCGAGATGTTCTCCCGCCTGCGCGAGGACATCTCGCCCACCATCGCGGCGGCCGCGGCACTGATGCTGGTCACGGCGGTGCTGCTGCTGATCACCGTCGAATGGCTGAAGGCGCGCACCGCGCGGATGACGCGGTCGCCCTAGTTCCTGTTTGGCCAGCTCCCTTCTCCCCGCGCGCAGGCGGGGAGAAGGGAGTCAACTCGGGTTGACCGCCTTCACCAGCCAGCAGGCGGTCGACAGGCGGACGGCGCCATCGGCCATGTACGGCGCCAATGCCTTGCCGACAGCATCGATCGCCTGCCGACGCGCCGCCTCGGGAGCAGCGCGCAGCAGCCGGGTCATCGGTCCTACCTCGGCCGCCAGTGCTGCCGCCTCGTCAAGGCTGGATGCCCGGAACACCGCCTGGTCGTCGATCGGATCGATGGTGATATCGGCGAAGCCGGCGCCGGCGAGGACGCGCCGCACGTGGTCGCGGTCGCCGAAGGCGAACGGCCCGGGATCGTGCGGTCCGGGGCGCGGCATCGGGGGCAGGAACGGGACCGCGGCCACGAACGGCACGAATGCCCATGCATTGTCCTTGAACGGCCGCCAGCACAGGAAGGTCAGACGGCCGCGCGGCTTGAGGGCGCGGCGCAGATGCGTGAATGCCGCCACCGGATCGCCGAAGAACATCACGCCGAAGCGCGAGAACAGCAGATCCGTCGAGCCCGGCGCGAAGGCGTATGCCGACGCATCGCCGGCGGCGAAACGCACATTGGCGAGACCATCGGCCGCAGCGCGGCGCGAGGCTTCCGCCATCATCGCTTCCGACAGGTCGAGGCCGAGCACGGTGCCCGACGGCCCCACGGCGCGCGCCAGCATCCGTGACGTCGCACCGGTGCCGCAGCCCACGTCCAGCACCACCTCGCCCGACTGCGCCGCCGCCGCGGTCAGGGCCTGTTCACCGAGACCCGCCAGCATCGCATCGGTCCGCGCCTCGCGTGCCAGCCAGATGTCACCCCCCTCGCCACTCCAGAACGCGACCTGATCGGCGTGCAGGGTGTCGGGGGTCGTGTCAGCCGGCATGACGGAACTCCGATAGGTGAAATGAACGACGATGATAGCAAATCACAGTCCGGCGGGGACGATCTTCACAATGCGCTTCACCGCTCCCGGCCCGGCGGATCAGTCCTCGCCGGCATGAAGGGAAGCAGGGGCAAGATCGGGATTGGGGCGGCGTTCGCGGGATATGAACGTGTAGACCGTGGGCACGACGAACAGTGTCAGCACCGTGCCGAAGGTCATGCCGCCGACCACGACCCAGCCGATCTGGTGCCGGCTTTCGGCACCGGCGCCCGAAGCGAGCGCCAGCGGCAGGGCGCCCAGCACCATGGCGCCGGTGGTCATC
This sequence comes from Reyranella sp. CPCC 100927, assembly GCF_007859315.1. Lineage (GTDB taxonomy): Bacteria > Pseudomonadota > Alphaproteobacteria > Reyranellales > Reyranellaceae > Vineibacter. The sequence goes on from NZ_VOHA01000032.1 coordinate 63,780, forward strand.
AGGATCGGCCGCAAGCGGATCACGGCAGCCTCGACCACAGCCTGGCGCACGCTCTCGCCCAGATCGGCGCGGCGCTGATTGGCAAACTGGACGATCAGGATGCCGTGCTTGGTGATCAGGCCGATCAGGGTCACAAGGCCGATCTGGCTGTAGATGTTGAGCGTGCAGCCCGACAGATGCAGCGCCGCGAAGGCGCCGGTCATCGACATCGGCACCGAGATCATGATGATCAGCGGGTCGACGAAACTCTCGAACTGGGCCGACAGCACCAGGAAGATGAAGCCCAGCGCCAGCAGGAACACGATCACCAGGCTGTGACCCGATTCCTTGAACTCGCGCGATGTGCCGTTGTAGTCGACACGGAAGTCCGCCGGCAGGATCGCCTTGGCCTGCCGCTCCATGAAGGCCAGCGCCTCGCCCAGCGAATAGTCGGGCGCCAGGTTGGCGGTGATGGTGACGGAGCGCAGCTGGTTGAAGCGGTTCAACTCCTTGGGTGCAACGGTCTCATCCGCTGTCACGATGTTGGAGAGCTGCACCATGTCGCCGCCGCGCGAGCGCACATAGACTTGCGACAGGTCATAGGGTGTCTGCCGGTCGATGGGCTCGACCTGCACGATGACGTCGTATTGCTTGCCCTCCCGATTGAAGCGGGTCACCTGGCGGCCACCGAACAGGGTTTCCAGCGTACGGCCCGTCGCCTCCACCGAGAGGCCGAGATCGGCGATCTTGTCGCGCTTCATCTGGACGTCGATCTGCGGCTTGTTGAGGCGCAGGTCGTGATCGACGCTGACCAGGCCCGGGTTGTCATTCAGCACGTCCATCAGCCGCTCGATGTGCTCCTCGATCTCGGCGAACGGCCGCGAGCTCAGGATCACGAACTGCACCGGCCGGCTGCGAAAACTCTGGCCCAGCGACGGCGGGTTGTTGACGAAGGCGCGCACGCCGGGGATGCCTTCGACGGCCGGCCGAATGCCCTCGGCGATATCCTGCTGCTTGCGACTGCGGTCATCCCAGTGGTGCAGGCGCAGGAAGGCGACCGCATCGGTGACCGTGGGCGAGCCGGCGACGGCATAGGTCGAGCCGACCTCCGGCAGCCCCATGCCGATCGGCTCGAAGGCACGGGCATAGCGGCTCGAGTAGTCGATGGTGGCGCCTTCCGGGGCTGTGCCGAGCACCAGGATGACGCCGCGGTCCTCCAGCGGCGACAACTCCGACTTCATCACGACGCCCAGCCAGGCGCCGCCACCGACCGTCGCCAGCAGCAGCATCAGCACCAGCGGGCGGGCGCGCAGCGCGCCGTCCAGCGCCCGACGGTAGGCACTCGACAGCCCGGCGAGGCCGCGCTCGAGCAGGTTGTAGAGCCGGCCATGTGTCTCGTGGTCTTTCAGCAGGCGCGAGCACATCATCGGCGTCAGCGTGAGCGCAATGAAGCCGGAGATCAGCACGGCACCGGCCAGCGACAGCGCGAATTCCACGAACAGCTTGCCGGTGCGGCCGGGCGTGAAGGCGACGGGCGCGTAGACTGCGACCAGGGTCAAGGTCATGGCGATGACAGCAAAGACGATCTCGCCGGTGCCCTTCACCGCGGCGCGCATCGGCGACATGCCCTCCTCGATATGGCGATGCACGTTCTCGAGCACTACGATCGCATCGTCCACGACGAGACCGATCGCCAGCACCATCGCCAGCAGGGTGAGCGTGTTCACGCTGAAGCCGAACGCAAACATGATGGCGAAGGTGCCGACCAGCGACACCGGGATGGTGACGACCGGGATCAGGGCGGCGCGGAACGAGCGCAGGAACAGCACGATCACGACGACCACCAGCGCCAACGCCTCGACGATGGTCCACAGCACCGACTTGATCGACTCCTCGATGAACACGGAGGTGTCGTAGGCAACGTCGATCTGCATGCCTTGCGGCAGACGCTCGCGCAGGCCGGGCAGGCGTTCGCGCACCGACCGCGAGACATCGAGAGGGTTCGCCGTCGACTGCTTGACCACGCCCAGCGTGACCGCCGTATGGCCGTTGTAGCGCGTGGTGCGCCGCTCCTCGACGGCGCCGAGCTCGGCGCGCGCCACGTCGCCCAGCCGCACCAGGAAGCCTGATGTCTGCTTGACGATGATACGGTCGAACTGCTCCGTCGTGACCAGGCCGGTGCGCGAGAGGATGGTGAACTCGCGGTCGGTGCTCTCGATGCGGCCGGACGGGATTTCGACGTTCTGCTGGCGCAGCGCGGTCTCGATGTCCTGGACCGTGAGGTTGTAGGCCGCCAGCCGCGTGCGATCGACCCAGATGCGCATCGCGTAGCGGCGTTCGCCATAGATGTTGACGCCGGCGACGCCAGGCAGGTTCTGCAGCTCCGGCTTCACGTAGCGGTCGGCGTAGTCGGAAATCTCCAGGGTCGAGTGATGCGAACTGGTGAACGGCAGGAAGATGATCGGCTGGGCATCGGCCTCGACCTTGGCGATGACCGGCTCCTCGATCTCGTCAGGCAGCTTGCGGCGCACGCGCGCGACGCGGTCGCGGACGTCGCTGGCGGCGGCGTCCGGATCGACGCTCAGCCGGAAGCGCACGGTGATGGTGCTCTGCTCCGGCCGGCTGCGGGAGCTCAGGATCTCGATCCCCTCGATGCCGGCAATCGACTCCTCCAGCACCTGCGTGACCTGCGCCTCGATGATCTCGGGGCTGGCACCGCGGTACACGGTCTCCACGGAGACGATCGGTTCGTCGATGTTGGGATATTCACGCACCGACAGGCGCTGGTAGGACACGGCGCCGACCAGCATCAGGATGAGGCTCAGCACGGTGGCAAACACCGGCCGGCGGATGCAGAGCTCATAGATGCTCATTGCCGCCAGTATAGCAGACGCCCTCGGCTGAGGTCCCTTGACGTGAGGAGATTACGCCAAGGCGCTCCGCAGGTCGGTCCCGGCGAAGTCTTCGCCGACATAAAGGAGCGCACAGCCGCACGCCGTCGCCACGTCATAGGCGAAGCAGTCGCCAACGTTGAGACCTGCCGGATGGAGGCCCTTCCCCCAGCGTCCGTACGCCTCGGCGACCCGGCGTGCGACGGCCGGAGTCACATCCACGACGGTGACTCCAAGTCCGTCGATCAACGTCGCCATCTCCGCACCGACATTGCGGCGAGCGGCAACGATCAAGGCCTCGGCCACCGTTGCGGCCGAGACCATGATCTCGTCCTGCGTTACCAGCGCTGCGATACACGCCTCGGCTTGGGGTTCATCGAGCACGATCGCCATCAGTGCGGACGTATCGACCGCGATCATTCAGGCAAACCGTTGTCGCCATACAGAAAATCCTGGCTCCGTTCGGCCGTCGGCCCGGGGCTCGCCTTGGCGCCGCCGGCGGCTCGAACGGCATCCATCAGCGCACGACGGGACCTGGCGTCCACGACCGGCCGCACGGGAACGAGGCGGACGGCTGCCTGGCCGTGGCGGGTCAGGATAACCTCGTCGCCGGCTTCGGCGCGGCGCACCAGCTCGGTCAGCTGACCTTTGGCCTCGGTCACAGAGATCCGCATTCCATCCAACCCTCGATCACCGAAAATGGACCATTTAATGGTCCATTTCAATGATGTTCGTTGGCGCAAGGCCACGACATATTTACATTATTAATGCGTCCAATACCCTATTTCTACAGTTCATGAGGTTATTTTGTATTGAATTTCCATCCTCCAGACGTTTATTGTCCGACAGCAATCATGCAGACGCAGGGGCGGCCGTGAGCGTTGCCGACAACAAGCTGAATGCGTCCCGGACCTCGGACCGGCTGACAGGCCGCGGCCTGGGCGGTTCGCTGGCTGCGCTGCGCGCGCGTCATCCCAGGCTTACCGCGACGGTGATCCATGGTGCCGAAGTGGGCGCCTGGGTCGCGTTTTACGTCGTGGTGCGCGCGCTGGTCGGCTGACCGCCGGCGCCACGGCACCTCGTGAAAGACTGGCGATGAAGCATCTTCCGACGTTCTTCGCGTTGACCGGCAAGGTCGCGCTGGTGGTCGGCGGCACGCCGGCCGCGGCGCAGCGCGCCCGCACCTTGCTGGCCGCCGGCGCCCGCGTGACGGTGATGGCGCCGGATCTGGACGTCGTATTCGACGATCTGCAGCGCAGCGGCGCCATCGCCTGGCAGGCCCGCTGGCCCGGCTGCGAGGACCTCGACGGCGCGGCGCTCAGCTTCGTCGCCACTGGCGACCCGGTACGCGATGCAGAGGTGGCGGCACTGGCGCGCGATGCGCGGGTGCCCGTCAACGTCACCGACCGCCCCGACCTCAGCGACTTCATCATGCCGGCCATCGTCGACCGCGGCGACGTGGTCGTCGGCGTGTCGACCGGCGGTGCCGCACCGGTACTGGCACGCCTGGTGCGTGAGCGGATCGAGCGCGCCATGCCCGCGCGCTTGGCCGAGTTGGGCGCCTTCGCCGGCCGCTTCCGCGACACCGTCCGTGCCGTATTCACCGATGTCGGTGCGCGACGCCAATTCTGGGAACGCGCACTGAACGGCGTTGTCGGCCAGCATGTGCTCGCTGGCAGGACGCAAGCGGCGCACGACGCGATGCTGGTGACCCTCAATCGGTCAGGTACGGGGGCACCCCGCGAGGGTTCGGTGACCATCGTCGGCGCCGGCCCCGGCGATCCCGATCTGCTGACCCTGCGCGCGCTGCAGGCGTTGCAAAGCGCCGACGTCGTGTTGCACGACGAATTGGCCGGCCGCGAGGTTCTGGGCTACGCGCGCCGCGATGCCGAACTGATCTATGTCGGCAAGCAGAAAGCACATCACAGCAAGAGCCAGGACGAGATCAACGCGCTGATGGTGGCGCACGCGCGTGCCGGCAAGCACGTCGTGCGCCTCAAGGGCGGTGATCCCTTCATCTTCGGCCGCGGTGGCGAGGAGTTGGCACACTTGCGCCGCCACGGCATCGACGCCACCGTCGTGCCGGGCATCACCGCCGGGCTGGCGTGCGCCGCTGCTGCCGGCATCCCGCTGACGCACCGCGAGCATGCATCGGCCGTCACCTTTGTCACCGGCCACCTCAAGAATGGCGAGCCGACCGCCGACTGGGAAGCGCTGGCCAGAAGCGGCCAGACCATCGTCGTCTATATGGGTGTGAGCGCCGCCGCCACGGTGCGCGACCGCCTGCTGTCGGCCGGTCTCGCCCGCACCACACCGGTTGCGATCGTCGAGAACGGATCACGCCGCAACCAGAAAGTCAGCACCGGCACGCTGGGCAGCCTCGCGGCCCTGGCGGTGCATCACGCCGGCGGCGGACCAGCCCTGATGATCATTGGTGACGTCGCCGCTTTGGCCGACGCCGCCGCAGAGCCCGCATGGGCGGAGGCATCCTGATGGCCAAGAATCTCACCGGCAGCTTGCAGATCGTCACCGCCAACCGCCTGCGCGACGGCGTGGTGGTGTTCCTCACCGACACCGGCGAGTGGACGTCCAGCATCGCCCGTGCTGCGGTGGCGCGCGATGCCGAGTCGAGCACCCGTCTGCTGGCCATCGGCACCGTGGCCGCCGCCGAGTCGCGCGTGGTCGAACCCTATCTGACCGCCGTTACCGAGGACGGCGATACGATCGCGCCGGTGAGCCTGCGTGAACGTATCCGCGCCCAGGGCCTGACGTTCGCCGCGATCTCGGCCGACGCCACGCGCTATCTGTGAGAGCGCCATGTACCGCTATGACGAATATGACCATGCCTTTGTCGGCGAACGCGTCGCGCAGTTTCGCGACCAGGTAAAGCGCCGGCTGTCGGGCGAGATCACGGAAGACGAGTTCAAGCCGCTGCGCCTGCAGAACGGACTGTACCTGCAGCTGCATGCCTACATGCTGCGCATCGCCATTCCCTACGGCACGCTGTCGTCCAACCAGATGCGCACCCTGGCGCACATCGCACGCCGCTACGACCGCGGCTACGGCCACTTCACCACGCGCCAGAACCTGCAGTTCAACTGGATCCGGCTCGAGGACGCGCCCGACGCGATCGCCGATCTCGCCAAGGCCGAGATGCATTCGATCCAGACCAGCGGCAACTGCATCCGCAACACCACCGCCGATCACTGGGCCGGCGCCGCCATCGACGAGATCGAGGATCCGCGCATCTGGTGCGAGATCGTCCGCCAATGGTCGACGGTGCACCCCGAGTTCAGCTTCCTGCCGCGCAAGTTCAAGATCGCTATCACGGGATCGCCCAACGACCGCGCCGCCGTGCGCGTGCACGACATCGGCCTGCGCATGTTGCGCAACGATGCCGGCGACGTCGGCTTCGAAGTCATCGTGGGCGGTGGCCTTGGCCGCACGCCGATGATCGGCAAGACCATCCGCGACTTCCTGCCCAAGCAGCACTTGCTGTCGTACCTCGAAGCGATCCTGCGGGTCTACAACCGCTACGGACGGCGCGATAACATCTACAAGGCACGCATCAAGATCCTGGTGCACGAGATCGGCGCCGAGGAGATGCGCCGCCAGGTCGAAGAGGAGTGGGCCAGCATCCGCAACGGCGCGCTCGACCTGCCGCGCGATGTCGTCGACGGCATCGCGCGCCACTTCGCGCCACCGCTCTACCAGCCGCAACCGGCGTTCGCGCCCGAGACCGAGCGGCTGCGCTTCGAAGACAAGAACTTCGCGCTGTGGCTGCGCAGCAATGTGGTGCCGCATCGCCAGCCTGGCTACGCCATCGTCAACCTGTCGCTGAAGCCCGAAGGCGCGCCGCCGGGCGACGCCAGCGCCGCACAGATGGATGCCGTTGCCGACCTGGCCGATGCCTACAGCTTCGGCGAGATCCGCGTGACGCACGAGCAGAACCTGGTGCTGCCGCACGTTGCCGTGACCGACCTGCCGGCCGTATGGCGCGGGCTCACGCGCATCGGCTTCGCGACGCCCAACCTGGGACTGGTGAGCGATATCATCGCCTGTCCCGGGCTCGACTATTGCGCGCTGGCCAATGCACGCGCCATTCCCGTGGCACAGCGCATCTCGCAGCACTTCGCCGACCTGGCGCGCCAGCACGATATCGGTGAGCTGAAGATCAAGATCTCGGGCTGCATCAACGCCTGCGGCCATCACCACGTCGGCCACATCGGCATCCTGGGCGTCGACAAGAACGGCACCGAGTTCTATCAGCTCACGCTGGGCGGCCATGCCGGTGACGACGTCTCGCTGGGCACCATCGTCGGGCCGGCGGTACCGGCCGACCAGGTGGTCGAAGCCATCGACTCGCTGGTCCGCACCTACCTCGATGTGCGCCAGGCGGACGAGCGGTTCCTCGACACCTATCGCCGCGTGGGAACCGCGCCGTTCAAGGAGAGGCTCTATGCCACTGCTTAAGGGCGGCGCCCTGGTCAACGATCCCTGGACCACTCTGGCCGACGACGTGGCCATCCCGGCCGACGGCGCCGTGATCGTGAGCTTCGCGCGCTTCACTGCCGAGCGCACGGCGCTGCTGGCGCGCGATGCCCCGCTGGGCGTGGCGTTGAAGAACACCGATGCGGTCGAGCAGCTGGCGCATGATGCTGCACGCTTGAAGCTGATCGCGCTCAGCTTTCCCAAGTTCAGCGACGGGCGTGCCTACACGCAGGCCCGTTTGCTGCGCGAACGCTACCGCTACGCCGGCGAGTTGCGCGCCATCGGCCAGGTGCTGCCCGATCAGCTGCATCACATGCGCCGCTGCGGCTTCGATACGTTCGAGCTCGCCAAGGGCGAGCCGATCGAGGCGTGGCGTCGTGCCGTACACACCTTCAGCGCCGTCTATCAGCCCACCGGCGACGGCCGGGCGCCGGTATCGGCGCTACGCCGCCGCTTGTTCGCGGACGCGGCGGATTGATGATTCTTCCTCTCCCGTTTACGGGAGAAGGAATTACCACTCCGACACGAACGCCTGACGGTCGACCTTGCGCAGGACCGGGCGAACATTGTTGGTCGGCGTGCCGATACCGACGAAACCGATCAGCTTGTCGCTCTCGGCCAAGCCCAGCCCGCGCAGCACGACCGGATCGTAGGCGTTGGGGCCGGTCACCCACATCGCGGCGAAACCCAGCGCATGCGCGGCGTTGAGGATGTTCATGGCCGCGGCACCAGCCGACAGGATCTGCTCGATCTCGGGGATCTTGTGGCCGGCGCGGACATTGGCCACCACCGCGACGATCACCGGCACCGTCCGCGGCCAACTGCGGAACTTTTCGATCAACGCTTCCGGCGGATCGGGCTCGCGCTGATGCAGGGCGGCGACCGCCAGGTCGGCAAATCGTTGCCGCGCCTCACCGCGGATCAGGATGAAGCGCGACGGCTTCAGGTTGCCGTGGTCGGGCGCCCGCAACGCCGCGTCCAGGATCAGGTCGATCTGAGGGTCGGTCGGGCCCGGATCCGTGAGCATCCGCGGCGACACCGAGACTCGCGACAGCAGCGCGTCGATCGGGGACAGGGTGGACTCGGGTTGCGCAGGTGCGGGGGCGTTCATGGAAAGCTCCAATTCTGTCGTCCCGGGTGCATGTAAGGATCCATGCGGCGGGTTTGCAACACCGTCATCGCAGCTGGAACTGCACGGGTACGACGAACTCAAAACGCTCGTTGGTCATCTCCGGCGGCGGTGGCGGCAATGGCTGGGCACGCTCGACCAGCGCCAGCGTTTCCTGGTCGAGCGCCGTGTGACCGGACGAGCGATCGAGGCGTTTGACCAGGACGGTGCCGCTACGGTCCATGGTGAAGCGCAGATAAGCCACGCCCTCCTCGCTGTCCCGCCGCGACGCGCTGGGGTAGCGTTTGAACCGCTGCAGATGTGCCACCAGAGTGGCCTGCCAGCGGCGGATCGCATCGGGCGACGGCTGGGCGGCAATACCCGGTGGTGCCGCGGCGGCTTGCGGCGCCGGGGTCGGCGCCGCTGGCGGCGCCGTCGTCTGCGTCGCCTTGGGCTTGGGATCGGGCTTGCGCACCTGCTTTTCTGGCGGCTTGGGCTTGACCTCGGGCTTGGGCGGCGGCGGTTTCGGCTTGGGGATTTCGATCACCACCTCCGGCGGCACTTCCGGCGGTGCGATCATCTCGGCCAGCTTGTCCGGCTCCGGCGGCTTCACCGGCTCCGGCGGCTCGGGCTCCGGCAGCATGCGCGCCAGCGTCTCGGTATCGACGGCCGGCGGTTCCGCTTCTTCCTGCTGGGGTCCCGGCGGCGTTTCATTGGCCTCCGGTGCCGGTGCCGCCGCAACGGGCGACAGTTCGAGCAGGATTGCCGGCGGCGCCGCCGGCAGGTCGTGCGGTACGCGCCATGCCAGCAAAGCCGCCGCACCACCGACGTGGGCGCCGAGCACCACCCCGAAGGCCAAGCCCCAGCGCAGCGCCTCGCGGCCGTTGATCACTTGGTCTCTCCGGTCTCGAGGCCGACCAACGCCACCTTCAGGTAGCCGGCGGTGCGCAGCGCGTTCATGACCTCCATCAAGGCGCCGTAGTCGACCGACTTGGCTGCGCGCAGGAAGACGCGCTTGTCCTTGTCGTTGCCACTGGCCTTGTCCAGGGCGGCGCCCAACGCTTCGCGCGTCACGGCATCGTCACCCAGCGTCAGGCCGAGATCCGCCTTCACCGTCAGGAACATGGGCTTGTCAGGTCGCGGCTGGCGCTGCGCGTTCGACACCGGCAGGTCGACCGGCACGTCGACCGTGGCCAGCGGCGCCGCCACCATGAAGATGATCAGCAGCACGAGCATCACGTCGATGAACGGCGTGACGTTGATCTCATGGCTTTCGACCATATCGTCGTCGCCGTGATGCAGGCGGACTGACATCGGCCTACTCCGCAGCCTTGCTGAGCGGCAACGAACCGCGATCGAGATCGCGGCTGACCAGGCGCAGGATCGCCGCCGACGCATCGGCCAGCTGCATGCGGTAGCCGGCGATGGCGCGGGCGAAGACGTTGTAGATCACCACCGCCGGAATCGCCGCGACCAGGCCGATCGCGGTGGCCAGCAGGGCCTCGGCGATGCCGGGCGCCACGACCGCGAGGTTCGTGGTCTGTGCCTTGGAGATGCCGATGAAGCTGTTCATGATGCCCCAGACCGTGCCGAACAGGCCGACGAACGGCGCTGTCGAACCGATCGTGGCCAGCAGGCCCGTGCCGCGCGTCATGGCGCGCCCGGCCGCGGCCTCGATGCGTTCCAGCCGCGACACGACGCGTTCCTTCACGCCATCGGCCATCATGTCGGCCGATGCCCGCACCTCAGCCGACGCGGCCCGCACCAGCACCGGCACAGTGGCACGGTCAGCGCCGACCTTCAGCGTGGCCTCAGCCAGGGTCGGCGCCTCTTCGAGTGCCGCCATCGCCCGGCGCGCCCGGCGACTGGCCGACCACAGTTCCAGGCTCTTGGCCAACCACACGGTCCACGTGACGATCGACGCGAACGCCAAGCCGATCATCACCGCCTTCACCACGATGTCGGCGTTCTGGAACATGCCCCAAGGCGAAAGGTCGACCGGCAGCTTCGGCACCACCGCCGGCGCGACGTCGACAGGCGCCGGCGTGGGGGTTGGCGTGGGCCCTGGCGGTGTCGCTTCCTGCGCCCAGGCCGCCGCAGCGTAAACAAAGCCAAGCAGTGCCAGCGCGGCGCCGCCAGCCTTCAATCGCAGGCGACGGACGCGATCGGACGTCATCAAAGCAGCAACATGCATCACGAACTCTCAGGTGGCGTCGGTCGACGGCCGGCCAGTGAACAAATGCCTACGTGCCCGTCTTATACGGCACAGGCCACACCGATAGGAAACACTACCGCGACTGCAAGTCACTCGCAATCAAGCAGCCATGCGTCAAGCCGCCGCCCGCCATGTTCAGGCGTCGGCCCAGCGGCGCAACAGGATTATAATACAGCCCGGTCCGTTCGACGGCGACCGGGTGATCGAGCCTCGGTCAACGCCTCGAATCCAGCACCAGTGTGCGCTCACGTCGCGACGCATCGGAAGCAGCGACCGAAGCCGGGTACCCACGATTCACTCCCGGTGAATCCTCGCGCCGTTGCATATTGTGCAGACCAACACCGATCCCCGGCGGAAAGCATCACCGCGATCGGTCTGCGACAAACCGCTTGCGAAACCAGTCCTCGATCATGGCTTTCTCGTAGCGCAGCGGATCGCTCGTCAGGTAGGGGCCGATGCGCGCCTGGTAGTTCAGATCGCTCAGGATCTCGACGTCGCTGGCGCGCACCACGCCATTGTCGTCCAGGACGTAGCGCAGCTTGATCTGCGGCCATGTTACGTCGCGCATGAAGCGAACATGCGAGGCAAGCGCCCGCCAGGGCTCGAAGCGACCGGCGAGATCGATGTCCAGCACATCGACCGTGAGCTTCTGGCCCGGGCGCAGGAAGCGCTGCCCCAGCCGTTCCAGATGCTCCTTGATGCCGCGCATCGCGGGCTCGCGTGCCTTGCTGCCGAAATCGGCATAGAGCCCGGCATCGGTGTAGGTCTCGGGATGATCGAAGGTCACGATCACCTGGGCCGCCGCCGACAGGGGCCAGCCGGCAACAGCGAGACACAGACAGAGGCCCTTGAGCGATCGCATGATGGCTCTCCCGCGCATCGCTAATCGCGGCGTCATACTGGAATTCGGCGAACGATGCCGAACACTTTCAGGCGACCACCCTGCGCCCATCGAAACGCGCCCCTGAAAGAAGGCCATTCCGGGCTTGCGCCGTGCGGCCCGCCATCCGCTAGACTGGCAACGTCACCAACGGCCAAGAACGCGAGGGAACGCCATGCGCCTGTACAATTCGATCGGCCCCAATCCCAAGGTCGTGCGCATGTTCATGAAGGAGAAGGGCATCGAGTTGCCGACCGTCGAACTCGACCTGCGCGGCGGCGAGAACCGGCGCGAGCCCTTCCTGGCGAAGAACCCGTCCGGGCAGAGCCCGGCGCTGGAGCTGGACGACGGCACCATCCTGGCCGAGATCACGGCGATCTGCGAATACCTCGACGACACGCACAAGAGCACGCCGTCGCTGATCGGCGACACGCCGCAGCAGCGCGCCGAGACGCACATGTGGACCCGGCGCGTCGATCTCAACATCTGCGAGCCGATGGCCAACGGTTTCCGTTTCGCCGAAGGGCTGAAGATGTTCCAGCCCCGCATCCGCTGCCTGCCCGAAGCGGCGGCCGGGCTGAAGGCGACGGCGCAGGACAAGCTCGCCTGGCTCGACAAGCTGCTGGACGGCAAGCAGTTCATCGCCGGCGACCGCTTCACCCTGGCCGACATCCTGCTGTTCTGCTTCGTCGATTTCTTCGCTGGCGTCGGCCAACCGATCAACCCGGAACTGAAGAACATCGTCGCCTGGCATGCGCGTGTGAAGGCGCGGCCCAGCGCCAGCGCCTGAAAACCGGCTCGTTGGCGTCCTGGGGGCGCTGTAATCCCTGTCCTTCCCTGCCGGGGGACGGTAGATGACAGCAACCAGGAGAAATCGACATGTCGGTCGCCCGTCCACCTTTGCGTATCGCCATCGCCGGCTTGGGCGCCATCGGGCTGAAGGTGGCGCAGGCGCTCGATGCCGGTCTGCCCGGATTGACGCTGGTGGCGGTCGCCGGCCGCGACAAGAGCAAGACGGCGGCGCAGGCCGCTGCCTTGCGTTGCGCGCCGGCCGTACTTGAACTCTCGGCGCTGGCCGACGCCGCAGACGTGATCGTCGACTGCGCGCCTTCGGCCTCGTTCGCGACGCTGGCAACGGAAGTCGTCGATGCCGGCCGCATGCTGATGACAGTGAACGCTGGCGCCCTGTTGCGGCACCTCGGCCTGGTGGCCCGCGCCCAGACGACCGGCGCGCGCATCGTGGTGCCGACCGGCGCGCTCCTGGGCCTCGACGCGGTGCGCGCCGCAGCGGAAGGCAAGATCGAGCGCATCACCATGATCACGCGCAAGCCGCCCGGCGGACTCGACGGCGCGCCCTACCTGGTCGAGCATGGCATCAGTCTGGCGGGATTGACCGAGGCCAAGTGCGTCTTCGAGGGCAACGCGGTCGAGGGCGCCAGGGGCTTCCCGGCCAACGTCAACGTCGCGGCGGCGCTGGGCCTGGCCGGCATCGGCCCCGAGCGCACGCGGCTGCAGATCTGGGCCGATCCCGCGGTCGATCGCAACACGCATTCCATCGAGGTCGAGGCCGACAGCGCCCGCTTCAGCCTGCGCATCGAGAACGTGCCCAGCGAGGAGAACCCGCGCACCGGCAAGATCACGGCGCTGTCGGTGATCGCCTGCCTGCGCGGGCTGACGGCACCGTTGCGCGTGGGCACCTAGGGATCAGCGCGGCGCGTCCAGCAAACGCTCGAACACCTGGATGGCAAAGCGGCGAAACCCGACGCGCGCGGCGGTACCGGGTGACAGCCCGGCGCTGCGCGTCATGGCGTCGCCAAGCAATGCGTCACCCAGCGCCGTCGTGTGGATGAGCGCGGTGAGATACTGCGTATCGGCCCGCTCGGGTGCACGAAGACCGGCCTGCTGGAACCGCGCGACGCGGATGGCGTGCAGCGCGTCGACCAGGTCGTTCAATATGCCGCCACCTTTGTCCCGCACCCCGGTCAGGGACAGCCACAAGGCCAGCCGGGCATAACCCCGGCGCTCGTAGAAGTCGGCGAACAGGTCGGCAAGCCGCGCCAGATCCGGCACACCGCCGCGCCAGCCCGCGATATCCGACTGCAGGGTGGCCCGCAGATCGCGGGCGCAGTGGCGCAGCAAGGCCGCCATCAAGCCCTCGCGGCTGCCGAAATGGTGATGCACGGCGGCGTCGGTCAGGCCGACGTCGCGCGCCACCAGCTGCACGCGCACCGCCTCTGGACCGCCGTCCTTCAATCGCCGCTCCGCCGCCTTCAGGATCTCCGCCTTGGCTTCGTCGGCGCTGCGACGGCTGCGTCTGACCACCATCATCCTCCCGGACATGGGGCAATATTGACCGAATTTCTTACTTAGACTAGTCTAAGTAAGACGACTCAAGGTAACTCGCCCGGAGGATCACACGATGTCGGACGCATCTGCGTTCAACCCGGCCGACGATGCGGCCTACTACCGGCTGCGCGCGACGTTGGCGGGCCTGGGCGACCGGCCGCCGCGGCCCATGACGTCGCATCACATCGTTCTGCGCGGCATGCGGTTTCATTATCTCGCGTGGGGCGCGCCGGACGCACCGCCGCTGCTGTTCCTGCATGGCGGCGGCCAGACCTGCCATACGTGGGAGCTGGTCTGCGACGCGCTGGCCGATCGCTACCGCTGCCTGGCGCTCGATCAGCGCGGCCATGGCGATTCCGAATGGTCGTACGAAGGCGACTACAGCCCGTCCGCCCAGGCCGGTGATATCGCCGCCTTCATCGATGCGCTCGGCCTGGCGCAACCCGTGATCGTCGGCATGTCGATGGGCTGCCTGAACGGGCTCTACACCACGCTCGCCCGACCCGACGCGGTATCGGCACTGGTGGCGATCGATGCCGGGCCCTGGATCAACATCGCCGGCGCCGGGCCGATCCGTGACTTCATGCACACGGTCTCGACGCTCGATCAGCTCGACGACTTCGTCGCCACCGCCCTGCGTTTCAATCCGCAGCGCGACGCACGCCTGCTGCGGCGCAGCCTGCTGCACAACCTGCGGCGGCGCGCCGACGGCCGGCTGATGTGGAAGACCGATCTGCGCCAGCCGACCGATCTCAAGGTCGCCGAAGGCTGGATCACGTCCCTGCGCGAGCGGGTCGGCGCGCTGCGGTGCCCCGTGCTGGTGGTGCGCGGCGGCAACAGCGCCGTGATGTCCGACGACGATGCCGCGCGCTTCGCCGCCGCGGTGCCCGACGGCCGCTGGGTGCGCATCGAGGGCGCCGGCCATGCCGTGCAGGGCGACCAGCCCAAGGCGCTGATCGCGGTGCTCGAGGACTTTCTCGGCACCGTGCCGCGGTGCAAAAGCCAATAGCCCGGAACCATGGCAGAGTGGCGGGAGCGATAAGAACGACGACTGGGAAGGAACGATGGGCATCACCCGCCGCCGTGGATTTCTGCAAGGCGCCGCCGGCGCCGCGACTCTGGCAACGCTCGGCGCGCCGCGGATTGTCCGCGCCGATGCATGGCCGTCCAAGCCGATCCGCGTCATCGTGAGCTTCCCTGCCGGTGGCCTGACCGACACCATGGCGCGCGCCCACAGCGAGTACATGTCGCAGAAGCTGGGTCAGCCGATCGTCGTCGAGAACAAGGCCGGCGCCGCCGGCATCATCGGCGCCGAGATGGTGGCGCGCTCGGCGCCCGACGGCTACACCCTGCTCTACACCATCACGACCACGGTCGTGATGAACCGCGTGATCTACAAGACCCTGCCCTATGATCCGGAGAAGGATTTCGTCTACATCGCCATGACCAGCGGCGGGCACCTGCCTTTCGTGGTCCACAAGTCGGTGCCCGCCACCAACATCAAGGAGTTCGTGGCCTGGGCGCGCGCCAACAAGGCCAGCGTCGGCAGCTATTCGATCGGCTCCTACGCGCACATGGCGATCGCGGAGCTGAACCGGCAGTTCGGCCTCACCATGGAGGCAGTGCATTACCGCGGCGAGGCGCCGATGTGGCAGGATCTCGCCGCCGGCGCCATCCAGGCCTGCAGCGGCAGCTACCTTGCCGGCGCCAGCGTCCTGCAATCGGGCACCGGCCGCGTGATCGCCGTACCGCTCACCACCCGCATGAAGAAGCTGCCCGACGTGGCGACCTTCGTGGAGCAGGGCGTCACGTCGCCGGCGTTCCAGGTGCGTGCCGGCTGGGGCGGCCTGCTGGGCCCGGCCGGCATGCCGCAGGCGGTGGTCGACCGCATCTCCGACCTGATGGTCGAGGGCGGCACCTCACCCAAGATCCGCGGCATCCTCGACACTTTCGGCATCGACGACGGTGCTGTCGGCCACAAGGAATTCACCCGCATCGTGCGCGAAGAAGGCCCGGTCCTGCTCGACATCGTGAAGCGGCTAGGAATCACACCGCAGTAATTAACCCTCTCCCGCAAGCGGGAGAGGGAGGGGCCCGCGCGCAGCGCGGGAGGGTGAGGGTTTTTTGTCGTCCTGAGCGAAGCGAAGGACCTTGCGGCAGTTGGATCAGCCCAGGGTCTACCGGATGACGGATCTGACCGCGCCGTTCCAGCAACGCACCTCCGGCGAAAGCGAATGCTTTCACCGGCACGCGTCGCGCCGGATCATGAGCGCCGCTGGAGCGGCGCGGTCCCAGTCGTCACCAGAGCCGCCTTTGACTGATCAAACCACCGCAAGGTCCTTCGCTTCGCTCAGGACGACAGCAACCGAGGCCCTCATCCGGCCACCGCTTCGCGGTGGCCACCTTCTCCCGCTTGCGGGAGAAGGGAACAACGCGGCCGCCGTGCAGCGGCGGCCTCCTTCTTCCTACCGGTTCAGTTCGCGCATGGCCTTGTCGAGGCCGTCGAGCGTGAGCGGGTACATGCGGTCGCTCATCAGCTGCTTCAGCAGCTGGATCGAGGGCGTGTACTGCCAGTGGCGCTCGGGCACCGGGTTCAGCCACACCGCGCTCTCGTAGAGGTCGGTCATGCGCTGCATCCAGACCTGGCCCGCTTCCTCGTTCCAATGCTCGACGCTGCCGCCGGGATAGGCGATCTCGTAGGGGCTCATCGAGCCGTCGCCAACGAACACGATCTTGTAGTCGGCGGGATAAGTGTGCATCAGCTGCCAGGTCGGGATGAAATCGACGTGGCGGCGGCGGTTGTCCTTCCACACCTTTTCGTACAGGCAGTTGTGGAAGTAGAAGAACTCGAGATGCTTGAACTCGGTGCGCGCCGCCGAGAACAGCTCTTCGCAGATCTTGATGTGCGCATCCATCGAGCCGCCGATGTCGAACATCACCAGCAGCTTGATCTTGTTGCGCCGCTCCGGGACCATCTTGATGTCGAGGTAGCCGGCGTTGTTCGCGGTACGACGGATCGTGTCGGGCAGGTCGAGCTCGACCTCGGCGCCCTCGCGCGTGAACTTGCGCAGCCGGCGCAGCGCGATCTTGATGTTGCGGGTGCCGAGCTCGACGGTGTCGTCGAGGTTCTTGTACTCGCGCTTGTCCCACACCTTCACGGCGCGGCCTTCGCGGTTCTTATCCTGGCCGATGCGCACGCCTTCGGGGTTGTAGCCGTAGGCGCCGAACGGCGAGGTGCCGGCGGTGCCGATCCACTTGCTGCCGCCCTGGTGGCGCTTCTGCTGTTCCTCGAGCCGCTTCTTCAGCGTCTCCATCAGCTTTTCCCAGCCGCCCAGCGCCTCGATCTGCGCCTTCTCCTCGTCGGTCAGCAGCTTCTCGGCCAGCTTGCGCAGCCACTCCTCGGGGATCTCGGCCGTGGTGCCCTCGGCGGCGGCCGCCTCCAGGCCCTTGAAGACGTGGCCGAACACGCGGTCGAACTTGTCGATGTTGCGCTCGTCCTTCACCAGGATCGAGCGGCTCAGATAGTAGAAATCATCGACGCTGTAATCGGCGACGTGCTTGTCCATCGCCTCCATGAGCGCCAGGAACTCCTTGATGGAGACCGGCACCTTCTGTTGCTTCAGCTCCAGGAAAAAGTTCACGAACATGGGGCGGCTCCGATCCTGTCCCCCTCCCCCTTGTGGGGGAGGGTCGGGGAGGGGGCTCCAGACGAGGCGCCTCGCGTGCGGCCCCCCTACCCTACCCTCCCCCACAAGGGGAGGGGGTATGAAAACTCAGTTCTTCTCGCGCCGGGCCATGAAGGCCAGCCGTTCGAACAGGTGCACGTCCTGCTCGTTCTTGAGCAGCGCGCCGTGCAGCGGCGGGATCAGCTTGGCCGAATCCTTGTTGCGCAGCGCCTCGGGCGGCAAGTCCTCGACCATCAGCAGCTTCAGCCAGTCGAGCAGCTCCGACGTCGAGGGCTTCTTCTTCAGGCCGGGCACGTCGCGGATGTCGTAGAACACCGTCATCGCCTCGCGCACCAGGTTGCGCTGGATGTCGGGGAAGTGGACGTTGATGATCTGCGTCATCGTCTCGCGGTCGGGGAAGCGGATATAGTGGAAGAAGCAGCGGCGCAGGAAGGCGTCGGGCAGCTCCTTCTCGTTGTTCGAGGTGATGATCACGATCGGCCGCTGGGTGGCCTTCACCACCTCCTGCGTCTCGTAGACGAAGAACTCCATGCGATCGAGTTCGAGCAACAGGTCGTTGGGGAACTCGATGTCGGCCTTGTCGATCTCGTCGATCAGCAGCACCGGACGCGTGGTGCCGGTGAAGGCCTCCCACAGCTTGCCTTTCTTGATGTAGTTCTTGACGTCCTTGACGCGCTCGTCGCCGAGCTGCGAGTCGCGCAGGCGGGTGATGGCGTCGTACTCGTAGAGGCCCTGCTGCGCCTTGGTCGTCGACTTGATGTGCCACTCGATCAGCGGCGCGTTCACCGCCTTGGCGATTTCGTGCGCCAGCACCGTCTTGCCGGTGCCCGGCTCACCCTTGATCAGCAGCGGCCGCTGCAGGGCGATCGCCGCGTTGACCGCGACCCGCAGATCGTCGCTCGCCACATAGTCCTTGGTGCCCGTGAACTTCATCTCACTGCCTCAGATCGCGTCATTCCAGGTCGTCTGTCAGGTTAAAAGCCGGTGTACATGCATGCAAGCGCAGGGCCGAAAGGGACGGCCGCACTGCGGAACGACCCGCGAAGACCAAACATGCGGGCAAAGAGGGCCTGGGCGACGGATCCGGCCCGGAAAACAGGCACGTCGTTCCCCGACATCCACAAGGCAAGGGCGATCCGTCCGATAGATGCAACATCTATAGTGGCATCATAAGGCCTGCTCGCAAATGCATAAGGGACAAAGAGAATGACGAAAATCCAATACTCGGTCGGCAAATGGACGTCGGACTCAAACCTGTTCACCAAGCGCCGGGACACCCCGGGGCCGCTGGCGATCCGGCACGGCCGCACCTTCGGCGGCACCAGCGCCTACGCCCTGCTCGGCCCTGACCTGACCATGCCCGGCCTCGCGACCAAGAACGCGCCGAGCGCGACGGGTCCCGGCTGGGACACGCCGTGGACCGGCATGGGCGGGCCGGGCCTCACGTTCACCGAGGATACCAACGAGACCTGGGTGCGGGCCCATCTGATCAACGGCGAATGGAGCGGCAGCGGCGCGAACTGGAACAACCTCGTGGCCATGACGTCCTGCGGCAACGCCAACCACAAGTGGGTCGAGGCCCGCATGAAGACCTACCTGCAGAACTTCCGCGCCTTCGACCTCCACAGCAACGGCGGCCACAACAACTACTGGTACGCCCTGCAGTACTGGGTGCAGGCATCGACCGATCCCTGGGCTGCGGTGCCGGCGGCGGGCGACCTCTATTCCTATGCCCCGAACATGATCAAGGTCACTTGGCGCATCGTCACCGTGGCGAAACCCGCGCCGGGCGCGTGGGCGACGTCATGGGGCGCGGTCGCCGCGATACCCGGGTGGATCGAGGCCCACGCCGTGGTGGCGCCGGCCACGATCGCCACCATCGGCCCCGACCTGCCCAACATCCCGCTCAACAACATTCCCCCCGTGCTGGTGAACAACGCCGCCAACGTGGCCGGCGTCGGCGGGGCGACCTATGGGCTGCCGGCGGGCGCGCCGGCCATCCCCGGCACAGGCTCGGTCTACGACGGCGCCGTGGAGATCATGCAGGACTAGACGTCTCCCGGTCCGCCGCACTGAACAGCTGCAGCGGCGCCAGCGCGCCGCAGAACTCGGCCTGCCGCCGGACCCCAGTCTTGTCGAAGATCTGGCGCGTGTGGGTCTTCACCGTGTTGATGCTGAGACCCAGCGCGGCGGCGACGGCGGGAATCGGCTCGCCGCGCGCGATGCGCAGGGCAACCCGGCTTTCCGCCGGCGAGAAACCATAGAGCTGCGCCAGCACGGTGGGCGCCATGTCGGCGGCGCGCCGCGGGCTCACGAAGACGACGGCACCGGCCTGCGGCATCCCCTCCTCGCGCACCGCCTGCAGCGCCCGGCCGCGCAGCGGCGCCACCACCGCGATCGCCGGATCGCGCGGCCCGGCGCCCTCGAGCTGCAGCGCACC
>NZ_VOHA01000033.1 GCF_007859315.1 Reyranella sp. CPCC 100927
GCCACGACGGCGACGCAGGAGATCCTTCCCGCCGTTTATCGTAAGTTAGCGCCTATGGGCGTCCCACCCGCAGGGGAGCGGCAGGCTGGGTCGCTCCGCGCTTCGTCATGGGTGCGTGCGAACGGGACGCCCGCGCTCCCAGGAGGCCATCCCAGGCCCCCATGGCGCAATCGACGATCTCGTTCAGGGCAGCGCGCGATGCACCATCACGCGCTTGCAGGGAAAGTCCGTTCAGCACCGTGACGTAGAACGTCGCCGCCGCATCGACCGCGAACTGGCGGGGCAGTTCTCCGTCGTCAACGCCGCGCTGGAGACGCTGGCGCACCCCGTCGAGCATGGCGGACCGGTACTCCGCGAGATGTCGCCGCACAGGCTCGCTTTCCTCGCTGCAATTCACGGCGCCCAGCACGACGAAACAGCCATGCGGCTTGCCGGGCTGCGTGAACCGTTCGGCCGCCGCGCGCAACATGGCCTCGATGGCAGCGCGCGCCGTCGGTGCCTCGGTCAGGACGCGTCGCGCGCCAACACCTTCGGTCGTCTTGTAGAGCGCGACAGCCTCGCGGAACAACGCTTCCTTGCAGCCGAAAGCGGCGTAAAGGCTCGGCGAACTGATGCCCATGGCCGCCGTGAGATCGGACAACGAGGTGGCTTCGTACCCCCGCTTCCAGAACAGATCCATGGCCTGACGCAGCGCCGCCGTACGATCAAAACTGCGTGGACGGCCGCGTTCCGCCATCCTGATTTCCTTTCTGTGACGATCGATCAATAAATCGGTTGACAGGCCGGTGCAAGCGCGGGATTGATTTCTGTAGCGATCGGCATGGAATGCCTCGGAGATGGCAACCGGCCGGCACGCGATGCAGCAGCTATCGTCGGTGGAGGGATTGATGATCGATCTTTATGGCATGGGCAGCCCGAACGTGGTGAAGATCTACTTGGCATTGGAGGAGATGAAGCTCCCCTACAAGGTGATCCCGATCGACGTGTTCGGCGGCGCCCAGTTCAAGCCGGAATTCACCAAGCTCAATCCCAGCGCCAAGGTGCCGGTGATCGTCGACCATGAAGGCCCCGGCGGGCGGCCCTATACGGTCTTCGAGTCCGGTGCGATCCTGATCTACCTTGCCGACAAGACCAGCCAGTTCCTGCCCAAGGATGGCGTCGCGCGCTATGACGCGCTGCAGTGGACGATGGTGCAGATGACGGGCGTCGGGCCGATGTTCGGTCAGCTGGTGCACTTCATGCGCTTCGCGCCCAAGGGCAACGACTACGCGGTCGATCGCTACCGCACGCAGGTGCGGCGCGTCCTCGACGTCCTGGAGCAGCGCTTGAGTGCAGCGCCGTGGCTGGGCGGTGCCGACTATTCGATCGCCGACATTGCGACCTTCCCCTGGGCCCGCGGGGTGGGCATGTTTCTCGGCAAGGCGGCCGAACAGGACTATCCCAAGCTGATGGCCTGGGTCGCCGCGATCGCCTCGCGACCCGCTGTCGTCAAAGCCCTGGCCGCGGTCGAGGATGTGCGAACAAAGACGACGGCCTTCGACAAGGCGGCGCCGGAGATGCTCGACAAGATCTTTGGTCGCGGCGCCCACTCGGCGGCAGCCTAGCGCACGCATTCCAACAGCCAGTGCGATGCCCGTGATCCTGCGATCGCGGGCATCAGCGTTCGTATGGAGGTTGCCATGGGTGTTCTGATCGACGGCGTCTGGCGAGCCCAGGAGGAACTGCCCCAGGAGATCGGCCCGTCGGGCGAATTCAAGCGTGCCGACAGCCGGTTCCGCGATCGTATCTCCGCCGATGGCGCCACCGGGTTCAAGGCCGAAGCCGGTCGCTATCATCTCTACGCCGCCTACGGCTGCCCCTGGGCCCATCGCACCTTGATATACCGGGCCCTGAAACGCCTGGAGGGCGCCATCAGCGTGGCCTACTCCACCGGCATGGACGATGAAGGCTGGGCCTTCGGCACGCGCCCTGACCTGCCCGAAAGCACGCCCGATCCGGTCAACGGCTTCCATCACCTGCACCAGGCCTACACGGCATCGGATGGGCACTACACCGGCAAGGTCACGGTGCCGACGCTGTGGGACACGCACACCAGGCGCATCGTCAACAACGAGTCGTCCGACATCATTCGCATGTTGAACAGCGCGTTCGACCATATCGCGAATGACGACACGGACTTCTATCCGGCGCCGCTGCGGGCCGAGATCGACCACGTCAACGACTTCGTGTACGAACGGATCAACAACGGCGTCTATCGTTGCGGCTTCGCGCGTTCGCAGGCGGCCTACGATGCGGCTTACGACACGCTGTTCGAAGCTCTGGACGAGCTCGAGGCCCGCCTCGGCCGGCAGCGCTATCTGGTCGGCAGACAAATCACCGAGGCCGACTGGCGCCTGTTCCCGACCCTGGTACGCTTCGACGTGGCCTACTTCCCGCTGTTCAAATGCAACCGGCAGCGGATCGCCGACTATCCCAACCTGTCGGGCTACATGCGCGAGCTCTACCAGGTCCCCGGCATCGCCGCGACCGTGAAGCCGCGCCACTACATCGCCAACTACTGGTCGATCGGACGCCTGAACCCCACCGGCATCATCCCCAAGGGCACGCCGGTCGACTACACGGCCCCGCACGACCGGGCGAGGCTGTGAGGACCTGAATCCTTTCCCCCGCCTGCGGGGGGAGAAAGGTAAGGCAACAAACTTGTGGTACCCACCGACAGGTCTCACTACTCTGACCGCCTGTCGCAGACGCCTGTGTCTGGAGGTACCGGCCATGATCCGTCGTCGTACGTTTGCTTCGTCCCTGCTGGCAGCCCCGGCCATCTGGCCCCTGCGCGATGCCCTGGCCCAGACACCGCGCGATACGCTGGTCATGGCGGCGCAGCTCGACGACATCATCAGCCTCGACCCGCACGAGTCGTTCGAGTTCAAAGGCAACGAGACGACCACCAACATCTACGAAAAGCTGCTGACGACGCACAACACGGCGCCGGACAAGATCGTGGGCGAACTCGCCGAGTCGTGGGAGGTCTCATCCGACAGCCTCACCCATACCTTCCGCCTCAAGACAGGGCGCAAGTTCGCCAGCGGCAACCCCATCACCGCCAAGGATGCCGAATACTCGCTGCGCCGCGCCGTGACCTTGAACAAGACGCCGGCCTTCATCCTCACGCAGTTCGGCCTCAATGCGCAGAACGCCACGCAGATGATCCGCGCCACCGACGAGCGCACCGTGGTGATCACCATCGGCGAGCCGATTTCACCAAGCTTCTTCCACTACTGCCTGTCGGCCAACGTCGGCGCCATCGTCGACAGTAAGATCGTCGAGGCCAACAAGCAGGGCGACGATTGGGGCAACGGCTGGCTCAAGACCCATTCGGCCGGATCCGGTCCGTATACGCTGCGCGCCTGGCGCGCGTCGGAGACGGTCACGCTGGAGGCCAATCCTCACTACCCGGGAAAGGTCCAGAACCGTCGGGTGGTTACCCGACACGTCGCCGAGCCGGCAAGTCAGCTATTGCTGCTGCAGCGCGGCGATGTCGATATCGCGCGCAATCTCGGACCCGACCAGCTGAAGTCGCTGGCCAGCGATTCAGCCTACAAGGTGCAGCGTTCGCGCAAGGCGGCCGTGATTTATATGTGCATGAACCAGCGCCATCCCGAGCTGGCCAAGCCGAAGGTGCGCGAAGCGTTGAAATTCGCGATCGACTACGACGCCATTCAGCGCAACATCGTCTCGACCACCTACGACGTCCATCAGGCTTTCCTGCCGCTGGGCTTCCTGGGGGCAATCGACGACAAGCCTTTCCGCTTCGATCCGGCCCGCGCCAAGGCCCTGCTCGCCGAAGCCGGCCTGCCCAACGGCTTCACCGTCACGCTCGACTACAGCCACATCCAGCCCTGGGCGGATATCGCCCAGGCCATCCAGGCGACCTTCGCCCAGGTCGGCGTCAAGCTCACCTTGCAGCCGGGCGAACAGCGCCAGGTCATCACCCGCATGCGGGCGCGCCAGCACGAGATGCTGATGCTGTACTGGTCGCCCGATTACATGGACCCGCACAGCAACACCGAGGCCTTCGTCTCCAACCCGGACAACAGCGACAATGCACGCGCCAAGACCCTGGCGTGGCGCAATTCCTGGAGCGTGCCCGAGCTCAACGCCAAGGTGGCAGCGGCGGTGCGTGAACGCGACGCCGAGAAACGGGCCGAAATGTATATCGAACTGCAGCGCGAGCATCAGCGCTCGTCGCCCTTCATGATCCTGCTGCAGGCGATCGAAGTGGCCGCCATGCGCGCCAGTGTCAGCGGACTCGATATCGGCCCCATCAACGACCGCATCTACTACCGCGAGACGACAAAGACCTGATCGGCGCGGCAAGCGCATGCGGCGCACGCGACTCGCCTCGTTCGGCGGCTGGCTGGTCACCCTGCCGCTCACGCTCCTGGGTCTGCTGCTGGTCACGTTCCTGATCGGCCGGGTGATGCCGATCGACCCGGTGATCGCCATCGTCGGCGACCAGGCGTCAGCCGATGTCTATGAGCGCGTGCGCCTGGAGCTGGGCCTCGACCGGCCGCTCTACGAACAGTTCTTCCGCTATTGCACAGCGATCCTGTCGGGCAATTTCGGTCGCTCGGTGATGACCTCCCGACCGGTCCTCGAGGACATCACCCGCTTCTTCCCGGCTACCCTGGAACTGGCCACCATCGCCACCATCCTGGGCGTCGCCGCCGGCATACCGGCGGGCGTTCTGGCCGCCGTCCGCCAGGGCGGCAAGATCGACCAGGCGATCCGGTTCCTCACCTTGATCGGGCACTCGGTTCCTGTCTTCGTGCTGGGCCTGGTCGGCCTGCTGGTCTTCTACGCCAAACTTCATCTTGTGCCTGGCCCCGGGCGCATCAACGTGGCGTTCGACGACATCGTGACGCCGGTCACTGGCATGCTGCTGATCGATTCGGCGATGCAGGGCGAGTGGGAGGTGTTCCGCGACGCCGTTGGCCACATCCTGCTGCCGGCCGGTGTGCTGGCTTACTTTTCGCTGGCCTACATTGCCCGCATGACCCGCGCTTTCATGCTCGAACAGCTGCGCCAGGAATACATCACCACGGCGCGTGTCAAAGGCATGTCCGAGGCGCGCGTGGTATGGCGCCATGCCTTCGGCAACATCACCGTGCCGTTGATCACAGTGATTGCCCTCTCCTACGCCGGCCTGCTGGAGGGTTCGGTGTTGACCGAGACCATCTTCTCGTGGCCGGGCCTGGGCCAATATCTCACCGTCTCGCTGCTCAACGCCGACATGAACGCCGTCCTGGGCGCTACGCTGGTGGTCGGTGCCGTCTATCTCGGCCTCAACCTGGCATGCGATCTGATCTATCGCGTGGTCGACCCGAGGACGCGATGAGCCGCGCCGCCATCCTGCGCGCCTGGCTGGTCGCCGACACGCCAACCTCACGACGCCAGGCACGCCTGGGCCGGCTCTACCTGCAATGGCTGTCGTTCCGGGGCAATTGGCTGGCGGTCGCGGGCCTTGCGGTCTCGCTGGTGCTTATCATCGTGGCCATCGCGGCACCGCTGCTGGCGACGCATGATCCGGCGGCCCAGAATCTCGACATCCGCCTGCGGCCGCCCGATGCGGCACACTGGTTCGGCACCGACGAACTGGGGCGCGACATCTACTCGCGCATCGTCTACGGCACGCGCATCACCCTGGGCATGGTCGTCGCGGTGGTCATCCTGGTGGCGCCGTTCGGCCTCGTTGTCGGCTGCGCCGCGGGCTACATCGGCGGCTGGTTCGACCGCATCGTGATGCGATTCACCGACATCTTCATGGCCTTCCCGCGGCTTATCCTGGCGCTGGCGTTTGTGGCCGCGTTGGGGCCCGGCATCGAGAACGGCGTCATCGCCATCGCGCTCACCGCGTGGCCCGCCTATGCGCGACTGTCACGGGCCGAGACGCTGGCCATCCGCAATTCGGATTTCATCGCCGCCGTGCGCCTGCAGGGTGCGTCGACCGGGCGGCTCATCTTCGGCCATGTCGCGCCACTGTGCCTGTCGTCGGTCATCGCCCGCGTCACGCTGGACATGTCAGGCATCATCCTCACCGCGGCCGGCTTGGGCTTCCTCGGCCTGGGCGCGACGCCGCCATCGCCCGAGTGGGGTGCCATGATCTCCACCGGCCGTCGCTTCATCCTCGAACAATGGTGGGTGGCGACGATGCCGGGTATCGCGATCTTTGTCGCCAGCCTCGGATTCAACCTGCTGGGCGACGGCTTGCGCGACGTGCTCGACCCGAAGCAGACCTGATGGCTCAGCCGCCGCTCCTCTCGGTCCGCAACCTCTGTGTGCGTTTTGACACGCCGAGGGGGATCGTCGAGGCGGTGCGGGGCATCGATTTCGACGTCGGCCGCGAACGACTGGGCATCGTGGGCGAATCGGGATCGGGCAAGTCGGTGACGGGCCGCGCCACCCTGCGCCTGCTACCGGCATCGGCAACCGTCACCGCCGACCGGCTGGCCCTGGGCGACCTCGATCTCCTGGGTGCCGACGCGGCGGCGCTGCGCAGCGTGCGGGGTCGCCGTGTCTCCATGATCATGCAGGACCCCAAGTTCTCGCTCAATCCGGTCATGACCGTCGGCCGCCAGATCGCGGAAGCCTATCGCATGCATCACCGTGTCGGCCGCAGCGAGGCCCGGCGCCGTGCACTCGACATGCTGGCCGATGTGCGCATCCGGGATCCCGAGCACGTCTACGATCTCTATCCGCATGAAGTGTCGGGCGGCATGGGCCAGCGGGTCATGATCGCCATGATGCTGATCCCCGAGCCGGACCTGCTGATCGCCGACGAGCCGACTTCGGCGCTCGACGTCACGGTATCGATGCAGGTGCTGGCCATTCTCGACGATCTCGTCACCCGCCGCGGCATGGGCCTGCTGTTCATCAGCCATGATCTCAACCTCGTCGCCTCGTTCTGTGATCGCGTGCTGGTCATGTATGGCGGACAGATCATGGAGACGCTGCCGGCATCAGCCCTGCACCAGGCGACCCATCCCTATACCCGCGGACTCCTCGCCGCGCTGCCGACGATCGACACCGCCGGCCGCGACCTGCCGGTGCTGACGCGCGATCCGGCCTGGCTGGCGACGCGCCGATGATCAGCGTCCGCCATCTCGATGTCAGCTTCGGCAACGTGCGGGCGGTCAGCGACGTGTCGTTCACCGTGGCGGCCGGCGACATCTTTGGCCTGGTGGGCGAGTCAGGCTGCGGCAAGTCGACCCTGCTGCGCGTGCTGAGCGGGCTGAACCCGCACTGGACCGGCAGCATCGAAATCGCCGGGCGCGCGATCGGACCGATGCGCGATAAGGCCTTCTATCGCCAGGTGCAGATGGTGTTCCAGGACCCGTTCGGATCCCTGCACCCGCGTCACACGGTCGACCGTACCCTGGCCGAGCCGATCGCCATCCACGGACTGGACAATGCCGAGGCCCGCATCGCGCGCGCACTGGATGACGTCGGGCTGGGTCCGCGCTTTCGCTTCCGCTACCCGCACCAGCTCTCTGGCGGCCAGCGTCAGCGCGTCGCCATCGCCCGCGCTCTGATCCTCGAGCCGTCGATCCTGCTGCTGGACGAACCGACATCGGCGCTCGACGTGTCGATCCAGGCCGAAGTGCTGAACCTTCTGGCCCGGTTGCGGACCGCCCGCGATCTGACCCTGATCCTGGTGAGCCACAACCTCGCCGTGGTGGCCCACCTCTGCAACAGGCTGGCAGTGATGCAGGGCGGCGCCATCGTCGAGGAGATGACCGTCGACGCATTGCGACACGGCGAGCCGTCGCACCCCTACTCGCGAGAATTGCTGCGCGCCAGCCTCGGGTATCACCGGGCCGCCGGCACAAGCTAGCCCTTCAGGCGGGCCCAGACGTCATCGATCGTCACGGCGGAGGGCAACACAAGGCCGAAGAGCGAGTCCAGCACGGCGCCGAGTTCCACCGCGTTCGCAAGCTCCCGCCGTTCACTGGTACCATTGCGGTGGTGGGTGGTCAGCCGACGGTTGAAGAGCGCGTGCCGGCGATCGGCCACAGGCCGGGCGACAATGAGGTTGGTGACGAAGTGCGACGACGGATGGGTCGAAAGAAAGTAGTTCAGGATCTCATAGTCGGCCTGGACCTGCTGCTGCAGATCGAAGCGATAGATGCTCGTCCAGGCGCCGCCGATCTTCGCCTGTAACGTGAACGCACCATCCGCCTCAACGAGGCGGCTCGCTTCCAGGGGTGTCTCTTGCTCGAGGCCGGCGACCAACCGCAGTGGCGCTGTCAATGTCATGCCACCGAACCCGACATCCGCAATGTAGGTCGTGCGATCAAGCTCGACACGCAGCAGCATGTGGCTGCGCGGCATCACGACATCGCCCGGCTGGTTCCAGACGACCCGCGCCACCAGCCCGGCCACGCGAAATCCCAGGGCCGCCAGCGCGTGGCTGAACAACAGGTTCTGCTCGTAGCAGTAGCCACCCCGGCCGCTTGACAGCAGCTTGCGCTGCAGAGCGGCCGGATCGAGCGCGACAGGACGGTTCAGGAACGGATCAAGATTCTCGAACGCAATGGCACGCGGATGCAGGTCGTGCAGCGCGCGCAGCGTGTCCGGCGTTGCCGTCCGCGGCCCCCGGTAGCCGATCCGGCCCAGATAGGCGTCGAGGTCGAAAGCGGTGTCGTTCATGCGGTTTCCAGGCCATCGTGATCGGCTGTGACCAACCTGAAATTGACAGGGTGTGCGCTGCCGCGATAAGGCCGATTAAGGATCCGCGATCAAAAAGACAAGCTTCGGGAGGCAGGGGTGTTCACGATCCGTCAAAGGGCTGGCCGGTGAGCTGCCGCCTGCCCGCTGCCCTTCCCTGTCCGCGCACGCCCTGCTAAGCAGCCCACCATGTCGGCTGATCCGGGACAGTTCGTCGTCACGCTCCTGCAAGCCATCGCCATGGGCCTGCTGACCGGCATGGTCTATGGGCTGATGGCGTTGGGGCTATCCGTCATTTTCGGCGTCATGCGGGTGGTGAACTTCGCCCACGGCGAAATGATGGTGGTGGGCATGTACCTCGCCTGGCTGGCGTTCGACCGGCTGGGGCTTGATCCGCTGGTCTCGCTGCCCGCCGTCGCCGCTGCCTTGTTCGTGTTCGGCTACGTCCTGCAGCGCACGGTGATCAACCCCTTCATCGGCCTGCCCGAGCACATGCAGTTCATGCTGCTGCTGGCGGTGGCGATCCTGCTGGTCAACGCCTGCCTCGCGATCGCCGGGCCCGACACGCACGGCGTGCAGGTCGACTACATGTTCGACTCCTTCAACATCGGCCCGCTGGTACTGGATGCCGTACGGGTCTACGCCGCGCTGGCCGCCCTGGTGGTGGCCGGCCTGCTGTGGCTGTTCTTCACCCGCACACGCCCCGGCAAGGCGATCCGCGCCGCCGCCGACAACCATATCGGCGCCCTCGTGGTCGGCCTCGACGTGCGGCAGCTCTATGCCCTCACCTTCGGCATCGGCGCCGCCTGCGTCGGCGCCGCCGGCGCGCTGATGCTGCTGATCGTGCAGGTGCATCCCTTCCTTGCCATCGACTACACGCTGCTGGCTTTCGTCATCGTCATCGTCGGTGGCCTGGGCAGCATGTCGGGCGCGCTGGCCGGCGGCCTGCTGATCGGCGTGTCGGAGGCCGTCGCCGGCGTGCTGTTGCAGCCGTCGCTGAAGAGCGTCTTCAGCTTCGGCCTGCTGATCATCGTCCTGCTGCTGCGCCCGCAAGGGCTGCTCGCGCGCCGCTCATGAGCATCTGGCGGCGGCTGACCGACGGCGTACCGGCCCGCGCATTGGGCGCGCTCGGCCTGCTGGCGGCACTGCTGGTGGTGGCGCCGTTCCTGCTGCGCTTCATGTCGGCCGGCGACTACTGGCTGTCGATCCTGATCCTGGTGGTCTATTTCTCCTATATCGGCCAGGCCTGGAACATCATGATGGGCTTCGCCGGCCAGCTGTCGCTGGGCCATGCGATCTATCTCGGGCTGGGCGGCTATGTGGCGGCGGCGCTTTACGTCAACCTCGGCATCGGGCCATGGCTCGGTGTCTTCGTCGCCGTCGCTGCCGCCATGCTGGCCGGCGGCCTGATCGGCTTCCTGGGCTTTCGCTTCTCGCTGGCCGGCGTCTACTTCGCGCTGCTGACCATCGCGTTCGCCGAATTCACCCGCATCCTGTTCGATCATTTCAAGTGGGTCGGCGGTTCGGGCGGCCTGTTCCTCAAGGTCGAGGCCGACGGCAGCGCGTTCAACCTGCAGGGCAGCCCATTGCTGTTCTACTACGTGATCCTGGCCCTGGCCGCCGCGGTCTTCGTGCTGTGCCGCTGGTTGCTGACCAGCCGGCTGGGCTACTACTGGCTCGCCATCCGCGAGGACCCCGAAGCGGCCCAGGCCGCCGGCATCAACGTGCTGCGCACCAAGCTGCTGGCGGTCCTGATCTCGGCCGGCCTGACGGCGATCGGCGGCGTGTGGTCGGCGTTCTACTACAAGAGCCTGTTTCCCGAATCGGCCTTTTCGATGGGCCGTTCGATCGAGGTCACCCTGGCGCCGATCATCGGCGGCCTGGGCACCTTGTTCGGGCCGATCATCGGTTCCGCCCTGCTGGTCGGCCTGGGCGATCTGTTCACGTCGCTGGCCGAGTGGCTGGCCAACACCTGGGACGTCAAGACCGCGGGCCTCAAGCAGATCGGCTACGGCATCGCGCTGCTGCTGATCGTGATGTTCCGCCGCGACGGCGTCTGGCCATGGCTGGCCCGCCGCCTCGGTTTCGATCGGCAACGCGAGGACCGGCCGTGAGCGGCGCGCATCTGGCCGTGCGCGGCATCGGCAAGAGCTTCCGCGGCCTGCGCGCGGTGAGCGATGTCGCCTTCGACGTCCCCGGCGGCGCCATTCATGCCCTGATCGGCCCCAACGGCGCCGGCAAGACCACGTGCTTCAACATGATCGCCGGCGTCTTCGCGCCCGACACCGGCGACATCCGCCTCGATGACCGCTCGATCGCGGGCCTGCGCCCCGACCAGATCTGCGGCGCCGGCATCGGCCGCACGTTCCAGATCGTGAAGCCGTTCATGGGGCTCACGGTCGAGGAGAACGTCACCATCGGTGCGCTGGCGCGCACGTCGCACGTACCTGAGGCCCGGGCCGCGGCGCGCCAGATCCTGCGCGATCTCGGCCTCGACGACCGGCGCCATGTGCGCGCCGTCAACCTCACCCTGCCCGACCGCAAGCGCCTGGAGGTGGCGCGCGCGCTTGCCACCGGACCGCGGCTGCTGCTGCTGGACGAGGTCATGGCCGGCCTGCGCCCAACCGAGACCGACCAGATGGTGGCCTTCCTGAAGGACCTCAACGCCCGCACCGGCATCACGATCCTGCTGATCGAGCATGTCATGCGCGCAGTGATGGCGCTCAGCCAGCACATCGTCGTGCTCCACCATGGCGAGAAGATCGCCGAGGGCACGCCGCAGGCCGTGACCCGGGATCCCGCTGTGCTCGAGGTCTATCTCGGCCAGGAGAGTCACTGACATGCTCGACGTGTCCGGCCTCGACCTGCACTACGGCGACGCCCAGGCCCTGGCCGGCGTGTCGTTGCATGCCGAGCCGGGCGAAATCGTGGTCATCGTCGGCGCCAACGGTGCCGGCAAGAGCTCGCTGATCCGCACCATCCACGGCATGCAGCGCCCGTCGGCCGGCCGCATTACCTTCGAGGGCATCGACATCACCGGCCGCCCCAGCCATGACGTGGTCGAACGCGGCATCGGGCAGGTCGCGGAAGGCCGCCAGGTGTTCCCCAACCTGTCGGTGCTGGAGAACCTCGAGATGGGCGCCGCCCCCAAACGCGCCCGCGCCCTGGAGAAAGCGACCCTGGAGCGCATCTTCACCCTCTTTCCGCGGCTGGCCGAGCGGCGCAAGCAGGCCGCCGGTACGCTGTCCGGCGGCGAGCAGCAGATGCTGGCGATCGGCCGCTGCCTCATGGGCCAGCCCAAGCTGATCATGTTCGACGAGCCGTCGCTGGGCCTGTCGCCGGCGATGACCCAGGAAGTGTTCCGCGTCGTGCGCCAGTTGCATGGCGAAGGGCTCACGATCCTGCTGGTCGAGCAGAACGTGATGGCATCGCTGAAACTCGCCGATCGCGCCTACGTGCTGGAGAACGGCCGCATCGTGCTGAGCGGTACCGGCGCCGAACTGCTGGACAACGACGGCGTGCGGCAGGCGTATTTGGGGCTGTGATCCCTGGGAGCGCGGGCCTTCGGCCCGCTCATGTCAGGCGAAGCGCTTTCGCCTTGATGCGGGCGAGACGCCCGCGCTCCCAGGAGGAAGAAAACGAGGATGAAGATGTCGTTGCCGGACCGTGCCGCCGTGCTGGCAGCACCCTTTGCCGAGATCGACCTGGCGCCACCCGCTGTCAGCGTCGAGCGCCGGCCGGACGGCGGCCTGCTGCTGCGCTCGCCGGTGGCACTGGCCGAGGCGCCCCGGTCGGTGCCTGACATGCTGCACAAACAGGCGCGCGAGAATGGCGATCGCGTGTTCCTGGTCGAGCGCACGGCGGACGGCGGCTGGCGGCGTGTGACCTATACCGACACCGCGCGCGCCGCGCGCAGCCTCGGCGCGGCTTTGCTGGCGCGTGGATGCTCGGTCGAACGGCCGGTATCGATCCTGTCGGGCAATTCGATCGACCACGCGTTGCTGGCGCTCGGTGCCATGCAGGTCGGCGTACCGGTGGCACCAGTGTCGACCGCCTACTCCCTGATGTCGCAGGATTTCAGCAAGCTGCTGCATGTCGTGCGCCTGCTGACGCCGCGGCTGCTGTTCGTCGATGACAGCGCGGCCTATGCCAAGGCGCTGACCGCGTTGCGCGCCGCAGGGCTGCTCGACGGTGTCGAAGTCGTGGTCGGCCTCGCCGATCTGCTGGCCACTCGACCCGACGCTGCCGTCGATGCAGCGTTCGCCGCCATCACGCCCAATACCGTCGCCAAGATCCTGTTCACCTCCGGCTCAACCGGCCTGCCCAAGGGTGTGATCAACACCCAGCGCATGATGTGCTCGAACCAGCAGGCGATCGCACAGACCTACCGCTTCATGGGCCGCGACCGGCCGCCGGTCCTGGTCGACTGGCTGCCGTGGAACCACACGTTCGCCGGCAACCACGACTTCAACATGATGCTCTACCATGGCGGCACCTACGTCATCGACGAGGGCAAGCCGGCGCCGGGCCTGATCGAGCGCACTGTGGCCAATTTGCGCGACATGCCACCGACGCTCTATTTCAACGTGCCGCGCGGCTTCGACATGGTGATCCCCTTCCTCGAGCGCGACGAAACCCTGCGCGACCGGTTCTTCAGCCAGCTCGACCTGATCCTCTACGCCGGTGCCGCCCTGCCGCAGAACCTGTGGGAACGGCTGGAGGCGCTGTCCGTCGCCGCCACGGGACGGCGCGCCACCATGGTGTCGGCCTGGGGCTCGACCGAGACGGCACCGTGCGCCACCGCGGTGCACTGGCGTATCGACAGCGCCGGCATCATCGGCTTGCCGGTCCCCGGCACCGACATCCTGCTGACACCCAATGCCGGCAAGATGGAACTGCGCGTGCGTGGACCCAACGTAACCCCGGGCTACTGGCGTGATGCGCCCAAGACACGCGGGGCCTTCGACGCCGAGGGCTTCTATCGTATTGGCGATGCCGGTCGCCTGCACGACGAGGCCGACCCGGCCAAAGGCATCGTCTTCGATGGCCGCGTCGCCGAGGACTTCAAGCTCAGCTCCGGCACATGGGTGCATGTCGGCGCCTTGCGGGTGGCGGCCATCGCCGCCGGCGCGCCGGTGATCCAGGATTGTGTCGTCACCGGTCAGGATCGCGATGCCATCGGGCTGCTGATCTTCCCCAACCCGGCCGGTTGTGCCGCCCTGTGCGCCGACGCCGGGCCGAAAGCGACCCTGGCCGACCTGATCGGCCGCCCTGAGGTGCGCGATGCCATCGCACGCGGCCTTGCGGCACACAACCGGTCTCACGCCGGCAGTTCCACACGCATCGCCTGCGCCTTGATCCTGGCGGCGCCGCCCGGCATCGACGCCAACGAGATCACGGATAAGGGATACATCAACCAGCGGGCCGTGCTGGAACACCGTGCCGCAGAGGTGGCACGTCTGCATGCCGAGACACCCGGCCCGGAGGTGATTAAGGTAGAGACATGAGCGCGTTGCCTCCGCCGACCCCCTCCGAGATCGCCGGCATCCGCCGCCGGTATTTCTTCATGATGTCGTCGGTGTTTCTCATCGATGCGGCGATGACGGTCCTGTACTGCGTCGTGGCCGATGCCTGGCGCGTCATGCCGCGCAATCTGATCTCCGGTGCCCTGGTCCTGCTGGTGGTGAACCTGCTGCTGGCGCGCACCGTCTTTGCCCCCGTCGACCGCTTCTTGCACGGCCAGAACAGCTTCGACGATATCCAGCGACCGCTGACCCAGCTACCCATCATCTCGGCCCGCAACATAGGGCTGCTGATGCTGCCCCTGTGGGCCTTTCGCATCTACGCGCCCTGGTTCCTGCCGGCGGAGTCGGATGCATTCCCGTGGCCGCCGCTGGCCGACGGCATCGCGACCATCATCATCGTCACGTTGTTCTTCTTCACCTACACGTACTTTCTCGCCAGCGACTATCTCGCCAAGCTGTGTGTCTTCCTGTTCCGCCACTTCGGCCGCAACCTGGAGCTCTACTACGGCCGCTACGCCTCGAAGCTCGGCGTCGCGCTGCTGGTGATCGCCGTGGCGCCGCTGGCTGCCATCCTGATCGATATCCATAGCTACGACGGCGACAAGCTGCGCACCGAGGTCATGGTCGACGTCGTCGATTCGCTGCTGGCGATGGCGGTGGCGATCTTCTTCGTGATCCGCAGCCTGCTGCGGCCGGTAAACCTCCTGACCGGCGGCATGGCCAAGGTGGCTGATGGCGACCTCACCATGCGCGTGCCGGTGACGTCCAACGACGAGATCGGCGCGCTGACCAGCGCCTTCAACCGCATGGTCGAGGGCCTGCGCGACCGCGAACGCATCCGCGAGACCTTCGGCAAGTACGTCAGCGAGAGTGTGGCCACAGCGCTGATCCAGCAGACCGGCGACAGCAACCGTATCCAGGCCGAGGCGCGCGATGCCACCGTGCTGTTCACCGACATCGACGGTTTCACCGGTATCGCCGAGCGCCTGCCGGCCGATACCCTGGTGGCAGCGGTGAACGAATACCTCGAGCTGATCCTGGAGCCGATCCAGCGCAACGGCGGCGTGGTCAACAACTTCATCGGCGACGGCCTGCTGGTCAGCTTCAACCTGCCGCTGGCCAACGAGGACCACGCCAACGCTGCCGTCGCCGCCGCTGTCGAGATCGACCGGCTCGTAACCGGCCGCACGTTCGCCGGCGGCGTGGCGCTGGGCACGCGCATCGGCATCAACACCGGCCTGGTGATCGGCGGCACGGTCGGCGCCGGCGACCGGCTGAGCTATACCTTGCTGGGCGATCCAGTGAACACCGCCGCGCGCCTGCAGGAGCTCAACAAGACGCACGGCACGCGCATCCTGGTATCCGACGCCACGCGCCAGCGCTGCGGCGAGCGTTTCATCTTCAACAGCATCGGCACCGTAACCGTGCGCGGCCGTGCCGAGCCGGCCGTGATCTACAGTTGCGGCGAGCGCGCCGCGGTGGTGGCCGCGTGATGGTTGGTCAAAACTGTCATGTCGAGCGCAGCGAGACATCTCCTCGAAAAAGAGTCTCCGTTTTATGGAGACTCCTCGCTGCGCTCGGAATGACGAGAAACACGCACCAGGATAGCCTCCATGCCGCTTGACCTCAGCGCCGACCAGAAGACCCTGCAGGCGCGCGCCCTGGAACTGGCGCGCGGGCCGATCACGGCGCGCGCCGCCGAGGTCGATCGCAGCGAGCAGTATCCCTGGGACAATGTCGCGCTGCTGAAAGAGGCCGGCCTGCTCGGCATGACGATCCCCACCCGCCACGGTGGCCAGGGCAAGAGCTGGCTCGATGCCGTGCTGGTGATCGAGGCGCTGTCGTCGGCCTGCGCCGTCACCGGCCGCATCGCGGTCGAAACCAACATGGGCGCCATCAGCGCCGTCATGGCCTATGGCTCGGAGGACCAGAAACGGCTGGCCGCCGACCTCGTGCTGTCGGGCGACAAGCCCGCGATCTGCATCACCGAGCCCGGCGCCGGCTCCGATGCCAATGCCATGACCACGCGCGCCGACCGCCGCGGCAACCGCTTCGTGGTGAACGGCCGCAAGCACTGGATCACCGGCGGCGGCGTATCGCGCCTGCACCTGATCTTCGCGCACGTGTTCGACGCCCAGGGCAACGACGAGGGCATCGGCGGCTTCCTTGCCATCCGCGACGAAACGCCCGGCCTCAGCATCGTGAAGCGCGAACCGACCATGGGGCTGCGCGGCATCCCCGAGGCCGAGATCGCCTTCGAGGACATGGAGCTGCCGCCGTCTGCCCTGGTGATGCCGCCACGCGGCCTGAAGAAGGGCTTCGCCGACCTGATGAACGCCTACAACAGCCAGCGCGTCGGCGCCGCCACGGTGGCGCTGGGCATCGCCCAGGGCGCCTATCAGCTGGCGCTCGACTGGTCGGAGAAGCGCGAGCAGTTCGGCCGCCCGATCAACGAATTCCAGGGCCTGCAGTGGAAGCTCGCCGACATGTCGATCCGGCTCGCCGCCTCGCAGGCCCTGGTCTACAAGGCGGCCCGCAGCGGTAGCGATGGCTTCCCCGACATGCTGATGGCGGCCCAGGCCAAGGTCTTCACCGCCGAGGCCGCGATCCAGACCGTCAACGACGCGCTGCAGGTCTTCGGCGCCCGCGGCTATTCGCGCGAGCTGCCGCTGGAGCGCATGGCGCGTGACGTCCGCATGTTCACCATCGGCGGCGGCACCGCCGAGGTGCTGCGCAACGTCGTTGCCGGTGCCATCCTGGGCAAGAAGCTGCCGCAGACGCGCGACGGGTGGACCGCGGCCACTTCCGGTCGCGACTGACCGGTCGCGATCCCCGACGATGTGCGCTGTCATTATTCTGCACACTAAAGAAGCGTTCTATCGCTTTGTTGCCAAACCGGATCGGGGCCAACTGGCAACACCCACTCAAACGTAATAGCGTTGCCGGCCATCGTCGGGCTTAGGTGTAGCGATGCATGATACAGCGTTCGCCATCGGGTCATCGTTCTTCCAGCTTTATGTACGCACGCCCTGCACGATCCTTGAAATCGGCGCGATGAACGTCAACGGGTCGCTGCGCGACGCGGCGCCGGACGCGGCGACCTACATCGGACTCGATCTCGAACCTGGCCAGGGGTCGACATCGTCACCGCGCCGGGGACCGACATCCCGCTGCAGGACAATGCCGTCGACGTGGTGGTCGCCAGTTCGGTGTTCGAGCACGACCGTCTTTTCTGGCGAACGTTCGCGAATATTTGCCGCGTGACCCGGCCGGGCGGCTACGTCTACATCAACGCGCCGTCCAACGGACCTGTGCATGGCTACCCCATCGACTGCTGGCGGTTCTATCCCGATGCCGGCATCGCCCTGCAGCAGCTCACGGCAGGCGAGCCCTGGTCGGTGCGCCTTGTCGAGTCGTTCGTGGCCGAACGGCAAAAGGACGGCTGGAACGATTTCGTCGCCGTCTTTCGCCGCGACGGCGGCGACAGCCCGCAGCCGGCAGCACGCCTGCATGAGCACACGCCTTGCCGCAACATCTACGATGCGACCACGGGCGAGCGGCGAAGCGTCGAGCCGAGTCCCGAAGATGTGCGGTTACTGGCGACGAGTCATGCACACGCCGAGGCCCAGGCGCAACAACTGGCGACGTGCCACGCACACGCCGAGGCCCAGGCGCAACAACTGGCGACGTGCCACGCACACGCCGAGGCCCAGGCGCAACAATATGCCCTCGACACTGCGGCTCATGATCAGCGCCTGGCGGAACTCGAACTCGCGCTTGCGGCAGCGCAGGCGACGGCCGAACAGCGCGCCGGCGAGATCGCTTACCGCAACGATCAGATCGCGCAGCTGACAACGACGAACGGCTATCTCAAGGGTGCGCTCAAGACTCTCTCCCAAGAAATCGATGCATTCAGATCCAGTTGGACAGGCCGCTTCTCCGGCCTGTGGAATGCATGGTCGCGGCGCCCGTCCGCCGGCACACTGACAAACCGTCACTGACTATGGCGCCCGGATCGTGAAGCCCGGGACGGGGCGGCGTTCGCTGTAGCCCGGGTGGTACATGTCCATGAACAGGACCGACTTGGTGCCGCCGCAGTCGACGTCGTAGCCGTCGATGATCGTCGAGTATGGACCGACACCGAACGAGCCGACGCGCCGGAACGCCGGCGCGCTGCCGTTGGGACAGGCCAATCGCTGCAGGTAGGCATGCTGGCCCCGAGGCTGATGCACGCGCACCGGATTGCCGCGGCTACCCAGCGGCTGGGCATTGATGGTTTGCCAGTCGGGCGTGATCGTCTTGCGGCCCTCCAGCGCACTTTCAATCTCGATAGGGCCGGACGATTGCTGAGCCCTTGCAGGGGCGGCAACGACCAACGCGACGACGGCCACACCGACGCCGAACAATGCCCTCATGCGAAGCCTCCTCTCAGCCAAGATGACGGACCGCGAGACCGTGTCGGGCCACGTATACCGGACATAGCCGCCGTTCTGCTCGCGCAGCAGATCCAGGTACGCAGCAGGCAGCGTCACCCCGAGCCTGGCTTCGGCATCGTCGATCGCAGCCGCCGTCAACGGCGGCTGCAGATAAGGCAGATAGACGGGTACCCGCCAGACCGACACCGTCACGCGCCATCTCTCTGGTGCGGCTGCTCGCGCGCATCGCCGCGCACCGACGGCGGCACGCGCGTCATCTGGCGCAGCAGCGTCTCCAGGCTGATTGAGCGCAGGGTGGCCTCGGCGATCTCGTCGATCTCGCTCAGCACGCGGCCCAGGGCCTGGCCGACATCGGTGTCGTCGCCCGGCTCGGCGGCGCGGTTGCCGGGCTCGGTCTCGAACAGAGCGACCACGTCCATCAGCGTCGTGCGCTTGGCGTTGCCCGCGAAGCGATAGCCGCCGGCAGCGCCGCGTTCGGCTTCGGCGAGGCCCGCGCGTGCCAGGTCGCGCAGCACCTTGGCCAGGTGGTGCGCCGAGACGCCGAACATGCGTGCGAGATCGGCCGCCGACAGGCGCTGTGTCGGATCACGCGCCAGCTCCAAGGCCGCGTACAGCCCCAGCCGCGTGCCCATCTGGAGTTTCATGATTGGCTTCCCTGGGAGCGCGGGCCTCTGGCCCGCTCATGTCGAGCGAAAGCAGGGCTTTCGCCTGATGCGGGCGGGACGCCCGCGCTCCCGGGCTCATGATCGAGCTCCAGGTCGAGTTGCAGCGACGGACCGGCGGTCATGCCCTGGCTGCGGAAGAAGGAGAGGATCAGGTGATCGCGACGATCGACCAGGGTGCGCACGCGATCGACGCCGGCGGCGCGGAAGCGCGCCAGCAAGGTGTCGAACAGCTGCGTGCCGACGCCACCCAGCCGCAGCGTCTGGTCGACCTGGATGGCGAACACCCAGCCCACCGGCGGCGCGCCGAACTCCCAGGCGCGCACCTCGCCGATGATGAAGCCGGCCAGCGCCCCATCAGGCGCCTCCGCGATCAGGAACGTGCGGTCGGCCGTGCCGCCGGCATAGTGCGCCAGGGCCCATTGCCAGTACGATGCCTTCGCCACCCCCGTGATGCGCTGGTCCATGGCCATGACCCCCGGCAGATCGGCCGGTTCGGCCGCCCGGATGCGCACACCAAGGACCGGCGTGGCCACCGCTTCCGCGCTCTTCTGCTTTTTCAACGCCATGGGTGCTCCACTGAGGCCCGGAAAGGCCGGTTGACAAGGTGGGCGAGACGGGCGTAGAAGTAAATACGTATTTGAGTACCGAATTACACAATTCACCAACGAACCATCGGGAGCGGACCCCATGGCAGGCAACGGGACAGAGCCCACGGTTGATTTCCGGACGGCGCCCGCGGGCTACAACCACTGGAAGCTCTCGGTGGACGGCCGCGTGGCGACCCTGGCGATGGACGTGCGCGAGGACGCCACCCTGAAGCCGGGCTACCGGCTGAAGCTGAACTCCTACGACCTGGGCGTCGACATCGAGCTCTACGACGCCATCCAGCGCCTGCGCTTCGAGCATCCCGAGGTTGCCGCCGTGGTGGTGACCTCGGCCAAGGACCGCGTGTTCTGCTCGGGCGCCAACATCAACATGCTGGGCGTGTCCTCGCATGCGCATAAGGTGA
Source organism: Reyranella sp. CPCC 100927 (assembly GCF_007859315.1). GTDB lineage: Bacteria > Pseudomonadota > Alphaproteobacteria > Reyranellales > Reyranellaceae > Vineibacter. The sequence continues at coordinate 20,363 of NZ_VOHA01000033.1, forward strand.
ACTTCTGCAAGTTCACCAACGAGACGCGCAACAGCATCGAGGACGCCACCGAGTTCTCCGGCCAGGGCTACATCTGCGCCATCAACGGCACCGCCGCCGGCGGCGGCTACGAGCTGGCGCTGGCCTGCGATCAGATCGTTCTGGCCGACGACGGCAGCTCGGCGGTCTCCCTGCCCGAGCTGCCGCTGCTGGCGGTGCTGCCGGGCACCGGCGGGCTGACGCGCTTGGTCGACAAGCGCAAGGTGCGCCGCGACCGCGCCGACTTCTTCTGCACCGTGAGCGAAGGCGTGCGCGGCAAGCGCGCTGCCGATTGGCGCCTGGTCGACGCCGTCGTGCCGCGCAGCAAGCTCGACGAGACAGTGCAGGCGCGCGCCGAGGCACTGGCAGCCAAGGCGGCGGCGGGCGCCGGCGCCAAGGGCATCGCGCTCAGCCCGCTTCAGCGCACCATCGATGGCGATCGCATCAGCTACCCGCACCTCGCCATCGAGATCGATCGCGAGGTGCGCGCGGCGCACTTCCGCATCCAGGCACCTGACGCGCCACCGCCGAAGGACGCCGCCGCGCTGCAGGCGCAGGGCGATGCGTCGTGGTCGCTCGCACTGTGCCGGGCGCTGGATGACGCCATCCTGCATCTGCGCCTGAACGAGGGCGAGATCGGCACCTGGGTGTTCCATACCGCGGGCGACGCCGACCGGGTCGCGGCCCACGACGCGCTGCTGCTGGACAACGCCGATCACTGGTTGGTGCGCGAGATCACGCTCTACTGGAAGCGCACGCTGAAGCGCATCGACGTGAGTTCGCGCAGCCTGATCACCCTGGTCGAGCCCGGCAGCTGCTTCACCGGCACCCTGCTCGAACTGGTGCTGGCGGCTGACCGTTCCTTCATGCTCGACGGCACCTTGGAGGGCAGCAACCTGCCCGAGGCCACGGTGCGGTTGACCGGCATGAACTTCGGACCGCTGCCCATGGGCAACGGCTTGAGCCGCCTGCAGAGCCGCTTCCTCGCCGAGCCCGAGGCGGCCGACGCGCTCAAGGCCGAGATCGGCAAGGACCTCGATGCCGCCACGGCCGACGAGCGCGGGTTGATCACGTTCACCCCCGACGACATCGACTGGGACGACGAGGTGCGGCTCGCCATCGAGGAGCGCGCCAGCTACTCGCCCGACGGTCTGACCGGCATGGAAGCCAACCTGCGCTTCTGCGGGCCGGAGACCATGGAGACCAAGATCTTCGCCCGCCTGACGGCGTGGCAGAACTGGATCTTCCAGCGCCCCAACGCGGTGGGGCCCGAGGGTGCGCTGCAGCTCTACGGCTCGGGCCGCAAGGCGCAGTACGACAAGGGACGGGTTTGAGGCACGAGTAGAGAGACGAAGAGAAGATTCACCACAGAGACACAGAGGACACAGAGGAACACAGAGAAGAAATGAGATTTGCGCGCCGGCGGTGCGCCAGAGGCATTCTCTGAGAGAAAGATTGCGCGCCGTTGGCGCGCCCTGGGTATCCCATGGTCGGTATCCTCTGTGTTTCTCTGTGTTCTCTGTGCCTCTGCGGTGAATCTTCTCTTCTTCTCTTCGCGATCGACGCACAGGAGGCTGATGATGGCCATCGACTACAGCGAGCGGATTCCCAACAACGTCGAGCTGTCGAGCGATCGCCGGCTGCAGCGGGCGCTGGAGGCGTGGCAGCCGCGCTTCCTCGACTGGTGGAAGGACCTCGGGCCCGACGGCACGCACGCCTATGACGTCTACCTGCGCACCGCGATCTCGACCGACTCCAACGGTTGGGCCAATTTCGGCTACGTGAAGATGCCGGAGTACCGCTGGGGCATCTTCCTGGCCGAGCGCGAGGCCGAACGCACCATCGCCTTCGGCGACAACAAGGGCACGCCGGCCTGGCAGGAAGTGCCGGGCGAGCACCGCGCCACCCTGCGCCGCCTGATCGTGACGCAAGGCGATACCGAGCCCGCCTCGGTCGAACAGCAGCGGCTGCTGGGCAAGACCGCGCCCTCGCTCTATGACCTGCGCAACCTGTTCCAGATCAACGTCGAGGAAGGCCGCCACCTGTGGGCCATGGTCTACCTGCTGCACGCCTATTTCGGGCGTGACGGTCGCGAGGAAGCCGAGGCCATGCTGGAACGCCACTCGGGCGATCCCGACAAGCCGCGCATCCTGGGTGCCTTTAACGAGGCGACACCGGACTGGCTGTCGTTCTTCATGTTCACCTTCTTCACCGACCGCGACGGCAAGTACCAGCTCGCCTCGCTGGCCGAATCCGGCTTCGATCCGCTGTCGCGCACCTGCCGCTTCATGCTGACCGAGGAAGCGCACCACATGTTCGTGGGCGAGACCGGTGTCGGGCGCATCGTGCAGCGCACCTGTGAGCTGATGCGCGAGCACAAGACCGACGACGTGCGCGCGCTGGGCGGCATCGACCTCGCCACGTTGCAGAAGTACCTCAACTTCCATTTCAGCGTCTCGCTCGACCTGTTCGGCCAGGAGGCGTCGACCAACGCCGCCAACTACTACACCGCCGGCCTGAAGGGCCGGTTCCTGGAAACCAAGATCGACGACGACCACAAGCTGGGCGACGCCGCCTACGACATCTTCGGCCTCGCGGACGGCCAGCTGGTGAACCGCAGCGTGCCGGCGCTGTCGGCGCTCAACGAGCGGCTGCGCCAGGACTACATCGACGATTGCGCCCGCGGCGTATTGCGCTGGAACAAGGTGATCGAGCGCGCCGGCATCCCGTTCGAGCTGAAGCTGCCGCACCGCACCTTCAACCGCCGCATCGGCGCCTTCGCCGACGTGCGCGTGTCGCCCGACGGCAAGGTGGTGAGCGAGGCCGAGTGGACGGCCAACGCCGGCCGCTGGCTGCCGACCGACGAGGACCGCGCCTTCGTGCAGTCGCTGATGGGCGCTGCCGTCATCGAGCCCGGCAAGTACGCCCATTGGATCGCCCCACCCGCCCGCGGCATCAACAACCAGCCCGGCGACTTCCAGTACGTGCGGTTCAACTAAGGGCGCGACGGAACCGACGATGTTGCCGAGTCCACGTCGTCGGCTGCCCTCCGGCCTGCTCCGCTATCACCCCGAGCGCCACGCCTGGATCTCTCGCTGCGCTCGGGACGACACAGCGTCTGGCCGCGTCCCCGGGGACATTTCGCGGGTCTCAAAACGCGTGACAACAATGACAACAATCACAACAAACAAATATCCGTGCGCGTGATGTCGGCTCGACTTGTCGTTTGTTACCGCACGCCATCATCGCCGTGACTCCTGTCCTGATGCAGCCTCCGGCAATCACCACGCCCGCCGCAAGGCGGCGTGCGGCCCATATGGGCACGCCCCAAGGAGCATCAAGGAGTCCAAAAATCGGCCCCCGAAAAAAATGGGCGTCAGGCTGTCATCCCGAGCGCAGCGAGGGATCTTTTCGCCAAGAGCGATCCCGGCAGCGCCGAAAGAGTCCTCGCTGCGCTCGGAATGACAGTCGCCAGACGTGCACCTCAGTACCGCTCGAGGAAGTCGAGCGTGTAGTCGCAGCGCGCGCCGTCAAAGTATTTCTGCAACGCATCGACGAAGACGGCATTGTCCGCCGCCACGGCGGCAAACAGGGTCATCGACGAGCGGAACTTCAGGTCGTCGGGCGTGCCGAGGATCTGCTGCGCCGTGCGGCCATCGATCGCCAGCACCAGCCGGGCGCAGTCGCGCAGCCGCGGTCCCAGGACGCGGTGCTTGAGGTACGCCACCGCTTCCTGGCGCGAGCCGATGGCAAAGTCCCAGGCGGTGCCACTGGTTCCCAGCCCTTTGACCTGCGGGAAGATGTACCACATCCAGTGGCTGCGCTTGCGGCCGTCGCGCAGTTCGGACAGGACTCGCTCGATGACGGATTCCTGCGCCTCGACGAAGCGCTGCAGGTTATACGAATCAGCCATGGCGGGCTCCAGCGTATGAACGATGTCAAGCGATCATACCCTCTCCGCCCACGACGTGGGGGGAGAGGGAGGGACCCGTCGCGCGCAGCGCGATGGGAGGGTGAGGTGGGTGCCTCACCCAGACGCGGCCTCGCCAGGAAAATCTCGTCAGGCTCCAACACCCACCTCACCCTCCCATGCCTTCGGCATGGGCCCCTCCCTCTCCCCCCGCGGTCGCGGGCGGAGAGGGTTCTTGCCCGAACCGTGGCAAAGACTTAACGAATCCCCAACAATCCATCGGAGGCAGCGTCATGGCAGGGCGGATGATTGGAAACGTCACGATCGGCGATGACGGTACGATCACGATCCCGGCGTCGTTCAATGTCGCCGTGCCCTTCATCGATCGGCATGTCGCGGAGGGCCGCGGCGGCAAGGCGGCGATCCGCACGACGGGCGAGACCGTCACCTACGCCCAGCTGGCGCAGCGCGTCGATGCCACCGGCCGTGCCCTGCTGGCGCTCGGCCTGAAGCCCGGCGATCGCGTGCTGATGGTGGTCAAGGACTGCCCGGCATTCTTCCATCTGTTCTGGGGCGCCATCAAGGCCGGCATCGTGCCGGTGCCGCTGAACACCCTGCTGCGCGCCGCCGACTACGCCTACATGATCGACGATTCGGGCTGCCGCCTGGTCGCCTACTCGCCCGAGTTCGCCACCGAGGTCGAACCGGCGCTGGCCCAGCTCGGCGCCAAGGCACCGCCGGCGCTGAAGGTGACCGACGACGCCAGCATCGGCGCCGATGCCACCGGCCCGGCGCTCGCCCCGCATCCGGCCAAGCCGACCGACGACTGCTTCTGGCTCTACTCCTCGGGCTCGACCGGCCGGCCCAAGGGCGCCGTGCACCGCCAGCGCGACATGGTGGTGACCAGCGAGCTCTACGGCGTGCGCACCCTGGGCGTCACCGAGGCCGACATCTGCTATTCCGCCGCCAAGCTGTTCTTCGCCTACGGCCAGGGCAACGCCATGACCTTCCCGTTGTGGGTCGGCGGCACCGCGGTGCTCGATCCGGCGCGACCGACGCCCGACTCGACCTTCGCCAACATCGAGGCCTTCCGCCCGACGCTCTATTTCGGCGTGCCCACACTTTACGCCGCGCAGCTGGCGGCGCTCGAGACGCGCGCTGTCGACTTCAGCTCGGTGCGCGCCTGCGTCTCGGCCGGCGAAGCGCTGCCGTCGGACATCTTCCGGCGCTGGCAGGACAGGACCGGCACCATCATCCTCGACGGCATCGGCTCGACCGAGATGCTGCACATCTTCCTGGGCAATCGGCTCGACGATCATCGACCCGGCACCTCAGGCCGCGCCGTGCCCGGCTACGTCGCCGAGATCCGCGATCCCGACGGCAGCACGGTGAAGCCGGGCGACAGCGGCCGGCTGTGGATGAAGGGCGAGTCGGCGGCTGCCTACTACTGGAACAAGCCCGAGAAGACGGCCGAGACCATGGTCGGCGGCTGGCTCGACACCGGCGACACCTACCGCCAGGACGAGGACGGCTATTTCATCTACGAAGGCCGCAGCGATGACATGCTGAAGGTCGGCGGCATCTGGTGCTCGCCGGTCGAGATCGAGGGCTGCCTGATCGGCCACCCCGCCGTGCTGGAAAGCGCCGTCGTCGGCCGCGCCGACGCCGACGGCCTGGTGAAGCCGCAGGCCTTCATCGTGCTGAAGCCCGGAAACGACGCCGGTGCCAAACTCACCGACGCGCTGATGGCGCACTGCAAGAAGACCCTGGCGCCCTACAAGTACCCGCGCTGGGTGGAGTATGTGGGGGAGCTGCCGAAGACGGCGACAGGGAAGATTCAGCGATTCAAGTTGCGGACCTGATGGGGGCGGCAGGGCTATCGGCCCTGCCGCGACGGGTGGACCGTCACTTGCCCCACCTGGAATCGTGGGTCGGTGCTACTTCCAGCCACCCTTGGGCCGCACCTCGAACTGCCGGGAGTCGAGCTGGAGCTGGAATGTCGTCTTGCCGTCCATCGTCGTCCACGCCAGGAACGCGACTTCCAGCGCCCCCATGTCGGACGGCAGATGCTCCTGGCGGACACTGTGCACGAAGGTCTTGGTCTCGCCGGGCGCGATCTCGATCAAGCCGGCAGTGCTGTCTTGCAGGTAGATCGGCTTGCGGTCCCCTATGATGAACGTGACCTGCTTGCCGGCCTTGTCGTAGACGTAGACCTGGGCACTGTTGATCTTGACCGGGCGATCGAACCTGCTGGTGATCTTGAATACCGCACCCGGCGCGCTGTGCCGGATAGTTTTCTCGAACTTGCCGGTGAACGTGGCCTCGAACGGCATGGTTCCTGCCTTGAGATTGCAGCCCGGCATGGAGGTGGTGGGCGTGCCGCCAAGTTCCTCGCACGATTTTACCGTTTGCGCGACTGACGGCGCGGCCATCATCGTCAGCACCGTCGACAACGTGATCACCGCGCCGATCGCACGGACCGCCAACGAGCCGGCACTGCGAGGTGTTGCCTTTCGCGTTTGCTTCTTCATGTGAACTCCCACGGCGATTTCATCCTGGCTCGCTCGCACGGACGCGCGAGCCTCATGCCTGTGCGGCACCGAAATCATCGGCACCACACCGAGACCGGCACTATAGAATCGAGCGTCCGGGCGTTCTTGGTCTGGAGCGAAACGACCTGCGCCAGGAGCGACATCGCGATCATTTCTGCCGGAACTTCTCTTCACCGAAGACGGATACCGGGAAAGGATCCAGAGCAGGTCACGTTCTGAAACGACTCAGCTGACAGCCTGTGATTTTTTGAGCCCACGCCTGTCATCCCGAGCGTAGCGAGGGATCTTTTCGGCCGCGAACAGCGCGAAAAACTGCTGAAAGATTCCTCGCTACGCTCGGAATGACAGCGCGCGGCGATGAGATCACAGCCTCTGAGCGCAGCGAATGATCCTGCGCTGTTGGCGTCAGCGCTATTGATGATCTCCCTTACCGGCATTGAGCGATCCACCGCAGGGTCCTGCAGCTGGCGGCCTGATACGCCGACTTCACGCGCCGCGCGGTACAGCCGCCAGGAGGCTGATGCGGCGGCGCACGGGCTGCCATATCCCTGCCGCAATACCTTTCCAGTGTCCCGCGCGTGCAATGTCGCACCGTTGCGACGGTCACATTTCCGCTCGCTCTGCTGCCTGATGAGAGATTTCTGGATGACACGTGCCATTCTGCTGCCATTTGCTGTCAGCCTCCTTGGATTTTCCGGCCCTGGCCTGGCCCAAAATGTCGATTTCAATTTGACCTATCATGTTGAACGTACACCCGCCGCACGACTCAGCATCGAGACCTGCAGCAACGCCGTGGCCCAGACAGCACGACAAGCCGGTCTGCGCGTTGATGTGAAAAACTATCCGGGGCAACTCGCTACCGTCGTTGGTGGACGCGATGGCAGCGGGGCATTTGTCGCGCAATGCATCGCTGTCGATGGCACGACGGTTAGCGTCATCCAGGGGATCGACTACCGGAAGCAGAAGGGATCTTTGGGCGAGTTTGCCGATCGGGCATTTGAGGCCGTGAAGGCCGCTACGAAGTAGCAAGCGCAGCCATGCGCACAGGCCGACATCGCTGACGCGGTGATCGGCAGTACCACTGTGCGAGGGCATCAACACGGCGCCGGCGCCCCCAAAGCCGGCACAGGAGGGCGCGGACGCCTTCTTGCCGCGGCGCGCCGCCAGAACCCGTGACTACCGACAGGGGCCTACACGATCCCTCGCCGCGCTTGGACCGACAATCGCGGACATCAGTCCGCGCGTTGCCATTCCGAGGTGGCCGGACAGCGGATCAATGGAACTTTGCCAGGGCGTCCTTGATCTGCTTGATCTTCGCTTTGGTATCGTCGGATTCGGCAGTCTGCTTGATCTGCTCGACGGCCTTGATGATGCGGATCGCGGCCGACAGGAAGGCGATCAGCTCGTCGACGTTGTCGATCTTGCCGTTGGCCAGCAGCTTCATCTTGTCGATCGCCTTGTCGAGATCGGCGAAAGCCTTGTCCTCGACGGCAACCAGCAACGCATCGTAGTCGGCGGCAGCCTTCAGGGCGGCTTCCAGCTTGGGTTCGAGGCCGGCCCAGAGAGCATCGAAGCAGGCGCGGAAGCGGGGATCCTCGGGCAACGCGGTGCTGTTCAGGCCCGGGCCGGCACCGCGCCAGGGACCGCATTTGCCGTCGTTGCCCGCCCTCAGCGCCCGCACGGCCTTGTCGAGCTCGGCGTGCTTCGCCTCGTAGGCCGTGTGCGCGACGGCGCGGTCGACGGCCAGGCGACGTTTCAGCATGTCGCGCAGGGCGGCGTTGCCGGCCTTCAGCTGCGCGACGCTGGCCTCGTCGTTGAAGAAGTTCGCCAAAGCCCGGGCACGCCGGATGTCATCGACCTCGGCGAGCGCGATCTGGCCGAACGTGGAGATCAGGCTGTAGAGCACCTTGGCCGCGCCCACCACGGCGGCGATGGATTCCGCACCCTCGGCGCGCGGATAGCGCGCCATCCACTTGTCGGGGCTGCGGTAGAGGGTCACGCACTCGCCCTCGGCCTCGGTGGCATCGAAGGCCAGGTCGGGCCGCACCACATAGCGCTCGCCCAGCTGCTTCACCAGGTCCTCGAACTTCTCCGGCGGCGGCGCGGAAATCTGCTTCAGGTTGCTGGCCGTCGCGGCAATGAAGTCGCGCTGGAATTCCGCGTTCTTCTTCGCCACCAGCGGCACGCACGCGAACCGCATCGCGGAGAACAGCTGGATGTTGGGTTGGCCGGCCTGCTCGACGACCGAGAAGACCTGCTTGCGCACATGCACGATCCGCGCGGTCGTCGCCGCGTTGTCGACCTCGATCTTCACCGCCTTGGACAGCCGGTCGTGCGCCTCGGCAAAGTCCGCGATGGGGCCCTTGTAGGCCTCGCGCGGCGCGCAAGCAGCCGCTGCCACCAGCACCGCCATGGCGGTGCCTGCTGTGCTCATCCTCATGTTGTCCCCCTAAACCCCAGTGTTTATTGCTTCAGTGCATCGACAATCTGCTTCTGAACCTTGGTGCTCGCTGTCTTCTCCATGTGCTCGATCACGAGAGGCCACGGTACGGCGCAGTTCGGCCGCGCCGACCCGAAGTAGTGGACACCGACCAGCTGCAACGTATCGCGGCGCAAGACGGGCGATCCGCTCATGCTGGGCTCGGTGTCGCAGTGATGCGCGACGTGGCCGGCGGGGCAGTAGGCGTTCTGCGCCGCGTACGCCCGGCATTCCTGATCGCGCGAGAGGTACAGGCCCGGCGCGAAGTCGCGATTCACGCCGCCCTGCATGCCGGAGCCCCACAGCGGCAGGTAGGCGCCGACGACGAGGTTGGCGTTGCCGCCGCCGAAATCCCGGGAGACGCGCACCGGCGCGCTGCCGGGAAACGCCGACGGCGTCATGACGACGGCATAGTCCAGCGGCCAGGGATGCGCCATCGCAGCCGTGCCGGTGCCGCAGAAAACCGGCATGGCGATCTGACTGCCGGCGCGCGCCGCCGCCGTCGGGCGCCCATTGCCGTCCAGGATCGCGGCACCGAAATGCACCCGGATGGTGGTCGACGGGTGCGGCGCGCACGTGGCGCCAACCTGAGGGCCCAGGCAATGCAATGCCGTCAGGTAGACGCCCGGGCTGATCTGCGATGCCGAACAGGCGATGCGATCGACGGGACTGGTGGTTTCGATGAAGGCGAGTGCCGGTGCGAACCGGGTGCGCAGATCGGCCGACCAGCTCGACACCGGATCGAGATTCACCTCGCCAAAGGGAAACAGGTTCGCCCCCGTCGGGCGCTGGCGCAGCATCGCCAGGTACCGTATCCGCGGCGCCGCGGCATTGCCGACAATCTCGACCGTTCCCGCCTGACGCACCGGTATTTCGATGACATTGCCGTATGCCAGGTACTGGCCCACGGAAGCGGCATCGATTGCGTATTGCTGCCCCGATGGCGTCGTGATTTCGATCCGCCAGTCGCCTTGCGGATCGGTCAACCCCACCAGCTCGAAGCGCTGGTATCCCGGCACGTCCTGCGGCGCCAACAGCACACGGGCCGGCCCGCTGGACGGCGTGATCGTGCCGCCTTTCAGAATGACGTCATAGCGTGCCAGTGCCTGGGCCCAGCCAGGGCCCGGCGCCATGACCGCCAGCACTGCGGCAGCGATCACCACCAGTATGGCACGTCGCCTCATCGCGCGGCTCAGCGGTACGAGAAGCTGATGGGAAACAGGATGTCGGTGTCCCTGATATCAAGGCCGACCGGATCCTTGTCCGTCTTGCGGCTCAGGCAGGCGGGCTTATCACCCTGCGCCATCTGCGGCGCGAGCGAGCAGCCATAGAGGTAGCGGTTGCGCAGGATGCGCACGGCCGGATACACGCCGCGTCCATTCCAGAAGACGGCAGACGCCACCGGATTGCCGCTGCTGTCCACGGTCATGCGCAACCTGAGCATCCGATTGAGCGGCACACAGACCGGGTCCGAACCCGTCGCCAGATTCTTCACCAGGATGAGGTAGGCACTGCCCTCCTCCATCTGGCACAGCCGTATCTTCTCCGTGGCGGTCGACAGACCGGTCTCGAAGTCGAACTTGACGCGCTCGACCGGCAGGCGGGCATCGGCGGCTTCCTGGTTGCTGGTCGGGCGTTGAACGAGCAGCTCCTCCTCGGCATCGATGGGGTTGATTGTCGGGAGCATCAATCGGGTCAGGTTCAGTTTTCCGAAGCGGACAACGTCCACCAGTTCGGGATCGTCGATGTCCGCCGTCGAAAAAAGGCGCGCCATGACGGCGAGCGGATCGGCATCCCGGTCATGATGCCAGTACAGGCCTGCGGCCGAAGCGGCCACCGCCGCGGCAAGCGACGATCCCGAGCGATAACGAAACACCGGCGCATCCTCGGCGAACGACGGCGTGATCAAGCCGTCGGCGGGCGCCGCGATCTGGGCGACACCCGGCCCCAGCAGGTAGTTGGCGCCGTCCGGCGTCAGCCGCAGCGGTTTGCCCGCCTTGGTCAATGGCGCCACGACAATGCCGGCATCGATGCGGCCCAGGCAGGCCGGCATGCAGCGGCAGCGCGCGGTCGCGAGATCGACACTCCAATCCACGCTCGATGCGTTCTCGGGACACTGGCCGCCGCTGTCGTGCGGCACGGACGCAAAGACGAGGTTGTTGTCCCCCTTGTAGAGACGTCCGTTGCCGACGGTCACGCCCAGAAGGTCGGCAAACTTCGCTTCCGCAAAACCGTTGGTGATCTGCAGCGGCAGCAGCCACAGGAACCGGTCGGCCAGCGGCGCCGTGATCGGAATGGTGCCCATATAAGGATACGCATACGCCTTTGTATCGGCGAAACGCGTTCTGGCGTGCGACAGGTCACCCACCGACAGGATACCGCCGGTCGCCGCAGCGATGCCGCCCGCCACCAGGCCGGCGACCGATACCGAATGGTCGAACGACGGCCGCGGCCCCTGGCAGCCGTCCGGCTGATAGCGGCTGACCGGCTGACCGCTCAGGAAGGGATGAGCCTTGAGCGCCTGCGTCTCCACGGCGCATTTCTCGCGGGACCAGCGGGAGGCGTCGACGCTCTTGCATTGCGCATCGTAGTTCTGGTCCAGGATGATCAGTGCCGTGCGGCCTGACCTGGTTGACGGCGGTGGATTGGGAAACGTGATCTGCTGGCGCAGGCGGGTCCATTCCTCGGTACTGCCGACCTTGTCGTACAACTCGGCCGCGATGCATTGATTGTGCCCATCACCGGCCTGGTGCAGGTTCTGGCCGCCGGGCGCCTCGTCGTAGACCGCAACGCGGCCATAGAAGCCGCTCTTGGGCGTGCGCTTGATGTTGAGGTCCTGTACAGCCGCCACCAAACGCTGACGTTCGCGCTTCTCAAGCGGCCCATCGATGACGACCGCGAAGCTGGTCACGCGCAGGACGATTTCCCATACGATGTTTTCCGGCGGGCATTTCGTGTTCGGCTTGAGCTTGGTGTTGTCGCACACCCTGCCGTGGCCATAGGGGCCACCCGCCTGGGGCACCACACGGACGAAGCAATCGTCGACCGACTGATCGGATGTCGCGTAGAAGTTCCAGCCGACGTGCACCTGGCAGATGCTGCGCTTGAGGTCCGTCGCAATATCCCCTGTACGGCTACTGATCTTCAATCCCGACACGGTTACGACACGCGTCGTCGGGATGGGCACGATCTGCAGCCGAGGCAGATAGAATTCGCCCGCGCGCCGACCGGCATCGCATCTGGCACGATCGCTGGCGAAGGCGCACACCAGTTGCGGGTCGCGGCGCTCCAGTTCGCCCCAGACACTCGAACCGGGCAGCAGGCTGAGACGTTCGCTTTCAGTCCAGAACGCGAGATCGCCCTGCACCTTGACGTCGCCGCGCACGGCAGCGGGCGCAATACTGGCGACCGCCTCGACCACGCGGGTAACCCCGCTCCTGACATCGTGAGGTCCGATGTCGCTGGTCACGATGAACGTCAGCGGTGCCGGCCGTTCCTGGGCCAGGGCGAACGCGGTGCTCGCGAGCACGCAAATGGCCGCGAGCAAGGATACGCGCTTTCCGTTTGCACGGAACTCCATTGGCGCCTCCCCAAAGCGCGATAGCCGTCGCATCTGCAACGCAAGACGACTACTGGCTGTTTTTTATAAAGCCCCCAATGTCATGCAATTCTTACTCGTATTTCTATTGACTATCCAACCGGAATTTGGTCCGGATTTATTCCATGTTTTGTCACGCATTTGGATGACAACTTGCCATCCACGCCATCTACTTACGCGCGGCACCATTCTTCGGCGGAGGAAATCGACGCCGCATCATCCAGGTGGAGGATGCAGTGGGTTGCAGCGACGTTTTTTGGTGATCAACGGGGAAAGCATGGTGCGGGTTCTACAACCCGTGAAACCCAGGTCTGCGCCATCACCGTCGCGGCGACTCCAGGCGAGTCACAACGGCGGAAAGCACACGTGAACGGCCGGCGCCGGCATCGTCACGGCGGCGGCGCAGATCGAGGATGATAAGCGGTCCGCAAGGGTGTGGCGGAGGCCGAGGGTTCGAGTACCCCACGCCACACGACGGCGGACGCCGCCGCTGGCTCCCTTGCGGATGGAGAACCGGGACGGTTCCCCCGACACATCGCTAGCAGAACACCGGCACCGGGAAATCCTCCAAACGGAGGAGGCGCGGCCATCCACCATCGGCAATCTGATCGGCGTCTAGCGCGTCTTGGTCACCTTCCGCTCTGGCGGCCTGGCGATCTCCTGAAGGCGCAGCCGGGCGATACGGTCGATCAGCTTCGCCGGCACCGGCTCGGACAGCGGGAATCGGATCGTGCCGCGGCTGATCTTGTAGGCGGCAAGCTCGGCCTTGAGCGTTCCGACGACATGATCCGTGGCGGGATAGAGCGAATAATGCTGCTTCCATCCGGCAAAGTAGACCACCACCCCGCCGGGCAGCCTGTATGCCGGGATCTGATAGGAGATCACCTCCTCGGCTTTCGGGATGGCCTTGCGGAGATAGCGCGCACGCGTTCGAGGGTACCGCGCACGGCCTCGGGCTGGGCGGCGATGTACTGGTCCACGGACTGGAAGTCGGTCTTGGCCATGGCTCCTCTCCATCCCCCGCGGCTGCCGTCACGTGCGTCTTTTGCAGGCGATTCTTCGCGCCGCCCGGGGTGCCTGCAGGCGAAGGACGAATGACGGCAGCGCCATCCGACAACGTCGGTCGGAATTTTCGGCCTCTCGCACTGCCACGTACGGCGCATGGCCTGGTCGGCGTCCGAGATCTGCCCAGCTGCCGCGGATCGCCTCGCACTGCAGCACGTCGCACATTGACACGATGAAGTGCGCGGCCATGTCTGCGTCTGGATCAGCACATGACGCGCCACAGAGTGGCGCGCCCCCAGCGTGTGGTCGCGCCGCCTTGGCCAGCTCTCGTTCAGGCACAGAGGTCCACAGAGGGGAAAAAGCAGCACACACCGAAGGCCTGCTTCAGCTCTCTCTGTGCCCCTCTGTGCCCTCCGTGTCTCTGTGGTGAGGCTTTGCCTGTTCAGGGCACGCCATTCGACCGACGCACCGCGGGGGCCTTCGCTGCGGTGGCGTCAGATGCGCTCGATGATGATGGCGGGGGCCATGCCGCCGGCGGCGCACATGGTCACCAGGCCGCGGCGCTGGTCGCGCCGCTCGAGTTCGTCGAGCACGGTGCCGATCAGGATGGCGCCGGTGGCGCCGATGGGATGGCCCAGGGCGATGGCGCCGCCGTTCACGTTCATCTTCTCGCGATCGACACCCAGTTCGCGCACGTAGACCTCGGGCACCACGGCGAAGGCCTCGTTGACCTCGAACAGGTCGATGTCCTCGATGCCCAGGCCGGCCTTGGCCAGCACCTTGCGGGTCGCCGGCACCGGGGCGTTGAACATCAGGGTCGGCGAGCAGCCCATGTTGGCCATCGCCACGATGCGCGCCCGCGGCTTCAATCCGTGCGCCTTGGCGTAAGCGGGCGATGCCAGCAGGATCGCTGCCGCACCGTCGACCACACCCGACGAGTTGCCGGCGTGGTGGATGAACTTGATGTCGAGATCGGGGAAGTTCTGGCGGATCAGGCCGCGGTATGTCGTGCCCTGCTCGTCCAGCGCCACATCCGCCGTCACCTCGAACGCGGGCTTCAGGCCGGCCAGGCCTTCCAGCGTGGTCTGCGGCCGCGGGTATTCGTCGCGGTCGAGCGCCAGGCTGCCGTCCTCGCGGTACACGGGCACCAGGCTCTTGTCGAAGTGGCCGCCGGCAATCGCCTTGGCGGCGCGCTGCTGGCTCACCAGGCCCATGCGATCGGCCTGCTCGCGGGTGACGCCCTCCAAGGTCGCCGTGGCGTCGGCGGTGATACCCTGGTGCGCCTGCGGATGGCGCGCGCGCAGGCGCAGGTTGCCGGCGTCGAGCATCATCGGCCCCTCGCCGCGCCGACCCGCCATCGACATCATTTCCGTACCGCCGGCAACGACCAGGTCCTCGTATCCCGACATGATCGACGCGGCGGCGAGGTTGACCGACGTGATGCCCGAGCCGCAGAAGCGGTCCAACGTCACGGCGCTGGAGCGCACGTCGTAGCCCGCGTCGAGCGCGGCCATGCGCGCGAGGTCGCCGCCCTGCGGCCCGCGCTGCGAGCTGGTGCCCCAGATGATGTCGTCGACATCGCCGGTGTCGATCTTGGTGCGCTCGGCGATCGCCTTCAGCACCGTGGCCGCCAGCTGCTGCGGGTGGATGTCCGCCAGGGCGCCCTTGCCGACCTTGCCGATGCCGCGCGGCGTGCGGCAGGCGTCGATGATCCAAGCCTCGCTCATGTGTTCCCTCCTCGCAACGGAACGTCGATCAGCGCCCCAGGCGCTGGCGCAGTGATGCCACGCATACCGTGCGCGCGGCCGCCAGGTCGACCGTTCCGGGATCGATCAGCCACTGTGCGATCGCACCGCGAACGGCGGCCAGGATCAGGACGGCCTCGGTATGCACGTCGAGGCCGCGGCGGATCTCGCCTGCCTCGATGCCGGCCTGGATGTTGGCTTCGGCGACCGCCACGGAGTCCCGATTGAGGGCCTCGATCGCCGCCGCCACCGCGGGCTTGTGCAGCGCCCCCGCCAGTACCGTGTGCAGTGCCCGCATCATCACGGGGTTGTCGCCGGCGGCATCGAAATAGAACCGGATGCCGGCGATCAGGCCGCCCAGTCCCGGCCGCCGGCCGGCATGGTCGCGGATGCCGGCAAAGACCCAGTCGCGAATGTGCGCCGCCACGGCGGCGATCAGCTCGTTCTTGGTGCGAAAATAGTGCGCCGGCAGGCCGCTGCTGTAGCCGGCCTGCTCGCCGACATCGGCCAGGGTGAACTCATCGAGCCCCCGCTCGGCGACGATGCGGACCGCCGCCTCGAGCAGGCGCTGCTCGGCCTCGGCACGGCGCTGGGCCTGGCTGCGCCGCGTCCGCCTGCCTGGCGCCTCGCCGTCGGTCGGTGCGGTGATCGCATCCATGTGCCGTTCCACCCTCCGGGGTTGACGGCGACCAGACTCTCATTTATTTATTTTCTGGTCAATAAGTTTATGGAAGAGACCATGACCCGACGCGCCTACTTCACCGAGGACCACGAGCAGTTCCGCACCACCGTGCGGCGGTTCATCGACAAGGAAATCGCGCCCTACCATGCGCAATGGGAGAAGGACGGCGTGGTCGACCGGAACCTGTGGCGCAAGGCGGGCGCGACCGGGATCCTGCTGTCGGACATCCCGGCCGAGTACGGCGGTGGCGGCGGCGACTTCCTGATGGGCGCCGTGCTGACCGAAGAGATGATGCGCGGCGTCCATACCGGGCCGGGCTTTCGCGTGCACTCCGACATCGTCGCCCGCTACATCTTCAACTACGGCAGCGAGGACCAGAAGCAGCACTGGCTGCCGCGCATGGCCAGCGGCGATGCCGTCGGCGCCATCGCCATGACCGAGCCCGGCACCGGCAGCGACCTGCAGGCGGTGCGCACCACCGCCATCCGCGACGGCGATCACTACGTGATCTCGGGCCAGAAGACCTTCATCACCAACGGCCAGCTCTGCGACTTCGTGATCGTGGTGGCCAAGACCGATGCTTCAGCCGGCGCCAAGGGCGTGACCCTGATCATCGTCGAGACCGACCGGTCCGGCTTCTCGCGCGGCCGCAACCTCGACAAGATCGGCATGAAGGCGCAGGACACCTCGGAGCTGTTCTTCGAGCAGGTGCGCGTACCGGTGACCAACCGGCTGGGCGAGGAAGGCCGTGGCTTTGCCTACCTGATGCAGGAACTGCCGCGTGAACGCCTGATCATCGGCGTGGGCTCGGTCGCCGTGATGGAGTCGGCGCTCGACTGGACGCTCGCCTACACGCGCGAGCGCAAGGCCTTCGGCCGGCCGATCGCCGATTTCCAGGCCAACCGCTTCCGGCTGGCCGAGATCAAGACGGATGTGACGGTGGCGCGGATCTTCCTCGATCACTGCATCACGTCGTACCTGGCGGGCGAGCTCAGCGTCGAGCGGGCCGCGATGTGCAAGTACTGGCTGACCGACCTGCAGTCGCGCGTCGTCGATGGCTGCCTGCAGCTGCACGGCGGCTACGGCTACATGTGGGAGTATCCGATCGCCCGCGCCTACGCCGACTCGCGCGTGTCGCGCATCTACGGCGGCTCCAACGAGATCATGAAGGAGCTGATCGGCCGGCACCTGTAGGCGGCGTTGTGGCCGTCAGGTTCGCCGCGGCGGCGCCGACCAGAAGAGCAGCACAGCCGCCAGCAGGATGGCGCCCAGCACGATGCCGCCGATGACGATATCGGTGCCACCCAGCAGCGCGCGCGGGTCGCTCTCCATCCTGTCGCGGACGTCGGGAATCGACGACACGGTCACGAGGACGATGCCGACGAAGGCCGTGAAGCCGGCGCCGGACAGCAGGGTGATGGCCGTCGTGCGCTGCCAGCGCCAATGGCGGTTGATGAGGATGGCGATCACCAGCAGCACCAGCGCGATCGCCGAGGGGACGGCGACCAATCCCAGTTTCTCACCCGGTGGCGTTGGCGCGAAACTGAGCAGCGTCAGGAAGTACACGGCGAAGCCGGCTGCGACGTAGACGATGATCGCGAGCACCTTGCGCGCCATGGAAGCCGGCGACGGTGGCGCTGTCGGCCAGGGCGGCGGCGCTCCGGCCGGCAACGGCGTTGGTGGCGCCGGCGACGCCGTACCCTTGAACCAGGCGGTCGCGTCGGCGCGGAACAGGAAAACCGTCAGCAGTGCCACGATCAACAGGCCGGGCAGCATCATGATCGTGACGCTGCCGGTCGCCGCCGCGATCAGCACCATCAGGACGGACCACCCCGGATAAAGATAGCGCGCCCAGTCGCTTCGCTTCAGAACACCGACGCCACAGACCAGGCGCACGACCTGATCGACCACCGTCAGTCCCAGCTGCGCCGCCAGCGGCAGCCAGCCGCCGCGCACGAAAGGACTGTTCACGATCTCGTGTCGAAGATGAGGGATGAGCGCGCTCGCCACGAGACCGACGGCGGCAAGCCCCGCCATCGCGATGATCAGCCATCCGACGGCGGTTACGGATATAGGACGCGGCGGTGTCATGGGTCTGTCACCTGTACGCTCATTGAGTCATAGCGACCTTGCACGGGCAGTTATCACTAGGGCCAGGCTGGCCGGCGCGATATCCTTGGCACATCCCGTGCATCGCACAATCCCACATTCTGGACGGATCCATGAACGCGCCGTCGTACGTCAGCACGCTTGATTCGTTGAAATTCGGCATCGGCCAGCCGGTGCCGCGCCAGGAAGACCCGACTTTGCTGCGCGGCCAGGGCCGCTATACCGACGATCTCAACCTGCCGGGCCAGGCCTGGTGCGTGATGGTGCGCAGCCAGGTGGCGCACGGCATCATCAAGGGCATCGATACCGAGCAGGCCAGGACCATGCCCGGCGTGCTGGGCGTGTGGACCGGCGCCGATCTCGACGCCGCGGGCTACGGCCCGCTCAAGACCCTGATCCCGGTGCCCAACCGCGACGGCACGCCGATGAAGACGCCGACGCGCCACTCGCTGGCCACCGACAAGGTGCGCTTCGTGGGCGATCCGGTGGCCTTCGTCGTGGCCGAGACCGTGGCGCAGGCCAAGGACGCGGCCGAGGCGGTCACGGTCGACATCGAGCCGCTGCCGGCGGTGACCGACGCGCGTGCCGGCGCCCAGGCCGGCGCGCCGCAGGTGTTCGACGACGCGCCCGGCAACATCTGCGTCGACTACCACTATGGCGATGCCGAGAAGGTCGCCGCCGCCTTCGCGCAGGCCGCGCACGTGGCGCGCCTGCGGCTGGTCAGCAACCGAATCGTGGTCTGCGCCATGGAGCCGCGCTCGGCGCTCGCGCAGTACGATGCCGCCAGCGACCGCTACACGCTCTATGCCGGCAACCAGGGCGCTTTCGGCCTGAAGCACCAGATGGCCGATCTCTTGAAGATCAAGCCGGCGCAGATGCGCATCCTGACCGGCAATGTCGGCGGCTCGTTCGGCATGAAGGGATCGCCCTACCCCGAGTATGCCGGCCTGTTCCACGCCGCCAAGCTGCTGGGCCGGCCGGTGAAGTGGACCGACGAGCGCAGCGGCAGCTTCCTGTCCGACCAGCACGGCCGCGACCATGATTTCGACGGCGAACTGGCGCTGGACAAGGACGGCACGTTCCTCGCCGTGCGGCTGACCGGCTACGCCAATGTCGGTGCCTACCTCGCCAATGTCGGGCCGCTGATGGGCTCGATGGGTGTCACCCGCAACCTCGCCGCCATCTACCGCACGCCGCTGATCGAGGTGTCCTCGAAGGTGGTGTTCACCCACACCTCGCCGGTGGGCGCCTATCGCGGCGCCGGCCGGCCCGAGGCCAACTATTTCATGGAGCGCCTGATCGACACCGCGGCGCGCGAAATGGGGCTGGACCACCTGGCGCTGCGCCGGCGCAACCACATCCGGCCCGAGGAGATGCCGTACAAGACCGCGTCGGGCACCACCTACGACAGCGGCGAGTTCACCGCGCTGC
Source organism: Reyranella sp. CPCC 100927 (assembly GCF_007859315.1). GTDB lineage: Bacteria > Pseudomonadota > Alphaproteobacteria > Reyranellales > Reyranellaceae > Vineibacter. The sequence goes on from NZ_VOHA01000033.1 coordinate 39,892, forward strand.
TGGACGAGGCGCTGCAGCTGGCCGACATCGCGGGTTTCGCCGCCCGCAAGGAAGAGAGCGCGCGGCGCGGCAAGCTGCGCGGGCTGGGCGTCGGCAACTACCTCGAGGTCACGGCGCCGCCGATGAAGGAGATGGGCGGCATACGCTTCGAGGCCAACGGCGACGTCACCATCATCACCGGCACCCTGGACTACGGCCAGGGCCACTGGTCGGCGTTCGCGCAGGTGCTGCACGAGAAGCTCGGCATCCCGTTCGAGCGCGTCAAGCTGATCCAGGGCGACAGCGATCTTCTGATCGCCGGCGGCGGCACCGGCGGCTCGAAGTCGATCATGGCCAGCGGTGCGGCGATCGTCGAAGCCTCCGACAAGGTGATCGACAAGGGCAAGCAGATCGCCGGCGTGGCGCTGGAAGCATCGGCCGCCGACATCGAGTTCAAGGCCGGCCGCTTCACCATCGTGGGCACCGACCGCAGCATCGAGATCATGGGCCTGGCCGCGAAACTGCGCGGCGGCATGACCCTGCCGGAGGGCGTGCCCACGACGCTCGACGTCAGCCACGTGCACGAGGCGGCGCCGTCGGCCTATCCCAACGGCGCCCATGTGGCGGAGGTCGAGGTCGATCCCGACACCGGCACGGTGGCGGTGGTGAAGTACACCATGGTCAACGACTTCGGCACGGTGATCAATCCGCTGCTGGTCGAGGGCCAGAGCCACGGCGGCGTCGTGCAGGGCATCGGCCAGGCGCTGTTCGAGCGCACGGTCTACAGCGAGGACGGCCAGTTCATTACCGGCTCGTTCACCGACTACGCGCTGCCGCGCGCGTCGGACGTGCCCTCGTTCCAGATCGCCTATCACTCGGTGCCGGCCACCACCAATGTGCTGGGCGCCAAGGGCTGCGGCGAAGCCGGCTGCGCCGGCTCCCTGCCCTCGGTGATGAACGCCCTGGTCGATGCGCTTGATGGCAAGCACATCGACATGCCGGCCACGCCCGAGCGGGTCTGGGAAGCGCTGCAGGGGCGGTAGTACCCGCTATCGCTCGAGTGGGACTGTCATCCCGAGTGCCCCTTCGACAGGCTCAGGAGAGGGATCTTTCGATGCAGGCGCACCCTGCGTCACTTGCAGAAGATCCCTCGCTGTGCTCGGGATGACAGCTGCATCACTGACGAGTGAGAGGCTGTTGGCTTCCCCAGCTTGCCGGGAAGAAACAAATCACACCTGCCCCAGCACGTCGCGGCGGCGCAGTTCCAGCGCCTCGGCGTAGCGGCGCAGCGCGTGCGCCTCGGTCAGCAGGCCGACCACGCGGCGCGTCTCGCGCCCGTCGGCGACGGCCAGCGCCTCGGCCTCGGTGCGATCGAACAACTCCACCGCCTCCTTGATGGTCATGTGCTCCAGCAGCACGTCGTCGGCATGGTGCAGGATCGTGCCGACCGTGCCGCTGTCCGCCAGTTCCGCCGCATGGGCTTCGGCCACCATCACCAGTCCGGCGTAGCGATCATCGGCATCGATAGCCACCACCTGCGTCGCGGCGCCCAGCGGAAAGGCGTCGCGAAAGGCCGGCAGGCGCATGTCGACGGGCACCGTGCGCGCGTCGTGGCGCATCATGCGGTCGACCGTGAGGTCGCGGATCCAGCCGACATCGGCGGCGCTGCGGATGGTCTCGCCGCGCAGGTGGAAGCGCCAGGTGGCGAACGAATAGCCGAACGTCTCGCGCGTCACCTGGGTGGCGATGATCACGGCCACCAGCACTGCCGTGGTCAGCCAGAAATTGCCGGTGGTCTCCAGCGCAATGAAGGTCATGGTGAGCGGCCCGCCGATCACGGCGACCGACAGGGCGCCCATGCCGATGATGGCATAGACGCCGGCGTCGAGGCCCAGCGACGGCCAGAGTGCCCCCAGCCCCGAGGCAAACAGCTGGCCGCCCAGCGCACCCAGCAGCAGCGAGGCAAAGAACAGGCCGCCGCGGAAGCCGGATCCCAGCGACACCATGGACGCCAGCGCCTTGAGCACGAACACCAGCGCGATCGCCCACAGCGAGCGGTCCAGCACGCCGGCCAGATGCAGGGCGCCATGGCCCGACGACATCACCTGCGGCGATACCAGCGCCAGCAGCCCGACCAGGAGGCCACCGATCGCCGGCCGCAGCAGTGCCGGGATGCGCGCGCGTCCGAACAAGGATTCGCAGAACGACACGCCGCGCATCAGCGCGATGCCGAGACCGGCCGCCAGCAGGCCCAGGATGCCGGCGATGACCAGGTCATGACCGGCGATGGTCGACGTGCTGGCAACGACGATGCCCTGTGACGACGGCGACACCGCCTGGGCGACGACATGCCCGAGCAGGGCCGCCAGCCCGACCGGCGCCAGGCTCGCCACCGAGTAGCTGCCGATGACGAGTTCGAAGGCGTAGAAGGCGCCGGCCAGCGGTGCCCCGAAGGCGGCGGCGATGGCGCCGGCGGCACCACAGCCGACCAGCACCCGCAGATCGCCGCGGCGCAGGCGGAACTTGCGTCCGATCGACGAGGCGATGCCGGCAGCGAGCTGGGTGTAGCCGGCCTCCAGGCCGACCGAGGCACCGACGCCGCTGGACCAGAGGGTCTGCACGGCCACCAGCAGGCTGCCGCGGAACGACATGCGGCCGCCGTGCAAGGCGTTGGCCTCGATCGGATCGACCTCGCGGCCGGCGCGCCAGCGCGCGATCAGCGCCATCGCCAGGCCGAACAGCAGGCCGCCGGCCAGCGGCACGGCGACCGCCCGCAGCGGATCCAGCAGCTGGTGCGCCGACAGGCGCTGGCCGGGCGACAGGTCGAAGAAAAGGCGGTGCAGGACATCGACACCCACGCTCATGGCGCTCACGACGAGACCGGCGGCGACGCCGATGACGGCGGCCAGCACGACGAGGCTGGTCTCGCGCGAGCGCACCAGCGCGCGCCATCGGCGCGGGACTTCCAAGGTGATCCGGAGTGGACGCATCGCAAGACTACACTGTAGGCGCTTCCCGATCGTTCAAGCGCCGGAATGCGTCGTTTTGCGGGCCAATCCGCCGACGCAGGCCTGCTGCCCCGGTAGCGCAACTGCAGCATTCGCGCCTTAGGCTGTGCATGAGCATCGTACGATCGGATGACGTACCGCTCTGCGCAACGGCGTACGATGGCGCCGGAAGTCGTGAAGAACGCCCTCGGAAGGAGCCGGCACCGTGGTTCGCATCGCTTCCTTCAATGTCGAGAACCTGTTCCAGCGTCCCAAGGCGCTGAACGGCGATACCTGGGCCGAGGGCCGCCCGATCCTGGCCGCGTACAAGGAGGTGAACGAACTGTTCGCCCTGGACGCCTACAGCGCGACGACCAAGCGGCGCATCCGCGACCTGCTGGTCAAGCTCGAGATCTACTCACGCAACAAGCACCAGGCGATCCGGCGCAACCTGACCAAGGATCCCCGATGGGCCTGGCTGCGCAAGAATCGCGGCGCCTTCGATCGCGAGCCCGTCGATGCGACCCAGAGCGTCGAGATCATCGCAACCGGCCGCGCCGACTGGATCGGCTGGGTCGAGCTGGCGACCGAACAGGTGGACGAGACCGCGACGCGCATGACGGCGCGTGTCATCCATGATCTCGACGCCGATATCATGGGCGTCGTCGAGGCCGAGGACCGGCCGGCACTGGCCCGGTTCAACCGCGAGCTGCTGGACACACGCTACCGCCATGTGATGCTGGTCGACGGCAATGACGATCGCGGCATCGACGTCGGCATCATGACCCGTGACGGATTCCCGATCACCTCGATCCGGTCGAACGTCGACGCGCTGAGCAACGGCAAGCCGATCTTCGACCGCGACTGCCCGCAATACGAGATCGTGACACCCGCCGGCACCACCGTCCACGTGCTGCTCAACCACTTCAAATCGCAATCGGGCGGCGGCGGCGAGCGCCGCAAGCTGCAGGCGACGGAAGTGCGCCGCATCGCCGACGGGTTGGTCGCAGCGGGGCAGCACGTCGTGGTCGCCGGCGATCTCAACGAAGGCCCGGCCCAGGAAGGCGCGTTCGCCGCGAACCTGCGCCCCCTGGTCAACGCCAACAGCCCGCTGATCCCCTGCTACACGCTGGACAGCTTCGATGTCGGCAGCCGACCGGGCACGTTCGACGCGTGCGGCCTGCGTAACCGGCTCGACTACGTCCTGGTCTCGAAAAGCCTGCTGCCGCACGTCAGCGGCGGCGGCGTCTTCCGCAAAGGACTGTGGGGCAGCCGGGTCACACGGCCAACCGCGTGGGAGACCTACCCGGAGATCACGCAATCATCGGAAGGCGCGTCCGACCACGCCGCGATTTTCGTCGATCTCGACATCTGATTGCGACCGCGTTTGACAACGGCGCCGCGGTGCTGGAGCGATCCAGGAGGATCCGCGGACAAAGAAAAGGCTCCGAACACTCGCGCTCAGAGCCCTCGACACGTCACCCGTCAGTTCTTCTTGCTGCCGCTTTCCTTGGCGGCGGCGATCCTTGCCGTGCGCGCCTCGGCGGCTGCCATGGCCGATTTGATGGCGCCGTCGATCTGCGCTTCGGTGGAGAGCTGATCCAGCGCCCTGCCACAGGCCCTGCCGGCATCCACGTCAGGCGCATGACCGGCATTGACGAAGATCTCGGCCTGCTCCCCGCCGCCCTTGCTCCTGACCTTGGCCGCGTCGGCCGCCGAGACACCCGAGCTGAGGTACGACGCGAGGCAATATTCCGCCCGGATCTTGTCGCCGTCCGCCTTGCGGTGGTCCGCAGCAGCACTGCGTGACATGAACCAACCGGGATAACCAAAGCAGAAGATGGCCGTGGCGATGATGCCGATACCAAGGCCGACCATGTGCTCTTTCGCTATCGGATTCTCCCATACCTTCTTGGCTTGACCAGCCATATTGATAGCCTCCTGTTGACAAGCGGGACAACATGTTCGCCCGCTGTTCAGCACCGTATCAGGTTGATGGAAAATAGATAGGAAAAGCCAGGAAGTGCCTTATTAAGCATTAAAAGTGGTTGCGCAGTAATTTATGAGAATCGAAAAAGTCGTCGCATAGTACATGCCAAAGGCATGACTATTTCCGAAGCTGCCGTCATTACGGACACGCCTCGTCACCCGCGTGCGCCGCAGCAATCGCTCAATGCTTGTCGGCTGCTTGCGTCTCCGGCGGGTGGCGCGTATCGCCGCGGCGGTTCTGCGGCCGCACGTAAGTGATACGGGCATCGGGATGTTCTGTCTTAGCCTTCAGGGCTGCGATCAGCGCGTCCTCGGCGTCGACCGCGACGTGGTTCGCCCTGCCTTTGTCCTTGAGCCCGACCGTGAACTTCATCGCCGCCTCCCTGAATGGTTCCGGGGTCGACGCCTCGCGCGCGCCGTCCGCCAGCCGCGACATCGCAGGTGTAGGCCACGGCCGCGCACGCCGCAACCGGCGCCGGGTCAGGGGGCGATGGCGATGACCTTGACCGTCTGCCGCTGGCAGGCGTTGTCATTGCAGATGCCGCTGAACCAGACCTCCCCGTCGCCGATCATCACGCCGGTGTCGCGGGCGAACAGAGTCTCGTAGGTCTGCTTGCGCACTGCCGCGACAACCCGGGCCGTGACGATCTGGTCGTAGCGGGCGAGCAGATCCGGCGCGGCGCGCAAGGCGACGTCCTTGCCGCCGCTCCTGATGGTCAGCGGATAGGCGATCATGGCGGCGACCGCCGGCTTGTTGCCCGCCACGACCGCCGCCTTCAGATCGATGAAGAATGCGCGATAGGGCTTGTGATCGCCGAACAGGCTGTCGAGCCTGGCGTTGACCTCCGGTTCGGACTGCGCGCCCGCCGGCAGCGCGCCGATTGCGGTGCCGCAAAGCAGCGCCAGGACAAGCAGCCCCTTCAACCTGCCGATCATCCGTGTCTCCCGCTCGATTTGTGGTTCACGCACGATATCGCGCCGCCCGCACCGCATCCAGAAGCAGCCCGCCTTCGCGATTGGCCTGCACGCGCATCTATGGCACAGACGCACCATGACACTCGACGACTGCATCGACCTCTATTGCGCCGCCTGGAACGAGCCACAGGCCGCGCGGCGGCAGGACATGCTCACGCCGATCTGGACCGACGCGACGCAATACACCGACCCGACGGTGCATGCGGTCGGCCGCCAGGCGCTCAGCAATCACATCGAGGGCGTGCTGGCCCGCCTGCCCGGCTCGGTCGTGGTGCGCACGACGGCACTGGATGTGCATCACGACGTGCTGCGGTTCGACTGGAAACGCGTGCTGGCCGATGGATCGGTGCGGGTCGAGGGCATCGACATCGTCGAATTCGCCGACGACCACACCTTGCGCCGCGTGATCGGCTTTTTCGGCCCCACGACGCCATCCGAGCCAAAGCCATAACCCGGCAGTGTGCCAGCCGACGGTTTCAGATTTGTGTTCAGCCGGCACACGTCATCCCCGCCTCGCGGGTGACAGACTTGCATGACCGGCGCTACCGCACGGCAACCCGTGTGGCACAAGGTGTCGTCATGACCGACATCGCTTCCCTGCCCCGCATCGTCACGCTCGAAGGCTGCACCAATTTCCGCGACCTCGGCGGCTATCGCACCGTGGACGGCCGCCGCGTGCGGCATGGCCTGGTCTTCCGCTCGGCGCATCTGGGTGGCCTGACGGCGGCAGATCGCCAGACGCTGGGTACATTGGGTGTACGCACGATCGTGGATCTGCGCGGCCTCAATGAAGCGGCCGAGACGCCGCACGCGATCGCCGGCCTGCCGGCCGAGATTCTGGCCGCCGCCATCGAGCCGCGGGTGGGGGAATATCTGCGCCTCGCCCTGGATGAGGGTCGCGCCACGCCCGAGCTGATCATTGGGCTGATGACGTCGCACTATCGCGACTATCCGCAACGCGCCGCTGTCGCCTTCCGCACCTTGTTCGCGGCCCTGTCTGACGGCACGCGCCGGCCGCTGGTGTTCCACTGCACCGCCGGCAAGGACCGCACCGGCTTCGCCGCCGCCCTGCTGCTGACGGCGCTGGGCGTGCCGTGGGACACCGTGATCGAGGACTATCTCCACACCAACGCCGTCTGGACCGGCCATGTCGGCCGCTACCCCGAGCTCGACGCGGCCACGCGGGCCGCCCTGATCGAGGCGCGCATCGACTACCTCGAGGCCGCCTTCGCCGCCCTACGCGAGAACCACGGCGAGGTCGAGACCTTCCTCGAAACGGCGCTGGGCCTCGACAGCGCCGGCCGGGCGCGGCTGCGCGCGGAGCTGCTCGAGGGATAACGCTCAGCTCGACACGAACATTACCGAGCGCTGGCACTGCGCCGACAGCGCCGCGACGATCGGCCCGAAGGACAGCGCATCACCCGTGCGCGGGCTCACGCCCAGCACGACAAGATTGTGATCGCCGCGGCGGATCTGCTGCAGGATGGCGGCCGCCGGCGGCACGCCGCCGCGCACCGCGGTGCGCACCGGCACCTCGTACTGCTCGGCCAGTTCGACGAAATGCCGCAGGATGGCGTCTTCGGCGTTGTCGGTGCCCAGGTGCCGGCCCAGGCGCTGCTGACGCGATAATCCTTGCGGTTGCTGGGAGACGAAGAGCACCGTGACCGAGGTGCGCTGGGCGCGGGCGATGGCCAGCGCCACCTCGCTGGCGCGCGCGGCGTACGATGTGCCGTTGATCGGCACCAGGATGTTGAGGTGGTAGCCGGCCGGATCCTGCGCGTGCGGCCCCCGCGCCGCCACGATCGCGGTCGGCCCCTCGAAGCCGGCGGCGATCGCACCGACCAGCGGGTTGATCTCGCCGTCTTCCTGCAGCGCCTCATCGATGCCGAGCGCCAGCAGGTCGTAGCCCTTCTTCGCTTCGGCAGCGATCCCTTCAGCCGCCGGTACCGTGATCGTGCGCGTCGTGATGTCGGCGGGAACCACCGGCTTGTCGTCCGGGACCGGCGGCGGCGCGTTGTCCGCCGCCTCCTGTGCGATCGCCTTCACGCTGTCCGCCGGCTCCGGCTGCTCCGGTGCCACGGCAGCCGGCACTTTCACGATCGTCACCGGCACGCGGCGGGCGCTGGCCAGCAGGCCGGTCAGGCGCGAGGCGAGCTTGCCGCTGGCGCTGTCGTCGGCCGCCACCAGCAGCCGCTCGAGCCGCGGCACGAATCCGCGCGCCTCGCGGGCTTCGCGCTCCAGGCGCTCGGCCTCGTCCGGTTTCAACGGCAGGCGCGCCAGCGCCCACCGCAGCATGGGCGGCATGGCCATGGTGGTGATGACGGCCATCGCCACGATCAGGCTGAACAGGGTGCGGTCCAGCACGCCGATCGACAGGCCGATGGTGGCAACGATGACCTCGGTCGATCCGCGCGCATTCATGCCGCAGGCCAGCGCCAGCGATTCGCGCAGGCTGAGGCCGCCGATCGTGCCGCCGATGAAGGCGCCGGCGAACTTGCCCAGGCTCGCGATCCCGACCAGCCCCAGGCCGAGTGCCACCAGCGCCGGATCCCGCAGGATCGACAGGTCGGCGCTCAGCCCGGCCAAACCGAAGAAGATCGGCATGAACAGCGCCGTGATCAGCCCGCGCAGCTGCTCGTCGATATGGCGTGTCAGGATGGGTGACTGGCCGACCAGGATGCCGGCGACAAAGGCGCCCAGCACCGTGTGCACGCCGATGAAGTGCGTTGCCAGCGCCATCAGGCCCATGACGATGATGATCATCGTGATCACGGGTGCGTCGCTCACGAAATTGTCGTTGGTCCACCGGATCAGGAAGGCCACCAGGCGCCGGCCCAAGGTGAAGCTGGCCGCCAGGAAGATCAGGGTGCCGACCACGCTGCGGGCCAGGGTCGTTGCGTCGACACCGCCGTGCAGCGCCAGGCCGAACACCATCGCCATGATGATCCAGCCGATGGTGTCGTCGATGATGGCCGCGGCCAGGATCACCTGCCCCACGTTGCGGCGCATGAAGTTCATCTCGCGCACGACCACCGCCACGATCTTCACCGACGAGATGGAGAGCGCAACACCGAGAAAGAGCGAGGTCAGCAGGCGCTTGCCGGGATCGGGCACCATGGCATCCGGCAACAGTTCACCCAGCGCGAAGCCGCAGGCGAACGGCACGGTGATGCCGGCGACCGACACGCTGAACGCCGCGCGCCGCACCTGGCGGATCAGCGACATGTCGGTTTCCATGCCGGTGACCAGCAGCAGCAGCAGGATACCCAGCTGCGAGACGGCATCGAGCATGCTCTTCTGCTCGACGGTCTTGGGAAACAGCGCCTGCTGCAGGTCGGGCAGGACGGCGCCGAATAACGACGGGCCCAACAGGATGCCGGCAATGAGCTGGCCCATGACCGCGGGCTGGCCGATCCGCTGGGCCGCCTCACCCAGCAGACGGCCGACCAGCAGCAGCACGATGATCTGGGCGATGAAGATCGCGACCGTGTGCTCCGAGCCCGTGCCGCCATCGGCCGCCCACGCACCGGGCACGGCCACAAACGATACCGGCAACAGGAGAAGGAGCGCGCTTACAGCGGGTTCGCGACAGAAATTGAGACGGCGGTGACGAACAATCATGACTCTGGACATTATCAACGCGCGGACGGCCTGCAGGTTCCTCGACAGCCTCCCCTTGCCGCCGGCACCGGGTGCGCTAGGGTGAGCGTCAACGCGGTCACGGGCAAGCGGGCGAACAACGCCGGCGGCGGGGGATGGGTTGTCGGCAATCACGTTGCGTGAGGTCAGCAAGGTCTGGGGCACCGTCCGGGCGCTCGATGATGCCACTTTCACGACCCGGGAAGGGCAGTTGCTGGTGCTGCTGGGCCCATCGGGCTGCGGCAAGTCGACGACCCTGCGGCTGATCGCGGGCCTCGACAGCGCCAGTTCCGGCCAGATCGAAATCCTGGGACGCGATGTCACCAACCTGCCGCCGGCAGCCCGCAACGTGTCGATGGTATTCCAGTCCTACGCCCTCTTTCCGCACCTGAGCGTCGCCGAAAACATCATCTTCGGCCTGAAGGTGCGCCACGTGCCGGCCAGCGAGCGCGCCGCCCGCCTGAAGCGGGCGGCCGACATGCTGGGCCTGGCGGCACTGCTCGACCGCAAGCCCTCGCAGCTGTCGGGCGGCCAGCAGCAGCGCGTGGCACTGGGCCGCGCCATCGTGGCCCAGACACCGGTCTGCCTGATGGACGAGCCGCTGTCGAACCTCGATGCGCAGCTGCGGGCCGAGATGCGCCGCGAGATCCGCGCCCTGCAGCAGCGGCTGGGCATCACCATGGCCTATGTCACGCACGACCAGGTCGAGGCGATGACCATGGCCGACCAGGTGATCCTGATGAAGGACGGCCGCATCGAGCAGGACGGGGCGCCCGCGGCGCTCTACGAACGGCCGGCCACCATCTTCACCGCGCGTTTCGTGGGCACGCCGCCAATGAACGTGATTCCCGCCGACGCCATCGCCGCGGCCGGTAGCGCTGACCCGCTCCAGGGAGCGCCGGCCGGTTCGAGCCTGATGCTGGGCGTGCGCCCCGAGCATGTGCGCCTGGTCGAGAGCGGCGGCGTGCCGGCAAGCGTGACCGCGACGGAGTATCTCGGCGCCGACACGCTGGTGCAGACCCGCGTCGGCAGCAGCGAGATGATGGCCCGCCTGCCGGGCCGGATCGACCTGGCACCGGGCGCCGCCGTCCGGCTGGACTGGCAACCCGGCAGCCGGCACTGGTTCGATGCGGTGTCGGGACTACGGGTGGAATAACGAAAGAGCGAACAACGGAGGCACACATGCGCAGACGTTCATTCATCGGCGGATCAGCCGCGGTCGCCGGCGGCTTGGTCGCGGCACCAGCCACCGCGCAGGGGACGGTCGAGGTCTCGTTCTTCTATCCCGTCGCCGTCGGCGGCCCGATCACCAAGATCATCGACGGCCTGGCCGCCGATTTCGAGAAGGAGCACGCCGGCATCAAGGTCAAGCCGATCTATGCCGGCACCTACCAGGAGACCATCGTCAAGGCATTGACCGCGCACAAGAGCGGTACGCCGCCGGTGACATCGGTGCTGCTGTCGACCGACATGTTCACCCTGATCGACGAGGATGCCATCGTCCCGTTCGACGACCTGGCCAAGGGCGCCACCGACGCGGCCTGGATCAAGAGCTTCTACCCCGCCTTCATGTTCAACAGCCAGACCGGCGGCAAGACCTGGGGCATCCCGTTCCAGCGCTCGACCGTGGTGCTGTACTGGAACAAGGAACTGTTCAAGGAAGCCGGGCTCGATCCCGAGAAGCCGCCGGCGACCTGGGCCGAGCAGGCTGTCATGGCGGAGAAGCTCACCAAGCGCGACGCCGCCGGCAATACCAGCCAATGGGGCATCCAGGTGCCGTCGTCGGGCTTCCCCTACTGGCTGTTCCAGGGTTTCACCACCCAGAACGGCGTCGAGCTGATGAACCAGGCCGGCGACACCACCTACTACGACAAGCCCGAGGTGGCGCAGGCGCTGCAGTACTGGGTCGACCTCAGCCGCAAACAGAAGGTCCATCCGCCCAGCATCGTCGAGTGGGGCACGACGCCCAAGGACTTCTTCGAGCGCAAGACGGCGATGATGTGGACCACCACCGGCAACCTCACCAACGTGCGCAACAATGCCAAGTTCGATTTCGGTGTGGCCATGCTGCCGGCCGGCAAGCGGCGCGGCAGCCCGACCGGCGGCGGCAATTTCTACGTCTTCAAGAAATCGACGCCGCAGCAGCGCGACGCGGCGCTGGCCTTCATCAAGTGGATCACCACGCCCGAACGCGCCGCGCAATGGGGCATCGATACCGGCTACGTCGCGGTACGTCCCGATGCCTGGGACACGCCTGTGATGAAAAAGTATGTCGAGGGCTTTCCGGCCGCCGCCGTGGCCCGCGATCAGCTGCCGCACGCGGTCGCCGAGCTGTCGACGCACGAGAACCAGCGCGTGACGAAGGCGCTCAACGATGGCCTGCAGGCGGCGCTGACCGGTGCCAAGACGCCGGAGCAGGCGATGAAGGATGCCCAGGCCGAGGCCACCCGCATCCTGCGGCCGTACAAGAAGTGAATCCCTTCTCCCCGCGCCGGCGGGGAGAAGGTGGCGCGAAGCGCCGGATGAGGGGCTTCGCGGCGTTTCCACAATCTCGCACAAGCAATCAGAGCCGTGTCCGCTTCATCCACAGACAAGCCCCTCATCCGCCCCTCCGGGGCACCTTCTCCCCGCCTACGCGGGGAGAAGGGAATGGCCGCCATCCATGGCTGGTTGCTGCTGTTGCCGGCCATGGCGCTGCTGGTGCTGTTCACGCACTTTCCCGCCGTCGCGACGTTGATCGACAGCTTCTGGTCGACGCCACGCGGTGCGCGCGGCTCGGTGTTCGTCGGGCTCGACAACTACCAGGTCATGGTCGAGGACCCGGTGTTCTGGACCTCGCTGGTCAACAGCCTGTGGTTCGCGGTGGGCACTATTCCGCTGTCGATCGCGCTCGCCATCCTGATGGCGGTATGGGTCAACGACCGCATCGTGGGGCGCACGCTGGTGCGCATGGCGTTCTTCACGCCGACCATCCTGCCGATGATCGCGGTCGCCAACATCTGGCTGTTCTTCTACACGCCGCAATACGGCCTGCTGGAGCAGGTCCTGGGCACCTTCGGTGCGCCCTCGCACAACTGGCTCGGCAGCCCCAGCACGGCCCTGCTCTGCGTGATCGTGGTGGCGATCTGGAAAGAGGCCGGCTTCTTCATGATCTTCTACCTGGCCGCGCTGCAGCAGATCCCGCCGCATCTGGCCGAAGCCGCGGCGCTGGAAGGCGCCTCGCGCTGGACCTATTTCCGCCGGGTGCAGTTCCCGCTGCTGATGCCCACGACCTTGTTCGTGCTGGTCAACGCCGTGATCGGCGCCTTCCGTACGATCGACCACATCGTGGTCATGACCCGCGGCGGCCCCGACAATGCCACGTCGCTGCTGCTGTACCACCTCTATCAGGTCGGCTTCAGCTTCTGGGACACCGGCTACGCCGCGGCGATCACGGCAGTGCTCCTGGCGATCCTCGCCGCGCTGGCCTTCGGCCAGTACTTCTTCCTCGAGCGCCGGGTGCACTACCGATGAGCGGCCCCATGCGCATCGATCCCTACGAACCGCGGGGCTTTGCCCGTCTCGTCGAGAGCGCCGGCGCCGGCCTGCTGGCGTTCCTCTGGGTCCTGCCCCTGCTCTACGCGCTGTGGACGGCATTCCATCCGTCCGAATTCTCGGCCCGCTTCACGCTCGATGCGCCGCTCAGCCTGGAGAACTTCGCGCGCGCCTGGGCAGCAGCCCCCTTCGCACGCTACTTCCTGAACTCGTTCCTGCTGGTGACCCTGATCCTGGTCAGCCAGTTCGTGCTCTGCACCTTGGCCGCCTACGCCTTCGCGCGTTACGAATTTCCCGGCCGCGAGATCGCCTTCATGCTGGTGCTGGTGCAGCTGATGATCATGCCGGACGTGCTGATCGTCGAGAACTACCGCACCATGAGCCGGCTCGGCATCCTCGACTCGATCCCGGCGATCGCGCTCCCCTACATCGCCTCGGCGTTCGGCGTGTTCCTGCTGCGCCAGACGTTCAAGACCGTGCCCAGGGAACTGGACGATGCGGCCCGGGTCGAAGGCGCCAACGCGGTGCAGGTCCTGCTCAAGGTCTACGTGCCGCTGGCGCGGCCGGTCTATATCGCCTACGGCCTGGTGTCGGTGAGCTACCACTGGAACAATTTCCTGTGGCCACTGATCGTCACCAACTCCGTCGAATCCCGCCCGCTCACGGTCGGCCTGCAGGTCTTCTCGTCGGGCGACCAGGGCATCGACTGGTCGGTGATCTGCGCCGCCACGCTGCTCACCTCGGCGCCGCTGTTGCTGGCCTTCCTGCTGTTCCAGCGCCAGTTCGTGCAGAGCTTCATGCGCGCCGGCATTCGATAGAACGCGGACATGAAACTCATCACCTGGAACATCCAGTTCGGCGTCGGCATCGATGGCCGCAACGATCTGGCGCGCATCATCGCCGACGCCCGGCGCATCGCTGACTTCGACGTGCTGTGCCTGCAGGAGGTCGCCGACAACTTCCCCGAGTTGAAGGCCAACCGCGGCGAGGACCAGTTCGCGGAGATCGCGCGCCTGCTGCCGGGCTATACCGCGATCGACGGAATCGGCGTCGACGTGCCGGCCTCCGATGGGCGGCGCAAGCGGTTCGGCAACATGGTGCTCTCCCGCCTGCCGGTGGGCCAGGTGCTGCGCCACATCCTGCCGTGGGAGGCCGACGCCACCCGCAGCATGCCGCGCATGCTGATCGAGGCCGTCGTCATGGCACCGTTCGGACCGGTGCGGGTGATGACGACGCATCTCGAATACTACTCGCCCAAGCTACGGGCCGCCTCGGTCGAGGGCATTCGCGACATCCACCGGCAGGCGTCAGCCCGCGCCGCGCAGCCGCCGCTGCCGGCCGACAGCATGTTCCGGCCCTATCCGGCGACCCGCTCCGCGATCCTGACCGCCGACTTCAACATGCAGACGAGCGATCCGTCCTATGGGCGTCTGTCAGTACCGTTCAGCGACGGAATACCGTCTTTCGTTGATGCCTGGACGCTACGCAACCCCGGCGCAGCGCATCCATTGTCGTTCTGCATCTACGAGCAGGTCGCAGGCCAGCCACACTGTTGCGATTTCATCTTCGTGACGGACGACCTCGCGCCGCGTGTCACCGACGTCGTCTACGATACGCAGACGCAGGTCTCCGACCACCAGCCGGTGCTGATCACGCTGCGGGACTGATCCTACATCTCGCCGAAATTGCCGAACTTATCGACACCGAAGGTGTTCGAGCCGTGGGCACGCTGGTAGACCCAGATGTGGTCGTCGTCGATGCCGCGTTGATTCAACGCGTCGGCGAGCCTCCTGGCCCAATTGCCGGTGTTGCCAAACGAGACCGCGACCCAGGGATCGTGCTGGGCAAAGCCCTGAAGGTCGGCGAGGCAGGCATTGTAGGCCGTACCGTTCACCGAGCTCAGGTGGGCGCAGTAGCCTTGCGAGAACGTGTTTCCAATCTTGTTCCAGACCGCGCAGACGCCGATGCAATGCGACAGTCCGGCCGTGCCGATCGACCCCAGGTGCGAGAACGCACCCGTTTTCGAATGGCCCGCGCCGGCGAACCACCGCCCGCTGACGACATCCTGCTGGTTCAACCGGATCAGCGGCCCCTGCACAATGGCGGGGACCGTGTCATCGATCTTGGGTGCAGCCCCGCCGCCGCCCAGGGCCACAGTGTAGGTCTTGTACATCACGGCGCTCCCATCGACTGCACGATTCTCTTCGACTGCAACCGACGATAAGTGCCCTGCGGCGGGCTCGACAAGGCAAATTGCATCCGCCCGCGACTGGATCGCCCGTCCCGGCCCGGGCCGGCGACCGCCAATGGCCCGGCGTACTTTCACGGCATTGGTTCTTGGTCCGTGGCGCCGATCCAGGGACGCTGGCGTTCCCTGAACCAGAGCCGGATCGAGGCCACACGGCATGATCGTCGAGGAACGCATCTACACCCTGCAACCCGGCAAGGTTGCCGACTACTTCCGCATCGAGGCGGAACACGGCGCCGACATCTACCTGAAGACCATGGGCCGCGTGGTGGGCATTTTCGCCACCGAGGTCGGCACCTTGAACCAGGTCGTCCACATGGTTGCGTTCGACGACCTCGCCGACCGCACGCGCCGGCGCACCGCCTTGCGGGCCGACCCGGCGTGGGAAGCCTATGCCCGCCAGGTGCGGCCGATGATCGTGCACCAGGAAAACCGGCTGATGGTGCCGGCACCCTTCTCACCCCTGCGCTGATTTGAAGGAGACACCCATGACCAAGCCCATCACCGGCGTCGTCAGCTTCCTGCTGACACCGACGACGGCGGACGGTTCGATCGACGGCGCGCGGCTGTGCAGCCTGGCCGACGAGCAGATCGCCGCCGGCATCGACGGCCTCACCCTGTTCGGCAGCACCGGCGCCATCGGCTCGTTCGCCGAGGACGAGCGGCGCATGGCGGCCGAAGTGCTGGTGCGCCACGTCGCCGGCCGCGTCCCGGTGATGGTCGGCACCGGCGCCATCACCACGGCGGAGGCCGTGCGGCTGTCGCGCCATGCCGAGCAGGTGGGCGCCGATGCCGTCCTGGTGGTGCCGATCACCTACTGGCTGCTGAACGACGAGGAGCTGCTGGCGCACTACCGCACCATCGCCGGCTCGATGCGCCTGCCGCTGATGCTGTACAACAATCCACGGCTGAGCGGTGTCGACATCCAGCCGCATGTCGTGGCGCAGCTGGTCGAGACGCCCAACATCTTCGGCATCAAGGAGGCGTCGCCGGACCTGCTGCGCACCAGCATCCTGGCGCAGATGCTACCCGGCCGCCTGCGCATCTTCGCCGGCCGTGATGCGGCGGCGTTCGAGATGCTGATGATCGGCGCCGAGGGCTGGACGTCGGGTCTGGCCAACATCACGCCGCGCCATTGCGTGGAGCTGTTCCGGTTGGTGCGCGCCGGCAACATCGATGCCGCGCGCGCCCTGTGGTACCGCCTGGCACCGATCGCCACCTTCACGCGCGACAAGGGCCTCGTGCGCGCCAGCCACACCGCATTCGAGATCCTGGGCCGCCCGGTCGGCAAGCCGCGACCACCGATCAGCATGCTCTCGCGCGAGGATGCAAAGAAGCTCGAGACGCTGATGACCGAGCTGGGCGACGTGACGGCCGCGCCGCGCAAGGTGGCGGCAGAGTAGTTCCCTTCCCCACGCAAGTGAGGAAGGTGGCCGAAGACCGGATGGGGCCCGACGTGGTCTCAGTTACAAGGGACCACGTCAGGTCCCCTCCGCCCCTTCGGGGCACCTCCCCACTGCGTGGGGAGGAAATGCTTCGGCAGCCATCGAACCTTGAACGGTTCGACGGCCGACGAGATGGTGTTAAGGTAGGCCCATGACACAGGCGACCACCCTCTACCAGCAACCGCGGCTGAAGCCGCGGCCAGGCGAGACCATCGTCACCAGCACCTGCGGTCACAATTGCGGTGGACGCTGCGTGGTCAACGCGCACGTCGCCGACGGCAAGATCGTGAAGATCTCGACCGATCCCGGCCGATGGAATCCCGAGCTGCCGCCGCTGCCGGCCTGCGCCCGTGGTGTCGGCCAGATCGAGCGCACCTACCATCCCGACCGCCTGCAGTACCCGATGCGGCGTACGGGCCCGCGCGGCTCGGGCCAGTTCGAGCGCATCTCGTGGGACGAGGCACTCGATACCGTGGCACGCGAGATGCTGCGGGTGCGGGCGCAGTACGGCAACGCTGCCATCCTCGACGGCTCGCGCTCGGGCAGCCTCTCGATGCTGCACGGCCGCGGCGCCGCCAAGCGCTTCCTCAACATGTTCGGCGGCTACACCGATTTGTGGTCCAACATGTCGGCGGAGGCCGAGGTCTTTGCCGTGCACATGACGTTCGGCGCCAAGGCCGACTACAAGTCGTCGGGCCGCGAGCCGACCGATTACGTCAACTCCAAGCTGATCCTGATGTGGGGCTGGAGCCCCGCTGACGGCACGTTCGGCACCGGCACGCAGCGCTACCTGAAATGGGCCAAGGACAAGGGCGCGCGCATCGTCTGCGTCGATCCGCGGCGGACCCGCAGCAGCAGCGCGCTGGCCGACGAGCACATCTTCATCCGACCCTCGACCGATGCCGCGGCACTGATCGCCATGGCCTACGTGATCGTGAGCGAAGGCCTGCACGACCAGGCCTACTGCGATCGCTACGTGCTGGGCTTCGACGAGGAACACCTGCCTGAAGGCGCGCCGGTGGGCGCTTCATACCGCTCCTACCTGTTGGGCCTGAACGACGGCGTTCCCAAGACGCCGGAATGGGCCGCCGAGATCACCGGCATACCGGCCGAGACGATCCGGCGTCTGGCCATCGAGTTCGGCACCACCAAGCCGGCGGCCCTGCAGTGCGGCTACGCGCCGGGACGCACGGCCTTTGGCGAGCAGTTCCACCGCGCCGCCTACGCGCTCGCAGCGATCACCGGCAATACCGGCGTTGTCGGCGGCAATTCCGGCGTCAGCAATGGCGCCACCGGTCGGGCCGGCATCCGCAGCCTGCCGACGGGCAACAACCCGATCGACGCCCGGGTCTCCTCACCGTTGCTCGCCGACCTGCTGGCGCGCGGCAAGGCCGGCGGCTATCCCGCCGACATCAAGCTGATCTACTCGGTGGGCGGCAACCTCTTCAACCAGGCGCCCAATGCCGGCAAGATGGCGGCGGCGCTGGATGGCGTCGAGTTCATCGTGGCGCAGGACCACTTCCTGACGCCCACGGCACAACATGCCGACATCGTGCTGCCCGCCACCACCTTCTGGGAACGCAACGACGTGCACACGCCGTGGGCCGGCGCCGGGCATTACGCGATCTTCATGAAGCAGGCGATCGCGCCGATGTATGAATGCCGCAACGATATCGACATCTTTGCCGACCTCGCACACCGCGTCGGCATCGAAGGCTACAACGACACCGACGAGATCGACTGGCTGCGCGAACTCACCAAGGACGCCGTCGACGATTTCGAGGCGTTCATGGACAAGGGCGTGGCGCGGTTCGCGGCGCCCGAGGACGCCGTCGCCTTCGCCAAGCAGATCCGCGATCCCGACAACCACAAATTCTCGACGCCCTCGGGCAAGATCGAGGTCTACTCGATGGCGATGGCGGCCAACCCCGATCCCTATGGGCTGGGCGCCATGCCGCCGATCCCGACCTGGATCCCGCCGGTCGAGCCTGACGCGCGCTATCCGCTCAGCCTGTGCAGCCCCAAGTCGCGGGCGCGCACCCACTCGATCCACGGCAACCAGACCGACCTGGCGCGGGTCGACCCCGACGACGTGTGGCTGAACCCGGCCGACGCCAAGGCGCGCGGCATCAAGGATGGCCAGTTGGTGCGGGTCTTCAGCGCGTATGGTGCCACCGTGCTGCCGGCGAAGGTCACCAGCCGCATGGCGCCCGGTGTGGTGTCGATCAAGGAAGGCGCCTGGTTCGCGCCCGATGGCGACGGCACCGACCGCAGCGGCTGCGCCAATGCGGTGACCGCCGACCGCTCGGCCCCGTGCGGCGCCACGACCTACAACACCAATCAGGTGGACGTGGCGGCGCTGGCATAAACCCCCATGCCGATGACGCCCATCACGGTGAGGGCAATGCGGCAAACGGGTCGATGGCCGGTACGCCCAAAGGTCCGAAATGCCTGAGGTTGCGCGTGAGGACCGTCAGCCCGTGGCGGCGCGCAGTAGCGGCGATCACGATATCGGCGAAGCCCGGCGCTTGACCTTTGCCATGCGCACGGTCGGACAGTGCGCCGGCAATCCGTGCCGTTGCTGTATCAAAGGGTAGGATTCGATCGCCGTAGAGATGCAGGACTGTCTCCAACCATGCGGTCAGACGTGCGCTCTTGCGCGTTGCTCCCTCGCGCCGGACCTTGGCAATTCCGTCTTCGATCTCGGCAATTGTTATCACGGACAGGAACAAGGCTGCCGACTGCGCATCCATCCAGTCCTGCACGTCGGACGCCGCCACCCGTCCGGGCGCTGCGGCCGATATGACGTTGGTGTCGACCAGATACATACGGACTCAAAGGTCGGCCGAACGCAGACGACTGCGGTTGCGGGTCGGCAGGTCGCCCTTCTCGACGGGCGCCGCCATCAGCAGCCGGCCAAACGACGGCACATCGGACAGCCGACGCCATTCCTCATAGCTCATGATCACCGCCTGCGGCTTTCCGTGGCGCGTGATGACCGCGGGTTTTCCCTGTTTGGCCTCGTCGACGACAGCCGACAGAGTGGCCTTAGCGTCACGCAACTGGATCTCGCGCATCGCGGCACCTGACATATGACTACTGTAGTCGTATATAGTGTGCCTGCACCACCATATGCAAGAACGCCCCCACTGTTCGCCTCCCTACCCCAGCACGCGACCCAGCAGGCGGATGCCGGCGTCGATCTCGCGCTCGCTCATGGCGGCGTAGCCCAGCAGCAGGCCGGCCGAGGGTGGCTCGCTCAGGTAGTACGGGTTGATCGGATAGACACCGATGCCACCCGCCGCGGCCGCGTCGACGATCCTGGCGGTATCCACTGCCGGCCGATCGCGAAACCACGCCACCAGATGCAGGCCGGCGTTAGAGCCTTGTACGACCACCTTGTCGCCGAAGATGCGGGCCAGGGCATCGAGCAGCGCCGCGCGCCGGCGCGCGTTCTGGGTGCGGGCGCGGCGCACGTGGCGCTCGAAGTACCCCTCGCCGATGAAGTCGGCCAAGATCGACTGCTGCAGTGTGGCCGTGTGACGGTCCGACAGGTGCTTGATGGCCAGCACCGGCTTCACCAGGGGCGACGGCAGCACCAGGAAGCCGATCCGCAACGCCGGGAACAGCGTCTTGGACATAGTGCCGACATAGATCACCTGGCCGGTGGTATCGAGCGCCTGCAC
Organism: Reyranella sp. CPCC 100927; assembly: GCF_007859315.1. GTDB lineage: Bacteria > Pseudomonadota > Alphaproteobacteria > Reyranellales > Reyranellaceae > Vineibacter. The sequence goes on from NZ_VOHA01000033.1 coordinate 60,374, forward strand.
CGCCTCGACCGGCCGCCCGCCATAGCGGAATTCGCTGTCGTAATCGTCCTCGATCACGTAGGCGCCGGATTTGCGCGCCCACGCCAGCAGGGCGAGGCGGCGCGCCAGCGGCATCACGGCGCCGGTCGGGAATTGATGCGAGGGCGTGACGTACGCCAGCCGGGCCTGGCCCGCGGCCTTGGGCGCCCGCTCGATATCGAGGCCGTCGTCGTCGATCGGACAGGGTACCAGGCGTGCACCGGCGGCCTGGAACACCTCGCGGGCGCCGAGATAATGCGGATCCTCGACCAAAACCCGATTGCCGGGATCGATCAGCGTGCGGGCGATCAGGTCGAGCGCCTGCTGCGAGCCGTTGACGACGATCACCCGGCTCTCGTCGCAGTCGACCGCCCGGGCGCGGCGCAGATATTCAGCGATCACCTGGCGCAGGCGCGGCAGTCCGGCCGGGTCGGCATAGCGCGACGTCTCGGACGAAAAGCGCTTGGCCTGCCGCGCCAGCAGCCGGCGCCAGATGTCGCGTGGGAATTCCGCCACCCCGGGGAGCCCGTAACGGAAATCGTAGCGCAGGTTGGCCGCCGACGGCGCCGCCACCGGCGACAGGATGATCCGGGCCCGGTTGGCATAGGCCGAGATTCCCAGAGGCGGCGGCGCCGCCTCGTCGACGCGGGCCGTCCGCGGCGCCGGCCGCAGCACGTCGTCAGGCAGCTCGCGCGCCACGAACGTGCCGGCACCGACATGGCCCTCGACATAGCCTTCGGCGCGCAGCTGGTCATAGACCAGCAGAATGGTGTTGCGCGACACACCGGCATCCTCGGCCAGGGTCCGGGTCGCCGGCAGCCGTGCACCCGGCTGCAGCTCGCCGCGCAGGATCGCCTCGCGCATGCGGCGGTAGAGCTGCTGATAGATCGGGCCGGCCTGGTCGGAACGGATGAACATGGCCCAATGGTACTACGAAACGGTGCAGCTGGACGTCCTTTCGCGACCAATCCAGACGATGATCCTACCCCGCCACTTCATCCGTCCATACCCTGAACCCGGCCAGGATGTTGGCACCAAAGGCATTGCTGATCGGCACATCGGTCGCGTCGCGACCGCGGCCCATGAGGACGCGGCCGATACGCGGTCTGTTGTGGCGGGCATCAAAGGTGTACCAGCTGCCGTCGAGCCAGGCTTCGAACCAGGCGCTGAAATCCATAGGCGCCGGATCCCGGGGAACGCCGATGTCGCCGAGGTAGCCCGTGCAGTAGCGCGCCGGAATGTTCATGCAGCGGCACAGCGTGATCGCGAGGTGGGCGAAGTCACGGCATACGCCGGTGCGTTCACGGAACACGTCGAGCGCACTCTTGTTGGACCGTGCTTGGGCATAGTCGAAGGCGATGTGCCGGTGCACGAAATCGCAGATCGCCTGGACCTTGGTCCAGCCCATCGGCGTCGCGGCGAACAACGACCAGGCCGCATCTGACAGGCGATCGGTTTCACAGTAGCGGCTGCCGAGCAGGAAGATCAGCGTCTCGTCGGGCAGATCGGCGACTTCGCTCTGCCGGGCATGGGGCACAACGGCGTCCGGCAGGCCGGTGTCGTGAATAACGAAGTTGCCCGCAAGACTCAGCCGGCCGGCCGGCGCCACGATACGATGACATCGGTTGCCGAAACCGTCGACATATTCACGCAGCGGCAGGGAGGGCGCGCACGCCAGTTGGTCCGGGTTGGCGAGGTCGGCCACGCGCGAGGGGTGCACGCTCAGCGTCAGCAGCATCGGCGTGGGCTTCGGGCAATCGTAGATCAGCTCGAATCCGGCCTGAATACGCATGGGTGGCCTCAAGGACAGCGCGCGGCGCCGACACTGGACAGACCCGACCAGTCGGTCGCGCTGCCGCCATCCTATGCAATATAGGGTCCCGTGGCGCGCTTCACATGCCAAACCATCGTTACCTTTCCGGCCGACGTTTGACGGAAGGCTGGGGCTGCACGCAGCCTTAGGTGTTTGCCTTGCACTGAGACGCGAAAATGTTTGTTACCCCACTGGTTTTCCGCTTCTATACCGCCCAGCCAAACCCGCCCGCGTCACGTGGCGGGACATGTGTCACGCATTGAAGGGAGACTTCCGCCATGAAGAGCAGGCTTTTCGCCTCGGCGGCGCTGTTGGGTGTGCTGTCGGCTCCGGCCTGGGGCCAGCAATCGATCAAGATCGGCTTTGTCTCGACCTACTCCGGCCCGCAGGCCTCGATCGGCCAGGACATGCGTCGCTCGGTCGAGCTGGCGGTCGAGCACCTGGGCGGCAAGATGGCCGGCAAGCCGATCGAGGTGATCTACGAAGACGACCAGTTCAAGCCCGAGGTCGGCAAGCAGAAGTCCGAGAAGCTGGTCCAACAGGACAAGGTGCACTTCGTCGGCGGCTATATCTGGTCGAACGTGCTGCTGGCCTCGCTGAAGACGGTGACGGACGACGGCGACACCATCCTGATCAGCTCCAACGCCGGCCCGTCGCAGATCGCGGGCGAACTGTGCAATCCCAACTACTTCTCGACCTCCTGGCAGAACGACCAGACGCCCAGCGCCATGGGCCAGTTCGTCCAGGACAAGGGCATCAAGAAGGTCTACCTGATCAGCGCCAACTACGCCGCCGGCAAGGACATGCTGGCCGGCTTCAAGCGCTATTTCAAAGGCGAGATCGTCGGCGAGGACCTCACCAAGTGGCCTGACCAGCTCGATTTCTCGGCCGAGATGTCGAAGATGCGCGCCGCCAAGCCCGATGCGGTCTTCACGTTCTTCCCCGGCGCGCACGGCGTGCAGTTCCTGTCGCAGTACGCCCAGACCGGGCTCAAGGGCACGATCCCGCTGTACACCGCGTTCGTGATCGACGCGCTGTCGCTGCCGCAGCTCAAGGACCTGGCGCTCGGCGTGCCCGGTGCGCAGTCCTGGGTCAACGACCTGCCCAACGAGCAGAACAAGAAGTTCGTCGCCGACTTCAAGAAGAAGCACGGCGTCTATCCGTCCTTCTACGGCGCCCAGAGCTACGACACGATCATGCTGATCGCCTCGGCGGTCGAGGCGGTGAAGGGTGACTTGTCCAACAAGGACAAGGTCCGCGCCGAGGTGAAGAAGGCGAACTTCAAGTCGCTGCGCGGCGACTTCAAGTTCAACAACAACCAGTTCCCGATCCAGAACTTCTACATCCAGGACACGGTGAAGGACGCCGAAGGCAACTTCACGCTGAAGACGGTGGGCGTTGCCATGAAGGACGCCAAGGACGCCTACGGCGACAAGTGCAAGATGAAGTGAGGCGTATCGCGATCGACGACGCGCACCTCATGTCCCCTCCCCCCTTGTGGGGGAGGGATAGGGAGGGGGGTCGCCGTATGCGGCATCCTGTTTGCACACCCCCCGCCCGTCGGCGCTGCGCGCCGCCGACCTCCCCCACAAGGGGGGAGGTGGAAGAGCCATGACCCTACTGATCGAACAGACGCTCAACGGCATCCAGCTCGGCCTGCTGATGTTCCTGCTGGCAGCGGGACTGACGCTGGTGTTCGGGATCATGGATCTCGTGAACCTGGCGCACGGCTCGCTCTACATGTTCGGTGCCTATTTTTGCGCCAGCTTCACTGCCTGGACCGACTCCTTCGTTCTGGGCGCATTGCTGGCGCTGCCGGCTGCCCTGTTGCTGGGCGTCGTGGTCGAGATCGTCGTCGTGCGCAAGCTCTACCGACGCGACCACCTGGACCATGTGCTGGCCACCTTCGGGCTGATCCTGATCGCCAACGACCTGGTGCGGGCGGTGTGGGGGCCGGACGGACGGCGCATCCCGCTGCCGGCCTGGCTCAACCAGCCGATCTATCTGACGCCTGACCTGCCCTACCCGACCTACCGCTTCGCGGTGATCGTGGTCGGCGCCGCCGTGGCGCTGTTCCTGTACTGGCTGGTGACACGCACCCGCACCGGCATGTGGATCCGCGCCGGCGCCTCCAATCGCACCATGATCGGCGCGCTCGGCATCAACGTCGAGGCGCTGTTCACCCTGGTGTTCGGCCTGGGCGCGGTACTGGCGGCGCTGGCCGGGTTGATGGCGGGACCGATCGTGACCGTGTCGATCGGCATGGGCGACAACATCCTGATCCTGGCCTTCGTCATCATCGTCATCGGCGGTATCGGCTCGATCAAGGGCGCCTTCATCGCCGCCATGATCGTGGGCATGATCGACACCCTGGGCCGCGCGCTGCTGCCTGATCTGCTGAAGAGCTTCCTGTCGGTGACGGCGGCCAATACGGCGGCGCCGGCGCTGTCCTCGATGGCGATCTACCTGCTGATGGCTGGCGTGCTGGTCTGGCGCCCCACCGGCCTGTTCGGGGCGCGCGGCTGAGCATGACCGAGCTCCTGACGCCGTTCGCGACCTGGCGCGGGCGCATCGCGGCACTCGTTCTGGTGCTGCTGGGGCTGCTGCCGTTGTACGCGCCGTGGCTGGATGCCGCCGGCATCATCAGCCAGAAATTCGCGCTCACCCTGATGACGCGCGTGCTGATCCTGGCGATCGCCGCCATCAGCCTGAACCTGATCCTGGGCTATGGCGGCATCGTGAGCTTCGGCCACGCCGTCTATATCGGACTAGGCGGCTACGCGGTCGGCATCATGGCGCATCATGGCGTGACCAACGGCTTCCTGCAGTTCCCGGTCGCGATCGGACTGTCGGCCCTGTTCGCACTCGCCATCGGTGCGCTGTCGCTGCGCACGCGCGGCGTCTATTTCATCATGATCACGCTCGCCTTCGCACAGCTGGTCTACTATGTCGGCGTCGGCCTCGAACCCTACGGCGGCGACGACGGGCTCACCATCAACCGGCGCAGCGACTTTGCCGGCCTGCTGCCCACGCGCGGCCCGGACAAGACCACCGCCTTCTATGTCGTCTCGTTCGTCGTGCTGCTGCTGGTGCTCGGCCTGGTGCACCGGCTGGTGAACTCGCGCTTCGGCATGGCGCTGCGCGGCGCCAAGTCCAACGAACAGCGCATGCAGGCGTTGGGCATGCCCACGTTCCGCTATCGGCTGACCGCGTTTGTGATCGCCGGCGCCATCTGCGGCCTGGCCGGTGCCTTGCTCGCCAACCACACCGAGTTCATCTCGCCGGCCATGATGCACTGGACACGCTCGGGCGACCTGATCGTCATGGTGGTGCTGGGCGGCATGGGCAGCCTGCTCGGCCCGGTCTATGGCGCCGTCGCCTTCCTGCTGCTGGAGGAGTTCCTGCCCGGCCTGCTGAAGGTCGTCCTCACCTGGCTGCATGACGGCGTGGCCGCCGTCCTGGGCCCCGGTGCCGGCGCCCTGGAGTCCTGGCTGCGGCTTGCCGAGTACTGGCAGATCGCGCTGGGCGCGATCCTGATCCTGGTGGTGCTCTACGCCCGCGGCGGCATCGACAGCCTGTTCGGGAGGCCCCGCCATGGCTGAGGCCATGCTGAAGGTCGAGGGCCTGGTGAAGCGCTTTGGCGGGCTGGTGGCCACCGACAACCTGTCGCTCGACGTGCGCGACGGTGAAGTGCATGCCCTGATCGGCCCCAACGGTGCCGGCAAGACAACGCTCATCGCGCAGCTCTCGGGCTTCCTGCGTCCCGATGCCGGTCGCATCACATTCACCGATCGCGACATCACCGCGCTGCCGGCGGCGGCGCGGGTACGATTGGGACTGGCCCGGTCATTCCAGATCACCAGCGTGCTGCGCGATTTCACGGCACTGGACAACGTGGCGCTGGCCGAGCAGGCGCGCCAGGGCCACTCGTTCCGGTTCTGGCAGCCGGCGCGGTCCGATCGCTCGCTGCGCGGACCGGCAAGCGCGGCGCTGGAGGCGGTCGGCTTGGCGCATCGGGCCGACGATCCCGCTGCCAGCCTGTCGCACGGCGAGCAGCGCCAGCTCGAAGTGGCGATGGCGCTGGCGTGCGACCCGCGCCTGCTGTTGCTGGATGAACCGATGGCCGGCATGGGGCCCGAGGAGTCGGCACGCATGGTCGACCTGCTGCGCGGCCTGCGCGGGCAGCGCACGATGCTGCTGATCGAGCACGACATGGATGCCGTGTTCGCGCTGGCCGATCGCATCACCGTGCTGGTCTACGGCCGCGCCATCGCCACCGGCACACCGGCCGAGATCCGCGCCAATCCCGAGGTGCGCACGGCCTATCTCGGCGAGTCGGAGGGCACGTGATGGTTCAGGAGCCGGCCATGCTGACGGTGAGCGGACTTGCCACGGCGTACGGCGAGAGCCAGGTACTGTTCGGCATGGAGTTTGCGATCGGCGCCGGCGAAGTGGTCACGCTCATGGGCCGCAACGGCATGGGCAAGACGACGACGGTGCATTCCATCATGGGCATCGTGGCGCCCCGCTCGGGCATGATCCGGCTGGGCGCGCAGGACATCGCCGGCCTGCCATCACATCGCATCGCCCGGCTGGGCCTTGGGCTGGTACCGGAAGGCCGGCAGATCTTTCCCAACCTCACCGTGCGCGAGAACCTGGTGGCGGCGGCAGCCAATCGCGACGCGCGCCCCAGCCCATGGACCCTGCCGCGCGTCTTCGAATTCTTCCCGCGGCTGGCCGAGCGGCAGACCAACATGGGCAACCAGCTCTCCGGCGGCGAGCAGCAGATGCTGGCCATCGGCCGCGCGCTGATGACCAACCCACGGCTGCTGATCCTCGACGAGGCGACCGAGGGTCTGGCGCCGCTGATCCGCCAGGAGATCTGGAACTGCCTGCGCCGCCTGAAGGAGGACGGCCAAGCCATCCTGGTGATCGACAAGAATGTCGGCGCCCTGATCGCGCTCGCCGATCGGCACTACATCGTCGAGAAAGGCCGCGTCGTCTGGAGCGGCACCTCCGCCGCATTGGCCGGCGACGAGGCACTGCAGCACCGATATCTCGGGGTGTGAGAGCGCATTCCCCTCGCCCGCGAGGGACTACAGATGCGGCGGGCGGAGTCCGGTAACCCTCATCCGGCCGCCACTGCGTAGCGGCCACCTTCTCCCGCTCGCGGGAGAAGGGACAGAGCGGCGAAGAGCGGTGTTGCGTTTCGCTGCGTTGCGTCGCAAACATCGGCTGGATCCGGTTGTCGCCAGAGGAGTGCTCCCGAAAATGAGGCATGGCTTCCTTTCCCTCGCGACCGCGCTCGCGCTGGCGCTGGTCGCTACCGACGGCTGGTCGCAGGGCAAGGTGGTGAACGTCTACAACTGGACGGACTACATCGCCGAGGATGCGCCCAAGGCGTTTCAGCAGGCGACCGGCATCAAGGCCAACTACACGACCTACGACACCAACGAGATTCTCGACGCGAAGCTCAAGACCGGCCGGTCCGGCTATGACGTCGTGACGCCGACCATGTCGCCGCACTTCGCGCGCCAGATGGCCACCGGCCTGTTCCGGCCGCTCGACAAGGCGAAGCTGAAGAACTACGGCAATCTCGATCCCGACATCATGAAGGCGTTGGCCAAGTACGATACCGGCAACGCCTTCGGCGTGCCCTGGATGTGGGGCACCACCGGCATCGGCTACAACGTCGAGGCCGTCAAGAAGCGCATGCCCGACGCGCCGGTCGACAGCCTGAAGCTGATCTTCGACCCCGAGATCGTGGCGAAGTTCAAGGACTGTGGTGTGATGCTGCTCGACAGCCCGACGGACGTGCTGCCGGCGGCGCTGCTCTATCTCGGCCTCGATCCCGACAGCAAGAAGCCTGAGGATCTGGAGAAGGCGGCCGACGTCGTGCGTAAGGTGCGCCCCTCGATCCGCAAATTCACCAGCGCCGAGATGATCGACTCGCTGGCGCGCGGCGACATCTGTGTCGCCTTCAGCTTCTCCGGCGACATCCTTCAGGCACGCGACCGCGGCGCCAAGGCCAAGCCCGAGGCGGTCAAAGTCACCTACAGCATCCCCAGGGAAGGCTCGCAGCTGTGGATCGACGTGATGGCGATCCCCAAAGACTCCAAGAACGTCGACGAGGCGCACCGCTGGATCGACTATCTCCTGGACCCCAAGGTCGCCGCCGCCTCCAGCGATGCCGTCGGCTACGCCAACGGCAACAAGGCCGCCGTGCCGCTGATGAAGAAGGACGTATCGGGCGATCCGCTGATCTATCCGCCCGAAGCCGTGCGCGCCAAGCTGTTCACCATCAGCCCGGGTGACCAGGAGCAGACCAGGCTGCGCACGCGGCTGTGGACCAACATCAAGACGGGTCGATGATGGTACGAACGGCGTCTTCACCGTCATCCCGAGCGCAGCGAGGGATCTTTCCCCATGAATCGTCTGCGCACCGCTGAAAGACCCCGCGCTACGCTCGGAATGACAGAGCGAGCGCCCTGGACGACGTCCGCATCGTGACCACGTCTCCTTTCATCCGCATCGAGAGTGTCGTCAAACGCTTCGGTAACGTCACGGCCGTGGCGGGTGTCGATCTCGAGATCGGCGCCGGCGAGCTGTTCGCCCTGCTGGGCGGTTCGGGCTGCGGCAAGACCACCTTGCTGCGCATGCTGGCCGGCTTCGAGGTGCCGACCGAGGGACGCATCGTGATCGACGGCGTCGACATGACCGCCGTGCCGCCCTATGCGCGGCCCGTCAACATGATGTTCCAGTCCTATGCGCTCTTCCCGCACATGAGCGTGGCGCGCAACGTCGCCTATGGGTTGGAGCGCGAGGGCCTGCCCAGGGCCGAGATCGAGGAACGCGTGGCGCAGGCCCTGGATCTGGTCGAGCTGCGCACCCAGGCCCAGCGCAAGCCGCACCAGCTGTCCGGCGGCCAGCGCCAGCGCGTGGCGCTGGCACGTGCCATCGTGAAGCGGCCCAAGGTGCTGCTGCTCGACGAGCCGCTGGCCGCGCTCGACCGCAAGCTGCGCGAGCGCACGCAGCTGGAACTGGTCGAGCTGCAGCGGCGGCTGGGCATCACCTTCGTCATGGTGACGCACGACCAGGATGAAGCGATGACCATGGCCAGCCGCATCGCCGTCATGGACCACGGCCGCATCGTGCAGGTCGGCGCACCGGCCGAAATCTACGAGCAGCCCAACAGCCGCTTCGTCGCCGACTTCATCGGGCTGGCCAACATCTTCGACGGCGAGATCGTCGGCCGCGCCGATGATCGGCTGCGCATCCGCTGCGAACCGCTGGGCGGCGAGATCAGTGCCACGGCGAGCGAGGGCCCAGCGGCGGGTCCGGTCGCCATCGTCATCCGCCCGGAGAAGCTGTCGCTGTCCACGAGCGATGTCGGCAGCGGCCTGGCCGGGACGGTGCGCAATATCGTCTATCTCGGCGACGAGTCGATCTTCCATGTCCAACTGCAGTCAGGTGCCGCCATACAGATCACGCGCATGAACGCCGACCGGCGCGCCGCGGGTGCGATCGGCCGCGGCGATCCTGTGCGGGTCGGCTGGGCGCCCGAAGCCGTCGTGGTGATGCCGCGATGAGCACGATCGGCGTATCCCGCGCCGACTGGGGTCGGCGGATCGTCATTGCCCTGCCCTATCTCTGGCTGCTGCTGTTCTTCGCGGCACCCTTCATCATCGTTGCCGCCATCAGCTTCGCCGACAACACGCCCGACACGGTGCCGCCGGTAACGTTGTCCGGCTCGGGCAGGAGTTACACCCAACTGGCGGCCGACGCGCTCTATCCCGCCGCCTACCTGAACTCCCTGCGGATCGCGGCCATCGCCACGCTGATCACGCTGCTGATCGGCTATCCGATGGCCTACGGAATCGCGCGGGCTCCGGCCGGCTGGCGCGGGCCTTTGCTGATGGCGGTGATCCTGCCGTTCTGGACGTCATTCCTGATCCGCATCTATGCCTGGAAGGGCATCCTGTCGGAGAACGGCTTGCTGAATCAGGTGCTGCGCGGCAGCGGCCTGGTCGAGGACCCGGGCACCCTGCTGGGCACGGAATGGGCGATCTATCTCGGTATCGCCTACGCCTATCTGCCGTTCATGGTGCTGCCGCTCTACGCCGTGCTGGAGAAGCTCGACCGATCGCTGCTCGAGGCGGCGGCCGATCTCGGTGCCCGGCCGGAGCGTGCATTCCTCACCGTCACGCTGCCGCTGTCGCTGCCCGGCATCATGGGCGGCTGCCTGCTGGTGTTCATCCCGGCGGTGGGCGAGTTCGTGATCCCCGACCTGCTGGGCGGCACCGAAACGTTGATGATCGGCAAGGTGCTGTGGGATGAATTCTTCTCCAACAGCGACTGGCCGGCGGCGTCGGCCGTGGCGATGGTCATGCTGGTGGTGCTGGTGGCGCCCATCGTGCTGTTCCAACGTGCCCGTGCCCGCGAGATGGCGCGATGATGATGACGATGCTGCACACTGTCATCCCGAGCGCAGCGAGGGATCTCCCGCAAAGGGCGCACGTGCGTCAATCGCAGGAGATCCCTCGCTGCGCTCGGGATGACGGAGTCGAAGGCGCGCGATGACCGACCGCATGCCCCGCCTGCTGTTCGTCGCTCTGGCCTTCGGCTACGCGTTCCTCTACGTGCCGATCCTCACCTTGATCGTATATTCGTTCAACGAGTCGCGGCTGGTCACGGTGTGGAGCGGCTTCTCGCTCAAATGGTGGGGCGAGTTGCTGCGCAACGAGACCATGCTCGATGCGGCGCTGTTGTCGTTCCAGATCGCGCTGGTCAACGCCTGCGTCGCGACCGTGCTGGGCACCATGGCCGGCTTCGCCCTGGCGCGCTATCCGCGGTTTGCCGGCCGCACGGCGTTCGCCGGCCTGATCGCGGCGCCCCTGGTGATGCCCGAGGTGATCATGGGCATCGCGACCCTGCTGCTCTTCGTTGCCCTGGATCAGCTGCTGGGCTGGCCCGAGCGCGGTTTCACCACCATTGCCATCGCCCATATCACGTTCTCGCTGGCCTTTGTGGCCGTCGTGGTGCAGTCGCGGCTCGCCGACTTCGATCGCTCCGTCGAGGAGGCGGCCATGGACCTCGGCGCGCGGCCATTCACGGTGTTTCGCACCATCACCCTGCCGCTGATCGCACCCGCCCTGGTCTCGGGCTGGCTGCTCGCCTTCACCCTGTCGATGGACGATCTGATCCTGACGCAGTTCGTGGCCGGGCCACAGTCGCAGACCCTGCCGATGCTGATCTATTCCAGCGTGCGCCTAGGGGTCAGCCCGCAGGTCAACGTTCTGGCCACGATCATCGTGACCGTGGTGGCGATTGCCGTCGTGATCGCCGGCTGGCTGATGAACCGTACGCGCCAGCGGCAGATGCGCGATGTGCAGGCCGCCGCACGCGCCGCATGACTTTGTTTTTGTTCCAGGTACGGAAAGTAAGTTGATCCCCGTTGGCAACGGAACCCTGGGCCTTTCGCCGCGCTCTGATTGACGGCACGATTTCCTCTATAGTGCGCAGCGGTGACGTCGCCATACCAAGGGAGGGAACAGGATGACGGGCAAACGCGAACGCGGGCTTCATGAGCTCTATGCCGACGATCCGGAGCGCGCCGACGCGCTGGTCTTCGATCGTCGCGCTGATGCCTCGCGCCGTGGTTTCCTGCGCGGCGCCGGATTGGCCGGCATGGGGGCGGCCGTGGGTGGCACCATTCCCTTCGCCGGCACCATGCCGGCCGGCCTGGTGCCGGCGGCGATGGCACAGCCCGTTCAGCAGGCGCAGGCCGGGCCGCCGGCCGAGAAGGGCCCCAAGATCCTCAAGATGGACGGCAAGGCTGACCTGGTCGTCCTGGGTGACAAGCCCGTGGTGGCCGAGACGCCCGCCCACCTGCTGGACGACGAGGTGACGCCGACCGAGAAGTTCTTCGTCCGCAACAACGGGCTGACACCCGATCCGGCATCGATGCCGAGCGACCCCAAGGCGTGGAAGATCAAGATCGACGGCGAGGTGAACACGCCGCTGGACATCACGCTCGGCGATCTCATGACGCGCTTCCCGCAGGTCACGCACAAGCTGATGCTGGAATGCGGCGGCAACGGCCGGTCGTTCTTCGTGCCCGAAGCGCGCGGCAACCAGTGGACCAATGGCGGGGCGGGCTGTGCCGAGTGGACCGGCGTGCGACTGGCCGACGTGCTGAAGGCGGCCGGCCTGAAGTCGACCGCGGTCTACACCGGCCACTACGGCGCCGATCCGCATCTGTCGGGCGATGCCACCAAGCCCTCGATCTCGCGCGGCGTGCGCCTGGAGAAGGCGATGGAGGAACACACCATCATCGCCTTCAAGATGAACGGCAAGGACATCCCGCTGATCCACGGCGCGCCGGCGCGGCTGATCGTGCCGGGTTGGGCCGGCTCGACATCGGCCAAGTGGCTGAACCGCATCTGGGTGCGCGACAAGGAACATGATGGGCCGGGCATGGGCGGCTTCTCATACCGCATGAGCAAGAAGCCGATCGTGCCGGGCAGCAAGGGCGACGAGAAGGACACGGTCATCCTCGAGTCGATGCCGGTGCGCTCGATCGTCACGTTCCCGGCGCACGGCACACGCCTGGCCGGCGGCACGCGCAAGATCGACCTGCGCGGTCATGCCTGGGCCGGCGACAACACCGTGCAATCGGTCGAGATTTCGATCGACTATGGCGCCACGTGGAAGAAGGCCGATGTCAAGGCGCCGGCCAACAAATTCGCTTGGCAGCGCTTCACGGCGTCGATCGATCTGCCCAGCGCCGGCTACTACGAGATCTGGAGCAAGGCCACCGACAGCAAGGGCGCCACGCAACCGTTCCAGGCCGGCCACTGGAATCCGCAAGGCTATGGCGGCAACCCGGTCAGCCGCGTCGCCGTGCTGGTCGAAACGTGATCTCTCCCCCAGCTTCGCTGGGGGAGGTGGCCGAAGGCCGGAGGGGGAACCGACGTAGTCTCGTTACTACTGAGACCACGTCGGCTCCCCTCCGCCCCTTCGGGGCACCTCCCCAACTTCGTTGGGGAGGATTGAGCTTATGAAGCCGATCACCGCCGTCTCTGTCTCGATCCTGGCACTGGCCGTGGCGTTGCTGGTGGACCGCGGTGCCGGCCTGCGGCCGCGTGTCGAGATCCCGCAAGCCGCACCGGCCAGCCCGACACCCGCATCCTCGGCGCCACAGGCCGCCACGACACGCGGCGGCACCCTGGCCAAAGGGACGATCCCGCGCAGCCTGCCGCCCGATGCCAGCCACCAGGACACGGTCGACACTCTGCCGCCGGGCAAGGGACAGGAGGAGACGTTCTACATGTGCGCCGCCTGCCACGGCACCGCGCTGATCAAGCAGCAAGGCATGAGCCGGGAACTGTGGGAGGCCTCGTTCCAGCTGATGATCGATCGCCATGGCATGGCCAAACCCGACGATGCCGACCGGGCGTTGATCATCGACTATCTCGCCGAAAACTTTCCGCCCCGCCGCAAGGGTCGTGGCGGGGACAATCCGTTCCTGAAGTGACGTAGGCCCTGTCATCCCGAGCGCAGCGAGGGATCTTTGCGCCAACGCAAGATTCCTCGCTGCGCTCGGGATGACGGCATTCTCAGTTCGGCCGCCGGTTGGACGTCACCATGCGGTACATGCCGACGATGTTGAGCGCCGCCATGTCCTTGTAGCCGGCCCAGCTCTCGTACTTCGACAGGTTCACCGCTGCCTTGATCTCCTCGACCGATTTGCCGGCGCGCACGGCGGCCAGAACCTGCGTGTAGAGATCTTCCATGTAGGTGCGATAGTTGACGACGCTCTGCTTGTTGCCCAGCGGCCCATGGCCTGGCGCCAAGGTGTCGAACTCCATGGCCTCTACCCGGCGCAACGACTCGATCCAGTCGGTGAGATAGGCGTCGGGAAAATCGCGGAAGGCGACGGCGCCGACCGGGATGAAATCGACGGCGAAGATCAGCTTCTCCTTGGGAAAGCGCACCACCAGCGAATTGTTCGAGTGATTGCGCCCGACATAGATCAGCTCGACCACCGTGCCACCCAGCTCCAGCTCCATGCGATCACTGAAGGTGACGTGCGGTACCGCCGTCGGCCGCTTCTCGCCGATGATGATGTCCTTGGCGTTGGCATGCGCGATCACGGTCGCGGTGTCGGCCCATTCCTCGCCGCCCGAGACATGGTCGGCATGGTCGTGGCTATAGATCACGTACTTGATGGGCTGATTGAAGCGGGTCTTGATTTCAGCCTTCAGCCACTTGGCGGCATCGGCGTTGATCGGGTCGGTGGCGATCACGCCGGCTGGCGTCACGGCGAAGACCGAGTAGTGGAAGTTGTTGCGGAAACGATAGACGTCGCCCGCGATCTTGGTGATCTCGCGCACCGGCGGCGGCGGGCTCTGTGTCTGCGCCACCACCTCGGCCGACAACATCGCTATGACGGCGCCCGCAACCAGCGCACCCCAACGCATCATGGCTCCCTCCTTTGTCTTGGGACGCGCCACTCTCCTCTATGCCGGCCGATCGACGAACATCGGCCGACACCGTCACACCGACATGTGACGCTCGCATCGGTGTGCAGCGCACCGGATTGTAACTACCGTCATCCCGAGCGCAGCGAGGGATCTCCCGGGAACGGAGACTCCATTCGCAGAAGATCCCTCGCTGCGCTCGGGATGACAGCACGACGCTGAGATAACAGCGCCTACGCGTTGGCGCGCTCGACCATGGCCTGCAACAGGATCTGGCAGCCGGCGGCGATGTCCTCCTTGCGTGCGTCCTCGATCTCGTTGTGGCTGATGCCATCCTTGCAGGGCACGAAGATCATGCCGGTGGGCGCCACCTTGGCGACATAGCAGGCGTCGTGGCCGGCGCCGCTCACGATATCCATGTGCGGCATGCCCGCCTTCCCTGCCGCGGCGCGTACGGCCGCAACGCACTTGGCATCGAACGGTGTGGGTGGGAAGTACCAGATCTGCTCGATCTTCACGTCAAGCCGATGCTCGGCCGCGATACGCGCGGCCGCCGCCCGCATCTCCGCATCCATGCGGGAGAGTTCTGCGTCGTCGGGATGGCGAAAATCGAGCGTCATGAACACGCGGCCGGGAATCGTGTTGCGCGACTGCGGCTTGCTCTCGATCACGCCCACGGTCGAACGGCCGTTGGGACGTGCCCCGATCTTGCGCACCTCGGCGATCAGCAGCGCAGCCCCCAGCAGTGCATCGCGGCGGCCTTCCATCGGCGTCGTACCGGCGTGGCTCTCCATACCGGTCCATTGGATCTCGTACCAACGCTGGCCTTGCGCTGCCGTCACGACACCGATGGTCTTCTCCTCACGCTCGAGGATCGGTCCCTGCTCGATATGCGCCTCGAAGAAGGCGCCGACCGGCCGGCCGCCGACCGCCTCCGGACCATCGTAGCCGATCTGCTTCAGCGCCTGGCCGAAGGTGACGCCATCGGGGTCGGTGCGCGACAGTGCGTAGTCGACGGTGAATACGCCGCCGAACACGCCCGACGCCGTCATCGCCGGCGCGAAGCGGCAGCCTTCCTCGTTGGTCCACACCGAGACCTCGACCGGCGCCTCGGTCTCGTAGCCATGGTCATTGAGCGCGCGGATCACCTCGAGGCCGGCCAGCACGCCATAGCAGCCGTCGAACTTGCCGCCGGTCGGCTGCGTATCGAGATGGCTGCCGGTCATGATCGGCGCCTTGCTGTTATCCCGGCCCGGCCGGCGCGCGAAGATGTTGCCGACCTGGTCGATGCGGATGTCGCAGCCGGCGTCCCGGCACCAGCGCACGAAGAGATCACGCCCCTGGCGGTCGAGGTCGGTGAGCGCGATACGGCAGACGCCGCCTTTGTCGGTGCCGCCGATCTTCGCCATTTCCATCAGGCTGTCCCACAGCCGGTCACTGTTGATCTTCAGGTTGGTGACATCCTGCTGGCTCATGACTTCTTCCTCTCATTAGCGTCGAGCGACAATCCGGCGGCCGTCGGCGGCCACCAAGACCAGCCCACCATCGGCCGTTCTGTCAAACCGCTGCACCTGCTCCAACAGGCGTATGAATGTCCCCTCCTGCCGCATCAAGGCCGGCGCGCACGCCATCATGGTCGCGACACCACGGCCAATCTTGAGGCTGTTGCCATCCAGCGTATAGGGCGCGCCGTACGAATTGCACCCGCCCCGGCCGCTCAGGCGCCCGTCATTGCCGAACCGGATCGTCACCCGCGAATTGTCGATGATGCCGCCGCCGCCGATGTCCTCGACCACCCATTCGGCACCCTGCAGCGGGGACGTTCCCGTCGGTGGCGGCGCACTCACGCGCACCATGGTCAGCGCGCCCATGTCACTGGCCGGCGACACGGGGTCCACCGAATGCATCGTATCGGTGGTCCACAGCAGGTTGCCGCGACTGTCGCGGATCGTGCCGCTGACGCTGTAGCGCATCCGCGGCTTCAATTGCGCGCGATCGACCGTCAGGCTGAATGGCACGGGAACCTGGCGTCCCTCCATGGCGATGGTCTGCCGCGTGATGACCCGCGCTGGCGCGTCGGCAAGCGAGACGTCGGACAATGTCACCTCGGCCACGCTGCCGGGCGGCACAGCAATCCTCTCGCGGTAGGTCAGGGCGCCGCGCACGGTCAGTGTCTCGGCCGATGTGGTGGGCCGATCGGTGGGCGCCGAGCAGGCCGAAAGGACCAGGGCCGCGCCCGCGATGACCAGAAGCTGGACAACATACTTCATGGAAACCTCACTCCACCGATGGTGTCATACCGTGCTGCCGGGGGCATCATGGTCTTCCCGATCCGGCCAACGCCTCCTTGCTCGATCCGCTGACACGCTTGTAGCCATCCGACAGCGCCACCAGTTCCTCGCGGGCAATGACGTCCTCGATGCGCTCGAACGGCTTGTCGCCGGTACGCAAGAAGACCTCGCGCAGGATGGCGTCGGGCGGGTTCTTCCGGTTGGTCAGCACGATGTTCGATGTCACCTCGCGGCGCTGCGCCTCGTAGTCCAGCAAGGCCCGCACCGGGTCGGTGTGCGCAACCAGCATGTCGGCCAGCACCTGGGCGTCGAGGATCGCCTGACCGGCGCCGTTGGAACCGCGCGGCACCATGGGGTGCGCGGCGTCCCCCAGCACGGTGATGCGATCGAAGCTCCAGCGCGGCAGCGGATCCTGATCGATCATCGGGAATTCAAGCACGACGTCGGACGCGCGCAGGAACGCCGGCACATCGAGCCAGTCGAAATGCCAGTCGGCAACGGCGCCGATGAAGTCATCGAGACGGCCGGGCCGGTTCCAGTCACGCCGCTTGTAGTGCGGCGTCTCGATCTCGACCACCCAGTTCACGAGTTGGCGCCCGTCGGCATCGATGGCATCGCGGATGGGGTAGATCACCATCTTGCCGGTCGCCAGCCAGCCGGCACGCACCATGCTGGCGCCCGACAGGAACGGCGGCCAGCGCGTGACGCCGCGCCACATGTTGTAACCGGAATAAACCGGATCGCCTTCGCCGGGATAGAACTGCTTGCGGATCACCGAGTGGATGCCGTCGCAGGCAATGAGCGCCGCGCCGCGCTGCGCCGGCAGGTCGCCATCGTCACCCGCGCGGCAGAACCGCACCGAAACGCCATCCGCATCCTGGTCAGCACCGACGCACCGCCAGCCCAGGTGCAGGCGATCGGCGCCGACACGGACCTTGAACGCATCGAGCAGCACGGCCTGCAGATCGCCGCGGTGGATCGAGAACTGCGGCCAGTCGAAACCGGCAAAGCGGCCGAGCGCCTCGCGGTAGATCAACTGGCCGAAGCGATTGAAGAAGACCGCCTCCTGCGTGGTGACGGCAACGCGCGCCAGTGCGTCCCGCAAACCGAGGTCGCTCAGCACGCGCACGGCATGCGGCAACAGGTTCACCCCGACGCCGACCGGCCGGATCGCATCGGCGGCTTCATAGACGCGGCACGCAATGCCGGCCCGATGCAGGGTCAGTGCCAGCGTCAATCCGCCGATGCCGGCACCGACGATGATCACGTCATCCATGCTTCATCACTCCGGCTTGATGTTGGCATCACGGATGACCTTTTGCCACTTGGCGAGATCGGCGCGCACCAAAGCCGCCAGCGGCTGCGGTGGGCCGCCGGCAGGGACCAGCCCCTGCTCGCGCAGCGCCGCCTTGACCGGGTCCAGCGCCAGGATGGCGTTCACCTCGCTGTTGAGCCGGGCCACGAGATCGGCCGGCATGCGCGCCGGCGCGAACAGGCCGTACCAGAGATCGACGTTGAAGCCGGTGATCCCCTCCTCCATCAAGGTCGGCACGTCGTTGGCCTGCGGCGAGCGCTTGTCGCTGCCGATCGCCAGCAGCTTGATCTTGGCGGTGCGCTCCAGCGGCAGCGCCGTGTGCAGCGGCATCACCATCGTGCCGACATGACCCGCAACGACGTCCTGCACGGCGCCGGCCGATCCGCGATAAGGCACGTGGACGACATCGATCTTGGTAGCGAGCTTGAACAGTTCCATGAAGAGATGCTGCGGCGTGCCGACACCCGGCGAGGCGTACTTCATCGTCCCGGGCTCGGCGCGGGCACGCTGCAGGAAGCCCGCGACCGCATTGATCTTGAGCGCTGGGTTCACCGTCAGCACCAGATCGCCGGTCGCGGCCTTGGCGATCGGCGTGAAATCCGCCACGGGGTCGTAGCCGATGTTAGGATAGAGCGGCACGTTGGTGACGAACGTGTTGGCCGTCATCATCAGCGTGTGGCCATCCGGCGTGGCACGCGCCACCGTCTGGGTGCCGATGCTGCCGCTCGCGCCGGGCTTGTTGTCGATCACCACCGGCTGGTCCCAGCGCTGCCGCAGATGCTCGCCCACCAGGCGCGCCAGGATGTCGATACCGGTACCGGCCGTGAAGGGCACGACGATGGTGATCGGCCGATCCGACAGGCCCTGCGCCCGCGATCCGGCGGATGAACCGGCACACAGCAGCGACGTCATCGCCGCCACGGCACGACGCCTTCCGATATTCATGTCACCCTCCCGCGTCTTCTTTTTTGCTCAGCGACACCAGGTCTTTCTATCGTGCATAGCGGACCAGCGACGGCAATCTCGCGCAACACTTGCTGTCTTGCGTTGACTGGCGCAAGCCTAACGCTCCAGTGGCCGGAAATACAGACAACGCGAGGTATGCATGCTGCCGTTGCAGGGAATCTCTGTACTCGACCTGACGCAGGCGATGGCGGGCCCGATGGCCGGCCAGATCCTGGGCGACATGGGCGCCGACGTGATCAAGGTCGAGCCGATGGGCGGCGAGCATTTCCGGCCGCAACTGGGTGGCGCCTGGGTTCCCTCGCTCAATCGCAACAAGCGCGGCCTTGCGGTCGACCTGACGTCCGAAGGCGGCAAGCAGGTGATGTGGCGGCTGGTGCAGAAGGCCGACGTGTTCATGGAAGCCTTCGTCCCCGGCGTCATCACCAAGCTGGGCTTCGGCTATCCCGCCGTGAGTGCCGTCAATCCCGGCCTGGTCTACCTGTCGATCTCGGGCTACGGCCAGACCGGCCCCTATCGCGGCCGCGGCGGCTATGATCCCTGCATCCAGGCCGAGACCGGCATCATGGAAGCGACCGGTGATCTGGACGGACCGCCGGCCCGGGTCGGCACCGCGCCGATCGATCAGGGCACCGGCACGTACGGCGCGCTGGGCGTCGCCGTCGCGCTGCTGGCACGCCACCGCACCGGCCGCGGCCAGCACATCGACCTGGCGCTGTACGACGTCGGCGTGCAGCTGATGAGCCATTGGATCACCAACTACGGCCGCACCGGGGAGGATCCCCGGCGCATGGGCATGTCGCATACTCTGCTGGTGCCGCTGCGGACATTCGCGACGCAAACCCAGCCGCTCTACGTAGCCTGCACGCAGGACGCGTTCTGGCTCAAGCTGCTCGAAGCCGTGGGGCTGTCGCGGCTGAAGAGCGACCCGCGGTTCAAGACCAACACCGATCGGGTCGCCAACCGGGCCGAGCTCGAGCCGCTGCTGGAAGCAGCCTTTGCCGCCGAAACCTGCGAGACCTTGCTGGGGCGCCTGATCCCCGCCGGCGTGCCGTGCGCACCGGTGAAGTCGGTCAGCGACATGCTGCATGATCCGCACGCCATCGCGCGACAGAGCTTCGTCGCCATGGATTACCCAGGGCTGGGCAAGGTGATGAGCGCCAACAACCCGCTGCGGCTCTCCGACTCGCCAGTCGAGGTGCGTCGCCTGGGACCGCAACTGGGCGAGCACACGCGCGAGATCCTGCGCGAGGTGGGCTACCGCGACGGCGAGATCGAGGCCCTGGCGCGTTCGCATGCCGTACGCCTTCACGACGGTGAAACGGTTACATCCTGATATGTGAGCGCACCGTCGCCCGGGTGCGGACAGCCCGGGTTGCCATCGTCCTCCCCCGGCGGTAGTCAGGCGCAGGATCTGCGGGAGGCAAAGCATGCCGGTTTCCGATATCGCCGACGGCCGCACGGCAGCCGCGTCCAGCACCACGACGCTGGTCTACCAGACGGGTTTCGGCAACGAGTTCGCGACCGAGGCGCTGCCCGGTGCGCTGCCTGTCGGACGCAACTCGCCACAGAAGCCAGCCTACGGCCTCTACACCGAGCTGCTGTCGGGCACGTCGTTCCTGGCGCCGCGCGCCGTTGGTCGCCGGTCATGGCTCTATCGCATCCGCCCGTCGGCGAAGAACGCGCCGTTCAGGCCCTACGCGACCCACCTGTGGCGCAGCGGACCGGTGGAAGAGGTACCAATGCCGGCGGACCGCCTGCGCTGGAACCGCTTCGCGATGCCCAAGGCCGGCACCGATTTCATCGACGGCCTGGCGACTCTCGCCGTCAATGGCGATGCCGGCATGCAGGCTGGTATCGCCGTGCATGTCTATCGCGCCAATGCGTCGATGACCGACCGCTTCTTCGCCAACCACGACGGCGAGATGCTGTTCGTGCCGCAGACCGGCCGGCTGCGGCTGGCCAGCGAGATGGGCATCGTCGAGGCCAAGCCCGGCGAGATTGCCGTGTTGCCGCGCGGCGTGCGCTGCCGCATCGATCTGCCCGACGGGCCGTCCTACGGCTTCGTCGGCGAGAATTACGGCATGCATCTGCGACTGCCCGATCTCGGGCCGCTGGGTTCCAATGGTCTGGCCAACCCACGCGATTTCGAGACACCGGTGGCGGCCTACGAGGATCGCACCGGCGATTTCGAGATGGTGGTGAAGACAGGCGGCCGGCTGTGGGTCTGCGACGTCGATCGATCGCCGCTCGACGTCGTGGCCTGGCACGGCACCCTGGCGCCCTATCGTTACGACCTCGCGCGCTTCAACACGATGGGCACGGTGAGCTACGACCACCCCGACCCGTCGATCTACACGGTGCTGACGGCGCCGTCCGACACGCCGGGCTGGGCCAACATCGACTTCGTGATCTTCCCGCCGCGCTGGATGGTGGCCGAGGACACGTTCCGGCCGCCCTGGTTCCACCGCAACGTGATGAGTGAGTTCATGGGCCTGATCCATGGCCAGTACGATGCGCGCGCCGAGGGCTTTACGCCTGGTGGCACGTCGCTGCACAACGCCTTCACTGCGCACGGGCCCGATGCGTCGACCTTCGAGACGGCGAGCAACGCAGCACTGGCGCCGCACAAGATCGACAACACGCTCGCCTTCATGTTCGAGACCCGCTACCCGCTGAAGCCGACACGCTTCGCGATGGAATCGCCGGAGCGGCAGCTCGAGTATTACAAGACCTGGGACAGCCTCACCGCGCGGTTCAAGGCATAAGCCCGCCGCATTCTTTGCGGGAACGGGCGGCGCTTGGCGCCGACAGGGATCCAACGAGGTCCTTTCACATCTCCCCACGGCGTGGGGAGAACTCTCCCTCTCACACATGGACGACATATCGATGGCAGCGCTCAACGAAACGCATGATCCCGCGCTCAAGAGCTGGGTCGACTCGGCGAACACCGGCGACACCGACTTTCCGATCCAGAACCTGCCGTTCGGCGTCTTCCGCCGCGCCGGCAGCGACGAGCCGTTCCGCGGCGGTGTCGCAATCGGCGATCAGATCCTGGATCTCGCGGCCGTGCGGGTTGCGCGCGCCATCCGCAGCACCGTGGCAGCCAACGCACTGCGCGCCGCCAGCGGCGCGACGCTGAATGCGTTCATGGCGATGGGCCCACAGGCGTGGTCGGCGCTGCGCCTGGCATTGTCGCGCGCCCTGCGCGACGGTGCGCCGGCACAAGCCAAGCTCGCCGGCGCGCTGGTGGCACAGCGCGACGCCGAGATGGCAGTGCCGGCCAGCATCGGCGACTTCACCGATTTCTATACTTCGATCTATCATGCCACCGCTGTCGGCAAGCTGTTCCGCCCCGACAATCCGCTGCTGCCCAACTACAAGTGGCTGCCCATCGCCTATCACGGCCGCGCTTCGTCCATCGCCACGAGCGGCCAGCGCTTCCACCGCCCCAAGGGCCAGACGACGCCGCCCGGCGGCAACACGCCATCCTACGGGCCCTGCAAGCGGCTCGATTACGAACTGGAACTGGGTGCCTTCGTCGGCGTCGGCACCACGATGGGCACCACCGTGGCCATGGAGAGCGCCGAGCAGCACCTGTTCGGCGTGGTGCTGCTCAACGACTGGTCGGCGCGCGATATCCAGGCGTGGGAATACCAGCCGCTGGGCCCGTTCCTCGCCAAGAGCTTTGCCACCACCATCTCGCCCTGGATCGTGACCCTGGAAGCGCTGGAACCGTACCGCGCGGCATGGACCCGGCCCGCGGACGATCCGCAGCCCTTGCCGCACCTGGACTCGACCGACAATCGCTCACGTGGCGCCATCGATATCGGGCTGGAGGTGTGGCTCGAAAGCGAGCGCATGCGGCGCGAGAACAGCGGGCCTGCGCTGCTGTCGCGCTCGAACTTCCGCGACTCCTACTGGACCTGGGCCCAGATGATGGCGCACCACGCCTCCAACGGCTGCAACCTCGCGCCCGGTGACCTGTTCGGCAGCGGCACGCAGTCAGGCCCGCGGCCCGAGGAAGGTGGTGCCCTGCTCGAGCTCTCCAAGGGCGGCAAGGAGCCGGTGACGCTCGCCAACGGCGAGACCCGGACCTTCGTCGAGGACGGCGACACCATCACCTTCCGCGCCTCGTGCACTGCCGAGGGTCGCGCCCGCATCGGCTTCGGTGCCTGCTCCGGCACGGTGCTGCCGGCAACGTGACAAAACGAACCCCTCCCCAAATGGGGAGGGGTTCGGTCCGCTAGTCTTTCCCCTTGGGACGATCCTCGCGCTGTGGCGGCTGAGGTTGCGGTGGCGGTGGCGTGCGGGCAGCGCGGGTGGAAGCGGCAGCCGGGCGGCGGGCGCAGCGCGC
>NZ_VOHA01000034.1 GCF_007859315.1 Reyranella sp. CPCC 100927
CTGAGCTCCGCCATGGCCGCCGCGGTCGAGGCGCACTGGCCGGCGGACCTCTCGGGCCTCGTCGTCACGCGCTACGGGCACGGCCAGCCGTGCGCGCGCATCGAGGTGGTGGAGGCGGCGCATCCCGTGCCGGGCGACGCCGGGCGGCGTGCCGCCGAGCGACTCCTCGGCCTGGTTCGGGGCCTCACCGCGGACGACCTCGTTCTGTGCCTCCTGTCGGGCGGCGGCTCGGCGCTGCTGTCCGTACCGGCGCCCGCCGTCCCGTTTGCCGACAAGCAGGCGCTCAACGCCGCGCTCCTGCGCAGCGGGGCCGCGATCGGCGAGATCAACTGCGTGCGCAAGCACCTGTCGCTGATCAAGGGCGGCCGCCTGGCCGCCGCGGCGTTTCCGGCCCGCGTGGTGTCGCTCATCATATCGGATGTCCCCAACGACGACCTGTCGACCATCGCCTCGGGGCCCACCGTGGGTGATCCGACCACGCGCCACGATGCGTGCGCGATCCTGGCGAAATACGCGCTCGCGGTGCCGCCGGCCGTCCTCGACCACTTGAACGATCCCCGGTCCGAAACGCCGAAGCCAAGCGATTCCGTCTTTGCGCATGTGCGCCATGTGCTCGTCGCGACGCCACAGGCCGCACTCGAGGCGGCGGCGTCGGTCGCCGAAGGCGCAGGGTATCGACCCCTGATCCTCGGCGATTCCATCGAGGGCGAGGCACGCGACGTCGCCCGCGAGCACGCCGGCATCGCCTGGCACTGCGCGCGCTTCGGTCAGCCGGCGGCGGCGCCCTGCGCCATCATCTCCGGCGGCGAAACGACGGTGTCGGTTCGCGGACAGGGGCGCGGCGGGCGCAACACCGAATTCCTGCTCGCGCTCGCCGTGGCGCTCGACGGGCATCCGGCCGTCGCGGCGATCGCCGCCGATACCGATGGGATCGACGGCAGCGAGGACAACGCCGGAGCGATCCTGACGCCGAGCACGCTGCGGCGCATGAGAGCCGCCGCCATCGATCCCGGGGATCGACTGGCACGCAACGACTCGCATGCGGCGTTCGCCGCCATCGGCGACCTTGTCGTCACGGGCCCGACGAGAACCAACGTCAACGATTTCAGGGCGATCCTCGTCGAGAAGGGCACCTGACGTCGAGCCGACACGCCGTCCAACAAACCGTCAAGACATGAGGAAACGAGCATGACTTTGGAGACTGCCTTGCCGCGCGCCGATGCATCCGGCGCGGAGTCAGTGCGCACGAGCGGATACCGCAAGGCGACGCTGCGGATCATTCCGTTCCTGTTCGTCTGCTACTTCTTCGCCTACCTGGACCGGGTCAATGTCGGCTTCGCCAAGCTGCACATGCTGTCGGACCTGCAGTTCAGCGAGGCGGTCTACGGCCTGGGCGCCGGGATCTTCTTCATCGGCTACTTCTTCTTCGAACTGCCCAGCAACCTGATCATGCATCGCGTCGGCGCGCGCCGCTGGATCTCGCGCATCATGATCAGCTGGGGGCTGATTTCCGCGGCCATGGCGTTCGTCACGACGCCGGCGATGTTCTACATCCTGCGCTTCCTGCTGGGTGTCGCGGAAGCCGGCTTCTTCCCGGGCATCATCCTCTACCTGACCTACTGGTATCCGGCCGAGCGGCGTGGGCGGATCGTGTCCATGTTCATGGCCGCGATCCCCGTCTCCGGCCTGCTCGGCAGCCCGCTGTCGGGCTACATCCTGGACTCGTTCCAAGGCGTTCACGGTTTTGCGGCCTGGCAGTGGCTGTTCGTGATCGAGGCGCTGCCGTCGTGCATCCTGGGCGTGATCCTGTTCTTCAGTCTGGCCGACAAGCCGGCGCAGGCGCGCTGGCTCACGCGGCCGGAAATCGATTCGATCGAGGCGGATCTCGCGGCCGAAACGGCGAAGCAGGATTCGCATTCGCTCAAGGCGGCCCTTTCGGATGGCCGGGTATGGCTGCTCTGCCTGCTCTACTTCGGCATCCAGATGGGCGTCTACGGCATGACCTTCTGGCTGCCCACGATCGTCAAGGGCTCGGGCTTCTCGTCCGGCACCATGATCGGCGTGATGACCGCCATTCCCTATCTCGCCGCCACGATCTTCATGATCGCCATGGGGCGTTCGGCCGACGCATCACGCCGGCGGCGGCTCCATGTCGCCGTGCCGATCGTGTTGGGAACGATCGGACTCGTCGGATCGGCCGCCTTCGCCGGCAATCCCGCGATCGCCATCGCCTGCCTGACGCTGGCCACGATGGGAACGCTGACGGCGCTGGTCCTGTTCTGGTCGCTGCCCACGGCTTTCCTCGGCGGCCTGGCGGCCGCCGGCGGTCTTGCCATCATCAATTCGGTGGGAAACCTGGCGGGTTTCGTCAGCCCGTATCTCGTCGGCCTGATCAAGGACGCGACCCAGAGCACGAACCCGGCGCTCTACGTCATTGCAATCGCGGTCCTCGGGTCAGGTCTACTCCTGCTGCGCGTTCCGACGGCCGTCGATCGTTGATCACCGCATCTGTTTGATGGGGAAGGGGGCATGTCGTGAGCATGATGGTTCGGCGTCGGCGCAATGCGAAGATCGTCGCCACGGTCGGCCCGGCCAGTCAGCATCCCGACATGCTGAGGGCTCTCTTCCTGGCTGGCGCCGATACGTTCCGCCTGAACTTCAGTCACGGATCGCGCGAGACGCACGCCGGTGCCTATCACGCGATCCGGCAGCTCGAGCGGGAAGTGTCGCGGCCGATCGGGGTTCTCCAGGACCTGCAGGGACCGAAGATCCGATTGGGCCTGCTCGAGGGCGGCACGTACGCGGTACGCGCCGGCGACATCATCCGCTTCCATCACGCGGCGGCGGGTGATCCGCGACACGGCCTGCCGCTTCCGCATCCTGAGGTGTTCGCTGCGATCGCGCCGGGGAACCAGGTTCTGATCGATGATGGGCGCGTGCGCTGCATCGTCGAGCGCCTCGACCATGACCATTTCGATGCACGGGTGGTGACCGGCGGCACGGTCGCGAGCCGCAAGGGCGTGAACCTGCCCGACACCGTTCTCAGTCTGTCGCCGCTCACCGCCAAGGACAGGGAGGATCTGGCGTTCGGCCTCGACCTCGGGGTCGACTGGATCGCGCTGTCCTTCGTCCAGACACCGTCCGATATCATCGAGGCCAGGGCGGCGATCGGCGACCGCGCCGGCTTGATCGCCAAGATCGAAAAGCCGGCGGCGCTGGCGCGGATCAGCGACATCATCGCCCTGTCGGATGCCATCATGGTCGCCCGCGGCGATCTCGGCGTGGAGATCCCGAGCGAAGAGGTGCCGGGCCGGCAGAAGGAGCTGGTTTTCGACTGCCGTCGGGCCGGCAAGCCGGTCATCGTGGCGACGCAGATGCTCGACTCGATGGTGGCGGCCGCAGGCCCGACGCGGGCGGAAGCCGCCGATGTCGCGGCCGCCATCTATGAAGGCGCTGATGCGGTGATGCTGTCCGCCGAGTCGGCGACCGGCCGGTATCCCGCTGAAGCGGTATCGATGATGGATCGCATCATCCGCCAGACCGAGCGGCACAAGCTCTATCCGGCATTGGTGCGCGCCGCCGAGCCGTTGCTCGAGGACACCCCGGCGCACGCGGTCTCGGCGGCGGCGGCCGACATCGCAACCGCGCTGCCGGTCGCGGCGCTGGTGGCCTTCACCGAACGCGGCGTTACGGCAGCGCGCGTGGCGCGCAAGCGGCCGGGCGTGCCCATCCTGGCTGTCACGCCATCCGAACGCGTCGCGCACCGGCTGTGCCTGTTCTGGGGTGCCCACAGCCTGCATGCCGAAGGCGTCCGGTCCTACGAAGAGATGGTCGATCGCGCGGCCCGTCTCGTGGTCGCCGAGGCGCTCGCCAATGCCGGCGATCTCATCGTCGTTGTTGCGGGAATACCGTTCGGCGCTGCCGGGGCGACGAACAACATCCGGCTGACGCGCGCCCGCTGATGGTGGGCAGATCGATCCGGTTTTGGGACCAAAACGGATCATCTTGCCGGTTGGGATAATGGAGGGAACGGTGACGGACTGGTACGACTCCCGGTAGGCAGAGGGGAGCTGAGACCATGATCACGGCAGAAGAGAAGGCTGCGCTCGAACGCTTGATCGGACAGAAGGCGAAAGCCTTCCGCACCCACGAGAAGCTTCTTGCCAAGGAGATCAGCAAAGGCGCCAAACAGACGGCTTTCCACACCATCTCACGCCACGGCTATCAGACCGGTTGGGAAGCACAGCTGGTCCGCCTGATGACCAGCGAGACGCCGGACCAACCCTTTGCCCTGACCGGCGTTCGCGGCACGATCCTGCAGTGGGACACGTCCGGCGGCGACACGGTGACGGCGCCGGGCCGCACGCGGAACATACGCTACGCCGAAGCGGACAGTGTGGGTGCCTTCCTGAACCCCGAAGTGGAGGTTGCCGCGATCAACGCGGCTGTGACGCGAACAGCCGATCTGAGATCCGGGATGTGGGCTGAGATGATCACCGGGCACGGTGCCCGTGAGGCGAGGACGTGGTGCAAGTACAAGTACATCGAAATCATCGTCCATCCGCCGTTCGAGATCTGCGGCATCAGTTTCGTGCGCGATCAGAGCAAGCCGAAACGATCACGGGATGAGTTCGAAACGGCGTTCAAGGACTACCTGGAAGGGGGCAAGATCCTCAAGGGCAAGACGGTCTCGCTGCACGATGAGATGGTGTACCGGCAGGCCAAGGCCAAAGGCACCGAGATCCCGGCCTACCTCGTGGCCAAGATGCAAACGCGCTTCCCCAACCTGTCCGATCTTCTCGACTACCTGCATGTCCAGGCGATCTCGATGAAGAACGTGCGTCTGGTTCTCAAGCGGGTTCCGGACAACAGCGTCCAGTGGAAGCTGCACACAGCCTACGCGGTGAACCAGGCGCCGATGATCCGGCCCGACGCGCCCGGCCGGTGGAACGGGCGGATCAAGTCGCACGACACCGGTCCGGCGCGCCTTCTGTCCACCATCGTGTGAGGCGGGCGGCACCAGCCCTCACAACGACGATGCCGTGAAGCCGGCGATCGCGAATCCGCGCGACGGATTTGATCGACCGCCGCTGTCGCGTTGAGGACGGCTACCGTCACGGCGCCGCGCCCGCGTCCGTCCACCAAATCACCTTCCGTACAGTCCTTCCCCCGGCTTGGCTCCGGCATTTGTTCGCGTGCCAATTTTCTCAATATTGATATTGATCAATCACTCATTTTTTGTACACTGGGAAAGTCGCAGGGGGCCCAGGATGAAAAAGAAGATCAGTTTCGCGAAGTTCGATGCCGAGCTGAATACCGATTGTTGCGATCCCTACAACAATGCGGAGCTGACGTTGACGCTGCGCATGGGGTTCAAGCAGATCAACCCCTCAGGCGGCGCGGACAAGGGGACCTACCATGACTATGGTGACGCGACCGAGCCGACGCGCAAGATCATCAAGTGGACGGCCACCTCGTGGACGAACTGGAAGACGAACTTCGTCTCGTCGGCCGAGGCGTTCTGGACCGGCAAGTTCTGGCTGATCAACGATTCCGGCAGCTTTCCCTTTACGAAGGGAACGGCCACCTACTATCCGAACGTGTGGTGCCGGTTCAAGCTGGTCGGGAACGAATCGACGGTGGCCGGCAACCATCACACGATCGACGTCGTGCGCCTGGACCCGAGCGAGAGCTGGTTCGGTTCGCACTCCACGCTGTATGACAGCAAGGACACGAACAGCGTCAAGAAGGCCACGACCAGCGCCGGCAAGAAGGTGATGCAGCGGGCCCATGTGCACGAGGTCGGCCATCTGCTCGGCCTCGATCACGTCGACGTCGGCAAGCCCCATTGCCCGGCGGCGGGCGATACCAACGCCGGCATGTGCTACGGCGTTGCCGACGCCGACAAGCTGGCGGTGATGGGCTCGGGCATGCAGCTGCGGCTGGAGAATGCCTATCCCTGGCGCGAAGCGCTGCGTGCCTTCGCGCTGGAAGAGCTGATGATGGCGGCGATGGGGAACCCCTTGCTGCTCGCCCTGGGCCGTGTTTCCTTGTCCATGCCCGTCGCGTCGATCACGTCGGTATGGCCGGCGAAGATGCAACGGCACTACCCGAGGACGGAGGCGGAGTTGAGGGCGGGAACGATGATCACCGCGCGCCCCAAGCGACCGCTCTGATGGAAGAACGCATGAAACCACACAGGCGCGTGGGCGTTATCGCTCTTGCCGCGGTACTGGCCATGGGGCCGTACCTGCTGATGCCGGGCAAAGCCGATGCCCAACAACCGAGGACGTGCACCATGGACCCGGTACAACAGTCGATCTGCGTCTACCAGGCTATCCTTGCCGACGTGGCCAAGACCTACACCCAGCGCGGCGGTGGCGGGATCAGCTCCATCGTGCAGAACTCGACCACGACCTTCACCGTGCAGATCGCCCAGGAAGGCCGCAAGGACGTGCTGAACTACACCGTGAAGATCGGCGCCGACGGCAAGGTCGAGATCGTCGAGCGCAAGGAAGGCACGCGGTCCTACTAGCCGGCTGCGTCTCGCCGTTCACGACGTGCGCGCTACGACCAGCTCCTCCGCATTGAGGGGCGGGCGCAGGCCGTCGGTCCTGTCCGCAAAGTAGCGCCGGGTCAGCCACGCGGCCGATACATGCTCGACATCCTTGAAGCCGGCGTCGCGCGCCAGGTGGATCATGTCCGCCGGCGTGAAGAAGCTGATGAAGGGCGTTCCGCTCGCGCGGGCGCCTTTGGCCGCCATCTCGAGCCCTGGGCGAACGTCGGGATCCGCCAGTTCCAGCGGCAGCAGAAATGACATGACGAACGTCGATCCAGGCGCCAGTGCCGCCATCTGGCGCAAGGTGGCCGTGATGGCTTCCGTTGTGAGATACATGCTGACGCCGGTGGAGACCACGACCGCGGGCTTGTGTGTGTCGAAGCCGCTGCCGACGAGCCGGTCCCACCATGCGCCATCGGCCTCGAAATCGACAGGCACCAGCCGCAACCAGTCGGGGACGCCGAAACCGAGGTCGGCCAGCCGTTGGCGCTTCCAGGCCTGGGGGCCGGGCTGGTCGATCTCGAACACCGTGAGGCGGGACGCGATGTCGGGCCGCCGCTGGGCGAAGCTGTCGAGGCCGGCGCCGAGGATGACGTATTGACCGACGCCGCAGCCGGCCTGTGCCGCGACATGATCTTCGATGAAGCGGGCACGGGCCACGATTGAGGCGCGGAACGACCGCGTGAACTGCGGATTCATGTCCCCGCGCTGGCGCCAGTCCGGACCAGGCGCCAGCAGCGTGAGGCCGATCGTGTCTTCCAGCACGTGCGGCGGCGCATCGATCTCGACATGCAGAGCACGCCAGAGGGCGACGCGCGCGGCCGTGCTGTCAGGTGCCGCATCGTGCCTGTCGCTCACGAGCGCAACCCTCAGGTCTTCGCCTTGCCCGGCGCCTGAAGCCGCCAGATGCGCCCGTCGGGATCACGCACGGTCATCTCCCGCGTTCCCCAATGCGTGTCTTCGAACGGCGTCACCGCATCGACGATGGGCCGGGGCTGGAAGGCGGCTTCGTCCGGCACCGTCAGCACCGCGTGCGCCTCGGGTTTCTGGCTGGCCGGCACCTCGGCGATGAAGAGATAAGGCCCGCTGCCGTTGCGCAACTGGCCGGAATTGTGATCGGTCTCGAATTCGAGCGTAAAACCCAGTGCCTGGAAAAACTTGGCGGCCTTGCCCCAGTTGTGTGTTGTCAGGAACACGGCCTCGATGCCTGCGGTGGTCATATCATTTCTCCTTGCGCGACGATCGCCGCTGAGGCTGCTGCGCGTCGAGGTAGGCGTGCAGCGCCTCGGCCACGAGCGCCGAGAGCGACAATTCTGCTTCGATCGCGTGATGCTTGACCCGCCGGATCAACCCCACCGGCAGATACACGTTGAATTGCTTCACGTCGTCGTCAGCCATGCTTGCTAGATTGCTAGCATTATAGCATCGAGTCAAGCCACGCGCTTGCCGGAAGTTCCAGTACGGGCAGCGCTCGGTGTACTACGGCTTGTCGAGGATCGGCTGGCCCAGGCGCTCGGCGATCTGGGTGACCCGCCAGTCGGGCGGCGGGCCGCCTGTCGTTCGCAGCAGCGGCAGCGTGCGCCGCCGCCGCGGGTGGAGCAGGAACAGCCAGCCGGTGGTGGTCTTGCGCCGCAGGACCGGGCGCCACGACGTATCGTTGGCGTCGCGCCAGGCGCCGGAATTGTTCACGCGTTCCTCGTGGGTGCGCGTGTGGGCAAACGCGTAGAGCCCGCGATAGGACGCCAGGTCTTCGCGCCAGCGCCAGGGCAGGATGCCCAGAAGGCGCTCCTCGACCTCGACGTTGCCGTTGGTGATCGTCGCCTTCAACCGCCGGGGCAGGATCCACCACGCCAGCGGCACCCCCGCGGGAGCGGCCGCCGCCAGCAGGGCAAACAGCCAGTCGAAGATGTCCGCCAGCCCGAACACCAGGGCGATCAGTCCGAAGACGACAACGGCGATGATCGCGAACGTGATCAGGATCGCCGGCCGCGCGCCGTCCTCCGGTGTCAGCTCCAGCACCATGCCGTCGGGGTGCCAGCCCGTGCGCGGATGGGTGAAAGAGAGTTTCAGGTCCTGCCAGTCGCTGAGGATCGAGGGATGCATCGCGGGCGCGATGCTTGGCGACACGCGGCTGTCATGTCAACCACGTGTGACCGGCGACGTGAGCCGCTTGCGGCATGGGCTGTTCGCTCAAGGCAGACGCAGCGCCAGCTTGCCGACGAAGTGGGTGTCGAGGACCCGGTGCGCTTCGACGATCTGCTCGAGCGCGAACGTGCGGGCGACATGGACCGTGAAAGGACCCGAGGCGATCAGGCCGTTGAGCCGTGTGGTTGCCGCGGTGCTGCGATCGCCGTTGTAGAGGTGCAGCGGTACGCCGGCCCGGACCTGCGGCTGGGGCATCACACCATGAGGGCAGGCGACCCGGCCGCCGTCCCGCACGGCCGTTGTCGCCCGATCGGCGATCGCGCCGCCGGCGGTGAAGAGGGCGGCGTCGCGACCGTCGGGCGCGAAGGCGTGGGCCGCGGCCACCACGTCGTCCTTGCGGCCGTCGACGACGGCGTCGGCCCCGAGGTCCCTGGCCAGCGCCACGCCGTCATCCCCTGACGCCACCGCCAGCACGCGCACGGCATGGCGTTTGGCCAATTGGACGGCCATGTGTCCGATACCGCCGCTGGCGCCGAAGACCATCAGCGTGTCGCCCGATTTGAGGGCGAGTGCGTCCAGGCCGCTCAGCGCGGTCAACGCGTCCCACGGCATGACGCCGGCCTGCGCCATCGTCAGCGCGTCGGGGACCGGTGCGACATGGTCTTCCGCCACGACCGCGTACTGGGCGTAGAAACCGCCCCGGGGCAGCGGCATCGAGGCGGCATACACGCGATCACCGTCCTTGAAGCGACGGACATTCGCCCCCACGGCCGCGACGGTGCCGGCGCCGTCCCAGCCGAGGATATAGGGAAACGTGGAGGCGAAGCCGAAGGCGCCGTCGTAGCGTCCCTCGCGCTCGTCGACGTCCCACGACGCCACGCCGGCCACCTCGACCCGGATCAGGATGTCCTCGGGCCCGACCGCGGGTACGGGTACCGTCCGCAATGTGATCATCTCGGCGCCGCCGAATCCGTCGATGACGGCGGCCTGCATCGTGTCCGGTTTCACGTTCGTCATGACTTTTCTCCTGCCGCTTTTGCAGCGGATATCGGCGTGCGGTTGGCATCACATGGTGGTATATTACCATTAGTAATATAAAAAACTACTAACAGTAATTTGTGAGGAATGGCCATTCGCAGCGGCGTGCACCCAATCGCCGGCAAACAGCCGCCCAGCGCCACAATCTTTCCACGCTTGACGGCCATCACTGGTGTCCCGTGGTCCCCTGGATCGGGAGGATTGCCCTGATGAAGAAGGTTGTCGTGGCGCTGGGCGTGGCCGCGGGTCTGGCCGCCTGCGTGCCCCAGGAGCCGCCGTCTGCAACGCTCGAGCGCTTCGAGCCCAACCCCAGCGGCGGCGCGATCTACATCCTGCGTGGCCGTGATCCGGTTTTCCTGGGCGTGGCGCCCGTCAAGCTCGACGGCCAGCCCGTGGCGTCACTGCGCCGTGACGACTACGTGCGGCTGGATGTGGCGCCCGGCCAGCATCGCATCACCTGCGGCGAGGCTGACACGTCGGCGCAGGCCGTCGACATCGTGCCCGGCCAGACGGTTTTCTTCGATACCTTGCTGCGGGTCGGCTGGGTGTCGGCGCCGGAGTGCACCCTGATGCCGCTGGATGAGCCCAGTGGACGGCAGCGGGTCTCGACGGGCAAGCGGGTGGGAGCAGGACCGTAGCGAACCGGCGCGGTTACCGGCGCCGGCGTGTGAGGACAATCCAGCTGCGCCCTTCCAGGCGCCGCTCGAAATGCGCATCGAGATAGCCGGCATACGTCGCCTGCGCCGTTTGCGTCCAGGCGACGTTGGTCGCGAACTTGGGAATGAGGACGCGATCGACCTCGGCCAGGTAGGTTTCGGCCGGCAATGTCGGCGCCCCCATGCCGGACCACAGATTGCCGCCGCGCGGCGGCTCGAGCCCGAGCATGAAGGGCAGTGGATCGACCTGGTCGAAAACCGCGATCTTGCCGGTGGCGAGGCCGTTGTCGCGCAGCAGTGCGGCGGCTTCCTCCAGGGTCTGCACATACTCGAACGGTGACAGCTCGTAGCGCGGCCGCACCGCACGCGCCCGGTTGAGCAGGCGGGGACCGCCACGGCCTCCAGCGAAGGCCGCGATCACGCCGTCGGGCTCGGCCGGCACCGCGAGCCCGCGCAGGTTGGTGGCCTCGACGACCTTGAGGTTCCCGGCTTCGGTCCTGGCGTGGTAGCCCGCGATGCTGACGGTGGAACTGACGATCGCGGCGAGGGGAAACAACAGCAGTGCGCCCAGCAGCGCCGTCGAGGTTTGCTGGCGCTGCAGCGCCTGATAGAGCAGGAAGGCGATCACGACGGCGAGCGGTACGCTGTGCGACTGCGAATTCTGTGACAGCAGCCCCAGGCCGGCCAGCAGCAGGAAGGCCGTGGCGACCGGCACGGCCAGGCGCACCGTGCCGCGCCACCACAGCCACAACGCGATGCCCGCGGCCGCGACGTAAGGCGCGTATTCGGCCGCGTTCTCGGCGACGTCGTTGAAGTAGAAGGAGACGTCGTCGCGCACGACGCCGGCCTGCACCGTGGCCATCAGGTCCACGAGATAGAGCCGATTGAACGGTGCCAGGATCAGGGCGATGCCCAGCACGCAGACAGCCGCCCAGCCGCGCCAGCGCGCCGACACATGCGGCGAGACCGCCAGGGCGACAACAATGCTGGCGCCCGCGACCACGAAGTACGTCACCTTCAGATAGAAGAGCGCTGCCGTCAGCGCCGCGACCACGACCATGTCGGCGACATCTGTCCAGCCGCTGCGGCGTGGCGGCAGGAACAGGATCAGCCCGATGATGCTGATGCCCGCCCAGCCGTAGCGGTTGTAGCTCATGGCAAAGGAATAGGCGTTGGGCGAGTCGCCGACATTGGCGGGGCGCAGCACCAGAAGGCAGACGAAGACGACGAACAGCACCGCGGGGATCAGCGGCAGGCGGCGCCAGGCGGCGAGCGTCGCGCACGCGAAGACAACAGCCGCGGCAATGCCGACGCCGACCAGCAGCGCCTGTGGCGAAGCGCCCACCGTCAGGTAGCCGATGTAGGTCAGGAAGAACGTGAGCTGACCGACGGCCTCATGGAAATCGACATGCGGCACGTGGCCGGCGTGCAGATGCCAGGCGCCGGCCAGGTTGAACAGCAGATCCCAGGTCATCTCCGTCGACAGAACGACCGCGGGCGAAAACACGGCCCACGCCGCGGCGAGGACGACGATCCCGGCCACGGCCATCAACGGTCCCAGGGCGGTGTCGCGGTGAAAAAGCACTGATGCCAGACTGTCGTCGGGCTGGGTCATCGCGTCCATCTCCGCTGGCCACCGCCCCGTGGATGACGCGACGGTGCGGTAGGTCTGCGGCAGAGTCAGGGTCAAATTGTGACGATGCCGGTGTGATCCGGCCTCAGGTGGCGCGCTTCCTGGAGCGAGGCTTGTCCGTGGACCGTGCCGATATTGTCTGGAGCTCGCGCGACGTCAGCCAGAACACCTCGCCGTCGCTGCGCGCGGTGTCCAGCCAGAGGAAGGGCGTGCGCGGATAGGCCGCCTCCAGGATGTCGCGATCCTCGCCGATCTCGCATAACAGTCCGCCGTCAGGCTCAAGGTGATCCGCTGCCGCCGCGAGGATGCGGTGCACCAGATCGAAGCCGTCCTCGCCTGAGGCCAGCGCCATCGCCGGTTCGTGCCGGTATTCCGGCGGCAGTCGCTCCATGACCGCGCGGCCGACATAGGGCGGGTTGGTGAGGATGAGGTCGTAGCGCCGTCCGGCGAGGGGCGCGAAGAGGTCACCCTCGATCAGCCGGACACGGTCTTCCAGGCCGTGATCGCTGACATTCTCCGCCGCCAGTGCCAGCGCCTCCGCCGAGAGATCGACCGCGTCCACGGTGGCGTTGGGAAAGGCATAGGCGGCGAGGATCGCGAGCGACCCGCCGCCGGTGCACAGGTCGAGCACGGAACCCAGCGCCTGAGGATCGGCCACCAGGCCCGTGCCGTCGTCCGAGCCGTCAAACAGAGCGGATCGCAGCAGTTCGGCGATGTAGGAACGCGGCACCAGCGCCCGCTTGTCGCAACGGAACGGGACACCGCCGAGATAGGCGCGTCCGGTCAGGTATGCCGCCGGCAGGCGCTGGTCGACGCGCAGCGCAATGCGTTCGCCCAGCAGCGTCCGCTCGCGCGCCGTCAGCCGCGCGTCGGCGAAGGCGTTGAAATCATCGATCGGCAGGTGAAGGCTTTCCAGGATCAGGAACGCAGCCTCGTCGAGTGCCGTCGACGTGCCGTGACCGAAGTGAAGGCCGGCCGCCCGGAACGTGCTCACCGCGTAGCGCAGCGCATCGCGCAAGGTGATGAATTCGTGGATCTCACGTCGGGGGTCGGGCTTGCCTGCTGCCGTCGATGCGCGGGTGCGCGTTGGCGCTCTGCCGGGCATGTCACGCGTTCTCCTTCACCACGCACCTGTCGTCCCGAGCGCCCCTTCGGCGGGCTCAGGAGAGGGATCCAGGCGCCGTTCCTGGATCCCTCTCCTGAGCCCGCCGAAGGGGCGCTCGGGACGACAGGTGTATCAGCGACCGGCGGTTCCAGATACTGGCGTTATTCCGGTATCAGCTTCAGCCGGCGCAGCAGGTCGCGCTCCTCGTCCAATGTCCGCAGCATGGCGTCGCGGTAGGCCGGGCCGTCCAGCAGCAGCAGCGGCTGGTCCATGGCCTCGAGGAATTTCAGATGCTCGGGTTCCTGCGCTGCAGCGCGGAAGGCGTCGGCCAGGATGCGCACGACGGCGGGGTCCATGCCGCGCGGTCCGATCAGCCCGCCAGGACTGTCGACGGTGACGTCGATGCCGAGTTCGCGCACGGTGGGCGCGTCGGGGAAGCGGGCGGCCCGGTTGGCGGTGAACACCGCCAGCAGCCGCAACTGGCCAGCCCGCACCATCGGCGCCCAGCCCGAGGACTCCGAGGCGAAGTCGATCTCGCCGCCCAGCAGCGCCCGTAAGGTGTCGGCCGTGCCGCGATAGGGCGCGTGCGTCCAGCTCAGGCCCTGGGCGATGGCGACACGCTCCATGGCGAGGTGCTGGGTCGAGCCGATGCCCAGGGTGCCGTAGTTCAGCTTGCCGGGGTGGGCGCGGGCATGCGCCAGCAGATCGGGCAGCGTCCGCCACGGTGCGTCCGCGCGCACCACCACGCCCATCACGAAGCCGGTGATCTGCAGGATATAGGTCAGGTCGTTGATCGGATGGTACGTGAGCTTGTTCAGCAGCGGCTGGCGCAGCACGCTCATATGCATCTGCGAGATCACGTAGCCGTCGGGCTTGGCGTCCTGCAGCGCCATCGCACCCAGGATGCCTGAGGCACCCGACTTGTTCTCGACGATGATGGACTGTCCCAATTTGCGGGCGACCGACTCCGCGAGGATGCGAAAGCCGGCATCGGCAGGACCGCCGGCCGCCCATGGGATGATCAGGCGGATCGGGCGGTCAGGAAAGCGTGCCTGGGCGGCAGCCGCCCAGGGCAGGATCGAGGCCGTGGCCAGGACGGCCCGGCGCGTGATGCGGTTCATGCCCTCAGCTCCCCCGCCGACGTTACCCAGTGACCGCGTCGCTACCGATGGTTTCGATTCAGCCCGATTTTGGCAAGCGTTTGCTCTAGGCTGAGGAACATTTGCCGTAGCCACAGAAAAATTGATGCCTCGGGGGCCCCTGTGCACCGGTTCCCCTCGATCGCAATCGGCCTTAGTCTCCGCGGCGCGCGCATCACGGCGATCGCCGGCACGACAACCGATGCGCATGATTCTTCTCAGGCATGGAATACCTGAGCCATCAAAGGCGTTCGCGAGCGCGGAGGAAATCAGATGAGCGTGCGTGCAGGGCGTGAGTTCCTGGCGATCCCCGGTCCGACCAACGTGCCCGACGAGGTGCTGCGGGCCATGCATCGCCCGGCCGTGGACATCTACACCGGCCCGCTGGTGGCGCTGACCGACAGCTTGCTGCGCGACATCGCCCGCGTGTTCAACACCCAGGGCCGCACCTACATCTATATCGCCAACGGCCATGGTGCGTGGGAAGCGGCGCTGACCAACGTGCTGTCCAAGGGCGACAGGATCCTGGTGCTGGAAAGCGGCCGCTTCGCCATCGGCTGGGGCGAGGCCGCGCGCCGCATGGGCGTCGAGGTCGAGGTGCTGAAGGGCGACATGCGCCGCGCCGTGCGCCCGGCCGAGGTCGAGGCGCGGCTGAAGGCCGACAAGGGCGGCACCATCAAGGCCGTGCTGGTGGCGCAGATCGACACCGCCTCGGGCGTGGTGAACGATATCGAGGCGATCGGCCAGGCGATGCGCGCGGCAGGGCATGACGCGCTGCTGATGGTCGATACGGTGGCGTCGCTGGGCTGCATGCCGTTCGACATGGATGCCTGGCGTGTCGACGTGGCGATGTCGGGCTCGCAGAAGGGCCTGATGACGCCGCCGGGATTGAGCTTCGTCGCCGCCAATAACCGCGCGCGCGAGGTCCACAAGAAGGCCGGGCTGCGCACGCCCTACTGGGACTGGACCGATCGCGAAGGCGATGTCCACTACCAGAAATATGCCGGCACGCCGCCCGAGCATCTACTGTTCGGCCTGCGCCAGGCGCTCGACCTGCTGTTCGAGGAGGGCCTGGAGAACGCGTTCCGGCGCCACTCCCTGCTGGCCGAAGCGGTGCGTCGTGCCATCGGCATCTGGGCCGAAGGCCAGGCGATGGGCTTCAACATCATCGAGCCCAACGAGCGCTGCAACACCGTCACCACGGTGCTGATGAACGGCGGCCACGATCCGGAGGCGCTGCGCACCTACTGCAGCCAGAAATGCGGCGTCGTGCTGGGCCAGGGCATCGGCGAGCTCTCGGGCAAGGGCATCCGTATCGCTCACATGGGCCACGTCAACGCACCCATGGTGCTGGGCACCTTGGGCGTCGTCGAGGTCGGCCTCAGCGCGCTCGGTATCCCGCACGGCAAGGGCGGCACCCAGGCCGCGATCGAGTGGCTGGGCGAGCAGGTGAAGGCGTAGTCGGGTCGCTGCGCTCAGAGCATGTGATTTTTACCTTCCCCCGCTCGCGGGGGAAGGTGGCGCGCAGCGCCGGATGGGGGGCGCTTCAACGGAAATGACGCTCGCCATCAAACGCCAATGCTGCCGCAAGAGCCCCCATCCGCCCTTCGGGCACCTTCCCCCGCAAGCGGGGGAAGGTAGAAAAATCACAACCCCCTCGAGATGACGTGAAATCTCAAATGATCTTCCGCGTCCGCAGGCCCGCGATCTCGGCGGCGCTGTAGCCCAGGTCTGCCAGCACCGCGTCGTTGTGTTCGCCCAGGTCCGGCGCGATGCCGGGCTTGGCCGGCGTCTCGGAGAATTGCCAGGGCGTTCCGTGCACCTTCAGGCGCTTGCCATGCTGGGGGTAGTCCACTTCCGTGATGTAGCCGTTGGCGAGCACGTCGGGATCGTTGGATGCCTCGAGCAGCGTGTTGATCGGTGCCGACACAATGTCGGCGCCGCGCAGCTTTGCCACCCAGTCCTCGCGCGGCCCGGTGGCGAAGAGTTCGTCGAGCAGCGCCAGTAGCGCGGTGCACCGGGCCTCGTTATCGATGATCACGCCGAGATGCTCGAAGCCGGCGGCCTTCAGCCGTGGATAGAACCCCAGCGCCGCCATGGCCGTGTGCCAGTTCTCCGGTCCGGTGAGCTGGAAGACAAGCGGTTTGCCGTCGCGATCGTTGAAGCTGGCGCTGATACCCGGTCGCTGGGCCGTGCCGGTGATGCGGGCCTGGCCGGTGACGGGATTACGGTTGCGCCACATCGTCGTGGTGAGCGTCCAGCCCATCAGGCGGATCTGTCCACCCAGCAGCGACAAATCGATCTTCTGGCCGACGCCGGTGCTGCGCGCATGGGTGAGCGCTGCCAGTGCGCCGCCGAAAGCCAGGATCGCGCAGGTCTCGTCGGCAACCGACACGACGCCGGTGCGCAGCTTCTGGCCCGGCATGGAGTAGGCCTCGGCGATGCCGCCCAGCGCCTGGGCCATCGAATCGGTGCCCGGCAGGTCCGCGTGCGGTCCTTTGGTGCCGTAACCCGAGATCGAGACATAGACCAGCTTGGGATTGATCTTGCGCAGTTCCTCGTAGCCGAAGCCGTTCTTCTCGGCCGCGCCCGGCCGGAAGTTCTGGCCGAAGATGTCGGCGCGGGCCACGAGCCTGTGCAGGATCTCGCGGCCTTCCGACGTCTTGAGGTTCAGGGTCACGCTCTTCACGCCGCGATTGTTGGTCTCGAAGAAAGTGCTGGGCATGCCCGGCAG
Source organism: Reyranella sp. CPCC 100927 (assembly GCF_007859315.1). Taxonomy (GTDB): domain Bacteria; phylum Pseudomonadota; class Alphaproteobacteria; order Reyranellales; family Reyranellaceae; genus Vineibacter. Next base: position 17,010 of record NZ_VOHA01000034.1, read on the forward strand.
CACCGTCATGCGCCGTGAGGAGTCGCCGCCCTCCGGGACCTCGATCTTGATCACATCGGCGCCGAGATCCGCCATCAGCATGTAGGGCACGGTGCCCGCCTGCGCGGTGGAGCAGGAGACGACCCTGACGCCTTGCAGGGGGCCAAAGGGTTGCGACATGTCGGACCTCTCCTCGATCACACCGTCATCGCGAGCGCAGCGAGGGATCTTCTGACGCAGGCGCACCGTGCGCTCGGACGACAAGATCCCTCGCTGCGCTCGGGATGACAGGGTGGCTAATCGCCATCGAACAAGTGACAGGCCACGGCGTGGCCCGGCGAGACCTCGCGCAGCGGCGGCTCCTGCCGCGAGCAGCGCGGCATGACGTGGGGGCAACGCGTGTGGAACCGGCAGCCGGTCGGCAGGTTGAGCGGCGAGGGTACCTCGCCCGCCAGCTCGATCTCCTCGTCCTGCTGGCCCGGGCGCGCCAGCAGGACGGCAGAGAACAGGGCCTTGGTGTAGGGGTGGCGAACATCCTCGAACAGGACCGCCGTCGGGGCCTGCTCGACGATCTTGCCGAGATACATCACCACCGTGTGGTCGGCCATGTGGCGCACGGTGGCGAGATCGTGCGCCACCAGGAGATAGGCGACGTTGTCCTGCGCCTGGATGTCCTTCAGCAGGTTCATCATCTGGGCACGGATCGAGACGTCGAGCGCCGATACCGGCTCATCAAGCACGATCAGCTGCGGCCGCGGGGCGAGTGCCGCGGCAAGCGCCACGCGCTGGCGTTGTCCGCCGCTGAATTCGTGCGGATACTGCTGCGCCTGCTCGGGGCGCAAGCCGACCTGCATCAGCAGCGCGCGCACCCGCTCGGCGATGCTTGCCCGATCGCCCCAGGCGTTGACGATCAGCGATTCGGCAATGGTGCGGCCAACCGTCATGCGCGGATCGAGTGACGACCAGGGATCCTGGAACACCGCCTGCACCTTGGCGCGGAAGGCACGCAAGGCCGCACCCTGCAGGCCGTGGATCGGTTGGCCCTCCAGCAGGACTTCGCCGTCGGTCGGCGTTTCGAGGTTGAGGATCATCCGCGACGTCGTGGTCTTGCCGCAGCCCGACTCGCCGACCAGGCCCAACGTCTCGCCGGCGCGGATGGCGAAAGAGACATCGTCGACCGCTTTGATATGGCCGAGCGTCTGGGTGAACAGGATCCCTCTGGTCAGTTCGAAATGCTTGCGCAGCCTCTCGACGCGCAGCAGCGGCCCGTCGTGGCGCGGTGGAGATGTCTCGTCGGCCGGGGCCAGTTCGCCGATCATGCGGCCGCGAGCCTCCAGCAATCCGCGGTATGGTCGTCGCCGATCCGGACCATGCCAGGATAGGCGTCGCGGCACCGCGGCTCGGCATAGGCGCAACGCGCCGCAAAGCGGCAGCCATCCGGCAGGTCCATCAGCGACGGCGGCTGGCCCTCGATGGTGGTGAGCCGTCCGGCCGGGCCACTCATGGCGGGCACCGAGGCGATCAATGCCCGTGTGTAGGGATGCGCCGGTGCCTCGAAGATCCGCCGCACCGGGCCACATTCGACGATGCGGCCGGCGTACATCACCGCCACCCGGTCGCACATGCGCGCCACGACACCGAAGTCATGGGTGATGAACAGGATCGCCATGCCGGTCTGCCGCTGCAGGCGCTTGAGCAGCTTCAGGTACTGCAGCTGGATCGTGGCATCGAGCGCCGTCGTCGGTTCGTCCGCGATCAGCACCTGCGGTTCGCCGCTGATGGCGATCGCGCCCACCACGCGCTGCTTCATGCCGCCGCTCATCTGGTGCGGGTACTGGCCGATGCGCTGCTCCGGCGCCGCGATGTCGACGCGGCGCAGCGCCGCGACGGCTTCCCGCACGCGCTCGGCCGGACGGGTGCCGGCCTGTCGCCGGAACGCTTCGCACAACTGGTCGCCGATGGAGAATACCGGATTGAGGGAGGTCTGCGGATCCTGCAGGATCATCGAGATCCGCCGGCCGCGGATCTCGCGCATCTGTGCCGGCGTGCGCTTCAGGATGTCCTCGCCCTGCAACAGCACCTCGCCTTTGATGGTGCGTGCGCCGCTTCTGGGCAGCAGGCGCATCAGCGACAGCGCGGTGAGGCTCTTGCCGCAGCCCGATTCGCCCACCAGGCCCAGTACTTCGCCACGCCGCAGGGTGAAGCTCACGCCGTCGACCGCCTTCACCACGCCACGGCGCAGGAAGAAGTGCGTGTGAAGGTCGCGAACCTCCAGGAGGGCCTCGCCGCTCATAGCTGCCGCAGCCTCGGATCGAGCCGGTCGCGCAGCCAATCGCCGAACAGGTTGACCGACAGCACCAGCAACGTGATGGCGATGCCCGGGATCAAGGCCACCCACCAGGCGTCGGCAATGCGGCCGCGTCCTTCGGCGATCATCAGGCCCCACGTCGGCGTCGGCGGCGGGATGCCGGCACCGAGGAAGCTCAGCGAAGCCTCGGCGATGATCACAACACCGATGTTCAGCGTGACCAGCACCATGAAGGTGTTGAACACATTGGGCAGAATGTGCGTCAGCATGATGCGTGGCGCCGAGCAGCCGCGCACCTTGGCCAGTGCCACGAAATCGCGCTGCCGCAGGGCCAGCACCTCGCCGCGGATGACGCGTGCGAAGCTCGCCCACAGCAGCAGGCTGATGGCGATCACCAGTGTGCCCAGGCCCTGGCCCATCGTGACGGCCAGCAGCAACGCGAACAGGATCGCCGGGAAGGTGAAGGCGGCGTCGACCAGGCGCATCAGCACCGTGTCGACGAGGCCGCCGACGTAGCCCGCGACGATTCCGATGACCAGGCCGACGCCGCCGCCCGCGGTCAGGGCGAGCAGCGCCACGATGAGGCTGACCCGGGCGCCATGGATGAGACGGCTCAGGATGTCGCGCCCGAAGGCATCGGTGCCCAGGAGGTACTTGTCGCTGCCACCCTCCATCCAGACCGGTGGCAGCAGCTTGTCACGCAGGGTCTGATCGATCGGCGAGTGGGGTGACAGCAGCGGCGCGAAGATCGCCATGATGACAATCACGGAGATGATGACGATCGGCACCCACGGTACGCGGTGGGGCCGTTGCGCGCCGGCGGCGCTGCTCTTGCCTGGCCACAGCAGCGCACGCCACACGCGGCGGCTCGACGCCGGAACCGGCAGCGCATCGGCATGCGGACGTTCAACGGCGGACATCAGCGCCCCCTGACGGGTAGCGTGCGTCTGTCATCCCGAGCGTAGCGAGGGATCCTTTGACGCAGACGCGCCGGGCGCCCTTTCCAAAAGATCCCGCGCTGCGCTCGGGATGACAGTGTGTCGATCATGTCCGCCCCTCCCCCTCACGCCAGCCGGATGCGCGGGTCGACATAGGCATAGAGAATGTCGACGCCCAGGTTGATGACGAGGATCAGGATCGACTTGAGGATGATCACCGCCTGCAAGAGGGGGAAGTCGCGATAGATCACGGCCTCGTAGGTCAGCCGTCCGATGCCGGGCCAGGCAAACACCGTCTCGGTCACGATGGCGCCGGTGATCAGGTTGCCGACGAACACGCCCCACAAGGTCAGCACCGGGATGAGGGCGTTGCGCAGGCAGTGTTTCCAGATCACCACGCCTTCGCTCAGTCCCTTGATGCGGGCCAGTTTGACGAACTCGCTCTCCATCACTTCCAGCATGGCGGAGCGGGTGATGCGCATGAAGCCGGCCACGAGGAACATGCCCAGCGTCACCACCGGCAGAACGTAGTGGGCCGGACCGCCCATGCGCCCGGACGGCAGCCAGCCCAGCTCGACGCTGAAAACGAAGATCAGCAGCACACCGAGCCAGAAACTCGGCATCGCGACGCCGAGCACGGCCACGGCGCCGGCCGCGCGATCAAGCAGGCCTCCGCGATGGAGCGCCGCCACCACGCCCAGCGGTATGCCGAGCGCCATGGCCAGCAGCAATGCCCAGGGGATGATTACCAGCGTGTTGGGAAGCCGATCGAAGAAGGCCTCGACGGCCGGCTGCTTCATGCGGATCGACATGCCGAGGTCGCCCTGGACGGCGTTGCCGACAAAGATCAGGAACTGATCCAGGATCGACCCGTCGAGGCCCAGCGTGCGGATCAGTGCCGCGCGATCCTCGGGCGTGGCATCCTCGGGCAGCATCAGGTCGACGGGATTGCCGGTGAGCCGGCCCAGGAAGAACACGATCGCGGCCACCAGGCAGAGCAACACCACGCCCTGCATCAAGCGACGCGCGATGTAGCGTTTCATGGCCGGCAATCGCTTGTGGCGCCACACCGTCGTCCTGAGCGAAGCGAAGGACCTTGCGGTGGGTGGTTCAGCGTTGGGCGGCGTTGGTGACTCACCAGTGGGGTCCTCGTTGTTGGAAGCACCGCAAGGTCCTTCGCTGCGCTCAGGACGACGGAAAGGCAGGCCACGCCCGCACCCTTCACTTCTTCCAGGGCACCTGCTCCGGACGAGGAATGCGCTCGAACACGTCACCGAGTTCATGGCGGCCCGCGATGGCGGTAAACCGCCCGACCTTCTTCGTGTTGATCGCGTAGTAGCCCATGCCTTCGATGAGCGGGACGACCGTCCACGAATTCGCCACCAGCTCGACCATGCGATCCGTCAGCACGGTGCGCTTGTTCGGATCACGTTCGTCCAGAAGCGCGCGATAGGTCTTCACGAACTCCTGGCAGGTCTCCAGGCACGTGTCCTTGTCGCCCAGCAGGCGCTGCGTGCTGTCCGGCGAGAAGGCGCCGTTGTAACGCCACTGCGCGTCGGGACGACCTGCCGTGCGGTACATCGACGCCCAGCCGATCAGTGGCGCCTGGTCGCCGCGTTCCAGCGGTGCGAAGGAACCCCATTCATAGTGCTTCAACGTGACCTTCACGCCGATCTTGGTCCACATGTCGGCAATTGCGGTGCCGATATCGACCATGAACTGCGTGCCCGGCAATGCGGTGTTGGCGAACTTCAGCTCGAAGCCGTTGGGATATCCCTCCTCGGCGAGGATCTTCTTGGCCAGCACCGGATCGTAACGATACGCCTCGGCCGCCCATCTCTCCCACCGGTCGGCGCTGTAGTAGTCGGTATAGGCGAAGGCAGCGAACGGATGCGGCAGTCGCGCCTTGCCGTTCATGAGGTGCTCGATCAGCTGCTTGCGGTCGATCGCCAACGACAGGGCCTGGCGGACACGGACCTTGGCGATGGGCGAATCCTTGAGTTCCGGTTTGTACGTGCCCCAGAACTGGAAGACCGCCTGCATCGTGGCCGGCACCGACAGAACCTCCAGGCCGGCGCGCGAGGCGCTGAGCATAGCTTCGGGGCCGATCGAGGCGATCGCCGCTTCGCCGGTGCGCACCATCGATACGCGCGTGCTCTCCTCCGGCACCAGCAGGATATGCAGCTCCTTGAAATGCGGCGTGCCGCGCCAGTGCGGTGTGCTCACCGCCGCGAACTCGATGCGATCGCCGGGCACGTTGCGTACGAACTTCCAGGGACCGCTGCCGACCGGCTTGCGCCGGAACTCCTCCTCGCCCACTTTCTCGATGTAGGCCTTGGGCATGATGGCGCCTTCGGGGGCCACTGCCCGCGACAGCCCGGCCGGCAAGCCGATCTGCGGACTGGTGGTATGGACCTTCACTGTCAGATCGTCGATCACCTCGATGCTCTTGATGGTCCGCCGCATGGTCGCCGCCGCGGCGGCCAGCGAACCGGGCCCCATCTGGCGCTCGAGGCTGAACTTCACGTCGTGCGCCGTCAGCGGATCGCCGTTGTGAAACTTCTGGCTAGGCCGGAGGTAGAAGGTCCACGCCATGCCGTCGGGGGCCAGCTCCCAGCGTTCGGCAACACCGGGTCCGAGGCCGCCCTTCTCGACGTTGAAGCCGACCAGGGAATCGTACATCACCGCCTGATAGACGGCGTTGCCAGGCCGTCCTTCCAGGATCGGATCGAGTGTTTGCGCGCCGAGGGTTTCAACGGCGAACACGAGAGTACCCTTCTGATCCTGGGCACCCAGCGGCAACGCGACGGCAACAAACAATCCGGCTGCGAGAGTCATGGCTCTCGCGAGCATTCGTTGGCTCATGAGTCCCTCCCAATCGATTCTTGTTGTCGTTGGGCTCAACCGACGAAGGCCCGACTATCCGTCGCGCGTCGAAAGCTTGTCAACAGCATGACCGCCATGCGCCGTCGGGTCCGCGGTGTCGGCGGTTCGGACACTGCGGTTTTCCGTGTGCGGAGCGCTACCGCCCGTCGTGCGGTGCTACGCTCAAGGTGACAGGCTCAGTTCGCCACTACGGCTTGTTGCGCGTCGGCAGGCGATAGCGATCCTGCGGATCCTTCCAGCCCTTGAATTTCGGCGCGCGCTTTTCAGCGAAGGCCGCGCGCGACTCCATGAGATCGCTCTTGTCGCCGTGCTCGTGCAGCGCGGCCGCCAGCTTCTGCATGTCGGCGCCCGGGGCGGGGCGCATCTGGCGCATCATGTGCACGGTGTTGACGCGCGACGCCGGCGGCAGGGTCAGCAGATGCTCTGCCATCGACAGCGCCGTTGGCATGAGCTGATCGGGTTCCACCAAACGATTGAGGAAGCCGATCTCGTAGAAGCGCTCGGCGGTGAAGCGATAGCCGAGCGCCATCTCCATGGCGATCGGATAGGGCAGGTTGGCGATGTGGCCGTGGTTGTAGCCGCCCAGCAGCCAGCGTTTGGCCTCCGAGACCTCGAAGATCGCGCCGCGTGCCGCAACCCGCAGGTCGGTGCGCTCCACCAGCATGAAGCCGCCACCCATGGCGAAACCGTTGACGGCGGCAATCACGGGTTTCTCGAGCGTGCCTGACATGAAGGGATCCTCGATGTCGGGCCGACGCCCACCCGGCGCGCCGTCCTTCAACGACTCCTTCATGTCCTCGCCGGCGCAGAAGCCGCGTCCGGCGCCGGTGAAGATGGCGACCTCCAGTTGATCGTCGTGCCGGAAGTCGGTCCACACCTCGGCCAGCCTGCCGCGCATCTCGTGGTTCAGCGCGTTAAGACGATCCGGCCGGTTCATGCGCACCACCAGGATCTGCCCGTGGCGCTCGGTCTCGACGACGGTCATGGCGATCTCTCCCTCGAGGCACTCGGACAAGGCTAGCAGATGGTTGCAGCCCACGCCCAGGCCGAGATCGAGTGGCGGGGCGAGCAAGTGAAGGCGTAAGGATCCCCTCTCCGCCCGCGTAGCGGGGGGAGAGGGAGGGGCCCGCGCGTAGCGCGGGAGGGTGAGGTGGGTGCTCTATCAGACGAGATCTCTCTGTTGAGATCGCAACTGGCCTCGATACCCACCTCACCCTCCCATCGCTGACGCGATGGGCCCCTCCCTCTCCCCCCACTGCGTGGGCGGAGAGGGTTTTCTATTCGCTCACCACGTACGTGTAGAGCCGCACGCGGCCGCGTTCGCCGACCTCGCGGTAGACGCCCTGGATCTCGACCTCGAAGCCGGGGAAGGTGTTGAAGCAGGCCTCGAACATGCGCAGGTAGTCGATCATCGGCTGTGCCCGCTCGGTGAGCCGCTCGCCGGGCACGATCGTGGCGATGCCGGGCGGATAGACCACGAAGGGCGTGGTGGCGATGCGGCCGGCGATGGTGTCGATCGGCAGGTAGTCGACGTCGTTGCGCACCAGGGCGCGCGCCGCGTCGTGCGGCGACAGCGCGATCTCCGGCAGATGGTCCGATGAGAACTGCTTGGCCTGCAGCGCGCTCACGTCGGCGGCGCGGAAGAAACGGTGCATGTCGGCGCACAGGTCGCGCAGTCGCACGCCGTCATAACGTGTCGGACGCCGGCGATAGAACTCCGGAATCGCCTCCTCCAGCAGCGCGTTGTCGTCATGCAGCCGCTTGAAGGCGACGAGGCCGCTGATCAGCGTGCCGGCCTTGCTGGCCTCGACGCCCGGCGTCAGCAGGAAGAGCAGCGAGTTGAGGTCGTTCTTCTCCGGCACGATGCGGTTTTCGCGCAGGTACTGCGCGACCACGGGGGCCGGGATGCCGTGCTCGGCGTAGCCGCCGCCAGCATGCGTGAAACCCGGTGTCAGCAGGGTGAGCTTGTTGGGATCGGTCATGGCAAAGCCCGGCGCCGTGCCGGGGAAGCCATGCCAGGTGAGATCGGGCGACAGCTGCCAGTAGGACGGATTGGTGGCGAGCAGGTCGGTGCTCACCGTCTCCCAGGCGACCTCGTGCACCACGCCGTCGCGTGACGTATCGGGGATGGCGATGCGCTCGGGCACGAACGGCTCGAAGAACCAGCGTCGCTCGGGCCGCGGTTCCTTCTCCTCGAATTCCCGGCGCATGGCGCGGATCTTCTTGCGCAGCTCGATGCCCAGCCGGATCGTGTCGTCCCACAGCACCTCGCCCGAGCGGCCCTTCATCATCTGGGCGCCGACATCCAGCGAGGCGAACAGCGGGTAGAACGGCGACGTCGAGGCGTGCTGCATGAAGCTCTCGTTGAAGCGCCGGTGCTCGACCCGGCGCTTCTGGCCCTTGATGTGGCGATCCTTGATGTGGATCTGCGAGGCCTGCGAGAAGCTCGCCAACTGCTTGTGGGTCGACTGGGTGGCGATGATACCGGGCGCATCCGGTCCCAGCTCGCTCAGCCCCATGGCGAAGCGCCCGGCGTAGAGCGGATGGAACTTCATGAAGCCGGCCCAGGCTTCGTCGAACAGGATATAGTCGCACAGGTGGCCGATGCGCTGCAGGATCATCTCGGCGCTGTGGATGGTGCCGTCGTAGGTGCACTGCTCGATCACGGCGACGCGGAACGGGCGCGGTTTGCGCCACGCCTCGGGATCCTTCACCAGCGGATGGCTGCGGATGCGCTCGCGCAGTGCCGTTTCGTCGAAGGCGTCCCACGCCATCGGCCCGATCAGCCCCCAGGCGTTGCGCACCGTGGGCACGTAGACCGGGATGCCGCCGCTGATCAGCAGCGCACCGTGATGGGCGGCCTTGTGGTTGTTGCGATCGAACAGCACCAGGTCACCGTCGGTGACCAGCGCCGCCAGCGCCACCTTGTTGGACGTCGACGTGCCGTTGAGCACAAAATAGGTCTTCTCGGCGCCGAAGATCTGGGCGGCTTCCTTCTGCGCCTGCAGGGCCGGCCCCTCGTGCGTCAGGAGGTCGCCGAGGTCGAGCACCGAGTTGTCGAGGTCGTCGCGGAACACCGCTTCGCCCAGATGCTCCATGAACACCCGGCCGATCGGGCTGCGGCTGTAGAACACGCCGCCGTTGTGGCCCGGGCAGGTCCATAGCTGGTTGCCTTCCTCGGCATAGTCGACCAGGGCACCGAAGAACGGCGTCTTCAGCGTATCGGCGTACTGCTTCAGGCGGCTGATCAGGTTCTTGGCGATGAAGGCTGGTGTCTCTTCGGACAGGAAGACGTAGCCGTCGATGAAATCGAGCACCTCGACCGGCAGGTCCTCGAAGCGTTTGCGGCGGATCAACAGGATGATCGGGAAGTCGAGGCCCCGGCGGCGCATCAGGTTGATCAGCGCCGCGGTCTTGCCTTCCAGGCCCTTCTTGCCCCAGTCGACCACCATGCAGCCGATGGCGGCGTCGGTGCGGACCGCGATCTCGGCATCCTCGATCTTGCGTGCCTTCACGACCTCGAAGCCCGACCGCTCGATCTCGGCGATGATCTGGTTGTAGCGGATGCCCTCCAGATCGTCGGCGTCGAAGGCCGGTGCCGCGAACAGGAATGTAAAACGTCTGAAGTAGTCCATGTTTGCCCCGATCGTCTCTGTCTCACATGTCGGCGCGTTCCATGACACCGCTGTGACGATCATGGGCGACGCGGTCAACTGGGAAGAACGCCCAGGTTGATTTTGCGCAGGTTGTCAGGGTCGGCGATCGCCTCGATATCGGCGATGCGCCCATCCCGGATCACCAGACGCAGGACGACGCGCAGTCGGCCGCCGGGAGCCACGAACAGCCCCACGGCGCCGTCCACCAGCACCGGCTGGGCGCCGCGCCGTCCGAGCAGGGCCGTCGCGACGGCGGCGGCGCCGCGTGCCTCCTGCGATGCGCCGGCCCGCAGGGCGGCGGCGTCGGCGCGCAGCACGACGTCGGGATCCAGCAATGCGACGAGGGCCTCGACATCGCCGCGGCGGGTGGCGGCCAGGAAGGCATCGACGACCTTGCGCTGGCTCGCGACGTCCGGATCGGCAACCGTAGCCCGGCCCTGTACCCGGCGCCGCCCGCGGCTGGCCAGCTGGCGCGCCGCCGTCGGCGAGCGGCCGACGATCGGCGCGATCTCGTCGAACGAGAGATCGAACATGTCGTGCAGCACGAATGCCACGCGCTCGGCCGGCGCCAGGGTCTGCAGCACGACCAGCAGCGCCAGCCCCACCGAGTCCGCCAGCATCGCCTCGTGCTCGGGGCTCGGCCTCATGTCCGGGCCGGCTACCGGCGCCGGGGTCTCCAGCGGCTCCTCGCGTCGCGATCGGCGCGTGCGCAGCATGTCCAGGCACACCCGCGCCACGGTGGTGGTCAGCCACCCGCCGAGATTGTCGATACCCGTCCCGCCGGCGCGACTGAGCCGCAGCCAGCCCTCCTGGACGGCGTCCTCGGCCTCGTTCACCGAACCCAGCATTCGGTACGCGACCGCCCGCAGGTGCGGGCGGTTGGCTTCGAACTGGTCGGCCAGCCACTTTTTTTCGTCCATCGGTCACACCGTGTCGCTGCGCTCCGTCAGGGCCATGACGAACGAAGCCCGGGCGATGTGACCATCGCCCGGGGATGGTGCCGTCATAGTCGTCAAAGGAGACCGATCATGGAAGCACGGATGAAGAACCCGGCGTTGATCCTCGAGGGCGCGCTGCAGGCTTTGCTCGACCTGGGCAAGGCCATTGAAAAGGCCGGCGTCCCGCCCGCGACCCTGGCGCTGATTCACCTGCGCGCCAGCCAGATCAACGGCTGCAGCGTCTGCGTCGACGCCGGCTTTCGCGACCTGAAGAAGGTCGGCGAGCGCGACACCCGGATTTTCACCGTCGCCGCCTGGCGGGACGCACCTTATTTCAGCGACGCTGAACGCGCCGCGTTGGCGCTGACCGAGGCGGTCACCCGCCTGAGCGAGCGGATGGAGGGAATCCCGGACGACGTCTGGGCCGAAATCGTGCGGCACTACGACGAGCCGTCACGCGCCGCGCTGGTTCTCGCCATCGCCCAGTCGAATATCTGGAACCGGCTCAACGTTACGGTGCGGCAGGTGGCCGGCACGCCGTGGAACTAGGCGGCCGTCATCCCGAGTGTAGTGAGGGATCTCCTCGCGAAAGATCCCTCGCTGGCGCTCGGGATGACAGTCTGCTCATCGGAAAACAAGAAGGGCCGCTCCTGGCGGAGCGACCCTTCCATTGTCACGGCGTCGGTTGGCGCCGGGAACCGAGAATCTGGTCAGCCGACTCCCTGAACGGAAGCGACGACGATCCAGGTCCGGGCGCAAACAGGCCGATAGTGACAATGAGACACTGGATCACCTCCTTTCAGTGGTTGGCAGGAGCCCATACTATGGCGATCGAAACGCCGTTGTGCAAGAGGTGCAGACAAGAGCGCTCTGTCATTCCGAGCGCAGCGAGGAATCTTTCAATCGTGCAGATGCCGATCCACCGCTGAAAGATTCCTCGCTGCGCTCGGAATGACAGGGATATCCCAGAGTCGCTAGCGGCGTTCGACGAAGGCCAGCACGGCTTCGAGGAAGCGCCGCAGCACCGGCTGCACGCCGGCGGCGACAGCCGGCAGATAGTCGAACGGCAACGCCTCCTGCATGTAGCTGCTCTGCGTCATTTCGAGCTGCACGGCGTGCACGTTCTGCGCCGGGCGACCGTGGTGGCGCGTGATGTAGCCGCCCGTGAAGCGGCCGTTGAGCACGGATGTATAGTCCTTGGCTTCCCGGGCGATGGCCAGCAGCTGCTGCGCCAGTGCCGGATCGCAGCTGGTGCCCTTGCCGGTGCCGAGGTTGAGATCAGGCAGCTTGCCCTCGAAGAAGCGGGGCAGCACCGATCGGATCGAGTGCGCATCCCACAGCGCGGCGATGCCGTGCACGGACGTGAGGCGCGCCAGCTCCGCGTCCAGTTGCCGGTGGTAGGGATGCCAGATCGCCGTGCGCCGGATGTCGATCTCGGCCTCGCCGGGCACGTCGCCGGCAGCGTAGATCGGCTCGTCGTCGAACGTGTCGATCGGGCACAGCCCGGTAACGCTCTGCCCCGGATAGAGGCTGGTCCCGTCAGGCGGCCGGTTGAGGTCGATCACATAGCGCGAGTGCGTGGCGATCAGCACCGACGCACCCAGCGCATCGGCGAAGTCGTACAGGCGCTCGAGGTGCCAGTCGGTGTCCGGCACCGGGCGCGCCGCATCGGTGAAGCGCGCCGCCAGCCGCGGCGGCACATAGGTGCCGACATGCGGCATCGAAATCAGCAGGGGCCGCGTGCCGGCGCGAAAGCGGAACGGCGGTTCCTCGGTCTGGAACGTCATCGTCAGTCCTTCAGGAGATCGGCGCGGGCCGTGGCGAAAGCGCTGATTAGCGCCGCGCGGTCGGGGTGGCGGCCGGCTGCCACGCGCTGTCGGCCGGCAACCCAGACCGCATCGATGGCCGAGCCGCGGTGGCTGGCAAACACATGGGCTGCGAGCATGTCGGGCGCACCCAAGCCCTGCAGCGCCACGTGCTGGTGATCCAGCACGACGAAGTCCGCCTGCTGACCCACGGCCAGGCCGCCGATCGCACGACCGGAGGCCTGCGCGCCACCAGCGACCGCAGCCAAGGTCAGCGCCGTGGCCACCTGCGGCTGCCCGTCACGGGCGCCGATGTTGCGTTGGCGCGTCGCAAGCCGCTGGCCGTACTCGAGCAGCAACAGTTCCTCGGCCGCGTTGACGCAGACGTGGCTGTCGGAGCCGACGCCCCAGGCGCCACCGCGCCGATGCCATGCGCCGAAGTCGAAAATGCCGTCGCCGAGGTTTGCTTCCGTGCTGGGGCACAGGCCGGCAACGGCGCCGCTCGTGGCGCCGTCACGGTACTCCGTCGCGTCCATGTGCGTGGCGTGCACCAGGCACCAGCGTGAGTCGACCGGCGCGTGGTCGAGCAGCCAGGCGACCGGCCGCTGGCCGCTCCAGGCCAGGCAGTCGTCGACTTCCTTGGTCTGCTCGGCAATGTGGATGTGGATGGGCGCCGTGGCATCGATGGCGTCGAGGCCGGCCAGTGCGTCGCGCAGGGAATCGGGCGGCACCGCGCGCAGCGAATGCGGCGCCAGGCCCAGGCGCGCGTTCTGCGCGTCGCACGCCGGCTTCAGCGCCGCCAGCAGGCGCAGCATGGAGTCGGTCGAGCGGATGAAGCGACGCTGTCCGTCGCCGGGCGGCGTGCCGCCGAAGCCGCTGGCCTGGTAGAGCACCGGCAGCAGGGTCAGGCCGATGCCGGTGCGCTGCGCGGCACGCAGCATCGCCAAACTCAGCGTGGCATCGTCCGCATAGGGACGGCCATCGGGCTGGTGATGCACGTACTGGAACTCGCAGACGCTGGTGTAGCCGCCCTCCAGCATCTCGGCGTACAGCCAGCTGGCGATCGCTTCCATCTGCTGCGGCGCCAGGCGCGCGGCGAAGCGGTACATCAGCGTACGCCAGCTCCAGAAGCTGTCCTGCTGCTCGGCGCGATACTCCGTCAGGCCGGCAAAGGCGCGCTGGAAGGCGTGCGAGTGCAGGTTGGGCATGCCCGGAACTACCGGGCCGCCGGCAACGGCGGTCCCGGCCAGTGCCGCCGCGTCCGCCGCGACGCGCGTCAGGACACCCGCGTCGTTCCAGGCCAGCAGGACATTGCGCGACCAGCCGCCGGGCAGCAGGGCATGCGGCGCGACCAGCGCGCCCGCCGCGCTCACGCCGCGATCCTTCCCTGCCGCACAACAGTCTTCACCGGCCGCTGCCCGAACCAGTAGGCCAGCTCCGCGATGTCCTGGATGTTCCACAGCACGAAGTTGGCGGGCACACCCGGCGCGATGACGCCGTGGGTGTCCTGCAGGCCCAGCGCCCGTGCCGCATGCGTGGTGACCGCGGCCAGGACCTCCGGCACCGTCAGCCGGAACAGGGTGCAGGCCATGTTCATCATCAGCAGCAGGCTGAGCGCGGGCGACGTGCCGGGATTGTGGTCGGTGGAGACCGCGATCGGCACGCCTGAAGCGCGCAGCGCGTCGATCGGCGGCAGGTGCGTGTCGCGCAGGGCATAGTACGCACCCGGCAGCAGCACGGCGATCGTACCCGACGCGCGCATCGCATCGATGCCGCTTTGCGAGAGGTGCTCGAGGTGATCGCAGGAGAGGGCACCGTAGCGCGCTGCCAGCGCCGTGCCGCCCATGTCGGACAGCTGTTCGGCGTGCAGCTTCACCGGCAGTCCCAGCGCTTGGGCGGCTTTGAAGACGCGTTCGGTTTCTTCCAGCGAGAAGGCGATGCGCTCGCAGAACACGTCGACGGCGTCGATCAGACCTTCGGCCGCCAGCGCCGGCAGCATCTCGCGGCACACCAGGTCGATGTAATCGCCGCTGCGGCCGGCATATTCCGGCGGCAGTGCGTGGGCACCCAGGAACGTCGTGCGCACGGTGACGCCATGCGCCGCGCCCAGCCGGCGCGCCACGCGCAGCTGCTTGCGCTCGTGCTCCAGCGCCAGGCCGTAGCCCGACTTGATCTCGATGGCGCACACGCCCTCGGCCAGCAGGTTGGCCAGGCGTACCGAGGCGCTGTCGAACAGCTCGTCTTCGCTGGCGGCGCGCGTGGCGCGGACACTGGAGACAATGCCGCCGCCGGCCTTCGCCACCTCTTCGTAGCTGGCGCCGGCCAGCCGCATGGCGAATTCGTTGGCGCGCTGGCCGCCATAGACCAGATGGGTATGGCAGTCGACCAGACCTGGTGTCACCAGCGCGCCGCCACCGTCGTGCTGCGGTCCCTGCGTGAACGCCGCGGGTACCTGCGCCGCCGGGCCGACCCAGGCGATGCGGCCATCCTGCACGGCGATCGCAGCGTCGGCCGGCTCGCTTGCCAGCCGCAGCCCGCGCCATAGGCCGTCGGCGGAAGGGCGCTGCGTTGCGGTCATGACACTGTCGCTCCCGTTTCTATCGACACGGCCACCAGCACTGCGTCGTCGCTGGCCGGTTCGATGTGGGCCGTGCACGGCTGCTCGGCCCACCACAGTCCCTGGTGTGCCTCCAGACGCACCGCATCATCGTCTCCCGGGCGCAGGCGCACAACCCAGCTGCCGCGCAGGGCGAGCAGCAGGCCGTGCGCGCAGCGATCCAGTGTGTGCGGCCGGCGCATGACGTGCACCTGGGCCTGGAGCGCGCCATGTCGCGTCATGACGTTGATGTCTTGCGACGTGCCGCCCAGCAACGTGCAGTCCAGCGGTGTGTCGCCCGAGAACGCGAACGGTGCCAGCGGCACGTCGAGGCGGTGATCGATCGAGCCGTCAGGCGCGCGCAGATGCACGCCGTCACCGTCGATCAGCATGATGGTGCGATCGATACCGGCAAAGCGCGAGAACGGACCGCTGGCACCGATGGTCGCCACGCTGATGCGCCACTGGAAGTCGTCGAGCCCGGCACCGGGCGGCCAACTCGCGATCTCGCGCGTCGTGCCGCCGCCGTTCTTCCACGGCGTGGCGGGTACGGTGTCGAGCGAGAAGCGTGTCATGTCACGGTGTTGCCCAGCCTCGGCAGCTTGAGGTTATGCCGTTTGGCGGCCGCGATCGCCGCATCATAGCCGGCATCGGCGTGCCGCATCACCCCGCTGGCGGGATCGTTGAACAGCACGCGCTCGAGGCGCGCCGCCGCGGCGTCGGTGCCGTCACAGACGATCACCATGCCGGCATGCTGCGAATAGCCCATGCCGACGCCGCCGCCATGATGCAGGCTGACCCAGGTGGCGCCGCCGGAAGCATTGAGCAGCGCATTCAGCAGCGGCCAGTCGGAGACGGCATCGGTGCCGTCCTTCATGGCCTCGGTCTCGCGGTTGGGGCTGGCCACCGAGCCGGTGTCCAGATGGTCGCGGCCGATCACAACAGGGGCCTTGAGTTCGCCCGACCGGACCATGTCGTTGAAGGCGAGGCCGGCCTTGTGGCGCTCGCCCAGGCCCAGCCAGCAGATGCGCGCCGGCAGGCCCTGGAAGGCGATGCGCTCGCGCGCCATGTCGAGCCAGCGGTGCATGTGCGTGTTCTGGGGGAACAGTTCCTTGAGCTTGGCGTCCGTCTTGTAGATGTCCTCTGGATCACCCGACAGCGCCACCCAGCGGAACGGCCCCTTGCCTTCGCAGAACAGCGGCCGGATGTAGGCCGGCACGAAGCCCGGGAAGTCAAACGCGTTGGCGACGCCGGCATCGAAGGCAACCTGGCGAATGTTGTTGCCGTAGTCGACGACGGGAATGCCCATGGCCTGGAAGTCGAGCAGGGCCTTCACGTGCTGGGTGCAGGACTCGACGGCGGCCGCCTTCAGACGTGCGTGCTGCTCCGGGTTTGCCGCCGCAGCGCGCCATTGGTCGACGCTCCAGCCGGCGGGCAGGTAGCCGTTGATCATGTCGTGCGCCGAGGTCTGGTCGGTGACGAGATCGGGCCGGATACCGCCGGCCTTGGCGCGTCGCACGAGTTCGGGCAGCAGTTCGGCCGCATTGCCCTGCAGGGCGATGGAAACGGCCTTCTTCGCCGCCACGTGCTGCTGGATGAGGGCAAGCGCCTCGTCGAGGTCGCGCGCCTGGCGGTCGACGTAGCGGGTGCGCAGGCGGAAATCGATGCTCGACTGCTGGCACTCGATGGTGAGCGAAGCAGCGCCCGCCAACGCTGCCGCCAGCGGCTGCGCGCCGCCCATGCCGCCCAGGCCCGACGTCAGGATCCAGCGGCCGGCGAGATCGCCGTTGTAGTGCTGGCGGCCGGCCTCGACGAAGGTCTCGTAGGTGCCCTGCACGATGCCCTGGCTGCCGATGTAGATCCAGCTGCCCGCGGTCATCTGGCCGTACATCATCAGGCCCTGGCGATCGAGTTCGGCGAAGTGCTCCCACGTCGCCCATTTCGGCACCAGGTTGGAGTTCGCGATCAGCACCCGCGGCGCGTCGGCGTGGGTCTTGAACACGCCGACGGGCTTGCCCGACTGCACCAGCAAGGTCTCGTCGTCTTCCAGTTCCTTCAGGGCGCCCAGGATGCGGTCGAAAGAAGCCCAGTCGCGCGCCGCGCGGCCGATGCCGCCGTACACCACGAGCTCCTGCGGGTTCTCGGCGACCTCGGGATCGAGGTTGTTCTGGATCATCCGGAAGGCGGCTTCGCTGAGCCAGCTCTTGCAGGTGAGCGTGTTGCCGCGCGGCGCCCGGATCACCCGGGTCGGATCATGCCGTGGGTCGTTGCGCAAGGCGCGTGAATCAGATGCGGTCATGACGAACTCCTTGCCGGAGAGGATACCGTTCACAACGCGTGACGCATACCTGGAGTCACGGGTCACAGATACAGGTGTCGTCCCTCGCTACGCTCGGGATGACGGTCGAAACTCACGTTTGAGCATAGGTACTGGGAAGAATGCGGGCCAGCGGTGTTGGCCAGCCATCGCGCCGGGCCCACAGGCGCATGGCCTCGACATCGGGCGCCAGGAACCGATCGCGTTCAACGAAGGCGACGCGCTGGCGGATGGCGGCGAACTCCGCCTCGACCAGCGCCGAGCTGCGGGGGCCGCGCTTGAGTTCGATACCCTGCGTGGCCGCCATGGCCTCGATGCCCACCACCACGGCCGTATTGTCGACCATCTCGAGCAGGCGCCGGCCGGCGAAGGTGGCCATCGAGACATGGTCCTCCTGGTTCGCCGAGGTCGGCAGGCTGTCGACGCTGGCGGGATGGGCCAGCGACTTGTTCTCCGAGGCCAGCGCCGCGGCCGTGACCTGCGCGATCATGAAGCCGGAATTCAGCCCGCTGTCGCGCACCAGGAAGGGCGGCAGGCCGGACAGGCTCGAATCGAGCAGCAGCGCCAGGCGGCGCTCGGCGATGGCGCCGATCTCGCTGATCGCCAGTGCGATGATGTCGGCGGCGAAGGCCACCGGCTCGGCGTGGAAGTTGCCGCCGGAGATCACGTCGCCGTTCTCCGCGAACACCAGCGGATTGTCGGAGGCGGCGTTGGCCTCGGTGGTCAGCACGCGGGCGGCATGGGCAAGATTGTCGAGGCAGGCGCCCATCACCTGCGGCACGCAGCGGATCGAGTAGGGATCCTGCACGCGCCCGCAGTGCTCATGTGACAGCACGATCTCGCTGCCCTCGAGCAGGGTGCGCAGCGCTCCGGCCACGGCGATCTGGCCCGACTGGCCGCGCGCGGCATGGATGCGGGCGTCGAGCGGCTTGATCGAGCCCTGGATCGCTTCCAGCGACAGCGCGCCGGCCATCAGTCCGGCGGCGAACACGTCCTCGGCGCCGAACAGGCCCGCGAGCGCCAGCGCTGTCGAGACCTGCGTGCCGTTGATCAGCGCCAGGCCTTCCTTGGGGCCGAGCACGAACGGCGAGAGCCCGATGCGCGCCAGCGCATCGGCGCCTGGTATCACCGCGCCGTCCGCTGTCGTGACCTCGCCCTCGCCGATCAGCACGCAGGCGAGATGCGCCAGCGGCGCGAGGTCACCCGACGCACCCACCGAGCCCTTGCTGGGAATGCGCGGCAGCAGCCCGGCGTTGAAGAGCGCCAGCAGCGCATCGACGATGGCCGGCCGCACGCCGGAATGGCCGCGCGCCAGGCTGACGGCCTTGGTCGCCAACACGAGGCGCACCACGGCTGCCGGCAGCGGCGCGCCGGTGCCGACGCTGTGCGACAGCACGAGATTGCGCTGCAGTTCGGCCAGGCTCTCGGCCGGGATGGTGGTCTGCGCCAGCTTGCCGAAGCCGGTGTTGATGCCATAGGCGACGCGGCCGCTGTCCACGATCTGCTGCACCACGGCCTGCGCCGCCTGCAGTTCGCGCCGTGCGTCGGCCGACAATCCCAGGCGCACGCCGCCGCGGGCGACGGTGCGCAGGTCTGCCAGCGTGACCGCGCCCGGCACCAGCTCAAGAGTCCTTTCGGCGATCACGTGTTCCTCCTGTTGCCGGCGCGTTGGCCCCGCCGCCTATCGGCTGCGGCTCACGGGAATGCCCTTGCGGAACGACCAGCCGTCGTTGAACCGCTCCTCGAAGGCAGGCGCCAGCGGCCGGGGATGATGCGAGGCCAGCCACACGCGGTGCAGGTGACGCCATTGCTTGGGATCTTCGTAGTCCACGAAGGCCGTGCGGGCGTGCAATGTCGAGAGGTTGTTGGCGAACTGGATGTCGCCCTTGTCGAGCTGGAAGTCGATGCGCATCTCGGGCCGCTTGGCGACTTCCAGGACGGCGTCGAGCGCCGCCTGTTCCGGCGCCGTCAGCGGTACGCCGGTCGTGCGGTTGGCCTGGTAGATGGTGTTGAGCGTGTAGCGGCAGGAGATCTTGCCCAGGTGCCGCGAGAAGACCGGGATGAGGTGGTCCGACACCGGCCCGACACCCGGCCGCTCCTCGCCCATCAGCGAGAAGATGTAGCCGCGGAACAGGATCTCCAGGTGTTGCGGGCAATCGCGCAGCATGGCGTTGAAGATGCTGGCCGAGCTCACCATCGACGACAGGCCGCCGCTTTGCGCCGGCTGCAGGCACATCAGCCCAATGATGTCGCATTCGTCGTTGTGGTAGCGCAGCTCGGAGTCGGTATCGTAGCCGCGCACACCAGGCTCGCCCAGCTTGCGGCCCGTGCTGCGCACGCTGCAGATCATCTCGCCGTACATGTTCTGCGAGATCAGTCGCCCGAAATGCGCGCCGATGCCGACCAGCGCCGTCGCGCACTGGGCTTCGGTGTAACGCTCCGCCGGAAAGCCGCGCAGCAGCGCCATGCCGCGTCCGGTGTCGACCTCATCGGCGATGCGGCGCAGCCGGTCGGACAGCGTGGGCATGGCAAACGACGCCGGCGTGATGTCCGTCACGGCGCGTCCGGCATTGGCGGCGATCGCCGTGTCGAGCTCTTCCAGCTCCGCGGGCGTGAACCGGAACAACCAGTCCTCGCCCGACACCATGTCGGCATGCAGCCAGGCCGATCGATCCGTGATCGGCTCGTACCTCTCGTCAGCGCGCGTCAGCGGTGCGTTCATTGCTCCACCTCCAGCTTGTTGTCC
Source organism: Reyranella sp. CPCC 100927 (assembly GCF_007859315.1). Taxonomy (GTDB): domain Bacteria; phylum Pseudomonadota; class Alphaproteobacteria; order Reyranellales; family Reyranellaceae; genus Vineibacter. Next base: position 37,179 of record NZ_VOHA01000034.1, read on the forward strand.
TTGATCACCTGGGCCCAGCGGGCGGTCTCGTCGGCGATGCGGGCCTGGAACTGCGCCATGGTGTTGGGCAGATAGATCAGCCCCTGGTCGGCCAGCAGCTTCTGGATCTCGGGCAGCTGGGCGGCGGCGGTGTATTCCTTGTAGAGCCGCTCGACGATCGGCTGCGGCGTGCCGGCCGGCGCGATCAGCGCATACCACGACGCCACCTCGGTATCGGCCAGCGACAGCTCCTTCAGCGTCGGCACGTCGGGCAGCTGCGGCACGCGTTGCGGCGTGGTCACGGCCAGGGCGCGCAACCGGCCGCCGTTGATGTGCGGCAGCAGGCTGGGCAGCGTGTCGAACGTGGTCTGGATGTCGCCGGCGAACATGGCCGGCAGCGACTCGTTGGTGCCCTTGTAGGGAACGTGCACCACGTTGATGCCGGTGCGCTTCTTCAGCAGCTCGAACGTCAGGTGCGCCGGACTGCCGAGCCCGACGGAGGCGAAGTTCAGGACTCCGGGTTTGGCCTGGGCGGCGGCGACCAGTTCGTGCGCGCTCTTGATCGGCGAGTCGCCGGTAACCACCAGCACCAGCGGCGAGGCGGCGAACATCGTGATCGGGATCAGGTCATCCTTCACGCTGTAGGGCATCTGCCTGTAGAGCGACGGGAAGATCGTCAGCGGCCCCAGATTGCCCATGCCGATGGTGTAGCCATCCGGCTTGGCCCGCGCGATTTCCGTGACCCCGATGCGGCCGGCGGCGCCGCCCTTGAAATCCGTGACGACCGACTGGCCCAGCGACCGCGATACCTTCTCGTTGAAGGCGCGCGCGATCAGATCGTTCAGGCCGCCAGCCGGCCACGGCACCAGGAACCGCACCGGCCGCGTCGGCCAGGCCTCCTGGGCCAGGGCCGTCGGGCTTGCGGCGGACGCCAAACCGACGCCCAGAAGAAGTGCCGGCAACAGACGGGAAATGTTCATCGCGACCCTCGATCTATCCTGCTTGTACATGCCTATACAACTCCTTGCAACAGGTACACCGTAGATGAAAATGCTTCGCGTGATGAGGGCTGGCGGCTATCCGACCAGGATGCTGCCGTCGGCGCGGAAGCGGCTGCCCAGGCGATAGCGCGGCCCCGGATGCAGGCAGCGCACGAACGTCACCGGCGTGCCGTGGGACCAGGTCCGGCGCGTCAGCAGCAGGCAGGGCTGGCTGGCCGGCATCTGCAGCTGCGTGGCCTCCTCGGGCGTCGGCAGGACGGCATCGACCACGTGTTCCATCTGGTCGAAGTGCACGTGGCGCAACAGGTACTCGGCCGGCGGGTGGCGGGTGAAATCCTGCTGGAGGAAGTTCGGCGCCATGCGCGGGTTCACGTAGCGGTCCTCGCGCTGGATGGGGACGTTGTCCTCGTAGTGTACGCAGAGCGAGTGATAGACCGACTCGCCGGTGCGCAGGTCGAGCGCGCTGGCGCTTTCCATGCTGGCCGCGACGCGGGCCTTCGACAGGACCTCGCAGCGATAGTCGTGGCCGCGCTGGCGGATTTCGTCGGCGATGTTGGCGATCTGCAGCAAGGTGGACTGCGGCTTCTCGGTGGCGACGAACGAGCCGACGCCCGTGACGCGCACGATTCTGCCCTGTTCGGCCAGCTCGCGCAGCGCGCGGTTGGCGGTCATGCGCGCGATGCCGAATTCGGCGACCAACTCATGCTCGGACGGCACGCGGTCGCCAGGCTTCCACGTGCCGTCAGCGATCTTGCCGGCGATGAAGTCCTTGACCTGCCGATAACGGGCAGCCGGCGCCACGGCGTGCGCGGCAGAGCGGCGGGAACCGGCGCTCATGCGACGATGACGGCAACGGGTTCGGCGCGAAGGCTATCTGTGAACCGCACGGTGATCATGAACTCGGCGTAACGGGCCGGCAGTGTAATGTCTTGAATGCGACATATCCATCGGCACGTCGGCGAACCTGGGAGCGCGGGCGTCTCGCCCGCTCATGTCAGACAAGACTTTGCTGTTGGCCTTGAGCGGGCGGGACCCTTCGGCAAGCTCAGGGCAGGCTGCCCGCGCTCCCGGGAGCCTAGCCTTTGCTGCCGCCGTTGGTTTCCCGGCGCATGACTTCCGGGAAGACCCACATGGCGGCCACCATGAAGATGCCGAGGAACGCTACGGCGTACTTGGGTCCGACCATGCCGAGGGAGTCCTGGTAGACGTAGGCCGCGGCGGCGACCAGCAGGACGATCACGGACAGGGCCAGCTTGATCGGTAAGGGCATTGTCGCCTCCGTCGGATCACTCGGCAGGTTGTGGTTGGCCGCCAACGGGCGTGCGGGACGTGCGGCGCATGTCCTGTTTCACGAAGCGCGTGCTGTAGCCGTTGAACACGTGGCCCAGCAGGCCGCGATTGAGATCGGATGTGCCGAACAGCCAGTCCATGACCGGGAAGGTGAGGTTCATGTTGCGCTCCATCATGATCGACTGGCTGTGATGGGCAGCGTGGTGGCGGCGGATCGTGTTGACGAACGGCATGTGGCGCACGAAGGCGTTCTCGCCGACATGGCAGCAGAAATGCATGAACTCGTAGATCAGGTACATCGATGTGGTCGTCGAGATGAACAGCCAGCCGGTGTTGGGCGAGAACAGCCAGCCGAGCGCGATCGCCGCCGGGATCGACATCAGGATGAAGGTCGCCAGTGCATAGGGCGGGAAGAAGGTGACGCGCCAATCGCGGTGATCGGCGAAGCGCATCTCGCCATCGGTGAAGAACTGGTGGTGCATCAGCGTGTGGCGGTTGTAGATCGCGCGTGCCGCCTTGATGCCCAGCGGCCGATGCATGACGTAGCGGTGGATCCACCACTCGAAGAAGTTGCAGAGCAGGAACGTCGCCGGCACGACCAGCAGCTCGCGCCACGTCACGCCATTCATGTTGGCGATGTAGATGTAGAGCGCCGTCAGGCCGATCACGTAGATGATCAGAACGTGCAGCCAGCCATGGTACCAGCCGGCGACGCGCTCGCGATAGGTGGCGCGATAGGTGCGCTGGCGCTGGCTCATCGGACTGGCAGCGAGTTCCATGGCATCCTCCCTCGGATCGCTCGAGCGCACTAACATATCAATGGTCTATCACAAATGCAATCGAACGCGGCAGTCAGGTTCACGGTGAAGCCAAAGGCCAGCGATTTCAAGCATCTATAGGTTCGCTTCCGCCGCTGGTCGTGGCTCGTGATCGCCGATTGCCATGCTGCTGACGTGCGACTAATATGTCAGAAACTAATACCAGCGGGAGAAATGCTCATGAGCGTCAAGGCGATCGATGGCGATATGGCGCCACGAGACATGACGACCGCGCCGGCAGGGGTGGCGGCATCGCCGGCGATGATTGCCGCCCGGCTCGAGCGGCTGCCGCTCACGTCCTATCAGCGCACCTTGTTCCTGATCATCGCGACGGCCTGGTTCTTCGATTCGATCGATCTGGGCACCCTGACCTTCGTCCTCGGCTCGATCCGCACCGAATTCGGCTTGAGCACGGCGCAGGCCGGGCTGCTCTCCAGCATGAGCTTCATCGGCATGTTCTTCGGCGCCAGCCTTGCCGGCATGGCCGCCGATCGTTTCGGTCGCGCCATCGTGTTCCAGGTCAGCATGATTTTCTGGGGCCTGGGCAGCCTGGCGTGCGGATTGGCTCCGGATGTCTGGACCTTGGCCGCGGCGCGGGTGCTGGTCGGCTTCGGCATGGGCATGGAGTTTCCGGTCGCGCAGTCGATCGTGTCGGAAATCATCCCGGCGGCCAAACGCGGGCGCTACATGGCCCTGCTGGAGGGCTTCTGGCCGCTCGGCTTCATCGCCGCCGGCTTGCTGTCCCTGGTCATATTGCCGTTGTGGGGATGGCGTGGCCTGTTCATCGTCGAGGCCATTCCGGCGCTCTATGTGCTCTACATTCGCCGGGCCGTTCCGGAATCGCCGCGCTGGCTGGCCGATCACGGGCAGCTGGCACAAGCCGATCGCATCACGTCCGAGATGGAGGCCCGGGTCGAGCGCGCATCGGGCCGCGCGCTGCCGCCGGTCGCGGCCGTGCCAGCGACGACGTCGCGGCAGGAGCAACGCTTTTCCTTCGCGTATCTGTGGGCACCGCAATATGCCCGGCGCACCGTCATGTTGTGGTGTCTCTGGTTCTTCGCCCTGTTCGGCTACTACGGGCTCACCACCTGGCTGGGCGCCTTGTTGCAGCAGGCCGGCTTCGCCGTTACCAAATCGATCAGCTACACGGTGCTGATCTCGCTGGCGGGCGTGCCGGGCTTCTTCTTCGCGGCGTGGCTGGTCGAGGCGTGGGGCCGCAAGGGCACATGCGTGCTGACGCTCGTGGGCAGTGCCGTGTTCTGTTATTTCTACGGCACGGCGAGCAGCTTCACCCAACTGATCGCCTGCGGCCTGGCGATGCAGTTCTTTCTGTTCGGCATGTGGTCGGTCCTCTATGCCTACACGCCCGAGCTCTATCCGACGCGGGCCCGCGCCACCGGTGCCGGCTGCGCCTCGGCCATCGGTCGGGTAGGATCGTTGATCGGCCCCTATGCCGTCGGCGTCATCCTGCCGGCGTTGGGGCAGACGGGTGTCTTTTCGATGGGCGCCGGCGCCTTCCTGATCGCGGCCCTGATCGTGCTGCTGCTGGGCGAGGAGACCAAGGGCCGCACACTGGGGGACATCTCGCATTAGGGCGCTGGGGAGGACGACGGCGATGAAAACCTATACCGGCGATCGCACCATCGATGGCGTGAAGGTGACTGTCGATGGCCGACCGTTGCCGACCTGCGTCGAGATCGCAGCGCTCAGCCGCAACGGTTTCGAGTGGAGCTACGAGGGGCCCGAGCCCGGCCAGCTGGCGCTGGCCTTGCTGGTGGATCATCTGGGCGATCCCGAACGCGCACGCAGCCTGGCGCCGGCCTTCATGCGCGCCGTGGTCGCCAACTTCGACAACGAGTGGCTGATGACGTCAGCCGACATGGACAAGGCGCTGGCCGCCTTGAAACCTTGAACGTCCGGGAGATCGCCATGCCGCTCGAGTGTCGCGCCGCGGTGCTGCATGCCATCGGCTCACCGCTGTCGATCGAAACCGTGCGATTGCCCGACCTGCGGCCGACCGATGTGCTGGTGCGCGTGCGCGCCGCCGGCCTGTGCCATACCGACCTCGAGGTGATCGACGGCGCGCTGCCCTATCCGTTGCCGATCGTGCTGGGCCACGAGGCGGCCGGCGTGGTCGCCGCCGTGGGCTCGGCGGCGGTCGGCGTGCGGCCGGGCGATCACGTGGTGCTGTCGTGGAATCCGCATTGCGGCCACTGCTTCTATTGCGATCGCGACCTGCCGATCCTGTGCGCCGACTATCTGCGGCTGGGCCCCCAGGCCGTCGCGTTCGACGGCGCCAGCCGCTTCAGCCTGCCCGACGGCCGGCAGGTCGGGCAGCTGATGTTCCTGGGTGCCTTCGCCGAGTACTGCATCGTGTCCGATCAGCAGGCGATCGTCATGCCGGCCGAGCTCCCTTTCGATCGCGCATGCCTGATCGGCTGCGGCGTGATGACCGGCGCCGGCGCGGCGCTCAATGTCGCCCGCATTGCCTATGGCGACACCGTCATGGTGATCGGCTGCGGCGCCGTCGGGCTGTCGGCCGTGCAGGGCGCACGCCTGGCCGGTGCCGGTGCCATCATCGCGGTCGATCTCGACGATGCGAAGCTGGCGCTGGCCCGGCGCATGGGCGCCACGTCCGTGGTCAATGCCCGCCACCAGGACGCCGCTGCCGTGGCGCGCGAGGCCACGCAGGGCCGCGGGGCCGATGTCGTGCTCGAGTCGGCGGGCAGCGCGCTCGCGTTCCGTCTCACCGCCGAGGCGGTGCGGCCGGGCGGCGAGATCATCTGGCTGGGCAAGGTCGATGCCTCGACAGACGTTGCCTTCCGCTGGGGTGCCCTGATGCAGGAGAAGCGCATCCGCCGCTCCAGCTACGGCGGGGCGCGCCCGCGCCGCGATTTTCCGCGCCTGGCCCGTGCCTATCTCGACGGCGACCTGCTGCTGGATGAGCTGATTTCGCGCCGTATCGGGCTTGACGCCATCAACGAGGGCTTCGCCGCCCTGCGCCGCGGCGAGACCATCCGCAGCGTCGTACAGTTCGACTGACCTGGGAGCGCGGGCGCTCAGTCGTCGAGCGTCTTGCGGGCGAACTCCGCGATGTAGTCGATCAGGCGGTCCGATGCGGTGGCGGCGGCATCTTCGACGCCGCGCTCGATCGCCGTGGCGACATCGGCATGCAGGCGCGCCGCGCGCGGCAGGTCGGCGACCTCCTTGTAGTGCTGGTACCAGAAGCGCCGCGACAGGCCGTGCATCAGGCCCATCGAGCGGCTGGCGAACTCGTTGCGCGCCGCCTCGGCGCTCAGCACGTTGAAGCGCTGGTCCAGCCGCATGAAGGCGATGTCGTCGCCGGTGCGCGCCGCGGCCATCATGCCGTCGGCGATGTCGGCGAATTCGCTCCGCTCGGCTGCCGTGGCGCGCGCCGCCGCCAGGCGCGCGATCAGCCGCTCGACCTCGCGGCGCACTTCCAGCAGACGCAGCTGCGTGCGGATGTTGATCTCCGACACCATCACCCCGCGGCGCGGCATGATGACGACCAGGCCGTCATGGGCCAGCCGCTGCAAGGCCTCGCGGATCGGCGTGCGACCGATCGCGAGCTTGTGCGCCAGGGTCTGTTCCGATAGCACCGTACCGGGCTGCAGGCGCAGGGTGACGATCAGTTCCTCGAGCTGACGATAGGCGCGGGCGGTCAGGGTTGTCTCGTCGGCGTCATCCTCAGGCGCTGCCTTGCGCCGACGCGGTGCCTTGGCCTTGACGCGGCTCATCGAACCGGAACCTCCATGGGCTGAACGACAACCCAGTTGTCGATCAGCAACATATTACAGTTTCGGTTCCGCACTGTCTCGGATCCGCTCCGGCGGAGACCCGCCTGTGCATTTTCCAATATGTCGCTTGACATATTAAGGCAAATATTCAAAGGATATGCTTTGAATATAAAACCATCATCATCGAACCAGGAAACCGCCGTGACCCGGGCCGAACCCAATTGGGGCGCATTGCTCCGCGGCAAGAACGCGATCCGCTCGCTGGCGCTGGCCGGCGGCGTCGCGTTGCATGCGATCAACGTGTACCTCGCCACCACCATCCTGCCCTCCGTCGTCAAGGATATCGGCGGGCTCGACTACTACGCCTGGAATACGACGCTGTTCGTGGTCGCCTCCATCCTCGGCTCGGCGCTGTCCGCCAGGCTGTTGCAGCGCACAGGCCCGCGTCGCAGCTACATCATCGCCGCGCTGCTGTTCGCCCTGGGCACGTTGATCTGCGCCGCGGCGCCGACCATGCCGGTCATGCTGGTCGGCCGATTCGTGCAAGGCTTCGGCGGCGGGTTCCTGGTGGCACTGTCCTACGCCATGATCCGGCTGCTGTTCGACGAGACGCTGTGGCCGCGGGCGATGGCCCTGGTGTCGGGCATGTGGGGCGTGGCCACCCTGGTGGGACCGGCACTCGGCGGCGTGTTCGCCGAACTCGATGCGTGGCGCGCGGCGTTCTGGTCGCTGATCCCGGTCACCGTTCTGTTTGCGATACTGGCCGGCGCCATGCTGCCCCGGCGCACGGTCGATGGCGCGGCGCGCGCGGCACTGCCGTGGGCGCAGCTGATCCTGTTGACGGCTGCCGTGCTGGCGGTGTCGGCCGGCAGCGTGATGTCGGGTCTCGCCTGGAGTATCGCCGGCGTCATCGCGGCGGTCGTCCTGACGGCGCTGCTGATCTGGATCGAGGCCGGCGCCCGGCAGCGCCTGCTGCCGCAAGGCGCATTCCGGATCGCGGCGCCGCTGGGCGCGCTGTATGCGACGATGTCGCTGTTGGCCGTCACCGTCACCAGCAGCGAAATCTTCGTGCCGCTGTTCCTTCAGGTGCTGCATGGTCTGCCGCCGCTGGTGGCGGGTTATCTCGCGGCGCTGATGGCGGCGGGCTGGACATTGGGCTCGATCACCGGCTCGGGTGCCCGGGGCGGCGGCGTCGGCCGCGCGATCCAGGCGGCGCCGCTGCTGGCGTTTGCCGGCATGGTCGTCCTGTCGATCCTGATCCCGGCCGGCAGCGCCGCCGATTGGGCACGCCTGGGGCCGATCTGCGTCGGCCTGGTTGTCGTCGGTTTCGGTGTCGGCATGAGCTGGCCGCATCTGCTGACCCGCGTGCTGCAGGTGGCGCCACGCGATGAGCAGGACCTGGCGTCGGCCTCGTTGACGACCGTGCAGCTCTTTGCCACCGCCCTGGGTGCGGCGCTTGCCGGCATGGTGGCCAACCTCGCGGGCCTGACCGAGCCGGGTGGCGTGACGGGCACGGCCAACGCGGCGCGCTGGCTTTTCGGCGTCTTCGCGGTGACGCCGGCGCTGTGCATCCTGACGGCCCGGCTGTGCGCGCGCCTGCAACCGCGCCCGGTCGCCCACCAGCCAAGCTTGCAAGCCGCGGAGTAATGTCCCCGGGAACGACGAGGGAGTTGAATTACGGCCGTTGACGCCTCAGATTCGTGTCTGACACGGATGGTGAGGCCCGATGACCGTACATGATTGGATGTGGTCGGAGGCGGTCGAAATGATCGCACGTGCCGACAGGATGCATCGGGAGCTCTTTCGCCCGGTGGGCGCGATGGCGCAGGTGCCGACATGGCAGCCGCCCGTCGATATTCTGGAAACCGATCACGAGGTCCTGGTTCTCGTCGCCTTGCCGGGCGTCGATGCTGAGCAGGCCGAGGCCGTGATCGAGGACGATGGCCATCTTGTCATCGGCGGCACGCGGGTTCTGCCGCCGGCGTTGCGCACGGCGACCATCCATCGGCTCGAACTGCCGCAGGGACGTTTCTATCGCCGCCTGCCGTTGCCGCCGGGGCGGTACAGTGATGTGCGTCGCGCCACGGTCGACGGCTGCCTGCTGATCACCTTGCAGAAGGCAGTTTAAGCCCATGACCGGTGCACAGATGCTGTCTCCGACCGAGGAGACATCGGCCAAGGGCGCGTCCTCTGTGGCCCCGCTGCCGCCCGATGCGCTGATCATCGTGCCGGTACGCAATGCCGTGCTGTTTCCGGGCCTGGTGTTTCCGGTCGCCGTCGGCCGGCCCAAGTCGGTGATGGCGGCGCAACAGGCCGTGCGCGAGCAGAGCCAGGTCGGCATCCTGATGCAGCGCGACGCCGAGGTGGATGATCCCGAGCCGGCCGATATGCACCGGATCGGCACCGTCGCCAGCATCGTGCGCTACATCACGGCGCCTGATGGTACGCACCATCTGGTGTGCCAGGGCGAACAGCGCTTCCAGATCCAGGAATTCCTGCACGGCTGGCCGTTCCTGGTGGCCCGCGTCGTGCGCCTGCCCGAGCAGGAGACCCGCACGCCCGAGATCGAAGCCCGCTTCGTCAATCTGAAGGCGCAGGCCGTCGAATCGATCGAGCTGCTGCCGCAGGCGCCGGCCGAGTTGCTGGCCGCCATGCAGTCCATCGAGCAGCCGTCGGCACTGGCCGATTTCGCCGTCGCCTACATGGATACCAAGCCGGCGGAAAAGCAGGAGATCCTCGAAACCCTCGACATCGCGGCGCGCATGGAGAAGGTGTCGCGGATCCTGGCGCACCGCATCGAGGTGCTGCGGCTGTCGCAGAAGATCGGCCAGCAGACCAAAGCGGCGCTCGACGAACGCCAGCGCGAGGTGCTGCTGCGCGAGCAGATGGCGGCGATCCAGCGCGAGCTCGGCGAGGGCGACGAGGGCAAGAACGCCGAGATGGCCGAGCTGGGCCAGGCGATCGCCAAGGCGGGCATGCCGAAGGAGGTCGAGGACCAGGCGCGCAAGGAACTGCGCCGCCTGCAGCGCATGCCGGAGGCCGCCGGCGAGTACGGCATGATCCGCACCTATCTCGATTGGCTGATCGAGCTGCCGTGGGCTCTGCCGGACGAGAGTCCCATCGACATCAACGAGGCGCGGCGGGTCCTCGACGAGGACCACTACGGCCTCGACAAGATCAAGCGGCGGATCGTGGAGTTTCTCGCCGTGCGCAAGCTGGCGCCGCAGGGCAAGGCGCCCATCCTGTGCTTTGTCGGGCCGCCGGGCGTCGGCAAGACGTCTCTGGGCCAGTCGATCGCGCGGGCCATGAACCGCAAGTTCGTGCGTGTTGCGCTGGGCGGCGTGCACGACGAGGCGGAAATCCGCGGCCACCGTCGCACCTATATCGGCGCGCTGCCCGGCAACATCATCCAGGCGATCCGCAAGGCGGGCACGCGCAACTGCGTGATGATGCTGGACGAGATCGACAAGATGGGATCCGGCATCCAGGGTGATCCCAGCGCGGCGATGCTGGAGGTGCTCGACCCCGAGCAGAACGGCACGTTCCGCGACAACTATCTGGGCGTGCCGTTCGATTTGAGCCGGGTGGTCTTTCTCACCACGGCCAACATGCTGGACACGATCCCGGGTCCGCTGCGCGATCGCATGGAGATCATCAGCCTCGCCGGCTATACGGCCGACGAGAAGCTGCAGATCGCCCGCCGCTACCTGGTGCGCCGTCAGATGGAGGCCAACGGCCTGCAATCGGGCCAGGTCGAGATCACCGACGAGGCGGTCCGCGACATCATCGACCACTACACGCGCGAAGCGGGCGTGCGGAACCTGGAGCGCGAGATCGGCAAGGCATTGCGCCACGCCGCGGTGCGGTTTGCCGAGGGCCAGAGCGAGGCCATCCGCGTCGGGCGCGAGGATCTCGTGACGATTCTCGGTGCGCCGCGTTTCGAGGACGAGGTGGCGATGCGCACCAGCGTGCCCGGCGTGGCCACCGGTCTCGCCTGGACGCCGGTCGGCGGCGACATCCTGTTCATCGAGGCGACGCGGACGCCGGGCGGCGGCCGGCTGATCCTCACCGGCCAGCTTGGCGACGTGATGAAGGAGAGTGCGCAGGCGGCGCTCAGCATCGTGAAGAACCAGGCCGCGCAGTTGGGCATCGACGGCGGCAGTTTTGCCAAGACCGACATCCACATCCACGTGCCGGCGGGCGCGACGCCCAAGGACGGCCCCAGCGCCGGCGTTGCCATGTTCATGGCGCTCACCTCGCTGATGACCGATCGCACCGTGCGCAGCGACACCGCCATGACCGGCGAGGTCAGCCTGCGCGGCCTCGTGCTGCCGGTGGGCGGCATCAAGGAAAAGGTCGTCGCCGCGCACCGCGCCGGCATCAAGCGGGTCATGCTGCCGGCGCGCAACCGCAAGGACTTCGAGGAGATCCCGGAGGAGGCGCGCGGACAGCTCGAGTTCGTCTGGCTCGAGCGCGTCGAGGAGGCGGTGGCGGCCGGACTGGATGCGGCGGCGGCGTCTGGCGCGGGCACCGCCAAGACAGCCGCCCTGGCCGAGACGTGACCTCACGCTGTCATCCCGAGCATCGCGAGGGATCTTTCGATGCAGGCGCACCCGTGCGTCACGTGCGAAAGATCCCTCGCTGCGCTCGGGATGACAGAGGATCTACGCGGGCGCGAAAATCGCGGCGACCTTGCTGGAGTTGAACACGTAGGTCTCCACGAAGTCGGACCACGTGGGCCGCCGCTTCAGCGCGTCCATCGCGCCGGCCAGTGCGAACCAGTTCAGCAGTTCCTGCTGCCCCGATTCCTCGACCTGCTCCAGGCTGTAGTTGCGCCACATGGGGTAGTCGCCGGCGACCATCGCCTGGTAGAGCGCGCGATCGGCGGCGACGTCCGGCTGCATGCGCCAGGTCTTGTCGACCAGGAAGGCGTGCGACCAGCTCGACGATGCCAGCAGCGCCACGCGCCACGGGCTGTCGCGGCAGATTCGCGCCACGGCCGCACCGATGTCGAAGCACCGTCGCGGTGACGGCGATGGCGGATCCAACGGTCGGCCGCGGTCGGCCCACTGGCTGATGAAGCCGCGATAGCTGATCACCTGCCGGCCATAGCAATTGATCGAAAACGGCACGACAGGGTAGGGGAAGCCGCGCCTGTCGTAGTCGAGATACAGGACGGCGTTGAGGAAGGCATGCGCCATGCCGGGGTGGTGCAGCGGCTTGTAGGCGTACGCCACGTCGAACTCGTTGAGCAGCAGCTGCGAGGCCAGATGCCGGGCGCCCTGGGGATGGCCTGGCACGAGGATGCTGGTCTCCGCCGTTTCGCCCCACACGTTCGGCTTGCCGCCACCCCATTGATCCTGGGACTTCGCGCCGACCATCGCCGATGCGCTGGCATGCTTCCAGGGATGGATGCGCATGTCCTCGTAGGCATGCAGACAGAAGGCCGGAACGATGTCTTCCTTGAAGTTCTCGTACTGATCGTCGCCCCAGATCACGACGAAATCCGGCTTGAAGTCATCGAGCGCTTGGCGCACGCGGCGCAGCCCGACGAGCATGGCCTCGCGGTGTGCGGTGCCGGCCGCGGCGCCGTTGTCCGTGCTCCATTCTGTCTGCATCGGCACCGGCCATCCGGCCGGATCCTTGGCCGCCGCCGGAATGTCCGGATCCTTCAGGCGGCCGCGCAGGATGTTGGCCATGTCGGCATCGTTGCCGCTGAACGGCGGGTAGTGCGAAACGCCGATTCCCAGAACGTCGCCCATCACGTTCCTCCGCACGATACCAGTAACCGGATGCTTGCCTTTATGACGTACACGTCCTTTAATAGGACGTCAACGTCCTTTGTCGGCGGTCGCATGAGCTCGAGAAACGTCCGCAAGCCCAACCCGCCGCCGGATCCGTTCGCCGATGCCGATCTGCTGACGTGGCCGGGCTATCTGCTGCGGCGCTGCCATCAGCGCTCGCTGGAGATCTTCAACGAGGTCGTGGGCGCGTACGACGTGACCCGTCAGCAGACTGCCGTCCTGATGACCTTGCAGAAGAACCCCGGCGCAACCCAGCAACGCCTCTCGGACGCCAGCGGCTTCGATCGCAATACGCTGGCCGAAATCCTGAACCGGTTGAAGGCCAAGGGCCTGATCGATCGACGCCGCTCGCCGCGCGACAGCCGGGCCTATGAGCTTCACCTGACCGCCAAGGCTCATGCGCTGCTGGCCAGGTTGATACCCGGCGCCGCCGAAGTGCAGCGCCGCATCGTCGAGCCGCTGCCGCCTGATATGCGCGACGCCTTCATCACGTCGATGCGTATCCTGATCGGCATCGAGTCTGTGCCACACGGACCGTCGGAAAAAGGCGACAAGACATGACAGCGATGCCCTACGACCTGTCAGGCTCGCGGATACTGGTCACCGGCGCGGCCGGCGGCATCGGCGCTGAAACGGCTCTGCTGTGCGCGCGGCTGGGTGCCGATCTGGTCCTGACCGATGCCAAGGACTGCGCGGGCGTCGAGCGCGCCGTTCGCGACCTGGGGCGGCGCGCCGACAGCCGGAGCGCCGATCTGTGCGATCCCGACGCGGTCCGTATGCTGGCCGACTGGGCCGGCGACGTGGATTGCGCCGTGCTGGCGGCTGGCATCTACCGCGTGACGGATTGGGACCACGACGACTGGAGTGCCGTGCTGGATGCGACGCTGGATGCCAATCTGAAGGCACCGGCCCAACTCGCCCGTGCGCTGTTGCCGCGCATGGCGGCGCGCCAGCAGGGTCGACTGGTGCTGCTGGGATCGATTGTTGCCGTGACCGGCGGCTCGTTTCCCGGCGTTGGTCCGCACTACGCGATGTCGAAGGGCGGCCTCCACACGCTCGTGCGCTGGCTCGCGGCGCGCTACACGCCGCAAGGTGTATTGATCAACGGTGTGGCGCCCGGCATCACCGATACGCCCATGGTCGGTGTGCACGACCTCAGTGCGGCACTGGCCCGTCATCCAATGGGGCGCGCGGCACGGCCGGCGGAGATCGCGTGGCCGATCGCCTTCCTGTGTTCGCCGGGTGCGAGTTTCCTGTCCGGCGCGATCCTGGACGTGAACGGCGGCGCGATGATGCGGCCCTGACAGCGGGCGTCGGATCCGCCCGACGCTCCGCTCCGGCGCGTACGGCCGGTCAGTCCGAGCCCAGTGCCACCACGACGTCGGTCGCCTGCGGCTCGTGCGGCGCGAGCGCGGTCCTGTTGGCGTCGCTCCAGGCCGCCAGCTTGATCACCTGCCCTGCCGGAGCCTCGGCTGAATCGGTGGGCTCGACGATGAGCAGCCCGCTGTTGTCGACGAAGAACGTGTGGTCGCCGAAAATCTGGCTGAGCTGCGGCACGACCGGGTGGTTCTCGGGGATGGCCTGGGCCGGAACCTGGCTCAAGGTGCGTTCGACCCGTGCGGAAGACAATCTCATCGCACACTCCGTTTTCGTATGAGGGGTGCGCCGCGCGGGCAGGTTGGCGCCGCCGGCGTGTGCGGGGCCTCCCACCTCAGGTGGTCGAACAAGGATTCGGTCATCCCGCACGATTCTACGTGGGACGCCGATCGCGGTGATCAAGCCGCGGTCACACGAATGTCGCAGGCAGGCTGGGGGTTGTCGCCTCAGCCCGGTCTCTTGTCCTGCAAATACTTCGCGAGATAGGGCTCGTCGGGAATCTCGATCCAGCCCTGGAACGTGTTGCCGTCAGCCAGGGTAAGCGCGCCGACATAGTAGGCGACGGCCTGCTTGCGGATGGCGACACCGATGCGGTGGGTGACGCCCGATCGTTCGACGCTGGTCATCGTCTGGCTGTCGCGGTCGTAGGCCATGGTCCAGGTCTCGAACGCCGGGATCGACGCCTCGCGCGCGCTCGGCACCACGGTCGCTTTCACACGCAGGCACTTGTCGTACAGATGCGACGCCGCGGTGGCGCGATCATAGGCCGACATGCCCCAGGCGCGTGACAGCGCCGCTTGCGACTGCGCTGACTGCAGGGTTGGGCAGACCGTGAACACCATCTGGCCGAGTTCGGTGTTCAGCTGCACGAGGCTTTGGGCCGCGGCGGCTGTCGGGCACAGGACGGACAGGCCGGCGAGCAGCACCCACCGGATCGACACAGGCATAGGGCGCATCAAGTCACCATGAAGCGTAAGCGGAGCTGCACAGGGAGATGAAAACCAGGACCAGCAACGCGCGGCAGGCTCATACTGGATCGTGCGCGACGATGCTATGACAATCATGTTCAGTGCGGCTGCGTTTGGTCGCCGGGGGAGAACCATGGACTTGAACGGGTATCGCGTCGCCGTCGTCACGGGCGCCAACCGCGGCATCGGCGCCGCGCTGGTGCGGGCGCTGCGCCAGCGCGGCCTCGAGGTGCACGCCATCGCGCGGTCGGCCGGGACGCTGGCCGAACTGGCACAGGCCACCGGTTGCGTGCCGCATGCTCTCGACGTCGGCGACCGTGCCGCCATCGCCGCGGCACTGGATGGCCTCGCGGTCGACGTCCTGGTCAACAACGCCGCCGCGGTGGCGACGGGCGGGCCGTCGTTCGAGACCACCGCGGCGCAGATGGACGCGCTGCTGCGGGTGAACATCGCCGGCGTGGTGAATGCGCTGGCCGCCGTCGTGCCGGGCATGAAGGCGCGCGGCCGCGGTCACATCGTCAATCTCGGCTCGACGGCGGGGCACCATCCGATCCCTGGCATGCCGGCCTACGCCATGACCAAGGCCGCGATCCACAACCTCAGCCAGACCTTGCGGCTGGATCTGCACGGCAGCGGCATCCGGGTCAGCGAGATCGTGCCCGGCCGCGTCGAGACCGGCATCCATCTCGGCCTGATGGAAGACCGGGCCGCCGCGCAACGCCTGTTCTACGACGACGTCGTCTCCCTGCAGCCCGAGGACATCGCTGCCGCCATTCTGTTCGTGCTTGGCGCGCCGCAGCGCATGGACGTGACCCTGATGGAGGTCATGCCCACCGACAGCGTCAACGGCGGCACTGCGTTCGCCAAGCGGCCGGGCTGATCTCTCCTCTCCCGCGAGCGGGAGAGGAAGGGGCCCATCGTGCGCAGCACGATGGGAAGGTGAGGGCCCAAGGAAACGGCACCGCGTGTGTGGCCCCTCACCCTCCCATTGCGCTGCGCGCAACGGGCCCCTCCCTCTCCCGCTTGCGGGAGAGGGAATCAGGTCACGAACTCGACCAGGGTGCCGGAGGCGTCGGCGGGCGGCACGACGGTGCGGCCTTCACTCTCGCGCCACGGCGCCTTGCCGGCGCTGAGCGCGGCGCGCGCCTTGCCCAGGTCGGCGACGCGGATGGCGAGCCCCACCAGGCGGTCGCGCCCGGTGTCGATCGGCACGCCGGGGTAGCGCGCCGCCACGGCCGCCGGCGCCAGCAGCTCGACCTGGGTCTTGCCGGTGTTCACGCGCGCGCCGCCGGGGATCGCCGCAACGGCGTCGCGGCCGAACACCTTGGCCCAGCGCGCGGCCATCGCCTCGGGATCGGCGCAGGCCATCACCAGCGCCGCCAGCCCCAGCGCGCCGTTGGGATGCTCCAGCAGTTCGGGGATCCACACCGTGTCGCGCGTGAGCTGGCCGCAGACGAAGAGGTGCAGGCCTGGCAGCGTATCGTCGGGGAAGTGGGTGACCCGGAACGCCGCCTCGCCCTTGCCGCCGCCCGGCAGGTCGACGGGCCGCGCGAAGGCCACGACGTCGCTCGCCGCGATGCCCATGCCGCGGATCTCGGCGCACGCCTTGTCGGCGTCGTCGGTCTGCAGTGCCACCGCCGACAGGCCCTCGCCGCGCGCGATGTCGGCACGGAAGGGAGCGTTCTGTTCGGTCGGCGCCACCACGCCCAGCAGCTCGAAATAGTCGTCCTGCAGCATGATCGTGTGGTTGGCGGTGCCCATGTGGGCGCTGTGGTAGCCGCGCGGCGACAAGGTGAAGCCGAGCCGGCGCCAGGTCGCGGCCGCAGCGTCGAGCTCGCGCACCAGGATCACGCAATGGTCGATACCGGTCAGATGTTGGGGCACGACGTCCTCCTCGGATGATGCGATTGGTCCGGTCGTAGCGCACGCATTGGACCTTGCGCCAGACCAATTCTCTCTGGCAGGGGATGCACTGGCATGAGGTGACCCCTCAATTCAGCGGAGGCAAAGGCGTGGCAACGACGATCCGGGCCGTGTGCGGACACGACTGCCCTGATATGTGTTCGCTTCTGGTGCGTGTCGAGAACGGTCGCATCGCGCGGATCACCGGCGATCCCGACCAGCCGTTCACGGCCGGTTTCGCCTGCTCCAAGGTCAACCGCGACGGCGAGCTGGTGCATTCGCCCGAGCGCATCCAGACGCCGCTGCGCCGCGTCGGCGCCAAGGGCGAGGCGAAGTTCGCGCCGATCACCTGGGACGAGGCGCTCGACGAGATCACCACCCGATGGCGCGGCATCATCGCCGAGTCGGGGCCGCTGGCGCTGCTGGGCTATGCCTACAGCGCCCACCAGGGCCTGATGAACCGCGGCCTGCTCAACGGCCTCTTCTACGCGATGGGCACCAGCCGCCTGCAGGCCGGCACGGTGTGCGACACCTGCTGCGAGGAGGCGTGGAACGCCACGGTCGGTCCGGTCGGCGGCGCCGATCCCGAGTCGGTGGTCGATTCCGACCTGGTGATCTCGTGGGGCGCCGACCTGATGGCGACCAACGTGCACTTCTGGGCCAAGCTCGAGGCGGTGCGCAAGAAGGGCGTGCCACTGATCGTGATCGATCCGCGCCGCAGCCGCACGGCCAAGGGCGCCGACTGGTACTTGCCGATTCGTATCGGCACCGACGCCGCCCTGGCGCTGGGCATCATGCACATCCTGGTGCGCGACAAGCTCGCCGACCGCGCCTATCTCGCGCAGCACACGCTGGGCTTCGATCGCGTCGAGCAGGAGATCCTGCCGCGCTTCACGCCGCAGCACGTGGCCGAGATCACCGGCCTGTCGGTCGCCAATGTCGAGCGGCTGGCCGCGATGTACGGCAAGGCCAAGGCGCCCTTCATCCGCCTGGGCGAGGGCATGACGCGGCTGGCGCAGGGCGGCCAGGCGCTGCGCGCGGTGGCGCTGCTGCCCGGCGTCAGCGGCGCCTACGGCAGGAAGGGCGGCGGCGCCATGCTGATGACGGCCGCTTCGTGCGATCTCGACTACAACGTGGTGCGCAAGCCGTCGGGCCCGGCCAGCACCCGGCTGGTGAACCAGTTGCGGCTGGGCGAGGCGCTCTTGGAGATGAAGGATCCGCCGCTGCGCGGCATCTTCATCGCCGCCAACAACCCGGCCGTCACCTGTCCGGAAGCCGGCAAGGTGCGTCGCGGGCTGATGCGCGACGATCTCTTCACCGTGGTCCACGATCCCTTCATCTCGACCACGGCGCGCTATGCCGACATCGTGCTGCCGGCGGCGACGTACCTGGAGACCGAAGATCTCTACCGCGCCTACGGTGCCTATTACATGCAATACGGCCAGCGCGCCGTCGAGCCGCAGGGCCAGTCGTGGTCCAACGTGCAGCTGGCGCAGGCGCTGGGCCAGCGCATGGGCCTGAAGGACCCGGTGTTCCGCCAGTCGCAGGCCGAGATGCTGGCGGCGATGGTCAACGGCGGCAGCGGCGCGGCGACCAGTGTCGCGCCCGCCGATCTGCCGACCGCCGGCCCGATCAACATCGCACCCCGGGGCGGGCAGGAATTCCGCACGCCCTCGGGCAAGCTCGAGTTCTACTCGCAGGCGCTCGCCAATCATGGCGTGACGCCGATGCCGGACTGGCAGCAGGACGCCGAGGAAGCGCGCGACGCGGCGCGCTGGCCGCTGCGGCTGCTGACGGCGCCGGGCTATTTCCAGAGCCATACGGCGTTCTCCGGCGTGTCGTTCCTGCGCAAGCGCGAGGGCGCGCCGTTCTGCGTGCTGCACCCCGACGATGCCCAGGCGCGCAGCCTCAAGGACGGCCAGTCGGTGCGCCTGTTCAACGATCGCGCCGAGGTCGGCCTGGTGGTGCGCATCAGCGACGAGGTGCGGCCCGGCGTGGTGCTGGTGCCGGGCCAGCGCCCGGACAGCGAAGCGGTGTCGGGCACCATCAACATGCTGTGCTCCGACCGCTACACCGACATCGGCGAGGGTGCGACGTATCAAAGCACCTATCTCGACGTAAAGGCCTGGTGACTTCCCTCCCCCACGCAGTGGGGGAGGTGCCCGTTTCGGTGCTTCGACGCTTTGCGTCGAAGCACCTGAGGCGGAGGGGGACCCGACGGGGTCCTTGTAACTGAGATCACGTGGGCTCCCCCTCCGGCCTTCGGCCACCTCCCCCAACTTCGTTGGGGGAGGGAACTTCCAGTTCCGACCAGATGATCTCGATGACGTCATCGAGACGGTGACTGACGTCGTTGTTCCAGAAGCGCAGGACGCGAAAGCCGCGGCGTTCCAGGTAGTCGTCACGGGTGCGGTCGTGCGCGACCTCGCGGTCGGCGTGCTGTGAGCCGTCGAGTTCGACGACGAGGCTTCGTTCCAGGCATGCGAAGTCGGCCACGTAGGTTCCGATCGGGACTTGGCGGCGGAAGCGGTAGCCGCTGAGTTGTCGTCGGCGCAGGCGTTTCCAGAGGTGGCGTTCGGCGTCGGTGGAATGGCGACGCAGGTTGCGGGCGAGGAGGGTTTGGGGTGAGGGCATAGTGGTATTGTCATTGGTTGTATGAGGTTCAAACAACGTATTATAAGTTGCATGCATCACCACGGATCCCCCTCCGCCCTTCGGGCACCTCCCCCACCTGCGGTGGGGGAGGGATTAGGTTCCGATTTTTTCTCGTTTGATCCGGATGCCGGCTTGTTCGCGGTCGAAGGTGTCGCGTGTGATGCCGTCGCTGCGCAGGAGATGCTTCTGCACCTTCTGCGTCGGGGTCTTGGGCAGCTCGGGGACGATGCGCACGTAGCGCGGCACCATGAAGTGCGCCATGCGCGGGATCAGGAACTGGATCAGCGCGGCCGGGTCCAGACTCGCGCCGTCGGCCAGGGACACCGCGACCAGCACCTCGTCCTCGGCGAATTCGCTCGCCACCGCCACGGCGGCGGCTTCCTTGACGGCGGGGTGGGCGCAGACCTCGGTCTCGACCTCGAACGAGGAGATGTTCTCGCCGCGCCGGCGGATCGCGTCCTTCATGCGGTCGACGAAGAAGTAGTCGCCGTTGGCGTCCCGGCGAAATGCATCGCCGGTGTGGAACCAGCCGTTGCGCCAGGCGCGCACCGTGGCCTCGGGGTTCTTGTAGTAGCCGTGGTTCATCGCCCAGGGACGGTCGGTGCGCACGATCAGCTCGCCGGTCTCGCCCGGCGCCACTTCGCAGTCGTTTTCGTCGACGATGCGCACCTCGACGCCGTCGCGCGGCCGGCCGCAGCTGCCCAGCGCCGTGGGGTTGCGGTCCGACGTCAGCGGCGCCGAAACCTCGGTCATGTTGAAGACCGTGTAGACGTCGCAACCGAAGCGCCGGCTGAACGCCGCCGCATCCTCGCACAGCGGCACCATGATGACGGTGCGCAGGCCATGGCCGCGATCCTGCGGTCCAGGCGCCTGCTTCACCAGGAACGTCGCCATCACGCCCAGCAGCACCACGGTCGTCGTCTCCGTCTCGCGGATCACGCGCCAGAACGAGGCGGTGTCGAAGGCGTCGACGATGGCGAGCGACCCGCCCTTGATCAGCATGGTGTAGACCGGCGCCGTGCCGCCGACATGAAACAGCGGCAGGTTCACCATGTAGCGATCGTCGGCGCCGAGGAAATGGAACGACGCGGTGCCCATCGAATAGAGCTGCAGGTAGGACGACAGCACGCCCTTCGACGGGCCGGTGGTGCCCGACGTGTAGATGATGGTCTGCGTGTCCCACGGCGCGATCGGCCGCTCGAGCGGCGGCAGGTCGGTCGTCGCCGACGCGAGCGCCGATGCGGGATGCGCGTCGATGCCGGGTACTGAGGGCGCGGCGCCGCCCAGGACCACGGCGCGGTTCAGTTTGGCGCGGTCGATGTCGGCCAGCCGCGCCACCAGATCGGCGTGGGCGACGATCAGGCTGGCGTCCGAGTTCTCGACCACGTGTGCCAGCAGCCGGCCCTTGTAGGCGAGATTGATGGGCACATAGACGGCGCCCAGCAGGTTGAGCCCGAACCAGACGCGGATCGCATCGGGCCCGTTGGGCAGCCAGGACAGTACGTGCTCGCCTTGCCTGACGCCGAGCGCATGCAGGCCGGCGGCGGTGCGGGATGCGTTGTCGAGCGTCTGGCGATAGGTCCAGGCGCTGCCGTCGGCGAAACGGATGAAGACCTTGTCGGGGGTCTCGGCGGTGCGGCGTTCGAGCAGCGGGCGCAGCACGCAGTCTTCCGGTGGTGGAACGCGCGGGTCATGCCAGGTGGCGGGCATTCGGAGCCTCCTTTTTCTTTCTCCTCCCCACGCAGTGGGGAGGTGCCCCGAAGGGGCGGAGGGGACGCGACGTGGTTTTTGTTACTGGGACCACGTGGGGTCCCCCTCCGGCCTTAGTGCGACCGCAGCACATGGGTAACAGATTGTACTCAGCACATGGGTGACAGTTTTCTCGC
>NZ_VOHA01000035.1 GCF_007859315.1 Reyranella sp. CPCC 100927
CTTCGTCGCCGATACTCGCTGCTCGATTCCCCTTGCGAAACGGGGGCCGTCCACACATGACAGCAAACCCCGCTGCCGCCGGATGCGCAAGGGTGCGGCGCCGTCTATGGTGCGACCATGTCCGCCGCCACGATCGCCGTCGTTGCCGTTGTCGTCCTGATCACCTCGTTCCTTTCCGGTATTTTCGGCATGGCAGGTGGTCTCATCCTGCTGGGCGTACTGCTGGTCCTGCTCGACGTCGCGTCGGCCATGATCCTGTTCGGCACGACGCAGCTGGGCGCCAACGGCTGGCGCGCCTTCCTGTGGCGCAAGCACGTCGTGTGGCGGCTGATCTGGAGCTACGTCGCCGGCGCCCTGGCCACGTTCGCCGTCATGAAGGTGGTCGCCTTCCTGCCCGACAAGGCCATGGTCTATATCGGCCTGGGCCTGCTGCCGATCATCGGCGATGTCGTGCCACCCACGCTGCGGCCGGATATCACGCGCCGTTTCATGCCGTTCATCTGCGGCGCCTTCATCATGGCGCTGCAGCTGATGGCCGGTGCCGCCGGCACCGTGCTCGACATCTTCTTCCAGAAGAGCCCGTTGGACCGCAAGGCGATCGTGGCGACCAAGGCCGTGACTCAGGTGGTGGCCCATGTCTGCCGCATCGCCTACTTCGGCACCTTCGCGATTCCCGGCAACGACATCCTGCCATGGTGGATCTATGTCGGCGCCATCGCGCTGGCCCTGGCCGGCACGTCGCTCGCCGCCGAGGTGCTCCATCGCATGACCGACGAGAGCTTCCGGCGCTGGAGCCGACGGCTGATCCTGACCGTCAGCGTCGTCTACCTGGCGCGCGGCATCTGGTTGCTGATCGTGCCGTCGGCCTCGTCCTGACGATCATCGAAAGGTGACTTGCTGTCTGCTGTCATCCCGAGCGCAGCGAGGGATCCAGGCCTGCCGTTGGAAAAAGATCCCTCGCTGCACTCGGGATGACAGATGTGGAGCAGTGGAAAAGATTAGATTACGATGCAATTCGATCCGAACGGAAAAGGCCCGTGTCCGACCATCGCATCGAAGATCTCGTCGAGGACAGCATCAGGCTCACGCTTCGCTCCCGTCTCTCGGATGCGGAAAAGCAGCAGCTTGTCCGCGACCTCTATGTCTTTCAGAACCTGTTCGACACGTCCAAGACGATCGGACGCGTCAAGCCGGAACTGGACGCGATCGGCTACGATCCGGAAATGCCCGCCGGCGACCAGCCCTTTCTGGCCACCATTGCCGCGGTGGTCGCGCTGGCCGATGCGGCAAGTGACCGGCAGCTGGTGCACCACTGGCTGGGCGTGCTGGCCAGCGAGATCAACGAACTGACGCTGATCGACGACACGTTGCCGGAGGACTTCCCGGCTTTTCTCCAGCGCGCCGAGGCGATCGCCATCCGCGCGGCGGCGATCCGCCACGATGTGCGCAACTGGCGCGACCGTCGCGGCTATGTCCCGCTGCCGAGCTGGACGACGATCGCCCGCGACTATGAGCGGTCCGATCCGGAAACGATCGACCGGCGATCGATGCTGCGCTTCCTGCTGGATCATCGCGCCGATCCCGACGGCATCGCAGCCGACTACGAAAAGGACACGGCGCGGGCTGCGCGCATCGCCAAGAGCGTGTTGCCTGAATTGCCGGCCATGGTCGCCGCGCGCGGCGATTTCCGCCTGGTCACACACAGCGTCGCGTCCAAGGACAATATCTTCGTCTTCCAGATCGGTGAAAAACCACCCGACGCGGACGGCGCGCGCTTCTACCTTCTGGTCGAGCACCACCGCAGCAACGACGTTCTGTATCCCCGATTTGGCGTGCGTTCCGGACTGATCGAACGCTGGCAAGGCCGCGGCTTTGCGGCCGACGACGTGACCATGCACTTCCGCATCAGCTTGAGTTTCTTTGCGCCGCAGGCCGAGCTCGAGGCCGACCCGCAGTTCAATGGATTGGGTTGGCCATGGCGGCTCAACCAGTCAGCGAAACTGCTCAGCCAGCGGCTCGACTCGATCGTGCGGCATTGGTCCCATGCGGAAAGGCTGATGGCGTTCTATGCCAAGCCGCTGGCGCAGCGCATCGACGAGGAAGGGTTCGAGACGATGGCGCGCGAGCGCAGTACCCGCAAAGAGGAGTTCGGCTACTTCACCAACGAGGTCGACATGCTGTTCGCCTGCGCCTGCCGCGCGTGGGACCGCGGCGAGCGCCCCAGCACCGAGATCGCCGCGATCCGCGACTGGCTGGCGCATATTCATCCGAGCGGCCGAGCCGATCGCGGGGCGTGCCTGGCGCGGCTCGACGCGGGACCCGCCTTTCCGGCCGTCGTCGAGACCCTGGCGCTGCGGCGTTATGATACGCCCTTCCCGCTGGAAGCCGCCTAGTCCCCGGAATCACATGGCCCTGATGCAGCTGTCATCCTGAGCGCCCCTTCGGCAGGCTCAGGAGAGGGATCTTTCGATGCAGGCGCACCCGTGCGCCACTTTCGGAAGATCCCTCGCTGCGCTCGGGATGACGGCGTGGGCCTATGAAATCCCAGGCTGTCAGGACGACCGCGGCGCTTCCGTCAACGATGCGCCGCGCCAGGGTGGCCGTCAGCGCAACGACGCCCACAGGAAGATGGCCGTCGCGGCGAAGCCCAGCGCCGTGCGCACGGCGTGCAGGCGGGCCCATTTCGCCATCAGGGCGCGGCTTTGCGCCTGGGCATCGGCGGTGTCGAGTGCCATGAGCCGGCGATTGGTCGGCATGATGCCGATGATCGTGTAGGGCCAGTTCGCGATCAGCAGCGCTGCCCCCACCAGCCACGACGATTGGCCGGTCTGATGCCACGCCACGACGCCCAACACGAAGCCTGCCACCGCAAGCGGCGCCTGCATCGCTGCCCCGCGCTGATAGGCCGGTTTCCACTGCGCCAGCCGGGCCCGGTCGTCGAGTTTCATGCGCGCGGGTTGCTCGGCGACGTTGATGTAGAGCGCCGCGCCCGCGAACAGGGCGGCAATGACAAGAGCGAGCTGTCCGGCGAGCATGGCTGCGCCTCCGTCGTTCACTGTCGGCGATCGTCGTACCGTGCCGAGCGTGGCAGACATGCACGCCCAGCCTGATCCGCGACACATCATCCGATAGCATGCCGCGCCGGCACTTTGCATTGTGTCGCGCATGGCTTCGCCCCCCGACAGCACCCCTGCACCGCCGACGCCCACGGTTTCACTCGCCGTTCTGGCGAGCGCGACGTTCTCGAGCGCGGCCAGCGTGCGGGTGTCGGATCCCCTGCTGCCGCAGGTGGCCGCATCGTTCGGCGCCACGGCCGGCGAGGCCTCGTCCGTCATCACCGCGTTCACCCTGGCCTACGGGCTGATGCAGATCTTCTACGGCAGCGCCGGCGATCGCCTGGGCAAGGTCCGCCTGATTGCCATCACGACCTTGCTGTCGGCGGCCGGATCACTGGCCTGCGCGCTGGCGCCCTCGCTGTGGGCCTTGACGGTGGCGCGCTTCGCGACGGCGGCGGTGGCGTGCGCCATCATTCCGCTGTCCTTCGCCTGGATCGGCGACGTGATCCCCTACGCCAAGCGGCAACCCGTGCTGGCCCGGTTCATCTCAGGCCAGATCATGGGCATGATCTTCGGACAGGTCGCCGGCGGCATCCTGGGCGACTCGCTGGGCTGGCGCTGGGTGTTCGGCATTCTCGCGATCGGCTATGTCGTGGCCGGTCTCGCTCTTCTGTTGCGCCTGCGGGTCGATCCGCTGACGCGCCTGCGCAGCGGCACGGGGCAACCGGGCCTTGCCGGCCTGGTGCGATCATGGCGCGATACGATCGGCCTGCTGCGCGATCCCTGGGTGCGCGTCGTGCTGGCCGCGGTGGGCGCCGAAGGCTTCCTGTTCTTCGGCGCCTTCGCCTATGTCGGCAACGAACTGCGGCACCGCTTTGGCATCGACTACACCATCGTCGGTGTCGCCATGGCCGCGTATGGCGGCGGCGGCCTCGTTTACACCGCCAACGTTGCCCGGCTGGTCATGGTGCTGGGAGAGCGCGGTCTCGCCCGCATCGGCGGCCTGCTGTTGGGGTTGAGCTTCGTGGCGCTGAGCTTCGCACCATCGCTGTGGACGGCGGTGATCGCCATCGCGGTGTGCGGATTGGGCTTCTACATGCTGCACAACACGCTGCAGACCCATGGCACGCAGATGGCCCCCGCGGCGCGCGGCGCCGGAGTCGCCGCCTTCGCGACCGCGCTGTTCTTCGGCCAGTCGGTGGGCGTCGCCCTCGCCGCGCCGGTCGTCGATCACATCGGTGTGGTGCCGGTGTTCCTGGTCGCCGCCGCCGGATTGCCGGTGACGGGTCTGTTCCTGGCCGCGAGCCTGCGGCGCGCGCCTCAGGCGTCGCGGCTCAGTCCGCGGTAGAGCAGCGCCGCGAGATAGGCTTCCCACTTTTCCGGCTGCTTGACGCCCAGCTCGTGAAGATAGGCCCAGCTGAAAATGCCGGTGTCGTGCTTGTCATCGAAGCGAATGCGGATGGCGTAGTTGCCGACCGGCTCGATCGCCTCGATCCGCACGTGGCGCCGACCGGCAATGATCTTCTTCTGGCTGGGGCCATGACCCTGCACTTCGGCCGACGGACTCTCCACCCGCAGATACTCGGCCGTGTAGCGGAAGGTGTTGTTGTCGTCGAAATCGATCTCCAACTCGCCCTTCTCGCGGAACAGGCGCACCTCGACCGGCCACGGCGTGCCGGCCGCCGGTTCGTAGCCGCCGCTCGATGGCGCCGATTGCGGGAAGTCCGCCGAGTCCTTGGCTGCGCTCATGCCTCAGCTCGTCTCGTCCAGCCGGCGCGCTTCGCCCGGCAGCATGATCGGAATGCCGTCGCGAACGGGATAAGCGAGCCCGGCCTTGCGACTGATCAACTCGTTCTGGGCCGCGTCGAACTCCAGCGGTCCGTGCGTGACCGGGCACACCAGGATTTCGAGCAGCTTCGGATCGATACCCACCCGGCGGGCGGGGCCTTCAGAGGGGCTCATGGCGTGACGCTCCGCTTGCTGGGGGGCGGTTATAGCACCTTGTCCGGGGGGCCTGTCACCCGCTGCCGCGCATGGCGTCAACGAAGGGCAGCGCGAATTGACGCGAGCAGCCAGTCAAGGCCGGCATCGACATGGCCGGCGCGGCGGACAGCCGAAATCGTGAAGCGCGGGCTGGCAAAGGCGATATCGATGACCTGCAGTCCCAGGGGTTTCGCCAGATGCTGCGCCAGGCGGCGCGGGCATGTCGCGATCGCATCGCTGGCGGCGACCATGGTGAGCGCCGTGAGCCAGCGCGGCACCAGCGCCACCGTCGATACCAGGCGCGGGCTGGGCAACGTCGAGTCCGTGATGCCGGTCTCGCCCGACAGGCCAACAAAGACGTTGGGCAACGCAGCGTAGGTGCGCCGATCGATCCTGCCCTTGACCGTCGGATGGCGCCGGCGGGCCACGACGCAGTAGCGGTCCTCGTAGAGCCGCTCCGCCTCGAAACCGGGCGGCAAGGTCAGGAACTGGCCCAGCGCCAGATCGACCTCGCCGCGGCGCAGCGCCTCCAGCGTGGCGCGGCCAGCCAGGTAGTCGATCGCGAACGACGCATGCGGCGCCTCGCGCCCGAACACCGTCACCAGCGGCGCGCCGATCAGGACCGTCACGAACTCGGCCGCGGCGAGGCGAAAGCGCCGGTCGCTGCGCGCCGGATCGAAACCGCCGTCACCGCTCATCACCATGCCGGCCATGTCGATCAGTGCGTCGATGCGCGGCGCCAGGTCCAGCGCCCGCCGCGTCGGCTCCAGGCCGTGAGGCCGGCGCACGAACAACGGATCGGTGAACAGATCGCGCAGCCGCGCCAGTGCATGGCTGACGGTGGACTGCGTGAGGCTCAGGCGTTGCGCTGCCGCCGTGGTGCGTCGTGTGCGCATCAGCTCGCGAAACACCAGCAGCAGGTTTCCGTCGAGACGACGGATATTGACAATGTCGATATCAGTCATGGTTTGAAATCATTATACTGGCGAAGCGGCGTGCGCTAGAGAATGCCTTGTTCATGTGGAAGGACCGTGCGGTGCGTCGATCCAGTGCAACGGTGTGTCGATGCGGAAAAGCTTCACCACAGAGACACAGAGATCACAGAGGCGCACAGAGGAAAGAGGAGATGCCGCGCCAGAGGCGCGCTCCCGACTTTTCTCTCACTACTGACCTCAAGAATCGTCGCGCTGCGATGATTCTCCTTGCGGTGGCTCGGCCAGTGAATGCCGTCCTGGCGACGGCTGGGACCGCGCCGCTCCAGCGGCGCTCATGATCCGCCGCTGCGCGTCGGGGCGTCGCTGGAGCGACGCGGTCCGACCCGTCACCAGCGCCATCTACGCTTAGATTGCGGCCAATGGCTGCGCTGTGCCTCTGTGCCTGAAAGGAAACTGGCCAAGGTGGCTCGATCACACGCTGGGGACGCGCGACTCTGTGGCGCGTCCGTTTGCCCGCACCACCGTGCGCCGCTTCAGTCCTTGTGATTGGCGTAGCCGGTGGAGAACTGTGTGGTGAAATCTTCGGCGGAACCGACATGTCTCATCGTGAGTGACCGGCGCACCGCAGGATCCTTCGCTGCGCTCAGAATGACAGCGGGGTGAGGCATGCCCGTCCGGGCAGATATCCGCGTGCCTCGCGCGGCGACGATTCTGAGACTGTCGTGGCCCGTTGTCGTCGGCCTGACGGCGCAGAACGCCATGAGCCTGATCGCCATCGCCATGGTCGGCCGTCTGGGCGATGTCGCCCTGGCCGCCGTCGGCGTCGGCGGCACGCTGTACGCGACGCTGCTGGCTGTGCTCTTCGGCCTGGACACCGCGGTGCAGACGATGGTTGCCCGCAAAACAGGCGCGCAGGACATGCCAGGCGCCGCCGCGGTGCTGGCCGATGCCCTGCCAATCTCGCTGTTGGCTGGCGCGGTTCTGGCCACGCTCGCCTACACGGCGGCGCCGGCCGTCCTGACCGTGATCGCCGGCGATCCCGCCGTGATCGCGCTCGGCACAGCCTATGTGCGCGCGCTGTGTCCGACCTTGCTGTTCATGGGCGCCGGTTTCGCCTTCAGTGCCTATTGGAACGGCCGCGGCAGGCCCGAACGGGCGCTGCTGGCGATCCTGGTCCAGTTGCCCTGCAGCGTTCTTTTCAGCTACGCCCTGATCTTCGGCGCCTTCGGGCTGCCGCGCCTGGACGTTGCCGGTGCCGGCCTGGGTGCCATGCTCGCCGCCCTGGTCGCATTGGGTGTCCATCTCGCGGTGATCAGGGTGCCGGTGCGCGACGCCGCGCGACGACGGCCAGCGCTGTCCGGCATGGTCGGCCTTCTGCGCCTGGGGCTACCCGTCAGCCTGCAGCAGGTCCTGCTGTACATCGGCATGAGCGTGTTCTTCGCCATCGTGGCGCGGCTGGGTGTGCGCGAGGTCGCGGCCATCAATGTGATGATCGCGCTGTTTCTGATATCGATCCTGGCCGCCACCGGTGTCGGCATTGCTGCCGCCACGCTGGTGGGTCAGGCGCTGGGACGCCATGACATCAGCGACGCGCAGCGCTGGGGCTGGCAGGCGAGCCTGATCGGCATGCTGCTGGTCGCACCGCTGAGCCTGGCCATCGTCATGGCGCCGGGCCACGTGCTCGCACTGTTCATCGTTGATGACACCACGATCGCGCTCGCTGCGACGCCCTTGCGTCTGCTGGCACTGGCCATGGTCATCGATACCGCCGGGCGCGTGCTTGTCTTCGCCCTGCGCGGCGCCGGCGCGGCACACGTGTCGGCACTGGTCTCCTTCGCTTTCCAGTGGGGCGCCCAGTTGCCGCTGTGCTGGATCGTGGGCGTGATGCTGGATTACGGACTGGTCGGCATTGCGGCGGTGCGATTGACGCTCAGTATCGCCGAGAGTGCGGTCATGGCTGTCGCTTGGAGACGCCAAGGCTCTGCAGGCCGCTGAGCAGCACGTCGACCAGCGACACGGCGAAGTCGTCCATCTTGGCCGTCATCGCCGGACGCAGCCGTTGCGGCGTGGTGGCGACGTGGTTGGTCACGCTGCCCACCACCATGTCCATGACCAGGCCGGGATTGGTCGCGGGCGGCAGCTCGCCGCGCTCGATGGCGCGGCGCACGATCGCGCGCGCCTGGCGCACCGTCGCCTCGCCGTAGCTGCCCAGGACGTCTGCGACCTCGGGAAAGCGCGTGGTATCGACCATCATGTGCAGGCTGACCTTGCCGTGGGGTCCCGTGCGCAGGCGCAACGACAGGCGCGCCAGCGCCAGCAGGTCCTCGCGGATCGATCCGGTATCGATCGCGTCGACGCCATACCAGCGCGCCTCCAGCGTCTGGCGCAGCAGCCCGGGACGCGAGGCGCCCCAGCGCCGGTAGAGCGCGTCCTTGCCGACGCCGGACCGCTTCGCCAGGGCATCGAAGGTGAACCCCGCCCAGCCGACCTCGGCATAGAGCGCAATGGCGGCATCGAAGACACGGTCCTCGAGCCCCGGATCCCGGGGTCGCCCCCGGCCGTTGCGGACCCGGCCGCCTGGCGGTGCGGCCCGCGTCGACGTTCTTGCCATCGGCGCTTTACCCCTTGCGTGGCGCGACGCATCGCCATAATTACAGACGAAATCAGACTGATATTAGCAAGGGAGGCGGGATTGGCAATCACGACGACCCTGGAAGAACGCCGGGCCATCGCCGACACGGTGCGCAAGCTGCTGGCGGACGCGAGCAGCGAGAAGCACGTGCGCGCCATCATGGAAACGCCGGAGGGGATCGACCGGGCGCTGTGGTCGACGTTGGCGGCGCTGGGTATCGCCGGCCTGCTGGTCCCGACCCGGTTCGGCGGCGCCGGCCTGGGGCCGGTCGAGCTCGAGCTGGTCGCCGAGGAGACCGGCGCGGCACTGGCGTGCACGCCGTTCCTGTCGAGCAGCGTGCTGGCGGCCGGCCTGCTGACGGAAAGCGGCGATGAGGCCGCCTGCGCCCGCCTGCTGCCGGGCATCGCCGACGGCACGACGATCGCCACCGCGGCGCTCACCGGCGCGCGCGGCTCATGGCAGGCGCCGGATGTGACCGTGACGGCGGCGGATGAGGGCGGCACGACCCGGCTGTCGGGCGTCGCCTCCTATGTGATGCATGCCGCCATCGCCGACGTTCTGCTGGTGATCGCACGCACGGCGGATGGTCACGGCCTGTTCGAGGTCGACCCGCGCGCCGACGGCGTGGCGATCGAAGCGCTGTCGACGTTTGACCGGACGCTGCGGTTGGGGCGGATCACGTTCGCGCGCACGCCGGCGCGGCGGATCGGCACCGCGGGCTGGCCGGCCGTCGAGGCGGCCTTGCGCCTGGCCCTGGTGGCGCGAGCCGGCGAGCAGGCCGGCGGCGCGCGGCGCATTTTCGACATGACCGTCGAATACACCCGCAACCGCATCCAGTTCGGCCGTCCGATCGGCGGTTTCCAGGCCATCAAGCACATGGCGGCCGAGCTGCTGCTGGAGGCCGAGTCGGCGACATCGGCGGCGCGCGACGCAGCCCAGCAGTTGGCCCAGCAGACACAAGGTGCCGACGAAGCGATCGACATGGCCGCCTTCGCCTGCGCCGATGCGTTCGCGCAGATCGCCGCCACGGCCATCCAGATGCATGGCGGCATCGCCTTCACGTGGGAACACCCGGCGCATCTCTACCTGCGCCGGGCGCGCGCCTACAGCTACCTGCTGGGATCGTCGGGCTCCCATCGCGAGCGATTCGTGACCCGGATCGCGGCCCAACCCGAGGATGTGAGGATCGCATCATGAGCCATGACGATCTGCGTCGCGAGGTGCGCGACTGGCTGGCCGCGCATTGGACCGGGCTCGGCTCGGTCGGCCAGAGCATGTGGGAAACCAACGACGCCATGCGCGCCTGGTACACCAAGGTGTTCGAGGCGCGGTGGTCGGTGACGGGCTGGCCCGAGATCTGGTTCGGCCGCGGCTTCTCCGACGAGGAGACGCGCATCGTGATCGAGGAATTCGCCCGCGTCGGTGCGCCGGGAGCGGGACAGGATCGCTTCAACCTGCCGGCCAACACGCTGCTGGCGTTCGGCAACGATGCGCTGAGAATCACGCTGATCCCCGGGCTGCTGAAGCGCGAGATCACGACATGCCTGCTGTACAGCGAGCCGGGTGCCGGGTCCGACCTGGCGGGCGTGCGCACGCGGGTCGAGCGCCAGGGCGACACCTTCGTCGTCAACGGCCAGAAGGTGTGGACGTCGGGCGCCGCGTCGGCCGACTACGGCATGCTGATCGCACGCACCGACTGGGACGTGCCCAAGCACAGCGGACTGAGCTTCTTCTTCCTGCCCATGAAGCAGCCCGGCGTCGAAGTACGGCCGCTGCGGCAGATCACCGATGAAGCGCACTTCAACGAGGTGTTCATCACCAACGCCGTCATGCCGGTCGACAACCTGGTGGGCGGGCTGAACCAGGGCTGGCGCGTGCTGCAGACGGCGCTGGCCTACGAACGGTCGGTCATGGGCGCCAACGCGCGCGGCGCCCGCCGCGGCAGTGCCGACGTCGTGGCGCTGGCCCGCGCCGCCGGCCGGCTGAACGACCCGCAGGTGCGACAGGACATCGCCCGCGTGGTGGCGCTGCGCCGGCTCAACGCGCTCAACAACGCGCGCGCCAAGGCCGACCTCGAGCAGGGCACGTCGTCGTCCATCATGTCGCTGGGCAAGCTCGCGATGTCGCGCATCCTGCACGAGGAAGCGCGCGTGCGCACCGCCATCATCGGTGCCGAAAGCCTGCTGGCGGGCGATGCGCATCCGGTCGCCGACGACGTCAACTTCCTGGCGCTGAACGCCTACTTCACGTCGATCGGCGGCGGCACCGACCAGATCCAGAAGAACATCATCGGCGAACGCGTGCTCGGCCTGCCCAAGGAACCCGAACTCGACCGCAACATCCCGTTCAAGCAGGTGCGCAGCGGGTGAAACCCCGGGAGCGCGCGCGTTTCGCCCGTCCGTCCTGTGGTCCTGAGCGATGCGAAGGACCTCGCAGTGCGCCGATCACCGATCGGACGTCTCAGTTCTGCTGAAAGAATTCACCACAGAGACACAGAGACACACAGAGGGAAGAAGAGACGGCGCGCTAAAGGCGCGCTCCCAACTTTCTCTGTGTTCTCTGTGCCTCTGTGGTGAATCTCTTAACGCGCACCATCTGAACGGGACAGGCTTGGCGTGCTGATGCGGGCGGGACGCCCGCGGTTCCAGGAGGCTCAATGCCGCGAGGTGCTGCCGCCTTCTTCGCCGCGGCTGTCCATCTCCAGCAGCGCGATCAGCAGGCGCGCGCGGGCGGTGCTGTCGGTGGCTTCCAGCAGCGCCTGTTTTTCGGCCGGCCCGAAGGGCAGCACCATCGACAGCGACGTCACCAGATTGCGGTCGCCGGCATCCTGCACGGCTTTCCAGTCGGTCGACAGCTTGTGGCCGCGGAAATAGGCCTGCAGCGCCGCCATCATGCGCGGCCGGTCGAGTTCGATCATCTCGTCGGCATGGTCGAGATCGCCACGGTAGCGCTCGAAGTGCGTCATCACCCGGCGATAGCCGCTGTGGTGCAGTCCTAGCTCCTGCCCGATCTCGAAGCGGCTGATGCCGGCCAGGGTGATCAGCAGCCGACCATCCTCGGTCTCGGCGAACTGGATGATACGGCCGGCACAACCGACCGGCTGGACCGGGGGCGGCCCCTCACCGACCGGCAATCCGTCACCGGCGTAACCGCCGATCTTGGCCGGCTGCACCATGCCGATCATGCGATGGCCGGCCAGGCAATCCATCACCATGGCCAGATAGCGCGGCTCGAAGATGTTCAGCGGCAAGCGGCCGCCCGGCAGCAGCAAGGCGCCGGACAAAGGAAAGATCGGAATCGCTTCCGGCAATTGCTCGAATGCCGGGTCGAACGGGTTCCTGCCGACGCGCTGATCGGTCATGCCGTATGGGCTCTCCCTGGCCGTCGGTCGAACGGCCTTTGCCGCGTCAGCGCACCGGCAATGTCACCCGGCGATCGCCGCGCGTTTCCTACCACTCATGAGAACAGGATCGACGACAGCCGCTTGCGGCCGTCGACGGAAATCGGGTCGTTGAAACCCAGAGCCTCGAAATACTTCAGCAGCTGCTTGCGGGCGGCTTCCTCGTTCCACTTGCGGTCGATCTTGATCGACTGCAGCAGGTGATCGACGGCGGCCTCCTTGTTGTCGGCAGCATAAAGGGCTGTTGCCAGCTCGAGCCGCGCCTCGTGATCCTTGGGATTGGCGGCGACCTTCGCCTCCAGCTCGCCGACCGGACCGGCCTGTTCAGCCTGCTCGGCCAGCTCGATCGCCGAGCGAACGGCGGCGATCTCGGCGTTGTTGGCGACCGCTGGCGGCAGCGACGCCAGCAGCGCCTTGGCGCGCTCCGCATCGCCGCTGGCCAGGTAGCATTTGGCCATGCCGGCCACTGCCGTCGGGTTTTCCGGTTCCTGCTGCAGGATCTCGCCATAGACGCGGGCCGCCAGCGAGACGTCGCCGCCCTCGAGCGCCGCCTTGGCATGCTCCAGCAATTCGGCGAGCTGGTCGCCGCCCGGCGTGCCGCCGGTCGCCTGCACCAGCCGGTCGATGAACTGCTTGATCTGCCCTTCGGGCAGCGCGCCCTGAAAACCGTCGACCGGGCGGCCCTGGAAGAAGGCGTACACCGTCGGGATCGACTGGATGCGCAGCTGCTGGGCCAGCATCTGGTTTTCGTCGATGTTGATCTTGATCAACTGCACGGCGCCCTTGGCGTTCTTCACCGCCTTTTCGATGATCGGACCCAGCGTCTTGCACGGACCGCACCAGGGCGCCCAGAAATCGACGATGACCGGGCGCGTGCGGCTGGCCTCCAGCACGTCCTTGGCGAAGCGCTTCTGGTCGGAGTCCTTGACAAGGTCGGCATCGGCGGGGGCGCCGCCGCCAATAATCTGGTCCATCTGTCCTCGACAGGTTCGCATGGCGGACCCAGCCGCCGTCGGGTTTCCCGGAATGTGGCCGCTGGCCGCCGGGAAGGCAAGGCCGGCGGCATCGCCGGCCATGTTCAAGCGTCGAAGGCCAGCGGCTGTGGCGTGTGGCCCGTGGCGGCAAAAAAGCGCTGGAGGTCGGCACCCGACAGGCGCGTGACCATGGTGTTCACCATCGGATGGGCCCAGACCGCCGCGGCGTCGAGCACGGCACGGTCAACCGCCAGGCGCACCTGGCGGCCCGCATCGTTGAGCAGCGCCAGCGGCGTCACCGATCCGGGCCGCACCCCCAGGTGGCGCATCAGCCGTTCGGGGCTGCCGAACGAGACGCGGCCGGCGCCGATCCTTTCACCCAACTGCTTCAAGTCGACCACGCGGTGGGCCTCCAGGGTCACCAGCCACATCTCCTCGCGTTTGTTGCGCAAAAACAGGTTCTTGATGTGCGTACCGGTCTGCAGCACCGGCAACCGGGCGCGCACCGCCGTTGACTGCTCGACGGTGAACACCGCTTCGTGGGTGACCGTCTCATGGGCGATGCCGAGCGCCGACAGCCGCGCCAGGGTGGCGGCGGGCGTGGTCGGCAGGTCGTTGCCTTCGGGATCGGCCTGGGGATCGGGAGCGGAACTCATGACGGCGGCTTTGGTACCGGCGCGCGGCGATGCAGGCAACCATCTTGCCAAGGGATGAGAAAGCGGTTATCTCCGCGCCTCCACGCCGATGACCCAATGCGGCGCGGGACATGGAGTGCGGGCGTAGCTCAGGGGTAGAGCACAACCTTGCCAAGGTTGGGGTCGAGGGTTCGAATCCCTTCGCCCGCTCCAAATTTGTCAGGAAAATCAGAGCCTTATAAAAGGGCTGCCGTGAGGCGGCCTTTCGCCTTTCCGACTGGCTCGAGCCCGGAAAACACCCTATCGCGCTCATTGCGCGACGGGGCCATCCACGTACGCCCTATCTGCCACGGAAATGGTCGCGCCCTCAAATGATGGGACGGCGGGGCGCATTATATTTCGCATCCAGCAGCTTACAGTTCCACGTCATCGCGACAGGGTCTTCCGGCACCACGATCATCTTGGGCTTCCGTGGCGCGGCGACGAAGTGGGGATCTTTCAACGTAATTTTGTCGTTCGGCGTGAACCACGGGTGCACAGGCCGGTCTTGCTGCTCCGACCAGCGCTCATTGAACAAGTTCATCGCATAGCGCACCAACCCGGAATTGGATGGCGGTTGCAGCTGCAGATGCCGCCCCAGTCTTGTGAGGAATGCGCCACTGACCGTGCCATAGGGTGACCCCGCCCACTTCCACGTCTGCTGGTAATTCGACACCACCGTAGGCGGGCTGTTTATTCCCTCCATCAGGTTCTCTTTCTCGATGCCCACCCATTCGATGTCCAGCTGCAGGGTGCCTGCATGTCCCGCGGATCTGGGATGAAAGACGTGCAGCTTGTAGCGGACGTGGTAATCGCATTCCCAGACGTCTGATGGTGTATGGATGATGCGCATGCTGCCCCCCGCGTTCACGACACGCTGACGCCGAGGCTAGCGATCTGCTGATGACGGCGCGTCAACCCCAGGGTTGACACGCCGCTGTCGCGCTTCCTCGCGCGGTCCGCGTCGAGGCGGCCGGATCCTCGCCGTGTCGTCGTTCACGTGCGAGATCTGGGCCTGTCACGACCTTCTGTAGACGCCGGGTCCGCTCAACCATGCGCGCGTCGCTTGGCCGCCTCCGCCACCTTCGCTCTGCGGCAGGAGGCGGAATGTCTTCCCCACGCGCGCTCGACGTCGATATGCTCCGCCGCCTGACACTTGACGGAAGACCCCATGCGCGCCCGTATCCGCGATACCGAGATCTACTTCGACGTCGATGGCGTCGGCCTCGTGCCCGATGGCCCGCGCATGCGCGAAAAGCCCACCGCCTTCATCATCCATGGCGGCCCGGGCGGCGATCACAGCGACTTCAAGACCGCGCTGGGGCCGCTCACCGACAAGATGCAGCTGGTCTATTTCGATCATCGCGGCCAGGGGCGGTCGGCCCAGGGTGATCCCGCGAAATACACCCTCGACGAGAATGTCGAGGACATGGAGGCCTTGCGCCGCCATCTCGGCCTGGGCCCGATCGTCAGCGTCGGCACCAGCTACGGCGGCATGGTGGCCATGGCCCACGCCGCCCGCCATCCCGCTGCAGTGTCGCATCTCATCCTGGTCGTGACCGCCGCGCACGGCGGCTTCAACGCGCGCGCCAAGGAGATCGTGGCCCAGCGCGGCACACCCGAGCAGATCGCGGTATGCGACGATCTGTGGGCCGGCCGCCTCGATACGCCGGCGAAGCTGCGGCACTACTACGAAGTCATGGGCCCGCTGTATTCGTACAAGTACGATGCGGCCCTGGCCAAGGTCGGCCTCGATCGGCGAATCCAGGCGCCGGAGCCTCTCAATCGCGCCTTCAGCCCAGGCGGCTTTCTGCGCAGCTTCGATCTGCGGCCGGAACTCGGTTCGATCACCGCGCCGACCTTGATCCTGGCCGGCCGCCACGACTGGATCTGCGCGCCGGAGTTCTCGGAAGAGATCCACCGCCTCATCCCCGGATCCGACCTGCGGATCTTCGAGAACAGCAGCCATTCGATCCGCGGCGACGAAACGCAGCTCTTCCTCGACGCCGTGGCCGGGTTCCTCGTCTACAAGACCAGGGGGAACAGCCTCTGACCGGAGCGTCCCGGGATCAAAGCTCGTCTCGAACGGCACGAATCGCCTGTGCGACGGACAGCTCGCGGCTTTCGTCTTTGTCGTTGTCATCGCCTGCATGCCACGCGGCCGACAGGCATCCGTAGGCGATCGCGTAGTCGAGCAGCCGGCGCGGGCTCTGTCTCAGCGTTCGGGAAAACACGGTGGCCATATGGGCGATCCGGGCCGGATCGAGGCAGAGGTCGTCGCGGCCCAGGGGGTTGTAGAACAGGTTGGCGGCGTCAAAGGCGGAATCGCCGAGCACGCCCTTGGGATCAATCGCCAGCCAGCCGCGCCGTCCGTGCAGGATGTTGTCGTGATGCAGGTCGCCGTGCAGCGGACGGACGTCATGCGGCTCCGCCAGCAGGCGCTCGGCGATACCGGCCGCTTCGAGGTAGAAGCGCGGCTGTCCGGCGTCGGCGCAGGCTTTGGCTTTGTCGAACAAGGCCGCGAAACGCTGCCGCAACGGCTGCAGGTCTGACGGCAGCGGCGTGTCGGACGGCGCGAACAGCCGTGCCATCACATCGGCAGCGACGTCGGTCGCGAACGCATCGCCCTGGTCGACGAGGTCCTGTGAGAGCAGCCGGTCGCCGGCATACTCCAGCAACATGCGCTGGCCGTCGCGATCCAGCAGCCTGACCGCGCCGACGCCATCGCGCCAGCTCAGATAGTGGGCGCCGCGCAATTCGTCCTCGACGTCGTCGAAGGGCTTGAGGTCCTTGATCACGGCGATATCGCCGCTGTCCAACCGCACCGTCCAGATGCGGCTGGAAAACGTTTCGGCGATGAGCGTGGGGTCGCTGACATTCCAGCGCGCGGGGAAAACCGGCTCGATCATGTCGGCGGGATTTAGGAACTCACGACATCGATGTCCATCGCGCACCGACATCACACCCACACAAATGCAGGCATTCGGTCAATAATTCACACATTCGCAGAGAAACCGTCATCGGCTCTTTATCGTCGGCGCGTTAGCTGGCCTCACGATTTTTCGGAGGTCCGCCGATGAACGCCCTTCCTCTGCACCGGCGCGCCGCGCTCGCCGGCATGCTCGCCACCACGGCCATCGCCGGTGCCCGCGCCGCCGACGGTGACGGCAAGAGCAGCGCGCGTCGCCGGCTGATCGTCGGCATGTCGGGATTTCCGCCGGCACTGGAACCCGTGCTGGCCAACCACACGGCAACGCGGCGGGTGGTGCCGCAGATGTTTGACACGCTGATCGCGTTCGACCACGGCAACCAGATGGCGCTGCGGCCGGCGCTGGCGGAGCGCTGGGAACGGCTCGATGCGCGCGCGCTGAAAGTGGCCCTGCGGCCGGGCGTGACCTTCCACGATGGCAGCCCGTTCACGGCGGCCGATGTCGCCTTTTCCTTCAGCCCGGATCATCTGCTGGGTCCGGACCGGTCGGGCCGTTCGGTGGCCATGCAGACGCTGGATCGCCTCGACCGGGTCGAGGTGGTCGATCCGCACACCGTGATCATCCACGCCAAGGGCGACGACGCCCTGCTGGAGCAGCGCCTGGCGGCGTGGGCGTCGGAGATCGTCAGCCAACGCGCCTTCGACGCCGCAGGTTCGTGGGATCGCTGGGCCGCGGCGCCCGTCGGTACCGGTCCTTATCGGCTGGTCGAACAGAAGCTCGACCTCCATGTCGTGCTGGCATCGCACGACGCCTACTGGGGCGGACGTCCACCCTTCGACGGTGTCGAATTCCGCATCCGCGCCGAGCTGGCGGCGCGCGTGAACGGTCTCGTCGCGGGCGAACTCGACGTCGTGACCGACGTGCCGCCGGACCAGTTCGGCGACATCCGCAAACGCGCGCAGCTCGAGATCGTCGGTGGGGCCGTGCAGAACGTCCGCTTCCTGGCGATCGACACCGGTGATCCGGTGCTGAAGGATCCGCGCGTGCGCCGCGCGCTCAGCCTGGCGATCGATCGCAAACTGTTCGTCGAATCGCTGTGGGACAACCGCGTGCCGGTACCCAACGGCTTCCAGCTGCCGAGCTTCGGTGTGGGCTACATCGAGGATGCACCGGCGCTGGCCTACGATCCCGACCAAGCCCGCGCGCTGCTGGCGGCAGCCCAGTACAAAGGCGAGCCGATCACCTATCGCCTTCTGGGCAACTACTACACCAACCAGGTCTCGGGCGCGCAGGCCATGGTCGAGATGTGGCGCGCTGTCGGGCTGAACGTGCAGATCCAGATGATGGAGAATTTCTCGCAAATCCAGCGCAAGCCGGTGAGGGCCATCTACGACAGCTCATCGACGGCGATCTTTCCCGATCATCTCGGCCACGCCTGGCGCGAATTCGGCCCCAACGGCACGCTGCCCAAGCAGGTGGGGATCTGGAGCAACGCCGAATACTTCGCGCTCGGCGCCCGCCTGCAGGATACGTTCGACGTACAGAAGCGCCGCGAGATCGTGCGGCGGATGCTGCAGATCATCGATCGCGATGATCCGCCCTGCATCATCCTGCACGCCTCGGGCCAGTTCTACGGCAAGCGCCGCGATGTGCCGTGGCTGCCCGGGCAGACACTCGATCTCAATTTCGGCCCCTCCAACCAGGCCCTGTCCCGCACATGACGATACGGACCGCCCTCAAGCTTGGCGCGGCACGCCAGCAGAGCATTCGCGGGATGATCGCGCGCGGCGACATCCTGACGGTCGGCGACCTGGCACAGCGCTTCGGCGTGTCGCAGGAGACGATCCGCCGCGACATGCGCGTGCTCGACGAGGCCGGCCATCTGCGCCGCGTGCATGGTGGCGCCACCCCGCCGGCCGCGGTCGATCTGACCGCACGCCGCCCGGTGAGCGAGCGCCTGGATGTCGCGCGCGCGGCCAAGATGCTGGCGGCAAAAGCGGCGCTGCCGCTGTTCGAGGACGGCATGACCGTGTTTCTCGGCGGCAGCTCGACCATGCTGTTGTTGGCCGAGGCGATCGCGCGCAGCGACAGGATGCTGTCGGTGACAACCAACATGATCGACATCGCAACCGTCCTTGCCGGTGCGGGCCGCGGCTCGGTGACGCTGCTGGGCGGCATCGTGAAGGCGACAACCCACACCCTGGTCGGCCCCGACGTGCTGCGGGCGTTGGACCAGCGCGTGTTCGATC
This sequence comes from Reyranella sp. CPCC 100927, assembly GCF_007859315.1. Lineage (GTDB taxonomy): Bacteria > Pseudomonadota > Alphaproteobacteria > Reyranellales > Reyranellaceae > Vineibacter. The sequence continues at coordinate 18,834 of NZ_VOHA01000035.1, forward strand.
TCGCCGTCTGCGGCGCCAGCGCCGTCGACGCCACGCACGGAGTCCTCGGGCCGTCGGCCTGGCATGCGGCGATCGGGGCAACGCTGGCGCGGCGCGCCCGCCGCATGGCCTTCGTCGTCGACGCAACGAAGTTCGATCGTACGGACAGCCATGTCGTCCTGCCTTTCGATGACGTCGATGCCCTGGCGGCCGACCTGCCGCCGCCACCGCCGGTCCAGGCCGCTCTGGAAGCCGCCAGCGTCACGCTGTACCTCGACGCCTGACCGATACCGTCTCGCGGCCGTTACTAAGAGCGCTCGACTGCAAGCGTTTGCAGTTGACGGACAACGGAAGCGGGTGATTACGTGTGGCGTCTCGTTCTCACGTCGGGCTGACATCGCGATGCCCGATCGGTGTTGTCGGCGCCTTGCGGTGAGCGCCTGTTGATCACCGCCTGCCCTGGTTCGCGTGCTTCGCATTCTCTTGACGTCTTGGCCGAACCCACGGGGTTCGGGCTGACGCCATGCCGTAGCGTGATCGCGTTCAACAAATGACCTTGGGAGGAAGGCGATGACAAAGGTTCATCGAGGCCTGCCGCTGCTGGTCGCCGCCCTATCGGTGTCGGCGAGCCTGCTGGGCGGATCGGCCTCCGCCATCGACATATCGCGCCTGGATGCCTCGAAGGACAGCCCGGGCGACTGGCTGACGTACCACGGGACCTACCGGTCCTATCACTTCAGCCAGCTTGACCAGATCAACGCGGGCAACGTCAAACAGCTCAAGGTCGCCTGGATGCACCAGCCCGGCCGATCGACGCGCGGCCTGCAGTCGATGCCGCTGGTCGCCGACGGCATACTCTACTACTCTGGCTCGTACAGTCGCGTGTTCGCGCTCGACGGCGCCACCGGGCAGGTCAAGTGGACCTACTTTCCCAAGCTCGACGACGATCTGGTCGCCGCGCAGACCCACTCGCCCTACAACCGCGGCATCGCGCTGGGGCACGGCAAGGTGTATGTCGGCACCGTGGACGGACGCCTGATCGCGCTCGACATGGCCACCGGCAAACCGGTGTGGGACACCAAGCTCATCGATTCCAAGAAGCTCACCGTCGGCTTCACGGGCGCGCCGCTGGTCGTCAAGGACAAGGTCATCATCGGCTCGCAGGGCGGCGAGTGGCCGTGGCGCGGACCGATCTTCGGCGTCGACGCCAGCACCGGCGACAAGAAGTGGGAGTTCCTGACGGTTGCCGGCACCGAGGAAGCCAAGGCGACGTGGGGCAATGAATCCTGGCGCACCGGTGGCGGTGGCGGCTGGATGCCCGGCACGTACGATGCCCAGACCAACACGGTGTGGTGGGGCACCGGCAATCCGGCGCCGCTCTACGACTGGGCTGGCCCGAACTGGAAGACCCAGGGACCGCGGCCCGGCGACAACCTTTACACCACGTCGGTGATCGGCCTCGACCCCGACACCGGAAAGCTGCGCTTCTATCATCAGGAACTGCCGCACGATGCATGGGACTTCGACAGTTCCGTCGGCGAGTTCGTGATGATCGAGCGCGGCGGTCGCAACCTGATGGTGCATCCCAACAAGGGCGGCTTCGTGTTCGTCTACGATCGCGGCAACGGCAAGGTCGCCAATGTCTGGCGGCTGGTCCAGAACATCAACTTCGTGAAGGACATCGATCCCAAGACCGGCGAGCTGATCGGGCGTCGCGACATGGTCGAAGGCGCGCACAAGAACCTTTGCCCGGCAATCCCCGGCGGTATCAGCTGGAACTCGGGCTCCTATAGCCCGCAGACCGGGCTGTACTACAAGGTCGGCCAGGAATGGTGCATGGATCTCGAGGTCGTCAAGACGACGCCGATCCTCGAGCCCATGGCCCAGCTCAACATCGGCGCGAATTTCAAGCTGACCAATCCCGAAGGCAGCAAGGCACATGGCCACGTCAGCGCCCGCGATCCGATCACGGGCGAGAAGAAGTGGGAGGTCAAGTTCGACGAGCCGCCGCTGGCCAGCCTGCTCTCCACCGCCGGCAATCTCGTGTTCGTACCCGACGCCCGCGGCGTGCTGCGCGCCTACAACGCCGCCAATGGCGAGTTGTTGTGGTCGCACAACAACGGCAACGGCCACAACGGCGGCATCATCAGCTACCGCGCGGGCGGCAAGCAGTATGTCGCTGTCACGACCGGCTGGGGCTCGCTGGTGGGCGACGAGTTTGCCGCACTGTTCGGCGAGCCGTACGCCAGCATGGCGAAAGACTCCGGCGCGCTCGTGGTCTTCGCGCTGCCCTAGATCGCGTGACGAGGGCGGGCCGTCCGGCTCGCCCTCGTGCGCCGCTGCCAGTCACCTCGGATGATTCGATCCATGGCCCGGTTTCGATGGTGGTCCGTTGCCGTCCTGAGCGTTGCCGGCGCCTTCATCGCCGCAGCGTCGGCCGACGCGCAGAGCGCGCCGTCGGCCGATCCGGATAAAGGTCCGTCCGTCGACCCGGCCGTCACCCGGCTGTTCGCGACCTCGTGCGGCTGGTGTCATCAGGGCGGCGGCCGCGTGGCAGGGCGCGGGCCCAAGCTGGCCGGCACGGACAAGTCGGACGAGTTCATCATCAAGCAGATCAAACAGGGTAAGCCGCCGGGCATGCCGGCCTTCGGCAAGAGCTTCAACGATGACCAGATCCAGGCGATCGTCGCCTATATCCGCAGCCTGCCCGACGCACCGTAGCGATCGCCGGGCCGGCGGCACGGCGACATGTCTTGCGCTCATTGCCGGCGCCGTGGTTTGCCTCACCGCGACAGCGTCGGCGCGTTCGCTGGAAGCGATCACGGCGCGCGGCGTCCTCAGCCTGTGCGCTCATCCCAACGCACTGCCCTTTGCCAGCCGTCGCAACGACCCGCCCGGATTCCAGATCGACCTGGCCCGTGCGATCGCGCAACATCTCGATGTAAGCCTCGACGTCGCCTGGGTGGTCAGCCCGATCCAGTACCGCTCGGCCGACTGCGACATCGTCCTCGACACGATCGTCGAACCGCAGGTCCAGGCCGAAGGCCGCATCCGGATCTCCAGGCCCTACCATCGCAGCGGCGTCGCGCTGGCCCTGCCGATGAGCGCTGCGGCCATTGCATCGTTTCGCGATCTCGACGGCACGCGACGCATTGGCGTGCAGGCCGGATCGCTGGCCCAGATGGTCCTGGGCCAGCGCGGCCTCAAGACGACGCCGTACGGTTTCGAGGACGAGATGATCGCGGCGCTGGCGGCTGGCGGCATCGATGCCGCCGCGGTGTCGCCGGCGAGCGTCGGTTATTTCAACCTGCAGCACCCGGCCACGCCGATCCGGCTGGTTCACGCCTACGAGCAGGAGCCGCAGCTATCCTGGAACATCGCCGTCGGCATGCGCGGCGGCGATACCGCGCTGCGCCAGAAGATCGATGCTGCGATCGACCGCATGCTGGGCGACGGCACGTTCAAGACCGTCTACGCGCGCTACGGCATCGAACACCGATCGCCGGCGCCCTAGATCCCTCGCTGCGCTCGGGATGACGGCGTGATCGCGTTCAGTGCCGCGTGCTCGACCGCGATGCGGGCGGCCAGATCGACATTGCTTTTGACCAGCGCGATGTTGGCCTTGAGGCTGGCGCCGCCGGTCAATGCGTTGACGAGCGCGAGCAGGAAGGGCGTCACGTCCTTGCGCGACACGCCGGCGGCCTCTGCGTCGCGGCAGGCGTCGGCGATCAGCGCATCCATGTCGGCTGCCGGCAGTGCATGCTCCGCCGGGACGGGATTGGCGATCAACATGCCGGTTTCGATACCCAGGCGCTGCTGGGCGTGCATGATCTCGGCGACGGCGCGCGGCGAGTCGATGCGGTAGTCGACGGCGTGGCCGCTCTCGCGGGCGTAGAACGCCGGGAACACCTGCGTGCCGTAGCCCAGCACCGGCACACCTTGCGTCTCGAGGACCTCCAGCGTCTTGCCGATGTCGAGGATCGATTTGATGCCGGCCACGACGGCGACCGGCGTGCGGCCCAGTTCGATCAAGTCGGCGGAGATGTCGAACGTCTCCTCCGCGCCGCGATGCACGCCGCCGATGCCGCCGGTGCCGAAGACGGCGATGCCGCACCGCGCCGCAATCAGCATGGTGGCGGATACGGTCGTGCCGGCGGTACCGCGGCTCGCAACGAGCGCCGCCAGATCGCGGCGCGATGCCTTGCGGGCCTCGCGCGTCTGCGCCAGCCGGCCGAGTTGCTCATCGCCGAGCCCGACGCGGATACGCCCATCGATGACGGCGATGGTTGCCGGCGTCGCGCCCACCGCGCGCGCGATCCCCTCGACCGTCGTGGCCATGTCCAGGTTGGCGGGGTAGGGCATGCCGTGGGTGATGATCGTCGATTCGAGCGCCACGACCGGCCGCCCTTCGGACAGCGCCGCCTGAACCGACGGCGCAACCTCGATCAGATCGTCATCACGTGCCCGCATCGGCCACCTCCCGGCGCGCGACTCATACCGTGGGCAGCCGGCAACAGCCAGCCGGCGGTGGCAGGCTCAGTGCACGTCCGCCCCCTGCCGCGCCGCCGCTTCCGGCTGGAACGCGACCTGCAGCAGCGTAAGCTTGCGGCTTTCGCCGTTGCGCGTGTGCCAGGACATCGACTGGCCCTCGCCAAGGCCGATCAGGGCTGCACCGACCGGCGTGAGGACCGAGATCTGGCCGGACGCGAGGTCCTCATCCTCGGGATAGACCAGCGTCACCGTGCGATCGCGGCCGCTGGCATCGTCGCGAAAGACGCAGCGCGAATTCATGGTCACGACCGAGGGTGGAATCTGCTCGGGCGCGACAATGTCGGCGCGATCGATTTCGCGGGCGAGGAAATCGGCTTCGGCCGCCACGCCATCCGACGCGACATCGACCAGGTGACCCAGCCGCTCGTGGTTGTCGGCGGTCAGCACGATGGGCGGCAACGCGACGGCGTCGCCGGCGTGAAGCACGGCAGAAGTCATGATGGTCCCTTTCTTTGACCGATGCGAAACGACGCGACGTTCCAGCGCCGCGCGAGAGACAGTCTGATCTGGTGAGATGAGGAGAAAATCGGCCCCGGCTGGGCCGACGAACGCACAAACGTGCGAATCGGCTCCGGGGCGGGCTAGCCTGCCCGCACGCGTCCTGCGCGAGCGTACGTCTGGATGTGCCGGCGAGCCGTCATGATCCATCACACATGGGTCGATGCGACGGGAATGTCAAGCTGGACCGAAATCCTCGGCCTTTACAAGGCTTACGAAGTCAAACCTTCACTTGATCGCAAACACAGGACCGTGGAAAGTATTTGCGTCCGCAGCGTCCGTTGCGCGCGCCCGCCAATAAACCAAGAAGAGGAACGCCCCCATGCTTCGTGACCGGTTTGCCGAATACGCCCAGGATCGGTTTCTCCGCAAAGGCTACGACATCGTGCGCTATGGCAGTCGTATCGCCAGCCTGACATTCTTCATCGCCGCAGTCGGCATCGTCAGCTACGTCACGTTCATCGCCGACTGATCCCGCTCAACCATGGGAGGAAACATGCCTGTCACCCTTTTGCGTCGCGCTGCCACGCTTGCCCTCGTCGGAGCCGCTTTGCTGGGCACGTCGCCGGTGCAGGCGCAGAGCGATGACTGGCCCAAGCAGCCGATCAAGTTCATCGTACCCTTCCCGCCCGGCGGCACGGTCGATCCGGTAGCGCGCATCGTGCAGAAGCAGATCGTCGATGCGACGGGCTGGAACATCATCGTCGACAACCGGCCCGGCGCCGGCGGCTCGATCGGCACGGCCGCGGCCGCGAAGTCGCCGCCCGACGGCTATACCTGGGTGTTCGTGTTCGATACGCACGCCGTCAATCCCAGCCTGCTGCCGAACATGCCGTTCGACACCATGAAGGACCTGGCGCCGGTGATGCTGATCGGCACGTCGCCCAACACCGTGGTGACGCCGCCGGGCCGGCCGTTCAAAACCTTCAGCGAAGTGGTGGCCGCCGCCAAGGCCAAGCCCGACACGATCACCTACGGCTCAATCGGCAACGGCAGCCTGGGCCATCTCACCATGACCCTGGTGCAGCAGGCGGGCGATTTCAAAGTCGTGCATGTGCCCTACAAGGGCGGCGGGCCGATGACGCAGGATATCGTCGCCGGCCAGATCGACCTCGCCATCGGCACGGTGGCGTTGCTGGTGCCACAGATCAAGGGCGGCAAAGTGCGCCCGCTGGCGGTCACCGGCGACAAGCGCTCGGCGGTGTTGCCCGACGTGCCGTCCCTGGCCGAGCAGGGCTTCCCGAATTTCTCGGCCCTGGCCTGGTGGGGCGTACTGGCGCCGGCCGGAACGCCCAAGGCGATCCAGGAGCGCATGCATGCGGCGTTGAAGAAGGCCCTGGAGCACCCCGAGGTGCGCAAGCAGCTCGGCGAACAGCTCGGCATGGACCTCGTGGCCAGCTCGCCGGAGCAGTTCAACACCTTCCTCACCGAGCAGGTGGCGCGCTGGGGCAAGGTGGTGAAGGACAACAACATCAAGGCCGACTGATCGCTCCGCGCAGAAGCTGCGGTGGTCGTATCAACCCAGGCGGTGCTGATGATCCATCAGCACCGCTGTTCTTTAAGCAATCCACCGCAAGCCGACGTGACTGACGGAACCCGCACATGACCACGAAGCTCGCCATCCTCGACGACTATCAGAACCTCGCCCTCAGCTACGCCGACTGGGACAAGGCCCGGGCACGCGACGTGGCGATCACCGTGTTCAATCAGCCGCTGGGGACGATCGACCAGGCGGCGGCAGCCTTGGCGCCGTTCGACGCCATCGTGCTGATGCGCGAGCGGCAGCCGATGCCCGGGACGTTGATCGCACGACTGCCGAATTTGAAATTCATGGTCCTGACCGGCGCGCGGGCACCCAGCCTCGATCTCGCCGCCTGCACGGCGCGCGGCATTCCCGTCAGCAACACCAGCACCGGCCCCAATCAATCGGCGACGTCGGAACTGGCGTGGGCGCTGTTGATGGACGCGGCGCGCCATGTCACCCGCGCCGACCGGCTGGTGCGCGCGGGCGGCTGGCATGACGGCCTGGACATGGGATTGATCCTGGCCGGCAAGCGCCTGGGCGTCATCGGCCTGGGCAAGCTCGGCGCCAAGATGGCGCACTACGCCAGGGCGTTCGACATGGAGGTGGTCGCCTGGAGCGCCAACCTGACGGCTGAGCGCGCCCGCGACGGTGGTGCCCGGTTGGTATCGAAGGACGAGCTGTTGTCGACATCGGACATCGTCTCGATCCATCTCGTGCTGAGCGATCGCACGCGGGGGCTGATCGGCCGTGCCGAGCTGGCGCGCATGAAGAAGGGCGCGGTCCTGGTCAACAGCTCGCGCGGCCCGATCGTCGACGAGGCGGCGTTGGTCGATGCCCTGCGCAGCCGGCACCTGGGCGCCGCCGGGCTCGACGTTTACGACATCGAGCCGCTGCCGGCCAGGCATGCGCTGACGACGCTGGACAACGTCGTGCTGTCACCACACCTGGGCTACGTCGCCGAGGCGACGTTCCGTGCCTTCTACCAGGACAGTGTCGAGAACCTGCTGGCCTGGCTCGACGGTCAGCCCGTGCGCGTGATCAATCCCGAGGCGATCGGAACGCGTTGAGCGCCTGGCTCAGGGCGATACCTGAACGCCCGGCTGCGATCGCGAAGACACTCCGGCATCGGCCTTTTCCGGGGCAATGATCGGGTAGACGATTCCGGCGAGAACCGCACCAATGACCGGTGCAACCCAGAACAGCCACAGCTGCTGAATCGCCCAGCCGCCGACGAACACGGCCGGACCCGTGCTGCGGGCGGGGTTCACCGACGTGTTCGTCACCGGAATGCTGATCAGGTGGATCAGCGTCAACGCCAGGCCGATGGCGATGGGCGCGAACCCGGCGGGCGCCCGCTTGTCCGTCGCGCCCAGGATGATGAACAGGAACATGAACGTCATGACGATCTCGGTGACCAGGCCCGCGACCATCGTGTACTTGCCGGGCGAATGATCGGCGTAGCCGTTCGATGCCAGGCCGCCGGCGAGATCGAACCCGGCCTTGCCGCTGGCGATCACGTAGAGAACGCCGGCGCCAATGATGCCGCCGATCACCTGCGCGACGATGTAGGGAATGACCTCCCCCATCGGGAACCGCCGCGCGGTGGCGAGGCCAACCGTCACGGCCGGGTTGAGGTGACAGCCCGACACGTGCCCGATGGCGAACGCCATGGTCAGGACGGTGAGACCGAAAGCCAGGGAGACCCCGGCCAACCCGATGCCGACATCAGGGAAAGCGGCCGCCAAGACGGCGCTGCCGCAACCGCCCAACACCAGCCAGAAGGTACCGACGACTTCCGCAATGCATCGATTCGCCAGAGACATGACGACCTCCTACTCAAGCGCCGAGCTGTGTTGGGGAGACGATGTCAGCTCCCCTGGAAGTAATAGGTGAAGACGCCGGACTTGCCGCCCACGTCGATCTGGTTGAACTGCCGCCGCACATATCCCTGTGAGCACTGCACTTCGGCGATGCGGAAGGACTTTTCGCTGACGCACATCGGGTAGCCGCCCGACCAGTGCGAGCTCGACGACTCGGCGTAGACGTAATAGTAGCGATTGGCCAACGGGCCGTTCCACAGCGTGATGCACTGGGACGGATTGAGTTCGTACCAGCCCTGGGACAGGAAGACGTTCTTGCCATCCTGCTGCTGGCCGGTGGCCGCCGCCTTGGCGACCATGACCACCTTGCTGCTCTGATTGCAGGCCCGGATGGACGTCACGTCGCTGAACTGACCACCTTGTGCGTGCGCCGCGGGCGTCAGTGACAGCGCCACGATCGCCATTGCCAGCACCGCGCCCCACCGCATCATGAATATCCCCCCACAGACATAAATCCGGCAGGAGTTTAGCGCCGCTCCGACAGGGCCTCAAGCAATGTCACGCGAACCACCTTGAATGCTTCGCATACGAAGCGTCGGTTGTGAAGTGGGATGTGAGAAGCGCGCGGCCAACCGTTTGCGCACCCGTGCGATCTTAGCTGTGCGTCGCGCGGCACGGCCCCGCCAGTCCACGCTTCAACCGGTCCGCGATGCGCTCGACGCCATGCTCGAAGGAGAACCGGGTCCGCACGATCTCGGTCCCGCGCTGCGCCAGCCGCGCCCGGCGTGCCGGATCGCGAATCACCTGTTCCAGCGCCGCGGCCAGCGCCGCCGGGTCGGCCGGCGGCACCAGCAGGCCGCTGTCGCCGTCATCGATCAGTTCGGGGATTGCCGACACCCGGGTCGCCACGCACGCCATGCCGCTGAACTGGGCTTCCATCAGCACGTTGGGCAGTCCATCGCGATCGCCGTCGCCGGCGACCTTGCTGGCCAGCACGAAGATGTCGGCCCGGGCATAGGCGTCGAAGACGAACGCCTGCGCGCGTGCGCCGTGCCACACGCAGCGTTCGCCGAGCCCCAGCTGCACCGCCCGCGCCTTCAGTTTTGCGCCCAGCGGCCCGCCGCCGATATGCTCGAAGCGCCAATGGATGTCCCTGGGCAGCACGGCGAGCGCTTCCAGGACGTCGTCGAGACCCTTCTTCTCGACCCGCCGGCCGACCGACAGGATGATGACGGGATCGGCGCTGTTGCGTCCATCGCGCACCGGTCGGGTAGCCAGGGCCGGCGGCAGGCGCTGCAAATCGAGCCCGTGATAGACCAGCATCACCGTGCCCGGTGTCGGCGCCAGGGCTGCCAGCCGGTCACGACCGGCCGCCGTGCAGGTCACCAGCCAGCGGCAGTCGGCCAGCTTCTCGGCGATCTCCCAGTCCGGCGTGGTCCAGATGTCCTTGGCGTGCGCCGAGCCGCTCCAAGGCAGGCCGCGCATCATCGCGGTGTAGCGCACCACCGAGGCCGGCGTGTGCAGGAAATGGACATGGAGCCAGCCCACGCTGGCCGGCAGCTCGCGCGCCAGCACCAGCGCCTGGCCCCAGCGCCGGCCGCGGTTGGGGGTCGGGTCGCGCCGCCAGTCGCGCAGCCACTGCGCCCGGGCCGCGGGATAGCCCGGCAGGCGCCGGGCCGCCCACCAGCCGCGCAGGACGCGCAGCGGCTCCTGATAAAGATATTCGGGCAGATAGGAGACGGCGGCGCGGATGCGCTCATGGACCGGGTGGTGCGTGGTATCCGTCGGGTGACGCAGCGAGACCAGCGACAGCCGCAGGCCGTGTCGCTCGAGACCCTCGATCTCCTGCGCAATGAAGGTCTCGGACAGTCGCGGATAGCCCTTCAGCACGACCGCCACCGACGGTGAACCGTCCGCCACCACGCCGCCGTCGGCGGACGACGCCGGATCGAGGTTCGCGCTCACGCCACGCCGCGTTGGCGTTCCTGGACCGATTCGTACGGCACCGGCTCCATCGACGATCCGCTGACCACGCCATCATCAGGCGTGACCACCGACACCGGCCGCAGCAGGGGCCGCTTGAGGTGCTTGGCCACCAGCTTGCCGACATTGGGCAGGCCGTCGAGCAGGCCGGGGATGATGGCGTCTGACGGCAGCCCTTGCTGGGGCAGCTGGCGCAGTGCCGTGGCCATGGTCGCCGGGTCGCGCCGGCCATCATCGGCCAGCATTTCCAGCAGCTTCTGCTGACGCGCGCTCTGGGCACGGATGAACTGCTCCAGGCGCGGTCGGGTGCGCGGCACGATCAGCGCCCGCTTGTCGAAGCTGAGGATCTCGCAGAACGTATTGTAGCCGCCCATCGCCACGACGCCCGCGGCACAGGACATCAGCGCGCCGAGGTTGGTCTCGAACGTCATCGTGCGGATGCCGGACAGGCGTGCCGCGCGCTGGCGGAAGCCTTCGCGCACCTCCGGCGCCATGAAGGGACCGAAAACGACGACTGCGGCGTATGGGATCTTGGCGTCGTGCTCGTAGGCGCGCAGCACCCAGTCGACCAGCAACTCGCCGTCGCCGCCGCCGCCGGGCGTCACCAGGATATACGGCCGGTCCAGGCCGCGGACCACGGCCGGCAGGCCGGACTCGGTGGGCAGGTCACGCCGCAGATAGCCGGTATAGACGACCTTGCGCTTGACCGATTTGGGCAGCGCAATGCCGGCCAGCGGGTCGGTCATCTGCGGCAAGCCGTAGATCCAGATGTCGTCGTAGAGATCGCGCAGCGCCGGCAGGACGTTCTTGCGCTTCCATTCCGGCGCCAGCAGGGCCGGCTCGTCCATGACGTCGCGCAGGCCCAGGACCAGCGGCTTGCCGCGGTCCTTCAGCATGCGCAGGGTAGCCGCCACCTCGCCGCGCAGCCCCAGCGGCTCCTTGTCGACGATGAACAGGTCCGGCTCGAAAATCTCGGCGGTCTGCCGGATCAGCGCTGCCCGCATCTCCAGGGTGCGCTCGATGCCGATGTTCAGGTTCAGCGCTTCGTACTCGCCGTCCTGCTGCTTGACCACCCCGGGCACGCGCACGAAATCGACCCGGGCCTTGAAATCAAAGCTGCCGATGATCGGGGAGCCGGACAGGATCAGCACGGACAAATCGTCGTCGGCGCCAACCAGGGCATTGGCGATCGTGCGACAGCGGCTCAGATGGCCCAGCCCGAAGCTGTCGTGGCTGTAGATCAGTACGCGCCTGGCCCGGTCCGCTCCGGTCATACGCTTCGTCTCCCCACAGCCACCCGGGTCCCCAACGCCTGTCCGACGGCCGGTTTTGCGGCCAGACTATGGCACGAAGAATCCTGGCGTGGCGACCAAAAAAGCGCCGCGGAAAGCCGTTTTAGGCTTGACATCAATGGGTTACAAGGAGGTTGCGGTTTCGGGTACAGGACTTGATGGGGCCAAATCCACTTGATGGACATGGCTTTTATCGCACCCTGCGCCGTCGAACATAGGAAGCCGACGCGCGCTCGTCAGCGCGACGTTTCAGCCACCATCGCCTGACACGAAACCATATTCGCGGTCGGGGAATATACCGAGGGCTCTATTCCGCTGCCCGCCGCACCGCCGTCGCGGGCGATCCCGTCGTGCGCAACACCGCCATGGCCGCCTGCACACCACCCTCGCGGTGGGGCACGCCAGCCAGCGCCAACCCCATCTCGACCCCGCCCAACGTCCCGACCAGGGTCAGGTCGTTGAAGTCGCCGAGGTGGCCGATGCGGAAGACCTTGCCGGCGACCTTGGTCAGACCCTGGCCCAGCGACATGTTGAAGTGCTGCAGGACGATCTTGCGGAAGGCATCGGCATCGTGGCCGGCCGGCATCACCACCGCGGTCAGCGCCTGGCTGTACTCGGCCGGGTTGAGGCACAGCAGGTCCAGGCCCCAGGCCGTGACCGCCGCGCGCGTCGCCGCGCCGTGGCGGGCGTGGCGGGCAAAGACAGCCGTCAGGCCCTCCTCCATCAACATGTCGATGGCCTCGGCCAGGCCGTAGAGCAGGTTGGTGGCGGGCGTGAAGGGAAACCAGCCGTTGGCATTGGCTGCCAGCATCTCGTCCCAGGCCCAGTAGGATCGCGGCAGCCGCGCCGTCTTTGACGCCGCCAGCGCCTTGGCGCTGATGGCGTTGAACGACAATCCGGGCGGCAGCATCAGCCCCTTCTGCGAACCGGCCACCGTGACATCGACACCCCAGGCATCGTGGCGATAGTCGATCGAGCCCAAGGACGAGATCGTGTCGACCAGCAGCAGCGCCGGGTGGCCGGCAGCATCGATGGCGCGGCGCACCGCGGCGATGTCGGACGTGACGGCAGTCGATGTCTCGTTGTGCACGACACAAACGGCCTTCAGGGTTCGGCCGGTATCCTCGCGCAGCCGCTGTTCGACCTGGGCGGCATCGACGCCATGGCGCCAGTCGCCCGGCAGGAACTCGGGCTTCAGCCCCAACCGCTCGGCGAGCTTCTTCCACAAGGTGGCGAAATGGCCGGTCTCCACCATCAGAACGGCATCGCCGGGCGAGAGCGTGTTGACCAGCGCCGCCTCCCACGCGCCCGTTCCCGACGCCGGATAGATCACCACCGGACCCTGGGTCTGGAAAACCGGCCGCAACCCGGCCAGAACCTGCTGGGCCAGCGCCTGGAATTCAGGGCCGCGATGGTCGATCGTGGGATGGTCCATTGCCCGCAGGATGCGGTCGGGCACGTTGGTCGGGCCAGGGATCTGCAGGAAGTGCCGGCCACTGGGGTGCGCGTTCAAGCGTGCCATGGGCATTCTCCGGGTCGGGCGTCCAGCGTTCTACGTGACTCGCCGCGTCGGTTTTGTCGAGCGATTGTCATGGTGTCCCGCCGTCGGACCGGGCACATCACCGGTGAACGGCGCGCCAGGAAACGATGCTCCGCCTACAGGACCCGGCGAAACAACCCCGGGTAGGTCACGACCAGGCCATCGGTATCGATGTCGATGTCGCGCGTGAAATCGCTGTCGAGCGACTCGTAGCGAAAGCGTCGACCGGGCTCGAGACAGGTGTAGCGCTGCGGGTCGGCCGATACGGCCAGATCGGGCAGCAGCACGTAGGCCATGCGCAGATCGGCCGCGCGGCCCGCCGCCCACTCCAACCGCCGGATCGGCAGCGTGTTGGTGAACGGCGTCACCGAGATGTCGATGTCGATGGCACCGGCGAGTTGCGGTAGCGCCGCACCGGCGCCGTCCGTCCAACGGCCCGCGCCATCGCTGCGCAGCTCGAGTGCTCGTTGCTCGCCGGGGATCATGATGCGCGCCTCGCGCACGCGCCATTGGCGATCGAGGCGCAACTCGTATTGCACGACGAACGGACGCTCGTCCGTCATCGCCAGTACGATCGACGACGCGGTGACGCCGTCGGCATCAAGATCAAGGACGATGTGTTCCAGTCCCTTGCCCGACCAGTCCTGCCAACGTGCGACCCATCGCCGGGACATGCGCGATCACCGCGGCGCGACGGTGCTGTCCGTCGCCACGTCGCATTCGAGCACCGATGCGGATGCCATGCAGAACAACAGCACTGCGATGCACGTGTCGACGGGGGCGATCGTTTTCATCAATGCCCTCAATGCTACACTTGCCGCATCTTGACAACCCACCGCATGGAGACCCGCCATGGCCAAGTCTTTGTCATCGGCCCGCGACCAGCTCGGATCGTTCGCCCCCAAGCTGCTCGATCTCACCGAGAACGTGCTGTTCGGCGATGTCTGGGAGCGTCCCGGCCTGTCCAAGCGGGACCGCAGCCTGATCACCGTTGCCACGCTGGTGGCGCTCAACCGGACCGAACAGCTGCGCGGTCATCTCGTGCGGGCACAAAGCAATGGCGTGACGCAGGACGAGCTGGTCGAGCTGATCACCCACCTGGCGTTCTACTCCGGCTGGCCGACCGCGATGTCCGCCGCCAAACTGGCCAAGGACGTGTTCGCCGAGAAATGATCCGTCGCCGCCCGCGCAGCGCCTTGCACCAGGAGACCATGTCATGGCTACGCCACTGACGCCGCCGGCCACCATCGCCTTCATCGGACTGGGCATGATGGGCAAACCGATGGCGGCCCATCTGATCGCGGCCGGCTATGCGCTGCGCGTCTATGACGCCTCACAGCAAGCGGTGTCGGACTTCGTCGGCGCCCATCCCGCGGCAACGGCGACACCATCGGCCAAGGCAGCGGCGGACGGCGCCGACGCCGTCATCACCATGCTGCCCGACGGCAAGATCGTGCGCCAGGCCGTGCTCGACGGCTCCGACGCCGCCGCCGACGGCCTGCCGCGCGGCCGCATCGTGATCGACATGTCGTCGAGCGCGCCGACCGGCACCCGCGCGCTGAGCGCCGATCTCGCGGCGCGCGGCCTGCGCTGCATCGATGCGCCGGTCTCCGGCGGCGTGCGGCGCGCCCTCGACGGCTCGCTCGCCATCATGGCCGGCGGCTCGGCCGAGGACGTTGCGCAGTGCCAGCCGCTGCTGCAGGCGATGGGCAAGACGGTGTTTCACGCCGGCGCCATCGGATCGGGCCATGCGCTGAAGGCGCTCAACAACTACCTGTCGGCCACCAGCCTGCTGTCGATGTGCGAAGCGCTGATCGTCGGCGAGAAATTCGGCCTCGATCCCAATGTCATGGTCGAGGTGTTCAACACCTCCAGCGGCATGAGCAACAGCACGCAGGTCAAGGCCAAGCCGTTCGTGATCCCGCGTAACTATACCGCCGGCTTCGCCCTGGCGCTGATGGCCAAGGACCTCGCGACGGCAGCCGAACTCGCCGACCAGATGGGCGCGCGCGTCGATACGATGCAGGACATGGCCAAGGTGTGGGCCGACGCGATGCGCAAACTCGGCAAGGACACCGACCACACGGCGATCCACCGGTACCTGGAGCAACGTGATTGACGGCGCAATCTATCGGCTACGCGTGAAGGCAAGCCAGACACCACCGCCGATCAACGTAGCGCCGCTGATCTGCGACATCAGCCGCACGCGACGGCGCGAGAACAGGCTGCGGGCGCGGCCGGTCAGGACAGCGTAGACGCTGTCGGATACCAGCGCGACGCCCATCGCGGTCACACCCAGCAGCGCGATCTGACCGACCTGGTCGTGCTCGGGATTGATGAACTGCGGGATGAAGGCGCCGAAGAAGATCAGCACCTTGGGATTGCTCAGCATCACCAGGAAGCCTTGCAGGAAGAAGCCGCCGCGCGGTTTGGGCGTGATGCCGCCGGCGTCGACGGCGCCGGACGTGCGCAGCAGCTTCCAGCCCAGCCAGACCAGGTATGCGGCGCCCAACAGCCGGATCCAATCGAACCAGAAGCCCATGGTTTCGACAATCGACGCCAGTCCGACAACCAGGACGCCCATCATCGCCGCCAATGCCAACTGCGTGCCGGCGACGTTCAGCAGGCCCGCGCGCATACCGTGTGTCAGGCTGTTGGCGACAACCAGCGCCACGGTCGGGCCGGGCACGATGGCGATCAGGATGCAGGTCGCGAGATAGGCAAGATAGAGCTCCAGCGACATCGATTCCTCCGTGTGGGCGGCGACGGTGTCACGCAGCCTTTGAATCGGCAAGACGCCTGTCATCGCAAGAGCCGCACGGATCGCTGGTCATCGCTGCCATTCTGTGATGCTCTCGCCGCGCTCTGACCAACAATGGGGGACTGCCATGACACGCGAGGAATTTCCCGACGGCACGGAGATCGCCGGCTGGTACGTGCGCGCGGTGAAGACCGGGCCGTTCGTGTTCGTTGCCGGCACGACGTCGCTCGACAACAAGGGGCGGGTGCGCGGCAAGGATGCCGGTGCGCAGACACGCCTCACCATGAGCAAGATCAGCCGCGCCTTGCGTCAGGCCGGTGCCAAGATGGAGCACGTCACGCGACTCACCATCTACTGCACCGACATCCGCGACGGTGGTGCGATCACCAGCGAACTGGCGCGCTGGGTGAAGAAGTCGCGCTGCGCCTCGGCCTTGATCGGCATCTCGACGCTCGCCGTGCCCGGCCTGGTGGTCGAGATCGAGGCGACCGCGGTGATCACCGACGCTTGAGTGTCTTGTTCTCCCTTCCCAGCTCCGGCGGGGAGAGGGATCATGCAGCAACCGCGCTGTCGTTCTGACAGGGTTGCATCAACCGCAACCGGCGTCGATTGACTTAACCCCACCACCGCTGCGAGCGTTTTCTTTCCTAATATGGATTGGGGAAACGGCATGGCGGCGACGTGGTCGGACAAGCCTGTCGAAGTGGCCGGCATCAAACTGCATGTATCGCGCGCCGGCAGTGGCGCGCCGCTTCTCATCCTGCACCACGATATCGGCACCCTGGAGCGCCTGCCGCTCTACGAGGCGTTGTCGCGGCGGTTCGACGTGCTGGTGCCGCACCATCCCGGATACGGACGATCCGAGCGCCCATCATGGCTGCGCCGCGTGCGCGACGTGGCGGTCATGTATCGTTGCCTGCTGTCGGATCTGGGCCTGCAGCAGGCATCGCTGCTGGGCCTGGGCTTCGGCGGCTGGATCGCGTCCGAAATGGCAAGCATGGCGCCGCGTGATCCGAAGCGGCTCGTGCTGGTGGGCGCCATGGGACTGAAGCCGCCTGAAGGCGACATCCTGGATCAGGCGCTGCTGAGCTACATCGACTACGCGCGCGCCGGCTTTCACACGGACGAAGGCTTCGCGGCTGCCTACGGGTCCGAGCCCAGCACCGACCAGCTCGAGCAATGGGACATCTGCCGCGAGATGAGCTTCCGTATCGCCTGGAAGCCCTACATGTACAGCCAGACCCTGCCGCACCTGCTCGCCGGCGTGCGATTGCCGTCGCTGGTCGTGTGGGGCGAGGACGATCGCGTGGTGCCGCTCAGCGCCGGCCGCCTCTATGCGTCGCGCCTGCCGGACGCGCGCCTGGAGATCATTCCGGCGTGCGGCCATTGCGTCGACATGGAAAAGCCGGCGGCGCTGGCCGCCCTGGTCACGTCGTTCCTTGACGGAAAATGATGCGAACGACGCTGTCGTGACATCGGTCGGCCATGGGAGGCCCTCATGCATCTGATGTACTTCACCGAACAGCCGATGTCGGCCTACGCCTCCGAGGAGGGGCTGCGATTCGGCGCCACGGCGTTGACGTTTTCCAACAAGCACTTCGATCCGGTGGCCGGCAGCCGGCTGTACAACGAGTACATCGAACAGTACGTGCACGCTGAGGACATGGGCTTCGACGGCATCATGCTGAACGAGCACCACAACGCGCCATTCTGCATGCAGGCTAAGGCGAATGTCTTCGCCAGCGTGCTGGCCGGCGTCACCAAGCGGGTCAAGCTGGTGATGCTGGGCAACCCGCTGCCGCTGGCCGAGAATCCGATCCGCCTGGCCGAAGAGCTGGCGATGATCGACATGATCTCCAAGGGCCGACTGGTATCGGGCTTCGTCCGCGGCGGCGGCCAGGAGCAGCTCGCCACCGGCGTCAACCCGGCCTACAACCGCGAGCGCTTCGAAGAGGCCCACGACCTGATCGTCAAGACCTGGACTCAGCCCGGCCCCTTCCGCTGGGAAGGCACGCACTATCAGCATCGCGTCGTGAACCCGTGGGCTGTGCCGCTGCAGAAGCCCTATCCCCGCGTCTGGATTCCGGGCGTCGTCAGCCGCGAGACCATCATCTGGTCGGCCCAGCAGCGCTATCCCTACATCGCGCTCAACACCTCGATCGAGGCGACCAAGAAGATCTGGGAAACCTACGACAAAGCCGCCGCCGAGGCCGGCTACACCGCCGGCCCGGAGAACCGCGGCTACCTGCAGCGCGTGCACGTGGCGGAGACCGAGGAGAAGGCGATCGAGAACGCGCGGCAATTCATGTGGATGCAGGGCGAATTCACCGGCCTGGCGCATCCGGTGTGGAGCAGCCCGTCGGGCTATTTCTCGCCGACGCAACGGCGCGCCTTCGTCGAGTTCGCCAGCGGTCGCGCGGTGAGCCCGCGCGGCCGCCCCAGCTTCGAGCAGCAGCTCGAGGACATGCAGATCATCGCCGGTACGCCCAAGACGGTGATCCCCAAGCTCAAGCGCATCCTGGAGGAAACGCGGCCCAGCATCATGGCCATCTGGGCCAACGACGGTGCCGTCTCGCACCAGGACTCGATGACCTGCATCCGCCTGCTGGCACAGGAGGTGTTGCCGGCACTGCGCGACTTCGGCGACACGCTGGGCCTGAAGAGCCCGTTCGAGGCCGACGCACCGGTCAGCATCGCCTATTCGAAGGACCTCAAGAAAGTCGCGGCCGAGTAGGGCCGCGGCATCTCACCAGAACAGGTCGCGCGCACCGCTGGGGCTGACGCTGAGAACGGGCCGTTCCAGCCGCACGTACAGCCGCTTGTTGATGCGACCCTTGTTCTCGACCCGGAAGATCGAGAACCGTCCGACATGTGACGTCATCGGCACGTGCGTGCCGCCGCAAGCCTGCGCATCGAAACCCTCGATCTCCACCACGCGCACCGTGCCGTTCACGACAGGCGGCTTCACCTCCAAGGTCCGCAGCAGATCCTGGCGCTCGCGAAACGCGCCTTCGCTGATGGTGTAGGACCGCAGCGGCCGGTTGGCATCGAGGACGGCGTTGACCTTGGCTTCCACGGCCGCCGTCAGCGCCGCGGCAAAACCGTCCCACTTGAAATCGATCCGCGAGTAGTCGACACCGATCTGCACGCCGGTGATCCATGCACCGTAGTCCTGCAGGGCGATCGTGTTCAGCACGTGCAGCACGGTGTGATAGCGCGCCAGCGCCAATCGCCGCTCGCGGTCCACCGCCAGCCGGACGCGCGCCCCTACGGTATCCGGCGATGGCGCCACCGCGCAGGCATGCCAGATCACGCCATCAGGATCAGCATGGACGGACCCGATGTCGACAGCAGTGCCGCTCTCGAAAGTCGCCAGTCCCCGGTCCGGTGGCTGGCCGCCGCCACCGGGATAGAAGCAGGTACGGTCGAACGCCATCGCGGCATCGCGCACGGCGATCACCGTCGCATCCGTGTCGAAACAGTGATCGTCTTGCAGGTAGAGGCGCTCGGTCGCGGGTAGGGTCATGGATCTTCCCTCCCCACTGCGTGGGGAGGATCACATTACCGTTGCATCGCCTGCGTGGCGGCACCGCCGGTCGCCGTGCGGCCGCCATCGACGACCCATTGCGCACCAGTGACATTGCCCGACAGGTCCGACAGCAGGAACAGCACCACGTTGGCGATTTCCTCGGGCGTGGTGTAGCGCCCGGTCGGCAGCGCCGCCTGGTAGCGCTGGCTGGCATTGGCGGGGTCGTTGGGATCAAGCTGCGCTTCCAGTGAGTGGATCATGCGGGTGTCGACCGGGCCGGGGCAAACGGCATTGATCCGGATGCCTTGGCGCGCCACCTCGCCGGAGGCGGTCTTGGTCAGACCGATCACGGCGTGCTTGGAGGCGACATAGGCCGGCATGCCGGGCGTACCCACCAGGCCGGCGACCGATGCCGTATTCACGATCGTGCCCGACTTCTGCTTCAGCATGACGGGCAGAACATGGCGCAGACCGAGGAACACCCCCTTCACGTTGACCGAGATGACGGCATCGAACATGGCTTCGTCGTAGTCGGCGGTCGGCTGGACCTTGCCTTCGATGCCGGCGTTGTTGAAAAAGCAATCGATGCGTCCGTAGGCGTCGAGGGCCGCCTTCACGTAAGCCTGCACCTCGGCCGACCGCGTGACGTCGGCGGCGACGGACCGCGCGTCGCCGCCCTGTTGCCGGATGGCGCCGGCGGTGCCCTCAGCCCCCGCCGCGTCCCGATCGACGACGATCACTTTTGCGCCATGACTGGCGAGCGCCAGCGCCGTGGCGCGACCGATACCGTTGCCGCCGCCCGTGATCAGGGCAACCTTTCCGTTGAAATCCATGACATTCCTCCCGAATTCCGCCTGCGATTATTGCCGTCGCCACGCGCGGTTGCGACCGGGCGGCGCAGCGTGTCTGCCATGCGACAGAACGCGTCGGAGGCCATCATCAAATTCGCCGACGCCCTTTGACATTCCGGGAACCCATCGCTATCTAGGGCGCAGATACCGGGGTGCCCCGATGAGTGGCGCAGCACCGGGTCGCGCCAGATACCGCTGCGTCACACTTTCCCGGTAAGCCGTCTCCAGACGGCCGACGTCCGCGGCTAACCTCCTGACGTTTCTCGTAAATCCGGCCTGGTGGTCGATTTTCCATCGCCGCTGCCCGCCCGGGCCCCGCCTACCGATACTCCCAAGACACTGAGATGAATCTCAACGACCTCAAGAAAAAGACCCCCGCCGAACTCCTGGCCGCCGCCGAGGAGCTGCAGATCGAGGGTGCCTCGACACTCCGACGCCAGGAGCTGATGTTCGGCATTCTCAAACGGATGGCCGACAGCGACCAGGCGATCTACGGCTCCGGCGTGGTCGAAGTGCTGTCCGACGGCTTCGGCTTCCTGCGCTCGATCGAATCGAACTATCTGCCGGGACCCGATGACATCTACGTCAGCCCGGCCCAGATCCGCCGTCACGGCCTGCGGACGGGCGATACGGTCGACGGCGAAATCCGCGCCCCCAAGGACGGCGAGCGCTATTTCGCACTGACCAAGATCAACCTGATCAATTTCGAGGACCCCGACGCGGTCCGCC
The DNA here is from genome assembly GCF_007859315.1 of Reyranella sp. CPCC 100927. Taxonomy (GTDB): domain Bacteria; phylum Pseudomonadota; class Alphaproteobacteria; order Reyranellales; family Reyranellaceae; genus Vineibacter. The sequence goes on from NZ_VOHA01000035.1 coordinate 39,892, forward strand.
ACCGCATCAACTTCGACAACCTCACGCCGCTCTATCCCGACGAGAAGCTGAGCCTCGAGATGGAAGGCGCCGGGTTCGTCCCGGCCGCCGCGCTCGCCGAGGAAGCCGGTTCGGGCCGGACCTCGACGGCCGGCCGGGTCAGCACCGGCCGTACCCGTGGCACGCTCACCGCCAAGAAGCAGGTGTCGCACCAGCAGCAGATCGACATGAGCACGCGCGTGATCGACCTGATCACGCCGATCGGCAAGGGCCAGCGCGCCCTGATCGTGGCGCCGCCGCGCACCGGCAAGACCATGATCCTGCAGAACATCGCCCACGCGATTGCGCAGAACAATCCCGAGTGCTTCCTGATGGTGCTGCTGATCGACGAGCGGCCCGAGGAAGTCACCGACATGCAGCGCACGGTGAAGGGCGAGGTGATCTCCTCGACCTTCGATGAGCCGGCGTCACGCCATGTCCAGGTGGCCGAGATGGTGATCGAAAAGGCCAAGCGCCTGGTCGAGCACAAGAAGGACGTCGTCATCCTGCTCGATTCGATCACCCGCCTGGGCCGCGCCTACAACACCGTGGTGCCCAGCTCGGGCAAGGTACTGACCGGCGGTGTCGACGCCAACGCCCTGCAGCGGCCCAAGCGCTTCTTCGGTGCCGCCCGCAACATCGAGGAAGGCGGCAGCCTCACCATCATCTCGACGGCGCTGATCGATACCGGCAGCCGCATGGACGAGGTGATCTTCGAAGAGTTCAAGGGCACCGGCAACAGCGAGATCATTCTCGACCGCAAGGTGGCCGACAAGCGCACCTTCCCGGCCATCGACATCACCAAGTCGGGCACCCGTAAGGAGGAGCTGCTGGTCGATCGCGCCACCTTGAGCAAGATGTGGGTGCTGCGACGCATCCTGATGCCGATGGGGCCGGTCGACGCCATCGAGTTCCTGCTCGACAAGCTGCGCACCAGCAAGAACAACGCCGACTTCTTCTCGGCGATGAACCAGTAGGCGGTTCGGCCGCCTCAATATCGGAGATCGGCCCAGACGCCGAAATGATCGGATCCGATCCGGTCGGCGTCGGCACCCAGCAGACCGCAGGCCGTGGGCTGACCACGGCCCGCCGGGCTACCCCACGCCGAGAATATGTAATCGATACGGCAGTCTGATCGCGGGGACGCCTTGGCATAGGCGTTCGTGCCGGACCAGGTAAAGCCACGCTCGTCCGGCCGGATGGCGTCCCACGCGTCATAGAAGACCAGCCCGGGTGCAGGCGGCCTGGACTTGCCCGTGAGCATCCGGATCTCGTCGGAGTCGGGTGGCGCGTTGAAGTCGCCGCACAGCACGATGGACGCACCCCGTACGCGACGTTCCCGTATCCATGCGCACAGTCTTTCGACCTGGCGCTGGCGGACGTGGCTGAGATCCGGACGCCAGTCCAGCATGGCATTGAAAACCTGGAGCACGCCACGTGGCCCGGCGAGTTCCGCGAACTGGAAGACCGCGCCGCTGCCGCGGTCCTCCGGCGGCAACCTGAGGTCTTCACGCTTCGCGATCTTCCAGCGCGACAGGATGGCCGTGCCTGACGCCAGCTTCAGGGGTTCGAACCACTCGATGGTGGCGGCCTGATCATACCCCAGGCTGGCAGCCAGCACTTCCGCCGCGTCATACCCGTCGTCACGCCATGCTTCCTGCAGGCAGATCACATCCGGGTTTGCATCACGCAGCACGGCCTCGATCATGGCGTACCTGTCGCGCCACGGCCCAAAATTCCCCCACACGTTCCAGGTCGCGATCCGGGCGGTCGAGCCGACCAGGTCCGCCGTTTCAGTCGCAACGGGTTCACTCATCGCCTCACCTTCCCACGACTGTCATCGTCGATCGCCAAGGTTGCGTCAGTTGCCGGCGTCCGTCACGGTCATTCGAACGAATGCCGACACCGACGGAGGAGCACATGACGGACACCCCAGAAACGGTCAACTGGCTCGGCTTGAGCGGGCGGGTCTGTGTCGTCACGGGGGCCGGTGGCGGCATCGGCGGCGCGATCGCGGCCACCTTCGCGGCGGCGGGCGCCGCGGTTGCGCTCCTCGACAAGAACGAAGCGGCCTGCCGGGCTGCCGCCGACGCGCTGGCGGCCCGGGGCACCCGCGCTGTGGCGGTTGCCTGTGATACCGCTGATCCCGCCAGCGTCGACGCTGCCTGCGCGCGGGTGACGGCGGCGCTGGGACCGTGCGACGTGCTGGCCAACAATGCCGGCTTCCTGAGCCCAGGCGCCCTTGCCAGCCTGCCGCTGGAAGCCTGGAACGCCAACATCGCGGTCAATCTGACGGGCTATTTCATCTGCGCCCAGGTCTTCGGCCGCGCCATGCTGGAGCGCAAGCGTGGTGCGCTGGTGCATGTCGCCTCGATCGCGGCCACCAACCCACAGCCATGGAGCGGCGCCTACAGCGTCACCAAAGCCGGTGTCGCCATGCTCTCGCGCCAGCTGGCGGCGGAATGGGGCGCCTCCGGCGTGCGCAGCAACGCCGTCAGCCCCGGCCTGATCCGCACGCCGATGTCGGAAGCGTTCTACCAGCACGAAGACACCGCCCGCCGGCGCGCCGAGCTGGTGCCCACCGGCCGGGTCGGCACGCCGCAGGACATCGCCGATGCCGTCGTCTGGCTCGCCAGCGACCGGGCCGCCTACATCAGCGGCGAGGAAGTGATCGTCGATGGTGGCGTCACGCAGACGCTGATGGGGATGATCCCGCGCCCCGGTTTCACCCAGGCGTCGACCCGGTAGAGGGCGCCAGTGCCAGCGCCAGCACGCGCGCCACGTGAAGCGCCTCGCGCGCGGCGCCATCGCGGATCTGATGCCGGCAGCTGGTGCCGTCGGCGACGATCAGTGTCTCGCTGTCCGCCGCGCGCACGGCCGGCAGCAGCGACAGCTCGGCCATCGCCATCGACACGTCGTAGTGCGCTTCTTCATAACCGAACGCGCCGGCCATGCCGCAACAGCTCGACTCGATCGGCTTGACGGTCAGGCCGGGGATCCAGCCCAGCACGGTCTGCACCGGCGTGAACGCATCGAATGCTTTCTGATGGCAATGGCCATGCACCAGCGCCGTCTTCTGCGGCAGCGCCTTGAGCGGCAGCTTCAAGCGCGCGGCCTTGTGCTCGCGCACCAGGAACTCCTCGAACAGGAAACTGTTGGCCGCCACCTGATCAGCGCCGCTGCCCAGGCCCATGACCGTATATTCGTCACGCAAGGTGAGCAGACACGACGGTTCCAGACCCACGATCGGCACGCCGCGGGCCGCGAACGGCGACAGTGCCGCCACGGTCCGGCGCGCTTCGGCCTTGGCCTCGTCGACCATGCCGCTGGCCAGATAGGTGCGCCCACAGCACAGCGGTCGCGACCGGCGTCCCTCGCCGCCCGGTATCGCCACGTGAACCGTGTAGCCAGCCGCTTCCAGGATCGCCAGCGCACTGTGTGCGTTCTCGGCTTCGAAGGCGTTGTTGAACGTGTCGGCGAACAGCACGACCTCGCCGGCCGGACCCTCGCATAGCGGCGCCACCGCGCCGTCGCTCTCGAACGGAAAGACCAGGCCGCCCAGAAACGTATCGCGGCGCCATGTCGGCAATGTGCGCCGGGCGGAGAAGCCCGCCATGCGCTGCGACAGTGCGGCGGCACCGGGCAGCTTGTCGCGCAGATTGAACAGCCAGGGCAGACGCGCGCCCCAGTGGGCGTAGCGCGGCAGGTGCGCGACCAAGCGGTCTTTCAGCGTATGACCGTGGCGCGCCTTGTAGTGATGCAGGAACTCGATCTTCATGCGCGCCATGTCGACACCGGTCGGACAGTCGCGCTTGCAGCCCTTGCAGGACACGCACAGATCCAGCGTCTCGTACAGGGCGTCCGATGTGAAGGCGTCGGCGCCGAGCTGGCCCGACAGCGCTCGCCGCAATGTATTGGCGCGGCCGCGCGTCAGATGCTGCTCGTCACGCGTGGCGCGGTAGCTGGGGCACATGGTGCCGGCATCGAACTTGCGGCAATGGCCGTTGTTGTTGCACATCTCGACGGCCTTGCCGAAGCCGCCGGCCGGATCGCCGCCGCTGCCGGGTGCCGTCAGCGCCTCGGTGCGCGGGTCGTTCTGCACATCCCAGGCCGACCAGTCGAGTGCGGTCTTGAGCGCAAGACCCTGGTAGCCCGGCGGATAGCGGAACAGCTCCCGCTGGTCCATCCGGGTCGGCCGCACGATCTTGCCCGGGTTGAGCAGGTTGTGCGGATCGAACAGGCCCTTGATCTCCTCGAACGCGCGGGTCAGGCGCGGGCCGAACTGCCAGGCCACCCATTCGCTGCGCACCAACCCATCGCCGTGCTCGCCCGAGTAGGCGCCCTTGTACTGGCGCACCAGGGCCGACGCCTCCTCGGCGATGGCGCGCATCCGGGCGGCACCGTCGCGGCGCATGTCGAGGATCGGCCGCACATGCAGGGTGCCGACCGAGGCGTGCGCATACCAGGTGCCGCGCGTGCCGTGGCGGGTGAAGACGTCGGTCAGGCGCGCGGTGTAATCGGCCAGATGCTCCAGCGGCACGGCGCAGTCCTCGATGAAGGACACCGGTTTGCCGTCGCCCTTCATCGACATCATGATGTTGAGCCCGGCTTTGCGCACCTCCCACAGTGCCGACTGGCGCCTGGCATCGGTCATCTCGACGACGCCGTCGGGCAGGCCGAGATCGCCCATCAGCTCGACCAGCTTCTTCAGATCACGCCGCGGCGTGTCCTCGTCCTCGCCCGTGAACTCGACCAGCAGGATCGCATCGGGCGCACCGATCAGCGCATCCTCGATCACCGGCCGGAACGCTGGGTTGGCGCGCGCCAGCTCGATCATGGTGCGATCGACAAGCTCCACCGTCACCGGCTTCAGCTTCACGATGTGCTGTGCCGACTCCATCGCCTTGTGGAAGGTCGGGAAATTCACCACGCCCAGCACCTTGTGCCGGGGCAGCGGCGAGAGTTTCAGCGTGAGCCGCCGCGTCACTGCCAGGGTGCCTTCGCTGCCGACCAGCAGATGCGCGAGGTTGACGGTGTTGTCGGTGGTGTACGGCAGCTCGCTTTGCGGATGGAAGATGTCGATGTTGTAGCCGCCCACGCGCCGCAGCACCTTGGGCACCTGCCGCTCGATCTCGTCGCGCTCGCGCGCCGCCAGCGCCCGCACGGCGTCACCCAGATGGCGGACCGCGGCGCCTTCGGAGCCATCCAGCCGGCCGAACGTCGCCTCGCTGCCATCAGCCAGGATGGCGTCGATCGCCGCCACGTTGTGCACCATGTTGCCGTAGCGGATGGAGCGCGAGCCGCACGAGTTGTTGCCCGCCATGCCGCCCAGGGTGCACTGCGCCGCCGTCGAGACATCGACCGGGTACCAGAGGCCGTGCGGCTTGAGCCAGGCATTGAGGTGATCGAGCACCAGGCCGGGCTGCACCGTGACCTCGGCGCGATCGCGGTCGAACGAGACGATCTCGCGCAGGTATTTGCTGCAATCGATCACCAGCGCCGCGCCCACGGTCTGCCCGCATTGCGAGGTGCCGGCGCCGCGCGGCAGGATGGGCACGGCAAGACCGCGTGCGATATCGACGACGGCCTTCAGATCGGCCTCGTCGCGCGGCACCACGACCCCGACGGGATCGATCTGGTAGATCGACGCATCGGTGCTGTAGCGACTGCGCGATGCGGCATCGAACATCACCTCGCCACGTACCTCGCGCCGCAACGCCCGCTCCAGCGTCAGGGCCGGAACGGTTGCGGGTTTGGGTGTTGCTGTTTCAGAGGTGCTCATCGCGACCTGTCAATCCAGCCCGTCATGTCGAGCGCAGCGAGACATCTCCATGACATGGAGTCTCCATTCGCAGAAGATTCCTCGCTTCGCTCGGAATGACAGAGCGCCCTAATCCAGCTTCACGCCGGCTTCCTGGCTCACCTTGGCCCATTTCTCGGTCTCGCTGCGGATGCGCTTGGCGAAGTCGGCGCGCGACTCGCCACCCGCCTGCGCCGACTGCTCGGCCCAGATCTTCTGCAGATCCGGGTGCTGCAGGGCCTTCACGAGTTCCGCGTGCGTGCGATCGATGATGGGTTCGGGGGTGCCCTTGATCGCCCACAGGCCATACCAGCTGGAGACTTCCCAGCCGGGGATACCCAGCTCCAGCGCGGTGGGAATGTCAGGGAATGCTTGTACCCGCTCCCGCGTCGCCACGGCCAGCCCCTTGAGGCGCCCGGTCCGGATCGGCTGTGCCGATGTCCCCATGCCGTCGAACATCATGTCGACCTGCCCGGCCAGCAGATCCTGCATCGCGGGGCCGGCGCCGCGGAACGGCACATGCGTCAGCTTGATCTTGGTCTGGATCTGGAACAGCTCACCCGCCAGATGGTGGGCCGTGCCGGCACCCGGCGAGGCATAGTTGATCTTGCCGGGATTGGCCTTGGCGTAGTCGAGGAACTCCTTGAGCGTGTTCACCGGCACGCGCTGGGGGTGGATCGACACCACCTGTGGCACCAGCGCCACCATGGTGATCGGCACGAAGTCCTTCTCCAGGTCGTACTCCAGTTTCTTGTACACGCTGGGTGCGATGGTGTGATGAATGGCGCCGACGAAGAAGGTGTAGCCGTCCGGCCTGGCCTTGGCCGCCTGGGTCGCGCCCACCGTGCCGCCCGCGCCGCCCTTGTTGTCGATCAGCACCTGCTGGCCCAGCGCCTCGGTCAGCTTTGCCGCCAGCGGCCGGGCGAACACATCGGTGCCGCCGCCGGCCGGGAACGGATTGATCCAGGTGATCGGCTTGTCGGGCCAGGCCTGCGCCCGCACCACCGGCGGCATGGCCATCGCACCGGCAACCGCCGCCGCACCCCCCAACAAACCCCTGCGCTTCATCGTCATGACGTCATCCTCCACCGTTCTGGTCGTTAACTTGACGGTACTCCCCACGATCTTCACATGAAAGAACCCTGGGTCTCATGTCCGGCGACGGCCGCCCCGGATCTTCGTTTCGACATCACGACCCGCGTAGGCAACTGCCAGAATCACAACCCGTTTGCGGCGCCGATCGAGACGAAAAACGATCGTGGCACGGCGCTCAAATCCCAGCGTTCGCAATCCCGGCCGCAGATCATCTCGCCGCGTGCCGCGCTCGGGGAATGTCTGCAAGGCGAGGCAATGGTCGTAAATCCGGCGTACATAGGTGCGCGCAGTCCGTGCGCCTGCGTGCCTGCCGATATAGTCATAGATCTGTTGGAGATCCTGCAGCGCGGTGGGATCGAAGGTGACCGTGTAGTGATTGATCACCACCTACCGCGCCTGTTTCCGCCTGTGCTTCATATGGTCTTCAAGGCTTGACCAAGCTTCGTCCGCTGACAGCGCCCGAGCGGGGTCGGCAACCGAGGCGTCGTATCGAGCGACACCTTCTGTGCGCAGCCATTGCTCCTGCGCCACATCACGCGCCATCAGCGCCCGCAGACCGTCTCGGATAACCTCACTCTCAGACGCGTAAACGCCTGACCGAACCTTTTCCTTGACCAAGCGTCCCAGTTCATCGGGTAGCGTGACGCTGAATTGCATGACTGCGCGCATGGGCTTTGGTTCCAAACCGATACCGAGTGGAAGAAAATCCTATCACGATCCGATCGCGTTGCCATGCGGGCTGCTTCAGCACGCCCATACTTCCGTCACCTTCGCCGTCTTGAATACGCCCATCCTCATCCCATCTGTCGAAAGCACCGTCATGGCCCGGCCGCTCACCCTCTACTATGCGCCGTTCTCCCGCGCTTCGCGCGGGCTCTGGATGCTGGAGGAGCTGGACGAACCCTACGCCTTGCGGCTGATCGATATCCGCAAGGGCGAGCAGAAGCGGCCGGAATTTCTGGCGATCAATCCGGCGGGCAAGGTGCCGGCGCTGCGCGACGGCGATCGCACGGTGGCGGAATCGGCAGCGATCTGCGCCTACCTGGCCGATCGCTTTCCTGACGCCAAGCTGGCGCCGGCAGCCGACGCACCGGAGCGCGCCGCCTACCTGACGTGGCTGTTCTACGCCGCCAGCAATATCGAACCCGCCGTCATGGCACGCGCCAACAAGTGGGACGTCTCGGCCTACCAGGCGAGCTGGGGTGGTTACGAGTCCGTCATCGACAATATTGCCGGCGCTGTGCGTCGCGGCCCTTATCTGCTGGGCCCGCAGTTCACGGCAGCCGACGTCATCCTGGGCTCGATGGTGCGCTTCGGCGTCAGCGCCAAGCTGATACCGAACCGACCCGAGTTCACGGCCTACATCGCCCATCTGGAAGCGCGGCCGGCCCTGCAGCGCGCGATCAAGATCGAGGCGGAGTATGTGGCGCAGCTGAAGACCTAGGCGGCGGCCCGAGGTCCAGCGTGTAGAGCGGCAGCTGGCGGCCGGGAATCGCATCGGACGGCGCCGTGCGCAGGAACCGGGCGCCCATCTTCTCGTAGAACACCGCTGCGTTGGGATCGGCCAGGACCACCATGCGGCGCGCCGCGCGCTCGCGTGCCAGCGCCACGGCGTGTCCGAACAGCACTGCGCCGACACCGCGACCGATCGCCGGCGGATCGATGAAGAGTTTGTCGAGCTCGATCACATCGCCGGCGATGGCGCTGAGTTCGGCCATGCCGATGACCGTGGACGGATCGGGGCCGTGGGCAACCAGCACGCGACCTTCGGCGATGGCATCGACCGACACCGCCAATGACAGCGCCGAGCGTGCCATGAAGGTGTCGTCGTAGCCCCAGTGACGCTTGGACCGCCGACACAGTGCCGTCAGCGCGTCGGCCTCGTGGACCTGCGCCGAGCGGATCACGATGCTGGTCGGCATCGCCGTGGTCGCGTTCATGGCTGACTAGACGCCGCGTTCCTTGAAGACGTCCTTGGCCGTCTTGAAGGCATCGAGGCAAGCCGGAATACCGCAGTAGATGCCGACCTGCAGGAAGATCTCCTTCATTTCCTCCTTGGTGACGCCATTGGTCAGCGCGCCGTTGATGTGCAGCTTCAGCTCGGGCCCGCGGTTGAGCGCCGCCAGCATGGCCAGGTTCAGCATGCTGCGCGTCTTCTTGGAGATCCCGTCGCGGCCCCAGACATAGCCCCAGCAGTACTCGGTCGTGATCTCCTGGAACGCCATCATGAAATCGTCGGCGTTGGCCAGGGAGTTCTCGACATACTCCTTGCCCAGCACGGCCTTGCGGATCTCGAGGCCCTTCTTGAACACCTTGGGGTTGGCGGGCTTGGGTTTCACTTTGGGCTTGGCCATCATCGTCTCCTGTTGGCGGTCATGTGACATCATCGGCACCGCGCTCGCGGGCAAGCCGCCGGCCGACGAGCAGCAGCAGCACATCGTAACCGGCCTTCAACCCGCCGCCCACCACGACGGCCCAGCCGAACGGCGATGACGCCAGCAGCCAGCCGGCGATGATCGGCGCACCGGCGGCGGCCAGGGCGCGCGGCACCGCCGTCACGCTGGTCGCCGCGGCGCGCTCCGTCGGCGGCACCAGCGACAGCACCAGGGCGGTGCGCGGCGCCACGTCCATCGACGACAGCGCGCTGCGCAGGAACAGCAGCGCCAGCGCGATTTCGAGGCTGGGTGCGAACGGCGCCAGCATCAGGAACAGGTTGGCCGGCAGATGGGTGAACACCATGGTGTTCACCAGGCCGATGCGGCGCGCCACCCAGGGTGCGGCCAACTGCGAGAAACCGCCCAGCAAGGCCATCACGAACAAGGTGCGACTGGCATCGGCCAGCGAGAAGCCGAAGCGATCGAACAGCCACAGGGCGATCAGGGACTGCAGCACGAAGCCGCCGCCAAAGGCATCGATGCAGAATAGCGCCGTCAGCACCAGGATCGGTCGCCGCGCCTGCGGCGACAACCCGATCCGCGGCGTTTCGGCGACCGGTTCGACCCGCGGCAGCGTGAGAACATAGATGGCCGCCAGGATCACGCCGGCCACGACATAGCTCAGGAACGCCGGTGCCAACGGCCAGCCGAGCCGGTCGAAAACCTCGGCCGCCAGGGTGCCGACGGCACCGGCCAGGGTCGCGAACAGACCGTAGCGCGCGAATACCGCCGTGCGCTGGTCCGGCGCCGCCAGATCGGCCATGCGTGCCTGTTCGGCCGGCAGGAACAGGCTGACGTCGCCCACCGACGGATTGAGCGTGCCGATCAACGCTGCCAGCACCAGGGCCCAGAAGGCCTCGATGCTGAAGAAGGCCAGGCCGGTAGCCACCATCAGGCCGCAGCCGGCCAGCAGCACGGCGCGCCGCGGCAGGCGTGCCGACCACAGGCCCACCGCCAGGGTCAGCATCGCCGAGCCCAGCAGGGTCGCGGTCGCGATCACGCCGACATCGAAAGCATCGTACCCGAGCCGCAGCAGGTGCAACGGCAGCAGCACGCTGACCAGCCCGTCGGCAAAGGCGCGCACAGCGCGCGCCAGGATCAGCAGTCGGAGGATGGACGGTGCGGACACCGCCTGACTATCCGCCGCAATTGCCGCGGCGGAAACATGGGAAATGCCGCCAGCCGCTACGCAGCGCCCACCACGGCCTGCCGGAAGCGGTCCTTCAGGTAAGCGCCGTCCTTGGGCGGCACGATGGTGTTGGGCAGCGTCTCGACCAACACCTTGACGTTGCGGAAGATCGGCCCGGACTTGGTTCGCGCATCGCGCGCCAGGACCGCGATGTCGGCTTCCTGCGTCACGGTGGTACTGTCGGCGATTCCGCAACCACGCGCCACCGCCGCCAGGTCGGTGCCGGCACCGCGGTCGCTCGGGCCGCCGGCGACCGGGGCGGTGTGCGTGGCCTGGTTGCCGGTCTCGCCGAACTTCTCGTTGTCGAGCACCACGATGACGAGATTGGCCGGACGTTGCGCCGCCACGGTCGCCAGCGAGCCCAGCCCCATCAGCATGTCGCCATCGCCGGTGATCACCAGCACACGCTTGTCCGGCTGCGCCAGCGCCAGGCCCAGCCCGATCATCACTGCGCCGCCCATGCCACCCCACAGCGGCAGGTTCTGCGGCCGGTCGCCGGCCTCGGTGATGTCCCAGGTGCACTGACCCAGGCCGGCGATCACCAGCAGGTCGTCGGTCGGATTCTGCATCAGCGCCCTGACCACGGCGCGGCGGTGAAGCGTCATCTTATTTCTTCCCGAAGCTCTTGGCGCCGATCAGCTTCTGGCGCAGCAGGACGGCCACGGCCTGGTTGCCCTCGAACGCCATGTTGGCCGCGGCGTTCACCGTCGGCTGCACATCCTCCGGCCGCTCGACGGAGAAGACGATGCAACCGGTCGCCTCCAGCACCTTGGGCGTCGCCTGCCCCATCGAATTCTGCCAGGGATTCATCTCGCCGAAATCGCCGCGCATGGTGATCAGCATCAGCATGGGGTAACGCAGCGTCTTGCTGAGCCCCAGCATGTTGATGCAGTTGCCGACACCCGAGGACTGCATCAGGGTGACGCTCTTCTCGCCGCCGAGCCAGGCACCCAGGGTGCCCGCCATCGCCTCTTCCTCGGTGGTGAGCACGATGGCGCGCATGGAATTGGCGTTCTGACACGCCTCGATCAGCGTCGCATGACCGGCGTCCGGCACGTAGTAGACCTGCCGGATGTCGTGCGCCTTCAACGTATCGAAAATCTGCTCGCGCCAGTCGGCGGTGGCCGTCGTCATGCCGTCTCCCTGCGATCGCGACGCGATCCTAGCGATGCCGCTGCAGCGGCGGAAGACGGTGCGGCGCAAGGCACGCTTGCACGGGTCTATCCACCGACTGTCCCCGCACGTTCTGTGGAACAATCACGTAATGATATCGACGGCTCAACCCGCACACGAACCGGTGATCATGCCGCCCAGCCTGAAAGCGGGCGACAAGGTGCGTTTCGTATCGCCCGCCAGCACGCCCGAGCGAGAGGCCGTCCTCCACCGCGCGCACGTGTTGCGGAGCTGGGGCCTTGATGTGGATTTCGGTGAGCACGCCTTCGACAAAGACGGTTATCTCGCCGGCACGGATGATCAGCGCCTGGCCGACGTCAACGCGGCACTGCGGGACCCAACGGTTCGCGCCATCTTCGCGACGCGCGGCGGCAAGGGTTCGTATCGCATTGCCGATCGTCTTGATTTCGCGACTGCGCGACGCGACCCGAAGTTCCTGGTCGGCTTCAGCGACATCACCATCCTGCATCTCAGCCTGTGGCGAGAGTGCCGATTGGTCGGCCTTCACGGTGCGCTGATGGACGACGATCCGGGATGTCTCAGTCCTCAAAGTGCGGCGGCACTGAAGAGCGCGCTGATGCGAGACGATGCCATCGTGCTGAGGAGCCGCGACGAGGAGCCGACAGCGGCCCTCACGACGAACGGCCGCGCCACGGGGCCCCTGATCGGCGGCAACCTCTCCATGATCGCGACCGCGGCGGGCTGGGCACTGCCCGACCTGCGGGGTGCCATCCTGCTGATCGAAGCCGTCAACATGTACGTGGGCCAGGTGGATCGTCAGCTCACCATGCTGCGCAAGGCCGGCCATCTGGCCGGGCTCGCGGGCGTCGCGGTCGGTCAGTTCACCGATTTCAAACCCAGTGACGGCTGGTCCCTCATCGACCTGCTGCGCGATCACCTGGCAGCGCTTGGTGTTCCCATCCTCGGCGGATTGCCGCTGGGCCACGGCAGCCATCCTCTGGCCGTACCCGTGGGATCCATGGCCTGTCTCGACGCGACAGCCCGGACACTGACGGTCGCGCGATCGACGATCAGGATGGCTTGATCACCACGATGAACACGATACCGATCATGAGCAACGTCGGCACTTCGTTCCAGAAGCGATAGAAGCGCGCCGACCGCGTGTTGCGATCGGCGTCGAAATCACGGCGCCACCGTGAGAACAGGCCGTGCACGGCCGACATCGCCAGCACCAGCACGATCTTGGCGATGAACCAGCCCTGCAGCCAGTAGCCGTTGAGCCATGCCAGCGACAGCCCCATCACCCAGGTCAGCACCATCGCCGGGTTGATGATGGCGCGCAGCAGCCGGCGCTCCATGACCTTGAACGTCTCGGACTGCACCGACCCTTTTTCGGCACCGCAGTGATAGACGAACAGCCGCGGCAGATAGAGCATGCCTGCCATCCAGGCGATGACGGCGATGATGTGCAGCGATTTCAGCACCAGGTAGAGCATCAGCCCGCACCCACCGGGATCCAGCGTAGGGCGGCGGCCGCACCCGCCCGTTTCGGACACGCACTGAATTCGACATGGCACGCCGGCATGCTGTCGTCATTGCCGATGGCGCGCGTCGGATCACGCACGGCGTGCAGCACCAGGTCGGCCAGGCCATCGATGAATGCCGTCGTGACACCCACCGTCGCCACCCGCCGATAGTCGGCAACGCCCGCCTGATGCGCCAACTCGCGATATTCGATATCGAGCTCGACCAGGGTTTCGGAGTGCTCCGAGACGAATGCGATCGGGAATAGCACCACGGCCTTGCCGTCGTTGCCGGCCCGACGGATTTCGCTGTCGGTCGACGGTCCGATCCATTTCAGCGGGCCGACCCGGCTTTGGTAGCAGACCGCCCAGTCCAAGCCGGGAATGGCCAGACGTTCGACGATGGCTTGCGCCGTGCGTTCGACCTGCCACTGGTAGGGATCGCCGGCGCGAATGACCTTCTCGGGCAGCCCATGGGCCGAGAACAGCAGGCGCACGGGACGCGTGGTCGCGGCCGGATCGTAGGCGTGCCGGATGAGGGCCGCGGCCGCCGCGATCAGGCCGTCCTGCGCGGGATAGCAGCAGATGGTCTGCGTCGGCGCGTCCAGTCCGGCCGACCGGGCCGATCGCCGCCAATCGATCACCGAGGATTCCGACGTTGCCGTCGACATCTGCGGATAGAGCGGCAGCAGCACGATGCGATCCGGCGCATAGGCCTTGACCGCACTGACGGCCTCGGCGCTGAACGGATGCCAGTAGCGCATCGCAATGAACGACCGGAAAGCATGTTCGGGCGACCGCGCCGCCAGCGCGGCGTCGAGTGCCGCCGCCTGGGCCTGGGTTTGCGGCAGGATCGGCGAGCGACCGCCCATCTGGGCATAGATCGCCTGTGCCGTGGGCGCCCGGCGCCGGGCGATCAGCGGCGCCAGAAAGCGGCGTACCAAGCCGGGCACCCGCAGGATGGCGGGGTCGGCAAACAGGTTGCGCAGAAACGGCTCGACCGCCGCCGGTGAGTCCGGGCCACCCAGGTTGAACAGAACGACGGCGATGCGGCTCATGTCACCGGCTGGTCCAGTCGCGCACGATCTCGACCAGGCGCGCGACGTTGTCGGGTGGGGTTTGCGGCAGGATGCCATGGCCGAGATTGAACACATGGCGGCCGCCGGCGAGCTTGCCGAGGATCCGCTTGACCTCGTGCACCATGGTCTCGCCGCCGGCAATCAGCATGGCCGGATCGAGGTTGCCCTGCACGGCGACGTGCGGCTGCAGTTCCTGCGCCGCCCAGTGGGCGCCGATCGTGGTGTCGATCGACAACGCCGCGAACTCAGGCAGCCGGCGGTACATCAGCGCTGCCGGACCAACGCCACGCGGAAAGGCGATCACCGGCACGTCGGCGTGACGGGCCTTCAGCCCACGCGCGATCGCCTGCATCGGCTGCACCGACCAGCGGAAAAGCTGTTCTTCCGGCAAAATGCCGGCCCAGCTGTCGAAGATCTGCACCGCGTCGCAGCCGGCCTGGACCTGCAGATCGAGATGGTCGATGCAGGCCTGGACAAGGGTATCGATCAGGCGGCGGAAACTGTCGGGATGGCCGTAAGCCCACTGCTTGACCTTGAGGAAGTCACGGCTGCCGCCGCCTTCGATCATGTAGCAGGCGAGCGTGAAGGGCGCGCCGCAGAAGCCGATCAGGGCCGTTTCCGCCGGCAGGGCGGCCCGCGTCTGGCGGATCGCCTGGTAGACCGGCTGCAGGGTCGGCTCGACGCCGGCGGGCGCCAGCGCGGCAATGTCGGCCGGCCCGGTCAGCGGCTCGAGCCGGGGGCCTTCACCTTCCTCGAACCACAGCTTGCGGCCCAGCGCCTGCGGGATGACCAGGATGTCGGAAAAGATGATGGCCGCATCGAACCCGAAGCGTCGGATCGGCTGCAGCGTGACCTCGGTGGCAAGGTCGGGCGCATAACAAAGATCGAGGAACGATCCCGCCGCGGCACGCGTGGCGCGATATTCCGGCAGGTATCGGCCGGCTTGTCGCATCAACCAGATCGGCGGCGATGCGACCCGCTCGCCTCTCAGCACACGCAATATCACCTGGTTCTGTCCCTGGATCGCGATGAGGTCTGTGCCTCTTCCTTTATCTAAATAAGAGAATCAAGATAGGTGGAAGAAACAGAAGGGCCTGGGAGTGCGGTGGATCAAATCGCCAAGCCTTCCTGACCCCGCCTCACTGGGGATCGATTCCGCATGCCATGCTACCTGGGGGCAGGTCGCGGCGCACCCTGCGCAGGCCCGGGAAAAGTGCGACATTTCAAACCTCTCGTCGCGGGACAGGCGGGGCTCAGCGAATCGTGAATCGTGGGGACAAGGTGATGTCGAACAGACAGAGGGGGCGTTTTCCCGGGCCTGGGTGAAGTGCGCGCACAGGTGCGCAAGCCACTGCGCTCTCCGTCAGGCTTTCGGGAGCAAAACGCGATAGACGGGTTCGAACGGGGATTGCGGGGATCACCGAACCGGTTACGCTGGTGTTTTCCCCGGTTGGCAGTGGAGTAGAGTCCCGCGCCAGGAGACCCGCATGCCAGTCCGTGCTCGCAATTTTCATCTGCATCTCGTGTCCGATTCCACCGGGGAAACGGTGACCAGCGTGGCGCGCGCCTGCCTGGTGCAGTTCGAAGGCGTGTTTGCCACCGAGCACGTGTGGTCGCTGATCCGCACGCCGACGCAGATCGACAAGGTGTCCGAGGCGATCGAGGTCAATCGCGGCCCGGTGCTCTATACCCTGGTTGATCATGAACTGCGGGATCGGCTGCGCGAGCATTGCCGGCGGTTGGGCCTGCCCTGCGTCGGCATCCTCGACCAGGTCATGAGCACGCTGGGCGTGCATTTTCACAGCAAGACGGCGATGTGGCCGGGCCGCCAGCATGCGCTGGACGACGAATATTTCGGCCGTATCGATGCCATGCACTATACCCTGGCGCACGATGACGGCCAGTCGACGCACGACCTGGATGAAGCCGATGTCATCCTGGTCGGACCGTCGCGGACGTCCAAGACGCCGACCTGTGTCTATCTCGCCAACCGCGGCATCAAGGCCGCCAACGTGCCGTTGGTGCCCAAGGTGCCGCCACCGGATGAACTGGAGGATGTGCGGCGGCCGTTGATCGTGGGCCTGGTGACCGACCCGGAGCGGCTGGTGCAGATCCGCCGCAACCGCCTGCACCTGCTGCAGCAGGACACCGAGACCGACTACACGGATCTCGAGCAGGTCCAGGAGGAGATGCAGAACGCGCGGCGTCTTTATGCCCGCAACCGCTGGCCCAGCATCGACGTTACGCGGCGGTCGATCGAGGAAACGGCGGCTGCCATCCTGCAGATGCTGGATCGCCGTCGCGACGCTAGCGGCTCGCTTCGCATGGAGACCGCCTAGCCGTGCGCGCGTTCGTCGTCGTGGCAGCGCTGACGACGGTGCTGGCGGCCGGCGGCGCGGCCAGGGCCCAGGACCGGATCGAGATTTCCCGCGGCGTCGACAAGCTGGTTCTGGGGTCCTGTGTGCCGTCGTTGAAGGCCGTGAACAACACCGCGGTCGTGGTCGACTACCTCGAGGTCGGGCTCGAGTTCACCCTGAAGTCGGGTGCGACGCGGACCCTCGAATTCCGCTCGCGCTATCGCGGTGGCGTCGAGCGCCCGGTGCCGCCGGGCATGACCGCCGATCTCACGGTACAGCTGGATCTGTCGCAGCCGCTGGGCGCGGAGTGCCCTGATATCGTTGATGTGACCGTGGTCGACGCCGTCTGCGAGGCTGCCGGCAAGCCGTGTCCTGGCGTCATCGCCGTCAACCCGAAGTAGCGCCGTGTTCTTCCTTGCGCGGTGGGCTATCGGATTCACACATCTTGAACGTCGATGGGCGGAAGGGGGATATCGGAAACAGAGCCCACCTCTCTTCAGCACCATCGAAGCGGCTGCAATATCCCCCTTCCGGCGCTGCGCGCCACCTTCGCTATACGGGGAAGGTTGCGGAAATTGCCGAAACCCGTGGCCGCGACAGCGGTGACAGAAACGACAGAATCGCTCCATGACAGCGATTCCAAGGTGTGAGCGGGTTTTCCTGACCTGACAGAAAAGCGACAGAAAGCGACAGAAACGCCCCGGCGCTCTCGCGCGCCGGAAGCCCGTGCGAGACGCAGAAAAGGTTGCGGAAATTGCCGAAACCCGTGCGCCGAAACCGGAAGGACGGGGAACCGACTCGGGCTCATCGAACGTTCCTGCCACGACAAAGGCCTGCCGGATCAGGGACGCGGCAGCGGATCATCCCGTGTGCCTG
>NZ_VOHA01000036.1 GCF_007859315.1 Reyranella sp. CPCC 100927
GCGAGAAAACTGTCACCCATGTGCTGAGTACAATCTGTTACCCATGTGCTGCGGTCGCACTAAGGCCGGAGGGGGGCCCGACGAGATCTTTGTAATAAAGACCACGTCGGCTCCCCTCCGCCCACCGACGTTTCGACGCCAAGCGTCGAAACGTCGTTGCGGGGCACCTCCCCACTGCGTGGGGAGGACAATCTAAAGGACCACCATGACAACACCACGCAACGCGTTCGACCCCGAGGATATTCTTGCCGGCATCCTGCGCTGGGTCCGCGTCGAAAGCCCGACCTACGATCGGGCTGCCGTGAACCGCATGATGGACGTGGCCGCCGCCGACATGCGTGACCTGGGCGCCGCGATCGAACGCATCCCCGGCATCGACGGCTACGGCGACTGCCTGCGCGCCACGGTCGGCGGCGCGCGCGACGGCCCGGGCGTCCTGGTGCTGGGCCACTTGGACACGGTGCATCCCGTCGGCACCATCGACGGCAGGCTGCCGGTGCGGCGCGACGGCGATCGCGTCTATGGCCCCGGCATCTTCGACATGAAGGGCGGCATGTACCTGGCCGTGCATGCGCTGAAGGAAACCTTGCGCCAGCGCGGCAAGCCCACCCTGCCGGTCACCTTCCTGTTCATCGCCGACGAGGAGGTCGGCAGTCCCACCACGCGGGCCATGATCGAGGCCGAGGCGCGGCGCCATCGCTACGTGCTGGTGCCCGAGCCGTCGCGCGGCGGCACCGCGGTGACCGGGCGCCACGCCTTTCAGCGCTTCTGGGTCACCGTTCACGGCCGGCCGGCGCATGCCGGCGCCACCCTGCGCCAGGGATCGAGCGCCATCAGCGCCATGGCACGCCTGATCCAGACGATCGAGGCGATGAGCGACTTCGAGCGCGGCGAGACCTATGCCGTGGGCGTGGTGCAGGGCGGCCAGTGGGTGAACGTGGTGCCGATCGAGTGCCGGGCCCAGGTGCTCTGCGTGTCGCCCACGGAAGACAGCGTCGAGCGGGTCCATCGCAACATGCTGGCGCTCGCCGGCGAGTCGGACGGCGTGCGGGTCGCCGTCGAACCCGGCCCGGTGCGGCCGTTGTTTCGCGCCCATGACGGCACCTTGGCGCTCTACGACCAGGCGCGTCGCCTGGCGGCCGATATCGGCTTCGACCTGCGGCACGGCCAGTTCGGCGGCGGCAGCGACGGCAACTTCACCGGCGCGCTCGGCATCGCCACGCTCGACGGTTTGGGCGTCGACGGCGGCGGCGCCCACACGCACGAGGAACACCTGCTGGTCCCCTCGCTGGCCCCGCACACGCGCCTGCTGGCCAGCCTGTTCGAAACCCTGGGCAATTAGTTCTCTATCCCGCTGTGCGGGAGAGGGAGGGGCCATTGCGCATCGGGATCAAGGACGAGATTTCCCTGGGAGCGCGGGCAGCCTGCCCTGAGCTTGCCGAAGGGTCCCGCCCGCTCATGTCAGGCGAAAGCAAAGCTTTCGCTTTGATGCGGGCGGACGCCCGCGCTCCCGGAAAGTCAGAACCTGTAGGTGAGGTTGCCCTTGAAAGCGTGGTCGTGGGCGCCTGAGGCGAGGATGCCTGAGTAGGCGGCACCGACGGTGAAGGCCTTGCCGACCTTGAGATCGAAGCCGGCCTCGACGACGACGGCGTTGCGCGCGATCGGCACGCCCTCGACGCCGAACGACGCGCCGCCGGCGAACGCCAGGCGCGCCGCTGGTGTCACATCGCCGAAGGCATGGCGCCAGCCCAAGGTGCCGCGCAAGGTGAGCGTCTTGTTGTCGCCGTTCCATACCTGAGCCGCGGCGCGAACGCCGAGTGTCGAGAACAGGTTGCTGTCGCTGCCGCCGCGGGCGCGCAGCGCTGCGATGCCGCCGCGCTCGCCGAAGCGGTTGGTGCTGAGATGGACCCACGCAAGGTTGGCGAACGGCTCCACCGCGACGTCCCCCAGCGCCAACGCATAGCCGACATCGCCGAAGACCTGCGTGGTGCGCGCCTTGTAGTCGGCACGGGCGGCGTCGGCGACACCGGGGAAGGCGATGCTGCGCGAGCTGTCGATGGAGTGCCACGTGTGCGACGCACCGAGGCGCAGGCCGATCGGCCCGAATTGGGCGCCGCCGTAGAGGGCGAGGTGATAGGAGTCGATGGTGGCGCGTGAAGAGCGGCCGTCGACGTCGATGGTCGAGCGGCTGTATCCGGTGGCGAGACCGACGGTCCAGGTCTCGGCGATCCTGGTGTCGGCGCCGATGAAGAAGCCGCCTGTCGTGCGCTTGGCGGAAGCGGCGTTGCCGTCGCCGGAGGTACGGGCGATGGCGCCGAAGCCCTGGAACCAGGCGGTGATGGCGGTGCCGTCCTGCGGCCGCTGGCTCTGGTCGGTGGCCTGGGCCAGGGCGGCGAACTGCGGCGCGGCCCCCGTCGAAGACATGCCGGACAGCCGCGTGCGTGTGACGACCGCATCGCGCAGGTAGTGGCTGTCCTCGATCAACGCGCTCCTGGTCGAAGCGTGGACCTCGCCGGAGATCGCGTTGAAGGCCTGCCGCGCCGATGCGGCATCGGTGAGGCTGGCGATGGCATCGTAGAGCGCATTGCCGGCACCGAGGCTCCCGGCGCCATTGGCGGCGGCGCACTGGTTGGCCGAACCGGCAAGACTGCAGAACGTGACGCCATTGCGCGTGACGAGCAGGAAGACGTTGTTGAGATCGTAGGCCAGCGTCAGGTCGATGAAAGGCAGGTTCTGGGTGAAGCCGGTGAAGGTGCCGGTGACGCCGGCATCGGCGGTGAGGATGGTGTAGCGCGTGCCGGGTGTGTAGCTGCCGGTGGCCTTGATCACCGACACTGTACCGCCGGTGATCGTCGCGGTGCCGGTGGCGTGCAGCAGGTCGCTGCCGCCAGCGGGTTCGATCTCGACCTCGTAGGTCGTGCCAGGTGCGAAGCTGACGTTGCCGGCGACGTTGAGCGTGCCGATGGAGTTGCCGGGCGCCACCGTGCCACCGGTGGCGACGATGCCGCCCACGGCGCCGGTGCCGGCCAGCGTGCCGGCGGTGACGCTGACGATGGAGCTGGCGATGGCGCCGTTCACCGTGAGGCGGCCGGCGGTCAGTGTCGTGGCGCCGCTGTAGGTACTGGTGCCGGTGAGCGTGAGCGTGCCGGTGCCGGCTTTCACCAGGCCGCCGGTGCCGCCGATGGCACCGGCAAAAATGGTGTCCGTGCTCGAGGCCATCGTCAGCATGTTGGCGCCCAGGGTCACGATCGATCCGCTGACGCCGCCCAGGTTCTGCACGGTCTGATCGGTGCCCAGCGCGAGTGTGGCGCCCGATGCGCTGAGCGTGACCGAACGGCTGGTCGCGATCGCGTCCGTGGTGGCCAGCAGCAGGGTACCGCCGGCGATGGTGGTGGCACCGGTGTAGGTGTTGGTGCCGCCCAGTGCCTGAAGGCCGGTGCCTGTTTTGACCAGGCCGCCGCTGCCGGTGATCACACCGCTGAAGATCGAGTTGGCGGTGTTCACGGTCAGCGTGTTGGCGCCCAGCACCACGGTGCCGCCGGCACTGCCGGAGAGTGACTGCACGGTCTGATCGCCGGCGGCGGTGATATCGAACGTGGCCCCTGCGAGAATGACCACCCCCCTGCTCAGGGCGATGGAGCCGCCAGGTCCCAGCGCCAGGGTGCCGCCGGAGACGTTGGTGACGCCGGTGTGGGTGTTGGCGCCAGTGAGCGTCTGCGTGGCGGCGCCGTCCTTGAACAGGACGCCGCCGCCGGAGAAGATTCCGGCGAAGGTGGTGTCGGTGGTGGACGTGATGATGAGGTTGCCGCCCAGCACGACGCTGGAGCCGGCGACGCCGGCAAGGTTACGCACGAACGAATTGCCGGCGGCGGCGATGTCGAGCGTGGCGCCGGATGCGCTGAGCGTCACGGCACTGCTGGCGGCGATGGAACCGCCGGTGCCGATGCGCAGGGTGCCGGCGCTGACGGTGGTGGCGCCGGTGTAGGTGTTGGCGCCGGTCAGCACCAGGGTGCCGCCGCCGATCTTGTTGAGGCCCGTGGCGGTGCCGTCGGCGATGATCGAGCCGATGGTGGCGGTGATGCTGCTGTCGACCGTGATGGTGCCCGCCGTGCCGCTGGCGGGCGCCAGCGTCAGGTTGCTGCCGCTCACCACATAGCCGTTGGTCGAGAACTGCAGGGTGTCGAACGCCTGCGGTCCGCCGACGGTGACGGCGCCGCCGGCGGCGCCGGCGAAGACGGCGACCGAACCGGCCCAGGTGCTGTTGATGCCGGCCTGGCCGGGCTGGCCGGTCCAGTTGGTACCGGCGCCGTTCCAGGTGCCGGCGCCGCCGTCGACATTGCCGTTGCCGGTGCTGTCGCCGCCGTCCCAGAACTGCAGCTGCTGGCCGGCGCCGATGACGGCGAGGTTGACCTGGTTGGGAATGCTCGTCTGCAGCTGCTGGTTCACGACCGTGAAGCCGCCGGTGCCGGTCACCGTGGTGCTGGCGAAGGAACCCGACAGCGTGCCGCCGTAGTTGAACAGGCGATAGTAGCCGCCGGCGGCGGCCTGCGCCTGCAGGGCGCCGCCCAGGGTGAGGTTGTTGGTGACGATGACGAGGTCGTTGCTGGCGCCGCCGACGATACCCGGTGCGTTGAGCTCGAAGACCGACGTCGAGCCGCCGTTGAGCGTCAGCGTGCCGACGGTGAGCGTGCCGGGGCTGGCGCCGGCCGACAGCGTGCCGTTGACGGTGACCCCGCCGGCGATGGTGCCGCCGCCGCTCAGCGTGCCGCTTTCGCCGACCGTGACCGCGCCGCCCAAGGCGCCGTCGACCCGCAATGTGCCGCTGGCGACCGTCGTTGAACCTGCGAATGCGCTGCTGTCGGCGGTCAGCACGGTGGTGCCGGTGCCGATCTGGCGCAGCGCGCCGTTGCCGCTGATGGCGCCGTCGAACGTGTAGAGGCCCGAGCGATAGATCGCGAGCGTGCCGTTGTTGACGATGCCGCCGGTGATCGCGCCCGTGGCGCCGCCGTTGCCCAGCTGCAGGGCGCCGCGGTTGAAGATCTGGGTGCCGCCGCTGTAGGTGTTGTCGGCGGTGAGGACCGTGGTGCCGGCGGCCTGGATCAAGTCCCCAGCGCCGGAGATCACGCCGTCCAGGACCAGCCCGCCGGCCCGGTTGATGAAGAGTCTGCCATTGTTGATCACATTGCCGGTGATCGCGCCCGTCGCGCCGCCGCTGCCCAGCTGCAGGACACCGGCGCTGATGGTGGTGCCGCCGGTATAGGTGTTGTTGGCGGTGAGGATCGTGGTGCCGGGGCCGGCCTGGTGCAGCGCACCGCTGCCGAAGATCACGCCGTCCAGGACCACGCCGTTCCGGTTGATGGCGAGCACGCCATTGTTGATTACATTGCCGGTGATCGAGCCCGTGGCGCCGCCGTTGCCCAGCTGCAAGGTGCCGGCGCTGATGGTGGTGCCGCCGCTGTAGGTGTTGGCGCCGGTGAGCGTGAGCGTGCCGGTGCCTGATTTGATCAGGTCGCCGCCGGCACCGCTGATGACACCGGCGAAGGTGGTGTTCGTGCTCGACACGACCGTCAGCGCGTTGCTGCCCAGCGTCACGCTCGACCCGGCGACGCCACCGAGGTTCCGCACCGTCGTGTCGCTGCCCGCCGCGAGCGTGGCGCCTGACGCGCTCAGCGTGACCGAACTGCTGGTCGCGATCGCGTCCGTGGCGGCCAGCAGCAGGGTGCCGCCGGTGATGGTGGTGGCGCCGGTGTAGGTGTTGGTGCCGGTCAGTCCCTGAAGGCCGGCGCCTGATTTGACCAGGCCGCCGGTGCCGGTGATCGTGCCGGAGAAGTTCGCGCTGTCGGCGCCTGTGGTGAGCGTGTTGGCGCCCAGGGCGACGGTGGCGCCGGCTTCACCACCCAGAACGCGGAGCGTCTGGTCGCCGCCGCCGGCGATGTCGAGCGTGGCGCCGGCGTTGAGGGCGACGAACGCGCTCGGGGCAATGGAGCCGCCGGATCCCAGCGCCAGGGTGCCGCTGGTGATGAAGGTCGCGCCGGTATAGGTACTGGCGCCGGTCAGGGTCAGCCTGCCGGCGCCGGTCTTGCGCAGTTCGGCGCTGCCGGAGATCGTACCGGCGAAGGCCGTGTCGGTGGTGGAGGCCACGGTGAGGTTGCTGCCCAGCACGACGCTGGTGCCGGCGACGCCGGCGAGGTTCCGTACGGTCTGATCATTGCCCGGTGCGATGTCGAGCGTGGCGCCCGATGCGCTGAGCGTCACGGCACTGCTGGCGGCGATGGTGCCGCCGACGCCGATGCGCAGCGTGCCGCCGCTGATGACGGTGGCGCCGGTATAGGTGTTGGCGCCGGTCAGCACCAGGGTGCCGGCGCCCAGCTTGGCGAGGCCACCGGTGCCCGACAGCACCTGGCCCGCCGTGAAACTGTTGGCCGGATCGGCGATGTCGAAGCCGCCGCCGCCGGGGCCCCAGGTGATCGTGCGCGGGGTCGACGTGAAGCCGGTGCCGGTGACCCGCAGCGTGCCGCCGTCGAACGAGAGACCGCCGGCGGCATCTCCCAGGGCGGTGTCGGCGAGCACGGCAAGGGTGCCGCCGTTCAGGACCGTGCCGCCGGTATAGGTGTTGGCCGCCAGCAGCGTGGTCGTGCCGCTGAAGACGCGCACGGTGGCGCCGCCGTTGATCTGCGGCACGAAGATGTAGGCGGCGCTCGTGTGATTGAAGTTGATCTCGCTGCCGGGGCTGCCGCCAGAGATGCCCGTGATGTTGAGGGTGCCGGGCGCGACCGCCGCGTCGCCGGGCGCGGCGCCGATGTTGATGAAGCCCCTGGGCGTACCGCCGCTGGGGCCGATTTCGATAGAGCCGGCGCCGGCGTTGACCGTCACCGTGCCACCGTTGGCCACGGTCAGCCTGCCGGTGGCGCTGAGGCCTGCGCCAAGGAACAAATTCTGTCCCACCACAAGGCTCGATCCCGTGCCGCTGACCGTCGCGCTGCCGTCGGCGTCCTGGTCGAAGCCGAGGAGGAGCCGCCCGGTGAACGTTACCGTACCGCCATTGAGGACATTGATCGTGCCGTTACCATTGCCCCGGCTGACGTCTGCGTCCGACGATGTGAACTGCGATCCTGGTCCGGTCACGGTCAGCGTTCCCGTCGACCCGCCGGTGGCGATTGAAAGTCGACCACCAACCGAGACAACCCCCCCATTGCTGATCGTGAGAGAACCGGTTCCGGGTTGGCCGATACCCAAGTTGCCGAAGAGGATATCCGTGATCGTCCACCGCGAGCCGGCGCCGTCCACGACGGCGGCGCCGACAGTGCCAAAGCTGTCTCCAATTGTGGCGTTCCTCGAGGTCAACGTGCCGCCGTTGCGAATGGTGAGCATGCTCGTGCTGGCACTGCTCACGTTCACACCGGAGGCGGCTGCCGCGATCGCGTCGATGATCGCGCTGCCACCGTTGTCCACCCGGACGAAACTGCCCGCTGTCGGTACCGCCCCGGTGCTCCAGTTCGCAGGGTCCTGCCAGGCCCCTTCACCCGGATTGACCCAGTTGACGACTTGGGCGGCGGCGGGAAGAGGCAGGGCGAGGGTGCTCAGCAGCGCCCATTTGAAAATGTGATGCTCGAAACGACGCGACCCGCAATGATTCACCAGCAGCCCCATGACGCGACACTCATCATTGAACGTCCAAATTAATTGGATCGACCTTACACATTTGGCGGTGGTGTGAATGCAGGTGCAGACAAGAGAATGAACCGGAATCGGAGTGAATCATTCCGCAAATGGCGGACAAGCACACCGGCTGTTCAGCACCTGCACAGCGCCGGCTTGTCTGGGCAGGGCGCCGCTGTCAGAACGTCGGCGATGTCAAAGGAAATCAGCAAATTTCTCAGCTACGTCTTGCGGCATGCGCCCGAGACGATCGATCTGCGTCTTGACGCCAACGGCTGGGCCGATGTCGGCGCGCTCCTGGCCAAGGCCAAGAAGGCCGGCCGGCGCATCGATCTCGAAACGCTGCGCGCGGTCGTGGCGGAGAACGACAAGCAGCGGTTCACGTTGTCCGCGGACGGCCGCCGTATTCGTGCCGCGCAAGGCCACTCGATCGTGGTCGATCTCGGGCTGGCGCCGGCCGAGCCACCGGCCCTGCTGTACCACGGCACGGCGACTCGAAACCTCGATGCGATCTTTGCCGAAGGATTGCAGCCCGGCCGGCGGCAAAAGGTGCATCTGTCCATCGACGGCGAAATGGCCGCCAAGGTCGGCCAGCGTCACGGCAAGCCGACAGTCCTCAAGGTGGATGCCGGCCGCATGCACGCCGACGGCCTGCACTTCTGGCGTGCGGACAACGGCGTATGGCTCACCGATCACGTGCCGGCCAGGTACCTCTCGTTTTGACGGTTCTCGAGTGCCGGTTTTGGGCGGGCGGAACATGTGCTGTACGGCAAGCGTGAGCTTGGCCGTACGATGCGGGCGCTCGTAGCCCTGATTGGTAACGAGCCCCGGCCATGGGGCCACCGGTCATCCCCGATGTCCACCGAACGATCCACGGAAGCCTGGCAACTTCTTGGCTTGCATCACCGTTCTGCGCTCCCGGTGGCCGCGAAAAAACCTGAGCGTGGCCCTGATGGCATGCGGCGCGCTGGGGCCTCGTGCCGCCATAAGGTCGGCTTCACGCCTATCGGAACTCGGTCAAGCTGACGACGTAATACTTTTCTCGATAAGATCAGCAGGGTAATGGACCTGCGTCGCGGGACGACAGGGACGAGCGTTCCAGAAAGGCTGCCATGTCGGACTCCGGCTCCTCACGCGACCACACGACCGAGGACGCCGCGCGCGACAATCTTGACGAGGCGAGCCTGAGCCGGCGGGATCGCCAGTTCGAACTGCTGGTCAGTGGCGTTACCGACTATGCGCTCTACATGATCGATCCGAACGGGATCGTCGCGACATGGAATGCCGGTGCCCAGCGCATCAAGGGCTACGATGCCAACGAGGTCATCGGGCAGCATTTCTCGCGGTTCTACTCGGATGGTGACCGCGCCGCCGGCCTGCCCGGGAAGGCCCTGGCTGTCGCGCGCGCGAGTGGGCGCTATGAGGCGGAAGGCTGGCGCGTACGCAAGGACGGCGCGTTCTTCTGGGCCAGTGTCATCATTGACGCGATATACGATGGCGATGCCTTTGTGGGCTTCGCCAAGATCACGCGCGACATCACCGAGCGGCACGAGGCGCAGCAGGCGATGGAACGCGTGCAACGCCAACTGGCGCAGTCCCAGAAGATGGATGCCATCGGTCAGCTTACTGGCGGCGTCGCCCACGATTTCAACAACCTGCTGATGGCGCTAGGCGGTCATGCCGCAACGCTGAAACGGCTCGTGGGCAGTGATCCCAAGGGACGCCGTGCGGTCGAGGCGATCGAGCTTGCAACCAAGCGGGGTGCGTCGCTCACGCGCCAGCTGCTGTCGTTCGCGCGGCGCCAGCGGGTCAATCCGACGGCGATCGAGATCCCTGACCTGTTCGATTCATTGTCCGACGTGCTCGCCAGCGGCATCGGCCGCAATATCACACTGCGCGTCACCGTCCCACCGGGGACATGGCCGGTGAAGGTCGATCCCGGCGAGCTCGAGACGGCACTGGTCAACATCATCATCAATGCCCGCGACGCCATGCCTGACGGTGGTGTCATTGACGTGGTGGCCCGGAACGTGGCGGTTCCACCCGACCGCCCGCTGAAATCGCTGCCCGAGGGGACGGACCTGTTGGGCAGTTTCGTGGCGCTTGCGATCGCCGATACCGGTACGGGCGTGCCGGAAGATGTCCTGCCGCGGATCTTCGAGCCCTTCTTCTCGACCAAGCCCGTCGGCAAGGGCACCGGCCTGGGCCTCGCCCAGGTGCATGGTTTCTGCCACCAGGCAGGCGGCACGGTGACGATCGAGAGCACGCTCGGCGCGGGCACCACGGTAACGCTCTATCTGCCGCGGGCACAGATGGTGGCCGAGGGGGATGCCGATACCCCGCGTGGTGCCGCCCGCCGCGTGGGGACGGTCCTGCTGGTCGAGGACAACCCCGAGGTGGCGACGGCAACGGCCGGCCTGCTGGAGCAGCTCGGCTATGATGTGCGCGCGGTCGCCAATGCCGAGGACGCGCTGCTGGTGCTCGACACGTCTGCTGCCATCGACCTTGTCCTCAGCGACATCGTCATGCCCGGCAAGTATGACGGATTGGCGCTGGCGCGGACCGTGCGCAAGAGTCGCCCGGGCGTGCCAGTCGTCCTGATGACGGGCTACAGCGAAGCCACGCTGGCGGCGGCCGACCAGTTCGCCGTGCTGCAGAAGCCCTTCGACATGGGAAGCCTGAGCCGCGCCATCGAGGACCAGCGGAAGCGCTCTGGCGCCGGTGTGTTTGGGACATCACCGTCGTCCTGAGCGAAGCGAAGGACCTTGCGGTGGATCATTTAAAAGAATGGCGACGCTGGCGATCACCAGCGTCGCAAGTGCTGATATCGATACCGCAAGGTCCTTCGCTGCGCTCAGGACGACGTCGGCGTGAAGCGCTCCAGCGCTATCGTCAGCGCCGGTATCGCGGACGGCGACTGCACTGTGTGGTTCAACACGGCACGCGTTCCTGGACGACATCCCGGATGCGCTCAAGGGTCTCCCGAACAGGATATAGATCGTAGCCCATCCATCCGAAGCGTTCATCGACCTTGGATATCAAGGTTTTCCAGGCGGAGAGCGCAACCTCGACCTGCTCCGCCATCGATTGCCGTGAATCGACGTCCGCCATTGCCGCGCCATACAGGGAATCAAGGCCGCTCAGGCTGGTCGCCCCCTCCATGGCTCGCCAGTCATTGAGTGATACCCACCGGCCGCCATTCAGGCGGAACAACGGCAACAGATACAGCGGCTGAACAATCGTGCCGGGAAGCGTGGCCAGACCGGGCCGCTTGATCATCGTTTCAAGTGCCTTATAGCGATGGGAGTCCCATCCGTTGGGGTCGTTCTCGCTCTCTGCGGGGAAGCCGTTGTGCCAGTATTGGTCCAGCAGTTCGCAGATCAACATGGCGCCCGAGGCAAGACCGGTGAGTCCGTCGAGACGAACCAGCGCCTCCGTCAGCCAGGCGGCGATCTCGAAATCCTTCGTTTGTTCGGCCAGGCACGTCACGCACAGCCGCTTCACCTCGCGCCAATCGTCGATCGCGGTATCGCTGGCCAGGATGCCATCGTGCTCGGCTTGCCGCTCGGCGGCGCGCGCTGACCCGCGGACGAAACGAAGCTGCCGGTACGGCGAGCTTTCATCGTCATCAAGGCGCATGTCGACGCCGGCGCCATCACCCTTGCCAAGGGGACGCAGCAGTGCGGCGACATCGATCGATTCCGGTCGGTCCTTCATGGCGACGCAGGCTACGCTCGTGATGGCTGCCCGCGCATCACCCGATCAGGTGATGCCGCGTATCGCGACCTCGATGAGCAGTCGCGGACAAATCCCGGCCAGCATCGGGAGCTGCGCGCGGGTGCTCCGACCGCTCATATCGGCACCGAACCGCGCTGGCGTTACCGCCGCCGCAGTGTTTGCGACGGGCGTTCGCCGAACAGCGCGCGGTAGCCCGCAGCGAAGCGGCCCATGTGCTCGAAGCCCCAGCGCGCCGCAACGATGGTGAGGTGGTCATCAGGACCGGCGAGCAACTCGCGGCGCACCTGTTCGTAGCGCGCCTTGCGCACATAGGCGAGCGGCGCCAAGCCGGTCGCTAACCGGAAATGGGCGTAAAGCGTACGGCCCGGCACGGCGGCGGCCGCCGCGAGCTGTTCGGCCGTGATCGGCCGGTGCAGGTTGGCGTGAATATAGTCGAGGGCGCGCCGCACGCTGCGTGGCGATATCGCGGTGCGCCGGTGCAGCAGGGCGCTGTAGTTGTGCGGCTGGCCGCAGACCAGCCCTGTCAGCACGAGCTGCTCGAATTGCGTCGCCGCCAGTGGATTGGCCAGCAGGGCGTTGCTGTCATCGAGTTCCTCGACAGCGAGCATCACCCAGCGCCGCAGGCTGCGCCCGGCGCCACTGGCAAGGTTCAGCACCGGATCGAACCGAACCTTCTCGACGATGGCTTCGCCCATCATGGCGTTGAGATGCCGGATGAGCGCGTCGCCGGCGAAGTACATCATCAGGCGTTGCGAGTCGGCGGCCGAGCGGATCACCTGGTCGCAGAGCGGCGAGCCGACGACTCCTTGCATATCGGCGCAGAGGACCTCGGTCCGGCCCATCACCGAGACCGACCGGCCCGCCAGGGGGAACTGGACCCGGTAGTCGGTGCGCGCCGGATTCGTCGTGGCGATCGCTTCGGTGCCGTAGCGCACATAGCAAAGGTGGATGCTGGGCAGGTCGACCGCATTGACCCGCATGCCGCCCTCACCGTCACGGTGGTGCGGCAGGGTGAGGTTGAAGCCCTTGCGGGCCAACAGGTCTGCGGCACCGGCTGCGTCGCTGCAGTACAGCTCCGGATGACGGTGCAGGGGACTACGGTCGACGGGTGCTTGCATCGTCGGCTCCGCACGTTGAACGCAGAAAGGTTCTCTTGTCAGCTCATCCTGCAATCGACCCCAGTTGACGCCTACTGAGGAGAGTCCCGTTGGATGTGGTAGAGCCGCCTGCTGAAGCAAGCCGCGCGTCGGCTCCCGACCCGTGGCGGACCTACCGGTTTTGCCCACGCCATTCCGAGCGAAGCAACTCATACCAAACTTCCCCTTCTTCGGTGCCCGGGATGCGGGTGGGAAAGTCCGGGAATTCCGTGCGGACGTGTCTCATTCCGATTTTTTCCATCGCGCGGCGCGAGCCATGGTTTACGGCCATGGTGCAGGCGATGACCTTGTCGTATCCGGCGTTGGCGAACCCCCAGTTGACAAGAGCCATGGCGCCTTCCGACGCCAATCCCTGTCCCCAATCCTCGCGGCGCAGGCGGTATCCGATCTCGGCGAGAGTCTCCGTCTCCGGAAACAAGCAGAACCATCCGACAAACGTGTTCGTCGCGGTTCGCCGCGCCGTCCAAACATAGGGTTCCGATCCTCTCGGCATGAGGAACGTTACGTCCTTCGGGTCCGTCCTCTCATGGTCGACCGCGCCGCCATTCAGGAGCGTGAGGGTTGCTGTTCGTAATTCAGTCACTCCACATATCCAGGTGGCGAGTGTGGGAGGTCGGCCGCTCCCGGCAGCGTAGCCGGCGATCGATGCTGCGGCCGTACGCCATCGATGGCGTGTGAAGGCGTCGCGCCACACATGCCTTCGTGGGGAAGAAACAAAAAACGCGGTCCCTCTGGCCCA
This sequence comes from Reyranella sp. CPCC 100927, assembly GCF_007859315.1. GTDB lineage: Bacteria > Pseudomonadota > Alphaproteobacteria > Reyranellales > Reyranellaceae > Vineibacter. The sequence continues at coordinate 13,294 of NZ_VOHA01000036.1, forward strand.
ATGTCGCATTTATACAATTATCCCAGCCTGCCTTCCAATAAAATTGGCCGTTCACTCATGATTTCATGAGGACGGCATGCGCATCACCGGCGAGGTCATCGAGACCGGCAACACGTGTTGGCGCTTCAAGAACCGCGCGTGTCGCGCGCTCGCCCAGCCGCGGGGTCCGCTTACCCCGATTGACAGATTGCCGGCTGCCGTACGCAGGAGGCTTTGCGTCGTCTTTTCAAGTCGAACTCTTTATGGAGGGGAACCATGGCAGAGTTGAACGGTAAAGAAGCGCTCCGAATCGCGATCGGGTTGTTTCGAGCGAGTGCCGATTCGAAGTCGACGGACGGGGCACCAGTTCTGACGAAGCTGGAGGAGGCAGCCAAGCTCGGGAAGATCGTCTTTGAGAACCTGGGCGGTCTGGAAGGGGACACCAATCTCACAACCGGCGTGATTCGGATGAGCGAATATTTGATCGCCGAACCAGCGAAGCTTTCGATCTGGCTGGTGCATGAGGGGTTCCATGCGGCTGCCAAGCGGGGATCGCTTGAAATTGACGAAGAGATCGAGAGCCGCAGCTTGCAGGCGCGCTACTGGCAATCGTTGATGGCTGGCGTCAGCTTTGAAGGCAAGAAGTACACGGTCAAGAGCGGGATGCTGCTGGAGATGCATTACAAGAACCGAATTCTGGACTGGGTTCTTACGATGCCGGACTACACGAATACCAAAGGGTTTCTGACTGCGCGCTGGATCATTGCGCACATCCAGCATTGGGGCGGGCCGGCCAACCGGGAAAAGAATACACGGCAGATGTACATCGCGGAGCTGATGAAGCCTCCGAGTCTGACGGAGCTGGCCCCAGGAGCGAGGGCACTGTTCGACATTCTGCGTTCGGCACCGCTCGCTGAAGCGCGAGACCTGATCACGTTTGTGGGCGGAGGTGATTTCGCGAAGGGGCGGAAGATGATCGCGGAGCGGATTGGAAAGGTGTGGGGCGGCAGCGCGGTCATCGAGCATTTCACGAACGATGTGGTCGCCTGGCAGAAGATGACCGCCATCGACCTTGGGATGGTTCCGCGGGCTCGTTGAGAGTTTCTCATCTCGAGGAAGGCGCCGCAGGTGTCTTCAGCCTTGCCGCTTGAAGGAGAAGGCCAGGGGGCCGAACGGCGTATTTTGGCGGCGTAGGCTGCCGTCCTCGCTGTCCTCGAGGATGGCGCGCGCGGCGGCTTCGGTGTCCGTCATGGCGAGGATCTCGCGCCATGCCGCAATGTTTTCGGCATTGCTCATCCCGCGGTCCTCCCAGTAGCGCAGAGTCGACAGGGCTTCCGCGGAGGCGGCCTCGGCCGTGGCCGGATCACGCAGGGCGGCGACGGCGCGCGCGTGCATTCGCAAGATCTCCTGATCCCGCTCTCTGCGCGCCTGACGCGCGGCAGCCCGGGCGGCCAGGATGTCCTCGGCGTGATCCGGTTTCTCCGTGCTCATTGTCGTGCCCCGTCGACCATGCCGTCAGCTAGCACAATCCCGGACCGGGCTGTCGAGTGGCTTGGGGGAGCAGTGGCGTGGAAAATCTGGGCCGGCCTTGCCGGGATGGGGGGATAGAAGGGAAGGCCGGCCCAGAGAAACGAGTCCGATGAATGCACCGACGCCCGTGCCACGCCGCGTCGGGCCGGGACATTGTGCGCCGGATCGGCAAAATACTTCAAGATCGAATCATTTGTTGGCTAATTAATAAGCAGGAGAGGGGCTCGGCGCCGACGGCAGGACGGTGCGGCGCAAAAAGACAACTTTGTTCCGCTTGTCGTTTACCGAGAACACCGTATATCGCGCTCAGTCAGCCTTCCCGCCGCCGGGGATTTCGGGCGTGCCGCGCGACCGAAGCCGCCGCTTCGGCCGTCGAGGCAGATCGCCGGCCGGGCGCTTAAGCGGCAGGGCCGCCGCCGGGCTCCATCGGACGGGCGTCATCGCCGGTTGCTGTCGTCAAGCAACACCGCATCCACAATCGTCCATCAGGTGGCGCCATGATCGTTCGGGACTTTCTGGCCGTAACTGGCCGCTTTCTGCCGGCGATTGGCCGCGCGCGGCAGCGTCGGCCAGGCCGTTGATATCGAACCCCGTTCCGGCTTTCTGGCCGTATCTGCCCTTTCTGCCGGGCTTGCTCTCATCGGTCGCTGCGTTCGGGATTGTGTTCGCCGATCCGCGGTGCCCGGGAGTCGTCGCCGGCGCGCTGGCCGTCGAACGAGATCGGCAGGCCATGGAACAGGGTCGGTGCGTCGGCGAACGGCTTGCTGAACATCGCCAGCGCCGCCACCTGCGCCAGCGCCATCACGTCGGGTACGCTGTTGAGCGGGCCATTGGGGACGCCGAGCTTGTCCAGCCGCGCGCTCCAGGTCGCCCGCGTCTCGCCCTTCATGATGTCGCCGATCATGCCCAGCAGCAGCGGCCGGTGCTGCATGCGCAGCGCATTGGTGAGGAACCGCGGATCGTCGGGCCATTCGGGATGACCCAGCACTTCGGCGAACTTGCGCCACAACCGGTCATTGCCGGGGCAGATCATCAGCGGCCCGTCGCTGCATTCGAAGGCCTGATAGGGCGTCAGCGACGGATGGCCGGTGCCCTGGCGCGGCGCTACCGTGCCGGTGGTGGTGTAGCCCGCGATGTGGTTGGACGCCCACATCAGGCCGGTCTCGAACAGCGAGGTGTTGACGATGCAGCCCTGGCCGGTCTGCGCCTTGCGCCACAGCGCGGCCAGGACGCCGATCGCGGTCCACATGCCGGTGCTGAGATCGATGATCGACACCCCGACGCGGGCCGGCGGCCCGCCGGGATCGCCGTTCAGCGAGATCAGGCCGGCCACGGCCTGGATGATCGGCTCGTAGCCCGGCCGCTGCGCCCAGGGTCCGGTGTGGCCGAAGGCGCCGAGGTCGGCATAGATCAGGTGCGGGAAGCGCTGCGCCAGGCTGGCGCCGTCGATGCCGAACTTGGGCGGCACGTCGGCGCGCAGGTTGTGCACGAACACGTCGGCCTGGCCGATGCGCTCGATCAGCGCCTGGCGCTGGGCGGCGTCGGCGAGGTCGACGGTGATCGACTGCTTGCCGCGGTTGAGCGCGATGAAGCCCGTGGCGTCGCCCTCGATGAACGGCGGTCCCCATTTGCGCGCGTCGTCGCCCTCGGGACGCTCGACCTTCACCACGTCGGCGCCCAGGAAGGCCAGGATCTGCCCGCAGTAGGGCCCGGCCAGGTTCTGCCCGAACTCGACCACCTTCACGCCGCTCAGGATGCCGGGGATCATGGTCAATTCTTTCCTTTGATGTTGGGGGCGACGACAAGAAGATTTCACCACGGAGGCACAGAGAACACAGAGGCCACAGAGAGGAAAGCGTCGCACGCCGGCGGCGTGCAAAAATCTCTCTGTGATCTCTGTGTTCTCTGTGCCTCCGTGGTGAACTCTTCAAGCGATCTCGATCGATGGGGATTACCGCACGCTGGTGCCCAGGACCTCGCGGGCGATCAGCATGCGCTGCACTTCGCTGGGGCCTTCACCGACGCGGCGGATGCGCATCTCGCGGTACCAGCGCTCCAGCGGCAGGTCCTTGGTCATGCCCATGCCGCCGTGGATCTGCATCGAGCGGTCGACCACGCGCCAGCCGCCTTCCGAGGCGGTGAGCTTGGCGATCGCCGCCTCGGTGCGGAAGGGGATGCCGCGGCGCGCCTTCTCGGCCGCCTGCAGGGTGAACAGGCGCGCCGTGCGGATGTCGAGCTCGTTGTCGACCAGCATCCACTGGATGGCCTGGCGGTCCGACAGCCGCGCGCCAAAGGTCTCGCGCATCTTGGACCACTCGATCGCCATCTCATGCGCGGCGATGGCGACGCCGATGCAGCCGGCGGCGTAGGGGATGCGCTGGCGCGTGAGGCGATCGTTGGCCACCGCGAAGCCCTTGTTGACCTCGCCCAGCACCTGGTGATCCGACACCCAGCAATCCTTGAACTCGAGCTCCGTGGCGTAGCTCGACGAGCGCAGGGTGTGCACCACGCGCCGCACGTGGAAGCCCGGCGTGTCGTTGTCGACGATGAAGCAGGTGATGCCGCCGCGGCCCTTGCTGGCATCGGTGCGCGCGAACACGATGCCGTACTGCGCCCGATCGGCACCGGAGATGAAGATCTTGCTGCCGTTGATCACCCAGCCGTTGTCCTTGCGCTCGGCCTTGGTGCGGATGGCGCGGGCCGGATCGCTGCCGCCCGACGGCTCGGTGAGCCCGAAGAATGCTTTCTTCTCGCCGCGCAGGGTGGGGAAGAGGTAGCGCTCCTTCTGATCGTCATTGGCCTCGAACAGTTGGGCCAGGCCGGCGCCGCCGAAGGTGCCGTAGCAGGGTGCGTAGAGGCCGGCGCGGTGCTGCGCCATCTCGATCGCGAGCAACGTGCGGGTCACGATGTCGATGTCGGGGCCGCCGAACTCGGGCGGGATGTCGATGCCGTACAGCCCCATCGCCTTGGTCTTCTCGACCAGGCGGGCATGATCCTTGGGATCGAGTTCCGAGGCGTCGGGATCGAGCTTGGCCTCCAGCGGCAGGATCTCCTCGCGCACGAAGCGGCGCACGTTGTCGATCAGCATCTGCTGTTCGTCGGAGGGGTCGAAATCCATGGCGTTGTCCTCCGATCGTCAGCGCGGGCTCAGCCGACCCAGCCGCGGTGGCGGATTGGCGGCGTTGTCGCGCGGCAGGCTGCCGGTGTCGGCCTGGTGCAGCATCAGCAGCTCCTGGTAGCGGGTCGTGTACTGCATGTTGATCTCGACGCGGAACGTATGGCCCTGCGGCCGCGCGGCAAGCTCCTGTTCCAGCGCGCTGCGCAGACCGAAGCGCGCGTGGCCGCCGGCATAGCCGATGTGCACGATCGTTCCGTCGGCATCGGCAATCTGATAGACGCCCAGCTGGCCCGGCAGCCGCGCCACGGCCTCCGCCGTCAGGGGTATCCACGGTTTGTCAGGACGCAGCTGCATGGGGGTTCCTTGGCTTTTAGGACCGCGGGCGTCCACGCCCGCATTCGCTCGAAGCAAAGCGGAGAGCGAAAGAGTGTCGGCGCGGTCGCGCAACAAGCGAAAGCGAAGCTTTCGCTGGAGATGCGCGCGTGGACGCGCGCGGTCCAAAAATCGAAAACACCCTCACCGTCCCTTGAACACGGCGGTGCGTTTCTCCAGGCGCGCCTTCATGCCTTCCTGCGCGTCCTGGCTTTTCATGGCCGCGCCCACCAGCGCATCGATATCGTCGTGCGCGATGCCGTCGCGGAACTGCAGCTGGCGCACGGTCAGGCCTTTCATGGCGCGCAGCGACAGCGGCGCGTTGGCGGCCAGGCGGTCGATGACCTTCTGCGCTGCGGCATCGAGTTCGGCCGCCGGCACGCAGCGGGCGATCAGGCCCAGCGCGTGCAGGCGGGGCGCCGGCAGCGGATCGCCCAGCAGCAGCATCTCGCGCGTCGTCACCGGGCCCAGCACTTCCATCAGCTTCTTGGCCAGGAACCAGTTCGGCGCCAGCCCGACCTGGGCCAGCGACATGCCGAAGCGCGCCGCGTCGCTGGCGACCACCAGGTCGCAGTGCAGGGCGAGCTCGTTGCCGCCGGCGATGGCGTCGCCCTGGACGACGGCGACGACGGGCAGCGGGTTGGTCTCGATCGCATGCAGCATGTCCTCGATGCCGCTCGCCTCGCCGCTGCCGATGGTCTCGCGCCGTTCGGACATGTCGAGGCCGGCGCAGAACACGCGGCCCTTGCCGCGGATGACGATAACCCGGTCGTCGGCAGCGGCGGGCGCCGTGAGGGCGGCCTTCAGGTCGCGCAGCAGCTCGCTGTCCAGCGCATTGCGCTTATCGGGCCTGTTCAGCCAGACGGTCGTGACCGGTCCGCTCTTCTCGACAATGACCTTGCTCACCGGCGTCCTCCATCCCGCATCGTGATTCGATGTTCGAACCATGAAGGCACACGGCAGCAGGAGCGTCGAGCCGCTTCATGCAAGGCGGATATGACGAACTGGCCATTCGCACGGTGGACGCCCGCGCCGGCAGCGAACCGTGCTCATGCCAGGGCGAAGAGCCGTCGGGCCCGAAGGTGCCTATCCGGCGGCGAGGAAGCGGTCGATCAAACCGGCGACAAGGCCGGATGCGGTCACGTGGGCGACATGGCCATGGCCGCTCAGCGTGCTGACCGTGGCGGACGGCAGTGCCGTCGACAGCGCCTGTGTCGCCGCGGCGAGGTTGGCGGACGTCTCCGTGCCGAGCAATAGCTGCGTTGGTGCCTTGATCGCAACGTAGCGGCTGACGTCGGCGGGCAGCGCGTCGATGGCGCGCAACTCGCGCACCCAGACCGGGGCCAGCGCGACCCGCGCGGCCCAGTCCGGTGCGCGGCGCATCGCGGCGACGGCGCTGTCGGGCATGCGCACGATCCTGCTGAGCGCCAGGGTCAGGGCTTCGTCGAGTGCGCCGGCGTCGACCAGCGCCGCGTAGGACGCCAAGGCATCACCGGCGACAGGGCCGTCGACCGGCAGCGGCGGCTCGTAGAGCACGACCCGTGCGGCGGACACGACACCGGCGGCCAGGCCTTCGAGAACGCACGTCGCGCCGAACGAGTGTCCGATCACGATCTCCGCGCCTGCAGCCGCCATGACGGCGCCGATGTCGTCCGCCTCGCGTCCGATGGCGTAGGCATCGTTGCCGGCACCACTCAAGCCGCGGCCACGCCGATCAACAAGGTACACCGCGTAGCGATCGGCGAGCGCCTCAGCCACCGCCCGCCACGCCTCTCCCGTCGAGCTGCTGCCGTGCACCACCACGACTGGGGGACCCGATCCGACGATCCTGGCGCCGATCGGCGTGCCGTCCGCCGATGTGACTGTGATCGTGCGCGCCATGACCGTCATGCTGGATCACTCCGGCTGGATGCCGGCGGCCTGGATCGTCTTGCGCCAGCGCTCGATCTCGCTCTTGGTGAAGGCGGCGAATTCCTGCGGCGACATCAGCACGACGTCGGCGGCGCCGGCGGTCATCAGGTCGCGCGTGGCGGCGTCGGCGGTGATCTCGCGCAGCTTGGCGTAGATCGCCTCGACGACGGGCGCCGGCGTCTTGGCCGGCGCGTAGATCGCCTGCCACCAGGTGAGCTCGTAGCCCGGTACGCCGGCCTCGATCATGGTGGGCAGGTCGGGCGCCGCCTTGGTGCGCTCGCGGCTGGTCACCGCCAGCGCCCGCACCTTGCCAGCCTTGATCTGCGGCAGGGCGTTCTGTGGGTCGGAGAACATCAGCTGCACGGTACCGGCGATCAGGTCCTGCATCGCCGGCGGGCTGCTCTTGTAGGGCACATGCACGATGTTGACGCCGGTGAGCTGCTTGTAGAGCTCGGCCGACATGCGCTGCGAGGAACTGCCCTCGCTGAAGTTCAGCTTGCCGGGATTGGCCTTGGCGTAGGCCGTGAGCTCGGCGATCGACTTCACCGGCAGGTCGGGATGCACCAGCACGATGTTGGCGCCGAGCACGACGGTGGTGACGGCCTCGAAGTCCTTGACCGGGTCATAACTGAGATTCTTGATCAGCCACGGGTTGGCGGCGTGCGTCGTGTTGGTGGCGACCAGCAGGGTGTGGCCGTCAGGCGCGGCGCGCGCGACATCGCTCGCCGCCAGCATGCCGCCGGCGCCGGGCTTGTTGTCGACCACCACCGGCTGGTTCCAGGCGGCTTGCAGCTTGGCCGCGAGCGCGCGCGACACGATGTCGGTGGCGCTGCCGGCGGCAAACGGCACCACCAGCCGCATCGGCTTGCTGGGCGCCCAGGCCGCCTGGGCTCGCGCGGCTGTGGGCAAGGCGGAGAGAGCGGCAGTACCCAGCAGAGCAGTGCGGCGTGTGAGCATGATCGACAACCTCCCTGTTTGCGGGCAGTCGATCACGCACCATGGACCAAGGCAAGGCTGGAGGGAGAGCGTTCAGTTCCTCTCCCGCGAGCGGGAGAGGAAGGGGCCCATTGCGCGCAGCGCAATGGGAAGGTGAGGGGCCAAGGACGCGGTGCCGTGCGTGGCGCCCTCACCCGCCGGACGCTTCGCGTCCGTCGACCTCTCCCGCCTGCGGCAGAGGTGAAATCACATGAACAGCTTCTCGCCCTTCATATCCTTGTAGAGACCGGCGACGAATTCGCCGTAGCCGTTGTAGAGCTGGGTGGGGATGCGCTCGTCGCTGCCCAGCAGCTTCTCGCTGGCCTGGCTCCAGCGCGGGTGCGGTACTTCCGGGTTGATGTTAGCCCAGAAGCCGTACTCTTCCTTGATCAGCGCCTCCCAGAACGAGACCGGCCGCTTGTCGCTGAAGGTGAAGCGCACGATCGACTTCACGTGCTTGAAGCCGTACTTCCACGGTGTCGCCAGGCGCAACGGGGCGCCGTTCTGCGGCACGATCGGTTTGCCATAGAGCCCGGTGGCGATGAACGACAGCTCGTGCGTCGCCTCGGCCATGGTGAGCCCGTCGGTGTAGGGCCAGGGATAGTAGAACTCGCGCTGGCCGGGGAAGACCGAGGGGTTGGACGCGGTCTGCATCACCAGGTACTTGGCGTCCGCCTTCGGCTGCGCCAGGTCGACCAGCGCCTTCAGCGGGAAGCCGCTGTAGGGCACCGCCATCGACCAGGTCTCGACGCAACGATGGCGATAGAGCCGCTCCTCCAGCGGCATCTTGGCCAGCAGGTCGTCGAAGCCCAGCTCGATCGGCTTGTCGATCAGCCCGTCGATCTTCACCATCCAGGGCCGCAGCTTCATGCGCTTCTGGGCATCGCGCCAGATCGTCTTGTGCGAGCCGAACTCGTAGAAATTGTTGTAGGTGGTGGCGAGCTTCTCGGCCGTCACCGGCCGGTCGAGCGTGTATTTGGCGTTCTTCGCCACCGGATAGAGCTTGGCCGACGGATCGGCCTCCTGCCCCAGCGCGCTCGCGAACGGCAGGGCGCCGCCGATCGTGGCCAGACCCATGCCGCGCAGCATCGCGCGTCGGTTCATGTAAAGCGCCTCCGACGTTGCGGTGCTCTCCGGCAATTCCCAGCCGCGTCTACGCTTGATCAGCATGGCCCCAAACCTCGTCCGTCTCGCGGCACTTCCGCAGCGACCTACCTGCGGGGGAAACGTGCTCTCTACAAGTCACCTCGGCGTGACGAGTCCGCGAGGTGTCGCCGTGGCCGATGCCATCGCATCGTGCAGATCCCGGCGCCAGCCCAGCGCCACCATCGTCTCGGCGACCAGGAACATCGGTCCGATGAAGCCTTGGAACAAATTGTCGATCAGGGCCGGCCGCTTGCCTTCGTAATGGTGGCCGAGGAACTGCAGGACCCAGCCGCCGACGAACAGCACGGCAAAGGCGATCCAGGTGTTGGTCGGTCCGAGCTGGCGCGCCAGCCATTCCGCCGCCAGCCAGAACAGGACCATGACGAGGCCCATCGCCAGGCCGACACCGACGTCGAGCGCGACCCAGCCCAATACAGCCAGCGCGCCCACGATCAGGGCACCGGTGATCACGGTATCGCCGGCCGGGATGCGCCACAGCGCGAGCACCAGCAGCAGCGAAAAGACGATGACGGGGATGCCGATGAAGTGCGTCGCCTTGTTGCGCGGATCACGGTGGACCGCAGCGTAGCTGGCAAGCTGGCGGGTGAAGAAGGAGCTCATGATTGGCCTCCCTTTCGGGGGGCCTACAGTAGCGCGCTGTCGCAACGGGTGCCACTGCCTGGGAGCGCGGGCGCTCGCCCGCGCCCCCAGGCGCATGATTGGCGATACGAGACCCTTAGGTACGCGTCCCGGTCATCTCCTGGATCCTGGGCCAGATCGTGTCTTTCCAGCCGCCGTTGCCGGTGGCGGTCAGCACGATTTTCTGGTTCTGGGCGATGATGAACCGCGGCGTGACATTGCCGCGCTGCGCGCCCTCGTCGCTCATCAGGAATTCCGTGAGGATCCAGCGCGCCTCGGCCGGCCAGGATTCCTCCTTGAGGATCAGCGAGCCGTTGGCAGGATGCACGACGTGGTAGTCAAGTTTCTTGAATGCGTCGGAAGCCTTGAAACCGGGTTCGGACTGGGCACGCCAGATCTTGCAGCCGCCTCAAAGCTCGTGGCCGACGAAGGTCACCGAGATCCGGGACCCCTGGGCGCGGGTCGGTACGACCAGCGCCGGCGCCACCGCGAGGGACAAGCCACCCGCGACCAGCAATCGGCGATAGAGCATGCAACCTCCTTGAATGTCACGACTCTCCACGGCCGTGGTGTGGCACAGGACCGGCTGCTTCTGAAAGTGCCCTCACCGCATCGTGACACCTTGGGAGCGCGGGCATCCCGCCGGTGCCAGCCTCTAGCTGGTCCGCCACAACGACAACAACGGGCCGCTCCTGCCGGCAACCGGGTCGCAGGCGGGAAACGGCGCACGGGCGATACGGGCGACCGTGTCGGCCGTTGCCGGATCGCGGCTCACGTCGGTGTTCTGGCCCGGCGGGTAACCGCCGACCACCAACAGGTCGCGCGTGGCATCCAGGCGGCAGTGGCCGGTGCCCGCCGGCAGCAGGGCGACGTCGCCAGCCTCGACCTCGATCTCGCTGCCGCCGGGACCACCCAACAGCAGGCGCGCGCTGCCCTGGGCAAAGCCCAGCACCTCATGCGCGTCGGGATGATAATGGTGATAGGCATAGACGCCGTTGCGCCATTGCGCGGGCCAGCCGTTCTTCTCGAACAAGGCCTCGAACGCGCGCGCCGCGTCGGCTGCGCTGCCGGCTGGCACCACGCGGCGGTACAGCAGCACCGGCAAACGCGGGTTGTTCGGCACCCAGCCGTTGGCATCGAGGTACAGCGTTTCTGGCGACATATTCTCCCTTCCCCGCTTGCGGGGAAGGTGGTCCGGAAGGGGAGCCGACGTGGTGCGCATCACAAAGACCTCGCTGACTCCCCTCGGCCGATCAGCGTATCACCGCCCCGCGGCGGCGCGGCGCTTGCCTTCCTCGGCGACCTTCTCGGCGGCGCGGCCGGCCATCTCCTGCAGATGGTCGAACTCGGCATGGTACGTGCCGACGCCCTGGGTGGCCGAGCGGATCTCGATGATCAGGTCGCCGATCTCCGACTCCGGCATCAGTGCCACCACCTCGTCCCAGCCCGGCCAGCCGGGCCGCGCGTCGAAGCCCAGCAGCTGGCCGCGGCGGCCCGACACCAGGCGCTGGATGCGCGAGGTCGCGTCGCTGGGCGCTGCGATCGTCACCTTCAGGATGGGCTCGAGCAGCACCGGATCGCACTTGGGCATGGCCTCGACCATGGCCACGCGCGCCGCCTGCTTGAACGACATCTCCGAGCTGTCGACCGTGTGGTACTGGCCGTCGAACAGGGTGACCGAGAGGTCGACCACCGGCTGGCCCAGCGGGCCCTGCTTGAGATAGTCGACGACGCCCATCTCGACGGCGGGGATGAAGTTGCGCGGCACCACGCCGCCCACGATCTTGTCGATGAATTTGAAGCCCTCGCCGCGGCCCAGCGGCTGGATCTCGATCTTGACGTCGCCGAACTGGCCGTGGCCGCCGGTCTGCCGCTTGTAGCGGCCGTGCTGCTGGGCGCCTTTGCGGATCGTCTCCTTGTAGGCGACGCGGGGCGGACTGCTGTCGACCGGCACGTTGTAGCGTGTGGCGAGCTTCTCCAGCGCCACGCGCAGGTGCATCTCGCCCTGGCCGCGGATCAGGAATTCGCCGGTGTCATCGCGATGGCCGGCCGACAGCGATGGATCCTCCTCGATGATCTTGTGCAACGCCGTCGACAGCTTCACCTCATCGCTGCGGTTCTTGGGCATGATGGCCAACCCGTACACCGGCAGCTCGGCAGCGGTGTGGTCGGGTGCTTCCACCGTGCCGGACGCCGACAGGATCTGTCCGGCCGACAGGGCCTCGACCTTGGCCAGGGCGACCAGGTCGCCCTGCTTGGCCTGCGCCAGCTTGTCCAGCCGCTGGCCGAACATGCGGAACATGCCGCCGATGCGGGTCGAGCCCAGGGTCTGGCCTTCCGATACCGTGCCCGCCCAGACGCGGCTCAGCGACAACTTGCCGGCATGCGCCTGGTGCGAGACCTTGAAGCATTCGGCGATGCTGGCGCCGTTGACCTCGATGCCGCGGCGCTTGGCGGTCTCGGGTGCGAAGGGCGTGTCGTGACGCAGCGCCTTGAGCAGACGGCGCACGCCGCTCTCGTGCTCGCCGGCACCCAGCAGCACCGGTGCGATCAGGTCGGCGCCGAACTCGTCGTGCAGGTCGCGGTAGATCAGCGACTTCTCGGGCGCCACGTCCTCGATCAGCTGTTCCAGCAAGGTGTCGTCGAACTCGGCCAAGGTCTCCAGCATCTCGCGGCGCGCATCGTTCTCGCGCGGCAGCAATTCGGCCGGCATCTCGATCAGGTCGGAGGCGGAGCCCTGCTTGTAGCGATAGGCGCGTTCGCTCACCAGGTCGACGTAGCCCTGGATCTCCTCGCTGCCGTCGGTGTTGGTCTTGCGGATCGGCACCTGGCGCAGCACCAGCTTGCGCTCCGACACCGACTGCAGGGCGGCCAGCAGATCGCGCACGCGCGCGTGCGCCGTATCCATCTTGTTGACGAAGAACAGGTGCGGCACATGGCGCGCTTCCAGCGCCCGCAGCAGCGGCGCCAGCACCGCCACGCGGTCGGGCACCGGCTCGCACACGATCACCGCGGCGTCGCACACGGCCAGCGCCGCCAGCGTGTCATGCTGGAATTCGATCGAACCCGGGCAGTCGATGAAGGTCCACGAGTCACCGAAATAGGTGCAGGACGCGACATTGAGCTCGGTGCCCATGCCGAGCTTGCGCGCCTCGGGCGCGCCGTCGCCGACCGAGGCGCCGTCGCGCGGCCGGCCGCGGCGGTTGATCGCGCCGGTCGCGAACAGCAGCGTTTCCAGCAGCGTGGTTTTTCCGGAGAGGTAGGGTCCGCACAGGGCGACGACGCGGTTGGCGCCGCCGCCCGCGCGTTCCGCGCCCGTTGATACGATCGTGGTGTCTGCCATGATTAAGTTCCTCCCGCGCGCCCGAACCCTTTTGGCTCGTCGTGTCTCCCCGGTCGGCGACCGGGCGGGAGAGAGGCCTCGCGGCCCTTCCGTTGCGCCCCGCGTCCGTGCGCGTCGGGATCGACGACACGTACCGCCATCACACCGGCGCGCCGCAAACGCGGACAGCACCCGCAACGCCGACAACAGGGCAACTGACGACACAAGCGTCCACCCGTCCGGCCCGCCGAGTCAATGGCAACTGGGGAAAATGGCAGCGAAACGATCACCGAGTAGGCCGGCGACGCCGGCCGCCATCTCAGGTACCATGGCGGGGGTGACACCGTTCGGGGAGGCCATGTTGCGTTGGGCGCCGCTTGTTCTTTCAATCCTCATCGCGAGCCCGGCCTGGGCGCAACCGACCTCCACATCGACCGTTCGCGACTGCCCGACCTGCCCGGAGATGGTGCCCGTCCGCGGCGGTACCTTCGTGATGGGCGCCGCGCCGGGCGAGGAGGAACGCGATGGCGTGCCGCCCCACGTGCGCGGCCGCTCGCAGCCGCAGCGACAGGTCGTCATCGCGCCGTTCCTGATCGGTCGCTTCGAGGTGACCGTGGATGAGTTCACCGAGTACCAGCGCGCGACCGGTCATCGTATCGACGCGGCGTGCTGGTCCGAAGGCATCGACGGCAAGCGCCGGCAGTATCCCGGTATCACCTGGCGCAATCCCGGTTTCCCGCAGACCGGCCGCGATCCTGTGGTGTGCGTGAACTGGTTCGAGGCGCGCGGTTATGCCGGCTGGCTGTCGCAGCGTACCGGCAAGCGCTACCGGCTGCCGAGCGAGGCGGAATGGGAGTATGCCGCGCGCGCCGGCAGCGCCGGGTCACGCCCGTTCGCGTCAGACCCCCAGACTCTCTGCCGGCACATCAACTTCGGCGACCTGGCGCTGGCCGACGCCTACAAGCATCGGCGCGACACCGCACGTTATGGCGTCTGCAATGACGGCTATGCCTTCACGTCGCCGGTCGGTGCCTTCCCGCCCAACGCGTTCGGGTTGCACGACATGCTGGGCAATGCCTGGGAGTGGACGGAGGACTGCTGGCATCCGACCTACGACGGCGCGCCGATCGACCACAAGCCGCGCTATACCGGCGACTGCGAGAAGCGCTCGGTGCGGGGCGGCGGCTGGTTCAACGATCCCTGGCGCTCGCGGTCGGCCTTCCGCTTCCGCGACTCCAACGGCCACAACGGCAACATGCTCGGCTTCCGCCTGGTCCGGGATCCTTGACGCAACTCCTCTCCCGCAAGCGGGAGAGGAAGGGGCCCATTGCGCGTAGCGCAATGGGAAGGTGAGGGGATCAGGACGAGGCGCCGAGTATGGGGGCCCTCACCCGCCGGGCGCTACGCGCCCGTCGACCTCTCCCGCTTGCGGGAGAGGTGAAAAACTACGTCAGCGCGGCGCAGGCGCGCTGGATGCGCCGGCCGGCCTCTTCCACCAGGTCGGTGGCCGTGGCGTAGGAGATGCGGAAGTTCGGGCCCAGGCCGAAGGCTGAACCCTGCACCACCGACAAACCTTCGCTCTCCAGCAGGTAGTTCGCGAAGTCGGTGTCGTTGGCGATGGTCTTGCCGTCGGGCGTCTTCTTGCCGATCAGGCCGGCACACGACGGATAGACGTAGAACGCGCCCTCCGGCCGCGAGCACTTGATGCCCTTGGCCTGGTTCAGCATCGACACGATCAGGTCGCGCCGTTGCTTGAAGACCGTGTTGTTCTTCGGGATGAAGTCGGTCGGTCCGTTGAGCGCCGCCGTCGCCGCCGCCTGGCTGATCGAACTGGCGCTCGACGTGCTCTGCGACTGGACGGTCGACATCGCCGTGATCAGCTTCTGCGGCCCGGCACCGTAGCCGATACGCCAGCCGGTCATGCAATAGGCTTTCGACACGCCGTTCATGGTCAGGGTGCGCTCGTAGAGCTTGGGCTCGACCTCGGCCGGCGTGTGGAACTCGAAGTCGTCGTAGACGAGCTTCTCGTACATGTCGTCGGTCAGCACCCAGACGTGCGGGTGTTTCAGCAGCACGTCGCAGATCGCCCGCATGTCGGCGTAGCTGTAGCCGGCGCCTGTCGGGTTGCTGGGCGAGTTCAGGATCACCCACTTGGTCTTGGGCGTGATCGCGCGCTCGAGATCCTCGGGCTGCAGCTTGAAGCCGTTGGACTCCGGGCAGTTCACGATCACCGGCGTGCCGTCGGCGACCAGCACCATCTCCGGGTACGAGACCCAGTAGGGCGCCGGCACGATCACCTCGTCGCCGGCGTCGAGCGTGGCCAGCATGGCGTTGAAGATGATCTGCTTGCCGCCGCTGCCGACGACGACCTGGCCCGGCGCGTACTCCAGTCCATGATCGCGCTTGAGCTTGCCGCAGATCGCCTGGCGCAACGCCGGGGTGCCGGGGACGGCGGTGTACTTGGTGTCGTTCTCGCGGATCGCCTTGTAGGCGGCTTCCTTGATGTGCTCGGGGGTCGGGAAATCGGGCTCGCCCGCCGCCAGGCCGATCACGTCTTTACCGGCCGCTTTCATCTCCAGGAATTTGCCCTGCGCGGCAGTCGTGGGAGATGGCTTGATGCGGCTGAGGCGTTCGGCGATGAAGGCCATGGTTGCGGGTCCGTTGGAAATGCGTCCGGCACTGCCCCGGACGGGCGCCCACAAGGGCGGCGCAACCTAACGATGGCCCCCGCCCGATGCAAGGCAGCCCGCAGTGCAAAATTGTATGGGCACAATGCGTCACCACGGCACGTCGGGCAGGCGCTGGTGGGCCTCGCGCAGGGAGCGCGACCAGCCGTCGCGGATGGTGCGGAAATAGGGATCATCGCCGTCGATGGTGCGGCGGATCTCCGGCGTGAAGGCGTCGCGGCGATAGACCAACAGGTCGAGCGGCAGGCCGACCGACAGGTTGGAGCGCAAGGTGCTGTCCATCGACACCAGCGCCAGCTTGGCGGCAGCCCGCAGGTCTGTCTCCCAGCCCAGCGCCCGGTCGAGGATCGGCTTGCCGTACTTGTGCTCGCCGATCTGCAGGAAGGGCGTACGGTCGCTGGCCTGGATGAAGTTGCCGGCAGCATAGATCTCGAACAGCCGGTGCTCGTCACCCTTGATCTGGCCGCCCAGCAGGAAGCTGACGTTGAACGATGCGGCGTTCATCTCCTCCAGTGCCTTGCCGTGGATGCGGTAGACCAGCCGGATCGCCTCGCCGACCAGCTGCGCGGCATGGAACATCGAGGGCACGTCGGTGAGCTTGCGGGCGTCGGGTTCGAGGCCGGCCTCGAGGTGATTGACGATGGTCTGCGTAACGCCGAGGTAGCCGGCGCTCAACAGCACCAGCAGCCGCTCGCCCGGCCGCTCCCATACCGTCATCTTGCGGAAGGTGGCGATGTTGTCGACGCCGGCGCTGGTGCGCGAGTCCGACAGCATCACCAGTCCGTCCTTGAGACACATGCCGACGCAGTAAGTCATCGTGGTTTCCGGCTCGCTCCAATGCCGGGACTATGGCCCAGCCCTCGGCCCTTTGTCTTGCCGCGCGCCGCATGCGCTTGCAACCGGCCGGCCATTGGCGGACCATGCGCGGGCGGGAACAACCGGGGACGTCAGTCTGCCGGATCGGCAGGCCGACACAGCGCAAGCGGGGCCTGACATGCGTGGCAAACACTCGACGGCCGGCAGGGTGCGATGGGCTGCCGTCCTGGCGTCGGTGGCGGCGATCTGCTGGGGGCCATCAGGCGCGGCGCAGGCCCAGATGGGCGAGACGGCGTGGCTGGCCACGTCGTCGTTCGGCCACGATGCGCTGGCCAACTGCCTGGCCAAGGCCATGTGGCGCGAGTTCGTCACCGCGCCGGTGGTGTCGGCGCCGCCCAAGCGCTCGGCCTACGTCAACCTGTGGCCGCGGGTCCAGCCGCAGCCGGTGGATCCGGTGGCGAGCTTCCAGGTCGAGCCGCAGCCGGATGGCGCCATGCGCATCGGCTGGCGCCGCCTGACCAATACACCGGCCGGTGCCAACTGGGATGGCGCCGCCCGCACGGCCGCCAGCCGCTGCGCCGCGAACCCGGGCTAGCAGGGCCTCAGCCGATTCGTTTAACCGTCGCTTCGACGGTCATCTCGGCCTCGCCGCCAGGACCGATGCGGCGGCCGGTCACGGGCGCGGCTTCGGTGTAGTCGAGACCCACCGCCAGCTTCAGGTAGTCGTGCGTCGTGGAGGCGCTGTTGGCCGGATCGAAACCGACCCAGCCCAGCCCCGTCACCAGTGCTTCGGCCCACGCCGGGCAGGGCGAGCCGACCTTGTTGCCGTCGTCGGTGCGCAGGTAGCCGCTGGCATAGCGCGCCGGCACGCCCAGCCGCCGGCAGCAGGCGACGAAGATCTGCGCCAGGTCCTGGCATACCCCTTCGCCGCGGTCGAACGCGCTCAGCGCATCGGTCCTCACGTCCGACACGCCGACCTTGTAGGTGATGCGATCGTGTACGCGGCGCATCAGCTCGTGCAGCATCGGGACATGGTCGGCGGTGTCGGTGGTGCGGGGAACCAGGTCGGCGATCAGCGGGTCGAAGCGCGCATCGTGGCGGCCCAGGCCGTGGTTGCGCAGCCAGAACGTCGCCGGCAGCGGCTCGCGCTCGGCATAGTGCAGCCAGCTGTCGTCGCCCACCCATTCGTAGACGCCCTCGACGGCGATCGCGACCTCGCTGTGGCGCTGCGCCACCGAGAACGTGGTCACGGTGTTGCCGTGGCCGTCACGCCATTCGGCCCGTCGCCCCGGCCCCCGCACCGACCATGACACCAGCCGCTGGCCGGCGGCGGGCCGCGGCACCAGCCGCGTGTCATGGATCGAATGCCGCGCCGGTTCGGCGAAGCGAAAGCGGGTGACGTGGTTGACGGCGACGCGCATGCAGGTCTTGCACCTCAATCGAACAGGAACTGGCGGCCGATGTCCTCGCTCAGTTGCGCCATGCGCAAGCCGAGGTCTTCGAGGTAGGGGCGCAGGCCGGTGGCGAACACGTCCTCGATGCGGGCGTAGCGGACGTGGGCATGCAGGGCGCCGGCCTGACGGTCGGCCTCGCCGCGCGTGCCATAGGTCTCGGACAGCTCGCGCATGCTGAGATCGACCTGCCACAGGCAATGGTGCACCGATCGCGGCAGGTCGCGGCGCAGAACCATCAGCTCGGCCACCCGCGCGGCCTCGATGCGGCTGTGATAGATGCGCCGGTATGTGCGCACGGCGCCGACGCAGGCCAGGATCTCCGACCATTCGTAATAGTCGGTGCTGCCGTGCCGGGGATCGCCGTCCGGGCACAGGCGATGGAACTTCACGTCCAGCACGCGCGTGGTGTTGTCCGCCCGCTCCAGGTAGCTGCCCAACTGCAGAAAGCAGTAGGCATCGTCGCGCAGCAGGGTCGACTGCGCGGCGCCGGCGATCATGGTGGTCTGCTTCTTGACCAGTTCCAGCAGGGCGCCGCGATCGACCATGGCCCGCGGCAGCCGGGTTTGAGCCGCCACATCCAGCCACAACGCGTTGAGGCTCTCCCAGACGTCGACGGTGAGGTTGTTGCGCTCGGCCCGGGCATTGTTGCGGGCCGCCCGCACGGTGTTGACCAGGCTCGACGGATTGCTGTCGTCGAGCGTCATGAAGTCGAGCAGGTCGGCCAGCGCGCCTTGCGGGTAGCGGGCAAGGAATTCGGTGCGCAGGGAATAGACGTCGGCGACCACGCCGGCCTCGGCCGTGCCGGATTGCAGCGCCATGCGCTGTGTCGATTCCAGGACGCGTGCCGTATTCTTCGCCCGGTGCAGGTAGCGGCCCATCCAGTACAGATTCTTGGCCGTGCTACTCAGCATGGGCGTTTCCCCTCACCCTTACTTTCATGATGTGGCATCGCCGCGGGCGCCCAGGACCCAGGTATCCTTGGTGCCGCCGCCCTGGCTCGAGTTCACCACCAGCGAGCCTTCCTTCAGCGCCACGCGCGTCAGCCCTCCGGGGGTGATGAACACCTCGCCGCTGCGGCGCGACAGGATGAAGGGCCTCAGATCGACGTGGCGCGGCGCCACACCCTGGTCGACGAAGGTGGGGCAGGTGCTGAGTGCCAGGGTTGGCTGCGCGATATAGGCATCGGGCCGGGCCTTCAGCAGGGCGCGGAACTCCTCGATCTCGGTCTTGGTCGAGGTCGGCCCCACCAGCATGCCCTTGCCGCCCGAGCCGTGGACCTCCTTGACCACGATCTCGGGCAGGTGCTCGAGGATGTACGTGAAGTCGTCGGCCTTATCGCCACGCCAGGTCGGTACGTTGCGCAGGATCGGCTCCTCGCTGAGATAGAAGCGGATCATGTCGGGCACGTAGAGGTAGGTCGACTTGTCGTCGGCCACGCCGTTGCCGATGGCGTTGACGACGTTGACCCGGCCCATGCGCAGCGCACCTACCAGGCCCGGCACGCCGAGGAAGGAGTCGGGCCGGAAGGCCAGCGGGTCGAGGAACGAGTCGTCGATGCGCCGGTAGATCACGTCGACGCGCTGAGGACCGCGCGGCGTGCGCATGAAGACACGGCCCTCATCGACGAACAGGTCGGTACCCTCGACCAGCTCGATGCCCATCTCGTCGGCCAGGAAGGCGTGCTCGAAATAGGCACTGTTGTAGTGGCCCGGCGTCAGCAGCACGACATTGGGCTCGCCGTCGTCGCTGAACGACACCGAGCGCAAGGTGTTCAGCAATTCCTCGGTGTAGCTGGCGACCGGCCGCACGGCCATGCGCGAGAACAACTCGGGCGCCAGCCGCATCATCACCTCGCGGTTCTCCAGCACGTAGGAGATGCCCGATGGCGTGCGGACGTTGTCCTCCAGGACATAGAACTCCTGCTCGCCGACCCGCACCATGTCGATGCCGGCGATATGCACGTGGATGTCGCCCGGCAGCTTCAGGTCCTGGGCCAGCGGCGCGAACTCGCCGTTCAGCAGCAGCTGGGCCTCGGGGATGATGCCGGCACGGCAGATCTCGCGGGCGCCGTAGGCATCGGCCAGGAAGGCGTTCAGCGCCCGCACCCGCTGCGACAGGCCGCGTTCAAGGAACGCCCACTCGTCGGCCGCGATCACCCGGGGAATGATGTCGAACGGGATCGTGGTCTCATGCCCACCGACGGCGCCGTAGGCGCCGAAAGTAATGCCAGCACGATGATAAAAGGCGTCGACCTCGCGGCGCTTGGCCTCGATGGTCTCCATGGGTGTGTTCTGCAGCCAGCGGTCAATGGCTCGGTAGGGGGCGCGCACACCCTCGGGAGCGCTGCGCATTTCATCGAACGCTGCCATCGCCGCCATATCGGTCCTGTCTCCGTGCTCCCGTTCGACTGCCTGTACAGCTTACAAGCAAATTCCTTGCCGGCGGAAGACCACATCTGCACGATGCAATGGCCGACAGGCAGCAAGCGCGTACGCCGACAGAATGCGCGCAGGGTTTCAGGGAGGACAGGATATGCGCTCTATTCGCCGTCGTCCGTTCATCGCCGGCGCTGCGGCGCTGGCCGGTTCCGGGCTCGTTGCGGCGCCGTCCGTCGGCCAGGGGCAGGGGGCCTGGCCCGCCAAGCCGATCACCATCGTGGTGAATTTCGCACCCGGCGGTCTCACCGACGGGATCGCCCGCGTGTTCGGCGAATACGCGTCCAAGAAACTGAGCCAGCAGATCATCATCGACAACAAGCCGGGCGCCGGCGGCAACATCGGCGCGGCCCTGGTGTCGCGCGCCGCGCCGGATGGCTACACGTTCCTGCATACCGTGTCAGGGACGCTGGTGCAGAACCGCGTACTCTACAGCAACCTCGGCTTTGATCCCGATAAGGATTTCGTGCCGGTGTCCGCCACGTCGTCAGGCGAACTGCCGGTGGCCGTGCACAAGTCGCTGCCGGTCAAGACGGTTGCCGAACTGATCGACTACGCCCGCAAGAACAAGGTCAGCTTCGGTTCGTGGGCGCCAGGGTCCGGTGCCCACATCGTGTGCGCCAAGTTGAATGAACTCTACGGCATCAAGATGGAGATCGTGCACTATCGCGGCGAAGGCCCGATGTGGCAGGACATGGGTTCCGGATCACTGCAGGCGGCCATGGGTAGCTACCAGGCACTGCGGCCGCTGCTGACCAACGGCACGATCCGGCTGATCGCGCTGCCGGCACCGCGCCGCAACACCAAGTTCCCGGATCTGCCAACAATGGCCGAGCAGGGCTTCACGCACGACGCCTTCAACCTGTTCGGCTGGCTTGGCCTCTTTGCGCCGACCGGAACATCCCTGGAGATCGTCAAGCGGCTGTCGGCCTTGTGGGTCGAAGCGGCCGACTCGGAGGGCGGCCGCAAGATGTACGATACCTTCGGCCTTCACGAAAAGCCGCTCACCCACGAGGCGATGGCGGCCGACTACGAGCGGCTCAAGGCCCGCATGATCCCGTTGGTGCGCGACCTGGGCGTGAAGCTGGAGTGAGGCGCGTCCCGCCTACGCCGCTTGCGGCGGACAGGCCGGCATGTCGCGCAGGAACTTGTAGCGGCCGTGGCCCTTGATCGCGGCGAGATCGAATTCGACCAGGCCCGGCGGCCGCAGAAGGTCGACGACCGGTTCCGGCCCGGCGAAGTCGATAGCGAGCATGCCCGGCCGTGGATCGCCGCCCAGCGGATGGTTGGTCATGAAGGCGGTCGACGGGGCCCACACGTGCCGCAAGCCATCGACGGTACGGTCGCGGTACTGATGCAGATGGCCGCTGACGACCATCGAGACATCCGCAGTGCGGAGTTTCTCCATCAGGGCCTGCCGCGGCGGCAGATTGAGGCTGCCGGCGGTCGGCTCGACCTCATCTGCCGACTCGAGGAACAGCGGCTTGTGCAGGAAGAGTGCGATGCGCCGTCCTGCCGCGCTGGCAAAAGCCGTGTCGAGCCATGCATCCTGGACGGCCTCGGCGGCCAGGCCGGAGCCGAACAGCTGGGCGTTCACACCGACCAGGCGCCATGCATCGAGATCGAGCGACCAGCAGTCCGTGCCGAAGGCCGCGTTCCAGCGCGACAGTCGCGGCTCATCGATGAGCTGCTCGGCGTCCTGTCCGGGCGGTTCGTCGCCCACGTCATGGTTGCCCGGCAGTGCCAGGGTATGCGGCGCCAGCCGCCGCAACGCCGCAGCGGCGAATGCGATCTCGCCGTCGCTGTCGGGACCGTTGATGCAGAGGTCGCCAGTGACGATGACGGCCGCGGGCGCCATCGCGTTCGCTGCGTCCCGAGCCAGAGCCCAGTTGTCCCAGAAGAAGCCGTGGGTCGGTGACAGGTGCAGGTCCGACAGAACCAGAATCCGGGTCATGTGCGTGATCCTCAAGCAGTCGTCGCCCGATGCAAAGAGTGTCTATGGCGCCGAGGTGACAATCGAATAACCTCGCCATGACACTTCAACGACGCGCTGGGCGTGACGCCGGCAAGTGGAGGACAGAATGAAGCGTGTATTGCTTGATAGCTACGGCGTGCCGGAGCAGGTCGCGCGCTGCGCCGAGGTGCCCGATGTGGGAGCGCCGGGGCCGGGCGAGGTGGTGTTCGACGTGCTGCTGTTTCCCATCAACCCGGCCGATGTCTGGTTCTGCAAGGGCAGCTATCGATTGAAACCGCCGCTGCCGTCGACGCCCGGGGCCGAATGCATCGGGCGGGTGACGGCGGTCGGTGCCGGCGTTTCGCATGTCAAGGCCGGCGACCTGGTCATCAATCTGCAGCGCGAAAACTGGGCCCAGAAGCGCCGGGTGAGCGGCGACGACGTCATCGCCGTGCCAGCCGGACTCGATCTGAAGCAGGCCGCCATGCTGCGCATCAATCCGCCGACGGCACTTCTGATGCTGACGGACCTGGCGACCCTGAAGCCGGGCGACTGGGTGGCACAAAACGTCGCCAACTCGGCGGTGGGCCGCTTGGTGATCCCGCTCGCCAAGGCGCGTGGATTGCGAACCGTGAACATCGTACGCCGCGAGTCGCTGCTCGCCGACCTCAAGGCGTTGGGTGCCGATGCCTGTGTCGTCGATGGCCCGGACCTCGCCGAGCGTGTGGCGGCGGCAACCGGCGGTGCGCCGGTGCGGCTGGGGCTCGATGCGGTATCCGGCGCCGCGACGGCGCGGCTGGCTGCCTGCGTCGCCGATGGCGGCGTGGTCTGCAATTACGGCGCCATGAGCGGCGAGGATCCCACAGTGGGGCGCGGCGAGTTGATCTATCGCGGATTGACGCTCACCGGCTTCATGCTGGGCCGCTTCATGGCCAAGCGCAGCCTGGCCCAAATCCGCGACATCTACGCCGATCTCGGCCGCCAGCTGATGGATGGCAAGCTCGCGGCGCCGGTCGAGAAGATCTATGCCATCGACGACATCAAGGCCGCCCTGAAACGGGCCCAGGAAGGCGAGCGGTCCGGCAAGATCCTGGTGGCGCCCAACGGTCCGATCTGAGCGACCTAGATCGGCCGCGAGTGGCCGCCGGCCAATCCGCGGATGGCGGCCAGCATGCCGGCGAGTTCAACCTGGCCGGCTGCGCCCGTCTTGGCAAAGACGCGGCGCAGATGGGTCTTGACGGTATTGGACGACAGGCTGAGACGGGCCGCGGTCTCGCCCACCGAGCGGCCGCGCGCCGTGAGCAGCGCGACGCGCGCCTCGGCTGGGGTGAGACCGTAGGCACTGATGATCCAATCCAGCGGAACTTCCGCCGCGGCCGCCGGATCGAACACGAAGATCATCGTCTGTGCGTCGCGCATGTGCGGTTCGGCGAACAGGCTGATGTCGGGACCGTGCACCGGCGACACGACGATCGTCACCAGACGCCCGTCGGCCGGATGCGGCAGGCCCATGGTCGCCGTCGGCGTGCCGTGGCGGGCCCCCTGGATCAGGGCGTCGAACTGGTGGGCGTGCGGCGCCGATGCGCACAGCAGGGTGCGATCCTGCATGCGCAGAGGGCCGCCCGCGGACATCATGGCGTGGGCGGCCGCATTGGCGAACAGGACAGCATCCGTCGCGTCGAGCAGGACGACGCCGCCCGTGAACTGATCCAGGACACGGCTTTCTGCCCGTCGCAGTGCGCGATAGCCGTCGATCCGGAATCCCAGACGCAGCGAGCGGGACATATGCGGCGCCAGGCGGGCGAGCAGATGGTAGTCCGCCTCTCCGAATCGTCCCCGGTCTTCGTTCCGTTGCAGGCGGAAGGCGGCGATGAGTGTCCGCGTCGCCGCAATCGGGACCACGACGTCATGGGCCGCCTGTTCCTGTGAAGACCGCCCCTCGTCAAGGAAGCCGGCGGATGTGAAGAGCTCATAAGGGACCGCAGCGTCGGAAAAGGCCACGGCGCCGGTTGCCGGGTGCGCACCCGTGCGCGTCCAGGGGCTGAGCGGTGACATCCCAGCCTCGACCGCGTCCGTGCCGTCCAGTGGCCGGGTCGCGATGCAGATCATGTTGAAACCAGACGACCGCGCGTGCAGGACACCGTGGTCGCTGCCGGTCATGTCCACGAGCCGCAGCAGCGTGGCGATCCAGAGGTTGCCGTCGGTGGCGGCATCGTAGATCAGGTCCAGCAGGGCCGGTGGCGGGTCATTCGGTGGGCCCATCGCAGCGCTCGCGGATGGATCGCTAGGCCGACAGCGCCATGCCGAGCGATGCGATCAGCTCTGACAATTTTCCTTGCCCGCTGACGCCGGTCTTCGCGAAGACACGGGCGAGATGCGATTTGACCGTGTTGGGCGACAGGTTGAGGCGCTGCGCGGCATGGAAAGCGCCGCCATAGGATGCCGTGGCGACAGCCACGTCGGCTTCCGCCGGAGTCATCCGGTAGGTGTCCATCAGCCAGGACGCGGGGACCGCCATCTTGGCGACAGGATCCGAGATGAACAGGATCACCGCGGCATCCTTCATGTGGGCGTCGGCAAAGCGCCCCAGATCCTCGCCCCGCACCGACGAGGCCAGAACCGTGACCACGCGGCCGTCATCCGGGCAGGGGACGCCGATGGCCGTCATCGGCACGTGGTGCAATGTCGCCTGCACGAGGTGGTCAAGTCGACGGGTGTGCGACGGGGAACTGTGCGCCACGCGTCCGCCTCCCAGTCGCAACGGTTTATCCTCGCCGTCGAGCGCGCGGGCGGCAGCGTTGCTGTAGACAATGCGGGCCTGACGGTCGAGCAGGACGATGCCGACCGCCAGCCTGTCGAGCGTTCGGTACTCGCCGTTGCGCAGTGCCCGATAAGCCTCGATGCGGAAGCCCAGCCGCACCGAGCGACGCAGGTGCGGGAACAGGGCCTCGATCAGGCGAAGCTCGCGGTTGTCGTACGGACCCTGGCGCGGCCCTCGGTTCATGCTCAGGCCGGCACCGAGGCCGGGGTTCGGCGTCAGCGACAGGCCGATCATGGCGCTATGTCCCAGGCCCTGGGGCCGCAGCACCTCGTCATAGAAGGCGGTGCGTCGCAGATCCGCCAGCGGCAGGATCTGGTCCGACGGGATGGCGCGGCCGACCGGGTTGTTGGACCACATGTAATGTGTCCACGGATTGAGCACATGCCGTTCCTTGAGGGCGCGGACAGCGGCGGCGTCACCGCCGTAGTTGTGCTCGAAATAAATGGTGTGCGTCGTGTCCGACTGGAACAGCAGAACCCCGGCGGCACTGTTGGTCAGGCCGGCGACCTCGCGAAAGATCGAGGGCCACAGCCGGCTGTCGGCTGCGGCGTCATAGATCAGGTCCAGCAGCGCCTCAGGGGGATCGTGCTCGATGCGCATCCCGTGCCTCCCCGAACATGCCGATGCCCTGGTGCATGGCGGGTTTTGGTCATGACGTATTGTGGCGACGCCGATGCGGCAGTGCCTCACCCGATCGGGTGAAAAATCGCCGTCGTTCAGTTCGCATCGACTGCACGCCGGCCGCGAATGCGCGGCGGACCATCATCGCATGCGGCGGCGCGCCTCACCCGATCGGGTGATGTCTTGCGGCTCCAGCGCTGTCATCGTGGATCTCCCGCACATGCGAGGGGATATTTTGCGCGATAGCGATGAAATATCATCAGCCTTGCTGGACCGGATATACGACGCCGCCATGGATCCGCATCTGTGGGACTCGGCAATCCAGCAGATCGCGACACTGACTCACAGCAGCGGCGGCATCCTGATGGGGCAGTCGGGACTGCACGAGGCCCTCTACTTCACGCATCACACCAATGTCAGCGAGGAGTCCATCCGCCAACTCGGCAGCCGTCATGTCCTCAACCCGTGGACCCAGTACATGTGGACGACCAGTCCAGTCGGCGTCGCCGTGCCGACGGACCGTATCCTGCCGGCCGCTGACCTGCGTCGAACAGCCTTCTTCGACGAGGTCCTGCGGCCCAGCGATGTCAGTCATAGCCTCATGATCGGGCTGACGCAGAAAACGGAATTCGGCGTCGGCGTCAGCCTGAACCGCCCCTTCCGTCAGGGTCCCTATGGTGAGGCCGAGCAGCGGTTGCTAACGGCCTTAGCGCCGCATCTGCGGCGGTCGGTTCAACTCGGGTTTCGCGTCGATGCCTACAAGGCCTTGCAGCACCAAGCCTATGAATCGTTGGATCGCCTCGCTATCGGTGTGATCCTGCTCGATCGTCGCGGCAAGATCGTTTTCGCCAACGCAGCAGCGCTGGCATTGGATGATGCGCGGGGGCCGTTGCGTCTGGGGCGGAGGAGCGTATCGCACACGTCATCGCTACATACCCGGCGTATCGAGGCATTGGTGCAAAAGAGCCTGCAGGGCACACCAATGGCGGCCATCAGCGTGCCGCGCTCCGACGACAGCTATCCCCTGACCATCCTGGCCACCCCCATGCGCGGTCGGGATGTCGACCGGCTGGCCGCTGCCTCGTTGAAGGATGCCGCGGTGCTGCTGTTCATCGTGGATCCCGCCAGCAAAGTCGGCGTCTCGCCGCGGCTGTTGATGGAGGCGCATGGGCTGACCCACGCCGAGGCGAACGTCGCGGTCGCCATGTCGGCGCACGGCACCATCCCCGACACGGCGCGTGCGCTGGGTGTGTCGCCCAACACCGTCAAGACACATCTGCGAAACGTCTTCTCGAAGCTCGGGATCGGCCATCAGGCCGAGCTGGCGCGCCTGATAGGCTTGCTGCGCGTGGTCAATCAGCCGGCGCCGCCTGCATCGGCCGCAGTTCGACGTTGACGCCGTAATGATGCGCACCGCCGCCCAGGATCATGCCGCGGACGGGGCTGACGTCGGAGAAATCGCGACCCCAGGCGACGATCACATGCTCGTCGCGCGCGATCAGGTCGTTGGTCGGATCGAGGTGGACCCAGCCGGCTTCGGGGCCGCACCACACCGCGATCCAGGCATGGCTGGCGTCGGCACCGCGTAGCTCGGCGCCGCCGGCGCGCGGGTAGGTCCGGATGTAGCCCGAGACATAGCCGGCGGCGAGACCCAGGGCACGCAGCGCCGCGATCCCGACATGGGCGAAGTCCTGGCAGACTCCCAGCCGGCGGGCGAACACCTCGTCAAGGGGCGTCGAGACGTCGGTAGCGCCCGGTGTGTAGGTGAAGTCGGTTCGGATGCGGTGGATCAGATCCACGGCGCCGGCGAGGATCGGCCGCCCGGCCGGAAACGACGGCAGGGCATAGGCTGCAGCCTCGGGGCCGATCATGACCAGGGGCGAGGGATGTGTGAACTCGGCGGCTGTCACGGATGCGGGAAAGGCGCTCGCGAGCGTGGCGGCCACGGTCTCCCAGGGCGGCGTCGTGTCCGGATCAGGTGGTATCGGCAGTGCGACGTCGACATGCGAGCGCATCTCGATGATGAGCACGGTGTGGGCCTGGTCGATGCGAAACGAGTCGACCAGATTACCGAAGTGGTCCGTGTGCAGCGCGTGCGCGTTCGGTGGCGGATCAACCAGCAGGGTGCAGTCGGTGACAGCCTGACCGGGAAAGGCGCGCGGCCGCAGGTGCGCGATATGCTGCGCCAGATCGACCGTCGCGGCGTAGCGGTACGAAGTACGATGCGAGACGATGTAACGCATGGGCGAACTCACACCACCGGCAAGCCCAGCATGCGGGATGCCGGTACGAGTGAGAAGTAGTTGCGGGTGAGGTCGTCCGACAGCTGCCCCAGTGCCTGCTCCAGCCGGTCGAGCGCATGGCGCAACTGGGCCAGGGCCAGGCCTTCGTGTCGCCAGGCGCGCTCATCGCGTGCGAACATCATCACGGCATCGCGCAATTCGCCGACATGCGGCTCGGCCGCAAAATCAACCGTGCTGCCGGTGGTGCGGCCAAGCTCGGCGAGATGGTGATGAATCGCCTGAAGCTGGAACGCAACCGCGCGCGGATTGCTGTCATCGAGTAGGACCAGGTCGAGCGCCGGCGCCGGTTCGAGCGCGCCGAGATAGCGTGTGCGGTAGGTGATGGTCGAGTCGCACAGTTCGAGCGCCAGGCGCATGGCCGACTCCCACACCAGCGGCGTGTAGGAAAAGGGCGACAGCGCGCCGCGACAGGTGAAGTGGCTGCGCTCCAGGCGGCGACCGATATCAAGGAAACGCCAGCCCGCACCGCGCGTGACATTCTCCTGCGACAGCCCGGCGAAGGTGGCAACGAAGCGGATCAGATCATCGAGCGCCGCGAGCTGCCGGTCGACGTCACCGCGCGCGGCCGCCAGTCTGCGGTTCATGGCGCCCAGCAACGCATCCAGCGCCGCGATCATGTCGGCCGACAGACGATCACGTGTCGATGCCGCCAGTCGCTTGATGGCACGCAGCGTTTCGGCGATCGGCCGACCGTCGGCGGTGAACCGCGTCAGCGTCTGCGTCAGCAGCATGCTGTCGGGCGGCGCCAGGGCTTCCTGAGCACCGATCAGGCCCATGTCGCTCAGTGCCCGTGTGAGCTGGCGCAGTTCGGTCTGATCGCGGGGGCCCATCGGCCCGAGCGCGACCCGCGATAGGGCGGCCCGGGTCAATCGCGCGGTATTGTCGAGACGTTCGGTGTAGCGGCCGAGCCAGAACAGGTTGTCGGCGATACGGCTCTGCAGATCGACGCCTCGTTGGACGGCCAGTCGTTGGAAGCGGGCCGACGATGGGATGACGACGTCGGCATCGTCTTCGGCCAACACCCAGATGTCGCGCAACTGGCCATCCAGGCGGCCAGGCAGCGCCAGCGGGTCGCTGGCCGGTGTGCGCGCAAAGCCACCGGGCATCAGGGTGTAGTCGCCGTCACGCGCCACGACGAACAGGCGCAGGATCAATGGATCGGGACGCAGACCCTCGCCGCTCCAGGATGGCGCGACCGACGGTACCACGCGGCGCTGTGCCAGCCAGGCGGAAGGCTGAGCCCGTACGTTGTCGTAAAGCGCACGCCTGTCGGCGTCGGGAACGGAAGGCGCCGGCCGTCCGGAAGGGGCAGCCTCGAAGGCGGGCCGGAAGACCAGCGAGTCGAAATGCGCCAGCGCGTGATCCAGCGCCGGCTTCTCGCCCAGCCACCAGACGTCCAGCGCCGGCAGTCGCAGATCCTCGCCCAGCAGGTGGCGCGCCAGTCCCGGCAGGAAGGGTGCCAGCGCCGGTGCCTCCACCACGCCGCTGCCCAGCGCATTCGCCACCGTCACCTTGCCGCTGCGGGCGGCGCCCAGCAGTCCGGTGACGCCCAGCGTCGAATCGGCGCGCAGTTCCAGCGGATCGCAATAGGCACTGTCCAGCCGGCGCAGCAGCACATCGACATGCTTCAGTCCTTCGAGTGTCTTGAGCGCGACACCGTCGGCACGCACCGTGAGGTCGGCACCCTCGACCAGGGTCATGCCCAGGGCGCGGGCCAGGAACACCTGTTCGACGTAGGTCTGTGCGTAGGGGCCTGGTGTCAGCAGCGCGATCAGCGGATTGCCACGGCCGCCAGTCGCCAACTCGGCCAAGGTCTCCTGCCACTGTTCGTAGAACGGGCCGATGTCGCGCACGGCGACGGCGCGGAAGGCCTCGGGCAGTGCGCGCGCCAGCGTGCGGCGGATGTGCAGCGCATAACCTGCGCCTGCCGGCGCCTGGGTATGGTCGGCCAGCACGGCCCATGATCCGTCCGGCATGTGGACGACGTCGGCGGCATAGGTCACCAGGTGGCGCACCGGCGATGACGAATCCGGACTGTGACAGGGACGCAGGAATTGTGGGTTGGCGTGCAGCAGCGCCGGCGGCAGGACGCGCTCAGCCAGCAGGCGTTGCGGGCCGTAGATGTCAGCCAGTACCGCGTCCAGCACGCGAGCGCGTTGCGTCAGGCCGTCTTCCAGCAGGCGCCAGTCCGAGGGTGACACCACCAGGGGAAGGCCCTCCAGGGTCCAGGCTTCGACCGGCGGTGCACCATCAGGCGTGGCGATCCCGGTGGCGCCGCCTTCGACCAGCTGCAGGCGGGCCCGCTCGACGCGCCCGGCAAAGCCGGTGCCGGGCAGAGATCGCACGACGCTGAGCAGGGCCTGCCAGTGGTAGCGGATCGTCCCCTGGCCCGTGACCAACTCATCATAGGCGCCCTTGGTGGGGGACGCCTCCGGGGTGCGCAGGGCCTTCATGTCGCCGAAACGGTGGTGGACGGAGGGGCAGAATCGCACAGGTGGACCGCGGGGTCCACCTTGCGTGCGCGAGCGGTCCGTTCAGGCGCGGCGCAGATCCAGCGTCAGCGGATGGTCGGGATTGTCGAGCGGGCGGGGTCTTGCCATCGCACCCGTGGTGTGGCCGATCGGCGCGAAGCGGATGCGGCGGCGGGCCTCCGCCTCGTTGGCATTCACCGGGAAGCGGTCGTAGCTGCGACCGCCGGGATGCACGACATGGTAGGTGCAGCCGCCGATCGAGCGGCCGCTCCAGGAGTCGTAGATGTCGAAGATCAACGGGGCATGCACGCCGATCGTGGGATGCAGCGCGTTGGGCGGTTGCCAGGCGCGATAGCGCACACCGGCGACATATTCACCTGGTGTGCCCGTCGCGCGCAGCGGCACGGCATGGCCGCCGCAGGCGACGACATGGCGGCTGTCGTTGAGGCCGCGCAGCTTGACCTGCAGCCGCTCCAGCGATGAATCGACAAAGCGTGCCGTGCCGCCGGCCGTCCCTTCCTCACCCAGCACGTGCCAGGGCTCGAGCGCATGGCGCAATTCCAGTTCGATGCCGCGATGGGCGATGGCGCCGATCTCGGGGAAGCGGAACTCGAAGTGCGGCAGGAACCAATCGGGCTCGATGTCGTAGCCGACGTGCCGCAGGTCCTCGATGACGTCCCCGAAATCCTGCCAGATGAAGTGCGGCAGCATGAAGTCATCGTGCAATCGTGTACCCCAACGGGTCGGTTTCTTGTCGTAGGGCTGGCGCCAGAAGCTGGCCAGCAGGCCGCGCAGCAGCAACTGCTGGGCCACGCTCATGCGCGGATGTGGCGGCATCTCGAACGCACGCAGTTCCAGCAGGCCGCGGCGGCCCGAGGCGTTGTCGGGGGCAAAAAGCTTGTCGATGCAGAATTCGGCACGGTGCGTGTTGCCGGTGACGTCGACCAACAGGTTGCGGAACAGGCGGTCAACCAGCCAAGGGGCCGTTTCCCGGCCGCTTTCAATCTGGCGGAAGGCGATCTCGAGTTCAAACAGTGCATCGTTGCGCGCTTCATCGACCCGCGGATGCTGGCTGGTGGGGCCGATGAAGAGGCCGGAGAACAGATAGCTGAGCGACGGATGATTCAGCCAATAGCCCAGCAGGCTCTTCAGCAGATCGGGGCGGCGCAGCAGTGGCGATTGCGCCGGCGATTCACCGCCGAGGGTGACGTGGTTGCCGCCGCCGGTGCCGGTATGACGGCCATCGACCATGAACTTCTGCGCACCCAGCCGCACATTGCGCGCCTCCTCGTAGACGATCTCGGTCTTGTCCACGATGTCGCGCCAGGTGGCTGACGGGTGGATGTTGACCTCGATGACGCCGGGATCGGGCGTCACCGAGAATTGCGACAGACGCGCATCGAACGGCGGCTGATAGCCCTCAATGAAGACCGGACAGCCCAGCTCCTCGGCGGTGTTTTCGACGGCAGCGACCAGATGCAGATAGTCCTCGGCATCCTCCGTCGGCGGCATGAACACGTGCAGGTGTCCGTTGCGCGGCTCGAACGACATGGCGGTGCGCATGATCCAGCCGGCCGACTGCCCCTTGGCTGGCATGCCGCCGGTTCCGGGTTCGGGCGTACGACCATTGTCGCCGAGCGCCAATGATGAGGCTTGCGACCGGTCATCGCCGCCGGCCATCGTCGGCGATTGCAGGCGCGTCACGGCCGCGCGGCGCAATGCGTCCAGCGGCGGGAAGGGCGCCTGCGGTACCAATGGATCGGGGTCATAGAAGTAGGTCTGGTCGTCGGCCGTGGCCCAGGGCAGCGAATCGAGCGGCAGGCGATAGCCGATCGGCGAGTCGCCGGGGATCAGATAGAGCCTTTGCGGCCGTACGAACCACGGCCCGCTGCGCCAGCGGCGGCCGCGCCCATGGTCGCGTTGGATCGGCAGCACATGGCCGACGACGCTCTCCAGGCCCTGCTCGAAGACGCGCGCGAGCCGGGCGCGTTCGAGCGGGTCCTTCAGGTTGGAGTCGGCGGGGTCGACGTTCACCGGCAGACGCCGCTCGCGCCACAGGTAGTACCAAGTGTCCTCGAATGCCGGCAGCGCGAAGCCCGGATCGATCTGCAGCCGCTCGGCCAGGATGTGTGCGAAACGACCGGCAAGGATCGCGTCGGCTCCGTTGGGCTTTTCTTCATGGGCGATCAGGCGCGGGTCGCGCCAGATCGGCTCACCGTCCTTGCGCCAGAACGCCGTCAGCGCCCAGCGCGGCAGCTGCTCGCCCGGGTACCACTTGCCCTGTCCGTAGTGCAGCAGCGATCCGCTGCCGAAACGGCGCACCAGCCGTCGGAACAGGTTGCCGGCGATACGGCGCTTGTTAGCGCCCAGTGCTTCGGTATTCCATTCGGCGCCATCCATGTCGTCGACCGACACGAAGGTCGGCTCGCCGCCCATGGTCAGGCCCATGCGGCTGCTGGCCAAGTCGCGATCGATCGTATCGCCCAGCGCGACGATGCGGCGCCATGTTTCGTCGGCGTAGGGCTTGGTGGTGCGCGGTGTCTCGCGGACCCGTGCCACCGACATGGTGAAGGCGAAGTCGACGTCCGCTTTGCCGACCAGGCCTTCGACCGGCGCCGCGCTTTGCGGTTCCGGCGTGGCAGCGAGCGGAATGTGGCCTTCGCCTGCCATCAGGCCGGAGGTTGGATCGAGGCCGATCCAGCCGGCGCCGGGAAGATAGACCTCGCACCAGGCGTGAAGGTCCGTGAAGTCCTGGGCCGGGCCTTCCGGTCCGTCCAACGGTTTCTCATCCGCCGTGAGCTGGACCAGGTAGCCCGAAACGAACCGCGCGGCGAAGCCGAGATGCCGCAAGATGTTCACCAGCAACCAGCCGGTGTCGCGACATGATCCTTTGCCCAGCTCCAGCGTGTCCTCGAAGGTCTGGATGCCGGGCTCCATGCGGATGACGTAACCGATATCCTGCTGCAGCCGGCGGTTCAGCGCGACGAGGAAATCGACGCTGCGCTTGGGCGATCGGTCGACACGCGCCAGCCAGGCGGCCAGCCGTGGACCCGGCGGTGACGTCTTGCGAAACGGTGCCAGGTCCGCCGACAGGGTCGGGTCGTACTGGAACGGATATTCCTCAGCGTCGGGGGCGAGAAAAAAGTCGAACGGATTGATCACCGCCATGTCGGCGACCAGGTCGACCGTGACCTCGAAGCGCGACGCCGGCTCAGGAAACACGAGCCGTGCGAGATAGTTGCCCTGCGGATCCTGTTGCCAGTTGATGAAGTGTCCGGCGGGCTCGACTTTCAGCGCATAGGACAGGATCGGCGTTCGGCAGTGCGGCGCGGGACGTAGACGCACGATCTGCGGGCCCAGTGTCACCGGTCGGTCATAAACGTACGTGGTCCGGTGATGTAGCGCGACGTGGATGCTCATGGCCTGGCGCACTCTCCCATCCCTTGTTTCACTGCGCGTCCCCCTTGTTGTCCCTCTTGCAGCAAGTTTCGCGCCACCGCTATTGTCCGCGGGCATTGAATGGAGGGAAACATGCAATCGGAAATCGCTGAAGTCGAAAAGACTCTTCATACGTATTTCGATGGCCTCTACGAAGGCGACACCAAGAAGCTGGGCGAGGCGTTTCATCCGGCCTCGCATCTCTACAGCGTGACCAACGACGGCACGGCCGGCGACCTGCCGCGGGCCGACTGGTTCAAGGCCGTGGAAAGCCGGCCCTCGGCCAAGTCCAAGGGCGACGAACGGCGCGATCGCATCGTGTCGATCGATTTCAGCGGACCGACCACGGCGTTCGCCAAGGTCGAGTGCCAGCTGCCGCCGCGTTACTACACGGACTACCTGACCCTGCTGAAGATCGATGGTCGTTGGCAGGTGATCGCCAAGGCGTTCCACTTCGTCACGAAGTAGGCCTGGTCAGATCGGGCCGAACTGGCGTGCGGCCAGCAGGCTGACCAGCATCACGCCTGTCAGCGGCCAGCGCAGGCGTGGATACCAGGGTGCAACCCAACCGCGACGGGCTGCGGTGATGTCGTAGGCCAGCACAAGAAGCAGGGTCGCGGCCATCATCGTCAGCCCGTTGCGTTCACCCAGCGCCAGGGCGAGCCACGCCAGCAACGGCGCGATGGCGGCAGCAGCCAGTCGCGCGCCGGGCAGCGGCGCCTCGCGCAGCGCCGCACCGGCGTGGATGGCGCCAAGGAACGAGATCACGCAGGCGCTGTAGCTGATCAGCGCGACGTAACCGTAAAGCCGCTGGGTGGGACTTGATGCCAGCGTCGCAGCGGCGGCCGCTGCGACGAACGGGATCAGGCTGGCGACCCCCAGCAGCAAGGCCGCCAGGGGGATGCGCCGGTCTGTCGGTGGCGCGGCGCGGGGCTGGTCGACCGGACGCGCCATGGTCGGGTGCTGCGCGGCTATTCCTTCACGTCGGCGGCGACCCGGACCTTCAGCATCTTGTCGGGGTTCTGCGGCGGCTCGCCCTTCTTGATCTTGTCGACGAACTCCATGCCCGACACGACCTTGCCCCAGACGGTGTACTTGCCGTCGAGGAAGTCGGCCTTGTCGAAGCAGATGAAGAACTGGCTGCGGGCACTGTTGGGATCGTTGGTGCGCGCCATGGACATGGTGCCGCGCACATGCGGCTCCTTGGAGAATTCGGCCGGCAGCCGATCGCCCATGCCGCCGGTGCCGGTGCCCTCGGGGTCGCCCGTCTGGGCCATGAAGCCGGCGATGACGCGGTGGAACACGACGCCGTCGTACTTGCCTTCGCGGGCCAGCTTCTTGATCTGCGCGACATGCTTGGGCGCCAGATCGGGCCGCATCTGGATGACGACGCGGCCATCCTTGAGGTCGATGTAGAGCGTGTTTTCCTTGTCCATCGGAGCCACCGTCTTGCTTTGAGCGAAACTGTTCGCGCTCACGGCAAGGAGCGCGACGAGGGCCGTCAGCAATGTGGTCCAGCGCATGCGTATCCCCTGGCGATGATCGAACGCGGCGGACCATGGCGGAACTGGCCGGCGGGTGCAAGCGTGGGCAATGCGTCATTCTAACCGGAAGCTGAACGGGACCTCGACCAGGATGGCGTGCCGCAGCACGATGCCGGGCGGCGGCCGCGGCGGGCGGAACCGCAAGCTGCGCGCCGACTGCAGCGCGGCGGTATCCAGGCTGGCATGGCCGCTGGACTTTTTCAGGCGCGTGCTGCGCAGGGCGCCGCTGGGATCAAGCTCGATCTCGATCAGCACGTCGCCCTGCTCGCCCCTGGCGCGGGCCTCGGCCGGGTAAGCCGGCTGGCGGGGATCGTGTCGTGCGCCTGCGGTGACCACCAGAGGCGACAACCGCGCCGCGGGTTCGGCCGGCGTGGTTTGAGGTGCTGGCGGCGTCGGCAGGCGCGGCGACCACAGCGCGAACGGATCCGGCGTGGACGGTGGCGCCGTCCGGGCATCGGCAGCGGTGGTCGGGGGTGAGCCGGGGGTAATCGAGAAGCCGCCGTCGTGGAACGGCAGCGCCGGTGGTGCCTGCGGTGCGGGGCTGTTGGCGTCGGCCTGCGGGCCGGGCGCCGATGGTGGCGGGACTGGCGGCACGGCGGTTTCTGCCGGTGGGACCGGTCTTGGCCCTGGTGGCCTGTCCGGTTCCGGGGGTGGCGCCGCCTTCGGGGGCGGGACCAGCGGCGGTGGGTCGACGAGGGAGACCTCGATTTCGGTGACATCGGGCGTCGGTCGTGTTGCCGGGCTGGTCATGCCGATGATCATCGCCACGACCGTCGCGTGCAGCCCGAGGGCAATCGCCAGGCTGCCGCTCCAGCGCAGACGCTCCCGGGCAATCACGCCGGGTCGGCCGGCGGGCAGCAGTCGACGCATTTCCCACAGCCTGTGTCGCGGTCGCCAATCTCAATCACACACCGCTTGAATACGCTGCCGCAACCACCTGGGGAATGGTGGGTTCAGTGGTTTCGCGATAAATTAACGTTACACCTCAATGACCTACCGTAAACGATTCACCGCCCGTGACTTTTGCCGTGATATGTCTAACCCACGGAAATTTATTACTTTTTTCATGTCAATTGTAGCTCACGCAAGGTATTCTCAGTTCACTTTGAACCAATGAACGTCTGGCGCTGTCCCCGGAATTCACGATGCGTCCTCATGGTGTCTCGGAACTTCGGGCGATCCTCGCGCGGCCGCTGGCGGCGCCGGCTGACGGGGCAACGGGCGGCGGCTACAGCGCCATCTTCCCCGAACCGTCCGACAACGACCGCGGCCGGCAGCTTGAAGAAACCTGGGCATCTCTGGTTGCGCAATTGCGTGAGCCGGTCGACTCGACGTTGCGTGGCGGCATGTCGGCCGGAGACATCGCCTATCGCCTGGGGGAACTGGTCCACGGCTATTTCCGGACCCGCGGCGTGACATTGACCAGTTTCGAACTGCGTCGCATCGTGGTGGCGCTGCTCGACAATTATCGCCAAGGTTGGCCGGTGCTGACCGATTCCACGACCGCGATGGCTGCCGCCTTCGCGGGCACACCGCCAGCGGAGGCCCTGGTTGCCTTCGACCGTGATGCCGCGCAACAGCCCCCGTCGGGCGCCGGCTGGAATGGCGACGCGCCCTCGGCGGCGCGCGGACCATCTGTTGCGCTGCCCGACCTGCCCTCGCCGCTGGTGTCGGTTGTGCCGCGATCCGAAGCGCCAAAGTCGCCGGATCGGGCCACTGCCCCCGATGCTGCGGCGGCAGCGCAGCCTGGACCACCGGCACCGGCGGTGGTGAGTGTCAGCGCCGCCCTGGCCGTGGTTGTGCCGATCGTCGAACAGCAGCGTGCCAGTGCGCCGCGCCCGCCGGCACCGCGTCGTGACATCCTGCAATGGCTGCGCGGTGTGGTCACGTCGGCGCTGGCGGGGGCGTCCATCACGGTTGCGCCGACCGATCACGACGCGCTGGAACAGCAGGCTTTCGACGAACTGTTCGGCCTGGGTCCGCTGGAAGCAGTACTGCGGGACGAGACGGTGTCGGCGATTTTCGTCAACGGGCCGGGGTCGGTATTCGTCGACCGCCGTGGCCGGCTCGAACCGGCGCGCCTGGCGTTCGGTGATGCAGGTCAGTTCGACAGGATCGTCGCGCGGTTGGCCGAGCGGGCCGGCGTCCCGGCCACCGGCGAGCGTGAACCGCTGATCGACCGCCGCCTGGACGACGGTACCCGGGTGATCATCACGGCGCCGCCGCTGGCGCCCGCCGGCCCCTATCTTGTCATCAGCCGGCCGGTGACCCGCACCGTTACCCTCGATTCGCTGGTCGCCGAGGGCGTGCTGTCGCCGCAGATGGCAAGCGTGTTGCGCCTGGCCGTGCGCAGCCGGTTGAATCTGCTGGTCAGTGGTGCGCCGGGTACGGGCAAGACCGCCTTGCTGGCAGCCCTGGCGCGCGTGGCTGCAGGCGAGAGTCGCATCATCACGATCGAGCGTGGCGCCGAACTGCAGTTGAACGCGCCGCATCACATCCCGCTGATCGTTGCGGGCAGTGCCGGTATCGCGCCCTCGAGTGCGTTTGCCGCAGCGCTGGCGCTGAGGCCGGATCGCCTGCTGGTCGACAGTGTCACCGAGGCTGTGGTGCCCGGCATCGCCGACGCCGCCTGGATGGGCACTGACGGGATGACCGCGAGCCTCGGTGCAACGGCACCGCAGGATGCCCTCGAGCGGCTGGAAGCCCAGTTGCGCGTCAGTGATGCGGCGTTGTCGCCGACAGAGGTGCGGCGGCGGCTGGCGCGCAGCTTTGAACTCATCGTGCATCTGGAACGGCTGCCCGACGGTATGCGCCGTGCGCGACATCTGAGCGATGTCATTGTCGAGGGCGATGCCGTTGTCAGCCGCGATCTGTTCGCGTTCGATCCGGCGGCCGGGCGGTTCGTGCCGACCGGCGTGCGCCCGGCATTTTTGCCGCGCGTGGCGCGCGTGGGCCTGCAGCAGGCGTTGCTCGACGTGCTGTGAGCGCTAGCGCGCGGCGATCAGTTCGGCGCCGTCGCGGGCGCGGTCGGTCTTGTTCACGACAGCACGGAAACGCTCGAGGTCCTTGCCGGCGAGGCCGGCGCGCTGCGTGGCGCGCGCCGAGAGCGGGTTGACCGGTCTGCCTTTCTGGTGGAGCTCGTAGTGCAGGTGCGGGCCGGTCGACATGCCGGTGCTGCCGACGAATCCTACGACCTGGCCCTGATGAACGCGCGCACCGGGACGGATGCCGGGGGCGTAGCGCGCCATGTGCGCGTATCCGGTGGCGATGCCGCCGCCATGATCGATCTTCACCCAGTTGCCGTAGCCGCCGTAGGGGCCGGCGGCCACCACGGTGCCGGCGCCGGCGGCCAGGATCGGCGTGCCGTACGCGGCCGCGAAGTCGACGCCGGTATGCATCGCCGTGAAGCCCATGATCGGATGACTGCGCATGCCGAAGCCCGAGGACAGGCGGTTCAGGCCCATGGGCGTGCGCAGCAGCGACTTCACCACGCTTTGTCCGTTGCCGTAGTAGAAAAACTCGGCGCCGCGCGCGGGCTTGAAGCGATAGACATTGTAGGTGTTCTTGCCGCCGCCGGTCG
Organism: Reyranella sp. CPCC 100927; assembly: GCF_007859315.1. Classification (GTDB taxonomy): domain Bacteria; phylum Pseudomonadota; class Alphaproteobacteria; order Reyranellales; family Reyranellaceae; genus Vineibacter. Next base: position 52,410 of record NZ_VOHA01000036.1, read on the forward strand.
TCAGCTGGGCCCACAGCACACGACCGGGGCTGACCAGGCGGCCATCGGTTGTGTAGGCTTGCTCGATCAGCACCGCGAAGCGGTCGCCACCCTTGACGTCGTATTGCAGGTTCACGTCCCAGGAGAAGGCGCGCAGCATCTCGGCCAACACGGACGGTGGAATGCCGGCGGCATCGGCACTGCCGCGCAGCGAGCCTTTGACGACGCCCGAGGCGCGCACCAGCTTGGGCACCACCTCGAAGGTGCGCTGGCGGGCGCTGAAGGTGCCCTCGGCGCTGCGCTCGAGCGTGATCTCGCGGCGCGCTTCGGGGCGAATGACCAGGGCTTGAAGCGTCGGCTTGCCGTCGCTTTCCTGCGGCGCCTGCACCTGCAGCGTGATGGTTTCGCCGACGGGCAGGCGGGCGCCCTTCAGCACGGGCTTCAATGCGGCAGCGGCCTTGCGGATCTCGTCGGGGGCGAAATCCATGTCGCGCAGGACGCTTTCCAGCGTGTCGCCCTTTTCGATGCGGACAGTCGTTTCGTAACGATCCATCGACTCCGGTTTGTCGTCGTCATCGCTGCGCGGCGGCGTGGCGTCGGCGGTCTGCGGGCCAGGGGTGTCGGTTGGTGTCGCGGTGGGCGCCGTATCGGACTGCGGGGTGTCGGCGCGAGCGACGGCAGGCGCGCCGCCGCTGTCGGGAGGCATGCCCGCCGTGTCCGGCGCTTCTGTCGGCGATGGTGCTGCAGATGCCGATGGTACGGGCTGATCGTCTGCGGTGGGGGAATCGGCTGTGGTCGTGAGCGAATGGGAGTTGAGAATGACCCAGCCCAGAATGGCCAGCAGCGCCGCACCGCCCAGACCTGCGCTCAATTTCAGCCAGGCAGGAATGGCCCGGGCTGGCGGCTCGAGCGCAACGAGCGTGGGTGGCGCGGGTGTATCCTTTGATCCGGCTTCCGCCGGAAGCGACGCGGCCTGCACAGGTTCGGCCGACGAGACGCGCTGGTCCGATGGCGTGCTGGGAGTCGCAAGGGTTTCGGAGGAATCCGGTTGATCGAGCATCCGCACATCCCTGGGGGGCAGGAGGGGATCGGACGGCGCGTCTCATTTCGTGGCCCTTGGTGGGATCGGATGGGTGGCCATTCGATCGACTATCCCAGGGATATGAGCCGTCGCCGTCGGGCGGCGTGATCGCGGGAGGTGTTGTACACAACCTGCCCACAAATCCGCCGACCTCTAGGTATTGTTGCTAAAATCGTCGAATCTCGCAATAACAACAATAGGTTCGGTCTGGCGCCTCAGTTTTCGACAGGGCAGTCAACAAGTTGTCAAAAAGCCCGTTGACAGGGCCCAGGGGTACGCGTACAAGCCCGCCTCCCGCGAACGACGGGGCGTCTTCGAAACCGCAGCGTAACGGCGGTGCCGCGAAGTGCGCTCTGGAAGGTCGCGGTAGGGCTTCGGCCCACGCTTTATGGACAGGTCTGAGGAAGGGAAACGCTGGCGGCGGTGTAAGAGCCTGGGCTGGGGCAGAGATGTTCTGGTCTTGGTGTTGGACACTGTCGCGAGCGAGGACGCAGGT
>NZ_VOHA01000037.1 GCF_007859315.1 Reyranella sp. CPCC 100927
CATCACCACAACCAGTTTGGCACATCGATGCCGGGTGGGGGCCGTCCACACCATCATCCCGAGCGCAGCGAGGGATCTTTTGATGCAGGCGTACCCGTGCGTCTCTTGCAGAAGATCCCTCGCTGCGCTCGGGATGACAGCCGTATCAGTGACGCGTGATTCCGAGTACTACGTGCCCGCGCCGGCGCGGCGTCCGCCGTGCCAGCGGCGCTGCCGCAGAAGGCGTTCGACCACCACCGGCACCAGGGCGGCGGCATCACGCGCCGCGCGCGATGCCTTGCGCCTGGCCGTGAAGGCCAGGCTGCAGCGCAGCTGCAGGGACGGCTCGACGATCCGAACCGCGCGGATCCGGGGATCGCTGCGCGCGTCGCCGAGCGCGATCATCGGCAGCACCGTGTGGCCGTGGCCGCGCAGGACCAGCGTCTTGAGCTGGGCCAGCGAATCGACTTCCGAGGCATAGGTCAACGCGATGCCGGCACGGCGGGCCACGCGATCGAGCAGGATCCGGCCGGCGTGGGCCACGGACGTGTGCACCAGCGGCAACGACGCCAGATCGGCGAAGGCAATGTGCTTGCGGCCGCGCGTCAGGGGTGTTTCCCGTCCGATCAGATAGAGATCGTCGTCAACCAGCGGGATGGTACGCCCGTCGCCCCGCTTGCCCGTCAGGTAGATGACGGCGACGTCGAGGCGGCCCTCGGCCAGCCAGGCCAGGATGTCGCCGTTCATGCCGTCGACGATGCGCAGATCGACGCCCGGCAGTCGCTCGCGCACCAGCTCGATGATGGGCACCGTCAACAACATCGCGATGGTCGACGGCAGGCCGAGAACCACCTCTCCGGATGAGGCGCCCATGATCGTCCGCACGGCATGCCGCGCGGCATCGACCTCGGACAGGATCCGTTGGGCATGTTTGTGAAAGAGGCGCCCTGCCGGGGTCAGCGTCGTTCCACGGCCGTGGCGTGCGAACAGCTTGGTGCCGAGCTCCCGCTCGAGGGTGGCGATGCGCGCACTCAACGCCGATTGCGCGATCCGCACGCGGGTCGAGGCCGCTGATATGCTGCCTTCTTCGGCAACGGCCGCAAAATAGCGGATGTGCCTGAGCTCCATCGATCCCCCGTGCGGGAGCCGGTCCGAATGTCGGACCGTCCTCGCCTCATGAAAACTAACATCACGGTTCAGGAAAAGTTGCTTTTTCACGGCCGACTGTCCCCGCATAGTCCGTCCTCCCTGAGAGCGGGCGCCGGCAGTGAAGTCGGCGCGCGACGGACCGTGGTGGTGGAAGCGATGCGCGCAATGCGATGTTCGATCAGGTGAGTTGACGGCAGCACCGTCGCCGCAAGCTGTTTCTCCACTAGAGCACACCGCGAATGTGATCGCGCAGGCCACCGGCTTCGCGGTGCGCGTGTGTGCGCCTTCCTCCTGAGAGGACCACCACCATGACAACCAGACGATTCCTGCTCGGCGCTGCCCTGGGCGCCGTCGCCTTCGCCGGCACCGCCGCCGCGCAGGACCTGAGGGAATTCCGTATCGGCTATCAGAAAGGCGGCATCTTTTCCGTCGTCAAGCAGCAGAAGACGATCGAGGCACGCCTCAAGACGCTGGGCATCGATACCGTGAAGTGGATCGAGTTCCAGTACGGGCCGCCGCTGATGGAGGCCCTCGGTCTGGGCGCCATCGACATCGGGCCGGTCGGCGACACGCCACCTCTCTTCGCCCAGGCTGCCGGCGCCAATGTGGTTTACATCGCGTCGAACCCGGCATCCGAATCGGCCCTCATCGTACCGCAGTCGTCGCCCATCAAGACTCTGGCCGACCTCAAAGGGAAGAAGATCGCGTTCGCCAAGGGCTCGAGCTCGCACAACCTCACTGTCCGGCTGCTGGCCAAGGGTGGTCTCACCTATGCCGATGTCACGCCGATCTATTTGACGCCGGCCGATGCGGCGGCGGCCTTCGCCCGCGGCAGTATCGATGCCTGGACGATCTGGGATCCGTACTACGCCATCGCCGAACTGCGGCAGAACGCGCGGACGCTGGCATCGACGAAGGACGTCGGGCCGAGCAACTCGTTCTATCTCGCAAACCGTGTGTTTGCCGGCCGCCATCCCGCCATCCTGAAAGCGGTCATCGAGGAAGTGGCGAAAGTGACCGAGTGGGCCGACAAGAACCGCGACAAGCTTGCTGCTGCCATCGCCGAGATCACCGGCGTCGAACTCAAGGCGCAGCAGGTCGCCGTCGAGCGGGCAACGATTGCGTTGCGGCCGCTCAGCGAGGCGGTGATCACCCAGCAGCAGGAGATCGCCGATACGTTTCACCAATTGGGGTTGATCCCCAAGCCGATCGTGGTGCGCGACGCCGTATGGCGGCCGTCGGGAAGTTGAGCAGTCGAGAACACACGAAGGAACACCGCGATGACATCGGTTGCGATCACACCGGCGGGGCGCCAGCCGCTTGATTTTTTCTGGTTCATTCCGACTCACGGCGACGGATCGTACCTGGGCTCGGAGCGTCGCCAGCGCCCGGCCGATTTCGCCTATTTTCGTCAGATCGCGACCGCGGTCGATCAGCTTGGCTACGGCGGCGTGCTGCTGCCCACCGGCCAGAGCTGCGAGGATGCCTGGATCACCGCAAGCGGCCTGGCGACGGTCACCGAGCGGCTGAAGTTCCTGGTCGCGCTGCGGCCGGGCGTCGTGTCGCCGTCGTTCGCGGCGCGCCAGACCGCGGCACTCGATCGCCTCAGCAACGGCCGCCTGCTGCTCAATGTCGTGGTCGGCGGCAATCCAACCGAACTGGCGGGTGATGGCGTCTTCCTGCCGCACGACGAGCGCTACGCGCAGGCCGGCGAGTTCCTGCGGATCTGGCGGGCCTTGCTGTCGGGCGAAACCGTCGATGTCGACGGCAGGTACTACAAGGTGAAGGGCGGGCGGCTCGACTTTCCGCCAGTGCAGAAGCCGTATCCGCCGCTGTATTTCGGCGGCTCCTCGGATGCTGGCCAGGACCTGGCGGCCGAGCAGGTCGACCTTTACCTGACCTGGGGCGAACCGGTGTCTGCCGTGGGCGAGAAGATCGCGGCGGCGCGCAAGCGTGCCGCGGCGCGTGGACGGACCCTGCGCTTCGGCATCCGGCTGCATTTCATCGTACGAGAGACGGCGCGCGAGGCGTGGACTGCCGCCGAGCAGCTCATCAGCCGCGTGACCGACGCGCAAATCGCCAACGCCCAGCGCCGCTTTCGCGAGGAAATGGACTCGGTCGGACAGCAGCGGATGGCAGCGCTGCATGACGGGCGCCGCGATCGGCTGGAGATCGCGCCCAACCTGTGGGCTGGCATCGGCCTGGTGCGCGGTGGCGCCGGCACGGCTTTGGTGGGCGATCCCGAGACGGTGGCGGCGCGGCTGCGGGAGTACCAGGCCGTCGGCGTCGATACGGTCATCGGGTCCGGCTATCCGCACCTCGAAGAAGCCTATCGCGTGGCCGAACTGTTGTTCCCGGCCCTGGGTTACGAAGGTCGCCGCCATGCGCTGGGCGGCGTAGCGACCAACGAATTCGTCGCGGCACCGCCAGCCGCGCCGCGCCTGCACGCCGCGTCATGAGCGCGCCTGCCCTGCGCCTGCCGCGCAACGCCGCCGGCTGGATCCTGCCGGTCGCCCTGGTCGTGGTGTGGGAAGCCGCATCGCGGTTGGGCCAGCTGCCGGCGACCATCCTGCCGGCACCGTCCGATGTCCTGGCGGCAGCGTGGCGCCTCCTGAAAACGGGCGAACTCTCCACCAACATCGGCGTCAGCTTCCTGCGCGCCGTCTCCGGGTTCATCGTTGGCGGCGGCATCGGGTTGGCGCTGGGCCTGGCCAACGGCCTGTCGTCGCTCAGCGAAAAGATCACCGACACGACGCTGCAGATGGTGCGCAACGTGCCGCACCTGGCGCTGATCCCGCTGGTCATCCTGTGGTTCGGCATCGAGGAGGAGGCCAAGCTCTTCCTGGTCGCGCTGGGCGTGTTCTTCCCGATCTACATCAACACGCTGCTGGGGGTGCGCAGCGTCGATCCGCAGTTGGTCGAGATGGGACGCGCCTACGGCATGGACCGCTGGACCTTGTTCCGGCGCGTGATCCTGCCGGCGGCCTTGCCGTCGCTGTTCGTCGGCTTGCGCTACGGGCTTGGCATCATGTGGCTGACCCTGATCGTGGCCGAGACGATCTCGGCGTCATCGGGCATCGGCTACATGGCGATGCAGGCCCGCGAGTTCCTGCAGGTCGACGTGGTCGTGCTGTCGATCGTGATCTACGCGCTGCTGGGCAAGCTGGCCGACAGCGTGGCGCGACTGCTCGAGCGGCTGTCGCTGCAGTGGCATCCCGCGTTCCAGGCCGCCTGAGGAAGGGTTCGACATGTTCATGACCATTGCCGAGCCGGCTCTGCTGTTCGTTGACCGCGCCATTGAAGACGAGGCGCCGGTCGAGCTGCCGGATCGTCCTGCGGGCGGGCTGGCCGTCACGGCCCGTGGGCTGGGCAAGTCCTTCGACAGCAAGACGGTGCTGAGCGATCTCGATCTGCATATTCCGCCGGGGCAGTTCGTCGCCGTCGTCGGCCGCAGCGGCTGTGGCAAAAGCACATTACTGCGCCTGATCGTCGGGCTGGACACCCCGAGCGTCGGCAGTCTTCATCTGGAAGGCGAGGCAAGGCCGGGGACCGAGGCGCGCATCATGTTCCAGGAGCCGCGCCTGCTGCCCTGGGCGCGCGTTCTGGCCAATGTCGAGGTCGGCCTTGGCCAGGCGCTCGATGCACGCCGGCGCCGAACCCAGGCGCTTGCCGCGCTGCGCGAGGTCGGCCTCGATGATCGGGCGCGTGAATGGCCGGCGGTATTGTCGGGTGGCCAGAAGCAGCGCGTGGCGCTGGCCCGCGCGCTGGTCAGCCGCCCGCGGCTCTTGGCACTCGACGAGCCGCTGGGTGCACTCGACGCGCTGACGCGAATCGAAATGCAGGGCCTCATCGAGACGGTGTGGCGCGACCAGGGTTTCACTGCGATCCTCGTCACCCACGACGTGACCGAGGCGGTCGCGCTGGCCGACCGGGTCATCGTAATCGACGCTGGCCGCATCGCACTCGATCTTGAGGTCGATGTGCCGCGCCCGCGCCGCCACGGCGATCCGCGTTTGGCGGCACTCGAAGGCCGCATCCTGGATCACCTCTTCAGCGAAGGCGGCCCTGCGCCACGTGCGGCCCGGGCCGCGTGATCGCATCGACAGCGGATACCATCCATGACCGTGCTGACACCGACCGTCGATTTGTCATTGCTGGCTGAGCTGTCGCGCGCGTTCGCGGCGCGTGCCGACGCGCACGACCGCGACGCAAGCTTTGCCTTCGAGAATATCGACCAGCTGCGGGAAACCGGATTCCTGGCGCTGGTAACGCCGCGCGATCATGGCGGCGCCGGTCGGGGCCTGGCGGCGGCCGCGAAGGTGATCGGCCTGCTGGCCGAAGGTGACCCGTCGACGGCGCTCGTGCTTTCGATGCAATACATATCGCATGCCTCGATCGCGCGCTCGACGCGCTGGCCGCCCAGCGTACGCCACCGGGTCTTTGACGACGCCGTGCGGCACGGCGGCCTGATCAATGCGCTGCGTGTCGAGCCGGCGCTGGGCAGTCCGGCGCGCGGTGGCCTGCCCGCCACGACCGCGCGGCGCACGGACGACGGCGCCTGGCGGCTGTCGGGACACAAGATCTACGCAACGGGCATTCCGGCGCTGCGCTGGCTGCTGGTGTGGGCGCGTACCGATATCGATGGCCAGCCCCAGGTCGGTTCATGGCTGGTGCCGTCGGACTCGGCCGGCATCGAGGTGATCGAGACCTGGGATCACGTCGGCATGCGGGCGACCAGCAGCCACGATGTCGTGCTGACGGATGTCGTTGTGCCCGCCGATCATGCGGTCGACATCCGGCCTCCCGGCGAATGGACACCCGATCCGACATCGGCGCTATGGAACACGGTGTTGATCGCGGCGGTCTATGACGGCATCGCGCGGGCGGCGCGCGACTGGCTCGTGGTCTGGTTGAACGAGCGCGTGCCGGCCAACCTCGGCGCATCGTTGGCCACGTTGCCGCGCTTCCAGGAAGCCGTCGGCGACATCGATGCGCGGCTGCTGGTCAATCGCCGCCTGATCGGCGACACCGCGCGGCGCACCGACCAGGACCCGGTGCCGGCCTCGGCCGCCGAGGCTGGCCTGGTGAAGTACGTGGTGACCCAGAATGCCCATGCCGTGGTCGAGCGTGCGCTGTCGCTGACCGGCAATCACGGGCTCAGCCGGCGCAACCCGCTGGAGCGCCATCATCGCAACGTGCTGTGCAGCCGCGTGCACACGCCGCAGGACGATTCGAGCCTGATCGCCGCCGGCCGCGAAGCGCTGGGCGTGCGTGCGGCCTGACCAGAGGAGTTTGTCATGAGCATCGAATTCATCGGCATGATCGCCACACGCAAGGCTTCGGAGACCCATACGCCGCAGGGGCCCGTGATCGATCGCGACTACATTCGCGCCTTCGCCCAGGCACATGAAGCGTCGGGTTTCGATCGCATCCTGGTCGCCCACGCGTCCACCGGCCCGGATGCATTCCTCGTGACGTCCTTCGCGGCGTCGGTGACCGAGCGCATCGGCTTCATGCTGGCGCACCGGCCCGGCTTCGTCGAACCGACGCTGGCGGCCCGCAAGCTGGCGACGCTCGATCACTTCAGCGGCGGGCGGCTGGCGGTGCACATCATCTCGGGTGGGGATGACGCCGAGCAGCGCCGCGACGGCGATTTCCTCGGCCATGATGCGCGCTACGCTCGCACCGACGAGTATGTCGACATCCTGCGCCGGATCTGGACGACCGATACGCCGATCGATCACGACGGCACGAACTATCGCTTCGTCGGCGGCTTCTCGGAAGTGAAGCCGGTGCAGAAGCCGCATCTGCCGATCTACTTCGGCGGTTCCTCGGACGCCGCCCTCAAGGTGGCGGCCAAGCACGCCGACGTCTATGCACTATGGGGTGAGACCCACGCCCAGGTGCGCGAAACGATCGCGCGCGTGCGTGCCGAAGCAGCGCGGCACGGCCGGCGTGTGCGCTTCAGCGTATCGTTCCGGCCCATCCTCGCCGACACCGAGGACGCCGCCTGGGCACGCGCCGACCGCATCCTGGACGAGACGCGCCGTCTGCGGGCAGCGCAGGGTCTGGGTGTCGGCGGGCCCAAGCAGAGCGAAGGCGCCCGCCGGCTCCTGGCGGCCGCCGCCCAGGGCGATCGGGTGGACACGCGCCTGTGGACGGCGATTGCGCGCGAGACCGGTGCCCGCTCCAACAGCACGGCCCTGGTCGGCACCGCCGAGCAGGTCGCCCGCGCGCTGGTGGAATATTACGACCTGGGCGTGACGACGTTCCTGATCCGCGGTTTCGACCCGCTGGAAGACGCGATCGACTACGGCCGCGCGCTCATCCCGCTCACGCGCGAACTGATCGCGCATCGCGAAGCCGAACGCCCGGCGAAGGCGGGGTGAGTTCCCTCTCCACTGCGTGGCTGTCGTATTCACACATCGTGCCCACCGCCCGGAAACGCCGTGCATTGTACCTTCCCCCTCCAGGCAGGGCGATTGCATGTGAGCAAGGCGGTAAGCCCAGACGCTGGGGGCGCGCCACTCTGTGGCGCGTCATGGCTTGCGCCACCCCATCGGGAGGCTTTCACCCCGCAGGGCAAAATGCTGAAATCGTTCCATCGCGTCGGATGGCCATGAGCATGACGCGCCACAGAGTGGCGCGCCCCCAGCGTGGGTTGCTGCCGCATGAGCCAGTACCCACGAGCCATATGCGATCGCCCTGCCCCTCCGGGGGAAGGGATGTTCAAGATATGTGAATCCGATAGCTCACTGCGTGGGGAGGAAACTACATCGGCTCCAACAGATCGCGCTCGGTGAGCTCGGCCAGCAGCGCATCGACGTCGTGCCGGATCGTCTCGGATGGCGTGTCCGGAAAAGCCTCGGCCAGCAGGTCCACCAGCTCGTCATGCGTCATCGGCTCGGCCAGGGCCGCCCATACGCCGCCGCTCAGAGCATCGAGATGGAAGATGGCGTCGCTGCGCGAATCGACCAGGAAAGTGCCGCCGTCGAGTGCGGTCACGGCGATGTCGGAACGGCGGCGCAGGCGGATCATGCGCCCCGTTCTCGACGACGCGGCGCGGCCCGTCAAGCCGGCGTCAGCTGATGTCGAAACGCTCGACCACCAGGTCGGCGGCGACGGCGCTCGACCCATAGACCAGGTGCAGGCACGGCACGCTGCCGGCGATCAGTGCCGCCGCCGCGACATGGCCTCTGGCATCCATGCCCGGCGCGGTCGACTGGCGTACCAACGCCAGCGCGGCGTCGCCCTTCGACCCCGTCCCGAAATCGAGCGCATCGGGGTCATCGTCACGGCGCTCGGGCAGGATCACGGCGGCAATGGGCAGGGTGGTGCCGAACGGGGCCGCATCGAACGTATCGAGTCCCAGGTCGAGGTAGGCGATGATCGGGTTGCCCTGCCAGTCCATGTGCTCGACCACGGCGTTGCCTTCCACGAACGCGGCCAGCGCACCGCCGGCGCCTTCGTGCACCGGCAGGCGCATGCGCGGCGTCAGGCCCAGACCGATGCCGGTCGGGCTGTCGTGGCCATCGGTGCCGGCCGGTGCGACCAGCAGGCGGTCGTCGCCGAAGAAACGGGCGCCGCGGCGGGCCAGCTGCAGTGCCAGCGTGCTCTTCCCGCACAGTGAGTCGCCAACGAACAGGATCAATCCGCGCGGTGAGGCGGCGGCGCCGGCGTGCAGGCCGATCAGGTCGCTGCGGCGGGCCAACTGCTCGGCGGCCAGCAGGCCGACCAGCTGATTGGCCGCCTCGGCCGCGTCGGGCACCTCTTGCGTGCCACCGTCCAGCACCGGATGGCGCAAGCGAAAGCCGCCATCGACGGTCTCGATGGTGATGTCGGCCAGGTCGGCGATCGCGGTGCCTTCTGCCTCGAACGGCCACAGGCCGAAGAACCGCGCCGTGAAGTCGAGCAGCGGTGCGTCGCTGGCGACGCGGATCGGCCGGTCGTCCAGCCCGTTGAAGCGGTACATCGTGCTCATGCGGCCCCCCTTTCATGACCTCTCCCCACCGGGGAGAGGTCGACGAGCGCGCAGCGCGCGTCGGGTGAGGGGGCATTGAAGCAAGACAAGGCGCTCAAGTTGAACGCACCCAGCTTGGGCCGCGGCCCCCTCACCCGGCGCTGACGCGCCGACCTCTCCCCGGTGGGGAGAGGTCATGAATCCTCAGGTCTCGCAGCCCAGTTCGAAGACGATCCGTTCTGCCGACCATGCCGCACGACCATAGACGATCGGTGTTCCGCCCGCATCGGCGTCGAGTTTGGTTACGTCCAGAATGGGCGCAGACCGCGGTTGGCGCAGCAGGCGGGCTTCCTCGGCGGTCGGCGGCCGCGCGCCGACCCTGGTCGAAACCCGGACGTAGTCGACGATCCCGTAGGCCGCCAGCGTGGCCGTGATCGTCGCGTGCTGGGCGCGAATGCGGTCGAAGTTCGGAAAACGGTCCGCCGGCAGGAAGGTGCTGGCGACCTCGATCGGCACGCCATCGGCAGTACCGATGCCCTTGCGGCGGATGACGGGCGCACCCCGTGGCAGCCGCAACGCGGCGGCGACGGCGGTATCCGCCGCGACGATCTCCTGCGCGATCAGGGTACCGCCCGGATCGAAACCCTGCTCGATCAGGGTCCGCGAATAGCGGGTATGACGCGACACCGGATAACGCACGACGTCGCGGTGGACGAAGGTGCCGCGGCCCTGCTCGGCGCGCACCAGACCGCGCGCCTCCAGACTGGCGATGGCCTGTCGCACGGTGGCCCGGCTGACGCCGAACCGCGCCATCAGCGCGGGCTCGGTCGGCAGCCGCTCGCCGACCGTGCGCTGGCCGCCGGCGATTTCATCGGCCAGGGCCTGTTCGATCTGATGCCACAGCGCGCTGCCGTCCTTGCGTTGCAGTGCCGTCGTCATGCGCCGCCCTGCTTCTCCAGCCGGAACAGCAGTTTGTGCTCGGCGGGATAGTCGAGCGCGTCCGTCAGCCGCGGGTAGTAGCGCCGGTCCTTGTGGGCCGGCACGAAGCCGTCGAACCCGAACTTGCGGACCGACACGTCGAAGCCGGCCCGGGCGAAGGTGTCGGCGTATTCCTCCGGCGCGCGGTCCTGCACCGGCGCGTTGGTGGTATCGCCGATCAGGGTGCGCCAGGCCGGCCACAGCGGGCAGTGCGTATGGCAACCGGTGACGGCGTAGTAGACGCCGCCGTCGCGCAACACCTGGTGCATCTGCGCCGCGTGCGTGGCGAGGTCGGGCAGCAGGTAGATCACCTCGTAGCTGAAGGCGAGATCGACCTGCCCGCGCCAGGGGCCGAGATCGGTGGCGACCTCGAAATCGAGCGGCATGCTTCCCGCCAGCGTCCTGGCGGCGGCAATCGAGTCGCGCGCGATATCGATACCGATGCCGCGACGGAACGGCTTCAACGCATGCAGCAGCCGCAGGAAGCCGCCCCGGTTGCAGCCGAAGTCGAGGATGACCCGCGTCGCCAGGTCGGTTTCCGGGATCGACTGGATGAAATGGCGCCATAGCGGGCGGTGCGATGCCTCCATGGCCGCCTCCCGGTCGGGGTCGGCGTGCCAGGTTCCGTAGGCGGGAGCGGCTTGGGTCACGATATCCTCGCGGTCTGGGGATTCTGCCGACCGACGTTTGTAGAGGATATCGATGACGGATCGATGAATTCATCCGGACGACTGGATGACTGTGGATGCCGGCCAATCGGAACCTGGGAGCGCGGGCGTCTCGCCCGCTCATGTCATGTCGGATGACTTCGTTGCTTTCGCCTTTGATGCGGGCGGGGACGCCCGCGCTCCCAGGAGCATGATTAATGCAACGCAATTCGCTCCGGTGGCGCGTCCCAGGCCGCAACGGTCGAGATCACGCCGCGATGGCGTAGGACGAGCGGCGCGGGTCGGCACCGCCCATGAGCAGCCCGTCATGGCGGACGATGGCGTTGACGCCGCCCATCAGCCGCGACCAGCGCTCGACCCGCCGCACCGTCCAACCGCGCGCCACGAGAGCGTCGTCCCAGGCAGCCGGGCATCGCTGCTCGAGCATGACCTCGCGGCCGCTGTCGTGGCGCAGGCGCGGCCATTCGATCGCGGTCTGGATGTCGAGACCCTGCTCGACGTGTCGCCGCATCACCTGGAACAGCGACTGCGGCTGGCCATGATCGCCCGGCGTGGCGATGGCCATTTCGACGCCGGCGCTGCCCGTCATCAAGGCCGGACACAGCGTGTGGAACGGCCGATAGCCGCCGCGCAAGCCGTGCACGGGATCGTCATCCAGGCTTTCGAGCATGGCGCGGTTGTGCAGCACCAGGCCATGGTGCGGACAGACAACGCCCGAACCGAAGGACTCGAACAGCGACTGGACCCACGAGACGGCGCGGCCCTCGGCGTCGATGACGACCAGCGTCGACGTATCGCCGCCGCCGGCACGGCTCAGGGTCGGCCGGTCATCGAGCGCCAGCGTCCGCAAACGCTGCGGCGCCAGCAGATCGGCGGGCAGGTCGATGCGGCGTGGATCGGCGCAATAGGCATCGCGCATGACAAACGCGGCCGTCTTGCGCGCCAGATAGGCATTGGGGTCGATCAGCGGATCGGACCTGTCCGGTGGTGCGGCGGCCGGCTGCGCTTCGCTCAGTCCCAGCATCGCCAGCAACGCCAGTCCCTGCGAGTTGGGCGGTGCGACATGGACCTGCCGTCCGCGCCAGGCTGTCGACAGCGCCGGCGTGAACAGGGTCGCATGCGTTCCGAGATCTTCAGCGTCGAGCAGGACGCCTTGACCTTGCGCTTCGGTGAGCCAGGCGCGCGCCAACTCGCCAGTGTAGAACGCCCGCCATCCCTTTTGCGCCAGGATCCGCAAGGTTTCAGCCGCGCGCGGCTGCTTCAGACGCTCGCCCAGCGTCCGGTTGCCGGGCGTGCCGAAAGCGACTGCCAGGGCGGGGAAGTCGTGGGCCAGCGCTGCGTATTCCGCTCCGTTGAAGAAGGCCACGGCGGAGGCGTCGAGCGGCACGCCCTGCTCGGCCAGCGCGATCGCCGGTTCCAGCACTGCCGCCAGCGGACGCGTGCCGAACCGTTCCAGCGCCTCGCCCCACGCCGCCACCACGCCCGGCACGGAGACCGGCAGCGGCCCGCGCTGGGGTAGTGCCGTCAGCCCCTGTGCGCGCAGGGCGGCGACCGAAGAAGAACGCGCCGTGGCGCCGGAGCCGTTGATCGCCGTCACCGTGCCGTCCACGCTCGAATGCAGAGCGATGGCGTCGCCGCCCAGGCCGTTCATGAACGGGATCCCAATGGCAAGCGTGGCGGCGGCGGCGACCGCGGCGTCCATGGCATTGCCGCCGCTGCGCAGCACGGCAGCGCCAGCCTCGGCGGCACGCGGATGGCCGGCGACGACCATGCCGCGATCGCCCATGATGATCGGTCGGTGGGCGTTGCCGACGTCGTCGCCGATGGCCTCTGTCATTCCACAAATCCCGATGCGTTCATCAACAGCCGGATACGGTCGCAGGCTTCGTGAAAGGCGGTCTGGCGCAGTGCCGTGAAGTCGCGCGGCCGCGGCAGGTCGACCTCGATGATCTCGCGGATGCGGCCCGGCCGAGGCGTCATCACCACCACGCGGTCGGCCAGCATCACCGCCTCGGTGATGCTGTGCGTGATCAGCAGCACGGTCTTGCCGGTCTCAAGCCAGATCCGCTGCAGCTCCAGGTTCATCTGCTCGCGCGTCAGCGCATCCAGTGCGCCGAACGGTTCATCCATCAGCAGCAGCGACGGATCGGTCACCAGAGCCCGGCACAATGCCACGCGCTGCTGCATGCCGCCCGAGAGTTCGAACGGCCGGCTGCGCTCGAAGCCGCGCAGGCCGACCAGGTCGAGCAGTGCCTGGATCCGCTGCGGGTCGTTGCCGGATCGCTGGATGACCAGCGGCAACTGGACGTTCTGCTCGACGTTGCGCCACGGCAGCAGCACCGGCGTCTGGAACACGATGCCGATGCCCGGTCCCGGCTCGCTGACGCACTGGCCGCCGATCTCGATGCGCCCGCTGGTGGGCGCACTGAGGCCGCCGACCAGGCGCAGCATCGTCGACTTGCCGCAACCCGATGCCCCGACGATGGCGACGAACTCGCCGGCGCCCACGTCGAGATCGATACGCTGCAACGCCTGGACGCTCGACGGGCCGCTGCCGAATGTCTTGGAGACGTCGCGGATCGTGATCGGTTGAGCCATCAGGCGCTCACGCCTCGACGAACTGGTTCGTGTAGAGCTTGCTGGTGTCGACCGACTTGGCAAGGCCGCCGTACTTCACCAGCAGCTCCTGCGTCCCACGCCAGTCCTCGTCGACCATCACGCCCAGCGGCTTTCCCTTCGTGGCATGCGTTTCCAGCGACGGGAACGTCAGATCGAGCTGGCGTCGCAGCACACTCTTGTTGCGTGCCTGGTGCGGCAGGCGTTTGATCAACAGGTCGACGGCCTTGTCCGGATCGGCCTTGGCTGCCTTGAACGCCTCGATCGACACGCGTACGAAAGCCTTGGCGGCGTCGTGGTTCTGTTGCAGCCAGTTGGCGTTGGCCACGATGCCGTTGTTCATCATCTCGACGCCGAAATCGCTGAACAGGAAGTAGCTCAGCTTGGCGCCTTGCTCCTCGAGCTGGGCGATCTGGACATTGACGTTGGCCGGGATCGCATCGGCGCGTCGTCGCAGGAACACGGCGTTCTTCGCGCCGGTGGCCGGGTTCAGCACGTTGACATTGGCGGCGTTGACGCTGGAACGCTGCAGCAGCGCCGGCATCATCTGCCCGGTGCTCTCCGAAGGCGCGTAGGCGACCACCTTGCCTTCCAGCTCCTTGGGCGATTTCACCGCCGCGTCGGCATGGCTGATGACGCACATGACGTTGGAGATCACCCGGCCGATGGCCATCAAGGGGATACCCTGCTCGACGGCCCGGATGGTGCTGGTGAAATCGATGAAGCCGATGGGATCATTGCCCTGGCCCACGATCTTGGCGACGGTGGCCGATCCCTGTCCCTCGCCGATGCTGACATCAAGCCCGGCCTTCTCGAACAGCTTGTCTTCGAGTGCCAGGAAGAATGGCGCGTGCGAGCCGTAGATCGCCCAGTCCAGCCGGAAGCTGATGGCGGTGGCGGCCCGGGCAGGTCGTACGAACGGCGTCGCCAGGGCAAGGGTGCCGGCGCCGAGAACGGCGCTGCGTCGTGAGAGCTGCATGTGTCCTCCCTTTGTGTTGATGGCGTGCGGTACGCGGTCAGGCCGACGGATTCTGCAGCCGGATCGTGCTGTGCCACGGAATGACCAGGCGCTCGATCAGCTCGACGGCGTAGTACAGGACGACGCCGATGATCATCAGCGCCACCAGCACGGCAAACAGCAGGCCCGTATCGAGGTTTGCGTTCGCCTGCAGCAGCAGGTAGCCGAGACCGGCATTGGCGCCGACCCATTCGGCGATCACGGCGCCGACCACCGAAAAGGCGACCGACACCTTCATGCCGGCGAAGATGTTCGGCAGCGCCAGCGGCAGGCGGAAATGCCAGAAGGTCTGCAGGGTGCTGGCGCGCACGGCGCTGGCCAGCTCGATCATCTCGCGCTCCATGCTGCGCAGACCGACGATCGTCGACACCAGCACCGGGAAGAAGGCGACCAGGAACGTGACCGCGAGCTTGGGTCCCAGTCCCAACCCGAACCAGACCACCACCAGCGGCGCCAGCGCCACCTTGGGGAAGGTCTGGCTCAGGATCAGCCACGGCATCACGGCGCGTTCCAGGGTCTTGGACGCGACCAGAACGATCGCCAGCGGAACGCCGATCAGGATCGACAGCAGAAAACCGCCCAGCGTGATGCCGGTCGTGATCCAGCTGTGGTGCAGCAGAAACCAGAAATCCTCGCGGATGCGCTCGATGACATCGCCGGGCAGCGGCAGGAGGTAGGCCGGTACGTGGAAGATCTTGACGGCCCCGTACCAGATGGCCACCAGCGCCACCAGGGTCGCGACCGGATACAGCAGGGCGAACGTCCGGCCGATCATCACAGCAGTCCCGTGAACGGCGTGCGGGCGCACGCCTGGTGGGCCAGCGACACCAGGTGCGTGAAGTCGAACACCGGCAGGCCAACCTCGGCCTGGATCGCCGCGGCGTAGGGCGGCAACAGGGAGCATTCGAGGAGCAGGGCGCCGACATCCGGCGCCGCCTCGACCAGGCGCCGCGCGACGCCGACGGCTTCCGCTTCGGCGGCGGCGAGATCGAGCGTGGTGCGGTCCTGCCACGCCGTGGCGGCAAACTCGGGGCAGCCGTCCATGCCGATGACGTGAATCCGGGCGGGATCGACGCCGACGGCTTGCAGATGCCGTCCCGTCAGGCTCTTGGCCTCGGCGGTGATCACGCCCACGCGCTGCGTCGGCCGCAGCGTGGCGGCAATGAACGGGATCAGCATCAGCGACGAAGCGAACACCGGCACGGTGACGGCTTCCAGCAGGTAAGGCTGCAACAGCGCGGCGAAGCCGCACGAGGTCGTGATGCCGCGACAGCCCTGATCCTCGAGATGGCGGGCGCCGGACAGCCAGGGCTCGATGGCGCTGCGAAATGCGTCGCTGTCGGGATCGAGCGCACCGATATCGCGCACCATGCGGCTGCCGGAAGCGCCCTTCACCACGTGGTGCATGACCGGAAACGGAAACGTCGTCGCGTTGCCGATCGCACCGGGCGGGCGCGGAAAACGCCCCTCGATCATCAGGATGCCGATCCGATGACCGTAGAGATTGTGCCCGCCCTTGAGCAAACGCGGCGCCACCGTCGGCCTCTCAGCTCTTGGTCATGATCGCGCGCGGGAACGTGGCGAAGCATTCGGCACCCTTGTCGGTGATCGCGAATGTCTCGGAGATCACCAGGCCGTACTGCTCCAGCCAGATCGCCGGAATGCAGTGGAACGTCATGTTGGGTTCGAGCTCGGTGCGGTCGCCGGCGCGGATGCTGGCGGTGAGTTCACCCCAGGTCGGCGGATAGCCGATGCCGACCGGGTAGCCGATGCGGCTGTCCTTTTCGATGCCGTGGCGTGCGATCACGGCTTTCCACACCGCCGCCAGCTCTTCGCACACGACCCCCGGGCGAACCTTGTCGAGCACTGCGTTCAGGCCCTCGGCGATCACCTTGCCGATGAAGTCGATGCGCTCGCTCGGCTTGCCCAGGTAGATGCAGCGCGACAGCGGCGAGTGGTAGCGATGCCGCACGCCGCCCAGCTCGATGTAGAACAGATCGTTCTCGACCAGTGGCGCGTCGGTCCAGGACAGGTGCGGCGCCGAGCACATCTCGCCGACCATGGCGTTCGGCGGCTTGCACGGGAAGGTGCCGCCGAAGTCGGGCAGGCCCGCCGTCGTCACCTTGTAGACCTCGGCCATGACGTCGCACTGCCGGACTCCGGGCCGTGCCGCATCGAATGCCGCCTGCTGGGCGGCGGCGGCGATCTGGCCGGCCTGGCGCATGTAGTCGAGCTCGCGGGCCGACTTCACCATCCGGCAACGGTTGACCAGCAGGAAGGCGTCGACGAATTCGCAATTGGCCAGGTTCTTGCGCAGGATCGCGTCCCACTTGGCCGTGTAGTAATAGTCGTCGGTCTCGACGCCGACCCGGCCGCGGTCCCAGCCGCGCCGCTGCAGTTCCTCGGCGACGAACTGCATGGGATGCAGGTCGGCCGATCCGACATAGTGGTCCGGGTAGGGGATGACGTTCTTGTCGGCCAGGAACGCGGTGAACTTGGCGCCCACCGCATCCATTTTGCGGCCGATCCAGATCGGCTCCTCCTGCTGCAGGCTGACCGCGACCATCTGCGGCGTGTAGAACGACCAGCCGTCGTAGCCGGTCAGCCAGAACTGATTCGCGGGCGAGGCGATCAGCAGGATGTCGATGCCCCGCTGCGTCATTGCCGCCTTCACCCGGGCAACGCGTGCCAGATATTCCGACCTCTCGAACAGCAACATGTCGCGCCTTCTCGCTTCGCTTGGAACGGTGATCAAGCTTGCGGGGGCATGAAGCATTCTGTCTAATGACTTTTAATGCAGTTTTCATAACTGATTGGTAATGAAACGCCTCAATCTTCGCCTGCTCGAGGTTTTCCGGACGGTCGTCGAGACCCGCAGCGTCACGGTCGCGGCCGACCGGCTGGGTGTGACTCAGCCGGCCGTCAGTAAGGCGCTGGCGGAGTTCGAGCAGGACGCCGGGCTGTCCCTGTTCGGCCGGCAGGGACGGCGCCTCATCCCGACCGCGGATGCCGCCCGCCTCTATGACGAGACGTCGCGTCTGTTCGCCCACGTGTCTGTATTCCGCGACCGGGTGGACGACCTGCGCTCCGGCAAGGCGGGGCAACTCTCGATTGCCGCCATCCCCACGCTGGCCGCGTCGCTGGTCGTTCAGACGGCGATGGGATTGATGGAGAAGGTGCCGGGCCTGAACGTCAAGGTGGTCGCGAGCGCGCGGGCCGAGGTGATCGACGCCACCATTCATCACCGCATCGACCTGGGTCTGGTGCATGCGCCGGTGACGGACCGCGACCTGCATATCGAGACGATCGGCGAAAGCGAGATCGTCGCCGTGGTCCCGCGCGGCCACCCGCTTGCCGGGTACGAGTTCGTCACGCCGCGCGATCTCGACGACCAGCCCCTGATCAGCCTCGACCCGGCGACACCTGCCAGTCATCTGGTCCGCGAATGCTTCGAAGCCGCCGGCATCGACATGAACGTCGTGATGGAAGCCAACAGTTCCACCGTGGCGTATGCGGCAGTGGCGAATTCGGGCCGCTGTGTGGCTCTGATCGACCCCTGGCCCAGCGGCGTCGCGCACGATCACCGCTGCGTGCTGGTTCGCTTCCGGCCGACCGTGCCCCAGCGCGTGGCGCTGTTGCGCTCGGCATTCCGGCCGCCATCGCGCCTGGCCGAGCTGATCGCGGAGGAGCTGCGCTTGCAGCTCATCAAGTCCGCCGGCATCGTGCCTTTCGTAAAAGGAATGGCGACCAGCACGTAGGCATCGTGTACCTGGCGGTGATGTCATCCAGAGGCAGAAAATTCAGCCCCATGCGTCGTATCCGAAAGACATCGAAGCAGCAGACTTCAGCCGGCTCGCTGGCGCTGGATCGCATCGACATCCGCATTCTCGCCACCCTGCAGCGCGAGGGGCGGATCAGCAAGAGCGCGCTGGCCGCGCGGGTCAACCTGTCGCCCAGTGCCTGTCTCGATCGGATCAGCCGGCTCGAGCGCAGCAAGATCATCGCGTCCTATCACGCTCATATCGACCTCAAGGCGCTGTTCGAGTTCCAGACCTTCTTCATGACGCTGACGCTGCGGTCGCATCGCGCCGGCGATTTCGCGGCCTTCGAGGCCTATGTCCGCAAAGTGTCGGAGATCACGGAGTGCTACGCCCTGGGCGGCGGCATTGATTATGTCCTGAAGATCGTGTGTCAGAACGTCGACGGTTATCAGGCCCTCGTCGACCGCCTGCTCGACGCTCAGCTCGGCGTTGACCGCTACTTCACGTACATCGTCACCAAAGGAATCAAGACGGCGCCTCAGCCGCCGGTCGACGTGCTTGCGGCCAGCGTGGGCCGGGCGCAATCGTCCAAGGCGTGACGCGTGGCCACCGAATTTTCACCGGTGGCATAGACCCTAATCCGCAGCCTTGTCGGTCGGGACGACAGCTTTCCGGCGCTCTTGCGGCGCGGGTCTTTTTAAGCTCGGGCATCTTTGTCCCGTCACCGGAGAGCCTGTGAGCCACGCCCGATTGCACGTCGTCGATTCTCATCCGGCGCTGGACCGGCTCAGCGACGCCGATCTGCTGCGGACCCAGGCTTATGTCGATGGCCACTGGATGGGCGACGCGCGCGGCAGCGGAATCGAGATTGCGGATCCCGCCACCGGCTTGTCGATTGCCCGTGTAGTGAACGCCAGCCCGGCCGACGTCGATGCCGCTGTCGCCGCCGCCGAGCGCGCGCTGGGCGCCTGGCGCTCCCTGCTGCCGCAGGAGCGGGCCGCGCATCTGCGCGCCTGGCACGCCCTGATGGTCGCCGCCAGCGAGGACCTCGCGCTGATCGTCACTCTGGAGCAGGGCAAACCGCTGCCGGAGGCACGCGGCGAGATCGCGTACGCGGCATCGTTCGTGGAATGGTTCGCCGAGGAAGCACGGCGTGTCAGCGTCGAATCCGTCGCCAGCCACCTGCCGGCAGCGCAGATGATGGTTCAGCGCCAGCCCCTTGGGGTGGTCGGGCTCGTGACGCCGTGGAACTTCCCGGTGGCGATGATGACGCGCAAGGCCGCCGCGGCACTGGCAGCCGGCTGTACCGTGGTGGCGCATCCCTCGGCGTATACGCCGCTGTCCGCCCTGGCCCTCGCCGAACTGGCGGCCCGCGCCGGCATGCCGGACGGCATCTTCAACGTGCTGCCCGGCAGGTCGGAGATCATCGTCAACCGCTTGTGCGATGATCCGCGCGTGCGGGGGCTCAGCTTCACCGGATCGACCGAGATCGGCCGGCTGGTGGCGGCGCGCTGTGCGCCGACCATGAAGCAGCTGATCATGGAACTGGGCGGCCATGCGCCACTGATTATCTTTGGCGACAGCGATATCGATCGCGCCGTGGATATCGCCATTGCCGCCAAGTTCGCGACCTCGGGTCAGGACTGCCTGGCGGCCAACCGCATCTATGTCGAACGGCCCCTCTATGGTTCGTTCTGTGACGCCTTCGCGCGACGCGTGGCGGCGCTGAAGGTCGGCACCGGCCTGGAGTCCGACGTCGAGATCGGCCCGCTGATGCACGCGCGCGCCGTCGCCAAGGTCGACGCGCATGTCCGTGATGCCCTGGCGCGCGGCGCGCGCTGCCTGGCAGGCGGGCGCCGGTCGGCGGTCGGGCCGCTGTTCTATATGCCGACCGCGCTCGCCGACGTGCCCGATGCGGCGCTGATCATGCGCGAGGAGACCTTCGGTCCGGTCGCCGCGCTGGCGCCGTTCGACGACGAGGACGAGGTGGTCGCCCGCGCCAACGCGACCGACTACGGCCTTGCTGCCTACGTCGTCAGCCGTGACGGGCCGCGCCTGCTGCGCGTCAGCCGCCGGCTCGATTACGGCATGATCGCCGTCAACCGCGTGCGGATCACCGGCGCGCCGGTGCCGTTCGGCGGCATCAAGCAGTCCGGGCTGGGGCGCGAAGGCTCGCGCCACGGCCTGGAGGCGTTCACCACCCTGAAATACGTGTGCATCGATACCGAATGAACCGGGTACCCCGAGGAGTTGAAGCCATGGCTGTACGCGACAACGAGCTCAATGCGTGGGATCGCGATCACTTCTTCCATCCGTCGACCCACATGGCGGCACACGCGCGCGGTGAAGCCGCCAACCGGATCGTCACCGGCGGCGAGGGTGTCTACATCGTCGATCGCGACGGGCGGCGCAGTCTCGATGCCTTCGCGGGCCTCTACTGCGTGAATGTCGGCTATGGACGCCGCGAGATCGCCGACGCGCTGGCCGAGCAGGCGCGCGAACTGGCCTACTATCACGCCTACGCCGGGCATGGCAGCGAGCCGTCGATCCGGCTGGCCAAGATGGTCATCGACCGCGCGCCGGCGGGAATGTCGCGGGTGTTCTTCGGCCTGTCGGGCTCCGATGCCAACGAGACCATCATCAAGCTGGTCTGGTATCACAACAACGTTCTGGGCCGTCGCGAGAAGAAGAAGATCATCTCGCGCTGGCGCGGCTATCACGGTTCCGGTCTGATGACGGGCAGCCTCACCGGGCTCGAGCTGTTCCACAAGGCCTTCGACCTGCCGCTGTCTGCGGTGGTGCATACGGAAGCACCCTATTTCTTCCGCCGCGCCGACCGCTCCCTGGATGAAGACGGTTTCTCGCAGTACTGCGCCGATCAGCTGGAAGCGACGATCCAGCGCGAAGGGCCGGACACGGTGGCGGCGTTCATCGGCGAGCCGATGCTGGGTACCGGCGGCATCGTGCCGCCGCCGGCGGGCTACTGGGACAAGATCCAGGCCGTGCTCCGGAAGTACGACGTGCTGCTGATCGCCGACGAGGTGATCACCGGCTTCGGACGGCTGGGCAGCATGTTCGGTTCCGGGCACTACGCCATCCAGCCCGACCTGATCACCATCGCCAAGGGATTGACGTCGGCCTATGCGCCGCTCTCGGGTGTCATCGTCTCGGACAAGATGTGGCGCGTGCTGGAGCGTGGCGCCGATGCGCTGGGCGCCATCGGGCACGGCTGGACGTATTCCTCACACCCGCTGTGCGCGGCGGCCGGCGTGGCGAACCTCAAGCTGATCGATGAACTCGGACTGGTCGACAACGCGCGCGACGTGGGTGCCTACTTCCGCAACAGCCTGGCCGAGGCGCTCGCCGATCACGCTCTGGTCGGAGACGTCCGTGGCGATGGCCTGTTGGCGGCCGTCGAGTTCGTCGCCGACAAGGGCGATCGGGTCTTCTTCGATCCGGCGCTGAAGGTCGGGCCGCGCTTGGCGGCGGCGATGCTGGCGCAGGGCGTCATCGCGCGCGCTATGCCGCACGGGGACATTCTCGGCTTCGCGCCGCCGCTGTGCCTCACGCGGATCGAGGCCGACGTCATCGTTGATGCCGCCCGCAAAGCGGTTGCCGAGATCGCTGCCGACATTCGGCCAGCACGCGCCAAGAAGAGGGCGTAGGTCCCGATCACACCCCGGAGATCAATGTTGCCATTTTGTTCTTGATCTCGTGCGGAGAATTTGATATGAAGCGGACGAGAGGACGTGTGTCCTTCGCTCGTTCGCGCGGAACCGATTTACTGGCCGTTATTGGCCACGATCTGCCGGCACTTGGCCATGCCGGCCGGCCAGCAAAAAGGCCTGAGATTTCAAGCAGGAAGCGACTTTCTGGCCGTATCTGCCCTTTCTGCCGCCCCGATGGATCGGGCCTATGTCCCGATCACGCCGCCGTCCTCCTTGGTGATGACGACCACGCTGGGCCTGGGCGGCATGTCGTCCTTGAAGTCCGGCCAGCGGGTCGCCGGCGTGTCGAAGCTGGAGCCGGATGTGCCGTCGGTGCCGGGATGCTGGACGGCCACGAACAGGGTCTTGTTGTCGGGCGTGAACTCCGGTCCGCACATCTCGCCACCCATCGGGCAGGCGAAGAAGCGCCGGGTGAGATAGGCGGCCGGGCCATCGACGTCGCAGGCGAAGAGGCCGTCGGGGATGCCGTATTTCGCCCAGTTGCTGCCGGTGTCGGTGGCGATCCACAGACGGCCCTTGGCGTCGAAGGCGACGTTGTCGGGCGAACTGAACCAGCCGTCGCTCGACACGCCGGGATGGTACTTCGCACCCTGTTCCGGCTTGGATGGATCGCCGGCCAGGATGGGGATGGTCCAGGTGAAGACATCGGCGGCATGGTCGGCGTCCTTGCCGCGGCCGCCCGGCGGAATCATCGCCAGGATATGGCCGTGGACATTGGCGGCGCGCGGGTTGGCCGGGTTGGTGTCGCCGTCCTTGCGTTCGCTGTTGTTGGTGAGCGCCGCATAGACCACGCCCGTCACCGGGTCGGGCTCGACATCCTCGGGCCGGTCCATCTTGGTGGCGCCCATCAGGTCGGCGGCGCGCCGCGCCTCGATCAGCACGTCGGCTTGCGACGCAAAGCCGTTGGCTGCGGTCAGCGGTCCCTCGCCATGCACCAGCCGCCGCCAGTGCAGGTTGCCGTCGGCCTCGATGCGCGCCACGCTGAGCACGCCGTCGTCGAGCAGGTTCATGTTGGCGGCGCGATTGGCGGGATCGAAGCGGCCGGATGTGACGAAGCGATAGATATACTCGTTGCGCTCGTCATCGCCGGCGTAGAGCACGACCCTGCCATCCTTGTTGACGATGGCAGTGGCGCCCTCGTGCTTGAAGCGGCCCAGCGCCGTGCGCTTCACGGGTGTCGATGTCGGGTCATAGGGGTCGAGCTCGACGATCCAGCCGAAGCGGTTGGCCTCGTTGGGCTCCTTGGCCAGGTTGAAGCGGTCGATATGCCGGCCCCACCAGCGATAGCCGCCGCGCGACGTGCCGACGCCGTAGCGCTTGCGGGCGTCGGCTTCGCGGTCGGCCGGCGCCTCGCCGGAGAAGTAGTTGTGGAAGTTCTCCTCGCCATGCAGGGTCGTGCCCCACGGCGTCTTGCCGCCGGCGCAGTTGTTGAGCGTGCCCAGCACGCGCGTACCGGTCGGGTCGGCGTTGGTCTTCAGCCTGTCGTGGCCGGCCGCCGGACCGGCCACGCGAAACGGCGTCGTCATCGGCACGCGTCGGTTCTGGGTGCTGTCGGCCACGACGCGCCACGTGCCGCCGGTACGGCGCACTTCCACCACCGACAGGCCGTGCGCCGCCAGTTCGACCTCGGTGCGCTCGCGCGTCATCTGGTCCAGCACGGTCTCGCGCGTGATGCCCGACCACATGAAGGCGGTGCTGGTGTACTCGTGGTTGGCCACCAGCAGGCCATGCTCGCTGTTGGTCGAGCCCAGGGGCAGCGGCATATAGGCCAGGAAGTCGTTGTTATAGCCGAACTGCTTGTCCTGGGCCGCCGCCGACAGGTTCTTGACGTCGAACGCCGGCGCCCCGGCGACAACAGGATCGCCCCAGCGGATCAGGATATCGGCCCGATAACCGGCGGCGACGACATGGTGGGGCGACGGCTTGCCGGTCACCTCGCGGAACGCCAGGCTCGATGCCGCCTGCGCCGACGCCGGGCGCGCGGCCACGGACGACAGGGCCGTCGACGCCAGCAGGCCGAGCGCCGCGCGCCGCGACAAACGGGCGGTCACGATATCGCCGAGGGTCGGATTCGCACTGTCGTTGCGGCCGATATCATCGATCGGATCGTCGTGGCACAGCGGCCGGTCCATCAGGCGGTCTCCCATGCTATCCCTGCGGGGACAGACTAGGCGTTCGGGCCGGCGGGGCCAATGGAGGGAACATGAGCGGGTTGGGTGATCTGATCGAGCGGCGTTTCGGGGAGCGAGTCGAGGCCGAGGTGCCGGCCGACAGTGCGTCGACGCTGCATCGCATGCTGGCCCGCGGCGTACGGCGCGCCTTTCTCGACAAGCCGGTCGAGCCGGCACTGTTGCGCACCTTGTGCGCCGCGGCCCTGTCCTCGCCGACCAAGAGCGACATGCAGCAGGGCGATATCCTCATTCTCGACGATCCGACCCGTCGTGCCGCGATCTTCGCCACCATGCCCGATCATCCCTGGCTCGCGGCGTCGCCGGTCTTCCTGGTCTTCCTCGGCAACAACCGCCGGCAGCGCCAGATCCACGACTGGCGCGGCAAGCCGTTCGCCAACGATCACCTCGATCCTTTCTTCAACGCCGCCGTCGACGGTGCCATCGTGATGGCGACGTTCATCGCCGCCGCCGAGGCCGTCGGCCTGGGCTGCTGCCCGATCAGCCAGATCCGCAACGAGTCGCGCCTCGTCTCGGATGTGCTGGAACTGCCGGCGCATGTGTTTCCCATCGCCGGCCTTGCCGTCGGCTGGCCCGCGCGCGAGGGCGAACTGAGCCTGCGCCTGCCGCTGGAGGTGCGCGTGCACCACGATCGCTTCGATGAGACCGACCTGGCGGCCAAGATCGATGCCTACGACCGGCGCCGCGCCGCCGTGCAACCCTATCGCCGCCAGCGCGACGAGGCACGCTTCGGCCGCGTCGACCTCTACGGATGGTCGGAAGACAAGGCCCGCCAATACGCCCGCGCCGAGCGCGCCACCTTCGGCGACTACGTGCGCGGCCAGGGCTTCAAGCTGGATTGACCGGGGATAAAACTGTGCATCGCGCGTGGATAAGAGACCGCGTGATGTCGACTTTGCCGATTGCTAGACGTCGGAAATAACGGGATAATCCGGTGTCTGCAAAATTCGTCATCAGAACGTAACAGACGCCGGCTGGACCGGGCGCAAAAAGAACCCCTCTTCGTGGGAAAGAGGGGTTCGAGTTTGGCGTCGCGGGCCCGTCAGGGGATGGACCAGGCGACGCGCGGGGAAAGCGCAGGCGTTCAGTCCGCTGTCATGAGCCGATCTCGCCGCCGTCGTCCTTGGTGATCACCACCACCGAGGGCCGCGGTGGCACGCCGTCCTTGAAGTCGGGCCAGCGCGTGGCCGGCGTGTCGTAGTTCGAGCCCTTCACGCCGTCGACTGCCGGGTGCTGCACGGAGACGAAGAAGGTCTTGCCGTCGGGCGTGAATTCCGGACCGCACATCTCGGCGCCGATCGGCACCGCGAAGAAGCACTTGGTGACATAGGCCGACGCACCCTCGGTCTCGCAGGCCCAGATGCCGTCGGCGATGCCGGTGCGCGGCCAGTCGGTGCCCTGGTCGGTCGCGATCCACAGCCGGCCCTGGGGGTCGAAGGCGATGTTGTCGGGGCACGAGAACCAGCCGCCGTTGGAGATCCCCTGCGGATACTTGGCGCCGTGCTCGGGCTTGTTCGGATCGCCGGCCAGCAGCGGCAGTTCCCAGCGGAACGTGTCGGCGGCGTGGTCGGCATCCTTGCCGCGGCCGCCGGGCGGCTGCAGCGCCACGATCTGGCCGTAGTAGTTCTTGGCCCGCGGGTTGACCGCGTCGACCTGCTCGGGCGTGCGGTCGCTGTTGTTGGTCAGCACGACATAGACGACGCCGGTCACCGGGTTGGCCTCGATGTCCTCGGGCCGGTCCATCTTGGTGGCGCCCATCAGGTCGGCGGCGCGGCGGGCCTCGATCTGCACATCGGCCTGCGAGGCAAAGCCGTTGGCGGCGTTGAGCGGGCCTTCGCCGTGACGCAGCTTCAGCCAGCGCACCGTGCCGTCGGCGTCGAAACGGGCCACCGACAAGGTGCCGTGGTCGAGCAGCTCGCGATTGGCGCCGCGGTTGGTCGCATCGAAGCGGCCGTCGGAGACGAAGCGGTAGACGTACTCGAACTTTTCGTCGTCGCCGCAATAGACCACCACGCGGCCATCGTTGTTGACCACGACCGTACCGGCTTCGTGCTTGAAGCGACCCAGCGCGGTTCGTTTCACCGGCATCGACATCGGGTCGTAGGGATCGATCTCGACCAGCCAGCCGAAGCGGTTGGCCTCGTTCGGCTCCTTGGCGACGTCGAAGCGCGCATCGTGTCTGGCCCACCAGGGGTAGACCGTGCCCTTGCCGCCGACACCGAAGCGGCGGTGGTTGGCGGCTTCCGGACCGCTGGTCTCGCCGCTGAAATACATATGGATGTTTTCTTCGCCGGTCAGGATGGTGCCCCACGGCGTCTTGCCGCCGGAGCAGTTGTTCATCATGCCCAGCACCGACGTGCCGGTGGGATCCGCCGCGGTCTTCAGCCGGTCATGCCCGGCCGCCGGTCCGCCGATGCGCATCGGCGTCGTGGCGGTGACGCGCCGGGCGTAGCGGCTGTCGGGCACCACGGACCACGTACCGTTCTCCTTGCGGACTTCCATCACCGAGCCGCCATGGGCCGCCATCTCGGCCTTGGTGCGGTCGGCGGTCATCTTCTCGCCGATGGTGTCCTTGGTCAGGCCCGACCACATGAAGTCCGGGTTGGTGTACTCGTGGTTCACCCACAAGAGCCCATGCTCGGCATTGGCCGAGCCCGCCGGCAGCGGCAGGTAGCCGATGAAGTCGTTGTTGTAGCCGAACTGTTTGGCCTGCGCGTCGGCGGTGACATTCGCGGGATCGAAGGCCGGGGCGCCCGGCAGCACCGGGTCACCCCAGCGCATGAGGATACGGGCCGTGTAGCCCGGCGCGACGTGATGCGTGGGCGAGACGGCGCTCGACGTTTCGGTGAAGCTCAGCGTGGTCTCGCCCGACGCGGCAACCGCCGGCCGCGGCCGGATGCCCGCCAGCGCGCCGGTGCCTGCCGCGGTTGCCAGCAGGGCGAGGCCGCGCAGCGCATCGCGCCGCCGCAGACGGCGCGCCACGATGTCATCAAGGCTGGGATTGGGCGTGTTGTTGCGACCGACCGCATCGACCGGATCGTCGAAGCACAGCGCTGATGGCCGCTGCTCGGATGACGGCATGGTGGCGCCTCGCGAACTTCCTCTCGTGCAGGGTGCGGTCTACGGGGACCGGGTTGCCTGCCGATGACCACCCCATGTCAGGGGAGTGACAGTCTGTGGAGACCGTGGATGGCGCTGTGGATATGAGGAAAAGTTTGTCCTCCCCACGAAGTGGGGAGGTGCCCCGAAGGGGCGGAGGGGATCCGACGTGGTCTGAGTAATGGAGACCACGTCGGATCCCCATCCGGCCTTCGGCCACCTTCCCCACTTACGTGGGGAAGGGATATCACCCGCCCTGGGCGTCCAGCGCGTAGCCGGCGGCGCGCACCGTGCGGATCAGGTCGGGCTGTCCCTCGATGTTCAGGGCAACCCGCAGCCGACGGATGTGGACGTCGACCGTGCGGGCCTCGATGTAGACATCGCGGCCCCAGACCGAGTCCAGCAGCTGCTCGCGGGTGAACACACGGCCGGGATGCTCCATGAAGTGCCGCAACAGCCGGAACTCGGTCGGTCCCAGATGCACGGCCTTGCCCTGGCGCGTGACGCGATGCTGCACCAGGTCCATGGTGAGATCGGCGTAGCTCAGCACCTCGTCGGCCAGCGCCGGACGGATGCGGCGCAGCACGGCGCGGATGCGCGCGATCAGCTCGGCCGGCGAGAACGGCTTGCTGACATAGTCGTCGGCGCCGGCATCCAGGCCGCGGACGCGGTCGTGCTCCTCGCCGCGCGCGGTCAGCACGATGATCGGGATGTTGGCCGTGCCCGGTGCGCGGCGCAGCTGGCGGCAGACCTCGATGCCCGACATTAGTGGCAGCATCCAGTCGAGCAGGACCAGGTCGGGCCGGTCCTCGTCGATGGCGCGCATTGCCGCCTCGCCGTCGCCGGCGGCCGACACGCGGTAGCCGGCACGCTCGAGGTTGTAGCGCAGCAACTCGACCAGAGGCGCTTCGTCCTCGACGACCAGGATGTGCGTTTTATTGGCGCTCATGCCGATAGGGGATCGGTCGGCGCCGGGGGGCGTGATTTCATGAAGTCCCACGGGGTCGCTCCTCGACGACCTCCTCTCCGGTCCAGCGGAAGAGGAGGAGTTCGGCGATATTGGTGGCGTGGTCACCGATGCGTTCGATGTTCTTGGCCATGAACATCAATTGTGTGCAGGCCGAGATGGTACGGGCATCCTCCATCATGTAGGTCAAGAGTTCACGCACGAGGCTGTGGTAGACGTCGTCGACATCGGCATCGCGCGTCCATACCGCCCGCGCCCGGGCGTCATCCTTCGACGACAATGCGTCGAGCACGTCCTTCAGCAGGTTCTGCACCAGGCGCCCCAGCCGGTCGACGCCGTTCAGCGCCAGTGGCGGCGTGGTCATCGTCTGGATCTGCAGCGAGCGCTTGGCGACGTTCTTGGCATAATCGGCGATGCGCTCCAGCGCGCTCGCGATCTTGATCGAGGTCACGATCAGGCGCAGGTCGTTGGCCATCGGCTGGCGCAGCGCCAGCAGGCGGATAACCTGATTCTGCACCGCGCGGTCAAGCTCGTCGACGCGGTTGTCGGCCTTCATGACCTTCTCGGCGGTCTCCGAATTGCGCTCGCGCAGCGCTGCCAGCGCCATCGCGAGCTGCGATTCGGCCAGGCCGCCCATCTCGGAGATGGAGGCATCGAGCTTCTCCAGCTCGTCGTCGAAACGCTTGACCAGATGTTCGGCGGGCATTGTTGCTCTCCCAGAACTCAGCCGAACCGGCCGGTGATGTAGGCCTGCGTGCGCTCTTCCTTCGGGTTGGTGAAGATCTGCGACGTGTCGCCGACCTCCACCAGGTCGCCGAGATGGAAGAATGCCGTACGCTGCGAAACGCGGGCCGCCTGCTGCATGGAGTGCGTCACGATCACGATCGTGAAGTTCTCGCGCAGCTCGTCGATCAGCTCCTCGATTCTGGCCGTGGCGATCGGGTCGAGCGCCGAACAAGGCTCGTCCATCAGGATCACCTCGGGGCTGACGGCGATCGCGCGCGCGATGCACAGGCGCTGCTGCTGGCCGCCGGACAGGCCGGTGCCCGGCTTGTCCAGGCGGTCCTTCACTTCGTTCCACAGGCCGGCGCGGGTGAGGCTGCCCTCGACGATCTCGTCCAGTTCTTCCTTCCCCGAGGCGATGCCGTGGATCTTGGGGCCGTAGGCCACGTTCTCGTAGATCGACTTGGGGAACGGGTTGGGCTTCTGGAACACCATGCCGACGCGGGCGCGCAGCTGCACCACGTCGATGCGGCGATCATAGATGTCGTCGCCGTCGATCTCGATCTTGCCTTCGATGCGGCAACCCTCGACGACGTCGTTCATGCGGTTCATGCAGCGCAGGAAGGTCGACTTGCCGCAGCCCGACGGGCCGATCAGTGCCGTCACCTCACGCTCATGGATATCGAGGTCGACGCCGTGCAGCGCCTCCTTCTCACCGTAGAAGACTTTGACGCCGCGCGAGATGACCTTGGGCGACCGGTTCGTCGACACGACGTCGTTGGTCACGCTGACCGGTTTCATGGCAATCGTATTCATCACAGTTCCCCCTACCACCGGCGCTCGAACCGGCGGCGCAGCACGACCGCGGCGGCATTCATGACAATCAGGAAGACCAGCAGGATCAGAATGGCGGCCGATGTGCGTTCGACGAACGCCCGCTCCGACGCGCCGGCCCACATGTAGATCTGCACCGGCAGCGCGGTGGCCGGATCGAACGGCGTCGCCGGCGTGGCGACCACGAAGGCCACCATGCCGATCAGCAGCAGCGGCGCCGTTTCACCCAGCGCGCGCGCCATGCCGATGATCGTGCCGGTCAGGATGCCGGGCAGCGCCAGCGGCACCACGTGGTGCGTGATCACCTGCATCTTGGAGGCCCCGACACCCAGCGCTGCTTCGCGGATCGACGGCGGTACCGCCTTGATCGAGGCGCGCGTGGCGATGATCACCACCGGCAAGGTCATCAGCGCCAGCACCAGGCCGCCGACCACCGGCGCCGAGCGCGGCATGCCGAAGAAGTTCAGGAAGATCGCCAGCCCCAGCAGGCCGAACACGATCGACGGGACCGCGGCGAGGTTGTTGATGTTGACCTCGATCAGGTCGGTCCACCGGTTGCGCGGCGCGAACTCCTCGAGATAGACGGCGGCGGCGACACCGACCGGCAGGGCGGTCAGCAGCACCACCAGCATCATGTAGAGCGAACCGATGATGGCCACGCCCATGCCGGCCTGCTCGGGATCGCTCGATGCGCCGTTGACGAACAGCGCGGTGTTGAAGCGCTTCTCCAGGCGGCCGTCGGCCACCAGCTTGTCGGTCCAGGCGATCTGCCGGTCGTTGAGCCGGCGCTGGTTCTCGGGCAGATCGCGTGAGATCTGGCCTTTGATCAGGGTGTCGACGTCGGCGGCGGCCGAGACCCACACCGACACCGTCTTGCCGATCAGCGACGGATCGGCCAGCACCCGGTTGCGCAACTCGGTATCGGCGCCGTTGGACAGCAGCGCATAGGCGTCGCGCCGCTCGCCGCGATCGCTGCCGACACCCAGCGTTGTGCGCAGGGCGGTGCGCAGCAGCGCCGTATAGTCGGCGGTGCGCAGCGCGTTGTCGTCGACCTGCCCGCCAGGGGCCACGGTCGCGGCATCGAGTGTCACGTCCAGCCGCATTTTGCTCTGCTGCAAGGCGCCATAGCCTTGCAGGATCAGCGTGACGAACAGCCACGCCAGGAAGAACAGGCCGAAGGCGATCGCCGCGATGCCGTAGGCACGGAACCGCCGCTCGGCGGCATAGCGGGAGCGCACGCGTTTCTTGTCGAGCACGAGCTTGCGTGGGGCGCTGGTCGCGGAGTCCGCAACAGTCATGGGAAGGGCCGAGTCGGTCATGGTGTGTGTTCCGGGCGCATCAATCGTACTGTTCACGGTATTTGCGCACGATATGGAGCGCGTAGATGTTCAGGCCCAAGGTGACGACGAACAGGGTCAGGCCGAGTGCGAAGGCCACCAGGGTCTGCGGGCTGTTGAATTCCAGGTCACCCGTCAGCTGGCTCACGATCTTCACCGTGACGGTGGTCACCGAGTCGAACGGGTTGAGCGTCATCTTGGCGGCGATGCCCGCAGCCATGACCACGATCATGGTTTCGCCGATGGCGCGCGATACCGCCAGCAGCACGCTGCCGACAATGCCGGGCAGTGCCGCCGGGAACACCACGCGCTTGATGGTCTCCGATTGGGTCGCGCCCAGCGCGTAGGAGCCGTCGCGCAGCGACTGCGGTACGGCGTTGATGATGTCGTCCGATAGCGACGACACGAACGGGATGATCATCACGCCCATCACGACGCCGGCGGTGAGCGCGCTTGTCGCCGAAATGTCGAGCCCGACCGAGGCGCCAAGGTCGCGGAACAGCGGGCCCAGGGTGGTCAGGGCGAAGAAGCCGTAGACCACGGTCGGGATGCCGGCCAGGATCTCCAGCAGCGGCTTGACCCAGGCGCGCACATTCTTGTGGGCGTATTCCGACAGGTAGATCGCCGACAGCAGGCCGATCGGCACCGCCACGAGCATCGAGATCAGCGAGATGAAGATCGTGCCCCACAGCAGCGGGATCAGGCCGAACTGGCCGGCCGAGCCGTCGCGACCCACGGCGGTGAAGCGCGGATCCCATACCGTGCCGAAGAAGAAGTCCTGCGGCGGCACCATCGAGAAGAAGTGCAGCGTCTCGAACAGCATCGAGAAGACGATGCCGACGGTGGTCAGGATCGCGATCGCCGAGCAGGCGATCAGCAGCCAGACGGCGGCGCGTTCGACGTCGTTGCGTGCCCGCAGCGCCGGGTTGACCTTGCGCCAGGCGAAGAAGAAGCCGACCGCAGCCAGGCCGATCACCAGGACGGTCATCGCCCAGCTCGAGGTCGCACGCAGCGACAGCAGGCGGGCGGCCGCTTCCTTGGCATAGGCCGGCGGCTCGCCGACCACGGCGCGCCCGTTGGCGAGATTGTCGATGGTGGTGAGCACCAGGCTGAGCTTGTCCGATGACAGCGTGCGCACGTCGTCGGGCAGGCTGTTGCGCACCACCATGTCGATGACCGTCGGCTGGGCGATGACCCACAGCGCCAGCAGCAGCAACGCCGGCACCGCAGCCCACATCGCGACGTAGGTGCCGTAGTAGGGTGGGCGCGAATGCAAGGTGCGTGCGTGCCCGTCCGCCGTGGCGAGCGCCCGCTGACGGCCGACGGCAAAACTGGCCAGCATCATCAGCAGAAGGGCGGCGAGCACGAGGGTGCTGGACATGGAATTCCCCGGAGACAGCCGTGATGGTCGTTAAATCTGTCGTCCCAAAAGCAGCGGCGGATCGCTGGCTGCGCTTGGGGTGACAGACCGGCGCGGCGTCATGGCCGCGCCGGTCCACGCGGCATCAGTTGACCAGGGCGCCCTTGCCGAAGTCGGCGCGCATTTTGGTGCGCTCCGGTGTCGGCATCGGGATCAAGCCCTTGTCGGTCGCCATGCCCTCGTCACCGACGATCTTGTCGCTGAGGAAGAACTCGACGTACTCCTTCAGCCCGGGGATCACCGACAGGTGCGCCTTCTTCACGTAGAAGTAGAGCGGGCGCGACACCGGGTACTTGCCCGAAGCGATGGTGTCGATCGTCGGCTCGATGCCCGACACGGTCGCCACCTTGATCTTGTCCTTGTTCTGCTCGTAGAAGCTCAGGCCGAACACGCCGATCGCCGTGGGCGTGCGCTGGATGCGCGCCAGGGTCTCGGTGTAGTCGCCATCGATATCGACCGACAGGCCGTCCTTGCGCACCGCCTTGCAGGCGTTGGCCTTGGCCTTGGCGTCGGTGAGGGCCTTGATCTCCGGGAAGTCGTGGCAGCCGGCTTCCAGCACCTTCTCCTCGAACACCTCGCGGGTGCCGTGCTTCTCGCCGGGGATGAACAGCTGGATCGGCTGGTCCGGCAGCTTGGCGTCGATCTGCTTCCAGTTGGTATAGGGGTTGGGCGCCAGCGCGCCCTTCACCGGCACCTGGGCGGCGACGGCGAGGTAGACGTGCTTGGGCTCCAGCACGAACGTGCCGCCCTTGGTGCTGCTGGCGAAGACGATGCCGTCGTAGCCGATGCGGATTTCCTGGATCTCGGCGACGCCGTTCTTTTTGCACTCCTCGATCTCGTTGGGCCGGATCTTGCGCGAGGAGTTGGCGATATCGATGGTCTTCTCGCCGATGCCGCCGCAGAAGTTCTTCAGGCCGGCCGACGAGCCACCCGACTCGACGATCGGCGTCTTGAACTTGCCGGAGAAGGTCTTGCCGAACTGCTCGGCAGCGATGTTGGCGAAGGGCAGCACCGTCGATGAGCCGGCGATCTGGATCTGGTCGCGCGCCTGCGCCACGCCGGCGGCCATCACGGCCACCAGGGCCGTGAACGTGCCCGCAGTAAGGGTTCTGACGAGCATGGAAGCTCCCGTATCTCTTGCAGTCCAAAGGTACCTGGCGGTGGACCGCATCCCGCCGTCGGCGCGAGTCCTATGAAGCGGACAACACGGTTTTATTGCTGATTTATTTCAGTTCGATGACGTCTGCGGGCCGGTTCTTGCACGCCGATGTTGGACAAGTGCTTTAGTTGTTGAGGAATCGGCGTTTTTAGGGCCGTACCAGCTCGGCCGGGGCGGTGGAAAACTCGCTCGCGGGTAATAGAACCGTAAACGTCGAGCCCTCGCCGACGGCGCTCTCGACCTCCAGGCGGCCACGGTGGCGGTTGAGTACATGCTTGACGATGGCCAGCCCCAGGCCGGTACCGCCCATCTGGCGCGAGCGCGCGGTGTCGACGCGGTAGAAGCGTTCGGTCAGGCGCGGCAGGTGCTCGGCGGCAATGCCCTCGCCGTGGTCGCGGACGACCAGGCGCAGGCTGCCGTCCTGGCGGGTGGCGTCGACGGTCACGGTGGTGCCCGGCCGGGTGTATTTCACGGCGTTGTCGATCAGGTTCTGGAACGCCATGGCCAGTTCGTCGCGATCGCCGATGACCGCCGGCAGGCCGTCGGCCAAGTTCAGCCGCAGGCTGACGTCACGCGGGCGGGCCTTCATTTCCAGCATCTCGACCAGGCCGCGCAGCAGCGGGCCGACCTCGACTCGTCCCACCGGCGGCTCGTGTTCGCGCTGCTCGATGCGCGACAGTGACAGCAGGTCCTCGACCAGCCGGCGCATGCGCCCGGTCTGCTCGGCCATGATGGCCAGGAACCGCTCGCGCGCCTCGGCATCGTCGCGCGCCGGACCGCGCAGTGTCTCGACGAAGCCGACCAGGCTGGCCAGCGGCGTGCGCAGTTCGTGGCTGGCGTTGGCGACGAAGTCGGCGCGCATGCGCTCGGCGCGACGCAGCGCCGTCATGTCGTGCAGCACCACCAGCACCAGCGAGCCGTCGTCGGTCGGTCGCGGCAAGGCCGTGATATGGGCGGCAAGGATGCGGGCCGGCGGCCCGGTGACCGTGATCTCGGCCGGCTCCTCGATCGGCCGGCCGGCCAGCGCCGCATCGACGCTGTCCAGCAGCGACGGCTGGCGCAGCGTGGCCGCAAGGTCGCGCCCGGTCTCGATCGGACCCAGCAGGGAGCGGGCGGCGCGGTTGAAGCGCACCACGCGACGATTGCCGTCGATACCCAGCAGCGGGTCGGGCAGGCCGTCAACGATGGCCTGGGCCGATGCCGACAGCGAGTCGATGGAGGTGCGCTGCCGGCGCCACAGGCGGGTCAGCGCGGCGACGCCGCCGGCCAACTCCTCGGCCGCCGGCGACAGCACGAAGCGCGGTACGTCGGCGTCATCGCCGCGCGACAGCGCCTCGACAAACCGGGCAAAGCGGCCGACCGACAGAACGTAGCGGCGCACCACGATCGCGGTCGCCACGGCGATGCCGGCGAACGCGATCAGCGCGTGCAGCAGCGGCAGCGCATCCATCCACACCAGGATCAGCAGAGCCAAGCCCGACGGCGCCAGCGCAATGGCGTTGGCGATCAGGTGGCGGCGCAACGGTAGCGACGGTGGGGCGGTCTCGGCCATGCTGCTCACTATAGCGGTCAACGCTTAGTAGCCGGAATCGTCGCCCCGAGTGTTTGGGTTTTTTTACGCCATCAACAGCCCCCGCCTCTTGGGGTGCATTAACGCCGGGTTGCTGCAGCCCCTTCCGCACGACGATCGTTGGCGAGCGTCCAGCCCTTGGCCAGGGCGTAGACGGCCGGGATCACGATCAGCGTCAGCAGGGTCGACGACACCATGCCGCCGATCATGGGCACGGCGATGCGCTGCATCACTTCCGACCCGGCGCCGGTGCTCCATAGGATGGGCAGCAGGCCGGCCGTGATGGCGACCACGGTCATCATCTTGGGCCGCACGCGCTCGACGGCGCCGACCATGATCGCCTGGTTCAGATCGTCGCGCGTCAACATCCGTCCCTCGGTTGTCCGCGCCTGCCGGATCTCGGCCAGCGCGTGGTCGAGGTACACCAGCATTACGACACCAGTCTCGGCCGCGACGCCGGCCAAGGCGATGAAGCCGACGGCCACGGCAACGCTCATGTTGAAGCCGAGTGCATAGAGCAGCCACAGGCCGCCGGTCAGGGCGAAGGGCAGCGACAACATCACGATCAGGGTTTCCGTCAGGCGCCGGAAATTGAGGTACAGCAGCAGAAAGATCACCAGCAGGGTCACCGGAACCACGATCTTCAGCCGGGCCTCGGCGCGCTCGAGGTATTCGAACTGACCGCTCCACTGGATGTAGCTGCCCGCGGGGAAGGTCACGGCGTTCAGCACGGCCTTCCGGGCCTCGGCAACGTATCCGGCCAGGTCGCGATCGCGCACATCGACGAAGATGTAGACCGCGAGCTTGGCGTTCTCGGTACGAATCGAGGCCGCGCCGCGCCCCAGCCGGATCTGCGCAACCTGGCCCAGGGTGACCGTGCCACCGTCGGGCAGCGCGATCAGCGTATTGGCCGCGATGGCGGCCGGATCGCTGCGCAGGTCGCGCGGATAGCGGACGTTCACGCCGTAGCGTTCGCGGCCCTCGACGGTGGTCGTCACCGTCTCGCCGCCCAGCGACAGGGCGATGGTGTTCTGCACGGCATCGATCGTGAGCCCGTAGCGCGCCAGCATCACGCGGTCGGGCTCGATGTTGAGGTAGTAGCCGCCCAGTACGCGCTCGGCGACGGCACTGGAGGTGCCTGGCACACGACGCACGACGCCCTCGATCTGCCGGGCCAACGTCTCCAGTTCGCCCAGGTCGTTGCCCAGGACTTTGATGCCGACCGGTGTGCGGATGCCGGTCGACAGCATGTCGATGCGGGCCCGGATCGGCATGGTCCACGAGTTCGCGACGCCGGGGAACTGCAGTGATTTGTCCATCTCGGCGATCAGCCTGTCGGTGGTCATGCCGGGGCGCCACTGGTCCTTGGGCTTGAGGTTGATGATGGTTTCAAACATCTCGGTCGGTGCCGGATCGGTGGCGGTGAGAGCGCGGCCGGCCTTGCCGAACACCGACTCCACTTCGGGGAACGACTTGATGATGCGGTTCTGGGTCTGCAGCAGTTCGGCCGCCTTGGTGATCGACAGGCCGGGCAGCGCGATCGGCATATAGAACAGTGTGCCCTCGTCGAGGGTGGGCATGAACTCGCCGCCCAGCTTGCTGGCTGGGTACCAGGACAGCGCCAGAATGCCGAAAGCCAACGCCAACACCACGGCCTTGGCCCTGAGCACGCCCGCGATGATCGGCCGGTACAGCCCGATCAGTGCCCGGTTCAGCGGATTGCGCCGTTCGGGCAAGATGCGGCCGCGCACGAACAGCAGCATCAGCGCCGGTACCAGGGTCACCGACAGGATGGCGGCCGATGCCATGGCGAAAGTCTTGGTCCACGCCAGCGGTTTGAACAGGCGGCCTTCCTGGTCCTCCAGCGCGAAGATCGGCACAAACGACACCGTGACGATCAGCAGGCTGAAGAACAGCGACGGTCCGACCTCGACGGCGGCATCGATCAGCACACGCGCCCGCGGTGCATCCGCTGCGGCGCGCTCCAGGTGCTTGTGCGCGTTCTCGATCATCACGATGGCGGCGTCGACCATGGCGCCGATGGCGATCGCGATGCCGCCCAGGCTCATGATGGTGGAGCTGATGCCCAGCCACCACATGGCGGCGTAGGCCATCAGCACGCCGACCGGCAGCGTGATGACGGCGACCAGGGCGCTGCGTACGTGCATCAGGAACACGATGCACACCAGCGCCACGACCAGGCTCTCCTCCAGCAGCGTGGTCTTCAGCGTCGCGATGGCACGGTGGATCAGGTCGGCGCGGTCGTAGACCGGCACCACCTGGGTGTCGCGCGGCAGGCCGGCGGCGAGTTCGGCGATCTTGGCTTTGGCGGCGGCGATGACGTCGAGCGCGTTCTGGCCGAAGCGCTGCACGACGATGCCAGCCACGGCCTCGCCCTCGCCGTTCAGTTCGGTGACGCCGCGCCGTTCGTCGGGGCCCAGCACGACGCGGGCCACGTCGCGCAGCAGCACCGGCGTGCCGCGGTCGGCCTTCAGCACGATCTGCTCGAGGTCGTCGATGCCGCGCAGGTAGCCGCGGCCGCGCACCACGAACTCGGTCTCCGACATCTCGACCGTGCGGCCGCCGACATCCCGGTTGCTGGTGCGCACTGCCTGCGCCACCGTCGACAGCGGGATGCCGAACGCCTTCAGGCGCAGCGGGTCGACCACGATGTTGTACTGGCGCACGAAGCCGCCGACACTCGCGACCTCCGACACGCCCTCGGCCTTGGCGATCGCATAGCGCAAGCTCCAGTCCTGGATCGAGCGCAGCTCGGCAAGATTGCGCTGATCGCTCAGCACGGCGTACTGGTAGACCCAGCCGACGCCGGTCGCATCGGGCCCCAGGCTGGGCGTGACGCCCGAGGGCAGCCGCCGTGCGGCGGCGTTCAGGTATTCCAGCACGCGGCTGCGCGCCCAGTAGGGGTCGGTGCCGTCGTGGAAGATGACGTAGACGAACGACACGCCGAAGAACGAGAAGCCGCGGACCGCCTTGGCCCGCGGCACCGACAGCAGCGACGTCGTGAGCGGATAGGTAACCTGGTCCTCGACCACCTGCGGCGCCTGACCGCCGTACTCGGTGTAGACGATCACCTGGGTGTCGGAGAGATCGGGGATGGCATCCAGTGGTACCCGCGTCAGCGCCAGCACGCCGGCAATGACGGCAAAGGCAGTGCCGATCCCCACCAGCATCAGGTTGCGTGCCGACCACGCAATAACGGCCGCGATCATCTTGCCATCTCCACGCTACTGCGCCTCCGGCGGCGTGAACGTCTTCAACGCCGCGCGCAGGTTGCTTTCGGAGTCGATCAGGAATGTCGCCGACACCACGACTCGCTCGCCGTCGCTGACACCCTCAAGAACGGGATAGTACGCACCGGCCTTCCTGCCGATGGTCACGGTGCGCGGCTCGAAGCGGCCGTCGCCCTTGTCGATCAGCACGACGCGGCGCGTGCCATCGTCGATCACGGCCGATTCAGGCACCGCCAATTGCGGCGCGGAATCGCCGGTGGCGATCGCGACGCTGGCCAGCATGTCGGCCTTCAGCCGCTCTTCGGGATTGGCGATCTCGATTCGCACCCGCACCGTGCGAGTCTCGCGTGCCACGCTGGGATAGATGTAGTTCACCGTCCCGGTGAAGCCGCTGTCGCCATAGGCCGTCGTGGTGATCGCGGCCATCTGGCCGACGCGAATGTCGGCCACCTCGGTCTCGGGCACGTCGGCGACCACCCACACGGCGCTGAGATCGACCAGCTTGAACAGAGGTTCGCCGGTCGTGATGCGCATGCCCTGGATCGCCGGTTTCTCGATGACCACGCCGTCGATCGGTGCCGGCAGCGTCAGCGTGATGCGCGGCTCGCCACCGCGGCGCAGCCGCTCGATTTCGGCTTCGGGCACGCGCATCACCCTGAGGCGCTGCAGTGCCGTTACCTCCAGGCCGGCGACGGCACTGGTCGAGCGGCGGGCCAGCACGTAGTCCTGTTCGGCCAGCAGCAGCGCCGGGCTGTAGATCGTGGCCAGCGGCTCGCCGCGTTTCACGGGATCGCCCGTGGCGCTGGCAACGAGCGTTTCGATCCAGCCCTCGAACAGCAAGGCGACGATGGCTTGCCGGCGTTCGTCGAACTGCACGGTGCCGGTGGCGCGGACCGGCCGCGTCAGTGGACGGCGTTCGACGATCTCGGTGCGTACGCCCAGGCGCTGGATGCGCTCGGGGCTGATCTTCACCGTGCCGCTGTCGTCAGGCTGGTCCTCGCCCTCATAGACGGGGATGTAGTCCATGCCCATGGAGTCCTGCTTTGGCACCGGTGAGGTGTCCGGCAGGCCCATGGGATTGCGGTAGTAGAGGATCTTCTTGCCGCCCGTACTGGCTGCGGGCGCGGGCATCGGCCCGCTCATCAGCAGGAATGTGCCCGCAGCACCCCCGCTTGCGGCGAGGACGGCAACCGCGGTGCCCAAAAGAAGCGCGCGCGCCGTCATGGCGAGCACCCGCGATGCAGGATGACGGGGATGGCGCCGCGACCAGGGGCCGCGCGCCGGCACGTGAGAACAGACATGGAAAGCTCGCGCCAAAGGAGGGCCGGCGCGCGGGCAAGCATGCCGCGACGCAGATCCGGGAGGGCGTTAGATTCGACCGGTCAGTTCAGACGCGCGGCGGCGGCAGCAACGGTCGGATGGCGCGTGACGTGAAATCGCTGCGGCCGGCAAAACCGTGACTGTCGGCAGCGGGCGCGGCCGGCTGCGTGACGGGCGCTTCCAGTCGCGCCGTCATCGGACCCGGCATGCGGGCACAGGTGCCCAGGCAACTGTCCTTGCGATCGCACGTGTCGCCCGTGCAGTCGTCGCAGGCCGCGTTGTCGACGGCGGAGTCGGTGACGTCGCCGATAGGTGCGGTGGGCACGACAGCGACCGCCGGCGGCAATGCCGCGGCGCATGCGATAGCGATCACCATGAGGATCGCCACGAACTGTCGGAACCTGTGCACCGCGCAACCCTAGACGCGCCGCCCCGTCAACTCAAGTCACAGACCGGCGACCTGCTTCGCTCAGAACGTCACCGTAAGGTTGGCGCGGATGCCGTGGTCCCGCGCGCCCGCGCCGAGTTGGCCATTGTAGCGCACGCCGAACGTGACCTGCTGCGTGAGGCTGATATCGACTCCGGTGTCGATCACGATGGCGTTGCGCGCCAGCGGCACACCCGAGATGGTGAAATCGGGCCCGCCGGCGACCGCCTGCACCGCCTTGGGTCTCACGCCGCCGAAGGCATGGCGCCATCCCGCGGTGGCGTGCACGGTCAGCCGATGGCCGTTGCCGACGTCGAAGCCGGCCGTGGCGCGCGCACCCAGAGTGGAGAACGTGGCGTCGCTGGTACCGCCACGGCCGCGCAAGGCGGCAGCACCGCCGCTCTCGCGTGTTCCGTTCGTGCGCAGGTTGACGTACGCCAGGTTGGCGAAAGGCTCCAGCACCACCGGACCAGCATCGACGGTGTAACCGACTTCGCCGTAGATCTGCGCGGTGCGGGCGCTGTAGGTATCGCGGGCGCGGTCGGTGAAGCCGGGGAAGGCGATGGTGCGGGACGTGTCGATGTCGTGCCAGGCGTAGGCCGCACCGGCACGCACGCCGAATCCGCCGAACTGCGCGCCGCCGTAGAGGGCGAGGTGGTAGCTGTCGATGCGGGCCGATGACGCGCGCGCGCCCAGGGTTACGCGGGAATTGCTGTAGCCCGCGGCGAGGCCCAGGCGGACGACATCGCCGATGGCCGCATCGGCGCCGACGATGACGCCGCTCGCCGAGCGGTTGAGGCGGCCGGCATTGCCGTCGCTGGTGAACGTGCTCCACGACCCGAAGCCGCGCATCCATGCCGTCACCGTATCGCTGGCGGCTGCGGTTCGTCCCGAAGGACTGACGCCGCCGAACGCCTGGCGCAGCCGGTCCAGCGTCGCTTCCCGGATGAAGCGGCTGTCTTCCAGCAAGGTGGCCTTGAGCGAAGCGTGGATTTCGCCGGACAGCCCCTCGAAGGCCATGCGCGCGGATGCGGCATCGAGGGGGACGATCGCGCCGTAGAGTGGATTGCCGAGGCCCAGGGTCTCGACGCCGCCCGCGGCGGCGACCTGGTTGGGTGTCATGCCGATACCGGCGAAGCGGATGTCGTTGCGCTGCAGGGTCAGGTAGGCGTTTGACGCATCATAACCGAGGCTCGGTGTGAGGAACGCGAGGTTGCTGCTGACGCCAGCGAACTGGCCGCTCACGCCGCCCGCGGCGGTCAGGATGGTGTATTGCGTGGCGGGCGCGTAGCTGCCGGGCGCCGCCAGCACCTGCACAGTGCCGCCGGCCAGCGTGGCGGTGCCTGTGGCGAGGATGCGGTCGGTTGCGCCGGCGGCATCGACCTCGACCTGGTAGGTCGAGCCGGCGGCGAAGGCCACGTTGCCGGCGACGGTCAGCGTGCCGGTGGAATTGCCGGGCGCCACGATGGCGCCGCTCTGGATCACCACGCCACCGATGGTGCCGGTGCCGCTCAGCGTGCCGCCGCTGAGGGTGACGACAGAGTTGGCCAGCGATCCGTTCACTACCAGGCGGCCGGCCTCGACAGTGGTCAGGCCTGACAGGGTGCTCGTGCCGGTAAGGTTGAGTGTACCGGCGCCACGCTTGGCGAGGCTGCCGGTACCATCGATGGCGTTGGCCAGGATCGCGTCGGCGGCCTGGTCGATGATCAGCGCGCCGTTGTTGAGGATCGTGCCGCTGCCGAAGCTGGCGGCAGAGCCCGCCAGCGTGCCGGCAGCAATGGTCGTGCCGCCGCTATAGGTGTTGGCGCCCGTGAGCACGGTGGTGCCGTTGCCGATCTGCCGCACGGCGCCACTGCCGGAGATCACGCCGGCGAAGGTCACGCTGTCGGACCTGTTGAAGGCAAGAGTGCGGTCGTTGACGACGTCGCCCGTGATCGCGCCGCTCGTACCGCCGTCTCCCAGTTGCAGCGTGCCGCCGCTGATGGTGGTGCCGCCGCTGTACGTGTTGTTGCCGGTCAGGATCAGCGTGCCGCTGCCGACCTTCCGCAAACCCGTGG
Organism: Reyranella sp. CPCC 100927; assembly: GCF_007859315.1. Classification (GTDB taxonomy): domain Bacteria; phylum Pseudomonadota; class Alphaproteobacteria; order Reyranellales; family Reyranellaceae; genus Vineibacter. The sequence continues at coordinate 42,211 of NZ_VOHA01000037.1, forward strand.
CCGTGCCATCCGCAATAGTCGAGGCAATCGAGGCCGCGACGCCAGAATCGACGGTGATCGTTCCAGCGGTGCCGCTGGCCGGCGACATCGCCAGGGTGCCGCCGCTCAGGGCATATCCTGCGGTCGAGAATTGCAGCGTGTCGAATGCCTGAGTACCGACGACCGTGACGGTACCGCCGGCCGCACCGGCGAAGATGCCGACGGACCCGCCCCATGTCCCGTTGATGGCTGCTTGGCCGGGCTGGCCGGTCCAGTTGGTGCCGCCGGCCGACCATGTACCGGCGCGGCCATCGACCGTGCCGTTGCCGCTGCTGTCGGCGCCATCCCAGAAGAACAGGGTCTGGCCGGCGCCACGCACTGCCAGATTGACCTGGCCCGTGATGCCGGTCTCGACCTGATGGCCGGCGACTGTGAAGCCGCTGGTGCCGGTGACGCCGACACCGCTGAAGGCGCCGGCCAGCGTCCCGCCGTAGTTGAACAGGCGATAGTAGCCGCCCGCCGCAGCGCGCGCGTCGAGTGCGCCGCCCAGGGTAAGGTTGCCCGACACCACGACAAGGTCGTTGCCAGTGACGGGATCGCTGCCGCCGGCGACGCCGGGCGCGTTCAGCTCGAAGATCGACGTTGCGCCTGCATTGAGCGCCAGGCTGCCGACGCTGAGGGTGCCCGGGCTGGCACCGACCGACAGGGTGCCGTCGACGGTGACGGGGCCTGCGATGCTGCCGGTACCGGCCAGGGTGCCGCCGGTGAGGACTGAAACCGAACCGCCCAGGGTGGAGTCGACCCGCAGCGTGCCGTCCGACACGGTGGTGCTGCCGGCGAAAGCGCCACTGTTGCCAGTCAGGATCGTGGTGCCGCCGCCGACCTGATGCAGTGCCCCGCTGCCCGAGATGATGCCGGCGAACGTGACAGTGTCGGACCGGTTGAACGCCAGCGTGGCGTTGTTGGTGACATTGCCCGTGATCGCGCCGGTCGTACCGCCGTTGCCCAGTTGCAACGTGCCGGCCGCGATGATGGTGCTGCCGCCGTAGGTGGCTTCCGCGGTCAGCGTCAGCGTGCCGGCACCCTTCTTCGTCAGCCCGCCCGGGCCGCCGATCGCACCCATGGCAACGAAATTACCGGCGGCCGCGGCGACGTCGATGGCGCCGCCGGATGCGGTGAGGTCGAATACGCGCCCGCTGCTGTAGCCTGTGCCGGTGATCCGGAGAGTGCCGCCGTCGGAGAGGGTGACACGCGATCCTGCGGCGCCGAGGTTGGCGTTGCTCGAGACCGACAGTGTTCCGCCTGAGACCGTCGTGCCACCGCCATACGCATTGCTGCCGGTCAACGTCAGCACGCCACCACCGATCTGCCGGACGCTGCCGGTACCGGAGATGGTTCCGCCAAACGTGAGCGTGTCGGATCGGTTGAAGATCAGCGTGCCGTCGTTCGCGACGTTGCCCAGGATGGACCCTGTCGTGCCACCGGTCCCGAGCTGCAATGTGCCGGTGCTGATGACGGTGCCGCCGGTATACACATTGTTGCCAGTCAGGACCGTGGCGCCGCCACCGTTCTGCTGCAGCGCGCCGTTGCCCGAGATCACGCCGGCAAACGTAACGGTATCGGACCGGTTGAAGACCAGCGTGGCGTTGTTGCTGACGTTGCCGGTGATCGATCCCGTGTTGGTGCCGTTGCCCACTTGTAGGGTTCCGGTGCTGATGATGGTGCCGCCGCCATAGGTGTTGTCGCCGGTCAGGATCGTCGTTCCGCTGCCGATCTGACGCACGGCACCGGTGCCCGATATCACGCCGCTGAACGTGATGCTGTCGGTACGGTTGAACGCGAGTGTGGCGTTATTGGTGACGTTGCCGACAATCCCGCCCGTAGTGCCGGCGTTGCCCAGTTGCAGCGTACCCGCACTGATGGTTGTGCCGCCGCCGTAGGTATTGTCGGCCGTCAGGATGAGTGTACCCGTGCCGGCCTGTGTCACCGTGCCGGTGCCGGAGATGACGCCGTCGAACATGATCCTCGGGAACTGGCCGAACGGGGTGGCGGTACCGGAGCGATTGAAGACCAGGGCCGCGTTGTTGACGACATTGCCGCCGATCGATCCGGACCCGCCGCCATCGCCCAGCTGCAGGGTGCCGGCGCTGATGGTCGTGACGCCGGCGTAGGTGCTGTCGCCGGTCAGCACCAGGGTGCCGGTACCCGACACCGTGACGGATCCGGACCCGGTGATGGCGCCGCCGAGAGCGAAGCCGCTGCGCTGGTCGATGGTCAGGCTGCCGGTGACATCGATGTTGCCGGTCAGAGTCGAATCGGCGCGCGTGATGGTCAGGGTATTGGTGCCGCCGGTGAAGGCGATGGCGTTACCCCGCACCGACGCGCCGGACAGGCCTCCGACGATCCGGCCGCCGTCGAGCGTGATGGCAAGGTTCTGGCCGACAATGCCGGCGCCGCCGACGCCAACGCTGCCGTATTGAGAGCTGCCGCCGTCGCCACCTGTCACGCTGGCTGTGGCGCTCAGGGTGATTATGAGATTCTGGCCGACAATGCCGGCGCCACCGTTGCTACCGTCGCCGTCGAAGGTTGCGTCGCCACCGCTGCCACCCTTGCCCCCTTGTATTGTCCCGGCGACGGTGAGGGTCGTGCCGGCCGTGCTGGTCAGCAGCAAGCCGATGCCGCCGCTACCTCCATTGCCGCCCACGAAATCGGCGGAACCGCCATTACCGCCGGCCCCGCCCGTCGCCGAAACGGTCATCGTCCCCAGGTCGCCGCTGCTGGTGACGACAGCACCGAAGCCACCGGCGCCGCCGCTGCCACCTTCCGTCAGGTCGACCGTGGAGCCACCACCAGCACCGCCGGCGCCACCGGTACTGGACGCATTCGGAAGCGCAGGGCCCACAAAGCCGTGTGCACCGCCCCCGCCCCCGCCCCCGGAGGGCGCATAGCCGCTCACGGCGTCGGCGCCGGCGGCGCCGGCGGCGCCCGGTGTCGTGCCACCGGCGCCGCCCAGCGCTGTG
>NZ_VOHA01000038.1 GCF_007859315.1 Reyranella sp. CPCC 100927
ATCGGCCTCAACGGCAAGAGCCACGCGCTCAACGGCAAGATGGGCATGCGGTTCCATTGGTGATCATCGAAAACCTGGGAGCGCGGGCGTCTCGCCCGCATCGAATGCTTGCTTTCGCCTTGATATGAGCGGGCGGGACGCCCGCGCTCCCAGGGGTGATGCACCTCAATGACGCTTGTCTTGAACCGCTCGCTCTTTCATCATTTCAGGGATACCGCGAAACGCGGTAGATCACTGGCATGCGCCAGCACATGAGATGGATCACGCTGCTGATCAGCGCCATGCTGATCACCCCGGCGCAGGCCGCGCCGGAGCTGCCGCCGGGCGTCCGCCTGATCGACGGCTATATTCCGCGTTTCGACCAGAAGCGCCGCATGGACGCCCTCTATGGGCACCGCCTCGACGATTTCCGCAAACAGATCCTGAAGCGCGGCGCGGCGGGCGAGTACCTGCCGTGCTCGAGCCAGATCCTCGACGAGGCGGACTGGCTGATCGGCTCGACCCGCGACACCGCCCGCATCGAGCGGCGGCTCGACGATCTCAGCAAGAGCCTCACCCAGTCGGCGGAACAGCAACGGGCCGCCGGCGAGCAGTCACCATCGGATGGATCCTGGGGCGGCTGCTACGAGGCATGGTTCCTGCGCATGTGGACCTCGGCGGATCCGCTGAAGGAGTTGGTGGCACAGGGGCGCCAGCCGGTCCATCCACTGGGCTTCCTCAAGGAGGTCGACTCGCCGCAGAAGATCGTCGAGCGTTTCCGGCGGCTGACCACGTCGCGCGTCCTGGACGACGGCATCGACAACCGCAAGGAGCTCAATCTCACCGTCACCGGCCTGGGCCAGCTGCTGTTCCTGCCGCAGCTCGCCGGCGTGTTCCCGCCGGACTGGCCGCGCGCCCCGGTATCGGCGGCGCTGATCGAATACATGGACCGCGAATGGCAGGACCCCAAGACCGGCTACTGGGGTGCCTGGTATCAACTGGGCGATCGGCTGATCAAGACCGAGGACCTCAGCGTCACGTTTCATATCGCCAGCTACCGTGACGGGCGCATCGAACGCCTGCCTGAGCTGATCCGCACGACGTTCCGCACGCGCGAACGCAGCTATCCCTACGGCTGGCAGGATCGCGGCGCGCAGAATTGCCACCACGCCTACGACGTGGTGCGGCTGGTGCGCTTCGGCTGGTCGGACATGAACGACATGCAAAAGGCGTTCGCGCGGGCGCAACTGGCGATCATCCTCGCCCGCACGATCCGCCTGTCGATCAACAGCGTCGGCGAGGTCGATACGCGACCCTACAACAGGGTCGCCGAGGCCTACTATTTCTGTACCAGCCTGCTCGATGACATCGGTTATTTCCGCCGCTCGCGCAATTTCTGGTCAAATCTCGAGTTCGACGGCGAGGACCTGCGCGAGAAGCTGCTGGCCCAACTGAAGGACCTGCCGGGCGACGATCCGATGATCAGCGCCGCCCGCCGCAAGCTGGAGCTGCGGGATTAGACTGGTGTGAGTTATCCATTGATGAATCGGTCGTCCTGAGCGCAGCGAAGGATCTTGCGGTGGACCGCTCAAAAGAATGTCGGCGATGGCGATATCAGTCCCCGATCGCGCTGCCACCCACACCGCAGGATCCTTCGCTGCGCTCCGGATGACGGCAAGCCGTTTCCAACGTCAGCCGCTCTAGCGGTTACCCGGCTTGCCCTCCAGCGCCTGCACGCGGCGTTCGAGGGCGGCCAGGCGGTCGGTGAGCTCGTTGATGCGCAGCGCCGCCGCCTCGGTGTCCACCGCGACCGAGGCGACGCCCATCGCGACGGCCAGCATCTGGGGGTCCATCGTCGTACTGTCGACCTTGGCGACGGCGCTGCCGATGCCCGGTACCGATAGACCCGCTGGTTTGTCGACGCTCGCGCCTGCCAGCCAGCCGGTGACGAAAATGCCAGCGGCAGCGAGCGCCGTGGCTATCCGCGTGGGCTTCATATCGTTCTCTCCCTCGGCCGCGCGGCTGCAACAGCAACGACACCCTCATGGCGCTCAACGAGTATCCGCTTCTTGTGGCGCGCTGTCACCGTTGCGCCACCCGTTCGGTCGGGCGAAATGACTCCAGGAATGCATCGACTCGCGGCCGCGCGGTGGTCCACCGCTGCCGGGACACGACGACCTCCGCGCGATACACCGCCGTCGTCGTCGTGCAGATCCGTGCTACGTAGTGCAGGTTGACGGGTACCGATGCCTGCACGCGGCGACCCGGGGTCCCGGAAAAACACGCCTCGGTCCGGTCGAAGTCCACGCCATTCGGCTCCATGACCGCGAGGCTCCGTGCCGTGAATTCGCGGGCGACGTCGGCCGCACTGCGACCACCGCGGGTGGACTGCGGCAGCGGGATGACCGTAACGCTATAGACCTCGTCGGGCGTTCCGGTCAGGTAGTGCGTGGCCGGCAATGCCCCCTCACGCCATGGCCGTACCTGCACCGTGCCCGGGAAGCGGATCGCGAAACTGCCATCGGACGCCCGATAGTCGATCCAGTTGCTGATCGACGGTATTGCCGGCAGCTGGGCCTGAGCCGATGTTATCGAACACGCCGGCAGGCACGCGAGGGTGACTGGGATATACGCCGCCAGTGCTTTCTTTTTCATCATCTTGGGACAGCTTTCTGCTTACGAGACGTCGTTGGAATCTCTTTTCACGAAACCGCTCCGCCCCGGGGCGAGCACAAAGCCATATGCTTCTCCTGTACAGGGATGCGCGGCGCACGCCCGGCATGGATCCGGCGTACCCTCGATCACACCCCTTCCGAAGGAATGGCCGACCTTGGGCGCTTGCGCATGCCAGCAGCACGGCGAGGGAAACAATGCGGTATTGTTCGCAGGACAGGCTCGGGAGATTCAGATTTCTTGAAGGCCAAGCCGGCCTGTTGGAAATCCAGGCGCCCTACTTGTGAATCGTTCTTAAAGAGAATCAAAATTCACTATTTACATTATATCCCCCCAGAAATTTCACTTATTACCGCTCTATTCAATGTAATTGGAGTTTCCTATGAAGAGATCGTATTACATATCCAAATCACTCTATCACGCGATCATGACTTCTTCCATTCATATTACTAAGTAATCTAATGTTTTTGATCCAGGATCACCACACCCGTCGAGCGCGACATTTCCACGCGACGCTGTCGATCCTCTGATGATCGCCGTCAGGAAGGAGCGCCGGCTGTGGCCGACGACTGCGCATGGGCGGCGGCTCCACCCAACACCGCGGGGTCGACCGGGCCGCCGCCCAGGGCCTGGACGTTGACCATGGTCTGGGCGAACTCGATTCCCAATGCCGGGAAGGCCTGGAACATGCGCTTGACAGCCTGGCGCTGAATGTAGGTCGGCTTGATCGGACGGCAGGTAAACTTGAAGCGCAGCACGAGGGCGTTGTCCGCGATGTCGGCGACACCCTGCATCTTGAGCGGCTGCAGCATGTCGCGCTTGAACTCCGGCTCGTTCATCATCTCCTGGCCGATCTTCTTGACCGCCTTGCGCACCTTCTCGAAGTCGGTGTTGCGCGCAAAGCGCAGATTGAACTTCACCGTGGTCCAGTCGCGGCTGAAGTTGCTGATCTGGCCGAGCTGACCGAACGGAATGGTGTGTACCTGGCCGTTCTGATGACGCAGTCGGATCGAGCGCAGGGTGAAGCCTTCCACGATGCCCTTGGCCTTGCCGACATCGAGATATTCGCCGACACGGAAGGCGTCGTCGGCCAGGTAGAAAACCCCCGACACGACATCGCGCACCAACGCCTGGCTGCCGAACGAGATCGCGAGGCCGATCACCGAGGCGCCGGCGATCAGCGGGGCGATGTTGACGCCCAGTTCCGACAACACGACCAGGGTTGTGAGCACCACGATGACGACCGCCATGGCGATCCGCATCACCGGCAGCAATGTGCGCAGCCGCGAGACATTGGTCGGGGCGGCGTTTTCCATGTCCTCGGGATCGCCACCGGGCGCCATGACCGGGTTGCGCGCGGCATAGCGGTCGGCGAGGAATTGCACAGTCTCCCAGGCAACGTAGGCCAGGAACAGGATCGTGCCGACCGTGATGCCGGACCGCGCCACCCGCCACATGTCTTCAGGACGGACCAGCGCCAGGACTTCCACCACCCACGTCTCGGCCACCATCACGAACGCCACGATGCGGACGAGAACGCGCAGGCAGCGGGCGGCAACGTCGATGAACCGCGGCGCCGCGATGCCGGTCTCGGTGGTGCCCGCCGGTTTCGCCAACCGCCGCGTCACGTAGTCGAACAACGTTTCCAGCAGCACCAGGGCGATGACGACCCCCAGGCTGCGCACGATGGCTTGCGATACCTCGAAGCGCGCGAAGATCACGGCATAGAAATGCGCGGCGGCGATGGCGAGGAAAAGCGCGATGGCGAAGATGAACCACTGCCGCGCCAGGGCGATGCGGATATGCTCGCCCGCATGATGCGTGTGTTCGACCATGGCCACGAGCCAGCGCGCCACGGGCGCGCGCACGAACCATATCGCCCCGATATAGGCCACCGCCAGAACGACGGTATGGACGACGGCCGCTGCCGACATGGCATCCGGCGGCGTGCCGGCGCCGTTGAGGAACGATGACCAGGACCGCACCGCCGCCGTCATCATCGTCACGAACGACAGCGCGTAGTAGATGCGGCGGGCATCGGCATCGTTCACCGGCACGATGCGCGCCACCGGCAGACTGGGGCGGAACCACAGACGGAAGACCAGGACGTACGACCGCCAGGCCACAAGGCCGAACAGCAGGAGGGTAGCCAGCCGCGCCGGCGTGTCCTCACCGGCAAACCACCAGCCACCCACCGCGCGCGCCGCCACGGCCAGCACGAGGATCGGCACCATATCGACAGCGGCCAGACCCAGCAGGCGCCACGGCCCTGGTGCCGCATCATGGCCATGCAGAATACCGCGATGCGCGCCTACCAGCGCCCATCGCGCGACCAGTTCGGCGCCAAGTGCCAGCGCCACGGCCAGCGCCAGCAGCAGGAAGACGTTGAGCGTCCCGGCCCTTTCGAGGGTTCGGCGGTTGAGCTGATCAACGACAATACCGGTATGGCGGAACAGGTCCGGAAAAGCACCGAGCACGACCTGAACGCGATCCGCCAGCACACGCGATTCGGTCCGGAACTGGCCGTCATCGCTGGGCTTGGCCGGCGCCGTCGTATCGGTCGCGCCGGGCTTGCGCGCGATCGTGCCCTGCTCCGTGAGCTTCTTGACCACGGCGCCACTGATGGCGTCGACCAGCGCGTCAAACTGCTGCTGGGTCATTCCGGGCGGCGGTGCGGGCGGGACGGGCTGCGCCATGGTACCCGTCGCCATGCTGACCAGCAGTCCCAGCGCCAGCACAAGCGATCTCATCGCCCCATCAAGACACATCCGATTCAGCCGCGGTTGTGAACGACATGGAAACGCAGCGCCGAACTCGCCGTTTCGCCTCTCACGGGCAATCTCCCGACGCGTCTGGAATGAAAGTGCACGTGATCAAGTACCGCCAGCGGCGGCCACGCGCGCGGTCCAGCATCGCTGCTGATGATCGGGCTACGCCATCTGGAGCTGACGCGCTCTGCCGATGCTGCATTCGGGCGCTTGGCGTTCGGGCGACGGTTGATGGGCTGCGGCGCAATCGGCGCTGCGCTTGCTCGCCAGCTTGCAGAACTGCGTAGCGATCAGATCGACGGTGTACCTGGTTTCACCATCTTCGTATGAGCCTTCGCACAGACGCCCCGTCACCAGCACGAGATCGCCGTCGTTGACGTGCTGCATGATGTAGGCCTGCACGTTTTCAGGAAGGACGGTGACGGTGTTCCAGTGCGGTTGGTCAACATAGGAGCCGTCGCGCTGCTGGACCCTGTAGTTGGCGCATATCGACACCCTTGTCGTAGCGCCGACCGTGGTGACATGGCCAACGCGGCCCAGAATGCGAAACTCAGCCTCGTTTATCATAGCGGAGCTCCCTCGTACTGCTCACCTGTGTGAGCCTCGTCAAATGGCCAGGGATGCCTGCGGTGCCATTGTTGATGTCCGCCGCACGGCAACAACGACACTGCTTTCAGTTAACATATCAAACATATGTCTATGCTCCTGTCGCCGCAGACTGGAATTGCGGGACGGCAAAGTCCAATCGGTAAGTTTTGAGCCACTAATCGGACTCGGTTATCAATGCGTCAACCAGCAGGATTAAGTCGATCGCGGGCGGCCGCACCGGCGGCAGAGACTACGGCGCTGCAGAGCCGGCATCGGAAAGACAATCTGCAGTCCGTCGAGATCAAGCTGTGCGAGGACATCATGTTCCCGTGGAAGCCCGGCGTGTCGAGCCACGAACTGGCGGCTGGCGATGAGATGCCAACTCGGCGGCGATCTTCCACATGGTCGCCGTCGCCGGATGCCCCTCACCTTGAGCGCGTAGCAAGACGAGGCCGGTCTCGGCATCCAAGCCCTCGATGGGGCGACTGACCATCGGCGCCAGGCCAGCGAGATGCGATCGACCAAACCAGCCCAGGCTTATCGCCGGCACACGCTTAACCGCGCCATAGCGCTCGACTGCCAGCGCATTGCGTTCCGGTGGACGGGTGAGGGTACCACCCGCAGAGCGCACGAATTGCAGGATCGCAGTGATCAGTGCGACGCCGTACGCGCGATCGAACATTGCGATCCGCATTTTCTTCAGCGCGGACAGCGGCAGGACCGCATGGCGGCTGGCAGGGTGCTCCCGCGGCAGGAGAACCTCCACTCGGCGGCGGCGTAGAACAAGGCGTTCGATTTCCGTCACTGACGCGCTATGGGGGTCGAGCGGCGAATATGTCACCGCGCCACCCAGCATCGGCTCGATCAGCAGTGCGAGATCTATTTCGCGCCGCGCAAGAGCCGCGCGCAGTCGCGCATCCGTGTCATTGGCAACGCGCAGTGGGATGTCAGGCCGCTGCAGAATGAAACGATCCAGAAGGTTGACCCGCTCGGCGACGAGCATTGTCTGGACGGTGGCACCGATGGCCAGCTGATTGGTCTGGATCGCGCGCGCTGTATTCCTGGCGATCTCCGTCTCGAACAACATACGCCGGGCATTGCCAAGAAAGAGACGGCCCTGCACCGACAATTCGACGACGCGACTCGTGCGGTTGAACAGCGGAAACCCAAGAAGCCGCTCGAACTCCCTGATTTGCGCCGAAAGCGCCGGCTGCGACACTTGGAGACGCGCGGCCGCGCGGCCGAAAGAGCGTTCTTCGGCGACGGCCACGAAAGCGCGATATGGCTTGGCGTCAATATCCATGGCGCGACCGGCCCGGCGCAATCCTATGGCGACTTAGAATCGATCTAGGGTGTGTGTCCGACAATAGCGTCTTGGACGTGGGCTGACGTTCAGCGAGTGCTCGTCGAGAGAGCTCATCATCCTCAGACTACTCGTGCCTCTAATGGCTTGAGGACGTAGCAAAGTTGTGGGTACCTCACAATCACAATTGCGCGATATTCTTCTATTATTTGTAATAATACATGCCTGCCGACTATCTGTTTCAGTCATACTTCGGCTCGCTTGTTAACGATCCGTTTGAACGATGTATTTGCTGGGCAGCGCTATCGTATTTTGATAAAAATTCGATATCGAAGGATTTTCCCGCACGCCAGTACGTGACCTCCTTTGTCAGCAAGCGGCGATAACATGCCACAAGTAAGTATTGTTCTCTCTTCACCGGGTCAGGAGCGCGAGGAAGACGTCGCATGGTTCACGGACGGACGCCGGCGGCGCGGCCAGCGGACCCGGTCCCGGATCATCGACGTCACGCGCCGCCTCATGCGGACCGGGTGCTGGCAGCCAACCTCTGCCAACATCGCCACGGAGGCGGGCGTCAGCATGCGCGCTCTCTTCCAGCATTTCGCCAGCATGCAGAACCTGTATGCCGTCGCACTGGAAGACGCCGAGCTGTCACGCGAGATCGCAGCCCGGTTGCTGGGCGCGACGTTTCCCCAGGCCTGGGCCGGCCCTGTCGTACGGCTGATCATCGGCGGCCCGCCCGAGCCCACACTGTCACCGATGGCGACGATGTCATCAGAACCCATGGCTTCAGCCTCGGCCTGAGTTCCTCGGCGTGCCGCGGGCCAGACGTACGCCCGATCTCAGTTCCGCAACGCTGTTTCGATCACGGGCAGGTACAGCAGGAACGTCGTGCCGCGTCCGACCGCGCTGTCGACGCTCATGAAGCCGCCCGATTGATGAACGAAGCCGTAGACCATGGCGAGTCCCAGGCCGGTGCCCTGGCCTTCGTCCTTGGTCGTGAAGAACGGCTCGAAGATGTGGGCCTGCACGTCGGGCGTCATGCCGGCGCCGGTGTCGCGTACGGCAATCTCGATCCATGCGCCGGCACGCAGGTGCGGCCGGGGTTCGACATCCGCCGGGGTCAGGACACGCCGAGACGCCGCCACATGCAGTTCGCCGCCCTCGGGCATGGCATCGCGGGCATTGACCGCGAGATTGAGGATCGCCGTCTCGAACCCGCTGCGATCGAGCCGGCATCGCGGCAGGCCCTCGTCGACATCGAGGCGGAAACGGATATGGCTTGGCACGACGCTCGACAACAAACGCGCAAGATCGTGCAGCAGGACATCGATGGCCATTTCCGTCGGTTCCAGCGGCCGCTGCCGCGCCACCATCATGAGGCGCGACACGACGTCGGCGCCCCGCTCGGCCGCCGTGATCGCCGTCGTGATCTTGCGCTGGTGCGGCGAGTCCGGCGACAGCTCGTCCGCCAGGACCTCCAGCTTGGCCATGATGATGGCCAGGATGTTGTTGAAGTCGTGCGCGATGCCGCCGGTGAGCTTGCCGAGCGCCTCGAGCTTCTGGCTTTGGCGCAGGCTCGCCTCGGCCTGCGCCAGCTGCACCTCGGCGCGGCGCTGGCGGGTGATATCCTTCGCCACCACCAGCCGGGCGCGCTGGCGGCGGAAGCCAATCGACGCCGACGTGATCTTGTTCTCGGTGATCGACCCGTCCTTCATGACATGCCGCCAGACGCCGCGATCATGGGCGACACCGTCATCATCGACGATCGTTGTCACGAATTGCTTGAGGCGAGGCCGATCCTCGGCCGGCAGAAGATCGAATATCGTCAGTTTGCGAAACTCGGCCGTCGTGTAGCCGTAGGCATTGCGGGCGGCTTCGTTGGCCTCGAAAATCCGCAACGTGTCGCGGTGGTGTACCCACATCGCGTCGGGATTCTTCTCGAACAAGACCCGGAAACTGGCGGCGCTCTGCTGCAGATGTTCGAACACCAGGGTGCCAATTCCTGCCGTCAGCGCAAAAATGGCGACGCCGATCACGATCGTGGCGAACGCGCCAGACGGTATGCCGGGTGGGGCATGCAGGTCGCCGTCCGTGATGCACATCGCGTTCATCAGGAAGAGGTGCACGCCACCGATGGCGACAGCCAGGAGCAGCGGGCTGGCGAAATGCTGGATGGCGGTCGCCCGCTGCGAGCCCGAGTGGTTGGGGCGGAACCGGACCAGAAACGCGGCGATGGTGAGCGCTACAGGTGCAACAAAGGACGCACACAGCAGCAACAGATCGTAGCGGATCAGCACGCCCGGCCGCAGCGCCGCCACGGCGCCGTAGTACGTCGCGCCGATTCCCAGGCCCATGACCGTTCCGGCCACGAGGGCTCGGGGAATCATGGCGGCAGGGTGCACCAGGACGCGCAACGCCAGGCCGGTCGCCAGCATGGCCGGGATGGCCGCGATGCCGGCCGCGATCGGGTCGTATGTCCCCGTCACCGGTTCCATGTGCGACGACATCGTCACGAAGTGCGCCGACCAGATGCCGCCGCCCATGACGATCGCGCCGCCCACCAGCCACCACAGGCGTCGTGTCCCGTCGCGCCGTTCGACAAGTCGGCCGGCCAGCTCCAGGAAGGCGAAACTGGCAAGTGCGGCGATGGCGTAGGGGAAGATGTCCAGTGTGTGGGCGCGAATCGCCACCAGGTTTTCAACCGGACTGCACTCGGAACTGAACAACGCCGCGAGGTCCATAGGGCCTTTCAGGGCTCAGAGCGCACCGGCTGAAAACGATGTGATCAAATCATTTGCATTCGAAGTATAATGCACAATGGAGCCCAGGAACACAGGGCTGTCAATTCCCGCGACGCTCGGATGGCGATCGCGGGCGGCGATCCCGGCGCGCGCTGTGCTTCACACCGCTTCGGCGCGGGTGCGCTCGACCAGGAGGTGGGCCGCCGTACGGAAGGCGTCGAAGAAGGAAGACAGGTCGTCGACGCCCAGCCGTTTCCTGTAGCCGGGTGCCGACTTGTTGGAGAACGCCCAGGCACCGCCGCCAGGATTGATCTCCAGCAGGTGCAGGCCGCCATCCTTGTCGCGCAGGATATCGCAGGCCTGCAGCGCCACCGTCGGCATGGCGCGCCAGGCGGCGGCAGCCAACGCCAGCATGGCCGGATCGCGGGTGACGTGCGCCGTCATGTCCGGCGGTGCCGGCATGTAGTCAGCCGGTTTGAAGGGCGCGCGCGACGGGTCCAGCATCAGCGGCCGGGTCGACTGGCGCCAGTAGGAGAACAGCGGCACGCCGAACAAGGTCAGCACGCGGCAGGTCATGGCATGGCCGCAGTCGACGAATGTCTGCGCGATCATCGGCGCGTATCGGCCCAGATGATCGGCCGGATAGTCCGATGGCGCGCGATAATGCACGCGATCGGTCGGCAGCAGCTCGATATTCTGGCCCCAGGACGCCAGTGCGTAGGATGGCTTTACGATCACATAAGGACCGTAGGTATCGCGGGAGAGCACGGTCTGCGGACCGATCTCCTCGAAGGCCGGCACCGGCAGGCCCGCTGCGGCCAGGCGGCGCATCTCCTCCAGCTTGGACATCGGCTGGCCGGCATAGAGCCGGCCGCGGCGCGGACGAAAGTCCAGCAGACGGACGGGCGAGAAGATCAGCGACGGACGCTGCGCGGCCTTGCGGCTTGTCACGGACGACCGCGACGGATTGGAAACGATGAAGACCTCGATATCCGGCGCCATGCTCTCGGCATGGGTTTTGATGGCGTGGAAGTCGGCGATGTCCTGCCAGTCCGGTGTGTGAACCAGGACCAGGTTGCGGCTCGGCGTCATGGCGCCGGCCCGCCCAATGCCGATGCCTTGAGACGATACGTCATCTCGTCCGGCGCCAGGCGCGCCGCTTCGGCGAAGTGCGCCGCGGCATCCCGTCGGTGTCCCAACCGAAGGCACGCGACGGCCGCCAGTTCGCAGGCTCTGTCGCCGAAGATGCGGCGGTCGAATGCCAGCACCCCGTCCTGCAGGGTGTCCGGATCGATGGCGCGCAGCTTCTGGGCGACGCGCAGCGCCGCCCGCGGGCGGCCGGCATCGAGTGCGGCACGTCCCAGCAGGAACCAGAGCGCATAGTCGTGCGGCAGGATCGCCAGGCCTTCGGCGATCGCCGGCACGGGATCACCGCCGCCTTGCCGTTCGGCGCGGGCCAGAAGCTGGCAGCACAGGCTTGCCGCAGCGCGCTGCTCGTCCGACTCCTGCCGCCGGGCACCGGCGATCCCCGATCGCGCCGCCGCCATCGCCGGCTGCAGCCGCCCCAGCGCGACCAGTGTTTCGGCGAGATGGTGCCAGAGAAAGGCGCGGTCGGGATCATCGCGCACGGCCTGCTCCAGCAGCGCGAGGTTACGGGCGTGCTTATGCCCCTGTCCGCCGTCGTAGCCGAGATGATCGATCCGCACGGATGTCTGCCGGATCGGCAGGCCCTCGCGGGTACTGATCGTTCGGATGGCGGGGACCATCGTCTCATGGATGCGGCCGGCAAAGCGCAGGCGCGGATCGCTGCGGAACAGCCGCCATTCGCGGTAGCGCGTGTAGCCCGTCTTGGGCCGCAGCCGCACGAGGCCCGCGATGGCGCCCGGGTCGATATAGTCGGCCAGGACACCGCCCTCCGGCAGGACCAGGCGCTCGTCGGCGTCGATATAGAGGACCCAGCTGCCGGACACCCTTGCCAGCGCGGCGTTGCGCGCCGCCGCAAAATCATCGCGCCAGGGCTGATGGTACAAACGTACGCCAGCACGGGTTGCGATGTCGACGGTGCCATCCGTCGAGCCGGTGTCGACCACGACGATGTCGTCGACCCGGCCCTGCAAGGACTCCAGGCACCCCGGCAGGAACGACTGTTCGTTGCGAACAATCATCGCCGCCGACACGGTTACGGGGCTGCTCATCGGCGCCCCGTCGCTTGACACGTCAGGTGTTGCCGGTGAACGCCAGGGCTTCGGTGATGCTCATCGCGTCGATCGGGAAGGTCACGACCCGCGGCGCCTCATAGGCCTTGTCCGCCGTCAGGGCGCGCAGCTTTTCCGGGATCTGCGGCGGGGGTGAGCTGACCGCTTCTGCTGAAGTCGCTGTTGAAATGACGGTCATCGACGTGCCTTCGTTGCTGTACTCACCGACCACAGAACCGTAGCATGGGCACTTCCATTGTCAAACGCTCCAGGGGAGCGACACGCACCGTGCTGCTGCTGTTCTATGATGTGCCGTGGGGCTTGTCTCTCGATGTGCCTTCCACCCCGGACATCACGATCTCGACCGACCGCAACCGCTACGACGACGCAGACGCGGTCGTTTTCCACCCGCCGGAATGGACGCGCGCGCGCATCCGGGCCCGCCGGCCCTGGGCGTGGGATCTCCATCCTGCCAAGCGGCCGGGGCAGCTCTGGATCGCCAGCACGATCGAATGCCAGGACCACTACCCGATCATGCGCGACGTGCGCTTCATGCGCCATTTCGACCTGACGATGACCTATCGCCGCGACTGCGACGTGCCGGCGACATATGCCATCCCGCACGGTTCGGTGCCGGCGATGATCGCGGCGCTGCGGCGGCCACCGCCACCAAAGTCCGCCGACGCCTTGCTCGCCACTTTCATCTCGAGCGCGGTCGATACCAGCAACCGGCGCGCCTACCTCTACGAGCTGGCGCAATACATGGCGATCGACTCGTACGGCACGTTCATGAACAACCGTGCGCTGGCGTCCGACGCCGGCCGGCCGTCCAAGCTGGACGCGATCTCGACGTACAGGTTCACGGCCGCGTTCGAGAACGCGCGCGCGGTGGACTACGTGACCGAAAAGTTCTTCGACCCCCTGTGGGCGGGCTCCATTCCGGTCTACTTTGGGGCGCCCAACGTCGCGGCGTTCGCGCCCGGCGATCACTGCTATATCGATGCGTCGGATTTCCCCGATCCCCGCCAGCTGGCCGAGCACCTGCGCGCCATTGCCGGCGACGATGAGCGCTACGGCCGCTTCTTCGACTGGAAGCAGCGGCCGCTGCGCGACAGCTTCCTGAAGCTGATCGAAACCGAAAGCCGCAGCCCGGTCGAGCGCCTGTGCGCCCTGTTGCGGCAACGCTTCAGGCGACCGTGATCACCAATTCATGTTCCTCCCCAGCGAAGCTGGGGGAGGAAGTGCTCCGGGCCGCGGCGCGGTCGGCGTCGACCATCTCGGCCACGAGATCCTCGAAGCGGGTGCGATGCCACCATCCCAGGCGCTGCCGCGCCTTGGTCGGATCGCCGACGAGGTGGTCGGCCTCGGTCGGACGCCTGTAGGTCGGATCGATTGCGATCAGAACCTCGCCGCTGCGCGCGCAACAGCCGGTCTCCTCGACCCCGGTGCCACGCCACACGATGGGACGCCCGATGCGGGCGAAGGCCAGCTCGGCGAACGCGCGGACCGAATGCGCTTCGCCGGTCGACAGCACGTAGTCGTCAGGCTGGTCCTGCTGCAGCATCAGCCACATGCCCTCGACATAGTCGCGGGCATGGCCCCAGTCGCGCCGGGCATCGAGATTGCCGAGATAGAGGCGCTGCTGGCGGCCGGCCTCGATGGCTGCCACGGCGCGCGTGATCTTGCGGGTGACGAACGTCTCGCCGCGCAGCGGCGATTCGTGGTTGAACAGGATGCCGTTGGAGGCATGCAGGCCGTAGGCCTCGCGGCGGTAGAGGTGGTCGATGCGCTGGGTGTTGAGCGAGGAGGCGCGGCGCTTGATGCCGTGCACGATATAGTCACGGGCCAGCAGAAAGTCGGCGAGATAGGCGCCGTCCTGTCCGGTGATCCCCGTGATCAGAGCGACCTTGTCGGCCATCGCTTGCCATGTCCCTGTGCCATGCCCACTCATGATACAGGACCAGCCGGCATTCGCGTTAATCGACTTGAACACTCCTGCCGGTTGATGCCCAATGCCTTGCCAACAGCGCGAGGGCGTACGCCGTGTCCTACCGTCGCATCGACGGCCTTGAGTGCAATGAGCTGCCGGAGGGTTGTGTCGTCTACGACCAGGCCCGCGAACAGGTTCACTACCTCAACCGGACGGCGACGGCCGTGCTCGACCTGTGCGACGGCAACCGCGATGCCGATGCCATCGCCGATCTGTTGCAGAGCGTCTTCAGCCTGCCGACACCGCCGCGATCGGATGTCGCGGATTGCCTGGCGGCACTGGCCAGCCAGGGCCTGATCGAACACCGCCCCTGACCGATGCGACGAGGATGAAGCCATTGCCATCGAGCATGCTCAAAATGATCGCGGCGGGCACGATCGTCGGCGTGATCCTGGGCATCCTGGACAACTACGCGGTCCTCGCGAACGGCACGACGCAAGAGGTCGCGCGGGCGGTGGGCGGCACCGTGGCCTACGCGCTGTTCGGCGCCTTCGCCGGGGCTGCCACCTGGCATGTCCTGCAATCCAGCCGGCGATCCTGACGCGGTGACCGCTCAGCCCTCGGACAGATCGTCGACGTCGTTGCGCAGCGGCTGGCCGCCGCGCCAGCGCGCGAGATTGTCGAGGAAGATGTCGAAGATCGCCTCGTTCTGGCCCAGCGAATGGCTGGCCGTGTGCGGCGAGACGATCACGTTGGGCATGTCCCACAGCGGCGAGGCCGCATCCAGCGGCTCGCGCTCGAAGACGTCGAGATAGGCGCCGGCCAGTCTGCCGCTGGCCAGCGCCGCGATCACGTCGCGCTCCACCGCCACTTCACCGCGCGCCACGTTCACCAGGTGCGCGCCCGCCGGCATGGCCGCGAATGTCGCCGCGTTGGCGATGCCGCGCGTGGTGGGCGAGGCCGGACAGCACAGGATCAGCCAGTCGGCTTGCGGCAAGACCGCGGCGAGATCGCCGTAAGCGATCGTGCGGTCACAGGGCGGCACCGGCGCCGCGCCGCGGCGCACGCCGATGGTGCGCATCTCCAGCATCTTCAGCAGACCCGCGATCGTGCGGCCGATCGGCCCCAGCCCGACGATGACGGCGCATTGGCCCTTGAGGTCGCGCGGCGAACGCTCGCCCAGGCGCGGTTCCCAGGCATGGCGGCGCTGCGCGTCGGCCAACAGTGGAAAGCGCCGGTTGAGCGCGATGACGGCACCCAGGGCGCTGTGTGCCACCGTCACCGCCGTCGCACCCGACGCCGTCGTCACCTTCATGCCGCGCGCCCGCAGCTCGGCATAGATCGGACGATCGGCGCCGGCGGGATGGATCTGCAGCCAGCGCAGCCGCGGTGACTTGCGCAGCACGGCCTGAAAATCGCGCAGCTCCAGGGTCAGATTGTTCTTGCTGGAACGGCCGGTCACCTCGCGCGTCATGAAGGCGATGTCGGCCATGCAGGGCGCGTCGACGATGATCGCCGCCTCCGCTGTCACGAAGGCAAGGCTGCCGGGCGGCACGGCCGCAGCAATGCGCTCGCCCCAGGTGCGTCGTGCATACGCGGAAAGCAGCAAGGTGAGCGGTGATGATGGTGTATCGGTCATGGTGTCGTGGGGTGGAGCGAGGTGTCATCCCGAGCGCAGCGAGGGGTCCAGGAGGAGCGCCCGGATCCCTCGCTGCGCTCGGGATGACAGGTGTGCCACCCTACTCCGCTGCAAGCTTCGCGCCACCGAAGGCGGGCATCACGTCGCGGGCGAAGCGATGCAGCTGGTCCGTGAATTCGGCCGGCGACAGGCCCTCGGCCCAGTGGACCATGAAATCCTCGAGGCCGGGATACTTGGCCTCGATCGAGCGAATGCCGGCGATGACCTCGTCCGGCGGACCGCAGAACCAGGCCTTCTGCTTCACGCCCTCGCGGATGGTGGGGATCGACGCCGGCGCACCGGGCGTGCCCCAGGTGCGGCCCTGCTCGTCGGCGTAGCGCACGAAGCCGAACGGCGCGAACCACTTGTAGCGCTCGTCATGCGCCGGCTCGACCTTGCGGATCGCCTCCTCCTGGCTGCCGGCGATGTAGAGCCCGGCACCCCAGATCATGTCCTCGCCCAGCTGCTTGGTGCGGCCGTGGCGGGCGCAGGCGTCGTGATACTGGCGCACCACGTCGTCGAGGATCTTCTCGCCGTTCAGCGTCACCATGGCCTTGAGGTTGTAGCGCGCCATCATGTCGATGGTGCGGCCACTGGCGATCGGCATCCACACCTCGACCGGCAGGTGCTTGGGCCGCGGCACCACGGTGATCTCCTTCAGGCGATAGCCGCGATAGTCGACCGGCGGCGGACACTCGAAGTACTTGCCCTTGTGGTGGAACGACTCCTCGTTGAAGCACTTCAGCAGCAGCTGCAGCTGCTCCTCGAAATATTCGCGGTTGGCCTCGGCATCGATCAGCGGCGCGCCGAACGTCTCGACTTCGCGCGTGTGATAGCCGCGGCCCACACCCATGATCACGCGCCCGTCGGTCACGATGTCGGCCATGGCGTAATCCTCGGCCAGCCGGATCGGATGCCACATCGGCAGCACGTTGAAGGCGCAGCCGAACTTCAGGCGCTTGGTCTGCGTCGCCAGCCACAGGCCCAGCTGCACCAGGTTGGGCAGGCACTCGTAGCCCTCGTGCTGGAAATGATGCTCGGCCGTCCACAGCGCGTAGTAGCCGAGATCGTCCATGGTGCGCGCCACGTCGCGGGTGGTGGCGAAGACCTCGCTGAGGCGCTCGCTGGCGTAGCGACGGTCGTTGGCCGGCGTACCCTGCAAGCCAACATTGTCGAGGTCGATCTGACCGACATAGAGGACATGGAAGCGCTTGATCACGAGGACGCTCCTTCCGCTGCGGTGTCATCCGTCGGCACGGTAACGGGCGACGCCCGGCCCGGCCAAGGGGCGAGCGTTGACGTCATCGAATGGCTCCCCGGCATCCGCCGCCGTGCTGCGATGCCACCATTCCCAAATGGCAATATCGGCCAGCCGGTCCGCCGCGCGACGCTACACCGTGCGCACCACGAGCGTCGCGGCGTGCCAGCGACAGCGGGAGAGGACCGTGGCCGATCTGACACCGGATGAGCGAAAGGAAGCACTGCAGGCGTTCAGCAAGGGCATGACGTTGCCGCTGGCCGTTACGGTGATCCCCGCAACCCTGCTCAACCTGCTGGGACCACGCACCATCGTTGTCCCGATCGCCAGCCTGATCATGATCGTGGGCGGCATGGCCGTTGCCCTAGCGCTCGGCCTGCACCGCCGGCGCGAGGTCCTCGCCGCCATCGCGGCCCGCAAACGGCCGCCGACTAATCCCTAGCCTGCGACGGCGGATGCCGCCTCCGCGATCAGCGCCGAGACCTCCGCCGGTTTCGACGCCAGTGACGCGTGGCTGGCGGCCAAGGTGATGACCTTGCGCGCCTTCAGGCGTTCGGCCATGCGCTTCTGGTTGTCGGGATGGATCATGCGGTCATCGCTGGAGATCTGATACCAGCTCGGTTTCTTCTTCCAAGCCGGCGCCGTGATGGTGTCGCCGAACGTGCTGGCCAGTGGCGCCTTCTGCGCTACCGCCATCGCGAGAGCCTCATCGGCCGCGAGGTCCTGGCAGAAGCTTTCGTGAAATTTGTCGTACTTGATCCAGAGATAGCCGTCGCTGTCGGGCGCGAGATTGGCGATCGCCGCCGGCGGCAACGCCCGGCTGATCCCGCCCGGACTTTCGCCGGCATCAGGCGCGAAGGCCGCGATATAGACCAGGCCCGCCACGTTGGGCAGGTCGCCGGCCTGGGTGATGACGGCGCCGCCGTACGAGTGGCCGACGAGCAGCACCGGACCGTCCTGTTGTGCCACCATCTTGCGCGTGCGCTCGGCGTCATCGGCCAGCGCGGTCAGCGGCACCTCGACCGCGCGCAACCGCGTGTATCCCTGGCGCGAGAGCGCACCGATCACCTTGGTCCAGTGCGCCGCGCCACCCCAGAACCCATGCACCAGCACGATCGTCGGTTTGTCGCCCATGGCCCGCGCTCCATCACGTGAAGGGAACACCATGGGCACTATCGCATGATTCGCACGACAGCACATTGCGATTCGAATTCGCGCGCAAGAAGCGGAGCGCGGGGCGCGCGACACGGGCCGATAGTCCGGGCGACTCGCGCACAGAGTCGCCATCCCACAGGAGATCAGCGATGTCGAAGGAAGACGACAACAAGGCCCTCATCGGCCGGTGGTTCACCGGGTTCTGGGGCAATCCCTGGGATTCCCGGATTGTCGACGAACTCGCGGCGCCCGACATGCTCTTGCAGTATTCGCTGCACGCACCGCGCCGCGGCCGGCAGGACATCAAGAACTTCATGACCGATTTCCGCGCCGCGTTCCCCGATCTCAATTTCTGGGGCGCCGCGGATCTCATCGCCGAGGGCGACTACGTGGTCGGCCGCTGGGAAGGCGGCGGCACGCACACCGGTCCTGCTTTCAGCGACTTCCTGATCGGTTCGCTGCCCGCCGCCACCGGCCGCAAGATGAAGTTCACGGGCACCACCGTGCTGAAGGTGGTGAACGGCAAGATCACCGAGGAAGTCGGCCTCGACGACGGCGTGACGGCGCTGCAGCAGCTCGGCCTGCTGCGCGCGGCGTGATACCAACAACACGACAAGAACTGGACCGAGAACATCGGTCCAGTTCTTCGAGCGTGCTGTCATCCCGAGCGTAGCGAGGGATGACAGTGGCGGTGCGTGCAACGCTGATCGTCGGCGACATCATATCGTCATGCGGCACCAACAACCTTATGCAGTGTCGAGGTTCCAAACGCGCGCGTATCGTTGACCGACGATAACGCACCGGCCCTTCACAACACGGTGCGGTTCGGGAGAAACGGCCCATGAGCAGCACCACGCCGGAAGCGGTGGGTGGACTGACGCGGGATGTTGCGCCTCATCCCGCTGACGTCGGCCCGCTCGAGCAACAGCACTTGCAGTCCGCCAACTATCGCGCCGTCGCCGACGACAGCCGCATCACGCGCACGCACTGGCATATCGCCACCGCCAACGGCCTGGGTTGGGGCTTCGACGGCATGGACGGCGTGATCTTCGCGCTGATCGCGCCGCTGGTGATCCAGGAGTTCTCGCTGACCGTGCCCGAGTACCGCTCGGGCCTGCAGATCTCGCTCTTTATCGGCATCGCCGGCCTCTATGTCTGGCCGTGGCTGGCCGATCGCTATGGCCGGCGCACCCTGCTGGCGGTCAACATCGCGCTGTTCTCGCTGCTGATGCCCGTCGTCGCCTTGTCGCCCACGTTCGCGGTGTTCGTGATCGCGCGATCGGCGGTGGGCTTTGCGCTGAACGGCGAATGGTCGCTGGGCTCGATGCTGGTGGCGGAGACCTGGCCGGCGCGACTGCGCGGGCGCGTCATCAGCATCAACCGCGCGGCGTGGTGCTTCGGTGCGTCGCTGGCCGGCGCCATCACCGGCATCGCGGCCGCCGCCTGGGGCTGGCGCGTGGCGGTCATGGTGCCCGGCGTCATCGCGCTGCTGGCGATCTACGTGCGCGCCACCTGCCCGGAGTCGCCCTACTGGGTGCGGGCGCAGGACCGCAAGGCGCGCGTGCGCGTCGCCCTGCAGCACGGCATGCCGGTGAGCGACGAGGACCGTGCCTGGTTCCTGAAGGCCGACAAGGTCGGGCTCAGCCAGCTCTTCCTGCCCGACACCCTGCCCTCGACCCTGGTGGCGCTGTTCGTGGCCTGCTGCAGCACCTGCATCTTCGGCACGGTGGGCGGCTGGATGCCCTATTACCTCGCCACCGAGAAGCACTGGTCGACCGAGGAGTACAGCTGGTTCTACGTGTGCTGGGGCATCGCCGGCTTCTTCGGCCTGTGCCTGGCCGGGTGGCTCGCCGACCGCGTCGGGCGGCGCGTCGGCTTCATCGTCACCCTGCTGGAGGGCGCCGTTTTCCTCACCGCCTGGATCTACACCGACAGCCACCTGCTGCTGTGGCTGTTCGGCCTGGCCTGGAGCTTCGGCTTCCTGGGCTTCTGGGGCCCCAGCACGGTGCTGACGGCCGAGATCTTCCCCACCCGCATCCGCGGCGTCGCCAACGGCGCGGTGTGGGCGGTGGCGTATTTCGTCGGCTTCGTGCTGTGGCCGTTCGTCACCGTGGCCCTGCAGCAGGCGACCGGCTCGTTCGCGCTCGCCTTCCTGTGCATCCCGGTGTTCATGGTCCTGATGGCGCTGGGTGTCTGGCTGTGGGTGCCGGAACATTCCGGCAAGGACCTCAACCAGATCAGCGTCTGAGCCCGGATCCATTCTTGACGGGCGGCAATTCGTCGCGTAAAAGTGAGCGAACACTCTTGACACCGACTTGATAGTCAATTACTTAGCCTTCGTAAGGTCGGTGAGCGGGTGGTGACCCAATTGCTGCACCGGGACGGAGGTTTTGACGATGCGTTGGGGTGTATGGGCGGCGATCGCCGGGTTGATGGTGTTGCCAGGCACGACATGGGCGCAGAGCGGCGTGACCGCGATTCGCGTCTGCAACCAGACCAGCAAGCAGATCTCGGTCGCCAAGGCGTCGGCCACGGGCCAGACCGAGAATGGCAAGCCGATCTTCATGTCGCAGGGCTGGTACACGGTGGCGCCCAAGGATTGCGCCGTGCTGTGGAGCGGGCCGTTCTCGACCCGCTATTACTACGTCTACGCCGAGTCGGCGAACTCCCACTGGTCGGGCAACTACCCGATGTGCGTGTCGGACAAGGCCTTCCGTATCGCCGACAACCAGTGCGGCCAGGGCTACCGCCGGCGCATGTTCAACGAGATCGATATCTCGGGCCGCTCGGGCGTGTTCACCTACACGTTCCAGGGCAGCTGAACAGGCTATCGCTGCGATGACGCGCGTGCCGCCGGCCTGGCCTGCTGCACGCGCTGGCTGAGCCAGACGCTGCCCAGCACGACGGCCATGCCGGCGATCTGCGCTGGCGTGAGGCCCTGGTCCAGGACCCACCAGCCCAGGATCACGGCGGTCATCGGGCTGAGGAAGCCCAGCGGCGACACCACCGACGGCTCCAGCCGCGCGATGCCGCGGAACCACAGGATGTAGGTCAGCGCCGCGCCGATCAGCCCGAGCCAGGCGAAGCCCAGCAGGTTGGCCGCGGTCGGCATCGGCAGCATCGGCTCCATCAGCACCACGACCGGCACCAGCAGCAGGCCGCCAGCGGTCAGCTGCCAGGCGGTGAAGGTCAGCAGCGACACTGGCGGCTGCCAGCGGCGGCTCAGCACGGTGCCGGCCGCCATCGCCACCGCGCCGGCGAGACCGGCGGCGACGCCGATCGGATCGAGTGCCGCGTTGGGCGTGAGGATCAGCAGCGCCACGCCGGCCATGCCGGCGATCGCCGCGACGATGGCCAGCACGCGCACGGGGCTGCCCAGGAACAGGCGCGCCAGCAGCAGCACCGCCAGCGGCTGGATGGCGCCCACCGTGGCGGCGACGCCGCCGGGCAGCCGGTAGGCAGCGATGAACAGCATCCACCAGAAGATCGAAAAATTCAGCGCACCCAGGATGAAGACGCGGCCCCACCAGATCCCGGTCGGCAGCTGGCGCACCAGCAGCAGAAGCAGCAGGCCCGCCGGCAGGGCACGCAGCAACGATACGGTGAGCGGGTAGCCTGGCGGCAGCAGTTCCGTCGTCACCAGATAGGTGCTGCCCCAGATCGCCGGCGCGATCGCGGTCAACAGCAGATCGCCGCTGCGTGACATGATGAAGATCCGTGAGTTATCTTGATATCAAGATAGTTCGAGATATCTCGACGTCAAGATATCTGGGCAGGGTAAATTGTCCTCCTTGCAGCGAGGTGGCATGGACCGCGTCGACGACATCATCGCGCAGTGGCGCCGCGAACGGCCCGACCTGAACGTGGTGCCGATGGAATTGATCGGGCGCCTGCGGCGGATCTCGCTGCATCTGTGGCGCGAGATGGACAAGACGTTCGCCGCGCACGGGCTGACCGACGCCAGCTTCGACGTGCTGGCAACGCTGCGCCGGTCAGGACCGCCCTATCGGCTGTCGCCCGGTGACCTGCTGGCCACGATGATGATCACGTCGGGCACGATGACCCACCGCCTGGACCAGCTGGAGAAGGCAGGCTTCGTCGAGCGCATGCCCAATCCCGACGATGGCCGTGGCCTGATCATCGCGCTCACCAAGCGCGGCTTTGCCGTGATCGACACCGCCGTCACGGCGCACGTGAAGACCCAGGAGCGGCTGACGTCGGCGCTATCGGCGAAGGACCGTACCGCGCTCAACGCGCTGCTGAAAACCTACCTGGCGGCGTTCGAGTCGCCTGACGACACCTGACCGTCGCTTTGCGGTGGCGCGCGGTGGGCCACCGGGTCCGGGCCATAGCGATTGTCGCCGACGGTGCCACGGCGATAGCCCAGCAGGACCACGAGAACAGACACCAGCGCGCTGCGCGCAGCCAGGAGCGCAAGGTGCGTGTTAATGATGAATGCCTTGTCGAACTGGCGCACAGCCTCCGCAACACTCCATGCGACCTCCAGGCCGCCCAGCGCGACCACAGCCAGCGCCCAGATCGGGCGTTCGTCGCAGTCGTGGCAACGTTTGGCCACCACGCAATAGGCGAGATAGAGCACGGGGACTTTCAATGCCGCCCGCATGAACTGCCCGGCGGCGAAACTGTCCCAGTGATGGACCATCGTGCCCACAAGCTGGCCCGACACGTACAGAACGAAGACCGCGACGATGCCGATCCACCACTGCGTCCGGCCGATGCGACCGCGGCTGGAAAAGAACAGTTGGCCCACCGTCATGCGTCATTGCCTCCGCGTAGCCATCTACAGGCTGCGCATATGGGGCGGGCCGCCGAAGGTAAAAGCCGTCCGGTGATCTCCGTCTTCGAGGCAGCGCACATTTGCGCAAGGCCAGATGGTTCCCGCTGTTTCAACTGAACGATCGACGCAATATGCTACCGATCGTCAGTGCGGGACCGCCCGCATTGCACGGCGCCAGTACCAATGCGCGTTGACGCCGTGATCGCAAGCTATGACGCGCCACGGAGTGGCGCGCCCCCAGCGTTTGATCATACCGCCTCGGGTCATAGGCGATTGCCCTGCTCTATGGTGGGATGACGCCGCTGGCGTCAGGTCAGCGCGCGCAGTTGAGCATCCATTGCACGCCGAAGCGGTCGGTGAGCTTACCGTAGTAGTCACCCCAGGGTTGGATGCCGAGCGCCGTCGTCACCTCACCACCCCGCGCCAGCCGCTCGAACAACAGTCGCGTCTGTTCGCGATCCTGCATCATCAGAATGTGCGCCGACCCTCGCATCGGCTCGGCATCGTCGTTGTCGGAGGCATAGAAAAGGACGCCCGGCCCTTCGAACCTCGCGTGCATGACCTTGCCGCGCATCGCTGCGTTGTTCACCGGCATGCCATTGTCGCCATAGCGCAACATGTCGACGACTTGGCCCAGTCCGCAGTCGGCGTAGAAGGCCAACGCGTCCTCGCATGTCGTCGTGAAAAAGAGATAGTTGGAAAGCTGCATCGACCGCTCCGAACATGGCCTATGACGGCGCAAGATAGCGTGGGCGATCCTCGCGTTTCTGTCAGGCGGCGTCTCCATCGCACGCTCGACCGCGGACGCCAAGACCGGTGCCCAGATCGCGGCAGGTATCAAAAGTGCCGTCCTGCGATTGACCGACGGACACACTAGAACTTTGGAACCTGGGAGCGCGGGCGCCTCGCCCATTCATGTCAGGCGAAAGCCCATTCTCTCCTTGAGCGGGCGAGACGCCCGCGCTCCCAGAAGCATGATTCCATCGCCAAAGATGGCCCTACACGCGCGGCGGCAGCCGCAGCCTGGCGTCGGTCAGCAGCCGCTCGAGCACCGGGATCGCCGGCACGGGATCGCCGGCCTCGCACTGCGCCAGCGCCAGCCCGGCATCGCCGTCAGCCTGGGTGGCGCCGAGATGCCGCCGATAGGTCGCGGCCATGGCGCGGCAATAGGCAAGGTCGTTCGCGTTGACGCCGTAGCCGGCGAGTTCGACCCGCCGGTTCTGCGGCTCGCGCACGCCGTCGGCGGTCTGCACCAGCGGCTGGCTTTCACCGCGACCGATGGCGGTGATCGCCGCCACCGGCACGCCTTCGCGCACCAGCGCATCCTTGACCACGTTGGCACGGCGCAGCGACAGCGCGAGGTTGTAGGCGTCGGAGCCCGAGCGGTCGGTGTGGCCGGTGTCGGTGATGCTCGCCGTGCCGCTGGCCTTGAAGGCCGCCGCGGCTTGCCGGATGGTGCCCAGCGCCTGGGGCGACAGGGCCGTGCTGTTGAAGTCGAAGAACACCATGTACGACGCTGCCGTCGGTGCCGACGGCGACGGCGGCGCGGCCGGCTCGGGTTGCTGGCAGGCACTCACCAGCAGCGCGACGGCCGCGGGGCCGAACAACTTTCTCAACATCGATTCTCTCTCCCCCTCCACGTGACGCCGGGCACCACGGTGTTCCCGGTCGACAGGCAGGGGGGACTAATCGATGTGCGCACCCGCGTGATACTCCCATTTGGGAGTACCGCTGTTTCCCGCGCTGCCGGCGACGACCGGAATGCAGAGCCTGGCGGCGTCCGGATCAGCCATCACGATCAGGCGTCCGGTCAACCGCAACCCCGAAGCCGGGCAGCGGGATGAAGGTGTGTCGCACAGCGCCCGGCGCAGCGCGTCTGCCTTCTCCACGCCCCAGGCCAGCAACAGCGACTGGCGGGCGGCCAACAGGCAGCGCAGGCCCAGCGTCACGCCCATGGCACAGGCCTGCCGGTCCGCGTCGACGGCGAAGTTGGCGCCCAGCGTGGATGGCGACAGCCGCACCGCGCGTGTCGGGGAGGTGAAGACGGCGCCTGGCTCGTTGAAGCCGATATGGCCGTTGCGGCCGATGCCGTGCACGACCAGGTCGATCGGCGGCAGGCCCCTCTCGTAGGCCGCCGGGCTGCGCAGCAGCCGGCCATCGGCGCCGTTGAAATGGGTGAACGCGCCGATCCCCAGCGGTTCGACGAGGTGGCGGCGCAGATAGTCGGCAAAGCTGCGCGGGTCGTCGGGCGCGAGGCCCATGTATTCGTCCATCTGCACCAGATGAACGCAGCGCCAGTCGATGGCGTTGCGGTAGCGGTCGCGCAGCACGGCATAGGTTGCCAGCGGCGTGCGGCCGGCCGAGGGCACCAGGCAGGCATGCCCGGCGGCCTCCAGGCGGTCGGACAACGTGTCGACGATCCAGCGCGCGGCAGCCCGGCTCAGCGCCTCGCGCGCCAGCACCCACGGTTGCTCCGGCGGGATCATGGCGTGTGCATGGCCTGCACCTGGGCGCCGTGCAGGAGCGTCGTGGCGATCGCGGCGCCGATGTCGCTGTGCCACAGCGCCAGCCCATTGGCCTGCCCGGTGAAGCTGCGCTCGCCGAACGTACCGGCCAACGGAAGGCCGGCGGCCAGGCCGATGCCCAGGACGCCCGGCACCGGGCAGCCCGCCGCGTCCAGCACGCACGAGGATCCGTCGACCATCGGCGGCGCCCCGGTGCCCTCGCTCTGGAGCACCACGCGAGCGCCTCGCGCATCAAACAGCGGCAAGGCCCGCGGACGATAGCCTGTCGCTGCCACCACCAGGTCGGCGGCGCGCAGCACGTCCGCCGCCGCGGCCTGCGAGGGCGCGGCCAGATGCAGCAGCCGGACGCGCCGCTCCGGCGGGCTGTTGCCCAATCCCCAGATCTGCCGCAGCAAGGTGCGTGCCTCGGCCCGAAATCCGGCGAGCGGGAAGACGCGACCGGTACGTGGACAAATGTCGTCGCGCCCGAAGGCGGAAAAGCCGTCCGCCAGTGCCTCCTCGGGCGAGGCGTAGGTGATGCGCAGTGCACGCCGGTGCAGAAGGGTGATCGACGGCTCGGACCAGGCGAGGGGCATATCGAGCAGGCGCCGTGCCGCGGCCAGCGCACTGTGCGAGCCGCCCACGATCGCGATCCGCGGCTGCGGTACCGGCGCCAGGCGCCAGGCGACCCGCCGTGGACCGCCCTCGCCGAGAAGCGTGCTGGCCAGCATCAGCGTGCGCCGGAACGTGGGCAGCAGCGGCAGGCCGGCCACCGTCTGGTCGTGGAGCCCGGCGATCGACTGGGCCGCGCCGGTGGCCAGCACCAGGAAGCGTGTGATGAGGCTGAAACCGTGGCCATCCGCCAGGCGTCGGCACTGGACCCGCCATCGTCCGTCGGGCAGCGCGTGCGCGCTGGTGGCATCGACGCCATCGAGGAAAGGCTGCCATCCGGCCGTGGCCGCGAGGTGGCGCACGCCGCTCGCGAGCTGCGCGAGGAACGCGGCCGCCAGCCGCAGCGGCACGGGCTGGCCCCGCGCGGCGTCCAGGGCCCGCGTCGCGGGATGGCGAACCAGCGCGGCCATGTCGCGCAACGGTCCGCCGTCCACGCCGCGCAGGAAGCTGTCGGCAAAACTATCCGAGTTGATCGCGTAGCGGCCGATCGCGCCGCTGCCCAGCACCGGTCCACGGTCCAGCACCACCAGGCCAGATGCCAGCAGGTCGAACAGCCGATTTGATCGCGCCGCAGCGACCAGCACGCCCAGGCCGGCCGGTCCGCCACCAACGATGATGGCGTTCAAGGTGGCACGCGCGTTGATGTCGGGAATGCCGACGCGCAACGGCGTCCCCGACGGGGTGAATTCTTCACCTGCACGCGCCAATAAAATTGCACTCACAGGTTGTATTCCAAGACAAACTTAAAGGCCCGGCATGAACGCTCGCGATGAGTCTGCTGTCGTCTTCTGTCACAGCGATGCATTGAAAAATGACGCTGACAGATGACGATTCAATGTCCTCTGGGAGTCAGTATGCTGCCCGAAACCGACGACGTCGCACGATACCACCGATGGCTGTACGCCTCAATGCGATCGAGCAGAAAACGGCGTATGCGGTGTGCCCGCATACGCCACGTCGAGACCGTTACCGGTTGGCGCGTGCCAGCACGGCGTGCATCAGGACATTGACGCCGGGATAGGCATCTTCGGGCGCCATGGTCTCATTCTCGTTGTGCGAGATGCCCTTGTCGCAGGGTGCGAAGATCATGGCCGTCGGGCAGATGCGGGTCATGTTGTAGGCGTCGTGGCCGGCCTGGCTCAGCATCTCGATGCAGGGGATCTTCAGCTCATCGGCAGCGCTCTTGATCAGGCCGATGCAGTCCTTGTCGAACGCCTCGTCACCGAAGCGCCAGGCCTCGGCGATCTCCATGCGCACCTGCGCACGTTCGGCCGCCTGGACCATCGCCGCGTCGAACTCAGTTTTCATCTTTTCGACACCCGCGACAGTGGGATGACGGAAGTCGAGCGTCACCAGCGCCGACTCCGGCAGGATGCCGGTGAGGTTGGGCCACACCTCGATCTGCACCGCCGTCGAGCGGCCGCCCTCGGGGTGGTAGCGCCAGCCCAGTTCGTTCAGCGCCACGATCAGATAGGCAGCGCCGACCAGCGCGTTCTTGCGCACGTCCATCGCCGCACCGCCGGCGTGGGCACATTCGCCGTGGATCCTGATGCGCATGCCGCGCGTGGCATAGCCACCGACCACGACACCGACCGGGATCTTCCGGGCATCCAGGATCGGGCCCTGCTCGATATGCAGTTCGAAGTAGGCATCGACGGGTCGGCCGCCGACCGGCGCCGGGCCGGCATAGCCGATGCGCTTCAATTCCTCGCCATAGGTCTTGCCCTGCAGGTCGGTGCGGCCCAGCGCCCAGTCGAGCTTGTTGACGCCCGCGAACACGCCCGAGGCCAGCATCGGCGGGTTGAAGCGGGCGCCCTCCTCGTTGGCCCAGTCGACCAGCTCGATCGGGCGGCGCGTCTCGATGCCGGCATCGTTGAGCGTGCGGATCAGCTCCAATCCGCCCAGCACGCCCAGGATGCCGTCGTAGTTGCCGGCGGCGATCTGGGTATCGAGGTGGCTGCCCACCAGGACCGGCGGCAGGCCGTTGTCGCGTCCGGGGCGGCGCGCAAAGATGCTGCCCATGGCGTCGACCGTGACCTCAAGGCCGGCGTCCCGGCACCAACCGACGAAGAGATCGCGCATCTGCTTGTCGTCATCACCCAGCGCCAGGCGCGACAGGCCTGCTGTACGGCCTTTGCCGATCTCACCCGAGCGCGCCATGGTGTCCCAGAAGCGCTGCTCGTTGATGCGAAGTTCGTTGGGGCGGGCTGTCATGTGGGGCTCCTGTATGGTTTCTACCTTCCCCCGCCTGCGGGGGAAGGTGCCCCGAAGGGGCGGATGGGGGATGCTGAGGCAGAGGCGTTATCCACTGGCCATCACGTTTGTCGCAACAACCCCCATCCGGCGCTGCGCGCCACCTTCCCCCGCAAGCGAGGGAAGGTAGAAATCACCGCGGCTTGGATCGCGGACCGCCGGGCTCGGGCCGGAACTTGTCGTCGCGTACCTTCAGCGAGGCGGCCAGGCCCTGGCTGCGGCGCACCTCGTTCAATTCGGCCAGCTCGGGCGAATCGTTGGAGGCATGCACGATCGTTGACAGGAACGACCCGCCCGACATCGCGGTGCGCAGGCCCATCGCTTCCATGGCGAAGGTATTGATGCGCTTGTTGATGCGCACCGAATCCGCCGGCACCAGAGCGATACGCTTGCCCAGCGCCACGGCGCGCTGGCGCAGCTCCTGATGCGGCACCACCTCGTTCACGATGCCCATGCGATAGGCTTCCTGCGCATCGAAGTGATCACCGGTGAGCGCATAGCGCGCCGCATTCTTCCAGCCCGCCAGCCATGCCAACATGACGGTCGAGTTCTGGACCTCGCGCACCTCGGGCTGGCCGAACACCGCGCGCTCCGACGCCAAGGTAATATCGGCCGCCAGCGCGTACCAGAAGCCGCCGGCGAGGCACCAGCCGTCGACGGCGGCGATCACCGGCTTCTCGAGGCGCAGCAGGTGCCAGTGCTTGTCGGGCGTGGCCTGATCGTTGGTCCACCAGTAGCGCAGGACCTCGGCCCGGCCGCTGAGGCCGTGCTGCCGGCCAAGATCGTAGCCGGCCGAGAAGGCGCGATCGCCGGCACCGGCCAGCACGATGGCACGCACGCTATCGTCGCGCTCGGCGCGGTCCAGCGCCGCATGCAGTTCCGCCTCGAGATCGCGCGACAACGTGTTCATGGCCTCGGGACGGTTGAACAGGATGATCCCGACAGGGCCATCCTGCTCGCAGATCAACGCATCGGACGTGGCGCCGGCAACGAAAGACATCGTGTTCCCTCCTGGACTTGGTCGTGCGCGATATTCCAAGGCAAACGATCGGCGATGTCACCCGCTGGATCGGCATCCCAGCCAGGATAGAGTGCTTCTCCATCGAAGTTTGATGCCGCGACCACCGGAAATGAGTCACACTGGCGTCGACAACAGCGGACCCCTGATGACCAACGACGACGTCCACAAGTGCCTTTCCGTGATCCGTGACCGGGCGCCCGGCTTCGCGCCGCGCATCGGCATTGTGCTGGGCACCGGCCTGGGCAGCCTGGCCGACGCGGTGGCACCGGTGGCGACGATCCCCTACAGCGATCTGCCCGGCTTCCCGATTCCCTCTGTCAGCGGCCACGCCGGCACGCTGCTGCTGGGCCGGATCGCGGATGTGCCGGTGGCACTGCTGCATGGCCGCGCCCACTACTACGAGCACGGCCGCGCCGACGTGATGAAGGTGCCGGTGCGCACCCTGGCCGGTCTGGGCTGCCAGACGCTGCTGCTCACCAACGCCGCCGGCAGCCTGCGGCCGCAGGTGACGCCGGGCAGCGTGATGCTGGTGACCGACCACATCAACTTCACCGGCGTCTCGCCGCTGTTCGGCGAGCCCGGCAACGATCGCTTCGTCGACATGGTCGACGCCTACGATCCGGCACTGCGCGACCGCCTGAAGGCGGCCGCGACGGCGAGCGGCGTGACCTTGCACGAAGGCGTCTATATCTGGTTCGCTGGGCCCAGCTTCGAGACGCCGGCCGAGATCCGCGCCGCCGATCGCCTGGGCGCCGATGCCGTGGGCATGTCGACGGTGCCCGAGGTGGTGCTGGCGCGGCATGCACGGATGAAGGTGGCCGCGCTGTCGGTGATCACCAATCTGGCGGCCGGCATGGGCGATGCGCCGCTCAGCCACCTGGAGACCTTGCGCGTGGCTGCCGCCCGCGGCGCCGAGGACATCCGCCGTACCCTGCTCGCCTTCTTCGCCGACGGCGCCGGCTGATGCTGCCGCAAGAGATCATCCGCCAGAAACGCGACGGGCAGGCGCTCGCGGCCGACGCGGTCGGCTTCGTCGTGCGCGGCATCGCCGACGGCAGCCTGAGCGATGCCCAGGTCGCCGCGTTCGCCATGGCGGTGTTCCTGCGCGGCATGACGCGCGATGAGTGCGTTGCGCTGACGTCGGCGATGACGCAGTCGGGCACGATCTTGCGCTGGGAGGGCATGCCCGGCCCGGTGCTGGACAAGCATTCCACCGGCGGTGTCGGCGACAAGGTGAGCCTGATGCTGGCGCCGGTGGTGGCGGCCTGCGGCGGCGTGGTGCCGATGATCTCCGGCCGCGGCCTGGGTCACACCGGCGGCACGCTCGACAAGCTGGCGGCGATCCCGGGTTACCGCACCGATCCCGACATCGCCACCCTGCGCCGCGTCGTGCGCGACGTCGGCTGCGCCATCATCGGTCAGACCGACGACCTAGCACCGGCCGACCGCCGCCTCTATGCCATCCGCGACGTCACCGCGACCGTGGAATCGATCCCGCTGATCACGGCGTCGATCCTGTCCAAGAAGCTGGCCGAAGGCCTGGACGGCCTGGTGATGGACATCAAGACCGGTTCCGGCGCCTTTGCCGCCAGCGCGGCGATGGCGCGCGATCTCGCCGACAGCATCGTGGCGGTCGCCACCGGCGCCGGCCTGCCGACCACGGCGCTGATCACCGACATGGACCAGGTGCTGGGCACCACCGTGGGCAACGCGCTTGAGGTGCGCGAGACGGTGGCCTACCTCACCGAGCCGCGCACGCGCGATGCGCGCCTGCACGACGTGGTGATGGCGCTGGCGGCCGAGATGCTGGTGCTGGGCAAGCTGGCGCCGTCACTGGCCGAAGCGCGCACCAAGGCCGAGGCTTGCCTTGCCGACGGCCGCGCCGCCGAGACGTTCGCGCGCATGGTCGCGGCACTGGGCGGACCGGCCGACATCCTGGCCCGCGGCGACGCGCACCTGCCGACGGCGACGGCGGTGCGCGCCTGCACCGCCGAACGGGCGGGTGTCGTCACCGGCATGAACGCGCGCGATATCGGGCTGGCCGTTGTCACGCTGGGCGGTGGCCGGCGCCGCGCCAGCGATACGATCGACCCGTCGGTCGGACTGAGCGACGTGGCGGGCGTCGGCCGCAGGGTCGCGGCCGGTGATCCGCTGGCCCTGGTGCACGCTGCCGATGCCGCCGCGGCGGATGCGGCCATATCGACCCTGCGCCGCGCCATCCATGTTGCCAACGACGCGCCGCTGCCGCATCCGGTCGTGCACGCCCGTATCGACGCCGAGGGCACCTCCAGGGAGGCCATCGCATGAGCGGACCGGAGGCCCGCGCTCCCCGGGCACCGGCGCGCTTCACGGCGCCGCCGGATGGACGGCTCGATGCGTCGATGCTGGAGGTCTACGACCGCGACGGCTTCCTGATCCTCGACGGCTGCGTGCCATCCGATGACTGCGATGCCGTGCAGACGCGCATCGCCCAACTGGTCGACGCCTTCGACCCGACGACCACGCGCACGGTGTTCTCGACGGCATCACAGGCGCATGCGCGCGATGCCTATTTCCGCGATTCCGGTGGCGCGATCCGCTTCTTCTACGAAGACGGCGCGCTGGACGCCGACGGCAACCTGGTCGTGCCCAAGGCGCGGGCACTGAACAAGATCGGCCATGCGCTGCATGATCTTGATCCCGTGTTCGCCAGCATCTCGCGTCATGCCCGCTTCGCCGGCCTCGCCGCGTCGCTGGGCCTGGCGGCGCCACTGCTGCTGCAATCGATGGTGATCTTCAAGCAGCCGCACATCGGCGGCGCCGTCGACTGGCATCAGGACCTGACGTTCCTGCACACAACACCGCCCAGTGTCGTTGGGTTCTGGCTGGCGCTCGACGATGCCGATATCGACAACGGCTGCCTGTTGGCCATCCCGGGCGGCCACCGCGGGCCCTTGCGCCAGCGCTTCCGCTACCAGGATGGCGCTCTGATCACGCAGACGCTCGATGCCACGCCGTGGCCGGCCGGCCCAGCCGTTGCCCTGGAAGCACCGCGCGGCAGTGTCGTGGTGCTGCATGGCCTGCTGCCGCATGCCAGCAGCGCCAACCGCTCGGCCCGCTCGCGCCATGCCTACAGCCTGCACCTGATCGACGGCACCACGGCCTATGCGGCAGACAACTGGCTGCAGCGTCCCGAGTTACCCTTGCGGGGTTTCGCATGAATCAGACGATCGCCGCCCTGCCCAAGGCCGAGCTGCATTGCCACATCGAAGGGGCGGCATCGCCGGCACTGGTGCGCAAACTGGCGCATCGCAACGGGGTCGCGCTGCCCGAGTCGATGTTCGTCGACGAACATCGCTTCGCGTGGACGGACTTCCACAGTTTCCTCGCCGCCTACGATCGCGCCTGCGATGCCATGCGCCGGGCCGAGGATTACCGCGACCTGATCTACGACTATCTCGGGCGCTGCGCCCGCGAAGGCGCGATCTATGTCGAGCTCTTCAGCTCGCCCGAGCATGCCGAGGACATCGGCCTGGGCTTTCCGGCGCAGCTCGAAGCCCTGGTGGCCGGCATCGACGCAGCCGAGCGCGACTTCGGCATCACCGGCCGCCTGATCGCGATCTGCCTGCGCCATCGCGGGCCCGAGCGCGCGCTGTGGACGGCGCGCACCATGCTGGCCACGCGGCACCCCTATGTCGTGGGCTTCGGCATGGCCGGCAACGAGTTGCAGCACACGCCGGCCGATTTCGCGCCGGCCTTCCGGCTGGTGGCCGACGCGGGCTATCCCTGCACCGCGCATGCCGGCGAGGTGGCCGGCGCCGAGAGCGTGCGCGCCGCGATCGATGCGCTGCCGCTCTCACGCATCGGCCACGGCGTGCGCGCCAGCGAAGACCCGCGCCTGCTCGAGACCATCGCGCGCCGCGGCATCGTGCTGGAGGTCTGCCCCGGCAGCAATATCGCGCTGGGCGTCTATCCCGACCTTGCCCATCATCCGCTGCGCCGCCTGATCGACGCCGGCTGCAAGGTGACCTTGAACTCGGACGATCCACCCTACTTCGACACCTCGATCGGCCGCGAGTACGCGATGGCGGTCGAGAGCTTTGGCCTCGGTGAAGATGATTTGCTGCACATTACGCAGACGGCGATCGACGCCGCCTTTGCCGATACCGAAACCCGGCATCGCCTGACCGAACGCGTTGCGCAATACTCCCGGGAGCGCGAGCGTCCGCCCGCATCGGCGCGGAGCGCCGAGACATGAGCGGGCCAGAGGCCCGCGCTCCCGGGAACAAGCGGGAGGAGACCATGACCATGCGTTTTGTACGTGCCCTCAGCCTGGGCCTCGCGGTGCTCGCGACGCCGCTCGCCGCCGCTCATGCGCAGGACGGTCCGCCGCCGCATGACGGCCTGCTCGCCACGCTGTGGATGCAGCGCTCGGTCGAGTACAAGGCGAGCTGCCTGGCAGCGTTCACACTGGCGCGCATCCGGCTCGACCAGGCGCTGGCGGATGCGAAATGGACCGCGGCGCCGGTGGAGCAGACCGGTGCCTACGAGAGCCTGCCGCCGGCCATCGTCGTCGATGTCGACGAGACGCTGCTCGACAACTCCGCCTACCAGGTGTGGATGATCAAGGCTGACCAGACCTTCGACTCCAAGACCTGGACCAAGTTCGTGTCGGCGCAGATCTCGACCGCGATCCCCGGCGCACTGGAATTCGCCCAGTACGCCGACGCCAAGGGCGTCAAGGTATTCTACGTCACCAACCGCAGCGGCGAAGAGGAAGAGCCGACGCGCCAGAACATGGCAAAGCTGGGCTTCCCGATGGGCGGCAACGTCGACACCTTCCTGATGGCGCGCGAACGGCCGGAATGGGGCTCGGCCAAGGGCACGCGCCGGGCCCATGTCGCCAAGGACTACCGCATCCTGCTGAGCATCGGCGACAATTTCGGCGATTTCGACGATGCCTATCGCGGCAGCGAGGCCGAGCGGCTCGCGGCCTACGAGAAGAACGTCGCGCGCTGGGGCCGCGAGTGGATCATGCTGCCCAATCCCAGCTACGGCTCGTTCGACACCGCGCCCTACATGCACGACTTCAAGCAGTCCCGCGCGGTGCAGCGCAAGGCCAAGCTCGACGTGCTGCAAGGCTGGCAGGGACCGTAGTTCCTGGGAGCGCGGGCCTCCGCCCCGCCCATACCAAGGTGCACGCGAGGCTTTCGCCTTGATGCGGGCCGGACGCCAGCACTCCCCGGTCAGGCCGCGACGCTCGTTGCCGACAACGGGTAGCGCGAGACCTGACGGAACGGTGCACCGGGCGAGGGTTCGACGAACAGCCACAGCGCCTCGATCGTGACGGGGGCGGCAATGGCCGGTGCCAGATAGGTCGCCAGCGCCGGCACGGCCTGCGCGCGCGCCGCGTCGTCGAGCCGGCCGGTCAAAGTGAAGTGCAGGCGAAAATCATCCAGCACGAAGGGATAACCCCAGCGGATCAGGTTGGCCTCTTGTCGCGGCGTCAGGCCGGCGGCGCGCCGCCGTTTCAGTTCCGCATCATCCGGCGGCCGGCGGAAGACATCGAAGGTACGCACGATATCGTCGGCCAGGGCCTGCAGCGCGGCGATCGGCTCGACCGGCCGCAGCGCCACGAAGCCCGACAACGCGGTGACCTCGAGCTGGCCCAGGTCGACCGGATCGCGCACCGCGGCGAAGCGGCGCAGCGTATCGTCGAGCGCGTGACTGGAGCGGTCCTCGGCAAGCTGGAAGGGCGGTTTCAGCGTCGCATGGAAGCCATAGCGCGCCGGATCTGCCGTCCACGCCGCCGCTTCCGACTCGTCGATGCCGTCCAGCATCGGGCGCGTGATGCCGATGCCGCGCGCTGCGTCGCGGCCAAGCCAGGCGCTGGCCAAGTTATGCAGCATGCTGTCGGGGTCAATGGCGGCGTAGATGGCGTAACGATACACGGCAATGGACTCAGGATGCGACGACGTCAGAATACTGCAATGCCATCATGACTCTCCGATGTCACCTCTTCGTCCCGCGAAGCGCAGGCCGCACCCAGGCCAAAGCGTGCTGTCGCCTGACATGAGCGGGCCAGAGGCCCGCGCTCCCAGGTCTAACGCGCCGATGCGCGCGTGGACGCGCGCGGTCCAAAGTCGATCGCTTCCAGCAGCGCATCGACGCTGGCGGCCAATGGGCCGTCGTTGTTGATCGTGCGAACGCGGCGGGCCGATACTGTGAAGGCGTCGGCGCGGCCCAGGCGCGCCACGATATCATCGGCCGATTCGCGGCCGCGCTGGCGCAGGCGCGCCGCCAGCACCGCTGGCGACGCAGTGATCACGCAGACACTGAGATCGGGATAGCGCATCTCGGCGGCCGGAATGATGGCGCGCGACACGTTGACCACCACGGCACGGCCTGCCGTGAGATCAGCCTCGATTGTCGCCGGCACGCCATAGCGCAGACCGTTGGCGTGCCAATGAAGTGTGAAGTCACCAGCCGCGGCGCGGCGCTCGAACGCCGCCGGCTCGCACGGCTCATGGTCTTCGCCGCCGGTGGTGTCAGCCGGACGGGTGATGACGCGACGCGGAAAGACAATGTCGGTTCGTCCCGCCAATGCCTGCTGTGCGCCGCGGATCACGCTGTCCTTGCCGGCACCGCTGGGGCCGACGACCAGGACCAGTCGCTGGCCGTCAGGCATGCGGACGCAGCGCCGCCGCCCAGTTGCGGAACTCGTCGAGCCCCGGCGTGCCGCGCCCGCGCACCTTGGCGAAATCGTCGTAACGGCGCACGCGCACGGCCGCTTCGGCATGCGGTTGGGCGATGAAATCGGCGGCCTGGTCGGCATCGAACGGACCACCCTGCACCGCAAGGCTCGCCTGCGAGCCGCGCGAGAGCGAATCCCAGTAACCACCTTCGGCGTAGCACAGCCAGCGCTTGGCCGGCACGTGCAGGCGCACCGCTTCGGCCACGGCATCGCCGAACAGCGGCCGCAGCGCCTCGGCCCCCTGGTCTTCATGGCGGGCATCGACACCCTGGGCCACCAGGCCCTCGTCGCCCTCGCCCACGAGATGGCCGATATCGTGGAACAGCGCTGCGACCACCACGGAGGCCGGCTCGCCGGCCTCGACCGCCAGCGTCGCCGTCTGCAGCGCATGTGCCAGCTGCGACACGGCTTCGCCGCCATAGCGACGCGCGCCCGCCTTGGCGAGCAGATCGAACAGATCATCGACTGTTGTCATGGATATGATCCCCTTCAAGATCTTCCTCCTCCCCACGCAGTGGGGAGGTGCCCCGATACGGCCACCTCCCCCAGCGAAGCTGGGGGAGAGGAGAATTCACGCGACCCGCTTGCCGTCGCGCCAGACCGTGCGGACCACGGGCTGGCCGTCGATCAGGCGCACGCGCACGAGATCGGCGCGGCGGCCGACCTCGATGGCGCCGCGGTCTTTCAGGCCGACCGCCTCGGCCGGCGTCTGGGACACCGCGGCCATCGCCTTGGGCAGGTCGATGCCAGGGATCTCGCACGCCAGCTTGAAGGCCGACTCCACGAGGCTGGTCGGCACATAGTCGGACGACACGATGTCGAGCAGGCCCTGCTGCGCCAACGCATTGGCCGAGACATTGCCGGAGTGCGAGGCACCGCGGATCACATTGGGCCCGCCCATCACGACCTTCATGCCGCCGTCGCGCGACAGCCGCGCGGCCTCGACGGTCGTCGGGAACTCGGCCACCACCATGCCGTCGGCGAGCGCCTCGGCAACGTGCTCGGGCGTGCCGTCGTCGTGGCTGGCCATCGGCATGCGGCGCGCCTGACAGATCGCCACGACAGCGCGCCGGTTCTCGATGCTGTGCTGGGCGCCGCGCGCCCGCGCGAGGTCGAGATAGGCATCGAGTTCGTCGTCGTTGAAGCCGTTCTTGCCCTTGTAGTACTCGCGGTACTTCTCCGGATTGACGAACTGCCGCTGACCCGGCGTGTGATCCATGATCGATACCAGCTGCACGCGCGGATCGTCGATCAGGCTTTCCAGCATCTGCGGCATCTGGGGGTAGCTGACCTCGCAGCGCAGATGCAGCAGGTGTTCGCTGCGGAACAGGCCGTTGTCGCGCGCCGTGCGCGAGCCGCTCAGCATCTCGTCGAGTGCGTCGAGCCTGATGTCATGGTCCTGCATCGAGCCCAGCGATACGGCATCGAACACGGTCGTGATGCCGGCGGCGGCGATCTGCGCATCATGCGCCAGCGCCGCCGACACCGCCGGCCAGCGCACGCCTGGCCGTGGCGCGAAATGGCGCTCCATGTTGTCGGTATGCAGTTCGACCAGGCCCGGGATCAGGTAGTCGCCGTCGAACGCCTCACCGGCTGTCGAGCGCCTGTCCTCGATCGTCGCGATGATGCCGCCGCGCACCACGACCGTGCCGCGGACGACAGCCTGCGGCGTCACGATCTGCGCGTCGGTCAGTATCAATTCATCCATCAAGCCACCTCCGCCAACCGTGGCGTCAACTCGAAGATGCGGGTCGCCAGCGCCTCGCGCGCCGTCGCGTCATGCAGGATCGCGAGAATCGCCGCACCGTCGCGGCGCGCCTCCTGGATCAGGTCGATCACGACGGCGCGGTTCGCGTCGTCCAGCGACGCCGTCGGTTCGTCAAGCAACAGGATCGGATAGCGCGCGATGAAGACATGCGCGATATTGACGCGCTGCTGCTCGCCGCCCGAGAACGTCGCCGGCGGCAGATCGAACAGTCGCGACGGGATGTTGAGGCGCTCCAGCAGTGCCGCGGCGCGTTTGCGCGCGTCGGCTTCCGTCACGCCGCGGGACAGCAGCGGTTCGGCCACGATGTCGATGGCCGACACGCGCGGGATCACGCGCAGGAACTGGCTGACATAGCCCAGGGTGCCACGGCGCAGTTCATGCACCTGTCGCGGTGCGGCGCCGACCAGTTCTACCGTTGCGTCATTGTGCGCCACGCGGATGCTGCCGCTGTCGGCAGCATAGTTGCCGTAGACGCAGCGCATCAGCGTGCTCTTGCCGGCGCCGGACGGGCCGCGCAGCACCACGCACTCGGCCGGGAACAGGTCGAGGTCGACACCGCGCAGGGCATCCAGCCGCACGCCGCCGCGCAGATGCAGGGTGAAGGTCTTGCGCAGGGAGCGGATGCGCAGCGCAGGTTCGTCGGCACGCATGGTCACACCGAAAGGGCGGAGGAGACGAGGAGCTGGGTGTAGGGATGAT
This sequence comes from Reyranella sp. CPCC 100927, assembly GCF_007859315.1. GTDB lineage: Bacteria > Pseudomonadota > Alphaproteobacteria > Reyranellales > Reyranellaceae > Vineibacter. Next base: position 38,720 of record NZ_VOHA01000038.1, read on the forward strand.
GCGGATCGTCGAGCAGCCGGTCGGTCAGGCCGCCCTCGACCACCTCACCGCCCTTCATCACCAGCAGCCGATCGGCCAGCAGGCGCGCGACACCGAGATCGTGGGTCACGATCACGGCCGACACGCCGATCTCGCGCACCAGGCGGCGCAACAGGTCGAGCAGGCGCGCCTGCACGGAGACGTCGAGGCCGCCGGTGGGCTCGTCCATCAGCACCACGCGCGGGTGCGTCACCAGGTTGCGCGCGATCTGCAGGCGCTGCTGCATGCCGCCGGAGAAAGCGCGCGGCGGATCATCGACCCGCGTCGTGTCGATCTCGACATGGGCCAGCCAGTCGACCGCCGCCTGGCGCAAATTGCCGTAGTGGCGATGGCCCAGCGCCATCAGGCGCTCGCCGACATTGCCGCCGGCGCTGACATCCAGCCGCAACCCGTCGCGCGGATTCTGGTGCACGAAGCCCCATTCGGTGCGCAGCAGGCGCCGGCGCTCGGCCTCGGCCAGCATCAGCATGTCGACGGCCGGGCCCGCCGCCGTGCGGTACAGCACCTCGCCGCTGTCGGCCGGCAGGCGACCGCCGACGCAGTTCAGCAGGGTGGTCTTGCCCGATCCCGACTCGCCCACGATGCCCAGCACCTCGCCGGGCCACAACTCGAAGGCGACATCGCGCACCGCCGTGCGGACGCCGAAGCGCTTGGTGAGGCCGCTCACCTCGAGGATGGGTTGCTCTTTCATGGGTCACCTCCTGGGAGCGCGGGCGTCCCGCCCGCATCGGCGCGGAACGCCGAGACATGAGCGGGCCAGAGGCCCGCGCTCCCAGGGCGCCGAGTCCAATCCAACCAGACATGCTCTGTGGTTCATCATTCGCGACCGTCTTGTGGCTGCAAATACCCCTCCGGCATGCCGGTACCCTCGTGGCCCTCGGCGCGGCGCTGGCTGCAGTAGTCGGTGTCTGAGCAGACGAAGGCGTGGTTGCCTTGGTCGTCGACCACGATCTCATCGAGGAAGCTGTCACCCGAGCCGCACAGCGCGCACCTGTGCTCCCAGCGCTCGATCTCGAACGGATGATCCTCGAAATCGAGCGACTTCACCGACGTGTAGGGCGGCACGGCGTAGATGCGCTTCTCGCGCCCGGCGCCGAACAGCTGCAGCGCCGGCATGTAGTCCATCTTGGGATTGTCGAACTTGGGGATCGGCGAGGGCCGCATCAGGTAGCGGCCGTTCACCATCACGGGATAATCGTAGGCCGTCTCGATGCGGCCATAGCGCACGATGTCCTCGTAGAGTTTCACGTGCATGGCACCGTACTCGGCGAGCCCATGCATCTTGCAGGTCTCGGTCTCGCGCGGCTCCAGCCAGCGCAGCGGCTCGGGGATCGGCACCTGGTAGACGATGACCTGGCCCTCGGCGAGCTTGGTCTCCGGTATGCGGTGCCGCGTCTGCACGATGGTGGCATCCTCGGTGCGCTCCGTCGTGGCGACGCCCGTCATGCGGCGGAAGAATCCGCGGATGCTGACGGCGTTGGTGGTGTCGTCGGCGCCCTGGTCGATCACCTTGAGCGTATCGTCGCGACCGATGACGGACGCCGTCACCTGGATGCCGCCGGTGCCCCAGCCGTAGCTCAGCGGCATCTCCCGACTGCCGAACGGGATCTGGTGACCGGGGATCGCCACCGCCTTGAGGATGGCGCGGCGGATCATGCGCTTGGTCTGCTCGTCGAGGAAGGCGAAGCTGTAGCCCTCCTCCTCGCGAGCAACGTCGACGGCGGGGGGTGTCATGGCGTTCATTCCGCGGCCTCCGCCAGGGCTGCTTCCCGCGTCTGCGCCGCCGTGCGCCGCATGCCGCGGATCACCGTCAGCTCGGACTGGAAGTCGACGTAATGCGGCAGCTTCAAGTGCTGCACGAAGCCCTGCGCCTCGACGTTGTCGCTGTGGTAGAGCACGAACTCGGTGTCCTGGGCCGGCGAGGTCACCTCCTCGCCCAGCTCCGCCGCGCGCAGCGCACGATCGACCAGCGCCATGCCCATCGCCTTGCGCTCGCCGTGGCCGAAGCTGGTGCCGTAACCGCGGGTGAACTGTGGCGGCTCGGTCTTCGATCCGGCGAACTGGTTCACCATCTGGCATTCGGTGAGCTCGATGTCGCCCAGCTCGACGGCGAAGCCGAGCTCCGGTGCCTCGAACTCGACGGTCACCTCGCCGAAGCGGATCTCGCCGGCGAAGGGATGGTTGCGGCCATAACCGCGCTGGGTCGAGTAGCCCAGCGCCAGCAGGAAGCCCTCGTCGCCGCGCGCCAAGTTCTGCAGGCGCATGGCGCGCGGCGCCGGGAAGCGCAGCGGCTCGCGCGTCAGATCGGGCGGTGTCGGCGCCTCGGACGGCGCCACCTCGGTCTCGATCAGGCTCTCGCGGTTGAGCACGTCGATCACGCCCGGCAGGGTGTCGGCCAGCGGCGTCTCGGCGATCGGCGCCGCCGGCGGCTCGCCATTGGCGGCCAGGGCGAAATCGAGCAGGCGGTGGGTGTAGTCGAAGGTCGGACCCAGCACCTGGCCGCCCGGCACATCCTTGAAGATCGCCGACACGCGCCGGCGCACCGTCATGCGGCTGGTCTCCAGCGGCACCGTGGCACCGAAGCGGGTCAGGGTGGTGCGATAGGCACGCAGCAGGAAGATGGCCTCGACCTGATCGCCGCGCGCCTGCTTCAGCGCCAGCGCCGCGAGATCGGGATCGTAGAGCGATCCTTCGGTCATCACGCGATCAACCGCCAGCCGCTGCTGCTCGCGGATCTGCGCCACCGTCAGCTCGGGCACCGCGGGATCACCCCGCCGCTCTTCCGCCAGCCACGCATGCGCATTGGCAATCGCCCGCTCGCCGCCCTTGACCGCCACGTACATGTCAGGACTCCATGATCGTTGTGCGCGGCAGTGCCGCGACACGATGGCCATTCGTGAACACGACATCGACGCCGCGCGGAAACGCCGCCTGCATGGCGCGCCGATCTGTGAACCAGTTCTGTGACAGGCCGGCGACCGCCAGGCGCGCCTGCGCAGCGATGCCCGGCCCGCGCAACGTCCAGCCCGTGTCGTCGGCCAGCGACGCGACCTGGACGATCAGCGTCGTGCTGGCTTCGGGTACCTCGTCCGTGCCCCAGTCGAAGGCATCGAGCGCCGGCATGGCCTGCGGCTGCAACACCACGGCGAACGCCGCGCGGGCTGGCGCCGTCGTGACCGGTGCGCCGGCGTGGAACGCCAGCCAGTCGGCGATGGCGGCAGCGCCGGGATCCAGCCACACCGGCGTCTCACCATCGCACAGGGTCAGCAGCAGCGCCGCCGTTGCCGGATCGAGGCCCGGCGGTGCGGCCTGCGGCCCCGGCACCGTCACGATGCGGCCAGGATGGGCCATGGCGTCGAGCAGGCGGCGAAAGGTGCCCTGGGCGTCATGCACGTTGTCGGCGAAGCCGGGCAGCGCGGCCGTGGTCATGCTCATTCTCCCCGCACCACCGTGAAGAAGTCGACGCGCGTGGCCGCGGCACGGGCGAGCACGTGGTCCTGTCGCTCGCGGCGGCGCTGCTCGGCTGGTGCGATCACGTCGCTTTCGAGTTGTCCAACGCGCTCCGGGTCCTGCAGCAACGCATCGAAGATCGCGACCAGCTCGGCCTTGCGCCGGTCGCGGCCGGCGACGTAGCCGACACCCAGCGCACCATCGGCGCCGCGCACCACGCAGCGCGTCACCGTCATCTCGCCGAGATTGAACGGCGCGCCCGAGCCGCCGGCGCGGCCACGCACCATCACCAGGCCGGTCTCGGCCGGCTTCACCACATCGTAACGCGGCGGCGGTTTGATTCGATCGAGGGCATCCTCGAGCGTCTCGCGCTCGGACCGGGCCAGGGCGGCCAGCCGGCGCTGGCGGTTCTTGGCGTCGTGATCGCTTTTCATCTCGACAACGATCTCACTTGTCTATACAAGATATTTTTCAAACTATCCCTTGCCGGTGACCGTTGCAAGACCAGTCGATGAAGGTTTGACGACATGCGCACCAAGGAGGCTCCGCGCCCGCGTTGGCGTCAGATCGCCGACACGCTGAGCGCCGAACTGGAAGCCGGCACCTGGAAGGCAGGCGATCGCCTGCCTGGCGAGTACGCGCTGGCCGACCGCTTCGAGGTCAACCGGCACACGCTGCGCCAGGCGGTGTCGTACCTGGAGAACGAAGGCCTGCTGCGCGCCGAACAAGGCCGCGGCATCTTCGTACCCGATCCGCCGATCCACTACGCCGTCACGCCGCACACGCGCTTCAGCGACAACATCGGCCAGGCGCAGCGTCGCCCGTCACGGCGTCTGTTGCGGGCATCGGAGATCGCCGCCGACCCCGCCCTCGCCGCAGCGATGCAGATCCCGGTCGATACCCGGTTGATCTGTCTTGAGACGCTGAGCATGGCCGACGATCGGCCGGTGGGCATCGGCAGCCATTACTATCCCCAGGCACGCGTGCCCGATATCGCGACCGCGTTCACGGCGGAACGCTCCATCACCGCGGCGCTGCGCCGCTGCGGCGTGCCCGACTACAAGCGGCGCACCACACGGATTTCAGCGCAGCTCATTTCCAACGCCGACGCCCGGGTGCTGGGCGTCCGCCGCGGCCGCGCCGTGCTGGTCACCGACAGCGTCAACGTCGAGCCCGACGGCAGCATCATCGAATTCGGCCACGGCCGCATGCTGGGCGACCTGATGACCTTCGTGGTGGAGTTTTAGTGACTTAACTTCCCCCGCAAGCGGGGAAGGTGGCACGAAGCGCCGGATGGGGATGGTGGCAGCGCACGCGATGCTGGTTGATACGCCCGAACCGTTCGAGCAACCCCCCTCCGGCCTTAGTGCGACCGCAGCACATGGGTAACAGATTGTACTCAGCACATGGGTGACAGTTTTCTCGC
>NZ_VOHA01000039.1 GCF_007859315.1 Reyranella sp. CPCC 100927
AGCACCTCGCCCTGCTTGGGCCCCTCGAGATCGACCATCTCGATCTGGAGCGGCTTCTTGGCGGCAACAGCGAGCGCGGCGCGCGTCTTCATCGGTGATCCTTCGTTCAGCGGCAAACGAAGGCAATGCTAGCGCACCTGAGGCGCCGGTTGGAACGCCGCTATGGCATGCCCACCGCACAGATATGCAAGGCTGCGATCTGCCGATGATCAGTCGCCGGCGCCCTCCGCCGCCAGCTTGCCGTAGCGCTTGCGGCTGTTCTCGAGGTGGCGGCGCATGGCGCGGCGGGCGGCAGGCGGCTGATGGTCGCGGATGGCCTCGAAGATGGCGTGGTGCTCGCCCTGGATCATCTCGAGATAGGCGCGGCGGCTGGCCATGCGGCCGCGCGCGGCGCGCACGCTCTGGCGCGGGATGATGAAGCGCCCCAGGAATTCGTGGAAGCGCACGAACTGCGGGTTGCCGGTGGCATCGGCAATGGCGCGATGGAAGGCGAAATCCTCGTCGACCGCCCCCTCGTCATGTTCGATGGCACGGTCGATGGCCTTGAGCGCCGCAGCGATGCGGCGCACGTCCTCCGGTGTCGCGCGCTCGGCGGCCAGTCCCGCCGCCTCGACCTCGACGCCGCAGCGCAGTTCCATCACGTTGAGCACGTCGCTGATCGCGCGCAGGCCGTCGGGATCGATGCGGAACGGCCGGCGCTGGATGTCGCTGGCGACAAACGCACCGACGCCCTGGCGCGTCACCACCAGGCCCTCGGCCCGCAGCGCCGCCACCGCCTCGCGCACGACCGTGCGGCTCACGCCCAGCGCCGCCATCATCTCCGGCTCGGTCGGCAGCTTGGCGCCGGGTGCCAGGCTGCCGTCGAGGATCTCGGCCGACAGGCGCTCGATCAGCGTCCGCGTCAGGTTGCGCGGCGGCGTCAAGGGACGGAAAGCGGGACTCTGGGCTTGGGCACTTGACACGGCCGCGCACACCTGCGGTATGGTCATCGTATGACCTGACTTCTAAAGCGGTCATCGCCCCGGGTCAATCGACGGGCGCGACCATTCAAGCCGGCGAACGACCGGCCAGGCGGGACGGGGCGCCACGGGCGTGTCGTCGGGAGGAGACGATGATCAATCGACGCGAGATCCTGAAGGTCGGCGCCGGCGCAGCGGCGGCTGGTCTGGGCATGGCCGGCGCTGTCGGCACGGCCGCGGCGCAGTCCAAGATGGTGATGAAGGCGGCCGACGTGCACCCGCTGGGTTATCCCACGGTCGAGGCCGTGCAGCAGATCGGCAAGAAGCTGGAGGCCGCTACCAACGGCCGGCTGAGCGTTCAGATGTATCCCGCCATGCAGTTGGGCGGCGAGAAGGAGATGATCGAGCAGGCGCAGGTCGGCGCCCTGCAGTTCGCCCGCATCAGCGTCGGCCCGGTCGGCACCATCGTCGACGACCTCAACGTCTTCAACCTGCCGTTCGTGTTCCGCAGTGAAGCGCATATGCGCAAGGTGATCGACGGTGAGATCGGCAAGGAACTGCTGGCCAAGGTCAGCACCAATGCCCGCACCAACCTGATCGCGCTGTGCTGGATGGACGCCGGCTCGCGCAACATCTACACCCACAAGGCGATCCAGAAGCCCGAGGACCTCAAGGGGCTGAAGATCCGCATGATGGGCAACCCGATCTTCGTCGACACCATGAACGCCATGGGCGGCAACGGCATCTCGATGGGCTTCGACCAACTCTACAACGCGATGCAGACCAAGGTCGTGGACGGTGCCGAGAACAACCCGCCGACCTTCATGGTGCAGAACCACTACCAGGTCGCGAAGTTCTTCTCGATGACCGAGCACCTCATCATCCCGGAGATCCTGGTGTTCTCGCGCCGGTCCTGGGAACAGCTCTCCAAGGACGACCAGGCCCTGGTGCAGAAGTTCGCCACCGAAGCGCAGTTCGAGGAGCGCAAGCTGTGGGATGAAAAGGTGAAGGAAGCCCTGGGCAAGATGAAGGAAGCCGGCATTACGCTGGTGACCGATATCGACAAGAAGGCCTTCCAGGACTCGGTGAAGCCGGTGTGGGACAAGTACGGTGCCAAATACGCCGAGCTGATCAAGCGCATCAACGCGATCACCTGAGGGCCGCCTCTGCTGTCATCCGGCCGCGCGCTCCATCCTTCCCCCAAGAGGGGGAAGGGCCATCACTGCTGAGAACAACGCGATGAAGGCTGCCTACATCCGCGCCATGGACGAACTGCAGCGCATTTGCCTGTGGATCTCCGGCATCTGTTTGGTCGTCGTGACTCTGATCGTCCCGTGGGGCGTCTTCGTGCGCTACGTGCTGGCGGACCCGGCGAAGTGGCCCAAGTTCCTGGCGCCGTTGCTGGGATTCATGAACAGCGTGCTGGGCCATGATTCGAGCTGGCCCGAGCCGATGGCGATCCTGCTGATGATCGTCTTCTCGATGGCCGCCGCGGCGGTGTGCTACCGCGACAACCTCCATATCGCGGTGATGGCGTTGCCCAATGCGCTGTCGCCGGGGCCGCGCCGCGCGATGGGCTGGCTGGCCGAGATCGGCATGCTCGCCACCGGCCTGTTCATGGTGATCTGGGGCTTCATGCTGGTCGAGACTACGTGGCAGCAGACCATTGCCGAGTTTCCGGCCCTATCGACCGGCATCACCTATCTGCCGATCCCGATCGGCGGCGCCATCATGGTGCTGTTCATCATCGAGCGCTTCTGGACCGGCAAGCTGTTCGAAGCGCCCCCCGAAGGCAGCGTCGCCACCACCACGGAATGATCGGAGCGACGCATGGACGCCCTGGTTCTCATCGGCTCCTTTGCCATCATCTGCGCCATCGGCGTGCCGGTGGCCTATGCACTGGGGCTGTCGGCGATCGTCACCCTGATGTGGATCGGCGTGCCGCTGGAGGCGGCGATGATCCGCCTGTCATCCGGCTTCAGCGGCTTCTCGCTGCTCGCGATCCCGTTCTTCGTGCTGACCGGCGCGCTGATGGCCGAGGGCGGCGCGGCGCGGCGGTTGATCAACCTGGCGCAGGTCTTTGTCGGCTTCATCCGCGGTGGCCTGACTCTGGTGACGGTGCTGGCCTCGACCTTCTTCGGCTGCATCTCGGGGTCGTCGGTGGCCGACACCGCCTCGATCGGCTCGGTGATGATTCCGCAGATGATCCGCAACGGCTATCCGCGCATTTTCGCCGTCAACGTCACGATCTGCAGCTCGCTGCAGGCGATCCTGCTGCCGCCTTCGCACAACTCGGTGATCTACTCCATCGCCGCCGGCGGCACGGTGTCGATCGCGCATCTGTTCCTGGCCGGCATCTTCCCCGGCGTGCTGCTGGGCGTCGCCATCATGGCGCTCTGCCTGCTGCTGTCGCACCGCAACAACTACCCCAAAGGTGAACTGGTGAGTCCGCGCCAGGCGCTGCGCATCGCGCTCGACTCGCTATGGGGCTTCTTCACCATCGTCATCATCATCGGCGGTATTCTGTCGGGCATCTTCACCGCCACCGAGGCGGGCTCGGTGGCCTGTCTCTACGCCTTCTTCATCACCATGTTCGTCTACCGTGAATGCAAGTGGCGCGACCTGCCCAAGCTGGTGGCTCGTGTTGCGCGCACCGTGGGCATGGTGATGATCATGATCGGCTTCTCGGTGGCGTTCGCCTACGCCATGGCGCTGATCCAGCTGCCGGCCAAGGCCACCGAGTTCTTCCTGTCGATCTCCGACAACAAGTATGTCTTCCTGATCCTGATCAACATCCTGCTGCTGCTGCTCGGCACCTTCATGGATCTGGCGCCGATGCTGCTGATCTGCACGCCGATCCTGTTGCCGGTGATCATGAAGTTCGGCATCGACCCGGTACATTTCGGCATGATCATGCTGCTGAACCTCGGCATCGGCCTGGTGACGCCGCCGGTCGGGCCCACCATGGTGGTGGGCTGCGCCATCGGCCGTGTCACCATGGAGCAGATCACGCGCCACATCTGGCCCTTCTATGTCGTGATGACGGCCGTGCTGCTGCTGGTGACCTACGTGCCGGCGCTGTCGCTGTGGCTGCCCAGCTTCTTCAAGCCGTGAGGCTGCAAATAATTGCAATTGCGAGTCATTCGCAAAGTCTTTATGGGTCATGGTCACAACCCGGTAGGGAGGGACCATGCCGAACCAGTGGCCGAGCGGGCCGGCAGCCGATGCGGCGCCGAGCCATGGCTGTCCGCCGCAACAGCGCAGCGTGCAGACGCTGGCGGTGGCCGAGCGTTTCCTGGTCTGGTGCCTGCGGCAATGGGTCGAAGGCTGGCGCGCCGGCGCGCCCGACAGCCTCGCGCTGCGCGACGGCTTTGAGGTTGCCTACGTACCCGATGGCATGGCGCCGTTCGACGCCATGATGCGGGCGGTGGTCGCCGGTACGCAGCGGCAACTGGACGTCCGCTGTCTGCGCTGCCGCTTTGTCAGCGACGACGAAAGCATGTTCCTCAACCTCGTCGCCGCCGGCCAGCGCGATCGCGATGACCTGCTGACGGCGGCGTTCGATGAATTCCTGGCGCCGGCCGCGGTGCGTGTGGCGTCCTCGGCGGCGCTGGCGCTGGGCGCGGCGATGACGGCGGCGGATATGCTGTTGCCGATGACAGCCGTGCCGGGCGCGGCACGCGCGGCGTCGGTGCACGCCGCCAACCACGGCCTGCGCCTGGTGCAGTGAGATGCCGATGCCCGATCCCGACCGTTTGCCCGATCTGCGTCATGCCATGCGTCGCATCGCCGATGCGGTGGAGGCTCTGCCGGCCGCGCACCGCGACCTGGCCGGCAACGCGCTGCTCAATATCACCGCCGAAACCCTGATCGATGAGGTTGGTGCCGGACAAGCGGCGCAGCTGCTGCGCCGGCTGGCCGCCCTGGTCGAGCACGGCCTGCAGCCGCCGGCGAGCGGCGCCATCAACCTCAGCCGCTGCGACGCCTGACCCGCGTCGGCTTCACCGCCGGTGCCGCGGGATGGCGGCGGCCGCCAGTCCGGGCTTGCTGCCGCGGCATGGGCGGTGATGTGACGATGGCGGGCAGGCTCTTGAACGTCTCGCTGACGAACCTGAGGAACGCGGTGACTTTGGGTGCCGCATGCCGGCTGCTGGGATACACGACCCAGAAATCCTGTCCGGGCGCATTGTACGCACCGAGCACCGGTTCCAGCCGCCCCGCCGCGACGTCCTGGCCGAACAAGTAGGACGCTGCCTGTGCGATGCCGAGGCCGGCCAGCGCCGCTTCCCGATAGGCATCGCCGTTATCCAGCAGCAGATTGCCCCGAATGGGAACGGTACGATCGCCTTCCGGCGTTCGGAACAGCCAGTCGCGCCCGCGCCGCCAACTCGTGGTGGCCAGGCAGTTGTGCCGCACGAGATCGTCCGGTGTCGCCGGCCGCCCGTGGATCCTGAGATAGTCCGGCGTGGCGCAGGTCAGCCGATACGTGCGCAGCAGCAGCTTGGCGATCATGCTGGAGTCCGGGATTTCGCCGACCCAGATCGCCACGTCGATGCCGTGGGCGATCAGGTCCATGTGCTGATCGCTCAGGGTCAGGTGCAGGCTGATGTCAGGGTACATCGCCGTGAAGCGCGGCAGCGCCGGCACGATATGGAGCCGGCCGATGGCCACCGGCATCAGCACATGCAGTCGGCCGCGCGGTGTCGTGCTGACCTGGCGCATGGCCAGATCGGCGCTCTCCATGTCCTCCAGGATCCGCCGGCAACGCTCGTAATACTCGCGGCCCTCGTCCGTCAGCGCGATGCGACGCGTCGTGCGGTTGACCAGGCGGATGTGAAGCGACTTCTCGAGTTGAGCGATGCTCTTGGTCACCGACGATATCGAGACATCCAGGTGCTCCGCCGCGGCCGTGAAGCTGCCGCGCTCGACCAGCTTCACATAAGCCAGGATTGCTCTGAACTGGTCCATGGGTGTCCTTCAGGAGGGCGACCATCGGGATGACATGCGGGCCGTTTTTCGCATTTTCGACAAAGTATTTTTCTCGAAATCGCATATATCGATTCTCGCGACAACCCTACCCTCGGATCAAGGGATCCCGGCAGTTGGACCCAGCGCGTTTGTGGGAGGGAAAGTCATGCGAAGCCTGGTTGGCGCGGCAGCCTGTCTGCTGGCCGCGGCATTCTTGGCGCCGGCGTCGGCGCAGCCGAAGTACGGGCCTGGTGTCAGCGATAGCGAGATCCGGGTCGGCCAGACGCAGCCGCTCAGCGGACCGGCATCGGCCTACGGCACCCAGGGGCGCATTGCCACGGCCTTCTGGAAGATGGCCAACGAAAAGGGCGGGGTTAACGGCCGCAAGGTTGCGATGATCGTGCTCGACGATGCCTACAGCCCGCCCAAGACGGTCGAGCAGACGCGCCGTCTGGTCGAGAACGATCAGGTCCTGGCGGTGGTGAACTCGGTCGGCACGCCGACCAACACCGCTGTGCACAAATACATGAACCTCAAGAAGGTGCCGCAGCTGCTGATCTCGACCGGGGCGTCGAAATGGAATGACCCGGTCCACTTCCCGTGGACCACGTCGTTCTACCCGTCCTACGAGATGGAGGCGCAGGTCTACGCGCGACACCTGCTGCAGACCCAGCCCGACGCCAAGGTCGCAATCCTGTACCAGAACGACGACATGGGGAAAGACTATGTCCGCGGCTTCAAGGCCGGGCTGGGCGACAAGGCGAAGACGTTGATCGTCGCCGAGGCGACCTACGAGGTCACCGACCCCACGGTCGATTCGCAGGTCATCAGCCTGAAGGCATCGGGCGCCACCGTGTTCTTCAACGTCGCGACGCCGAAATTCGCGGCCCAGGCGATCCGCAAGGTACACGACCTCGGCTGGAAGCCGGTGCACCTCCTGGCCAGCGTGTCGAGCTCGATCGGCGCCGTCCTGCAGCCGGTCGGGCCGGACAAGGCCATCGGCCTGATCACCGCCATGTCCTACAAGACGCCGGGCGACCCGACCTGGGACAATGACGCCGGCATGAAGGCCTATCTCGACTTCATGAAGGCGTACTACCCCGACGGGCAGCCGGCCGATACCAGCAACATCTTCGGCTACACCGCCAATCAGTTGCTGCTCGACCTGTTGCGCCGCTGCGGCAACGAGCTGACGCGCGAGAACCTGATGAAGCAGGCGACGAACCTCAGCAACCTGCAGATGCCGATGCTGCTGCCGGGCGTGACGGTCACCACCACGCCGAAGGATTTCAACCCGTTCCGGACGCTGCAGCTGGCCCGCTTCGACGGCACGAGCTGGAAGCTTTTCGGCTCCATCATCTCGGCGCAGTAGCGCACGCATCCCGTCCGATCGAACGAAGCGGAGGAAGCCATGCATGACATCGTGATACGGGGCGGTCTGGTCGTCGACGGCACCGGTGCGCCGGCGTTCGAAGGCGACGTTGCGATCGAGAACGGCAAGCTCGTGGCCGTCGGCGGGTCCGTCGGTGCCGGCCGCGAGGAAATCGATGCCCGCGACCGCATCGTGACGCCGGGCTGGGTCGATATCCATTCACACTATGACGGCCAGGTGACGTGGGATCCTTATGTCAGCCCGTCCGGCTTCCATGGCGTGACGACCACGGTCATGGGCAATTGCGGTGTCGGCTTCGCGCCGGCCCGCCCCGACAGCCACGACCATCTCATCAACGTCATGGAGGGGGTGGAGGACATCCCCGGCACGGCGCTGCACGAGGGCATGCGCTGGGGCTGGGAGAGCTTTCCTCAGTATCTCGATGTCCTCGAGGCCATGCCGCGCGTGATGGATATCGCCGCCCAGGTGCCGCACAGCGCGGTCCGCGACTATGTCATGGGCGATCGCGGCGCGACACGCGCGGCTGCCAATGCCGACCACGTCGAAGCGATGGCGAGGATCGTCGAGCAGGCGCTGCGCGCCGGCGCCATCGGCTTCTCGACCTCGCGCACCAAGCTGCATCTGGCCGCCGACGGCAGCGCGGTGGCCGGCAGCTTCGCCGACTCGACGGAACTGCTGGCGATCGGCCACGCCATGGCGCGAGCCGGTCATGGCGTCTTCCAGATGGTCTCCGACCTGGTTGATCCCGAGGCCGAGTTCGCCTGGATGGAACAGCTCGCCCGGCAGCATGGCGTGCCCGTGCACTACATCCTGGTGCAGTTCGAGGAGCAGCCCGACAAGTGGCGGCAATTGCTGGCCATGACCCGGCGGGCGGCGGAAGGCGGTGCCGACATCACGGCGCTGGTCGGTTGCCGGCCGGTGGGCATGCTGATCAATCTGGAAAGCCGCTATCACCCGTTCTCGGAGCATCCGTCCTATCGCGCCATTGCCCACCTGCCGCTGGAAGCGCGCATCGAGGCGCTGCGGCAACCGGCGCTGCGGGCGCGGTTGCTGGCCGAGGAGACGACCAGCACGAACCGGTTCTGGCGTACCCGCATGGCGCATTTCCACAACATGTTCCAACTCGGTGATCCGCCGGACTACGAGCCGCCGCCGGAGCGCTCCGTCGAGGCGATCGCGCGCGCCAGCGGACGTCGGCCGGAAGAGATCGTGCTCGACATCCTGACCGGGCAGGGCGGGCGCGACTGGCTGTACTTTCCGTTCATCAATTACGCCGACCGCAGCCTGCAGCCGCTCTACGACATGATGCGCCATCCGCACACCTTGCTCAGCCTTGCCGATGGCGGGGCGCATTGCGGCCTGATCTGCGATGCCAGCGCACCGAGCTTCCTGCTCAGCCACTGGGCGCGCGACCGCCGGCGCGGGCCGCTTCTGGGCCTTGAGGAGGCCGTCGCTTTGCAGTCCAGCCGCGGCGCCGCCGCCTATGGGCTGGTGGACCGCGGCCGGCTCACGGCGGGCTTGCGCGCCGACGTCAACGTGATCGACTTCAACAAGCTGCGGCTGGAACCGCCGCGCTGGGCGCACGATCTTCCCGCCCAGGGGCGTCGTCTGCTCCAGCACGCGACCGGCTACGATGCCACCATCGCCGCCGGCGTCGTGACATGGCGGCACGGCGAGGCCACCGGTGCGCTGCCCGGCCGCCTCATCCGTGCCGGGCGCGACGCGGCCTAGCCCACGCGATCGCACGCAACCTGGATGGATGCATGACGGGACCGCTGGCTGGGCTGAAGGTGCTCGACCTGTCGCACTACGTCGCCGGCCCCTATTGCGCGATGATGCTGGGCGACATGGGTGCCGACGTGGTCAAGGTCGAGCGGCCGGATGTCGGCGATCCCCTGCGCCGCTTCGGGCCGGCGATCGAGGGCCGCGGCCTCTACGCCATGATGCAGAACCGCAACAAGCGCAGCGTGGCGATCGACCTGGCCCGGCCCGCCGGGCAGCGGCTGCTGCGCGCCCTGGCCGGCCAGGCCGATGTGCTGGTCGAGAATTTCCGCCCCGGCGTGCTGGAGCGGCTGGGCTGCGCGCCTGATATCCTGCACGCGGACAACCCGCGGCTGGTGATCGCCCGCATCTCCGGTTTCGGCCAGGACGGCCCGCTGGCACAGCAGCCCTGCTTCGACGTCGTCGCGCAGGCGATGAGCGGCCTGATGGAGATGACGGGCGCCGCCGACGGACCGCCGCACATGGCGGGAACGGTCGTGTGCGACTACACGACCGCAATGAATGCCGTGATCGGCATCCTGGCTGCGTTGCAGTCCCGGAACGTCAGTGGTCGCGGGCAGGTGGTCGATGTCGCGCTGCTCGATGTGGCGACCTCCATGCTCATGACGGCGATCCCGGAACAGATCCTGTTCGGACGCCCGGCGACGCGGCGCGGCAATCGCGATCGTTTCTCGGCGCCCACCAACAGTTATCGCACCGCCGATGCGCGCTGGGTCCATCTCGTAACGGCGTCGGATCCGGCATTTGCGCGCCTGGCGGCGGCCATGGGACGGCCGGCATTGGCGCGGGATGCGCGCTTTGCGACGACGGCTGCCCGCCTCGAAAACGTCGATGACGTCGACGGCGAGGTCGCGCGCTGGATCGCATCCCTGTCGGCTGCCGACGCCGTGTCGGCCCTCAACCGGATCGACATTCCCTGTGCGCTGGTCGCGACCCTGGACGAGGTCGTGGCCAACCCCCAACTGCGGCATCGCCGGCAAGTCACGTCCGTCGAGCACGACACCATCGGTCCGATCCCGACCGCCGGTGTCACCATCAGGCTGTCCGATACCCCGCTCACGATCCGCAGCGCCATGCCGGATGTCGGCCAGCACACGGCGGAGGTCCTGTCATCCTGGCTGGCGTATGGGGCTGGCGACATTGCGCGGCTCTCCGGCGAGGGCGCGATCGCCGTGCCGCAGGCAAGCAGCAACGCGTAGCGCACGCCGAGCCGGAAGACGCCCGGCGCCTGAGGTGTTAGGACATTCAGGCAAGCCACAAGAGGAATGCGGCGGATGGCGCTCAAGGTCTATGGCGCGGCACGGACGCGCACGGTGCGTACGCTCTGGATGATGGGCGAGCTCGGCATGCCGTATGAGCACATCCCGATCACGACCCAGGATGGCGCCAACCTGAAACCCGACTATGTCGCCGTGAATCCCACCGGCCGTGTGCCGGCGATCGACGATGGCGGGTTCGTGCTGTCGGAGTCGATGGCGATCAACCTCTACCTGGCCAAGACCTATGGCGGCGCGCTCTATCCCGCGACGCCGCAGGGCGAGGCGCGCGCCTGGCAGTGGAGCTTCTGGGCCGTCACCGAGATCGACAAGACCATCATCGAATGGGCGCTGCACAGTTCCGTGCTGCCGGAAGCCGAGCGCGACTCCAAGCGGGCACGCGCGGCAAGACTCGAGCTTGAGCGGCCGCTGGAAATGCTCGAGGGCGCGCTGGCCCACACACTGTGGCTGGCCGAGGACCGCTTCACGGTCGCCGATCTCAATGCGGCGTCGGTGATGTACCGTGCGCTGTGGATGGACCTCGACGACAAGCCGCACGCGCGCGACTGGCTGCGCCGCTGCTGGGACCGTCCCGCCGCCCGCGCCGCCCGCGCCATGCGGGAGTGAAATACCTTCCCCCGCTTGCGGGGGAAGGTGGCGCGCAGCGCCGGATGGGGGATGGTTCAACAGAGTCGATTTGGCTGTCGATGCACTGAGTCCGTTCAGGCATCCCCCATCCGCCTCAGGTACTTCGACGCAACGCGTCGAAGTACCGAAACGGGCACCTTCCCCCGCAAGCGGGGGAAGGTAGTAAAAAGCTACTCCCCCTCGCGTGGGCCGCGGCGCAGGGTCTTGGTCTTCGACCGCCGATCCTTGTCGTCCAGCCGGCGCTTGCGCGAGGCGGCGGTCGGGCGCGTGGGGCGTCGCGGCGTGGGCGGTATCGCGGCCTCACGGATCAGGTCGACCAGCCGTTCGAGCGCGTCTTCGCGGTTGCGCTGTTGCGTACGATGGCGCTGTGCCACGATCACCAGCACGCCCTCGCGGGTCAGCCGCTTGCCGGCCAGCCGCTCCAGGCGCGCGCGCACGGCGTCGGACAGGGACGGCGAGCCGCGCACGTCGAAGCGCAGCTGCACGGCCGTCGACACCTTGTTGACGTTCTGGCCACCCGGCCCGGCGGCCCGTACGAAGCTTTCGTCGATCTCCGCTTCGTCGAGCGCGATGCGGTCGGTGATGCGGATCACGGGACCTCAGAGAAGTTGCAGGAAGATCAGGACCAGGCCGGCGAGCGACACGAACCACGCCAGCGTGCGCAGCCAGGGGATGCCGGCGACGTAGATGACGGCATAGGCCAACCGGGCCCAGAAGAAAAGCTGGGCGCCCAGTGCCGTCATGGCGTTGCTCTTGCCGGCGACATGCGCCACCAGCACCAGAGCCGCGAACAGCACCAGGTTCTCCAGCATGTTGGCGTGCGCGCGCTTGGCCCGTCCGGCCCAGCCGGTGATGGCCGGCATGTCCTCGCGGTTGCCGGCCAGGACCGTGAGCCCGACCTGCACGTTGGACCCCATGCCTGCGACCAGCATCTGCGCCAGCGTCAGGACAACCGACCATGCCAGCAAGGACAGTTCTGCGCTCATGTTCCCCTTCCTGTCGTTAGGCCTGCTCCCGCAGGCGCCGGCACTCTCCGATGACAACCATGGCGATGCAAGGTGCTTCCGTTCCACACGTGCGCCATCTGAAGAGTCTGCATGCGCGTGACGGGAAACCTGTCGACGGCGCGCCGTCGTCTGCTAGGGTCCGCAGGATCGGTCCGGACTCCGATGCGAGGAAAACCATGACGTATACGCTCGAAGGCTTCATCGACGATTGCCGCGCGGCCCTCAAGGAGAACGCTGGTCCTGCCGGTCGCGAGAAAGTGCGCCAGCTGTTGGAACGGCTGCTGGCCAACGCGGCCTTCGTCGATACGGCCGTCGGTCCCCAGGCGCCGATCGGCACGCGCAAGCTCTACGAGGATACCGAGATGGGCTTCGTCGTGCTGGCGCATTGCAACCCGCGCCCGCACCGCTCGCCGCCGCACGACCACGGCAGCTCATGGGCGGTGTACGGTCAGGCGGTCAAGCATACCGACATGACCGAGTGGCGCCGCACCGACGGTGGCACCGCGGCCGGCGCGGCCGATCTGGAGATCGTGCGCAGCTACCGGCTGGAGCCGGGCAAGGCCGGCGTCTATGACGTCGGCGCCATCCACTCGATCGACTACCCCGATGGTTCACGCTTCGTGCGCGTCACCGGCCGCGACCTCGACTATGTACAGCGCCTGAAGTTCGACACCGCGGCCCGCAAGGCCGTCGTCATCGAAAGCGCCACCGCCGGCGCCGGGTAACGGTCACACGCTCATCCCGACAGCCTGTGATTTTATGGGCCCACGCTGTCATCCCGAGCGTAGCGAGGGATCTTTTCCGGCCGTGAACGGCCCAGAAACTGCCGAAGATTCCTCGCTGCGCTCGGAATGACAGCGCGAAGCGATAAAGATCACATCCTCCGAGCGCAGCGAGGGATGACAGGGATTACGCGACCAGCCGCCGGAACGTCGACACGAAGCGGTCGACATCGTCCTCGTCGTTGTAGACGTGCGGGCTGATGCGCATGCGGCCCAGCCGCGGCGCGACGTGGATCTTCTCGGCGGCCAGCCGCTCGATCAGGCCGTCGGGCATGCCCGACGGGAAGCTCAGGCTCAGGATGTGCGGCGCCCGCAGGCGCGGGTCGGGCAGGCGCACGTCCTTGAGGTTGCCCAGGCCGTCGGCCAGGCGCTGGGTCAGCATCGACAGCCGCGCCTCGACCTCGGCCTGGCCCCAGCCCGCCATCATCTCCATGCCGACGGCGGCCATCTCCATAGAGATGAAGTGATCGCGCTCGCCCATGTCGAAGCGCCGGGCGCCCGCGGTGTACGAGGCGTCCTTCATGTAGGGCACGCTTTCGGCCGAGATGGCGCGGCGGCCGAAGCCGGTCTGTTCCAGCGGCGTGCCGCCCTGGTGGCGGCGCGCGACGTAGAGGAACGCGCGGCCGTAGGGACCCAGCACCCACTTGTAGGTCGGGAAGATCAGGAAGTCGGGGTCGAGCGCCTGCACGTCGACCTTCATCACGCCGACGCCGTGCGTGGCGTCGACCAGCAGGCCGGCGCCCTTGGCGCGCAGGGCCGCCGCGATGCGATCGAGATCGAGCGCGCCGCCGTCGGACCAGTGGACCGAGGCGATCGAGGCCAATGCCAGCTGCGGCGCGCCGGGCCGCGCGATCGCCGCCAGCACCGAAGCGGTCCAGTCACCGTCATAGGGCTGGCGCACCGTCTCGACCGTGAAGCCTTCGGCCTGGGCCCGCGTCATCCATTCCAGGACCGGCGAGGAATGATCGTCCTGCAGCACCAGCACGCGATAGCCGGCCGTGACCTGCACCAGCTTGCCGGCGGTGGCGACGCCATAGGCGACCGAGGAGATCAGCGCGACATCCTCGGGATCGGCGTTGATCAGCGCCGCCGCGGCGCGGCGGGTGCGTTCGTTCAGTCGCGATGCAAGGCCGGCATCGAGCGTCCAGGGCTGGCCCTTGCGGCCAACGCCGGTGCGGCCGGCTTCCTGGACCGCCAGCGGCAGCGGGCTGTAGGACGCGGCGTTGAGATAGCAGACGTCGGCCGGAATATCGAACAACGCGCGTTGCGAGGGCAGCATGCAGGCTCCGTGGACAGCGTTGCGCCGACCTTAGCAAAGGGCGCCGCGCGTGGCGAAGCGGCTCTATGCCACAAATGCGCGCGCTTGCGGGAAGCCAGTCATGCGTTAGGGTGCCGGCACCACCGAGGGAGCAGGGCATGGCCGAGAGCGATCTGTACAAAAAGGGCAGCGAGATCCGCCGCCAGCTCATGGGCGACAAGCTGGTCGAGAAGATGGCGGGCACGGTCTATGACGATCCGCTGATGAAGAAGTTCGGCGACTATTCGCGCGAAGCGGTGTTCGGCATGCTGTGGTCGCGGCCGGGCCTGGACTTCAAGACGCGGGCGCTGATCTGTGTGATCTCCGACGCTGCCACGGGCGCCTGGCCGGAACTGGCCATCCATCTGCGCATGGCGCGCCGGCAGGGCTGGACCGAGGACGAGCTGGGCGAGGCGCTGCTGCATCTTGCCGGCTATATCGGCTTGCCCTCGGTGCGCGAGGCGATGATCACCGCCAAGGAAGTGTTCGCCGAGATGCGCGCCGAAGGGCCGGGGGCATGATGCAATGGCGACGCCGGAGCATCCTGCTGCTGCTGGCGGCGATCGGTTCTGGTGACGCCATGGCCAACCAGGGCGACCTCCACCGCGCAGCCGCGGCCAACGACGCGGCGCGGGTCACCGCGCTGCTGGCGGGCGGTACTGCCATCGATGCGCGGGACTCCGCCGGCAGGACCGCGCTTCTGCTAGCGACGCACGCCAACGCCATCGACGCCGCGCGCGTGCTGATCGCGGCCGGCGCCGACGTGAATGCCAAGGACGGCATCGAGGACACCCCCTATCTCTATGCCGCCGCCGAAGGCCGGCTCGAGATCCTGCGCTTGACCCTGGCCGCTGGCGCCGACCTCAAGAGCACCAACCGCTATGGCGGCACGGGCCTGATCCCGGCGGCGCATCACGGCCATCCCGCCATTGTGCGCGAACTGCTGCGCACCAAAATCAACGTCGACCACGTCAACCGGCTGGGATGGACCGCGCTGTTGGAGACCATCATCCTGTCCGACGGTGGTGCGGTGCATGTCGAGATCTTGACTCTGCTGATCAACGCCGGCGCCGACGTGAGCCTCGCCGACCGCGACGGCGTCACCCCGCTGGCGCACGCCAGGCGGCGCGGTTATCGCGAGATGACGGCATTGCTCGAGGCGAAGGGCGCCCGTGAGTAGCCGCATCCGGCGCGAGGCGCTGGGGTGGTCAGGCAATCTGGTCAATAAGTGACCATGCTGCTGCCGTGGCAGGCCGCGGCGATGGCCCGCGATATCTGAGATTGCTGGCATTCTGACGAGGACCGGTCTGGCACGGTTCGTGCTGCCTCGGTCCCGCAAACGCTGTCGGGCGATGAGGTCCTGACGGCCGGCGTCCAACGGCGGGCGTCCCAGGCAAGGCTGCCAACCGGCTGTTTCCTTCCTTTTCGCGGAGGGATGCAGGGGTGTGCGGCTTTCATTTTGGGGCTCACCGCGGACATGACCCAGAAGCTCGTCATCATCGGCAACGGCATGGCCCCCGGGCGCATGCTGGAACATCTCCTGGAGCAGGCGCCGGGCCGCTTCGACGTGACCATCTTCAACGCCGAGCCGCGGGTCAATTACGACCGCATCATGCTGTCGCCCGTGCTGTCGGGCGAGAAGGACTACGAGCAGATCATCATCCACGGCGACGGCTGGTACATCCGCAACGGCATCACGCTCTACAAGGGCCACCGGATCGATGCCATCGACCGCGTCGCGCGGACCGTGACCTCGGCGCAGGGCCAGACGGCGCCGTACGACAAGCTGGTCATCGCTACCGGATCGACGCCGCTGATCCTGCCGGTGCCGGGCCATGATCTGGCGGGCGTGCTGACGTATCGCGACCTCGACGATGTCAATGCCATGCTGCTGGCGGCGCAGTCGCGCGCCAAGGCGGTGGTGATCGGCGGTGGCCTGCTCGGGCTGGAGGCGGCCGCGGGACTGCAGGCGCAGGGCATGGACGTCACCGTCGTGCATCTCATGCCGACCCTGATGGAGCGCCAACTCGACCCCGCCGCGGGCTATCTCCTGCAGAAGGCCGTCGAGGCGCGCGGTATCAAGGTCCTCACCAAGGCCAACACCAAGGCGATCCTCGGCAGCAATCGGGTCGAAGGCGTGGCGCTCGCCGACGGCACCGTCATTCCCGCGACCCTGGTCGTGATGGCGGCCGGCATCCGGCCCAACGCCGCCGTGGCGCGCGGCGCCGGCCTGGCGACCAACCGCGGCATCGTCGTCGACCACGGCATGCGCACCTCCGACCCCGACATCCTGGCGCTCGGCGAGTGCGTCGAGGTCAACGGCCATGTCTACGGCCTTGTTGCGCCGCTGTACGAGATGGCCCGTGTTGCCGCCGAGCAGCTCGCCGGCAATGACGAGGCGCGCTTCGTGCACAGCGACACGCCGACCAAGCTCAAGGTGACGGGCATCGATGTCTACTCGCTGGGCGATTTCGCCGACGGCGACGACCGCGAGGAGATCGTCCTGCGCGATGCGTCGGCGGGCGTCTACAAACGGGTAATCCTCAAGGACAACCGCATCATCGGCACGGTGCTGTTCGGCGAGGTCGCCGACGGTGCCTGGTTCAACGATCTGAAGCGCAAGGCGGCCGACATCTCGGAGATGCGCGATACGCTGATCTTTGGTCAGGCTCGCCAAGGAACGTCTGCGCCCGATCCCACGGCGGCCGTCGCGGCGCTGCCTGACGATGCGGAGATCTGCGGCTGCAACGGCGTCTGCAAGGGCAGGATCACCGGCGCCATCACGGCCAAGGGACTCACCTCGCTCGACGACGTGCGGGCCCATACCAAGGCATCGGCCTCGTGCGGTTCGTGCACCGGCCTGGTCGAGCAGCTGATGGCGTTGACCTTGGGCGATGCCTACAACCGCGCCGCCGTCCAGCCGATGTGCGCCTGCACCGATCTCGGCCACGACGACGTGCGTCGCCTGATCAAGGCCCGATCGCTGAAGTCGCTCGCCGCCGTCATGCAGGAACTGGAGTGGAAGACCTCGTGCGGCTGCGCCAAGTGCCGGCCGGCATTGAACTACTACCTGGTCTGCGACTGGCCCGACGAATACGCCGACGACTACCAGTCGCGCTTCGTCAACGAACGCGTCCACGCCAACATCCAGAAGGATGGCACGTTCTCCGTGGTGCCGCGCATGTGGGGCGGCGTCACCAGCGCCCAGGAATTGCGCGCCATCGCCGACGTCGTCGACAAGTTCGCCATCCCGACGGTCAAGGTCACCGGCGGCCAGCGCATCGACATGCTGGGCGTTCGCAAGGAGGACCTGCCTGCCGTGTGGGCGGATCTCGGCAAGGCCGGCTTCGTTTCGGGCCACGCCTACGCCAAGGGGCTGCGCACCGTGAAGACCTGTGTCGGCACGGACTGGTGTCGCTTCGGCACGCAGGATTCGACCGGGCTGGGCATTCGCATCGAGAAGTTCATGTGGGGTTCGTGGACGCCGGCCAAGGTCAAGATGGCGGTGTCCGGCTGCCCGCGTAATTGCGCCGAGGCGACATGCAAGGATGTCGGCGTGGTGTGCGTCGACTCGGGCTACGAGATCCACTTCGCGGGCGCCGCCGGGCTGGACATCAAAGGTACCGAAGTGCTGGGCCTGGTGAAGACCGAGGACGAGGCGCTCGAGCACATCGTCGCGCTGGTCCAGATGTACCGTGAGCAGGGCCGCTATCTGGAACGCATCTACAAGTGGGCCAAACGGGTCGGCGTCGAGGAGATCCGGCGCCAGATCATGCAGGATGGTGAGAAGCGCCGCGCCTACTGGGACCGCTTCGTCTTCTCGCAGAAATTCGCACAGGTCGATCCCTGGTCGGAGCGCGCATCCGGCAAGCACAAGCATGAGTTCCATCCGATGGCGCGCGTCGGCTTTGCCCAGGCGGCGGAGTGAGGCGCATGAACTGGATCGCCATCGGTACCATCGATGATATCCCCGTGCGCGGCGCGCGCTGCGTGGAGACGCCCCAGGGCCGGATCGGTGTGTTCCGCACCGCGCAGGATCAGGTCTTTGCCATCGAGGACCACTGCCCCCACAAGCGCGGGCCGCTGTCGCAGGGCATCGTGCACGGCACGTCCGTGACCTGCCCGCTGCATAACTGGGTGATCTCGCTGGAGACCGGACAGGCGCTGGGCGCCGACGAGGGCGCCGTCCGCACCATCCCGGTCTGCCGCGAGGGCGGACACCTGTTCATCGCGCTCGCCGCCGTCGTGGAGAAAGCTGCCTAGGCTTGGTGAGTTGCACCACTTCATGGCCTTCATGGTGAGCCTGTCGAACCATGAAGGCATCGCACGGACCGCCGGTGCGAACGCTTCATGGTTCGACAGGCTCGCCATGAAGCGTCCTCTCCAACGACCAACCCAACCACCACCAACGACAATCCCAGGAGTAGTTTCATGTCGTATCTCGTTCCGTCGGAATTCGTCACGAAGATGGTGGATGCCGGCGAATCGAAAATCTTCATGTCGACGCGCGACACCGTGATCCGTGCCTACATGGCGGGCGCCATCCTGGCGTTGGCGGCGGCATTCGCCGTTACCGTGACGGTGCAGACCGGCGTACCGATCCTGGGCGCGGTGCTGTTCCCGGTCGGCTTCTGCATGCTCTACCTGCTGGGGTTCGACCTGCTGACCGGCGTCTTCGTGCTGACGCCGCTGGCGCTGATCGACCGGCGACCGGGCGTCGACCTCAACGGGATCCTGCGCAACTGGGGCCTGGTCTTCATCGGCAACTTCGCCGGCGCCTTCACCGTCGCCGTGATGATGGCGATCGTCTGCACCTACGGCTTCTCGACGCCGCCGGACAAGGTCGGCACGGTCATCGGCCACATCGGCGAGGGCCGCACGCTGGGCTACGCCGAGCACGGCGCCGCCGGCATGCTGACCCTCTTCATCCGCGGCATGCTCTGCAACTGGATGGTGTCCACCGGCGTGGTCGGCGCCATGATCTGCACCAGTGTCAGCGGCAAGGTGATCGCGATGTGGATGCCGATCATGCTGTTCTTCGCCATGACCTTCGAGCACTCGATCGTGAACATGTTCCTGTTCCCGTCGGGCCTTCTTCTGGGCGCGAAGTTCTCGCTGATGGACTACCTGATCTGGAACGAGATTCCGACCGTCATCGGCAACCTGGTCGGCGGTTTGGCCTTCACCGGCCTGACGCTCTACACCACGCATGTGAAGACGGCGCCCAAGCGCGGCCAGGGCATCGTGGACCGGCGCGCGTCCCGGGCGCGGGCCCTGGACGCTGCTGATGCCGCGTGAGCTCAGGGTCTCGATCGGGCAGCATTCCGACAAGGGGCGCAAGCAGACCAACCAGGACTTCCACGGCGCGCTGATCCCCGCGCAGCCGGTGCTCGGCCTGAAGGGCATCGCCGTTGCGCTGGCCGACGGCGTCAGCAGCAGTGCCGTCGGCGGCATTGCCAGCGAATCGGCGGTCAAGAGTTTCCTGGCCGACTACTACTGCACGTCGGAGTCATGGTCGGTGAAAACGTCGGCGCAGCGCGTCATCGCCGCGACCAATTCCTGGCTCCATGCGCAGACGCGGCGCAGCCAGTATGCCTACGAAAGGGACAAGGGCTACGTCTGCACGTTGAGTGTGATGGTCGTCAAATCCGCGACCGCATACATTTTCCATGTCGGCGACGCGCGCATCTACCGCGTATCGGGAAGGTCGCTGGAGCAGCTCACCGACGATCACCGGGTCATCGTGTCGTCCCGGCAGTCCTATCTCGGTCGCGCGCTGGGCGCCGACCAGCAGATCGAGATCGACTATCGCGCGCTGGCGCTCGATGCGGGTGACGTTTTCATCATGGTGTCGGATGGCGTCCATGAGCATGTCGGCGCCGCCTTCGTCATCCAGGCCATCGACGAGCACGCCCGTGATCTGGACCAGGCGGCCAGGGTGATCGCGCAGGAGGCGTACGACCAGGGCAGCCCGGACAACCTCACCGTCCAGATCGTTCGGGTAGACGACGTGTCGGCAGGTGACGCTGACGAAGTCCTCGGGTCGGCTTCTGAATTATCGCCACCGCCGCTGCCGGACGCCCGGATGACCCTCGACGGCTACCGGATCCTGCGGCAGATCCACGCCGGCAGCCGCAGCCACGTCTATCTGGCGGTCGACACCGACAGCGACGAGATCGTCGCGCTGAAGATTCCATCGACGGATCTGCGCGGCGACGCCGCCTCTCTCCGGCGGTTCATGATGGAGGAATGGGTCGCACGCCGCATCGACAGCGCACACGTGCTCAAACCGCGCCCACCGTCGCGCCGGCGCAACTACCTGTACGTCGTCACGGAATACATCGAGGGCACGACGCTGGCACAGTGGATGATCGACAACCCGCGGCCCGACCTCGAGACCGTGCGCGGCATCGTCGAGCAGATCGCCAAGGGCCTGCGCGCCTTTCACCGCCTGGAGATGCTGCACCAGGACCTGCGGCCGCAGAACATCATGATCGATAAGGCCGGCACGGTCAGGATCATCGACTTCGGCGCCGTGCGGGTGGCCGGCGTGCTGGAAGCATCGCCGTCCGTCGACGACGGCGCGATTCTGGGCACCGCGCAATACACCGCGCCGGAGTATTTTCTCGGCGACAGCGGCACCCCTCGCGCCGACCTGTTCTCCCTGGGCGTGATCGCCTATCAGATGCTGACCGGGCAGCTCCCGTACGGCGCGCAGGTGGCGCAGGCGCGCACCCGCGCCCAGCAGCGCCGGCTGGTCTATCGACCGGCACGCGCCGTCAATCCCGAGATCCCCGCGTGGGTGGATGGCGCACTGGAGAAGGCGGTGCGCGCCGACCCGTATCGGCGCTACGAGGAGTTGTCGGAATTCACCTTCGACCTGCGCCACCCGCGCGAGGCGTTCCTCAGGACATCGCCATTGCCGCTGATGGAGCGCCGTCCGCTGTTGTTCTGGAAGGGCCTGTCGTTCGTCCTGGCCTGCACGGTCCTGGCGCTGCTCGCCATAGCCATCCGCTAGCGAGACAGTATGCACCGGAGTTGGCCACCGGCCTTCAGCCGACCCTTGGGCGATGAAACGAGTAGAAGGCGGGTTGCGAGCGAAGCGAGCCATGGGAGCGCGGGCGTCCCGCCCGCTCATGCTTCAGCGCTGCGCGCAAAGGCGAAAGCTAACGCTTTCGCCGGAGATGCGGGCGAGACGCCCGCGCTCCCAGGAATGATCGTCCTGGCTCCGAGACTGTTGTTTCTTGTTAGTGCCGAGGTTCGCTCTTGTCCGCGCAGGTGGCGTCCCCGAGAGGACGGGGCGTGGTTCGACCGTCGGATGCCAATAATTCTTGAATTATGGGGTTTGATCGGGTTGCGTGTACTCCACATTCGTACTCCACAATCCGAGATACAGATGGCCACTCACCTACGCCTTCAGCGCAACGTTTGGTTCGCGCGGTTCCGCGTTCCTGCTGACGTGCAAGACGCTTTCGAAGGCAAGACCGAAGTCTACCGGACCACGGGAGCGAGCGACAAAGCGCTTGCCAAGCTGCGGGCCGCGAAAATTGTGGCGGACTTGAAGGCGAAGGTGATGGAGGCGCGGGGGCGGGCCGGATCGATTGAAGCCGAGGCACTGTGGTGGCGCGAGCAGATCAGACAAGACGACGTCGGTGTGATGCATGACGCGTTGGCGCGGCACGTTGCCGACCGCTACGTGAGGGGCGGACACCAACGGTTCAACAGAGTAGGCGTTCTGGCACCCTATGACGGCAACGAACTGGCCGCCATTGTGGACCTTGGTGGCCCCAAGGCAGCTACTTTCGTTGCCATCGCGACGGGCAAGGCGTCTCCACTGGCGCCATTCATCGCCGCTCACATCGCGAAACGCCGCGACGCGGTCGAGGAGAAGACCGCCGACATGGAGAAGTCCGACCTTGAGAAGCTGATTGATGTGTTGCCCACTCTCGACAAGCTGACACGCTCGGGTGTGGCTGACTGGGTACAGGGGCAGATTGATGCCGGCCTTAAGCCCGACGCTATCAAGCGCAAGCTGTCCGGGTTTCGTCGCTTCTGGGAGTTTCTACAGGGGCGTGGCGAGGTGTCGAAGGATGCGTCGTCGCCGTTCGAAAAAGTCAAGGTCCCCGAGCGGGCCAAGGACGCAGCACGGGGAAGCTATCTATCGTTTTCGCCCGCGGAAGTCGCGAGGCTCTACGGCGCGGCGAAGAAGGATCGACAGCTTGCCGACCTGATAATGCTGGCCAGCTACACGGGCGCGCGCATTGAGGAGCTTTGCGCGTTATCCGCTTCTGCGGTCCTTCAGAACACCTTCCGAATCACTGACGCCAAGACCGAGGCGGGCAACCGAGAGGTGCCGATACACGACAATCTGAAGGGACTGGTGAAGCGGCTCGTGAAAGAGAGCAAGGATGGGTTCCTGCTGTCGGGCCTGACCGTGAACAAGTATGGGGATCGCTCGAATGCCGTTGGTAAACGCTTCGGATATCTCAAGAAGGCCTATGGGTTCGGCGAGAGGCATGTCTTCCACAGCATCCGCAAGTGCGTTGTGACGCAATTCGACCGCGCCGACGTGCTGGAGAACGTCGCAGCGGACGTCGTCGGGCACGACAAACCTCGGATCACCTACGGGCTATACTCGGGCGGATCATCGCTGGCGCAGAGGAGGGCGGCAGTGGCAGCGCTGTCGTATCCCGGTGCGCTGGGGAAGGTCAGCTAGGAGCCCCGCTGAAGGTGTTCCACTCGATCCGCAAGGCCCGGTTGCACGGCGGCTGACGGCGTGGCTGTGGCTCAGCACGCCATCGAGGATTGCTAGGCCATGAGAAGGCCGGCGAGTCGTTCGGATAGGTCAGGGGGCGCGGTCAGCCCGCCATTTGTCGATTGCCGCCGGTAGCTCTCTGAGCGCGGGTACTATCCGGTTGGCACGGTGTGGCACTGCGTCCTTAAGCAGGGCTGAAAAGCGCCGATCGCCGCGCCATAAGTCCACATGAGGAAGATAAAACGCGTGGATCAGATCGCCGCCGAAGCTTCGTTCGATCTTGGCCTCGGAACCAGTCAGCCCCATGATTTGACTGATATAGGCGTGCATCACGGCGTTGACGATTTCGCAAACTGGCACCTCAGCCGCGAAGCTGGCATCACACAAAAGCGTATCTCGCAAGGCCGCATCAACGCCAAACTCGGCAGTGTCGTCGTTTGCCATATGTAGCACTTTGCGCGCCATCTCTCCTGCCCTGTCGACAAGCGTTGCTTGGAATTGGTCGCGAGCCAGATCGAGGTGCATGAACGGCTGGAGCTGGTCACGTAGCGCTATAAAGCTGTCTTGAAAAGTGCGGCCAGTCTTGCCAATCCAATCAGGCAAGGAACGGTCGGACTCCATCTTTTCGAAGTAAGTCTCGACGAACTTTACCGGTTCGGCGATTGCAGTAAACAGTCGCCGGCTCGCTTCCTCAGGCGTGATCGCCCCGCCCATCAGGGCAACAAGCGAGCCAGAAATCGCGTTGAGTGGTAGGCCGTATTTTTCCGCCATCTTCGGCGCCGCGAGTTGCGCCATTTTGGCGAGATCGATCTTGCGCGCTTTCCTAGCAATCTGGCGCCTGAGTGCGCGAGATGGGAGGGTAGCAAGCTCGGCGTCGACCGTTTGACGCCATGTGGAACGCACATCGGCGAAACTGTCCGAGACGTTGGGATACCAGTACCGATCCGGCGAAAGGATGCGAGTATCTTGGGCGTTAGGAATGGCACCGCGCCTTATCGCGGCCTCGGCAATCTCCGCCGCGATAAGGCGTGTGGGATAGGCGAGCGCCCAGGCACCGCACAGCCGCTCAACTGCCTCGGCTTTCCTAATCGTGGTGTCGCGATAGTCGGCGTCATATTGCAGCAACTCGCCAAGGATTGGCATCGAAACAGCAAAGATTGCGTCGCCTGAGTGCTTGCGTGCCACGAGAGCCGTGAAGAGCGCTTCGGTGGCACCGTCAGATTTGCCCCGTAGCACATCACCGAATCGCGAATAGTCCTGAGTATCCAGATAGACAATAGGAGGAGAAGACATGACGACTCTCGCGATCCGGCACTGACCTAGATGATCTCCTGCACGGCAGGAGGGGTTGCCGGCATTGACGCACTAGCTATGCACTGTCCGCCCCCCACACAAGCCCCGCGGCGTGTACCGACAGGCGGACGGGGACACTGGACGTCGCGTGGTGGCATGGCGGGGAGACCGCGGGGGTTGCCTTCGAGTGGCCCGCGGAGGGGCGTTGAGGCCGCCCTAGAGCGCTCGCTTTCGTGAGCGCGAGTCGAAGTGATTAGCCTCGCTCCAAGCTCAACAGTGCGGAGCCTTCTGTTCCGATCCGCGGTGCTTTCATCGTGTACCCGTTTCCTTGCCTTCTGCCTCATCCCATTCCTTCTCGATCTTGGCGGCCAGTTCGAACAACCGCTTCGGTATCTCCTCCTCGTCCTCCATGAAGTGGAAGGGCACCTCTGCCGTCGCCTTGGCCAGGGCGGGATGGACCTCCTCGCCGCCGTCGCGCGTGCGCACCCATCGCGCAGCTTCCGGCCGCCTCCAGTAGCCCATCAGGGTCGTGCATCGAGCGAGCAAGGCGTGCCCCTTATCGGGATCGTCCTTGAACGCGTCGAGCAGCGCCATGGCTGCCCGGTTGAGAGGGATATCCTTGAGCGTGAGGTAGCCTGGCTCCGGGTCGGGCAGCGGCTTTGTCGGTGCGGTGCCGACGTACGCCGCGTGCAGCAGGTGGTTCGCGAAGCCAAGCTCCTCGTAGGTCACGGACGGAATGATCGAGCGCAGTGAGCGCGGGGACCTTTTAGCCTTCGGCTTCTTCGTCACGGGGCGCCTATCCTGTTTGCCCCAAGGGTACGACAGCGGCTCCCCCGTTGGTGGAAAATGTCTGGGGGTATCCTCGCGAGCCGTCATTGGCGCCCCCCTCTGAGAGGCCCATAAGACACCTCTTCCGGCCGCCCACCCTGCCCATTAAGGTTGGCCCGGATCGTCCCCTACGGAGGGATTGTAGCGTGCGCGTCATCAAGATTTTGGACCCGGAAACGGGAGAGGAGCTGGACCTCGAACCCAACGCTGCGGTCTACGAAGAGATTGGCGAGGGTGAGAAGTGCGAGCACCAGACGACTGAGATCCGGCGGCGACAGGTGAAGGGCGGCGGCTTCCAGCACCGATACCAATGCCTTCAATGCGGCGAGGCAATAGGCACGGCTGTCTCGAAGGCTGTGGCAGGTGCCGCCCCCGACTTTGACGAACATCTAAGTGCCAAAACCAAGGCTGACCGGGAAAAACGCCGCGAAGAGATCATGCTCCACCACGCCCGTGCTCAGCGCGAGAGGACGTCAGTATTTTGGCAGCAGTACGAGGCTTACCGCGAGACGCCGGCGTGGAAGACCCGGCGCGACAAGGTCTTGGCGAGGGCCGGCGGGATATGCGAGGGCTGTGGTTTTCGACGGGCGACCCAAGCCCACCACCGTTCATACGAGCATCTCGGACACGAATTTCTTTTCGAACTGGTGGCGGTTTGCGACACATGCCACGACCGGCTCCACGGTGAGAGCGAGGAACCCGGCGAGATCGCTTTTTGAGTTGTGAAACGGGTGCCACCAAAGTTGGTGCAAAAATGTCCGAGGGTATCCCGTGAGCGGCCGGCCGCCGGTCCCCCCGTGTGCCTTGCTGCCGGGGTCTAGGCGCGAGACGCGATGCCGAGGGGCGGGAGGGCACCGCGCTGGACTGCGCCCTTTCGCAAGTCTACCGCGGGGCCTCCTGCAGGGCCGTAGAGGGGCCGTACAGAGCCACGCGTCACAGCCGCCATCCGAGGCCAGCCGGGGCCGCAATCGCTCTGTACGAGTCCCGCAGCGAATCCTAGGCCTTCCTGCTGGTCACGATCTGCAGCCGGCCCAGGTAGAACCACCACGACCCAGGCGCGACGCCGCGGACGGGCAGCGACCAGACCGACCACGACTTAGGTACCCATTGAACGTGAACTTCGACAGGCATCTTACAGTCCTTCCGCGCACCATGCGCTGCCCCTCAAATGCCCTGAAGTCGACCTGAAGAGGAGCGCGAAGAAGTCATCTCGCGGGCGCAAATATCGCCAGAAATGCATAGGTCGACACAGCCCGTGTCACAGACTGCGGCAAGTCTCAAGCGCCACGGGACTTCACAGTAGACTATTCATCTTCTTGCGGGGATTGAGGGGCGATCAGGGGTGTTCAGAAACCCCGTCGAAAACAGCGCCTCGAAACCCCAGCAAATGCGGCCTCGCCGACCTGCCCCTCAGAGTGTTCCGAAACCTATTGTTTTCTGAACAATGCTCCGGTACAAGATCGCTCGCCGAGGAGGCGAGGGCTGTCATGACGAAGAACAGAACATCGATCTACCTGCGCGTGAGCACGGACGGTCAGACGGTCGAGAATCAGCGCCGCGACCTTACCGCCTTCGCCGAACTGAAGGGCTGGCCTATCGTGGCCACCTACGAGGATGCCGGCATCAGTGGCGCCAAGGGTCGAGAGCACCGGCCCGGCCTCGACGCTCTACTGAAGGATGCCCGTAAGCGCCGCTTCGACCGAGTCCTGTTCTGGTCAGTGGACCGGCTGGGCCGCAGCACAGCGACCGTCACGCAGCACATGGCGGACTTCGCGGGCGCGGGTGTGGCGCAGTTCTACTTCAAGGAATCCATGGACACCGCGACAGCGCATGGCCGGGCGATGCTTGAGATGGCAGCCGTGTTCGGGACGCTGGAACGGGAGATGATCCGAGAGCGGGTTAAGGCCGGTATCGATCGTGTCCGCGCGACCGGCAAGACCAAGAGCGGCAAGCCGATCGGGCGGCCTAAGGTAGGAGGCGACGTCGAGGCCAAGGTCGTCGAGCTACGGGCCGCGGGCATGGGTATCCGGGCAATCGCCGCTGAGGTGGGCTGCGGCGTTGGGACGGTGCTGAGGATCACCGCCTAGGGCCGCTAGGAGCGGGTCCAAACGGTTAGGGAAAGTGGTGAGCGGGGATGATGTACGCAATCGGCTTGCTCCTGTTGGGGCTCGTGATCTGGTTCGTTGGGAAGCGGCAAGACGAGGACCTACGCTACCCAGACCACGCAGAGCGGAAACGAGTGGACGCGATCGATGCCATGGCCCGCAAGGCGGAGGCGCAATATCAGAAGCGGGCCACGAAGATGGGATGGACAGCGCCCACGGCAGAAGATGACCGCAAGTGGCACGAAGAGTCGAAGCGCAGAGCGATGGCGAGGGCCATAGTGATGACCGAAGCCGGCCTCGACCTTTCCGACGCTCATCCGGGCCCCACAGGCACCGTCATCAACACCAAGGCGGACCGCGACGCTTACGAGAAGGCACGCGTCGCGGCCGAGAAAGCGGCCATAGCGAAGGTCATAGCGGAGGCTGAAGCCACGGCTAAGGCTGAGGCAACATCCCTAGACGAGCAACTTCAGCGCCGCTTAGCGAGCGCCCCAGGGCCGCGCTAGGCGCGTCTAGCGACGCTAGGAGGCCGCTGACGCTAAGGCCTTGATGCGACTCGGAAAGTCCCGAAAGGACACCATAAGACGGACCCAGGTTATGCGGCCGTGGGGATCAATCCCGGCCCATGTAACTAGGTAGAGGGGCACCGACTCACCCTCATCGCCACAGGGACAAGCCTCTCTGTGTCTTTACCTGGGGGCACGGGTCCATACCCTCTTCAAAGGATCAATCCCAACATGACATCACGTACCTGCGCTTGCGCCGGGTGCGACTCGCCGACTGCGTCTCGGTTCGCCCGCTACTGTCAGCGCCACAAGAACCATATGGTCCGGCATGGCCATCCAGAGCAGCGGCCGGTCAGTTCCACCGAGTTGAAGCCGTACCTGAAGACCGTCGAGACACTCCGCCGACGTGACCCTTCAGCACCCCTTTGGCCGCTCCTCTCGTCCCGCTGGGAGGCCATCGCGAAGGCCGCTGAGAGTGTAGCCAACGACTCGACCCATCGGCCCAGCCGGGAAGCCGCAAAGCTGGTGCTGGGGATCGCCCGCGATGCGGACGCGGCAAAGGTGGTCGACACCGCGCTCGCTTGTTTCATGTACCGCGAGGCCCAGCCGAACACCTTTGCTAGTGAGAATGCCTTCGACTTCCAGATGGTCCGCAGGGTCCGCAACCTAGCGCCGACGAACCGGGGCCAATGGGTCAATCCGAACACCGGAAAGACCCACTACGCCTACCCATTCATCAGCCCGAGGGCCATGGCAGTGATCGCTAAGACCATTCGGGACAATTTCAGCCTTCCAGCTTTTAAGCTCACTCGCCGCCTCGAAGCCGAGAAGGACGCGAAGGCGCAGGAAAGGGCGGCCGTGAGCGAGGCCATCGACAGTCTCGATATCACCCCGAAGCCAAAGCGCATCACGACGCTGGGCGCCCGCGAGGTTGCGACCCGCGAGATCGAGGCCAAGGAAATCAGCATCCCCTAAACAGAGAGACACCACCGACATGGACAAGCTTCTGGAGGAGGCGCGCGCCGCGAGCGTCATTCGCGACAACCCAGCCTACGCCGCCGTCCGCCGTCTCTCGGATCGCGCCCACAGCATCGTCACGAAACGCTTGATCGACTACGGCAGCATCCCCAGCGGGGCCCATTCACAGGCCTTGATGGTCACTGCCGGCGGACTGGCGTGGCAGCTGTACGCCATCTCACCGCGACACCGCGCGCGCCGCGCCTACCCGCTGCCGTGCGGGACGGGAAAGACTCAGAGCGTCGTTGCCTTCGCCCAGGCCCTCTATGAGATCGGTCTCGAAGACGGCCGGCCGTGGTGCGGCAAGTCCTTTCTGGTCGCTCAGACCCAGATAGACAGCCTGATCGCCCTTCGCCGGGACATGATCGCAGCCGGCATCCCGGAGGACGACATTGGCTTGATCTACTCAGGAGAGGAACGGGAAGTCCCACCGACCACCGACAACAGCCGCCGTCCGGTGCTGCTGGTCGCTCACGCCAAGATCAAGCGGACGGGGGACAGCGCCGGGAAGTTAGAGGAGGTGACGCAGTACCGGCCCCGGCCGTTAAAGGCCCTAAGTACCCTTTCTATAGACTTGCGGCCTCTAACTCGACCGCGGGACCTACTCATCTGGGACGAGGTCCTTCTCAGCACACAGGCCCATTCCATCGCCACAGAGGACGCCAGTGCGCTTGCCGCTGGCGCCTCTGCGCGATGCGAGGAAGCCCCTGCCCCGTTCCGTAAGGAGTGCGCGGACTACCTCGCTCGCTGTTGGTCGCTGATCAAGATCGAACGGGAACGCCAACTCGCCGGACATGAGCCGTCGAAGGTGACACTTCCGTCCATCCCGGAGGACCTTGAATTGCCCTACATCCAGGCTTTCAAGAAGATGGCCAAGGGCGACACCAACGCTTTCGCGACGCTGGTCGAGATGAACGGCATGGACGCTCGCTTCACCTTCTTGGTCGAGCCGGGCAAGGACCGTAGAGGCGGTATGGTGTCGTTTGAGGTGTCGGTCCCAGACGCGTTCGACAACATCGCCATCCTCGACGCCGGCCACGCCGTCAATCGACTGGTCAGGCTCGACAGTCGGATAGGCCTGGCCATCGGCTTCGACAAGCTTGGTGTCGTCAAATCGTACGACAACGTCGAGGTGCATTTCGCCAACGGTAGCTCCGGCCGCAGTCCAACGGAGAAGGATTGGGACTCCATGGCCGAGAAGCAATCCGTCAGCGAGATTATCGCAACGGTGAAGGCCATCCCTGCCGAGGAACACGTCCTGATATGGACCTTCAAGCACAGCGGGTACTGGCGCGCGCCGGATCTGCCGACTCTGATCAAGAAGCGGCTTGCCGCGGCGGGTGTCGACGTCGAGGCCAAGATCAACGGCAGAGACCGAATTAGCGTCGCGACGTTCGGTCGACATATCGGCTTCAACGATTGGTCGCGCGTCGAGAACGTGATCTTCGCTGGCGTCCTGCAGCGGGACCGCTTCGACCTGCTATCGTCATCCATCGCGCAAGTCCGCGACATCATGGCGGACACTGACAGGCTCATCCCGGTAACGGAGGTGTCCCTCGGCGAAGTCGCGGGGACCCTCTATCAGGCCATCTCGCGCGGTCGCTGCCGGGACACTGTCGATGGACAGGCGAAGCCCATGAAGGTGTGGCTTCGACACCACGACAGGAAGATCAGAGAGGAACTGAACGCGCTCCTACCGAGCGCCCAATGGTCCCGCTGGTATGGCTCAGAAGCCCGCGGCGGGAAGATCGACGGCGTTGCAGAGAAGGTCGAAGCGGCATTGTCGAGCCTACCCCAGGACGTCGCGTCCATTTCCGTCCGCAAGTTCAAGGAGCAATGCGGACTGAAGGACGCCCCTAACAAGACGTTCCAGAAGGCATGGGCAACGCTCGCCGAACGGGTTGAATGGACGCTGTCGGGTCGATCATTCGTCCGGCTCGAACATGCCGGAGCGATGGCGGCGCCGCGCCTTGGCTTCAAGGACGAGACCGCGGCCGCCTAGGCCTTTGCACCGCGCCTACCGCCACCCTCTCCGTGATTCCCGTTCACGGAGTCTTCCGCCTATCCTATACTACCGCCCACACACACAGAAGACTTGATCCATGAACCCAATCGAGCGCCTCGCCGACACCCGCCTCGGCTACGCTGTGATCCTCATCGCGGCCGTTGTCGGCTTCTACTTCTTCGCCGACTGGCTCGCTTCCATCTTCCCGCACCCGCGCTCGGCGCTCATCCCGCCCGAATGGGTCGTTTACGGCTCGACCGCCTTCTTAGCCTACGCTGCAGCGCGCGCGTGGTGGAACGACCGATGAAGTCCCGGTCCGCATCAGAAGTTTCGGTACCGAAACTTTTCTCGGCCGCCGCGTAGTCCTTCTCGCCCCACTACCGCCAACCTCAAAGGCACCGCCATCGTGCGGGGCTTTCTCATTTCAGCCCTCCGCCAGCGGCGCTTTAGCCGCGCCCCTCGCGGCGCCCACGGGCCCCGGCCACCGCGCCGGGTTCTCCATTTTGAAGGCACCCCGGCGCGAGCCTTGCGCGGCCCGGTGCCGTTTGGTGTGCAGGGACTCCCTTTCTACGAGATCACGAGATGTGTGAACCAACAACCATGGCACTAGCCACGTTTGCCGTTGGCGCAGCGTCGGCTGGTGCAAGCTACACCGGGCAGCAGTCCGCGGCCAAAGCACAGAACAAGCAATACGCCGCCAACGCGGAGTCAGCCCGCCGCGCGGCTTCTGAGAGCTACGCCTCGCTGCAACAGCGCATCGATCAAGAGCGCGCTGCTACTATCGACGAGCAGTTTCAGACCGCCATCGACGCCAAGCGGGCCGGTGCCACCGCGACCGTTGCGGCCGGCGAGGCCGGTGTCAACGGCCACTCCATTGACGCTCTTCTGGCCGACTACAAGGCACAGCAGGGGCGCTTCAATGCCAACACGCAGCAGAACCTTAGGTCCACTGAAGGGCAGCTTCGGCAAGAGATGAAGGGCGTCCAGGCTCAGGCAGAGACGCGCATCAACTCGGTCCCGAGAGGTCAGAAGCCGTCGTTCATTGATGCGGGGCTACGCATCATCGGCGCTGGTATCGGCGCGTACAGCGATCGGGAGCGGTGGATTCGCGGCAATCCTGAAAGCCGGGGCTAGGTTCGGCCATCATCAAGCGCTCTCTCAGCGCTCAACACCACTGAGAAGGCCCGCCATCGCGCGGGCTGTCGTCTTTCTGGGAAAGCCTCGAACGCCATGCGCACGCACGCAACCTCAACTACAGCCATCCCGTCGCCCGCTTGGGCTCACCTCTCCCTCATCTACGGAATCACCACCATGACCTATCCCCTGCCGTCGGGGGGCAGCCAAGTATCAGTAGTACCGCCGACCAAAGCCGCTCAGCAATTCAGCGTCCAAGACCTCGCTGATCTGCTGATCGAGTACATCCCGTGGCCGACGCCCCGTTGTGCACGCGCCTACGCTCGCACCGTCTTGATCGGCTGTGACCTGGGACGCTGGAACTGCAAGTCACGGGCGGCCGCGATGATCCCCACGGAGATCGCCATCAAGAATGACTGGGCGTTGCCGTTGGCCGCGAAGGTCATGCTAACAGCGGTGGGCCTGGAGGTCTTCTTGGCACACGCCGCGAAGGCTCTCGCCACGCGTGGACCGATCGAGTCGCGTTCGATCAAGGTCGCGTAGTCATGGCCGCATCGAAAGCCACTCTGAACAAGTTAGCCAACCTCCTACTCGCTGAATTCATCGACGTTCTCGAGAAGGGTGAGGAGGTAGTCGACTTTGATCGCGATGGCGGAGCGATCACCCGGTACCGCCGTCGGCCGACCGCTCCCATGCTCCAGACGATTCGCCAGGCCCTGAAGGACTCTGGCACTGATCTGGGCGGCACCGATGCGGTCGGGGCCTTCAACAAAGGCGGCGACAGGATCAGCGGCTTTGCAATCCCGTTCGAGGTCCCGTTCCTGTGCGAGAGCGATGAAGGCGACGCGGAGATGATCCCAGCCGCCAACGCAGACGACGACACCGCAGACGAGGACAACGAACGATAACTATGGAATCTGAACACTGAAGAGTCTGGCTGGACCACCACACCGCCTTCAGTGAGGCTCACAGCGACGGGCCTAGAGCGGCTCGCCGGATTCTTGCTGGCCTCGTGGAAGCGCTCGCGCGCCCCTGAATAGGTGGCGGTATGAGCGATCGGCGTTGCTGAGCGCATGGGCTTGGTCCGCCGCGGTCCGTACGCCTATGAGGCCGTCGGCGCGCCCCCTCAGCAGCAGCAAAGTGCGCCTCACGACGCTCAGCAAAGCCCACAAGGGCGGGAGCAGCAGCCCGAGGAAGCCCCCATCGACGCCCCGAAGGTGGTTCTCGATAGTGCCACCGACAAAGCCATCGGCGTCACGTACGACAAGGCACCCGACGCCTTCAACGCCGTGATGCGGGAGGCCCGACTGCACGGCAGTGACTTCGACCCGAACAACTCACGAGCCGTCGAAGCTCTGGCGAGCCGTATAGGTGCCGAGCCGGGCGAGATCGCGCAGCTGGCGACGTGGCGGAAGCCGACACCCGCATGGGCCAAACTGGCCGAGCGGACTACAGCAAGCCTATAGCCACGTTCCTCGCCGAGCTTGGTCGCAATGACCCGGCGCGCGTTATCGCGATGGCCGCCGAAGCCGGACTACAGGCGCGCAAGGCGGATGGCGACGTGATCGTCTCGATACCCGGCCGGGGCACCATGCGCTGGGCCGTGGCCGTGCGTCAGAAGCTGATCCCGCTGCGAGTTGGGTGAGAGGGGTGCGTACACAGGACGTGCCTTAGGTGGGGTGCCCGGTTTCCCTCAGGGGAGGCCGGGCGTTTTCATCCTTCAGTTTGCCTTGATGGTCCTCTTGTTCCCACATGAGCAGGTTGTGGCCGCCGTTGGTATGACACATGCTGACCGGGTATTGGCTGGCACCGTCCATCGGTAGCCTCTCGATGCTGGGCGGAAGACGTTAGGATGCACAGATGATCGATGTACCTCTCAGCAAGATAGATCTTGCGACGATTGACGCCCTGATCAGCAATGGCGTCACAGAGAGCCAGACGCTGGATTTCAAGGCGGACCTTTCACTCACCACACCAGACGACAAGAAGGAATTCCTCAAGGACGTGTCGGCGTTTGCAAACGCTGCCGGAGGTGATCTTGTGCTCGGCGTGACTCAGGATAAGGCAACGGGCGCGGCTAATGGACGACCGGGAATTGCCATACCAAAGTTCGATAGCTGGATGCAGACATTGGAAAACCTGCTTCATAGCAGCATTGACCCGCGTCTACCTGCCGTTGCTTTTCATCCGATCCCTTTAGGTGGTGATCTGTTTGTCGTTGTTCTTCGCATCCGACAGAGTTGGTATGGACCGCACAGAGTTGAGTTAGGACGCAGCAAGTTCTACGGCCGGCACTCAGCGGGCGTGTTTGAGATGAACGTCACCCAGTTGCGGAATGCGTTCACCCTCTCCGACACTTTGACCAAGCGGGTACAGGATTTCCGCGATGAGCGCTTGGCACGAATCGTGTCAAATGCCGGTGCAATCGGTCTTAAGGAGGGAGCTAAACTAGTTGTCCATGCGTGTCCCATCGCCTCCTTCGCCGGACAAATCCAGCTTTCGCAGTCGACATTGCAAAGTGACGGCGCGTTGATGACACCGCTGGGCAGTTCTGGAACAAATTTCTCGAATGTTCTCGAAGGCTTTATGACGTACAGCGGGCGAGAGGATGATCCTACCTCGCGGGCGTACACGCTCAGCCTTCGAAATGGGGTCGTTGAGTTCGTGACGACATTCACGCCAACACAGACGGAGAAGGGGACCATCCAGCGGTACCTTTGGCTGGGCGATGTGGAGGCAGGAATGATTTCTGCTTTCGACAAGTTCATGAAGTATTACAAGTTTGTGGGCATTACGCCGCCGCTCTACGCATTCGTTTCGATCGTGGACGCGCTTGGATACGATGTGCGGAGAGATTCGTACGGTCGACCACAGCCGCTTCGGCGACACGATCTCATGTTGCCGGAGGTGGAAGTTACGGACGAGAGCTTTGACTGTTATCGCGAACTGAAGCCGACCTGCGACATCCTATGGAACGCTTTCGGGTACTCGGGCTCACCCAACTTTCGTTCCGGCGCGTGGAGGAGGCCAACCTAGCTTGTGGCTTGAACCGGGATCAAACGAGGCCACGCGTACTCCACATACGTACTCCACAAGATTAATAATGCAGCTAATCCGATGCCGATATTTGCTGCGTTTTTCAGGGAATGCAGGGGCTGGCGTCCCCGAGAGGATTCGAACCTCCGGCCTACGGTTTAGGAAACCGCCGCTCTATCCGGCTGAGCTACGGGGACATAGTCACCTAAGCCGTTGACCTAACAGGTTTTGCCGCCACGGACAACCCGCCGGCGCTTCTGGGTGTTAGTGACTTCTGTTCGTGACTCGGTGCCCTGATTGTTCACGGCGGTGTTCGCAGCTCGCTCATCCCGGCCGTGAGGCCAGTGGAGGGCGGGCTTTTCTGCGTTCTGATGATCAACGCTCTGGCTGGACGCTCTTGATCACTTTCAGCACCGTCTTTGGGTGCTGGTCGATGACGTGCAACAGAAGTCGCGTTGCGCCGGTTGGGCTGCTCTGACCTTGCTCCCACTTCACGAGCGTGGGGAGCGGGATCGAGTACGTTTCGGCGAAGTCTTCCTGTGTCATCTGCTGCTTGGCCCGGACCCCCTTGACGTCGATCGGCGGCACCTCGTGCACACGGGTGACGCGGCCGGGTTCGCCCTTCGCGTGGCCGATCGCGTCGCGCAGCCCCGCTGCGATGCTGTCAAATGCCTTCTTGCTCATAGCCTCACTCTCCTTTCTTCGTCGGGCGCCACGCGGCCTTGAGGACCGTCGTCAGTTTGAGTAATTCGTTCCGCTCCTTTGCACTGAGGTCCGACTTCTCGTTCTTGGTGAACACCGTCAGCAGGTAGATCGGAAACTGCTCATTGAAAAAAAGTAGATGACCCGTGCGCCACCGCTCTTGCCCCGGCCGCCAACCGCGACCCGGATTTTCCGTACCCCGCCGGTGTCCTTGATCACGTCGCCGGCGGCCGGGTTCTTGGCGATTGCGTCGATCGTCGCGTGCAGCTCCTCGACCGTCAGCCGGCGCTCGGCGCGGGCGGTGAAGGTGGCAGTTTCAAGCACGGTGTGCATGGGTTGAAGCTAACCATATTGGTTAGTTGTCGTCAACACAAAACTAACCAAAATGGTTGGTATTTTTGGACCGCAGTTTGGGTTTGGTGCAAGCTGAAATGTAGCAATTTCAATCACTTATAAATTGGTCGACTTGCTAGGAAAACCGCCGCTCTATCCGGCTGATCTATGGGGGCATAGCCACCTAAGCCGTTGACCTATCAGGTTTGCCGCCACGGACAACCGGGCCACATCATGGTGTCAGGGTTCCTGTCAGGGACGCTCACCGAGCCAGGCATCGAGCACGGATGCGAAGCGCACGGGCTTCTTCTCCGGCAGCATGTGATCTGCGTCCTCGATGATGCGCAGCGCGGCCGATGAAATGCTTCGTGCGACGGCCCGCGATGCGATCTCGAAGAGCGGCCGTGTCTGGCGTCCGAATGACACGGTGACCGGGACCGCGATGCGGCCCAGGTCGTCGGCCGTGATGTTTGCCGGTGGTTGGCCGCCGCCCATCAGCAGGGGCATGATCCTGGCGCTCGCGCGATATCGCGCGCGGCGGTCAGGCGAAAGCATGCCGAAACATCCGTCGCCGCCTGAACTGTCGAAGAGAACCTCGACGGCGTGCTCGGCGCCTTTCGTCCGCAGCGCGTCTGCGATCGGACCAAACGCGCGATGGGCGTCGGCATGGAATGCCGCCCTGTCATCGGCGTCGGCCAGATAGGTGCTCAAACCGGGTTCGTACAGGAAGGCCTTTCGAATGAGGTCGGGTCTGCGCAGCAGCGCGCTCAGCAATACATGCGTGGAATAGGACCAGGCCGCGACGGCGACCGGGCGATCGGCTTCGGCCTCCAATAGTGCGATGAGCTGCTCCGTATGCGCCGCGGTGCCGAAGCCGCTACCGTCGTCATGCCAGGGATCGGGTCCGAACCAGCGCAGGGTGGGGCAAAGCACGCGGGCATCGCGGGTGAGCGCCGCGGCGACGGGCCGCCACAGCGTACCGTCGCCGGGCGCGCCATGCAGAAGCACAAGCGTTTGCAAACCTTCACTCCTGTCGTTGGGAGGCGCGTGGTCTCGGCGTCACGGTGAACGATCGGCGCCGCGTGGCCACAACAGCCACACCGATGCGGCAATGGCCAGCACCCAGATCGCGACGATCACCGCCAGCCCGGTCCGGCTCACGGGACGCGCTGCGCGCCGCACGGCTTCGGCGCGAAACTCGGCCATCAGTGGGGTGGGCACCAGCTTCACGGCAAGCAGGATGCCGAGCGGAACGATGATCAGGTCGTCGAGGTAGCCCAGCACCGGCACGAAGTCCGGGATCAGATCGATCGGGCTCAGCGCATAGGCGGCGACCGCGCCGGCGACAGCCTTCGCATACCACGGCACACGGGGATCGCGGGCGGCGAGCCAGAGCGCGACCGTGTCCCGCCGGATCGCCCGCGCCCAGTGCTTGACGGAGCCGATGATCGTCACGCCGCCAGTATAAGGCGTCAGGCGGGTGCGAACACGGTTCGTCCCCGCCGGCGGTATGTCGCCTTACGATGCGGCGGCCTTCGCTGTCGTATCCGATGCCAGCGCCGGCCAGCGATCGCTCAACGCCAGGGCACGCTCCAGCGCCGCGCCGATGCGCAGCACCATGGGCTCGTCGAACGGCCGGCCGACGATCTGCATCGACAGCGGCAGGCCTTCCTTCGAGAAGCCGGTGGGCACCGACATCGCCGGATGGCCGGTGACGTTGAACGGCATGGTCTGCACCGGCCAGGCGACCGGATAACCCTCGCGGTAGTCGCTGAAGCGCGGCGCCTGGGCCAGCGACGAGGCCGTGATCACGGCATCGTAGCGCTGCAGGACCGCGTTCAGTCCCGCGACCAGTTCGCGGCGCACGCGCAGCGCCTGCATCAAGTCGGCGGCGGAGATGAAGGCGCCCATGATCAGGCGGGTATGGCCCATGCGGCCATAGTCGAGCGGCCGCGTCTGCAGGTCCTGCTCGTGGATCGCATAGGCTTCCGAATTCAGGATGATGCGGCCGCAGGCGTTGAAGAGATCGTAATCCGGCAGCGTGATCTCCTCGACCTTGGCGCCGTGCCGGGCCAGCGTCTCGGCGGCGCTGTCGATCGCCGCCACCGTCTCGGGCGAAACACCGTTGGTCTTGGCGTAGAAATGCCGCGGTACCGCGATCTTCAGGCCATGGACGCCCCAGTCCAGTCCGCGCGTGAAGTCGGGGGTGACCACGTCGGCGCTGGCCGGATCGTGCGAGTCGTACGCGGCGATCACCTGCATGGTCAGCGCGCAGTCCTCGACCGTGCGTGCCAGCGGGCCGCAATGATCCAGCGTGTAGGACAGCGGGAAGACGCCGCGGCGCGACACCAGGCCATATGTCGGCTTCAGGCCGACAATGCCGCAATAGGCGGCCGGCCCACGGATCGAGCCGCCGGTATCCGATCCCATGGCCATGCGGCACAAACCGGCCGCCACGGCGGCGCCGGAACCGGATGACGAGCCGCCGGGAATGTGGTCGCGGTTCCACGGATTGCGCGCCGGCGGAAACGGCAGATCGAAGCTGGGGCCGCCGATGGCGAACTCGTGCGTCGCGAGCTTGCCCAGCAGCACGCCGCCACCGTCCTTGAGTCGCGTCGCGACCACCGAGTCGGCCGACGGTACGTTATCGACCCGCAGCTTCGAGTGGCACGTCGTGCGGATGCCGGCGGTGTCGTAGATGTCCTTCAGGCCGTAGGGGATGCCGTGCAGCGGACCCTTGTCGATGCCGGCCTTGAAATCGGCATCGGCCGCGGCGGCATCGGCCAGCGCCCGCTCGGTGGTCACCAGCAGGAAGCTGTCGAGTGCGCCATCGATCGCGGCAATGCGCGCCAGCGCGTCGCGGGTCAGCGCGGTCGAGGTCAGGGTGCCGGCACGCAGCCGGGCACCGGCTTCGGCAATGGAGAGCGTGTGCAGCGGTTCGGTCGCAGCCATGGGTTGCCTCCGCCTAGCGCCGGGGTGCGAGCGAATAGACGTTGGACGGCTCGACCGCCGCGCTGCGCGGCTGCGCGCGCACCAACGCCACCATGCCCTTGAGTTCCTTGTAGCTGGTCATGATCGCATCGTGGCGATCGGGCTGGATGGTCACGCCGGCCTTCTTCGCGGCGGCGTCGAGTTCCTGCTTGAGATCATCATCGGACGGCGGGGTTGGCATCGCGGAATGCTCCTGTGCGTGGACGCAGTGAACGCAATGGCCGCGATAGTTGCATGCGGCGCGGCGATGCAAAAGCGACGCCGACACCACGTCACCTGCTTTGCAGTGGATGCATGATGGGCTGGACCGGTAACCGACGCACCCCGCGCCCGCTATTGGATGATGTGGAGCGCGCGTCCGGTACGGCCCTTGACGATGGCGGCGCAGACCGGTGTCACGTGAACCGTTCGGATCTGGTGCTGTTCCACCGTGCAGCCCTGGCAGACCGGCCTCGAGGAGAACGTCTCCGCCGTCGTGAAAGGTGGCCGCGGCGATCCGGCGACGACCAGATGCAGGTCGTCGGTGAGGCCGAAACCCTTGTCCGGGTCCGGGCCGGCCCCGGGCATTTTGATCGGCTTGCGGGCCGCCAGGCCGATCTCCTGCCACCGGCCACCGTCGGCGCG
Organism: Reyranella sp. CPCC 100927; assembly: GCF_007859315.1. Taxonomy (GTDB): domain Bacteria; phylum Pseudomonadota; class Alphaproteobacteria; order Reyranellales; family Reyranellaceae; genus Vineibacter. The sequence goes on from NZ_VOHA01000039.1 coordinate 39,422, forward strand.
TGGCGGCTGACCGGGGCGTTCGCGATAGGCGTGATCGATCTTGCGATCCTCGATGACCGTCATCCGGTAGTCGATGCGGGTGATCTTGCCGTCCGTGCCGGCGACCGCGTCGAACGTCACTGTTTCGTCGATCTCGCGGCCGTCGGGTGTCTGCGCGCGCTGAAAACTGTACGTGGCGACATGGAGAGTGACCTCGTTCGTCCGCGGATCGTACCGGCCGCTGACCGGCAGCACGCCGACGATCATCGGGATCGGCAACCGGCGCATGACCTGCGCGGCTCGTTGCGCGACCTCTGTCGGCTTGGGCGGCGTCGCGCCGGACGCCGCGCGGTCCGTCATGGCATCGTGGAACATCCTCACCGTCGCGGCGGGCAATCCATGGCGGGTCAGGTCGCCGCACGACTGCGACCACGATGACGGCTGCGCCATGGCGCTGCCGGCGCCGCTCGCCAGCGCCAGCCCAAGAGCAACGGATCGCGCGGTTCTCACGAAGCATCTCCGTCTGTGTCGGCACATATGACGTAGCACGTCGCCGAACGGCCGGGATCAACCCTGGGGTTGATCCGGCTGCGCGAGAAGGCCTCGTATGAGGCAATCTACTGGCGTGTTCTGTAAAATCGTCCAGTTGATCACCAGAGTTCTCCACCGGCTGCGCCGACCACAAGGACCTGAAACGGGTAGAAGGCGGGTTGCGAGCGAAGCGAGCCCCTGGGAGCGCGGGCGTCCCGCCCGCTCATGCTTCGGCGCTGCGCGCAAAGGCGAAAGCTACGCTTTCACCGGAGATGCGGGCGAGACGCCCATAGGCGCTAACTTACGCGCAAACCTCACCCTGAGGAGCGGCCCGCAGGGCCGCGTCTCGAAGGGTGGCAACAGCGCAGGCGTTGCAACATGTCCTTTCTACGACTCCGTCTGTAGCTCATCCTTCGAGACGGCCGCTGCGCGGCCTCCTCAGGATGAGGTTGGCGGCTCGATGATCGTCAAAGTTAGCGCCTATGGGCGTCCCGCCCGCGCTCCCAGGAATGATCGTCCTGGCTCCGAGACTTGTTGTTTCTTGTTAGTGGCGCGCTCCCAGCGAAGACGTACCGTTTCCTTTCAGGAAGGTTGATCAAGCGCGGGCCGGGCCGCCGGGTGTGCCGGCGTGGAACGGGATCGACGATCCGCACGAGACATCCCGAAGATTTATTGTCGATGTCGATCTTTGGACTCTTGTCGGCGCCGCACCC
>NZ_VOHA01000004.1 GCF_007859315.1 Reyranella sp. CPCC 100927
GAGAAAACTGTTACCCATGTGGTGAGCACAAACTGTTACCCATGTTGCGGCTGAAGACCTTCGGCCACCTCCCCCACTGCGTGGGGGAGGGATGCAATGGACATCTGCTCCAACAAGCCCTAAGTACCGCCATATCTTGCGCTTTCCACCGGGCGAATCATGTCTTTGATCAAGGGCGAAACGGGCGACTGGGAAATCGTGATGGGCCTGGAGGTCCATGCCCAGGTCGTGTCGCAGGCCAAGCTGTTTTCGGGCGCGCCGACGGCATTCGGCGCCGATCCCAACACCCAGGTGTCGCTGGTCGACGCTGCCATGCCCGGCATGCTGCCGGTGATCAATGCGCATTGCGTGGCACAGGCAGTCCGTACCGGGCTGGGACTGAACGCCAAGATCAACCTGCGCTCGGTGTTCGACCGCAAGAACTACTTCTTTCCCGACCTGCCGGCCGGCTATCAGATCTCGCAGTACAAGGACCCCATCGTGGGCGAGGGCGCCGTCGAGATCGAGCTCAAGGACGGCACCACCAAGACCATCGGCATCGAGCGGCTGCACCTGGAGCAGGACGCCGGCAAGTCGCTGCACGACCAGCATCCGACGCAGAGCTACATCGACCTCAACCGGTCGGGTGTGGCGCTGATGGAGATCGTGTCGCGGCCCGACCTGCGCTCGTCGGATGAGGCCGCGGCCTACCTTACCAAGCTGCGCTCGATCCTGCGTTACCTCGGCACCTGCGACGGCAACATGGAGGAAGGCTCCATGCGCTGCGACGTCAATGTGTCGGTGCGCAAGGCGGGCACCGTTGAATACGGCACGCGCTGCGAGATCAAGAACGTGAACTCGATCCGCTTCGTGCGCCAGGCGATCGAGTATGAAGCGCGCCGCCAGATTGAGGTCATTGAGGGCGGCGGTACCATCCGACAGGAGACGCGCCGGTTCGATCCCGGCAAGGGAGAGACGCAGTCGATGCGCGCCAAGGAGGATGCGCACGACTATCGCTATTTCCCTGATCCGGACCTGCTGCCGCTGGTGTTGAAGGCAGAGGACGTCGCGCGCTGGAAAGCCGATCTGCCCGAGCTGCCCGATGCCAAGAGGGCGCGTTTCGTTAAGGACTATGGCCTCTCCGTCTACGATGCCGGCGTGCTGGTGGCCGAGCAGGAGACGGCGCTGTTCTTCGAGGGCGTGGCCAAAGGCCGCGACGCCAAGCAGGCGGCGAATTGGGTGACCGGCGATTTCTTCGCCATGCTCAACCGCCGCGGCGTGGCCATCGGCGAGAGCCCGATCAGCGCCCAGAATCTGGGCAAGATGCTCGACCTGATGGCCGACGGCACGATCTCGGGCCGCATCGCCAAGGATCTGTTCGTGGCGATGGAGGAGACCGGCAAGGATCCGGCGGTGCTGGTCGAGGAGCGCGGCCTGAAGCAGGTCACCGACACCGGCGCCATCGAGGCCGCGGTCAAGGCCGTGGTCGATGCCAACCCCGACAAGGTCGCCGCCTACAAGGCCAAGCCGTCGATGTTCGGCTGGTTCGTCGGCCAGGTGATGAAGTCCACCGGCGGCAAGGCCAACCCCAAGGCGGTCAACGACATCCTGAAGAAGGCGCTGGACGCGTAGCGATTGCCTCTCCCGCCCGCGGGAGAGCTGACGTCTACGGATCGGCGTAGCGGACCAGGCGCAGCCCTTCGCCGTCCTTTCCGGTGCGGACGAGGGCGGCGATGTGGCCGTCCGGCGTACGCATGATTTCCGTGACGTCGGCAGCCGCACTGCGCCAGCGAATCGCGCCCGTGGCATCGGCGCGCACCACGGTGCGTTGCCCATCGGATGCCGCGTCGTCCTCGACGATGGCGGCGAGGCCATCGCCATCGGCGATCAGTCGCAGCGTCTGCGCGAACGGCCACGGCGAACGGCGCCGGATGTGGCCCCGATCGTCGACAAAAACCAGCTCTTGCGCCGCGGCGCGGCCGTCGCCAGCGTTGGCGATCAGCACGCTGCCGTTGCGCAGTACCGCCGCCTCGTAACCGACGGGCATCGGCAGCCGGGTGCGGGACAACGCCGTGCCGTCCGCGGCGTTGCGGCGGATGACCCAGTCGAGGCCGCCGCTGCGGGGCATCTCGGTGACCAGGCTCAACCAGCTGCCGTCGACGCGCCGCGCTGCCGCGGCGACACGCTCGGGGAAGCCGTTGCCCGGGCCTGCCTGCCACAGACGTACACCGTCGAGATTGAACTTGCCCATCCACCAGGCATACGGGCCACTGCCGAAGCCGCCGCCGAGCAGCACCGCATTATCCGGCGTCGGGGCATAAACGTAGAGCTCGTAGTAGGCGCGCGCATCGGTGCGGCCTTGCGCCACGTTCGGCGGTCCGATGGCGCTTGTTTTCTTCACGCCGCCGTCGGCGGCCAGGTGCAGCAGTGTCGCAAAGCGGCTGCGGCCGCCGCGTGCCGGGATGTCCGGATCGTTGGCGCTCCAGAACACGGCGTGATCGCCGGAGCTCGCGGTCACGATGCCCAGCGACGCGATGGCAAAACCGTTGAAGGTGATCTTCTCCGTGGCCGGCAAGGTCTGCCGGCGTTTCAGCTCCCCGTCGGATGCCACCGCGACGAGATCGATGCGTGCTGCGGTTGCCGGCTCCAAGGATTGCGCTGCCGGCTGGAACTGATGCACCAGGATGTGGTGTGTACCGTCGCGCCCGACGGCAAGGCGGGCACCCGGTCCTTCGTGATTGATGCGGAAGCGCTCGGCTGCCGGCACGGGTACGTCCAGCATCACGCGGGGCGCCGGTTGAGCGAGTGCGGCGCCGGCCATCGCGGCTGACATCAGCGGGGCGATCAGGCGGATCATGCGCGCGTCCATGCGGAAGCCTCGGGCTGCGATCGTCTATGGATCGGCGTAGCGCACCAAGTGTAGCACGGCGTCGCTCTTGCCGACGCGGACCAGGGCGGCGATAGCGCCATCCGGCGCGATGACGATCTCGTCGACGGCAACCGCGGCGCTGCGCCAGCGGACCGCACCCTTGGCGTCGGCGCGTACGATGAACCGCTCCGTCTTGGAGTCCACCTTCGTCTCGACGATCGCGGCGATGCCATCGCCGTCGGCGATCATCGACACCGTTTGCGCGAAAGGCCAAGGCGCGCGGCGCTCGGCGCGGCCGTTGTCGTCGACGAAGACCAGCTCGCCCTCTCGTTTACCCTCGTCGGCGTCGAGCGCAATGACCGCACCATTGCGCAGGACCGTAGCAGCGGCATGGATCGGCACCGCCGCCCGCCTGCGGTCGGTCAGCTTGCCGTCGGCGGTGTAGCGCCGCAGGAACCACTCGAGCTCGCCGCTCCCCTTGCGCATCTCGGTGACCAGGCTGAGCCAAGCGCCGCCCTTGCGCGGCGCAATCGCGGCGACGCGCTCGGGAATGCCGTTGCCGGGACCAGCCTGCCACAAGCGCTTGCCGTCGAGGTTGAACTTGCCCATCCACCAGGCCTGGGGGCCGGGGCCAAAACCGCCACCCAGCAGCACGCCATTGTCAGGGGTCGGCACATAGACGCCGGCACTGTAGAACGACTCGAGGTCGTCGCCCTTGGCCGACTTGGCATTCGGCGGGCCCAGGCGCGTCGTCTTCTTCAGGCCGAGATCGGGGCCGAACCGGAACAGTGTCGCGCTGGCTCGGGCGGCCGCGGCTCCTTTGAAACCGCTGGCAAAGATGACGAGCTCGCCCGAGCGCGTCACCACGACGCCCAGCGAGTCGAGATCGAAACCGACGAAGCCCATGCTGTGCTCGATCGGCACGGGCCGGCGCTGTTTCACCGCGCCGTCAGGGGCCAGCGCCAACAAGTCGACCTTGCCTTCGCTCGTCGGCGGCGATGCATTGGGTATCGGTTTGAAGCTGTGCTGCAACACGTAGTGGACGCCGTCGCGGGCGATCGCCAGACGCCCCGGTGCCCCGTAAGGGTTCAGGACAAAGCCATCGTTGGCGGGGACGGCAACGTCGAGGGTGGTGCGCGGCGTCGGCTGTGCTGAGGCAGCAGCGCATACCGCAAGCGCCGCAAGCGCAATGCCGATCCGGATCATGGCGCGAGCTTATGTGCTATGGACGACGGAGGGAAGGAAACGAGAGCCATGACGGTCAAACTCTATGCTATGACCTGCGGGCGCATCACGGGGCGCCTGAAGGACATGATCGAGGGCGAGGACGGCACCGTGCTGCTGCCCATCCCGTCGTACCTGATCGAACATCCCAAGGGTACGGTGCTGTTCGATACCGGCATGCACCCGCAACTGCAATCCGATGCCGCCGGCCGGCTGGGCGAGCGGGTGGCCCGCATCTTCGGCTTCGACGCCTTCAGGCCCGGCGACGAGGTCAGCGCCCGGCTGGAAGCGATCGACCGTGATCCCGCCAAGGTGCATTACATCGTCAATTCGCACCTGCATTTCGACCACTGTGGCGGCAACCAGCTGATCCCCAACGCCACCGTGGTGGTGCAGCGCCGCGAATGGGCGGCAGCATCGATACCCGAGGTTGCCGCCAAGGTCGGCTTTTTCAAGCAGGACATCGATCACGGCCACCCGTTGATCCTGGCCGATGGCGAGCACGACCTGTTCGGCGATGGCCGCGTCGTCTGTATCCCGACGCACGGTCACACCCCCGGCCACCAGTCGCTGCGCGTGCGGCTGGACTCGGGTGACGTCGTGCTGGCAGGGGACGCCTGCTACTTCTGCCGCTCGCTGCGGGAGCGCCGGTTGCCGCGCTTCGTCTACGATCGCGAGGCCATGCTGGCCTCGCTCGACCGGCTGGCGGCGCTGGAGCAGGGCGGCGCTCGCATCTTCTTCGGCCACGACGCCGATTTCTGGCGGACGGTGCCCCAGGCACCTGAAGCGATTTTCTAGAGGGAACGCCCGCGCCGGTCTATCGTTGGGTCTTGGTTGCGGCCGCCCATCGCGTCCGCACGACTATGATATCTCCTATCCGTCAGGTCGTGATGAGGAACATCGCTTCAATCGCCGCCATGCTGACCCTGCTGGGCGCATGTACGGAACAAGGCCTCCGCACCGCCACCGTCAACGACGTGGCCGCCGGCCCGTTGCAGAACACCGCGGTGATTGGACCCGGACCGCGGAACGCCGGCACGCTGGTGATCAAAGCCGTCGGCGGTCAGTTGGCGCCATGCGCCCAGGCATCAGCGGGCCAGCCGTGCCAGCGGGTGCGCGTGGCACCTGGCACGACAATTCTGCGACTGGACTTCTTCCCGGCCGATCGCCGGCGTTTCGCGCCGGCCACCGATATCGACCTGCCCGTCACCGTCCAGGCCGGGCACACCTATCATCTTGTCGCCACCATCCAGCGTGGTCCGGCATCAGGCCAGGGTGGCTCTCGCGTGGTCGTGGAGGCGATCGACGTGGGACGTCGCTAGTACTCGGAATCACGCGTCCCTGATCCAGCCGCCATCCCGAGCGCAGCGCGAGGGATCTTCTGAGAGTGACGCACGAATGCGCCTGCATCGAAAGATCCCTCGCTGTGCTCGGGATGACAATCCTGAGTCACACTCCGCCGATAGTCGGTACTAGGGGGCGTCGCCAGGTCGGCCGGGTGATCATGAATCTGGAACTGGCGGCGTTGTCGCGTCGGCCGCAGAGTAGGGCGTCGAAATCGGGAGACCAGCATGGACGCCCCTCCGGATTGGGTGAACCGTCGCGCGTTTTTGGCCGGCGCCGCGGCCACGGTCGCGTGGACAGGAGGGATATCGCGCGCGTTCGCGCAGGCGCCGCCGGTCGATGCCGCATACCGCAGTGCGCGCGATCTGGTGGCGGACCTTGCGGCGCGCAAGGTATCGGCGGTCGACCTGCTGGACCAGGCGATTGCGCGCATCGAGGCACTGGACAAGCGCATCAACGCGGTGGTGGTGCGGGACTTCGAGCGGGCGCGGCAGGCAGCGCAGGCCGCCGACCAGGCACTGGCGCGCGGCGAGCGCCGTCCGCTTCTGGGCCTGCCGATGACGGTCAAGGAGGCCTACAACGTGGCCGGCCTGCCCACGACCTGGGGCATCCCGACCTTCAAGGACTGGCGGCCGCCCGAGGATGCGCTCGTGGTGCAGCGCCTGAAGGCGGCCGGCGCCGTGATCATGGGCAAGACCAACGTGCCGGTGGCACTGGCCGACTGGCAGAGCACCAACCCGATCTACGGCACGACCAACAATCCCTACGATGTCAGCCGTACGCCCGGCGGCTCCTCAGGCGGTTCGGCGGCGGCGCTGGCGGCGGGTTACGTGGCGCTGGAGGCCGGTTCCGACATCGGCGGATCGCTGCGCGCGCCGGCGCATTATTGCGGCGTGTTCGCGCACAAGCCCACCTACGGCATCGTGCCGCAACGCGGCCATACCTTTCCTGGTGCGCCGGCGATTCCGACGGCGGGCGACGGGCTCTCGGTGTGTGGCCCGATGGCGCGCACGGCGGCCGACGTGACGCTGGGTCTTCAGGTCATGGCGGGGCCCGACGAGCTGCGCGACGGGGTGGGGTGGAAACTGGCACTGCCGCCGCCGCGCCATGAGGCGCTGCGCGACTTCAAGGTGCTGGTCATCGACACCCATCCGCTGTGTCCCACGTCGACGGCGGTCCGCGACTCGATCGCGGGCCTGGCCGATCGGCTGGGCAAGGACGGCGTCAGCGTGGCGCGCGAGAGCACACTGTTGCCGGACCTGGCTGCGGCGACGCGGACATACATGCATCTGCTGGCCCCGATCCTGAGCCAGGGCCAGCCGCCGGCGTTCTACGAACGGATGCGCACGCTGGCTGCCCAGATGGGCCCCGATGACCAGAGCCTCGATGCGATCTACGTGCGCGGCGCCAATGCCGCGTGGCGCGATGTTGCTACCGCGGGCCGGCAGCGTGCCGTCCAGCAACGGCAATGGGCGGCCCTGTTCAAGCAGGTCGACGTGGTGCTGTGCCCGGTCATGCCGACAGTGGCCTACCCGCACGACCACAACCAGGGCGCCGCGCGCCGGCTCGATGTCGACGGCCAGAGCCAATCCTACACCAACAACATCGTGTGGGCCGGTCTGGCACTGGCCGGTGGCCTGCCTGCCAGCGTCGCGCCGATCGACCGTACCCCGGCCGGCCTGCCGATCGGCGTGCAGATCCTCGGGCCGTTCCTGGAGGATCACACGACGCTGCGCTTCGCGCAGCTGCTGGAACAGACCTTTGGTGGGTTCGTACCGCCGAAGCTGTAGCGCTTCATACGCGCTTCATGGGATGGGCTCTACGCCATTGCCAGCATCTGCTGCCAGCTCGCCTCGACGTCGGTGCGGGCGAGATCGCGGGTGATGAAGACCAGGCGCGAGCGTCGGTCGTCGTCGGGCCAGCGTGCCAGCAATGTCGGCGGATGGAACACGTGGTGCACGCCGTGCAGCACCAACGGCTGATCCTCGCCGATCACGTTCAGCACGCCCTTCACGCGCAGCAGCCGATCGGCCCAGTTGGCGCGCACTGCGGAGAGCCAGCGGTGGAAGACGTCCCAGTCCAGCGGCTGGTCCCAGGTCAGGCAGAAACTCGTGATGCTGGCGTCGTGCCGATTGAGATCGGCGGGCGCATGCCCATGGTGGTGGTGGACGTGGTCATGATCATGATCATGATCGTGGCCATGCTGTTCGTGCGCCGTGACGTTTTCAGCCGCCAGCCAGTCGCGGACCTTGTCGGTCTTGCCGGCCGGATCGAACGGGCCGGCGTCGAACAGCAAGGCGGGATCGACGACGCCTTGTTGGATCTCGAAGCGTGGCGCGCCCGGATTGAGCGTCGCCAGTCGCGGATCGAGAGCCGCGCGCTGCTCGGCAGAGGCGATATCGCCCTTGGTGAGCAGCACGCGGTCGGCGACCGCGGCCTGCTTCACGGCCTCGGGTTGCGCATCGAGCTGGGCTGCGCCGTGAACGAGGTCGACGGTCGCCACCACCGCATCGAGGCGATAGTCGTGCGCCGTCATGGGATTGTTGAGCAGCAGAGCGATGATCGGTGTCGGATCGGCCAGGCCCGTGGTCTCGATCAGCACGCGGTCGAACGGCGGCAGCGCCTCGGCCTGGCGCTGGCGCGCGATGTCGCGCAGCGTGCGCTCGAGATCGCCCTTGATGGTGCAGCAGACACAGCCCGACTTCATCAGCACCATGTCGCCGTCGACCGACTGCACGAAGAGATGATCAAGCCCGATCTCGCCGAATTCGTTGACCAGCACCAGGCTCCTGGCCATGCGCGGGTCGCGCAGGATGTGGTTGAGCAGTGTGGTCTTGCCGCTGCCGAGGAAGCCCGTGATCAACGCCACCGGCATGCGGCCGGCGGACTTGTCGGGATCGAACAGGCTCATCGATGTACCCCTCCCGCGTCGCCCATTACTTAAGCGACCACAGTATTGCGACGTGTTCGTTCAATGTTGCGCAACTTGCTTCTGTTGACCCGTGCGAACTTCGCACGAAGACTGGGTGCCGGTCGACAGCATGTCAATACACAGGCCCACGACCGGCCGGGAGGAAAGCCATCATGGACATGAGCAAGCTGCGTCGCCAGGCGACGGAAGACGAAGCGCCGGATGCCGACCGTCGCGATATCCTGAAAGCAGCGACACTGGTTGGCGGTGCGGCCGCCCTCCTGGGCGCGATGGGGGCGACACCCGCCTCGGCGCAGAGTACCCCGGTCGCCCAGGCGCCGGCGCTGAGCGACAAGCCATGGTGGCCGCATCCGAAGTGGGGCAAGGACGATCAGTCGGGCGCCTCGAACTGGATCACGCCGGCGAAGGTGCTGGACGCCATCAAGGGCATCAAGGAAGGCAAGATCTATCGCATCGGCCGCGTCTATGAATCGGCGATGCCGAAATACGGCGAACGCGCCTTCAACCTGCGCACCACCCCGACGGGCAGCTCATATGGCGCCAACCGGCTGATTGGTCACGAGGAGTTCGTCGCCACCGAGATCGGCCAGACCGGCACGCAGTTCGACGGACTGGGCCACATCGGCATCCAGATGGGCAAGGATGGCGACATGACCGAGATGCGTTTCTACAACGGTGTCACCGAGTTCGAGATGATCACCGCCTATGGCTTGAAGAAGCTCGGAATCGAGAACTGCAAGCCGATCTTCACGCGCGGCCATCTGTTCGATATCGAGGCGTTGAAGGGACGGATGCTGGAAGCGGGCGAGGAGGTCAAGGTCGCCGACCTGCGTGCGGCCATGCAGAAGCAGAACATGAAGGAGGAGGATATCAAGGAAGGCGACGCGCTGTTCTTCAACACCGGCTGGGGCAAACTGTGGATGAAGAACAACGACAAGTTCAACAGCGGCGAGCCCGGCATCGGATTGGAGGTTGCCAAATGGGTGGTGGACAAGGGCGCCTGCGTCACCGGCGGCGACTGCTGGGCTGTCGAGGTTGTGCCCAACCCCGACAAGAACCTCGTCTTCCCGGTGCACAGTGAACTGATCTGCAAGCAGGGCATCTACAACCACGAGAACCTGGACTTCACGGCGCTGATCGCCGACGGCAAACACCAGTTTGCCTACATCTTCTCACCGGCGCCCGTCAGAGGTGCGACCGGTTCCAACGGCGGGCCGATCGCCGTGACGTGAGGGACGGACATCACGCGGGAAGGGTGTTGCGTTCGCGATGCCCTTCTTCCTGGTGCCGGAACATAGTCGCAATATTTGCAATAGTATTACGTCGACGATCTTTCGGCGTTGCGCAAGTTGTGTCCGTTGACGGCCGCTGTTTTGCAGTCGAGATTTCGAAACGGGCCGACCGCGTGTCAACGCATACACGCACCCAGGCGGCCGGGAGGAGAGCGATCATGGACAAGGACGACATTCGCCGCGAGTCCGGCGGGGACGACACGCCCGTGGCTGACCGCCGTGACTTCTTGAAAGCGGCAACGCTGGTCGGCGGTGCCGCGGCCGCCTTCGGCGCGATGGGGCACAAGTTCGCCTCGGCGCAGAATATCCAGCTCGCCCAGGCGACGCCTGCGATGAGCGACAAGCCATGGTGGCCGCACCCGAAATGGGGCAAGGACGATCAGGCGGGTGCCTCCAACCACATTACGCCGGCGAAGGTGTTGGACAGCGCTAAATGGATCAAGGACGGCAAGATCTATCGCATCGGCCGCGTCTATGAAGCTGCCATGCCGAAGTTCGGCGATCGCGCCTTCACGCTGCGCATCCCCGGGGCACCGACCGGTGGTCCGTTCGGCGCCAACAAGCTGATCTACTTCGACGAATACCTGTCGACCGAGATCGGGCAGACCGGCACCCAATTCGATGGCCTGGGCCATATTGGCGTCCAGATGGGCAAAGACGGCGACAAGAACGAGATGCGCTTCTACAACGGCGTCACGTTGCAGGAGATGACAGTGGCGGGCGGCCTGTCGGTCAGCACCGGACTGACCAGGCTCGGGATCGAGAACTGCAAGCCCCTCTTTACGCGCGCTCATCTCTTCGACATCGAGGGGCTCAAGGGCAAGATGCTGGAAGCGGGCGAGGAGATCAAACTCGCCGACCTGCGCGCCGCGATGCAGAAGCAGAACATGAAGGAAGAGGATATCAAGGAAGGCGACGGGCTGTTCTTCAACACCGGCTGGGGCAAGCTGTGGATGAAGAACAACGACAAATTCAACAGCGGTGAACCCGGCATCGGCCTCGAGGTCGCCAAGTGGATCATTGACAAGGGCGCGACCGTGATCGGCGCCGATACCTGGGCAACCGAGGTCGTGCCCAATCCCGACAAGACTTTGGCGTTCGCGGTTCATGCCGAGGTGATCTGTAAGAACGGCATCTACAATCACGAGAACCTGGACTTCACAGCATTGATCGCCGACAACAAGTACCAGTTCGTCTACGTCTTCTCGCCGGCGCCAATCAAAGGCGGCACAGGCTCCAATGGCGGCCCGCTGGCCATGACCTGATCGCGCTCGCGATTCCGTGGGAAAGGCGCTGTCGCGAACAGCGCCTTTCTTTTTGTGGAACCCGCGGTGAACGATGACTGATGTCTGGCCGAGGGGAAGCCAGCCCGGAGTGCGGGTATTTGCGCTCGTGGGATACAACCGCACCGGCATCTTGACCGGGAGCACGATGGGGCGGACTATTCCTTTGCATACTGAGGGAATTACCACTCGGTAACGAAGAGGCTGTGGCCTTCGCTCGCAGCCCGGGAGGAGGTCGCCATGCAGAAGGGCATCCGCCGGACTCTTGTCTCCATTGCGGCGCTGTTGGGTTTGACGGCGCTGCCCCTGCTGAGCCAGCCGGCGCAGGCGCAAGAAGGGCCGAAGCTCTACGTCTTCACGTCGGGCTCGATGGGCGGCTTCCCCAAGGCGGCGCTGCAGATCGGCGGCACCGGCAATATCGACTACATGCCGGTCAGCTTCTACATCATCAAGCACCCGAAGGGCGTGGTGATGTTCGACTGCGGCAACAACGACAAGACCATCACCGACCCTGAGGGATGGTGGGGCCCGCTGGCCAAGGGCTTCGGCCTCAAGATGACGAAGGACGATGCCATCCCGGTGCAGCTCGCCAAGATCGGCCTCAAGCCGGAGGACGTGAAATACCTGGTGGTCGGCCACATGCACCTGGACCACGCGGGCAATGTCGGCCAGTTCCCGAAATCGACCCTGGTGGTGCAGGACGTCGAGATGAAGGCGGCGTGGTGGCCCGATGTCGGCTTCTCGGTCTACTATATTCCGGGCGACTTCGCGGACACCAAGAAGATGGACGTGATGCGCCTTGATGGCGATTTCGATCTGTTCAACGACGGATCCATCCGCCTCTTCCGGGCGCCCGGCCATACGCCAGGCAGCCAGTTCATGGTCGTCAAGTTGCCCAAGACCGGCTCGGTGATCCTGACCAGCGACGTGGTCTACATGCAGGAGAGCCTGGAGAAGAACCTGATCCCGCCGATCCCCGGTACGCAAAGCCCGGGCGACATGTACAAGAGCTACGCCCGCATTCGCCACATCCGGGACGTCGAGAAGGCGCAGCTCTTCATTGCGCACGATGCCGAGATCTTCAAGGCGACCAAGAAAGCGCCGGAGTTCTACGACTGAGCATCGCGCGGATCGAATGATGATACGCGGCCCGGTCAACGCCGGGCCGCTGTCGTCTCGGGTAGGTTCCCGGCTTGCATTGACATGAACAACGGATCCGACAGCGAACAGTTCGCCGTGGTTGCCGAGGCGCTGACCAAGCGCTACGGCCCGGTCACGGCGCTGCAGGACCTGTCGCTGGAGATCCGGCGCGGCGAGGTGTTCGGGCTGCTGGGCCCCAACGGGTCGGGCAAGACGACCTTCATCCGCATGCTGGCAGGGTACCTGGCGCCGACGCGAGGGCGGCTGACGGTATCGGGACTGGACACGGTGCGCGATGCGCTGCCGGCCCGGCGCCGGCTCGGCTACGTGCCCGAGGCGGCGCCGCTGTACGGCCACATGCGGGTACACGAGTTCCTGGCGTTCATGGGCCGCCTGCGCGGCATCGCGCCGGCCGACCTTGGGGCGTCGATCGACCGTGTCGTTGAACGCCTGGCCCTGGGCGATGTCCTGCGCAAGCCGACGCGCGCGCTGTCGCGCGGTTACCGCCAGCGTGTCGCGATCGCCCAGGCGCTGATCCATGCGCCGGAGGTGGTGGTGCTCGACGAGCCGACCAACGGGCTCGATCCGCGCCAGATCATCGAGGTACGCGAACTGGTCCGCTCGCTCGCCGGCGCCCACACGGTGATCATGAGCTCGCACATCCTGACCGAGGTCGGCCGGACCGCCGACCGGGTTGCGATCCTGCTCGGCGGGCGGCTGCTGGGCGTGCGCAGCGTTGCCGACACGCCCGACCTCGAAGACTGGTTCCTGTCCCTGACATGAGCGCGCTGGCCGTCCTGTTGCGCAAGGAACTGCATGCGACCTTCACGTCGCCGATCGGCTACGTGCTGGCCGCCGTCTTCCTGCTGGTGCTGGGTTACAGCTTCGCGCTGACCCTGTTCGCGACCAAGACCGCGAACCTCATCTACATCTTCCATCAGATGTACGTGCTGTCGATCCTGCTGGTGCCGGTGCTGATGATGCGCGCCTTTGCCGAGGAGCGTCGCGCCGACACGCTGGAGCTGCTGCTGACGGCGCCGGTGCGCGAGATCTGGATCGTGCTCGCCAAATTCCTGGCCGGCCTGGCGCTGGTGTACGGCATGTATGCCGGCTCGCTGGTTTACGCCGTGATCCTGGGCTTGTACGGCGAGCCCGATTGGGGCCCGATCTACAGCGGCTACCTGGCCCTGATGCTGCATGGCGCGCTGCTGGTGGCGATCGGCCTGATGACGTCCAGCGTCACCGAAAACCAGGTGGTATCGGCCGCGTTGTCGCTGGGCCTGGCGCTGATGTTGTGGTTTGCCGACTCGGTGGCCTACCTGCTGCCGGCGCCGTTTGATTCGGTGGCGATCAACCTGTCGCTGATCGGCCACTTCCGGCCCATGGTGACGGGATCGGTCTTCGTCTCCGACATCGGCTATTTCGTGACGCTGGCGATGCTGGCGCTGTTCCTGACCACGCGCTGGCTGGCCGAGCGATGAGCGAGCATGCCGACGCATCGCTGTGGCCGGGTGCGCTGTGGGTGCTGGGCATCGCGGTGGCGCTGGTCGCCCTGTTCGTGGCCGGCCTGCGCCTGCCGCCGACGCCGCATGGCTGGCGGCGGTGGAGCGGGCGGGCTCTGACCGTGCTGGCGGCAACGGGCGTGGTGCTGGCGGCCAACGTGGCGCTCTATCGCAACGACCTGCACCTGGATCTGACGCGCGAGCGGTCCTTCACGCCGTCGCCCGAAGCGACACGCGTCGTGGCGACGCTGCAGCAGGATGTCGAACTGGTCTACTTCTACCAGAAGGGCAATCCGGCGGCGCGCCATGCCGTGGTCATGGTCGAGCTGATGGGACGGCTCAACCCGCGGCTCAAGGTGCGCACCATTGACCCCGATCAGAACCCGGCGGCGGCGAACCACTACGGCGTGAAGCTGTACAACACCGCCCTGTTGATCAGCGACGGCAGGCGGCTGGAGGTGCCGACCACCGACGACCGCGAGATCGCCCTGGCCCTGCTGCGCGTCACCCGGGCCGACGCCAAGACCGTATGCTTTGTCTCCGATCACGGCGAGTACGACATCGACAATTTCGAGTTCCACACGCATTTCGAGGGTACCCATTCGCACAGCCACGACATCCAGGGCATGGCGGTGGTGCAGATGGAGCAGCACGGCGTCGGCCGCCTGCGCCGTGCGCTCGACAAGCTCGGCATCAAGGTGCGCAAGATCACGGTCGCCGGCGCGCGGGCGATCGCCGAGGACTGCAGCGTCGTTGTCGACGCCAACCCGCGCACGCAGCATGCGCCGTCCGAGGCCGAGGTGCTGGGGGCGTATCTGCGGCGCGGCGGCAGTGCGCTTTTCCTGTTCGAGCCCGACTACGGCATCGAGCCGCGGCTGGCGGCGCTGCTGGCCGCCGCCGGTGCCGCGGTCGACGATGGCGTCGTGGTCGATCCCACCGGGCACTACTATACGGACGAGCAGATGATTGCCGTTACGCAGTATGCCCGACATCCCATCACGCGCTTCCTGGCGGTGACGTTCTACCCCGGCATGCGCCCGGTGCGGGCCGTGCCGGCGCCGGGTGTGACCGGCAGCGTGCTCTTTTCCAGCAGCGCATCGAGCTATGTGGTCACCGACCGGCTGGCGGTCGAGCGCCAGGCGGCCAGTGCGCCGCGCGGACCACGCGCGCTGGCGGTGGCCAGCGAAGGCACGCTGCCCGGTGGCACGCGCCCGTTCCGGATGCTGGTCGCGGGTGATGCCGATTTCATCAGCAACTCGTTCTTTCCCTATCTGTCGAACGCCGACCTGGCGCTGAGCAGCATTGCCTGGTTGATGCGCGAGGAGAGCGCGCCGACCATGAAACCGCCGGTCGAGGTATTGCCGACGGTGGCGCTCACCAACGCGCAGATGCGATGGATTTTCCTGGTGACGGTGATCGGCCTGCCGGGCCTGATCGTGCTGGCGGGAGCAGTGATGTGGTGGCGGCGTCGCTGACCAAACGCGCAGCCTGGGCGGCGCTGGCGCTGGTGGCGGCCGGCTTCGTCGGCGTGGTCGCCATGCGCGGCGAACGGCCAGAGGCGGGGCTGCAGCGGTTCGAGCCCAGCGGATTTCTCGCCGGGCGCGCGCCGCAGGACGTGCGGGCGCTGGTCATCGACGCAGGCGGTCACCAGCGGCACTATCGCCGTTCGCCGCAGGGCGCGTGGAGCACGGGTGACCCACCCACCGACATCGCGCCCGATCGCGCGGCGCGCATCGAGCAGGCCCTGGAACTGCTGCGCAACGCCAAGCCCGAGCGGCGCTTCACCGCCGAGGAGGCGGCCAGCATGCCGGCCACCGACCTCGGCCTGGCGCCGCCGGTACTGGTGGTCAGCGTCGTCGATGTCAACGCGGCGGCGTTCACCATCGCTTTCGGTGTCGAGAACCCTCTGGGCCTCGCCCGCTATACGCGTGTCGTTGGCGACGATACCCTGTGGCTGGTGCCCAAGCACGTCGCCGATGCATGGGATGCCGTGGTGGGGCAGCCGTGATGCGCATGCTTGTTCGACCGCGTTGCGGCACACTCGCGCTGGTCCTTTTGTGGACGCTGCTCGCCATCGTGCCTGCGCGCGCGCATGTGACCACCACGGGATTGGGTACATTGTCGGTCGAGGGCGATCGCCTGACCTATGCGTTGAACGTGGTGGTGTCGGAGCTGCCGGATGTTGGCCGCGACATGCTCAACGGCGCCGCCGATGGCCGGCAGCCGATCGCCGAGGCGTTGGCGGCCGTGATGCGCGAGGCGGTCGTCGTCGAGGCCGACGGTGCGGCCTGCCGGCCCGGCCGGTTGCGTATCCAGGGCGCTCAGGGCGAAAGCAGGGTGCAGCTTGCGTTGTCGCTGACATGCCCGGCGGCGCCGCGCCGGCTCACCGTGCGCGAGGACTGGCGCGCGCTGTTCGGTGAGCACTACCAGACGATCCTGTCGATCCGCACGCCACAGGGCAGCCACGAGCGCGTCCTGGGTGGCGACGCGCCCGATGCGAAGCGCGTCGTGACAGTCGACCTGGCCGCCGGCGCCACATCGAGCGGTTGGCTCGATTTCCTGTGGCTGGGGATCGAGCACATTCTCGGCGGCATCGACCATCTGTTGTTTCTGGTCGCGCTGCTGGCTCACACCCGCAGCATCTGGAGCGTGGTGAAGATCGTCACCGCATTCACCGTGGCGCACAGCATTACGCTCAGCCTGGCCGTGCTCGGCCTGGTCGACGTGCCGGAGGGGATCGTCGAGCCGCTGATCGCGGCCTCGATTGTCTGGGTGGCGGTCGAGAATCTGGTCTGGCCCGGCCGCGAATGGCGGCGTTGGCTGGTCAGCTTCTGCTTCGGTCTGGTGCACGGGCTCGGCTTCGCCGGCGCATTGGCCGAGCTCAAGCTGGACGGCGCCGCGCTGGTCAAGGCGCTGGTGGGCTTCAACGTCGGGGTCGAGTTGGGGCAGGTGGCGTTCATCGCCGTGTTCCTGCCGCTGCTCGCCTGGGCCAGCCGGCCGGCGGCGCTGCGGCGTCTGCCGCAGGTCGCCTCGCTGCTGGTGGCGGTCATGGGCAGCTTCTGGTTCGTGCAACGCGTGTTCTTTTGAAGGTCAGGCGAGCAGGCTCATGCGCAAGACACCAGCGACAGACGCCTACTGGCAGGCATTTGCCGCTGCCGCCGGCTTGGACGCGCGCGCCGACTACGACGTCGCGGCTTTTGGTGACGGTCCGGCGCTGGCCGACCAATTGCTGGCGTTGGTGCTGTCGGGCGTCAAGCGGGCCACGGCGTCTTTGCTGCGCGACGTCACTGTCGGGGGTGAACCGACGCCGAGAGTGGGCGGACACGTGGTCGTGCTCGACGGCGCGGGCGTGCCGCGCTGTATCTGGCGCACGACTGACGTGACGGTCAAACGGCTGATCGAGGTCGACGCGGCCTTTGCCTGGGACGAGGGCGAGGGCGATCGCACGCGTGCCGACTGGCTTGACGGCCACCGCCGCTACTTCGCCCGACAAGCCGAGCGCGAGGGATTCGTGTTCGACGACGATATCCAGACCGTGTTCGAGCGCTTCACCATCGTCTGGCCGCCTGACGTTGCTGACGACGAGTCGCGACGCTCGCCACCTGCGGCACCGGGCAACGGTTGCAATTGAAGGCCTGCCCTCACGGGAATATTGTTGTGGGCAATGCCAAGAATCGGACCCGGCGCTCGCGGCGGGGACAGGGGGAGAAGACGATGAACGTGATGCGCGCTTTTGCTGTAGCGGCCGTTGTTGGCCTTGTCGCCGCGACGCCGACCGCACCGCGCGCCCAGGGTTTGCCGCTGGCCAAAGCGCCCGAGGAAGTGGGCCTGTCGGGTGAGCGGCTGAAGCGATTGTCGTCGACAATGAAAATGGGTGTCGACAAGGGCGAGATCCCGGGCGCGGTGGTGCTGGTCGGCCGCAATGGCAAGGTCGCTTATCTCGAGGCATTCGGTTTTCGTGATCGCGAGGCCAAGGCGCCGATGAAAACCGACGCGATCTTCCGCATCGCCTCGATGACCAAGCCGATCGTGTCACTGGCCATCATGATCCTGGCCGAAGAGGGCAGGCTGTCGATCGGCCATCCGGTATCGCGCTACCTGCCGGCGTTCAAGGATCTGCAAGTCGGCATCGAGAAGCGTAACAGCGACGGCAGTGTCGAGGTGGTGCGCCAGCCGATGCTCCGTGAAATGACGGTGCAGGACCTGCTGCGTCACACATCGGGCCTCACCTATGGTGCTGCCGGCCGCGGACCGTTGAAGCAGGCCTATCTCGACGCCAAGCTCATGGATCCTGGGCAGACCAACGAGCAGATGGTGGCCAAGCTGGCGACCTTGGCGCTGGTGCACCAGCCCGGCACTGTGTGGGAGTACGGCATGTCGACCGACGTGCTGGGCCGCATCGTCGAGGTTGTCGGCGGCATGCCGCTGGACCGTTTCATTGCCGAGCGCATCACCAAGCCGCTGAAGCTGGCCGATACCGGCTTTGCCGCCGAGGCGGGCCGGCAGGACCGCGCGGCCTTGCCGCAGAAGGACCCGACGTCCGGCCAGGTGCCGTCGATCCCGGCCGTCACCGCCGATCTCACCTGGAAGTCGGGTGGTGGCGGCATGGTCTCGACCGCGGCGGACTACGCCCGCTTCTGCCAGTTCTGGCTCAATGGCGGACAGCTTGACGGCGTGCGCCTGGTATCGCGCAAGACGGTCGAACTGATGACGGCGGATCATCTGCCGCCCGGTGCCAAGGTCGGCGCCGACATGTGGCCCGCCTTCCAGGCCTTGCTGCCGAGTCCCGACATGGGGCAGGGCTTCGGACTGGGTTTCGCGGTGCGTACCGATGTCGGCCGCAATCCGTTGCACGGCTCGGTGGGCGACTATTATTGGGGCGGTGCCTACGGCACCTATTTCTGGATCGATCCGAAAGAGAAGCTGTTCGCCATCCTGATGATGCAGGCGCCGGCGCAACGTCTGCCGTATCGCTACCTGATGCGTGAACTGGTGTACCAGGCCGTGATGAACTGACACATACGGAACAGGCACGCCGGACCACAGCAGGGCACCGCTTCCGTCGTCTGCAACGTCCGGAAACCGCCATGCATGCCGCACCTGAAACACTCGATCTGTTGGATAACCTGTTAGTGCAAATTCGTGCCCGCCCGTGGCTCACCGAACGCAAGCGCGGCATCTTTTATCGGAAGTCGACAGGCTGGCTGCATTTTCACGGCAAGCCCGGCGACGTCCACGCCGACCTGAAGGTCGGGCGCGACTGGGTCCGTTATCCTGCCAACAACCCCATTGAATGGCGTCGTCTGCTGGCAGCGCTTGATCGTACGGCACGGGCGGTTTGATCGGGGTGCGCGTCGCATCGTCGCGCGGCCAAATTGCCTGTCGTACTCCCGGTTGCATGGGATATGACGCTGCAGCCGCGCTGGTGAGTTTCTCTCATCTACACCCATAGAAATTTTTTCATTGTGACGGCCTTGCGGCAGAGCCGTGGCATGATTATGTGAACGGTGTTATCTGAGCGGTGAACACTCAGATGTTCATGGTGGTGGAGGAAGCATGTCTCGTCCTCATGCTGTCTCGGCAGCAGGAATGACGCGTGGCTTCCCGTATTTGCCTACGTCGGGGATATTTCAGACTGTCACGGGCGAGTCGGACGATGCAGTCTGTTGCAGATTTGCAGAACTGCAGCAGCGGGTCGGCGAACACCGGTGCCAGCCTGTCTTTGTCACGGCGCAGACCAAGTGCTGCCAATGAACTACCGCCGAGGTCATCGTGCAGTTCGATCACCGTCTGCGCGTCAATGGGCTCACATTGTCGGAGTGTGCGATTGCCACACAACGTCAATAAAGCGGTAACAACCATAGTGTAGCGACGATTGCAGGGAGTTCACTTTAGGATTCCTCGCATCGTTTCCTAACGGCGCGTTCGCGCCGGTCTGTATCGTTTGGGGGCAGCAGCATGAAAAGAGCATTGTTAGGATCGACAGCGTTGGTTGCGGGTAGCTTGCTTGCTGCTCCAGCGATGGCGGCCGATCCGATCAAGCTAGAACTGCGCGGGTATTTCCAGGCTTTCATCACTCTCGGTCACATTGACCGTGATGTCTCCGGCACCACCGGCCAGAGCTATCGCCCGGAAACGTTCCGGTACGAGGGTGAGATCTGGTTCACGGGCTCAACCAAGCTCGACAATGGCACGACCATCGGCGTGCGCATTGAGCTGGAAGGCTGGTCGAACGGCGGCGGCAGCACGTCGACCAATGACCAGATGGACGAAGAGTATCTCTTCGCATTCGGTGACTGGGGTCGTGTCGAGTTCGGCGGCACCAACGACGCATCGTATAAGATGGTGTACGCAGCGCCGTCAGCGCTGACCGGCTGGGGCTTCCAGGACCCCAACATGAGTCACCGCGGCTCCGGCTTCTCGTCGTCCAACAACGCCGGCCGAGCCGCCACGGTGACGCCCGGCATGAGTGCGGCGATGGGCCAGAGCTCGGGTGACGCCAACAAGCTCTCGTACTTCACACCGCGCTTCGCCGGTCTGCAGGTCGGCGTGTCGTACACACCGAGCTTCTCGAGAACGGCTTCCGTGGCAACCTGCGCCTCCAACACCGGCGGCGGCAACTTCTCGAATTGCCCGAAGAACCTGAACGCGTACCACAACGGGCTTGATGTCGGCGTCAACTACCTCAACAAGTTCGGCGATGTCAGCTTGGCGCTGTACGGCGGCTACTTCACCGCGGGCTTCGATCGCGGCGAAGCCGGTGTCAACGGCAACGCCAATCCGTCGGTCAACGGCCGGTGGAAGAGCTGGGCCGGCGGCGCGCAGGTCGGCTTCGCGGGCTTCACCATCGGCGGTGGTGTCGGCCAGGACAACAACGGTCTGCGAGGCAACAACCGGACCCGTTGGTATGCTGCCAGCGTCATGTACGAAACCGGCCCCTGGCAGGTGTCGGCCGGCTGGTGGGGCGGTCGCAACGACGAGAAGTCGGTGACGTCGCTCACGGCGCAGAACCGCGCCGGCCGGGACAAGATCGACATGTTCGAAGTGGGCGGCAACTACGCATTGTCGCCGGGCATCAAGCTGGTCGGTGGCGTCAGCTACGTGATGGGTTCGGGTCAGTCCAAGAGCGAGAAGGCTGACTCCTGGGCCGTCATCATGGGTACCGTGCTGACGTTCTGATCTGCACTGGCAGGTCGACATAAAATCCCGCCCGCTCGATAGCGATCCTACTGTCGAGCGGGGGGAAACAGGCAGAATTTCGTCCGAGTGGCGAACCCGTTGAGCCGGGGGCTTGCTATTCCGGGCGGAACGAAGAACCTGTTGAGCTGAAGATTGCACGGAGCCATGGCGCGTGTGCCCAGTGTGCTCTGGTTCCGTGCGGTTGGAGCGCTCGACAGGTTCTTCACGCGTGCGCGTGTTGCATCGCGCATGTCAGTGCGGGACGATGCGCCGACGCGAACGTCATCCGGTGCCTTCCATGGACAAGACTTCAGCACAGCAGGCCGGTCGCGGCCTGACCCGGCCACGGCAACCGATGCCGGCGGCCGTCAGGGCGGCTCTGGAGCAGGCCGGTCTGGTCGACACCTATCGCAACCGGCCGCCCTATCAGCGCAATGACTATCTCATGTGGATCAACAAGGCGAAGCTCGATGCGACGCGGCGGAAGCGGCTGACGCAGATGCTGGACGAGCTGAAGGCGGGCGACGTCTATATGGGCATGGCCTGGCGCGCGGCGAGCCGCGGCCGCCACTAAGCGACGCGGCTGCCGGCGGTTTTCACCAACGATAGCTGAGTGTCGCCCCAACCGTGCGGGGATCGCCGTAGCGACAGCCGTCGGCACCGGCACAGGTCATGTATTTCTTGTCGAACAGGTTGCGCGCATTGATCGCGAGCGACACCCCATCGAGCCGGGGACCGAGGGCGCCAAGGTCGTAGCTCACCAGCGCATCGATCAACGTACGGCCAGGCACGTTGTTGGGATAACCGGCGATATTGGCGGCGCTGACGTAGCGCACGCCGGCACCGACCTTCAGGCCCTTGAGGCCAAGATCGTCGAGCGTGTAGTCCGCCCACAGCGAAAAAGTGTGGGGCGACACGAGGTCAGGCGCGTGCCCGCGCATGTTCGGCTCGTTGGACTTGATGATGCGGGCGTCGGTGTAGCTGTAGGCGGCGATCAGGTTGACGTTGCCGAGCTTTGCCCGCGCCTCGAGTTCGACACCGCGTGAGCGCACCTTGCCGGTCTGCACGAGGAAGGTCGGGTCGGCGGGATCGACTGTCGTCACGTTGGTCTGGGTAAGGTCATAGACCGCGCCACTGAGCAGAAGCGTGCTGCCCGGCGGCTGGTAGCGCACGCCGATTTCATACTGCAGGCCCTTGGTGGGCTTGAAGGCGTCGCCGTTGCGGGTCGTGCCCAGCGTCGGTGCGAAGGACTGGCTGACGCTGGCATAGGGGGCGATACCGGAGTCGAACAGGTAGACCAGGCCGGCGCGGCCGGTAACGGCCTGATCCTTCTGGCGCGTCGTGTTGCGCGTCAGGTAGCTCTTCGACTCGCTGTCGTTCCAATCGAAGCGACCACCCAACAGCAGGATCCATCGATCGAAAACCTTGATCTGGTCCTGCACGTAAAAGCCCACCTGCAGGCTCGTGTTGTCCGAACCGCGGTCCTGGTTGAAGTTCACGACCGGAGGCGTGCGGCCATAGACGGGGTTGTTCACGTTGTTGAGCGGCGCCACCGTGCCGCGATAACGATGCGAATTGTAAGTGCGGCGATAGACGTCGATACCCGACAGCAAGGTGTGGTGCAGCGGGCCGGTGGAGAAGGTCGATTCCAGTGACGTATCGGTCGTCAGTCCGGTCGATTTCTCGCGCCGGTCGCTGACCGAGCGGGTCAGACTGCCGTCGGCGCGCAGCGCGCCGTACATCAGGTAGTCCCAGCGGGCATCGGCATGGAAATAGCGGGCGCTGTGGCGCAGCTTGAAGGTGTCGTTGAACCGGTGCTCGAACAGGTAGCCGGCCGTATAGACATCGCTCTCGTAGCGGTCGTAGCCAGGCTCGCCGATGAAGAGATCGCGCGGGACACGGCCATTGCGCAGATCGGCGTACGGCATGGGCGGCGCGAACTTGGTGCGTACCTGCTGCAGGCTCGCCAGCACCGTCAGCGACGTCGATTCCGAAGGCTTGAACGTCAGCGCCGGGGCGATGAAGCGCTTGTCGTCAGGGACGTGGCGCACCCAGTTGTCGGCATCGCGCCACAGTCCCGTCAGACGATAGGACCATTTACCGTCGCTGCCGATCGGCCCACCGAAATCGGCCGAGACCTGCTTGCGGTCGTAACTGCCGTACTCGACGTTGACTTCATGCAGGGGCGTTGCGGTCGGTCGCTTGCTGATGGCGTTGACGACGCCACCGGGGCCGAGCTGGCCGTAGAGCGTGGACGAGGCGCCGCGCAGCACTTCAATGCGATCCAGGCCATAGGGCTCGATGGCGCCGTCATAGACGTTGGACTGCAGCTTCATGCCGTCGAGCAGGATGCCGAAATTGCCGGTGGCGACATTGAAGCCGCGGATCATGAGGTCGTCAGCCATGCGGCTGAAGGCCGGCGACTGGGTCGAGACACCGGGGACATAGGCCAGCGCGTCGGCGACCGATGCCGGCTTGGTGGTGCGCAGCTGGTCTCGCGTGACGACGGAGAGCGACTGCGGCGTTTCGATCAGCGGCGTGTCGGTCTTGGTACCCGACGTTCCCTGGCGCGCGACATAGCCTTGCCCGCCACCACCCGTGCCGCGCGAGCCATCGACGGTGACGGGCGCCAGCGTCGTGGTGCCGTCGGCCGAACCGGTTTGCGGCCCTGCCTGCAGGGTTACGGTCGTCGGGTTGGTGAAGCGATAGGAAAGGCCGGTGCCGGCCAGCAGGCGGCGCAGCGCCTCCACCGGGGTGAACGAGCCGGCGACACCAGGCGACGTCAGATCGCGCGCGATAGCGGCACCATAGAAGACCTGCAGGCCGGTGGTGGTGGAGAACTGCACCAGGGCCGACGTCAGAGGCTGCGCCGCGATGTCGAAACGGTGTACGCCGGGCTGCTGTGCGGATGGGGCGCCGCCGTCCTGTTGCGCCTGGGCGTCGGGAGACCCCATGGAAACGGCCAATGCCACCACCAGCGCGCCCACCACGAGCGGCGTTCGCCGCGATGATGCCGCGGACTGTTGCCGTCCACCTGGTCCTTTGCGCATGGTCTGCCGCCCCTGTTCATATGCGATTGCGACGCATTTGCGTCCTATTGCTAATACGAAGGACCGGTACGTCGACAATTAGCCTGCGAGGGAAATTTTTCGCGCCGGCAGGTGGGAGCGATCATCATTGCGGCCGGATGAGCACCAGCAGGTCCGTGGCTCGGGTCACCCGCACGGGCAGGGTATCGGCGATGGTGGCGAGCGCCGCATCGGTCTGCCGGGTGTGGAAGACGCCGCTGACGGGGATGCGGCCGACTCGCGCATCGGTGATCACGATACGGCCGCTGCGATAGCGCTCGAGATCGGCCACCACATCGCGCAGCGGCGCCTCCCGAAAGATCAGGCGATCCTGGCGCCAGGCCTGTACATCGGCCGGCACGGCCCGCCGGATGGCATCGACCCGCTGGCCTTCGTAGCGCACCTGCTGGCCTTGACCCACGGTAACCGCCGGTTGCCCCTCCAGAGCGACGGCGACGGCATGCTCGATGACCGACACGATGACCACATCGGCCTGCCGCTTGATGTTGAAAGCTGTGCCCAGCGCGCGCGTCACGCCCTGACCTGCTTCCACCGTAAAGGGGCGACCGGCGTCAGCGGTCACCTGGAAGAAAGCCTCGCCCGCGTGGAGGACCAGGCGCCTCGTCTGGGCATCGAAGGCCAGCGACAAGGCGGTGTTGCTGCCGAGCTCCACGGAGGAGCCGTCGGGCAGCGCCACCGTGCGCCGCTCCGCCGTGTGCGTCCGGTAGTCGGCGAGCAGCCCCGGCGTCATGACCGCATAACCGCCGCCCGCCAGGACGAGGGCCGCCGCCGCCACGCCCTGCATCCAGGCCCGCCGCGTGCGGGCGGTCGATCGGCGCGGCGGCAATACCTCGACGCGCATGTCCTCGGCGACATCCGGCAGCCGGCGGCGCAGCAGCGGCGTGAGGTCGTCGAGCCTTGCCCATAGGCGCTGGGTCCGTTGCCACGCGATCGGATGAGCCGGATCCTCGGCCAGCCAGCGCGCAAAGGCGGCACGGTCGGCCTCGGTGGCATCGGTATCCCGCAGCCGGACGAACCAGTGCCGTGCCGCGGTCATTGCCGTGTCAGGTTGTTCGCTCGTCATGCCGCCGCTGTCGCTGTACTACCCATGCGTACGCCCTTCCTCTGTTGAACGATCGAGGCGGCAGGGCAGCATTAGGCGTCGTCGCTTGGCGCCAGATGCGCATCGAGGGCGGCGAGCGCGTTGACCATGTGAACCATGACCGTGTTGCGCGAGATGCCAAGACGAACGGCTACCTCGGCGTAGGAGAGTTCATGGACCTTGGTCAACAGGAACACCTGGCGGCAGCGCGGCGGCAGCTGGTCGACGGCACGCAGCAGGCGCGCCATTTCGCTGCGATGAAGGGCGACGATCTCGGGCGACGGTGCCGGATCGGCGACGGCGTCGAGCACCGGTGCCGGTGCCTCGATCTCGACGCCGCGATGGGCGTGGCGCTGATGATCGATCGCGAGATTGGCGGCGATCCGGAACAGATAGCTGCGCGGGTTGTCGGCCGCGGTCGTACCGACGGTGCTCGCCGTGGCGACGCGGACCCAGGTCTCCTGGGTGAGGTCTTCGGCCAGGGTGGCACTGCCCAACCGGCGCGTCAGGAAGCGGGTCAGCGCCGCGCGATGCTCGGCGAAGATCGCCAGGAGCCGGTCACGCAAATCCGACATCACCGGCATTCAGCGCAGGCAGGCATAGGCCCAGCCTGCCAGGCCGAGGGCCGTGCCGGCGACGGCAGCTCCCAGCAGTGCACGCGGCCGGTAGACCAGCACCAGCACCACCAGGGCCGCCGCGGCGGCGATGATGCCTGTCCATTCGACCAGCCCGAACCGCCAGTTGTCGCTCACCAGCGCCGCCGCCAGCGATAGTGCCAGCAGAAGCCAGCCGGCAGGGCGGCGCACACCATGCCGGCGCATCGCGGCCTGCCGCACGTGGCGATCCATCGACAGGCTCAACAGGGCCAGTCCCGAGAATGCCAGCGGCAACGTGGCGATTGCGGTCATGCCGCCGCGGGCCCTTTGCGCGTCAGCCGGAGGGAACTGTCCGCCGCGAAAGCCTTGTGGGCAATGACGGCGCACAAGGCCGCCAGAGCAAACAGCACCAGGTCAAAACCAAGGAATAGCCGATCGCCATCGGTCACTGCCTGCCACAGTCCGCGGCCGGTGAGCGCATAGGAGACGAACGGTAACAAACCCGCTGCCAGCGCCGCGACGGACGCGAGCTCACCCCATGCCCGCTGCGGCGCGCGCAGCAGGGCGTAAAGGAAGGCGGCAGCCCACAGCCAGAAGAAGATGTTGACCTCGGCCGCCGAGCGTTCCCCGTATCCGGCCGGCAGCACGCGGTTGGCCCACAGGAAGCCGAGCATGGCGATCGGCAGGCCGACGACGGTACCGACGTTCATGCGTGCCACCAGCCAGTGACCGACACCCTGGTTCGGCGCGCGTGCCTTGAGCCAGAGGTTCAGTCCGGTGGCGATCACGCCGGCCAGCGCCAGCCCGCACAGGAAGTAGAGCCAGCGACTGACCTCGGGCGCGAAGCGTGCGATGTGCAGGCCGTACAGAACATCGAACGTCTTGCGCGCCGGTCGCGCTTCGGTGTGGGCGCCGAGCAGCCTGCCGGTCGGGCCGTCGAAGCTGACGGCCTGTGCCATGTAGGCAAGCTGATCGGCATCATTGCGCATGATGGTGACGACGGAACCGGCATCACCCGGGTTGGCGATGTTGACGCGCCCGATACGGCCGCCGCCGAAATAGCGCTGTGCTTCGGTGAGCATCGGACCGATGTCGGCGAGCGTGCCAGGGTTACCTGTCGGCGCACGCCGCGCGAGGCTGGGATAGAACTCGGCCAACGCGGTCGCATTGTCGCTGCCGTAGTTGGCGATGATCCCCCACGGCAGCGTGGTCTTGAACAATGGCACGATGCCCGTGAACGTGATCATCAGGTGGAAGGGCAGGGCCAGGACACCGAACACGTTGTGCGCGTCGAGCCACCCGCGCTGGCCGCCTGTGGGCCGCAAGGTGAAGAAATCGGCGAAGATGCGTTTGTGGATGATGATGCCGGAGATGATGGCGATCAGCATCACCATCGCGGCGGCCGATGCCAGCATCCGCCCCCACGGGTTGGGCAGCATCAACTCGAAGTGAAAACGATAGAAGAACTGGCCGCCCATCGTCTGGCGTGCCGTCGGGGTGTCGGTGGCGGCATCGAAGCTGGCGGTACGGTAGCCGCGCGGCGCGGTGCGATCCTCGTAGAGCGCATGCACCGTGGCAGTGCGCTCGTCGACGGCCAGGAACCAACCGCGCACCTTGGGCTGCGCTTGCCGCAACCAGGCCACGGCCTTTTCCACCGCCTGGCGTGGTTCACCGCGGCCCGCGACCTCGGGCTGCATCCAGCCGCTGGTCTCCGAGCTGAAGACGGCCGCCGTACCGGTCAGGGTGATGGCAAACAGCAGCCAGCCGATCACCAGTCCCGACCAGGTGTGCAGGCCCGCCATCGATTGCCGCAGGCTGCGGTTCACGACGGTGGCCCCAGTAGCCAGGCGGCGGCGCCCAGCAGCAGCGTCGCCGCCACGACACCTCCCAGCGCGCGACCGGCTGTCGCGGTTGCGAAGGCCCAGATTGCGGCCGCCGGCATGGCGAGCAGCGCGATCAAGGTCGCCATCGTGGCGGCTTCCACCCGGCTCATCGGCAGGGCGCGCGCCAGGAAGGCGGCGCACGCCGCGGCCAGAGCGTAGCCACCGACGGATGCCGCCGCGATGCGGGCTCCGAGCGCAATGGTCCTCTGCCAGCGACCACCGGCCTGCCGGCGGTCGCGCGCGTGCACGATGGCGTTCATGACGGACATGCACTAATCGCAATTGCGAGTGATTTGCAATATTCTTGTGGTCGCGGCTGCACGGCGGCTGGGGCATACTCCCGCACCCGCACGGAATACCCGCGAGTTGCGCATGCGCTATGCCATCCTTTGTTACAATTCCCAGGCCGAGGCAGAGGCGCTGAGCCCGCAGCGGCATGAGACCATGATGTCGGAGCTCAGATCGATCCAGCGCGACCTCAAGGCGCGCGGCAAGCTGGGGCCGGTGGCGCGTCTGACGCCGACGACGGCCGCGGCAACGCTCAAGGCCGCGGATTCGGTCGTGGTGGACGGGCCGTTTGCCGAGACCAAGGAGCAGCTGCTGGGCTTCTACATCGTCGACTGCGAGACGCGTGAGGAGGCGGTCGAGATCGCCCATCTTCTGGAAGCGCCACGCAAGGCCGCTGGCCTGCTGTCGGGAGCGCTGGAAATCCGACCGGTGGCGGAGTTCAACGCGGCCTAGTACTCGGAATCACGTGTCCCTGATACAGCTGTCATCCCGAGTCACACTCTAGCGATAGTCGGTACTAGGATTCAGGCGCGCGAGTGCCACCCATGACTGCGAGTCTCCGGAGTTCCAGGAAATGATCGACCTCTACTACTGGCCGACACCCAACGGCTGGAAGATCAGCATCATGCTGGAGGAATGCGCGCTGCCGTATCGCGTGGTGCCGGTCAACATCGGCGCCGGCGAGCAGTTCAAGCCGGAGTTCCTCGCGATCAGCCCCAACAACCGCATGCCGGCCATCGTCGATCATGCCCCGACCGGCGGTGGCGCGCCCGTGGCGGTCTTCGAGTCGGGTGCCATCCTGCAGTATCTCGCCGAAAAGACGGGCCAGTTCCTGCCGAACGACCTGCGCGGGAAGTACGATGCGCTGCAATGGGTCAACTGGCAGATGGGTGGCCTGGGACCGATGGCAGGGCAGGCGACGCATTTCAACGTCTATGCGCCGCAGTTTACGCCGGTCGAGCGGCTGACTTACGGCCAAGACCGCTACACCAACGAGGTGAACCGGTTGTTCGGCGTGCTCGACAAGCGGCTGGCTGATCGCGAGTTCGTCGCCGGCACCTATTCGATTGCCGACATGGCGATCTGGCCGTGGGTGGTGCCGTACAAGAATCTCAAGCAGGACCTCGAAACGTTTCCCAACGTGCGGCGCTGGTTCCGCGACACCATGGGACAGCGACCCGCGGTGCGCAAAGGCAAGGACGTCGGCGCCGAGTTGCGCCGGCCGCAGACGGTACACAGCGAGGAGGAACGCCGCATCCTCTTCGGCCAAACTGCCGCGACGGTGCGCTGAGCCTCTCTTCGGGCACTTCGTAAGGAAGTTACGTCGCGAGCCGCGCGAGGGGAATCGACAGGCGGATGACGACGCCTTCGGGTTGCCAGTCCCAGGTGGCTTCACCGTCGAACTGACCTGCCACCATCCGCCTCGCGAGCTGGCCGCCGAATCCCTCGCTCTCGGGTGGTCCTGCCAACGGCGGCCCGCCGCGCTCCTGCCATGTCATGAGCATGTCGTCACCGACCACGGTACAGTCGACGGTGACACTTCCCGTCGACAGGGACAGTGCACCGTACTTCGCCGCGTTGGTGGCGAACTCATGCAGGATCAGCGCGAGGCTGGTGATCGCGGTAGAACCGACCGGCACATCCGTTCCCGAGATGTCGATGCGGTCATGCAGCGTGGATCGTGCAGCCTCGACATAGGGCGACAGGGTCGTGCGGATGATCGCCTGCAGGCTGGCATGCTGTCCAAATCGTTGCTGTGCCTGGCTGGGCCGTACCAGGTCGTGGGCACGGGTCAGCGCGCTCAACCGGCCCTGGACGGCGGTCGCCATGTCCTGCGGCGTGCGGGCCGACCGGGCACTCAGCGCCACGACGCTGTTGGTGACGGCGAACAGATTCTTGATGCGGTGACTCATCTCGCGCACCAGCAGCTCCTGCTGCTCCTCGGCGCGGCGTCGATCGGTGATGTCACGGGCGATCTTCGATGCGCCCGCGATCCTTCCGTCGGCATCGCGCACCGGCGACACCGTCAGCGAGACCTCGACGAGCGAACCATCCTTGCGTCGGCGGATGGTCTCATAGTGGTCGAGATGCTCGCCGCGACGGATGCGGCTCAGAATCGTCAGCTCCTCGTCGTGACGGTCGGGCGGAATGAGAAGCATGATGGACTGCCCGATCGCTTCGCCTGGCGTGTAGCCGAACAGCCGCTGGGCACTGCGGTTCCAGCTTGTGATGATCCCGTCGAGGTTCTTGCTGATGATCGCATCGTCGGTCGACTCGACGATCGCGGCCAGGCGCTGCGAGGCTTCATCGGCGCGACGACGGAAGGTTGCCTCGGCCTGCGCCGATTGCAGCAGCCGGGCGTTGTCGAGCGCGATCGCCGCGTGCGCCGCAATCGCGGCCACGATGTCCTCCGAGTCACGCGTGAAGACGCCGGGATGATCGTGCCCGAAAAACAGGCCACCATGCACTTCGCCGGATCGCGAGATGACGGGAACCGCAAGGTAGCTGACGACCGGCAGGTGGCCGACCGGCATGCCGTGATGCGGCACGTTCTTGCCGTAGCGCGGATCGCGGCGGATATCGGCGGAGCGCACGATGCCGGTACCGCGAAACGTCGGCGCGAATATCGCGGTGGCGCGCGGCATGCCGAATCGTTCGAAAGCAGCGCGGGGCGCGCCGCTGAGGGCATAGAGCTGGTAGTGCCCGCCCTGTGCATCGATGACGTTGTAGAAGAATGCTCCGAACCGGGCGCCGCTCAACTCGGTCGCCGCGTCGGTCACCGTCTGCACGATGTGGTCCAGCTGGAGATCGCTGCTGATGGCCCGCGCGACCCGGTTCAGTTTCTCCAGGCGATAGGTCTGCGCCAGGACGGCCCGCTCGGCGGCCTTGCGGGCTGAAATGTCGAGAATGCTCACCAGCGTGCGCTCGGCCCGTTCGCCCTCGAACACCATGGTGAACATCACGTCGAGACGCTTGCCCTTGAGCGTCCGCAGCACCGTTTCGCCGGTGAAGCGACGTCGTCCCTCCCACAGGGCCACGAGTTCGTCGATGAAGATCAACTCGGTTTCGGGCAGGAAGACGTCGCTCAGCGAGCGCAGCAGCGTCTGCTTGCCGTCGGCCTCAAAGAGTTCGATCGTGAAGTCGTTGGCATCGACGACGCGCACCCGGCGGATGGCCTCGGCCAGTTGGTCGGGGTGCGCCTGGAAATAGTCGTGCAAATCGTTGACGCCCTGAGCGCGCAGACCAACCAGCATCTCGACGACGGCGGAAAAATCCTCCTCCCAGAAGGCAACGCTGACGTTGTCGACGATACTGCGGTAACGTGTTTCGCTCTCGCGCAGCCGTTGCTCGATCTGCTGCTGGTCGCTGATGTCTACCAGCATATTCACGGCACCGACCAGAATGCCGGCAGCATCGAATAGTGGCGTTGGATGGGGGACGAACGGCACGCGGGTGCCATCGGGCCGCTCGGCAACCGCTTCCATGCCGCGCACGGCCTGTTTGGTCTTGAGTGCCAGGGCCATCGGGCATTCGTCGTGCGGCAAGGGCGTGCCGTCGGGCCAGTACAGCTTCCAGGAGCCGCAGAATGCGCTTTCACCCAAGGTGGGGCGGTATCCCCACAGTGCAGCGGCGGCTTCATTATAGAAAACGATCCGGCCCTCGGCGTCGGTGGCGTAAACGGCCGTCGGCAACGCCTGCAGCAATTGGCCGAAGTAGCCATCGCCGAGTTCGGTACCGGGAGGTAATTGAAGCGCCTTGGCCATGTCTTGAACTGTAGCAGGCTCGTTGATCAGGCGCTCGAAATCGCGAACCGCCGCCACAGAAGCGTCAGCCATCAGAAACGGCCCCCCTTGAGCCGGCATTTGTCGATAACGCCCCCGGACGCCGCAGGTTCCTAGGACTGATGCGATACCTGGTCGTCCGTCGAAACAGGCTCATCCATGATCCGGCTCAAGGTCGCCAGGATGGTGGCCGTTGGACACGGCTTGTGCAGGAAGGGCCGGGCGCGGTGTCGCTCGGACACGGCATCCGGATTCTGGCCCGTCACGATCACGAACGGCACGCCGAGGTCGTGCAGGACATCGGCCACCGGCAGCGACGACAGGCCATCGCGCATGCGCAGGTCCAGCAGGACCCCATCGGGCTGCCAGAAGCGCAGCTCCCGAAGCGCCTCCTCGACCAGGGTTACCAGCCGCACGCTGGCGCAGCCGGCCGCGTAAAGCTCACGCTCCAGCTCCCAGGCGAGGATGAACTCATCTTCGACGACGAGGATACGGCTGCCAACAAGCCTGTTCGCGTCACGGGAAGGGCTGGTACGTGCCTGCATCGTCATTCACCGCTACAATGGTGGTCACTATCACCGTGTGATGCCATCTGCGTATCTCGTTTATCCGATGCGGACATCACTACGTGCGCAGACAGCGAACCCCAGCGCGGCTCCTCCGGACAACCGCATTGGTGCGATGCGGTTCCCTTACTGCAAGAGCAGCCGAC
Organism: Reyranella sp. CPCC 100927; assembly: GCF_007859315.1. GTDB lineage: Bacteria > Pseudomonadota > Alphaproteobacteria > Reyranellales > Reyranellaceae > Vineibacter. The sequence continues at coordinate 32,176 of NZ_VOHA01000004.1, forward strand.
GCATGGATATAGTGCAGGATCGATAGGCTAAAAAGCCTCGACGCTGAGTACATCACTGATGGCAGGGAAAACGCCATGAAATTCTATGACTGCTCCACGGCACCCAGTCCACGGCGCGTGCGCATGCTGATTGCCGAGAAGGGCATCACGATAGAGACGATTCAAGTCGATCTTGCCAAGGGCGAGCAGCTCAGCGACGCCTTCCGTAGGATCAACCCGCAGGGCACCGTGCCGGTGCTCGAACTCGACGACGGCACCTGCCTGCTGGATTCGAATGCCATCAGCCTGTATCTCGATGCTGTCTTTCCCGAGCCGAACCTGATGGGGCGGGACGCCAAGGAGCGCGCCGTCATTGCCATGTGGCATCGCGACATGGAGATGAATGGCTTCATGGCGGTCGCCGAGTGTTTTCGCAACACGGCGCGCGGCTTGCAGGGCAGGGCGATCACCGGTCCCGTCAACTACGAGCAGATCCCGGCCTTGGCGGAACGCGGGCGCCAGCGCGTCCGGCAGTTTTTTGCTGACCTGGACCGGCGGCTGGCGGACAGCGCCTTTGTCGCCGGCGACCGGTTCACCATCGCCGATATCGCGGGCTACATCGCTGTCGACTTCTCACGCGCGATCAAGGAAGCGGTGCCGACTGACGCCGTACACCTGACGCGCTGGCGTGAAACGATCGCCGCCCGGCCGAGCGCGCGCGCCTGAGCGTGGCACCGCGCGCCTCAGCCGTTGTCGCGGAACTCCGGGTAGAGCGCCATGCCGCCGTCGACGAAAAGCGTGGTACCCGTCACATAGTCGGACTCATCCGAGGCCAGCCATAGCACCGCCTTGGCGACGTCGTCGGGCTCACCGATGCGGCCATAGGGAATGAGCTTCAGCAGCCCATGGGCCTGGTCTGGATCGGACCAGACGGACTCGTTGATTCGCGTCCTGATCGCACCGGGTGCGACGCCGTTCACCCGGATCTTCCGGGATGCCACCTCCTGGGCCAGCGTCTTCATCATCAGCATGACGCCACCCTTGGATGCGGCGTAGTTCACGTGCCCGGCCCAGGGGATCATCTCGTGCACCGAACTCATGCAGATGATCTTGCCCAACGCCGGCGAGCCTGGGGACGGTCCCTGAGCGACAAAGCGGCGGATGGCCTCGCGGGCGCAGAGGAACTGGCCGGTCAGGTTGACATCGATGACAGCACGCCAGTCCGCCAGCGTCATGTCGGCGGCCGGCGCGTCCTTCTGCAGGCCGGCATTGGCCACGACGATGTCGATGCGGCCGAATGCATCGGCAAAGGCATCGAACATGCGGCTCACGGCATCCTCGTTGGATACGTCGGCACCGATCGCGATCGCCCGGCCGCCGGCGTCGCGGATCTCGCGCACCAGAGCGTCGGCGGCATCGGCACCGCTGCGGTAGTTGACGCCGACCGCGGCCCCGGCTGCGGCCAGGGCACTGGCGATAGCCGCACCGATACCCGAACTGGCGCCCGTCACGATGGCGCCTTGTCCCTCGAGAAGGCGGTCGCGCGCCAACATTCACGCCGCCTTGCGGCGCGGCTTGCGGGGCCGGCGCCGACTGGGTGCGCGCTTGCGACGCGTCTGGGCGGCCAGATAGCGGTCGGCCCGCCGTTTGGTTTCACCGTCGCTGTCCAGGCTGCGGCGCAGGGCGTCCATCAGGTTGACGACCTTGCCGTCGTCCTCCGACTCGGCAGGTGGCGCAACCTGGACCGGCTTGCCCTTGCGCTTCTCGGCAATCAACTTGCGCAGCGCCTCCTCGTAGCGGTCGGTGAAATGCGACGGATCGAAGTCGCCGGCCAGCTGGTCGATGATCTTGCCGGCGATGTCCAGCATGCGCTTGTCGGGCTTTGGCACCTTGGTGCTGCTGACGTCTTTCATCGCCAGCACCTCGTCATGGGCGCGCAGCGTCGTCAGCAGCATGCCGTCGCCGCGTGGCTCGATGGCGCAGACCCGCTCGCGGGTGGTCATGACCAGGCGGCCGATCGCCACTTTGTCCTGGTCTTCCATGGCCGCGCGGATGACCGCGAACGCGTCGATCCCGGTCTTGCCGTTGGGCAGCAGGTAATAGGGCGCGTCCCAGTAGATGCGGTCGATCGACGCCAGCGGCACGAATTCTTCGATATCGATGACGCGGGTCGACTCCAGCTTCACCGATTCCAGGTCGCGCTTGTCGAGCAGGACGTACTTGCCCTTGCTGAACTCAAAGCCCTTGACCAGCTCGGACCGCGCCACTTCGCCGCGATCGGGATCCTTGGCGACCATCCGGACGCGGTTGTGGCTCTTGGGATGCACGAGATGGAAGTGGATGTCGTGGGCCTCGGTGGTCGCCTTGTGCAGCGCCACCGGGCAGGTGACCAGCGACAGCCGCAAATGCCCCTGCCAGCTCGGTCGTGCCATGGCGGTTTCCCTTCCGTCGATTCCGTACGGAAGACCTAACGCGGAGCGCGGGATGGCGTTGCATGGCAGCAGCGACCGGCGTCACACCGACAGCCCGAGGCGGAAGGCAGCGACGCCGACCGCGGTGGCCGTGGCGAGCGCCCAGAGCGGATTGCGATCGCTCAGGATCACGAACATGGCCGTGGCGGCCGTGATGGCGACAGCCAGCACATCGTGATCGGCGGCGCGCGCCATGACGACGCCGCTGGCCAGGATCAGGCCGACAGCCACCGGCACCAGCCCGGCCTTGGCGATGGCAATCCAGCGGGTGTCGGACCATCGTGCGATGAGCCGGCTGACAGCGAATGCCAGCAGGCCCGAGGGCAGCAGGATGGCGATGGTCGCCACCGCCAGTCCAGCGGTGCCGGCCACGTGCCAACCGACCAGGCTGACCAGCAGGACGTTGGGACCAGGCGCCGCCTGGGCGATCGCGAACAGGTTGGCGAAGGTCGTATCGTTCATCCAGGCGAACTGGTCCACGACCTGTCGATGGATTTCCGGCACCACGACATTGGCGCCGCCGATCGAGACCAGCGACAGCGAGGCGAAGGTCAGTGCGATCTGCAGCAGAGGATGGTCTTTCACGCCCGGCGCCCCCACGCCGCGCCGAGAACGCTGAGCGCCATCAACGCGAGCACCGTCGGCAGCAGCGGCAGGCGCAACAGCCCGATCGCCACGAAGGAGAGGGCGCCGAAGACCAGCGCCAGCGGCGTCGGCTTGAGCTTCACCGCCATCTTCACCGCCGTGCCGATCACCAGTCCGGCGGCGGCCGAAGCGGCGGCGGCGATGGCGACGCGCACCTCCGGTACTGCCGCGAACGCGGCGTACAGCGACGCCAGTGCCACCAGGATGACCAGCGGCATCGCCATCATGCCCAGCACGGCAAGAACGGCACCGCCGGCGCCCTGGAAGCGATCGCCGATCATGATCGCGGCATTCATCGTATTGGGCCCGGGCAGCACCTGGCCGATACCGAGCAGGGCAGCGTAGTCCTTGTCGGTCAGCCAGCGGCGCTCTTGGACGATCACGTGGCGTGCCCACGGCGCCACGCCGCCAAAGCCCAGCATGCCGATCTTCAGGAAGGCGAGGAACAGGTCGGTCCGGCTCACCTGGCGTTCGGACGGCGTACCCATCACGGCGCCTCCGGGACGCTCGCGCCGTCAGTGCTGTCCGGCGGCACGCCCTCGACAAAGATCAGCCGACGATCGAGCGCCGTCTGTCGCACGACGAGGGCTTCGGCGTACTCGGGCGAGCGGTACCATTGTCGCGCGTGTTCCATCGACGGAAAGGCGACGATGATGATGTTTTTCGGCGCCCAGCCGCCTTCGACCGGCACGACGGCGCCGCCGCGCGCGAGATAGCGGCCGCCATAGCGGGCGATGGTGCCCTGGGCCAGGGTTCGGTAGCGGTCGACTTGCGCCGGATCGAGAAACTCGACATCCGAAATCACGTATGCAGTCATGATGGTCCCACGGTCAGCCTCGCGCGGCGACGATGACCTTGATGCGGCAACCGGCGCATCGCAATCGCGTTGCGCGTATAGGTGGCCTACGGTTCCATCGTGAGGCGGAGTGGCGATGCGCCCGATCATCAAGAAGGTGCTTCTGGGGACTGTGGCGATCATCGCTATCGTGGCGGCAGCGGCTGCTTTCCTGATCCGCGGCGATACGGCCAAGCTGCCCGATGAAGCCTCCGTCGGCCCCAACCCGACGTTACCGCAGCCCACGCGATCCCTGGTTCCCACCGTCAGTATCGCCACAGCGCGCGGGTGGCCGCAGGGTGCCAAGCCGGTACCGGCGGCCGGCTTGTCAGTCCAGGCCTTTGCCGCCGGACTTGATCATCCGCGCTGGCTCTATGTGCTGCCCAACGGCGATGTCCTGGTCGCCGAGACCAACGCACCGGCACGACCGCAGGAAGGCCGCGGCGTGAAGGGCTGGATTGCCGACCTGCTGCAGAACCGGGCCGGTGCCGGCGTGCCCAGCGCCAACCGTATCTCCCTGTTGCGCGACGCCGATGGTGACGGCGTTGCCGAGGTGAAGACCCCGTTCATCACCGGTCTGAATTCGCCGTTCGGCATGGCCCTGGTCGGCCAGGATCTCTACGTCGCCAACACCGATGCGGTGGTGCGGTTTCCATACACCGTAGGCGCCACCCGGATCGACGCGCCCGCCACCAAGATTGCCGACCTGCCGGCCGGACCGCTCAACCATCACTGGACCAAGGCTCTGATCGCCAGTCCGGATGGCGCGCACCTCTATGTCACGGTCGGCTCCAACAGCAATGTCGGTGAAAACGGCCTCGACAACGAGGCGCGCCGCGCCGCGATCCTGCGGATCGATCGCGCGACCGGCCAGATCGGCGTCTTTGCCTCAGGCCTGCGCAACCCCAACGGCATGGCATGGCAGCCCGAGACCGGCGTTCTGTGGACGGTGGTGAACGAGCGCGATGAACTGGGCAGTGATCTGGTTCCCGACTACCTCACCTCGGTAAAGGAGGGAGCCTTCTATGGTTGGCCGTTCAGCTATTGGGGCCAGCACGTGGATGCGCGCGTAGTGCCGCCGAGGCCCGACATGGTGGCCAAGGCAATCGCACCCGACTACGCCTTGGGCAACCACACGGCATCGCTGGGGCTGGTGTTCGGCGCGGGGACGTCGTTGCCCGCGATGTACCGCAGCGGCGCCTTCATCGGCCAGCACGGTTCGTGGAACCGCAAGCCGCGCAGCGGCTACAAGGTCATCTTCGTGCCTTTCGCCAGCGGCAGGCCGTCGGGGGCGCCGGTGGACGTTCTCACCGGCTTTCTGAGCGACGATGATGCCGCTTTCGGCCGTCCGGTCGGCGTCGTCACCGATCGTACTGGAGCGTTGCTGGTGGCCGACGATGTCGGCAACGTCATCTGGCGGGTGACGTCGATAGGACGCTGAACGCTCCAGGGAACAGCGCTCACGCCACCGCGTTCACCGGACGATGCGCGGGCCATGCGGCCGCGTGTCCCGTAACACGGGTTGTCGGCACTGCAGGAGGTACCCATGGCCTCAGGAACGCCAGGACAGTCCATGCGACTCGTTCTCGGGTCGCTTGTCGCGTTGATATTGGTGGTCGGCGTCTTGCTGGTCCTGGACGGCAAGAAAGCGCAGGCACCCAGCACCGCCGAGGTTCCGAGCGATACAGCACCCGGCAGGACGGACAGCCCGAAGTGAGAAGGAGCATGCGACCAAATGGCTCGCAACGGGTGAACGTTGATCGACGTTGCACCGGTATCGACCGGGAAGCCTGATGAAGGTGGGTCGAGCGTAGCCATTCCACGGGCCCCGGATACGGCTGTCGACGTGATCGGTCGCCGTATCCGGGAAGTCCGGGACCGTGAGAGATCCTATGTCCGAGCGCGGACAATTCATTCGGCCTGCATTGTGGGGCATCGGCACCGGCCCCGAAAAGCTTCTCTCTGTCGCACAGGCGGAGGAGGCTGTCGCGGCGTGGCTGGACCAGACGCCTGATCAACCACGATATGCCGAGGAGCGCGAACGGCTTCTCGCGCTACGGCAGATTCTGCGTAACACCGGACCGGTCCCGTCACCGGCCGAAGTTCAATCGGTCAAGCTCGCCATCAAGGGCTTCGTCCGTTTCGTGCGTCTGCGCGACGCGCGACGTCAGGCGGCCTATTCATCGCATCGCGAGACATCGCGGCCCTGACCTACGCGCCGGCCGTTTCTGGAACTTTCGGGATTTGGGGCCGTTCTGCGATTCGGGAGGTTCCGTTCCCCGGGCCTCCTGGGAGACAGTTCCCCCAAGCTGTCCTCCCTGCATGACGACTCGCCCCGCTGTACGCCTCGCCGCATGCGGCGGGGTTTTTTGCGCACGCCGTGGCGCGGGAACCTCACAGGCTTAACCCGTTACCTGGTTAGTGCTGCCCAACCGGATACGGAGGTCGCCATGGTCCATCTGTGGAGGCAGAGCCGGTTCATTGCCGCCTTCGCGGCCATCTATGTCGTCTGGGGATCCACTTATCTTGCGGTGGCGCTGGGTCTGAAGTCCTTGCCGCCGCTCCTGCTGATGGGTGTGCGCACGGCCGTGGCCGGCGTGATCCTCTTCGGCTTCGTGCAACTGCGGCGGCCCGGGCTGGTGTCGGCCAGTACCTGGGGATGGGCGTCATTGAGCGGCGTCCTGCTGTTCGCCGGGTGCCACGGCGTCCTGGCCTACGCTCAGCAGCACGTGCCGACAGGGTTGGCCGCGGTGATGTTGGCCACAATTCCGTTCTGGATCGTGGTGATCAACTTTCTGCGGCCGGCCGACAGCCGCCCCGGCGCCATGAGCCTGATAGGATTGCTTCCCGGCCTGGTCGGCGTGGCGTTCATCGCCTGGCAGGGCGGCGCGGCCAACGGTGGGGCGATCGATCCGGTCATCGTGCTGTTGTTGTTGGCCTCGGCGTTCTCCTGGGCGACGGGATCGGTTGTGTCACAACGCCAGGGTTCCGCGACGCCGGCGATCGACTTCGCGGCGATGCAGTTGCTGAGCGGCGGCGTGGTACTGCTGCTCTTGAGCCTCTGGACGGGCGACTGGGAGGCGGTCACCATCGACGACATATCGGCCGTGTCATGGGCTGCGCTGGCATATCTCGTGGTTGCCGGTTCGTTGATCGCCTTTACCGCCTATATCTGGCTTCTCGATCACGCGCCGGCACCGCTCGTCGCGACCTACACATTCGTCAATCCGGTCATTGCCGTGGCGCTGGGCTGGCTATTCCTCGGCGAGGAGCTGAGCTGGCCTTTCCTGGTTGGCTTCGCTCTGGTGGTGGGGGCCGTCGTTGTCGTCTGGCGCGTCGACCGGACAGCGGCCCCCAAGCGGTCACCCGAGCGCCAACCAGCGGCGCGCCTCCACCAAGACTCGGAGCGTCTGCCGACGGCATCTCGATCGTGACGGACTACCGCTTGTCCTCGAGGCGCAAGGCGGCATCGATCATGGCGCGCCAGACGTCATTCGCTGTTGCATTCGGTGGCAGCTGGCCGATGCCGTCGGTACTGACGGCAGCACTGGTGGCGGCGATCATCGCGGGCTCGGGCTCCCGCATGGCCGCGATCGCCGCATGACTGCGCTTGCGCCATCGCAGTCGAACGGCCGGTGGAAGGTTTTCCCATGCCAGGGGTTGGCCGGTAGCACGATTAACCAGGTGCTCCGACGCATACATGGCTCGGGCAATACGCTCGATCATGATCGCATGCGTCTCCGCGCAAGCTCGCCAGGGACATCATGCCATGGCGGAGCGCGATTTGGGTCCCGATGACGCGTTCTTCAAGGGGACTACTGAAAAATACGACGGTGCCGGATCGCAGGTCGGCCGGGCGCGTCCGAAGGTGTCCAACCACGCGCCCGGCCTGGCCTCTTCCGCCGACCGAGGGGCGACGAGCAAGGTTGCTGGTATAACGCGCCGGCGCCGCCGTCGTTGCATTTCGTGTGTCGAATGTGGGAACGCTCAGTCCCAGAAGGAGCGGGCGCCGTAGTACTGGTCGACGGAGCGGCCGTAGTCGGGTGTCCACTGGAAGTCGTCGCCGGCGTGGGAGGGGGCGCCCTCAAGCCGTCGCCTGTCGAGATTGACGATGTAGCCACCCTTGTCATCGTCGTAGACGAGCTCTTTCCAGGGTAGTGGGTGATATTTTTCGCCGATCCCCAGAAAGCCGCCGAACGACATGATGGCATAGATCGCCCGGCCACTGGCCTTGTCCAACATGATGTGGTCGACCGTACCGAGCTTCTCGCCGGCCTTGTTGTAGACGCTGGTGCCTTCGACCTTGTCGGCGGCGATCAGCGGTCCCGACGTCATTTGTGCTTTCGCGCTCAGCGCCGCGGTCTTGCGGTCCATGGCCCGCTCCAAGGTAGTGGCTGTCAACCAACGGCGGCGGAAAGCCGTGGTTCCCCCGAGGCGTGTGTCAGACGACGCACTGATTGGTGATGAGCCGGTCTGCCGTGCCCGTCGCGCGCATCGGCAGCGTCGTGGTACGCTGGGTGCAAGCAAGAAGGTACGGAGCCGTGGGGTGCCCCAATGATGCGAATCCTGGCAACGGCCAGCCTGCTGGCGCTCGTATGGGGGCCGGCACGGTCCGCCGACGTTCTGCCGATTTTCGATGCGCATCTGCACTACAGTCACGACGCGTGGCAAAGCGTACCGGTATCGGAAGCCGTCGCGATCTTGCGCAATGCGGGGTTGAAGCGCGCCATGGTCTCGAGCTCCGATGATGAAGGTACGCAGCGCCTGTATGCTGCCGCACCCGACCTCATCGTGCCCGAGTTGCGGCCCTATCGCACGCGCGGCGAGATCGGCACCTGGATGCGCGACGAGTCGGTGGTCGGCTACGTCGAAGAACGCTTGAAGAAGTACCGTTATGTTGCGATCGGCGAGTTCCACATCTACGGGGCCGACGCCGACCTGCCGGTGATGCGTCGCCTGGTGCAGCTGGCCAAGCAGTACGGGCTGTTCCTGCACGCGCATTCTGACGCCGATGCCGTCGATCGGCTGTTCGCGCAGGACCCCACCGCGCGCATCCTGTGGGCGCATGCCGGCTTCGCGCCGCCGGAGACGGTGCGCGCGATGCTGCGCAAGCATGCCAACCTCTGGTGCGATCTTGCCTTCCGCAGCGACCATGCCGCCGGTGGGAAGCTCGATGCTGCGTGGCGCGCGGCGTTCCTGGAATTCCCCGATCGCTTCATGGTCGGCACCGACACGTTCACGCCCGAGCGTTGGCACTATATCGGAGAGCACGCCAACTTCTCACGCACCTGGCTTGCCGACCTGCCGAAGGGGGTCGCGGAAAGGATCGCCTGGCGGACCGGTGACGCGGTGTTCGGCCGCATGATGGAGGGACGATGAGGCGATCGCGCATGCTGGCTGCCGGCGTGGCGTCGATCGCTGTCGCTTCTGTCCATGCGAGCCAGGCGTGCGAACCGCCGTTGATCGGTGAGGCGTCGGGCGTGTTGCGGACCCCGGGCCGTGTCGTGGCGTATCGCACCGAACCAAGGACCATTGCCGTCGGCGCGCATTTCGCGGTCGAGCTGGCGGTGTGCGCGGGCGAGGGCGCCAAGCCCGTGGAGTCGCTCACCGTGGACGCAGACATGCCGGCACATCGTCACGGCATGAACTACCGCGCCAGCGTCACGCCGCTGGGCGGCGGACGCTATCGCGTCGAGGGTCTGCTGTTTCACATGCCGGGCCAGTGGCGACTGATCGTCGAGTTGCGCAGTGGCGAGAGTGTCGAGCGCCTTATGGACGAGATCGTGGTGGAGTGATGGTGATCCGGCGCGCGGCGATGGCCATCCTGACCGCGGCGCTGACATGCCTGCCGCTGGCGTCGCTGCAGGCGCAATCGACGGCGCTCACCGATACCGAACGCCGGCGCGTCCTCTCGCATGGGCCGTGGCCATCGCCGCCGTCGCGTGATCCCAGCAATCGTGTGTCGGGCCAACCGGCGGCGATCGACCTGGGCGAGCGGCTGTTCTTCGACCGTCGGCTCTCGGGCGACGGTGGCATGGCCTGCGACTGGTGCCACACGCCGTCGCTCGACTGGACCGACGGCTTCGCGCGTGGCGTCGGCAAACAGACAGTCGATCGCAATACACCGGCGCTGTGGAACGTCGGCGTCAATCGGTGGTACGGCTGGGACGGTGCCCACGATTCGCTGTGGGCTCAAAGCGTGCGACCGCTGCTGGAACCGCGCGAGATGGCGTCCTCGGCATCGCGCATCGCCGAGCGCGTGCGCGCCGATGACGACCTGGCCTGCCGCTTCGAGCGCGTCTTCGGTCAACCGCCGGCGTTCATGGCCGACGAGGCTGTGCTGATTGCCGCGGGCAAGGCGCTGGCGGCATTCCAGGAGACGCTCGTCAGTGGCCGCACGCCCTTCGATGATTTTCGCGACGCATTGGCACGCGATGACCGCGAGGCCATGCGGCGCTATCCCGACGATGCACGCCGTGGCCTGGCGATCTTCATGGGCAGGGGCAACTGCTCCGTCTGCCATGTCGGGCCGTTGTTCACCAACGGCGAGTTCGCCGACATCGGCGTGCCGTTCTTCCGGCCGGGCGGCGGTGTCGACCCCGGTCGGCATGACGGCATTCGTCGGCTGCAGGCCGATCCTTTCAATCTGCTGGGACCTCACAACGACGATGCCGGCGGTAACACGCGGTTGCGCACGCGGCATGTCGCCTTGCAGCATCGCAATTTCGGTGAGTTCAAGGTACCGTCGCTGCGCAACGTGGCGCGGACGGCGCCTTACATGCACAACGGCTCGCTGCCCGATTTGCGTTCTGTGGTGCGGCACTATTCCGAACTGAACGAGGAGCGCCTGCATGCCGACGGCGAGCGGATCCTGAAGCCGCTGCGCCTGGACAGCGGCGAGATCGATGATCTGATCGCGTTCCTGAAGACCTTGTCCGACGAGTCACCACCCTTCCGCCGCCGGACATCCGTGACCGACCCGGCGTGCCGCGGGTGATCGCCTGCCCGATTGCCGGGGTGGGGCGAATGGCCTAGTGTCGCGACATCCTGCAGGTCGCGACAAGTCGGGGGGACGATGATCGAGTTCTATACCTGGGCGACGCCCAACGGGCGCAAGATCAGCATCATGCTGGAAGAGTGCGCGCTGCCTTACACCGTGCACAAGATCGACATCACGAAGAACCAGCAGTTCACGCCCGACTTCCTCAAGATCAGTCCCAACAACAAGATTCCCGGCATCATCGACACCGACGGGCCGGGTGGGCAGCCCTATGCCTGCTTCGAGTCGGGCGCCATCCTGCTGTACCTGGCCGACAAGACCAACCGCTTCCTGCCCGCCGATCGCGCCAAGCGCTTCGACGCCATCCAGTGGTTGATGTGGCAGATGGGCGGCTTCGGCCCGATGCTGGGCCAGACGCACCATTTCGTGCGCTTCGCGTCCGAGCAGGTGCCTTATGCCATCAAGCGCTTCAGCGACGAGACGCGCCGGCTCTACGGCGTGCTCGACAAGCGGCTGGGTGCGGTCGAGTGGTGCGGCGGCGGCGAGTACAGCATTGCCGACATCGCCACCTATCCGTGGGCGGCCCGTCATGAGTGGCACAAGATCGATCTCGCCGAATTCCCCCATGTGCGTCGCTGGTTCGATCAGATGGGCCAGCGCGCGGCGGTGAAGAAGGGCATGGCGGTACCGTGATACGCGACATCCGAGGTTCAGGAGGCTACATGTCACGCCGCGTGCTTTTTGCGTTCGCGCTGGGGGTGGCGACAGCGACCGTGGGCGGCATGGCCTGGGAGAGACTCGTGATTGGCCCGGCGCATGCCCAGAAGGAGTCGATGTCCGAACGGCAGCACTACCTTCTGGTCCTGGCGATCGGCAATGCCCTGAGTTCCCTGGCGGTCGACAGCGAACGGACCGCCACCCGGCTCAATGACGTGGCCGATCAGGTCACAGCCCTGGAAGGGCGCATGCGCCAGATGGAGCGGCGCATCGCCGACCTGGAGCGCACGCGTTAGTTTTTGGACCGCGGGCGTCCACGCCCGCACTCGCTCGGCGCGAAGCGCAGAGCGAGACATCGTCGGCGCTGACGCGCCGATGCGCGCGTGGACGCGCGCGGTCCAAAGATAGTCAATCGGTCGCCAGCAGCTTGCGTTTGGCTTCATGCATCATCGGCGTGCGGACGCCCAGCCGCTCGATGTTGGCCAGGATCTTCTGCCGCAGCTCCTCGGAATCGTCGGGTTTCCAGGTCGGCCAGAAGGCCCAGAAGCGCTTGGAGTCGCGGAAGTAGCCCAGCTCGTCGAACAGCGACACGCCGAAATAGTAGGCTTCGTCGACGCTGCTGTAGGGGCTGGCGTCAAACTCGGCCAGGGTGTTCATCGACAGCCGCCGCGCGCGGGCCATCATGATGAGAATCTCGGCCCAGGCGTTGGCCTTCTCCTCGTCGGACATGTGCGGCCAGCCCAGGCGCAGCAGGCGCACCACGTCATAGGCATGGTGGTTGTTCTGCGTGCCGCGGTCGTGCCAGCCGAACGGATAGCGCCGGTCGCGGATGCGCAACGTCGTGCGTACCATCTCGCGGATGCGCGGGATCTGGCCGGCGCGATAGCTCGCGATATGGAACGTGATGCTGAGGTCCTCGGTTTTGACGATCTTGCCGTCGATCTCGTACCACGGTCCCCAATAGCCGGTCTCCGGATCCTGCCACTCCTTGTCCATGAAATCGCGCAGGCCCTGCGCGATTTCCTCGCGCGGGAAGGAGGGATCGAACATGTACGCGAGCTCAGGCAGGAACAGGATCTGTCCCAGCCCGGCGATCATCAGGTTCAGTTCCTTGCGATGATTGCGCCCGTTGTGCTGTACCTGCGACACCAGAAGCGGCCGCAGATAGGTGGCGACCTTTTGCGGCGTGTTGACGGGCTCGAGGAACTTCAGGGGATGGGCCGGGCGCCCGCCCTGGCGTGCGAGAACCTTCATGGGATCGGCGCTGGCGTGCACGCGCAGGAACCACTCCTCGTAGCAACCGCCCCAGGAGCCATCCTCAGGCGACTGCAACTCGGCCTGTCGCTGGCGCGTGGCCGGATAGTTCAGGCTGCGGCGCAGGTCCTCCAACCGCCGGTCGATACGCGCGGTCTCGTTGGTGTACTGGATCAGCCAGTGGGCCTCGGTGAGGATCTGTGTCGAGCAGGTCAGCGCTTCGCCGTTCATCTGGCGCTGCAGGATCGTGGTCTGCAGCTTGTCGAAAGCCACGCCGTAGCGCTTGTTCATCGCCTTCTTCAGCGAAAAGCGCGGCAGGTAACCATCGACCAGATAGACCGTATCGTCAGCCCGGGCACCGGCGACATCCGGTTGGGCCAGCACATCGACGGGATCAGCCATCGCGAGGCCGAACGCAAGCGCAGTGGTCAACAGCCTCCGCACCTGAGGCCTCCTGTGGCGGGCAAACGCGGTAAACGAAACGCAACATAGCCATGGTCCACACGAAAAGAACAAGCCCAAAAAACCCGCAGTCGCTCCCGCCAAAGTGACCCGGCAGCGCTACAGGCAGATGTCTTTCGGGAGGCAAAATACCCGATGATCAGCGTTTGGTGCTGACCTCGCGGCAGGTGTGCAGGATCACGTCGCCATCGAGGATCGGCGCCGCCACCTTGAAGAAGGCGGCGACGGCATCGGAACCGTTGTGCCGGTCCATGGCGGCTTCATCGGTGAAGCGTTCGTAGGTGGTGAAGATCGTGGGATCGTCGCGTCCCTGGGCGATGAAGAAGTCGATCGTGTCCGGCTCGTCGCGCGCGACATTGGCGGCCACCGCCAGCAGGGCCTGATGCAATGTCGTTTCCGTACCCTTGCGGGCCCGCAGGATGGCAGTGATGGTGATCATGGGGGACTCTTGAATGTGCTGTCACCCCGAGCGCAGCGAGGAGGCCCCGTTTCAAGGAGATGCCCCGCTGCGCTCGACATGAAGGGTTAACTACGCGGTCACCTTCTTCCAGTCGTGGCTCCTTTCGTAGGCGTCGGCGGCGCGATAGATCGTCGACTCGTTCCAATGCTTGCCGATCAGCATCAGGCCGGCCGGCAGGCCGTCGCTCATGCCGCACGGCACCGTAATGGCCGGGTGGCCGGTGACATCGAACGGCGCGGTGTTGGGCAGCATCTCGAAGGCGCGATTGATGATGTCCATGCGCGGGCCGCCCGGCTCGGGCAGCTTCGTGGCCCGCAGCGGCAGCGTCGGCATCAGCAGCAGGTCGTACTTGGCCAGCGCCGTGTCGTAGGCCGCCACCAGCTTGCGGGCCAGGTTCTGTGCCTTGGCGTAGTAGTGGCCGCGATACTTGTTGAGCGCGTATTGCCCGAACAGGATCGTGGTCTTCAACGTGTCCGACAGCTCGTCGGCACGGCTCTTCCAGGCCGAATGCGCATCGACCAGGCTGGTGACGTAGAGACCCTTCCAGTTGAAGCCATGGCTGTTGCCATTCATCATCTGGGCCGTGGCGCCCTCGCTGGCGATCGCCGACCACACCGCCATGCCGGTAAGGTGCCAGGGAATGGAGATCTCCTCGACCGTGGCGCCCATCTCCTTGAAGCGCGTGGCGCCCTTGCGCACCAGGTCGTCGACAACCTTCTCCGACTGGGGATGGCCAAAGCCTTCCTTGACCACGCCGATCTTCATGCCGGCGACACTGCCGCCCAGCGCCTTGGTGTAGGTGTCGGTGGTGCAGCCCATCTGGCGCGGATCGAGTCCGTCGGGACCGGCCAGCACCTCCAGCATCAGGGCATTGTCGGCAACGTTGGCCGTCATCGGTCCGGTGTGGTCGATGGTGAGCTCGATCGGCATGATGCCGGTATAGGGCACCAGGCCCCAGGTCGGCTTCAGTCCGACGATCCCGCAATAGGCCGCCGGCATGCGGATCGAGCCGCCCTGGTCCCCGCCGATCGCCATGTCGGCCTCGCCGGTGACGATCACGGCGCCGCTGCCCGAGGAGGAGCCGCCGGCCGAGTAGCCGTACTTGCGCGGATTATGGACCGGGCCGGCGGCGCTGGTGTGGCTGCCGCCGGAGAAGCAGAAGTACTCGCAATGCACCTTGCCGACCACCGTGGCGCCGGCATCCAGCACCCGTGTCACGACCGTGGCGTCGACGTCGGGCACGTAGCCTTCCAGGGTCGAGGCGCCGTTCATCATCGGCAGGCCGGCGACGCAGACATTGTCCTTCATCGCCACGCGCTTGCCGGCGAGCTTGCCCGACGGCGCGCCCTTGATCTCTGATTTCACGTACCAGAGATTGTACTTGTTCTCCTCGCCCTCGGGCCGGTAGCCCGGCGTGCGCGGGTATTTCACCGCCGGCAGGTTATCGGGCAGCGTTTCCAGCAGGTTGTAGGCCGCGACGCTGCCGGCCATCGTCTCCTGGAAGAAGGCGATGTCGGCTTCCGACAGATTCATGCCGAGCTGCTTGCCCACGGCGCTGAGTTCGGCCGCTGTCGGCATCTTGACGCTACCCATGGCAGTCCCTCCTTGTCGGTTGCAGAAAACCTACGTCGCTTCCATGCCGACGAACTCGGCAATCAAGGCCGGATCACCCAGGCGCTCGGGCGCAACCTCGCCCGTGATGCGACCTTTCTGGATGATCAGCACGCGATCGGCCAGGCGGCGGATGAAATCCTGGTTCTGTTCGACGAGCATGATGGTGAGCCCGCTCTTGCTCTTCAGCCGCAGCAGGATATCGATGATTTCCTCGATGATCGATGGCTGAATGCCTTCGGTCGGCTCATCGAGCAGCATCATCTTCGGGCGGCCGCACAGGCAGCGTGCCAAGGCCAGGATCTGCTGCTCACCGCCCGACAGCACACCGCCGGCGCGGCCCAGGATCGGCTTCAGCCGCGGCAGCTCCTCGAGCACGCCGTCGATCACCTCGTCGGCAAGCCCGGCGCCGGCCGCACCCATGCGCAGGTTGTCGAGCACCGACAGGCCGGGAAAGATCTGGCGTCCCTGCGGCACGTAACGCAGCCCCAGCCGCGCGCGGATGTGCGTCGGGGCCCGCGTGATGTCGCTGCCGGCGAATTCGATGCGGCCGGCGGTGGCGGGCAGCTGGCCGACCAGGGTCTTGAGCAGGGTGCTCTTGCCCATGCCGTTGTGGCCCAGCACGCCGACGAACGCGCCATCATCCACCGTGACGTCGATGCCCATGACGACGGGGATCTTCTGGTAGCCCGAGGCGAGACCGGTGACGCGCAGCATCATCGCCTCCGATCACGCTGCCTGTTTGCCGAGATAGACGTCGCGCACGCGGGCATCGACCAGAATGTCGGCGACGTCGCCCTCGACCAGGATGCCGCCCTGGTGGAACACGGTCACGGTCTTGGCGACGCGGCGGATGAACTGCATGTCGTGTTCGACCACGACAAGCGCGTGGCGCTTGTTGAGCTCCTTGATCAGGCCGACCAGGCGATCGACTTCATCGTCGGTCATGCCGGCGGCGGGCTCGTCGAGCAGGATCAGGTCGGGCTCGGGCGCCACGACCATGGCAAGCTCGACGAGCTGGCGCTGGCCGTGCGCCAGCTGGCCCACGATGCGATGGGCGATGGCGCCGATGCCGACCCGCTGCAGGGCCTCGTCCGTCTTCCGCTCGGCCAGCCGCCCCGGATTGGTACGCGCCGCGGCGAGCCAGACATTGTCGCGCACGGAGAGACCATCGAAGACGCTGGGCACCTGGGTCTTGATGCCGACGCCATGGCGGGCGATCGCGTGGCTGTCGCTGCCGGCGATGCTGTTGCCACGAAACAAGACATCGCCGCCGCTGGGACGCAGCTGGCCGGTAAGGCACTTGAAGAACGTGCTCTTGCCGGCGCCGTTGGGGCCGATCAGGCAGCGCAGCTCGGCTTCCTGCAGCCGGAAATCGACGCCGTTCACCGCCACGACGCCGCCGAAGCGCATGGTGAGCCCGCGCGTCTCGAGGATCGGGGCGGTCATGGGGTTTCCTCCCTTCGCCCTGCGAAGGCGGGGAGAAGGTGGCCCGAAGGGCCGCATGAGGGGCTTTGCGTTTGGGCAACCTCGCCAGAAGGGTTGGCATCGCGAAGCCCCTCATCCGGCCGCCGCGGCGCGGCGTCCACCTCCCCGCCGGTGCGGGGAGACGGGATGATCCACCGCCACGCATCCGTCACCAGCGCCGTCAGGCCCTTGGGCACCAGCAGCACGAACACCACCAGGATCACGCCCAGCACCAGGTTGGGGTCGACCCAGCCGAAGCCCGGCACCTGGTTGAGCGTGCCCAGCCAGTTGGTCAGGATCTGCATCAGGATGCAGCCGACAATCGGCCCGATCAGCGTGCCCAGGCCGCCGATGATGACCCAGATGATGATCTGGCCGCTGACCGGCAGGCTGAACATGGTGGGGCTGACGAATACCGAATTGGCGAACATCAGGCCCGACAAGCCGCCCAGCGCGCCGCCGACCACGAAGACCGCGAGCTTGTACAGGCGCGTGTCGTAGCCCAGCAGGGCGACGCGCGTTTCGTTCTCGCGGATTGCCACCACGATGCGGCCGAAGCGCGTGGCCAACAGCGCCTTGCAGCCGAAATAGACCAGGATCAGCAACCCGACCGCGAGGCTGAAGATGTTCTCCGGCGCCAGCTGTTCGCCCGGGCGGCCCGGCCAGTTCAGGATCGGCGTGGCGGGAATGCCGTTGAAGCCGCCCAGCGGTGCCTCGCCGATGTTCCATTCCTCGCCCGCGGTCTGGTTCACGAAGCGGTAGAGGATCAGTGATACGGTGAGCGTGATCACGCCGAGATAGACATCGCTGATGCGGCCCCAGAACATGAAGTAGCCGAGCAGGGCGGCGAACAGCGCCGGCAGCGCGATGGCGAGCGCCGCCGCACCCGTGGTGTCGCCGAAATTGATGGCGGCGACGGCGTAGGTGTAGCCGCCCAGGCCGAAGAACGCCGCCTGACCGAACGAGAGGATCCCGGCGTATCCCCAGATCAGGGCCAGCGACAGCGCCAGGATGGCGAAGCTGGCAAAGATCGTGGCGTTGATGATGACGTAGGTTTCGGCAAACGCCGGCAACCCGAACAGCACCGCCAGCCCTGCCAGCAGCGCGGCGACGTTGCCGATGATGGGCAGGGCGCGGCTCACAGCGACCTCTGGAAGAAGCGGCCGGTGATGCCTTGCGGCAGGATGCGCAGCAGGACGACGGCGGCGACGAGCAGGGCGACTTCGCCCAGCACGGACGTGAAGGCGAACGTCATCGCGGTGTTGATGGTGCCCAGCAGGCCCGAGGCGATGGCGGTGCCCGACAGGATCGCAGCACCACCGCTGATCACCGTGATGAATGCCTTGGCGATGTAGGCGGCGCCGATGGTGGGCACCACGCCTGACAATGGGGCCAGCAGGCCGCCGACCAGGCCGGTCAGCGCGGCACCGACACCGAAGGTCACCGCGTAGACCAGCGACGGGCTGACGCCCAGCGCCGCCGCCATGGCCGCGTTCTGCATGGTGCCGCGTGCGATCAGCCCCAGTCGCGTGTAGCGCAGGACCAGCCAGCCGACCACCAGCAGCAGCGCCGCGACGATGATCAGGAACAGCTCATAGGCGCCGGTGCGGTAGGCGCCGATGGTCAGGCTGCCCAGCGGTGCGGAGATGCCCGATACCGTGTTGCCGAACACCACCGTCACGAACCCGATCATCGCCAGGCTCAGCCCCCAGGTCGCCAGCATGGTGTCGATCATGCGGCCGTACAGGTGGCGGATGATCAGGCGCTCGACCACGATGCCGAACAGGCCGACCGTCAGCGGTGCCACCAGCAGCATCGCGATCCACAGATTGACGCCGTTGTTGTAGGCGGTGATGGCGGCATAGCCGCCCAGCATCAGGAACTCGCCATGCGCCAGGTTGATGATGCGCATCATGCCGAAAATCACGGCCAGTCCGAGGCTGATCAGCACCAGGCTCGCAATGGCGCTGCCGATCTGCAGCGCCAGGATGACGGCGTAGTCCATAGCTAGGGCTCCTCTCCCCGAGCAGGCGGGAAGAGGAAGGGGCCCATCGCGCCGGCGATGGGAAGGTGAGGGGCTTCGCGGTCTGCAACCCACTCAGCAGCCGACATTACCCTGTCCTCGTCGGTTACAGATCAAAACGCCCCTCATCCGCCCCAGGTGCTTCGACGCAAGCGTCGAACGGGGCACCTTCTCCCCCTTCGCGGGTAGAAGGGAGCATCACGTCTTCACGTCGATGACGTACTGCTTGTTGTCGTTCGGGTTCTTCTTCAGATCGCACACGGCGGCCGTATCGGCCGGCATCTGTACGGGGAACTTCTCCAGCACCACGAACTTCTTGTCGCGCGCCTCGCCGATATAGACGTCGAGGATGTTGTGGTGCGTCTTGGCGTCCAGCGTTGTCTTGCCGGCGGGGCCGGTGAAAGTGAGGCCGCTTTCCAGCGCCTCGATCACCTTCATGCGGTCGATCGAGTTGGCCTTTTTGACAGCCTCGGCCCACATGTGCACGCCGTGGTAGGTCATGGCCGCCAGTTCGGTCATGTGCGGGATGCTGTACTTGCTGCGGATGGTCTCGACGAACGCCTTGTTGACGGGCGTGTCGATGCCTTCGAGATAGCCGAACACCACCAGGATGCCGTTGTGCTCTTCCGGCGAGGTGATCACCACCTCGTTGCCGAAGGTGGTGGAGGCCAGCGGAATCTGCTTGTTCATGCCGGCGGCCGCCCACTGGCGATAGAACGAGATGTGTGCCGCGCCGACCAGCGCCGACATCACGGCGTCGGGTTTGGCGGCCTGGATCTTCTTGATGGTGGGGCCGAAATCGGTGACGTCGAGCGGGAAGAAGTCGGTCTGTACCACCGAGCCGCCGTTGTCCTGTGCGTATTTCTTCACCCACTTGGCGGTGATCTGACCATAGTTGTAGTCAGCGGCGATGGTGTAGATCTTCTTGCCCGCTTTCTTCATCAGGTACGGCACCAGCTTTTCGAGCGTCTGGGCCGGCGTCGAGCCGGTGCAGAAGATGTTGCGATCGCACACGCCGCCTTCGTAGAGGGTGTTGTAGAAATAGAGCGTGTTGAAGCGCTTCAGCAGCGGCCGGATCGCCTCGCGCGAGGCCGAGGTGATGCCGCCATGCACCACCGCGACCTTCTCCTTGGTCGCCGCCTCGGTGGCGTACTGCGTGTAGAACTGGATGTTGGACTGCGGATCGTAGTTGATCAGCTTGATTTTCTTGCCCAGCACGCCGCCCTTGTCGTTGATCTCGTTGACGGCGAGATCCATGGTCGCGACCATCTGCTTGCCGTAGATGTCGAGACCGCCCGACGTGTCGTGGATGCCGGCGATCTTCACGACATCCTCGGCGCGCAGGTCGCGGATGAAGAAGGGTCCGACGGAAGCAGCGCCAATGCCGGCGGCAGCGGAAGTCAGAAGACGTCGACGATTGACGGACATGGACGAGGGCTCCTTGCAGCGTGGCAAAGTCCAGCAAATAGAATGCCAGGAAGGACGCGGTGGTGATACGCGGATGGTCGCGGGACGGGAGCCTGCGCGCGTGAATCGCGTCGGTCAAGAGAGCAGCCGGTAACGAGCCGACAGCAACGCCGCGCGGTGACGTTGTGCGTCAAGCTGGCGACTGCAACGCCCGGTTATACGCATGATCATCGATGCCGGCCGCGCGTCCCCTGACACGCCGTGGCGTCATCGAGCGACGCGAGGAAGCTGCTGGCGATCGTCGGCCACAAAATTCCTCGCCGCACTTAGGGGTGGCGGTCGAAAATTCGGAGGACGTGGGCGCGCCGTTCGGCCTGAGCCCGTGTGATCAGGGCGGTGGATGAAGAACCGGTTCGATTGACAGGCCAGAACCCGCAAGGCTAGAACGACCGCGCATCCGGCGTGGTTATAGGTTGCTCGGGTCTTGAACGGTTCCCGCGGAGGGGTGGCCGAGCGGCTGAAGGCGGCGGTTTGCTAAACCGTTATACGGGCTTAAACCTGTATCGAGGGTTCGAATCCCTTCCCCTCCGCCATTTTATTGCGGAAAATCAATGACTTAGGTGCACTTCTGGGCACCCGCCGAGTGTCGGTTACGGTGAAGCCGTCGCGTCCTTCCCGCGCGACCGGTCCTGGCGGCTGTACGCCGGCACGGAGCTGCCGGCCCGTGTCACTTCACTGGACGCTTCTCGAGCTTGCGGGCCAGGGTCCGTCGGTGCATGCCCAGGCGCCGCGCTGTTTCGGAGATGTTGAAATCCGTCTCGATCAATGTCTGGTGAATCCGTTCCCATTCCAGCGTCTTGATCGAGGTCGGCCGTTCGGCCAGGGCGACCTCGGTGTCGCCCGCGGCCTTGCGGAACGCAGCCTCGATGTCGTCCGTGCTCGACGGCTTGGCGAGGTAGTGGCAGGCGCCGAGCTTGATCGCCTCCACGGCGGTCGCGATGCTGGCGAAGCCCGTCAGAACGACGATCAGCATGTCCGGATCGTGGGCGTGCAGTGCCTCGACGCAGGCCAGGCCCGAGACGCCTGCGAGCTTCAGATCGACCACGGCATAGCCGGGGGACTGCACCGCCAGTGCGGTGCGCAGATCGTCGAGTCCGGCGGCAACCATCACCGTATAGTCCCGGCGCTCGAATGAGCGCCGGAGCGTTCGTGCGAAGCTCGCATCGTCTTCGACGATCAGCAGCACCCGGTCATTTGGCATGTTCGCCTCCGATCGCGAGCATCGCCAGGGGCAGCGTCAAGGTCACCTCCGCCCCACCATGTGCACGATTCTGCGCTGTGACCTGACCGCCCAGCTTGCGCACGACATTGACGACGAGGAACAGACCCAGTCCTCCGCCCGGGCGGCCTTTGCTGGAGTGATAGGGTTTGCCGAGCTGTGCGAGCATCTCGGACGAGAAGCCTGGACCTCGATCGCTGATGCGCAAGACCAGAACGTCGGCCCGGTGCTCGGCTGTCAGCGCCATCCAGGCCGGCGATGCGTCAAGCGCGTTATCCAGGACGTTGAACACCACCTGTTTCAGCGCCGCGTCCGAAACGATCGCCAGGTCGGCCCCGAAAGCGTTCGTGAAGGTGAACGTCGTCACCGACCGTGCCGTGCGCCATTCCTCGGCGAGTTCGGCGAGGAAGGTGTTGACCGTCGTCGCCGACGACCCTTCACCGCGCGCTTCACCCGCCGAGACGAGGATGCCCGTGACGATGGCCTTGCAGCGCTGAAGCGACGCTTCCATCTCGCGGAGATCTTCGGCGACCTCCTGGTCCGATGTCAGCGCCGGCATGCGCCGCCAGTCGCTCAGGATCACGGACATCGACGCCAGGGGCGTGCCGAGCTCGTGCGCAGCCCCCGACGCCAGCAACCCCATCCTGACGATGTGGTTCTCTTCGGCGGCGTGCTGGCGCAGTGCGGCCAGGTGGGCATCGCGCTCACGCAGGTTCCGGTTGATGCGGGTGACGAACACCACGAGCAGGACGGCGTTGAGCAGGAAGCCGATGAACATGCCAACGACATGAAGGCTGAACGGGTCGGCAAGGCCTTGGCGCGGAACGTCGAGCGGGCGGTAGAAGACGGCGAGGGCGGCAAAGCTCGCGCCGGTGAGCGCCACGATCGACCACGTCGAGCGAGCGTCGAGAAGGACGGCGCCGAGCGTGATCTGCAGCAGGTAGAGCGACGTGAACGGGTTGGTCGCCCCGCCGCTGAGATAGAGCTGGGCGGTGAGCGCCGCGACATCGAACATCAGTGCCAGCAGCAGCTCACGATTGTTGACGTCGGTGCGCGTGCGGATCCAGGCAAGGCTTGCCAGGTTGAGCGCCACCAGGGCCGCGATCACGGCGGCCATCGGGCCAAGCGGCAGGGCGATGCCGAGCCACCCGTGCACGACGATGACGGTTACGACCTGGCCAATGACGGCTGTCCAGCGCAGCTGGATCAGCAGCGCCATGTTTTTCCGGTTCGTGGTGTCTTGGGCGCCCGACGACGCCAGGATCGACTTCCAGCGCGCGTCCGGCGTTTCTTCCGTACGCCGCGACGGTCTCTGGGTGTCTCCATCGGCGGTGGGTAACAGGCTCATCATCGGCGATCCGGGACGGCAACCCCATGCCGGTTGTCATGAACGGGGTTCGAAGCGGTACACGACCCTGACTCTAGGCCATCCTTGCGCCAACGCCACTCCCGGCGCGCCACGGACAAAAGCGCGCCGCCGAGCATGAATGCGAGGGCAAACCAGGTCAGGGCATAGACCAGGTGGTTGTTGCTGAACGCGACAACCGTCAGACCGCCGATCGGCCATCCACCCGGATTGGGCGCGGCGTCGGCGTCGATGAAGAAGGGCGCGACGTCGGCAAGGCCTCGGGCTGCGGCGATGGCCGGGACATCCCGCGAGTACCAGCGGTCCACGACCGGATCGTTCGCCCGCAGGAATGCCCCGCCCGGTTCCGTCGTCCGCAGGAGTCCTGTGACGTGAACCACGCCGGCCGAGTTGCCTTCCCGGCGGCTGGCCGGATCGCGCCGATCGGGCGGAACGAAGCCGCGGTTGACCAGGACCGTCGGCCCGCCATCGGTCCGTAGTGGCGTAAGAACCCAGAAGCCGGCGCCGCGCGCCGTCACAGCCCGCACCAGCGTCTCGTGGTCATGCAGGAAACGGCCACTGGCGCTGACGCGCTTGTAGGCGTCGTCCTTCGCATTGATCCGTGACCAGGCATTGGATTGCGGCAGGGGAGCCGCCACGGCATGGATCCGCTGTTCGACTCGATCAATGAGAGCAAGTTTCCAGGCACGACGTTCAAGCTGCCAAACGCCCAACGCGGCAGAGCCGGCGATCGCGATCACCGCCGCGAGGGCCAGGAAGCCGAGCGTCCACGCGGAGCGTCCGGTCGGTCCTGCAGGGTGCGTGTCATGTGCCGCCGCGATGTTGTGGCTGTTGGCACGCGTTGTCGTCGTGCCAGCCATCATGGCATGCGGCTCATGTCGTGCAGCGGCATCATGTTGGTGTTGAGATGATACATGACCCACAGGGAGCCGCTCAGCGCGATGACGACCATGATGATGGTGAAGATCAGCGCCATCATGGTCCATCCTTCCTCCGCCCGTGCGTTCATGTGCAGGAAGTAGATCATGTGCACGACGATCTGCGCCGCGGCGAGAACCATGATGGTGATCGCGGTCACCAGCTTGCTGCCCAGCGCATCGCCCATCACGAGCCAGAACGGGATTGCGGTCAGCAGGACCGAAAGACCGAATCCGATCAGATAGCCGCGCAGCGAGCCATGCCCATGGTCTTCGGAATGGCCGGCGGCGGCGGGACTCGAAGGGGAGGCGTGTGCGGTCATCGCAGCATTCCCATCAGATAGACGAACGTGAAGACGCCGATCCAGACGACATCGAGGAAGTGCCAGAACATGCTGAGGCACGTCAGCCGCCGGCGATTGGCCTCGGTGAGGCCGTGCTGTGCGACCTGCGTCATCAGCGTCGTCAGCCAGATCAGGCCGAAAGTCACGTGCAGGCCGTGGGTTCCAACCAGCGTGAAGAAAGAAGAGAGGAACGCGCTGCGCTGCGGCGTTGCCCCCTGGTGGATCAGGTGCGCGAACTCGTAGACCTCGATTCCCAGGAAGGCGAGCCCGAACAGGCCGGTCGCGGCAAGCCATGCCTGTGTCTCGCCAATATGGTTTCTCCCCATCGCCAGCATGGCGAAGCCGTAGGTGATCGACGACAGGAGCAGCATCGCCGTGTTGAGGGCGACCAGATTGAGATCGAACAGATCCTTCGGCGCGGGGCCCGCCGCGTAGTTGCCGCCGAGCACGCCATACGTGGCGAACAGGATGGCGAAGATCAGACAATCGCTCATCAGGTAGACCCAGAAGCCGAGCATCGTGCTGCCGCCTGCGGCATGCGTGTGCTCGTCTTCCAGATGGAACACCGGGGCTGCGTTCGCGGGCTGGGCGGTGATGACGTTCATGGATCAGGCTTCCGCCGCAAGCCGGCGCGTGCGCGCGGTCTCCGCGTGCTCGACGTCGCCGGCGGGGATATCGAATTCCCGGTGGTAGTTGAACGTGTGACCGATGGCGACCGCGAGCAGCGCCGCGAAGCTCAAGGCGGCCAGCCACCACATGTACCAGATCAGGCCGAAGCCGAGCGCCGTGCTGAGCGCTGCGAGAATGATCCCCGCGCCGGTGTTGCTCGGCATGCGGATGGCACCGAAACCCGAGACCGGCCGCCGGTAGCCGCGCCGTTTCATGTCCCACCAGGCATCGTTGTCGTGGACGACCGGCGTGAAGGCGAAATTGTAGTCCGGTGGTGGCGAGGCGGTCGCCCACTCGAGCGTGCGCCCGTCCCATGGATCGCCGGTAGTGTCGCGCAAGGCCTCGCGGCGCCGCACGCTGACCGCGATCTGCACGAGAAATGCGGCGATGCCCAGCAGGATCAGGACGGCGCCGAAGCCCGCAATGACGAACCAGATCTGCAATGAAGGATCATCGAAGACGCGCAGCCGTCGGGTGACCCCCATCAGGCCGAGCACGTAGAGCGGCATGAAGGCGAACCAGAACCCCACGACCCAGAACCAGAAGGAGAGCTTGCCCCAGAACGGATCGAGCTTGAATCCAAACGCCTTGGGGAACCAGTAGGCGATCCCGGCGAAGAGACCGAACAGCACCCCGCCGATGATGACGTTGTGGAAATGCGCGACCAGGAACAGGCTGTTGTGCAGCACGAAATCGGCTGGAGGCACGGCGAGCAGCACGCCGGTCATGCCGCCGACGACGAAGGTCAGCATGAAAGCCACCGTCCACATCATCGGCAGTTCGAACCGGATGCGGCCACGATACATCGTGAACAGCCAGTTGAACATCTTCGCGCCGGTCGGGATCGAGATGATCATGGTCGTGATCCCGAAGAAGGAATTCACGCTGGCGCCCGATCCCATGGTGAAGAAGTGGTGGAGCCAGACGAGATAGGACAGGATCGTGATGACCACGGTCGCATAGACCATGGAGGTGTAGCCGAACAGGCGCTTGCCCGAGAAGGTCGCGGTTACTTCGGAGAAGACGCCGAACAGCGGCAGGATGAGGATGTAGACTTCCGGATGGCCCCAGATCCAGATGAGGTTGACATACATCATCGGGTTGCCGCCGAAGTCGTTCGTGAAGAAGTTCGTGCCGACATAGCGGTCGAGCGACAGCAGTGCGAGCACCGCGGTCAGCACCGGAAACGATGCGACGATCAGGACGTTGGTGCAGAGCGACGTCCAGGTGAAGACCGGCATTTTCATCATCGTCATGCCCGGCGCGCGCAGCTTGACGATCGTGCAGATCAGGTTGATGCCTGACAGCGTTGTTCCGACACCGGCAACCTGAAGCGCCCAGATGTAGTAGTCGACGCCGACGTCGGGGCTGTAGCCGATATTCGACAGCGGCGGATAGGCAAGCCAACCGGTGCGCGCGAACTCGCCGACAAACAGCGACACCATCACCAGCACGGCGCCGCCGACGGTCATCCAGAAGCTGAAATTGTTGAGGAACGGGAAGGAGACGTCACGCGCGCCGATCTGCAACGGCACGACATAGTTCATCAGACCGGTGACCAGCGGCATGGCCACGAAGAAGATCATGATCACGCCGTGGGCAGTGAAGATCTGGTCATAGTGATGCGCGTTGAGATAGCCTTCCGACCCGTTGAACGCGATCGCCTGCTGCAGGCGCATCATGATCGCGTCGGCGAAACCGCGCAGCAGCATGACGATGCCCAGCACCATGTACATGATGCCGATCTTCTTGTGGTCGACGGTCGTGAACCATTCGCGCCACAGGTAGCCCCAGAGGCGGAAATAGGTGATCGCACCGAGCAGCACCGCGCCCCCGAGCGCCACGGCGGCAAAGGTGGCAACCACGATCGGCTCATGCAGCGGCAGCGACTCCCATGTGAGGCGGCCGAAGATGGCTTTCGTCAGGTTCGGATCGTCGAACATGCCGTTCCCGTCAGGATTGTGATCGTGTTCCGGCCAAGGGCGGCGTCGCCGAGGGTCGTGCCGGCGTGAACATGGGGCGTTCCAGTCCTCGGCCGGTGATCGGCGTCAGCCGGCGCGGAGCGGCGAGGGGTTGGGGCATCTCCACGTCGAGCTCGTCGATGGTGCAGATGCCCACGACGTAGGACGGTCCGGGACCGAACACGGCACCGCGCCGGGTGTGCTTGTCATAGGTCAGCGGCAGGGTGTTGTACGTGCCGGCGAGTCCCAGTCCGCCGCGGGCGTCGATCGACATCATCTCGCCCATGCACATCTTGCCGGGCTCGACGCACATGTTGAGGATGGCCTTGTAGAGGGTTGGATCGACGCTGGCGTAGCGGCGCGCGGGTTCGTTTTCGCTCGGCCGTTCGAGCTCGAGATAGTCCGATCTTCCGAGCGCGCCGCCGCCGGCCTTGGCCTTGGCCACCCAGGCATCGAAGGCCTGCGCCGTCATGCCATGGAAGGCGAACCGCATGCCGGAGAAACCGGCGCCGCTGTAGTTGGCTGAGAAACCTGGATAGACACCAGGCTTGTTGATGACCGCGTGGAGCTTGGTCTCCATCCCGGCCATGGCATAGATCTGTCCCGCCAGCGCCGGAATGTAGAAGGAGTTCATCACCGATGACGAGGTGATGCGGAAATGGATGGGCCGGTCGACCGGCGCGGCGAGTTCGTTGACGGTGGCGATGCCGTGGTCCGGATAGATGAACAGCCACTTCCAGTCGAGCGCGACGACCCGCACCTCGAGCGGCTTCACCGCCGCGGGCACCGGGCGTCCGGCATCGATACGTCCCAACGTGCGATAGGGGTCGAGCAGGTGCGTGCCCATCCATGTCAACGCACCGAGGCAGATGATGATCAGCAGCGGCGCTGCCCAGATGACAAGCTCGAGATGGGTCGAGTGATCCCAGTCCGGCTCGTAGCGTGCCGCGGTATTGGCGTGGCGGTAACGCCAGGCGAACAGCCCGGTCAGCACCATGACCGGCACGATGATCAGCAGCATCAACCCGGTCGAGATGACGATGAGATCGCGCTGCTGTGCCGCCACATCGCCGGATGGGTTGAGCACCACGAAGTTGCAGCCGCCCACGGCGGCGCAGAGCGACAGCAACGCAAGGGTCTTCACGAGTCGCACGATGGAACCTGTCGACGGTCTCCGGTCGGCAGACAGCCCTAACGGCGGCGCAGCAGGGAAGACATTGGACATTTTGTCCAATGTCTCGGCCGACCAAAGCGCGAGAACATGAGGCTGATAATGCCGCGCGGCGAATGCTTCTGGATGGCTTGAACGATCATGACGCGATCACCGGCAATGGCCGAACAAGACGTGCGACACGGCGGCAGCCATGAGACGGCGAGCCCGGGCGAGATTGCCGTGGGCGTCGTTATCGGCCGGACATCGGAGTTCTTCGATTTTTTCGTCTATGCGATTGCCTCGGTCATCGTCTTTCCGCGGCTGGTGTTCCCGTACGCGGATGCGCTGACCGCAACCCTGTACGCGTTCGCCATCTTCGCACTCGCCTTCGTGGCGCGACCCTTTGGCACGGTGATCTTCACAGCCCTTCATCGCCGCCACGGCAAAGGGGTGAAGCTGACGCTCGCGCTGTTTCTGCTGGGGACCTCGACAGTCGCGATCGCCTTCCTGCCGGGCTACGACACGATCGGCGCAGCGTCCGCCTGGCTTCTGGCCCTGGCCCGCATCGGCCAAGGACTCGCCTGGGGCGGCACGTGGGATGGCCTCGCATCTCTGCTGGCGCTCAATGCGCCGGCGCATCGTCGCGGCTGGTATGCCATGATTCCCCAACTCGGTGCGCCGTTGGGACTCATCGTGGCGAGCGGCCTGTTTGCGTTCTTCGCCGGCAATCTCTCGGCCGAGGATTTCTTCGGCTGGGGCTGGCGCTATCCGTTCTTTGTCGCTTTCGCGATCAACGTCGTTGCGTTGTTCGCCCGGCTGCGGATGGTCGCAACGCCGGACTACATGGGCTTGTTCGAAAGCCGTTCGCTTCAGCCTGTTTCCGCGATCGAAACGATCGGGCGCGAGGGACGCAACATCGCCATCGGCGCTTTCGCGCCCCTGGCAAGCTTTGCCTTGTTCCACATGGTCACGGTGTTTCCGCTCTCGTGGGTGTTCCTCTACACCGAGGACGGCCCCGCACGCTTCCTGGTGATCGAAGCGATCGGCGCGGTGTTCGGCGTCGCGGCGATTGTCGCGTCAGGTGTCATTGCCGACCGCGTGGGACGCGATGCGCTGCTGCTCGGATCGGCGATGGCGATCGCGGCCTATAGCGGCTTTGCGCCACAACTGCTCGATGCCGGCATTGTCGGCGAGACCGTCTACATGGTTCTCGGCTTCATCCTGCTGGGGCTGTCCTTCGGGCAGTCGTCAGGTGCGATCGCATCGCGGTTCGCCCAGATCTATCGCTACACGGCATCGGCGCTGACGGCCGATTTCGCGTGGCTGATCGGTGCGGGATTTGCACCGCTTGCCGCGCTTCTGCTGGCCAGCCAATTTGGCCTCATGTCTGCCGGCGCTTATCTTCTGTCCGGCGCAGCCTGTACCTTGCTGGCGCTGGTGGTGAACCGGAAGCGGGCACACCGAGAGCCGTGACGAACGCATCAGCGGTATCCGCATAGCGGCGCGTTTCGTTCATCCGCGCGACTCGTCACGGTCATCCACACGGGCAATGTGGTTGAGGTGCCTTCTGACGCCACTCTGACGCCTTTTCTACCGAAAAGGCCGCATGCGGCGAGTTGCGACTCGTTCGTAGTTGCACTAAAGTGGACCAAGATGCCTGATCAGCAGCAGACGTTTGCGTGGCGGTGAATATGCGGCGCCAGTGATGGTCCCGCGATGCAGCCGCTGAACGCGGGGGTTGTGCGCCGATCGCGGCGGCGAAAGCCGATCAGGTGCGAGGCATGAGGGGCGTAGAGGGCTGGCAAATGAGAATGATCGATTGGCCTCGCAGGTTGATGGCCGCGGCCGCCGGACGGTGGTTGTTGTGTGCCGTACTCGCGTTGGGCCTGCACGGCCCCGCATTTGCAGCGCCGACCGACGATGCCAAGGCGCAGACGATCGTCCATATGCTCGACTACGTGAGTGTCGACTATCCCGAGTTCGTGCAGGACGGCAAAATTCTCAATGCCGAGGAATTCCAGGAGCAGCGCGAGTTTGCGACGCAGGTGATCGAACTGCTCGGCCAGTTGCCGTCGCAGCCGGCGCAGCCGGCGTTGCTGCAGCAGGCGAAGACCCTGCTGGAGCGTATCGATGCCAAGGCGCCGGGTGATGAGGTGTCGACGCTTGCCACCGCGCTGCGCAATGGTGTGATCCAGGCGTGGCGGGTGAGCGTGGCGCCGCGCAAGGCGCCGGATGTGGCGGCGGGCGGCAAGTTGTTCGCGGAGCATTGCGCTGCGTGCCATGGTGCGCAGGGACGCGGCGACGGGCAACTGGCCAAGGGCATGGAACCCGCCCCCAGCAACTTCCACGATGAGGCGCGCATGCGGCA
The DNA here is from genome assembly GCF_007859315.1 of Reyranella sp. CPCC 100927. GTDB lineage: Bacteria > Pseudomonadota > Alphaproteobacteria > Reyranellales > Reyranellaceae > Vineibacter. Next base: position 62,564 of record NZ_VOHA01000004.1, read on the forward strand.
GCGCAGCCTCTATGGCTTGTACAATACCATTACGCTCGGCGTCGACGGCACGTCGATGCGCGCCTTCTCCGAGCTTTCCGAGGCCGACCGCTGGGCACTGACCTTCTTCGCCGCCGGCCTGCGGGCGGATTCCGACACTGTCGCCAAGGGCGCAGCCGCATGGCGGCGCGGCGAGGGCAAGACGGTCTTCGATGGTCTGCGACCGCTCGTGACCAAGGCGCCGGGGGAAGTGGCGCAGGCTGGCTCCGATCTGGACGCCGTGCGCGCCTACCTGACGCAGGAGCCCCAGGCCGTGCAGTCGGCGGCGCCGGCGCCGCTGGACTTCTCGCGCGCCAAGCTTGACGAGGCGGCGCAAGCCTACGCCCGCGGCGACCGCGAGGGGGCACGACGCCTGGCCATCGCCGCCTATCTCGAGGGCTTTGAACTGGTCGAGGCGGCTCTGGACAACGTGGATGCGGCGCTGCGCACCGAGACCGAACGAGAGATGATGGCCCTGCGTTCGGCCATCGGCGATGGCAAACCAGCCGAGGCGGTGACGGCACAGGTCGACAAGATCAAGGCGCTGCTCGATCGGGCTGACGAGAAGCTCGGCAGCGGAAACCTGTCGACGACGGCGGCGTTCGTCAGCTCGCTGCTGATCCTGCTGCGCGAAGGCCTCGAAGCCATCCTGGTGCTGGCGGCCATCATCGCCTTCGTCGTGAAGACCGGCCGGCGCGACGCCTTGCGCTACATTCACTTCGGCTGGATGGGCGCCGTGGTGCTGGGTGCCGCGACATGGGCCGTGGCGAGCTACGTGATCAGTATCTCGGGTGCCGACCGCGAGGTGACGGAGGGCGTCACCGCGCTGCTGGCGGCCGTAATGCTGCTGTATGTCGGATGGTGGCTGCACAGTCGATCGAGTGCGCAGGCGTGGAACAAATTCATCCGCGAGCAGGTGGATACGGCACTCGGCAAGCGAACGCTGTGGGCGATGGCCGGCATCTCGTTCCTCGCCGTCTATCGCGAGCTGTTCGAGGTGATCCTGTTCTATGAGACGCTGTGGGCCCAGGCGGGATCGGAAGGGCATGGTGCGGTACTTGGCGGCATGGCGGCCGGTGCGCTGTTGTTGGTGATCATCGGCGGCGCGATCCTGCGCTATGGCGTGCGGCTGCCGATCGGCCCGTTCTTCGCGGTCACTGGGGGCTTGCTGGCGGTGATGGCGGTGGTGTTCGTGGGCAACGGTGTGGCGGCGCTGCAGGAGGCCGGTGTGCTGGACGCCACCGCGGTGCGCTTCATCTCGTTGCCGTTGCTGGGCATCCATCCCACCGCGCAGGGGCTGGGCCTGCAGGTGGTGACCGTGCTCCTGATCGTGACCGGCCTCTGGCTCAATCGGAAGCGAGCGACGGCCTGAACCGGGGACGGCCCTTCCGGCAGCTCTACCGTCGCGTTCGTTCTCGCCGGTGAGAAAAGATCAGTTGCTACTGGCAAAGAGCGGTGCCCATCGGCGTCGATGGGCCTGCATCGACCAGGGCGCCGGAGGCGAGTAGTAATGATGGACTTGGATCGCGGGGTTGAACCGGGATGAACAAGACCATCAGGACCATCGCCGGGGTCGCCGTCATGGTGGGTGCGCTCAGTGCGATCGACGTATCCAGTCACGCGCAGCAGGGCGACCAGCAGCAGGCGACACTGCCGACGAGCAAGGGCGAACTCATCGCGCGATTGCACGAAACGGGCATGTCGCGGGGCGCCGCTCGGCGCATCGCCGACCGGTCGTTGCCGGCGCTGGTCCTGGAGACAACGGTACGCGACGAGGCGTCCATTCCGGCCGGCGCCAGCAAGATCGGCGGCCTGCCGGATTTGGCGAAGGATGTCGCATGGCCGACCCGGCCGCCGTATGACGGCGCCACATCGCTTGCCGAAGCCTACCGCAAGGAGGCCGCCGACGCGCTCGCCGATGCCGGCGTGGTCCCGCCGTGGCTGCCGGCCGAGGAGGGACGAAAGCATGTCGAGGAGCGGCGCCGGCAGCGCGCGGAAGCGGCCAAGGCGACACGCGAGATCATGGAGAAGGCGGGTGCGGACAAGGGTGTCGATTTTGACGCCCTGACCGCCCCGACATCGCCGGAGCATGCGGCCAAATACAGCCAGGAACGTCTGGCGATGGCCGACGCGGTGTCGTCGGCATTCCCGCTGAGTTTCATCGGCCAGTTCGATCTGGCGACGCTGTCCAAAGCACCCGGCTTCGACAAGAGCCTGCCCGATCACGGTCGCCTGTTGCTGTTTCACGACTACTGGCAGAACCCGGCGACCTTCGAGCCACGGTCGGCCGTGGGCGTCCGGCTGATCTGGGACCAGACACCGGTATCGTCGCTGGCGCGCGCGCCGCTGCCGGCGAAGCTCGCTGACGTGGCCAGGCTGTCGCCGTGGACGGTGTTCAAGCCGGCGGCCGTGTCGCCGCGATCCGTCGTCACGACGATCCCGGTCGGCGATGCATCGTGGGACATGCTGCAGATCGACCAGGAGGCGGCGTCGATGTACGGCGACTGGATTGCGTCGCTGGGATGGCCGACGGATGACGGCAACCGCAACCACCAACTGGGCGGTTGGCCGCGTGCGATCCAGAACGGGATGCAGTCGACCAGCCAGCTGGCATCCAACGGCATCGATGCCGGCCGGCCGGAAGCCTACCAGAGCGATGCCGCCAAGCGCCTGCTGGCCGACGCGAAGGACTGGAAGCTGGTGTTGCAGATCGGCCGCGACCAGGCCGTCGGGCTCGACCTGCCGGGCGCTTTCTATGTGCTCATGCGGGAGCAGGACATCCGCGATCGTCGCTTCGATCGGGCATGGTTGATCTATGAACAGGATTGAACGTCGGCGCGTAGCGTACGGCCGCTGCGGTGCGCTCCTGTGGCGGCCGCGCTCATGAACAATGTGGAGACGCTCCTCGGCCGGTCGATCGAGGACCTTCTTGACGTGCTCAAGGCGCAGCATCCGGTTGTCCAGTCGATCGGCGATTGCACCTATGTGAGTGTCCGCGACGCGGGTCTCTCCTTCGTCCTGCCCGACAACAAGCACATCGACACGGTACAGCTCTACGCGGCCGGAAAGGATGGCTACAGCGGTTTTGCGCATCCCATCCCAGGTGGTCTGACATTCATGATGTCACGGGTCGCGATTCGACGCCTTCTTGGTCCGCCCGGCCGCACAGGCGAGGCGACCGTGCTGCCGATCCTGGGAAAGAAACCGCCCTGGGATCGTTTTGTGCTCGGTAGCCTGGCAATCCACGCCGAGTACGCCGACGACGTGCAATCCGTCCAGATGTTCTCATTGACGGCGCCCTGATTGCGCCGTGGCACGCGCCCACGATCAGCAGCCCGGCGACGTTGATCGCCGGGCTGCCAGCACGCTGGCGCCATCCCGCGCCTCAGCGCATGACGAACGGGTTGGCGGGCGAGCCTTCGGCCATGGAGATCCACACGCTCTTGGTCTCGAGATACTCGCGGATCGCCTCGATGCCGCTTTCACGGCCGATGCCGGAATGCTTCATGCCGCCGAACGGCATCATGTAGCTGATCGCCCGATAGGTGTTGACCCAGACGGTGCCGGCCTTGAGCGCCGCCGACATGCGCAGCGCCCGGTTCATGTCCTTGGTCCAGACGCCCGCGGCCAGGCCGTAGATCGTGTCGTTGGCGAGCTTCACCGCTTCGGCTTCGTCCTCGAAGCCGATGATCGAGAGCACCGGTCCGAAGACCTCCTCGCGGGCGATGCGCATCTCGGGCTTCACGTCCGTGAAGATGGTCGGCTCGACGAACTGGCCGCCCGGCAGGTCGCTCGCGGCGCCGCCGCCCAGGATGCAGCGTGCGCCCTCGGCCTTGGCGATCTCCATGTAGTCGAGGATTTTGCGATACTGCGGTGTCGTCGTGACCGGTCCGATATTGGTGTCCGGCTTCATCGGATCGCCCTTGCGGGCGGTGCGGCCGAGTTCGACGACCTTCTTGCTGAATTCGTCCTTGATCGAGTTCTGCACCAGAAGCCGCGAGCCCGCGATGCAGGTCTGGCCGGTGGCGGCGAAGATGCCGGAGATGGCACCGGCCGCCGCTGCGCCCAGGTCGCAGTCCGCGAACACGATGTTGGGCGACTTGCCGCCCAACTCCAGCGAGACGCGTTTCATCGTTTTGGCCGCCTGCGCGTAGATCTTGGCGCCCGTCGCGTCCGAGCCGGTGAAGGTGATCTTGGCGACACCTGGATGATCGACCAGCGCGGCGCCGGCCTCCTGGCCCAGGCCCGTCACGACGTTGAAGACGCCGTCGGGAAAGCCGGCTTCCTTGGTGAGGGCGGCGAATTCCAAGGTCGAGGCCGAGGCGAACTCCGACGGCTTGACCACGACGGTGCAACCGGCGGCGATCGCCGGCGCGCATTTCCAGGCGATGAACAGCAGCGGCGAGTTCCACGCCGTCAGCGCCGCCACAACGCCCATCGGCTCGTGCCGCGTGAAGGCGAACGTGTCGGGCTTGTCGATCGGCACGACGGCGCCCTCGATCTTGTCGGCCAGCCCGCCGAAGTAGCGCCACCATTCGGGATGATAGGCGAGCTGGCCGCGCATCTCGGCCAGCAGTTTGCCGTTGTCGCGCACCTCGACCTCGGCCAGGCGATCGACGTTGGCGGCGACAAGATCGGCCAGCTTCAGCATCAGCTTGCCGCGCGCCGAGGGCGTCAGCTTCGACCACGGGCCCTGCATGGCCTGGGCCGCCGCGCTGACGGCACGATCGACGTCGCGGGCGCAGCCCTGCGGGATCTTCGCCCATGCCTCGCCGCGATAGGGGTCCATGCTGTCGATCCACTTGCCGCCGAGCGGATCGACATACTGGCCGCCGATGAAGTGCTGATAGGTCTTCACATGATCCTCCTGTGGACGACGCGTCAGGCCGACCTGACTCTATGCCTGCTGTGAGGCGCTTGTACGAGCATGACCCTGGACCTGTCATGTCCATTCGCTATAGTTCCGCATATACAGCGTCGTCACGGATGGGCTGAGCTCATGAAGAAGATCGCCGTGGTGCAGGGCGCACCGGGCGCGCGGGTCCAGGATCTGTTCCGGGGCCTGGCGCAGCGCTGGCAAGCGTCCGGCCGCCTGGCGGGCGTGATCGCCGAGGATCACGATCTGCCCGATCGTGCCTGCAGTGCCGGCTACCTGCGCAGCCTGAGCAGCGGCGAGCGCTTTGCGATGTTCCAGGATCTCGGGCCGGGGTCGACAGGCTGCCATCTGGCGAGCGATGGCGTGCTCGCGGCCGCCGCTGCCGTTCGGCGCGATGTCGCCGGCGGCTGCGATCTGGTGATGCTGAGCAAGTTCGGCAAGCTCGAAGCGGGCGGCAGCGGGTTGCGCGATGCGTTCGGCGCGGCCATCGAGGCAGGAACACCCTTGCTGACGTCCGTCTCTGCGGCCTGTTTCGCGGCCTGGGAAGCGTTTGCCGCGCCGTTGTTCACCGTCGTTCCCGCTGACGCCGATCGGATCGACGCGTGGTGGCGGAGCGTCCGTCAGCCCATGTAGGATTGAAAACGCCTCGTTCGTCCTCGGGGCGGCTATTCGTAGGCGCAAGCACGATGTCGCAACGGGATGGAACCGCGGAAGCCGAGATCAGGGCGCTCATCGAAGGTTGGGCGGACGCCGTCCGGCGACATGACCTGCCGGCCATAGTGGCGCATCACGACGACCATATCGTGATGTTCGATGTGCCACCGCCGCTGCGGTCGCTGGGCTTGGCGGCGTACCGGAGCACCTGGGATCTGTTCTTCGCCTATCATCAACCCGGTCAAGCCTTCGACATCGAAGAGCTGCACATATGGGCCGGCGACACCGCGGCCTTTGCGGCTGCCGTCATGCGTTGCGGGTCGGCCACGGTCAGTGGCCCTCCCGTGCCGGACGGCTTCCAGTTTCGACTGACCATCGGGCTTTGCAAGGTCGACGGGGCCTGGCGCATCCAGCACGAGCACCATTCAGTGCCGGCGACAGACTAGGATTCGCTGCCCGCTGTCATCCCGAGCGCAGCGAGGGATCTTTCGATGCAGGCGCACGCGTGCGTCACTTTCACAAGATCCCTCGCTGCGCTCGGGATGACAGCTGTATCAGGGACGCGTGATTCCGTCGCCGTCAGTATTTGTGTCGGGCGAGGATGTCGGCCTTCGATGGCGTTGCCGGTGCACGGCCCTGGAAGGCGAGCAGTTCGGCGATGCGGTTGGTGAAGATGCCGTCGACGCCGCGGGCCATCACCGCTTTGAAATCGGCCGGCTCGTCGACGGTGTAGACGTGGATGACGAGGCCCGCGGTGTGCGTGAGTTCGTTCATCCACGGCTGCACCAGGTCGGCGTAGCTCTGGTCGCCGCCGTTGGCGAGCGCGGCGGACGGGCCGGTGCCGATGGCGCCGTGTTGCTGGCCGAAGCGCACCCAGTCGGCGAATTCATCGCGCGATTTCACTTCCTGGCGGGCGTAGTAGGCGGCGAGTTCGGGACCGCCGGGGGGCGCCTTGGTCGTGGTGTCCTTGGGCGTGATGCCGTCTTCGCCCAGCCACAGCAGCAGGATTTTGGGCGTCGTGGGCATTTCCTTCTGCAGCAGCTCCAGGCTGCTCTTGTCGAAGGTCTGCAGGATGACCCGGCCCGGCGTATAGGCGATCCCCACGGTCTTCGATGCATCGAAGCCGGCCGGCGCCGGACGCGCCGCCAGCCAGCCGCGCTGGTCGAGCTTCGCCTTCAGGTCCTTCTCGATCCCGGGAAACTGCGCCGGCACCTTGGTCTCGATATAGAGGCCGGGCTTGTGCGTGCCGCCCTCGGCGATGTCGATCACCTCGTCGAGGGTCAGGATCTTCAGGCCGGCGAATGAGGGCCGGGCGCGATCAGGGAACGCGGCGTTGAACCAGGAGCCGGCATCGAGCTGCTTGAGCTCGGCCAGGGTGAAGGCGCTGATGGGCTGGTCGGCGCGATCGGGAAAGACCTGCGCGACGTTGGTCGTGCGCTTGAGCTTGTCGTCGTGGAAGGCGATCAGCACACCGTCCTTGGTGCGCTGCAGGTCGAGCTCGAGATAGTCGGCGCCCAGGTCGCGGGCCAGCAGATAGGCCGGCGCGGTCTCTTCCGGCGCATCATGGGAGGCGCCACGATGCGCGATGGCGGCGGGCCAGGGCACGCCGGCCTTGGCGCTCAACGTCTTGCCGACGGGATCATCGGCGCGGGCAGGGACGACAGACAGGCTCATGAGCAGGGCCGCCAGGGTGGTGAACAGGCGCAATCCAGTCTGCGGCACGGCGCTCTCCTTTGCCAAGGATGCCGGCAGCACAGCATGCGGCTATTGCGTTCCGATGACGGCACTGACCCGCGAGCAGGGGCCCCAGTGCTGTTCATGGCAGCATCACAGGGAATGAGACGGCACTACGGCGTGTCTGCCTTGAACCTCGGTGAAGCGCCGCAACCCCAAGGCGACGCACGTCGAGGAGGCGTTGTTCACGAGGGTAGGATGTCGCAGGCGTATGTCGTTCTAGCAGGTGATACTCTCACCAAGATTGCCCAGAAATTTGGAAAAGCGTCATGGCGTGTCATCTACGACGCACCCGAAAATGCCGAGTTCCGGCGCCGCCGACCGAACCCTGATCGGATATATCCAGGCGATCGCCTGATCATCCCGGACGAACCCGGATCCGTATCGCCCGACCCTCTCGATATCATACGTGTCGTCGGTACGGATGGCGTGCGCCAGGGCATAACGCGAGTCTCCGACCCATCGGAGAACGCGTGGGAGCACGTCGTGCTCAACCTGTCTCTTGTCAAAATGGAAGTCCACAAGAGGAGCCCCGGCGATGTCACCTGGGGCGTGACGGACTATTTGTCTGGCATCGATGGCCAGCCGGATTTCGAAACGACCCTGCGGACCATCCGTCGTGGGCGGCCGAATTGTGTGATGACACAGGCCGCGTTTCAATTCATGCCTAGATTTCCGGGGAGCAAGGGTTTCCTTTTCGGACGCTTGGTGATCGACCACAAGAGCGCCCGGGTCACCGCTGACGACCAGACGCGTCCGAACCGCGCAGCGCTGAGCTTCTTCGAATCCCCCGGGCGCTTCCAGGTGACGGCCGCACCGTCCGGCGTTCCGGCGAGCGGCTGTGCGCACGGGCTTGGCAGCCTGATACCGGTGATTGTCGACGGCAAGCCCAGCGCAAACGACGACCTGTGGAAGGAGGTATCGGGCTACGGTGCGACAGGCTGGACGGTCGTCGGCATTCACAAAGCGTGGAATGTGCTCTCCCTTTACTGCCAGCGCTGGAAGGGGGCTGGGCGTCGAACCCCGAATGAACTCAGGAACGCCTTTGTGAAAGCAGGCTACGACGATGCCGTATTACTGGACGGAAGTGATTCGATACTGCTTGATATTAGCGGTGAGAGGGTCATCGATCCGGCGCCCGTCAAGAAGCGCATCAACCAAACCTTTCTGTGTTTCACCGTGCCCACAACCACGGTCTAGGCAGCGAAAACCGCCGATGCTGATATGGGCGACATCTCAATGATGGCGCGACAATGTATTTTACCTGCGCTCCGCGGGCGGCGACGGTGCCGCCGCCAGCACACAGGAGCATGCCATGGAGTATCGTCGTCTGGGCCGGTCCGGCCTTAAGCTGTCCGCCTTGTCCTACGGCAGCTGGGTAACGTTCGGCACCATCCTGGATGACGCCGGCGCGCGCGACTGCCTGGCCCTGGCGTACGATCGCGGTGTGAACTTCTTCGACAGTGCCGAGGTTTACCTGAACGGCGAGGCGGAGCGCATGCTGGGTCGAGCCATCAAGGCGCTGCGCTGGCCACGCGATACGTTCTGCGTCTCCAGCAAGGTGCTGTACGGCACGGGTGGCGAGGGCGGCCGCCCGACCGCCCGGGGATTGAGCCGCAAGCATCTCGTCGAGGCGTGCGATCAGGCCTTGCAGCGCTTTGGCCTGGACTACCTTGATCTCTACCTGTGCCATCGGCCCGACCCGGACATGTCGATCGCCGAGATCGCCTGGACCATGCACAGCCTGGTCCAGCAGGGAAAGATCCTGTACTGGGGCACGTCGGAGTGGCCGGCGGAGGATATCGCGGCGCTGATCGCATTCGCTGCCGCCCACCGGCTGGTACCGCCACAGGTCGAACAGCCGCAGTACAACCTGTTTCATCGCCATCGGGTCGAGACCGAATACCGTGCGCTGACGCAGGCGCACGGCATCGGATTGACGACGTGGTCGCCGCTGGCGTCGGGCGTGCTGGCGGGACGCTATGACACCGGCATTTCGCCTGGAACCCGGATGACGACCGAGGGCTTCACCTGGCTCCAGGATTTCGTGTTCGCCGGCCGGCAGGACGCGATGATCGCCGCGTCACGGCGGTTGCAGCCCATCGCCGACGCGCTGGGCATATCGCGCGCGCAATTGGCGATCGCCTGGTGCCTGCTGAACCCGGCTGTCACGACGGTCGTGCTGGGCGCATCGAGCCGCGCGCAACTGGCGCACAATCTCGATGCGCTTACCGTTGTTCCCCGCTTGGATGAAGCGGCGCGCCGGGCGATCGCGGCTGCGGTCCCGGCGGACGGCCGAGCAGAAGCAGGCTGATGGCGCAGAGCAGGGCGCCCGCGATCCAGGGCCAGCCGTTCCAGGGTACTGCCGTGGCGGCATAGAGCGCCGTGAACGCCAGCGGCCCGATGATCGAGGCCATGCCGGCGAGGCTGGAGAGCATGCCCTGCAAGGCGCCTTGCGTTTGCGGGCTGGTGCGCTGGGAGAGCAGGGCCTGCAGGGCAGGGTTACCGATACTGCCCAGGGCCGGCAGCACCAGCACCACCATCAGCAGCCATCCTCGCATGGTGAAGGCGAGCAGGACGTACCCCACGCCATCGGCGACAATGCTGAGGATTAACGCCCGCCGTTCGCCCAGCCACGCCGTCAACGGGCCGGTGACGACGGCCATGGCGATCACGTGCAGGGCACCGAAGACGGCTAGCGACTGACCGACGGTGGCCGCGCTCCAGTGGAAGCGATCCTCGGTGAAGATCACCCAGAGTGCCGCAGGCACCTGGCCGGCGAGCGCGACCAGGAAATAGACACCGATCAACGCCTTCGCCGCCGCGAGATTGCCGGACCAGCGAAATGGCGCCAGCGGGTTCATGGCGGCCAGGGAGAAGCCCCGACGAGCCCCGGCTCGGGTCTCCGGCAGCAGGATGCAGGCCACCAGGAACGCCAGCGCGTTGAGCACCGCCGCGGCCACGAACGGCGCCTGCGGCGAAAGGCTGCCCATCGCGCCGCCGATCGCGGGACCCGCGATCAGGCCGCCGCCGGTGCAGGCGCCCACGATGCCGAAGACGCGGGCACGGGCGGCGTCGGCCGTGGTGTCGGCGACGCACGAGGCGGCCACGGTCGCGGTGGCGCCGGTGATGCCTGACACGATGCGGCCGAGATAGAGCACCCACAGCACGGGTGCGCTGGCCATGACCGCATAGTCGATGGCGGCGCCGGCCAGCGATGCCAGCAGCACCGGCCGGCGCCCGAAGCGGTCCGACAGTGCGCCCAGGATCGGCGCGCACAGCACCTGCATCAGCGCGTAGAGCGAGAGCAGAACGCCGTAGTGGCCTGCGACATGATCGCTGTGCACGAGGTTGCGCAGCAGGCCCGGCAGAACCGGCATGATCAGCCCGATGCCGACCGCATCGAGCGCGACCGTGGCGCAAATGACGATGATGGCCTTGTTCACGTGCGGCCTTAGATGGCAGGTGGTTTGTTTATCTTAGATAAGGACGGGTTGGCTTTTAAATTTATCACTGATAAATAGTCAAGCGAGATCGGCGGCTAACATCATGAAATTACAGCGCGACACCGTCCTTCAGGCGGCTCTTGATCTGCTGAATGAGGTCGGCATGGACGGGCTCACGACCCGCAAGCTGGCCGAGCGGCTGGGTGTGCAGCAGCCGGCGCTCTATTGGCACTTCAAGAACAAGCGGGCCCTGCTGGATGCGATGGCCGAGATGATGCTGGCCGACCGGCATGCGCGTGCCCTGTCGCGGCCGGAGGAAGGCTGGCGCGCGTTTCTCGCCGAGAACGCCCGCAGCTTCCGCCAGGCCTTGCTGGCGTATCGCGACGGCGCGCGCATCCATGCCGGCACACGCCCGAGCGACGGGCAGTCCGGCACCGCCGAGGCCCAGATCCGCTTTCTCAACGACGCCGGCTTCAGCGTGACCGACGCGGCCTATGCGCTGGTGAGCATCAGCCACTACACCGTGGGTGCGGTGCTGGAGCAGCAGGCGTACGAAAGCGACGCCGCCGACCGCACCGCGGGCGCACGGCTGCCGCCGCTGCTCGACCAGGTTCTGGCCCACTTCCACCATGCCGGCCCCGAGGCGGCGTTCGAATACGGGCTCGGTGTCATCCTCGACGGCCTGGAGAAGAAGCGTCGCCCCGGACGCCCGGCGCGGCCGCGGTCACGCGCTTGAACTCGGCGACGAAGTCGATGGCGATGCGCGACAGCGGGCGGCGCGTCGGCTGGAACATGGCGTAGCGGTAGAACAGCCTGGGCGCGAACGGCCGCACCACCAGGCCGATCTTCTCGAAATGCGCGCCGGTCGACTGATCGACGATGGTGACGCCGACGCTCTCCATCACCAGCGCGCAGGCGGTGCCGAAGAACTCGACATGGGCCGCCATCTTCAACTGTGCCCCGGCTTCGGCGAAGGCGCGTTCGATCGCTTCGTGCAGGAAGTGGTCGGCATAGAGCGAGATGAAAGGCACGCCGTCGAGCAGTTGCGGCGTCAGGACGCGGTGCCGCGCGGCGGGATGGCCCTTGGGCAGAACGCAGACGCACTCGATCTCGAAGATGTCGATCACCGACGCGGGACTTTCGATCGGCAACTCGGCGAAGCCGATGTCGAAGGCGTCGATGCGGCCAAGGTCGCGCACCGTGGGCGAGGAGCGCGTGATGAAGCGTGCCGTGCCGTCGGGCCAGCGCTTGAGAATGCGCGCGATGATCGGCGGCAGCACGTAGGTCGCCAGGCCCGGCTGGCTGGCCAGCGACAAGGTTCCCGATTTCAAGCGCTTCAGGTCGCGCGCGACCTGGACGGTGCGTTCCAGCACGCCCAAGGTGCGGCGCACTTCCTCGAAGAACAGGGCCGCCTCCGGCGTCGCCTCCAGTTTGCCCTTGCGGCGTTTGAAGAGGGCAACGCCCAGTTCGTCCTCCAGCCGGGTGATCAGGTTGCTGATGGCCGGCTGCGACTTGCTGAGAACGACGGCGGCGCCGCTCATCGAGCCGGTCTCGATCACGGCGCGAAAAGCTTCCAGATGCCGCGTGTCCATTGCCGTCCCCGGGATCGCCTGTCATTTTCGTTATAATCATAAGTTATATGTTTCACCCATATTTGTTTTTGACCTGAAACGCCGGCCCGTCCGAGACTCCATCGATGCGGCGCTGAAAAAGCGTTGGTCGGGGCGGAACGGAACGGCGGCGTGAAGGACAGTCTCATCCTGGCGGGGATCGAGAAGCGCTACGGCGATGCCGTGGCGCTGCAGGCGACCGATCTCGAGATCAAGGCCGGCGAGTTCGTGACCCTGCTGGGTCCCTCGGGCTCGGGCAAGACCACGATCCTGATGAGCATTGCGGGCTTCGTGCCGCCGTCGGCCGGCCGCATCCTGCTCGACGGCCAGGATGTCACCGGCCTGCCGCCCGAGCGGCGCAACTTCGGCGTGGTGTTCCAGGGCTACGCGCTCTTTCCGCACCTGACGGTGAACGACAATGTCGGCTTCCCGCTGCGCGCCCGCGGCATCCGCGGCGCCGACGCGCAGCGCAAGATCGACGCCGTGCTGGACATGGCGCAGCTGCGCGCCTTCGCGCGGCGCTTGCCGCGCCAGCTGTCGGGCGGCCAGCAGCAGCGCGTGGCGCTGGCCCGCGCGCTGGTCTTCGAGCCCGAACTCCTGCTGTTGGACGAGCCGCTGAGCGCGCTCGACCGCGCGCTGCGCAAGGACTTCCAGGCCGAGTTCAAGGCGATCCATCGCCAGGTCGGCACCACGTTCATCTACGTGACGCACGACCAGGAAGAAGCGCTCACGATGTCGGATCGCATCGTGATCCTCGATCGCGGCCGCATCCTGCAGAGCGCGCCACCCAGCGAGCTCTACGAGCGCCCGGCCACCGAGTTCGTGGCGCGCTTCCTGGGCAAGAGCAATTTCCTGCGCGGCAGGATCACCCGCGTCGCGGACGGCATGGCCGACCTGCAGTGCCCGGCGCTGACGTCGCGCGTGTCTGTCGGTCGGCAGGATGCACTGGCCATCGGCGCCAACGCCGTCGCGGCGCTGCGGCCCGAGAAGGTCAAGCTGCAGCGCAGCGAAGCGCCGGCCGATGGATGCTCGGCGACAGGGCAGGTGGCCGACATCACCTATCTCGGTTCGGTGATCGACGTTACCCTGGCGCTGGCCGATGGCACGACGCTGGCGGCGACGATACCCGCCGGCGCGCTCGCGCTGAGCGAAGGCGAGACGCTGGTCGCGTCGTGGGCGCCTGACGCCGCGATCCTGGTCGAGCCCGACGTGGAGCGGGGCGCATGAGCGCCGCCGCCGTCGCGTCGTCCGGCACGCCGCGCGGCGAGCGGCTGTACTGGGCGTTGCTGGTACTGCCCTGCGTGTTCCTCGGCCTGTTCTATGTCGTGCCGGTCATCAACGTGCTGGTGATGAGCGTCACGGTGCCGCGCCTGGGCCTGTCGAACTACGCCGACCTGGTCGCCAATCCCGCGGTGCGACGCGTGCTGTGGACCACGGTGCGTATCGGCGTGCTCACCACGGCGATCACCCTGCTGCTGGGCTACATCGTCGCCTACGCGCTGGTGCACACCAGCGCGCGCCAGCGCCAGACCCTGCTGGCGATCGTGGTGGCGAGCTTCTGGATCAGCGTGCTGATCCGCGCCTTCGCCTGGGTGGCGATCCTGCAGTCGGCGGGCCTGGTCAATAGTGCACTGATGGGACTGGGCCTGATCGACAGCCCGCTGCAACTGGTGCGCAACGAAGTCGGCGTCATGATCGGCATGGTGCACTACATGCTGCCGTACGCCATCCTGCCGCTCTACGCCAACATGAGCGGCATCGATCGCAGCCTGGTGCCGGCGGCGCGCGCGCTGGGCGCCACGCCGGCGCAGGCGTTCCGCTGGGTGTTCCTGCCCATGAGCCTGCCCGGCCTGATCGGCGCCGGCATCATCGTGCTGATCTTCTCGCTGGGCTTCTACATCACGCCGGCCATCCTGGGCGGCGGCAAGACCATCATGGTGGCCGAGTACATCAGCGTGCAGATCTCCGAGACCTTGCGCTGGGGCCTGGCCGCCATGCTGGCCACGACCCTGCTGGCCAGCGTCCTGCTGCTGGTCTTCTGGCTCAGCCGCTTCATGGACGTCGAAGCGGCGCTGCGGAAGTAGGGGGGATCAGGATGGTCGCTCGGATGTACTGTTGTCCTCCCCAGCTTTGCTGGGGAGGTGCCCCGAAGGGGCGGAGGGGAGCCGACGAGATCTTGATAACGGAGACCACGTCGGCTCCCCCTCCGGCCTTCGGCCACCTCCCCCAGCGAAGCTGGGGGAGGATGTGTCAGGGATACTAGGCGCGGACCATGCAGCGCTTCTCCTTCATCCACGTCCTGGCCTGGGCCACGGCCTGCTTCCTGATCCTGCCGATCCTGGTCGTGATCCCGATTTCGGTGACGCCGGAGCGCTATCTGTCGCTGCCCACCAACAGCATGTCGTTCGGCCACTACGCCAACCTGGTGGGCGATGCGCGCTGGTCCAAGAGCATTCTCGACAGCCTGATCGTGGCTTCAGGCGCCACGGTGCTGTCGACGGCGCTGGGCACCGCCTTCGCGGTGGGCGCCTGGCGGCTGGGCGTGCCGCTGGCGCGCCGCCTGCGGCTCTTGATGCTGGCGCCCATCATCGTGCCGCCGATCGTGCATGCCATCGCCTTCTACCGGGCATGGGCTGTCGTCGGCCTGCTCGACAGCTACCTCGGCCTGGTGCTGATCCACGCCATGAAGGGCCTGCCGTTCGTGGTGCTGACGGTGGCGGCGTCGCTGGCTAACCTTGATCACCGGCTCGAGCAGGCGGCGCGCAGCCTGGGCGCCACGCCGGGCCAGGCGATGCGCTGGGTGGTGCTGCCGCAGGTCGCGACCGGCGTCGTGTCGGGCGCCGCGTTCGCCTTCATCACCTCGTGGGACGAGACGATCGTGGCGCTGTTCGTCACCAGCCGCCGCGTCGTCACCCTGCCGCGCCGCATCTGGGAAGGGCTGGCCGACAACATCGATCCCGCCATCGCCGCGCTGGGCACGCTGATGGTGCTCATCACCGTGGCCGCCGTGGTGATCAACACGCTTCGCACGCAGAGGAGGACTGCATGAGCCAAGAGCATCAAGAGTTCCGCGATGACTGCCTCGCAATCCTGCGCCGGCAGACCGAAGGCAAGCGCGTACACCGCCGCCGCTTCCTGCAGGCGATCGCAGCGCTGGGCATCGTGCCGACGGCGGTGAGGTTCACACCGGTGGCGCACGCAGCCGCCGGCGAACTGGTGATCGTGAACTGGGGCGGCGATGCCGTGCCGGCCTACGACGAGATCTGGGCCAAGCCGTTCAACGCCGCCAACGCCGGCGTCAAGGCGATGATCAACGGCGCCGGCCCGACCTCGGGCAAGATCAAGGCGATGGTCGAAAGCGGCGCCGTGACCTGGGACGTCTGCGACCGTACCGTGCCGGCCTCGGTTGAACTGGGTCGCCAGGGTCTGTTGGAGAAGGTCAACTGGAGCATTGTCGCCAAGGACAAGCTGCGACCGGCACACCGATCCGACTGGGGCGTCGGCGCCTATCTCTACGCCTTCGTGCTGACCCACGACCGCCAGGCCCTGCGTGGCGCCGTGCCCAAGACCTGGGCCGATTTCTGGAACGTGAAGGACTTTCCCGGCAAGCGCACCCTGCGCAACAACATCGAGGGCATGCTGGAAGCCGCCCTGATGGCCGACGGCGTGGCGCCGGACAAGATCTATCCCATCAACGTCGACCGCGCGCTCGACAAGATCAAGCAGATCAAGCAGCACACCATCTTCTGGACCACCGGTGCGGAGAGCCAGCAGCTCTTCCGCAACAAGGAAGTGGTGATGGGCAACCTCTGGCATACGCGCTCCATGCTGCTGGCCAAGGAGGTCGGCGATCGCATCCAGTTCACCTTCGACCAGGGCGTGCTGTTCGCCGGCGCCTGGCTGGTGCCCAAGGGCAACCCCGGCAAGGACCTGGCCTGGAAGTTCATCGCCTCGGCCCAGGATCCCAGGAGCCAGGTCGAGCTCTTGAAGCGCGTCGGCAACGGGCCGATCAATCCGGAGGCGGCGGCACTGGTGCCCGCCGAACTCAAGGTCAACGACTGCGGCTCGCCCGAGAACTTCGCCAAGCAGGTGGCCGTCGACAGCGAGTGGTATGCCGAACACTACGCCACGGCGCTGAACCGCTACATGGACGCCATCGCGTCGTAAGTCCGCCGCCAGCCTTCATGGTGAGCCTGTCGAACCATGAAGGCGTCGCACCCTGGTGGTGCGGACCACTTCATGGTTCGACAGGCTCACCATGAAGTGGCTCTCGGCATTCGCGTTTGAGCCGCAACAGGATCGCCCATGTCCCCGTTCTCTTTCACGCCCAGCTTCATGGGCGTGCCGCATCGCACCGAGATCGGTGATGCCAAGGCCGCCATCCTCGGCATTCCGTTCGACTGCGGTACCCATCCGCAGCGCGTGGGATCTCGGCTGGGGCCCGCCGCGATCCGCGAGCAGTCGCATCTGTTGCGCGCCTACGACTGGACCACCGGCATCAACCCGATCGAGGCGCTCGGCGTCATCGATGTCGGCGATGCCCAGGTGGTCTCGAGCGACGTCGATGCCGCCTATCCGGTGATCGAACGTGCCGTCGAGGCCATCGCGTCGCGGCGCGCGGTGCCGGTGACCCTGGGCGGCGACGGCGCGATCGCGCTGCCCGAGATGCGTGCACTCCATCGCATCTATCCCGAGCTGGTGACCGTGCACATCGATGCGCATACCGATGCCTACCCGGTGCCGGGCTACAATACGGCGACGCCCTTTGCGCGGGCGGTGGAGGAGGGGCTGGTCGATCCCCGGCGCTCGTTCCAGGTCGGCATGCGCGGTTCGACCATGGTGCCGGGCGTCCACGACCACGGGCTGAAGCTGGGCTATACCGTCATCCCGATGGATCAGCTGCTGGCCACCGGCATCGCCGCGACGTTCGCCGACATCAGCGCCCGGATCGGCGATCGGCCGGTCTATCTCTGCTACGACATGGATTTCTTCGACCCCTCGGTGGCGCCCGGCGTCTGCACGCCGACCTGGGGCGGCGCCTCGGCGCGCGAGGGGCTGGCCGCGTTGGCGGCCTGCGGCGGGCTCAATCTCGTGGGCGTCAGCATCAACACGGTCAGCCCGCCCCATGACGTCGGCGGCATGTCGGCGCTGCTGGCCGCGACCGTGGCGCTGAACAGCCTGCATATGATCGCCCGCCAGCGTCAGGCCACTGCACGTTAAAAAAGATTCACAAACCAGGGAACGAAGGCGTACGATTCGGGTTCACAGGACAAGAACAGGGCCAGGGGGATCTGTGGACATGTCGACCAGGTACCAGTGCTGGATCATCGCCGCTCTCTTCGCCGTGGCAGCACTCGGTCTGATCGGCTCGGTCGCCAACGACATCTGGTCGGGCAAGGCGCCACGCGCCGCCGAAGCCGTCACACCGGTCACCGCCACGCCGAGACGCTAGTACTCGCAATCACGCGTCCCTGATACAGCTGTCATCCCGAGCGCAGCGAGGGATCTTCTGCAGGTGACGCGCAGGTGCGCCTGCATCGAAAGATCCCTCGCTGCGCTCGGGATGACAGTGGGGGGGAGGTCATGGGCGAACTGCGTGACAAGGTCTGCGTGATCACCGGCGGTGCTGGCAGCATCGGCTGCGAGACGGCGCGGCTGTTCCTGGAGGAGGGCGGCCGCGTGGTGCTGGTCGACCTGCGGGAAGCCGATCTGCAGCGCGCCGCCCACAGCCTCGGCGCCGCCGACCTGGTCTGCGTCGCCGCCGATGTCAGCCGCGCCGAGGATACCCAGCGCTATCTCGACCAGGCGGTTGCCGCGTTCGGCAAGATCGATGTGCTGTTCAGCAACGCCGGCAATGCCGGTGTCATCGCGCCGATCGCCGAGTATCCCGACGATGTCTTCGACTCGGTCTACGCCGTGCATGTGAAGGGGGCCTACCACGCCTGCAAGCACGGCCTGCCGCGCATGAACGATGGCGGCAGCATCATCATCACGTCGAGCGTCGCGGCCTTCCGCGGCGACGAGGGCGTCTATGCCTACATCACCGCCAAGCATGCGCAGATCGGCCTGATGCGCTGCGTCGCCAAGGAAGCGGCGCACAGGCGCATCCGGGTCAACACCCTGCATCCCGGTCCGGTCGACAACGCGTTCCAGGCCGGCATCGAGAACAGCCTGGGCACGATCGTCGGACGCGATGCCACGCAGCTGTTCAACGAACTGATTCCGCTGGGCCGCCACGCCACGCCGCGCGAGATCGCGCGCTCGGCGCTCTATCTCGCCTCGTCACAAAGCAGCTTCACCACCGGCAGCACGCTGCGCGTCGATGGCGGCATGAGCGTTTGATTCCCTTGGGCTATGAACGCCCGACCCACAGGCGCGGGCCGGGGCCGATGCGCGCGGCGCGATCGCCGGGATTGGCAAGCTGGCAATGCTCCAGCGACAGGCAGCCGCAGCCGATGCAGCTGGTCAGCCCGCTCTTCAGGCGCTGCAGTTCGGCGATGCGCTGGTCGATGCGGCCGGCCCACTGGCCCGACAGGCGTGACCAGTCGCGGCCGGTGGGCACGCGGTCCGACGGCAGCTTGGCAAGCTCGGCGCCGATCTCCTCCAGGGTCAACCCCAGGCGCTGGGCGAACACGATGAAGGCCAGCCGCCGCAGCACGGCGCGCGGGTAGCGGCGGTGGCCGGAGCCGGCGCGCAGCGACGTGATCAGGCCGCGTTCCTCGTAGAAGCGCAGGGCCGAGGGGGCTACGCCGCTGCGCCGCGCCGTCTCGCCGATGGTGAGCAGGTTGTCCATGACCGCGAATAAAACACGGCTACCCCCTTGATCTCAAGTTCACTTGAACTTCTATATTAGGCAGCGTGAGCCAGAGCCCCATGCGGGGCGGGAGGCACTCGTGAGTGTGCAATTGAACCACACCATCGTCTGGTGCCGCGATAAGCAGGCGTCGGCCACGTTCCTGGCCGACATGCTGGGCCAGCCGGCGCCGTCGCCGTTCGGGCCGTTCCTGGTGGTCGAGACGGCCAACGGCGTATCGCTCGATTTCCACGAGACCGACGGCGCGATCCGCTCGCAGCATTATGCGTTCCTGATCAGCGAGGAGGAGTTCGACCAGGTCTACGGCCGCATCCGCGACCGCGGTGTACGCCACTGGGCCGATCCCGGTCAGCGGCAGGCCGGTGCGATCAACCACCATGACGGCGGCCGCGGTGTCTATTTCGAGGATCCCGACGGCCATCTGCTCGAGGTCATCACGCGCCCGTACGGCAGCGGGTAGTCGCGGGCGACCCGGTCTCTACGACTCGATCGCGCGGGCCATCTCCAGCAGCTTCAGCGTGGTGTTCCAGTTGCGGCCGGTCGATGGCACCGACAGCGCCTTTTCCAGGAAGGCCGGTGTCACCTTCGAGCGGCCGACGCCCTGCGTGTAGTCGATGTAGAGGTGCGTGCCGTCGAGGTGCAGGCGCTCGGGCCCGCTGTAGCCGGCCAGTGCACTCGCGGCGCCGGCCGGCGGACGGGCCTCGAGGAAGTTCACCAGCACCCAGTTGGGATGGTCGGCCGCGGCATCGGCGAACGGATTGCGGGCGATGACCTTGGCCAGATCGCTGGGCGTGCGGATCATGGTGTGGTTCTTGGTGAGGCCGAAACGGTCACGCAGGATGCCGGCGATCACGTCCTTGACGGCCGCCGCCGATTTGCCGCTGCTGAACACGACGTTGCCGCTGGCGATATAGGTCGACACCTGTTTCAGCCCGGCCGCTTCGCAGGCCGCCTTGAGGTCCTTCATCGGCAGCGTGCCGGTGCCGGTGACATTGATGGCGCGCAACAGCGCGATGAAGACCGCCATGACCACTCCGCTGGATAAGGCGGCGGACTATACCTTGGTATATCGCCGATGACCCCATGCGCGGTGGCGTATCGGCGGGCGCGGCCATAGATCTTGGCCACGCCGTCCGGTGGCGCCGGCCCTCGGACGATCCACGAAACACCATGCCCGATACTGGTCGGCAGACGCCGCTCGGAACGCCCGTCGTTGGCGTCGGTCGCGGCTGGGGGCGAGGTGAGCCATGGCCTTTCTTTCCGGAGACCACGGAGGTGCACGCCCGGTCACGCGCTTCGTGCGTGCCGACATGGTGCCCAACCGCGCCGATCTGATCGCGTTGCTGCTGCTGGCTGCCATCGGCGTTCTGGTCGTGCATGGCGCGATGCAGATGGGGCAACCGCTGGCGCAGCTCGATACGGCGCCGATCGTGCTCGATCCGGCGCGCCTGCCCGAGTACGCGTTGCGCACCACGTTGCGCATGTTCGCGGCGCTGGCGGCATCGCTGCTGTTCACCGTCACCGTCGCCACGTTGGCCGCCAAGAGCCGCAAGGCGGAGCTGGTGATCATCCCGGCGCTCGACATCCTGCAGTCGGTGCCGGTGCTGGGCTTCCTGACCTTCACCGTCACGTTCTTCATGGGCCTGTTCCCCGGGCGACAACTGGGCGTCGAGTGCGCGTCGATCTTCGCCATCTTCACCAGCCAGGCCTGGAACATGGCGTTCAGCTTCTACCAGTCGCTGCGCACGGTGCCGGCCGACCTCGACGAGGTCAGCCGCCAGTTCGGCTTCTCGCCCTGGCGGCGCTTCGTGCGCCTGGAACTGCCGTTCGCAACCCCGGGCCTGGTCTGGAACACCATGATGTCGATGTCGGGCGGCTGGTTCTTCGTCGTCGCTTCGGAGGCCATCACCGTCGGCGACACCACCGTCAGCCTGCCGGGCATCGGCTCGTGGCTGGCCACCGCCATCGACGCGAAGGATTTCGCGGCCGTGGGCTGGGCGGTGGCGGCGATGGCGGTCGTGATCGCGCTGTACGACCAGCTCGTGTTCCGCCCCGTCGTGGCGTGGGCCGACAAATTCCGCGTCGAACAGACGGCGGCGCCGGTGCGCTCGCGCTCCTGGCTCTATGAACTGGTGCGCCGCACGCGGTTGATGCGGTTGCTGATGTCGGTGCTGGCCTGGCCCGGCCGGGCGTTGGCGGCGATCGACTGGCCGCCGATTGCGCGCGCGCCGCGGGTGCGCCTGGGGGCACGCGCGGCACGCCTGCTGGACGTGGCCTGGATCGGTCTGATGGGCCTCGGCTGCATCGGTGCGACCTGGCTGGTGGGCAACTTCATCGCCATCAGCCTGCGCTGGGGTGACGTGCTGGCGGCGTTCGGCCTGGGGCTCGCCACCATGGCGCGCGTGGCGCTGCTGATCGCGGTCGCGAGCCTGATCTGGGTGCCGATCGGAGTCTGGATCGGGCTGCGGCCAGCCTGGACCGAGCGCCTGCAGCCGGTTGCGCAGTTCCTCGCCGCGTTTCCCGCCAACGTGCTGTTCCCGGTCGTCGTGATCGCCATCGCGACCCTGCAGCTCGATCCCGACATCTGGCTGTCGCCGCTGATGGTGCTGGGCACGCAATGGTACATCCTGTTCAACGTCATCGCCGGCACCAGCGCGCTGCCCACCGACATGAAGGACGCGGCGCGCATCTTCGGTATCCGCGGCTGGCAGTGGTGGCGCCAGCTCGTGCTGCCCGGGATCTTCCCGTACTACGTCACCGGCGCGCTCACCGCGTCGGGTGGATCGTGGAACGCCAGCATCGTGGCCGAGGCGGTGTCGTGGGGCGACACGCATCTGCAGGCGGCGGGGCTGGGCTCGTTCATCGCCAACGCCACGCAAGCCGGCGACTTTCCGCGCGTGGCCTTGGGCATCGCCGTGATGTCGGTCTTCGTCATCGCCTTCAACCGCGCCCTGTGGCGACCGCTCTACCGCTTCGCCGAGCGCCGCCTTCGCCTCGACTGACAGGAGCCTCGCCATGATCGCCACCCAGGACCACCGCTGTCTCGTCAAGGTCAGCCATGTACGGCACCTCTACGGCAAGCCGGGCGGCACCAGCCTTCTGGTGCTCGACGATGTCGACCTCAGCCTGAACGACAACGAGATCGTGGGCCTGCTGGGCCGCTCCGGCTCGGGCAAGTCGACGCTGCTGCGCTCCATCGCCGGCCTTATCACGCCGAGCGAAGGCACCGTGGCCTGGCTGCCGCCCGACCCGGGCGGGCCGCCGGCGCGCGTCAGCATGGTGTTCCAGAGCTTCGCGCTGTTTCCCTGGCTCACGGTGCTGCAGAACGTCGAGGTCGGGCTCGAGGCCAGGCGCGTGCGGCCAGAGGAGCGGCGCCGCCGCGCGCTGGCCGCCATCGACCTGATCGGACTGGACGGCTTCGAGAGTGCCTATCCCAAGGAGCTGTCGGGCGGCATGCGCCAGCGGGTCGGCCTGGCGCGCGCGCTGGTGGTCGACCCTGACATCCTGCTGATGGACGAACCGTTCTCTGCGCTCGACGTGCTGACGGCCGAGACCCTGCGCACCGACCTGCTGGACCTGTGGTCGGAAGGGCGCATGCCGATCAAGTCGATCCTGATGGTGACCCACAACATCGAGGAGGCGGTGCTGATGTGTGACCGCATCCTGCTGTTTTCGTCCAATCCCGGCCGCGTCGTGGCCGAGATCAAGGTCGACCTGCTGCGGCCGCGCGACCGTCAGGATCCGGCCTTCCGGGCGCTGGTCGAGGACATCTACGTGCGCATGACCGAGAAGGCACCATCGGAGGTCCGCGAGGGCCTGTTCCCGGGTACCGGCATCGGCATGGCGCTGCCGCGTGTGTCGACCAATGCAATGGCGGGACTCATCGAGGCCGTCACTGCGGCACCGCATAACGGCCAGGCCGATCTGCCGCAGCTGGCCCAGGACCTGCATTACGAGGCCGACGACCTGTTCCCGATCGCCGAGGTGCTGCAACTGCTGCGCTTCGCCGAGCTTGTGGGCGGCGACCTGCGGCTGCTGCCGGCGGCGCGCCGCTATGCCGGGGCCGACGTGGATGCCCGCAAGCAGCTCTTTGCCCAGCACCTGCTGAACCACGTGCCGCTGGCCGCCCACATCCGTCGCGTCCTGGACGAGCGCGCCGCGCACACGGCTCCGGCGCGCCGCTTCCGCGACGAACTCGAGGACGTCATGTCGCCCGAGTACGCCGCCCAGACCCTCAAGGCCGTCACGCAGTGGGGCCGCTACGGCGAGCTCTACGCCTTCGACGAAACGGCCGACCTCTTCAGCCTCGACAACCCGGCCTGATCCCATTATGTGCGTCATCCGCAGCGATGTTCGTGTCGCCTTCCTGTTGTCGTTCGCCCTGCCGGTCTGGCAGTCGCCGGCCCATGCGGCAGGCGGCGCCCATGTCGTGGATGATGCCGGCGTCGAAACGCCCGGCCTGTGCCACCTCGAGACCTGGCTCACGCGTGGCGGGCCGAGGTCGGGATTGGTCAACGCCTCGCCGGCCTGCACCTTCGAAGCGCTACCGCGGCTGGAGGTGGGCGCCACCGTGCAGCGTACCTGGGCGCGCGGCGCGCACACCAGCGATACCTTGGTGGGCCCGACGCTGAAGCTCAACCTCTGGCCCGTGGAGTCGGGCTTCGGTGTCGGGTTGGCCGGCGCCACGGCCTGGAGCGTGCGGGCCGGTCACTGGGAGACGGCAAGCCTGATCGTGCCGGTGTCGATCTCCTTGCACGAGCGGCTGCGGGTGAACTTCAATGCCGGATGGCTCTACAGCCGCTCCGGCGCGCAGCGCAACGAAGCGTTCCTGGGTGCTCAGGTTGAAGCCGCCATCGCCGCCGACGTGATGCTGATGGGCGAGGTCTTCGGACGTGACCGTGGCCGGCCCGGCGCCCAGATCGGTGTGCGATGGACGCCGGGTGGCGGCAGGTGGGACGTCGACCTGCTGTCGGGCTGGCGCACCGACGGTGTGACGCCGTGGTCGATGACACTGGGACTTACCGTTCGCTTCTAGTCTCCGGGAGCGGCGAGAATCATGGCCATCGATAACCTGATCCACACCGCCCTGAGCCTGGGCATGGCGCTGCTGCTGGGCGGCCTGATCGGCTTCGAGCGCCAGTGGCGGCAGCGCCTGGCCGGGCTGCGGACCAACACGCTGGTCGCACTCGGGGCGGCAAGCTTCGTGGTCTTCGCCGGCCTGTTTCCCGGCGAGGCCAGCCCGACCCGGGTTGCGGCCCAGATCGTGTCGGGCATCGGTTTCCTCGGCGCCGGCATCATCTTCAAGGAAGGGCTGAACGTGCGTGGCCTCAACACCGCCGCCACCTTGTGGTGCTCGGCCGCTGTCGGCACGCTGTGCGGCGCCGGTTTCTATCCGCACGCCGCGGTGGCGACGGCTTTCATCGTCGGCGTCAACCTGCTGCTGCGCCCCCTGGTGCAGTTGATCGAACGCCAGCCGCTGCGCACGACCGAGCTGAAGACCCGCTATGTCATCAGCGTCGTCTGCCATGGCGAGGCCGAGGCCCACGTGCGCGCCTTGCTGCTGCGGGAACTGGGAACGACGTTGCACATCCAGGAACTGGAAAGCACCAATATCGAGGACAGCAACCGGGTGACGGTGAATGCGGCGATGAGCGCCGATGAAAACCAGGATCGTCTCTTGGAACAGATCGTCGGCCGCCTTAGTTTGGAGCCGCTTGTCACCTCGGCGCGCTGGCGGTTGGTGGCGGCGGAATAGGGGGCCGAAAGGCGGGACATCGATGAAAACCGAGCCGCGTGTCCTGCCCCGGGCGTCATCGACCTTCCTGGCCATCGTCATCGTCGTGCTGGCGCTGGGCATTTTCATCGCCGACACGGTCACCGAACTGGAGGTGGCTGTCGCGGTCTTCTACGTCGCGGTGGTTCTGGTCGCGGTCGGCGCTTTTCAGCGCCGCGGCGTGATCCTGGTGTCGGCTGCTTGCATGGCGCTCACGGTGATCAGCTATTTCCTGACGCCGACCGGTGCGCCCAAATCGGGCCTGATCAACAGCCTGATCAGCCTGGCCGCGATCGGCGTCACCACCTACCTGGCGATGAAGATCGCTTCGGCCGAGGTTGCCGCGCATGAGGCGCGCGCCCAGCTCGCGCATATCGCGCGGATCACCACGCTGGGCGAGCTCACGGCGTCGATCGCGCACGAGGTCAACCAGCCGCTGGCGGCGATCGTGACCAGCGGCAACGCCTGCCAGCGCTGGCTAGGGGCCGAGCCGCCCAACGTCGAGAAGGCCCGGCAGGCGGTCGAACGCATGATCGGCGACGCCAACCGCGCCAGCGATATCATCGGTCGCGTGCGACGCCTGGCGCGGCCGGCCCCGCCGCGCAAGGAGTGGCTGAACCTCAATGAAACCATCCAGGATGCCCTTGTATTGGCGCGCAGCGAGATCGCGACGCACGACATCACCGCGCGCGTGACCGTCGCCGATGACCTGCCGCCCGTCCTCATGGATCGTGTCCTGGTGCAGCAGGTCATTCTGAACCTCGTGATGAACGCCATCGAGGCCATGGCGGCCGTCCGCGGCCGTCGACCGCGCGACCTGGTGATCAGCTCGGCGCGCGACGGCGCCCAGGCGGTGCGCGTGACGGTGCGCGATCGTGGCGCCGGTTTGGATCCGGCCGGCCTGCCGCATATTTTCGATGCCTTCTACACGACCAAGAAGGACGGCATGGGTATCGGGCTGGCGATCAGCCGCTCGATCATCGAGGATCACGGCGGGCGCATATGGGCCGAGCCGCAAGCCGACGGCGGTGCCGTCGTGGCGTTCACGTTGCCGACCAGCCGGGCGGAGATGGCATGAACCCCGCGGCGAACGACACGCAGGCGCCGGTCGTCATCGTCATCGACGACGATCCGTCGGTGCGGGCGGCGCTCGCCGACCTGCTGGGATCGGTCGGTCTGCAGGCGCGGCTGTTCGGCTCACCGCAGGAGTTTCTGCACAGCGAACGGATCGATGCGCCGGGCTGCCTGGTGCTCGACGTGCGCATGCCGGGCCAGAGCGGACTCGATTTCCAGCGCGCGATGGCCGACGCCGACATTCATCTGCCGGTGATCTTCATCACCGGCCACGGCGACATCGCGATGTCGGTGCGCGCCATGAAGGCGGGCGCCATCGAGTTCCTGACCAAGCCGTTTCGCGACCAGGATCTGCTGGATGCCATCCAGAACGGCATCGAGAAGGATCGCGTCCGGCGCCGTGATGCCGCGCTGGCGGCCGACCTGCAGGCGCGTCACGCCAGCCTGACCACGGGCGAGCGCGCCGTGATGGCGCGCGTCGTCAGCGGCTTGATGAACAAGCAGATCGCCGCTGCTCTCGACATCAGCGAGATCACGGTGAAGGTCCGTCGCGGCCAGGTGATGCGCAAGATGAAGGCGAAATCGCTGGCCGACCTGGTGAAGATCGCGGAGAAGCTCGGCGTACCGCCACCGTAAATCAAGTATGGTCGACCGCCGTCGTCATCCTGAGCGCAGCGAAGGATCTTGCGGTGCCGGTATCAACACTGTCGGCACTGATGATCAACAGTGCCGACAGTCATCGCTCGATCCACCGCAGGGTCCTTCGCTTCGCTCAGGACGACAGGATCGGCTGATCAAAACGTGACCCGCTCCTGCTGCGGTGTTCAGCTACTCCTTCGGCGCCGGGCCCCATAGGCGTTCCAGGCGTGCGTCGCGGCCACAGCCCCAGCGGTAATAGGAATATTTCAGCGGATTCTTGCGGTAGTAGTCCTGGTGGTATTCCTCGGCCGGATAGAAGGGGCTCGCCGGCAGGATGCGGGTGACGACGGGGCCGGGCAGCTTGCCGCTGCGCTCGAGCGCAGTCTTGGACGCTTCGGCGGCCGCGCGCTCCTGGTCGTTGGCGACGAAGATGGCCGAGAGATACTGCTCGCCCTTGTCGCAGAACTGGCCCTGCGCATCGAGCGGGTCGATGTTGCGCCAGAACACCTCCAGCAGGCGCGCGTAGGTGATGCGCGCCGGATCGTACTCGATCCGCACCACTTCGAGGTGACCGGAGTCGCCGGCCGAGACCTGCTCGTAGGTCGGGTTGGGTTTGACCCCGCCGGTGTATCCCGAGACGGTTGCCGTGACGCCGTCGAGCTTGTCGAACGGCGGCTCCATGCACCAGAAGCAGCCGCCGGCGAAAATCGCGACCGCCTTGGCGGGCGTCTGGGCAAACGACGATGCTGTCGTTGCGAGTGCCAACAGACAGGCGACGACGGCAAGCCGCAAACGAAACATGCAGGACTCCTTGTGTTTGTCGTCCTGGGAGCAGGATACCGGGTTGCGGGATCACCGTCGCTCACATCCCTCGAGTCTGCAGTCGCAACACCGTGATCACGGCCTGCGGCGCTACGCGGCAGTGCCCGAAAGCGTGGCCAGGACGAGATCGGCGCGATCGGATACCGGGATCTTGGGCAGGATGATCACCTCGTACCCCAAGGCCGGATACGCTTTCTCCAGCCGATGATACTCGGCCAGGCCCGCCTCGAAATCATGCCGGCGCTCGGCGTCCGTTCCGTAGATCTCGGGCCATGGCGGCGTCATGAAGACACGCCGGTGATAGCGATGCGGTATCCCCAGGGGCGCCAGCGCCGATTCCCCTGTGACGGTCTCGAGCGCCGATGCGGCGTCGATCAGACCGCGGTCGAAGAACACCCATCCCGACAAGGCCCGGGCGGCGTCCCGGTCGGCCAACGCCATCGCGATGGCACGCCGCGCGAATGCCGCCAGGTCGACCCAGGGCAGGGCAGTGCCGCCGGTGGCCTGCTCCTCGCTCACGATGCGGCGCCCGGGTTCTTCGACCGTATGGTGGCCGCGGGCGCGAAGCTCGGCCAGCAGGGTTGATTTTCCGCCGCCCGAACAGCCGGACAGCACGACGAATCGGTCGTCCAAATCGACATCCTGTCACTGTGTGGGAAGGTGCGCCCGAATGCATGTTCGCGGCACAATCACACGGTATCGCGCCTCGCCCGGGACGGCAATGGCCTTTCATGGACGGCAGCGGCGCGCCTACAATCAAGGCCATGGACGACGGCCCCATCAAGACGATTGTCGATTGGCTCGCCGACGGCGCGCGCAGCGCGGCGACGGCACAGCAGGTCGTGCTCGAGTTGTGCGAACGGATGGTCGACGCCGGCGTCCCACTGTGGCGTGGCGCCGCCTTCGTGCGCACGCTGCATCCACAGATCATGGGCCGCCGCTTCCTGTGGGTGCAGGATGTCGGCGTCACGGTGTCCGAAGCGCCGCATGACCTGCTGGCCACGCCGACCTACCGCGACAGCCCGGTTGCCCGGGTCTGCATCAGCGGACAGGCCCTGCGCCGCCGGCTGGCCGATCCGGCCTGTCCGATCGACCTCAACACCCTGGCCGAGCTGCGCGAGGAGGGCGTCACCGACTACGTGGCGATGCCCTTGATCTTCACCGATGGTTCGGTGCACGCGGTGACCTGGACCACGCGCGTGCCCGGCGGCTTCAGCGATGCGCATATCGCGGCCATCGACAGCGTGACGCCGCCGCTGGCACGGGTCGCCGAGGTGCGTGCGTTGCGCCGCCTGGCCGGCAACCTGCTCGATACCTATGTCGGCCACCAGGCCGGCGAGCGCATCCTGTCCGGCCATATCCGGCGCGGCGATTCGGAGGCGATCGCGGCGGCGATCTGGCTGTCGGACATGCGCGGCTTCACGATGATGGCCGACCGGCTGCCGCCCAAGACCACCATCGACCTGCTGAACCGCTACTTCGACTGCCAGATCCCGGCCATCGCCGAGCATGGCGGCGAGGTTCTGAAGTTCATGGGCGACGGTCTGCTGGCGATCTTCCCCGTCGAGGGACGCGATACCGACGCGGTCTGCCGGCGCGCGCTCGATGCGGCGCGGCTGGCGCGGGACAACATCGCTGACCTCGACGGCTGGGAGAGCGGCACCAACGGCCCGCGTTTCGGGCTGGCCCTGCACCTGGGCGAGGTGCAGTACGGCAATATCGGTGGCGGCGAGCGGCTGGATTTCACCTGCATCGGGCCGGCGGTGAACATGGCGGCGCGCATCGAAAGACTCGCCTCGAGCCTGGGGCGCACCGTGCTGGCATCGAGCCGGTTCGCGCAGGAATGCCAGCCCGAAATGGCGGGTGTGGGCGACTTCATGCTGCCGGGCTTCAGTGAAACGCAGGCGATCTATGGCCTCGCCGAGGAGGCCGGCCAGGCCGCGACGCTCAAGGTGCCAGATTGCCCCAGCGCGTGACCCGCGCGATGCGCACGGCGATCACCGGCAGCGACTCGATGTGCATCGCGGCGAGCTGCCGGTAGCGGGTGCGCAGCAGCGCCTGCGCCTGGTCGTGCTCGGCACCGTCCGCCAGGATCTCGGCGCGCCCGCGCAGCATCACCCAGCCCAGCTGGGTCCAGTCCTCGTCATAGTGGTCGACGACGACCGCGACTTCAGGGTTGTCGGCGATGTTGCGCAGCCGCTTCAAGGGTTGGCCGGCGTCGCGCTTGGGCTTCTGGTCGATCGTGATGTAGAGCGTGTCGTCGGCCAGCGCGAAGCAGACCGGTACGACATGCGGCGCGCCGTTGCGATCGGCCGTCGCCAGCCGGGCAACCCGTCGCGTTTCCACGAACTGCCGATCGGTTGCTGAGAGCATGGTTGATCCGTCCCGTCCTCCTGAGCGAAGACCTTGCGGTGCCTCGGCCAGTGAAAGCAGTGCTGGCGACGGCTGGGACCGCGCCGCTCCAGCGGCGCTCATGACACGGCGCTGCGCGCCGAGGCGTCGCTGGAGCGACGCGGTCCGACCCGTCACCAGCGGCATCACGCCCGCAACAAGCTCGGTTGGCCTCACGTCGCTCCAGCGATGTTAGCACGCCCGTCAATTCTTCTGCATGCCGGCGACGAGTGCCTGGACATTGAAGCGGAACAGTTTCTCGTAGGTGTCGGCGGGACCGCCGGGTTTGGACAAGGCGTCGGAATAGAGCGCCGGGCCCACGACGCCGCCGGCATCGCGCGCGATCTGCTCGACCAGCTTGGGGTTGCTCATGTTCTCGATGAAGATCGCCTTGATGCCGGTGCTCTTCATCAGCCGGATCAGGCCGGCGATCTGCTGCGCCGATGGCTCCTGGTCGGTGCTGACGCCGATCGGCGCGTGGAAGGCGACGCCATAGGCGCGGGCAAAGTAGCGGAAGGCTTCGTGACCGGTGATCACCTTGCGCTTGTCGGCCGGCACGGTGGCGATCTGGCTCTTCACCCAGGCATCGAGCTCGCCCAGACGTCGATCGTAGTCGGCGCCGCGCTGGCGATAGGCCTCCGCATTGGCCGGATCGGCCGCCGCCAGTCCCTTCACGATGTTGCGGGCATAGAGGCGGGCATTGGTGATGTCCTGCCAGGTGTGTGGGTCGGATGCGCCATGCGCGTGCTTGTGCCCGCCGTGCGATCCGCCCGATTCCAGGGTCAAGGGATTGGCGATGCCATCGGTCAACACCACGCGCGTGCCCTTGAAGGGGGCCGCGCGCGCCAGGCGGTCGATCCAGCCCTCGAAACCCAGCCCGTTGACGAACAACACCTTGGCCGCCGCCACCGCCTTGGCGTCGCTGGGTGTCGGTTGATAGGTGTGCGCATCCTGGTCGGCGCCGACCACCGTCGCCACCTCGATGCGGTCACCGCCGATCTCGCGCACCATGTCGCCGATGATCGAGAACGATGCCACGACCTTGAGCCGCTGCTGCGCCACCGCCGGCGTCGAGGCCAACAAGGCCACGCCGGCCGCCAGCACTACGCGCCGGCCAACACGTACGCGATAGGACACCCGAGTCTCCTGGATCGTTCAGTTTCGAATGGATTATGTTACATTATAACAATTCTGTCCAGGCAGTTGAGCCGGCCGGCGGAAAAGTTTGTTTGCCAGCCTTGCCGTAACGACGGTATCGCTTGGCTGATTGACGACAGGAGGGGTTCATCGTGCCGGTCATTCTTCAGGTGAACTACACGCCCAGCGCGGCGCAGGCCAACGCCAACCCGCAGGACAAGCTCGAGTCCGCCAAGGCGATCGCACGGTTGCCGGGCCTGCTGTGGAAGGTGTGGATCGAGGACAAGGTCAGCAACACGCGGGGCGGAATCTATCTGTTCGAGGATCTGGCCAGCGCCAAGGCCTGGGGCGATGACGTGCTGGCCACGCGCCTGGCGCAGGGCGGCGGCCGCGATGTGTCGATCCGCTATTTCGACGTCAACGAGGAACCCAGCGCCATCACGCGCGCGCCGCTGGCGCGGATCCTGCAGGCGGCGTGACGTCCCACCGTCGGGAGCGCGCCACGCCATGGCAACGTGGCTCGAAGGGATTGGCTGAGGCCGAGCAACACACGCTGGGGGCGCGCCACTCCGTGGCGCGTCATGCTCATGGCATCCGCCAAGACGGCCCCGATTTCGCCCATCTGGCCGTGCTTCGCTGGCAAAACATCGAACATGGGACGCAGCGGCGCCCCCAGCGTCTGATCGTACCGGCTTGCGTCATATGCGAATCGCCCTGCCCGGAGGGAGAGGGGGACGAGCGGCTGCGTTTCGGGTTATGGGCGCGATGTGTGAATACGACAGAGCTTTGCTGGAGAGGTGCCCGAAACAGCCACCGCGCCCCAACTGCGTTGGGAGAGGGCGCTCTCCCTCCTGTTCAGCGCGGCAGCCAGCGGACGAGGAGCAGTGTCAGCGTCGCGGCCACGGCGCAGAACACCGCGATCGGCCAGACCGTGTCGGCCGGTAGCCACAGCACGGCAAGCGTACCCGCGCTGCTGACGATCACGCCTTCGATGCAATAGTGCAGTGCGACCGCGGTGCCGGCGACATCGCCGAACGCCCGCAGCGCACCGTTCGCCGTGACCGCGCATGTGACGGTGATGCCGGCCGCCACGATCCACATCGGTGCGATCAAAGCCCAGGTCGCGGGAATGCCGACCACATGCCCCGACGCGAGCAGCACCGCGCCGGCCAGCAGCAGGGCCATGCCGCGCACGAGGCAGCCGCGTTCACCCCAGCGTCGCGCCAGACGGCCGCTGAAGCGGCTGACGATGATCATCACCACCGCCACGGTGGCAAACAGCAGGCTGAACGTCAGGGTCGACAGGCCCCCACGGTCGATCAGCAGGCGCGGCGCGGTGGAGAAGTAGACAAAGAACGCTCCCATCGCCGCACTGAAGCCCACGGTATAGGTCCAGAACGGCGCGTGACGCAGAATGGCACCGACCCGCGCCAGTCGTGGACGGGTGCCGGTCGGCCGTGTCTCGGGCCAGCGCCAGCTTGCCTGCAGTCCGGCGGCCGCGCCCAGCAGTGCCAGCGTCAGGAAAATGCCGCGCCAGCCCAGGCCGTGGTCGATCACGGCACCCAGCACGGGACCGATCGCCGGCACGAAGGCCAGTATCGAGCCGAGCAACCCGTAGATGACGACTGACTCAGGTCGTTGCGCGTAGACGTCGCGCACGGTGGCGAATGTTGCCACCAGTGTCGCTGCGGCGCCGGCGGCTTGCAGCACACGCAAGGCCACGAACGCCGGTGCCCAGGTCGCGAGCGCAAGGCCGGCGGATGTCGCGATGAACAACAGGCCGCCGCCCAGCAGAACCGGACGGCGGCCGATGCGATCACACAGTGGGCCGAACAGAAGCTGGCCGCAGCCGAGCACGACCAGATAGAGGCTGAGCGTCAGCTGAACGACGGCCGGCGTCGTGTCGAGGATCGCCGGCATGCGCGGCACCACCGGCAGATAGACGTCCATGCCCAGCGAGGCGAGCAGGTCGAAGGGCGCCATCAGCAGCAGCGCCGCGGGCAGGGAATAGGTCCAGGTCCTGGAAGCAGGCACGACAAAACTCCGCACGAAAAGGATTCGGCGGCGCTCGTCATCCTGGACGGCAAAGCACCTTGGAAGCGGAACGCCGCAACAACACGAACGGGTTGTTGCGGCTCAGCGGGCTGCGATCTTGGCGGCCTTCATCGAAGCACATGCGGCATGACGCGCCCATATAGCGCGATGGCCGTTGTCGACGTCAAGCTCCTGGGAGCGCGGGCGTCTCGCCCATGATGCGGCGTGCTGCGTCGCCGCGGGCAGACGCCTGCGTTCCCGAGGCTTCAAGCGCTGTTCTTCTTGGCCTCGTCGATCTTCTTCTGCTCGGCCTGAGCCTTTTCAGCGTCCTTGGAGAGTTGATCCGCCTGGGCCTGGGCTGCGGCCGGATCGAAGGCCGGGCCGCCCGACGTGCCGTCGCCGATCAGCACCGTGAAGCAGCCCATGACGACAAAGCCGCCGTGGGACGTCGTGTCGACGAGGATTCGCACCGCCATCAGGTTGTTGACGAGGACCACCGGCGAGCCCTTCAGCAGGATATCCGGTGGGCCCACGCAGATCGCTTTATCCGTGATGCGTGCCTGCGGCAGCTTTCCCGTCAGGACGGTGATCGCGCATGTCGGCATCACGGGCCCGCCGACATGCGGCACCGGCCCGTTCGACATCGGGCAGGCGTGCATGTCCGTCAATCGCGCCGCCGGCATCTGTGGCATATCGACTCCTGCCCCTACTGGAGCGAACACTCACATATTTACCATACATGGGAATGAAAGGTTTGGCTAGGGGAAAGTCGCCAATCGCCCGTGGCGACGTCAGGCCGGCAGTTCGTAGCCGATGGCTGATTCGACCGCGATCGTGCGCTGGACGGCCGGCCGCGCCATCATGCGCTCGTGGTGGGCATAGAGGCCGGGGAAGGCGGCGCGCTCGGGCTTGAGCGATCCGGCCAGGCGCCAGAACAAGCGGAAGAGGTGGATGTCGGCGATCGAGTAGCGATCGACAGCCCAATCACGGCCGGCCAGCCGCAGCTCGGCGAGCGCCCAGGCCTTGTTCGCCGCTTCCAGGCCGCGGCGGCGCGACGGATGCAGGGTCGCGGCGATGAATGACATCCACGCCACCACCTGCGCCTCGGCGTGCGGATCGTCGACGGGCAACAGCGCCGCTTGAGGGAAGCGTCGGGCGAGGTAGTAGAGGATACCCGCCACTTCGGTCAGCGGCCGCCCATCGATCAGCAGGACGGGGACCTTGCCTTCGGGGTTGATGGCGAGAAAGGCCGGATCACGCTGCTCCTGGCGGGCGAACGACACGGCGCGCTGCTCGAACGGCGTGCCGATCTCATGCAGCGCGATGTGCGGCGCCATCGAGCTCGAACCCGGCGAGAAATAGAGCGTCAGCATCACGGCCTCCGGGCGGGCTACCGATGCCAGGATACGCGCAAACAACCTCTCCCCGCGAGAGCGTCGCGGAGACCCTGGGATGTCGGAGCAAGACGCGATGCTGCTGGTGACGGCTGGGACCGCGCCGCTCCAGCGGCGCTCATAAGCGGGCCCTTCCGTGCAGAGGCGACAGTGTCTGCTGTCGCCCTGAGATGCGCCGCTGGAGCGGCGCGGTCCCAGCCGTCACCAGCCCGCGCTTCGCAACTGGCCGAACAGCCGGGTATCGCCGCGTCCGGTCTTAGAACGTGAAGCGGGCGCCGACGGTGACGTTGATGCCGGGCAGGGGGACGGAGTCCTTGATGAAGGACGTGTGCACGATAGCCTTCTCGTTCAGCAGGTTGTTGGCGCGCACGAAGAACTCGTACGCCGTCAGCGGCCCCAGCGCGCTGGTGAAGGAAATGCCGGCGTTCAGCATGTTGTAGCCGCCAGTCTTGGTCTCGAACGCCGCCACGTCGCCCTGCTTGAAGACGTGATAGAACTGCAGGTACGCCTTCCACTGCTCCCAGCGCGCATCGAGGCGGCCGCCGAGGCGACCGGGCGGGATGCGGGGCAGGTTGCCGCCGCTACGGTTGAGCTTGGCGCGCACATAGTCGCCGAAGACCGAGGCATCGAGATACTCGGTGACGGCATACTTGGCGTCGGCTTCGAGGCCATAGAACACGGCGTTCTGCTGACGGAAGTTCACCACGCGCAGGTCGTCGATCACATCGCCGGTCTCGGCGGCGAAGATGAAGTCGCGCACCGCGTTGCGATAGAGGCTGACGCCGAACTGGAAGGTGCCGGTCTTCTTGCGCAGGCTGAGTTCGAGATTGTGCGCGGTTTCGACCTTCAGGCGCGGATCGCCGACCTCGAACTGCCCGGTGGCGACATGGGGTCCGCTGGCGAACAATTCCTCGGCCGTCGGCAGGCGCTGCGAGCGGGAGAAGGTCAGGCCGACGGTGTAGCCCGGCGCAAAGTCCCACATCGCGCCCAGCGAGGCGGAGAGGCCGTCATGCTTGCGGTCGGGCTGATCGCTCCTGACATTGATGCTTTGCCATTCGTAGCGCAGGCCGCCTTCGATGTAGAAGCTGTCCCAGCTGTAGCGTTCGAGCAGGAACAGCGCGTGATTGCGCGTCTTGGTCGGCGCGATGAAGGCTTCCTCGCCCTGGGCCTTGAAGTCGCGCCAGAAGCTCGATACGCCGAACACGCCCTTCAGGCCGCCGATCGGGTTGTGGACGATCTCCAGCCGCGTGTCGGTGGCGTTGTTCTTGAACGTGGTGCCGACCTCGCCGTCCTCGATTTCCTTGTGGCGGTAGTTCACATGGCCCAGCCGGAAGCGCACGGCCTCGATGCCCGTGAACGGCTCGCGGAGCTCGCCACGCACGTCGACGCGCTGGCTGTGCATGCGGATGAACGTCGTCTCCTCGCTGGGGATGCCGTATTCCTTTTTCTGATCCGAGAAGGCGGCGCCGAGATAGCCCCAGTCGCCGATCCACGACCCGCCGGCGCTCCAGCTCGTGGTGTCGTTGAACGAGTTGCGCACGCGGCGCGAGGGCGGGTCGCCGAACTTCCGGGCGGTGAAGTAGTCGTCGCTCAGCCGGTGCGTGCCCTCCAGCCGCAGTGCGACGTTGGGCACGCCGACGGTGAAGCCCAGCATGCCGGTCATCGCCGTCGCGTTGGGATCCCACAGCAGCTGGCCTTCGCCTTCGTAGCCCTTGGTGGGCGCGGATGTGGGAATGCGGCTGTCGATCACGTTCACGACGCCGCCGATCGCACCGCCGCCATAGAGCAAGGTTGCCGGGCCCTTCAGGATCTCGATCTGTTTGGCCAGGAACGGATCGCTGGTGACGGCGTGGTCGGGACTGACGGTCGCGGCATCGAGTGTGTCGACGCCGTCCGACAGCACGCGCACGCGCGGGCCGTCCATGCCGCGGATGATGGGACGGCTGGCGCCGGGACCGAACTGCGTCGAGGCGACGCCGGGGACATCCTTGATCGTCTCGCCGAGGCTCGACTGCCGGCGCTGGTTCAACGAGTCGCCGGCCAGCACGGTGGCCGGCGTCGCGATATCGTCGATGCCGCGCGACAGCGGGCTTGCCGTCACCCGCAGCGGCGGCAAGGTCCCGGGTATCAGCGGCGGCGGTTCGGCGACGTCGACGATCGTGGTGCCGGCGCTGATCG
The DNA here is from genome assembly GCF_007859315.1 of Reyranella sp. CPCC 100927. Taxonomy (GTDB): domain Bacteria; phylum Pseudomonadota; class Alphaproteobacteria; order Reyranellales; family Reyranellaceae; genus Vineibacter. The sequence goes on from NZ_VOHA01000004.1 coordinate 99,158, forward strand.
TGCGCTCCAGCCGGGTGCCGGCAGGCGTAATGATATCGAGCACGGTACTGGCGGCCGGCCGGTCGGGCAGGCGGGCGACACCGGCGGCGTCGGTGACATAAGAACCGCTCTGGCCGCGGATGGACACCTGCGCACCAGCCACCGGACCCTTGTCGTCACGAAGGGTAAGGTCACGCGCGAACACGGTCGCCGGCAACACAATGCACACCACAGCCCCTGCGGCCAACCGCCCCCAAACCATCCGTCTCTCCCGTGGAAATGTTATGATATATCATAATGAGAGATTGGCGGAGGTAAAGGCTGTTTTTTTCCGGAGGCGTGGCCGCTTTGTTGACGGCGCGCCGAGACGCGACCCCGCAGGCCACTCGTCAGCGTGAAGGTGACGCCTACGCTCGCAGACTCATTGATCCAGAGCCGCGGCCGCAGCCGCCACGATGGTGAGATCCACGTCGTCGGCCATGCCGTCATTCACCATCCACACCGCCGACAGGCCTCCCCATGCCAGGATCCAGTGCAGCAGGCGCTGGCGATCCAAGCCGGCGGCCTCAGCGACGACGCTGACCCGGCGTGCCAGGCGTCCCGGGGCCAAGGCTGTTGACGCATCGGGATTGCAGAACAGGTTGGCGTAGTCGAAACCGCGTTCGCCGCGCAGGCCCTTGGGATCGATGGCAAGCCAGCCGCGAGCGCCAAAATCCAGGATGTTGCCGTGATGAATGTCGCCGTGAAGGACGACCTCGTCCTGCGGCGCGCTCAGCAGTGCCTGCGCGGCGTCGGCTGCACGTGCCAGCAGCCCGCCGTGTTGCGCCGCCGCTGGCGCCAGATCGCGGAACCAGCGGGTGAGGGGAATGAGGTCCGGTGGCGCCGGCGCGCGTGGCGCATGCAGGTGAGCCGCGACGCGGCAGATGATGCGGCAGGCCTCGTCATCATGGTCATCGCGCGCGAGATCGGCCAGCGACTGCAAGCCTTGGGCCCGCTCCAGCAGCAGCGCATCATCGTCGTGCGCCAGCACGCGCGCGGCACCATCGCCGTTCCACCATGTCATGAGCCTGGCGCCGAACTTCTCCTCGGCCTCGATCGCGATCTTCAGCATCGCGGGCGTGGTGCCCCGGCGCACCGGCAGCAGCAGGCTGCCGTGAGTCACGATCGGCTCGCCATCGGCGACCAGATTCCACCGTTCGAGATACGCTTCAAACATGTCTCAACCCGCCAACGTCCGCGCGGTGACCAATGCGCGCGACTCAGCATGAGACTCCTAAGGTTATATTTCGTGTGATCAAGAGCGGACGAGACGCCCGCGCTCCCAGGGGAGCGGCTGCGACGTCGGCGCCAAGCTTCGATCGGATTCGGAAGCGCAGGCCCTGGCCCGCTTGCTGGGACGCCTGATCGACGGTGACTGAGCAGGGATCGGCGGCCGTGGACATCCTTTCAATCGAGGCGCCGTGCCTCGGTCGTCGCGCCCAGCATGCGCAGGACATCGGCATCGTGCGCGCGGGACAGGCGGCGGCCGAGATACTGGAACGCGAGGACGGCCAGCACCATGGCGGCGCAGCCCAGCGCGACTTTCGGCCGATCCGACGGCGCAAACAGGTCGGTCGTCAGGACCGCGACGCCGAACCCGCCGACCACGAGCGTCCACAGGGCAAGGAAGACCAGGCCGCCGATCGACGGGCGGAAGCGGCCCTCGATGCGCGTGCCGCCCTGGTCGGGGATGATGCGTCCGTAGAACGCGTTCTGTGCGTTGGCGCGGGAAAACCGATGCGATCTGCGGACGTGAAGCCGGTCGTCGTCGACGGCGCCGGTGAATGCCCAGTCCTGCAGGGTGCCGCTGGCGATGAGCGCCACGGGCGAGATCACGACCGTGCGCAACCGGGCGACGCATTCCGCCGGAGGAAGCGGCGAGAGCAACCGTTCCCGTGGTCCGAAGAAGAGTCCCGACATGCAGTGGCAGCCTGTTTCGAAGGGCGTGGGATGAAATCGCGCGGGTGTCAGCTCAGGGCGCGCTTTTGCGGGCTCTGAGCGAGAGCAGATACAGGCCAATGCCGGCGAAGATGATCCATGCCGGCGCCATCAGCTTCAGGCCCGCGAACTGACTGGCCTGACCGATTTCAACGCCGGCAGCGTCGACGCAGGCCACCCGATTGCCACGACCCGCCGATTTGATGTCGACGATCAAGTCGCCGCCACAGACCAGCGTACCGACCAGCGGGTGCCGCAACTCGTCCTTGCCGAAGTGCGTGATCATCGCCGTGAAGCCGCCGCCGACGACCAAGCCGATCAGGATGGCGCCGATCGTCCGCCCGATGCGTCCCCGTATTGTGAATCGTCGTTTGATTGTCGGTCGGACGACGGGGTCTTCCATGCTGTGAGCAGGCCAGGAAATGGAACAATTCCGCAGTCTAGCATCATTCGGGCGCTGTCGTCCTGAGCGAAGCGACAATCCCCGATGCGCCCAGGCGATCGACGATCGTGAGAAAACCGGTGCCGCGCAACGGCGCAGTGGCACACGGCGCTAGTATCGGCCATCGGTGGAAGGTGAGTCGCGGCTGTCATCCCGAGCGGAGCGAGGGATCTTTGGCAAGCGGCGCACGGTGCGCCATTCGCGGAAGATCCCTCGCTGCGCTCGGGATGACAGATGTGTCAGAGACCAGCGATTCCAGATACGAGGGGTGAACAGCCCCCACGTATCGCCGCGGGTCAGTCCTCGTTGCGCCAGATCCCCAGCAGGAACAGCCGGCGTCGGCGCCGGTTGGGCCCTGCCATCTGCTGGATGTCGCTGAGGCTGGACCCTTTCATGCGCTGCTTCATGATCATCTTCACGACAACGCCGATGACGATGAACGGCGTGAAATAGATGAACGCAACCAGAAGCGCCTTCATCGACGCCTCCTCGAGTTTTGACCGTTGACGGCAAGGTCTTGTCCGAGGCCGAACAATAGCCCTCAGCGTCGGGGTGCGCCAGCCGGAGCATGGAGCCGCTTCGCACGCGACGGCGGCGTCGTTATCATGATTCACGCAGCATCTTCACGCGGAGGCCGGGATGATCGAGTCTATCAGCGCCATCACGCTGGCCACGCACGATATGCGGCGCGCCGTACAGTTTTATCGTTCGCTGGGCTTCGACGTCGGCCACGGCGGCGAGAGCGCGTCGTTTACCAGTCTGCGCGTCGGCGCTGGTCACCTCAACCTCATCACCCAGCCTGACGATCGAACCTGGTCGTGGTGGGGGCGTGTCATCCTGTACGTCACCGACGTCGATGCGCTGCACGCGCGCGCCGTCGCCGCCGGCTTCCGGCCGCACGCGGCACCCCGCGATGCCGAATGGGGCGAGCGCTATTTCCACCTGACCGATCCCGATGGCCACGAGCTCAGCTTTGCGCGGCGGCTGTGACCCCCTGCGGCAAAAACAAACGTATTTGTACCGCTAGCGGCCGGTCGTGGCGGCCCCCAGATGGCACGCAACACCATGAGGGATGTCCATGGCCATCGGTGCCAGCCTTTGTCACGCGTCATCGCTGCGGGTCTTCAGCCGGCCCACCGTGCGCTGGCTGAAGACGGACCGATCAGCCTTTTCTGTCGCTTTCTGTCGCTTTTCTGTCAGTGCAGCAAAGCCGTTCAGCCGGTTGCGATCACGACGAAATCGCTTTTTTGTCGTATCTGTCACGCAGCGCGATTCGACAGCGCGGCGGCCTTTGCGCAATTTCCGCACGGGGGATTCGAAATGACTGCGAAATGCCGTCAGTATCGCTGACTTGCCTGTGTCATCACGTGGAAGGAATGACGCTCTTGGTCCAGCCTCTGTTGTTCATGCCGCTGCCGTTGCGCAGCGTCGTCGCACCCAACCGCGTCGTGATCTCGCCCATGGTGCAGTATCGCGCCACGGACGGGTTCGCCAACGACTACCATCTGGTGCATCTGGGCAAGTTCGCCCTGGGCAAGGCCGGCGTGGTGTTCACCGAGAACGTCGCCGTCGAGCCGCGCGGGCGGGTGACGCAGGGCGACCTCGGTCTGTGGAGCGATGATCACATCGACGGTCTGAAACGCGTTGCATCCTTTATCAAGGCGGAAGGCGCGCTGGCGGCGACGCAGATCACCCATTCCGGCCGCAAGGGATCGACACCGAAAGCGTTCGAGGGCGCGGTGCTGAACGAGACGCACGCCGCCCGCGGCTGGCATCCCTGGGAGGTGGTGGGGCCGACGTCCGATCCGGCGGCGCCCGGATGGCTGCGGCCGCGCCAGCTCACGGCAGCGGACATCGGCGACCTGGTGTCGCGTTTCGCCGTCGCCGCCCGGCGGGCCGATGCCGCCGGCTTCGACGTGCTGGAAATCCACGGTGCCCACGGCTACCTGCTGGCGTCCTTCCTGTCGCCGGTCAGCAACACGCGCAACGATGCCTATGGCGGCGACCGGGCAGGGCGCATGCGCTTTCCGCTCGAGGTGACGCGCGCCGTGCGTGCCGCCTGGCCGGCGCACAAACCGCTGTTCTTCCGCGTCTCGTCGCTCGACGGCGCCGACGGCTGGAACCTCGACGACACCGTGGCGCTGGCGACGGAATTGAAGGCTGCCGGCGTTGATGTCGTCGACTGCTCGTCGGGCGGTCTGACGGGCGCCGCCACTGCGTCGCCGATCAAGCGCATGCCGGGGTTCCAGGTGCCGTTTGCCGCCCGTGTACGGCGCGAGGCTGGCGTGATGAGCATGGCCGTGGGTTTGATCCTCGACGGGCCGCAGGCCGAGGCGATCCTGCAGGCCGGCGACGCCGATCTCATCGCCATCGGCCGCCAGGCGCTCTACGAGCCGTTCTGGGCCGTGCACGCGGCGCAGGCGCTGGGCTGCGATCCGGACTTCGCATTGTGGAACCCGGAATACGGCTGGTGGCTGGAAAAGCGCGAGCATACGCTGGGTCGGCGATCATCCTAGTGCCCGGAATCACTCGTCAGTGATACTGCTGTCATCCCGAGCGCAGCGAGGGATCTTCTGAAAGTGACGCACGGGTGGGCCTGCATCGAAAGATCCCTCGCTGCGCTCGGGATGACAGCTGTATTGCTTGGGATGACAGGGTCGGCGTGACCATCGTAACCTCAATGAAAATGTCGGGGAGAAATGCATGTCGATGTCTCGCAAGATCCGCCTGTCGCGTCGCGGCGTCATGGCCGGGACGGCCGCCGCCGTCGGTGCGCTGGGCCTGCCGGCCATCGGTGGCGCGCAGGCTGCCGCGGTGAAGGTCGGTATCATCCATCCCGTTACCGGCTTCGTTGCCTACAACGGGCAGCAGGGCCGGCTGGGCGCCACGATGGCGGTGGAGGACGTGAACAAGGCCGGCGGCATCAAGGCGATGGGCGGCGCCAGGCTGGAGGCGCTGCTGGGCGACAGCCAGTCCAAGGTCGAGGTCGGTGTCAGCGAAGTCGAGAAGATGAACGAGGCCGGGGTGGCCGCCTATATCGGCTGCTTCCAGAGCCCGGTGGGGATCGCCGCCAGCCAGGCAGCGGCCAAGTACAACACGCCGTTCCTGATCGATGTCGGCGCCTCGGACCTGCTGGTCACGCGCGGCCTCAAGAACGTGTTCCGGCTCAAGCCCGGCTTCGGCGCCTGTGTCGACCAGGGCATCGCGGCCCTGGGTGCGCTTAACGAGGCCGCCGGCAAGCCGGCCAAGACCGCGGCGATCGTGCACGAGAGCGGCGAATTCGGCACCGGCACGGCCAAGCTGCTGGCCGGCAAGCTGCCATCGGTGGGCATCGAGGCCAAGGAGTTGATCGCGCACGACAATCCGACACGCAACTTCGACAACGTGGCGCTGCGTATCCGCTCGATGGCGCCTGATCTGGTGATCATGTCGAACTACCAGAACGAATACGTGCTGCTGGCGCGCACGCTCCATCAGCAGAAGGTGAACCTGGCCGGCCTGTTCTCGGTGCTGGGCGGCGGCTTCAACTACAAGTTCGTCAAGGAGCTGCCCGACGTGGCGCAGTACATGATGGACACCAACCACTGGTTCAACCCCAAATCGGACAAGGCGCAGGCGCTGAAGAAGCGGGTCGAGGCGGGCGGCGCGCTGTTCACCTTCGAGGTGTACCTGGCGTATTCGTCGGTGATGCTGCTGGCCGACGCCCTCGAGCGCGCCGGCTCGGCCGACAAGGCGAAGCTCACCGCCGCGCTCGAGTCCTCGACCTTCAACGCCGAGCTGATGCCGTACGGGCCGACGAAGTTCGTGAATGGCCAGAACCAGGGTGGGCGCGCTGCGATCATGCAGGCCTTGAAGGGCGACATCGAGGTGATCGCCCCCGCCGACGTCGCCTCGGCCAAGGCGGTATTCCCCAAGCCGAAGTTCGGGTGATCGGTGCGTCGATTGCCAATAGGGTCTGCGGTAGGCCTGTCGAAGAAGACTCACCACAGAGGCACAGAGACACAGAGGAACACAGAGGAGAAAAGATTGCGCGCCTTTGGCGCGCGAAGAACTCTTCTCTCTGTGTTCCTCTGTGTCTCTGTGCCTCTGTGGTGAATCTTTTCTTCTTTCTCGGGGTGAACCGGTGCTCGATCCCGCGATCATCTTCGCCGGCGTGCTGAACGGCCTGTTGGCTGGCGGCATCTATGTGCTGGTCGCGGTCGGGTTGACGTTGATCTACGGCGTGTTGCACATCATCAACTTCGCCCACGGCAGCCTGCTGATGCTGGCGATGTACGCTGTCTTCTTCCTGTGGCGGCTGCTGGGCATTGATCCCTACGTCGCGTTGCCGATCGTGATCGCCGGCAGCTTCGCCTTCGGCTACGTGCTCTATCGTGGGCTGATCGGCCGGCTGAGCCACGGCCGCGACGAGAACATCCTGCTGATCACCCTGGGACTGGCCATCGTCTTCGACAACGTCGCGCTGCTGCTGTTCACCGGCGACAGCCAGACCATCGACGTCGCCTACGCCGGCACTATCGTGCAGGTCGGCGCCGCCTTTCTGCCGCTGCCCAAGATCATATCGTTCCTGGCCGCGATCGCACTGTGCGGCGTGCTCGGCGTGGTCATGGCGCGATCGCAGCTCGGCAAGGCGATCCGCGCCGTCGCGCGCGAGCGGCAGGGGGCGCGGCTGGTCGGCATCGACGTCGAGCATGTGTTCGCGATCGCCTATGGGATCGGCATCGCCTGTCTGGGCGCCGCGGCGTGCCTGCTGATGCCGACCTTCTACGTCTCGCCGACGTCGGGCCATGCCTTCGTCCTGATCGCCTTCACCACCGTGGTGCTGGGCGGCATGGGCAGCTTCGTGGGCGCCGCGGCGGGCGGGCTGATCATCGGCATCACCGAGTCGCTGGGCGGCCTGCTGCTGGGCGAGCAACTGGGCCAGATCGGCATCTCGCTGATCTTCATCCTGATCCTGCTGCTGCGACCCACCGGCCTGTTCGGAGTCGGCCGATGAGCCGCCGCGGCCTCGTGTTCGTTGCCGGCGGATTGGTGCTCGCCATCCTCTATCCGTGGCTGGTGCGCGCTGCCGGTGCCGCGGGCCTGCCGGTGGCGCCGAACTACCTGATCAATGTCGGGATGCTGGTGTGCTTCACCGCGTTCATCGGCCAGTCCTGGAACATCTCCGGCGGTTTTGCCGGACAGATGTCGTTCGGCCATGTCGTGTTCTTCGGCACCGGTGCCTACGGCATGGCCATCCTGCAGGTCACCTACGGCTGGAATCCGTGGCTCGCCTGGCCTGTTGCCGCTGCGCTGGGCGCCGGTGTCGGCTGGCTGATCGGTGCGCTGGCATTTCGCGCCGGCCTCAAGGGCTCGTACTTTGCCCTGATCACGTTGGCGGTGGCTGAGGTCTTCCGCATCCTCGCCAACTCGGTGCCTTTCACGCGCGGCGGCCTCGGCCTGCTGATCAAGGCTGATCCGGGTATGGCCAACCTGCAGTTCAGGGACCCGATCTGGGTCTATTATCTCGCGCTGCTGTTGTGCGTGGCCGGGCTGCTGATCGCCTGGCGGCTCACCCGCACACGCTTCGGTGCGCGGCTGGTGGCGATCCGCGAGAACGAGGACGCCGCCCGGGCGCTCGGCATCGACGTCTATGCCGAGAAGGTGAAGGTGCTGGCGCTGTCGGGTGCGATGGGCGCCGCCGGCGGCGCGTTCTACGTCCAGAAGTATCTCTACGTCGATCCATGGATTGCCTTCGGCGTCGACAAGTCGGTCGAAATGCTGCTGGTCAGCATGGTGGGCGGCGCCGGCACCATCGTCGGCCCGTTGATCGGGGCTGGCGCGTTGACCGCGATCAACGAGATCACGCGCATGCTGGCCAGTGTCGTGCCGGCCCTGAAGAATGTGCAACCGCTCAGTCTGATCGTCTACGGCGCCATGTTGATCCTGATCGTGGCACGCCTGCCCGATGGGCTCGCCAGCCTGTTCGGGCGCCGGCGCGGGGAGGCGGGACGTGCTTGAGGTGCGCCAGCTTAGCAAGGCGTTCAGCGGTCTGAAGGCGGTTGATGATGCGTCGCTCGACGCGCGGGCCGGCGAGATCGTCGCGCTGATCGGACCCAACGGGGCAGGCAAGACCACGCTGTTTGCCGCCATCGCCGGCTTCCACCGGCCCGACGCCGGTGTCGTGCGCTTCGACGGCGTCGACATCACGGGCCAGGCGCCGCACCGCATCTGCGCCGCCGGCATGGTGCGCACGTTCCAGATCACGCAGCCGTTCGCCAAGATCAGCGTGCGCGACAACATCATGGTCGGTGCCTACGCACGCATCGCCGATCGCACGGCGGCGGCATCGCGCGCCGAGGCGATCGCACGGCGGGTCGGCATGGGCCGCCAGCTCGATCAGCGCGGCGCCGATCTGACGGTGGCCGGCCGCAAGCGGCTGGAACTGGCGCGTGCGCTCGCAACCGGCCCGCGCCTGCTGCTGCTGGACGAGGTGATGGCGGGCCTCAACCCGACCGAGATCACCGAGATCGTCGACGTGATCAAGGCCATTCGCGCCGATGGCGTTACCATCCTGCTGATCGAGCACGTCATGCAGGCCGTCACCAGCCTGGCCGATCGCGTTTACGTGCTCAACCAGGGCCGTGTGATCGCCGAGGGCACGCCGGCGGCGATCGCCGCCGATCCCGTCGTCGTCGAGGCGTATCTCGGCCATGGCGCCGCGGCCCGACTGGGTGGGCAGCATGCTTGATGTGGCCGGCCTGCGTGCGGGTTACGCGCCTGTCGAGATCCTGCACGGCATCGACGTGAGCGTGGGCGCCGGCGAGATCGTGGCGCTGCTGGGCAGCAACGGCGCCGGCAAGTCGACCTTGAACAACACGCTGAGCGGCCTGCAGCGTCCGTTTGCCGGGAGGGTCACGTTCGACGGTACCGACATCACCGGCTGGCCCAGTGCCCGCATCGTCGCGCGCGGCCTGGTGCAGGTACCCGAGGGGCGCCGTGTCTTTCCCAATCTCTCGGTGCGCGACAACCTGGAACTGGGCAGCTACCGCCGTGGCGGCAGCGGGCGGACGGGCAATCTCGAGCGCGTGGTCGCGATCTTTCCGCGCCTGAAGGAGCGCTGGCATCAGCTGGCCGGGACGCTATCGGGCGGCGAGCAGCAGATGCTGGCCATCGGCCGCGGCCTGATGAGCGAGCCGCGGCTGCTGATCCTCGACGAGCCGTCGCTAGGCCTCTCACCGCTGCTGGTCGAGGACATGTTCACCCTGATCGGCCGCCTCAACGCCGACGGGTTGGCCATCCTGCTGGTCGAGCAGAACGTCGTGCAATCACTGGCGATCGCGCACCGCGCCTACGTGCTGGAAAACGGCCTGATCACGCTTGCCGGCAAAGCCAGTGAACTCGCCGACGCGCCGGCGTTGCGCAAGAGCTATCTCGGTCAGTGAATTCTATCCATGGCACTGGCGAACAGGCCGTGCCCGAGTTGCAGGAATTCGACCAGGTTACCGTCGGGATCGCGTACGAACAGTGTTCCGATGCCGAAGTCGAGCGGATCAAGAGGTTGCGTCACGGCGTGGGTGTTGCCGGCGAAATCGATCTGAAAGGGCGTGCAGCCGCAATCCAGCAGCGATGCGAGGGTCGAGCGCAGGTCCGGTACCTGGAGCGCGACATGCTGCACCGGATGGTGCCTCGGGGGACCGCCTGCGGCGAGCGGGACCAGATGCAACGCACTGGCATTGTTCAGGATCAGCCAGGTCGGAACCTGGTGATGTGGTCGGAAACCCAGCGTGTCGATATAGAAGGCGCGGGCACGGACAAGATCGGTGACGCCGATACCGACGTGGTGGATCGTCTCGACCGTGATGGCCATCATCTGCCTCCGCCTGCCTTGTCCGTACAACGGCGCGCGACACTCGCGCGATCGACGTGGGGTTGGTCGATCGCCTGCCCGGCCAGCCTGATAGCGTGCCGTGGCAGGTGCGGCGCCGGGATGGGGGGTGGCATCCGATGCGAGTGCGCGCGAGGGATGAACAGCCTGGTGCCGTCAAGCTTCCGGCCATGATGCCAAAAAGTTGGCGTCAGCCGCGCCAGAAGCTGGGGACGAACAGGATCAGTACGGCAAACAGCTCGAGCCGGCCGAGCAGCATGGCGAAGCACAGCAGCCATTTGGCGGCGTCGGGCATGGCGGCGAACGTGCCGGCCGGGCCGATCATCGGGCCCAGTCCCGGCCCGACATTGGACAAGGTCGCCACGGCGGCGCTGGCGCTGGTGAGGAAGTCGAGGTCGAAGGCCATCAGCGCGATGGTGAGCACGCCGTAGCAGACGAAATAGAGCGAAAAGAACACCACCACCGAGCCGACCACTTCGTCCGACAGCGGCTTGCCGCCGTACACGCGCGGGAAGACACCGCGCGGATAGATCAGCTGCAGGAAGTAGCTGCGCAGCAGGCGGGCCATCACCTCGAAACGGAAGATCTTGATGCCGCCTGTGGTCGAACCGGTGCAGCCGCCGACGAAAAGCAGGCCGAAGAAGATGCCGATCGCCACGTTGCCCCACAGCGTATAGTCGGCCGAGGCAAAGCCCGCCGTCGTCACCACGGAGACAACGTTGAATGCGGCGTGCCGCACGGCGTCGGTGATGCCGTAGCGGCCTGTCAGCGCGAGGTAGGCGGTCAGCAGGACGATCACCGCGGCGCAGAACGCGAGCAGGGTCCAGACCTGGCTGTTGCGCAATGCCTGGCGGTTGCCGCGCACCAGGCCGACATAGACGACAAAGGGCAGGGCGCCCAGGATCATGAACACGACGGCGATCCATTCGATCGCCGGGCTCTGCCAGTGGCCCAGCGAGGCGTCGGATGTCGAGAAGCCGCCGGTCGCCACGGTCGTCAGCGCATGAGCCACGGCATCGAAGGGCGTCATGCCGGCCAGCGCGTAGGCGATGGCGCAGGCGATCGTGAAGCCGACATAGACGAGACCGATCGTGGACACGATGGCACGTGCGCGGGGCAGCACTTTCTCGGACCGGTCCGACGATTCGGTGCGGAACAGCTGCATGCCGCCGACACCCAGCGCCGGCAGGATGGCGATGGCAACCGCGATGATGCCGATGCCACCCATCCACTGCAGCAGCGCACGCCACAGCAGGACGCCGGGTGGTGCCTTGTCGAGGCCCACGATCACCGTGGCGCCCGTGGTCGTCAGCCCCGAGATGGCCTCGAAGAAGGCGTTGGTGACGTCGCCGCGCAACTGGGCGTAATCGCTGAGATAGAGCGGCAGGGCGCTGAACAGCGCGATCGTGACCCAGGCGAACGGCGTCAGCATGAATGCCTGGCGCAAGGTCAAACCGTCGGACAGGTTGCTTTTCGCCCCGTAGAGCAGCAAGCCGCCGCAGACCAGTGTCACGGCGGCCGACAGCGCGAAGGCACGCCATTGCGGGTGGCCGGTTGCCGCATCGACGGCGGCCGGCAACAGCATTGCCACGGCGAGCACCGCCAGCATGCCGCCGATCAGGTAGAACACCGGACGCAGATAGGCCGGCGACCAGGTTCGGACAGGACCCTGCATGCGCATCGTGGCCTACGCTCCGGCCAGGATGTCTTCGGCCTTGCGCAGCGCATCGTAGGTGACGATGGCGATGACGCGATCATCAGGCGTCACCTGGAACGCGCCCGTGGGGAACAAGACCTCCTCGCCGCGCACGACGGCGCCGATCATCATGCCGGCGGGCAAACCGACCTTGTTCAGGGGCTTCTTCACCAGCCGCGAGTCGGGCAGGGCCTGGGTTTCGATGACCTCGCCGAAATCCTCGCGCAGCGTGTAGAGCGCCGCCACCGCGCGCGGCCGGACATGACGCAGGATGGTCGAGATGGTGATGGCGCTGGGATCGACGACGGCGTCGACGCCCAGCGCCGTCAGGATCGGCTCGTAAGCGCTCTTGTTGACCAGCGCGATGGCCCGACCGCAGCCTTCGCGCTTGGCCAGCACCGAGGCGAAGATATTGGTCTCGTCATCGTCGGTGACGGCGACGATGGTCTCGGCGGTGTTGACGCTGGCCTCCAGCAGCAGGGCCTTGTCCAGCGCATCGCCGTTCAGGACCACGACGGCGTTGCCCAGCTCGCTCGACACCATCTCGGCCCGCGTACGGTTGCGTTCGATCAGCTTGATGTCGATGGCCGATCCGCTGCCGGTGAGCTGTCGCGCCAGGTTGAAGCCGACATTGCCGCCGCCCACGATGACGATACGGCTGGCCTGCCGGACGGCCTGTGCGAAGAATGCGATGATCTGGGCTGTCTGAGCCGGCGGCGCGACCAGGTAGAGCTGATCGTTGCGTTCAATCGTGTCCCGGCCATGCGGCACGAACGCCTTGCCGTCACGGATGATCGCCATCACCATGACGCCGACGCCGGGCAGCATCTGCGGCAGATCGGCCAGCGGCCGACCCAGCATGGCGCAGGTCTCGCTGCTGCAGGCGACGCCCAGCAGCTGCACGCGGCCATCCGCCAGCGCCACGGTGTCGAACGCGCCAGGCGTGCGCAGGCGCCGGGCGATGGCGTCGGCGACCTCGACTTCGGGCGAGATCAGCACATCGATCGGCAGCTGGTCGCTGGCGAAGAGCCCGCGCCAGTTCGGTGCGAGGTAGCCGGGGTGGCGCACGCGGGCGATGCGGCGGCGGACCTTGAACAACGAGTAGGCGACCTGGCAGGCCACCATGTTGACCTCGTCGGTGCGCGTGACCGCGATCAGCATGTCGGCATCGGTAGTGCCAGCACGTTGCAGGACTTCCGGATGGGAAGCGTGACCCTGCATGCCGCGCACGTCGTAGGTTTCGTCGATGCGCTGTGCCTGCTCGGGCGATATGTCCACCACCGTCACGTCGATGCCTTCGCCGGCCAGCTGCCGTGCAATCGCCTCGCCGACCTGACCCGCACCGCACACGATGACCCGCATCCGAACCTTCCCTGACCACGCGCGTTGGCGCGCAGCTTACAGGACCGCCGGTCGTTCACACCACCGTCGATCTGGGGGCGAGGTTCAGAGATCGGTATCGCCGGCCAGCAGCCTCTGCGCGATCGTGCGCCGCAGGATTTCATTCGTGCCATCGGCGACATTGATCACGCGAAGATCGTGCCAGGCGTGCGTCAGATGCAGTTCGTTGGTGAAGCCCATGGCACCATGGGTCTGCATCGCACGATCGAGGGCCCGGAAGCCGGCCTCCACGGCATAGGCCTTTGCCATCGACAGTTCCTTGATCGCGCGCTCGCCGCGATCCAGCAAGGTGGCGACGTTCAATCCCATCAGATGGGCGGCGTGCAGTTCCATGGCCGACTCCGCCAGGGGAAAGGTCACGCCCTGGTATTCGGCGATCTTGTGGCCGAACGCCTCACGTTGCTTGGCGTAGTCGAGCGCCTTTTCCAGCGCCCAGCGGCCCAGCCCCACGGCGCGCGCGGTGTTGTAGATGCGGCCCAGGGATACGCCCAGCAGGCCGATCCTGAAGCCGTCGTGCAAGGTGCCGACGAGCTGGTCGGGTTCGACCCGCACGCCGTCGAAGACGAGCTGGCCTTCGTTGCCGCCGGCATGGCCGAAGAGGCGGATCACGCTTTCGACCTGGAAGCCCGGCGCGTCGGTCGGCACCAGGAAGGCACTGATGCCGCCGGCCTTGCGACGCGCACGCTCGGGATCGGTGACGGCGAACACGATGACCCAGTCGGCTTGCGGCGCGTTGGTCGTCCAGATCTTGCGGCCGTGGATGCGCCAGCCGTTGCCGTCGGGCTCGGCGCGGGTCTTGATCATGGCCGCGTCCGAGCCGGCACCGGGCTCCGACAGGCCGAAGCACATCGAGGTGCGGCCGGCCATCATGTCGGCGAGGATCGTCTGGCGCGCCGTATCGGTCACCTCGCGCAACACGACGCTGGGTCCGAACGCCCAGTGGCTCAACGTGTAGGCGCCGAGCCAGTACTGCATGCCACACTGCCGGTAGATCTGCTCCCACGCCACGAAGTAGGCGAGCAGGCCCAGTCCGCCGCCGCCCAGTGCCTCGGGCACGCACATCTGGTAGTAGCCGGCCCGCGCGGCCGCCATCCGCACTTCGCGCATCAGCTCGACTACACGCGGCACATAGCGTCCGTCCCTGGCGTAGAGAAGATGCGGATCGGTCAGCAGGTCATGGTGCTTGTCATGCCGCGGGATGATCTCGGCGCGGATGAACCGGCTGATGCCATCGCAGACGGCCGTGATCTCGTCCGGTATATCGAAAGCCAAGGCCGCCATGACGACTCTCCGTTGTTCGCGCGAGGCGCAAGGTATTGGTCGGACGATGGTCCGTCGATGCGGTTCGTGTCCCGGCCCGGGCCGGGCAGCGTTGCACGAACCCGCTTGACCTCAAGTCGGCTTGAAGCCTTACAAGCCAATGCTCCTGTGGTCGAAACCCGATGGAGCATCCCTGGTGAGCAGCAAGATCAACGTGGCCCTGATCTATGGCAGCACGCGCGAGAGCCGATTCTGCGACACCGTCGCGCGCTGGGCCGGCAATGCGATCGTCGATCATGGAAACTTCGCGCTCGATGTGATCGATCCGGCATCGCTGTCGCTGCCGGCCCGCCATCAGCGCGCCGACAATCCCGGCCTGGCCGCGCTGCGAGAGCGCATCACACACGCCGACGCCTTCGTGCTGGTGACTCCGGAATACAATCACGGCTATCCGGCAGCCCTGAAGTTCCTCATCGATTCAGTCAGCGAGCCGTGGCATGCGAAGCCTGCCGGCTTCGTCTCCTACGGCGGCATCTCCGGCGGCCTGCGCGCGGTGGAGCAGCTACGGCTGGTGCTGGCCGAACTGCACGTGGTCACGCTGCGCGATTCGGTGAGTTTCGCCAATGTCTACGATCAGTTCGATGCCGCCGGCGACCTGGTCCGGCCGGAACCGGCGCGCCGCGCCATGGCGATCCTGCTGGCGCGCCTGGACTGGTGGGCACGGGCGCTGCGCAGCGCCCGTTACGCGGCGCCCTATGGCAAGGTCGCCGCGTAACGTTGCGGTCAGTCCGGCAGGTCGAGGCTGACGGTGATGCCGGCACTGGCGATCACGGCCACGTCGCCGATCTCCTCGTCGGGCACGTCGAGGCCACCCTTGACCACGCGTACCGTCACAATGCCGTGGGGCAGGGAGGCCTTGACCGCCTCGGCATCGACGCGGTCGGGCTTCTGCACGCCGATGGTGACGTCGACATGCATGGCCGTCTTGGGATTGACCTTCAGCGTCCGCAGCAGGGTCAGCGAACTGTGGTGCAGTGCATCCTGCACGGCGCGCAGTGCGGCCTTGGTGTAGTCGCCACCGTGCAGATCATTGCCGGTACCCAGTTCGAGAATGACGCGTCGGCGCGTGGTGCTGGCCATCGGGATGCTCACGGTATGTCGAGCCGCACCACGGCGGCGGCGTTGGCGATGATGGTGACGTCGGTGCCGGCCTCGTTGGGCACGGCGAGACCACCCTCGACCACCGTCACCGTGCCGGTGCCGTGCGGCAGCACCGCGAGCACGGCCTGCTTGTCGACCTGCTCCGGATGGGGCACGCCGATCGTCACGTCGACGCGCATGGCGTCCGCCGGTTTGCCCAACGCGCTCGTCACGGTGAGCGCGTTGTGCCACAGCGCGTCGCGCAAGGCGCGTACCGCCGCCTTGGTCGGATCGCCGCCGCGTATATCGGTGCCCATGCCGATCTCGAGCACCATGCGCCTGTACGCCAAGATGTCTCTCCCGTCCTGATGGGGTATCCACCCCGGCATCACACCATTGGCGGTACCGGTCAAGGGCCTCGCGATCGGCAGGCACTGACATCAAGCCTACTCGCAAAACGGCTATTGCTCCCTACATATCGGGCAAGGTCAGGCCCGATGCCAACGAACAGGAGAGGCTGCCCATGACCCCGCAGGAAAAGGACCTTATCACCCAGCTGCTCGACCGGCTAAAGCAGGCCCCGGTCCAGCCCAAGGATGAAGAGGCCGAGGCGCTGATCAAGGCCGGCATGACGGCACAACCGGATGCGCCTTATCTGCTGGTGCAGACGGCGCTGATCCAGAACATAGCGCTCGACCACGCGCAGGGCCGTATCACCGATCTGGAGCGTCAGCTTGCTGATGCCAAGCAGGCCGCAGCCGCCAGACCCACGAGTTTCCTGGGCGGCCTGCTGGGGGGCGATACACCGCAGCCGCAATCCGTGGCACCGCCGGCAGCAGCACTGCCCGCCGCGCCGCCGGCACCCGGTGCACCGTGGGGACAACGTCCGTTGGCGGCCGGACCGCAAGGTTACGGCCAGCCCATGGGCGGTCCCGGCATGGGTGGCTTCGGCCCGGGCGGCCCGGGCTCGGGGGCCGGCGGCTTCCTGCGCACCGCGGCTGCGGCGGCGGTCGGCGTCGCCGGCGGCGCACTGTTGTACCAGGGCATCTCGTCCATGTTCGGCGGACACGGCACGTCGCCTGCCAACGCGGCCAGCCTGACCGGCAACAACGCGACGGCTCAGCCTGATGCCGCCAGCAGCAGCTTGGCCGATCCGCAGGGCGCTTCGCCGCCACAGGGTGGCGGTGATCAGGGCGCGGATGCGGGGCAATCCGGTGATCAGGCCTGGGACAACAACGACAGCGCCGACTATGGCGGTGGCGATGATGGCTTCGGCGACGGCGATTTCGGCGGTGGCAATAGCGACTTCTAGAAATCGGAGCGGGACAATCCCGGTGGCGGCGCGTTCAGGTCCAGTTGGGCGTACTGGTACTTACCGATAGGGCCGTTGCGCTTGCCATTTGGCAGGGTCGTGTGGATTTCCAGCCACTCGTTCTCCTCGAGCATGACGCGCATGCCGGGGCCGTGCCAGACGCCGCGATGCAAGGCATCATGACCCGGTTCGACGCGGAATGTCTTCATCTCGACCACCTCTGACCTGTCGCCCTGACCTTGGAAGGCAGGGCGACAGGCCTTCAACTTAAAAGATCTTAAATTTCTAAGCGTTGGAGGGTGGCCCCCGGTTCGCAGCGCGATGCGGCATGCCGGTTGACAAGCCGGGATTGCGATCTGTATTGGTCGGACCAATAAAACAATGATCTATTAGGAGGAGCCGTGCCGGTAGTGTCCAACGACTACGCCATGGGCGAGATGCTGGCGGTCCTGCTGGCCCGCGACCTTGCCGACGGCGAGAAG
This sequence comes from Reyranella sp. CPCC 100927, assembly GCF_007859315.1. Taxonomy (GTDB): domain Bacteria; phylum Pseudomonadota; class Alphaproteobacteria; order Reyranellales; family Reyranellaceae; genus Vineibacter. The sequence continues at coordinate 116,714 of NZ_VOHA01000004.1, forward strand.
GCGATCGTCGGCACCAACTCCGACATCCAGGTCGCGGCCTGCAATCTTGCCCGCCAGCGTCAGGCACCGGGGCTGTGGTGGGTGTCCGGTCCCGGCGGCATGACCAATCCCACCGAGGGGATCGTCCGCCCGGCCGCCGACGCCGAGAACATCCCGGTGGCGCAGGCCGTGATGGATCTGCCGTTGATGATCGACTTCATCGACTGGCGCATCCATTTCTTCGATTTCGCGATCCTGGGCGCGCTGCAAACCGATCGCTTCGGCAACATCAACACGGTCTGCGTCGGCAATCACGCGACACCGACGCTGCGCGGTCCCGGCACGGTCGGCATCAGCGCGCTCACCGGCCTGTCGCGGCGCTTCTACATCATGATGACACGGCACGACCGCGGCGCATTCGTGCCCAAGGTCGATTTCATCTGCGGCGCGGGCCATCTCGACGGCGGCACGTCGCGCACGGACGCCGGTTTGCCCGAGGGTGGTCCCAAGCTGGTGGTGACGCCGCTGGGCGTCTTTGATTTCGCACCCGACAGCAAGGCGATGCGCATCCGCACACTGCATCCGGGCGTGACGGTCGAGGAAGTGCGCGACCAGACGGGCTTCGATCTCATCACACCGGGGCAGCTCGCATCCACGGCGCCGCCCGACGACGAGGAACTCTTCCTGCTGCGTCGCACCGTCGATACCACCGGTGTGCTGGCACGCAAGTTTCCCTGGCCGAAGGCCGCCTGAGCATCCATCGCCGAAGGACAGACCATGCGGAACTATCACTTCGAGGAACACCACGTCCTGTTGCGCGACCAGGTGCGGCGGATGGTCGAGCGGCACGTCGCGCCGATCGCGTCGGAGATCGACGAAAACAACCGCTTCCCCGAGGAGCTGGTCGAGGTCTTCGGGGACATGGGCCTGCTGCAGCTCTGGGTGCCAGAGGAATATGGCGGCCCGGGCGGTGATCTCACATCGGTCTGCCTGGTGAAGGAGGAAATTGCCAAGGTTTCCGAGTCGGCGGCGCTGCTGGCGGCCAACAACTCCTTCGGACTGATCCTGCCGATCCTGAATTTCGGTTCGGAGGAGCAGAAGCGCCACTATCTCGGTCTGTCCGCCAAGGGACGCACGCTCACGGCCGTCGCCATCACCGAAGCGGGCACCGGTTCGGATGTGTCTTCCATGAAGACGTATGCCCGTCGCGACGGCGACAGCTGGGTGATCAACGGCGGGAAGATCTACATCACCTTCGGATCGGTCGCGCACTACATCCTGGTGTTCGCGCGCACCAGCGAAGGCAAGGGGGCCAACGGCATCTCGGCCTTCCTGGTCGATACCAAGAGCAAGGGATTTTCGCACGGACCCGAGGATCGCAAGATGGGCATCCGCGGCGTGCCCAATGTGCCGATCTATCTCGACGATGTCCGGGTGCCGGCCGAGAACATGATCGGGCCCGAGGGTCAGGCGTTCAAGACCTGCATGCGCATCCTCGATCTCAACCGGCCCACGGTCGGCGCCACCGCCGTCGGCCTGGCGCAAGGCGCCATCGACCACGCCACGGCCTACGCGCGGCAGCGCATTCAGTTCGGCCGGCCGATCGCGGAGTTCCAGGGCATCCAGTTCATGCTGGCCGACATGCAGATGCAGACCGAGGCGGCGCGCTGCCTGTTGTACGACTGCACGCGGATGGCCGATCGCCAGGACTGGGACGGCTTCTCCGCCAAGGCCTCGATGGTGAAGTGCTTCGCCAGCGATACCGCGATGAAGGTGACCACCGACGCTGTGCAGGTCTTCGGCGGCGCCGGCTACATGCGCGACTTCCCGGTCGAGCGCTACATGCGTGATGCCAAGATCAACCAGATCTTCGAAGGCACCAACCAGATCCAGCGCCTGGTGATCGCGCGCCACATGCTGCACGGGTGACGAAACATGGCCTCAGGCAAGATCACGTCCCTGGACACGGCCCTTGAAGCGGTCAAGGACGGCATGACGATCGGCATCGGCGGATGGATCTTCCACGGCCAGCCGATGGCCCTCGTGCGTGGCCTGATCCGCAAGGGCGTCCGCGACCTGCATCTCGTGCCGGCGCCCGGCAGCGTTGCGCCGGATATGCTGATTGGTGCCGGTTGCGCCAAAAGGACGGCGTGCGTCTTCATCAGCTTCGAGCATCTTGGGCTCGCGCCCAATTTCCGGCGCGCCGCGCAGTCCGGCACCATCGAGGTGCTGGAGATGGATGGACCGGGCATCGCGGGTGGATTGCGCGCCGGCGCCTGCGATCTGCCGTACACGCTGATCCCCGACCTTGGCACGGACCTGCCCAAGGTCAATCCCGGTTGCTATCGCAAGGCGCGAATCCAGGAGGGCGGCCGGCCATTGCTGGAAGTGCCGGCCATCAAGCCTGGCGTCGTTCTGTTGCACGGCCAGCAAGCCGACGAAGAGGGCAACGTGCAGTATTTCGGTCCCTCGTTCTTCGATCCGTTGCTGGCGCAGGCGGGCAAACACGTGATCTGCACGGTGGATCGCATCGTGCCCACCAGCACGGTGCGCCAGGATGCGCGCCTGACCAAGATCCCGTCGGCCCTCGTCGACGCCGTCGTGGTTGCGCCATACGGTGCCCATCCTGGCGCCAGCCCCGGCCTCTACGGGCAGGACGAGGCGCATTTGAAGGCGTATGTCGCGGCGAGCCGCAATGACACGGCGTTCGACGCCTACCTCAGTGATTTTGTGCGAGGCGCGAACAGCGAAGACGCCTATCACAGCAGGATCGGCGCTGCGACGCTGGCCGCCTTGTCGGCGGGTGGCAGCCGGCCATGACGGCGCGTCCACCGGAGATCGCCGCCATGCCACGCGACTTCGCCCCCATCAAGAGACGGCGGCTCTCCGACGAGGTCTCATCGCAGATTCAAACGCGCATTGCGGCCGGCGAACTGCGCGCCGGCGACAAGCTGCCGCCCGAGCGCCAACTGGCCGAACGATTCGGCGTCAGCCGGGGCGCCGTTCGCGAGGCGCTGCGCAACCTCGAGCGCGCGGGCGTCGTGTCATTGCAGGCCGGCGCCAAGGGGGGCGCGTTCATCGGCCGGGGCGATCCGAGCGTGATCGGCGACAGTTTCCGCAATCTCTATCAGCTCGGCGGCGTCTCCCTGGACGACCTGACCGAGGCGCGCATCTGGCTCGAGTCGACCGTGGTGCGCATGGCATGCGAGCGGGCGACCGAGCAGGATCTGGCGGTGCTGACCGCCAATGTCGACGAGGCCGAGCGCCTGTTCCTGGCCAAGCGCTACAACGACAAGATCGACGTCCATATCCGCTTCCACAACCTGTTGGCGGAAGCCACGCACAATGCCGTCATGGTCATGCTGATGAGCGCATTAATGGACGTGATGCGCGATTTTGCCCATGCGGTGGGCGGCGAGCGCACCGATCAGACGATCAAGGCGCGGCGTCGCTTTCTCGCGGCATTGAGCAAGCGCAACGCCGCTGCCGCCGTGGCCGAGATGACGGAGCATGTGGAGAACCTGCAGGCGCGCTACCGCACGCGCATGCAGGGTCGCCGTATCGCAGCGAACTGACGGAATGCGTCAACGCACAGCCAAAAACAGCAAACAAAACGACAAGGGAGGCCAACATGCCGAGATGGTTGGTGTGGGTTCTATGGTTGTCATGCGCCGTGCCGTCGATAGCTCTGGCACAGTACCCGGATCGGCCGGTCCGATTGATCGTGCCTTATGCACCGGGCGGTACGACCGACATCATGGCGCGCACGTTGCAGGAGCCGCTCTCGAAAGCCCTGGGCCAGCCGATCATCATTGACAACAAGGCCGGTGCGGCGGGTGCGATCGGGACCGGTCAGGTCGCGCATGCGGCGCCTGACGGCTACACGCTCGTCTTCGGCAACAACGGGCCCAGCGCCATCGTGCCGTTGATTCAAACCGATGTCGGTTACGATCCGATCAAGAACTTCGCGCCGGTATCCCTGGTGTCGCTGGCACCGCTGGTTCTGGTAACGCACGCCAGTGTGCCGGCTGCCGATGTCAAAGAGCTGATCTCGTTTGCCAGGACGCAAGCCGGTGGCCTTGAATACGCGACGGCGGGAGCAGGTTCGCTCGGCCATCTGGCGACCGAGCTCTTCGCCAGTGCCGCCGGCATCAAGCTCGTCCACGTGCCTTACAAGGGGCAGGCGCCCGCGACCATGGCGGTTGTCGGCGGCGAGGTGAAGGTGCTGCTGACCACGTCATCCGACACGATGGCCGCCAGCGTCAAAGGCGGTAAATTGAAGCTGCTGGGTGTGTCCAGTGCCCAGCCATCGGTTCTGGTGCCGGGTGCGGCGCCCATCGGCGAGTCGTTGCCGGGTTTCGAGGTCAATGTCTGGTTCGGGATACTCGCGCCGGCCGGCACACCGGCCGCGGTCATCGCCCGGCTGAATGCGGCGATCCGCGAGGTCGTGGCGCAAGCCGACATCCAGCAGCGTTTCATCACCTATGGATGCGTCGCCACGGCGAGCACGCCAGCCGAGTTCGCTGCCATGATCGCCGCCGAAGTCCCGAAGTGGCGCTCCATCGTCGACACGGCCCGGATTCGCGCACAGTAGGGCGCGAGGGCCTGTCGTCTATCCGCGACGCTTGAAGAATTGCACGGCACGCTCATGCCGCTCGGCGGCGGCACGCGTCGAAAACGTGCCGAGATTGCGGCGCTTGCCGCTGCGCGGATCCTTCTTGCGTGAGTAAAGGCGATAGTCGCCCGATTTCAGCTTCCGGATCATCGATCACCTCGCGGCGGCCATGCCACGTCAACGGCGGCGGTGCGGAACCAGTTCCGTCGTGCGCTACAGCCACTTCGAGCGCCGGAAGATGGCGAACAGGCCGCCGCAGACCGCTGTGATCGTGCCGAGCACGACGAAGTAGCCGTACTCCCACTTCAGCTCGGGCATATGCTCGAAGTTCATGCCGTAGATCCCGGCGATGGCGGTGGGCACCGCCAGGATCGCGGCCCATGCCGCCAGGCGGCGCATGGTGGTGTTCTGTTCGGCCTGGTTCCACATGATGCTGGCTTCGAAGGCGAACGCCAGCACCTCGCGCAGGGTGTCGATCTCCGACTCGACGCTGCGCACGTGGTCCGTCACGTCGCGGAACATCGGCTGCATGCTGGGTTCGATGGACAGCACCTCGGCATGCTCCAGGCGCCGACAGACATCGACCAGCGGGCCTGCCGCGTTGCGCAGCCGCAGCAGATCGCGGCGCAGGTCGTAGACGACCTCGACATCCTTGCGGGTCAGGTTGGCCGTCAGGACCCGGTCTTCGATGTCATCGACCTTGGCATGCAGGGCCTCGGCCACGTGCATGTAGCTGTCAACGATGAAATCAAGGATGCCGTAGAGCGCGTAGTGCTCGCCGTGCGACAGCACGGTGGGACACGCCTCGAGCCTTTGGCGAACCGTGGTGTAGGATGTCGAGGCACCGTGCCGTACCGAGACGATGTAGCCGCGGCCGACGAACAGGTGTGTCTCGCCGAAGGCAACATGGTCGTCGACCAATTGGGCGGTGCGGGCGACGATGAACACGGCAGCACCATACTGCTCAAGCTTGGGCCGCTGGTGGGCGTTCTCGGCATCCTCGATCGCCATGGGATGCAAATCGAACTGGGCTTGTACCCGGGCCAGCAACGCCGGCTCGGGCTCATGCAGGCCGATCCACACGAAGTGGCCAGGGCGTTTGGCCCACTCGCGCGCGTGATCGATGGCGATGTCCCGGATCTTCTGGCCGCCGGCATAGACCACTGCCGCGATCAGGCCGGGTTCACTCGGCGTCCCGAGGTCGTCGGGCAAGAGGGCTGGTTGGGCCATGGAGGGGTTCCCCGTTCGTTGTGGCCATGGTGCGCCACGAAACGCACGGCTGCAATCCCACCCCAACGAACTCGATATTGCTGACGCTTCACTGACCGGGATGCCGGCCATCCCCGTCGGCGTGTGCCTTCAGCGGCAGGATGGCGACAAAGCCGGCCAGACCCATGGCCAGCGCAAAGACGATGCCCCAGCGATCGCTGCCCGTGTGGTCCACGATTGCGCCGGCGACCAGGGCGCCCAGCAGCGTGGCGATACCGGATGCCGTGAAGAACATGCCCAGGATCGCGCCTTGGTTCCTGAGGCCGAAGAAATCGATCAGGACGCTGGGCAACAGTGCGATGCGCACGCCATAGCCCAGCCCGAGCAGCACGGCGAACACTGCCAGGCCGACATAGCCCGGCGACGCCAGCCACAGCACGTAACTGGCGCCCATCACCAGGACACCGGTTTTGAACAGCCGCACGGATCCCATCTTTTCGGCCAAAGAGCCGATACCCACCCGACCTAGGACGCTGGCACCACCCAGCAGCGAGAGCAGGGACGCGGCCGCGATATCGCTGGCGCCGTGTGCCTGGGCGAACGCCGGCAGGAACACGAACGGCACGAACAAGCCGGTGGTCGCCAGCACCCACGACAGGTAGAGCAGGACGAAGGGACGCGACCTGATGACATGGCTCGGTGTTCGTCCCGCAGGTTCCGCTGCCCGTACAGGTGGCGCCAGGACGGCCAGGGCACAGAACGCCAGCAGGACGCTGGACCCGATGCCCAGCACGATGTCGGCCTGGCGCCAGCCGTAGCTTTCGATCAAAGCGGCACTGAGCGGTGGGACCGCCAGCATGCCGCAGCCGGTCCCGGCAGCCGCGATACCCAGCGCGGTGGCCCGGCGCCGTGTGAACCAGCCGCCGACGACGGACAGCGTCGGCACATAGGCACAGGCGGCGCCCAGTCCCATGCCGACTCCGTAGGTCAGGTAGCCGACCCACAGGTGCTCGATGAATGCCGTCAACACCAGGCTGCCGCCCATGACGACGGCGCCAGTGGCCACGACGATGCGCGGTCCCCAGCGATCGGCGAGATGGCCAGCCCCGGCGCCCAGAATGTAGAAGGCGCAGCCGGTCGCCGAAAAGAAGCCGGACGCTGCGGTGCGGCTGGCATCGAACTCGCGCACCATCGCCATGAAGAAGGCGCCGAAGCTGTACATGACGCCAAAGACGACGAAGCCGCCGATGAAGGCGGCCGCGACCACGAGCCATGCACGTCCTTGCTCGGTGATTGCCGGATTGGGCACGGCAACGCTCACGCTATCCTCCACGCTGAACCCAGCGCAGCGTGGAGTCGGGGCGAGCGTCAAACACTCCGCCGCTTGCCGCTGAATTCGACCGCAGGATCAGCCGTGGGCGAATGTCAGCAGGTCGCGGTTGAAGCGATCGCGGTCGGTGAGGAACGGCCCGTGCGCGGCACCCGCATAGACCTTGAGCTGGCTGCCGGCAATCGCCGCCGCCGTCTTGCGGCCGGTGAGCGGCAGCGGATTCACCATGTCCTGATCGCCTTGAATGATGAGGGTTGGCATCGTGAAGTAGCGCATGTGCGGGCGGAAATCGGCCGTGGAGAACAGGCGCACGAGGTCAATGGCGGCCTTCAGCGACGTGCGCAGGAACAGGCTCAGCGCCCACTGCGCCATCTCCGGTGAAGCGCCGGTGCCCAGAAGGCCGGACATCCCGGCGGCCAGGAATTTGGCGCGATCCTGGTGCAGCGCCGCGATGAAGGCATCGTACGCGCTCTTATCGATGCCGTCGGGGTTGTCAGCGGCCTTGAGCATGTAGGGTGTGTTGGGGCTGACCAGCACGACCCGCGCGATGCGGCTCGTTCCATGTTTCGCGAGATACTGGGCGACTTCCAGGCTGCCCATCGAGTGACCGACGAGCGTAACGTCGCGCAGGTCCCGCTGCTCGATCACTGCCGCCAGGTCGTCGGTCAGCGTATCGAAGTCGTAGCCTCGTCCCGGCTGATCCGATCGGCCATGGCCGCGCCGGTCATAAGCGATGCAGCGCAGTCCCTCGTTCACCAGCGCCGTCGTCTGGTGCTCCCAGATGTCGGTGCACAGGCTCCAGCCATGCACGAAGACGACCGGCTTGCCCTGGCCCCAGTCGATGAAGAAGAGGCGGGTACCGTCCCTGGCACGGATGAAAGGATCTTGGCTGTTGCTGTTCTGTGCCGACGCAGAACGTGTGTTGGTGACGATCGCCGCGGTGCCGGCGACGGCAGCCGATAGCAGCATCTCTCGTCTATCCATGAGACATCTCCTGGGAGGCAAGGCCATGCTCGCACTTCTATGGGGAGTAGGCCGTCGGACGCCGGTGAGTCGATGACATCGGAGGTAAGAGCGAATGTTGTCGTCGCTCGTTCACTCAGAGTTTGAGATTTCAGCGCTGCTCGCTGTCATGCCGAGCGAAGCCAGGAATCTTGTGGCCGCCTCCGGGCCGCTTCGCGCAGAGGACTGCCGCGCTTCTGAAAATCCCAGCCGCTCAGGACGATGGTGTTGCGGCGCGTTTCAGGATTTCGGTGCTGGCGGCATCGGCCGGGTAGAAACATTCCAGCGCGATTTCCGACAGCGTGATGTCGACCGGCGTTCCGAACAGCGTGGTGGTGCTGAACAGGGAGAGGGTCCCGGCGCGGGTCGACAGTTCGATCGGCACCACGAATTCGGCATGGTCGCTGTTGAGAGCGCCATTGGCCCTGTCGGCACCGTCCCCCGCGGGATAAGCGGACAACTCCTCTGCCAACGCCGACAGCACGGTGTCCTTGCGGATACGCAGGTGGCGGCGTAGGCGCCCGAGCAGGTGCTGCCGCCATTGCGCCAGGTTGGTGATGCGCGAGGACAGGCCTTGCGGGTGAAGATAGAGCCGCAGCACGTTGGCCGGCGGCCGCAGCAAGGCCGGATCGACACCGTCGAACAGCCGCATGCCGGCGTTGTTCGCCGACACCATCGTCCAATGCCGATCGACGGCGAGCGCGGGATAGGGGTCGTGGCCCGAAATGACCAGCTCGACAGCCTGGCGCGCCGGCTCCAGTGCCGGATCCGACAGCGGCCGCTCGGGGAACACGGCGGCGTAGCCTGCCGCCGTGAGCAGCATATTGCGCTCGCGCAGCGGGATATCGAGTTGGCGCGCCAGGTGCAGGATCATGTCGCGGCTCGGTCGCGACCGGCCGGTCTCGACAAAGCTGAGATGTCGCGACGAGATGCCGGCTTCGCAGGCGAGGTCAAGCTGGCTCATCCGCCGCCGCTGCCGCCATTCGCGCAAGTGTCCGCCAACAAGATATTCGGGAGTCGCCATGACGACTCTTTAGCGGACAGACCTGTCGAACGCCATTACCTCCCAGGTAGGGGACAGGCTTACGTCGCTGTTCCAGGCTAGTACCGACTATCGCTAGAGTGTGACTCGGGATCGTCATCCCGAGCGCAGCGAGGGATCTTCTGAAAGTGACGCACGGGTGCGCATGCGTCGAAAGATCCCTCGCTGCGCTCGGGATGACAGCTGTATCAGGGACACGTGATTCCGGGGCTAGAGCATGTAGAGGTCGCGCTGGGTTCCCGCCGGCGGCGTCCACCCCGACCGTTGCTTGTCGCTGTGGAAGGCCACGATCAGGTTGTCGGGACTGCGTAGTGCGATGCCGATCCTGTCGCCATCGTCGATGGTCCGGACGACATCAAGCGTGCCGCGATCGGAGGACGCCAGCAGTTTCTTCAAGTGCGCCCCGTCGGCCACCTCGAAACTGATGTGATGGAGGCCCGGCGTTTCACCCGGGCGGGCCTCGAGTAGAGCGACTGCCGGTTGTCCGGTGGTGCCGCCGAACACTGCGCTCTGATGGGCAGTGTCCTCGTACAGGAGGCTGAGACCGGCAACGTCGGTGTAAAACCGGCGCATCGCGTCATAGTCTTCGACCAGCAGTGTGGCCTGGGTGATCTGGCGGGGGCGGATCGGTGCCGCCGGCACGTACCGCGCCTCGAACGCAAGTTCGTAGAACGATTCGGTCGACGGTACTTGCGCCAGCGGATTCCACAGACTGGTGATCATCTGACCTTGGTGCGTCGCGTAGAAGCCACGCCAGTCCCGAGTGGCGTCAGCATAAAATTCCAGCAGGTTTCGTTCGCTGTCGGATACGTAGACGCTGTGCGACAAACCGTGATCCAGGGTGACGTTGATGGCGACGCCCGTGTCGATCGCCCGCCGGTAGGCGTCCACCAGCACGGTCTCGTGCTCCATCTCGAAGCCCAGGTGATTGAGGCCCGGCCGCGCGCCATGACCAAAACCGCCGATGGCACCGTCTTGGATGCCCATGATTGCGATGTCGTGGTGGGAGCTGCCGTTCGACAGGAATATGGCGTTGATGCTGGGCTCGCGGAACACTTCGGCGAGCCCGCACACCTCGACATAGAACCGCAGCGACTCCTGAAGGTCGCTGACGAACAGGTTGGCATGGGCCAGGCGGCGCGGCGCAAACCGGACCGGAACGCGGTGGCTGACATCTGTTGACATGGGTCCCCGGCGTGATTGTCCCAAAAGCGCTGCATGATCATGGCGGTGTGCCGCACCGATAAGCCGGGGATAGCGAACATGATTGTTGACGCCTCGAAGCTAATGATCCGGCATCAGGTCTTGCCGTCCAGGAAGGCGAGCAGGATGCGGGCCGTATCGTCGGGAAACTGGTCCACGAAGAAATGGCCGCCGGGAAGCGAAGCATCCGTGACGTCGGCGCAACGCTGACGCCACTGGGCGGGAATGTCGAACAGCTGGGCCATCACGCCGGCGGCGCCATAGAACGCCAGCGTCGGGCACAGCACCTTGCGGTCGATGTCTGCCTCGTCGTGCGCGAGGTCGATGCTGGCGGCGGCGCGGTAGTCCGAGCAGGAACCATGGACCATGCCGGGCTGTCGCCAGGCACGGCGGTAGTCGGCGAGCATCTCGGCATCGAAATCAGAGATCCTGGTGGCGCCCCAGCCGACCAGGCAGGTCTCGTAGAAGAAATCGGGATCATTGCCGATGAGACGCTCGGGAAACGGCTCCGGCTGCGACAGGAAATACCAGTGCCAGTAGGCACCAGCGACCTTGCGGTTGGTGGCCATGAACATGGCGTGCGTCGGCACGATGTCCATCACCGTGAGCGACAAGACCGAGTCGGGATGGTCAAGCGCCATCCGGTGCCCGGTGCGGCCGCCGCGATCATGACCGACCACATGGAAACGCTCGAAACCGAGGTGGCGCATCACGCCGAGCTGATCGGCGGCGAACGCGCGGAACGCATAGTTGGATCGATCCGCCAGGCACGTCGGCTTGGCGGAGTCGCCGTATCCGCGCAGGTCGGCGCAGACGATGGTGAAGCGCTCGGCCAGCCGCGGCGCGACCCGCGCCCACATGGCGCGATTCTGCGGAAAGCCGTGCAGCAGCAGTGCCGGTGGTCCCGATCCGCCCACGACGCAGGCGATATCGATACCGTCGATGCTGATGATCTTGTGCTGGAAGCCCTCGAACATGCCACGTTCCTCCCCGTGTGCCTCGACCAGGAAGGCCAGCATAGCGTGTGGCAAGGGCCGGGTTTTTGCCGCGGCGGATACGATCCTTGTCTTGCCGGGAGAAAATCGCTGCGCTCAGTGGCGATGCGCCGCCTTGCGCGGGACGGTCTTTGGCCGGCGAACAGCGGGTGATCGTGCCTGCGCTCCGCCAGCCGCCGCGGTCGTTGTCTGGTGGAAACGCTTGAACCGCTCGACCAGGAAATCGACCAGCGTGCGGATCTTGGGCGTGAGATGCCGATCGGCGATGAAGTGTGCCGTCAGGTTGTTGCCCAGCGTTCCCTCTGGCGTCCACTGTGGCAGTACGCGGACGAGCGCGCCCGCGGTGATTTCCTGCCAGATCGCGAAGGTCGGCAGCAAGGCGATCCCAAGATTGCACAGGGCGGCATCACGGACCGCTTCGCTGCTGTTGGCGCGAAAGTTTCCGCCGACCCGGACGGAGCGGGACTCGCCCGATCGTGTGACGACCCACACGTCGCCACGCACCGCCGCTGATGTGAAATAGATGCAGTTGTGGCCGGCCAGATCATCCGGTTCTGCAGGCATTCCATGACGCCGCAGATATGCCGGTGTGGCGCAGATCACCCAGTCGATCGGCGCGAACTGTCGTTGGATCAGGTTGCCGCGTGCCAGCGGGTAGGACGAAATGGCGACGTCGAACCGTTCCTCGACCATGTCGACCAGCCGGTCGTTCAGAACGAGTTCGATCGACACATCGGGATGACGGGCGAGGTACTCCGGCAGAATCGGAACCAGGTGTTGCCGGCCGAACGCATTGGGGGCGCTTACCCGCACCAGGCCTTGCGGTCGGCGCACGAAGGGTTGGACCGCCAGCTCGCTGGCCTCGACTTCCGCCGCGATGCGCGCGCAATGCGCGAAGGCGGAACGGCCGGCCTCGGTGAGGCTGAGTTTGCGCGTGGTCCGATTGAGCAGGCGAGCACCCAGCCGCTGCTCCAGACGGGTGACATGCTTGCTGGCGGCCGACCGCGAAATGCCAAGGCGTCGCGCGGCCACCGAGAAGTTCTGGCACTCGACGACCTTGGCGAAGACCAGCATGTCGAGAGGGCTATGCAGGGGCGCGGCCATACCAATTAGCTCAGACTAGGCAACAATCATATTCGATCTTGCACGCTTATCAACTGAGGCCTGCGATCCGATCATCGATCGAGCAGTGCAGCAGGGTGGTGTGATGGACGACACGGCGGCGGCCGGCTATGCGGCTGGTCTGACGACAGCAACACGCGAGATCGAGAGTGCTCGGCTCGAGGTTGCCGGCGACATTCCCGATTGGCTCTGCGGCAGCCTGATCCGAAACGGACCGGCGCAGTTCGAGGTGGGCCGCGATCCTTATCGGCACTGGTTCGACGGCCTCGCCATGCTGCATCGCTTCGAGATCGGCAACGGCGGTGTTTCCTATGCCAGCCGCTGGCTCGAATGCGAAGCGGCGCGAACGGCCAAGGCGCACGGCCGCATCGTCTATGGGGAGTACGACACAGATCCGTGCCGGACACTGTTCGGCAGGGTCATGAGTGCGTTTCGACCCAAGATTTCCGACAACTGCAACGTCAACGTCGTTCGTACCGGCGGCACGGTCATGGCGATGACGGAAACGCCGTGGCGGATCGCGATCGATCCGATCAGCCTACGATCACAAGGCCGCCACCGCGCCGATGGCGCCGCTGCAGGCCAGCTCACCACGGCGCACCCGGTGTACGATCAACGGCGTGGGCTTTCCTACAATTCGCTGTTGCGCTTCGGTCGGACGAGCTGGTTTCAGCTTCTGCAGATCCAGGAACCCAGCGGAGAAACGAGCGTGTTGGCCAGCGTCGAGACGGACCAGCCGTCCTACCTGCACAGTTTCGGCATGAGCCGGGATCACCTGGTGCTGGCGCTCTGGCCGCTGGTCGTCAACCCGCTCTCGATGCTGTTTCCCGGCAAACCGTTCATCCGCAACTACGCCTGGGTGCCCGAACGCGGCCTCAGGCTGGTGGTGGTGGCCAAGGACGGCGGTGCGATCGTGCGCGACACAACCACCGACGCTTGTTTCGGCTTCCACCATGTGAATGCGTTCCAGGACGGCGACCTCCTGCACGTCGATGCCGTGGTGTTCGCCGATGCCGATGTCGTGGACCAGTTCCGCCTGGAGCGATTGCGCTCGGGCCAACCATCGAGAGCCACCGGTCATCTGACGCGCTTTTCGATTTCCCTGGGTGCGGGAACCGTCAAACGGCAGCGGTTGTCGGCGGCTGCGCTCGAACTGCCCCGGATCAACTATGCCCAGGTCGCCGGCGAGCGGCATCGCTGGGTCTACGGGGCCGGCTCGACCGGCGATTTCATCGACACGGTCGTCAAGATCGACGCCGACAGCGGCAGCGCGAGGAGCTGGCACGAAACGGGTTGCTACGCCGGCGAGCCGGTGTTCGTCGCCGCACCCGACGCCCGTGCCGAAGACGACGGCGTGCTGTTGTCGGTGGTTCTCGACGCCGGGCGCGGTACGTCATTTCTGCTGGTGCTCGATGCCAAAACGCTGCGCGAGCGGGCGCGGGCATATGCGCCGGCAGTCATCCCGTTCGGCTTCCACGGCAACTTCTTCGCGCACTGACGTGGTGATGCCTGCAGCCGCCGGCTTCTACCGTCCTGATCGCGGTTTTGGTGTCGTCGTGTTGAAAAATTGTCGGGGCGGATTGAACTTGGTCGGCACCTGCGCTAGCCGCAACGCCAGGTCTTTGCTCTCGCGGCAGAACCGTCCGATCATGTCGGCATTATCCTCGAAATACTCGCGCGAGAAGACGGCGAGGTCGCTCGTGACCGCAACGGGGTTACCGACATAATAGTCCGTCATCAGGTCGCGACGGCTCTCCTCCGAGAGCATGTTGGTGACCATGACCGCCATCTCTTCCTCGGCGTCGTCCAGGCTGAACATGGGCAACTTGCCTGCCACCGCACGGGCAACGTGCACGAGCTCGTGTAGCATCACCTGGAAAGGCGCACTGGGAGGCGAGTTATCGCATCCGTCCTCGTTGCAGCGCGAAGCGGCGCTGATCACCAGCGGCGTAAACGACACCGTGGCCGTGAACATGCCCCAACTGCGTCGGGCCCAGGCGTTGCTCGGGCCGGCCTGAAAGTCGTAGGGAAAGACCAGCACCGGGCGGTTGCGCATGCGAATGGCGGTCATGACCGCCTTGCCGGTCTTGTACGTAGCCTCCAGCGCCCGCAGGAGACCGACGACCTGAGCAACGTACTGCTTGGCCTTACGCTCGTCCTTGATGCCGTCGGCGCGCACCACGATCGGTCCGAGCTTCGCCTGAATGCTGGAGGCGGATTCGAACCAGTGTTCGCCGAACAGGATCATGGTCAGCCTCTGGGCGCATCCGGCGATCCGCAGTGCGCCTAAGTGGGTACCCAATCATGCCGGCAGGCCTGATCCGCGACTAATTTGAACTTCTCATCGTTTCCATAAGGGATATTTTGAGATGTGGGCGACCGGTAACCGAGGCACCCGTCGTCGTTACGCCTTCAGCCGATAGCCGGTGCGGAACATCCACGTCACGATGGCCATGCAGACGGCGAGGAAGGCGAACGTCATGGCGAGGCTGAGCCCGACCCCGATCCCGGCATCGGCGATGCCGAAGAAGCTCCAGCGAAAGCCGTTCACCAGGTAGACCACAGGATTGAACTGGGTCACCGTTCGCCAGAACGGCGGCAGCACGTCGATGGAATAGAAGCTGCCGCCCAGGAACGTCAGCGGCATGACGATCAGCGTCGGTACCAGCATCAGCTTTTCGAAGCCGGTGGCCCAGATGCCGATGATGAAGCCGAACAGGCTGAAGGTCACCGACGTCAGCACCAGGAACAGCACCATCACGAGGGGATGGGCGACCGGCAGCGGCACAAACAGGCTGGCGGTCACCAGCGCGATCACGCCCAGGATCATCGACTTGGTGGCGGCGGCGCCGACATAGCCCAGCACGATCTCGAGGGCCGACACCGGCGCCGACATGACTTCATAGATGGTGCCGACGAATTTCGGGAAATAGATGCCGAAGGAGGCATTGGAGATGCTCTCGGTCAGCAACAGCAGCATCACCAGGCCGGGTACGACGAAGGCGCCGTAGGGAACGCCGTGGATCTGTGGCATCTGCGTGCCGATGGCACCGCCGAAGACCACGAAGTAGAGCGACGTCGACAGCACCGGTGAGACGATACTCTGCAGCAAAGTGCGACCGGTGCGCGCCATCTCGTAGGTATAGATGGCGCGGACGGCATGAAGGTTCATGCTCATGGTTGTTCCCTCAGCAGGCTGACGAAGATGTCTTCCAACGAACTCTCTTCGGTCCGCAGGTCCTTGAAGCCGATCCCGGCATCGGCCAGGTCCTCCAGCAGGGAGGTGATGCCGGTCCGCTCGCCGGCTGTGTCGTAGGTGTAGGTGAGCACGCTGCCGTCAGCCGACAGGTCCAACTGGTACGCCGCGAGTTCGGCGGGAACCCGCTCAAGCCGGCCTTGAAGCTGCAGGATCAACTGCTTACGGCCGAGCTTGCGCATGAGCACGGCCTTGTCCTCCACGACGGTCAGCTCGCCCTTGGTGATGACGCCGACCCGGTCGGCCATTTCCTCGGCCTCGGCGATGTAGTGGGTGGTGAGAATGATGGTGACGCCCGTGGCGCGCAGCTCCCGCACGAGGTCCCACATGTCGCGCCGCAGTTCGACATCGACGCCGGCGGTCGGTTCGTCGAGGAACAGGATCTGCGGCTCGTGCGCCAGGGCCTTGGCGATCAACACCCGGCGCTTCATGCCGCCCGACAGCGTCATCAGCTTGCTGTCGCGCTTGTCCCACAGGGACAGATCCTTGAGCACCTTGTCGACGTAGTCCGGATTGGCCCGCTTGCCGAACAGGCCGCGGCTGAGATTGAGCGTGGCGCGGATGGATTCGAACGAATCGATCGTCAGTTCCTGCGGCACCAGACCGATCTTCGCGCGGGCGGCCCGCCAACCGGTGACGATGTCGTGGCCGTTCACCGTGACGCTGCCCGCCGTGGCGCGCACGATGCCGCAGATGATGCTGATCAAGGTCGTCTTGCCGGCGCCGTTGGGGCCCAATAGCGCGAAGATCTCGCCGCGGCGGATATCGAGGCTGACCCCTTTGAGGGCCTCGAAACCGGACGCGTAGGTCTTGCACAGATCGCGGACAGAAATGGCAGGCGATGCAGACGCTTCGCTGGTGGTGTTCAGGGGATGTCTCCGGCCCGATGAAGGCGCCTGACAGGCGAGGGGGAGGCGAACCTAAATGATCAAGCCCACTTGAGGTCAAGGGAATGATTCGTATCTGAGAGATTGGATTAAATTTCTATGTGAAATAATTGAAAATATTGAAAGATTACTGGACTCCCTGTGTGTTGTATGATTAGGGTTGACGCTGGGTCCCAGGGCCGCCATCAAAGAAGGCCCGGGTTGGTGACTGCGGAGCTTCCGATGCCGCGTTCCTCGTGGAAGGGCTATCTCAGGCTGTCGCTCGTGTCCTGCGCCGTCGTTCTTTACAACGCGACGTCGACGTCCGAGCGGGTCTCGTTCAACACACTGCATCGCAAGACCGGTAATCGGCTGAAGCAGCTGATGATCGATTCGGTCACCGAGGAGCCGGTCGATCCGGCCGATCGCGTCAAGGGCTACCAGGTCAGCAAAGGCCAGTACGTGATGGTCGAGGACGCCGACCTGGAGGCGCTCAAGATCGAGAGCACCAAGCTGATCGAGATCGAGACCTTCGTCCCGCAGTCGGAAATCGACCAGATCTACCTCGACGGCGCCTATTACCTGGCGCCGGATGACCGCGTGGCGGAGGAGGCCTTCGCCGTCATCCGCGATGCCATGGCGCACAAGAAGGTGGTCGGCATCGGGCGCATCGTGCTGAACCGGCGCGAGCGCATGCTGATGCTGCAGCCGCGCGACAACGGCATCATGGCGACGACCCTGCGCTTCCCCTACGAGGTGCGGCAGGACAAGGAATACTTCGCCGACATCACGGAGGTGAAGCTGCCGGCCGAGATGCTGGAGATCGCCGAAGTGATCATCGACCGCAAGTCGGGACACTTCGAGCCAGCCACGTTCACGGACCGCTACGAGGAAGCCGTCGTCAACCTGTTGAAGGCGAAGCAGGCGGGCCAGGTTTTCTCGGTGCCCGAGGCGCCTGAGCCGACCAACGTCGTCAACATCATGGATGCGCTGAAGCGCAGCCTTGAGGCGGAGGGCGCCGATGCCAACGACGTCCGCCGGCCGCGGGCACCGAGCAAGAAGCCGGCCGCGGTTGAAAAGAAGCCCGCGGCAGCCGAGAAGAAGGTAGCCGCCGGCGCCGAGACGATCCGCAAGCCCAAGGCGCGCAAGGCAGCCCGCTGAGGGCTGCGCGCCTGCACCCCTCTGGCGGGGAGTGACCCGCATGGCACCAGGCGGCGATTCGGCCGAAGCCGGCCAGGCGCTGGCCAAACAGACCGTATTCCTGTTCGGGCGCGCGCAGGGCCTGACGCGGCGTCGACTCGACCAGCTGGTACGCCTGCGCGGCGGCAAGCTCAGCAGCAAGCCCAGCACGCGCGTCACGGTCATCGCCGTCGGTCATTCCGCCACATCCCATGTGCTGGCCGATGGGCGCGTGCGCCTGCCGGTGGGCCTGCCGGCATCGGCGATACTGATCAGCGAGAAGGAACTGCGCCGGCGGCTGGGACTCCTGGGGCCGCCGCCCGACGTCGACCGCAGCCTCGCCTCGGCGGAAATCGAGCGCCTGGCCGGGCTGACGCCGACGCTGGTGGCGTGTCTCGCCCTGTTCGACGTGCTCGAGCCGGTCGAGGCCCGCTTTGCCTACCGCGATGTGGTGGCCGCGCGCGAGGTCGGCCGCCTGCTGACACGCGGTATCGACCTGGGCCAGATCCTGGGCGCCTCGGTCACGTTGGGGCGCCGCGGCAGCCATCTTGCCGAAGCGCGGTTGACCGAGGGACCGTCCGGCGAACTGGTGCGGGAACTGGGCGGCCAGCTCGCCGAGCTCAGCGGCCAGCTCACCATGCGGCTGGAGCAGGACGTTCGCGGCATCGACGAACTGGTGGCGGCGGCCGAGCTGGCGGAAGAGGACAACGATCTGGCGACGGCCGAGAGCCTCTACACGACGGCCATGCGTGCCGACGCCGGCGATCCGGTCCTGCCGTTCAACCTCGGCAATGTTTTTGACGCGCAGGGGCGCGCTGCCGAGGCGAAGATCGCCTGGCAGATCGCGGTGGCCCGCGACCCGGCGTTTGCCGAGGCCTGGTACAATCTCGCCATGGCGGCCGAGGACGAGGCGCACGAGGATCTCGCCATCGCCGAGTATCGCCGCGCCGTGCAGGCGCAGCCCGAATTCGCCGATGCCCACTACAACCTGGCGCTGCTGCTGACCAAGCTCGATCGTTGCGAGGAGGCGCTGGCGGCATGGGAACGTTTCCTGGAACTGGCGCCGAAATCCGGCCAGGCCAGCACGGCCCGCCGCGCCGCCGCGCTGTGCCGCATGCGGATCAGGCAGAAACAGGCTCAGACTGGGTAAAGGTTGATATATTTAAGCATATTTTTAATGAGGGAATATATTCTTTTCTATATCAGTCAGATTGACGCTGATGTATGATTCGATATATTAGATCATCGTCGATATACTTATGCATATCAATGACCTACCTGACCCAAGCGTTCGCGAAGACCCTGAAGGATGCCAGAGTTCGCAAGGGGCTCACGCAACGCACGTTGAGTTTGAAAGCTGGCCTGCCTCAGAGCCACATCTCCCGCATTGAAGCCGGGAAGGTCGATCTGCAGCTCTCCAGCCTGGTTGCGCTGACGCGCCTGCTCGATCTGGAATTGATGCTTGTGCCGCGACAGGCGGTGCCGGCGGTTCGATCCATCGTGGGAGACGGCGGCCCATCGCCCCCCGCAAACGTCACGCGGCCTGCCTATCGTTTGGATGACGACGATGGCCACGCCTGATGTCACCGTCCTGGAAGTTCTGCTCCATGGCGAAGTCATCGGCACGCTCACGTCGTTGCCGGGCGACCGATCAATCTTTGCTTTCAGCGAAGAGTACATCGCTGATCAGTCGCGGCCGCTCCTCAGCCTCTCATTCAAGGATGATCTTGGTGGCCTGATCACGAACGTCAGGCCGACGCGGACCCGTGTCGCGCCCTTCTTCGCCAACCTCCTGCCGGAAGGCGCCATGCGCCAATACCTGGCCGACAAAGCTGGTGTGGATCCGGCGCGCGAGTTCTTCCTGATCTGGGTTCTGGGGCAGGATCTTCCCGGGGCCGTCAGGATCCGTCAGTCCGACGGCCGGGCGCTTCCGCCCGCTTCTGCTGGTGACAGCAGGGATCGCCGAGGGGCCGTGCTGCGATTTTCACTGGCCGGCGTGCAGCTCAAGTTCTCAGCATTTCTTGAAGCCAGAGGAGGGCTCACGATTTCGGCAGAAGGTGTCGGCGGATCGTGGGTCGTGAAACTGCCCTCGGCCTCGTTCGAGGGCGTGCCTGAGAATGAATTCTCGATGATGAGCCTGGCCAAGGCTGCCGGCATGGACGTGCCCGAAGTGCGTCTCGTTGCTCTCGATGCGATCGCGAATCTGCCGGATGGCATCGGTCGACTGAAGGGACGGGCCTTTGCCGTACGGCGCTTCGATCGCGCCGCCGACGGAACAGCGATCCACATGGAAGATTTCGCTCAGATCTTCGGCGTCTACCCGGACGACAAATACCGGAAAGCCAGCTACCGGAACCTGGCATCGGTCATCTGGGCGGAGATAGGGGAGGTCGGTATCACGGAGTTCGTCCATCGCCTCGTCTTCAGCGGACTCATCGGCAATGCCGACATGCATCTCAAGAACTGGTCGTTGGTCTATCCCGATGGCCGAAACGCACGGTTGGCGCCGGCCTACGATTTCGTCTCGACCATTGCCTATCTCGACGACCCGGCCATGGCGCTGAATGTCGTGCGCACCAAACGTCGTGACGAACTGACGTGGGATGAACTCAGCTATCTTGCCGCCAGAGCCCAGCTTCCTGAGCGGCTCGTTCTCGCTACTGCCCGCGAGGCGGTTCGGCGATTCCGCGAAGCGTGGGCATCGGAAAGAAAGCATCTGCCAATCGACGCGGCTGTTGCCCGTGCAATCGAGCGCAACATCGCGACTATACCGATCGCGGGTGGCGGCTAATACCGGCTGTCGCTGGAATGTGAGTCGCGACTGTCATCCCGAGCGCAGCGAGGGATCTTTCGATGCAGGCGCACCCGTGCGTCACTTTCAGAAGATCCCTCGCTGCGCTCGGGATGACAGCTGTATCAGGGACGCGTGATTCCGAGTACTAGTCTAGTCTAATGAGAGAGCGCAGGCGTTTCGCCCGCTCCAGGGGTACGTCATTCCGGGCGTGAACCACGCGTGCGGTCGTCGGTTGGCACGTTGCGCAGCCGCTCCATGGTGAGGATGTGGCGGCGGAGCAGGGTGGCGGCCTGCTCCAGGTCCCGGCGCTTCAAGGCATCCAGGATCAGGCGATGGTCCTGATTGGAGCGCGGTCGCCAGCCGGTCGGGTACGCCGTGACGAACAGATAGCGTGAACTCGCAACCTGCAGCTCGTCGATGCTGGCCAGCAGGCGCGGCATGCCGCAGGGTTCGACGACAGCGCGATGGAACGCGCGGTTCGCCGTCTCCCAGGCAAAAACGTCTTCCGCTGCGTCGCCGCTCGTCAGCATGGCCTCGATGCGCTCGAAGGAGCGCGTCGTGAAGTTCGGCGCGGCGTGGCGCAGGGCCAGCACCTCGAGCGCGGCCCGCATCTCGGCGATCTCGCGCACGGCGGCGGGATCAAGCGGTGTCACGCGAACACCGCGCCGCGGCTCGCTGATGACCAGGCCGCGGGCTTCAAGACGCCGGAAGGCTTCGCGCACCGGCACGTGGCTCGAGGTGAACTCCAACGCCACGCTTTCCTGGCGCAGCCGGGCGCCGGGCGCGATCTCACCCTTGATGATCCGCTCGCCCAGTGCACGGGCAATGTGGTCGGCGACGGTATCGCCCTCTGTCTTCTGCAGCATTTGATAGATAATCTACTATTATTTCCATGAGGTTAGGGGAACAGGGTGATAGGGTTCGGATGCTGCGTCAATTTGTAGATAATTAGTCAGATTATCTACAATTTCAGGAGTAACCCATGACCGAACCTGTTGCCGGTGCGGACAGTCGTCCGCGCCAAGCCCTCGCTGCGTCCCTGCGCCTGGGGCTGTTGCTGATCGCCGGCAGTGCCGCAATGACGCTCAGCGCCAAGGTCGAGATCCCGTTCTGGCCTGTGCCGATGACCTTGCAGGTGCTGGCCAGCCTGGCGCTCGCCGGCATTTTCGGCGGCCGGCTCGCGGGCATGATGATCGGCCTCTACCTGCTGGAAGGTGCGCTCGGTCTGCCGGTGTTTGCCAATGCACCCGCGCGCGGGATCGGCCTTGCCTACCTGGCCGGACCAACCGGCGGTTATCTCGTCGGCTTCCTGGTTGCTGCTGTCGTCATCGGCAGCTGGGTCCATCGCGACCGCCTCGCCGTGGTGCCGACGGTGCTGAAGATGATGGTGGGCCTGGCCATCATCTACATCATGGGCGTGCTGTGGCTGGCGCAGTTCACCGGCTGGCAGACCGTGCTGTCGCTGGGCGTGCTGCCTTTCCTCGCCGGCGACGTCGTCAAGGCGCTCCTCGCGGCGGCGTTCACCATCGCTATCGCCCGTTGGCGGAGGGTTGGCTGATGACCCGCACGCACGCCGCCGCCGGACCGGCTGACATCCGGCACGACTGGACACGCGCCGAAGCCGAAGCGCTCTATGCGCTGCCGTTCCCGGATCTCGTCTTCCGAGCACAGGACGTTCACCGGCGCCACTTCGATCCAACGCTGGTCGAAACGGCCAGTTTGTTGAGCATCAAGACCGGTGGCTGTCCGGAGGACTGCGGCTACTGCTCGCAGAGTGCGCACTTCAAGACCGGCGTCGAGGCGACCCCGTTGATGGACCAGACCGCCGTGGTGGCGGTGGCCAAACAGGCCAAGGCGTTGGGCGCGACGCGCTTCTGCATGGGTGCCGCGTGGCGCAATCCCAAGCCCCGCCATCTCGATCGCGTCTGCGCCATGATCGGTGCGGTGAAGGACCTGGGACTGGAAACCTGTGCGACGCTGGGCATGCTGACGGCGGTGCAGGCGCAGCAGCTGCACGCCGCCGGCCTCGACTTCTACAGCCACAACGTCGACACCTCGCCCGAATACTACGGCGAGATCATCTCGACGCGCACGCTGCAGGACCGGCTCGAGACGCTCGATCACGTCCGGGACGCCGGCATCAAGGTCTGCTGCGGCGGCATCGTGGGCATGGGCGAGCGGGTCGAGGATCGCATCGGCATGCTGCTGCTGCTGGCCCGCATGGAACCACATCCCGAGAGCGTGCCGATCAACATCTGGAACGAGGTTGCCGGAACGCCGGTGCAACAGCGGGCCGAACGGCCGCACCCGATCGCCTTCGTGCGGCTGGTGGCGTTGGCGCGGATCATGATGCCGGCCAGCGTCGTGCGCCTGGCGGCGGGCCGCCAGTACATGAGCGACGAGTTCCAGGCGTTGTGCCTGCTGGCCGGCGCCAGCTCGATCTTCGTCGGTACCACGCTGCTGACGACCCGCAACCCGCAGCGCGACCGCGATGCCGAGCTGCTCGACCGGCTCGGCATGCGGACGGCGCCGGTCCCGCTCGAGTCAAGTGCCGCATCGTAGCTGACAGGAAAGACTCACCACGGAGGCACAGAGATCACCGAGGAACACAGAGAACGATGAGCACATTCGCGAGTCGCGCTCTCTTCGTGCCCTCTGTGCCTGAAAGGAAAACGGTGCGTCTTTGCTGGGAGTGCGCCACTCCAGTGGCGCACTGGCCCAAAGGGCCAGACCATGACTTGGCGCTGCGCGCAAAGGCGAAAGCTACGCTTTCGCCGGAGATGCGGGCGAGACGCCCGCGCTCCCAGGAATGATCGTCCTGGCTCCGAGACTGTTGTTTCTTGTTAGTGGCGCGCTCCCGGCGAGAGAACGGCATCGATCCAGTCGGCCAGAGCGTCCAGGATCTCGCGGCGGACGTCGGGGTCCTTACGGCCGGTCTTGGCCGGAACGTGGAACGAATGGTCGGCGTCCTGGAACAACGTCAGCGTGGCGCGCGGGCCCAACCGTTCGATCAGCGGCTGGAGCAGGTCGAGCTCGGCGAGCGCATCGCGCGTGCCTTGCAGGAACAGCATCGGGATGTTCACGTCGGCGAGATGCTTGGCGCGTTCGTCGGACGGGCGCTTCGCCGGGTGCAGCGGAAAGCCGAGGAAGGCGAGGCCGCGGACGCCGGGTAGCGGCGACAGCGCTTGCGCCTGCGATGTCATGCGGCCGCCGAAGGAGCGGCCGCCGGCAATTAGCGGCAAGGTCGGTGCCTGCCGGCCGGCTTCGGCCACCGCCGCCCGCACGGCGGCGTGGGCGAGGGCCGGCGGATCCGGCCGCCGGCCACCTTGCTCCATGTAGGGAAACTGAAAGCGCAGGGTGGCGATGCCACGCGCGGCGAGCTCTGTCGCGACAGCCGCCATGGACGGGTGCGTCATGCCCGCGCCGGCGCCATGCGCCAGCACGTAGCAGGCGCGCGCGTGCGATGGCATATCCAGCAGGCCGGAGACCTGACGTGTGTCGTCGACGGTGATGGTGATGGCCTGGGGCGGCGCCGCGGTCATGCCCGGCGATGCCTCATCCGCCGGCGCCGAAGCGTTCGGCAGACCGCGCGCGGGCCTTGGCGGCTTCGATCTCGCGATCGCGCGGCGGTGCGGTCGTCACCAGAGCCTGGAGCAGCTCGTGTGCCGCCTGGGTCACCTGCGCGACAGCGCGATCGAATGCTTCTTCATTGGCCTTCGATGGGCGATTGAAGCCGCTCACCTTACGCACGAACTGGATGGCCGAGGCGTTGATCTCCTCGTCCGTGGCGGGTGGCTCGAAGTTGAAGAGGTTCTTGATGTTTCGGCACATGGGAGCCTCGTAAGCGATGCTGTCATCCCGAGCGTAGCGAGGGATCTCCCGAAAAGGGAGTCTCCTCTGGAGAGAGATCCCTCGCTACGCTCGGGATGACAATCCGTCTATTTCTCCGCAATGGTCTTGATGGTGGCGAGGCCGGTTTCGAAATCGTCGCCGACCAGCTTGTCGAAATTGAAGAAGACGCCCATCAGCTTCGAGATGTACGGGCTGTCGCCGTACATCGCCCAGGTCACCTCGGTCGCATCACCCTTGGTCTGCAGCGTGTACTCGACCTTGTTATGCGCGGTGAACGGCTTGACGAAATCGAGGTTGATCTGGATTTTCGACGTAGGCGAGGACTCGGTGATCTCCATCCGTCCGATGCCGGCCTTGCCGCTGCTCTCCCACGCGTAGGCCGCGCCTTTGCCGCTGGGCGCGCCGCTGTGGACCCGCTTCATGTCCGCATCCAGCTTCTCGTACGGCGACCATTCGCCGTAGCGATGGAAGTCGTTGAGGAGAGCGAAGATCTTCTCGGGTGGGGCCTTGATGGTGGCCGAGCGTTGGACACGGAACGTATCGGGCCGGGTCGCGGCGTAGGCGAGGACGCCAACGATGGCAATGACAATGACGCCGCCGATGATGGAGATGATCTTGAGCATCGCGCTCTCCTTGGTCGATCCCGGCGCCCGCCGATGGCGAGGCGCCGGGACACGGATATCAGGCTTCCGCCGGTACGATCACCAGCCAGGACACGCCGAAGCGGTCGGACACGACGCCGAAGCGCTTGGCGAAGAAGGTCTTGCCCATCGGCATTTGAACCTGGCCGCCGTCACCCAGCGCGCCGAACAGCCGGTCGGCCTCGGCCTCGTTGGGTGCCTCCAGTGACAGGGAGAAGCCATCGAACTTCGAATGCTCGACGCCACGGCACATGCCGTCGGAAACGAAGACCTGGGTATCGCCGATCCGCAGCGCCGAGTGCATGATCTTGTTCTCGGAGCCCGGCGGCAGCATGCCCGGCGGCGTTGGCTCCGGGCTCTCCTTGAACCGCAACATCATCTCGACCTTGGCGCCGATGGCCTTGCTGTAGAAGTCGATCGCCTCTTCGGCGCGACCGTCGAACGTCAGGTAGGCTTGGACTTGCATGACTCTCTCCTTGGATAGAACGACGTGGATTTGCGGACTGAACTACGGTGTCTTGCCGAACTCGGTGTCGACGACGATCTCGATGGGATCCACGAAAAACGGCGGCAGGCCGTGGTCCTGCGGATTGATCGTGGCGCGCGCCTGCACGCCCAGCCGCGGCATGCCCATGAAGCCCTTGCCGGCGCCGACCAGAGTCACGTCGAACGTCATCGGCTTGGTCTTGCCCATCAGGGTGAACTGGCCATCGACCTTGCCGCGCATGGCATCGGTCTGGCGAAAAGCGCTCGACACGAACGTCGCCTGCGGGAAGGCCTTGGCGTTCAGCATCTTCTCGCCGGTGATCTCGGCGGCAAACCCGGGCACCGGTGTTGTCACCGAATCGACCTGCACGGTGATGGTGAGCTTGGACGGCGCGACGTTGGCGGGATCCCAGGTCAGCGTGCCGTCGACCTTGTCGAACCGGAACAGGCTGTAGGAGTAGCCGAGGTGCGATACGCGGGCGATGACGGCCGTGTGCTGCGCATCGAGCGCGTAGGTGCCGGCGGTCGCCAGCTTGATGTCTTTTTCGGCCGCAAAGACGCCTTCGGGCAATGCCGGTGGGGCGGCCTGTTGTGCGGCGGCGCCCGCCGACAGAGCCAGGGCAGCGCCCAATACCAGGATGCGGATGCTGTTGTGTGCCGTGGACATCATGACCTCTGCGTGCGGCTGCTGGTTGTCAGCGGGTGTTGCCTCAAGGACGAACGAACTGGCGGCGCCCCGACACGGGCCCCCGATCTTTTTTGCCGTTGCCGCTTTGGCCTGGACGGTCGGTGGAAAGCAAGCGGGCTTTAGCCTAGGCTCGCGTCCGTGAACAAACCCCTTGATACCTACAGATCCAAGCGGAATTTCGCGAAGACACCGGAGCCGGCCGGGGAGCCACGCGCGGCCCCTGATGGTCATACCTATGTCATCCAGAAGCACGCGGCACGCCGCATGCACTATGATTTTCGCCTGGAACTCGGCGGTGTCCTGAAAAGCTGGGCGGTTCCCGAGGGACCGAGCCTGGTCCCCGACAAGAAGCGGCTGGCCGTTCATGTCGAGGATCATCCGCTGGAGTACGGCGCCTTCGAGGGCGTCATCCCGAAGGGCGAGTATGGCGCCGGCACGGTGATGGTGTGGGATCGCGGGACCTGGACACCCGAGTTCGATCCGGACTTCGGCTATCGCAAAGGGCACCTGAGATTCCGGCTGGATGGCGAGAAGCTGAAGGGCGAGTGGCATCTGGTGCGCATGGCGCGCAAGCCGCGCGAGAAACAGGACGCGTGGTTGCTGATCAAGTCCAAGGACGCGGCGGCGCGTGCGGCCGACGCACCCGACATCCTGACGGAAATGCCGCTCTCCGCCGCGACCGGACGTGACATCGACGCCATCAGTCGCGACCATGATCGGGTGTGGTCGTCGCGGCAGGGCGAGATCACTCCGCCGGCTGCGGCGCAGCGACCGCGGAAGCGCAAGCCGGTCGTCGATCCGGCGTCGATCCGCAAGGCCAAGGCTGGCGCCATGCCCGAGTGGGTCGAGCCGTGCCTGCCGTCCACGGTCGAGAAGGCGCCGGCCGGTGACGGCTGGGTGCACGAGATCAAGTATGACGGCTATCGCGTGCAGGCGCGTATCGAGAAGGGCCGCGCGACACTGCTGACGCGACAGGGGCTCGACTGGACAGACCGCTATCCCGGTGTTGCTCCGGCGATCGCCGCACTGCCGGTGACATCGGCGTTGATCGACGGCGAGATCGTCGTGCAGACGGACGCTGGAGTCGCGAGCTTCACCGCGCTGGTGGAAGCGCTGAAAAGCGGCGCCAGCAACTTCGTGTTCTATGCTTTCGACCTGCTTCATCTCGACGGCTACGACCTGCGCGCCGCATCGCTGGTGGAGCGCAAGGCGGCGCTGCAGAAGATCATCGTGGCCGACGGCGAGAACGGCCGCGTGCGGTTCAGCGAGCACATTGCCGGCGACGGCAACACGATCTTTCAGCACGCCAGCCGCCTGGGCCTCGAAGGGATCATCTCCAAAACGGCATCGGCGCCTTATCAATCGGGTCGCGTGAAGACGTGGCTGAAGGTGAAGACCACGCAAACCGGCGACTTCGTGGTGGCGGGATTCATGCCATCGTCGCTCGACAGCCAGGCGGTCGGCGCGCTGGTGCTGGGCGAGTATGTCGGCGGCAAGCTGGTGCCGTCGGGGCACTGCGGTTCAGGCTTCAGCGTCAGCAACGGCCGGGCCCTGTGGCAGCGGCTCAATCCCATGCGCACCAAGACCGCGCCGATGAAGGATGAGACCGCGACCGCCAAGGGCGTGCGATGGGTGACGCCAACCGTCGTGGTCGATGTCGAGTATCGCGGACGCACGCGCAGCAACCTGATCCGGCACGCCGTGTTTCGCGCGGTCATCGAAGACAAGGCGCCGACCGACGCCCAGCGTGCCGCTGCCGAGCCGGCGTCGGCGCCCGCCCGGAAACCGCGGGAGGCGGCGCCTCTGGTGCGGCTCACCAATCCGGGACGCCTGTTGTGGCCCGAGCAGGGGATTACCAAGCAGGGCCTGGCGGATTTCTATACCGAGATCGCTGACTGGATCCTGCCGCATATCGCCGGCCGTCCGCTGAGCCTGCTGCGTTGCCCCGGCGGCATCACCGAGCAGTGCTTCTTCCAGAAGCATCGATGGGCCGGGCTCAGCGACGGCGTGCGGCTGGTGCCGATTCCCGGCGACGACGAGCCGATGCTGGCGATCAACGATCTCGCCGGCTTGCTGGAACTCGTTCAGGCCGGCGTGCTGGAAATCCATCCTTGGGGTGCCACGGCCGACCAGCCGGCGCTGCCCGATCGCGTGACCATCGACCTCGATCCGGGTGACGGCGTGCCGTGGGAGCGGGTGATCGAGGCCGCGTTCGACGTTCGGCGCTGGCTGCAGAAATATCATCTGCAGAGCTTCGTGAAGACGACCGGCGGCAAGGGCCTGCACGTCGTCTTTCCGGTGACGCCGCAGGCCGACTGGGACAGCGTGAAGAGCTTCGCGCAGCAGATTGCCGAAGCGATGGCGGCCGAACGCCCGGACCGCTACGTCGCCAACATGGCCAAGCGCGTGCGCCAGGGACGCATCTATGTCGACTATCTGCGCAACGGCATGGGTGCGACCGCCGTGGCGGCCTATTCGACACGGGCGCGCGCCGGTGCCGCGGTCTCGACGCCGCTCACCTGGGACGAGATCGGCCCGGGCATTCGCGCCAACCATTTCACCGTGGCCAACCTGCCCAAGCGCCTGACATTCCTCGACCGCGATCCGTGGGAGGGTTTTGCATCCTTGGAGCAGGCGCTGCCCGACACCGTGACCAGTGCAACGGTGCCGTCAAAGAGCGACCTGGCGACGTACTGGAAGGCGGTCGCGACCGAGGCATTGGCACACCTGGCGCGCCGGCCGCTGACCCTGGTGCGCCATGAAAAGGGCGAGACGTTCTATCACCAGAGCCGGCCGCTGCCGCCCATCCCGAAAGCCGTCCATCAGTTGCGCATCAAGAAGCGCGAAGGCGGCGAGGGGACCCGGTTGTGGGTCGACAGTCTCGAGGGCCTGCTGGGCCTCGTCGACATGGACGTCATCGAGATCCATCCCTGGGGTGCCACGGTCGACCAGATCGAGCGTCCCGATATGCTGGTCTTCGGCCTCGACCCCGGCGACGGCGTCGATTGGGGCTTCGTGATCGAGACGGCCCGTAGAATGCGCACACTGCTGGACAGTGAAGGTCTCGAGAGTTGGCCCAAGCTCACCGGCGGCAAGGGCGTGCACATCATGGTGCCGGTCGAACCCGATCTCGACTGGAACGAGACGCACCTCTATAGCCGCGACCTCGCCGAGCGATTGGCCGCGACGGCACCCGAACGCTACGTGACGGCCGCGGCGTACGACAAGCGTCCGGGTCGCCTGTTCATCGACTGGTTGTGCAACAGCCGCGGCAAGACCGCTGTCGGCGCCTATTCGCCTCGGGCGCGTCCCGGCTTTCCGATTGCCGCGCCGATCAGCTGGGAGCAGCTCGAGCAGGGCATGCGCTCGAACGCCTTTACGATCTTCCAGCCACCGCCGCGACGCAAGTAAGGAAGCCCTGGGAGAGCGGGCGCTCCGCCGGCTCGTGCCTGTGCTATTCGTCCTGCAGTCGCCCGTAAGCGGCCAGCTTGGACTGGAAGCGGGCGACGTCGTGGCTGAGGATGACGAGATCGTGTTTGGAGCCGTCGCGGTCCTTGACGTGGTCGCGCAGCAGCGCCTCGCCGCGAAAGCCCAGGCCTTCGAACACCTCGATGGCGCCGCGCTGGTCGACGGTCATCTGCGTCACGATCTTCTCGAGCCCCATGGCGAGTGCGAGCGCGAATGCCTCCTGCACCAGTTGGCGGCCCAGGCCCTTGCCGCGCATGGCCGGCGCGGTGAACACGAGCAGTTCGCCAACATGAGGTGACCACGAGGCTTCGCCGGGATGGACGATGGCGCAGCCGAGGATCTTGCCGTTACGCACGCCCAGCAAGGTCTTCTGGACGCCGCGCCGCAGATCTTCCACCCACTGCCCGATGACGGCGGGCTGTGTGATATCCCGCCGGAAGAACAGCAGATCATGGCTGGGGAACTGACGTGCGAAGTCGAGCAGGGCGCCTTCATCGGCTGCCGTCATGTGCCTGACCTCGACCGGGCCGTCCTTGCAGGTCACGGTGCGCGGAAAGCGGTCGTCGCCTTGACCTGTCATATCGAGCGGACTCCCAGCCAGCCATCCAGCTTCGGCCACAGCCGTTTGACGGCGTTGGCGCCGGCGACCAGGCTTACATGGCCGCCTTTGAGCATGATCTCCTCCTTGTCGGTGCTGCCGACAAGGTCGATCAGGGGTTGGCTGGC
This sequence comes from Reyranella sp. CPCC 100927, assembly GCF_007859315.1. Classification (GTDB taxonomy): domain Bacteria; phylum Pseudomonadota; class Alphaproteobacteria; order Reyranellales; family Reyranellaceae; genus Vineibacter. The sequence continues at coordinate 147,167 of NZ_VOHA01000004.1, forward strand.
CTGGCGTGGCACGATGTCGTCGTGTTCGGCGACCGCATGCAGGAACGGCATCTTGATGCGGCCGAGATCGACGCGCTGGCCGCCCAGCATCAGGTCGTTCTTCAGCAGCCGGTTGTCCCACATCAGATCCTTGATGATCTGGCGGAAGCACTCGCCGGTGACGGGCACCTGGTCGTTGGCCCAGCGGTCGAACATGCGAAACGATTTCACGAACTCGTCGTTCCACATGTTGTCCCACAGCCTGACCTGGCCGGTGACACGCGAGATCGGCCGCAGCATGCTGAAGCCTTCGGTGATGACCTCGGGCGGCACGTTGCCCAACGTGTCGACCAGGCGATCGACGTCGAAATGCCGGCGATCGGTCCAGTTGTGGAACAGCGTGAAGCCCTCGAAATCGACCGGGGTGGTGAAGCAGACGAGATTCTTGAGGCCGTCATCGGGGTGAAGCGCGGCATAGACGGCAGCGAGAAGCCCGCCGAAGCAGTAGCCGATCATCGTCACGTCGCGTTCGCCGGCATCGATGCCGACACGCCGCACGCACTCCGGCAGGAATTCCATCGTGTAGTTTTCGAGCCGCAGCGTCTTGTCTTCCGGCCGCGGCAGGCCCCAGTCGACCATGTAGACTTCGAAGCCGCGCTTGAGGAGAAACTCGATCAGGCTCATCCCCGGCGTCAGGTCGAAGATATAGGGCCGGTTGACGATCGACATCACCAGCAGCACCGGCACGCGGTAGACTTCGTCGGCGACCGGTCGATAGCGATAAAGCTTCAGGGTACCTTTCTCGTAGAGAATGTCGCGCGGCATGCCCGGGCTTTGCGGGCCGGCGCTGGCGAAATACTCGACGCCCTTGATGCCGCGTTGGATGGCGCGCTCGACCTCGGTGCGCACCCGTGTTGCCAGTTCATCGACCGGCCCGGCAGAGGTGCTCATGGCGCGCCCTGTGCCGGCGGCTTGCGGGTCTTGGGCGGTCGTGGCGCGCGCGCGTCAGGCGCCGCGGCCACGGCGTCCGATCGATCGAGGCGATCGACGATCTTGTTGAGCAGGGTTTCGACCGCGTTCAAGCGTTCGCCCAGGGCCGCGATGTCGGCCCGTGTGGGTAGGTTCAGCGCCGTGAGGTGGCGGGTCATCGTCTCGCCAACCACCTTCTGGACGCCCATGGCCAAGCCCGTCGACTGCCCGAACATCTGGGCAAACTGCTCGGAACTCATGGCCTCGTTGAGCGAGGTATTGGAACGCTTCTCGAACTCGCCGAGCCAATCCCGCCACAGCGAAAAGGGATCGATGGGCTTCGACGGCTGGCTCATCAGGCGCCTCCCTCCCGTCCGGTTTCTTCTTATGACTGACCTTGACGGGATCATTGTTGCGCCCGGGGGCAGAGGCGGTCAACTCTCCATGAGCGTCTTGAGCGCATGCAGGTCGCGCTCGACGGCGTCGACGTCGGCCGCGAGCGCTGCATCGGACATGCCGGGCAGCCGGAATACCGTCAGCATCACCTCGCTGCCGCCGCCGTTGGCGATCACCCGCAGCGGCACGGATATCTCGCTGCCGTCCGATGCCGTCAGAGCGTGGTCGAGGACGCCGAAGTCGTTTTTCTCGCTGAACCGTACACGCATGCGGCTCGATGGCGTCTGCACGATCCAATGATCGTCGAGGCGCTGCAGGGTCTCGCCCATGCCCTTGGCCCATGCGGCGAAGTTGGCGGGTACGGACGTGAAATCATAGACCGTACGCCAGGGTCGCTCGATGCGGATGCTGATCGTACGCGAGTCGACAGTTGCCGTCATGCCACATACTCCCGGGTTGCGTTGGGCGGCACCATGATGATGCGGGCCCGGGACGTCTTGAACGAAACGGCCGCCTACGCGATGTGATCGAGGATGGTGGTCGGCGGCAGGCCGGACAGGCGCTTCACCTCGCGGCTGAGGTGGGCCTGGTCGGCGTAGCCGATCGCGGCGGCGCAATCCGCCAGCCCGTCCGCATCGCGTGCGGTGGCGAGAAAACGCTGGAAGCGCAGGATGCGCTCCAGTGTCTTGGGGCCGTAGCCGAAGGCATCGTGGCTGCGCCGCCGCAACGTGCGGGGGCTGACATCAAGACGGGCGGCGGCGGCGCTGACAGGGCAGGGCATGCTGTCGTGCGATTGCGACAGTTGCGCGAAGAGCATCCGCATGTCGCGGTCGTCTGCTGTCACGTCTTCGGCGCGTCGGCGCAGGCCGCGCTGCAGGCGTCGCGCGATGTCCTCGGGATCCTGTCCGATGCCGGCTTCGTCAGCAAGACGCCGGGCATCGGCACCCCAGATGTCTTCGAGCGCAATGCGCTGGTCGACGATATCGGTGGCCGGCAGGCGCAGCCAGTGGCGGGCGGCGCCGGGCTGGAAACGCAGCCCGACCACGACGCTGCCCGGTGCCAACACCTGGCGCCGAGCGACGCGGTCGGGACCCGCCACAGAGAGCGTGCTGTCGCACCAGAGCAGATCGATGCAGCCGTCAGGTACCACCAGAACCGACGGTTCGGGTTCACAGGGCAGGCGGTGAATCCACACCAGCGCGATGTGCCGGCGCAAGGCCGCATCCGGCGCGGCTTCGGCATAGTCGCCGTGCGCAGAACATCGGTGGTCGATGTGGTTCGGCTGCGCCATCATGATATCGACATAGCGCAGCCGCGACGCGGGCGAAAGCCCGGAACCAGCAAGGACGAGAGGCGATGATCGGATACCAGGTCAAGGACGGCGTAGCGGAAATCCTGCTGAACAATCCGCCGGTCAATGCCATCACCGTGGCGTTCCTGGATGCGCTGATGGCAGCGCTGCGGCGGGCCGATGCCGATCCCGATGTCCGCGCCGTGACGATTGCCAGCGCGCTGCCTGGACGCTTCAGTGCCGGCCTCGACGTTCCTACCTTCCTGCGCGGCACGCCGGAACAGGCACATACCGTCGTCAACATGCTCTACGTCCAGCTCCACGAGTTGCAGGCGAGCCTGGGCAAGCCGACCATCGCGGCCGTGACGGGCGCGGTGCGGGGCGGCGGGATCTCGATTGCCATCACCTGTGACATGATCGTGGCCGCCGATGACGCCACCTTCGGCTATCCGGAAATGGAAGTCGGGCTCCTGCCGGCAATTCATTACACGCACCTGCCGCGCATCGTCGGCCGCTATCGTGCGTTCGATCTGCTGTTTACCGGCAGGACGTTCGATGCGCGCGAAGCGCTGGAGCTCGGCCTTGTCAGTCGATTGGCGCCGCAGTCGCAGGTGGCGGCAGAGGCGCATGGCGTTGCGCGGGTCCTCGCGGCGAAATCGCCGACGCTGATGCGCATGGGCAAAAGGGGCTTCACGCGCGCTATCGACAACGGTTATCGGCAGGGTGCCGGCAGTGCCGTGGACCTGATCACCGTCGTATCCACGACGCGTGATGGTCGCGAAGGCATGCAGGCCTTCGCCGAGAAGCGCAAGCCGGTATGGAGTGCCGATTGAGGCGGGTGAGCGTTGCGTGGCGCGACCACCCGCCGCGTACATTGTCTACGGCGACGGCTTGATTATTGGCGCGATGGCTCCTGTAATTCGTCCGGACGCGCACGATTTGGGGTGAATTGGAGCACGGACAGGCCCGACATGACCGCTGTTCATCTTTTTCGCCTAGCCTGGGGCTTGTGGCTGCTGTCGTGGCTGCTGGCGACGCCGTGGTCGGCGCCGACGCTGAAGCGCGCGGTTACCGGCGCCACGACACTCAATCGCCTGGTCATCATCGCCGGCGTCGTGCTGCTGCTGGGCGGCGTGTCGTGGCTTGACGTCGAGCACCTGTGGCATGTCGGGCGGGAAGGAGTCTGGATACTGGCGGCGCTCACCGTGCCGGCGTTCCTGTTCGCGTGGTGGGCGCGCCTGCATCTGGGGCGGCTGTGGTCGGGCGCCATTACGCGCAAGGAAGGGCATCGCCTGATCAAGACCGGGCCGTACGCGGTGGTGCGCCATCCGATCTACACCGGCCTGATCGCCGCCGCGCTGGTGACAGCCGTGGCCGAGGAAACGCTGCAGGCCCTGTTGGGCGCTGCGTTGATCACGGTGGGGCTGTGGGGCAAGGCGGCACTCGAGGAGAGATTCCTGCGCCGCGAGTTCGGGCCGGCGTTTTATGACGCCTATCGCCGCCGGGTGCCGATGCTGGTTCCCTTCCTGCCGAGGGCGGGTTGACACGGCTGCCCCGCGGGCTGATGGCTGCCTGGCGGTTGGCCAGGGACACCATCGATGTGTTCGTGGCCAATGAGCTGCTGAGCCGCGGCGCCGCCATCGCGTACTACACGATCTTCTCGATCGCGCCGGTGCTGATCATCGTGGTCGCCGTCGCCGGCCTGACCTTCGGCCAGGAGGCGGCACAGGGCGCCCTGGTCGAGCAGCTCTCCGACCTCATGGGCGCACGCAGTGCCGAAGTGCTGCAGGCCATGATCGAAAGCGCCAGCAGCCGCAAGGCCGGCATCTGGGCGACGGCGGTCGGCTTCGCCACGCTGCTGCTGACGGCCAGCGGCGTCTTCGGCGAGATGCAGGCGGCGCTGAACACGATCTGGAAGGCAGCGCTGCAGCGTTCAGCCGTGTCGCGGATCATCCGCGGTCGCCTGACCAGCCTGGGGCTAGTGCTGACGTTCGGCTTCCTGCTGATGGTGTCGCTGGTGGTGAATGCCGGATTGTCGGCGGTGCACAACTATATCAACAGCCTGTTTCCGGGTGCCCATCTGTTGCTGCAAGCGCTGACCTTCCTGATATCGCTCGGCATGATCACCTTGCTGTTTGCCGCGATCTACAAGGCCTTGCCCGACACCACGATCGCCTGGCGCGACGTCACTATCGGTGCCGCGGTCACTGCCCTGCTGTTCACCGTGGGCAAGTCGGCCATCGCCTTTTACATCGGCAGCAGCGCGGTCGCCTCCAGCTACGGCGCCGCCGGCGCGTTCGCGGTGATCCTGGTCTGGATCTACTACTCGGCGCAGATCTTCCTGCTGGGCGCGGCCTTCACCCACGCCTATGCGCGGCGTTACGGGAGCCTGGCGGTTCAGTCACCCGCATAGCTCATTCGGCCGCTTGCAGAGCCGATATGGCGACGTCAGCCGATGACGGCTGTCGCGGCATCAGTGCATGGCGCACGCCGTCGAGCTGCCGGGTGAACACGTGCATGCCGCGACGGTAGTGCGTCCAGCGCCGGCGCAGGTCGGCCAGGTCGGCATCGGCCTGCCGCTGTGTGGCGTTGGCGCCACCGTGACGCACGACTGCGAGTGCGACGCGGACCTCCTCGCGGTCGAAGCGCAAAGCGTGCCAACGTTGGCAGACGCTCAAAGCCCGCGGCCCGATCCAGCGCCAGGTCTCGGCCTCGCGCTCGGTGGCAAAGCGGTGGCGAACGCCGAACTGGGCGCAGGCGGCAATGCCGACCGGTGCATCGAGTGGGACAGCATCGCTGCGGCGGGCGGGCAGCTCGCCGCGGTGGTCGGGTAGGTGGCGCCGGCGCACGCGGGCGCATAGCGCGGACCAGTCAAGCGGCAGGGTGCTGAAGCAAGCCGGCATCGGGACCGATCGGGGATGTGGGAGATGAGATTATATTCTCATATAAAGAATTACATGTCAATGATATAAGCAAAAAGTGAGAATAATTAGATCACCCACTTAGTGGATGTTCCCGTTTGAAGGATGAAGGGACAGGCAATCCGATGCGGACCGGTTTTGAATCACCTCGGGCATTGATTTCTGACATCGAGACGGGCCTGTTAAGCTGACGCGTCGCGTGATGTGGCAGAGGGGAGTCCATGTCTGAGGCCGAACGGCTGGCGGCGCTGCGGCGTTACGACATCCTGGATACTGGTCCCGAACCGCAGTTCGACTCCATCGTCGAACTGGCGGCGCGCATGTTCGACGCGCCGGCTGCCGCAATCTCGTTCGTGGACGCAACGCGCATCTGGTTCAAGGCATGCTACGGCGTTACGGTCAGCACGGTGCCGCGGAATTGGAACCTCTATGACGAGGGGGTGTTGGCGGACCGGGTGCTCGTCATTCGCGACCTGGCGCACGATCCGCGCTTTGCCGGCCATCCCTACGCCAAGATAGCGCATATGCACTTCTACGCCGTGGCACCGCTGCACTCGCGCGATGGCCACTGCATCGGTGCCGTCGCTGTGGCCGACCATGGGCCACGGCCGGACCTGTCCGACGATCGTATCGCCGGCCTGCAGGCGCTGGCGCGACTGGTTGAAGCCGAACTCGAGCGGCGCCTGCTGACGGTTGAACTGGAAGGGAGCACGGAGCGCTTCCGCGACCTGGCGAAGATGTCGTCAGACTGGATGTGGGAGACCGATATCGACCACCGTATCACGGAGATCTTCAACGATCGGCCCAACCTGGCGCGGATAGCACCGACCAGTATCGGCCGCCGCCGCTGGGACTACCCTCACGCGCGGCCATTGAACGGGACCTGGTCCGAATACCGGCTGATGGTCGAGGCGCATCAGGAATTCCGCGGTTTCGAATATGAGGTGAAGACGCCGGCCGGCGATCACCACATTCTGCGCATCAATGGCCGGCCACGCTTCGATGCACAGGGCAGATTCCTGGGTTATCGCGGCACGGGATCGGATGTCACGGCGCATCGGTTGGCCGAGCGGGAACTGAAGGACCGCGAGCAGACTTTCCGCTTTCTCTTCGAGAAAAATCCCAACCCGATGTACCTGTTCGAGCACGCGAGCCTGCGGATCCTGGCCGCCAATGAGGCGGCGTGCTCGCTTTACGGCTACGACCGGGCCGAGTTCGAGACGCTGACGCTCTATGACCTGCGGCCGGAACCCGAGAAGGAGATGCTGCGACGGCGCTTGGCGGAGGCTGACTGGACGCGGCGGGCGCAAGGCCGGTTCCGGCACCAGAAAAAAGACGGCTCGGTCGTGGAGGTATTCGTCAACGCCGAGCCGGCGCGCTTCAACGGTGTGGCGTGTGATCTGGTGCAGGTACACGACATCACCCAACAACTGCAGGCCGAGGCACGGCTGGCCGAGGCCGAGGCGACGCTGCATCAGAAGCAGAAGCTGGAAGCGTTGGGCCAGCTCACCGGCGGTATTGCGCACGACTTCAACAACATCCTGGCCGTGGTTGTCGGCAGCATCGAGATCGCCGCCGATACGATACCGCCGGAGTCAGCGGGTCACCCGCCGCTCGCGGCGGCCATAACGGCGTGCGAGCGTGGCGCCGATCTGGTGGCACGCCTGCTGACGTTTGCCCGGCGCCGGCCGCTGGAACCGCGCGAGATCGCCGTCGGCCCGCTGCTGGAGGATATTGCCGGCCTGGTGCGCGCGGCTGTGTCGCCGCAGGTCTTCATCAGCCTGTCGATGGCGGACAATCTGGGCGTATGTCACGTCGATCGCAGTGGCCTGGAGACGGCAATCCTCAACCTCGCGGTCAATGCCCGCGATGCCATGCCCGACGGCGGCCAGTTGTGCATGACGGCGATCAACCGGCGGTTCGGCACCGAGGATGTCCGTGCTCATCCAGTGCTGAAGGTCGGGGACTGGATCGAGATCGCCATCAGCGATACGGGGGCCGGCATGGCGTCCGACGTGCAGGCCAAGGTGTTCGAACCGTTCTTCACCACCAAGGAGGAGGGCAAGGGCACCGGCCTCGGCCTCCCCATGGTGCACGGCTTCGTGCACCAGTCAGGCGGCTTCCTGACCCTGGATACCGCACCCGGCCGCGGCACGACGTTCAAGCTCTATCTGCCGGCGCTCAAGCGCCCAGCGCCGCAACCGGCGGCCGAGGTGCCTTCCCCGTTGGCGGAGGAGCTGGGCTAGTAGCGCGCCTGGCCTGATTTTCCGGCGGCCGTTTTGACGATGACGGTGATCGCGGCACCGCTGCCGATCGTGGCCTTGGCATCGCCCTTGAGCGCGTTCTCGCCGCTGGGCGCCAGGACGACGGTCTCGCGGTTGGCGCCGGTCACGACCAGCGCCGAGCCCGAAAAGCCCTTGGTGCTGACCGGCTTGTTGGCCTCGTCGAACACATTGAGGGTAACGGTGGCGCCTGCGGTGACCAGCTCCACGTGCACGCCGGCGACGTCCTGCATCGGACCGCCGTTGGGGCCCTTGGTGTCGCCGTGCTTGTGCTGAGCGAGCGCCGATCCGGACCACAGCAGCGCGGCGGCGAGCAAGAGTACGAGCTTCATCATTGACCTCCTGGGTTGGAAGCGGGTTGTGGCGTATCGGCCGGAATGGTGGCCGCGGCCTTGGGATCGCGCCGGAAGATCGCGTAGAGCGCCGGCAGGACGAACAGCGTGAGGATCGCGGACGAAATGATGCCGCCGATGACTACGGTGGCCAGAGGCCTTTGGACCTCGGCACCGGGACCGGTGGCGATCGCCATCGGAATGAAGCCGAGCGGCGCTACCAGGGATGTCATCAGCACCGGACGCAGCCGCGCCAGCGCGCCTTGCTTTACCGCATCGACGACCGGAACGCCGTTGGCGCGAAGGCCCTGAATGCACGAGATGATCACCAATCCGTTCAGCACGGCAACGCCCGACAGCGTAATGAAACCGACACCGGCGCTGATCGAGAGCGGGATGTCGCGCAGGATAAGGGCGGCGATGCCGCCGGTCAGCGCCAGCGGCACGCCACTGAACACCAGCGCCGCGTCGGCAACCGACCCCAGGCTCATGATCAGCAGCAGGAAGATCAGCGCCAGCGCGATCGGCACCACGATGGTGAGACGTTGTGAGGCCGAGGCCAGTTGCTCGAACTGACCACCCCAGGCGATCCAGTAGCCAGCCGGTACCTTCACTTTCTCCCCGATCTGCCGTTGAGCGTCCGCCACGAAGGTGCCAAGGTCGCGCTCGCGCACGTTGGCGCTGACCACGATGCGCCGCTTACCGTCCTCGCGGCTGACCTGGTTGGGACCAGGGGCGACCTCGATGCGGGCCACCGCCGACAATGGTACGTAGCGCAACTGCGCCAGGGGATTGCCGCCACCGATGGCCGTGACGGGTGCTGCCGTGGTGTCGGCGGCGGGCAGGGGGATCGGCAGGGCGCCGATCACGTCGATGTCCATGCGCAGGTGCTCAGGCAGACGCACGACCAGGTCGAAACGGCGGTCGCCCTCGAACACCAGCCCGGCACTCTTGCCGCCGACCGCGATCTCGACGATCTCCTGCACGTCAGCGACATTGATGCCATAGCGCGACAGCGACGCGCGGTTCAGCTTCACCGTCAGCATCGGCAGGCCGCTGACCTGCTCGGTCTTCACGTCGGCGGCACCGGGCACCGCCTGCAGCACCGCCTGGACCTGGCCGGCGACCTGCAGCAGCACGTCGAGGTCGTCACCGAAGATCTTGACGCCGACGTCGCTGCGTACACCGGAAATCAGCTCGTTGAAGCGCAGCTGGATCGGTTGCGACAGCTCATAGCTGCTGCCGGGGATTCCGTCGGCCGCGCGCTCGATCTCCTCGACCACCGCGGCCTTGGGTTTCGCCGGGTCGGGCCATTCCTTGCGCGGCTTGAGGATGATGTAGCCGTCGGAAATCGACGGTGGCATCGGATCGGTGGCGACCTCGGCCGTGCCGACGCGCGCGAACACCTCCTTGACCTCGGGGATCTTGAGCAGCCTCTTCTCCAGGGCCGCTTGCATCTCCAACGACTGGGTCAGGCTGGTTCCGGGGACGCGCAATGCCTGCACGGCAGCATCGCCCTCGTCGAGGCTGGGGATGAATTCGCCACCCATGCGCATGGCGGCCCAGGCCGTCAGCCCAACCAGCGCAACGGCCAGCACCGCCATCACATAGCGCAGTTTCACGGAGAGCATCAGCAGCGGCACGTAACCACGCCGGGCCAGCCGCATGAAGGCGTTCTCGTGCTCCGAGACCCGGCCCGTCACCAACAGCGCCACCGCCGCCGGCAGGAACGTGATCGAGAACAGCGCCGCGGCACCCAGGGCGATCAGCACCGTCACCGCCATCGGGGTGAACATCTTGCCCTCGACGCCGGTCAGCGTGAGGATCGGCAGGTAGACGATGCCGATGATCAGCATGCCGAACAGGCTGGGTCGCACCACCTCGGAGGCGCCGGCCAGGATCGCTTCCATCCGTTCCGACAAGGTCAGCAGTCGGCCGCGCTTTTTCTGCTCCTCGGCGAGCAGGCGCAGGCAGTTTTCGACGATGATGACGGCGCCGTCGATGATGATGCCGAAGTCGATGGCACCCAGGCTCATCAGGTTGGCGCTGACCTTGTGCTCGACCATGCCGGTCATCGTCATCAGCATCGATAGCGGAATGATCAACGCCGTGGCGATCGCGGCGCGCACGTTGCCCAGGAAGAGGAACAGGATCACGATCACCAGCAGCGCACCTTCGAGGAGGTTCTTCTCGACGGTGGCGATGGTGGCTTCGACCAGGGTCGTGCGGTCGTAGAGAGTGCGCACGACCATGCCTTCGGGCAGGGTCTTGGCAATCTCCTGCAGCTTGGCGGCGGAGCGCTGCGCCACCGTGCGGCTGTTCTCGCCGATCAGCAGCATCACCGTGCCCAGCACCGTCTCGTTGCCGTTCAACGTGGCGGCGCCGGTGCGCAGGTCGCGGCCCTCCCGCACGTCAGCGACATCGCTCACGCGCACGGGCACGCCGCCGTGGGCACCGATGACGATGTCCTTGATCTCCTCGATGGTTGCCACCTGGCCCGGGATGCGCACCAGGTACTGCTCGCCGTTGCGCTCGATATAGCCGGCGCCGACATTGGCGTTGTTGGTGCCCAGCGCCTCCATCACGGCGCGGAAGGTCAGCTTGTAGGCCATCAGCCGCGCCGGGTCGGGCAGCACGTGGAACTGCTTTTCGTAGCCACCGATCGAGTTCACCTCGACGACGCCCGGAACGGTGCGCAGCTGCGGCTTGATAATCCAGTCCAGCGCCGTGCGCAGGTCGGTCGGGGTATAGGCCTCGCCCGACGGCTTGCGTGCACCGGGCTTGGCCTCGACTGCGAACATGAAGATCTCGCCCAGGCCGGTCGAGATCGGTCCCATCGACGTTCCGATGCCCTGAGGCAACTGGTCCTTGACCTGCTGCACGCGCTCGTTGACGAGCTGGCGCGCGAAATAGATGTCGGTACCGTCCTTGAAGACGACCGTGACCTGGCTCAGCCCGTAGCGCGACAGCGAGCGAGTGTATTGCAGGTTGGGCAGGCCACCCATCGCCGTCTCGATGGGAAAGGTGATGCGCTGCTCGACCTCCAGCGGCGAATAGCCTGGCGCCTCGGTGTTGATCTGGACCTGCACGTTGGTGATGTCGGGCACCGCATCGATCGGCAGGCGCGTGAAGTTCCACACGCCGAACGCGGCGACGGCCAACGAGACCAGCAGCACCAGCCAGCGCTGGCGGATCGAGACGGCGAGAATGCCGTCGACAAAAGACCGGCGCTCAGTGGGCATGCGTCGCGCTCCCCTTGGCGAGCTCGGCCTTGATCACGAAGCTGTTCTTGGCGGCATAGACATCGCCGGGCAGCAGGCCGAACAGTACTTCGGCGTACTCGCCGTCGCGGTTGCCCAGCTCGACGTCACGCGCTTCGAAGGCATCGCCGTTGCGCACGAAGACAACCGTGCGGCCCTGGTGTGTCTGCAGGGCTTCCAGCTTGACGACCGTCTCGGCGGGTTTGGCGGCCAGCAGCAGGCGGCCGGTGACGAAAAGACCGGGTCGCATGCGATCGTTGCCGGCGGTTGCGGCTCGCGCCAATGCGCTTTGCGTGTCGCTGGCGCCCAACGGCGAGACGTAGGAGATTCGTGTCTCGATCGGCGCGCCGCCGTCATCGAGGTCGACCACAACGGTGTCGCCGATTCGCACCCGGCTGAAGTCGCGGCGGTAGACCGAGAAGTCGATCCATACGGTCGAGAGATCGGCGATCAGAAAAACGGGCTTCTGTTCCGAAACGTACTCGCCCAGCGCCACCTGGCGATCGATGATGGTGCCGCTGATGGCGGCGCGCAGGTCATAGGTGGTCAGGCTCTGGTTGCTCTCGATCGTGGCCAGCACGTCGCCCTTGTTGACCTTGTCGCCCAGGCGTTTGCGCACGTCGCGCACGACACCGGGGAAACGCGGCGTCACCTGCGCCAGCGCCTCCTGATTGGGCTGGATGATGCCGTTGAGCCGCAGGCTTTCGCGCAGCGTGCCGGGACCGGCCGTCACCAGCTCGATGGCGGCCGCCGCAACTTTGGCATCGCTGAATTCGACGGTGTTGCCGCCGCCGTGCTCATGCTTGTCCTTGTCGCCGTGAGCATCCGCCTTGGCCGCAGGCGGTTTGGTGCCGCCGACGCCGGCGGCCGGCAGGAAGTAGAAGCCGGCGCCGCCGACCAGGGCAGCGCACGCCAGCACGATCAAACCCGCTCGCGTCATCGGTGTCATGGGTTCCTCCCGCCGCCCAGGGTCAGCGGACTTCCGGTCAATCCTTCGATGGTCGCGACGGCGGTATGAAAGCCCACGAGCACCTCCTGCTCGCGCAGCTCGGCCTCGGCCAATGCCTTGTAGGCATCCAGCAGCTCCAGCACGGTAAAGCGCCCTTGCGCATAGCCGTCATTGATGGCGTTGAATGCCGCCCGCGCGTTGGGCAGCACGGCACGGCGCAGAATGTCGATTTCCTGCAGTGCGCCCGTCGCGGCGTCGTAGGCCCGGCCGACGGTGGAGATCAGCGCCTGCTTGTTGGCGGCACGCTCTGCCTCGGTCCTGCCGATCGCTTCCTGGGCCTCATAGATGGCGCCGCGGTTGCGGTCCCATACCGGGATCGGAACGGAGATGCCGAAGCGCACGGCGTTGTCGCGCGTGTCGCGATAGTGGCGCCAGCCGACGCTGGCCTCCACGTCGGGCACGACCTTCAGGCGGGCGATCAGCAGCTCGGCTTCCTTCTGCGCCCGCACGGCGGTCCAACGCGTCAGCTGGGGATTGCTCTCGATGGCCTGAAGCAGGGTCTGGAAGGAGGGTGGCTGGGCGATGCGGCCCATGTTGCCGGCCGTGTAGGAGAAGTCCGGCGCCGTGGCGCCCATCAACAGCGCAAGGTCGCGCCGGGCACTCTCCAGCGCCTTGCGCGCGCGGTCGCGGTCGATGCGGGTCAACTCGGTGACGACCCTGGTGCGCGCGACGTCAGCGGGCGAGGAGGCGCCGGCATCGACGCGCTGCTGCATCTGTGGATTCAGGCGGTCGATGGATGCCAGCTGCCGGTCCAGGAGCGCGACCCGCTGCTGCCCGCCCAGCACGGCGACGAATGCCGCGGCTGTTTCGGACAGGATCTCCAGGCGAGCCGCCTCGCGCTGCCAGCGGGTGGCGTCATGGTCGGCCGTCGCGGCCGCCACGCGGGCGCTGCGCTTGCCGCCGAGCTCGATCAGCTGGCTCAGCTGCAGAGTCATCTCCGCCGATCTCAGCCCGCGGTAGTCGCGGGAACCCAGAGCGTTGTCGACCTCGAACGACGCCGACGGATTGGGGATGGCGCCGGCCTGCGTGCGCCGACCCTGGGCCATGCCGATTTCGCGATCGGCGACGATGAGGCGGGCGTTGGCGTTCAGCGACCGCTGCACCGCCTGCGATAACGTCAGGGCGCCGGACGTCTGGGCCTGCACGGGAAGGGCGGCGGCAAGCGTGGGCAGCACGACCAGCGCCGATGCAACAACACGGAATGTGAGCATGACCTCGACCTAAACACGACGACTTAGCCGCTCGGCGCTCGCCGGGCGGACGCTCGGTGCTCAGGTCGACAGTTTGGGGGGCGGCAGTTCCGCGCCGGGGTTGCGGGCGTTCAGGAAGGCCACTGCTCCAGGCGGCAGGACACTGGCGCACGGCGCGAGGTCGATCTGCACCAGCGCGCTGGGCAACGCAGGCAGTGAGCAATAGTGGCAGGTCTTGATCAAGGAACGATCGGCCGTGCCAGCGTCGCTTCCGCCATCGCCAGCGTCGGTGGCCGCGATGGAGGCCGCTGCAGTTGTTGCCGGCGCCATGTGATCGATATGCGCGATACCGGCCACCAGGAAGACCAGCGCGCACAGCAGCGACACGAGCCGACGCGCACGCTCTGCCGAACGCCGGAGTGCCATCATGCCGCTGATCTTGCCGATCATGTTCCTAATGAGCGTTATGATCATTGGAGAGTCAAGCCAACATTCGAAGACATAGCGTCGCGATCATCGTCACGGCCAGCACCGCTTCGTAATAGAGTATCAATGGGACATCAGGTTCAGTCGTGCAGCGCACCTTCCGCCGCGCGTGAAGCCTGGTCTTCGATCTGGATCGTCGTATGGGTCAGCCCGAAGCCCGTCTTCAAGGCCTCCCGGGCCGCCGCAAGTACCTGCGATCCGCGGGCAACATCGTCGACCACCAGATGGCAGCTCATCGCGTTCACCCCCGAGGTGATCACCCAGGCATGCAGGTCATGGACCGCCACGGCACCGGGGATATCCAGCAGTTTCTGCCGCAGCAGGCCGAGATCGATCTCGGGTGGCGTGCCTTCCATCAGGATATGCACGGCCTGCTTCAGCAGAATCCATGTCCGCGGAACGATGAAGAGTCCGATGGCGGCACCGATGAGCGGATCGGCCAGTGTCCAGCCGGTCAGCATCACGACGCCCGCCGCCAAGATGACGCCGAGGGATCCCAGCATGTCGGCGAGCACCTCGAAATAGGCCCCTTTGACATTGAGGCTTTCAGACGCCCCGCCGGCCAACAGCTTCATGCTGATCAGATTGACGATCAGGCCGATGACCGCCACCGCCATCATGGGGCCGCTGAGAACGTCCGGCGGGCTGCGGAAGCGCTGGTATGCCTCATACAGAATCCAGATCGTCAGGAGCAGAAGAACGACGGCGTTGGTCAGCGCCGACAGCACTTCCATGCGGGCATAGCCGTAGGTTCGCTGCGGTGTGGCCGGGCGCTCGCCGAATCTGATCGCAGTCAACGCCAACAGAAGGCCGCCGGCGTCGGTCATCATGTGCGCCGCATCCGCCAGCAGCGCGAGGCTGCCGGTCAACAGGCCGCCGACGACCTCGGCCACCATGAACGATGCCGTGAGCGCCAAGGCGCCGGCGAGCCGGCTCTTGTGCCGGCTGGCGGCCGTCCCTGCGGGCGCCACCGCGGGAAGTCCGAACTGGAGCGCATCGTGTCCGAATGCAGCGGCGGGCGCGCAACGGAGTGCCGCATTGTCGAGGCGCTATCGCGTCATGCGCGGGGATCTGCGCCATTTCGCGACGACCCGCGCGGCTAACGCCGGGCTACCCGGACAAACGCCGGCCAATGTCGGCGCCGGTACCACCCGCCGACACCGCCTCCAGGCATTTCAGCAAGGGGCTGTCCGGTGCAACGAAGCCATTACGTTGCCCGGGAAAGTGCCGATCCTCGAAGCGCGTAATGGCCTGGTAGAGCGCATCGCTCGATATGCCGGTCACAAGACGGCCATTGATATTGCCATCGAGTGTCCCGCCGGCACCGCCGTCATCGAGCCCGACGCTGTTCAGCAGATCGATGACCATGAGCTGATCGTCCGGCCAGTTCTGACAATGCCGCCCCTCTTCGCGGGTGTAGCGGCCAACGCATCCACGCAGTGACATTGCAGCCTCCCCGTGGCTGTCGTCCTACACAAGCGCATGCACATGCGCACACAGGGACGGCAGCCGGCGCAACTCCGCTCAACGCGACGCAAGCATGAGTGAATCAAAAACCCAGTTCGTCTGAAGGTCGGCCGCCTGCAAGCCGCTGACGAGGAACAGCATCGCGACATACGGAAGGGCGACGCGCGATACGGACCAAGCCATCGGTGCGCGTCGTACCATCAGGCCGATGATCAGTGCCGGCAGCAGGCTGGTGACCATGACAATGCCCAGTACAGCGGGCGCCGGCATCGAGGTCGACCACAGCGCGTGCAGGGGCACGGCCTGCGGTAGCAGCACCATCAGCAGCGCCATTGCCGTGACATAACTCATGGCGGCCCAGACACAGGCCAGTGCCGCCGGATGCGGCGGCGGCATGATCTGCCGCCGCATGGCCGGCAACTCGGAAGGGAAGGCCATGAATGCCTCCGTGGGCAGTGAGTGTGCACTCAATATAATTTGAGTGACAACTCACTGTCAAGCGGCGGACACTGCCCCGGGCGGCCGAGGCGCGCCGCGGCCCGCCGCGATGCCACTGAGGACAGCTGCGAGTTCGCGTAAAGCCAATGGCTTGGGAAAGAAGTGCAGGGCCCCGTCAGCCTGGATCCGCGAAATCTCATCCGGTGCTGCATGCCCCGACATCACCAGCATGGCCGGTCGCGGTTCCGGACGGCCACGGCAGGCGTTGACGACGTCAAAGCCGCTGCCTTCCGGCATACGCATGTCCGTCAGGACAACATCGAATGGACCATCGTGGTCCAGCGCGCGAATCGCAGCCGGCGCCCCGTCGGCAGCAACCACGCCATGACCGCGGCGGTGTAAAAAACCAGACAGCTCCTCGACGATGTCTTCCTCATCGTCGACCAGTAAAATCTTCATTGTCTTGCCCCGTCATGCACGGGTGCCCCCCCCGGGCACCCAACCGCACTCCGATAGCCTAGTGCAACGCCTCCCGTAGCAGAGCCAGCGCGCGACGCAAGTCGCCGAGTGTATCCTCGAGCTCTTGACGTCCGTCGGCCTCGACTGCGACCGGCTTGGCCAAGTGTTCGATCTCCATCTGCGGCTCCGGCTGGCCACTCTCGGCATCCAGAAGCCGTTGCACGCCCTTGATGGTGAAGCCATCATTATAGAGCAACGAACGGATGCGACGCAGCAACTCAATGTCTTCTGTCCGATAATAACGCCGGCCACCGCCACGCTTTACCGGGGAGATCTGGCTGAACTTGCGCTCCCAGAACCGCAGGACATGTGGTTCCAGGTCCAGTTCCGCAGCGGCTTCGCTGATGGTACGCAGCGCGCTGATCGGCTTCGCCGGTTGCCGGTTGGTCCACACTACATTGGAGCGGAACATCGTTTATTTCTCCACTACAGGTTGTCGCCCATATGCGCACGCGGGCTTTTGGTTGGTATGACCGGCCTCGTTCGTTGACAGCTTCGGAGGATGACGACCGGTTTTGTTGCTGGAGATCTAAGCTGCTGAAGTCGTTGGACTATTGTTGTGACATCACTAAGACGGGGAACCGGATCGACTGTCGCCGCAACACACGCACATCGTTATCCGGTTCATAATGGACAAAATGTAAAAAATATCGACGGTACCGTCAAAAAAAATCTTATGTCATTGAAATGGTTGGTATTTATTTTGACGAAAGATTCACGATCATGAGATGACAATGCGGTCATTAAGACATTATTACAGCGACTTACAGGCTAAATTTCATCTGAAGCAGAGGTTTAAGTGGATTCAGCTCTTGGGCATGATCAATCGGTGATGAACTGATTTTGGTCCATATTGAATATGAGTATTTGCTCACGAAATTGTGACCATCCACTCGTTTGATGATGACGTGATAGTGTGTTCGCCGACGAGGGAGGCGACATGCGCCGGTTGAGCGTAGGGGTGATCGGCGTGGTGTTGGCCGGGCTGGCCGTGGCCGCGGTGCCGCTATGGGCGCAGACACCGCAGCAGCGCGATTGGTGTTTCAAAGGCGGTACCGACGACCAGATCATCCAGGGCTGTGGCGCCGTCCTGCAGTCGGCGCAGACGCCGGAGACGGACCGGGGCAATGCGTTCTTCGAGCGTGGCCTCGCCTGGGACCGCAAGGCCGAATACGACCGTGCGATCGCCGACTATAGCGAGGTGATCCGCCTCAATCCGAAATCGTCCAACGCTTTCAGCAATCGATGCGGGGCCTACTGGCACAAGGGTGACTACGATCGCGCAATTGCCGACTGCAACGAGGCGCTCCGCCTGAATCCCGCGAATGCGCTGGCGTTCAACAACCGCGGCAACGCCTACGCTCACAAGCGCCAGTACAACCTCGCCATTCCTGACTACGACGAGGCGTTGCGATTGAACCCGAAATCGGTCGAGGCGCTGGTCAGCCGCGGCGTGTCGTTCATGGACACCAACCAGTATGACCGTGCGCTGGCCGATTTCGACGCCGCCATTCGTCTCGATCCCAGGCAACCGAAGGCCTTCACCAACCGCTGCGCCATCCAGATCCTGAAGGGCCAGCCTGACCGCGCGATCAGCGACTGCGGCGAGGCGATCCGTCTTAATCCCAATTTCACGAACTCCTACGTCGGCCGCTGCGGCGGTTATCTGGCCAAGCAGGACTACGACCGCGCCATCGCCGATTGCAATCAGGCGATCCGGCTGGACCCCAACCAGATGGGGGCCCTGACGTTGCGGGCCGAAGCCTACGCCGGCAAGAAGGACTACGATCGCGCCCTCGCGGACTATGACCACGTGCTGCGGCTCAGCCCGCGATTTGTCGATGCCTATGTCAGTCGCGGCAACACCTACAAGGGCAAGGGCCAGTACGAGCGGGCGCTTGCCGACTACGACCAGGCCCTGCGGCTCAATCCCAGAAGCGCGTCGGCGTTTCGCAGCCGCAGCGAGGCGCACATTGCCATGGCGCGGTATGATCGCGCCCTGGCCGATCTCGACGAAGCGATCCGCCTGGAGCCCGGCAATGTCGTTGCCTTCAACAATCGCTGCTGGTGCCGGGCGATTGTCGGGCAGTTGCTGCAGGCGATCCCCGACTGCGACGAGGCGTTGCGCCTGCAGCCCGGCAATGCGGCTGTCCTGGACAGCCGTGGCTTCACCCAGCTGAAGATGGGCGACTACAACGGCGCGATCAAAGACTACGACGCGGCGTTGCGCGGCAATCCGCGCAGCGCGACATCGTTGTTTGGTCGCGGGATCGCCAAGCTGCGCCGGGGCGATCCGACCGGTGGTGCCGCCGATCTCGCCGCTGCGCGGGTCATCGAGGCCGGCATCGACAGTCGCTTCGTCGGCTACGGCATCCGACCCTAGGGCGTCACGCGCGCAAACCTCACTCCGAGGAGCCGGTGCCAGCAGGCGCCGCGCAGGGGGCACCAGCGCGGGCGCCTGCGGGCACACGTCTCCCAGGACTCCGCCGTCTATCCTTCGAGACGCCGGCTGGCGTCGGCTCCTTGGGTTAATGTGACGCCCGGGCTCCCGGCAGTGCGCTATCGGCTGGCGGCGATCAGCAGGAACGGCGGGCGCTGGTGTTCGTCGGCCCATTCCGGGCGCGCGGCGAGTTGTGCCGGTGTCGGTCCCCATTCCTCGATGTGGCGCAGGCTCAGGCCCGACTGCAGCAGCAGCGTCAGATATGTTGCGATGGTGCGGTGCTGCTTGATCACGCCCTTGGCCAGCCAGTCGGTCGAGCGCGGCCCCTCGTCGAGATAGCCGTTGACCGGCCAGGTGCGGCGACCGTCGGCACCGGTGGTCCAGCCCGGATGCGACGGCGCCGTGTAGATCGGGTGCTCCACCGAGAAGACGAAGCGACCGCCCGGCACCAGCGCACGGCCGATCTGCGCCACCAGCACATCCAGCCGTTCGATGTAGTGCAGCACCAATGAGCTGTAGACCAGATCGACCGAGTCGGGTGGCAGTTCCAGCCGCTCGAGGTCGGCGCGGGTATAGGTGATCGCGGCGTCCGTCGTCTGCTGCCGCGCCCGCGCCAGCATCTTCTCGGAGACGTCGAAGCCCTGCACGCGTGCGGCGCCCCGCTGGCGCGCGAAGCGGCTGAACCAGCCGAAGCCGCAGCCCAGGTCCACGACCGTGCGTCCGTTGAGATCCGGCAGCAGCGCGCGCAGCGCCGGCCATTCCGCCGCGCCGTCCAGCCCGTCAATCGATCGCTCGAGCTGGCTGTAGCCCTGGAAGAACGTCTCGTTGTCATAAATGTTCTGGGTCATCGTACGCACAACGCAATTCATGAAGCGGCAACGAGTAGATCACGACCGGCTCGGCGAGGTGGAGAGGTATTCGACGGCGGTGCGGATCAGGTCCGCGAAGTTGCGGGCTCCGAGCTTCACTTTCAGCTGCGAACACATGTTTACCACCGTCTTGTAGCTGACGCCCAGGTCGTCGGCGATCTGGCCGTAGGAGTGGCCTTCGGCCAGCAGGGCCAGCGTCTGCAGTTCGCGCGGTGTCACGGTGCCGAACTTCTTGGTGGGGCTGCGCATTCTCAGCAGTGCCACCTGGGTTGCGATCTGATGGCTGAGATAGGGCAGGCCGCGGCGCACCGCGTCGAAGGCTTCCAGGAGATCCTCCGGCGTGGTGTCTTTGAGCAGATAGCCGGTGGCGCCGGCATCGAGCGCATTGCTGACGATCACCGGGTCGCCATGCATGCTGAAGACCAGGATCGGCAGCTGTTCGTTGCGCTGACGCAACCGGCGGATAAGGTCGAGGCCGCTGAAGCCCTTGCCCTGCATCGCCAGGTCGACGATCACGACGTCGGGCTGATGGCGCTGCCAGGCGCTGTAGCCGTCGGCCGGGTTGCTCGCCTCAAGGATCTCACGGGCGCCGGCATCCTCCAGGATGCGCCGGCAGCCGTGCAGGACGATGGGGTGATCGTCGATGACCAGGACTCGGGTCATGGCTGGCTGTATCCGTTGTCAGCGGCTTCGGCTGGTTCCAGCGGGATGACAATGTCGAGCCGGGTGCCGCCGTCGGGAGCGCCCGTCAGCGTCAGTCGTCCGCCCAATGCGCGCACACGGTCCTTCATGCCGCTCCACCCCAGGCCCGGTTGCGTGCCGGGCGCGATGCCGCGGCCATCGTCGCGTACCGACAATCGCAGGAGCATCATGCGCTCGCCGGGATACGCCGACGCGGCATCCTCTTCGCTCAGCGCGATGGTGATGACGCCGGCATCCGCATGCCGCACGGCATTGGTGACGCCTTCCTGCAGGCACCGGTAGACCGTCAGGTCGACGGCGTTGCCGTAGCCGTGGGCGAGGTGGCCGATCTCCAGCACG
The DNA here is from genome assembly GCF_007859315.1 of Reyranella sp. CPCC 100927. Classification (GTDB taxonomy): domain Bacteria; phylum Pseudomonadota; class Alphaproteobacteria; order Reyranellales; family Reyranellaceae; genus Vineibacter. The sequence continues at coordinate 168,056 of NZ_VOHA01000004.1, forward strand.
AACCGGCGGTCCCGGTCGGCGCCCTCGAAATCGGCCACCAGACCCGCGATGGCGTCGGCCAGCGGCACATGACCCAGTGCCATCGGGCGCAGGCGTCCCAGCAGATCGCGGTTGGCGACCTGCATGCGCTCGGTGATTGTCATCAGCGAGGCGACCCGCTCGCGGATCGGTGTGGCGGCGGCCTCGGGCAATGTCTGCGCGATGCGGCCAATCGAGCCGACATTGGCCTTCACGCCGAACAGGCAGGGGCCCATTTCGTCGTGCAGTTCCATCGCGATCTGGCGCCGCTCGTCGTCCTGCACGGTGACCAGTTGCCGGTTCAGGCGGGCGTTGTCGGCGTGGGCGCCGGCCAGGCTGTCGGCCAGGGCGTTGAACCGCCCGGTGATGTCGGCCAGTTCGCGCACCGGTGGTTGCGGCAGACGGTGCCGATAGTGACCGCGTTCCAGCGCGCGCAGGCCGGTGGCGAGGCGGGTGAGGGGATGCAGCACGCGGCCCAGCGCCACGTAGAGGATGGCGAACACCGTTACGTTGAGCAGCAGGGCCAGCAGTGCCAGGCCGGAGGCGTCCTGCCAGATCTCGATGATTTCGTCGGCGGCCTGGCCGACGACGACGATGGTGCCGATTCGCCGACCGCCCGATACCACGGGCACATCGCGGCGCAGGTCGTCGACCTGGACCAGGGCCGCGAACCAGCGCGGCACGGTAGCCGGCGCGATCGTACCGCCGTCATCGATCTCGCCCGACGGCGACGGGATCACATGCCCGTCGGCATCGACAAGGAGGATCCGCACGTGCCGCGGGTTGTTGATGTGGACGGCCAGGTCTTCGAGATGCAGCGTGCCGGCGTTTTCGCGGGTCCGTCGCTCGACGGTGCCGCGCACGAAGCGCTCGGCCACTTCGACGGAGGCGGCGAGTTCGGCCTCGATGGCGCGCCGGCCGTTGTAGATGACGATCACCGCCGCGGCGAGGCCGGCAACCAGGTTGATCAGGACGAACGTGCCCAGCAGCTGGGTGCGAACCGAGCGGTCGTACCACAACCAGCGTAGCCACGTGCCGCCGACGGCATCGTGGCTGGCTGCCACATCATCCTTGCCGACACTGATCTCGGCCATTTGCTTCCTCCCGCCGCCATGGCTGTTGCGCCATTGTTGTTCTTCGCCAGGGTGCCGCCCGCGACGGTCATAGAAGCACAAACGTGCACAAACACACCGCGCGGCGACCCGGGAACATTGTGCAATGAAATTTGGAACTTGTCTGCGTAGGCGGCGGATGCGCGTTGGTTAACATGCCGATAGGGCGATCAAAGCAGAAGCAAGATCCGGGGGAAGCGACCATGGGCAGATTGTCGGCGGGCATCGGACTCCTGGCGTGGCTGCCAGCCGCGGCGTTGGCGCAGACACCGGCGCCGGCCACGCCGCCGGCCGCGGCGCCAGGGGGCATGACGCTGCCGGAGATCATGGTGATCGGCGCATCACCCATGCTGGGCTCGGGCATCGCCCGCGACAAGGTTCCGGGCGCCAGCCATGTTCTGAAAGCCGACGACATCAAGATCACCGGCACGCCGGATCTGCTGGGCGGCTTCGACGCCCGTGTCGGCGGCATGAGCCTCAACCACGCGCAGAACAACCCGTTCCAGCCCAATGTGCTGTTTCGCGGCTTCGAGGCCTCGCCGCTGGCCGGCAATGCCCAGGGTTTGGCGGTCTACGTCAACGGCACCCGGTTCAACCAGCCGTTCGGCGAGACGGTGAACTGGGATCTGATTCCTTCCGTCGCAATCGACCGCGTCGAGATTCAAGGCGCCAATCCCGTGTTCGGGCTCAACGCGCTGGGCGGCTCGGTCGCGGTGCAACTCAAGAACGGCTTCACTTACCAGGGTACCGAGTTCGAGCTGATGGCAGGATCGTTCGGCCGCGTGACCGGGTCGTTCCAGCACGGTCAGCGGATCAATGACTTCGGCATCTACGTTGCGGGCACCGGCTTGCGCGATTCGGGATGGCGCGATCATTCGCCATCGAAGCTGCGGCAGATCTACGGCGATATCGGCTGGCGTGGCAGCAAGGGTCAGGTGAACCTCAGCGTGCTGGCCGCCAGCAACAACCTGGTCGGCAACGGCACGGCGCCGGTCGACCTGCTGGCCGCCGATCGCGACCAGGTCTTCACCCATCCCGATCAGACGAAGAACAAGTACGCGCGCGTGGCACTGTCGGGCCACTACGACCTCGACGATGCGTTCTCGCTGCAGGCCAGCGCCTACTACAGCCGCCTGTCGCAACGGACCAAGAACGGCGATGCGTCGGATGCCGAGCCCTGCGAGGACGACGAAACACGTCTGTGCCTGGATGACGACGGGCCGCAGCTCACGGACCGGGCCCGCAATCCCATTCCCAACTTCGTCACCAACAGTCCGTATCTCGGCTTCCCGGCGTTCGCCGACCGCTTCGACGAGGGCGGCCCGTACGCACAGCTTAACCGCACGCGCACACGCACCAACGGCTTCGGTGTTGCCCTGCAGTTGACCCACCAGGGCCAGGTGTTCGGCCGTTCCAACCGGGTCATCGTCGGCGCCAGCTACGATGGCGGGCGCACGCGATTCAAGGCCTCGTCGGAGATCGGTGAACTGACGCTCGATCGTGGCTTTCTCGGATCGGGCATCATCATATCGCAGGAGGACGGCTCGATCACGCCGGTCTCCGTGAAGGCCAACAGCGACTATTTCGGCCTCTACATCTCGGACGTGCTCGATGTCACCGACGCGCTGACTGTCACGCTGTCGGGCCGCTTCAACGTGGCCAAGATCAAGCTGCGCGACCAGATCGGCACGGCGTTGAACGGCAATCATACGTTCCGTCGTTTCAATCCGGCGGCCGGCCTCACGTACAAGATCACATCAGACATCTCGGTCTATGCCGGCTACGCCGAATCCAATCGTGCCCCGACGCCGGCTGAACTGTCGTGCGCCGACCCGGCAGCACCCTGCAGCCTGACCAACTTCTTTGTCGGCGATCCGCCGCTGAAGCAGGTCGTGGCGCGCACCGTCGAGGCGGGCGTGCGCGGCCATTTCAAGGTATTCGACGATCTGCAGCTCAACTGGAACGTGGGGCTGTTCCGCACCAATACCAATGACGACATCATGTTCGTCTCGAGCCCGGTGGTGGGCCGCGCCTTCTTCCAGAACGTCGGCGCCACGCGCCGGCAAGGCGTCGAGGTCGGCGCCGAGTTGCGCAGCAAGCGCTGGATGGCATTCGTCGACTACGCCTTCCTCCACGCCACGTTTCGCAAGGCGCTGACGTTGAACAGTCCGGAGAATCCCGTCGCCGATGACGATGGCACGATCCAGGTGCAGCGCGGCGATCGCCTGCCGGGCATTCCGGCGCACAGCCTGAAATTCGGCGGCGCGGTCGCCATCACCGAGGCGTGGCGGGTCGGCATGACAGGACAGGCCATGAGCGGCCGCTACCTGGTGGGCGACGAGAACAACCAGAATCGCAGGACCAAGCCCTATGCGATCTTCGGCCTGAACACCAGTTACGACCTGTCGCCCAACATCCAGGTCTTCGGCCTGATCACCAACATCTTCAATGCGAAGTACACGACCTTCGGTACGTTCTCGCCGGTATCGGAGGTGCCGATGCTGCAGGCCCCCAACGCCGCCAACACCCGCAGCCTGAGCCCCGGTATGCCGCGCGCGATCTACGCCGGCGTGCGCGTGCGCCTGTAGCGCTTGCAGAAGAGACTGACCTTACTCTGAGTCGCCCGTCTTCGGAGACGTCGGCTACGCCGACTCTCCAAGGATGCTGTGCGCTCTGACGTCGGCGTTCGGCGGCATCCATCCGTCATTCACTGTGGCCAGCCCGCACCTATCGCCATGCCCTCCTGACGATACCTTCGCGCGCAAGCGAATCGCACAGCCAGACGTGCGCGCGATAATCAGGGGGAAACGGCGATGGCCACACGAGGTCGCTTGGCGACAATGATGATGCTTGCGGCAATCCATGTCGGTGCGGCGTCACCGGCATCGGCAGCCGATCCCATTCAGGGTCCGTTCGGCGGAACCATCTCCGGCAGCGTGGCGCTGTTGTCCGACTACACGATCCGCGGCGTCTCGGTCAGCAAGAGGGCGCCGTCGGTGCAGGCCAGTCTGACCTATGAGGCACCGCTGGCGTTTGTCGAGGCGTTGCCGGTCTCGCTCTATGGCACCGTGTGGGGCTCCAGCATCAACTTCTCGCCTGACATGGACGAGTCGCTCGAACTCGACCTGCTGGCGGGTGTGCGGTTCAAGCTGTTCGAGGGCAAGGCACTGCTTGACCTGGGCTGGATCGGCTACCGCTATCCGGGAGCCATGAAAGCGGCACGCCTGTCGTTCGATGAGTTCGGCGGCTCGCTGTCGTACGACTTCGGCTGGATGAATGTCGCGGGCCAGGTGCGCTATAGCCCCAACTTCTTCGTCGCTTCGGGCGACGCCTGGTACAAGCAGGTGGCGGCGACGATCCCGCTGGACTTCATCAGGATCCACGATCAGATCTCACTCAAGGTGTTCGGCGGCGTCGGTCATCAGTCGATCCAGCGCAATGCGCGTTACGCGTATCCCGACATGTGGGACTGGCAGATCGGCCTGATCGCCACCGCGTGGGGCGTGGATCTCGGCATCACCTACGTCGACACGAATGTCGGCAAGCGCCGCTGCAATGGCGGCGGCTACGACTACTGCGCCGCGCGCGCCATCTTCAGCATCACCAAGTCGTTCTGATCGCGGCCGCGCGGACGGCGCGATACCGCTCTCTCTTCATGACCCTGACCGATGACGTGGAGCGGCCGTGGCCGCTCGAGGAGGAAGGATGAACGCAACTGCGCGCGCCGATAGCGCATTCGGGATCGGATCAACCGTCGCCATCGCGGTGATGTTTGCCCTGGCATGCCAGAGTTTGCTGGCGTTGCCCTACGAAGTGGCGACGCTCTCCACCGACTACGGATTGGGACCGTCCGTTGCGGGATGGGTGGGTACCGGTGAGATCCTGGCGCTGGCGATAACGGCAAGCTGGATCGGGCGCGTCATCGCGCGGTGCGACAAGCGTATTCTGACCGTGATTGGCCTTGCTATTGCGAGCGCCGCCAGCCTGGCCTCGATCGCAACGGCCAACGTGCCTGTCCTGGTGGGCAGCCGCATCGTCTTCGGCATCGGCCTGGGCCTGATCGCCGCCGCGACCAGCGCGCTGCCGGCTGCTCACCCCGCGCCGGAGCGGCTGTTTGCCTATATGCAGGTCGTGGCGGGCTGCTTGTCGGTCGCGATCCTGTTTCTCACACCGATGGTCGTGGCACAGGTCGGACGCATCGGTCTGTTCGTTTGCGAGCTGGGCCTTCTCGTACTGTTCGCGCCGCTGGCGTCATGGTTGCCGCGCGCGGAATTCCAGGGTGGTGTGGCAGCGATCGGACGCATGCCCAAGGGCGCGGTACGCATCCTGGCAGCGCTGGCGCTGATGTATGTCGCCGCGATCGCCGCCAGCGCCTATGCGGTGCAGGCGGGCCTGCGCGCGGGCCTCACCGAGGGCGGCATCGAGACGGTGCTGACGGTGGGCGCGATCGGCAGCCTCGGCGGCGCCGCTCTCGCCGGCGCCATCGGCAAGCGATGGGGAGCGACACCGCCGCTGGCGGTGGGCTTCGTCGCCCAGGCCGCCGGCATTGCGCTGATGTATGCAGCGGGCCTGCCGGCCGCCTTCATCGCCGGCGCATTGACGCTCTACGTGGCGAGCTACTTCACCAGCCCGTACCTGCAGGGACTGCTGGCGGAAATGGACGGCAGTGGCCGCGTGCCGGCGCTGGGCGGCGCTGCGATCAACTATGGATCGGTGGGTGGTCCGGCACTGGCAGCCGTGCTGGCCGAGCGTGCCGATGCCGAGCAGGTGATCGGTACGCTGACCGCGGTCATCTGCCTGGCTGCCCTGGCGGCGGTGTTGAGTGTCGTGCGGTCGACGCCGGCGATCGTGCCCGGGGCCTCGTCCTAACGTCGCTTTGGCCATTGTTCACCTGTCATCGCGGGCGCCAGCGATGAGATAGGCATGTGATGCACCGTGGCGCAGCAGGATGGAGTAGGGAATGTTGCCAGAATTGACGCCGGACTCGTTCGCCGATGTTCGCAAGCCGTTGGACCTCGCCTCATGGCTGCCGCGCCAGGTCTATGTCGACCCCGCGGTCTATGCGCAGGAAATCCAGAAGATCTGGAAGCGCGAATGGCTGTTCGCCGCGCATGTGAGTGCTGTCCCGTCGCCGGGTGACTACACGACCTTGGCGCTGGTCGGGCAGCCGCTGGTGATCGTGCGCGGCACGGACGGCATCATCCGCGGCTTCTACAATGTCTGTCGTCATCGCGGCATGGCGGTGGCGAGTGGCTGCGGCCACGCCGACGTGATCGCCTGTCCGTACCATGGCTGGAAGTTCGATACGCTGGGGCAGCTGATCGAGGCGCCCATGATGGACAAGACGACCGGCTTCGATATCAGCGCCATCAAGCTGCGTGCCATCCGCACCGAGGTGTTCCACGGCATGATCTTCGTCAACTTCGACGACGACGCCCAGGCGCTGGCGCCACGGATCGCCGATCTCGGCGACATCCTGGCGCCATGGCGGATCGAAACGCTCAAGCCGGTCTTCCATGATGAGTACATCGGCGACTTCAACTGGAAGGTGATGAGCGAGAATGCCAACGAGGGCTATCACATCATCGCCGCGCACCGCGACTCGGCGCAGGATATTGCGCCGGGCGAGCTCAGCTTTTCCACCGACGCTGAGAACGGACGGGCCTGGTTCGACCTGCACACGCCCTACGTCGAGACTGTGCCGGCAAGCGATGTGCCCGAGATCCCCGGCGTCCCTGATTGGTCGCGCCGCGGCATGTCGTTCTTCGCGTTCCATCCCAACTTCCTGATTTCGCTGACCCCAGACCACGTCAGCATCTACGCCACCCACCCGGAGGGCCCCGGCCGGACACGGTTCACCTGGGTGACCTACGTTCCGCAGGCCACCACGATGGCGCCGGGTTTCGCCGCCTTCATTGACCGGATGGGGGCCTGGTTCAAGCAGATCAACCGCGAGGACGAGCTGGTCTGCAACGCCGTGCAGAAGGGCGTCACGTCGGAAGGGTGGATACCGCCGCGCTATTCATACCTCGAGAAGCCGGTGTGGCAATTCCACAACTGGTACCTTGATCGGCTGACGGGCCCGGTTGCCGCCGCCTGACGCACGCCACGCACCACAGATGTGGAGGGCGATCATCATCTTCCGACGACGGCCTTCGTTCCGTGATCCTTCGTGGTATATGATCATGGGTCGCGACAATCCGGGCGACGGGAGATGATGATTGCCACCACGCGCGTCTGTCAAAAATCGCGACCTGAAGCATGATCCGGCGCTTGCCGCCAGACTGATCAAGCGTGACGAGACGCCCCGCGAGAAATCGCGTGCCCGCAAGATGGACAAGATCCTGTCCGTAGCCGTCGCGGTATTCGCTGGCGAAGGCGGCACCGGCTTCTCCATGCGTCGCATCGCCGAGAATGCCGGTATCACCCTCAGCACGCTGCAACATTATTTCGGCAATCGCGATGCCCTTTTGGCGCTGACGATCGATGCCCTGCTGACGCGATACGTCACCGACTACATCGACATCGGCAAGGATCCGACGATGTCGCCCCGCCAGCGGCTGGAGTGGGTGCTCGACGATTTGCTGTCGGCAGGCAACGATCCGGTTGCACGCAGCTTCTACGCCAACCTGTGGGCGACAGCGACACAGGATCCCGCCGTCCGCGACATCGCACGGGAAAGCTATCGTCGGTACTACGAAGCGCTCGGCAACCTGGTTGCAGCCATGCGTCCCGATCTGCCGGCCGAGCACGCCGAGTCGCTGGGCCTCGCCATCGCCGCGCAGATGGAAGGGCTTCTGATCTGCGGTGTGATGGCACCGCGAGACCACGCGGGCTGGGCGCAGCTCACCGTCAACGCCAAAGCCGTGTGCTTCGCCATGGTCGAAAACGCCGGCACCCGCGATCTGGCAACCCAGCGCGCGCTGCATCCCTAGTACTCACGATCATTGCTACCCGCTGTCATCCCGAGCATAGCGAGGGATCTTTTGATGCATTGCACGCCATCATCCAAAGATCCCTCGCTACGCTCGGGATGACAGCCTGTATCAGTCAATTGTGAGTCCAGGTACTGGTCGAACGATCCAAAAGGTGGCGCCGCCTTTTCTCATCTCCCCGCTCCCGCGGGGGGAGAGGTGAGACCTGTGCCGGTCTTTGGCCAGAAATGACCGTTGCGTGATCTGATTCTAGGTCATATGACCTATAAAAGATAGGTCGTATGACATAGGGAGGAGAGCGTGACATGGGTCGAAAAGATTCAGCTGTCGGCAGACGATGCCGTGTTCGACGGCGCGGACGCGCAGCGGTTCCGGCAACTGCTGCAGGGCCAGGGGCGGGCGGCGCTGGTGGACGGTGTTGCAGGCGCGCCCAGCGTGTCGTTGCGTGAGCAGGGGATGCTGGCAGCGGAGCTGCAGTGCCACGGCCTTTTGGCGAACGTGCTGGCAGTGCCTGCTTTCGATGACCTGGCGGATCTTGGCGTGGCCGGCCAGGTGGTCGCGACATCCGCCGGCCTGCGCAGCGTCATCGGCGCCATCAATGCATTCGCGCCACTGCTCAACGTTCGCAGCGGCCTGGCGATGACGTTTCGCGGCGGCGACGTGATCATCGGCTTGCGGCCGTGGGTTGCCTTTGACGAGACATCACAGTCTCTGCTGGTCGCCCTGGACGTTGCGAAGGTTGCCCGCGTCCTGTCGTGCCTGCTGATGGGCGACGCCGTCGTGACCGACGTCGACAGGGGCGAGTTGCGCCTGCCGGCGGAGCGGATCAATCGCCTTCTGCCCGGGGCAAATCGTCTGGCCAATCAGGCCGCCACGTACGCCGCTCGCCGCCTCATGCGGGACATGGAGGAGGCGCGCCTGCGCGAAAGCGTATGCCGCCTGCTGCGCAAGAGTGGCGAGGACACGCTGTCACTGGGTGAATCGGCCGCGCAACTTGGCCTGTCCGCGCGCACGTTCCGGCGGCGGCTGGCCGAGCAGGGCACGACCTTCGTGCAGATCCGCGACGAGATGCGGTGCGCCCTGGCGCTCGACTACCTGACGACAGGCGGTCTCACCACCGAAATGATCGCCCAGCGCCTGGGCTACAGCGAAGGCGCCAATTTCCGTCACGCCTTCCGGCGCTGGACCGGCTCATCGCCCCGCATCTATGCCGCCGCGCGGTGCGCCGACGGGCACGCGTTGCTGGGTGCCGGTCCGGCGGCCTGACGCTTTTCACCTCTTGCACGATGGGGAGACCACACCATGAAGGTCGGCATTCAACTTCTTTTCCAGGGACGCCCCGGTACGTCTGACGAGACCGTCTACAAGCGCGAGCTTGCGATCACCCTGGCCGGCGAGGCGATGGGCTTCGACATGCTGCTGCCGGTCGAGCATCACTTCTTCGACTACGCGATGGTGCCCGACAACGCCCAGCTGCTGAGCTTCGTCGCCGCGCGCACCAAGACCATCCAGCTGATGCCGGCGGCGTTCATCCTGCCGTGGAACGACCCGCTGCGCGTTGTCGAGAAGGCGATCCTGCTCGATCACCTGTCGGAGGGGCGGGTGATCGTAGGCATGGGGCGCGGGCTGGCCAAACGCGAGTTCGATGCGCTGCGTGTTCCTTACAGCGAATCCCGCGCGCGGTTCGACCAGGCGGCCGAGATCATCATCCGCGGCCTGGAGACCGGAATCGTCGAGGGCAACAGCGAATTCTACCGCCAGCCGCGCATCGAGGTGCGCCCGCGGCCGTTCAAGAGCTTCAAGGACCGCATCTACATGGTCGGCATGTCGCCGCAGTCGGTCGAGACCGCCGGCAAGCTCGGCCTGGGCTGCATGAAGTTCTCCAATGCGCCCTGGCCGGCGGTGGCCGAGGACGTCAATCGGCACCGCGCGATCTACCGGGACAGCCAGCGCCGGTCGCCGCCGCCGGTCATCACGTCCGACCTGCTTTTCGTCGACAAGGACGTCCGCCGTGCCGAGGCCATCGCGCGCCAGTACATGGCCGGCTACTACGTCCAGGTCATGGAGCACTATGAGCTGCTGAGCGATAATTTCGCCAAGGCCGGCGGCGCCTATGCGTCCTATGCCGAGATTGCCGAGGCGCTGCGCAAGACCGACCAGCAGGCCGTGATCGACGCCTATATCGAGTGCAACTTGTGGGGCGATCCGGCGCGCATCATTGAAAAACTGCGCGAGCGCCGTGCCTTGATCGGGCCGTTCGATCTTGCCGTGTCGCCGGGATACGCGGGCATGCCCTACGACGACGCCGAGGCCTCGATGAAGCTGTTCGCCGACAAGGTCATGCCCGAGATCAAGGGCTGGTGAGGGCAGGGCGTACGATCACAGGAGCAGGACCATGCCATCAAAGGATCTGGCTTTCGCCCACAAGGGCGATGCGTTGACCGGCCATCTCGCCTGGGACGAACGGCGGCGTGAACCGCAGCCCGGGGTTCTCGTCATACACGAGGCGACGGGGCTGGGCGCGCATGCCCGGCAGCGCGCCGACCGGCTCGCCAGCGAGTTCGGCTATGTCGCCTACGCCATGGATCTTTTCGGCGAGACGCCGGCGGACCTCAACGCGATGATCGGCTGGATCCAGAAACTGCTGGCCGATCCCGACGACCTGCGACAACGTCTGAACGGTGCGCTTCAGGCGTTGGCGCGATTGCCGCAGGTCGATCCCACGCGGCTGGCCGCCATCGGCTACTGCTTCGGCGGCACGGCCGCCGTCGAACTGGCGCGCGACGGCGCCGATCTCAGGGCGGTGGTTGGCTTCCACGCCGGGCTTCAGGGTACGGCCGCCGCAACGGCTGCGACCGTCAAGGCCAAGATCCTGATCTGCAACGGCGCGCAGGACCCGTTCGTGACGCCGGAGATCCTGCAGGCGTTCAGCCGCGACATGACCGACGCCGGCATCGACTGGCAGATGAATCTCTACGGCCGGGCGCGGCACAGTTTCACCAACGTCGATGCCGCATCGTTCGGGTCCGATGCCTACGCCTACGATGCGGATGCCGATCGGCGCTCCTGGGCCGACATGGCGGCATTGTTCGATGAAACGCTGGCGTAGGGCAGCCCGAGATCGGCAGTAGCGCGCTTACCGGGCCGACGACCGGCGCAGGCGTTGGACGGTTTCATCGAGGGTCGAGAGAAAGCGCGAGCGGGCGCGCTGTGTCATCGGCTTGGGCCCGCCGGTGACCTCGCCCATGGCGCGCAGGGTCTCCATGAGATCACGACTCGCCAGGGCCATGCCGATCGATGATGCCGTGAAGGGCTCGCCGGTCGTGCCGATCACCGCGGCGCCGGCCTTCAGGCAGCGATCCGCGAGCTTGATATCGGCGGTCACCACGATGTCGCCGCTGCCGGCATGCGTGGCGATCCAGTCGTCGGCCGCGTCAAAACCGTCGCCGACAACGACCCGTTCGATGCGCGGGTCGCGCGGCACGGCGATGTAGGCGTTGGCGACCACGAAGACGCGCAGACCATACCGCTCGGCAACGCGATAGGCCTCAGCCTTCACCGGACAGGCGTCGGCGTCGATATAGATGGCGATGTTGGGCGATGTGGATACGTCACTCATCGCGGCATCATAGAGGCGATGCCGGTGGCGCGGCTACGGCATGCCGCCGCAGCCGCGCAGGGCGTTCACGGCCTGGCTTCGAGGATCATGTTGAACGGCGTTTCGGTGGCGCGGCGGATGCGGCTGAAGCCGGCGCCGCCGATGACCTCGCGCAGCCGCGATTCGCCGGCCTGCGCGCCCAGGGCTGTGCCGACTTCCTGTGACAGCGAGGTCGGCACGCAGATCATGGTCGATGCGGCGTAGAACAGCCGTCCGACCGGGTTCAGGTTCTGCTCCAATCGGTCGCCGGCCATCGGCTCGACGATCATCCAGGTGCCATCGGGCTTCAGCGACTGGCGGATATGGGCTGCCGCACCGGCCGGATCGCCCATGTCGTGCAGGCAGTCGAAACAGGTCACCAGGTCGAAATCGTTGCCGGGGAAATCCTTGGCCGTCGCCACCTCGAAGCGCGCGTTCGTCACGCCGTGGTTGCGGGCATGCGTGCGGGCGTCGTCGATCGATCCGGCGTGGAAGTCGTAGCCGACGAACTCGGCGTGGGGGAACGCCTTGGCCATCAGCACCGTCGACCAGCCGTGGCCACAGCCGACATCGGCGACCTTGCCGCCGCGATCCAGCCGCCCCGTCATGCCCTCCAGTGCCGGCAGCCAGGCTGCGACGAGGTTGTTGTGATAGCCGGGGCGGAAGAAGCGGGCGACGGCGCAGAACAGGCAGCCGGCCTGGTCACCCCAGGCGACGCCGTTACCGGTGCGGAAGGCGGCCTGCACCTTGGCCTGGTTTTCCAGGCTGGCGGCCACCACGTCGAAACCGCCGATCATGTAGACCGGGCTGTCCTCGACGGCGAACGCCATGGCCTGTTCCGGCGGCAGCGCGAATTTCTCGGTCACCGGATCGTAAGCGATGTAGTTCGAGGCCGCCTGGTGCGACAGCCACTCGCGCAGATAGCGCTCGTGCACCCCGGTATGCGCGGCCAGCTGGGCGCAGGACAGGGGGCCCTTGGCGTGCAGTGTGCGGTAAAGGCCCAGCGCATCGCCGATGCGCACGAGCGCGACGCTGGCGGCGCCGCCGAGATCGCCCAGCAGCTGGCCGACGAATTGGTTAAGCTTCGCTTCATCCAGCATGGATGATCTCCCGCGCTGAAGGTGTTCGTTCATCAGGTATGGACAGGTGCGACCCTACGCCGGGCAGTGCGTGCCCGCTTGGAGGCCACCTGGAGATCGGCTGGTCTTTTCCTTCGGGACAGCCCGATCAAAACCGGGTGGAGACGGGCGATGATCTACCGGTTCGGCGATTGCGTGGTCGACCGCCGGCAGCGGACGCTGCGGCGGGGCGGCGAGGCGGTCACGGTGGAGCCGCAGGTCTTCGACCTGCTGCTGGTACTGATCGAAAATCGCGAGCGTGTGGTGGGGCGCGACGAACTGATCGATGCGGTATGGGCGGGCCGCATCGTTTCGGAAGCCACTGTCGACAGCCGTATCAGCGCCGCCCGCCGCGCCATCGGCGACAGCGGCTCGGCTCAGGCCATGATCCGTACCCTGCCGCGCCGCGGCTTTCGCTTCGTGTCGATGGTGCTGGGCGAGGTGCCGCCCGTGGTCGCGGAAGAACCGGTGCTGGCGGTGCCGGACCTGCCGTCGATCGCGGTACTGCCGTTCGACAACCGGTCGGCCGACGCGCCGCTGGCGCTGCTGGGCGATACGCTGGTCGAGGACGTGACGGCGCTGCTGGCGCGGGTCGCGGGCTTCTTCGTGATCTCGGCGCGGTCGGCCGGCGTTTATCGCGAGCGCGCCGTGGACCTGCGGACCGTCGGGCGGGAGTTGGGTGTGCGCTATGTCGTCACCGGCAGCCTGCGGGCGGCCGGTGATCACGTGCGTGTTGCCGTGCAGCTCACGGATGCGACCAGCGGCGTGCAATGCTGGAGTGCGCCTTTCGACGTGGCTCGCGCTGCGATGGTCGACCTGCAAGCCGACGTGGCGCGCGCCGTGGTGCGCGCGCTGGAGCCGGAACTGACACGCGCCGAACTCGCCGTGATCCGCCGCCGCGGCTCCGGGGACCTCGATGCCTGGGCCTGCTTTCGCCAAGCCGTCGGTGTGCTGACGGTCGGCGGCTGGAACGAGGAGACGATCGCGCAGACGCGCACGCACCTGCGCTGCGCCATCGAGCGTGATCCGGGCTTCGGCCTGGCGCATGCCTATGCCGGCCTCGTGGTGGCGCTGGCGCAGGTGTTCGGCCTGCTGCCCGACAGCGACATGCTGCGCGGCGAGATCCGGCGCATGGCCATGACAGCGCTGGAACTCGATCCCGACAATCCCGAGGTCCTGGGCTATGCCGGCTGCGCGCTCGCCGATCTGGGCGACTATCGAGCCGCGTTCGACGTGATCGAGCGGGCGCTGGAGATTGATCCCAGCAACGCCCAGGCCTGGATGGTGCGCGGCGTCTGCCTCACCTACACGGAGCGCGTGTCCGACGGCATCGCCGATCTGCGCCGCGGCATGCGGCTCAGTCCACTCGACCGGCGCCTGGGCATGTGGGGCGCCCTGTTGGCCGGTTGCCTGCTGCGCGTGGGGCGCCTGACCGAAGCCCGCGACGAGGCTCGCTTGGCACAACGACGCGACAGGAGCCTCTACTTCGCCGCCCTGGTCGAGGCATTGGCCCTGCATCGCAGCGGCCGGGATGACGATGCCCGCACGGCCCTGGCGCAGGCGCGCCGCATGCGGCCGCGACTGGTGCTGAACCAGATGCAGGTCTATCTCGGCGCCGCCGCTGTCGAAGAACTTGCAGCGGTGGAACAGAGCGCGGTGCTGGTGCCTGTCAAGCTCGTGGCGGGCGGGTAGCGATGGGCGCGCCTCAAGCCCGGCCTTCGGGGGGCCGGACGATCAGGTCGGCCCGGTAAAGCGTCGAGACATCACGAACGGCAAGGGTACGGTGCCACTCCGTCGCCAATCCCAGTCTGTTGGGCTGCGCCGGCGGCATCGGGCCGAAATAGGCTTTGAGCCGGCTGCGCAAGGCGTCGGCGACCGGCGCGTCGTTGTCGCCGCCTTCGTCGACGGGGACGTAGAACGAGCGGACGTGCTCCGGCAGGGTTTGAGCCAGGCTCCAGAGCGCGGCGAACGGCATAGCGTCGAGGTCCGGTCGAGGTTCCTGGGTACGGATCCTCTCGACCTGGCGATAATGGGAGATCACGCGCCCGATTGTCTCCTGCGTGGTGAGTGTGCCGTCGACCCACAGGCGATAGATGCGCTCGATCGCCGGGTCGGGCTCATGCCCGTTGTCGCGACCGTCGGATACAGCCTGTCGCAGGGCCAGGAAACGCCGCGCCTTGTTCCCCATCGAGTCTCCTTGCCGAGAAGCGGCAGTATGACGCGCGAAAGTGGCCACCGTGTGATGATGACGACCGCCGCCGCGCATGCGTCCGTGCGGTGCCGACTATGCCAGCCAGCGCCGGACGTGTGCCTTGATGAAGGCGGCGTCCTCGGGGTTCTGAATCGGATTGCCGGCGCGATGGCCCCAGATGCTGGGGATGGGGCAGAGCTCGGCCTGGGCGAGGTGGGGCAACTCGGCCTCGTTGTCGGCGACGCGGAAATAGAGGTCGGTATTGCCGGGCATCAATAGCACGCGGGCGCGGATCGCCTTGAGCGCCGCCACCAGGTCGCCGCCGTAGAGCGGGTTGGCGCTGATGTCACCGGCGAACCAGCAGCGCAGCTGGGCGTAGTGGTCGGCGGCGGGCCGGCGCGCGAAACGTTCCTCCCAGTCGGTGCGCAGGAAGGTCTCGAGGTCGGGCGCGCCCAGCGCCGACAGGTGCAGGCCGGCGCGATAGAAGTCCTGGCTCAGCGCCCAGCCGGCGTAGATGCGGCCGAAGGCACGCAGCGCCGCCTGGGGTTGAGCCGAAAAGCGGCCGCCGCCCAGATGCTCCGGCGCGGCCTCCAGCGTCGCCAGCAGACTGGTGAGGAACACCCGGTTATGCACGGCGGTGCGCGCCGAGCCGCAGTTCACCACGATGCGCTCGACCGCGTCGGGGAACATCGCTGCCCAGTGATAGGCCTGCTGCGCCCCCATCGACCAGCCGTAGACACAGGCCAGCCGCTTGATGCCGAACCGCTCATGCAACAGGCGGTGCTGGGCCTGCACGTTGTCCCAGCCGGTGACGAGGTCGGGATAGCCTGGCGTGTTGGACGGGCTGGATGACAGGCCGTTGGCGAACATGTCGGGCTGGACGATGAACCAGCGGGTGGGATCGAGGATGCCGTCCGGCCCGATCAGCCACTGCAGGTCGGGATGCTGCCCGCCGTAGCTGGTGGGATAGAGCACCACGTTGTCGCGCGCCGGCGCCAGCGTGCCGTGCGTCTTGAAGCTGAGGAATGCGCCGGGCAGCGTGGCGCCCGACAGCGTCGTGACGTCGCCGAGGTCGAAGCGTCCGGTCTCCTGAGGCCAGGTCATGGGGCATCTGTGCTGGGATGGGTGGAAGATGGCAGCCAGTATGCGGCAGGCGATGCCGGCGATCCAGCGCGAGCATGTCAGAAGGGTTACATAGTTGTGCCGCGCCCTCCGGTGTGGAAGGCGCGGCATCATGATTTGCTTTTTTTCTCCCCCAAGCCGGGCGGCATAGTGACGACAAAGCGCCGGCCCGTCGTCACCCATTTGAGTGACAAGACTGCAAGAACTGCTGTATAGCTTTGCACGCGGATCGTGCAGGCATGGGGGTGCCTGCACCGGTGTTCAAGTCGCATCTGCAAGGGGGAAGCGGCAATGCATCCGCACGCCGAAGGAGCGCTGATCGGCGATCTGTACGACGCCGCATTGGGGCATCGTCCGTGGGACGACGTCGGGCCGGATCTGGTCCGGCTGGTCGGTGGACGAACACTGTTGCTGTCGGTGCACAGCCCGCTGGGCGAGGCCGTTGACCTGGTGACGACGCTGGGCATGGCGGCCGATGATCTGCAGCAGTACAGCGCATACTACGCCCAGCACGATATTTGGGCCCAATCGGCGATGCGCCAGGGACTGTTCGGGCAGCCGCTGACCGGCGACCAGCTGGTCGACTCCCACACGTTCGAGCGCAGCCTGTTCTACAACGAATTCCTGCGGCCCAAGGTCAACATCCACCATGTGGCGGGCTCGCTGATGGCGTTGGACAGCGGGGATTTCAGCGTCATCGGCATCCACCGGCCGCGTGATGGCGCCGCGTATGACCCGGCCGACATCCAGGCCCTGGGCCGCGTGCTGCCCCACCTGCAGCGGGCACTGGAAGTGCGGCAGAAGCTGCAGCATCCGGCCGCGCCCGATCGCTCGCTGCTGGCGGCGTTCGACTGGCTCAGCCTGGGTGTCGTGCTGCTCGGTGCGACCGGCAAGCTGATCCACGCCAACGCAAGCGGCAGCGCGATCCTGGCCCAGGGTGACGGCCTGATGCGCAGCGTGGCCGGGCTACGGGCCGCGCGCGGTGACGACGACAAGCGCCTGCAGGCGCTGTTGGCGGGCGCGCGGCAGACGACGCTCAACGGCGTCGGCGTCCATGGTGCCGGCGGTCACCTGTCGGTCAGCCGGCCGTCGGGCAAGCGGGCTTATGCGGTGACGGTGGCGCCGATGGGACGCAGCGTCGGCACGGGACGCGATTCGCCGGCGGTGCTGGTCTTCATTGCCGACCCGGATGCAACACCGGCGATCGACCCGGTGGCATTGGAGCAGCTTTTCGATTTCACACCGGCGGAAGCCCGGCTGGTGCTGGCGCTGGTCAGTGGCGTGCCGTTGCCGGCCTTCAGTCACCAGACAGGGCTGTCCTACAACACCGTTCGCACGCTACTGGCCCGCGCGATGACGCGCACCGAGACGAATTCCCAGCTGCAACTCGTGCGCCTGGTCCTGGGCGCGCTGGCCGGCTTCGCGACGTCCAGGCCTCCGCAGCAGGGCACCACCTAGGCGCCGCGAATTGGCTTTGGCCGCTGCGCCGGAATGGACCTGTCATTCCTGCCCGGATCGCCGAACAATCTGGGCCAGGGCTTGTTCGAAGCGAGGGCGTTGTGGAGCGTGACGTAGACCTGAATGCCGATGCAGAAGGCATCCGGCGCAATCTGAAGGCGGTGAACGCGCGGATCGAGGAAGTGTGCCGGCGCTGCGGGCGGCCGAGGGAAGACGTCCGGCTGCTGTTGGCGACCAAGACCGTACCGCCGGCGCGGATCCGCCTCGCCATCGAGGCCGGATGCACCCTGATCGGTGAAAACAAGGTCCAGGAGTTCCAGCAGAAACATGCCGCGCTGGCCGACGTCGCGGTCGAACGACACTTCATCGGGCATGTGCAGAGCAACAAGATCAACGACGTCCTGAAATACGTGACGTGCATCCAGTCGCTGGACCGTCTGGATCATGCCGAGAAACTGGATGCACGCCTGCAGCGCGAGGGACGCCGGCTCGACGTGCTGGTGCAGGTCAACACCTCGGACGAAGCCAGCAAGTTCGGCTTGGCGCCCGAGGCCGTCACCGGGTTCGTGCGTGACCTGGCGCGGTTCGAGTGTCTGAACATCCGCGGCCTGATGACCATCGGGCTGCTGTTCACGGAAGGCGAGCGGGCCCGTGACTGCCTGCGCCTGCTGCGCGGCCTTTTCGAACGCCTGAAGAGCGAGGCGATCGACGGTGTCGCAATGGATGTGCTGTCGATGGGCATGAGCCTCGACTTTGAGCAGGCCATCGAGGAGGGGTCGACACTGGTGCGTGTCGGCACCGCCGTCTTCGGCAAACGCCCGACCCCGGAAGGCTACTTCTGGTCTGAGAAAGATCGCTGATGGCGCCGCGGGACGGCGCGCCACGGAGTCCCCACCAGCAACGCCGATCACAAGGACTGAAAGGGCGCACGGTCGTGAGGATAGACGCTGGGGGCGCGCGACTCCGTCGCGCGTCTTCGTTTGGATCGGCACATGACGCGCCACGGAGTGGCGCGCCCACAGCGTGTGATCGAGCCGCCTTGGCCCGTTTCCTTTCAGGGTTACTGGGGTGACCTCCTCCTGATGGCCTCGGTTGGCACGCGACATCGAATGACGCACAGTGAGCCATGCCGACTGATCCGAACACCTTGCATCTTCTCAACGCCCGTCTCGCCGATGGCGGGTTATGGACCCTGAGCCTGCGCGATGGCGTGATCGCCGCTCGGGCGCCGGCAACCGGCGCGGCCACCGCCGGCGAGGCCAGCCTCGACCTCGCCGGATTGCTGGTGCTGCCGGCGCCTGTCGACGGCCATGTGCATCTCGACAAGACGCTGTGGGGCGGGCCGTGGTTGCCGCACGAGGCGGGCGCCTCCGTGCGCGAGCGCATCGAATGCGAACGCCGCCTGCGTCGCGATGCCCGGCCTGATGTGGCGGAGAGAGCGGAGATCCTGCTGCGCCGCTTGATGGCGGCCGGCACGACGGCACTGCGCACGCACGCCGACGTCGATGACGATATTGGTCTCGCCCATGTCGAGATGCTGCTGGGTCTGCGCGAGCGATTTGCGGCTGACGTCACCGTGCAGATCGTGGCGTTCCCGCAAAGTGGCGTGATGACCCGACCGGGCGTGGCGGTGCTGCTGGATGCCGCGGTCGCGGCGGGCGCCGACCTGGTGGGCGGTCTCGATCCGCGCGCCATCGACGGCGATGCATCGGGCCAGCTCGATGTCGTCTTCGCGATCGCCGAGCGCCGCGGGGTCGGGATCGACATCCACCTGCACGACGCCGATGCCGGCGGCAACGAACAGCTACGCGACATCGCCGCGCGGACGCAGGCGGCCGGTCTGGCCGGCCGCGTGACCGTCAGCCACGCCTTCAGTCTCGGCACACCCGACCGGCAGGATTTCGCGCGCACCGCCGACGCACTGGCCCAGGCCGGCGTGAGCATCCTGACCAGCGCGCCGGGGGCAGCGCCCATGCCGCCGGTCAAGCCGCTGCTGGACGCCGGCGTCAGCGTCTTCGCCGGATCGGACAACATCCGCGATACATGGTCGCCGCTGGGCAGTGGCGACATGCTGGACCGGGCCATGCTGGTCGCCTGGCGCCAAGGCTTCCGGCGTGATGACGACCTGGCGCTGGCCTATGACCTCTGTTCGCGCTTCGCGGCGAATGCGATGGGACTGCCATCACGCGGCCTGGAGGTCGGCGATCGTGCCGACCTGATCGTGCTGGACGCCGATTCCCTGGGTGACGCCGTCGCCCGGCGTCCGCCGCGCAAGCATGTCATCCGCGGCGGTCAGGTCATTCCCAGCCGGTAGAGCCAACCACGTCATCCCGAGTGCAGCGAGGGACTCTCGGCAACGACGCGCGATGCGTCAATCGCAGGAGATCCCTCGCTGCGCTCGGGATGACGTGGTTCGCTCGGGATGACAGCCCGCGCGACGTGCTACCGTGCCGGCATGATCTGGTGGTAGATGGCTTCGGCGACTCGCAGCAAGCGGTCCCGGTCGGTTTCAGCCGACACCGCATAGCCGAAGCCTTGATCGATCCAATAGAAGCTGGCGACGCGGCCCTCGCGCACGAAACGAAAGGCCGTCTCGCCGCTTTCGCCGACGCGGACATATAAGGTCAGGCGCACGCCACGGTCATCGTCATACATGAACTGGGCGGCGGGACCGTCGGCGGCGGGCAGGAGGCGGCCGCCCATCAGGCGGAAACCGATCGATCGCAGGTCGGGCACCGTGAGCGGCCGTCCCAGGCGCTTGGACAGCCACTGAACCATGTGCTCCTCGCGCGCCGCCTCGACCTCGACGGGGTGCGCGACCTCGACCACGAACGTACGGTGCGCCGCGATCGCATCCGCTGCCATCACGATGGCAGGCGCCGGCGCCACGAGATCCTTGCCGTACCAGCCGATCGCCACGCCGAGCACCAGCCACACCGCCGCGGCGGCGATGGCCGTGGATCGGCGCAGCATTCGCCGGCGCCGCTCTGCCCGCAGGTTGGCGATGCGCAAGCGCGCCGGAATGGGCTGGTCGATCTTGAACTGCAGCCGGCCGCGCAGGGCCTCGCGCTGCTGGCGGTAGGCGGCGACCCGCGCCGCGCTCTGGGGGTGCGCTGCAAGATGATCCTCTACCGTCTGACGGCGCTCCGGCGACAGTCGTCCGTCGACCAGAGCCTGGAGATCATCATCGCCAACGGGGCGGTCGTCGCCCGCAGTCATTTCACCCTCCGCAGCATGCCGGCGCGGCCGGTCTCAAGGTATTGCCGCAGACGCTCGCGCGCGCGGCTGAGGCGCGACATCACGGTTCCCACAGGCACGTCGAGCACGCGCGCCGCGTCCTGGTAGGACAGATCCTCGACGCTGACCAGCAACAGGACGGAGCGCTGCTCTTCCGGGAGCGCATCCAATCCTGCGAGCACGTCACGCACGACCATGCGGTCTTCCTGGGGCGCGGCGCTGGACGGCGGCACCGTCATGGCGTCGGTCGACACGTGGACGCCGCGCCGTGCCGTCTGGCGCAGGCCGCCGATGAAGTGGTTGCGCAGAATAGTGAACAGCCATGCCCGCAGATCGCCGTCGCGCCGACGCAAATGCCAGCGGCCGATGGCGCGCTCCAGGCAGTCCTGGACCAGGTCATCGGCCGCGTCATCGTCGCGCAGCAGCGCCCAGGCGTATCGGCGCAGCGCCGGCACGTGTGGTTCGATCAGGGCAGCGATATCATCCATCGCCGCCGGACCTTAGCGGACAATCATCGTCATGCGGCCACTATCGCGGCCTCAATTCGCGAGGTTCGGATCGACCTGCCAGATCTCGTCGACCAGCTGATCGCCACGGAAGAACATCACATAGCGCACCTTGACCGTGTTCTGGCCGGCGAAAACCACATTGGCGGTTACGGTCGCGCCCTTGGGATTGGCGCTCTCGGCAAGGTTGGTCACGCTCGCCTTCAACGCGCCTTGCGCCTTGCTGAACTTGCCCCAGAGTTCCTTGAGCTTTTCGGTGCCGGCGTACGTGCCGTCCAGCGGGCCGCCGACCCAGTGCAAAGTCGCGGTGCCCGTGTAGGCCGCCATGATCGCACCGACATCGCCCTTGGCGATCGCATCGATGTGGGCTTTGGCCCTGTCGGCCGCCGGACCGGCAAATGCCGGACCGGCCAGGAGCAGGGCGGCGACAGCGCACGCGGTGGCAAAGGCTGCTTTTTTCATGGAACGTCTCCCGGGTTTGATCGTGACAACACGCAAGGAGACGCCAAACCCCGGCGATTATTCCGCCAGCGTGCGGGAAGGCGATCACGACGACGTCACAGCGACTTGATCAGGCGCCCGGAATAGCCCGGGTCGCTGGACGTCTTCCACATCCGCCCATCGGATCGAAGAGGAAAAGGATTGTGCGATTTTTCCAGAAGCTGGCATGGGGTCCTGCCATTGCTATCGGCATGGCCGGCGCCGCCGTTGCACAGGACAGGCACGGTGGACATGAGCATGGGCGGGCGCCGCCGCTGGTAATCAGTTCCGACGTGCCGTTCGACACGCTGATGGCGCAGGCCATGGACCGCATGCATGCCGACATGGCGGCTGCTCGGCCGTCCGGCGATCCCGATCGCGATTTTCTGGCCATGATGATCCCGCATCACCAGGGTGCGGTGGACATGGCGAAGATCGTGCTGCTGCACACCAAGGATCCGCGCATCCGCAATCTCGCGCAGTCGATCATCACCGAACAGCAATACGAGATCGGCCTGATGCGCAACATGCTGGGTGCCAACGCGCCTATTCCCCCGACCGTGAAGTAGGAGACAGCGCATGAGAGGCTTTCTGATGGTGCTGGCCGCCATGGGTGTCAGCACGGCTGCTCTCGCGACTCCCGGCGCGCAGGATCGGGTCTACACCGCCGATCAGAACAGCAACACCGTCTCCGTGATCGATCCGGTGAGCAACACGCTGTTGGGCCAGATCCGGCTCGGCAATCCGCGGCCCGATGTGCTCAGTCCGCTCTACAAGGGCGAGGTCAATGTGCATGGTCTCGGCTTCTCGCCTGATCACAAGACGCTGATCGCCATTTCGACAGTCACCAACTCGGCGACCTTCATCGACACGACGACGAATGCGGTGAAGGGCATCGCCTATGTCGGCCGCAATCCGCACGAGGGCTTCTTCACGCCCAACGGCAAGGAAGCGTGGGTCGTCGTGCGCGGCGAGGATTATCTCGCGGTCATCGATCCCGTGACGTTCAAGGAGACGGCCCGCATCAAGACCACCAGCGGCCCCGGCATGGTGATCTTCTCCAAGGACGGCAAGCGCGCGTTCCTCGCCAACAGCTTCAACCCGGTGGTCGAGGTGATCGACGTCGCCCAGCGCAAGGTGATCAAGAAAATCCCGGTGGTGTCGCCGTTCTCGCCCTTCATCCAGATCACGCCGGACGGCAAGGAGGTGTGGTCGACCCACAAGGACGTGGGCAAGGTCACGCGCATCGACACGACCACGCTCGAGGTGAGGGGCGTGATCGATACCGGCTTCATCACCAACCACCTGGCGTTTGCCGCAAGCGGCGGCAGGACCCTGGCCTACGTCACCGTCGGGGGCGAGAACGCCGTGAAGATCTTCACCACGGATGCCACGGCGCAGTTGGTCAAGACCGTTCCGGTCGGCGCGCTGCCGCATGGGATCTGGGCGTCTGGGGATGGCAGCCGGGTTTATGTCGGCCTGGAGAACGGCGATGCGGTCGACGTCATCGACACGGCGACGAGCGACGTGGTCGGCCACATT
Source organism: Reyranella sp. CPCC 100927 (assembly GCF_007859315.1). Taxonomy (GTDB): domain Bacteria; phylum Pseudomonadota; class Alphaproteobacteria; order Reyranellales; family Reyranellaceae; genus Vineibacter. The sequence continues at coordinate 191,412 of NZ_VOHA01000004.1, forward strand.
CCGATCGGCCAGGCGCCGCAGGCCCTGGTCTATGTTGCGCATGCCGTCGGGCAGGGCGATGGCCGTGCCAACCTCGCGCCGCTGCCGGCGTCGCCGCCGACCGTCAACATTGCGCTCAAGGCATCACAGGGCGGTGGCGGACGCGGTTTTGTCGTGGCCCGCAACCTCGGTCTTGTCGACATGCTGGAGACGAACGTCTTCGGCTTGAAGCCCGACACGGTCTACCGCGTCTTCCTGGAAGGCCGTGATGCGCCGGTGGCGGCGTTGAAGACCAACGCCAAGGGCATGGGCACGGTGGCCGCCATCGGCCCGCTGCGCGACATCACGCCTGGTACGAAACAGGGCAACGCCCAGACCGCAATCCTGGTCGTCGAGGGCGACGCGGCACCGTCACCGACGGCGGCAGTGCTGACCGGCCGCTAGTATCTGGAATCGTGGGTCACTGATACAGCTGTCATCCCGAGCGTAGCGAGGGATCTAGGCGCCGTTCCTAGATCCCTCGCTACGCTCGGGATGACAAGTCGCGACTCACATTCGAGCTGAGCATCGGCGCGCTGCGCGTATGACCGACGCTGGTTGTGGATCGCCGATATCATCCGAACGGATGATGCGTGGTATAAAGTGAGGAGCATGTTGGCTGCACGCTTCCTGCCATGGAGACGCAGATGGCCCTTGCCACGCCAGCCGAAGCCGCCGCGATCAAGAACCGAATCGGTGCGATCCTGATGTCGCCATCCTGCCAGACGATCGACTTCTGGCTCGACGGACATCACATCGATGGCTCGGCATTCAGCTATGTCGCGCTGGCCCTGAGGTCGATGACGATCGATATAGAGCCAAATCCCCCTCCAAACGTCGCCGCCGGCTACAATCCATACTCGAATACGTTCCGGTTCAAGTCGGTGAATGTCGGCACCACCCTGAGGGAACGGGTGTCTATCGTCCACGAGAGCACGCATGCGATGATCGACGCCAAGGGGAAACAGGCCACGGCATCGGGCGCGTCTCCGCGCGATGTGTCGAACGAGGCGTGCGCCTATGTGGCGGGCATGTTCTACTACGTTCTGGAGAGTGCGGGGCTGACGGGCATGCCTGTGCCGCCAATGTGGGCGGCGAGCGTGCCGGTCCATCGCACCGCCTTTCTCATCGCGTCCACGATGCGCGGTCGACTCGGGCAACGTGTCAGCGTCAACGACGCGAATGCCATGCGTACGGCCATTCTCAACGACTCGGTCTATGCCGACCTCAGGGCGGATCCCGACCGGCAGACGCCGAACGACGGATTGCCGCTCTGATCGCGAACCACCCAGCCCGTCAAGCGCGCGGCAACTGCTTGGTCACGCAGTGGATGCCGCCGCCGCCGGCGGCGATCGGGTCGATGTCCAGTTGCTCCACCTTGCGTCCCGGATAGAGCCGCGCCAGCAGACTCAGGCAGTATCCGTCCGCCGCGGTGTCGCCGAATTGTGGCGCGATCACCGCGCCGTTGACCGGCAGGTAGTTGATGTAGCCCGCAGCGAAATCCGGGTTGTCCTCGGTGTAGTGATTGCTGCGCAGCTTCAGTGGCGGCGGCAGCGTGTGGACCTCCAGGTGGCGGCCGTCGGCGTCGGTGGCACTCTTCAGGATATCCAGGTGCTGGCGGGTCAGCGCGTAGTCATAGGATTGCGGGTCGTTGTCGAGGTTGGCGATCACGACACCCGGGCGCACGAAACGGGCATAGAAGTCGACATGGGCGTCGGTGATGTCCTTGTCGCGGATGCCCGGCAGCCAGATGATCTTGCGCAGGCCGAGGCGCCGCTTCAGTTCGGTCTCGATCTGCGTCTTGCCCAGCCCCGGATTGCGATTGGCATTGATCCAGCAGCTTTCAGTGAGGATGGCCGTGCCGTGGCCATCCACTTCGATACCGCCGCCTTCGCCGGTCAGCGAACTCGCGATGTAGTCCGCCTTCAGCTCATCGCTCAGGATTCTGGCGACGCGCGTGTCGTTGCCGGCGCGCTGCTTGCCGCCCCAGCCGTTGAAATTGAGATCCACCACGCCGAGGTCGCCGGTGTCATCGACCACGAAGCAGCCGCCATAGTCACGCACCCAGATGTCGTCCAGGGCCAGCGGCAGGAAGTCGATATTGGCGCCGCCGCAGTCGCGCTGTGCCTGGTCCTCCTGGCTGGGCCGGCAGAGCACGGTCACCGGCTGGTAGCGGGCGATGGTCCTGGCGAGCCGGCCGACAGTGGCATTGACCGGGGCGACCCAATCTTTCCAGACGGCACGAGAGGCTGCATAGGACACGAACACGCGCTCCTGCGGCAGGTGCTCGTCGGGCATGTGCCAGCGCCCGACGGCGCGGGCGTCAGCAGCGCTGCCCAGGCCGACCACGGCGGCGGTGCCGAGGCGCTGGATGACGTGTCTGCGGGTCGGCATGAGGCGCCCGTTATCCTGCGCGCAGCAGGCCCTTCAGATAGGCCCAGTGCCAGCGGGCGTAGCCGTGCTGCACCACGCCCAGGCGGTCGCGCAGCGCGCGGTGGGCATCGGCCAGGCGGTGGAAGGGGATCGACGGGTAGAGGTGGTGCTCGGCGTGATAGCCCATGTTCCACATCAACAGCCGCACCAGCGGGTTGGTGAGCGTGGTGCGGGTGTTGATCAGGCCGTCGTCGGTCTCGCTGCAATCCGTATGTTCGGTCAGCAGGTAGAGGCGCAGCAGCGGTTGCGCCAGAAGCTGCGGCCCAACCCAGAACACCAGCGGCACCCACCAGGCGATCAGCACCGCCGAGGCCAACGCCAGTCCGACGACGAACACGCTCATCCATCGCGTGCTGGCCACGATGCGCTGCCGTGCGTGGTTGGCAATGAACGGGTAGGCGGCGAGATCGCCACGCCAGGCATCGGCGATCAGCGTGAGGCGCGCCCGCCAGTAGTTCAACGCCGCGATGCGTGCGAGGTAGCCGGCCAGCCCGGTCGGCGGCGGCGGTGTCAACTCGGGATCGCGGGCGGGATCCTGCGTGAAGCGATGATGCGCCAGGTGAAAGGCGCCATAGAAGTGCCAGTTCAGCAGGGATGGGCACCCCACCAGCCAGCCGACGACGACATTGGCGCGCCGGTTGGCGAATGCAGTGAGATGCATGGTCTCGTGCAGCGGCGCGAACAATGTCACCTGTGCGATGCCCAGCAGCAGCATTGCGGGCACGAGCAGCCAGCCCGACGCCTGTGTCACCAGCCAACCGCTGCCCGCCACCAGCGCCAGGTGCAGGCCGGTCTGCAGAGCCCCTTTGGCATCCGAACGCACCGACAACGCCCGCAGATCGGGGCCGGAAAGAAGGCGAGGTGTCGAAGCCGTCATGCGCGTGCTCGTCCCGCAAGGAAGGCGCCAGTATGGGACGGCGATGATCCACGGTCCAGGGCCAGCGGCACGCAGCTATTGAGTACCAGGCGTTCGTACGAGACAGTGCCGCAACGCATGAGAGGATCGGTGCGCTCGCCACGGCCCTGACGTTCGCAATGCTTCGATGACGGATACGGAACGACTGAAACGCGATGCCGAGGCCGCGCATCGCGCGGGCGAGGCTGCGGCGCGCGTTTATGACCGCGGCGCCTGGATCAAGCTGGCCATCCACTTCTTTGTCGTACCCTTCATTGTCGTCGTGTTCCGGCACCACCTGGCGCCGTGGAGCTATTGGGTTCTCGGTGCCCTCTATGTCCTGGTTGCCTGCGGGCTGCTCTATCTCGATCAGAAGGCGCGCACGGTACGCGATCTTGCCTTGGCGGCAGCCGAGCGGGCGCAACGTGACTACGATCAGGCGAGCAAACAGGCCTCAGGATCGGCGTGAGCGCCGGCTGATCACGACGGTTCGCCCTCCACGACGATCCAGGCGTCAGGAATGCGCGTGTTCTCGCTCGCCGCGAAGGCGCCGGGTGCGAAATCGCGCAGGCTCTCGATCAGCGCAATGACGCGGGCGCGGGAGTCCCAGAAATCCATCGTCTCGGAATCGGCCAGTGGTCCCGTCAAGTTGAGGCAGCCCACGCTCGACAGGTACAACGTCGGTGGACGGGCGGGGTGAATGAGGATGTCGTAGCGTTGCCCGGTGCCTTCCAACCGGATTCCCGGCATGGGAGAAGAGCCCGGAGGCTGCAGATCCGTTGCGTATCCGATGGACTGGTACACGTCGCCGAAGTGCGTATGGAGCGGGTATCCGCCGGCCTCGATCCTCTTGCCGTTGTCCGCCTGCTGGTTGTCGCCGGGACCCAGGCACTCGCACACCCAACCCGACAAGCCGGCGACGTCGTTTCCGTCCAGGAAGGTCTGGTACGTACCGTATGTTCGCGACTGAGCACCGCTGCGCTGGACGCGCTGTGCCTGCGGACGAGCAATTCCCATCCATTCCCTGAAATCGGCATGACGCTCCTTTGATCGTGCGGATGCCAGCGTAGCTCATATTTTACGCGGGGCTACACGGGGAAACGGAAGGCGGCCTCGACTCGGTATCTCACCTCCGTCACACAGATACTATGCACCACGTCTTCTAGCTGCTGCCGCGTGCGACATGAGGAAGGTTGCCAACGCTTCTACGATTTCCAGTAGTGAACCCGGCTTCATCGCGATGGCCTCGACAAATGAGGTCCATTGCTTTCGCTTCGCCGGATCCTCGGCGAAGTCGCGTGTCAGCGCGTCAGGTAAATCGGTTGGGATAGTCGTCTTGCGACGAGCAAAAGTTGCGGCGATAGCCTGGGCCAGTCGGTCCGAGTCGAACTCATATGAGCGCGACAGCATCCATATGTCGTAGAAATCTTTCATACGGCTGTTGTCGCGGCCGAGCATGACCATCGCCTGAAACTTTTCGGCTATGACTGTCTCTCGCGGGTAGGCGCGCAAACGCGGGGCCGGCAGGTCGAGCAGCACGGGCAGTTTCAGGTCGGCTATGCCGGGTTCAGTGGCGTCGCCAAAGCCAATGTCGATGACAACCTTGCTTCGCGCGCCGCCTATGCTGGCGATTGTTGTAATGCGAAGACCACCATATTCCAGTTCCTCGCGGATGCGATCAACCGCGAGCCTCTCAACGTCGAACACGACACCATCGTTGTTTTCGATGGCACAGATTTCCTGGAAAGCACGCAGCGCCGCCTCGGGATCGGAGTCGCCAAAGCCGAGGAAGTCGATATCGCGCGTCGGTCGAAAGGGCGTGTCAAACCACGCGGCCATCAAGGTGGCACCCTTGAGGATGAATCGCTCGCGATAGGAGGTTGTGCTGAGGCGAAACAGCAGCCGCTCCAGGGCATAACGCGTAAGAATCAGGTCAAAGGGCTGGTTGCGCTCTGTCGCAATTTTCAAGAGGCGTGCCCGTACCGACGCACCCATATCGCGGGGAGGTTCACGCATTGGCGGTCATCGCCTGCAGGTAGGGTTGGACAACCCTCCAGACACCCGCGTCCGTGGCAAATCTGGCGATTTCCGATGGCGTGGCCTTGCGCTGCCTCAGCGCAGCCCCGAGACCTTCAAGTGCAAGATTGAGGCCTGGGCTCCGCTGATAACGCCTTCCCGCGCTGGCGCGATACCGGAACATGTCCACGACGGTCTTGGCCGGATTGTAGACCCGTACCGTAACGCTTTCGATGCTGTGCGCCTCAACGCCTGCTCTGAGGACCTTATCGCCGAAGCGCACGAACTGTATCGGTGGATGTGTCGTGTTTGGCCGGCGGTCCTTGGGACCAATCGCCATCCATACCCGCGACGGGATCGTATCTGTGAGGTCGTGGAAAGCGAGCGCGGAGACGAGACAGATTGTGCCTATGGGCACGAGTTTACTGGCTTCCGCAAGCGAGTGGTTGGCATCAAGGGGAGCGTCGGGCAGCTGATAAAGGCCACGCCCAAGCTGAAGGACAAGGCCGTTCTCTTTCATGCGCGAAATCGTGGCCGCGGTTATCCCGACGCGGGTGAACTCGGAAAGGCGCGCCATACCTTGCCGCCGCAGCAGAGAGAGAGCTTGGTCCTGTTGAGAAGCCATCCCATAGAATGATATGAAACGTCGGATATAGCAAGATTATATCCGACGTTTCGTATCATCGAGTCATTCCCCGAAAGCGCAGCCTGTCGTAGCTGCGCAGCGGAGGGTGTCAGGCGTTGCCCAGTTCCACCGGCAGGGCCTCCAGGCCGCGCAGCGTGAAGGTGGGTCGCCGGGTCGGCGTGCCAGCCAGCGCCACATGCGGGAAACGAGCGAGCAGGGCGTGCAGGGCCACGTGACCTTCGACGCGCGCCAGGGTGGCGCCCAGGCAGTGATGGATGCCGCCGCCGAAGGCGACGTGGCGCCGTGCGTCGCGGGTGACGTCGAGCCGGTGCGGATCGGCGAACACCGCGGGGTCGCGGTTGGCGGCGCCCAGCACCATCATGATCTCGTCGCCGGCCCGCACGGGGTGGCCCAGCAGGTCGAGGTCTTCGGTGGCAATTCGCTGGGTCATCTGCACCGGGCCGTCGAAGCGCAGCAGTTCATCGATGGCATTGGCGATCAGATCAGGGCTGCGTCGCAGCAGCGCCAACTGGTCGGGCGCGCGCAGCAGGGCCAGCACGCCGTTGCCGATCAGGTTCACCGTGGTCTCGTGGCCGGCGATCAGCAGCAGCAGGGCGAGGTCGACGACCTCCTGCGGCGCGATGCGATCGCCATCCGCTTCGACCGCGACCAGGGCGGAGAGCAGGTCGTCGCCCGGCTGGCGGCGACGCAGCGCCAGCAGGTCCTCCAGGTACGCCATCAGCGCCCGCTCGGCCTCGGCGATGGCGGCATCGATCGCGGTCGAGCGCAGCACCGAAGGATCGAGCGAGCGTGCCACGCCGCGTGACCACGCCGTGAAGGCCGCCTGGTCGGCCGCTGGCACGCCCAGAAGGGCCGAGATCACCTGCACCGGCAGCGGATAGGCAAAAGCCTCGATCAGGTCGACCGGCGTGCCCGGTTCTCGTGCGGCGATGGCGTCCAGCAGGCGGGCGGCGATCGCTTCCGACGTCGGCCGCAGGTCCGCGATGCGCTTGGGCGTGAAGGCGCGCGCGACCAGGCCGCGCAGGCGCGTGTGATCGGGTGGATCCATGAACAGCAGACTGCGCGACTCCCAGGTCGGCTCGTCCTGCTTGGCCGCTTCGGTCGTGGCCCGTGTCTCGTTGGAGGAGAGCTTGGGGTGGCGCAGCAGGGTGGTGACGTCGCCGTGCCCCAGCGCGAACCAGATCGTGTCGGCCATGCGCAGCAGCCGGCCGCGGCCGCGATAGGTCTCGTAGAGGGGATACGGATCCTCGCGGAAGCCCGGCGACATGGCGGCCAGGAAGAACCGCTCGGCCTGGGTTGCCTCGGCCATGGGATGTCCAATCCGTGCAGTTCGATACATTGTTGTATCGAATTGATTCGTGCTATGTCCGGGCCACGATGTCAAGAGTACGCATCCGTCCGACCCGTGACGAAACCCGACAGAGGCTGTTCGAGGCCGCCGCCCAGGTCTTCGAGGAACGCGGCATCGGCGCCGCCAGTATCGACGCCATTGCGGCCGCCGCCGGCTTCACGCGCGGCGCGTTCTATTCGAACTTCGACAGCAAGGACGAGCTGATCATCGCCATGCTGGAGGACCACGTGGAGAGGTCCTTGCAACACCACCGCGACCTGCTGGCGCGCTACAGCAATGCCGCCGATTACATCGCCGCCCTGCGGTCCTCCGAGCGCAGCCGCCAGGATCCGCTGGGCCGCGCGCCGCTGTTGCACATGGAGCTGATCCTGTTCGCCGCCCGCGCCGAGCAGCGTCGGCCGGAGCTGGCCAAGCGCCTGCGTGCCCGCCGCGCGCTGGTCAGCGAGATCGTCGCCACCACCACGCGCGCGGCCGGCCGCAACATCGACGCCGCCTGGGCGGGCGCCCTGTTGCTGGCGCTGGAGGACGGCTTCCGCCTGCATCGCCTGATCGATCCGGACACGACACCCGCCGACAGTTTCCTGCGTGCCGTCAGCGAGCTGCAGCGCCTGGTGGGCCGTGACAAGACGGAAACGATCGACCCGTGATGACACGCTGGCGCCGCATGGGGCTGGTGCTGGCGGCCCGGCCACGTGAGCGTGCGCCGGCTGTTCGACTGGCCCCTGCCGCCGTAGACGATAAGACGTGGTGCTGCTGGTGAAGGCTGGGACCGCGCCGCTCCAGCGGCGCCCCGGCGTGAAGCGCCGGCCTATGAGCGTCGCTGGAGCGACGCGGTCCCAGCCGTCATTAGCCAAGCTCGCAACTGACCGGAAGATGTGTCCTCACGGTCCGGCCGTCGTGCCGCTCAAGGTCAGCCGGAACGTTGCGCCGCCGCCGGGTGTATCCTCCACCGTGACCGTGCCGCCGTGCGCGGCGGCGGCTTCCTTGACGATGGTGAGGCCCAGGCCGGCACCCGGGTGATGCTCATCGCGGCGCCAGAACGGCTCGAACACCCGGTCGCGCTCGGCGGCCGCGATGCCGGTGCCATGGTCGATGACCAGGATCTCGGCCGGCGCGCGCGCCACGACCTCGACCGTGCCGCCTTGCGGCTCGGCGCGCACGGCGTTCTGCACCAGGTTGGTGATCGCGCTTTCCACGGCGCGGGTGTTGCCGCGGATCGGCAGGTGCTCGGCTTCCGGCGTCAGGGCGATGTCACGGCCCTGGGCGATGGCCAGCGGCGCGCAATCGGCGACCACCCCGCGGGCCACGGCGGTCAGGTCCAGCGACTCGTCGGGCAGCACGTGGCGGGTTTCCAGCCAGGCGACGAACAGCAGCTGGTCGACCAGGGTGCGCATGCGTTCAGCATCGCGGCGCAGGCCGCGGGCCACGGGCGATTCGGGCAGGCTGTCGATGCGGGCGGCCAGCACACCCAGCGGCGTGCGCAGCTCGTGCGCCGCCTCGGCGGCATAACGCTGCTGGCGGCTGAAGCCGTCGTCGAGACGGTCGAGCGCGGCATTGATCGAGCGGATGAACGGCAGCAGTTCCGACGGCACGCCCTTGCCGTCGGGCAGCCGGAAGTCGCGCGAGCGTAGGTCGATGCGGGCGGCATCACGCGCGGCATTGCGCAGCGGCCGCAGGGCCTGCGTCACCACCAGCGGCACGATCAGCGCCGCGCCCAGCAACACCAGGACCATGACCCGTACCAGGTAGCTCGACATGTAGCCGACCAGCGCCGGCAGGTCGGCGCTCTGCAGGGTGTTGTCGGTGCTGACCACGACGATCGCGCCCCATCGCGTATCTGCGACGCTCGCCGCCACCATGGCACCGGCGAGCGGGCCTTGCGTGAGCGAGAACGTGGCGTTGGCGAAGTCCGGGAAGCCGAGCGCTTCCAGCGCCGCGACCAGATCGGCAGATGATCCCTGCAGCGGTTGGCGGCCGAGCAGGGCGGCGATGCGCACCTTCGGACGCGCGGCACGGAAGTCGGCGAGCGCCGGTGTGTCGGTGATGGCGAGTCCGCCGTCGGGCTGCTTGGCCAGCGCATCGACCACCAGGTTCTGCAGATGGATCTGCGAGAAGGCGTACTCGTCGCCGGGCTGCTGCCAGTACAGCAGCGAGATCATCAGCGCGATGAGCGACAGGACCGATTGAATGATGATCAGCGGAAAGATCAGGCGTCCGACCAGTGAACTGCGCGGGCGGATCATGACGCCTTCAGCATATAGCCGACATTGCGGACGGGATGGATGGTGACGCCGGCGTTGCAGTCAGACAGTCGCTTGCGCAGGCGCGAGATGTGGCTGTCGAGCGCCTTGGGCTGCACCTCGTCGTCCAGGCCGTAGACGGCAGCGACCAGCGCGTCGCGCTGCACCACGCGCTCGGCGCGGCGGACCAGCGCCTCCAGCGCCAGCAGTTCGCGACGCTTGAGCACCAGGGGCTGGCCATCGATCTCGACCTCGCGGCGCGCCATGTCAAAGCGCAGCCGGCCGCACTGCAGAGGTGCCGCGGGCTCGGCGCCGGGACGGCGCAGGGCAGCGCGGATGCGCGCCATCAATTCGTCGGCGAAATACGGCTTGGTCAGGTAGTCGTCGGCACCGGCATCCAGGCCGCGCACCTTGTCGTCCAGCTGATCGAGCGCGGTGAGCATGATCACCGGCGCGCCCGGCTGGGTCGCCCGCACCATCGGCAGCAGTGACAACCCATCGCCGTCGGGCAACCGGCGGTCGAGCAGCACCAGGGCATAGCGGGCCAGCTGCAGGGTCAGCCGCGCGGCATCGCACGAGCCGGCCTGATCGACGAGAAAGCCGTCCTTGGCAATGTTGCCAGCCACCAGCCGGGCCATCTCGGGTTCGTCTTCGACCAGGAGAATGCGTGTCATAGGCCTGCCTGCTGGCGCCGCACCGATCCGCCGCGCGGCGCACCCTGGACATATCCAGGTTGCGCCAAGGTGTCCAACGGGTGGCGCGGACACCTTGCCGCAACCTTCAGGGGCAGGACGACGAGTCTTTGCGTCCGTGCGCCGCAGTGCCACGGCGCCGCGGGCACGTTCGAGCAACCTCGCCGCACCAGAGTGCCGCACCTCTGGTCCCGTCCGCGACGGGTCGCGCTCTGGGTGGAGTCGTCAGCGTGTCCGATGTTCTGATTGTTATGGTCGCCATCGCGGTAGCCGTGATCGCCGTCGCGGTAGTCCAGGCGGCGCGCATTGTCCGATTGGTCTTGAAAGCGCGACGCAAGACGCGCGGTATCGAGCGTGATCAGTTGTGGGAACGGATCTACGGCCTGGACTGGGGTGACGTGACGACCAACAACTATGGCTTTGCCCCGGCAGAGGTGGATGGACCGGAGCAGTACCAGCTGCAGATGTACAGCGAGCTCTTCAAGCGGCTGCGCGCTCGCGGACGCCTGCGGGTGCATACCGACCTGCTGGAGGTGAGCTGCGGGCGTGGCGGTGGGCTCGCGCACCTGGTGCGTGGCTGGCCGGGATCGGTGCGCGCGGTCGGCCTGGATCACGCCGAAAATGCCGTGCGCGCCTGTCGCGCGGCGCACGGCGACATCGCCAACATCAGTTTCGTGTGCGACTCGGCGCTGTCGTTGCCGTTTGCCGATCGCTCCTTCGACGTGGTGGTCAATGTCGAGGCCTCGAACGACTACGGCGATTACGCGGCCTTCTTCCGCGAAGCGCATCGCGTGCTGCGGCCTGGCGGCGCATTCCTCTATTGCGACACGCGTCGCGCCAGGGACGTGCCGGGCACGACGCAGGCACTGCGCGATGCCGGCTTCGATGCGACGTTCAACGATATCACCGATCATGTCATCGCGGCGTGCCGGCAGGACAGCGTGCGGCGCCGGCAGCTGATCCGCACCCGGGTGCCATGGCTGTACCGGATCCTGCTGCGTCGGGCTCTTGAGAACTATGCCGCCATCGAGGGCAGCCGCAAGTTCGCGAAGTTCCGCAGCCGCCATCGGGTTTATCTGATGACCTGCGCGATCAAGACGCCGGCGCCACAGCCGGCGCTGCCGCCACGCGCCGATCAGCGACGGGTGGTCGAACTGCTGGCCTAGCCCGGCCGGATGGCGTAGGGCGTATCGGATGGTAAACGATGTCGTCATTCGCTGCGCGCGCCCCGATGAGCGGCAGCTGCTGGAGGATCTGCAGCGGCGTGCCGCCCTGATGTGGGACGCCTATCGCGAATCGCTGCTGGCGCATCCCGACGCCATCGAGCTGCCGATCGAGCAGATCGCGACGGGGCGCGTTTTCGTGGCCGAACAACGGGGTGTCGTCCTGGGGTTCAGCGTCGTGCTGCCCGGGCCGGACGGCGAGTCGGAACTCGACGGGCTGTTCGTCGATCCCGGACACGGCCGGCAGGGCATCGGCCGCCTGCTGGTCCAGGCGGCAGAACGCCTGGCTGCGGCCGAAGGGGCGCGGGTGCTGTCGGTCATCGCGGCGCCGGAGGCGCAGGGGTTCTACAGTGCCTGCGGCTTTGAGCCGGCCGGCGAGCACAGCACCCGCTTCGGCCCCGCGCGCGTCATGCGCCGAGAGTTGGTGCGCACGGCGGACCTGTAATCACCGGATCCGGTAGGTTCTCGGCTTGCTTTCGCCCGTCCGGGGGCGGACTCTCGGCGTATCGAGCGCGGCGCCGTCATCCCGAGGGGACGAGACGATGGCGGCGCCAGGGGGATCCTGGGGTGGACGTCGGCAACGGACCGTCATCGCGGCAGGCTGAAACCGCGGCCGGCGGCCGGGCGGTGTTGCGTGCGGTGCGCGAGGAGGCTCTGGCACAGCGCGTGGTCGCTCCGGTGCCCTCATCGCGGCGGCGCTGGTTGTGGGCGGCCGTCGCCGCCGCGGTCGTGTGCCTGGCCGGCGGCGCTGGCGCCTGGTGGATGATCGAGGAACGCACCGCGCAGCAGGAGCGGGAGGCGGCGGCGGTCAGGGCGAAGACCGACGCGCAGGTAAGAGCGCGCGAGGTGGCCTCCGGCACGCGCCCGCTGCCCGATCGGACACGCTCTGACGCCGTGATGCACACAGTGGCGGCCGACACGGCGGCGGCGGAGAAGATGCGCGACGCGGCACGGCCGCGGGGCGAGGCTGTCCGCGATTGCGCCCAATGCCCGGAGGTCGTGACGATCCCGGTCGGCGCGTTCATGATGGGCTCGACGCCGGCCGAGGATGATCGCGAGGGTGTACCACCTGTCGCGCGGGACAGTACGGCGCCGGCGCATCGCGTGATCATCGTCACGCCGTTCGCGCTGGGCAAATACCCGGTCACCCGCGGCGAGTTCGCCGCGTTCGTGGCGGCCACCGGCCATCAGACCGGCAATGCCTGCCTGATCAACGCCGCTGGCGAGGCGGACACGACCGGGCGGAACTGGCGCAAGCCGGGCTTCGCGCAAAGCGACCGCCATCCGGTGGTATGTGTGTCGGCCGATGACGCCCGGGCCTACGTGGCATGGCTGGCCAAGGTATCCGGCAAGCCGTACCGGCTGCCGACCGAGGCCGAATGGGAATATGCCGCGCGGGCCGGCAGCACGACCGCCCGAATCGGCGGCGACAGCCGTGCCGATACCTGCCGCTACGCCAATGTCTTCGATTTCACGATCGCCAAGATGCTGGACGGCGATATCGGCGGGGACCGCAACGTCTTTCCCTGCAGCGATGAGCACGTCTACACCTCGCCGGTGGGCGCTTTTGCCGCCAACGCCTGGGGCCTGCACGACATGCTGGGCAACGTGTACCAGCTGACATCCGACTGCTGGCATCCCGGCTATCGCGATGCGCCGGTTGATGGCCAGTCGTGGGTGGAGGGTGGCGACTGCTCGCGCCGTGCTGTCCGTGGCGGCAGCTGGCAGACCAATGCCTGGGCGGCCCGCTTCGCCGCGCGGGGAAGCCATGCCGTGGGCGTTCGTACCACCAATGTCGGCTTCCGCGTCGCCCGCGACAACTGAAGCATCGCCATAGCCCGCGCATCGGGCTTGCTTTCGCCGTTCCGTCAGCGGACAGTTTATGTCGCGGACGCGGTCATCTCGCGGGGAGGCGGGAGGCGGCGCCAGGGGGACGCGGCTTGACGCAAGGCAGCAGCGGATCGGCATCCGGGCAGGCCGAGGCCTCGGCTGGCGGCAACACGATCGCGTTGCCGACCGGCAGCCGCATCGGCAAGTACACGGTGACGGCCCTGCTGGGCGTGGGCGGCTTCGGCATTACCTATCGCGCGCTCGATACGCAGCTCGACCGCGAAATCGCGATCAAGGAATTCCTGCCCACCAGCATGGCGGCGCGCCAGCCCGACCTGACGGTGCTGCCGCATTCGACGCACCAGGCCGAAGACTTCCGTTGGGGCCGCGAGCGCTTCCTGGCCGAGGCCAAGACGCTGGCGCGGCTGGAGCGCGCCGCCGGCATCGTGAGCGTGCACGATTTCCTGGAGGCCAACGGCACGGCCTACATGGTGATGGCGCTGGTGCCGGGCGAGACGCTCGAGGCCCGCCTGCGGCGCGACGGGCGCCTGACGCAGCCGACCATCGAGCGTCTGCTCTATCCGCTGCTCGATGGGCTGGAGCAGGTGCACCGCGCCGGCTTCCTGCATCGCGACATCAAGCCGGCCAATATCCTGATCGATACCGAGGGGGCGCCGGCGCTGATCGATTTCGGCGCCGCGCGCGTGGCGTTGCAGGACCGCACTCAGGCAATGACCGCCGTCTATACGCCGGGCTACGCCGCCATCGAGCAGATGGGCTCGGCGCCGCAAGGACCGTGGACTGACGTCTACGGGCTCGCCGGTACGCTCTACCACTGCATCGCCGGCGCGCCGCCGCCCAACGCGCTCGACCGCATGATGGACGATACGCTGGTGCCGGCCCTCACGGTGGGGCGCGGTCACTACGCGCCCAGCCTGCTGGCGGCCATCGACGCTGGGTTACGGCTGAAGGCCGATGAGCGGCCACAGGCGATCGCGCAATGGCGGCCCGTGTTTGCCGGCGTGACGCCGACGTCGCGCGAGCTGCGCGATCACGCCCAGACGCGGCGCGTCGACGGCGCAGGAACGCCACCGCGACGGCGGCGATGGCTGTGGCCGGCGGTCGCCGCGATCGCGTTATGCACGGCCGGTGGCGCCGGCGCCTGGTGGGTGATCGAAGACCGCGCCGCACAGCGGGAGCGCGAAGCGGCCGCTGCAAAGGCGAAGATCGATGCGGAGGCGAGGGCGAAGGAAGCGGCGGCGGCGACGGCGCGCAAGGCAGCAGCCGACAAGGCGCGCACCGAAGCCGCGGCGCGTGACAAGGCGCGGGCCGAGGCTGCCGCGCGCGAGCAGGCCGAGCGGGATGCCAAGGCCCGCAAGGACGCCGATGAGAGGGCGCGCAAGGAAGCCGAGGAGGAAGTAGCGCGCAAGGTGGCGGCGGAGAAGGCCAGGGAGGCTGCGCGGCCGCGCGGCCAGGCCTTCCGCGACTGCGAGCAGTGCCCAGAGATCGTCATGGTGCCGGCCGGGACGTTCCTGATGGGCTCGACGCCGGCCGAGAACGAGCGCGAGGGCGTACCGCCGGGGTCGCGGGAATACGCCATGCCGCAGCACCGGGTTACGCTCGCCGCGCCCTTCGCGCTCGGCAAATACCCCGTGACCCGCGGCGAATTCGCTGCATTCGTGGCCGCGACCGGGCATCAGACCGGCACGTCCTGCGTGATCGGCGCCTGGGGTGACAAGTGGCAGGACACCGGCAACCGTTCTTGGCGCAATCCCGGTTACGCGCAGACGGACCGCCATCCCGTGGTCTGCGTCTCGTCGGAGGATGCGCGGGCCTATATGGCGTGGCTGAAGCGCACGACCGGCAGATCCTATCGGCTGCCGACGGAGGCGGAGTGGGAGTACGCGGCGCGCGCCGGCACCACGACGGCGCGCTTCTGGGGCGATGGCCGCACCGAAGCCTGCCGCCATGCCAACGTGCTCGACCAGACGATTGCCAGCACGCTGGAGGTGCCACGCCATCAGCACGTCTTTCCCTGTGCCGATGAGCACGCCTACACATCGCCGGTGGACGCGTTTGCGCCCAATCAGTGGGGACTGAACGACATGCTGGGCAACGTGCTGCAGTGGACATCGGACTGCTGGCATGTCGGCTATGAACAGGCGCCAGCGGATGGCCGGTCGTGGGAGGAGGGTGGCGACTGCTCGCGCCGCGTCGCCCGTGGCGGTTCGTGGTTCACCAACGCCTGGGTCACGCGGTCGGCAACCCGCGTCCGCTACACGATCGGCGTGCGCAACTTCATGGTCGGCTTCCGCGTGGCGCGCGACAACTGAGTCGTTTGCGCTGCCCGTGATCCGTGTACCTCTTCCTTCCGAGGTCGTCCGCACGTCGAGTCCGCGCGCAACCGATCGTCATTCCATTTGGCTATGACGCACAAAGCTTCTTCTCTGGTGAGGCCTGCAGCGCAGTGTAAATAGTGCCGAGACAGCGTTGGCGTTGCGCATGGGACCGAGCCAGATATCCATCTGTCGTCCCGCACGCCGTGCCTTGTCTCGCCCGGAACGGCAAGCTTGCCGCCCATCGCCGGGGATGAACACCTGAGGACACAATGGATCCGTTCGCCAATATGCCCCCGCAAGCCAAGATCTGGTTGATGCGGGCGGCCCAGGCCCAGTCCGAGCTTGACGGCAAGCTGAAGACCGCGAAGGCCATCGGTGTCGTTCTGAAGGATCTCCTCGGCAAGTCACCGATGCAGGTGCAGGCCATCGCCAAAACGACCCAGTCCGTCCTGCAGGAACGTCGCCTGGCGAAGACCGCGCGCGAGGTGCAGGTTGCCGCCGAGGTCATCGAAGAGACGGCCAAACTGTCACCCGAGGCGATGCAAGCCCTGAAGGCCGCACCGGAAATTGCGGCGGCCGAGGTTGAAACGATGGTGTTCAAGAACGGCCAGTGGGTGCGCCTGGCGAGTCGGTCGGCCGGCACGCTCCTGTCGTGCTTCTCCGTGCTGGCGTCAGCGTCACTGATCGTTGATGCGCTGATGCTCACGGCGAGACCGGCGGGTGCCGCGGAATGGGAGGTCACTCCCGAACTCATTCGCCGCGCGCGCCAGTTGCAAGCATCCGCCGGACCGTTGACGGCCGCTGACAGCAACATCGTGCTGCAGGTGACCCACTATCGACTGCAATTCGCTCTGCAGACCTTTGTTGAGATCATGCAGCAGCATGTTGGCGACCTGCAACGACAAGCACAGCTCCAAGCGCAGCGGACCAATCCGGCATGGCGACCGGGCGCACGATGGTAGAGCGGGATTCCGGTCAACCTGGGGGCGGGGCGTCTCGCCCGAGTTTTCCAGGGCACGATCCGTTGCAACGCAACCCGTGGCAACCGTCGTAGCGGATAAGGTGGACAGTCGCGGTGTCAACGTCGATTGTAGCGGCACCTTGGTTGTGCGCATGGACAATCGCGTGACGAGAGCGATCGGACTGGCGGCGCTGACAGTGCTGGACGTTGCGCCGCCCGAGCAAATCGAGACCGCAGCCGCGGCCGGCTACAGCCATGTCGGCTTGCGCCTGATACCGGCCACGCCGGAGGAGGTCCGTCATCCCGTTATCGGCGATACGCCGATGGTGCGCGAACTCGAGCGGCGCCTGGTCGACACCGGCATCAAGGTGCTGGACGTCGAGATCTTCCGGCTGACGCCCGAGGTGCGCATCGCCGACTTCGAGTCGGCCCTGGCGACCGCCGCGCGGCTGGGTGCGCAGCACATCCTGGTGGCGGGCAACGATCCGCAGGAGGCGCGGCTGGCCGACAGTTTCGCGCAGCTCGGCACCTTGGCCGCGCGATACGGCCTCAACGCCTGCCTGGAGCCGATGCCGTGGACGGATGTCGCCACCGTGGCGACGGCCCGGCGCATCGTGACAGCCGGCGGTGCCGCCAACAGTGGCGTCCTTCTCGATGCCATCCACTTCTTTCGCGCCGACAACAGCCTGGCGGAGGTTGCCGCCTTGCCGCGGTCCTGGCTGCACTACATGCAGCTGTGCGATGCGCCGGCAGCGTGCCCCACCGATCGGGCCGAACTGATCCGGCAGGCGCGCGGCGACCGGCTGTTTCCCGGCGACGGCGGCCTCGATCTGCGCGGCCTGCTGCAGGCGTTGCCCCCGGATATTCCCATCAGCCTGGAAGTGCCGATCGCGCAGAAGATGGATCCGCTCGAGCGCGCCCGCCGGGCGCTCGTCGCTGCGCAGCGCGTGCTGGCTTAGCACCACCTGTCATCCCGAGCGCAGCGAGGGATCTTCTGCAAGTGACGCAGGGTGCGCCTGCATAGAAAGATCCCTCGCTGCGCTCGGGATGACAGTCGTTACGACAGCGTCGCGGCGAAGTGGTCCGTCGCCTCGATCAGGTGGTGCAGAATGCCGGGTTCGTTGAAGGCGTGACCGGCGTCGGGTACGATGTGGAACGCAGCCTCCGGCCAGGCGCGGTGCAGGTCCCACGCGGTCTTCATCGGTGTCGCGAGATCGTAGCGACCCTGCACGATCACGCCCGGGATATTGCGCAGGCGCGTCGCGTCGCGCAGCAGCTGGCCCTCTTCGAAAAAGCCCGCGTTCACGAAGTAGTGGTTCTCAATGCGCGCGAAGGCCAGTGCGAACAGGTCCTCGCCGAATTCACGGCTGATGTCCGGGTCCGGCAACAGGTGCACCGTCTCGCCTTCCCACAGGCTCCAGGCCTTGGCCGCTTCGAGTTGCACGGCGCGGTCGGGATGCGTCAGCCGCCGGTGATAGGCCGCCATGAGATCACCGCGCTCGTCGGGCGGGATCGGCGCCAGGAAACGCTCCCATGTGTCGGGGACCAGCCAGGAGGCACCTTCCTGGTAGTACCAGTGCAGTTCCGCCCGGCGCAGCGCGAAGATGCCGCGCAGCACCAGCGCGCTGGTGCGCTCGGGATGGGTTTCCGCATAGGCCAGCGCCAGGGTCGAGCCCCACGAGCCGCCGAACACCAGCCAGCGGTCGGCGCCGATCATCGTGCGCAGCCGCTCGATGTCGGCGACGAGATGCCAGGTCGTGTTGGCCTCCAGGCCGGCGTGCGGTGTCGAACGCCCGCAACCGCGTTGATCGAACAGCAGCACGCGATAGCGCGCCGGGTCGAACAGCCGGCGATGGTCGGGCGCGCAGCCGCCGCCGGGTCCGCCATGCAGGAAGACGGCGGGAATGCCTTGCGGGTTGCCGCAGAGCTCCCAATAGACGCGATGGCCATCACCGACATCGAGATGGCCGTGGTCGTAGGGCTCGATCGGCGGATACAGCGTTCTCAGCGGATTTGAAGCAGGCGTCTGGTCGGGCACGGGGATCCTCTACGGTCATCCGTGCCCGATATAGTCCAACAAGCCCATGCTGCGAAGCATGGGCTTCCGCCTACCGCAGGAGACGGGTTGCTCCCAGGCGCGGTGGAATCGTTCAGGGCATGACGACGTCGATCTCGGCGCCCAGGATATCGAAGACCACCCGGCCCTGGCGGCCGTCCTTTTCGGCGCGCACCTCCACGACGGGGATGCCGCGCGGCGAGCGCGCGATCATCCGGTTGTCACCGCGCGCGATCGTGTAGCGCACGACCGCCCCGCCATCGAGCTTCAGCCGCCGCAGGGCGCGTGGCGTGAACTCGGCCAAGCGCTCCGTGGTCAGCGGCGCCAGTTCGTCGAGGGTGAAGACCCGGGTCGGTTCGGGCCGCTTGTCCCAGGGCATGATGGGCGGGCCTTCGCGTCGGATCGTCTCGACGTTCATCATCAGGTTCACCATCGTGCCCGGCGCCTGAGGATCCTCGACCATGATCCGTGCCGACGAATGGTTGATGAAGATCTCGTGGAACCGCGCTTTCGGGCCGAACTCGGCCCCGATCCGCGACAGCGTCTTCTGGATCGTGGCGGGCGCGAGCCAGGGCTCGACCGGCCGGCGGCTGGGCGGCAGGATGGCCTCAAGCACCTGGGCAGACGTGCTGATCATCGCCACGCCGCGCTCGCTCCTGTCGGCGCCGATTTCGACGGCCCAGCGCACATCGGTCTGCCGGGCGCCCGTGGTTGGTTTCTCGGCCTTGATGAACGTGATCTTGCTGTCCTGCATGCCGAGCGCGGTTCGCGCCGCAGCCTTGATCTGCGGCAGCTTCGTGTAGTCCAGCGCCGACAGGCTGAACGGCGCGGTGCCGCGCATCTGCGAATCGACCCGGGGCGTGTCGACGATGCCGCGCTTCACGCCGGACAGATTCCAGGAATAGTCGCGCCTCATCCCCGGGTTCGTCGGATGGTCGGCCACGACGAAGAGGTAGGTGTTGTATACGCGCACCTCATGCACGACCGCACCGGGACCGATGACCGCCAGTAGGTCATCCCGCGCCTGCGCCATCGGCCAATCGTCCTGCGCCAGCAGGTCGAGTCGCCGCGCGCGGTTGGTCTGCGACAGGTCGAGGCCGACGATTCGCCCGCCGGCATCGGCGAAGGCGGTGGCGCTCTCACGGCCGCTGGTGACGGGGATGGTCCAGCGCACCTCGTCGTAAGCGGGTTTCGGCATGATCGCGATGCGCCGGTCGATGATGACGCGCTCCACCTGGCCCGGTTCTTCAAGTCCCACGCGCCGGATCGCGTTGGCGATGACGCTGGTGACGTCGGCCAGCGCCACGTCGCGCAGCGGGAAGAAGCCGCCCTCCGCCTCGGCAACGATGGTGTCGGTGTGTGACGGCGTCGGGCCGCTGACCGACTCGCGATCGATCAGCAGGATCCGCTGGCGCGTCACCGTCCAGGCATCGACGTCATGCGGCAGCCGGCGGCCCTGGACCAGGAGCGTGATCTTGTGCGGCTCGATGGTGATGCGCGAGACCGCCGGCGTGTGGCCGATCTCCTTGACCAGGCGCGCAACGGCGTTGCTCGCCGCGCCCGGCGTGCTGAGATAGTCGTCGCGCCTGTCCTGGGCCGGCGCGGGGGCGGGCTGACCGCACAGCAGCGCCATCGCCGCGAGGATCACGAGCACGCGGCGGCGCCAGGGGATGCCTGGACCGTGATGGGTCATGTCGAGCCCCCCACAATCGATGTCAGTCCCGAACGGAAGGCGCATGCTGCATGACACGCCGATTGCGCGCGTCAACCTTTAGGTTGAGGGCGTTTGATTTCGTGCGCACGGTCTGGTGCCACTGGCGTGTCAACCCCGCCTTGAAGTGGGCGGCTGCTACCGTTCCTTGCGTTCGAGCCAGAAACCGGGACCGTGGTACCAGACCCGGGCGGCAACATCTGCCGTGGGCGCACCGCGGTGCAGGGCCCGGATCGGGATTTCGCGGCGCTGCCAGGGGACGGACGGTGCCTCGCGCGGCTCCAACGCCTGTTGCAGGCGGATGGCGGCTTCAGCATTGCGCCCGCCGGCGCAGTGGAAAATGCCGACGCCGCTGATGGCGTCAGCCGTGTAGGCTTCGCCGCGGCGGATGACACGCAGCATGAATCCCAGCCAGTTCTCGCCTGTGAGCGGCATCAGCAACCGGCCGCCCTCGGCAAGGCGGTCGATCCAGAACGGCGAGGGATGGGTGGAGCCCGCGAACACCACGACGGCATCGACCTCACCCGGGTCATGCCTGCGTCCGTCGCCCGCGACGACCGTGACCTGTGGCCAGGGCGCGAGGTTCGCTGCTGCCCGTGCCGCAAGATCGGGATCGTACTCGACCGCCACGACTCGACCGACAGGCCCGACGATCGCGGCCAGCACCGCGGTGTAGTAGCCAGTACCGGCGCCGACCTGCATCACGCGCTCGCCGCGCTCCAGGTCGAGGTGATCGAGATTGTGTGCCCAGAAGCTCGGCATGCCGTTGTTGAGGCGGCGCGCCGGGTCGATGGCGACCAGCACGTCGTGATAGAGCCAATGCGGCTGGTCGTCCGGCGTCGTGAAGGGATCGTCGGGCCGCTTGTCCGGCATGATCTGCCATGGTCCCGGTCCCAGGAAGTGCTCGCGCGGTACCGCGGCGAAGGCATCGACGATGGCCGGGTTGCGCCGGATCGGGGCCGTGAGCCGCAGTCCCTCGGCATACCACCGGCGCAGCGCCGTCGTGTCGTCCTGCATGGGTCCCTCTTTGTGCGGAGTGGCGTCTCCAAGCAGTGCGGTCGACCGGGGCAGGGGCGGACACGGCAGAAAAAATTGTGTCACCCTGTCCGCGTGGACCCCTGGCAAGCGCATACTGCCATGATGGAACGCTCGACAGTCCGGATCCGTTGGGACGTTGGTGCCCCCGACGCACCGGCGCGCGATATCGCGCGCG
This sequence comes from Reyranella sp. CPCC 100927, assembly GCF_007859315.1. Classification (GTDB taxonomy): domain Bacteria; phylum Pseudomonadota; class Alphaproteobacteria; order Reyranellales; family Reyranellaceae; genus Vineibacter. The sequence goes on from NZ_VOHA01000004.1 coordinate 213,036, forward strand.
CCCTGCGATCGCTGTCGAATGCCGAGCTGGCGCGGCTGAAGGCGCTGGCCCGATTATGGAGCCGCGGGTTGCCCGGCGGCCTGGGTTGGGTCGATATCCTGAACGAGGCGATCGTGCGCGCCCTGAACGGGGTACGGCCGTGGCCGCCCGACGTGCCGCTGCTGGCCTTCCTGTCGGGCGTCATGCGCAGCATCTGCGACGAGCACTGGCGGCGCGTGCGCCGCGAACTGGCCTGGGTTGTCCATGACGGGGACGTATCCGATGTCGGTGATGATGCCGCCACAGCGCCGCCCGATGCCGAGCGCGTGCTGGCTGCAGCCCAGGCGTTGACCGCCATTCATCGGCTCTTCAGCGCCGATCAGGTGGCGCTGAAGATCATCGCCGGCCTGGCCGAGGGCCTGACGGCGAGCGAGATCTGCCGCGCCTATGGCCTGTCGGAACGCGAATACGACTCGGCGCGCAAGCGGATGCGGCGGGCGTTGCTGCGCGCCGGATTGTCGTGGAGCGTTCCATGAAGGAGCCCCCCATGCGCAAATGGCAGCCACCGGCCGAGTTGCGCCGTCTCCTCGACACCCTGGACGCGGAAATCCAGGCCGCGACCGACGACGATGTACAGCAGGCCTATCGTGGGGCCGGCCGTTCGCTGTCGGCCTCGGTGCGCGATGTCAGGCGACTCATCGCCACGGCGACATCAGGCCTGGACGATCCCGAACCGGCGATCCCGCCGACCGATGCCTTGTGCCGCCGCGAGGCCTGGCTGCGGCAGCACTGAGGCGTCAGCCGCTCATCCTTGCGCGCTCCGCATCGATCACGTCAAGGAAGCGCCGTAGCGGCGGTGAAACGTCGTCTTCGCGCCAGACGACGGTAAGAGGTGCCGTCGGCGCGGGCGGGGAGAGGGGAATGAAGGTCACGCCGCGCCGTGCATGGCCGCGGGCGGCGGCTTGCGGCACGAGGGAGATCCCGACACGGGCCGCCACCAGGCTGACCGCCGTTTGCAAATGCATGACTTCCTGCACGATGCGCGGTGTGAATCCCGACGCCTGGCACGCCGCGACGATGCGTTCCGTCACGCTCGGGCCCGGGTTCGACGGATAGAGGACAAACGGCTCATCGGCGAGGTCGGCAAGAGCGACGCGCCGACGCCGCGCGAGTCCGTGCCGTTGGGGTAGCGCCGCGAGATACGGCTCTTCCAACAGAAGCTTCTGCGCCACGCGGGCATGCGGCGGCAATTGCGGGCGGGCGAACCCGACATCGATCCGGCGGTCCTGCAGGGCTTCGGCGATCTCGGACGCGAGCATCTCGTGCAGGGCCAGTTCGACGTTTGGACACGCTTCGCGATACGCGTTGATGACGTCCGGAAGGAAGACATACATCGCCGAGCCGGCGAAGCCGATCGACAGCTTTCCCGTCAGGCCGCGGCCTGTGCGGCGCGTCTCGTCAACCGCCGCCGCCAGATCGGCCAGGATCGTGCGCGATCGCGCCAGCAGCACCTGTCCGGCATCGGTCAATCCGATGGGACGCGCGCCGCGCTGGAGCAGCGTAACGCCAAGCTCCTCCTCGAGTTGCCTGATCTGCTGACTGAGCGGCGGTTGGGCTATGTGCAGGCGTTCGGCGGCGCGGGTGAAGCTCAGCTCCTCGGCGACGGCGACGAAATAGCGAAGATGGCGCAGTTCCATGCCGCACGATATCGGCGGCACTGGCGCGACGAAAGTGGTGCGCGCGCGACCATAGGCCGGGCGTCTGCAATCGTATCGAGACCGTATTGGACGAGCATGCCTGTCTGTCGGAGCTTGCCGCGGTCGAGGTTGCGGAGGAACCGATGTCAGCCCTGGAGCAAGCCTTTGCCGCGGCGGAAGCGGCAGGGATCAGGCAGGAGCGCGTGCCCGTCGACGGCTTGCGCTTCAACGTCGCGCGTCATGGGCGGGGCAGGCCGCTTCTGCTGCTGCACGGCTGGCCCGAGTTCTGGCTGGTCTGGCGTCCGATCATGGAGAGGCTCGGAAACGATTTCGAACTCATCGCACCCGATCTTCGGGGCTGTGGCGATACCGGCAAGCCCTTCGCCCAGCCGGACCCGACCGCGACGGCGGACCGGCACGCGGCAGACATGTTCGGCCTCATGGAAGCGCTGGGTATCCAGCGCTTCGGCGTCGTGGGCGGTGATCTTGGCGCCTACGTCATCCAGGCGATGTCGCACCGTGCGCCCGAGCGTCTTGTAGGAAGCTTCTACTTCTGCACGCCGTACCCAGGTCTCGGGCATCGCTATGGACAACCGGGGCATCTCATCGAGGTCTGGTACCAGTACTTCCAGCAATTGCCCTGGGCCGCCGAACTTGTCGGCAGTTCCAGGCATGCCTGTCGCCTGTACTTCCGGCATTTCCTCGATCACTGGTCGGGCGATAATCCGGCGGTGTTCGCCGATCTGCTGGAAGCGTACGTCGACAACTTCATGAAGCCCGGCAACATTCAGGGCGGGTTCGACTGGTACCTGAGTTCCGCCGCGACCCGACGCCTCTGGCTGGAAGGCAAGCTGCCGCCGCAACCACCCATCTCTGTCCCCACGCGATTGCTGTGGGGCCGCCGCGATCCCTTGATTCCGCCGGACTGGTCCGATCGCCTCGGCGACTACTGGACAGACCACAGTCTCGCGTTCGTCGATGCAGGCCACTACGTGCATGCGGAACGTCCCGATGTCGCGGCCGGCGAGATCCGCACCTTCTTCGATGGCCTGCGGAAATATCGCCCTGACATGCGCTGATCGTCGCGTCGGAGTGACGCGGCGAGACCGCGCGTCCTGCGCCCCCGACCAGATCCGCAATGCCCATCAGCGCGGGCGTCGCGGGTGATGACCTGTCCGCCGCATGCACTCAAAGTTTCCCTGATCGCCGCGATAGGGAGAACTCATGCCCGGAGGGCTTCCGGTTCCTCTAATATGAGTGTGCGCCCATTTTTGGGGCCGGGGGGAGACCGCAATGCCACTGCAAGGCCGCGTCGGACGCCACACACGCCAGGGCGGCCGCCACTGTCAGAACTGGATCAAAGACCAGCAAACGGTGATCGACCTGCTGAACCGCATTGCGGTCAGCGACGGCGGTACCGGCGGGAGCCTGACCGGCAAGATCAACGGCCGGATGGTGGACGGCATGGCCAGCGACGCGCTCTACAGCGCGATCTCGCGCTTCGAGAGCAAGCACTTTCCCGGGCAGACCAGCGGCTTCGTCGACCCCGGCGGCCGCATGCTCGCGCGCATGGAGGCGCTGGCGGGGGCCAAGGGCAGAGTGCCGGACAGCGATGATCCGCCGCCCGACGCCCCTGAATTGCCGCCTGAAAGTGTGCTCGACATCCTGCGCCGCAACGTGCTCGACGAGAGCCGGTGGCAGGGCCGCTACACGGCCGGCGAGCGGGTGGCTTTCGATCCGCTGGTGACCATGGCGGTGCGTCACATCGATTCGCTGAAAAGCCAGGGCTTCGACAACCTGGGCCGGCCTGTGGAATTGTTCGGCCGCGCCCACGTCTTCAGGGAGTATGTGACGGCCTACATCGATCCCAGCGATCGCACCAGGGTTCTGTACGTCGGCAAGGATCAGGTGCTGGGCTCGCCGCGCGCGCTGCCCGAGATGCGCTACGGCAGCCCGGTTGAGCTCCATGCCGATATCGTGACGGAAAAGCTCGGCGCCCTGCTGCTCTACAATGACGGCGCCTGCTACCGCGTCTTTCCCTATCGCCGCGGCGGCATCTATTCCCTGGGCCGCCCCTATGGACGAACGACATCCCTGATCACGCATGCGCCGTGAGGCCGCCCGTGCCGAATCAATGCACGTGATTGCCGCCACAGATGCCGGTGCCCAGGTCGCCCTGACCGGCAACATCGCCGTCGGCCTGCGCCACTACAACGGACAGATCGGCTCGGGCGTCAGCGACCACGGCATCCGCGCCAACCTCACCGTCAGGTTCTGAGGCGCCAGGCGGCCTGCGAAAATATCGCCCTCGAACGCGTTGATCGCCGCGCCAGGGGCCTTGTTGGCGCATTGACAAAAAAATTTGTCAATGTAAGGTCGAGCCATGATCGACGTCGATGTCATCGCAGATCCGGCAGCCGCGGCGGTTGCGCTCGAACCGGTGCGGGCGCGCCTGCTGGCGGAACTGGCGGCGCCGGCATCGGCTGCGGCATTGGCGGCGCGGCTGGGCATGGCCCGGCAGAAGGTCAACTATCACCTGCGCACGCTCGAAGCGCATGAGCTGGTGCATGTTGCCGAGGAGCGGCAGTGGGGCGGGCTGACGGAGCGCCTGCTGGTGGCGTCGGCCGCATCCTACGTGGTGTCACCCGAGGCATTGGGGCCTGCTGCCGCCGACCCCAAGCGCAATGCCGACCGCTTGTCGGCGAGTTACGCGATCGCGCTGGCGGCACGCATCGTGCGCGAGGTCGGCGACCTGTGGCGCCGCGCCCGGGCGGCCGACAAGCGCCTGGCGACCCTGTCGATCGATACCGAAATCCGTTTCGCGTCGGCTGCCGACCGCGCTGCTTTCACGCGTGATCTCACGCAAGCCGTCACGGCGCTGGCGGCGCGCTATCACGCTGCATCCGCGCCGGACGGTCGGCCGCATCGCCTGATCGTGGTGGCGCATCCCACGCCGGGCGGATCCAGCAGAAAGGTTACGTGATGCCTGTGAAGAAGGAGCCATCTGGCCGCCGGTCGGTCGAGGCGCAGGCCGAGGTGCCCGGCACGCCGGAGGCGGTGTGGAACGCGATCGCGACGGGCCCTGGGATATCGGCCTGGTTCGTGCCGACGGATGTCGAAGAGCGCGAAGGCGGTACGGCCGTTTCCCATTTCGGGTCGGGCAACAGCATGGACTCCGTTGCCAAGATCACGGTGTGGGAACCACCGCATCGTTTCGTGGTCGAGACCACGGAGGGGCCCGGTACCATCGCGACGCAATGGACCGTCGAAGCGCGCGCAGGCGGCACCTGTGTCGTGCGCGTCGTCCATAGCTGGTTCGCCAGTACCGACGACTGGGATGATCAGTTCGAGGGCCACACCGACGGCTGGGCTGCGTTCTTTCGCATCCTGCGGCTCTACCTGGCTCATTTCGCTAGCCAGCGCTGCGTCGCGTTCCAGCTCATGGGCATGGCGGCTCCACCGAAATCGGCGGTGTGGAAGGCCCTCGTGCGCCAACTCGGCCTCGACGGTAGCCGTGTCGGTGACCACGTGCGCGCGGCGGCAGATGCGCCACCATTCGCCGGCGTGGTGGAGCGGATTGGGGATGTCGCACTGCCCGAGGAATTTCTGATCCGCCTTGATGCGTCGCCTGCGCCCGGGTTGGCGCACATCATGGCGCATGCCATGGGCGACAAGGTCTTCCTGACCTTCCGCTTCTTTTTCTACGGCGAGCAGGCATCTGCCGCAGCGCCGCCGACGGAAGCAGCATGGCAGGCGTGGCTCGCCGCGCAATTTCCACCGATTGAGGAGTAGGCGTCATGCCCTTGAAGAAAGACGCATCCGGCCGCCGCGCGGTCGAAATGAACATCGAGGTTCCCGGCACGCCCGAGCAGGTGTGGCAGGCGTTGGCGACGGGCCCGGGAAACGCGGCCTGGTTCACTGCTTGCGAGATCGAGGAGCGCGAGGGCGGGGCGATCGCTTTCCACTTCGGGCCTGACATGGCGAGCCGGGGCCGGGTGACGACCTGGCAGCCGCCGCACCGCTTCTGCTACGAGGAGATCGGCTGGAGCGGCGAGGCGCCGCCGCTGGCGACGGAGATCGTGATCGAGGCGCAGGCCGGCGGCACGTGTCGCGTGCGCATGGTGCACAGCCTGTTCACCGAGCGCGACCAGTGGGATGACGAGCTGGGCAGCATGGAGCGCGGCTGGCCGTCCTACTTCGAGATCCTGAAAGTGTACTTGCGGCACTTCGTCGGCATGCGCTCGTCCTATCTGCGCGTCACCGGCGATCATGCCGGGCCGGCCGCGGCGGCATGGACGGCGTTACGACAGGCCGTGGGTTTCGTGGATGCTGCCGAAAGCACGCATTGGCAGGCCAAAGGTACGCCGCCGTTGGCCGGCGCCATCGAGCGCATCAACGCGCAGGCAGACCATGGCGAGTTCCTGCTGCGACTGGATGCGCCGGGGCCGGGCATCGCGCTGGTCGGCGCCTTCACCTGGGGTGGCCGCACGCAGGTCGCCATCAGCTTCTACTTCTACGGCGAGACCGCACCAGCCACCATCGCCCGCGAGGAGCCGGCGTGGCAGGCCTGGATGCGCGAGCACTTTCCGGCGGCCGCGGCGGCGTGACGTCCGGGCGTGCGGGTGTCCGGCTGCTCGTGAACGGAGCGGCGTTCAGACATCAGAACTGGCTGGGAATGATCAGCTCCAGACCGAGCATCGCCTGCAGCCCGAACGCTCTATGTTGATTGCCGTTGGTGACCTTGGGATTGGCGTCGTGTATCGGGCGCCAGAGGGCGTCGCTGCCGTAGACGGCCTGGGCGACCTTGGCGAGCGTGTCGGCGGGTTTGGCGGCGTACGTGAAGTACGATCCATAGGACAGCATGCTGTCGGGTTTCGGCGGCCAGGCTTTGCCGGGCGGGATCGGTCCCTGGTACTTCGCGCCCGCGATCGAGGCCGGCGGCGCCGGGCGTCCAAAGGTGAGCGTCGTTTCCTGAACGATCCCCGGCAGGACCCACACCGCAACCAGATCCAGCAGCATCGGCGTCATCGCCGCGGTGGTGCCGAAAGCCGGCACGATCGAGGCGCTCTCAACCATCACCATTTCAGGGACGATCACACCTTTCGAGATTCCCGCCAGAGCGGGAAAGCGGCTTACGGCGTCGCGCTCGAGCTCGGCCAGGCTCCTGTATTGCTTGCCGGTGCGGTCGATGATCTCCAGCGCGCCGGCCTTCCAGCGCGCCAGCATCGTGTGGTTCATCGGGATGATCGCTTTGACGCCGGGGACTGAACTGGCGAAATTGTATTCGACGCCAAAGATGAAGACGGACCCTCGGGCGTTTTTCGCGGCGTTTGCCAGATCGGCGATCGAGGATTCGGCCTGAAGGATCTTGCCCACCCGGCTCGGCAGGTTGACCTGCTTGGCCGCCACGCCGATTTTGTTCAGATGGCCCAGCATGGCGAGGTAGCCGCGCACACCGCCAGTCTCCGGAACGGAAATGCCGGCCGCGCGCGCGAGGTCGGCGACGACCGCGTGAAGCTTCTGGCCGGTCACGCGTGCGGCGCGCGTGGCGGCGATCCAGGCACAGTTGCCGAGGCTGGCATCGACGTCCACGGCAGCCGCGATGCCCGCGCCGTTACGTATCTTCGTGACACCGAGACGTGAGAGAAAAGGGGCCGCAACAGCCAGGACCCTGAGCCCATCCTCGGCCCAGCCACCGATTCCACCTCTCTCTTTGCCTTGTCCGATCCGAAGCAGGAATGTGTAGCCCTCGACCCACATCTTGGCGACTTCATAGAAGCCGGCGTCTTCCTGCGCTTCCTGCACGCGACGAATGGCGGCTACCTGCGAAACAACGTCGGCGCTCTTGTCGTCGACGACGGCCGTGGACTCCTTGATCGCCTCAGCGAGAGGCTGAAAGAAGACATCCTGTTCGACGGCCTTGAGCTTCCCATCGACCGCATCCGCGGCCTCGACAAACAGTTGGATCGGCATACGAGGCTCGCTTGTCCCGCAGGGTCTCGACGTGGCGTCTGTCGCTAGCCGGGGCGGCGGCGCCATGCACGAACGCGCGCAGACCGATCAACATCGATGCGCTCGAGGTCGTCCCACAGGTCACGCTGATGTGATCAACCTCCCGTGCCGGCGCGCGGGGTGGTTGACGAAGGTCGCAGGGTCAGCGAGACGGCGCGCCTTCCAGAGATGCCGCTTTATGCTCTGGTCAGTGCGCGTGCCCATGCCCGCAGGCAGCCTTGCGTGCGTTGTGCGCCTGCGCCATCAGGGTGAACAGGCGCATCACGTCGAGTGGCTTGCCGTCGGCGCGGAAGTCGCGGTAGGCGGCGGCGACGTTGACGAACACCCGTTCCGGGTCGGTCCAGTCGCGGAAGGCGTCCCAGGCGATGTCACGCACCGCGTCAGCATCGCTCATGCCGGCATCGTAGCGCTTGCGCGCCTCGACCAGGATGAATTCAAGGTATTGCTTCAGGTCGCGCACGCCCTTCTTGTCGGTGATCGGCCCGTGACCCGGCACGACCGTTTCGATGTCCCATGACAGCATCAGGTCGCAGGCCTTGATCCAGTTCGAGACCGGGCCGGCCCACACCACCGGATGGCCGCCGACAAACAGGATGTCGCCGGTGAACACGACGCGGTCCTGCGGTACGTAGACGATGACGTCGCCGCGCGTGTGCGCCGGGCCAACCTCGACGAGACGGACTTCCTTGCCACCGACCCGCACACTCATCTCGCCGTTGAAGACCTGGGTCGGTGGCGTATGGACGATGTTGCGGAAATCGAAGCGAGCGCCCATGACCTCGTGCAGGAAGGCGCCGGCCTCGCCCATGGTGCGCCAGTTCGCCATCATGGCCTGGAAGGTCTCCGCCGGCCGCTCGGCCATTTCCTCGGCGCAGCCGCGCGCGGCAATGATCTGCGCACCCTCGACAAGCTGGTTGCCGAAGGTGTGGTCGCCATTGGAGTGCGTGTTGACCAGCGTGTCGATACGCGCCGCCTGCGGCACCGCGCGCCGCATGCCGGCCAGCATCTCGCGCGTGAGCGGCAGGTCGAACAGCGTGTCGACCAGCAGGCAGTCCTTGCCGTCGACCACCAGGCCGGCGTTGCTGTAGCCCCAGGTACCATCCGGCTGCAGCCAGGCGTGACAGCCGTTGCCGAGATCATGCAGACCCTTGCTATAGGTCCAACGTGTCATGCGGTCCTCCGTGCCATTGCATCACAGGCGCCCGCCAATCATAAGATCAGGGACGCGTCCTGCGTCAGGAGAAGAATATGGCCTCCGTTCACCTCGAGAACGCCAGCGGCTTTTCGCAGCACATTCGGGCCCGCCAGCACACGCTGACGGCCGACGAGCCACTCAGCAACAGCGGTACGGACACTGGACCTGACCCCTATGAGTTGCTGTTGTCCAGCCTGGCGGCCTGCACCGCGCTCACGATTCGCCTCTATGTGGCCCGCAAGGAGTGGACGCTGGGCCGGATCGGCATCCACGCGCGCTTCGTGCGCGAGGCCGACGGCACCGAACGGATCGAGCGCGACATCTCGCTGGAGTCGGACCTCGATGCGCAGCAACTGGGACGCATCGCCGAGATCTGTGAAAAGACCCCGGTCACCAAGACCCTGAAGCGCAGCATGACGATCACGACGCGGCTGGTGTGACGAGGACATGACGGCTGGCCGACGGATTCAATCGCAGGGGAGGGGCGATTGTTGAACCGCCGGGCCATGATTGGCGCCGGTCTTGCGTCGATCCTGGCGAACTGCGCGAGGAAGGATCCCATGGCTGAGCGACTCTGGCGGCAGTGGCAGGCGGACTGGCGCTGGATGGAGGCGATCGCGCGGCGGCGCGGTTGGACGCTCACGCCGTTGCGCATGGCACCGCCGGCGACGGACGCCGACATCGCCCGCATCGAAGCGCGCCACGGCCTGAAATGCCCGCCGCAGCTGCGCACGCTGCTGACGCAGTATTCGGCGCATGTCGCGTTCGGTTGGCACATTCCAGGACATCTGCAGGCCATGGAGAAACGCGAGATGCCGACCATGAGCGCCAACCGCAACGCGCTCTGGGATCTCGCGCATATGGACACGCACGCCATACCCAATTTCTTCAACTGGAAGTGCGACCTCGCCCAGCGCGACATTTCGGAAGCGCCCAACCGGCCGCAGATGTGGGAGAACCAGTTTCCCTTCTACGACCTGGTCAACGGCGACATGCTCACGATCGATATGTCCAGGGCGGAAGGACCGCATCCCGTACGCTATTTCAGCCACGAGCTGGAGATGCTGCATGGGCTGGCGTTGGCACCCGATTTTTTCAGCTTCGTCACGGAGATGTCGAAACTCGGGTTCGCCGGCACCGAATGGGCTTCATGGCTGCGGTTCGGCCGTCAGGTCGACGACACCTACTATCTGCGTGCCGACAGCGATGGCGGCAAGGCTTGGCGTGCCTGGCTCGAGCGGGATCCGAATGCCGGGGAACGCGATGAACCGCCACCGTCGATCGTCGAGACGACGGCCGCCGACCATGCACTGCTGACGGCAGCGCGCGCCAATCAGCTCACCGGCGTCAACGCGGCGCTGGCTGCCGGCGCCAAGGTCGATGCGGTGTGGAACCAGCAATCGCTTCTCGACATGGCGCTGTGGAGTGACGAATTCTGCACCGCCGTCACCTATGCGACCCGCCACGACAACATCACGATGCTGGAAACGCTCGTGCGCCGCGGCGCCACGCTCAACACCAGGCGACTGCCGCTGGGGGAGGCCGTCGAGTTCAGCGCACTGCAGACCGTGACGTGGCTGATCGCACGGGGTGCGCGCGCGAACGGCTGGAAGGACCAGCGGTTCTGGCCGCTGCACCTGCTGGTCACGCGCCGCGCCGAGGTCGCCGCCAGGACGAAGGCGGAATACGAACGCCATCTGCGCGAGCAGGGCTGGCCCCAGGAGCCGGCTGAGATCGCCGCCTTGGTCGCGCGCCATATCGATGTGCCCACCTACAAGGCCATGCTGGGGGCCGTGCTGGAAGCGGGTGCCGATCCGGATGCCCGCTGGGACAATGGCATCACCATGCTGATGTGGGATGGTGTCGAAACGGCGAGGCTGCTGCTCAAGCACGGCGCCGACATCCACGCGCGCGACGCGCATGGTTGGACGGTGCTGCACCGGGCACGCACCGCGGAACTGGTCCACCTGTTCGCCGCGCAGGGCGCCGACGTCAATGCTATCGCTCAGCGATCACCCGGCGACGCCGACGACCTGGCCTATACGCCGCTCCAGGGTGCGCTGCTGGCGCCCAGGGGCGGCACCCTCGATGTCGCGAAAGCGCTGCTCGATGTTGGCGCCGATCCGAAGGTCCGCGACGCCGACGGTCGCAGCACGCTCTGCTACTGCACGACACGCGAGGGGTTCGAACTGATCAAGGCGTATGGCCTCGATCCCCTGGAGCGCACGCCCGACGGCGGTACGTTGCTGCACAACCTCCTGCGGATGACGAGCATACGGGCCAGTTTCGCCAACGAGGTGGCGTGCCTCGATTCCCTGCTCGAGCAGGGCCTGGACATCAATGCGACCGACGCGTCCGGCCGCACGATGCTGCACATTGCGGCGGAGCGCATCGAAACGCCGGCGGATGTCCAGCTGCTGCTGGACCGCGGCGCCGACAAGACCGTCAAGGACACGGCGGGCAAACGTCCTGTCGATCTCGTGCCGAGGTCACTCAAGGATGTGCGTGCGTTGCTGCGCTAGACTAGGTACTGCGGCACTCTCGGTGTATATCCTAAGCAATCGAAGGAAAGGCAACCATGCACCACCGATTTGCGAGTCTGCTGTTTGCAGGGCTCGTCCTGTTCACCATGCCGGCGATCGCTGTCGATCCCCAAGCCCGCGATATCAGTGCCCCTGGTGAGATCAATCAACGGACCGGCGAATTCGAACGGAACCTGACGGATCTGGGCCTGTCAGCCAGGCTGAAATGCTCGCTCCTGGTCGAGATCCCGGATGATACCGGCGGCCGCAATCCGAGCTTTGGCGGCATCTGCGACATGCAGCTGACGAGCGATCGGTCCACGACAATCATGCTCTGCAACGACACGATGGTCGGCAGGCTCACGGTGAAGGCGCATGGCTTCTCCGTCGACAGGAATGCGTTGGTAAAATTTACAGCCACCAACTGTCCAGGTGGGGGCTGACGGTCGCCGCAAGGCGTGTTTCTTCCGGCAAGGTGCCCGGCCGGCCTCGGCCCCCTTAACCTCGATAACAGAGCCTTGAAACCATTCTTATTGAAGTTTAATGATATAACCTGTAATATGAGATGAAATTGAGCGTCGTTATATCAGGTTCTTCGTGCGCAGGGATGATCTTTGTCATGCCGTCCGGCAGAGGTTGAAGCGGCTCCCCGCGCCGTATGCGGCTCACTATGGTGTCGTTCCCCTGCCGCCGCCCGAAGAGGCGATAGCCGTGGGCGGCGCCCAGCAGAGACATCAGGCTGCGAGTGAAGCCCTGGCTCGGGTGGACACCCTGGCCTCCGAACTTGAAGACCCCTACCTGATCAGCCGTGTCCTGACCCGGCGAGAGGCGGTCAGCAGCTCATCCATTGAGGGCACCAACAGCACCCTCGACGAGCTGCTTATAGTAGAGGAAATGGACAACCGTGACGCATCCGAAGCCGCTATTCAGGTGCGGGACTATGCTTGCGCTCTCGATGATCTGCTCCCCCGCGCCAAAGCACAGGGCCATCGGTTGTTCGATATGGAGCTCGTACGGATGCTTCACCGTGCCGTCATGCGTGGCGATAGCAGCTACCAGGATGTGCCCGGCGAATTTCGCCGCATTGTCGTCTGGATCGGTGGGCGGGGGGACATTGCCTATTCCACCTACAATCCTACCCCGCCTGATGACATCTCCGTCTGTCTTGCCCAAACGATGACCTACATGCAAAGCGACGGGATGCATGTCATGACGCAAAGCCTCATTACGCGCATGGCCGTCGCTCATGTTCACTTCGAGGCGGTGCACCCGTTCAGGGACGGAAATGGACGTGTCGGAAGACTGCTGCTGCCACTGATGATGGCGGCGGAAGGCCACGTACCGCTGTACCTGTCGCCATACATCGAAGCGCACAGGCAAGCCTACTATGACGCATTGAAGGAGGCGCAGCAGCAGCTCGAATGGCCGTCCGCCATAGGCTTCATTTCCGATGCCATCACTGGGACAGTCCGTGAGCTGTTGGCAACGCGCGATGCTCTGCGAAAGCTGCAGGAGATCTGGCAGACCCGCAGGGTATTCCGCGCCAGATCAGCCGCCGCGCGGTCCCTTGCGTTGCTCCCACATTACCCTGTGGTCACCGTGAAGAGGCTGGCTGCCCTTCTCGGCATCACGATCACGGCCGCCACGGCAGGGATTGAGCAGCTTGTCGGTGCGCGAATCCTGGAAGAACGAACAGGGCATCGCCGCAACCGGATATTCGCAGCCCCAGAAGCGCTATCGATCATCAATCGACCATTCGGCGCGGAACCAAACCTTCCCGGATTCCAGGCCTGATCAACGTGTCGTTGGCGATGCGGGGGACACCGGCGCGTTCAGATCACGTCGTCTTGTGCGCCAGATCGCCGGGGATCATGCCGCGTGACGGGGCGGCCCATTCCAGGGCGACGTCCTCGATCATCGGCGCGTTGGCGGACAACAGGTTGAACTTGCCGGGTGTGTAGCCGCGCCGGACCTGCTTCAGCAGCACCGGGCCGTCGACCACCTTCACGACGCACAGCTTGTTCACCACGCTCGACAGGTCGGGCTCGGGATCGCGGCTGTAGAAGATGATCCAGCCGTCGGGAATGGTGGGTGCCTGGCTGTCGCCGCGCACGATGACGGCGATCGTCTTCTTGGGATCGGCGCCTGGCGGGCAGGGCGCTTCCAGCAATCCGCTGCCCTTGGGATAGGAATCGACCAGCTCGACCGCGGCGCCGGCGCCGACATAACCCACGACCGGCACCACCGGCACCCGGCCGCCGAACATCACCGTCGCCGGGTCGACACCGTAATAGTCCGCGAACCGCTTGGCCCAGTACCAGCGCATCGCTTCCGGCTTCATTTCGAACTTCGACACATTCGACGGCACCGTGCCGACGCCGTCGGCGACCTGCCGCAACGTCTGGCCGCGCGCCAGGCGCAGCGCCGCCAACCCGCTGATGGGCCGATCCGGATCGCGCTTCCTGCCGCGCTTAGGCGTTTCGTCTGCCATGGCCAAATTTATCCACAGTGCGAGAAAAAGTCATTTCCTAATATGAGAATATTTTGTTTTACTTTTGTTCTCTTTTAAAGGATAAGGCAAAGGCATGAGCCTGACCCCCCAGCAGCATCGGCTGCTCGTGTTCATCGCCGAACGCATCCGGGCGACCGGCGTATGCCCCAGCAACAGCGAGATGATGGAGGCGCTGCAGACCAAGGCACGCGGCAACATTCATGCCCTGATCGGCCTGCTCGAGGAACGCGGCTACGTGCGCCGGCTGTTTCGGCACCGCGCCCGCTGCCTCGAGGTTTTGCGGCTGCCCGACGAGGTGTCGGAAGCCTGGCTGCGGGCGGTGAGTACCGGCGCGATGGCGCGCGAACTGGCCCGTCGCGGCATCGGCCCACAGACGCAGCCGGCTCACGTGCTGTGCCAGGACTGCGGCGCCGAACGGATTGACAGCGAGGAACCGCGAAAATGCACACGATACGATTCAAGCCGTTGGCGGATAGCGCCATGAACGCGATGGTCACCATGCCGCGCGACATCCCCGATCATCCCGTCCCGCCGCTGTCGCGCAGCGAGGCGGTGACGGCGCCGACCACCGATGCCGTCGGTCAAACCCAAGCCAATGGCATCACGACCGACAGCGTCGATCGGGGCGCGTTGAGCGCGACGCGCTCGCCGCCGCTGCATTTCATGCCGCCGCGGCTGCCGATCCGGGCCGCGCGCCAGAACATCGCCAGCTACGTGCACCTGTACGGCGCCGAGGTGACGCGCTACCGCACGCCGATCGAGACCGTGGCGCCGGCGGCGCTGTGCCGCATCATCCGCAATGCCGTCGAGACGGCGCACGAGGGCCGCCGCGAACGGGCCGAGACCATCGTGCGGGCATTGGCGCTCAGCATCATCACGGCCGAGTGCCGCCCGCTGGGCGTGCCGCGCACGGCGTTCGACCTGCTGAAGCGGCTCAGCCGGCAGTCGCTGGTGGCACGGCACGTCACCGAAAGTCCGTCGGACGCGGGCGCGCCACCGGACACGGACGGCGGTGGCGCATGAACGAGCCCGTGCCGGCACCGCTGACGACGCATGTGGTCGATCTGTCGGGGCTCGACTACATGCCGCTGATGATCGCCGACCTGCTGCGCTCCGACGCCTGGCGTCAGGCGCGGCGGCGGCCGGAGCTGGGCTTCTACCTGGTGAACCTCTGGGTGGCGGCATTCTGGGGCAAGCCGGCGGGCTCGCTGCCAGACGATGACGATGCGCTGGCCGATCTCGCCAAGTGCGCCCTGGAGCGCTGGCCCGAGATCAAGGACGCGGCGATGCACGGCTTCGTACGCTGTGACGATGGCCGCTGGTATCACCGCTACCTGTGCAGCGAAGTGATCCCGGCCGCCGTCGACCGGCGCCTGCGCTGGCGCCAGAGCAAGCAGCGCCAGCGGGCGTCACGCGGGGCAGTGCCGCCACACGACGATCCTGCGGGACTGCCGGCATCGTCCGAGGGGACGGCGGCGCTTGTCCTGCCGGACTTGCCGTTACGGGACGGGACGAGACGGGACGGGATGGACGAGTCGACAGCGTCCGCGCCGCGGCCGCCGTCTGCCATGCCGCAGCGCGCCTCCGACAAGCCGGACAGGAAAGCCCATGAAACCGATGCCCGTAGCAGCGCCGTCGAGCGCACCGTCCGCGGCACACGGCTGGCGCCCGACTGGTGCCCCACGGATGCCGAGCGAGCCTTCGCCGACGGCCTCGGGCTCGACGCCGAGCAGGTCGCTGCCGAATTCCGCGACTATTGGCACGCCGTGCCCGGATACCGCGGCTGCAAGCTCGACTGGGCCGCGACATTCCGCAATCGCTGTCGCGCGCTCGCCGGCAGCACTGGTCGCAGCCGTCCAACAGGCGGTGACGGAGCGGGACGCACGCCAGGTCCTGCAGGCGTCGCTGGCGCAGCGGCTCGGGTCATCGCCCGTCGTGGTCTGGCGTAGCACCTTCACCGATGGCCAGTACGACGGCGACATCGCGCGCATCGACCTGCCGGCCGTCGATGCCGACAGGCTGGCGGATGCGTGGCGCTGCATCGAGCCATCGTGCCGGCCGGCCGGGGCGGATCGCGCCGCGCAGCGGCGCATCGTCGAGGAATGGGCCCGCACGGTCGCCGTCACGGCCGGCCGCGCCGGGCAGGGCGTCGACGATGAACTGGCGATCGACACCGTGGTCGAGGCGCTGGTGCGCTATCCCGCCGACTGTGTGCTGCGGGCGCTGAAGAACCGCCGCGCCGCGCACAAATGGCGCCCGACCCTGAGCGAGATCCTGGCCGACGTGCAGTGGCGGGCGCGCTACCGCGAGGCGCTGCGCGATGCCTTCGTGCGGGCAGGCGTGGCGGCGGCACGGCGCGAAGACGACGTCGATGTTTGACAACACAGGAGCACGGCACGTGAACCACCTGCAGGACGCCATACAGACCAGCCTCGATGCGAAGCTGCGGGCCCAGATCGGCCACCTCGCCATTGCGAACATGGCACAGCAGGCCGAGATCGAAGTCCTGCGTGCCGAGCTGGCGCGGTTGAATGCGCTGAAAGAGCCGGCGACGCGGAAGGGTCCGCTGAGCTCCGGCAGCAGCGACCGTCCGCCGGCGGGCTAGACGCAGAGCTGTTCGCGGCAACCGCGCGCCGCGCCGCGCCGCCATCGCCTCCGTCTTTACCTTCCACCGCAAGCGGGGGAAGGTAGGGAAACAGGGGAGTGACCATGCAGGCGTTGTTGCTGGGGCTGGATCTGGTGGGCACGTTCGTCTTTGCGCTCAGCGGCGCGACGGCGGGTGTCCGGCGCCGGCTCGATCTCTTTGGCGTGCTGGTGCTGTCGTTCGCCGCCTCCAGTTCCGGCGGCATCGCCCGCGACGTGCTGATCGGCGCCGTGCCGCCGGCGGCGATCAGCGACTGGCGCTACCTGGCGGTATCCCTGCTGGCGGGCGTGATCACCTTCCGCTGGTCTGCCGTGATCGAGCGGCTGCGCAACCCGGTGCGCATCTTCGACGCTGCCGGCCTGGCGCTGTTCGCCGTCGCCGGCACGCACAAGGCGCTCGCGTCGGGGCTCGATCCGGCGATGGCGGCGCTGCTGGGCATGTTGACGGGAATCGGCGGCGGCATCGCGCGCGACCTGCTGCTGGCGCAGGTGCCCATGGTGCTGCAGGCCGAACTCTACGCGATCGCGGCGCTGGCCGGCGCGACCGTGGTGGTGGTCGGCAGCCTGTTGTCGGCGCCACTGGGCGTAGCCATGATGCTGGGTGCCGCCTTGTGCTTCGGCTTGCGCGTGATGGCGGTCTGGCGTGGTTGGCGCTTGCCGACGGCGCGCCCGCCGCAGACCCCGACGACACCGGTCGATAACGCCCGCGACACGTGAGGGCAGGGATCATGCGCAAGAAGGCTGCTGTCGGGACTGACGCGTTGGTGCGGGAACTGCGCGCCTTCGGCCTTGGCTATCCCGGCGCTCATCGCAAAAGCCCGTGGCCGGGGCATGACGATCTGGCGGTAAACGACAAGACCTTCGCCTATCTCAACGCCGAGGGCATGCCGTTCAAGATCTCATGCAAGCTGCCGCACTCCGGTGGCGGCGCGCTCATGCTGCCGTTCGTCAAGCCGGCATCCTATGGCCTGGGCCGCAGCGGCTGGGTCACCGTGGAACCGGGCGATGGCCAGGTGCCGTCATTGGAACTGCTGAAGTCCTGGATCGACGAGAGCTACCGCGCGCAGGCGCCGAAGAAGTTGGTCGCTCAACTGACAAGCGCGGCGGCGACGCCCATCAGCCGCCGCCGTGGACGCGGGTGAGCGAGAATTCGGCACCGCTGTTGCTGAAGTGAACCTTGGCCCGGTCCAGCGTGCCCCAGGCATAAGCGCCATCGCACCGCAGGCTGAAGGTGCGGCCGGCGCGCAGCGGCGCGCTGGCGCAGGTAAAGCTGCGGCGATCCGCACTACCGCCGGGGCCGCAGCTCGCGCATTGCCTGACCACTATGCCGCTGACGAACTGGCCCATCACCCGCAAGGTCAGCGTGTAGTCGACGACCTGATCATGGCTCTCGCCCCCGTTCAGCCGGATGCGCGCAACCCCAGTGTATTCCTCGACTCGCGGTGATGCGCCGTCGGAAGCACTGCCCCGAGGCACCGCCGCGGCGATGGCCGGTGTCCGTCCGCCGGCATCCGTCGCCGGGACCGGCGCGACGTCGCTGGCACTCGATGTGCCGGCGGCGTGGGGCCGGGCATCGTTGCCTGTCGTACTCGCCGCCGTCTGGCGGGACGCGCCGGAGGCCGTGGTGTCGGCAAGATCGGCGCGCCGGCGTCGCTGACTGGTGATCCGGGCTTCTTCGGCATCGTAGGCTGCCAGCGCCGCCGCCGCTTGCCGTTGCAGCAGGGCGATCTGCTGCGCGGTCAGGAAGCCGGTGTCCGGCGCGTTTTGCCGCTTTTGCCACTGCGCGATCATCTGGCGCGTGCGGTTGCCGAATTCCTCATCGATGCCGTTGGTGTCGAAACCCACCGCCGTCAACGCGACCTGCGCCCGCCGGCGGTCGCGGGGTGACAGTCGCAAGCCCTGTTCGGCAATCTCGGCCTGCCGGCGGTCGGCGGCAGTGACTGCCTTGGCCTTTTCGGCTTCGGCGCGACGCCTGGCTTCGGCGTCGGCCCGCGCCTTGGCCTCGGCTGTCGCCTTTTCGCGCGCCGCGGCGTCAGCGCGCGCTTTGGCGGCGGCATCCTCGCGTGCTTTCTCCGCCGCGCGCTTGGCCTCGTCGGCGCGCGCCGCGTCCTCGATCGCCTGACGAACCGCGGCCGCGGCCTGTGCATCCTCCGCCGCCAGGCGCGCCGCGTCATCGTCCGCCGGAGACCGCGCACCAGCAGCTTCCGTCGTCGGCCCTGGCGCCGCAGCTTGCTGCCGCCTGGCCTCCGCTTCGGCGGCAGCCTTCTCGCGCGCCGCGGTCTCGATGCGAGTCTTCTCTTCGGCATCGGCGCGTGCCTTGGCCTCGGCTGCAGCTTTCTCCCGCGCCGCGGTCTCGAGGCGTGCCTTCTCTTCAGCCTCGGCGCGTGCCTTGGCTTCGGCGGTGGCCTTCTCGCGTGCCGCGGCCTCGAGGCGAGCCTTCTCGTCGGCCTCGGCGCGTGCCTTGGCTTCGGCGGCGACCTTTTCGCGTGCCGCGGTCTCGATGCGAGCCTTCTCGTCGGCTTCGGCGCGTGCCTTGGCTTCGGCGGCGGCCTTTTCGCGTGCCGCGGTCTCGATGCGAGCCTTCTCTTCAGCCTCGGCGCGTGCCTTGGCCTCCGCTGCGGCTTTCTCCCGCGCCGCGGCTTCAAGGCGTGCGTTCTCCTCTGCTGCGCGTCGGGTTGCCTCGGCTTCCTGCTGGCGCCTGGCTTCGGCCTCCTTGGCCTCCGCTTCGGCACGTGCGCTGGCCGCGGCCTCGATCTCAGGCCGCGTGGACGACTCGGACCGTCGCCGCTCGGCCGCAGCTCGTTCAGCAGCCTCGGCTTCCTGGCGCGCTGCGGCTTCGGCGCGCTGCCGTGCAGCCGCGGTTTCGGCGGCAGCTTCGGCCTGCAGCCGGCGTGCTTCCGCTGCGGCGCGTTCGCGCGCCGTGATTTCCGCTGCGGCGCGTTCGGCAGCGTCGCGTGTGGCCTGGTCGTTGATCGGCCGCAGGACATATCCCGCGGCAAGACCAAACACGATCGCCAGCGCCGCCAGGCCGGCGACCGTCATTGCGGCGCGCTCGCGCCGGACCTGTAATGCGAGCCGCGACAGCAGCGACCGACGGTGTCCACTGCCATCCGTCTCGGTTTCCGGCGGGGAGTCGCTTTGAGGTCGCGGCGGCAGATCGGCAACGGGCAGGGCGGTAATCGCGATCTTCGCCGACGGTACTGAGGTTACGTGCGGTGTGGGCGCATGCCCTTTAAAGAGCGGACGCCAGGCGGCGATCGACGCCGGTCGTCCCGAGGCGCGGAATGCAAGACCGGCGTCGATCGCCGCCAGCAGGCCGGGCGCGTAGCGGCCCGCCGCTCGCTGCGATGCCGGCTGCAGGCGCTCGGCCAGCCGCTTGATCGCCGGCACTGGCACCGCACCGGTGACGCACTGATAGAGTGTCGCGGCCAGGCCATGGATGTCGGTGGACGGTCCGGTCTGTCCATCGGAGAACTGCTCGATGGCCGCATAGCCCGGTGCATGCATGACCGTGATCATTTGCTGGCGTACAGCCAGCGCGGCCTGCGCGGCGCTGAAACCGACCAGCGTCGGGTTGCCGCTCGCATCGAGGATGATTTTCGCCGGCTGGATGTCGAGATGCAGCAGGTTCCTGGCGTGCGCTGTCTCGAGGCTGTCGAGCAGGGTCGGTAGCAGCCGATCAAGCGCTGCCGCCGACAGCGTGCCGTGGCGCGCCAAGTGTCCGCTCAGCGTTTCGCCCCTGATGCGCCGGGCTACTCGATATGCGGTGCCGTTGGCCTCCAGGCAGTCGCCGATGTGGACCATGCCGGGCGTGCCGGCGAGTTCGGCCAGCGCCCTGGCTTCGGCCAGGAAGCGATCACGGCCCCAGCGGTAGTCCTCGATCCATCGCGTCGAGCGCGGCTCCACCGCCGCGAGATCAGCCGCGCGAACCGCGGCATGCGCTGGCAGGTATTCCGTGATGGCAACGTCCTGCTCAAGCACGGCATCACGCGCTGCATACGTGATGCAGAACGCGTCATGTCGCAGGACCTTGCCAATTTTATAGGTCCAGATGCGCGTACCCGGCTTCAGCGCATCGAACCGTGTGCCACCGGCCGCTGCTGACGCAGGTGCCGAGGGCGAAACATCATCAGGCACGCCACCCCTCCGGCGTGATAACACTTCGCGTTGACTGCTGACCCCGTTCTCCGGAGCGGGTTTCACGGCTTCGTCCCGTTGCGGATGATCCCGTGACCGATCCGCCGAAGCCGCTTCACCCAAGCGAATCTAGAATAGCGCGATTCGTCATTTTTGACGAGTCTATCCGCGCCTGCTGCGCGCGTTATACGTGGCAAAACAGTGTTCTATCAGCGTTACACGGGCGTGTGATTAATCTTTATCTCAGGCCGTGCAGTATAGCGGGCTGAATCAATGACCAGATTTATTGCCACCTCAAGAAGTGGGTTAAGTTGATGTTTGCGGTTTCCCGCTCGTTACTGAGGTTAGCCAGTCGTCGAAGATCTTGTGTCCGGCCCGCACGGTTGCGGCCGCTTGTGTCGCGGCGGCGGCGCGCAGCGCCGGGATGCTGATCCTGGCCGCGGCCAGTTCGCCGGTGTGTCCGATCAGCCAGCGCTCGAAGCCGGCCGGATCGGCCTCGAGATGGAATTGCAGCCCCAGCGCCTGGCGGCCGACGGCAAAGGCTTGGTTCGGCGTGGCCGGTGTCGATGCCAGGCACTCGGCGGTTGCCGGCAGGTCGAAAGTGTCGCCATGCCAGTGCAAGACGACGCCGTCGGCCTCGGTCACCCAGCGCAGGCACGAGCGGCGGCCGGCGCCGGTCAGGGTGATCGGGCTGAAGCCGATTTCCTTTTCCCCCGGATACACGCGGGCGCCCAGCGCGCGGGCCATCAACTGCGCCCCCAGGCAGATGCCCAGCACCGGTATCTCGGCGCGTAAGCAGCGCTCGATCAGGTCAATCTCGCCGGCGAGAAAAGGATAGATGGCATCCTCGTAGGCGCCGATCGGCCCGCCCAGCACGACGAGCAGGTCGGTCGTCGTCGCCAGGGCAGGACCGATATCGTCGACGCCGGCGTCGCGATAGGCGATGTCGTAGCCGTGCGCCGCGAGAACC
The DNA here is from genome assembly GCF_007859315.1 of Reyranella sp. CPCC 100927. GTDB lineage: Bacteria > Pseudomonadota > Alphaproteobacteria > Reyranellales > Reyranellaceae > Vineibacter. The sequence continues at coordinate 234,703 of NZ_VOHA01000004.1, forward strand.
GGCGCAAGAATGCCGAGGTCCTCGAAGGCGAGGTGGCGAATGACGCAAGCACGCTTCATTGATCATATCCTGTTGCCGAAGCCCGGCGGCGTTATCGCATGGTTTGCCAGGCTCAACCGCCTCGGATTTCACGCACGACCTGCGCCACCTGTGCCTGGGCTGCGCCCTTGATGCGGGCATTGGGACGCGTGCCGCCCAGAAAGGCGACAGCCAGCAGGATTTCGTCGGGCCTGGGAGCGTCGGCGATCGACACCGTCATGGTGTCCATGGCGTCGTAGTCCCAGGCGTCCTCGAGGCCGCCGAAGATGATGTCGATGGCCGCGCCGGCACCGCCGACCTTGGCGTTGCCGGGGATCAGCGCCGGCCCGCCACCGGCCCCGCGACGCATGGCGAGCCCGATGCGGACATGGATCATGCTGGCGCCGTGCTCGAGGTCGCCCGCCGTGCCGACCAGCGCCGCCTTGCCGTAGCCGCGCGGCTTCAACGGTGCCAGTGCTGCGAGTGCCCGGGCGGTGAGGACCTCGCCGGCCTGCACCGAGAGGTCGATCAGGGCCGAAAAGTCATCGATCGGCGGCTTGCCCGCGAAGGGATTGGCCAGCACACCGCAGGCCGCGATGCGCCGGGTTGGCGATGTGAGGTCGCGCCCGCCTTCGCGCATGATTTCCTGATCGATCAGCGTGATCTGCCTGAACGTCATGATCCGCTCCCATGATTATTCTTGATATGGAGAATTTGTCTTCTGCGAGAGATGGAGACAAGGTTGACCATCATTTCCATTTTGATGGTCAACCTGGAGGGCCTGTGCAAGAGATCGATCTGGCGACCCAGACCATGTTCGCTGAACTGCAGCAGCGATGCCTGGATGCCGAGTTCGATACCGAATTCAGCGAGCGGGGCAGCTTCGTGCGCAAGCGCTCCAAAGGGCGGCTGTATTGGCATTTCCAGTGGCGCGCCGGCGACAGGATGCTCAATAAGTATGTCGGCCCGGTCTCCGATCAATCCATCACCGACCGGGTCACCCGGTTCGGCGCACTGAAGTCGGGCTTCAAGCGAAGGCAGACCCTGATCCGGTCCCTTGTAGCGGCGGGCCTGCCGACGCCGGATCCGCTCTCCGGATCGATCGTCGAGGCGATGTGGAAGGCTGGCTTCTTCCGTCTTCGGGGCGTTCTTGTTGGAACGCTCGCGTTTCAGACATATGCCGGCACGCTGGGTGTTCGTGTCGGAGGCCGCCCGCTGATGACACAGGATGACGACTTCGCCCAGTTCTGGGGGATATCGGAGAACATCGGCGAGATTATCGTCGCACCATTGGACATTTTGCGTGCAGTCGACCCGTCCTTCCGACAGATTCCAGACATCAATGATCCGTTCGTATCGACGCGCTACCGCAATGCCAGGGACTACGCCGTCGACTTCCTGACGCCGAATCGAGGCTCCGACCGGCATCAGGGCAGGCCCGCGCGAATGAAGGCGCTGGCGGGCGCCGGTGCTCAGCCACTGCGCCATCTCGACTTCCTGATTCACGAACCGGAGCGGTCCGTCCTGCTTTATGGTGGCGGTGTTCCCGTCACAATACCGCGCGCGGAGCGCTACGCTGTCCATAAGCTGATCGTTGCGGCCGAGCGCCGGGATCAAGCGAAATCGGGAAAAGACGTTGAGCAGGCGGCGATTCTGATCGAAGCTCTGGCGAGCAGACGTCCCGTCGAACTTGCGGCGGCGTGGCGGATCGCATGGGACGTCGGCAGTCGTTGGCGCGAAAAGCTTGAAGCCGGACGCGCACGTCTGACGCCAGCGGCCCAGACGTCGCTTGCAACCGTACTATCACATCCGCCTCGGAAGCGGTCGAGTATTACACGACGCTAGTCCAGGCATGTGCTGTCGATGGCGAAATGCGCCGCGGATACCTGACACAGGATGACAGGTAATGCGTGCTAGGCGTGACGGTACCGCAAAAGGGGGTACCGCATGAACGAGCAAAGCCGGAAGCTGTCGACCGTCGAGGCGCTGGCGGGCAACGCAACGCTCACGGAGGCGCAAACCTTGGCGCTGGCGCTGACGCCGGGCAGGGCCAAGCCGGGCGAGTTCGATTTCCTGATTGGCGAATGGCGCATCGACCACCGCAGACTCAAATCACCAGGCGTATGGGATGCGTTCGCGGGCGAGGCGACGTGCTGGACCGTGTGGCAGGGCGCCGGCTTGATCGAGGAACTGCGGATCCCGGCGCGCGATTTCACCGGCATGGGCGTGCGTCTCATCGATGTCGAGAACGGCGTGTGGAGCGACGTGTGGGTGAATGCCAAGAGTGGCGTGCTGCGGGGCCCGGGGATGATGGGCGGCTTCGTCAACGGCGAAGGCTGGTTCGTCGCGGACGAGACGGACGGCGACAAGCCGATCAAGGTGCGTGGCATATGGGAGCGCATCACGGGCAGCGCGCACGGCTGGCGGCAGTCGGTATCGCGCGACGGCGGCGCAACGTGGGAAGACAACTGGCTGATGGACTGGACGAAGATCTAGAGCCCGGCGGCGCGAGCGCGCGACAGGTTCGGTTGAGGACGACGTCGGCCTGTCGCTCAGCGCCGGGGAGGTTCCGCTTTTTCCAGAAAGACGCTCAGTCCGAGCAGCCCGCCGAAGTCGGGGGCAAGGTATTGACCCTCGATTCCCCGGCCGGACGATACCGTCAGTCGCGCGTTGAACCCGGCATGGGCGTTCAGGAACAGGTCGATCCCCAGGCCGCGGCGGAATGGTCCGAGAGCCACGGGCGTCCGCACCAACCGCAGCTCGGCGCCGAGCTTGGCCTGCGCCCCTGCGGTCAGTTCGCCGGCAACGCCGCCCAGGCCGACCGAGCCGCGCATGCCACCCCAGGTCTCGACGCCAGCCCGCATGGTCAGGATGTTGCCGAACTGCACGCCGATGGGCGGCGGTCCCAGGGACAACCGGGCCTCCGCCGAGATGTCGCCCAAGGAAACCCGTGGCGTCAGGCCGAACTCAAACCCGCCCTTCGGCATGACCACGATCGGAACCGTTTTCACCAGGGCAATCTTGCCGGCGAAGTCGAGCGTGGCGGCGATCTGGAATGATTTCGCGGGGTCGAACAGAGGGCCGACAACGGGAAGGCTGCGCAGGATCTGCGTGCCGATACCATGGGCGTTCATGGCTTCCGGGCTGAGACCGGCCAGAGGCATCGCAAGCGGGGGCAGTTTGAGGACATTCTTCTCGACGCGCGGCGTCTGGAGCCAGCCGCTGACATACCGCTGGCGCGCCAGCAGCGTGCCGGTGACATCGTTGAAGGTCGGTGGGGTCAGTGCGGGCGGCTTGGGCGTTCCGGAACTGGCGAGAAGCGTGGAGACCGGTTTGGGAATCTCCACGCTGAGCGTGCGCGTGAGTGAAACGATGTCGAACAGCTGTCCGCCCGTGATGTTGCCGACCCTGCCGTCGATCTTGATACCGCTCTGCTTCTGGAACTTGCGGACCGCAGTATCCGTTGCCTCGCCGAAGATGCCGTCGATCTGCAGCGCCTTGTCCATCTTGCAGTTCAGATTGAGGGCATGCTGCAGGGCGGCTGTGTTGTTGCAACGCGCCCCGCGCTCCAGAAATGGTTTTGCAGAAGGTTCCGGCATCGTTGCAATGTCTCCTGCCAAGCTGAGGCCGACGCTCCGTGTCAGCGAAACTAACGGTGCGCGGTAGACAGCGCGTCCTTCATTTGAAGGATATGATCGATCGGGAAGGAACCCATGCGTGTCCTGATTTGCGGTGGCGGCGTGATCGGCGCGGCAGTCGCCTATTTCCTGAGCCGTCGGGGCATCGAGGTGATCGTTATCGAGCGCACCGGGCTCGCCTGCGCCGCGTCGGGCAAGTCGGGCGGGTTCCTGGCGCTGGACTGGTGCGACGGCTCGCCACTTCAGGCGTTGGCCCGGCGCAGCTTCGCCTTGCATGCCGAGCTGGCACGGCAGATCGACGGTGACTGGGGCTATCGCCGACTCGATACCTACGGTGGCATCGCCGCCATCGACTGGCTCTCGCCGCAGGCGCGCCGGCAGCGGCGCCTGGGATCGACCGACAGCACGGCGCAGGTTCATCCCGGTGCCTTCACGGCGGCGCTGATGCAGGCCGCGACGGCGCATGGCGCCGTGCTGCGCGCCGGTACGGTCGACGGCCTCGTGCGCGAGGACGGCGCCGCGCGCGGCGTCGTGGTCGACGACGCGGTCGTCAGCGGCGATGCGGTGTTGATCGCCATGGGACCGTGGTCGATCCTGGCCACGCAATGGCTGCCACTGCCGGCGGTGTTCGGGCTCAAGGGGCACAGCGTGGTCTTCGAGACCGGCGCAGGCGGGCCGGCGCACGCAGCCTTCGTCGATATCGAGGAGCCCTCCGGCGACGTGCAGTCGCCCGAGCTGTTCCCGCGTCCCGACGGCACCACCTATGTCTGCGCGATCTCCAGCGAGGCGCCACTGCCGGTCGACCCGGCGGCGGTGGCGCCGGATCCCGGTGCCATCGATCGCCTGACGGCCATCTGCCGCCAGCTGTCGCCGGCGCTGGGTCGGGCGCCGGTGCAGGCGCGCCAGGCCTGCTATCGCCCCGTCACGCGCGATGGCCTGCCGCTGATCGGCGCCATCCCCGGCGTGGCCAATGCCTACATCGCCACTGGCCACAGCGTGTGGGGCATCCTCAACGCACCCGCCACGGGCGAGGCGATGGCGGAACTGATCCTGGACGGCGCGGCGCGCACCGTCGACCTGCGTCCCTTCGCGCCGGGGCGTCTGCCGACGTTCGATCCCGTCAGGTTGCGGGCGTAGCCGTGCCGACGCGGCGAAACGTCTTGGGGTGCGCCGAGACGACCCGCGAGACCTGTTCGGCGATCAGGCCCGTCAAGGCAACGCTGGCCCGGGTCGGCGGTCGGCCACGGTGGCGAAAGAGGCCGCGCATGACGTCGAGTCCCTCGATCGGCGCGCCGACGAACTCTTTCTCCCGCAGCTGACGTGCAACCCATGACGACGGGACGACGGCAAATCCGGCACCGGCGCTGACCGCATGCATCAGGAGCGTCGACGAGTCGATCTCCGCGACGACGCGCAGGCTGGAGCGCGATTTTGCCCGGAACTGCTCCAGCAGCACGCGCGTGAAGCTGCCGAACAAGAGCGGGAGATCGTCGAGGTCGCTTGGCCTTATCCGGTGCGTCTTGAAGGGCCAACGTTCAGGCTTGCCGATCAGCCACATCGTTTCCTTGAACAGAGGGTCGACGATGAGATCGGGATGCTCTGCCTCGGCGCTCATGATGCCGATATCGATGCGGCCGGACAGCAGAGCGTCGCGGACGGCGGATGAAAAATCCTCCCACAGCGATAGCTTGATGCGCGGGTAACGGGCGAGACACTCGGATAGAACCTCGCCGACGAAGAGGACGCCGATGGATGGCGGAAAACCAAACCCGACCTCTCCGACCGGCTCCGCGCCCTGTGATCGCACCTCTGTTTCAAGCTGTTGCGCCATGCGCAGCATGAGCTCGGCGCGTTCAAGGACGAGAAGGCCGGTTTCCGTCGGCTCGACGCCGCGCCGGTGTCGCATCAACAGTTCCGCGCCGAGGTGCTCCTCGAGCAGCTTGACGCGTCGCGTCAGCGCCGGCTGAACGACACCGAGCGAGATCGCGGCGCGCGAAAAACTGCGTTGCCGGGCGATCTCCACGAAGTAGCGAAGCGAGATGAGGTCCATGACAGATATCATGGATCAACATACCTATGATCAGAAATTACTATTTTCAATATATCTGAAAGGCGCTCATGTCTGCCCGCCACGATGCGCTCGCATCGCATTGAGGGTAGGGGACATGCTGAGGCGATTTGCAGTCGCTGCCTGTCTGTGCCTGATGGCATGGCCCAGCGCCGCGCAGAAATGTCCGGCCAGGCCGATGACGATCGTGGCGCCGAGCGCAGCCGGCGGGCTGTCCGACATCATCGCACGGCTGGTGGCCAGCAAGGCGGCACCGCGACTGGGCGGCAGCATCATCGTCGAGAACAAGCCGGGCGCCAGTGGCGCGATCGGTGGCGCCACCGTGATGCACGCGCCGGCGGACGGCTGCACGATCCTGCTGGCGAACGGGACATCGCATGGCGTGCTGCCCGCGCTGGACAAGACGCTTGCTTATGACCCGATCAAGAGCTTCGCCCCGATCGTGCGCGTCGGCGAAACGCAGCTGGCGCTGATCACCTCCAGGAGGTTGCCCGTCAAGAATGCGCAGGAACTCCTGGCCTATGCGCGCGCCCATCCCGGCAAACTCAGCTACGGCACCTTTGGCCACGCCTCGGCCGGGCATCTGTTCGGGGAAGTCCTGAAAAAGCACAACGGCGTCGATATCGTGCATGTGCCGTACAAGGGAGAAGCTGCCGCCGTGCAGGCTCTCATGGCCGGGGAGATCGAACTGGCGATCGTCGTCTCGGCGAAACCGTACGTCGAGCGCGGGCTGGTGACTCTCATCGGCACCACCAGCCCTGAACAGGGCGCGGCCTATCCCGGATGGCCGACGCTCGCGTCCCAAAGCGTGGCGGGGTTTTCGCTGGCGCGCGGCTTCCAGGCCCTCCTGGCGCCCGCCGCAACGCCGCAAGCCGTCGTCGACGGGTTGGCTGCAGCATTCTCCAAGGTCATTGCCGATCCGGACTTGCGCCGCCAGCTGATCGACCTCGGCGTCGATCCGGCGACCGAGCGGCCGCAGGACTTTCCCGCGATGTACCGCGCACTCGTTGAGCAATGGCGGCTGCTCGTGGGCGAGGCCGGCGTGAGCGTCGAGTAGCGATCAGTCCGGCGCAGATCTTCGCAATGGAAGGAAAGCCATGATTATCGAACGTGATGTTCCCATCGCGATGGACGATGGATTGGAGCTGCGTGCCGACGTCTATCGGCCCGACAGGGCCGAGCCCGTACCGGTGATCATAACGATGGGGCCCTACGGCAAAGGCGTCAGGTACCAGGACCATCATTACAAGCCGAGTTGGGACTGGATGATTCAACACCACCCGGACCTGCTGGCCGGCTCGCAGCACCGATACCTGGCGTGGGAAACGGTCGACCCCGAGATATGGGTTGCCTGGGGCTATGCGGTGATCCGCGTCGACTCGCGCGGTGCCGGACGCTCGCCGGGTATCCTCGACATCTTTTCCGAGCGCGAGACGCTCGACTACTACGATGCGATCGAATGGGCGGGGACGCAACGCTGGTCGAATGGCAAGGTCGGCTTGAACGGAATCTCATATTACGCCATGAACCAATGGCGCGTCGCGGCGCTGCAGCCACCGCATCTGACGGCGATGATTCCATGGGAGGGCGCGGCGGATTCCTACCGCGATGTCTTCCGTCATGGCGGCATTCTGTCCAACAAGTTCATCGAGCTCTGGTATCCGCGCCAGGTTCTTTCGGTTCAGTATGGCACTCCGGCGGCACCGCCGGACCCGTGGCTGAACGAGTCATCCGCCGGACCCGCGGAATTGTCGGAAACGCAACGCGCCGCGAACCGCTTCGCAACCCTTGCCAACGCGCGCGCCCGCGAGATGGACGAACACTGGTACCAGGATCGCTCTCCCGATTGGTCGAAGGTGATCACGCCGTTCTTGAGTGCCGCAAGCTGGGCCGGTTTCGGCCTGCACCCGCGGGGAAATTTCGCGGCATTCGTGCATGCCGCATCAACACAGAAGTGGCTCGAAGCGCACCCCGGCCGCCACGAGGAGTGGTTCTACCTCGACTATGGGCTGCAACTTCAAAAGAGGTTCTTCGACCATTTCCTGAAGGGAGAGACGAACGGGTGGGGTGAGGAAGCCCGTGTCTGGCTGAACCTGCGCCGGCCGTTCACGGACGCGGTCGAGCTACGCAAGGAGAACGAATGGCCTCTCGCCAGAACGGCTTGGACGAAGCTGTACCTTGACGCAGGGAAGGGCGCGCTGACCTGGGAGACGCCGACGCAGAAGGCTCAAGCGACGTTTGCGGCAACCGTCGACAATTTCTGCTGGATGTCGCCGCCCTTGACGGTGGAAACAGAGGTGACCGGACCACTGGCGCTGAAGCTGTTCGTATCGTCATCGACAGTCGATGCCGATCTGTTTGTGACGCTGCAAGCGTTCGCGCCTGACGGTCGCGAGGTCGAGTTCCAGGGCACGGTTGATCCGCACACGCCCCTGGCGCAAGGCTGGCTGCGGGCGTCACACCGAAAGCTCTGCGCCAAACGCTCGACACCGTTTCAGCCCTATCACACGCACGACGAAAAGCAGCCTCTTGTCAGTGGGGAAATCTACGAGCTCGACGTTGAAATCTGGCCGACCTGCATTGTCCTGCCGGCCGGATGTCGCCTGGCACTCGATATCCGTGGCCATGATTTCTGCCGTCCGTCGGCCGACGGCGATCCGCTGGGCGGCGGATCGGGCCCGTGGCGTCACGACGATGCGCTCGACCGGCCGACAAGCATTTTCGGCGGCAAGACCACCCTTCACACGGGGCCCGGCCGGGAGTCGTTTCTGCTGGTCCCTGTGATTCCGAAGCGCACCTGAGGGCATGTCAACCGGCCGAGCCAGTAAGGCGCTCTAAGGTTTGCGGTGGAACGACACGGAAGAAATCAGATCCTTGTCGCGGGGCATGCCGATGAAGACGGGGCGGCCGCCTTCCTTGAAGCCCCAGTACGGCGTCGAGCCGGACGCATGCGGCGAGGCTGGCGTCAGCGTCGCGTCCGGCCAGGATGCGACGAAGGTCGAGGCCTGCACGCGGGGCTGTACGAAGTTAATGATCAGGATGCTCTGCGCGCCGCTGTCCTTCTCCGTGCGCAACTCCACGTCGCCAATCTCCTGACGCGCGAAGCGTCCCCCTTTGCCGTGGCGAATGGTGAGCCGCGGGTTGCTGCTGGGGCCTTCCTCCAGGCGTGTCGACAGTTTGTCCTGCAGGAACTGGACGTTCGACAGGTCGGCTGCCGCGAACGTGCGGATGTCGGCCTTCAGGGCGGCTTCGAAGGAGGGGAGACGTTCCGCCGGCGGGCCGGACTGGGCGACGGCATCGGGGCCGGACACACCCCACGCCATGAGAAGCGGCAGCGCGCTGGCGGACCGGATCACGAGACGTCGATGGACAACCGCTCGGAATGACACGGGTTGCTCCTGATATCGTTGCGTTAATAAGACTTCTAAGGTTGTCTTGCGACAAGATTAGGGCAGGCGGATGGAAGGCCGTGGACGCAACTCTGTGTCCGGCTCATGCCGGTTTGGCGATCGCGGACCGGGCGGGTAGCATGCCGCACGGCGGACATACCCCGTCGACAACCGAGAGAGCGGAGAGAGTGATGGCCAAGGTCGTGGTGCTGTACAAGACGCCGAAGGACAAGGCGGCGTTCGATGCCTATTACAAGAGCACGCATATTCCGCTGGCCTACAAGATCCCGGGCCTGAAGACGTACGAGGTCAGCCAAGGCGGCGTGGGAACGCCGGCCGGTGCGTCCGACATCCACCTGGTCGCGATCCTGGCATTCGACAGCATGGCCGACCTGCAGAAGGGGATGGGGTCGCCGGAAGGGCAGGCAGCGGGTGCCGACGTGGCCAATTTCGCCTCCGGCGGTGCCGACGTTCTGCTGTTCGACAGCAAGGACGCCTGATCATGTCGGGTAGCGTCATGCCGCCGCGCATCGTCTTCCAGCACACGATCGGAGATATTCTGCGCCGCACGGCGCGACGCTACCCCGACAAACCCGCCATCATCTGCGGCGATGTGGCGTGGACCTACGCGCAGTTCGACCGCATCAGCAACCGCCTGGCGCATGGCCTGGCGGCGCAGGGCATTGCGCTGGGCGACCGCGTCGCCGTGCTGTCGCGCAATTCGCACGCCTTCGCCGCCATGCGCTTCGCGTTGGCACGGTTGGGCGCCGTGCTGGTGCCGGTCAATTTCATGCTCAACGCCGAGGAGATCGCCTTCATCCTGCGTGCCTCGGGCACCAAGGCGCTGGCCGTCGGTCCTGATTTCGTCGCGCTGGGCCGTGCCGCCGCAGCACTCGACACCAGTGTGCGGACCCTGTTCTGGCTGCCCGGCGAGGAGCCTGCGACGCCGCCGGGTGATCTCACCCCGTTCGACCGGCTGCTGTCGGACGACGACTCGCGGCCCGAGGTCGAACTCGACAACCGCATGCTGGCGCAGATCGTCTACACCAGCGGCACCGAGTCGCTGCCCAAGGGCGCGATGCTGACCCACGAGGCGATCCTGTGGGAGTACGTCAGTTGCGTGATCGAGGAGGAACTGACGCCCCGCGACAGCATGCTGCACGCGTTGCCGCTCTATCACTGCGCGCAGCTCGACACGTTCCTGGGGCCGGCCATATACGTGGGCATGACGAACGTCATCACCGGCCAGCCCAAGCCCGAAGTGATCCTGCCATTGCTCGCGCGCCATCGCATCAGCGCGTTCTTCGCGCCGCCCTCGGTGTGGATCGTGTTACTGCGCTCGCCGCTGTTCGACTGCACCGACCTGTCGTCGCTGCGTAAAGGGTACTACGGCGCCTCGATCATGCCGGTCGAGGTGCTGATGGAGTTGTCACGGCGTCTACCGGACGTCCGGCTGTGGAACCTCTATGGGCAGACCGAGATCGCGCCGCTGGCCACCATGCTCGGCCCCGATGACCAGCTGCGCAAGCCGGGCGCTGCCGGCAAGCCCGTCGTGAATGTCGAAACCCGGGTCGTCGATGACGACATGAACGATGTGCCGCCGGGCGCGGTGGGCGAGATCGTGCACCGCTCGCCGCAGCTGATGACCGGCTACTTCAACGATCCTGAGAAGACCGCGGCAGCGTTTGCCGGCGGCTGGTTCCATTCCGGCGACCTCGCCACCGTCGACGCGGAGGGCATCGTCACGGTGGTCGACCGCAAGAAGGACATGATCAAGACCGGCGGCGAGAACGTCGCCAGCCGCGAGGTCGAGGAGATGATCTACACGCTCGACGGTGTGTCGGAGGTCGCCGTCGTCGGCCTGCCCGATCCCTACTGGATCGAGGCGATCACCGCCATCATCGTGACGAAGGACGGCCACGCCTTGACCGAGACGGCCGTGATCGACCATTGCCGCGCCGGCATGGCGCACTTCAAGGTGCCCAAGCGCGTGATCTTCACCGACACGCTGCCCAAGAACCCCAGCGGCAAGCTGCTGAAACGCGACCTGCGCCAGCACTACGCCAAGGGCTAGAACGAACGACGCAGCGTTGGGGATCGAACATGAAGCGACGGAGAGTCTTGGCGCTGCCCTTGGCGCTGGCGGCGTGCGGCTGTGTCTCGGCACGCCAGGAACTGCCACCCATGTCGGAGGAGCGTATCAAGTCGGTGGTGATCCTGACGTCATTCACCGACACGGTGCATCTGAAGTGGACGCGGTTTTTCAAGGTCCTGTTTTCGGGCACGTCGGAAGATGAATTCGTGAAAGTGAACTGGGGCATCGACAGCCATGTTCGAGCACGATTGGCGGAAAGATTGGCCGGCAAGTGTGAGATCAAGACCGTCACCTATAGTCCGGCAGATCTCGCTGTCAGGGAGAGGCTCGAAGCGAGGCCCCAGATCATCGAACGCTTGAAGAGGGTCGTGCCGAGCGGGCTGGCGGACGTCATCATCTTTATCAGTGGTTCCGGCGTGCCGTTCGACAAGCTCACCCATGCGGAGAAGCTCCGAGCCTTGATCGGAACGGGAATGATCGGGGGATATAACCCCTTCATGAAGGACGGCACGGTCGCCCACGCATTCGCCCATTGCGGGGTGGCGATACTGGACGGCCGGACCTTCGAGACTGTTGCCTCCCGGATCGGTGCCGCTGCACGTTCCGGACATGACGTTCCGGCGCCGATTGAGCGCGTGCCGTTTTCCTATGCCGGGGGCCCTTGGGCGGGGATCAGCGAAGAGGAGCGCACGCAGTTGCGGGAGACCACCTTCCGCCTACTGGACAAGATCGTGACGTACACGTTCGGTCCGCATGTCGACGGCGTCGACAAGCCGCCCGACGGCCTCGCCACGGCATCGACGGCCGAATTTGCCAAGCTTCAGGCGCGAGACGCCAAGCGCTGGAACGCGGTCATGGCCAGAATAGGGCTGCCGTCCACGCCATAGGGGATCCGTCAGGCCACTTTGACGTCGGTGTGGATGAAGTCGTCACCGACGCACAGCAGGGGCACACGCAACTGTTTGGCGCAGGCATAGGCGAAGCAATCGCCCAGGTTCAGCCGGGCCTTGTGACCTCTGCCTTTGCCGTATCTGGCATGCGCGGCGATGGCCGTCATGCCGATTTCAGGTGTGATCGACACGGTCCGCGCGTCAAGCACACGCAGGAATTCCTGTACGCGCGCATGCGCCGTGTCATGGTCCTCACGCAGAATGCGCGCGAGGTTGGCAACCGTTTCCAGCAGCGATACAGGCGATACCGCAAACGCGGTACGCGCCGCGTCGATCTTGGCGCCAACGATTTCGGCTTCGGGCTCTCCCGTCAGGCTGGCGATGACGGCGGATGCATCAATGAACATCACTCGCCCCACAGACGATCGGCGAGCTTCTTGCGATCGAGTCGACGGTCGGGCTTGCGCTCGGCCAGGGTCTGCGCCCGGATTTTCGCCAATCTCTGGCTCAGGGGAATGCGCCTGGTCTCCCGCGCGATGGCGGCTTGCAGGGCGGATCGGACGGCGTCCGTCGTCGACCGGGCTTGGGTGAGACTCTGATACTCTTTGGCCAGGGCCAGCACCGAATCATCCTTGATGAACAAGGGCATGGAGATCCCCGCTGCTGAAGGATATCCTTATGAGGATATCTCATATATTTCCAAAGGGCAATCCTTACAGATTTCCGCCGCCGTTCAGGCAGGCCGATCACGCTGATCGCCAGCGGCACCGCCGTCAGGTTCTGCGTCCGCATGGGCGAACGCTTCCAGCCGATGCAGCGCCGCCTCCTCGCGGGCAAAGGTGCGTTCGCCATGCTCCACGACATTGCGAAGGCGGCACAAACAGCCGATCGACTTGAGGTCCGTGGAGGCGATGTCGTTGACAGCGCGCAGCCGGGCGTCGGCCTTGCATCCACTCGGCGATCGCGAGAGCGACATCTACGAGCTGTTCCGTGCAGCCCGGGACAGTAGCGAGCAGATTTTCGGGCGCCGCGTCCTCTATTCGAAGGACGCCGGCACGCGCGCGATCCGCTACTGACGTCGTTCGCCACGAGCAAAAGCGCACGTCGCGGGCATACCGCTTGGATGGGAGTTGAGGTCTAATGCCCAACGAAATCTTGACCTCACGTCTGCAAAACCTGCTCCGCAGTCCCGCACTACGGAAGGTCAATTTCGAACTCCAGGACGGTGGATTGGTCGTAACGCACGTCCGATTCACATTGGTGGATAGTGCGTTGAGCGCCCGCAAGATCACATGCGATGTGGCGAAAGTGACGGCTGACAGCGGAAAACAGATAGTGGCGCAATACATAGCCAACCAGGGCCTGGCCGACCAAATCAAGGGGGACGGCGTTCAGAGCGCAGTCCCAAACATGTTTTTGTTCCCGAACGATCGATATGGAGAAGCGCCGGCGGGAACTCTTCAGTTGGCCAATACGAATGAGCTGTGGATCATGGTGCATGAAGCGACGCATGCCATATTTGACGTCATGGCGAGTTCGAAGAAACCGGCCAATATTCTCGCCATCTCAAATGAGATGGCCGCCTGCCTTGCCGCTTCCTTGTGGTATGTCCATACGGGCATGTCGTGGCAGGCTGACGCCATTATCAGAGGAGATGCGCAGGCTGAATCAATGGATCTTGCTTGGAAAATTAGAGACCGTGCCCAGACCAACAGAACGACCCTAGTTCCACGATCTGAGACGCAGGCCCTTCGGATGGCCGTAATGGACAACTGGAACCTAGGCGGTGGCAGAGAAACCATTACAGATAGGATGGATGGTGTGTAGCCCCGCAGAAGTGCCGGGTATTCGGGACGGTTTGATGCGCCGGGTTGAGGTATGCGCCGGCGTCGTCAGAACCGCAGCGTGAGATTGCCCTTGATGGCGTGGTCCTGGATGCCGGAGCCGAAGGCGCCGTTGTAGGCGGCGCCGACCGTCATCGATTGGCCGATCCCGAGGTCGAAGGCGGCCTCGACCAGCATGGCATTGCGCGCGATCGGCACGCCCTCGATGCCGTATGAGGCGCCGCCGGCGAAGGCCAGCCGCGCGGCCGGCGTGACGTCGCCGAAAGCATGGCGCCAGCCCAGCGTGCCCCGCAGGGTCAGGACCTTGTTGTCTTCGCGCCAGACGGCGCTGGCGGCGCGAACGCCGAACGTGCTGAACAGGTTGCTGTCGCTGCCGCTCGCGGCACGCAGCGCGGCGGCGCCACCGCGCTCGCCGAAGCGATTGCTGTTGAGATGCACCCAGGCCAAGCCGGCGAACGGTTCGACGGCGACGCCGCCGAGGCCCAAGGCGTAACCCGCTTCGCCGAACAGCTGCGTGGTGCGTGCCTTGGTGTCGGCGCGCGGCGTATCGGCAAGGCCCGGCAGGCTGAGACTGCGGGACGTGTCGCTGCTGTGCCAGGTGTGGGCCGCGCCCAGGCGAAGGCCAAGGGCGCCGAACCGTGCGCCGCCGTACAAAGCGAGATGATAAGAGTCGATCGACGCCCGCGAAGAGCGGCTGTTGATATCCAGTGTCGAGCGCGTGTAACCGGTCGCCAGGCCGACAGTCCAGGTATCGGCAAACCGGACGTCGGCGCCAACAAGGACGCCGCCGATGCTGCGGCTGGCGCGCGCGGCGTTGCCGTCGCCGGCCGTATGCCCCCAGGCGCCAAAGGCCTGGGTCCAGGCCGTGATCGTGGTACCGTCCTGCGGTCGTTGTGCCTGGTCAGCGGCCTGTGCCAGCGCGGCGAACTGCGGTGCCGCGCTGGTCGAGAACCCGGCCTGGCGGGTGCGGCCGAGGACTGCATCGCGCACGTAGTGACTGTCCTCGATCAACATCGAGCGGGTGCTGGCGTGGATTTCCCCGGTGACCTGATCAAGGTTGCGGCGCACGGCCTGCGGGTCGGCACCAAAGGCGATGGCGGCCCATATCGGACTGGTTTCGGGCAACGCCTCGATGGCGCCGGCAACAGCGCGCTGATTGCGCGTTGCGGCGATATCGGCAAACGTCACGTTATTGCGTACCAGCCGCAGCGTGACATCATTGCCGTCGCCGCCGGCGTAGCTCACGGTCGGATCCAGAAACAGCAGGTTGTTGGTGACGCTGGCGAACATCCCTGTGACCGCGCCGGGGCTGCGCTTGTCGATGACGACATAAGGCCCGGCGACGATGCCCCAGGCATTTGCGTTGGTCGGCGACAGCTGCAGGTCGAGCGTCGCCCCGCTGATGTCGACACCGCCGGTCACGATGACGCGATCGGCCTGCGTCGAGCTGGCCTCGATCCGCAGGGTGCCGCGATTGACATACCCACCGACGACGGCCTGGGTGCCGATAGCTGTGCCGGGAGCATGGACGCCGCCGGCAGCGATGGTCAGGGCGACGGGCGTGAGATCGCCGCTGCCGAGACGGCCGATGCCGCCTAACACGGCGCCGGCGCCGACAGTGGTGGTGCCGCCCAGGCCACCGGCATCGCCAGCGGCGATAAGGAGAACCCCGCCGCTCACCATGGTGGTGCCGATGAAGCCGCTGTTGTCGCCGGTCAAGATGGTGGTGCCGGCACGCTGCTCGATGGTGCCGCGGCCGCTCATGACCGAGGCGAGCGTGTAGCCGCTGTCGGTGTGATTGAAGTTGATCGTGCCGTGGGCGTTGAATCCGAACTGGATCGAGGATGTCTGCAGCCGTCCGGCCGGCGCGGCAGGCGCTGTCGACGGGGCGCCGATGTTGAGCGTGCCGGTGCCGGCATTCTGACCGGGGAGGGGCGGGCCGGCGATGGTCATCGTGTTGGTGGCCACCAGGCCGCCGTTGGTGATGGTGAGCGTCCCGGTGCTGCTGCCGCCCACCGTGATATGGCCATTGTTGCGCCATGCCGAGCCGACGCCATTGACCGTCACCGCGCCCATGCCGCTGTTGAGCGTGGCGATGGAGGAGCCGGCGCTGGTGACGACACCGCCATTTTCGATCGTGAGCGAGCCGGTGCCATTGAAGCCGACAAAGAAATTTCCGGTGTTGGTCCAGGTCGCGCCTGTGCCGTTCACGATCACCGTGCCGTTGGAGCCGGGGTTCGCGCCGATACGGCCAAGTGTGTTCGTGACCGCGGCGCCCGCCGAGAGGGTCATGCTGCCGGCGCCCGTGGCGCCGACGTCCAGCACGCCTCCCGCCGACCAGCTGGGCGATGTCGCGCCGACCGGTACGACGTCGCCGGTCACGGTGAGCTGGGCTTGGGTTGGGGACGGGATGGCGAGGCCGATGAGAAGGGCCAATGCCGAGCCGCTCATCAATGCGGCAGAAGGGCCCCAACTTGTTGTACAATCTGCATGCTTGTTGGGGGCCACGCACAAGGTCGACCCCGATACGACGAAAACGCTCATAAAATCCCCGGTATGCTACTCCCAGTAGCCGACCATAGCACAAGAATCGTGATGGAATACACCGGGCGACTCGTCGGTGGAATTTTCCTCACCATACGGTTCGTTCTAAAGGGGCAGGCGGTGTCTGGCCAGCAGATGGGCGCCGGTTGTCATGGCTGCAACGTCAGCCTTTTGCTTCCGCTTCTGCTAACGCCTTCAGCCGGGGCAGCGCCGCCGCGCTGACGCGGGCGTGCAATTCTGCCGGAAAATCTTCCGGCAGTGCGGCCTCCACGCGGGCAAAGGCGCGTTCGCCGTGCTCCACGACATGCGCGATGGCGGCGCGAACGACGCTCTCGGGGATGTTGGCCGCTGCGGCTGTCTGAAGAAAATGGCGCGGATGAATTTCATCGATCCGGTAGTGGCGATTGGTCCCGGCCGACATGGCCAGCTTCATCTGCTTGCGGGCGATCTGGCGCCGGTCAAGGCTGGGCTGCGCCGTCAGCACGTCATAGAGCGGGGTCATGCGATAGCCGCCGCCGGGCGAAAGGAATACACTGAAATTCTTCGCGTGGCCGTCGGTCGCGCCGATCATCCAAAACAGCATCTGCGCGATAAGAAAGGTCTGCTGATCTTTCGCCGGTGCGTCGCTGCCCTTCAGAAGGTTGAGGATCGCGACCATGCCCGGCCCGTCGTCAGCCTGATATTTGAGGGTCGGCGGCACCGACAAAGCCTGGCAGCAATCCTCCTGCGGCAGGCGGATCAGTCGTCCGCTTTTCGTCCAGTGGCGGTCAAACCGCTCGATGACCAGCGCCTTCGTCTTGCCGAAGGTGGCGATCCGCGCCTTGTTGACCGGCAGGCCAAACGCTTCGGCCAGGGCCAGGCAATAGAACTCGTTCTCGACGCTGTCGGTCAGGTCAATACCGTTGGGCAGCGTGCCGATCTGCGTCTTGAGGATATGTGTGGTCGGCGTCGTGCCGTGAGGCTTGAGCCATCGTCCTTCATGCCAGAGCAGCGCCGTTTTCTCCTGCACGCCGGCGACCGAAATGCGGAAACCATCGTCGCGATGAAGTCCGAGCGGCGCCTGCGCCAGATTTTTCAGGAGCGTCTCAATCTGTTCGTCATCAACGATCTCGCCGCTGATGCCGTCATTCGGCGTGATAGCGTCGTCCCCGGCGATGAACTGCAAAGCCCCGACGCAATCGCGTCCGATCTTTGCCAACAGGCTGTAGGCGTCGGTGCCGCGCGCACCGACTTTTTCCGCCACGCGCCGCCGCAGCGCGTCGGAATCGGGTAAGAGGTTTTCAAAAACGGCATTGACGGACTCCCCCCGGTAAGCGTCCTCGCGCAGCGGCAGGGAAAGAGACACTGGGATCGCGTCCCGCAGGTCCAGCCAGGCCGCATCATACCGAAACGCTGTTGCGCCGCTGGGGGCCTTGGTCAGGCGTCCGACAAGGCGATCGTTCAGATAGACCCGCAAGGGGACATGACGGGGTTGTCGTCCCATCAGCCGGCCAAGTCCTCTATATCCGACGAGGATTGCTTCGTTCTTGGCGCAACCTGGAATTCCAGTTCCAGCGCGGCGAGTAACCCCAGCACAGTATCAATACGCGCCGCCGGATTGCCCGTCTCAATGAGCGATACGGTCGATTGGCGAATCCCGGCGCGTTTCCCCAGCCCGGCCTGATTCAGACCCAGTTGCTTGCGGGCGCGGCGAATGGCGTTGCCAATCTGCTGAGGGGTGCGAGCCAGTATCATTCGTTTCTTATACGGCAATTGGGATATTTTTTCAATATGCGCTAGTCGGGATATTTATCGTTTATCTGCTAGAAACAATAAAGTGAACTTATCGAATTCAACGGATACGGTGACCTGGAAAATATGGACAGGGGATTGCCGGTATTTTGGCCTGACGCGAGCCAAGGCGGTCGTTCATGCGCGGCGTGCGAGTGCCGCATGCAGTGCCGGGCCGTGCTTGCGGGCCAGGCGGCAGAAGGTGCCGATCAGTGGCGCTTCGTCGGGCGGGCGCGCGGTGGCGTAGTCGATGGTGTAGGGAACGGCCGGTCGGAACGGGCGCACGACGATGCCGGCGCCGGCCTGGATCGCGCGCGCGGCGGTCATATCGCCGACCAGGGTGATGCCCATGCCTTCGGCTGCCAGCATGCAGGCGCTGAGGGCCGAGGTCACTTCGACCACGATGCGCGGCCGGCCGCTCTGGTGCTCGAAGGCGCGGTCGATCGAGCGGCGCGCCGAGGGCACGGCGGCGAGGCCGATGAAGGGCTCGTCCGCCAGGTCGGCGGCCGTGATGGCGCGGGCGGCGGCCAGACGATGATCCGCCGGCAGCACGCAGGCCAGCTCGCCGCTGGCAAACGGCGTGCTGACCACGATCGGCCGCGCCGCGCTGGGCGACTGGGTGATGACCAGCACGTCGATGGCGCCGCTGCGGAAGTTCTCGATCATCGGCCGCAGGTTGTCGGTGTCGAGCACAACCTCGACGTCCGGCCGCGCCGCCCGCAACAGCGCGATCAGCCGCGGCACGAAGCCCATGGCCAGCATGGGGCTGGTGCCGATCACCAGGCGCGCCGGCGCCGTTGCGCGCAGGGCCTGGGCCACTGACGTCAACCGATCGATGCCGGCCCAGGCGCGCTGCACCTCCTGGTGCAGGGCCAGCGCCTGAGGCGTCGGTACCACACGCCCGCCATGACGCTCGAACAGGGTATAGCCCAGTGCACGTTCCAGGGCCGCGATCAGCTTGCTGATGGTCGGTTGCGACACACGGATGCGGGCGGCGGCACGGCTGAACGTGCCCGCGTCGATCACCGCCTGGAAGGCTTCAATCTGCCGAAGCTGCATGCGGCAGATCCACCGGGATCATCGCGGCGGTGAAGGCGACGCTGCCCAGCCAGCGCTGCCCGACAGCATCGTGGATGGCGCCGCCGCGCTCGAGCGCGAAACGGGCGAGCGCCGCCGGCAAGGCCTGGGCCTGCGCCGACGCGGAGAGGACGTAGTCGATGGTGTAGAGCACGATCGGCCGGAATGGGCGGACGACGACGGCGGCGCCGGCCTGCAGGGCAGCGGCAGCGCTGAGGTCGGGCACCAGGGCGACGCCGATGCCTTCGGCTGCCAGCATGCAGGCGCCCAGGCCGGTGGTGGCCTCGGCCACGCTCCGCGGCCGGCGCGGCATGTGGTCGAAAAGGCGGTCGACGGCGCGGCGGGTTTCGGTGCCGTCGAGCAGGCCGATCACGGCCTCGTCCGCCAGATCGTCCGGATGCAGGACATTGGCGTTGGCGAGCCGATGGTCGGCCGGCAGAACGCAGACCATCTCACCGCTGACCACCGTCTGTCCGCTGACGCTGTCGGCCGGCGACGACCGGGTCACGAAGCCGATATCGATGGTGCCGGCGCGCAAGGCCTCGGCCAGGATGCGGCCATTCTCGCACTCCAGGGTGAAGGCGACGTCGGCGTGCGCGGTGGCAAACAACGCCAGCAGCTTGGGCACGAACCCCAAGGATAGCGTCGGGTCGGCCCCGACCAGCAGGTGGCCGGCCGCCGGTTGGCGCAGCGTCTGCGCTGCCGATGCCAGGCGATCCAGCCCGCGCCAGGCGCGATGCACCTCGTGATAGAGCGCCAGCGCCCGCGGCGTCGGCACCACCCGGCTGCCGGTACGCTGGAACAGCTTGTAGCCCAGGGTGCGCTCGAGGTTCTGGATCAGCTTGCTGACGGTGGGTTGCGAGACGCGGATGACCGCGGCAGCCGAACTGAAGGTTCCCTGTTCGATGACGGCCTGGAAAGCTTCGATCTGGCGGAGAATCATTGGCGCACCCCCGGCGCCCGGCCATTCAACCGCGTCCGGCCGCGTGCTGGCAATGCTTGTGTCGGCGGCGCTAGAACTGCCACCAGGCACCGGAGCGGTCGCGCTTGAGCCATTGGTCGAACGTCGCCGGCGGCGGCAGGTGCCGGCTCCTGTTGAGCTGGGCGTGGCGGAACACATGTCCCAGGTAGCGCGACATGTACTGCTTGTAGGTTTCGATGTCGTTGGTGGCTGCCGATACTTCGCGGGCGGTTCCGATCAGGGAGACGCCGATCAGGGTCAGTGCCACCAGCGGCATGGCATCCTGTGGTCCGATGCCGGCGGCCGCGGCGCGCGCCACGGCACGCTGCATGAACAGGCTCATCTGCCGGCGCGCCAGCATGCCGCTCAGCATGGCGATCTCGGCGTCCGAGGCGATGTTGGTGGCAAGGAAGCCCAGCGCGCGATAGGCGAATTCCTGGGCAACCTTGCGGCCCAGGCCGGTGGCCGCCGCGATCTTGGCCAGTTGCGGCAGGACCGTCGAGCTCCAGTAGGCGGCCGCGGCTTCGGCGCTGGCCATGCCCTCGAACGTCTCGATCATTTCCATCAGGAGCCTGAGTTCCAGATCCAGATCCATCGCGGCCACCTGCACAAGTCGATGATCGCACCGTAGGGAAGGGCGTTGGCGCCGGCAGAGGGTTTCTCGGGGCAGGGCAGGGCAAGGCGAGACACCGCAAGTTTCGACTGCACGGCAGCGTGGGACCGGATAAAAAGTTGTCGTGAAAGCCTCCCTATCCCTCTGCTGCGCACGCTTCCCGTGGCGCCCATGACGGCGTTGCGCTGGGATATCGTGGCGCAGATCGAGGCCTGCGCCGACATGGCTGCCCTGGCGGCGTTCTTCGCCGACGCAATCGCGCCCTGCGGCTACACCAACTCGGCCGTCAGCGCCTACCTGCCGACCGACAAGGGGCCGGCGCCGCATCTCTTCTTCACCAACACGCCCGAGTCCTGGCGGCGCGACTACATCGAGCGCAACATGTCGGCGATCGATTCGATCATCTCCGAATCGCGCCGCCGCATCGCGCCCTTCACCTGGACCGAACTGCGCGCCGACGTGCCGCTGCCCGACGAGGAATTGCCGCTGCGCGCCCTGGTCGACGAATGGGGCCTGAAGGACGGCTTCGTCGTACCCATTCACGGGCCGGGCGGCTATTTCGGTGTCGCCTCCTTGGTCAGCACGCGCGAACTGCCGCCGCCGTCCGCCGAGCAGCGGGCCTGGCTGCATATGCTGTCGTTCCTGACCCACGAACGCTGCCGCGCTCTGGAGGGCGTCGAGTCGCGCAGCCGGCTACCCGAGCCGCTGAGCGTGCGCGAGCGTGACTGCCTGCGCTGGGTGGCGGCGGGCAAGTCGGACTGGGAGATCGGGCGCATCCTGGGCATCGCGCCCACGACCGTGAAGTTCCACATCGAGCGGGCCCGCAACAAGCTCGGTGTCCACAGCCGCGCCCAGGCGGTGGCACGCCTGTTCCTGTGGGGCGGATCATAAGGCGTGATCGCCGTCAACTCTCCGCGCGGAGAGGCGTCGCGGCCGCCGTGTACGCGCGGGGAGAGGATCGGGGGCATGCCGACGTGAGGCGGGCATCGACGGCGGCACGCTGGCAGTCCGCTGCGCGCATCGAGGCCGGCAGCAACATTGCCGCCGTGGCCGCGGCGTTCGCTGACGCGATCGCGCCCTCCGGCTACACCCATTCCGTGCTGGCCGCCTTCCTGCCTGCCGACCGGGGGCCACCGCCCTATGTCTTCTTCTCGAACACGCCCGATGTCTGGCGGCAGACGTATCTCGACAACAACATGTCGGCCATCGATTCGGTCATTGCCGAGTCACGCCGCCGGATTGCGCCGTTCACCTGGGCCGAGTTGCTGGCCATGAGACCGGAGCCGCCGGAGGAGGAGCCCTTGAGCGCCTTCAGCGCGGCCTGCGGGCTGGAGGACGGCTTCGTCGTGCCGATCCACGGGCCCGGCGGCTATGTCGCGGTCGCTTCGCTGCTCAGCACGCGGTCGCTGCCGTCGCCGCCGCCCGAACAGCGTGCCTGGCTCTACATGCTGTCGTTCCTGGCGCACGAGCGCTGCCGGGCGCTGAAGAATGTCGATCCCGGCGGCCCGCAGATTGAGAAGCTCACGGCGCGCGAGAACGACTGCCTGCGCTGGGTGGCGGCCGGCAAATCAGACTGGGAAACCGGGCGCATCCTGGGTATCGCGCCTACGACGGTGAAGTTCCACGTCGAGCGGGCGCGCCGCAAGCTCGGCGCCCACAGCCGCACGCAGGCGGTGGCGCGCCTGTTCCTGCGGGGCGGATCATAAGGTGCTGGTCCTGTCAACTCTCCTCGCGGAGAGGGGAGCGCCGGCTCATTCGCGCGTATGGTGGTGCCAGACCATTCTCCAACCGGGATACAAGACATCATGGCGAACACCGGCAGTGCGATCGCCGATCGACGCCTCAACAGCTGGAAAGAGATCGGCACGTTCTTCAACCGCGACGAACGGACGGTCAAGCGCTGGGAGGCCGCTCGCGGCCTGCCGGTCCATCGCGTGCCGGGCCGCGGCGGCACCAAGGTCTTCGGCTTCGTGGGCGAACTGACGGCGTGGCTGAAAGGCGGCGGCGCGTCGATGACCGCTCCGGCGACAGCCCCGTTGCCGGCGCCGACAGTGCCACACATCGGCGCGGCGCGGTCCACGGACCCGCAGGCGCGCGAGCTCTACCTTGCCGGCATGTACTATTACAACATGCAGACGGCGGAGGGGATCGACCGCGCGCTGCATCATTTCACGCACGCCATCACCATCGACCCGCACTACGCCGAAGCCTTTGTCGGGCTGGCGCTGTGCTACACGCAGTTGCGGCGTCTCACCGTGATGCCGGACGATGACGCCTATGCCCGCGCCCGGACCGCGGTCGAGCGCGCCGTTACCCTCGATGACAGGCTACCCGAGGCGCACAGCCTGCTGGGCGTCGTCATGTTCTACGGTGCCTGGGACGTGAAGGGTGCGCTCGCCGCCTTCCAGCGCGCCCTGCAGCTCGATCCGAAATCGTCGCTCGCCCATCACCGCTATGCATTGGCGCTGCTGCATATGGGTCGCTTCGCCCAAGCCCTGGACGAGATCACCACGGCGCAGACGCTCAACCCGGTCTATCGCTCGGTGCTCGCCGACAAGGGGCGCATCCTGTTCCATGCCGGCCAGCGCGCCGACGCCATGGCCGTGCTGACGCAGTTGGCCGTGGCGTCGCCCGACTTCCTGCCGCCGCATGCCTATCTCGCCGCAATCCGCCTGTCGCTGGGCGATCACGCGCTCTATCTCGCGGCGTTGTTGCGTGTCGTCTGCCTGCGCGGCGACGAGGCCGGTTACGAGACAGCGCTGGCCGGCCAGCGCGGCCTGGAGCAGGGCGGCCCGGCGGCGATGGCCGCCGCGATGCTGGCCGAACGCAAGAGGCTCCACGGCGCCGGCACGTCGTCGACCTATGATCTGGCGCAGGCCCATGCGCTCACCGGCGACGGTGCCGCGGCGCTGGCTGGCCTGCGTTTGGCCTTCGAGCGCCGCGAGTCCGCAGTGCTGAACCTGGTGATCGACCCGGCATTCAACCTGCTGCACCGCGACCCGGGCTTCCTGGTGCTCGTCAACCGTCTCGGTTTCCGGCTGAGATAGGATCGCGTCTCCGCTCGCTCAGATCGCGCGCACGGCATCGAGGCCTGGTGTCGTGCGGCCCTGCTCGATGGCCTGTACGACCCGGGTGAGGGCAGCGTTGGCGGGCGCCTGCAGGCCGTGATCGGCGGCCTGGCGCGCAATCATGCCGTTCAGGTAGTCGATCTCCGTACGCCGGCCCTTGACGATGTCCTGGCCCATCGATGGCCGCGCCGTCGAGACCATGCGTGATGCCAGGTCGAGCAGGATCGCCTCGGCCCGCTGCAGGGCGCCGGTATCGCTCGTCTGGCCACCGGCCGCGCGCCAGGCCTCGATCCACAGGGACGGTTCCTGCCCGTTGATGGCTTCGAGCTGGTAGCCCAGGCGCTGGCCGATATCGGCGGCTTCGCCCGCGATGCGGATCGAGAGCCGGCGCGTCAGTGGTTCTTCGATGTAGGTCTTGGTCGGCAGGCCGCAGGCCGCCGACACGGCGTTCGACATCGCGTTCTGCACGACCTTGGACCAGCGCTCGCCCCACAGGTTCGTGATCACCTTGGCCGAATCGATGTCCGCCAGCATGTCC
The DNA here is from genome assembly GCF_007859315.1 of Reyranella sp. CPCC 100927. Taxonomy (GTDB): domain Bacteria; phylum Pseudomonadota; class Alphaproteobacteria; order Reyranellales; family Reyranellaceae; genus Vineibacter. The sequence goes on from NZ_VOHA01000004.1 coordinate 259,216, forward strand.
TTGAGGCGCTGGATGCGCGGCGTGATGCGGCCGTGCACCTCGCCGATGCGAAAGACCTCGAAGCCGCCGCCGCCCTTCTTGATCGAGCGGCGGACGTGCCCGGGCGCGACCAGTTCGACGACGATCTTGTTGGCGATGCCGCCCACCGTGCGCGGCCAGCCGACGACGTCGGCAATCGCCGGTTCATTGATGGCGTTCTGCATGGTAACGACGAAGCCGCCGGGGGCCAGCAGGTCGCGCAACATCATCGCAGCCCACGGCGTGTCGTAGGATTTGAGCAAGATGATGCCGATGTCGATCCGTTTTTCCCGCCACAGGCCATGCAGTTCGCCCAGATGCAGGGCGCGCACCGGCGTCGTGAAGCATTCTTCCGCCGAGGTGCCCTCCAGCCGCAGGCCGTGACGGCGCATGTGATCGACATGCTGGGCCCACGGATCGACCAGGATCACGTCGTGCCCGGCGCGGGCCAGATTGCCGCCGATGTAGCCGCCCACGGCACCGGCGCCGAGGATCACGATCCGAGGCCTGTCGGGGTTGGGCTTGTCGTTGGGACTGTCCATGGTGCTGCCGTTCGCTGTTGAGTTCGCGGCCGGCATATCCATCGACCCGCAGCGGGCGCGTAAAGCGACATCTCTCCACCAGATGATGACTTTTGCGCCTCGCGGCCCTCTTGGTTCCAATTGGCGATCAACTGTGTCCGTCAAATCGCTTTTCGCTGGCGCCATGCCCGCATAGCGTCCTTCGTCATTCTGCGTCTGTAACGTGAGGTATCGGTGACAGCCTGGCTGGTCTGGGGCGCTGGCGCCATCGGCGGCACGATCGGCGGATTTCTGCGCCGCGCCGGCCATGACGTGACGTTCGTCGACGTCGCGGCCGAGCATGTGGCGGCCATCCGCACCGCGGGCCTGCGCATCGAGGGGCCGGTGGCGACGTTTGCGGTCAAGGCGCCGGCCTATCTTCCCGACGAGCTGCAAGGGACGTTCGATGCCGTCCTGCTGTGCGTGAAAGGGCAACACACATCAACCGCCGCGCGCGCCCTGCAGCCGTTCCTGGCCGCTGAGGGCTTCGTCGCGTCGCTGCAGAACGGACTGAACGATCGCCATATCACCGAGGTCATCGGCGCGCAGCGCACGATCGCCGCCTTCGTCAATTTCGGCGCCGACTATGTCGAGCCCGGCCGTATCCTCTATGGCGGCCGCGGCGCGCTTGCAGTGGGCGAACTCGACGGCCGCATCACCAACCGGCTGACGCACCTGCACGCCGTGCTGCGCGACTTCGACGAAACGGTCAAGCGCACGCAGAACATCCGCGGCTATCTCTGGGGCAAGCTGGCCTATTCGTCCCTGCTGTTCGCCACCGCCCTCAGCCATCTGCCGATGGGCGAGGCATTGGCGCGTCCCGACTGGGCGCCGCTGTGGCACGGCCTGGCCGGCGAGGCCATTGCCGTGGCGACGGCGGAGAAGGTGCGGCCCGAGGGCTTCAACGGCTTCGATCCGACTGCCTATCGGCCTGACGGCAGCGCGTCGGAACGGCAGGCGTCGCTGGACGGCATGATCGCCTACCGCAAGACCACGACCAAGAACCACTCCGGCATGTGGCGCGACATGGCGGTGCGCCGGCGTAAGACCGAGGTCGACGAACAGCCGGGTCTGATCGTGCGCATCGGCGCCATGCACGGGCTGGACTGTCCGTTGCTGCACAGGCTGGTAGACATGATCCATGCAGTGGAAGCGGGCACGCGCGGGTTCGATGAAAGCAACATCGCCGAATTGGCACACCTGGCCGTCGCGACGCGCTGATGGTGGATATGAAGATGGATAGCGAGACAGTCATGGCAGCAGAGATCAAGAGCGAGGCGCCGGTTTGCGCCGATGTCCGTGTCGACACCATCCGCAAGCACGTCGAAGACCTGGTCGCCATTCCGTACCGCGCGGCCGGCAGCCCCAACGGCACACGCGGCGCGCACTACAATCGCGACGCCCTGATCGCCGCCGGTGTCCGTGATGCTGCCGTGCAGTCGTTGCCGGCGATCGTCTCGTTTCCGGAGCACGCCGATCTGCGTGTCGAAAGCCCGCAGGCCCGGGCCATCCAGGCCACGACCTTGGGGCATTCACTGCAGACCGCCGTCGGCGGCCTGCGCGGCGATCTGGTCTATGTCGGCCCCGGCGGCTTCGACGATTACGCCGGCAAGGATGTGCGCGGCAAGATCATCCTGACAGAGCTGTCCTACGCGCCGGGACGGCATGAAAAGCAGCGCATCGCGGCGCTGAAGGGTGCCATCGGCGCCGTGATGATGAACTGGGGTCCGGCCGACAACGAGGCCTTGCCCTACGGGTCGGTCAAGCCGGCCTGGGGCAACCCGACACCCGACACGATCCGCACCCAGATGCCGACGCTGCCGTGCGTGGGCATTTCGCGTGCTGCCGGTCTGCAGCTCAAGGCGCAGTGCGAGCAGGGGACGGTGCAGGTCTGGTTCCACACCCATGTCGAGAACGGCTGGCGCGATGTCGAGATCACCGTGGGACGGCTGTCGCCCGCGGCGTCATCGCCGGAAGCCGACGACTTCCTGCTGGTCGGCGGCCACCAGGACGGCTGGTTCGGCGAGGCCGCCACCGACAATGCCGCCGGCAACGCTTGCATGGTCGAGCTGGCGCGCGCGTTCCACGGCTATCGCGACCGGCTGCGGCGCGGCATCACCTTCGGCCTGTGGACGGCGCACGAGACCGGCACCATGGCCGGGTCGACCTGGTTCTGCGACCAGAACTGGGATCACCTGCGCGCCCACTGCGTGGCCTACCTGCAGATCGACCAGCCGGGCTGCATCGGCACCACACAGTGGAGCACCAAGTCCAACAGCGAGCTGCGGGCGTTCCACACCGCCATCGAGCAGCGCATGCTCGACAAGCCGCTGAAGTGGAAGCCGTCGACCAAGACCGGCGATGCCAGTTTCTTCGGCATCGGCATCCCGATGTTCGCGGCCGAAGGCGCCTACACCGACGCCGAGCTCAAGGCCACCGCCAACGCAAGTTACGGCTGGTGGCACCACACGCTGGACAACCGCATCGACAAGCTCGACTGGACCTTGATGGGCGAGCATATCCGCCTCTATGCCGCCTACATCTGGGAACTGTGCACGGCGCCGGTGCTGCCGTTCCGCTTCGTGCCGGTGGCGGCCTTGCTGCACGAGCGCTTGTCGGCGCTGGGCGCGGCCGGCGCCGGCGTCGGTGTCGATGCGCTGGCGACGATGGCCCAGGACCTGATACGGGAAGCCCAGCGGCTCGACGATGTCGCGCAACGCGAGGCGGCGCGGTTCAGCAAGAAGCAGGGCTCGGACAGCGCGGCGCTGCGGCTCAACCGCTGCCTCAAGCGGCTGTCGCGCCTGCTGGTGCCGCTGCAGTCGACCGCCTGCGGCGTCTACGAGCAGGATCCCTACGGGTTTACGCCGCAGAGCACCGTCATTCCCTGCCTGTACGACGTGCCGCGGCTGGCTGCGACAGCCGAGGGCGAGGAACGCTGGCTGCTGGAGACCCAGCTGCGTCGCGCCCGCAACCGGGTCGCCGACGGCCTGCACGATGCCCAGGACCTGATCCGCGACACGCTGCACGATCTTCAGTGATCCCTTCTCCCGCGCAGGCGGAGAAGGGAGCAAGCAACATGATCAACAAGGGGAGGGAAACGTGCCTAGCCGGCGCTCGCTTCTGATCAACTCGACGGCGCTTGCGGCGACCATGGTGTCGCGCATTTCGTGGGCGCACGGACAGACACGCACCCACGAGCTCAACTGGTCGGAGGGGCCGCCCAACATCCTCGACCCGCATGTCATTTTCGACGGGCCGATGGTGTTCTACATGCTGAACACCTACGACACGCTCTACCGCTACGAGGGCAATCCGCCGAAGATCGTGCCGTGGCTGGCCAGCAGCTACACGGCGAGCCCCGACGGGCTCACCTGGACGTTCAAGCTGCGTCAGGGTGCCAAGTTCCAGGATGGCAGCGAGATCGTGGCCGAGGACGTGGTCTACAGCTTCCAGCGTCTGGTGGCGCTCAACCGCGGTCCCGCAGCGGTGTTCAAGCCGATCCTCGACAGCGTCAGCGTCGGCGAGGACCGCTACACGGTGCAGTTCAAGCTGAAGGTGCCGTACGCGCCGTTCCTGTCGACTGTGCCCATCGTTGCGATCGTCAATCCGCGTGTCATCGCGCCGAATGTGAAGAACGACGACTGGGGTGCCGCCTGGCTCAGCGCCAACTCGGCCGGCTCGGGCCCATACCGGCTCGATCCCGCCACCTACCGGCCGATGGAGGCGATCGACTTCCATCGCTTCAAGGAGCACTTCGCGGGCTGGGGCCACAACGCCAACCCGGTCGAGCTGGTGCGCAACCGCTACATCCTGGAGACGACCACGCGGGTGAGCGCGCTGATGCGCGGCGACATCGATGCGATCGACCATTATTTGCCGGTCGATCAGCTCGACCGTATCGGGCGCACCGCCGGCTTGCGGGTGACCAACGACGAGACCATGCGGGTCTTCGTCATCACGATGCACAACGGGCGGGCACCGTTCGACAACGTGCACTACCGGCGCGCGCTGAGCTATGCCTTCAACTACAAGGGCTTCATCGACGGCATCCTGAAGAAGGGCGCCGTGCGCAATCCCGGCCCGATTCCGCAGAATTTGTGGGGTTCGCCAGCCGACCTCAAGGGCTACGAGTTCAATCTCGAGAAAGCCAAGGCCGAACTCGAGAAGGCGCGCGCCGCCGGCGCCCCGGTCGATCGCGAGATCGAGATCCACACTCAGAACCAGCAGGCGCAGACGACCCAGGCGGCGCAGGTCTTCCAGTCCGACCTGCGCAAGATCGGCATCAAGCTGAAAGTGGTGCCCAACCTGTGGCCGCCGCTGGCGGCAGCGACCACCAAGCCCGAGACGTCGCCCGACATGTGGCTGCACTGGGTGTCGGCGTACTTCGTCGACCCCGAGAACTGGATCGGCCAGATGTACGACAGCGCCTTCCACGGCACATGGAAGGGATCGGCCTGGTACAAGAACGCCGAGGTCGACGGCCTGTTGCGCGAGGCACGCCGTGAACTGGACGCCGAGCGTCGCAAGGGGCTCTACGAGAAGGCCTCGCGCATCGTCGTCGACGAGGCGGCCGACATCTGGATCTACAACACCATCCAGATGCGCGGGCTGAGCAAGCGCATCCAGGGCTTCGCTTTCTCACCCATCGGCGGCGGCAGCGAATTCCGCCTCCTGTCGCTAACGTGAAATGAAACCCTCTCCGCCCGCGCAGCGGGGGAGAGGGGAGGATCGCATGACCCGCTTCCTGTTGCGCCGTCTGCTGCTGGCGTTGCCGGCCTTGCTGGGGCTGTTGGTGCTCACGTTCGTGCTCCTGCGGGTCGTGCCGTCGGATCCGTCGACGGCGCTCGCCGGCGAGAATGCGACACCCGAGCAGATCGCCGCCATCCGCAAGGCCTACGGCTTCGACCAGCCGCTGTGGCGTCAGTTCGTGGTCTATGTCGGCCAGGTCCTGACCGGCGATTTCGGCAACTCGATCTTCACCGAGCAGCCGGTGCTGGGCGATATCACGCGCCGCCTGCCGGCCACGGTGGAACTGGTGCTGGCGGCATTGCTGTTTGCCACCGGCGTCGGCATCCCGCTCGGCGTGCTGGCCGCTGTCTATTACAACTCATCGTTCGATCATGCCGTGCGCATCGTCACCGTCGGCGGCTTGGCCATCGCGCCGTTCTGGTTCGCGATCATCCTGCAGCTGGTCTTCGCCATGGACCTCGACTGGCTGCCGCTGCGCGGTCGCATCCCGGTCGGCATGCCGCCGCCGCCCACGGTCACCGGGCTCTACCTGATCGACAGCCTGGTGGCCGGCCGCTTCGATCTTCTCACAACGGCGGCGCGCCACATGCTGCTGCCGGCCTTCACCCTGTCGCTGGGATCGCTGGCCAGCATCACGCGCTTCACGCGGGCAGGCATGCTGGAGACCCTGCAGAAGGACTTCGTCGCCTATGAGAAAGCCGCCGGCTACCCCGAGCGGCGCGTGATCTGGGTCTACGTGCTGCGCAACTCCCTGGTGGCGACCACGACGCAGATCGGCCTGCTGTTCGGTGCCCTGATCGCCGGCGCCGTCGCGGTCGAGACCATCTACGACTGGCCGGGGATCGGCTCGTACGCGGTGCAGGCCATCCTGACCTCGGACTACAAGGCGATCCTGGCCGTGACGCTGGTGGTCGGCGTCATCTACGCCGCGGTCAACATCGCCGTCGACATCGTGCACGCACTGCTTGACCCGCGGGTCGCGGAGCAACTGTGATGCTGATCGTCCGCAAATTCCTGCGCGACGTGGCGGCCGTGCTTGGTTTCGTCATCATCTGCGTCGTGATCGGGATCGCGATCTTCGGGCCGTTCCTGCTGCCGCATCCCGACCTGGTGTTCGACAGCGACATCCTGCGCCGCTTCGAGCCACCGTCGGCCGAGTTCTGGTTCGGCACCGACAACCTGGGGCGCGATATCTTCTCGCGTGTGATCATCGGCACGCGCGGGGCGCTGATGGTGGCGTTGACGGTCGTGGCGATCGCCATCGCTATCGGCGTGCCGCTGGGCATCTACGCCGGCTATACGACGGGCTGGCCGGCCGAGGTGATCATGCGGGTGACCGACGTGTTCCTGGCGGTGCCGCAGCTGATCCTGGCGCTGGCAATTGCGCAGCTGGCCGGCCGCGGACTGGGCAGTGCGATGGCGGCGCTGGCGCTGACCTACTGGCCGTTCTTCTGCCGCACGGTCTATGCCGAGACGCGCCGCCTGCGGCACACCGTGTTCATCGAGGCACTGCAGGGGCTGGGCGCGTCCAAGACACGCATCCTGTTCGTGCATGTGCTGCCCAACGTCGCGTCGCCGATCATCGTGCGCGCCACCGTCGGCATGGGCTTCACCATCCTGACCACGGCGCTGCTGGGCTTCCTCGGCGTCGGCGCCACGCCGCCCAACCCGGACTGGGGCCTGGCGATCGCCGAAAGCCGCGAGTATCTGCCCGACGTCTGGTGGGCCGCCACGTTTCCAGGCCTGGCGATCCTGATCACGGTGCTGGGCTTCAACCTGTTCGGCGATGGACTGCGCGACCTGATCGATCCCAAGCTGCGGCGGTCGCGGTCATGAGCGGCACCGATACGGCGCTGCTGGAGATCCGCGACCTGTCGGTCGCGGTCGGCACCGACGAGGGCACGGCCAGCATCCTCGACGGTGTCAACCTGCGCCTGACACCGGGATCCATCCACGGCGTGGTGGGCGAGTCGGGCTGCGGCAAGTCGACCTTGATCAAGGCGATTCTGGGCCTGCTGCCGGCCCGTGGTCGCGCCACCGAGGGATCGATCACCTTGCAGGGGCGCGCGCTGCTGGCTGCCGGCCAAAAGAGCGCTGCGCAGAGCGCGCGCGGCCGCGACATCGGCTTCATTCCGCAGGATCCGCTGCTGGCGCTCAACCCGGTGTTCCGCGTCGGCGACCAGCTGCGCGAGGCGATGTGGCAGTACGGCATGTCGGCCGATGATCCGCAGCGGAACCAACCGCGCGCGGTGCGCCGGCGGGTGTACGACCAGCGTCTGGTCGAACTGCTGCGCGCCGTGCAGTTGCCCGATCCGGAGCAGGCACTGCAGCGCTATCCGCACCAGTTCTCCGGCGGCCAGCGCCAGCGCCTGCTGATCGCGGCCGCGCTGGCGTGCGGGCCGCAGATCGTACTGGCGGACGAGCCCACCACGGCGCTCGACGTCACCACGCAGCTGCAGATCCTGAAGCTGCTGCGACAGCTGGCGCGTGAGCGCGGCCTGTCGATGCTGTTCGTGACCCATGATTTCGGCGTCGTGGCGCAGCTCTGCGACACTGTCACCGTGATGTACGCCGGCCAGACCATCGAGTCGGGTCCGGTGGCGGCGACCATGAGCAACCCGCGGCACCCGTATACCCGCATGCTGCTGGCCTGTCATCCCGAGCGCTCGCAGGAACTGAAGGGCATTCCCGGTGCCGTGCCGTCGCCGTTGCGGGCACCGTCGGGGTGCCGCTTCCATCCACGCTGTCCCGAGATGGTGGCGGATTGCCAGCGTGCGCGGCCGGAGGCGGTGAGCGGCGCGGCTCGGATGGTCGCGTGCGTACATTGCCACGAGGTGGCGGCATGAGCGCAGCCCCCATCCTGTCACTCAGCGACATCACGACTGTCTATGGCGGCGGCAAGCGAGCCTTCGGCGGGCCGCGCGCCGAGGTGCGTGCCGTCGATGGCGTCAGCCTGGAACTGCGCGAGGGCGAAGCGCTGGGGTTGGTCGGCGAGTCGGGCTGCGGCAAGACCACCCTGGCCAAGACCATCCTGGGATTGCTGACGGAGAAGAGCGGCAGTATCCGGTTGGGCGGGCAGGTGGTCTCCGGTTTGCGGCCGGAGGCGGCGCGCCGGGCGCGGCCCAGCATTCACTACGTGCACCAGGATCCCGGTGCCGCGCTCGATCCGTGGTGGACCGTGGGCCATGCGCTCGACGAGACCTTGCGCATCCATGGCGTGCGCGATCGTCGCGAGCGGGCGGCGCGCATCGCCGAGATGCTGATGGCGGTAGGGTTGGATACGTCGTTCCTCAGCCGCTATCCGCACGAGCTGTCCGGTGGCCAGCAACGGCGCATCGGGCTGGCGCGCATCCTGACCTTGCGGCCGCGCATCGTGATCCTCGACGAGCCAACGTCGGGGCTCGACCTGTCGGTGCAGGCCACCGTGCTGGGCCTGTTCAACGACCTGCGGCATCGCCTGGGCCTCACCTACCTGTTCGTCAGCCACGATCTGTCGGTGGTGCGCCGCATGTGCGATCGCGTCGCCATCATGTACCTGGGCCGCATCGTCGAGATCGGCCCGACGGCGCAGATCTTCGCCGCGCCGGCACATCACTACACGCGGGCGCTGCTGGCGGCGTCACCGACGCTGACGCCCGGCAGCCTCGATGACATGCCCTCGCTGCGCGACGATCCACCGTCGCCCACCGCGGTGCCTTCCGGCTGTGCGTTCCGCACACGCTGCGCCCACGCCGACGAGCAGTGTCGCGTCGAGCGCCCGGACCTTGCCGCCGTGACCGATACGGCGCACGGCCACCTGGCCGCCTGTCACCATGCATTCCCTTGAGAGGCTTGGGGAACGGCGGACGTGAACGACTGCCGTGCGAAAAATTCGTCAGTTCAATCCGTGTAGAAGGAAAACATCATGGCCCGCATCGCCGTCGGCGGCGTTCAGCATGAGACCAACTGCTTCGTGCCGTCGGTCACCGACTACGGCTACTTCTGCAGTCATCGTGATCGACCGCCGCTCAGCCGCGGCGCGGACTTGCTGGCGCAACTGCCGGGCCGCAACTTCGCGATGTCGGGCTTCCTCGACGCCGTCGGCGATGCGCATGACATCGTGCCGCTGGTGTGGGCCAGCGGCGGCGCCGGCGGCTATGTGACGCGCGATGCCTTCGAGCGGATTTCGGCCGAACTGCTGGGCCTGCTGTCGCTGGCCATGCCGGTGACGGGTGTCTATCTCGACCTGCACGGCGCCATGGTGACGCAGGATTTCGAGGACGGCGAGGGTGAGCTGCTGCGCCGCGTGCGGGCCGTGGTGGGCGACGACGTGCCCGTCGTGATCAGCCTCGACTACCATGCCAACGTCACACCGCAGATGGTGACGTTCGCCGACGCGATGGTGCCGTACCTGACTTACCCGCATGTCGATCGCATCGAGACGGGACAGCGCGCCGCTGCCGCCATGGCGCGCCTGCTCGAGAAGGGACGTCCGCGCGGCCGGGCGCTGCGCAAGCTGCCGTTCCTGCTGCCGCTCAATCACCAGTGCACGATGGTGGACCCGTCGAAGGCCGCCGTCGCGATGGCAGCCAAGGGCGAGGGCGGCGAGGTGCTGACGCTGGCGTACCTGGCAGGCTTCCCGCCGTCGGACTTGTTCGACTGCGGGCCGGCCGTCATCGCGCATGCCTTCAGCCAGGCGGCGGCGGATCGCGCCGCGGACGAACTGGCGCACGCGATTGCATTGCTGGAGCCTGCGTTCGCGGCGCCCATGCTGCAGCCTGACGAGGCCGTACAGAAGGCGATGCTGATCGCGGCGTCGGCGCGGCGGCCGGTGCTGATCGCCGATACCCAGGACAATCCCGGCTGTGGCGGCAGCGCCGACACCACCGGCATGCTGGAAGCGCTGTGCCGGCTTGATGCACAAGGCGCCGTGGTCGGCGCCTTGTGCGATGCCGAGTCCGCCGCGGCAGCGCACCAGGCGGGCGAGGGGAACAGCGTCAGCCTGGCGCTGGGCGGCAAGTCCGGTCCGGAAGGCGTGATGCCTTTTCAGGCGACGTTCCGGGTGACGCGGCTGTCGGATGGGCGATTCACCACCACCGGCCCCTGTGTCGGCGGCCGCATGGTCGATCTCGGACCGACCGCGCTGCTGACGGTGGGTGGGGTCAGCGTCGTCGTCACCAGCAAGCGCATGCAGGCACATGACCAGGAGATCTTCCGCCATCTGGGCGTCGAGCCCAAGGACCAGAAGATCCTGGTGCTGAAGAGCACGGTGCATTTCCGCGCCCACTTCCAGCCGATCGCGGAAGAGGTCCTTGTCGCCTTGGCACCGGGCGGCCATGTCGTCGACCCGACCTGCTACGACTACAAACGCCTGCGGCCAGGCGTGCGCCTGTATCCGCTGGGCCCACAGTTCGTGCCGCGCGGGATGGGCGGCAACCCCGCGCAAGTGTCTGGATAGCGAGCGATCTTGCCGGGAGCGCGCCACTGGAGCGGCGCGCTCCCGGCAATAAACGAGGAGAACACTGCGATGGAGATTTCGCTGGCGGGCAAGACCGCGATGGTGACCGGTGCCGGGGGTGGCCTGGGGCGCGCGATCACGCTCAGCCTGGCGGCCTGCGGCGCCAGCGTGTGGGCTTGCGATATCGACGGGAAGACGGCGGCAGCCACGGCGCAGACGGCGGGAACGCGGTGCCACAGCCAGGCGCTCGATGTCACCGATCGTGCCGCCGTGTTGGCCGCCGTGGCCGAGATCGGTACCGTCGATATCCTGGTCAACAATGCCGGCGGCGGGCTCGGCTATACGCATCGGCCCATCGAGAGTGTCTCGCCGCAGGAATGGGCCGCGGTCTTCGACGTCAACAGCACCGGCGCTCTGCACTGCACGCAGGCTGTGACGCCCGGCATGAAGGCCGCCGGCGGCGGCCGCATCGTCAACATCTCCAGCGATGCGGGCATTCGCACCGCGCGCAATCGCCTGGTGGCTTACGGTGCCGCCAAGGCGGCGGTCATCTCGCTGACGCGCCATCTCGCGGAGGAACTCGGCCCCTGGGGCATCACCGTCAACAGTGTGGCGCCCGGCTTCATCAACGTCAGTGCCCGCACCCAGCGCCAGTGGCTGGCCTACGGCGAGGAAGGGCAGAAGGCCCTGCTTGAGTCGATCCACTTGCGTCGGCTGGGCAGCGCCGACGATGTGGCGCGCGCCGTACTCTTCTTTGCCTCAGACCTGGCCGGCTGGGTTACCGGCCAGGTGCTAAGCGTGAATGGCGGGCGCAGCTGAGGAATCGTACCGCAGGCTGCGGGCCGGGCGCTTGGCGTCGCTGGCTATCGTCTCCAGCAGCCAGGTGCGGAACGCCCGCACCGTCGGGGCGTGCCATTTGGCGTCCGGGACAATGAGGTGGTAGCCCGACTTGCTGGTGTAGTCCGAGTCGAACAGCATCACCAGCCGCCCGGCCTTGAGCTCGTCCTGGATGAAGAAACGCGGCACCAGCGCCACGCCCATGCCGTAGACGGCCGCCTGGGTCAGGACCGGAAAATGGCTGATGCGCGGCCCGCAACGCGGCGCGCTGAGCCGCAGGCCCTGATGCTCGCTCCAGTCGCACCATTCATTGGGCCGCGTCGTACGCTGCAGCAGTACAACGTCGTTCAGGTCGTCGAGGGTCCTGATACCGTGCTGCTTGCGGTAGGCGGGGCTGCACACCGGAACGATCTGCTCGCTCATCAGGAAGCAGGAGGTGGCGCCGGGAACGTTGGGCGTGCCGTAGTGGATGGCAGCGTCATAGGACTCGCTGCCGTGGAACGACGGCAGCAAGTGCGTTGCCATGTTGAGCTGGATGCCATTGTTGCGGCACAGGAAATCGCCGATTCGCGGCATCAGCCAGCAAACGGTGAAGGTGGGCAGGGAGGAGATCGTAAGCTCGCCGGCGCCTGCCTTCGATGCCATCACGCGGTGCGTGGTTTCCTCGAGATCGCCCAGGATGCGGCTGACGTCATCGAGATATTTGCGGCCGATATCGGTCAGCACCACGCGCTGGCGCACACGCTCGAACAGCTTGATGCCCATCATTTCTTCGAGCTGGCGGATCTGCTTACTGACGGCGCTTTGCGTCAGCGACAGTTCCATCGATGCCTGGCGGAAATTGCCGTGCCGTGCCGCCGATTCAAACGTGATCAGCGCCCGAATCGATGGGCTGACGCTGCGGTTGATGCTCATGCTTCCTCGTTCCCGGCCGCTTCCGCCATTCGAGATTTATGCTATCGCGCTTTCCCCAGACCATGCCAGGAGACGCCGCATCACGCGGTCGCGCCAGCGTAGCGCGTCGGTCAATGCGTCGTTGCGAGACACACTATGCCTGAAGGCTATGATGTCTCAAATGTTTTGCATTGCTGTGCGAAATCATGGGTGTAGAGCCAAGCCGGACGGTACCTCCCGGGAGTGGACATGGCGGAAATCAGGCCAAGTGCGGCCCACGCGCAGCATACCGGCGGCGGCACAGGCATGCCCGTCGCCGGCGATGGATTTGCCACCGGCCACGGTCATGCTCATATGGCGCCGACGCCTCCGGCGCACAGCGCTGATGCGCGCAAGGTGGTCGAGGTTGCCCGCCATTGGGTCGGGCGCGACTTTCATCCCGGTCAGGAAGCGCAGTGCGCCGCGTTCGTGCGGGCGGTCTTTCAGGAAGCGCACGTGCCCATCGGCAATGCGCGCCGGCCAACCGACCGCGGTCTGCTGCCCAACCCCGACGATCTCGGTCCCGGCTATGCCGACTCGTTTGCCGGCGACGATGTCGGTGCCAAGATATCGCGCACCGACGTGCGGCCGGGCGACGTCGTGATGTATCTCAACACCTACGGCAACTTCCGACCCGGCGTGATCACCCATGTCGGCATCTATGTCGGCGACGGCCACATCGTTCACCGCCCGACGCGGTCGCGGCCGGTGAGCCTCGATTCCATCGACCTGTTCCACATCGGTGAGATCCGTCGGCCGTCGGCGTACAAGATGCGCATCGTGCACAGCACGGGATCAGCGAAATGCTTCGTGCACGATAGGGAGGCAGCCGCCTTCATCAACGGTGCCAAGGCCAGCATCGCCGACATCCATATCCAGGTGCGCAACGGCCACGTCGAGGCCACCGTGAACGGTCGCCGAGTCGACCCGGTGAGCCTGTCGCTCCAGCTCTTCTACTGAGACGTCGGTTCGTCGGTTTCCGGCGTCGGCGTCGCCGCTTCCTTGGCCAGGCGTTTCTCCTCCTGGCGGCGCTGTTCTTCCAACGCGAGCTGCTGCTCGTAGCGGGCGAGCGCAGGCGCCGCCTGGATCCAGAGCAGGGCGAGATCCTCTGGGATCAGATATCCACTATCGAACGCACCGCGGCTTTTCTGCCACGCCGCGATCATCTTGCGGGTTCGCGGCCCGAACAGTCCGTCGGCGCCGTAGGTGTCGTGACCCAGCGACGTCAGCGCCACCTGCGCGCGACGCCGGTCACGGTCTGACAGCTTGAGCGTGGCTTCCGCTGCGGCCGCGGCCTGGCGGGCGTCCGCCTCGGTCTGGGCCTGCGCAGCGGCAGCCTGCGCATGTTCGGCTTCGATCCGCCGGTGTGCAGCGGCTGCTGCCGCCAGGCGCGCCTGCGCTTCGTCCGCCACCTGATTGCGGTGCGCGGCATCATGCTCAGCCATCTGACGATAGGCCGCCTCCGCCGCCGCGATTTCCGCGACCTGGTCGGCCAGACGTCGTGCCTCGCCGGCGGCTTGCGCGTCCGGCGTCTCGCGCAGGTCTGCGGTGGCGACGACGGTGGATGGCCGCGTCGGCGATGACGGCGGAAACGCCACGTAGTCGCCGGCGACGCCGGCCGGGATCACGGCGAAAGCCAAGGTCGCTGCCAGCGCGATCTGCCAGCGCTCCCAGGACCGGGGAGTGCCACGGGCGGCCGCCGGGGGCCGTGCCTGCGGGATGACGGACGTCGCTGACGCCTCGGTGGGCTTGGGCGCAATCGTCGGCGTTGGATGGGGCGCTGCCGTCGTCGCCTCCATCATCGCGCGCCATGCTGCGATCGACGCTGGCCGATCCGCCGGCTGCAACGCCAGGCCAGCCTGGATCGCCGACAGCAGGCGCGGGTCATGCGCCTTCGCCGTCTTGCGCGGCACAGCCGCCAGGCGTTCGCCGGGCCGCTCCATAGCCGGTGGTGGCGCCACGCCGCAGATGCATTCGTAGAGCGTCGCCGCCAGGGCGTAGATGTCGGTGAACGGACCGGTCGGCGCTGATGTGACCTGCTCAAGTGCGGCGTAGGCCGTCGCCGATGTCGCCGAAGGCAGCCGCGTGGCCAATGCCGCACGTGCGCCGTCGAAGTCAAACAGGTACGCAACACCCTGATCATCCAGCACAATATTGGCCGGCTTGATATCGAGATGCAGGATGCCAGCGGCATGCGCCCGCGACAAACCCTCCAGCAATGGCGGCACCAGCCGGTTGATTTGATCGGGTGTCAGCGGTCCTTCTCGTGACAGGCGCGACGCGAGCGTGTCGCGCGATGGCAGCGGCGCGACAACGTAAGCTGTGCCGTTGGCCTCCAGGCACTCGTCGACGCCAAGGATGCCCGGCACACGCTCGCCTGAACTGACAGCCAATGCCGCCAGCATTCGGGCCTCGGCGAGAAAGCGCTCTCGTCCCCACGCGACGTCGTCGCCGTGCTGATGCAGGCGCGGCACCACCTTGAGATCGCTGCGTCGCGCGGCAATGTCGACCGGCAAATATTCCTTCAGAGCGACGTCGCCCCCGCGCGTCGTGTCGCGTGCGCGGTAGGTGACGCCGGCGTAACCCAGCCGCAGGACCTTGCCGATCTCATAGCGCCCGACATGCGTGCCGGGCGGCAGCGTCTGCGACGGATTTCGGTTGCCTCGCGCGCGTCTTGTCGTTGCCCCGGATGGCTGCCCGCCGGCCATGATTCCCCCAAGAAACGCAGCCATGAGCGCCATTTGTTATCATGCAGACATAACGCACGCTCGTGATCATACCGTGGTCAGTCGCCACGCGCGGCACCTTGTCGTTTGCCACATCTGTTCCTCTTCGCCTCACGTCTTAACGGCAGAGGTGTGTCTGCGCCTTCCGCTCGTGGCTCTTCTTGACGTGAACTCTTAAGATCAGCGCAGGAGTTGAATTACTGTAATGATCAAGAAATGTTGACTGGTCACCAGATCGGTATTGGGTTGCGGCGGGTTGGTGTACTTTGAGTTTTCTTTCCGGAGAGATGCCAGAGAGCAATCAAAGGAACCGAATAGGTCAGGCACCGTACGTGTTTATGATCCTGCAATGATGCTTGTGTAGGATTCGGGTTGTTGTTGCCGCGCGGCCACACCAGGGCCCTGTATGTGTCGTTTCGACCCAGACGTCTGCATGCCAGCGCCTTGGCACACCGTGTGCGTACCAACGGAGTGCTGCTATCTGATCGGGGATACCAATGACGACGCCGGTAACGGGGACTGTGTGTCGTGGCCGAAACAACGCGGAGCGAACCCGCGTTGTTCTTGTCGATGATGACGACGCCTATCGCGACGTCATCATCTCCAAGCTCACTCACCATGGTGTCGAGGCCATCGGCTTCGCCAAGGGCCACGAGTTGTTGAACCACTTTGCCGGCGACGGCGGTGGTGACGTGATCGTGTTGGACTGGTCGCCTTCAGACGTGTCGGGCCTCGACCTGCTGGTCCGCTTGCGTCATCGCGGCGTGCGGCTGCCGGTCGTGCTTCTGGCAAGCAACGCCTCTGTCCGGCGCGAACGCCTGGCGTTGGATCGTGGTGCGATCGACTTCTTGAGCAAGTCGCGGGGCGTTGCGATTCTGGCCCAGCGCATCCACCGCATCGTGCTGCTGGCGAGGCCTGTGCCGGCGGTTCAGGCCGACGAGACGATCCGCTGCGGTCCGTTGCTGCTGCGGCCGCACATCTGCCGTGCTTACTGGAAAAATGTCGACATCAACCTGACCTTGAGCGAGTTCAAGGTCATCCAGCTGCTGACGTCGAAGGTCGATGAATACGTCTCGCCACGCGAGATATACGACTGCATGCACTATGCCGGTTTCATCGGCGGCACTGGCGAGGAGGGCTACCGCACCAATGTGCGGTCGGCGGTGCGGCGTATACGCCGCAAGTTCCAGGCATTGGATACGGATTTCGACATGATCTCGACCATGCCGATCCAGGGTTATCAATGGAACGGTAGTGTGTTGGCCGGCATGTCGAAGGAGCGGCCAGCACGTCAACCGCCACGGCTGAGCCGTCCCGCCATCCATCAGGTCAATCACGCGATACCCACGGCACCGGCAGAGTAGAGGCTGCGGTCAAGCGAACGCCGGTATCTCCGGGTCGAACGGGATTGTCAGCGGCTTACCGGGTGCGAGTACCGCGCCGCCGCGGCGGGTGCCGCGCGTGATATTGGTCCATTTGTTGAGAAAGATCGGCGGCAGTTCGCGGCCGTCGGGCAGCGACAGCCATATGCGCAGCAGGTGACGTTTGCGTACCGGCTCGGGCCAGTCCTCGAACGCCGTGCGCGAATGAAAGATCAGGTGATTGTGCAGGAACTGGATATCGCCAGGCTGGAAGGGGACGCGCAGGCAGAATCGATCGTCACCGCAGATATCATAGAACAACGCGATCGCTGCCTGCTGGCGCGCGGTCATGCGCGGCGCATCGGCGAAGCGTCGAGCCGACTCGATGTACTGTGGCAAAGGACCGTAGCTGTTGAACTGCCCCTGATGCTGCGTGAAGACGGGCATGGCGAACCAGGGCGCCTGGCCGGGCGGCACTTCGCCACGGCGGTCGATCACGACCGGATCATAAAGGGCGCCGCACAGATCGGCTGCGCGGTGCAGCATCTCGTCGTGCACGGCGATCGCGCTCACAATGGCGCTTTGGCCGCCGCGCCGCGCCGTGTGCACGCACAGCAGACCGACGACATCGCAGGAGTCGGAGTGGAAAGCCAATTCGGCGGTGCTCTGCGTCAGCCGTTTGTTGACGTCCTGCGGCCCGTCGCCGACGTCGATCACGTGGCCGATCAGGTGGCCGTTGCGGTTCTGCGGCACCGGATCGCCGATATGGCGGGCGAGGCCCCAATAGACGCGCAGCTGGGTGTCGCGATCGTATCGGTCGACCGGGATGCCGCGGACGTAGCCGAAACCGATGCCGTCCTTGATGGCAGCACGCAAAGCCTGCAGGCGCACCGTCAGGCCCGGCAGGGGGAAATCCGCCGGCGCGATGTCGATGATCGCCAGACCGCGCCGCCGTGTGTCGGCGACGGCGGCATCGATCTCGTCGATATCATTTGGCGCAAGATGGAGAATCCAGTCCTCGCGACCCTGAAGGTCGGCCGCGTGCCATGCCGAAGGTCCGCCGATCGGGGTAAGGGAATGCGCAGTGTTCATGGATCGTCATGGTGGGACACGGCACCTCATAAGAGAAGCTGTTGCACCTCATGCCGAGCATAAGCGAAACTTTGGCATGCGCGACCTCAAGCTCGATCAGATCCACGCCTTCATGCAGGTCATCGAACTGGGCAGCTTCTCGGCGGCAGCCGAGCGGCTGCAACGCAGCCAGCCCGCCGTCAGCCTGCAAGTGCGGCAACTCGAACGACGGCTGGGCGTGCGGCTGATCGAGCGCGTGGGCAAGCGCGCGACGCCGACCAGCGCCGGCGTGTCGTTGCTGGAGCATGCCCAGCACATCGAAGCGGCGGTCGCGGCGGCCCTGGAAGCGATTGCGCCGCATGTCAGTGGCGCATTGGGGCGGGTGCGCGTCGGAACCGGGGCGACGGCCTGCATCTACCTTTTGCCGCCGGTGCTGCGCGATCTGCGGCGGCGCTTTCCGACACTCGATATCGCCGTCACGACCGGCAACACCGGCGACGTGCTGCGGGCGTTGGAAGCCAACCAGCTCGATGTCGGCCTGGTCACCTTGCCGGCGGCGGGCCGCATGTTCGAGGTGATCCCCGTGCGCGACGACCCGTTCGTGGTGGTCGGTGCCGCCGATGACGACCGGCTGCCTAAACAGGCAACACCGGCGGCGCTGGCCAAGCTGCCGCTGGTTCTCTACGAGACGGCCGGCCACACGCGCCGTATCGTCGATGCCTGGTTCGCGCGCGCCGGCGTGCGGCTGGCGCCGGTCATGGAACTGGGCAGCGTCGAGGCGATCAAGGAGCTGGTCGCTGCCGGCCTGGGCTGTGCCGTGCTGCCTGGCATGGCGATCCGCAAGGCCGAGCGCCTGCCGATCATCGCGCGCCCGCTGGTGCCCCGCCTGCAGCGCAAGCTGGCGCTGGTCGTTCGCCGCGACAAGGTCATCGGCCGTGGCTTGCGCGAGGTGATGACGGCAATCCGCCGCGCGGTGTGAGGGCGGCAACCTTTCCAGGGTCCCCTGCGTTTACCGACTTCCAGACGCAGGGGGAGACCGATGCGCGTCAGTCTGGTGTACAATTCCAAATCGGGCGGTGCGGCGCACTCAGGCAAGGAGCTCAAGGCGTTGCTGCGGGCTGCCGGCTATACCGTTGCGCACTGTGTCGACAAGAAGAGCAGCTGGAAGGCCCTGATCGACGATCCCGGCGAACTGGTCATCGTCGCCGGTGGCGACGGGACCGTCGGGAAAGTGGCAGCAGCGTTCGCCGGCCGCGATGTGCCGATCGCGCTGTTGCCCACCGGGACCGCCAACAACATCGCTCGCATGCTGGGAATCGACGTTCTGTCGCCGCAGGAGCATATCGACGGCCTGGTGCAGGCCCGGCATCGCGCACTGGACATCGGCGTGGCGAGCGGGCCGTGGGGAAAGCTGCCTTTTGTTGAAGGCGTCGGCTTCGGCCTTCTGGCGTCGGTCATGGCGCAGCTGCATGCACAAGACAAGCACAGCGATGCCAAACGCGATGATCAGGATTTCAAATTGTATCGCGATCGGTTGGCGCTGAAGGCACTCGCCGCATCTTATCGTCCGATCCCGTTGGCAGGCGCCGTGGACGGTATCGGATTTTCCGGCGAGTTTCTTCTGCTCGGCGCCATGAACATCCGCTCTGTGGGTCCCTCCGTCGAACTGGCACCCGGGGCGCAGGCGGACGACGGCCTGCTCGATATCGCACTGGTGCCGGCCGATCGGCGCCAGGACTTCATCGACTATTTAACGGATCGCCTGCAGGGCGCCGACACGCCGGCGCCGGCCGACGTGCGCCGCGGCCGCTGCCTGACGCTGGTCGCCAACCGCCACGATGCGCATATCGATGACCGGCTCTGGCGCGCGCGCGCCCAGCCGCCCGCGGTGTCGCCCGACGTGGAGATCAAGGCGCAGGCACAGACAGTGATGGTCCTGGCGCCACCGGCAGCCCGTCCCGAGGTGTCACAGACGCCGGCCGCGGTTGCCGATATGGCACTGGCGCCTTAGCGCTCGGGGACTCCGAGTCTCGCGACGCATCCATTGATGTCTCATCGCCACAGGCTCGAGGTCGCGCCATCCTTGCGAGCGGATGGCGCGACCTGTCTCGTGAAAATCAGCAGCGGGAGAGGCGCACGTGACACGTTCTAGTGACGTGCGCGGGCACGGCCCTTGGCTTCCGCTGCAGTCAACTCTTCTGCTTCAGGCGTGGACACCGCGCGCTCTGCCTCCTTGGCCGCGGCGGCCGGCTTGCCGGACTCGACGAATGTGTGGGTGGCATCGTTGTAAGCCTTCGCTGCCGTCCGGTTGCCTTCACCCTCGTTGGTCGGGGCACTGGCGTGATCGTCCGGTCGTTTCTCGCGATGGTCCTTTTTCTTCGGGGTGGTCATGACATCTTCCTCCTGGCTGTAGGGCACACGAACCTTGCAACGAGGTCGGGCGATGGTTGTTGCCAGGCAAAGTCGCGACGTCCTGCCAAGGCAGCGCAAAACAACAAGAAAAGGAACCCCATCCGCATCGCGGCGTTCACACGGTTGACGGGACCCGGCACGCCGGCATGCCCGCGCGCATGAGAGGGTGTGCCATGGCTGTCAGCGGGACGATCGTTGCCGAATCAATCGAACTACCCGATGGTGAGAGTTCAGCCGTCACGTGGAGCGCCATCATCGCCGGCGCCGTCGTCGGCCTGGCGGCGACGATCGCCATGGTGACCCTTGGGCTTGGCATCGGCTTGGCCCTGTATGATCCCTGGGCGCCCGTGGGTTCCTCGGCCAAGCAGCTGTCGATCGGGGCGGTGATATGGTTCATCACGGCCCAGCTGTGGGGCCTGTTCGTGGGCGGCTACGTTGCCGGCCGGCTTCGACGGCACGCGATATCGGGATCGACCGACGAGACCCGTTTCCGCGATGCCGCGCACGGCGCCGCCGTCTGGGCGATGGCCCTGATCATCGGTGTCATGTTGAGCGTCGTCGTGACGGTGTCGGCGGCGCGCACGGTGGGCCAGGCGGTCGCTGCGGGAGCCAGCACCGCCGCGGCCGGTGTTGCCGCGGTCGACGACGGTGAGATCGGCGTGCTGGTCCGGCAGTTGACCCGCAGCGGCCAGCCGGGCGGCACTGAAGTACGGCCGCAGGAGATCGTCGAGATTTTGCGGCGGAGCTGGATGCGGGGCGAAATGGCGGCCAGCGACCGCGACTATCTCGCCGGTATCGTGGCGCAGCGCACGGGCATTGCGGAGGCCGAAGCCAAGGAGCGCGTCGCACGCGCCGAACAGCAGGTGCGGGACGCAGTCCAGCAGGCGGAACAGCGGGCCAAGGAAGCGGCCGACAAAGCCAAGCGTACGGGCGCCTTCACGGCCTTCTGGGGCTTCATCGCCCTGCTATTGGGCTGCACGGGTGCGGTCGGCGGCGCTCTGCTGGGCGGCGCTCATCGGCGCGAGGTGTAGGCCGGCGATGCGGTGGTGGCATCCGTTTTCGGAGGAGAATTGACATGCTTCATTGGGCGCTGGTTTTCCTGGTCGTGGCGCTGATCGCCGCGGTCCTCGGCTTTGGCGGCATCGCTTCGGCGGCAGGCGGCATCGCCCAGATCCTGTTCTTCATCTTCCTGGTGTTGTTCGTGGTCGGGGCCTTGATGGGGCTGGCCGGCCGCAGCCGCTGACGGGGAGGACGCAGTCATGGCGCATCGAGATACCGCCGACACGACGCGACAGATGTGGGACGAAGTCGACGACCTCAAGCGCCAACTGAAGCCGATCGCGGCATCCATCGAAAGTGCGATCGCGACCGGCGGCGCCGATGCCAAGCGAATTGTCGACGAAAAGGCCCGGACATTTCTGAGCCTGGCGTCGCAACTGGTCGACAATCTGGCGCGCGACGCGGCCGAAGCCACCGGCACGCTGGCCGCCAAGACGATCAGGACCGCCGGTGACATCAAGGACGACGGTGTCGCCTGTCTGGAAGACTCGATCCGAGAACGGCCGCTGGTGGCCGTATCGTTCGCGTTCGCGCTGGGCTACATCAGTTCGCGACTGTTCCGGGGCCGTCGCTCGCGCTGGTAAGCCGCGCGTTCACCGTATGCATGATCGGCGATGGTCGTGGCGCATCGTCGCCCTGCCTTCATGTGGCCTCTTGGACTGACGGCGCAGAGCATCACGTCGGGCAGGGGACTTCTTCCACGGCAGCTTCCGCGAACAACGCACCCGTGGTCTGTTCCTCTTCGCCGGCTGCTGCACCACCGTCACTGGGATAGGCGATAAAGATCACGTCGCCTGTGGGCGTGATGCTGATGACGCGCCGAACCTCGCCGCTCCTGGTTTGGTAGCATTGGTTCACCAGGATTTTTGTGAAAGGTATGGTCATGGTGTTGGCCTCGTCGTGGCGCGTGACTGTCGTCATTGCCGCTGCGGCGACTGCAATAGAACGGCCAAGATCAGCCTGCGTTCCGCTCATACCGAGCAGAAGGCCGCGCCGTCGACGGGAGATCCGGGCACAGACCGCATCGTCGATATCGGTGTTCCCGCATCAACGCGCATCAATCCCGAGTTTCGCGGATCGCATCCAGGCGTCTACGGAACAACCGCGCGTTCAACAGCGTGGCGAAGCCGAAGAACAGCCGATGGTCCGCCCGGGCGATCCTGTAGTGACCAAAGGTCAGCACCTGGGCCGCCTGTTTCAGCGTTTCCAGTTGCTTCGGATCAGCCGCGATCTCAGCCGGTATTTCGACAACGGCTTCATACAAGGCCGGCGCTCCCACGATCGTTGGCAGGTCAGCGGGCGCGGTGGCGGTGTAACAGCGGCAGACGCATTTGCGCCTCCGTCCGCGGACTGGCGGCGACGCCCACCATTCCGTTCTTGAGAGACACGCTGCAAACCAGACGCTGGCAGGCTTCGCTCACGAGGGGATTGATGCAGCCCAATTGCTCCTCGACCTGGCGTGCGGTCGCGAAACGGATCTCGTGGGAGGGGCGGCAGCAGGTGCACAGCAGGCGCAGTTCCTGACCGCCGTCATAGAGCGTGCGCACCCGCAGCGGCTCGCCACGCCTGTCCATGAACAGGCGCGACGCGAAGCGCAGCGTGACCTTGCCGCCGGCGGCGCCACAGAAGCCGCAGCGCAGCGGTACCTCCGACAGGCGGCGCTGTCCGTAGGACCCAACGAGGCTGCGCGGGTCGATCTTGGAGAGGCGTCCGCACGCACCGCAGGCGACGTCCACCATCGCGCCACTGGCGGCAATGTCGTGGACCAGACGGGAAGCTTCGGTATTCATGAAAAGAACATAACATGAACATTCGTCGCGGTCGAGCCCGGAAATCGGACACGCATCGGGAGAATAGACTAAAAGAAGAAGCCCGCCGCGGTTGTGCCGGGCGGGCCAGTCAAAACGTTTGGGTAACCTAGAGAGCCGGCCGACACGAGAACGCTGATATCAGCCGGCGAGCGGACAATGAGCGCGCGCGCCCATCGTCGCAAGTAAAGAGCGGTCCGATTTGGATGCGATAGGCGGGCTTACGGCGCCTTGAGCAGCGGGCGGGCGGTGACGGCGACGCCGACCAGCAGCACGGCCAGAATGATGAAGGACACCGCCAGGTTCGTGGCATGCGCGGCAAAGCCGATCAGCACCGGGCCGGCGAGGATCCCCGCATAGCCCAAGGTCGTGACCGCCGGCACGGCGACACTTTCAGGCATCACGGTCTGCCGGCCGAGTGCGCTGTAAAAGACAGGCACGACATTGGCGCAGCCGGCGCCGACCAGGGCATAGCCGGCCAACGCCGCCTCCCACCACGGCGCGATCGTGGCGAGCGCCAGGCCGGCGGCGGCGCACAGCGAGCCAAGCACGACGATGCGTATGCCGCCCAGCGCCTGCACGATGCGATCGCCGCTCAGGCGGCCCACCGTCATCGTGGCCGCGAAGGCGGTGTAGCCGAAGCCGGCCTGCTCCGGCGTGACGCCGCGCAAGGTGGTGAGAAACACCGCGCTCCAGTCGAGCACCGCACCTTCGGCCAGGAACAGGATGAAGCACAGGATGCCGATCGCCAGAACGATGCCCCGCGGCAAGGCGAACATCGTGCCGCCGCTGCCACCGTAGGGCAGCAGGTAGGGAGCCGCGATCAGCAGTGCCGCCAGCAGCACGGCCACGACGCAGATGCCGGCGGTGAGCGGCGCGAGGCCCAGGCTCAACAGCCCGCTCATGCCGCCGGCACCGGCGATGCCGCCGAGGCTGAACATGCCGTGGAAGCCCGACATCATCGCCCGCCGGCTGGCGCGCTCGACGATGACGGCCTGGATGTTGGCAACACAGTCGAGCGCGCCCAGCGCAGCGCCGAAGCACAGCAAGGCCGCCGCCAGCAGCCGGGCATCCGCCACCACGGCCAGGATCGGCAGCATCAAGCAGATCAGCAGCGATGCCACGATCAGGACCATGCGGCAGCCGAAGCGGGCTGCAACGATGCCGGCCAGCGGCATGGTGACGATCGAACCGGCGCCGATGCACAACAGCAGCAGGCCGAGGTCACGGGCATCAAGCGCGGCGCGTTGCTGCACGTAAGGCACCAGCGGTGCCCATGCCGCGATACCGCCGCCGGCGATCAGGAACACCAGACGGGTTGCAAGCTGTTGTCGCGCGAGGGATGGGGAGGGTGACGATGCGGGAGCGGACACGAACGCGGGTGCTTCGATGAACCAAAGAAGCCCGACTATGTCGGGCTCACGGCCATCGGCGCAAGAGGCGTGTCAGTCGCGTTTCACCGCCACCGTCGATGCCATGTTGCGCACCGTGGCGGACAGGATCATGCCCAGCACCACGCCGATATTGATGCAGAGGAAGCAGAGCAGGAGCGTCATGCCGCTTTTGTAGAACCGATCCGCACGCCTGTCGACGACAAGACGAACCAGAACGGACCCACTGCAGCACGCTGCTGCATGATCTATCGGCCAAGACCGCGCTTCTCGGCCTTCTCCGCCCAGCCAGCGGGCGGAGAAGGGCCTTCCCATCAGTAGCTGTAATAAGCCGGGTGGTACCGGTCGCGGTCGTAGTAGTACGTCCTCGACGGGTAATAGTAGTAGGCCGTCGACGGGTAGACGACCGTACCGGCCGGGGGTGGCGCGTATACCTGGCGCTCCGTCCTCTCGGTGCGGACCGTACAGGCGGCCAGCGTTCCGACCAGCAGCAACGGCAATAGCGCCAACGGCGTTCGGATCAGTCTCATGGCTTCCTCCTCACGGTGAAGCTTGTGATGAGGTAACGCAGGGCGGTGCCCCGTGTTGCCAAGGCAATTCCGTGGCAGGTCTGGGATTGGAGCCACCCGACCAGGGTGATGCGCACTGCAATATCCTCGGCGTGGGTCAGCGACTGTGTCCGGACCGCCTATGCCGCCATCGATCATCGGCGATGACGGATTCGATCAAGATGAACAGTGCTGTTCAGTGTAGAGATTCCGCCATGTCATTTTGGAGGAGACGCAACATGGACCGATTCACCGGCGGTTGCCTGTGCGGCAACGTCCGAATTGTGGCGTCGGGACGCCCCTACAGGAGTGGCCTCTGTCACTGTCTCGACTGCCGCAAGCATCATGGCGCCCTTTTTCATGCCTCCGCGGTGTTCCCGCAGGATGCGGTGACGATCGAAGGCGAAACACGCGACTACAACGGGCGGTTTTTCTGCCCCCGCTGCGGCTCCTCCGTTTTCGGACGCACCGCAGACGAAGTCGAGGTGAACCTTGGCACCCTGGATGCCCCCGACCAGCTGACGCCGACCTATGAACTCTGGACCGTCCGTCGCGAGTCCTGGTTGCCGCCGTTTCCGCTCAAACGATACGACCACAATCGTGAGTCCAAGAGTCGCTCCGAGGCGTAGGTTGCGCGAAGGATTGCGGGTTCACCCGGTCGGGTGATGCACGCTGTGGCCAGCGTGCGTATCCTGACCCGGCTCTCGTCACTCGTCTCTGCGCCGGTGACCGAGCGCTGACACCGAGCGGTATAGTGCGGCTTGGATTGCTGTGGGGGCATCCATGACACCGGCGGAAGCGTCGCTGCTGGCGTTCTCGGTCTTCACCGGGGTGCGCCTGGTGTCATACCTGCCTCAGATCTACCGGGTGGCGCGCGACGAAAACGGCGCCGCCGCGATCTCCTATTCGACATGGGCGATGTGGACTGGCTGCCATGTCTCGACAGGCGCCTATGCCGCCATCAATCTCGATGATCACTTCCTGGCGGCAGCCAGTGGCCTCTACGCGCTGTGCTGCATGACGGTGATCGCCCTGACGGCGAGCAAACGCTATCGCTTCCGCTCGAGTCGCAGGAGCGCGCATGTCGCCTGACCGGCTCGCCCATGTCGGTAACGGCATCGTCTGCCTGTACGATAGCGGGCAGGGTGCATGCGGGATTAGAGTGACTGTTCTGGTAAAATCCTGGGAAGCCGTTCGCATGTGGCTCGACGTCACGCACTGCGGAGCATCCATACGGCGCGTGTTCCTGCTCGTGCTGCTGTGCGCCGGTCTCTGGACTGGTCCGGCTCAGGCCGTCTTTCCCGATCGGCCGGTGCGCCTGATCGTTCCGTTCCGTCCTGGCACCTCGGTCGACTTCATGGCGCGACTGCTGGCGCAATCCGTCGGCGCCAGCTGGGGACAGCCGGTCATCATCGAGTACATGCCGGGTGCGGCCGGCAGTGCCGCGGTGGAGCGCGTGGCTCATGCGGCGCCTGACGGCTACACGCTGGCATTGTCGACCGACGCGGCGATGGCGCTGAATATCGGCGTCCTCAGTGCGCTGTCGTATCATCCGCTGCGCGACCTTGCGCCGATCACGCAGCTTGCGGCGACGCCGAACATCCTGGTCGTCAACAACAGTGTTCCGGCCAAGTCGGTCGAGGAATTGCTGTCGCTGGCCCGCCTCAGGCCGGACGCGCTGCCCTTCGCCTCCGCCGGATACGGCACCTCGCAGCACCTGGCGATCGAGATGCTCAAGAGCAGCACCAACCTGCCGCTGGTCCATGTCGCCTACAAGGGGAGCTACCTGCACGACCTCAGCATCGGACAGGTCAAGGCCGCCTTTGCCAGCGTGCTCTCGGCTCTGCCGCTGGTGCGCAGCGGCCGGCTGCGTGGACTCGCCGTCAGCGCCGAGCGGCGTCTGCCGGCCGCCGCCACGCTGCCGACGATGGCCGAAGCGGGAGTCGCCGGGGTAGTGTCGTCGGCCCGGTACGGCATCGTGGCACCCGCCGGGACGCCGGCCGACGTCATCCGCGAGGTCCACGCCGCCTTTGTCCGCGCGCTATCGCAGCCCGATCTGCGTCGGCAACTGATCGATCGCGGGGTCGACATTGTCGGCAGCGCGCCGGAAGAATTCGCCACCGTCCTACAGGCGGACATTGCCAGGATGGCCCTGTTGATCGACGCCGCCGGACTGGCGCGGTTCGATTGGGATTCGCTCTATCTGCTGCAGGCCGATGCCGGCCACGTGCCGCAATGATGCCGCCGGCTGGCTTATGAACGGCTCGGAATATCCGGCGCGCCAGATGACAACAGGCCGATCGATGCCATCAGGCGTGCCAATTCGGCCTGGCGGTTGGTGCCGGTCTTGGCGAACACCTGCTGCAGGTGTGTCTTGATGGTGTTCGTCGACAGGCCCAGCTGGTCCGCCATTTTCGCGACGGCCACGCCCGATGCGGCCACCAGGGCAACCTTCGCCTCGGCCGCGGTCAGGCCGTAGGCATTCATCAGCCAGTCGACAGGGATCCTGGCATTGTGGCTGGGGTCGATGAAAAACAGCAGGACCGACGCATCGGGCAGGGCGGCGTCGGCGAAACGCCCGACATCGCGGCCCCGGACCGAGGTGACAAGGACCGTCAGCGGTTTGTCGGTGCCGGGCTGCGGCAGCTTCATCGCACCGCCGACCATGCCGCGCTGGGCCGCGGCAATGAGTTTGTTCAGCTGTTGCGCGCGGCCCGGCATGCGCGCTTCGATGCGCGCATGGCGCAGGCGGAACGCACCGGAAGGCGAATCGAGCTGTCGGGCGGCGGCATTGGCGTACAAGACGTGCCCGCGTCGGTCCAGCAGGGCAACGCCGATCGTGAGGTGGTCCAGCACGTGATATTCGGCGTGCTGCAAGGCACGGTAGGCGTCGAGGCGAAACCCCAGCGTGATCGAGCGGCATAGGTGCGGTGTCAGCGTCGTCAGCAGACGCCGCTCGCCGGTGCCGAAAGCCCCCTGGTGCGGACTGCGGCAGATGTTGAACGCGGCACGGAAGTCGTTGCGGGCGGCCAGCGGGATCATGGCATTGTGCGCGACGTCCTGCGGCCGCAGGACCTCGTCGAAGAACCCGGTCGACCGCAGCGACGACAACGGCACCACGTCATCGGAGAAGACGATGCGGCCGACCGGCTGCGACTCCATGGCGACCGACCATGGATTGAGCATGTGCCGCTGCTGGTAGACGCGATTGCAGTCGGGATCCAGCCGACCATTATAGTCGAAATAGACCCTGGCGGCCGTCAGCGACTGGCCGAACAGGATGCCGCCCTGGCTCCCGGTCAGGTCGGCGATCTCGGTCATAACCTGCCGCCACGCCTCCGGTTCGCTCGCGGCGTCGTAGATCAGGTCCAGGAGCTTCTCGGAGGGCGGTGGCGAAATCATCGATCCTCACGCCATCGCTGCTCGGCGATGCAGCGGTCAGGCGATGATAGGAAATGTGCGGCGCTGCCGCGAAGCGGACTTATAGGGACAAACGGTGACATCCCGGCCGTGCTGCGGGCCCCGCGTTGTCACGCTGCCCGGGGCGGCTCGGGGCGATTCACCAGGGTCAGGGCAGGCCGGTTGCTCGTGTGCGGGCCGGACGCTGTCGACTGGAAACCGAGGCGATCGACCAGCGCCTCGAAGCCGCGATCGCCATGCAGGCGATCGAAGGCCGGATCGACGACCAGGTTCAGCACGGCCGACTGACGGCGCTCAAAGGCCTGGCGCAGGCTGTCCACTGCCGCCGCGCCGTTGCCGGCAAGGGCCTGGGCTTGGGCCAACTCGTAGGCGCCGGATTTTCCTTCGTGATAGAGCGCCTTGCGCTCGGCCAGCATCGCCCGGCTCATGGCCGCCGGGCCGCCCAGGTCAAGGCCGCGTTGGCCGGCCTGTATGGTCGCGTGGCCCGCAGCGTCGCCGCGCAGGGTCGCCACGCGCAAGGCGGCCGTCAGGTAGGCGGCATGGTCACCCTGCGCCAGGTGGATCACGGCGAGATAGGCCTGGGGCGGCAGGAAGTCCGGCGAGGCCACGGCCAGCTGCGTCAGGACCGCCATCGCGTCGGCGTGGCGGCCGGCATGAAACAGGATCCGCCCCTTGTCGGCGAGCACCGCCCGGTACACCGGGTTCAGCGCCTGCGCCTGGCCGATCTCGGTCAAGGCGTCCTCGAAGCGCCCCATATGCATCAGGGCGATGGCATAGCGGTGATGGGCGAGCGATGACGTGGGATCCAGCTCCAGGGCACGCCGGAACGACGTCAGTGCCGCCGCGATGTCCCAGACACCGTAGAAGAGGACATCGCCGAGCAGGCTGTGGGCCTGCGACAATGTCGCGTCGATGGCAATAGCGCGCTCGACCGCGGTCCTGGCCCGGGTGTACGCCTCGTCGTCCGACATCAAGGTGAAGCGCCGCAGCTGCGTATAGCAGGTCGCCAGCCCGACGAAGCTTCCGGCATCGTTGGGATCCAGCGCAATGGCTTGCGTGAAATGGTGCTGCGCCCGCTCAAGCCCTTCCGCCGTCTGCATGTTCAGATAGTACATGCCGGCAAGATAGAGCTCGCGGGCCTGAGGAACCGGAGCCTGTGGCGCCCTGGCGGATTGTGTCGCCGTGGCAGCGTGTGCTTCGCCTTCCTGCTTGAGCCAGGCGGTCAGTTCATCCGCGAAGCCGAAGACCTTGGTCCCGCCAGCACCCGGCACGCGCCGCACCGGCAAACCCCGCGTGTGTGCCCAGCGCTTGACCGTGCGTTCGTTGCGGCTGAAAAAATAGGCAATCTCTTTCCATCCGTTCAGACGCCGATCGCCGGTTCCAGTCCCCGTCGTCCCCATGACCCCTTGTTCTCATGGCCATTTGAGCGATAGCGACAATACGCGAAAAACGGTCGCCGGTACATGTTCCACCGATGGAACTGCCGGGTGTCATGGCACTTTAACATCCGGATTCTAGCAAACGCGCTTCCCTCGCGGGCCTTCAGGAGCAGCACCATGACCACGTCGGACAAGCAGCATCTCAACGGGAAGGACTGGCTCGAGGCGGAACTCGCCGATACCCTCGATGAGGACTATGAGCTTGAGCTCTCCGAGCCGGCACTGTCGCGGGAAATCGCCAAGATCTACAAGGAGGCCCATCCGCCGTCGATCGAACGGCAACAGTATTTCCGCAATCTCCTGAGCCTCCAGGCCGAGCTGATCAAGCTGCAGTCCTGGGTGTCGCACACCAAGACCAAGGTCGTCGTGATCTTCGAAGGGCGCGACTCGGCGGGCAAGGGTGGCGTGATCAAGCGCATCACCCAGCGTCTCAATCCGCGTATCTGCCGCGTCGTGGCGCTGCCGGCGCCGACCGAGCACGAAAAAACGCAATGGTACTTCCAGCGCTACGTGACGCACCTGCCGGCCGGTGGCGAGATCGTTCTGTTCGACCGCTCGTGGTACAACCGCGCCGGCGTCGAGCGGGTCATGGGCTTTGCCACGCGCGAGCAGGTGGACGCCTTCTTCCAGGACGCGCCTGAGTTCGAGCGCATGCTGGTGCGGTCGGGCATCAAGGTCATCAAGTACTGGTTCTCGATCACCGACCAGGAACAGCAGATGCGCTTTCTCATGCGCATCCATGATCCCATGAAGCAGTGGAAGCTCAGCCCGATGGACCTGCAGTCCCGCGTGCGCTGGGAGGACTACACGAAGGCCAAGGAGGAGATGCTGGCCCGCACCAACATCGCCGAGGCACCCTGGTTCATCGTCGAAGCCAATGACAAGAAGCGCGCCCGCCTGAACTGCATCGATCACCTGCTGCAGCAGTTCCCGTATGCCGAGGTGCCGCACGAGGACATCACCCTGCCGGACCGCGTCTTCAATCCCAACTACGACCGTCAGACCCTGCCGGCCGAACTGTACGTGCCGCAGAAGTATTGAGCGCGCTTTCCGCAGGCGGCGAGGGGACAGTGCTCACGATGACAGCGTGAGCACGTTTGACCGGAGGTTGCGTCGCTATCGCCTGTCGGCCGCGCGCGCCACGCAATCGTTGTAGGCGGAGGTGCCGGGCTGATAACCGCGCGCCTGGCAGCTCTCGGCCGCGCCTGCCGGCGCGACGATCGTCTTCTCCTCGCGCACGGAACAGGCGCCCACCAGCGCGCATGCCAGCGCGGCCGCACCAAGCCGTTTCAACATTCGACACCTCCGAGAATTCAGCAGTCCCACCGCTTGAACGCGCAGCCGTCTGCAAGGTTGCCGGCAGGGCCGATCGAGGCCGTCACCGACGTCAATCCGGCCGGCATGAAAGGGCTGGGCAACGTCGGCACCAGCCGTCACCAATGCCATCGATCACGCCACGAGCAAGCGTGTCCGGCAGCGAACGATCCATCTGGACGATCTGCGGACGGCATAGAACGCGTTTTCGCCTCGCATCGTTGTGTGTCAGAATCTCGGCGTCCTTCTCAGGAAGGGGCAGAGTACGAGCGGGGCTGACCGGACGCGATGGAACAGCGGTCTGACGCAAGAGCGAACCAGCCTCAGGGAAGGCGCTATCGCACGTTCTGGATCGTCAGCGCCTGCATACTGGCTGTTCTTGTCGCTGTGTCTGTCGTGCTTCTGGCCGGCCTTCGCTGGCTCGATACGATGCCCGTGGGAACGGGTGAGGAGCGGCGCTCGCCGGACGGCCGGTTCACGGCGTCCGTCATGGACTATACGGAACGCCATTTCCTGACCGGCAAGCCTCGGCGCTGGTTCGAGTTCCGTGTGACCGGACCCGGCGTCGCCCACAAACTCACCAGCACGCCTTTCCCCGGGCCCTATTTCGGGTCGCGCTCCTCGACCCGGGTCATTGCCTGGGAGCCCGATTCCTCGGCCGTTCGTTTCGTCTTTCCGTCGGCCGAGCTTCGGTTCGAAACAGGCGCAGCGAAGTAGGCGCGTCACCCGGCATGCGTTCGAGGGCGCTCGCGATCCGGGATGATCACGTCCTGCTGCTGCCGAGACCGTGTGGTTTTCCGGGTGGCAACGGAACCTTTCCCGATGTCCTGCGTCAGCAGGATGGCGCTGCATTCCAACTCCCGGCGCCAGCCTCCCAGCGAGGTCGACCGCCGCACTGCCTCTCCCCCCGGTGCGGCGGTCTTCGCTTGCCCATGCAGTATCAGGCTGCCCGCCGCTTGCGCGTGCGCGCACCCTTGCGCGCCGCGGCGCTGCGCCCGGCGGCGCCCTTCGTGCGTACGGCCTTGCGGGCGGCGGCAGTTCGCTGCGAAGCCGTCCGCTGACGCGCGGCGCTGCGAGTCTGCCGTGACAATGCGGCGCGTGAAGCGGTGCTGCGCGGCTCACGCTTCAGTACCTTTTTCACCGCACGCGCGACGCGCGGCCGCCGCCGCGGTTTGCGCTTGCCCTGGCCCACCTCGTAGGCATAGCGGGCGCTGCGGCGGGTGCTCGATTTGGCCTCACCCTGTCGCGGTGGGGGCAGGTCGACGCCGGCCCGCCGCGCTTCGGACAGGCCGATGGCAATGGCCTGCTTGGCCGAACGGGCGCCATGCGCGCCGCGGCGGATCTTGTGAACTTCCTCATGGACGAACTCGCCGGCTTGCGTCGTGGGCGACTTGCCGGCGCGCTGATCGCGCCGTGCTTTTTCAATGGTCCGTTTCTGTGGCATGAGACGCTCCCAAAGGCTGATCGGCACGCTGCGATGCGTGCCACACCTCTGCGCAACGTCCATGGCGTCGAATTGATCCGGCCGTTGCAAACGCCCTGGGAGCGCGGCCGTCCCGCCCGCTTATCTCTTGGTACGGCGCGTGCGGGCGCCGCGAAGCTTTCACCGGAGATGGCGGGCGGGACGCCCGCACTCTCAGGCTAGAAGCGCAGCGTCAGGCTGCCCTTGACGGCGTGGTCACGGGCCTTGGTGGCGAACTGGCCGCTGTAGGTGAGGCCGAACCTGGCGTAGTTCGTCACGTCGACGTCGAGGCCGGCCTCGACGAGCAGGCTGTCACGCGCGATCGGCACGCCGACGACGGTGAAGGGGTCGCTGCCGGTGCGGAAGGCCAGGCGCTGTTCCGGTGTCACGTCGCCGAAGGCATGGCGCCAGCCCAGCGTGCCGCGCACGGTCGCGACAGTCGTGTCGGACGGCGCCGTCACCGTTGCCGCGGCGCGCAGGCCCAGGGTGCTGAATCCCATGTCGAAGGCCTGGCGGCGGCCGGTCAGCGCGGCCGCGCCGCCGGTCTCGTTGATGCGGTCGCTGCGGTAGTTGACGTAGGCGAGGCCGGCGAAGGGCTCGACGGAAACGCGATCGAACGACAGGGCGTAGCCGGCTTCGCCGAAGATCTGGGTCGTGCGGGCGTTGTAGTCCGCCTTCAGCCGGTCGGCGACGCCCGGGAAGGCGACACGGCGCGTGGTGTCGATGGCGTGCCAGGTGAGGCTGGCGCCGGCACGCAGACCCAGCGCACCGAGCTGGCCGCCGCCATAGAGGGCGACATGGACGTTGTCGCTGTGGCCGGAGGAGGCGCGGCTGTCGACGTCGAACGAGGCGCGCGTGTAGCCCGCGGCCAGCCCGACGCGCCAGGTGCGCTCGAACGTGGCATCGACACCGATCAGGAACCCACCCAGCGAGCCGTTCAAGGTGCCGGCGTTGCCGTCGCCGCTGCGCTTGCTCCAGGCGCCGATGCCCTGTGTCCAGGCGGCGATGACGGTGTCGCCGGTTGCGGGCGCAGCCGGGGCTTGTGCGAACAGGCGGGCGGCGGCATCGGCCGGCGTGGCGTCGGGAATGACGCCCGGCGCCGTGCCGGCGAACGCCATGACCTTGCCTTCCGGCGCCAATGCGGTCGCCGGCCCGGCGGCGCCGTATGACTGCCGCACGCGGCCGATCACGGCGTCGCGCAGGTACTGGGATTGCCCGACCATGGTCGCGGCGGTGCTGGCATGGATCTCGCCCGACAGCAGATCGAAGGCGCGGCGGATGCTGGCGGCGTCAGGCAGGTTGGCGATCGCGTCGTAGATGGCGTTGCCGGCGCCCAGGCTCTCGGTGCCCGTGCCCGTGGCGCACTGGTTGCCGGTGGCCGCGATGCCGCAGAACGTCACGGCGTTGCGCGTGACATCGAGATAGACGTTGGTGGGATCGTAGCTCAGCAGCAGGTCGATCAGCGGCAGGCTGGTGCCTGTCGTGGTCAGGCCGCCGAACGTGCCGTTCACGCCACCGTTGGCGGAGAGGATGGTATGGCGTGTGCCGGCCGTGTAGGTGCCGGTCTTTTGCACCTGCACCGTGCCGCCGCTCAAGGTCGCGATGCCGGTGGCGACGATGCGGTCGGCATTGTTGGCCGCGTCGATCTCCACCAGATAGGTCGAGCCGGCCGCGAAGGCGACGTCGCCGGCGACGTTGATCGTGCCCACGGAGTTGCCCGGCGACACCGTGCCGCCGCTGTTGGCGGTGATGCCACCCACCGTGCCGCTGCCGCCCAGGACGCCGCCGTTGACCGCCACCGTGCTGGCGATCGTGCCGTTCACGATCAGGCGCCCGGCGTTGACGGTGGTGCCACCCGTATAGGTGCTGGTGCCGGTCAGTACCGTTGTGCCGGTACCGTTCTGCTGCACCGTGCCGGTGCCCGAAATGACGCCGTCGACGGTGAGCGTGTTGGAGCGGTTGAACGCCAGCGCGCCGTTGTTGGTCACGTTGCCGGTGATGGAGCCGGTGGTGCCGCCGTTGCCCAGCTGCAGGGTGCCGGCGTTGATCGTGGTGCCGCCGCTATGGGTGTTGGCACCGGTCAGGGCCGTGGTGCCGGTGCCGTTCTGTTGAACGACGCCGGTGCCGGAAATGGCGCCGCCGACGATCAGCGTGTCCGACCGGTTGAAGGCCAGCACGGCGTTGTTGACCACATCGCCTGCGATCGACCCCGTGGTGCCGCCGTTGCCGAGCTGCAGGGTGCCGGCGGTGATGGTCGTCGTGCCGGCGTAGGTGTTGTTGCCGGTGAGGATCAGCGTGGCCGTGCCGGTCTTGGTGAGGCCGCCGGTCCCGCTGATCACGCCGCCGACGGTGAGATCGGCATCGGTCTGGAACGTGCCGCCGGCGGCATTGAGCGTGACGTTGCGCGCCGTCACGAAGGCGGCGGTGTTCTGCAGGGTACCGCTGTTGAAGGTCAGGCCGCCGCTGGCACTGCCGAGATTGGTATCGGCCGACACCGACAGCGTGCCCGCGTTCAGCACCGTGCCGCCACTGTAGGTGTTGGCGCCGGTCAAGGTTGTGGTACCCGTCCCGTTGTGCTCGACACTGCCGGTGCCGGAGATCACACCGGCGAAGGTGACGGCGTCGGACCGGTTGAAGGCGAGGATGGCGTCGTTGGCGACGTCGCCGACGATCGAACCGGTGGTCCCGCCGTTGCCCAATTGCAGCCGGCCGGCGGTGATCGAGGTGCCGCCGGTGTAGGTGTTGTCGCCGGTCAGGATCAGGGTGCCGGCGCCGGTCTGGAACAGCGCGCCGCCGCCGTCGATGGGCACGGCAAGGACCAGCGTGTCGGTGAAGTTGGCAACGATCTGGCCGTCGTTGATGATCAGCGGTGTCACGATGCTGCCGGCCAGGGCGCCGTCGCCGAGAAAGAGGATGCCGCTCGCATCGATGATCGTCGGGCCGGTGACGGTAACGACGGCACCGTCGGCGACCGTCAGCGCACCAGGGCCGCCAAAGGGATCGCCGATTCCCAGCCCGCCAGCGATCGTCCAGGCCGAGCCAGTGCCGGTTACGGTGATGGTAGAGGCCATGCCGATGAAGGCATCGCCCAGGCTCTCCAGCCTGCCGCCGTTGCTGATCGTTGCCGTGGCGATGTCGAACGCGCCGATCACAGTGTCGCCGCTGGCCGTGGCGACGGAGCCGGGGCCGGTAATCAACAGATTGGCGCTGTTGAGCAGGTCACCGGTCTGCAGCCGGCCGCCGTTGGTGATGGCGAGCGTGCCGAAGCCGATGTCCGTGAGGCCTGCGGTGAACGAGCCACCGTTGATGTCGAGCGTACCACAGCAGACGCTCAGTATGCCGCCGATGCTGCTGGTGCCGGTCAGCGTCAATGTACCAGCTCCTTCCTTTTCGAAGGAGCCATTGCCGTTGATCGAACCGGAGAACGTGGTGCTCTGGTCGTTCAGGCCAACGACCAGTATCGAGCCCGTGCCGATCACGACCAAACCGTCGCCGGCCAGCGAGCCAGCGCCGGCAAAGATGCCACCGTCGAGAACCTCCAGGGCGGCGCCGGCATTGACGGTGATGGCCGACAGCGGCGAGAGCGCCGTGGACGTCGCTGCCAGCAAGGTGCCGGCATTGATGATCGTGGGGCCGTCGAAATTGTTGTTGCCGGTCAGCGTCAGGGTCGCGGTGCCGGTCTTGGTCAGGCCGCCATCGCCGGTGATGTCGCCGCCGATTTCGAGGTCGGTGTCGGTCTGGAAGGTACCACCCGCGGCGTTGAGCGTGATAGCGCGCATCGTTGTGAACGCGGCGGTGTTCTGCAGCGTACCGCCGTTGAAGGTGATGCCGCCATTGGGATCACCGAGATTGGCGTCGCTGGATACCGACAGCGTGCCGGCGTTGATGATCGTGCCGCCAAGATACGAATTGGCGCCGGTCAGCACCGTGGTCCCGGTGCCATTCTGCTCGACGACGCCGGTGCCGGATATCGTGTTGGCGAACGTCACGGTATCGGAGCGATTGAAGGCCAGGATGCTGTTGTTGACGATATCGCTAACGATCGAACCGGTGGTGTTGCCATCGCCCAGTTGAAGCCGGCCGGCACTGATCGTGGTGCTGGATAAGGGGAAGATATTGTCCGATGTCACCACCAGGGTGCCAGCACCGCTCTTGACCAGCCCACCAAAGAACGGCGGCGTGATGGTTCCGGCCTGCGTGGCCGTTCCGGTAGCGACCTCGAGGGTGATCGAGGCGCCCAGGCCCGCCAATGAGCCGATCTGGTTCGTGATGGTAATGCCATCGGCATATCCGAGTGTCGCGCCACCATTGATCAGAACCAGGCCTGTACCGAGCGCTGAACTCGTGCCGGCCACCAGGGTGCCGAAGAAAATCTGGGTATTGCCGGTGTAGGTGTTGTTGCCCGCCAGGATCGTCGTGCCGCTACCGACCTGTATGACGATGCCTGTCCCAGAAATCGCGCCAACGAACGTCACGGCATCGGACCGGTTGAACGCGAGGCCGCCGCCATCGAGGACGACATTGCCGGCGATTGCGCCGCTGGCGCCACCATCGCCGAGCGCCAGCAGCGCACCGCCGCGGATGGTGGTGCCGCCGGTGTAGGTGTTGTCGGCCGTGACGCTGACGTTACCGGACCGAACGTCGACGGTGCCGTTGCCGGAGATCACGCCAGCGAACGTCACATCATCGCTGCGGTTGAACGCCAGCGTGCCGTTATTGGTCACGTTGCCGACGATGGATCCGGTGATGCCGCCGTTGCCGAGCTGCAACGTGCCGGCGTTGATCGTGGTGCCGCCGGAATAGGTGTTGGTGCCTGTGAAAATCGTGGTGCCGCTGCCGTTCTGCTCGACGGCACCGTTGCCGGTGATGTCGTTGGCGAACGTAAACGTGTCAGAGCGGTTGAACGCCAGGACACTGTTGTTGGTGATGTTCGCGGTGATCGAGCCGGTTGTTCCGCCAGCGCCGAACTGCAGACGCCCCGCATCGATCGTGACGCCGGCGACATTGGTGCTGTCGGCGGTCAGAACCAAGGTGCCGGCGCCGACCTTAACGACCGGGCCGGCGAACGTCGTGATCTCGCCCGCTTGCGTGGCGGTGCCGCTGGCGACGCCGAGATTCACGGCGCCCGGCGCAAAAGATCCAGCGACCTGGTTGTTGATCGTGACGCCGTCGGCGTAGCCGAGCGTGCCGCCGGCGATATTGACGATACTGAGGCCCAACGCCGTGTCGCTGCCGGCAACAAGAGTACCGTTGAAGATGTTGGTGTTGCCCTGATAGGTGTTGTTGCCTGTCAGCACCGTCGTGCCGGTGCCAACCTGGGTGATCAAACCGATACCAGAAATGTTGCCGTTCAGCGTCAGGGTGTCGGATCGATTGATCGAGAGCGTGCCCGTGGCGAAGGGGAGCGTGCTTGCCAGGACCACGTCGCCGACAATCGAGCCCGTCGTGCCGCCGTTGCCCAGGTGCAATACGGCACCATTGATCGTCGTGCCGCCGGTATACGTGTTGTCGGCCGTAAAGATGGTGACAGGAGGTGAGAATGTGAAACCAGCCTGCACCGTCACCGCACCGTTGCCGCTGATCTGCGCGGCGAGAGTGTAGGGCACGAAGGCGGTGTGGTTGATATTGATCGTGCCGGTGCCGGCACCGAAGGTGACGGTCGTGGTATTGAGCTGGCCGACCGGAGCTGTGCCACCGATGGTCAGGGTACCGGTCGAACCGGCCTGGTTGGCGATGATGACGGATCCGGCCGTCAACGTGCCGCCCTCACCGAGGGTGAGTTGCCCTGAGGCCGTATCGCCGACGATGACAGTGCCCGCTGTCGCCGGTGCGCCGGCGATGATGGTCGGGCTCGGTGTTGTCGTGTCGAGCACGACGGTCCCGGCATTTGGTACTGCGGCCGGGGTCCAGTTGCCGGCGTCGAACCAGTCGCTTGACGTGGTCCCGGTCCAGGCCGTCTGCGCCCGCGTGGGCGAGGAGGCCGCTGCCAGTGCAATCAAACCGATTGATAGAAAGGTGGACGACTGCAACCAGGCGTGCAGACGCGAACGCGTGGACATCGGTACCAACTCCCCCAAGAGCCGGACTTTGATTGATCTAGCGATGCATTTATCCGACTAACGAACATTTAGCGTATGCCTGCGATTTTGTCCAATGCAGCAATGCAACTATCGCTATGTTTTCAACAACTGGATCAACCCAGGACGGCCGTCATGGCGCGCGGCAGGCCGTTGCCGCGATCGTCCTGTTGCTGGACCGACGACGGGACCCGGTTATTCCCGTGTTCGCTGCCATCGCGCGTGTTCTCACGGACGATTTTGGGTGTTCTCATTCGAATGGATGACGCGTGAGGGACCACCTCCCAGCATCTTGCGCCCGGCACTTGCCGCCGACAGCGCGGCGCCGAGGGAGTTCCCCATGAGCCAGTCCGTGATCGAGCGGCACGCTCGTCGTGTCTGGAAAGAATGGTATCCGCTTGCCGCCGCCCGGGCCTCGTGGCTTCAGGTGCTGCTGGGGTGCTCGTGCGCCGTCGTCGTCCTGGCCGCGGCGATTTCGTCGGCGTCGTCGCTGCCGCAGCCGCAGCCGGCTGATGGGGCGGCACCAGCCGGGGCCTGGCGCGATGATGCCGACAAGGCGTGGATCGCCGTCCATGCCGGCACGTTCAAGATCAGGAACGCAAGGCTGGAGGGCAGGGCACTGGCCGTGGCTCACTACGAGCGCGGCAACGCCTACCGGGCGATGCGCGACCACTACAGCGCGCTGGCCGACTATACGGCGGCCGTGGGCGCCGATCCGGCGTTCGCCGAGGCTTACGTCATGCGTGGCCTGATGCATCAGGCCACGGGGCACGTCGACAAGGGCATCGCCGACTATGATGCGGCAATCGGCATCAATCCGGACCTGGCCGTGGCCTATTTCAACCGCGCGATCGCCCATCATGGGCAGGGGCGCCTGCAGGACGCGGTCACCGATTTCGCGCGCGCCGCCAAGCGCGGCCATGTTGCGGCCCGCGATGCGCTGCTCGAACTCGGCGCGCCGGCCCAGGCCGAGCGGTAGAAGCACTGCCGTCATCCTGGCCGTGCCCGGGATGACGCCGTTGTGATGGCAGGTCATCGTGTCGAAACATTTTGTTACAGGGGAGAGACACGCCCGTCACGCGCTCCTTCCACATCTTGCCGCATCACCCAGGCCGTCGGCCGGGTGGCAGCAAGTGAGAGGAGTTTCCGATGAAGAGTCTCGTGATCATTGGCACCATGGTGATGACGGGTGCCCTGGCGCTGGCATCGGCTCAGGCGCAGATCATGACGCCTCAGTCAGCGCACGCCACCGATGGACATCCGTCATGCAGTGCCCAGCCGGCGGGAGGGGGCGACTGCCATGTCCACGACCGGCAGACCTATTTGAAGGTGTTCGTCGACAAGCCCGATCCCCGGAGCCAGCCCCATGCCTGGGACGAGTACCGGGAATACGATCGGATCGAGAAGATGCAACAGAACGGCGGCTAGTGCCGCACAGCCCATAAATTTTGTACTACAGGAAGCACGGCGCCCTTGACGGGCGCCGCGCCGCATTTTGTTGACAAGGGTGGTCGTTGCGTCCATCTATCAAACAACTATTCAAGTGAGCAATTGTACGTAACGTTATAACACTGGTGCAGGAACGACAAAGATGGCCGCGCACGCGCACCACGATCACGATCATGGCGGCAACCACAAGGGCCACAGCCATGCCCACGGTCATGGCCATGCGCATGGCCACGGTCACGCCCATGGTCCGGCCAACTACAATCGTGCCTTCGCCGTCGGCATCGTGCTCAACCTGGTCTTCGTCGTGGTCGAGGCGGTGTACGGTGTCCTCGCCAATTCGCTCGCGCTGCTGGCGGACGCCGGCCACAACCTCAGCGACGTGCTGAGCCTGGTGCTGGCCTGGGGCGCCGCGCTGCTGGCACAGAGGCGTCCGACGGCGAAGCGCACCTACGGGATGAAGCGCAGTTCGATCCTTGCCTCGCTGACCAACGCTGCGCTGCTGCTGGTCGCCGTCGGCGGCATCGTCTGGGAGGCGGTCCATCGCTTCGGCAAACCCGAGCCGATCGCGGGCGGCACGGTGATCGTGGTTGCCACCATCGGCATCGTCATCAACGCGGTGACGGCATTGATGTTCATGTCCGGCCGCAAGGGCGACCTCAACATCAAAGGCGCCTACCTGCACATGCTCGCCGACGCCGGTGTGTCGTTGGGGGTGGTGATCGCCGGTGTGCTGATCATGATGACGGGGTGGAGCTGGCTCGATCCGGTGGTCAGTCTGGCCATTGCGCTGGTGATCACCATCGGCACCTGGTCGCTGCTGCGCGACTCGCTCAACCTCGCACTCGATGCGGTGCCCGAGTCCGTCGACCGTCAGGCGGTCGAGACCTATCTCGGTGCGCTGCCGGGTGTCACGGAAGTCCACGACCTGCACATCTGGGCGATGAGCACGACCGAGGTGGCGATGACGGCGCATCTGGTGCGGCCTGGTGCTGCGCTCGACGACGGGCTGCTCGCGCGCGCCGGCCGCGAGGTGCGCGAGCGCTTCGGCATCCACCACGCGACCTTCCAGATCGAGGCCGGTGATCCCGACCATCCCTGCCGGCTGGCGCCTGCTGACGTCGTGTGATTTTGGACCGCGCGCGTCCACGCGCGCATTCGCTCGCAGCGAAGCGAAGAGCGAAGGCTTTCGGCGCTAGCGCGCCGATGCGGGCGTGGACGCCCACGGTCCAAAGGGAATCACATG
The DNA here is from genome assembly GCF_007859315.1 of Reyranella sp. CPCC 100927. Taxonomy (GTDB): domain Bacteria; phylum Pseudomonadota; class Alphaproteobacteria; order Reyranellales; family Reyranellaceae; genus Vineibacter. Next base: position 300,530 of record NZ_VOHA01000004.1, read on the forward strand.
ATCGACACGCCCGATAGCGACAGCACGCCGAGCGTGGCGAAGATCGCGGCAGCGGCCCAGCGTACGTATTTCAGGTTGATGCGGTGAGCGAAGCGGTCGGCGATCAGGACGGCAGGGACGTTGGCGAGCATCATGCCGAGTGTCGTGCCGATCACCACCGGCAGCAGCGCGCTGAACTGCGCCGCCAGCGCCGCCGTGGCGATCTGTGTCTTGTCGCCGATCTCGGCCAGGAAGAAGGCGATGGTGGTGGCGATGAAGGCGCTGCCGGCATAGGCACTGTTGCTGCCGGCGTCGTCGAGTTTGTCGGGAATCAGTGCCCACACGGCAATCGCCAGGAACAAGGCGCCCAGTGCCCAGCGCAAGGTGGTGGGATCCAGCGCCGTGCCGATCCATTCGCCGGCGAGCGCCGCCAGCGCGTGATTGGCGAGGGTCGCCACGAAGATGCCGAGGATGATCGGAACCGGCTGACGAAACCGGCAAGCCAGCACCAGCGCCAGCAGCTGCGTCTTGTCACCGATTTCGGAAACGGCGACGACACCGGTCGAGGTGAGAAACGCGTACATGAAGGAATCCGGGGGCCGAGCGCGGGTGAGACACAATGGACATCAGCATCCGCCGCCCAGCCCGGGTGTCGGATACCGATGCCAAAGGTCTCGCTAAGCGTGCCGTTTCCGGCGTCCGCCGCTCGCGCCATGGTGACCTCGCGGTCGCCAAGTCTGTTGACGCAAGCCCCTCTCGAAGAGGTCGGCTACTCCCCAATGACCGGGCGCTTGGTAGGGCTTTTCCGATCAGAAAGCAAGAACGTGCGCAGGGGCCGGATGAGGTGGAACGCCGCACCGCGCGCCGTGAATGGAGGGCTTGACCTTCCCATGGTGGGAAGCCCCACATTCACCGCGACACCAACCGCGTCTCATAGGAGTACACCATGCTTCGCTACACCGTACCCTCGATGTCATGTGGCCACTGCGCTGCGGCCATCGAACGGGCCGTGAAGGGCATCGATCCCCAGGCCAGCGTCAGCGTTGATGTTCGGGCCAAGGAAGTCTCGATCCGCAGCAACGTCGAGCCAGCGCGGTTGGCCGACGCGATCCGCGGTGCCGGCTATGAACCGCAGCCGGCCGCCTGACCTTGCATCCCGGAAGATGAACAGCCTTCTTGCGGACGCAATCGGCGATCATTAGGTTGCGTACCATGACTGGTTGCCGGCGCTTCCTCCATGTGCTGTTGGCGTGGCTCGCGATCGTGGCCTACGTGACGCCCGTGACGGCGCATAGTACCCACCGCATGCAGACGCCTGCGACGATGGGCGTGGGACACGGCTGCGACGGTCATGATGGACAGGCCGCTGTGTCGATGCCTGGACCCGTCACGCCGGCTGCCACGGATCCTGGCAATGATCCGAGTGGCGATCACAAGGCCGGTTCCATGGCGTGTTGTGTGGCGATGTGCGTGCCGGCTCTGCCATCGCCGGCGCTGACCGGTTTGTGGACGCCGGCGGTCCATGCCACCAGCGACCGCCCGATCCTCCACGGTGTCGTGGCTGCCTTCGTCACGCGTCTGGATCGACCGCCCAAGTTTCGCGTCGCGCCGATCGGCTGACGACGCCCGCATCTTCTTCTTCGCTGTCGTCCTCGCAGCCGAGCGCCGCGTTTTCAGCCGCGTGCGCATGATCGCACCAGGCTGAAGTCCCACACGCCGCAGGATCACATTATCCAACGCGCCGGATGCGTGACGTCCGGGTGTTCGGATCCGAGGATAGCATGAAGACGACTGTATTGGCTGCCGCCGCCATCGGGCTGGCCGGTTGCGCCAGCCCCTTGCCGACGCCGCAGACCGGCGCCGACCCCGCCGATCCAACCGTATCGGTCAGCGCGCCCGCATATGTGCCGGTGACCGCCGGCACCGCCGACTACCGACCCGTCAAGCCCAAGCCATGGCGCGATCTCAACGATCGCGTCGCGCCCGGTGCCCGGAGGACGCCGTGATCAGCTGGTGTACCTCACGGACCATCGCGGCGGTGCTGGGCGCCGTCCTGCTTTCGGGATGCGCCTCATTCACGCCTGACGGCGGCATGTCCGTCGTGCAGGACAAGACGCGCACCGCGATCGGCAAGGACGTGGTGAAAATCACCAACGCGGCTGACGCGCGCGCCGCGCGCGAACGCATCGATGCGTTGCTGGCAGCGCCACTCGATATCGAGGGCGCGGTGCAGATCGCGCTGCTCAACAATCGTGGCTTGCAGGCGGCCTACAACGACCTCGGCATTTCCGAGGCTGATTACGTCGCCGCCAGCCTGCCACCCAATCCGATCGTGTCGCTGGCGCGCACGGCCGGCAAAGGCACGGTCGAGATCGAGGCCAGCATCGTGCTGAACATCCTGGCGCTGTTCACGCTGCCGGCGCGCACCGCGATCGCGGCACAGGAGTTCAACCAGGCGCAGTACCGGGCGGTCGAGACGAGCTTTCGCCTCGCCGCCGAAACCCGGCGCGCCTATATCCGTGCCGTCGCGTCGCAGGAGCTGGCGAGCTTCCTGACCCAGGCGCGGGCGTCGGCCGATGCCGCCGCCGACCTGATGCGCAAGCTGGGTGAGACCGGCAGCGCCAACAAGCTCGACCAGGCGCGCGCCGGCGCCTTCAATGCCGAGGTCGGCGTACAGCTGGCGCAGGCGCGCCTGCGCGCGCGCAGCGATCGTGAGGCGCTGATCCGGCTACTCGGCCTGTGGGGCAACGATCTTGCCTTCAAGCTGCCGGCCACCTTGCCGCCATTGCCGCGCACCATCAGCGCCGTGACGGATGTCGAGGCGGACGCGATCAGCCGCCGGGTCGACGTGCTGATGGCGCGCCGCGAACTGGACGCGACGGCCAAGGCCGCCGGACTGACCGAGGCGACGCGGTACATATCGTTGCTGGAGCTAGGCGGGCTCGGCACTTTCGAGCGCAGCCGAACGCCCGAGGGTACCGAGCGGGGGCGGCGGCTCGGACCGGGCGTCGATATCGAGATCCCGATCTTCGATGGCGGCGAGACCAGCATGCGCCGGGCGCGCGAGACCTACATGCGCGCATTGAACCGGTTGGCGGAGAAGGCGGTCAACGTCCGCTCCGAGGCGCGCACGGCGTACCAGACATACCGTGGGTCCTATGACATCGCGCGGCAGTATCAGCAGAGCGTGCTGCCGCTGCGCAAGATCGTCTCGGACGAAGCGCTGCTGCGCTACAACGGCATGCTGATCGACGTCTTCGAGCTGCTGACGACGGCGCGCGAGCGCATCACCAGCACCATGGCCGCCATCGAGGCCAGGCGCGACTTCCTGCTGACCGAGGTCGATTTCCAGACCGCGATCATCGGCGGCGGCACCGGTGGCGGCGAGGGGCGTGGCGGTACCGCCGCGCCATCCGCCGAACCTGCCGCCGCGCACTGACCCCACGAGGCATCCCATGAGCATTTCACGTCGCAATCTTCTCGAGGCGTCCGGCCTCGTCCTGCTGGGCGCCACCGCCGTGAGCGGCCGCGTCCAGGCGCAGTCGATTCCCGAGGCGCCGGTCATGGACAAGACGACCATGCAGCCGCCGATCGTTCCCACCAGCGGGCCGGATTATCAGCCTGTGGTGACTCTGAACGGCTGGACCTTGCCCTGGCGCATGAACGGCGGCTGGAAGGAATTCCACCTCGTTGCCGAGCCTGTCGTGCGCGAGTTCGCGCCCGGCATGGTGGGGCACCTGTGGGGCTACAACGGCCAGGCGCCGGGTCCCACGATCGAAGCAGTCGAGGGTGACAAGGTGCGCATCTTCGTCACCAACAAGCTGCCCGAGCACACCACGGTCCACTGGCACGGCATGATCCTGCCGGCCGGCATGGACGGTGTCGGCGGCCTCAGCCAGCCGCACATCCCGCCAGGCAAGACGTTCGTCTACGAGTACGAACTGAAGAAGAGCGGCACGTTCATGTATCACCCCCACGCCGACGAGATGGTGCAGATGGCGATGGGCATGATGGGGATGTTCATCGTGCATCCGCGCGATCCGGCATACCGGCGCGTCGATCGCGACTTCGTCTTCATCATGAGCGCCTACGACATCGATCCCGGTACCTACGTGCCCAAGGTCGCCGAGATGACGGACTTCAACATGTGGACCTGGAACAGCCGGGTCTTTCCCGGCATCGACATGATGCCGATCCGGCTGGGCGATCGCATCCGCGTGCGCATCGGCAATCTCACCATGACCAACCATCCGATCCACGTGCACGGTCACGACATCCGCGTGAGCTGCACCGACGGCGGCTGGGTGCCCGAAAGCGCCCAGTGGCCGGAGACGACGATCGACGTGCCGGTGGGCGCCATTCGCGCCTTCGACATGCTGGCCGACAATCCCGGCGACTGGGCGTTCCACTGCCACAAGTCGCACCACACCATGAACGCCATGGGCCACGACGTGCGCACCTATATCGGCGTCGACAAGCGCGAGATCGCCAAGAAGATCCGCCGCCTGGTGCCCGACTACATGCCGATGGGCACCGCCGGCATGGCCGACATGGGCGAGATGGAGATGCCGCTGCCGGCCAACACGCTGCCGATGATGACCGGCTTCGGTCCGTTCGGCCCGATCGAGATGGGCGGCATGTTCACGGTGATGAAGATCCGCGAGGGGCTGGCCGCCAACGACTACAAGGATCCCGGCTGGTACCAGCATCCCGCCGGCACCGTCGCCTACGAGTGGCAGGGCACGGCGCAGACGCCGTCACGTGCCCCCCAGGCACCGCAGGCACCGCAGCCGGTGCCGCGCATGACCAAGCCGGGCGCGCCGTCCGGCGGCCACCGCAATCACTGATCTCAGGAGGAAAACCATGCAGCTTCGATTCCTCGCCCTGTCCGTCGTGACGGCGCTGGCGTTCTCCGCCCCGGCCATCACCGCGCCAGGCCACAAGCCGGGCGAGGGCCACGGCCACAGCGAGTCCGACGAAACCAACTACGGCATGCCCGGCGACCCCAAGAAGCCGGCGCGCGTCGTGCAGATCACCATGACCGAGGCGGACGGCAAGATGCTGTTCATCCCGGACAAGATCGAGGTGCGCCGCGGCGAGCAGATCCGCTTCATGCTGCGCAATAACGCAGGCCAGGACCACGAGTTCGTGCTCGGCACTCTGGAGGAGAACCTCAAGCACGGCGAGGAGATGAAGAAGAACCCCGACATGGAGCACGACGACCCCAACGCCAAGCGGCTGTCCGCCAAGAAGACCGGCGAGATCGTTTGGAAGTTCACCAAGGCCGGCACGTTCGACTTCTCGTGCCTGCTTCCGGGCCATCGCGAGTCCGGCATGTTCGGCACGGTGGTCGTGAAGTAGCGAACCCTTTCTCGGCATACGGAAACTCAAGGAGACACATATGCGCAAGTTCATCGTAGCGACAGCCGCCTGGATCGCTCTCGGCACCTCTCTCGCCCTCGCGCAGGCCGTACCGGTCGACGGCCAGGTCGTGAAGATCGACGAGCCGGCTGGCAAGATCACGCTCAAGCATGGGCCCATCAAGAATCTTGACATGGACGCGATGACCATGGTGTTCAGGGTCAAGGATGCTGCCATGTTGAAGGCGGTGAAGGTTGGTGACGGCGTGAAATTCGAGGCCGAGCGCGTCAATGGCGCGATCACCGTGACCAAGATCCAGAAGCGGTAAAGGTCGAGGGATGTCGGACGACAGCAGCGCAGCGTCGGTACCGCAACGCGGGCACGACGCTGCCGAGCGCATCCTTGTCGTCGACGACGATCCGCAGACCCGCCACATGGTCGTGCGTTATCTGCTGGAGAACGGTTTCCAGGCCAGCGGTGCGCGCGATGCCCGAGAGATGCGTGAGGCGCTCGGCGCCATCGATGTCGACCTGATCGTCTTGGATGTCATGCTGCCGGGAGCATCGGGACTCGATCTGTGTCGTGAAGTGCGGCAACGCTCGACGATACCGGTCATCATGCTGACGGCGAAGGGCGATGAAACCGACCGCATCGTCGGCCTCGAGATCGGCGCCGACGATTATCTCGCCAAGCCGTTCAGCCTGCGTGAACTCCTGGCACGGATAAAAGCGGTCCTGCGCCGGCGCGGCGCACGCCCATCGTCGGTCGGGTCGACGGTTCAGAGCCTGCGCTTCAACGGCTGGACCCTGGATTTCGCGCGCCGCGAACTGCTGTCGCCCGCGGGTGCCATCGTGGAACTGAGTACCGGTGAATATGATCTGCTGGTGGCGTTCGTCGAGAACCCCCAACGTGTCATGTCGCGGGAACGGCTGCTCGATCTGTCCCGTAATCGTCTCGCTGCCGGCTTCGACCGGAGCATCGATGTGCAGGTCAGCCGGTTGCGCAGCAAGATCGAAGCCGACACCGGCCCGCCGATGATCAAGACCATTCGCGGCATCGGCTACATGTTCACGCCGTCCGTCCATAAGCCATGACGTTCGTGCCCGATACGCTCGCTGGCCGCACGATCGCGATCCTGTTGATCGGTCTGGGCGTGTTTCATGCCATTGGCCTGTGGCTCTACAATACCGGCTTCCACGCCGAGATCGGCTACAGCAACGAACGGCAGCTGGCCGAACGCCTGGTGAGTGTCAAACGGGTCATCCGCGAACGGCCGCCGGCGGAACGCGAGGCGATGGCACACAGCGTGTCCGGGCCTACCATCGAGGTCCACTGGAGTTTGGAAACACCCATCGCGGCGACACCGTCCAGCGACCCGGCGGCCCTGACGCTCAGGGCGCACCTGGCGGAGTTGGCGCCGGAGATCGCTGCCTCGGGGCTGCGTGTCGCCGTATCACACCAGCGCGGCTCGCTGACGAAACGCCATTCGATCTGGGTCGCGGTACAGCTGGACGACGATTCCTGGATCAATTTCTCGGTGGCCGACCCCGATGGGCCGACGGCGGCGTGGTACGGCACGCTGCTGTTCACCACGGCCGTGGCGTTGGGCGTACTGATCATATCGATCATCCTCGTGCGCGGCGCCAATGCGCCGCTGCGCGTCGTTACCGAGGCCGCTCGGCGGCTGGGGCATGATCCTGCTGCCGAGCCACCCATCCCCGTACATGGCCCGCGCGAGGCGCGCGAGGCCGCGATGGCTTTCAACGACATGCGCGCGCGCATCACGCGCCTGATGGAAAGCCGGGTGCAAACCCTGGCCGCTGTCTCGCATGATCTCAAGAGTCCGCTCACGCGGCTGCGGCTGCGCACCGAACTGCTGGGCGATGATCAAACACGCGAGATCATTGCGGCGGACGTGGCCGAAATGGAAACCATGATCGACACCGTGCTGGCCTTCCTGCGCGGGGAAGCCGAGACGGAGCCGAGCCGGGCGCTCGACATTGCGAGCCTGTGCGCCACGATCTGCAATGACTTTGCGGATCAGGGCCATGACGTGGTGCTCGCGCGTACCGCGCCCGTAGTGTTGCCGGCCCGGCGTGTGATGCTGAAGCGGGCGATCGGAAACCTGATCGCCAACGGCGTGAAATATGGTCACCGGGTCCGCGTGACCATCGAGCGCCGCGATTCGCAGGTTGCCGTCGTTGTCGACGATGACGGGCCCGGCATTCCCGCCGAACACATGGGTGACGTCTTCGAGCCGTTCTGGCGGATGAGCGGCACGCGCGGCCGCGACGGCGTCGGTCTCGGCCTGACGGTAGCCCGCATGGCCGCCCGTGCGCATGGCGGCGACGTGATGCTCAGCAATCGCGCCGGAGGTGGACTCCGGGCTGAGCTTCTATTGTCGTTGCCTGAAAAAGGGTGAGTGACATTCGCATGGGCCGAAGTGGTCGTGAGATGCGCACAAATAAAGGCAGAAACATTTCGTTACGTTCCAGAAATTTTCAAGAAAAAGACGAAAACTAAGCTCCCAGCCAGTGCAGTTGACGTTATCGGCAGCGCAACCCTCGAAAGGCTTGTCTGCCACAGGAGAAGGCTGCGCTGGCGCCGAAGGCGATTGCCGACGCGCACCTGATTGCGTTGAGCACCAATCGTAAGGCCATACGGCCGGAGCGGGGGAGAAACATGAAGAAGACATTGCTGGGAACAACCGCGCTGGTAGCCGGCGGACTGCTGGCAGCGCCGGCCATGGCAGCCGATCCCATCAAGCTTGAGCTACGTGGCTATTTCCAGGCGATGATCATCCTCGGGCAGACGGGACGTGACGTCTCGCCTGCGGGTATCGGCCAGGGTTATCGGTCGGCGAATTTCAAGTATGAGGGTGAGATCTGGTTCACCGGTACGACGAAGCTCGATAACGGCACCTCGATCGGCCTTCGGCTTGAACTGGAAGCGTGGTCGCAGGGCGGAGGTGCTACATCCTCCAATGATCAGTTCGACGAAGAATACCTCTTCGCTTTCGGCGATTGGGGACGCATTGAATTCGGCGGCACGGACTCGGCGTCCTTCAAAATGGTCTACTCATCGCCGTCGGCCTTGATCGGCTGGGGTTTCAACGACCACAATTTCTGGCAACGGGGCGATAATACCGCGGCCAGCAATCAGGCTGGCCGCGGCTTCATGATCCTTGGGACGGCGGCGGCGCAGAATGTCGGCTTCAGCGGTGATGCGACCAAGCTGACATACTTTACGCCGCGTATCGCCGGCCTTCAGGTCGGGTTTTCCTATACGCCGGCATTCTCCGCCACGGCTGGGGCCGCCACCTGTGCCTTCCGCCAGGGCGGCGCCAATTTCAACAGCTGTCCGAACAACAACAACCAGTGGAACAATGGCCTCGACATCAGTGCCAACTACCTGAACAAGTTCGGTGACGTGTCCGTCGCGCTGTATGGCGCCTATGCGACGGCAGCATTCGATCGTGGCCCTGTCGGTGCCGGTGGTGCAGCGGCACCTGGGATCTTCGGGCGCTACAAGACCTGGGCCGTGGGCGGTCAGGTTGGTGTCGGAGGCTTCACGCTCGGTGGCGGTCTGGGGCGCGATAACATGGGACTGAAGGGCGCCAACGGCGTGCGCTGGTATACGGCCTCGCTGATGTACGAAACGGGAGCCTGGCAGGTGTCGGCAGGCTGGTGGGGTGGCCGCAACCCCGACCGTAACCGGACGCCCAACAGCCAGAACGTGCCCGGCAAGGACAAGCTCGACTACTTCGAGCTGGGCACCAACTACACGCTGTCACCGGGCATCAAGCTGACGGGCGGCGTGTTCTACCAGATGGGATCCGGCCAGTCGAAGAGCGAGAAAGCCGACACCTGGGCGGTCGTCCTCGGCACGGCGCTGACGTTCTGAGACACCTCAGCATTCAGGAAGGACGGCCGCTACCCCCTGAGCAAGGGTAACACCCCGGCGACCTTTCTGATCGACGCTGCTTCTTTCATGTTCTCTCTCTCGCGGCGTCGTTTTCAGCGGGCCCTTCGGGGCCCGCTTTCTTGTCGGCTGTGCCGGGTCAACCCGGCAGGGGTATGAACTCCTGGTTGTCGAGGTCGGGCAGCTTCATGCGACCGCCGCGCCAGTCGGCCTTGGCCTGCTCGATGCGTTCCTTCGAGGACGACACGAAGTTCCATTCGATAAAGCGCGGGCCCAGCGGCTCGCCGCCCAGCAGCATGACGGTTGCCGGCGTCACGGCCGTGACCACAACCGGCGCACCGGGCTTGAAGACGAGCATGCGGCCGGCTTCGAAGGTTTGGCCGTCGACCTCGACGGTACCGGTTGCGACGTAGGCAGCGCGTTCCGGGTATTCGGCCGGCAACGGCGCCTTGGCGCCCGGCTGCAGCGAGCAGTGCACGTAGAACATTGGCGAGTGGGTCTTGACTTTGGCCTTGGCGCCGAAGGCTTCGCCCGCCACCAGCCGTGCCCACAGGCCGCCTTCGGTGAGCGTGGGCAGGTCAGCGGCGCTGTGGTGGATGAAGGCGGGATCGGTTTCTTCCTCTGCCTGCGGCAGGGCGACCCAGGCCTGGATACCGTGCATGGAGTCGCCCTCGGCGCGCGCCCGCTCGAAGCGCTCCGAGTGCGTGATGCCGCGGCCCGCCGTCATCCAGTTGACCTCGCCGGGTCGGATCGCCTGTTCGGAGCCGACGCTGTCGCGGTGCATGATCTCGCCGCTGAACAGGTAGGTGACCGTCGACAGGCCGATATGCGGGTGCGGCCGAACATCGACACTGCGCGGGATACCGCGGGCAAAGTCGACCGGCCCCATGTGGTCGAAGAAGACGAACGGGCCCACCATCCGCCGCTGGGCGATCGGCAGTACGCGCCCCACCTCGAAACCACCGATGTCCCGGCGGCGCTGCTCGATGACGAGATCCAACATGGCTTCCTCCATTACGCATGCCTTCTCCCCACCGCCGCGGGGAGCAAGGGAACTAGCCTTGGCGGCCCGCCTCGAAGAGGAACCAGACCCGGCCTTCGGCCTCGTCGATCCAGTTCTCGATCAGGCTGGCCGTGGCGACATCACCGTGCTCGTCGCACAGCCCGTGGACCTCGCGCAGGCGCGTGCAGAGCTGGGTGTTGTCATCGCGCAGCTCGGCCAGCATGTCATCGGGCGTGACAAAGTCAGCGTCATTGTCCAGCACCCGCTGCAGTCGGCCGATATGGCCGACGGAGCGCACGGTGGTGCCGCCCAGCTTGCGGACGCGCTCGGCGATCGGGTCGGTCGTCGCCAGGATCTGGGTGGCCTGCTCGTCCAGCAACAGGTGGTAGTCGCGGAAGTACGGGCCCGAGACGTGCCAGTGGAAGTTCTTCGTCTTCACATACAGCGCGAACATGTCGGCGAGCAGCGCCGTGAGCGCGGCAGACAGATCCGTCGTGGCGTTGGAGGGGAGGGTGGTCGGGGTCTGCAGCGGGGCCGTCCGCCGCTTCTTGGCATCATTCATGTCGCTACCTTCTGCCGGGATCCGGGGAGCGCGATTGTCCACCGCACAGGATCAATAATAAAGCCGTGATATTGACGTCGGGATGAACGTGCACCGCTGCAGCATCATCGTTATGGTCGCCCGACGGATCGCTGTCGGGTGAGTCGATGTCCAGGATGTCATGGCTTGTCAAAGGTTGCCTCGCCGCAGCAGTCGCGGGGTTCGCAGCAGGCTGCGCGCAGACGTCAACGCTGACGGCACCTGCCGTGCCGGCGGCGCAAGGCTCGACATCACTCCAGCCGGCAACGTGGAAGGCGCTGCTGGTCGCCGCCGACGATGCGCAGCCGGTTTTCAGCAACGCCGTCGATGCGCTGCGCGAGCGGCTCATGGCCTTTGGTTTGTCAGCTGGCGATATCAGCGTGCTGAAGGCCGATTCGTCGGTCCGCGATGCGGTCGCCGACCGGCGGAATATCGAGCGCCAACGCGAACGGCTTGCCGGCCCTCCCGGAGCCGGTTGCTTCGTTTTCATCACTTCGCACGGTTATCCGCGCGGCGGCTTGGTCGTGGCGCGGTCGCGCGCCGTCATCGGGCCGGGTTACCTGGACCAGCTGCTCGACCAGGCGTGTGGCGAACGTCCGACCGTTGTCGTGGCGTCGGGGTGCTTTTCGGGTGTCTACACCGCCGACCGGGGCATGCGGCGGCCCAATCGGGTCATCCTGGCCGCCGCCCGGTCGGACCTGCCGTCCTTCGGGTGCGGCGCGCAGGAGCGCTATACCTACTACGATCGCTGTTTCCTGGAGTCACTCCGCCGCGGGGCGCCGTGGCAATCGATCGTCGACGGTATCCGGGTTTGCGTCGATGCCCAGGAAAGGCGTCGCGGCGATCCGGCGTCGCATCCCCAGGCATTCATTGGCGGTGGCGTGGCCCAGCTCACGGCTTTTTAGGGGCTGCGAGCCCACCCAGCTCTTGACGGTGAGTGTTTGCTCATATATTAAAGAGCAAATACTCACTCCTGAGATCGTCATGAGCTTCGCATCTGAACTGCGGCAGGTCCCGCCGTCATCCCAGGCCGGGGGCGGCGCTCCCGCGCGAAAGGGGGCCAGCCGCGCGCTCGCGGTGCCGACGTCACATCCGTTCGGCAAGGCGTTCGCGGCGGCCGGGATCACCTACATCGTGGCGACGGCGATCCTGCTGCCGGCGGTGCTGCGGCAGCTGCCCGTCGACGCGTCGTCCTACGCGCTGGGGTATGCCACGGCCCGGGCGCTTGCTCAGTTCATCATTGCAGGCTTCGTGCCGGCTCTGATCACCGGCATGGTCGTCAGCCAGTCACCACGGCGCTGGCGTTTCCGGGACATCGCGTTCTCGGTGGCCGCCATGTTCTGCCTGGTGGCGAGCCTGCAGGCGGCAAGCGCCTTGCCGGGCTGACGCCAGGGCGGGCTGACGCCGTCGCGGATTCGCTGGGCCACCACCGGCACCCGTCGTAAACTGGGGCACCTGAAGAACCTGCCCCGGGGCGGAGGCGGATATGACCAAGGCTTGTGCGACCTATGCCGAGTTCTGGCCGTTCTATCTGCGCGAGCACGCCAAGCCGGCGACCCGTGCGATCCACTATGTCGGCACCATCCTGTCGATGGTCATCCTGGTCTGGGCGATCGCGACCCAGAGTTGGTGGTGGCTGCTCGCTGTGCCGCTGGCTGGTTATGGCGCCGCCTGGATCGGTCACTTCTTCATCGAGAAGAACCGGCCGGCAACCTTCACGTACCCGCTCTGGTCGCTGATCAGCGACTACAAGATGTGCTTCCTGTTCCTCACGGGCCAGCTGGGCCGTGAGTTGATGAAGCATCAGATCCGGGCCTGAGCGCCATGGAATACGCCTCATCCCATGAGTGTATTTCCCACAGTGCCAACGCGCCTGTTGCAGCACTGGGTCAGTCGCGTTACGATGATTGTAGGGGTTACGGGGAATAACGTTCACAGTTCGGATCGCGGCAGGCGAATTGAGCCTGCGCGAAGCGTAGTCTGACGGCGTAAGGCTGTCGGAGCGGTAACGGGCGTTGGCGCCGGCAAAAGGCGTTGGGGCAACGGGGATGACCAACAACTTTGTGTTGGGTCAAGCGGGTGCCGATGCGGGCCATCGGCACGCGCGGGCCTATGTCAGTCTCGACGGTGTCGAACTTGACACGGCCGCGTTGGTTAACCCGGCGATGCTGATGGATGACAGCATCGAGGCGTTGGGCGAACGCTTTCGCCAGGCCCAGCCGTTCAAGCATCTCGTCTTTGAGGGGCTGTTCGAGCCGCGGTTGCTGGAGCGTATCCACGACGAGTTTGAGTTCGTGAGCCGCGCCGACTGGGAGCGGTACGACAATCGCAACGAGCGCAAGCTGGGCACCAAGCCTTCAGCTCGACTGGGACCGGCCGCACAACTTTACTTCGACACGATCTACTCGAAGCGTTTCGTTGATTTCCTGGGCCGCATTTCCGGCATCGATGGCCTGATCACCGACCCGATGCTGTACGGCGGCGGGCTGCACAAGATCCCGACCGGCGGCAAGTTCGCCCCGCACGTCGACTTCAACAAGCATCCCGTGACCAGGCTGGACAACAGGCTGGTCTTCCTGACCTATCTCAACAAGGACTGGAAGCCCGAGTACGGCGGCGCCCTGCAGTTGTGGGATGTCGACAGCGACCGGTGCACCGTCGAGGTCGTGCCCGAGTTCGGCCGCTCGATCCTGTTCTATCAGTCGTCCCGGAGCATCCACGGTCATCCCGATCCGGTGCGCGCGCCCAATGGGCGCGCGCGGCGGTCGGCGGCGGCATACTTCTACAGTAACGGCCGTGGTGACGAGTCGACGGATCATTACCACACGACCATTATCCGCAAGCCGATCACGGTCGGGCCGTACGCCCGCCTGGCTCTGGGTGTGAAATACTGGACGCCGCCTGTCCTGATCGACGCCTTCCGTCTGATCACCCGCCGTCAGTGGCCCTGAGCGCGATCCGTCATACCGGTGAGACGGCGCCGCGACCGGAAAAGTGTCCCTGTACGTTGGCCAAGAACTGCTCGAACTGAGCTTGTGTGGCCTCGGGTGACCACCCTGCGAGATGTGGCGTAATGATCATGTTTTGCAGGTCGATGAGCGCCTCGGGGCGGGCCGGCTCGCTCTCGTAGACATCGATTCCGGCACCCGCGATGGTGCCCTCGCGCAGAGCGGCGGCGAGAGCCGCGGTGTCCACAACACTGCCACGCCCGACATTCACCAGGAAGCCGTCGGGGCCAAGGGCGTCGAGTATGTCGGCGTCGACCAGGTGCCGGGTGGCGGCGCCGCCGGGGGCGGCACACACCAGGATGTCGCTCCACTGCGCCAGGTCCTTGAGGTTGGCGAAAAAACGATAGGGCACGGTCTCGTTTGGTTTTCGATTGTGATAGCCGATGGACATATCGAACGCGGTCGCGCGTTTCGCGATCTTCTCGCCGATGGCACCGAGGCCCAGGATCCCCAGGCGCTTGCCGGTAACGGTCGGTGGGTGCGGAATGGCCGTGCGCCACACACCTTCGCGACACAGACGATCAAGCTGGCGGAGGTTGCGAACGATGGCGATCACCAGCCCGATGGCGTGATCGGCGACACAATCGTCGTTCGTGCCGCGCCCACTGGCCACCACGATGCCCCGACCACGTGCGGCCTCGATGTCGACCCCCTCATAGCCACCGCCCATACAGCAGACCAGTTCCAGCGCCGGCATTGCGGCCATCTCCGCCGCCGTCAATCCGACCAGGCCGATGGTCAGTACGGCGCGAATGCGATCACCGGTCGCGACGATCGCAGCGCTGCGGTCGTGTGGCGTGGTGGCATAGGTGAGGTCGAAGGCTTCGGCGGCAGCCGCCCTGTGACCGGGCGAAAGATCGGTCAGGACGAGCAGGGGGATCTTGTCGGACATTCTGCTGGAACTCCTGGAGAAAAATGCGGAGCTGTCGGCGGTGACAGGGCCGCGGCGATGACGCGTCAGCGGTGAAAATTCTGATGGTGTTGCGTGTAGTGCCGCAGGCGCTCGTCATCCCACGCCAGACCAAAGCCGGGCCGGTCGGGAACGTCGACATGGCCGTTGGACAAACGCATCTTTTCGGTGAACAGGTCTTGGGCCCAATCCACGTATTCGAGATAGATGCCCGTCGGCGCCGACGCCATGAGGTGGACGTTGAGTTCAGGCAGCAGGTGCGAGGTCAGGGGCAGGCGCGCGGCATCGGCCATGGCGGCACAGCGCGTCCAGCCGGTGACGCCGCCGGCGCGTTGCAGATCCACCATCAGGACGTCGGCGGCGTGAGCCGCGATGATTTTCTGCAAGCCCTGCGGGGTATACACTTTTTCGCCGAAACAGATGGGCGTGCGCGTGTCCCGCGCCAATGCTGCGTGGTCTTCGACATCCTCGTCGGCGATCGGGTCTTCGATCCAGAACAGCGCAAACGGTTCCAGCGCGTGCGCGAGCCGCGTCGCATAGGACCTCGACGGCGCCGAGCTGAAATCGACCATCAGGTCCACGGACGGGCCCACGACGTCGCGCACGGCGCGGACAGCAGCCACGTCCCGGTCGACGTCGCCGCGGCCCACGCGCATCTTCATCGCGCGAAACCCGTGCTCGAGGTGTACCGCCGCTTCGCGCGCGAGCTGCTGCAGATCGTCGGTGATCCACAGACCGCTGGCATAAACCGGTACGCGATCGAGTTTCCGGCCGAGCAGATTGGCCAGGGGCTGATTCGCCACGCAGCCGATCAGGTCCCAGGCGGCGGCGTCGATCGCACCCATGCCCATGATGGCCATTCCCCCATGACCCCACTGGATGGTTGCCTGCCACATGCGTGCCCACAGCTTCGTGGTGAAAAAAGGGTTCTCTCCCAGTACAACGGACGACAGGTGTTCGACGACGCCGCGCAACGTGTCGGCACCGGCTTTGTTGAAGCCCCAGATGTACGAGCGGCCACGCGCACCCTGGTCGGTCTCCAGATCGACCACCAGAATCCAGATCGAGTCGATCCGGATGTTCCCCGTTATCATGAGGTCCCTGGTGGGAAGCTTGACGATTCGCGTCGTGATGTTCTCGATCTTCATCGGTGGAAAACCCGTCCTGGTCCAAGGCATCCGCCGCGCACGCTGTGTCAGGCGGCGAGGACGCGTTGCGCCAAGCAATGGCGCTGCAGCATATCTTCATTGAGTACGATCCCGAGGCCCGGCGCGCGGGGCAGCGAGATCGTGCCTTTCTTCGCTACCAACGGCTCCTCGAGAACAGGGACATCGCCTGCCGGCAATTCCATCCAGTCTTTCTCCGGCAAAGTCGCCAGGACATGCGCTGTCGCGGCGAGACCGGGGCCGAAATAGAAGGAGTGTGGAACGAAGCGCGCGGACGCGGCGCGCGCCATCGCGGCGGTCGCTGTCATGGCCAGGATTCCCAACTTGGCGACGCTGGGTTGAAGAAAATCGGTCGCTCTGGCCTGGAGACACTGCTCGAAGCCCGCCAGTGAATATTCATTCTCGCCCAGAGAGATCGGAATGTCTGTCGAAGCCCTGACGCGCGCAATCGCCTTGTAGTCCTCGGGCGGCCAAACCGGCTCCTCAAGCCACGCCAGCCGTGCGGGTTCCAGCGCACGCGCCATGGTAACGGCTTCGTCCTCGGTCCATGCGCAATTGGTGTCGAGCATCAGATCGACGTTCTCGCCCAGTGCCTGGCGCACGGCGATTACGGACGCAACATCCGTCTGGTGCAGCTTCACGGCGGTGAAACCTTGGGTCGCCAGCCGGACCGACTCCGATGCCGCCGCTTGCGGCGTATCAAAGCGCGGCAGGCTGGCATAGGCGGGAAGTGCCGCATGTCGTGCGCCGCCCAGCAATTCATGAACGGGTACGCCTCGGGCCTTTCCGAGCAGGTCCCACAGCGCAATCTCGATCGCGGCAACGGCGAAAGCTGCGATACCGCTGCGACCGCAGATGCGTGTCGCCCGCGCCATCTGCTTGACTCTCTCGTCGATCGACGCCGCGTCCTGCTGAAGGACAACGGGAGCAAGTACGGTTTCGATGACTTCCAGTGCCGCCTTGGGAGCGCCATAGGCGAAGCCCTCGCCAACGCCGTAGATGCCCTGCGAATGGAGCTTCACCAGCAATTGTGTCGAGTGTCTGCCGTACCAGCGCGCGCCTTCCGGAGGTGCATCGCTGGCCGGTATGGCCGTCACGATCACATCCATCCGCTCGATAGGAATTTCTTTCCGCATCAACCGATCCTCGGGTGTTCAGCGAGCCGCAGCGTGTGCCAGGGCGATGAGCGATCTATCGGCGCCGGCCGGCCCCACCAGCGATATCCCCAAGGGCACGCCATCACGACTGGCCAGCGGCATCGACACCTGGGGGACGCCCGCCAGACTGGCGATGCAGAGCATGCAGAGTGCCTTGTTCCGGTACGCTTCGAGGCTGTCGTCGCTGGTCGTCCGCAAGGGCGCGACGTCGGGAAGCGTCGGCATCAGCAGGACGCCATCGTCACCCAACAGGGACTTGAGCTTCTCGCGAAATCGCGCACGGAACGCCCGTGCCGCACCCACCTGCTGGTCCGTGACCGTCCGCGACCAGGCAAAGCGCTCGGCGACACCGGGACCGAGCGGAGGTGCATAGCGCTCGATGACCGGTCCGTGGCTGAGCCACGCTTCGCGGCCCTGCACGTAGCGGAAGCCCCAATACATGGCGTCCCAGTCTTCCAAGGCGACTTGCGCGATGGGCAGGGCTTCGCCAATCGTGGCAGAGACCTTGCGGGCGGTGGCTTCCAGCGCCGGCCGCGCTGGTACTTCTACCAGCGACCAGACATCTTGCGGCCACAGCAAGCGAATGGTCTTGGGCAGCGGCGCCGGATCGGCATGCAGCAGAACCTCGCCAACGGCCGAGAATGTGTGTGCGTCACGCGCGAACCAGCCGAACGCGTCGAAGCTGGGCGCCAATTCCAGAGCGCCACCCAACGGCACGCGTCCATGCGTCACCCGTATCCCGAACAGGTTGCAGTGGCTGGCCGGTGCGCGGACCGAGCCGCCGGTGTCGCTTCCGATCGCGAAGTCGCATGCGCCGGATGAAACGGCGGATGCCGAGCCGCACGATGATCCGCCGGTGACACGGTCCTTCGCCGCGCCATTGATCGGCGCGCCGAAATGCGCGTTCTTGCCGTTCATCGAGAACGCGAACTCGTCGGTGACGGTCTTGCCGATGAAGCGCGCACCGGCATCGAGGAGTGTTTGTACAGCCGGTGCCGTGTGCGTCTTGATGCCGGACATCGCCAGCAGGTGAGGGCTGCCACTACCCGTCGGGTATCCAGCCACGTCGTAGATATCCTTGACTCCGAAGCTGAGATCGGACAGCGGCCCCGTCGCCGCTCGTGCGACCGCGACATCAGGGTAGGGAACGAACGCCAGGCTGGGATCATGCAATGGCATGCTGTGCCTCTTCTTGCGGATGGGTTCAGATACGTGCCGTCGCGGCGGTCATGCCGGTGTGAATGCAGCGCACGCGATGGTCGGGTTCGACGTCGAATGCGAGCGGTTGCGCCGCCCGGCAGTCGTCTGTTGCGCGCGAGCAGCGGGCAGCGAAGGCGCAGCCGGGCGGCAGCGCGGCGAGGTCCGGCGGCGCGCCACCGATCGTTTCGAGGCGCGTGCCGCGCTGCTCGGCGGCGTGACGGCGGCTGTTCAACAAGGCGATGGTGTAGGGGTGGCGCGGGGCCGAGATCAAAGCCCGTGTCGAGCCCTCTTCAACGATGCGCCCGGCATACATGACGGCGATGCGATCGGCCACCTCGACCGCCGCTGCAATGTCATGTGTGACGAATATCACCGACAAGCCGAGGTCGCGCTGCAGCTCGCGCAGCAGCAGCAGGATCTGGATCTGGACGGTGGCATCGAGTGCCGTGGTTGGTTCGTCCGCCAACAGCACTTTCGGATGGCAGGCGAGGGCAAGCGCGATCATCGCGCGCTGGCGCATGCCGCCCGACAGCTCATGAGGATAAGCAGCCAGGCGCCGCTGCGGACTGGGGATGCAGACCTTCTCGAACAGCGCCAAGGCACGGGCAGCCGCATCCCTTGCGGTGATGCGTTCGTGCCGCCGGATGGTTTCCGCGATCTGGTTGCCGATCGTGTACGCCGGATCAAGTGCCAGCAGAGGCTCCTGGAAGACCATGGCGACGTCCTTGCCGCGCATGGCCGCCAGCGCCCGGGAGGACATGCCGAGCACGTCCTTGCCATTGACGCTCAGCGTGCCGGACATGCAGGTGCCGCGTTCGTCGAGCAACCGCATGATCGCGCGCAACGTCACACTTTTTCCGGAACCCGATTCGCCGATGAGCGCCACGACCTCGCCTTGGCGCAGCAGCAGATCGACGCCGTTCACGGCATTGATCTGCTTGCCAGGCATCGTGAAACTGACGTGCAGGTCGCGCAGCATCACGGCAGGGGGCGACAAGGGCAGGTTGGCGTCAGGCATGCGACACCTCGACGGTCCTGATGGGCGGCAGTCCGCCGATGTCCGACGCAGGCGAATAGCCAGAGCCGGATTGCCACCGCAGGCAGGCCACGGCATGTCGATCGCCACAGTCGGTCAACGACGGTACCGCTCGGCTGCACACCGGCTGCGCAACGACGCATCGTGGGTGGAAGCGACAGCCGGAAGGCGGCTCGATCGGGTTTGGCGGGTCACCCGAAAGCGGCGGCGCGTCGAGGCGGCGCAACGGGTCGCCGCTGGGCACCGAGCGCAGCAATGCCTTTGTATAGGGGTGTCGCGGGCTGTCGAAAACCTCCGCCGCAGGGCCTATCTCGACGACCTGACCGAGATACATCACGATGACGCGGTCACACAGGTAACGGACTACGTTCAGGTCGTGGCTGATGAACAGGTAGGTCAGCGCCAACTCACGCTTGAGGTCCTCGAGCAGGTTGAGAACCTGGGCCTCGACGGATTTGTCGAGCGCCGACACCGCCTCGTCGAGAATGACGAGCTGTGGTTCGACGGCGAGCGCACGTGCGATGTTCACGCGCTGCCGCTGGCCGCCCGATAGTTCATGAGGGTATCGTCCGGCAAAACGGGCCGGTGCGAGGCCCACACGAGCGAGCAGAGCATGCGAGCGATCGAGCGCCTTGGCAGGAGTCGTGCCATGGACGATCGGACCAAAGGCGATGGAGTCCTCGATCGTCATGCGCGGATTGAGAGAGGCGTAGCTATCCTGGAACACCATTTGCGCCTGCCGGCGGAAAGCCTGCAGGGGAAGTGTCCGGTCACCCACTGTCCGGCCGTCGAAGACCACCTCGCCGCTGTCCTGCCGGATGAGCTGCATCAAAACGCGCGCCATGGTCGACTTGCCACAGCCCGATTCGCCCACGACACCCAGCGTTTCGCCCTTCATGACGTCGAAGCTGATGCCGTCGACGGCGCGCACGGAAGAGCGGCCAAGACCGATCGCCCGTCGCCTGAGCGGGAAATGCTTCATCAGGTTCCGGACGCGCATCAGTGGTCGAGGCAAATTGCCAGTTCCTGCCATGGTGGCGCTCACTGTTTCACCTCCATGGCCATCCGCAGGCTGTCGGCCAGCAGGTTGAAGGATATCGAGGTCAGGAAAATCAGGACCCCGGGGAGCGCGGCGACGATCGGCTGGCCGTAGATGGCAGCGCGCAGGCTGTTGAGCATCAGGCCCCATTCGGGTTCCGGTGGCTTGACGCCCAGGCCGAGAAAGGAGAGGCCCGACGCCAGGATCATGGAGACCGAGATCAGGCTGGTCGCATAGACGAAGATCGGACCCGTGACGTTTCTGAGGACGTGTTGCCAGACGATGATCGTGGCGGACGCTCCCGATGCACGTGCCGCCTCGACGTAGTCGCTTCGTCGTGCCTGCGTGGTCACGCTTTCCGCAACGCGCGCGATCTGGGGCACGAATACGGCAGTCAGCGATATCAGGGCATTCGTGATGCCCGCACCCAGCGCGCCCGAGAGCGCAATCGCCAGCAGAACGGAGGGGAAGGCATAGAACACATCGATGCACCGCATGATCAGCATGTTGATGCGGCCGCCGGCGTAGCCGGCCAGGATGCCGATGGCGCTGCCGATGACGAATGCCATCACCACCGGTGCGATGCCCATGAACAGCGAGAGCCGGCCGCCGAGCATGAGCCGCGAAAGCATGTCGCGCCCGAGTTCGTCCGACCCGAGCAGATAGCCGGGCGTGCCCACGGGGCGCAGCCGTTTCAGCATCGATGTCGCAAATGGGTCGGCGGGCATGAGCCAGGGCGCGCAGATGGCGGCGACAATGAGGGCGAGGATAATCGCGCTGGCCATCATGGCGATCGGGTCGCGGGCCAGCCGACGCATGACTCTGGCGCGATGGCTGGGCGAGCGTACTGCCATGGCGTCCAAGCGCGGCAGCAGGCCGGCGTCGCCGTGAGGTTGAGAAACAGCGGACACTGAGGTCATGTCCTTTCAATGCGGGGATCGAGCAGCATCTGCAGGACGTCGACCGCCAGGTTGAGGCCGACGAAAAAGAGCGCGAGTATCAGGATCACGCCCTGCAGCAGCGGCAGGTCGCGCTGGAAGATGGCCTGGTTCAGCAGAAAACCCGTCCCCGGCCAGGAGAAGACCGTCTCGATGAGGATCGATCCACCCAGCAGATAGCCGAGCTGCAGGCCCATGACGGCCAGCGCCGTGGGGGCGCAATTCTTGACGACATGCCTGAATACGCCGAATTCACCCAGGCCGCGCGCACGCAAACCAACGACGAACTCCTGGGCCAGGATATCGCCAACAAGCGCGCGGACGGTGCGGGCAACGATGCCCATCGGAATGAACGACATGGTGAAGGCGGGCAGCAGCAAGTATTTCACATGCGCCACATCCCACTGCCATTGACCGGATCCGCTGGGACCCGCCCCGCTTGGCGGCAGCCACATCAGCTGCACGGAGAAGATGATCACCAGCACCATGCCGATCCAGTAGTGCGGCAGGCTGACTCCGATCACGGAGACAACAGACGCGGCGCGATCCATCCAGGAATTGCGGAAATATCCGCCGACGAAACCGAACAGCGATCCGACCGTGAAACCGATCAGCGTCGCGAGCGTCGCCAGGATGAAGGTGTTGCCCACGGCATTGAACACCTCGTGGACGACCGGACGCGCCGTCGCGATGGATGTCCCGAGATCGCCCTGCAGGGCGCGCCATACCCAGTGTCCGAACTGCACCGGCAAGGGCCTGTCGAAGCCATAGAGCCGCATCAATTGCTTCTGCAGATCAGCCGAGGCATCGGGTGGGAGGATCGACACCAATGGATCGCCGGGCGCGAGGTGAACCAGCATGAAGCAGAGGAAGGCAACGCCGAGCATGGTGGGCAGCGCATAGCCGACGCGGCGCAGCAGATAGGCGATCATCAGTGTGCCTCCGGACCGGCTCGCCAGTCAGTCGACGGACATCGTCGTGAAGTCGATGAACCAGCTCCGCGGCTGCACGACGCCTTTGATCTTCGGGGAGAGTGCCCGCGGACTGACGTCGTGTGCGATGAAAAGGAACGGTGCCTCATCGACGATGCGTGCGTGCAGCACGGCAAGCGCACGATCGCGCTGTTCCGGTTCGAAAGCCGTCCGCGCCTTTGCGAGGAGGACATCAATGTCGGGATTGCTGAAATAGCCCCAGTTGTTCGACACCGGCGGAAAGGCCTTGCTGCTGACGAAGCGCGCCATCGCGAGGAAGGGGTCGGTGGTTGCGATACTGACATTGATGGCGGCGGCGCCATTGGCGCTGGGGTCCTTGGCACCCAGGCGCCAATTGGAGAAGAGCGTGTTCCATTCCATGACGTCGAACTGCACGTCGAAGAAGCAGGCCTTCAGGTTCTGCTGGATGAATTCATTCATCGGCAGCGGCTGCATCTGGCCTGAGCCGGACGCCGAGATCTGGACTCTGATCCTGGCCGGTTTGACCTGGGCGTAGCCGGCCTCGATCATCAGCTTCCGGGCGGCCGCCGGATCATACCTGACCTGGAATGTCGGCTCGCCGCGCCAGGGATGCCCAGGACTCACAATGCCCGTTGATTCAGCCATCAAGCCGCTAAGCAGTTCCTTGAGGGCGGCGCGATCGACGCAGAGATTGGCGGCATGGCGCAGCCTTCTGTCGGCGAAGGGTGAACCGGGCTGCATGGCGAATTGCCAGGGCCAGAGATGCGGCTGCAGATTCGTGTAGAGCGTGAAGCCACGTTTCTTGATGGCGTCGACCGCATCCGGCGCCGGCGCCTCGATCCAGTCGACCTGACCGGAGAGCAGGGCGGCCGTGCGCGCGCTGCTCTCCGGCAAGGGCAGCATCACGAGGCGGTCAACTTTCGGGCGTCGCGTCGCGTCCCAGTATTCGGGGTTGCGGACGATCTCCAAGCGTTCGCGCGGCACGAACTTGGCTGCCCTGAACGGGCCAGTACCGGAAAAGTCGGCTGCGAAGGCCGTCCAGGCAGCTTTGCTGCGTTCGGCCTTGTCGGTGATGCCAGCGGGCACAGCGGCGAACTTCTTTTCCCAGTGAGCAGGCGATGCCATGTAGAGGTTGATGAGGTTGATCGGCAGGAACGAGTCCGGCTCGGACGTCGTGATCTCGACAGTCAGATCGTCGATCTTCCGTGCCGAACGAAGCGTCGGCATCCGCGAGAGCGTGGCACCGATCTGTGCCGGGTCGTACTGGGGCGCATCCTTGCGCAGCACCTTGTCAACGTTCCAGACCACGGCATCGGCATCGAAGGCTGAACCGTCGTGGAACCGGACGCCGGGGCGCAGGGTGAAAATCCATTTCGTGGGATCGGTCGGGTCGACGTTCCAAGTCAGCGCCAGGCCGGGGATCATCTCGCTGGCCTTGCTGGTCGAGCTTAGATCCCACTGCGTGAGGCTGTCGTAGATCGTGATGCCGGTGAAGCGATTGCCTTCATATCCCTGGTCGGGCTGGCCCGACGTGCGCGGAATATCGGCCGCCGTCATGCCGATCCGTATGACTTTCTCCTGAGCGAACGCCGCCGTACTGAGCGATGACAGCAGTGCCATTCGAAAGACTGCCAGCAGGGATGACCGGATCTTGAGTCGCACGTTTCTGCCTCCCTTGATGCGCTTCTCGTGTGCGCTGGCCGCTGACGTAGCGACCGCGTCATTCGCGAACAATCAAAATAATGAATGGGAATTATTCGGAAAAACTGCATAATGAGGGACCATGCAGATCAACTTCAATCTCCTGCGTACGTTCCTGCTTGTCGCTGACAACGGCAGCTTCCGGGACGCCTCGGAAATGGTTCATCGGTCCCAATCGGCCGTCAGCGCGCAGATCAAATTGCTGGAGCGGCAAGTCGGCGCGGAGCTGTTTCACAGGACCACGCGCAGCGTGAAGCTCACGCGGGCCGGGCAACAGTTGTTCGATTCAGCGCGACGCGGATTGCGTGAAGTCGACGCAGGAATCCGCGAGATCCAGGAAACGATCGCCATGCAGATCGGTCGTGTATCGCTGGCCTCGACGCCTGTCGCGGCGGCAACGCTGCTGCCACCGGTTCTCGCGGCATTTGAGAAGGACTACCCCGCCGTCCGGATATTCGTGAAGGAACTGCCCTCGACGGACCTTTACGCCAGCGTGCTGCGGGGCGATGTCGATTTCGGGATCGCACCGCAAGTCGAGGCACAGGACTTCGACTTCGAGCCGGTGCTGCAGGAGGATATCATTGCCCTGGTCCCGCGCAGCCTGATGCCGGCCGATACGGACAGGATCGGACTCAAGGATCTTTCGAAGATGCCGGTCTTGATGCAGGACAACGCGACGTCGCTGCGCTTGCTGTTGGACCAGGCCGCGGAACGCGCCGGAATCACGCTGACATCGAAATATGAATGTTTCCAGGCCCAGACTCTGATCGCGATGGTAGACATGCAACTGGGAGCGGCGATCCTGCCGAAGTCCATCGTACCGTCGAAGCCGTCCAAGAGAATGCAGGCACTGCGGATCGTATCGCCAACGCTCACGCGAACGGTCGGACTGGTCACAGTGCGAGGGCAAAGGTTTTCGCCCACTGCCGACCGCCTGGCACAAGTGGTCCGGGCTGTTGCGCCGCGTGCGCTGTCGCGGGCTGCCCGCGCCCATCAAAGCCGTGAATAATTTATACGTTCGCTTTTCCGGCCAGCGCCGCCAGAATGCCGGCCTGTTTCGGGTGGGCGTGGCATGCGGTTGTTGCTGACAGGATCCTCGGGGTGGCTGGGCCAGACGCTGGCGCCGCGGCTGCAGGCGTTGGGCCATGACGTCGTCGGTCTCGACCCGGTACCGTCGGCCCACACAGCAATCGTCGGGTCCGTCGCCGACCGTGAGGTCGTGCGGTCGGCCTTTGGCGGGGGCCGGATCCAGGCCGTCATTCACGCCGGCGCCCTGCACAAACCGCACATCGAGCGTTATACGGCCAGCGATTTCATCGCCACCAATGTCACGGGCACCTTGAACCTGCTGGAAGAGTCGATCGCGCACGGCGTCGAGCGCTTCGTCTTCACCTCCACGACGTCATTGATGATCTCGAGGCGCATCCGGGCTGGCCGGGCAGGGGGCGCGCGTCAGGCCGAGTGGATGACGGAGGAGATGTCGCCGCAGCCGCGCAACATCTACGGCGTCAGCAAGCTCTCGGCCGAACACCTCTGCCGCCTCTACCACGAGCAGTCGAAGCTGCCTGTCGTCGTGCTGCGGACCGGTCGATTTTTCCCCGAAGCCGACGACATGGCACATGTAATCAAGCAATCGGACGCCAACACCAAAGCCAACGAGCTGCTGTTCCGGCGCCTGACTGTCGCCGATGCCGCGGAGGCGCATGTCGTCGCGCTCGACAAAGCGCCAGACGTCGGCTTCGACATCTTCATCATTTCGGCGCCGCCGCCATTCTCGCGCGACGATCGCGCGGCGCTGATCGACGACGCGCCCGCCGTGGTGGCACGCTACTTCCCCGACTATCCGCAGATATACGCTCGGCTGGGCTGGACGATGTTCGACAGCATCGACCGCATCTACGACCCGTCGCACGCCGCACGGCGCCTGGGGTTCACCTGCCGCACCAGCTTCAGCGAACTGCTCGCGGAACTGCGGGCTACGGGACAGGGGTGAGAGAGGGGCCCGCCCTGCTCCTGCCGGACGCTACTGGCAGTCGAAGCGGAAGAAGCGGGCGGCTGTACCCTCCTGGAGTTGCGCCAGGCGCAGCGTCTTGGTCTGCAGGTCAAGGTGCCATTGGCCGTCGCGGGCATCCACCGCCTTGCCCCAGGCCAGCGTGCCGCCGAAGCGCTCACCCTGGGGGCCCATCATCTGCCAGATCATGGCCGGTGCGACCGGACCAGCCGATTCGGGTGCCGATGGCTTGACGGTGATCGTCACCTGCATCGTTTCGCGTGGCGGATAGCTCTGGTGCGTTACCGCGCCGTCCGGCTCGACTTTGACAATCACGGCGCCGGCTGCCGTACAGGTGAACGCGAGGCTGCCGGCCTCTGTTGGCGGTGGTGATGGCGGCGGTGACGACGATTGCGGCAGTGGCACAGCGGTGGCCGCTGGTGCTGTCGCCTCGGCGTCCGCTTTCAGGAAGCGGCCGGAGACCCAGCCTTCGACGCTCTTGTAGCGGATGCGGCACCAGCGCTGCCGTGGGGTCTCGCCGCGACAGCCCAGGTTGACCAAGCCGCGGGCATCGTGCGGCACCGTGCCCACGGGTTCGCCGGCGCTCGAGGGCTGATCGCGCACAGTCAGTGTCTTGCCGGCGCTGACACCGGAAACTGTCCAGCGCTCCGGGTTGGTGCCCTGGGCCACGGCCGGCACCGGCGCGCTGGCGGCGACCGCCGCAAGCACGCAAGAAATCAGGGCGATCGGGAAGGGACGATACCGCATGCATTCGTCATTACCGCATTGCCGGCGCAACGTCATGGGGTCACCGCCTGTCCTTCAAGTGAAGGACGCGGTGCTCCTCCCGGCGCTTTAGCATGTGTGACGCATCGATCCGGAGGCGACGATGGCTCACTTGGTTCCTAATCCTCCTCCCAGGGACTATCATGTCCCGAGGCTGACACACTTTACGGTCGCATCGAGGCTCGGCGTCGCGACCGTCCTGGCGTGGGGCCTTCCTGCGGATGCGACAGATGCTCAGTATGCGGTCGGTCCGTCGACATCCGATGGGATGGCGTATTGGACGGAGTCCTCGATTGCCAATGGACCGTACCCCAATCTGAAGAAATTCACTGTAAAGGGGCTGTCCAAAAACGACCAGATCGCCCTTTTCATCAAAGGCGGTACACCTAACGAGCCCAAATGGGTTCGGTTTTCTGAGTTCGTCAAGATTGACGCGATATCAAGCGACCATTGGGCCGAACGACAGCGCTTGGGGCGTTTGGACTCTTACAAAGGCAACAGTTACATCCAGTTCTATCCGTTTGGCTCACTGCAGCGGCAGACCCCTCTCTCTGAAGACGCCTGGCAGGCCGGCGTCATCGAGGCACTCGACAAGATGAGCAAGGTCATCGTGGGAGGTGGACTTCTGGCCCTGATCGACAAGCCGGTGATCATTTATCCTTGGATACCGTCGCACAAGAACGCGAACTCCGCGGTGCGCTTCACGGCGCAGGATTGGACAGGCGACAATCCAGGCGAAAGCGCCGACGAAGTCATCTTTCACGAACTGGCCCACGTGGTGGAAAATCGTCAAACGCCATACGTCGATTTGCAGGGATTCAAGTTCAGCGAGACCGACTTTCTGTCGGTGAACGCGACCAACGTGTACTCATGCCTGCGAGGACGAGGCCTGAGGAAAGATCACCGCGATATCAATGACAACTACCTGCCAGAAAAATACTTCAAGGCCCCAAAGTTGCACTATGACGACTTCAAAGCCAACTATGTAATAGCCAAGGCAAATAGTATTAATCTTTACAGTATCCTTGCAAGGAACTCCAAGCTGTGGAACCCTTTTATCTTCTCGTGAGGTCGCTCCCAGCGCCCCTGCTGCTCTGGGAGCGCAGGCCGTCGAGCAGGGCGTTCAGCGCACGCACTGCCTTCTTCGAGGCGCCGACGGGGTCATCGGCATGAGCAATCCACTGCGCGGCGTGTACCGTGGCGCCGTTGATCAGCCGGGCCGCGGCCTCGGGATCGATGGCGATGAGGGCGTCTTGATCGATCAGCTGCTGCAGGCTGGCGGTCATCGAGCGGATGCAGGCACTTTGCGTCGGCCATTGCCAGGGATCACCCAGGGCGGCCGGGCCGTCGCGCAACACGATACGCTGGATTTCCGGCTCCAGCGCCATCTCGATATAGGCGGTGCATTCATCGACGAAACCCTGCCAGGGATTGGCGGCCCGTGCTGAAACGGCACTCAGCCGTATCGACATCTCGGCATCGATCTGGGCGATGACGGCCTCCAGCAGGCCCTTCTTGTCGCCGAAATGATGGTAGAGGGCACCGCGGGTCAGGCCGGCGGCGGCCGTGAAATCGTCCATCGATGCAGCGGCGTAACCGACCGTGCCGAAGGCCTGCCGCGCGGCGGCCAGCAGCTTGGCGCGGGTTTCGACGATCATCTCGCTGCGCGGTTTGCGCGCCATGCACCTTCCTTTCACATACGTCCCGTATGCTACTTGACATACGCGGCGTATGCAATTACCTGCACACACATACGTTGCGTATGTCAGTGAATCAAGAGCAGGAGCGCCCCGGTGCCCAACCCCTATGGCGAGATCTTCAAGGCTCCCGGCGCCAAGCGCTTCTCCGCCGCCGGCTTTGTCGCCCGCATGCCGCTGTCGATGACAACGATCGGCATCGTCACCATGTTGTCCCAGACGCACGGCGAGTACTGGCTGGCGGGCGCCGTCTCGGCGACGTTTGCCCTCGCCAACGCCGCGCTGGCGCCGCAGATTTCCCGCCTGGTCGACCGCTACGGGCAGAGCCGGGTCCTGGTGCCGGCGACGGTCATTGCCGTGGCTGGCTTGGTAGCGCTCATGCTGGCGACCCGGTACCGCCTGCCATCGCCGATCTTGTTCCTGACCGCGGCCGTCGCGGGCGTCATGCCCAGCATGGTCGCCATGGTGCGCGCCCGCTGGGTGGCGCTCTACCGTGACACACCCCAGTTGCGCACCGCATTTGCCTTCGAGTCGGTGGTGGACGAGGTCATCTTCATCCTCGGCCCCATCACCGCGATCGGGCTGAGCGTTGCGGTGTTTCCCGAGGCGGGGCCGCTGGCTGCCACGGTGTTGCTGACGGTCGGTACAGCCCTGTTTGCGGCCCAGAGGGCGACCGAGCCGCCGATCCACCCACCGCGGACGGCTGGCGGCGGCGCCGTCATCGGCCTGGGTGCGGTGCAGACGGTGGCGCTGGCCTTCGCGGCGATGGGCTCGATCTTCGGCACGGCGGAGGTGACCGCTGTCGCTTTCGCCGAGGCGCACGGCGAGAAGGCGGCGGCCAGCCTCGTGCTGGCTGCCTACGCTGCCGGCTCGATGATTGCCGGCCTGGTCTTCGGTACGCTGACGATCACGCTGCCGCTGGCACGCCAGTTCTTCGCTGCCATCACGCTGGCCGCGGTGATGACCTGGCCGCTGCTGATGGTCGACAGCATCCCGACATTGGCGCTGGTGCTGTTTCTCAACGGCGCCAGCATCGCGCCCATGGTCATCATCATGATGGGGTTGATCGAGCGTCTGGTGCCGGCATCACAGCTCACCGAAGGCATGACCTGGGGCATGACCGGCGTCGGCATCGGCCTCGCCATCGGCTCCTCCGTGTCCGGCTGGGTGATCGACAACTTCGGCGCTGCCAACGGCTTCTGGGTGTCGGTGGCGTCGGGCATGGCGGCGCTGGCCGTGGCCGTGATCGGCTACCGCACGCTCAACGTGCCGGCGGCCGCGGCGGAGCGCCCGGTCGCGGCTCCAGGTCATTCCGCGCGTGCGACGGGCGATGCCGTTCAGCGGTGCTCGGGTTGAACGCTCTGGACTACGGGATCACCACCTCGGTGAGGTTGTAGTGGCGGTGGTGGTGTTTGAATGCCATCGAGACCAGCCCGGACAGGCGTACGTTGACCGTATGCTTTTGCGCCACGTGGCTGGCGGTGAACAGCAGAGCACTTACCGTCGGCATACCGAGAGTCATGTCGATGAATGACCTGGGCGCCTGTCGGTTGAAGGCCGTCGCTAGCGCTTTTCCGAAGCCGGTCCATGCCATCGTGCGCCGCGCGCGGGCGACGGGCAGGGTGCCGAGCTGCTGTAGTGCGCGGGTGAAGATATCGGTGCGTTGCACGCGGCTGACGGGAGCAAGCGGCGGCGGCGCATTGAACGGTTTCACCTGGCCAAGAGCAGCTGCGATGCGGTCGCTCAGTGCGGTGGAGCCGGCCGCCGCCTCGCTTTCAAGATCCTTGAACATCCGGTCGGCATCACGGTCACGGTCCGGCGCTGCGATGTCGAATTCACGTAGCAAACAGATCATTCCCTTGGCCTGCTGCACGAGCTTGTTGGCCAACCCGCTGGCGAAGGGCGGCGCGTGCTTGAAGCGGCGAACGTCGATCATGCCCAGCAGGGACAGCTGCGGATCCCACGGCAGGATGAACTCGCCGGCGTCGAACTCGATGTTCAGGGCTCCCGGCGATGCGAAGCGTGACGGCGGAAGGACGAACTGCTGAACAGGTTTCTCGTGCCGCTCGCCCGTGTAGGGGTTGACCAGCCGCACCGTGAAGGGATTTGCGATCAGGTTGACGCCGCCGGTAACGACGACCTCGAACGTGCCATCGTCCTTGGTGAGGGCACTGGCTACAAGCGATGTCGCTCCGGGCCCCGAGGGCAGTTGAAGATGGATTTCGACGAGTGTTTCGCGCGGCGCGGGGAACGCGTAGCCCGAGCCGTCCGGCAGACAGCGCGCCCGGCCTTTGACGACCCACGTAATCTGAGGACGCGGTCCGGTCTGAACCCTGGGATCTATGACCAATCGGCTTCTCGTGTCGTGAGGCCTGAACCCATCATGTCGATCATCATATTCGGTGCCGGCCGTGCTGGCGCATAAGTCTTGCTGATCAGCTCGATAAGGTGTCCTTTGAGGAACACGGCGCAAACCTGCGTACAGAGGTGT
Organism: Reyranella sp. CPCC 100927; assembly: GCF_007859315.1. GTDB lineage: Bacteria > Pseudomonadota > Alphaproteobacteria > Reyranellales > Reyranellaceae > Vineibacter. The sequence goes on from NZ_VOHA01000004.1 coordinate 331,446, forward strand.
CCATGATCGATCGCATTGACCATCTCGTCATGAATTGCCGCGACGTCGAGACCATGGCGTCGTGGTACGAACGGGCACTCGGCTTCGAGCGCGAAGCGTACGGATCGGACGGCCGGCTGGCGCTGAAATTCGGGCGTCAGAAAATCAATCTGCGTCCGACAGGAACGGCTGGTTGGATAACGGGCGCGGTGGATGCACCGGGCTCCCTCGACTTCTGTTTCATCACCGAGGGCGAACTTGATCCTGTCGTTTCACGCTGGCGGCAGGCCGGAATTGCGATCATGGAGGGACCGGTCACACGAACCGGCGCGCTGGGGCCGATGACCTCGATCTATTGTCGTGATCCCGACGGCAATCTGGTCGAAGTTTCGACCTACACGAGCGCACGGCGCTGAACGGCGACGTCACTCGCAATCGAAGCGGAAGAAGCGGGCAGCGATGCCTTCCTGCGGCTGCACCATGCGCAGCGTCTTGTTTTCCAGATCAAGGCGCCAATGACCCTCGCGCGCATCGACAGCTTTGCCCCACACGAGCGTGCCGTCGAAACGCTCGCCCTGCTGGCCTACCATCTGCGAGACCGTGGCGGTTGTCGCCGGGCCGGCCGACTCGGGTGCGGCCGGTTTGACGGTGATCGTCAACCGTGTCTTGTCGCGCGCCGGATAGCTCTGGTTGGCGATGGTGCCGTCCTTGTCGACCGTGATGATGATCGTGCTCACCGCCGCACACGTGAAGACAAGGGCATCTGAGCCGGTTGGTGCCTTGGATGTCGGCGGTGGTGATGCCGGGGCGGCATTTGCCACCGGCTCGGCGGGCGCCGCGGGACCCGGTGGCGACCGTGGTATCGCAGGGGCAGCTTCGGTTGCTGGTGCGGGAGTTGCCGCTGCCGCGGGTGGCGTGGTGGGAGACGCGGGCGCGGCGGGGGGCTCGGATGGAGCGGATGGCCTTGCCGGTGTTGGCGCCGCAGCCTGTTGCTCGGGGTCTTCCTTCAGGAAACTGGCAGAGACCCAGCCCTCGATCTTCTTGTAGCGCACGCGACACCAACGCCGCTGTTCGGCCGGTTTGTCAGGATCCTCGCGACACTCGAGGCTGGCCAGACCGCGCGCGTCGCCCGGGATGACGCCGACCGCTTTTCCCCTGGGTGATGGTTGGGCCCGCATCACCAGGGTCTTGCCGGCGTTGACGCCAGTGACAGCCCAGCGTTCGGGAGCACTACCTTGGGCCACTGCCGGTGAAGCCATGCAGAACAGCACGCCGGCGTATGCAACAAGTGGGGGAGCGATCGGAAAGGCACGCATGGAAACGTCATTACCTGATGATGCGGCTTCGGGTCGAGGAATCCTGTCCTTGGTCTTAAGGATTTCTAATTTGTCGATCACGGATCAACCCGCCAGCTTCTGCCGCCGCGCAGGGGTGCCCAGATGGAGGATATGGAGTTGGTGACGCCACGGATGCGCTTCGGGATCTGGGCCCTGGTTCATGGCAGTCGCGCCGCGCTGCAGGATCCGGACGAACCCTATGATGCATCGTGGGTGCGCAATCGCGATCTCATCCTCGAGGCGGAAGCGCTGGGTTTCGATTCGACGCTGGTGGCGCAGCACACGATCAATCCGCACAAGCCCGATCTCGCCCAGCTCGAGGCCTGGACGGCATCGGCCGCGATCGCTGCGCTCACCAGTCGGATCGAAATCATCACCGCCATCAAGCCGCTTCTGTACCATCCGGCAGTGCTGGCCAAGATGGCCATGCAGATCGAGGAAATCAGCGGCGGCCGGTTCGCCATCAACCTGGTGAACGCCTGGAACAAGCCGGAGCTGGAACGTGCCGGCATACCGTTTCCACCCCACGACGAGCGCTATGCCTATGGCCACGAATGGCTGCAGGTGGTGGAACCGCTGCTGCGTGGCGAAGCCGTCACTTTCGAAGGCCGGCATTTCCAGTTGGACGGTTATGCCTTGCGTCCGGCCGGCATCCATCGATCGCGGCCGCGGATCTATGTTGGCGGCGAATCGGAGCCGGCGCGTGCCTTGGTCGCTGACAAGGGTGATGTCTGGTTCATCAACGGGCAGCCGCTGGCTGATGTGCAGGCCCTGATTGCTGACGTCGCCCGGCGGCCGCGTGATGGGGCACCGCCGCTGCGTTTCGGCCTGTCCGCTTTCGTGATCGCGCGCCCGACGGACGAGGAAGCCCACGCGGCACTGCAGCACCTTGCCGCGCTGGCCGAGAAGGATACGGCACTGCGTGCCGTGCAGAAAACCAACACCGATCCGGAGTCGGTGATGGCCAAGACCATGGCGAGATTCCCGCGCGTCGGCAGCAACGGGGGCACCGGCGCCGGACTGGTGGGCAGCTACGACACTGTTGCTTCCCGCATTCTTGCCTTCCACGACGCCGGCATTGAAACGTTCATGCTCCAGTTCCAGCCGTTCGAAGCGGAGATGCGTCGCTTCGCCGCCGAGATCATGCCGCGGGTCCGGCCCTCGGTGGCCGCACCGCGACGCGTGCGGCGGGCTCGGTCATAGATGAGATCACCACCGTCATCTCGAGGGCAGCAAGGATGACAGTGGCGGCCCTTAAGAAATACTAGAGCGGCACGTCAGAAATTCTTGGTTGTCCGGCATTGACGTCTTCACGAGATTGCCTGTCGTCGCGACGCGCGGCGGCAATCGTTCGGTCGTGCCCCTCATTTGCTCGCGATCTGGGGCGATCTGGCGCGGTGTGATTGTGAGGAGAGTGCGAGCATGTCCAGTGGAGCAACAGGCGCGGTTGTCGCGGTGCGCACGCCGGTGGGGGCGGCGACTGCCGGCCGCCAGCCACGGGTTGGTGTGCGCACGCTGGCACTGAGCCGGCGTGCGCTGATCCTGATCTCGTGGATCGTGCCGTTTGTCGTGGTCGGCCTGTGGGAGATCCTGGCCCGTTCCGGTGTGCTGTCGGCGCACGTGCTGCCAGCACCCAGCAAGGTGCTGGGCACGGCTGTCGGCCTCGTTCGTGATGGCAAACTGATCGGCGACATGGGCATCAGCCTGCTGCGGGCCGCCACGGGCTTTGCGATCGGTGGCAGCATCGGTTTTGCGCTCGGTACGCTGGTCGGCTTCTCACGGCTGGCCGAAGCGTTTCTCGACCGCACCATCCAGATGATCCGTGCCATTCCGTTTCTCGCCATCCTGCCGCTGGTCATCGTGTGGTTCGGTGTCGACGAGGGCGGCAAGATCTTCCTCGTTTCGCTGGGCGTGATGTTCCCGATCTACATCAACACCGTTCTGGGTATTCGCCAGGTCGATCCCAAGCTGGTCGAACTGGGTCGCGTCGCCGGCCTTAGCGATTGGGGTGTGGTGCGCCATATCATCCTGCCCGGGGCGCTGCCGTCCATACTGGCCGGTATCCGTTACGCGCTGGCGATTTCATGGCTTGCCCTTGTGGTGGCCGAGACGATCGCCACCAGCTCCGGCATCGGGTTCCTGGCCATGGATGCGCGTGAGTTCCTGCGCATCGACGTGATCGTGCTGGCGATCGTGATTTATGCCGGAGTCGGCGTGCTGTCCGATGCCATCGCCCGCGCACTCGAGCGCCGGCTGTTGTCATGGCACCCCAACTATGCAGGAGCCAAGCGGTGAGTGCTGTCGACATAACTGCTGATGCACCCGCGGTCGTCGTGAGCGGTCTGCGGCGCGCCTATGGCGAGCGCGTGGTGATCGACGGGCTTGACCTGCGCATCCACCGTGGTGAGTTCGTAGCACTGCTGGGCGAAAGCGGCTGTGGCAAGACCACTTTGCTGCGGGCGCTCGCCGGCCTCGACGCCGTCGACAGCGGCCAGATCGATGGACCGGCGCAGCCGGCTGTCGTGTTCCAGGAACACCGCCTGCTGCCGTGGTACTCGCTCTGGCGCAATGTCGCGCTGGGGTTGGATGACACGGCTGGACGCGCCGCGGCCCAGGCGGCGCTCAGCGAGGTTGGCCTCGGCGATCGTCTGGAAGACTGGCCGCGTAACCTGTCGGGTGGCCAGGCCCAGCGCGTGGCGCTGGCCCGTGCGCTGGTACGCGAGCCGCGCCTGTTGCTGCTGGACGAGCCATTCGCTGCGCTCGATGCGCTGACGCGGATCCGGATGCATGATCTGGTCAAGCAGCTGGTGGCGACGCATCGGCCGGGTGTGCTGCTGGTCACGCATGACGTCGATGAGGCCATCGCCTTGGCGCATCGCGCGCTGGTCATGCGCGACGGTGTGATCGCCCGCGAGTATGCGGTGTCCCGCGCCGCCAATACCAATCGCTCGCATCCCGAGGCTGTCGCTTTGCGCGATACCCTGCTGGCCGACCTCGGTGTTGCCTCGGGTGATGCACACACGCGGGCACGGGCTGCCTGATGACAGGGATGACGGGGCGCACGGGCAGGGCGCTCCGATCTCGTGAAAAATTCAAGGGGTGTTTCATGTCTGACTTCGCGCTGTCTCGCCGTCGTTTCCTCGCCACGTCAGCCGTTGCCGCTGGCGGCGCCGGCGCCTTCACCGCGCAGGCCCAGACGCCGCCGGCCAAGGGCAAAAGCCGGACCACCGATACCGTACGCCTGACCTATGGTCGTGGTGGGTTGCCACTGCAGGCCAAGGAGCGCGGCGCGTTCGAGAAGATCCTGGCGCAGGACGGCATCAAGGTGCAGTGGATCGGGCCGTTCCCCAACCATGCACCGTCATTGCAGGCGGTGACAGGCGGCAGTGCCGATTTCGGGTTCTGGGGCAGCTCGACGCCGGCGCTGGCCGCCATCATCGCCGGCTCGCCACTGATCTTCACGCATTTTGCGCTCTACGAGCCGCGCAGCACGGCGATCATCGCCAAGGACGATTCCGGTATCCACGCGGTCAAGGACCTTGTCGGCAAGTCGGTGGCGGTGAACCGGTCGGGCCTCGGCGAGTTCCTGCTGGTGGCGGCACTCGAGAAGCACGGCATCGACCGCAAGAAGGTGAAGTTCGTCTATCTCAACCCGCCTGACGCCGGGCCGGCTTTCGCGCAGGGCAAGATCGATGCCTGGTCGATGTGGTCGCCGGGCGTCGACATCGCGCGCACCGAGTACAAGGCCCACGACATCTTCTTCGAAGGCAGGGACCTCGATTTCTTCATCGACTTCTCATCGCTGCTCACCACCCGCAAGTTCAGCGAGGAGAACGCCGACCTCGTGCGCGCCGTGATTGCTGCCTACGCCGCGGAGGCGAAATGGGTGACCGACAACCCGTTCGAGGCCGAGGTGATCGCCCAGAAAGAGGCCAACTACAGCGACAAGGTGCGCGACCATCTGGTATCATACAAGCGGCGCTACCAACTTTATGACGTGTACGACGAGAAGTTCCTGAAGGACTTCCAGTTCGCCGCCGACTGGCTGTCGGAACGCAACATCCTGCCGCAGAAGGTCAAGGTCACCGACTACCTCGCCCGGCTCTGATAGAGGAACCGGTATGTCGACCGTTCACGTTACTGGATGTACTTGAGCGGAAGGCTGGTCGTATATTTGATCTGATCCAGCGCATAGCTCGAGCGAATGCGCGCGATGCCGGGAATGCCGGTGATATGGTCCAGCAGGAACTGGCGATAGGTCGGCAGGTCGGGCAGTACCATGTGCAGCAGATAGTCAGCATCAGATCCCGTGATCAGGTAGCACTCGATCACCTCCGGCAGGTCGACAACGGCAGCTTCGAAGGCCTTCAGGGAGGCTTCGTTCTGCCGCTCCAGCGAGATGATCGTGAAGATGTTCAGGCGCAGCCCGAGCGCCTGCGGATCGAGCAGGGCGACCGTGCGCCGAATCGGTCCTTCCTCATGCAAGCGGTGGACGCGGCGCAAGCATGGCGACGGCGACAAGCCGATATGCTCCGCCAACTCCGCATTGGTCTCTGCCGCGTTGCGCTGCAGCCGCTCCAGAATCTTGCGATCGAATTCGTCCAGCCCGTTTCCGAGCGGGTCGCGTTTGGGCTTACCTGAAAGCATCAGTACCTCGCAATTTTGGTCTCACACGACGCCTCGTCGCGACACAGGATTGCGCTCCGTGCACCATTTGAAGGTCAGAACGCACGGATTATTCTAGAGCCATATCATATAATTGCTGCAACCAAAAGATGCATTTCGATGCATCGTGGTTCGGCATTTCGCAACCAACCGACGCAATTCGGTGCCGATTCATCATGACGATCAACGGGTTGATGAGGATTCGCTATGACAACTCTTGCGAGCAGACTGCAGGCCATCCGCAGCCACCGTGCCGTCAACAATCCTTTCTATGATGCCTGGACGTCCAAACGTTTTACCGGAGAGCAGCTTCGGGTGTTCGCCGCGAATTACGGGTCCTGGGTGCGCTCGTTTCCTGACAGCCTGGCGGCCCTGGTTCAGGCGACGTCGGATATAGAAGCCAAAGTCGAGTACAGCAAAACGCTGCACTCGGAACTGGGTTACGGCAATCCAACCAAGGCGCACTCCGTTCTGCTCGACGCTTTCCTGATCGCGCTGGCCAAACGCCTGGGCGTTGAGGATGACGTCAGACAGGCACTGGCCGGCTCCGGCGCGCTGCCATCCACGCAAGCCCTGATCGATGGCGAACTGCGGCTCTATGGGCACGCCGATCGGCGGCTGGCGGTCGGTGCGCAGCTTGCGCTGGAGTGGCAGGCGTACACCATGCTGCGCAAGCTCTACGAAGGGGCACGCAACTACGCGCAGCTATGGCAAGACGAGGACGAGTTCCACGAGGACTGTGAATATTTCTATGCGCATATCGGAGCAGCGGAGAAGGATCACAAGGTCGAGTCACTGCGTGGCGCCGAGAAATACATGTCGCGTGAGGGTGATCTCGACCACGTCCTGGCGGGTTACGACGAACATCTGACGCTCATTGCCGATCTGTGGTTCGGCATTGCCGACAAGGCCGGCGTGTATCGGCATTGAGTTCAGAGCCAACTCCCTCCATGACCGGGCCGACGCCGTTTTACGTCGGCCCGCTGTTGGTGGGGGGTGCCGCCATTCTCTGGGGCACGGTCGGCATCGCCTCCAAGACGCTCTACGGTCTCGACAACATCAGCCCGCTCGCTCTGGGCTTCTTTCGTTTGGCGATATCCGTGCCGTTGCTGCTGGTGTGGCGCTGGCGTGCTTTCGAGAAATGGCCGTTCGGCTTTCACGGCCGGGATGCCGTCATTCTCGTTTCGATCGGTGTCGCCATGGCAGCATATCAGATCTGCTATTTTCAAGCTGTTGCCGAGATTGGCGTCGTCCTTACGACGTTCATGACGATCTGTTCCGCACCGGTCCTGATCGCGGCGCTGTCGATCGTCGTTCTGGGGGAGCGGCTGACGGGCCCGGCCGCGATCGCTCTGTGTCTTGGCTTGGCCGGCACAGCGCTGCTGATCGACGTTCGCGGGGATCGGCTCGTGAATGCCAACACGGCCGGCATGGCGTGGGCGGCAGGTTCTGCGTTGGCGTACTCGCTCTTCGTGTTGCTGAGCCGGGCACTGGCCAGACACGATCCGGCGAAGATCATCGTCCTGGCCTTTGGCATGGGCGCGCTGGCGCTCCTGCCATTCGCGGCCGGCGCCGGATTGGCGCTCGACTGGTCCGCGTCAGCCTGGGGACTGGTCTTCTATATCGGCCTTATACCGACGGCGGCAGCGTACATGCTCTACTTTCGCGGCATGCGCGACACGCGCGCCATGTCGGCTGGGATCATTGCCTTGCTGGAGCCGATGACGGCCACGGTACTGGCACTTCTGCTGTTCGACGAGCGTGTCAGCAGCGCCGGTGTTGCGGGCATCGGTCTGCTCATCGTGGCCATGCTGATTCTTGCCATCATGCGCTTCAAGCAACCGGCACCGGTCCAAGAACCGGCGGCGGCCGCAAAGACACCGTCCCGATCGATCGAGCAGCAATGATGTCGCACCGTATCCTGATCCGGAACGCACGCCTGCTGGACGTCCGTTGGGAGGCTCCCATTCCCAACGGTGACGTGCTGATCGAGGATGGCGTCATCCGCGAGATATCGCATCGACCGCTCTCCGCCGGCAATGGCGCCGTCATCGACCTCGGTCGGCGGACGCTGATGCCTGGCCTGATCGATGCGCATGTCCATTGCGTTGCGACAACGGTCGATCTCGGGCGCAATGCATGTCTGCCGCATACGCAGGTTGCCCTGTCTGCCGCCAAAATTCTCAAAGGGATGCTGGGCCGTGGTTTTACCACGGTGCGCGATGCCGGTGGCGCCGATTGGCCGATGGTGCAGGCGGTCGAAACCGGTCTCATCGAGGGACCACGTCTATTCATTTCCGGACGGGCGCTGAGCCAGACAGGCGGCCACGGCGATTTTCGCGGCCGACAGGTGGGCGGCGAGCAGGGCTGTTTGTGCTGCCAGTCGTTGGGCAACATTGCGCGGATATGCGATGGGGTCGACGCCGTGCGCGTGGCAGCGCGCGACGAACTGCGCAAGGGCGCGCACCAGATCAAGGTGATGGCCTCTGGTGGCGTCGCATCGCCAACCGATCCGATCGACGGCGTTCAGTATTCCCAGGACGAATTGCAGGCGGTCGTCGACGAGGCGCGATCGGCGAACACGTACGTCATGGCGCATGCCTATACCGGGCGCGCCATAACACGTGCCATCGAAAGCGGCGTTCGAACGATCGAGCACGGCAACCTGATCGACGCGGACGCGGCGCGGATCGTTCGTGAACGCGGCGCTTTTGTGGTGCCGACGCTGGTGACTTACGATGCCATCGCGCGTCGCGGCGCGGCACTGGGCTTTCCCGAGGCCAGTATCGCCAAGCTCGACGATGTCCGGCATGCCGGGCAGGGCGCCATCGATATGCTGCGGAGCCTTGGCGTGAAGATGGGCTTCGGGACCGATCTTCTGGGCGACCTCCACACTGAACAGAATCGCGAGTTCACGCTGCGTGCCGAAGTGTTGCCGGCACGCGACATCATCGCCTCCGCCACCGTCGTGAATGCCGAGATCCTCGGTGTCGGGGCAAAGCTCGGTGTGCTGGAAGTCGGCGCCCATGCCGACCTGATCGGCGTCAGCGGTGATCCGCTCGAGGACATCACCGTGCTGTCCCGGCCCAACGAGACGCTCGCACTCATCATGCGGGGTGGCCGGATCATCAAGAACCAATGCAGCGGATGATGCAGGGAGGCATGCCGTGACAGCCATTTCAAGTCGCCTGGAGCGATTACCGTTCTCACGCCCCCATCGGCGTTTGCTCGCCATGGGGGGACTTGGATACAGCTTCGATGCCATGGATGGCGCGGTGATTGCCTTCGTGCTGCCGATCCTGACGGCGATGTGGTCGTTGACCAGTGTCGAGACGGGCGTCCTCGCCAGCGCCACCTACATCGGATACCTCTTTGGCTCGTTCGCGGCGGGAACAGCGGGCGACCTGATCGGACGGCGCGTGGTGATGATGTGGGCACTGGCGATATATTCGCTGGCGTCGCTGGCCAGCGCCTTTGCCGAGTCCTGGTCGTCATTCTTCTGGCTGAGAGTGATCGCCGGCGTCGGCATCGGGGCGGAAAGTTCGATTATCGCGCCATACCTGGCCGAGTTCGTTGCGGCACGCTACCGCGGCCGCTTTCTGGGCGCGCTGGCCGGCTTCTTCTCGTTTGGCTATGTTGCCGCCGCCTTGCTGGGCTATGCGCTGGTTCCCGCGGCGCCGTGGGGTTGGCAGTTGGTCCTGGTGATCACCGCATTGCCCATCGGCATGCTGCTCTGGTGGCGTCGCTCGCTGCCGGAGTCGCCGCGCTGGCTGGAGATACGTGGCCGCCATGCCGAAGCGGCCGCGGTGGTCGATAAGCTGGAGGCTGAGACACGCCGCGCCGGCGATCAGCCGTCGAGCGAGCCGCCGCAACCGGCCACCGTCGACACGTCCGCGGATGCATCGCCCGGTGTGCGGCCCGCATCCATCATGACCAACCTGGCCGCCTTGTGGTCGGCGGGACTGGCGCGCGTCACGGCGATGATGTGGGTCACTTGGGCCGTGTTCATCTTTTCGTACTACAGCTTCTTCACCTGGATCCCCAGCCTGCTCGTGCAGAGTGGGCTCACGGTGACGCGCAGCTTCACCTATGCGCTTGCCATCTATTGCGCCCAGATCCCCGGATACTTCTCAGGTGCCTATCTCAACGAGCGCATCGGGCGGCGCGCGACGATCGTGACGGGCATGCTTCTGGGCGCGTTGTCGGCTTTGGCACTGTCATTTGCCAGATCGGATGCCCAGGTGACCATTTCCGGCGTCCTGCTGTCGTTGTTCATGAACATGGCGGCTGCCGGTCTCTATGCCTACACGCCCGAGGTCTTTCCAACCTTTGTGCGAGCGACCGGCACCGGTACCGCATCATCGATCGGTCGCATCGGTGCAATATCGGCGCCGATCTTTGTCGGATTCATCTACCCGCTTTACGGGTTTGCCGGCGTTTTTGGCATGACGACGGCTCTCCTGACCATCGGCGCCTTGGCGATTCTGCTGTTCGGACCGAAGACGTTGGGCAAACCGCTGGAGGAGATCGAGCAGGAGGAACTCTCAGCAGATCCGAAAGGCGTGTCGTCCGGCGTCGGCAAAGTGGCGTGAGGTGGCGATGGTCAACACATCAGAACAAAACAGCGAAGCCGGTGATGATGATGTGAAACGCCGGTGTGCAGGCGGCGACAACCCATCGAGTCTGAGGCGCGTGCTCGACCGGATCGGTGTCGGTTTGCGGCCGGACGATGTCACCAGGCTTTTGAGCCTGATCAGGGTGCGCGAGGCCGAGGGCCGCGACTATGACGTGGCCGACGCCTCGCTGGAACTTCTGGCGCGTCGCGAATTGCGCGTGGTGTCCGACTACTTCATGCTGCACAGCTTCCGGGTGATGACCGAACGGCGGTGGAACAGCGGGGGCGAACCCTTCACTGTCTCGGAGGCGACGGTGAAGATCGAGGTTGCCGGGCAGCGCGTGATCGGCGTCAGCGAGGGCAGTGGACCCGTTCACGCGATCGACGCGGCGCTGCGAAAGGCGTTGCTGCCGTACTATGACGCGCTGACGGACATGATCCTCACCGATTTCAGGGTCGGCATCGTCGATTCGAGAGATGGTGCCGCTGCCGTCACACGTGTTCTTGTCGAGAGCGTCGATGGCGCCGGTAACCGCTGGACGACGGTGGGTATCTCGCCCAACGTCATCGACGCCTCGTTCGAGGCGCTGCACGACGCCATCCTCTACAAGCTGTCGCGCGACAATGTAGGGCCGGCCGAAGCATCGGATCAGCGCTTGAGCCGCGCATAGAGTTGCATGAGCTGCGAGGGCAGGGCGACGATGTGCGGGACGCGCAGCGCATATCGCGGGCCGAAGATGCGATCGAGATGCACGCCATCACCCACGCCGAAGGCGAATACGTCCAGGCCCGTGGCACGCAAAGCCTGCGTGGCGCGGCGGGCATCCTCGACCAGGTAGTCCGCATCGAAGATATCGATATCGGCCGGCTCGCCATCGGTCAGTACCAGCAGCACGCGCCGAAACGCACGGCGGGTGGTGAGGCATGCCCCGGCGTGACGCATGGCGGCGCCCAGCCGCGTGGAGAAGCCACCCCGCGCGCCGGCCAGCCGGGCGCGTACCGGTAGATCGAACGGCTCGTCAAAGTCCTTGATCGGCGTGTAGAAAACCTTGTGCCTCCCGTCGGAGCAGAACCCGTGGACGGCGAGCGCGTCGCCGGCGACATCGATGGCGCTGGCGATGACTTCGGCAGTGTCCTTCTCGGCCATCAAGGCGGTGTGGCCATCGCCGTCGGCGTCGTTGGTTGATTCCGAGAGATCGAGCAGCAACAACAGCGCCAGGTCGCGGGGCCCAGGGATGTGGCGCAGGTAGACCCGATGATCCAGCGGCTGGCGGGCCCGGCGATTGATGACGGCAGCGATGCAGGCATCGATGTCGAGGTTTTCACCGTCGCTGCGGCGCTTCTCGCGGATGCGCCGGCCGATCGATGCGGCACGGGCGAGCGCGTCGGCGCGACGTGCCACGTCATCATTCGCCGCCGGTGACGGTGCCAATACGCCCGCCGGTGCGGGCGGCACCTCGACAATGGTCGTCCAGTCCGAGCGGTCGCGTGCCAGCACATGGTCCCATTCGGGGTAGGTTGCGACCGGAATACCCTCCATGCTGGCGGTCGCGGCCGCGCGCGTGCGCCCCACATCGTCGGGCTCCTGTGCTTGATCCGGTGTCGGATCGGGGGCAGGCTCTTCACGGCGCTCGATGCGCGCCGTGTCGACCATCAGGGCGATGTCCTCGATGGCCGCGTCGGGCGCATCGGGAAAATCCCACAGCCCCGTGTTGTCATCGCGATAGACCGGCTCGACGATATGGGTACGGGGATTGAACTGCACGCGCATCTGGCCCAGGTCGTTGCCCAGCAGGCCACCCAAGCTGCGGCTGATCTCCGCGCGGTGCCACTGGTCCTGTGCCTGAGTAAACAAGGTGCGGCCCTTTACGACCCAGCCGTGCTCGTCGTCATAGGCGGGATCAAAGAGCGCACGCGCCAGCCGTGCCATCAACACAGGCGCCGTACCGCCTTGCGGGGATGCCACGTGAAAGGGGTTCCAGAAATGCCGCAGGCCTGGCATGGCGCGCATGGCCAACGCCTCGACCCGCGCGTCCTCGATCAGGGAGACGAGGACGACCTGCAGGGGCTTCAGCGTGCCGATGGCAAAGCGATGGCGCGTATGGGTGAGATGCGCACCCAGATGGGCACCGGCGGCGCGGTACAGTGCCGCGACCGTATCGGCAGGTGCGCCCGCGTATCGCTCCGGGAAGCGCAGCAGCGTGCCGGCAAAAGACGTGCGGCGCTGAGGTGCTGCGCCGGGCGAGAGTGGGGCAGGCCGAATCGGCACCCGCAGACCCCAGAGCGCCGTCATTTGCGCGGCGAGGCGAGGTTCCAGGCAGCGAAAGTCCGATATTGCATCGCCCCGCGCCAGCATCTGCTGTGACAGTGGGTCGTCGAGCGAGAAGTAAGCGCGACGGCGGCTGCGATCTTCGGCCGTCGCACGCAGGCCGCTCATCATCCAGGCGTTGAAGCCGTCGATATCGACGACCGCTAGCAGGTGTTCGAGCCGCGGTGCCAGGAGCGCGACGGTGTCTGGTGCGTCGCGTGACAGCCGTTCCAGCGAGGCCAGCAGTCGGGTGACATCCTGCGAATCGCCGGCGCGCCGGATCCAGGCCGGCAAGGTCGCCAAAAGGTATCGCGCGGCTGAACCGCCCGCCTCGCGACCGATTGCGGCGATGGAGCGGCCGGCCATGGCCAGTTGCGTGACAGGACGTTCGTGCGGCCATGTTTCGGAGAGTCGCAGGAATGCCAACAGGGTGGGCTTGCCGAGATTGCTCTCGACCAGGCCAAGCAAGGCCTCTTCCCAGGCGCCGTGCTCAAGGGCGCCGCCGCGCGCGTCCAGCGATCGTTCAGCGGCTTCGTGGGCGCGAGCAAGATCGGGACGACTGTCGAATAGTGCCGTGATGCGACGCGCGGCGCGTACGCCGCTCAATGAGGCAATGCCCGCGGTGCTCCGTCGCGTCATGCGGCGCAGGCCAGGACCGCGTCGCGCAGAGCTTCGCGCAACTGCGCATCATCGGTCAGGGGGACGACGAGCGCGGCATCGCATGCCTGCGAGAGGGGGATGCCGCGACCCATCAACCGCGCGGCATTGACCAGCATGCGGGTCGAGGCGCCCTCATCCAGGCCGTGGCCCTTGAGATGGCGACTGCGCTCGGCGATGGCAACCAGGGTCATTGCGATTTCGGCCGCGATCCGGGCTTCGCGGCCCACGATCTCGGCCTCGACGTCGGGTGCCGGATAGCGGAAGTCGATGGCGGCGAAACGCTGCTTGGTCGATTCCTTGAGATCCTTGATGACGCTCTGGTAGCCCGGGTTGTACGAGATCACCAGCTGGAAGTCGGGATGGGCCGGGATCAGCTCGCCGCGCTTCTCCAGGGGCAGGATGCGCCTGTCATCCGTCAGCGGGTGGATGACGACTGTCGTGTCCTGGCGCGCCTCGACAATTTCGTCGAGATAGCAGATCGCGCCGGCTCGTACGGCGGTGGCCAGCGGCCCGTCATGCCAGGTCGTACCGTCGGCATCGAGCAGCCAGCGGCCGACCAGATCAGACGCCGTCATGTCCTCATGGCAGGCGACGGTGATCAGGGGTTGTTTCAAGCGCCAGGCCATGTGCTCGACAAAGCGCGTCTTGCCGCACCCGGTCGGCCCTTTTAGCATCATCGGCATGCGCGTGGCGTACGCAGCGTCAAACAGCGCGATCTCGTCACCGAGCGGCCGGTAGTAGGGCTCGGTCGTGATGCGATAAGCGTCGAGCGTCATGGAGTGTACTCCACTACAGACCCTTCCCTTGGGGAGGGGAATTACTCAACCTGCAAGCAGTTCCTTCAGCTTGCCGTCGATGAAGGCGACATCCTTGGGATTCGTACCCGGGCCGCCGGCGAAATGCCCCCAGATCGACGGCACCGGCACGAACGTCGCGTTCGGCATATGCTCTACCTCGAAAGCACTGTCTTCAGGCGGGAAATAGAGATCCGTCTGGCCTGGCATGACATAGGCCTTGGCCTTGATCGCGGCCAACGCTTTCTTGAAATCGCCGCCATAGAGTTCGTTGTCGCTGATGTCGCCGTTCTGCCAGGTCCACAGCATGGTCAGCAGATTATTGGCATCCTTGGGCAGGAAAAAGCCCTCCCAGAATGCGACCAGGAAGTCCTCGAGCGAGGAGTAACCCATGGCCTCGAGATCCAGCTTCTCGCGGTAGAAGGCTTGAGAGAAACCCCAGCCGGCGTAGACGCGCGCCGCGGCGCGCAGGCCCTTGGCGGGTTTCTCGTTGTACCAGCCATCAAGGAAGTGCGCATCGGCGGTCAGCGCCGCCTTGACACCCTCTAGGAATACGAAGTTATGGCGCGAACATTTCGCCGAACCGCAGAACGGCGCCAGCAGGTCCATCATGTCCGGGTACAGCGCACCCCAATGGAAAGTTTGCAGCGCGCCCATTGACCAGCCTGTCACCAACCGGATGTGCTTGACGCCGAACTTCTCCGTCACAAGGCGGTGCTGAACGCGGACGTTGTCATAGGCGGTGACATGAGGGAAACGCGGCCCGTTGTACGGCTCGGGCGTGTTGCTGGGCGACGACGACAGGCCATTGCCCAGCATGTTGGGAATGATGATGAAGTACTTCTGTGGATCCAGCGCCATGCCATCGCCGACCAGCCACTCGTTGTCATAGTGCTGGCCTGAGTACCAGGTCGGATAGACGATGGCGTTGTCCTTTTGGGCGTTGAGCTGGCCGAAGGTCTTGTAGGCCAGCTTGCAGCCTCGCAAGGTCGCGCCGCGCTGCAGGCGCACATCGCCGAGGTCGAAGACTTCGTAGTCTGCGGGCATGATGGTGTACTCCGGGAAAATCCTCCCCACGTAGTGGGGGAGGTGGCCGAAGGCCGGAGGGGGACCCGACGTAGTGGATCTATCGAGAGACCACGTTGGGTCCCCTCCGCCCCTTCGGGGCACCTCCCCACGGCGTGGGGAGGAAATCACTACCGATGCGTGGCGCGGCGGTTGGGGATGCCTTCGATCGGGCATTCGTCGGTGCCGACGGTCGGCCGCGTGATGGCCTCGACCATCTCGCGCGTGCCCTCGGGATCGGTGATCCAGTTCTTGTAGAACTCGTACGGGCAGATGGCGTGCCCGCGCACATCGTCACCGGAATTGATCGTGCCGGTGTAGCCGCGATGCAACAGCTTGAAGAGGTGGTTCTGCGACTGCATGTTGCGGCGCGCGTCGCGGATCAGCGATACCGAGAGCTGGGCATACTGGATGCCCATCTCTTCCTCGCCACATTCACCCAAGGTACGGCCGTCGAAGCCGACGATCGCCGAGTGGCCGAAGTAGGAGTAGACGCCGTCGAAGCCGGCAGCATTGGCGACCGCGACGTAGACGTTGTTGGCCCACGCCATCGCCTTTGCCATCAGGACCTGCTGTTCCTTCGCGGGATACATGTACCCCTGGCAGCGCACGATCAGCTCGGCACCGCGCATGGCGCAATCGCGCCATATCTCCGGGAAGTTGCCGTCATCGCAGATGATCAGGCTGACCTTGAGGCCCTTGGGGCCGTCGGAGACGTAGGTGCAGTTGCCGGGATACCAGCCCTCGATCGGCACCCAGGGCATGATCTTGCGGTACTTCTGGACGATCTCGCCCTTGTCGTTCATCAGGATCAGGGTGTTGTAGGGCGCCTTGTTAGGGTGCTCTTCGTGGCGTTCGCCGGTGAGCGAGAACACACCCCAGACCTTGGCGTTGCGACAGGCCTGGGCGAAGATTTCGGTTTCTTCGCCGGGAATGGTCGACGCCGTCTCGTACATCTCCTTGTTGTCGTACATGATCCCGTGCGTCGAATATTCCGGGAAGATGACCAGATCCATGCCGGGCAGGCCGGTCTTCATGCCTTCGAGCATGCGCGCGATCTTGCGAGCATTGTCCAGGACCTCGGCCTTGGTGTGCAGGCGCGGCATCTTGTAATTGACGACAGCCACGCCGACGGTGTCTTTGCTGCTGGAGATATCGCCGTGCAACATGTGTTGGACTCCTTGTCGGATACATGTCCTGACCGGCTAAACGGTCATGTATCGCTGGACGAGATCGTCCGTCAGTTTGTCGACGGACCCTTCCGCGACGACGCGCCCCTTCTCCATCAGAAGAAAGCTGGTTGAGGCGCGGCGTGCGAATGCGACGTTCTGTTCGACCAGAATCACGGTGATGCCGTGTTCGCGGTTCAGGCGGGTGATGACCTCCTCGATCTGCTCGACAATGTTGGGCTGGATGCCTTCGGTCGGCTCGTCGAGCAGGATGACCTTGGGCTGTGCCAGCAGCGCGCGGGCAATCGCCAGCTGCTGCTGCTGGCCGCCGGAAAGATTGCCGCCGCGCCGCGTCAGGTGATCCTTCAGGACGGGAAACAGCTCGAAGATCCAATCGTCGATCTGTCCCTGGCGGCCGCTGGCGGCGAAGGTGCCGAGGATCAGGTTCTCGCGCACAGTGAACTTCGGCAGAATGCCGCGGCCTTGCGGTACGTAGGCGATACCGGCCTTGGCACGCTCGTGCGTGCGCCGGCTCGCGAGATCCCTGCCGTCCAGGCGGATGGCGCCGGTGACGCGGTCCATCTGGCCGAGAACAGCGCGCAGCAGGGTCGTCTTGCCGACACCGTTGCGGCCCAGCACCGACAGAAAGTCACCCTTGCCGGCGTGGAAGCTGATGCCCTGCAACGCGCGACTGTTACCGTAGAAGGCATCGACGTTGGTGAGCTCAAGCACCGGTGATCCCTCCCGAACCGAGATAGGCGCGCCGCACTTCCTCGTTGCGCTCGACTTCGGCCGCCGTGCCCTCGGCCAGCAGGCGGCCCTGGTGCATCACCGAGATGACGTCGCCGATCGCCTTGACGAAGCCCATGTCGTGCTCGACCACCAGCAAGGTGTGCTTGCCCTTCAACCGGTTGAAGAGATCGGCCGTTTTCAGCGTCTCCTGTGCCGTCATGCCTGCGGTGGGCTCATCCATCAGGATCAGTTCGGTGTCCTGTGCCACCAGCATGCCGATCTCGAGCCATTGGGTCTGGCCGTGCGACAGGTAGGCCGCCGGCTTGTCGAGCGCATTCTCCAGTCCGACGAGCTGAGCCAGCATGTCCAGCCCATCGGTCTCCTCGCCGCGGCAACTGCGCATGACATTGGCGAACACGCCGGTTCGCTTGGAGTAGGCAACCTGCAGGTTCTCGCGGACCGTGAGTTCCTTGAAGACACTGGGCACCTGGAATTTGCGGCCGACGCCGGCACGGGCGATCTGGTGTTCCTCGAGCGCGGTGAGCTCGGTGTTGCGCAACGTGATGGAGCCCGCCGTAGGCTTGATCTTGCCGCAGATCAGGTCGAGCGCCGTGGTCTTGCCGGCGCCGTTGGGACCGATCAGGCACCGCAGTTCGCCCTTGCCGACCGCGAGATTCAGCGCATTGACGGCGACGAACCCGTTGAAGCTGACGCTGACGTCGGAGAGCTGCAGATGCGCGGTCATCTCTTGTCGTCCTGAGCGAAGCGAAGGACCTTGCGGTGGTAGTGACAGCGGCGATCCTTCTGGTGATTCACCAGCGCTGCCGTCGTCTCGAAGCAGCACCGCAGGGTCCTTCGCTTCGCTCAGGACGACGTCGAGCGCCTTCACGGCCCGACCTCGGTCGGCTTGGGTTCCGCGACAGTTGCGTTCCGGCGTTGCCGCAGGCGGGCGATACGCACGCTCAGCAGCTCAGCGATGCCGGCCAGGCCCTTGGGCAGGAACAGGACAACGATGACGAACAGGCCGCCCATCACCAGGGTCCAGGTTTCCAGGAACGTCTTGGATTCGGAGAGGGCGCCCTGCATGCCGGCGACCAGAACGGCGCCGAGGAAAGCGCCGACGAGGCTTTGGCGGCCACCGACCGCACACCACACCACCACCGACAGTGAGAGCGGCACGCCGAGGAATGTCGGCGAGGCAAACTCCATCACGACGGTGTAGAGCATGCCGGCAAGACCGGCGATCGCGGCCGAGAGCGAGAAGGCGAAGATCTTGTAGGCCGCGACGTCGTAGCCGAAGTACCGCACCCGGTTCTCATGGTCGCGGATCGCCTGGATGATCAGGCCGGCCTTGGTCTTGGTGACGGCCAGTGCCAGGAACAGGCTGGCTGTGAGACAGCAGGCGACGAGGTAGTAGGTGGATCGGCCGTAGGCATCGAAGGTGATGTCGAACAGCTTGAGTTGAGCCAGGTCGGTGATGCCGTTGAAACCGCCCGTGAAACGCTGCTGATCGATGATCACGAGGTTCACCACCACCATGGCGGCCAGGGTGATGATGGCGACGTAGACGCCGGTGACACGGCCGCGGAACATGAACCAGCCCAAGGCGGCCGCGGCACAGACCGGAACGATGATGCCGGCAGCGATGGCGAAGCCCAGTGAATGGAACGGCTCCCAGAACCACGGCAGGCTGGGGACGTTGTTCCAGACCATGAAATCCGGCAAGCCTTCCGGGCCAGTGTGCACCGGCACGGTCTTGAGTTTCAGCGCCATGGCCATGGCGTAGGAGCCGAGGCCGAAGCTCATCGCCTGGCCCAGATTGAGGATGCCGGCATAGCCCCACGACAGCGCCAACGACATCGCCAGCATGCCCAGCACGATGTAACGCGCGATCTTGTTCAGCAGGAAGTCGCTGTCGATCAGCAAGGGAATGACGAACACGGCAAGGCAAACGAAGGCGTAAAGCAGCACCTGCGTGCGCGTCCGGCCCGCCGCTTGGCGGGTGCGGTGCGCCGGTGCCGGCAGAACCAGCGGCGCCGTCATGCGCGCACCCGGGCCGTGAACAGTCCTTCGGGGCGGAAGCGGATCAGCACGATGATGGCGAGGAAGACCAGGGCCTTGGCGATCGTGTCGTTCTGCAGGAAGGCGATGACGCCGCTCAGTTCGCCCAGCACGAAAGCGCTGGCGACCGTACCGACCAGACTTTGCACGCCGCCCAGCACTACCACCATGAACGCATCCACGACATAGCCGGTCCCCATCTCGGGCGAGACGCTCTTCAGGGGCGAGACCAAAGCGCCAGCCAGTCCGGCGAGGCCCGCTCCGTAAGCGAAGGTGATGCCGTAGACTTGGCCGGGGTTGATACCGAAGGCGGAGGATATGCTGCGATCCTGGATGACGGCGCGCAGCTTCACGCCGAACGTGGTGCGGTTCATCAGGAACCAGGTCAGTGCGAAGAGCGCCAGTGCCGCCGCGAACAGGAAGAGGCGATAGACCGATACCGGCACGCCTGCGATGTCGATGCTGTGCGACAGGTCGACCGGCATCTGCACATAGCGCAGCTCACCGCCGGCCAACAGCCGCACGGCCTGCTGCAGCATGACGCCGATACCCCAGGTGGCGAGAATGGTGTCGAGCGGCCGGGCGTAGAGGAAGCGCAGGACGAAGTGCTCGATCAGCCAGCCGAACAATGCAACCAGAAGGAAGATCGGGATCAGGCTGGCGAACAGGCCGATCTGCAATTGGGTCTGCAGGGCCCAGGCGGCATAGGCGCCCAGCATCACGAACTCGCCGTGCGCCAGGTTGATGATGCCCATGGCGCCGTAGATGATCGACAGGCCCAGCGCCACCAGCAGCAGGATGGAAGCGATGCTGAGGCCAGTGATGAACTGCTGCAGTGCGTCGTCCATGGGTACCGTCTTCTCCTCCCCACGCTGTGGGGAGGTATTTCCTGGGAGCGCGGGCGTCCCGCCCGCATCGGCGCATGGCGTCGACACAAGAGCGGGCGGGACGCCCGCGCTCCCAGGAGGAGAGACATCAGCTCTGGGTCAGACCCTTCTCAGTGCAGTTCTGGCCGGGGTAGGCGGCGTACGGCACCGGCTTCTGCCACTGCGCCGAGTCGACGAGTACCTCGAACTGGCCGTCCGGCTTGGCGCGCGCGATCTTGGGCCATAACCAGGTGTGGAGGTTCTCCCGCTCGATGCGCACCTTGCCTTGCGGCGCCGTCATCTCGGCACCCTTGACGGCTTCGCGGATCGTGTTGGGCGAGATGTCCTTGCCGCCGAGCTTCTCCACCGCCTGCTTGAACAGGTAGACCTGGAAATAGGAGGGCTCGGAGACGAAGTGCGTGACCTTGTCGGCGCCCCAGCGCTTCTTGTAGGCGGCGACGAACTTCTCGTTCTCGGGCGACTTGTGCACCATGAAGTAGGGCGCCGAGGTGAAGTGCCCGGCTGCGGCGTCGCCACCCATGGCGGCAATCTCGTTCTCCGACGTGGTCAGGCTCGCCATCGGCATCTTCTCCGGGTCCAGGCCGGCGGCGCGGTATTGGCGGTGCAAGGCCACCACCGAGTCGCCCACGACCGTGGAGAAGATCACGTTGGGCTGCGTCGACCGGAACTTGTTGATCACCGAGGAGAACTCGGAGTGACCCAGCGGCACGTACTCCTCGTTGACGACCTCACCGCCGTATTTTTCCAGCAGCTTCTTGCAGTAATTGTTCTCTTCCTTCGGATAGATGTAGTTGGAGCCGATCAGATAGAATTTCTTGCCGAATTTCTTGACCAGCCACGGAATGAACTCATCCTGCTGCTGGTTCGGCACGGCGCCCGTGTAGATCACGTTTTTCGAGCATTCGCGGCCTTCATATAGCGTCGGATACCAGTAGAGATTGTTCTGGCGCTCGAACACCGGCAGCACCGCCTTGCGGCTGGCCGACGTGTAGGAGCCGAAGACGCTGACGCATTTGTCGCCGACGACCAGCTTGCGCGCCTTCTCGGAGAAGGTGGCAGGGTCGGATGCTGGATCCTCGACCACGGGCACGATCTTCATGCCCTTGATGCCGCCTGCGGCGTTGATCTCCTCGATGGCGAGAATCGTGGCTTTGTTCAGCGATTCCTCGATGATCGCCGTGGTGCCGGTGAGGGAAAACAGCACGCCGACCTTGATCTCGCCGTTGGCGGCGATCGCCAGTCCGCTGTTCTTGATCCAGATGTGAGGGAATCCCGCACTGGCGCCGGCACCAAGAGCGGCCGCGCCGTGAAGCAGAGAACGACGTGTCAGGGCCATGGCCCACCTCCCCATTTTGAAAACAAAAAAGCCCTCCCGATGCGCGCGGTTCGCGAGCATTGAGAAGGCTTTGTCGCCGATGTCGAAATGGGCGGCGCTGTTGCCGCCGGTTCCCAACCTTGGGAATTACTGTTTCAAATCGTAGCCGAGCAGTTCAAACGAGTCAACGATCGCCGCCGCGACCGCGCTGACCGGCACGCGTCGGTCCATCGCCTGACGACGGATGAAGCCATAGGCTTCATCTTCAGCGACACGACGCGTGGTCATGATGATGGCTTTGGCGCGCTCGACGGTGCGCATCGAGCGAATGGTCTCGTCGAGCTTCTCGACCTTGCCGCGCAGGCGCATTTCGTAACGGAACTGGCTTTGCGCGCTGACCAGGCTTGCCAGCACAGCGTTGGCAGTAAACGGCCGCGCCAGGATCGCATCCGGTGTGGCGTTGGTGAGCGCCTCGGGGTCGATCGGATCGGACGCCGGCAGGATGACGACCAACGCCGCCAGCGCATCGCCGGGAATCCATGGCAGTCGTCCAGCCAGATCCGGTGCGTAGTCGCAATAGACGACGTCGGCATCCGACGGCATGCGTTCCGGCGCCGGCCACAAGTGGCGTGTTCTGACCCGCAGCCGCTGCAACTCGCGCACCAGGAAGACGCCCTGATCATCACGCGCCGTGACGATCGCAACGTCCAGGCCGGCCAACTCCGCGAGAACGGAACGGCGCGTCGGTGCTTCCTTGCGAAGGTCGGATTTCGATGGCGGCTCGTTCATGTGTGAGTTCCGTCATCCCGAGCGTAGCGAGGGATCTTTCGGGAATGGAGTCTCCGCCCGCAGGAGATCCCTCGCTGCGCTCGGGATGACGGTCTGGTCCGGCGTCCGCATGTCACCCCCGCGCGGTGGCGCGGCCGTAGCCGACCAGGAACGGATCGGCGCGGACCGCGGCGGGCGATTGCCGGATGATGTCGAATTGGCCGCGGCGATTGGCGCGCCCGATGCGCGTCCACAAATCGGTGTGGCTCGACGTCGAGTTGATCGTGACCTGTCCCTGCGGTGCCTGGAAGCTGGCACCGAGCACCATGGTCCGCAGCGTGTCGGTATCGAGCGAATCGGCCTGCTCGAGCGCCTTGGCGAACATGTGAACCTGAAAGTAGGCTGCCTCGACGCACATGTTGGTGGGCTCGTCGTCACCGTAGCGCTTCTTGTAGCGCGCCACGAACGAGGCGCTGACCTCACTCTCGACGCCTTCGAAGTAAGGCGCCGCCGTAATGTGGCCTTCACCGACGTCGAAACCCATGGCGCGGATCTCGGCTTCGGTGGTCGTCAGGCTGGCGATGGGCATGGTGCGCGGGTCGAGCCCACTGTCGGTGTAGGCCTGGTAGAAATAGATCGTGCCGTCGCCCACCACGGTGGAGAAGATGACGTCGGGGCGGGTGCTGCGCAGGTCCTGGATGATGGGCAGGAAATCCTGCGGCCGCGCCCGCAGGTTCAGATAGCGCTCGCCCACGACTGAGCCGCCGTTGGCGGCCAGCAGCTCGCGCATGATGCGATTGGATTCGCGGGGATAGATGTAGTCGGAGCCGACGAAATAGAAGCGTGAGCCATAGGTCTCGATCAGGAACCGACACAACTCGACGCTGTTCTGGTTGGGCGCGGCACCGGTGTAGATGATGTTGGGCGAGAACTCGAAGCCTTCGTAGAGCGTCGGGTACCACAGTAACCCGTTGAGACGCTCCACCACCGGCAGCACGGCCTTGCGGCTCGAGGACGTGTAGCAGCCGAAGATCGTGGTGATGCGATCCTCGATCATCAGCCGCTTGGCGTAGTGCCCGAAGGCGGCTGATTCGGAGGCCGGATCGTAGGCCACCGGCACGACTTCGCGGCCGTTGATGCCGCCTGAGGCATTGATTTCCTCGATCGCCAGCATGGTACCGTGGAGCTGGGTCTCCTCGATCACCGACATGAAGCCGGAGTGGGAGAACAGGACACCAACCCGCCACGGCGCGCCCGTTTTGCGGGGAGTCTGGGGTAAGACACTCCTCCTTGTGGGAGCAATCGTCATGGCATTCTCCCAGGCATCTTGTTTTGGCTTGGCACGCGGTAGGCCAAACAACCGTTGAGGAACCGCCTTACGGGATGGGTATTGCAAGAATCGTGACACGGAACGCGTGCCGGGCGCAAGACGGGCGTGGGTTGGTCAGATGCCTAAAGAACGGTCGAGGTGAGCGGCAACTTGGCAGGCGTCGCGACGCCAGGCGGGTCTAGGCCCAACCCTCCTGGACGAATGTGTTCTTCACGCGTTTGGACACCATGAAGTAGGGAATCCAGATAATGGCAGAGACCAGGGACCGGCCGAGGTCGCGAACATCGGCACCGGTCGGCGGACTGCCCAGCAACCCCGCCGCACCGACGACGTCCGCGACCTGCGCCAGAAACGTCGCCACGAGCCAGGTGATGAACAGTCCCGGGACGCGCCGCGCCTTGGTGAAGAAAAGATAGATGAGCCACAGGGTGAAAACGAACAGGGCGACATTGACCACGCACTCGGCGATGATGAATGGCCTGAACCAGGCGTGGCGATCCGGCGAACTGACATAGTCCCAGCCCTGAGCGGAGAACAGCACCGGGACAAAGGACAAGTAGAATTCAATCGCCATGCGGACCGGCGTCACGAGCAGACCCAGCATCGGCAGGATCAGCCAACCACCGATTCCGGACGGCGATGGTGCCTCGGTCGAGGGATTGGACTCAGTCACGGCAGCACGCGCCTACGCTTGCGTCTTGGCGCGCCGCCACAGGTCGCGACCGGCAAGAACAGCACCGCCGACCACCAACGCCGCGGCCAGCAGAAGAGAAGGACTGGCTGCGGCGCGGCCCGTCGCGATCAGCAGGGCGGTCGACAGGATCGGCGTAGCGTAGCTGAGCGCACCCAGCGCCCGGATGTCGCCGCGCTTCATGCCGACATCCCACACATAGAAGGCGGCGCCGACCGGGAAGATACCCAGCGCCACCACCGCCAGCCAGGCGCCTGAAGTTGACGGCCATACCGTGGTTTCGACGGCCACATGGCACAGGGCGGCCAGCACGGAAGACGCCGCGCAGAACGCGGCGACCGCATCGGTCGGCACCTCGCCGAAACGCCGGCTGGTCACCGAGTAGACCGACCACACCACCGCGCAGCCCAGCGCCGCCAGGTAACCCGGCCAATGGGCGCCCGCGAACCCGACCTCGCCGCGCCCCAGGGTCAGCACGATGATGCCGGCCAGCCCCAGAGCGGCACCGCCCAGGTGCCAGCCGTGCAGGGGCTCGCCGGCGATCGGCGCCGACAGCAGCACGATCAGCAGCGGCCAGAGGTAGTTGATCAGGTTCGCCTCTGCCGCCGGCGCCTGGCGCAGGGCGATGAAGTAGAGCAGGTGGTAGCCAAACAGGCCGCCGACGCCGAGCAGCCACACGCGTGGCGGCCAGGCGACGGCATCCCGCAGCGAGCGGCCCTGCGCCACGATCCAGATGCCGCCGACCGTAGCGCCGATGGCGAAGGTCATCGCTGCGAGCTGAAAGGGCGGAATGGTGCCGGTCGACACCGTGAGCAGCGCCAGCGCCGACCACATCAGGATCGAGAGAGCGCCCAGTGCCGTCGCCCGGCGTCGGTCGGACGGGCCCGTCACCGGCATGGCCACCCCCGGCCTTCAATCTCGATACCATGTGCACATAAGCGCAAAAACGCGTAGACGCTGTTACTTTTTCTATTTATCGTTTGCCCCGTTGGGCTATCCAAGGTGTGTCTCCATGACCAGCGCCGCGTGCGTGGTGTGTCGACAAGAAATCACATCCGGATCGATCGATCCAGCCACCTGTAGCATCGACCCGGAGGGCCGCCAGCACGGCAGCGTCCGCAGTCTACTCTGTGTCATCACAGTGCTTCTCTGGGCGCTGGCTGGATTGGTAGCGCCTGCTCATGCCAATCCTGTCGACGAGGCGGTTGCGGCATATCGTAAGAACGACTTTGCCACTGCCATACGCCTCTTACGGCCGTTGGCCGAACGCGGGGACGCCGTTGCCCAGAATACCCTGGGCGTGTTCTACCAGAATGCGCCCGGCGCACTGGAGGATCATGCGGAGGCGTTGAAGTGGTACCGCTTGGCGGCAGACCAAGGAATGGTCGAGGCGATGGTGAATATCGCAGTCACCTACGCCAACGGCACGGGCGTTGACAAAAATTACACCGAAGCCGCGGCGTGGTATCGGAAGGCCGCCGACAAGGGCATTGCTGTCGCGCAGACCAGTCTGGGCATTCTGTACATCAACGGTGCGGGCGTGCCGCGCGACTATGGCGAGGCGGTAAAGTGGTTGCGCCTGGCAGCTGATCAGGACGATGTCAGGGCCACACTGGAGTTGGGCAGGCTCTACGGCAATGGCGAGGGCGTATCGCAAGACTACGCTACAGCGTTGAAGCTATTCTTCAAAGCTGCGGCCGCGCGAGATCCTGAGGGGCAGACTCTTCTCGGCATTGCTTACGACGAAGGCTTGGGGGTTTCCCAAAACGCTGCCGAAGCGATCAAATGGTATCGTTTGGCGGTAGAGCAAGGCTACGCGAGGGCCCAGCTCCGTCTGGGCGTCATGCATGGCGAGGGCAGAGGCGTGGCCCAGGATCATGCCGAGGCGGCGCGTTGGTTCCGGCTGGCGGCGGAGCAGGGGAATGCCGAGGCGCAGTACAGGTTGGCGGAGAGTTACCGTCTCGGCCATGGTGTGGCCACGGACGTCAATATCGCACTAACTTGGACACGGAAGGCTGCGGAACACGGTTACGACGTCGCACAAGCCGCGCTCGGTACGTACTACCTCGGCGAGCACGGCGTCCCGGAGGATCTGGTCGAATCGACGAAATGGTTCTGCCGGGCTGCGGAACAAGGTCTTGCCGATGCGCAATACCGAGTCGGGTCAGCCTACTTCATAGGTCAGGGCGTCAGCCAAGACTATGTGGAAGCGGTTCGGTGGTGGCGGCAGGCCGCGGCGCAGGATCACACTGAGGCGTTGTATATGCTCGGTGTGATGCAAAGCAGCGGCTATGGCGTGGACAGGGACGAGGTGGAAGGCGCCCGCCTTATTCGCACAGCGGCCGATGCGGGCTTGGCCGCCGCCCAATTCCATCTCGGTGATCTGTATATCGATGGGAAGGGTGTACCCAAAGACGCTGCCGAAGCGATCGTCTGGTACCGCAAGGCCGCGGAACAAGACAACGCTGACGCGCTTTATCAGCTCGGCTTGATGTACGCAGCCGGCCGAGGCGTAACACAAGATCATACAGAGGCAGCCAAACTCTTTCGTCGCGCCGCCGAGCGCGGTCGCGCCAGTGCGCAGTACGCGCTTGGAAGTTTGTATATCCAAGGTCTTGGCATCGACAAGGACGAGGCCGAAGCGGCGCTATGGTATCGAAGGGCTGCTGATCAGGGCGACGCCGAAGCGCAACTAAAGCTTGGACTGATGTTAGCGGACGGTTTGCAGGGAGCCAAGGATGAAGCGGAAGCCGCTCGCTACTATCGGCTCGCGGCCGAACAGGGCCACGCCGGTGCCCAGTTTTTCCTGGGCGCCGCATTCTACTATGGGCAAGGCGTCACACGAAGTTTCGAAGAGGCCGCCGGCTGGTTCCGCAAGGCCGCCGACCAGGGTGACGATCGCGCACAGTACATGCTCGGCGCGCAGTACGTTCACGGCCAGGGCGTTGATAAAGACTATGTCGAGGCTGTCAGGTGGTTTCGCAAGGGCGCCGCACAGGGCAACGCCTGGGCTCAGCACAGTCTGGGTGTCGCCTACGATACGGGCGTTGGTGTACTGCAAAACAGCGATGAAGCCGTGCGATGGTTTCGCGCCGCGGCTGACCAAGATCACACTACAGCTCAGATGGACCTCGGCATTAAGTACATGCTCGGCCGTGGCGTCACGATCGATTACGAAGAGGCAGTACGGCTGCTTCGTCCAGCGGCGGACAAAGGAATGGCGTCGGCGCAGTATGCTGTGGGCGGCCTGTACTTGTCGGGGCGGGGGCTGCCTCAGGATGCAGCAGAGGCGGCCAAGTGGTTCCGGAAGGCTGCTGAACGCGGTCATATCGATGCTCAGTTTGAACTCGCCAGTCTCTATGGTCATGGTAGCGGCGTGCGGCAAAACTATGAGGAAGCCGCCAAGTGGTACCTTGGTGCCGCCAACCAGGGCCATGCCACGGCACAATACGGTTTGGGCGTGCTGTATCAGACAGGCCGGGGCGTAAAGCGTGATGACGTGGAGGCCTACAGCTGGTTCGACCTGGCCGCGACTGCCTTTGCTGAAAGGGATCCGGTTTGGCGTGACAAGGCGGTGAAGGAGCGTGATGTGATCGCCACCCGCATGACGCCAGCCCAGATCACTCAGGCCCGCAAGCGCATTGCAGATTTCAAGCCGGTACGGGTCGCACAGTAGTCGAACGGCCGCGGTTGCACGGGGTGTCGGCGCCCTTCGTGTTGGTCGGAATACATCTATAGATTGTGGAAAAATGTAGATAATCAATCTAAGATGACTGGCATCAAGACCCGATGGCTGTGTAGGGCGCCATCGCAGGGAGGTTGATGCCATGAACAAAGACTGTCGGACCCACACAGCACGGTTTGCTTTCTTTCTGTTGCTCTCGCTGGTGGCGTCGTCGGCCGCCGCTCAGCTTCATGCCGGCTTCAGCATCGATATTGGGCAGGGCGTGCCAGTTGGTGATGTCGCCGCGATGGCCTCAACCCGCAACGCTGCCGAGCAGGGATATGCCAAGGCGCAATTCCAGCTTGGCATCGCTCACCTCGCCGGCCGCGATCTGCTCCCAGACGCCGCTGGGGCAGTGACCTGGTTCCGCAAGGCCGCAGACCAGGGACATGCGGAGGCGCAGTTCGAGCTCGGGAACCTCTACCTGCAGGGCCGCGGCATGGCGCGCGACGATACGCAAGGCGTGCGATGGCTTGGTCAATCCGCCGCGCAGGGGTTTGCACCGGCGCAATTCGGGCTCGCAAGTCTCTATCGTGTCGGCCAGGGTGTGAAGCGCGATGACGCGACGGCGGCCGGCTGGCTCGAGAAAGCTGCTGCGCAGGGCCACGTCTTGGCCCGTACCATGCTGGGGACGATGTACGCCAATGGTTGGGGCGTCAACGTGGACCTGCCGCGCGCGGCGCGGCTCTTCCGTCTGGCCGCCATGCAGGGGAACGTGGAGGCGCAGTTCTATCTTGGCATGATGTATGTCAGCGGCCAGGGCGTGACTGCCGACTGGGATGCGGCAGAACAATGGCTGCGGCGGGCTGCGGAACAGGGCCATGTCATCGCGCAATTCAACCTGGGCACGGTCTATATCGGCGGCGCATTGCGCGCATCGGACTATGTACGGGCCTACGCCTGGTATGAGGTGGCTGCCCTGTTCGCCACCGATCCCGAGTGGCGCGATCGGGCGCGGACACTGCGCGACTGGGTGGCGGCACGCCTGAGTCCGGTGCAGACGACAGAAGCGCGACGGCACGCCGTGGAACTCGGCGCAGCGGTTTTGTCGACGCAATCGGCGCGGCGATAGGCTTCCTGAGGACCACGCGCTGTTGGGACGACGGCACGAATGATGAGATACGGGCAGAGGTATCTCGTGCTAGATATGCGGGGATGGCGTGGTGGCGACGGCTGAGTACGCGGTTATTCCGGCGATGTCCTGTGGCGGTGCAGAGCATGGCCGTGGCGATGCTGGCCGCAATGCCCGCCTATGCCGGCGAATGGTCCGGCGTTCCCCTGGTGATCGACGGCGGCACGATCGTCATCAACGGACAACGGCTGCGCCTGGCCGGCCTCGATGCCCCCGACAATGCGCAGATTTGCCAGGGCCCGGATAACATCGCCTACGATTGCGGTGTCGAAGCACGCCGGGCATTGGCCGTCATCATCGCCAGCCGCGACGTGCGCTGCAGCGGTGATCGTCGCGACCGCTACCGTCGACCATTGGTCACATGTCAGATCGGCGAGACGGATATCGGACGAGAGTTGGTCCGATTGGGCTGGGCCATGGCGGCACAGTCATCCGACTATGGTGTGGAAGAGGATGATGCGCGCGCGCAAGGGCGCGGCTTGTGGCAGGGACCGTTTCAGCGGCCTGACGACTGGCGCCGTGCACGCGCCATGCTGCCGTCTGGCGTAGCGCCGAAGGAATGACGTCTTGGCGTCGGCCAGTACGCCGACTGTGGAAGCTTACCCGTCCATCTCTCAGCGTCGTGCTGCCACACAGGTGGAGCCTCCTCGCGGGAGCCCCTTCCAGGTGCGACATCTCGGTCCTTATTTGTACCAACCAAGTTGACGTGGCTTATGGACTGATTTCATTCCCTTGTTCTTGATATGTTTATTTTCTCTTGACTTTTGAGTTTGAATAGAGCACAAATACGCCCATTCCAACATCGGCAGACTTGCGAAGGAGCGGACATGAAGCGTCCACTGCACGCGCCCCGTATTGGTCCGGGCTTCTCGGCCGGCGCCAAGCCACCTCATGTGACGAAGGGCTGCGGACCGCATCCCAAGGCCAGTTCCGGCCACAAATCCGGCACCCGGCGTGCCGGCGACAAGCACACGGCGACGAGCAGCAAATGAGCGCCACGGGCAAGCCGGCAGCCGACGCACGCGCGTTGGCACGCGATCATACGCAGGCGGCGATCGACGCACTGGTCAGCGTGGTGAACGACACGGATGCCTCGCCGTCGGCCCGCACCTCGGCCGCCGAGGCGCTGCTCAATCGCGGCTGGGGCCGATCCGCATCGGTCACGCATCAGAACATGCAGGACGACTTTGCAGACATCCTCGCCGACGCTGCCGCCATCCGCGCCGCCCGCGGACATACCGGCGAACATGACGACGGACGCCCTGCAGCGGCTGATCGCGGAGTGGGCGGCAAAGCCGCTGCTGTTCGTCACTGAGGCGCTCGGCGCCGAGCCCTATCCGTGGCAGCACGAAGTACTGCAATGGCTGGGCGAAGGCGAGAAACGGATATCGGTGCGCTCGGGCCACGGCGTTGGCAAGACGACGCTGGAAGCGTGGCTGGCGTTGTGGTTCCCGCTGACGCGTGGTGATGCCAAGGTCGGGATCACAGCGCCGGCCGGCCCGCAGCTCGAGGTCAACCTCTGGCCCGAGATCCGCAAATGGGCACCACGACTGCGCGACAGGACGCGGGTTGGCGCGTGGCTCGCCTCGCGCTTGCAGATCAACGAGTTGGAGATCGTGTTCGTGAACGAGAACCTCGTGCGCGCCCGCACAGCGCGGCCGGATCAGCCCGAGGCTTTGCAGGGCCTGCATGCCGGCAACGTGCTGATCCTGATCGACGAGGCCAGCGGCATCGACGAGCGCATGTACGAGGCCAACATCGGTGCGCTGTCCACCGAAGGTGCCATCCAGGCGATCTTCAGCAATCCCACGCGCAATTCGGGCTACTTCCACCGCACCCAGCACGAGCAGGCCGACCGTTGGAAGACGCTGGTCGTTTCGTCGCTCGACGTGCCCAACGCGCAGGGGCATGTCGAGGACGTGGTGCGCCACTACGGCCGCGACTCCAACCAGTACCGGGTGCGTGTGCTGGGCGAGTTTCCGCTGGAGGGCGACGATGCCGTGATCCCGTTGCAGGCCATCGATGCGGCGATGGCGCGTGTCGGCCAGGTGGCGCGGGTCGAGGGCATTGCGCCGGTCTGGGGCGTCGATGTCGCCTGGATGGGTGGCGATCGCAGTGCGCTGGCCAAGCGCTGCGGCAACGAGCTGCTGGAGCCCGTGACGTGGTGGTCGGGCAACGATCCCCACCAGACGGCGCTGCGGATCTTCGAGCATTGGGAACGCACCGACGCCAATCAGCGGCCAGCCGCCATCATGGTCGACGCCATCGGCATGGGAGCGGCCACCTACCTGAAGCTGCGGGAGCTTGGGCTGCCGGCCCGCATGGTCAACGTCGGTGAGGCCGCCGCGGCGAATGAGCGCTACATGCGGTTGCGCGACGAACTGTGGTTCCGTGGCCGCGCCTGGCTGCAGGACGGCACTGCCATCCTGCCGCGCGACAACGCGCTGAAAGCCGAACTGGTATCCGTCACCTACGCCATGATGCCGACCGGCAAGATCAAGGTCGAGTCGAAGGATGACATGCGCCGGCGCGGGCTGCGCTCACCCGACCTGGCCGACGCCCTCCTGCTGACATTTGCCGGCGGCGAGCACAAGCGCCAGCCGGCCTCGGGACCCACACGCTACGCCCCGCGCCGTAAGGATCCCGGCTCCTGGATGAGTTCGTAAACGGATTCCTTTCTCGCGCAGCACAGCTCCGGAGAAACGCATGGCGAGCACAGGTGAATGCTCCGCATTCACCAGGTCGAACCATGCGGCACGGGGAGGGACCGGAAGGAGGTCGATCTTGGCTGACGATACGTCGCTGCTGGCGGAAATCGAGGCGCGTTACGAGGCGGCGCGCGACCATGCCTCGCGCTGGCGCGAGGAGGCTCGCGAGGCGTTTCGCTTCTATGCCGGCGAGCAGTGGGACGATGCCGATGTCGCCAAGATGGAGGAGCAGCAGCGGCCGGTGGTGACGTTCAACCGCGTCATGCGGCTGGTCAATGCCGTGATCGGCCACGAGGCCAACAACCGGGCTGAAGTGCGCTATGTCCCCCGTACGCTGGGCGATGCCCGGGTCAACGAGCTGTTGACCAGCGCCAGTGCCTATTTCCGCGATGCTTGTGACGCCGAGTTCGAGGAGTCCGATGCCTTCCGCGACATGATCGTGAGCGGCATGGGCTGGACCAACGACCGGTTGAGCGATACGAGCAATCCGGACTACGATCTCATTGAAGAACGCGTCGATCCGCTTGAGATGCTATGGGATCCATCGAGCCAGAAACCTAACCTCGCCGACGCCCGCTATCTCTTCCGCCGCAAGCGCTACGCCGAAAAGGAAATCAAGGCGATCTGGCCCGATTTTACCGGCCCGTTCGGCGGTGGTTTCGATGACGACATCGACGACGAGGGCGAGCCCGTCGATCGCTCGCCGCGGTCGAGCTATCGCGGCGATGGGGATAGCCGGGACATCCGGCCCGACATCCTCGTGCTCGAGTACCAGTACAAGGAGCGCGAGGCCTACTATGTGGTCAGCCAGCCGGGTGTGGCCGAGACCGTCGAGATCGCAGCCGACGACTTGAATGAAGAACTGCGCGACAGGTTGAAGGAACGCGGCATTCCGTTCGTGATGAAGCGGCGCACGGTCGCACGCCGCTGCTTCGTGATCGGCCGCACGATCGTGCAGGGGCCGGATGTCGTTTGTCCGCACGATTTTACCTACCACTGCATGACAGGCTTCCGCGACCGTGAGCATCATCATTGGTTCGGTATCGTGCGCATGCTGAAGGATCCGCAGCGCTGGTCCAACAAGTGGCTGGCGCAGATCATGCATATCCTCAACAGCAATGCCAAAGGCGGCCTGATGGCGGAGGAGAGCGCCGTCGCCGACCGCCACGAGTTCGAGGCGAGCTGGGCCGATCCGGCGGCGGTGACTTGGTTCGCCGACGGCGCGCTGAAGAACAACATGGTGCAGCCCAAGCCGCCGCCGACCTGGCCGGCCGGCGTCGAGCGCCTGCTGCAGTATGCCAACGCCAGCTTCAACGATGTCAGCGGAGTCAACCAGGAATTGCTCGGCCTCGCCGATCGCGAACAGCCGGGTGTACTGGAGTGGCAACGCAAGCAGAGTGCCGTGACCTTGCTGGCACCGCTGTTCGATTCGCTGCGCCGCTTTCGCAAGATGCAGGGCCGTTGCTGGCTTTACATGATGCAGCGCTATGTCAGCGACGGGCGCATCATCCGCATCACGCAGGACAACGGCCAGGTGGCCGGCGTTCCATTCGGCGGATCGCCGGAAACGCAGGCGCCCCTGCCACCGCAGTGGAAGCTGCCCGAAACGGCCGACTACGACGTCATCGTCGACCAGGCCGCGACGGCGCCGAATCAGAAGGAGCAGACCTGGGCGGTGCTGAGCCAGCTCTTTCCGCTGCTCGGGAACATCCTGCCGCCGCAGATGATGATGCTGGCTGTCGAATACTCGCCGCTGCCGGAATCCTTCGTCGCCAAACTCAAGGAAATGCAGAAGCAGCTCGAGTCGCAGGGACCACCGCCCAATCCGGGGATGGTCCAGATGCAGGCACAGATGCAGGCCCAGCAAGCCGAGTTGCAGATGCGACGGCAGGAAGCGGAAGCCCAAATGCAGCTCGATCGGGCCCGAGCCCAGAACGATATGGAGATCCAGCGTCAGAAGCTGCAGGCGCAGATCGAGCTGGATCGCCAACGCGCTCAGTCCGAGGCAATGCTGAGTGCCGAGAAGCTGGCTCAAGAGGCTCATACGGCAGAGCAACGCCAGGCACTGGAAGCCGAAGCCCAGGGCCTGAAGCTTGAGCTCGCGAGCGCGGCAGCCGATGGTCGAGGACCGATCACACGTCTGTTCGAGGGACTGTCGGAGCGACAGGATCAGGCGCTGGCAGCGCTGGCGGAGAGCAACATGCGCAGCTCTTCGGCGCTGGCTGCCGGCCTTGCCGATCTGGCCAGGGCGTTGATGGCCGACAACGAACTGGTGCGCGATCCACGGACCGGCCGCGCCATCGGAACGCGCCGCGTGGCGCGTTCGGCCTGAGAAACACCGTTCCGAACTCTCTTCCGGGTGACGATATGACGGTTCAGCTCTCCACGTCTGTTCGCAATGCCGAGCTCGACGCCATCGAGACGGCGATCGGTACCTCAGCCGTCCTGAAGATCCGCACCGGCGCGCAGCCTGCCACGTGTGCGACGGCCGACAGCGGCACGGTGCTCGCGACCTGTAGTCTGCCCAGCGACTGGATGACACCAGCGTCGGGTGGCAGCAAGGCGCTGAGCGGCACCTGGCAGGACGCCAGCGCCGATAATTCGGGCACAGCAGCTCATTGGCGGCTCTACGCCAGCGACGGCGCAACCTGCCATGCCCAGGGCACGATCACGCTGACGGGTGGCGGCGGTGACATGACGGTCGACGCCGTCAATTTCACGGCCGGGCAACAGTTCACCGTGACGGCCTTCACGCTGACGGCGGGTAATGCCTGATGGCCGACCAGAAGCTTTCCCAGCTCGCGGCTCGCGAGGCCACCGTCGGCGATCCGTTCAACGACCTGCTGTACTACGTCGTGGCGGAAGGCGCGACCGGCGCCGACAAGCAGCGCAAGACCACGCCATTTGATCTGTTGATCGGCTGCTTCCGGCGGATGTCGTTCTTCTTTGCCGACTTCCACAGCTTCACTGATATGAACACGTTCGGCCGAATCGAGACGTCGAATCAGGTCGACACATCGCATCAGGGTGTCGTCGAAGTCCGCATTACCAACGTCGACGATGTCGGCGGCGTGTGGGGTGTCTATCGTGGCGTCAATATGGGCGACGGCGCGCTCCGTTTTGTCGCTTGCGTCAAGATCGGCGATGATCTCAGCACCCCCACCGATCGCTATCAGGCACTCGTCGGCATGCCCATGGAAGGTGATGCCCAGGCCGACCAAGCCGGTATCTATCTCCGCTATAGCGACGACGTGAACGGCGGCAAGTGGCAGTTGGTGACGGGCAACGTGAACAGCGGGACGACGGTAGTCGATACGGGCGTACTCGTCGAGGCTGCCACATGGTATCGGATACAGATCGACGTCGCGGCCGATTTGTCGTCATGCAGCGCCAGCGTGAACGGCAGCGTGCCGGTGGCGGCGACGACGAATGTTCACGATCGCGACGCGACGCTGGGCATCAACGCGCGCAAGATTACCGGCACCGATGAGCGGCGACTGATCATCGACTATTTGGCGTTCGTAAAACATCTCGCAACGGCCAGGTGAGGCGATGAACCACGAACGCAAGGCGCAACGTGACATCGAACGGATCACGGGCGCCGGGCAGGATGGCGAGCCACTCGTCCAGGATCTGGTTCGCAAGCGATCCTGGTGGTTTTCTGGGATCAGAATGAAGCGTTGCGAGAGCGTATCGCAACGTTTGGCCGTGTGATGGCGCAGCGCTGATGGCCAATTTCCTTCGTCTCGAAACAAGTGATCGTCTGCTGCTGGAGGCAGGGGACGGGCTGCTGCTTGAAGATCAGGCCGGTGCGGCAAACACCGGCGCGGCTGCCGTGACACTCGATGCTGCGACCGTTGTGGGCACAGCAGGACTCGCGGTCAAAGGTAACGCATCGGTTGCACTCGGCGCGGTCAGCACCGCTGCTATCGGCACCGGCGTTGTCAAGGCGACAGGGACCATCGGACTTGCGCCGGTCACCGCGACGGCCCGCGGCACGCTGGCACTCAAAGGAAGCACGGCAGTCTCATTGGCGGCCACCGCTGTTGCCGCCACCGGCGGCCAGGGCGGGACCGCGGCGGCTCTCATCGGGCTTGCCGATGCGGGCTTGGTTGCCACGGCGATGATTTCCGGAACGGCCACGACATCGCCGTCAGGTCAACGCGGCGGTGGCTGGTCGGCGCACGAGTTTGCCCGCCTGCGCCACAAGCTCGCGCGTAAGAAGAAGCGGCTGCATCAGGTGGCGGCTGCGACGCTTGAGAGCCTGCCGCCGGACGACAGCAACGCCGATGCAATCGCTTCCATCGTTCGCCGGATCGAAGCGGCGGTGGCGCAGTTGCAAGCCGCGACGACCATGGCGGCGCTGCGCGATGTTCAAGGGCGCCTTTATGCCGCCCGGGCATCGATCGAAGCGGAAATCGACGATGAGGACATCCTTTTACTGACTGCTTAGGAGAGCTCATGAGCATGTTTGATCAGAAACCCGGCGGCGAGCCCAGCGCCGAAGCCGAGCTGGCGACCCTGCAGGCCGAGGCGACGCAACAACCGGAACCTGGGTCGGACTCCGCGCAGCACGACGGAAGCGCCGCGGCACCCGATGCCGTCGAGCCAGAAGCGGGCAACGATGGTGATCCGGGTGACGACACACGTCAGGTACCTCTGAGCGCACTCAAGCTGGAACGCAGCAAGCGGCGTGCGCTGGAGGAGCGGCTGACGGCGTTCAACGAACAGATGGAAGCGCTGGCGCACCAGCATCAGCAGGCGCAAATGCAGCCGCCGCAGGAGGGCCCGCCCGATCCCGAGCACGACCCGATCGGTGCGCTGCGCTACGAGCGGCAACAGCGCGAGCACTTGCAGCACTACCTGCAATCCCAGGCGCTCGAGCAGCGCGTGGCGCAGGACTACGTTGCCGATGCACAGCGTTTCGCGGCGCAGACGCCCGACTTCGCGGATGCCTACAACCATCTCTTCGCCGGCCGGGTTGCCGAACTGCGGGCCCAGGGTTGGCACGATGACGCCATCCGTGGCCAGGTCCAACGCGAGGAATTCAACATCGCGCTGGGTGCGCTGCGCGCCGGCCGCAGCCCGGCGCAGCAGGCCTATGAACTCGCCAAGGCACGGGGATATGCGCGCGGTGCGGGACGGGCAGCGTCGGCATCAACCGATCCGACGCTGGCGGCACTGAAGGCGCGTGCAGCCGCCTCGATCAGCGAAGGGGGCACACCGCCGCGTTCCAACCTGTCGTTGGAGGAGATCGGCCGGCTCAGCGGTCCGGCATTCGATGCGGCATTCGAGCGCTATACGCGCGCCCAGGGCAAGCGGTCGAGCCTGTTCCGGAACGACTAGGCTACTGTTGCTCCGGCGCTGGTGATCGCGAGCCGGCGGCGACCAGCTGCTGCTTCACGCATTCGGTCAGGCGGGTGAGGGCCGCATCGGTGCCGGCGAGTGGGAAGGAGGCTCGCCGGCGCAGGACAGACACGGTGAGCATATTGCCCTGCCGGAATTGATTGAACAGCTCGGCCTGCTTGGGCAGTTCCGCCATCACAAGGGTCGGATTGCGGGCACGTCCCATCAACGGCTGCGGTGGCAGGTTGTCGACCTTGACCATGACGGGCATGGTTTCGTCCGGGGTCAATGACCAGTCCTCGAAATTCCAGCCGACGCGCCAGGACCAGTTGCCGGATACGGCGAAGTACATGGTGCCGTTGCCGTATTGCGCGTTCATGGCGCAATGGGAGAAGCGTCCGTTGCGGTCATGGGCCGAGCCGTACCAGTTCCCCGATTCGAACGTTGCGCCCAGGATCTGCTGGGCGTCAGCCGGCCCCACCGTCACAGCGGCGGCGAGCAGGAGAGTGGCATAAATCCTGCGTTTCATGATTGTCTGCATATACCCGGTGGGTACACTTGACTAGACCGGGCGGGTAGGGCAATCGCCGCGGACAGAATACGGGGGAGAACAGCCATGAAAGCATCCTGGACCGCGGCGGCCGTCGCTGTCGCCGCGCTGTCGCTGTCGACCGCTGCGGCGGCGCAGGAGACCAAGGTCGCCATCGGGATCAGCGGTTGGACCGGATTTGCGCCGCTGACACTGGCCAAGGAGGCCGGTATCTTCAAGAAGAACGGCCTTGACGTCACGATCAAGAAGGTACCGCAGGCCAGCCGTCACCTGGCCATCGGCTCCGGTGACATCCAGTGTGCAGCAACCACGGTCGAAACCTGGATCGTCTGGAACGCCAACGGAATTGCCACCAAGCAGATCTTCCAGCTCGACAAGTCCTACGGCGCCGATGGCATGGTCGTGCGCAATGACGTCCAGAAGATCGCCGACCTGAAGGGCAAGAAGGTGGCGGCCTCGGCCCCCGGTACGGCGCCCTATTTCACGCTGGCCTGGTTCCTCAAGAAGAACGGGCTGAGCGTCAAGGACGTCACGGTCGTCAACATGGAGCCAGGGCCGGCGGCACAGGCCTTCATCGCCGGCCAGAACGATGCCGCGATGACGTATGAACCTTACCTGTCATCGGTGCGATCGGCCCCTCAGGCCGGCAAGATCATCGCCACGACGTTGGACTACCCGATGATCATGGACACGTTCGGCTGCACGCCGAAATTCCTCGATGACAATCCCAAGGCGGCCAAGGCGTTTACCGACAGCTACTTCGAGGCGCTCGCGATGATCGAAAAGGACCAGGCCAAGGCCTACGAGATCATGGGCGCCGACGTGAAGCAAACCGGCGAGCAGTTCGGCAACTCCGCCAAGTACCTGCGCTGGCAGGGCCGGGAGGCCAACAAGAAGTTCTTTGCCGGGGAACTGCAGGCCTTCTCCGCCGAATCGGCGGCTCTGTTGCTCGAGGTCGGTATCATCAAGCAGGCACCCGATATCGCCACGATCATCGACACGCGCTTCCAGCAGTGAGGGCCTTTGTCGTTCCGGGCGCAGCTCAAGGATCCTTCGCTGCGCCTGGGATGACAGCCGCGGAACAAACGAATGCCTCGTCCTCTTGAGCCTGTCGGCCGCGCCGCGCGTGTCGGGCTGGGAATCGCCTTCTTCGTGGTCTTCGTCGCCGTGTGGGCGGCGGCGACCCTGGGCGGTTTCGTCTCCAAGACCTTCCTGGCCGATCCGCTCACCATGCTGGCGGACGGCTGGACCCTGCTGACCCGTTTCGGCTTCGCTTACGATATCGCCGTGACCGTCTGGCGCGTGGTGGGCGGGTTTGTCCTGGCGGCCCTGGTCGCGATGCCGTTGGGCATCCTGATGGGCGCTTACAAGCCCGTGGAGGCCTTCCTCGAACCGTTCGTATCCTTCGCACGCTATCTGCCGGCATCCGCCTTCGTGCCGCTGTTGATCCTGTGGGCCGGCATCGGCGAGACCCAGAAGCTGCTGGTGATCTTCATCGGCTCGGTCTTCCAGATCATCCTGATGGTGGCCGTCAGCGTCGGCCAGACCCGGCGTGACCTGGTCGAGGCTGCCTACACATTGGGATGCGGCGACCGCTCGGTGGTCAGCCGCGTGCTGATTCCGTCCAGCGCCCCCGACATTGCCGAGATCCTGCGGCTGGTTCTGGGCTGGGCATGGACGTACGTGATCGTCGCCGAACTGATCGGTTCGTCATCCGGCATCGGCCACATGATCATCGATAGCCAGGCCCTGCTGGCCACCGGGCAGATGATCTTCGGCATCATCATCATCGGCCTGATCGGCCTGGTCTCCGATTTCCTCTTCAAGGCCGGCAATCGGGCGTTGTTCCCGTGGAGGGCGGCGTGACCAAGCTGCTCGTGGACGGCGTCTCGCGCGTCTTTCCGGGAGTGCATGGCGGTGCGCCGACGCGGGCGCTGGAGCCCACGAACCTCAGCGTCGCCGCCAACGACTTCATCGCCATTCTCGGTCCGTCGGGCTGCGGCAAGTCCACGCTGCTGCGCATTGTGGCGGGACTGGACCGGCCGACCACGGGCCGCGTGCTGCTTGATCAACGTGAGGTACGGGGTCCGGGCGCCGACCGCGGCATGGTCTTCCAGTCCTACACGCTCTTCCCGTGGCTGAACGTCGCCCAGAACATTGCCTTCGGCCTGCGCGAGCGGCGCTTGCCGGCGGCCGAGCAGCAGGCGATCGTTGCGCAATACATCGAGCGCGTGGGCCTGCGGGGCTTCGAGAAGCACTGGCCCAAGCAACTGTCCGGCGGCATGCAGCAACGCACCGCCATCGCCCGGGCACTGGCCAACAATCCCGAGATCATGCTGCTGGACGAACCGTTCGGCGCCCTCGATACCCAGACGCGGGCCCTGATGCAGGAGCTGCTGCTGGGCATCTGGGAACGTGACCGCAAGACCGTGCTGTTCGTGACGCATGACATCGAGGAGGCGATCTTCGTCGCTTCGCGCGTCGTGGTCATGACGGCGCGCCCCGGCCGGATCAAGGCCGACATCGCGATCGACCTGCCACACCCGCGGCACTACACGGTGAAGACGACACCGGCATTTTCCGAGCTGAAGGCACGCCTGACGGAGGAGATCCGCGCCGAAGCCGTGCAGGCGGCAGGGGAGCATTGACCGATCAGCCCTGGATTTCAGGGCATGATGGGGCTATCGACGGGCCCGCGCATCGCACCTCGGTGTCGGATCGCCTTGCCCCGGAAAGCGCCTGATGCCCGCGACACCGACGCCACTGCCGCTCTGGAAAAGATTCGTGGTCCTGCTCGTACCGATGATGGCGAGCAACATCCTGCAGGCGCTCTCCGGCACGCTCAACAGCGTCTATCTGGGCCACATGGTGGGGGTTGACGCTGTTGCTGCCGCGTCAGCGGTCTTTCCGATCTCGTTCTTCTTCATCGCCTTCGTCATGGGCGTCAGCAGTGGCGCCATGGTGCTGATCGGGCAGGCATGGGGCGCCGGGGACGGCGACCGGGCCAAGGCGGTCACCGGTGCCACGCTGGCGGCGACGGTCGTCGTCGGGATCGTCATCGCGATCTTTGGCGGCATCTTCGCCCGACAGCTGATGGCGATGCTGGGCACGCCGGCCAACGTGCTGGCCGAGGCGGTCGCCTATGCCCGCGTCGTGCTGATCTCCATGCCGATCCTGTTTCTTTTTCTGGTATCGACGGTGCTGCTGCGGGGTGTCGGCGACACGGTAACGCCACTATGGGCGCTATGCCTGTCAACGCTCATAGGCTTGGCGGTCACGCCGGCGCTGATCCGCGGCTGGCTCGGCCTGCCGCCGTTGGGGGCGGCGAGCGCCGCCGTGGCGGGCCTGGTCGCCTTTATCGTCGCCCTGGCCTGGTTGGCGGTCCATCTGCGCCGGCGCCATCACCCGCTGGCTCCGGATGCGGTGCTGCTGCGGCACCTGCGCCTGGATGGCGCCATCCTGCGCACGGTCCTGCGCATCGGACTGCCCAGCGGCGTGCAGATGGTGATCATCGCGCTGGCCGAGATGGTGTTGCTGGGCCTGGTGAACCAGTTCGGCTCCAACGCGACGGCGGCCTATGGCGCCGTCAACCAGGTCCTGGCCTATGTGCAGTTCCCGGCCATGTCGGTCGCCATCACCGTGTCGATCCTCGGTGCCCAGGCCATCGGCGCCGGCCGGATCGAGCGGCTGTGGCCGATCACCCGTACCGGGCTGCTGATCAATCTCGTCTTCACGGGTGGGCTGATCGCGATCGCCTACTTGCTGTCGCGCACGATCCTGGGGTTCTTCTTCACCGACCCCGCGGTGATCGAGCTTGCCCAGCAGCTGCTGCACATCGTGCTGTGGAGCATCATCCCGTTCGGCATGGGCGGCGTCCTGGCCGGCATGATGCGCGCCAGTGGCACCGTGCTGGCGCCCACGGCAATATCGATCATCACCATCATCGGCGTCGAGGTTCCAGTCGCCTGGATTCTCAGCGACCGCATCGGCGTGGAGGGTGTCTGGATCGCCTATCCGGCAACGTTCGTGACGATGCTGTTGCTGCAGGCGGCGTACTACACGTTCGTCTGGCGCCGCAAAGCAATCCAGCGGATCGTCTGAAGACGACAGAGAAGCGATCCGATTCGGCGATCAGGATTGATCGTCGATTGACGCGCCGGGGGCGTTGCTCTTCACCGACGCGATACCGTTGTCGCGCGCGGCGGCGCTCGAATAGGTCTCGCTGGTGCCGATGATCTGGTGGTTGGCGGCCTTCAAATTGAACATGTCCTTGCCGCTGGCGGACGTCTTGCGTTCGTAGCGGGCGTCGTTGGGCGCGTTTTCCTTGACTGACGCGATACCGTTCTCGGCCGAGGCCTTGGTCGAATACCGCTCGCTGCTCAGGATGGTCTCCCCGTTGCCGGCCTGCAGACGGAAATAGTACTCGCCGTTCGATGCCTTCTTGATGATGAACTTGCCAGCCATGACGATCTCCCTTCAGCAGCCGGGCCTGAATCCTACCATGCCTCGACAGGCATTGGTGCCCACACTGGCGTGGATACTGTGGATTCCCAAGGTTGCCGTGCGTCGTGCATCGCTACCGACCCTGCGGCGAAAATGTTTGTTTTTGTACCGCTTGTCGCAACCCTGGCGGTCGCGTATTTAACGCACAAGAGCACAGCGTTCCTGCCGCCGGGGTCAACGGGCGTATCGCCGGCCGGGCGTTTAAGCGGCATGCCGCCGCCGGGCCGTGAACGGGCGCTTCGCAGGTTGCCGTCGTCAGGCAACACGACTTCTTACCGCAAAAGGAAAATCGACATGGCTGCAACCGACTTCCCGGTCGGGCATCCGCTCGTCGTCAAGCTGTGGCAGAAGCGGATCTGGCGTGAGGCGCTCAAGGAAACGATGGCCATGAAGTTCATGGGCACGTCGTCCAACAGCCTCATCCAGATCCTCGACGAGACCAGCAAGGGCGCCGGCGACCGTATCCGGGTTCCCCTGCGCATGCAGCTCGCCGGCCGTGGTGTCGGCGAGACCGAGGCGCTCGAGGGCAACGAGGAATCGCTGCTCACCTTCTATGACGACGTGCTGATCAACGATCTGGCGCACGCCGTCCGCAACAAGACCCGCATCGACCAGCAGCGTGTGCCGTGGAGCATGCGCGAGGAGTCGGCCGCGGGTCTGCGCGACTGGTTCGCCGAGCGCATCGACACCTGGGCCGCCAACGTGCTGGCCGGCAACAGCGGCGTGAGCGATCTGCTGTACACAGGCAACCAGACAGCCACCGCGCCGACGACGACGCCCAACAACACGCGCATCATCTACGCCGACGGCTTGTCGACCAGCGAAGCCTCGCTGTCGGCATCGCAGACCTTCAACCTCACCATGCTCGACACGGCCGTCACGATCGCCAAGACCGCGACGCCGCTGATCCGGCCGGTGAAGGTGGGGAGCCAGGAATACTACGTGGCGTTCCTGCACCCGTACCAGGTCCGCAACATGCGGCAGAACACCAACCCAGGCCAGTGGCTCGACATCCAGAAGGCGGCCATGGCCGGCGGGGAGGTCGAGGACAACCCGATCTTCACCGGCGCGCTGGGCGTCTACAACGGTGTCGTGTTGCACGAGTGGGTGCGGCTGCCGGCGGCACCGACCAACGCCAACACACGGCGCGCCGTGTTCGCCGGCGCCCAGGCCGCGGCGATGTGCTTTGGCAAGGGCTACTCGGAGGAACCGCTCTACGAGGAGCAGTCCTTCGACTACGGCCGCCAGTTCGGCCAGTCGGTGCAGACCATCGCAGGCATGAAGAAGATGGTCTTCGGTGGTGTCGACTTCGGCACGATCGTGATCAGCACCTGGGCCGTGGCGCCGTAAGGAGGAGGAAATCCATGGCCAACATCTCAGCCTCCTTCGCCGCCGCCAACCAGCCGCGGCTGCCCAACG
This sequence comes from Reyranella sp. CPCC 100927, assembly GCF_007859315.1. Lineage (GTDB taxonomy): Bacteria > Pseudomonadota > Alphaproteobacteria > Reyranellales > Reyranellaceae > Vineibacter. The sequence goes on from NZ_VOHA01000004.1 coordinate 375,204, forward strand.
GTGTCGAGACCGTCGATGCCTTCCAGACCTACGTGACCTCGGCGACGCTCAGCGCCGGCGACGTCATCCACTTCACCAACCTGAAGGTGCCGCAGGGCGCCACGATCCTCGACGTGCGCCTGTATGGCGACACGCAGGACGGCCAGTCGATCTTCCAGATCGGCCTGGGCGGCGGGATCGTGGCGCCGGCGCTGTTCGGCTCGGCGACCGCTTCGGCGACGCCGGCGGTGAAGACGCAGGCCCAGGCGCTGCCCTACGTGGTGTCGGTCTCCGACGATGCCGCGGTGCGTTACGTCTACCCGACGCTGACGCAGGACGGCGCCGCGACCTCGGGCACCGCCTCGATGTCGCTGGGCGTGCGCGTGACCTGGACGATGAACAAGACGCGTTAGGTCCGCATCAGCCTCGGAAACCAGAACCGGACGATCCGGCCTTCTGGTTTCCGATCTTCCGACTTCCGTTTGAGTCCGGACCGGCAGTGTTTCGGTGGGCGTTCTTCCACCACGTCAGCTCAGGACTCGCCGGCGGCGGGTCTTTGTTCTTCCCTCGGCCCGCCGCCGGAATCTTTCTAGCGAGGCAACCATGGCTGATCGTTGGGGCTACCCCGGTTTTCGTGTCGGACCCGATCCTGCGCTCGATCCCTCGTCGTCACCGCCGGTGTTGGATGGTTTCGACATTCGTCAGCTGTTTGGATTTGGGCCACTAGGAGCGTCGGGCTCTTTTGGAGAATTCCCCACATCGGCGGGACAGTCGTTTGATCCACGTTACTTTGATCGCAGATACGGCAGTCCACCTCTACCCGTTCCGCAGCCATCGAAACAGCCGCGTTTGCAAAACCAAACGCCCCCATATCATCCAGTGCAATCCGAGTTCGGCTCGATTCCGTATGATCCTCGGTTCGACCCACGGACAGTCAATGCGCCGTCGGCTGACCCAGCCGCGCTGACACCTGGGTTCATTGAACAGCAGCGGAAGAGAACTCTGTTTGGAGCGCCGTTCAAGCCAGAGATGCCATGGGATCCTACGTTCGATGCCCGAATCAATCCCGATACAGTTAGGGCGCAACTGCCATCGAAACAGAGGCAGACAGCACCACCGCTGCCAGTTCGGCAGCTTCCGCCGGCACCTGTTTTGGAGGGGGAGCCAAAGCCGACGACGCGACAGTCTCCAGTGCGGCCATATGCGAAGGGGCAATCCCCCGATGGATTCTTCGGGAAAGGAGCCAATATGGAGTTCGGCGTAGGTGGGGTGATTAATCTAGGGCCAGTCGAAGTCAACCCGGGCATCTATTGGAATCTTCTTCGAGATCGCCAGGGCAACTTGCAGCTGTCGCAACCAACGGCTGGTGGAAGGATTAAATTTCCTGGGGGCTTCAGTGTCGGAGGGGAGAAAAATTTTAACGACGGCAGCTTAAAGATTGATGGTCGCTGGACGCGTCGTTTCTAGGTGTGCGGTGATGCATCTCGATCATGCCCTCGGCGCTCTGCAACAGCGCCACGAAAGCATCGCCCGCAGCGTTGCCAGCACGCCCGAGCCCATCCTGGCGCTAGAGCACGATTATCATCGCCTGCTGAACCTGCACCCGGAGCATCCGGCGCTGCTGTTCGGTCTGGGTACCATCTACGCCCAGACCGACCGCAGCGGTGCGGCGATCGCGCTGCTGAAACAGTCGATCGACCACGGCTCGCGCGGACCCGAGCCGTGGTTGAACATGGCCGGTGCGTACAAGAACGAGCACAAGGATGCCAGCGCCGCGGAATGCTATCAGCGTGCGCTCGAGATCTGCGAGCGCCTGCAGCGGCGCAACGACAGGGCGCGGCGCAACGGCAAGGACGTGCCGGTCGATCCGGCGCTGCTGGCCGCCAACCACTGCAATGCCCTGCACGGCATGGCGTCACTCTATGTCAATGCCGGCCAACCGGAGAAAGTGATCGCATGGGCTGATAAGTCGCTGGCCCTTAATCCGCACGATCGCTTTGCGTTGTGGAACAAGGCGCTCGGCCTGCTGGAAAGCGGCCAGTTTCGCGACGGCTTCCGCCTCTACGACGAGGCCGGCTTCATGGAAGGCGGCACCAAGCCGCCGGAACGCAAGCTCAAGACCTACGGCGGCCTGCCCCAGTGGGACGGCACGCCGGGCAAGACCGTGATCTGCTACGGCGAGCAGGGCGTTGGCGACGAGATCATGTTCGCGTCGATGCTGCCCGACCTGATGCGCGACTGCCGCGTCATCATCGACTGCGACCGCCGGCTGGAGACGATGTTCCGGCGCAGCTTTCCGGACGGGGAGGCGGTCTATCCGACCAGTGGCTGGGATGAGCCGTTCCCGTGGATCACCAACCACACCGTAGATGCTTGGGTGCCGATGGGCAGCCTGGGCCGCTGGTATCGGCCGGACGTCGCGTCCTTCCCGCGCGTGCCGTACCTGGCGGCTGACCCCGTTCAGGTCGCCAAGTGGCGCGATATCCTCGGGTCGCGACGCCGGCTGCGCGTCGGCATCTCCTGGGCCGGCGGCCTGAAGAAGACACGCTTCGACCAGCGCAGCATGGAGCTGAGTGCCTGGGCGGATATCCTGCGCGTGCCTAATGTGGAGTGGTATTCGCTGCAGTACCACCCGCAGGCGCCCGACGAGTGCGCCCAGGTCGGCACCAGGCTCGGCGTGCCGATCCACCATTGGGGCGACATGATCGCCGATTACGAGGAGACAGCGGGCTTTCTCGCCAATCTCGACCTGGTGATCACCGTCAACACCTCGCTGGTGCATCTCGCCGGCGCGCTCGGCGTGCCGACCTGGTGCCTGACGCCGGTCATGTGCGCGTGGCGCTACCAGTGCAAGGGTGAAAACCCCTGGTACGGCAGCGTCAAGACGATCCGCCAGGCCAAGGCCGGCGATTGGCCCCCGGTGCTGGACACCGTCGCGGCGGGCCTCGCGGGGCTCGCGATGCGGGAGGCGACGTGATGGCCGACCCCTTCGGCACGCTGGCGCCGCAACAGGGCGGCCTGGAACTCGTTAATCCTCTGGGCATGCTGCCGCCCCAAGATCGGGTTGGTGACCCCGCGGCCAATCTCGCCGCATGGCGCTGGCGGCAATGGGAGAACATGGGCCGTGCGGCGCTGGGCATCGATCAGCTGCCGAACCCGGCGCCCTTGCTGGCCCGAAGTGACCCGATGCAGGCGGCGCCGTTTCTGGTCGGGATGGTGTCGCCCGTCGCCGCCCTCCATGACGGGCTGCGGGGTATCGGCACCATGCAGGCGGCGCAAGCGGCCGGTGACCCGTGGGGCGCGGCGGCTGGCATGGGCAACTTCGCTCTGGGCATGACCGGTGCGCTGCCACTGGCGGGGGGAATTGCCCGCGCCGGACAGGCAATCGACAAAAGCGCCTCGATGCTGGCGCGCGACGCGCGGCTGGCGATGCAAAATGCATCGAAAAGTGCTATGATTTTCGAGCCTCCAACAAGGCCGCCGCGGCCGTTCGAGGCCGACTATCGCAAGGAACCACTCGCCGATGCCAGCGGACGACTCACCCACGACATCGACGGAAACCCCCTCACAGCCGACCGAGTGGCCGGCCGAAATGTGGTGGGCGGAGATGAGTCGGCCTACCCGAGAACGGAACTTAAGTCCCTCACAAAGAGCATCACGGGCGAAGGTCCTGAGAGAGTACCGGCTAGTCGTATCGGCGGTGATGCGGGGCGATACTACGAAATTAGGGACCGACGAAGTGGCAAGATTACTCGCTCAGGAGTCTTGCTAAGAAGCGACTTGGATGAAGCAGCGGCCGATCGTGTTCTGGGCCACGAAGTTGGCCATGTCATATCAATGCGAGGGGCTGCTGACATTCCGACCACCGGCATGGTCACAGACCTGCGCCGGATCTACCACGACCTGAACACCGACCCCACTGACTGGCGTGTGCTGCGGGAAGCCAAAGGCGGCGCGCCCGTAGAGCAGCGTTTCTGGACGAGTCCCGAGTCTCGGGGATATCCGGCGAAGGATGTCAACAACGAGCTGTGGGCCGAGGCGATCCGCGCCTACATGAGTGACCCGAACTATCTGAAGATGACGTCGCCGAAGGTGGCGGCGCGCATCCGCAAGTACGTCAACCCCAATCCCGAGATCAACCCGTACATCCAGTTCAACAGCCTGGCGGCACCGGCTCTTCCGTTTGGGATGCTCCTGCCCTCGATGCTCGACGAGGTGCGCCAGCCGTGATGCTGATATCGGACGCCTACCGCGAGCAGAACCGCGCGTTGCACGCCAGCAACGAACACTACGGCACGTCCGGGAAGGCCTGGGCGCCGAAGGTGCGGCCGCTCGCCGACTGGGGCCGCAAGGCGGTGCTGGACTTCGGCTGCGGCAAGGCCACGTTGGCGCGCCGCCTGGGCGGCCTGACCATGCGGGAGGTGGCGTAATGGCGGATCCGAGTTGGTGGGAACGGCAGAAGCAGGCCCATATCGATTACATGGACCGTGGCGGCCTGCCCGGAACGCTATTCTCAATGTTGCCACGGGAGACGCAGTCATCGCTGCGTCCGTGGGGTGAGATGCTGCGTCCGCTCCTGAACCCGCTCGAATGGACACCAGGCGCTGCAGTGCGCGATACGATGCAGGCTTCAGGCGACCTCTTTCGCGCCGTCGTGGCTGGCGATCCATGGGGCTCGATTGCGGCGGGCGGCAGCATGGCGCTGGCGGCCCTTCCGGGACCGGGGCCCAAAGCACGCCCTGCATTGCCCCCGGCATCAACGCGATCCGAGCTGCTGTCTGTCGACCAGGCGCTGCGCCTGCGCCCCGTCGTGATCGCCACAGATAGACGCGGCGCTGAGGGCATCCTTCGCGAAGGGCAATTCCGATCGCAGCATGAGACCGGCACCAGCCGGGGGAGGTATGACCCTTCGCTACGTGCTGAATTCGAGGAAAAGTACCTCGGTGTTCCAGGAAATACGCCGCCGGAGAAGCGGCCCGTCTATGGTTCGCTCGGGCTTGCCCCCGGGATGCCAGAGGTCACCGGGCCATTCGGCTACGGTCCCTACGTCTTCACCCTCAAGCCCGAAGTGAAGAACCGCGCCACGTACACTTTGGGCGATAGCCTCGATGATCTGCTGATGGCGCGTGACTGGAACCTCCGAGGCTCAGGCAAGCGCGCGACCAGGGTCCATCCCTACATCGAGGCACAGATTTCGCGTCTCCAGCAGCCGGTGACCTTGAATGACGTGGATAGGCTGCTCATTGCCAACCCGCTCCTGGGCAGCTCCGTGATCTCACGCGAGACGGCACGGCGCGGCATTCCATACAACGTCATGCCTCATCCGCTGGCCTTGCGGCCCGGCCATCGAGAGGCAATTGATTGGTGGCGGCAATTCGGCCTGATGGCGCCGCCTGTTACGTTCGGCGCCCTGATGGGGCCAGCATTGCTCGACGAGGAGAACCGCTAATGGGCCGGGCAGCGTGCGATCTCGTCAAGCAGCTCGGCGGCGCGGCCGCGGATCGCCGCATTCGGATGGCGCGCCAGTTTGCGCAGCTCACGCACCACGGACTTCATTTGTGGACGGCACCAGCGGATGCCGCCACCGTCACTGCGCCACGTGGCAAGCGTGTGTATCATGCAGAACAGGTGGCAGGTCGCGTTCTCATTGTCGAACATGCATAAATACTATCGTTTTTGACGGTGTAATGCAATCTATCGTGGGTTGCAGTCTTCATTTTATGCACGCAGGAGTAGCGTATGAAAAGACGCCGACCACGAGGAGACGGCGAGCTTCCTTGCCAATCTTGACCTGGTGATCACCGTGAACACGTCGCTGGTGCATCTGGCCGGCACGCTTGATGTACCGACCTGGTGCCTGACGCCCGTGATGTGCGCATGGCGCTACAGGGGCCCAATGCCCGGGTACGGCAGCGTCGAGATGGTTCGGTAGGAGAGGGCCGGCGACTGGAGCCGTGTGTTGGACACGGTTGCCCCCCGACTCGAGGGCATGACGATGCAGGAGGAGGTGTGATGGGCGATCCGAGCTGGCGCGACTTGAGGGACCCGTTCGATACGCTGTTCCGCATGTTGCCGTCGGAAACGCAGGCATCGTTGCGGCCCTGGGGAGGATTGATGAACCCGCTGGAATGGACACCGGGTGCGGGGATCCGTGATGCCGTGGATGCTTCGGCCGATACGGCGCGCGCGGTGAGGAGTCTCGATCCGTGGGGCACGCTGGCCGGCGTGGGTTACATGGGGCTGGGGCTGCTCAGCGCCATGGTGCCTCCGCTGCGGCAGGTCGCTCCCGCACGGTTGCCGATGCAAAATGCGTCGAAAAGTGCTAGGATTTTCAACCCTCCGACGAAGCCGCCGCGGGCGTTCGAGGCCGACTATCGCAAGGAACCACCGGCCGATGCCACCGGACAACTCACCCACGACATCGAAGGACGAGAGCTCACAGCGCCGCTGGTCGTCGGTCGAAGAATGGTGGGCATGGATGACGTTGCCCTCCCGCCTGCGCAACTTGACACCCTCGGAACGAGCCTCACGGGCCGCAGTCCTGAGAGCCTTCCGCCGAGCAAAATGGGTGGAAACGCTGGCCTCTACCGGGAGTGGTTCGACCCCGTAACGGGCCATCGCGAGCGTGCCATCGCGCTGGACAAGACGCTGCCGGCAGTTCAGGTACCGCGCGTCGTTGGTCACGAGACCGGCCACGGCATCTACGCCAGAATCCCGTTCGGTATCCCGACCGAAGGAGTCGAGCACGGCTACAGCGGCTTGCGGCGGGTCTACAATGACCTGAATACGGATCCTAGCGACTGGCGCATGTTGAAGAGCGCCAAGACCGGCGAGCCCGTACCGCCGCGTTACTGGACAAGCCCCGAGAGCAGGGGGTATCGGGCCGGTGAGGTCGTCGACGAGCTGTGGGCCGAGGCGTTCCGCGCCTACATGGCCAACCCGAACTACCTGAAGGCGACGGCGCCGAAGGTGGCCGCGCGCATCCGCGCGTACGCCAACCCCAATCCGGCAACGAACCGGTACATCCAGTTCAACAGCTTGGCCGCGCCGGCCCTGGCGTTCGGGATGCTGTTGCCCGCGGTCCTCGACGAGGAGCGCCAGCCGTGATGCTGATATCGGACGCCTACCGCGAGCAGAATCGCGCGCTGCACGCCAGCAACGAACACTACGGCACGTCGGGCAAGGCCTGGGCGCCGAAGGTGCGGCCGCTCGCCGACTGGGGCCGCAAGGCGGTGCTGGACTTCGGCTGCGGCAAGGCCACGTTGGCGCGTCGACTCGGGCCGGCCTACCAGGTCACCAACTACGATCCTTGCATTGAAGGCCTCGACACGCCGCCGCCGCCGCATCCCGTTGTCGTGTGCGGTGACGTGCTGGAGCACGTCGAGCCTGAATGCCTCCTCGCGGTGCTCGCGGAGCTGCGTCGCGTGACGCAAGAGGTGGGGCTGTTCGTGGTCCACCTGACCGCAGCCAAGAAGACGCTGCCCGACGGCCGCAATGCGCACCTGATCCAGGAGCCCGCCAGCTGGTGGGCCACGATGATCACCAGCGCCGGCTTCGTCGTTAGGGACCAGGGGCACAACGAACACGAGGCTTGGTTCATCGTGAGGCCGCAGCATGACTGACCCTTTCGGAGCCTTGCTGCCGCCGCCGGAGAGCAACCCCCTGGCTGATCTCAGTGCGTGGCGCTGGCGCAAGTGGACAACATGGCCCGTGCCGCAGTCCGCGCCATTGCTGGCCCAGCACGATCCGTGGGGAGCGGCACCACACATCGCTGGCATGCTCTCGCCGATCGCGGTCGGGCGGGATGCGCTATCGGGAATGGGCGCGATGCAGGCGGCCGGTGACGCCTGGGGAGCGGCCGGAAACTTTGGCCTCGGGGCGCTCGCGGCGGCCCGCTGGACGCCGACCTGGCGCCGATCTGGGGCGGCTTCATGACCACCGATGGTCGCTTCGTCTCGCGCTACGAGGCGCAAAACATTGCCGCAGCCACCGGGCAGCGACGACGGCCAGCGTCGGGGCCGAACCGCTTCGAAGCCCGCTTTGGTCTTACGGCACAGGATGTCACGCAGGCGGCAAAGGCGCCGGCATCAAAAATTCGGGTCGCTGCCTCTGAACCGGGATCGTTGGGATCAGCGGGATTGTGGGGCCGTTCTTATTCGCCGCCATCCACGGGCCCGGGCCCGCAAATCCCAGCCGTGGCCACCGGCGCCACATCGAGCATGCCCACAGGTGCGGTCCCAGCGTTCTACCGCTCCACTCGGCAGGGCAGTCTGGACGCGAAAGGTCTGTCGCCCGAAGAACTTCAGTCATCTCTTTTGGGCGCATGGGATGCCGGCTTCGATTCCGCGAAAGTGCTCAACTATACCGCGCCGGGCAGCAAAGCACCAGAAACGGTCACCGTCGTGCGCAACAAAAACCAGCTGCGCCTGCCCACGGCGCGCTTCGATCCCGCCAAAAAGGACAGCGCGAATCTGCTCGCGGGCCTGCTTCCGCTTACGACCTTCGGTGCACTCATGTCGCTCCCGCCAGAGGAACGCCCATGACCCTGCGTGTTTTTATCGGCTACGACTCTCGCGAGGCGATCGCCTTCGATGTCTGCCGTTTCTCCCTGCTGCAGCGATCGACGATCCCGCTGCATGTCGAGGCACTGCGCCAGGCCGATCTCCGCGAGCGTGGCCTGTACGGCCGCCGCCTGGTCGAGCGCGACGGCGTGATGGTCGACGAGCAGGATGGGCGCCCGTTCTCGACCGAGTTCGCCTTCACGCGCTTCCTGGTACCAGCGCTATGCCAGCATGACGGGTGGGCGCTGTTCTGCGACTGCGACTTCCTGTTCCTGGCCGATGTTGCCGACCTGCTGCCGCTGATAGACGACAGCAAGGCCGTGCTGGTGTGCCAGCAGGCGCATGTCCCCGGCGACGGCACCAAAATGGATGGCTGTGTCCAGCAGAGCTATCGGCGCAAGAACTGGTCCAGCTTCATGCTGCTCAACTGTGGCCACCCCGGCATGCGCCGCCTCACGGTGGCTGCGGTCAACAAAGCGCCGGGCGCCTGGCTGCACGGGTTCGAGTGGCTGCGCGATGATGAGATCGGCGGCCTGCCGCCAGCCTGGAATTGGATCGATGGCGTGACAGGGGGCACGCCCAGGGCCGTGCACTATACGGCGGGGGGGCCCTGGTTCGCCGATCACGAGTCGGTCGCATTCGCCCGCGAGTGGCAGGAAGAGCGCGCCCGCGCCGGCGCAGGACAGATCACAGCGCAGCAAGAGGAGGCGGCATGAGCACGCGATCGACCCTTGGGCCGGAGTCACGGCCATTCCTGCGGCGCCGGCAGGCGCATGCCCTTGAGACAGCGCGACTGGCCGCTGAACGGCAAGCGGTGCGGGCGTGCTGCGTGACGGCACCCGTGAGCGTCCTGTGGGCTGAACCGCTTCCGTCCGAGCCGCGCGTGGGCGGCAACCGGCGCGCCAAGAGGAGGGCACGTCATGGCGACGCTGGCTGACCTGCGCGCGCGCGTCGCCGACGATCTCGATCGCTCGGATCTGATGGTTCAGATCGAACAGGCAATACGGGATGCCGTCGAGCACTACGAAGCGGAGCGTTTCATCTTCAACGAAGCGGTGAACACGCCGGTCGCACTCGGCAGTGGTACCGATTCGGTGCGGCTGGCGTCACTGCCGGCATATTTCACCAAGATCGACCGTATCCGGATCGACGACGGCGGCAGTGGCCTGGTCGATCTGGTGCCGCGCGACTATGCCTGGCTGATGGCGTCGCAGGATGCGAAAGCCACGGCACGGCCGACAGCGTACTGCATCTACGCCGATACGTTATTGCTCGACAGTATCGCCGACCGGAACTACGCCGCGCTTTTGGACGGCGTAAAGCGCATCAGCACGGCAAGTGCCGCGAGCGATGGCAGTGCCTGGTTCAACGAGGGACGACATCTGCTGCGGGCGCGCGTCAAAGCCGAACTCTATGCGCATGTCATCAAGGAAATCGACCAGGCCCAGGTCATGACGGCCGTTGAACAGCGCGCCTATCGGACGCTGAAGCTGAAACTCAACACGCGCAACAGCGGACGCGTCCGCCCGACGGAGTTCTGACCATGGTTGCTCCCTTCCTTACGGCAACGGCCGACAAGAAGAAGGAAACCAACAAGGTCACGAAGCGGAAGCTGCGTCGTCGTGCCTGGGTCGAGATGGCGCGTGCTTTTTTGATCGGACAAAAGAAAACGTGAAAAAACACGTGTCGAGTTTTGTTCTGTTGTAAAGAAAATCGTGTCGATGTATATGGACTTTATTCAAGAGAAATCGTCCCGCCGCCGGGGCTGATCCTGAGGGTATCCGAGGGACAAACGGGCGTTCGTCCGCCGCACGTTACGCGGCAAGCCGCCGCCGGGCCTTAATGCGGGCGATCGTCGATTGCCGCGTCAGGCAACACCGCTTCTTCCTGTATTTTTTGTTGGCAGGCCGGAACAGCCGCGTAGCGACATGCGTCGCATGTTGCCCGCCGCCGAAACGGGGATCTGAGGATGTGGTACGGACAAACGCCGCCCTGGATACGGGCGCGTCAGGCGCCAGGTGCCGGCATGCCGCCCTATGGGCCGAACACGCCGATGCCGATGCAGCGGCCGCAGATGCCAACGCCGCAGGTAGCACAGAGCAACGTGCCGATGCGGCCGCCCCAGCAGGGGCAGGGCGGCTCCGTGAGTCCACACCTGCTCGGCATGTTGAGTGGCCTGTTCAGAGCGCCGCAGGAGACCATGGGGCAGAAAGACGGCGTTTTGGACAACACGCCTAACCCTGCGCTACCGCCGCAGCCAGTGACACCACTGCCGACCGACATGATGCAGCGCAACGGTAGCCTGGAGAACATGCCGGCCACGCCTGGCAGCATCGGTGGTCTGTTGGCCCGGCTGCTGAGCTACTGACATGCGCCTGCCGCTGGGCCCGCTCGCACCCGACAACCCCGATCTCGGCAATGCCGGGCTCGAGGATGCGGTGAACTGCCTGCCGCTGAGCAACGGTTACGGGCCGATGCCTGATGCACGCACGTTCTCATCCTCGCTCAGCGGTACCTGCATGGGCGCCTACGCCACGCGCGACATCAGCGGGGTCGTCAGCACGTTCGCTGCCACCGCAGGGCAGATCTACAAGTCGAGCGCGACCGGCTGGAACAACGTCAGCCGCACCGCCAGCTATACCACCGCCAATGACGGCCGCTGGGATTTCGCCACCTTCGGCAACACGTGCTTGGCCACCAACGGCGTCGATGCCATGCAGGCCTACACGCTGGGCACCTCGACGCGCTTTCGCGACCAGAGCGCCAGTGCCTCGGCACCGCTGGCCGCGCTGATCACGGTGGTGCGCGACTTTGTGTTCGCCGGGCGGCTATCGGCCCAGCTCAACGGCGTGCAGTGGTGCCAAATCAACAACCCGCTGCGCTGGACGGCCAGTGCCCGCCTGCAGTCCGACCGCCAGGAGCTGCCGGGCGAGGGCGGCGCCATCGTCGCCATGACCGGCGGCGACTTCGCCACCATCCTGGCGCAGCGCTCGATCTGGCGCGGTACCTATGTCGGCTCGCCGGTGATCTTCCGCTTCGACGAGGTGGTGCCCAACGTCGGCTGCTTCGCCCGCGGCAGCGCGGCGCGCTTCCAGAACATGACGTTTTTCCTGTCGCAATCGGGCTTCTACGTCTTCGACGGCGCCCAGGCCTCGCCGATCGGCGACGGGATGATCGACGGCTTTTTCAAGGCCGATCTGAACACGGCATTCCGGCACCGGATCACGTCGGTGATCGATCCCATCAACAAGCTGTATGTCGTGAGCTACCCCAGCAATGCCAGCAGCACCGGCATCCCGGACCGGGTGATGCTCTACAACTGGGCGGCCCGGCGCTGGGCGCGGGCAGAGATCACCGTCGAGATGATCTTCGCCGGCCTCACCGGCAGCATGACCCTGGAGCAGCTCGACACCATCTCGGCCAATCTCGACCTGCTGCCGTTCAGCCTCGACAGCGACCTGTGGGCGGGCGGGCTGACCGTGGTGAGCGGCTTCGATGCCGACCATCGCACCGTGACGTTCGACGGCGCACCACTGGCGGCACGGTTCATCACCGGCGAGTCGCAGTTCATTTCCAACCAGCGCGCCTTCGTGAACGCGGTGCGGCCGCTGGTGCAAGGCACGGCCAGCACGGCGATCACCGTGCAGATGGGCAAGCGCGACCGGCTGATCGACGCGGTGTCCTTCACCGCGGCCTCGGCGATGAACGCCAGCGGCGTGTGCCCGGTGCGCGCCAATGCCCGCTTCCACCGGGTGCGCCTGGATATATCAGGCGGCTTCACCCAGGCCCTGGGTTTCGACGTCCAGGCCTCACCGGAGGGCGCGCGATGACTACTGCACCCGCTCTCCGGGTTGAACGCCGGGGACATCGATTCCATGGCGCTTCAAGAAGTCGAACAAGCCAATGGCCAAGGCCTGCGCACCTTGCACCGGCATCACGAGGCGGCCAATGACGACGCGCACAGACTTGTTTTCCTCTCCCTTCACGTGGCTCGCGCGGACAGTTTCGAGAGTCACGCGGACGTTGCTTTGGAAGAGATGGAAGCCGGAGGCGCCATCTGCGAATACATCTGGCGCCTGCACATTGCCGATGAATTCATATACCGGCGCTTGCGGCACCATGCTCGCACCGCCCGTTTTGTCGTCTGGCACTCAAGCCTCCCTCGATATGGAACGGTTCTATGCGTTGAGCGGACCCATGTACCAGGGCACGCCATACGGCCCTGTATACCGCTCCGATGATGGCGGCCGGACCTGGGTGGCGCAACCGGAGGGCGTGCGATGACCCTGGTGCTGACCGGACCGCCGCCGACCTGGAAACCGCAGCTCGAGGCGGCGGACCTGCAGAACGTGAAGCGCGGCGTGGAGTACGGTTCACCGTCACCAGGCATTGCGGTGACGCGCATGGGCAACGGCGATTGGTTCTATGCGGTGGATACGACGGCGGCGAATCGCACCGTGACCTTGCCCGACGTCGCCGAGGCGGCCGGGCAAACGCACATCGTGAAGCGCATCAGCGGCGGCGCCAACAGTTGCACGATCACCGCGGCGGCCGGGCTGCTCGATGGCGAGGCGGCGCACAGCATCGCCGCGCAGTATGGCGTGCGGGGTTACTTCAGCGACGGCGAGGCCTGGCGCGGGACGGGACCGAACGCCACGGCCGGTACCGGCGACGTGGCAAGCGGTACCTACACGCCGACGCTCGCGGGCACCTTGAATGTCGATGCCGTCGCCAACGGCGCCGCCTCGTACATCCGGGTGGGGAACATCGTCCAGGTGGCCGGGCAGTTCGACGTCGATCCCACGGCGGCGGGCGCCACCGGTGTCGGCATATCGCTGCCGATCGCTTCCAACCTCGGCGCATCGTCCGACCTGCACGGCATCGGCTCGGGCGGCGTCGAAGCGAATGGGCGCGTTTTCGGCGACGCCGCCAATGACCGGGCGATGTTCAATTTCAACACCACACTGACGTCGTCGCACACGGTGTTCTTCATGTTCGCGTACCGGGTGCTGTGATGCTGGCGCTTCCTGACATCCGCGGCCCCGTCAACGACCGCGCCTGGGCGATCGAGGGCGTGCCGGCCGATGACGCCGCGGTGCCGTGGCGGCGCTGCTGGGAGCTGCTGTCGCGGGCGGTGGCGCGCTTTCCCGGCGTCACCGACGCCTGGACGTCGGACGGCACCCTTCGCCAGATCATATCAGGCGGTGCCCAGCTGTGGATCGCCTGGAGCTACGAGCGGCGGCGCATCGAGGGCGTGGTGGTGACGCGGATCTTCGACCGGCCGGCGATGGCGCCCGACGACAAGGTCTGCGAGTGCCCCCTGGTCGCCGGCGAGACCATGGCGGCATGGGGACCGCGGATGTTCGCGATGCTGCAGGCGTGGGCGGCCGAGCAGGGCTGCGACGTCATCGCGGGCTATGGCCGGCCGGGCTGGAAGCGGCTGTTCGGCTTCACCGAGGTGGGCAGGACCGAGGATGGCCTGCCGATTCTGATCCTGCCGTTGCGGAGGCACTGATGATGGATTGGCGCAGCATCATGCGGATGCCCTTCGGCGCGATGATGCCGCCGGCACCCGGTGGCGGCACGCCTGGCGCGGGCGGGCAGCCTGGCGGCGCGCCGATTCCCGGCATGCTGTCGCACATGCTGATGCCGGGCTGGCAGTCGCAGTTCAACCGGCCGGCACCGCAGCAGCAGGCGCCACAGACGCCGGCGGCGGCTCCCGCCCCGGCGGTCGACCCGTGGGCGGCCTACTACAGCAATTTCACCAACGTCGGACCGTGAGCGTAGGAGCGTAACATGGGCGGTGGCGGCAAAGGCGGCGGCGGCAAGCAAACCACGACGACCTCGGCGGAGCCCTGGTCGGGTGTGCGGCCCTTCCTGACGGAGGGCTATCAGAAGCTGGCGGACCAGTACAAGGCTGGCACGCCGTCGTACTACCCCGGCGGCACCATGGCCGAAATGTCGCCGTACACGCAGGCGGCGCTACAGGCACAGGCCGCGCGCGGCGCCATGGGCAGCCCGCTCACCACGGCGGCGCAAGGCGAGCTCACCCGCACCATGCAGGGCGACTATGTCGGGCAGCTCAACCCGACGACGTCTGCGGCACAGAACAGCCTGACCAACATCGCCGGCGGCGGCCAGTTGAACGGAATGGCGCCGCTGACCAACGCGGCCCAGGACCAGCAGCTCGCCACCCTGCGCGGCGACTATCTCAACGCCGGCAATCCCTACCTGCAGGGTGCTGTGAACGCGGCGACGCGGCCGATGGTCGACAACTACAACCGCAACGTCATGCCGGCGCTGGACAGCCAGTTCTCGGCCGCCGGCCGCTATGGCAGCGGCGCCCACACCGGCGCCCAGGACCAGGCCACCGACACGCTGATGCGCAACATCGGCGATGTGTCGTCGAACATGGCGTTCGGCAACTACAGTGCCGAGCGCGGCTTCCAGCAGCAGGCGGCCGACGCGGCCGCGGCCAACTACAATGCCGCCGCGAATCGCCAGCTGCAGGGCGCCGGCCAGGCCTTCCAGAACTGGAACGCCGAACGCGACCGGCAGAACCAGGGCATGTTCTTCGCGCCGCAACTGGCGCAGCAGGACTATTTCGACATCAACCAGCTCGGCGCTTCGGGCAGCGCGATCGACGCCTACAACCAGGCACTGAAAGATGCCGATATCGAGCGCTACAACTATGGCCAGAATGCCGACTGGCTGCGCACCCAGGACTACCTCACGACCCTGATGGGTGCGCCATGGGGCAGCACGTCGACGACAACGTCGCCGCGGCCCAGCGCGTTCTCTTCGGCCTTGGGCGGCGGCATGCAGGGCGCCGGCATGGGCAGCATGTTCGGCCCGTGGGGCGCCGCCATCGGCGGCATTGCCGGCGCCGGCATGGGGCTGCTGAACCGGTCCGACGCGCGCGTGAAGTGCGACATCAAGCGGGTTGGCACCTTGGACAACGGCCTGCCGGTGTACCGCTACCGCTTCATCGAGGGCGGCCCGTATCAGATCGGCGTGCTGGCGCAGGACGTCGAGAAGGTCAAGCCGGGCGCCGTCGTGGAGATCGGCGGCATCAAGCACGTCGACTACGTCGCGGCGACGGAGACCTGAGCGATGGCCGACTGGTGGGACGACTTCACCACGCGGGCCGGCAACATGCTGATCGGCCCGCAGACGTTCGGCGCCATGATGCCGATGCCGACCGATCCCGACCAGCGCCAGGCCTTGATCGCCAACGGACTGATGACGTTGGGTAGCGCCATCAGCGAGGGTGCCGTCACGCGCCGGCCGGTGATGGCCAGCATCGGGCAGGGCATGCAGGCGCTGCAGCGGCAAGGCCAGGAGCGTGCCCAGCAGCAGATGCAGCAGATGCTGTGGGCCGGGAAGATCGGCGAGCAGCAGCGGCGCAACCAGACGCTGGACGCGCTGAGCCGCATCAAGGCGCCGCCGGGCTGGTCGGACGAGGCGTGGCAGGCGTTCGTGACCACGGATCCGGGCGAGGCGTTCAAGGTCTACGCCGCGGGCGTGCGCGAGGGGCAGTTCCGGTCGGGCGTCGGCGCCCCGGCGTGGCTGCCGGGTGGGTCAACGGGCGGCGACGGTTCCGGCCCGCCGGGCAGCTCGCCCTACGAAGCGCGTGTGAGTGGCGTCGAGTCACCCGACGGGCGCGACAACATGAAGGGCAGCGGCGCGACCGGCTACTACCAGTTCATGCCGGCCACGGCGCACAGCTACGCCCAGCGCACGACGTGGGGCAGGGGCATGAGCCGCGACCAGGTCGTAGCCGCCCTCAAGGCCGACCCGGCCAAGCAGCAGGAGCTGATGCGCCTCTACACCGCCGACAGCGATGCGACGCTGAAGGCCAGTGGCATGCCGGTCAACGACGCCACGCGTTACGCCCTGCACTGGTTCGGACCCGGCGGCGGCATGTCGCTGTTGCGTGCTGATCCAAATACGCCGACGGCCCAGTGGGTCGGCTCGGTGCGCTGGGACGGCGGCACGTCGCCGGCGACCGTCATCGCGCAAAACGATCTCGGCAAGTATCCGACCGTCGGCGCGCTGCAGGCGGAGATCGGGCGCCGCATGGGCGGCGGCGGCATCACCGCCCGAACCGCCGGCGTTACCTCGCCGAACCCGCAGGCACCAGCCACCCCCGGGCCGGTCCAGCCGGTGCAGTACACACAGGATTTCACCAGCGTCGATCCGTCCGGCGGTGCGATCCGCATCGCTCCCGGCGCGACTCCGGCGCCGCAACAACAGCAGGCGCAACCACCCGCTGCGCCGGCGCGATCCCAGCCACCGCAGATCGATGATCGCAACGACCCGGTCGTGCAGCAGGCGGTGCGCATGCGCCAGACCGCGCGCACCCAGCAGGAGCTCGATGCGGCCGACAAGCTGGGTGCCGAGCGGGTCGCGACCTTGCAGCGGGAGGCGCAGCAGCGGGCCGATCGGCCGGAACGCCAGCAGATGCGGGAATTCGAGGACGGCGTCTATATCGTCGATCTCGACACGGGCGTGAAGCGGCCGACGTTCAGCGAACAGCAGCAGATCAAGAAGGGCGATCGCGCGGGCAACTCGCAGACCGGCCAGGAGATCCTGTGGGACGGAAACCAGTGGCTTGACGTCCAAACCCTGAAGCCGCCCGTCGCGCCACAGCCCATGCCGACGAGGTAGCCATGGCCGATCCCACCTTGCCGCCGGGTTTCATGTTGACCGATCCCGACCGCATCGACAAACGCACGGGCGCGCCCGGTGAAGTGCGCATGCGCGTCGGCGCGGCACCGACGCCGCAAGATCGCCTCTCCACCTTGCGCAAGACCTACCCGGACGCGGAGCCCTATGGCGACGACAACTTCGTCTTTCGAGGCCCTGGTGGACGGCCGACGCTCTACAACCCCAAAGGACTCGACTGGGGCGACCTGGCGTCGCTGCTGCCGGAATACGGCGAGTTCGCCGGCGGGACGTTGGGGGGCATGGCCGCGACATTGCCGGGCGTGCTGGGCGCGGTGCCCAGCTTCGGCGCGTCGCTAGCGACGATACCGGCCGGCATCGGCCTGGGTGCCGCCGCCGGCCGTTATGGAACGGAGCTGGCTGCCCATTATCTGATGGGGACCGACGACACGCGCAACATCGGCCAGCGGATGGCCGATACCGCGATCACCGCCGGCACCAATGCGATCGGCGCCCGTGTCGGCGAGATGGTGGGCCCGGCCGTGCGCGGCGCGATCGGCCCCGTCCAGTCGGCCCTGATGGGGCAGAGCGGCCGCCAGGTGGCCGATGACTTTGCCTCGACGGGCGTGCGCCAGACTGCAGGCGCCCTGACCGGCAACCGTGCCTGGCAACTGGCCGAGAAGGGGCTGGCCGCCACGCCGGGCGGCGCCCGTGTCATGCAGGACGTGGCGAAAATGC
This sequence comes from Reyranella sp. CPCC 100927, assembly GCF_007859315.1. GTDB lineage: Bacteria > Pseudomonadota > Alphaproteobacteria > Reyranellales > Reyranellaceae > Vineibacter. The sequence goes on from NZ_VOHA01000004.1 coordinate 393,149, forward strand.
AGTGGGACGACATCGCGCGTGCTGCCGGGAACATCACTAAGGATATCGGCACGGCGACGACGCCACAGAAAGCGGGCAGCGTGATCCGCACCGGCGCGAAGAAGGCCGCCGACCGGTTCAAGGAAACGCAGGATTTGTTCTACAAGATCGCCGACCACTATGCGGGCGACAAAGCGAAGATCGTTCCTGTCGTGACGCGGGACCTCGCCGACACGATGCGATCGGAGTTGGCGAAGGCGCCGGTATCGCGGCGTGGCGCGCTGCAAGGAGCGATCGACCGGACGCAAGGCGTTCTCTACGACGCCCTCGATACTCGTATCAACATGGAGACGTGGCGGAAGATTCGAACGGATCTCGGGCGCGACGTCGATGAACCCCTGCTCGCGGGCAGCACCGGGAGCCAGAACGAAAACCTGAAGCGTCTCTATGGGGCGATGACGGACGACATGCGCGCGGCCGCCGCTACGGCCGGACCCGATGCCAAGCGAGCTTTGGACATTGCCGATCGGTACACGCGCTTCAACATGAACATCAACGTGCCGCTGCTGAAGAAGATCACCGATATGGGGGCCGACGAACAGGCGTATCAGTGGGCGATCGGCGAAGCGGGCAAGGGTGGCTCGCGCCTGCTGGCGCTGCGCAAGAACCTGACGCCCGACGAATGGAAGGTTGTCAGCGCCACCGTGTTCGATCGCCTCGGCCAGGCGGCGCCGGGCGCGCGCGGCGCGGCCGAGCTCGGCGGCGTCGCCAATGACTTCTCCGTCAGCACCTTCTTGACCAATTGGAACAAGCTGGCGCCCGAGGCCAAGGACGCGTTGTTCGGCGGTCGCGACATGAAGGGAACCCGCGAGGCGATCGATCAGCTGGCGCGCGTCAGCAACCGCGTGAAGGATGTCGAGCGGATGAGCGGTCCCACGGGCACGGCGCTCAGTATGTTGACTGGCGGCTCGATCGCGTTGGCCGGTGAGCGTGCGCTGTCGGGTGATATCGGGGGCGCCGCTGGCATCCTCGCCTCGATGACGGTGCTGCCCTACGTGACGGCGAAGATGATGACCAACCCGACCTTTGTGCGGTGGCTCGCTGGCGTGGAAACCTTCGGCAAGGGCGCCAGCCGCGACGCCATGATCGGGCGCCTGGCCGCGATCGCCGAGGCCAACCCCGAGATCCGAGACGAAACGCTGCGCCTGCAGCAGGTGCTTAGCTCAGGTGATGCAGGAGTAGTGCGCCGATGAGCATCGCCACATACAGCCCGCCCACGATGCTCATCCCCCAGACCCGCCAGGGCTGCCAGTATATGTACCGCCAGCCGTTGCCGGCATCGCGGTTGCGCACGTGGTTGAGCCGGGCGACGAACACCAGGCCGGCGATGCACAGCACCAGGGGTAGGAAGTCGAGCATGGCCCTCAACGTAGTCAATGCCGGCTCCGCCGGCAAGGAGTAGCGTATGGCCCTTCGTCACTGGAGCACCACCCCCAGCGGCAACGCCAACACCGCCGGCATCAACTGGGCCGAGGGCCAGCCGCCGTCGACGGTGAACGACAGCGCCCGCCAGGAGATGGCCCAGGTCCGCCAGCAGTACCGGCCGGACCAGTGGCACTGGGTGGAGCTCAGCAACACGGCCTCGGTGGCGTCGCAGACCAGCTTCCGGGTGTCGACCGACCTGACCAGCGTGTTCCACGCCCAGCGCCGGGTGCGGCTGAGCGGCGGCAGCACCACGCGCTATGCGTCGGTGGTCTCCTCGAGCTTCACGGCCGAGACGACGGTGACGCTCGCCATCGACGCCGGGTCGCTGTCGTCGTCGCACAATATCGCGGCGCTGGGGCCTTCGGTGACGGCGTCGCCCTCGCGCGGCTACCTGCCGCTCACCGGCGGCACGATGACGGGCGACGTGAATATAGCGGCGGGCGGCAATCAGGTCAGCCTGACCACCGATGGCGCCATCGAGATCACACGCGGCGCGGGTGGCGCTTTCGTCGACTTCAAGAACGCGCCCGGCGATGACTTTGACGTACGGTTGGCGCAGGCCGGGGCCAACGGCCTCTCCATCACGGCATCTGGCGGCGTGTCGACGTCACACGGGCTGACGGCTGGCGGCACGGTAATCGGCGCCCATCTCAATACGCCCGGCACCCTGGTGGTGGGCGGGGCGGCGCAAGTCGGCGGGCGCATCACCCAGAACGACTCCGAGATGTGGATCAACGCATCCGGCACAACGATCGCCCGCAATCGGTTCCTGACCAACTCACGGCAATGGACGGCGGGCGGCATCGGGTTGGCCTACGCGATTGCCGACGAGTCGGGCAGCCAGCAGCGCCTGGTGCTCACGGCTGGTGGGGATGCCGAATTCCTGGCCGGCAACGGCATCCTGAAAGGCCCGGGCATCTTCTACCCGCAGGGTAGCCTGGCGAATTTCAACCTCCGCTTCGACGGCGCCAGCACGATCCATGAGCACAATCTCAACTGCTACAGCTACTACACGCGCGCCAACGGCAATTGGGGTTGGGTGGTCAACGCCACGCTGATAGCCGAGTTGAATTTCAACCAAGGCCTCGGCTTTCGCTCGCCGAGCAATGCGAAGGCGTGGGTGTATGCCGACGGCTCGTCGATCTTCAGCAGTCATAATGTAAGCAGCGTCAGCTACGTCGGTGTTGGCGATTATAGGATCAATTTCGGCGTCGCGATGCCGAACGCCAGCTATGCGGTCGTCGGTTCGGCGCAGCACACGGGGGCTGCCTTCATCCTGGGTACTACGGCGGCCAGGAACGCTACCTCCTGCGGCGTACAGGTGCGCAGTCATATCAACAATCTGGCTGATGACCAGTGGTCCGCCGCCATCTTTGCAACGGGGCTCTGATATGGCCGACAAGCGAATCGCTTACAACCCTGCCAGCGGCGGCGCTGCTGTCGTGGTGATCCCAGCACCGCAGGCGCGCGGCTGCACACTCAACGACGACGGTGATAAGCTGTTCGTCGCGTTCCCCAACGATGCCGCAGTGCTCCGGGCAATGCTCGCGGGCACGCCGTCTGACATGGCCGACACGCTGGCGAACCCGTTCCCTGGGCTGACCACGAAGCTATACCGCGGCGAAACGGACGATGAGTTTTTGGCGCGGATCGGTCGCAAAGATGTGCCCGTCGATGCGGAGAATGTGGCCGTGATCGATGCGGCCGATGTGCCGGCTGACCTGACGTTCCGGAACGCCTGGATCGTTCAGGCCGGCCGCCTCGTGCACGACATGCCGCGCGCCCGGGAGATTTGGCGGGGCAAGATCCGCCAAGCTCGGGCGCCGCTGCTGGCTGTTCTCGATGTCGAGTATCAGCGCGCCGATGAGCGCGGCGACGCGGATGCAAAGGCGACGATCGTCGCCCGAAAGCAGGTGCTGCGCGACGCGCCGAATGATCCTGCGATCGAGGCGGCGCAGACTGTCGATGATCTCAGGGCGGTGTGGCCGCTGCCATGAGCGCTTCAGCCCGACTTACGCGCCGCCAGGTGTACGATCGCCCACGATGGATACTTGGCGTTCCAGGGTTCGATCTGCTCGTGCCCCAGAAGCTCGGGCGGCGGCACAGTCTTGGTGCGGTGCTTGTAGGCGCAGGCCAGCACCTCAAGCCCGGCATCCCTGAAGATCAGGGACAAAGCCTCGGTCGAGAAGCGCCAGAAGTCCTGCGGGTGGCCGTGCAGCGGAAACGTCTGGTGCGTGGCGACGTAGCAGACCCCGCCGGGAGCCAAAACGCGCGCAACCTCTTTGGCCGCAACCCAAGGTCTCTCCAGGTGCTCAAACACTGCGCCCGAGACAAAGGCGTCGAAACGGTTGGTCCATTCGGCCGGCAGGAAGTGCAGATCGGCGACCACATCGACGTCCGGCCCGGACAGAATGTCGATCATGGTGTACTGCGCGCGGTTGACACTGGGAAACAGCCCCATGTGATGAGTCGAGACCCCCGGGACCGATTGCGCCGTGCCGGCTTCCAAAACAGTCGTTGGTGGTCGCGCGCGTATGTCTGCAAAAAACCTGTCCCAAGGAGTGTCGTCGATTTGCGGCTCTTCTCGTGGCGTTGCGCGGGAGCGGCTGAAAAGGGACGTGATGCTCATGGCCGGAATCTACCCTGGGACCTCGCGCCCGTCACCACCGTAGTGGTGGCGTCATGACCGACCAACCCCGCAAGCTGGACCAACTGGCACAGTCGGCGGTGCTCGCCGTCGCCGCGCGCTGTGTCAACGTCATCGGTGTGCCGGCCATGCTGGGCGCACTGTTCTGGCTGTTCTCGACGGTCAACAGCCTGGAGCGCGAGGTGGCCAAGCTGCCGGTCATGTTCCAGGCGATCCAGCAGCAACTGGACGCCCAGGGTCGCCGTATCGACGGCCAGGACACCCGCATTCAGCGGCTCGAGGAACCGTACTTCCGCAACAAGAACTAGGTGAACCATGCCCACCCCGCATGAAGCACTCCGCCGGGCCATCGCGACATGGGAGGGTGGCTTCCAGGCCCAGGCCGCGGATCCCGGCAACTACGTCACCACGACCGACGGTAGCCGGCGCCTGGTGGGCACCATGCGCGGCGTCACGCCCGCTGTGCTGGCGGCGCATCGTGGAATCGCCGTGGCGGGTCTGACCAGGGGCGTGATGCAGTCGGTGACCTTGGAGGAGGCGGCTGAGATCGGGCTTACGCGTTTCTACAAGGGGACCGGGCTGGATCTGCTGCCCTGGGGCCCGGCGACGGAAGCGCTGGTGGATTTCGCTTGGGGTTCCGGGCCTGGCCAGGCCGCGCGCTCGCTGCAGCGCATGCTGGGTGTCGTGGTCGATGGCGCCATTGGACCGATCACGGTTGACGCCTACGCGCGGTGGGTGGCAGGGCAGGGCTGGGAGGCAGCGACCCGTGCCGTGCGTGACATGCGGGTGGCGTTCTACGACCTCATCATTCGGCGGAATGCGGTGCTCGGTGTGTACCGACAGGGGTGGCGCAACCGCGCGAACTGGATGACGCCGGAAACGGCTGAGTGGTGGGCGCATTGGCAGGCCGAGCCGGCGCCGTTGCCGGTGGTCGCTGATGTCTATGCCGGCGCACTGCCGCAGCCGACGGAACCCGCGCCTGTCGCACCTCCGGTGGCGAAGGAAGGCGCCGGTGGCAACCAGGTGCTGGCGATGCTCACGGCCGGCGCCGGCATTGCCACGCCGATCGTGGCGCCCTTGCTCAGCGCCGATTGGAAGGTGGTCGCGATCATCGTCGGCGCCGTCGTGGTGATCGGCCTGACGGGGCTGCTGATTTGGCGCGAGCAGCAGCGCAAGGGCGCGGCGGGGGTGGGGCTGTGATCGCCTTCCTGGCCGGCCCGCTGGGTAAGTACCTGGTTGTCGGTATCGGCGCTGTTCTGCTGGCGGCGGCAGCGTACCTCTACGTCTATCATCAGGGCGAGGCGGCGGCCGGTGCGGCTGCGGCGGCGCTGGCGCTCGAGCGGGCGCGAGCGGCGGCCAAGGCGCGGGCGAAGGTGGACAACCGACCGGAGGCGATCGATGCCGATCCGTACAATCGCGATCGTCGCTAGCCTGGTGCTGGGCGGCTGCACGTCGACGGTGGTGGATAGTTCATGTTCTGCCTTCCAGCCGATCACCTACAGCGCGCGCGGTGACACCGACGACACCGTTCGGCAGGTGCGCCAGCACAACGCGGCCTGGCAAGCACTCTGCCGATGAGGTAGCCGATGGCTAACGATGATCCCTTTGGCATATTGCTGGCGCCACCCGACGACCCGAATCCATATCCCCATATTCGGGGTGACGACCGGTATTTCAAGACCTATGACCCATTTGGAACGCCGGTGTTGAACACGTCGCTGCCGGCGGCCGTACAGCCAAATTGGTGGGAGCGACGCAAAGCTGACTACGATCAATACCTGGAGCGTGGTGGCGTCTTGGGCGCCGCGTGGGGAATGTTGCCGCCAGAGGTGCGAAAGAGCTGGGCGACCATCCCGACATTGTGGGCCGAGACGACGCCCGGCGCAGGGATTCGAGATTCGCTCGAAGCGGCAGGCAATCTTAGTCGGGCGGCTATGGCTGGCGATCCGATGGGCATGCTGGGAGCTGGCGCGGGCGTTACACTGGGGGCCATCGGGACTCTGCCTATCCTCGGAGGCCTTTCTCGCGGCATCGTGCGCGCCACTGATGATGCCATCGGGGCGGGTGCTAGGGCACTACGACGCGGCAAAGTGCGTCCTGGTGAGGGGCTGCCGATGGGCGAGGCGGACCGCGCGCAGCGAATGGCTGAACAAGGATATACACGCGGTTACTGGCGGGGCGGCGCCAAGCCGGCTGATGGCAACTACTACACGCCTGATCCGGCGGCAGCCGCGGACTTTGCCAGGCGGCACGGCTCCTCCGGGGACACGCGCGAATATGCGTTGCGGTTGGGCAATGTATTCGACTTTCACAACGACGTTTTTGATGTCACCGCGCTAAGGCCGATAGCTAGCGCACTGGCCAAAGAGAACCCGAGCGCCGCGCGAGAACTGATCGAGCATGTCGCCGATTGGAATGGCCGCATTCCCGCAAAAGCGGTTCACCAGATCGTGCGAAGTCACGCATCAGATGTTAACGCCGTGTTGCGAAAGGCCGGCTACGATACCATCGACGCCGGACAGGAACTCATCACACTACGCCGCTCTAAAGGACAAGTACGGGATGCCGACAAGGCGGCGTTTGACCCGCGTTTTCGCAATAGACCGGATCCATTCGCGGCAGTGCTGCCACCAGCGCTTGGGTTAGGTCTTTTTTTCAACGAGCCGGAGCCGCGCTGAACCACGCATGCGATGGATCACGGCGCCGTCGCGCAGAACGACGCCATGGTAGCCAGGTCCAGCTTCATGCAGCGCCGTTATAACGAGGGAGTCCGCGATCGATTCATACTGACCCCAATAGACGCAGGTCTGGCGTCGGCCGTCATCGCTGATGATAAAGCCTTCATAAGGGCCAAGAGTTCGCTCGCCCATTCTGCACCTGATGCATGCACCACTACGCGCCGGATATCGGTACTCTGGACTTAGATTAGCAGTCGTACGAGCTTTGCGCATCAGACGCGATGGCAGTGCGCGACATAGCACCAGCGCACTCCTTCCACCAACCGCCGGCGTTGGATCATTCGACTACTCGATCAGATGAAGCAACGATGTGCGGCGTGATAGCAGACGGTCACGCCATTCTTCCGGACGCAACCGTCCGTGCCGCCGCGTTTCCACCCCAGTAGGCGATTGTGTGCCGCTCATTCAGCGTACCCTTGTTCACGACCACACAGACCTCGTGTGGGCCAGGCCTCATGAGATCTCCCTCAGGGCTCGGCCTGATCGGCTTCAGCAGTCGGCGACAACGACCAGACCAGGGACGGCGGCGCGACGCGACATGATCCCGAAGCCGTCGCGACAAGTGGGATCATACAACCTGCAGGCGACTGCGCCTGTCCAATGCGGACCAAAGACTGCGCGACAAACGGCCTCGCGATCTCTATGACGGCCCGCGACCACGCAACGAGTACGTTGGTGCGTCGCGACAACGGAGATCAGCAGGGGATGTCGAAGCGGTTCCACCCTGAGACCGGGTATATGGTCCGCAGTGGTGCGTTTTGGTATGACCATCGGGTCTTACTGACGGTTGAGGAGGACGACCGGATCGAAATCTTCCGTCGCCCTTACACCGGCAAGCCCGGCATCCGCCTGGGCTCCTACGGCTACACCCAGCTGGATGTCGGGGCGCCACCGATCGGATTGCGCCAAGTCGAGGAATACGACAGCTTCCCCGCGCCACTTGCCGTCCTGGCCGGTAGATCGGCCTGACCAGATGGCGTGCCGTCAGGGGGCCTGTAGAAGGCCCATCGTCTTGAGTTGACTTGCCAGCGTCTCTGCGACAACGCGGTGACCCGCGGCCGTCATGTGCTCATCGCCCAGACTGAAATAAAGCTTTGGGTCGCCCTTCGTCGCGGCGGCTTGCACCGCCGGCAGCATCTCGATCACGGGGATATCGAGCTGCTTGCCGAGCGCCTTCAATTCGCGTTCCGGCTTGGCGACGTCGAATTTCACCTTCGGCAGTGAGCGCTGCAGGTGCCCCAGGCTCTCAGGTTCGGCCTGGACTTTGCTGACGTAGCCCCACATCGCGAAGCGTGCGCCGGCAGCCTGTGATTGATCCCGCATCGCCTTGATCAAGGCGCCGGTCACCTGCCAGCCTTCACGCCAGAATTGCTCGTATTGCTCGCGCGTCCGTCCCTTGCGCGCGTAGTCCATCGCGAAATCATCCATCATCATCCAGCCGATCCAGATGTTGGGATCGGTCTTGCGGCCGCCGGTGACGGCCTGGCTTGCCTGCCGGATCACTTTTTGAACCATATCGCCGACCAGCAGGTCATAGATGCGGTCCTTGAGGCGTGACTCGGTGCGTCGGCGCTCAAGCGCTTCGTTCAGCTGCTGGTCCTCGATCACCAGCTGGCCGGCGGCATCGAGCTTGGCATAGGGCCGCTTGGCTTCGCGCTGGAACCATTTCTGCAGCGGGTAGTAGTTGGTCTGCACATCGTTGCTGGGGGCGAAACCGAGCAGCACCAAGTCGGGTTTGTAGGACAAGCCGTCTTCGATCAGCCACCGGTATTCCTGCACCGTGCTGTAAGCGGCCACGCTGAGGTTGATGACCTCGAACTTGTCGTTGCCCAGGATGCGCTGGAGCTGCGCGGCGGTGGTTTGATCATCGGCAACGCCGCTGCCAAACGTCCCCGAGTCGGAAACCATCAAAATGCGCGTGATACCGGGCTTGGGTGTCTGGTCGAACTCCGGCCCGCGGATGCCGCGTGAGTTGATGTGAGCCACCTCGGAGTAGGCGAGCTTCTCCATCCGAAAGACGGCGTTGGGACGGTGTGCCCAGCCGCGAGTGGGATGCGGCACATGCCACTCGCTCTCGTTGCCGGCCGTGGTGCCCAGGTGGCCGTGCAGCACGAGCCGAAGGCCGAACTCCGCAACCCACAACGCCAGGAACACGGCCACCAGCACCATGGCTGTCGATCCGACCCAGCGCTTGATGCGCGAACCTGCTGCCGTCATGACCTGCCTACGCGTCGTTGCCCAGAGATGCACAGCATTAGGGGCGCTGCCAGTAAGCGTCAACTCATCCGGCGTCGCAGTATCAAATTGACGGACTGAACGAATTATGTCTAAATCGTTCAGTGCAAGACCGACAGGAACCGGCTGAAACCGAGGAACGGGCGCTTTACAAGCGCGTGATCCGGTCGGCGGATGCGCTGTTCAAGAAGGTCGGCTTTCGCGGCGTGACGATGGAGGCTGTTGCGCGCGAAGCGGTGGTGGCCAAGGCGACGCTGTACAGCTACTTCCGGAACAAGGATGAGCTGTTCATCGCCGTGTCGGCGCGCATCGCCGAGGGCCACCGTGCAGGTTTCACCGCGGCGCTTGCGAATGCCGCAGGCAAGACGCTGGACGAGCGGGTGGCTGCGGCGATTGTCGGCCGCCGCGCGTCTCTCTTTACGTACATGGCAAGCTCGCCGCATGCTGAGGATTTGATTTCGCATAAGCATCAGCTGGCCGGCGACATTTTCGTGCGGTCGGATGAATTCATGTTGCGGCTCCTGACAAGCGCGTTGCGTGAAGATTCGGTGCTCAAACCGTCGGCTGCCCGACTGGCGCGCGCGCTGTTCTACGGCAGCGCCCAGATCGGCGTTAACAGCGCCAGCAGGACTGTGCTGGAGGCCGATCTCGAGGCATTTGTGATGACGCATCTGGCGGGTGCGCGAGCGTTGGCTGATCGCACCTGACGTGTCTTTCCATCGGAGGTGTTGTGATGACGGATCACGGTGATGATCAGGTCATGGTGACGCTGCGGGTCAATGGCTGCGACCATGAGGTGGTGGCCGATGTCTGTGCGACGCTGCTGGATGTTCTGCGCGATGGGCTGTCGCTGACCGGTACCAAGAAGGGGTGCGATATGGGGGCATGCGGCGCCTGTACCGTGCTGATCGATGGGCGGCGGATCAAATCCTGCCTGGCTCTGGCTGTGATGCAGGACGACAAGGACATACTGACCATCGAAGGCTTGGCGTCCGGGGAGGAACCGCATGCACTGCAGCGCGCTTTTGTCGAACACGACGCCCTGCAATGCGGTTACTGCACGCCGGGGCAGATCATGTCGGCTGTCGGCCTGATGCAGGAAGGTCGCGCCACCAGCGGCGCCAGTATCCGCGAGTTCATGAGCGGCAACCTGTGCCGGTGCGGTGCCCATCCACACATCGTCGCCGCCATCGCCCAGGTCGCGGGTATCGTGCCATGAACCCGTTCGTCTATCGGCGCGCGATCGATCCGCGCGGTGCGATCGACATGGCAGCGCGGCCGGACGCCTGCTTCATCGCCGGCGGCACGGATTTCATGCAGCTCTGGAAAGCGGGAATCAGCGCGCCGAACCTGCTCATCGATATTAGTCGCCTGCCGTTGACTGCGGTGGAGCGGCACGACGGTGGACTCAGGATCGGCGCGCTGGCGCGCATGAGCGATGTCGCCGACCACCCTGAAGTACGCAACAGCTATCCCGTGCTGGCGCAGGCCTTGCTGGCGAGCGCTTCACCGCAGATACGTAATGTCGCCACCATTGGCGGTAACTTGCTGCAGCGAACGCGCTGCCTCTATTTTCGCAGCGGCTCCCTGCCGTGCAACAAGCGGGAGCCGGGTTCCGGTTGCGGCGCACGGGACGGCGAAAACCGCCTGCACGCGATTTTCGGTGCCAGCGCACAGTGCGCGGCCACACACGCATCTGATCTCGCAGTGGCGCTGGTTGCATTAGGCGCGCGGGTGCTGCTGGCCAGCCAGAACGGCGAGCGCGCGCTGTTGCTTGAGGATTTCTTTCGGCTGCCAGAGGCGCAACCCGAGCAAGACACCGTCATTGCGCCGGGTGAACTGATTGCGTCGATCGACGTACCGGCAGCAGGGACGTGGCGCTCGTACTATCTGAAGGTGCGCGACAGGGCATCGTTCGAGTTCGCCGTAGTGTCGGCTGCGGTTGTTCTTGATCTTGCGGACGACCGCATTCGTACCGCGCGCATCGCCGCCGGTGGTGTGGGGACCAGGCCATGGCGACTGCGAGGATGCGAGGCAGCGCTGATCGACGCGGCGCCGAACGCGGCGACATTCGAGCGCGCCGCGCGCCTGGCAGGTGAGGGAGCACAGCCGTTGCGGCACAACGGCTTCAAGATGGCGCTGTTGGAGCGCACGGTGCTGCGTGCGCTGCAGGCCGTGAGAGGTGATCTATGACCGCAGTGGTCACCGACAAGAACGATGATCGCGTGCCGACTCGCATCGAGGCCGGGATCAAGGTCAAGGGTGCCGCACGATTTGCGGCGGAAATCCCAATACAGGGCGTGATGCACGCTGCACTGGTTCAGGCACCGCTTGCAAGCGCCAGGATACGGCACATCGATGCGAGCAAGGCGCGGGCACAACCAGGTGTCGTCAGCGTGATTACGCACGAGGCTATGCCGAGATTGAATCAAGGGGCTTTCCTGGCGCTGCTGCGCGAGCCCCGCGTGCATTTCGCGGGGCAGCCCGTTGCCGTCGTCGTTGCCGAGACCGCGACACACGCGCGCCGTGCTGTTGCCCTGATCAACGTCGACTATGAAGCCTTGCCTGCCATCACGTCCGTGACACAGGGGAGCAGCGAGGCCTTTGCTCCCAAGGTCGCCGGCCGCACGTCAACCGATAGCCGTCGTGGTGAACCGGAAGGCGCCATGGCCGCGGCTGAGGTCACGATCGAAAAACGGTACACCACGCCAACGCACAATCACCTCGCGCTGGAGCCGCAATGCGTGATCGCGGTCTGGGACAGGGACGGCGCTGGTGTCACGGTGCACACAGGCTCTCAGGCGGTGTTCGCGCACCGCAAGGCGATTGCTGACGGCTTCGGACTGTCAGTAGGCCGGGTTCGCGTTGTTTCGAAGTATCTCGGCGGCGGCTTCGGGTCCAAGGGCAGTGCCTGGCTTCCATGCCTGATGCTCGGTATCGCCGCTGCCCGGCATGTCGGGCGACCGGTCAAGCTCGAGCTCACGCGAGCCCAGATGTTCACCCTTGTCGGGCGGCGCCAGGAGACGATCCAGACCCTCAAGCTCGGCGCGATGCGCGATGGCCGTCTGGTTGCGATGACCCATGATACGGTCGCGCAGACCTCCAGCTTCGCCGACTACGCCGATCCTGTCGCTACGCCGACACGTGTGCTTTACGCCTGTCCCAATGTCGCCACGTCGCACCGGCTGGTGCGGGTGAATGCGCCGCAGCCCAACCCGATGCGCGCCCCCGGTGAAGGGCCGGGCAGCTTCGCCTTGGAGTCGGCCCTCGACGAGCTGGCACATGTGCTGAAGATGGATCCGCTGGCATTGCGACTACGCAACTATGCGGAGCGCGACCAGCACGTCGACCTGCCATGGTCGAGCAACGGCCTGCGCGACTGTTGCCGTGTCGGCGCGCAAAGCTTCGGCTGGGCGCGGCGCCCGATTGCGATCGGTACCATGCGCGATGGGCATCATGTGCTGGGGTGGGGCATGGCAGCGGCATGCTATCCTGTCTACCGCATGGCGTCCGAAGCCGTCGTGCGCATCGAGGCCAATGGAACGGTGCGCGTGCGTTGCGGCACTCAGGACATGGGAAGCGGTACGTACACGGTGCTGGCGCAGCTGGCGGCCGAGGCACTGGGTGTGCCGGTCGATGGCATTGACGTCGAACTCGGTGACACAGCGTTACCGGAAGGGCCCTATTCCGGTGGTTCCATGGCAACCGCGAGCTTCACGCCCGCGGTGGAAGCGGCGGCCGGGCGAGTGCGTCAGCGCCTGATCGACTTGGTCATCGAGGATGGAGAGTCGCCATTGCATGGCCTGTCGGCTGACCAGCTCGTGCTGTCGGACGGCTATATCCGCGCCGGAACGGGAAACGCCGCCGAGCGCCTGGCTGATGTCGTCGCACGCCGGGCACCCGATGGAATCGAGGCCTTTGCCGACGCAGCGCCCGATGCGGCACCACGATACAGTTCGTATGGCTATGGCGCGATATTTGCCGAGGTGCGGGTCGACGTCGATCTTGGCGAGGTCCGCGTTGTGCGATTGACGGCAGCCTATGCGGCTGGGCGCATTCTCAATCGGCGGCTGGCCCGCAGCCAGTTCATTGGCGGCATCGTCGGCGGTATCGGCATGGCATTGCACGAGACCACCATCATGGATGAACGCCTGGGTCGCATCGTCAACGACAACCTCGCAGACTATCTCATCCCGGTGCACGCCGACATGCCGGCGTTCGACATCCACATGATCGACGAGGACGATCCGCACCTGGCCGGCGGTATCAAAGGCATCGGCATGCTGGGCACAGTCGGCACGGCCGCGGCGATCGCTAATGCCGTATTCCACGCGACCGGGCGTCGGATCCGTGATCTGCCGATCCGGCTGGAGCACTGCCTGTAGACGTCACACCGTGGCCTCGCCGCGCAACACCTGCACGCAACCGCCGCCCACGGTTGCACGGATGCCGTCCTCGGCACGATGCGCCGTGGTGCGCAGCAAGCTGGGGCGGCCCATTTCGACGCCTTGCACGATATCGTAGCTGACATTGGTGTTCGGCGTCAGCGACAGCAACAGCGCCGCGAGCGGTGTGGCGGCGCTACCGGTTGCGGGATCTTCGTAAGTGCCGGCCAGCGGTGCGAACATACGGGCCCGGATCCGTGTGCCGTCGTGCGCATAGAGGTAGAGCGAGAGCCGGCCGTTGAGGGCCGGAAAGGCCGCGAGGCCGCGGCGGAACTGGCTGAGATCAGGGGTCGCTCGTGACAGGGCGTCGCCCGAGACCTCCGCGAGCACGAACGTGTTACCGACAGACGCCTGTACCGGTTGGTGTGCCGTCACGATGACGTCGCTCGTCCCGATGCCGCCACACGCCGCCACGGTCTCGGCCGGCAAGCGTGGTCCGAGCGACAGCGGTTGTGGTGCCGCAATGGTGGCGCCGACCACGGTGCCGGTGGCGTCGGTGTCGATCTTGATCTCGACGAGGCCGGCGATTTCCTCGAACAGGAGCACGCCGTTGGGGGCACGCCCCTGTTGGGCCAGTACATAACCCGTGCCGACATTGGGATGGCCAGCGAACGGCATCTCGTACGTGCGATTGAAAATGCGGACCCGAGCCGTGTGCGCAGGGTTGTCCGGCGGCAATACGAATGTGGTTTCGCTGAGATTGAACTCGTTGGCGAGCGACTGCATCTGCGCGTCGGTGAGACCGCGCGCGTCAGGAAAGACGGCAAGCTGGTTACCGCCGAAGCGCTGTGTGGTGAAGACGTCGACCGTAACGAAGGGGTAAGCCGGCATGGCAGATCCGCTGTTCTGGAGTATCGCGGCGTACCGTGCCGGCGATGCCCTGGAACGGCCAGCGCTCAATTGTCTCCATACAGCGGTGGATCGTATGCCTGAATCGGCGGCAGGTTGCCGGTGAAGCGCTCGACCTGGACACTGGTGAGCTGCCCCGTGCAACCCTGAGCCAGACGCGACGTGCCGACGTCGCGCGTGAGCACATTGGGATTGCCGTGGACACACAGCGCGTTGTCTTCCGCCGGATCCGCCGGATCATACCAGGCGCCGGTCGGCAGCTGGACAACACCCGGCCGGATGTCTTCGGTCAGCTTCGCCGCCGCCAGGCAGGCGCCCCGCGTGTTGAACAGACGCACGATGTCGCCGTCGGCGATACCGCGTGCCGCGGCATCATTGGGATGGATACGGACGACTTCGCGGCCACGCGCCTTCATCCCGCTGCTATGGCCACCGAAGTCGAACTGGCTGTGCAGACGTGTCGCTGGCTGATTGGCGACCAATCGCAGCGGCCGATCGGCGTCGGGCACATCGACGGACGCCAGCCAGACCGGATGGCCGGGACAATCGGCATAGCCGAAACCGGCGACGGTCGGTGAAAAGATCTCGATCCTGCCGCTGGGTGTCGGCAGCTTACTGGCCTCGGGATCGTTGCGGAAGGCGCGCAACATGCCGCCGTCATCGGGCGCCGATGGCAGGATCAGCTCGCCCTGTTGCCAGAAGGTCTCGAAATCGGGCGCCGACAGGCCGCGTGCCGCGAGCGCGGTGCGCACCGGCTCGTAAAGATGGTGCAGCCAGTCGCGCGCCGAGCGACCTTCGGTGAATGCCGCCGCTGTTCCCAACCGCTCGGCCAGCGCCGAGAAGATCGCGTAGTCATCGCGTGCTTCGCCGTAAGGTGGCGCGATCTGGTGCATGGCCACCATCAGCGGATCGGTCGGCGTGGTGCCGAGATCCTCTCGCTCCAAGGTCATCGTGCTCGGCAGCACGATGTCGGCATGTCGCGCCGTGGCGGTCCAGGCGATCTCGTGCACGACCAGCGTATCGATGCGGGCGAACGCCTGGCGCAATCGATTGAGGTCCTGGTGGTGGTGGAACGGGTTGCCGCCGGCCCAGTAGACCAGCTTGATGTCGGGATAGGTCAGCCGGTCACCGTTGTAGTCGAAATCCTGTCCTGGATTCAGCAGCATGTCGGAGATGCGTGCGACGGGAATGAAGTCGCGCACGCCGTTGGTGCCTTGCGGCAGGGCAGGGCTCGGCACGGCATTCGAACGGCGGCCGGTATGGGCGAGAGCACCCAGCGCATAGTTGTAGCCGCCGCCGGGCAGGCCGATCTGCCCCAGCATGGCCGCCAGCACCGCTGCCATCCAGACCGGCTGTTCACCGTATTCGGCCCGCTGCAGTGAATGGGCGACCACCACGAGCGTGCGCTTGCCAGCAAGCTGGCGTGCGCGTTGCGTTATCTCTTCGGCGGCAATTCCGGTGATGGCGGCTGCCCATCGTGCATCTTTCGGCTGACCATCGCGGCGGCCCAGCAGATAGTCCTCGAAGACCGGCCAGCCGACGCAATAACGGTCGAGAAAAGCCTTGTCGTGCAGCTGCTCGCTCACCAGGACGTGCGCCAGACCCAGCATTAGTGCCGTGTCGGTCCCAGGCACCAGCGATAGCCAGTCGGCGCCCGCTTCCGCTGGTAAATCGCTGCGCAGCGGACTGACCAGGATGAACCGGCAGCCGCGCGCCTGCGCCTTGCGCATCGCGCTGCGCTCGATGTGCTGGCTGATGCCGCCGCCACCCACCATGCTGTTCTTCAGCGCCATGCCGCCGAAAGCGATGACGACGTCAGTGTGCTCGACGATCTGCTCCCAGGTGACGTTGCGGCGGCTGATCGATTCCATCGGTCCCAGGATGTGGGGCAGGATCACGCCGGAGGCGCCGGCGCTGTAGCTGTTCACCGACCGGACGTAACCGCCCAGCGACGTGTTGAGGAACCGGTGCACCTGGCTTTGCGCGTGATGGAAGCGACCGGCGCTCGCCCAGCCGTAGGAACCGCCGAAGATCGTGCGGGGGCCGTGCACATCGCGCACGCGCTTGAGTTCATCCGCCAGCAGGTCGAGCACGCGGTCCCAGGCCATCGGCACGAATTCGTCGCGGCCGCGCCGCTCATCGGGGCCAGGGCCGCGTTCAAGCCAGCCGCGCCGCACCATCGGTCGTGCGATGCGGGCCTTGTGCCGCAGCGCCTCCGGGAAGTTCTGTAGCACCAGGTTGGGATCGGGATCCGCGGCGTGCGGTTTCACGATCAGCCGATCACCATGCCATCCGGCTTGGAATGCACCCCAGTGGGCACTGTGCGGCCGGAAGACGACGTCATCAGGAACACGAGTCATACGCTCACCTCATGGTCGGCTACGATGCCGCTGTTGGGGCACCGTCTCAATTCAGGAATCGTGGGTGCGGCTATGAGAAAAACTAGGGGCCTCGGATCATCGCAATCAGTCAGCGCTATGATAGCGTGTCATCTTTGAGGGAGGCAGAGAGATGCGCGAGCCGGACGCCCTGATCAGCACTGACACCCTGGCGCGCTCGCTGGGGGATGCCAGCCTGCGGGTTTTCGACTGTACGACGTACCTTGAGCCGACGCCGGCCGGCAGCGACGATCCTTACATTGCGGTGCCCGGGCATAAAAGCTTCGCCGACGCGCATATTCCAGGTGCCGACTTCCTCGACCTGCAGGGCGAATTTTCCGATGCCACCACCCGGCTGCGGTTCATGATGCCGTCGGTCGCACAGCTCGAGGCGGCGTTTGGCCGTCACGGCATCGGCAATGACAGCCGCGTGGTGCTCTACAGCATCGGCACCATGATGTGGGCAACGCGGTTTTGGTGGATGCTGAAGGCCCTGGGGTTCGATGGGGCTGCCGTGCTCGACGGCGGTTTCGACAAATGGCGTGCGGAAGGCCGGCCGGTGGAGACTGGTGCTGCCAAGGGCTACCCGCCGGCACGCTTTGTCGCCAAGCCGCGACCCGGTCGCTTTGTCGATAAGCAGGCGGTGCTGGCGGCGACGACGAATCCCAAAGCGGTGATCGTGAACGCGCTGGGTCCGCAGTTCCACAAGGGTCTGGAGCCCAGCCGCTATGGCCGCGCGGGGCGCGTGCCGGGCAGTGTCAATGTACCCGCCGCCACTCTGGTCGATCCGCAGACCAAGGCCTTTACTGCACTCGACGACGCTGAAGCGAAGTTCGCCGCGGCGGGTATCGCCAAGGACAAGCACGTCATTGCCTACTGCGGCGGCGGTATCTCCGCCACGATCGACCTGTTCCTGCTGCACCAGCTCGGCTTCGATGACATCACGCTCTACGATGCGTCGATGGGGGAGTGGGCCAGGGACACGACGCTGCCGATCGAGCAGGGATAGCGGTCGCAGGCCAACGCGAGCCGAGTGCGCCCGTAGGCAGCGTTGTCAGTCTTTCACCAGCAGCCGATGGGTGACGAAGCACAGGATGCCGCCCATGCCCATGAACACAGCCATGGGCTGGATCGTGGTGCCCAGCAATGCGCCCACGGCGGCGCCAAAGACGGCCCCGCAGCCGAACTGGATGACGCCAAGAAGCGAGGCGGCGGCGCCGGCCATGTGCGGGTAGCGCTGCAAGGCGCAGGCCGTGGCGTTGGGGGCGACCAGAGCCATCGAAGCCACCATTGCCATGGCAAGGACGTTGAACGGAATCCAGCCGATCACGCCGGTGTGCGCTTCGACGATGCCCAGAACGATGAGGGCCACGCCGGTGATGGCAGGCAACCAGACGGCACGGCGCAGCACCACGTCGGCGCCGACCCGGCGTGTCCATCGGCTGTTGAGCGTGGCGGCAAAGGTCATGGCCAGCAGCGGCGCGCCGAAGGCGATGGCATAGGTCGTGGGCGCCAGGCCGTAGATCTCGATCAGCACCAGTGACGATACCGAGATGTACGAGAACATGGCGCCGAACAGGGAACCGGTCGTCAGCGCATAGCCCAGGAACAGCGGCGACGACAGCAGCTCACCGAAGCGACCCAAGATGCTCCCGAAAGCCAGCGGACCGCGTAGCTCAGGCTTCAAGGTTTCGCGCAAGGTCAGCAATGCCGTAACCAGTGCCACGACACCGAACAGCGCCAGCACGTCAAAGATGGCACGCCAGCCGAAATGGCGCATGACCTCGCTGCCGATCAGCGGGGCCAGCATCGGCGCCATGCTGACGGAGGCCATGAGAATCGACATCACCTGGGCGGCGCGATCGCGTTCGGCCAGGTCACGAACCATCGTGCGCGCCATGACCGGGGCGGCGCCGGCACTCAACCCTTGAATAATGCGCAATCCGATCAGGTGCGTGGCGGTGTCGGCCAAGGCGCACAGCGCACTGGAGACGATATAGAGCAACACACCCACGACCAGGACCGGCTTGCGGCCGAAATGGTCGCCGAGCGGACCATAGATGATCTGGCCGAAACCGAAGGCCAGCATGAACGCGGACAGACTCAGCTGGATTTGTGAGGCGCTCGCCTGGAAATTGCCGCGGATGGTCGGAAATGCCGGCAGATACATGTCGATCGACAGCGGTGTGAAGGCCGTCAACATCGTGAGCACGGCGATCAGCAGCGGTGACAGCTTGCGGTCGTTGGCGGCGGGGGAGCGATCGGTCAAGGTGTTATGGGGGCTTGTCGATAGGGCAAACGCGGGAGCCGGGCGTTGTAGCGGCCGGATCACGGCAGGGATAGTGGCATATTGGCGCCGACCATCCGCAGGTCGAAAGGCGTCCGGACCCCTCAGACAGCCGGTTTCCCACGCCGCCGTGGCCGCCTGACGACGCCGCTATCCAGCAATTCGATCCATGCCGGCGCGTGGTCGCTGGCCTTGGGAACGCCACGGACATCGCGGTCGACGCCGGCCGCGACCAAGCGGTCGGCGGTGGCGGGGCTGAGCAGCAGGTGGTCGAGGCGGAGGCCGGCGTTGCGTCCCCACGCGTTGCGAAGGTAATCCCAGAACGTATAGATGCGCTCGCCGGGATGCAGGGAACGCACCGCATCCACCCAGCCCTGCCCGACAAGGCGGGCAAAGGCATCGCGGACCTCCGGACGGAAGAGCGCATCGTCGGCCCAGCGCTCCGGCTTGTACACATCGAGGTCGGTCGGCATGACATTGTAGTCGCCAACCAGTACCACCGGCGCGCCACTGGCCAGCAGGTTCGCCGCGTGTGCCGAGAGGCGCTCCAGCCAGCGGAGCTTGTAGTCGAACTTCGGGCCCGGGGCGGGATTGCCGTTGGGTACATAGACGCACCCAATCAGGATCCCGGATATGGCCGCTTCGATATAGCGGCTGTGCGCGTCATCCGGGTCGCCGGGCAAGCCGCGCCGCGTCTCGATCGGCACGCCGCCGCGCGACAGGATGGCGACGCCGTTCCATCCTTTCTGCCCCTGCCAGATCGCCTGGTATCCGGCCTTGCGAATGTCGGCGAGAGGGAACCTCTCCTGCGGCGCCTTGAGTTCCTGTAAACAGACGATGTCGGGCTGGGCGTCCGCCAGCCAGTCGAGCAGGACGGCGAGGCGTCCGTTGATGCCGTTGACGTTGAAGGTGGCGATTTTCATGAAGGTTCGGCTGGGCGATGCGACGTCGAGCCGCCGTGGCCATGCTGTGATATCGACCGCAGCATAGCCGTCGTATCCTCCAGGTCTCCAAACGATACGACGCAACCGTATCACGAGATCGGCCGTCCGCACCGATTAACGACGCTGTCGCCGTCCGATATGCCCCCGCGCTGCCATGCTGACAGCCAGGCACCATCAACACCGATGATGGCGGCGCTTTTTCTTTCGTACGCTCAGTACGTTGGATGATCGTCTTTGCTCAGATGCCCCTTGTGCCGGGTGTCGGGCATCCACAGCGCCGCCAGCAGCGACACGGCACACAACGCGGTGACGTAGTAGTAGAAGTAGGTTTCGTGGCCGACCGACTTGAACCACAGGGCGACATACTCGGCCGAGCCGCCGAAAGCGGCGTTGGCCAGCGCGTAAGACAGGCCGACGCCCAATGCCCGCACCTGCGTGGGAAACAGCTCGGCTTTCACCAGACCGCTGATCGACGTGTAGAGGCTGACGAACACCAGGGCGAGCAGGATCAGGCCAAAAGCGGCATAGGGATCGGTGACGCGGCTGAGGGCACTCAGCAGCGGCACAGTCGACATGACCGTCAGTACACCGAAGGCGATCAGCGAGTGGCGGCGCCCGATGCGGTCAGACAGGGAGCCGAACACGGGCTGCAGCAACATGTAGGCGAACAGCACGGCGGTCATCACGGTGCTGGCGACCTTGGCGTCCATACCGGCCGTGTTGACCAGGTATTTCTGCATGTAGGTCGTGTAGGTGTAGAAGACCAACGACCCACCAGCCGTCAATCCAAGCACCTGCAGAAATGCCTTGAGATGCGGCAGCAAGCCACGGATCGTCCCGGCCTCCTTGGCGGCGCGCGACTCCGCCGACGTGGTCTCGGGCAGCGAACGGCGCAGATACAACGCCACGATGGCAAGCACGGCGCCCAGGATGAACGGCACACGCCAGCCCCAGGCAAGCAGCTCCTCGTGGGTAAGAAACTGCTGCAGGATGACCAGCACCAGCACCGCCAACAGCTGCCCACCGATCAGGGTGACATACTGGAACGAAGCGAAGAAGCCGCGATGGCGCGCAACGGCCACTTCGCTCATGTAGGTGGCACTGGTCCCGTATTCGCCGCCCACCGAGAGGCCCTGGAACAGGCGCGCCATCAGCAGCAACGCCGGTGCCGCGACACCGATGCTGGCGTGGGTCGGCAGCAACGCGATCACCAGCGAACCACCGCACATCATCAGAACCGACAACACCATGGCCGCACGCCGGCCGTGGCGGTCGGCAAAGCGGCCGAAGAACCAGCCGCCTAACGGCCGCATCAGGAAGCCGGCCGCAAAGACACCCGCTGCGGCCAACAGCTGCGCCGTCCGGTTGTCAGAGGGAAAGAAGGAGGGTGCGAAGTAAAGGGCGCAGAACGAATAGACGTAGAAATCATACCACTCGACCAGGTTGCCCGATGAGCCGGCAACGATCGCCATGACGCGTCGGCGCGTATCACCGCCGGTGCCCGATTGCCGCGGCGGTGCGGATGGCATGGGGATGTCGCTGGCCATGATGTCTCCTGGCGGCCCGGTCGAGGCAGTGCTGTTCGCCAGCCAATGACCAGGTCGCTCCTATGTGGCGATCAGCGGCAGCATGTCATCCAGCGTGCGACAACTTTCCCCGTCACCGCGAGAAATTGCGGCTGTGTGTCATCAGTTGTATGGGGCGAAGGCGTCGCCTCGTTGCGGTCGTGTCCAGTCAATCCGCCACGACTCGCGGCAGAACATCGCCGCCGGCGGCGTCAGTGAGCGCGCCGGACGTGACCAAGCTGCGCGCCTGCTCGATGTCGGGGGCAAAATGGCGGTCGTCGTCGAGACGCGGCACGACGGCGCGCAGCGCTGCGCGCACCCGTTCCAGCCGAACACCGGACGGCAGGGGGGCATGGAAGTCGCAGCCCTGGGCGGCAGCCAGCAACTCGATGGCGACAATGCTGACGACATTGTCAGCCATTGGCGCCAGCCGGCGCGCGCCGTGCGTCGCCATGGAGACGTGATCTTCCTGATTGGCCGACGTCGGAATCGAATCGACGCTGGCGGGGAAGGCGCGCTGCTTGTTCTCCGAGACCAGAGCCGCTGCCGTCACCTGCGGGATCATGAAACCCGAGTTCAGGCCGGGCTTGGGTGTGAGGAAGGCCGGCAGTCCGGACAGCGCGGAGTCGACCAGCATGGCGACGCGACGTTCGGCCAGTGAGCCGATCTCGCACAACGCCATCGCGATCATGTCAGCCGCGAAGGCGACGGGTTGGGCGTGGAAGTTGCCACCCGATATCACGTCGCCGCTGTCGGCAAACACCAGCGGGTTGTCGGAGACGCCGTTGGCTTCCGCCGCCAGCGTCATGGCGGCCTGGCGCAGCACATCCAGGCAGGCGCCCATGACCTGCGGCTGGCAACGCAGGCAGTAGGGGTCCTGCAGGCGTTCATCGCCGGTGCGATGCGAGGCGCGGATCGCCGACCCTTCCATCAGTGTGCGCAACGTGGCGGCCACGTCGATCTGCCCGCGGTGACGGCGCAGATTCTGGATGCGTGCATCGAACGGGCCGTCCGAACCACGCGCCGCATCGGTCGACAGCGCGCCGGTCACAAGAGCAGCCTGCAAGGCGCGCTCGGCCTGGAACAGGCCGGCCAGCGCCAAGGCCGTCGACACCTGCGTACCGTTCAGCAAGGCAAGCCCCTCCTTGGGGCCGAGCACCAGCGGCGCCAGCCCGGCCGATGCGAGCGCAACATCCGCGGGCACGCGCGCGCCATCGACGATGAACGCGCCGACGCCCATCAGCGCCGCCGTCATGTGGGCCAGTGGCGCCAGATCGCCGGAGGCACCGGCCGAGCCCTGGCCGGGCATCACCGGTACGAGGCCGCGTGCCAGCGCTGCCTGCAGATGCTCGACCGTCTGCCAGCGGACGCCCGAGGCGCCTTGCGCCAGGCTGGCCAGCTTCAATGCCATCACCAAGCGGACCACCGGCACGGGCAGCGGGTCGCCGACGCCCGCGGCATGCGACAGCACGAGGTTGCGCTGTAGCGTTGCTAGGTCGGCATCGCCAATGCGCACGCTCGCCAGTTTGCCGAATCCGGTGTTGATCCCATAGACCGGTTCGTGCCGTGCCAGGATCGCCTCGATCGTATGAGCGCTGGCCGTCACGGCGGCATGACACTGCGGATCGAGTGCCACGTTGTTGCCGGTGTAGATGGCATGCCAAGCCGCCAGGGAAACCTGACCCGGGACGAGCACTGTTGTTTCGCTCACCACTCTCTCCCGACCATGATGGGCGGCATTGTCATGCATGGCACCCGCCACCGTCGATGGTCTTTTGTGGAGAGTGGGACAGGGAGCACCGGCGTCTGCCCGCGCTCCCAGGTGGCCGGTCAGAAAGTATAGCCGAGCGACAGCGCACTGAAGGGCTGCAGGCGACGGCGTGTGATCGGGCTGTGGGCCGCGTCACCCAGCAGGTAGCCTGCGCCAGCCGTGGCGTTCAGAGACCAGTGATCGGTGAACTTCCATGTCGCGCCGACGGCGAAATCGGTGCGCTTGAAGCCGGCGCTGGCTTTGAATCGCGATAGTCCGGAGCGCGCGGATTGCGTCGGCGTGACACCGAAGAACGTCTTCATGTGATTGTCGTCGGCCCAGGTGGCGGCGATGTCAGCCCACATCGCGAAGCGTTGCGACACCGGCAGCGTCGCGGTGACGCCGACGGTACCGACCAGACCGTCACTGCCGCCGAAGTCACGTCCGAGGCTGGTGTGCAGCGTGAAGGCATCCAGGGTGTAGCTGGCAAACATCCGCCCCTGCACGGCGGCGTTGACGTTGCCAAGCCCGCGCAGGTGGCGCCGGTCGTATTTCTCGCGCCGGCCCCAGCCGTAGGTGACCGACGCGCCGAGCGTAAAGGCATTGCTCTTCAGGGCGTAGAAGCCCAGGCCGTTCTCCGTATTGAGGAACACACGGTCGCGCCAGGTGATGTCGATCGCCGGCATCGGCAGCACCCTGAAGTCGCGGGCGCCTTCATACTTAGGCGCCACGGCCACGCCGGCGCCAAGCGTGATGTCCCATGACGAGGTCCCGGCGCGCGGCGAACTGCTGGCGCCACTCCCGGCCGTCATCTGCGCCGCGGCATTGCCGGCGAGCAACAGCAGCACCGCCGACAATGTGACGCCAGGGGCGTTGATCCCGGCCACCGATCGTTTCTCGGCCATATCCCGTTCCACCTCTTGACGAACTGCCCCTTGACGAGGCCCGGCGGCGATATCATTATTAATTAGACTAGTCGATTAATTATTGAAAATGAGCAAAAACAAAGGGATGAGCCGATGCGGAAGGTTGATCCGGTCAAGCATGAGGCGGCACGACAGCGGATTCTCGAGGCAGCCGTGACGTGTTTTGCCCGCCGCGGGTTCCACCAGACGACGACTGCCGAGATTTGCGCCGAGGCGGGCATGAGCCCCGGCAACCTGTTTCACTACTTCGGCAGCAAGCAGGCGCTCATCGAGGCGCTGGTCGAGGAAGACCGGCGCGAGATCTCCGAATGGTTTGCCCGGACCAAGGACACCGACGATCTGTTCGCGGCGCTGTTGGACCTGCTGGATTTGTGCGTCGAGCAGGTGGCGAACCCGATCGTGACGCGCATCGGTGTGGAGATCATGGCCGAGGCCCTGCGCAACCCCAAGATCGATGCCCTGGTGAAGCGCAATGAAGCTGAGCGGCATGCGGCATTGCTCGACCTGCTGCGCACGGCGGCCGCGCGCGGGCAGGTCGATGCCAGTCTCGACTTGCCGAAGGCTGCGACCTGGGTAGCCGCACTGATCGACGGTGCGTTCGGCCGCGCGGCGCTCGAGTCATCGTTCGTGCCCGCTGAGCAGACACCGATGCTGCGGCTGCTGGTCACCCGTTTTCTGCGACCTGGAGATAAACGATGAGTGTCGTGTTTCGGCGTTCGGCGATGTCAGCGATGGTCGGCCTGATCGGGATGGCGATCGGCGCCGCCGGTAGCCGCGCGGCGCCGCCATCCGTCTACGGTTTCTGGCTGACAGACGATGCCGACGCCATCGTCGAGATCCTGCCGTGTTCGGCCAACAATCCGTGCGGCCGGATCGTGTGGATGCGTGAGCAGGGGCCTGACATCCGTGACGTCAAGAACCCTGATGCCAAGCTGCGGAGCCGGCCGATCTGCGGTCTGGATCTGCTCGGCGGCTTTCAGACCAACGGCAGCGGCTGGGTCAACGGCTGGCTCTACCATCCCGACGAGGGCAAAACGTACAAGGAGGTCTCGCTGACGGTGAGGTCCGCCGGCACCGCACTCACGGTCAGCGTCGGCGGCGGCTTCTTCAGCAGCAGCGAAACCTGGAAGCGCGTCGATGCGCCGTCCACCCGCTGCGGGCGTTGAGACAGTGAACGTCATGGGACGCATGGACGGCAAGGTGGCCCTGGTGACCGGCGCGGCATCAGGCATCGGTCGTGCGACAGCGGTACGGTTCGCGCGCGAAGGCGCCGCCGTGGTTTCCACCGATATCGATCATGAGGGCGGCAACGAGACACTGTCGTTGGTGAAGCAGAACGGCGGGCGTGGCATCTTCCTGCACCATGACGTTGCCAGCGAAGCCTGCTGGATCGACGTGATTGCCACAACGCACGCCGAGTTCGGCGGCCTGCACGCGCTGATCAACAACGCCGGCATCGCCATCAGCGGTGATATCGTCGAGCGTTCCTACGAATCCTGGCGGCGCGAGCAGTCGATCAACCTCGATGGCGTCTTCTTCGGGGTGAAACACAGCATACCCTTGCTGGCGCGATCCGGTGGCGGTGCGGTCGTCAACGTGTCGTCTGTCGCCGGCCTGGTGGGCAACGCAGGGCTGGCCGGCTATGGCGCCAGCAAAGGGGCGGTGCGGCTGTTCACCAAGGCCGTGGCACTGGAGTGTGCCAAGGCGCGCAACCATGTGCGCGTGAACTCGGTCCATCCCGGCGTGATCGACACGCCGATCTGGGAGAAGGGATCAAGCGGTCGCGCCGGCGGCTGGGCCGTGCAAGCCGTGCGCAAGGCGCATGTCGCGGTCGTCGCACAGCTCGGCGTCCCGGTCGGGCGTGCCGGGCAGGCCGAGGATGTTGCCAACGGCATCCTGTTCCTGGCCTCGGACGAGGCCCGCTACATCACGGGCACGGAGCTGGTGATCGACGGTGGCCTGACTGCGCAGTGATGTGTGGCGGCCATCCGCCATTGTCTAACTCTTGGCTGCAACGAACCCGTAGAATTTTCTCAGGAAATTCTTTTTCTTCAGGGGGCTCGATGAATACTCGGGAATGGTTTGGATACCGCCCCAACTGAAGACTGACAGTGAAATGGGTGCATCATCGTCGAACGATTGGCCTGGCTTGATTGCAGTCGCGAGCGTCACCCAGTGTGTGGGAACAGCCGATACACTGTCGTCCTGCGTTGCTTGGTACATGACTGCGGAGTCGATCAACATCGCAACATGATGGCCACTCGAAAAGAAGGCGTTGGCCGACCTCACGTTCATCTCGGCCGTCAGCAAATTCGATTGCGTGACAGTGGCGCAGCTAGAGGTCGAGAAGCCGGCAGCCGTGAACCACGCCTCAAGGTCCCGAGGTGGAGTAACGCCGCCAAGCCCGAGATTGAAAGCGACAGCAGGCGTGACGTTGGCAGAGTCACGGATGCTGGCGAGCATGATCCAGTCTGCCTGATGGGTGTTTCCCTCAGGTTGCGAGGTGCGTACCCATTCTCCTGGTTTGATCTTCAGATCGCCAATCGTGGCCTGTCCAGTGTTGAACAAATCAATGGCAGCCTGCACATAGGCACTGGGTTTGTCGATAATCAAAGCCCGAACAAAAGAAGCAGGACCACACAGCGGTGTGCTCTTCTGGGCTACAGCGTTCGGATTTCCAAGCCGCGTCCTGAGGCCTGACACCAAGGTCGCGCGACTAAGTTTCGGCCAGACGCCTGGACCCTTCTGCGCCGCAAAGTCGTCAAGGAGAGCCGTTTCGTCGAACTTCTTGAAGAGAGATTCGATGCCGGGATAGCCCATCTGATTCACTCCTCTTTCGGGTTACTTCCGACCGCATCATCGGATGTGCGGTGCTCGATGCCGTCGTCTGGTTAGAACGTGGTGGCCACTTCCTGGCAGGGGCCCGTTCGTTCCCCGGCGCCGCGCAACCCGGTCACACGGTGCTCAACAGCGGCCGGACCGCTTGCAGGGCCTCGGGCGAGCAGACAAGGGCAGTCTGGCCGGCATCGAGATTGACGCTGGCTAATCGCCGGCCAACTCTGTCGCGGCGGCGCCAGCTGGTAAATCGAGCAGAGGTATGACTGCGGTCGAAGCGGCGCGCTGCGTATTGGATCGCGAATCCTTGTCGCTCAAGGGGATCCGACCCATAGTGAAGGCGTGGCTGGGCATACTTTTGTCCTGGGACCAAAGTACATACGCGCGCTCGACTGACGCGGGGCCTCACTTCTGAATTTCCAGGCGCGTCAGTAGAGTGCACCTGTGACAGTGGGAAGCGAACCCATCCGATGAAGGTTCTCGTCATCGACGACCACGCACTGATCCGCGAAGCGTTGCGCGGCGTTCTGCGCGAGCTGAAGCCGGAGGCAACGGTGTTCGAGGCGCGAGACTCGGAGCAGGCACTGCAAGTGCTGACGGATCATGCCGATACCGCCCTGGTTCTGCTCGATCTCAGTCTGCCGGACCGCGACGGATTCGCAGTGCTGGCCGATATCCGCCACCGGCTGCCCGCGACCGCCGTCGTTGTGCTGTCCGCATTCCATGACCGCCCCAATGTCGTTCGCGCGCTCGAGGGTGGTGCCCTGGGCTTCATTCCCAAGTCAGCCTCGCGCGAGGTGATGGTCAGCGCCTTGAACCTGGTGTTCAGCGGTGGCGTTTACGTCCCGCCGGAGATCCTGTCCGGGCACGACGCGCCTGCCGATGTCTGTGTCCGTGTGCGGCCAGGATCCTCTCCGGCCGACATCGGCCTGACGGATCGGCAGGTCGCCGTGTTGGCGCTCATGATGCAAGGCAAGAGCAACAAGGCGATCTGCCGGGTGCTCGACCTTGCCGAACCGACGGTGAAGAACCACGTCACCGCCATTCTGAAGGCACTGAAAGTCTCGAACCGCACCGAGGCCGTTGTGGCGGCGGGCGCGCTGGGCTGGGATTTGCGGCGGTCTGCCGACACAGACCGCTGATCGTGCGATCCTTCAGCCGGCTGCGGAGCTTGTTTGTCTCAGGAGCTGGGTGACGGTCGCGCGCAGGGTCATCGGGGTCACCGGCTTGTGCAACAGCAACAGGTCGCCGGCGTGCGCCTGGTGCATTCGCTCGGTCGTGGTGTCTCCGGTGATGAGAAACGCGGGGACCGCGGTGCCGTAAATACGGCGCAGCCGTTCGACGACGTCAAAGCCTGTCCTGCCATCCGCCAGGCGATAGTCGGAGATGATCAGGTCGGGCCGTGCGCCACCTCGGGCGAGAGTGGCCAGCGCTGTCTCTTCGGATTCTGCTGTGACAGTTTGGCACCCCCAGCCATGCAAGACGCCGCGCATGCCGTCAAGAACCAGCGTATCGTCGTCGATCACGACCACGAGTTTGCCGCGCACCGGATCGACGGTCACGGTGGCATCGGCCAGAAGCGCCGTCGACGCTGGCGCTGTTGCCTGCGGCAGCAGGACGGAGAAGCGCGAACCCTTGCCCGGCGTTGATGCCACGGTGACGGGGTGGTCAAGCAGGTGACACAGCCGCTCGACGATGGCGAGCCCAAGCCCCAGTCCTGCATGGCGATCCCGTTCCATGCGTGAGATCTGATAGAATTCGCCGAAGATGTTGCGCTGCTGATCCTCTGGAATGCCGATGCCGGTGTCCCAGACATCGATGCGTACGTTGGGTCCGCGCCGGCGGCAACCAATGACGATGCCACCCTGCATGGTGTAGCGCACGGCATTGGACACCAGGTTGAGCAGGATCCGTTCGAGCAGGATGGCGTCGCTGCGAATCCGTACCGTGCTTGGAACGATGCGCAGCCGCAGCTCTTTTTCGCGAGCGGTTGCGGCGAATGTCGTCTCGACTCTCTGGAGCAGATGGTGGACAGGGAAGTCCGTGAGAGTCGGCGCCAGCACGCCTGCGTCAAGCTTGGAGATATCCAGCAGGGCGTCGAACAACGCATTCATGGCACCGACGGCGGTGTCGATACGGGCAACCAGCCGGCTGCGTTCGCCTGCATCACGCTCGTCGTGCAACTGGGCGACAAAAAGGTTCAAGGCGTGCAGCGGCTGGCGCAGATCGTGGCTTGCGGCGGCCAGGAAGCGTGACTTGGCGAGGTTGGCTGCTTCGATGGCGCGGTTGCGTTCTGCGAGTTGCCGATTGCGTTCGGCAAGCTGCATGCGCAACCGCAGCGACTCGACAAACGAGTTCTGGATGAAGCGGGCGAAGTTGACGAAGAGGAAAAAGGTCACGGTTGCAGCAAGCGCGATACCCCAGTGGAGAGGGTCATTCTCCATGCCGAAACGGATCGCCGCAGCGGCGAGGAACGGCGTCACGAAGCCGACATATGCCGGCAAATTGACGGCAAGCGTCACCAGGCCGGATGCCACGGCACCCAACAGCATGGTGACGAGGAAGAGCTGATACTCAACCCGATCAGGTACATAGAACAGGAAGCAGGCGCTGGCCCAGATACAGCCACCGACGACCAGAGCCCACTGCACCCGGGTCATCCAGGTAGAGTCGTCGGTGTCGGACGTCCGGCGGCGATAGGCGCGCGTCATGATCGCGCGGACGAGCGAATAGGCGCCGAAAGCGGCGAGCCAACCCAAGAGAGCCCCGTGCGCGACCTGGTCCCAGAGCACCCACACCATGATCAATGCGGCCGCGATCCCGGTCAGGATCAGGCGCTGGCCCTCGACGTAAAGCACACGCACCTGCTCAGCCAGGATCGATTCGACCGGCATTTCGTGATCCTGCGGCGTCACATGCTGCGGCCGCTCGGGAGGGAGCACCGCGGCGCCGGTGAAGCGGGCAAGGATGTCGCGCAGGCTCGTCGCGCCTCGGCGTGATGCGTCTTCGGCACACTACGTCATATGGCAATAGGCGAATAGCCCCGGCATCAGTTGGCGGACGAGTGCCCGATGCTCCTGGGCGCCGGCGCACTACGGTAGTGCGACCGCAAGAGCGCGAGGAAACCGGTAGCGGCAGGCGACAGAGGGCGGTCGGGACGGGTGAGGATACCGACCTGCCGCATGATCCGCGGCTCACGCAGTGGGCGGGCGATCAGCAGTGCGTCGCGTCGCGACGGCAGCACGGAGGCAGGCACGATCGCGATGCCCAGGCCCCGGCCAATGAATTCATAGATCGTCGCGAACTGATTGACCGTGATCGCATAGGTGAGTCGCACGCCGGCGCCGGTCACAGCGCCATCGATCAGCCGTCGCAGCCCGGACTCCACAGGCATCGTGATCACGCTCTCGCCCACGAGATCGTTCAGCCGCAGCGTCGTTCGAGATGCCAGGCGGTGGCGGCGGGGAAGCACGACGTGGCAGGCCTCGGTCTGTAGCGGCTCGCCATGCAGTGGGGCTTCGCCGCCGGCCATGTCGCCAATGCCGAAATCGGCGGCGCCGCTGCGGACTTCATCGGCCACGCTGCTCTGCACGCCCTCGCGCACGAATAGTTCGATCCGCGGATAGGTGCGGCGGTAGGTGGCGATCACTCCCGGCAGGACGCTGTGGGCGATCGACATCAGGCAGGCGATGACCAGATGCCCGCGGCGCTGCTCGGCGAGCTCGCGTACGTTCTGGATCTGCAGTTCCAGCTCGTTCAGCATGCGCTCAGCTGCCGGCGCGAACTCGCGGCCTGCCGCGGTCAAGGCGACGTGGCGGGTGCTGCGGGCAAAGAGGACGACACCCAGGATCTCTTCGGCTTGCTTGATGGCGCGCGACAGCGCCGGCTGCGACGTCGCGAGGTCACTGGCCGCGGCGACGAAACTGCCATAGCGCGCCACCGCCACCACGGCGCGCAGCTGATGCAAGGACAACGCCGTGGGCATTTTTCCTCCGATCCGTCATGGCGGAAGCACTATTCATGCATTCATTGCAATAATAGGCGATATCAGGCTTGTATTGATATATGTGGTGCCGACGTGGTGACATGGTCCTTCGTGAACGGATGGACGACCATGGCCCAGACAGCAATCACGGCACGGCACCTGCCCGAGACCGACCAGAACCTGCCGTCAGACACGGATCTGGTCGAATGGTACTACGCCCAGGGCTACGCCGACGGCCTGCCCGTCGTGCCGCCGACGCCGGCCAAGGTGGCGGCCTGCATCGAGGCCATGGGTGGTGATCCGGCCTTCGTGGAATGCCGCGTGCCGCCGCGGTGGGGCAACCTGACCCGCGAGGTGCTGGCGATCAACATGGTGATGGCAGGGTGCCTGCCGCAGTACGCGCCCGTCGTGCGCGCCGCCATGCTGGCGCTGACCGACCCTGCCTTCAACCTCAACGGCGTGCAGGCCACCACCCACATGGCGTGCCCGCTGTTGGTCGTGAACGGGCCGATCCGTACAGCGATCGGCATGAATGCCGGCTGTAACACCTTCGGTTCGGGCAACCGCGCCAATGCCACGATCGGTCGCGCCATCCGGCTGATCCTGTTGAACGTCGGCGGTGGCTGGCCGGGCGATCTCGACAAGAGCACCTTGGGCCACCCCGGCAAGTACACCTACTGCATTGCCGAAAACGAGGAGGCGAGTCCCCTGGCGCCGTACCATGTCGAGAAGGGCTACAAGGCCGAGGACTCGACGGTGTTCGTGCTGGCGGCCGAGCCGCCACACAGCGTGACCAATCACGTCGCCAACGACCCGGAGGGCATTCTCGACAGCATCTGTTCGGCGATGAGCACGATCGCGCACAACAATGCCGTGAGCTCCGGGCATTGTGCCGTGGTGCTGGGGCCCGAGCACGCGCAGACCATCGCCAAGCACGGCTGGAAACGCCATGACGTCCGCTCGTACCTGTGGACCTATGCGCGGATCCGCTTTGGCGACATCGCGTTCAACCACCGCTACGGCAAGATCTACAACCGCAACCTGCCGGCTTGGTACAAACGCGATCTTGAGGCACGCATCCCGATCGTGCCCAGCGTCGACAATATCCACCTGTTCGTGGCCGGCGGTGAAGCGGGGCGCTTCTCCGCCTTTATCCCCGGCTGGGGGCATATGACCAATCCCGTGCTGCGCGCCATCGACGGTATCGCCCCGGCGGGCGTTGCGGATTGTGTCGACGGTGCCTGCGCGGTGTGACGCAATTCCAGCAAAAGGAGATTGATAATGACAGGAATCGGCGGACCGATCGTCTACGACCCACGGGGTATCGTGGAGGCGCAGAGCTGCCCGACGGCGCGGCGGCCGCAGGCCCTCGAGGGACTGCGCCTGGCCGTGCTCGACAACACCAAGTGGAATGCCAACAAGCTGCTGCGGCGCAGCATGACGCAGCTGAGCGAAGAATTCCGTTTCGCGTCGGTGAACTACTATCGCAAGGAAAGCTTCTCGCGTGTCGCGGCGCCTGGAGTGATCCGCGAGATCGTGGCCAACAACGATCTGGTGCTGACCGCGATCGGGGACTGAGGGTCCTGCACATCGTGCTGTATGCACGACGGTATTGAACTCGAGATGCAGGGATTGCCGGTGGCCGTGGTGGTCACTACGGAATTTCTGCACGAGGCACACGTCCAGCGCGCCGCGCTGGGGATGGACGGGCTGGAGCCCGTCGTCATCACGCACCCGCTCAGCTCGCTGACGGACGAAGAGATCGATGGTCGCGTGCGGCAGGTGGTCGAGCAAGCCCGCAAGGTATGGCTGGCACTCGGGTGATCAGCCACGGTCGATATGGCAGACGTGGCGGTGCGTAGCTTCGGCCAGCATGAGCTGGCCGAAGTCGGCGGCTTGACGCTACGCTGGACGCATGTGAGCTTGCGCTTCAGGCGACGCGGCGTGGTGTGCGAACGTGCGCAGGCGTGTGCTGCTGCCGGTTCGCGGCAACGCCTGTTCTCAATGATCGATAGCCCTCTTGTCGTGGGGCGCTGACTGCCGTCAGGCGCGCACTCACAGCCATCGCCAGGCGCAGCCACCAACGTGCCGACGTGCCGGCACGAACAGGTCTCAGGTAGCCACGGGCATGGGCAAGAGCCTGCTCGGAGCGGCTGTTGGGTTCGTCAGCGGCACGATCATGGACAGCCGAAGACAAGCCGATCGGTGGAACCATGGACTTGAAGCACATCGCGCGCTCCCTGAGATGTCGACCATAGGCTACCTGTGGCGTGAGGAGAAGCGAAGGGGTTAGTGGCGCCACTGCCGTGTTGCGCGGGCGCCCTTCATCGCCGCACACTGCGCCACTTTTTCGAACAGGAGCCGCGATGAAGATCGGCCTTTACATGGCGACGCAGTGGCGTGAGGGCGCCGACCTCGGTCCCGAACTCGCCAATCTGATTGAGCAAGCGCGAGCGGCAAAAGCCAACGGCTTCGCATCGCTGATGGTGGGACAGCATTTCGTGTCGCATCCGCTGCAGATGTTTCAGGCCATGCCGCTGCTGGCCCGTCTCGCGGCGGAGACGCAGGGCATGATGATAGGGCCCGGCCTGTTGCTGCTGCCGATGCTCAATCCCGTTGTGGTCGCCGAGGAGGCCGCCACGATGGACTGGCTGACCGGCGGTAACTTCGTGCTGGGCCTGGGATTGGGCTATCGGCAGGAGGAGTTTGATTCCATCGGTGTTCCCTTCAAGGAGCGCGTGTCGCGCTTCGTCGAGGGCATCGACGTGATCCGCAAGCTATGGCGCAACGCGCCGGTGGAGCATCAGGGCCGCTTCCATCGGCTGAGCGGCGTGCGGGCGAGTGTCACGCCGAAACGTCCTGGTGGCCCGCCGCTGTGGCTCGCCGGCGATGTCGAGGTCGCTGTGAAGCGGGCGGCTGAACTGGGCGATGCCTGGATGCCCTCGCCGATGCCGACGCGCGAAGCCGTCGGTCGGCTGGGCAGGCTTTTCCGCGACAGCCGCGCCGCCGCTGGCTTGCCGCCGGCGACCGAGTTTCCTGCCATCCGCGAATGCCATGTCGGCAGTGGTACCGGCAGGGCGCTCGACGAGGTGCGCGAACCCTTGGCGTTCAAGTACGAATCCTATGCGAAGTGGGGCAGTGCGCCGGCCGATGCTGTCCAGCAGGACTTCGACAAGTTCGCCGCCGAGCGTTTCCTGATCGGCTCCGAAACCGAGGTGGTCGAGCAGATTCATCGCTATGGTGAAACCACACCGCTCAATCACATCATGGCGCGCGTGCAATGGCCGGGCCTCGATCAGAAGACGGTGCTGCGCACCATCGACCGCCTGGGCCGCGTGATCGCCCGCCTGTGATGACAATCCCCTCTCTGCCTGCGGGCGCGGGTGGAGAGGGGATGCTCCTACGACAGGAGATGAAAAGACTTGGGCGCATCGATCTCCATCATCTTGTTGCCGTCGATCAACAAGAAGCGCGTGCCGAGCGTCGCCATGAAACTGCGATCATGGGAGACCAGGACGCAGGTCGCTTCGTGCGCCAGGATTTCCGCCTCCAGCCGCTCCTGCCCGGGGATGTCGACGTGGTTGGTGGGCTCATCCATGAGGTAGAGGTTGGGCTCGGCCAGGCGCAGCGCCAGCAGGCCCAACCGTGCTTTCTGGCCCGGCGACAGCCTGGCGATCGGCTGCTGCTGGCGATCGACGGCGAAACCGGCGCCAGCCAGCAGGCTGCGCGTGCGCGCATCGCCCAACCGATAGCGATCGCCGATTAACGTCATGGGCGAGTCGCCTTGTGGCAGGTGCGACATCAGCTGATCGATGTAGCCCGGCACCACCGTCGGACTGATCGATACGCCCGGTATGTCCTGATGACCCATCATCGCCTGTCGCAGCAGGGCGACGAATCGCGATTTGCCGACACCGTTGCGGCCTAGAACGATGATGCGATCGCGCTGCAGGATGGCGAGCTTGCCGCTGCGAAACAGCAGTCGTCCGTCCGGCGTGCTGATGGGAATGTCGTCGAGCCTGACCAGAACCCGCGCATGCGTACCGCGATTGGCGAGACGGATATCGCCTGACTTTTCGACTGGCTTGGCTCGCAGCGACTGTTCGATGCTGTCGGCCCGCTTGTGCATCTGCATGGCTTTTTTCTGCGAGGCGTCGCTGCCGCTGTTGATACCGATGTTTTTCAGGGCATTGGCGCTCTGGCGCAGCCGGTCCGCTTCGCGGCTGTCCTTGACGAATTTCGCTTCCTGGGCCGCATCGTCGTCGGCCAGCAACGCACGGGCGCGCGTATAAGGATGGGCGTAGCTGCGCGATATCTCCGGACGCAGGAACAGCGTGCGGGTGGTGCAGGCATCGAGGAGGTGGCGGTCGTGGCTGGCGATGACCATCGGGATCTGCCGCAGGGGATGATTGATCCAGGCCTCCAGCAGCGCGATCTTCGCCAGGTCCAGGTGATTCGTGGGCTCGTCGAGCAGCAGCGCATCGGGTTCCGTGACCCATGTTCGTGCGATCAGCGCCAGGCGCTGCCAGCCGCCGCTCAGGGCCTGCAGCGGTTGCTCGCGCATGTCGGCGGGCGTGTCGAATTCGTCGAGCACGAGATCGACGCGCCAGGCCTGGCTGTCGCGCTCGGCCGGCGCCAATGCGCGGCGGATGCTTTCGGAGAGCGACAGGCCCAGCAGGTTGGTCGGCACCTCCTGCTCGACGATGCCGACCTTCAATCCGCGCGAGCGCACGACGTCGCCGGTTGTCGGCTCCATCAGGCCGGCGAGGCACTTCAGCAAGGTGGTCTTGCCGGCACCGTTGCCGGCAACGAGGCCAAGGCGGTCGTCGTCGCCGACGACCAGAGTGAGGTTCTGGAAAAGAGGGGCGGGCGCAAGCACGCTCACATTGCGCAGGCTGATCGAGCCCATGGTCAACTCGCTGATATGTCCGGCTGAAACGAAGTCACGCTGAAGGCGCGGCGCCGCCAGCGTCAGATGCCGTTCAGGACAGACCAGCCGTACGAAGACGTCGGGACGTCAGTTCCGTGCGATGGCCAGCCCCACGACGTGCTGTCGCGGGGCGGCACAGGGACCGCGCGGGTGATGCTGATTGTATGCGCTCACGCAGCCCTCCCTGGTTGGATGGGAACCGAGGCGGGGATGCTTACGGGAAAAGGGTCATTTTTTCAAGCCGGCTCAGGACGCGGTGACCACAGCATGATGCCGTCATGGCGCATGGCCGGTATCCCGTGGGGCCCTTGAGCCCGACAAGAGGAGTGTCGTTCACTGTCCTGTCGTCCACGGGCATGGGAGGTGGTGGTGAGTTACGCGGCGCCGTTTGCCGGACTGAAAGTCGTCGACCTCAGTCAGGGGATCGCCGGCCCGTACTGCGCCATGCTGCTGGCCCAGTATGGTGCCGATGTCGTCAAGGTCGAATCGATCGGTGATGGCGACTGGGCGCGGGGGCTGGGTGTTCGCTACGGCAATCACACCGCCTATTCGATCATCGGCAACCTCGGCAAACGCAGCGTGGCCCTCGACCTGAAGGCACCGGCGGGCAAGGACGTCCTGCGGCGTCTGCTGGATGGCGCCGATGTGTTCCTCGAAGGCTTCCGGCCGGGTGTGATCAAGCGGCTGGGCTTCGACTACGAAACCGTATCGGCGCGTGTCCCGCGGCTGCTCTATGTCTCGATCTCAGGCTTTGGCCAGACCGGGCCGTTGGCCGAGCGGCCGGCGATGGATCCCGTGCTGCAGGCCTATACCGGCATGATGGTCGAGAATCGCGGTGAGGATGGCATTCCGCACCGCGTGCCGGTGATCGTCGTCGATATGTCGACCGCGCTCTACGCCTTCCAGGCCCTGTCGGCGGCGCTGTATGCCCGCCGCGATGAGGCGCACGGCCGCTATATCGATGTCAGCCTGATGCAGGCCGCCACCGCGCTGCAGTCGATCCGGATGATGGCGTGCCATCTGGAGGGCGGCAGCATGCGGCCCGGCGGCGTGCCGGGCGGCGTGTTCCGCACCGCCGACGGCTGGATGTCGATCGTCGCCATCAATGACCGCGACTGGCGGGCGTTCTGCGAGGTACTCGACATGCCGCAGCTCGCCGCCGAGCCGCGCTTCATCGACGCTGCTGCACGCCAGCGCAACGACGTGGCGCTCTACGGGATCATCAGGCCGGCTGTCGCCGCTCAACCGAGTGCCCATTGGGCGCCGCGGTTGGCGGCCGTGCGTATCATGCATGAACGCCTGAACTCCTACGCCGAATTCCTGGCGCAGCCCCAGGTCGCGGCAACCGATCTGATCCAGTGGCTTCATCAGCCCGGCGTGCCCCAGCCGGTACCCGTTCCAGCGCTGCCGGGCATGCCGATGCCGGTCGATGGGGCACCGACGGCCACGGCGCCGGTGAGCGGCCAGCATACCGATGCCGTCCTGCGCGAGCACGGCTACAGCAGCGAGGAGATCGCCCGGCTCGTAGCCAGCGGTGCCGTCGCTGGGATAGGCACCGGGCACTGATCACACGCGCGACTGTTGCTCACGCAGTGCCGCCTCCAGTGCGCGCAATTTGTCCTCCTGGCGTTGATGGGCGTCCATCAATGAGTTCACCACGGAGATCAGCGCGGTCAGCACCTCCCAGTGCTTGCCGCCCTCGGCACGTGCGGTGCGGCAAGCCGCCTGTACGGATTTGATCTGCTCGCGCAGCGATTTCATTTCGTCCATGACAGTCACCTGATTGTTGTTGGGAGGGTCTGTTCAAGAGATAGTGTACCGCATCGGCGGCCCTGAAGGCGCCGCGATCCGGAGGCGATCATGGGGTATCTGCGGCGGATCCAGACTGTGTGGCTGCTGGCCGTCGTGCTCGGCGCAATGCCGGCCCACGCGCAGATGCCGCTTCCGGTCGTAGACAGACCTGAGGACGTCGGCCTGTCGTCGAGCCAGTTGGCACGGGTCGAGGCTGTCACGCGCCAGCACATCGAGGCCGGCCTGGTGCCGGGTGCCGTGATGCTGGTTGCCCGCCAGGGCAAGATCGCGTGGTCGCAGACCATGGGGTATCGGGATCGCGGCGCGGGCGACGCCATGCGGCCGGATGCGATCTTCCGCATCTATTCGATGACCAAACCCATCGTCAGCGTCGCGGCGATGATGCTGGTCGAAGAAGGCCGGATGCAGATCAGCGATCCGGTGGCGCAGTTCCTGCCTGAAATCGGCAACATGAAGGTCGGCACCGAGAAGACCGACGCAGCAGGCAAGACCGTGCTCGAGCTTGTGGAGCCGACGCGGCCGATGACCGTGCAGGATCTGTTGCGGCATACGTCAGGCCTGATCTATGGCACGCGGGGCAGTTCGCTGATCAACGCGGCTTACGTCGACGCCAAGATCGGCGATCGCAATGCCACCAGCGAGGAATTTGTGTCGCGTTTGTCGCGTTTGCCGTTGCGCTTCTCGCCGGGCATGCGCTGGGAATATGGGGTTTCGACCGACGTGCTGGGGCGTGTCGTCGAGGTCGTCTCGGGCAAGCCGTTGGGCGCGTTCCTGCAGGAGCGCATCTTCCAACCGCTCGGCATGGTCGATACGGCGTTCCATGTACCCGCCGACAAGCTCGCGCGCGTGGCACAGCCGTGGCAGCGTCCGGGTAGCCCCCCGATGACACGGCGCTTCGATGTCGCGCAAGCGCCACGCTTCGAGTCGGGCGGCGGTGGGTTGACCTCGACGATGGCTGACTATCTGCGCTTT
This sequence comes from Reyranella sp. CPCC 100927, assembly GCF_007859315.1. GTDB lineage: Bacteria > Pseudomonadota > Alphaproteobacteria > Reyranellales > Reyranellaceae > Vineibacter. The sequence goes on from NZ_VOHA01000004.1 coordinate 431,911, forward strand.
GCCCTGGTATTGGCCAACGGCGGTGAGCTCGACGGAACCCGCCTGCTGGGGCGCAAGACGGTCGAATTCATGACTGCCGATCACGCTACCGGCATTCCCGGTCGCCCACCTGGCCTGGGGTTCGGCCTGGGCGTCGAGGTCCGCCGTGTCGCCGGCGCGGCCAGCCTGCCGGGCTCGATTGGCGAATACGGCTGGGCCGGCAACGCCGGCACCTTGTTCTGGATCGATCCGAAGGAGGATCTGATCGCGATCTACCTGGTGCAGGTGAACGATGGCGATCGCATCATGCTGCGCAACCAGTTCCGTACCATGGTCCAGGCCGCGATCGTCGACTGACCCTGGGAGCGCGGGCGTCTCGCCCGCTCATATCATGTCAGGCGACAGCTTTGTCTTCGCCTTTGCGGGCGAGACGCCCGCGCTCCCAGGAGTATGATTCCATTGTACCGGAATCCGCCCCAATCATGCTGCCGACGCGGCTTTTTCGTCCTTCGCCATCGCCGCATGGATCTGCGACACGATCTCGAAAGAGCGCAGTCGCGCCGGGTGATCGAAGATCTGGCCCGCCATCATGATTTCATCGACCCCGGTCTCGGCGATGAACGCTTCGATGCCGCGGCGCACGGTTTCGGGCGATCCGACCTGAGCGCGCCGCATGGCGTGGAACACGGTGGCCTTTTCTGCCGGCGACCAGCGTCCCTCCATGCTGTCGACCGGCGGCTGTAGCGGGCCGGGGGTACCCCGGCGCAGATTGATGAATTGCTGCTGCAGCGACGTGAACAAACATTGCGCCTCGGTATCGGTGTCGGCAGCGACCACGGCAATCCCCGCCATGGCGTAGGGTCGTGCGAGGTTTTCCGATGGCTTGAACTCCCGCCGATAGATTTCCAGCGCGTCGAGAAGATGGTCAGGCGCGAAATGCGATGCGAAAGCGAAGGGCAGGCCCAGTACCGCCGCCAGCTGGGCGCCGAACAGGCTCGATCCCAGGATCCAGATCGGGATGTCAAGCCCGGCGCCCGGCACCGCCCGGACCGGTTGTCCAGGTTCGGCCGGCGCGAAGTAGGCCTGCAACTCGATGACATCCTGCGGGAAGCGATCGGCCCCGGCCAGATAGCGGCGCAGGGCCTGGGCGGTGCGCATGTCGGTACCCGGCGCACGTCCGAGGCCCAGGTCGATGCGACCGGGGTAGAGTGACTCCAGGGTGCCGAACTGCTCGGCGATCATCAGCGGCGCATGGTTGGGCAGCATGATGCCGCCGGAACCGACACGGATGGTGCGGGTGCCGGCTGCGACATGAGCGATGACAACGGATGTTGCCGCGCTGGCGATGCCGGGCATGTTGTGATGCTCGGCCAACCAGTAGCGCTTGTAGCCCCAGCGCTCGGCGTGTTGCGCCAGGTCCAGGCTGTTTCGGAAAGCGAGGCCGGCATCGCCGCCGGCGATGATGGGCGACAGATCAAGAACAGAGAAGGGAATCACGCGAGATCACCGTATGGATAGGGCAGTCGCCGTGGCGCTTTGGTTTCTCATATGGGTTTTGCGCGACAAATTCAAAAGCCAAGCACCCAGGGAATGCCTCGGTCCATGATTTTTCCTCACAACTGCCTAACGAAAAACCGTAGCCTGCGGCCCGAGAAACCGCTCGCAGAGTAGGGTAAAGCCCATGCCGATCGATAAGCGGGTCGCGACAGCGGCGGCCGCACTACAAGACGTGCAGGATGGCGCCACCGTGTTCATCACCGGCTTCGGCGGTGCTGGATTTGCCAATGTGCTGCTGCGCGCGTTGTGCGAGCGCGCGCCCAAGGACCTGACCCTGGTAGTGAACTCGGCGACGCACCCGGCATCATTGACCCACGAGCTCATCGCGGCGGGTCTGGTGCGCAAGGTGATCGCCAGCGCCGGTCGTGGTCGCGGCAACGAGTTGTCGCCGTTCGAAGTCCTGTTGCGCGACGGCAAGATCGAGTTTGAATGCGTGCCACAGGGCACCTTCGCCGAGCGCATCCGCGCCGGCGGCGCCGGTATCCCGGCCTTCTTCACGCCGGTCGGCTTCGGCACCGATCTTGCTGCCGGCAAGGAGACGCGCACCATCGATGGCCGCGATTGCGTGCTGGAAACGGCGATCAGCGGCGATCTGGCCCTGGTGCGTGCCGACCTGGCGGATCGCTACGGAAACCTGGTCTTCCGCCACGCACAGATGAACTTCGGGCCGGCGATGGCCACGGCGGCGACCCTGACCGTGGCGGAGGTCCGCGAGTCGCGCGAAGAGCCGATCCCGCCGGAGCAGGTGCAGGTACCCGGTGTCTTTGTCGACCGTGTCGTGGCGGTGGGAGCGTGACCATGAAAGCGCTCAACCGCAATCAAATGGCGTGGCGCGCGGCGCAGGACATCGCCGACGGTACGGTCGTCAATCTCGGCATCGGCATCCCGGTGTTGGCGTCCGATCACCTGCCGGCCGGCCGGGACGTCTTCTTCCAGTCCGAGAACGGAGTCATCGGCGTCGGTCCGGCGGCTGCTGCTGATCACGTCGAGCCGGACCTGGTCGATGCCGGCAGCCGCAAGGTCACCTTGCGGCCCGGCGGCAGCATCATCGATTCAGCGTGGTCGTTCGCCATGATCCGCGGCGGTCATATCGACGTGACCGTCCTGGGCGCATTCGAGGTGGCGGCCAACGGCGATCTCGCCAACTGGGATGCGCGTATCCCCGACAAAGGCCCGCTGGTGGGCGGCGCCATGGACCTGGCAGTGGGAGCCAAGGCGACCTGGGTGATCATGGAGCACAACACCCGCGACGGCCGTCCGCGCCTGCTGGAGGCCTGCAGCCTGCCGCTGACCGCTGTACGCTGCGTCAAGCGCATCTACACCGACATCGCCGTCGTCGATGTGACGGCGCAAGGCTTCGTCGCGCGCGAGGTGCTGAAGGGCATGACTGCCGAGACCCTGCGGTCACGCACCGGTGCTGCCATCGCGATTGCTGCCGATTGCCGGCCACTGGTGGCACCGGCGCTGAGTGCGTAGCCTCTCCACCGGGTGGGGAGGATCCTACGCCGGCGGTGCCACCGAGAGGCCGCGCACGTTGTGGCGTTCGATCAGGCTGGCCACGAAACCCGATGCCTTGGCCTCCTCGACGAAGCTGCGCAGGAAGGCCGCTGCGGCATCATTGCCACGCGCCGTGCCGATTGCCTGTTGAACGGCCGCGAACTGGCCGTCGAGGATGCGCGCGCCGGGAAGGTTCTGGACGTCCGACAGCAGCCGTGGCCGCAGGCCGGCGAGGGCTTCCAGCTTGTCCGCCACGAACTGTTCGTAGGCGGAATCGAGGCTGGTCGAGCGCACCAGCGCGGCATTCTTGATGTTGCGGTCCAGCCATAGGCCATAGGCGCTGCGTGCCGTGACGGCGATACGCACGCCGGCGCGATCGACGTCGGCGATCGTCTTCAGCGGCGATCCGGCCGGCACGAGATACGTGGCTTCAATCTCGACATAGGCGGCCGTGAAGGCGATCGTCTCGGCACGCTGCGGCTCGGCGCCGATCAGCCCGATATCCCAGGCGCTGGTCCCCGCCGCATCCGCAAGCTCGCCCGGTGTCTTGTAGGGCACGTACTTGACCGGCACACCCAGGCGCCTGGCGATCTCGCCCGCCATGTCGGGCGAGACGCCTTGCGGATCGCCCGAGGCACTCTTTCCTGTCACCAGCAGGAAATTGCTGAGGTTGATGCCGGCGCGCAGGACGCCCGTGGGTGCGAGTTGGGAAACGACGTCTGGAGACATGAAACGCTGATCCTCGAGGGAAGAAGTGTCTCATCGTAGAGTGGACTGTCGGCGATGTGCAATCGTCGGCTCAGCGCAGGCGCCATGCGGCCGCCGTCACCGTTCGGCATCCAGTCGCGCACCGAGCGCCGCCGCGAAGCGATCGAGATCACTCAGCGGCAGATCGGCGATGGCATGGAACGTGAAGCCGGCGTGCGACCAGCGACGCAGTCCGAACCCATCGCGCACCTCGCCTTGCGTCGTCAGGCTCCCTCTGTCCGGCCACAGGAAGAGGGCGATGACGTGCCGGTTACGCCGGTAGACCAGCACGGCGGTCTTGCGGCCGTCGATCACGTCGACCCTGCCACCGACCAGCGGGAAGCCATCGGTGGTGAGGTCGTGAACCGGCGGTGCGTAGGCGACACGGCCGCCAAACCAGGGCTTCACTGTGTGGCGATCCGATGATGCGACTTCCACCAGCCGCTCGCCTGACGTGACGCGCAGATAGCCGTCGACGACCTCGCGGGTGGCATCGGACTCCCCCGGCAGCGGCAGATAGCGGCCCACGGCCCAGCCGGCAGTCAAGGCCACCACGACCGTGGCCGCCCACCGCAGAACGTCTCGCCGGGCCGGGGTGGGGCGCGGCGCCATGGAGACCACCGTGGGCGCATCATCATGGGGGGCCAGGGTGTCCAGGATGGCAGTCCGAAGAGCGGCGGGCGCGCGCGGCGATGGTGCTTGCCGCAGGGCATCGCGCAACAGCCGCGCCTCATCCAGGCGCTGCTGGCAGTGCGGGCAACGGGGCAGGGCGCTCTCGATGGCAATCGACATGTCGGCCGACAACTCGCCATCGGCATAGGCGTCGATCAGGCTTTCGCAGGTGGCGCAGTCCATCTCGGTCATCGTCGTCATCCACCATCCGACTGGCGGCGGATCTCCGCCGCCAGGGCCGCCCGCGCCCGCGCCAGGCGCGACATCACCGTGCCGATCGGCACATCGAGAATTGTTGCGATGCGCTTGTAGGAGAGGTCCTCGATCTCGCGCAGCACCAGCACCTCCCGGGCCGCTTGCGGCAGGGCATCGAGCGCGGCCATCACCGAGCGGCGGGCGTCAGCTTCCAGTAAGGTCTTCTCCGGCGTGGCGGGGATGGCGGCCAGCGCCTCGGTGCCCGCCAGAACCACGTCGAGCGCCGCATCGGCATGGTCCAGGTCCGCCATGGGGGCGCCACGTGCCTGCCGGTGCGACATGAACGTGTTGCGCACGATGCTCAGCAGCCACGGCCGCGCGTCGGGGCCGCGGAACGTCTCGAAGTAGCGCCATGCCCGCAGGAACGCCTCCTGCGTGACGTCCTGCGCCTCGCTGTCGTCGCGCGTCAACCGCCGCGCAAAGCCGTAGGCGGCATCGAGGTGCGGTAGCGCCAGGGCGGCAAAACGCTGTGCCCGGACCTTGTCAGTCATGCCGTCGTACGCGGAACATCGATCCTAGACCGGACCGTGCGCCTTTTTATTCCATCGCGGTGCCATCAGGAATAACCGGCTTCCGGTGACGGTATCCCCTGCGCGTCTCCCAACCCAGACCGGACGCCAGGAGGGTGCATGACCACGGGTTACGACCGCCGCGAATTCCTCAGGCTCGGCGGCATCGCCGGCGTTGCCTTTGCCTCGGGTTTGTTCTCGACCGCCGGCGCGCGGGCACAGGCCGCCGATTTCCATTTCGTGCAGTTTTCCGACACGCATTGGGGTTATGCCGGTGCTGCCAATCCGGACGCCGCGCACACGCTGGAAAAGGCGGTCGCGACGGTCAACGGCCTGGCGTCACAACCTGACTTCATCGTCTTCACCGGCGATCTGACACATACGACGGATGATCCCAAGGAACGCCGGACGCGATTGGCGCGGTTCAAGGAGATCGTTTCGGCCCTGCGCGTCAAGGACGTCCGGTTCATGCCGGGCGAGCATGACGCGGCGCTCGATCGCGGCGAAGCCTACAAGGAATTCTTCGGCGCGCCGTATTACACGTTCGATCACAAGGGCGTGCATTTCATCGCACTCGACAACGTCTCCGACCCGGCCGCCAAGGTCGGTGACGAACAATTGGCCTGGCTGGCCGCCGACCTCAAGCAGCGCAAGCCCGACGACCGCATTGTCGTGCTGACACACCGCCCGCTGTTCGATCTCTATCCGCAATGGGATTGGACAACGGCAGACGGCGCCAAGGTCATGGAATTGCTGATGCCGTATCGCAACGTGGTGGTGTTCTACGGCCACATCCATCAGGAACACCATCACACCACGGGCCACATCCAGCACCACGCGGCGCAGTCGCTGATCTTCCCGCTGCCACAGGCAGGATCGCAGCCCAAACGCGGCCCGCTGCCCTTCGATGCGGCCAATCCTTATCGCGGCCTGGGAACGCGCGACGTCGGCGTCAGCCCGGCCAGCGGCTACGGCATCAAAGAACTGCCGGTCGCCAAGGCCTGATGATGATCGATCGTAGAACCACGCTGCGGTGGCTCATCGCGGCGCCGGCGGCGGCCGGTCTTGTCGTGGCCGCCGCCGGTTTGGCGGCCGAACCTGCCGCGCGCGAAATCCACATTTCGGCCAAGCGGTTCGAGTACACGCCATCAACCATCACCGTGAAACTGGGTGAGTCCGTCGTGCTGCTCCTGACCGCCGAGGATCGTATTCATGGCTTCAAGATGCCTGACTTCAACCTGCGTGCCGATATCGTGCCCGGTGTGACGACCACCGTGCGGCTGACGCCAGATCGTGCCGGCAAGTTCAGCTATTTCTGTGACGTCTTCTGTGGCGATGGCCATGAGGACATGGAAGGCACCATGATCGTCGTTGCGTAGATGCGCCGTCGTTCAAGCGCTGGTCGTCATGGCCATGAGTTCGGCGACCAGCGCTTGCTCGTTTGGCAGATCCAGGATGCCGGCGGCATACAGCGAGATGCCACCATAGAGGATCATGTATACTTTCATGACGGTTCGACGCCGTTCTGCCGATGTCTGGTCTGGGCGGCAGAAGACCCGCATTGCTTCTGTAATGACGCCGTGCGTGGCGGCCTGCAGCGGCGGGTTGTGCTTCATCGTGCCGTGCCGCCGGCTCGACATCAGGCTGTAGATCGACGGGTTGGCCAGTGCGAAGCGTACATACTGGCGGGTGTAATCCGCCGCCGTCGTGGCTTTCCTCAGGAGCGCCGCCAGTCGCGTGAAGCCTTCCATGGCGACTGCGTCGAGCAGCGCCTCGCGGTCTTCGAAGTGATTGTAGATCGACCGGTGGGCGACACCCACGGCCCCCGCGACCTGGCGCAAACTGAGCGTCTCGTGTCCTGTGCCAGCGACCAGGTCATAGGCCGCATCGAGTGCCGCTGCCTTCAGGTTGCCGTGATGAAAAGTATCCCGCTGGGATTTCGTCATGCGCCTTCATACAAAGAAGGTGATCACGATACCAGATCGGCGGTGGCCTCCAGATCAATCAGGCGACGCGCGCCTTGATGGCCCATGCACGGGCCGCCAGATGAATGGAGCCGTCGTCGCGATGCGGCAGCATGTCATACAGCGCCTGTTTCAGTCGCTCGCGAGCGTCTGTGGAGAGTGTGGCGCAATATCCAGGTGCCGGTCCGGCGCCCAGCGTGAACGGGCGCCAGAGATCGTCGAAGTCCTCGAACACGGTCGCGATCTCGAGCGGCGCGCATGCGATGGACGCCAGGCCTGCGTTGGTGGCCAGCGCCGTCAGCCCGTCCGGCGTGCAGTAGGGGAAACGCTTGTTTTCGGCGAGATCTCCCGCTGCCGCATCGAGACTGGCCGCGGCCGCCCAGAAGGCACGCATGAACGCGACGCCGCCACCGGGATAGTCCCACACGTAGAGCCCCACCGAACCACCAGGGCGCGTCACCCGTTTCATCTCGGCCAGCATCGTCTCCTTGTCATGCACGAAATTCAGAACGAGTGCCGACACGGTGATATCCCGGCTCGCCGTCTCCAGGGGAAGGTCCTGTGCGTCGCCAACCTGGAAGAAGGCCCGCTCATGGGGCGTGGCCGCCCGAGCCCTCTCAAGGAAGCCCGCGGACGAATCCACGGCGATCAGGCTCCTGGGTTGGCACTGCGCCAGGATGGAAGCGGACAGCGCCCCGGTCCCACAACCGACATCCAGCCAGTTCTGGTCATCCGGCGCCCCGAGCCAGTCCAGGAAGCGGGGCGCAATCGCGCGGCTCCAGCGCCCCATGTAGGAATCGTAACTGTCCCCGGCATTCCAGGCATCATGGCGCGTGACGGAATTCGTCATGGCGGATCTCCAAGGTGTCACCGGCGAGGCTGGGTGTCGCGCGGCTGCATGGCACGGCGCGCGACGCGTCCTTCGGCGTACGCCAGGGTGATGTCGGTGTCGATGGCGTCCCGGATGGCTTTGATGGCCGGCTCGCGGGCGCGCAGCTTGGTGGCGGCATGGGCTTCGAGATCGATGGCGGTCAGCGCCTCGGCTGCCTGCTGCGCCGCCGCGCCCAGATCCGCGGCGGGGACCGTCCAATCGAAGAAGCCGGCTGATACCGCCTCATCCGGGCCGAACATCTGGCCGGTCGCGACCGCGCGGCTGAAATAGGGCGGAGTCAGCCTCTGGCGTGCGACCTCGATGGCGAACCGGGGAACAGTAAGACCGATCGCAACCTCGTTCATCCCGATCTTGTAGCTGCCCTGGGCCGCGATCCGGATGTCCGATGACAGGATCAGGAAAGCGCCCATGGGAAACGCGTTGCCGTTGCAGGCGACGACGACAGGGCGTGGAAACGACAGGATCCTGAGCGCCAGTTCACTGCCCAGCTTCAGCATTTGGTGGATGTCGCCGGCGCTGCCGCGGGCAAACACGTTGAGATCAAAACCGCCGGAGAAGTGCCGGCCCCGTGCGCTGAGGATGACGATGGCACGATCGCTCTCCGCCTTGTCGAACGCGGCATGAAGCTCACTCAGCATGACGACCGACATCACGTTCGCCTTGCCGTCGTTCATGATGATTTCGCTGACCGGGCCAGCACGCAGATAGGTCAACGGCTTGGACATTGGCGGGTTTCCTCGTGCACTGAAGTATGGACGTCGGTGAAGGTTTGCAGCACGAGGCGGACCAGGTTCGCCTGTCGGCGGGTACCGGTCTTGTCCAGTGCGCGTTTGAGGTACTGGCGGGCACTGGACACACAGATGCCGAGCGTCTCGGCAACTTGCGTGATGTCCGCGCCGCGCGACAGCATTGCGGTAACGGACGCTTCGCGCGGTGTCAGGCCGTAGGTCGCACCGAGGCCATGCGTATCGATACGGACGGGGGCCGCCGGATCGACGACAAACAATGCGGCGCAGCGTAGTTCACACGAAGCGGTATCGGCCATGCCATCGAGACGCACGATGGTGACGACCAGCGGTGCGAGTCCTGAAGGGCGTTCCAGGTACAGACGGGTGGGTAGCGCGGTGGTGGACTGGACGGTTGGAGCCTGGGGCAACGCATCAGCGGCCAGCGATGTCACGGATGCCAGGATCGCGGCTCTCAAGACGCGTGTTTCGGCTGATGATCCGGCCTTTACACCGGTGTTGTCCGTAGCGAGGCCATCTTCGCACGCCAGAATTCGCGCGGCGTGACTGTTCACGAAAACGGGACGTCCGTCAGCATCCACCACGATGACACCGACATTGAGGCGCTCGAGCACGGCGCCATGAGCCTTCCCGACGGCATGGCTGCCGGCGACGCCCGCGGTGTTCGGCATCGGGACAGGGAAGAGAGGGGCGGTGCCCGTGCCATTCAGAACAGCAAGCAGGCCTGTCATCACGTGCCTCGAATAAAGTTCATGATCAAAGCATCCATTGGATACTTAACGCATCACGGCGAACGGCACAAGTCGCGTCGCTGCTGTTCGAGGAGCGTCCGTGCCGGCGCGACGGGAGCACCGGCTTGCTGGTGGAGCCTAGTGAAGCGGGCACCACAAGTCATAGGCGAGCGACGGGATTTCTATAGGCGCTCGAAAGAACGTCCAACGACAGGAAAATCGCGTCGGATCAAGTCGTTACAATACGGAAATACGGGAGCCGGATCACACGTGCTGAGCATCGGGTTCCGGTGAACGCGACACCTCGGTAGGCACCATACCGAACCGTTCCAAACCGCGCCGCCCTTCCGGGGTCAGGCCGTAGACGGCGCGTCCGGTGCGTTCGAACCAGCCATAGACATCCTGCTGCAGGAGGCGCCCGATGTGGGGACCGCAGCCTGACGTGCGCAGTGCCGAGAGTTTCATCGGGCCGTGGGCGGCCAGAAGACTGGCACAGCGCAGCGCCTCCTGCCGATAGGCTGTCATGATGGGTTGCCGTGTCGAGCCGCCGCGGGTCGGATCGCCGACGCGGCGTGCATGTTCGCCGAGCAGCCGATGAACACGCCTGGTGTTCTTGCGCGGCGTATAGGGCAGGGGATCGAGGATGACCTCGACATGCGCATGGGCCACGATCATCAGTCCCAGGCCCAGGCGTCGACAGAGCTTCTTCACGTCCCGCATGCGCTTGGGCCACGTACCGACGGCCAGGTAGACGGAGTCGGTCAAGGTGAGACGATCGACCCCCTGCATGACCAGGCCGAGGTTGAACGCGCGTTTCAGTTCGACCACGACAGGTGGCTCCGCGCCGCGCACGCCGACGAGGTCGCAGTGGCGCACCTCGCCCTTCACGACATAGCCTTGCCCCTCGAGCAGGGCTTTCACGGGTGCGTAGAGGTCGCTCTCCAGAGGCATTATCGCGGTCCTCCGATCCAGCCGAGCGACGATGTAGCGTCGACCACCGCATCGATCATGTCTTTCGGCAGGCCTGTTCGCCATTTCAGCCCGATCGCGCGCGCCAGGCCGAGCTTGGTCACCGCCAGCGAAACGACATCCCTTGTCGCGAGACTGCGCGGCGCAATGGCGATGCCGATTCCCTGCGCCACAAGGCGCAACGCCAGATCATCGCGTTGCGCCCGCGCCGCCGTCCGTATCGTGATACCCGCTGCGCTCAGACGGCCATTCTTCAGTTCGCACGTGCCGCGCATGACGATGGGTTCGCCGTCCAGATCCGCCGTGGTGATGCGTGCGGGCCGGCGGCCCGCCAGCCGATGATCTCGGGGGACGAGGGCGACGAACGGCTCTCGCCAGAGGACGCGCGTGGTCGTGGTTTCCTTGCCGACAAGCGTCCAGGCCGCGTCGATGCGCCCTGCGCGCAGCCATTGCACCAGGCGCTGCTGGTCACCTTCCCACAGCTGCAGGCGTGTGCTGGGCTGCCGGTGAGACCACACCTCGGTGAGAGATGACACGTCGCTCCCCGCAATGGTGGTGAGCACACCCACGCGCAACCGCGGCGATGCCTCGGGCTTGGCCCGGAATGTCAGGCGCGCGGCTTCGCATCGTTTCAGGATGTCGACGGCGTGCTGGTGGAAAGCCATGGTATTCGGCGTCGCGACCAGCCGACGTCCGTAGCGCTCGAAAAGCGGAGCCCCCAGCTCTTGTTCAAGGGTCCGGAGGCCAACGGAAATCGCTGGCTGGGAAATGTGCAGTCGCTTGGCCGCCTTGCCGACGCCACCGCACTCCACCACAGCCGAGAGGAATTGGAGATGTTGGATCTTCATCATATTTGATTATAAGAAAGTATCATAAACATATATTATACTTATAAAGAGAGCATGGCTAGCCTCCGGCCCGACATATCGATCGGAGGCTTCATGGTTTACGACCACATTCTGACCGAGACCCACGGCAGGGTTGGCCTGGTCCGCTTCAACAGGCCGGATCGGCGCAATGCACTCAGCATGGCGCTGATCGCCGAGTTGCGCGATGCACTGGACATCTTCGAGGCTGCCGGTGAGATCGGTGCTATTGTGGTGACCGGCAATGACCAGGCGTTCGCGGCCGGTGCCGACATCGGTGAGATGGCGGCCCTGGAGTCGTTTGCCGACGTCTTCCAGTCCGAGTTCAGCGGGGCTGACTGGCTGAGGCTATCGACGTGTCGCAAACCCACCATCGCGGCCGTAGCGGGTTATGCGCTGGGTGGTGGATGCGAACTCGCCCTGATGTGCGATTTCATCCTGGCCGCTGATAATGCCAGGTTTGGCCAGCCGGAGATCACGGTCGGCGCCACGCCGGGATGTGGCGGCACGCAGCGTCTGCCGCGGGCGATCGGCAAGGCCAAGGCGATGGAAATGTGCCTGACGGGCCGCCTGATGGATGCAGCCGAGGCGGAGCGCAACGGCTTGGTTGCACGGATCGTGCCCCTCGCCAGCCTCGTCGAGGACGCGATCAACACAGCCAAGGCCATCGCCGGTCGTTCGCGGCCGGCGACGATGCTGGTCAAGGAGTGCGTAGGCCGTGCCTTTGAAATGCCCCTGGCCGAGGGCGTTCTCTTCGAGCGGCGGATGTTCCAGGCATGCTTCGCGCTTGATGACCGGCGTGAAGGCATGACCGCCTTCGCGGCCAAGCGGCCGGCGCGTTTCCGCGATCGTTGACCAGCCAGCGGCTCGGTTGCCGACCCTTGGGATTCAGGCGGTCGACTTCGGTCGCCGCGGCCAGCGGTTGGCGACCTGCGGCAACACCGCATCGATCAGCTGGCGGGTTTGGGCCAGCATGTCGTCTCCAGCGCCCATCGGCCGCAGAATGAACTTCGAGATGCCGGCATCGACGTACTCGGCAATGCGCGCCAGGATCGCGTCCGCATCGCCGAGAGCGAAATAGCGCTTGGCATCGCGTCCGGTGCGTTTTTCGTACGCTGCCATGGCTTCGGTGACAATGCGGTCGCCGGCATCGCCGAAATAGAAGGGGAAGCCGGCGCCGTAGTGGTCCGCGTCGATGGACCGCCCGGCGTCTGTTGCGGCGGCCTTGATTGCGGCCACCACGCGCGCGGCGTCGTCCGGCGTCTCGCCGCCGGCCTGCCAGCCGGTGCCGATGCGCGCGGTGCGGCGGATGGCGGCCTCGGATGCGCCGCCGATCCACAGGGGCAGGTCGGCCTGCACGGGCTTGGGCGCGATCGATGCCCCCGACAGGCGGTAGTAGGTGCCGGCGAAGTCGACGCTGTCTTCGCGCCACAGGCGCTGGATGATCTCCAGTCCCTCGTCGGTACGGCGGCCGCGGGTGCGCGTATCGACGTTGAGCGTCTTCCACTCCGGCGCCAGCGGACTGCCGATGCCGAACGCCGGCAGCAGGCGTCCATCGGAGAGCACGTCGATGGTGGCACACTGCTTGGCCACCAGGACGGGATCGCGCAGCGCCACGGAGATGACGTTGACCCCGAATTTCAACCGGCGTGTGCGGCCTGCCAGCGCCGCGATCGCCGTCATGCACTCGAGGATCGGCTGGCGGCTGACGACACGATCAGTCTGCCATAGGGAGTCGATCCCGCCGTGTTCGCAGAGATCGACCCAGCGCCAATAGTCCGCGGCCGTGGCGAACGGAAACTCCATCAGTCCGAGGCCGATTGCGACGCTCATGGCAGGGATTCCTCGCGTGTCTTAAGCCCCGTGCGCGGCGGCCAGCGGCGCCCAGGTGTCGAGCGTCCGCAGGATGTCGTCGCGGCTCTTGTCCGGCACGCCGAACAGCGCGCGCTGAACGCCGGCCTTGGCGTAGCCCTCCAGTGCCGCCGCGTCCGGCGGCGCACCGAACACCGAGGTCGTCAACGTTGCCGGATCACGCCCGGCCGCCGATGCCATCCGGTGCAGGCGATCGAGCGAGGCTGCGGCGTCGAAGCCGCGCATGGCGCGCGGGAACCAGCCGTCGCAGTAGGCGACGACCCGCTTCAAGGTGTGATCGGTTTCGCCGCCGAGCAGGATCGGCGGATGAGGACGCTGGGCCGGCTTGGGATAGCTCCAGATCGGGTCGAAGTTGACCATGTCGCCGTGGAACGACGCTTCCTCCTGGCTCCAGATCGCCTTCATGGCCAGCACCCGCTCGCGCATCAGCTTGAAGCGGGTGTCATAGCGGGCACCGTGGTTCTCCATCTCGTCGACGTTCCAGCCGCCGCCGATGCCGAAGATGAAACGGCCGCCCGACAGCAGGTCGAGGCTGGCGATGACCTTGGCCAGCACGATGGGATCGTGCTGAGGGACCAGACAGACACCGGTGCCGACCAGCAGCTTGCGCGTCACCGCCGCGGCAAAGGCGAGGCCGATGAAGGGATCGTGTGTGCGGGCGTACCGCTTGGGCAGCTCACCACCGCCGGGGAAGGGTGTTTTCCGGCTCAGCGGAATGTGGGTGTGCTCCGGAACGAACAGCGATTCGAACCCGCGTTCTTCCAGGGCGCGTGCCAGTTCGGCGATATCGATTCCGTAGTCGGTCGGGAAGTAGAAGACTCCTACACGCATCGCGCTTCTCCACGGGACAGGTTGGGGTGTGGCTCACCTTGATACGACATCCGACGCCTGCTTGTCGCCGGGTTCACTCCAGCCCAGGAGGCGGGTCACCCAACTTCATGGATGTGCGGCTGGAGTGCATTGTGCCCAAGTTCCAGGGTTGCAAGCGCGATGGGCAGCCTGAAACGGCGTGGTCCTGCACTTCCCGGATTGAGGTAGAGCACGGTACCGACGGACTCGATCTTCGGCTGATGCGAGTGGCATGACACGACGACATCGATTCCGCTGGTCGCGGGATCAAGGTCTATCTCTTTGAGGTTGTGAAGCACATAGATGCGTCGGCCGCCGAGCATCACGAGCGCCGTGCTCGGATACGCGGCCGCCCATTCGCCTCGATCGACGTTCCCCCGGATCGCCGTTGTCGGCGCGAGTTTGCGGAGTCCTGCGATCACCTCGGGGCTGCCGATATCGCCAGCGTGAATGATGTGATCAGCACCCACGAGCCGTTCGGTCGCCTCAGGGCGCAGAAGACCGTGGGTGTCAGAGATCACACCGATCTTCATCGCTGAGGCGTCCGGTGGCTCATTCGTCTGCCCGTGATTCCCGAATCCGGCGGGTGCCTTGATAGACCGGCTTCAATGGATCCATCACGAAGCGAATGCGCGGCAGGTCCGTGTCGACCATGGCGACGGTCGCGACGATGGGATCGCCCGGGCGCAAGTTGCCGGCGTTCCATGCCGCGGCGTCGAAAGTGCGCACCTCGGGCCGGCCGCGCTCGGCCTTGTGGAAGGCGTACTTGGGATCGACCTGGATCAGCATCGGCGACGTGGTGCCGTCCAATGGCGCATTGGCCATGGTCACCCAGTTGATGAGCTGCACGTCCGATCCGGAAATCGCCTCGGGATTGACGAGGGCGCAGTCCAGCACCGTGGTGCCGTCTTTCTCGACAACGCCCATCAGGCGGTCGTGGCGGCGCGTCAGGCTGACTTTGGCGGCGGTGGCGGGGATGCCCCAGCCGTGCCGCAGGCCATCGGCGGCTTCCGGTGTGCTGGCATAGGCTCCCAGTACCAGGCCGCGGGGGTGTGCCCCGGCGCGGCTGCCCAGGCGCACGGTCGCCAGCGTAAAGGGTCCAACCGGACTCTCCGGGCAGCGCGTGACGGTGATCGCCAGGTAGGAGGGCACCGCCGGATGCATGGCCTTGGGCAGCAAGGCGTCCGCCGCCGTCCGCGACGTTTCCAGCAACAGCTGCATGGTCTCGGCACCCGGCAATGCCCACGCCGGGGTATCGAGGTTGGGCAGCGTCGGCAGCCGGTTCGCGATGGTGGCGAGATCGAGGTGACCGAAGAGCGGCATCACACGCCTCCCGCGGCAGCGGCCGGCGCCAAGGTGGGCCTTGCGCCTGATGTGGCGAACGCTGGCATCACTTCCTTGGCGAACAGCCGAAGGCTTGCCAGCACCTGGTCCTGCGGTACGACCTCATTGGCGTTGAGGAGGAAGTTGATGCGATCGACGCCAATCGATTCCCATCGCTTGATGGCATTGATGATCCGCTTCGGATCGCCAAAGCACAGGCCCTCGGCCTGCTCCGACGTGGAGTCGGGGCCGGTGGCGGCGCGGCGCAGCTGCGGCAGCAGGCCGAGCGACTGGTAGGAGCGCGACGCGTAGACCTCCCGTGTCGAGATCAGCTGCGCGGCAAGGTAGTTGAACGTGTCACCCAGCCGCTTGCCCATAGCGACGCCCGTGTCGTTGTCCTCGTGGCAGAAGAGGAAGTTGGTGGTGCCGACCTGCTCGTTGACGAAGGCGCCGACCGGCTCGCACAGCTGGATGCGGCGGCGATACTCGCGGATCTTCTTGTCCTGCTCGGCGAAGCCGGCAAAGGTCAGACCGAGGCTGCCCAGGCCGCGGTCGGCGGCATCGAGCTCGGTACCGGGGCTGGTGACGGCAACCCACATCGGCGGATGCGGCCGCTGATAGACCTTGGGCAGGATGGTGCGTTCCGGCATCGACCAGAACTCGCCCTCATACGCGAACGTCTCCTGCATCCACATCTTGGGCAGGCAACGCACGAACTCGTCCCACGATTTCTTGGTGTCGTCGGGGTTGGCGCGGAAGCCGCCCAGCTCGGTCCAGGTGGCGGAGCGCCCCGTGCCGACCTCCAGCCGCCCGCCGGACAGGATGTCCAGGGTCGCGGTGCGTTCGGCGATCTTGATCGGGTGATTGAACTGCGGCACGCAGACCACGATACCGTGCCCGACACGGATGTTCTTGGTCACCATGGCGCAGGCGGTGAGGAACAGCTCCGGCGCAGAGCAGTGGGAATACTCCTCGAGGAAATGATGCTCGACTGCCCAGACCTGCTCGAACCCGAGCTCGTCGGCCAATTTCACCTGCTCCAGGCAGTTCATGTAGACTTCGCGTTCGCGCTCGCGTGTCCAGGGACGCGGCACGGAGATTTCGTAGAAGATCCCGAATTTCATAGGCGTTTCTCCGACACGGACTTCGCCGTTTCACGACAACGATAGTCACGGGCAGTGGAGGCCGGCAAGGCACCCGGTCGCGCTCTTTCGCGTGGCAGACATACCGGACGATGGGATGAGGCAGACTCTCGCACCTTGGCGCAGAATGCCGCCCAAAGTCGGGAGGTTCCATGTCCATACGTATCTTCGCCCATCTGACGGACGATCTCAGCGCCGCAGCGCGCGAGGCCCGCGAAATCGAGGCGCTGGGCTTCGATGGTGCGGTGACGCAGGAAACGGCGCACGATCCGTTCTTTCCGCTGTTGCTCGCCGTCGCCAACACCACGCGGCTCCATCTGATGACGGACGTTGCGATCGCGTTTGCGCGTTCGCCCATGACCCTGGCCAATGTCGCGCACGACCTGAACGCGTCCTCGGGCGGACGCTTCACGCTGGGGCTGGGCTCGCAGATCAAGCCACATATCACGCGCCGTTTCAGCATGCCGTGGTCGCATCCGGCGGCGCGGATGCGTGAACTGGTGCAGGCCATCCAAGCGATCTTCGCCACCTGGTACGACGGTGCGCCGCTGCGCTTCGAGGGCCAGTTCTACACGCACACGCTGATGACACCGGCCTTCACGCCGACGAACACGGCGCACGGCAAGCCCGCGATCGGTATTGCCGCGGTGGGACCGCTGATGACCGAGACAGCGGGTGCCGTGGCCGACCGCCTGTTCGTGCATCCCTTTACCAGCGAGAACTATCTGCGCCAGGCCACCCTGCCGCATCTCAAAGCCGGACTCGATAGTGCCGGTCGTCCCGCGGGCGCCTGCCAGTTGTTTTATGGGCCGCTGATCGTCACCGGCACGACCGAGGAGATCTTTACCCGCTCACGCCAGGCGACCCTCGATCGCATTGCCTTCTATGCCTCGACGCCGGCCTATCGGCCGGTGCTGGAGGCCCATGGCTGGGGTGACCTGCAGCCCGAGTTGCAGGCGATGACCCGGGACGGACGCTGGTCGGAGATGGGACGCCTGGTCAGCGAGGAGATGCTGAACACGCTGGCCGTGGTCGGTGACGTGAAGGACATCGCGCCTCAGATCTGGGCCCGCTACGGCGATCTCGTGACCGATTTCAGCCTGTCCAGCGGTACGGTCGATCGGTCGGCACTGGCGCGGATCGCGGCGGATCTGCGCGCACTGGCGGCGGCGTAGCCCCTGAGAGCACGGGCGGGACGCCGCTTCCAGGGATCTTGAGGCACACGGCTGGCATCACCATCTGTCAGGGCGTAGGCTCCGGGCTGGGAGATGGCGCCGCGCGTGTCGAGCGAGTTCAGTTCCAAGGCAGCCGCGTTGCAACGCTGGCTGCTCCAACAAGCGTTGCTGGCAACGCCGGCCGGGCGCGTCGCCAGTCATTTCGTCGATAGCCTGGTGGACATGGGCGTGCCGCTGTGGCGCGCCTCTCTCCTCACATCGACGCTGCATCCGCAGGTCGAAGGCATCGGGCTGACGTGGACACGCGACGGCCAGCGCCTGCGCCAGGAATATCAGCACGGCTCCTTCGAGCGGGTACCGAGCCTGAGCCCTGTCTACGACGCCGTCGTCGCCGCGCAAGGCCGACCGTCCGCTGATGGCACGCCGATGCAAGGTGACATCACGCCGATGACACGCTATCGCCTGGAACGCGGCGAGGGCGCGGCAAACTACGCCATCCTGGATGAGTTCCGCCGGGCCGGTGCCACCGACTATCTGTGTTTTGCGATTCCTTTCGCCATCGACGGCAATGTCCATGCGGGCGATGCCGGTGCAGTGATCACGGTACTGGTCGACCGCGCTGGCGGCTTCACCGAGAAAGAGGTCACTGTCATCACTGACCTGATCCCGGCGCTGGGCGCCGCGTTGCGGCCGGGTGTGGATCTGGCGGCGATCCGCAGCGTGCTCGATACGTACCTGGGGCGCGATGTTGGCCGGCGCGTGCTCGATGGCGCGATTCGGCGCGGCTCCGTCGAGGCGATCTCGGCGGCCATCGTGGTCGGTGACCTGCGGGGCTTCACGGCGCTGGCCGACGAGGTACCGCGCGAGCGCCTGGTCAGCATGCTGGACGATTATCTCGACTGCCTGGTGAGCCCGGTTGAAGAGTCCGGCGGCGAGGTGCTGAAGTTCCTGGGCGATGGCCTGCTGGCCACGTTCGCGTTCGACAACAGCGAACCCGGACCGATCTGTGCGGCGGCATTAACGGCAGCGACCGAGGCACTGCGCCGCATCGACGTGCTGAACCGCAGCCGATCTGCCGACGGCCAGCCCGTGATGACGCTCGATCTCGCCCTGCACGCAGGCGAGGTGTTGTACGGCAATGTCGGCTCGGCCCGGCGGCTCGATTTCACCATCATCGGGCCGGCGGTCAATGAATCAGCACGCCTGGAGGCACTGTGCGCCACGTTGGATGTGCCCCTGGTAGCCAGCCGCCGGTTCGTCGATCTGCTGGGCACTGCAGCAAAGTTCCGCAGCCTGGGGCCACGGGTGTTGCGCGGCGTGCGCACGCCGGTCGAGGTCTTTACGCTGGTGTCCGGCAACGTCGACGCGGGAGCCCGTAATGTCTAGCGCAGCCGCCGTCACTGTCGCGACGGTGAAACACTGGCTCGTTCACCAGGCCTTGCTGGCAACGCCGGTGCCGCGGCTCGCGGCGCACTTTGCCGATAAGCTGCTGGCGCTGGGTCTGCCGCTGTGGCGCGCCCATGTCGGCGTCAACACGGTGCATCCGCAATTCGAATCCATCGGACTGACCTGGACGCGCCAGGGCAAGCGCCAGATCGAGGAGTTCGAGCACGGCTCCATGGCCAAGGTCGTCAACTCCAGCCCGTTCTATGAACCCATCACGGCGGCACAGATGCTGGCACGCTCTGCCCCCGCCGACAGCGAGGAAACCGTCATCCCGATGACGCGCTACCGGCTGGAGCGCGGCGAGGGATGGCAGTCATCTCATCTGCTGAGCGAATTCCATGCTGCCGGCGGCACCGACTACGTGTGCTTCGTCATCGTCTTCGGCAACGACGGCCGGCTGGGGGCGTTTATGTCGGGCGTCGCGGTGAGCTTCACGGGCGATCGGCCCGGCGGCTTCACTGACGAGGAGATCGCCATCTTGACCGACCTGATGCCGACCTTTGGTGCGGCGCTGCGGGTTGGCGCCGACCTCTCCAAGACGCGCACTTTGCTGGAAACCTATCTCGGCCGTGATGTCGGACGCCGGGTGTTGAGCGGCGACGTGCGGCGCGGCTCGGTCGAGGCGATGTCAGCCGCCATCGTCGTGGGTGACCTGCGGGGCTTCACGACGTTGGCTGACGAAGTGCCGCGCGATCAGCTGGTCAGTATGCTGGACGACTACCTCGACTGCCTGGTCACGCCGGTCGAGGCCTCCAACGGTCACGTGCTGAAGTTCCTGGGTGATGGCCTGCTGGCGACGTTCGCCTTCGATGACCGCGACCCACAGGCTGTCTGTGGCGATGCGCTGGGGGCCGCGACGGCCGCCCTGCAGCGAATCGATGCGTTGAATGTACAACGCCGGCGCGATGGAAAGCCTGTCATGATGCTGGACCTCGCGTTGCACATGGGCGAGGTGCTGTACGGCAATGTCGGTTCCGACCGGCGGCTGGACTTCACCATCGTGGGGCCGGCCGTCAACGAGGCGGCTCGGCTGGAGGCGCTCTGCACGACACTTGATGTGCCGTTGGTAGCCAGCCGCCGCTTCGTCGATGCCCTGAAAGCACCAGAGAAATTCCGCAGCCTGGGGCCGCGCGTGCTGCGCGGCGTGCGTACGCCGGTCGAGGTCTTCACGACGGTGTAGGTTACGTCACCGCCGGTAGGACCGTCTCCAGCAGCAAGGCCAGCGGCGGCGCCCACTGGTCGGGCTTGTTGTAGTTGCCGAAGGTCGTGACGACGACCAGGTCGAGGCCGGGCAGCACGTACAGGCGTTGGCCGCCGTTGCCGGCGGCGCCGATCCAGCGCTCGCGGCGCGCACCACCCGGGCCGACGGGAAACGCGCCCATGTACCAATGATAGCCGTAGCGCCTGAAGTCATCGATCCGGGCACGGTCCTGCAAGGTGGCGTTGAGCCATGACGGCGGCACGACCGGGCGCCCATCCCAGACACCGTTCTGCAGCATCATGTGGCCGATGCGGGCTAGATCGCGCGGCGCCAGCCGCAACCCCGACGCCGCCGACGGGGTGACCTTGTCCATGCCCCGCGACCACTCGAACGTGCCGATGCCCAACGGCGCGAACAGGGCGTCCCGGGCGAAGTCGGGCAGCGATCGGCCCGTGCCCTTGGCGATCAGTTGTCCCAGCAGCGCCGTGGCACCGCCGCTATAAGTCCAGCGTGCGCCGGGTTCGCCGACAATGGGACGCTCGAGAACGAAGCGGTAGCGATCGGGTGCCATCTCCATGGCGATCTCGCTGTTGGCTGGGCTGGTGTAGGGGATGTCCTCGTTCCACGCCGTGCCCATGGTCATGGTCAGTACATGGCCGATCGTCAGTTTCTGTCGCGCCGGATCGCTTGCCAGATCGGGATACTCGGGGAATTGCGCCAGCAGCGGTTGATCGGGTGCCGGCACTTTGCCCTGCGACAGCGCGATGCCGTAGAGCAGGCCGACGATGCTCTTGGTGACTGAACGCAGGTCATGCAGCGTGGTCGGCCGGAATGTGACCGTGCCCAGCGGATCACCCCAGCTTTCATCGGCACCGGTCATGTAGCGCTCGAGCACCAGCTTGCCGGCCCGCGCAACAATGACGCCGTGCAGGTTGGGCAGTTTGCCGGCAGCGATGGCGGCATCCAGCCGGGCCGACAGATCGGGCGCGAAACCGGCGGCGGCAGGCGTCACGGGTGTCCAGTCGAACGGTGCCGCTTGGAGCGGACCGGCAGTCATCAGAAGGGCTCCGGTGCTGAGCAGGAACGGACGGCGATGGAAGCGACGCATGATGGCCTCCAGACAGTGCTCCGGTTGAGAGTGATGGTGATGGCGGTGCTCATCGACGGATCCCGGCATGCCGTGGCGTCACGCTCACGCGCATTTCGGAGTCCAGCACCAAGCGGCTGCTGACGGCGCCTTGCATTTTCTTGACGTAGGACTCGGCTTCGATGACATGAGCCAGCATCAGCTTGCGCACCTTCTCCACGTCGCGTTTGCGGGCGGCATCGAGCAGGGTGCGATGGGCCGCGACATTGGTTCGGCCCATTTCGCCATAGTGCGCATGCATCGGGCTGAGGCCGAACACGACCAGGCGCCGCAGCATCTGGTTGATCATCTGGCAGGAGAAACGGAGGAACGGGTTGGGGTTGGCTGCGGCGAGGATGTCGTGGAAGTGCAGGTCTTCCTGGCGCTGTTTCAAGGCCTGGTCGACATCCGCCGCGGCGGGGGCGCATGTTTCGATGCTGGCTTCCAGCGCGACGAAGTCGCGTTTGGTCAGGTGGGGCACCGCGCCAGCCGCGAGTTCCGGCTCCAGGATACGGCGTACGGCGTAGATGTCGCCGACATCGACATCCTTGAAGAAGAGATAGTTCTGCACCAGCTGGAACGTGCGTTCGAAGGGGACTTCCACGACGGTGGCGCCGCCGGCCGGACCGGTGCTGACCGAGATAAAGCCCTGGACATCCAGCGACTTCAGCGCCTCGCGAATCGTGCCCTTGCTGACCGAGAACAGCAGCTGCAGTTCGGCTTCCTTGGGCAGCTTGTCGCCCGGCTTCAATTCACGCGTGACGATCCAGCGTTTGATTTCCTCCACCACCAGATCGCCGCGCTTGGGCGCGCGCAGGGGGTCGCCTGTCACTTTCCGTGCCTCGACCGTTCGCCTTGCCGTCATCCACAGATCCCGTTAGTTTCATATTTATTATGATAAATACTAGAATTGCTGTGAAAGAGCGTCAAGCAGGCTTTGGCGCGGCAGGAGGGGTGGATGAATGCTGCATTGTTGAAGCTCGACGCGGTCCAACTGGCCGCGGCCTATCGCAGGCGCGAGGTATCGCCCGTCGAAGCTGCCAGGGCCGTGCTCGAGCAAGCTGAAGCCACGCAGGCGACGCTCAACGCATTCGTCACGTTGGACCCTGTTGGCGCGATGGCGGCGGCCAGTGCGGCGGAGAGGCGATGGCGGGACGGGACGCCGCTCAGTGCCATCGATGGCGTGCCTGTTTCCATCAAGGACAACGTCTACACGGACGGCATGCCAACCCGCTTCGGTTCCAAGGCGATTGCCGAAGCGGATACGCAAGGACCTGACAGCCCGGTCGTGGCACGCCTGCGCGAGGCTGGTGCCGTGATCTTCGGCAAGACCACGCTGCCTGACTATGCGCACAAGATCGTGACCGACAGTCCATTGACCGGCATCACGCGCAACCCGTGGGATGTCTCACGCAGCCCAGGCGGCTCCAGCGGCGGCGCGTCGGCGGCGATCGCGGCGGGCATCGGGCCGCTGGCGGTGGGCACCGACGGTGGCGGATCGATTCGCGTTCCCGCGGCATGGAGCGGCATCTACGGCTTCAAGCCCAGTTTCGGGCGTGTGCCGCATCATCCGCGCGGCGCCTTTCCGACGGTGAGCCATGTCGGTCCGATGACGCGTACCGTACGCGACGCCGCGCGCATGATGACCGTGATAGCGCGACCCGACCCGCGCGATTGGTACGCATTGCCCTATGACGGCCTGGACTACGAGGAGAACCTGACGATCGAGCTGAAGGGCAAACGCATTGCGTTCAGCCCGGATTTCGGGCTGCCATACCCGATGGAGCCGGAGGCGGCGGCGGTGATCGCCCGTGCCGTCCGGACCCTCACTGACCTGGGCATCTGCACAGAAGTCGATCAGCCCGAGGACATCGCGGCCAGCGGCGGGATCCACGGCGTTCATTGGTGCGCGTTCTCGGCTCGATTAGCGGAGCGTCTGGGTCCGCGCGCGGCGTTGCTCGACGTCTCGATGCAGGCCCTGGTGCAGCGAGCCAAGACATTTCCGCCGGGCGCCTTCGTCGATGCCGTCGTGGCCCGCGGCGAGATCGGCAGCCGCATTCAGGGCTTCTTCGCGCGCTACGACCTGCTCGTGGGGCCGGTCATCGACCGCAGCGCGCCGGTGATCGCCGAGATCGATCCTGTCGAGCCGCCGCTGCCGTACTTTACGGGCTGGTGCAATCAGGTCGGTCTGCCGGCCGCCAGTGTTCCCTGCGGCCTCACCCGTGACGGGCTGCCCGTCGGCCTGCACATCATCGGTGGTCCCAGAGCGGATGCCCTGGTGCTGGCCGCCAGCCACGCCTGCGAGCAGATATTCGGTCGACTGACGCTACCGATGTGAAACCTCTCCCGCAAAGCGGGAGAGGGAGGGGCTCATCCCGACGGGTGCTACGCCCCGTCGACCTCGCCCGCGAGCGGGAGAGGTGACGCTACTTCACCAGCGGGCAGTTGCCGTCCTTGAGCGGGCGATAGGCCTGGTCGCCGGGGACTGTGGTGATCAGCTTGTAAAGGTCGTCCTTGCTCTTGGACTCGGCCGGTGTCTTGACCTGGAACAGATGCATGTCGCGCACCAGGCGGCCATCCTCGCGCAGCTTGCCATTCTTGGTCATCATGTCGTTGACCGGTAGTTCGCGCATCTTGGCCATGACAGCCTTGGGCTCGTCGGTCCCGGCGGCCTGCACGGCCTTCAGGTAGTGCGACGTGGCGCTGTAGACACCGGCAACCGCCATGTTCGGCAGCTTGTCCTTGAGCTTGCGGAAGCGCGCGGTCCAGGCACGGGTCTCGTCGTTGAGATCCCAGTAGAACGCCTCGGTCAGCAGCAACCCCTGCGCCACCGGGATGGTGAGCGCCTGTACGTCAGAGGCGAACACCAGAAGACCTGCCAGTTTCTGATTGCCCTTGCCGATGGCGAATTCACCGGCCTGCTTGATGGCGTTGATGGTGTCGCCGCCGGCATTGGCCAGCGCGATGATCTTGGCCTTCGATGTCTGTGCCTGCAGCAGGAACGATGAAAAGTCCTGCGTCGAAATCGGGTGTCGCACGCTGCCTACGACCTTGCCGCCAGCCGCGGTCACCACCGAGGTGACGTCCTTCTCCAGGGCGTGACCGAAAGCATAGTCGGCCGTCAGGAAGAACCAGGTATCGTAGCCTTCCTTCACCAGCGCCGAGCCGGTGACGTGGGCCAGTGCATAGGTGTCGAACACCCAGTGTGCGCCGGTGGCGGAGCAGGCTGGGCCGGTGAGGTCGACGGTACCGGCCGCGGTGTTGATGTCGATCTGGCCCTTTTCCTGGGAGACCTGGCGTACCGCCAGCGCCACCGAGGAGGTATCGAGGCCTGTGATCATCTTCACGCCGTCGACGTCATACCATTTGCGCGCAATGGCGGCGCCGATATCGGCCTTGTTCTGGTGATCGGCCGATACCACCTCGATCGGCCGACCCAGCACCTTGCCGCCGATATCGTTGACCGCCAGCTGGGCGGCCTCGACCGAGCCGGCGGTGAGATCGGCATAGACGCCGGAGAAGCCATCGAGCACGCCGATCTTTAGCGGCGATTGCGCCCATGCACTGTCCACCGACGTCGATGCCAGGGCCAGTATTGCCAAGAGATATCGTCTACGCATTAAACCCTCCACTCAATGTGCATGCCGAGGATGCATCGAGAGCGGAGGGTTTGTTCAAATCATGACCATCCCATGCCTGTCGTGCACGCATGGGACGCTATCGCGATCAGTTCTTGACCAGCGGGCAGTTGCCGTCCTTGAGCGGGCGGTAGGCCTGATCGCCCGGTACCGTGGCGATCAGCTTGTAGATGTCGTCCTTGCCCTTGGACTCGGCCGGCGACTTCACCTGGAACAAGTACATGTCGCGCACCAGGCGGCCATCCTCGCGCAGCTTGCCGTTCTTGGTCATGACGTCGTTGACCGGCAGCTCGCGCATCTTGGCCATGACCGCCTTGGGCTCGTCGGTGCCGGCGGCCTGCACCGCCTTCAGGTAGTGCAGGGTGGAACTGTAGACACCCACCGTCAGCATGCTGGGCAGCTTGTCCTTGCGCTTGCGATAGCGCGCCGTCCATGCACGGGTCTCGTCGTTGAGATCCCAGTAGAACGCTTCGGTCAGCACCAGGCCCTGGGCCACCGGCAAGGTCAGTGACTGCACGTCGGTGGCGAACACCAGCAGGCCGGCCAGTTTCTGGCCGCCCTTGACGATGCCGAATTCACCAGCCTGCTTGATCGAGTTGATGGTGTCGGCGCCGGCGTTGGCAAGGCCGATGATCTTCGCTTTGGATGCCTGGGCCTGCAGCAGGAACGACGAGAAATCCTGGGTCGAGAGCGGGTGCCGGACGCCGCCCAGCACCTTGCCGCCGTTGCTGGTGACGACCGACGTGACATCGCGCTCCAGCGCATGGCCGAAGGCGTAGTCGGCGGTGAGGAAGTACCAGGAGTCGCCGCCCGCCTTCACCAGCGCCGAGCCGGTGACGTGGGCCAGCGCGTAGGTGTCGTAGACCCAGTGCGCGCCGGTGGGCGAGCACGACGGGCCGGTGAGGTCGACGGACGCGGCGCCGGTGTTGATGTCGATCTTGCCTTTTTCCTGGGCAATCTTGCGCACGGCCAGCGCGACCGACGATGTCCCGATGCCGGTGATCATCTTCACGTCGTCGACGTCGTACCATTTGCGGGCGATGGCGGCGCCGACGTCGGGCTTCGTCTGGTGGTCGGCCGACAGGATCTCGATGGGACGGCCCAGAACCTTGCCGCCGAAATCATCGATCGCCATCTGGATCGCTTCGACCTCGCCGATGGTGAGGTCGCCGTAGACGCCCGAGAATCCTTCCATGACGCCGATGCGCAGGGGGGCCTGCGCCCAGGCGGTGCTGCCGAGCAGCGCGCCCAGGACGAGGCCTGCAAAGAGGGATTTCTTCATGTGTTACCTCCTAACTGTTTGATCATGTCGTTGAGCTTCTTACTGTTTGACCAGCGGGCAGTTGCCGTCCTTGAGCGGGCGGTAGGCCTGTTCGCCGGGCACCGTGGTGATCAGCTTGTAGACATCGTCCTTGCTCTTGGACTCGGACGGCGCCTTCACCTGGAACACATGCATGTCGCGGACCAGGCGACCATCTTCGCGCAGCTTGCCGTTCTTGGTCATCATGTCGTTGACGGGCAGCTCGCGCATCTTGGCCATGACAGCCTTGGCTTCGTCGGTGCCGGCTGCCTGTACCGCCTTCAGATAGTGCAGCGTGGCGCTGTAGGCACCGGCGATCACCATGTTGGGCAGCTTGTCCTTGCGCTTGCGGAACTTTGCGGTCCAGGCGCGGGTCTCGTCGTTGAGGTCCCAGTAGAACGCCTCGGTCAGCACCAGGCCCTGGGCCAAGGGCAGGGTCATCGCCTGGATGTCGGTGGCGAAGTTCACCAGGGTGACCAGCTTCTGGCCGCCCTTGCCGATGGCGAACTCGTTGGCCTGCTTGATCGAGTTGACGGAGTCGGCACCGCCGTTGGCGAGCGCGATGATCTTGGCCTTGGAGGCCTGCGCCTGGAGCAGGAACGACGAGAAATCCTGGGTCGCCAGCGGGTGCTTGACGGTGCCCACGATCTTGCCGCCGTTGGCGGTCACCACGGCCGTGAGGTCGCGTTCGATCGCGTGGCCGAAGGCGTAGTCGGCGGTCAGCAGGAACCAGGTATCGTCGCCGGCCTTGGCCAGCGCCGAGCCGACGACCTGGGCCAGGGCGTAGGTGTCGTAGACCCAGTGCGCACCGGTGGCCGAGCATGACGGTCCGGTAAGATCGACCGTTCCGGCCACGGTGTGGATGTCGATCCGGCCCTTTTCCTGGGCGATCTTGCGTACTGCCAGTGCCACCGATGAGGTGTCGAGGCCGGTGATCATCTTGACATCGTCGACGTCGTACCACTTGCGGGCAATGGCGACGCCGATGTCGGGCTTGTTCTGGTGATCGGCTGTCAGGATCTCGATCGGCCGCCCCAGGACCTTTCCGCCCATCTCGTCGACCGCCATCTGGGCGGCCTCGATCTCGCCACTGATGAGGTCGGAGAAGACGCCCGAGAATCCCCCGATGACGCCGATGCGCAAGGGGGCCTGGGCCCACGCGCTGCCGGCCGTCAGCGCTGACAGGATGAGACCGGCGATCAGATGCTTCTTCTTCATGATATGCTCCCTCCCGAAGGCATTCGCGCCCAACTCAAACGGAACGACGGTTCGTGTGAACCGTCGTTCGCTTGAGCCGGTGGTGCCAACTCAGTTCTTGATCAGTGGGCAGTTGCTGTCCTTGAGCGGACGGTAGGCCTGATCGCCCGGTACGGTGGCGACCAGCTTGTAGATGTCGTCCTTGCTCTTGGATTCGGCCGGCGCCTTCACCTGGAACAGGTACATGTCGCGGATCAGCCGGCCATCGGCGCGCACTTTGCCGTTCTTGGTCATGAAGTCGTTGACCGGCAGTTCGTGCAGCTTGGCCATCACCGCCTTGGGCTCGTCGGTGCCGGCAGCCTGTACGGCTTTCAGATAGGCGAGGGTGGCGCTGTAGACGCCCGCGGTCAGCATGCTGGGCAGCTTGTCCTTGCGCTTGCGGAAGCGGGCCGTCCATTCGCGGGTCTGGTCGTTGAGATCCCAGTAGAACGCCTCGGTCAGCACCAGGCCCTGGGCCACCGACAGGCCCAGCGACTGCACGTCGGTGGCGAACACCAGCAGGCCGGCGAGTTTCTGGCCGCCCTTACCGATGCCGAACTCGTTGGCCTGCTTGATCGACGTGATCGTGTCGGCGCCGGCATTGGCCAGACCGATGATCTTCGCCTTCGAGGCCTGCGCCTGCAGCAGGAACGACGAGAAGTCCTGGCTCGACAGCGGATGCTTGACGCCGCCCACCACCTTGCCGCCAGCCGCCTTGACGACCGCGGTCACATCGCGCTCCAGGGCGTGGCCGAACGCGTAGTCGGCGGTCAGGAAGAACCAGCTGTCGCCGCCGTCCTTCACCACGGCCGAGCCGGTCACCTGGGCCAGCGCGTAGGTGTCATAGATCCAGTGGGCGCCGGTCGCCGAACACGATGCACCCGTCAGGTCGGCCGTCGCCGAGCCGGTGTTGATGTCGATCTTGCCCTTTTCCTGGGCGATCTTGCGCACCGCCAGTCCGACCGACGACGTGTCGATGCCGGTGATCATCTTGACGTCGTCGATGTCGTACCACTTGCGCGCCAGCGCGGCGCCGACATCGGGCTTGTTCTGGTGGTCCGCGGATACCACTTCGATCGGGCGGCCCAGGACCTTGCCGCCAAAATCATCAACGGCCATCTGTGCCGCTTCAGGTTGACCTGCGGTCAAGTCACCATAGACACCAGAGAAGCCTGCAAGAACGCCGATTCGGAACGGCGCCTGCTGCGCCCAGGCGCTGCCGGTGGACAGCAAAGCCGCGATGGCGGCGCCGACGATGATTTTTTTCATGAAACCTCCCGCATACGCAAATTGCACATACAGGTCGTTATAAACATTTCACAGATGCGAAACCATAGCACCCCATCGCAGAGCGGGGCGGGACGGCGGCAACAGGTGTGCCAGTCGGGCAACTTGCGCGACGTGCAAAGGCGTTTGCTTTTCAAGCAACAGACTTTGCATAGTAAGCAAATTGATGTTGACTATAATGCAAAACATTGAGAGTAATGCTGTGTGCAGCGAAGGCGTGGACGGATTGCAGCGACATGCCGGGCGCATCAGTTCCAGCGATTTTGATGAGGGAGGAGCTCATGAGCGAGACGGCACGCCCATCGCGCAAGGATGGGGACCACGCGTTCGAAGCCATTCATGCCGACGAGCGTCCCTGGGAGACGCTTCGCTTCGACGGAGTCCAGAGCAAGATGCTGTTCCACCCGCGGCCGGATCGGCCCACGGAACCCAATGCAGGATTTGTCCGCTATGCACCGGGCACAGGCTATCCGCTGCACCGGCATGACTTCGCGCAGATCTGGTACATCATGGAAGGCGAATTCATCGTCGACGGCAAGACGTACGGGCCCGGCACGATGGTGTTTCATCCCGATCCGCACTTCGAAGCGGAAATGCACACCAAGACCGGCGGTGTCTGGCTCATCGTCCAGTACCAGGGACCCAGCACCAGCCAGCCGGCCATTTACGAAGGCCGCTTCAATATGACCGAGCGCAAGCCGCTGGCGCAGGAACGCCTCGACGTTTGAGCCGCGGCCTCGCGTGATCTCGCCGCGGGCGGTTTGATCGCCCGTCTTCGGCGACGCACGTCTTCAATCCTCAACTCGACAATGGCGCCGAGCGACCGCTTCGGCGCGTGCAAGCGCATGGCCATCATCAACTACCTTACGCACATCCGCTTCGAGCCCGGAGCTCTCGCGGCCCTGGCCGATGACCTGTCGGCGCTGGGGATCCGTCGTCCATTGATTGTCACCGACCGGGGGATCGTCCAGGCCGGCCTTCTGGACCGACTGGTGGCGGTATTGCCAGGTTCTCTGCGCAACCCGCCGGTCTTCTCGGCAACACCGCCGAACCCGACGGAAGTCGCCGTCGGCGACGCGTTGGCGACGTACAACGATCACGCCTGCGACGGCGTGATCGCACTGGGCGGTGGTTCGCCGATCGACCTCGCCAAGGCCGTTGCGCTGATGGCCACGCATGACGGTCAGATGGAGCGCTACGCCGCCGTTCACAGCGGTGCGGCGCTTATTACCAGCGCCGTCGCGCCAGTCATTGCCATCCCGACGACGGCTGGAACTGGCAGCGAGGTTGGTCGCGCCGCGCTTGTCACACTGAATGACGGGCGCAAGCTCGGTTTCGTCAGTCCTCATCTCATTCCACGGCGCGCGATCTGCGATCCGGATCTCACAACAGGATTGCCGCCTGGACTGACGGCCGCGACCGGCATGGACGCGCTCGCGCACTGCATCGAGACCTTCCTGTCGCCGCGGATCAATCCGCCCGCAGACGCCATCGCACTGGATGGCGCCGGTCGCGTCTGGCGCAATATCGAGCGGGCCGTGACCGATGGGACCGATGAACAGGCTCGCTGGGAGATGATGATGGCGGCGCTTGCCGGTGGGCTCTCCTTTCAGAAGGGCCTCGGCGCCGTCCATGGATTGTCGCATGCCCTGGGTGGCCTGAAGGAGCCCAGCCTGCATCACGGCACCCTGAACGCTGTTCTCCTGCCACCCGTGCTGCGGCTGAATCGCGCCGCCGCGGGTAGCAAGTACGAACGTCTCGCTTCGGCGCTTGGCCTGGACGCAGGGACCGACCTCGCCGATGCGATCGAAACACTCAACGCGCGTTTGGGGCTGCCTTCCTCGCTGAAGGGAATGGGCATTGCGCCGACAGTGGTGAGCGACATGGCGCAGCGGGCCATGGCCGATCACTCCACACCGACAAATCCAAGAGCGATGACCGTCGCGCTCTACGAACAGTTGCTGCGCGGCGTTCTCGCGTGACGGCACAGGGGAGGTTTCAGTGGCAAGGTATACTCTGACCGCAGCATGGCTTCTGGGTTTCGCGTGCGTGCTCAACGCGCCGGCGAGCCGGGCCGACGGAATGTCCGACGGTGTGATCCGGATCGGTATCTTGAACGACCGCTCGGGGCCGTACGCTGACTTGACGGGCGAAGGCTCCGTGGTCGCCGCGCGCATGGCGGCAGAGGAGGCGGGCGGCACCGTTGCGGGTGTGCCCATCGAGATCATCTCTGCCGATCATCAGAACAAGGCCGACGTCGGAGCCGCCGTCGCCAGACGTTGGTTCGACGCCGGCCAGGTCGATGTCGTTGCCGACCTGTCGAACTCGGCGGTCGGCTTCGCGACCGTCGGGCTCGCAGCGGAAAGGAACAAGATCGTATTGAATGCCTCGGGTTCCGCCGACTTCACGAGCAAAGCCTGCACGGCCATCTCCTTCCAGTCGCCGTACAACAGCTACACCAATGCATTCGGACTGGCGAGCGCAGTGACGAAGCGTGGACTCGACTCGTGGTTTCTCGTTACGGTCGACTATGCCTTCGGGCGTGCGCTGGCGACGGATATCCGCCGCGCCGCTGAAGCGAACGGCGGCAAAGTGCTCGGCGAGGTCCGCCATCCGGTCAATGTGACCGACTTCAGCTCGTATTTGTTGCAAGCCCAGTCGTCGGGCGCCAAGGTGATCGCCCTGGCGAATGCCGGCAACGACTTCGTGAACAGCCTCAAGCAGGCGGTCGAGTTCGGCATCACAAAGAAGCAGGTCGTGGTGGCGCCGACCGTCTTTCTGACGGATATCAACGCCATCGGCTTGCCGACAGCCCAGGGGCTCCAGTTCATCACCGGGTTCTACTGGGATCGTGACGATGCCTCGCGGGCATGGGCGAAGCGATTCTTCGAACGTCACGGCGCGATGCCGACCATGAGCCAGGCCGGCGTATATTCGATGGTCCGCCACTACCTTCGTGCCGTCCAGGCCGTCGGCACGGATGACGGCCCGACGGTGGCTGCCAGGATGCGCGACCTTCCGGTCACCGACTTTTTCGGCGGCCGCGTGCGGGCAGACGGTCAGTTCCTGCACGATATGTACCTGGCTCGCGTCAAGAAGCCTGCCGAATCGCAGCGCAAATGGGACTATTACGACATTCTCTCCACGATCCCCGCCGAGCAAGCCTTCCGTCCCGTGGAGCAGGGCGATTGCCCGATGATCAAAAAGTAAGACGGTGTATCTGTTGCATGCAATAACTTGTCTTGCATACAATATCTTAAAATGCATACAATAGAACCATGAAGCAGATCAGCCGTGCCGGCATCCGGTTCCGTTCGCTGCGCTCGGCGTGAAGCATGATATGTGCCACGTGGTGCCGTTGTCGTTTCGCACGAAGCGGGAAACATCTCCGCGAGCCAAGACGTCCCGATCACGCCGGGAATGACAACCATACGATCCGGTGAGGTCGCGCGGCGAAACAAGGCTTTGGATTTGACACGGTCGGTGGCGTTGTTTTTGTTTGCGGGCTCGTGCTATGGCTCGGCCTACAGGGAAGGCACGCGTACAAGAAGGCAAGATGGCAGACGATATTATTCTCGAGGCGACAGGCCTGACGAAGGAGTTTCTGGGATTCGTCGCTGTTAAGGATGTCGATTTGCGCGTGCGTCGTCATTCGATCCACGCGCTGATCGGTCCTAACGGCGCGGGGAAGACGACGTGCTTCAACCTGCTGACCCACTTCCTAGTTCCAACCTCGGGACGCATCCGCTTCAACGGCAACGATATCACCGGCAGTTCGCCGGCCGCGATCGCACGCATGGGGCTGGTGCGTTCGTTTCAGATCTCGGCCGTGTTCCCGCATCTGTCGGTGCGCGACAACGTTCGCGTGGCTTTGCAGCGGCCATTACGCAACTCTTTCCAATTCTGGCGCAGTGAACGTGTTCTTGACTCACTGAATGCGCGCGCCTTGGAATTGATCGACGCGGTTGGCTTGGGACCCTATGCCGAGTTGCCCGCGGTGGAGCTGCCGTACGGCCGCAAACGCGCGCTGGAGATCGCCACGACCCTCGCCCTCGATCCGGAGATGATGTTGCTCGACGAACCGATGGCGGGTTTGGCGCACGAGGATATCGATCGCATCGCTGCTTTGATCCGCAAAGTCGCGGCTGATCGCACGGTGCTGATGGTCGAACACAACATGTCCGTGGTCGCGGACCTGTCCGACATGATCACGGTGCTGGCGCGTGGCGAGAAACTGGCCGAAGGGCCATACGGCGAGGTGTCCAAGCATCCCCAGGTGATTGAAGCTTATGTCGGGACCGGTCATGGCTGAGCCGCTTCTGAAGGTCTCGGGCCTGCACGCCTGGTACGGCGAATCGCACATTCTGCAGGGCGTCGATTTCGAGGTCGGGAAGGGCGAGATCGTCACCCTGCTGGGCCGCAATGGAGCCGGCAAGACGACGACGCTGAAGTCGGTCATGGGCATCGTCGGCAAGCGCCAGGGCAAAATCGTGTTCGATGGCGAGGAGACGGTCGGCCGGCCCTCGGACTTCATCGCGCGCTGCGGCATTGCCTATTGCCCGGAGGAGCGCGGCATTTTCGCCAGCCTCAACGTCGAGGAAAACCTGATGCTGCCGCCGGTCGTGAAGCCGGGTGGCGTGACGATCGACGAGATCTACAAGCTGTTCCCCAATCTGTTGGAGCGGCGGCGCAGCCAGGGCACGAAACTGTCGGGTGGCGAGCAGCAGATGCTGGCCATCGGCCGCATTCTGCGCACCGGCGCCAGCATGCTGCTGCTGGACGAACCGACCGAAGGCCTGGCGCCGGTGATCGTGCAGCGGATCGGCGAAGTGATTCGCCAGCTGAAGGCGCGCGGTTTCACGGTGCTGCTGGTGGAGCAGAATTTTCGCTTCGCTGCGACGCTGGCCGACCGGCATTACATCGTCGAGGACGGCCGGGTGATTGACATGATCAAGGCGGCCGACGTCGAGCGCAGTATCGACAAGCTGCACGAATACCTGGGTGTTTAAGATGACCATCCTTGACACCGCCGCGGGCGGGTGAGGGCGCGATGTTCGAATTGCTCGGAATCCCGCCACAGGCACTGTTCGGCCAGCTGTTGCTGGGCCTGATCAATGGTGCCTTCTACGCCATGCTCAGCCTTGGGCTGGCGGTGATCTTCGGTCTTCTCAACGTCATCAACTTCACGCACGGCGCCCAGTACATGATGGGGGCCTTCGCGGCCTGGCTGATGCTGGGCTATCTCGGCATCCCGTTCTGGGTCTCGCTGGTGCTGGCGCCGATCATCGTCGCCTTGTTCGGCGTGCTGCTCGAACGCCTGTTGCTGCGACGAATCTACCACCTCGATCACCTCTACGGCTTTCTGCTGACTTTCGGCCTGGCGCTGATCATCGAGGGTCTGTTTCGATGGCGCTGGGGCTCATCCGGTCAGCCCTACGACAACCCGATACCTGGCGGCGTCAATCTCGGATTCATGTTCCTGCCGTACTATCGTGGCTGGGTGGTGGTGGCATCGCTCGTGATCTGCCTGGCCACCTGGTATGCCATCGAGCGCACGCGGCTGGGTGCCTATCTGCGGGCGGCGACGGAAAATCCGACGCTGGTGCGGGCCTTCGGCATCAACGTGCCGCGCATGATCACGCTGACCTATGCCTTTGGCGTCGGGCTGGCGGCACTGGCCGGTGTTCTGGCGGCGCCGATCCAGCAGGTTTCGGCGCTGATGGGAACCAACCTGGTGCTGGTGGTGTTTGCCGTCGTCGTGATCGGCGGTATGGGCTCGATCATGGGTTCGATCGTCACCGGCTTCGGGCTAGGCGTCATCGAAGGCTTGACCAAGGTGGCCTATCCGCCGGCGTCGAACATCGTGATCTTCGTCGTTATGGCCGTGGTTCTGCTCGTCAAGCCGGCTGGCCTCTTCGGGCGGACCAAATGACCTCACGGACCTTCGGTTTCATCCTGCTCGCGGCGGCGCTGGTTGCGCCGTTCGTGGCCTATCCCGTGTTCCTGATGACGGCGCTGTGCTTTGCGCTGTTCACCTGTGCCTTCAATCTGCTGATTGGCTATGTCGGCCTGATGAGCTTCGGCCATGCGATGTTCTTCGGCATGGCCGCCTACGTCTGCGGCCACGCCATCAAGGTCTGGGGCTGGCCACCCGAATTGGCACTGCTGGCCGGCGCCGCCGTTGCTGGTGCGCTGGGCGTTGTCACCGGTGCGCTGGCGATCCGCCGACAGGGTATCTATTTCGCCATGATCACCCTGGCGTTCAGCCAGATGGTCTTCTTCTTCTGCCTGCAGGCGCCATTCACCGGCGGCGAGGACGGGCTGCAGGGCGTGCCGCGCAGCCCCATGCTGGGCGGTCTGCTGCCGATCCAGAACGATACGGTCCTGTACTATGTCGTCCTGGCGATCTTCCTGTTCGGTTTCGGCGCCGTCTATCGCATCATCCACTCGCCGTTCGGACAGGTGCTGAAGGCGATCCGCGAGAACGAGCAGCGCGCCATTTCGC
Organism: Reyranella sp. CPCC 100927; assembly: GCF_007859315.1. Taxonomy (GTDB): domain Bacteria; phylum Pseudomonadota; class Alphaproteobacteria; order Reyranellales; family Reyranellaceae; genus Vineibacter. The sequence goes on from NZ_VOHA01000004.1 coordinate 467,395, forward strand.
TGGGCTACAACGCTGATCGTTACAAGCTGGTTGCGTTCGTCCTGTCGGCGACCCTGGCAGGACTGGCGGGTGCGCTCAAGGCGATCGTGATGCAGTTTGCGACGCTGACCGACGTGACGGCGGCGATGTCGGGCGAGGTCGTGCTGATGGCACTGATCGGCGGCATTGGCACCATCTTCGGACCCGTGGTCGGCGCTTTGGTGATCATCACCATGCAGAACTACCTTGCTGCCACGGGCGAGTGGGTCCTGGTGATTCAGGGTGTCATCTTCGTCGTCATCGTGCTGGCGTTCCGCAAGGGTGTGGTCGGCGAGATCGCCGATCGCTGGCGCGCGTATACGACGCGATCTTCGAAATCCTGACACCGGCGTGTCGCCCCGGGCGGCAGCCGGGGCGGTCGGTGTCAGCGGAGCACTCGAAGCGGCGGTCGGGGCAGGGTCGGCGGCGTCCAGACGACGCCATCCTTGGCCAATCGGGCCTTGCCCCAATCCATCATCGGCGTCAGCAGGGAAACCAGTCCGTGGCCGTCCGGCGTGAGGGCGTACATTGACCCGCTGCTGTTGCGTGTTCGCCGGATAATGCCGTCCGCCTCCAGTTCCTTGAGAAGGGATGACAGCACCTGCTGGCTGACGCCGGCGGTTGCCTTGCGCAGCTGGCCGAAACTCAGCCGGTCCAGCGACAACAGATAAAGGATGCGCACCTTCCACTTGCCCGAGACGATGGCTAGCACCGTCTCGACGGGGCAGGGATCGAGCGCCGGGCGTTTGCGGTCGTAGGGCACTCCTGCGGGCTCCCAGGTCAGAAATTTCTGTGTCTGGCGCCACCAAGGCTAGCATGGAACGCTGGCCCGTCGCTGCGTTGGAGAAGCCGATGGCCCGGAAGATCCTGAAATACTCGTTGCTGGCCGGGGTTGCCTATTTCTGCTGCATGGCCGTTGCGCACTTCTTCGGGCTGAAGGTACCGATCCTGTTCGTCTACTACGACACGCCTTTCTATGCCTATCAGGACAAGATCATCGCGTTCGCCGTCGTCACCTACGCATGTCTGTTCTTTGCCGGCGCGCAGCACGGCGCCGTCGTTCCCGCCGTGCTGGTGTCGATCTGGGTGACGGTGCTGGGCCTTGGCGCCGTGAACGTCTCGCAGGCGCTGCAGGAGGTTCTGTCCGGCCGGTCGACCACGCCTTATTGGATCCAGACCGCGCTGATCGCGGGCTACGCGATCTGGTTGACGATCTTCTACGGCCGTTCGCGGGCGCAAGGCGCGACCTGATTTTCCAGGGTTGGATCGCCGGGTCGTCCGCGCTACCGTCAGGATCATTCCGTCGATCCTGGTGAAATCCATGACACTGCGTGCATCGGAGACCGAGTCCTCCATCGTCGAGACGGCGCGACGCGTGCTGCCTGCCGGCGGCTTCGGCAACACGACCAGCGAGGTCGTTATTCGCGAAGGTAAGAACGGCCGCGTCTGGGATGTCAGTGGCAATGAGTACGTCGACTTTCTGCTCGGCTCGGGGCCGATGCTGGTCGGCCATGCGCATCCCGACGTCACCAAGGCGGTGCTGGAGCAGGTGCCGCGCGGCACCACGTTCTTCGCCAACAACGAGCACGGCATCCAACTCGCCGACGCCATCGTCGAGGCGGTCCCGTGTGCCGAGAAGGTGCGTTTCGTGTCGACCGGCTCGGAGGCGGACCTTTACGCCATGCGCGTCGCGCGCGCCTTTCGCAAGCGCGACAAGATCCTGAAGTTCGAGGGCGGCTATCACGGCATGAGCGACTACGGGCTGATGAGCCTGTGGCCGACACGGTCGGGCAACTTCCCGCAGGCGGCACCCGACTCGGCCGGCATTCCCGCCGCCTTGCGCCAGGAAATGCTGGTGGCGCCGTTCAACGATCTCGATGCGGCATCGACGCTGATCAGCGAGCACCTCGACGATCTGGCCGGCGTGATCGTCGAGCCGATGCAACGCTCGGTTCCACCGCAGCCAGGCTTTCTCCAGGGCCTGCGCGAGATCACGCAGCGCCACGGCATTCCGCTGATCTTCGATGAAGTCGTGACCGGCTTCCGATTCGCGTATGGCGGGGCACAGGATTTCTATAGCGTGACGCCCGACATCTGCACCCTGGGCAAGGTGGTGGGCGGCGGCTTCCCGCTGGCAGCGATCGCCGGGCGGGCCGACATCATGGCGCATTTCGATCGTGGCGCCGTGGGCGAGGCGGGCTTCCTGCCGCAGATCGGCACGTTGAGCGGCAATCCCATCGCGGCGGTCGCGGGGTTGGCTACCCTGGAGGTTCTGCGTCGCCCCGGCGTCTACGAACGCCTGTTCGCCACCGGCCGTACGCTGATGGAAGGCCTGCAGGCACGCCTCGACAAGGCCGGCGTCAAGGCACGGGTGATCGGCGTGCCGCCGCTGTTCGACGTGGTGTTCGCCGACGGTGAGATGCGCGACTATCGCGATACCGCCCGCGGCGATGCGCAGATGATGCGCCGCTTCAATCAGGCCCTGCGCGAAAACGGCGTGTTCAAGGGCGACAGCAAGTTCTACATCTCGCTGGCGCACGACGAGCGCGATGTGGCCACGACACTCGCCGCGTTCGACGCCGCCGCCAGGGCGTTGGCGGCATAGCCGGGGGCGCGGGCCAGAGGGCCCGCGCCCAGGTTTTCCTCAAATCACCCGACGCAGCACGTGGTGGCGGTTCTTGGTGTAGGGCCTGACTTGCGTTGCCCAGCGGCCGGCCTCCACCGCCTCCTGCCATGCCGGACTGAGCAGCACATCAGGGCTGTCGAGTTCGTAGATCGCGGTGTAGGTGGGAACATCCTCACCGGTGATCGGTTTCTTTTCACCGCCGATCATGACGGCGGCGGCCTCAGTCTTGGCGCGGCGCACAGCGCCGACGCCGGGAACCTTCTGCATGAACCCGATGTGCTCGGCGTAGATCTCGTTGAACAGATCTTCCTTGCTGGGCTCGATATCCATGGAGACGATGAATAGATATTTTCCAGCCACGATCACCCTCCGTTATTTGACCGACGAGAATGCGGTCGGCTGCAGGAGGGCGTTGCTGACGTTGGCGACGATCTGGCCGTCCTTCTCGGTTTCGGCGCGCGCCGCCAGCCATTCCGGATCGGTGGTGAAGCGCGTCCATTTCTGCTCGCGCTCGGCCAGCGACTCCCAGGCCAACAGATAGTACAGGTCCTGGTTCGACTCGCCGACGGCCACTGTCCAGAAACCGGCCTGACGAATGCCGTGCTTGTCCCACAGCTTCAACGTGATGGTTTCGAAGCGCTTGAGTAGCGCCGGCAGGCGGCCGGGCACGCAGCGATAGATGCGAAGCTCATGAATCATGGGGCGTTTCCCTGGGCTGATGAACCGGTGCCCATCTTAGCGGTGTCGGCTCAATTGTCGCGAGTCCGCCGGCTGCACATCTGTCAGTCGGGTTTGGCCGTTCTCTGCTGGCCGGGCGGCCGGCATGCTGGAACGGTCATGTCGCGGAGGCACGGTGCATGGATTACACCACGCTTGGCCGGACCGGTTTGCGCGTCAGCGTCGCCGGCCTGGGATGCGGCGGCAACAGTCGAATCGGACGTGGTACCGGACTTGGCGAGGACGAGTCCGTCGCGCTGGTGCGTGAGGCGCTCGATCTGGGCGTGAACTTTATCGATACCGCCGAGGCCTATGGCACGGAGGACCTTGTTGGCCGCGCCATTCAGGCCGTGCCACGCGACTCGGTGGTGATTTCGACCAAGTGCCTGACCCGCCACGGTGGAAACCTGCAGTCCGCGACCGATGTGGTCCGCGCGCTGGAGGATTCGCTGGGTCGGCTGGGGACGGAGTATGTCGATGTCTTTCATCTGCATGCGGTGGCACCGGCGGCCTACGCGCATGCCCGCGACGTCCTGGCGCCAGCCCTGCTGCGTGAAAAGGAGAAAGGCAAACTGCGCCATCTCGGGATTACCGAGACCGGTCCTCACGATCCCCAGCAGGCGATGCTGCAACAGGCCGTTCACGACCCATGCTGGGAAGTGATGATGCTGGCCTTTCACATGATGAACCAGGGCGCCCGTCGGCAGGTTTTTCCCCACACCCGGCGTGAGGGCATCGGCACCCTGCTGATGTTCGTGGTGCGCAATATCTTCAGCGTCCCGGGCCTGCTGGCGCAGACAGTGAAGGGCCTTGTCGCGGAGGGCCGGCTGCCTGCCCGATTCGGTGACACCGAGGCGCCGCTGGACTTTCTTTTGCATGCGGGCGGTGCCACCAGCCTCACCGATGCGGCCTATCGTTTCGCACGCCATGAACCGGGTGCCGATGTGGTGCTGTTCGGCACCGGCAAGCGCGCCCACCTGCGCGCCAACATCGAGTCGATCCTCAAGCCGCCGCTGCCGGCCGCAGACGTGCGGACGCTTTACGATCTGTTCGGTGATCTGCAGGGTGTCGGGCTCGACCTGCCTGGTCGCGTGCAGGCGAAAGCGTGATCTTGAGAGCGGAGGAGACAGGCCCATGAACACGACGGCTTCATCACCGTTTCACGGTTACCTGCCGGTACGCGAGGACTGGCTCGACCGCCGCCGCGAAGAGATCCTCGAGCCGGACCTGCCGATCGTCGATCCGCACCACCATCTCTGGGATCGGCTGGGCTGGCGCTATCTGCTGCCCGAACTGCTGGCTGACACCAACAGCGGTCATAATATCGTGGCCACGGTGTTCGTGCAGTGCCGGGCCATGTATCGCGCCGACGGTCCGGCGGAACTGAAACCGCTGGGCGAGACCGAGTTCGTGAACGGCATCGCGGCGATGAGTGCCAGCGGCGGCTATGGCCAGACCCACGTCTGCGAGGGCATCGTCGGTCATGCCGACCTGACGTTGGGCGCGCGGGTCGAGGCGGTTCTGGACGCCCATCTGCGCGTGGCCGGTGACCGCTTCCGCGGCATTCGCCACATCGCGGCCTGGGACGCCGATCCGTCGATCGGAAATCCCAACTACGCCGTGCCGCAGGATCTGATGCAGAGCGCTGCCTTTCGCGAGGGCTTCGGGCGGTTGGGCAAGCTCGGTCTGTCGTTCGACGCTTGGCTCTATCATCCGCAGATCGACGACCTCGCGGTGCTGGCCAGTGCGTTTCCCGATACGCCCGTCGTGCTCAATCACGTCGGGGGGCCGCTGCACATCGGCGCCTACACAGGCAAGCAAAAGGACGTGTTCGCCCGCTGGCAACCCGCGATCCGGGCCCTCGCTGCCTGTCCCAACGTGCACGTCAAGCTGGGTGGCCTCGGCATGCGCATCAACGGCTTCGACTTCCACGAGAAGGATGAGCCACCGTCATCCGAAACCCTGGCCGCGACGTGGAAGCCCTATGTCGAAACCTGCATCGAGGCCTTCGGTGCGAAGCGTTGCATGTTCGAGAGCAATTTTCCCGTCGACAAGGGTTCGTATGCCTATCCGGTGTTCTGGAACGCCTGCAAGCGGCTGGCCAAGGGTGCCAGCGCATCGGAGAAGGCTGACCTGTTCAGTCGAACCGCGGCGCGATTCTACCGGCTGGCCAGCGTAGCGCAGTGACCGATCCTGCGGTGGGAGGAAACACATGACACGCCCATTGGACGGCAAGGTTGCGCTGGCGACGGGCGCCGGCAAGAACATCGGCCGTGCGATTGCGCTGGGCCTGGCGCAGGATGGCGCATCGGTGGTTGTCAACGGCCGGTCTGATCGTGCCGCCATCGATGCGGTGGTGGGCGAGATCACAGCGGCCGGTGGCAAGGCGATGGGGTACATCGCCGACGTCGCCGATCCGCGCAGCGTGGAGCAGATGATCGCGGCAGCCGTCGATGCTCTGGGTGGCCTCGACATCGTCGTCAGCAATGCCGGCTTGCGCCGGCAGACCGCGCTGTTGGAGATGTCCTACGCGGAATGGCGCGAGATTCTATCGGTTGCCCTGGATGGCGCCTTCATTCTCGCCAAGGCCGCTGCGCCGCACCTGATCCGACGCGGCGGTGGTGCGATCGTGGCTCTGTCGGGTGTATCGGCACATGTCGGAACCCCCAACCGCTGCCATGTCTGCGCCTCCAAGGCGGGCCTGGAAGGGTTGATGCGGGCGCTCGCCATCGAGCTGGCACCTCATCGCATCACGTCCAACTGCGTGGCGCCCGGTGCGATCGACACGGTACGCGGTGCCGCGGCCGGCGTCTTGCCCGGCACCCTGACCGATCGGACGATCCCGCTGCAGCGCAAAGGCACGGTCGAGGAGATCGCCGCCATGGTGCGCCTGCTGGTCGGTCCCGACGGTGGCTATATCACCGGCCAGACGATCCACGTGAACGGCGGCGCGTTTTTGACGTGACCGGTTCGGGCGCGGCGACGGACTGCAGCAGCCAGTCCTGGAAGGCGCGCATGGCCTTGGTCTGCTGCTTCGACTTGAGCCACGTCAGCCAGTAGGCACCCAGCGTGATCTCGACACCGAAGGGCCGCACCATGCGGCCTTGGCGCAGTTCGCGCGCGAACATCCGGACCGGCAGCAGCGCAACGCCGGCACCCTGGGCGGCGGCCTCGGCCATGGTGACCGATGAATCGAAAATGGCGCCGCGTACGACCGGGCAGGGGACGCCGGCCGCCTCGAACCAATGCGCCCATTCATCGGCGCGGTACGAGCGTAGCAGGGTCTGGCGTGCCAGGTCCGCCGGGCGCCGCAGTTTTTTCGCGATGTCGGGTGCGCAGACCGGCGACAAGGGCGCCGTGAACAGAGGCGCTGCCTCGGTACCATGCCAGGATCCGTCGCCGAAGCGGATCGCGTAGTCCAGGCCTTCGCCCGCGATGTCGACGCGGTTGTTGTTGGTCAGCAGACGCAGGTCGACATAGGGATGGATATCGCAAAATTCCTTCAGTCGCGGCAGCAGCCATCCGGTGGCGAACGTGCCGACCGTTCCGACGGTCACCACGTCGCGAAAATGTCCGTCCTCGAACCGTTCCAACACGGCACGAATGCGGCCGAAGGAATCGGCGAGAACAGGGATCAGGGCCTGGCCTTCGTCGGTCAATGCGAGGCCGCGCGGTAATCTCCGGAACAGGCGCAGACCCAAGATTTCCTCGAGGCTGTTCACCTGGTGACTGACGGCAGCCTGAGTGACGCGCAGCTCCAAGCCGGCCTTGGTGAAGCTGAGATGACGGGCTGATGCCTCGAAGGCGCGCAACGCGTTCAGGGGAACATGGGAGTTCAACATGGTGCCTTGTCCGGGCTGAGAACGGAGACCCAAATTTTCCTAGTGGGTCGCCGGATTTATCATCGTTTGTCAATGACCATCTCCGCCGACATTTTGCGCCCGCCAGTAACGGAGAGTAGCGATGATCACACGGCGTCTTTTTTCGGCGGCAACATGCGGTGGCTTTTTCGGCACTGTCGCCGCGGGCAGGGCAGGCTTGGCGCGTTCCGCGGGTGGTTTGTCCGGCAGGCTGGCCGGCGACCTTGCGAAGCTCGAAGCTGAAAGCGGGGGGCGGCTGGGAGTCGCCGTCATCGACACGGCAAGCGGCATCCAGGTCGGGCATCGCATCGACGAACGGTTCCTGATGTGCAGCACATTCAAACTGCTGGCGGCTGCCGCCGTCCTGGCGCGTGTCGATGCCGGCAAGGAGAAACTCGACCGCCGCATTCGCTTCGAGAGCGGCGATATCCTGCCGTATTCACCGGCGACCAAGGATCGCGTCGGCGGCATGGGCATGTCGCTGGCGGAGTTGTGCGAAGCGGCCATGGTGTTGAGCGACAATACGGCGGTGAACCTGATGATCGCCACTTTCGGCGGCCCCCCAGGACTGACGGCGTATGTGCGGTCGCTCGGTGATACGGTCACGCGCCATGATCGTAGTGAACCCGGTCTCAATGACGCGGATGGCGTGCTCGATACGACCACCCCCGCGGCCATGGCGGCCAATATCCGCACACTCGTCCTGGGAACGGCGTTGTCGGAAGCATCGCGCCAGCAACTGACGGCGTGGATGATCGGCAACAAGACGGGCGACACGCGGCTGCGCGCCGGCCTGCCCAGGGATTGGCGCATCGGCGAGAAGACTGGATCGGGCAAGGGGACGAGCAATGACATTGGCCTGGGCTGGCCGCCGGGCCGTGCGCCCGTCATCATGGCTGTCTATCTTACCGGCACGTCGGCCAGCGCCGAGCGGCAGCACGCGACGATCGCGGGTGTCGGGCGTGCGGTTGCGGCCGCATTGGAACCGCTGGCACGCTGAAGCGTAGGGATTTCGCGCCACGGTGCATCGGCAGGACCGGCGGCCGCTCCGCCGGTCCGAGCGTATTTTCGAGTGGTATATTAGGCTAGTTCTATTTTAAGATGTAGGCATTACTTGAATGATGATGAGGGAAGCGCATGGCGGCTTCTCACAACGCGCTCGATTTTCGCGCTCTGTTTGAAGCTATTCCCGGACTGTATCTGGTTCTGCGCCCCGATCTCCGGATCGCCGCGGTCAGCGCCGCCTATCTGGCGGCGACGATGACGCGGCGCGAGGAGATTCTCGATTGCAACATTTTTGACGTCTTTCCCGACAATCCCGATGACCCGATGGCCACTGGGGTCAGCAACCTGCGTGCTTCGCTGCTGCGCGTGATCGCGGACCGCGTGCCCGACACCATGGCGGTGCAGAAATACGATGTGCGCCGCCCGGTATCGGAAGGTGGCGGTTTCGAGGAACGCTACTGGAGCCCGGTCAATTCACCCGTCCTCGATGAGGCAGGCGACGTTGTCTGGATCATCCACCGCGTCGAGGACGTTACCGAGTTCGTTCGGGCGCAGCAGCAGGAACTGGCTCAGGAGCGCCGGACCCAGGATTTGCAGGAGCGCGCCGAGCGCACCGAAGCAGAAGTCTTCCGCCGGGCGCAGGAACTGCAGCGCAGCAATCGTGCGCTGCGCGAAAGCGAAGAGCGGCTGCGTCATCTCAACGAGACCCTCGAGCAGCGTGTGCTGGAGCGGACGCAGCAACTGGAGACCGAAGTTCGCGAGCGGGAACGCGCGCAGGAGGCGTTGCGCGAAACCCAGAAGCTCGAGGCGATCGGTCGGTTGGCGGGTGGCGTTGCCCACGACTTCAATAACCTGCTGACCGTGATCGAAGGCACGGCAGAGCTTCTGCTCGACCGCCTTCAGTCACCCGAAGACGTACAAGCCGTGAACACGATCGAGCGCGCGGCCGAGCGCGGTGCGCGACTGACCCGCCAGCTGCTGGCTTTTTCGCGCCAGCAAGCGCTGCGGCCGGAGCGGGTCGATTTACGATCGCGGGTCCAGGACATCACGGAACTGCTGCAACGGGCGCTACGGGGTGATATTCGCATCGTGTTGACGTTGGCCGATGATCTCTGGCCGATCTGGTGCGATCTTGGCGAGCTGGAACTGGCTCTGCTGAACATCTGCGTCAATGCCCGTCACGCGATGCCGAGCGGCGGTCTGGTGCGCATCGACGCCATGAACATGACACTGCCGGACGACGGTGAGACGGACATCGGGCTGGTCGGTGATTTCGTGTCGGTCGGCATTACCGACACCGGTACCGGAATCGATCCGGCGGCCCTGGCCCACGTGTTCGAGCCGTTCTTCACGACCAAGGAGATCGGCAAAGGCACTGGCCTGGGCTTGAGCCAGGTCTATGGCTTCACGCAGCAGGCCGGCGGGCTGGCGACCATTCGCAGCGAGCTCGGACAGGGCACCACGGTTACGCTGCTGCTGCCGCGTTCGACACAGGCTGAGGCGGCGGGCCCGGGGCAGGCACCCCTGCGGCTACGCCACAGCACCGGCACGGTTCTCCTCGTCGAGGATGACGATGATGTCGCGAACGTCGCCACGCGCATGCTGCGCTTGATCGGCTATCAGGCACAGCACGTGCACGATCCGCGCACGGCACTTGCCTTGTTGCTGAGCGGCCAGCGGTTCGGCCTGATATTCACCGACATCGTGATGCCCGGCGGCATGAGCGGCCTGGAGTTCGCGCGCAAGGTTCGCCAGCACTTTCCTCAAGTTCCGATCCTGCTCACCAGTGGCTACAGCCACGCTGCCGCCGACGTGCTCGAAGAAGGCTTCATCGTTCTCTCCAAGCCCTATCGGGCCGATTCCCTGTCGGAGGCCATCCGGCAGAGCCTTGCGCGCGATCGCCAGCAGCATCTGGCTTAACGGCGGAACGGTTATTTGCCTTCCAGCCGTCCGCGACGGCGTACGAACGCCTGAGCCATGAACTCGGTGAAGGCGCGCACGCGGGCGGTGCGCCGCAGGTCCTCGTGCGTCAGGATCCAGAGCGCCGAGGATGGAGGAATGCCAGGATCGCCAAGCCGCACCAGGCCGGGTGACAGGTCGCCGAGATAGCGGGGCAGGGCGGCGAGCCCCAGGCCGGCCGTGGCAAGGTCGCGCAATGCCAGAAGCGAGTCGGCGCGGCCGGCAACCGCGACATCGGGCATTTCCCGTCGGAACCAGCGCGCGGCGACTGTACCGGCAAGGCTGTCGTCGGGAAGCAGCCAGGCGTGGCTGTGCCAGCTCTTGCGGGGCGCCGGGGTGCGATCGAGGTAGGCGCGGCTGGCATAGACGCCGTAGGCGATGGCGGCGATGCGGCGGCCGACCAGCGTCTGCGGCGGGTCGACCGCGGTGCGGATCGCCACGTCGGCATCACGCTTGGTCAGGTTCAGCATCACGTTCGAGACGCCGACTTCGACGACGATACCCGGATGGGCTGCCCGAAACTCGCTCAGCATCTCGGGCAACAGTGATGCCATCAGCGTGTCGGCGGTCGTGACCCGCAAACTTCCCGACAATCGCAGATCCTGCCCTGCCAACCGTCGTTCGAGGCCGGTCACGGTGGTATCGATCTGCCGCGCGGCGTCGATCAGCGCTTCGCCGGCTTCGGTCGGCACGTAACCCGACGGCAGTCGTTCGAACAATCGCACACCGGCTGCGTCCTCGAACGCCGCGATGCGGCGCAGGACCGTGGTGTGATTGACGCCGAGCGCGCGTGCCGCGCCAGCCAGCGTGCCCTCGCTGCCGACCGCGAGCACGTAGCGCAGTCCATCCCAGTCCATGACCGACCTGTGCGTTTATGCAGTGACAGACTGCATATCGACAGATGGCCGTGCGTACAAGCACATCCTATCTGGGTCCTCGAAGGAACTCAGAGGATCCAGTGATGAACCCTATCGAGCTTTACACGTACCAGACCCCCAACGGCCACAAAGCCTCGATCATGCTTGAGGAAACCGGCCTGCCGTACCGCGTGCATGTCATCGACATCGAGGCGGGTGACCAGCATCGTCCGGACTTCCTGACGCTCAATCCCAACAACAAGATTCCGGTCATCGTCGATCCGGATCGCCAGCGCACCGTGTTCGAGTCCGGCGCCATCCTCTTCTACCTGGCCGATCGCACCGGTGTGCTGCAGCCCCGGACCGACGATGAGCAGCTGACGACGCTGCAGTGGACATTGTTCCAGGCCGCCCATGTCGGTCCGACCTTGGGCCAGCTCTGGAACTTCAAGATCTTCGCGACCGAGAAGATCCCGTCCGTCATCGCGCGCTTCGAACGCGAAGCGCAACGCGTCTTGGGTGTGCTCGACCGGACACTGGCACAACGTGCCTATCTGGTGGGCGACTACGGCATCGCCGACGTGATGACATGGCCCTGGATCCATGCCGCCGTCGCCAAGATCGGTGTCCCGATCGATGCCTTTTCCCACCTGTCGCGCTGGTACGCCGACATCGCCCAGCGGCCCGCCGTGCGGCGCGGCCTCGAGGTGCCGCGCCTGTCGCACGAGCATGCCGCCTAAGACCGAACAACGTCGTCAAGGAAATCGACCATGGAAAACCTGCTCATCCCCGCCTCGCTTGTCGCCGGCGCTTTGCTCGCAGTCCAGGCGGGTGCCAATGCCCAACTCTCGAAGGCGGTCGGCAGTCCGTTCGGGGCCACCGCGATCCAGCTCTCGGTTGGCACGATCGCGCTCGCGGTCATCGCCGCGCTGACCTGCACCTTGGGTACGCTGCTGGCGCTGGGTGACGCGCGCTGGTGGCACGTGCTGGGTGGCACGGCGTCGGCGTTCTACGTGGTGTCGACGATCCTGCTCTTCCCGCGGCTCGGTGCGGTAGTGAGCGTCGGGTTGTTCATCGCCGGCCAGATGCTGGCCTCGCTGGCGCTGGATCACTTCGGCCTGTTGGGCGTACCGATTGCGCCGCTGGGCACATCGATGATGATCGGCGGACTGGCCGTGCTGGGTGGCGCCGCGGCCATCGTCCTGGGACAGCAGGGCGCGGCATCGACACTGTCGGCCTCGAAGCTCGGCTGGGTTGCGCTGGCGTTGGCGGCTGGTGCTGTGCTGCCGGTCCAGGGCGCCGTCAACGCGCTCCTGCGCGCCCAGATCGGTGCCCCGTTCGCCGTCGGTACGGTCAGCTTCCTGGTGGCGGCGCTGTCGATGATCGTCGTGCTGCTCCTCGCCATGGCCGTGCTCAAGGCACCGGCGCCGGGCCTGGGTGGCATCGTGCGCATGCCGTGGTGGGGCTGGTTGGGCGGCTTCGCGGGCGCGATCTACGTCACCACCGTTTTCGTCGGCATGCCGGTGATCGGTGCGTCGGCCGTGGTTGGGTTCACCGTTGCCGGCCAACAGGCCGCCTCGGTCCTCGTCGACCGCTACGGCTGGTTTCGCCTGCCTCGGCGCCCAGCCTCCAGCCTCCGCCTCGCCGGTGTGATCGCGCTGCTCGCGGGCGTCGCCGTCATCAAGGGCTTTTGATCCGCCGTGCACAGGCCCGTGTATCCAAGGAGTATGTCATGTCCAATTCTGTCGCCTGGTTGTTCCTGGTCCTGTCGGGGATTGCCGATGTCGTCTGGGCCGTCGCTACCAAGTATGCGGCGGGCTACACCAGACTCGGCTGGACCGCGGTCTCCGTGGTGGCGCTGATCGTCTTCCTGGGCCTGCTGACGCAGGCCCTCAAGATCCTGCCACTGGGGACCGCCTACGCGGTATGGACCGGCATCGGTGCCGTCGGTTCGGTGCTCGCCGGCCTGCTGCTGTTCGGCGAGGCAATGACCGCAGCGCGTCTGATGGCCATCGTCGCGATCGTGGGTGGTGTCGTCGCGCTCAAGGTTTTGCCGTCATGAACGCGCCGTTAGCCGGCGAACGGATCTTCGACCTTCGGCCAGAAGGGCGTCGTGCGCTTGGTGTAGGGCAGGCGCGTATAGGCGGGCTCGGCGCCGCCTGGTGTGGTGACGTAGAGCGTTTCTTTCGCGATCGGCGCGAAGCCGTTGTAGAAATGCTGCGCCGACTTCACCACCACCAGCCGATAGCGGGTCGGATCGATACCCAGTGCCCGGAACGCATCGGCATGCAGGGTTTGCGTGCGGAGGTTGTTGACCACGATGTCCGCCAGGTCGGACGACAGCCACACGAGATCACCCAGCGGCGACATTACGGGACCATAGGGCTGCTGCACGCCATAGGCGATCTGGCGCACCGTGACACGCAGGTCGACGGGATCGCCGCTCACCTTGCCGCTCTTGCCGCCCAGCCGCATGTCGAGCGTCGCGCCGACTCCGGCCTCCTCCGCGATCTGGAAGGCGATGGGATCCCACATGACACCGAACAGCGTAGGACCGGCGCGCCGGTCGAGGATACGACGCAGGAGGAACGTCGAATCGCCGGGTGCGCCGCTGCCCGGATTGTCGGCGCGATCGGCCAGCACCACGGTGCCTTCGTTGTGGGCGCCGGCTCGGTCGAGGGCTTCGTCCGGCGTCAGGAAGCGCGTGATAAAGTTGTGGCGATCGGCAAAGAGTTCGCGGCCGAGTTGGGCTGCGAGGCGTTCGGCTTTGCCGATATCGCCGTCGCTCACCACCAGCATGCGGGTGCCGACATCCTCGACATCGGCAAAGGCGAAACCGTGCGCCATCGAGACCGAGAGGATGCCATCCTTGCCCTCGAAGGACTTCATGCGGGCAACGAAGCTCTTCATGGGCTCGACGGGCGTGCGGTAGGACCCCATCATCCGGCAGTCATAGCGCGCCATGACGGGACGGACCCGGTGCTGCGCGGCGTCGGCGCAGATCGCGAACAGTTCGGCTGCCCTATCCATCGGGTCGATGTGTGGGTATTCCTTGTAGATCACGATCGCTGTGGCATCACGGATCATCGCCGCGCTGAGGTGACAATGCAGGTCGAGCTCGGCGCCCACGACGACATCGGGGCCGACGATCTGCCGCACGCGGGTCAGGATATCGCCTTCGCAGTCGTCATAGCCGTCGGCGACCATGGCTCCGTGCAGGTTCAGCAATACGATGTCCAGCGGCAACGCTTGGCGGATATCGGCCAGGATTTCGTCGCGGAATCCTTCGTAGACGGCGCGTGATGTGATTCCGGAAGGTGCCGCGAACGTGAACAGTCCTTCGATCGCCGTCCAGCCGCGTCCCTCAGTCTCGCGGCGCCAGACATGCAGCGGCCCCGACATCGACCCCGGGGGATGACGCGTGGCATCGCCGCGGAAGATGCCGAAGGTGGCAAAAGCACGGTGACCGGTCGGGAAGGGGACAAAGGCATTGGTTTCGGTGCCGAAACCGGCAATGAAGACACGCATCGGTTCAACTCACTTTTCCACGGTCGCCAGCAGGCGGGCGCGCTCGGGGCCTACCTGCTTTTTCCAGGCGTCGATGGCATCGCGGGCGCTGCGCGCAAACAGCGCCCGTAGTTCGGGGGTTAGTGCATCGGCCTTGGTAATGGTGACGCCGTTCTCGGCCATGCGGGCATAGTTCGCGGCAAGCCGCGTTTCCAACAACTGCCATTGCCGGGCTTCGGTCGCCTCTGCCGCGCGGTCGACGGCGGTGTGGAGATCATCTGGCAACGCCTTGAAGTACCCGGCGTTCACGATCGCGAGACTGAGCGGCACCGCATAGTTGATCTCGGTGAAATGCCGCAGGTGCTCCCACAGGCGGCGGCCGGCGCCACCGTCACCGGACGACAGGACGGCGGCAATCGAACCGTCGACCAGCTTGGGCATGGTGTCGGTGAACGACAGGTTGGCTGGATGGGCGCCGGATGCGGCGAGAACCTGGGCGCTCGTTGCGTCATATGTTCGGATGGCCAGGCCGGCCAGGTCGGCCGGGGCGATAATGGGTTTCTTGGCCCATAGCCCGGAAGGGGGCCATGGCGTCGCGAAGAGCAGGACCTGCCCCTCCTGCGCTAGGCGTTCGGCGTAGGCTACTCGTGCTGCCGCATAAAGACGACGTGCGTCCGCTTGGGTGGCGGCCAGAAATGGCAGGGACGACAGCAGGAACAGCGGATCGAACTGGCCCAGGCCGCCGGCGAAGGCGTCGGCGCCCATGACCCGGTGGTCGCTGATGGCTGTTGGCACGTCGGCCGACTTCAAGGCGGCGTCGAACGACACGTTGACGGCAATCCGGCCACCGCTTTCACGCGCCAGGGCGTCCGCGAAGAAACGCAGCCCCTCGCCTGACATCGACGTGGCCGGGTATTCCGTCGACATCGACCACGTGGTGCTGCGCGCCTGTGATGCCCGGATGGGCAGGGTCGTGGCAGCCAGCAATCCCATCACACGGCGACGCGAGATCATCGGCTCTTCCCCCGTTGTTGTGCCGGCAGCGTAGCGGCGTCCCGCAACGGTTGCTAGGATCGTACCGTTCCCTGTTGCAGAGAGCTGCCAGCGCCATGCCGTCGTTCGATATTGTTTCCAAGACTGACCTGGCCGAGGTCGACAACGCCCTCGATGGTGTTCGCCGCGAGATCGGCACGCGTTTCGATTTCAAGGGCAGCAAATCGACCCTGGAGCGCAAGGACGATGCCATCACCATCATTGCCGACGACGAGATGAAGCTGCGCCAGGTGCAGGAACTGGTGCGCGGCTATTTCGTGCGCCGCAAGCTCGACCACAAGGCGCTCGATTTTGGCGAGTCCGAGCGCGCGTCCGGCAATTCCGTACGCCAGATCGTGACCGTCAAGCAGGGGATCGATCGCGACCTTGCCAAATCGGTCGTCAAGGCGGTCAAGGACTCCAAGCTGAAGGTCCAGACCGCTATCCAAGGCGACGAACTGCGAATCACCGGCAAGAGCAGGGATGATCTGCAGGCTGCGATCGCCCTGGTGCGGGGCCTTGATGTCGATAGGCCCGTCCAGTTCGTGAATTTTCGGGATTGATGTCACCGGCGCGGCGCAAAACGCCATGCCCGTGCTCCCATGGCTGCGCGGTAGTGTCGAAACCTTCTGTATACGGTGTTGCTTTACGTCGAGAGCCTTGCCGTGTGAAATTGAGACTGTTCCCGCGCCGTGGAATCGGTGTTAGGGTTCATTAGGGGACAAGAAAAAAGTGGGATCGGCCTGTATGACGACCCAGGCAACAGGGCAAGGCAGCAGTGCTCCGGAGACGGTTGAGTTCCGTGGTCGAGTGAAGTGGTTCAACGCCACCAAGGGATTCGGGTTTGTGACAACCGAATCGGGCGGCGGCGATGCGTTCCTTCACATCACGGTGCTTCGACAGGCCGGGCATGAAGATATTGCGCCCGGCGTGACCCTTGGCTGCCATGCCACCAAGGGACCCAAGGGGTTGCAGGTGATGCGCATTACGTCGGTGGACCTCAGTACCGCCGGCCCGATGCCACGCCCGGAAGCGCCACAGGCGCCGACTGCCAGCGAGACATCGGAAGACGAAGCCGACTTCGTCGTCGGCTTGGTGAAGTGGTACAACGCCGAGCGCGGCTACGGTTTCGTGTGCCCGCAAGCCACCGACAAGGACGTCTTCGTGCATGCCGCGACCTTGCGACGGCACGGTATCGAGAGCCTGACCCCCGGCCAGACCGTGCGCGTGCGCGTCACGACCGGCCCCAAGGGATTGCAGGTCGCCGAGATCCGGTTGTCGTAGCGCATCACTTGATCTCGCGAACGTAACTGTCCACCGGCACGTCGCGCTTGATCAGGCCGCGGGTCTTGAGAAACGCCGCGAAGCGCTCGTAGCGGGCACGATCGAGGCTGGCGGGATCGGCCGCCAGCAGCGGCAGCGTGTCCTTCCACGCCCGCCGATTCAACTCATTGGCGATTTCCTTGCCGCCGTACTTGGCGAATTCCGCCCAGGCCGCATCGGGATTGGCGCGCAGCCAAACCGTGGCCTCGCGGATCGCGTCCAGCAGGCGACGCATCTTTCCAGGGTCGAGACCGTCGCGACGGGCCACCAGGATCAACTCGTCGTAAACCGGCACGCCATGGTTCTCGACCAGGAAGGCGGTGCCCTTGAGCTGGGCGATGTCGAGGTCGTTGAGCTCGAAGTTGCGGAAGGCGCCGATCACTGCATCGACCTGCTTGGACTTCAGCGCCGTGGTGAGATTGAAATTGACGTTGATCAGGGTGACATCCTTCAACGTCAATCCGGCGGTTTCGATCATCGCGGCAAGGATCGCGTCCTCGAAGCCGGCCACCGAGTAGCCCACCTTCCTGCCTTTGAGGTCGGCGAGGGTCTTGACCGGACCATCGGCCAGCGAAACCAGGGCGTTCAACGGCTGTGCCACCAGCGCACCTATGCGGACCAGCGGCAGGGCTTCGCTGGCGCGTTCGGGGGCCACGAACATTTGAAGCTGCGGCTGATAGGATACCGCAATGTCACCCTTGCCGGCGGCGACCAGCTTGGGCGGCGCGCTGGGATCGGCCGGTACGATCAGGTCCACATCGAGATTCTGCTTGGCGAAAAAGCCTTTGGTCTTAGCGATCACCAGCGCTGCGTGATCGGGGTTGAGGAACCAGTCCAGCAAGACGGTGAGCTTGTCTGCCGCCGCCGCGGGCCGGGCCGCGATGATGGCGCCGAGAGCCAGGCCGGCCAGCGTTTGTCGGCGATTGAGGATCATGGCTGCTCCTTGTTCGTTGAAAGCTGCTCAAGAAGTGTGCGGTACCCATGGCATCGCGCGACGCAGCAGGGCGTCCGCCAGGAAGTAGAGCGCGACGCCGATGAGGCAGAGCATCACCAGCGCGGCGAACGCCAGCGCCGTCTGACCGCGGGCAAGCTGTTGCATCATCAAGTAGCCCAGGCCGGCGCTGGCGCCGACCCATTCGCCGACGATGGCGCCGATGGGCGCGACGACCACCGCCACGCGCACGCCGGACGCGAAAGCCGGCAACGCTGCGGGCAAGCGAATGCGCATCAAGGTCGCTCGTGGCGGAGCGCCCATGATCTGGGCCAGGTCGAGCCAACCGGGATCGACACGGCGCAGCCCGTCGTAGAACGCGCTGGCGACAGGGAAGAAGATGATCAGCGTCGCCATCGCGATTTTCGAGGCCAGCCCATAGCCCAGCCACAAGACCAGAAGGGGCGCGATGGCGAACACGGGCACCGCCTGGCTGATCACCATCAGGGGCAGCCCCCAGGCCCGCAGGCGAACCGAGCGTGCCATCGCCAAGGCGGCACCGCCGCCCAGGATGACCCCCAGCACCAGCCCGATGATGATTTCCATCAGCGTCCACGCCGCGTGCTCGGCCAGCAGATCGCTGCGGTCCATGAATTCCAGTGCTACGACGCTGGGCGGCGGCAGGATGTAGTGCGGGATATCGCCCACCCACACAGCGGCCTCCCACAGCGCCAACAGCCCGGCGGCAATCAGCAGGGGGCGGAGCGATCCGGTCACGACGCACCTCCAGCCGTTGCATCGGCCAGGCGCCGCAGCAATTCGGCCTGCGTCGCCAGCACACCGGGATCGGTCGCCGCTCGTGGCACGGCCCCCTGAGGTTCCCAGGCGGTGTCCAGTGTCGCCGGCGCGCCCGCCATGACATGGATGCGATGGCCCAGACGTGCCGCCTCCAGCGGATCGTGCGTCACCAGCAGCACGGTGCGGCCGACCAGCAGGCGGGCAGCGAGGTCCTGCAGCTGCAGGCGGCTGATCGCATCGAGGGCGCCGAACGGCTCGTCCATCAGGACGACAGGCCGGTCCTCGACCAGGGTACGCACCAGGGCGACGCGCTGGCGCATGCCGCCGGACAAGGCGTCGGGCCGTGCCGTCAGCCGATCGCCGAGGCCGACGTCCTGGAGCAACGCTGTGGCCCGCTGTCGGGCCTGAGCACGCGCCGCGGCATCGCCGCGCAGCCGTGGTCCCAGGGTCGCGTTGCCCAGAACGTCAAGCCAGGGCAGCAGCAGATCGGTCTGCGCCATGTAGGCGATGCGTCCGGTTAGTGCCTGCCCATCCGATGTCGTCAGCACCGTGCCATCTTCCGGCGCCAGCAGGCCGGCAATCATGCGCAGCAGGGAGGTTTTGCCGACACCGGACGGCCCCAGCAGACAGGTGGTACGCCCCGCCGGCAGCACCAGCGTCAGCCCGTCGAACAGCGCCGTGCCTTCGAACAGCACACGGGCGGCACTCAAGCGGATGGCCGGCGCCGCCGGCAGGCCGGTCGGCGCCGTTCCCGCGTCGCGTGCGAGGCCTTCAGGGTAATGACTGGAGGACGCCCCTGTCGGAGCGGCCGTGATCGACGACATGCTCACCCGTCCCTACGCCGGTGCGAACCGGATCAGGTTCCAGGGGTCGTCCTGTCAGACCTCTCAGCCGCCTGTCGCGGCTCCCCCCGGTGACAAGGTGCGATGATGGCGAGGTGTCGTGCATGCTGCAAGCGGCTTTCTTTTTGCCATCTCTCCCCGCTACCATGCGCGCCGTCCAGCAGAGGAGGGTGCTCATGGCGGTGGTGATGCGGGTCGAGGACATGGCCGGCGCGTTCGCCGAGGCATTCTCCGCCGGCAACCTGGATTCCCTGACCAGCCTTTATGAGGAGAACGCCGTGCTGGCGCCGCAGCCTGGCGCGCGCGTGGTCGGCAAGGCGGCCATCCGTGAGGCCTTCGCCCGCATGACCGCGCAGCGGCCACGCATGACCATGACGGCGGCCATGATCATGGAACGCGATGGACTGGCGCTCGTGCGCCACGACTGGGTGCTGACCGGCACCGATGCCGCGGGCAAGCCGACGGAGCGCAAAGGGACCAGTGCCGAGGTTTTGCGGCGTCAGCCCGATGGCCGGTGGCTCTATGTGCTCGATCACCCGACCGGGGTGGACAAGGTATGACGGTGAGCGCCGTGCGAAGCGATGCGTTGGTCGCGGTCGGACGACGGGTGGTCGCCGGCCTGTTTGCTCTTCTGGTCTTTGCCAGCATGGTGCCCGTTGCCGTGGCGCAACCGGCGCCGCCGGCGGTGGCGTTCGAGAAATCGAGCCTCGTCATCGACACTGCCGCCGGCGAGCAGAAATTCGATGTCGAGCTTGCGCTGACGCCCGAACAGCAGCAGCGCGGCCTGATGTTCCGCCAGAAGCTCGGCGTGCATGAAGGGATGCTGTTCGATTTTGTCCGCACGCAGCCGCTGTCGTTCTGGATGGCCAACACGCTCATTCCGCTCGACATGCTGTTCATCAACGCCGACGGCACCATCGCGCGCATTCATGCCAACACCGAACCGCTGTCGACCCGTAACATCGACAGCGGTTCGCCGGTGCGCGCCGTGCTGGAGATCAACGGCGGCGCCGCCCGCATGCTGGGAATCAAGCCCGGCGACACGGTGCGCCACGCCGTGTTCGGCAACGCCAAGCAGTAACTGCTTGTCTCAGCGGCGGAAGGGCGGGGTCACGGCGGCTCCGGGCGTCTTACTGTAGGGGCCTGACTGAAACACCTTGGGGCCGACTGGCGACCATTTGATGCGCAGGATGTAGTCCCGCGGCGGCCCCACGCGCAGGACGCGCGCCAGATTGTTGGCCAACCGCAATCCCGTGACGTCGCTGGCGTACTTCTTGTTGGCGTCAACGATGTCGTTGAAGACGAACACCAGGTTGTTGAATGTGACTGTGTAGACCCCCTGGGCCGGGGCCAGCCGCGTGGCCATCAGATTGCCTGTCACCTGGAAATCGCCGGCGCTCTTGTTGGAGCCGTGAAGCACGGCATAGCCCGTGCGGTAGCCACCCGTGCTGCTGCCGACTTCGGCGTGGAACGTGAGCTTGAAGGGGCGCGATAGGCGGCCGTTGTTGGCAGCGACTTCCGCCGCGAGAGAGTCGGCGTAGGCGCTGAGTTGCGTATCGATATGCCGGGCGAGGTTGGCTTCCGCCCGCATGTAGTTGGCCCATTTCGGGTTGTCGAACGTCACCTCGCCGTTGACTTTGCCCTCGAACCAGAGATCGAAGATCTCGCGGGCGTATTCGTCCAGATATTCCCTGATACCGGCGAGCATCGTTTGTGCCGTCGCGACATTCGCGACCTGCTCGAGGCTGGGTGAGAAAAGACGGGCAGGAATCGCCAAGACGGTCTCCATTGGTGGGCGGAAGTGTGCAAATCACCCCGCCGCGTTATGGCGCCCGCATCTAACAGAAATTATTTGAGCGGTCACTCTCTTTCTTTGCCGATTACGGATGAATGGGGTTCACCGATGGGCGGCTGCGTTTCGCTTGCTGGTGAAGCGGTGCGACCCGATCCTTCGATCACGAGGAGGAACACCATGACGATCCTGATGAGCGACCAGAAGGTGACGCAGCGCATTCTCGAGCATATCGAAAAGGGCACTACCGATCTCAGCGACGACATCTGGCGGGAGCCTGTGGCGAACTATCGGTCGGGGGATCGGCTGGCTGCCGAAATTAACCTGCTGCGGCGGCTTCCGGTCCCGTTCTGTCCCTCGGCCGCGCTGGCGGAGGCGGGGGCCTACATCGCGCGCGAGGCCGCCGGCACGCCGATCATCGTCGTCCGCGGCCAGGATGGCGCGGTCAGGGCGTTCCGCAACGCCTGTCGCCATCGCGGCATGCTGGTCGCGACAGGCTCCGGATGCACCAAGGCCTTCGTCTGCCGGTATCACGGCTGGACCTACCGGCTTGACGGCAGCCTCAGCCACATCCCGCACGAGTACGGTTTCCCCGATCTCGACAAGGCGACGCACGGCCTTGTCTCCGTGCCTGCGGTCGAACGATCTGGATTGGTGTTCGTGGCGCAGGACGGCGACATCGACAACGCTGGCGTACTGGACACGTTGCCCGACCTGATCGGGCCGCAGCAGAAGATCTTTGCCAGGACTGAAAGCGAAACCGAAGCCAACTGGAAGATCGTGGCTGAGGGCTTTCTCGAGGGCTATCACATCCGCTCGACCCACCGCGATACGTTCTATCCCTACGGATTCGACAATCTCAACGTGATCGAGCAGTTCGGCCGCAACAGCCGCGTGACCTTCCCGTTCCGACGCATCGCGAAGCTGGCGGACGTGCCGCCGGAACGCCGCCGCGTCGACGGGTTGTTGACCTACGTCTACCACCTGTTTCCCAACGTGATGATCGCAGTGCTGTCGCAGCACACCAAGGTGGTCCTTCTGGAGCCGGTGTCCATCGACCGCACGCGGTTGATCACGTTCGCACTGTCGAATATCGGCAGCAGCGACAGCGAGCAGCAGGAGGCCGTGGCCCGCGACGCCGCCTTCGTCGACCAGACCGGCGCTGCCGAGGATCGTGACGTGACCTGTGCGATTCAGCGCGGCATCGGCAGCGGTGCCAACACGGTCTTCACCTACGGACGCTTCGAGGGTGCGATCGCGCATTTCCACCGCTCGCTCGATGCAGCATTGGCGACGGGATCCTAGATCTCGTCGCTGAAGTGCAACGAAGTTCGTTGCTGTGACTGGGTTCCTTTGTCGGAAAATTGACAGTAGCCTCCCTCAGCATGTTGGGGTGCGTTGGGGGTAGAGGGAATGAATTGCGGGGAGTCGCGCCGCCATGGTCGTTGGGCGGCAGCCACGGTCGTTTTGTTCGTTGGTTGTGGTGGCGCATTCGCGCAGCAGTCTCCAGAAAACCCGAAGCCGCAGGAGTTGCCGCGCACGGTCGTCACGGCGCCGCGGCCGGCCGAGGCGCAGCCGGTTGACGCTGCCAGCGAGCGCAGCATATCGGGCGAGCGCACGCTGTCGCGTCCGACAGCGCGACCTGGCGAAGCGTTGGAGGTGACACCCGGCCTGATCGTCAGCCAGCACAGCGGCGAGGGGAAGGCCAACCAGTACTACCTGCGCGGCTTCAACCTCGACCATGGCACGGACCTTGCGATCACCCTGGACGGCATGCCGATCAACATGCGCACGCATGGCCACGGCCAGGGCTACGCCGACATCAACTTCCTGATCCCCGAACTGCTGCGCAGCGTCACCGTTCGCAAGGGACCGTACTTCGCCGACGAAGGTGATTTTTCGTCGGCTGGCGCGGTTCACCTGGCCTATGCCGATAAGCTCGATCGCAGCCTGCTGCAGGCCACGGGCGGTAGCTTCGGTTACTGGCGTGGGCTTGGCATGACATCGTTCGCGGTCGGACCGGGCACCGTGCTGGCCGCCGGTGAGGTCACCTTCTACGACGGGCCATGGAAGGTCGACGACAACGTCCGTAAGTTCAATGCCGTGGCGCGCTACAGCCAGGGGACGGACGATAACGGCTTTGCCATTGCCGCGATGGGCTATCACAACCGGTGGACCGCGACGGACCAGATCCCGGCTCGTGCGGTGTCATCGGGGCTGATCAATCGCTTCGGCTCACTTGATCGCACCGACGGCGGCATTTCCAGTCGGTTCAGCCTGTCGGGGCGCTGGAGCCGATCGGATGACGACAGCAGCAGCCGGATCGAGGCCTATGCGATCCGCAGCACGCTGAACCTGTTCAGCAACTTCACCTTCTTTCTCGACGATCCGGTCGATGGCGATCAGTTCCGGCAGCGCGACAAGCGCACCATCCTGGGCCTGAATGCGAGTCATACCTTCAAAGGTCGCCTGGGCGACCGGCCAACGGAGACCCGGATCGGCTTCCAGGGCCGCTTCGACGACATTCGCGTCGGCCTGCTCAAGACCCATGAACGCAAGACGCTGTCGACCGTTCGGGAAGACCGGGTGAAGGAGTCCAGTCTCGGCTTCTATATCCAGAACGCCACGCGCTGGACGGACTGGCTGCGCACGAGCGTCGGTGTGCGCGGCGACTATTTTGATGCCCAGGTGCGCAGCGATACGCCGGCCAACTCGGGCAAGACGCACGATTTCATCGCCAGCCCCAAGGCGGGCCTGGTGCTGGGGCCGTTTGCCAAGACCGAGCTGTTCCTGAACGGTGGTTTTGGATTCCACAGCAACGACGTACGGGGTGTCACCATCTCGGTCGATCCAATCGACAAAGTGTCGCCGCAGTCGCGCGTGCCGCTGCTGGTGCGCTCCAAGGGGGCCGAGATCGGCGTGCGCACCCAGGCGCTGAAGGGGCTCGACAGTTCGCTGGCGCTCTTCGTGCTGACCTTCGATTCCGAGATCCTGTTTGTCGGCGATGCCGGCACGACCGAGGCAAGCCGCCCCAGCCGGCGTGTCGGCATCGAATGGACGAACCACTACCAGGCTATGCCGTGGCTGGCGCTGGATCTTGACGTCGCCGTCACGCGCGCGCGTTTCACCAATCGCGATCCGGCCGGCAAGCGTATTCCCGGCGCGCCCGGTGTCGTGATCTCGGCTGGTGTCGAATTGGGCGAGGACCTGGGTTGGTTCGGCGCCCTGCGGCTGCGCTATTTCGGGCCGCGTCCCTTGATCGAAGACAACAGCGTGCGTTCGCGATCGACGACATTGGTCAGCGGGCGCGTCGGCTATGCCTTCGATAATGGTGTTCGCGTTCAACTCGATGTCTTCAACCTGCTGAACAAGAAGGCCAGCCAGATCGACTATTTCTATGCCTCGCGCCTGCAGGGCGAGGCCCCCGACGGCGTCGATGACCGCCATTTCCATCCCGCCGAGCCACGTGCCTTCCGTCTCACCTTGGCCAAGGTATTCTAAACCTGGCCCCTGGCCCGCATCGGGCGAAAGCTCTGCTTTCGCCCGACTGAGCGAGCGGAACGCCCGCACTCCCGGGAGTGTTTACCACTTGAACTCCAGCCCCACGAAGACGGCGCGGCCTTCACCGGGATTGTAGAGCTGGTCGACCGGCGTTGCGACCGGCCGTGCGTTGGTATTGGAGACGTAGGTCTTGTTGAACAGGTTGCGGGCGTCGAGGAAGACGCTGAGCCCGTTTTCGAACGTCCATCCCGCCCGGGCGCCGAATAGCGCATAGGACCGGGTGCGGAATGCCTTGGTGTTGGCGTTGTCGACGTAGTAGCCCTGCGGCACCCACTCGATGTTCGGCCCGAACCAGAAGCCCAGCGGATGGCTGTAACGCAGTTCGGCGCGGAGGTAGTGGCGTGGCGCGCCGGGGATCTGGTTGTTGCCGGCGACCGGGTCGTTGCGGAACCGGAAATCGCTGAATGTGTAGGCCAGCCGCGCGTCGATCTTGTCCTTGGTTCCGGCCGCCGGTGTCGCCAGCCCTTCGAACAGCGTGGCATCGAGACCGAGCTCGACGCCCTGATGAACCGTGCGATCGGCATTCAGTGCGAAGCCGCCGTCGCCCGAGCCCGGCACGACAAAAAGCTGCAGTTCATCCCGAACCCAGGCGCGGTAGAGCGACACGTCGAAGCCGATGCCGCGCCACTTGCCGCGCGTACCGATCTCGGCCGTCCACGATTTCTGCGGCTTGAGGTTGGCGAAGCCTGGGTTGGCGTTGGGGTTGAGCTCGGAGAAGGTCGGCGGCTCCGAGGCGCGGCTGAGATTGGCGAAGACCTGGAGGTCCTGGCGCGGCTGCCACAGGACACCGATCTTGGGATTGAAGCTGGTGAAGGTCTTGCTGCCGCTGTCATCACCGTTGCTCAGGAACTTGTCCTCCAGGCGCCGTCGCGCGCGGTTGAACTGGGCACCGACGATGATGGCGACGGTCGGGTCGAGATAAATCCGGTTCTCGCCGTAGAGCTCGATGTTGGTCGAATGCTCATCGACGTGGTTCATCAGGCCGTTCCGGTGGCCGTTGCTGTTGATGTAGGTCTTGTTGACATTCACCCCGGTGAAGAGGTTGGCGCCCACGACATATTCGTTCTTCAGGCCGCCGATCATGCCGGTGCCTTTCCAGCGCACACTGCCGCCGCCATCGTCGGAGACATTGTCGACAATGCCGAACGACAGGGGATGGAACAGCACCTTGTGGTGATACCAGGCCGAGAAAGTCAGCTCGTCATCGCCGAAGCGAAACGTCGTGCGATTGGAAAGCCGCAGCGAATCGATGTCGCGGCGCGTGCCCTTCGCGAAACTCGAGGGGTCCGTTGACCGCGGGTCGCTGTAGGTGCGCGAACGGCTGAGCGAACTGGGGATCTTCTGGCGGATATGGTTGACGCCGGCGAAGAAGCGCGTCTCGGCGTTATCACCGAAGCGGTAGCCGAGATTGCCGTTGAAGCGCAGGTAGTTGCGTGCGGTGTGGTCGCGATAGCCGTCTGAGCGGCTGTAGGTTGGCGACAGCCAGAAGTCCCATGGACCCAGGCTGCGGCTGACGGCGACTTGGCCGCCGGCGCTGCCGAAACTGCCGCCATCGGCGCGCAGCAGCAGTCGCGGGGCATCGCGTCCAGTCGGCGAGACGTAGTTGATGGCGCCGCCGAGTGACGCAGCACCCCACTGCAGGCCATTGGCGCCACGGAACACCTCGATGTAGCGGACACCCAGCGGGTCGAGTTCCTGCGTGTCGGCGCCGCCATCGGCCAGGTTCATCGGAACGCCATCGACCATGATGCGGATACCCCGCAGATGGAAGTTCCGCGACAGGCCGGAACCGCGAATCGAGAGCCGGGCGTCCTCTTGGCCGTATTTCGGCTGGGCGAATACGCCCGGCACATAGTCGAGCGCGTCCTTGACGGTGACGGCACGGCTGTCGCGAATGCGCTCGGCCGGCACGATGCCGACGCCGCCCGGCGTGCGCTCGATATCGCGACGCGCGTCATCGAAGGAGGGCACCGTCAGCGACCGGCTGGGCCTCTCGCCGGTCACGGTCACCGGCGGCGTCTCGATCGGCGCCTGGGCAAGGGCCTGTTGCGTGAACAGAATGAGACCCAGCGCCGTGGCCGTGGGCGCGGACCAACGTCTGTCGAATGGCATTGTCGTGTCTCCCCACCACGCGGCGTGCGGCACGGCCTGGCGTGGCAGTCGTCAGAGCAGGAACGGGTGGTCCACGAGGGTGGACCTGGGATGGTTGGTGGCCGCCGGCACACTGGCCGGCAGGCGTCGCTACGACGTGATGCGAGCAGAGCGGGGAGGGTCGCGCGGATGGCCTGGTTGCTGCGGCGGCAGGTTGGCGGTTCGCTGCGGGCCTCGCGCGCGTGGCGGTGCCGTGGCGTTGGCCGCGCGGGCGGGCGGCAGGATCTCGGGCGGATCGGGCGCGATCAGCGGTATGGTGGCGGCGAGGCAACAGGCGTGCTTGGAGGCCTTGGCCTGCACGTCGAACGGCAGATGGAATCCCACGGCCTTGCCGTCGCCGGCATCCACCGCGGTCAGGGCATCGAGGCTGATCAGCTTCAGGCCATCACCCGAGCAGATCACCACGTAGCCGTTGACCGGGCCATCGGCGAAGCGCTGCAGGGCCCGGGCATGTGCGATGGGTGAGAAGGCCTGGAGCGTGAGCGCCAGCAACGCCAGCCACAGCGCCAGGGCTCGCCGCCACGTGACCTCCCGGGCGCGCGTCATGGCCGGATCTCGATCGTATCTTCGAGCGTCACCAGCTCGAAGTCGGAGATCAGGATGTCCGCGCGCACAGACCAGCGGCCCGGCGTCGGCAGCACGAGACCGTCGACCACCCAAGTGCCGTCGTCGCGCTTTTGCGCCGGGCGTCGTATCGGCTCGATGCCGGCAGCCGGATTGGCCAGCGCCAGCGTCACCTCCTTGGCCTCCAATGGCGTGAAGTCGCCGGCGATCGTCACCACGGTAATCGTCACGGGGCCGGTGCGGCCTGGCAGCACCGTGATATCGGCCATCGCTGCTGGCGTATGGATGTGCACATAGGCCGGTGCCTGGGCGGCGCTCGCGAGTGCCCGTGGCGGCGGTGTGAAGCGCCACAGCGATACCACGCCGAGAATGCCCACCACGAGGACGGTCTCGACCAGAATCGCCCGGGCCAGGTGCCGAGCCGCGTTCGGTCTGTCGCGTCCGACCGGCGCTGTCCACCGCCAGCGGTTGGCGGCCGCCAACCCCAGGAGAGCGAGGAGAAGTCCGCCCTTGATCAGCAGGACGTCGCCGTAGTCCGTTGTCCACAAAGCGCTTGGCCGCTCGAGCTGGATGATGGCCAGCGTGATGCCGGAGGCGGCGAGCAGCACAAGGACGATCGGAATGATGCGCGAAAAACGCTGCAGTGTGGCGGCAGACTCCGGTGCACGGGCCGAGAGTTGCGTGGCGAGCGGCACCAGGGCACCGATCCAGAAAGCGATGCTGACCGTGTGAAGGAACACCGCCGACCGGGTCAGCCACTGGGGATGCGCCGCACCGGCGTGTCCGCTCGCCGCCAGGGCAACGCCGACGCCCGCCAGCGCCAGTAACGACAGGCCGCGGCTGTAGCGCTGCACGGCCTGGCGCAAGGTTACCAGAGCCAGCAGCAGCGTCACGGCCGCCACGATGACGGTCCGTCCGTAGCTGGTGCTGAGGCCGGCGGCCCAGGTTGCCGGCATCGCAACGCCGGAAAGGGTCCCGTCCAGCGCATCGATGCCCTGGAGACCGACCGAAAGTGGCGCTGCGATCAGGCCCAGTACGATGATGCGGGAGACGAAGCGCACACCGTATCGCGAGCCCGGCGACAGCCAGGCCCGGTAGAAGGCGCCGCCCACCCCGAAGAACAGGCTCGCCAGCAAGGCCAGCTTGACGACCCAGATGGTACCGCGCACCGGATCTTGGTACGGCGGCACGGTGATCGGTGCGGCAACGGTGCTGGGTGTTCGGACCGAAAACACGACAGCACCGGCGACGGGATGACCGTCCTCGGAAACCACACGCCAGCTCAGCACGTGGGTACCGGAGGCGAGATCGCCAGGTGCCTCGACGGCCACGGTTGGGCCATCCTGCGATAATCGGTCCAGAGTGAGCGTACTGCCGTCCGGCCGGGCGAGCTTGAGCACCAACGGCGCGACCGGTTCGTTGAAGGTCAGGCTGAAGCGCGTCGGTGGGTCGGCGACAACGGCACCATCCGCCGGTTCGGCCCGCAGCAAGGCGGCATGCGCCAGCGCCTCGCCCGCCGAAGCGGCGAGGGCGAGCACGACAACGACCAGCGTTGCGAGGATGCGCCATCTCGCCTGGAAGCGCGGGCGTTCTCGCTCCCGCACGGAGGATGGCTGCATGGGCGGTAGGTGCTCGCTCTCGGTCACGTCACTTCTTGGGCAACAGTTTCAGGCCCGGCGCCGGGCTCTCATAGTCGCCCGCCTTCTTGCCCTCGGCCGGGATTTCGATCCACCGCGACGCCGCACCGCCAGCACACTCCTGGACGACCGGAAAATAGATCACCGTGTTCGGCTTGAGATCGGCGCTCAGGTAGGCTTGCAGCACGAACTCGTCGTAGAACTCGTCCGGCAGCATGCCGCCGCTCCAGCTGACCTCCTTGGCGCCTTCGCTGACCGCACCGTGATAAAGGTCGTAGGCCTTCGCATACTTGCCCTTGGCGACCTTCAGTTCCCAGCCCGGCTTGGGCATCGGCTTCACGCCGATGACACCTTCCGGAATCTTGATGCGCACCGCGGTCGTTGCCGCGCCCTTGCAGCCGTGCGGCACGCGAAACACCGCCTTGTAGCCTGACGAGACCGGGGCATCCTGGGTCTCCAGTGTGACATGCGCCAGGGCGGGCGTGGCGCACGCCGCGATGACAGCGGCGACAATGGCCTGCTTCAACATGACTGTTCTCCGTCGATTCGAATGATCTGTTCTCCGCCAGTGCGGAAAGCGTCAAAACGCACCGGGTGCGTTTCGTCATCGAGCCCGCCGAATGCAGGCGTGGAGTGCGCGGCGATCGCCGCGCCAGTCAAACCGGTGGGCCGCGCGGGTGGCCGGGGCGATCCGGCGGCAAGCCACGCACGTGGTGCGGGCTTGCCGTAAGCGGTGGCGCCGTTGCGGTTGCAACGCGCGGCGGCGCCAGCAGCGTGGGCAGATCGGGTGCGACGGCCGGTACGGCGGCAGCGAGGCAGCATGCGAACTTGCCAGCCTTGGCGTTGACGTCGAACGGCAGGTGGAAGCCGACAGCCTTGCCGTCGCGGGCGTCCGCCGCGACCATGGCGTCGAGATCGATCAGCTTCAGGCCGTCGGGCGCGCAGATCACGACATAGCCGCTGCCGGGATCGGCGGCGAAGCGCTGCAGGGCGCGGGCGTGTGCCAGCGGGGAGAAGGCCTGGATCGTGAGCGCCAGCAGCGCCAGCCACAACGCCACGGCCCGGCGCCCGGTCATGTGCGGGGCACTGGACTTCGAAGAGGCGGCGTGAGAACGATCCATTGGTCCGAAACGCGGGTTCGGTGGCATTTTTAGCGCCGGGAATGAACGAAGTCGAGGCGGGCGCCGGTAACTGCGACGAGATGCACCGCCAGCGACGTCGAGGAGGAACCACATGCCCAGTTCCGTCAACCGCCAGTGGCTGCTCACCACGCGTCCGGCAGGCATGGTGGGGCCGGAGCATTTCACCCTGCGCGAACAGCCGGTACCGCAGCCAGGCCCAGGTGAGATTGTGGTGCGCTCCCGGCTGCTGTCACTCGATCCCGCGAACCGGGCCTGGATGTCGCCGGTGCCGACGTACAAATCGCCGGTGTCGCCTGGCGATGTGATGCACGGATTCGCGCTGGGCGAGGTGACGGCATCGAATGTGGCCGATATCGCGGTGGGCCACGTGGTCGACGGCATGCTGGGGTGGCAGGACTACGCCAGGGCAGACTGACGGCGGCCGAGGATATCGTCGACGGTCTTGAGAAGGCGCCGACGGCGCTCGCCGAACTGTTCGCCGGCCGCAATCGCGGCAAGCTGCTGGTGCGGGTGTCGTGATGGTGCTGGGTGGCGCTCTGTGCGCCCACCCGAGGCTCACCGTGCGTACAAGTCCTTGTGCAGGTCGCGCAGCACGTTCTTCTGCACCTTGCCCATCGTGTTACGCGGCAGATCATCCACGAAGATCACGCGCTTGGGCTGCTTGAACTTGGCCAGCCGACCTTCGAGTGCCGACAGGATCGTTCGTTCGTCCACCGTCGCGCCGGGTTTGCGCACGACGACGGCCGTGACGCCCTCGCCGAAATCGGGGTGAGGCACGCCGACGACGGCACTCTCGACGACACCGTCGACGGCATCGATCTCGCCCTCGATCTCTTTGGGATAGACGTTGAAGCCGCCGGTGATGATCAGATCCTTGCCGCGGCCCACGATGTGCACGTAGCCGCGCTCGTCGATGCGGCCAAGGTCGCCGGTGATGAAGAAGCCATCGGCCCGGAACTCGGCCGCCGTCTTCTCCGGCATACGCCAATAGCCCTTGAAGACGTTGGGCCCCTTGACCTCGATGACGCCGATCTCGCCTTGCGGCAGCACATGGCCGCTCTCCGGATCGGCGATGCGCAGGGCGACGCCGGGCAGGGGGAAGCCCACGGTGCCCGCTACCCGATCCCCGTCATAGGGGTTCGAGGTGTTCATGTTGGTCTCGGTCATGCCGTAGCGCTCGAGAATGGCGTGGCCGGTGCGGGCCCGCCAATCGCGATGCGTCTCGGCCAGCAGCGGCGCCGAGCCGGAGACGAAGAGCCGCATGTGCTTCGTCGCGTCGGGCGTGAGGCCCGGATGCTGCAGCAGGCGCGTATAGAAGGTTGGCACACCCATCATCGCCGTGGCGCGCGGCAGCAGCTTCATCACCGTGTCGGCATCGAACTTCGACACGAACAGCATCGAGCCGCCGGCCATCAGCAGCGTGTTGGTGGCCGTGAACAGGCCATGGGTATGATAGATCGGCAGCGCATGCAGCAGCACGTCGCTGGCGGTGAAACGCCAATAGTCGACCAGGGTGCGTGCGTTCGAGGCGAGATTGTCGTGCGTCAGCATCGCGCCCTTGGAGCGCCCTGTCGTGCCCGACGTGTAGAGGATCGCGGCCAGGTCATCGGCGGCGCGGCCGGCGTCGTCGAACGACGGCGAGTGGGTCGCGGCCTTGTTGGCAAGGCTGCCGTTGCCGGCGGGATCGAGCGTCTCGACCGCCTTGACGCCAGCCTTGCCGGCAATCGCCGCGATGCCCTCGCGCTTGGCGGGGTCGCAGACCACGACGGTCGGCTCGGCATCGCCGATGAAGTAGTCCAGTTCGGCGATGGTATAGGCGGTATTGAGCGGCAGGAAGACGGCGCCGGCTCGCACGCAGGCCAGGTACAGCAGGATCGCCGACACGCTCTTTTCCACCTGCACCGCGACCCGATCACCCGGGGCGACACCCAGCGCCACCAGCGCATTGGCATAACGGCCGGTGCCCTCGACCAGGTCGGCATAAGTGAGCGTCCGGCCCTGCGGCGTCTCGATGAACACCTTGTCGGGGGCAGGAATGCGCGAGCGGATGAGCGAGAACAGATGGTTGGTCATGCTGCTCTCTTAGCCCGTCCTGGAAGGTGAGGCAAAGAGGGTTCTGAGCACTTCCAACGCACTGGGGAGGCGGCCCTGGGAGGGCACCTCCCAGGGCGTCGGACTTCTCAAGCAGCCTGGGCGGCGGCGAACTCGGCGTCCTTGGTGTAGACGCGTTGCAAGGCCGGGCGTTCGCGCAGCCGTGCGGCATAGGCCAGGATCTCTGGCCGTTCCGGCACCACCTTGACCGCCATGCCCCAGACCAGGCCGGAGCCGATCACGACGTCGGCCGCCGTGAACTGTTCGCCGAGCAGGTAGGGGCCCTCGGTGATGGCCGTGATCACGACGTCAAGCGTGGTGTCGAAGGTGCCGTACCCCAGTGCGCCTGGTACGACGTCGGGTCGTTTGAACATGCGATCGATGATGGCCGGCTCCAGGCAACTGGGGCCAAAGAACAGCCACTTCAAATAGGGGCCCCGCCGCGGATCGCCGACGGAGACATTGAGTCCGGCCTGGGGATAGGCGTCGGCGAGGTGGCAGCAGATTGCCGCCGCCTCGGTGATGATGACGCCCTTGTGCGCGATTGCCGGCACCTTGCCCATGGGGTTCACGGCAAGATAGGCCGGCTGCTTGTGCTCTTCCTTTTTCAGGTTCAGCAGATGCAGGTGATAGGGCTGGCCCAGTTCTTCCAGCATCCACTGCGCGATGATCGAGCGCGATTGCGGGGCGTGGTAGAAAACGATGTCGGCTTCGTTTGCCATCGGTGTGCTCCTCCGCCGCAGGAAGCGGCGGTATAGCACGGGCCGATGTCAGCGGTCGCGCCTTACGCGGCGGCGCGGCGCACGAACCGGTTGGCGATCTCTACACCGTCGCGCAGAGGGATCGTATGGGGCTGATCGCCCGGCGCGATCTTGAGCACAGCCACAACCGTGCCATTGCGCGCCGCGATACGCGCGCGCAACGCCGCGACCTCGTCATTGGATCGCAGCGTGACGACATCACGCAGGCCGCAGGCCGCCGCCACGCCCGCAAGGTCGACGCCGAACGCTGTCGCGGTCGGCTGCATGCCGGTTTCCGCATATTGCCCGTTGTCGAGCACCACGATCGACAGGTTGGCCGGCCGATGCTGCGCGATCGTGGCGAAGGCACCGATGCCCATCAGCATCTCGCCGTCGCCGGTGATGACGAGCACCGGCTTGTCGGGTTGCGCCAGCGCCAGGCCGAGGCCGATCATGGCGGCCGAACCCATGGCCCCCCAGTTGTAGAAATTCAGGTCATGGTCGCCGACGGCGAACGCGTCATACACGGGTGAACCCAGCCCGGTGACAAGCCGCAGATCGCCGCGCTCGGCCAGCAGGTCGGCGACGGCGCGCCGGCGTTCGATGGTCATGATCTACTTGCTCCAGTCCTTGCGGCCGATCAGACGCTGCGCCAGCAGCACCGCGACGGCCCGTCGTGAAAAGAAAGCGTGGTCGATCGCGCCGCTGACCGTGTCGGCAACAGAACCGGCGTCTTCAGCGCGGTAGACGTCGAAGTCCATCAATGCGAGCGCGGCGCCGGTCCGTTTGCCCATGGGGATCTGCCAGGGATTGAACTCGGCGAACTCGCCGCGCATGGTCACCAGGGTGACGAAGGGCACGTGGCAGTTCTCGAGCAGGCTGAAGAGATTGATGCAATTGCCGACGCCGCTCGACTGCATCAGCATGACGCTGCGCCGGCCGCCAAGCCACAGGCCTGTCGCCAGCGCGACGCCTTCTTCTTCGGTGGTGAGGACGGTCGTGGTGATGGCCGGGTCGGCTTCGCAGAGCTTGATCAGTCCCTTGTGGCCGGCGTCAGGCACGAACGGTACGTGCGTGATGCCAGCTGCCGTGAAGCAGGCATGGATGTCGCGCTGCCACGGACGGATCGACTGTCCGGCATCGCCAGGCGCCAGGGCGGTGTGTTGGTTCATGCAAAGCTCTCCTAATCGCTCTTGATGCCGAGTTCGCTCACCGTGGCGGTCCAGAACCGTGTCTCCCGCGCTACGAACGCGGTGATGGCATCCACGGAGATGTCGGGTATCTCGGCGCCCTGCTGTTGCCAGACCTGCCGTACCGCTGGCGCGTCCAGTGCCTGGCGAACGGCAGCACGCATATGCTCGATCATCGCGGGGTCGGTCGATGCGCGCGCCCACAGCGCATACCAGGTGGCGACATCCAGGGGCGGGCCGCCGGCTTCCGCCAGGGTCGGGACGTCTGTCAGCAATGCTGATCGCCGGCTGGTAGTGACCGCGATGGCTCGCAGGCGGCCGCCGGCAATCTGCGGTGCCGACGTGCCCAGTCCGTCGAACATCATGTCGCAGAAGCCGCCCATCAGGTCCTTCAGGGCGGGCGCGGTGCCGCGATAGGGAACGTGCAGCAGGTCGGTGCCCGTGCTGCGCTTGAACATCTCGGCGATGATGTGCTGCGAGGTGCCGTTGCCCGACGAGCAATAGCTGAGCTTTCCCGGGTCGGCTTTCGCCGCTTCGATAATCTGGCGGACGCTGGTGAATCGCGATGCTGTCGGCACGACGAGGATGTTGGGCACCATCGCGGTGATCGTGATGGGCACGAAGTCCTTGTCGATGCGATAGCCGCGGGTCGGGTAGAGCGCCTCCGACATCGGCTGATGTACGCCGCCCGCCAGGATCGTTGCGCCGTCGGCGGGAGATTGCGCGGCGTTGAGGACACCGATAGTGCCGCCAGCGCCAGACCGGTTGTCGATCACGACCCGATGCGGCAGCTGTTCGTTCAGGGCGGCGGCGATGGGGCGGGCGAAGGCGTCGACGCCGCCGCCGGGGCCATAGGGGACGACGATGCGCACCAGTCGTGCCGGCCACACCTCGGCGTCAGCCGGCGGCGCGCTGGCAAGCACCCCGCCGCATACGAGAGCGGACACGGCGATCAATGCCAGGCGCCTCATGATCGGGCACCACTGGCGATGGACCAGTCGCGCAAGATCTCGTCGCGGTGCTGGTCGAGCAACGGCGGCGGCCGTGGTGCGGCCGGCGGTTGGTCATCGAAGCGAAACGGTGTGGCGATGGCACGGATATCGCCGGCGGTAGGATGCTCGCCGTGGAGGACCATGCCGCGTGTCGTCAACTGCGGCGCGGTACAGACCTCCGCCACCGTGCGGATGGCGCCGCAGGGCACGCCGGCTGCGCCCAGGATCGACACCCAGTCATCGCGCGTACGACGGCGCAGGACCGGTGCCAGCGCTGCGACCAGCTCCGTGCGATGGCGGACCCGCGACGCCGGTGCGGCGAAGCGCGGATCCGCCGCCAGGCCGGGGCAGCCGATGGCGTCGCAGAACAGGGCCCAGAACTTGTCGTTCGCCACGCCGACATTGAGCCAGCCGTCAGCCGCCTGAAAGGTCTCGTACGGGCTGATCGTGGGATGCGCATTGCCGCGCCGCGTCGGGCTGTCGCCGGTCGCGAAGTAGATGCCGGCATTGAATGTCAGCAGCGAAGCCACGGCGTCAGCCATCGCGATCTCGACATGCCGGCCGACGCCATCCGACCGACGCCCCACCAGCGCCGCGGTGATGGCTTGCGCGGCATAGAGGCCGGTTACCAGGTCGGCGATCGATGTGCCCACTTTCGTCGGCGGACCGTCGGGATGACCAGTGATCTCCATCAGGCCGGCTTCGCCCTGAACGATCAGGTCATAGCCCGGCCGCTGCGCATCGGGACCGTTGCGGCCGAAGCCGGAGATCGAACAGTAGATCAGTCCGCCGTTGTGCTGATGCAGGGCGTCGAAGCCCAGGCCCAGGCGCTCCGCCGTCCCCGGCCTGAAGTTCTCGACGAACACGTCGGCGACTTTCACCAGCCGGCAAATCAGATCGCGTCCTGCCGACGTCCTGAGGTCGGCTGCGATACTGCGCTTGTTGCGGTTGACCGACAGGAAGTAGGCGCTCTCGCCACCCTGGAACGGCGGTCCATAGCTGCGGCTCTCATCGCCGTGCGTCGGCTCTTCGATCTTCACGACGTCGGCGCCGAGATCGCCCAGCACCATCGTGCAGAACGGGCCCGATACGACCCGGCTGACGTCGAGCACCTTGATCCCGGCGAGCGGGGCTGGATTCCGATCGGCATTCATCTGTGATGTTCCGCATAGGGCGCTAGATGATCGCGTCTGCCAGGCTGGCCATGGTCGGCACCAGGATGTCGGGCTGGTGCGGCGTGATGCCGAAGGGCCGGCTGCGGCGGTCGATGAAGGCGGTCCGCATGCCGGCGGCCTTGGCGCCAATGCAGTCGAAGGCGTGGTTGGCTACGAACAGGATCTGGTCCATCGGCAATCCGACCAGCGCAGCGGCCTTCGTGTAGGTCGCGACATGCGGCTTGAATGAATTCGCCGCCGCGACGGAGATCACGTCGTCGAACGGAATACCGTGATACTGCTTGGCGGTTTCCAGCATGTCGGGATCGCCATTGGACAGCACGACAAGCCGGTAGCGGGTCTGCAGCTTGGCCAGTGCAGCCGGCACTTCGGGAAAAGGCTTCAATCGCTCGATCTGCGCCACCAGATAGTGGACTTCATCCATGGAGTAGGCGATGCCGGCGCGGTCCAGCACATGGGCAACAGCCCGGTGGCCGATTTCGCGGTAGGGCGTGTGCTCGCGATGCAGCAGCGCATCGATCATCGAGTTTTCGAAGTGCGTGCGGCGCCACCAGGTCACGAACGAATTCGGGTTGCCGCTCCAGCCCTTCTGTTTCAGGAAGGGCGTCGCCACTTCCGTCAACCCACCCTGCATGTCGACGACAGTTCCATATTGATCGAACATGCAGACCTTGACGTTGGCCTTGATGGCGTCCGCTGCTGCGCTCATCGCACCTGACACTCCCGAACCGACCCGGATCAGCCCGGGCCGTTGCAACAAAACACGGCGGCTATTCATTTGGGAAATTGATTTTCATGCTGTCCATATTCATACAATCAATGTAGAACGCTGCGGTGAACCTGCGCGGAATCGACCTCAACCTGCTGGTGGCCTTGGATGCGCTGTTGACGGAGCGGCATGTCAGTCGCGCCGCCGCGCGGATCGGTCTCAGTCAGCCGGCGATGAGCAACGCGCTCTCCCGGATCCGGGCGCTGTTCGCCGACG
The DNA here is from genome assembly GCF_007859315.1 of Reyranella sp. CPCC 100927. Taxonomy (GTDB): domain Bacteria; phylum Pseudomonadota; class Alphaproteobacteria; order Reyranellales; family Reyranellaceae; genus Vineibacter. Next base: position 504,890 of record NZ_VOHA01000004.1, read on the forward strand.
ACATCCTGGTGCGCACGTCGCACGGCATGGAGCCGACGCCGCGGGCGCTCGAGCTTGCCGACACGGTGAAGGCAGCGTTACGCCAGATCGAACGAACGTTCGAGCGCGAGGCTGCCTTCGATCCGGCCACGGCGGCGCTGGTGTTCCGCGTACGCATGTCCGATGTGCTGGGGTTCCTGCTGCTGCCGCGGGTCATCGCCGCGCTGGAGCGAACGGCGCCTGGCGTTGCGCTCGATATCAGCCACCTGTCGCCGGCCGAGACGCACGATGCCCTGGAGAGCGACCGCATCGATCTTGCCGTCAGCATGGGATTGCAGCACGGCATGACGATCCGGGAGCTGCCGATCCTCGATGACCGCATGGTCTGCCTGGTGCGGGCCGGACATCCGTTGCAATCGGCATCGGGCATCGAGGCGTTCCTGTCGCACCGCCACTTGCGGATTTCAATCAGTCCGACCGACTCGCGGTTCGTCGACAACATCCTGGCATCGCTCGGCCGTCGGCGCGACGTTGCCGTCAACATTCCCCACTGGCTGCTGGTGCCGCCGCTGGTGCGCACGTCAGACCTCGTTGCCGTGATGCCCGAACGTTTGGCGCACGTGATGATGCGCGAGACGTCCAGGCTGGCGACGGTCGATCTACCCTTCGCATCGGACGGCTTCCAATGGGCGCTCTATTGGCACCGCCGGCACGATCAGCGCCCGGCACACAAATGGCTTCGGGACATGATCGTCTCGGCGGCTGAGGAGGGCGTGCCAACCGAAGCGCGGGCCTCCGGGCGCGCTTACGGCTCGCACGCGAGGCGAAAGGGTACGGCGGCAGCTTCGCGGTCCCGTTGAACCGCCGAGCTGCGGATGCTCAGCGCTTGAGCGCGATCGTCATGCCGTCGCCGACCGGCAGCAGGCCTAGATCGATGCGGTCATCGTCCTTGAGTTTGGCGTTGAGCGCCCGCACGGCCAGCGTATCGGCGGTGTGATCGTCGGGATCGGCGACGGAGCCGCCCCACAGCACGTTGTCGATCAGCATCAGGCCGCGCGGCCGCAGCAACCTCAGGCAGCGCTCGTAGTAGGCGTCATAGTCGGTCTTGTTGGCGTCGATGAATGCCATGTCGACGTGACCGGCAAGCCCCCCGTTGATCAGCTCGTCGAGCGAGCGCAACGCCGGACCGATATGCAGCTCGATCCGGTCGGCGACGCCGGCTTCATTCCAGTAGCGCCGTCCGACCCGGGTCCATTCTTCGCTGACGTCGCAGGCATGCAGCTTGCCGGTGGGCGGCAGCGCCTCGGCAACGCACAGCGCCGAGTAGCCCGTGAATGTACCGACTTCGACGGCGATGCGCGCACCGATGGCCCGGGCCAGCAGTGCCATCAATTGGCCCTGATCGGCGGCCACCTGCATCATGCCGCCGGGCAGCTTGGACGTCTCCTCGCGCAGCCAGCGCTTGACGTCACTGTCGCGCAGCCAGTTCGCGTCAACATAGGCATCGAGGCGTCCGGTGATCTGCGTCCGTTTCGACATGGCCATACTCCCGGCAGCAGAGTCTTTTTGTCACCCCCGGCACCGCGCGGGATGACAAGGCAGGCAGAACATTGGCATGAGGTCTCGTTGCCGGCTAGCATTGTCGGGCCGGTGCATCGCCCCTTGATGCCCTCAATCAATAACGCGTGAGAGTTCCAAATGGCTGACAGCACCATCGACGCCGGCAACCCGCACGAAACCGTCGTCGAACGCGACGTGCTGGTGCCCATGCGCGATGGCGTGCGTCTGGCAACCGACATCTACCGCCCGGCGGGCGATGAGACGTTTCCGGTGATCCTCGAGCGGACACCCTACGGCAAAGGCGAGTCCAGCCGGTCGGAGCGTACGGCCAAGGACGCCCGGCCGCGATCGCGCGCCGAGATTGCGGCCGACTTCGTGCGCCACGGCTATGCCGTGGTCTACCAGGACACACGCGGGCGCTACGGTTCCGAAGGCAAGTTCGTGAAGTACCTCAGCGACGGTACCGATGGTTATGACACGGTGGCCTGGCTGGTGGCGCAGCCCTGGTGCAACGGCAGGATCGGTACCATGGGACTATCCTACGCCGCGCACACGCAAAGTGCGTTGGCATGCCTGGATCCACCGGGGCTGGCAGCCATGTTCCTCGACTCCGGCGGCTTCTCCAATGCCTATCGCAGCGGCATCCGGCAGGGCGGCGCCTTTGAGCTCAAGCAGGCGACCTGGGCCTTCAACAATGCGTTGCTCAGCCCGGAGCTGGCGGCGACGCCCTTGAAGTTCAAGGCGATGCGCACCGTCGATCTGCGATCGTGGTTTGCGCACATGCCGTGGAGCCGGGGCCATTCGCCGCTGGCGCTGGCGCCGGCCTACGAGGACTACCTGTTCGAGCAATGGCAGCACGGCACCTTCGATTCCTATTGGAAACAGGTCGGCATCTACGCTGAAGGTGCGTATGACACCTACGCCGATGTGCCGATGGTGCACATGTCGTCGTGGTACGATCCTTATCCTCGGACCGCGACCGATAACTTTCTTGGCCTGAAACATCGTAAGCAGGGGCCGGTCCGGCTGATCCTGGGACCATGGCTGCACGGCGACCGTTCGGTCACACATGCCGGTGATGTGGATTTCGGGCCGGCAGCCACGCTCGATGGTCAGCTGGCGGAAGATTTCCAGACCTTGCGGCGGCGATGGTTCGACCGCTGGCTGCGGGGAATCGACAATGGCGTCGATCGTGAACCGGCGGTGCGGCTGTTTGTCATGGGAGGCGGCAGCGGCCGGCGCAACCCCGATGGCCGCCTCGACCACGGCGGCGCGTGGCGCACTTCAGGCGATTGGCCGCTGCCCGGCACGCGGTTCACCAACTACTACCTGCGCGCCGACGGCAGCCTGGATCGGGCGGTGCCGTCGGATGCCGAAGCCATGCGCCAGTTCGACTACGACCCGCGCAACCCCGTGCCGACCATCGGCGGTGCAATCTCGTCGGGCGATCCGGTGATGGCGGGTGGTGCTTTTGATCAGGTGGAAGGGCCGCGATTCTTCGGTTCGCGGACACCGTACCGCAAGCTCGCCGACCGGCCTGACGTGCTGGTGTTCCAGACGGCGCCACTGGCGGAGGATATCGACGTCATCGGGCCGATCACGGTGACGCTATGGATCTCGTCCGATTGTCCGGATACTGACTTCACCGCCAAGCTGATCGACGTCTATCCGGCGAGCGCCGACTACCCCGACGGCTTTGCCATGAACCTGACCGACGGCATCCTGCGCGTGCGCTACCGCGAATCATGGGAACGGCCCAGCCTCATGACGCCGGGCGGCGTCTATCGCATCGAGGTCGCGGCGTTTCCCACAGCCAACCTCTTCAAGCGCGGCCATCGGATCCGCCTCGATATTTCCAGCAGCAATTTCCCGCACTTCGATTTCAATCCCAACACCGGCGAGTCCGAAGGAGCCTGGCGCGAAACCCGCGTCGCGCGCAATACGGTCTACCTCGACCGCGACCGCCCCTCGCACGTCGTCCTCCCGATCGCGCCGTCGCGCTCGTGAGAAAGCTCGCAACGTCGTTGGGCCAGAACCTTTCAACTCGGGCGCAGGGCGTGGCGTTTGAGGTCCTCGGCCGAGACCACCAGCAGGGTTACCTGGTGGGTCGACTCCAGGACCACCAGGGGTGCGGCGTCGGCTTCCAGGGCCTCCTGCCAGCGGGCGGCGCAGAGGCACCAGCGGTCGCCGGCCTTGAGGCCGGGGAAACCGTACTGCGGCATCGGCGTCGACAGATCGTTGCCGCGCTCGCGCGAAAAGCGCAGGAAGGCGTTGGTCATCACGACGCATACCGTATGCAGGCCGCGGTCCTCGCGCCCGGTGTTGCAGCAGCCGTCGCGGTAAAAGCCGGTCAACGGTTCGCTGGAGCAGGGCTTCAACGGCTGTCCCAGGACGTTCAGCGACGGTGCCCGGCCGCCGCCGCCTTCTTCGGGTGTCTGGTCGAACATGGCAGGGCTCCCTGGGGGGCGTGGGCACGGCCCACACCATCGATGCAAATGATAGCGGGTGCGACAGGCACTCCCCAGGGACAAATTTGCCCCTTCCGACCACACCGGCTCGCTGTTAAATACCCACGCCCCATGTGGGGTTCCGAGTCGTCGGGGCGTAGCTCAGCCTGGTAGAGCGCTTGCCTTGGGCGCAAGAGGCCGTCGGTTCGAATCCGGCCGCCCCGACCAGACGCGGATATCGGGAGCATCGATCGCAGCATGCAGGTCAGAATCTACAAACCGGCCAAGACGGCCATGCAGTCGGGCGCCGGGAACACCAAGGAATGGGTGATCGAGGCCGAGCCGTCGCGCAAGGAGATCGATCCGCTGATGGGCTGGACCAGCTCGCGCGACACGATGAACCAGGTGGTGCTGCGCTTCGACACCAAGGAAGAAGCCATCGCCCATGCGCAGAAGCAGGGCTGGATGTACACCGTCGATGAGCCCAAGACCCGCGCCGTCCGCCCTAGAGCCTACGCCGACAATTTCGCCTTCACCCGGATCGGACAGTGGACGCACTGAGGCGACGGATGGACTTTCAGCGGTAGGAGCCCGGCGGCGCCAGGACGGGCTTAGGCTCGTACTGTTGAAGCTCACTCCGCAACTCGGCGGGAATTTCAGGACTCCGCTCGAGGTAATCGTGATCCTTTCGGTAGCGCTTGGCGTGTTGGACGTTCAACCCCTCGATTGTGTACCCAGTCCTGCTGATCGCTGAAAGCTGGCCTTGCTTGCCCGGATCGACGCGGCCGTCGACCAGGACATTGTTGCCTGTGCTTGTTAACTCTTTCTGGAAAAAGAGAATCCAGGCCTTCGTCCTGTCGTCACATATGCCTGTGACCTCAACGGGAGGGCCGTCCGGTTTGTATTGCTTTACTGAGTTATAGTAGATGCGGCGCAGAAAGAATTGCACCAGCATCACGTCGGTACGCTTGTTGGGGCATCCTGGTCCGACGGCGCCGTCGACGTTGTAGAACGGGATCTCCTTGCTGGCCATCGCCACCTCTGGGGTCGTTGCCGGCCGGGTCTAACCCGACCGGCTCCGGCCGGCGTCAACCCCAGGGTGGAGACGTCGACTATTTCGTCGTGTAGCCGCCGTTGATCAGCAGGGTCTGGCCGGTCATCCACCAGCCGTCTGAGACCAGGAAGCGGATGAAGGGCACGACGTCCTCGATGTCGGTCAGGCCGGTCTTGGAGAACTTCGACAGTGCCGCCGCCGTCTTGTGGTAGGCGACGGCGTCGGCTCCTTCGGCCGGGTAGAAGAAGGGCGTATCCATCGGACCGGGACCGACGGCCGTGACCGAGATGCCGCGTTCGCCGAACTCCTTGGCAGCGGCGCGCACGAAATGCTCGACCGGTGCCTTCGTGCCGGCATACGCCGCGTAGAAGGGTGTGAAGGCACCCAGCAGCGAGGTCACCAGGGTCAGGATCTTGCCGTTGTCGTTGACGTGCTTGCCGGCCTCTTTCATGAAGAAGAATGCCGTCTTGCTGTTCACCGCCGTCATCTCGTCGTACTCGGCCTCGGTGATCTGGACGAACGGCTTTTTCAGCACCTTGCCAACGGTGTTGATGGCGATATCCGGCTTGCCGATAGCGGCGACGGCGTCGGCGAACAGCTTCTCGATCGCGCCGGCCGTTGTCAGGTCGCCCTGCAAGGCGACAGCTTTCGCGCCGGCAGCCTTGACCGCGGCAACCGTCTCGTCGGCGGTGTTCTTGGCGGCGGCGCTGTTGTAGTGGACCGCGACCGCCTTGGCGCCGTGCTGTGCCAGGTCGCGGGCAATGAGCCCACCGAGATTCTTCGCGCCGCCGGCGATGATGACGTTTTTGCCCTTGATGGCATGGTCGGCCATGGCCTTGCCTCCGTAAATACTGCGCGACCGCCCGGTGCAGCCGCTTACCAGGCCAACCTATCGTCTAAAAAATCTCTATAAAGTTGCTGGTTCTGACTTCAGATGTCAGAAATGGCGAATAATGGAGGCCCGAGGCACCCGTGGACCGCATTGAGCTCTTCCGCATCTTCACCCGCGTGGTGGAGCACGCGAGCTTCACCCGGGCCGCCGACACGTTGGGCCTGCCGCGATCGTCGGTCTCAGCCGCCGTACAGGACCTGGAGGCGCGCGTCGGTGCTCGTCTGCTGCATCGCACGACCCGACGGGTCTCTCCCACGCACGACGGCGTCGCCTTCTACGAGCGGTGCCTGCGTCTGATTGCTGACGTGGAGGATACCGAGAGCCTGTTCCGGGAAACCGCGGTGGGGCCCAGCGGCAGGCTGCGGGTCAACTTGCCGGGCCGCGTCGGCCGGTTGATCGTCGCGCCGGCGTTGCCGGCGTTCCTGGCGCGCTATCCCGACATCGATGTTGAGCTGGGCGTCACGGACCGTGCCGTGAATCTGACCGAGGATAGCGTCGACTGCGCGCTGCGGGTCGGGCCGTTGACCGACTCCGGCCTGTTGGCGCGCCGGGTCGGCGATCTCGCCCTGATCAACGTCGCCAGTCCGGCCTATCTCGCGCAACACGGGACACCGCTGACGCCGGCTGATCTTCCGGCGCACTGGGCGGTCAACTACGCCTCGCCATCCAGTGGCCGTGTCGAGGCATGGGAATGGATCGAGGATGGCGCGGCCCGCATGTGCTCCATGCGGGCACGCGTCGCAGCCAACAACGCCGAGGCCTATATCGCCTGCTGCCTGGCCGGGATCGGCCTGATCCAGATTCCCGCCTACGACGTGGCAGCCCATCTCGCCGCCGGCGAACTGGTCGAGGTGATGCCGGCATACCGTGCCGCGCCCATGCCGATGACATTGCTCTATCCGCATCGCCAGCACGTGTCGCGTCGGCTGCAGGTCTTTGCCGAGTGGCTGGTCGGCCTGCTGCAGGCCCGCATGCTTGGCCCAGGGAGCGCGGTTCAGGCGAAAGCCGAACTTGCGCCAGCGCGTGGGAGCGGAATGAGCGGGCGAGACGCCCGTGCTCCCAGGCGCTAGCCGGTCACGGCGCCTTGCGGGGCCGGCCGTGCCAGCTGGGCGAACTTGCCCAGCACGCCGCTGGTGTAGCGCGGGGCGGGGCGACGCCACGCCTGGCGCCGGCGCTCGATTTCCGCCGCATCGACCTCGAGCTGCAGCAACTGGCGGTGGGCGTCGATGGTGATGCGGTCGCCTTCCATGACCAGCGCGATGGTGCCGCCCTCATACGCCTCGGGCGCGACGTGGCCCACCACCATGCCCCAGGTACCGCCGGAAAAACGTCCATCGGTAACGAACGCGACGCTGTCGCCCAGGCCGCGGCCGATGATCGCCGACGTGGGGGCGAGCATTTCCGGCATCCCCGGACCACCTTTCGGTCCGAGATAGCGCAGCACCAGCACATCGCCCGGTCGGATCTTGTCGGCGAGGATCGCGGCCATGGCCGAGGGTTCGTCCTCGAAGACACGCGCCGGGCCCGTGATGACAGGCGTCTTGACGCCAGTGATCTTGGCGACGGCGCCGTCGGGCGCCAGATTGCCGCGCAGGACCGCCAGATGCCCTTCGCGATAGAGCGCGGTGTCGATCGAACGGATCACGTCCTGTCCGGCGGGCGGTGCGTCGGATACCTGCGCCAGTTCTTCGCCCAGCGTGCGGCCCGTGATCGTCAGGCAATCGCCATCGATCAAGCCAGCCGCGAGCAGCACCTTGAGCACCTGCGGCACGCCGCCGGCGCGATGCAGGTCGACCGCCATATAGCGACCCGACGGCTTGAGATCGCACAGGACGGGGACCTTGCGACGGATGCGCTCGAAGTCATCCAATGTCCAGGTGACTTCCGCGGCATGAGCGATGGCGAGGTAGTGCAGGACCGCGTTGGTCGATCCGCCCGTGGCCATGATCAACGTGACGGCGTTCTCGATCGACCGGCGGGTGATGAGATCGCGCGGTCGGATGCCGTTCTTCACCGCCTCGATCAGGACCCGGGCCGATCGTGACGTGCTCTCGCGCTTCTCCGCGTCGAGGTTGGCCATGCTGGACGAGTAGAGCAGGGACAAACCCAGCGCCTCGAAGGACGAACTCATGGTGTTGGCGGTGTACATGCCGCCGCAGGCGCCGGTGCCGGGAATGGCGTTGCGCTCGATGCCCTCGAACTCTGCCTGGTCGATGCGGCCAGCGGCATAGGCACCCACCGCCTCGAACGCGGAAATCAGCGACAGGTCCTTGCCGCTCCACCGGCCGGGCTTGATGGTGCCGCCATACACATAGATCGCCGGCACGTTGGCCCGGGCGATGGCCATCATGCCGCCGGGCATGTTCTTGTCGCAGCCGCCCAGCACGAGCACGCCGTCCATCCACTGACCCTGGACGCAGGTCTCGATCGAGTCGGCGATCACCTCGCGCGAGATGAGGGAGTATTTCATGCCCTCGGTGCCCATCGCCATGCCGTCCGAGATGGTGGGCACGCCGAACAGCTGCGCATTGCCGCCTGCAGCCTTCACCGCAGCCACGGCGGCCTCGGCCAGCGGCTGCAAGCCGGCATTGCAGGGCGTGATTGTCGAGTGGCCGTTGGCGACGCCGATCATCGGCTTGTCGAAGTCGGCCTTCTCGTAACCCAGTCCGTAGTACATCGCGCGGTTGGGCGAACGCTCGAGGCCTTGGGTGATGTGCTTGGATCGCTCGTTGAAGGGCATGGCGGCGTCTCTCAGGCTGGTGCTCTGCCGCCCTGAATAGGGCTTCCGTAAACGCGGGAGAAATATATTATTAAAGGTCTATTAAGTGGTTTTCCATATTATGGACTTGCGCCAGATCCGCCATTTCCTCGCTGTTGCCGAGGACCTGAACTTCAGCCGTGCCGCCGAGCGGCTGCGCATGACGCAACCGCCCCTGAGCCAGTCGATCCTGGCGCTGGAGACGGAATTGGGTGTCCGGTTGTTCGTCCGCACCAAGCGCAGCGTGGCGCTGACACCGGTCGGCGCGGACTGGCTGCCGCATGCCCGCCAGGTGCTGGCGGATGCCGCCGCATTGCCCGGGATCGCGCAGCGTCTGTCGCAGGGGGAACTCGGCGCACTGCGCGTCGGCTTTGTCAGCACCGCTGACTACAGCGTGCTGCCTGATCTGGTCAGCCGCTACAAGGCGCGCTATCCCGACGTCGCGATATCGCTCCAGGAAATGACCGGCGACCTGCAGATCGAGGCGCTGCTGGATGGGGACATCGATGTCGGCCTGATCATTCCGCCGCCCCGGCCCAGCCTGCATCCCACGCTGGCCTATCGCCGTCTCGTGACCGAGCCGCTTGTTGTCGCCGTCTCCGAACAATGGCTGGCGGCCGCCCGCGTGGTACCCCGGCAAGGGCATCTTCGATTGGCCGACGTGGCGACGGAACCGCTGGTTCTCTTTCCGCGCCGCAGCTCGCCGTCGTTCCACGACGTGATCACGGGCTACTACGCAAACAACGGCATCGCGCCGCGCATGGGCCAGCAAGCGATCCAGATGCAGACCATCATGAGCCTCGTCTCGGCCGGGATGGGCGTGGCGCTGGTGCCGCGGTCGCTGGAGAACCTGGGTCGCACGGGCGTGCGGTGCGTGCCGCTGGAGGGCACACCGCCATCGATCGAAACCGGACTGGTCTGGCGCCGCGACAATGCACTGCCGACGTTGGAAGGTTTTGTTGCGATGGCGCGCCACAAAAAACAGTGAGGCTCGGGCGCATGGCGCTGGGATACGATAGCTGTGCGCAGACAGGGAGGGACAGTGGTGCAGAACGAGCTCTGGCGGTGGTCAGCCGTTGAACTGGCGGCGGCGATCCGCACCCGCACGATCTCCAGCCGCGAGGCGACGACGGCGGCGCTGGCGCGGATCGCCGCTGTCAATCCGGCGATCAACGCTGTCGTTGACGTGATTGCCGACGAGGCGCTGGCTGCTGCCGATGCTGCCGACTCCCGCGTCAAGCAAGGAGACGCCACCGGGCCGTTGCATGGCGTGCCGGTCACCATTAAGGTCAACATCGACCAGCGGGGCCGCGCCACCACCAACGGCGTCGTCGCTTTCCGCGACCTGATCGCCGCGGAGGATAGTCCGGTTGTCGCCAACTGGCGCAAGGCCGGCGCGGTCATTGTCGGGCGCACCAACACGCCGGCGTTCTCGCACCGATGGTTCACCAGCAACGCACTACACGGCGCCACCCGTAATCCGTGGAATGCGGCGCTGACGCCCGGGGGCTCGAGCGGTGGCGCGGCGGCCGCTGTGGCATCCGGCATGGGCGCGGTGGCGCACGGCAACGATTTCGGTGGCTCGATCCGCTATCCCGCCTATGCCTGCGGTGTTGCCGGATTGCGGCCGACACCGGGACGGGTGCCGGCCTTCAATCCGTCGGCCACGGCCGAGCGGCCGATCACGGCGCAGATGATGTCGGTGCAGGGGCCGCTCGCTTGTCGCGTGGCCGATGTGCGTGCTGGACTGGCGGCCATGGCGATGGGCGATCCGCGCGATGGCGCCTGGGCGCCGGTGCCGCTCGAGGGGCCCGCCCCGGCGCGGCCGATCCGGGTCGCTCTCGCGCCCCGGCCGTTCGATGACGTCGTGCCGGCCGTGAGCGATGCCATCCGCCAAGCCGGACGCTGGCTCGCCGATGCCGGCTATGCCGTGGAGGAGGTGACGCCGCCCCATCTCCAGGAAGCGGCCGATCTCTGGCACCGCCTGGTGATCAACGAGGAGCGCCGGTTCCTGCTGCCGGCGATGCGCGAGCATGGCGACGAAGCCTGTCAGCGCTGCATGGACGGCCATCTCGACTATGCGCCGGAGGTCGACGCCGACGGCATCCTGCAAGGCCTGGCGCGCCGTCTGTCACTGGTCCGCGCCTGGCAGCTGTTCCTGGAGCAACACCCCATCATCATCCTGCCGGTGTCGCATCACCTGCCGTTCCGCGACAATCTCGACCAGGGTAGCCGGGATGACGTTCATCGCATGATGGACGCCCAGCGCTCGCTGCTGGCGATCCCCGTGCTGGGCTTCCCTGCGGCCGTCGTGCCGGTCGGCGTGGTCGATGGCGCGCCTGTCGGCGTGCAGATCGTCGCCGGCCGCTTCCGCGAGGATCTGTGCCTCGACGCCGCCGAGATCATCGAGGCGCACGCCGGCATGCCGTTACCCATCGATCCGCGAGCGCCGTAAAGCCGTCACCGCAAGTCCGTGACGACCGTCGCGGCGGATCAACCGGGAACGAGGCGCAGGGCTCGGCGGACACGCGTGCCCAGACCCTGGAGGCGTGGCACCGGTTCGTTGGCAAAGACGAAGCGGATGTACTGCGCACCGTGCGTTTCGCCCCAGCCCGTCATGGCGGTGGCGCAGACACCCTCGGCCAGCAGGCGCTCGGACATGGTGGCGCCGTCGATGCCGAAATCCGAGACCCGCAATAGCATCGACCAGCCGCCGCCCGGCAGACCGAAGGGCAGTCCCTGCAGTTCCTCGACGACGACATCGCGGCGCGCCTGGAGCTCGGCCACATAGGGCGGCAGGGTCTCCAGCGATCGCTCCAGTGCGATGGCGGCGGCGTCCTGCGCGATGCCGACCGGCACCACCACGTTGGCGAGCGACACCGCGACAAGATCGGGCATGTAGGCATCCGGTGCCACGATCCAGCCGACGCGCCAGCCGATCATGCGCAGTTCCTTGGCGGATGATCCCACCGCGATCGTGCGCTCTGCCATGCCGGGCAGGCCGGCGGGATGGATGACAGGCGTCTTGTCGAAGACCAGCCGCTCCATCGCGCTGTCGAGGATCAGCAGCAGGTCGTGCCGCACGCAGAGCTCGGCAACCAGGGCCCAGTCCGCCGCATCCAGCATGCCGCCGGACGGCATCGACGGCGACATCAGCAGCATCGCGCGCGTGCGCGACGTGATGCTGCAGCGCAGTGCCTCGCGGTCGAGACGCCATGCTTTGCCCGGTGTGAACTGGAACGGCACGAACCGCGGCACACCGCCCGCCAACCGCACGCGGTTGATCAGTCCGGCATAGGTTGGGTCCGTGACGATGACCTCGTCGCCGACCTCGACCGTGGCCAGCAGTACATTGAGGATTCCCGACAGGCCGCCCGCCGCGATCACGCAGTTGCCGGTGCCTGTGTAGGCCACGCCGGAGAGCCGGCTGACGTGGGCTGCCGCGGTCGCGCGCAGATGGTCCTGTCCGACGAACGGCAGGTAGCTGTTGTCGGTGTCCGTGGCGGCAGCCCGGCGCGTGCGTTCGATCGCCTCGGGATCAGGGGGAATGTCGACGTCGAGATTCTCCAGGCGCAGGTAGTCGCGGGTCGGATCGGCGTCGGCGATCGACCCCATGCGGTCGACTCCGATACCGGCGATGGCGTGCAGACGGGCAGGGCGATGGCGCGTCACGGCTGGACCTGGAGTTATAAATAATAGATAATCTATTAATGGAACTTGAAGACCTGATTCAAGCGAAACCGTGGGATGGTCGCGATACCGACGGCACGTTGGCGGACCGGATCGCCTACACGCTGGCCGAACGGATCATCAGTGGCGCGATCGGGCCGGGCGCGCGCCTGCGCCAAGATCACATCGCCACCGAGTTCAAGGCCAGCCACGTGCCGGTGCGCGAAGCCTTTCGGCGCCTGGAAGCGCAGGGACTGGTTCAGAGCGAGCCGCGTCGCGGTGTGCGTGTTCCGGCGCTCGACCCTGATGCCGTGCTCGAGGTCACTGAGATGCGCGCGGCGCTGGAAACGCTGGCATTGCGCCATGCCCTGGACCGCATCGGTCCAGACGATCTTGGCGCCGCGCGTGCGGCGATCGAAGCGGGCGAGGCGTCCCGCGACATCCGGATCTGGGAAGCCACCAACCGCCGTTTTCACCGGGTTCTAATCGCGCCCTGCGGCATGCCGCGCCTGCTGGCCAGCATTGATGACCTGCACCGCGCCAGCGCCCGGTTTCTGTTCGCCACCTGGCGTGACCTGGATTGGCAGCCCCGATCGGACCACGAGCACAGGATCTACCTCGACGCTGTCGAGCGGCGTGCCGCGGTTGAGGCATGTCGATTGCTCGAGGGCCACATCAGGGACGCAGGCCATGCCCTGGTCCGGCAGCTCCGTAGCCTCAGCTAGGAAACGTGCACACCGCCATCGCGCAACTTTTGTTCCGCGGCGGCAGCCGGTATGGTGGCGCCGCGCGGCGCCCGTAGCTCAGCGGATAGAGCAACCGCCTTCTAAGCGGTAGGTCGCAGGTTCGATCCCTGCCGGGCGCGCCAATCTTCCTGATTTTGTATCTGATATTTCAGTTTAAATTTCATCTATAAGAAATTGAAATAATTTCGATATATGTATCTTTTTGATAAAGAAGATTAAGATGCAATCTTAAGTGCCTATGCAAACACCGCAATTAATCCGACATCCTGGTCACGTAAGCTTGAAAAGATCCCCTGGAAGAAAAGCATCAGGCCCTTTTCAGGGAGCATTCCGATTGCTACGTTAAGTCGCTAGTGAGTGGGCAACCGCTTAATTTTGCGTAGACAATTTACGGTGATTCCCATGGCGATGATGATGAAGTTGAACGGCTCTGTCGGCATCGGTGGCAACAACATCCGTCCTGATGTCGTTGCGGTGCAGACGCTGCTGGCCCAGCGCGGACAACGGCCAGGCGCAGCGGATGGCATCTGCGGTCCCAAGACCATCGGAGCGATCCGGGCGTTCCAGGCGACGTTCCTGCGGATGCCCGATGGACTGATCAGCGTCAATGGCCCGACTTGGCAACGCCTGACCGGGAGCGGTGGCGGGGCTGGTGTCGGCGGGGCGTTAGGGCCGGCTGGCTCGGGGCTCGGGCCGTTGGGACCGGTTGGTTCCGGGCTCGGCAAGTTGCCGGGGGCGCAGGTGCCATTGCCGCCCAAGGACGGCAACATGACCACGCCGGTTGCACGGCCACCGGCCAACACCTTCAACGTCGGTTTGAAGGCGGTCTCCAACCAGATGATGAAGTCGATGTTCGGCATGCCGCGCGATTCGTTCACGCAGGACTGCCAGCCGATGAACAACGCGGCGCTGAAGCGCAATGTCGTCACCGACAACGTGGGTTCTTTCAAGGCCACGGGCCTGCGGCCGGCGGTGGCGAGCCTGAAACAGGTCTATGGCGAGATCGCCGGTGCCCTTCCGCAACTGGCGCCGCGCATTGGCACCGCCGGCATGCTGTGCTGCCGCCTGCAGCGCCGCTCCAAGACAGCCGTCTCCAATCACTCTTGGGGCACTGCTATTGATCTCACCATCAACGGCGTGCTCGACAAGTACGGTGACGGCAAGGTGCAGTACGGCCTGACGCTGATTGCGCCGATCTTCAATCGCCACGGCTGGTACTGGGGCGCGGCGTTCGGTACCGAGGACGGCATGCACTTCGAGGCCAGCGTGGAATTGGCCAACAAGATCAAAGCCCAGTTGTCGTGATCAGGTCTCACTGGATATCCTGCGCCGCCGGCGCGGTGCGGGTCATGGCCTGTGCCGCGCTGTTGTTGGCGTGGCCGTTGGCGGTCGCCGGCACTGCCAATGCCGACGATACCGCGAAGACGCGTCCGGCGGACTGTCGCTTGTCCGTGCCGCCATCATGGCGCGGCTTGCAGGTCGAATGGATCGGCCCGTGCGCCAACGGTGCGGCCAACGGCGCGGGTGTAGCCGTCGCCAGCGCTGATGGTCGAGCGCCGGAACGATTCTACGGAACGGTCGCGGCAGGACAGATGGCCGAGGGCGTCTTCGACCTGCCCGACGGCTACCAGCCGGCGCGCTTCGAGAAGGGAGCGCCCGTCACATTGGACGACCGCAACCAGATCATCGCGGCGTTCCGGGTTGCCGCCAGCGCTGCACGTGACGTCAGCAGCCGTTTTAAGGCCGCACGCAACAGCAAAGCCGCCAGTGATTATGCCGAAGCCGCCGAGCGGCTCGAAAACCAGATGGACTGATCTCTCAGGCGCGGGCGTATGGGCGGATCACGCTTTCGCCGAAACGCGGCAGGCTGTCTTCCAAGTCAGGCATGAAGGCCGAGATCGGCAGGGCCACGCGCTTGACGCCGCGCGCGATGCGCTCCTCGACCGCGGCGCGCGGATCGGTGCCCGACTGGGGCAGGGCACCAGGGCAGCCGGTGATGAGCTCGACGGCATCCGGGTCGCGCTTTGCGGCCTCGGCGGTGCGGCGCACGAGGTCCAGCAGGGGCATGATATCGACCTGGCTGCCGATCGACGGGAAGAAGCCGTCGCCCAGGCGCCCGGCGCGCTTGGCGGCTGCCTCGGAGTGGCCACCGATGATGATCGGCACGCGGCCGGTGACCGGCTTGGGATTGCAGCTCATGCCGGTAAAGTTGACGAACTCACCGGCGAAGCTCGCGTCGTCCTGCGCCCATAGCGCCCGCATGGCGCCAACATACTCGTCGGCCCGCTTGCCGCGCCGTTCGAACGGCACGCCCAGCGCTGCGAACTCTTCCTTGAGCCAGCCGACGCCGATGCCCAGTTCGATGCGTCCGCCGCTCATGTAATCGAGGGTGGCGACTTCCTTGGCCAGCAGCAGCGGGTTGCGCTGCGGCAGGATCACGACGGCCGTCATCAGGCGCAGCCGCGTGGTGACGGCAGCGATGTAGGCCATCCAGATCAGCGGGTCGGGCATGCGGCTCGATGGGCCGCCCGGCAGGCGGCCGGTCGAGGCGTAGGGATAGGTCGATGTGTAGTTGGTTGGCCAGACCACATGCTCGACCGAGAAGATCGAGTCGAAGCCCGCTGCTTCGGCCAATTGCGCCAGGCGCTTGGCGCCGGCGGGATCCGGAAAAGTGTTGTTGGCGAAATGCAGTGAGAACTTCATGGGGCTTCTCTCGACGGAATGAAACTGCGGCGGCGGAGCGGGAAGCAGGGCAGCGCCGGCTCCTGCCGGCGCGCTCCTTCAGGCGTCGGCGAACTGGCGGATGACCTTGTCGCCGAAGCGCGGCAGGCTTTCCTCCAGGTCGGGCATGAACGAGGACACGGGAACGATCACCCGGCTGACGCCCTGTGCGATGCGTTCCTCGATCGCTGGCCGGGGATCGCCGTCGCCCTTGGGCGAGACGCCAGGGCACGTCGTGGTGACGGCGATCGCCTTGGGGTCGCGGCCGGCACCTTCGGCCGCCCGGCGCATCATGTCGATCAGCGTGCCGATCTCGCCTTGTCCGGCATTGAGAGGGAAGAAGCCGTTGCCCAGGCGGCCGGCGCGCAGTGCGGCGGCTTCGGAATGGCCGCCGACGACGATCGGTACATGGCCATTCGGCGGCTTGGGATTGCTGCTCACATTCGTGAAGTTCACGAATTCACCGCTGAAGCTGGCGTCATCACCGGCCCACAGCGCCCGCATGGCCGCAACATACTCGTCGGCACGCTTGCCCCGGCGATCCCACGGCACGCCCAGTGCCGCGAACTCCTCCTTCAGCCAGCCGACACCGATGCCCAATTCAATACGGCCGCCGCTCATGTAGTCGAGGGTGGCGACCTCCTTGGCCAGCACCACGGGGTTGCGCTGCGGCAGGATCACGATACCAGTCATGAAGCGGATCCGGCTGGTCGTGGCCGCCACCCAGGCCATCCAGATCAGCGGGTCGGGCAGGGGTGTCGACGGACTACCGGGGATCTTGCCGGACGGCGAATAGGGATAGGCCGAGTTGTACGCCGTCGGCCAGATCACATGCTCGACCGTGACCAGGGCATCGAAACCCGCGGCCTCGGCGAGTTGCCCCAGGCGTGCCGCACCCTTGGCGTCGGGAAACGCGGCGTTGGCAAACATCAGTGCGAATTTCATGCTCGTTCCTCCCAAAGCGTTCAACAGCCAGTGTGACAGGATCATCGGTCGAAGGGACGGTCCTCGTCGAGAGGCGCATGCCTGGGATGATCGACAGGCGGACGCAATTCCTCTCCGGCGATTTTCGCTCTAGCCTCGTTCCAGATATGCATCGTGGGAAGGAGAAGGCCGATGTCCGCGACCAGCGACGTCTTCGAGATCATGCACTCAACCCGGGCCATGCGCCGCCTGCGTCCCGATCCGGTGCCCGATGAGCTGATCGACAAGATCCTGACGGCAGGAATCTCGGCCGCCAATGGCGGCAACCAGCAGAAGTGGCGTTTCCTGGTGATCAAGGATCCGGCCATCAAGAAAGCCGTGCAGATCCTCTACAAGCGCGCGTTCGACGAGGTGGTCGGGCCGCGTTATGCCAGCGGCGAGCCGCCGCCTGGCGTAACGAAGGAGCGGTACATGCGCCAGCATCGCGCGGTCGAATATCTCACCGAGCACTTTCACGAGGCACCTGTGTGGATCGTGGCCTGTCTCGAGGACGGGCTGACGCCGACCCGATGGGCCGGCGCCTCGGTCTACCCTGCCGTGCAGAACATGCTCCTGGCGGCGCGGGCGCTGGGCCTCGGCTCAACGCTGACCACGCGCCATCTGCTGCATGAGAAGGAAGCGGAGGCCGCACTCGGCTTGCCCAGGGGTGTCCATTCCTACGCGATTCTGCCGATCGGCTACCCGATGGGCAAATTCGGGCCGGTGGGACGCGCATCGCTGTCCGATGTCGTCTTCTCGGAGCGGTGGGGACAGCCCTACCGCGGTGCGTGATCGGCGGAGATCGACATGGTGGAGATGGCATTGCCGGCCGGCATCAGGTCGCGCGTCGTGGATGACATCAACGGCCTGCGCATGCACGTGCTGGAGGCCGGTTTCGAGACAGGTGGCCGGCCCTGCGTGTTGCTGCTGCATGGCTTTCCGGAGCTGGCCTACAGCTGGCGCAAGGTCATGCTGCCGCTGGCTGCAGCGGGCTATCACGTCATCGCGCCTGATCAGCGCGGCTATGGCCGTACCACGGGCTGGGATCCCGACTATGACGGCGACCTTGCTTCCTTCGACCTGCTCAACCTGGCGCGCGACGCGCTGGGCCTGGTGTCTGCGCTGGGGTATCGCTCGGTAGCGGCGGTCGTGGGCCACGATTTCGGTTCTCCAGTCGCCGCCTGGTGTGCGCTGGTGCGGCCCGATGTGTTCCGCTCGGTCGTGCTGATGAGCGCACCTTTTGCCGGTCCGCCGGCGCTGCCATTCGATACCGCGCGCGACAACGGCCGCACCGCGTCGCAATCAGGTGACAGCATCCATGATGCGCTGGCGAAGCTGGAGCGGCCCCGCAAGCACTATCAATGGTATTACGGCACGCGCGCGGCCAATCAGGACATGATGAACTGCAAACAAGGGCTGCATGCGTTCCTGCGCGCGTATTACCACTACAAGAGCGCGGACTGGACAGAGAACAAGCCAGTGCCGTTGAAGGCATGGACGGCAGCGGAAGTCGCCAAACTGCCGACCTACTACATCATGGACCGCGACCAGGACATGGCGCAGACCGTAGCGCCCTATATGCCATCGGAAGCCGCTATCGCAGCCTGTCGTTGGCTGCCGGATGACGAGCTGCAGGTTTACAGCAGCGAGTATGGCCGCACGGGATTCCAGGGCGGTCTGCAGTGGTACCGCTGCAGGAATTACCCCAAGGCCGTCACCGCGCTGCAGCTGTTCGATGGTCGCACGATCGACGTACCGTCGCTGTTCATCGCCGGCAAAAGCGATTGGGGCATCTATCAGATGCCGGGCGCCATCGAGCGTATGCAGGCGACAGCCTGCACGCGCATGCTCGGCTGCCATCTTGTCGACGGTGCTGGCCATTGGGTGCAGCAGGAGCAACCGGAAAAAGTGAGCGAATTGCTGCTGGCGTTCCTGCGCCGGGCTACTTGATTCCCAGCAGGCGCGCTGCCGTGCCGCCGAGAATGGCGACGCGGTCGGCGTCGCTCAGGCCTGGGGTGGCGAGGATGTGGTCGACCGACGTGCTGGTCCAGGGATAGGGATAGTCGGTGCCCATCACGATCTGGCCTGGCCCGGTTTCGGCGATCAGGTGCCGTAGCGCCTCGGGCGTGAAGACGATCGAATCGAAGTACAGCTGCTTGAGATATTCCGTCGGCTTCTTCTTGGGCAGCGGCCCGCAGCTCTGGGGGAACGTCAGGCAGACGGCATCCGAGCGGGCCGCGTAGGAGGGCAGGTAGCCGCCGCCGTGCGCGGCGCAGATCTTGAGGCCGGGAAACCGGTCGAGCGTGCCTTCGAAGATCAGATGCGACAGCGCGATCGTGGTCTCCAGCGGATTGCCGATGGTGTTGGTGAGCAGGCCGCTGCCTTTCAGGCGGCTCGTGCCCTCGAGCTCCTTGGTTCCTTGCGGATGGATGAAGACCAGCACACCCAGCGATTCGGCCTTGGCCCAGAACGGATGGAATTTCTCGGCTGACAGCTCCTCGCCGTTGACGCTGCCGCCGATGGCGACACCGCGCAGGCCGAGCGTCTTGACGGCCGTCTCCAGCTGTTCGGCGGCCAGGGCTGGATGCTGCAGCGCTACGCTGGCGAAGGCGACGAACCGGTCCGGGTGGATGGCGCAGATTTCTGCCAGGCCCGCATTCTGGATGTCGATCAGCTCGGCTGCGAGGTCGCGCTCGGCACCGTACCAGTAGGGGTTGATGCTGAGCGCCTCGACATCGATGCCCTGGGCGTCCATCGCCTCCAGGCGCTCGCTGGTATCGGACATCAGCAGTGTGTGGGGGGCGACTTTCAGGCCCATCAGCGCCATCGCCGCCGGGATGCCGCAATGGGCATGGACATCGACGGTCTTCACGCGTCGGCCGTTGACCACGACCTCGCGGCGGCGCGGCTTTGACGCGGAGCCTTGTTCGGCGGCCGCGGCCTGCATACTGCAGCTCATGAACGCAACGCCGGCGGGGTGGCTGGTGTGAGCTTCGCCGCTGACGGTCATGCAAGTCTCCTCCCTCAAGTCACCTCTCCCGCGAGCGGGAGAGGTCGCCGAGCGCGTAGCGCTCGGCGGGTGAGGGCTTCAAAACTCGCGTGTGTGGCCCCTCACCCTCCCACGCTACGCGTGGGCCCCTCCCTCTCCCGCTTGCGGGAGAGGGAACTAGGTCGTGTTGACATTTAGGGGATTCCCTTTTGCGGGAAAAGTTGATTCAAGACTG
>NZ_VOHA01000040.1 GCF_007859315.1 Reyranella sp. CPCC 100927
GCGAGAAAACTGTCACCCATGTGCTGAGTACAATCTGTTACCCATGTGCTGCGGTCGCACTAAGGCCGGAGGGGGACCGCACGGCGTCTCCGTTACAGAGACCACGTCAGCTCCCCTCCGCCCCTGCGGGGCACCTCCCCACTGCGTGGGGAGGATCATCATGTCAGCGCGATCTTCTGTTCGGCGGTGTAGACCGAGCCGTCGTCGTCCTTCCACTCGAAGGCCAGCGTGCCGCTCTCCTCGACCTTGACGAAGAACGACAGGTACGGGTTGGCGGAAATCGCCGGCTCGAGCTTGCCCGAAAACACCGGCTTGCCGTTGTAGGTAACGGCAACGCTGTTGACGATGCGGCGCGGTACCGTGTTGCCCTGGGAATCCTTGCGCTGGCCCGACTCCATCGGGTGGGTGATCAGCGTCTTGATTTCCAGCACATCGCCCTTCTTGGGGTTCTGTGGAATGCGGATGCGCGGCTTGATGTCGTCGGCCATGGTATTCTCCTGTCGCTCAGCCGCCGCAGCCGCCGATGGTAACCTTCACTTCACGCGCGGCGCTCCACAGGCTGCCGTCGCTCATCTCGGCGACACAGACGATCTTCTGGGTCTGCGCCATGCGCACGCGCAGCTGCACTTCGCACTTTCCGGAAGCCGGCGTGAACGTGAACGAGGCCACGCCGGGGTTGGGGTTGCCGTCGGCCACGATGTGCAGCGCCTTCACGTGATCCTTGTCGGTCATCGGACTTTCGACCGACACGGTGACCGGCACGGCGTTGCCGTTCTCGGCGATCTCCGGCGCCTTCACGGCGACGCGTCCTTCCTTGGGCTCGCCCTTGATCAGGGTCTGCAGCAGCTGCTTGGCGGTATCGGGCGTTGCCGACGCCGGTCGCGCGAAGATCGACGCCAGCGCCGCGGCGGCGGTCATGCCGAGCGCGCCCACCATGACGCGCCGGCGGTTGATGGTGTCATTCATCACCTAGTCTCCATCGATACGTGTCGTCCCAGGCGCCCGTCATCCCGAGCGAAGCGAGGGATCTTGTCCTGACAGGAAAGATTCCTCGCTTCGCTCGGAATGACAGACGCTGCATCGTCGTTCCCTCAGTGCCGGATGTTCGGCGCGGTGAGCTTGAGGCCCTGGTTGAGGCTCTTCAGGAAAATTTCGAGATCGCCGTATTCCTTGGCATCGGGCGGCAACTCGTTGGCGCGCACCTGCACGGCGCACCACTGGAAGCGTTTACGCACGTCCCACGTCTCGCCGCTGCCGCGGCTGGTGCGCCAGGTCGGGAAGTGGTCGAGCTGGCCGCGGAACTCGCCCAGCCACTGGCCGCGCAGCCACTTCAAGGCGCCCTTCTCCGGCGTGTGGCAGTCGACGCAGGCAAAGTTGAGCTGGCCGATCTTCGTTTCGGTCAGGCTCTTGCCACGCTCCACCGCCGCCTTGGCCTCGGGACTGGAGACGTCGACACGGATCTCACGGCCGTTGGACAGCGAATGCAGGAAGATGGTCAGGTCGGTGTTCTCGGTGCTCTGCATGCGCCAGTCGACCTCCAGGGTCGCCTTGGCGTGACGGTAGATGAACTCCTCGACGCCCAGCACCTTGTTGAGCCGCGGCTCCCATTTCGGCATCGATGTCGCCCAGCCCGCGAATGTCGCCTTGGGATCGGCGTGGCACGACACGCAGCTCTTGCCGTTGGCCATCGTCTTGGCGGCCAGCGCCTGGCCGACCTCGATGCGCTCGGCGGCCGGGTTGATGAACGGATCGAGCGCATCGCGGTCCTCGACCGGTGTCGGCCGCTTGCCCGGATCGTCGAGCGCGCTCTTGAACGCCGCCGGCGTCTTCAACGTCTTGAGGAACGCCACGATGTCGCGGATTTCATCCTGAGTGTAGAAGCCGTGCGCGCCCCAGGGCGGCATCGATGTCTCCGGATTATAGACGCGCGCGTCGAAGACGTAGTTGAACAGCCATTGATCGGTGCGGCCGGCCGTGCCGATCTCCGACAGGTCCGGCGCGAAATTGCCCGGCGCCTCCTGGGTCGACGTGCCCATCACATGGCAGGCGAGGCAGCCGCCGCCGCGGGTGCGGGAAAACGCCAGCTCCTGGCCCTTCCTGGCATCGCCCGTGATGGCGCCGGTGAGCTCGATTTCCTTGCCCGGCGGCGGCGTCAGGTCGCGCCTGGCCAGCGTATTGTAGGTATCCCAGCGCGCCGTGTTCCAGCCGCCATAACGCTTCCACGGCTCGGGCGCCGCCGAGCCTTCGACATGCAAGGGCGCCGGTGCCTTGGGCTGCGCCAGGGCACTGCCGGCCGCTGCTGCTGTCATCACCAGGACAACCATGCCCGTGGCAAGCCGTCCACTACGCTTGATCCCCATCGTCTTCGCTTCCCCTCGTTCCGGGTCCGTCACCCGGCCGCTTTTTTTAGCACTTGGCGGCAAGTGCTGTCCGGTTGCGTTCGATCTCCTTGCCCAGCAGGCCCCAGAAATGATCCTCGCCCGGATAGCCGATGATGCGGCCGATCTCCCGGCCGCAAGCGACAATCACGAAGGTCGGCGTCACCTCCACCGGCCGCGCCAGCTTCACGCCGCCGTCGGTTTCACGGTCGGCATCGACACGGCGCAGCGTCAGCACCCGGGCTTCCTTGGTCTTGTCGTAGACCTTGCCGATGTCGCGATCCCAGGCGGCGCACCACGGGCAGCTCTTGGAGTGGAACATCACCAGATCGGCAGCACGGGCGATCGCCGGGCTGGTCGCCAGGACGGCGGCCGCCAGAAGCGTGCCACGCACTGCTTGACCGACCCGACCGGTCATGCCGACATTCCCTCGCCCGTTCTTATTTCAATTGTCGCTAATATTAGAAACCTCTAAAGTGCTTTGCAACAGGGAACCATGCTGGACGGCATCGACAGGAAAGAGTTCGAGCGCAGCGCGGCGAATGCGGCGCAGCTGCTGAAGGCGCTCGCCAACCACCGCCGCCTGATGATGCTGTGCGCGCTGGCCGATGGCGAGCGTTCGGTAGGCGAACTCGCCAGCGAAGTCGGGCTGGGCCAGTCGGCTCTGTCGCAGCACCTGGCGCGCCTGCGCAAGCTCGGCATCCTCGCCGCCCGGCGCGATGCGCAATCGGTCTATTACCGGGTCGC
Source organism: Reyranella sp. CPCC 100927 (assembly GCF_007859315.1). Classification (GTDB taxonomy): domain Bacteria; phylum Pseudomonadota; class Alphaproteobacteria; order Reyranellales; family Reyranellaceae; genus Vineibacter. The sequence continues at coordinate 3,126 of NZ_VOHA01000040.1, forward strand.
CGATCCCTCGGCGGCACGCCTGCTGGAGACCCTGGCGGCGATTTTCTGTCCGCCGCGGGCGAAACGCGCGAATGGCGCCGCCGCCGGGCCGCGTGCCCCGCGGCCCGGCAAGACGAAGAGCGCGGCGGGAACGGGGGCAGCGAACGGGCGCCGTTCCGTGCGGTCGGGCTGAAACGATGCGCGCCTTGTCATGGCTGACCGTGCTCGCCGCGATGCTGACCACGCCCGGGTACGCCCGCGCCGAGGCGGTGCAGTTGCAGCACGACGGCCGCACGCTCAACGCCGACCTGACGCTGCCGGCCGGTGGCGACATCAGCGGCGGCCTTGTTGTCCTGGTGCACGGCACGCTGATGCACGGGCGCATGGAGATCATGGCGGCACTGCAGAAGGGCCTCGCCGAGCGTGGTGTCGGCAGCCTCGCCATCACGCTGTCGCTGGGTCTGAACGACCGTCGCGGTCCCTATGACTGCGCCACGCCGCACCGCCATATGCTGGACGATACGGCACGCGAGATCGGCGCCTGGACGCAATGGGCCAAGGAGCGCGGCGCCGCGCGTGTCGATCTCGCCGGCCATTCGCGCGGCGGCGCCCAGGTAGCCTACGCGCTCGCCAACCATACCGTATCCGGCGTGCGCCGCGTCGTGCTGATCGCGCCCGCAGTGTCCGAACCCGGCGAGGTCGCCACCGGCTACGAGAAAACCTACGGCATTCCGCTGGCGGCGCTGCTGGCGGGCGCGATCACCCGCAGCGCCGCACCCGATACATTGTTGCGGCCGATCGGGTTCCTCACCTGCCGCGATGCCGCCGTGGCGCCACGGACTTTCCTCGACAACTACACCGGCCTGAGCCGTCATGACACGCCGACGCTGTTGGCGCGCATCGGCGATCCGACCCTGGTGGTGATCGCCGGCAACGACGAGGTGGTGCGCGGTCTCGATCGCCGCCTGCCGCCGGCATCCGACCGCCTGCGGATCGTCACCGTCGACGGCGCCGATCACCAGTTCCTCGACCTCTACGGCGAGGACCTGGCCGAAGCCGTCGCGACGTTCATCAAGGAGTAGGCGTTTCATCCCAGCAGCAACCACGCGCCGGCAGCCATCAGGGCTGCTGTCCAGATCAGGTCGACGTTGATCCAGGCGCTGCGCAGGATCGCCAGCCCGATCCATTCGTAGACGGCGATAGCGATGGCTGTCGTCACCGACAGCATCGCCAGCGTATGCACACCAACCCCCAGCAGGGCCGTGACGAACGGATCGGTGCTGCCCGGCGCCGGCGCGCCGGCTGGAAAACAGAGCGGCATCAGCACCGGCCACAGCATGAGGCCGGCGCCGTGGGCGGTGGCCATCAGGAACGACCACAGCGCCAGGCCGGCCATGCCAGTGCGCATGCCGACGCGTACCCGGTGACGCGAGCCGAAGCGCCAATGGTAGATCGCCCAGCCGATCAGCGCGACGCCGGCCACGATCCGCACCGCGCGCGGCGGGATCATGACGCCGGCCCACACGAGCAGCAGGACGACGATCACCACCGACAGCGCGTGACCCAGGGCGATCGGCAGCGGCGACAGCCACACGACGCGGCGATCGCGCCGATGCAGGCCCAGCGCCACCGCGAACAGCCAACCCATGGCCGGGTTCAGGCCATGGAACGCACCCAGCCCGGCCAGGGTGAGCCAGGGCCAGGGGTCGGTCATGGGTCTTCACCTCTCCCGCAAGCGGGAGAGGTCGCCGTGCAGCCGCGGGTGAGGGCTTCACGCACGGCGCGGAGTCCTTGGCCCCTCACCCTCCCACGCTGCGCGTGGGCGCCTCCCTCTCCCGCGTGCGGGAGAGGGACTCATGGATAGCAGTACGAATCGGATGAGCAGTCGCCGCCTTGCAGGCGAACCTGGTGCGGGCGGTGCGACTTGGGCCATTGGACAAAGAACCGGGGGTCGAACGCGATGCCGCCGGCCGGGGCGGCGTCGAGCTTCACCATCCAGCCCTCGATGCCGGCGGGATAGAACTGCGGATCGATGGCACCGTAGAGCGAATTGGTGAAGTAGACGCGCTTGCCGTCACGGCTGATCTCGACCATCTGCGGGCCGCCGCTGAGCGGACCCGATCCCGACGGATGCGCCGCGCGCGAGACGATGCCGCCGATGCGCACCTTGCCGGTGAGCTTGGGGTTGAACGGATCGGACACATCGTACTGCTGCAGGTCGCCGGTGCCCCAGCAGGCGACATAGAGATACTTGTCGTCCATCGACAGGTCGATGTCGGTGACCAGCGGCGGACAAGCCTTGAAGCCTTTCAGCACCGGCGGCAGGTCGTCTTCGCTCGCCGGTTCGGCCGGGATCTCGATCACCTTCTTCACCGCCCACTTGTCGCCGTCGCGGTACCAGGTCCAGATCGACGACGACAGGTTCTCCAGGCTGATCACGCAGTTGACGAAGCCGTAGGCCTTGGTGGGATCGTGCGCCGGGCGCAGCTCGAAAACGAGTTGGTACTTGTCGCCGAAGTCGATGGTCTGCAGGTGCTTGCGCTTGTGCAGATCCCAGAAATGCAGGCGGCGGCCATACTTCGCGCCCAGCAACACCTCGGGGATCAGGCCGTTCTCGAACGTATCGGGCGTACCCCATTCGCTGGTGACCAAGGTGTCATGGCCCAGATGCCACCAGGCGTCGTAGGCGAAATGCTGCGGCCCGCGATCCATCTCCCACTGGCCACGCACGTCGAAGCTCTGGTGGTCCATCAGGAAGATGCCGCCCGGTCCCTTGCCCTCGCGATTGCCCAGGGCGGCAACGTAGATGCCTTCGGGGCCGCAATGCACGGTGTGCGGCCGCGTGTAGCCGGCGCGCTCGGCCACTTCCGCCGGCTCGATCACCTTCACGATGCTGGGTTGCCGCGGATCGGGCTTGGTGTCGAGGATATGGATGCGCGAGGAGCGCAGGCCCGGGACCACGAGATAGCGCCGCTCCATATGCGGGTGCGGCGCATTGGGGCACAGGCTGGATGAACAGGCGTTCCAACCGAAGTGATGCAGCTCGTCGCCGACATTGGGCATCGCCGTGGTGCCGACGATCTTCGCATAGCTGCTGGAGGCCGGATCGACGTCCACGACAGCAATCGCGTCGGGCACTTTGCGCTCGGGATCGAAGGCGGCGACATAGGCCAGCGTTTCCGGCGCCGCCTTCATCGCCATGCGCGGCGAGGGATAGAAACTGGGATCGGGTGTCCAGGTCGCCATGGCGATCTCCTTTGCCGGAGGACTCACACGACGCTGCGCTGATGCGATGAGCCTAGAGATCTCGCCGTGGCCGGCAAGGCAATTCGACGCTGTTCGCGACGAGCGGAAAGCGACCGGGTAACCCGACGGGCACTTGATGCGCGCCACTGCGGACTCGCGCATCGCCATTTGGTCGCACAACCGTCTTGATCGAAACGGAGAAGCATGGTCGACCGCCGCCGTCGTCCTGACAGCCTGTGATCTTATGGGTCCACGCTGTCATCCCGAGCGTAGCGAGGGATCTTTTTCCGGCCGTGAACGGCCCAGAAACTGCCGAAAGATTCCTCGCTACGCTCGGAATGACAGCGCGAAGCGACAAAGCTTATATCCTCTGAGTGCAGCACAGGTGGCGCTGATGATCACCAGCGCCATCAATCTTTGAACGATTCACCGCAAGGTCCTTCGCTGCGCTCAGGACGACGGCGGTGAGTCCCGACACGCTTCTACCAAGCGTAAACTGCTCTAGGCCGACCTGAGAATCATCGCGATCTCGGTTGCCGTGAGACCCGGCAGTTCCAGGCCGGCCAGATTGAGTCCGTTCTGAATCCGCAACGCCAGGTCCGGCGCGGCGCGGCGCAAGCCAACGAGCCTTGCCGCCAGCTTGTCCAACCCGTCGGACGACAGCGGCAGCAGCTCGCCGGTGATCTCGATCTCCTCGATCACGCCGGCGCGCTCCAGGAGCCGCAGATGGGCAAGCCCGCCGGTACCGCGATGGGCGCAATTGACCACCGTCAGCCCGTCCCTCGCCCGCTGGTCGGCGTTGGCCAGTCGCTGACCGGCGGCGTGAAGATGGCGGATCTGGACCATCTGCGCCTCGCGCCGCGCGACGGCAGCCCGCTCGTCATCGCGCAACGCCGAATCCTGCAGGGTCCATCCCAGCAGGCTGCCGAGATGCGCCAGCAGGGCATCCTTGACCGCGGTACGATCCGGCGCCTGCCCCGCTTGCGCCAGCTGCTCGCGGATGACGTCGCCGATCCGTCCGCGAATCACATCGGACGGCAGACCTGCCTGGCGCGCGATGGTATCGGGATCGAAGTCGGTCACCAGGCTGGCGCCGACCATCAACGTGGTGCCGACAAAACCGATCTGCAGACCGCCCACACGATAGCGCGCCAGTTCGACGCCGCCCCAGATGGCACGCGTGACGGGGATCCCGAACGCCTGCCATGTCCGCAGCAGCGGCTCGACGAAACGGACGTAGAGCGGCCCGACCGGCCCGCTCGATTCGGGCCGGGCACGCGGCACCATGATGTGGACCATCATGTTGTTGGGCGCCAACCACAGGGCCGGGCCACCGGTGGCCCGGCGCAGGACCGGCAGGTCGTTGTGGCGGCAGAAGCGCAGGTCGATCTCGCGCGACACGTCCTGGTGCGCGCCGATGCTGACGAAGGGTGTCTCGGGGTCGGCCAGCACGACAACAGGCTCATGCCCCAGCGCCATGGCATCGGCCACGCCGTGGTGGATCGCCTGCGCCTGCAGCGGCGCGAGGCGGCCCGCATCGATCAGCCGCACAGCCACGCCGTCCGTCGCTCCATCCGCCATGAACATCCCCTTGCCGTTCGCCCGGCCCGGCGCGATGGTGAGGCATGCCCCGGCGGCTCACCATCATTCTGATCAACAGCGATCCGCGCAACCCCGCGGAGCTGGGCGCGCCGCTATACCAGGCGGCGGTGGCGGCGGCGATGGATTATGAGGTCGAGGTCATCTGCACCGGCGCCGCCGGCGAACTGATGCGCCAAGGCCGGGCGGCGGCGATCGAGATCAAGCCCGGGTCGGGCAAGACCGTCTATGACTTCATCCGCGAAGCGCACGGGCATGGCGCGCGGTTCCTGGCCTGCTCGACCAATCTCGACCTGCACGGGTTCACCCAGGACGAGCTGATCCCGGAATGTACCGGCTTGGTCGGCGCCGCCTATATGGTCGAACGCACCATGGACGACGACACGCGGGTACTGACGTACTGACGGAGCGATCACCATGGCCATCGTCAAGGGCTGCCTGCTACCCGACGCACTGCTGTACGACGTCGAGGAGATGCTGTGGTACCAGCCGCTGCCCGACGGCGCCTACCGGATCGGCGGCACCATGGTGGCGGTCGGCATGGCGGGCTCGATCGCGGCGGCAACGCCCAAGCGCGCCGGCCGCCATGTGCTGGCCGGCCATGCCTGCGCCGTGATCGAGTCGGGCAAGCTGGTGTCAGCGGCCAAAGTCGCCTTCGCCGGCATGATCGTCGCCAGCAACGAGGACCTGATGGAAAACCCGCGCTGGCTGGAGAAGGACATGTATGGCGCGGGCTGGTTCGTCGAAATCCAACCCGACGATGCGGCCGCAGCGCGCGCCGTGCTGCTGACCGCCGCCGAGGCCGTGCCCGGCTTCCTGGATTTGATGGCGCGCGAAAAGTTCGACGGCTGCGGCGCCGGATGACGTGCTTAAGACGACAGGGGATCGAGCCGCAGGGGCCGCCCCTTGCGATCGAAGAAGACGCCCTCGTTGACGGCGGCATGGTTGGCGATGACCCGGTCCTGGACCTGCTTGAGCCGCGCCCGCGCCTCGGTGTCGTTGAGCGGACCGCCGGCAGCCGCGGCGGCCGGAAAGATCGCCACGGCGTTCCAGGACAGGTCGGAGCGGTCGAGCAGCCGGCGAAACTCGGACCACGTCAACTCGTTGCCAATGACGTTGGCGTAGGATGAACCCAGCGGCCAGATGGTGCGGGCGTCGGTCTTGACCAGCAGCAGCAAGGCCGTGAAGCCTTTGGTGGCAGCATAGGTTTCGCGCAACCACGCATCGAAGGCCGCCGACATCGGCGGCTCAGAAGTCCACCACCGACTGGAAGGTCGGTGCGTCGCTTGCCAGCAGCGACAGGAAATCGACGTCGAAGCGGGCCCGGTACCAGGCCTCGAAGGAGGTGAAGGCCAGGATCGGCGCCTGCAGCGCCGGCGCCGGCGCGTCCGCCGGCGGATGATCGCAGGCCCACATCGCGACCGCGACCGGCATCAGGCGCGCCCGCACCTCGGCATAGGCGGCGTTGGCCGCCGACCAGTCGGTCCGGGTGCACACATGATCGACGCCGGCTTCCAGCGCGCCGGCCTCCTCGGCCGCACCGGCAACGGCGGCCGCCATGCCTTTCAGCAGGTTGAGACGACGGTAGGCGGCGACTCGCGCCGCCTCGAGCTGTGCCAGGCGATCGCGCATCTGGAGCCGGAAATCGGCCTCATTGCGCGCCGCCGCCTGCGCCTGGCGTTCGAGATCTTGAATAAAGGCAGGCATGGGTCACGCGCGAGGGTCTTCATGGTTGGACGAACTCACCATGGACACTATACAGCAGCCCGCGCTCAGAACCGCAATGTTCCGGCGATGTAGACGCGCCATTTATCGCGGTGTGACGCACCGCGGTCGGTATATTGCCGCGCGACCTCGACCTGGAATTCAACGTCGCGTCCGACCGGTTCGATGCCAGCCAGGTTGGTCCGCAGGCCGACACCCAGCGATGTCGCACCGACGCTCGAACGCTCGAGCGCCGTCGGCTTGTCGACGTACACCTTGCCGCGCGCCGCGAAGAGGTACGGTACCACCAGGCCGCGCAGCGGAGTCAGGTTGAAAGCGTCGGCATACTGCAGTTCCAGCCGCGCCAGCCAACCACTGTCGCCGGCGAAGGTCGCGACATCGTATCCACTCAGCCGGCGCGGCCCGCCCAGGGTGAACTGCTCGGCGTTGATCAGCGAGCCACCGAAGGCGTACTGGCCGTAGAATGAGGCATCCAGCGCGAACGAGGCCGGCAGACGCTGCACCACGCGGGCATTGATCTCCATCTTGGAGAAGTCGTCATCGGCGAAGGCCCGCGAGATGGGTTTGTCGAGCGTCGCATCGCGACGGCCGCGGCTGCCGAAGATCGGCAGACCCTGCGAGAAGTCGCCGCCCAGCGATACCGTGGTGTCTGTATCGAAGCTGCGCGTCCAGGTGGCGCCGATGCGCAGCGGGCGGATGCGGTCCTCGTACAGCGTGGCGCCGAATTCCGGTGCCTTCTGGGTTTCGTTGATGACATCGAAAGTCAGCCGCGGTGTCAGGTTCTCGGTGCGCGACCGGATCAACGGATAGATGAAGCGAACCGAATAGCGGGCATAGTCGCTCTCGGTAGCGAGCGATCCGGCCGGCAGCCGCGGCCGGGTCGTCGACCAGGTACCCTCGACATTCAGCACCAGGCCGTCATCGCCTAGCGGGATCAGCGTGCCCACCGCGCCCAGACGGCGGGCACTGCCGCCGGCGATCCAACCCTTGCCCGGCGGTCCGGCGACGTTGGCGTAGAACTGCTCGCCGAAACCGAACACGGAATTGATCGCGGCGCTGGTCGAGATCACGGTCCGGCCGAACGGCTTGGAATAGCCGTTGTCGACGCTGAGTTCGGCCGTGACCGGGCGATGCTCGGCCGTGACCACCAACTTGACTCCACCCTCCCTGCCGCCCGGCGTGATCGTCGATCGCAATGCCGTGCCGGGCGTATCGCCGGCCAGCAGCAGCTTGCGCTCCAGCACACCAAGCTTCAGACGCCGCTCCCCGACCAGGCCGGCCAGCACTCGACTGATGCGATCGCGCACCGCACCCGGCAGCTGCGCGACGTCGACCTGTTCAATGAAACCTTCGACAATCTGCAGGCGCAGTGTCTGCCCGTCGCGCACCTGCTGCGGCGGGATGACGACGCGGGTCAGGAAATGGCCCTGCGAGGCGTAGTAACGCTCGATCGCCGCAGCGACCTCATAAAGCCGCGAGACCGCCACCCGCTTGCCAGTGACACCCGCGACCGCCGCTGCCGTATCGGCATCGAGCGGAAGATACCCGCCATCGACCTGAATCTGGCCAACGGTGACCTCGACCCGGTCGGCGCCCGGTGGCGCCGCCGCCGGAGACGCCTCGGGAATGGTGATGGTACCCGGTGTCGGTGCCTGCACCGGCGGTCCTGTACGCGGGGCCAACTGGCCCGGTGACGGCACCGATTGTGCGACGGCCGCGCCGCCGCACGCCAGAACCAGCAGCGACATGCTGCTGGCCAACCACTTGTTCATCCCCATTGCCCCAATTTTTAAGATCTACAGCAATTTTCTCCGTTGCTTCGGCTCCCCCCGGAGCTTGCGGCTTTCGCTGAAAAATTCGATCAATTGCCTAGAAACGCCCCCGCTCGAGCTTGAAGATATCGGGAGTGGTCCGGTTGGCGATGTAGCTCACCCGTAGACTGGCCTGTCCGCCGGGTTGCGGCGCCGCTTCAATACGGCCCTCGGCCTTGCGTTCGACAGCCACACCATCGGCCACGACCTGGACGGCGCCTGTCTTCTCGTCTTCCGCCGCGAACAGCAGCAGGGTGCTGGGACCGATGGGAATACCGAGATTGACCCGTCCGTCGCGCCAGCCAAACTCGTTGAAGTAGTTCACCAGCTGAACGCCGGCGACGATGTAAGGCCCGGTATCGACCTTGTCCTTGTCGTTCTTGGCCTCGCGCGACCACACCACGTTGACCTGGATCAATTTCTTGGACTGATAGCCGAGAATGTAGATCGCGGTTGCCGGACCGGGACCGGGATCCAGCGACGGCACCGACACCATCAGCGCCGCCGTGCGTTCGATGGCGTTCGAGGTCTGGCGGATGTCATCGGGCTTAACCCCGAAATCCTTCTGGATCGCGGCCCGGACCTCCGCCTCGGTCATGCCGAAATTGGCCGACCGGAAGCCCTTCACTTCGTAGGCAGGCTTGGTCGGCTTGGCCGGCGCCTGAGGTGGCGCTGCCGCGCTGGGGGAGGACGATGGCGCCGGCGTGGTGGGCGCCGGCGCCGTCGGCGCTTGCCCCCACGACGGTCCAGCAACCATTGCCAAGGCTGTACCAGCCAACAACACAACAACCGATTTTGCGATCATCCGACGAGCCCGTTCTGTTGTTCGTTACCTCATTGCGAGGCTCAGAATGTACCGCAAATCAGTGTGGCTTGCTTGCCGATCTTACAGGTGACCGGCGCCGACGACGGCTCGCCGTAGAGACCGTCCAGTGGGCCATTGCCGCCCGCCCCCGGCAGCGTCGCGCCGACAACGGTGATGCCCGGCAGCGGACCGGTCGGCAGCGGCTGGATGGTCAGCACGCCCTCGACGACGCTCAGTGCATAGTTCGATCCGAAGCTGAACGTACCCTGGGTGATCGGGTAGGCGCCGGGCGCATCGCTGGATGATGACCGGGCCAATGCTCCCGTCGGGGTGTCGCCGAACACGACGTTGCCCGCCGTCACACGCCACGTGAAAGTCGGGTCGGGCGACAACGCGATCTTGGTGTGGCTGTCGGCCGTTACCGTCAGCGGGCGCGGCGTGATGGTCAAGGCTGCCGGTGTGTAGGCCAGCGTGTAGTTGCCGTTCGCCGCGAGGCTGCCCTGGCCGATCGCATAGGGGCCGCCCAGCACAGATTCGCCCGGGCTCCGGCTGAGGCCGCCGCCGAGCACGGTGGCGGCCGAATCGGCGAACCTAAAGCCGTTCACCGCGAACGTCAGCACGGGATCGGCATCGCCATAGACCTTGGTCCTGGCATCGGCGACGACGTTCAGCACGGCGGGCGTGATCGTCAAGTTGGCGCCGACATAGGTGATGACGTAGTTGGCGTTGTTCAGCGAACCCTGAACAATGCCATAGATACCGGCATTCTCGCCCGGCTGGCGGCTCAGGCCACCCGACAGCGTGTCGGCAAAAGCGAGATTGCCACTGGTGACACTGTAGGTCAGCGCCGAATCGGCGTCGCCATAGGTCTTGGTCTTGGCATCGGCCGTTACGGTGATCGGACGCTGTGCGATCGTGAGGTCGCTACCAACGTAGGAGATCGCGTAATTACTGTTGGCCAGCGTTCCCTGCAGGATCGTATAGGCGCCGACGTTCTCGCCCGTATTGCGCGTCAGACCACCGGAGAGTGTATCGCTGCCGACCAGGTTTCCCGACGTGACCTGATAGGTCAGCGCCGGATCGGCGTCGCCATAGGTCTTGGTCTTGCCATCGGCCGTCACCGTGATCGGCCGTGTGCCGATGGTGAGATTGGCATCGACATAGGTGATGGCGTAGTTGCTGTTGCCCAGTGATCCCTGGAGGATCGCATAGGCGCCAACATTCTCGCCTGCATTGCGCATCAGACCACCGGAGAGTGTATCGCTGCCGACCAGGTTTCCCGACGTGACCTGGTAGGTCAGCACCGGATCGGCATCGCCATAGGTCTTGGTCTTGCCATCGGCCGTCACCGTGATCGGACGCGCGCTAATGGTCAGGTTGGCGCCGACGTAGGTGATGGCGTAGTTGCTGTTGGCCAATGATCCTTGAAGGATGGCATAGGCGCCGACATTCTCGCCCGCATTGCGCGTGAGACCGCCGGAGAGTGTATCGCCGCCCACCAGGTTGCCCGACGTGACCTGGTAGGTCAGCGCCGGATCGGCGTCGCCGTAGATCTTGGTCCTGGCGTCGGCCGTCACCGTGATCGGGCGCGCGCCGATGGTCAGGTTGGCGCCGACATAGGTGATGGCGTAGTTGCTGTTGCCCAGCGATCCCTGGAGGATCGCATAGGCCCCAGCGTTCTCGCCAGCGTTGCGGGTCAGTGCACCGGACAGCGTGTCACCACCGACCAGGTTCCCGGTCGTGATCTGGTAGGTCAGCGCCGGATCGGCATCGCCATAGGTCTTGGTCTTGCTATCGGCCGTCACCGTGATCGGACGCGCGCCGATGGCGAGGCTGGCGCCGACATAGGTGATGGCGTAGTTGCTGTTGCCCAGTGATCCCTGCAGGATCGCATAGGCTCCGACGGTCTCCCCGGCGTTGCGGGTCAGCGCACCGGACAGCGTGTCACCACCAACGAGGGTCCCGGATGTGACCTGATAGGTCAGCGCCGGATCGGCGTCGCCGTAGATCTTGCTCCTGGCGTCGGCCGTCACCGTGATCGGCCGCTGCCCGATCGTGAGATTGGCGCCGACATACGTGACGGCGTAGTTGCTGCTGGCGGTCAGCGACCCTTGCAGGATCGCGTAGGCACCGACGGTCTCCCCGGCGTTGCGGGCCAGAGCGCCGGACAGCGTGTCGGCGAAGGCCAGGCTGCCGGACGTGATCCGGTACGTCAGCGCCGGATCGGCATCGCCGTAGGTCTTGGTCCTGGCGTCGGCGGTGATGGTGATCGGGCGCGTGGTGATCGTGAAGTTGGCACCAACGTAGGTGATCGCGTAGTTCGGGTTACCCAGCGACCCCTGCACGATCGCATAGGTTCCGACGTTCTCCCCGGCGTTACGTGTCAGAGCACCGGACAGTGTGTCGCCGCCGATCAGGCTCCCCGATGTGACCAGGTAGGTCAGCGTCGGATCGACATTGCCGTAGATCTTGGTTCCGCCATCAGCGGTCACCGTGATCGGGCGCGCGGTGATGATGATGTTGGCGCCGACGTAGGTGATGGCGTAGTTGGGGTTGTTGGTGTTGGTCAGCGTGTTCTGGTTGATGGCGTAGGTGCCGACAGCGTTGCCGGACACGCGCGACAGAGCCCCGTTGAGCGTGTCACCGCCGACCAGGCTCCCGGACGTGATCCGGTACGTCAGCGCCGGATCGGCATCACCGTAGACCTTGCTTTTGGCGTCGGCCGTCACCGTGATCGGCCGTGCACCGATGGTGAGATTGGCGCCGACATAGGTGACGGCGTAGTTGCTGCTGGCGGCCAGCGACCCCTGAAGAATGGCGTAGGCACCGACGTTCTCACCGGCGTTACGGGTCAGCGCACCGGACAGCGTGTCGCTGAAGGCCAGGCCACCGGATGTGATCCGATACGTCAGCGCCGGGTCGGCATCGCCGTAAGTCTTGGTCTTGGCATCGGCGGTGATGGTGATCGGGCGGGCGGTGATGGCGAAGTTGGCGCCAACATAGGTGATGGCGTAGTTGCTGTTGCCCAACGATCCCTGCAGGATCGCATAGGTCCCGACATTCTCCCCGGCGGTGCGGGTCAGCGCACCGGAGAGTGTATCGCCGCCGACCAGGCTCCCCGATGTGACCTGATAGGTCCGTGTCGGATCGACATTGCCGTAGATCTTGGTCCCGGCATCGGCCGTCACCGTAATCGGGCGCGCGCCGATGGTGAGATTGGCGCCGACATAGGTGATGGCATAGTTGCTGTTGGCCAATGATCCTTGAAGGATGGCGTAGGCGCCGACGTTCTCGCCTGGATTGCGCGCCAGGCCACCGGAGAGCGTGTCGCCGCCGACCAGGTTGCCCGACGTGACTTGGTAGGTGAGCGCCGGATCGGCATTTCCGTAGGTCTTGCTCTTAGCATCCGCCGTCACCGTGATCGGACGGGCGCCGATGGTGAGGTTGGCGCCGACATAGGTGAGCGTGTAATTGCTGCTGGCGGCCAGTGACCCTTGGAGGATCGCGTAGGTGCCGACGTTCTGGCCTAAATTGCGCGCCAGGCTGCCGGAGAGCGTGTCGGCAAACGCGAGACCGCTGCCGCCAACACTGTACGTCAGCGCCGGATCGGCATCGCCATATACCTTGGTCTTGGCCTGGGCCGTCACCGTGATCGGACGGCGATTGATGGTCAGGTTGGCGCCGGCAAAGGTGATGGCGTAGTTGCTGTTGGCGAGCGACCCCTGGTTGATGGCGTAGGGGCCGACGTTCTCACCGGGTGCGCGCCCCAGACTGCCGCCGAGCGCATCGGCGCCGACAAGATTGCCCGCGGTGATCTGGTAGGTAAGCGTCGGATCGACATTACCGTAGATCTTGCTGTTGGCGTCGGCCGTCACCGTGATCGGGCGGGCACCGATGGTGAGGTTGGCGCCGACATAGGTGATGTTGTAGTTGCTGTTGGTCAGGTTGTTCTGGTTGATCGCATACGTGCCGACATTGGTGCCGCTGACGCGCGACAGGGACCCGCTGAGCGCGTCGCCGTTCACCAGGTTGCCGGACGTGATCTGGTAGGTCAGCGCCGGATCGGCATTGCCGTAGGTCTTGGTCTTGGCATCCGCCGTCACCGTGATCGGGCGCCGCGCGATGGTGAGCGTGCCGCTGACGGTGCTCGTGTTCAGGAAGTAGCCACTCTTGCCGCCGGCAAAGGCGGTGCTGGCCGTGTCGCTGATAGAGAAACTCCGGCTAGTGCCGGCGCTCGTGGTCGCGGTCGGCGCCCCGCTGGGGTAGTCGACCTGGACCGACCCGGACACCAGCAGCGTCGCCAGGGTGTCACCAGCGCGCAGGCTGCCCGCCGTCAGAACGGGCGCATCGAAGCTGGGATTGGGATCGCCGTAGGGGCGCGACTGACTCCCGCCCGGCCCGAAGCTCAGCCGTGCCGCGTCGGCTTTATCCATGACGCCGATGCGGGTGACCGTGCTGCCCTCGACAAAGCGGATCGTCTCGCCGCCAAGGACGCCCGTGATGGTCTTGCCGCTTGCTTCGCCCAACCAGCTGATGCTATCGCCGGTGCCGCTGGTGAGCACGCTGTTGGCGCCCACGATGATGTTGCGGTCCGGCAGGGCGATATTGTCGCCGGACGTCAGATTGCCGTTCAGTTCGACGCTGCCACCCGCCGAAGCCATCGCCACGGCAATGTTCTGGACGCTACCGCTGTTCACGGTGGTGATCGTGCCGAGGCGAATGTCGCCACCGGTCGAGCCGTTGCCCATCGTGATCGTGACAGCACCCGTGCCGGCAAGGATCGTTGCGCCGCGCATGTCGATCGTCGCGGCGCCGGCATCGCGTTGACCGGTGATCCTGCTGCTGTTGCTGGTGTTGGCGATCAGCGTGATACTGCCGTTGTCGGTCGTGATCACCGAGCCGGCGGCGATGATGATGCTGCGGCCGGCCTCCAACGTGATGTTGCCGCCGTTGTTGCTGCCGGGGCCACTGGCGCTCCAGCCGTTGTTGACGAAGATGTCGTTGTTGGCCTGCAGCGTGACGCTGGTGCCCTTGTCGAGGATGGCCGTGAGGCTGCTCGGCGCGATGAAGGCGACGCCGGAGCTGTTCTCGCCGAACGCGTCGTTCCCGCTGACGCTCGCGCTGCCGCCGTTGTCGATGACGATGTTCTTGGGATCGAGCAGAAGCTGACCGCCGGCGCCGATCTCGAGCTTGGCGAGATCGACGAAGGCCAGGTTCTCCTTGCCCGAGATCTCGACCGAACCGGCCGACGACGCACCGGTCGCGCGCACCACGCCGTTCATCCAGGTCGTGCCGTTGGCCCACACGATGGCGGTGCCGCCGGTATTGCCGCCCGACACGTCGATGGTCACGCTGTTGGCGACCCGTGTCTGCGTCGCGCTGTGCAGCGCCGGTGCGTCCGCCCAGCGCGTCACGTACGTCGCCCGGAGCGCCGGCGACAGGTCGTGCGGTGCGCCGCCCTGGAAGGCGCCGCCGATACGGATCAACCCGCCGACATGACCGCCGGTCGCCAGCAGGCTCGCCTGCGTCACCCGCACATCGTCCGCCGTCAGGTCGATTCGCCCGCCTGTCGTGACGCCGCTGGCCAGGAATGTGCCCGATGCATCCAGCCGCGTGCCGCCGTTGACCGTGATCGTGCCGCCCACGGTGCCACCCGACACGTCGAGCGTACCCGTCGTCGTCACCGCGTTGCCGCTGATGCCGATGTCGCCGCCACGCTGCGTGCCGCCGCTGGCCGCGATGCGGCCGGATGTCTTCACCGAACCGCCGGGCCCGCCATCGATGTCCACCTTGCCGCGCTGCACCGTGACCGGCGTCTTGGTCGGCGGCGCCACGGTATCGGCGCCAAACACCACGCCGCCATCGGTGCGCATCACCGTGCGCGCTTCGACGGTGCCCGAGACCGTGACGGCCGCCCGCGCCACGTCGGCCGTCGTCGCCGCGCGCATCGCCACGGGCCCGCCATTGGCCTGGATGCGCCCGGTGTGCTTGATCAGCGCCTCGCTCCGGTCGGCGTCGGCCGTCGGCACCGACACCTGCAGGAAGCCATCGCCCTGCAGGTCCACAACCACACGCTCACCCGCCGCCAGCCCGACACGACCGCCGTTGGCCGTGATGGTGCCCTCATTGACGACGCGGCCGCCCATCAGCACCACGCTGCCGCCCGGTGCGGCCTCGATCGTGCCCTGGTTGACGACACTGCCCGACCGGCCCTTGCCCTCGAACACCGTACGACCGGCCAGAAAGTCGCTGTTCTTGATATCCAGCGTCGATGCCACGAAGGCGCCGCCGCGCACCACGCCCGACGGCGTGATCTGGATGCCGTTGGGGTTGACCAGGAAGACCTGGCCGTTGGCGCTGAGCTGGCCGGCAATGACCGAACCGGTACTGCCGGTAACCCGGTTGAGCGTGGCCGACGACGCGGACGGCTGCTGGAAGTCGACGCGGCCCCCCGCGCCGACATTGAACGTCTGCCAATTGACGACGCCCCGATCGGTCGTCTGGCGCACGGTCATCTGACCGCCCACCGGCTGCCCGATGGTGACCGATCCGGCCGCCACCCGTCCGCCCGTCGGCAGCGTCTGGCCGGCCACGGGCGCAGCGGCCACCGTCAGCAGTCCAATGCCGACGGCCAGCGCCAGCAGCGACACAGACCCGTCACCCCACGACGACCGGCGAGACTCAAGCGGCCACGACGGCGCGCCTCCGCCCAGACGGACCCGTTGTGCGCTCATTGTGGCGGTGGCCCCCAATTGACCCAATCGATGAGGAAAATTGATGATCTGCTTTCTCGCGGATCACGACATCGATTGCACTTTCATGCATGAAAGTGAATTTCACACATTAATTCAATAGGATAGCCGTAGACAAAATATACCGTGTTCGGTGATGATTTCTGTCGAATTACTTTTTATATAATCAACATAGATCCAAAAATACGCACGAGCGTATTAATGCATTGATATTGAAAGTATTAATCTTCCGGCAGGCGGGCAGCCTTGATGACCCGGCATGACTTTTGCCGAGGCGGCTCAACGCTCAAAGCCAAGCGATTTTAGTAGCCGTGCACGCTTTTGCGCCGGCGGCGCCGGATGGCGATGAACAACAGGAGCCGGGTGGCCAGCAACACGGACAGACCGACGAGGGCAACGGCCAATGCGCCCTGGATGCCTGCCCGATCAAACCGCGAGATATACGCCAGAGCGGTCGCAACGGAGAGGCTGGCGAGGAACACGAAAAGGCCAAGCCACCAGACGACCAGGCTGGCGCGCTCGTACCAGCGTAGATGGTCGCGCCAGTACAGCCCGTGGCGCAAAAGGCTCACGGCTTGTGGCCCCGCCGGACGAAGCCACACGATCGTTCGTCCCATGAGCCATAGAAGCAGGAAACCGACTCGCTCAGCTTCCCCGTAATACCTTGCCAATATTCAAATGGATAAAGCATTCACATTGGTTAAGTCAGACTTGCGCCACTCAATAATACAGGCCTTCGCACAACAGCCGCAAGTGAGCGGCGTGGCTGCGCAGGCACCGACGCGGGCGTGCGCCGATCACTCGACGCACGCCCGTCTGCGCGTCAGCGGGCTTCCGTCCAACTCTCGGAAAACGCCAGGGCGCAGGTGCTGAAGGGGCGTCCCTCGCGCTCCCGCGCCCACGGGCTGCCTTTGGCCTGGACACCGTTGCGCGTCAGACGGGCGGCCAGCGACGGGATGAGAACGGTGCACACGCCGTACGGCCGGCCCGGCGTGGCGTTGGGCTGCGTGTGGATCAGCAGGGGATCGCCGATATCGTGCCAGGTCAGCGCGATTTCCTCGCCCGGCGCCGACACGTGCTCGGTCCAGAAATAGTGCGGATCGCCCGACTTGTCGAAGGTGGCATCCGTGACCGCGATCGTCGTGTCGAGCAGTTCGGCGTTGAGCATGCCCTGCACGGTCTTCTGCAGCCAGCGGGTCATGGCGATGTTGTCGGAGTAGATCCGCCAGCGATTCTCGGTCAGCTCGCTCTTGAGATAGAGGACGTGTCCCGGTCCGGCCGGGCTGAACAGGATGCGCCAGTAGCTGGCGTCGGTGGTGTTGGGATCACCGTCCTTGGCGCTCAGCCGGATGAACGGGTTCTCGCCGGTCAGGATCACGCGGTTGGGGTCGGCAGTGGACATGGCGACAGGCTCCGGTTGATCAGAGGAATGCGGCCCGGCCGGGCGGCAACGGGCGACAACAGTGGTGGGCACATGTGACAGGGAAAAGTCGACGACGCAGCGCCAGGCGGCCCCTGACTGCCGAATCGGCGCCCGCGCGAATAGTGCCGCCCCGGTGCAACCGATGGAAAGAACTTTCATGGCATAGCCGGTGTGACATGACCTGCATGTGATCCGGCAAGCGCATCAAATCGTCCCATACTGCGCTTCCCGAGCCCTTTTTCCCGCAGGGAGGCTCTGATGCAGCGACGTCGTCTGCTTGCCCTGTCCGCCGGCGCACTGGCGACCCCGGCGATGATCACCGCACCGGCGCGAGCCGCCGTCGACACCCGCGAACAGCATGGTTATCGCATCCGCACCTATGGCGTGCGTGCCGGGTCGGGCTCGCGCGATGTGGCCTGCAACGCCGACGGCACCGTGTGGTTCTGCGGCCAGCGCGACGGCACCCTGAACCTGCTCGATCCACGCGATGGCGGATTGAAGGTGATCCCCCTGGGCCCCAACGCGGCGCCGCATGGCGTGGTGATCGGGCCCGACGGCGCAGCCTGGGTGACCGAGGGCGGCCAGAACGCGATTGCCCGCGTCGATGCGCGCGACCATCGCGTGCGGCTCTGGAAGCTGCCGGCCGAGAAACCCAGCGCCAATCTCAACACGCTGGTCTTCGACACCAGCGGCATCCTGTGGTTCACCGGCCAAAGCGGCATCATCGGCCGCTTCGAGCCTGCCCGGGAGCACATGCAGGTGTGGGACGCCCCGCGCGGCTATGGCCCCTACGGCATCACGCGCACGCCCCAAGGCACCATCTGGTACGTGTCGCTGGCCGGCAACCACCTGGCCCAGATCGACCTGGCCTCGGGCACGCCCCGCCTGGTCGAACCGCCGACGCCGCAGCAAGGCGCGCGCCGCGTGTGGTCCGACAGCCAGGGCCGGCTATGGATCAGCGAATGGAACAGCGGCAACGTCTCCCGCCATGATCCCAGGAACAGCAGTTGGAAGACGTGGAAGCTGCCCGGCGAGCGGCCGCGCTGCTACTCGGTCTATGTCGATGACCGCGACGCCGTCTGGCTGACCGACTTCGCCGCCAACGCCATCGTGCGCTTCGATCCGTCCACCGAGACCTTCCTGTCCTTCCCGTCGGACAAGCCGGGCGCCAACGTGCGCCAGATGGCGGGCCGGCCCGGTGAGGCCTGGGGCGGCGAATCGGGGACCAACCGCATCGTCGTCATCGACAAGCCCGTTGCCTGAGCGATGCGGTCCTGGTGCGTCCCGGTTGTCTTGCTGGCCATTGCCGGCAGCGCCCAGGCCCAGGACTGCGCCCCGCAGGCCTTTGCGCCGTGCCAGGCCTGCCATGCCCTGACGCCGGATGCCGGCACCAGGCCAGGGCCGCAGTTGGCTGGCGTGGTCGGCCGGCCGGTCGCGGGCGATCCGGGATTCGACTACTCGCCAGCCCTGCGGACCGCCCGCGACCGGGGTGACGTTTGGACCCGCGACAGGCTCGACACCTTCCTGAGCGATCCCGAGGCGATGTACCCCGGCCTGTGGATGGGCAGTCCACCGATCCGCGATGCGAACCTGCGCTCTGCCCTACTTTGTGTCCTGGAACGCGGCCGCTAAGTGCATTCAGGCCATAGACCGACAAAATAAATTAGGTTACTAATGATTTGATAACACAATAAAAAGGCCGGGAAATTGCGGCTTCCTTTGCGGATATCGGATCGCCCTGAGCTGTGGTGAGGCTTTGACAGCCGTCATGAAAGCAACAAAAAGTCGCCTCTGCATTGCCGTGACAGTTTCCACGATACGCCGCATTCGGACTGCATCAACCGCCCCCTCGTAACCGCGTATGGGGAGGGTGTCCGTGTCTCACGCCCAGCCAGAAGCCAATGGTATGGATCTCGATTTCGGTGGCGAGCCCGAGTCGCCACAGGACGGCCGGCGCCTGCGAGGCCGCGCCACGCACGACAAGATGGTCAACGCCTGCCGCACACTGATGCGGCGCGGGGTCATGCGACCGACCGCGCCGGATGTCGCCTCCATCTCAGGCGTGGCGACGCGAACCGTCTTCACGCACTTCAAGGATATCCGCTCGCTCTACGCGCAGGCGATCGAGGAGCCGGAGCTGATGGCGGCCCTGCTGGACCGCCTGCCCGCAGATCGCAGCGAACTGTTCCGCGTGATGCTGCTGCGCGATAACACGCCGCTGGCGACCAACTAGCGTCGGTCGCCGCCGCTTTCGCTGGCGCTACAGCAGATCGCCGCCGCAGGCGCCCGCCGTGGTGCCTGTGGCCTTGAAGGCCTTGATGATGTTGCGGCCGGTGGTCCACTTGTGGACCTCGTCCGGTCCGTCGACCAGGCGCTGCGAGCGGATGCGGGTGTACCAGCCGGCCAACGGCGTGTCCTGGGAGTAACCCAGCGCGCCGTGCAGCTGGATCGCGGTATCGACGACCTTGTGCACCATATTGGCCAGGAACACCTTGGCGATGCCGTTCTCCTGACGGATATCCATCTTGTTCTCGGCCTTGTAGGCGATGTGCAGCAGCATCAGGCGCGCGATGTAGAGTTGGCTCGCACACTCGGCCAGCATGAACTGCACCGCCTGGCGCTCGTCGAGCTTCTTGCCGAACGTCGAGCGGCTGGTGACATGCTGGGTCGCCATGTCGAGCGCACGCTGCGCCATGGCGACGTTGTGCATGCCATGCCGCAGGCGGCCGTAGGCCAGCCGATGCTGGCCCATGCTGAAGCCGTTGCCCTCGCCGCCCAGCAGATTCTCCGCCGGGACCTCGAGATCCTTGATCTCGATCTCGGCATGACCGCCGCCCATGACATGGGTCAGCGGCCCTTCGATCGCCATCGTCGGGATGTTGCGCTTGATGCGGTAGCCCGGGCTGGGCAGTTCGACCAGGAAGGTCGAGAACTGGCGATGGCGCGGCGCGTCGGGATCGGTCCTGGCCATCACCAGCGCGATGTCGGCCGCGGTCGCCGCCGACGAGAACCACTTCTCGCCGTTCAGCATGTACTTCTCGTTGCCGACCTTGTCGGCGCGGGTCTGCATGCCCGTGGCATCGGCACCGGCGGCCTTCTCCGTCATCGAGTAGCAGATGCGCTTCTCGCCGTTCAGCAGCGGCTTGAGAAACTTCTCCTTCTGCAAGGGCGTGCCGTGCTCCAGCAGCGTCAACATCGTGGCGTCGTCGGGTCCCTGCGTGTTCATCGACAGCGCGCCGAGATGGCTCTGGCCCAATTCCATCTGCACCAGCGCGTTGGCCAGCGGGCCCAGGCCCATGCCGCCATGCTCCTTGGGGATGAACGGGCACCACAGGCCCTGCGCACGCGCCTTGGCGCGCAGCTCGGCCAGCACCGTCTTGTAGTCGGCACCATCGGTCAGGCGCTTCTCGGCCGGGATGCATTCATCCTGAACCCACTGGCGCACGCGCGCGCGCACGGCCTTGGCGTCGGCGGGGATCTCGAAATCAATCGTCATGGTGTCGCCTCCTGGAAACGTGGTTCGCCGATAAGACTATGATCGTGCCCGGCAGCGGTCCACACGCGCGGCACTGCGGTTCGACTGGCAAAACGTGATTCCTGCCGTGCCCCGCCGTTCCACCGTCAAACGGAGAAGACTCGATGTCCCCGACCGGCTTTCGTTTCCTGGTGGCAGCCTATGTCGTGTCGCTCGTCGTCCTGGGCGTGGCCGGCGTGCTGCTGCCACCGCCAGTATCAGAGCAGCTGGCGGAGCTTTATGACCAGGAGTCGATGACGTTCCTGCATCATCAGGACACCGCCGTCCTGGCCGCCGTCGCCGCGGTCATCATGGCCGCCATCATCGCCGCGCTGGTCGGGCTGTACCGGCTGCGGCGGTGGGGCCTGTGGCTGGCTGCGCTCCTGACGTTGGCGGAGCTGATCGCGCTGCCGTTCTTCGGGCCGTTTTTGTCGTCCGGGCTGGACGTGTCCCTGGATGCCATTGTCGCCGGACTCTGGGGTGCCATCCTGGTGTCGGCTTTTACCCCACCCCTGCGACAGGCGTTTCGCTAGGCCGCCTCACATGAGACACTTCGCCGGCAACGTCAAAGGGAGGCCCGTGCCGTGACGGCATCGATCGCGACCGTGGGCGCTCGCATGGCACTGGGGCTGGCCTTGATCCTGTGCCCGGGCGGCATCGTCCCGGCCGCGGCACAGGCTGGCTTCCCGTCACGGCCGGTCACCATCGTGGTCAACTTCACACCGGGTGGACCGCTCGACATCGTGGCGCGGTCGGTGGCCCAGGACATGGCGGCGGCGCTGGGCCAGCCCTTCGTGGTCGACAACCGCGCCGGCGCCGGCGGCGTGATCGGCGCCAATGTGGTGGCCAAGGGCGCCGCCGATGGCCACACGATCCTGTTCTCGATCGACACGCCGTTCACCGTCGGTCCCAGCCTCGATCCCAAGCCGCCGTTCGTGCTGGCCGACTTCAAGCCGCTGGTGCTGCTGGCCGTATCCGGTCTTGCCCTGGGCACGCATCCCAGCGTCGGCATCACGACCGCGCCGCAGTTCATCGCCAAAGGCCGGTCCGGCGACATGACCTTCGCCTCGGGCGGCAACGGTTCCCCCGGCCATCTCGCCGCCGCCATCCTGAGAGAGAAGGCGGGCATCAAGACCATCCATGTCCCCTACAAGGGCAACGCGCAGGCCGTGGGCGCCGTCGTCGCCGGCGAGGTCAACGCCGGCGTGCTGGCGACACCGGGCATGCTGCCGCACATGCAGGCCAACCGTATCGCGCCGGTGCTGGTGACCAGCCGCGTCCGCTCGGCGTTGCTGCCGCAGGTACCCACCGCGGCCGAAGCCGGCCTGCCCGACGTCGAGATCGAGGTGTCGTACGTCGCGATGGTGCCGGCGGCGACTCCGGAGCCGGTGGTGCAACGGCTGACGGCAGCCTTGCTGGCCGCGATGGCCAAACCCGAGCTGCAAAGCCGGCTGGCGCAGCTCGATCTCCACCCGACGCAGGACACCGGCAGTGCCGTAGCGGCGCGGCTCGATGCCACGCGCGAACGCTATGCCGGGCCGATCAAGGCCGCCGGCATGAAGGCCGATTGACCATGCCCACCAACTTCATCTTCATCCTGGCCGACGATCTCGGCCACGCCGATCTCGGCTGCTATGGCGGCCGCGCACCGGTGTCGCCCCATCTCGATCGCATGGCGGCCGACGGGTTGCGCTTCACGCAGGGCTACGCCAATTCGCCGGTGTGCTCGCCGACCCGCTTCGCGCTGATCACCGGGCGCTATCAGTACCGCCTGCGCGGCGCGGCGGAAGAGCCGCTGACCGGGCGCTACCGCGGCGACAAGGTGGTGGGCCTGCCGCCCGAGCATCCAACGCTGCCCTCGCTGCTGCGCGGCGCCGGCTATCGCACGGCGCTGATCGGCAAGTGGCACCTGGGCTATGCCCCGCATTTCGGGCCGCTGCTGAGCGGCTATGACGAGCACTTCGGCCCGATGTCCGGTGGCGTCGACTACTTCACGCACACCGACCTGACCGGCAAGCCCGACCTCTGGCGCAACGGCGAGCCGGTGACGGCGCACGGCTATCTCACCGACCTGCTGTCCGATGCGGCGAGCCGCTTCGTGCGCCGCTGCGGCGAGGACCGGCAGCCCTTCCTGCTCAGCCTGCACTACACGGCGCCGCACTGGCCGTGGGAGACCCGCGACGACGAACATCTGGCCGGCTCGCTGGTCGGCCGCATCGCCCACCTGCAGGGCGGCGACATCGCCACCTACCAGCGCATGATCCACCACATGGACGAGGGCATCGGCGGGGTGCTCGCCGCGCTGGCCGACAGCGGACAGGCCGACAACACACTGGTCGTGTTCACCAGCGACAACGGCGGCGAGCGTTTCTCCGACAACTGGCCCCTGGTCGGCGGCAAGATGGACCTGACCGAGGGCGGCATCCGCGTACCCACGATCGCGCGCTGGCCGGCCGGCATCCGGCCCGGCGTCACGCACCAGCACTGCATGACGATGGACTGGGCAGCGACGATGCTGGATATCGCGGGTGTGGCGCCGCATCCCGACTTTCCGCTCGATGGGCTGTCGCTGCGGCCTGTCTTTGCCACGCCGAGCCAGGTGATCGAGCGCCACCTCTTCTGGCGCATGAAGCACCGGCAGCAGAAGGCCTATCGTCACGGCGACTGGAAGTGGCTGCAGGTCGACGAGAACGACTACCTGTTCAACGTGGCGCGTGACGCACGCGAACGCGCCAACCAGAAGGCGGTCGAGCCGGCACGGCACGCCGCGATGGCCGACGCCTTCGCGCGCTGGGAAGCCGAGATGCCGCCCATCCCCGACGCGGCGCGCGCCCACCTGATCTACACCGACGCCGACATGCCGCAGCGCTGACGAACTGAAGCCTGCGCAGGCGGTACGCACCCTCTGCCAAACAAGACGATGGCCGATGCCCGGCACGACGGATTGTTCTGGATATCGCCGTCAAGGAGGCTTCGGTCTATTGCGTTCTTCTTGCAGCTTTTTGAACACCTCCTCTTCATACCCATGCGTGTCGCGCTCCAACGCCGACGTCTTGCGCGAATACGCAAGCGCCCTCTTGGGGTCCTTGTAGTACGCTGCCAGCGGATTGTACGCAGCCGATACGCCGGAAAGGGCCTTGGTGAACCAGGCGTTTTCCTTGCAGAATTTCTCGATGGCGAGAAATGCCTGAGCACTGGTGGCGAAAAACTCGAACGAACCGTTCAGTTCCCGCGGTGGCGGATCGGCCGTACGGTGATCGAAGCGCAACGCGTAACCGCGCTCGGAAGCGAAGATGTTTGTCGCGACGATCGCAATCAACTCTTCAGAGTTGCTGTACCCGTACAACCCGCCATGCGTACGGAAGAACCTGTATCTCTGATGTACGCTCTTGGAGACAGTGCGGAACGCGTGAACCAATTCGTGGAACAGCGTCTTCTCACCCAACCCCCGCAGGTCCACGCCCAAGCTGCCCGTTGCACGCCCGCATGACCCCTGGGCTCCATAGCGACCCGGCGTGTAGCGCACGGTGGGTTTCAGAATGTTAGTCCCCGGCTCGGGCTCTTTCTCGACCTCGGCATTGCAAACCTGGTCTTCACTCTCGGGGATGATGGGGATCGTGATCGACCAGTAACTGATTGCACGAAGAAGGATCTTGCCGCTGGCGCTGCCATGGATTCTATACAGATCCGAGCGAACAGCGGCTTCGTAACGCCGGGCTGCTGACGGAGCCAATCCCTGGGGTGAGATCTTCAGCTTGAAATGCTGTTCGAACATGCGGTGCTCCAGCGTGACGTCATCGGGCAAACAGCGCATGCCATCAAAGGGACAAGCGAGCGCCCAGCCTAGCCAAGCGGCACAGGCGCGATACTACCATTTGGCAGTGGGGGACCCCGGCAGCACGAAACGCTGCCGCTAGGAATGTCTTCCCGCGTGCGGGACGGCGGCTATCGATCTCGCCCGTGCCTACTGTGGCTCGATACGCGCGATCTTCACGTACTCGGCCCATTTCGCGCGCTCGGCGCGGTCTTGCTCAGCGCACTGCGCGAGATCGAGCTTGCGCGGCGTCAGCGCAAACTCCTCGACCAGCCGCTTGTTGATGGCCGGCGACAGGATCGCCTCATTGATCAGGCCATTCAGCGTCTGCTTGATGTCGTCGGGCACGGCGCGCGGCACGGCGATCGCCAGGAAGCCCGTCGTGCTGAAATCCGGAAACGTCTCGGACAAGGCCGGCACGTCGGGATAGAGCGGGCTGCGCTGCGGCAATGAGATCGCGAGCGGCCGTGCCTTGCTGTCGACGACCTGACCACGGGCTGCGGTCAGATCGACGAACATGAAGTCGATGGCGCCGGCATAGAGATCGGTCCAGGCGGTACCGATCGCCTTGTAGGCCACGCCCTGCCATTCCACGCCAGCCCGTTTGGCCAGCACCTCCGACGGCACCTGCGAGCTGGCGTTGAAGTAACCGAAGTTGAGCTTGCCCGGATTGGCCTTGGCGTGAGCGAGCAGATCGGCCACGGACTTGAACGGGCTGCTGGCCGGCACGACGAGAAAGGCGCCGCTGGAGCCGATGATGCCGACGACCTGGAAATCCTTCTCCGGGTCGTATCCAGGATCCTTGTACATGTGGATGTTGGCGGCGTTGGTCGAGGTCGTGGCCAGCATCAGCGTGTAGCCGTCCGGCGCCGACCCCTTGACCGCCAGTACGCCGACGATGCCGTTGGCGCCCGGCTTGTTCTCCACCACGAAGGGCTGGCCGGTCTTGTCCTCGATGTATTTGCCGACCAGGCGCGCGGTGATGTCACCCGAGCCGCCGGGGGCAAACGGCACGATGATGCGCACGGCCTTGGCCGGCCACGCCTGCGCCGCGGCGGGTGTCACGGCCAGTGCCGTGACCAGCGAGAGCAACGAGCGGCGGCAGAGCGATCGATGGGGCGTGCGCATGGTGCCGCAGCTTAACGCAAAGCCAGGCGCCCCGTCGTTGCCTGTTGAGGGCCGGTTCGTCCAGCAGAACCGGCCGTGGGATCGCGGTCAGGCCGGCGTCTTGACCTGGTCGAGATAGGCACCATAGCCCTGCGCTTCCATGTCGTTGCGATGGATGAAACGCAGCGACGCCGAATTGATGCAGTAACGCAGGCCGCCGCGATCGCGCGGGCCATCAGGAAAAACATGCCCCAGATGGCTGTCGCCATGGGACGAACGCACTTCGACGCGGATCATGCCATGCGAGGTGTCGCGCAGCTCGGCAACGTTGGCGGGCTCGATCGGCTTGGTGAAGCTCGGCCAGCCGCAGCCCGACTCGTATTTGTCCGTCGAAGCAAAGAGCGGCTCCCCCGAGACGATGTCGACGTAGATACCCGGCTCCTTGTTGTGGAGATGTTCGCCGCTCCCCGGCCGCTCGGTGCCGCTGTGCTGGGTGACGTGAAACTGCTCGGGCGTCAGCGCCGCGATCGCTTCGTCCGTCTTGCGATAGTCCGCCATATGGAACCTCCGTTTCCCCCAATATGGGGTACGGGATGGTCGCGGACAATCGCGCTGCCGCCGCGCCTGGGCATCGAGTAGCCATTGGCGGAAGAGAGTGGGAGTCGAACCCACGAAGAACCGTCCAACGGCCCTTACTGGATTTGAAGTCCAGCCGCCCCACCGGAAGCGTTTCCCTTCCCCATTGGCGCACGGACTGTACGATGGGCCGGTGCTTTTGACCAAGCGCTTGTGCGCAGCAGCAGGGCTCAATCGGTCGTGATCTTGTGTTGTCGGGCGATGGCGCCCCACTTCTGCGACTCATGGGGTATCTCCGCCGCCAGAGCCGCCGCACTCGCATAGGCCGGCACGGCGCCCCGGGCCGCCGCGAGGCCCGCCAGGTCGGGGGTGGCCATCACGCTTTGGATCGCATCGCCCAGATGCGCGACGATCGTGGCCGGCGTCCCGCAGGCGCGACGACGAACAGACGCGGCGTTGCATTGAAGCCGGGCAGCACGTCGGCTCGTGGCGTATCGCATCGAGGTTCACGAGCGCCGGTGCCGACGTGGCCGTCATCACACTCGATATCGACCAGCCACAGTAAGAGCGCGGTGGTCTTGGTTCGACCCGAGACCGTGACGGTCACCGGCAGGTTCAGAGGCGTGGCATGAACACGGGTGATTTTCATGATGTCCGCCTGATGCAAGATCGCGCGGCTGGTGATCACAGCTCTGCCACAGCGCAAGCAGTGCTGCCCGACCGCGCTTACCGCACTGTGCATGCGCGCACGATGCGTGGTGAGACCGATGCCTGCTTTCACCGATAGGCAAAATTGCCCGCCGCATCAGCGTCACAGGCGCCAACAAAACCACTCTCTCTGTGCAGGTTGACGACATCAACGATCGTTTATGCGCTCCCCCGTTTTCAACGCACGAAATCGCACTACATCTCAACGGAAAGAAATAATCGGCAACCCGACGGGGTACGATCGAATGGACAATCGGGATGCAGCGTGGGCCGTGCCGACGCCAGCGCCTCCCCAACACCCGGCCGCTGCCAGCGACACGCCCGCGGACAGCCTCAACCCGCTGGCGCCCGACACGGCCGTCGGCAAGTACCGCATCGTGGCGGTGCTGGGCCAGGGCGCCTTCGGCATTACCTATCAGGCGCACGACACGCAGCTCGATCGCGCGGTGGCGATCAAGGAGTACATGCCGATGTACTTCGCCGCGCGACAGAACGATCATTCGGTCCTGCCGCGCTCGACACGCGTTGCCGAGGATTTCCGCTGGGGCCGCGAACGCTTCCTCGCCGAAGCCCGCACGCTGGCACGCCTCGAAAAAGCCGTGGGCGTCGTCAACGTCTACGATTTCCTCGAAGTCAACGGCACGGCCTACATGGTCATGGAGCTGGTGGCGGGCGATACGTTGGAGATGCGCCTGCGGCGCGAGCGGCAACTGCCGCAACCCGTCATCGAACGACTCCTCTACCCCCTGCTCGACGGCCTGGAGCGCGTGCACGAAGCCGGCTTCCTGCACCGCGACATCAAACCGGCCAACATCCTGATCGATCGCACCGGTCATCCGACCCTGATCGACTTCGGCGCGGCGCGCGTCGCCCTGCACGGTCGCACGCAGGCCATGACGGCAATCTACACGCCGGGTTACGCCGCGTTCGAGCAGTTCACGTCGGCGCATCAAGGACCATGGACCGATATCTACGCACTGGGTGCAACGCTCTATCATTGCGCCACGGGTCGCCTGCCGCCGGCGGCCAGCGATCGCATGATCGACGATGCGCTGGTGCCGGCGACGCAGGCCGCCAAGGGCCAGCTGGCGCCGGGACTACTGGCGGCGATCGACTGGGCCTTGAAGTTGAAGGCCGCCGATCGGCCGCAGACGATCGGCCAGTGGCGGCGCATCCTGTCGGGCGAATCGAGCGGCCCCACGGTGCGCCTTGCAACACCGATTGCCGCCAACGGTCCGAAGAAGAGGACGCGAGGGTGGTGGCTCGCCGGTCTGGCGGCCGCTGTGGCCGCGGCCGGTGCCGCCGGCGGCGGCGTCCACCTCTGGCAGCAGAGGCAGGACGCGCTGGTCCGGCAGGAGGTTGAGCGCAGGGCCGTAGAAGATGCAGAACGCAAAGCCGCGGCGGAAAAGGCCGAGGCCGATCTCGCGGCGCGGCGCCAGGCCGAGGAAGCCGCCGCGCGACGCGAGGCCGAGGCCCGCGCCCGCACCGACGCCGAAAGCAAGCAGCACGGCGCGGACGCGGCGGCGCGCCCGCAGACCGCAACGTCGGCATCACCGCCTTCCGACGCAAAGCCGGCGGGTAATGACGCGCAGGCGCGCCAGGTCCAGGCGCACATCGAGCGCGGCGCCGATCATGCCCGCAAAGGTGCCTACGATCGCGCCATCGATGAATACACCCAGGCGATCCGCCTTCAGCCCGCCAGTGCGCTGGCCTTCTATAACCGTGGCGATGCCTACAGCAGCATGGGTGACTACGACCGCGCCATCCAGGACTTCACGCAGGCTCTCACGCTGCAATCGGATTTCGCCATGGCCTTCAATGGCCGCGGCGTTGCCTATGACGGCAAGGGCGACACTGACCAGGCCATCCGGGATTACGACCAGGCGATCAAGCTGAAGCCGGACTATGCCGAGGCGTTCTACAACCGCGGCCGCGCCTACAAGCGCAAGGGCCAGGACGACCGCGCCACGCAGGACTACGATCAGGCGATCAGGCTCAAGCCGGATTTTGCCGTCGCGTTCAACAACCGCGGCAACATCTACAGAGGCAAGGGTCAGTTTGATCGCGCCATCCAGGACTATGACGAGGCGATCAAGCGCGATCCGGCTTTCGTGATCGCCTTCAAGAACCGAGGCGATGTCTACGCCAGCAAGGGACAGCTCGATCGCGCCATCCAGGACTACAGCCAGGCAATCCGGATCGCGCCGGATTTCGCGGTGGCCTTCAAGGACCGCGGCGACGTCTACTATCGCCGGGGCGAATACGAGCGCAGCATCCAGGACTTCAGTGCAGCGACGAAGCTCGATCCTAAGAACGCCGTCACCTGGCATGGCCTTTGCTCTGCGCGGGCCTTGGTGGGTCAACTCGAGGCGGCACTGACAGATTGCACTGAATCGCTGAAACTGCGCCCCAATGACCCCAATGCCTTGGACAGCCGCGGCTTTGCCCTGCTGAAGCTTGGCCGCCTGGATGACGCCATCGTCGACTATACGAGCGCGCTCACCGTCGATGCACGGCGTGCCGTGTCACTCTACAGCCGCGGCATCGCGCGGCTGCGCAAGGGCGATACCGCGGCAGCCAGAACCGACATGACGGCGGCGGCAGCGATCGATCGCAATATCGCCGCCAAGATGCGGAAATACGGTGTGCAACCATAAGACGACGCGCAGCACTGCAGAGACGTGAATCATTCAAATGAAACCGTCGTGCCGTTGACTCGCATTGACCCAGTCACCAGATGGCATCGGGGACTCTTCGGATCACAGCTCTGCGTGCAGCCGTCTGCATTCAATCGTGCAGTGCCAACAACATCAGGCGCAGCACGATCAAGAACCGTCATCCGGGCCCTTCAAGACAAGCGATGTCGACCCACGCAGGACCACATGGACACGCATCCCAGGAAGATTCGGACGGTGATCGCTCTGGTCACCGTATTCGCAGCGACCGCTTGCGCCGCCCCTCAATACGAAAAGCCCATCGGCACGTTCGCGACAGCGACATCCGACGCCCAGGCTGCACTGGCGAGCTACAGCAGGGGTATCATCGCGGCGCAGGAGGACAGTACCCGCAACAGCGCTGTCGCCGCGCCATACCGCGTGCGCTCGCTGGCGGGCGAATGCGGTCCGACATCGACGCGCTGCCGGCTGGTCTTCGATCAGCAACAGGGTGATCCCAGTCCGCTCTATCAGCCGCAGGATGATCCCAGCCCAGCGGTATCATCAACCGCCAGCGAGTTGCGCCGGGTGGTCACGTTCATGGCGGCGGTTTCCAAGTACACCGAGAGCCTGAATGCGATCGCCACAGCCGACACGGCCGCGACCGTCGACAGGAATCTCAGCGCCAGCGGCGCCTCCGTCGCCAAGATTGCAGCCCTGATGCCGGGCGAGAGCGCATCATCGCCCACCGGCTATGAGCGATCGTCATTCGCCACCATCGGGTGGATCAGGTTCGATGCCTTGAAGCAGGCGGTATCGCGCGCCGATCCCGTACTGGCAAAAGCCGACGCCGCGTTCGGTGCTGCCGTGCAGCAGGCAACTGTGGCGATGCAGGCGCACATGGCCGATGTCGTCGCCGCGCGGCGTGCCGCGTTCCGTGCCAGGAGCACGCGAGAGAACCTCGAAAGGGTCACGGCCGCCGCCGAGGCCTATGACTCGTTCCTGAGGAACGAGGCCACACCGGACGCGGTTCTGAAGGAACTCGTCAAGGCCCACGCCAACCTCAACAAGGCGCTGCAATCGTCCGATACCTCGGTCACGAAGCTCGCCGAGCAGATGAGCGCATTCCAAACGCACGCCAACCGTCTCGCCAAGATCCTGACCGACCTCCAGACGGCACAGCGCAGTTGACACCCGCTATCGCTCGAGTGTGACTCGGGACTGTCATCCCGAGTGTAGCGAGGGATCTTTCGATGCAGGCGCAGCTGTGCGTCACGCGCAAAGATCCCTCGCTCCGCTCGGGATGACAGCTGCATCAGTGATGCGTGATGTCGGGCACACAGCATGATGCGGGCGGGACGCCCGCGCTCCCAGGTTCCTAAGACGGACCGGCGCCCTTGACGAATCGCTCGTAGCGATCCTTGTTCACGACACGCACCTGGTCACGCAAGGTCGTGATGCCGCCGCGATCGAAGAACTCCAGGATCTGGATCGCCACCTTGCGGCCGCCGCCGATGCGGTCGCGGAACTCGGCGGCCTTGAAGCGACCATCAGCGGCCTGGGCCGCGAGGTCGGCGGTGATCTTCGCCATCTCGATGACGGGCCCGCGCAGGAAGAAATGATCAGGCGCCACCTGCCAGACGACGCCCATGCGGCTCAGGCGGCGCAGAAGATCGCGCACCTTGTTCTCGGGCACACCATCGCGATCGGCAAAATCGCGCACGCGCGGCGGACCGAAGCGTTCCGCCTCCAAGGTCGGTTGGATACGCACCCACAGCTTCTCATCCTCGGGCGACAGGCGCACGGCGTGGCCGGGCAGGCGCAGCCACGGCCCGTCGGCTTCGATCGCCTTGGCCGCCAGCAGCGCCGCCGCGATGGCCGCGAACGGCGGTGCCGCGATCTTCATCGGCAGTGCCACGCGCAAGCGCTCCGGCTCCAGGCCGGCGCTGTTGGGCTGTTTCTGGTGATGTGCGCCCAACGTCTGAACGACCGCCGCCTCGATCGTCGCCCATCGCTCGGGCGCCAACGCGAAGATGCCACCGTCAGACGCCGGCAACGCCCGTAGACCTGCGGCGGCCACGGCAGCATCACGTGCGGCGGGCCGCAGGTTGCGCGCCAGCGCGACGGTGGCCAGATCGATGATGTGCGGCGGCAACGATGCCAATGCGCCCAGTGCCCGGGCAGGATCGGACTCCTCGGATGCCGCCAGCCACGCCAGCCGGTCAGGCCGGCGGCGAAAACGTGTCGGTGGCCAGGGATCGAGCACCATGCCGCCGGCCATGGTGCGCCGGGCGGACTGGTCGCGCAGGATCAAGCGATCGCCGTGCAGGGCACCCACCGGCTGTTCGAGAACGAGCTGGGCCAGCGCCGCGTCGCCTGGCGCCAGCGTTTCGGTATCGAGCAACACGACGCGGCCCATGGCATGCGCCGCACCCAGGTGCAAGTGAACCGGCGTCCAGTGGCGCAGCGGCCGTACCTCGTCGGCCAGCAGGCGCAGACGAATGTCGAGGCGATCGGTTGGCCGCCGCAACTCGGCCGATACCAGCCAGTCGCCGCGATGGATCGCATCCTTGGCGATCTGCGGGCCGGCGATGTTGAGCGCGCAGCGCTGGCCGGCACGCCCGGTCTTGGACGGCGTGTTCTGCGCGTGGATGCCGCGCACGCGCGCCGCCGCGCCGCTGGAGAGCAGCGCCAGCTGATCGTCGTGCCCCACCGCGCCGGTGAACACCGTGCCCGTCACCACCGTGCCGGCGCCCGCCACGGTGAAACAACGGTCGACGGGCAGGCGGAACCAGCCGTCGGCGGCGCGATCAACCGTGGCCTCCGCCTCCAGTTCCAGCCGTGTCTTCAGGTCGGCGACACCGGTACCGCTCTGCGCCGACACCGGCATGATGTCGGCATCGGCCAGTGTCGTGCCGGCGAGCAGCGCCCGGATCTCATCCTCCATCCGCGCCAGCCGGTCGGCATCGGCGAGGTCCGCCTTGGTCAGCGCCACGACACCGCGCGTCACACCCAGCAGATCCAGGATGGCCAGGTGCTCGCGGGTCTGCGGCATCGGCCCGTCATCGGCCGCCACGACGAGCAACGCGAAGTCGATGCCGCCGACGCCCGCCAGCATGTTGTGGATGAAGCGCTCGTGGCCCGGCACATCGACGAAGCCCAGCGTACGGCCGTTGTCCAGCGGCAGGTAGGCGAAGCCGAGATCGATGGTGATGCCGCGCGCCTTCTCCTCCGGCAGGCGGTCGGTATCGACGCCGGTCAACGCCCGCACCAGGGTGGTCTTGCCGTGGTCGATGTGACCCGCGGTGCCGATGATCATGGATTTTGCTCCCTGGGAGCGCGGGCCTCTGGCCCGCTCACGTCAGGCGAAAGCAAACTTGTCACCTGATGCGGGCGAGACGCCCGCGCTCCCGGGAGAGAGAACCTCATGCCTGGTCTCCCGCCGCGATCAGGCGTTCGGCTTCGGCGGTCTGCTCTATCGAAATGATCGGCTTCACGCGCGCCAGGAAGCCGGCAGCAATCTCGCTGCCCTGGCGCTGGGCGCGCGTGAGCCAGCGCCAGGCCAGCATCTGGTCGGGTGCTACGCCTAGCCCGAGGTGATAGGCGGCGCCCAGCATCGCCTGCGCCTCGGCATCGCCCAGGCGCGCGGCCTTCTCGAACCACTGTGCCGCCTGCACCGCATCGCGCTCGACACTCCAGGCGTTGTGATGGATCTGACCGAGCCGGCACATGGCCGAGGCAATGCCTTGCGCCGCTGACGCTTCAGCCCAACGTCGCGCCAACAGCCAGTCCCGCTCCATGCCGACGCCTTCGCACGCCATCCAGCTCAGCATGTTCTGCGCTTCGGCGTCACCCGCCTCGGCGGCGCGGGCATACCAATGCGCCGCCTGCGTAAGGTCGCCATCGGTACCACGGCCCTCGTAATACATCAGCGCCAGATTGCGCTGCGCCAGCACGTCGCCGGCATCGGCGGCGTGTCGGAACCAGCGCACGGCCTCGTCGTCGTCGCGCGGCACGCCGTTGCCGGTGGCGAACAGGCCGCCGAGATTGCTCTGGGCGCGCGCTACGCCTTTGTGCGCCAGGTCGTGCCACAGGGCGAAGGCGGCTTCGACGTCGCCAGCCTCGAAAGCCAGGCGCGCACGGTCCAGCACCGCGTCGACCGGCTCGACGGCAGGCCGCCGCATCAGGCGCGCGAGGAGACTCATTTTTTCTCCCCACGCAGTGGGGAGGTGCCCCGATACGACGTTTCGACGCGAGGCGTCGAAACGTCGGTGCGCGGAGGGAACCCGACGTGATCTTGATTACTGAGACCTCGTCGGCTCCCTTTCCGGCCCTCGGCCACCCCGGTGGAAGCTTTGCTTCCACCTGATCCCAGCGAAGCTGGGGGGAAGACAAGCTCTGCGAGTTGTTCGGCGAAGCCGGCTTCGTCCTCGAGGCAGCGCAGGTCGAACTTCAGGCGATCGTCCTCGATGCGGCCGATGACGGGCACCGGCAGGGCGCGGAAGGCATCGGCCAGGCGCTCGACCGCGGCGCCGCTTTTCGTCCCCATCGCCTTGATCGAGAGCGCATGGCTGGGCAGCAGATCGACCGGCAGGGCGCCGCTGCCGATCTGGCTGCGGCAGGCCTCGATCACGACCTCGGCCTTGCCTTCCAGCACGCGTGCCACCAGCGGCAGCATGCGCTGCGCAACGGCCTCGATATCGGCGGCCGGGCGTGTCAGCAGGCGCAAGGTCGGCAGGCGCTCGGCCAAACGATCGGGATCGGCATAGAGCCGCAGCGTCGCTTCAAGGGCCGCCAACCGTCCCTTGTCCAGACGCAGCGCGCGCTTCAGCGGATTCTTGTTGAGCTTCTGAATCAGGTCCTTGCGGCCGACGACAATGCCGCATTGCGGGCCGCCCAGCAGCTTGTCGCCGCTGAAGGTGACGAGGTCGGCACCTGCAGCGAGCGCCTCGCGCGGCGTCGGCTCGTGCGGCAGGCCCCAGCGCTCGAGATCGACGAGTTGGCCGCTGCCGAGGTCGTTGGCGAAAGGCAGGCCGTGCTTGTGCGCCAGCGCCGCGAGCTCGGCCTCGGGCACCGTGTTGGTGAAACCGACCACGGCATAGTTGGAGGGATGCACCTTCATCAGCATCGCGGTCTCGGGACCGATGGCGGCCTCGAAGTCGCGCAGATGCGTGCGGTTGGTGGTGCCGACCTCGACCAGGCGGCAGCCGGCGCGCGCCATGATGTCGGGCACGCGGAAGGCACCGCCGATCTCGATCAGCTCACCGCGCGATACCGGCACCGCCTTGCCCTGGGCCAGCGTGTTCAGCACCAGCACCACGGCGGCAGCGTTGTTGTTGACGACGGTGGCGTCCTCGGCGCCGGTCAGCTGCGTGAGCCAGCCGCGCACGTGATCATCGCGCTCGCCGCGGCTGCCGCCCGCGACGTTGAACTCGAGATTGGACGGACGCGCCAGCACCTCGGTCATCGCCGCGATGGCGGCATCGGCCAGGAGCGCGCGGCCGAGATTGGTATGCAGCACCGTGCCGGTGAGATTGAACATCGGCCGCTGCGAAGGCGCCATGCGCGCCGCCAGCTTGTCAGCCGCCAGCGCCACGACGCCGTCCGTGTCGGCCACCGCCTTGGCGACCCGCAGGTCGGCCAGCGCCGCGCGCACCGCCTCGGTGGCCGGCATCCGGCCATAGCGCTCGATCAGCGCCAGCGCGGCGGAACCCTTGAGAACTCGGTCGACGGCGGGAAGGCGGGACAGATCAACAGTCACGGATAGCTCGCACGCGAGACGGCGGGACCCTGCCCGCGGCAGGAACAGGGCAACCTAACCGCTTCATGGTGCGGTTGTCGAACCACGAAGGCTTCATCAATGGCCGCGGGTCAGGGGCTCCGGATCGCCCTCCTCGATCTCAGGCAGCAGGTAGAAGCTGGGACAGGCGCGGGCCCAGCCGGCTTCCGACACCAGGATATCGAGCATCAGGCTGGCGAGATCGTCGGCCATGGGATCAACGCCGGCGTCCTCCTCGACATAGAGGATCTTGGTATAGGTGCGGCATTCGTCGCAGGTCTCGGCCCGCACCGCCTTCGACCCGCTCTCGACGTTCTGATAGGCAATACCCTTGGTCGAGACGCAGTGGGCGCACTGGATGCGCGTGTAGCTCCAGCGCGTCTGGCACAGGGAGCAGCACAGGAAGCGCGAGCCTTGCCGGCCACGCGCCGCATCCACGATCGACGCCACGGCCAGCGCGCCGCAGACCGGGCAGAGATTGCGCGGTTCCACCGGCTGCGGATCGCCCGGGTCGAGCAGCGCCGCCATGCGCGCGAAATGCAGCTCCAGCGCCGCCCCGGCGAATGGCACTTCGGCGGTCTCCCATCCCTCGTGTGCCTCACGCAGCACGCGATCGGCCAGCGCGTCGATCGAGGCATCGTCGCGATGACTGAAAGCAGCCAGCGCCTGCGCCGCAGCCTCCGGCATATCGACACGTTTGAGTGCCGCCGCCAGCGCGCGGGCGCCGGCCACGAACGAGGCGTCGCGCTTCCAGGTCAGGCGATCGATCAGCGGAAACTCGTGGGCATGGCAGAAGGCGATGTGGTCCTTGCCGGGCAGGGTGCCGACCGGCAAATGTGGTGCCACATCATGCTGCGCCCGCGCGATCGCGGCGAGAAAGCGCAGATAGGATTCGAGCGGATGGTCGGCCGCGAGTGCATCCAGGCGCTCGGCACGCATCCTGAAGTGCGATGCGATATCAGGCAGCCGCGCGAACGCCGGCACGGCGATCTGGCCGATATCGACCGGTTCGGGAACCACCTTGCCTTTGAGGGCCATGATCAGACAGTCATGTGTGGACGGCCCCCGTTTCGCAAGGGGAATCGAGCAGCGAGTATCGGCGACGAAG
>NZ_VOHA01000041.1 GCF_007859315.1 Reyranella sp. CPCC 100927
CTTCGTCGCCGATACTCGCTGCTCGATTCCCCTTGCGAAACGGGGGCCGTCCACACATGACAGCTGTATCAGTGACCCACGATTCCAGATACTAGGCCCAGCTACCCGGGGCGCAGGAAACGATCGTGCATGTGTCTGAAAAGTAGGCTGCTTCTTGTCATTGGCTTGTCATGGGGTGCCGGCGCATTCGCGCAGGGATCGTTGAAGGTTGACTGCAGCAAGCCCATGACGGCGGCTGACAAGGCCGGTTGCGCCCGGCTGGCGGACGCTCAGCAGGCGATGGCAACCGCGCATGAACGCCTGACACAAACGCTGAACGGCCCGGCGCGCGACCACGCGATCAGCGATATGGCGCGCTGGCGACGCATCGCGGAAACCTTCTGCGTCGCCAGTGCCGGGACGGAGCCGTCAGCCATTGCCGAGGCGCGCGACTGTCTGATCGAACGGACGCAGGC
This sequence comes from Reyranella sp. CPCC 100927, assembly GCF_007859315.1. Lineage (GTDB taxonomy): Bacteria > Pseudomonadota > Alphaproteobacteria > Reyranellales > Reyranellaceae > Vineibacter. The sequence goes on from NZ_VOHA01000041.1 coordinate 456, forward strand.
GCGCCGGCGGCGGCTGGATGGTCTGCCGCGTGGCAGCGACTATCCATTCATATCGGACTACGTGACCATCGAGGCCGGTGCGACATCCAGCATCCGATTCATGTTCGTCGCCGCCTATCCCAAGCTGGAGCGGCCCGGCGTGGACAACAATCGTGCCAATGCGCGGTTGTCGAAGCTTGCCAACAATACCATCGACAAGTACAGGCCGCGGCTGGGTGAACAGGCCACAGACAGCCGGGGTGTGAGTTTCGATTTCGACTACACGCTCGTCTTCGCGACGCCGCAACTGGTGACCGTGATCGCGACATATGCCGGCTACCTGAACAGCACCCACACCGCCCGTGGGATCGATACGACCATGGTGGATCTGGCAAGCGGCCGCATGCTGGCACCTGCCGATTTTCTGACCGCGGATGCCCTGGCATCGATGCAGCCGATCGTACGCGAATATTTGCGCGTGCAGTTCCGCCAACGGCAGGGCTTCGACATGACCATGCCGTCGGACAAGCTTGCGGAATTGCTGCGCCAGCCGGGGCGGTGGATCGCGCGCGACGACCGCCTGGAGATCGTATTCAACGCCGACGAGATCGGACCCTATGCTTCGGATCCCTATACCGTGGCATTTCCGTACAAGTACTCGAGTGCCCTCATCCGCCGTGATGGTCCCCTGGCGTCGAAGCTGCCTTGAGGTCCTACATGGCCAGTGCGCCCGGGCAGGTCGCCGGGCGGGGTTTGGTGCCGCGCTTATCGGGCGGCACCTTGCAGTTGTCGAGCCGCTGTTCGTCCGTCCACTTGCCGCCCAGCCGTTCCTTGCCGGTTCGTGGTGGCGATGGTGCGGGGGAGGTTGGACGGTCCGCCTGAGGCAGAGCGGCAGGCTGTCGCGGCTGTGCCAGCACCGGTATTGCGGTGGCGACGGCCATCAATAGCGCAGCAGCCAGCAGGGACTGGGACACCAGATGCATGAGCGGGCCTCGTCATGTGACTCTGGCCCGAAAAGGCGGTCGCGTCACTCCGGTTTCCGCGCCCGAATTCGGTTCATGCCGGAGCGGCCGGCGCAGCGATGCTGCCGTGGAGATGGTAGCGCACGAAACCGAACGATGTGACGCCGCGCATGGCCTCGATGAGTGGCCGGGTGCGGGCGCTCGTGCTGCTGGCCAGGAAATCCGCGTGTGCAGCCGCGCTGGTCCATTCGCTGTAGTTCAGCACCCGATTTCCGTCGACGCTGACGTGAAAGTGGGCCGCGATCAGTCCCGGGTGCGGATCGGTGAGGGCGGGTCCCCGCGTGACCAGCACGTCGATCAACGCGCGCTGTACATCGGGGCCTTCGACGTCGAATGTGACGGCGACCATGATCCCTGGCACTCGCCGTCGGCATGTATCGGGCACGACGCTGCGGTGCAGCCGATAACGCACGACGCCGGGACGCTCGATGCCGGGAACCACCGTATCGATCTCGCGCACCAGCGCCGGCCGGGCGCTCTGCATGAAGGCCAGGTGGGCCGCATCGCTGGTCCATTGCGCGTAGTTCAACACGCTGCTGCCGTCGGCGCTGGCAAAGCCGCTCAGCGACAGGAAACCTGCGGTATCCGTCCGGTGCGACCATTCGGCCAAGGTAGCCTCGATCGCGGCGTGCTGGCGTTCAGGCGTGCCCACGATCCATGGGCTGACCAGGATGGTGCCGGCGTCGCGGCGGGTCACGTCAGGGAAACGGGCGGCGGAGCCGATCATCGCGAGGCGCCTCGGTACAGGTCGTCGAGGGCGTGGTTATGGAACTTCAACTCGACTTGAGGTCAAGGCCTTCGTTGCCGCGTCTTGGCAAATCCCGCCCTTTGGCTAGAATCTCCCCAACCATTGGAACACGTTCGAGCGTAGGAGGGGCCGATGAGCGAGATCGCGACCAACCCGCGCACCCAGACGCAGGTCAAGGTTGAGCGGCCGCGCCTTCACAAGGTCATCCTCGTCAATGACGACTACACGCCGCGTGAATTCGTGGTGTTCGTCCTGAAGGCGGTCTTTCGTACCGGCGACGAAGAGGCCTATCGAATCATGATGGCGGCGCATCAGCTCGGCGCCTGTGTCGTTGCCGTGTTCACCCGCGACGTGGCGGAAACCAAGGCGACGGAGGCCACCGAGGCCGGCCGTCGCAAGGGCTATCCGCTGATGTTCACGACGGAGCCCGAGGAATAGCAGCCCCTTCCGCGGGTGGGAGAACGAGCGTCCAGGCTCAGCCGCGGGCGGCGGCCTCGAGGCCCGCGATATCGAATTTCACCATCTTGAGCATCGCTTGGGTGACACGCTTGGCCTTGGCTCGATCGGGATCGGTCATGAGCTCGCCGAGCCGCTTGGGGGTGATCTGCCAGGACAGACCCCAGCGATCTCTCAGCCAGCCACATTGCTCGGTCGAGCCGCCTTCCTTGAGCGCGTCCCAGAGCCGGTCGATCTCCGCCTGGGTTTCGCATTCGACGATGATGGAAAAGCTGTGGTTGAACGGGTCGAGAGGGCCAGCCTCGATCGCCATGTAGCGCTGATCGCCGAGCGCAAAGGAGGCGATTTTGACGCTGCCGTCGGGTCCGCTCGGGGTTTCGCCTGCCAGGCTCGAGATCCAATGAACCTGCGAGCCGGTAACAAGGGATGTGTAGAATTCGACTGCCGCCTTCATGTCCTTCTCGAACCAGAGATGCTGGGTGACTTTCATGGTGGCGCTTCTCCTTCGATGTCACGTACCGATCTGAGTCCTGGCGCTTGTCAGGTCTCCGGGACCTGCGCGCTCCTTTCAAGGACGATAGGACCGAGGGTAACCCGACAGGTCGGCCGGGTATTTTTTCGCACGCCCGGCAGGGGCACGAGCCAACCCGGAGCCCGGCAGCGGCCATGGCCTTGTCGAACTGACCGACAAACAAATTAGCAGTAGCGACGTAACCTTTCCGGATCGCGGACGTTATGGGTGACTGGGGCTTCAGCCGTATCGTTGAGCAGGCAGCATGAGCATCGACTCCACCCTTCGCGCCGGGCAGTCCGGTGGTACGGAGGAGTTTTTGGTTGGTGGCGGGGAGATGGGCCGTCGCATGCGGGCCCATGACTGGGCGGCGACTCCCCTGGGGCCGCCGGCCCGGTGGCCGCGCAGCCTCAAAACGGCGGTGCGGATCATGCTGACGTCGCGTCAACCGATCTGGATCGGCTGGGGTCAGGCGCTGACCTACCTCTACAACGATGCCTACAAGTCGATCATCGGTGGCAAGCATCCCCAGGCGCTGGGCCAGCCCACAGCCATGGTTTGGCGTGAGATCTGGACCGACATCGGGCCCATGCTGGCGACCGCCATGGGCGGCGATGAGGGTACCTACGTCGAGCAGCAACAGCTGATCATGGAGCGCAATGGCTATCCGGAGGAGACCTATTACACCTTCTCCTATAGTCCGGTCCCGGACGATGACGGCGGTGTTGGCGGCATTATCTGCGCCAACTCCGATGATACCCAACGGGTGATCAGCGAACGCCAGCTGTCATTGCTGCGCGACCTGGCGGCTGGTACGGCAGACTCCCGGACTTGGCAGGAGGCGTGCGAACGGGCGGCCCGCATGCTGGAAACCAATCCGCGCGATATGCCGTTCGCCCTCATCTATACGGCCGAACCCGGCAGCCTCGACGTGACGTGCGCCAGCCTGTGCGGCATCGACCCGGGGCACCCGGCGGCGCCCGCCGTCATGCGGGCCGGGCATGCGCCGTGGCCTTTTTCAGAGGTCCTGCGACGGCAAGAGACTCGTTTGGTCGACGATATTGCGGCCCGGTTCGCAACCGGATTTCGTGTCGGTGTCTGGCCCCAGGCGCCCCGGCAGGCTGCGATTCTGCCGCTTCCCGCCATCGGCGATAAGGCTCGGGCCGGAGTTCTGATCGTCGGTCTCAACCCGTTCCGACTGTTTGACGATTCATATCGCGGCTTTCTGGCATTGGTGGCCGGACAGATCGCCGCCTCCATTGCCAATGCCCTGGCGTACGAACAGGAACGGCAGCGGGCCGAGGCGCTGGCCGAGGTCGATCGCGCCAAGACCACGTTCTTTTCCAACGTCAGTCACGAGTTTCGCACGCCGCTGACCCTGATGATGACGCCGCTGGAGCAGGTGCTCGCGCGGTCGGAACAGACGCTGCCCGCCGACGTCCGGGCGCTGCTGGAGATCGCCCACCGCAACTCCATGCGGCTGCTCAAGCTTGTGAATGCCTTGCTCGACTTCTCCCGTTTCGAGGCCGGGCGGGTGGAGGCGAATTACGAACCGGTCGACCTGGCCCAGTTCACCGTGGACCTGGCGTCCAACTTCCAATCGGTCCTGGCCCGTGCCGGACTGGCATTCGTTGTCGTGTGTCCGCCGCTGCCGGCGCCGGTTCACGTGGACCGGGACATGTGGGAGAAGGTTGTTCTCAACCTGCTGTCCAACGCCTTCAAATTCACGTTCGAGGGTGAAATCGCCGTCGTGATCGACGCGTCGGCGGACGGCTCGCATGCCGAATTGACAGTGCGCGACACCGGTACGGGCATACCGGCGTCGGAACTGCCGCACCTCTTCGAACGGTTTCGCCGCGTCGAGGGCGCGCGCGGTCGATCCTTCGAAGGCAGCGGCATCGGATTGGCTCTGGTGCAGGAACTGATCAAGCTGCACGGCGGACGGATCGGCGTCGCAAGCGAGGTGGGGCGTGGCAGTACGTTCACCGTTTCGCTCCCCTTCGGAACAACGCATCTGCCGTCGGACAAGATCGGCAGGGCCCGTGCCGGCCGGTCCACGAGCGTGCGGGCGCAAGCCTACGTCGACGAGGCGCTGGGCTGGCTGTCGACGGAAAGCGAGATTGACGAGGAGGCACCGCAGACCGCTGCCGCTGAGGATCTGAGTACCTCAGGTGCAATCTCCGATGCGCGGGACCGGCTCGTGTTGCTGGCTGACGACAACGCCGACATGCGGCAGTACGTGCAGCGATTGCTGCGGTCCGCCGGCTTCAGGGTGGAAGCGGTTACCGATGGCGAGGCGGCACTGGCGGCGGCCCAGCGCCTGCAGCCGGATCTCGTCCTGTCCGACGTGATGATGCCCAAGCTCGATGGATTCGGGTTGCTGACGGCTCTGCGTGCCGACCCCGTGCTGCGCGATACGCCGGTTCTGCTGCTGTCGGCCCGCGCCGGCGAGGAGGCGAAGGTCGAAGGGCTTGGTGCTGGCGCCGATGACTACCTGACCAAGCCGTTCTCGGCCCGCGAGCTGCTGGCCCGTGTCGACGTCAACCTGCGGTTGGCGCGCACGCGCAAGGAGACCGCGCGTGTGTTGCGCGACGAAGCGCAGACGCTGGAGCAACTCAACAAGGTCGGCACCGCGATTGCGGCCGAAATCGACCTGGAGCGAGCCGTGCAGGTGGTGACGGACGCGGCGACCGAGTTGTCGGGTGCTGCCTTCGGCGCCTTCTTCTACAACGTGATCGACGACAAGGGTGAAGCCTACACGCTCTACACGCTGTCGGGCGCACCGCGCGAGGCCTTCTCGCGGTTCCCCATGCCGCGCAACACGGCGGTTTTCGCGCCGACCTTCCATGGCGAGGGCATTGTTCGCTCGGCCGACATCACGCGGGACCCTCGCTATGGACACAATGCGCCCCATGCCGGCATGCCCGCGGGACACTTGCCGCTGCGAAGCTATCTGGCGGTACCGGTCGTTTCGCCCAGTGGCGAGGTGCTGGGCGGCCTCTTTTTCGGGCATCCCGATGTCGGGGTGTTCGATGAGCGGGCCGAGCGCATCGTGGCCAGTATCGCACCTCAGGCTGCTGTCGCCATCGAGAAGGCCCGCCTGTACCGGTCGGCGCAGTCCGAGATCGAACAGCGCACGCGCAGCGAACAGGCATTGCGCGAAAGCGAACAGAAGTTGGAAGCCAAGGTGGTCGAGCGGACGGCCGAACTGACTCTGGCGAACGAGCGCTTGCGGGTCGAGGCGATCGAGCGTGAGCGGGCGGAAGACGCGCTGCGGCAGGCGCAGAAAATGGAAAGCATCGGGCGGCTGACCGGTGGCGTGGCGCACGATTTCAACAATCTTCTCACCGTGATCGTCGGCAACCTCGAGACGGTGCAGCGCCAGCTACGTGGCCCGGCGTCCAACCTGGTCGCGCTCGCCCGTTCGAGCGACCAGGCGATGCGTGGCGCCCAGCGTGCCACGGCCTTGACCCAGCGGCTGCTGGCCTTCTCACGCCAGCAGCCGCTGGATCCCAAGCCCGTCGATGTCGGACGGCTCGTGGTCGGGATGTCCGAACTGTTGCGTCGGACCATCGGTGAGGAAATCACCGTCGAGTCGGTGCTGGCTGGCGGCCTATGGTCAGTGCACACCGATCCCAACCAGTTGGAAGCCGCCATCCTCAATCTTGCCGTCAATGCACGCGATGCCATGCCCGGCGGCGGCAAGCTGACGATCGAGACCGCCAACACGTTCTTGGACGAAGCCTATGCCTCCGCGCAGGCGGAGGTGGTTCCGGGGCAGTATGTCGTCATCGCCATATCGGACAGCGGCGTCGGCATGACGCGGGACACCATGGCGCGGGCGTTCGAGCCGTTCTTTACCACGAAGGAGGTTGGTCATGGCACCGGCCTTGGCCTGTCCCAGGTTTATGGCTTCGTGAAACAGTCCGGTGGTCATGTGAAGCTCTACAGCGAGCTTGGCCAGGGCACGACCGTCAAGATCTATCTTCCGCGCCTGCACTCGGCCGAGAGTGGTGACGAAGCGGAGGCGCCCATGTCGATACCCGGCGCTACCGGCGACGAAACGGTGCTCGTGGTCGAGGATGACAATGACGTCCGCAGCTATACGACCGGGCTGCTGCGGGAGTTGGGCTACACCGTGGTCGAGGCACCCGATGGCAGGACCGCGTTGCGGTGCCTCGAACAGGAGCCGATGATCAAGCTGCTGTTCACAGATGTCGGCTTGCCGGGCGGCATGAACGGACGCCAGCTCGCCGACCACGCGCGGCAGCGGAAGCCACACCTCAAGGTCCTGTTCACCACGGGCTACGCCCGCAATGCCATCGTTCATGATGGCCGCTTGGATCCGGGCGTGCAGCTCATTACCAAGCCGTTCAGCTATGCCGCCATCGCGGCCAAGCTGCGCGACATACTGGATGCGCCGACACTGTCGCGACGGATCCTGGTTGTCGAGGACGAGGCCCTGATCCAGATGCTCGTGGTCGAGAACCTGGACGAACTCGGCCTTGGTGCCGAGGCTGTTGCAAGCGCGACGGAGGCACTCAACAAGCTGCGCCTGACACAGGGCGGGTTCGATGGCGTGATCGTCGATGTCGGCCTTCCGGATCGTCGGGGCGATGAGCTGGTGGCGGAGCTGCGTGTTCTCTATCCATCGCTGCCTGTTCTCATTGCCACCGGTAGTGACAGTCAGCAGCTGCGTGTCAGGTTCTCAGGCGACCGCCTGATCGCCGTGCTGGGAAAGCCCTATGCATTGGAGGAGCTGCGAAGCGCATTGCTGGCTGTCGGTGTCCGCATCTGAGGGCGGGACCGGCTTCTACGGTGGCGGGGGGGGCCGACGCCGTCGATTCCCGGAACAGGCGTTTGCGAGCAATGGTCACATTTTCAACAGCTTCGATGCGCACAGGCAGGATAGACACGATAGTGCTGTCGCCTTTATGGTCCGCGCCGGCAGCTGCCTTTGTTATTCCGGAGGGCGTATGGCGGAGATCGCGGTTTTCTCCGGAACCTCGCATCCCATCCTGGCGGCCGAGATCTGTGCCGCGCTCGGCGTTGCGTTGCTGCCGTCCCGGGTCCAGCGCTTCGCCAACGATTGCCTGCAGGTCCAGTTGCAAGCGAATTGCCGCGAGCGCGACGTTTTCCTCGTCCAGACTCTCAGCCCGCCGGTGCAGGAGCACCTGGTGGAGTTGCTGCTGATGATCAATGCCGCTCACGGCGCCTCGGCGGCGCGTGTCACCGTCGTCATGCCGCACTACGCCTACGCGCGGTCGGACAAGAAGGACGCACCGCGCATCTCCATCGGCGGCCGGCTGGTGGCAGACCTGCTGACCACATCAGGCGCCGGCAGGGTCCTGACCATGGCGCTGCACTCGCCGCAGGTTCACGGCTTCTTCAGCGTTCCGGTCGACCACCTTCACGCCCTGCGTGACCTGGCCGGCCACTTCCGCCGCCATGATCTCTCGAACACCGTCGTCGTCTCGCCTGACCTCGGGTATGCGAAAGCGGCCACAGCCTTTGCGCGCCTGCTGGGTGTCGGCGTCGCCATGGGCGCCAAGCAACGCTATGAGAACGACCGCGTCGAGATCAGCACCATCATCGGTGACGTGCAGGGCAAGGACGTCATCGTCATCGACGACGAGATCGCCAAGGGCAGCACGCTGCTGGAGCTGCTGGGCCATCTGCGCCGCCACAATGTACGCTCGGTCCGCGTGGCCTGCACGCATGGTCTGTTTTCCGGCGGCGCGCTGGAGCGGCTGGGTAGCCAGGACGACGTTCTGGAGATCGTCTGCACCAACACGTTGCCGGTCGAAGCCGCGGCACGCCATCGCAAGCTCGTGGTTCTCTCCGTCGCGCCCACGTTGGCCGAAGCGATGCGCCGCATTCACGCCGGCGAGTCGGTCAGCGAGCTGTTCCAGGCTTAGCGTCAAGAACGCGCAGCCAGGCATTGTCCTGGCCGTAGGCCGTCGCGATGGCCTCTCTCAACCACGTGCGCTGCGCATGGCTCAGCAACGGCAGCGATGCCTGCAAATCCAGCACGTCTTTCGGCCGGGGCGCCTGCGCTTTGTAGAACAGTTGGACCTCGGGGACCAGGAAGGGGACGCCATCGGCACGGCCCCATGTGAGCTCCGAGACTGGTTTTGTGACACACCGACAGCGACGGGATCGCCAGTGATCGCGATCGCCGTCATCCAGCATGATCTGGAACCGCCACGGTCCGTCGGAGGCCGCCCGGCACCAGACATCGTGGACATGCTGCGGCAGCGTCTCGCCCGGTGCCCATGGCCGCAGCCGCCCCGGCGGATCGGCGGCCCAGCAATCCCATGCCGACAGCGCGGACCGCAGCGCGCTGCTGTCCTTGCGCAGCACCAGGACATCGATATCGTCGTGCGAGCGAAGTGAACGGCCGACGAAGTGCTCGATCGCATATCCCCCTGCGATCCACCACGGAAAGACGGATGACCGGAAGAGCGGCCCGACCTCTTGCGGGGTCAAGGGATCCCAAAGTTTTTCATGCTCTTGCATGACAGCGCGATAGCATGGCGGGCACTGACCTTTCCAGGCAGAGACCCGAGGAAGCAGGCGCTCTGTACAGCCGGCAATCGGGACGATAGTCATGCGCCATGACTTCCGACATTCAGCGGCTCGATATCCAGTACCGGACGCTGTTTCGCCTTACGGCGAACGGCCGCATCGAGCGGGAGAACGATCCTGATCGGTCGGCCGGGCCGCGCCTGTGGTTGGCTGGCTGCGCGGCAGGCAATGTCGTCGGCGCGCGTGCCGACGTGGCGGACGATGTTGCAGCGGAGATCGCCGCGCTGGCGGCGTCCGAGCCACCGTTGATGCACGCCGACAGTTTGCCGAGGCATCTGGACACGTACGCCGCGTTGCTGCGGTCGAATGATGCGAAGGTCGGGCTGACCTATGAGTTGCCCCATGGTCATCCCTGGATCGGGCGCGCCAATCGGGTGAGCAGCGACAGCGCGGACGGGCGGGACCTGCAGGCCCGCCTGACCGCCGATGGCATGCCTTCGGGTATGGTCGCGCTCGGCTTCAGGACCGTGGCGGATTTCTGGCCGCCCTGGTGTGCCGCCATCGTGGATGGGGAAATCGCGGCCATCGCCTTTGCGGCGCGCCTGTCGGGCGTTGGCGCCGAACTGGGCGTGGCGACGGTCCCGGCGTTTCGCGGCCAGGGACATGCGGCCGCGGCGGTCAGCGGCTGGTCGCATTCGCCGGGTCTTCGGTCCCGCCAGCTGTTCTACAGCACCGATCGATCGAATATCGCATCGCAGGGCGTTGTTCGGCGTCTGGGCCTTCGCTTCATGGGCGCCAACCTGCGGATCGCATAGCGGCGGGGAGGCCATATCGCTGCGCGGTTCGCCGGCGCGATGATCCACAACACCGGCTCCGTTTTCCGCTCTATTGTTCTGGCCTGACGTCATGTGAAAGGCACCCGCGGAGACCGGATGCGTAGATTGACCGTTGCTTTTGCGGAAGGGCAGACCACCGCCATTGCCTTCGGCGCCGAAGGGCCGCCCGACCTGGTGTTCCTCCACGCCACCGGCTTCAACGCGCTGACCTATCGATCCCTCCTGGAGCCGTTGGGGCAGCGTTTTCGCATCATTGCGCTGGACCAGCGTGGCCATGGCCGGTGCCCGCTCGCGGCGCGGCCCGAAGCCCTGAGCAGCTGGACCGCCTATGTGCGCGACTTTCTGACGGCGTCGTCGTCGCTATGGGGCGGAGCACCGCCGCCGGTCATTGCCGGCCACTCGATGGGCGGCGCCGTCGCCTTGATGGCTGCGGCACGGCAGCCCGGCCTGGCGGATCGCCTGGTGCTGTTCGATCCCGTCATGCCGCCGGACGGCCTGCGCCTGCAGTTGCTGCGATGGCTGCCACAGTCGCAGCGGATCGCGCGTCTGCCCATTGCTGCCGGCGCCCAGCGGCGGCGCGACCGCTTTCCATCGCGCGCGGCGGCACGCGATAGCTACCGTGCGCGGGGTGCCTTCGCGACATGGCAGGCGGCGTTCTTGAACGACTATGTCGAAGATGGTTTCGCCGACACCGAGACGGGTGACGTCAGGCTGACCTGCACGCCGCAGTGGGAGGCTGCCACGTTCGCTGGCGTGCGCGGCGGCGTCGCCGCGGCGCTCAAGGCGATTGCGTGCCCGGTCGAGATCCTGCTCGCGGCACGCGGTTCGGCAGTTCGTGTGAAGACAGAGCAGCTGCGACTGTTCAAGGCGGACCTGCGGACTGAAACCGTCTCCGGCTCCAGCCACTTCCTGCCCATGGAGGTGCCCACGATGGCGCGCGACCGTCTTGAGCGGGCGCTGATGGATCGCGCCGCCAGGAGCGCACCGCTGTCCGTGGCGGCAGGCTGAAGGAGCGTCCGCGCTTCGGCCCGTCAAGCCTGTCGGCGGCCGGTGTCGTCGCGGTCGATCTGATCGAGATAGGTCGAGAGCCGTTCCAGGCCGCTCTGGGTCAAGCTGACCAGCACACGGCGCCGATCGGCCCGATCGGTCTCGCGCTGCACCAGGCCATCGGCGATCAGCTGCGCGACCCGCCGCTTGCCGTTGGTGATGGGCTGGCCGGCGGCAACGCACAGGCTGCTGAGGTAGAGCTGCCGTCCCTCGAGGTGCGCCAGCATCAGATCCAGCAGCATGTTCCAGCCCGGATCGACAAGGCCGCTGCCGCGAAAGAGGCGCGAGCGCATGGTATGCTCGCGCAGCATGGCCCGGATACGAGCGGACCGGTCCATTCCTGCACGCGCGGTGACCGGTGAGGCATGTGATGCGGCCGCCGCGTCAGCCGGTTCGGCCTCGTCGTCGGCACGCAAGATGGCGCGCGACGCTTTCATGCGTGGTCGGAAGGGCTGGAGTGGACGCACAAGGGCACGGAATCGAACTCGTACTGACCGTTTCCCCGGATCACCTGGCCGCGTCGATGATCGGTACGTGCAAATACTATGTCTGCATGAAAGCGGGCTAGCGTGATTTCACCCGCATCCGGCTGCTTTCTTTCCTGTGCGATTGTGCGCGTGCGTCGCGCGGTACTCAGGTCTGGTCGAGTCGCGCGCCGCCGGGCTCGATCTGATCGATGTAGGCGGACAGGCGCTCCAAGCCGGTGTCCGTCAATCTCAACAGCACGCGGCGGCGGTCGGTCTGATCGTCTTCGCGTTGCACCAGGCCGGCGGCGATCAGCTGCTCGATGCGACGTTTGGCATTCGTCACCGGCAAACCCGAGGCCGCGCATAGGCTGAAGAGATACGTCTTGCGGTCTTCGACATGCGCCAGCATGAGGTCGAGCATCATGTCCCAGTTCGGATCGGCAAGTGCGCTGCCGTCGAAGAGGCGGGTACGCACTTTGCGTTCGTGGAGCATGGCTCGGATCTGGTCGGACCTGTCGCGAGGCGTCGTTATCCGCGACGTGGAAGGCGAAGCCGTGCGCTCGGGCGCGGCGATGCCCGAGCGCACACCGCCGGCAAACAGGCGTGTTACGGTTGCGCTGCTCTGCGACAGCATCGCCGGCAGGCCGTCGGCGGACCCACGAACGCGCATGCAGGCAGCCGCGGCGCGGCGAACGGCTGCCACCAGATCGGCGCGCGACATCGGCTTGTACAGGAAGTCGTCCGCCCGCAGGCGCAGCGCATGGACGGCATACTCCATGGTGCCGTGGCCCGTCAGGAAGATGACCTGGGGGCCGGGCCGACCGGCCGACAGGCGTGCCCGCAGCGTTTCCACCAACTGAAGTCCGTCGAGCCCCGGCATGCGCACATCCGAGACCAGAACGCCGATCGTCGGATCGCTGTCGAACAGGTCGATTGCCGTCGCACCATCCGATGCCTGCAGAATCGAGAACCCTTCGCGCGACAGCGTGGTGGCCATCTCGTCCAGCAGGTCGGTGTCGTCGTCGACGAGCAGGACGGAGAATGCCGATGATGTGTCGCCGGCGAAATCGCCGGCGCGTACGCGCGAAGACACCGAATCAAACTCTGACACAACCCATCCCTCGGTGATCGCTGCGACTATCGGAAAAGCGTCCAGGCAAACACACCGTGGAAAGGTCCAAAGTGGTGTGACCGTGATAATCGCATGCGCGCAGCGGGCTGACGCAGCAAAAAGGGCAGGGCGGCGCGGCTCTCCGGTTCATGCGAATCGCGGACGCGACGTTCGAAGAAACTCTTGAGCCGCCGACAGGCGTGAGCGTTACGGCATCGCGCACGATTTACATTTACCAGCTGTTCAAGAGATTCCTTTCCGCTTGTTCAAAGCCATGTCGACATCTCTATCATTGCCGAGTCACGACAGTCGCTCGACCATGTGGGCGCACATGCAACAATGAGTCGATGACGCTTTGGTTGCAGATGCAAATGCGACCGCATCCGGTGCCAATTGTTATGGCGCTCCCCAATCGTTCGCAGTTAACCTAGTTTCTAAGTAGAAACCTGCAGTCTTATGAAGTCATGAGATGTAGGTCAAGTAAACAGGGACGCGACTGTGAATTGTAGTGTTGTGCTGGGTGGGGGTACTGGTCGTGTTCAAGTATCGCGAATGCACTGAGCAGCTAACGGCTCATGATCAGGTAGTCGGTGTCCAGCAGGTGGACGTTGCTGCGTTACCCGACATCACGGCGAAATTCCGACGCAACGGGCGCTCTGCCGGCGGTTTTGCCGGCAACTGGGTGACCGGCGCCGATCGCGGCAGCCGATCGCTGCGCCGCCGGCTGATGACAGTGTTGCGCCGCGCTCATCGCGTGCTGGGCATGAAGCGCGATCAGCTCGGCCTCGGCACGCTCGGTGTCGGCGGGGCTGTGTCGGCCGCCGCCGCGACGGTCGGTGCAATCGCGATCACCATCGCCGCGACCTCGGGCGCGAATGCTCAGAACTACAACGCCGGCACCGGCAGCGTCGCGTCGGGTGGCGGCGCAACGGCGGTCGGCACGAATGCATCGGCAACCTCCTCCTCCGGCTCCGCCGTTGCCCTCGGCGCCAACGCCAAGGCCAACGCGACAGGGACTGGCTCTCCGATCGCCATCGGCGGCGCCGCCAACGCCAGCGGAACGGCACCCGCCGGCTTCAGCTTCGAGGCGATTGCGATCGGCACTGGGACAAATGCCACGGGTGCCTGGTCGACTGTCGTGGGCACGGACGCTTTGGGGACAGGAACGGGCGCCACCGCTCTCGGAACGTCTGCCAAGGCGACGGGAGACCAGGCGTCGGCGGTCGGCAATGGCGCCATCGCCTCCGCCCAGGGGGCCGTCGCCATGGGCTATCTCGCATCGGCAAGCGGGGCGCGCGGTGTCGCGCTTGGAAGTAGCGCGACGGCATCCGGACCGGATTCCATTGCCCAGGGTACCAGCGCTGTCGCGGGTGGCGGGGATTCCATCGCCATCGGCTTCCAGGCAACGGCGTCCAAGCTGAACTCCGTCTATCTTGGCGCCCGCACGGCTGCGGGAACGGGTGCCCTCGCACAGGGTGCCATCGCCATTGGCACGGATGTGACGGCCTCTCAGACGGACGCAACCGCGATTGGACGCCAAAGCATCGCCTCCGGTGAAGCTTCCATCGCGGTCGGCGTGAGCGCCAAGGCCGCCGCTTTGAGCGCCGCTGCGGTCGGCAATCTCGCCGATGCTTCGGCCGACTTTGCGGTGGCCCTGGGCAATGGGACCATCGCGAGTGGCATTGGCGCGGTCGCGGCCGGTTCGGGAGCGCAGAGCACTGATGTCTCCGCCGTAGCGGTCGGCAACAACGCCACTGCAACCGCCTCGCGTGCAACCGCGCTCGGCGCGGGTGCGACGGCGAGCGGTCAGAATGCCGTCGCGTCGGGCGCTCTCGCCACGGCCACTGGTGGCGACGCCATGGCGCTCGGCGCAAGCAGCAACGCCTCTGCCACCAGCGGCGTCGCCATCGGCGTCAACTCCGTTGCTTCGGGAGTCAGCGGCTCGACAGCGCTCGGCGCTTTCGCAAAGGCCAGCGCCACGAACAGCCTGGCCCTCGGCGAGTTCTCCAGCGCTTCCGGAGAGCTCTCTTCGGCTGTCGGCCCGGGCGCGACTGCAACAGCGACGAGCGCGACGGCGGTCGGCAGCGGCTCGCAAGCTCTTGCGGCCTCGACCGTGGCGCTGGGCGACACCAACACGGTGGTGGCCGCGGCCGGCAAGGGCGCGATCGCGGGCGGCTTCAACTCCCAGGTACTGGGCGGCACCGGAGCGGTGGCGCTGGGCGCCGGCAATGTCGCCAACGGCAACGGGGCGGTCGCTATCGGCGATCCCAACACCGCCACCGGTGACGGTGCCATCGCCCAGGGCATGGACAACACCGCGACCGGCAACGGCTCGGTGGCGCTGGGCAACACCAACCTGGTGGGTGGTGGCGGGCAGGGCGTCGGCACGCCCGGCACGGCGGCGCAGGGCGCTGTCGGCATCGGCTTCCAGAACACGGTGGTTGGCCAGGGCGCGGTGGCGATCGGCAATAAGAACGTTGCCAATGGCGCCGGCGCCATTGCGATGGGTGACACGGCCAACGCATCGGCGGCCAACGCGCTGGCGCTGGGTACGGGTGCGACAGTCGCCAACGCCGGCGCCGTGGCGCTGGGCGCGGGCAGCGTGACAGCCGCCGCCGTGGGCACGAAGAACGTCGTGATCAGCGGCACGACCTACACTTTTGCCGGCGGAACGCCGGCCTCGACGGTGAGTGTGGGCGCCGTGGGCGCCGAGCGCACCATCACCAACGTGGCCGCTGGCCGGATCGACGCCACGAGCACGGACGCGATCAACGGCAGCCAGCTCTTCGCCACCAACAAGGCGCTGCAGGCCATCGCGACCGGCGGGACGCTGCACTACTTCGGCGTGAACGACGGCGGCACGCAGCAGCCGAACTTCAACAACGATGGCGCGACCGGTGTCAATTCGTTGGCCGTCGGCGTCGGTGCCGCAGCATCGAACTTCCAGGCGACGGCGATTGGCCTGCAAGCCAATGCATCGGCTCAATATGCGATCGCTCTTGGCCGGGATGCGAAGGCGTCGGGCGGCGGCGGCGCGGTCGCGATCGGTGCCGGCACGGTCTCAAGCGGCGTCAACACAGTGGCGCTCGGTGTTGATGCCCAGGCCACGGCAGGCGGTGCCAGCGCCTTGGGCACCTTCGCCGTTGCCTCGGGAGGGAACTCCACCGCGCTGGGTGTCAGTGTCCTCGCGTCGGGGGCCGAGTCGCTGGCGGGCGGCTGGGCATCCGTTGCGTCGGGGCTCCGCTCGACAGCGCTCGGCACCAAGGCCAACGCCTCTGTAACGGACGCCACGGCCGTCGGCGCCAACGCCACGGTTTCGGCGGTGAACGGCACGGCGGTCGGCAGCGGTGCCGTCGCCGCGGGAGCCAATGGCGGCGCGACCGCGGTTGGCTTCGGGGCCAACGCCGGCGGCGAGTTTTCGGTGGCGCTCGGCGTGAATGCCAATGCCGGTGACCACGCATCCATCGCCATCGGAACCGGCACGAAGGCGTCCGGTCTGCGCGCGATCGCCGTCGGCGACACCGCCCAGTCCACCGGCGACGGCTCGATCGCCATCGGCGGCAACTCGACCGGGCAATCCATTGCGGCGGCGGATGATGCCATCGCCGTGGGCGGGGCATCGTCTGCGACCCAGGCTGCGGCCGTGGCGCTCGGGCGGTCCAGCAGCGCGTCGGCGGCCAATGCGCTGGCGCTGGGCGCCGGTGCGACGGCCGGCAATGCCGGCGCCGTGGCGTTGGGCGCGGGCAGCGTGACGGCAGCCGCCGTGGGCACGAAGACCACTGTGATCAGCGGCACGACCTACACGTTTGCCGGCGGGACGCCGGCCTCGACGGTGAGCGTCGGTGCCGTGGGTGCCGAGCGCACGATCACCAACGTGGCCGCTGGCCGCATCGACGCCACGAGCACGGACGCCATCAACGGCAGCCAGCTCTTCGCCACCAACAAGGCAATCTCGGCCATCGCCGCCAGCACACCCACCCACTACTTCGGCGTCAACGACGGCGGAACGCAGCAGGGGAACTATCTCAACGACGGCGCGACGGGCGCCAATTCCCTGGCGGCCGGCGTTGCGGCGTCGGCGACGGGCGCGAAGGCGACAGCGGTCGGCTACCAGGCCAGTGCGTCGGGCCCCTCGGTCGCCATCGGCAGTGGAACGACCGCGGCGGGTGGTGGTGGCTTTGCCGTGGCTCTGGGATCCGGCGCCAAGGCCGTCGTGACGTCGGGGACCGGCTCCCCGATCGCCATCGGGGCCAATGCGAATGCGAGCGGGGCTGCTGGAACAGCGCTTCCGGGCGGCTTCACGTCTTTCGAGGCGACGGCACTCGGCAACAGTTCCTTTGCCACCGGGCAGGGCAGCAGCGCTCTCGGCGTTAACAGCATCGCGACCGGAACCTGGTCCACCGCCATCGGCTTGGCCGCCAAGGCTTCGGCGGCGAATGCCGTGGCCGTCGGCGTGCTCGCCAACGCCGCCGCTGCAGACGCGCTCGCCCTGGGCGCTTCGGCCACGGCCGCCAATGCTGGCGCTGTGGCGCTGGGCGCGGGCAGCGTGACGGCCGCCGCCGTGGGCACGAAGACCGGTGTGATCGGCGGCACGACTTACACCTTCGCTGGCGGGACGCCGGCCTCGACGGTGAGCGTGGGTGCCGTGGGCGCCGAGCGCACGATCACCAATGTGGCCGCCGGCCGCATCGACGCCACGAGCACGGACGCCATCAACGGCAGCCAGCTCTTCGCCACCAACAAGGCGCTGCAGAGCATCGCGGCCAGCACGGCGACCCACTACTACAGCGTGAACGACGGCGGCACGCAGCAAGGCAACTACACGAATAACGGCGCAACCGGCCCCAACGCCATAGCGATCGGGCCTAATGCCAGCGCGGCGACCGGACCCGCGATCGCCATCGGCAGCAACGCCGCCGCTGACTCCAACGCCGCCGGCGGCGGGGCCATGGCCCTGGGACCTAACGCCAAGGCGATCGTCACGGGTGCTGCCGGCGGTTCCCCGATCGCCATCGGCATCGCGGCCAATGCGAGCGGCGCCTCGGGCACGGCGCTTCCCGGCGGCGGCGTGTCGTTCGAAGCGATCGCGCTGGGCAATAGTGCGACCGCCTCGGGCCAGGCCAGCGCGGCCTTTGGCCTCAGGAGCGCTGCCACCGGGACCTGGTCCACGGCCCTGGGTTCAGCGGCCACGGCGTCGGGAGCGAATTCCACGGCGGTCGGCGTGCTCGCTAAGGCGTCGGCGGACAACACGGTCGCGATGGGCAACGCGGCCAACGCGTCGGCAGCCGACAGCATTGCCATCGGGGCGAGCGCCGTGTCGACAGGGCCGCTGGGTGGTTCGATCGCGGTTGGCGCCAATGCCAACGCGAACGGATCCTTCACGACCGCGATCGGCAAGGACGCGAAGGCCAACGGCGATTGGGCCACGGCCTACGGCCAGAACGCCGATGCGGCGGCCCAACAGGCCACCGCGCTCGGCGCCGGCAGTGTCGCCACCAAGACTTTTGCCACGGCGACCGGTTTCCAGGCTTCGGCAACGGGGGTTGCCGCCACGGCGATCGGCTTCCACGCCAATGCCGCAGCGGATAACGCGATCGCGGTGGGCAACGCGGCCAAAGCCGATTCCGCCGAAGCGGTCGCCATCGGCACCAACGCGACGGCCACCGGCGGCAAATCGGTATCCATCGGCTCGGGCAACGTCGCCTCGGGCAACGGCGCGGTCGCGATCGGCGATCCGAACTACGCCAGCGGCACCGGCGCCTTCGCGGCCGGCTCCAACAACATTGCCAATGCGGACGGCACCGCCAGCGCGACGCCGGCCAATGCCGCCAACGGCGTGGTCGCCATCGGCAATGCCAACAAGGCGGTCGGCCAGGGCTCGGTCGCCATCGGCAACACCAGCAGCGCGCTGGCGGCCGGCGCCGTCGCCTTCGGCGACAAGGCCGCGGCCAACAACGCCGGCGACGTGGCGCTGGGCTCGGGCGCGGTGACGGCCGCGGCCGTCGGCACCGGCGGTGTCACCATCGCCGGCAAGGCCTACACCTTCGCCGGCACGACGCCGGGTTCGACGGTGAGCGTGGGTGCTGTGGGCGCCGAGCGCACCATCACCAACGTGGCGGCCGGCCGGATATCGGACACCTCGACGGATGCCATCAACGGCTCGCAGCTGTTCGCCACCAACACGGCGGTCGATGTCCTCAACACCACCGTGAACAACATCAACACCGGCGCCGGTATCAAGTATTTCCACGCCAACTCGACGCTGGCCGACTCGACGGCGACCGGCACCAACTCGGTCGCGATCGGCCCGGTGTCGACGGCGATCGGCGCCGACGCGGTGTCGATCGGCAACGGCGCCAAGGCCAGCAACGCCGGTGACATCGCGCTGGGCGCCGGCAGCGTGACGGCGGCGGCCAACCCCACGACAGGCGTCACGCTCGTCGGTAAGGCCTACACTTTTGCGGGCGGCGCACCTACCAGCGTGGTGAGCGTCGGCGCGCCCGGTGCCGAGCGGCAGATCACCAACGTGGCGGCGGGCCGCATCGATGCGGCCTCGACGGACGCGATCAACGGCTCGCAGCTCTTCGCCACCAATCAGGCGGTCGAGGCGCTGGCCGGCAGCGTGACCGCCACCGCGACGCATTACTACAGCAACAACGACGGCGGCACGCCGCAGGGTAATTTCAACAACAACGGCGCGACGGGCGTGAGTGCGCTCGCCGCCGGCGTCGGCACCTCGGCGTCGGGCCAGCAGGCAACGGCAGTCGGCACCTTGGCTACGGCGCAGGGCCTGCAGAGCATTGCGCTGGGCCACAACGCCCAGGTGCTTGCCACCGTTGCCGGTGCCAGCGACCACTCCATCGCCATCGGCGATTCCAGCGTGATCAGCAACAGCTTCAATTCCTGGACGCTGGGTCAGTCGAACAAGACCACCAATTCCACGCAGGTCGGTGTCCTGGGTGGTTTCAACACCGTCACGACAAGCGCCGGCGCGATCGTGCAGGGCTCGAACAATACGCTGACCGGCGCCACGGGTGCGCTCGTCATCGGCCTGTCGAACACGATCGACAATTCTACCGGCACCACCGTGCTGGGCCTGAATAACACCGTCACCGGCAAATCGGACACGAACACTGTGATCGGCAGCGGCAACACGCTGGACGGCGCGACGAACAACGTCGTTGCCGGCTATGGCAACACCCTGGGCGCCGGGATCGCCAGCAACCAGATTCTTGCCAACGGCGGCACGGTCGCGGCCGGAGTGCAGAACGGCGTGCTGATCGGCACCGGCGGCAAGCTGAGCGCCAGCAACGCGGTGGCCGTCGGCAGCGGCGCGATCGCGGCCAACGCCGGCGACGTGGCGCTGGGCGCCGGCAGCGTGACGGCGGCGGCCAACCCGACCCCGGGCGCGACGATCGCCGGCACGGCCTACACCTTCGCCGGTGGTGCCCCCACCAGCGTGGTGAGCGTCGGCGCGCCAGGTGCCGAACGGCAGATCACCAACGTGGCGGCAGGACGCATCAGCGGCAGCAGCACGGACGCCATCAACGGCTCGCAGCTGTTCGCCACCAACACGGCGGTGGATGTTCTCAACACCACCGTGAACAACATCAACACCGGCGCCGGCATCAAGTACTTCCATGCCAACTCGACGCTGGCGGACTCCGCCGCCGGCGGCACCGACTCCGTCGCGATCGGTCCGACGGCTTCGGCGAGTGCCGTCGACAGCCTGGCGGCGGGTCACGGCGCCTCGGTCTCGGTGGCGGGCGGCGTGGCGATCGGTTCCGGCTCGCTCTCGGATCGGGCAATCGCACCGGCATCAGGCAACATCATCGCCGGCACCGGCCTGGTGCCGTTCAACACCACCGATCTCACCCTGCTGGGCGCGGTGTCCGTGGGCAACAGCACCGGCTACCGCCAGATCACCAACGTGGCCGACGGCACCAACCCGCAGGACGCGGTCACCATTCGGCAGCTGCAGGGCGCCATCGGCTCGGTCACGGCCACCGGCACCAAGTACTTCCATGCCAATTCGACGGCGCCCGACTCGCTGGCGGTGGGCACCGAATCGGTGGCGATCGGTCCGCGCACCGTGGTCAACGGCGACAACGGCATCGGCATGGGCAACGGCGCGCTGGTCATGCAGACGGCGCCCGGCGGCATCGCCATCGGCCAGAATTCGACGGTGAACTTCGCCGACGGCATCGCCATGGGCACCAACGCCAAGAACAGCGGCATACAGGGCGTGGCGCTGGGCGCCGGCGCCACGGTCGACCATGCCGGCAGCGTGGCGCTGGGTGCCGGCTCCAAGACGCAGGCCGTGGTCGCCACCACCGGCACCACCATCGCCGGCAAGAACTATACCTTCGCCGGCACCACGCCGGGCTCGACGGTGAGCATCGGCGACGTCGGCAACGAACGCACGCTGACCAACCTGGCGGCGGGTCGCATCAGCCAGACCAGCACCGATGCCGTCAACGGCTCGCAGCTGTGGGCCACCAACCAGGCGGTCGACAGCATCGCCTCGAGCATCAACAACATCAACAACGGCGGCGGCATCAAGTACTTCCACGCCAACTCGACGGCCGCCGACTCGGTGGCGAGCGGCGCCGACAGCGTGTCGATCGGCCCGCAATCGACGGCCAGCGCCGCCAACGCGGTGGCGATGGGCAATGGCGCCGCGGCGTCGGCCAACAACGCCATCGCCATCGGCGCCGGCGCCAAGGCCACTGCGGCGAACTCGCTGGCGCTGGGCGCAGGCTCGACCACGACGGCCAATCTGAGCGACGCGGCTTACACGCCTGTCGTGGGCAAGTCGGTGGCCGGCGTGGCGACCGGCGAGGTGTCGGTCGGCGCACAAGGTGCCGAACGGCGTGTGACGAACGTCGCCGCCGGTGCGGCACCGACGGATGCGGTGAACGTGAGCCAGCTGCAGGCCGTGGTGTCCAGTTCGGCGGCGGGCTCCGTGCGGTACGACGTCGACGGTTCGGGCAACACCACCAACCGCGTGACCTTGACGGGTGGCAACACCGGTGCGCCGGTGAACATCGGCAACGTCGCGCCGGCGGTCCGTGGCACCGACGCGGTGAACCTCGATCAGCTCAACAGCGCCGTCGGCTCGCTCAACGGCGACATCCGCAAGGCCCGGCGCGAGGCCTGGCGGGCGGCGGCGATCGGCTTGGCGGCGGCCTCGCTGCGCTACGACGAGCGGCCCGGCAAGATCAGCGCGTCGATCGGCGGCGGCATGTGGCGCGGCGAGGGCGCGTACTCGATGGGCCTGGGCTTCACCGCGCACAACGGCTGGATGCGCGGCAACCTGTCGGCCACGACCAGCGGCGGCAACTGGGGCATCGGCATGGGCGTGACCTTCACGCTGAACTGACCTTGCGAGCGCGGGCCTGCGGCCCGCATGTCAGGCGACGGCGCCGCTGTCGCCTGAGCCCTTGGCGCCAAGACATTGCGGGAATTCATGGGTCCGTTCGATTGCCTGGCAGGATTGGCGATATCGTGTGCCGCGACGATCGCAGCGCCGCCCGCGCCGGCGCCCACCTATGTCGTGAAGCCGTCGGAGGTTGCGATTCCGGACGGGGAGAAACTCGGCGATTACCGACGAATCATTCACCCCTTCAAGAACTGGACCCTGATCTGCGACGAAAGCCAGAAGTCGAAACACCGCGTGTGCAACGTCACGCAAACGGTCGTGGACCAGCAGGGAAACGCCGCCTTCAGCTGGTCGCTGGCGGCGACGGCGGACGGCAAGCCGCTGATGATGATGCGCATTCCCGCTGCTGCCGGTGTGGGCCAGACGATCGAGCTGGCCATGGGCAATCGGCCGGATCGGATACGCGTCCAGACCGATCGCTGCGATCCGTTCTTCTGCCATGCCGTGATCGCGGTCGGCGACATGCTGAAGCGCCACATCCGGACCGGCACGCCCTGCACCGTGACGTATGCGGTGCCGCCGGCCGCTACCGTCACGTTGCAGGCGCCGCTCGAGGGCCTGTTCGCCGCGCTCGCGGAAGCGAAGTAAATGCGGTCGTGTGATCGAATCCGAGCGATGGCTCGGCATCTGCACCACGGTGGACTGTTGGGACGCAAACGCCATAGCCCGCGCTCCGTGGACTGGGTACTGTGCGCCGCGCCAAGAAAATGAATCGTTAGCGTAGGGGATTGTAGTCGATGTCTCGGACCACTCTGCGTACCCTCGTCGAGGGCGCCGTTCTTGTTGCCGCCGCTGTCGGTATCGGTGCTGTTGTTTACGCGCAGCAGGCGCCCACGCACGCACCGTCTGCACCGGCACCGGACCAGGTCGCACAAACGCCGCCTGCGGCGAAGCCACCGGCGACCAAGCCTGCCGCACCGGCACCGCAGCCGCCGGCCGCGCAGCAGTCCCAGCAGCCGCCGGCGGCCGCGCCGACGCCGCAGACACAGCAACAGCCGCCGCAAGGTCAGCCGGCACCACAGCCGACGGTGTTCGACGAACACGCCAAGCAGGGCAAGATCGCCAAGTGCGCCAACGTCTTCGGTGGCCTGGGCCGCCTTGTTGCCGCGGGTTCGGCCTACAGCGCCAAGTCGACGTGGAACGCCGAAGCCGGCGATGCGCACAGCGTGCAGTCGGTGGTCGCGCTGAGCAACGTCAACCCCGCCAACCCGGCGCAGCGCGCGGCCGGCATCGTTTTCGCGGCGCCGGTCGGCAACGCCTGTGAGGGCTCCCTGGTGCGGGTGACGCCGACGACCGACAACTGCCAGGTCGTGGCGGCGGAACTCGCCAAGCAGAACGGCCAGACCGGCGTGCTGGGCGACATGACACTGATGACGATGCCCAACGGCGCCCAGGTCATGCTGGTGCCGCTGGCCAACGCCTGCGTCGCCGTCAGTGTCCTGCAGGGCGCCGGCTGATCCCACACCTCTCGCCCCGCGCGAGCGGGGAGGAGAGGGAGAGCGCGGTGAGGGCAGGGGGCGGGGTAATCACCACTGTCGTCGTCCTGAGCGCAGCAAAGGACCTTGCGGTGCTGATATCAGCACCGTCATGCCTTTGACGATGCACCGCAAGGTCCTTTGCTGCGCTCAGCACGACGGTTGTGGTCCAAGATCCGAACACTTACCAAAGCGTTAAGCGATCTATGACCACGGGTTTCCTCCCATGTGGAAGAATTTCGCGAGATCGTAACAGGCACCGCACAGCACTTTGGGCTCCGCTTGCTCCAGCGCTTCGCCAACCCACTCACCACCGACGTTGATTCGCCGTTCTTCGCAAGCCGAGCACCAAGCGTCCGGCCGAGAATTGTTCGGGTTGTCCGACGGCCAGAAAAAGCCAACCCGCTTACGATGGGTCAGGCCATCGACAATGTGCTGGCACACAAGCGTTTCTTGCTGTGAGCCATGAACGGCGCATTTGACGGTTCGCACTTCACCCTCACTACTCCAAACCTGCATACCCAGGAGAAGTAGAAATCACTCTTTCAACACTGTCCACGCCTGAAGACGAGTTGCCAACGCCGTTCGATCATAGGCTGCCCGCACCGGCACACAGCATTTCAATCGCTGCACGCGATGCCGTCACGCCGCGCCGCAACCGGCCACGGCGACGGCGCGGATTTCCACGCACAGTTCGGGAAGCGCCAATTCGGTTACGCCGACGGCAGTCCATGACGGATAGCGGTCGGGAAAGAAAGTATCCTTGATCCGCGCAAAAGCCCGCATCTCGCCGCGCAGGTTGGTGTGGAATGTCGTCAGCTCGACGACATCCGCCAGGCTGGCGCCCGCCGCCTCGAGGACGGTTTGCAGGGCCCGGAAGGCAAGCTGCGCCTGTGCTTCCATGCCCTTGCCGGGAGTCATTGCGGCGTCGATCCCGACCTGGCCGGAAACCCAGATCGTGTTGCCCACGCGCGTCGCCTGCGCGAAGTGAAGGGAGTCGTACATCGCCTGGGTAGGGCCCGGGTTGATCGATTGACGCCTGAGATCCTGTGCGCTCACGGTTCGATCTCCCCTTAGACGAGCTGGCGGAAGACGGGCGCGCGGAAGGGCGCGCCCGGCGCCAGGGCCGCCATCTCTTCCTTGAAGAGCGTGCCGTTGCGCGCGTAGCCCGCGCGGCTTTCTTCCGGCAGCGGGTGGAACGTCGCGTCATCGCCGAAGAAGCGGAAGACGATGGTGTGACGGTCCGGAAAGTCGGCATCGACCGGCGCACCGCCATGCAGCGTGCCGGGATGGAGCACAACCACGTCGCCGGGCTCTGTCGCCCACGAGAGAATGTCGTAGGCATCGGGATCGGCTTTGCGCTCGGCCTCGATGTCCGGCAGACGGGGCAGGGCGTCGCCGCCATGCAGGGGCTGCGTCGGGTCGTTGGGATCGCGGAAGGTGGTGCCGTCGTAGCGCGTACCCCGATGCGAGCCGCGAACGATTTCCAGCGCATTGCGCTGGGGGACGGCTTCGAAGCTGATCCACGCATTGCCCCAGTGCAGGCCGCCCCACGGCAGATAGGACGTGTCCTGATGCCACAGCGTGCGGGCGCCGCAGCCGCCAGCTTTGAGAAACACTTCCTCGGCGAAGTACCAGACGTGCTGTGAGCCCCACAGGTCGGCGAACAGCCGGCCGAAGGGCAGGGACGGCACCAGCGCGTCCAGTCGCGGCTTGGCGAGCGGGTTGCTGTTGTCGACGTGCGACTGCTGCTCGGTCCCTTTGTACATCCGCGACGCGTAGGGGCCGGGATTTTCGACGGCCCAGTCGAAGGCCGACCGGCATTGCGCCAACTGCGCGTCGTCCAGGCAGCCTTTGATGAGGACGGCCCCGTCCTCCAGGAATGCTCTCCGCATGGCGTCCTGCATGGTGCTTCTCCCTGGTTCGTATGACGATTTGCAGAATAGCCGGTTTCCATATTTAACACAACAGATGTTATGATAATTTATATGGCCACCGAACGCGCTATTTTCCTCGCATGATTCGCAATCATGTTCCCTCGACGAGGGCTGGCCGCCCGACGGCCGACAGTGAAGCCGAACCGGCTGTCCGCGGACGGGGGCGGCCGGTGGGCGACCGCGAGGCGAAGCGGGCGGAACTGCTGAAGGCGGCAATCGCAGTGATCGCGCAGGAGGGTTTTGCCGGTGCCTCGCTGCGCAAAGTGGCGCAACACGCGGGATGCACCACGGGAGCGGTGACCTACTATTTCGCGAACAAGGAAGAGATGGTCATCGCCGTCGCTGAAAGCCTGTTCGACCAATTCGACGCCCAGCTTGGCAAGGGGCAGGATCGGATCGACGTCAGGGTCGGCTTCCAGCGCTGGCTGGATTGGACGAACGCCGACGATCCCGCCCCGTGGCTGGCGGGGTTTCAGTTGCTGGCCTACGCGCGGCACGAGCCGGCGTTCGCCGCCGTCTACCAGCGGCGCTACGCCCGCTATCGCAGTGCGCTGGCGGCGATCTTGGCGCGCGGGCAGGACCGGGGCCTGATCCGCAACGACATCGCGGCCGACTTGCTGGCCGATCAGCTGAGTGCGATGGGTGACGGCTGGATGATGATGTTCCCGATCGAACCGGAACGGTTCCAGCCGGCCCGGGTCAAGGCCCTCCTGGACGCCACGATCGCCATGATCGCGCCGCCGCCGACCGCAACCGGCAAGGTCGGCTCGCGCGGTAAGGTGAGGTAGCCTGCGGTCGTCCGGACCGTGAAGGCAGTGCCGGCGACGGCTGGGACCGCGCCGCTCCAGCGGCGCTCATGAACCGCCCTTGGGACACAGGCGAGAGCATGCGCTTTCGCCCGTGCATCGCCGGCGGATCCCGGTCATGTCGTTTCACCTTGAAGGGGTACGGGCGGCGGCCACGGAAATGCGAGCCGGACGTTCGCGCCTCCATGAGCCTTCTCGGCACGCAGAATGACGGCCTTTTTCTGTCTTGCGCAGGGCAGCCTTTGATGATTTTACGCAACATACGTTATTGTAAATAGATGCGGCGCGGGAGCGACCTGCCAACGATGTGCGGGCGCCCGCACCGACAAACGGAAGAACAAGAGCGATGCCCTTGCTGCACGTCCTGCGTCCCGCGCTGCCGATCCTGATCGGCGCTTCCGTCATGCTGACGCTGAGCATGGGGCTCAGGCAAAGCCTTGGCATCTTCCTTCAACCGCTGACCCACGACATTCGGATCTCGGTGTCCGACTTCACGCTGGCGCTTGCGGTCCAGAATCTCACCTGGGGATTCCTGCAGCCGTTCACGGGCGCCATGGCGGTGCGCTACGGCTTTCGTCCACTCATGGTGACCGGCTCGTTGCTCTATATCGCAGGGCTTGCACTGATGGCGGGCGCACACGGTGTCGTCAGCATCACGATCGGCGGCGGCATCCTGATCGGAACATCACTCGCTTGCACGGCGACGGCGATCGCGATGTCGGTGACGGCACGCGCGGTGCCGGCGGCGGTACGGTCGACGGTGCTCGGCATCGTCTCCGCCGCGGGCTCGCTGGGCGCGCTGCTGTCGGCGCCGATCGGGCAATTGTTGAACGAAGGCTTCGGCTGGCGTGTCGGGTTGCTGGGCTTCGTGCTGCTGGCTTTGCTGATGATCCCAGCCGCCTGGTACGCCGGCCGCATCGACAGGATTCCGCTGCCCAAGCCCGCGGCCGACGACATCGGCAACGCTACGGCGGCGATGGCCGCGAGGACCGCGTTCGGCAACACCTCCTTCGTGGTGATGACTGGCGCTTACATGGTCTGTGGCATGCAACTCGTCTTTCTCACCACGCATCTGCCGTCTTATCTGGCGATCTGCGGCCTCGATCCGATGCTGAGCGCGCAGACGCTCGGCATGATCGGCGGCTTCAACGTGCTGGGCTCACTGTTCTTCGGCTGGGCCGGCCAGCGCTGGAACAAGCTCGCGCTGCTCGGTGCGATCTACATTCTGCGGTCTCTGGCGCTTGGCTGGTACTTCACGCTGCCGGCAACCCCTGAATCCACGCTGCTGTTCGGTGCCATCATGGGTTTCCTCTGGATGGGCGTGGGTCCGCTGGCCGCCGGTGCCATTGCCGAGATGTTCGGGTTGCGCTGGCAGCCGATGATCCAGGGGCTTGCCTTCATGAGCCATCAGGTCGGCAGCTTCCTCGGCGCCTACGGGGGCGGGCTGCTCTACGATGCGCTCGGCTCCTATACGATGGCCTGGCACATCGGCGTCTCGCTCGGCCTGGCCGGCGGCGTCATCCAGATCGCCTTCGCGCTGATCTGTCCGCCGCAACCGCCGTCGCTGCTGAGGGCAGCATGACCCCTCGCGCCGCGAGAACGGAATGAGGGCCCATCGCGCAGCGATGGGAGGGTGAGGGGTATACGACCTGCCTATCCTTGTACAGTGTGACTGGCCGCTTGTACCGAGTACCTACGAATGAGCGTAGTCGCGGACCGTCTCCCAGGTTGGCATCACCTGGCTGGCGCCGGCGGACGCTGCAGCAGGTTTACGCACGCTGCGAGGCCCAACAGAACGGGCGATACCCAGAAGCCCGCGGCGATGCTGTCTGTTGCGTCGGAAATCGCACCTGCCAGGACCGGGCCGGCAGCCTGCCCCGTCGCGAAGCTGACGGTCAGCAGAGAGATGGCGGCTGTCCAGGATGATGCCGGCAACTGGCGTTGCGCGACGATGGTGATCGCTGTCGGGCCGGCCAGAAAGCTGCCGCCGAACAGGATCGCCGACACGAACATCGCCGTCGGACCGGAATCAACGAGGACGGGCAGGGTGCCCAGCATCGTCACCCCGAACACCAGGGCTGGCCCGCGACCGCCGTGAAAGGCACCCAGGGCCCGCCCCCACAGCAGGGTGGATACGGCCGCGAAGAGCCCCAGGACACACCAGAACCATGTCACCTGGTCGCTGCTGCTGCCCTGCTTCTGCAGCAGCGCGATGATGAACGTCATGTAGCCGACATAGCCGGCGCCGAAGAGGCCGTAGCCGGCAAACGTGGGTGCCAGTTGACGCAGTTCGTGCCAAGCCAACATCGCCGTGCCGCCGCCGACCGGTTCGGTGACGCGGCGGGCGGCCCACCACGCCGCCGGCAGCCCGGCGGCACCCATGAGGCCCAACACGATCCAGCCCACCGGCCATTGGTGTACGCCAGCCTCCAGAATGATCGGCACGGCGACGCCTGCGAGAAGGATGCCGATACTGACGCCGGCAACGTAAATGCCGACCAGGGTGCCACGCCGGCGCGGATCCTGTGTGGGGCAGATGGCGACCGCCAGTCCGGCGCCGAGGATGAAGGTCAGCGCTGTCGTGATGCCGCCGACAGTCCGCAAGGCCACGAGGAGAGAAAGGCTCGTCGTTGCGGCCGTTGCGAGCAGAACCAGGACGCTCGCCAGGAAACCGGCGAGGAAGGCACGGGCCGTGCCCCAACGGCGCGCTGTCCATGTCGCGACGAGCGCACCGACCACGTAGCCGGCACCATTGGCCGTATTCAGCGCGCCAGCCTCAACGTAGGTCCAACCCAGATCGGCGCGCATCGGCGGCAGCAGCAGGCCGTAGGCAAAGCGCGAGAGTCCCAGCGCCACTGCGGTACCGGCGGACAGTCCGAATGCAGTGACCATCTCGCGCCAGATGTGGCTTCTGTTCCTGGTCGGTCGTGGGATCATTCTTGACATTGTTGTCAAATTTGACGATCTTGTCAAAGATGAATCGCCGGAGTGCCTGAAATGGTGGGCGCGCGTCAATTCGACGAGCAGGAAGTGATCGCCATCGCGCTGGATGTATTCTGGCGCAAAGGTCTTCACGACGCGACGATGCAGGATCTTGCCGCGGCGACGGGAGTCCAGCGCGGCAGTCTCTACAACGCCTACGGCGACAAGGAAGCGATTTTCCTGCGTGCGTTCGACCGGTACGCCGAGCAATTCCTGGAGATGGTCGATCGTGCCTTGACCCAGGGCGATGACGCTGCGGCCCGGCTCGACAAGTTCTTCGACGTCATCATTGTGAACATGACCAGCGGCTCACCGCCGCGCGGCTGCCTGACAACGCGTACCGCGCTCGATGCGGCCATTTCCAGCACGGATGTGCGTCAGCGCGTGCGCGGCGTGCTGGGCCGACTTGAACAATGCATCGACAAGGCTATCGACGCCATTCCAGCCACGAAAGCGGCGATCGACTCAAAACGACTGGCGCGTGTCGTCGTCACCTTCACGAGAGGGCTCGCCGTGATGGAACGCGCTGGCTACAGCCGCAAGCAACTCAAGGACTCCGCGGAGACCTTCGTGCAGGCACTGGTCGGCAAGGCGTAAGAATGGGCTAGTGGCACAGTGTGCAGTACGAGATCGAAGACAGGGCGGCCACCACGCATGACGTCAGATTTGCCATGCCAGGGGATGGTCGTGCAAAGCGCGGTCCACCGTCACCAGTTTCAGGTTCTCTACTTGGCACTGCGCTAGCAAAAGCCGATCGAACGGATCGCGAGTCGGCCGCTCGGGTTCAGCGGCAGTAATCACATGGCTGGTGTGGATCGGCAGGAGGGTGAGGCCAAGCGCCTCGACGTACCCGGCGATATCCTGCAGCGGCATGCCGGGATCAAGCTTTCCTAACCGCGTCTTGATGGCCGTTTCCCAGAGACTGGCAACGCTGACAAACCCGATCGTGGACGGGTCGATGAGGTGACGCGCGATGTCAGGATGTTGCCTGACCAGGCTGCGTCGCAGGAATCCCAGGACGATATGCGTGTCGAGCAGAACACGCATCAGGGTGTCGGCAGCTTCCGGAGAAGGAAGTCCTCCGGCAGCGGTGCGTCGAAATCGTCGGCAATGAACGGCACGGCTTTTTTGATTCCTCGCGACCGTAGATAGGCGTCACCCGCCGCGAGATCCAAACCGCCGCGCGCGCTGTGCGGCACGAGATCGAAGACGGGGCGGCCGTTGCGTGTCACGACGATCGTTTCACCGTTCTCCACGTCGCGCGCGAGTTCGGTGAGGTGGTTTTTAGCGTCACGGATGGATACGGTTTTCATGTGCATGAATGTGGCTACATGTAGCTACATAACCAAGGAGGAAAATCACTTGTTTTCGATAAGAGAATAATTTATACACATCAACACACAGACACAATCGGCGCTGGATCGTCAGCAGGTTAACGCCGCTGAGCAGACCATTTCTGCAGCGACAGGCGTGCTGGCCTGTCGGACCGGCGCTGATTGCCGTCGTCGGCCAGAACCTCTTTCCACACCACCGCAGGCACCCCATGAGCGCCAGCGATTTTGCGACCCTGACGCACCCCCAGTACGGGAAGCCCGTGCGCTGGTGGCACTACACCGACGCGTTTGCCGTCGCCGGCTTTGTTGTGCAAGGCCAGCGGAAAATCGTCCACGCGGCCGTCAGGAAAGGCGAGCACTGCTTCTGGCACATGCCGCTCACACCGGCACCACTGCCGATCTATCGCGCGGCGGCGCTGGCTGAACGTCCAGATGCGCCGGTGCTGCTGCTTGAGAGCGAGGCACTGGCCGACTCGGCATCGGGTCTGTTTCCCGACCATGTCTGCGCCGCGTGGGCGCTGGGCAGCAACTATGTGAATATGGCCGACGTTACGCCCTTCAGCGGTCGCGATGTCATTCTGTGGCCTGCCGGCGACGGTGCCGACTCGACCACGATAGAGCGGATGCGGGTGCGCCTGCACGGCATCGTGCGCTCGCTCGTCGTGGTCCGCGCGCCGCGCACCTGGCCGGTGTCGTGGTTCGATGCGCCGTCGAGTCCGCCTGACTCCGAAGTCGCTGCCCTGCGCCGCGCGCTGCGTGAGGCGAGCGGGCAGGACGCTCCGCCTGACCGCGGTGCCGGTCCCGGCAAACGCGACAAGCCGCCACCGGTCCTCATTGCAGAGGGCAACACCGTCGCACAGGGCGATGCGGGTCCTCTCCGCCCGCGCAGCGGCGATCGTGTTCACACATCGCGCCCGTCATCGGAAAGCGCTGTTCGTTGCTTTCCCCCGGAGGAGGAGGAGGGGACGTTCTGGGTGTGTGAATCCGATAGCCCGCGCGGCGGCGGGAAAGACCCATCGCGTGAGCGAGGGGAGGGTGAGGTGGGTGTAGGAGGCGGACGTGATCTCGCTAACGAAACCGCAGGCGTCTTGACCACCCACACGACCCTTCCACGCTGCGCGTGGACCCCTCCTTCTCCCCCCGCGGCGCGGGCGGAGAAGGGATCAGCACCCCGCGTTTCAGGGACTGACGCGATATCCGATGAGCCTCCCGACGTGCCAGCCTTCCCGGCCGCTGTGCTGCCGCCGCTGTGGCGCGCCTGGGTCGAGCAGACGGCCCGCACGGCGGGTGCGCCGATCGATGATGTCGCGCTGGCGTTGCTGACCGCCATGGCCGGCCTGATCGGCAACGCGCGGCGCGTCAGTCCGGTGCCGGGATGGGGCGAGCCCTGCGTACTGTGGACGGGATTGGTCGGCGCGCCATCGGCGGCCCGCACGCGCGCCAGGGACACCGTGCTCGGCCTGATGCGCGATCTCGAGACGCGTCGCGGCATGACCGGTGATGCTGCTTTCCGTCGACACGCCGCAACGCGCGAGGCGGCGCGTGCGCTGACCCGACGCTGGCGGCAGGACGTGTACAACATGGTGATGAGCCGGGCGGTGCCGGATGATCTGCCCGTGGACGCGATGGAACCGCCGTTGCCGCGCCGGCTGGTGGTCGATGATGTGCGCCTCGATGCGATCGCCGCGGCCATGGCCGGCCGCCACCAGGGCATGCTGATGACCACCGACGCGCTCGGGGCCTGGTTGAAGCAAGCCTCGCGGCGTCGGGCCGGCGTCGATCAGCAGAGCTGGCTGAAGCTGTGGTCGGCGCGGCCGTGGACCATCAGCCGCCGTCATCAGCCGGCGGCTGACATTGTCGGCGCCCTCTCGATCCTGGGCGTCCTGGATGTCGATGCATTGCCGCCGGTCCGCCGTGCTGATGACGATGACATGCTCGCGCGCATCCTCGTGGTCTGGCCAGCACCGCCGCCATTGCGCGCGCTGTCAGCCGCGAATGCCGAGCCGCCGGCCGCGGTACGCGAGGCGCTGGCCCGGCTGGTCGACCTGCCGCCGGAGTTCCGTGACGTGCCGCTGTCAGCGGCAGCGCTCGCCGTCTTCGAGACGTTCCGCCGCGCACATGATCAGGGTGCTCGCGGTCTGTCCGGTCGTGCGCTCGCCTGGTGGCGCCAAGGCGACGCCACTGTGTTGCGCCTCGCGGGTGTGCTGAGTTTCCTGGACTGGGCGACTGAGACGGCCGAGGCACCGGAGCCGGTGCAGGTGCCGGCCGGGGCCATCGAAGCGGCGGTCGATCTCTGGCAGACCTACCTGTGGCCGCACGCCGAGGCCGTCTTTCGGAGCAGCGCCAGCCGCGATCACCAGCGTAAGACCGACCGGGTGCTGCAATGGCTGGAAGAACATCGTCCCGAGACGGTGTCACGCGAGGAAATCCGCCGCACCATGCTGTCACAGACGGTCGACGCCGACGGCGCCGATGCGATCGCCAGGCAACTGGTGGAGGCTGGCTGGCTGCAGCCGCTGAAACCCGAGAAGGGTGGCTCGGGCCGCCCGGCCGTGCGCTGGCAGGTCATCAAACTTCCCCCGGGGGCGCAGGCCGGAGGCGTGTCCGGCGACAGCGACGCTATCGCCAAATGTGGCCAAGACCCTTCGGCAGGCTCAGGGCAGGCTGCCCATGCCCCCAGGACGGTTTCCGCCATTTCCGCAACCGACTTTGCGGCGGCTCTCCTGGGAGCGCGGGCCTCCGGCCCGTTCATGCGCGGCGCCGGCGATGCCATCCTCGAACGCAGGCATGACGTCCGCGCTACCAGCGAGCGGCCGCCCTAGAACAGATGAATCAAATGCGGTTTGAACAGGCCGATGGCTGTGAAGGCCACGGCGATGCCGCCCAGGCCGATGGCACCCCAGATCAGTGCCGTCATGCCGGTGATGATGGCCGCCGACGCCAGCACGATCGCGATCTGCAAGGCCGCCGACGCCACCTCGTAGTGGTGGTGCGCGGCGGCGGCATCGTCGCGCTTCTTCTCGGCTGCCTTGGCGCGTGCCGAGAGCTGCTTGCGGCCTTCGCCGGTCTCCGGCTCGTCGTCATAGCGGTCGTGGTTGCGTTTCCACAGCGCCAGGCGATGCTCCATCGACTTCTTGGCCTCAGGGTCGGCCGTATACTTCGCCGTGATCTCCAGTTCCTCCGATGCCGTGCGCAGCGTCGTCATGCGGATGGTCTTGGCCTGGAAGAACGACCACAGGTTCGCCGCCTCGATGTTCTGCGCCAGGGTTGCCGTCTGGGCGCTTTTGCCCAGGGTCTCCGAGACCGCCAGGAACAGCGCCAGCACCGAGATCAACAGCGCGATCTTCTTGTTGCTGCCGCCGTGATCGTCGTGGCCCGCACCATGGTGGCCGTGTCCGCCTGTCATACCGTGCTCCCTGTCATCGTGGCGCGGGGGTATGCCGTGCCGCGGCCCGCCTTTCAACCCTGCTTCGATGACAGTTTTTTCCTCCCACGGCGAAGCTGGGGGAAGGTGGGTACTTCGACGCTGAGCGTCGACGTACCTGAGCCGGAAGGGGGAGCCGACGCAGTCTCAGACGCCAAGACCACGTCGTATCGGGCCATCTCCCCGCTGCGTGGGGAAGAAGTCATCGCCCGTTGCTATCGCGCACCACGCCCGCTTTAATCGCCCCGAGACAGGGGAGAGAAACACATGATCGACAGACGGCGGTTCCTGACACTGAGCGCAGTGGCCACCACGGGTGCCTTCGCCACCACCGGCGCCCCACACGCGCAGCAGGTGAAGTTTTTCCGCATCGGCACGGGCGGCACGGCGGGTACGTACTATCCGCTGGCCGGCGTAATCGCCAACGCCATCTCCAATCCCCCCGGCTCGCGGGCCTGCGATCAGGGCGGCTCGTGCGGCGTGCCCGGCCTGGTGGCAACGGCGGTGGCGTCCAACGGCTCGGTGGCCAACGTCAATGCCGTCAACGGCGGCTCGATGGAGTCGGGTTTCACGCAGTCCGATGTGGCGTACTGGGCCTATACCGGCACCGGCCTCTACGAGGGCAAGCCGAAGGTCGAGAGCCTGCGCCTGATCGCCAACCTCTATCCGGAGAGCATCCACCTGGTGGCGCGCAAGGGCTCCGGCCTCAAGTCGGTGGCCGATCTGAAGGGCAAGCGCGTGTCGCTCGACGAGCCGGGCTCGGGCACCCTGGTCGACGCCCGCATGATCCTGGCCGCATTCGGCCTGACGGAGAAGGACATCAAGGCCGAGTATCTCAAGCCGCAACAGTCGGCCGACAAGCTCAAGGACGGGGCGCTCGATGCCTTTGTCAGCGTCACCGGCTATCCGCAGGGCGCCATCAGCGAACTGGCTGCCACCAGCGGCATCGAACTGGTGCCGGTCGAGGGACCGGGCATCGACAAGATGCTGGCGCAGTACACGTTCTTCGCCCGCGACGAGATCCCGACCGATGCCTACAAGGGCGTCGCTGGCGCCAAGACCATCAGCGTCAACGCGCAATGGGTGACATCGGCCAAGCAGTCCGACGATCTGGTCTACGAGGTCACGAAGGCGTTGTGGAACGACAACACCCGCAAGCTGCTCGACGCCGGCCATGCCAAGGGCAAGACCATCCAGCTCAAGACCGCGCTCGCCGGCGCCGGCATCCCCGTCCACCCCGGTGCCGAGCGGTTCTACAAGGAGAAGGGCGTGGCGAAGTAAACTGTCATCCTGAGCGAAGCGAAGGATCTGTTGTGCGGTCCGATGGCACGGGCCTTTCGTCATGAACCGCGACCATCGCTACTGGGTCTACATTATGGTCAGCCGGTCGTTTCACGCGATGTACGTGGGCGTCACGAACGACCTAGAACGACGCGTCTGGCAGCATCGCGAGGGAGTCGGCAGTGCATTCGTGAAGAAGTATCGCATCCACCGGCTGGTCTATGCCGAAGAATACCGAGACGTGAGCCAAGCCATTGCGCGCGAGAAACAGCTCAAGGGCTGGCGTCGCCTTCGCAAGAACGAGCTTGTGATGGCCGCCAATCCAACGTGGGAAGACCTCATGCCGCACGACGGCGAATCCCTGAAAACATGACGTACTCTGTCATCCTGAGCGAAGCCTCTGTCATCCTGAGCGAAGCGAAGGATCCGTTGTGCCATGAATGCGCACGGGCGGTGCTCACGGACGCACATACGCCATGGATGGTCCCGTGCGGTGCCACCGTACAAGAGATCCTTCGCTTCGCTCAGGATGACAACCGCCCATGACCGCCGTCAACGTCGATATCAAGAAGGCCGAAGAGCTCGAGCGGCAGTTCGATGCCGAGATGCACTTCCGGCCGCTGCTGCCGCCGGCAACATGGATCGTGGCGGCGATGCTGTTCGCGCTGTCGTGCTTCCACTACTACACGGCGGGGTTCGGGCTGCTGCGCGAGCAGACGCATCGCGGCATCCACATGGCCTTGGTGCTGGGCCTGATCTTCCTGGTCTTCGCCGCCAACCGCAGGCACGCCGATGCCGCGCCGGTCTCGGCCTGGTGGAAGCCGGGCGCGGTGCCGCTCTATGACTGGGCCTTGCTGATCGCCGCCGCCGTCGCCTCGCTCTACCTGCCGGCAATCTTCGAGGACATTGCGTTCCGCGTCGGCAATCCGCTGCCCATCGACGTGGTGATGGGCACGATCCTCACCGGCATCGTGCTGGAGGCGACGCGGCGTACCATGGGATGGCCGCTGGTGATCATCTCGCTGGCCTTCATCGCCTATGCCTTCCTCGGCCCCTGGATGCCGGGCATCCTGGTGCATCCCGGCACGACGTGGTCGCAGCTGATGGACCACCTCTACCTCACCAGCCAGGGCATCTACGGCATCCCGATCGGCGTCGTCGCCACCTACGTCTTCCACTTCGTGCTGTTCGGCGTCGTGGCCATGCGCATCGGCCTGGGGCGCTTGTTCCTGGCGCTCGCCATGGCGGTGGCCGGGCGCTTCGCCGGCGGTCCGGCCAAGGTGGCGATCTTCGGATCAGCGCTGTTCGGTATGATCTCGGGCTCGTCGGTGGCCAACGCCGTCACCGTCGGCTCGCTCACCATCCCGATGATGAAGCGGCTGGGCTACCGCCCGCATTTCGCCGCCGGTGTCGAGGCCACCGCCAGCACCGGTGGCCAGATCACGCCGCCGGTGATGGGTGCCGCGGCGTTCCTGATGGTCGAGTATCTCAGCCTGCCGTACCAGACCATCATCGTGGCCGCCATCGTGCCGGCCTTCCTGCATTTCTTCGGCGTCTTCGTGCAGGTGCATTTCGAGGCCAAGCGCGTGGGCCTGCGCGGGCTTGAGCCGCACGAGATGCCGGACTGGAAGGCGACCTTGCGCGCTGACTGGGTGACGCTCATTCCGCTCGCCGGCCTGCTGTGGAAGTTGTTTGACGGCTCGACGCCATACCTCGCCGCGTTCTGGGGCATCTCGCTCTGTATCGCCGTCGGCATCATCCGGCCGCTGATCGCGGCGGCACGCGAGGGCAGTGGCGCCATCGTTGCCGCCGGGCGCATGGCGGTGACCGACATGGTCGACGCCTTCGTCATGGGCGCGAAGTACGCGCTGGCGGTGGGTGCTGCCGCCGCCGCCATCGGCATCATCATCGGTGTCGTGACCCTGACCGGCACGGCGCTGAAGTTCGCCACTATCATCGTCGGTGTCGCCAACGACGCCGCCGGCGTGCTGCAGCCGTTCCTGCCCACCGACCGCGCCAGCCTGGTGCTGATCTTCACCCTGATCATGACGGCGCTGGTCTGCATCCTGATGGGCTGCGGCGTGCCGACCACGGCCACCTACATCATCATGGTGACGGTGGCGGCGCCGGCCATGGGCCTGCTGGGCGTGGCGCCGTTGGTGACGCACTTCTTCGTCTTCTACTACGGCGTGCTGGCCGACGTGACGCCGCCGGTCGCCGTCGCGGCCTACGCTGCCGCCAGCATGGCAGCCGCCGATCCGTTCCGCACCGGCAACACGGCATTCCGATTGGCGCTCGCCAAGGCGCTGGTGCCATTCGTCTTCGTGTTCTCGCCGTCGCTGCTGCTGGTGCTGCCCGGCTTCTCGTGGGGCGACTTCCTGTTCACCCTGGGCGGCTGCCTGATCGGCATCACGTTCCTGGGTGCCGCCTTCAGCCGCTACCTGCTGACGCCGCTGGCCGGCTGGGAATGCTGGCTGCTGGGTATCGCGTCGCTGCCCACCATTGCGCCCGGCATCACCAGCACGCTGATCGGCATCGCCATGGCGGTGCCGGTGTTGGCCCGCCAACTGCTGGCGTGGCGCGCGCAGCGCGCTGTAGCGCCGCTGTCATCCCGAGCGTAGCGAGGGATCTTGAGATCGGCGCTTATCCCTCGCCACGCTCGGAGGATGTGATCTTGATCGCTTCGCGCTGTCATTCCGAGTGTAGCGAGGAAGCTTTCGGCAGTTTCTGGGCCGTTGACGGCCGGAAAAGATCCCTCGCTCCACTCGGGATGACAGCGTGGGCCCATAAAATCACAGGCTGTCAGGATAACAGCCTCTTGTATTTCGAATAAGTAGGTACTTATATATAGGCATGATCGAGACGGAAATTCTCCGGGCGCTGGCCGACCCGACGCGGCGCGCGATCTTCGAACGGCTGGCCCGGCGCGAAATGAGCGTGTCGGAGCTGAAGGCAGGCTTTGATGTTTCGCAGCCCGCGATTTCGCAGCACCTGGCGGCGCTGCGCGGGGCAGGGTTGGTGGCCGAGCGCCGCGAAGGCAGGTTCGCCTATTACCGCGTCGATCCCAAGGGGCTGACGCCGCTGGTCAACTGGATCGATCGCTACCGCAGCTTCTGGCCGGCGCGGATCGAGAAGCTGAAAGACGTGCTGAAGGGAATGGACACATGACCGACGATAGAGCGTGCGACGACTCCATCACCGTCGAGTGCGATCTCGATCAGCCGCCGGCGCAGGTCTGGCGCGCGCTGACGGAGCCCGAACTGCTGGCCGCCTGGTTGATGCCCAACGACATCCGTCCCGCGGTCGGTGATCGCTTCGTCTTGCAAGGCGAGCCTGACGTCGGTGGCGCCATCGACTGCGAGGTGCTCGCGGCCGAACCACATCGGTTGCTGCGCTACAGTTGGCGCGGCGGCGAAGGGCTCGACTCCGTCGTCACTTTCGAACTGGCCGGCACGCCATCGGGCGGTACGCACCTGCGCATCGTGCACAACGGCTTCGCGACCATGGCGCCGCGGGGGACGGTGACGATGCTGGCTGACCGGGCTCGTCGTCCAACGACACGCACCGTCATGCAAACAGGACTGAAGCTCGCGGCGTAATTCCCTCCCCCACGCAGTGGGGGAGGTGGCCGAAGGTCTTCAGCCGCAACATGGGTAACAGTTTGTGCTCACCACATGGGTAACAGTTTTCTC
>NZ_VOHA01000042.1 GCF_007859315.1 Reyranella sp. CPCC 100927
GCGAGAAAACTGTCACCCATGTGCTGAGTACAATCTGTTACCCATGTGCTGCGGTCGCACTCCTTCGGGCACCTCCCCCAACGTTCGTTGGGGGAGGGAAGAGCTTGCGGTCCGGCCAACGGTTGAGAGCGGCTCCCGGGATATCTACCGCGGGTTCGCCACCGTCTTCGCGATGGCGTCGGCGAGCGCGCCCGCCGATCGCGTTGCGTCGGTTCGGCCGCGCTCGGCGTTCGCGTCAGCCGGGGCGCCGAGATAGCCGTGCGGCGTGACCTGCAGGGCATGCTCGCCGCCGCGGCGCCATGTCGCCAGTTGCTCGGGTGTCAGGTTGGTCGGCGGCAGCGCGGCGATCGCGTCGGCGCGCACGACCGCCGGGAAGTTGCCGAGCATGCTGGAGGTTTCGCCGGCGCCGGCGTGGACGTCGGGCTGCGGGCGTGTCGCCGGTGGCGTGGCGGGCGGCGGCGGATCGGCGGTGAGCACAAGATGCCGGTCGTCCAGGGGCAGGCCGATGCGCTCGGCCATCATGCGGTTGGTGACGAAATAGACGCGCATGCCTGCCGCCGCGGCACCGCGCTTCACGCCCTCGAAAATCGCACGGTTGTGGGCTGCATCGCCGTGACCTGAGACGCAGAACACGGCACCAATGCCGTCGCGCTTGAGGCTGCGGAACACATCGACCATCACCTCGATCATGATCTCGGGGCGGACGTCGATCGAGCCCGGGAACGCGCTGGTGACCCGATTCACGCCCCAATAGAAGACTGGCACCACCAGGGCCGGGATGTCGCGCCGTTCCAACGCCTCGCGCGCCAGTCGCGTGTTCAGGTACGGGCCGTAGACGTCGGTTCCCAGCGGCAGGTGAGGGCCATGTGCCTCGATCACGCCCAGGCCCCACAGCGCGACCGCGCCCCGTTTGATGGCGTCGGCGTACTCGGTATGGGTCATGTCGGCGATGGTGCCGGCAAAGATCGAGTAGCCGTTTTCTGCCGTTGCCGGTTGCTGGGCGTGGACCGTGGCGGACAGCGTCGCCATCCCGATGGCTGTCGAGAGTGCCAGGATCGTCCTTCTCATCTGCGTTCCTCTCCTTGGTTCATCCGAACACACCGGTATCGTGAACAGGGCGTCCGGCGAGCAACGTGGCCAGCGCCCGCGTGTCGGGGATCCGGTCCTGCTCCACCGTCATGATGTCCTGCGACAGCACGACGAGATCGGCATGCTTGCCGGGCTCGAGCGAGCCGGTGACGGTCTCCCGGAACGACGCGATCGCCCCGTTCAGGGTATAGGCACGCAGCGCCTGTTCGCGCGTCACCTGCTCGGCGGTGCCGAGCGTGCGGCCGCCGAAGCCTTCCTTGCGGGCGAGCATGATCCAGAAGGCGAGATAGGGATCGTACGGCTCGCCGTCGGTGGAGTTGGCGATCGGTAGGCCGCTGTCGAACCAGGACCGGAACGGGATCGCTTCCGCGCTGAGGTCCGGTCCGAAGGCCGCGAGATAGGTCTGCCCGTAGACCCACAGGAACGTGCTGGCCGTCGTCGGCACCACGCCCATGGCATGGGCTCGCCGCATCTGGTCGCGGGTCGGGAACTGGCAGTGCTCGATCGCGAAGCGCCGGTCGCGGATACTGCTTTGCTGGTGGATGCTTTCGAAGATGCCGAGCGTCGTTTCGATCGCCGCCCGTCCCGAGCACTGGACCTGCAGACGCAACCCCGCTGCCGCGGCCGTCACGAGCGCGCGGCGGAGATTCGCGTCCGACGTCAGCTGCGCGCCGCGCCACATGCCGCCCTGTGGCCGACGGTAGGGCTCGACCATCAACGCAGCCCCCGCGCCGGCGGCGGAGTCGAATGAGAAGC
This sequence comes from Reyranella sp. CPCC 100927, assembly GCF_007859315.1. GTDB lineage: Bacteria > Pseudomonadota > Alphaproteobacteria > Reyranellales > Reyranellaceae > Vineibacter. Next base: position 1,846 of record NZ_VOHA01000042.1, read on the forward strand.
CCAGTCCGCCGAGGGTCAGCAGGTCATCGCCAAGGCCGTTTCCACCCGCCGTCCGGCGCGCGCGCTCGATCACGTTGTCGGCTGCCTGGGAGTCGCCATAGGCGCTGAACGGGAAGGCGAGGGGGCAATAAGCCCTCAGCGTCAGCTCTCCCGTGGTTCGAAGCTTTTGGAGGACGGCGATCGTGCTGTCCTCCATGCCGTGACCTTCATAGATGCCCGTAATGCCGGCGCGCGCGAAAGCACCCATGCCGGTGCGGACGGCCTGCTCCTTGAGTTCGCCGGCCGGCGGCGACGGAATCCGGGGAAAGAACGGCGTGCGGCGCGGCCAGCCCCGCAAGGGAACGAGCCGAGGGTAGTTGTAGTCCATGAACACGCCGGTCGGCTCGCCGCGTTCATCCCGCACCGTGATCGTGCCGTCGGGATCCTGTCCGGCCGGCGGAAGTTGACCGCCGCGCAGCGCCGCACTGTTGGCGATCGCGACGCCGGGGGCTGCGAGGTAGTGCGGTTCGATATAGACGGGGTTGTCGGGCGCCACGCGATCGAGGTCGGCGCGGTTCGGCCACCGCTTCTCGGCCAGCGCGTCGGGATAGCCGTAAAATCGGGGTGGCCCGATGAAGGGCGGCAGCACCAGCCACGCGCCGCGCTCCAGTCGCGACACCTCGCGCGTAACGACGCCCAGGACATCGGCGACCGAGCGGATCTCGCCCCAGTTGAACGCCAGCAACTTGGCGCCGACGCCGTCCATGTGCGGATGCGCATCGATGAACCCCGGGATGACGGCCTTCCCGGCAAGATCGACACGCCGCGTTGCGGAGCCGGCCATATCCAGCAGCCGTCGATTGTCGCCGACAGCCATGACGCGCCCATCGCGGATGGCCACCGCTTCATGCACGCGATGGGTGGTCCCGCCGCTGTGAACCGTGCCGCCATGGAGCACCATGTCCGGGGCGTTGCCCTGGGCGCGCACGGCCCCGGACCACAGTGCGGCGCCCGTCACCAAGCCCGCCTTCAGGACGTGCCGGCGGTTGCGGTGTCCCGACCGCTCCGGTGGGTTTTCCGGTAATGCGCCGGGTGCGGGATGCATCCAGTCAGAAGAGTTCATGATGGGTCAAACCTCGCAGGGGACGAAAGCATCCGGAGGCGACACCGCCCGTTGGCGGATCGATCGCGGTCACGCGACGCGGAACTGCGAGCGTCGACTCCTCATCACGCCGGGTCGACCGATCGCTACGGCATCTCAAGCGTGTTCATGGGACCACTGAATTTAGGATAAGTCAAATAATTTATAAATTTCATCTTTATCATGAAAAATCGCAAATACAGAAACAGCGTTGGGCAGGCTGCGATCGTCCGGGTTGAGTGCGTCCTCGGCTGAGCCGGAAGAGTCGGGACGCAGAGGCATCGCCATGGCGACTGGCGGCAACCGCCGTGCGCCGAACTCAGGGTTGCCCGCCCAGCAGGCGCTTCTGGCGGGCTGACACCGGCACCGAGCCGCTGTCGAACTGGATGCGATGCACGTAGCGCCAGCCGTACAGGGCGCCGGTGTGGCGGCGCGCGCGGGTCATCCATGGAGCGGCGTCATATTCCGTGGCCACCAGGCCCATGCCCATGATCGATCGCGCACGCCTCACCGTGAGACCATACTCTTCCTCGCTGTTTCGGGGCAGGCCCAGGGCCTTCGCCGCCGCGAAATCGACGTGCTGGAAGACGCCGTCGGGCGACAGCGGGCTGTGGCCTAGCCAATGGCCAACTTCATGAACGGCGGGAGCCTGGGTGAACTGCACGCCGCTTTTGTGCTGGTTGGTCATCGACCGCAGGGAACGGTCGTCAATTAGCCCGTGATGTACAATCGGGGGAAAAGCCTTGTAGTTCTGATCAGAAACGGCGAGCAGCTTGGCCACCCTGACCCGGGCACCGTTGGCGGCCCAGCGCACAAGGTTCACTTCCAGCGAACAGACCAGATGCGCCGGCAGCGTACGGCCCGCGATGAACTGGCGAAAATCGGCGTCGGTCATCTCGCCATCACCGTCGCCTTCGGGTGGCAGCAGGATGATCTGGTTGTTCCAGCCGCGTTCGACCGTTTGTTTGAAGTTCCGGCAGAAAGTCGCGAAACCGTCGGTCGTCCAGCTCTGTGCCGGAAAGGTGTTGTCGCCGGACTTGTCGGTCTCGTCGAAGTTGACCGAGCCGACACGACGGAACCTTTCGCCCGCGGACGGCGCCAGGTAGCCGTTTGCACTGGAGGGGTTGGCGGGATCGTAGGGAATGAGCGCTATGTCGAGGCTCAGCCGCAGCCTGGCCGCCAGGCCATCGCGCGCCAGATCCAGCGTCGAGTTGAATGTTTTCCTGTCCGCGATCAGCCGCCGGATCGTCATCGCTCACCTGTTATGCAAGCGTCAAATGCAGTGAAGGTAGGGCCTCATCGCGGGCTGATCTTGGGCCAGCGTGCCATCGCTTCGGCGTAGAGCGCACAGCGTGCCACCAGCGCTCCATCCAATCGGCCTGTCGTTCGTGATGAGGATCTTTCTGAGCCGGCAGCGGCGGCTGTACAGTGCGCCCGTTCGGGTAGTCTCTGAGGATGGTCAACGCCCTCGCGTCGGGCTCGCCTTGGGCAGCGGTTCCGCCCGTGGCTGGTCGCATATCGGCGTCATCGATGCGTTGACGGAGGCCGGGATCGAGCCTGACATCGTCTGCGGGACGTCGATGGGCGCGCTGATCGGCGCCGCCTACGTCGCCGGCCGGTTGAGTGCGTTGCGGCAATGGGCCGAGGCCGCGACGTGGCGCCAGATCGCCCGGCTGACGGATGTCCGGTTGTCGGGTGGCGGCCTGATCAGCGGCAGGCTGATCGTCACCTTCCTGCGCAACCTGGGTATCAGCGAGCCCATCGAAAGCTATACTGCCCGCTATGCGGCGGTCGCCACGGAACTGGCGACCGGACGCGAGGTGTGGCTGCAAACGGGGCCGATACACGACGCCGTCAGGGCCTCCATCGCGTTGCCCGGGATCTTCAGCCCGGTACGGGTCGACGACCGGTGGCTGGTGGATGGCGGCATCTCCAATCCCGTCCCGGTATCGGTCTGCCGCGCGCTGGGTGCCGACGTGATCATTGCGGTCAATCTCAACGGCGACCTGCTGGGGCGACGCTTTTCCGAGCCCGAGCCGCCGGCCGCCACCGAGTCGACGCGGGTTTCCGGCGAGGTGGTCCGTCGGCTGCTGAGCCGGTTGCCGCTGCCGCTGGCACGCAAGGCAACCGAGTCGCCGGCCCAGGCACCCGCGGAGGGTCAGCCGGCGCCGGGCTACTTCGACGTGCTCACGGCGTCCATCAACATCATGCAGGATCACATCACGCGCACGCGCCTGGCGGGTGAACCGCCGCATGTCATGCTGGTGCCGCGGCTGCGCAGCATCGGTTTGATGGAATTCCACCGCGCCCCGGAGGCGATTGCCGAAGGCCGTGCCTGCGTGGAGCAGGCGTTGCCGACATTGCGGCGTTATCTGTAGCAGCGCTCTGTTGCGCCGGCGTATGGTGGCCCATGCAACAGATGTCCCGGAGCGTCGCATGCCTGACAACGTCCGCCGTTGGGAAGACCTGACCTGGCAGGACTTTGCGCACCTCGACGTCGAGCGCAGCGTGACAGTTCTGCCGGTGGCGGCGATCGAGCAGCACGGCCCGCATCTGCCGCTGTCCACCGATGCGGTGATCAACCGCGGCATCCTTGACCGGGCCCTGGCGCAGACCGCCACCGATACGCCGCTTCTCGTCCTGCCGGCCTTTCCGGTGGGACGCAGCGATGAGCACACGGCGTTTCCCGGCACGCTGACGCTGGGCGCGGAAACACTGTCGCGGGTCTGGTTCGAGATCGGGCAGTCGGTGCACCGCGCCGGGCTGCGCAAGCTGGTGATCGTCAATTCGCACGGCGGCCAGCCGCAGATTTGCGACATCGTGGCACTCGATCTGCGGATGCGTCTGGGCATGCTGGCCGTTGTCGCCAACACCTTTGCCTTTGGCGAGCCTGCAGGGCTCTTTCCCGAAGAGGAACGTCGGCACGGTATTCACGCCGGCGCGCACGAGACCTCGATCCTGCTGCATTTGCAGCCCACCACCGTGCGCACGGCGCGCATCGATGTGTTCCCGCCGGCGTCGGCCGCGCACGACCAACATCATCGCGAGTTGCGGTTCCACGGCAAGGTCGCGATGGGCTGGGCGACGCAGGATCTGCATCCGCAGGGCGCCTGCGGCGACGCACGCCTGGCCAGCGCCGCGGCCGGCCAGGCGATCGTCGAGCATGTTGCGGCCCGGCTCGCGGTGCTGCTGGACGAAGTGTCGCGTTATCCGCTGGCGAATCTGAAGACGGGACCACTCGACGCGAGACGCGCGCCGTAGTCACAGCATGCGGCGCAGCACACCGTCGCGGCGCACGAAATGGTGGAACAGCGCGGCGCCGATATGGATCGCTATGGCCACCGAGAGGGTGATGCCGATGATGCCGTGCCAGGCCAGGATCTGCTTGGCTGTCGGCTCGTCCTTGCCGACCAGCGCCGGCAGTTCGAACAGCCAGAAGACGTTGATCGGCGCCCCGAAGGCCGACGTGCCCCACCAGCCGATGATCGGTTGGATCAGCAGGATGGCGTAGAGCAGGTGGTGCACGGCCGCCGATGCCAGGTGCTGCCAGGCGGGCACCCCGGCGGGCAGGGGCGGCGGCGGATGCGTCAGGCGCCAGGCGAGACGGACGGCGACCAGCACGAACAGCAGCACGCCGATCGAGCGATGCACGTCGAACAGGGTGTTCTGCAGCCGGCCCGGCGGCAGGTCGAGCAGGACGAAGCCCATCGGAATCGTCGCCAGCACCAGGACGGCCGTGGTCCAGTGCAGCAGCCGCGCCACCGGCGTGTAGCGGGCGACGGTTTGGCTAGGCATCGGACACCTCGTCGCCGGTGCTGTCGATCAAATGGCCGGCGCGCTGCTGCTTGGCGCGCAGATAATCCCGGTTGCTGTTGTTCACGGGCGCCACCAGCGCGATGCGCTCGGCAATCGAGACGCCAGCCTCGCGCAAGCCGGCCATCTTCGTCGGGTTGTTGGTGAGCAGGGCGACGTCCTCGATGTCGAGCAGGCGCAGCATGCGCGCGGCGATGTCATAGCGCCGCTCGTCGCGATCGAAACCGAGCACGGTGTTGGCGTCGATGGTGTCGAGGCCGCGGTCCTGCAGCGCATAGGCCCGCATCTTGTTGGCGAGGCCAATGCCGCAGCCTTCCTGGTCGAGATAGAGCAGCACGCCGCCGCCGCACGCCGCGATCATGGCAATCGCCATGCGCAGCTGGTCGCCGCAATCGCAGCGTTGCGATCCGAAGGCGTCGCCCGTCAGGCAGGCCGAGTGCAGCCGCACCGGGACCGGCCGGCTGCGATCCAACGCACCGATCACCACGGCGGTCCAGAACTGTCCGAGCGCGTCGCGGAACACGTTGAACTGCGAGTCGCCGGCATCGGCCAGGGGTACCCGCGCGCTCGACACGCGGCGCAGCGAGCCCGCAAGGCCGGCGCGGAATGCCAGCACCTCGGAAGCGGTGACGTGCGGCACGGCGTCCGCCGGCGCCGGACGCGCCACGACGCGCCCGCGGATCGCCAGCGCCGCGGGCAGCAGGCGCGCGAGCTTGGCGAGTTCGATGGCGGCGGCGGCGACACGCCCGCCCGGCGCGACCGCGGCATCGCGGTCGGCGGCGCTGGCAAGCGCCACGACCTCCTCGCAGTCAATCGCGGGAGGCAGGCGCACGACTCCGGTCGCGATGCCATCCGTACCGAGCGCGGCGGCGCGCGTGCCGGAGACGAACAGGTCGATCGGCGCATCGCCACAGGCGGCGAGCGCCGCCAGGCGCTCCGCAGTCAGGCCCTCGACCGGCAGGACCAGCGTTCCAGCGTTTTCCTCATCGGCAATGAGAACAGGAAGACCGGCGACAAACGCGCCGATGGCGCGCTGGGTCGGCGCAAGCGGGGCATTGGCAAGCAACGGCATCATGGGTGCGGGTACGCCGGTCAAATCTCGATGTTCGTACGATCCCACAACGAATCCCTCCCACAAGGGTATTGTGTACGTGAGGTGTCGCGTAATGTCAGTCCATGAGTGAACCTTCCGTGAACGCCGAAAATTCCCCCGCTCACCTGGAAACGCTCTCCGACACCGATTGGTGGTATGTCCGCGCCGCGCGCGGTGGCGCCGGCCTGGTGATCGCTGAACCCTGGCAATCGGTCTTTGCGCCGCTGGTTGCCCCCGCGCCGTCCCTGGTGATCGGCCAGATCGGCCAGTCGCTCGACGGTCGCATCGCCACCCCAAGCGGCCACTCCCACTACATCAACGGTCCCGCGGCCATCGTCCATCTGCACCGCTTGCGCGCGCTCGTTGACGGGGTGATCGTCGGTATCGGTACGGTGACCGCCGACGATCCGCAACTGACGGTGCGGCAGATTGCCGGCCCCAGCCCGGCGCGGGTCGTCATCGATCCGCACGGCCGTCTGCCGCGCAGCGCCAGGCTCCTGACCGCCGACGGCTGCCGCCGCGTCGTCGTGACGCGACCGGGCACGACCATCGACCTGCCTGGCGATGTCGAAAGGCTCAGCATCGAGGCTGATGCAGCCGGTGCGTTGGCGCCGGCAGCGATCGTGCAGGCGCTGGCCGCAATCGGCCTGCGTCGCGTGCTGGTCGAAGGGGGTGCGTTCACGCTCTCGCGGTTCCTGGCCGCGGGTTGTCTGCATCGACTGCATATCCTCATGGCGCCGTTGATTATTGGCGCCGGTCCGACCGGTCTGTCCCTGCCGGCTATTGACCGGTTGGACCAGGCCTTGCGTCCCGCCATGCGCATCTGGCGATTGGGTCAGGATGTGCTGTTCGATGTTGATCTCGGTGCAGGCGTCAACGGGTAGGCAGGGCCCAGATGTCGACATGCCCGACGGTGATGCGCGCGCGCCCGGCTTGAACCGCCTCAAGCCGTCGCTCCCGCCAGCGGTCGAGGTCATGCCGGTCGAGCACATCCTGTTCGGACGCCGCCTGGTGCCAGCCCTTCACCAGTTCCGCCTGCAGGCCGGCCTCATGGCCGCCCAGCATCCAGTCGGCCGTCGCATGATGGACAGTGAAGTCATGCGCTGCCAGGCATTCGATCAGCCGGGCCGCGGCCAGCGGCCCGAGCGCGCCACCAAAGCCCTTGTCGCGTTCCTGGTGGGCATTGAAGGCACGCCAGACCTGCGAGTCGAACGGGTCGGCCGGCTCCCAGGCGATGCGGCCATCGTAGGTCAGCGTCGCATAGATCGGTCGCCGGTGGACATCGGCGGCCGTGGCCATGCGCTCGAGCCATGCGCTCGACGTCAGGTCCAGGAAGGCCGATAGGGTCACCAGATCCGCCGGCAGCGCCATCACGACTTCGAGATCGCTCTGCACATCGGCGGGGTGCGCCTGCCAGGCGATCGCCTGTGTCACCGGCAGCCGGCCGTCACAGCGCTGTTCGATCGCGGCCAGCAGGTCCGGATCGCGATCGACCAGGCGCCAGTGCTGCCGCGCCGGCAGATGCGGGGCGAGGACGCGCAGCGTGGCGCCGGTGCCGCAGCCGAGGTCGGTGACGGCGATCTGCGTGCGATCCCTGAAGTGGCGCGCGACCGCCGCCATCAGGTCGGCATTGCGGGCGCGCCGGTCGGCCGGCTCGCGCAGGTCGAGCCACACGGCGGCGAACGCGCTCATGCCTGTGCTGCCACGAGTGCGGTGGCGAACGCGGCGGCCGCGTCCGGCCATCGCGGCAGGCGGGAGGCTGCCTGCCGCGCCGCCTCGGCCAGGCGATCGCGCGCGGCGGCATCGCTCAGCAGCCGGCGCAGGGCGGCGGCCAGCGCCGGAATGTCCTCGGGCGGTACGAGCAGAGCAGCACTCTCGGGAGCCGCCTCGGCAATCGCACCGGCCGTGGTGCCGATCACCGGCAGGCCCTGCGCGATCGCCTCGGCATAGACCATGCCGTAGCCCTCGTAGCGCGAGGCGAGGACGAACAGGTCGGCGGCACGATAGTGCTGTTGCATTGCGCTGGGCGGCACGGCGCCGACGAGCGTGATGCGGTCACCGAGGCCGGCGTCGGTGATCTGGTGGTGCAGGGCGGCCGCGGTCGACGGATCGCGCGTTGCGTCGCCAACGATGTCGAGCCGCCACGGCAGATCCTGCAACATCGCCAGCGCCGCGATCAGCAGATCATGCCCTTTGCGCGGCACCAATGTGCCGACGCTCAGCAGTCTGACCTCTCCTCGCCGGGGAGACGTCGGTACGGCCCGCGCGCGAGGCGGCGTTGGATCGGTGCCCGGCGGCGCGATGGTGATGTGCCCCTGCGGAACACCGTAGTCGGCCGTCAGTACCGCGGCCGTGGCGCGGCTGGTCACGATCACGCGCCTGGCGGCCGCCAGGGCCGCGCGCTCACTGGCACGAAGGGTGTCGGCGCGGGCCGGCGTGATGCCGGACTCGAGTGCCAGCGGATGATGCACCAGCGCCACCAGAGGCCGCGCGGCACCGAGATGGCGGCCGATATCGGGCAGGGCGCCCAGCGCCAGGCCGTCGACGATGATGGGGATTCCCGCGGGCATCTCTGCCAGCGTGCGATAGGTCGCGGCCAGGATCGCCGGGTCGGGCAGGGGAAACTGGCCGCTCAGCGCCACGTGCCGCATGTCCCAGCCGAGCTGGCGCAATTCGTCCATGATGCGCCGATCGTAGGCATAGCCGCCGGTCGGCGTATCGATATCGCCGGGGATGGCGAAGATCGCGCGCCGCTCAGCCAAGCGGCGCCTCGTACCACCCGCGCGCGACGTGCGACTCCGACAGGGTGACGCGCAGGATATCGATCTCCGACGCCGGCCGACCGAGCTTGCCGGCGCGGGCGCCGTCGGCGATGCGGTCATGGATGTAGCGGGCGAGGAACTCGGTGGTGGTGTTCTTGCCGGCGAAATCCGGCATCTCGTCGAGATTGCGATAGTTCAACGGCTCCAGTACCTCGCGCAGGACCGTGATGGCGCGACCGATATCGACCACCAGTCCCGCGGCATCGAGATCGCGGGTCAGGAAGGCCGCGTCGACCACGAAGGTGGCGCCGTGCATGCGCTGGGCCGGGCCGAAGATCTCACCCCGGAAACTGTGTGCCACCATGATGTGGTCGCGAACTTCGACGGCGAACATGACGGCACTCCTCGATACTGATGCGTTCAGGAATAGGCCACGACCTGGCACAGCGCAGCGCCATCCGGTCCCAGCAGTGACGGCAAGGCGGCGGGCAGGTCCTCGAACGGCACGTCCGGTTCGAGCAGCACGTCCAGTCGCGGATCCCTCAGCAGCGCCAGTGCCGCCGAGAGACGGCGCCGATGCGGCCAGCGTGCCCGCATCGCGGGTGCCACGCGGCCGACCTGGCTTGCCACCAGGCGCAGCCTTCGGCTGTGGAAAGCACCGCCGAGGGAAACACTGGCCGCGCGATCGCCGTACCAGCTCAACTCGACGATGGTGGTTTCATCGCCGGCGGCGGCCAATGCCGTCGCCAGGCCTTCGGGCGTGGCGCTGGCATGAAACACCAGATCGCACTCGGCTGGTGCCGCGTCCGGTGCCGCGAAGCCGACACCCAGGGCGGCGGCAAGCGCCGCGCGTTCCGGGCGGATGTCGACCAGGGTGACCTGCGCGCCCGCGACATGGCCTGCCAGCCAGGCGACCAGGGCGCCGACCGTGCCGGCGCCGATCACCGCGACACGGCTGCCCGGCAGGACAGCGGCATCCCAGAGCGCGTTCAGCGCGGTTTCCATGTTGGCGGCGAGCACCGCGCGGCGCGGCGGCACGTCCGCAGGCAGCGCGACCACGGCGTCGACCGGCACGACGAAGGCGCTCTGATGGGGGTGGAGCGCGAAGACCGCGCGGCCCAGCAGGTCGCCGGGGCCGGCTGTGACGGTGCCGACAGCGGCATAACCGTACTTCACCGGAAACGGAAAGGCACCGGCCTGGAACGGCGCGCGCATGCGGTCGTGCTCGGACGTGGGCACGACGCCCCGGAAGACGAGGCTCTCGGTGCCGCGGCTCAGTGCCGAATAGCGCGTCTGGACCAGCACCTCGCCCGGGCCGGGCGCGGCTGGCGCTTCGTCGCGCAGGACCGCCTGCCCGGGTGCGACATACCACAGCGCGCGGGTCACAGCGCCGTGTTCCGGCGCTCGGTCCATTGCTTCGACGCTGCTGCCAAGGCTAGCCTCTTCGACGATCGAGAACGAGCAACGGGCGCCCATCACCATGATATCGCAATGACCGGTCCTGTGATTCAGCCGCACTGCGACCCGGTCGATATGCCACAGAAGATGGCCTGGCGCCGCATCGTTTTCGCCCTGCTGGTCACCGCCAGCGTGGCGGCCATGCTGGGCCTGATGGCCTACACGTTGGGCGCCGGCGGCCTCGACATCGTCGATGGGCTGATGCTGGCGTGCTTTGCCGTGACCCTGCCGTGGTCGGTCATCGGCTTCTGGAACGCGGTGATCGGGTTCGCGCTGATGCGCTTCACCGGCGATCCCCTGGCCAGGGTGGCATCGTGGGCAGGACACGATCGACGGGATGCGGCGATCACGGGGCACACCGCCATCCTAGTCTGCACGCGCAACGAAGAAGCCGCGCGCCTGCGCCGCAACCTCGTCGAGATGATCGCCGGCCTGATCGCGTCCGGCGCCGCCCCGCACCTGCATGTTTTCCTGCTGAGCGATACCGACCGGCCCGACATCGCGGCGGCCGAGGCCGAGATGGCGACCGAACTCGAAGCGCGGTTCGGCGCAACGCTGCCGATCACGTATCGCCGCCGGTCGACCAACCCGGGCTTCAAGGCGGGCAACATCCGCGACTTCTGCGAGCGTTGGGGCACCGGGTTCACGTTCGCGCTGGTCCTCGATGCCGACAGCGTCATGAGCCCGGCAGCGATCTTGCGGCTGATCCGGGTGATCTCGGCCAACCCGCGGCTGGGGATCGTACAGAGCCTGGTCGTCGGTCGGCCAAGTCTCAGCCCGTTCGCCCGCGTCTTCCAGTTCGGCATGCGCCTGGGCATGCGGTCCTATACGCTGGGCAGCGCCTTCTGGCAGGGCGATTGCGGACCCTATTGGGGCCACAACGCCATCATTCGCCTGAAGCCGTTCATCGACCACTGCGTCCTGCCGGTACTGCCCGGTGATGGTCCGCTGTCCGGCCACATCCTGAGTCACGACCAGGTCGAAGCGGTCCTGATGCGACGGGCCGGCTATGACGTTCGCGTTCTGCCGGACGAAGACGGGTCATGGGAAGAGAATCCGCCGACCCTGCTGGAGTTCATCCGCCGCGACCTGCGCTGGTGCCAGGGCAACATGCAGTACTGGCGGCTGCTCACCCTGCCGGGCCTGCGCGCGGTCAGCCGCTGCCAGCTCGCGCTGGCGATCCTGATGTTCATCGGATCACCGGCGTGGATGTTGCTCGTGGCGCTGGCGACGTTCCGCGGCCTGCTGATCGAGACGCCAGGCCCGGTATTCCGGCCGGAGACCGGCCTGCTGCTGTTCTTCCTGGCGATGGGCATGACGTTCGCACCCAAGATCGCGAGCATCCTCGACATCCTGGTGCGCCCCGGTGCCGCGGCGGGCTTTGGCGGCGCGCTGCGCTTTCTCGCCAGCGCGGTGCTGGAAACGCTGTTCTTCGTGATCCTGGCGCCGATCATGGCCGTGGCGCACACCGTGTTCCTCGGCGGCCTGGCAGTCGGCCGGGCCATCGGCTGGACGGCGCCGGTGCGCGAGGATCATCGCGTGACGCTGGGTGCGGCGGCGCAGCGCCTGTGGGTCCAGACGCTCGCCGGCCTCGGGCTGCTGGCGTGGTTCGCCATCATGGCGCCCGGTGCGCTGGGTTATGGGATCCCGTTCTTCGCGCCGTTGGTGCTCGCCATTCCCTTTGCGATGCTGAGCGCGCGGCCCGAGGTCGGCGCGGTCCTGCGGCGGCTGGGACTTGCCACCATCCCCGAGGAAGTGGCGCCGCCCGCCGCGTGGACGCTGCTCGGCACGGCCGATGCCACGGATGGAGCCTGAGCGCTCATGCTGACGGCCCTGAAGCAGGCCGCCGCGATCGGCCGTTCGCTCTGGGTCTATCATGGTGATCCGGCGCGCCATCGCCGCATGGGCAGGCTTTATGCGCGCTTCGTGCGGCCGGGCGATCTGGTTTTCGACATCGGCAGCCATGTTGGCGATCGCATCCGGTGCTTCCGCCGGCTGGGCTGCCGGGTTGTCGCCCTGGAGCCGCAACCCTCGCTGGTGCGCGTGCTTCGCCTGCTCTATGGCCGCGACGACGGGGTCACGATCCTCGAGGCCGCGGTCGGCGCGCGCATCGGCACGCTGGCATTGCACCTCAATCTCGCCAACCCGACCGTGGCCACGGGATCGGCCGGCTTCATCGCCGCCGCCGAGGGCAGCCCGGGCTGGGAGCGTGAGCGCTGGACGCGCACCGTGGAGGTGACTCTCACCACGCTCGATGCGCTGATTGCGCAGCATGGTACGCCTGCCTTCATCAAGATCGACGTCGAGGGGCTGGAGGATGCGGTGCTCGACGGGTTGTCCCGCCCGGTGCCGGCGCTGTCCTTCGAGTTCACGACCATCCAGCGCCACGTGGCGCTGGCCTGCCTGCGGCGGTGCGTGGCGCTGGGGTTCCATCGCTTCAACGCGGCCCTGGGCGAGAGCCAGGTCCTGGTTCACGACGACTGGATCGACGACGAGGCCATGGCGCGCTGGCTCTGCGCGTTGCCGCACGACGCCAACTCCGGTGACGTCTACGCCGTGCATGCCTGACAACCACGCCGTAAGGCGGCAGGGCGATCGCATACGGCCCGCACAACCTCATCCTGAGGAGCCGGCGCAGCCGGCGTCTCGAAGGATGGGCGACAGTCGCGCCGATTCGTTCCAGCTGTTGTCGCACTGTCGTGCGGTAGCCCGCCCTTCGAGGCACTCGCTGCGCTCGCTCCTCAGGGCTGTCGGCTTCACACATTGTCGCTGCGATTGAACCGCGAGAAACACGATCATTCCTGGGAGCGCGGGCGTCCCGCCCGCTCATGTCGGGCGAAAGCAAAGCTTTCGCCTTGATGCGGGCGGGACGCCCGCGCTCCCAGGGCTCGCTTCGCTCGCAATGACAGCGTGAATGCGACAGCTCCTTAGGGTGAGGTGGGTGTCATATGCGATTGCCTGCCCGGTGGGGAGGCAATCGCACCGTGCAACCATGGGGCTGAGGCCCAAGATCGACCCGTCCCGGTTTTTGGCGCATAGTTTTTGACCGCTCCCGTCCTTCACGCTGGAGGCGCAGGCGCGAAGAGAAGGCTTGGGGAGGCGTGAGCATGCTGACCGTTCTGGCCTATCTGATGATCATCGTCTTCATGGCGCTGATCATGACGAAGCGCCTGCCGGCCGTCGTCGCGCTCATTGTCATACCGATCGTCTTCGGTCTGATTGGAGGCTTCGGCAAAGACCTGGGTCCCATGATGCTCACGGGTGTCAGCAAGCTGGCGCCGACCGGCGTCATGCTGATGTTCGCCATCCTCTACTTCGGCATCATGATCGATGCCGGTTTGTTCGATCCCGTCGTGAAGTTCATCCTGCGGCTTGTCGGCGGCGATCCGATGAAGATCGTCGTGGGCACCGCGGCATTGGCGATGACCGTCGGTCTCGACGGCGACGGCTCGACGACCTACATGGTGACCGCCGCCGCGATGCTGCCGCTGTACGACCGGCTGGGCATCAACAAGCTGGTGTTCGCCTGCGTCGTCATGATGTCCTCGCACAACATGAATCTGCTGCCCTGGGGCGGTCCCACGGCGCGCGCCACCAGCGCGCTGGGTCTCGACGTCGGCCAGGTGTTCGTGCCGCTGATCCCGTCCATGGTCATCACCGCGGTGTGGGTCCTGTTCGTCGCCTACCTGCTGGGCATGCGCGAACGGCGCCGGCTGGGCATCATCCAGCTCGATACCCTGACCGATGGCGCAGGGGAGGCAGCGGCGCACGACCGTTCCCTGCTGCGCCCGCACCTGCTGTGGTTCAACTTTCTGCTGACTTTGGCGCTGTTGGCGGCGCTGGTGGCCGCCATCATGCCGCTGCCCGTGCTGTTCATGATCGCCTTTGCGATCGCCATCACGGTCAATTATCCGGGTTTGCAGGCGCAGAAGGAGCGAACGACGGCGCACGCCGAGAACGTGCTGCCGGTCGTCGCCCTGATCTTCGCCGCCGGGATCTTCGTGGGCATCCTGTCGGGCACCAAGATGGTGGACGCGATCGCCGAGAGCGTGATCGCGGCGGTGCCGAGCTGGATGGGCCCGTACATGGGGATCGTGACGGCGGTGTTGAGCATCCCGTTCACCTTCTTCATCTCCAACGACGCTTTCTACTTCGGTATCCTGCCGATCCTGGCCAAGACGGCCGCCGTCTATGGCTTCGACCCGGCACAGATCGCGCGCGCGTCCCTGGTCGGCCAGCAGGTGCATTTGCTCAGTCCCCTGGTGGCCTCGACCTATCTGCTGGTCGGCCTGGCGAAGGTCGAGTTCGGCGACCACCAGCGTTTCACGCTGCTATGGGCGATGACGTCGGCCGTGGTGATGCTGCTGGCCACCATCGTCACCGGCGTCGTTCCCATCTTCGGCAGTCCGTCTTGAGGGCAATGCCATGAGCAACAGCATCCGCAACATTCTCTATGCCGCCGACCTCGGCGACGGCAGCGAGCAGGTGCTGGCCTATGCCATCGACCTGGCCAATCGCCTGGGCGCCAGCCTGCAGGTGCTGAGGGTCATTCCCGATCATCGCGAGAAATCGCTGGTTGAGATCGACTCCCATGTGCCGCAGGAAGCGCTGGACCAGTATCACGATGACCGCATCGCGCGGGCCAAGGCCCATATCGAAGCGCAGATCGCTGCGTTCTATGCCGTCCGCGCCAGCGAGAAGCCCGCCCGTCCCATCGGCGAGGTCGCCATCAAGGAAGGCGACGATGTTGCCGACATCGTTCTCGAGCAGGCCAGATCGAGCGCCGCCGACCTGGTCCTGATGGGCTCGCGCGGCGACGGCCTGCTGGTCGGTCTGCTGTTCGGTTCGGTCGTGCACGATATGGTGCGCCAGGCCCGGATTCCCTTGCTTCTGGTGCCCGTGGAAGGATGATCGGCCATGCGGACACGGGGCAGGCGGGATTTCCTGAAGCATCTCATCGCTGTTGGTGCCGTCCCGGTCGCCGGTGCGTCCGTGCGCGCGCAGACAGCCGACGACGATGCGATCTCCTACGCCCCGCGCGCGGCGCCGCCGGCCGGCTATCCAGCCGCGTACGGTACGATCGTGCGGGCGGCCGAGGACGAGGGCCGCCTGGTGGTCTATTCGAATACGGACGCCGATATTGCCGCCCCGCTGGTCGCGGATTTTCAGGCCATGTACCCTCGGATCGAGGTGACGTACGAGGACATCAACGCGACCGAGCTCTATCATCGCTTCGTGGCCGAATCGAAACTGGGCACCGAGACTGCCGACATCCTGTGGAGCTCGGCGATGGATCAGCAGGCGGCCCTCGTGAGCGACGGCTATGCGATGGCCTACGTTTCGCCGGAAAAGGCCGGCCTTCCGGGCTGGGCCCACTGGAAAGACGAGGCCTTCGCCACGACCTACGAGCCTGTCGTCTTCGCCTATAACAAAGCGGCGCTGACCGACCAGGATATGCCGCAGACGCATGCTGATTTCGCCCGGCTGCTGACGGCGGACCCGGCCCGTTTCAGGGGCAAGGTGTCGGGCTACAACATTGAGAAATCGGGCCTTGGCTTCTTCCTGGCGACCCGCGATGCAACAATTTCGCCGGAATTCTGGACTATCGCCAGGGCGCTGGGCCGGACGGAGCCTCAACTGGACCTCACGACCGGTGCCATGGTGCGCAAGCTGATCGCGGGCAGGACGGTGATCGGGTACAATCTGCTGGGAGCGTATACGGCGCAGCAAGCGCAGGCCAATCCGACGCTCGGATACGTCTTTCCGCGCGACTACACGCTCGTCATGTCGCGGGTCCTGGTGGCCAACGGCAAGGCCCGGCATCCCAATGCGGCAAAGCTCTGGATCGACTATATGCTGTCCAGGCGGGGACAGGCCGTCATCGCCAACGCCTCCCGCCTCTATGCCGTGCGCGAGGATGTCGATGGCACGGCCACGGCGAAGAAACTGAAGCAGCTGCTGGGCGCCAGCGAACGGCCGATCGCCATCGGGCCTGAGCTGACCGGCTACATGAACAACCGGAACTATCGCGATTTCATCCTGCAATGGAAGAAGGCGATGTCCGGTTCGTGACGATTGCAACTGAAAACAAGCTCCAACGTGAAAGGTAGACAATCAAGATGCGCATCGAAGCTATCGCCACGGGCACGAATCCACCGGAAGATGTCAACGTCATCATCGAGGTGCCGATCGGCGGTGAGCCCATCAAGTATGAGATGGACAAGAACGCCGGCACGCTGATCGTCGACCGCTTCCTGCACACCTCGATGCGCTATCCGGGCAACTACGGCTTCGTTCCGCACACCCTCTCGGGCGACGGTGACCCGATCGACGTCCTGGTCTGCAACACGCGCGAGCTGATCCCCGGCTGCGTGATCAACGTGCGTCCGATCGGCGTGCTGATCATGGAGGACAACGCGGGCCAGGACGAGAAGGTGATCGCGGTACCCTCGACGCACCTCACCAAGCGTTATGGCCACGTCAACAACTACACCGACCTGCCGCAGATCACGCTCGACCAGGTCGCCCACTTCTTCGAGCATTACAAGGACCTGGAGCCCGGCAAGTGGGTCAAGCTCCAGGGATGGCGTGATGCCGCCCACGCCAAGAAGATGATCGAAGAGGCGATCGAACGGGCAAAGGCCACGCGGTAGCGACGGACCGCAGCTTGAGCCTTGCTGCGTTCATCATGCATCTGCGTTGGCTCACGGGCGCGAAGACTCGACGCGACGTTGGCTCCCGGTGAAAGCGTTGCCGCCGTTCGGACGGTCCTGGCGCAGGCCGGCTTCAGTTCTGTGCGCACGGCGGAACTTGCGCGTCGGGATGCCGTTAGGGCTCTGCCGTCACACAAGGAGGGCTTCCATGGCAACCAAGAACGCGGACCTCGACCGCAAGGCGCATAGCACATCCGGCAACATCATCGCCGCCGACAAGGTGGAAGGGACGAACGTCTACAATCTGGTCGGAGACAAGCTGGGCTCGGTCGATCACGTCATGATCGACAAGTCGAGCGGCAAGGTCTGCTACGCCGTCATGTCGTTCGGCGGTTTCCTCGGCATCGGCGAGAGCTACCACCCGCTGCCCTGGCACAAGTTGACGTACGACGAGTCCAAGGGCGGGTTCGTGGTCGACCTCGACAAGCAGCGTCTCGAGGGCGCGCCGTATTCGAAGGACGCGGCTTTCGACTGGACCCCGGATTGGGGCCGCCGCATCGACGACTACTATCGCCTGTAGACGGTTCGATGGTTGAAACGCCCCCGCAGCCGGGGGCGTTTCAACGCAGATCACTCTCGATGCCCCTGGCCCTCTGGTGTCGCGCAATCGGCCCGATACGCCACCATGCCGGCCCTCAATAGCCGCCAACGATCGGCAGGATCTCGCCGGTGATATAGCTTGAGCATGACGGTGCCGCGAAGAACACGAAGGCCGGCGCGATCTCTTCCGGCTGGGCGGCCCGGCCCATCGCCGTGTCCTCGCCGAAATGGGCGACCTTTTCGGCCTCCTTGTCCGCCGCGTTCAGCGGCGTCCACACCGGCCCCGGGGCGATAGCGTTGACGCGGATGCCACGGTCCACGAGTTGCGCCGACAGCGCGCGCGTGAAGGCATGGATGCCGCCCTTCGTCATCGAATAGTCCAGGAGCTGCTTGCTGCCGTCCAGCCCGGTGACCGACCCGGTGTTGATGATCGATCCGCCCTTGCCGAGGTGGGGAGTCGCTGCCTTGGCCATGTGGAAGTAGCCGTAGAGGTTGGTCTTCAGGGTGCGGTCGAATTGCTCCTCGCTGAGATCCTCGATCCGCGCGACGTGCTGCTGGAACGCCGCGTTGTTGACCAGCACGTCGAGATGGCCGAACGCGGCGATCGTGTCGGCGACGGCTCTGCGGCAGAAGGCCGGGTCGGTGACGTCGCCGGGGATCACCATGCACTGCCGGCTCTCCGCCTCGACGGCGGCCTTGGTGGTCGCGGCGTCGCCGTGTTCGTCGAGGTAGACGATACAGACGTCGGCACCCTCGCGCGCGAACAGCACGGCAACGGCACGTCCGATGCCGGAGTCGCCGCCGGTCACCAGGGCGACCTTGCCGGCCAGTTTCTCCGATCCCTTGTAGGCGGGTGCCTGGTATCGCGGCGCCGGCACGATCTGCGATTCCGTCCCGGGTTTAGCCTGATGCTGCGCGGGGAAGGGCGGTTCGGGATAGCGTGTGGCGCCGGCCTGCATGGGTTTGTGCCCGCCGGTGCTCTCGTGCGCCGCGTTGGCCTTCCGGGCCTTGCCCTGCAGGCGCCTGTGCGCCGCTGCCGTGCCGGCGGGCTGCTGGTGGGTTTTGGGCATGGCTGTCACCTCGGCTGGAGATCCGTTGTCCCAACGTCAATCTGGAAGCCGGGGTTGCCCTCGGGCGGGTGCTCCCGTCACGGCGGCGGCGATCGCCATCGGCCTGTCGGAAGCCCGCAAGAAGGGCGAAAAAAGTCCCGCGCCGGAAATCCGCCCGGAAGGCGGCTTGATCCGGAACCGCCACGCGTTGGCGCCGTTTGTCCGGCGCCAGTTCTTCTACGCGCCGCCACGGAGGGCCACCCATGCCGACCAGGAAATCAGCCGACGCCATTGCTCTGCTCAAGGCTGATCACCGTCATGTGGAAGACTTGTTCGAGAAGGCCGGGAAGGCGCGGGGAGATCGCAAACAGGCGCTTGTCCGGAAAATCTGCACCGAGCTCGCCATCCACACCATGATCGAGGAAGAGATCTTCTATCCGTGCTGCAAGGGGCAGATCGAGGACGAGGATGTGCTGGATGAGGCGTATGTCGAGCACGACGGTGCCAAGGTGCTGATCGCCGAACTGCTGCAGAGCGATCCAGACGCCGAGTTCTTCGATGCCAAGGTCAAGGTGCTGTCGGAGATGATCAAGCACCACGTGAAGGAAGAGGAAAGGCGTGCCGAGGGCTTGTTTGCCCAGGCAAGAAAAGCCGGGCTCGATGTGGATCAGCTCGGTGAGATGCTGATGGCGCGCAAGCAGGCCCTGATGAAGGCCGTGGAGGAGGGTCGCGACCTGCCGGCGCCGCACACGCGCAGTTACACCGGTCACACGCTGATCCAGGACGCTCCCGTCGCGGTGGCCACCTGAAGGAGCGGCTACCGGCTTTCCGACGCGGCGCGCCGACAGCCCGCCCATGGACGCCCCGGCCGCTAGTGCACGGGAGCCGTGGGTGCGTTTTCTTCGATAGCGGCGGCCATCTGGCGCAAATGAGCGGCGGCGCCGGCGGCACCCAGTCCTGAGACGAGCGTTTCCATGATTGCGGCGAGGACCGTTTGCACGGCGTCCGGATCGGGAACGTTGCGCACCATCATCGTTGCCAGGACCTGGTCAAGAACGTGCTTGGTTGCGCCGTAGCGTGCCTCGACAGCGTCGGTCTGCGGATAGAGCCGATCCAGGGCTTCCGCAACATGCTGCGCGATCTCAACGGCAACACCATCGGGCATGATCAGGGCATTGTCCGACGGTGGGGTTTCCATCCCTGGGTGCGTCGGAGGCGAGACGCCATAATGGCCTGCCAAGTGACGGATATGCGCGGCCAGCGCCTCGCCGCCCGGACCACCCTCGATCAGGACTTGCGCGATGATGGCGGCCAGCGAGACGACTGCATCGTGCTGAGACCAGCCTTTCAGCATCATGGTGTGAATGCTGACTTTCGTCACGATCTCGAGCCCCAGCAGCAGGTTCGCTTCGCCGTCGGCCGGCCTGGCCATCAGGACGTCGAGTGAGTCGGCCAGGACCTGGCTCTGTTCGCGCGCGTCATCGAGGCTGATGTGCTTGTCGGCCATGAACTGCTCCTGCGGGTGGACCACCCGCTCACAAGGGACGTGGATGGACCGAGAACGTCCGGCGCTACGGTACGTTGCCTCGGGGCGGCCGCGAGCCGGATGGTTCGCTCTTTGTCGGGAGCGCCGATCTGTGACGACGCCGGCCCCGCGACACCCACGACTGTCGTTGCCGGATATGCCGTCGCGCTGTCGGCAATGCCTTTGCCGCGCGTCGACTGGTTCATAACCTTTTGGAATGATCACCGGGAGCGAATGAATTTTTCTGTCGTCTCCAGGCCAACCTAAATTTGGAACCACAGGGGTTGCGAAGGGGAAGACGATGATAAGCCGGTTGAAGGCGTTGGCATGCACTGCCGCCGTGATGTGCGTCACCGCAAGTGCGGCGGCGCAGGAACTGACCATGGCAGTGTGGGGCGGCGGTGGCGCCAACACCTGGCGCGAGGCCTTCATCAAGCAGTTTGCGCCGCAGGGCGGCGGCGTCACCATCAAGATGGTGGAAGTGCCGAATCCGGCCGGTGGCCTGCGTTCTCCGGCGGCGGCGAGCCAGTACAATCTGGCGCTGGTCACCTATTTCGAGGCGATTGCGCTGTCCAAAGCCGGTCTGATCGAGTCCTTCGACGACAAGCAGCTGCCGGGCATTGGCGATGTCGATCCGAAGTACCTCACCCGGGACAAGGCAGGCCGCCATGTCGGCCTGCCGGTCTACTTCACCTACTACGGCATCGCCTACAACACCGAGATGGCCAGGGCGGAGGACTTCGCCTCGTGGCAGGGGCTGGCCGACGCCAAGTGGAAGGGCAAGCTCTCCCTGACGCGCCCGGTCTATCTCGCGCCCTACGACGCAGTGATCATGGCCAAGGCCATGGGCGGCAGCGAGAAGGATATCGACCCTGGCTTCAAGCTGCTGGAGCGCATCGCGCCCAACGTGCTGGCCACTTATACGTCGCTCGCCCACATGAACACGCTGCTGACGCGGCGCGAGGTCGCCGCCGTTCCCTTCTATGCCTCGCGGGTCTGGGCGCTGCGCCGGCAGGGCGCCGCCAACGTCGACGTCGTGATACCCCAGGAAGGGGCCCTGATGTTGCCCTATGTCGTGGTGGTGCCGAAGGGTGCCAAGCACCAGGACAAGGCGCTGCTCTGGCTGAACTACATCGCCGGCGCCGAACCGCAGCTGCGCGCCGCGCTGCTCGATGGCTGGTTGCCGATGAATTCCAAGGTCAAGCTGCCGGAAGAGCTGCAGAAGACGCTGGGCCGGCCCTACGACGAGATCGTGAAGCGTCTCTATGCGCCGGACTGGAGCACCGTCGTCGACCACAACGAGGCGCGCGTCGACCTCGCCGAGAAACTGATGTCCGGTGTCCAGAAGTGACGCGAGGCACGATCACGGTCGTAGGTGTCGGCAAGGACTTCGGCACCACGACGGTCCTTGATGGCGTCGACCTCGTGATCGAGGGCGGCAGTTTCGTGACCCTGCTCGGCCCCTCGGGCTGTGGCAAGACGACGTTGCTGCGCCTGATCGCGGGCTTCCTCGACGCCAGCCGCGGCACCATCGCGATCGATGGCGCACCGATGCAGGGCGTGGCGCCGCGGCGCCGGCCGATCGGTATGGTCTTCCAGAACCTGGCCCTCTTTCCTCACCTCGATGTCTTCGGGAACGTTGCCTACGGTCTCAAGGTGCGGGGTGCGCCGGCGGCCGAGATTGCCGCCAAAGTCTCGCGTTTCCTCGGCCTGGTTGGCTTGGCGGGCTTCGAGCGCCGCCGCATCGGCCAGCTCTCCGGCGGCCAGAAGCAGCGCGTGGCGTTGGCGCGGTCGCTGGCGTTGGAGCCCGCGATCCTGCTGCTCGACGAGCCGCTCTCCGCGCTCGACCTGCAGCTGCGCCGCCAGCTGCAGGTCGAGCTGAAGGCGATCCAGCGCCAGCTCGCGACCACCTTCGTCTTCGTCACGCACGATCAGGAAGAAGCGACCTTGCTGTCCGACTCGATTGTCGTCATGGAGGGCGGTCGTGTGCGCCAGGTCGGCAGCCCGGGCGACATCTATCGCCGGCCGGCGTCGCCGTTCGTCGCGCGCTTCGTGGGCGACATCAACATGCTGGAAGGCCGCATCGCGACGGTGAACGGCGCCTCGGTATCGGTCGACCTCGGCCACCATCGCCTGGACCTGCCACCGTCGGCCATCGTCGGACAAGCGGCGGCCGGTGCTGCCTGCCAGATCAGCTGTCGGCCGGAAGCCGTCGCCATCGCCGGCGATGGTGCGGGCGGGCTCGCGCTCGATGCGCGCATCGATGCACTGCACCGCCTGGGCCCCACGGTGAAGGCGATGCTCGCCACGCCGCTGGGGTCGCTCACGGCGCTGATGATGGCGGGCGCCCCGCATGCTGCGGAACTGTGCGAAGGAAACACGGTGCGCGTCGTCGTGCCTTCCGACACGCTCACCGTCTTCGTCTCAACCTGAAAGAAGAACCATGTCCGCCAGGGATTTCGCCGGCCGCACCGTCGCCCAGCATGTCGAGGCCTTCACGTCGGGCACAGTCTCCGCGCGCGACCTCATCGAGGGTGTCCTGGCGCGCGTGGAGAGGGCCGAGCCTTTCAATCCGATCGCAACGCTGGATGCCGAGGGTGCGCGCGCCGCGGCCGATGCGCTCGATGCCAGGCGCCGGCGCGGTGCCGGCTTCGGTGCGCTGGCGGCCGTGCCGGTCTCGGCCAAGGACCTGATCCTGACCAAGGGCCTGCGGACGGCCTTCGCCTCGCTCACCATGAAGGACAATGTGCCGGCGGTCGACGCCGACGCGATCGGCCAGTGGCGTGCCGCCGATGCCGTGCTGTTTGCCAAGACCACGACTCCCGAGTTCGGCCACAAGGTGCTGACCGACAGCCGCCTGCACGGCGTCACGCGCAACCCGTGGAACCGCGCGCACACGTCGGGCGGATCGAGCGGCGGCGCGGCGGTTGCCGTCGCCCTGGGGCTGGGCCCCATCGCCATGTCGACCGACGGCGCCGGCTCGGGGCGCATTCCGGCCGCCTGCTGCGGCATCTACGGCCTCAAGGCCACGCTCGGCCGTGTGCCGCACGAGGTTGCGCCCGACCAGTTCGGCCAGCTCACCTATCTCGGCGTGATGGCGCGCCATCCGACCGACCTCGGCGCCGGCCTGGCATCGATGTCGCGCGGCCATCGCGACGATCCGTGGACGGCTGCCATCGGTCGCACGCCCTTCGCCTGGCCCGGGGAATCGGGCGGGCATCCGATCGCCGGCAAGCGCATCACCGTGATCCGCCGCATGACCGGCGGCTATCTCGATCCCGACACCGAGACCCGTCTCGACGCGGCGCTCGCCTTCCTCGACAAGAACGGTGCATCCATCAAGGAGATGGACGGCCGCGACGTCGATTGGAAGCTCGACGTGGCCCGCATCATCCTGCGCGCCAACCAGATCGAACGCTACGCCGACATCCGGAAGAACCGGCGCGACGATCTCGATCCGTCCTTCGCCCGGACCTTGGACGAAGGCGATGCGGTCGACGCGGTGATGCTGCGTCGCGCCTTGGCCGACCGCACCACGGCCTACAGGTCGGTGCAGCGCCTGTTCGCCGATGCCGATCTTCTGCTGACGCCTGTTGTGGCGACGCCGGCGCCGCTGGCATCCCAGGATCAGTTCGCGCCGCTGGTCGTCGACGGCAAGCCGCTCGGTGACCTGCGTGCCGCCTGGTACACCTACACGATCCCGTTCAACATGACGGGCCACCCGGCCATCTCGATCCCGTTCGGCCGCTCCACGGCAGGCCTGCCGATCGGCATCCAGGTCGTGGCGCCGTGGTACGAGGAAGCACACCTCATCCGGCTCGCCGAGGCCTTCGATGCCGAGACCGGCGCATCGGCCGCGTTCCCGCCGGGCTTCGCGGCAGGTGCCTGAGATGCGTGGTGCCACCGCAGCGCCCAAGAGCCTGGGCTGGCTGCTGCTGCCGGCTGGGCTGGTCCTCGCGCTCTTCCTGGGGGCGGTGGCGCTCCTCTTCCTGCACGCCTTCTGGACCAAGGACGGGTTCTCTCTCACCTATTTCCGGCAGATCCTCGATCGCGCCGACTATCACGACGTCTTCCTGCGCACCGTCTCGGTCGCGGCCGTCGTATCGGTGACGTCGGCGGTGCTGGCCTATCCCATCGCCTGGCTGCTCTGGCGCCTTCCCAGATGGCGTAACATCCTGCTGGTCGTCGTGCTGGTGCCGTGGCTGGTCAGCCTCGTCGTGCGCACCTATGGCTGGCTGGTCATCCTGGGCCCCAAGGGCTTCCTCAACGAAGCGCTGCGCTGGGCCGGCGTCATCGAGTCGCCGCTGCCGCTGATCTTCAACGATCTCGGCGTGGTGATCGGCCTGACCCATGTGCTGATGCCGTTCTCCGTGATCGCCACGCTGTCGGTGCTGCTGCAGATCGACAATCGACTGGAGGAGGCCAGTGAATCGCTGGGCGCCGGCGCGTTCAAGACGTGGTGCCGGGTCGTGCTGCCGCTGTCGTTGCCCGGCGTCTTCACCGGCATCGGCATCACCTTCCTGACCTCGATGGGCGCCATCGTGACGCCGATCCTGCTGGGCGGCATCCGCCAGAAGATGGCCGGCACGCAGATCTACCAGGAGGTCGTCTACAACTTCAACATGAGCAAGGCGTCGGCCTGGGCGCTCTGTCTGCTGATCCTGAGCGGGCTCGGCCTGGTGTTGCTGCGCACCGTCGAAGCCGCGCTCGTACCGAAGGCCGACAAATGAACGCGCCCCTGATCAAGCTCGGCCGCGCGGGCTCCCTGGCGCTGCTGTTCTTCCTGCCCGCGCCCATCGTGGTGATCGCCGCAACGTCGCTGTCGGCGGCGGGCTACCTGCGCTTCCCGCCGGGCGAGTTCAGCCTGCGCTGGTACACCGAAGCCGCCACCGACCCGCGCTGGATCGATGCGTTCTTCACCAGCCTCGGCATCGCCGCCGTCGTCGCGGTCACGGTGACGGCGATCGCCTTTGCCGGCGCCTATGCCTGCCATCGACTGCGGCCGCGCTGGCTGGCGACGTTCGAGCTCGTCGTCATGTCGCCCTTGTTCTTCCCGCATGCGGCGCTGGGCGTGGCGCTGGTGAACGTGCTGGCGCTCACCGGCCATCTCGGCACGGCGAGCGGCATCGTGGTCGCCCATGTCGTCTGCACGCTGCCCTTTGCCTGGCGGCCGATCATGGTCGCCTTGCAGCGCATCGACGGCGAGATCGTCGAAGCTGCCGCGCTGCTGGGTGCCGACGATCGCCGCATCGCCCTCGACATCGCCCTGCCGCTGGCCCGCTCCGGGATCGTCACGGCGCTGCTCTTTTCCTTCATCATCTCGTTCGACGAGGTGACGGTGACGATGTTCCTCACCGGGCCGCAGGTCACGACTCTGCCGGTGCAGATCTATGCCTTCATCCAGGAGAACGCATCACCGGTGCTGGCCGCGATCTCGACGGTGACGGTGGCGATGACCTTGCTGGTCGTGATGCTGCTGGAACGGCTGATCGGGCTCGAATTCTTCGTGACGCATGACCCGGCGTAGAGGGGGGCGCCACCATGTCGTCCTGAGCGAAGCGAAGGACTCTGCGGTGGATCGTTCAAAAGAACAGCGGCGCTGGCGATCATCAACGCCACGCGTGATCTTTACCGTCCCCCGCTTGCGGGGGAAGGTGGCGCGTAGCGCCGGATGGGGGGCGCTGCAACGGGAATGGTGTTTGTCATCGAATATCGACTCTGTTGCAGCAACCCCCATCCGCCCTTCGGGCACCTTCCCCCGCAAGCGGGGGAAGGTAAAAAATCACGAACGCTCAGAACGACGGGAACGGCGACTTCATCAAACAATGATCCGGCCGGGCCGATCAGCTCAGGCCCTTCGCCTTCAGGTGCGCCCTCAGGGCATCGAGAAAAGCGTCGGCCAGGCGCGACGGCTTGCGGTAGCGCGGCCGCATGGCGCGGAACAGGTAGCGGATCCTGGGCTCGAAGGGCACGACGGCGATGCCCTCACGGCGGTAGTCGCGGGCGGTGAAAGGCTCGACGATCGAAACGCCGAGCCCGCGGGCCGCCAGCGCGCAGGCCTCGGCCGAGGAATAGACGTCGATCTGCAGCTGCCGCTCGATGCGTTCCTGCTCGAACACCGCATCGATCAGATGGCGCATGCGGCCATCGAGCGGAAAGGACAGGAAGCGCTCGCCGCGCAGGTCGGCCGGGCGGATCACCTTGCGCCGCGCCAGCCGGTGATCGCCCGGCAGGACGCAGACCGCCGTGGCGCGGCTCAGCTCCTCGGCCACCATCGAGGGATGCTCGAACGGCATCATGGAGAAGCCCAGGTCGATCTGCTGGTCGATCATCTTCTGGTTGATGTAGGTCGAACTGCGGACATGGAAGCCGATGTGCGCCTTGGCGTGTCGCTTCATGAAGCTCGCCAGTACGTCGGGCAGGACGGTGCGGCCCAGCGCCGGTGTCGAACAGATCAGGAGATCGCCGACCTGGCGTTCGCGGATCTCGCGCGCCACTGCCGTCACCTGCTCGAGGCTGTGGTAGAGGCGGGTCACCTCGGCCTCGAGCAGGCGCGCCTCGCTGGTGGGCGCCAGGCGCCGCTTGATGCGCATGAACAGCGGATAGCCGATCTCGTGCTCCAGCCCGGCGAGGATCTTGCTCACCGCGGGCTGCGACACGCCCAGGCGCTCGGCCGCCGCCGTCACCGTGCCGTGGGACATGGTCGCCCGAAAGGCTTCGAGCTGGCGCGACGTGATCATCATAACTCCAGGGAATTTGAGCCACGCGACAATGGCTTTGACGCTCCAGGGCGACAAGGGAAAAGTCCGTGGCTTCGGCATTTCAGGCAAAGGTGCGTTCATGCCTTCCATTGATCAGTCCATCTTCAGCAGCGACTTCAAGGAAGAGCCTTACTGGTGGGAGGCGTTCCGTCCGCAGGCGATTGCGGCCACGACGTTGCCGGCCAAGACCGACGTGGTGGTGGTCGGCGGCGGTTATGCCGGGCTCGCCACGGCGCGTGCCCTGGCCGATGGCGGCGTGCAGAGCCTGGTGCTCGAGGCCGGTGAATTCGGCTCGGGCGCATCGACACGCAGCGGCGGCGCGTTGAGCGCCGGCCTGTCGATCGGCAAGAGCTTTACCGGACGAACGCTCGACTACGCGCCCGAGCTGGTGCGCGATGTCGTCGGGTGGGCGATCGACGCCTATCGCGGACTGATCGATCTCGTCGAACAGGAGAAGATCGACTGCCACTTGGAGCAGCGCGGCCGCTTCCTCGGCGCCTGTGCCGCCTCGCACTATGAAGGGCTGCGCACGCGCTTCGAGAAGCTGCGCTCGGGTGGCGCCACGGACTGCAAGCTGATCAGCCGCGAAGAGCAGCGCCAGGAGATCGGCAGCGACTTCTATCATGGCGGCATGGTCTTCGAGACCGCGGGCAAGCTGCATCCGGCGCTGTTCTATGGCGGGCTGCTGGCGGCGGCACGGCGGCGCAATTCGATCACCCTGGCGGGCGGTTGTCGCGCCACGGGGCTGCGCCGTGACGGCGAGGGCTGGCGGGTCACGACCGAGGCGGGCGAGGTCCGCGCGCGTCATGTCGTCGTCGCCACCAACGGCTATACGGGTGGCCTGACGCCGACACTGCAACGACGGCTGGTGCCGATCGCCAGCCACATCATCGCCACCGAGGAATTGCCGCCCGGCCTTGCGGCGAAAATCTGCCCCAAGGGGCGAACCTTCTCCGAGACGCGCCGCGTGCTGCACTATTACCGGCTCTCGCCCGACGGCAAGCGCGTGATCTTCGGTGGACGCGCCCGCTTCACCGAGATCCCCGGCGCGTTGCGGGCCCAGCTCCTGCACCGGGCACTGATCGAGCGCCTGCCGGAGCTGGCCGGCATCAAGGTGACGCACACCTGGCAGGGCAATGTCGCCTTCACCTACGATGCGCTGCCGCATGCCGGCGAACTCGACGGCCTGCATTTCGTCGTCGGCTGCAACGGCTCGGGCGTGTCGATGATGCCGTTCCTGGGTGATGCCATCGGCCGGTCGATCGCCGGCCGCCTGCACGGCAAGCTGCCGTTCGCGGATGCGGCCCTGCCGCCGATTCCGCTGTACTCCGGCAAACCCTGGTTCCTGCCGATGATCGGTGGCGCCTTCCGGGCGCTGGACTATATCGACGAAAAAGTGAGATGAACGCCGCCGTCCCGGGCACCTGTCACGTGGCGCTGCGCCGGGCTGTCGACAGCGGGGGTCACGCGCCGTCGCTCGGTGGTCGCACGGCGGCCTTGAGAACGTCGTTGCCGTTTATGTCCACGGTCCGGGTGATGTCGGCCTGACAGCTCAGGCACTTGAACACCTGGAACTCGAGATCGGCATCGGGGAGCTTGCTGCAGATTGTCATGACAGCTCTTCCGCCGCAGTGAGGGCACTGTCGGTAGTCCCCGGTTCTCTTGTCGCTCATGGACGGACAGGCAGTTCGGAGGCGGTATCTGGTACCGCTACGCTAACGCTTCCCCGGACGTGCGCCAACAATGAGTTGCGAGCCGGCGGCCGCGACCTCGGCTGCCCGTTTCAAGGCCGTGTGACGTCGGCACTCGGGCCGTACGCGACCCCCCGATCCGCCTGATCCAACGCTCTCTGGCGGGCTCCCCTGTGGCTACCGCGGCGCGAATGGGGTGACGGCTGCTCCCGTCGCGAGCAGCCGTCCCCTTCAGGCGGACTCTAGTCTATTTCTTGAGGATGTCGCGGATCTCGGTCAGCAATTCCTGGTCGCGCGTCGGCGCGGGCGGCGCCGCCGGTGCCGCTTCTTCGCGCCGCTTCATGCGGTTGATCCCCTTGACGACCATGAACAGCGCAAACGCGATGATCAGGAAGTTGATGGCGATGGTGATGAAGTTTCCATAGCCCAGCACCACGCCAGCCTTCTTGGCATCGGCCAGCGAGGCGCCCGACGGTACGCTGCCTTTGAGAACGGCATAGAGATTGGAGAAATCCACCGTCCCGAACATGCCGATGACGGGCATGATGATATCGCCGACGAACGATTCGACGATCTTGCCGAACGCCGCGCCGATGATCACGCCGATGGCGAGATCAAGGACGTTGCCCTTCATCGCGAACTCTTTGAATTCCTTGAACATCGACCTCTCACTCCTTCGCAAGACGACGGCGACGGTGCGCCGTCATGGGACCCTCGGCGCGGTCAGCCCGCGCCCCGCGCAAGGGGACGTTCACATCCCGGTCCGATCCGCATCGCCCGCGGGGGCGGCGCCGATGCTGCCGTCAACGTCCTGCGATACGCCCGCGCTGCGCGGCGGCAGCAACTGGTGATCGCGCAGCAGCATCACCCGGAACAGCTCGCTGCGATCCGCGGGGAGGCGGCTCAGCAGGGTCTCGATGAGATCCGGTTCCTCGATCGCGTGGGCATAGAGCGAGCGGATGTCCTTGAAGTGCGTGAAGACCGTTCGGGTGGCCACGCCCGAGACGGATGCCACGTCCGGAGCGGTGGGGCGCAGGGCACCGCGTCGCATCAGCGTACGACAGGCATTCACCATCTTGTCGTGCGTCGCGCGGCCGCGGATGCGCCGGCCGTCTTGTAGCTTCATCATTGCATCACCTTGGATCACGTCGACTTGTACTCAGCATGGATTTCCCTGATTCCGCGGTATGTCGGCTGTTGAACCAGCCCGTCGACGGTGAACGCCACGAAAGCCACACGCGCGACCAGGCGCGGCTCGATCCAATGGGCCAGGCGTCGGATCACCTGAGGTAGCTGGTGTGGAAACGGCGAGGTCTTGCGCGCCAGGGGTTCGAATTTCTGCTTCAATGGCAGCCACGCGGGCGTCGAAAGGGCTGTCTCTACCCAACCGGCATAACGCAACGGATCTTCTTCTGTAAGCGCCAGGATCAGTGCAAAGAACGCGCACGATTCCGACTCCACGTAGCCAGCGATGATGAAGTCTTGTTCCTGCAGCACGCTGCGTGCTCGCTACCAATGGAACCGCATGCCCATCTTGCCGTTGAGCGCGTGGCTCTTGCCGTTGAGGCCGATGTCGTAGCCGCCGCTGACATACAGCGTGCCGGTACGGCTGATCTGGCCGGTAACACCCAGGGTGAAGGAGGCCCAGGTGTCGCTGGCTTTCGAGCGGAAGGGCACGAAGCCATCGGCCGAGCTGAACGAGGTGCGGGGCGCGCCGAGGAACTCGTGCCACAGACCGGCCCGCACCCAGGCCGTCATCAGGCGGCGCTTTTCGCCCTCGGCCGGTTCGCCGCCGGGCGACCATGTCTTGGCCACGCGCACGGCCAGCCGGCCGGTCAGCGACTCGACGTCGTCGAAGCGCACGCGGGCCGCGGCATCGCCTGATTTGTCGAGCCAGATGCTCTGGTAGACCAGCTGCGCCTGCGGCTCGACCACCCAGTTGTTCTCGAACTTGAAGGGATAGCCGCCCTCGATCGACAGCGCGATGCCGACGCCGTTGGTCTTCAGGCCATGGAATCCGTCCGCCGACCGGGCGCGGGCATTGTACAGCGTGGCCTGCGCGATGCCATCGAGGTACCAGCCGCTGGCGCCGAAGTGGGTCCAGTACAGACCCAGCGAATAGCCGTCGATCGTGTTCTGGCCGGCGCGGGTGCCGGTGTAGTGATCGACCTGGGCCTCGATGCGGCCGGCGCCGAGATAGAAGCCGGCGTGATCGCGGCGGCCCTCGCTGTCCTCCTTGCGGTAGACGTCCATGCCGATCTGCAGGGCAT
>NZ_VOHA01000043.1 GCF_007859315.1 Reyranella sp. CPCC 100927
CCGGTGTCGTGCCACCGGCGCCGCCCAGCGCTGTGCCGTACCGGCCGTTGCCGCCGCGGCCGCCAGTGACGCCCGCACCACCCCCCGCGCCGCCGCCGGTTTGGTCGGCAGGGGTGGAAGCGCCGGCACCGCCCGGGCCCGTCGCACTGTCGACTCCGCCCGCGGCATCCCGGCTGCCGTCGCCGCCATCGGCCCAGGCGATTCCGGCCCCGAATATCAGGGCGCCCGTGAGGATTGTCCCCGACAGCAACCGCAGACGACGAGATATAGCCCCGCGGGCATCTTGCCCGCCGTGCCGTACGGCCGATCGCGCTGTCTGAACCAATTCCATGACGTGTGCTTTTCCCAACGTGGGCGCTCACGCCAATTCACGCGCCTGCCATCGCGGCGTCCATTGACAGGGCGTATCAATTTAATGGTCACGGCGTACCAGCTGTTCCTGGGAGCGCGCTCGCTTCGCTCGCGGAAAGACGACTCACATCCGCTTGGGCTGGGTGCTGCGCATCTCGTCGGGCGTCATGTCAAACGCCTGCCGGAACTGGCGGTAGAAGGTGCGCAGGCTGATGAGGCCGCAGCAGCGCGCGACCTGCTCGACAGTCATCGTGACGGGCCGCTGCGCCAGCATCTCGGCGGCGCGCTGCAGGCGAACCTGCCGGATGGCGTCGCCGATCGTCAGATCGTGTTCGGCGAAGACGCGATACAGCGTCATGCGCGAACAGCCGATGGCGCGCGCGATCTCGTCGGCATCCAGCGCCGGCTTGTGATAGTGGCGTTCGATATGGTGGCCAGCGGCGGTGAACAACCCGCGCTTGCGCAGCGATGCCGGAACGACAGTGGTGCCGATGGCCGTGCGCAGCGCCAGCAGAGCCAGGTCCAGCGTGTTGTCGAGGCCCGCGGCGCGCTCGGCATTGCTCAGGCGCTCGCTGTGCTGCTGCAGCAACGTAAGCTGCGTGACGAGGAATGGCCGCAGCCCGCTGCCGTCCAGGGCGCGTGCCAGGATATCCACCGCAGGGATGGTTGGTCCCAGCACCGCCTCGATCTCCGGGCGGCGAATCGTCAGGCTCAGGCAGTGATGGCGGGTCAAGGCAACGGCGCTACGCCGGCCGCCGTCATAGGCGAAGAAACCGCCGGGGCCTGTCATCCCGCTGCCCGATGCGCTTTCGTACCGCCGCTCGCCCTCCAGCATCAGGCCCAGCGTGATGTCGCCCGGGCCGCCCGTCCGTGGGCGGGAAGTGCCCGCAAGGCCATCGCAGGCGGAGGCGTAGAACAGGCCACGCGGTCCCACCAGCGAGGTCATCGCCGCCGCAAAGCCGCGGCGCTGCGTTTCGCTCGCCCTATGGGTGTCGAAATCGAAGTAGGTGGTCTGACACCAGAAATCGTACTGTTCGTATGGCCGGCGCTGGCTGGTGTCGACTTTCCAATGAACGACCTGACGGGGCCAGCCGACCTGATCGGCAGGTGAATCCCGGTCCGGCGTCCAGCGCCAGACATCGGGGGTCCAGGTCCAGCGCACGCCAGGAGCGCTGAAAGGATCAACAGCAGTCATCAATCCAGCGTCGATGATATCGTCGTCTCGATCGTTAGATATACAAGTATGCCGGGCGGGTGCCTACTCATAATAGGTCCCGTATGGTGTCGTTCGGGCTCGACGTCCGGTGGGCCGGCACGGCAGACAGGACGCTGATGGCGTGACGTCGATGGCAACCAGATTTCCGGTCTCGCGGCTACGATCGTCGCATAC
The DNA here is from genome assembly GCF_007859315.1 of Reyranella sp. CPCC 100927. GTDB lineage: Bacteria > Pseudomonadota > Alphaproteobacteria > Reyranellales > Reyranellaceae > Vineibacter. The sequence continues at coordinate 1,742 of NZ_VOHA01000043.1, forward strand.
ATTTGTTTGAAAATACTTAGATATTGAAGTATTTTTCATTCAGCTCGCATCGTTGGCCGCGCGGTGCAGGCGGTACATCGTCGGCGGCTCAAGCCCCAACCAGGCTGGCCGTTGTGTCATGCTCTGTTGGGCACACTGGATCGGCCATGCGGATCCTTCTGGTCGACGACGAACCGGAGTTTATCGCCGAAGTATCGGAGTTCTTTCGGCGGCGCGGCCACGACGTCGTCGGTGTCGGCGGTGTCCTGGCCGCGATTGGCGAACTACAGGACAATGCTCCGTTCGACGCTGTGATCACCGACCTCTGGATGCCGGACGGCCGTGGATTTGACGTGGTGGAAGTCTGTCGACAGAAAGTCGGCCCGCAACCGGCGATTCTGATCATTTCCGGTCACGGTGCCGCTCACGACCACATACGCATCCAAGACCGCACTGGCCTTCACTTCCTCGCCAAACCCGTCGATCCAAACCGACTTCTTGCGATCCTGATCGCGGACCTGGAAGCAAGAACGCCGCGTTGAGGTCATGCCCGTCATCCGTGGCGCCGGTGGCATCGCCGATCCCGCGAGTCGCGCTTGCCGGCGCGGACGTTGCCAAGTCGAACGGCGCGTTCCATTGCCGAACGATGATGAATACGCCAAGACGGCGCGCTGAACCGCGAGGAGGGTCTTCATGGATCTCGCCGACAGTTGGGAAGCCCAGTCCCGCCAATGGATCGAATGGACGCGCCGCCCCGGTCACGACAGCTATGGTCGATACCACCGCGATCAGTTCCTCCAGCTTTTGCCGCCGCCCGGCCAGCGGACAGTGGACGTCGGCTGCGGCGAGGGGCGCCTGACCCGGCATCTGAAGGAACTCGGGCATCGGATCGTTGGTATCGACGCATCGCCATCCATGATCGCTGCGGCCCGCGAGGCCGATCCGTCGATGGAACTCAGGATTGCCGACGCCGCCGCGCTGCCGCTGGATGACGCCAGTACTGACCTTGCCGTTGCCTTCATGTCGCTGCACGACATCGATGCGATGCCCGCCGTGGTGCGCGATATCGCGCGCGTTCTGCAGCCCGGCGGCAGGCTCTGTTTCGCGATTGTCCATCCGATCAATTCGGCCGGACGGTTCGAACGCGCAGCCGCCGACGCACCCTTCGTCATCGCGGGCGATTATCTTCGTCCGTTCCGCTACGCCGACACCGTCGAGCGCGACGGGCTCGTGATGACGTTCCATAGCCAGCATCGTCCGCTCGAAGCCTATTTCCGCGCGCTGGAAGACGCCGGACTGCTGGTCGAGGCGCTGCGCGAGCCGGGGATTCCGGATCACAGCCTGTCATCGGACGCCAGCCGCCGGTGGCAGCGCCTGCCGCTCTTCCTGCATGTGCGCGCGCTGCGGCCATGACTGCCGTGGTCATCGGTTAGGCCGTCAAACCATGCCTGGGTCAGCGTGTCCTTGCTGAGCAAGCGGTTCTGAGCACATGGCGCGCTGCGTTCACTCCGGCCGAGTCAGCCGATGTCCCGTGGCCCGCCAACCGGGTAGGCATCGTCGAACCCGTATTCGCGCAGTACTTCGCGGGTGTGCTGTCCCAGTATCGGCGGCGGATGCCGAAGCGTGCACGGCGTCTCCGAAAATTTCACCGGGAAGCCGAATACGCTGACCTCTCCAGCCGTGGGATGCATGAAGGTCTGCACCATCTCCCGGGCCGCGACCTGCGGATCGGCCAACAGGCGGTCGAGAGTGTTCACGGGGGCCAGCGGCACGTCCAACGCCTCCATGATCGCGACCCACTCATCGACCGTTTTAGTCAGAAAGCGCGCGTCCAGGATGGCGAGAAGCTCGTCGCGGCGCTCCAGCCGCTTGGGATTGGTGTCGAAACGCGGGTCTTGCGCCAGTTCGGCCAGACCCAGGCCCTGGGCTGCGCGGCGCCAGAGTCGATCGTTGAACGTCGCGAGCGCCACCCAACCATCGCGGCAACGGAAGGCGCCATACGGCACGATGCTGGGGTGGCCGCGTCCCTGGGCTTGCGGGACCTTACCGGTGGCTTGGAATCCCGTGATCAGGTACGACAGGTACGCCATCTGGCCTTCCATCAGTGACGTGTCGACGAGTTGTCCCTGCCCTGTCGCATGCCGCGCCTGCAAGGCCGCGAGTACGCCATAGGCGCCGAACAGCCCGGTGGTCAAATCGCACAGGCTCACACCGACGCGCAGGGGCACGCCACCCGGTTCGCCAGTCAGGCCCATGATGCCGGCAAAGGCCTGCGCATAGACGTCGGTCGCCGGCATGGTGCGCCGCGGGCCGGTGCGACCAAAGCCGGTCAATGCGCAATAGATCAGCCGCGGGTTGAGGTGTCGCAGGACGTCGTAACCCAGGCCGAGGCGCTCCATCACGTCGGCACGGTAGTTCTCCACCACCACATCGGCCGTCTCGGCCATGCGCAGGAAAACCTCCTTGCCTTCCGGCGAGGCCAGATCCAGCACGATGCTGCGCTTGTTGCGGTTCACGCTGAGGAAGTAGCTGCTCTCGCCGTTCATCATCGGCGGCCACTCGCGGCTGTCGTCGCCCAGGCCTGGCGGCTCGATCTTGATGACGTCGGCTCCCAGGTCGGCCAGCATCAGGCCACACATCGGGCCGGCCAGCGCCCGGCCCAGGTCCAGGACCTTGATCCCCTCGAGTGCCTGCATCGTCCTCGTCTCGTCGTTCGCTCAATGACGCAGCACGCCGCCACGATCCACCTGCCGGCGCAGCACGGCCAGTTCCTGATCCGAGGGCGGCATTGTCCATGGCACGGTCCGCGGCACGATCAACGTGCAGCCCGTATTGTCGACCAGCTCTTCCACGCTTTGTCCCTGGTGCACGGACCGCAGTCGCAGGCGCAGCGTCCGTTCGTCGAAATCCATCACCCCTCGGGGGCTGATGACCAGCGCCGGTCCGCCGCCACGCAAGCCGAGCTTCTGGCGGCTGCCTGGCCCGTCACCGAAGCCGATTGCGGTCCGGTAGTCGAGCGTCTCCACGAATGAGCGTCGTGAGTGCTCGTGCATGTAGATGAAGAAGCGCCGTGCCATGGTCGAAGAGTACGCCAAGCCGGCGGCGCCCGGTCCGCGCATCTCGCTGCCGTCTTTCAGGCGGATGCGGCTGAGGTTGATGTTGCCGTAGCCGTCCACCTGCAGAGCGCCGGCGAAGAACCAGTCCCGCCGCGTATGGAACACGCCGCTGGACGGCAGCACGGCCTCGGTGCCCGCGTAGACGTTGCGCCAGTCCATGGTCGAGTGGAACAAGGGACTCCACGGCTTGCCCACCATGTTGGCGACAAAGCCGGCGGCGCTGGTGATGATGGCAAGATTGGGCGCGTGCGTCAGTTGCGCCAGGCGGGCCGCCGCCAACGGGATCTCGCTGCGCGAGCCGCCGGGTGAGCCCACCTCGTGGTCGGCGAGCTCGCGGCTCAGGATGACAGCCGCAAGCTCGGGCCACGACCACGGTGCTTCATTGGCGGGCATAAATTTCCCTTCTCAGGGCGGCCAGCAAGGTGGGTGTCAGGAAGCGGTCGAGATACGCATCGTGCGTTGGCGACGTGGTGACGTGCTCGGCCAACCACTGCGCCATCGCGTCCTCGCCCGCACGGGCGTGTTGCTGGTAGCGCGCGAGATGGGCGTCGTCGTACTGGTAGTTGCCGTGCGACGAGCAGGGATGTGCGCCCCAAGGGGCCTCGACCACGGCGTCCACCAGGATATGCGCGATATCGGCGTAAAAGGGGTCGGCGGCGAACTCGCTGGCCGGCACCAGTTCATCGACGCTGGCGATGACCTTGCCGCCGCAGCGGTGGGTGGCTTCCGCGATCAGGACATCCGAGAACGGATAGCCGGCGTAGGCCAGGTTGCCCCACCGATCGCCGCGCGTCGCATGCAACAGGGCGATGTCAGGCTGAATGGCGGGCACCGCGATCATCGGTTCGCCCGTGAACGGATCGGCTACGGCCTTGAGATCGGGGTTGCTATGCGGCAGGTCGGTACCGACGCCGGTCTTGGTCCAGCCCGAGGGCAGGTTCTTCGCCGCGGCTTCCATGCCCGCGATCACCTGTGTTTCGTCGCAGTCCCACACGCGGATCCGACCGGTCGCCGCGTGGCGCCGGAAGTTCAACGCCAAGCCGTGGTGTTCAAGGCCCAGGTAGGGCACGCGGACTTCGGCCACGCAGCCGGCGGCAACCAGCAAATCGACATCGATCGACGCTTGAGTCACGGCAACCACAACCAGATCGCGCACGCCGCGGCGCGCGATTTCCCGTACGAGACTCATCGGTTTGTTGTGGAACAGCGAACCGCCGATGGCCACGATGGCGCCATCGCGCAACCATGCGAGCGCGTCCTGCACCTGCGCCTGTTTGGAGGTACGTTCCATCATTCCGGTTGGATCCCGGCGGCCTTGATGCGCTTACCCCAGGCGGCCAGCTGCGCGCTTACGAAGGCGGCATGGTCGCCGAGCGAGTTGGGGGCCAGATCCAGGCCGACCTGGGAGAAGCGCTGCCGCACCTCGTCGCGCTGGCCCATCTTCAGGATCTCGGCGTTGAGAGTTTCGGCGACATCGCGCGGCGTGCCAGCGGGTGCGCCGATCCCCAGCCATACCTCGGGATCGAACTCGCCCATTCCCGATTCGGCCAGCGTCGGTACGTCAGGCATTTGCAATGAGCGCTTGTGCGCGGTGATGGCGATCGCGCGCAGCTTGCCGGCCTTGATCTGCTCGGCGGCGATCGACGGATCAGCCATCATGAACTGGATCCGCCCCTCCATCAGGTCGACCACCGCTGGCGGCTGGCTCTTGTAGGGAACGCTCAGCGCCTCGATCTTGGCCAGGCTCGCGAACGTCGCGGCAGCAACCTGCGAAGTTGCCGAACCATAGCCGTACGCAAGGCCGGGATGCTTGCGGGCGTGCGCGATGAACTCCTGGACGTTGCGCACCGGCAGGTCGGGGTGCACCACCAGAAGGAACGGCACGGAGATGACGCGGGCGATGTGGACGAAGTCCTTCACCGGGTCGAACGGATACGTCTTCACCAGCCATGGCCGCGCAGAATGCGTCGCTGATGTCGTGAGCAGCAGCGTGTGGCCGTCCGCTGGCGATTTGGCCACCTGCTCGCTGCCGATCTGGCCCGAGGCGCCCGGCTTATTGTCGATGACATACGTGCCACCGAGCGTCTTGCGCAGTTCGTCGGCCACCACGCGCGCCACCGTGTCGCTGGCGCTGCCGGCGGTAAACGGCACGACGATGCGGACCGGCTTGTCGCCTGGAAATGCCTGGGCGTGAAGGGAAAGGGGGATCGCCAGTGCGAACCCGGCCAGCCACCGCATCAGTCTCATCCGGATCTCCTGATCATTCCGCTCGCAGGCCGGCGTCCTTGATGCGCCTGCCCCAGGCATCCAGCTGTTCCTGCAGGAACACCGCGTGGTCGGGTATGGTGTTGGGCACCAGGTCGAAGCCCACGGTCTGGAAGCGCTGCCGCACGTCGTCGCGCTGGCCCATCTTGAGAATCTCGGCGCTGAGCTTCGTGACGATGTCGACGGGGGTCCCCGCCGGGGCGCCGATGCCGACCCAGACCGCCAGGTCGAAATCTGTCATCCCTTGCTCCGCCAGGGTCGGCACGTCGGGAAACTGTGGCGAGCGGTTGCGCGAGGTGATTGCCAGGGCCCGCAGCTTGCCGGCTTGCACCTGGGTGCCAACCACCGACAGGTCGGCCATCATGAAGCGGACCTGGCCGCCGACCAGATCTGTCACGGCTGGGGGCTGGCTCTTGTAGGGCACATTCATCGTCTTGATCCCGGCCAGCGATGAGAACGTCGCAGACGCGACCTGCGATGTCGCCGAGCCGTGACCGTAGGCGAGGCCGGGATTCTGCCGCGCGTAGTCGATGAACTCCTTGACCGTTTTAGCCGGCACGTCGGTGTGCACGACCAGCAGGAAAGGCACCGTAATAATCCGCGCGATGTGCACGAAGTCCTTGATGGGATCGTAGCTCAGCTGCTTGACCAGCCACGGACCGGCGGAGTTCTGCGCTGACGATGTCTGCAGCAGCGTATAGCCGTCCGGCGCAGCCTTGGCAGCCAGTTCAGTACCGATCTGCCCTGATGCACCCGGCTTGTTGTCGACGATGAAGGTGCCGCCCAGGCTCTTGCGCAGTTCATCCGCCACGACACGCGCCACCGTGTCGCCGCCGCTGCCGGCGGAGAAGGGCACGATGATCCTCACCGGCTTGTCGGGATAGCCCTGCGCCGACAATCCCGTCGGGGTTGTCATGAGTGCTGCCGCCAGCAGGACTGCGGGCCGGATCATCCCTCTTGCTCTCCAGTTTGAACAAGGATATTCTGCATATAGAATTGAATTCTATATGCTGTTATACTTACCAAGCGTGCATGGGCTCCGCAAGGGGCCATGCGAACAGGTCCATGCCCGCATCCGGTTCAGACAGCGCGTCGTCCAAGACGAACCCCTACATGGTCCCGGCGGTCGACCGGTCCGTGCGCATCCTGCGCCTGCTGCAGCGCCGCCATCAGCTCACGGTGACCGATGTGGCGCAGACTTTGGGTATTGGGCCCAGCAGCTGCTACGCCATTCTCAAGACGCTGCAGCACCACAACATCGTTGCCTTCGATGGGCGTACGAAGACGTATTCGCTTGGCCTGGGTCTGCTGGAACTCGGCGGTGCCGTCAGCCGCGACTTCATGTTCGTCGACAAGGCGCGCATCCACCTCATCGAATATGTGCGTCGGACGGGGCTCACCACCTTCGTCGTGGCCCGTGTCAGCCACGAGCATCTGCTGGTGGTGGACAAGGAAGAACCGGGCGGCGACATGCGCATCAGCATCGCCGTGGGGACGCGGTTTCGCATCACCGACGGTCTGAGCGGCCGCTGCTTCATGGCGTTCCTGCCGCAGGACGAGAGCGATGCGCTCCTCAAGACCGTTGGCCTGTCGCCTTTCGCAGGTCTTTCCGCGCCGACAATGAGGGCGTATCGCGCGCAGCTGAGTGTCGCGCGTGCTGCAGGTTATGTGGCGCTTACCGATTCACCGATCAGCGGCGCCAACGGCGTGGCCGCGCCGGTCTTCGACAGCGAGGGACGCGTCCTCTTCGCGGTCACGGCGATGGGATTGAGCCCCGTCCTGACGGCAAAGGCCATCGAGGAAACGGGAGCCAGCTTGCGCGTGGCCACTGATGCCATCACGAAAGTCCTGAGCGCTCACCGCGGCTGATCCATGCCACCGCTGCACGCCCGCGGATCAATCGACGCAGCAACTCATCGTGCTGGCCGCCGGCGGCACGTCGAGCGCCGGGTTCTCGTCGAAGAACCCAGCCGGATGCAGGGCGAAGCCTGACGTGACGACCGGCTGCACCGGGAAATCTTCGGGGCGCGGCAGGTGGTGCAGGCCGAAGCTGTGCCACACGACCACGTCGGTATCGACCAGCGGCCGGTCGGCCGCGGTCCATGCCGGCAGGCCATCGCCGCCGGCGCTCTGGTTGGGATAGCGCCCGGCGGCGTGCATCTCGTCGGGATGAAAGGCGGTCACCCACAGCTGCCGTGTCATGAAGGCGGCACGGCGTGCGACCATCGACTGCGGGCTGGAGAAGGTCGCCACCGGGTTCAGCGGCAGCAGCCGGTAGGCGGTCGGCTGCCCCAGCCCGTTGCGGCGGTCGGCGCTCTCGATCTTCCAGAGCCGCGCTGCATTGAAGTCGACGGCGCGCTGTGCCCGCTGTTCCGATGCCAGCACCGTCTCGCGCACCGTGAACGCATTGCCGTGCGGGTTGTCCGGCCCGACCGGCAACGCCACGGTGTCGACCTCCACCACGCGGTTGCGCTCGCCGTCCACCGCCATGTCCAGACGCATGTTGAAGACGTGCTGGTGGTAGTGGGCGTAGACACCCGGCGACACCATCGCGCCGTAGTCGGGCTTCTCGCCGGGCCGGATGCCTGATGTGTTCAGGATGCCGGTCGCCTTGATCTCGAAGTGAATCGAGCCGTCCTGATAGAAGTACCAGAACTGGCCGTACTCGTAGTTGCCGACGGTGGAGATCGATGACACCACCAGACGGCGCGCGCGGCGCACATCGACCTCGCCGGTGAAGAGATCGGTGTGCTTCCACAGGATGCCGGCGTCCTCCTCGTGCAGGCATACGGCGCTTTCGATGCAGTACGGATCGCCCTTGCTGTCGTTGAGCCAGGCGTCGAAGTAGCGGATCGCGCCCAGGCAGTCGCAGCCCAGCGTCAGTGAATTGGCCAGCACGCCGATGCCGTATTCGCCAACGTCGAAGGCGTTCTTGCGGAAGTGCCCGCCGCCGGGATGCCCGTACGGCACCACCATCTCCGACAGCGCCGCGCGATGCAGGACCGGCCGCAGGCGGCCGCCATCCTCGTAGCCGATCGTGTGCAGTACCAGGCCTTCGCGCCCGTTGAAGCCGATGCGCAGGCGCCATTTCTGCCAGCGCACCTCGTTGCCCTGCACGACGAAGCTCGGCCCCTGCGATTGCACGATCTCCAGCGGCTTGACGTCGGTGCGGAATGTGGTGCGATAGCGCGCCGCGTAGTTGCGGTTGCCCATCGGCACCGGCGCTGCACCATAGTCGTCGATGCGCAACACCTCGGCGCGATCGAGATCGACGACGGCACACAGTCCTTCGATGGGATGGGCGTAGCCGTTGTCGTTGGGCTCGCTGCGATACCAGCAGAAGGTATGGGACAGCCGCCGACCGGCCTCGTCCGGCAGGCCATAGTTGCCGGCCGACCACGGATCGACCTGGACCTTCTCGATGTCGGTGATGCCGCGCTTGGCCAACGCGGCACGGAAGCGCGGATCGGCCCGCGCCACCTCGCCCACCAGCGTGATGTCGTCCACCAGGATGCGCGGCCGCACGCCGGGGACATGCCGCCAGTCGACGACCTGGTCGCGCGCGAGATCGACGCGCGCCTCGTAGACCTTGCCGTTGCTGCGATCGAAGGCGCAGACGAACGCCTCGCGCGCCATCCGCGCACCGGGACGGAACGCCTGCACTGCCGCCTTGTCCGGTTCGTGCAAGGTAATGGTCTCGAACATCATGCCGGTGCCGAGATCGTGTGCCTTTCGTACCGCGGCGGCGGCCCGGCGGATCTCGGCCGGCGTCAACGGATCGAGCGGATGGTCCAGCGTCTCGGCAGTGCGGATGTCCTCAGCGACGGTGCTCATGTCTGGGCTCCCCGAAGGTGGGGCCATCTTGCCGGGACCCATCGAAGATCACCAGACCATGTCGCGTGCCTTTATTGCGGCCGGGCAAGTGCCTGCAGAAGCCGGCAGTCAGGCACGCGGTCGCGGGCGCATGCCTTGACCAGACCCGCCAGCGTGCGTTCCACGCGGCGCAAATCAGCGAGCTTGGCGCGGACGTCGGAAAGATGGGTACAGGCCAGCGTGCGCACGTCATCGCACGGCGCCGTGCGGTCGGCGAGGCCAAGCAGCTGCCGGACCTCCTCGAGACTGAAGCCGAGATCGCGGGCGCGGCGAATGAACTGCAGACGCTCGGCGTCGGCCGTATGGTACAGCCGGTACCCGGCACGACTGCGCCCGGGCTTGGGCAGCAGGCCTTCGCGCTCGTAGTAGCGGATGGTTTCCACCGGAACACCGGCGCTCTTGGCGAGTGCGCCGATCGGCAGGAGTGCGGTCGCGGTCATGGCATGCTCCGGACGCTTGACCCTGTAGTGGCTACAGGCACTAGACCCTGGAAGCGCGGGTTCCGCCTGCGATCCCCTGATGGTGGTTGTGCTATGCCGGAGATGCAATCCTCTTCCTTGCCAATCCTGGAGTCGACCATCATCTGCCCGGCGTGTGGCACGGCTTCGCGCGAAGTCATGCCGACCGACGCCTGCCTGTATTTCTACGAATGCGCCGGCTGCAAGACGCTGCTCAGGCCGAAGCCGGGTGACTGCTGCGTGTTCTGTTCCTATGGCTCGGCTCCCTGTCCGCCGGTGCAGCAGTGCTGCGGCGGCAACACGCCGCAGACCACAGCGGCCTGGTCGTTCTGTTCCCTGACCCGCGATGCTTTCGCCGATCGCATGGCGGAGATCGATGGTCTGGTCGACCGCTTCGCCGGACAGGTACAAGCCACCGACGAAGGCGTGGTGCTGATCTTCGCGGCACAGGACGGCTTGCGTGCGGTCCTTGACGCCCTGATCGTGAAAGAGCGGCAGTGCTGCGACGCGCTGACCCTGACGGTCGAGGAAGGCGGCGGGCGAACGACGCTGCGGATCTCTGCCCCCGCGGCTGATCGCGATGCAGTTCGGGCGCTTGCCGCTCGTGCGGCAGGCAGGTCGCCATGAATATGCCTGTCCCCGGCGCATCGCTCGTCGCCGCCCTGCGTCCCGGTATCATGCGGCCAAACTGGTCGATGATCACGTTATCCGGCGCGCGCCGCACGTTGCAGAGGCGGCTGGAGGCGCAGCCCGACGGCGTGACGCGATGGTCCGGTCTCGATCCCGACCATGATCACGTATGGCAGGCCATTCTTAGCTTGTTCCGGGATCACGGCGGCGCGCCTGACGCCACGGCCGTTGCGCAGGCGGCTGGCCGATCACGTGAAGAGACGCAGCGTGCGTTGCAGGCCCTACAAGCCCGGGATCTCGTGGTTCTCGACGCCGCGGATGCCGCGGTCGTGGCGGCGTATCCCTTTGCTGGCGATAGGACCGGACATCAGGTCACATTCGGTCGTCGTACGGTGAATGCACTGTGCGCGATCGATGCGCTGGGTGTCGGTGCTATGTGCGGGGTCGACACCGTGATCACGTCGTCCTGTGCCTGGTGCCAGACTCCCATCCACGTGGAAACCCGAGACCACGGCCTTGCCGTACGATCCGTCACGCCGGCGGACGCCGTGGTCCTGTACACGCTCATGTTCGACGGTCGGGCCGCGCAGTCATGCTGCCCCAGCACCGTCTTCCTCTGCAGTGATGCGCACTTGGACCGGTGTGCAAACGCAGGACATTCGCCCAGCCCAGGAGACCGGCTGACGATGGCTGAAGCGTTTGAGATCGGCGCTGCTCTGTTCGGACCGCTCCTGCGCAAGCATTCCTGGCCGAACGCCCATCACCGCCGCAGCGTGTGATAGGCGGCCAGCGCCGCGTGACTCACCAGGTCGCTGACCGTGGCGCCCATCTGCACGATCTGCACCGGCTTCTGCAGGCCGTCGATCACCGGTCCGATCACCGTCACGCCGCCCATATGCTGCATCAGCCGTGACGAGATATGGGCCGAGTGCAGGCCGGGCATGATCAGGATGTTGGCGGGGCCGGTCAGGCGGCAGAACGGGTAGGTCGACTTCAGCAGCTCGTAGTCGAGCGCCATGTCGGCCTGCATCTCGCCGTCGAACTCGAAGTCGACGCCCTCGTCGGCGAGGATGCGGATGGCGTCGCGGATGCGGGTGGTGCGCTCCATCTCGCGCGAGCCGAAGTTGGAGAACGACAGGAAGGCCACGCGCGGCTCATGTCCCATCTGGCGCGCGTTGTGCACCATCTGCTTGGCGATGATGGCGAGCTGGGTCGAGGTCGGTGTCTCGTTCACCGACGTGTCGGCCAGGAACACGGTACCCTGGCGCGACACCACGATCGAATAACCGATCGGCACCTTGCCGCTCTCGACGTCGATCACCCGGGTGACGTCGCTGTAGCATTCGGGGAAGCGCCGCGTGATGCCGGTCACCATGCCGTCGGCATCGCCGGCCGCCACCATGCAGGCACCGAACACGTTGCGGCCCTGGTTCACCATGCGCTGCACGTCGCGACGCAGGAAGCCGTGACGCTGTACGCGGTTGTAGATCATGTTGGTGTAGGCTTGGTTCTTGGTCGACAGCCGCGCGTTGTGGATCTCCAGGCCGCTCTCGTCGGTGATACCGAGCGACTTCATGGTCTCGCGCACCTGATCGTCGCGGCCGATCAGGATCGGCGTGCCGTAGCCGTTGTCGCGGAAGGCGACGGCGGCGCGGATCGTGCGCTCTTCCTCGCCTTCGGCGAAGACGATGCGGCGCGGGTTGGCCTTGACCTGGTCGAACAGGCTCTGCAGCCACGCCCCGGTCGGGTCGAGGCGGCTCGACAGCTGGCGCTTGTACTCGGCCATATCGATGATGGGCTTGCGCGCCACGCCCGTATCCATCGCGGCCTGGGCCACCGCGGCCGAGACCTCGACGATCAGGCGCGGATCGAACGGCACCGGCATGATGTAGTCGGCGCCGTAGCGCAGGCGGCGGCCGGAATAGGCGCGGTCGACCTCGTCGGGCACGTCCTCGCGTGCCAGCGTGGCCAGCGCCTCGGCAGCGGCAATCTTCATCTGCTCGTTGATGGTACGCGCCCGCACGTCGAGCGCACCGCGGAAGATGTAGGGGAAGCCCAGGACGTTGTTGACCTGGTTGGGATAGTCGCTGCGGCCGGTAGCGACGATGGCATCGCCACGAACGGCCTTGACGTCCTCCGGCGTGATCTCGGGATCGGGGTTGGCCATGGCGAAGATGATCGGCTTTGCCGCCATGTTGCGGACCATCTCCTGGGTCACCGCACCCTTCACAGACAGGCCGAAGAAGACATCGGCACCCTTCATCGCCTCTTCCAGGGTGCGCGCCTTGGTGCGCACGGCGTGGGCCGACTTCCACTGGTTCATGCCCTCGGTGCGGCCCTGGTAGATCACGCCCTTGGTGTCGCACAGGATAGCGTTCTCATGCGGCAGGCCCATGGCCTTGACCAGCTCGATGCAGGCGATCGAGGCGGCACCGGCGCCGTTCACCACCATCTTGACGTCCTTGATGTCGCGGCCGGTGAGGTGCAGCGCGTTGATCAGGCCGGCGGCCGAGACGATGGCGGTGCCGTGCTGGTCGTCATGGAAGACCGGGATGTCCATCAGTTCGCGCAGACGTTGCTCGATGATGAAACACTCCGGTGCCTTGATGTCCTCCAGGTTGATGCCGCCGAAAGTCGGTCCCAGCAGCTTCACGCAATTGATGAACTCGTCAGGATCCTTGGTGTCGACCTCGAGGTCGATGCCGTCGACGTCGGCGAAGCGCTTGAACAGGACGGCCTTGCCCTCCATCACCGGCTTGCCGGCCAGCGCGCCCAGGTCACCCAGGCCCAGCACGGCGGTGCCGTTGGAGATGATGGCAACGATGTTGCCTTTGGATGTGTAGTCGTAGGCGGTCGAGGGGTCGCGCTGGATCTCCAGGCACGGCGCGGCGACACCCGGCGAATAGGCCAGGGACAGATCGCGCTGGGTCGTCAGCGGCTTGGTTGGGATGATCTCGATCTTGCCCGGCCGTCCGGCTGCATGCATGCGCAACGAGTCGGCTGCCAGATCGCCGGATTCGACCTGTTTGGGCTCGACATCGAACGGAGTCTCGGACACGGGCGTTCCCTCTCGACACTTGAGTGCGCTTCATGGGCATCTGCCAGACCTGTGCCAACAGATCCGGCATTGCTTGTCCCCAGCGTTCTAGCCGACATGCATCGACGTGGAAACTCCCACCATGTAAAGTGCCGTCACAATTCCTTTGACATCAAGACGTTGGTTTCCGTGCCCGATACGCGCACGCCTGATGACCTGTCCCCTGCGACGCCGCGCGGCGATGCCGAGCCGGCAGTGGCGATGACGCCCATGATGGTGCAGTACCTGTCCATCAAGCGGCGCCATCCCGACCATCTGCTGTTCTATCGCATGGGCGATTTCTACGAGCTGTTCTTCGACGATGCGGTCAAGGGCTCGGCGGCGCTCGACATCGCATTGACCAAGCGCGGCCAGCACCAGGGCGAAAATATTCCGATGTGCGGTGTGCCCGTGCACAGCCACGAGGCCTACCTCTCACGCCTGATCCGGCAGGGCTTCAAGGTCGCCGTCTGCGAGCAGACCGAAGATCCTGCCGAGGCGAAAAAGCGCGGTGCGAAATCCGTGGTGAACCGCGACGTCGTGCGCGTCATCACCCCCGGCACGCTGACCGAGGACGCGCTGCTGGATGCCCGCGCCCACAACTACCTGGCCGCCCTGTCGGAGGCGCAGGGTGCGATGGGCCTGGCCTGGCTTGATCTTTCAACCGGCAGTTTCGCCGTGCAGCCGATCGAGGCGGCGGGGTTGGTGGCTGCCCTGGCGCGGCTGGAGCCGGGCGAGATCCTGCTGCCCGATCGCCTGCTGGCGCGACCGGAGAGCGCCGCGGCGCTCGCCGACTGGAAGACGGCGCTGACGCCGCTGCCTTCGGCGCGCTTCGACAGCGACAATGCACGCCAGCGCCTGCAACGCTTGTTTGGCGTCGGCGCCCTGGACGGCTTCGGCAGTTTCAGCCGCGCCGAGGTCGCCGCCTGCGGTGCCTTGGTCGACTATGTCGACCTTACCCAGGCGGGCAAGGTGCCGGCACTGTCGCCGCCGCGGCGCGAGAGCGCGTCGGGCACCATGGAGATCGACCCGGCGACCCGCCGCAACCTGGAGCTGGTGCGGTCCCTGGACGGCCGCCGCGATGGCAGCCTGCTGGCCACCATCGACCGTACCTTGACCGGTCCCGGCGCCCGTCTGCTGGCCGAGCGGCTGGCGGCGCCGCTCACCGATATCGCCGCGATCGAGGCCCGGCTCGACCTGGTGCGGTTTGCGGTCGAGACGCCGGCGCTGCGCGAGGCGCTGCGCGAGCGCCTGCGCCAGGTGCCGGACATCGAACGCGCCCTGCAGCGGCTCTCGGTTGGCCGCGGCGGCCCGCGCGATCTGGCCAGCCTGCGCGATGGCCTGCGTCAGGGTGGCGAGATGGCGGTCCTGCTGGCCGATGCGCCGGGCCTGCGTCGCCCGCCGCAGCTCGACGATCTGGTGAGTGCGCTCAGCGGACACGCGGCCGTGGTCGACATACTGGCGGCGGCGCTGGCCGACGAGCTGCCGCTGCTCACCCGCGACGGCGGTTTCATCCGTGCCGGCCACACGACAGAGCTCGACGAGCTGCGCACCTTGCGCGACGACAGCCGCAAGACCATTGCCGGTCTCGAAGCCAAATACCGCGCCGCAACCGGCGTGGCGTCGCTGAAGATCCGGCACAACAACGTCATCGGCTATCACATCGAGATCACCCAGACCAACCTCGGCCGCTTCGAGCCGCAGGCGCACGGCTTCATCCATCGCCAGACCATGGCCAGCGCCACGCGCTATGCCACCGTCGAGCTGGGCGAGCTGGAGGCCAAGATCGGCCGTGCCGCCGACGCCGCCCTGCAGTTGGAGTTGAAGCTGTTCGATGAGCTCGCGCGCGGGGTACTGGAGCGGTCGTCCGCGATCGCCGCCGCCGCCCAGGCTCTGGCGGCGCTCGATGTCGCGGCGGCGCTGGGCGAGCTTGCGGTGGCCGAACGCTGGACGCGGCCGGCGATGGTGGCGGAGCCCACGTTCGCCGTTACCGGCGGTCGCCATCCCGTGGTCGAGGCAGCGCTGCGACGCCAGCGTACCAGCGGGTTCGTCGCCAACGACTGCGCGCTGGGCGACGACCGGCGGCTGTGGCTGCTGACCGGACCCAACATGGCCGGCAAATCGACCTTCCTGCGCCAGAATGCGCTGATGGCGATCCTGGCCCAGATGGGCGCCTACGTGCCGGCCGACCAGGCCACGGTCGGCATTGTCGATCGGCTGTTCAGCCGCGTCGGCGCTGCCGACGATCTGGCGCGCGGCCGTTCGACCTTCATGGTCGAGATGGTGGAGACCGCCGCCATCCTCAACCAGGCGAGCGCGCGCAGCCTGGTGATTCTCGACGAGATCGGCCGCGGTACCGCGACGTTCGATGGACTTTCGATCGCCTGGGCCGCCCTGGAGCATCTGCACGAGGTCAATCGCTGTCGGGCGCTGTTTGCCACGCACTATCACGAGTTGGGGGCACTCGCGACACGGCTGGCAGCGCTCAAGCCCTACACCATGCGTGTGAAGGAGTGGCAGGGCGAGGTGGTATTCCTGCACGAAGTGGCGCCGGGCGCCGCCGATCGCTCTTACGGCATCCATGTCGCGAAGCTGGCCGGCCTGCCGCCCGCCGTCGTGGCCCGGGCCGAAGAGGTGCTGGCGGCATTGGAGCAGGGCGAGCAGTCGGGCGCCGTCACGCGGCTGGCCGACGACCTGCCGCTGTTTGCCGCAGCGCCCAAGCGACCCTCCGGCGGCAGCGGTGCGGCGAAAGAGTCCGAGATTGAAGCGGCGTTGGCCGGTATCAACCCCGACGAGCTCACACCGCGGGAGGCGTTGGAGCTGATCTACAGCCTGCGGGGCCGTCTGGGCCCCGGGAAGGGGTCATGAAACCGGTTGCCGTGCTGCGCGCGTTGTCGCTGGGAGCTGCCTTCATCGGGGCTGCGGTCCCGGCCGCCCAGGCGCAGACGCCGTGCCTCGTCTCGGGCGACGTGATCAGCGGCAGGGTCGCACCGGTGACGGCCAGTCATCCCAACGGTTCGACCTTCACGGCCTATATTCTGACCTTGTCGCCGCCGCGGTGCGTCACGGCGTCGGGCCAGCGCATCGCGGCGGCTCAGCGCCTGCAACTGGGTGGCGACGCCGCCCATCAGGCCGCGTTGAGCCGCCGCGCCAACGCGGTCGTGACGGTGCGCATCCGTGATCCGTTCACACCCGAAACGGCCTGGCATGTCGGCGATGTGATCGTGGTCGACTACGATATCATGAACTGACGGACGCTTGCCGATGACCGGGTCGCTGCCCCAGCCTGAAGAAGGCGCGCGTCGGCGCACGCTCTATGGCCGCCGGCAGGGCAAGAAACTGCGGCCAGGCCAGCAGGGCCTGCTCGAGACACTGCTGCCCCGGCTGCTGGTGCCGGCAACCCACAGCCTCGATCCCAAGGATCATCCGGCGCCGCTGGATCTTGCGGCGCTGTTCGGCCGGCCGATGCCCGGCGGCTACTGGCTGGAGGTCGGTTTCGGCTCGGGTGAGCACCTGGTCTGGCACGCCGAACACAACCCCGACGTCGGGCTGATCGGCTGCGAGCCCTATATCAACGGCATCGCCAAGTGCCTGGCCCACATTGAGCGCACCGGCGTCGGCAACGTCAGGGTGTTCGACAATGATGCCCGGTTCATCATGGCGGCCCTGCCGCCGGGCTCGCTGGGCCGCGCTTTCGTGCTATTCCCCGACCCCTGGCCCAAGGCTCGCCACCAGAAACGCCGGTTCGTCTGCCGCCAAACACTTGATCGGCTGGCGGAACTGATGGTGCCGGGTGCTGAGTTGCGCTTGGCAACGGATGATCCGGTCCATCTGCTGTGGATGCTGGAGCAAGCCTGCCTACACCCGGCTTTCACGTGGCTGGCCGAGCGTCCCGGCGACTGGCGCCAGCGGCCGGATGACTGGCCGCCTACCCGCTACGAGCAGAAGATGCTGGCCGGCCGCCGTCCCGCCTTCCTGAGATTCAGACGGACTTAGTCCACTGGACTTAGTCCACTTGGCGCCTTATATCGTTGCTATGGGCAAACCTGTCACGATCCATGCTGCCAAGACTCGTTTCTCCGAACTCATCCGCCGCGTCGAAGCGGGTGAGGTGGTTGTCATTGCGCGGGGTGACAAGCCAGTCGCGAAGCTGGTGCCAATCGATCAGCCACAAACGCGTCGCCGTCCGGGGACTATGAAGGGGCTAATTGCGCTCGATGATGCCTTTTGGGACCCGCTACCGGACGAGGAATTGGAACTCTGGGGCCTGAAGTAGGGTCGCTCCGATGCCCATTCTTCTCGACACACACGCGCTGATCTGGTGGTCGATCGACGCCCCTCAGCTCTCCCAATCGGTTGCCGAGGCAATTCGAACAGAAGAGGTGATCTACGTCAGTGCGGCGAGCGCATTCGAAATTGCCACCAAATACCGCTTGGGCAAGCTACCGCAGGTCGAACGCATCGTCGCCGATCTCGGCAGTTATGTCGCCGCGCAGGGGTTTCATGAACTGCCAATTTCGATTCAACACGCCCAGACAGCAGGCACGTTACCCGGTCCGTCGCGCGACCCGTTCGACCGCCTGCTGATCGCCCAGGCCATGGTCGAAGCGTTGCCGTTGGTATCGATCGAGCAACCTTTCGATGCCTATCCGATCCGGCGCCTCTGGTAGCGACAGCAGCCCAGGATTCCCCTGGACTCTGGACCCCGTTTTACCTATATGCGGCCTCACATAGCGGTCCCGTCCGGCGGACCTAACAAGAAAGAGCGGGCCAAAAAGCCCGCTCTTCTCGTTTCCATCCGCCAAAGCCCTGCAGCGGCCATGAAAGACGTGATCGCGACGGAGCGACGAAGAGGCGGCGTGACGGAGCTGGAACGGCGGATCGAGGGCATTATCGGCCCGGCAGCGGAAGGGCTGGGCTATGAGCTCGTGCGCGTCATGCTGGCCGGCGGCGGCCGTGACGGGCGCCTCCAGATCATGGCCGAGCGGGTCGACGGTGCCGCAATGACGGTCGACGATTGCGAACGGCTCAGCCGCACGGTGTCGGCGATCCTCGATGTCGAGGACCCCATCGATGGCGCCTACACGCTCGAAGTCAGTTCGCCCGGTATCGACCGCCCGCTGGTGCGTCGCAAGGACTGGGAGCGGTGGATCGGCCATCTGGCGCGCGTCGAACTGGACGAACCGCTGGACGGTCGCAAGCGCTTCAAGGGCGTGCTGATGGGGCTCGACGGTGAGAATGCCCGGTTGCGGTTGGAGGACGGCGCCGAGGTTCAGTTGCCGCTGCCGCGCGTGTCGCGCGCCAAGCTGGTGCTGACGGATGCGTTGATCGCCGAGGCCGGCAAGCTGGCGGCAGTCAGTGACGGCGCGCCGCCGGGTGCTCATTGAGCACCACGGCGGCACGCGCGCGAATTGATACGGAGCAACAGACGATGGCCACGACAGCCGATATTCCCCGCCTGGAGATGATCCAGGTCGCCGATACGGTGGCGCGCGAGAAGGGACTCGATCGCGAAGAGGTGCTGGAGGCCATGGAACTGGCGATCCAGAAGGCTGGCCGTTCCAAGTATGGTCTGGAGCACGACATCCGCGCCGAGATCGACCGCAAGAACGGCGAGATCAAGCTGTTGCGCTTCATGCAGGTGGTCGAGGCGGTCGAGAACGAGAACACCCAGATCTCGCTGCCCGAGGCGCAGCGGCGCAATCCGGACGCGCAGGTCGGCGACTTCCTGACCGACGAACTGCCGCCGATCGATTTCGGCCGCATCGCAGCCCAGACGGCCAAGCAGGTGATCACCCAGCGCATGCGCGAGGCCGAGCGCAAGCGGCAGTACGAGGAATTCAAGGACCGCGTCGGCGAGATCGTGTCGGGCACGGTCAAGCGCGTCGACTTCGGCAACACCATCGTCGATCTGGGCGGCCGCGCCGAGGCCATCATCCGTCGCGACGAATCGATTCCACGCGAGGCGCTGCGGCCCAGCGACCGGGTGCGCGCCTATATCTACGACGTGCGCGAGGAGCCGCGCGGCCCGCAGATCTTCCTGTCGCGCACCCATCCGCAGTTCATGGCCAAGCTGTTCACCCAGGAAGTGCCGGAAATCTATGACAGCATCATCGAGATCAAGGCGGTGGCGCGCGATCCCGGCAGCCGCGCCAAGATCGCGGTGCTGAGCCACGATCCCAGCATCGATCCCATCGGCGCCTGCGTCGGCATGCGCGGCAGCCGCGTGCAGGCCGTCGTGCAGGAACTGCAGGGCGAGAAGATCGACATCATTCCATGGTCGCCCGACACCGCCAACTTCGTGGTCAACGCGCTGGCGCCGGCCGAGGTCGCCAAGGTGCTGCTCGACGAAGACAAGGGCACGATCGAAGTCGTGGTGCCCGACGACCAGCTGTCGCTGGCGATCGGTCGCCGCGGCCAGAACGTGCGTCTGGCAGCGATCCTCACCGGCTGGGATATCGACATCGTGCCGGAGAGCGAGGAGTCCGAACGCCGCCAGAAGGAGACGCGCGAACGCGCCGAAGCCTTCCGGGAGGCGCTGGATGTCGACGAGGTCATTGCCCATCTTCTTGTTGCCGAGGGTTTCTCGCGCATCGAGGAAGTGGCCTATGTCGGCCTCGAGGAGCTGACCTCGATCGAGGGCTTCGACGAGGAACTGGCTGGCGAGTTGCAGCGCCGGGCCGGGGCCTATATCGAAACGCGCGACGCCGAGTTCGAAAAGCGCCGTGTCGAGCTTGGGGTGTCCGACGACCTGAAGGCCGTCGAAGGCCTGACGGCGGGCATGCTGGTGCAGCTGGGCGAGAAGGGCGTGAAGACGCTGGATGACCTGGCCGACCTTGCCGGCGATGAGCTGCGCGAGATCGTCGGCGAGGACGAGATGGATGCCGAGGCGGCCAACGCCATCATCATGGCGGCGCGGGCGCACTGGTTCGAGGGCGAGGAGCCGCCCGCCGATGCGGCCCAGGGCGCAACGGCGTAAGGCGGCGCGAGAAGGAGACGGACGAGGTGCAGGTGGCGGTCGAGAGTGCAGCAACGATACCGACGCCGGTCATGCATGACCGGGCGGACGGGCCGGTGCGCACCTGCCTTGCCACCGGCCAGGAGCAGTCGCCCGACGACATGATCCGGTTCGTCGTTGCGCCGGACGGGCGCATCGTGCCGGATCTGGCGCGCAAGTTGCCGGGCCGCGGCATGTGGGTGACTGCGACACGGGCAGCCGTGGAGCAGGCCATCGCGCGCAAGGCCTTCGCGCGCGGCGCGCGGCGCGCGGTCGTCGTCGATGCCGACCTGCCCGAGCGGCTGGAGGGCCTGTTGCGTGATCGGGCGCTGGAAGCCCTGGCGCTGGCGCGCCGGGCCGGCGCTGCGGTCAACGGCTTCGCCAAGGTCGAAGAGCGCTTGCGCAGCCAGCGCGCGGGGCTGGTCGTCTGTGCCGAGGAGGCGCGCACCAGTGACAGCCGCGCCAAGCTTGTCGGTCGCGGCGGCGCGGTTGTGGATTTCATCGACGCGGCATCGCTGGGCCGCGTTTTCGGTCGCGACGACGCGACCTATATCAGTGTCGCCGCCGGTCCGCTTGCCGGGCGCGTGGCGATGGAAATCGGTCGCTGGGCCGTGTATCGCGGCGCTGCCGGCAAGGCTGTGGGCGTGTAGCGGGCGTATGCGGATTGGAGAACGGCAGAACATGAGCGAAAGCACCGAGACCAAGCAGACCAAGCCGCTGACGCTGGGTGGCGCCGGCCGGCTGGATCTGAAGCCCAAGGTCGAGACGGGACAGGTGCGCCAGAAATTCTCGCATGGCCGCACCAAGGCCGTGACCGTCGAGGTCAAGAAGAAGCGGGTCGTACCGCCAACGGGACCCGTAGCGCACACACCCGCGCCGGCACCTGCCGTCGCGAAACCGGTACCGCCTGCCGCCAAGCCCGTCGAGGCGCCGCCGCCTGCGCCACCGGCCCCGCCGGCACCGCCCGTCGTGGCTGCCCCGCCGCCACCG
>NZ_VOHA01000044.1 GCF_007859315.1 Reyranella sp. CPCC 100927
GCGAGAAAACTGTCACCCATGTGCTGAGTACAATCTGTTACCCATGTGCTGCGGTCGCACTAAGGGCGGAGGGGGAGCTGACGTGGTCCCAGTTACCAAGACCACGTGAGGTCCCCTCCGCCCCTTCGGGGCACCTCCCCACTTCGTGGGGAGGAGGTCTCAACTCTCGTTGATGAGCACCCCATGACCACCATCGATCCCGTGACCTTGGCCGTGATCCAGAACGGCCTCAACCAGGTCTGCAACGAGATGGACCTGGCGTTCGTGCGCTCGGCCTTCTCGCCGGTGATCTCCGAAGGCATGGACCGCTCGGACGGCATCTACGACACCGTCGACGGATCGCTGATCGCGCAGGGCGAACTCGGCCTGCCGGTGTTCGTCGGCACCATGCAGTATTCGACGCGGTCCGTGATCGAGCGGGTGAAGAGCCATTACAGTGGCCAGGTCGATCCCGGCGACGTCTTCATCGTCAACGATCCCTATCTCGGCGGCACGCACCTGATGGACGTGCGCTTCGTGAAGCCGTTCTTCTACAAGGGCAAGCTGTTTGCCTGGCTCGCCAACACCGGCCACTGGCCTGATGTCGGCGGCATGGTGCCGGGCGGCTTCTCGGCCAGCGCCACCGAGGTCGAGCAGGAAGGACTGCGCCTGCCGCCGGTGAAGTTCTTCAAGAAGGGCGTGATGGATGCCGAGATCCTCGCCATCATCCTCAGCAACATCCGCATCGCCGACCAGCGCATCGGCGACATCAAGGCGCAGGCTGCCGCCCTCGACACCGGCGAGCGGCGCCTGACCGACCTGGTCGACCGCTACGGCGAGGACGTCGTACGCAGCGCCATCGCCGAGCTGCGCCGCCGCGCCGCCCAGCAGATGCGCGCCAAGATCGCGACCATCCCCGACGGCGTCTACGAGGGCAGTTCGATCGTCGACTCCGACGGCGTGGTCGACGAGCCGCTCACCATCCGCATGAAGATCACCAAGCGCGGCGAGACGCTGAACTTCGACATGACCGGCTCCAGCCCGCCATGCCGTGGGCCGATGAACAGCGTCATCGCCACCACGCGCTCGGCGATTTACCTGGCCATCAAGCACGTATTCCCCGACGTGCCGATCAACGCCGGCACCTTCGAGCCACTTGAGATCATCGAACCGGAAGGCACGTTCCTTTACGCGAAGTATCCGCGGCCGGTGTCAGGCTGCGCCGCCGAGGTCAGCCAGCGCATCGCCGAGGCGGTGTTCGCGGCGCTCACCAAGGCGATTCCCGATCGCCTGTTCGCGGCACCCGCCGGCACCTCCGGCAACCTGGCGATCGGCGGCCGTGATCCCATGCGCGACCGCTCCTACGTGATGTACCTGTTCACCGGCGGTGGCTACGGCGGCAGCTACGAGGGCGACGGGCTTAGCAACGGCTGCTCCACCATCGGCATTTCCAAGATGCCGCCGATCGAGGTCACCGAGCAGTACTACCCCGTGCTGTTCGAGGAATTTGCGCTGGCCGAGGGCACCGGCGGCGCCGGCCAGCATCGCGGCGGCATGGGCGTGCGCTACGCCATCCGCATCCGGCGCGGCGAGGCGCGCGTGTCGATGGTGATGGACCACGGCCGCGTCGGTCCGCAGGGCGCGCTGGGCGGCAGCGACGGCGGCGTCAACACCGTGCGCATCGAGTCCGGCGGCGGCAGCTATACGCCGCCGCACCTGTCGAAGGACCAGGACATCGAGGTCGGTCCGGGCGATGTCGTGCGTGTCAGCACGCCCGGCGGTGGCGGCTACGGCGATCCGCGCCGGCGTGATCCCGCCCTGATCGCACGCGACCTGCAGCGCGGCTACTACACGGCGCAGCAGATATCGCAGCTGTTCACGGGCGAGGTTGACGAGTCGGCAAAAACCGCCACGGAATGATCCTGGGAGCGCGGGCGTCGCGCCCCGCTCATGGCTCGGCGCCGTGCGCCGATGCGGGCGAAACGCCCGCGCTCCCAGGGAACTTGACGCGCGTTAGACTAGCGCTTGCAGTCTTCCAGGTCGGTACCCACCGCCACGGCGCGGTCGCCGTCCATGAAGCAACCGTTCTGCCAGCGGCCGGTGAAGACGTCGCCGTCGGGATCGCGCCGCATGCCCTGGCCATGAGCCTGGTCGTCCTTCCATTCACCTTCATACCGTACGCCGTCCGAGAAGACCCGGACGCCATGCCCGTTCTGCTTGTCGTCGCGCCATTCGCCTTCGTAGCGGCCACCGTCCTTCCAGGTGTAGATGCCACGGCCCTGCATGGCATCGTCCACCCAGTCGCCGACATAGCGATCACCGCTGTTGAACGCATAGGTGCCGCTGCCATGCTTCTTGCCCGCGCGCCATGCACCATCGTAGCGATCGCCGTCGGGCCATGTCCGCACCCCGTGCCCGTGCATCTTGTCGTTGCGCCATTCGCCCGTATAGCGCCCGCCGTCGGCGAAGGTGTAGACGCCCTGGCCGTGCATGTCGTCGTTCTGCCAGGCGCCGACATAGCGATCGCCATTGGCATAGGTATACGTGCCCTGACCATTGCGCTTGCCGTTGCTGAGGGTGCCCACGTAGCGGCTGCCGTCCGGGTATGTGAAGGAACGCGGTCCCTCGCGTGTCTCCGGGGCGCGATCGGGCGCTTTCTCGGACCGGCTCCGCGCCTGCTCCTGCGCGGCCTTCAGTTCGTCGGCCCGGTTGAGCGCCAGTCGCCCTTCGGGCGTGCCGGCGAAGTCGGTGGCGAACTGCTGCAGCCGTGCCACGTCTTCGCTGTTCTGCAATTCGGGCCACTGGGTCGTGGCGGCGCGCGCCTTCTCCCGGGCGGCTTCTGCGGCGCGGCGCTTGGCCTCCTCGTCGGCCTGCCGTTTCGCCGCCGCCTCGATCTGGTCCGCCCGCGCCGTGGCCTGCTGCGCTTCGGGCGTGCCGGCAAACCGCTCGGCGAAGGCGCGCAGGCGGGCCGGGTCCTCGCTGCCCTGGACATCGGCCCATGCCGCGGCGACCACCCGGGCCTTCTCCTGCGCGGCCTCCGCGGCACGTCGTGCGGCTTCTTCCTCGGCCCGTCGTCTGGCGGCAGCGTCGAGCGCGTCCGCGCGCTGCTGCGCCAAACGGGCTTCGGGTGTACCGGTGAACCGGGCGGCAAACGCACGCAGCGGTGCGGGGTCGGTGCTGTTCTGAAGCTCGGACCATCCGGCCGCGGCGAGACGGGCGCGTTCCTGCGCTTCCTGGGTGGCCTTCTCCTGCGCTCGCTGCTTCACCGCCGCATCGGCCGCGGCTTTCGCGGCCGCTGCCGCGCGCGCCGCTTCGTCTTCGGCGCTATACCAGAGATAGCCGACACCGCCGATCAGGCTGATCATCAGCAGGCTGACGGCCGGCCACAGGCGCGCCTGGGCCGGCCGACGCCGCGATGGGCCGGTCCGGGCATGCGCACGGTTGTTTGTTCGTGCCGGTGGCGTCGGTGCGGCCAGCAACATCCGGCGCCAGTCGGTGACGGACTGCGGACGCTCGGCCTCCCGCAGCCGCAGTGCCGCATCGATGAAGGCGAGCAGGGCAGGGGCATAGTGCCCCATCGCCGCGCGCGTCGCCGGCTCGAGGGTATCCTGCTTCAGCCGCGCGGCGGCAGCCGGTGGCGATGCGCCGGTCACGCCGTGGTACAGCGTCGCGCCCAGGGCATAGATGTCCGTCCACGGACCGGGCTGCGCCGAGGCCGTCATCTCGGGCGGCACGTAGGCCGACGGCGCTTCACGGGCGACACCGCGCAGTCCGACACGCCACGCGGCGAAATCGATCAATGTCGGATGATCGGTCCGGTCAATCAGGATGGTGGCCGGTCTGATGTCCAGGTGCAGGCAACCCGCGGCATGCGCGCGCTCCAGTCCATCCAGCAGCGGCGCGACGATCCGGTCGATGGCCAGGCGTGACAGCCGCCGGTCGCGCTGCAGTCGCGCGGCCAGCGCTTCCCCCGGCACCGGCGCCGTGACCGCATAGACGGTGTCGTTGCCTTTGAGGACCTCATGCACGGTTTCGATATCGGCGACGTCCTGCAGCCGCGTGAGCGCCTCCGCCTCGGCGAGGAACCGGTCTCGGCCCCGCTGGAAATCCTGCGTTGCCCGCCCCGCGCGCGGCAGCACCTGTGTTCCCTCGGCGCGTCGGGCCAGCGCCGTCGGCAGGTACTCCTTCAGGGTGACGTCGCGATTGGCCTGCGTGTCGCGGGCGCGATAGGTGATGCCGCCGTCGTTGTGGGCCAGTACCGCCACGATCTCATGGCTGCCGATGCGTGTGCCGACCGGCAACGCTTTGACGTCGTCGACGTCGCCATCGTGTTGCACTGCCCCCAACGTCTCAGCCACGATCGCCCTGCCTGTCCTCCATTGGACTGCAAGTTTCCCCCGGCGGCGCATCCGGTACAAGACGATTGAATCGCTGCGGCCGGCACCGTGCTGGAATAAAGCGCCGCGATGGCTGTTGATCGCTGGCATCTGCACACACAGGGGCGCAACAGCCGTGGCCTACAAGGAAATCCCTTTATACAACCTTCAAAGGACTGTTGGCCCGGGGTGCCCCAACAAGCCGACCGACGTGATGCTGGTGCAGTTCTTCCTGCAACAGATTTACGCGCATCCGCGCGGGGCGGCGCACGGGCCGCCGGGTCCGAAAGTCGCGATCACCGGCACCTCCGATGGAACAACGGCGGCGTGGATCAAGCACTTCCAGGACGACATCAACGCCAGCGGCAGCGCGATACGGATTGTCGCCGATGGCAAGGTGGATCGCCAGCCGGTGCAGTACAGGATGACGCCGCGGACCCACAGCAACTACACGATCGCCATCCTGAACAACACCTATCGCCGGTTCTACAAGGACGTCCACGATCACCTCGAGCGGCATCCGCTGATCCCGCCGCCGTTGAAAGCGGAGTTCATCGCCTTTGAGCCGATCGACAGGTGAGGTGGGTGTGGGGCGAGAGACGCTTCACGGTTCGACAACAAGCGCACCATGAAGCGTCCCGGCTGAGGCGTGCTATGCCGCCATCAGCTTGACCCGCGCCAGGTTCTCCAGGGTCGCCGTGCAGGCGTTGGCCGCCTCGGCTCCCTTCACCACGAAGTGCTGGTGGAAGAAGCTGTGGTGCACGTCATGCTCGTGAAACTGCTGCGGCGTCAGCACGGCCGAGATCACCGGCACGTCGGTCTCGAGCTGCACGCGCATCAGACCCGATATCACGGCATCGGCCACGAACTCGTGGCGGTAGATGCCGCCGTCGACCACGAAGCCCGAGGCGACGATGGCGGCATAGCGGCCGGTGCGCGCCAGCATCTTGGCGTGCAGCGGGATCTCGAAGGCGCCCGGTACTTCGAAAACCTCGATGTCCGTTTCGGCGAAGCCGCGGCGGACCATTTCATCGACGAACGACTCGCGGCAGCGATCGACGATGTCCTTGTGCCAGCACGATTGCACGAACGCGACGCGCGCGCCGGCGGCCGATGGCAATGACGGGGAAGTGCTGACTGTCTGCTGGGATACCTGATTCATGTCGTCCTCCAAAGGGAACACAGAATCAGGGCGTACGAGCGTCCTCCGGCCAGGCGATCGCACGCAGGCGAGCGCCTTCCCGGACTCTTCCCGTTCTCTTTCATCCGGACTGTGACCGTCGGCTTCGGCTTCGCACCGAATCTGCTGACCCTGTCGGGGTGAACCGACAGGCGCTCGCGGGCTCGCGCGATTGCTCGCGCATACCGCCGGTGGGGACTTCCACCCCGCCCTGAGAACGATGCCGCACAGATGATCCATGCGACATCGACACGATACAGAATCGCGAACCGGCGACCACGCGATTTTCGGCAAGGCACGGATGCGATGGCGTAGGATGACAATCGAGACATCAGGAACGGATCGGCCGCATGACGAAACCTCGCATCCACCTTCTCGCCCTGGGCGGCACCATCGCCACGCAACCAGGCGACCGTGGCGGCATGAAGCATGGGCTTGGTGCCGACGATCTCGTGCGCATGGTGCCGGGCCTCGATGCGATCGCCGACGTCGCGGCTGAAACCGTGTCGCGCACCGGCAGCAGCAACCTGTCGCTCGACGACGTCTATGCGCTGGCGGCGCGCATCCAGGCGATGGCCGACCAGCGCGCGACCGATGGCGTCGTCGTCACACAGGGCACCGACACGTTGGAGGAGACCGCCTTCCTGCTCGACCTGCTGCTGGACGTCGACATCCCGGTGGTGATGACGGCGGCGATGCGCAACCCGAAACTGGCTTCGGCCGACGGCCCCGGCAACGTGCTGGCCGCGGTGCGCACGGCAGCGGAGCCATGGGCCAAGGCGAGCGCGGTCGGCGTTCTGGTGGCCATGCTCGATCATGTCCATACTGCGCTCGACGTCACCAAGACCGAGACCAGTCGGCTCGATGCCTTCCGCAGCCCGGCGACGGGGCCGGTGGCGACGCTGCTCGAAGACCGCGTCGTGCCGCTGATGCTGCCGGTGCGCGACTGGAAGCAGGCGGTGCACCATGCCGTGGGCGCCGCCGCGGCACTGCGCCTGGCTGGTGCGTCGCCGGTGGCGTTGCTGTGGCTCGGCCTGGGCGAGCAGGGTGCGGTGCTGAAGGCCGTGCTGAACGACCCGCGGCATCTCGGCTACGGCGGCATCGTGGTCGGCGCGATGGGCGGCGGCCACGTGCCGGAAGCACTGGTGGCGCCGCTGGTGGCGCACGCGTCGCGGTTGCCGATCGTGGTCGCCTCGCGTGCCGGCGGTGGGCCGCTGCTGCGCCAGACCTACGAAGGGCCCGGCTCGGAGATCGCGCTGCGCGCGGCCGGCCTGATCTTCGCGGGCCGTCTGCCGCCGCTGAAGGCGCGCTTGCTGCTCGACCTGTTGCTGCGGATCGAGGCCGATCGTGCCACCATCGCGGCGGTGTTCGACAGCACCGGCTGAGCCGGCGTATGAATCCAGTTCCCGCGTTGCGTCAGTGGCTCCAGCACGAGGGCGCTTCATGCATCGGCGATCGCTTCTGGCCGGCCTCGCGCTGGCCGGCCTCGTGCCGGCGGCGCACGCGCAGGCCTTTCCGTCAAAGCAGATCCGGATTCTGGTTGGCTTCGCGCCTGGTGGCGGCGGTGACACCGTGGGCCGCATTCTGGCTCAGGAGCTGACGCGCGACAGTGCGCTGTCGATCCTGGTCGACAACAAGCCCGGCGCCGGCGGCAATGTCGCCACCCGCGAACTCGTTCGCGCGCCGCCCGATGGCTACACCGTCATGCTGGCCAATGTCGGCGTGCTGGCGGTCAATCCCTATGCGATGAAAAGCGCCGGCTATGATCCGCAGACCGACCTCGTGCCGGTCAGCATGGCGGTCGAGTTCGCCAACGTGCTGGTCGTGCATCCGTCCGTGCCAGCGACGTCCCTGGCGGCGTATCTGGCGTTGGCGAAGCGGCCCGAGGGCATGACCTACGGCACGTCCGGCATCGGCAGTGCCGGTCATCTCGGCGGCGAGCTGCTGCGGTCCATGAGCGGTGCCAAGCTGACACATGCGCCCTACCGCGGCGGTGGTCCGGCGATGAACGACCTAATCGCGGGCCACGTGCCGTCGCTGATCGCCAGCGCGCCCACCGCCACCGGCTTCATGCGCGAGGGCCGCATCCGGGCGCTGGCGGTCACCAGCGCGCGGCGCTCGCCCTTCGATCCCGAGGTGCCGACCATCGCCGAGCTGGGCTTCGCCGGCTATGACGCCACGAACTGGTACGCCCTGGTGGCGCCGGCGGGAACGCCGCCGGATGTCGTCGCGACGTTGAACGGCTTGTTCGTGAAGGCGCTGAAGGCACCCGATGTGCGCGAGGCGCTGGCCAAGCAGGGCATCGAGGCGACGCCATCAACGCCGGAGGCGCTGGCGGCCCGCATCGCCAGCGAGGGTGCGACCTGGAAGAAGATCATCGCCGACGCTGGCATCCGGCTCGAGTAATGCCCTCCCCCAGCTTCGCTGGAGGAGGTGGCCGAAGGCCGGAGGGGGACCCGACGTGGTCTCCGTTACGGGCATCTCGTCGGCTCCCCTCCGCCCACCGACGTTTCGACGCTTGGCGTCGAAACGTCGTATCGGGCACCTCCCCACTGCGTGGGGAGGACGAACTACCGCTTCCCCGCTTGCCCTTGTTCCAGCGTCAGTTCGATCGGTGCCTGGAAATCGTTGCCGCCGATGGGCCGAGGTTCCTTGAGCTGGAACAGCGTCCGTCCGGCCGCAACCAGCCGCGCCGAAAGGACAAGCTTACGCCCCTCCATCGCCGTGTCCTTGGGCAGGCGCAGCGCAAAGGAGATCGGCACCTGCCCGCTGCTGCGCACGACCTGCTCGGTCATGACGGTACCTGTCGGATCACGGGCGATGTCGAGCAGCTGCACGCGCAGCTCGGCCCCCGATGGCAGTGCGATCCGCTGCAGGTAGGTGGCCGAGCCGGCGATGACGGTGGCCGGCGGCAGCGCATCGCCCAGGCTCGCCACGACCTGGCTGGCGTGGAACATCACGACCTGGCCTTTCTGGTCGAGCAGGCAGGTGAAACGGAACGGCGCGACGGCGCCGTCGCGCTGACGCCGCGCCCCGGTGCCGGTCACCGTGGTCGCGATCATCTGCGTGCCCACTTTTTCCTCGGTGCGCTCGATCGTCACCCACGGCATGCCGTCGATCATGACGCTGCTGGCGGTGTCGAGGCCAACCTTGCCGGCACAGCGCGCGATCGCCGACGAGGAGACGCCGTCCTGCGCCGCCGCCGGTGCGATCAGGGACAGGCTGATGATGACGGTGGCGAGCGCGATGTGGTGCATGAAGTCTCCGGCGGGACGAGGGCGTGCCGGCAGTCTATCGTGTCTCTGATCTGACGCGGAGGGCATTGTGGCTGGTCGAATCGTTCTCGTCGCGGGTGCTTCGGGCATTGTCGGTCGCGCCGCCGTGGCACACTTCGCGGCGTTGCCGGATGCGCAGGTGATCGCGGTCTCGCGCCGGCCGCCCGATCTCGACGCCCGCTATCGCTGCGTGAAACTCGACCTGACGGATGCGGCGGCCTGCGACGCCGTCGCCACGGCGTTCGCCGATGTCACGCACGTGGTCTATGCCGCGCTCCACGAAAAGCCCGGCCTGGTCCGCGGTTGGCGCGAGGCCGACCAGATGCAGACCAACCTCGCCATGTTGCGCAACCTGATGCAGCCGCTGCTGCGTGCCGCCCCGCGGTTGCGGCACGTTACCCTGCTGCAGGGTACCAAGGCGTACGGCGCCCATCTCAGGCCGATCCGGGTGCCGGCACGCGAGCGCTGGCCGCGCGATAGTCACGAGAATTTTTACTGGCTGCAGGAGGATTGGCTGCGCGCTGCCCAGGCCGGGCGCGACTGGCATTTCACCATCCTGCGGCCGCAGATCATCTTCGGCCATGGCATGGGCAGCCCGATGAACATGCTGTCGGCGATCGGCGCCTATGCCGCGATCCTCCAGGCGCGGGGCGAGCCGCTGCATTGGCCCGGTGGTCCGGCCTACCTGGCCGAGGCTGTCTGCGCCGACCTGCTGGCACGCGCCATCGACTGGGCCGGCACCAGCCCTGGTGCGGCCGGCGAGACGTTCAACGTCACCAACGGCGACGTCTTCTCCTGGCACAATGTGTGGCCCGCCATCGCCGGCGCGCTCGGCATGGCGGCGGGCGATGCCAGGCCCCTGCGGCTCGCTCGGGACATGCCGGCGTACGAGCCGGCATGGGCTGCCATCGTGCAGCGCCACGGCCTGCGTTCGGGGACCCTGGCGCAGTTCGTTGGCGACTCGTTCTTCTATGCCGACTTCAGCTTCGCCCATGGTCGCGATGGATCGCCGCCGCCGGCGCTGGTCAGCACGGTGAAGATCCGCCAGGCGGGCTTTGCCGACTGCCTCGATACCGAGGACATGTTCACGGCCTGGTTCACCCGGTTGCGGCAGATGAAACTGCTGCCATCGGGATGACCATTGTTTCGCGAGCCGATATCGCCGCCATCCGCCCCTTGGCGGCGCGGCGCGAAAGCCGCAGAACCGTCGTATCGCTGATTTTTCGCCAGAGCCGATCATGATCCCGCGCACGCTGTTTTCCCCCGAGCACGAGATGTTCCGTGAAACCGCGCGCCGCTTCGTCGAGCGCGAGATCGTGCCGCACTATTACCAGTGGGAGCAGGACGCGCGGGTGCCGCGCGAGGTGTGGCTCAAGGCGGGAACCACCGGCTTGCTGCTGTGCGACGTGCCGGAAGAATACGGTGGGATGGGCGGTGATTTCCGCCACAGCGTGATCGTCATGGAGGAACTGGGCCGCGCCGGCGCCACCGGCGTCTTCTTCAGCCTGCACTCCGATATCGTCGCGCCCTACATCCTCAAGTACGGCAGCGAGCAGCTCAAGCGGGCGTGGCTCAACCGCATGGCGACCGGCGAGGCGATCGGCGCCATCGCCATGACCGAGCCGTCGGCCGGCTCCGATCTTCAGGCGATCCGCACCACCGCCGTGCGCGAGGGCGACGACTACGTCATCAGCGGCCAGAAGGTGTTCATCTCCAACGGCCAGACCGCCGACCTGGTGATCGTCGCCTGCAAGACCGATCCCAAGCAGGGCGCCAAGGGCATGAGCCTGATCGTGGTCGAGACCGACCGGCCGGGCTTCCGTCGTGGCCGGCAACTCAAGAAGATCGGCATGCATTCGCAGGACACGTCGGAACTGTTTTTCGACGAGGTGCGGGTGCCGGTCAGCAACATCCTCGCCAGCGAAGGACAGGGCTTCGCGCTGCTCATGAACGAGCTGGCGCAGGAGCGCCTCACCCAGGCGGTGAAAGCGGTGTCCGCCTGCGAGGCGGCGCTGGCGTGGACCATCGACTATGTCACGCAGCGTCACGCCTTCGGCAAGCCGATCGCGGCGTTCCAGAACACGCAGTTCAAGATCGCCGAGATGAGGGCCAAGATCGTGGCCCAGCGCGTGCTGGTCGATCGCTGCATCGAGCTGCACCTGGAACGGAAGTTCGATTCCGTCGACGCTGCGATGGCCAAGATGACCACCACGGAGCTGCAATGCGAGGTGGTCGACGAGTGCCTGCAGCTGCATGGCGGCTACGGCTACATGACCGAGTTCCCGATTGCGCGTGCCTATGCTGACGCACGCTACACCAAGATCGCCGGCGGCTCGATCGAGGTCATGAAGACCATCATCGCCCGCAGCCTCTTCGCGCGCTGACGGCCCGTCATCCCGAGCGCAGCGAGGGATCTCCTGCGAAGGGCGCACCCAGTGTCATCCCGCAGGAGATCCCTCGCTGCGCTCGGGATGACGTGTGCCGCAACCCTCACCCGTTGCGGAACGCGTAGGCGTAGCCATTGATCGCCGGTACGCCGCCCAGATGGGCGTACAGGACCTTCGAGCCGGCCGGGAAATAGCCCTTCTTCACCAGATCGATCATGGCCTGCATCGACTTGCCCTCATAGACCGGGTCGGTCATGACGCCTTCCAGCCGGGCGCACAGGCGGATCGCGGCCTTGGTTTCCTCCGAGGGCACGCCGTAGCAGGGGTAGGCGTAGTCCTCGACCAGAACGACATCGTCGCCGGTAAGCGGCGTATCGAGCGCGACCAGGTCAGCGGTCTTGCGTGCGATGTCGAGCACCTGCGCCTTGGTCTGTGCCGGCGTCGCCGACGCATCGATGCCGATCACGCGGCGCTGGCGGCCGTCCTTGGCGAAGCCCACCAGCATGCCGGCATGCGTCGAGCCGGTGACGGTGCAGACGACGACGTAGTCGAACTGGAACCCGAGCGCGTGTTCCTGGGCGCGCACTTCCTCGGCGAAGCCGACATAGCCCAGGCCACCGAACTTGTGCACCGAGGCGCCGGCGGGGATCGCGTACGGCTTGCCGCCCTTGGCCTTCACGTCGGCGATAGCGTTTTCCCAGCTTTGCCGGATTCCGATGTCGAAATCTGCATCGACCAGCTCGACCTCGGCGCCCATGACGCGGCTCATCAGGATGTTGCCGACGCGATCGTAGACGGCGTCCTCGTGCGGCACCCAGCTTTCCTGCACCAGCCGGCATTTCATGCCGATGCGCGCTGCCGTCGCCGCCACCATGCGCGTGTGGTTCGACTGCACGCCGCCGATCGACACCAGGGTGTCGGCGCCCGCCGCGATGGCGTCGGGCACGATGTACTCAAGCTTGCGCAGCTTGTTGCCGCCGAAGGCCAGGCCGGAGTTGCAGTCCTCGCGCTTGGCGAAGATCTCGATGCCGCCGCCGAGATGCGCCGAAAGCCGCGCCATCTTTTCGATCGGTGTCGGTCCGAAGGTCAGCGGGTAGCGCTCGAACTTGCCCAGCATGGTCATGCCTTCCCTGTGCCGCGAATGACCTGAGGCTAGCGCAGGCCGCAGGAAAGGTGCTCTCTGGTTCGCGGGAAATCTGAGATGTCATTCGCATCATGAAGGAATATTTTGGTATGATCGCTCAGATTTTCTGATATCAGCGGAAGGTTCTTCCATGACTGACGAACTGGACAAGATCGATCTGAAGATCCTGCGCCTCCTGCAAAAGGACGGGCGACTCAGCAACGCCGAGTTGGCGCAACGCGTCGACGTGAGCGCGGCCACCTGCCATCGCCGCACGCAGCGCCTGTTCGACGCCGGCTATATTGAGGGCGTGCGCGCCAGCATTGCGCCGGCCCGCGTCAATCGCGGCACCCTCGTGGTGGTCGGCGTGGTGCTCGACCGCTCGACGCCGGAAAGCTTCGCCGCCTTCGAGGCCGCGATCCGCAAGCTGCCGGCCGTGCTCGACTGCCATCTCGTCGCCGGCGATTTCGACTATTTCCTGAAGATCAGGGTGCACGACATCGCCGACTTCAACCGGTTGCACGGCAGCCGGCTGATCGCCGTGCCCGGTGTGCGTCAGACCCGCACCTTCTTCGTGATGAAGGAGGTGGTCGACAACGCGCCGCTGGATTTCTGATTCCTGGGAGCGCGGGCCTCCGGCCCGCTCATGTCAGGCGTAAGCGAAGCCGTCGCCTTGATGCGGGCGTCCCGCCCATAGGCGCTAACGTACGCATGAACCTCACCCTGAGGAGCGGCCCGCAGGGCCGCGTCTCGAAGGGTGGGCAACGACGCAGGCGCTGCGAACACGCCTTTTCCAAGACTTCGCCTGTAGCCTATCCTTCGAGACGGCCGCTACGCGGCCTCCTCAGGATGAGGTCAGTGGTTGGAACATCGCCAAAGTTAGCGCCTATGGGCGGGACGCCCGCGCTCCCAGGCTCAATCCAGCGAGATCTTCAGCTCCTTGATCAGCGTGCCCCATTTCGTCGATTCGGCACGCACCGTCTCGGCGAACTGCTCCGGCGTGCTGGAGATCGGCTCGACGCCCAGTTCGTCGAAGCGCTTGACCACGGCGGCGCTGCTGATCGCTTTCACCAGCGCGGCGTTGAGGCGTTCGACGATCGGCTGGGGCGTGCCGGTCGGGGCGGCCAGGCCCTGCAGGGCGTAGGCTTCGCTGTCGGCGACGCCGGCTTCGGCCAGGGTCGGCACGTCGGGCAGTGCCGCCAGGCGCTTGGCCGAGGCGACGGCCAGCACGCGTACCTTGCTGGCACGCACGTGCTGGATGCCGGCGGCGAGATCGAGGAACATCGACGGCACCTGGCCCGCGATCAGGTCCTGCACGGCCGGCGCCGCGCCCTTGTAGGGCACGTGCAGCCCTTTGCTGCCGCTGCGCTGGTTGAACAGCTCCATCGCCAGATGGTGCGGCGTGCCGATGCCGGGCGTAGCGTAGCCCAGCGGTTCCTTCGCCGCGGCGCGCAGCGCGATGAATTCCTTGACCGTCTTGGCCTCGACCGAGGGGTGCACCACCAGCAGCAGGTTGAAGCGCGCCATCATGCCGATCAGCACGAAGTCCTTGGCCGGATCGTAGGGCAGCGCTTTGTAGAGATGCGGGTTGGAGGACAGCGTGCTGGTGTCGCCGGTGCCGATCGTATAGCCGTCGGGCTTGGACTGCTTCAGCGCCTCGGCACCGATGATCGTGGCGGCACCGGGCTTGTTGTCGACGATGATCTGCTGGCCCAGCCCGGCTTTCATCTCTTCCGCCAGGGTGCGGGCCACCACGTCGGTGCCGCCGCCGGCCGGATAGGGCACGATCCAGCGGATGGGCTGTGACGGATAGGCCTGTGCCCGCGCCGGCGTGGTGATCACGGCGGGTACGGCCAGCGACAGGCCGGTGGCCAGTAGTTTGCGACGGTGCATGATGGCTCTCCCTTGTCAGTTGTTCGATCAGGCCTGCCGCAGCCAGGTCTCGATGAATGCCGCGACGGCATCGGCATCGTCGAGGTCAAGCCATGCGTGCGTGGTGTTGTCCCGGTGATCGATACGGGGCGCGGCGACGGCGAGCAGGCCGGGATCATCGCCGGCGCGCAACGCCTTGCCCTCGGCGGCGCGCCAGACTTCGATACGCGGATGGGCGTGACCGGTGAAACCCTCGACCAGGACCAGGTCGACCGGTGCCATGCGGGCCAGCAGCGACTCCAACGTGATCGCGGTACCCTCGCGATTCTCGCGCATCAATGCCCAGCGGCGCTCCGAGGCCACCATGACCTCATGCGCGCCGGCCTTGCGATGGCGCCACGAATCCTTGCCTTCGGTGTCGACATCAAAGCCATGGTGCGAGCGCTTGACCGTGGAGACGGTGATGCCACGCGCGATCAGCAACGGCAGCAGCTGCTCGATCAAGGTCGTCTTGCCGCTGCCGCTCCAACCGACGATACCCAGGAGTTTCATATCAGACGCTGCCCATTTACCCCCGGGAGCGCGGGCCTCCGGCCCGCTCATGTCTCGGCGCTACGCCCCGGTGCGGGCGAGGCGCCCAACGCTCCCAGGCCGATAGGTGCACGACGGGGCAGGAACGTCAATCGACCAACGCGATGCGCGGTGTGGTGCCAGTCCGCGGCAGGGCGCGGCCGATGATCGCCGCATCGGGCGCATCGGCGCGAAGCGCTGCCAGCAGTGCGTCGGCCTTGTCGGCGGCGATCCCGATCAGCAGGCCGCCCGAGGTCTGCGGGTCATAGAGCAGACCGGCGTCACCGGACGCCACGAAGCGGGTACCGGCAGTGCGGTTGGCGGGCGCCATGGTGCTTTCGATACCGCGCGAGACCAGGCCGGCGGCACCCGGCAGCGCCGGTAGTGCGCGCAGCGACAGCTCGGCATCCAGGGTCGACGCACGCAGCATCTCCAGCAGGTGACCAGCCAGCCCGAAGCCGGTGATGTCGGTGCAGGCCGCGACGCCGGCGGCACGCGCGATCTCGGCCGGCGGCCCGTTGGAGCGCAGCATCGAGTCGATCGCGGCGCTGATCCAGGCCGCGCGCGCCTCGCCGCGCATGTCGGCAGCGAACAACGCGCCAGTGCCCAGCGCCTTGGTGAGGATCAGGGCGTCGCCCGCCTTCAGTGCGCCCTTGCGCAGCAGGCGTTCGGCCGGCGCCGTTCCGTTCACCGTCAGGCCCAGGCTCAACTCCATGCCCTCGCCGGTATGGCCGCCGATCAGCGTGGCGCCGGCGCGTTTCAACTCCTCGATCACGCCCTGCAGCAGGGCCCGCAGGTCGTTCTCCTGCAGGCGGGGCGGCGCATGCGGCAGCACGGCGGTCATCAGCGCGCTGTGCGCCGCCGCACCCGTGGCAAACAGGTCGGACAGGCAATGCAGCGCGACGATACGGCCGAACAGCCAGGGATCGTCGATCAGGGCGCGGAAGAAATCGACGCTCTGCACCAGGGCCTGGCCCGTGGGCACGACAATGGCCGAGGCATCCTCGGCGTCGCTGACGCCCAGCAGCACGCCTTCGCGAGACGGGATGGCGACGTCGTGCAGCGCACGGCGCAGGATGTCGCCATCGATCTTGGCGCCGCAGCCGGCACAGCGCATCGCCTCCATCGGGGCGTTGGCCGCCGGCGCCATGGGGCTCGGGCCGCCCATCGCCATCGCGCCCGGCCGCAGCGCCTGGTACATGCGCATCCAGCGCCGGTCGATGCGATCCTTCCAGCGCCAGACCCAGTCGCCGCGCACCCACAACGCGCCGCGGGCGCCGACGGCATGCTGGTTGCCGGTCGACACCAGGGTCAGGAACCGGCGTTGCGGGACATAGGCCTGCAGCGTGCGCTCAGGCGATCCCAGCAGGTTGTGCGCCAGCACCGGCCCTTCGCGCACGGCGAAGACGCCTGATTTGGCCAGCGGCCGCGGGCCGAAGGCAATGACATCGCCGGCCCCGAACACATCGGCGTGCGACGTCGACTGCAGGTACTGGTTCACCTTGATGAAGCCGCGCGCGTCCAGGGCCAGGCCGGTGTCGCGCAGCCATGCCGGCGCGCCGGCATCGACGACCCACAGGGTCGCATCGCTGGCCACGTGCGTGCCGTCATCGAGCATCACACCATCGGCGTGCACCGCCGTGACGCCGCGTCCGGTCGTCACGCTCACGCCGCGTTCGGCCAGCACGCGGGCGAAAATGCGCCGTACCGCGGGCGGGTGTGTCGGCAGGACCGTGGCCCCCTTGGTGACAAGCGCGAACGACGCCCTGTCGCCCAGTCCCGCCGTGGTCAGCCGGTGCTGCAGGGCCAGGCACAGTTCGACGCCGCCGGCACCACCACCGACCATCAGGATCTGCAGCCGGCCTGTCGCGGCGTGCAGCCGGGCCTCGATATCGGCCCAGCCATGGCGGAAGCCGTCGACGGGCTTCACCGGCAGTGCATGCTGCGCCGCACCCGGTACGTCCGCCATCTCCGGCCGTGAGCCGATATCCAGCGACAGCCGCTCGAACGCCACCGGCGGCCGCCGATCGCACAACACCCGCTGGCCGGTCAGATCCAGCCCGACCGCCTCGGCATGGTAGAGCCGTGCACCCGCCGCCTGGCACAGCGGCCGCAGATCGATGTGGGCATCCTCGGGCGTGTAATGCCCCGCCAGCAACCCGGGCAGCATGCCGGAGTACGGCGTCTCCAGGTCGCGCGCGATCACCGTCAGCCGCACATGCGCCGGCCGTTTCATTGCCGCCTGCCGCAGCACCTCGACATGCGCATGCCCGCCACCCACGAGGACGAGCTCGAGGCGTGGTTTGGTTGGTGATGTGGCGGATGACACGGGCGATGCCTACTCAACGACACCGTAATCGGTGGGCAGATGCCGCTCCATTTCCATGGCGTCGTGCAAGATACGGCCGATGCCGATGAGATCCGCCGTGGCGATGCGATCGAGGATCAAGTGACGGAGCCGGACTACAATGCCATTCGCGTGTCGCAGCAGGTCGCGGATGTCCACCTCGGCGTCTGCAGAAAGCTGGTACGCGGGCATGCCCTATGAATCGGCCTTGTCGGCACGCGCTTTCGCCTGCCGCCCGAGTTCGTGGATCAACGCCTCAAGATCGTCATCCTCAACGTGCCGGTAGCGACCGTTGTCGATGCGGCTGAACCCGGCGTGTGCTGCCTCTTGAAGTACCTTGAGCTTGGCGGCTTCCCATGCCTCGCGCTGCTCCACGAGCCTCAGGCCATCACGCAACACCTCGCTGGCATTTTGATAACGGCCCGATTTCACGAGCTTGTCGATCACTTCTTCATGGTGATCGGTCAATACGACATTCCGTGTTGGCATGCGTTCAGCCTCTCGAAGAGGTACGATAGTCTCCATGGCAGATTATGCCAATGACCGCGGTGTCGCTTGCTCTGAGCGATGGCTCACACATTATCTAGCGGCCCCACCCTTGATTGCTCACGAACTCTTGACGGGTTTCGCTTGCTGGAACCCCGAACTCAAAGATAAGCTTTGATCGTCAATAAGCGCCGGCAATCAGGCGCCGTTGGGGATCGCGCCAGCACGCGGACGGGATCCGAAGGGATTCCATCGCTGGCTGCACCTCCGACGCGGACGTCGAGGAGGAAGCGACATGGGAGCCGTCAGGGTCTCCCGACGCGGATTGTTCAAGCTCACCGGGGCGTCTGTCGGCGCCTCGACCTTGACCGCGTTGGGCTTCTCACCGGCGGCGGCGCAGGCCGCCGTTCGCGCCTTCAAGCTGGAACGAACGTCGGAGACACGCAACACCTGCCCGTACTGCTCGGTCGGGTGCGGCGTGATCATGTACTCCATCGGCGACGGCGCGAAGAACGTGAAGGGCAAGATCATCCATATCGAGGGTGATCCCGACCATCCGACCAATCGCGGCACGCTCTGCCCCAAGGGCGCGGCGCTGATCGATTTCATCAACTCCAAGACCCGACTGCAGGTTCCGCAGTACCGTGCGCCGGGCGCCAAGGAGTGGACGCGGATTTCCTGGGATCAGGCGATCGACAAGATCGCGCGCCTGATGAAGGACGACCGCGACAAGAACTTCATCGCCAGGAACGGTGATGGCCAGACGGTGAACCGTTGGGTCAGCACCGGCTTCCTCGCCGCATCCGCCACCTCCAACGAGACAGCGTGGGCGACCTACAAGGTCGTCCGTTCGTTGGGGATGGTCGTCTTCGACAACCAAGCGAGGGTTTGACACGGTCCGACGGTGTCCAGTTTGGGCCCAACATTCGGACGCGGTGCAATGACCAACCTCTGGGCGGATATCAAGAATACCGACCTGGTGGTGATCATGGGCGGCAATGCCGCCGAAGCCCATCCCTGCGGCTTCAAGTGGGTGACCGAGGCCAAGCATCATCGCAAGGCCAAGCTGATCGTCGTTGATCCGCGCTTTACGCGTTCGGCGGCGATGTCGGATCTCTATGTCCCGATCCGGGCCGGCACCGACATCGCCTTCCTGGGCGGTGTCATCAAGTATCTGCTGGACAACGACAAGATTCAGAAGGAGTACGTCGGCAACTATACCAACGCGGCCTACATCATCCGCGGCGATTTCAAGTTCGAGGACGGCCTGTTCTCGGGCTACGACGAGGCCAAGCGCGACTACAACCGCGCCAGCTGGGAGTACGAGCTGGGCGACGACGGCTTCGTAAAGTCGGATCCGACCTTGCAGGACCCGCGCTGCGTCTATCAGCTGATGAAGACGCACTTCTCGCGCTACACGCCCGAGATGGTCGAGCGTATCTGCGGCTCGCCCAAGGACAAGTTCCTCGAGGCGTGCAAGCTGATCGCCGAGACGTCGGCGGTCGACAAGGTGATGACGTCGATGTACGCGCTGGGCTGGACCCAGCACTCCAAGGGCTCGCAGAACATTCGTACCATGGCGATGATCCAGCTGCTGCTGGGCAACATCGGCGTGGCGGGTGGCGGCATGAACGCGCTGCGGGGCCACTCCAACATCCAGGGGCTCACTGACATCGGCCTGATGAGCAACCTGATCCCGGGCTACCTGACCCTGGCCAACGACCGCGAGCCCGACTACGCGACCTACATGAAGACGCGCGGCTTCAAGCCGCTGCGGCCGGGCCAGACCAGCTACTGGCAGAACTACGACAAGTTCTTCGTCAGCTTCGCCAAGTCCATGTGGGGCGACGCGGCGACCAAGGAAAACGACTGGGCCTACGACTGGCTGCCCAAGGTCGACGTCGTCTACGACGTGCTGCGGGCCTTCGAGCTGATGCACCAGGGCAAGATGACTGGCTACTTCTGCCAGGGCTTCAACCCGCTGCTGTCGTTCCCCAACCGCCGCAAGCTGCAGACGGCGCTGGAGAAGCTGAAGTTCCTGGTCGTGATGGACCCGCTGGCCACCGAAACCAGCGAGTTCTGGCAGAACTACGGTGAACACAACGACGTTGACCCGACGAAGATCCAGACCGAGGTCTTCCGTCTGCCGACGACGGTGTTCGCCGAGGAGAACGGCTCGCTGATCAACTCGGGCCGCTGGCTGCAGTGGCACTTCAAGGGTGCCGAGCCGCCGGCCGAGGCGATCCCCGACATCGACATCATGGCGCGGATTTTCATCAAGCTGCGCGATCTCTACCGCAAGGAAGGCGGTGCCTTCCCCGATCCGTTCGTCAACCTGACGTGGAACTACGAGGACCCGCTGGTGCCCAAGCCCGAGGAGCTCGCGCGCGAGCTCAACGGCAGGGCGCTGGTCGACGTCGCCGACCCGAAGGATCCGACCAAGCTGATCCTGCGCAAGGGCATGCAGCTCTCCGGCTTCGGCGAGTTGCGCAATGACGGCACGACCATGAGCGGCTGTTGGCTCTATACCGGCAGCTGGACCGAGGCGGGTAACCAGATGGCCCGTCGCGACAACAGCGATCCGGGCGGTCTGGGCCTGACGCCCAAATGGGCGTGGTCATGGCCCGCCAACCGGCGGATCATGTACAATCGCGCCTCATGCGACGTGAACGGCAAGCCGTTCAACCCCGCCAAGAAGCAGGTGTGGTGGGATGGCGAGCGCTGGACCGGCTACGACGTGCCCGACTTCGTGGTCACCAGCAAACCCGAGGCGGGTGCCGGACCGTTCATCATGAACCCCGAGGGGTCAGCGCGCCTGTTCACCCGCGGCATGCTGCGCGACGGGCCGTTCCCCGAGCACTACGAGCCGTTCGAGGCACCGGTTGCCAACGCGCTGCACCCCAAGGTGGGGCCCAACCCGGTGGCGCGTGTCTTCAAGGGCGATATGGAAGTCTTCGGCAAGCCGCAGGACTTCCCGCATGTCGCCACGACATACCGGCTGACCGAGCACTTCCACTTCTGGACCAAGCACGTCCAGATCAACGCCGCCCTGCAGCCGCAGGAGTTCGTCGAACTGGGCGAGGAACTGGCCAAGGAGAAGGGCATCGCCAGCGGCGACATGGTCGAGGTGCGCTCCAACCGCGGCCGGGTCAAGGCCGTGGCGGTGGTCACCAAGCGCATCAAGGCGCTGACGATCGACGGCAAGAAGGTGCACACCGTGGGCATCCCGTTGCACTGGGGCTTCACCGGGGCGGCGCGCAAGGGCTTCGGCGCCAACCAGCTTACGCCTTATGTCGGCGACGCGAACATCGAGACGCCGGAGTTCAAGGCGTTCCTGGTGGACGTGAAGAAGCTCGGCCAGGCAACGGTTTGAGGGAGGGAAGACCATGGCCAATCTTCAATCCCTCGACATCCGCCGCCGCTCGGCGACCACCACACCCTCGCCGAGCCAGCGCGAGGCGGTGCAGGTCGCCAAGCTGATCGACGTGTCGCGCTGCATCGGCTGCAAGGCTTGCCAGTCGGCATGCCTGGAGTGGAACGACCTGCGCGAAGAGGTCGGCATCAATGTCGGCGTCTACGACAACCCGCACGACCTGACGGAGAACACCTGGACCCTGATGCGGTTCAGCGAAATCGACGTCGATGGCCGGTTCGAGTGGCTGATCCGCAAGGATGGCTGCATGCACTGCGACGACCCGGGCTGCCTCAAGGCCTGCCCGTCGCCGGGCGCCATCGTGCAGTACAAGAACGGCATCGTCGATTTCGTCTCCGAGAACTGCATCGGCTGCGGCTACTGTGTGAAGGGATGCCCGTTCAACATCCCGCGCATCTCGCAGAAGGACCAGAAGGCCTACAAGTGTACCTTGTGCTCCGACCGCGTCGCGGTCGGCCAGGCGCCGGCCTGCGCCAAGGTCTGCCCGACGCAGGCGATCTCGTTCGGCACCAAGACCGACATGATCGCCTGGGCCGATGAGCGCATCGCCGACCTGAAGGAGCGCGGCTATAAGAACGCCGGCCTCTATAACCCGGCTGGCGTCGGCGGCACGCACGTGATGTACGTGTTGAAGCACCTCGACAAGCCGGAGATCTACGCCGGCCTGCCCAAGGATCCCAAGATCAGCCCGCTGGTCGAGCTGTGGAAGGGCGTCACCAAGCCGATCCTGCTGGCCGGCGTGGCGGTCGCGGCACTGGCCGGCTTCTTCCACTACGTCACGCACGGCCCCAACGAAGTGCAGGACGAGGACGAGGAAGCCGCCAAGAAAATGCGCCGCGACAAGGCGGCGTGATTTTCCCTCCCCACGAAGTGGGGAGGTGCCCCGAAGGGGCGGAGGGGACCCTTCGTGGTCTTGATAACAAAGACCACGCCGGTTCCCCATCCGGCTCAGGTACTTCGACGCTTTACGTCGAAGTACCGAAACGGCCACCTTCCCCGCGAGCGGGGAAGGGAAGAACAGGGAGTGCGTCATGGCTAACCACAACAACATCCTCGACCGTTACACGCCGGGCGCGCGGTTGAACCATTGGATCAACGCCATCCTGATGATCTGCCTGGCGTTGAGCGGCATGTCGCTGTTCCATCCCTCGCTGTTCTTCCTCTCCGAACTCTTCGGCGGCGGCGTCTGGACGCGCATCATCCATCCCTGGATGGGTGTGCTGGCGATGCTCAGC
The DNA here is from genome assembly GCF_007859315.1 of Reyranella sp. CPCC 100927. Taxonomy (GTDB): domain Bacteria; phylum Pseudomonadota; class Alphaproteobacteria; order Reyranellales; family Reyranellaceae; genus Vineibacter. The sequence goes on from NZ_VOHA01000044.1 coordinate 22,264, forward strand.
TTCCTGGGCCTGGTGATCCGCTTCTGGCGTTACAACCTGTGGACCAAGGACGACAGCGCCTGGATGAAGAACGTCAATCACGTGATGTCAGGCGATGAAGCCAAGGTGCCGGAAGCCGGCAAGTACAACGCCGGCCAAAAGCTGGTGTTCTGGTCGCTGTGCGTGCTGACCATCCTGCTGCTGACCAGCGGGCTGGCGCTGTGGGACTCGCAACTGGGCCACCTGACGACCATCGAACAGAAGCGCCTGGCAGCCGTTGTGCATGCGCTGTCGGCCGTGGTGCTGATCTTCGTGGTGATCACGCATATCTACGCCGCGATCTGGATCCGCGGCACTATCCGTGGCATGACCCGTGGCTCGGTCACCGGCGGCTGGGCCTGGCGCCACCATCGCAAATGGCTGCGCGAGGAAGTCGGCAAGTCGAAGTGATACCTGTCATCCCGAGCGCAGCGAGGGATCTAGGCAGCAACCTAGATCCCTCGCTGCGCTCGGGATGACACAACGGCTACGCCCGGGATGATGGTGTGGACGGCCCCCACCCGGCATCGATGTGCCAAACTGGTTGTGGTGATG
>NZ_VOHA01000045.1 GCF_007859315.1 Reyranella sp. CPCC 100927
GGTTGCAGCAGTTCGTGCTGGAGGAGGCGGAGAACCTGCAGTTCGCCGATCCGGCCGTGCGGGGACAGGTGCAGAAGGCCCTGGCGGCGATCGCGTCGAACCGCGCCAAGGATGCGCGCACGGTCGAGCTGACGTCGAAGGGTCAGGGCAAGCGCACGGTGCGGGTGGCGTATATCGTGACGGCGCCGGTGTGGAAGGCGTCATACCGTCTGACGGTGCCGGGCGAGGGCGACGTCACCAAGGCGCACCTGCAGGGCTGGGCCGTGGTCGAGAACATGAGCGGCCAGGACTGGAAGGACGTCGATCTGACCCTGGTGTCCGGTCACCCCATCGCCTTTCGCCAGGCGCTGTACCAATCCTACTACATTGACCGCCCGTACGTGCCGGTCGACGTCGTGGGCCGGCTGATGCCCAAGACCGATCAAGGCACCATGCCGGCGCCGCCGCCACCGCCCGCGCCGGCATCGGCGCCGGCCATGCGCGGACGTGACCAGCGCCAGATGACTCCCGACGGCAAGGTGCTGCCCTACGCGGGGGCGACAGGCGGCGTCGCGCCGGCTGACGCCGTCGCGCCACCGGCCGCACAGGTCGCGGCGCAGGAGGCGCTGACCCAGGTGTCGTTCCGGTTCCCCAACCCCGTATCGGTCGGCAACGGCTTGACGCTGTCGGTGCCGATCATCAACGGCGAGGTGCCGGTGAAGCGCCAGGCGCTCTACCAGCCCGAGACTCACACCCGCAATCCACTGGCCTCGGTGCGCCTGCAGAACGACGGCAGCACCGGCCTGCCGCCGGGTATCGTGACGATCTACGAGCGCACCAGCGGCCAGGTCGCCTATGTCGGCGATGCGCGGCTGTCGGCCTTGCCGGCGGGCGAGAACCGCCTGCTGAGTTATGCGCTCGACCAGAAGGTGGTGGTGAGCGTCGAGTCGACACAGACGGAGACCCTGGTCAGGGGCAGCATCGTGCAGGGCGTGCTGAACTACCAGATGCTGGAGCGCCAGACCGTCACCTATCGCGTGAAGGCCCCGGCCAAGGAGGATCGCCAGCTGCTGGTCGAGACGGCCAAGCTCGACGGCTGGAAGCTGGTGAAGCCGGTTGCCCAGAATATCGGCCAGATCGAGGGCAAGTACCGCATTCCGTTCGACCTCAAGGGCGGCGAGACGCAGACCTTTGAAGTCGTGCAGGAGCAGGTCGTCGACCAGGAACTGGCGCTGACCGACACGGACGAGGAACGCATCGTCTTCTTCGCCAAGGCCAAGGAGTTCGACCAGAAGACCAGGGATGCGCTCAACCGAATCATCCAGCTGCAGAACGCGGTGAAGACAGCGGAGAAGAAGGTCGAGCAGGGCGAGACGCAGCGCACGCGCATCGCCCAGGAGCAGCAGCGCATTCGCGAGAACCTCAAGAGCGTGCCGGCGAACTCCGACCTGCAGCGCCGCTATCTCGCGACGCTCGACAAGCAGGAGACCGAGCTCGAGACACTCGCCCGCCAGCGCGCCGATGCCGAAAAGGCCGTCGACACCGCCCGCGCGGCGCTCGAGGCGTACATCAAGACGCTGGGCTAGGGCATCGTACGGAAAGATTGAACCGCAGGGCGATCGCACATCGCATCGAGATCGCCCTGCGGCCGATCGAGGCGATGGCCCTGTGCTTTCTGTCCACGTACAAATGGCTGGCAACAACCTGCAATGACAGGAGGGTCAGGTGAGCCGGCCGGCCATTTTCTGGGAGGACGTCGAGGCGGGGCAACCACTGCCGTCCTTCACCTACGAGCTTAGCCTGTTGCGCCTCGTCGCGTTCGTTCGCGCGAGCGGGTTGTATGACTATGTCCATTTCGACGGCGACTACGCGCGTGCGGCGGGTGCGAGAGATGCGTTCATCTCCACGCCGCATGTGGCGGGCCTGTTCGGACGGCTGATGACGGACTGGAGCGGTCCGGCGGGAGAAATCCGATCCCTGACCTTCAGCATGCGAACGCAAAGCTGCACCAATGACGTGCTGGCGGTGACCGGACGCGTCGGACGCCGCTACCGCGGACAAGATGGTGCCCACCTTGTCGATCTTGTCGACCTCAACATCGGGCACGCGGTCGCTGCGCAGGCTGCGACCGCAACGGCCACGATGGCCTTGCCATCCCGTTCGGGAGACAAGGCCCTGCCGTTGATCCCCTCCCGCGACGACGACGTCTCTGCGGCGGACGTGCCTGATTTCGCACGTCCCCATCTGGGCACGTCGCGGCCTGGCGGCGCGTATCCGGCGCAACCGCTGACAAAGGCGGAAATCCACCTCTGGTGCGAAGCGCTCGAGGATTGGAATCCGCTCTATTGGGACGAGTCGTCCGCGGCGTCGAGCCCGCACGGCGGAATCGTCGCGCCGGCGACGTCGATGTTTTTCGGAACGGGTTCAGCAGCCAGACTCGGTATCGGCTACATGAAGCCTGGCGAAACCACCCCTGACCCAGTGCGCCAGGGCAAGACGGGCATGGGTCTCTTGCAATCCCTGCGTCACGCATGGGCAGAAAGCGGCACCTTCGCTACGCCGCCGGGTTGCGACGAAATCGCCGTCGTACAGGCTGTCTGTCGTTTCTTCATCCCGCTGCGGCCCGGCGACACAGGGCATACCCAGCTGCGGATGAAGAATTGCAGCCAACGGAAAAAGACCAAGCTGGGAGAGGGCTACTTCATCACCACCGAACGGCTTCTCTACAATCAGCGCAGCGAGCTGGTCCGTACCCAGGAGTTCACGGTCTTCCACTATCACGTGTGAAGGCCCTGGGCGCGCGGGCCGGAGGCCCGCGCTCCCAACACCTCGTCACGCCACCTGGAACACGTTGATGTCGCCCGTGGCGACGACGTCGATGCGGCGGTCCAGGAAATCGGTGTCGTGGACACGCAGCGCTGCCTTCGTGTCGCCCTCGGGCGTACGGGCGATCACGCGCGCGCCGACGGTGTTCTTGCCGATGGCCACGGCATATTGCGGACCGGTCTTGGCGTGCACTACGGTGTAGGTCTCCACGGTCACCGGCCCGGTGTGGCGCTCGTCGATCGTCACTGACGGCACTGCGTCCAGCGCCGACTGCAGGTCGCTCGACGGTTGCACGGTCCAATCGCGTGGCTGCGTGGAATAGACGCCGGCGCTGTACTTGCCCAGCGTGCCGCCGTTGGCGCCGACGAAGCCCTTCTTGCCGGGCTGGCGGCGCAGCCGGCCGACCATCTCGGCCACGCCATGCATGGAGTAGTTGTTGCCCGGCCCGCCAAAGAACGGCAGGCCCCCCGTGACGGTGAAGCCGCGCGGATCGTCCTCTTTCAGCGCCAGCTCGTCGAGCACCACGTTGGCCACCGCGATGGGGAAGCAGCTATAGAAATCGAACAGGGCAATATCGTCGACCGTCGTGTCGGCACCCTTCAGCGCGGCGCGCACCGTGGCATGCGCGGTGGGTGAGGCGCCGATATCCGGCCGCGCCAGCAGACGCTTCTCCGCTGCCTTGGCGTAGCCGTGGAGGTAGACGAAGTTCTCTTCCGGTATGCCCATGGCGCGCGCCGCGGCGAGCGAGGCCACGATCACCGCGGCGCCCTGGTTGACCTGGTCGCGTGCCACCAGCCGCAGCGGGTAGGGGTCGGCGATCCAGCGGTTGGACTTGCCGGGCTCCAGCAGTGCTGCGGCGCTGAAGGCCGGCACGGCCCAGGAACTGTAGGGATTGGCCGCCGCGACCCGCGCGAAGGGCTCGAACAGCCGGCCCATACGCGCGGCATAGTCCTGCTTGGAGAGGCCCAGTCGGCGGCGACGCGCGTTCTCGGCCAGCGCGTAGGATATCGGCGCCCCCAGCACGCCATGGCGGCTCAGCACCACGTCGCGGATTTCCTCCAGTCCGGCCCCGCGGTCCTCGACCTGGCCGCCTGGATTCTCGGCGAAATCCAGCGACTTGCCTTGCGCCTGCGCATTGCGCACCGTGCTGATTCCTTCAGCCCCGCACAGCAGGGCGACCTCGAACTCGCCCTCATAGATGCGCTGCGAGAACTCGATCATCATGTCCTGCGGCGTGTTGCCGCCGGCCTTGGTCCACAGTGCGTAGCCGGGATCGATGTTCAGTCGCCGCGTAATGGAACGCGGGAAGTTGGCGGTCTTGCCGAACGGCGAGGGCCGGCCGGTGTCCTCGAAGGTACGCACCGCGCCGATGGCGCCGACGGCGCTGCGTACCGCGGCGGCGCGAGTCGTGTTCTCGAAGGCGGCTTCCGCTGCGGCGGCGGCCACATCGGACACCGACCAGGTCTTGTAGGACGGCGAATCAATGCGATCCACCGACTGTCCGACCCCGATGACCACCGGCGTACGCGGGTTCAACGTGCGACTCTCAGCCATGCTCATTCTCCTCTCCACACCGGTGTACGCTTCTCGGCGAAGGCGCGTGGTCCCTCCTTGGCGTCCGCCGATTCCATCAGGCGCCGGATCTCCTGCCGCGTCAGTTCCCATGCCGTCTGCTCGGAGGGTATTTCGCCCGAAACGATACCCAGCGCGACCCTTTTCGACGCCTGCACGGCCAGCGGCGCGTTGGCGGTGATCTTCGCGGCGAGCGCCAGCGCCGCATGGAGAACCTGGTCCTGTGGCACCACGGCATTGACGAGGCCCAGCTCCAGAGCGCGCCGCGCCGTGATCGGCTCGCCCGTCAGCACCATTTCCATCGCGAGTTTGCGCGGCAGCTGGTCCAACAGTCTGAAGGCGCCGCCGGCGGCCGCCATGATGCCGCGCTTGACCTCCGGCAGGCCGAAGCTTGCGGTTTCCGAGGCCACGACCAGGTCGCTGGCCAGGGCGATCTCGGTGCCGCCGCCCAGGGCAAAACCGTTGACCGCGGCGATGATGGGCTTGGCGATCGGGAAGCTCACGAAGCCGGCGAATCCGCGCGTCGCGCGGGGACCGTCGGTTGGGCCCAGGCGCTCGCCGCGCGACAGCGCCCGCAGGTCGGCGCCGGCACAGAATGCCTGGTCACCCGCGCCTGTGATGATGATCGCGCGCACGTCGCGATCCTTGTCGGCCGCCTCCAGCGCGTCACCGATTCCCGTCGTGACCGCCATGTTGACCGCATTGCGTGCCTCGGGGCGGTTGATCGTAATGACGACCACATGGCCTTGTCGGCTGACCTTGACCGCGTCCTCATTGCCTTGCGCTGACATGCTCCCGTCCTTCCTGTGTTGGGCCTCGACGCGGCGCTGCACGGTATCCGGCGCCATCACCTTTCGCGCCCGTTAGCCCGGCAAACCCGCGCACGGCCTGCGCCATCTGTTCGCGCGGCCCGACACTGGTGATGATCACATCGACCATGGCCAGCGAGGTGTGGATGTGGCCGCGGGCCTGCAGCTGGGAGACCTTGACGCCGGCGGCGGCAAGGGCTTCGGCGTAGGCGATCCCCTCGTCGCGCAGCGGATCGAATTCGCAGGTCACCACGAGCGCCGGCGGCAATCCGGCCAGCTGACCGCGCAGTGGCGAGGCCCTGGGGTCGTTGCGCTCGGCCGGGCTGCAGTACAGGTCCCAGAACCAGTGCATCATCGCCTTGGTCAGGTGATAGCCCTGGGCGTTCTCGTTGTAGGAGGACCGCGTGAAGTCGTGGTCCGTCACCGGGCAGAGCAACAGCTGGCCGGCGATCTCGGCGCCGCCGCGATCGCGCACCAGCTGGCAGACGACCGCGGCCACGTTGCCGCCGGCGCTGAAGCCGGCCACGACCACAGGTCCCGGCCGGCCGCCGATGTCCGCAGTGTTCCGCGCGATCCAGCACATGGCCGCGTAACCGTCTTCGGCGGCGGCGGGAAAGCGGTGTTCCGGGGCATGCCGATAGTCGACGCTGATCACGAGCATGTCGCTGCGCCGGCACAGGTCACGGCACAGCGGGTCATCGGAGTCGTGACTGCCCAGCACCCAGCCGCCGCCGTGGAAATAGACCAGCACGGCATGCGGGCCCGGCGTGGCCGGCCGATACAGCCGATAGCGAAGCGGTCCGCCGGCACCCGGCAATGTTCCGTCGACGACAGCGCCCACCGGCCTGACCGCCGGCCGGCTGGCGCGCGCCTGGATGACAAAGTCCCGCGCGCCGTCGGCGCCCAGCGACTCCATGGCCGGCAGGTTCAGCTTCGCCATCTCCGCCAGCAGCAGGCGCACGTCAGGCTGCAGGCGTACCACCTCGCCATCGCTGCATGTCGCCTTGCCGTTGGCATCGCCCAGCCGGAAGCCCAGCATGTCGCGGCGGGCGACCTCGTCGCAGATGCCGCGATAGGCGCCCAGTCCGCCGGTATAGGGCATCACGCCGCGCGCCTTGCCGCGCATGTTGGCGCCGGTGTACCAGGTATTGGCCAGACGATGCAGCGTCAGTGCCGTACAGTCGACGGCATGGCGCAACCAGCCGGCCTGGGCCGTCTCGGTGGCCTCGATGGTGGTGAAGCCGGCATCGCGCATGCCGATGAGCCGGTCGACGATCCAGTCGACGTGCTGTTCGATGGCCACCGCCATGTTTGCCAGGACCGAGGGGCTGCCGGGACCGGTGACCAGGAAGAGGTTGGGGAATCCGGCGATCGTCAATCCCAGGTACGTCCTGGGACCATCGGCCCAGGCATCGGCAAGCGTCACCCCGTCGCGGCCAGCCATGGGATGGACGGCGAGCATGGCACCGGTCATGGCGTCGAAGCCCGTCGCGAACACGATGGCATCGACGTCGTAGTCCGCCTTGGCGGTGCGGATGGCGGACCGGGTGATGGTGGTGATCGGCTCGCGGCGCAGGTCGACCAGCTTGACGTTGGGCCGGTTGTAGGTGGCGTAGTATCCGGTATCGAGGCAGGGCCGCTTCGCGCCGAAGGGATGGTCGTGCGGACAGAGCGCCTCGGCGGTCGCCGGATCGTCGACGATCTCGCGGATCTTGCCGCGGATCATCTCGGAGATCAGCGCATTGCCGTCGACGTCGTTGGTGGCATCGGCCCATGCGGTGGAGAAGCCGCCCAGCTCGCCGGAATTCCAGCCGCGCTCGAAGCGCTCGCGCCGTTCGGTTTCGCTGAGCTGCCAACTGAATTCCGTGGGGCGCTGGCGCAGCAGGCCCACCGGGGTCCAGCGCGCCTTCTCGCGATAGCCGGCGCGGTCCCGCGCCAACGTCGCCACCGTCTCGGCCGGCGCCGGACCGTTCAGGGCCGGCAGAGAGAAGTTCGGTGTGCGCTGGAAGACGGTCAAGTGCGCCGCCTGCTGGGCAATCAGGGGGATGGACTGGATGCCGGATGATCCGGTGCCGATCACCGCCACGCGCATGCCGGTGAAATCGACTCCGGCGTGCGGCCACCGCGAGGTCAGGTAGGTCTGTCCCGCGAAGTCCTTGGCGCCATCGATCTCGGGCGGTTTGGGGGCCGACAGGCAGCCGCTGGCCATCACATAGAACCGGCACGACACTGATGGGCCGTTGCTGGTGTCCAGCTGCCATCGCTGCACCGCGTCGTCCCACCGCGCCGCCGTCACGGTCGTCGCGAACCGGATGTCGCGGCGCAGGTCGTAGCGGTCGGCAACGAACCCGAGATAGCGCAGGATCTCCGGTTGCGTGGCGTATTTCTCCGACCACGTCCAGGCATCCTCCAGGGCGGGGTCGAAGGAGAACGTGTAATCCGTTGTGGGAACGTCGCAGCGCGCGCCAGGATAGCGGTTCCAGTACCAGGTCCCACCGACGTCGTCGCCCGTTTCCAGGCCGACGGCCGAAAACCCGGCCTGCCGCAGCCGATGCAGCAAATAGAGGCCGGAGAATCCGGCACCAACGACGGCGACATCCACATCCTGGCTCATCCGATTCCATCCCTCGTCGTTCAAGGCGCTGGGCAGTGTTGGCCGCGTAATATGCCGCGGACGGGGTGCTCGCCGATTGCTTGTACGTCGTAGGAGCAATGTCGATTCGCCTGGTCGTTCTGTCCAAGACGAAAGCCGCGCGAATTTATTCGCTTTCCCAATAGATGGGCATTAGCCTGTCCGCATACGTCATGGACCTCGACCTGAAGACGGCGATCCAATTCGCCCATATCGCGCGCACGCACTCCTTCAGCCGATCGGCGGTGGAACTGGGCGTCTCGCAACCCTGGCTGTCCACCCGGATCCGTCAGCTCGAGGAACGGCTGGGCTGCAGCCTGTTCGAGCGCACGACGCGCCGGATCCGCCTGACACCCGAGGGCGAGCAGCTTCTGCCGGCGGCCGAAGCACTGGCGGCCGGCGCGGCGGAGTTCGAGGCTGTCGCCCAGGGCCTGCGCGACCATCCGCGCGCGCGGCTGCGAATCGGCACGCCGCCCTATGGCTTCATGTTCCCGCAGCGGGCGGAGCTCGTGGAGCGTTTCGCATCGCATACACAGGCGATCGTCGAGCTTGACGTGGGCTGGACCCACAGGCTGATCGACAGGCTTCAGCGGCATGAACTCGATGCGGCATTCGTGATCGAGCCGTTCGACCCGAACGGATTGGAAGTTCTGCCCATCGCCACATTGCAGTTCGTCATCATGATGAGGCGGGATGACCGACTGGCCGTGAAGCGATCGTTGCGTCCGGCCGATCTTGCCGGCCGCCGGATCGGCGCCTTCACGCGCGACCTCAATCCGGGCGTGTTCGACATGTTCTACCCGCCACTGGTCCGTGCCGGCGCCACCGTGATCGAGCTGCCCGAAGTGCGTCGCGCCCTGCTGACGACAGATGACCGCCAGGACACGCTCGTCCTGGGAGCCTTTCAGGCAGCACCGGTCACGGCAGGACCGGATGGCTCGGGTTTGGTCAAGCTGCCGCTGCGTGACGCGCGCACGTTGAAATTTCTGCTGATCCGGCGCAGCAGGGCCAACAGCCGCACCTGCCAGCGCTTCTGGGACATGGCGCGATCCAGCCCGTGATGGGCCGCGCCGCGGCGGCGGCGCAGGCGGCCAGCCGGTTTCAGCCGGGACGACGTTGTGCCCAGGGCCGTGCCGCCTCGAAGGCGGCGCTCGCCTGCAGCACGCCCAGATCATCGAAGCGCGGCGCGACGATCTGCAGGCCGACCGGCAGATTGTCTGCCGTGAAGCCGCACGGCACGCTGACCGCTGGATTGCCCGACCAGTTGAACGGATAGGAGAACTGGATGTAGCGGAAGAACCCCGGTTCCTCCGGCCAGTGTGCCGGCTGCAGCAGGGTGGGAGGAAAAGCGGCGACACTGGCGGTCGGCGTGACCAGGTAATCCCAGTTCTCGAAGAACTCGTGGATGCGCTGACAGTAGGTGAAACGCCGTGTGCGCATGTTCATGAACGTCGACAGCTTGACGTTCTCGACCGAGCGCAGCATCGCCGCGAAACCCGGATCCATCTTGTCTTCCCACTCCGGCAGGAAGCGCGTGTAGCCGGCGAACACGGTGGGCCAGAAGAAATCGACCAGCTCGACCCCTTCGGGACCCCAGGCCGGAGTCACCAGCTCGACCGTGGCGCCCATCTCCTCGAAAGCCTTGACGGCGGTGGCCACCAGCGCGGCGATATCGGGATCGACGCGGGCATGTCCCAGGTCGGGGCTGAAGGCAATGCGCTTGCCTTTCATGTCAGCCTGCAGCGTCGCGGCGTAGTCCTGCGGCGGGGTCTCGAGCGTGGTGTAGTCCCACGGGTGCGGGCCGGCCATGGCTTCCAGCATCAGCGCCGCGTCGGTCACGGTCCGCGTGAGGGGGCCCATGTAGGTTGCCAGGTCATTGTTCGACATCGGCCAATTGGGAATACGGCCATGCGTCGGCTTCAGGCCGAAGACGCCGTTGAAGTGTGCCGGCAGGCGGATCGAGCCGGCACCGTCGCCGCCCTGGTGCAGCGGACCGTAGCCGGCCGCGGCACCCGCGCCGGCACCCGACGACGAGCCGCCGGCGCTGGTGCCGTGCTTCCAGGGGTTGTGCGTGATGCCCGTCACCGGGCTGTGGCTGACGCCCTTCCAGCCGAACTCGGGCGTCGTCGTCTTGCCCAGCATGATGCAGCCGGCGTCGTGCAGGCGCGACACGCAGGGCGCGTCGACGTCGGGGATCGTACCCTTGAAGATGTTGCTGCCTAAATCGGTCTGCACGCCCTTGGTCTGCTGCAGGTCCTTGATGGTGACCGGGATGCCCTCGAGCTTGCGTGGATCGCCGCGCTGCAGCGCCGCCTCGGCCTTCTTGGCTTGCGCCCGCGCGTGATCCGCGGTCAGGCGCGCCATCGCGTTCAGCGTCGGTTCTGACTTTTCGATATGCCGCAGGACGGCGTCGACGACCTCGACCGGCGAGATCTCCTTCTTGCGGTACATCGCCGCCAGCGTGCTGGCCGGCAGATAGCCGATATCGGCATCGTTCATGGTCGTGGGTCTCCCTAGGTGAATGTCTTCATGGTGAGCTTGTCGAACCATGAAGGCGACGCACGGGTCGTGGTGCGACGCTTCATGGTTCGACAAGCTCACCATGAAGCTATGGATCAGCTTGCCGTGTGGATCATGCCGCGATGGACCGGGGTCGGAATACCTTCCATGCGCGCCTTCAGCTGCAGCGCGAGGTAGCGCGAGTAGTGCCGCGACTGGGCGAGGTTGCCGCCGTGGAACCATAGCGCCTCCTGCGCCGTCGGCTTCCACATGTTGCGCAGCTCGCCTTCCCACGGGCCGGGATCTTTGTTGGTGCCCGAGCCCAGGCCCCAGCATGGGCCGACCGCGTCGGCGACCTCGGGCGAGATCAGCGCTGCCGCCCAGCCGTTCATCGAGCCGTAGCCGGTGGCATAGACGACGAGATCGGCGGCCAGGCTTGTGCCGTCGCTCAGCACCACCGAGTCCTCGGTCAGGCGCTCGATCGTGACGCCTGATTTGAGCTTGATGCGGCCATCGGCAATCAGCTCGGACGCGCCGACATCGATGTAGTAGCCCGAGCCGCGGCGCAGATACATCGGCCCCAGGCCCGACTCGTCCTCGCCGAAGGTCAGCATGAACCCCGCGTGGCGCAGGCGTTGGTAGAAGGGCGCGTCGGCGTCCTGGATCTTGCGGCACACCGGAATCTGGAACTGCGGCACCAGGCGATAGGGGATCGACGCCACGGTGAGATCGGCCATGTCGGTGGTGATGCCGGCCTGCACCGCTTCCTCTGAATAGAGGCTGCGGCCGTGCTGTTGCTGCGATTCGGAGCGCACGACCAAGGTCGGCGAGCGCTGCAGCATGGTGACCTCGGCGCCGTACTCCCACAGGTCGGCCGCGATGTCGTGCGCCGAGTTGTTCGAACCCACAACCACGCACTTCTTGCCGGCGAAGCCTTCGCCACCGGGATGCCGGCTGGAGTGATGCTGCATGCCCCTGAAGCTGTCGGCGCCCGGGTAGTTGGGCGTGTGCGGTACGCCCGACATGCCGGTGGCGAGCACGAGCTGCTTGGGACGCAGCTCCACGCGCTCGCCGTTGCGCTCGACGACCACCGTCCATTCGCCGCGTGCGGCATCGAAGCTCGCCGCGCGGCATGCAGTCGAGGGCCAGTAGTTCAGCTCCATCAGCCGGGTGTAGGCCTCGAGCCAGTCGCCCATCTGGTCCTTGGGCGTATAGACCGGCCAATGGTCGGGGAAGGGCAGGTACGGCATGTGGTCGTACCAGACCGGATCGTGCAGGCAGAGCGACTTGTAGCGCTTGCGCCAGGCATCGCCCGGCCGCTCGTTCTTGTCGATGATCAGGGTCGGCACGCCCAGCCGCTTGAGCCGTGCGCCGAGTCCGATGCCGCCCTGGCCGCCGCCGACGATCAGGCAGTAGGGCTGCTGGCTGTAGCCCAGCGCTGCCTCCTCCATGGTCCTGCGATCGGACCAGGTCTCGCGGCCGCGGATGGCGCCGTGAACCGTGCCCAGCGGCCGCGTCGCGCCGCGCTTTTCTTCGAAGCCCTTCAGCTCCTGCAACGTGGTCAGCACCGTCCACGCCTTGCCGTCGCGCAGCCGCACATGGCCCTTGCCGCGGCCGTTACAGGTGTCGAACGTGAACCACGCCTCGGTGATGCCGTTGGTGGTGCGCGGGGTACCTTCGATGGCGACGGTCGTCGGCTTCACCTGCGCCAAGGTCGCGGCCAGCATGCTCCGGATGCCGGCACGGCCCTCCACCGTGACGATGTTCCAGGTGAAGGACACCAGGTCGCGCCAGTAGCTTTCGTCGCCGAACAGGGCGAGGATCGCCGTCATGTCCTGCCGCTGCAGGGCCTCGCCGAAAGACGTCAACCAACGCGCACTCTGCGCCGTCGCTTCAGAACCGCTCATGATGCTTGTGTTCAACCCGTTCGCTGCAGGGCGATGGTGCCGCCGCCCCTCATAAGCGGTTGCGTCCGTCGCCGGGACGTGGACATATATGATATATTCTTTGATCGAACCCACCTTGGCAAGGAACAACTTCCCATGACGGCAGGCGTACGCGGCGGCATTTCCGGGGCTGATATCTGGCGCGACGCCTGGGGCATCCCGCACATCAAGGCGCGGTCGCAGGCCGAGGCGTTCGCCGCGCTGGGCTTTGCCCACGCCCAGGACCGGCTGTGGCAGATGGAGGCGCTGCTGCGCCGGGGTACCGGGCGCTACGCCGAATGGATCGGCCCGGCGGCGATCAAGGCCGATGCACTGGCGCGCCGTCTCGACACCGTAGGCGCCTCGCAGCGCGACTATGCCGCCTTGGGCAGCGAGGCGCGCGCCATGCTCGAGGCCTATGCCAGCGGCGTGAACGCCTTCGTCGCGACGGGATGTCGTCCGGTGGAATATGGCCTGCTCGATGCCCAGCCGGTCACCTGGCAGCCGTGGCATTCCATCGCTGTGATGCGCCAGATCGGCTTCCTGATGGGCTCGGTGTGGTGGAAGCTGTGGCGCGCCGCGGCGCTGCCGATCGTGGGCGCCGAGGGCATTGCGCGGCTGCGCTACGAGGATGGCGGCAACGAGCTTCTGTGCCTGCCGCCCGGGCTGGAGAAGGGACCCTTCAAGGCCGCGATGGCCGACCTGCGGCCCGGCATCGAGGCGCTGCTGGAGACCGCAGCGATCGATGTCAGCGGCGGCGGCAGCAATAACTGGGCGCTGGCGCCCGGCCGCACCGCGACCGGCCGGCCGCTGCTGGCGGGCGATCCGCACCGGGTGCTGGAAATGCCCAACATGTACGCGCAGGCCCATCTGGCGTGCGATGATTTCGATGTCATCGGCCTGACCGTGCCGGGCGTGCCGGGCTTCCCGCATTTCGCCCACAACGGCACCGTCGCCTGGTGCGTCACCCACGCCTTCGTCGATATCCATGATCTCTACGTCGAGCGCTTCTCCGCCGATGCGCAGAGCTGTCTGTTCAAGGACCAGTGGGAACCGGTGCGCCGGCGCACCGAGCGCATCGCCGTGCGCGGCGCCGAGACGGTCGAGGTCGACGTCGTCGAGACGCGGCACGGGCCGGTCATTGCCGGCGATCCCGCAACGGGCACGGCGCTGGCGTTGCGCTCCATGCAGTTCGCCGAGACCGACCGGTCGTTCGACTGCCTGATCCCGATGCTGCGTGCGACCAGCGTCGCGGCGCTCTACGAATCAACGCGGGAGTGGGGCCTGATCGACCACAATCTGGTGGCGGGCGATACCGCTGGCCACATCGGCTACCGCGTGCGGGCCAAGGTGCCGCGCCGCCCGCGGTCCAACGGCTGGCTGCCGGTGCCGGGCTGGACCGGCGCACACGAATGGGACGGCATCGTCGATTGGCACCGCATGCCGGCCGCGATCGATCCGGCCGGCGGCGTCGTGGTCACCGCCAACAACCGCGTCGCGGCCGAGGGGGACGACTATCTCTGTACCGACGCCATGCCGCCGCATCGCGCCCGGCGCGTCTGGCAGCGCCTGGCGGCGCTGGCATCGGCCTCGGTCGACGACATGGCTGGCGTCCATCGCGATGTGGAGACGATCCCCGGCCAGGAACTGCGCGAGCGGCTGCGCAAGCTCCCCGTCGCCGATCCGCAGGCCGCCGCCCTGCAGCGCAGTATCCTCGACTGGGACGGGCGCATGGCGGCGGACTCGCTGGGCGCCAGCGCCTATGTCGCCGTGCGCCTGGCGCTGACGAAGCTGGTGGCCGATCGCAGCGGCCTGCGCGCCGTGGCGCAGAGCCCCTGGGCCCAGGTGCCGCCCGGCACGGTGGCCGAGAACCAGCTGTGGTGGGCCGTGCCGGGCCTGCTGCGCGCCGACGATGCCACGTTGCTGCGGGGCGCATCGTGGGACGAACTGTTGCGCCTGGCGCTGGCGCAGGCATCGGCCACGCCGCTGGAGCCGTGGGGCGTAGCGCATAGGCCGCGATTCACGCATCCGCTGTCGGCGACATTCCCGGATCAGGCCGCCGAACTGGACCGTTTGTCGGCGCCGGTCGGTGGCGACAATGACACGGTCTTCGCCACCGGCTGCGTCGCGGCGATCGGCACGCGCGCGGTTTATGCCTCGCTGTCGCGCTACGTCTTCGACGTCGGGGCGTGGCAGAACTGCCGCTGGATCGTCTTCCATGGCGCCTCGGGCGAGCCGGGCAGTCCCTGGCATATGAACCAGAACGCGGCCTGGGCTGCGGGCGAGATGGTGCCGATGCTGTACGACTGGGCGGCCGTGACCGCCGGTGCCACCCAGCATCGCCATCTATCCTTCCGCGATGGCCGCGTGTATGTCTCGCAGCCCTGAGGCGAAACCGCTAGGAGCCCCGATGCTGTCCGGACTGACCGTAAGCAGCCGCGAGAACCTGACCTCGCGCGTCTACGCCCAGCTCCGGGAGGCGTTGATGGCCGGCCGCTTCTGGCCTGGCCAGCGGTTGCGCATCCAGGAGATTGCCCAGGCGATGGGCGTCAGCCAGACGCCCGTGCGCGAGGCGATCATGCAGCTGGTGCGCGAGGGCGGCCTGGAGATGCGCTCGAGCCAGGCCATCACGGTCACCAACCTGTCGCTCACCCGCTACAAGGAGCTGCGCGAGGTTCGCCTGCTGCTGGAAGGCCTCGCCACCGAGAAGGCGACACCGCTGCTGACCGCCAGCGATTTCGCGCGGCTCGACGAGTTGCATCACCAGCTGGTCGCGGCGGAGAAGGGGGGCGACCACGAGGCCGCCCACTTCACCAACTTCCATTTCCATTTCCTGATCTACCGCGCCTCGCAGATGGTCGACCTGGTGTCGCTGCTGGAGAGCGCCTGGCTGCGCAACGGGCCGTTGCTGAAGTTCCTCTACCCGCATGCGCCGCCGACCTACAGCGGGCCGCACCAGCATCTCACCTTGATGAAGGCGTTACGCCGGCGCGATGCTGCGGCGGCGCGCCAGGCCATCCAGGACGACATCATCGAAGGCGGCGCGCGGCTGGTCGCCCTGATGGAACAGATCGCGGCGGGCGAGGTTGAGCTGCTCGACATGCCCGACGGCAGCTTCCAGCTGAACTTCCGCGCCCAGGGCCGGCGCAAGCGGCGGGCATGATCCTGGGAGCGCGGGCGTCCCGCCCGCGCTCCCGGGACCTACGAATCCGCTTGATGTAAAGAATATATCATATACTTTTTAGTCATCGTGGTGGGAGAGTGCTGACAATGAACGTCCCTGTCGATACGCCGGACCGCAAGCTGCGGGCGCGGGCCCAGCGTGTCATCCCCGGCGGCATGTATGGCCATATGCGCGCCGCCCGGCTGCCGGCGGGCTATCCCCAGTTCTACGAGCGTGCCGAAGGTTGTCATCTGTGGGACGTCGACGGCCGGCGTTACGTCGATTTCATGTGCGGCTGGGGCCCGATCGTGCTGGGCCACAAGCATCCGGCCGTGACCGAGGCGGTGCAGCGCCAGATGGCGGCGGGCGATTGCATGAACGGCCCGACCGAACGCATGGTCGAGCTGGCCGAGCGCTTCGTCGGCCTGGTGCCGCACGCCGACTGGGCGATCTTCGCCAAGAACGGCACCGACGCCACCACGACCTGCGTGACCCTGGCGCGGGCCGGCACCGGCCGGCGCAAGATCCTGGTGGCCAAGGGCGCCTATCATGGTGCCGTGCCATGGTGCTCGCCCTATCCGCTGGGCGCCACCGCCGAGGACCGCGCGCATCTGATCACGTTCAACTACAACGATGCCGCCAGCCTGGAGGCGGCCGTCGACCAGGCCGGTGATGATCTGGCCGGCGTCGTGGTATCTTCCTTCCGCCATGACTACGGTCTTGATCAGGAATTGCCGGATGCCCATTTCGCGCGCCGTGCGCGCGAGCTGTGCGATGCCAAGGACGCGGCGCTGATCCTCGACGACGTGCGCGCCGGCTTCCGTCTCACCATGCATGGCAGCTGGGACCTGATCGGCGTGCAGCCCGACCTCAGCGCCTGGAGCAAGGCGATCGCCAACGGCTACGCGCTGGCCGCGATCCTGGGCAACGAGCGCTTCCGCGACGCCGGATCGCAGGTCTACATGACCGGCTCGTTCTGGTGCAGCGCCGTGTCGATGGCGGCGTCGCTGGCGACCATCGATGAGCTGGAGCGCATCGATGGCCCGCGGCGCATGGGCGAGATGGGCCTGCGGCTGCGGCAGGGAATCGCGGCGCAGGCGGCGGCAGCCGGCATCGGCGTGCGCCAGAGCGGCCCGCCGCAGATGCCGACCCTGCTGTTCGATAACGATCCCGACGGCGCCGAGGGCGAGCGCTTCACGGCAGAGGCGCTCAAGCATGGCGTCTATCTGCACCCGCGCCACAACATGTTCCTGTCGGCAGCGCACACCGAAGCCGATATCGACTTCGCGCTGGAGGCCACGAAGAGCGCTTTCGCCGTGCTCGCCGCCACGCGGTGATGTCGCCTGTCGGCACGCCGCTGTTCCGGGCGCTGGCATGCGAATTGAATATATATGATACATCCTTATGACAGGATCGGTTGAAGGGGTGGAAATGGCATCGGTGAAGCGGCGGGATTTCTCGCGGGGGATGTTGGGCCTGGGGGCGTTGTTCCTGGGCGCGCTGACACTGGCGCCGGCAACGGCGAGCGCCGAGGCGGCGCCCAAGAAGGGCGGCACCCTGATCTACGCGACGCTGTCGGGGCCCGGCACGCTTGATCCGCATGTTTCATCCAGCGCCGTCGAACTGGAGGTCATCCACAACGTCTTCGAAGGGCTGGTGGCGCTCGACAACCAGAACGCCACCCGACCGATGCTGGCCACCAAGGCCACGATGTCGGCGGATGCGAAAACCTACACCTTTGAGCTGCGCCGCGGCGTGAAGTTCCACAACGGCGATGAGCTCACGTCGGCCGACGTCAAGGCGTCGCTGGAACGCTACCAGCGCGTCAGCCCCAACGCCAAGAACCTCGCCGACGTCGAGCGCTACGAGACGCCCGATCCGTACACGGTCGTCCTGCACCTGAAGGCGCCGAACGTCGTCCTGTTGGATGTGCTGAAGTCGCCGATCTTCCCGTTCATGATCCTGCCGGCATCGCAGCAGGACAAGCCGGCGCGCGGCATCGACGTGATCGGCACCGGCCCGTTCTCCCTGGGCGAGTGGGTCAAGGACAGTCATCTCGTCATCAAGCGTTTCGACGGCTACGTGCCCGACACCAGCGCGCCCGGGCGCGACGGATATGCCGGGCGCAAGACAGCTTATCTCGACGCCGTGCGCTATCGCTTCATCCCGGAGGCGACCACCCGCATCGCGGCGCTGCAGACCGGCGAGGTCCAGCTGGCATCGAGCATCCCCACCGAGCTGCGCGATCGTATCGAGCAGCGCAAGGAGCTGGCCGTCCGCGAGGTATTCCCGGTCGGCGGCACCTACGTGATCGTCAATTCGCAGTACGGCTTGACCGCGAACGTGCTGATGCGCCAGGCCATCGGGGCTGCGATCGACATCACCGAGATCACCGACGCCACCGGCGGCGTCAACAAGGCCAATCCGTGGATGTCGTTTCCCAACACGCCGTACTACCTCGGCGAGAGCGCACCGACGCCCTGGTATGACGTAAAGAGCCCGGCCAAGGCCAAGGAGCTGCTGAAGAAGGCGGGCTACAAGAACGAAAAGATCATCATCGAGACCAACAGCAACTACCAGTGGATGCGCACGACCATGCTGGTGGTGGCCGAGCAGCTCAAGCGCGCCGGCATGAATGTCGACGTGAAGGTGGTCGACTGGACCACCAACGCAGCCCACATGCAGCAAGGCACCGGCGAGTGGAATCTGTCGACCACGCTGTTCGGCCCCGATCACATCCTGGGCCCGCAGCAATGGCGGCCGATGATCTATGCCTTCCCCAGCATCAAGGGCAACGACGCACTGGATGCGGCCTATCAGGCCTTCTTCGCCGCCGCCGACCTCGAGAAGCGCCGCGCCGCCTGGCTGAAGATCCAGCAGCAGGTCCTGGGCGATGCCTACATGATCAAGATCGCCGACTCCGGCCGTCTCAGCGGCTACGCCCGCAAGCTGATGGGTCAGACCGATTACCCCGGCATCCTGCAGCTGTGGGATGTCTGGCTCGACCAGGCGGGGTGAGGCGTTGACGTTGGGTAGGGACACCAGCTTCATCCGGAGGCGGTCGCGCGCCTCTCGTCGTCCTGAGCGCAGCGAAGGACCTTGCGGTCGTGCGGTCACAGAATGGCGGCGCAGATGACTCTCCGACGTCATTCTTTGGTTGAACCACCGCAAGGTCCTTCGCTGCGCTCAGGACGACATGAAGGAGGAGGGCGCTGATGGCGCGTCTCACCCTGATGAAGCTGCTGCAGGCCGTGCCGGTGATCCTCATCGTGTCGGTCCTCGCCTTCCTGCTGATGAGCCTGCTGCCGGGCGATCCGGCCGTCGTGATCGCGGGCGACCAGGCATCGCCCGAGGCCATCGAGCAGGTCCGGCGCAATCTCGGCCTCGACCGGCCGTTCCTCGAGCAGCTCGGCATCTGGTTCCTGCATCTGCTGCAGGGCCAGTTCGGCTCCTCGCTGATGTTGAACCAGACCGTTCTGTCGGCCATGGGCGAGCGGCTGCCGGTGACATTGTCGCTGGCCGGCTTGTCGATCGCCATCACCTTGCCGATCGGCATCTTCGTCGGCTCGATCGCGGCCTACTACCGCCAGACCTGGGTCGATTCGCTGATCATGGGCGTGGCGCTGCTCGGGGTCTCGATCCCCGGCTTCTGGATCGCGATCCTATCCGTCATCGTCTTCAGCGTGATCCTGGGCTGGCTGCCGTCCAGCGGTTACGTGCCGATCGACCAGAGTGCGATCGAATGGCTGCGCGCCATGATCCTGCCCGCGATCATGCTGTCGCTCTTCCAGATCGGCTTCCTGGCGCGCATGACCCGGTCGGCCATGCTCGACGTGCTGAGCCAGGATTTCATCCGCACCGCGCGCTCCAAGGGCCTGAGCGAGTGGACGACGGTGGGCAAGCATGCCTTCCGCAATGCGCTCATCCTGGTCATCACCACCATGGGCATCCTGCTGTCGACGGCGCTGGGCGGTTCGGTGGTGATCGAGCAGGTCTTCGCGCTGCCGGGCGTCGGCCGGCTGGTGGTGCAGGGCATCCTGGCGCGCGACTACCCGCTGGTGCAGGGCGTCATGCTGATCTACGGCTTCGTCTTCGTTGCCATCAACCTCGCCGTCGATCTGCTCTACACCGTCGCCGATCCGCGGGTGCGCTATGACTGAGCTCGCCCTGCCGATCAATCAGGCCGCGTCGTCGCCGGTGCTGGCGCCGCGGCGGCGGTTCATGGCGCTGCGGCGGCTGGCGGCGCATCGCTCGTTCCAGATCGGGCTCTGCCTGGTCGTGCTGCTGGCCGTGGCGGCGATCTTCGCGCCGTTCATCACTGGCATCGATCCGTCGGCCATGAAGGTGCGGCTGCGCTTCAAGCCGCCGTCCGAGGCCTTTCTCTTCGGCTCCGACAGCTTCGGCCGCGACGTGCTGACGCGTGTGCTCTATGGCGCGCGGGTGTCGCTGTGGATCGGCCTGGTGGTGGCCGTGCTGTCGGGTCTGTGCGGCGCCATCATCGGCGTTCTGGCGGCACAGTTCCGCGGGTTTGATGCGCTCCTGATGCGCCTGATGGATGCGCTGATGTCGTTTCCCGCCATCCTGCTGGCGCTGGGCATCACCGCGGCACTGGGGCCGCGCATGGAGAGCGTGATCATTGCGCTCACCGTGGCCTACGTGCCGGCCGGCGCCCGCATCGTGCGCGCCTCGGCCCTCGTGGTGCGCGAGCTGGACTACGTGCAGGCCGCCCGCATCGCCGGCGCCAGCGACCTGCGCATCATGTTCCGCCACATCCTGCCCAACAGCGTCAGCCCGCTGCTGGTGCACATGACGTTCGTGTTCGCCTATTCGATCCTGGCCGAGGCTGCGCTGAGCTTCCTGGGCGTCGGCGTGCAGCCGCCGACGGCGAGCTGGGGCAACATCATCGCCGAGGGCCGCGACTACGCCACCGAGGCGTGGTGGGTGATGCTGTTCCCGGGCCTGGGCATCAGCCTCGCCGCACTCGGCCTCAACCTGCTGGGCGACGGGCTGCGCGACGTGCTCGACCCGCGCCTGAAGGCAGGTTGATGATGGTGGTTTTCCTTTTCGGACCGCGCGCGTCCACGCGCGCCATCGCTCGCAGCGAAGCGGAGAGCGACCTCATGTCGGCGCTGGCGCGCCGATGCGCGCGTGGACGCGCGCGGTCCGAAACAAGGACCACGCTATGACCGCATCACCCCTGGTGTCGATCGAGGACCTGACGGTGCAGTTCCGCACCGATCGCGGCTGGACCACGGCCATCGAGGGCGTGTCGTTCGATGTCGGCGAAGGCGACTGCGTCGGCGTGGTGGGCGAGTCGGGCAGCGGCAAGAGCGTCACCGCGCTCTCCATGCTGCGCCTGCACGCGCGCGGCACCTCGCGCTTCGCGCGCGGCGCCGTACGCTATGGCGGCCAGGACCTGCTGCGGGCGCCGGAACGCAACCTGCGCAAGATCCGTGGCCGCGACATCGCCATGGTGTTCCAGGACCCGATGTCGTCGCTCAATCCGGTGCTGTCGATCTGCGATCAGATCGCCGAACCGCTTTGCCTGCACCAGGGCATGAGCCGCACCGCTGCACGCCAGCGCGCGATCGAGCTGCTGGATCTGGTGCGTATCCCCGATGCTGCGCGCCGCGTCGATGAATACCCGCATCGCCTGTCGGGCGGCATGCGCCAGCGTGTGATGATCGCGATCGCCATCGCCTGCCGTCCGCGGCTGCTGATCGCTGACGAGCCGACGACGGCGCTGGATGTCACCATCCAGGCCCAGATCCTGGAACTGCTGCGCGACCTGCGCGCCGAGCTCGGCATGGCGGTGATGCTGATCTCGCACGACCTGGGCGTGATCGCCGAGTTCGCCAAGCGCGTCATCGTCATGTACGCCGGGCGCATCGTCGAGGACGCGCCGGTCGACGTGCTGTTCAACGCACCGCGCCATCCCTACACCGAAGGCCTGATGGCCTCGATGCCGGCTCTGGAAGGCGGCACCGAGCGGCTCTACGCCATCCCCGGCCGCATCCCCGATCCCGATGAGCCCATCGCCGGCTGCCGCTTCGGGCCGCGCTGCACGCACATCAAGCCGATCTGCCAGGCGGCGGTGCCCGAGCTGGTCGCGATCGACGCCACACATCGGGTGCGCTGCACGCCGCGCACCCGCACCGCAGGGACGACCTGATGGCCGACGACGTCCTGGTCGAGGTGCGCGACCTCGACATGGCCTTCAAGATCAAGGGCCAGCGCGGGCAGCCGGTGATGCTGCACGTGTTGCACAAGCTCACCTTCGACATCGGCCGCGGCGAAACCCTGGGCCTGGTGGGCGAGTCGGGCTCGGGCAAGTCGACGGCGGGACGCATCCTGGTCGGGCTGTTCGAGCCCACCGGCGGTTCGGTCAAGCTGTTCGGACAGTCCATCACCGGACCCGGGCGGCGCGCCAACCTCGCCGACGTGCGCTCGCGCCTGCAGTTCGTGTTCCAGGATCCGCACGCCGCGCTCAACCCGCGCCTGCGCGTGGGCGCGTCCATCGCCGAGCCCATCGACATCGCCGGCACGATGTCGCGCCGCGACCGCAACGATCGCGTCAAGGAACTTCTGGAGATGGTCGGCCTGCCGCGCGACAGCGCCGAGCGGTTCCCGCACGAATTCTCCGGTGGCCAGCGCCAGCGTGTCGTCATCGCCCGCGCGCTGGCGCTGGCCCCGGCCTTCATCGTCTGCGACGAACCGGTGTCGGCGCTGGATGTGTCGATGCAGGCACAGATCATCAATCTGCTGATGGATCTGCAGGCCCGCTTTGGGCTGAGCTACCTGTTCATCGCCCACGACCTCGCCGTGGTGCGCGCCGTCACTCACCGCGTCGCGGTGATGTATGCCGGCTCGATCGTGGAGGTCGCGCCCAAGAACACGCTCTACGATCAGCCGCAGCATCCCTACACCCAGGCTCTGCTCGATGCGGTGCCGCGCCCCAACCCGGCGCGCGTGCGCCCGCCGGTGATCGGCGGCGAGGTGCCCAGCCTGCTGACGCCGCCGCCGGGCTGCCGCTTCCACACGCGCTGCCCGCACGCCATGCCGCGCTGCCGTATCGACGTGCCTGAACTGCGCGAGACGGCGCCCGGCCGACAGACGGCATGCCACCTCTACGACAGCGATACGTCATCCCGGGCGCCCCTCCTGTCATGTGTGGACGGCCCCCGTTTCGCAAGGGGAATCGAGCAGCGAGTATCGGCGACGAAG
>NZ_VOHA01000046.1 GCF_007859315.1 Reyranella sp. CPCC 100927
TGGTTCTGCCGGCCTTGCCGGTGCAGGTGAACGGGAAGGTGGACCGGCGAGCGCTGCCGGAGCCTGAGGCAGGAACGGGGGCGGAGCGTATCGGTCCGCGCAGCGAGGTCGAGGCACGGCTGGTTGCGATCTGGCGTTCGGTGCTGAAGCGCGACGACGTCGGCGTCACCGACGACTTCTTCGACATCGGTGGCGACTCGATCCTGAGCCTGCAGATCGTGGCGCGGGCACGTCGTGACGGCCTGCACCTGACACCGCGGCAGGTGTTCGAGCGGCCGACGATCGAGCGGCTGGCACAAGTGGCGCTGCGCGAGACAGCGGCCGGATTGGAAGAGGTCCTGGCGGCACAGGCGCTGACACCGATCCAGGCGTCGTTCTTCGCGCGTCACCCGGATGCGCCTGGTCATTGGAACCAGGCTGTGCTGCTGCGTGCGCAGGGCGACGTGGATGTGGCTGCGTTAGAGCGGGCGCTGTCGGCGCTCGTGGCGCGTCACGACGCGCTGCGGCTGCGGTTCGCGCGCGATGAAGCGGGTGCATGGCAGCAGCGCGTGGTGGCCTGGGAACCGGGTCGGCTGCTGGTGGTGGACGACCTTCGAGCGGCGTCGGATTGGATCGCCCAGCTGTCGACGCGCGGGACTGAGCTGCAGGCGAGCCTGGACCTATCGCAGGGTCCGCTGCTGGCAGCGAGTTTGTTCCGGGTACCCGGCGGCGAAAACCGGTTGCTGCTGGCGATCCACCATCTGGCGGTGGACGGCGTGTCGTGGCGGGTGCTGCTGGAAGACCTGCAGGAGGGTTACGGCCAGGCTCTATCGGATCATGCGGTGGTGTTGCCGCCGGTGGCAACGCCATGGAGTGCCTGGGTGCAGCGTCTGTCCGAGCACGGCGGCACCGCGGGTGTGCAGTCGCAGTTGGGCTGGTGGCGCGAAGCGCTGAGCGACGCTTCTGGCGCGTTGCCGGTGGAAGGCGACGGCGATCGCAGCCTGGAAGCGAGCGCGACAGAGACGCAGACGTGGGATGAGGACGAGACGCGTCGTCTGCTGCGCGTGGCGCCGCGGGCATACCGGCTGGGTGTGGATGAGGTGCTGCTGACGGCGCTGTCGCAGACGCTGGGCGCGTGGAGCGGCGGTGACGGCATTCTCGTGGACCTGGAAGGCCACGGTCGCGAGGCGTTGTCGGAGATGCTGGGTGTGGACGTGAGCCGGACGGTGGGCTGGTTCACGACGCGGCATCCTGTGTGGCTGGCGACAGCAGAGGATGCGGGTGCGGCGCTGCGCGGCGTGAAGGAGCGGCTGCGGTCGGTGCCGGGCAAGGGCAGTGGCTGGGGGCTGTTGCAGCGCTATGGCGATGCGGCGGTGCGCGATGAACTGAAAGTGCTGCCGCAGCCTGGCGTGAGCTTCAACTACCTGGGCCAGTTCGACCAGAGCCTCGATCAGGGCGGGCCGTTCGGGTTCGCGTCGGAGTCCGGCGGCCGCTCGATGACGGGCGCGAGCCCGCTGGCGCATGTGCTCGACCTGAACGGGTTGGTGGGCGCGGGCCGTTTGCGTCTGAGCTGGCGGTACAGTCCTGGTGTCCTGAGCGCGGCGACGGTCGCGAAACTGATGGCGGCGTTCGAGGCGCGGCTGCAAGTGCTGGTAGAGCACTGCGAGAGTGCGGCGCCGCGGGCAACGAGGTCGGATTATCCGCGGTCCGGGCTGGACGAGGCCGGGTTGGCGCGGCTGGGTGTGAGCGTTGAGACGGTTGAGGACGTGTACGCGGCGACGCCGTTGCAGCAGGGGTTGCTGTTCCACAGCCTGCTGCGCCCTGGCGAGGGCCTGTACGTGAACCAGCTGCGTCTGCGGCTGGAGGGCACGCTGGATGTTGCGGCGCTGCGGGCTGCGTGGCAGTCGGCGGTGGACCGTCACGCGATCCTGCGGACGCGGTTTGCCTGGAGCGAGGGGGGCGAGGCACGCCAGATCGTGCTGCGGCGTGCCGAGTTGCCGTGGACGGAGACGGACTGGCGCAGTGAGGCGGACTACGAGAGCCGTCTGGCGACGTGGCGCCGTGAGGACGTCCGGCAGGGCTTCGAGCTGGATACGGCGCCGCTGCTGCGCGTGGCGCTGTTCCAGCGGCCTGACGGCGGCCATGACCTTGTGTGGACGAACCATCATGTGCTGACGGACGGCTGGAGTTCGGCACGGCTGCTGGGCGAGGTCGTGCGAGAGTACGCGGCGCGCGTGGGCGGCGAGACGCCGGCAATAGTGACGCCTGCGCCTTATCGGGATTATGTGAGCTGGCTGTCGCACCAGGGGAACGGCGAGGACTGGTGGCGGACGAAGCTGGGGGCTGTGGAAGAGCCTGTGGGTCTGCTGGAGAGCCTGGGCCGTCCGTCGGCGGTGGAAGCGGGTCCGCAGGAGCAGCGTGTCGATCTGGGCGAGGAGCTGACGGCGCGGCTGAAGGAAGCGTCGCGCGTAGGCCGCGTGACGTTGAACACGCTGATGCAGGGCGCATGGGCGTTGTTGCTGTCGCGCTACGGCGGTCGTGGATCGGTGCGGTTCGGGATCACGGTATCGGGCCGTCCGGCGGAGCTGGCTGGTGTCGAGGGGATGGTGGGCCTGTTCATCAACAGCCTGCCGCTGTGGCTGGACGTGCCGGGCGAAGCGCGTGTCGGGGCGTGGTTGCGCGGGTTGCAGGCGCACAACGTCGAGCTGCGGCAGTACGAGCATGTGGGACTGGGCGACGTGCAGCGCTGGGCGGGTCGGTCCGGCGAGGCGCTGTTCGACACGCTGCTGGTGTTCGAGAACTACCCCGTGGAGCGCGAGCTGGGCGCGGTCCCGACGGATCTGCGCGTTGTGACGACGGAGGCGGTGGAGCGCACGCATTACCCGCTGACGCTGTCGGTGATGCCGGATGCGACGATGAGGCTGCGCTGGGCGTGGGACGGCGAGCGCCTGGACCGGGCGACGGTGGAACGCCTGTCGCAACACTACATCCGGATGCTCGGCGCGCTGGCCGAGGGGCTCGAGAAGCCTGTCGGCGCGATCAGTTTGGGTGAAGCGGCACCGTCGGTGCGGTCGCTGACCGCCTATGCCTTCACACCGGTGACGGCCCAGATCGCGGCACAGGCGATGGCGCGTCCCGATGCCGGGGCGGTGAGCTGCGAGGGTGAACGCCTGAGCTACGGGGCGCTGGAGGCATGGTCGAACCGGATCGGGCGACGCCTGAAGACGCTGGGCGTGGGCCGCGACGTTCGCGTGGGCGTGTGCCTCGAGCGATCGGTAGGGATGGTGGCCGGGTTGCTGGGCGTGCTGAAGGCGGGCGGCGCCTATGTGCCGTTGGACCCGTCATATCCCGAGGCCCGGCTGCGCCATATGGTGCAGGACGCGGGTGTCGGCTGCGTGGTGACCGACGCGGCAAGCGCGCAGCGGTTGGGCGCGGTGCTGAAGGGCTGCGCGCTGGTTGTCGTGAGCGAGGTCGACGCCGAGAGCGCGGCGGGCTGGAACGAGGCGATCGCCGCCGATCAGCTGGCGTATGTGATCTACACGTCGGGCTCGACAGGCCGTCCCAAGGGTGTGGCGATATCACACGAGGCGCTGGATCGCTTGCTGGCCAGCATGGGCGACTGCCCGGCGCTCGTAGCGCGCGACGTCTGGTTGAGCGTGACGTCGCTCTCCTTCGATATCTCCGCCCTGGAGATCTATCTGCCGCTGGTCACCGGGGCGCGCGTGGAGATCGCGCGGCCGGAAGCGATCGCTGACGGCGCAAAGCTCGCCGGCCTGATCAAACGCAGCGGCGCAACGGTTCTGCAGGCGACGCCGATGGGTTGGCGCCTCCTGCTGGAGGCGGACTGGGCAGCCGGTCGTCTGAAGGCGCTCTGCGGCGGTGAGGCGTTGCCGCCGGATCTTGCCGTGGCCCTGCTATCGCGCGGCGTCGAACTCTGGAACATGTATGGGCCGACCGAAACGACGATCTGGTCGAGCCTGGCACGCATTACCGCCGGCGACGCCATCACCGTGGGTGCCGCTATCCACGACACGCAGATCACCGTGCGGGATGCGGTCGGCCAGATCGCTCCGCCGGGCGGTGTCGGCGAGCTGTGCATCGGTGGTACGAACCTGGCGCGCGGTTACCTGGGCCGTCCGGGTCTGACGGCCGAACGCTTCGTCCCTGATCCGGACGGTCAAGGCGGCCGGTTGTATCGAACCGGTGATCTGGGCCGCCGGCGAGACGATGCCTCGATCGAGGTTCTCGGCCGCCTGGACCAGCAGGTGAAGCTCAACGGCTTCCGCATCGAGCTGGAGGAGATCGAGGCGACAGTGCGGGCCTGCGACGGCGTGCGGGACGCGGCGGTGGCGCTGAGTGGTACCGGGGATACCCGTCGTCTGGTGGCTTACGTGGTCGGCGAGGCCGATGGGCGCGCTGTGAAGGCGGCTCTGGCGCGGCGGCTCCCGCACTACATGGTGCCGGCGCTCATCGTGACGCTCGATGCGCTGCCGCGCACGCTTAACGGCAAGCTCGACCGCAAAGCCCTGCCGGCGTCCGAGGTGCAGACCGCGTACATGGCGCCGAGAACGCCAACAGAGGAGGTGCTCTCGCTCGTCTGCACGGAGGTGCTGGGCGTGGCGCGTGTCGGTGTGCGCGACAACTTCTTCGAGCTTGGCGGAAACTCGCTGCTGGCGGTGCGCGCGGTGTCGCGTCTGTCTGACCGCCTGGGGCAGCCCGTCGAACTGGGTGAGTTGTTCCGCCATCCGACGATCGAGGACCTGGCCAGCGTCCTCGCCGCTCCTGGCCGCACCACGACGGCCGCCAATGTCGGGCTGATGAAGGGTTGGCTCGACGAACTTGCAGGGGATGCCTGAGTCATGGCCAGCCTCGCCCACGAGATGCTCGATCTCTCTCGTACCTATGCCGCGCTGCCGGCGCCGAAGCGCGAGGCCTTCCGGGCGCGCCTCGCCAGCCATGCGCTGCGGCCATCGCAGCTGCCGATCGTCCCGCTCAGCGACCGCACGAACCGGACACGACTGTCGGATGGGCAGGAGCGTTTGTGGTTCCTGTGGCGCCTGCAGCCGGACAGTGCCGCCTACAATATGTCGGGCGGCGTCCGACTGTCGGGCGACCTGGACAAGGCGGCGCTGCGCGTGGCGCTGATGCAGGTCGTCGCGCGGCACGACGTGCTGCGTACGCGCTTCGAAGAAAACGATGGTGTCGCCTGGCAGGTTGTCGAAGCGCAGGCGGCGTATGATTGGTCCGAGGCCGATTTCAGCGCCGATCCCGTGGAAGAGCGGGACGCGCGGCTGGACAGTGACCTGCGGCACGCCAGCGCGGCGCCCTTCGATCTGGAGAAGGGACCCTTGCTGCGCGCGAGACTGGTCCGTCTGTCGGCACAGGAACACGTTCTTCTGGTGGCGATGCATCACATCGTCTCGGACGGCTGGTCGATTTCCGTACTGTTGAAGGAGTTCGTGTCCCTCTACCTCGCGGAGCGGACCGGCCAGACGGCCGCCCTGCCGATGTTGCCGATCCAGTATGGCGACTATGCCCGCTGGCAGCGCGAATGGCTGGACGAGACCATGATCTCCGAGCAGCTCGCCTATTGGCGCCGGCGTCTGGGAACGGAGCATCCTGTTCTGGCACTGCCGGTCGATCGCCAGCGCATGATGAGCCGCAGTGAAGTCGGCGGTCGTGTCGTACGGGAGATGCCCGCCGACCTGTTGGAGGATCTCCAGCGCCTGGCGCGGGCGCACGGAACGACGCTGTTCGCGGTGCTGCTGGCCGCGTTTGGCATGATGCTTCATCGGTATAGCGGCCAGGGCGACGTTCGCATCGGCGTGCCCGTGGCCGGCCGCAGCCGTCTGGAGACGGAAGGTCTGATCGGCTTCTTCGTCAATACGGTGGTGCTGCGAACCGACCTGTCGGGCGACATGCCGGTGGCGTCGGTGCTCGATCAGGTGCGGGACCGCGTGTTGGAGGCGCAGGCGCACCAGGAGGTTCCGTTCGCGCGGGTGGTGGACGCTCTGCAGCCCGACCGCAGCCTCAGCCACACGCCGTTGTTCCAGGTGATGTTCAACCTGCAGCAGGCCTACGAGCGTGGTGCACCGTCGTTGCCCGGCCTCGCCGTCGCCAGCGTGGAGCGTGGTCCGTCGACGGTGCAGTTCGACCTGACGCTGAACGTGACTGAGCGCACGGATGGCTTGCGGATCGCTTTCGACTACGCGCGGGATCTGTTCGATGAGACGACGATCGAGCGCCTGTGCCGCCAGTACGTGTCGCTGCTGACGCAACTCGTGCGCGCGGACGTCGGGCATCGGCGCGTGGGGGAGCTGGCGATGGGCGGGGAGCGTCCCGACCAGCAGCTCGTGCGCTATGACTTTACGCCCGTGATAGCCCGGATCGGCGCGCAGGTATCGGCGCACCCGGACGCGGAGGCTTTGAGCTGCGAAGGCGAGCGTCTGAGCTACGGCGCACTGGACGCATGGTCGAACCGCATCGGCCGCCGGCTGAAGAAACTGGGTGTTGGCCGTGAAGTGCTGGTCGCCCTGTGCCTGGAGCGGTCGGTAGGGCTGGTCGCGGGCCTGTTGGGCGTGCTGAAGGCGGGTGGTGCATTCGTGCCGCTGGATCCGGCGTATCCGCCGGCGCGGTTGCGGGAGATGGTGCAGGACGCAGGCGTGCGCTGCGTGGTGACCGACACCGCGCACGCGGATTGGTTGGGCGACATCCTGCCGGATTGCCCGCGCGTGGTGGTAAGCGACGTCGGCGACGAGAGTGCGTCGGGCTGGGAAGAGGTGATCGAGGCCGACCAGCTGGCGTATGTGATCTACACGTCGGGCTCGACGGGCCGGCCCAAGGGCGTCGCGACATCGCACCGTGCGCTCAGCCTGCATCTCGACGATTTCATGCCGGCCTTCGGCTACAGTGCCGCCGACACCGTCCTTCAGTTCTCGACCTTCAACTTCGACGGCGCCATCGAGCAGCTCCTGCCGGTCCTGACCGTCGGCGGGCGTGTCGTCATGCGCGGCCCCACCCTGTGGGACTGGGACACGCTGAACCGCCAGTTGGTCGACGAACGTCTGACCGTGGCCGACATTCCGACAGCCTACTGGCAGCAATGGTTGCGCGGTCTGCCGGCCGACGTGCCGCATCTGCGGCGTGTCACGGTGGGCGGCGAGGCGTTGCCCGGCGATGCCCTGCAGCACTGGCGCGAGGGCCCGCTTGGGCATATCCGGCTGGACAACCGGTACGGCCCGACCGAAACGACGATATCCGTCCTGTACCGCCAGACCTGCGCCGACGACATCACGCAGGTCGCGGTGCCCATCGGCGGAAAGTATCCCGGTCGCAGCATCTATGTCTTGGACAGCGACGGCAATGAAGCGCCGGTGGGCGGACTGGGCGAGCTGTGTGTCGGCGGCGACAGCCTGGCGCGCGGATACCTGGCGCGTCCGGGTCTGACGGCCGAGCGGTTCGTGCCGGATCCGCGCAGCGTCGGTGGCCGGTTGTATCGCACCGGCGATCTCTGCCGCGAGCGGATGGACGGGACCGTGGAATTTCTCGGCCGCCTGGACCAGCAGGTGAAGATCCGCGGCTTTCGCATCGAGCTGGGCGAGGTCGAAGCCGCGCTGCGGTCCTGCGACGGCGTGCGCGAAGCCGTGGCCATGGTGCGGGGTGACGGCGCGAACCGCCGCCTGGTGGGCTACGTGGTCGGGGCGGTCGATGGCGCCGCCGTGAAGGCGGCACTGACGCACCGTCTGCCGGGGCACCTGGTGCCTTCCGTGGTGATGGTCCTGGAGGCGCTGCCGCTCAACGCGAGCGACAAGGTCAATCGTAACGCTCTGCCCGAGCCGGAAGCGGTGGTCGGTGAACGCGTGGCGCCGCGGACGGCGATCGAGGCGCAGCTGGCGTCGGTATGGTCCGCTGTCCTGAAGCGTGACGACATCGGTGTGACGGACGACTTCTTCGCACTGGGCGGCGACTCGATCCTGAGCCTGCAGATCGTGGCGCGGGCGCGGCGTGAGGGCCTGCACCTGACGCCACGACAGCTGTTCGAGCGCCCGACGATCGAGCATCTGGCACAGGTGGCGGCGCCGCTGGAAGCGACGCCGGTAGCGGAGGCCGGCGCGGCTTCCGACTGGCGGCCGCAGGAGTCGGATCTGGCGCGGCTGGGCTTGTCGGCCGATGTGGTTGAGGACGTATACGCAGCGACGCCGCTGCAGCAGGGACTGCTGTTCCACAGCCTGCTGCGCCCGGGCGAGGGACTGTACGTGAACCAGCTGCGACTGCGGCTGGAGGGCACGTTGGATGTTGCGGCGCTGCGTGCTGCGTGGCAGTCGGCGGTGGACCGTCACGCGATCCTGCGGACGCGGTTTGCCTGGAGCGAGGGGGGCGAGGCACGCCAGATCGTGCTGCGGCGTGCCGAGTTGCCGTGGACGGAGACGGACTGGCGCAGCGAGGCGGATTACGAGAGCCGTCTGGCGACATGGCGCCGTGAGGATGTTCGTCAAGGCTTCGTGCTGGACGCGGCACCGCTGCTGCGCGTGGCGCTGTTCCGGCGTCCGGACGGTGGCCACGACCTTGTGTGGACGAACCATCACGTTCTGACGGACGGCTGGAGCTCGGCGCGGCTGCTGGGCGAGGTGGTGCGCGAGTACGCGTCGCGGGTGCGCGGCGAGACACCGGCAATAGCGGCGCCGGCGGCGTACCGGGACTACGTGGGCTGGCTGTCGCACCAGGGGACCGGCGAGGACTGGTGGCGGACGAAGCTGGGGGCTGTGGAAGAGCCGGTGGGTCTGCTGGAGAGCCTGGGGCGTCCGTCGGCGGTGGAAGCGGGTCCGCAGGAACAGCGTGTCGATCTGGGAGAAGAGCTGACGGCGCGGCTGAAGGAAGCATCGCGCTTGGGCCGCGTGACGCTGAACACGCTGATGCAGGGTGCGTGGGCGTTGCTGCTGTCGCGCTACGGCGGTCGTGGATCGGTGCGGTTCGGGATCACGGTATCGGGCCGTCCGGCGGAGCTGGCTGGCGTCGAAGGGATGGTGGGTCTGTTCATCAACAGCCTGCCGCTGTGGCTGGAAGTGCCGGGTGAGGCGCGTGTCGGGTCGTGGCTGCGCGGGTTGCAGGCGCACAACGTCGAGCTTCGGCAGTACGAGCATGTGGGGTTGGGCGATGTGCAGCGCTGGGCGGGGCGGTCAGGCGAGGCGCTGTTCGACACGCTGCTGGTGTTCGAGAACTACCCCGTGGAGCGGGAGCTGGGCGCGGTCCCGACGGATCTGCGGATTGTGACGACGGAGGCGGTGGAGCGGACGCACTACCCGCTGACGCTGTCGGTGATGCCGGACGCGACGGTGAGGCTGCGCTGGGCGTGGGACGGGGAGCGCGTGGACCGGGCGACGGTGGAACGCCTGTCGCAACACTACATCCGGATGCTCGACGCGCTGGCGTCGAACCTGGAGAACCCCCTCGACGATCTGTCATTGACCGACGCGGACGAACGCCGCCAGGTTGTGGTGGCGTGGAACGACACGGCAGCGCCCTATCCGCAAGACCGTTGCGTCCACGAGCTGATCGAAGGGCAGGCACGGCACAACCCTCAGGCACCGGCGGTGATCGACGGAGACCGGCGCCTGACCTACGCCGACCTTGATGGGCAGGCCAACCGACTGGCGCACCATCTGCGTGCGCTGGGCGTGGGCCCTGATGTGGTGGTAGGGCTGTGCCTGGAGCGCTCGCCGGAGATGGTGGTGGGCCTGCTGGGCGTGCTGAAGGCGGGCGGGGCGTACCTGCCGCTGGATCCGGCCTATCCGCGTGAGCGGCTGGCCGTGATGCTGTCCGACGCGCGACCGGCAGTGGTGCTCACCACGGCGGCAACCCGCGAGATGCTGTCGGCGGCGGTCGCATGCCGGATTGTGCCGCTCGACATTGATGCAGAGGCCATAGGCCGTCATCCGACAACAGCACCAGAGCCGTGCAGTGCCGCGGCGCATCTCGCCTACCTGATCTACACGTCTGGTTCGACGGGTCGTCCCAAGGGCGTGATGGTCCAGCACGGGAGCGTGGTGAACTACCTGAGCCATGCGGCGCGAGCGTACGACGCCAGCAGCGGCACGGGCGCGCTGGTGAGCACGTCGTTGAGCTTCGATGCGACGGTGACCAGTACGCTGCTGCCGCTGGCGTGCGGCCAGGCGCTGGTGCTGGTGCCGTCGGAGGCCGGGGTCGAGGGCCTGGCCGAGGCGCTGCAGGCCCACCACGACCTGACACTGGTGAAGCTGACGCCATCGCATGTGGAGGCCTTGAAGCAGGTGCTGCCGGCGTCGGCGTTGGCGGGCCGGGCGCGATCTCTGGTGATCGGCGGCGAGGCGCTGCCGGCGGAGGCGATCGCGGCATGGCGCCGGGAAGCGCCTGATGTGCGTCTGTTCAACCAGTACGGCCCGACCGAGACCACGGTAGGCTGCACGGCGTATGAGGTCGACGAGCAGACGCCGTGGACAGGGACGGTGTCGCTGGGCCATGCGCTTTCGAATGTGCGTTTGCTGGTGCTGGATCCGGCATTGCAGCCGGTGCCGGTGGGTGTAACAGGCGAGCTGTATGTGGGCGGCGCTGGCTTGGCGCGCGGCTATCTCGGGCGGCCTGGTCTGACGGCGGAACGCTTCGTACCCGACCCGTATGGTCATGGTGATCGCCTGTATCGGACAGGCGACCGCGTTCGCTGGTGTGTGGACGGCAGCCTGGACTATGTCGGGCGCGGCGATGACCAGGTGAAGATCCGGGGCTATCGGATCGAGCTCGGCGAGGTTGAGGCAGCCCTGATGGCGCATGCGGCCGTGGGTCAGGCGGCCGTGGTGATGCGTGAGGACATTCCGGGCACCCGGCGACTGGTCGCGCATGTGGTGGGGCGCGATGGTGCCGCGCCGGATGCGGAGGACATGCGGTCGCACCTGCA
The DNA here is from genome assembly GCF_007859315.1 of Reyranella sp. CPCC 100927. Classification (GTDB taxonomy): domain Bacteria; phylum Pseudomonadota; class Alphaproteobacteria; order Reyranellales; family Reyranellaceae; genus Vineibacter. The sequence goes on from NZ_VOHA01000046.1 coordinate 10,907, forward strand.
GGGGCTGCTGCCGGCCTACATGGTGCCGTCGGCATTTGTTGTGGCTGACGCCCTGCCGCGGACGCCGAACGGCAAGGTGGATCGCCGGGCGCTGTCGGAGTCGGCGGTTGCGTCCGATGGGGATCGCGTTGAGCCGCGGACGGCGCTGGAGGCGCGTCTTCTGGGGATCTGGCGCGCTGTGCTGAAGCGCGACGACATCGGCGTGGCGGACGACTTCTTCGCGCTGGGCGGCGACTCGATCCTGAGCCTTCAGATCGTGGCGCGGGCGCGCCGCGAAGGCCTGGGCCTGACGCCGCGGCAGGTGTTCGAGCGTCCCACCATCGAGCAGCTGGCCCAGGTCGCGGTGCCGGCGGCGATGCTCGAGATGGAGGCCGGGACGGGTTCTGGCTGGCGGCTGGAGGCAGCGGATCTGGCGCGGCTCGGTTTGTCGGCTGATGACGTGCAGGAGGTGTATCCGGCAACGCCGCTGCAGCAGGGTTTGCTGTTCCACAGCCAGCTGCAGCCAGGCGAGGGCCTTTATGTGAACCAGCTGTGGCTGCGGCTGGCGGGAACGCTGGACGCGGCGGCGCTGCGGGCTGCGTGGCAGTCGGCGGTGGACCGGCATCCGATCCTGCGGACGCGGTTTGCCTGGAGCGAGGGTGGCGAAGCGCGTCAGATCGTGCTGCGGCGTGTCGAGCTGCCGTGGATGGCGACGGACTGGCGGCAGGTGGAAGACTACGAAGCCTGTCTGGCGGCGTGGCGGCGTGACGATGTTGCGCAGGGCTTCGAGCTGGATACGGCGCCGCTGCTGCGTGTGGCGCTGTTCCGCCGTCCCGACGATGGGCATGACCTTGTATGGACGAACCACCACGTTCTGACGGACGGCTGGAGCACGGCGCGGCTGCTGGGCGAGGTGGTGCGCGAGTACACGGGCCGTGTCCGGGGTGAGGCAGCCCCGATAGCGGATCCGGCGCCATACCGGGACTACGTGAGCTGGCTGTCGCGCCAGGCGAGCGGCGAGGACTGGTGGCGGACGAAGCTGGGATCGGTGGAAGAGCCTGTGGGTCTGCTGGAGAGTCTGGGCCGTCCGTCCGCGGTGGAAGCGGGTCCGCAGGAGCAGCGTGTCGACCTTGGTGCCGATCTGACGGCGCGCCTGAAGGAAGCATCGCGCGTGGGTCGTGTGACGTTGAACACGCTGATGCAGGGTGCGTGGGCGTTGTTGTTGTCGCGGTATGGCGGCCGCGAGTCCGTGCGGTTCGGGATGACGGTGTCTGGTCGCCCGGCGGAACTGCCTGGCGTCGAGGGGATGGTGGGTCTGTTCATCAACAGCCTGCCGCTGTGGCTGGCGGTGCCGCCGGCGGCGGCGGTCGGGGCGTGGCTGCGTGACCTGCAGGGCCACAACGCGGAGCTTCGGCAGTACGAGCATGTCGGGCTGGGCGATGTGCAGCGCTGGACCGGCCGGTCGGGTGAGGCGCTGTTCGACACGCTGCTGGTGTTCGAGAATTATCCGGTCGAGCGGGAGCTGGGCGCCGCGGCCACCGATCTGCGCATCGTTGCCGCGGACAAGGTCACACGCACACACTATCCGTTGACACTGGTCGTAACACCCGAGCCGTCGCTGACCTTGAACTGGGTCTGGAATGGCGAGCGCCTGGACCGGGCGACGGTGGAACGTCTGTCGCAACACTATGTGCGGCTGCTGTCGGCGCTGGCGTCGAACCTGGAAGGTCGCCTGGAGGCGCTGTCGCTGACCGATGCTGACGAACGCCACCAGGTTGTGGTGGCGTGGAACGACACGGCAGCACACTATCCGCATGACCGTTGCGTCCACGCGCTGATCGAAGGGCAGGCACGGCACAACCCCCAGGCACCGGCGGTGATCGACGGAGACCGGCGCCTGACTTTTGCCGACCTTGATGGGCAGGCCAACCGGTTGGCGCACCATCTGCGTACGCTGGGCGTGGGCCCTGATGTGGTGGTGGGGCTGTGCCTGGAGCGCTCGCCCGAGATGGTGGTGGGCCTCCTGGGTGTGCTGAAGGCGGGCGGGGCATACCTGCCGCTCGATCCAGCCTACCCGCGCGAACGACTGGCATTGATGCTATCCGACGCGCGGCCGGCGGTGGTTCTGACAACGTCGGCGGCACGCGAGGCGTTGCCCGCCGCGGCAACGTACCAGGTCGTGCAACTCGACCACGACGCAGAGGCGATTGCATGTCATCCGGCGACGACACCGGAGCCGAACGGCGCCGCCGGGCATCTCGCCTACGTGATCTACACGTCGGGATCGACGGGTCGTCCCAAGGGCGTGATGGTCCAGCACGGGAGCGTGGTGAACTACCTGAGCCACGCAGCGCGGGCGTACGACGCCAGCGGCGGCACGGGCGCGTTGGTGAGCACATCGTTGAGCTTCGATGCGACGGTAACGAGCACGCTGCTGCCGCTGGCGTGTGGCCAGGCGCTGGTGCTGGTGTCGTCCGAGACCGGGGTCGAGGGTCTGGCCGAGACGCTGCAGGCTCACCATGACCTGACACTGGTGAAGCTGACGCCATCGCATGTGGAGGCGCTGAAGCAGGTGATGCCGGCGTCAGCGCTGGCGGGTCGGGCGCGATCGCTGGTGATCGGCGGCGAGGCGTTGCCGGCGGAGGCGATCGCGGACTGGCGTCGGGAAGCGCCTGATGTGCGCCTGTTCAACCAGTACGGCCCGACCGAGACGACAGTGGGCTGCACGGTGCACGAGGTCGACGCGGACACGGCGTGGACGGGAACGATTTCGATCGGCCGTGCGCTCGCGAATGTGCGTTTGCTGGTGCTGGATCCGGCATTGCAGCCGGTGCCAGTGGGTGTGGCGGGCGAACTGTACGTGGGCGGTGCTGGCTTGGCGCGCGGGTACCTGGGGCGGCCGGGCCTGACGGCGGATCGGTTCGTGCCGGATCCGACGGGCAGCGGTGGCCGCGTGTACCGGACAGGCGACCGTGTTCGCTGGCGCGCGGACGGCAGCCTGGATTATGTCGGGCGCAGCGATGACCAGGTGAAGATCCGGGGGTATCGGATCGAGCTGGGCGAGGTTGAAGCAGCCCTGATGGCGCATGCGGCCGTGGGTCAGGCGGCCGTGGTGATGCGGGAGGACATTCCGGGTACCCGGCGACTGGTCGCGCATGTGGTGGGGCGCGGCGGCGCTGCGCCGGACGTGGAGGACCTGCGGGCGCACCTGCAGGGGCTGCTGCCGGCCTACATGGTGCCGTCGGCGTTTGTGGTGGCTGACGCCTTGCCGTTGACGCCCAACGGCAAGGTGGATCGCCGGGCACTACCGGCGCCTGAGGTCGCGGGCGGGGAGCGTGTTGATCCACGCGATGGTGTCGAGGCGCGTCTGCTGGGGATCTGGCGTGCTGTGCTGAAGCGCGACGACATCGGCGTGACGGACGATTTCTTCGCGCTGGGCGGCGACTCGATCCTGAGCCTGCAGATCGTGGCGCGGGCGCGGCGTGAGGGGCTGGGCCTGACGCCGCGGCAGGTGTTCGAGCGTCCCACCATCGAGCAACTGGCGGCAGTGGCCGAACGGGACGCGAGCGCCGGCCTCACGGAGACGTATGGGTGGCAGGCGCTGACGCCGATCCAGGCGTCGTTCTTCGTGCGCTATCCGGAGGGCCCCAGCCACTGGAACCAGGCGGTGCTGTTGCGGGTTCAGGGCGACGTGGATGAGGCAGGACTGGAGCGGGCCCTGTCGGCGCTGGTGGTACGGCACGACGCGTTGCGGCTGCGGTTCGGCCGGGATGAAGCTGGTGACTGGCAGCAGCGGGTCGAGGTGTCGGAGGCACATCGACTGCTGAGCGTGGTGGACCTGCGGGCAGAAGGGGATTGGGTATCGCAACTGTCGGCGCGCGGGACGCGGCTGCAGGCGGGCCTGGATTTGTCGCAAGGCCCACTGTTGGCGGCCGGCCTGTTCCTGGTGCCGGGTGGAGAGAGCCGGCTGCTGCTGGCGATCCATCACCTGGCGGTGGACGGCGTGTCGTGGCGGGTCCTGCTGGAGGACCTGCAGGAGGGCTACGGCCAGGCGGTGTCGGGCCGCGTGGTGACGCTGCCGCCGGTGTCGACGCCGTGGAGCGCCTGGTCGGATCGGCTGGCGGCGCACGGTCGCAGCGCGGCGGTACGGGAGGAGCTGACGTGGTGGCGCAAAGCGCTGAGCGGGTCGAGCGGCCATCTGCCTGTGGAAGGCGAGGGTGATCGCAGCCTGGGGGCAAGTGCAGTACAGACGCACGAATGGGATGAAGAACAGACGCGTCGTCTGCTGCGCGCGGCGCCGCGGGCGTACCGGCTGGGCGTGGACGAGGTATTGCTGACGGCGCTGTCGCAGACGTTGGGCGCGTGGAGCGGCAGTAACGGTATTCTCGTGGATCTGGAAGGCCACGGTCGTGAGGCGCTGTCCGAGGCGCTGGGTGTGGATGTGAGCCGGACCGTGGGATGGTTCACGACGCGCCACCCCGTGTGGCTCGAAGCACGGGCAGACGCCGGTGAGGCGTTGCGTGGTGTGAAGGAGCGCCTGCGGTCGGTGCCGGGCAAGGGCAGCGGCTGGGGGCTTCTGCAGCGATATGGCGACGCGGCCGTGCGCGAAGAGCTGCGTGCGCAGGCGCGTCCTGGCGTGAGCTTCAACTACCTGGGCCAGTTCGACCAGAGTCTTGAGCGGGACGGGCCGTTCGGGTTCGCGTCGGAGTCCGGCGGCCGCTCGATGACGGTATCGAGCGAACTCGAGCACGTGCTGGACCTGAACGGGTTGGTGGCGGAAGGCCGTCTGCGGCTGAGCTGGCGGTACAGTCCCGGCGTCCTGAGCGCGACGACGGTCGCGAAACTGACAGCGGCGTTCGAGGCACGGCTGCGGGTGCTGGTGCAGCACTGCGAGACTGCGGTGCCACGGGCAACCGGATCGGACTATCCACGGTCGGGGTTGGACGAGGCTGGGCTGGCGCGGCTGGGTGTGCGCATCGAGACGGTGCAGGACGTGTACCCGGCGACACCGCTGCAGCAAGGGCTGTTGTTCCACAGCCTGCTGCGTCCCGGCGAGGGACTGTACGTCAATCAGATCCGGTTGCAGCTGACCGGAGCGCTGGATGAGCAAGCCTTGCGTGCTGCCTGGCAAGCGGCGGTCGACCGGCATGACATCCTGCGCACGCAGTTCGATTGGCAGCAGGGCGACGACGCTCTGCAGGTCGTCTGCCGTCGGGCAAAGCTTACCTTCACGACGCAGGACTGGAGCGACGGGAGCCAGACGGCCCACGAGGCGCGTCTCGCCGCCTGGCGGCAGCAGGACGTGGACCGCGGTTTCGATTTGCGGACCGCACCGCTGATGCGCGTCGCGTTGTTCCGCCGGCCCGACAACAACCACGACCTCGTGTGGACGAACCATCACCTGCTGACGGACGGCTGGAGCATGGCGCGCCTGCTGGGCGAGATCGTCCAGGACTATGCGGCGCGAGCCGCCGGCCGCCCGGCGTCGTTGCCGCCATCGGTGCCGTATCGCGACTACGTCGTATGGTTGTCGCGCCAGGGGAGTGCGGAGGCCTGGTGGCGGGCCAGGCTATCTGCCGTCGAGGAACCGATCGGTCTGGTCGAGAGCCTGCCGCGCATGCCTGCCGTCGAGACGGGCACGCTCCGGTTTGAACAGGATCTGGGTCCGGCGTTGAGCGCGCGTCTGGTCGAGGTGGCGCGGCGTCGCCGGATCACCTTGAACACGCTGATGCAAGGTGCATGGGCGGTGCTGTTGGCGCGCTACGGCGGGCGCCGTGCCGTCAAGTTCGGCATTACGGTATCGGGCCGCCCGGCGGAGCTCCCCGGCGTGGAGGGCATGCTCGGGCCGTTCATCAACAGCCTGCCGTTATGGTTCCAGGTGCCGGGCACGGCGGACGTCACGACGTGGCTGCGCGACCTGCAGGCGCACAACAGCGAGCTGCGGCAGTACGAATACACCCCGCTCAGTGACATCCAGCGCTGGGCGGATCGGTCCGGCGAAGCGCTGTTCGATACCCTGTTCGTATTCGAGAACTATCCCGTCGAGGAGGCGCTGTTCCAGGCGGCCACCGACGTTCGCGTGGTGCGGGCCGATACCATGAATCGGACCCACTACCCGCTGACCTTGACCGCAACGCCGCGCTCGACGCTGGATCTGGACTGGGAGTGGGACGCGGCGCGTTTCGATCGCGCAACCATCCAGCGCCTGGCAGCGCACTACGCGCAGGTGCTCGATCAACTGGCGAAGGATGACGATCTGTGTCTTGGCGCTATCGAGCTTCGATCGGATCGTGCTGGGCAGGTATTGGCGCGCTACGGGTTTGAACCGGCGACGGCCCGGATCCGTGCGCGGGCGTTGGCGCGTCCCGAAGCGGAGGCACTGAGCTGCG
>NZ_VOHA01000047.1 GCF_007859315.1 Reyranella sp. CPCC 100927
GGCCTTGCCGGCGCCGACCACGATCGTCCGCCCGCGCGGCGGCGGCGGCAGATGGCGCGGCACGCAGACCGACGGCGCGGCGGCGGCGACCGCGGCGTGAAACATGCGGACCAGCAGCGCCCTTGCGTCGCCGCCATCGACAGTGCCCGTCATGGAAGGCCTCACGCGGCGGCGGTTTGGCCGATCTCGTGGTTGGCGAGGCGCTCAAGAACACGCACGAGGCCGGCATGGTCCCAGCCCTTGCCGCCTTGGGCGACCGCGGCGTTGAACAGCTCCTGGCACAGCGCGGTGGCCGGCAGCGCGATGTGCAAGGCACGGGCGCCCTGCAGCGCGAGGTTGAGATCCTTCTGGTGAAGTTCGATGCGGAAACCCGGATCGAACGTCCGCGCGACCATGCGCTCGCCGTGCACCTCGAGAATGCGCGAGTTGGCGAACCCGCCCATCAGCGCCTGGCGCACCTTCGCCGGATCGGCACCCGCCTTCGACGCGAACAGAAGCGCCTCACCGACGGCCGCGATCGTCAGCGCGACGATGATCTGGTTGGCGACCTTCGTGGTCTGCCCATCGCCGTTGCCGCCCACCAGGGTCACGTTCTTGCCCAGCCGCTCGAACAGCGGCCGGGCCTTGTCGAACGCTGCCTGCGGCCCGCCGACCATGATGGTGAGGCTCGCCGCTTTCGCCCCCACCTCGCCGCCCGACACGGGCGCGTCCAGGTAGTCGCAGCCCAGCGCGTTGATGCGCGCCGCGAAGTCCTTGGTGGCGAGCGGCGCGATCGAGCTCATGTCGATCACGATCTTGCCGGGCGCCAGGCCGGCCGCGACGCCCTTCGCACCGAACAGCGCCGCCTCGACGTGCGGCGTGTCCGGCACCATCAGGATGATGATCTCGGCCGCGGCCGCCGCGTCCTGCGCGCTCGCCGCGCGCCGGGCGCCGCGTTCGACCAGATCGTCCGGAACCGCGGCGATGTCGAAGGCCGCAAGCTCATGCCCGGCGTCGAGAAGATGCGCCGCCATGGGGCGGCCCATGATGCCGAGGCCGATGAAGGCGATCTTCATGGGACCAGCCTCACAGCCGCGCGTTGGGACGGGTGCCGGACGCCATGCCGACGGCGACGACGATTTCATCGGCGCGCGGCGCGTCGGGAATGAAGATGGGAATCGTGTGGTAGTAGTTCTGGTTCTTGGCGTCGTCCTTGTGCGCCATCGGCAGCTCGAGCGTCAGCCCGGTCGGCGCGACTTTCTGGTTGCCCACCATCCACGCCGACCCGTTGATGGCCTGGCGGCAGGGATCGCCGAAGAGAACGGTGTGGATCAGGGCGTTGGCGTGCTCGTAGTCGCCGCCGAGCCCGACGGCGGCAGCCTTGCCGAATGCCTGCACCTTGTCGGCGCCGCCCATGATGCCCACGGCGTGGGTGGCGAGCAGCTGGCCGAGCTGCGGCGCGATCTCGCCGACGACAGGCTTGAGATCCTCGACGAAGCCGCGTCCCGCCCACGGGTTGCGGATCACGGCGGCGACGATGACATGCTTGAAGGGTTGCGCCAGCACGCGCTGGTCTTCGCGAACGTCTTCCTGAAAGGCGCAGATCTTACGAATGGAAAGGGATGTGGACAGGGACATGGCTGCGTCGCTCCCGCTGGCTTGGAATGTCCCTTATAATGGACATATTGTCCACTACTGTCAACCGCACTGTCCATCCACAGGCGCTGGCATGCGCAACATCGCGCTAGGATCAGGCGCATCGCCCGGCGTAGAGGTCGCGTGATCGGGGGTTCAGGATGACGAAGGCGCTGGGAACAAGGCTGAAGGAACTGCGGGAAGCCAGGCGGTGGTCCCTGCGCGAGGCGGCGGACCAGACGGGTGTCAGCAAGTCCATGCTGTCGAAGATCGAGCGCGGCGCCACATCGCCGACCGCGACGGTGCTGGGGCGGATCGCCGAGGGTTTTGGCTTCAGCATTTCGCAGCTCGTCGGCGGCGGCCAGCAGCCGGACGACATCGTCCTGATCCCCTACGGCGATCAGCCGGTGTTTCGCGTGCCCACGACCGGCTTCGAACGCCGCTCGCTGTCGCCCACCACGCACGGCGGCACCGGCGTCGATCTCGTGGTCAACGTCCTGCCGCCCTCACAGAGCTCCGGGACATTCCCGCCCCATCGCGTCGGCGTCGAGGAGACGCTGACCGTCGCCGCCGGCCGCCTGCGGCTTCACCTGGGCGATGCGCACTACGACCTCGCGACCGGCGACGCCATTTTCTACCGCGGACAGGTCCCCCATCGCTTCGACAACCCCTCGGACCGCGAACCCGCCGTCTTCTACATCGCCATCAACAACGGCGGCGGCTAGCACCGACGGACGCTCAACTGTCATTCCGAGCGAAGCGAGGAATCTTGGGCGGACAGCAGACCCGTCGCTGCCGAAAGATTCCTCGCTTCGCTCGGAATGACAGCGGCTTGCCGATAGTGGACAAAATATCCTATAGTGGACATCACGCGATCGAAAGCGCGAGGTGTGCCAGATGGAGACATGCCGAATCCTGATCCTCGGCGCCGGCGGGATCGGCGGCTACTTCGGCGCCCGTCTTGCCGGCGCCGGCGTCGACGTCACCTTCCTGGTGCGCCCGCGCCGCGCGGCTGAACTCGCCCGTCAGGGGCTGGTGGTGCGAAGCCCCCTGGGCGATGCGCGGCTCGTCGTGACAACCACCGACCGCGCCGACCGCCGCTACGACGCGGTGGTGATCGCCTGCAAAGCCTATGACCTCGATGCGGCGATCGATGCCGTTCATCCCGCCGTCGGACCCGGCACGATCGTCCTGCCCCTGCTGAACGGAGTGCGCCATCTCGACGTGCTCGACGCACGCCTCCCGGAGGCCCAGGTGCTCGGCGGGCTGTGCCATATCGGCGTCGCGGTGACGCCCGAGGGCGCCATCCAGCACCTCAACCAGATCCAGCATCTCGCGCTCGGCCCCCGGACGCCGGCACAGAAGCCGCCATCCGAAGCCCTGCATGCCGTTCTGTCCGCCGGCGGTTTTGCCCCTGTCCTGAGCGCGTCGATCCTGCAAGAGATGTGGGAGAAGTTCGTCTTCATCGCGAGCTACGCCGGCATCACCACGTTGTTCCGGGCGCCGATCGGCACGATCGCGCGCGTGGGCGGCGCCACGATCGCAAGCGGCCTGCTCGACGAATGCGCCGCCATCGCCACCGCCAGCGGCTTTCCACCCGGCGCTGCGTTCACGGCGCAGTCGCGCGCGACATTGACGGACATGGCGTCGACAGGCACCGCATCCATGCTCCGCGACATGCAGCGCGGCGCCCGCACGGAACAGGACCACATTCTGGGCGACATGCTGGCGCGGGCAACGTCATGCGCAATCGCGGCGCCGATCCTGCGCATCGCCCACACCAACCTCCAGGCTTACGAGGCAGCGTTGGCCACGTCGCGCCCATAAGTCTTCGCGCTGAGTTGCCGGGCCTTCGGGCGCGGACTAGGCGGGGCGTCGATCCGCACGAACGCGCGGTCATGAGAATGAAGAATTCACCACGGAGTTCCCACCGGCTACGCCGACCACAACGACTGAAATGGCGCACGGTGGTGTGGGCATACGCTGGGCGCGCGCCACTCCGTGGCGCGTCATGTGTCGATCCGAACGAAGACGCGCGACGGAGTCGCGCGCCCCCAGCGTATGGCCGAACCGCCTTAGCCAGTTCCTTTCGGGCACAGAGGACACAGAGGCACACAGAGATAAGGCCATGGCCCACCTTCGGCGCGCGCGAAGACTGTTCTCTGTGCTTCTCTGTGTCCTCTGTGCCTCCGTGGTGAATTCTTCATTCCATACATGTGAGCCGGCCCGGGCGACATCATGGCGATGGTTCGACGGCCGGCACATCCTCGGCAAACAGGCGAAGCGCGGCGTACTGGAGCAGCATGATGGTCTTGCCGTCGCAGATCTCGCCGGTGTCGATGCGCCTGAGGGCGTCCTCGATCGGCAATTCGACGACCTCGATGTCCTCGCCTTCGTCTTCATCGCCGCCGCCTGAAGTCACGCGATCCTGCGGCTCGTATTCGGCGACGAAGAAGTACAGGCGCTCCGTCACCGAACCGGGGCTCATGTAGGCGCGGAACACCGGCTGCACGTTGCGCACCCGGTATCCGGTCTCCTCCTCGACCTCGCGCCGGATCGCGTCGGCCGGCGTGGCCCGGTCCAGCAGCCCCGCCGGCGTCTCGGTCAGCAGGTCGTCCCATCCCGTGACGTAGGCCGGGAACCGGAACTGGCGCACCAGGATGACGCTTCGTTGCGCGCGCGAGTACAGCAGGATCGTCGCGCCGTCGCCGCGGTCATAGGTTTCGCGCGACTGGCGCTGCCAGACGCCATCGCGGCGCTGAAAATCGAAGGTCGTCTTCTTCAGGACGTACCAGTCGTCCGACAGCGTCTTCACGTCATGGATGCGCACCCGATTCGCCAGGCTCATGCCGAACGCCCTCTTCCGTTGGGAGGCAGTTTCGTGCAATACTGTATAGAGTCAAGAAATTTCGTGCAGGATCGCGATGCTGACGTCCGAACGCAAGGCCTACATCCGAGACGTGCTGCGCCGCGACGGGCGGATCGTGGCCAAGGCCCTGAGCGAGGAACTGGGCCTCTCGGAGGACACCGTTCGCCGCGATCTGCGCGAGCTGGCGCGCGAGGGCGTTCTCCAGCGTGTCCATGGCGGCGCGCTGCCGGCATCACCAGCCGTGGTGGATTACCAGCGCCGCGGCACGATCGCGACGGATGCCAAGGTCCGACTGGGACGCGCCGCGGCGCGACTGGTCGAGCCGGGTCAGGTGGTGTTCATCGATGGCGGCACCACCAACCTGCAACTCGTGCGCGCCCTGCCGCCGACGGTGCGCGCGACCGTGGTGACGCATAGCCCCAGCATCGCCGTCGAACTGGCGACTCATCCGCTCATCGAGGTCGAACTGGTGGGCGGGCGCCTCTTCAAGCATTCGGTGGTCGCCGTGGGCGCCGCGGCGATCGACACGATCCGTCGCGTGCGGCCGGACATCTTCTTCATGGGAGTGACCGGCGTGCACGCAGACGCAGGGCTGACCACGGGTGACGCCGAGGAAGCGGCGCTCAAGCGCGCCATCTCCGCACAATCCGGCGAGACCATCGTGCTGGCGACGGCGGAAAAGCTGGGCGCTGCCTCCGCCTTCGCGATCGCGCCGTTGCAGGAAGCGACGTCGCTGGTGGTCGAGGCGTCCGCCCCTGACGCGATCCTGGTTCCATTGAGAGCGGCCGGTGTGTCAATCCTGACGGCCTGAGAGGCTATGATTTCCTTCCCCTCCGGGGCAGGGCAATCGCATGTGAGCCAAGGCGGCAAGGTCAGACGCGGGGGGCGCGCCACTCTGTGGCGCGTCATGCTCATGGCATTTTTGCCCTGCGTTGTGAAAGAACCCCGATGGGGTGGCGCAAGCCATGACGCGCCACAGCGTGGCGCGCGCCCAGCGTGTGTTGCTACGGCATGAGCCAGCACCCACGAGCCACATGCCCTCCGGGGGAAGGTATGGATCACTCGTCTGACGGCATGATGGTCGCGCAAAAATTCGGGATCGCGGCGGAACATCCCCGGCGTCGCCGGTGTTGGTGACGCGGGCGAACCGGTGACGGAGACACGCGATGCACATCGGCCTGATCGGCGGGATTGGCCCCGCTGCAACTGAAGTCTACTACAGGGCGCTCGTGCGGGCCTTCGCCGATGCCGGCCGCAGGCTGCGCCTGACGATTGTCCACGCCGATGCCGCCGAACTGATCGCCAATCTGGAGGCCGGGCGCAACGCCGAGCAGGCCGCGATCTTCGCGCGCTTCATCGACCAGCTCCGCGCCGGCGGCTGCGATATCGCCGCCGTCACGTCGATGGGCGGCCATTTCTGCATCAAGGAACTGGAAGCCGTTTCTTCCCTGCCGCTCGCCAATGCGGTCGCCGCGCTCGATGCCTATTTCGCCGCCCGCGGCGTCAAGCGGATCGGGGTGATGGGAACCCGCGCGGTCATGGAGTCGCGGCTCTACGGGCTGTCGTCCGTGGACGTCGTCGCGCCGCCGCCCGTGGAACTGGTCAGCGTCCATCAAGCCTATGTCACGATCGCCAAGGCGGGATGGGCATCGCCCGAGCACTGCGCCTATTTCCGCGCTGTCGGTCTTGCCCTGCACCGCGACCAGGGCGCCGACATCGTCGTGCTGGGCGGCACCGACCTCTCCCTGGCGTTCGGCGCCGATGATCCGGGCTATCCCATCGTGGACAGCGCCCTGATCCACGCCGACGCCATTGCCAGAACAGCGATGGCCGCTGGATAGCGCGGTTCATCGTTCGGTGGAGTCAGCCGCTACTGTCGTCCTGAGCGCAGCGAAGGACCCTGCGATGCGCCAACCCGCACGAGCGCGGTCATGAGCAGGAAGACTTCTCCACAGAGGAACAGAGAAACACAGAGAACAATCTTCGCGCGCGCCGAAGCTGCACCACGGCCTTATCTCTGTGTGCCTCTGTGTCCTCTGTGCAGTCTTCATTCCACACATATCAGCCGGCGCGGTTGGCGCACCGCCAGGTCCTTCGCTGATCTCAGGGCGACAGTGGCCATCAAACCTGGGAGCGCGGGCGTCCCGCCCGCTCAGGCGAAAGCAGGGATTTCGCCTGTCATGACATGAGCGGGCGGGACGCCCGCGCTCCCAGGCAGAGGTTTACGACGGCACGCCCACCGCCTTGCGCTCGATCAGCGCGGCGATGTCGGCATCGCTGTAGCCCGCCTCGCGCAGCACCTCGCGGCTGTGCTCGCCCAGCCGCGGCGCCATGCGCCGGATGCCCGCCGGGCTCTCCGAGAACCGCGCCGAGGGCCGCGCCTGGCGCAGGCGCCCTTCCGTCGGGTGATCGAGGTCCACGAACAGGCCGACCGCGTCGAGGTGCGGCTGCTCGGCGATCTCGGTCAGCTTGGCGAAGGCGGCGTGCGGCACGTCGATGCGCAGCAACAGTTCCTCCCACTCCGCCGTGGTGCGGCTGAGCGCGATCTCGCTCATGCGATCGTAGATCCTGTCGATGTTCTCGGCCCGCGCCACCGGATCGCGCACGGCGAAGGCCTCGATGCACTCGGGGTGGCCGACGGTCTCGAAGAACGTGCACCAGTTGTCGCCGGAGTACGGCAGCATGGTGATCCAGCCGTCCTTGGTGCGCACCGGCCGGCGCTCCTTCATGCGCTTGTAGCCGGCCGGACCGATCGGCGGCACGAAGGCGTGGCCGCCCAGCATCTCGATGCTGTTGAAGGCCGCCACGGTCTCCAGCATCGGCACCTCGACCATCTGGCCCTGCCCGGTCCGCTCGCGGCGAAACAGGGCGGCCGTCACGGCCGCCGTGAGGGAGAGGCCGCACAGCTTGTCGCCGACCAGGCTCGGCACGAAGGCCGGTTCGTCGCCCGTGCCCATGGCGGAGGCGAAACCCGACGCCGCCTGCACGATCTCGTCGAACGCCGGACGCGCGGCCCACGGACCATCCTGGCCGAAGCCGGTGGCCGCCGCGTAGATCAGCCGCGGGTTGAGCGCATGGCAATCTTCGTAGCTGAAGCCCAGCCGGGCCAGCGCCGCGGGCCGCACGTTGGAGACCAGGACATCCACCGTCGGGATCAGGCGCCGCAGGACGGCCTTGCCGTCGGCATGTTTCAGATCCAGCGCCAGGCTGCGCTTGTTGCGGTTGGCGGCCATGAACTGGCCGCTCATGCCGCGATGGCGGAACTGGCCGGAGTAGCGCCAGCCATCGCCGCTCAGCGACTCGACCTTGATGATGTCGGCACCCCAGTCGCCCAGGGTCTGGGCCCCATAGGGACCGAACAGGATGGTGGTGAGATCCAGCACCCGGACACCCTCGAGCGGGCCGCTTGCCTCAGTCATGGCCGCTGCACGCGACAGCACTGGCCGCAGCGGCTTCGCCGTGCGACGCACGCATCAAGCGAAGGGCGCTGGGGCGATGACCCGCCAACGATCGCACTGGTGACCTCCTGCTTTTTTTACGCGGCGGAATTCTCCGACGATGAATGGCGATGAGCAACCGCGGATGGAAGAGAGCGGCGTTGCGGGAAAGCGTTGCGAAGCGGCCGCAGCGGCCGGGCGGTCTGGAAGCGATCAGCGCGCAGCGGTGCGCCGGATCGCCGGACACACGGGCGGGATTTCACCGGCTGCCGGCGAAGAGTCCTGCTCTTTCGCGCCAGCCGGGCAGCCACCGCCGCCGGCTGCGCCTCGCGCACTTGGAACGGTTCGTCGTTTGATGGAAGCGCCGCAACTGTCGTCCTGAGCGCAGCGAAGGACCTTGCGGTGCTGATATGGGCACTGGTGGCGCTGATGATCACCGGCGCCGCCGTTCTTTGAACGATCCACCGCAAGGTCCTTCGCTGCGCTCAGAGGCTGTGATCTTATCGCCGCGCGCTGTCATTCCGAGCGTAGCGAGGATGTGGATTCACAATTGAAGTGCAACAGTTGAGAGAAGAATGCTTCGGCGGGAGTGTTGAAGGCAAGGCACTTACGGGGCGTGTTGTTGTAGGCGGCGACGAGAGCGTTGAGATCGTTGTTGTCGATGGTCGCGAGGTCGGTGCTTCGTGGCAGAGGCCGGCGCAGGCGTCCGATGGCATTTTCGATGGCACCCTTTTGCCAGGGACTGTGGGGGTCACAGAAGAAGGTTCGAATGCCGAGCTGGTCGGTGAGGATGAAGTGCTGAGCGAACTCGGTGCCATTATCGAAGGTGATGGTTTTGCGCAGGCGTCGATCGAGCGGTGTGAGCCAGGTGAGGAGCTGCTCGGCGGCGGGCCGAGCGGCCTTGCCGGGTTGCTTGGCGAGCAGGAGGACCCGGGATTTTCGCTCGTGGGCGACGAGGACGGCCTGCCCGGGGGTGGCGAAGAGCATGAGGTCGGCTTCCCAGTGCCCGCAGGTGCGGCGCAGCAGCACGTCGTGTGGGCGCAAGGCGATGGAGACACGGTTTTTGATGAGATTGGCAGGGGCGGCCCTGCGTCGGCGTCGGCCGCGCTTGTACTTGGCCTTGGGCAGATAGAGGCGCCATGTGCTGTCGTTGGTTCGGCGGATCTGAGCATAGATGAAGCGGTAGATGCTTTCGTGGCTGATGGTGGTGGTGGCGTCCTGGCGGTGGAGCCAGCCGGCAATCTGCTCGGGCGACCAGCCGCAGCGCAGGCGCTGGAGGACGAGGTGGCGCAAAGGGGCGTTGCGTTCGAGGCGACAGCCCTTCCATCGGCGTGCAGCAGCCTGTTGCTGGGCGTAAGAGGGTTTGTAGCCGACCTGGGCGCCGCGATTGCGTTTCAGCTCGCGAGCCACGCTCGATGGCGAGCGATCCAGAGCTGCCGCGATTTGGCGGATGGACTGCCCGGCTTGGTGAAGCTGGGCAATGGAGCAGCGTTCATCGAGGCTGAAGTGCTCATAATGTCGAGCCATGGCAACACCTTAGTCTGGTGTTGCACTTCGTTTGTGAGTCTAGGGGAATCTTTCAGCAGTTTTTCGCGCCGTTCGCGGCCGAAAAGATCCCTCGCTACGCTCGGGATGACAGGCGTGGGCTCAAAAAATCACAGGCTGTCAGGACGACGGTAAAGATCCGCAACTGGAATACGCTTCTACCAAAGCGTGAAACGCCCCAGGTGTCGAGAATTGACGCTCACTCCGCGAGTGCGGCCCAGGAGAGAGCGCTCACGGCCGCCGCGATGGCAACGGCGCCGCCGCCGACAGAGATCGTTCCGTCCGCCCGGGACTTTCGATCCGGATTTTTCAGGATCAGCACCAGGCCCCAGGCCAGGCCGAGAACGCCCGCAACGAACGCGCCCAGCGCGAACGGGTAAAGCCCAAGGGTCAGCACATCCATGGTCGTCCCTCTAGACGCTAGGACCGGCTTGACACGCGACCCTTCCAGTCCGGCCCAGCAACAGGCACCCCACATCCCCCCTCAATGATCACGGTGCGGCGGCGCTGCACGCGACCCCGGCCCAACAAAAATGGCCGCCGCACAGGGGGAGAGGCGTGCGGCGGCCACGAGAGAGGGCGGCGCTTGGGGGCGACGCCACCCCTGAACAATGCCGGCCGCGCCAAAAGGTTGCGCATCGGCGTGCTGCCGCGATGCGCCGGGACGATCCGGCCGACAAATTCCTCGGCCGAGGGAACTTCAGGAGGCTGGCAACGTCAGCTGACCGGCACCCAGGGTCGGCCGGTCAGCGCTATGCTTCTCGGGGAAATACTTCGATCGAAGATCACCATCGCAGCGACAGGCTCGGCCGGGTTGCATGTGATCCTCGTCGCCGCCCTGATCGCCGGCCGAGTCGGTCCGGGTGTCGAGGCGCCCGTGGCGCGGGACTATGCCGTCCCCGACGGCGCCGCCGTCATCCCGCTGGATCTTCAGTCCTTCGAGGGACCGCAGCGGCCGGGCAGGCCGCAGGCCAAGGATGCGGCTGCGATGAGCGCGGCCACGACCGGCGGCACGCCCAGGACGCAACGCGGCGCATCGACCTACACGGTCCTGCCCTATGAGCTGCACCCGGTCGGTCCGATTCTCGGCATGCCGGAGCCGATGCTGCAGTCGCTGTCCACCCGCCTGGCCGGCCAGCGCGCAAACGAACTGGCGATGCCGGGCGCCGCCGATGTCACGATTGCGCCGACAGGATTGCCCCCGGATCTCGTCATCGGCATGCCGGTCCGGCCCAAGCCCGAAGTATCCCTGCCCACGGCCGACAGTGCGCCGCGGCAGCCATCGTCGTTGTCGCCCGGTCCGTTCGACCGCGTCGCCCTGCCGGTCCCGGCCAGGTCCGCGCCGGTCACGGGGGCGCCCGACCGCGACCGCCGTCAATCCGACGACGACTTGCAGGCCACGGCAGCGCGCCCCGGCGCCAAGGCCGGCCCGGGCATATCCGTGCGGGATACCATTCCCATCGATGTCCTCGAACAGCGCGCGCCGCCGGCGGCAAGCCGGCCGACGCCACTGCCGCCCGTGTACACGCCAACGCCCCCGTTGCGCATCGCACCGCCCAAGGCTGCACCGCCGGGCCAGGCCGACCGGCGCGTTGCGCGCCCCGGTCCGGCAGGACAAACCGGCGCGAAGGTCATCGCACCGCGGACCGCACGCGCGCCTGTGGCCGCCCCCGCCAGGCGCCAGGGCCCGGTTGACGAGTTTGCAAACCACGGCCTGTGGGGTGAGGGCGGCGGCGGTGGCGGCATCGGCGGGTCCAGTGGCGGTACAGCCGGCAATGCGGCGAGCGGTGCCAGCGGGGCAAGCGGGGCGTCGGCAAGCGGTGCCTCGGGGGCGTCGAGTGCTGCCGGCAGCGGCAATGCCGGAAACAGCGGCTCAGCCGGCGGCGCAAGCGCCGGTGCTTCAAGTGGCTCCGGTGGTGGCTCTGGCGGCAATGGCTCTGGCGGCGGTGGTTCCGGTGGCGGTGGTAGCTCCGGTGGCGGTGGTGGCTCCGGTGGTGGTGGTGGCTCCGGTGGCGGCGGCGGCTCCGGTGGCGGTGGCGGCTCCGGTGGCGGCGGCGGCTCCGGTGGCGGTGGCGGCTCCGGTGGCGGCGGCGGCTCC
>NZ_VOHA01000048.1 GCF_007859315.1 Reyranella sp. CPCC 100927
GTAGTCGGCCCGCGCGGCGTCAGCCACACCGGGGAAGGTGATGGAGCGGCTGCTGTCGATGGAGTGCCAGGTATGGGATGCACCGAGACGCACGCCGATCGCACCGAACTGTGCGCCGCCGTAGAGGGCGAGATGGTAGCTGTCGATAGTGGCGCGCGAGGATCGGCCATCGACATCGACGGTGCTGCGGCTGTAGCCGGTGGCGAGGCCAACGGTCCAGGTGTCGGCGATCTTGGTGTCGGCACCGATGAAGAAGCCGCCGGTGGTGCGCTTGGTGGTGGTGGCGTTGCCGTCACCCGAGGTGCGGGCGATGGCACCGAAGCCCTGGAACCAGGCGGTGATGGCGGTGCCGTCCTGGGGGCGCTGGCTTTGGTCAGTGGCCTGTGCCAGCGCGGCGACCTGCGGTGCGGCCGTCGTCGCAACGCCGGAGAGTCGGGTTCTGGCGACGACGGCGTCACGCAGGTAGTGGCTGTCCTCGATCAATGCCGAACGGGTCGAGGCATGGACCTCACCCGACAAGGCGTTGAAGGCACGCCGAGCGGACGCGGCATCGGGCAGGCTGGCGATGGCGTCGTAGAGCGGATTGCCGGCACCGAGGCTCTCGGCGCCGTTGGCGACGGCGCACTGGTTGGGTGCACCGGCGAGGCTGCAGAAGGAAGCGGTATTGCGCGTGACGTCGAGGAAGACGTTGTTGGGATCGTAGGCGAGCGCGAGGTTGATGAAAGGCAGGTTCTGCGTGTAGCCGTCGAAGGTGCCGCTGACACCGGCATTGGCGGTGAGGATGGTGTAGCGCGTGCCTGATGTGTAGCTGCCGGCGGCCTTGATGACGGAGACGGTGCCGCCGCTCAGCGTGGCGGTGCCGGTGGCGTTCAGGCGGTCGCTGGTGCCCGCCGGTTCGATCTCGACCTCGTAGGTGGAGCCGGGCGCGAAGCTGACGTTGCCGGCGACGTTGAGGGTACCGATGGAACTGCCGGGGCTGACGGTGCCGCCGTTGTTGGCAACGATGCCGCCGACAGTGCCGGTGCCGCCCAGCGTGCCGCCGGCGTTGACGGTGACGCTGCCGCCCAGCGTGCCGTTGGCCCGCAGGATGCCGGCATTGATCGCGGTGCCGCCGGTATGGCTGGCCGAGCCGCCGAAGGTCCAGGTTGATGCGCCCGATTTGATCAGGCTGCCGCTGCCGGTGATGGTGCCGTCGAAAGCAGTGGCGGTGGCCGTATCGACGGTCAGCGCCGAGTCGAGGGAGACGGTCGCACCGGCGGCGCCGGCGAGGTTGCGCACGGTGTGGCTGCCGCCGCCGGTGGTGGCGAGCGTCGCGCCGGCGGCGACGGTGACGGCGCTGCTGGGCGCGATCGAACCGGCGGCGCCCAAGGTGAGGGTGCCGGCGGCGACCGTGGTGGCGCCGGTGTAGGTGTTGCTGCCGTTGAGCGTCAGGGCATTGGTGCCGGTGACGGTCAGGCCGCCCGTGCCAGTAATGGCGCCGCTGAAGGTGCCGTCTTCGGAGACGGCGACGGTCAGCGTGTTGGCGCCGAGGCGGACGGTGGAACCGGTGGGGCCGATCAGGTTGTTGATGGTCTGGTTGCCGGCGGCGGTGATGTCGAACGTCGCCTCAGAATCCACACTGACGAAGCTGCTGTGGGCGATTGAGCCGCCGGCACCCAGCGCCAGGGTTCCAACGAAGATCCGGGTGCTGCCGGTATAGGTATGGGCGGCGGTCAGCACGGTGGTGCCACCGCCGGTTTCGGCGCCGTACTGAAGAATGCCGCCGGTACCCGAGATGATGCCGTCGAATGTGTAGGTGTCGGACCGCGCAAACGCCAGGTAACCGCCATCAACGACAACATTGCCGACGATGGAGCCCGACGTGCCGCCGATACCGTCACCGATAAAAATGGCACCCCGGCGGATGATCGTGCCGCCGGTGTAGGTGTTGGCGCCGGTAAGGGTCAATCTGCCCACGGCGTCGTAGCGCACGCTACCACTGCCCGAGATCACGCCGGCGAAGGTGTCATCGAATTGGTTGGCGAAAGCCAACACGCCGTTGTTGACGACGTTGCCGATGATCGACCCGCGGGCCTCGCCGTCGCCGATCTGCAGTGTGCCGGCGGTGATCGTGGTACCGCCGCTGTAGGTGTTGGCGCCGGTGAGGATCAAGGTGCCGGGCCCGATCTTGTTGAGGCCGGTGCCGGTGCCGTCGGCGATGACCGAACCGATGGTGGCCGTGATGCCGGCATCGACATTGATGGTGCCTGTTGTGCCGGTGGCCGGCGACAGGGTGAGCGTGCCGCCGGTCAGCCTGTAACCGGTGGTCGAGAACTGCAGCGTGTCGAAGGCCTGCGTGCCGACAACGGTGACGGTGCCGCCGGCGGTGCCGGCGAAGACGCCGACCGAGCCACCCCAGGTGCCGTTGGTGTTGGCCTGTCCGGGCTGGCCGGTCCAGTTGGTACCGGGACCATCCCAGGTGCCGGCGCCGCCGTCGACGGTGCCGTTGCCGGTGCTGTCGCCGCCGTCCCAGAACTGCAAGGTCTGCCCGGTACCGACCACCGCGAGATTGACCTGGTTGGGGGCGGTCTCGACCTGGTGGCGGGCGACGGTGAAGCCACCGGTGCCGGTGACGGCGGTGGTGTCGAAGGCGCCGGCGAGCGTGCTGCCGTAGTTGAAGAGGCGATAGTAGCCACCGGCGGCGACCTGGGCGTCGAGCGCGCCACCCAGGGTCAGGCCGCCGGTGACGATGACGAGGTCGTTGCTGGCACCACCGACGACGCCGGGGCTGTTCAACTCGAAGCGCGACGTCGAACCACGATTGAGCGTCAATGTGCCGACTGTGAGGGTGCCGGGGCTGGCACCGGCCGACAGCGTGCCGCCGACCGTGACGGGCCCGGTGATGGTGCCGGTGCCGCCGAGCGTCCCGCCGGCATTGACGGTGACGGTGCCACCTATCGTGCCGTTGACCAGCAAGGTGCCGGCATCGATGGTGGTGCCACCGGTATGGCTGGCCGAGCCGCCGAAGGTCCAGGACGCGGCACCCGATTTGATCAGGCTGCCGTTGCCGGAGATGGTGCCGTCGAAGGCGGTGGCGGTGGCCGTATCGACGGTCAGCGCCGAGTCCAGCGTGACGGTCGACCCGGCAACGCCGGCGAGATGGCGCACGGTGTGGCTGCCACCGCCCGTGGTGGCCAGCGTCGCACCGGTGGCGACTGTGACGGCGCTGCTGGGTGCGATCGATCCACTGGCGCCCAGCGTGAGAGTGCCGGCAGCGACCGTGGTGGCGCCGGTGTAGGTGTTGCTGCCGTCGAGCGTCAGGGCGCTGGTGCCGGTGACGACGAGGCCGCCGGTGCCGGTGATGGCGCCGTTGAAAGCGCGGTCGCTGGTGACGTTGACGGTGAGCGTGTTGACGCCGAGCTGGACGGCAGCGCCGATGGTGGAGGACAGATTGTTGATGGTCTGGTCGCCGGCGGCGGTGATGTCCAACGCCGCGCCGAACCCCAGCCTGACGTCTTGGCTGTGGGCGATCGAGCCGCCGGCGCCGAGGGCGAGTGTGCCACCAACGATCCCGGTGTCGCCGGTATAGGTGTGAGCAGCCGTGAGCACGGTGGTGCCGCTGTACTGATAGATGCCGCCGTCGCCCGAGACGACGCCGTCGAATGTGGCGGTGTCGGCCCGGGCAAATGCCAGCGAAGCGTTCGCGGCGACGACGACGTTGCCGACGATGGCGCCCGACGTGCCGCCGTCACCGATGAAAAGAGCACCCCGGCGGATGATCGTGCCGCCGGTATAGGTGTTGTCGCCGGTGAGTTTCACGAGGCCGCTGCCGTCGTACTGCACGCTGCCGCTGCCCGAGATCACGCCGGCGAAGCTGTCATTGTCGCTATTGGCGAACACCAGGACGCCGTTGTTGACGACGTTGCCGGTGATCCTGCCGTTGCTGATGCCGTCACCGATCTGCAATGTGCCGGTGGTGATGGTGGTGCCGCCGCTGTAGGTGTTGGCGCCAGTGAGGATCAGGGTGCCGGCGCCGATCTTGTTGAGGCCGTTGCCGGTGCCGTCGGCGATGACCGAGCCGATGGTGGCCGCCACGTTGGCGTCGACGTTGATCGTGCCGGTGGTGCCGGTGGCGGGCGCCAGCGTGAGCGTGCCGCCGGTCAGCGTGTAGCCGGTGGTGGAAAACTGCAGCGTGTCGAACGCTTGTGTGCCGCTGACCGTGACCGAGCCGGCGGTGCCGGCGAAGATGCCGACCGAGCCGCCCCAGGTGCCGTTGATGGTGGCCTGTCCGGGCTGGCCGGTCCAGTTGGCGGCGGCGCTGCTCCAGGTGCCGGTGCCGCCGTCGACGGTGCCGTTGCCGGCGTTGCCGGCGCCATCGCCGTCCCAGAACTGCAGGGTCTGTCCGGCGCCGATGACGGCGAGGTTGACCTGGTTGGGGATGCTGGTCTCGACCTGCTGTCGGGCGGCGGTGAAGCCGCCGGTGCCAGTGGCGGTGGTGGTGTCGAAGGCGCCGGTCAGACTGCCGCCGTAGTTGAAGAGACGGTAGAAGCCAGCGGCGGCGACTTGGGCGTCGAGCGTACCGCCCAGGGTGAGGTTGCCGGTGACGACGACGAGGTCGTTGGTGCTGCCGCCAACGACGCCGGGAGAATTGAGCTCGAAGCGCGAGGTGGAGCCGGCGTTGAGCGTCAATGTGCCGACGGTGAGCGTGCCGGGGCTGGCGCCGGCCGAGAGCGTGGCGCCGCCGCCGACGGTGACGGGTCCGGCGATGGTGCCGGTACCGCCCAGTGTGCCGCCGGTGTTGACGGTGACGGTGCCACCGAGTTTACCGTCGACGCGCAGCGTGCCGCCCGCGACGGTGGTGGTGCCGGTGAAGGCGCTGCTGTCGGCAGTGAGGGTGGAGGTGCCGGCCAGCACGTTGATGGCGCCTTTGCCGATGATGGCGGGCGTGAAGGTGTAATCCGTGCTGGTGTGGTTGAAGGTGACCGCGCCGGCGGCAGGGCCGAACGAGACAGGGCCGAACTGGACCGCGGCAGCCTGGACCGTGCCCGGCGCGACGGGTGGCGCGCCGGCGGCAGCGCCGATGTTCAGTGTGCTGCTGGTCCCAGGAAAGCCGTTTTGCGCGACAACGATGGTGCCGGTACCGTTGATCACCGAGAAGAGGCCGCCGTCGGCCACGGTCAGCGCTGCGGAACTATTCCAGCCGATGATCAGGCCGCTGGCGGTGACATGTTCCCACACCGACCCGGCACCCGTCACGGTGATCGTGTCCGATGCGCCGCGACCGATCACGACATCACCGCTGGAAGTGACTCGCCCACCCGCGCTGACGGTCGTTGTACTCTGCCCACTGGAGGTGGGCCTGAGTCCGTTGAAGACCAGGGTGGAGCCCGCGCCGGAGACGGAGACGGTCGATGCGGTAGCCCAAAGATCGAGAGGGCCCTGAGCCGTCACGCGGCCACCATCGGTGATGCGCAATGTCCCACTGCCGTTGAGGCCAAGTAGGATACGGGACGTCTCGAAGACCGACGTCGGACCCGAAACGATCAGGGTGGCGCCAGTGGAGACTTCAGTGCCCGCACCACCTGTTATCGTCAGACGGCCGCCGGACACGGCCATGGTACCGCCTATAATATACAGGCTGCCGTCATAGGTGCTGGTGCCTGTCACGGTCAGCGTGGCGGTGCCGCGCTTCCAGAAGGAGCCGGTGCCGCTGATGGTTCCCGTCAGGGTCAGATCGGCGTCGGTTTGGATCGCGCCGCCGCTGCCGCTGGCCGTAACGATAGAGCGCGCCGTCGTAATGGTGGCGGTGGTGATCAACGTGCCACCCGTCAATGCCAGCGGGCTCGATATGTCGCCCAGGCTGCCGTCCTCAGCAATGCTGAGGCGGCCGCGGACGGTCCAGGGCGTGACGTCGGTCGTGGTGCCGGTCAGCGTCCAGATGCCAGCGCCGGTTGTCTCGAAGGCCTTGAAACCCATGTACTGCGGGGTTGCCCCGGTAAACTTGCTGACGTCGATCGTGCTGTTGGCATTGCCACCCAGAGCCAGGGTGTTGGTGCCGGTGCGGGCATCGACGGCGCCGTTG
The DNA here is from genome assembly GCF_007859315.1 of Reyranella sp. CPCC 100927. GTDB lineage: Bacteria > Pseudomonadota > Alphaproteobacteria > Reyranellales > Reyranellaceae > Vineibacter. Next base: position 6,062 of record NZ_VOHA01000048.1, read on the forward strand.
ATCACCGAGGCGGCCCATATCTCCAGGCGGTTGGTGCCGCCCGTGAAGCGGATCGCAAGATTGCGACTGCTCTCGTCACCGATGCCATCACCCCGGAAGCCGCCCGATATGGTGCCGTTGGTGATGATGTTGATATTCGAGCCCTCGATGCCGATGCCGCCGGCGCCGGCGCCGTTGCGAGCGACCGCGGTGCCGGTGTTGGTCAGGCCCATGCCGCCCAGGCCGCCATTGCCGCCGGTGATGGTGCCGTTGATGCGGATCGTCGTGTTGGTCAGCGCGGCACCGGTGCCACCGGCGCCGCCGCCGCCACCGACGGCGGTGAACCCGAGGGGACCGCCGGTGCTGCCGTCGCCGCCGAGGCCGCCGGCACCGCCGGTGACGGCGCTGTAAATATCGATCGAGGCAGTCGCCGCCAGGAGTCCGACACCACCAACGCCGCCCTGGCCGCCGCCGTGGAGGGTCGTGCCATTGCCGCCGGTGCCGCCGGCGCCACCGGTGACGGTCTGGCTTATCCCGCCGCTGCCGGAGTTGTGCACACCATAGCCGCCCTCGCCGCCGCCGCCGCCACCACCCCCGCTGCCGGTGCCGCCATGACCGCCGTCGCCGCCACGGCCACCGGTGACCGCGGTGGATGGCAAGGTGTTGGTCGCGCCGTTGGCGCCGCCGCCACCGCCGCCGCCGCCACCGGCATCCGCCGGTCCGGTGACGCCGTTGCCGCCGTCGAGGCCGGGGCCGCTGCCGGCGTTGCCGCCGGAGCCGGGATTGTTCCAGCCGCTGCCGCCATTGCCACCGGCGCCGCCACCGCCACCACCGGCATTCGTTGTGGTGGCATCGTCGCCGGGTTGTCCGTAGCCGCCGCCGCCCGTGGCGGGCACGCCGGGCGCCGATCCGCCGCTGCCGCCGTCGGCCAGGGCGAGTGAGGCGGCGAGGGAGACGGCGATCAGCGCGGTGGAGCCGGCCAGGGCCTGGCGCCAGTGGTGATAGCCGCGAGTCATGGCGAACGCTCCAAAAAATGCACCCAACTTTGGGCTGCACTTTACGAGAGCGCCCGGCGCCAACCGGTCACGGATCCAAAACAGATTCGCCCGTGGAACAAATAAATCCTGGGAGCGCGGGCGTCCCGCCCGCTCATGTCTTTGCGCTACGAAGATGCGGGCGGGACCCTTCGGCAAGCTCAGGGCAGGCTGCCCGCGGTCCCAGGTTCAGAACTTGTAAGAGAGGTTGCCTTTGAAGGCGTGATCGCGGGCGCCCGAGGCGAGGACGCCTGAATAGCCGGCACCGACGGTAAAGGACGACCCGACCTTGAGGTCGAAGCCGGCCTCGACGACGACGGCGTTGCGGGCGATGGGCGTGCCCTCGACGCCGAAGGAGGCGCCGCCGGCGAAGGCCATGCGGGCGGCGGGCGTCACGTCGCCGAAGGCATGGCGCCAGCCAAGGGTGCCGCGCAGGGTGAGCGTCTTGTTCTGGTCGTTCCATACCTGGGCTGCGGCGCGGATGCCGAGTGTCGAGAACAGGTTGCTGTCGCTGCCGCCGCGGGTGCGCAGTGCGGCGATACCACCGCGCTCGCCGAAGCGGTTGGTGCTGAGATGGACCCAGGCGAGGCTGGCGAACGGCTCGAGCGCGACGTCGCCGAGGGCCACCGTATAGCCGACATCGCCGAAGACCTGCGTGGTGCGGGCCTTGTAGTCGGCACGCGCGGCGTCAGCCACACCGGGGAAGGTGATGCTGCGGCTGCTGTCGATGGAGTGCCAGGTGTGCGACGCACCGAGGCGCACGCCGACGGGTCCGAACTGAGCGCCGCCGTAGAGGGCGAGGTGATAGGAGTCGATGGTGGCGCGCGAGGATCGGCCATCGACATCGATGGTCGAGCGGCTGTAGCCGGTGGCGAGGCCGATGGTCCAGGTGTCGGCGATCTTGGTGTCGGCGCCGATGAAGAAGCCGCCGGTGGTGCGCTTGGCGGTGGCGGCGTTGCCGTCGCCCGAGGTGCGGGCGATGGCGCCGAAGCCCTGGAACCAGGCGGTGATGGCGGTGCCGTCCTGGGGGCGCTGGCTCTGGTCTGTGGCCTGCGCCAGCGCGGCGAACTGCGGCCCGGCGGCGGTCGATGTGCCGGAGAGTCGGGTGCGAGCGACGACGGCATCACGCAGATAATGGCTGTCCTCGATGAGTGCGCTCCTGGTCGAGGCGTGCACCTCGCCGGAGATGGCGTTGAACGCGCGCTGTGCCGACGCCGCATCGGGCAGGCTGGCGATGGCGTCGTAGAGCGGGTTGCCGGCCCTGAGGCTCTCGGCACCGTTGGCGGCCGCGCACTGGTTGGCCGAGCCGGCGAGGCTGCAGAAGGAGACGGTATTGCGGGTGACGTCGAGGAAGACGGTGTTGGGATCGTAGGCGAGCGCCAGGCTGATGAAGGGCAGGTTCTGGGTGAAGCCGTCGAAGGTGCCGCTGACGCCACCGGCGGCAGTGAGGATGGTGTAGCGGGTGCCTGATGTATAGCTGCCGGCGGCCTTGATGACGGAGACGGTGCCGCCGCTCAGCGTGGCGGTGCCGGTGGCGCGCAGACGGTCGCTGGTGCCCGCCGGTTCGATCTCGACTTCGTAGGTCGACCCGGGCGCAAAGCTGACGTTGCCGGCAACGTTGAGCGTGCCGATGGAGTTGCCGGGCGCCACCGTGCCGCCGCTGTTGGCGACGATGGTGCCGACGGTGCCGGTGCCGCCCAGCGTACCGCCGGTGTTGACGGTAACCGTGCCGCCCACCGTGCCGTTGACCCGCAGTGTGCCGGCGTTGACGGTGGTGCCGCCGGTATGGCTGGCCGTGCCGCCGAAGGTCCAGGTTGATGCGCCTGATTTGATCAGGCTGCCGGCGCCGGTGATGGTGCCATCAAAGGCGGTAGCGGTGGCGGTGTCGACGGTCAGCGCCGAGTCCAGCGTGACGGTCGATCCGGCGGCGCCGGCAAGGTTGCGCACGGTGTGGCTGCCGCCGCCGGTGGTGGCCAGCGTCGCGCCGGCGGCGACGGCGACGCCGCTGCTGGGTGCGATTGATCCGGCGGCACCGAGGATGAGGGTGCCGGCGGCGACGGATGTGGTGCCGGTGTAGGTGTTGCTGCCGTTGAGCGTCAGAGCGCTGGTGCCGGTGACGGTCAGGCCGCCGGTGCCGGTGATGTCGCCGCTGAAGGTGCGGTCCCGGGAGACGGCGACGGTGAGGGTATTGGCGCCGAGGCGGACGGTGGAACCGGCGACGCCGGACAAGTTGTTGATGGTCTGGTTGCCGGCAGCCGTGATGTCGAACACGGCGCTGGCATCGCTCAGAGCGACGCGGCTGCTGTTGGCGATCGAGCCGCCGGCGCCGAGGACGAGTGTGCCGCCCTCGATCCGGGTGTTGGCGGTATAGGTGTGGGCGGCGGTCAGGATGAGGGTGCCGCCGCTCTGCAGGAGACCACCGGCACCCGAGACGATGCCGTCGAAGGTGGTGGTGTCGGCGCGGGCAAACGCCAGGTAGGCGTCTTCGGTCGCGACGACGACGTTGCCGACGATGGAGCCCGACGTGCCGCCGAAACCATCGCCGATCTGCAGGACACCCCGATCGATGATCGTGCCGCCGGTGTAGGTGTTGGCGCCGGTGAGGACGACCCTGGCGTCGTTCCTGACCTGCAGGCTGCCGCTGCCCGAGATCACGCCGGCAAAGGCCGCGTTGTTGCCGGTCTGGCCGAACGCCAGCACGCCGTGGTTGACGACATTGCCGATGATGGAGCCGCGGGCCGCGCCGTCACCGATCTGCAGGGTGCCGGCGGTGATGGTGGTGCCGCCGCTGTAGGTGTTGGCGCCGGTGAGGATGAGCGTGCCGGCACCGATCTTGTTGAGGCCGCTGCCCGTGCCGTCGGCGATGACCGAACCGATGGTGGCGGCCACGCCGGCGTCGACGGTGATCGTACCCGTCGTGCCGACGGCGGGCGCGATAGCGAGCGTGCCGCCGCTCAGCACATAGCCGGTGGTGGAGAACTGCAGCGTGTCAAAGGCCTGCGTGCCGGCAACAGTGACGGTGCCCGCGGCGCCGGCGAAGACGCCGACGGAGCCGCCCCAGGTGCCGTTGACGTTGGCCTGTCCGGGTTGTCCGGTCCAGTTGGTGCCGGGACCATCCCAGGTGCCGGTGCCGCCGTCGACGCTGCCGTTGCCGGTGCTGTCGGCGCCATCCCAGAAGTGCAGGGTCTGGCCGGTGCCGACCACGGCGAGGTTGACCTGGTTGGGGATGGCGGTTTCGACCTGTTGGCGCGCGACGGTGAAGCCGCCAGTGCCGGTGACGGCGGTGCTGTCGAAGGCACCAGACAAGGTGCCGCCGTAGTTGAAGAGGCGGTAATAACCGCCGGCGGCGACTTGGGCGTCCAGAGCACCACCCAGAGTGAGGTTGCCGGTGACGACGACGAGGTCGTTGGTGGTGCCGCCGACGACGCCGGGAGAGCTCAGCTCGAAGCGTGATGTGGAGCCCGCGTTGAGCGTGAGTGTGCCGACAGTGAGCGTGCCGGGACTGGCGCCGGCGGACAGTGTGCCGCCGACGGTGACCGGTCCGGTGATGGTGCCGGTGCCGCCCAGCGTGCCGCCGGTGGTGACGTTGACGGTGCCGCCCAAGGTGCCGTCGACACGCAGGGTGCCGCCCGAGACGGTGGTGGTGCCGGTGAAGGCGCTGCTGTCGGGCGTGAGGATGGTGGTGCCGGCCAGCACGTTGATGGTGCCGTTGCCGGTGATGGAAGGTGCGAAGGTGTAGGCGGAGCTGGTGTGGTTGAAGTTGATCGCACCGGTGCCGGCGCCGAACTGGACGG
>NZ_VOHA01000049.1 GCF_007859315.1 Reyranella sp. CPCC 100927
CGACCCGCACCTCACGGCCCACACCCAGCGTCTTCAGCCGACGGCCGATCCGGTTCGACCACGCCTCCAGTCCGCCATAGCTCAGACGATCGTCCCCGCAGCTCACCGCCTCCGCCGCTGCACGCGCCTGCGCCTGTGCCGTGATCAACCGCGTCACCGCCGCAAACCCGTACCGCACCAGCGCCCGTTCCGGCGCCGCCACTTCCGACAGCGCGATCTCCCCCACCCGCTGCTCCAATTCCGACGACAGCTCCTTCAGAACGGATACGTAGTGTCGTGACAAACGCTCCACTGACGCACGATCCATGCGCTCGCCATCCCAAGACCAGCGCAATGCCAATCCAGCAGTCGGTGCGATCGTCAATGTCAGTGGATAGTGCGTGCGGATATCCGCCTCGGCTCGAACCACGCCCAGTTCGCGCGGCGCCGTCAGCAGGATGTCGTCGATCGGATGATTGTGGAACACCAGCAAGGTGTCGAACAGCGCCTCGCCGGACCGCCCCACCCAGCGCTGGATGTCGCCCAGCCCCGCATGCTCGTACTGCCGGAGTTCGGCATTGTGATCCTGCAATTGCCGTAGCCAGTCACCGACGCGCGTCTCCCCTCGCACCTCCACCCACAACGGCAGGCTGTTGATGAACAGGCCCACCATCCCCTCGACACCCGCCAACTCCGCCGGGCGCCCTGATACCGTCACCCCGAAACGCACCGCGCCACGACCGCCGTACCGCGACAGCAATAGTGCCCATGCGCCCTGCATCACCGTGTTCAATGTCACGCGGCTCAGGCGCGAGACTTCCCGCAGTCGGTCCGCCAAATCGGCATCCAGTTCGACACGCTGCTCCTGCGGCCCAGCCTCCGCCGCAGCCGGACGGCCCAGGCTCTCCAGCAGACCCACCGGGTCCTCCACGGAACCCAGCTTCGTCCGCCACCAGTCCTCGCCGCTTCCCTGCTGCGTCAGCCAGCTCACGTAGTCCCGATACGGCGCGGGTTCCGCGATCCGTGCCGCCTCGCCGCGCACGCGCGCCGTGTACTCGCGCACCACCTCGCCCAGAACGCGCGCCGTGCTCCACCCGTCCGTCAGGACGTGATGGTTCGTCCACACCAAATCATGCCCGCCGTTTGGACGGCGGAACAACGCCACGCGCTGCAGCGACGTTGCGTCCAGCGCGAAGCCTTGTCTGACATCGTCCCGACGCCACGCCGCCAGACGGCCGTCGTAATCTTCCGCTTCACGCCAGTCCGTCTCCGTCCAGGGCAGTTCGGCGCGCCGCAACACGATCTGATGCGCGTCGCCACCTTCGCTCCAGGTAAAGCGCGTCCGCAGGATCGCGTGCCGATCCACAACCGACTGCCACGCACCGCGCAGGGCCGCGACATCGAGCGTGCCTTCCAGCCGCAGCCGCAACTGGTTCACATAAAGCCCCTCACCCGGACGCAGCAGACTATGAAACAGCAAACCCTGCTGCAGCGGCGTCGCCGGGTACACGTCCTGCACGGCGTCTGCCGACAAGCCCAGCCGCGCCAGAACCGACGCTTGCAGGAGCCGGTCCGTGCCTTCTTCAGTCTTCGCGGCCGGCGCAGCAGCCACGGGCGTCGTCAACAGTGCCAGTTGCTCGATCGTCGGGTGGTCGAACAACTGTCGCGGTGTGAATCGCAACCCCTCGCGGCGTGCCCGTGCCACGATCTGCAGGCTCAGGATCGAATCGCCGCCCAGCGCGAAGAAGTCGTCCGTCACGCCCACGTCGTCGCGCTTCAGCACAGCGCGCCAGATTCCCGCCAGTTGCGTCTCGATTGCCGTCCGCGGCGCCACACGCTCGCCGGCTGTCGCCTCGGGTTCAGGCAAGGCATTACGATCGAGCTTCCCGTTCGGCGTCAAAGGCAGTGCGTCCAGCACCATCACCGCCGACGGAACCATGTACTCCGGCAACTCCGCTGCCAGCGCCGCGCGCAATGGGCCGCTCTCCAGCTGCTTGCCAACGACATATGCCAGCAGGCGCAGGCGCTGCTGCTGATCGGGTCGTGCCACGACGACCGCTGATGCAACGCCACCCTGGGCACGCAAACGAACCGCGACTTCTTCCGGTTCGACACGATAGCCGCGGATCTTGACCTGATCGTCCAGCCTGCCGAGGAACTCAATCTCGCCCGTCGGCAGATACCGGCCGCGATCGCCTGTGCGATACAGCCGGCGACCGGCCTCGCCATAGGGATCCGGCACAAAGCGCTCGGCCGTCAGTTCGGGTCGGTTCACGTAGCCGCGTGCCAGCGCCTCGCCGCCGATGCAGATCTCGCCTGCAACGCCGGCGCGCGCCGCGTTGCCGTTGACGTCCAGCACGTACACGCGTCCATGGGCCAGCGGCCGGCCCAACGGCAGCATGGCCTCCGACGTGGCTCCGCCTTCGCGCGTCAGGACGCCCACCGTGGTTTCGGTCGGCCCATAGTGGTTCACGATCCGGCACTGCGGTTTCAGGGCCGCAATCTGCGCCGCCAGCGCCGCGCTCGTCGCCTCGCCGCCCACGATCAGGCAACGCTGCGGCAGGACGTCCTGCGGACTGGCCGCCTGCAACAGGCTACCGAGATGGCTCGGCACGATCTTCAAGGCGTCGACCTGATGACGCGTCAGATACGCGCCGAAGCGATCGGGATCGAAGGCACAGGCCTCGCTGATCAGATGCAGCGTCCAGCCCGACCACAAGGCGCCGAACAACACCGTGTGTCCCAGGTCGGCTGCTGGCGTGGAGACATAGGCGGCGCTGCCGATTTCCTCCGGCAGGCGCTCCAGCACAGCGCGGACGTAAGCTTCCAGGGCGCCATGGCTGACCACGACTCCCTTCGGTCGGCCGGTCGAGCCCGAGGTATAGATCACGTAAGCCGCCTGCGAGTCGCACGGCGTCCGCATGTCCCACCGCTGAGCGCCGACCTCGCCCGGATCGACACAGGTGACCGCGGCCGACGGCCAGGACGGGGCTGTCTCGGCGATGAGCCAGCGGGCGCCGCAGTCTTGCAGCTGCCACGCGAGACGATCGGCCGGCAGCGCGGGATCCAGCGGAACATACGTTCCACCGGCGCGCCAGATCGCCAGGATGCTGGCCACGAGTGCCGGGCTGCGCGGCAGGCAAGCCGCGACCGGCGCCTCCATCTCGACGCCCAGCACACGCAGACGCCCGGCCAGCCGCCCGGACCAGGCCCACAACTCGGCCCAGGTCACGGTCGTGGCTTCATGCACGAGCGCGGTCTCAGCGCCGCGTGCCGCCGCCATTGCAGCGACACGCGAGAGGATGTCATTGCCGGGTTGCACTGCCGCATCCGGCTCGACGTCCTCGGATGGCAGTGTCAGCTCACCCAGGAACCGATCAGGATCTCCCGGCAGCATCCGCAGTGCTTCGACGAGATGGGCCAGCAGGCGGCGGACCGTGGCGTGATCAAAGCGCTGGCAACCGTATGCCAACGTCAACGTCACACCCTCACCGGGCTCGACGATGAGGCTCAGCGGATAGTGGTTGCGCCCATCGGTATACTGGACCGCGCCGCGGGCCGATGCGGGCGCGCCGGTGAACCGGCTTGCCCGCAACCCGCCCGATTGGGGCGCCATCAGCGATTCGTCGAGCGGATAATTGTCAAAGACCAGGATGCTCTCGAACAGCGGCTGATCCGGCCCGAAGCCGCTGAGCGCCTGAACCTGACTCAACGGGACGTGGGCATGCTGGCGCAGCGCCACGTTCTGCTGCTGCAGGTCTTGCAGCCAGGCGCCCACTCTCGTACCGGGGCTGAGCGTGACCCGCAAAGGCAGGGTGTTGATGAACAACCCCGCGATGTTCTCCACATCCGGCACATCGGCGGGCCGGCCGGACATCGTCACACCGAAGGTCACGGCATTGTCGCCGGCGTGCTGTGACAGCAGCCAGGCCCAGGCACCCTGCACCAGGGTGTTCAGCGTCAGACCGCGGCGGCCGGCAAAAACCTCGAGGTCGGCACGCTCCGATGCGTCGAGCTGGAAAGCCTGTTCGGCATACGGCCGGGGCGCATCGACCTGGCCGCGACTCGCCGGCAACGGCGTTGCTGTTTCCATGTCGGCCAGCATCGATTGCCACCAGGCATCGGTCGTCGTGCCATCCTGGCGTTGCAGCCAGTCATGGTATTCCCGGAACGACGGCGCGGCCCGCCAGGCCGGCGCCTTGCCGGCCTGGCGCTGAGCGTAGGCCGCCATCGTGTCGGCCAGCACCCTGGACATGCTCCAGCCATCGAGCTGGGCGTGATGGGATCGCCACACCAGCCAGTGGCGATCTGCATCCAGCTGGATCAGCTGCAGCTCAAGATCGGCACTGCGGTCGAAGTTGAACCCGGCGACGCGGGCCCGGTTCCATGCTGCCGTCAGTTCGATGTGCTGACGCGGCGCATCGAACTGGCGCCAATCCAGACGATCGATGCGTGCCGACGATTGCCGCCGAACGACCAGCAGCGGCTGCGGCAGGTCTTCCCAGCAGAACCGGGTGCGCAGCATGGCGTGACGGGCAACGACATCATGCCAGGCGTCCTGGAATGCTTTGTCGGAAAGCGGTCCCGCCAGCTCGAAGACATGCTGCACATAGTAGGGATCATCGCTGGCGCGGAGCGCGAAGGCGAGCAAGCCCTGCTGCAGCGGGGTGGCCGGGTATACGTCCTGCACCGTCTCGTTGCTGACGCCCAGCCGCGCGAGATCGGTGTCGTCCAGCCCCGATCGCGGATAATCCGATCCCGTCGCTCGTGGGGTCGCACTCTCGCAGTGCTCCACCAGCACCCGCAGCCGTGCCTCGAACGCCGCCATCAGTTTCGCGACCGTCGCCGCGCTCAGGACACCAGGACTGTACCGCCAGCTCAGACGCAGACGGCCTTCCGCCACCAGCCCGTTCAGGTCAAGCACATGCTCCAGCGTGCTCGCGTCCGTCATGGAGCGGCCACCGGACTCCGACGCAAACCCGAACGGCCCGCCCTGATCGAGGCTCTGGTCGAACTGGCCCAAGTAGTTGAAGCTGACGCCGGGCCGTGGCAGCGCGTTCAGTTCATCGCGCACCGCCGCATCGCCATACCGCTGCAACAGACCCCAGCCACTGCCCTTGCCGGGCACCGACCGCAGCCGCTCCTTCACGCTGCGCAGCGCGACGCCGGCATCTGCTTCCGCCGCGAGCCACACCGGATGCCGCGTCGTGAACCAGCCCACCGTCCGGCTCACGTCCACATCCAGCGCCTCCGACAGCGCCTCGCGACCGTGGCCTTCGAGGTCCACGAGAATGCCGTCACCGCCGCTCCACGCGCCCAGCGTCTGCGACAGTGCCGTCAGCAGCACCTCGTCCACACCCAGCCGATACGCCCGCGGCGCCGCGCGCAGCAGACGACGGGTCTCGTCCTCATCCCATTCGTGCGCCTCAGTCGCGCTGGTGCCAAGGCTATGATCACCCTCGCCCTCCACGGGCAGTTGGTCGCGTGCACCCGACAGGGCATCGCGCCACCATGCCAGTTCCGCCTGTACGCCCGCGCCGCCGCCGTGTTCGGACAAGCGCCGTGCCCAGGCGCTCCACGGCGTCGCCACCGGCGGCAACGCCACCGCGCGGCCCGATGCCGCCTGGCCGTAGCCCTCCTGCAGATCCTCCAGCAACACGCGCCACGACACGCCGTCCACCGCCAGATGGTGGATCGCCAGCAACAGCCGGCTCTCCCCGCCAGGCACCAGGAACAGGCCCGACGCCAACAGTGGGCCTTGCGACAGATCCAGGCTCGCCTGCAGCTCAGTCCCGCGCTCCGATAGCCGCGATACCCAATCCTCTTCTGTCCGCAGGTCCACCACGCTCAGCAGCCGATGCGCCTCCGACGCCTCGACCCGCTGCTGCCAGTCACCGGCTTCATCCCGACCGAACCGCAGTCGCAGCGCGTCATGGCGCACCACCAGCGCGGCCAGCGCCCGCTCCAGTGCCAACACGTCCACCTCGCCAGACGCGCGCAGCAGCACAGCCTGGTTCCAGTGACTGAGCCCTTCCGGGTAACGCGCGAAGAACGACGCCTGGATGGGCGTCAGGGCCTGCCACCCATGCACTTCCTCAAGGCCTGAGGCCGCGTCGCGCTCGGCCACTGGCGCCAGACGCTCGATCGTCGGGCACTCGAACACCTGCCGCGGTGTCAGGCGCAGGCCGTCACGACGCGCGCCCGCAACAATCTGCAGGCTCAGGATCGAGTCGCCGCCCAGCGCGAAGAAATCGTCCGTCACGCCGATGTCGTCGCGCTTCAGAACCGCGCGCCAGATCGCGACCAGCCGTGCCTCGATCGCGCTACGCGGCGCGACGCGCTCACCCTCGGTCTCGAACGTCGGCTCCGGCAGCGCACGCCGATCCACCTTCCCGTTCACCTGCACCGGCAAGGCCGGCAGAACCACCACCACCGACGGCACCAGGTACTCAGGCAACTGACCCGACAGCGCCGCCTTCACTGCCCCGCCGTCGACATCGCCCACGACGTAGCCCACGAGGCGCCGGCCTTCGCCCGATCCGCGGACAACCGCCACGGCCTCGCGCACGCCTGCGCACGACCGCAGCCCAGCCTCGACCTCTCCCAGTTCGATGCGGAAGCCTCGCAGTTTCACCTGCTCGTCCAACCGCCCCAGGAACTCAACCGTCCCGTCCGCGCGCTGCCGGCACAGGTCTCCCGTCCGGTACAGGCGATCGCCCGGCATATGCGGGTCCGGCACGAAACGCTCCGCCGTCAGTCCGGGACGGTCCAGGTATCCCCGCGCCAGTGTCCCACCGCCGATGCACAACTCACCCAACCCGCCGACCGGTACCGCGTTGCCGTCGACATCCAATACGCGCAGATGCCGCGCCGGCCACGCCTGGCCGATCGGTATCATGGCCTGCGCTTCATCTGCCGCGGTCGGGCTGTACGCGGAAACGGTGATCGTCGCTTCTGTCGGACCGTACGTGTTGGCGAATGGCAGATGGCCGAGAGGGCCGTCCTGCCAGCGCTTCAGCGCATCCCCCGCCAGCGCCTCGCCGCCCACCGTCACCTGGCGCAGCGACGGCAGCGATGACGGCAGATCCCCTAGCCACTGCTGCCAGTAGGCCGTCGGCAGATAGGCGAGCGTCACCTGCTCTTCCATCAGACGGCGATTGAGGTCGTTCGTGCCCCACATCGCGGCGCCGCGCAGTATTGCGGTACCTCCCCGCGTCAGCACCGGCAGCAACTGTTCCATCGCCGCATCAAAATTGATGGTCGAGAACTGCAGCACGCGATCCGCGTTCGTGAGCGTGAAGCACGCCACGAAATCATCGATGTGCTGGCTCAACGCACCGTGCGTGATCGCGACGCCCTTGGGACGGCCCGTCGAGCCCGACGTGTAGATCACGTATGCCAGCTGGTCCGCCGCGATCGCGTCGTCCCAGCCCGCCGCGCTCTCACCCTCGACATCGTCCACCACAACCTGCGCGCAGCCCGTCAGCACCGTGCCCAGGCGCGCCGACGTCGCCGCATCCGTCACGACGCACCGCACACCCGCGTCCTGCACCATCTCCCGCAGCCGCGCCTCCGGATACGCCGGGTCCAGCGGCACGAACGCACCGCCCGCCTTCAGCACGCCCAGCAGGCCTGCCACCATTCCCACCGACCGCTCCAGGCACAGGCCCACCCGCACCTCGCGGCCCACGCCCAGTTTCTTCAGCCGGCGACCGATCCGGTTGGACCATGCCTCCAGCGCGCCGTAGCTCAGCCGCTCGCCCTCGCAGCTCAGCGCCTCGGCCTCAGGACGCACTGACGCCTGCGCTCCGATCCGAGCTGTCACCGATGCAAACGCGTACGCCGCCAGCGGCTGCGCTTTCGGCGCTGCCTCGGACAACTCGATCTCGCCGACGCGCCTGTCGAGACCTTCGACCAGGGCTTCCAGCACACTCACATAGTGTCGTGACAGCTGCTCCAGCGCCGCTCGTGTCAACCGGGCCCGGTCCCAGGACCACCGCAGTTCCACTGCTGGCTCCGGCAACACGGCCAAGGTCAGCAAGTAGTGCGTCTGCTCGACAGCCTCGACCGCGGCAACCTTCAGTGCCCCAGCCGAGATCAGCTGGCGCTCGACGGGATAGTTCTCGAACACCAGCAGCGTGTCGAACAGCGCCTCGCCTGACCGACCTGCCCAGCGCTGCACATCGCCCAGTCCCACATGCTCGTGCTGCCGCAGTTCGGCATTGTGCGCCTGCAACTGCCGCAGCCAATCACCGACCTGCGTCTCCCCCCGCACCTCCAGCCACAGCGGCAGGCTGTTGATGAACAGACCCACCATCCCTTCGACACCCGCCAGCTCCGCCGGGCGGCCCGATACCGTGACCCCGAACCGCACCGCACCACGACCGCCGTAGCGGGCCAGCAGCAACGCCCATGCGCCCTGCATCAGCGTGTTCAACGTCACACGGCCACGACGCGATGCTTCCTTCAGACGGGATGTCAGCGCTTCGCCCAGCTCAACCCGCTGTTCCTGTGGTCCCGTCTCCACGACGGACGAGCGACCCAGGCTCTCCAGCAGACCCGCCGGCTCTTCCGCCGCTCCCAACTTCGCCCGCCACCAATCCTCGCCGCTCGCCTGGCGCGACAGCCAGCTCACGTAGTCCCGGTATGGCGCAGGCTCTTCGATTGCGATCGTCTCGCCACGGACGCGGCCCGTGTATTCGCGCACAACCTCGCCCAGCAGCCGTGCCGTGCTCCATCCATCCGTCAACGCATGATGGTTCGTCCACACCAGGTCGTGCCCGCCATCGGGACGGCAGAACAGCGCCACACGCTGCGGCGGCGCGGCATCCAGCGCGAAGCCCTGCGCGATGTCCTCGCGGCGCCATGCCGCCAGATGCTCCTCGTAGTCCGCCTCGCCACGCCAGTCGGTCTGCGTCCACGGCAACTCGACGCGGCGCAGCACGATCTGACGCGCTTCACCACCGTCGCCCCAGGTAAACCGCGTCCGCAGGATCGCATGCCGGTCCACAACCGATTGCCATGCAGTGCGCAACGCCACGTCATCCAGCGTGCCCTCCAGCCGCAGCCGCAGCTGGTTCACATAAAGTCCCTCGCCCGGACGCAGCAGGCTGTGGAACAGCAACCCCTGTTGCAGCGGTGTCGCCGGGTACACGTCCTGCACGTCGTCGGCAGACAAGCCCAGGCGCGCCAGGTCCGATGCTTCCAGCTGCCAGCCCGCCTCCGCACCGGCCTCGGCCGACGACAACGCCTCGACCGGCACCGCGACCTGCGCCAGATGCTCGATGGTGGGGCGCTCGAACAGTTGCCGCGGCGTCAAGCGCAGGCCTTCGCGCCGCGCCCGTGCCACGATCTGCAGGCTCAGGATCGAGTCGCCGCCCAGCGCAAAGAAATCGTCCGTCACGCCAATGTCGTCGCGCTTCAGGACGGTACGCCAGACACGCGCCAGCTGCGCCTCGACCGATGTGCGCGGCGCCACGCGCTCGCCGGCCGTCATCTCGGGCTCGGGAAGAGCATTACGATCGAGCTTGCCGTTGGGCGTCAGCGGCAGCGCCTCCAGCACCATCACCACCGACGGCACCATGTACTCCGGCAGCGACGACGACACCCACGTCCTCACCGCGCCACCGTCGACCTCGCCCACAACGTACCCGGCCAGGCGACGACCATCACCCGTCCCCCGTACCACCGCCACAGCCTCCCGCACACCCGCGTGCGAGCGCAGCGCAGCCTCGATCTCTCCCAACTCGATCCGGTACCCGCGGATCTTCACCTGGCCATCTGCTCGGCCCAGGTACTCGATGTCCCCGTCCCCCAGACGACGACCAACATCACCCGTCCGATACAGGCGACCACCAGGCTCGTGCGGGTCCGGAACAAAACGGTCCGCCGTCAGGCCGCCGCGACCCAGGTATCCCCGGCCCAGTCCCGCGCCGCCTACGTGCAGCTCGCCCACGCCACCTGCCGGGACCTCGTTGCCCTCGCTGTCCAGCACCCGCAGCGACAGGTCTCCCAGCGCCTCCCCGATCACGCTCCGCGCATGCCCTCCAACCACATCAGGCACGCCCAGGCGACGGTAGCTCACATGCACCGTCGTCTCCGTGATCCCGTACATGTTCACAACCTGCGGCGCGCTCTCCCCGCGCCGCTCCAGCCATTCCCCCAGACCCGACGGCTCCAGCTTCTCACCCCCGAAGATCAGCACCCGAACCCCGGCCAGGTCCTCCCCGCATCCCTGTGCCACACGCAGCAGCGGCCAGAACGCCGACGGCGTCTGGTTCAGCACCGTCACGCCCTCCCGCCGCAGCAGCCCGTGGAAACCCTCCGCGTCACGCGCCGTCCAATACGGCACCACCACCAGACGGCCGCCATGCACAAGGCTGCCGAACACCTCCCACACCGAGAAGTCGAACGTGATCGCGTGGAACAGCGTCCACACGTCCTGCGCACCGAACCCGTACCAGCCCGACGTCGACGACAGCAGACGCGACAGGTTGCCGTGCGTCACCCCCACGCCCTTCGGACGCCCCGTCGAACCCGACGTGTAGATCACGTACGCCAGCTGGTCCGCGACGATCGCCTCGTCCCAGCCCTCACTGC
>NZ_VOHA01000005.1 GCF_007859315.1 Reyranella sp. CPCC 100927
CTCGGGGTCGTTACCATCGCCGCCATGACCTTGTGGTGGCGGTAAATGTCAACACAACCTAAGCCTCCAGCAACACGCAGTGCTCGGCCGAGAACGACAACGTGACCGCGGTGCCTTCGTCGAGCAGCTTGGTCGGCGGGCGACGGACGATCACATTGCCGCACGGACACTCGACGATGTACTGGACGAAGTCACCGTGGAACATGCGCTGGCGCACCGTGCCGCCGACGTGGTTGTCATCAGCCCGCGGCTCGAGGTCAATGTACGCGGTGCGCACTGCCACCGCAGTCTCGTTGCCGTTCACTGCGTGTGGCGCGGTCACGCGCAGGTGGACGCCGCCGTCGGCCTCGAACGTGCGGGCGCCGCCGGCCGCAGGTGACGTCGCCAGTCGTCCCTTGATGATGTTGGCGGAGCCGACGAAATCGGCCACGAAGCGGTTGCGCGGGCTGTTGTAGATCGCCTCCGGCGTGCCGATCTGCTCGATGACACCGACGTTCATGACGATGACGCGATCGGAGATCGCCAGCGCCTCTTCCTGGTCATGTGTCACGTAGACCGACGTGATGTCGAGCCGGCGCTGCAGCTCGCGCAGCTCGACCCGCATCTCGGCCCGCAGCTTGGCGTCAAGGTTGCTGAGCGGCTCGTCGAACAGCACCACGGTTGGCGAAAAGGCGATCGCGCGGGCGAGCGCCACGCGTTGCTGCTGGCCGCCGGAGAGCTTGGAGGCCGAACGGTCGGCGAGGTGACGCATCTGGACCAGGTCGAGCGCGCGCTCCACGCTGGCGGCAATCTCGGGCTTGCCTTGCTTGCGCACGCGCAGCCCGTAGGCGACGTTGTCGAACACGGTCATGTGCGGCCAGATGGCGTAGGACTGGAACACCATGGAGACGCCGCGCTGTTCGGTCGGCACGTTCTTGCGCGCGCCCGCGTCGTAGATGGCCTCGCCGTCGATATGGATGCTGCCACCCGACGGTTTCTCTAGCCCGGCGATAGCGCGCAGGGTCGTGGTCTTGCCGCAACCCGACGGGCCAAGCAGGGTGACGTGCTCGCCACGGCCGACGGTGAAGCTCACGCCATTCACGGCAACGGCGTCGCCGTAGTGGATGACGAGATCTTTCACCTCGATTCGAGTCGGATTCACGTCATGTCCTTTGTCATGCCACGCGTGAGGCGGAACAGAATGATCAGCGCCACGATCACCGTGAAAGTCTGGACCAGCGCCATGGCCGCCGTGAGTTCGACACCGCTGCTGGCGAAGGCGCTGACGATCGAGGGCGCAATTACCTTGGCATTAGGTCCCATCAGGAAGACCGAGACGCCGAGCTCGCGCACGCAGGCCATGAAGATCAGCAGCCAGGCCGCGATGACGCCGGGCTTGAGCAGCGGCAGCGTGACGGTGCGCAACTGGTAGCCCCAGCCGGCGCCGCAGACGCGGGCGCATTCCTCGAGGCTCTTGTCGATCTGCAGCACGACGCCGGCGAGCGTACGCACGCCGATCGGCAGCATCACCGTGAAATAGGCTAGCGCCAGCAGCCACAATGTCCCGTAGATCGGGATCGGCATGTTGATCCACGCCCACAAGAGCGCCAGGCCGAAGACCAGGCGCGGCACGGCCTGCGGAAACATCGCCAGATATTCGATGGCCCCGCGGCCCCTCAACTGCGAGCGATAGATGATCCAGACCAGCAACGCGATCACGAGAACGCCGACCGACGCGACGCCGAACCCCAGCCCCAGGCTGTTGACCATGGCGGTGCGCACCGGCCCCAGCGACAACGCGGTCTCGTAGTTGGCCAGGGTGAACTGCGCCTGCGACAGCAGCGCCGTCGCGAAGCGCTCCAGCGACGTGATGATGAGCGCCGCGATCGGCAGCACGACGGCCAGCAGGATGTAGAGCAGGCACACGCCGAGCAGCACCCATGCCAGACGCCCCATGTCCATGGGCCGCGGCCGGAAGGCCTTGCCGGTGATGGTGGCGAAGCTGCCGCGCTTCACGATCCAGCGATAGAACGTCAGCATGCCGAACATCACCACGAACAGCGCCAGCCCCATCGCCGAGGCACGGCCGTAGGCTGGTGGATAGGCCAGGGTCGAATCCCAGATCGCCGTGGTGATGACGTAGACGCGGGCAGGAATACCGATCACGAGGGCGGCAGCGAATGACCCCAGCATCTCGGCGAATACGAACAGCGTCGCACCGAGCACGCCCGGCATCACCAGGGGCAGGGTGACGGTCAGCGCCGTGCGCAGCTTGGAGGCCCCCATGACGCGGGCCGATTCCTCCAGCGCCGGGTCCATCGATTTCATCGACGCCGAAATCATGACGAAGGCGACGGTGCCCTCGAACAATGCCATGATCCAGGCGATGCCGAACATCGAGTAGATGTTGAACAGATCACCCTTGCCGCCGGCCCACAGCCAGAGCTGGTTGAAAAAACCGCTTTTCGGGCCGGCCAGGACGGCCCAGGCGAGGGCGCCCACCAGCGGCGTCATGTAGTAGGGCAGCTCCAGCAGCCGCTCCAGTTTTTCGCGACCGGGGACGTTGGTGCGGGTCAGGATCCAGGCCAGCGTGAAGCCGATGAAGATCGCCATCACGGTCGCCATCACGGCGATGATGACCGTGTTGGTGAGCACATGCAGGTCCTCGTCGAACATCGCGATGTAGTTCGCGATGCCGTACTCGGTCGGCGGGAACGCCATGGGGTCGCCGGTGTTGAGCGACTCGCCGACCAGGAAAACCATGGGCAGCAATACCAGGAAGCTCACGATCACGAGGACCGTGAGCGTCACTGTGATCTGCCAATTGAAGCGTGGGCGGGACACTCCCGGCGCGCTCGTCGGGAACTGTCTTAGCGACGGGCGCCGACGATCCGGTCCCACTCCTTGGCGAATGACGGCCGGTCCTTCTCGAAGGCGTTCCAGTCGGCCGGTACCAGCAGCTTCATGTCCTTCAGCGGCACGCTGCCCGCCGGCGCCGGCACATCCTCGCGGGGTGAATGCAGCAGCAATGCATCGCTCAGTGCCCTCTGGCCAGGCGGCGAGAGGAACCAGTCCATGAACAAATTGGCGGCGTTGGGGTGCGGTCCGTCGGCGACGATGCCATAGGTTTCCGACACCGCCGGCACGCCAGTTTCCGGGAACACGAACGCCAGCGGTGCACCCTTGGCCTTGAACTCGATATAGCCCGAGTACTGGGCGCCCATGATGATCTTGTCCTGGCCGTCGACCAGGCGGCCGTACTGTTGGACGTATGAATCGAAGGCTTTGGGTTTCACGGTGGCGAACTTTTTGAAGTACTCATCGCCCAGGATCGGTTTGAGCGTGTACCAGACACCGTGCTGCAGGCCTGAATTGGACACCTTGACGTTGATCGCATCGGTCCATTTCGGGTCCAGCAGATCTTCCCACTTCTTCGGCGCCTCGGCGGCGGGAACATTGTTGGGGTTGTAGGCGATGCCGGCCATGATGATCGAGCCCCAGGTCCAGAACCCCTCGGGCTCGCTCTTGTATTGCGGTTTGTAGTTGGCCATCTCCGGCGAGATGTACTGGCGGAAACCGCCGCGCCTTTGGAAGTCGAGGATCATGCCCATGTCGGAGATCTGGATGACATCCACCAGATAGGACTTGGCCTGGCGCTCGGAGAGGACCTTGGCGTAAAGCGCGCCGGCCTGCAGGCGCACGTAGCTGGTCTTGATCTTGGGGAACAGCTTGTTGAAGGCCGCTAGCAGCTTGACCTGGCCCTGCTCGGGGTCGGTCGAGTAGAGCACGAAGGCGCCCTCGGCCTCGGCCTTCTCGACATCGGCGCAGGTTTTGAACCCCTCCATCTGACGGGGGCTGTCGCAGAGTCGGGCCTGCGCCTGAGCTGTCGGAGAACCTGTCCAACCGAACACAGCCAGCGTCACACCCAGGGCTACGATGCGTTTCATGGTTTCGTCCCTAAAGAATTTCTTTGTTGTCACGAGCCTAGACGCATCAAATGCAGCCTTCAATCATCGTATTTTGCAGGAGAGCATCCATGTATGCGCCGCCCAAGCCCGTGCCCGCGTCGATCTTCACGCGCTTGCCGGACACCTTCCGCACGCCGCGGCGCACGGCCTGGGGCGACGCCAATGCCGCCGGCGCTGCGCTCGACTGCTTCCTCGAGGGGCCAAGTTTCGATCGCGACGGCAATCTCTACGTGACGGATATTCCGTTCGGGCGCATCTTTCGCATCGCGCCGACGGGTGACTGGACCCTGGTCACCGAGTACGACGGATGGCCCAACGGGCTCAAGATCCACCGCGACGGCCGTATCTTCATCACCGACTACAAGCGCGGCATCGTGCTGCTCGACCCGGCAAGCGGCGCGGTGACGCCGCTGATCGAGACTGTGCGGTCGGAGAGCTTCAAGGGCGTCAATGACCTGTTCTTCGCAGCCAACGGCGATCTCTATTTCACTGACCAGGGACAGACCGGGCTGCATGATCCGACCGGGCGCGTGTACCGATATTCGGCCGTCGGCCGGCTCGATTGCCTTGTCGATACGGTGCCCAGCCCGAACGGGCTGGTGATGAACCTCCATGAAACCGTGCTCTATGTCGGGGTTACGCGTGGCAATGCGGTGTGGCGGCTGCCGCTGATGGCCGATGGCGACGTCAGCAAGGTCGGGCTCTTTATCCAGATGTCCGGCGGCCATGCCGGCCCTGACGGCATGGCTTTGGATGCGGAAGGCGGGCTGCTCGTCGCCCATCCCAGCACATCGGTCTGGCGTTTCGACGCGCTGGGCCGCCCAACCCACGTGCTCGACGCCGGCGATGACATGTTCTGTACAAACATCGCATTTGGTGGTCACGACCATCGGACGCTGTACGCGGTGGTTTCGCGCCGCAGCGGCAAAATCGACGCCGGCGTCATTTTGCGCGCCGAGATGCCCGTGCCCGGCAAACCCATGTTCTCTCACGCATGATCCGGTTTGAAGAAAGGCTTGTGTGCAAATAGCACTATCGCTGGCGCCGCGGTGCTGCTAGCCACAGGGTAAGAGCGGCGGCGGGTAACGTTGCGCTGACCACGGCAATGGCAGGCGGGAGGGGCAACAGCGTGCTCCAACATTGGGCAGGCTCCGAGGAGGACGTCTCGCGCGTCGATGGGCGCGTGCTTCGGGGCATCCGCACGCGCCAGACCATCATCAGCGCTACGCGAGAGCTGTTCCTGATGGGTGGTCGGGAACCGACCTTGGAGGACGTTGCTCGTCGCGCCGGCGTGTCGCCACGGATCCTGCTCAAGTACTTCAATGGCTTTGGTGGTGTGATCCTGGCGATGGTTACCCAGGTCCTGGATGAGATCGTCGCGCGCTATGCCGCCGTTCGCTGCGGACTATCACTGGAGGATCGCATCGTCGGGTATGTCGATGTACGGGCGGAGATTTGTGAACAGTTCAGCCCCTTGTTGTTGCGTACAGTGCAGATGGCCCGACACATTCCGGAGCTGGACAACCTGATACAGCGCGGACGCGGCGATTTGCGCGCGTTTGCCGCGAGCGTGTTTGCCGGCGAATTCCATGGCCTGCCGCCGAGCATCCGGCGCGATCTGTTCGACGAACTGGCCATGATTTCCGACTGGAACAACTGGCGCTACCTGCGCGAGGCTTGCGGCCGGTCGTCCGACGAGGCCAAGGTCGTGTTGCGCGCCGCACTGCGCCGCATCCTGTCGGTGTGAGCGAGGCGGCTCAGTTGAGCCGCGCCGCCTTGGCCATCACCTCGATTGCTTCAAGCTGATGGGAGCGGACCGAGAGCGAGTCAGCGCCCGAATCCTCCCAGGCGCGGTAGCGCTGCTGGATACGGGCCGGCGGGCCGACGAGGGACTTTAGATCCACCCATTCGTCCGGCACGGTCGCGATCGCTTCATCCTTGCGGCCGGCGAGATAGAGTTCCTGGATCCGCTCGGCCGCGGCGCCGAAGCCCAGGCGCGTCATCGTGTCCTTGTGGAAGTTCTTGTTGCGGTGCCCCATGCCGCCGACATACAGCGCGACCTCCGGCTTGAGCCTGGCCAGGGCGCCGGCGACGTCGTTGTCGACCTCGACATGCACCGACGCCTGGATCGTGAAGTCCTTGCGGCTCTTGCCGTTGCCGGCGCGCTTGAAGCCTTCGTCGAGCCAGGGCTGGCATTCCGCCATCGAGCCTGGGATGAAACCCAGCGGCAGCCAGCCGTCGGCCACCTCGGCGGTAAGCTTCACCGTCGCCTCGTTGCTGGTGGCGAGGTAGATCGGGATGTCGGGGTTCATGTGCAGGATCGACTTCAGCGGCTTGCCGACCCCCATGGCACCTTCACCCGTATAGGGCAGGCTGATCTCGCGTCCGGCGTGCGAGACCGGTCCGTCGCGGCGGAAGATCTTGCGCATGATCGCCACATAGTCGCGCATGCGGTAGTAGGGCTTGCCCCAGGGCTCACCGTACCAGCCTTCGACGATCTGCGGACCCGACACGCCCAGCCCGGCGATGAAGCGTCCGCCGCCCGCCAACGCATCGACCGTGCCGGCGCACATGGCGGCGTTGGCCGGCGTGCGGGCGGCGAGCTGCATGATGCCGGTGCCCAGCTTGATGCGCTTGGTAACAGCGGCGAGATAGGCCAGGGGCGTCACGGCGTCCGACCCGTACGCTTCCGCTGTCCAGACCGAATCGTAGCCGAGTTCCTCGGCGCGCTGCACAAGCGCGACGGGGACATCGAGGTGGGCACGCGAGTAGCCGATCGACAGGCCGAGCTTCATGGGTGTTTCCCCTGGTACGCCGATGTTTATCGGCACACGCTAGCTCAGCCCCGGGTCTTCGTCTCGGCTCGGGAGTGCTTCCGTTTCGCTGGGTAAAGGCAGCCGGACAGCCGACCCTAGGCGTCGGCCATCTCCAGCAAGGGCCAGGAAGCGTCCTGCTTGGAGATGCGGGATACCGGCAACGGCCAGTCGATCGCCAACCTGGGATCGTTGTAGCGAACTCCGCGCGCGGCGTTGGGCATGTAAGGGGCCGAGACCAGGTAGTTGACCTCGGTATCGTCGGCCAGCGTCTGGAAGCCATGCGCGAAGCCCGCCGGCACGTACAGCATGCGAAACGCCGTCGGCGTCAGCTCGACGCCAATCCACTGGTGAAATGTCGGGGAACCCGGTCGCACGTCGACGATCACGTCGTAGATGGCGCCGTGCACGCAGCGCATCAGCTTGATCTCTTCGTGTGGCTCCAGTTGGTAGTGCATGCCGCGAATGGTTCCGCGCGTCGTGTTGATCGACACGTTGCCTTGCGCGAGCTCGGTGGGAAGTCCCTGGCGCGCGAATTCCTCGCGGCACCAGGAGCGGGCGAACTGACCGCGCTCGTCGCTGAACGGTTCGAGCTCGATGACGTAGGCGCCTTTGAGCGCCGTCTCACGAAAGATCATGCTGCCGCCAATAGAAATCGGAGTTGATCTGCTTGGTTTCGAGCAGGCGCTGCAGTTGCCGCAGGCGCGTATAGGGCGGGGCGTTGAACTCCGGTTCCGCCATGGCGATGTGCTCGAACAACGCCCGCATCTGCCGCGCGCCGCGATCGGCCGTCCAAGCGCAGCGGAAGCCGGGCAGGACCTGATGGATCTTGTCGAACGAAACGCGGTAGCTGCGATTGTCGCCGGCGTTGTTGCCGAACTCGATCTTGCAGTTCGGAAACGCCTCACCGATGGCTTCGGCGATCTGGCGGACACGGTAGTTGTTGTCGTTGTCGCCGACATTGAGAACCTGGCTGGCGACCGCTTCGCGCGGTGCCTCCAGGGTGGCGGCGACGGCGCCACAGATGTCCTGGACATGCACAAGGGGGCGCCACGGAGTGCCGTCGCTGGTCATGCTGATGCGGCCGGTCGTCCAGGCCAGACCAGCGAGGTTGTTCAATACGATGTCGAAGCGGATGCGCGGCGAGGCGCCGAAGGCGGTGGCATTGCGCAGGAACGTCGGGCTGAAGCCGCCATCGGCCAGCGCCTGAACATCGCGTTCGACGAGCATCTTGCAGTGCGCATATGCCGTCTGCGGATCGGGGTCGGATGCCTCGGTCTTGGTGCTGTCGCCCGCGGCACCATAGACGCTGCAGGACGACGCATAGACGAAGCGCGAGACGCCGGCGTCCTTGGCTGCCTTGGCCAGAGCCACCGAGCCGAGGTGGTTGATCTCGTAGGTCTTCTTCGGATCGTGTTGGCACAGCGGATCGTTGGACAACTCGGCCAGATGCACGACCGCGTCGAAGCCTTCGAGATCCTTCGCCGTGAGGGTCCGCACGTCGCGTGTCAGCGTCGCCGGCCGGTCCTTGCCGTCGTGGTAGAGAAGGCCGGCACGATAGAAACCGGTGTCGAGGCCCACGACATCGAAACCGCGCTCGAGCAGCAGCGGCGTCAGGACCGAGCCGATGAAGCCATCGGCGCCGGTCACCAGCACGCGTGTACGATCGCTGACCGGCACGGCGAGAGGCTTGTGCGCCGACTTCAAAGTCACCACGTTTTCCATTGCGCTTTCCCGCTTTCCCAATAGGACTCGAGCACGTGCTTGTCGCGCAGCGTGTCCATGTTCTGCCAGAAGCCACGGTGGCGATACGCCGCCAGCCGGCCCTCGCTGGCGAGCGCCTCCAGCGGCTCGCGTTCCCATGACGTGTCGTCGCCGGCGATGTAGTCGATGGCCTGCGGTTCGACCACGAAGAAGCCGCCGTTGATGAAGCCGCCGTCGTCGTTCGACTTCTCGCGAAATCCGGCAACGCGCTCGCCGCCGTGTTCCAGGCTCAGCGCGCCGAAGCGGCCGGGTTGGCGCACCGCCGAGACTGTCACCAGCGCGCTGGACTGGCGGTGGAAGGCGAGCAGCTCATCGATGTTGATGTCGGATACGCCGTCGCCGTAGGTGAGGCAGAACGTCTCTTCGTCGAGATAGGGGCGAATGCGCTTGATGCGTCCGCCGGTCATCGTCGCCTCGCCGGTATCGACCAGCGTCACGCGCCACGGTTCGACACCATTGCGATGGGTGCGGACGGTGTTCTCGTGCAGGTCGAATGTGACGTCGGCGCGCGCGAGGACGTAATCGCGGAAATACTGCTTGATCAGGTTGCCTTTGTAGCCGCAGCAGATCACAAAGTCGTTCAATCCGTACGACGTGTAGATCTTCATGATGTGCCACAGGATCGGCTGGCCGCCGATCTCGACCAGCGGCTTTGGCCTGATCGCGCTTTCCTCGCTGATGCGGGTGCCATAGCCGCCCGCCAGTATGACCACTTTCATGACACGCGGCCTCCGGCGATGCCC
Organism: Reyranella sp. CPCC 100927; assembly: GCF_007859315.1. Classification (GTDB taxonomy): domain Bacteria; phylum Pseudomonadota; class Alphaproteobacteria; order Reyranellales; family Reyranellaceae; genus Vineibacter. The sequence continues at coordinate 9,268 of NZ_VOHA01000005.1, forward strand.
ATGTGTGATCATGTTCTCTCAGATCATGCGCGTCGCGGACGAGTGATCAAGTTGTGGCACTCTGTTGTACTATTGCGCGTGCCGTTTGGGGCTGGCACTGCTGGACAGGCAGTTCATGGACGCAGCCGCGTTCGTGGTGCGCGGGAGCTTCGCGTGGCGGACGCAGCCAGTGTGAACATGACGGATGCGCCATCCGCGGGTGCACCGCACGACCGACGCCGGATTGCGGTCAATTTCCTGGCCGTCAGTCTGTCCAGCGGACTGGCCGTATTGATCGGCGTTCTGACGACGGCTTACAGCCGGCGCATGCTGGGTCCTGTCGCGATTGGGCAGGTGAATTGGAACGCCGCCGTTGTCGCCTGCCTGGCCCTGATCGCCACCCCCGGCCTGCAGACCGTGGGACAGCGTGATATCGCCGCGGACCCCAGGCAAACAGCACCGCTCACGTCGCTGGTGTTGAGCCTGCAGATGCTACTGGCGGTGGTCGCCTTCGCGATCGTGGCCATCATCGCGATCGTCAATCCGCGCGGCGGCCAGACCGGTGTGCTGCTGCTCCTGCAAGGCCTTAGCCTGATGGTCAGCGCCGGGACGGTCGCGTGGGTGCTGCAGGCGCATGAACGGATGGTCGGACCCGCCATCGCGTCGCTGGTCATCAATCTTCTGCAGATCCCCGTCCTGATCGCGATCATTCACGGACCGGACGACGTCTTCGTCTTCGTCCTTTACACGTTGCCGTTTTCGCTGGCCTTGATCGTCTTCAATTTCTGGTACCTGCATCGCTACGGGATACTGCGTTTCGGTGCATTGCGCCCGCGTTTGCACGGCGCGTGGCGTCTGCTCGGCGAATCCTGGCCACTGGCGCTGTCGCAAGGTGCCGTGCTGCTGATCTACAACGGCGCCGCGATCATCCTGGGCTTCACGCACAGCGACGAGGAGGTCGGGCACTACACGACGGCCTACAAGCTGATGCTGGTCTCGACCGTGGTCAGTGGCGCGATGCTGACGGCTTATTTCCCCGTCCTGTCGCGTGTGCGCAACGACCCGGCACAGGCTGCGCGCGTCGCCCGTGAATTCCTGACCCTGCTGGCATGGATGGGACTGCCGATCGCGGCCCTGGGCTGGGCCTGTGGCCGCCACGTCAACGATCTGATGTTTGGCAGTGGCTTTGCGCGCAGCGGTCCCTATTTCGAGTGGCTGTGCCTCAACGTCGGGCTGACCTTCCTCAATATCGCCGTCGGGTCGCCCCTGTTGGCATGGGGGCTGCAGAAGCTTCATTTTAAGATCGTCGCCGTGGCGGCGGTCGCCAACTTGCTGTTGAACTTGCTGTTGATCCCGCGCTACGGCGGATGGGGTGCCATCGTGTCCACCCTGGTCGCGGAAGGCTTGAGCCTGGGTATGCTTATCCTGGCGCGGCGGCGCCTGGCGTTCGGCCGGCATCCGATTGTATCGATCGTCTGGCCGCCCGTGTTGTGCTCGCTGAGTGTCGCGTTGGTTGTCGCGGCGCTGCCGCCGAGCTTCCACCGCTACTGGTGGGCAGAGGTTGTCCTGGGCACGCTTGTACTCGGCGGCTGTGTTCTCATCTTCGAACGCCGCATCGCCACGATGGCGTTCGCGCTGCTGAAACGCCGAAGCTAGGCTGCCTCAGCGCAGGACGACGCGAACGAAGAAGTAGGCGGTGCGTGCCAGAACGGGCAACGCGCGGCTGCAGCGCAAGGCTTCAGTCAGCTGGCGCCACGCCGTTGCGTGGTCACCGTGACGCCATAGCCGTTGCGCCCGCCGCAACGCGCGCACCGCGGCGGCCTTGCGGGCAGCATGCCGGATACGCTGCGCCTGGTCGGAGGGCAGGGTGGCGCAGGAAATGTCGATTGATCGACGCTCGTCGGCAACGTTCTCGCCGGTACGCATCAGGCGACTGCTGTCGGCCGCCGCATGCAGCCGATAACACGCCAGTGGTTCGGGCTCGTAGAAGATGGGTTTACTGAGCGCAATGCGCTTCCACATGTCCCAGTCGAGGCAATGGGCCAGCGAGGCGCGGAAGCCGCCAAGTTCCTCGTACGTGGAGCGCAGCACGACGAACGCCACGAACTGGACGAGCTGCTCGATCATCTGACGGGTTGCGAAATCCTTACCAAGGACCCCGGGCGTCAGCGCCTCGGCGTCAGTGATGCCGGTCCACTGACTGTGTTCATCGGTGTAGATGATCCGGCAGAGTGCCGCGCCGACCTCGGGATGTGCCGCGATGCCCTGGCGCGCGCGGGTATAGAACCCCGGCCGTACGGTGTCGTCACCATGCAGGATGTGCACCCATTGCCCCTGCGCCCGGCGGATGCAGGTATTGAAGTTTTCCACCATGCCGAGGTTGGTGGGCTGACGGTAGAAATGGATGCGGCCACCGCCGATCTCGCGCACCAGGGCTTCGGGATCGCCGGTGGTCGAACAATTATCGACCACCTCGATCTGCATGTCCTCGGCGCCAGGGTCCTGGTTGAGAACGCTCTCCAGCGTTTCCCGCAGATAGTCTTCGGGGCAGTTGTAGATGGGAATCATCACCGACCAGAACGGCCGTGGTGTGCCGTCCGGCAGAGGCGCGATCGCAGGGACCGAAAGATTGGTTATCGGCAGCGGCGGATCGACGGTGACCCTGATTGTCGGATCGAGCGATCGTGCGATTGCATCGCTGCTGAAGTCACTCGTGCGGAGGACTTCACCCATTTTTCCACCTCAACCCGTCTCTAATCAGCCGGTGGCCCGCACAACCGGTGATGATATCAACAGTACCTTACCGGAATCTGGATATGACAGCCGGACTGCGGTGGTGATCAAACTGTGGCCAGGTGTCGGTGCCATCAGGCTACGGCAGCGAAGGCGCCGGAGAACGTGGCCTCCTGGTCTTCGCGTAGGCGATCGATCAGTCGTCCCGCCGGTAAGTCGACGTCGGCGTAGCGCAGAACCTGGTCCTTGGCGACCTCGTGCCGCAGGCGACATCCCGGCGCGATCCCCATGGGCAGCAGGCGCTCGTTGCGGGCGGCATCGGCGTTTTCGCACTGGCCGTAGGTCATGTAGTGACCGATGTCGTCCAGCACATCGCCGGCCTTCAGGTGCCGCTTGGCCGTGGCGACCACCTCGACGCATGGCGGGCCGGCCGGCGCCAAGGCCGCATCGCTGAACAGGACGGCGCGCGCGATCGTGTTGGGGACCTCGAAATGGCAGAGATGATAGGGCGTGTAGAAGCAGTAGAGCGGCCCCTCGCCGAGCTTGTAGAGGTTGAGATAGTGTCGTTGCTGCGGATGCTCGATCGTGCCGAGCACGAACACACCGGGACCGGGTGCGGCGCCGACGACGTAGTCGACAATACCCGGGCCGCTGATGAAGGCCTCGGCCGGCAGCAGCTTGGCGGCTTCCTCGATCGGCGTACCAGGGGCAACCGTCGGGCCAAACATGCCGCGCCGGCCCACCGCCATGCCGGTGGCGTTGGCGATGATGGCCTGTTCGAACGAGATCTTGGTGCCGTCGGCGAAGGAGGTCACCATGCTGGGGTTCTGACCCCACTTGCGGGCAAAGCCTTCCTGTGTCGTCGGGTTGCGATGAGGGTCGTGCAAGCCTTTGATATTGCCGCACAAAACGGGACGCACGCCGAGGCCCCGGACAAACCTGTAGAGGTTCATCGTGACACCGGGCTGGTCACCGTCGACGTTGGTGTAGATGACGCCCTTGGCGTCGGCGCGTCGCTTCAGGAGCGGACCCACCGTGCCGTCCAGCTCGGCGTTCATCAGAATCACGTGCTTGCGATTGTCGATCGCTGTGCCGATGGCGTGCGCGGCATATTCGATCGACCCGGTGACCTCCAGGATGGCGTCAATGCCGTCGGCTTCGCACAGCAGCCGCCAATCCTCGGTCACGGCCGGCCGGCCGCTGGCCAGCGCCGCCTGCAGCGCAGCCGGGGTTTCGACATGCCGCGGGTCGGGCTGCCCAGCCTCAGTATATGCCCGAATGGCGGCGTCGAGGCGGCGGTTGGCGATGGCGACCAGACGCATGCCGGGGACGGCCGTCTTGATCTGCAGGGCGACGCCGCGCCCCATGAAACCCGCGCCGATCATGCCGACCCGGATCGGGCGGCCGGCGCGCTCTCGCTCTTGCAGAGCACGGTCTACGATGATCATGCCGCCATTCTGCCAGCAGCGGCGTGCGGGATGCGTGATCTATCGGTGGCTTCGCGTCTGGAGGCAGCGATCTGGCGTCATTGGTAACCACATGCTCATGGCGTCGCATAAAGTTCCTGGGGCGCATCGAATCCCTTCAGATCGTGGCAACCGATCGAGACGGCCTGGCCCGGCGGCAGCAGCGTGGCGACGCGTTGCGACATCAGCAGCCTGTGGCTGGTCGTGCTGCAGACCGCCTGGATGCGGCTGACCAAATTGACGTCCGGCCCGATCAGCGTGAAGTCGAGTCGCCGGCCAGATCCGATATTGCCGTAGTCGACCACGCCATAGTGCAAGGCGATGCCGGCCTGCAGAGGGATATCGGTGCCAGCCATCTGCTCCAGGCTGCCCAGCGCATTGAACGCTGCCTGTAGCGCTGCAGTACACGCCAGGCGGGCCTCATCGCCATGGAAAAACGCCAGCACGCCGTCGCCCATGAACTTCAGCACCTCGCCGCCGGCCGCGGTGATCGCCGGCACGACGTGATCGAAGTAGACATTGAGCAATTCCAGGACGCGCGCCCCCGACAGCCGGTTGGAAAGGGCAGTGAAGCCGCGCAGGTCGCACAGCATCAAAGCGGCTTCGAGCGACTCGATCTCACCGCGCCGGATGCGACCGCCCAGGATGCGCCGCGCCGTCGTCGTGCCGATATAGGTGTCCAGCAGGGTCAGCTCGGTTCGGCGCAGGGTTCGCAGCTCACAGGCGCTGCGCAGCGCCGGAACGATGCGTTCCAGGGCTGCGCGGCTCGCGGCGCTGAAGCCGCCGAGACGGGCGGTACCGAAGGCCGCGGCGCTGACGGGGCCGTCGGCGTTGCACAGCGGCACCATGAAGATCTCGCTCAGGCGCCGGCCCTGGAACACATCGATTTCGGTCCAGGCCGCGCCGTCGGCGGTGCCGGGGCGCACGAGAACGGGCGCGCGGGTTTCCATCACATGACGCAGTGGACTGCCCACGAACGGCGCTGCGACGACCAGTCCGTGCTCGCGGTCGTGCACTTCGACGGGTTCGTGGGGCGCCCAGGCCAGGCTGCGGCCAAAGATTTCCGGATGAAGCGTGCGCAGGTGCAAGGTCAGGCGGTCGAGCGGGATGCCGGCCGCTGTCAGCCGGCATCCGAGACCGGCGATCAGACCGGCATCGTCCAGCTCGTGGCATTCATCGCCGCTCAGCCACTCGATGATATCGGCGACGGCCGCCGAGCCTGTCGCCGGCCGCACCTCACGCAATGGCGTTGCCTGATGGTCAGTGCGCACCGCCAGCCTCCATGTGCCCGGGCTTCTTCAACAGCAGGGCGGCAACCAGGGCGAGCAGCAGGCTGACGCCCATGAGATAGAACGTGTCACTGAAGGCCATGATGTTGGCCTGCCGTCGTACGGTCTGGCCGATCGCCACGACCGCGCGGTGCCATGCATCCGCCGGGTCGCTGACGCCGTGGCGCAGAAAATAATCGGTGAGCTGGGCGATACGGGTCCGGGTCGCTTCCTCGAACAGGGTGACCGACTGGACCAGCACATTGGAGTGGAACTGCTCGCGCTTGGTCAGGAACGTCTGCAGCATGGCGATGCCGACGGCGCCGCCCAGGTTGCGGGTCATGTTGAACAGCGCCGATGCCGAGCCGGCATTGACGGCTTCGATCCCGGCTGTCGCGATCGCCGTCAGCGGCGTGAACATCAGCGCCTGTCCGACGGCGCGCACGACGTTGGGTATCAGCAGCTGATCGGCGGCGGTGTCTGCCGTCATGTCGATGTTCATGAAATTGCTGGCGGCAAACAGCGCAAGGCCAATGGTGATCAGCAGGCGCGAATCGATGCGCTGCATCAGCCGCGGCACCAGCGGGATCAGCACGAGCTGCGGCAGGCCTGTCCACGCCAGCACCATGCCGATCTGCTCGGCGTTGTAGCCCTGGATGCGCGCCAGGTAGAGCGGCATGATGAAGACCGAGCCGTAGAGCGCGATACCGAGCAGGAAGTTGGCGGCGGTCCCGAAGCCGAAGTTGCGCCGCTGCAACAGGCGCAGATTCAGCAGCGGACGCTTGCTGGTCAGCTGGATCCAGAGAAAGAGCATCAGCGCGATGGCGGCGATGACCGACAGCTGCACGATGTAGGGCGAGCCGAACCAGTCGTTCTTGTTGCCTTCTTCCAGCACGGTCTGCAGCGTGCCCAGGCTGACTGCCATGGTGATGATGCCGGGCCAGTCGCCCTGGCGCAGGAGGCCAAGGCGCATGGGCGCTCGCTCGAGCGAGCCCCACAGCATGCCGACCATCAGCGCCCCGGGAACAAGATTGACATAGAAGATGTACTGCCAGCCCCAGTTCTCGGTCAGGTAGCCGCCGATGGTGGGGCCGATCGCGGGCGCGAACGTGGCCGAGAGGGCAAACAGCGCCATGCCGACCGGCTGCTTGGGCTTGGGCAGATAGGTGATGATGATGGTGAAGGCCATCGGGATCAGCACGCCGCCCGAAAAACCCTGCAGCGCGCGCAGCGCGATCATCTGGTTGAGATCATGCGCCAGGGCGCACGCAGCCGAAAAGATGAGGAACAGGATGGCGTTGGTCAGCAGGTAGGTTCGTAGCGAGAACACCTGTGCCAGCCAGGCACTCAGCGGAATGACCACGATTTCGGCGATCAGGTACGACGTCGAGATCCAGCCGCCGTCGTCGGCGCCGGCGCCGATGGCACCCTGGATGTCGGCCAGCGATGCGTTGACGATCTGGATGTTGAGGATCGCCATGAAGGCGCCCAGCGTCGAACCCGAGACGGCGATCCAGGTCTTGAAGGGCACGGCTGCTGCTGGCGACGCAGCATCGGTGGAGGTGGGCGCGGACATGGTCGCATTCCCGGCAGGTGGATGACGCTACGAACCTGCCGCCGGATGGCGCTTCGGGGTTTCGCTCAGCCGGTGGGCGGGCGTGCCGTCGGCGGGCGGAGTCGCCGGAGCGGGGCCTTCCATCGCCGCCGCCTTGGTGTCGATCGAGGGCACCACGGACATGCCCGCACGCAGCCGGCCGGTCAGCGCGCTGTCGTCGAGCACGATCCTCACCGGGATGCGCTGCACGATCTTGGTGAAGTTGCCGGTGGCGTTGTCGGGTGGCAGCAGGGCGAATTCCAGTCCGCTGGCCGGCGACAGGCTGTCGACATGGCCCGTCAGCGTCGTATCGGGAAAGCCATCGACTCGAACGCGGACACGCTGGCCACTGCGCACATGGGTGAGCTGCGTCTCCTTGAAGTTGGCCACGACATAGACCGCATGCAGCGGCACCACGGCCATCAGCTGCGCGCCGGACTGGACGAACTGGCCGACCCGCAGCGAGCGGGCTCCGACGGTGCCGTCCACCGGCGCGGTGATGGTCGTATAGGACAGGTTGAGTTCCGCCTGCTGTTCGGCCGCGCGGCTGCGGTCGCGCTGCGCCACGGCCTGGCCGCGCTCGCTCAGCAGTACATCGATCTTCTTTTGGGCCGCCAACAGACCGGCCATGTCGCTTTGCAATTGCGCGGTCTTTTCGCGCAGCGTCGATTCGGCCTGCTGGGCACGCTGAAGCGTGCCGGCACCGGACCGCATCAGGTCGGCATAGCGGGCGTGGTCCTCGCGCGCGAATTTCAAGGTCGCTTCGGTGGCGGCGATGGCAGCCTTCTGCTGCTCGATGATGGACTGCTGCAACACGACCTGCGCATCGAGATTGCCGATGGCTGCGTCGGCCGCGGCGACGTCGGCCCGCGCCTGGGCGAGCGCGGCGCGATAATCGCGATCGTCGATGCGGGCCAGGACCTGCCCGCGCCGGACCGCCTCGTTGTCGCGGACCAGGACGGCGGCGATGTAGCCCGGCACCTTGGGCGCAATGGTGGTGTAGTCGGCCTTGATGTAGGCATCGTCGGTCGACTCGAGGAACCTGCCGACGGTCCAGTATGCGTAGCCAAAGTCCGCCGCGGCGGTTGCACCGGCCAGCAGGACGCCGCCCAAGGCAGCGCGCTTGAATACCCTGCCCGAGGGCAGGCGCTCCTTCAGCAGGGCGATGCGGGAATTCCCAGCCATGGTCTGTCCTTTCAAGGCCGGGATCACGTGTTGGCCTCGTCCGATGGCCGGAAAATATTTCCCGCACATCGTTGTGATAATTGGCCCGGAATCGGGTACATCATCCGGCCAGACCGGATAATCAGGGCATCGGATGGATCGGTTCACCAGCTTGACCGTGTTCACGCGGGTCGTGGACAGCGGTGGTTTCGCGGCTGCGGCGCGGCGGCTCAACATGTCCGCCACGATGGTCAGCAGTCACGTCCAGGCGCTTGAGGACCGGCTGGGCGCGCGCCTTTTGAATCGGACCACGCGCAAGGTGAGCCTGACCGAGATCGGCAAGGTCTATTACGAGCGCTGCACCCAGATCCTGGCCGAGCTCGAGGATGCCGACCGTGTCGCGGGAGCCCTGCAATCGACACCCCGCGGCACCTTGCGTCTCTATGCCAGCACGCACCTCATGCCGTTTCTCGGGCCGGTCATTGCCGAATTCATGGAGCTACACCCCGAGGTTCAGATTGATCTCAGCATGGGTGAACGCATGGTCGACCTGGTCGAGGAGGGCATCGATCTGGCGATCCGCACTGTGCCGCCATCCGATACCAGCCTGATTGTGCGCCGCCTGGCGCCGTGGCGGCATTTCCTGTGTTGCGCGCCCAGCTACCTGGAGAAGCGCGGAGCACCCGTCCGATTGGAGGACCTGGCGCGGCACAATTGCCTACGGTACGCATTCTATCCGTTCGGCGACGAATGGCACTTCATCGGTGAGGACAACAAGCCGGCGGCGGTGCGCGTGTCAGGCAATCTGGTGAGCGCCAGCGGCGAGACGCTGCGCCACGCCGCCGTCGCCGGTCACGGCATGTTCCTGGGACCGAGCTTCATCGCCGGCGATGACCTGCGCGCCGGCCGTCTTGTGAGCGTCCTCGATGCCTACCGTCCCGTCGATTTTGCCATCAACGCGATCTACCCTCATCGCCATCACCTGTCGGCCAAGGTGCGCACCTTCATCGACCTGCTCGCGCAGCGGTTCGCCGAGCATCGCAAATGGATGGACCCGGCCACCGCCGCGTAACGGCGTCTCGCTATGGCTGGGTCGGTCGTGAACCGAGAGTCTGGTACACGAACTGGAATGCCCGCGCCTGCAGCGTGCTGCGCTCCTCGCGTCGGGCGAATTGCGCGGCGACAGCGCGGTGCTCGGTCACGCGCTCGTCCAGTGTCATGTGCTGGCGATGGCCTGCCGACAGTTTGACGGCCTGCACCGTAAAGCGCGTGCCGAACGCGAGATCGTTCCGCTGCAGGAACTTGCGCCACATGTGGAGGTCGGTCCAGACGTCCGCGGGTGCCGGACTCCAACCGGTCGGCAGACAGCGATAGGCCGACAGGCGATAGCCGGCAGTGGTCGGCCCGAAAAAGTTCCAGGCTTCCTGGCACATTCGGCGGCGGATCTCCGGGTCGGCCAGATCACCGAGATGAACGACGACGTCGCCTTGGGGCGACAGTTCCGCCTGGAGCAAATTGCCGAAATCGACCCGGTCGAGCAGCAGCGCCAGTTCATCGAGATGATCGGGGAACCACAGATCGTCATCGCCGATCTGTGCAACGAAACGCGATGAGGCGCGGGCCAGCACGGCATGGCGATGCGCCTCGCCGTGCCGTTCGCCCTTGTCGAACGGAAAGACGTGCACGCGCGGATCGCGGGCGGCGAACGCTCGGGCACAGTCGACGGTTTCGCCCGGTGCGCCGTCGCAGACCACGAACAGCTGAAAGCTGGGCAGGGTTTGCGCCAGCACGGTCTCGATGGCGAACGGCAGCAGCGCCGGAGGCCGATGAACGGGCAGCAGAATGGTGAACAGTGGTGCCGGTTTGGTCATGCGAGTCCGGCCAGCCGACGGAGCTCGTGGATCCGCTCAACGATCAACAGAGCTTCCCGCGCCGACGATCGCGGCGCTGGACCGCCTTTCAGGTAGTCCAGGAAAGCCTGCAATTCCAGCAGCAACGGCAGGGCATTGCCGACGTCGATATGCTGGGGTTTGCCCGCGTCCAGCCCAGGCGCACCGGTGGCGACGACGATGCGGTCGTCATAGGAGTCGGCCAGCTGCGCCGTGCCCCTGCTGCCGACGACGACGACGGCGCGCCGGGACGTCGGATGGTGCGCCGAAATCTCGACCGTGACCTGCGTGCTACGGGTGTCGTCGTACAAGGTGGCCAGCAGATCCCAGCCCGGTCTCTGCGGGATGGTGCTGAAGGCCGTCCGCGGGGCCGGAATGTCGCCGAGAATTTCCAAGACGATGCTGAGATCGTGCGGCAGAAGGATCCAGACGGCGTCGACGTCGCGATGCGGGTTGTCCCATCCCAGGCGGTAGGTGCGGATGGCCAGGATATCGCCCAGTGCGCCAGATCGGGCCTGCCGGGCCAGCGCCTGGATGCCGGGATGGTATCGCCATTTGTCCATCACGAAGATGCGGTCGCCAGCGCCGTCGACCAGACGCCGCGCGGCGTCGAGATCGTTGGTCAGTGGCTTCTCGACAAAGATCGGCCGGTCGCGGCCCAGCAGTCCCTCGACCGCAGCCGCATGCCCGACAGTCGGCGTTGCCACCACAAAGCCGTCGACATCCGGTAATGCAGCCAGGCTGGCGTGCACTGAGGCTGCACCGGCTGCCACGGCCGCTTGTCGGCTCGCCGTGCTCGGTACCGCGACATGGACGCTGGCGCCCAGCGTACGAAGGTCGCGGAAGATGTGGCGCCCCCAGCGTCCAAATCCGACGAGCCCGATCGACGGGCCGGGCTCTGTCCTCGTCACTGCGCGCCTGCCGGGGCGAGCATCTCATGGCGGCTCTGGAAGGCATCGCACATCTGTTGATACGTGCCGGCATGCTGATCGCGCTCGGACAACCGCGGATCGCGATCCGGCCATGCCAGGTCCAACTCGGCGCTGTCGAAGCGACACCCCAGTTCGTCTTGCGGGTTCCAATATGCCGAAACGGCGTAGACGTGGAGCGACGGCACCGGAAAATAGAACCCGTGGCAGACGCCGGGCGGAATGGTGATCGCCAGCGGCGCGGCAGCGTCGAGCGTCATGATGCGCGACCAGCCAACGGATCGGCTATGCCGGCGCATGTCGTGCAGGCCCAGGACCAGGACGCCGGACAGCGCAACCAGATAGTCGTCGTGCGTGACATGGACATGCACACCGCGCAGGACGCCAGCCCGGCTGTGAACGGCGTTCCACTGGACGGCATGGCAGCCGACATCCCACGTCTCGCGAAAGATCTCCGTGAAGCTGCCGCGTTCGTCCGGGTGGGTCTTCAGCGTTTGAATATGAACGCCCGCAGGCAAGAAATTGTCGGTGACCATCACGAAACAGCTGCAACTCCGGGACAAAGGCGTCCCACCACGATCGCGGTCGCCACAATAAGCGTCAGTCAGTGGCATGCAACAATTTCGTATGGACGCCCGACCAGGCCGTCCCGAGATTGGTCTTGTACGGTCTGGCTGAGAATGCAATCGTTTGCAGGAAAACCACTCAGAGTGTTGCCGAGGAAGACGGTCATGAACAAGGAAATCATCAATCCACCGGGTGTCTACGAACATCCGGCGTTTGCGCGGGTCGTGACGATCCAGAATCCGGGGAAACTGATCTTTATCGCCGGTCAGACACCGTCGGACGAAAATTATGATCCGGTGGCACCCGGCGACTACCGGGCGCAGTACATCAAGGTGATGGACAATCTGGGTATCCAGCTCGCTGCGGCGGGGGCGAGCTGGGATGATGTCGTCTTCCGCCGGATCTTCGTGCTGGATGTCGACGCCTACATACGCATGATCCGCAGCCCAGGTCTCCCGGTCTACTACACGCCGGGACGCATGCCGCCGAGCACGACGGTTGGTGTGACGCGTCTATCCAAACCCGAGTTCCTAATCGAAATCGATCTGATGGCGGTCGTTGGGTAGACCAATTCATTCCAACGGTGAAGACGCGAATTCAGGTAGGGCTTCGGCGCGTTGCGACAGACGGGCCAGCGCCGGATGGGCATCGGTGCGTGCGACATCGGGCAGGGCGAAGCCGGTAAAGCGCCAGGCGACGGCCGCCGTGATGTCGGCCTGAAGCGGGCGGCCGCCGAACAGCCAGGCGTCGCCAGTACCCAGCTCGGCCTCCAGCAGCCGGTACGCCGCCAGCAGCTGGCCGCGCACGCGCGCGAGCCAGGGCTGATGATGCTTTTCGGCCGGACGCAGGGTGGTCTCATACACCATCTGAACGGTCTTCTCGCACGCCGCCAGGGCCAGGCCGATGATGCGCTGGGCGCGCGCATGATCGGCGAGGTCGGTCGGCGTCAGGCGGCGCTCCGCCGGCACCAGCTGCTCGACATGCTCGAGGATCAGGCCGGAATCCATCAGGACGATCCCGCCCTCCGTCACGAGAGTCGGCGCTTTGACCACAGGGTTGACCGCGGCGAAGTCGTCGTAGTGGCGGAATACCGACACCGGCTCATGGGTGAACGGCACGCCGAGGCACTTCAACGATACCGCAACGCGCCGCACATACGGCGAATCCATCATACCGATCAGACGCATCGTGGCTCGGCCTCCCAGGCTCAGTCGTCGGATGGTGGCACGGATCGACGATGCATGGCATGATGAGTCATCGGTCAAATGTCGTTTCAACCGATGAATTCAAACCCGACATGGTTTCTGATATGCGTGTCAACGGCGGCCTCGACGACAAGGATCTCGCCATCATCGAGGCGTTGCAGGCGGATGGACGCGTGCCGCTCTCCGAGCTTGGCCGCAAGATCGGCCTTTCGCAGCCCGCGATGTCGGAACGGGTCAAGCGTCTGGAGGATCGTGGCGTCATTGCAGGCTACGGCGCGCGCGTCAATCCGCAAGCCCTGGGGTTGGGAATGATGGCGATCGTCCGCCTCAAGACGACGCACGAACACATTCGCGCCTGCCTGAGGAAGTTTGCCGAGATCCCCAATGTCGTCGAAGTGCACCGAGTCACCGGGGAGGACTGCTTCATCCTGAAAGTGATTGTGCCGGCGCCCGACAGGCTGGCTGTTGTGGTCGATATGCTGGGCCGGTTTGGCGCCGTGACAACATCGGTCGTGCTGCGCAGCGAGCAGGCAAAGCCGATCACGCGGGATCTGGTGCGCGGCGGCGCCTGACATACGATCGGGGTTGATGTCTGCCGCGGCGATCGTCATAGTGCGCGCCGAACACCAAACCGGGGAAGGAGGCCTCTCATGACTGTCGTTGCATCCCACCCGGCTGGCGGAGACCGCGCGGCGACCTGACGGTGTCGGTCGAGGTTGACCTCGACGCCCATCGCTCTCACTGCTTCTCGATCCAGCCGACGACCGGTATTCCCGCTGTCTTCAGCGCGAACCGGTTCACGTCGCTTTGTCCTGCGCCCGTGTCTTATCCGACGCGGTGCCTAGCTGGCTCGAGACTCATGACATTTTCCGCTCTTGATCTGGCCGATTTCGGCTGGACTGACTTCTTTGCTTCTCAATGCGCAAGCAACGACGATGCCGTCCCGGTACGGGTGCTTGCTGTGCACCGTGGTGCGGTCCGCATCGCCGGCCCCGGCCTCGATACGACAATCCCGCCGTTCGTTGGCGAAGCCGACGACGAAGAAGCCGTTGCCACCGTCGGCGACTGGCTGCTGCTCGATCCACGGACGGGGCGCCCGCGACGCCTGTTGCGGCGGCGCAGCGTATTCAAGCGTCGTGCGGCAGGAACCGGCCGCAGCCTTCAGCTCATCGCCGCCAATGTCGACACGCTGTTCATCGTGTCTTCCTGCAATCAGGATTTCAACGTTGCGCGGTTGGAGCGCTACCTGGCCTTGGCACGGGAAGCCGACGTGACGCCGCTCGTCGTCCTCACCAAGTCGGACCTGGCAGAGTCGCCGGCATCCTTCGTCGACGCGGCGGTCGGGCTGCTGCCGGATCTCGTGGTGAGGGTCCTGGATGCGCGTATGCCGGACGACGTCGCCGCGCTGGCGCCGTGGTGTACGCGCGGCCGGACCATCGCGCTGATCGGCTCCTCAGGCGTTGGCAAGTCGACACTGATCAACACGCTGACCGGCAGTGGAGCGATTGCCACACAAGGCATCCGGGCGGGCGACGACAAGGGCCAGCACACGACGACAGGCCGCACGCTTCATCGCTTGCCGATGGGCGGGTGGCTGATGGACACGCCCGGCATGCGGGAACTGCAGCTGAGCGACGTGCGCGCCGGCCTCGACGACGTCTACAGCGACATCGTGGCGCTGGCGGGGGCATGCCGCTTCGGCGATTGTCGGCACGACTCCGAACCCGGTTGCGCGGTGCGCGCCGCGATCGATGCCGGAACGCTCGACGACGACCGTTTACGACGTTGGCGCAAATTGATCGCCGAAGAAGCCCACAACACCGAAAGCCTGGCCCAACGGCGGGCGCGCAGCCGGGCGTTCGGCAAGATGGCCAGGCGCGTCATGAAAGACAAGCGAACGCGGTGGCAGGATTAGTGCCGCGATCGTTATCCAGCGATACCGGGAGTTAGTGGCACTGGAGGAGGGACGTTATGAGCGATTGGAAACTACCATGGGACGGCGGCTGCCGGTGCGGCCAGGTCCGGCTCCGCGTGAGCGCACCACCGATGATCACATCTGCTTGCCACTGCACGGGGTGCCAGCGCATGACGGCAAGTGCCTTCACGCTGACGGTCACTGTGCCGTCAGTGGGTTTCATCGTCACGGCGGGTGAGCCGGTCATCGGCGGATTGCAGCAGGGATTTGCGCATCACTATTTCTGCCCTCGCTGCAAGAGCTGGATGTTCACGCGGGCGGAAGGGTACGACCAGTTCGTCAATGTGCGCGCATCCATGCTGGATGACCATCATTGGTTCGTGCCGTTCATCGAGGTCTGGACCAAGGAGAAGCTGCCCTGGGCAACGACGCCCGCCGAGATCAGCTTCGATACCCAGCCTGCCATCGAGGATTACGCCAGGCTGATGGAGGATTTCGCGCGGCGCGGTGTTCGACCGACGTGACTGCGGCTGTCGCTGTCGGCATCAGGGGCGGCGGAAGTCGAAGCGCGAGTCGGGCGGCAGGATGTCCATCGGTTGCCCGTTGATCGCCTGCGCGGCTTCGGGGGAGTTCACGCGGATTTCCGTCGTGTTCAACCGCCGCGAAAAGCCTGGATAGTTGCCGCGTTCGGAGATGCTGTTGGTCCGCACCAGCTCATCCCACAGGGCTGCAGTGATACGGATACGGATCACGCCGCCGGCATCGATTCCAGTCAGGATGGGGTCACGCCCATACTGGTTGAAGATCGCATCGTGCGCGGCGTCGATCTCGCGCGAGAGCTGGCCGCCAACCAGGTCCTCCGGGTCGAGGATATTGCCGATGCGGTTACGCGCGCGGCTGGCGACGCCGCGATAGACCACCATCTCGCCGCCCTGGGCGGGTGGTACCGGCGTTTCCCGCCAGCTTTTGGGTACCTTATCGATATCAACGGTCGGCAGGCCTGCCATGCCCGGTTCTCCTGTACCTTCGGCATGACAAAGGTACAGGTGCGCGGCCTTGAACGCCAGAATCCATCACAGCAAGGGCGTCAGCCGGATGGTGGAGGCGACCGGTTTTCACGCCGCCAGGGCGTCGCCGCGCCGGTCGTGGTGAACGATGCGGCCGGCCACGATCGTGGCGACCACACGCGGCCATCGCGGGTCATGGGCGTCGACCAGGATGATATCGGCGCGCCGGCCGGGGGCCAGGCTGCCGCGTTCGGCGAGACCCGCGGCGCGTGCTGCGTTCTGCGATACCAGCGGCCAGAAGCGGTCGATGCCGCTGCCGTGCTCGCGCGCCAGGCGGAAGGGAGCATGCAGCAGGGCGGGGTAGTAGTAGTCGGAGGTCAGCACATCGCAGATGCCGTCAGTGACCAGCTCGGCGGCCGATACGCCCGACAGATGGCTGCCGCCGCGCACGACGTTGGGTGCGCCCATCAGCACGTGGTCGCCATCGGTGCGCGCCACCTGTGCCGTGGCCCGGTTCTTGGGGAATTCGCACAGCGTGCAGCCCAGCGCATGCAGCGCCGCGCGTTGCGCCGGCGTTTCATCGTCGTGGCTGGCGAGCGGCACGCCGAGCCGCCGTGCCGTCGCGGCCAGGGTTTCGATGGCCGCGGGTACTGCATCGGCTCGGGTGCCGACCGATCGCAGCAGATCGCGGAATGCGTCAACGGTCGTGCTGCCACGCTCGGCGAATTTCAGCAGTGCTGCAGGGTCGTCGACCTTGGCCAGCATGGGTGGCGTGTGGTCGTTGAAGGCCAGCAGGTGGATGCGTCCGTCCGCCAGCCACTGCAGGACCGTGGGGACCGAGTCGAGATTGTAGGTTTCCCAGCGCAGGTGCAGGCGCGTGTCGCAGGCCAGCGACGTGCGCAGCCGGTCCAGCGCGTCGGCCATGGCGTGCGCCCGCGCAGTGCCGCGCAGGCCGGGTTCCCAGGACCAGGTTACGCCGTGGAAAGCGGTCGTCACGCCATTGGCTGCCAGTTGTCGGTCGGTGTCGAGAAGGGCGAGGTCGTCGGCAAAGAATACGCCGGGTCGCGGCATCAGCTGGCGCTCGAAGGCATCGCCGTGCAGATCGATGATGCCGGGCAGTGCCAGCAGCCCGCCAAAATGCAGTTCGCGCGCGCCGGTGCCTAGGTTACCAATATCGGCGATCTGCGATCCGTCGATGCCGATCGCCGTATCGGCCACCAGGCCGCCATCCACCAGGGCCTGCACGCCCACGATACGCCACCGCTGTTGCATCGCCTTGCCCTCCGCTGCGACGACGTAACGTCGGTTTGTGACAGGTTGGTGAAGGTTCGCCCCGAAGCGTGTGGATCGATCCCCTGGCGTCGACTGCCATCGCCAGACCGCGAGCGATCGAGGTGCCGGCCTAGCCCAGGATCGCCCGCCGGCGCTCGAAGCTGGCCTTGGGCCACAAAGCCTCCATGTCGTAGTAGACCTCGAACGCCGCGACACCGGGCGGCAGCGTGATCCACGGCAGTTTCGAGCGCGTGAAGATGTGGACGTCAGGCGGCAACGCTGCCGGCGTGTCGAGTGTACCGACGCGTACGAAACGCAATGCCGGGCGGCGGCCGTAGTCGCTCCACAGCGCCGTCCGGCAGGTCGGACAGCGATGGATGTCGTGAGGATGTCCACTGTCCGTGGGCACGCCGACGGCTTCGGGTTCGCCCGAGACCAAGACGATGCGGTCGGCTTCGATCAGGGCATTGAGTACGAAGGCGCTGCCCGTCTGCCGCTGACAATCATGGCAGTGACAGCAGTGCACGAACATCGGCGATGACGTGAGGCGGTACCGCACGGCACCACAGGCACAACCGCCCGCGAGATTGTCGGTCATTCGGCTTCTCCCATCTCTTGCGCATCTGATCCTTACGCGCCGAGAGAGATTCGTGGCACCACTGTGGCAGGCGGCTGCCTGCGATGCCAGGACATGTCGTTGTCCGGCTTTGTCCCGAGATGCCCTCTGCGCGTTGTCTGCCGGCAAGGCAAGATCGCGCCGGTACACGAGCGTTCGGAGGAGTGCGGAACAATGCGGTGGCCGGAAGTTGGAACGATCGGCCGTCACATGCTGTTCGCTGTGTTGTTCGTCGGTCTTCAGGGCGTTGCCGCGATCGCCAAGGCACAGCCATCGCCGGAGCGCATCCTGGCGATCGTCATTCATGGCCTGCAAACGGGTCAGGTCAACCAGGGCTGGTTTGGCCAGCAGCTGTTGCAGGTGATCTACCAGCAGACCAACGGCACCTTCGTCTACAACAAGCTGGTCGAATTGGGGCCCGTGCAGAACATCCAGATCATGGGGCAGCAACCGGTGCCCCAGGGCATGATTTATGCCATGCGTGCCTTCCACCCGGGCGGTGCCACTGACTGGCAGATGGGCTTCAGCCAGATGTCCAATCGCATCGAGTACCTGGCCATCAACGTGGTCGGCAGTACCCCGTCCCCGTCGGGGCCACCCCCCGTTTCGCGCCAGCCCGATCCCCAGGCAAGGCCGTTCCCGCGGGTCCAACCGCACCAGCCGGAGCCACCCGATTCCGACCCGCCGCCGCAGCGTCCATCACCGCCGCTCGCCGGGCCGCCCTCCATGCCGACGCCGAGCCCGCCGCCGCCACGAGGCGGCACGGGCGGCAGCGAGGCCTGCCGGCTGTACCCCAATCTCTGCTGAAGCAGGATCGCCATGATTGTTCGTCGCGAGGTCGTTCTGGGCGGTGCTCTGCTGTTGCTCTGGGGGCGAAGCACATGCCCGGCGCAAGCGCAGCCGCGCCAGCGGCAGGGCTATAGCGGCTGCATTCTCACCGACGCCGAGTTGTCGTCCTACTACGACGTGGCGGCGGAGATGCGGATGTACACGACAGGGCAGGAGCCCATCATCCGTCAGTCCGGCGACCCGACGTTCGACTATGCGCTCGCCCAGACATTGGCGCGTCTCACGGCGACGCTGCAGGTCCTGCCGGGCTTCGCCTACTATGACGACCATGACGGCATGAACGCGTTCGCCAGCTCCGCCGTCCGCATGCAGAAGGCCGACGGGACGGTTCTCTTCGGTGGCCGCCTCCTGAAGCGCCTGATGTCGGGCAACGATCACCCCGACGTGGCCGTCACCGCCATCTGCGCTCACGAATACGGCCACATCCTGCAGTTCAAACGCGGCCTCATCCCGCGCCTGCGGGCCGGCCAACCGACCGTGAAGCGCGCCGAACTGCATGCTGATTTCCTGGCCGGCTACTATGCCGGCCGCCGCAAGCTGGAAAAGCGCGACTATCCGGCCGCCGTGTTCGCCGCCACCCAGCATGCCTTCGGCGACAACCAGGTGAACCATCCCAGTCACCACGGCACGCCGACGGAACGTGCCGCGGCCATCGTCGAGGGCTTCAAGGCCGGCTATGAGCACGGCCGGCCGCTCGATGACGCCATCGCTGCCGGCATGACTTACGTGTCACGTCTGTAGCGCGTGCCGATCAGGTCGGCTGCGAAGCGGCCGGAGGTTTGCCCTGAACCATCGGGAAGCCCAGGAAGCCGAGGCTGTTGGGGTTGAAGCTGTACTCCCAGCGCACAGCGCCGCTGTCCTTGGTGATCTTTTCGTAGATCTGGTCCACCGTCTCGATCACCAGGACAACGCCGTCGGCATCCTCGCTGGTCTCGGGGAAAACAATCCGCGTGAGGCCATTGTCGGTCGCCTCGATGGTGAAGGCGGCGCCGACATTGACCACGACGGGGCGCCCGGGTGCCCGGTGCAGCTTGATCCAAATGGCTGACATCCCTGTTTCCTTCCTGGATGGTTGATGCGCGATCCCGGCGTGGGTATCGGCGCTCCTGACGTTTATCCACTAACGCTTGTCCGTGGCGGCATCGTTACGACGCCGCCGGCGTGCCCAGTGCATTCGCCGGGGAACCATCGGTCTCGCGTGGCGTTGTCGGCACGCATGGCGCAGGCGCCTGCACAAAGGTGTGGGAGTAGGGATGTCGGAATCACGAGGTGCGGCGCACAATTTTCTTCTTGTGGTCCACGACGATCCGGAAGCCGCAGCCAGGATTGCCGAACATTTTCACCAGAACGGCTATGACGTGGACTGTGCGAGTACCTTCGCCGACGCTGAAGCGCTGCTGCTGACCTGTCGATACGACGCCTTGGTGACCAGCCTCGATCTGCCGGATGGCAGTGGCCTTGATCTTCTTCCACTGTGCCCGCGGTGGTTTGGCTGCCGCGCCGTGATCGTCAGCCCGAAACAGGATCCGAAAACCGATGCGAACGCCTTGATGATGGGGGCGATTGCCGTCATCGCGGAGCCGCTGGATCTTTGGGCATTGCGCGATTGCCTGAGCGACGAGCCAAGGGATGCCGTGTCGTGCGAGCGGGACGGAAGCGTGCGGACGGACGACGGCGAGCACGCTGGCTTGTAGGAACGACGTGCCGGATGATCTAGAAGGTCGCGTGCCGCTGGTCGCGGTACGTCGCGACCACCTCCCGTGAGCCGCAAGCCATGGCGCAATCCGACCTGTTCAGCCAACCGCTGCCGCCGGGCCTCTGCGTCGCCGATGACGTCATCACGTCCGACGAAGAAAACGCGCTCATCGCTGCGATCGATGGCGCCGACCTGTCGCCGTTCCGGTTCCAGGGTTGGACTGCCAGGCGGCAGACGGCCGCGTTCGGCTTGCACTATGACTACGGCACGGCCCAGCTGGGCCGCGCTGATCCAATCCCCGAATGGCTCACGACCCTACGGGCTCGGGCCGCGCAGTTTGCGCACGTCTCGGGCGATGCGTTCGTGCAGGTCCTGCTGACACGTTACGATCCGGGAGCGGGTATCGGTTGGCATCGTGATCGCCCCGTCTACGAGCATGTCGTCGGCATCTCGCTTGGCACGGCCGCCGTGATGCGGTTCCGGCGGCGCCGGCCTGACGGTTTTGATCGCGCGCAGACCCTGCTGGCAGCGCGCTCGATCTACCATCTCAGCGGCGGGGTGCGACATCAATGGGAGCACAGCATCGCACCCATGACTGTCACCCGGTGGTCGATCACATTCCGAAGCCTGTCGGAGAAGGGCTACCGGCAGGCGCAAGAGAAGGCAGTGCCATCCTGACGGGCCGGCGGCGCGAGACAGGTCAGGCCGCCTGTGGCGTTTGCCCCGCGTCGCCGACGGGGATCGGCTTTTCGCCCTGAATGGTGGTCCGCCGCATCTCGCGCCGGTGGCCGGCATAGTCGTTGATGGCGAAGTGCTGCAGGCAGCGGTTGTCCCACATCGCCAACGCGCCGGGTGACCAGGCGAAGCGGCAGGTGAACTCGGGCCGCACGGCGTGGCTGTAGAGGAACTCCAGCAGCGGCAAGCTCTCGCGTTCGGTCATGTCGTCGAAGCGCACCGTATAGGCCGTGTTGACATAGAGTGCCCGGCGGCCGGACTCGGGGTGCACGCGCACGACAGGATGGACCATCTCCACCATGTCGGCGGCATCGTGACGGACCTTCATGCTGCGGGCATTGCTGTTGTCGTGAAAGGCGCCACCCTTGGCATAGGACTTGGCCCAGTAGATGGCGCGCAGCCCATCGAGCATCTGTCGCAAGCCATCCGACAGCGTCTCGTAGGCGAGGTACTGATTGGCAAACAACGTGTCGCCGCCGTAGAGCGGCAGTTCCCGGGCGTGCAGCAGCGTGTAGGCTGGCGGCGTCTCGAGGAAACTCCAGTCGGAATGCCAGTTGCCACCGAACGTCGGCTTGGCGCCTTCATCGGCTTCCTTGGCGACCTTGATGACGTTGGGGTGCGTCTCTTCACCCTCGACGAAGGGATCGCGGCCGAAACCGCCAAAGTACGACGCGAAGCGAACCTGGTCTGTATCGCGCATGCCGCCTTGGCCGCGGAAGAACAGCACCAGGTTGTCGACGATGGCGCGCCGTATTTCACCGACCACCGCGCTGCTCAACGGTTGCGTCAGGTCGACGCCGCCGATTTCGGCGCCACAGCCACCTGCGATACGCAAGACCTCGATGTGCCGGTACGCCATGTCTGTCCTCTCCGCGAAACACGCGCGTCGATTCGCATTGTCGGGGACAAAGGGCATCTCGTGAAGGCCTTTAATGTAGCATTGACTTAATTAAGCATTAGGTACATTAAAGATCCATGGACAGTTTGGCCGCTCTTGCCGATCCCACCCGTCGTCGGATTGTCGAAGCGCTGGCGGACGGGCCGCTGTCTTCAGGGGAGATCGCCGGCCGCTTTGACATCACCGCGCCCGCGATCTCGCAGCATCTCAAGACATTGCGGGCGGCGAAGCTCGTGCGTGTCCGGGCCCAGGCGCAGCGGCGGATCTACGAGCTTGACCGGGAGGGCGTCGATGCGGTGGCGACCTGGGTCAATGCGTTGAAGCGCTTCTGGGCCGGCAAGTTCGACGCCCTGGAAGCGTCACTGCGCCGCTAACCCATCGCGGTTGGAGAAGAGACATGGACGACAAAGGGATGATGGCGACGGTGCCGTGCGTGACGTTCAAGCGCATCCTGCCGGGCCCGATCGGGAAGGTGTGGTCGCATTTGACGGACACGCGATTGTTGCCGTTGTGGTTCGGTGAAGACAGCAGCATCGAGCCGCGCCAGGGCGGCGTGGTGCGCCTGATGGGCGGCCATATCCGTGGGATCGTCACGCAATGGCAGCCGCCGAGCAAGCTGATCTACACCTGGAACGTGTTCACGCCCGAGGATGGCCCCGATGCGGTTTCGGCCTATCCCGAGTCCTATCCGACATTCGCACTCGCGCCTCATGGCGCCGACGTGATGCTGACGTTCCAGCATTTTCCTGTTCTCGAGCGCTTCGTGCCGCAGAACGCGATGGGATGGCATGCGATGCTCGATATGTTGAGCGCCACCCTGCGCGGCGAGACGCTCGCGGAGCGGTCCGTCTCCATGCAGAAGAATGCCGCGCTGTATGGCGTCGACCTCAACAATCTGGCGCGATGACCAACAGCAACGTTCAGGCGTCGCGGCCGAAATAGACGCTGGGTGCAACGCCCAGCGTTCGCCGGAACATGGCGCTGAAGGCGCTGGGGCTGTCGTAGCCCAGCGACAAGGCGACATCGACGATCGGCGTGCCCGCGGCAAGCGCATCGAGGCTCTTCAGCAGGCGGGCGCGACGAACCCACTGGGCGAAGCTCATGCCGGTTTCGCGCTGGAAGAGGCGGGAGAGGGTGCGAGGGCTGGTGTCGAGATAGGCCGCGCCGCTGGCCAGGGACACCGGCTCTTCGGGTCGCTGCAGGATGCGCTTGCAGAGCGCGGCCAGCGCAGGATCCGCCGGCAGACGGATATCGAGCGAGAGGATCGGCAGCGCGCGGAGCTCGTCGAGGATGAGCTCCATGATCCGCTCCTCGCGGCCGCCCAGGGGGTAGTCGAGGGGCAGGGTTGTCGCCGTGTCGAGCAGCGCGCGCAGCAGCGGCGATATGTCGACCACCACGCAATCGGCCTGCAGATCGGCCCTGGCGCCGGGTTCGATGAAGACAGTGCGCATCTGGACCGACCCCGTGAGGCGGACCTCGTGCGTCATGCCGGGCGGCATCCACACGCCGCGATGGGGCGGTACGACCCACGTGCCGGCCTCGGAGTTCACCGTCACGACGCCTGACAATGAATGCAGCAGCTGCGCCCGGCGGTGGCTGTGCCAGGCGATCACGTGTCCGTGCGGATAGTCCTTGGCCAGCGCCGCAACAGGGCGCGTGGTCGACTGGAAGGGCAACGAATCAGGATCGTCGTGGGCCATGGCTGGTTCGCGACGATAGCTGTCTTATACGCTGGCGCAAGCCATTTGGGTTCTGTGTACCGGTCAGCTGTTCGCAACTGGATACACATCATGTCGAGATCCTACCTGGTTCCTTTCGTCAATACGGCCCATGCCATCGATCACCTGGTGATGCTGATTTTCCCCACCATCGTGATCGCACTATCGCAAGAATTTGCGATGCCCTACGGTGAGCTCCTGGCGCTCTCACTGGGCGGGTTCATCGCCTTTGGCGCCTGTTCGCTGCCGGCCGGCTGGTTGGGCGATCGCTGGAGTCGGCACAAGATGATGGTGGTGTTCTTCCTGGCCACCGGTGTCACCTGCATTCTGACCGGATTTGTCGAAACGCCGATGCAGATGGCGGTCATGCTGACCGTGCTGGGTGTCAGCGCCGCGATCTATCATCCGATCGGTAATGCCATGCTGGCCGGTCTCGATCCGGCCAAGATCGGGCGCACCATGGGCATCAATGGTCTGTGGGGCAATCTGGGCGTCGCATTCGCTGCGCTGGTTGCCGGTGCCTTGACCGACTGGATCTCCTGGCGGGCAGCCTTCATCGCGCCGGGAGTCATCAGCATCGTTGCCGGCGTCGGCTTCATGGCGCTGGTGAAGGAAGAAAAGCCCGTCGTGGCCAAGCGGTCGGCAGCCTCCGGTCCGTCCTTCGACCGCACCATGCTGGTGCGCCTGTTCGTCATCCTGATGGTGTCCACGGCGCTGAACGGCGTCATCTTCAGCGCCACCACGCTGGCGATGCCGAAGGTGTTCGCCGAGCGGTTGTCCAGCCTGGTGTCGGGAACGTTCGGCGTCGGCCTGCTGGTGTCGGCCGTCTATGCCTTCGCGGCGTTCGCCCAGCTGTGCATCGGGCCAGTGATGGACCGCTGGTCGACCCGCGCGGTCTTCCTGCCCATCGTGGCGCTGCAGGTGCCGCTGCTGTTGCTGGCGGGCTACGCCGGCGGCTGGACGATCGTGTTGGTCGCGGTGCCGATGATGTTCTTCGTCTTCGGCCAGATCGTCGTCAACGAGGTAATGGTGGCTCGCTATGCCGCCGACGAGGTCCGCTCCCGTGTCTACGCCGTGCGCTATTGCGTATCGTTCGGCGCCAGCGCAGTGGCGATACCGCTGGTCGCCATCCTGTACGGCTGGGGCCAGGGCTTTACGGCACTGTTCCTGGTGCTGGGTGTCAGCGCGCTGGGCCTGGTCGCCTCGGCGCTGTGGTTCCCGTCAAACCCGACGCTGGCGGCAGCGGAACGCTAACCGGCCATTTGAACAAGAACAGCGCGCGGCATGGTTAGCCGCGCGCTGCTTTTTTTACGGGGCAAGCGTCACGGGCCGCCGTCGCGGCCATGCTGACGGAAGCCCGCGCGCTCGCAGAGGCGTTCATAGTATCGATCCACATGATCGAACCGCGGCTTGGGCACCGGGATCGATCGCCAGCGATGGACCGACAGGCCGATGGCAATGTCGGCAGCAGAAAACTGCGAACCGCAGATGTAGCCACCCGATATTGCCAACTGTTCGTCGACGATGCCCACCATACCGGCGAACGTGACCATCGATCGCTCGATGGCGCCTGCGTCCTGATGATCGGGATTGTGGCGCACCAGCCCCTGAAAGGCGACGCGCCAGCTGTTGTTGAAGTCCGATGCTTGCCAGTCCATCCACATTTCGATCCGGGCGCGGGGCGCGGGATCGTCGGGCAGCAGATCATGGCGGTTACGGCTCGCCGTCAGATACCGCACGATGGTGTTGGACTCCCAGAGGATGGTGCCGTCGTCGTCGATGACGGGGACCATGCCGACCGGGTTGAGCGACCGGAACGTTGGATCGGCGGTGGAGCGGAAGGGGCCCGCCCAATCCTCCCGCTCATAGGGCAGGGCAAGCTCGGCGCACGTCCACAAGACCTTGCGGACGTTGATCGATTGGGCGTAGCCGTGGATGCGCAGCATCAGATCGCCGCGCGCCCTTCGAGATAGAAGATGCAGCTTCCCTCCAGCTCGACGCGATCGCCTACGAGCCGGCAGATCACTTCGCCGCCGCGCGGAGAGGCCTGGAAGGCGCGGAACGCCGTCTTGTTCAGGCGCTGCGCCCAGTAGGGCGCCAGTGAGCAGTGCGCACCACCGGTCACGGGATCCTCGGGGATGCCCTTGGCCGGCGCGAAATAGCGGCTGACGAAATCATATCCGTTGTCGCCGGGTGCCGTCACGATCACACCGTCACAGTCGAGCTTGGCGATGGCCGCCTCGTTGGGTATCAGGCGGCGCACGTCGTCTGCCGTCTTCAATAGGGCGAGATAGTTGAAGCGGTCCCACGCCACGTCGATCGGGCGCGCGCCGAGCGCCTCGACGATCCCGAAGGGCGGCGCCACGGGCGTCGCCGGCCGTGCGGGAAAGTTCATGACGTAGCCTGTTGGTGTCCGCTGGACGCTGAGGGGACCGCTCGCCGAGTGGAAGGTGACCTGGTTGCGTCGCGGTGACAGACGCTCGAGGACCACGGCGGCGCTCGCCAGCGTGGCATGGCCACACAGTGGCACCTCGACCGTCGGCGTGAACCAGCGCAGGCGGAAATCATCACCGTCGGCGACGATAAAGGCGGTCTCTGCCAGGTTGTTTTCGGCTGCGATCGCCTGCAGGGCGGCATCGTCAGCGAAGCGATCGAGAACCATGACCGCCGCCGGATTGCCGGTGAAAGGGCGGTCGGCGAAGGCATCGACTTGGTAGATCGGAACGTTCACGGCCAGTCTCCATGATTGTTCCTGGCTCAATACAATGATTGATATATGAATCAATCTGTATATTGTACCAGATACAATAATGGAATCAGCGATGGCCACCTGGCGTCCCAAGCTCTCTGCCTCACGATCGACCCCGATCTACCGCCGGCTGGTGGCGGCGATGGCGCAGGACATCGAAACGGGCCGGCTCGCCGCGGGCGATCGACTGCCGCCGCAACGCGACCTGGCATACGCGCTGTCGATCAGCGTCGGCGCCGTGACCCGTGCCTATGATGATGCGGCACAACGCGGCCTGGTCGCTGCCCATGTCGGACGCGGCACCTTCGTGGTTGACCGCTCTCAAGGTGACGCCGTACCCGACGGGCTGATTGATCTCACCATCAACACGGCGCCAATCGCGCCCATGGATGCCATGGTCGAGACGGTGGCGGCGCTGCGCCGGCAGACCGCATGGCAGCAACGCCTCGACTATCAACCGCCCTGCGGCCTCGATGTCGACCGGCGCGCCGGCGCGGCCTGGCTGGGCCGGACCGCGCGTTTCGACGATTTGGATTGGCGCCGACTCATATGCTGTTCGGGCACGCAGAACGCGATGGCGCTTGCGCTCGCGGCACTGTGCAAGCCAGACGACACTGTCCTGTGCGATGCCGCGACCTTTCCCGGCATCAAGGCGCTCGCCGCGCAGCAGGGATACCGGCTCGTGGCCGTCGACATGGATGCGCAGGGCGCACGGCCGGCATCGCTGGATCGCGCTGCGGCGGCCAGCGGCGCACGCGTCTTCTACACGCTGCCCACATTGCAAAACCCCACCGCACGGGTGATGAGCCGGGAGCGACGGGACGACATCGTCAAGATCGCACGCGCCCGCGACCTCTGGATTGTCGAGGACGATGTCTATGCGCCCTATGCGCAGCATCTTGGCGTGTCGCCGCTGGCTGTGCTGGCGCCCGAGCGCACGGTCTATGTCAGCTCCCTGTCGAAGATCCTCTCGCCGGGATTGCGTACCGGTTTCCTCGTCGCGCCCGCCGGCGACGTGTTCGACCGCTGCCTGCGCGCCCTGCGCGCGCTCATGCATTCACCGGCCGGCCTCGGCGCTGCCGTCGCGACGGACTGGATCGAAAGCGGCCGGGCCGACGATCTGGCGCGCGCCGTGCGCACCGAAACCAGCGCCCGTACCGCCATGGCGCTCGCCGCCCTCGACGGCGTGGTGGACAAACCGGCGACAGCGATGAGCCTGCACCTTTGGCTGCCGATGCGCGCGCTCGATGCCGAACGCACGGTCGCGCGCGCGTTGACAGCCGGCGTGCGGCTGACGCCACCGGCGGCTTTTGCCGTGGCGGAGAGCAAGATGGCCAGCGGGGTACGCCTGTGCATAGGCAGCGCGGTCAACCAGGCGACGCTGAAGCGCGCGCTGTCAATCGTGAAGAGCGCCTTGGGCGGTGAGGTCGACGATCAGGTGAGCGCGTCGCTGTAGGTGTTGAGATCGCCACTGTCGTCGTCCTGAGCGCAGCGAAGGACCCTGCCGTCGATTGTTCAAAGACTGTCGGCATTGGTGATCATCAGCGCCGGCAGTGTTGATGCCGAAACCGCAAGATCCTTCGCTGCGCTCAGGATGACGAGAACGTCGCTCCGAACATCGTCAACCATTCCGTCGCATGCTCTAGCTCAGCTGCCGCGATACGTACTGTAGCCGCCGGGTGACAGCAGCAGCGGTACGTGGTGGTGGCTGCTGGTGTCGGTGATCTCGAAGCGGATCGGGATCGTCGTCCAGATGCTGGCCATCGGACCGCCGGTGGCGCGGAAGTAGGCGGCCGCGTCGAACTCCAGTTCGTAGAGGCCGGCGCGGAAGGCATCGCCCGACAGCAGCGGCGCGTCCGTGCGGCCATCGCCATTGGTGCTGCCTTGTGCCAGCAGGGCACGCCGGTCATCGACGATGCGATAAAGCCGGTAGGCTACGCCGATACCCGGCCGGCCGCGCACGAGGTCGAGCACATGCGTGGTGAGGCCGGGTGGCTTGTCGGTAGCCATGGCGATGATCGCCTGCTACTCGGCCGCCAGCGCCGGCGGCGCGGCGGGCTTACGGAAGGCCGCGAGTAGATTGACCTCGCGTTCCTTGACCTTGGCCAGGTTCTTCTCCTTGACGTGGCCGAAGCCGCGGATCTGGTCGGGCAGGGCGGCGATCTGCACGGCCATGGCGTGGTTCTGCGATGACAGCGCGCCGATCACGTCGGTGATGGTGTCGATGTACTCGCCGATCAGGCGCCGCTCGGTCTTGCGTTCCTCGGTATAGCCGAAGATGTCCAGCCGCGTGCCGCGCAGGCCCTTGAGCCTGGCCAGCAGCTTGAAGGCGGTGAACACCCAGGGACCGTACTCGCCCTTCTTCAGGTGGCCCGTGGTCGGGTCGCGATCGGCCAGCAGCGGCGGCGCCAGGTTGAACTTCAGCTTGAAGTCGCCTTCGAACTGCTGGTGCAGTTTCTGCAGGAAGGCGCCGTCGGTGTAGAGGCGGGCCACCTCGTACTCGTCCTTGTAGGCCATCAGCTTGTAGAGCGACTTCGCCACGGCTTCGGCGAGCCCGCTGCGGCCCTTGGCCTTTTCCGTCTCGGCCGCCGTCACCTTGGCGACCACGGCACGATAGCGCTCGGCATAGGCCGCGTTTTGGTACTGCGTCAGCAGTTCGACGCGACGCTGCACGATCTCTTCGAGCGTGGGCTGCGGCAGCTTCTCTTCGCGCATCTGCGGGCGCGCCACCGCCTCGACGGCGGCCGGATCGTGCGCCGCCAGGCGGCCCCAGTTGAAGGTGCGCAGGCTGGTATCGACCGACACCCCGTTCAGCTCGATGGCGCGCTGGATGGCGGCGAGGCTGAGCGGCAGCAGGCCCTTCTGCCAGGCATAGCCCAGCATGAAGAGGTTGGTGGCAATGGAGTCACCCAGGATCGCTGTGGCAAGCCCGGTGGCATCGATGAACTCGGTGGCCGGTGTGCCGGCCGCCTCGCGGATCGAGCGCATCATGACCTGCTGCTCGAAGTCGATGTCGTTGTTGAGCACGAACGAGGCGGTGGGCTGCACATAGGCGTTGATCACCGCCTTGGTGACGCCCTGCTCGATGCGCGACAGCGCGCCGGGCGAGGCCGCCACCACCATGTCGCAGCCCAGCACCAGGTTGGCGCCGCCGGCGGCGATGCGCACGGCGTGCAGGTCGGCCGGTGTCGGCGCCAGTCGCACGTGGCTCATCACGGCGCCGTTCTTTTGCGCCAGGCCGGTAAAGTCGAGCACGGTGCAGCCGCGGCCTTCGAGGTGCGCTGCCATGCCGATCAGCGCGCCCACCGTGATCACGCCGGTGCCGCCGATGCCGGTGATCAGGATGCCGTAGGGCTCGCTGAGCGGCCGCAGGGTCGGCATCGGCAGGTCGGCGAAGGGATCGGCGGCGGTGTCGCCGGCGGCCTTGCGGTTGCGCTTCAGCCGGCCGCCGTGGATGGCCACGAAGCTGGGGCAGAAGCCGTTGACGCAGGAAAAGTCCTTGTTGCAATTGGACTGGTCGATCTGGCGCTTGCGGCCCAGTTCGGTCTCCAGCGGCTTCACCGACACGCAGTTCGACTTCTCCGAGCAATCACCGCAGCCCTCGCACACCGCATCGTTGATGAAGGCGCGCTTCTGCGGATCGGGGAAGGTGCCGCGCTTGCGGCGCCGGCGCTTCTCGGCAGCGCAGGTCTGGTCGTAGACGATCACCGTCAGGCCGGGCACGTCGCGCAGCTCGCGCTGGATGGCATCGAGATCGTCACGGTGGCGGATGGTGACGCCGGCCGCGAAATTGCTGCCCATCGGGTACTTTTCGGGCTCGTCGGTGACGACGACGACCCGCTTGGCGCCCTCGGCCGCGACCTGCTGCGTGATCTGCGGCACGGTGAGCGGCCCGTCGTGCGGCTGGCCGCCGGTCATGGCCACGGCGTCGTTGAACAGGATCTTGTAGGTGATGTTGACGCCGGCGGCAGCCGCGGCGCGGATCGCCATCAGGCCGGAGTGGTGATAGGTGCCGTCGCCCAGGTTCTGGAAGACGTGCTTCTCGCTGGTGAACGGCGCCGTGCCGATCCAGGTCACGCCTTCGCCACCCATGTGGCTGATCAGCGCCGTGCGGCGGTCGGGCATCCACACCGCCATGCCGTGGCAGCCGATGCCGGCCAGCGCCCGGCTACCCTCGGGCACACGGGTCGAGGTGTTATGCGGGCAGCCGGAGCAGAAGAAGGGCGTGCGCACCGTCTTGGACTGCGGTGCGGCCATCAGCTTTTCCTTGGCCTCGATGCGCGCCAGCCGCTGGCGCATCTCCGGGCTGTCGCCGCCGTGCTTCATCAAGCGGTCGGCGATGACGCGCGCGACGCCGGTAGGGGACAGCTCGCCCTCGGTGGGCTGGATACGGCGGCCGTCCTCGTCCTCCTTGCCGATGACCAGCGGCCGGCGGTCGGATGGCAGGTTGTAGAGCAGCTTGACCAGCTGGTCCTCGATATTGGAACGCTTCTCCTCGACGACGATGACTTCTTCCAGGCCCTCGGCGAAGGCGCGGGCGCCCGCCGGTTCCAACGGCCAGGTCATGCCGACCTTGTAGAGACGGATGCCGAGCTGCTGCGCCTTGGCCTCGTTGATGCCGAGATCCTCCAGCGCCTGGCGCGTGTCGAGGTAGGCCTTGCCCGTGGTCATGATGCCCAGGCGCGCCTTGGGCGCATCGAGCACGACGCGATCGATGCCGTTGGCCCTTGCGAACGCTTTCACAGCTTCGAGCTTGTAGCTGTGCAGACGCTTTTCCTGGTCCAGCGGCGGGTCGGGGTTGCGGATGTTCAGCCCGCCCTCGGGCATGTCAAAGTCCGTCGGGATCACGATCTTGATGCGATCGGGATCGACGTCGACCGAGGCGCCGCTCTCGACGGTCTCGGAAATCGCCTTGAAGGCGATCCAGCAGCCCGAATAGCGCGACATCGCAAAACCGAGGATGCCGAAGTCAATGTACTCCTGCACCGTTGCCGGGTTCAGCACCGGCATCATCGCCGCGGTGAACACCTGCTCGGACTGGTGCGGCAGGGTCGAGGACTGGCAGCCGTGGTCGTCGCCAGCATAGACCAGCACGCCGCCATGCTTGGACGAGCCGGCCGCGTTGCCGTGCTTCAGCACATCCATCGAGCGGTCGACACCAGGGCCCTTGCCGTACCAGATCGCGAACACGCCATCGACGGTGGCAGTGGAGAACAGGTTGGTCTGCTGCGTGCCCCAGACGGCAGTGGCGGCAAGATCCTCGTTCAGGCCAGGCTGGAAATGGATGTTGTGCTTGGCCAGGTGCTTCTTGGCGCCCCACAGCGCGTTGTCGTACATGCCCAGCGGCGAGCCGCGGTAGCCGGAGATGAAACCGCCGGTGTTGAGACCTGCCTTCTGGTCACGCTGCTTCTGCATCATCGGCAGGCGCACCAGCGCCTGGATGCCGGTCAGATACACCCGCCCGCGTTCGCGGACGTAGCGATCTTCCAGTGTGTAGTTGTCGAGGGTAATGTCCGCAATTCGCGCGGGGGCATTCATCGGCTTCACTCCCAAGCGGTACCGGCGTTCCGTCGCTGTCCGCACAGGGACCACCGGTCGGCTACCATTTGGGGCGACGTTATCCCACGGCCCCAGAGGGATGCAAACCACTGTTCACATGGCAGGAATGTTTCCGGGCCGCTATCGTCCGCGCCGAGGTGACATATGAGCGAGCTGCACATCGGCCGTATCGTCAGCCATCGCGAGGAAATCGCACCGTCGGTCAAGGTCTGGGCGGCGGCGGTGATCTCAGTGCCCGCGGCCCTGTCTGCCGGCACCGGTCTCGGGCCGTTCATCGCGTTGGGTGAGCAGCTGGGGGACACGCTGGGTCGTCAGGCGCTGGCTGCGCTGGACGAGGCGCCGGCGGGCCTCACCGCCTACGGCAAGGGCGCCGTCGTCGGAGCGGCGCTGGACGTCGAACTGGGTGCCGCCATCCTGCATCCGAGGCTGGGCAAGCCGCTGCGCGCGCTCCTGGGGCAAGGCAAGGCGATCATCCCGTCGAGCATCAAGCGTGGCGGTCCCGGCACGGCGCTCGACGTGCCGCTGCACGGCACCGACAACGAATGGGACTTCAGCCTGCTGGACGCCATCGAGATGCGGGTCCCGGATTCGCCGGGACCACGGGAGATCGTGATTGCGGTCGCGCTGGCGCGGGGGCGGCGACCGTTCGCCCGGATCGGCGTCGAGCCTAGCGCCTGACAGGCGGTGTGTTGAGGACCGGCGGCGGCGCGGCCGGTGCCACCGGGGCGACGGGAGCGGTGGTGGGCGGCACGGCCTGCACGTCGTCACCGACCTTCACCAGGGTGTAGCCCTTGTTGCGCATGCAGAAGTTGGTGAGCCGGCTCTCGTAGAAGAACCGCTCGCTTTCCAGGCGCTGGCGCCAGTACCAATAGTCAGGATAGCTGCGGTAGCCCCAGTAGCTCGGTCCCATCAGGGGAAAGCCGGTGTAGAAGGCGTACGACCGGAAGGCCTCGCTGTAGGCCTGCTGCCGGCAATCCTTCTGATCCGCGACCAGCGTCGCCTCGGTCGTGTCGGGGCGCTCCCAGGCATACTGGCCGCAGCCGCCCAGCGTGAGCGCAGCGAGAAGGGTGGCGAGAGCGGTAGCGCGTGGCATGACGGGTCCCCTCGATCGGGACAAAGGCGTTCCTACGACGGATGAACACTGCCGCATCGGATTCCGTCCGTCCATACAGAGAGATGTGAACGCACCATCACACCGTCAAGCCATGTAACGGCACGTGGCGCCGAAACCCAATCCCTGGTACCTCAAGACCAAATATGTAAACCGGAGCGTGATATGGCGCGTATTGCTGTCGGCGGCTTTCAGCACGAAACCAACACCTTCGCACCGCAGCAAGCCACCTGGGAGGAGTTCGAGCGGGCTGATGCCTGGCCGCCGTTCCTGCGTGGCACTGAGATGAAAGCGGGCGTCGAGGGCTTCAACATCCCGATCGCCGGCGCCATCAAGACGCTCACGGCGCTGGGCCATGAGGTCGTGCCGTTGTGCTGGTGCGCGGCGCCGCCCAGTTCCTACGTCACGCGCGACGCCTACGAGAAGATCGCCGGCTGGATGATCGAGGACCTGACGGCGCAAGGGCCGTTCGACGCGGTCTATCTCGACGTACACGGCGCCATGGTGGCCGAGCACTACGAGGACGGCGAGGGCGAGCTGATGCGCCGCGTGCGTGCCGTCACGGGCGATACCATCCCCCTGGTCGCCAGCCTCGACTACCACACCAACATGACGCCGCAGATGGTGCAGCACTCGACGGCGATGATCGGTTATCGCACTTATCCGCATGTCGACATGGCCGCCACCGGCAGCCGCGCCGCCGAACTGCTCGATCGTCTGCTGAAGGACCGCCGGCCGCTCTACAAGGCGTACCGCCAGTTCGACTTCCTCATCCCGCTGGTCTGGCAATGCACCTTGCTGGAGCCGGCCAAGGGCATCTTCGATCTGCTCGACGAGATCGAGAGCGGCACCGGTAAAGCGGGTGCACCAGGCGGCTCGCACAATCAAGGCATCGTGAGCGTCACGCACACGCCTGGCTTCCCGCCCTCGGACATCGCGCAGTGTGGTCCGGCGCTGGTCGTCTACGGCCACGACAAGGCCGCGACCGAAGCCGCAGCCGATCGCCTGGCCGAGGCGGTGCGGGCGCAGGAGGCGGCGTTCGCCGGCAAGCTCTACACACCAGACGAAGCGGCGGTCGAAGCGATCCGCCTGGCCCAGGGTGCGCGCAAGCCGATCGTGCTGGCCGACGTGCAGGACAATCCCGGCGCCGGCGGCACCTCCGATACGGTGGGGCTGCTGCGGGCACTGATGGCGCACCGTGCCAAAGGCGCCGTGATCGGCATGATGGTCGACCCGGCGGCGGCACACGCCGCGGCCGAGGCGGGCGAGGGCGCCGTCCTGCGCCGCGGCATCGGCGCCGTCGTGGGCTACGCGGGCGAAACGCCGGTTGAGGCTGACTGGCGCGTGGTGAAGGTCGGCACCGGCGTCTTCACCGGTACCGGGCCGTTCTACGGCGGTGCCAAGTTCCAGATCGGCCCGATGGCGCTGGTGACCGACGATGCCAGCGGCGTCTCGGCCGTGCTGGCCAGCCGGCGCATCCAGGCCGCCGACCAGGAGATGTTCCGCCATGTCGGCGTCGAGCCGACCAGGACGCCGATCTTGGCGCTGAAGTCGACAGTGCACTTCCGCGCCGATTTCCAGCCCATCGCCGAGACTATCCTGGTGGTGCAGTCGCCCGGTGCACACGTCACGGATCCGGTCGAGCTGCCGTACCAGCACCTGCGCCAGGGCATTCGGCTGCGGCCGCTGGGGCCAGTGCGGGCCTGATGCCCTCGATCGCGTCGTCATCGCCGCCGCGTGCCTGGGTGCGCCTGGCATCGGGGCGGCGCATCGACCTGCTCAACCCGTCGGCGCTCGACTTCGAGGACGAGGATATTGCCATCGGCCTGTCGCGCACGCCGCGCTGGGGCGGCCACTCGATCTGGGAGTGGCCGATGTCGGTGGCGCAGCATTCGATCCTGGTGCTCGAGCTGGCCAAAGCCAAGAGCCGCAGCGAACTCGCCGATCGTCTACAGCTGGCGGCGCTGCTGCACGATGCGTCCGAAGGCCTGATGGCGTTCGACCCGATCTCGCCGGTGAAGCCATTCCTGGGCGACGGCTACAAGGCGCTCGACACCCGCCTGCAGATGGCCGTGCACGTACGCTACGGACTGCCGGCGCAGTTGCCGTCTGACTGGATCACGCTGATCAAGGACGCCGACAAGGCTTCGGCTGCTGCCGAAGCCCGCCACGTCGCTGGCTGGACGCCGCAGGAGATCCGCCAGGCGCTGGGCATCACGGCGCGCGCGCCGGCGGCGGATCCGATGGTGCGCCGCTACGGCGGCAAGCCGTGGGAACCATGGCCCGCACGCTTGGCCGCCGAGCGCTTCCAGGCCGCGCTCGTTGGGCTGAAACCAAGGTAGATCCTGGGACCGCGGGCGTCCCGCCCGCATCTCAGGCGAAAGCTTTGCTTTCGCTTGTACATGAGCGGGCCAGAAGCCCGCGGTCCCAGGGAATGCTAACCCCGCTTGCCCACCAGGGCGAACATGGCGCCTTGCGGGTCGGCGCCCTGGATGATCCAGTCGCCGCCGGGCACTTCCATGGGGCCGTTGAGGATCTGGCCGCCGGCGCTCTTCACGCGCTCGCCGGCCGCGTCGATGTCACCGACGTTGAAGTAGTAGAGCCAGAACGGCACCGGCATCACCGGCGGGCGGTTGAACATGCCGCCGATCACATCATCGCCGACAGCGAACAGCTGGTAGGTGCCCATCGGCCCCATGTCGATCGCGTCGCTCTTCTTCCAGCCGAACATGGCATTGTAGAAATCGAACACCTTCTGCGCATCGGTGGCGAGCAGTTCGTGCCAGCCGATGCGGCGGGCCACGCCGCGCGCCGACGGCTGGTCCTGCTGCGGCGTCGTCGACTTGAACAGGTTGACGGCCGCCTGCTGCGGATCGGTGATCATCGAAAAACGGCCGATGTTGGGAATGTCGGTCGGTGGCACGTGCACGGTGCCGCCCAACTGCTGGGCTTGCGCCGTGCTGGCATCGACGTCATCGACCGCGACATAGCCGACCCAGGCCGGTTGGGCGCCGGCCTTGCAGGCTTCTTCCGGCAAGGTCATCAGGCCGGCCACTTGCGCTGCACCGTCGGTGAACAGCGTGTAGGCCATGTCGGGCATCGAGGCGTCCTGCGTGCCCCAGCCCACCACGGTGCCGTAGAACGCCTTGGCTGCCGCCATATCCGTCGTCATCAGCTCGAACCAGACGAAGCGACCCTTGGTTTCGGGCATGGTTAGTCCTCCTGTTACAGGCGTGTGCTTATACCAGCCTTATGACCCTGTTTTGACGTCAGGTCGCGCGCCGCTCGGCCTGCTCGAGCCAGTAAGTGGCCTGCGCCGGATAGTCGGTCGAGGCAAAGCTGTCGGCCATGCGTGCCGGTGAGCCGTGGCGCGGGTAGGTGGCGCTGCCCTGGCGCACCAGGTTGACGTTGGCCAGGTGGAAATAGAGGTTGTCGCCCTCGCGGCGGTGAAAGATGAACTCGTTGCGTCCGCGCAGGCTGGTGAGGCTCACCACGTGACGCCCGTTGGCGGTTTCCTCGGCAAGCTGCTTCACCGGAATGTCGCGCTGGCCGTTGTCGAGGCCCATGACCCGCAGCGCGCGGGGGTCGAGTACGGTGTCGCGACCGGTGGTGCTGACCCAGCGCGCCAGCCGTGCCGCCTGTGGCGACACGCGATCGCGCGGCGGCTTGCCGCCGAGCCACGCAGGCGCCCCCTCGCATGCCGCGAGGCCCAGGGGCAGGGCCGCCAGCAGTAGCCGGCGGGAGATCAGCAGCGGAGCACCGTGGCTCGCTGCTGGGGCAATGCGGAAGGGGACGCATCGCCGATCGGCGTTTTGTTTCATTCGTAACCTGTACTGAGATCGACGGGATCATAGCCCATCATCCGTTGCCGTACATCTGCTTCGGGTCGACCAGGACGGGGGCGATTTCGGTCAGCGTCTCGTCGCGCACGGCACGAAAGAAGCAGTTGTGATGGCCGGTATGGCAGGCGACGCCGGACTGGTCGACCAGGGCCAGCAGGGTGTCGCCGTCGCAGTCGATGCGCAGCTCGACCAGGCGCTGGTCGTGGCCCGACGTCTCGCCCTTGCGCCACAGCTTGCCCCGCGACCGCGACCAGTAGCAGACGCGGCCGGTACGCATGGTCTCCTCGACGGCGTCGCGATTCATCCACGCCATCATCAGGATCTCGCCGCTGTCATGCTGCTGGGCGATGCAGGCCACCAGGCCGTTGGCATCGAATGCCACGGCAGCCACGGTCTGGGCGATAGCCGCAGAAGAATACACTCTGCCTGCAACGGGTGTGGATACAACGGACATGAGGCGACTCCCGGCGGCCGGCTTCCCGCTGGCGGGGGCCGCTCTCCGGGCGTATAATTTCCCTTCGTTCTGATGACAACGGAAAGAGCCATGCGTCGCACGTCCAAGGTCATCGCAGCCACCGCCGACATGCCGCGCCGCCAGGCGCTGATCTGGGCCGGTGGGGCGCTGCTGGCGTTGGCCGGCACGGCCCTGTTTGCCCGCAAGGCGGCCGCGATTACTCTGGTCGAAGCCGACGAGAAGACGCAGGCGCTGTATCATTCGGTCTGTGGCCCCGTTGCCTATCACGAGAAGCTGGTCGCCGATGCTCGGGCAGCGCTCGAAGGCAGCCGACCCGGGCCGCGCGCCGAGCTCGCAAGCCTCGACTGCCCGGTCTGCGGCTGCCGACTGCGGCTGGACGAAGCCAAGGTCGACGCGCCGCGCTGAGCGGACACGGCCCGCATCCCATGGCGCCTCATGCCCAGGCCACAGCGGTACGGCCACAGCCCGGCTCGCAGCACGACCATGCCCACTGCATCGAGGATGCGCTGGCGCTGGCCGAGGGCGTCTGCCGCCAGCGCGGCGCGCGCTTTACCGAGTTGCGCCGCCGGGTGTTCGAGCTGGTGTGGGCCAGTCACAAACCCGTGGGCGCCTATGCCATCCTCGAGTCGCTGCGCACCGAGGGCCTGGGCTCGGCACCGCCCACGGTGTACCGGGCACTCGATTTCCTGCTCGAGCACGGCCTGGTCCATCGCATCGAATCGCTCAATGCCTTCATCGGCTGTGCCCATCCGGGCGAAAGCCACCGCGGCTTCTTCCTGATCTGCCATCGCTGCGGCAACGCCGATGAACTGGAAGATCCATCGCTGGCCGATGCCATCGCGCGCAGTGCCGGCGCCCGCGGCTTCTCGACCCGTCACATGACCCTGGAGGTCAACGGCATCTGCGCCGTCTGTGCCGGGAGAGGGTAGTTTCCTGTCATCCCGAGCGCAGCGAGGGATCTTTCGATGCAGACGCACCCGTGCGTCACTTTTAAAAGATCCCTCGCTACGCTCGGGATGACAGATGCCTATGCGTTCGCCTTGAGCCGCTCCAGGCCGTCGGCGAGGTCCTGGCGCAGGTCCTCGACATCCTCCAGGCCGATGTGCAGACGGTAGATGCGCTTCTTCTCGGGCCATGGATTGGCGGTGCGATAGGCACCGGGATGGCCGGGGATCATCAGGCTTTCGTAGCCGCCCCAGCTGTAGCCCATGCCGAAGATGCGCATGCCATCGAGCATGCGGGCCTCGGCCTCGTCAGTGTACTCGCCCTTCAGGGTAAAGGCGAACAGGCCTGATGAGCCCGTGAAATCGCGCTTGTAGACGGCGTGGCCCGGGCAGTCGGCCAGGGCGGGGTGCAGCACCGTGTCGACTTCAGGCCGGGTCTTTAGCCAATGGGCGATATCCAGGGCGCTCTTCTGGTGCTGGCGCAGTCGAACGCCCATGGTACGCAGGCCGCGCAGCCCGAGATAGACGTCGTCCGGTGCGGCGTGGAAGCCGAAGGCCATGCATGTGGTCTTGACCGTCTCGAAGATCGCGCGGTCCTTGCAGTTGATGAGGCCGAGCATCGCATCGGAGTGGCCCACCACGTACTTGGTGCCGGCGTGCACGACGACATCGGCGCCCTTGTCGAAGGGCCGGAAGAACAGCGGAGTCGCCCAGGTGTTGTCCATGATCACCGTGGCGCCGGCCTTGTGGGCGACGTCGGCGATCGCGGGAATGTCCTGCACCTCGAACGTCTGCGAACCCGGGGCCTCGACGAAAACGACCTTGGTGTTGGGACGGATCAGTGCCGCAATGTCGGCGCCGACCATGGGATCGAAGTAGGTCGTCTCGACACCGAACTTGGCCAGTATGGTGTTGGCATAGCGTCGCGTCGGGCCGTAGGCGTTGTCGGTCACCAGCATATGGTCGCCGGCCTTCACGAAGCCGGTGACGGCGCCAGTGATGGCGGCGAGACCGGACTGCACGGCCACGCAGCGATGCGCACCCTCCAGCTCGGCGAAGGCTTCCTCCAGCGAGAACTGCGTCGGCGTGCCGTTGCGGCCGTAGCCGATGCCATCGAGCGGCTGGCGGTTGTGCAGCTTCTCCACGGTCGGGAACAGGATCGTGGACGCGTGATAGACGGGTGGATTGACGATGCCGAAATTGGCTTCCGGATCGCGGCCGGCGACCGCCAGAATGGTGTCGGGCTTGGTGAACTTTGTCTTCTTGCTCATGGCTGCTCTCAAGCGCCGGTGACGATCGGCGTATCCTGGCGGCTGCCCCATTCGGCCCACGAACCGTCGTAGATCGCGGCTTCCTTGGCACCGGTGAGATAAAGGCCCAGCGCCACCACGCAGGCGCTGACGCCCGAGCCGCAGCTGGCCGTGACCTTCTTCGTCGGCTCGATCCCGGCGGCGGCCAGGCGCTTCTTCAAGGCGTCCTGCGGCAGCATGGTGCCGGTCTGGGGATCGACCAGGTCGCCATAGGGAAGATTGAGCGCGCCCGGCATGTGGCCCAGCCGCAGGCCCGGCCTCGGCTCGGGGGCCTCGCCGCGGAAGCGCGGCGTCGCACGCGCGTCGACGACATGTTCGGTCTTGGTGTCGAGCAGGCGCTTCACCTGGTCGACGTCGCGGATCAGCGTCGAGTCCAGGCGCGCCGTGAAATGCCGTTCGCGTGGCACCGTGGCGTCGTCGGTCACCGGCCGGCCTTCGCGCACCCATTTCGGCAGGCCGCCGTCCAGCACGGCGATGTCCTTGTGGCCGAAGGCGCGGAACATCCACCACACGCGGCAGGCGCCCATCATCGGGCTGCCATCATAGACCACGATACGCACGCCATCACCCAGGCCCAGCCGGCGGACGCGCGAGGAGAATTTCTCCGGCGATGGCATCATGTGCGGCAGCGGGTTGTTGCTGTCGGCGATCTCGTCGATGTCGAAGAACACCGCGCCGGGAATGTGCTGTTCCGCATACTCGGCCTTGGCGTCGCGGTTCTGCGCCGGCAGATAGAACGAGCCGTCGACGACGCGCACATCAGGCGCATGGAGATGCGCGGCAAGCCATTCGGTGCTGACCAGGGCGTCGGGGCGGGCATAGGACATGGTGTGTTTCCTTGGTTGCTGTCATTCCGAGCGCAGCGAGAGATCTAGGGAACGGCGCCTGGATCCCTCGCTATGTTCGGGACGACAGAGTTGGTTCGACATGGACAGGAGCGTCACTCGGCCAGTGCGATGATGAAGCGACGGTTCATCTTGCCCTTGTTCTCGACCTTCAGGCATTCGACCGTGCCGATCTCCGATGTGCGCGCGACATGGGTGCCGCCGCAGGCCTGGAGATCGACGCCGTCAATCTCCAGCAACCGTACGCGACCGGCGCCGCTGGGCGGACGCACGCTCATGGTCTTCACCAGCTCAGGTCGCGCCGCCAGCTCCTCGTCGGTGATCCAGCGCGGTGTCACCGGCCGGTCGAGCGCGATCAGGCGGTTGACCTCAGCCGTCACATGCTCCTTGGTCGGCACGTCGTCGCCGAGATTGAAATCGAGCCGGCTCTTGTCGGCATTCACCTGGCCGCCGGTGACGTTGCCCTTGATGACCGCCGACATCACGTGCAGGGCTGTGTGCATGCGCATGTGGCGATAACGGCGTTCCCAGTCGACGACGACCGTGACCTTGTCGCCGACGGCGGGCACGGCGGCATCCGCGGCCGGTACGTGCGCAATGTCGTCGCCGGCCTTCACGGTGTCGGCGATCGCAATCGCTCTGCCGTCAGCCAGGGTCAGCGTACCGCGATCGCCCGGCTGCCCGCCGCCGGTGGGATAGAACACCGTGCGATCGAGGCGAATGCCCTTGTCATCAACGGCGACGACGGTCGCCTCACACGTCTTCAGATATGCGTCCTGTCGGAACAGTTCTTCAGCCATGATGATTCCGTTTTATCCTGGGAGCGCGGGCGTCCCGCCCGCGCTCCCAGGGAGTTACGCCATCCATGCCGGCACGGGCAGATTCTTCTCGCGCAGGAAGTCGGGGTTGAACAGCTTCGACTGATAGCGCTGGCCGCCGTCGGCGAGGATGGTGACGATGGTCTTGCCCGGCCCCAGTTCCTTGGCCAGCCGCACGGCGCCGGCGATGTTGATGGCCGACGAGCTGCCCAGCACCAGTCCCTCGTTCTGGATCAGGTCGAAGATGTAGGGCAGGGCTTCCTCGTCGGTGATCTGGTAGGCGAGATCGACGTCGACGCCCTCGAGGTTGGCCGTCACCCGGCCCTGACCGATACCTTCGGTGATCGAATTGCCCTCGGCCTTGAGCTCCTTGCGCGTGTACCAGCTGTAGAGCGCGGCCCCCATGGGATCAGCGAGCGCAATCTTGATCTTGGGATTGCGCTCCTTCAGCGCCAGCGACACGCCGCCCAGCGTGCCGCCGCTGCCGACGGCGCAGGTGAAGCCGTCGACCTTGCCGTCAGTCTGGTCCCAGATTTCGGGACCTGTCGTCGCGTAGTGGCCGTCACGGTTGGCGACATTGTCGAACTGGTTGGCCCAGATCGCGCCGTTGGCCTCGCTCTTGGCCAGTTCGTCGGCCAGACGCCCGGAGTATTTCACGTAGTTGTTGGGATCCTTGTACGGCACCGCCGGCACCAGCCGCAGGTCGGCGCCGCACAGGCGCAGCATGTCCTTCTTTTCCTGGCTCTGCGTGTCGGGCATCACGATCACGGTGCGATAGCCCTTGGCGTTGCCGACCAGCGCCAGGCCGATGCCAGTGTTGCCGGCGGTGCCCTCCACGATCGTGCCCCCGGGGCGCAGCAGCCCGCGCCGCTCGGCGTCCTGCACGATGGCCAGCGCCGCGCGGTCCTTCACTGAACCGCCGGGGTTGAGAAATTCGGCCTTGCCGTAGATCTCGCAGCCGGTGGCCTCGGAGACCGCCTTGAGCCGGATCAGCGGCGTGTTGCCGATGCTGTCGAGGAATCCCGACCTGACGTCCATCACCTTGCCCTCATGTCATTCTGCCTATTTGGACCCACCCTAGGCGACCGTGGGCATGGCCTGCAACGGTGGAGGTCTCATGGCCTCATGACCGGCTGTTCTCCAGTTCGGCCAGCGTCGGCATCGAGGGCGCCGCACCCAGTCGCTGGACCGATATCGCCGCTGCCGTGGTGGCGCGCTCGAGCGCCGCGGGCAGGGCGGTGCCGGCCGCCAGGGTTGCCGCCAGGGCGCCGACGAAGCAGTCGCCGGCGCCGGTGGTGTCGACCACCGTGACCTTATGGCCGGCGACAAGATGCACGCCGTTACCGTCGACGGCCAGCGCGCCACGCGCGCCCAGGGTGGCGATGACACTGCGCCCGCTGCTGACCAGGCGGCGGGCGGCATCGGCGATGTCGGCATCCGTGCTGGCTTCGGTGATCGTTGCGCCGGACAGGATCGTCAGTTCGTGCTCGTTGACGATCAGGATATCGACAACCTCCAGCAGCGACGGCGGCAGTGCCTGCGCTGGCGCCGCGTTAAGGAGGGTGCGGGCGCCGGCGGCGCGGGCGCGGCGGAAGGCGGCTTCCGTCGTTGCCATCGGCACTTCGAACTGGCCGACGCAGATGTCGCTCTGCGACACGGGCAGGGCAT
The DNA here is from genome assembly GCF_007859315.1 of Reyranella sp. CPCC 100927. Classification (GTDB taxonomy): domain Bacteria; phylum Pseudomonadota; class Alphaproteobacteria; order Reyranellales; family Reyranellaceae; genus Vineibacter. Next base: position 52,089 of record NZ_VOHA01000005.1, read on the forward strand.
CGACATCCCCCGATGTGACCAGCATGTTGGCGCCGGATGCCACGACGATGGTGTTGTCGCCGTCCACCAGGGTGATGACGGCAACGCCCGTCGCCACGCCGGGACTCGCGTGCACATGCGCATCCCCGACGCGCTCGGCCGCAATGAAAGCCCGCAGCCGGCGGCCGAAATCGTCATCGCCGACGCGACCGACCATGTGCGTGTCGGCACCCAGGCGCGCGGCGGCGACGGCCTGATTGAGGCCCTTGCCCCCGGGCAGGACGTGGAAGTCGCTGCCCATCACCGTCTCGCCCGTTGCCGGCCGCCGCTCTGCCCGCACGATCAGGTCCATGTTGAGACTGCCGATGACAACGACCTTCGGCATGGCGTGGCCTCAGGTCGACCATGCCGCGCGCACGGCGTCGCGGTTCAGCAGCAGCCATTGCAGGGTGACGATGCCGGTGGCGCTGCCGATCTCGCCGCGGTCCAGTAGGGCCCGCGCTTCGTCGAGACTGAACGTGCGCACCAGGATGTCCTCGCCTTCGTCGACCAGGCCATGGACGCCGCCGACGCCGCGCGAGTCGACGCGGCCACAGAAGCCCGCCGTCGTCTCCGACGAACCGCCGGGACTGCTGAGCCAGGTGAAGATCGGGATCACGGCCTGCAACTGCAAACCGGCCTCTTCCTGCGCCTCGCGCCGCACGAGGCCCTCCGGCGTCTCGCCGTCCTCGATGACGCCGGCGACGGCCTCCCACAGCCACGCATGGCGGCCGGCCACCAGGGCCCCCGGTCGGAACTGGCGGATCAGCACGACGCGGTCTAGCATTGGATCATAGGGCAGTACGGCGGCGGCATGGCCACGCTCGAAGACCTCGCGCTTGATTTCCGGGCTGACGCCGCCCTGGAACAACGTGTGACGGAACCGGTACTCACCGATCCTGAAGTATCCCTGGAAGGCAACGCGGTGGGTCTGGGAGATCACCTTCTCTTCCGGCAGGGCATCGGTCATGGGCGAACGTCTCCGAGAGGGCGGCAGAACAGAACGGAGCGCCTCCGGCCGAAAGCGCCGTCTTCGCTATCCGTCGCCAGTGCGATGGTCAACAGGCGAGGGGGAGCGGGGGAGACTGACCCACCGTAAAAATTCTTTCTTAAAGAATAATGATCGGCAAGAGAGAAAGAATTGTGCGCTGACGGGGCGGCTGCCGCAGGCGCCGGCTATCAAATGACCATATTCATCGATGTTAAATATAACGCACCAGAAGGAGTGTCCCAGCGGGAGACGGGAATGAACGCGAAGCTGGTTGTCAGTGTTGTTGTGGCGCTTTCGGTGTTTTCAGGCATCGCCGTGGCCCAGAATTCAGATCCGGTCAGGAAGCGGGAGCAGCAGTGGGCTATCCGCGACGTGAACGCCGCAGGCCAGCCTCGGCGCACCGCGACATTCCTCGCCGACGACCTCAAGACCGTGATTTTCGAAGCCTCCTGCCCCGAGAAAGGTCGCCTTGACCTGCGCTACTATGCCGAGCCCGATCTCGATACCAAGAAAATGCCTGACGTGAAGCAGATGGGCTTCGCTCGCCACGGTGTCTCGGTCTCGTCTCCGGCTGCGGTGGATGGTGCGCCGGAGCGCTTTCTGGTCAGCTTTGCCATCGACGACAAGCTTCTGAGCATCCTCAAGCCGGATGGCAGTGAGATGACGATCGATGCCATCAACATTACCGACGATCCGTGGTTCGTCGGCGACGCTGCTCCGCTGCATCAACTGGCAACGGCTTGCAAGGAAGGCGCCGGCCGTCAGCGCAGTATCGATTGAAGGTTCTGCTCGCCCGTCGCGCACCAGCAGAGTCGCGCACTCCTTTCGTCCTCGGTCGCGTGGCCGTATGGTGCATGGGCTTCACTATGGACCAAGGATGCTGTTCACGATCGATGATGCGCTTCGGCTAGGCGAGATCCTCTCACGGGCTGCCCAAGCCGAGATCATGCCGAGGTTCGGTGCGCTCGCCGCCGGGCAGGTGCGTGAGAAGTCATCGCGCTTCGACGTCGTGACGGATGCCGATGAGGCGGCCGAGCGGGCCATCTCCGCCGCACTCGAGGCTGCTTATCCCCGCGCAGCCGTCGTCGGTGAAGAGGCGACGGCCGAGGACGAAAGCCTGCTCGACGCGATCGGCACCGCCGATCTGGCATTCATTCTCGATCCTCTCGACGGCACCAAGAACTTTGCCTCCCGACTGCCTCTGTTCGGGGTCATGGCCGCGGCGACCATGCGCGGGGAGGTTGTCCTTGCCGCCATCCACGATCCCGTCTGCCGCGATACCGCCTTCGCGCTCAGGGGTGAAGGGGCATGGCTGCAAGGCGAAGATGGCACCCGCGTCGATCTCAGGGTCGCCGGCGCGGTGCCGGTCAACGAGATGGACGCGATCGTCGCGACGAACTTTCTGCCGGAGCCGCGGCGGACCATCGTCAATGGCAATCTGTCGCGGCTGGCGATGAGTTCATGGCTGCGGTGCGCCGCGCACGAATACCGGATGGCCGCGGCAGGACACTGCCATCTTCTTTTCTACAACAAGCTGATGCCGTGGGATCATGCGGCGGGTTGGCTGTTGCACCGGGAGGCCGGCGGTCACAGCGCTCATTTCGACGGCACCCCGTACCACCCGACACATCGGACCGGCGGACTTATCTGCGCCCCGGACGAAGCGAGCTGGCGCCTCGCCCGGAACGCGCTGCTGGAGCAAGCGCAGCCTTCGACCGTGGACGGCTAGGCCAGGGCTCCGGCAGTTGGTGATTGTCGTTCCGTGCCGCCTTACCATCGTCATACGGAAGTTGTCGAACCGGACTAGGGTATCCTGAGCGAAGCGCAGACATCAGCTCAGAGGCACCGGGGAGAGAGCCATGTCGCCGCCTGAGATCATCGGCTCGATGCAATCGACCTACACGCGGGCCGTCTGCATGGTCTGCGAGGAGAAGAGGATCGAGTACGTGCTGACGGAGCGGCCGCTGCACGCGCCGGAGGTCAGGGCCATCCACCCCCTGGGCAAGATGCCGGTCCTGCGCCATGGCGATGTCGCGCTGTTCGAATCGAAAGCTATCGCCACGTATCTCGATCGCAGCTTCCCGGCGCCATACGTCCTGCCGACCGATCCGCACCTGGGCGCGCTCACCGAGCAATGGGTATCGCTGGTCAACACGGTGATGGACCGCACGCTCATCCGGACCTACGTCGTTGCCTACATCGTGCCCATGCTCGCCGGCAAGGAACCCGATCGCGTGGCGATCGATGCCGTCATGCCGGCGCTGCGCGAGCAGGTCGCCATTCTCAACCAGGCGGTCGCCGCCAGCGGCCATCTCGTGGGTGACCAGTTCACCTTCGCCGATATCAACCTGCTGCCGATCCTCCATCGCGTGCAGCAGTTCCCGGAAGGCGCGGCAGCCGTTGCCGCGGCGCCGAATCTGGCCCGCTATTACGAACGGCACGCCACGCGGCCGAGTTTCCAACGCACCGACCCACCGCCCGGTATCCCGAAGCGCGCCAAGCCCGATCACGGCTAGGTGGATTCCGGACACGGCAGCGCTGGCCGGCGCGCGATCGCGTTGGCGCGACCCGCGCGTGGAGATTCTGCGGCAGCGATCGCTATGCGGGCGAGGGCAATAGCGACCGATGAAAGGAGGGCGATAGGATGCCGCCGAAAGTGCACCGCGCGAGGGGCGGCAGATGAACCTGGATTTTTCCGAAGAACAGAAAGCGTTGAAGGACCAGGTCCGGCGCTTTCTCGACGCGCGCTGCACGCCGGCCGCCGTGCGCACCATCCTGGAGGGGCCCGAGCCGTTCGACCGTGGCCTCTACGCGGGCCTCGCCGAGCTGGGCGTACTCGGCGCTGCGATCCCGGAGGCCTACGGCGGCGTCGGCCTCTCTCACCTCGAGCTGTGCGTCGTGGCCGAGGAGCTGGGTCGGGCGCTGGCGCCCGTGCCGGTAGCGTCTTCCATCTACCTCGCCGCCGAGTTTCTGCTGCAGGCGGGCTCCGAGGCGCAGAAGCGGGCATGGCTGCCGAAGCTCGCCAGCGGCCAGGCCGTGGGCACCTTCGCTTTCGTCGAAGGACAGGGGCGCATGACGCCGGACAAGGTGCAGACAGCCGTTGCGAGCGGAGGCCTGTCCGGCGTGAAGTCGCCCGTATCTGACGGCGACATCGCCGACGTCGCCATCGTGCTGGCGCGCGCCGGAGGCGGTCGCGGCGCGGACGCCGTCTCACTGTTCGTGGTCGACCTGAACGGCCCCGGCGTCAGCCGCGACACGCTGAAGACCATCGACCCGACGCGCAGCCAGGCGCGCATTGCCTTCGACAACGCGCCGGCCGAGCCGCTGGGCGGCACGGGCGACGGTTGGCACGTCACGACCCAGGTGATGGATCGCGCTGCCATCCTGATGGCCTTCGAGCAGGTCGGCGGCGCCGACCGTGCACTCGAGATGGCGCGCGACTACGCGCTTGACCGCATGGCGTTCGGTCGCCCGATCGGCTCGTTCCAGGCGATCAAGCATATGCTGGCCAACATGTACGTCTCATCCACCTTGGCGCGGTCGAACTGCTACTACGCTGCCTGGGCGCTGGCGTCGGGTGCGGTGGAGCTGCCCGTGGCGGCCGCGACGGCGCGCGTCTCGGCCACCACGGCGTTCCAGCACTGCGCCAAGAACAACATCCAGGTGCACGGCGGCATGGGTTTTACCTGGGCCTTCGACTGCCACCTCTTTTACCGGCGTTCCAATGCGCTGGCACTCGCACTGGGCTCGCTCTCGACCTGGGAGAGCCTGCTGATCGAACGCATGAGCGCCGGCAATCTCAATGCAGCGGCCTGACGGAGGCGGACGATGGATTTTGACGATACGCCCGAGGAAGCCACGTTCCGCGCCCAGGCCCGTGCTTTCATCGATGCCCATGCGCCGAAGCATCTCGCGCCGGAGCTGAAGCGCGCAAGCTTCGGCTCCAGCGCCGTCCAGAGCGAGGACCCACTGCAGGCCTCGAAGGCCTGGCAGAAGAAGAAGGCAGAAGCAGGCTGGGCCTGCCTGCACTGGCCGAAGGAATACGGCGGTGCCGGCCGCTCGCCGATCGAGCGGGTGATCTGGGGCCAGGAGGAGGGCATCTACAGCGCCCTCTCCGGCCCCTTCGTCATCGGCCACGGCATGTGTGGCCCGACGGTCATGGCCTGGGCCGGCGAGGACCAGAAGCAGCGCCTCCTGCCGCCGCTGGCTTCGGGCGAGGAGATCTGGTGCCAGCTGTTCTCCGAGCCGGCAGGCGGCTCCGACCTGGCCGGATTGCGCACGCGCGCCGTGCGCGCCGAGGACGGCTCGGGCGACTGGATCGTGAACGGCCAGAAGATCTGGACCAGCGGCGCCCAGCATTCCGACTGGGGCCTGCTCATCACCCGCACCGCCCCTGATGTGCCCAAGCACAAGGGGCTGACGATGTTTTTCCTGTCGATGCGCACTTCAGGTGTGGAGGTGCGGCCGATCAAGCAGGCCAACGGCCAGTCGGGCTTCAACGAGGTCTACTTCAAGGACGTACGCATTCCTGACGCACAGCGCCTGGGCGCCGTCGGGCAGGGCTGGCAGGTCTCGCTCACCACGCTGATGAACGAGCGGCTGTCGATCGGCACCGGCATGTCGACATACTTCCCCGAGCTGTTCCGCTTCTGCCTGGAGGCAGAGGTCGACGGCGAGCCGGCGGCGAACGATGCGGCGGTGCGCTCGCGGCTGGCCCAGTTCGCGGTGCGCCAGAGCGGGTTGAAGTACACCGGCATGCGTGCGATCACGGCGCTGAGCAAGGGCCAGACGCCGGGACCGGAGAGCTCGATCGGCAAGCTGGTGGCCGGCGCCACGATGCAGGAACTGGCGATGTTCGCGCTCGATCTGCAGGGTCAGGCCGGCGTCGTCTGGGACGAGACGAGTCCGCAGGACGGTCGCTTCCAGTCGCTGCTGATGCGCTCGCCGGCGACGCGCATCGAAGGCGGCTCGGACGAGATCCTGCGCAACATCATCGGCGAGCGCGTGCTGGGGCTGCCCGGCGACATCCGCGTCGACAAGGACGTGCCCTTCAAGGACATCCCCACCAGCGGCAGGGCCAAGTCATGAGTAGCGTCGTGAACTATCCGTTGCCCAACAATTCCGTCGACTTGTCGGGCCAGACGGCGCTGGTCACCGGCGCCTCGTCGGGGCTGGGCCTGCGCTTCGCCAAGGTGCTGGCGCGCTGCGGCGCCAAGGTGGCGCTGGCGGCGCGGCGGGTCGAGCGGCTGGAGGCGCTGGCAGAGGAGGTCCGCGCCGCGGGCGGGCAGGCGGTCCCGGTCGCCATGGATGCCACTGATGCCGGCCAGCTGGTTGCAGCCGTGGCCAAGGCCGAGGAAGCGCTGGGGCTCGTCACCATCCTGGTGAACAACGCCGGAATCCCCGACGCCCAGCGCGCGCACAAGATGCCGCTGGAGCTCATCGACCGGGTCATCGACATCAACATCCGCGCCCCCTACGTGCTCTCCTGCGAGGTGGCGCGGCGGTTGATTGCGGCCGGCAAGCCGGGGCGCATCGTCAACATCGCCTCGTCGGCCGCCTACAACTACCGCGGCAGCGGGGCTGCGCTCTATTCGGTGAGCAAGGCTGCCGTCGTGCGCATCACCGAGGCGCTGGCGGTCGAGTGGGCCGGCTATGGCATCAACGTCAACGCCATCGCGCCGGGCGCCTTCGCCTCGGAGATGATGGACGGGATGCTGAGCCGCATGGGCGACATCACCGCCCACTTTCCGCGCAAGCGCCTGGGCGATCCCGCTCAGCTTGACTCGACCCTGCTCTACCTGGTGAGCCCGGCCTCCGATGCGGTCACCGGCACCAGCATCCGCGTCGACGACGGCCAGCAGGGCCGGTGATCCGGCGCGCGCAATCGAAATCGCCACGTTGAGGCGCAAGTTCGCGCTGTCTTGAGAGTTTGGGTTTCTCGCAGGAGACCACGTCATGCCGCACAGCTACGAGACGTTTCAGGTGGAGGCCCGCGGAAACGTCCACTGGCTGACCCTGAACCGGCCGGAGATGCTCAATGCCATCAACACGCGCATGGCCGGTGAACTCGCCGAGTATTTTGGCGGCCTCTACCACGACCGCGATTGCCGCGTTGTCGTCATGCGCGGCGCCGGCCGCGCGTTCTGCGCTGGTCTGGACATCAAGGCCGCGGGCGAGGGTGAAAAGCCGTTCGGCGGCGGCTTCGGCTTTCAGGGCTATCTCGCGGACGTCTATCAGAAGATGCGCCGTTGCCCCCAGCCGATCATCGCGCTCGTCCATGGCGCGGCCTGCGGCGGCGGCCTCGCGTTCGCGCTGGCGGCTGACATCCGCATCGCCGGCGAGAGCGTGCGCATGAACGCTGCCTTCATTCGGCTTGGATTGTCCTCCTGCGACATGGGCGTGAGCTACTTTCTCCCGCGCCTGGTGGGGCTGTCGGTTGCGTCGGAGCTGATGCTGACGGGGCGCTTCATCCACGCCCAGCGCGCGCTGGCGACGGGGCTCGTCTCGGAGGTCGTTCCCGACGCCGACCTGGAAGCGGCGGCGCAGCCCTACATCGACGAGATGCTTTCTGCCGCCCCGATGGGGCTGCGCCTGACGAAGGAGGGCTTGAACCTCGCCGTCGATGCACCCGGGCTGGAGGCCGCGATGGCCATCGAGAACCGCAACCAGGTGCTGTGCGCCCGCAGCGCCGACTTCGCCGAGGGCCTGCGCGCCTTCCTCGAAAAGCGCCCGCCCGTCTACAAGGACGCCTGACGGTCCATCACTCGCTCGCGGTACACGAAGGCAGCGTGGCCGCGTTCCGGTACCGCGCGCTACGTCCGCAGGCTGCTAGGCGGGCGGCGCCTGGTTGCGGGTGACTTTGCGCACGACGTCGATGAAGTGGAGCAGGGCCGTCCGGCGGTTATCCTTTCGCCAGCACATCACAACGGACGTGCGGATCTTCGACGCGGCGAGCGGATGGTACGTGACGCCCTTCAGCCGCAGGTTCACCACGCACTCGGGAACGATCGATACGCCCAGGCCAGCCCGCACGAGGCTGACGACGGTCTGCCATTCGAGCGACTCCTGGATGATGCGTGGCGTGAAGCCGGCCTGGCCGCAGAGACCCAGGATGCGACTGTGGAACATCGGGCCGACATCGCGCCGGAACAGCACGAACGGCTCCTGTGCCAATGACGACAGCGCGATGGTCTCGCGGCTGGCCAGGCGGTGGCTGGACGGGAGCGCGGCCATGAACCGTTCGTTCATCACGGTTTCCATCTGCAGCGTGCTGTCGGCCTCCGGTTCGCGCAGGAAGCCGACATCGAGCGCGCCGGCGCGCAGTGCGTCGCGCTGCGGTGTCGTCGGCAGTTCAGACAACCGCAATTCGATGTCCGGGTAACGCTGCCGGAACGATCGGATGACCTGCGGCAGGATCGCGAGCGCGACGGTCGCGGGAAAACCGACGTCGAGCACACCGGCATCGCCACGGCTGATGCGCTTGGCCTGCTCGACGCCGGTCGACACGTCCAGCAGGATGCGCCGGATCGTCGTCAGCAAGGCACGCCCGGCCTCCGTCAGTTCGACCTTGCGGGTACCGCGATCGAACAGACGGCAGCCGACCTTCGCCTCGAGACGGCGGATCTGCTGGCTGAGCGGCGGTTGCGCAATGCCCAGCCGTTCGGCGGCGCGGCTGAAATGAAGCTCCTCGGCCACGATTGCGAAGGAACGCATCTGCCGCAGGTCGATGTCGGGGAGGTGGTCGAGCATATCTTCAACGCTCTCAATAAAGGTCATTGATAATATTGGAGATATAACCCGCTCCGTGCAACTAAAGCTTCATTCAGATGAAACACCGCGTCGCGCACCACGCCGGCCGCTTCCCACCCAGGGAGAGATGAATGAACGAGCTTTCGGGAGCAGAGGCCTTTGTCCATATGTTGCGGCTGCATGGCGTGACGCATGTCTTCGGCCTGTGCGGCGACACCAGCCTGCCGTTGTATGACGCGCTGCATCGTCTCGACCATGGCATCAAGCATGTGCTCACGCGCGACGAGCGTTCGGCGGGCTACATGGCCGATGCCTATGCCCGGGTCACCGGCAAGGTCGGTATCTGCGAGGGGCCCAGTGGCGGTGGTGCCACGTACATTCTTCCCGGTCTGGTCGAGGCCAACGAGTCTTCCGTGCCGATCCTCGCCGTGACGACCGATGTGTCGGTGTCCTCGCGCGGCCGCTTTGCGCTCACGGAGCTCGACCAGAAAAGCCTGTTCCGGCCGCTGACCAAATGGAATGCCGTGCTGGATCGGTCCGTCGATGTGCCGCGGACCTTGCGTGCTGCCTTCACCCACATGACGACCGGCAAGCCGGGCTCGGCGCATATCGGCCTGCCATACGATGTGCAGACGGGTCCCGTGGACTCTGCCAGCGTCTGGGCGGACGAGGCCCTGGGCCGTTATCCGTCGCGCCGCGTGGCGCCCGATCCGGCGGCGGTCGAAGAGGCGGTCCGCCTGATCCGCGCGGCGCGTACGCCCGTGGTGATTTGCGGCGGTGGTGTCGTGCTGTCGGGTGCCGAAGCCGAACTGACGCGACTGGCGGAAGCCGCCGGCCTGGCGGTCGCCACGACGATCAGCGGCCAGGGCAGCCTGTCCGACCAGCATCCGCTCAGTGTCGGCGTGGTGGGCAGTAATGGTGGTACGCCGCAGACACGCGAGATCGTGGCCGCCGCCGACCTCGTGATCTTCGTCGGCTGCCGTGCCGGTTCGGTGACCACCGAACGCTGGCGTTTCCCTGATCCCGCGAAGGTAAAGGTCGTGCATATCGATATCGACCCGACCGTGATCGGTACGAACTATCGGGCCGATGTCGCCTTGGTGGGTGACGCTCGGTTGGCGCTCGCAGCCCTGGCGACGGCACTGGAGACGACGCCGGCCACATCGAGAATCGAGCCCGCCACGCTCGTGCGTCTGAAGGCGGAAAAGTTCACAGCCTTCGAAAAGTTCGCCCGCTCTGACGAACGGCCGATCCGACCGGAGCGCTTCGTCGCCGAATTGCAGCGGGTCGCACCCGAGGATGCCGTGGTGGTCGCCGACCCGGGTACGCCGTGTCCGTATCTGTCGGCCTACTTCCAGAGCAGCCGGACCGGCCGCAGTTTCATCACCAACCGCGCCCACGGCGCGCTGGGCTACTCCCTGTCCGCTGCGATCGGCGCGCAATTCGGTCGTCCGGACAAGAAGTGCATCGCCGTCATGGGCGACGGCAGCTTCGGATTCACGGTGGGTGAGCTGGAAACGGTGGTTCGCCACAAGCTGCCCATCACGTTCATCGTCCTGTCCAACAGCGTCTACGGCTGGATCAAGGCAGGGCAGAAGACTGGCTTCGATCGACGCTATTTCTCGGTCGACTTCGACCGCACCGACCATGCCGCCGTCGCGGCTGCCTACGGCGTGAAGTCCTTCCGGGTCGATGATCCCGAGAAGCTGCGCGCCACCCTGGCGCAGGCGATCGCGCACGACGGGCCGACCTTGGTCGACGTCATCTCCCAGCCTCTGCACGAGGCGAATGCGCCCGTCAGCGAATGGGTTGCCTGACCGTCCGCTCGCCTCACGCTCTTCTTTCCACCGACGAGACCACGATGCCCGACAGCACCATCGCCACGGTTGCCCCCGCGCCGTTGCTCAAGCACGCCGCGCTTCTTCGACAGCAGGCGTTCATCGGCGGCGCCTGGGTCGACGCGACCACGCAGCGCCGGTTCGCAGTTGTCGATCCGGCGACCGGCAACCCGGTCGCGCATGTGCCCGACATGGGCCGCGCCGATGTCGTGCGCGCGATCGCGGCGGCCGACGCGGCGCTGCCGGCGTGGCGCGGCAAGACGGCGAAGGAGCGCGGGGTGATCCTGCGCCGCTGGTTCGACCTGATCGTCGCCCATCAGGACGATCTCGCCGCCATCATGACGGCAGAGCAGGGCAAGCCGCTGCCGGAAGCCCGCGGCGAAGTGCTGTTCGGCGCCAGCTTCATCGACTGGTTCGCCGAGGAGGCAAAACGCGCTTATGGCGACGTCATCCCGACCTACAGCAACGACCGGCGCATCCTGGTGCTGAAGCAGCCGGTCGGCGTCGTGGCCGCCATCACGCCGTGGAATTTCCCCAGCGCCATGGTGACCCGCAAGTGCGGCCCGGCGCTGGCCGCCGGCTGCACCCTGGTGCTGAAGCCGGCGGAGGACACGCCGCTCTCGGCGCTGGCCTTGGCCGCGCTGGTGCAGGAGGCGGGGCTGCCACCCGGCGTGCTGAACGTGATCACATCAAGCGCCGCGGGCGCTCCCGAAGTCGGCGGGGAACTCTGCAGCAATCCCGTTGTTCGGAAGCTTTCCTTCACCGGCTCCACCGAGGTGGGCAAGCTGCTGATGCGCCAGGCCGCTGGCACGATGAAAAAGCTGAGCCTGGAGCTGGGCGGCAGCGCGCCTTTCATCGTTTTCGCCGACGCCGACCTCGACCGCGCGGTGATGGCGGCGATGGCCTCGAAATTCCGCGCCTCGGGGCAGACCTGCACCTGCTCGAACCGGTTCTTCATCCAGGATGATGTTTATGACGCCTTTGCCGACAAGTTCGTGCGCGCCGTGGAAGCCCTGCGCGTCGCGCCCGGAACGGTGGACGGATCGGCGATCGGTCCCCTGATCAACGCTGACGCCGTTGCCAAGGTTGATGCCCACGTCGTCGATGCACGCAAACGTGGGGCCCGCATCCTGACCGGCGGGCGTCGCCACGCCCTCGGGGGTGGTTTCTACGAGCCGACGGTGCTCGCCGACGCCACGACCGAGATGCTGGTGTGCCGCGAGGAGACGTTCGGGCCGGTGGCGCCGCTGGTACGGTTCAAGACCGAGGCGGACGCCATTCGCCTGGCCAACGACACCCGATACGGTCTGGCCGGATACTTCTTCACGCGGGACCTCGCGCGCGCCTGGCGGGTCGCGGAGGCGCTGGAGTTCGGATCGGTGGCGATCAACGAGGGCAGTTTCGCCTCCGAGATCGTGCCCGTCGGTGGCTTCAAGGAATCGGGCGTCGGTCGCGAAGGCTCGAAGTATGGCATCGCCGACTACCTCGAGATCAAGCAGGTCTGCGTCGGCGGCCTCACCTGATCGCGGCGCCCATCGAACCTGTGCCGGTCCATGCCCGATACCAGCCTTCCCTCCGAGATCCGCGCCGATGCGGTGCCGCGCCTGCGCGCTACGCTGCGCGCATTGCATCGTTGCGACGAGGCAACGCTCGCCCGCCGACTGGCCGATGATGCCAGGCTGTCGGATGAGGCGCGGCAGCGCGTCCACGCACGCGCCATCGACCTGGTGCGCCGCTTGCGGGCGCACAGCGCCGGCACATCGAGCGAGCAGTTGCTGAACCGCTATCGGCTGGGCACGCCCGAAGGCCTGTCGCTGCTGCGGCTGGCCGAGGCATTCCTGAGAGTGCCGGACGCCGCGACATCGGGTGAACTGGTGCGCGACAAGATTCTGTCGGGTGACTGGGCGTCCTCGGCGCGATCGAACTCGCTGGTCCTCGAGGGCATCAACCGCGCGTTGGCGCTGAGCCGCGCCTTTCTCGCGCGCACCGACGCAGCCGACAATGCCCTGACGCGCCTGCTGGCCGCCGGCGGCGATCCCGTCCTGCGCAGCGGTATCACTGCCGCCATGGGGCTCATGGCGCGCCGCTTCGTGTTGGGCCGCTCCATCGAGGAGGCTACCCGTCGCGCCGCCGCGGAGCAGGGGGCTTTCAGTCACTCCTTCGACATGTTGGGCGAGGCGGCGCGCACGCGGGCGGATGCCGACCACTACTTCGACGCCTATCGGCACGCGATCGGCCACGCCGGAACATTGGCCGTCGCGCGCACGCCCGTGCCACGTCGGCGACCGACCATCTCGGTGAAACTCTCGGCCCTGCATCCGCGCTATGAACCGCTGCAGGCCGAGCGCTGCCTGGGCATGCTCGGCGAGCGTCTGTTGGCCTTGGCGGTGGAGGCGGCGGCCGCCGGCATTGGCCTGACGGTCGATGCCGAGGAGTCCGAGCGCCTGGACCTGTCGCTCGACCTGATTGAGCGCGTGATGCGCGCACCGCAGCTTGCTGCCTGGGAAGGCTTCGGCGTCGCCGTCCAGGCCTATCAGAAGCGCGCTGTGGGCGTGATCGACTGGCTGGAAGCCCTCGCACGCGCCACGCGCCGAACCTTGTCGGTACGGTTGGTCAAGGGCGCTTACTGGGACACCGAGATCAAACGCACACAAGAGGAGGGGCTCGACGACTACGCGGTCTTCACGCGCAAGGCGTTGACCGATGTTTCCTATCTCGCGTGCGCGCGGCGGATGCTGCAAGCTCGCCATCTCTATCCAGCGTTCGCCACCCACAACGCCCTTACCGTGGCGACCCTGATCGAGTGGGCGGGCGATCGGCGCGACTTCGAATTCCAGCGCCTCTACGGCATGGGCGACGGCCTCTATGACGCGCTGGTCGCGCGCGAGGGTTTTGCTTGTCGCGTCTACGCACCCGTCGGCGGCCATCGCGACCTGTTGCCCTATCTCGTGCGCCGCCTGTTGGAGAATGGCGCCAACAGTTCGTTCCTCCATCAGCTCGCCGACGCCGGGCGTGGCCTCGACGACGTGCTGGCCGATCCTGTCGTGAAAGCAGAGGCCCTCTTGGTGCAGCCCGTCCATCCGATTCCGCGCCCCGCCGACTTGTTCGGCACCGACCGGCTCAATTCGCGAGGCTTCGATTTTGCCGACCGCGATGCCACGGCCGCGCTCCTGGATCGGCTGGCACCGGTCTGGTCTGCTATCCACAAGGCCGCGCCCTTGGTCGGCAGCCAAAGCCGTGGCGGGACAGAGCGTCCCGTCGTCGATCCGTCCGACCGCCGCCGTATCATGGGCCACGTGGTCGAAGCCGAGATCAGCGATGTCGATCGTGCCGTCGAACTGGCCGACGCGGCGTTTCCAGGCTGGGCCGCGACCGACGTCGCGGCGCGCGCTGCCATCCTCGATCGCGCTGCGGACCTGTTGGAGGCCGACCGCGACGCCTTCATCGCGCTGTGCGTCCGCGAGGCCGGCAAGACCCTGGGTGATGCCGTCGCCGAGGTGCGCGAAGCTGTCGACTTCTGCCGCTACTACGCTCGCGAGGCCTGCCGCGCGTTCGCGCCACACCGCTTGCCCGGACCGACGGGCGAAAGCAACGTGCTGACGCTGCATGGCCGCGGCCCGATGGCGTGCATCAGTCCGTGGAACTTTCCGCTCGCCATCTTCATGGGCCAGGTTGCGGCGGCGCTGGTCGCCGGCAATCCCGTGCTGGCCAAACCGGCGCCGCAGACGCCGCTGATCGCGGCGCGGGCCGTGGCGATCCTCCAAGCCGCGGGCGTGCCGCCCGGCGTGCTGGCCTTGCTGCCGGGCGGTGTCGCCGTCGGGCAGGCGCTGGTGGCCGATCCGCGGCTGCGCGGGGTCGCCTTCACCGGCAGCACCGCGGCGGTCCGCGCGATCGCGCGAACGCTGGCAGCCAAGGATGGTCCGATCGTGCCGTTGGTCGCGGAGACCGGCGGCATCAACGCCATGATCGTCGACAGCTCGGCGCTGCCCGAACAGGTCGTGGCCGACGTGATGACCTCGGGCTTCCGCAGCGCCGGCCAGCGCTGCTCGGCGCTGCGCGTCCTCTACCTGCAGGCCGAGATCGCCGATGCCGTGATCCGCATGCTGGGCGGCGCGATGGCCGAACTGGTCGTGGCTGATCCCGCGCGCCCGGATACTGATATCGGGCCGCTGATCGACGCGGCAGCCCGGGACCGGGTCGAGGCACATCTGTCGTCGGGCCTGGGGCGGATCCTGCACCGTGCGCCGCTTGATCCGGCTTGCGCCGTCGGCAACTTCGTGGCGCCGGCGCTGGTCGAGCTCGAGGGCGGCAACCGCCTCGCACAGGAGGTGTTCGGCCCCGTGGTCCATGTCGTGCGGTGGTCGGCAGGCCACCTCGATGCCGTGATCGATGAGATCAACGCGACCGGCTACGGGCTGACCTTGGGCGTGCACAGTCGCATAGACCGCACGGTGGAAGCCGTGCGCCGGCGCGCCCGTGTCGGCAATCTCTATGTGAACCGCTCCATGATCGGTGCTGTCGTGGGCGTGCAGCCGTTCGGCGGCGAAGGCCTGTCTGGCACCGGCCCCAAGGCAGGTGGGCCGCGCTACGTGGCGCGCTTCGCCACAGAGCGCACGGTGTCCATCGACACGACGGCGGCGGGCGGCAACGCGACCCTGATGTCGCTGCCCGACGAGACAGGCCCGGCATGACCCTCGATCGCGACCCCATCCGCATCGCTGTCGTGGGCTGTGGCAACATGGGTGCGGCACTGGCACGAGGCCTCGCGGCGACCGATGGCCTTCAGGTGCTCGCGATCGATCCCGATATGGATCGCGCGCGTGGCCTCCTCGGTGATGCGCCCGTGATGTTGCGCGCGACGCCGGCGGCTCTGGGCGAGGAACAGCCGCCCGCGCTGGTCGTGCTGGCCGTGAAGCCGCAGGCGCTGCCGCTCGTCCTGCCGCCGGTGGCGTCCGTGCTGCCGGCCGAAACCGCGGTCGTGTCGATCGCCGCCGGCACGTCCTGCGCGAGCCTGCGCGCGGCGCTGGGGCCGCAACGTCCCGTGTTCCGCGCCATGCCGAACATGCCGGCCATGGTCGGCCGCAGCATGACGGTGATGTACGCCGACGGGCCGGGCGAGGACGTGCGAGCGCTGTGCCAGCGTGTCTTTGCCACGGTTGGCCAGACGGTGTGGGTCACGGCGGAGGCGCAGATCGACCTGGCGACGGCGGTGTCGGGCAGCGGTCCGGCCTATGTCTTCGCCTTTGTCGAACAGTTCGCTTGCGCCGCCGCTCGCATCGGTCTGCCGGTCGGGTTGGCTGATGCGCTGGTGCGCGCCACCGTGGTCGGTGCCGCCGACATGCTGGTGGATGGCGCGAACCGTGCCGAGGCGCTGAAGGCGGCGGTGACAAGCCCCGGCGGCACGACACAGGCGGCCCTCGATGTCCTGGAGGGGCGGCACGCATTGCCATCGCTGTTGAAGCGGACGCTGGCCGCAGCCCTGCGCCGCGCCCGCGAGCTTGCCCGCGCCGACGGCGGGCGGCCGATCAAATTGAGACTGAAACGGTCTTAATAACGATCGTTCGGGGTTTTGGACGTCTTAATCGCGTCGTGCGACGACTTCAATCCGTGGAGGAAGGTCATGAAACTGACAGAGCAGCAAATCGCCGACTATGACCGTGACGGCTACCTGATCCTGAAGGGCCTGATCAGCCCCGAGGAGGTCGCGCTCCTGCAGCGTGATGCCGAGATGCTGCGCACGCCGCGCCGCGGTCATCCCGACGCCAACGTCATCGAAAAGGACGGCACCAGCATCCGCGCTGCCTGGGCGATCGAGATCGACTCGGCGGCCTGCGCCGCGGCCTACCGCATCCCGCGCGTGCTCGAACCGGTGAAGCAGCTCCTGGGAGAGGGTGTCTATCTCTACCAGTCGCGCCTCAACTACAAGGTCGCAGGCAAGGGCGACGTCTTCCAATGGCACCAGGACTATACGAGCTGGCACATGGACGGCATGCCGCACGGCGGGCACCGCGACATGCTGACGGTGTTGGTCATGCTCGACGACACCAAGACCGAGAACGGTCCGCTGCGCTTCCTGCCGGGTTCGCATCATGAGGGGATGATCGACCCGGTCTACGACACCTGGACCACCAGCTATCCGCTGCACATCGTGCCGGATCCCAGGGTCGAGAGCCTTGTCGCGCGCCGCGGCATCGTCGAATGCACCGGGCCGGCCGGCACGGTGGTGATCTTCTGCGGCAATCTCGTGCACGGCTCGACCGAGAACCGGTCCGACCGCGACCGGCGCAACCTCTACTTCGCCTACAGCCGCGGCGACAACCGGCCGGTACCCGGCGGACCGCGGCGCAAGCATTCCAACAACTACATCATGAATCCCCATCCCCATGCCCTGGAGGTGGTGGACGACCGGGCATTGCTGGCGGCCGCAACCGCCTGACCGGAGCACGGGGTCTGTCGGGGCAACGAGAAGGGGAGGAAGACATCATGGATCGCAAGACGAGAGCGGCTTTCATCAGCGCCTACCTGGGCTGGGTCTTCGACTACTACGAGGTCTTCCTTCTCACCTTCCTGGTGCTGCCGATCCGCGCCGAGTTCGGCCTGAGCGTCGTGCAGGCCGGCTGGCTCTTCTCCTCGCAGCTGCTGTCGCTGGCGGTGGGCGGCATCATCTTCGGCTGGATCGCCGATCGCTGGGGTCGCAAGCCGACGCTGGTGCTGACGATCGTGATCTACGCGCTCGCGACCTTCGCCCGCGCCTTCGCGCCCAACTACGAGACGATGCTGCTCCTCACCATCATCGGCGGCCTGGGGATCGGCGGCGAGTATGGCGTCGGGCAGTCATTGGTCTCGGAGTTGGTGCCGACGCGCCGGCGCGGCTTCTGGAGCGGCTTGCTCTATGGCGGCTGCTTTGTCGGCATCATGCTGGCGGCCCTGGTGGGCGGTTACGTGGCGCCCGAGATCGGTTGGCGCTGGACCTTCGCTATCTCCGGTCTGCCCGTGCTCTTCGCCCTCTACGTCCGCGCCATGAGCCCGGAGAGCGAGGTGTGGGAACGCCAGGCACGCCACGCCGAGTCGGCGCGCCGGGCCTGGGAGACGATCTGGTCGGCCGCCTTCATGGTGCCCTTCGCCAAGTGCCTGGTGCTGGCGACCGTCTACTTCTTCGCCTACTACGGGATCGCGACATTCCTGCCGTCCTATCTGGTTTCGCAAGGACTCACCGTCACCAAGGCGTCGTGGTGGCTGTTCTTCTCGGGTGTCGCGGGCCTTGTCGGCAACGCCCTGGGATCCTGGCTGCTGGACCGCGTCGGACGGCGCTGGACGCTCTCCATCCTCATGGTGACGGCGACCGTGGCCGCGGTGGTGCTGGCCACGACGTGGAGCACGCTCCTGCATTCCTGGCTGATCCTTGTGCCGTTCTTCGTGCTCTTCGTGGGGGCGAACGGCGCCACCGTGTTCGGTGCGTTGTTCAGCGAGGCGTTCCCGACCTCGGTGCGCACGACGGGGATGTCGGGCGCCCTGCAGGTCGCGCGCGGCCTGGCCTTCCTGCCGCCGCTGGTCGTGCCGATGGTGCTGCCGCTCTACGGCTACGCGCCCATCGTGGTGGTGAGCGCCGCGGAGTTCCTGTTCGTCGGCCTCTGGGTGTGGACGTTCCGCGAGACGCGCAATGTCGACATCACCGAGATCGACGAGATCGCCAGCCAACCGGCGCCGCAGACCGGCGGCCTGAAGCGCGCCATCGGCTAGGTCCGCCGGCCACCCCCAACGAAGGAGATTCCCGTGACTGAGCGTGTGCATACCTACCGCTTGGGCCTCCAGTGGACCGGTCGTGACGACTCTCCTTCGTTTCGCAACCATGTCCGCGCCTATGCGCTGACGATGCCCGGAAAGCCGCCGATCGCCGGGTCGTCGGATCCGGTGTTCCGCGGCGATGCGGCACGCTGGACGCCGGAAGACCTGCTGGTGGCGTCGCTCTGCGCTTGCCATCACCTGTGGTACATGGGGCTGTGCGCCGCGGCCGGCATCGCCGTTCTCGCCTACGAGGACGCGGCCGAGGGCGTCATGGTGGAAGAGACGGCCGGTGGTGCCGGGCAATTCGAAAAAGTGGTGTTGCGTCCGCGCGTGGTGCTGGCGCCGGGGACCGATCTACAGAAGGCGCGCGACCTTCACGAGGTGGCGCACGCCAGGTGTTTCATCGCGCGGTCGGTGAACTTCCCCGTGACCCACGATGCGGACGTGACGGTGGGCTCGTAATATCCAAGGCAGCGTGGCGTTAGCCACGATTGTCGTCAGTGTCCGAGCCTGCCAAAATTCGGCACTGTCATGAAACGGTTGCTCTCGATCGCCTTGATCGCTGCTCTGGCGAGCGCCATGCCGGCCGTGGCGCAGGATACCCAGGGGCGTCCGGCCGTCATCGCGAAGCCGGTCATCCTCGGCGAGAGCCACTACGAGGGCGAGTGGGGCCCCAAGCCGTACGACTTCATCACGCGCAAGCAGGCATACTGGACGATCCTGTCGGGCGGTGCCGGTCATGCCTACGGCGCCAAGGGGATATGGCGGTGGGGCGACCTGCGATGGGATCAGGACTTCCCCGCCGCGCTCAATGCCGCCAGCGCCGCGCAGATGAAGCACACCAGCGACCTTTTCACCACGCGCGCCTGGCACAAGCTGGTGCCTGATCTCGACGGCACGGTCATGACGGCCGGCGCCGGCGAGGGGGTCGACTATGCGACGACGGCGCGCGCCAGCGACGGCAGCCTGGTGATCGCCTACATCCCGACCCCGCGCACCGTGAGCATCGATATGGGCCGGCTCGCTGGCCCGGTGATGGCGCGCTGGTTCGATCCCACGAACGGCAAATACAGAGCCATCGCCGGATCAGCGCTGGCCAACAGCGGCCGCCGCGATTTCGCGACGCCGGGCAACAATGCGATCGGTCATGGCGACTGGGTGTTGGTGCTCGAGACAGGCCGGCCGCGCGCAGCGGCGCCAGCGCCGGCCTTTCCATTGAAAGTCAGCCGCACTGGTCGCCATCTTGTGGACCGTCATGGCCGGCCGTTCTTCTATCAGGCCGATACGCCGTGGTGGATGATCTGGAAGGGGAAACCCGCCGACATTCACGCCTACCTCGTCAACCGCAAGGCACGCGGGTTCAACACGCTGCAGATCATGGTGTTGCCGGCCGGCGCGGCGCCGGAGGCGCATCTGGTCAACGAGCCCGACGTCAACGGCAACCGGCCGTTCCCCAATGGCAGGATCCTCGATGTCGCCTCGGTGAGCGAGGCTTATATGCGGCACGCCGACGAGGTGATCCGGCAGGCCAGCGCGGCGGGCTTCTATCTCGTGCTCGCACCGGCCTGGTTCGGCGCCAAGGGCGGCGATTTCGAGGTGTACATCAATGATCACAACGCGACGGCGTGGGGCCGGTATCTCGCGAACCGCTATCGAGCGTACCAGAATATCGCCTGGATCGTGGCCGGCGACAGCAACGCCGAGGGCAAGGCTAGCGCCGTGCACGCTATGGCCCGGGCGTTCAAGGCGATCGCCCCGCACCAGCTCGTGACCGCACACGCCGGCGTGCAGTCGAGCTTCACGCAGTACCACAGCGAAAGCTGGCTCGATTTCAATATGGCCTACGACTACACCTGGGGCGGCGCCTGGGTCTACCCGCAGGTGCGGCGCGACTATCAGGGCGGGGTGGGCAGCCGATAGCGCGCCAGCGATAACCCCGGTTTATCCCGGCACGCGTCGCCATCGTGCAACAATGATGTAAAGGATCATTCTTAGCGTAGCCCGCCGATGCGAGCAGCCTGCGGGTCGATAACGTTTGCCTGGTTCCAGCCTCCGTGCGCGACGGTCTTGTTGGGGGATTGCCCGGCGCTGCCGGGCAGTTTGTCTCGCGCTCGCCTTGATTCCAGGCGCAGGGGCCGCCCTCGCGGCGCCTGATGAAGCGATCGCTGCGACGTCCGGCAGCGACAGGAGCCCACGAAACCGGCTGGTCGCTTTCGACATTCCGGCTCAGCCGCTGGCGTCGGCGCTCGACCGCTACGGCGATGCCACGGGGCGCGAGGTTCTTTACAGCACCGGCATGGTCGTTAGCCGACGCTCGATGGCCGTGCGCGGCCTGCTGACGCCGGAAGCCGCGCTGCTGAAGTTGCTCGAGGGGACCGGGCTTTCGCCCCGGTTCATGGCGGATCAGTCCTTCGTCCTGGTGTCGACGCCAGACCACCGCCAGACAAGGGGCGCCGCCGCGGCACCAGCCCTCCAGCAATGGTACTACGCCCGCATTCAGGCCAGCCTGAGACAGGCATTCTGCTGGAACAGCACGGCGCTGCCGGGCAGCTATCGCGTTGCGGTGGTGTTCTGGCTCGGCCCCTCGGGCGACGTCCAGAGGCACGAACGGCTGAGTTCGACCGGCGCCGCCGATCTCGACGCCCGGATTGACGCAACCCTGCAGCGCCTGACCATCGGCGCGCCGCCGCCACCGGGTTTCGTTCAGCCCGTCCTCATCCTGATCGTGCCGCAGGCACCCGACGTGACTATGGGCTGCGGGACCGATGGTGCGGGTCACGGTCCGGCGAGATCCCGGCGATGACGGAAACACCGCTGGCTACGCTTCGCCGGCTTTTTCTCGACTGCTACGACGAGCTCAAGACGCGTCTTGCGCGGCGCCTGGGTTCAACCGATGTGGCCGCCGACGTGATGCAGGACACATGGCTGCGATTGGCGCGGGCGGACGCCATCGGTACGGTTCGCAATCCCGGCAACTACCTTCTGCGTGTCGTTCTCAATGTGGCGCAGGATCGCCGGCGCGCCGAGAAGCGGCATCTGTCGACGGCTGAGATCGACAGCCTGCTTCATCTCGCCGATGCGGCACCGGGTCCGGCGCAGGTTGCCGAAGCGCGATCCGAACATCAGGTACTGGCCGCCGTCCTGGCCGAACTGCCGCCACGCCGGCGGGCGATCCTGCTGGCGGCACGGCTCGACAACCTGCCGCGCCAGGAGATCGCCGATCGTCTGGGTATTTCGCTGCGCCTGGTGTCGAAAGAGCTGCGCCTGGCTCACGAGCACTGCGTTGCCCGGTGCGGCGAGACGAAGGGCTGATCGTGCGCGTTACGCCCGCAAGACTCGTCTTGGTGGCAGGGGCCGGCCTGGCCCGACGTCGCTTGATCGTGGGGAGGACGCTGCAAGGCGCCACACAGGCATGAGCGAGGCCAGAAGCAAAACGACCACCCTCGATCCGCTGCAGCGCGAGGCTGTCGCCTGGGTTCAGCGGCTGGTGTCCGGCCGCGCCACGACCGAGGATTCGGCAGCGCTGCAGCGCTGGTGCGCGCGAAGCGCGGCGCACAGGGCCGCATTTACCGAAGCGAGCCGGGTGTGGGGGGAGATCGCATCGGCGGCGCGTAGCGTGCAGGCCGACCGTGGCGCATTGGCCCTGAACGCAGCGTATCCGCGCCGGACCGCGTCTCGCCGGGTGTTGCTGGGCGGCGGACTTGCGACGGCGGCGGCTGCCGCCTACGCCGTTGTCGATCCGCCGTTTCGACTCTGGCCGTCGCTATCCGAGCTCAATGCCGACTACCGGACCGCCACCGGCGAGCAGCGGCAGATCACGCTGGCCCATCGTCTGGCCGTGCGCATGAACACGCAGACCAGTCTCGTCGTGCGGCCTGCCGAAGGACTTGCCGATCGCGTCGAACTGATCGCCGGCGAAGCGTCCTTTGTGATGGAGCCGCAGGCGCGGCGGTCGCTGATCGTGCTGGCCGCCGCTGGCAGCACCATCGGCACGGATGCCCGCTTCGATGTGCGCCACCTGCAGGGTGATGCCGGGGCGTCGGTGTGCGTGACATGCTTCGACGGCGATGTTCGGATCGAGCGGGGCACGGACAGGATGGTGCTCGGCCCCGGGCAGCAGGTGCGCTATGGCGCTGCAGGTCTGGGGCGGGTGGCTACGGTCGATGCCGAGGCCGCCTCGGCCTGGCAACGCGGAATCGTGGTTTTCCGTGCCACGCCGCTGGCTGAAGTGGTGGACGAGATCAACCGCTACCGGCCGGGCCGGATCATTCTGGTCAACGCCGAACTGGGCCGCAAGCCGGTCAGCGGCCGTTTCCGGGCCGATCGCATGAACGAGATCCTGAGCCGATTGGAGCAGGCCTTTGCGGTGCGCGTGCGAATGTTGCCCGGTGGCATCGTGCTGTTGGGTTGACGCCGCTGATGACGACCGGGACCCGCCGCTTCGGCGGAATCAGTCTTGTGTCGATACCCGTGCGCGTTTGGCGGGGATGGTCCGTCTTGGTGGTAGAGGCCCCTGCCAGGAGTTGTCGATGTCCGTTCCCGCCGCCGCTGATCGCGCTGTTGTTCTGAACCGGCGGCCTCGGCGCGCGTCGCTGCTGGCGAGCGTGAGCGTTGCCGCGCTGGTGACGGCAAGCGTGCCGGCCCAGGCGCGCGACATCCTGCGCGGCAACCGGACGGCGGCGCCGGTGGCGGCTGTTACGGCGCAGCAGGCGGCGGCGATGCAGCAGGCGCGACAGGCAAGCAATGCGCTGCAGCGCACGACGCAGGCTGTCCAGGCGATGCGCGCGGCGCAGAATGCGGCCCGCAATCTTGCGCTGCGGACGCCAGCGGCGGTTCCCAATGGCCTGACACCGGATGGCCTCGTGGTGGCGCTGGGGGCGGGCGCGGTACCTGGCGTCTGGACCGGTGCCCGGCTGCCGACGCAGACGCAGGTCGATGGTCGCACCCAGGTCGACATCAAGCAAACGGAAGCGAAGGCGATCCTGAACTGGACGACATTCAATGTCGGCAGGGAGACCACGGTCCGGTTCGATCAGCAGGGCAATAGCACATGGGTGGCCCTGAATCGGGTAAGCGATCCGGCGGCACGCCCCTCGCGGATCGCTGGTCAGATCAAAGCCGACGGACACGTCTATATCATCAACCGCAACGGGGTGATCTTCACCGGCTCGGCGCAGGTCAACACGCATGCGCTGATCGCCTCCAGTGCCGGCATCACCGACGAGCAGTTCCGCACCGCCGGCATCTACAGCGCGCAGGCGGCAGGCGCCTACGTGCCGAGCTTCCGTGGAGCCGCGGGCCTGGTGCGGGTCGAGGCAGGTGCCGAGATCACGACCCACACACCGACATCGGTGACGAGCGGCGGCGGTTTCGTTGCCCTGCTGGGCATTGGCGTGGAGAACGCCGGCACGATCGCCACACCGAAGGGGCAGGCGCTGCTGGCGGCCGGCGACGACTTCATCCTGCGCCGCGGTTACGGCACGGACGCCAATCAGAGTTCGACCACGCGCGGCAGCGAGGTCGCACCCATCATCGGCGCCGGCAGCACCAGTGGCACGGTTGTCAACGCCGGCCTGATCTTCAGCCAGCAGGGCGACATCACGCTGGTCGGGCGGTCGGTGACCCAGGCTGGGGTGGCGCTGGCCACGACCTCGGTCAACACCCGCGGCACGATCCATCTGCTCAACGCGGCGTCCGATACGCAGGGCAGCGTGGTCCTGGCGACCGGCAGCCTGAGTGCCATCCTGCCCGAACTCGACAGCGTGGAGACGGCGCTCGACAGCCAGCGCTCGGCGCTCATCACCGCGTCGAGCGCGTCTGCGCACCAGCCGGTCGCGCATGCGCAGTTCACCAATCTCAGCCTGCTGCCCGACCGGCTCGACCAGTCGCGCGTCGAGATCGTGAGCGGCGGCGACGTGGTCTTCCAGCGCGGCTCGATCACCCAGGCCCAGGGCGGGCAGGTGGCGGTGAGCGCCGCCCGGCGCGTGCTGGCCGTTGACGGCGCCCTGATCGACGTTTCGGGCACGCGCGACGTGCTGCTGCCCATGTCGAGCAACAATCTCAAGGTCAGCATCCAGGGCAACGAACTGCGGGATGCGCCGATCAACCGCGACAGCGGTCATCTCAAGAGCAGCGACGTCTGGATTGACACGCGTGACCTGGTCCTGGTGCCAGCCGGTACCGGTGGCTATGCCAGCGAGCGCTACTACACGAGGGGCGGGCTTCTCGAGGTCCGGGGCTACCTCAACAACAGCGGCCATCGGATCGGTGAGTGGGCAGCGCTGGGCGGCACGATCGCGTTGTCTGCGCGCGAGGTCGTAGCGCAGCAGGGCGCAATCTTTGACGTCTCGGGCGGTGCGGTCTCCTACGACGGCGGCTACATCCGCACCACCAACCTGCTGGGCAGCGACGGCCGGGTCTACAGCGTCAATGGCGCCCCCGCCGACCAGTTGTTCTATGGCCTGGGGCAGGGCTTCGTGCGCAAGCATGCCCGCTGGGGTGTCACCGAGATCTGGATGAACCCGCTCGGCAAGGGCCGGGAAAGCTTGCGCTGGGAGGCCGGCTATACCATCGGCCGCGACGCTGGCGGACTCATCCTGTCGGCACCGACGACGATCTTCGACGGCACGATCGTGGCCGGTGTCGTGGCGGGGCAGCGCCAGGCCACAGCCCGACCCGGCGGTGTCACCGACGGCTACGCGTTGCCGCAAAACACCGCGCCACGCGCCGGGTCGCTGACGGTGGGACGTTACGGCACCCTGGGCGTTGAGGGCGGGCATGACAGCAAGATCGTCGTCGGTGCCGTTGCACCGCTCGTATCCGCCATCGGTGCGGCAACACCGCTGCCGTCGGCGCGGACCAACACCGTTCTCCTCGATGCCCGGCGGCTCAACGACTCGGCGCTGGGCGGGCTCCATCTCACCACGACGCAGACGGTCGCCATCGATGCGCCGCTGACGCTGGCCGACGGCGGATCGCTGTCGATCACCGCGCCCGTGACCACGATCGGCGCGGACATCACGGCGCACAGCGGCCGGGTGAGCATCACCAACATCCTGAAGGTGCCGGGCCGCAATCCCGGCGAGTTTACGCCGCAGGCGCTGACGCTCGATGGCGCGGCCGGCGTGACATTGAAGGCGGGTACAGCCATCGACGTACGCGGCGTGTGGACCAACGCCGTGCTGGATCCTACCCGTCGCATCGGCCTGGCCTACGTCGACGGCGGCACCGTCAGCGTCGCGACCACGGGCAGCGTGACGATCGAGCGGGGCAGCCTGATCGACGTGTCGTCGGGTGCCGCCTGGCTCGAAATCGGCAAACTGCTCGGTGGCCGTGGTGGCGACGTCACCTTGCAGGTCGGCGTGCCGGCGCACGACGTCATCACTGGTGCGACCCTGACGCTGGATGGCACGTTGCGCGCCGCCGGTGTCGCCGGCGGCGGTACGCTGAGCTTGCAATCGCCGGTGACGGTTCTGATCGGCAAGGACGCGGTCCTGGCCGGCGGCGTGCTGCGCGCCAACGAACGGGCACCCACGGGTGTCGTCCTGGCGCAGGACCTTGCGATTCTGCCCGGCGGCATCATCCCGGTCACCGTGACGGAGATGCGCTCGACAACGCCACTGGAAACCCCGCTGCCGGCCACCACCACACCGACCAATCAAGAAGTGATCGTCACCGCGTCGACATGGACGCTGCCGCCAGGCGTGATGCTGGCCACCAGCGACGGTCGGTATTATGGCGCCGGCGCGGTCCTGCCGGCCGGCACGCGGATTGCCGCGTTCATGGGTGGCCTGCCGTTCGGCATGGTTGTCCCGGCCGCCGTGTTTCCGCGCGGTATTCCTGTCCGGCCGTTCCAGTTCACGCTGGTGGCCGGCTCCCGGACCTACGAGGGCTACACGTACCGGCCCGGGCAGAAGGTGCCCCAGGGCACGGCGTTCACCGAGGCCGTCCGCTTTGCGCCGCCTTTCGCCGTCGACCCCGGTCTCTTCCAGACCGGCTTCTCCACTTACAGCCTCACCAGCCTCACCGGCCTTGTCATCGGTGACGGGGCGCGCATCGACGTTGCCATGCCGGTGCTGCGGGCCACCGATACCGCTTTCGCCGCGCCGACGGGCAGCACGCCCGCACAGGTGCTGGCGCAATGGCTGCCGCCGGTCTATCGCGACGATCCTGTCACGGGGCGCCTGACGCAGCGCGCCGGCGCGAACCTCATCCTCGCGGGCATGGACCTGCGGGTGGACCGAGGCGCGGCCGTGACGGTCGATCCCGGCCGGTCGGTCCGGCTGGCCACCATCAGGCAGATCACTGTCGACGGCGCGATCGTGGCTCCCGGCGGCAGCGTCACGATCGTGAACGACAAGGTGTTCAACCGCGAGCCAGGCATGAATGCGCCGGGCCAGTCGATCTGGATCGGCGCGACGGCGGTGCTCGACGTATCGGCGCAGGCCGTGACCGCCCGGGATGCCAACGGCCGACGCTACGGCATCGTCACCGAGGGTGGCGCCATCCGCATCGGCATCGACAGCGGCCAGAGGCCGACCGGCGCGCTGGTGATCATCCGCGACGGCGCGCGGCTGGACGCATCGGGCACGGCGGTCGACCTCGATCTGCCCGCGGGCCGCATGGATGCAGGCGCGTCCGTCACGCGCGCCAGCGCCGGCGGCACGATCGCGATCGGCTCGAGCGCCGGGCTGCTGCTGGACGGCGATATGCGCGCAGCCGCCGGCGGGCAGGGGGCAGCCGGCGGCAGGCTCGAGCTCACGTTGGAGACGACCTATGTCTCCAACACGTTCCTGGGCGCGGCGCGCGGGCCGCATGTCTTCACGATCACCCAGGAGCGCATCGGCCGCACACAGCCGGACGGCCTCGTGGCGGGAGTTCACGATCCGGCCTTGCCCTATGGACAGGCGCGGCTCAGCGTCGAGCAGGTCAGGGCCGGCGGCTTCGATACCCTGTCATTGTGGAGCCGCGACATCTTCCGCTTCGACGGTGATGTCGATCTGGCCATGGGAAGAAGCCTGATCCTCCAACGCGGTATCCTGTCGGTGGCACCCACGACGCCGGCCGCGCGTGTCTCGCTGGCTGCCCCGCACGTGGTGCTGGCAGGCCAGGGGAACATCGAGCTTCCCGACGATCCCACGCTCTACTACGCGGGCATCACCTACACGGGCTACGGCTGGCTGATGCCGACCGTCAACGCGGGGCATCTGACGGTCACGGCCGACCTGATCGACCTGCGCGACGCGGTCCACTTCGGTGCGCTGGCCCAGCACGGTATCGCACCGGTCCACAATCGGCCGATCGATCTGCCAGGCTTCGCCGACGTCGCCTTGATCAGCCGCGGCGACGTGCGGATCGGCAACGGCTCAGTGGATGCCGGCCGCCGGCTCACGATCACGGCCGCTCAGCTCTATCCGACAACCGGCGCCAAGGCGACGATCCGGGCGGGCGTCTACAAGCCTGATGCGGTTTACGATATTGCATTCGACCCCAACGCCGTCATCGCCATCCGCGGCCTGGGCGATGCGCCGCCGCCGCTCCCCGCGTCCGTCTTTGGCTCGTTGCAGCTGATGGCCGCCACGATGGAGCAGGGCGGTATCGTTCGGGCGCCGCTCGGCACCATCGTGCTCGGCGAGGGCGTGTCGAAGGCCGATCCGCGCTACGCCCAGCAGATGGCGGCGACCCTGCTGCCCGGCAGCGTCACATCGGTCAGCGCCGCCGGATTGATCGTGCCTTACGGCGGAACGGTCGATGGGCTGAGCTATACCTACAATGGCGAGAAGGTCGCCTTCTCCGACCTCGCCGCGCTGGTCGGCGACAACGGCGTCAACCAGGGTATTACACTCGGTGTCGGCCGCATCGACATTGACCGCGGCGCGCTGCTTGACCTGTCGGGCGGTGGCGAGCTCAGCGGCGCGGCGTTCTTCACCGGCCGCGGCGGCTCGGTCGATGTCCTGAGGACAGCGCTTGCCAATGCCAATCCTGCAGCGAACCGGGGCAGCACGCCGGGCGCTCGGGTCTACGCCATCGTTCCCGGCTATGCGTCGGCCTACGCGCCGCTGGCACCGGAGACCGGCGCCGGCGACCCGGTCGTGGGCCAACAGGTCACGCTGTCGCGGGCTGTCGGCGGCTTGCCGGCAGGCACTTACACGCTGCTGCCGTCGACATACGCGCTGTTGCCGGGCGCCTGGCGGGTCGAGATCGGCGGCGCCGCGCCGGTCGATGCGACGGCGCGGCTGGCGGACGGCTCGCACGTTGCTGCTGGTGTGTTGAGTGTCGCCAACACGGCCATCCGTGACGTGCTGCCCACGCTGCTGACGCTGACGCCGGCGTCTATCGTGCGCACCCATTCGCAATACAACGAGACCAGCTACAGCGCCTTTGCGCTCGCCAACGCGGCGACCTTCAACGCGGTGCGCCCGCGCCTGCCGGTGGACGGCAAGACGCTGGTATTGAGCTTCGGCGCGGCCAAGGGCGAGACGCTGCGCTTCGACGGCCAGGCGCTGTTCGCGCCGGCCCGGGGCGGCTATGGCGGAACGCTGGCCGTCATCGCGAACACCGGCATCGAGGTCAAGGCCGCGGGTGCACCGGCAACGCCGGGGCTGGTGTCGCTCAACGCACAGGATCTGTCCGCCTTCAACGCCAGTGCGCTGTTGATCGGCGGTGTCTATCGCTACGAGCTGGCCTTCGACTGGAGCACCTCCACGGCCCTGGGGCCGCGTGTGATCTTCAACGGCAACGACGCCGGCGTCGCCGTGCGCCAGGGTGCCACGTTGCGTGGCGGGCAGATCTTCGTGGTCGGCCGCGACATCGTGATCGAGCGCGGCGCCACGCTCGACACCTCGGCCGGTAGCTCGAACGGCATCGATTCCAGCCTGGGTTATGTGTTCTCCGACTCGTTGGACGATCGTAACTCGCAGGCCGGCGCCATCCTCACGGTCGCCAACGGCTACTTCCATTTCCTGCCGCCCATCCTTGATGCGCGGCCCAGCACGATCAAAGTGCAGGACGGTGCGATCCTGCGCACGCAGGGAACGATCGCGTTCTCCGCCGCCGGCGCCGTGGATCCCGGGCAGGCGGCGCTCAATGCACGCTTCCTGACCTTGAGCCTGCCCGAGCTGAACATCGGCGATGCGGCCTCGTTCGCCGCGGCGGAGGCGGCGGGCGCGATCGGTTCGGGCTGGCGGTTGACCCAGTCGATGATCGCGCGGCTGCTGCATCCGACCGCATCCGGCATGACCCCGGTCGAGCGGCTGACGTTCACGGTCGGCGGTTCGATCAACATCTTCGGCGGCGTGACCATCGACATGCGCAGCACGGGCGCCACACGCACGGCACTCATCCTGAATACGCCGGCCCTGTACGGCTGGGGCCGGCCGGGCGAGGTCGCGACGATCGCGACCGACACGCTGATCTGGAGCGGCCTCGTCCAGGGCATGGGCACGGTCGACAAGCCCTATGTCAGTGTCGGCCCGGGTGCCGTGAGGCCCGGCGGGGCCGGAACGGGCAGCGGCGCGTTGGTCGTTGACGCCCGCCAGATCGTCTTCGGTTACGATCCGTCGGCGCGACCGCAGACTCAGGCGACGCTTGATCGCCTGATGCTGGGGTTCTCGGCCGTGAGCCTGCAGGCCAGCGAGCGGATCAGCGCCAATAACCGCAGCAGCCTTGCCGTCTATCACACCGGCGCCAGCGCCAGCACCTATGGCGGCGGCAGCCTCGCTCTGCGTACCCCGCTGCTGACGGGCGAGGCCGGCTCCTTCATGACCTATCGATCGGGCGGTGCCGTCACGGTGAGCGCGCCGGCCGGCGCAGCGTCGGTCGACACCGCGACGATCACGGCGCTGGGCGGCGAAGTGCGGCTGGCCGGCACGCGCGTGACACTGGACACGGCAGTGGCGCTGCCCAGCGGCCGTCTGATGCTGGAAGCAGCGAGCGACATCGCGCTGCACGATCGTGCTGTCATCGACCTGTCGGGACGGGGCGTGCGGTTCTTCGACGTCACCCGGTACAGCTGGGGCGGCGAGTTGGTGATGGAGAGCACCGACGGCGCCATCCGCCAGGCCGCCGGATCGACGATCGACGTCTCGGCGCGCAACAACGACGCCGGCAGGATCAAGGTGACGGCCACAGGGGCTGATGGCAGCGTTGCTCTGGCCGGACGCCTGCGCGGCGCCGCCGACACCGGTTTCGAGGCCGGCGTCGTCGATATCCGGGCCCGGGTGCTGGACGATTTCGCGGGACTGAACGGTCGCCTCAACCAGGGTGAGGTGTTCGGCGCCCGCAGCTTCGTGATCAAGACCGGTGATCTGGTGGTCGGTGACGACGTTAGGGCACGTCGGGTCACCATTGCCGTCGATGGCGGCAGCCTGACCATCAACGGCCGGATCGACGCCAGCGGGCGCGGGGCGGGTATCATCCGGCTTGCCGCCCGCGACAACCTGGTGCTCGGTACGGGCGGCATGCTCGATGCGCACGGCACGGTGTTGCGGGTCGACAGCCGCGGCGCGCCGATCGATGCGGCGAACACGGCGCAGATCGAGCTGACAACGACGCACGGCACGCTGACGCTGGCCCGCGGCGCGGTCATCGACCTGCGTGCTGCCGACGGCGTGGCCCGCGGCCGGCTCGAGCTCAACGCGCCGCGCACCGTCGCCGCCGGTATCGACAGCGACATTGCGATCAGTGCCGCCGGGCCGCTCGACATCAGCGGCGCCGCGAGCATCGCGATCAACGGCTGGCGCCGCTATGCCGCGGACGGGGGACTCGTCGATCAGGTGCTGCTCGATCGCATCCATGGCGACAGCACCACCTTCATCGACGCCGCGCGCGGCAACGATGCCTTGCGCGCACGCCTGGCGGGGCTCGACGCCCATGGTCTCCATCTGCGTCCGGGCGTCGAGATCCTCAGTGCCTCAGCCGGCGGCGATCTCACCATCGCGGGTGACCTCGACTTCTCCGGCTACCGGTATGGACCGGACGCCGATCCGGCACGTCGTGGGTCGGGCGAACCCGGCGTCGTGGTGATCCGCGCCGGCGGCCGGCTGCTGGTCAACGGCAGCATCAACGACGGCTTCGCGCCGCCGCCGGCGACGCCGGACGACCATGGCTGGGCCGATGGCCGCGCGGGTCGGATCTGGGCCATCGCGCCGATGCTGGCACCGGGATCGCTGTCGTGGTCGATGCGGCTGGTCGCCGGCGCCGACACCGCGTCGGCCGATACGCGCACGCTGCGGCCGCGCTCGAGTCTCGCCGGCGGCGGCGATCTGGTTCTGTCGGACGAGCATTTCTCGGGTTATTTCCCCGATCGCCGGGTCTTCAGCGTGATCCGCACCGGAACCGGCACGCTGGACCTGCTGGCCGGCGGCGACTACCGGCAGGACTCGCTGTTCGGTGTCTACACGGCGGGAACCGCCATCGCGGTGGGGCCTGAGCACAACCTGCCACTGGCGCCCGGCTACGACGGCACCGTGCTGGGCTATCCCGACTACGAGGCGGCGCTGAGCGGCACGCGCATGTGGTTCACGACCGGCGGCGGCGATGTGCTGCTGTCGGCCCAGGGCCGGGTCAGCAGCTATGCCGTCAGCAATATCGATATGAGTGAAAGCACCCACGATATCGGCGACTGGCTGTGGCGGCAGGGCGGCGCCGATCTGGGCCAACCCACGGCGTGGGGCATCAACTTCGGGTCCTACGTCGCCGACAACCTTCTGGGCGTGATCAAGGTCGCGGGTTTTGCCGGCATCGGTGCGCTGGGCGGCGGCAACGTCACGGTCGAGGCCGGCGGCGACGCGGGCCTCATCAATCCGATCTCGCGCGGCGGCTTCGATCTGTTCACCGATGCGCTGAACATCGCCGTGGGCGGCAGCGGCCGGGTCAGTGCCGACGGCACGCTGGCGCAGACCGGCGGCGGCGACCTGACCCTGCGCGTCGGCGGCCGCCTCAACCCTACGATGGTGACAATCTCACTGTTCCAGGGATTGGTCACCAACGTGCGTGGTGACATCCGCGTGCTGGCCGGCTCGATCGGGCAGACGGAACTGAAGCAATACGGCGTGCCGCGGATGGACGACCCGCGGCCGGTCGACAACCAGGCGCCGTTCGTCGCCAACATGTACAGCGGCCTGGCCGTGGCGCCGGGCGACGGACGCGCGACCCTGTCGGCACGCGGCGATCTGTCGATGTTCATCGCCGCCGATCCGGGCCGCGTCACCGCCCGTGGCGCGCCGGTGGCAAGCGACGGCGCGCAGACGGCTGCCGGCACGAGCTGGTTCACTCTGTGGACGGGCACGACGGCGATCGACCTGTTCTCGGCCGGCGGGTACGTGTCACCGATGCAGACGTTCTACGGCACGTTCTACCCGCCCAACCTCAGCGTCGTGGCCGCCGGCGGCAGCATCATCTTCTCCCCCAACATGATGAACCTGATGCCGGCCGCGCGCGGCTCGCTGGAGCTGTTGGCACGCGACGCCATCGATGGCTACGGCGCCGTCACCACGAGCGGACCATCCTACATTTCTGTTTCAGGCGGATCACCGGACGATCTCGCCACGCCGCTGCGCCCGGGCTGGAACCTTGTCGATTCCGGCGGCACGGTCCTGGCCACCAATCACTACGCCGGCGTCAATGGGCCGCGCGAGGACAGCGCCGGGTTCTACTGGTACGGCGGCTACTACGGTAACGTGGCGTTCGTGCACGGGCCGTTCACCGCATCGGCCGTCAACGTCCATGCCGGCGATCCAGACCCGATCCGCATCTATGCGCTCACCGGTGACATCAGCAACCTGGAGATCGGCAACATCCGGCAGGACTATGTCGGTGGCGCGTACGTCGCCAGCTACAATGCCGCCAAGCCGGTCTGGCTGCGTGCCGGCCGCGACATCCTCAATCTCACCGCCTTGATCCTCAACAACGACAACGACGATATCTCGCTCATTGCCGCCGGCCGCGACATCGTCAATGCCGGCATCAACATTGCCGGACCCGGCCTGCTGGAAGTGCGGGCCGGCAGCGACATCTACCAGGCGCGCGGCACCATCAACAGCATCGGCCCGGTCATCACCGGCGACCGCCGCGACGGCGCCGGCATCACGTTGCTCGCCGGCGTCGGCGTCAACGGGCCGGCCTACGCGCGCTTTGCCGCGCGCTACCTGGATCCGGCCAACCGCGCCGACCCGCTGCGGCCGCTGGCCGACCAGGACGGGAAGGTCGCGAAGACCTACCAGGCAGAACTTGTGGCCTGGCTCGCCGAACGGTTCGGCTATGACGGCGGCGCGGCCGGCGCGCTCGCCTACTTCCAGCATCTGCCGGTCGAGCAGCAGGCGGTGTTCGTCCGCCAGGTCTATTTCGAGGAGCTGCGCCAGGGCGGGCGCGAGTACAACGATCCCGATAGCCGTCGCTTCGGCAGCTACCTGCGCGGTCGCCAGGCGATCGCCACGCTGCTGCCCGACACGGATGCGGCGGGCGCCCGGATCGATTACAGCGGCACCATCACGCTGATCGGCAATGCCGGCGTGCACACCGATTTCGGCGGCGGCATCCAGGCCTTCACGCCCGGCGGCGGCATTCTGCTGGGCGCCAACGGCGTGGCGCCGCCGCCCAGCACCGGCCTGTTGACCCAGGGCTCGGGCGACATCGAGATCTACAGCAGGGACAGCGTCCTGCTGGGCCTGTCGCGGATCATGACGACTTTCGGCGGCGATATCGTGATCTGGTCGGCGGTGGGCGATATCAACGCCGGCCGCGGTGCCAAGACGACCGTCGTCTATGCGCCGACCAAGCGCGTGTACGACAACTACGGCAACGTAACCTTGTCGCCGCAGGTGCCGTCCACCGGCGCCGGCATCGCCACGCTGGCGCCGATTCCGGAAGTGCCCGCCGGCGACATCGACCTGATCGCGCCGCTGGGCACGATCGACGCAGGCGAGGCCGGCATCCGCGTGTCGGGCAGCATCAACCTGGCGGCGTTGCACATCCTGAACGCGGCCAACATCCAGGTGCAGGGCTCGATCACGGGCGTGCCCAAGGCACCGCCGCCGAATGTCGGCGCCATGTTGTCGGCCTCCACCACGGCCGGTGCGGCCGCGGCCACGACCGACCCGTCACGGCAGGCGCGGCAGGCACCGCGTGACCTGCCGTCGATCATCACGGTCGAAGTGCTGGGTTATGGCGGCGGCCAGGGTGGCGGCGATACGCAGCGCCGCGACGACGCGCCGCCCCGCCCCGGTGGTAGCCAGCAAGGCTACGATGCCCAGGGCATGTTCCGTGTGCTGGGCAATGGCACCTTCACCGGCGAGCAGGTGCGCGAGCTGACCGACGAGGAACGCCGCAAGCTTCACCAGCAGGTCGGCCAGAACGCTCCGCTGTAGCTGATCACTGCCCGATGCGGGTTACTCTTGCCCTGGCCCGGCGGTGGCGGCGAGCATCGATACAGCCTAATCGAGGCTGGCGCCGGTGCGTTTGACGATGGGACCGAGGCGCTCGATGTCCATCGCCAGGGTCTTGGCCAGTTCGTTCGGCGTACTGGAGGCGGGCTCGGCGCCGAGCGCGGCAATGAGTTTCTGCAGCTTGTCGGTGGCCAGCACGGCGCGCGCCTCCGTGTTGAGCCGCGCCACGATGTCGGGCGGCGTGCCGGCGGGCGCGAGCAGCCCATGCCATCCCGACGCCACCTCGACGCCCTTGATGCCGTGTGCGGCCAGCACCTTCAGGTCGGGCAGTGCCGGCAGCGGGTTGGGGCCGACCACGGCCAGCGCCTTCAGCTTGCCGGCCTGGATGTGCGACATGGTCGTTGCCGAATCGAACATGAAATCGATCTGGCCGGCCAGCAGGTCATTCACCGCCGGCGCCAGGCCCTTGTAGGGCACGTGGCTGGTTTCGACGCCGGCCGCGGTGTTGAACAGCTCGGTGGCGATGTGGATGAGACTGCCGCTGCCGGCGGAGCCGTAATTCAGCTTGCCCGGGCGTGCCTTGGCGAGCGCGACGAATTCTTCGACCGTGTTCACGTTGAGCTTGGGGTGCACGACCAGGATGAAGTTGGTGCGTGCCGTCATGGTGATCGGCACGAAGCTCTTGATCGGATCGAACGGCAGCTGCTTGTAGAGATGCGGGTTGAGGTTGAGCGTACTGCCGCCGGTGGCGAGCAGGGTGTAGCCATCCGCCGCCGCACGCGCCACCGCGGTCGCGGCGATGTTGCCGTTGGCGCCCGGGCGGTTCTCGACCACGACGGGCTGGCCGATGCGCTGCGCCAGGTCCTCGGCGATCGCGCGCGCGATGGTGTCGATCGAGCCGCCAGCCGAGACGGTGACGAAGATGTGGATCGGCTTATTGGGAAACGGCGCCTGAGCGCGGGCGCGCGTGCCGGCGAGAGCGGGCGGCAGGGCAGCCAGCAGGGGCAGGGAAAGAAGCAGGCGGCGTTTCATGTCATCGGGTTCCATTGATAGAGAGCTGGAATCCTGGGAGCGCGGGCGTCCCGCCCGCATCGGCGCGCCGCGCCGAGACATGAGCGGGCGGGACGCCCGCGCTCCCAGGAAGAGCATCACAGGCGCTGCAGTTGAATGGCAGGGTTGACGAGATCCTCGGGGCGGACCGGCTTGCGGGCCTGCAACAGTTTTCGCGCCGCGCGCAAATCGCGTGGGGCATTGATCGAGACGATCGCGCTGAGATGTCCGTCCTCGAGGTAGAAGCGGCTGAAGCTGCCGGACGCGGGATCGCCACGCACGACCGACTCCGGCCAGTGTGCGGGATATCCCAGCATCTGCAGGTTCATGTCGTACTGGTCCGACCAGAACCACGGCAGCTCGTCGTAACGGACGTCCTGGCCCAGCGCGGTCTTGGCCGCGACGATGGCCTGGTTCTGCGCATTGGCCCACGATTCCAGCCGCACACGGCGATCGAGGCACGCCAATGGCAAGTTGGTGCAGTCGCCGGCAGCGAAGATGGCGGGATCGGTGGTGCGGCCGGCGTCGTCGACCACGATGCCGTTGTCGACCGCAAGACCTGCCGCTGCCGCGAGCTCGGTGTTGGGCACGACGCCGACGCCGACGACGACCTGGTCACCCGCGATGCGATGGCCGTCGGCGAGGACGACGGTGATGCCGCTACCCGACGTCTCGATGGCGCTGACGCCGACGCCCCGTCGCACGGTAACGCCGTGGCGCATGTGCAGCGCGAGCAGGTGCTCCGACACCTCGACCGGCAAGGCGCGCGCACACAGGCGGTCGAGCGCTTCGATCACGGTCACGTCAAGACCGCGCTTGCGCGCGGTGGCCGCGACCTCCAGGCCGATCCAGCCGCCGCCGATCACGATCAGGTGGCGGCCGGCGACGAGCTGGGCCTGCAGCGCGAGCGCGTCATCGATCGTGCGCAGGTAGCGAACGCCGGGTGCGTCGGCGCCGGGCACACCGAGCGTGCGCGCGCGGCTGCCGGTGCAGAGGATCAGCCGGCCGTAGGCGATTGCCTCGCCCGTTTGCAGCGTGATTGTGCGTGCCGCACGGTCGATGGCGGCGACGCGCGCGCCGGGCCGGCAATCGAGATCAAGCTTGGCGAAGTCCTCCGGCTTGAACAGGTGCGTCGCTTCCGGCGCAGCCTCGCCGGCGAGCACGGCCTTGGACAGCGGCGGCCGTTCATGTGGCGGATGTGCTTCGTCACCCAGCAGCACGATGCGGCCGGCAAACCTTTCGCTGCGCAGGGTCTTCGCCGCCCAGCCGCCAGCCTGGCCGGCACCGACGATGACGATCGGTTCGGGAGTGGCGTTGTTCATCACATCCGCTTGGCGCGGCGGGTGGTGCCGTCGATGCCACCGACCACGGCCCATTCGGCGAAAACGTCGGGTCCTTGCTGGAACTCGCGCGGCTGCCAGGCACCGTCAAGTTGGTCCTCGTCGGTGTAGTACTCGGCAAGCCCGCCGGCCGGATTCTTCACGTACCAGAAGTAGGCCGATGAGATCGGATGGCGGCCCGGGCCCATCTCGGTTTCCCAGCCGCAGCGGCTGATATGCAGGCCGCCGCCGAACACCTCGTGGATGTCGCGCACGACGAACGCCACGTGGTTGAGGCCGCGCTTGACGCCTGGCGGCTGCAGCAAGAACAGGTCGTGATGGCCGCCCTCGGCGGCGCAGCGCAGGAACACACCGCGCCCGGGATAGCGGTCCGATACGCAAAAGCCCAGGGTCTCGACGTAGAAGCGCTCGGCGTCGGCGAGTCGGTCAGTGAACAGCACGACGTGACCGACCTCGACCGGCTCGGCACGCTCGTAGAAGGTACTGCGCTGATTGACGCCGCGCCCGGGCTGACCCCAGGCATTGACCGGTACGCCCTGCACCTGCACCGCGCGCTTGCGGGAGACGCGGAACGCGATGCCCAGGCCATTGGGGTCGGTCGTCCGCAGAACATCGCCGGCTGCGCTACCCAGGGCGGCGCTCAGGCGCGTCAGGTCCTCGGCACGCTCGACGCCCCAGACGACCTCGCGCAGGGTCGGCCCACTTTCAATCGCGACCGGCAGCGCAGGGTC
Source organism: Reyranella sp. CPCC 100927 (assembly GCF_007859315.1). Taxonomy (GTDB): domain Bacteria; phylum Pseudomonadota; class Alphaproteobacteria; order Reyranellales; family Reyranellaceae; genus Vineibacter. Next base: position 89,973 of record NZ_VOHA01000005.1, read on the forward strand.
GTCAGTGTGCCGCACATGGACTTCGCAGCCGTTGAGCGTCTCGAATTCGAGAACCTCGGGGGCCTCGCGCACCAGGTGCAGGCCCCAGTCGAGGAAGAACCGACGGCAGGTCGCCAGATCGTCGACGCCGTAGGTGATGCGGTCGATGCCCAGGATGCTCATGCCAGCACCTTTTCGGTTGGCGGGCCGGCGAAGGCCTTGGTGAACGGCCCGACGGCGACCATGTCGACTTCGATCAGTACCGGACCGTCCTGCGCCAGCGCCTGTTCAAGGATCGCACCGACGCCGGCGATATCGCGGATGCGGCGGAACGGCAACGCGAGCGACTGGGCCAGCGTTGCGAAATCGGGCGTGTGCAGGTCGGCGTAGCAGCGCCGGCCGCCGTATTGCGCGTCCTGGATGTTGCGGATGACGCCATAGCCGCGGTCGTTCATCAGCACCACGGCGACATTGGCCTTCTCCTGCACCAGGCTCGCCAGCTCGCCGAGATTGACCTGCAGGCCGCCGTCGCCCACCAGGCACAGGGTCCTGCGATCGCCGGCCGCCAGCGCGGCGCCCAGCGCCATCTGGATGCCTTGTCCGATGCCGCCACCCAGCGCGTGCACACCATCGCGCGGACCGGAAAGGCGCAGCGCCCGGTTGCCCCAGGTGCTGTTGGAGATCGTGACGTCGCGCACCCACACGAAGTCGCGCCCGGTAGCCTGCTGCAGGGCGTGGACCAACACGGCGTAGGGGCCGAGCCCGTCGTTCACCAGGGTCTCGGCCGACGCGCGCGCGGCGGCGAGGTCACGCGCGAAGCGGGGATCGACCGTCATGCGGCCATCCAGCCGATCGGCCAGTCCGTTCAGGACGGCGGCGCAGTCGCCAGCGATGAAAACGTCGTCGGCGTAGGCGCGGCCGTGCTGCTGCGGGTCGATGTCGATGCGATAGAGCGGGCGTGGCAGCTTCAGCTTGTACTTCAGTGTCTCGTTGCCGCGCAGCCGCGAGCCCGCCACCAGCAGCGCATCGCAGGTCGCGTAGAAGGTCTCGACCGGGCCGTGCAGGTTGAACGCGCCGAGCGAACGCGGATCATCCTCGGGCACGATGCCGCGGCCTTGCACGCTGGTGACCACACCGAAGCCCAGCGCCATGAGGCGGCGCACCGCGTCGCCGGCGTGGCGGGCCCCGCCGCCCAGCCACAGCAGCGGGCGGCGGGCGCCGGCGAGGCGGTCGGCCAGCGCATCGAGTTCGGCTGCGTTGGGCTGCGGCAGCGCGATCTCTGCCGGCGCCAGCGAGGCCGGCATGTCGACCTCGGCGGCCTGGATGTCGATCGGGATCTCGATGCTCACCGGGCCGCAGGGCGCCGTCAGCGCCACGCGCACCGCCTCGCGCAAGGTACCCAGCGCCGTCTCGGCGCTGTGGACCCGGAACGCGGCCTTGGAGACCGCCCGCAGCATGTCGAGCTGGCGCGGCGCTTCGTGGATGTAGCCAAAGTCGCGATCGAGGTAGGCCGTCTCGATCTGGCCGGTGAGATGCAGCAGCGGTGTGCCGGCGGTGAGCGCCTCGACCATGGCGCCGCAGGCGTTGCCGGCGGCGGTGCCGGTGCTGGTCACGGCCACACCAAGGCCGCCGGACACGCGCGCATGGGCGTCGGCCATGTTCACCGCACCCGGCTCGCTGCGCGCCGGCACGAAGCGGATGGGAGCAGGGAGGCCCTGGGCTTCGGCGGCCGCAGCGCGGCGGCCGAAGGCGTCCAGGATCGGCATGTTGTGGATCGAGATCACGCCGAAGGCGGCGCGCACGCCGCAACGTTCCAGGAACGCTGCGACAAGGTCTCCCACCGTCACGCGACGCGGGCGATCAGACATGGCGGGAATGTCCTCCTGAGACATCGATGAAGGTGCCGGTGGTGTATGAGGCGAGCGGCGAGGCGAGGAACGTGATCGCATTCGCTGCTTCCTCAGGCCGCCCCAGCCGGCCGAGCGGAATGCCCTTGCGGGCGGCGAGTGCGGCCGTCCACGCTTCCCAGCTTTCGCCGGGTGCTGCCTGTGTCTCGAAGCGCCGGCGCCACTGGCCCGACTCGACCAGGCCGATCAGCACGGCATTCACGCGCACGTGCTGCGGCGCCAGCTCGGTGGCGAGCGAGCGCACCAGGTTGAGCACGCCGGCACGCGCCGCCGAGGTGGCGACCATGTGCGGCTCGGGCTGGCGCGCCAGCAGCGAGTTCACGCACACGATGGCGCCGGCGTCGGAGCGCTGCAGCTGCGGCAGGAACGCGCGTGTCGGGCGCACGATGCTGAAGAACTTCAGGTCGAGCTCTTCACGCCAGGCGGCGTCCGTGGTGTCGGCGAAGGTCGACACGCGCCCCTGACCGGCGTTGTTCACCAGAATGTCGGCGGCCCCGAGACGGCGTGCGACAGCGTCGGCCAGGCTTGCGACCGCATCGCCATCGAGCACGTCGCAGCGTTGTGCCAGCAGGCGATCGTTGCCGGCGTCACGGACGAGCGTCGCCGCAGCCGCCTCCAGCCGCGCGCCGTCGCGGCCGCAGATGGCGACGCGTGCACCGGCATTCAGCATCAGGCGCGCGGTGGCGAGCCCGATGCCGGACGAACCGCCGGTGATGACGGCAACCCGGTCCTGCAGGCCGAAGGGCGAGGCGGTGGTCATTGTGGTCGTCCTGAGCGAAGCGAAGGACCTTGCGATGCTTCGATGACACAGGGTTGTGCTGTGGGGCGATGAAGGTTCACCACAGAGGCACAGAGGACACGGAGATCACTGAGGGGAGCTGTCGCTCGCCGCCGGTGCGCCGTCTCATCATCTCTGTGCCCTCTGTGTCCTCCGTGCCTCTGTGGTGAATCTTGTTGCTTTGCGCCAAACACGCTGTCGCTGATGAACATCCCACCGCAGGGTCCTTCGCTGTGCTCAGGACGACAACGTGCGTACATGAACATGCTCTATGCCCGCCGTCTTGGCTTGCGCCTGCGCCAATGTATCGAGTTGGGCTTCGGCCTTCTTCTCCATCACCCGGCGCAGGCGGGCGAGGCCGGTGTCGTGCTGGTAGAGGAACTCGCGCGAACGCGCGTTGGGTGCCATGTTCTCCAGCACCGTGCGGTCCTGTTCGAGCACGGCCCAGTGTAGGCCTTCGAGCTTGGTGCGGTACATGAACTGCCACACATCGCGCACCCAGCCGGTGCACTGGCGCGTGCGCCAGAAGAAGACCGTGCAGTTATCCTCGTCGACCGGCGTCACGAAGCCGGAAATGCCGAAGCTGCCGCCCGGGCCGGCGTTGGCGCGGTAGGGAATCGCCAGCCGCAGCCACATGGCGCCGGTGTCGCCGAACTCGGTCCAGTCGAAGTTGACGTCGCGCTGATTCGTCTTCTCGAAGATCATGCCGGTCGGCGTCTTGCGCATCTGCATGGTGGCCGACTTGTCACCGGCAGCCATCGAGTGTGACACCGCGTGCAGATAGGCGCCGTGCATCGGGTCCATGACGTTGTCGACGGCGTAGCGCCAGTTGCAGTGCCAATGGGCGAAGCACAGGATGGCGCCGTGTTCGTCGCTGATCAGCGCCTCCGGCAGCTGCAGCGGGCAGGGTTCGGGATGCGCGTCATCGCCGAAATAGACGAAGATGCCGCCGCGCACTTCCTGTACCGGATAGCGCTTGACGGCCTGACGGCCTTCCAGTGGGCAGCGATCGACCGCCGGTACCCGGCGCACGGTGCCGGTGCCGTCGACCTCGATGCCGTGGTACCAGCAGGCCAGCCGGTCATCGAGGTTCCAGCCCAGCGACAGCCGCGCGCCGCGATGCGGGCAGCGGTCTTCCAGCGCGTGGATCGCGCCGCCGGCATCGCGCCACAGCACAAGGTTCTCCGACAAGCGGGTGATGCCGACCGGCGTGCCGGCGACGGCCCAGCTTGGCAGCACCGGATACCACTGGTTCAACAGGCCGCGGTTGACGCGCTGTTCGATTGCCTGGGGATCGGCCATGGTCGTGGCTCCTCGCGCTTAGGGTGAGCCGAACGCCAGGCTGCCCAGCTGGCGCAAGGTGTCCTGGAAGTTGGCCTCGGTCCACGTCGCGCCATCGGGCGTGCGCAGGCCCTCGCGGTTGAGCGCCGCGACGATCTCGGGCAGTTCGTAGAGGCGCTGGGCGAAGATCTGCTCCAGCGTATCGGCGAGCGCCTGTTCGTAGGCCGTCGGCAATGCGGGGCGCGTCTGCCACTGGATCAGGTCGCGCTGTGCCGGCCCGTAGATGTGGCCCGAGCCGGCGCCCTGGTCGCGGCGCGGGTTGCGGTAGGGCTCAAGGTAGGGATTGAAATCGGGGATCACCTCCGCCGTATTCGCGGCGGGCAGATGCACCCTCATTGTGCCTCGCTCTGCCATGGCTGCCTCCTGAGATCGATCACGCCGCTTCGGCGGGACGGTAATTGAGCCTGCGGGACAATTCGGCTGCGGCGGCGCACACCTGCACCACCAGCTGCTCGCGCAGCGTCGCGGGTTCCAGGTTCGGACGCTGGGCCGTGACGCTGACCGCCGCGACGATGCGGCCGCTGTGGTCGCGTACCGGTGCCGCCACGGCGCAGATGCCGTGCTCGAAGAACGATTCGCTCACGGCATGGCCGCGCGCATGATCCTCGCGCACCAGGCGTTTCAGCTCAGTGAGCGTGCGCGGCGCGTGCGGCGAGACCTGTGGCAGCGTCGCCTCCGGGTAGAGTGCGCGCAGCGCTGCATCGTCGATGTCACCCAGCAGGATGCGGCCCAGGATGGTGGCATGCGCCGGCATGCGCGTGCCCACCGTGACGCTGCTCACGAAAGTGGAGGTCGGCGAGGCCTTCAGCACCACCACCACCTCACGGCGGTCGCGGATCACCAGTTGTGCCGACAGTTCGGTCGCATCGCGCAGCTGCTCGATCACGGGCCGGCCGAGCTCGGCGATCTCCAGCGAGGCGATATACTCGAAGCCCAGCCGCAGGATCGCCGTGCCGATGCGGTAGGTGTCGCCCTCGCGCTCGAGGAAGCCGAGGGCCTCCAAGGTCTGGGCCAGGCGGAACGCGGTCGAGCGCGGGATCTCGAGCCCGCGCGCCATCTCCGCTGCGGTGAGTCGCCGGCGCGTACGGTCGAACAGCTGCAGCAGCCGCAACCCGCGCTCCAGGCCGGGGACATTGTAGCGTGATGTCGCCTCGCTCATGCAGCGACTCCCTGTGTGCAGCCGGCCGCGAAATCGGTGATCAGCGCGTTCACGGCTTGCGGCGCGTCGAGGTATGAAAGGTGGGCCGCCTCCGGCAGCAGGCGGTAGCGTGCATGTGGGAAGGCGTGCGCGAGGCGCTCGCAACCGGCCGGCGGTGTGACAGTGTCCGCCGAGGCGCCGATCACCAGCACCGGTCCATCGTAACGTGCAGCGTCCTCGACCAGGCGGCCATGCGCCAGCAGGCGGGCAGCCTGCGTGTAGCCGTCGGGGCGCAGCTGCGCGATGCTCCAGGTGGCGAGCGCGCGGGCCTCGGCGGAAGCGGCGGGCGAGAGCATGCCGGCGGAAAGCTCACGCGCCATGCCGTTGGGCCCGAGACGGGCCATGCGATCCAGGCGCGCCGCGAGCTTGGCCTCCCGTTCGGCCGGCTCGGCCAGTCCGTAGCCGCCGGCCGGGTTCAGCAGCATGAGGCCCGCGACGCGGTGCGGCTGGCGTGCCGCGAACGACGTCGCGATCAGGGCACCCAGGGAACTCGCGACCAGCACGGTGCGCTCGATGCCGAGCGCGTCAAGCAGAGCGGCCAGCACATCGGCGTAGTCGGCAGCGACTGGCGACACCGCTGGAAGCAGGTCGGACCCGCCGTAGCCCGGCGCGTCCCACGCGGTGACGCGAAAACGCGGTGCCAGCGCATCGAGCTGCCGGACCCAAGATCCGGATTGGCTGCCGATGCCGTGCAACAGGCAGAGCGCTGGCCCACTGCCTGCCGTGCGGCAGGACACGATGCCACGCGCCGTCTGCTGCCGGACGGCGGGGTAGGGCGCGAGCAGGGTATCGGCGAGGTTGGTCATCATGAGCCTCCTGGGAGCGCGGGCGTCCCGCCCGCATCAAGGCGAAAGCGGCGCTTTCGCCTGACATGAGCGGGCCAGAGGCCCGCGCTCCCGGGGAATCACCGCTTGATCTTCGCCAGCGGATGATCGGGCGGATAGGTTGGCGTGATCGGCCTGGCGGCGCCCAGCATCACGCACATCAGCGCGTCCTCCTCGCCGATGTTGATCTCGCCGCGATAGACGCCCGGCGGGATCGAGATCAGGTCGCGATCGCCGATCACGGTTTCCCAGCGCTCGCCGTCCTTCTCGCAGGTCACCTTCACCGTGCCGCGCAGGACGAAGAAGATCTCCTCGACGTCGGTGTGGATGTGCATCGGGCCTTCGGCGCCGGCCGGCAGCAGCATGGTCGAGAAGGTGAAGTGCTCGGCCGGCACGGTCTTGGTATCGGCCTTCACGCCGGTGCCGCCGGTGCCGACGTAGCGCATCTGGGCGCGGCGATATTTCGGATCGAAGTCGGCCTGGAACTTCAGCGCGTCCCAGTCGTAGCGGCGGGTCTCATGCCGCGCCACGCGCGACTCCATCCACTGCTCGAAGCTGGCACCGTCGGCACGATCCCATGAGCGCGGGGCCTTGGCGTCCTTGATCGGTGTGTCTGGCATGATCGTCTCCTCTCGTCTCTCAATGCATCACGAAGCCGCCATTGACGGCCAGCAGCTGGCCCGTGACGAAACCCGCTGCGTCCGACAGCAGGTAGGTCACGGCACCACAGACATCGTCGGGCACCTGCGTGCGGTTGATCGCGCGGCCCTCGACATAGAGGCGGTGCCGGTCGGCCGGCACGTATTCGGTGGCTTCCACCAGGGTCAGTCCCGGCGCCACGGCGTTCACCGTGATGCCGTCGCTGCCCAACTCGCGTGCCAGCGAGCGGGTCATGGCGATCACGGCACCTTTGCTCGCGACATAGGCCAGCAGCCGCGGCGCGCCCCAAAGGGCGGTGTCGGAGGCGATGTTGACCACGCGGCCGCGACCCGAGGCGCGCAGCGCGGGCAGCGCCGCGCGAGTGGCGAGCCACGTGCCGCGCACGTTGACCGCCATGACGCGGTCCCAGGTCTGGGGATCGAGGTCTGCCATCCCCTTGCCGCCGGAGTTGGTGATGGCGCCGTTGTTGACCAGGCCGTCGAGGCCGCCCAGCGCGGCGTCTGCCGCCGCAACACAGGCCTCGATCGACTCCGGCACGGCGAGATCGACGGGAGCGAACACCGCGCCGATCGCCTCGGCTGTCGCGCGGCCGGCATCCTCCAGGATGTCGGCGATCGCCACGCGCGCGCCGGCGGCAATGGCCGCCTCGGCGAAGGCGCGGCCCAGGCCGCGGGCGCCGCCGGTGATGAGGATGCGTCGGTCGCGCAGCATGGGCATCACACCGAGACGTGCTGTGCTTTGGGCATGTAGTGCAGCACCCGGCGCTCGACCAGCACCACGGCCGCATAGGCGACGATGCCGATCAGGGTCAGCAGGATGATGGTGACGAACACCATCGCCGTGTTGCCCTGGCCCTCGCCGTAGGTGAGCAGATAGCCCAGGCCCAGATTGCCGCCCACCAGCTCGCCCACGACGACGCCGATCACCGCGAGCGTCGCAGCGATGCGCAGGCCGGCGAACAGCGGCGGCAGCGAGGCCGGGTACTCGATCATGCGGAACACCTGCAGGCGACTGGCCGAAAAGGAGCGCGCGAGGTTCACCATATCGGGATCGACCGTGCGCACCGCCGTCAGCACGTTCACCATCACCGGGAAGAACACGATCAGGATGGCGACCAGGATCTTGGGATAGACGGTGTAGCCCAGCCACATCACGAACAGCGGTGCGAAGGCGACCTTGGGCGCGATCTGCAGTGCCAGGATGTAGGGCGACAGCACCAGTTCGGTCTTGGGCGACAGGCCCAGGATGAAGCCGATCACGATGCCCAGCAGACAGCCCAGCGCGAAGCCGGCGATGATCTCCAAGGTCGTGATGCCGGCGTGCCACAGCAGCCGGTCGTTGGCCAGCATGCGCAGGAACTCCGTCCACACCGTCGACGGCGGCGGCAGCACAAACTCGGGAACGCCGGCCATCGCCGGCAGCCATTGCCAGGCAGCGAGGAAGGCGGCCAGCACCGCGAGGCTGGCGATGATCGTGCCGGCGGTGAAGCCCGACGTACCGGCTGGCGCAGGCGCGACCGCGGCAGCTGGTGTCCTGTCGGTGACGGCAGCGTCGCTGCCGGCGTCGGCGACGTGGGCCATGGCTATTGCACGAACTGGTTCGTGAACAGGTCGGCGACCGGCACCGCCTTGGGCACGATGCCTTCCTTGACATAGAACTGCTGCACCGCCGCCAGCCGCTCGGCGTCGATGGTGCCCAGCACGGTCTGGCCCGGATAGACGTAGGTGTTGTAGAGGCGGAACACGGCCTCGATATAGGCTTCCTTGCCCTTGTGCTGCGGCACGGCGCTGATGTAGTCGCGCGCCGCGGCAGCGGGATCCTTCATGATGTCCTGCATGCCCTTGAGCGTGGCGCGCACCAGTTTGCGCACCACGTCGGGACGCTTCTGGATGGTGTCGTCGGCGACCAGGATCGCCTGCGCCATGCTCTTGAAGAAGTCATCCGACGAAAAGATCTTGATCTTGATGCCGGCGTCGGTCACCGAGGCGATCCAGTCGGGCACGGCAGCCATCGCGTCGGCCTTGCCGGCGGCGAACAGCTGCCACACACCGGCGGGACCGGCGGCCTGCGCATCGACATCGTTCTTGCTCAAGCCGGCCGAGGCCAGCATGCCCTGCAGCGCGAAGAACGTGGTGTCCTGGTAGGCCATCGTCGTGATGATGCGGCCCTTGAGGTCCTTGGGCCCGTTGATGCCCTTGCCGTCATGCACCACCAGCTGGGTCAGCGAGCGGCCGCCCAGCACGGCGACGGCCTTGACCGGGATGCCCTGGGCGCGCGCGATGATCGGCGTGTCGCCGATGGCGCCGCCGATCAGGGCGTTGCCGACGCCGACCTGCTTGGCGACATCGACGCCGCCCTTGGCGACGACGAAGTTCACCTTCAGCCCCTCGGCGGCGTAGTAGCCGCGGCCCTGCGCCAGCATCCACGGCCCGAAGGCCGGCAGGAACGCGGCGGCAGGCAGCAGGTAGGTGATTTCCTCGGCCTGTGCGCGCGCAGATCCCGCGATGGCGGTGGCTGCGACGGCGACCGTCGAGGTCATAAAGGCTCGCTTCGTCAACATCGTCGGGTCTCCGGCTGAAACGGCTTGAGCCCACCCGTCATCCCGAGCACAGCGAGGGATCTTTTCGAAACGGCGCACGGTGCGCTCTGACGAAAAGATCCCTCGCTGTGCTCGGGATGACGGCGGGGACTACGCTCGGGGATGACAGGAGGCGTCGCATCGAAGACATACTCAGACCGCACGGGCGTCGGCGGTGTCATAGATGTGCAGCAGCTCCATCAGCCGTGCGGCGTACTCGTGCACGCGCGGCCGGCTGCGGCGCACCATGGGGTTGTCGCGGTCCGGCAGGTCATCCAGGCGGATTTCCTCGATGATCGTGCCCGGACGTTGGCTCATCACCAGAACGCGGTCGGCGAGCGTAATGGACTCGACCAAATCATGCGTGATCAGCAGCGCCGTCTTCTTCTCGGCCGCCAAGGTGCGGGCGAGATCCTGCTGCAGCACCATCTTGGTCTGCGCATCCAGTGCCGAGAACGGCTCGTCCATCAGCAGCACGACCGGATCGACGGCCAAGGTGCGCGCGAGCGCCGCGCGCTGGCGCATGCCGCCCGACAGTTGGTGCGGATAGTGGTTCTCGAAACCGGCGAGATGGCATTTTGCCAGTAACGCCTTGGCGCGCTCACGCCGCTCGCGCGCCGGCATGCCGCGCACTTCGAGCCCGAACTCGGCGTTTTGCTGGATGGTACGCCACGGCAGCAGCAGGTCCTTCTGCAGCATGAACGCCACCTGCGGATTGGGGCCGCTGACCAGCTGGCCGTCGATGCGCACCTCGCCGTCGCTGGGCAGATAAAGGCCCGAGCCCATGTTGAGCAGGGTGGACTTGCCGCAGCCGCTGGGCCCGATCAGCGCCACGATCTCGCCGTCGCCGATCGACACGGACACGTTCTGCACGGCCACCACCGGTTGGGCGCCAGCGCCGCGCGGCGGGAAGCGCTTGGTGACGTTGCGGAATTCGATGCGAAGGTCGGGCATTGTTCCGAACCTCACGCGACGCCGACGAACAGGCGCCCGGATTCGAGCTTCACGTCATAGCGCCGCAGATCGCGATCAGCCGGCTCCTTGGTGCAGCGGCCGGTGGGAATGTGGAACTTGGCGCCGTGCAGCGGGCACTCGATCTCGTCGCCCTCGATGAAGCCTTGCGAGAGCAGGGCGTAGGCGTGAGGACACACATCCTCGAGCGCATAGAATTCGCCATTGAGGCGATAGAGGCCGACATCACGGTCGCCCAGCTTCACCGTGATGGGCATGTCCTCCGCTACGTCCTCAGGCGCTGCTACGTCGTGCCATGTGGTCGTCATCGCGTGTCCGCTCTTGTTTTATTAGTGAAACGCGGTTACCTATATGGATCATCATAGGCAACAGCCACCGCCTGTCAAGCGGGTGTGGCGGACAGGGAAGGCATGGCTCTTCGCCGGCTCCGATCGCGGAGGCGAGTGCACGGCCGCACGAACTCCTTCCGTGGCACTGGAGACAGGCCCCTCATGCCATCGCCGCCTGCTTCAGCACCTCAGTTGCAACCCAACCTCGCCGGTTACGATGGATACTGTTAAAGCCAAGCACCAATCGGGTTGATCGAGGATGTCGCCAGTGGGATGGGAGGCACTCGGGCAGTGGGGTGAAGACGCCGCCCGCATCGAACCGCTCGCTGGCGGCGTTGCCAACGACGTGTGGAGCGTGCGCGTCCACGGGCACCTCGCGGTCGGTCGTATCGGTGCCAGGAGCGACGCTGATCTCGCGTGGGAGACCGAGCTCCTCCAACATCTCGCCCGGGAAGGTCTGACCGTGCCAGTGCCGATCCCGACGATGGATGGCCGGCTGTTCGCGGACGGCCTGGTGGTGATGACATATGTGGAGGGCGGACCGCCCGAGACGGAGGCCGACTGGCGGCGCGCGGCCGACACGCTCCGCCGGCTGCATCGGTTGACGCAGGGCTGGCCGCAGCGCCCGGGTTGGCGATCGTCGACCGACCTCCTGCACGCCGAGACCGGGACGAGGATCGACCTCGGCGCGATGCCGCCGGAGGGCGTTGCTCGATGCCGAGCAGCGTGGGCTCGGCTCATCGGGCGTCGGACATGCGTCGTCCACGGCGACCCCAATCCGCGCAATATCCGGATGACCGCAGATCGGGTCGCGCTGATCGACTGGGACGAGTCGCACGTCGACGCCCCCGACCTTGACCTGGTGCTGCCCCACAACGCCGCCGGCCTCGACGGCGACGCGCATGACATCGCCGCGCAAGCATCGGCCGCATGGGAAGCCGCCGTCTGCTGGAACGACGAGCACGCAATCAAGCGGCTTGCCGAAGTTCGAGCGGTCTGAGCAGCGGCAGCGAATCAAGAGGTCGCATCGAATGCCGGATTCCCCGGCGACGCCGCTTAGCCACCTGACGTGATCTGGGCCGGCTTCGTGATTAGGGGCGTATCCCACCATTCAATCTGCGGTGCCTGTGATGCGGTGCTCCGCGACGCGCCGGCTTGACTTGCCTCACAAGAGAGTTATGCAAGGCGAATGGACGTCGACGACGCGACATTGATCGAAGACCTTGCTCGTCCCTACCGGGCAGGGACGGCGATGCGCGTTTTCATAGGCCGCGGTGCGGCAGCGGTTCCGGTGTTGGTCGAGGGGCTGCAGCATCCGGACGCCGAAGCCCGCTATCAATGCTGTCGTCTGCTTGACCGATTGCTGACCGCAGACGCGATGCAGCCGCTGCTCAAGATGTTGGATGATCCCGATGCGCGGGTGAGGGTTTCGGCTTTGCACAGCCTGAGCTGTGATCGCTGCAAGACAGACGCCTGTCTTCCCACGGACGGTCCTTTGTTGAAGAAGGCCATCCAGCTGCTCGACGCGGACCCTGACGCCCATGTCCGTGCCATGGCGATCGAGGCCGTGGGCCGGTCTGCTCACATCGAACCTGTGGCCGAGGCGGCGATCGTGAGAAGCATGTCGACTGATCCTTCGCCCGCAGTCCGGAAGAAAGCGCGCTGGTATGCGCCAGGTGGAAAAATCCACGAACGGTCAAAAGGCCGACACCATCGACAGGCGTCACGAACAGGCGCCGGAATCGCCCGGCCCTGACTTCATTCCGGCTTGAGTCCGGCCGTGGTGGCGATGGCGGCAAGCCGCTGTCGCTCGGCCGCGATCAGCGCGGCGAAGTCCTGCGGTCCGAGATCGCGTGGATCGGCGCCGAGCTGCGCCAGGCGCTGGCGGAAGTCAGCCGACGTCACCACGCGGCGGATGGCCACGGCCAGGCGATCACGGATCGGATGGGCAAGCCCCTTGGGCGCGGCGATGCCCCACCAGGGAACGTAGGCGACCGACGGCAGGCCGAGCTCCGCCATGCTCGGCACGCCCGGCATCGCCGAGCATCGCGTCTCGCCAGCGACACCCAGCGCGACCAGCGCGCCGCTGGCGATATGCGGCAGCGCGGTCTGCACCGACAGGAATGTCGCCTGCACGCGATTGGCCAGCAGATCGCGCAGCATGTCGGGATCGCCGCGATACATGGCGGCGACGGCCGTCGTGCCGGTAGCCTGCATCAGCAGCGCGAAGTTGATCTGCGAACTGGTGCCTGGTCCTGACAGCGCGTACGTCAGCGCGTGATCGGGTCGCCGCAGCTGAGCGATGAACGCAGCGAGGTCGGTCATGCCCAATGCCGACGGTACGCAAAGCACCGGCGGCGCTTCGGCCACCATGGCGATCGGCTGGAAGTCGGTGTAGGGATCGAAGGGCAGGCTGCGGCGCAGCATCGGCAGCAGCAGGGCGCCCGACGGCAGCATCAGCAGCATGTGGCCGTCGGCCGAGGCGTGCGCGACGGCTTCGGCGGCAATGGCGCCGCCGGCGCCGGCGCGGTTTTCAACCACGATGGGCTGGCCCAGCGTGTCGCCGATTGCCTGCGCCAGCGCGCGTGCGGGAATGTCGGCGGAGCCGCCGGCAGGAAAGCCGACCAGCAGCCGGATGGGCTGATTGGGCCAGTGACCCTGCGCCTGCGCGCTGCGCAACGCTAGCACGGCGAGCGGAGCCCCGACGATGCGGCGGCGGCGCAGATAGCCCAGAGCGGCGTGGGGATGCGGGAGACGAGGCCTGCGCGATGGCACGGCCCGGAGCGGTGTGGCCATGGTCATACCTTCCGTTCGAGTCGGTATGGATATCCGGGATGGTGCCTCGCGCCTGAATGGTTATTGAACTTGCGAGACCTGAGGATGGTACGGAAGCGAGTCCCGGTTGTCCAGCACCGGCCGCCGCCGCGCGCGTCAAAACACTTTCTTGCGCCGCCACTTCGCCGGCCGCTCGCCGGGGAAGGCGAGGCCGCTGGCGTCGACACCGAGGTCGACCAGAGTCTTGGCGACCGCGATGGCGCAGCGATAACCCTCGAGCACCGGCACGTCCCAGCCGATGGTGTTCAGGCGCTTCTGCAGCAGCGGCTGCATCCAGTAGGCCGCCGAGCAGCCCAGCATGATCACGTCGGCGCCGTCGTCCTCGATGGCGGCGACCGCCTCGGTCACGGCAGCACTCAACATCACTGAGGGCTTGCCCGCCAGCGCCCGGTCGCGCTCGGCCTGGATCGGCCGTTCGTCGGGCAGGTGCGGCTTGGGCAGCGGGAAGTTGACGTTGCGGATCGAGGCACACCGCCCGGTCATCCGATACTGCACGACGAGGTGGGCCATCTGCATGTTGTGGGTTTCGGAGACGTCGATGATGCTGAACTTGTCGCCGAGCAGGCCGGCGACATGCATCTGTGCATGGGCGCACGATGTGATGGGGATGCGGTACTGACGACCGATCTCGCGCGCCTCCATGTATGCCGGATCGCCACCACCCAACAGCACGATGGCGTTGTAGCGGCCACCGGCGCAGGCCTCGCGCACCAGCGGCAGGCGATTGGCGCCGACCGAGAGGAACTCCTGCCGGGTCTCGACCGGCCAGTTGCCGTGTGTCGCGCGTGCACCGGGATGCAGATCCCAGTCGACGCCTTCGAGCACCGGCGCCACGTCGGCATGGTTGTAGAGCTGCTCTTCCTTGGGGCCGTCTGTTGGGCGCATCTGGAAGCTGCTGCCCGGCGCCAGGCTGAATGGGTTGATCAGCAGGAAGCGGTAGGGGCTGGGCCGGGCGGTCATGCGGGTCTCCTTGATCGTCTGACGCGACCTTACGCGCGCGGCCACGGATGGCGAGCGGCCTTGACAAGGCACGTCGGAGTCTAAATTCTACCGTCTGGTCGATAAACTGATCGCCAAACGAACGCAGCAAATCACCGGGTGGGAAACGATGAAGCTCTGGGCGCCGGCGCTGGCCGGACTGTTCTCCATTGCCGTGCTGTCCGCGGCGCCCGCCGCGGCCAAGGACTACGGGCCGGGCGTGTCCGACACCGAGATCAAGATCGGCCACACCATGCCCTACAGCGGTCCGGTGTCGGCCTACGGATCGGGCGGACGCGCGATTGCCGGCTACTTCAAGAAGGTCAACAGCGAGGGCGGCATCAACGGCCGGCAGATCAACTTCATCTCGCTGGATGATGCCTACAGCCCGCCCAAGACGGTGGAGCAGACCCGCAAGCTGGTCGAGCAGGACCAGGTGCTGCTGATCTTCGGCACCGTGGGCACGCCCACCAACACCGCGATCCACAAGTACCTCAACACCAAGCAGGTGCCGCACCTGATGATCTCGACCGGCGCGTCGAAGTTCAACGACACCGCCAAGTTCCCGTGGACGACGCCGCTCTATCCTTCCTATCACCTCGAGCAGAAGATCTACGCCGACTACATCCTCAAGCACCGGCCCGACGCCAAGATCGCGGTCATCTATCCCAACGACGACTTCGGCAAGGACCACCTGCACGGCCTGAAGCAGGCGCTGGGCGAGAAGGGCAGGGCGCTGCTGGTGGCCGAGCAGAGCTACGAGACCACCGATCCCACCATCGATTCGCAGATCATCGCGCTCAAGGCCTCGGGCGCCACGGTGTTCGTGAACATCAGCACGCCCAAGTTCGCGGCCCAGGCCATCCGCAAGGCGCGCGACATCGGCTGGGCGCCGCTGCATCTGGTCGTCAACGCCTCGAGCTCGATCAGCTCGGTGCTGGCGCCGGCCGGGCTGGAGAATTCGGTCGGCCTGATCACCGCCGCCTTCATCAAGACGCCCAGCGATCCGGCGTGGGCGCAGGACGAGGACGTCAAGGCCTACGTCGCCTTCATGAAGAAGTGGGATCCGCAGGATTCGCCGGACGATGCCTTCTGCGCCATGGGCTACCTGGCCGGATCGGTGCTGCACCACGTGCTGCAGCGTGCCGGCAATACGCTGACGCGCGACAACGTCATGAAAGTGGCCAAGAGCATCCAGGATCTGCGGCCGCCCATGCTGCTGCCGGGCATCACGCTGCGCACCACGCCACAGGATGTCGCTGCCTACACGACGCTGCGCCTGCAGCGCTTCGATGGCCAGAAATGGGTCCTGATGAACTAGATGAAGCACTCGGACGGGCAGGACGTCATGAAAAGCTGGTTCCCCGTATTGTCGTGCGTGGTTGTTGGCCTGACCCTCTCGGCAGCCGCCGCCGAGGAGAAAAAGTACAGTCCGGGCGCGTCCGACAGCGAGATCAAGATCGGCCACACCATTCCCTACAGTGGTCCGGTGTCGGCCTACGGCGTCGGTGGTCGCTGTCTGGCCGCCTATTTCAAGAGGCTCAACAGCGAAGGCGGTATCAACGGCCGGCAGGTGAACTTCATCTCGCTGGATGACGCCTACAGTCCACCCAAGACCGTGGAACAGACGCGTAAGCTGGTCGAGCAGGACCGGGTTCTGCTGATCTTCGGCACCGTCGGTACGCCGACCAATACGGCGGTCCACAAGTACCTCAACACCAAGCAGGTACCGCAGCTGATGATCTCGACCGGCGCGTCGAAATTCAACGATACGGCCAGGTTCCCGTGGACCATGCCGCTCTACCCGTCATATCAGATCGAACAGAAAATCTACGCCGACTACGTGCTGAAGCACCGGCCGAATGCCCGGATCGGGGTTCTGTACGCCAACGACGATTTCGGCAAGGACCACCTGCATGGGCTGAAACACGCCCTGGGTGAGACGGGCAAGAAACTGCTGGTGGCCGAGCAGAGCTACGAGACGACGGATCCCACCATCGAGTCGCAGATCATCGCACTCAAGGCATCGGGAGCGGACGTGCTCATCAACATCAGCACGCCGAAGTTCGCCACCCAGGCGATCCGTAAGGTCTACGATCTCGACTGGAAGCCCTTGCACCTCCTGGTCAACGCGTCGGGTGCCATCAGCCAGGTCCTGGCACCCGCCGGGTTCGAGAAGTCGGTCGGCGTGATTTCGACGGCGTTCGTCAAGTTGCCCAGCGATCCGGCGTGGGCGAACGACGACGACATGAAGAACTACCTCGCGTTCATGAAAAACTGGGCACCACAGGAGCCGCTCGACGATTGCGTCGCCTCGCACCTGACGGCGTCGGTGCTGCAGCATGTCTTACAGCGTGTTGGCAGCAATTTGACGCGAGAGAACATCATGAATGCGGCCAAGAATCTCAAGGATCTTCGACCGCCGTTGCTGCTGCCGGGGATCGCTTTGACGACGACACCGCAAGACGTCGCGGCATACCGCCGCCTTCGATTGAGACAGTTCGACGGTCAGAAGTGGGTTCTGCTCGATTGAACCGAAGACGATGAGGGCATCGATGCACCAGACACCGTGGTCGCAGGTACACCTGCCGCACGACGCCATGCTGTCCGCCGACGAGGCGGTGGCGAGCCGCCAATTCGTCACCTCGCTGGCGCGTGGCCTCGCCATCCTCGAGGCTTTCCGTGACGGCGACGGGAAGTTCGGCAACCAGGCGATCGCCACCCGCACGGGCCTGCCCAAGCCGACCGTGTCGCGGTTGACGCATACGCTGGTCGAGCTCGGCTACCTCGCCTACTGCCGGCGCGAGCGCAAATACTCGCTGGCGTCCTCGACCCTGGCATTGGGCTTCGCGGTGCAGCACTACAATCGCGCGCGGCACCGCCTGCGCCCGCATCTGGAAGCGCTGGTCGCCCGCTTCGGCGGCAGCGCCGTGCTGGTGGCAGCCTCGCGGCAGACGGTGATCTGCGTGGATCGCTGTGCCACCGACGGTCAGGCCGCGCCGTACGGGATCGATACCGGCGCGCGCATCGCGCTGTTCGACTCCGCGCTGGGCCGGTTGTTCGCCGCCGCGCTGCCGGCGCGCAAGCGCAGCGATGCGCTGGCGCATCTGCGCCACGACCAGCCGGCCGATGGGCAGGAGATCGCGGCGCGGATCGAGCAGATCGTGCGCAATGGCCGGAGGCAGGGCTTCTACACGTCGGAGCAGGCGGCGAGCACCGGGGGCATGACACCGGTCATGGCCTCGATCGGCGCCGCCGACGAGACGGCATCGGGCGTACTCGCCTGCTTCGTGCCGACCCGGCTGCTGACACGGGACAAGCCGCTGCTGGCGATCGGTTCCGCCTGCGCCCGGGCGGCGCAGGAGATCGCGGTGGAGGTTCTGAAAGCCACGGTCAGCCGCAACGACGGCTGCGAGCGCGGCCGTCCCGTCCGCGTCGCGTAGCGCCGCGACATGAGCGGGCCGGAGGCTCGCGCTCCCAGGGTCAACTGCCCAGCGACACCACCACGTTGACGGCGGCGGCCACCAGGACCGTGTTGAAGAAGAACGAAATGATCGAGTGCACCAGGCAGGTCACGCGCATGATGCGGACGGTCACGGCGACGTCGGAGGTCTGGGCCGCCATGCCGATCACGAAGGCGAAGTAGAGGAAGTCCCAACCGTTCGGTTCGGCATCGCCGGGGAACTGCAGGCCGCGCCGCGCGTGCGCGCCGATGGCCGGCGGCTGCCAATAGAGGTGCGCGTAGTGCAGCGCCGCCATCGTGTGGACGGTGAACCAGCCCAGCGGCACCGAAGCGAGCGTCAGTACCAGCGCCAAGGTGCCCGGGCTTTCCTTGCGGTTGATCAGGATGAACAGCGAAACCAGGGCGACGACCGCGGTGGCGAGCGTGACGACGAAGATGATCCACACCGGCTGGTCGGCACTGTCGGCACGGTGCTTGAGGAAGTTGGCCGTCAGCCGTGGCATGCCGGTGAGCGCCAGCACCAGGTAGAACAGGAAGAACGCGTCGGCGGCGATGATGACGTCAAGCCCGGGCGCCAGCCAGCGCCCGCCCAGCCAGGCGATCACGCCGGCTACCGCGGCGACATAGAAGGCGATCCGCCGATGCGGCGGCGCTTTCACCGGTGGTCCTGCGATGAGCGAACGACATCCATGCGCAACACCTCGCGTCTTGATCATCGTAAGCGTAGCGAGGGATCGTGCGGGGGTCTACCTGTGCTGCAAATCTGCTGTCGTCCTGAGCGCAGCGAAGGACCTCGCGGTGCGTCGATCGAAGAGGGTGCGTGTTTCAAGGCAGGAAAGATTCACCACAGAGGCACAGAGGGCACAGAGGCTCACAGAGAGGTCATGGGTGCGCCTTCGGTCGCGTCTCTTTTTCCTCTGTGAGCCTCTGTGCCCTCTGTGCCTGAAAGGAAACTGGCCAAGGCAGGTCGATCACACGCTGGGGGCGCGCCACTCCGTGGCGCGTCATGTGTCGATCCAGACGAAGACGCGCGACGGAGTCGCGCGCCCCCAGCGTTTGCCCAGACCACCGTGCGCCGTTTCGTTCCTTGTGGTCGGCGTAGCCGGTGCGGAACTCTGTGATGAGATCTTCAATAGAACGCACTCGTTCCGCCTTGGCCACGCGATGTACCGCAGGGTCCTTCGCTGCACTCACGACGACAGCAAGTCAGTTCACCCGCCTCGCGTAGCCTTCCCAGAACGGGGCGCGCAGGACGTTCTTCTGGATCTTGCCGGCGGCGGTGAGCGGCAGCGGCTCGCTGCGGATGTCGACCGAGCGCGGGCACTTGTAGCCGGCGATCTGTTCGCGGCAGTGGGTGATGATCTCCTCGGCCGTGGCCGAGGCGTCGGGTTTGAGCTGGATGATGGCGTGCACCGCCTCGCCCCACTTGGGGTGCGGGATGCCAATCACGGCGCACAGTGCGACGGCCGGGAACCGGCTGACCGCCGACTCGACCTCGACCGAATAGACGTTCTCGCCGCCCGACACGATCATGTCCTTCATGCGATCGACGACGTAGATGTAGCCATCCTCGTCCATGTAGCCGCCATCGCCGGTGTGCATCCAGCCGTCGCGCAGCGCCTTGGCCGTCTCCTCGGGCTTGTTGAGGTAGCCCAGCATGACATTGGGGCCGCGGGCGGCGATCTCGCCGGTCTGGCCGCGTGGCACCTCATTGCCGTCGGGGCCCACGATGCGGAGCTCGGACACCGGCACCACGCGGCCGGCGGCACGCAGGCGATGCGCGGTCGGCGCATCCGGATCATGGTCCTCGCGACCCAGCAGGGTGACCGACGCCGACGTCTCGGTCATGCCGTAGGCCTGCACGAAACCGCAGGTCTTGGGCAGCACGGCGATCGCGCGCCGCAGCAGCGGTTCGGGCATCGGCGAGGCGCCATAGGTCACGGTTTCCAGGCTGGACACATCCGTCTGCGCGAAGGCGGGATGATCGAGCAGCATCTGCAGCATGGTGGGCGCGAACACCACCGCGGTCGGGCGATACTGTTCGATCAGGCGCAGCGCTTCGCCGGGCTCGAAACGCGGCGGCAGGATGTTGCGATTGCCGCGCCCGGTCGCCGACAGCATGGTCACGATGCCGGACAGGTGGAAGAGGGGCATGGTGTGCAACAGGGCGGAGCCCTCGGCCACCATGCGCGTGCCGTAGCCGACCAGCACCGCCGTCATCAGGTTGGTGTGGCTCAGCATCACGCCCTTGGCCTGGCCCGTGGTACCACCGGTGTAGAAGATGCCGGCGAGGTCATCGTTGCGCCGTCGCGCGTCCTCGGCCGGTGCGGCCCGTGCCACCAGTGCCTCGTAGTCGAGCATGCCGTCGGGTGCCGGTCCGTCGCCGATCCAGATCAAGGTCGCGAGATGGGGCGCGTCCTGGCGCAGTGCCGGCGTCATGGCGGCGAAGGCGCCGTCGACGAGCAGGATCTTGGCCACCGAGTCGTTGAGGCAATAGGCGATCTCGGGACGCGCGTGGCGCACGTTCATCGGATCGAGCACGCCGCCGGCCCACAGCACGCCCCAGAGATACTCGAGATAGCGGTCCGACGCATGCGCCAGGATCGCCACTGGATCGCCGGGCCGTACCCCCAATGCCCGCAGGGCACCGGCCAGTTTCGCCGACCGCGTCGCGATCTCGGCCCAGGTACGCTGGCGCGTGCCGTGCACGGTGGCGCCCTCGCGGCCATGCAACTGCACGGCGCGCTTCAGCAGGCTGGTCAGCTCGAATGTCATTGGTTTCCTCCGGTTGATCTAAATTATATCTACCGGTCGGTAAGTCAATGGAGACGATCGCTGTCGTCCCGAGCGCAGCGAGGGGGACCCAGCGCCGCTCCTGGATCCCGCGCTGCGCTCGGGATGACAGCGATAATGCTAACTACGGCGACGCTTGGGCTTGTCAGGTGCGCGTGCGGTAGGGGCGGCGACGCCGGACAGCAGGATGTCGACATGCATGGGGATCAGCTTGTCGGGCGGCAGGCGGCCGTCCGGCTTGGCCCATTGCGACATCCAGTTCAGCGAGCCGAAGAGGCCATGGCAGGCCACGACGCGGTCGGGCACGACCATGCTGCCCTCGCGTTTGCCCTGGTCCAGCAGGCGATAGAGGATCTGGTTGGCCTCCTCGATACGCGTTTCCACCTCGATGCGGCCCTTTTCTCCGATCTCGCGGTTGGCGATCAGCGACAGGCAGGTGCCGTAGTCCGACATCATGAACTCGGCATAGCGGATCATGATGGCGCGCAGCTTTTCAAGCGCGGTGCCGGGGCCGGCGACGGTCGCTTTCATGAACGTCAGGATCTGCTCCTGGACCTGGATCTTGATATCCAGCAGCAGCCGGTCCTTGCTTTCGACGTAGTAGTAGATCGTGGGCTTGGTGATGTTCAGGATGTCGGCCAGCTCGTTCAGCGAGGCACCTTCGTAGCCGCGCTGGCGGAACAACGCGGCGGCCGCCTCCAGGACGGCGTCGCGCTTGAGCTGGAATTTGGACCGGTGCTTGCGGGGCGTGCTGCCCCAGGGCGATTCCGTCGTGGCGATGCTCATGGCCTTTCCATACAGGCACGGCGGCATGGCTTCAACGCGCGCAGCGCGAAATTGGACCGACCGGTCATTAGAAATCGATCTGATTTCAACATGCAATCCTGTATGATTGCCGCGGTGAGCCATACAGCAACGAGGTCCGATGGCATCGCAAGAAACGCGGCCGGCGGGACAGCCGCCAGAGCCGCTGTGGCGGCCCGGCAGGCGGCGACGCGCCGAGGCCTATGACGTCAAGCGCGAGGCGGTGATCGCCACGGCTGCTCGGCTGTTCCAGGAAAAGGGATATCGCAACACGACGCTGAACGATATCGCCGCCAGCCTGAACGTCACCAAGCCCACCATCTATTACTACGTGCAGAACAAGGCCGAGATCCTGGCCGAGTGCCGCGCGCGGGTGTGGGACGGCATCAGCAAGACGATCCAGGATGCTACAGAGAGCCGTAAGGTCGGCCTCGAGAAGCTCGAGATCTTCCTGAAAAGCTACGCCGAGGCGATTTCCACCGACTACGGCAAATGCCTGGTGATGACCATCCGCGACGTCGGCAGCGAGGATGCCGAGCTGCAGAAGTTCCGCCAGGGCCTGCGCGAGGCGACACAGGTGCTGCGCGACATCGTTGCCGAGGGCATCAAGGACAAATCGATCGCGTCGTGCGACCCGCGCATGGCGGCTTTCGCCATGTACGGCGCCCTGAACTGGATCACGTACTGGTACGATCCGTCCGGACCCAACGATCCCAGCGAGATCGGCGAGGCGTTCGTACAGCTGTTCCGCACCGGCCTGAAGCCGCGCAAGGGACGGTAATCCTCCCCACGAAACAGGGGAGGAAGAACATGGTTGATTTTATCGACCAGACGGTAGAATTTGTCCGCCAAGCAAAGAGGAAACGCACCGGGAGATCTCCGATGGCCGAGGTCACTCTCAATTCGTCCGCGTTGCAGCCGTCGCCGGCGGTCGCGGTCCCGATGGGCAGCCTGCCGGCCTATCATGCCGCGCGCGACCCTGCGCGCGCGGCGCTGACGCAGGACGACGTCACACTGCGCTGGGACGAGCTTGAGGCGCGCGCCAACCGCCGGGCCCGGCTGCTGGCATCACGCGGCGTGGGCGAGGGCGATTTCGTCACCATCGCGCTGCCCAACAGCCTCGAGTTCTTCGAAACCTCGTTCGCGATCTGGAAGCTCGGCGCCACGCCCAACATCGTGTCCTCGCGCCTGCCGGACATCGAACTGCGGGCGATCGTCGAGTTGGTACGGCCCAGCCTCGTGGTCGGTCCCGATCCGGCGCGCCTGCCGGGCTGGAACGTGCTGCCGGCCGGCCAGGTGCCGGACGCCGCGCTGTCGGCCGATGCCCTGCCGGTGAAGATTGCGCCGCACTGGAAGGCCATGAGCAGCGGCGGTTCGACCGGTCGCCCCAAGATCATCGTCGATCACATGCCGGCGGCATGGGATCCCGCGACCGGCATGCTGGGCATGCAGCCGGGCGACGTGCTGCTGAATCCCGGGCCGCTCTATCACAATGCGCCGTTCAGCCTGATGCATGCCGGGCTGTTCATCGGCGGCCATGTCGTGAGCATGAGCCGGTTCGATCCGCTGCAGGCACTTGATCTGATCGCCCGCCATCGCGTGCAGTGGGTCAATTTCGTGCCGACCATGATGCATCGCATCTGGCGGTTGCCGGCTGAGCAGCGCACCGCGTTCGATCTCGACAGCCTGCGCGTGGTCTTCCACATGGCATCGGCCTGCCCGATGTGGCTCAAGGAGCAGTGGATCGACTGGCTGGGACCGGAGCGCATTTTCGAGCTGTACGGCGGCACCGAACGTCAGGGGGCGACGGTGATCTCGGGCACTGAATGGCTGGCGCACAAGGGGTCGGTCGGCCGCATCGTGCCGGGCTCGAGGCTGCGGGTGGTGGATGAGCAGGGCGGCGATTGCGCGCCCGGGCAGGTGGGTGAGATCTTCTTCTTGCCTGATGCGGGGCGAGGCTCGACCTACCACTATCTCGGCGCCGACGCCAAATCGCTGGGTGACTGGGAGTCGATCGGCGATCTCGGCTATCTCGACGCCGACGACTATCTCTACATCGTCGACCGGCGCACCGATCTCATCGTGTCGGGTGGCGCCAACATCTATCCGGCCGAGGTCGAGGCCGCGCTCGATGCCCATCCCGACGTTGGCTCCAGCGTCGTGATCGGATTGCCGGACGAGGACATGGGCCATCGCGTGCACGCCCTGGTGCAGCTGGCGCCTGACGCGCGTGGCCGGGTCGGCGAAGACGCCTTGCGCGCCTACCTCGAGTCGCGGCTGGTCCGCTACAAGATCCCGCGCACGTTCGAGTTCGTCGACGACTTCCTGCGCGACGACGCCGGCAAGGTGCGCCGCAGCGCCCTGCGCGACGCCCGCATGGCGCGTTCGGGATGACGAGGAAGATGAAGAAGATTCACCACAGAGGCACAGAGGACACAGAGAAACACAGAGAAGGATAGTGCGCACGACAGGCGCGCGAACTCGTTCTCTCTGTGCCCCTCAGTGTCCTCTGTGTCTCTGTGGGGAATCTTGTTCCGGCAATACAGCAGGAGATTGGAATGAAGCGGCTGGAGGGGAAGGTTGCGATCGTGACGGGTGGTGCCGGCGGCATCGGCACGGCGATCTGCCGGGTCTTCGCGCGGGAAGGCGCGCGCGTTGCGGTGGCCGATGTCAGCGAGCGGCGTGGCCCCTCGGTTGCCGAGATGATCCGGTCGGCGGGCGGCGAAGCGCAGTTCATGCGGCTGGACGCCGGCGATCCCGCGAGCTGGCGCGCACTCATCGATGCCGTCGTGGGTCAGTTCGGTGGGCTCGATATCCTGGTGAACGCCGCCTATTCGGGTAAGGCCGGCGCCGTCGACACCATGCCCGACGATGTCTGGGACGAGGCCTTTCGCGTCACCACCGACGGCGTCTTCTACGGCATGAAGACGGCGGCCGCCGCCATGCGGGCTCGCGGCGCCATCGTGAACATCGCCAGCGTCGCGGCCTATCGCGGCTCGACGCACAACATTGCCTACGCGGCGGCCAAGTCGGCCGTCATCTCGGCGACCAAGTCGGCGGCGATGCGCTTCGCTGAACTGCCGCACAAGATCCGCGTCAACGCCATCGCGCCGGGTATGATCCAGACACCGGCGCTGGAGAAGACCTTCGTCGCACTGGCGCGCGAAGGCCGCTCGATCGAATCCACCAAGGCCGCGATGGTCCGGCAGATTCCCCTGGGCGAGATCGGCGATCCCAATGACATCGCGCACGCCGCCCTGTTTCTCGCCAGCGACGATGCGCGTTACGTCACCGGCACCGAGTTGATTGTCGACGGCGGCTTCCTGGCCCGGTGGTAGTCGAGGGCCTTCATGGTGAGCACAGGTGAATGCTCCGCATCCACCTGCGCTCGTCACGAAGTGCGCCGGATCAGATCGTCGCGGCCAGTTCCGCCAGTTGATCGGCGCACTGGCCCCAGCCTTCGTGGAAACCCATCTTCTCGTGCGCCTCGCGGTCGGCGACCGTCCAGTGGCGTGCGACGGCGGTGTACTTGGTCTTGCCGTTGCCGGCATCCTCGAACGTGATGATCGTGGTCATGAACGGCTTTTCCGACGGCTTCCAGGCCTCGGTGTAGGCATCGGTCATGACGAGCCGCTCGTTCTTCACGACCTCCAGGTACACGCCCGGGACAGGCATGTCCTCGCCGTCGGGACTGCGCATGACGACATCGGCTGTGCCGCCGGGCCGCACGTCGAGCTTGGCGAAGGGCGTCGTGTAGGGCCGCGGCGCGAACCATTGCTTCAGCAGGTCGGGATCGGTCCAGGCCCGGAACAGCTTCTCGCGCGGCGCGTCGATGATGCGGACCAGGACCAGTTCGCGGTCGGAGGTCGGTGTGGCGGGGACGGGCGTGGCGGTCATCGTTGTCTCCTGATCGTTAGAGCCCCAAGGACGAACGGCGGCCGCGCGTCCCGACATGCCGCGAAGAGATTCCATCAACCGCCGCGACACGTGGCCGCGCCGTCTGAAGATTCTCTTGTCGGCGGGTTTAGGAAAAGTGGTTTGCCCGGTCACCGCTGTCGACGCTAACGCTCAGCGCTCTCCAACACGGGAGCCTTCGTGCGTCAGCGTGCCTCAGTTCCATGAACATCCAGACACCTCTCTTCAAGCCGACCGCATTGGCCGCGCAGACCGCTGACGCCATCATCCGCTTCGAAGCCGTGCACAAGGCCTTTCCCGCGCGTCAAGGCGGGGCGGCGGTCACGGCGCTCGAGCAGATCGATCTCGACGTCGATCGTGGCTCGATCGTGGGCGTGATCGGCCGCAGCGGTGCCGGCAAGTCGACCCTCATCCGCCTCGCCAACGGCCTGGAGAAACCGACCGGCGGTCGCGTGATCGTGGACGGCGTCGAGGTGTCGGCGTTGCCCGAGCCGGCGCTGCGCGACGTGCGCCGGTCGATCGGCATGATCTTCCAGCATTTCAACCTGCTGTCCTCGCGCACGGCGTTCGACAATGTCGCCTTGCCGCTGGAGGTCGCCGGCGTCGGCAAGGCAGCCATCAAGGCACGGGTCGAACCGTTGCTCGAACTGGTGGGACTGACCGACAAGCGCGACCGCTACCCGGCGGAATTGTCCGGCGGCCAGAAGCAGCGCATCGGCATCGCCCGCGCCCTGGCAACCGAGCCCAAGGTGCTGCTGTCGGACGAGGCGACGTCGGCTCTCGACCCCGAGACGACGCAGTCGATCCTCGACCTGTTGGCCAGCATCAACAGGGAACTGGGACTCACCATCCTGCTGATCACCCACGAGATGTCCGTCATCCGGCGCATCGCGCAGAAGGTCGCGGTGCTGGAAGCGGGGCGGGTGGTCGAGCAGGGTGACGTGTTCGATATCTTCACCCGGCCGGCGCACGCCACGACGCGGTCATTCCTGGGCAGTGCCACCGGACGGGCGCTGCCGCCCAGCGTGGCCCGCCGGCTCTCGGCCGACGTCCAACCGGGCAGCCAGGCGCTGGTGCGGATCGTGTTCCGCGGCCACTTCGCGAGCGAGCCCGTGCTGGCTCAGCTGTCGCGTGAGCGGGGCATCGAGGCCAACCTGGTCGCCGGCCAGATCGACGAGGTGGCCGGCAAGCCTTTCGGCATTCTGAACGTCGCACTGCCCGCGGCCGACGCCACGCTGGCATCGGCCCTCGATTATCTGCGGCAGCGGGATTTCGACGTGGAGATTCTCGGTTATGTCACCTGAGATCGTCTGGCTGATCGCGGAAGCCACGCTGGATACCCTGCGCATGGTCGCGATCGCGATCGCCTGTGCGACCCTGGCCGGGGTGCCGCTGGGCGTCTTCCTGGCCACCAGCGGCCGGGGCGAGCTGTTTGCCGCGCCGCTGTTCAACCGCATCATCGGCTTCGTCGTCAACGCCACGCGCTCGACGCCGTTCATCATCCTGGTGGTGGCGATCATTCCGTTGACGCGGCTGGTCGCCGGCACCTCGATCGGCACCAGCGCCGCCATCGTGCCGCTCAGCATCGCCGCGGCGCCGTTCATCGCGCGGCTGGTCGAGACGGCCATTCGTGAAGTTGACCACGGCCTGGTCGAAGCGGCGCGCGCCATGGGCGCCAGCCCGCTGCAGATCGTGCGCAAGGTGCTGTTGCCGGAGGCGATCCCCGCCATCGCGCTCAGCCTGACGCTCGCTGTTGTCAGCCTGATCGGCTACTCGGCGATGGTCGGTGCCGTCGGCGGCGGCGGCCTGGGCGACCTCGGCATCCGTTACGGCTACCAGCGCTTCATGCCCGACGTGATGGCGGCCGTCGTCGTCGTGCTCATCGTGCTGGTGCAGGGCGTGCAGTCGATCGGCGACACCCTGTCGCGACGCCTCAACAAACGCATTCGCCAGCGGTGATCATTTTCCTCCCGTGCAGCGGGGAGGGATCAAAGGAGCCTCTTATGTTTGAACGCAGTATCGGCGCGAGCATCGCGGCCGCTCTGTTCCTGTCATCGCTTGCAGCCCAGGCCGCCGATCCTCCGACCATTCGTGTCGGTGTCACCGCCGGGCCGCATGCCGAGGTCCTCGACGCCGTCAAAAAGGTGGGTGCCGAGCGCGGCGTCAACATCAAGGTCGTCGAGTTCACCGACTACGTCATTCCCAACCAGGCCCTGGCGCAGGGTGAGACCGAGGCGAATTCCTTCCAGCACGAGCCGTATCTGAAGAACCAGATCGCCAAGACCAACTGGAAGATCGTCAAGGTCGCCGATACCATCGCGTCGCCGATGGGCTTCTACTCGCGCAAGTACAAGAGCTTCGCCGACATCCCGCCCGGCGCGACGCTCGCGATCCAGAACGACCCGACCAACGGCGCCCGCTCGCTGCATATCCTGCACGCCAACGGCATCATCAAGCTGCGCGATCCCGCCAACGTGGTGGCCAGCGTCGCCGACATCGCAGAAAATCCCAAACGCTTCCGTTTCATCGAGCTCGATGCGGCGCAGATTCCACGCTCACTGCCGGATGTCGATGCGGCCTCGATCAACAACAACTACGCCGTCCAGGCCGGCCTCGACCCGGTGAAAGACACCTTGATCAAGGAAGCCGCCGACGGCCCCTGGGTCAACATCATCGCCGTGCGGACGGAGGACAAGGACAAGCCCTGGGTCGCTCAGCTGATCTCGGTGTATCATTCCGACCCGGTGAAGCAATTCGTGCTGAACCGCTTCAAGGGCGCCTACCAGCCGGTGTGGTAGCTTGCCTGGGAGCGCGGGCCTCTGGCCCGCTCATGTTTCGGCGCTATGCGCCGAGGCGGGCGGGACGCCCCGCGCTCCCAGGAGAGCACCTCCCAGCGTCGCTGGGGAGGATCGAGAGGACAGTCCATGGCCAAGCAGATCCGCTTCAATGCCTTCGAGATGAACACCGTCGGCCATCTGTCGCCGGGGCTGTGGCGGCATCCGCGCGACCGGTCGGCCGACTACAAGCGACTATCGTACTGGACCGATCTGGCGCAGTTGCTGGAACGCGGCAAGGTCGATGGTCTGTTCATCGCCGACGTGCTGGGCATCTATGACGTGTTCGGCGGCACGCCGGATGCGGCGCTGGGAAGTGCGGCGCAGGTGCCGATCAACGATCCGATGATGCTGGTCTCGGCCATGGCGGCCGTGACCAAGAATCTCGGCTTCGGCATCACCGCCAACCTGTCTTACGAGCATCCCTACGTCTTCGCCCGCCGGATGACGACGCTGGACCACCTGACCGACGGCCGCATCGGCTGGAACATCGTCACGGGTTACCTTGACAGTGCCGCCAAGGGAGCAGGGCTCGATCGCCAGCGTGCCCACGACGATCGCTACGACCTCGCCGAGGAGTATCTGGAGGTCGTCTACAAGCTGTGGGAAGGGAGTTGGCAGGACGATGCCGTCGTGCGCGATCATGCGCGCGGCCTGTTCGTCGATCCCGCCCGGGTGCATCGGGTCCAGCATGCCGGCGAATTCTATCGCGTTGATGCCATCCATCTCGGTGAACCCTCGCCGCAGCGGACGCCGGTGCTCTACCAGGCCGGCACCTCCAGCAAGGGCCGCGCTTTTGCCGGCCGCCACGCCGAATGCGTGTTCGTCTCCGGTCCGTCCGTGGCCGTCATCGGCCCGCGTGTCGCCGACCTGCGTCGCCTGACGGCAGCGGCAGGCCGTCATCCGCAGGACATGCTGATCTTTGCCTTGGCGACCGTCGTGGTCGGCGAAACCGAGGCGGCGGCGCGAGCCAGATACGACGAATACCGCAGTTACGCCGATTATCGCGGCGGCCTGGCGCTGATGTCGGGCTGGACCGGCGTCGATTTCTCGACGCTCGACCTCGATCAGCAGGTGCGTCACGTCGAGAGCGACGCCAGCCGCACCGCGCTCGACAACATCACGCGCGCCGATCCCAGCCGCATCTGGACAGTACGCGATGTGGTCGACCAGCTCAGTATCGGCGGTATCGGGCCGGTCTTCGTGGGGACAGCGCAATCCGTGGCCGATCAACTCGAGGCCTGGGTCGATGCCACCGACGTTGACGGTTTCAATCTGGCCTATGCCGTCACGCCCGAGAGCTTCGTGGACGTGGTCGATCATGTCGTGCCCGAACTGCAGCGTCGCGGCCGCTACAAGCGCGACTATGCGCCCGGCGTGTTGCGCGAGAAGCTGTTCGGCCAAGGGCAGGCGCGGTTGTCGGGCGGCCATCCCGGTGCCAGCCACCGTATCGGTGCCACGAAGATCGCGGCTGAATAGACGAAGTATTCGTTAAATACTTAACACGGTGACAAGTTAATCTGTCTTGTATTCTGAAGCTGATGTCGAGAAATGGTCACTCCAATGCAGAGGGGTGACAGAGAAGATGATCAAGCGTTTTGTGCATCAGGTGATCGCTGCCGGCGTTACCTTGAGCCTCGCCGCGGGAGCCTGGGCCGCCGAACCTCTCAAGCTGGGTGCCAGCGCCGGACCGATGGGGCAGCTGCTGGGATATGTCGCCAAGCTCGCGAAAGAGAAGGGCATCGACGTCAAGGTCATCGAGTTCTCCGATTGGGTGACGCCGAATGAGGCGGTGAACAGCGGCGACATCGACGCCAACTTCTTCCAGCATGCGACCTACCTTTCGCTGCAGAACAAGAACCGCGGCTTCAACCTGGTCCAGGTCGACAAGGTGGGGGTGATCGCGCCGGTGGGGCTGTTCTCGCGCAAGATCAAGAGCATCGACGAGGTCAAGCCGGGCGCCAAGGTCGGCATTCCCAATGAACCGCTCAACGGTGCCCGTGGCTTGCAGCTGCTGGAACGCGCCGGCCTGATCAAGCTGACGCCGGGCAAGGGCTTCACGGTCACCAAGCACGACATCATCGACAACCCCAAGAAGATCGAGGTCATCGAACTGGATCCGGCGCAGCTCTATCGCGCGCTCGACGACGTGACCCTGGCCCTGGTCAACATTACGTACCTCATCCTGGCCGGTGGTGATCCCAAAACGGCGCTGATCATCGACCGCACCATCGACGACGGCCTGGTGCTGCGACTCACCGCGCGCGCCGACCGCAAGGATGATCCGCGGCTGAAGGCGTTCGTCGAGGTGTTCAAATCGCCGCAGGTCAGGGACTTCATCGACACCAAGCTGCCGGCCTTCATCCCGGCAGGGTTTTGAATCACAAACACAGGCTTAAGGCCATCTTAAGAAAATCTGAAAAGCGGCAGGGCGGCCGGACGCGTAGTTTGCGCCGCCGCGTTGGCCCTGCCGCGCCAGCATGACGGAAGGATCCCATCTTGTCTCTCACCAGACGCCTCGGCCTGATCACCGGCGCGATGTTCCTGTTGACCGGGCCGGCCTTCGCTCAGGCCGGCGCACCGACCAAGGGCGGTACGCTGATCTACCTGGAGCAGCAGTCCCATACCAATCTCTACCCGCCGTCGGGCGGCTTCTACCCTAACGGCGGCGTGCTGAATCAGATCACCGACAAGCTGACATACCAGAACCCGCAGACGCTCGCGATCGAGCCGTGGATCGCCGAGAGCTGGACCGTCAACGCAGATGCGACCGAATACGCGTTCAAGATCCGTCCGGGCGTGACGTTTTCCGACGGCACACCGCTCGATGCCGCGGCCGTGGCGAAGAACTACGACACCTATGGGTTGGGCAACCGCGAGCTCAAGCATCCCGTGTCGGAAGTGATCACAAACTACGCCCGCAGCGAGGTGGTCGATGCGCTGACGGTACGGTTCTTCTTCCACAGGCCGTCACCGGGTTTCCTGCAAGGCACCTCGGTGATCGGCTCGGGTCTGGTATCGCTCAAGACCCTGGCACTGCCCTACGACCAGTTGGGGGATGCCACCAAGATCATCGGCTCCGGGCCGTTCGTGGTGGCAAGCGAGGTGCTCGACCGTGAGCTCGTTCTGGTCGCCCGCAAGGACTATGCCTGGGGACCGGCCAGGCATCCGCACCAGGGCCGTCCGCTGCTCGACGGCATCAAGATCATCGTGACGTCGGAAGACAGCGTGCGCATCGGCGCGTTGCTGGCCGGGCAGGCGCACGTCATCCGCCAGGTGCAGGCGTATGACGAGAAGCAGGTTCTGGCCAAGAACTTCCTGATCTACGCGCCCTCGACACGCGGCATCAACAACAGCGTCGTCTTCCGGCCGGACAACCCGCTGGTCGCCGACCTGCGGGTGCGCAAGGCACTGTTGCATGCCACCAACACCCAGGAGATCGTAACCACACTGTTCTCGGCAAACTATCCGCGGGCGACGTCGATCATCGCGGCCACGGCGCAAGGCTATGTCGATCAGTCCGCCAAGCTGGCGCACGATCCGGCGCTGGCGGCGCGCCTGCTGGACGAAGCCGGCTGGAAGCTCGGCCCGCGCGGCGTCCGCCAGAAGGACGGACGTGACCTGGTGTTGACGGCCTATGAATCGCTGCCACAGCCGCAGAACAAGGAGACGCTGCAGCTGATCGCCCAGCAATGGGCCCGGCTGGGCGTCAAGCTCAATGTTCTGGCGGGCGATGCCGGCAGCCGGATCGTGGACAATCTGGATCCGCGCAAGACGCCGATATCGCCGGCCATGGTCGGGCGAGCGGATCCCGACGTGATCCGCAGCCAGTACTATCCGACCACCCGCAACGTGCTGCTGCAGAAAGGCGGGGTGAGCACCAAGGTCGAGACCTTCGTCGACGACAAGCTCAATGCGCTACTGGAGGCCATCGCCTCGGAGCCCGATCCGGAGAAGCGGCTGGTGCTGGTGGGCGACGTGCAGGCCTATGTGCTCGACCAGGCTTATGCGATCCCGATCTTCGAGGAGCCGCAGGCGTTTGCCGCGTCACCGCGCGTGAAGGGTGTCGGCTTCGAGGCCGTCGGTCGGCCGAGTTTCTACGCCACATGGATCGAGGGGCGCTGAGGCTACTCGCGCACGCACGGACAAACGATGCTGAACTACCTCTTGGGCCGATTGGGCCAGGCGCTTCTGATCCTCGCGATCACGTTCACGGCGGCGTTCCTGCTGCTGCAGGCACTACCCGGTGATGCGATCCTGATCAAGTTCATGAACCCGGAGCTGGGTCTCACGGCCGATCAGATCGCCGACATCCGGGCATCCTACGGCGCCGACCGGCCGATCTGGGAACAGTACGCCCACACGTTGGGCAATTTCCTGACCGGCAATTTCGGCTACTCGATCCAGGCCGGCGTGCCGGTGCGCGACCGGCTGCTGGTGAGCCTGCCGCCCACCTTCCAGCTGGCCGGGCTGGGTTTCCTGGCCGCCGCGATCCTGGCCGTCGCCATCGCGGTGCTGTCCACCGCCTTCGCCTGGTCGTGGCTGCGCACGGTGGTGCAATCGATACCGTCGCTGTTCATCTCCCTGCCGGTTTTCTGGCTGGGCATCATGCTGATCCAGCTGTTCTCCTTTCAGCTTAATCTCGTTTCGGTGATCAGTCCGGGGCCGGTGGAGCGCCTGGTGTTGCCGGTGCTGACCCTGGCGATTCCGATTTCGGCGCCCCTGGCGCAGATCCTGATCCGCAACATCGATGCGGTACTGGCACAACCTTTCGTCGCCGTGGCGCGCGCCAAGGGGGCATCGCGGCAATGGGTGCTGTGGAAACACGTGGCGCGCAACGCGGTGCTGCCGACACTCACCATCGCCGGCGTCCTGTTCGGCGAACTGCTGGCGGGCGCCGTCGTGACCGAGGCAGTGTTCGGCCTGAACGGGTTGGGCAGCCTCACCTACAAGGCGGTCGACAGCCACGATACCGGGGTGCTGCAGGCGATCGTCGTCATTTCGGCGGCGACATTCGTCATCATCAACCTGATCGTCGACCTGCTGTACCCGGTATTCGACCCGCGCCTTGGCGCCAGGCCCGGAGCATCGACATGACCGATACCACGGCGCCGATCCTGCAGCGTACCGATGGTGCAGTAGCGGGCAACAGGCCGTGGCGCACCCGTCTGCGACGGTTGCAGCCGGGACTGGCGCTGGCCTGGCTGGTCGTCGCCGTCGTCCTGGCCTGGTCGATCGCACCTGATCTCTTCACCAGCTACAGCCCCGTGGACGGCGTGGCCGGCCAGCAACTGCGGCCGCCCGGCGCCGAGCACTGGCTCGGTACCGACGGGCTGGGGCGTGACCTCTATGCGCGCATCGTCCACGGTGCCCGCCACTCACTGACCGGCGCCGTCGTGGCCGTCACGGTCGGCCTGCTGTTGGGCACGACGCTGGGCCTGATCGCCGGTGCCCGCGGCGGCTGGCTCGATGCTGCCGTCATGCGGCTGGTCGATACCTTGCTGGCGATCCCCTCGCTGCTGCTGTCGCTCAGCATCATCGTGCTGCTCGGCTTTGGTACCATCAACGTTGCCGTTGCTGTCGGTGTGGTGTCGGTGGCGCGTTTCGCGCGGCTCGCCCGCTCGGAGGTCGTGCGCGTGCGGCGCAGCGAGTATGTCGAAGCCGCCTTCGGCAGCGGCGGCAGTTTCATCGCCGTGTTGTGGCGACACATCCTGCCCAACTCGCTGACATCGGTGATCGCACTGGCCGCGCTGCAGTTCGGGTCGGCCATCCTGGCGCTGTCCACCCTGGGCTTCCTGGGCTATGGCGCGCCGCCGCCGACGCCGGAGTGGGGCCTCTTGATCGCGGAAGGACGCAACTACCTGTCGCGCGCCTGGTGGCTGACGGCAGCACCCGGCGTCGTGGTCGTGGTGGCGGTGCTGGCCGCCGATCGTATCAGCACGTCGATCGGGCGGACCGAACCATGAGTGCACGTCATTCCGAACGCAGCGAGGAATCTCCCGCGAACAGCGTCCCGCTGCTCGAGATCGATGATCTCGCCGTTGCCTACAAGGTCGGCGATGCCGAGCATCGCGTCGTGCGCGGCATCTCGTTTCACGTCGATCCGGGTGAGGTGGTGGCACTGGTCGGCGAATCCGGATCCGGCAAGACCACCACGGCACAGGCCGTGCTGGGTTTGCTGGCCGGCAACGGGCGCGTGCACGGCGGCGCGATCCGGCTCAAGGGCACCGACATCGCGGCGTGGTCGCAGCGTCGCCTGGATCGCGTGCGCGGCGCCGTCATCAGCCTGATTCCGCAGGATCCAGGCAGCTCGCTCAATCCGGTGCGCACCATCGGCGCGCAACTCGCCGAGATCCTGCAGATCCACCGATGGGGTGACCGCCGCGCCATCCAGGCCCGCGTGCTGGAGCTGCTGACGCGGGTTGGCCTGACACCCGCCGAGCTGCGCGCCGGACAGTATCCGCATGAACTGTCCGGCGGCATGCGCCAGCGCGTTCTGATCGCCATTGCCGTGGCGCTGAAGCCCGACCTGATCGTGGCCGATGAGCCCACGAGCGCGCTCGACGTCACGGTGCAGCGGCGCATCCTGGATCTGATCGACGAGCTGCGGCGCGAGAACGGTACGTCGGTGTTGCTGGTGACGCACGACCTGGGCGTCGCCGCCGACCGCGCCGATCGCCTGGTGGTGCTGCGCGACGGCGCGATTCAGGAGCAGGGGCCGGTGCGCGATATCCTGGTCGGACCGAAAAGCGCCTATACAAGGCAACTGCTGGCTGACGCACCATCGCTGCAGACCGCGCGGCATCGGACGGCCGCCGCAACGACGGAAGCCGCCATCGTCGTCGAGAGCCTGACGCACGACTATCCCGTCGGCGGATCGCGGGCGCGTTTCCGGGCTGTCGATGACATGTCGTTCAGGGTACTGCGTGGCACCACGCACGCCATCGTCGGCGAGTCTGGGTCGGGCAAGACGACGACCGCGCGGGCTGTGGCCGGTTTCCTGAAGCCGACATCGGGGCGCGTCGTGATCGAAGGCATCGATATGACGACCTTGCGCGGCGAGGCCTTGCGCCAGTTCCGCCGCAAGATCCAGCTGGTCTACCAGAACCCGTTCGGCTCGCTCGACCCGCGGCAGTCCATTGCCGAGATCATTGCGGAGCCGCTGCTGAATTTCGAGCCGATCAACCGCACCGAACGGGCCCGCAAGGTGCGTGACATGATGGGCCGCGTCGGCCTGCCGGAAAGCTTCCTGACGCGCCGGCCGCAAGCGCTGTCCGGTGGACAGCGACAGCGGGTGGCGATTGCGCGTGCCCTGGTGCTGGATCCGCGCGTGCTGGTGCTGGACGAGGCGGTGTCGGCGCTCGACGTCACGGTCCAGGCTCAGATCCTGGCGCTGCTCGACGAGTTGCAGCAGGCGCTCGGCCTGACCTACCTGTTCATCTCGCATGACTTGGCGCTGGTGCGGCAGATCGCCGATACGGTGTCGGTGATGCATGGCGGCCGGCAGGTGGACGCTGGCCCGGTCGCGACGGTGTTCGAGAACCCGGACAGCAGCTTCACGCGCGAGCTGATCGACGCGATCCCCGGCAAGAGAATGCCGGTGGCGGCATGACGCGGGCCCGATGGCCTCTCCCTTTCGCGGCGATCTCTCGCTACGCTTGGGACGACGGACAGAGGACGAGCCGATGACGATGGCCGTTTCGCCCAAGCGGCTGGGCTTCTTCACACGCGTGCTCGATGAGGCCGGGCCGGCGGAGCGCTACCGGCTGGCTTGCGCGCAGATCGTGCACGCCGAACGCTGCGGCTTCCACTCGGCCTGGGTGGCGCAGCATCACTTCCACGAAGGCGAGGGTGGCCTGCCGGCGCCGTTGGTGTTTCTCGGCCATGTCGCGGCCCAGACGTCGCGGATCCGGCTGGGTACGGGCATCATCACGCTGCCGCTGGAGCTGCCGATCCGGGTGGCGGAAGATACCGCCGTGCTTGATCTGATGTCGGGCGGGCGGCTGGAGGTCGGCGTGGGGCCCGGTGGCAACCTGTCGGCGTTCACCGCCTTCGGTTTTCAAAGTGCCGAGCGCACGATGCTGATGACGCGGCACCTGAAGATGCTGCGTGACGCCTGGACGGGCCAGCCGCTGCCGGGCGGCGATCGGCTGTATCCGACCGCCGCGTCTCTGGCGCAGCGCGTCTGGCAGGCGACCTTCAGCGTGGAAGGGGCCGCGCGGGCAGGGGCGGCAGGCGACGGCCTGCTGCTCTCGCGCACGCAGCCGCGGCCGGCCGACGCGCCGGCGCGATCGCTGGCCGACATCCAGAACCCGATGATCGATGCCTATCTGGCGGCGCTGCCGCCCGGCTGCACACCCCGTATCCTGGCGTCGCGCTCCGTGTTCGTGGCCGACGACCGCACGGACGCCCTGCGCTACGCCGAGATCGGCCTGGGGCGGCTGCGCAACCGCTTCGCCCAGACCGGGCGCGCATCGGGTGCCGAGTCCGTCGACGACCTGATCGCGGCATTCGACGTGCACCTCGGCACGTCGAGCGACGTGATCGCCTCCCTGGCGCTGGACAGCACGCTGGATCGTGCCACGGACGTGGCGGTCCAGGTGCACTCGGTTGACCCGCCGCATGCGCTCACCTTGCGCTCGATCGAGCTGATATCCGATGTCGTGGCACCGGCGCTGGGGTGGGGGCTCGACCGCACACCGGGCGTCCGGCAGGTGGCGTGACGGCTTGCGACGTATGGAAGGGATGATCATGTCAGCAGCAGAGAGCGACGTTATCGACACTCTGGTCGGCATCAAGCCCGGCACTACGCTGGATGCGATCCGCGCCCGCCGGCCCGATGCGCGCACCCATGCGCAGGTGAGCTTCCGTGCGCTGTTCACCCCCCAGGATCTCGGCGATGTCAGCGCGGTGGAGCGGTTCGCTGTCGCCCGTTTCATTGCCGGCCTGCATGACGCGGCGGAGATCACCGCGTTCTATGCCGATGGCCTTGCCGCCAGCGGGGCGTCGGACGCCGTGCGAACGGCGATCGACGCGGCCCTCGCCGAGAGCCGGGCCACGGGTCCTTACGGCCGTTATCCTGCGGGCCCGCTGAGCGCAGAGGACACGGCGGGTCCTGCCTATCGGGCGAGCGCCGAGACCACACATGGCCTTGGCCGGCGTCTGGCCGCGGCGTTCGAGCATACGCACATGCTGGTCTTCCATCCGCGCGATGCCGCCGCGCCGGCGTTGCAGGCGTTGCTCGATGCCGGCTGGTCGACCACCGGCATCGTCACGCTCTCGCAGCTCGTGGCGTTCCTGTCCTTCCAGATCCGCGTTGTCGCAGGGTTGCGCACCCTGTCACGCGCCGCGTGAGCGAGGTCACATCATGACCGACACGACATTGACGCCGCCGGCACACACGGCACCCACGGTTTTCACCCGCGATCAGCTCGACTGGCTTCCCTGGCTCGAACCCCTGGCGGTCGAGGCGCTGACCGAACGTCACCTGGCTGGCCTGGTCGACGCCGCGCGCGCGAAGTCGCCGTACTTCCGCCTGCTGGCGCGCGATCCCGATGTGCTGGGCGCGCGCACCCGGACCGACAAGGACATCTTCTATAATCCCGACGCCGGGCTGCCGCGGGCGGAACGCGAACTGGCGGCCACGGCGACATCCCGGTCTAACGGCTGCATCTACTGTGCGTCCGTGCATGCACGCTTTGCCGCGACCTACTCGAAGCGCGAAGCCGACGTGCAACGCCTGCTCGACGACGGTGTCGGCGTCGAGCTCGACGAGCGCTGGAACGCCATCGTTGCGGCGTCGGTGGCGCTGACCGCCACGCCAGTGGCGTTCGGACCGCAACATGTCGAACGCCTGCGCCGCGCCGGTCTCGACGACCTTGCCATCGCCGATGTCATCCACGCCGCCGCCTTCTTCAACTGGGCCAACCGCCTGATGCTGTCGTTGGGCGAGCCGGCAGCGGCGTAGGGGTGCCGCTACTTCTTGCCGTTGCCGGCGAAAGCCGCCGTCACACCAAGCCCGATGAAGAGCGTGCCGGTCACATAGCGCTCGAACTTGAGATAGCCGCGGCTGCGCTTGAGCCAGCCGCCCGCCGTGCCCGCCGCCAGCGCGTAGCAGCCATCGGTCACAAAACCGATCAACGCGAACAGCAGGCCGAGGAACGCGATCTGCGTGGCGACATGGCCGCGGCTCACCTCGACGAACTGCGGCAGGAATGCCAGGAAGAACAGCGCCGTCTTCGGGTTCAGCAGGTTGACGATGAAACCGTCGCGGAACAGCTGCCAGTAGCTGTAGCGCGCCAGCGCCTGGTCATCGCCCGGTGCTTCGTTGCGTCCGAAGATCTTTCTGAGCCCGATCCAGATCAAATAGGCGGCGCCGGCGTACTTGACGATGCTGAAGGCAAGCGCCGAGGAGGCGAGCAGGGCCGACAATCCGAGCGCGGCGGCCGCCACGTGCACCAGCGTCGCGGAGTGGATGCCGAGATCAGAAATGAAGCCGGCCAACCGGCCCTGTTCGACCGAGCGCGCGATGATGAAGAGCACGGCGGGCCCCGGCGTCAACAGCAGGACCAGCGCCGCGGCGATGAACAGGCCGAGGTTGGCGGCGCTGGGAATGACTAACTCCATGACACGACTCCTGAGATTGGGCTGGCCTATTATGCCGGGAACTCCGCGGTAGAAACAGCCACGCTAGTACGTGACGGTCGCCAGGATGCCGTCGGTGTAGGGGCCGATGGTCACGTTCTGGCGTGCCGG
The DNA here is from genome assembly GCF_007859315.1 of Reyranella sp. CPCC 100927. Taxonomy (GTDB): domain Bacteria; phylum Pseudomonadota; class Alphaproteobacteria; order Reyranellales; family Reyranellaceae; genus Vineibacter. Next base: position 128,916 of record NZ_VOHA01000005.1, read on the forward strand.
GATGCGCCCGAAGACCGTATAGGTGGCGTTGTGCGGCGTCAGCGGCGTGATCAGGATGCCGAGTGTCGAGATGCGGCTCGTGCCGCCGGTGCCGTTGCCCCACACGGTCGTGCGGGCCGCGGTGGTGTAGAGGTTGTAGCCGAGCGTGGCGGCACCCTGGGCCATCGCGCGGGCGCTGTAGGTGCCGCTGCCGCCGGTCGCGAGGTCGACCGTGTAGCTGACCGTCAGGCTGAGCAAGGCGGTGCAGCGGACGCTGACGCTGCCGGTGGCGTCGGTCGGCGCGACCTGGGTCGTGCTGTAGGCGCCGAAGGCGACGCCGGTCGACGTGGCGGTGCAGGTCTGCGCCAGAGCCGGCGCCGCGGCCAGCGACAGGCCAGCCGCAACAGCGATGGTCGCTCGGGGGCAGGTCATCGGCGGTGGCATCGCACCGGCCCGATCGTCGCGACGCCATCACGCGGCTGATAGGCGAACGTGGCCTGGCACCGCCCGAACGGGCCCTCGACCAGCGCGACGTTGTCCGGTTTCAGGTGCCGGAAATATGCCTGGCCGTCATAGCCCACGACGGTGCGTTCACCGGTACCCTCCAGCGTGGCCTGGGCGCCGAGCGGCACCGCGCGACCATCCTCGAGGGTGAGCGTGACCACGGCCGCCTCGATGGGCTCGACGCCGAAGCGCACGATGACGCCGGAGCGGTCGGACGGCACGACCTCGACGACGTCGCGGCCGACCTCGGTCTTGTTGGGCGCGGTCTGTGGATCGATCGAGATGCGATTGGGTTGGTATGCGCGCAGATCCCGGATCAATAGTGTGCCGGACCGGCCGGTGCTACCGACGGTGCGGTTCTCGTTCGATACGGCGATGCCGCCCTGTCCGTTGGTGTCGACCACGGCAAAGCTGTCGTCGATGAAACGGCCGGGGAAGACTCCGCCGTTGATGACCACCAGCGAGCCGCGGGCGCCGGCGCGCACGCCACGGGTCTTGTCGAACTGCGCTGCCGTCGCCTCGACGTCGCCGATGCGCGATTGATAGCTCAGCGTCGCCTCGCGGCGCGTGAAGGTGCCCTCCGTGTTCGACAGGCGCCAGCCGAATCCCCCTTCGTAGGGTGGCGTCTGGGCAGCCTGGACGCTGGCGCGCCAACCGTCGCGATCGACGCTCACGTCGCTGCCGGCCGTGATCTGAGGGCCGAAGGGAAGGGCCAATCCGATCGTCGCGCCGTAGGTGCTGTCGCGCAGGCTGGCGAAAGCCGTCAGGTAGAGCGAAGCGCCCAGGAAAACCGGGGCGTTGTAGGTGCCCGACACGAATTGCTGCCGCGCGCCCCGACTGTACTTGATGTCGGTGAGTGCCACGCTGATCGAACCCATGCCGTTGAGCGTCAGCCCGACGCCAGCCTGGTTGAGGAACCGCAGCGCCGAGCGGTCGGCGATGGCCGGCACGTCACGGTAGCCGGCAGAAGCGCGCTGGCTGGAGGCGAAGATGTTCCATCGCGGTGAACGGCGCTCGTAGCTGATGTATCCCTGCGTGCCGAACCGGCCGCCCTGTCGCGACGCCGATAGGGCGCCCGCCACGCGCCCGAACGCGCCCAGCGCCACGACACCGCCGACGCCCACGACAGCCGTACCGAGGCCAGCTTCGCCATGCCCTTCGATCGTGAACCACGGCGCCAGCCCGTAACGGTAGGTTGCGCTGCCGGCCGCGCCGCCGTAATCGAGGCTGCGCAGCCCATAGCGGCGGCGTACGAGGCCGGCCTCGACGGCATAGGCCGACAGGCCTTCGCGCAGCAGATCGCCCGAGGCGTAGAAACTGAGGTTCTGGTAGCGCTCGCGCCCCAGCGCGTCGCGCACGACAACAACGACGTCGCCGAACCCGGTCATCATCGGCAGGCTGCGTACTGAGAACGGGCCGTCGGCGACGGGCTGCGACAGCTGTCGCACGCCGTTGACAAAGACATCGACGGTCGAGGGCACCGCGGTCTCGCCGCGGATATCCGGCGTCGGGAAGGTGACAAGGTCCGGACGCAGGGCAAAGTCCGTCGTGATCTGGGCACCGCCCAGGCGCATGGGGCGCGTCCATGCCAGGCCACCCGTGATCAGATCGCCGATCCTGTAGCGCCGCAGCGTCATCGGTTCGGAATAGGTCCATGTCGACTCGAGGCGGGTCGTGCGCAGGCTTGAACGGCTACCGTATGCCACCAGCCCGGTGGTGCTGAGCACGCCCCAGGGTGAAAACAGTCGCGCCTCGCCCAGAGCCGACACATCGATGCGCCCGCGTTCGCGTGTGCCCAACACATCGTAGTTGAGCAGGAAGCCGGTGGCCGACTGCGCCCGCAGCGCCGGTGAATCGGAAGAGTCGATACCCACGATGGTGCCGGCAACGGCCGCGGCCGGCGCCGTGATCCGCAGGAGCTGGGATTTATGGTCGACGTCGTAGCGGAGGCCGGGAATCTGCGACAGCGCAATCTTGCCATCCGCGCCGGCGGTGCTGTGAGCACCGATATCGAGGCCCAGCTCGCGGAGATCCCGTGGTGCTGCGCGCAAGTTGCCGTTCTCCTCCCGGAACTCGCCGACCCGGCCGGTCGGCCGGTCGTTGACCACGACATCCAGCAACAGCGTGCGCGCGAAAGCGCCGCCGTCAGTGACGACGCCCACGAGCAGGATCAGGACCGTGATCGCCTGGCGCGCATGCCTAGGGGCCGGCCACGGACACATTGGCATCGATCGGACCGTCGCTGCTGTCGCCCCGCAGCGCGATCATGCCGCCGGCGCGCACGCCTTGCCGCTTGAGCGGTACGGTCCAGCGATAGGCGCCGCCGGACAGGACGGTCGCTGCGGACGCCGCCGATGACAGAATGGCGCCTGAAGACATCACCTGCAGCCCGCTGACACGCAGGCGCCGGGCCCCGGTATTGCGTGCCGTGAGCTCGAGCCGGTCCTGGGCGATCAGCCGCGCCGACCACGCCAGCGCTGATTTCTGACTGTCTGCCACGCCGATGAAGACCGGCACGATGATGCGCAGGGGAATCTCGATGCCGGGGCCGCCGCGGCCGGTGGGCAGCTCGTCGATGAAGATGCGATAGGCCTGTTCACGGCCGCGCGGCGCGGCCTGGCGCGACACCAGGCGGACAACCTGTCGGTCGCCGGCCGCGATGTCGGCGAAAGGCGGACTGAACGCGATGTCGGTGGCTGGTTCGTAGTGATCCACGCCCGCCGGCTGGGTCCAGGCGAAGACACGGATCTGCACGCGCGTCGGCTGCGTCGAGCGATTGGTGATGGTCAGCGTCTGGGCCTGATGGTTGGCCTGGAATTCGACGAGGATCGGCGTGATCTCGAGCGACGATGCCAGGGCGGCGTTGAGCCCGCACAGCAGGCCGAACAGCGCGATGACCAGTGGCTTCACCTGACGTTCCTTTCGTGCTGGTGGCCTCTCTCTGGGCGGCGGAAAGGGCAGGGACGGTGTCGACTCAAGGCGTGCCGATCGTGACGGTGACGCCGACCGTGTCGAGATAGGCGCCGGTGGGCACCGCTTGCCCGGCCGGTACACGTCCAAACACCGTGAAGGGGGCTGGCAGAACGCCGGCAGGGGTGCCCGGGGTCAGGATCTCGCCGCCCGCGCTTCCCCAGCGCTGGGTGCGTCCGGCGTCCTTGTAAAGCTCGTAGCCGAGAAAATTGATGCCGGCCGCCATGCGGCGCGTCGTGTCGAAATTGGCCCCGTTGTTCAGAGCAACCGTGTAGTTCGTTCCGGGCGTGCAGGCGACGGTGACAGTCGTTGAGCCATCCAGTGCCGTACCCGATGTCGGGTTGTAGTCGCCGAAGACGAGATTAGCCGCCGTAACCGCGCAGGCCGCGATGACCGTTGCCGTGACAGTGAAGCTCGTGGTGGCGGTCTGAGCCGATGCCTGGGCGGCCAGCATCATGCCGGCCGTCAGCGGCAGGAACACCTTTCGCGCGATCATCGATTCGTTTCCCCACATGAGACGGCACTCAAAAAGCCGTATAATTCAGGTCTTTGGCATTAGATGTTCATGTGACAGTTACAACCCGGCGGATATTTTACAACCGTATAAATTCACTTCTGTCCAAATTGATCCAAACAACCGGATCCGGTTGTTTTTCGGAAGCAAATGGCCTCTGCCACAATTCCACTCAAGCATGGGCGTCGGGATCGCGGCATCACGCGTGCAGGTGTTCGGTATCGGATTGTACGCCGCCGCCTGGTACGGGCACGGGGGCTGCGCCCGTAACGTCGGTGTGATGGGCGGGAAGCGGCCAGACGGTAGGTCGGCCGTTGACGTTAAATACTACCATTCGTAACTTACGATAAGTAAGATGCGAGAGGTCACTGACGATGTTCGATGTCCATCGTGCTGCGTGGGGCAGGCGTCTTCTGCCGGTTCGCCGGCCGTTCCTGTCCGCTGCATTCCTGGTTCTGACGTTTGGAGTTTCGACGATGACAGCTGCGCCCGCCGCCGCACAATCGGCCGACGACGCGGTCCAGGCAGCGGCGTACCGCGCCGCGGCGCGGGATCCCCGGCAGCTCGACGACAAGCTTTTCATTCTCTGGGAGTACGCCGGTGCGCTGCGCGAACAGGCGCTGGCGCGCATCGTGCTGAAGGCGACAAATGATCCGGAGATCAAGGCGCTCGCCACGATGGTGATCGACGGCCATCAACTGGGCATGGACATCATGCGCCCGATCGCGGCCGAACTGGGCGTCGTGCTGCCGCAGCAGCCGACGGCGATCGATCTCGCCGCCATCGAGGCGGCCGGTGCCCTGCCGCCCGACGCGCTGGAGCTCTTTTTCCTGCGCCGCCAGCGGGCCATGCACGCCTGGGACATCACGGTGTTCGACGACTACCTGAGCGCCGCCCGGAACAAGGGGCTCAAGCGCTATGTCGCCGCCACACGTGCTCCACTGCGCGAGCACGCCGAGTGGGTCAATCGCGTGGCGGCGAAACGGGGCATCGAGGGTGGCCTGACCGTGTTCGGCGCTGGCGGCCGCTGACATCCTCAATAGTTTCCGATCATGGAAACTATGCCTTGCCTGGCATCCGGTGCCTCGATAGTTTCTCTGACCGGAAACTATTGAGGACACCCCGTGACCCTGATGCTCTACTACCATCCGCTGGCAGCGTACTGTCACAAGGTGCTGGTCGCGCTCTATGAAGCGGAGACGGCCTTTGCGACCGAGCTCGTCGACCTCGGCGATCCGGTGGCTCGGGCGGCGCATGTCGAGCGATGGCCGACGGGAAAGATGCCGCTGCTTCGCGACAGCCGACACGATCGGATCATCCCCGAAACCACCATCATCATCGAATACCTGGACACTCATTATCCCGGGCCGCGTCCGCTGCTGCCGGTCGACGCCGCTGCCCGGCTCGAAGCCCGGCTGTGGGATCGGACATTTGACCTGTATGTCAGCGAGCCGATGCAGCGGATCGTCGGCGACCGGCTGCGCCCCGAAGGGCAGAAGGATCCTGCGGGCGTGCAGGAAGCGCGCCGCACGCTGGACATGGCCTATGCGCTGGTCGATCGGCAGGTGGCGCCGGGCGGCTGGGCCGCCGGCGCGCAGTTTACGATCGCGGACTGCGCCGCCGCGCCGGCACTGTTCTATGCCGCGATCATTCATCCCATCACCGACCATCATCGCCACTTGCTGGACTATTTCGAGCGACTGATGGCACGCCCCTCGGTGGCGCGGGTGATCGAAGAGGCGAGGCCGTACTTTCACTTCTTTCCGTTCAATCAGGATATGCCGGCGCGCTTCCGGTAGGCGGTGGCGATGATCCAGACTCATGACAGCTTGAATACGCTGTTCCAGGCGCTGGCCGATCCTTACCGGCGCGGCATGGTCGATCAGCTGGCGCGCGGGCCAGCCTCGGTAAAGGAACTGGCGCGGGCGCACGACATGGCGATGCCATCGGCCGTGAAGCATCTGAAGGTCTTGGAAAGCGCCGGCCTGGTGACGTCGCAGAAGGCCGGCCGCGTGCGCACCTTCGCCGTGCGCGCGCAGGCGCTGCAGTCGATCGACGACTGGCTGGCTGGCCACAAGCGCGCGTTGAACGCAGCCTTCGATCGGCTGCAGCAGTTGATGGAAGACGAGCAGAGGGCAGGCAAGCCATGATCCCATACGCCCACACCACGTTCGTGATCGAGCGCGCCCTGCCGGGTGCGCCCGACAATGCGTTTCGCTTTTTTGCCGATCCAGCGTTGAAGCAACGCTGGACGGACTGCCATCCCGACTGGAAGCCGATCGAGGTGCGCATGGACTTCCGCACCGGCGGCGAGGAGGTCAGCCGGCTGCTGGACCAGGACGGCCGCGCGCACGCGTTCCGTGCTCACTACCTGGACATAGAGCGCGGACGGCACATCATCTACGCCTTCACCATGCGCATCGACGATGCGTTGGTGTCCAGCTCCCAGGCGACCGTCGAGTTCACGCCGGCGCCGTCAGGCACGCGCATGCTGTACACCGAGCAGGCCGTCTTCGTGCATGAAGCGGATATCGCGCCGCGTCGTGACGGCACGGGTTTCGGGTTCGACCGGCTGGCCGCGGCGATCGAGCGGGGCGGGGCGGCGATCCAATGATCCCTGTCGCTGGGTGCTACACAGCCAGGGCCTGGGCGATCGGCGGTTTCACGCGCCTGCCGGTCGCGCAATAACCGTCAATCCAGTCGGTGCGCTGTCCGGTGGTCGACCACAGGATCGGGAAGAAGCTCTCATCCAGCGATGGATCGCCGGTCCGCTGGTAACGGCGATAGATGTAGCCGCCGGCGCGATCGCTGAATTGCGCGTTCGCCGGGATCATGTGGATGCCGATGGCGCGGCGCATCCGATCGCCCGTCGTGTTCGGGCCGGAGCCGTGCCAGGTCTCGCCGGCATGGAAGACGCACGACCCCGCCGGCACGTCGATCAGAACCGGCACCGGCGCCGCCACACCGGCCGCCTGAGCGGCCGCCTTCATCTGTGCGCGGTAGTCGTCCTCGCCATGGAAGGCATCGGGCAACGGCGTCAGCGGCCAGCGGTGCGAACCCGGTGCGTATTCGAGCGTGCCGGCGTCCGGATGGGTGTCGTCGAGCGTGATCCAGCACGTCACCGTCTGCGCGGGATCGAGGAAGTCCATGAAGGACGTGTCCTGATGATGCGCAATCGGCTTTGTCTTCGGCGCCTTCCACCAGATCGTATCCTGGCCGAGCCGGGCGCCGGACCAGCCGGTCAGGCGGCTGGCGGCACGTCCCAGGTCGGCGGACAGCACGAGTCGGGCGATCGTGAGATCGGCTTTCCACGCATTGGCCATGTGACGCGTGACGTCCGGCAGGCTCATGCCTTCGCGCCAGTACCATTCGTCGGGGTAGACGCCGGTATCGAAGCGACCGGCAAAGAGCCGGGGGAAGCGCTCGCGCAGCGCGGCGATCTGCGACTCCGGCAACAGGTGTTCGACGACCAGGAAACCGTCGCGGTGAAAGCGGTCGACTTCAGCCGCACCGAGGCGGCCGAAGGCGGGAAGGTCCAAGGCGGCCATGACCGAATTCCAACTGTCAGGGTCAAGATTTAGCGATATTATCGTCGGCATGGCTGCTGATCGAACGAACAGTTTACGGAAAACGGACCAGAATGCCGACCTCGACCGAATGGATATCGCCATTCTGGGGTTGCTGCAGAATAACGCCCGGCTCTCGGTCAAGGAGATCGGTGCGCAGGTTGGACTGGCACCATCCTCCACGCACGAGCGCATCCGGCGGATGCGCGATGCCGGCATCCTGCGTGGCATGCATGTCGAGGTCGAACCGAAGGCGCTCGGGATCGGGCTCGAAGCGTTGTTCATGATCGAATTGGCGAAACACAAGCGCAGTATGGTCGATCGCTTCATGGACGAGATCGTCAAGGTGCCGGAGGTTCGCTTCGCGTTCCTCGTGACAGGCCGCTACGACGTCGTGGCCCACGTCGTCGTGCGCGACACGCAGCACCTCAAGGACCTCGCGCTCGATCAGTTCACGAACAACCCGGGTGTCACGCGCGTCGAGACATCGATCATCTTCGAGGCCCGCCGCCGCCATGCGCTGCCCGTCCTGCTACCGATGGCATAGGACGCCAGGTCGGAGATTACTTTTGCGTGTTCTTGCGCCGCCGCGTATCTTCCCGAGTGAAAGAAAGTGGATAGAGCGATAGAGCGCATGGCGGGGAGTTCGGAGTACAGAGGCAGCTTGGCGACGGTGTACGCGCTCCTTCGGGCACGTACGGACACGCAGCGGCCACCGAAGGGGCGTTCCCGCGGCATCATGCGGCTCATCCTCCTGATGATTGCCTTTTCAGGGGTGTTTGCGCCGGCTGGCGCAAAGGAACCTGCGCTGCCGGTGGAGTCGATTGCTCGCAAGGCGCTGCCGGCCCTGGTGACCGTGCTGATCAAGGACGAGAAGGGGCAGCTCATCAAGAGCGGCAGCGGCTTTTTCGTCGCCGCGCGGCGTGTCGTCACCAACCTTCACGTGATCAGCGGCGGAAAGGTCGTGAGCGTGGCGACGCTCGATAGAAAGGAGTTTACCGTCGCGTCAGCCCGGATCGACGAACCGCATGATCTTGCCGTGCTGGAATGTCCCGACGCGACGGCAGTCACAACCCTGCGACTGGGTGATCCAGGCGCTGTCGCGATCGGCGAGAGCGTCGTCGCCGCCGGCAGCCCGCTGGGCATGCAGGGGACAATCAGCACTGGCATCGTCAGCGCGAAGCGTATCGTCAAAGGTGTAGCCGTCATCCAAACGACAGCACCGATCTCGCGGGGCTCCTCAGGCGGGCCACTCATCAACAGCCGCGGCGAGGTGATCGGCATCAATTCGTTTGCTGCGGTCGATGGGCAGAACCTCAATTTCGCGCAACTCAGCAGCCATGTGACCGCCCTGATGAAGGGCGGTGGGAAGGCGGTAGATTTTCGCCGCGGCGAGTCGATTGCGACCACCTCCGACAAGCCGGACCCCAACCAGGATGTCGTTCTCTGGCTGCTCGCGCGGCCGGCATTCTCGGGCCTAGAGCTTAAGAAAAAGCTGATCGGCAACGCCGAACTGGTGTTTCTCGATGCCCGCCGGAAGCGAGTGTATTTCGCGCTGAGCCAGGCCGACGCAGGCGACGGGAACGTGCAGGCGCGCGTCACGGCCGTTGCCGCGACATTCGTCGCCGATCCGGAGCGCGTCATCATGGGAACCGATGAGGGCCTGCAGGCGCGGTTTCCCGACTACACCTTCCAGCGGTCACCCGCGAAATGGGCGTTCTTTGCGACCGATATCGACAACGTCCGGCTGCGGACGCAAGGCGGGTTGACGTCCAAGTACAGGGGTGCCGACTATACGATCAGCACTGGCGAACTCAGATCCTTCGCTCAGAATGCATCGCTGCGCGGCGGACCGCTGAGGGCCGATTCCAGCCAATACGTGAGGGAAGCGGGAACCCGAGCCCTCACCAACTGGGGCGCCATTGTCGCCCGCCCGGCAGAACCGTCCCTCACGCGCTTCGTGAAGGAACTAGTCAAGGAAATCACGGAACCGGACAAGAAAATCCAGCGGCTGGCGGATTTCGTCGCCGGCGAAATCCAGACCAACCCGTCACAGACAGACCGCGTTGCCAAACGGCCCGCCGAGACCCTCTTGTCGCAACAGGGGAGCAGCCCGGATAAGGCCGTGCTTCTGGCGTCATTGTTGGAACAGATCCCGGTCGACTATCTGCTTGTGTATTCCGGCCAGGACGTCTGGGTCGCCGTGCCTCAGGGGAGCTTCAAGAACGACAACGGTCTCGAGTTTGCCTACTCCGGCCGACAATGGGCGTTGATCGACGTCAGCCGGCCGGGATTTGTCATCGGCCAAACCAAGCCGCCAGGGGCGGTAACGCTCGACAGGTTGCTCTTCGCGCAACTGCCACAGCAGGATGGCCGAATCTACCATCGCACGACTGGGATGCCACTGCAGGCACATTGAGTCGTAAAGTCCCGCGCCGGCGCCGCAGGACATTCGATGTTCAGCCTTGGCGTCAGCGGAGCTTTCTTCGAGCGCGGTCGCATCGAGCATGACGCGCGCGTGCGCGGCAGTGTCGGTCATGCCCAGCGTCCGCTCGACGACCAGGGAGTGAACGTCCTCGATGCCGACGAAGCCGGTGCCGCTGGTCGTTTATCCCGACTCCTGTTCCTATCGCGCGGCAGCGATCGAGGCTCTGGCCCGGGCTGGCCGCACGTGGCGCATCGCCTGCCAGAGCCCGAGTGCGCAGGGCTCGCAGGTCGCCGTCGCGGCGGGTCTCGAAGCGGTGCCGATGACGTGGTCTGCCTGCCTGTCCGCCGACAGGGGCCAACGCGACGTCGACCGCGCGAGCGGTTCGTAGGTCACGGCGATCATGCTGGGGGAGTGGCTCCGGAGGAGGGAGCCGAGTCCCATGGTCTCCGAGCGCCCAAAACATCAGCATCTATTGCATTTCTCGGCCGAACTGCCTACCAAGATATGCCTACCATATGCCGAGCCGAGACAACGCCATGAACGCGCCTGCCGCCATGCACATCCCACTTGCGAAACACCGGAACGCACAGTCGGGCCAATGGTACATCCGGTTCCGGGTCCCGGTAAAGGTGCGCGAGGCGTTCGGCGGTCAGCGCGATCTGTGGCGCCCGACCGGCAAGACTGATCTGGAGGCAGCGAAGATCGCTGCGCTGCCGGAACTCGCCAAGCTCAAGACTCGCGTAGCCAGAGCGAAGGCGTGCTTACAGGACGGCACAGGCCTTGCGGAGCTAGCAGCCGAATGGCGCAAGTTGAAGGAAGGGCGAGGCCGGCCCGAGCAAAAAAATACAGATGTGATCGCGCTCGACTTCCAAGCGGCCATTGCAGATGCAGCGCCGGCCGACGAGCACGATACGAATGCAATGGCGCTGGAGATGGCGACCCGCGATGCTGCCGTCCGTACTGCTGCAGCCCGGTTCGTGCCCGGCGGCTTCAAGGCGGCGCAGCGTGCGGCGACGTACGATGATCGGTTCCAGGGTGATGAAGGCCTGGCTGTCGCGGTGCTGGCCGGCGACAAAGCAGCATCCTTCTTGAAGATCGCTGTAGGAGGTCGGAAGCCGACAGCGTCATTCATTGAGGAGTGGTTCGTACACCGCATCAAGGAAGTCGAGTTACGCAACGCGAAGATGGACCGCAGCGACGTCGAGGACTTCGCCAAGGACCACGCCACTCTGGACCTGATCAGCAAGAAGGCGACCGTCGCATGGGTCGCCAAGCTGCGCGAGGAGGACGCATCGAGGCCGCGTGGAGGGAAGCCTCTGACGCCGTCTACGATCCGCCGCAAGCTGGCCGCGTTGCGGGCGTTCTGGCGGTGGCTACAGGGTATCGAGGCGGTGTCGGAAGATGTCCTGCCGTTTCACAACGTCGACATCAGAGAGCGTGGTAAGGGCGCAGTGAAGCGAGCCCGTGAAGCGTTCACGCCCAAGGAAGTCGCGGCGGTGTTCAAGGCAGCCAAGGAGGGCGGTGACGATGTGTTGGCGGACCTGATCATGCTCGCAGCGTTCACCGGGGCGAGGAGGGAGGAGCTGTGCCAGTTGAAGTCCGACGACGCATCTGGCGGGTGGCTCAAGATTGACGACGCCAAAACCCCGAGCGGCAATCGCATGGTGCCGGTTCACGAGAAGCTCAAGGTGACAGTCACACGGCTCGTGAAGGAGTCGAAGGACGGCTTCCTTCTACGTCTCGAAGCAGAGAACCAGTACAACGGGCGTGGCGCCGGCGTAGGCAAACGGTTCGGCCGACTGGCTCGGAAGCTGGGGTATCCATCGACGAAGGTATTCCACTCGATACGCCATGGCGTGGTCACGCAGCTTGACGACGCCGGCATCGAGCCGCATGTCGTTGCTGCTTTGGTCGGGCACGAACGCAAGGACTTCACTGGCCGGCAATACAGTGGAGCCGAACTGCGCAAGCAGGTGAAGAAGGCAGTCGAGAAGATACGCTATCCTGGGCTGTGATCGCTCGAAGGAGACAGCGGCATCGTCTTTGTGCTTAGCAGGTTGAGGGAACCGCATGCTTGGCACTGGGCCAAGAGACGCCCGCTTTTGGAGACAAAGTTGTAGGCGGCCGTGGTCGGAGTGAAGTGCGATAGGATGTGTGCTCCACATTCGCCGCACACCAGATCGTCATCTTCGGTGCCCGGCACTTCGGCCACCTTCAACTGTTCTACCGTTAGCACAACATCGCTGTCGGTCTTCTCTACTGTGGTAAGGCGATGCTCTTTGCGCGTGGACATGGGCTGTATTTCCTCTGCCGCCCGAGGGTCCCATCGTAGCCCACTGCGGACACCGTGAAGATGCCCGCAATGGTCCGTTTCGGTGCGTTCAGGGTGGCTCTACTTCACGTAAGGCGGCTGCTGCGGGTACTGGTCGTTGCGCTTGAACGACGTGTCCTGAGACCGCCCCATGACCCAATCCATGAAGGCCTTGTTCGCCTCATCCAGCTTGCGCTGTAGATCAGGCCGAAGCTGCGTCCCTATGGTCGGCTGCTTGACTTCTGACGCCTTCTTCAGGCGGCCGTACAGGGCGCCTTGATCCTGACCATGGATGGCCTCGAACCGCGCCTTCGAGTCAGCAGCGGACTGCGTCAGCTTGTAGTCATCCCACAAGTCCTTCGCAGTGAAGATCGGCGCCGTCGTCGACTTCTCGCCATATGACAACGGGTCGAACGGCGTTCCGGCCATCACGATCTTCCACGCACCAAAGCCGTTGTCTGTCGGGATGACCATCAAGTCATCCTTGTCGAAGCCATACTTCTTGCCGTGCTCTTTGGTGAACGCTTCGAGCCGTACTTCGATCAGCTTCTCGAAGCCGGGCGGCACCTGCTTGCCGTCCACGCCCTGCGGTTTCGGGATGGCGTAGCCGTTGATGACTGCGATGTTGCGCTTCACATGGTCGGCAGCGTTCTTCACTGCCTCGTCAACGGATGTCCAGTGAGCGTAGAACTGCGCCCGCTCATTGACCATGGATGCAAGCCACGCCTTGTTCTTCGGTGCCGTTCCAAACCATCCCGTCGGGTCGATGCGGTCTGCCGCAGTCTTCACGTCGTTCAGCTTCGCACGATATTCAGGCTTATCGAACTGCGTCGGGTCTGCCGTGTAGTTCAGCGCCATCAACAGCGCGTGCTTCGGGTCTCCGCTGCCCTCGCGAGCAAGCCGATACGCCTCGTAGAACTGCATCGCTTTGCGGTCCTTGAGCATGCCGGCGGCCATGTTCGGAGCCTGCGCCCACAGACGCACGTACAAGTCAGCGCCCGCCTGAGCGACCGGGCTGGGCGCCTGGCCTGCGATTGTCGGAAGTGACGCGGCCTGCGCACCCGCGCCAAGAACCTGCTCCCACTTCGGGTGGTTGACGCCGTTGTTCGTGAACCACGCAAGTTCACGATTCCATTGCCGCTTTGTGGCCTCGGCTTCACCAACGGACTTCACGTCGGCCGCGAACTGCGCCTGTGACGTGGCGAGGTACTTGTCGATGACCTTTGTGCGGAACTCGGCAGCAGACCATCCGCCGCTCGGCTCGCTGCGTCCGTACTTCACATCCTCCTTCGTGAAGAACGGGACTCGGTCGACGGCGGACAGCGTACCCATCTCGCCGGCACGCATGCCGTATTCAAGGGCGCGGTCTTCCTGCGCCTGTATGGTGCGGTCCAGATCGAGCGCGGCGGACTTCGCGGCTTCCTTGTTGGCGTTCGTCAGCTTGTGTGCGGCATCGTTGCGAAGCATCTGCTCGATGTCGCTCGGCTTGAACTTGTTCTTGTTCTCAGGCTTGGACAACCACGCTTTGAAAGCATCGTGGTCCAGTTCCCCGCGATCGGACTTCGTCAACCACGCCACGCGTTCGTCAATCGCGCCCTCACGGCCATTCTTGTGAGCGACGTCGTCAGCCTTATTCAGCAGACCTTCCGCATGCGCTGCGAACTTTGCGCGGTCCCGTAGCATGGTCCCATCGGCGCCCTTGTGGTTCAGCAGAGCTTCGACGACGTCCTTGCGGCCATTGGTGGCGTATTGCTGCGCCAGCGTCCACACGATGTCATCCTGATCTCGCTTGTTCATCGACAGGACGGAATGGTTGGCTGCGTACCGCGAGTTGATGATACCGCTCAGGCGCGACAGGTCACCGGCCGCCACCGCGTTGTCGATGTCGACGCGGAATACGCCCATGACCTTCTCGATCTTGTCGGTCTGGAAATCTTTCGACTTGTCGACGACCTGCTGGCCGCGCAGCTTGGCGACGCTGCTGAGCCATGAGCTACCGAAGCCGGCCATGAAGACCTTGTCGCCCTCGAAGCCCTTCGTGGCTGCCGTGTAGACACCCTTCAGCATCGCGTCGACGTCACCGTTCACGCGATCGAAATCGGTACTGTAGATGCGTGTAGCCTCGTTGGCGGCAGCGCTTGCGGCCAGGATGCCCGTGTACTTCGTAAGCGCGGCACGCTTCCACGGGTCGGCAAATTCCGGCATAGAGCCATCCGCGACGAGCTTCTTCGCCTCGTCATTCGTCAGGCCTGCGATCTTGCCTTGTGCCCACTGCTCGGCTTCGACCTTGCGGTCTTCAACGTCGTCTTCAAGGTATCGACGAACATGTGGGTTGATCTGCGCTAGGCCCTTCGCGAGTGCCACGAACCCGTTGTTCGGGTCGACTGGCGCGGGCCTTACGTAGGTATCGACGGGGACCGTTGCCGGGCGTAGCTGATTGTTGAACTGGGGTTCTCGTACTTGGACGCGGGGAGGTACTGCCATGGTGATGGTGTTGCCTTGATGGGGATTGAGGGAGTGCCGCGAGCGGCTTGTTGAGGGCCGCCCGCAGCGTTGTTGAAGGTGTGCTTGTGTGGACCTAGCGGCGTCTTGCGTATGCCTCGCCAAGCTCCTTCAGAGCCTTGATCGAACGCATCAACACAAGCTCGCCAACTGCCTCGCGCATTTCCATTCCGCGATTTTCCCAGAGCCAGTTGACAGCTTCCTGAGCGGCGTCACCGCTGAGACCGAGGGCAATGTGCGCCTGCTTCTCGTACTCTGTCGTGACGGTCGTCATCTGTACACGCACTTCGTCCGGCGATAAACCGGTCTTGGCTGCAAGCTGTCCCGCGAACGCGTCTGGAATCTCGCCTTCGTTCAGGTACAGAACTTCGATCGACGCATTCGCACCGTGAGCCCCGACCGTAGTGGCGTGGGCCGCGAGAATATGCTCGGCTTCATCGGACAGTCGCTCTATCGGTTCCGGCGCGGGATCGCTGTTGTCGTCGGTCTTGCCCTGCTGTGCGGACGAGTTGGGCTTTCTGGTCCCGTCCGCTGCGTTAAAAGGCGCCTTGCCGAAATACTGACGCCCGAGCGCCGTCTCCTCATACGTGCCCGGCGATGACTCGATGAGCCACCCGAGCGCCACCGCGCCACCAACCGAGATAGGCATGTCGCCTGCGATCTGGATCATATCGCTTTCGCGGATGCCGTCAGTAGCCGGGCCTCCGTGGTCGCGTCGAACGCTTTCCAAACCGGTCATCCCAACGCTTGTAGTCGGACCCTGCCAGCCTGGATTGCTGTGCATCTGTGTGCCGTAGCCAGGCGTGTGCGATACACCCGGTTGACCCATTTGGTTCGACCATGTGTCGACGGGTGGTTGCTGGCTGCTGCGGCGGGGCGCGGTCATGTCGTTAAGCAAGCGCTCTGCGGCTTCGAGGTCGGCGCCCTGGAGAGGGGCCTTGTGATCAGTCATTGCTTCGTTGTCTTTCAGGTTGGTGTTGATCAGGCTTGCTCAGCGTCCAGCCATACGGACGCCTCGGAGCCGGCTTCAGCACCCGACGTGGTAACCCGCATCTGCGGCAGCAACGCGATCAGCGTGGCACCGCTGGTAGTGACCGTGTGCAGCGGCAGCCACTGAGCGTCCGGCGTCATGCGCCCCTCGATCGCGACCGCGATGGTGCCGGTGATTGCGATCTGAACAACACGCTGCGGGGCAGCGCGACGGATGTGCGTGGGGACGGTGATGGGAGCGCTCGACTCGTTTGTCGAGACGCTGTCTATGAGATGGATCATGTTGTCGCGTGCTACTTATGAAAAGTTGTGGCGGATGCTGCCGTCGTGCATGGTGGTCGTCGTGACCTTGCGTGGACGGTCAGCGCCTTCAGGCCACACGACGATGTTCGGCGCAGCCGGCGGGATGGACTCGATAAGCTCAGGTTCGACGACCTTTGGCTCGATGCGTAGGGCGGTAGTGGTCTTGTTGGTCATGTCAGGTTTCCATTGAGGTTGAGAGGACCGCGCCGGCCGAAGCGAACACGGCTTGCCAGCGGCCTGCAGGATGCAGGGCCGTGAAAGCTGGCGAATGTGCTTGAAGGGGTTGTTGTTGATTAGGTTCGCGGGAGACGCGGACGCGCTCAGGTCCACACCTGCAGGCGCGAGCCTGGTTCCGCGAAATCGATCACAATGCGGATGACCTTGTTCCGCCGCACGACTATTAACGCGGTTTTACTCTCAGTGCGGTCGCGCTCGAACGTCGCGAGTAGAGTTGCTGTGCCGTCAGGACGCTTCCCTTCGACTCGGAAGCGAACGTTGCCCTTGATGGTCATGCCGATGATGTCGGTAACGCGCCGCCACTCCCCGGTTACCGGCTTCCACGGCTTGTGTCTGGCGGCTGTGACGTCGATGAGAATGTTCATTGAAAAGTGCTCTCTTTGTTTTTTGTGGGTTCGGGGCGATCTACGAGGCGCTTCAGGCGCGGCTTTGTGGTCCTGCTCTCGACGACGCGACGACCACGACCGGGAACCTCGACGGACACGAGAGCGCCCTCATCAGCGTGGCATACAATCGCCCGGAACTGCGCTGACAGCCGTACCATAGCCATCGGAACGGATGCTGAGAGGACTGCTAGGGTGTGCTCAGGACCGCCTACGCTGTCGCGTCCGACAACTTCAACGAACGCTTCACCGTTCTTGATGGTCAGATGAACAGGACGTGGAGCGCCCTTCATGGTCTCTGCCATGGGGGCGGATGTCGAGCGCGGGGGCGGAACTGCTGTCCACCAGTCCGACACGGCGTCCCCTTGGGCTTCGTGGAGAAGGATCATGCGTCGAGGTGGGCCATCACGATCGTATCGGGATCGACCGACACGATGGTTGCCCGTACCCACGGCATCCGCAACGCGACACGATCAGGGTTCCAGTAGTTCTTGGATTCGGGCTTCTGGACGGTGGCGAGCGTCGAGATGCGGCCACTATCGCGGCCCTCGATTTTCACGACTGCTCTACCGTCGATGCCGTCGAGGGTCGTGATGCCGATGAGGAGACGACCAACGGTGTTCATGCGCAGCATTGGAAGAGCAATCCAGGGGCCGCGTAAGGGGACTTTCGGGGGTAGCGATGGTCCAACGGTCCAGGGCGGCGGTGGGCGATGCTCGATCAAGGTCTTCATCGCATGGCCCTTCCACTCGCGACGTTGATCCGTCGTTCGAGGTCTTCTCGTTGCACCCTGTTCAGGAGTCGCCGGTCGCCGGCCATGTCCTCGGATAGACCTGGGTGAGTAATGGAGATCAGGCGACGAAGCTGTTCATCACGCTCTCGCTTTCGCCTTAGTCGGCTCGCGTTCACCTTCTCGCGGTTTGCGATCTGGTAGACACGCTGGCGCTTGGAGTCGCACGAGCGGCACAGACGCTTTCTTGCGATGAGGTAGCTCGGGCAGGTGTTGTTGACGGTAAGCTCTACGCCGCAGACGCGGCACGTCATATCGAGCGGTGTCATTGGTGGTTGTCTCCGAAATGAATGAAGCCCGCGCGATGGCGGGCCTCGGTGGTGCGGTTGAGATGTTGACGGTTACGCTGCTTCGCTTGTGAAGCCGAATGCTGCGGCGCTGCTGGTGCTGACGAACGATAGGCCCTGTCGAACCCATCCTGTGCGATGCATCGAGCCGTTCTGTTCGATGGCGACGCGAGCCCGCCTGAATGTGGCGTCAGGGACACCGTCGCCATCCGTCATTCCGAACTTCACACGGAAGTCACGGACCAAGATGCGCCCGGCGTCAGTCGGCAACGATTGAAGACCAGCGACGATCTTCTGCCCGACAATCGCATCAGCAGTCGGCGGTGTCGCATCAACGGGTGTTACGTCAACATGCTCGGGCATGCCAGGGAACACCGTCTTCAAGCGCTCGATCACGTCAACGTTGTCGTGCCACAGGAACACCGTAACCGGCTTGGCCTTGCCGTCCACGGTGTCCCGCAGGGCTGACCGGCCGATGGCTTGGTAGATGCACGACGCGTGTTCCGCCGCATACAAGTCGTCCATCTCCCCGAGGAGCCCGCGCTTGACCTCCTCGTCGCCAGTCCTTGCGACTACCGACGCAAGCTGAACGAGGTCCGATAGGTGCAGAACGCTGGGCAAGCAGACGTACGTAGCGTGCTTGAACGCTGACGTTGTCGTGTGCTGACCCCAGTTGATGACCATGATGCGCGGCTTGCGGACCGTTGTGAGGATGCCGGCGCTGTCGAACTCCTCGACCTCAAGGTAGCCTCCATCCTGCGCCGGATCGACAACGACATCGGCCTTGGCCAACCGACGCTTGATCTGCTCGACGTTACTATGACCGCCCTTGTCCTCTGGCTTGAACCCGAAGATGACGCAAGCCGCGTCGGCGGGAACGGACTTCACGAAGCCGACCACTTCATCGACCTCCTCAACAGAGCGCTTGTCGCTCGCGGGAGAATTCCAGCGCTTGACGACGCTGCTTCGTCCGCTCGATCCCTTGCGCCATCGGATGCGGAGAGTGGAATAGTCCTTGATCGACATGAACTCCTTCCACCTGTCGTGCAGCCGGATGCGCGAGCCGACATCCTTCAACTGAGTGAGGACGGCCGACGCGTCGAACACGACCACGTTCGGGAACGGCGGTACTGACGGTATGATGCGAGCCACGGCCGCCTTATTGTCGACGGCGTCAGCATCTTCCTTCACGAAGATGAGCCGGACGCGATGGCCGCTGAAATCCAGCACCTTCTTCAACGCCATCACGTTGACGCTGTCGGCAGTGGTCCGAACGACACGAAGGATTTCCTTCTGAGCCGCAGGGTCGAGGACGGGTAGCGTCGCTATGTACGCCCGTTCTCCTCGCATCTCGGCAGTCTCAGCAGGCGCGAGACGATCCAGCACAGCGGCCAGATGATCACGGCACAACTTCACAGCCGGGTTGCGCTCGAACTCTTCCAGCGCCGCACGTAGAGACCTGACCTTGCCGGCCTCGAACGCCTGTGCGCGGAACGCCGACAGGGCCTCGTCCACGATCACAAGGTCACGATCCTTGCCAGCGAACTTGATGAACGGCGCTGCTCGGTCGATGTCGCCCTTCGTTCCAGTGACGCGGTTGTGCGTGACCAGCAGGATGGGACAGCGCGACGGATCGTCAGTTGGCAACGGCCAGCCGGACCGGTCGATGCCGTCCTTCTTCTTGAACTCGTCTTTGTCGAACATGATGCCGACCGCATCCGCCGGCACACCAAGCGCCAGGATGTCGTTACGCAACTCGACCAGCGCCTCGATCTTGAACGCCGTGATGAGGACCGACTTCCCAAGGAACGGGCGACCATGCTTCAAGCCGCAGCGGTGCAGGCCAGCAGCGAAGCCGACGATCGACGTGGTTTTGCCGACGCCGACACCGGCCGGCATCCCGACCAGATCAGGCTTCAGCATCAACTGACATGCCATCTGCCCGACCATGGTCATGATGACGCCCCGATGGGCCGCATTGAGGACTTGTCCACGGGCCTCCAGAAGGCCGCATGCGATGTCGTGAGCGGTGGTGGCAAGGTCGTCGCACTGCAGGGCGGCAGGCTGCGTCCGCAGGATGGCCCTCAAGGCACGGCGTTGGTGACGGTTGCGGTCCGGCAGGGCGCGAAGATCGATGATGGATGCGCGAGTATCCGCAGTTGGCATGACTGATCTCCTTGGGGCGTGGTTGGTCGTCCCCCGCAAGCGTGTCGCGGTGATTTTTGCGTAATTTCAGATAGTTAGAGCGAAGTCAGTGCTTCTAATGAACTCGCTCAAGGGCCGACTTCCGGGTTTCTCTATAGGGGGCTTGAGCGAGTTGATTCTTGAGACCGGAGGGGCGGCCTTCTGGGGGCCGTGATGGTGCGCTGATGCGGCGTTGCTGGGGTGGTTGAGGGGCGTTGGGGCTGGAGGGCCGGCCTGCCCGAAGACGCACACGAGGCAAAAACGCCAAGCACGATCGGTACCCGGAACCCCCTGATCCACCCGAACAAACAGGTGCCCGGACATGGGCGTTGGTCCAAATGGCAAGGATTGTGGTTAGTCCCAACGGGAAGTCTTGTGACATCCCCCAACCGGCGCCTGGCGCGTCGGTAGACCGCCGCTGGCAGCACCGTGGGCGCTCGTGCTGTCCCTAAGCGGTCCTCGAACAGGGCGCAGGACGGTCAGCGGGACTCGTAGGGCGGCCGTAGGACGGCCACAGGACTCGATCGAGGGTCGCGACGGCCCAGCACAAGGGCGCGAACGGCACCTCTCCAGCGAGTCCGAAAAGGGCCTTAGAAGTGATTCCATTTCGAGACGATTAAGCGGCCTGAACCTTCAGGTTGGCGATGGCTTTGGCGGTCCAGACGCCTCTACGTCGCGACTGGATACCGTCCTCATTGAACCGCCGGGCGATGGCGTTCAACGACAGCCCTTCGGCCTCCAGTTCCGTCACCATCGGCAGCAGCCCTTCAGCGAACTCTCGGGCCTTGGCCGATGCAGCCTCGGTGCCGCCTCCAGGAACGAGGTTGGCGGCCCCGTTCGGGTTGCCCAGCTTGCGCAGCTTGCGGCCCTTGGCGTCCTTCTCGCCGCGTTCGAAGCGCTGTCGGTAGGAGGCGAGGGCGGCCTTCGTGCGCTCGCTGATGGCTTTGCGCTCGGCTTGCGCCACCACAGCCATGATGCCCACGGTCAGGTCGTTGGCGTCGGGCATGTCCGCTGCCACGAACGGGACGCCGCTGTCGCGCATGGTCAGCAGGAACGCCGCGTTGCGCGACAGGCGGTCGAGTTTGGCAACGACCAGCGTTGCTCCTGTCGCCTTGCACCGAGCCAGCGCCGCTGTGAGTTTGGGCCTGTTGTCCTTCTTACCGCTCTCAACCTCGATGAACTCAGGAGCGATGATCTTACCCGCCCTCGACGCCACGAACGCCCGCACCGCTTCCCGCTGCGCCTCAAGACCGAGGCCTGAGCGGCCCTGACGAGCGGTCGAGACTCGGAGATAGGCGACGAACTTGTCCATGTGTATTGCCTCGTAACGAACGTTTCGAGGTTTTACACAATCCTTCATCGCGGCGTCAAGCGGCCCATCACGCCGCGCCTTGGCAGCGCTCCGCAAGCCGATTGTGCTTTTTGCGATTCATCGCCAAAATTACATCATGCAGCGCGTCGCCCGTCTTTCCCTCGCCCTTGCTACCTTGATCGTTGCGGACCCTTCAGCGGTTTCCGCGCAATCGCGCACGGTTACCGGTTTTGCCGCTGCTCATCCGCAGCGTGGGGACACGATTGTGGTGGACGGCCTCCCCGTGCAGCTTCAAGGCTTGCATGTGCCTCCGTTTAATGAGCCTTACGGTGTCGCGGCCTGGAATTTCCTGGCTCAAACCATCGCTTTCGGCGTCGCACCTGTGACCTGCATGCTGGATGGCACGCGTATAGGAGAACGTGCGGCTGGAACCTGCCTCACGAAGGACGGTCGTGATCTGGCTGCGGTGATAATTGCGGGCGGTTTTGGTCGTGACTGCCCGCGCCGCAGTGGTGGCCGGTATGCTCATCTAGAGCCACCGAGAACCGCCAGTTGGCTTACGTTGCCAGCCGATTGCGAGCCCCTTCCTCAAAGCCCTCCCGCTGAAAAGAGTGGGCGTGAAACCTGACTAGAATCCTCCCGCGCAACCGAATGTCGTGATGCTGATCACCACATGAGTAGTCTGATGTGAGTGATGGTGCTGTCGAGGCTGGTCGATGCGGTGTGGCGCGGGCTGTGCCACACGCGCCCTCCGACCCTTGCACTGGCGCAACGATTGCGCGGCAACAATGACAATCTGCCGGCGGTGGGATTCCGAAGATGCGCTACTGCTCGACCCGATGATCAGGCATCCATGTGTCTCCCCAAGCGAGGAGGACATCGACATGACCATCAAGACCACCGGCTTTGAGATTGACGCCACGGCAGGCCTCTACGTTCGTGTCGGCCGCTACGATCTGCACACGATCAAGGACGAGACGGCACCGCTGTGGGCGACGCTGCGCCAGCCCAAGACGTTCACGGTGTTCATGGGCCGCCGTCGCGTGGTCTTGAGCAAGGGCTGATGATGTGCCGGGGCTGGCGTTGGTGCCGGCCTCGGCGCCCCACACCCACCCCTTGGGCCGGCCCTTTCGGCGCACCAGGCGTGGGGCCCAGGCGGCCACCCCCCAGTGGGGGAGTCGGCGCCGCTCGCTCGGTCGACTACCCACAGATTGATGCGCTACGGAAAATCGGGGCCCAGCGGCCCACCTTGACGGTGTGTTCCCGATTCGTTCTAATGCCCCGATGCGCCGCCGAACCAACCCCTTCGACCACTTCAAGCGCCACTACAAGCACACCGTAGACATCCCCATGCCGGCCGGCGGGTGGGATGACCGCCGCTTCAGGCTTCTCCGCAGCAAGGCCAACGAACTCGCTTTCGAGCGACATGCGTCATGGTCTCCTTCAGAACCTCCAAACCGGACCCGGTTCGCGTTTCTTCTGGAGGCTGATCGTGACACCTTCGCGGACTGGTTGAGGGCGTGTGGAGTGGATTGGGGCGCAGCGAGCGTACGATGACCAATGCCATCGTTGAGGGCCGGCTATCGGCCATTCAGAACCTTTTGATGGAAGTTCATAGGGGCGGCCGGGGGTCGTCGTCTTCCAGCAAGGGGCGGGAGCGTGAGAGCTTTATCGACTTGGTCTTGTCCAATGTAATCCCGCCGTCCTTCCGGGTGGGAACGGGGGACATCACCGACGTTCACGGGGAGCGAAGCGGCCAGCTTGATATCGTCATCGAGTACGGCGGATCCTTGTCGTTCCCCTTGTTCTCCGGGGTGGCGCCACGCCTCTACCTTGCAGAGAGCGTCTGTGCGGTCGTCGAGGTTAAATCCGACCTCATGGGCCAGTGGTCCGAGGTGCAACAGACGGCAGAAGCGCTACACAAGCTGCAGCGTGACGCTGGAGCGACAGCCACGGTCGGCCGATCTCCGACGCGGCATGTTCCGTTGTTTGCGGTCGGATACCAGGGATGGAAAGGTGAAGACACCGTGGCGGCAAAGGTCGCAGAGGCTGGGCTCGATGGCGCTCTCGTCATCGGCAGCGGAGTCTTTTGCGCTCGTTCGGTCGATGGCCACGGCACAACGAGGACAACACGGGCGACGGGCCCATGGGCGCTCTATGGGCTACTCTTGGAGATTGAATCCCTGATCAGTTCATTGTTGCACGCGAAACCGATGTTCGCTGCGTACTACGGTGGGTGGAAGCGGTCAGAAATTTTTGATTCAGCAGTACAACAGGGGTGACTGACCTCAGATACTCAGAAGAGGATTGTGCGGTGACGTACTACCTAGAAATCTATGAGTCGGGCAGCTTCGACGATGTCCTCGTCAGCTATCAGAGCGAGACGCCTTTCGGCGCCATAAGCAGAGGTGATCTCCTTAGCTTGATGCTCGAAGGCTACGCTCCTAACTACGTTCTCGAAGTCGTTCAGATAGAGCACTTCATCTTCGGAAGCGTCCCGCACCACAAGATGATGGTGTACACGCGGAAACACGAGAACCTCCGCGAGGTTCGTCAGAAGCTGATCGAACAGGTGTGACCGGCCGGAGCAAAGACCGTTCTGCGCCCGGTCTGATGGCTTCGTCTGTGGGGCACTGGAGAAGGGGCGATGTCAGGAAGGAACTTCACAGCCGAGGAAGCAAAGGCAGAACGTGTCCGCCGCATGGGTGAACCATTGGGCGTCGTGTTCGACGCTCTTTGGCAGGACGTCGTTTGGCTACATGTGAAGTGGGAAGAGTACGTCGAGTTGTACGGGAAGCGGCAGAGCCGTGTGGAGATACTCAACAGGTCCGCGCCCCTCTTTTTCCGAGTCGTTCAAGACGTGCTGTGGGCCGACACGCTGCTTCACATCGCCCGACTGACCGACGAACCGAACTCATACGGCAAGCCGAAGCTGACCATCAAAACGCTTCCGCCATTGATAGCCGACTACAACGGGAGAGCGACGGTCAACAAACTGGTCAACGCGGCTCTGTTGACCACCGCCTTCGCCCGCGACTGGCGAAACAGGTGGATTGCCCACACTGATCTTGCGCTGGCCACCGAAAGGGCGTCCGCCGTTCCTTTAGAAGGTGCGAGCCGACTGAAGGTCAAGGATACCGTCGCTGCGATAGCCGATGTGCTCCGAGAAGTGGAACGGCAGCACGGAGGCGGCGACCTGATGTTCTCGCCTGTAGGCTCAGCAACCGGCGGAGAGCGGTTACTTCGCCTCGTTGATGCTGGCCTGAAAGCGGAAGCCGAGCGGTTCGAGAGGCGCAGGAATGGGACTGCGCAAAGGGAGGACTGGGAACCTCCTGAGATTTAAGCAGGCACGTCGCACTGCCTACCATAGACTGCCTACCACTGCCTACCGTGTCAGTTCTCTAAGTCTTTGATATTAAATAATTTATGTGGTCGCACTAGATGTGGCTCCGGAGGAGGGATTCGAACCCCCGACCCGGCGGTTAACAGCCGCCTGCTCTACCACTGAGCTACTCCGGATCACATGTCGCGAACGGGTGTGGTCACCGTCCGAGAGCGCGGCTTTTTACAGACACCGCCTTGCGTTGCAAGGGGTTTTTCCGTTGCCGCATCCCTTTGCGCGCGTGGAGGCCCGAGCCGGAATCGAACCGACATAAAAGGATTTGCAGTCCTCTGCATAGCCATTCTGCCATCGGGCCGGCGCGTTTGGCCTGCGGGGTATAAGGCGTTGCCCCGTGCAGGGTCAAGATCGAGGGATAAGACATTGTCCGCAGCGGCGTTGCTCCCGGGGGGAGCCCCGTTTATAACCGCCGCGTCGCAACGCTGCCGTTGAGTTCCATGCCGACCGACTTCGCTCTTGCCCGCCGCAACATGGTGGAGGGCCAGCTCCGGCCCAACCAGATCGTGCATCCCGTCCTGCTGGATGCCCTGGCGGCGCTGCCGCGCGAGCGCTTCCTGCCCGATGCGCGGGCGGCGCTCGCGTACGCCGACGAGGCGGTGCCGCTGGGCGAGGGCCGCTACCTGATGGAGCCGACGGCGCTGGCACGCCTGGTCCAGATGACGCAGCCCGGGGAAAAAGACCGCGCCCTGGTGGTTGGCGCCGGGCCCGGCTACGGCGCCGCCGTCCTGGGACGGCTGGTGGCGTCGGTCGTGGCGCTGGAATGCGATGCCGCGCTGGCACAGCGCGCGCGCAGCGTTCTGCCGGCCCTGGGGACTGCCAACGTGTCGGTGGTCGAGGGGCCGCTCGCCGCCGGCCATGCCGCCAAGGCGCCTTATGACATCATCCTGATCGAAGGCGCCGTGCCGGCCATTCCCGACACGCTGACCGCCCAACTGGCGGAAGAGGGACGCTTGGTCGCGATTGTCGGCGGTGGTGTTCCCGGCTACCCCGGGCAGGCTCACCTGGGCCGCAAGGTCGGTGGCGTGTTCTCGTCACGGCCGGTTTTTGATGCCGGTACGCCGGCGCTGCCGGGCTTTGCCGCGCCGGCGCGGTTCGTTTTTTAGGCAGGCTTGGCGGTCTCGGCGCCGAATGGTCGCCAATTGATCGCGGTGCGGCCGCATATGCCGCTACCGTGCACCCAAACGTCGATGTTAGACTGTTCCCGGCATGCGCAGGCGGCTGGGCACCCGTTTGCGGATCGATCGGCAAAAAGGGGAACCCTTTGATGCGTTCGCGTACCGGCGTTAATCGGATCGTCCGCAGCCTCGCGCCCTGGGTGCTGGCCGCCAGCGCGACAATGCCGCTGGCTGGAGCGCACGGCCAGACACTGATCGAAGCGTTTGTTTCGACATACAATTCCAACCCCGACCTGCTGGCCCAGCGGGCTCGGCTGCGCCAGGTCGACGAGACCGTAAACCAGGCCTTGGCCGGCTGGCGGCCGGTCATCCGCGGCCAGGGCGAAATCGGCATCAACAAGCAGAACAGCTCGCTGCGTAATCCGCGCGAACAGGAACTGCGGCCGAACAACTACGCGCTCAGCGTCACCCAGCCGCTGTTTCGCGGCGGCAAGACCGTCGCCCAGACGCGCAGCGCCGAATCCGACGTCCTGGCCGAGCGCGCCACCCTGACCGACCGCGAGCAGGCGGTGCTGCTGGGCACCGTGAGCTCCTACAGCGACGTGGTGCGCGACGACGCCACCGTGCTGCTGCGGCGCAATAACGTCCGCGTGCTGCAGGAACAGCTGGCGGCCACCAATGCCCGGTTCCGGGTGGGTGAGCTCACCCGTACCGACGTGGCGCAGGCCGAATCGCGGCTGGCGCGTTCGCAGTCGGACCTGACGGCGGCGGAGGCCCAGGCGGCCAATTCGCGTGCGGCCTACCAGCGCGTGGTCGGTGCGCGGCCGGGACCCAAGCTGCAGGAAGCACCGCTGATGAACACGGTGCCGACCGGCGAGGACCAGGCGGTCGCGATCGGGCTGGAAGCCGCGCCGCGCGTGATCGCCGCCAAGCACCGCATCGCCAGCGCCAACTACGCCATCGACAATGCCATCGGCGACCTGCTGCCCACGGCGCAGGTCGTCGGCACCGTATCGCGTGCTTTCGATCAGCAGGTCAGGAAGGACCACCTCTACTCCTACTCGCTGCGTGGGCAGGTGACGGTGCCGCTATATCAGAACGGCGCCGAGTACAGCCGGGTCCGCCAGGCCAAGCAACTGCACGGCCAGCGCCAGAACGAGCTCGACAGCGCCCGACGGCAATCGGCCGAGGCGGTGATCCGTGCCTTCCGCCTGTTCGAGGCGGCCCGCGCCCGGGTCGACTCGATCAGCGCCCAGGTGCGCGCGGCACAGGTGGCGCTCGATGGCGTGCGCCAGGAAGCGCAGGTCGGATCGCGCACCACGCTCGACGTGCTCAACGCCGAGCAGGAATTCCTCGACGCTCAGGTGCAGCTGGTATCGGCGCGGCGCGACATGGTGGTCGGCCACTACACCCTGATCAGCGAACTCGGACAGCTCACCGCCCGTCAGCTGCGGCTGCCGGTCGTGTATTACGACGAGGAGAAATATTACAAGAGCGTGCGCGACTCCTGGATCGGCCTCGGCAGCAACTGAGCCGGAGGGAATCGCGATGGCCGACGGCAAGCCGCATCAGGACCCATCGATGGACGACATCCTGTCGTCCATCCGCCGCATCATTCAGGAGGACGGCAGTCGCCAGGCGGACGCGGCGGTCAAGCCGTCCGTGGCCGCAAAAGGGGATACCATGGCGAGCCCGCCGCCACGTCCCGCTGCCGCCGCGGTGCGGCAGGACGATGTCCTGCTGTTGACCGACCTGGTCGACGATCCCGACGCAGCACGGGGCGCTGCACCGGCGCCTGCAACCGCGCGAGCATTGGCCTCGAATCCGATTTCATCGGCGATGGACCGCTTGGCCCGTGCCGTCGAGGCGGCGAGCCCGCCGGTGGTGGCGGAGACGCCGGCACCTGTCGCCAGCGCCGGGGGCCCTACGCTGGAAGACGTCGTGAAGGACGCGCTGCGGCCGATGCTGCAGGCGTGGCTCGACAAGAACCTGCCGGAGCTGGTCGAGCGCATCGTCGAACGCGAGGTCCAGCGCCTGACACAGCGCTGAGGGCTGGAGAGCGCAACCGTTCCGTCCCGCGCTCCCAGAGGGGCTACAGCCGCCGTTTCTTGCTCGAGATGACGCCGCTTGAGATGCCGTGCCATTCGAGTTTGCCGATCAGCCGGCTATGCTCGATCTTGGGACAGCGGTTCATCACCACCCGCAGCCCGGCTGCCTCGGCGCGGCGCGCCGCCTCATCGTTGCGCACGGTCAGCTGCATCCAGACGATCTTGGCGCCGTGGGCGATGGCGGCATCGGTGACCGGGCCGGCGGCCTCGGAACTGCGGAAGATGTCGACCATGTCGACGCGCTCGGGCAGGTCGTCGAGGCTGGCATAAACAGCCTGGCCCAGGATCTGCTGGCCGACGGCACCCGGATTGACCGGATAAACCTTGAAGCCGTGGTCCAGCAGGTACTTCATCGCGAAATAGCTCGGTCGGTTCCAGTTGGCCGAGGCGCCGACCATGGCGATGCTCTTCACGTCGCGCAGGACCTGGCGCATGTAGGCATCATCGTAGCGGTCATGATCGACCGCCACGGGAGCGACCGGAGCAGGGGATCCATCCATGGTCTCAGCGCCCGGTCCACTCCGGCTGGGCCTTCTTGTTGACGAAGGCGTCGATGCCGATCTTGGCGTCCTCGCGCATCATGCCGCCGGCCATGAAGGCGCTAGCGTAGGCATAGGCCTGCTCGAGATCCATCTCCATATGCTTGTGGAACAGCTCCTTGCCCTGGGCCAGCACCAGCGGCGACTTGGTGGCGATGTGCTGCGCCAATGCCATGGTGGCGGCATCGAGTTCGGCCGGCGGTACGACGCGGCTCACCAGGCCGTCGCGCAGCGCCGTCTCGGCGCTGACCGGCTCGCCGGTGAACAGCATGTCGAGCGCACGCTTGGAGCCGATGTTGCGGCCCAAGGGCACCGAGGGCGTGCCGCAGAACAGGCCGATATGCACACCCGGCGTTGCGAACTTGGCATCGCTGGCGGCGACGGCCAGGTCGCATGCCGCGACCAGCTGGCAGCCGGCCGCCGTGGCCACAGCGTGCACCTTGGCGATCACCGGCTGCGGCAGCTTGCGGATCTTCATCATCATGGCGCTGCACTTCGTCACCAGATCGAAGTGGAACGCGTACTCGGTGCTGGAGCGGATCTCGCGCAGGTCGTGACCGGCCGAGAAAGCGCCCCCATTGGCCTGGATGACGACGACGCGCACCGTCTTGTCGTTCATCAGCCGTTCGAACTCGGCATCCAGCGCCGCAATCAGCTCGCCCGAAAGGGCGTTCATGGCCTGGGGGCGGTTGAGGGTAAGGACGGCGACCCGGCCTTCGTCCTGGCGCAGTAGCACCGGTTCGTTCGATGCCGGGGCGGCGGTTTTCACGGTCGCGGTGGGGGCGGCGGTCATAGGCAACTCCAACAGGCGGCGCCCTGCAATGTGCGCCGGGCGATCTTCCGGCGTGCCGGTCGCGCTGTCCAGAACCGGCGCGGCGACAATTTCGCATGATCGATACGCAAGATCATCCGAATGAAGGACGTCGCTGTGCGCCGAACGTCGTACCCTTCCGGGCGATGCCAATTTTTGATCGGATTTCTGTGATTTAAGGCTGGTTAATAATCTAATTTCTAAGTTTAGAATCAGCTTCTAATTATATGATTTTAATCAAAACTTACCGCAATATTGCAATTGACATTTCACTTTAATAGATGAGATATTGAGGACCTGGCCGATAACGGCAGGGGGAGATCTGGACGTCACCGCGCTTGAGGGGGCTTGCGCGCGGTGGCGTCCAGACGCTCAGTTGTTGAGAGCTGAAGCGCCCGTTAGGGTCGTGGCCTTTTCAAGCACGAGCGCGAGGCGATGATGCCGCTGATGGGCGGGCCGGAACTGCTGCAGTTTCTCGACACATCCTTTCCACAATCCAAGCACTTGGGACTGCAGGTCGAGCACATCGATGCGCAGTCGATCCGGTTGCGCATGCCCACCGGCGAACAGCACCTGCGGCCCGGCGGCATCGTGTCGGGGCCGACCCTGATGTGGCTGGCCGACTGCGGCGCCTATCTGCTGATCCTGGCCCAGATCGGGCCGGTGGCAATGGCTGTCACCAGCAGCCTCAATATGAATTTCCTGCGCGCCGGCGAGGGCGGGCGCGACCTGATCGGGCAGGGGCGCCTGCTGAAGCTGGGCCGCCGGTTGGCGGTGACCGACTTCACCATCCTGTCGGATGGCACGGCGGCGCCGATTGCGCAGGCGACGGTGACCTATGCTATTCCGACGCCGCCCCGAAATGGGGTAAAATAATACCACACTTCTAAAAGCCTGATTTTGCGGGCCGGATTGGCCGTGCCCGAGCTCAGGCCGCTTGACACCATTGCCGGCGGGCCGTATTGAGCGCGCCGGTCGGGCGGCCTGCGGGGCGCCCGCGTGCTTTTTTGGATCGGATCATGAAAACCTTCAACATCAAGCCTGCCGACGTGCAGAAGAAGTGGGTGTTGATCGATGCCGACGGGCTGGTGCTCGGCCGGCTCGCCACGATCATCGCCACCCGCCTGCGCGGCAAGCATCTGCCGACCTACACGCCGCACGTCGATTGCGGTGAGAACATCATCGTCATCAACGCCGAGAAGGTCCGCGTCACCGGCAACAAGCTGCGCGACAAGGTCTTCTACTGGCACACCGGCTACCCCGGCGGCATCAAGGAAGCCACCATGGGCCAGCGCCTGGGCGGCAGGTACCCCGAGCGGGTGATCGAGAAGGCGGTCGAGCGCATGATCACGCGCGGGCCCCTGCAGCGCCAGCAGATGAAGAACCTGCGTGTCTTCAAGGGTGCCAGCCACCCCCATGAGGCCCAGCAGCCGATCAAGCTTGATATCGCGGCCATGAACCGCAAGAACGTGAGGGCCGCGTAAGATGGCTGCCGAACCCACGACCCCGACCGCCGGCCTGCGTAAGGCCGTGACCAATCTCGCCGCCCTGTCGTCGTCGCAGGAGCCGGTGCAGCGCACCAAGGAAGTCGACGCCCAGGGCCGGGCCTATGCCACCGGCCGCCGCAAGAACGCGGTGGCCCGTGTCTGGGTGAAGCCCGGCACCGGCAAGATCACGGTCAACGGCAAGGACCAGGTGATCTATTTCGCGCGCCCGACCCAGCGCATGATCATCCAGCAGCCGTTCCAGGTCGCTGGCCGCATCGATCAGTACGACGTCGTTGCCACCGTCACCGGCGGTGGCCTGTCGGGCCAGGCCGGTGCCGTGCGCCACGGCATCTCGCAGGCGCTGACCAAGTACGAGCCGGAGCTGCGCCCGCCGCTGAAGCATGGCGGCTTCCTGACCCGCGACCCGCGCGTGGTCGAGCGCAAGAAGTACGGCAAGGCCGGCGCCCGCCGCAGCTTCCAGTTCTCCAAGCGCTGATCTCATCGGCCTCCCCAACAGGTGTTGGGGAGGCCCTCCGATGCGACGAGGGCGCACCACGGTGCGCCCTTTGTGCTTGTCCTTGGCTTTTGCATGACGCTACGTGGGGTCGCGGCCCTGGCGCTGGGAGCGTCGTCTTCGAATGACCGGGCCGTCCAGCTGCGACACATGACGTCCAACCGCTGGAGGTGCCGTATCGCGATCGGCCCGTCTCAGCTCCCACATGACGAACACCGGACATAGCAGGGTGACGGCTATGAAAGCCGCCCCCGTTGTCAGATCCAGCCGTGCCACGTTGATGAGGGCGCCAAGGGTGCCGAATATCAGGAAGAAATAGCCCAACGCCAGGCGCCACTGTCCCTGACGCGCTCTTGAGAGCAGCATCGAGCCGACCAAGAATGCCGGTGCGCATAAGGCCAGCCCGAACACGGCGCCGAGCACGTAGATCACCGGATTCCCCCTTATGATCCCCCGACCCCCAGGAGCCGGCGTCTCCAGCGTGCCATGCTGTGTCGTCTCTAGAAAGGCCGCCTCAATGCGCGGCGCCGGGCTCCTGCATCAGCTCGACCAGAACGCCGCCCATGTCCTTGGGATGCACGAAGATCACGGGAACGCCGTGCGCGCCGATGCGTGGCACGCCATTGTTCAGGACCGTGGCGCCCTTGGCCTTCATATCGTCGCGGGCGGCAATGATGTCCTTCACCTCGAAGCACACATGGTGCTGCCCGCCCTTGGGATTCTTCGCCAGGAAGGCCGTGATGGGGGAGTTGTCGCCATACGGCTCGATCAGCTCGATCTGCGAATTCGGCAGATCGACGAAGCAGACCCAGACGCCCTGTTCAGGCATGGCTTTCTTGGCGGTCACCTTGGTGGCCCCCAGAACCTCGGTGTAGAGCCGTACCGACTCTTCGATCGAAGGGGTAGCGACACCCACATGGTTGAGCCGGCCGATCATGGGAAAACCTCGTGCAAGGGAAGCGATGAGGCCCGGAAATTCCCTGCCCGCCGGAAGCAAGTCAAGTCGATCCGCGTGGGTTCCTATCGGCAGGAGCAGGAGTCGCCCTCCTTCTTGCGCAGGTTCTTTTCCACCCAGTCCCGGGCATCAGGGCCGAACTCGAAGTTTGGGCCGATGATGCAGATTGTCGAGTCGTCGCGGCCACTTTTCATCTGCGACAGAGGCCGCATGTCGATCACGATGCGATCGTTGCGACAGTAGATGTACCAGGCCGCGTGTGCGGTCTGCGGCAGCAATGCCACAAGCAGGATCATCATGAACAGGCGCACCGTTGACCTCCCTCGATACGGGTGAGCCATCATTTAAATCACGGTTAGCGATACCCTGCCTCTTTCGATTTCTTATGGCATCGATAAGCAAAGAAAATGGGCGCCCTGTGGGGCGCCCATTCTGCAATTTGCGCGTGGCGCTTCAGGCCGCCAGATCGAGCAT
Organism: Reyranella sp. CPCC 100927; assembly: GCF_007859315.1. Classification (GTDB taxonomy): domain Bacteria; phylum Pseudomonadota; class Alphaproteobacteria; order Reyranellales; family Reyranellaceae; genus Vineibacter. Next base: position 161,579 of record NZ_VOHA01000005.1, read on the forward strand.
CACTTCGAGGTTCTGCACGGCCGCGCCCGAGGCGCCCTTGCCGAGATTGTCCAGGCGTGCCGAGAGGATCACCTGGCCGTACGTCTCGTTGCCGTGGACGCGCAGTTCCATGCGGTCGGTTTCGTTGAGCGCTTCCGGTTCCATCCGGTCGCTCGCCTTGTCGGCCGTGTTGACCGGCACGACGCTGATGCGCGAACTGCCGCGGTAGTGCTCGATCAGCACCGCTTCCAGGTCGCGCGCGGTCGGCTTGCCGATCAGCGTGTCGAGGTGCAGCGGCACGTCGACGATCATGCCCTGGCGGTAGTTGCCCACCGACGGAACGAAAATCGGCCGGCGGGTGAGCCCGCTGTACACCTGCAACTCGGGCACGTGCTTGTGCTCCATGCGCAGGCCATAGACCTCGAACGCCGGCGCCGTGCCGCCTTCGAAGGCCTCGATCATGCTCTTGCCGCCGCCGCTGTAGCCGCTGACGGCCTGGACGATCAGCGGGTAGTCCTTGGGCATGATGCCGGCATCGACCAGCGGTCGCACCAGCGCGATGCCACCGGACGGGTAGCAGCCCGGGTTGGCGACCTTGCGCGCGGCGCGGATCGCCGCCGGCTGCGCCGGGGTGAGCTCGGGGAAGCCGAACACCCAGCCCGGCGCGACGCGGTGCGCGGTGCTGGCGTCGAGCACGCGGGGCGCTTTGTCGCCAAGGGAGTCGGCGATGGTGACGGCCTCGCGGGCGGCATCGTCGGGCAGGCACAGCACGACGACGTCGACCTCGGCCATCACGGCACGGCGCGCCTCAGGGTCCTTTCGTCGCTCGGCGGAGACGCTCTTGACCTCGATGCCCGACACCGCGCGCAGACGCTCGCGAATGCCGAGCCCGGTCGTGCCGGCCTCGCCGTCGATGAAGACACTGGGCTTGTTCGCCATGCTGGCCATCTCGAACTCCTGAACCTCCTTGATCCTGCGCCCAAAGGCGCGACGCATACATACGCTGCCTGCGCCATGCGTCAAGGGACGTACACTGCCGGCCGACATTGCTTCCGCCCGCGAGGCGCGAAAGAGGGCACCGACGGCGCCTTGAGTCCCCGCCGCCGTTGTCCGACAATTGCGTGACAGGGTGATGAACGGACGATGGAGTGACGACATGGACCTGCGATTCACGGCCGAGGAGCTCGCGTTCCAGCGCGAGGTGCGCGACTGGATCGCGGCCAACATGCCCAAGGAAGTGGCCGAGGAGTCGCGCCGCAGCCGTAGCTCCCATGTCTCACGCGAGCGGCTGGTGCAGTGGCAGCGGATCCTCGCCTCGCGCGGCTGGCTGTGCCCCAACTGGCCCCAGGAGCATGGCGGGCCGGGCTGGAATTCGACGCAGAAGTTCATCTTCGAGATGGAGATGGCACGCGCCGATTCGCCGTACCTGTCGTCGTTCAGCATCAAGATGGTGGCACCGGTGCTGATGAAGTACGGCAGCGAGGCGCAGAAGAAGCGCTTCCTGCCCAAGATCGCCGCCGCCGAGGAACTGTGGTGCCAGGGCTACTCCGAGCCGGGCTCGGGCTCGGACCTGGCGTCGCTGCGCACGCGCGCGGTGCGTGAGGGCGACCACTACGTCGTCAACGGCCAGAAGATCTGGACCACCAACGCCCACTGGGCCGACTGGATCTTCTGCCTGGTGCGCACGTCGGGCGAGGGCAAGCCGCAGGAGGGCATCTCCTTCCTGCTGATCGACATGAAAAGCCCGGGCATCAAGGTCGATCCGATCTACCTGGGCGACGGCACGCGGGCGCCGGGCCGCCACGAGGTCAACCAGGTGTTCTTCACCGACGTCAAGGTGCCGGTCGAGAACCGCGTCGGCGAGGAGAACAAGGGCTGGACCTACGCCAAATACCTGCTGGAGTTCGAGCGCGGCGGGCAGGCCTACGGGCCGCGCCTGCGCAAGGCCTACCGCCACCTGGAGGAACTCGCCGCGACGCAGACCAAGGACGGCCGCAAGCTGCCCGACGATCCGACGTGGCGCGAGAAGATGGCGGCGCTGGAGATCGAGATCGATGCCGTGGAGATGAACGAGCTCAGCTTCTACAGCTCGCTCAAGACCGGCGACACGCCGGGCTTCATGGCCTCGGTGGTGAAGATGCGCGGCACCGAGGCCGGCCAGAAGGTCACCGAGCTTGCCGTCGAGGCCGTCGCCAACTACGCGCAGCCCTTCACCGAACTGCGCAACTACGACTCCAATATCGTGCCGGTGGGCGGCGAGTACGTCGATGATGCCGCGCCGCGCTACGTCAACCAGCGCAAGACCACGATCTACGGCGGCTCCTCGGAGGTCCAGCGCAACATCATGGCCAAGGCGCTGCTGGGGTTGTGAGAGCCACAGCGCGCCGGCGGCGCGCTGCCGTCACGCCATGTAGCCGCCGTCGACGATGAGCGGGCTGCCGATCATGAACGAGGCGGCGTCGGAGCACAGCCAGAGGACGGCGTTGGCGATCTCCTCGGGCGTCCCGATGCGCCCGCGTGGCGTCTGGCGAATGATGTCGGCCGCGGCCGCGGGATCGTTCAACCACCGTGCGACGGGTGGCGTATCGACCCAGCCGGGACAGACGGCCGTGATGCGCAGGCCGCTGGATGCGTGTTCCAGTGCGGCGCTCTTGGTCAGGCCCAGCACGCCGTGCTTGGCGGCGGCATAGGCGCCGCCGCCGGGGAAGGGATAGGCGCGCAGGCCGTCGACCGACGCGTTGTTGACGATCACACCGCCGCCGCCCGCCAGCATGACGGGGATCTGCTGGCGCATGCAGAGGAACACCGACGTCAGGTAACCGTCGATGGCCTTGCGCCAGGTGTCCTCGCTCATCGTTGCGATCGGGCCGCCGCCACCGCTGCTGCCGCCGTTGTTGAACGCGTAGTCGAGGCGGCCATGGCGAGCCTGGACCTGCTCGATCAGCGCGGCGACCGACGCGCCGTCCGCCGTATCGCAGGTGATCCAGGATACCGGCGCGTCGTCGGGAAACAGGCGCAGTGCTGCCTGAGCGCGTGCCTCGTCGCGGCTGGCCAGGACCACGACCGCGCCCTCGCGGGTGAAGGCCTGCCCCGCGGCAAGGCCGATGCCGCTGGTGCCACCGGTCACGACGACAACCTTGCTTCGCATCTCGGGATAGCGGCGAACGGGTTGCTCGGCTGGCATGTGATCTCCTTGGGAAACGAGTGCGATCGCGATGTACCTGTGGTTGCAGCGATCGCACTGCGATCGGCCGGCCCGGGCAACCGCTGTTTGAGCACCGTGGTGAATCAAGCTGTATAAACGTTCACTAGACACCACCACGAACTAGTTTCACAATTTGGTCAAACGATCAGAACACCCACGGGAGTGAAGCGGATCACCAAGGCGGAGGGAGCACATGAAAAACAGGAGCCGCGACGGATGACGGTGTAGGCGGCCGTGCGTGTCGCCTAATCCACGATCCGCTCATCAGGCGCAGTTCCGTCAACAAACACGTTCACGCATCACACTGCAGTGCGCCGAAAGCGCCGGTCCAACGTGCCGGCGAGCGGATGGGCGCGTGGTCGAATGTAACGGCATCCTGGAGATGAGAGGGAGGGGAGCATGAGACAACTGCTCTTTGGAGCAATGGTAGCGGCGCTGGTGCCCGTGGGGGCGTACGCGCAGACCGCGGCGGATCTGGCGAAAGGCCAGAACGATACGCGCAACGTCCTGAACTACGGGATGGGCTACGATCTGCAGCGCTACAGCAAGCTGACCAAGATCAACAAGACCAACGTCAAGAAGCTGGTGCCGCTGTGGCATTACAGCCTCGACGACAACCGGGCCGAGGAATCGCAGCCCATCGTCCACAACGGCGTGATCTACATCACGACCAACGCCGCCACGATGGCGATCGAGGCGAAGACCGGCAAGCAGCTGTGGAAGGTCAAGGTCGAGTATCCGCCGGAGACGCCGCGCATCGTGTGCTGCGGCATCATCAATCGCGGCGTGGCGATCTATGACGGCAAGCTGTTCCGCACCACGCTCGACGCCCATGTCCAGGCACTCGACGCCAAGACCGGCAAGGAGCTGTGGAAGGTCAAGGCGGCCGAATTCAAGGAAGGCTATTCGATGACCGTGGCGCCGCTCGTCGCGGACGGCGTGGTGATCACCGGCATCTCGGGCGCCGAGTTCGGCACCCGCGGCTTCATCGACGGCTGGGATCCGGCGACCGGCAAGCGGCTGTGGCGCACGCACTCCATTCCGCTGCCGGGTGAGCCGGGCGGTGATACCTGGCCGGGCGATACGGCCAAGATCGGTGGCGGCTCGACCTGGATCACGGGGTCGTATGACACGGAGACCAAGACGGTCTACTGGGGCATCGGCAATCCGGGCCCGTTCAACGCCGCCGTGCGCAAGGGCGACAATCTCTACACCAACTCGGTGCTGGCGCTCGATCCGCAGACCGGCAAGATCAAGTGGCACTACCAGTTCTCGCCCAACGATCCGTTCGACTACGACTCGGTCGCCGAGATGGTGTTGGCCACGCTCAACATCGGCGGCAAGCCGACCAAGGTCATCCTCACCGCCAACCGCAACGGCTTCTTCTACGTCATCGACCGTGCGACGGGTAAGCCGCTGGCGGCCAACAAGTATATCGCGAACGTGAACTGGGCGAGCGGCATCGACCTGAAGACGGGCCGGCCGATCGAGACCGACGTTCCGCGCAAGGCGCGCGCCGGCGAGCAGGTCGAGGTGCAACCCTCGCTGCTGGGTGGCAAGAACTGGCAGCCGATGTCCTACAATCCGGCCAAGAACCTGGCCTACGCCAACACGCTGAACTTCGGCCTCAACTACAAGGCCATTCCGGCGGAGTGGAAGGTCGGCGAATGGTACCTGGGCATCGACCTGAGCCTGGGCTTCGTCTGGCCCAAGGACGGCCCGCGCGGCTACCTCAAGGCCATCGACCCGATGACCGGCAAGTCCAAGTGGGAAGTGCCGAGCGCCATTCCGCGCTTCTCCGGCGTGCTCTCGACCGCCGGCGGCCTCGTCTTCAGCGGCCAGCTGACCGGCGAGTTCGAGGCGTTCGACGCCGATAACGGCAAGAAGCTGTGGCAGTTCAAGACCGGCTCCGGAATCGAGGGCCAGCCGGTCACCTGGGAGCAGGACGGCGTGCAGTACGTGGCCGTCACCAGCGGCATCGGCGGCGTCTACTCGATCTTCGCCGGTGACGAGCGTCTGGCCGCGGTGCCGCCCGGCGGCTCGCTGTGGGTCTTCGGGCTGCTGCCCGAATAGACGGGAGCGGGCGGCCCTCGACAGGGGCCGCCCTCTTTTTCATTCGAGGGTTTCGATACGATGATGCGGCACTATGCGTTCGTGATGGTGTTCTCAGTGGTTGCAACGATCAGCGTCGGCGCAGCAGCGCAGGACGCCGACAAGGGAAAACAGCTTTACGCCAAAAACTGCCTTCACTGTCACGGCCGCAACATGGTGACTCCCGGCACGGTGGCTTACGATCTGCGGCAGTTCCCCGAGGGCGACAAGCCGCGCTTCGAGGAGTCGGTCACGAAAGGCAAGAAGAACATGCCGCCGTGGGGCGACAAGCTGTCGGCTCAACAGATCGATGATTTGTGGGCCTACGTGCTCACGCGGGGCAAGTGATGCGCAAAGGGCCTGTACGCGCGGCATTCGTGATCGCCGGCACCGTCGCGGCACTGTGCAGTCCCCCGGTGCTCGCCGAGGGCAGCCTCAGGGTATGCCTCAACGAGGACATCCCGCTCTACAGCCTGCACCAGGGCAACGAAGCGAGCGGGTTCGATCTGGCGGTCGCCGAGGCCGTGGCCAAACGGCTCGATCGCAAGCTCGAGATCCAGTGGTTCGAGACCAAGCTGGAGATGGATTCGAGCCTCACCGTTCAGGCCAACGCCCTGCTGTCGGACAAGCGTTGCGATCTTGTCGCGGGCTATCCGCTCATCAAGGGAACGCTCGGCAAGCCGCGCGTCGAAATCGCCCGTCTGCCGGGCTTCGACGGCGGCAAGCCGGAGGACCGCCGCCGCCGCGTGACGCTCGGCACGCTGGTGCCGACCAGACCCTATCACCGCTCGGTCCTGACCATCGTGGTGAACGGCGGGACGGTCACCAAGCCGATTGCGTCCCTGGCCGATCTCGACGGGCTGAAGATCGGCCTCGAAGGTGGCACGCTCGGCGATGCGATCCTGATGACCTACCGCGACGGGCGCTTCGTCAACCAGATCACGCACCTGATTCCCGAGCGGCAGGATCCGCTGGCGATGCTCGACGCCGGCGCCTTCGATGCGACGATGGTCAACCTGCGGCGCCTCGATGCCTACGTTGCCAAGCATCCGGAGACGAAGATCAAGGCCACCGGCTTCTATCACCGCATCGGCGTCAACATGGGCTTTGTCGGGCTTGCCGCCAACGCAGCGCTCATCGAGGCGGTCGACGGCGCCATAGGCGCCCTCGAGCAGCAGGGCGATCTGCCGAAACTGGCCGCCGCGGCGAAGCTGACCTACGTGCCGCCACGAGAGCCGAAGATCTCCGACAATATCGGCATGTCGGATCTCGCCGAGAAATAGCGCGCTGAGGCGAGGGCACGACAAACGCTTCGCGCCGGCCAGTCTGTCGCGCTAGGCTGCGCGCCCGCGGGCTCGCACGGTCAACGGCGCATCCGGATCCGGCAGGCCTGATCGGTTGGGGAGAGACGCATGTCGTTGTGGCGCCAGGCCGCCGTCCTGCTGGCCGCCGTGCTGATCGGCACGATGGCGCTGCCGCCATGGGCGATGGCGCGAGACGTCGTCAGGATCGGCGTCCTGAAGTTCGGCACGGTGAACTGGGAGCTTGACGTCATCAAGACGCATGGCCTCGACCGCCAGGAAAGCGTCGACGTGCAGATCATCGAGTTCGCGGGGCGGGACGCGACGTCCGTCGCACTGCTCGCGGGCAAGGTCGACGTGATCGTCATCGACTGGATCTGGGTGTCGCGGCAGCGCGCCGAAGGCAGCAAGTTCACTTTCGTACCGTTCTCCACGGCGGTCGGCGCCCTGATGGTGCCGGCCGATTCACCGGTGCGGACGTTGGCCGACCTCAAGGGCAGGCGGTTGGGCATTGCCGGTGGGCCGATTGACAAGAGCTGGCTGCTGATTCGCGCCATGGGCCTGTCGCAGGCGGGTGTTGATCTTGACGACATCGTCGACAAGGCCTTTGGCGCGCCGCCGCTGCTCAACGCCCAGGCATTGTCGGGGCGTCTCGACGGCGTCATCACCGCGTGGAACTTCATGGCCGAACTGGAAGCCAAGCGGTTCCGGGCCCTGGTCACGGTTGACGACGCCGTGCAGGCGATCGGTATTTCCGGCGCGTTGCCCCTGCTGGGCTATGTCTTCAACGAAGGCTGGGGCAGGGACCATCGCGAGGCCGTTGCAGGCCTGGTGCGGGCCAGCCGACGGGCCAAGCAGATCCTGGCCGAGTCCGACACCGAGTGGGAGCGCCTGCGGCCGCTGGTCAAGCCGGCCGACGATGCCACCTTCGCCGCGCTGAAGGCCGGTTTTCGCCGCGGCACGCCCGCACGCTGGGGCGAGGCCGAGCGCGCCAATGCCGAACGCGCCTATGCCGTCATGAGCAAGCTCGGCGGCGAGGACCTGGTCGGACGCAGCACTCGGCTGCAGCCCGGCGTCTTCTGGCCTGATGTCACGTACTGATCGATGAGTCTCGTGCGACTGCGTTCGTCCGTCTGGCCGTACGTCGCCTCGATCGCGGCACTGCTGGTCTTGTGGGAGATCGCCGCCAGTCTTGCCGCCAGCCGCGTGCTGCCGCCGCCGATGACCGTGCTGCGCGTCCTGCAGCGCGACATCGCCGACGGCACATTGCCGTACCATCTCGTCGTGACCCTGGCCCGCGTCGCGGTCAGCTTTTTTCTCGCCCTGCTGATCGGCAGCGCGATCGGCATCGTCATGGGCCGGTCGGTGCTGCTCGATCGTCTGGGCGATGCCTGGCTGATCGTCTTTCTGAACCTGCCGGCACTGGTCACCATCGTGCTCTGCTACGTATGGTTCGGCCTCACCGAGGCGGCGGCGGTCCTGGCGGTGACGGTCAACAAAATCCCCAATGTCGTTGTCACCGTGCGCGAGGGGGCCCGCGCGCTCAGCCGCGATCTGCTCGAGATGGCGCAGGTGTTTCAGTTCGGCCGCTACAAGACGTTGCGCCACGTGGTCCTGCCGGCGCTGGGGCCGTTCATCATCGCCGCCGCCCGCTCGGGCCTGGCCATTGTCTGGAAAATCGTCCTGGTCGTCGAGTTGCTGGGCCGCAGCAGCGGCATCGGCTTCCAGATCGGCCTGTTCTTCCAGTTGTTCGACGTCGCAGCCATCCTTGCCTACACGATCGCGTTCGTCGCCGTGATCCAGATCCTCGAACTGGGCGTCCTGCAGCCGTTGGAACGCCGCGCCAGCCGGTGGCGGCGATGACGGTGCTGGCGGTGGACATCCAGGAGAAGCGCTACCCGGCCGTCGGTCGCGCCGGCGCGAACCTGGCCCTGAAGGATCTTCGTTTCGAGGTGGCGCGCGGTGAACTGGTGTGTGTCGTGGGGCCATCGGGTTGCGGCAAGACCACACTGCTCAACATCATTGCCGGCCTGGATCGCGCCTTTGCCGGTCACCTGACGCAACCGCCATCAGCCGGCGGCCGCCCCCAGATCGGCTACGTCTTCCAGAACGCACGCCTGCTGCCCTGGCGCACCGTTCTGGAAAACATCGAGCTTGTGATGCCGCCCGGCGAGGGACGCCGGCAGCGGATCCTCGATCTGCTGGCCGTGACCGGACTGGGCGACGTGGCGCACGTCTATCCCGAGCGCCTGTCTGTCGGCATGGCGCGGCGCGTCGCCCTGGCGCGCGCCTTCGCCATCGATCCGCATCTGCTGCTGCTCGACGAGCCCTTCGTGTCGCTCGATGAACCGACGGCGCAACGCCTGCGCGCGTTGCTGGTTGAGATTTGGCGGCGACAACCGACGACGGTTCTGTTCGTGACGCATGATCTGCGCGAGGCCATCCTGCTCGCCGATCGCATCCTGGTGTTGTCGCCGCCGCCGGCGCGTGTCGCGGCGAGCATTCCCGTCACGCTGCCGCGTGAGACGCGCCATGCCGATGCAGCGCTGGAGGCGCTGCGCCAGCGGCTGCTGCGCGAGTTTGGTGAGTCCTTCGGATCGCTCTGACTATCAGGGATTGTATTAGCGAGCGGTCAGTCTCACTGAGTGCAACAGCAAAAAGATATCATCTACTTCGGGGCGACAAATAATTATCCCACGTGTGCAAGCTGTTCCTGTTGACGGCGGAATGCGCCGGATGATTACGTGTACGAAAGCGCTTTCAACTCAATGGTCTGAGTAGGACATCAGGGGCTTGCAGACAGTGGTCGAAGCCTTGGCCTGGAGCCAAACAATAGAGGGCGCGTATGGGAGAGGAAGGACCCAAGACCGTCAACGACGGCCCGGGGAACGCGGCGTGCGGCTGCGTATCGCGTTGCGTTGCATCCGACGGGGATGGCCCACAGTCTGCTGACCGTCGCGCCGTTTTGGCGGGTGCCCTGGCAAGTGGCGTGGCTTTGGCGGTTCCGGCGTCTGCACTGGCGGCGGATCCGAAGATGACGCGGCCACAGGCCGGTGATGTCTTCGTGTTCGCGACAGGCGACAAGGCCCGTTCGGTCATCGGGGACGCCGATCTTGCCGTCGGCGCGCCGCCCGTATTGGCCTGGCCGATGGACCCGCAAAGCAAGGTCATTCGCGACGGCTCGCGGCTCAATCAGGTTCTGCTCGTGCGTCTGGATACGGCGAAGCTGGATGAGACGACGAAGTCACGAGCGACCGAGGGTGGTTTCGTAGCGTACTCGGCATCATGCACGCACGCACTGTGTCCGGTGACGGGTTGGCACGCCGACAAGCGCATCTTCCACTGCCCGTGCCACAACTCTGAGTTTGATCCCAGTATCGGCGCCAAGGTGGTCTTCGGGCCGGCGCCGCGGCCGTTGCCGGCGCTGCCGTTGAAGACGGTCGATGGCGCGCCAGTGGCGGCTCAGGGTTTTACCGGAAAGGTGGGTGCTGGTTCGGCCTGATCTCGGGGGAGACACGGCCGCTGACATTTCGGAAGTTTCAATGCGGAGGGAGGAAAGCCGTGAAGGAAGCGCACATCCGTTGGCTTGGCCTGGCCATCTCAGGCTTGATGCTGGCGCCCGTGGCGGCGTCAGCGCAGGGCGTGAAGAACTACGCGCCGGTGACTCAGGAGCGGTTGACCAATCCGGAGCCCGGGAACTGGCTGCAGTATCGCCGGACCTATGACGGCATGAACTACAGCCCGCTGGACAAGATCAACACGACCAACGTCAAGAACCTCGTGCCGGTGTGGACCTTCTCGACCGGCGTCAACGAGGGACACCAGGCGCCGCCCATGGTGAACAACGGCGTGATGTTTATCACCACGCCGCAGGCGCAGGTGCTGGCGCTGGACGCCAAGACCGGCGACCTGCTGTGGCGTTACAAGCGCCAGCTGCCCGAGGATCTGTTCCAGCTGCATCCGACCAATCGTGGCGTCGGCATGTGGCAGGACATGCTCTTCCTGGCGACGGTCGATCATTTCCTGGTCGCGCTCGATGCCAAGACCGGCAAGGAACTCTGGGCCAAGCCGGTCGGCGACTACAAGAAGGGTTACTATCTGACCCTGGCGCCGCAGGTCATCAATGGCAAGATCATCATCGGCACGTCGGGCGGCGAGTTCGGGGTCCGCGGCTATATCGCGGCCTACGACGCCAAGACCGGCAACCAGCTGTGGCGTACCTACACGATCCCGGGCCCCGGTGAGCCGGGCCACGACACGTGGAAGGGCGACGACTGGAAGACCGGCGGTGGCTCGGCGTGGATGACGGGCAACTATGATCCCGCCACCAACACGGCCTACTGGGGCATCGGCAATGCCGCGCCCTGGCCCGGCGATGCGCATCCCGGCGACAACCTTTACACCACGTCGGTGCTCGCGCTCGATCCCGACACCGGCAAGATCAAGCATCACCACCAGTACCATCACAACGACTCGTGGGACTGGGATGAGGTCGACCCGCCGATCCTGATGGACGTCCAGCGGGGCGGGCGCAGCGTCAAGGCGCTGGTCCATCCCGGCCGCAACGGCTATCTGTGGACGCTCGAGCGGACCCCGGAGGGGATCGGCTTCGTGTCCGGCGTCCCGTATGTCCATCAGGACGTGTTCGCCAGCCTCGATCCCAAGACCGGGCGGCCGACGTACAACGACAAGACCGTGCCGAAGGTCGGCAAGGATGTCACGTTCTGTCCGTCGCTGTGGGGTGGCAAGGATTGGGCATCGGCAACGTACAGCCCGAAGACCAAGCTGCTCTACATTCCGGCCAACGACAACATCTGCGGCCGCCTGGTCGGCGAGAAAAAGCCGATCGTCGAAGGCCAGCTGTGGCTGGGGGCCGAACTCGAGAAGCTCGACCTCAGCATGCGGGACAAGAAGGTCCCGGAATACATGGGCGAACTGCAAGCCTGGGACATGAACGGCAACAAGAAGGTGTGGTCGTACAAGTTCCCGACCCAGCTGTTTGCCTCGGCAATGGCCACGGCCGGTGACCTCGTCTTCGTCGGCGGCACCAGCGACCGCTACTTCCGGGCCTTCAGCGCCCAGACCGGCGAGCTGCTATGGCAGCATCGCACCAACTCCGGCATCAGCGGCGGGCCGACGGCCTTTGAGGTCGACGGGACCCAGTACATCGCCGTTCAGTCGGGCTGGGGCGTCGATGCCCAGCGTATTCAGGACTCCTTGACGAAGCTCGGGATTCCCGGCGTCAATCCGGACGTGCCGCAGGGCGGCGTCGTCTGGGTGTTCGCGGTGAAGTGAAGACAGGTCGACCCGAAGCAGGCTAGCCTGCGGCTGGCCTGCGACGACCGGCAAGCCGGCACGACCGGCTTGTGCATGCATCACGGGGCCGGGCAGCGGAACCCGGCCTATCTGATCGATAGGGAGGAAGCGCCATGGTCAAGCTGCGCGTTAATGGACAGGAGCGGACCTTCGATGGCGATCCATCGATGCCGCTGCTGTGGTACCTGCGTGACGAACTGGCCCTGACCGGCACCAAGTTCGGTTGCGGCGAAGCCCTGTGCGGCGCCTGCACGGTCCATGTCGATGGCGTCGCGGTGCGCGCATGCATCACCGCCATGGCCGACACCGAAGGTCGCGCCGTCACGACGATCGAGGGTCTCGATCCCAACGGCAACCACCCGATGCAAAAGGCATGGCGCAACGCCGGTGTGCCGCAATGCGGCTACTGCCAGAGCGGCCAGATCATGCAGGCGGCGGCACTGCTGGCGGAAAAATCCAACCCCTCCGACGAGGACATCGATTCCGCGATGGCAGGCAACATCTGTCGTTGCGGCACGTATCAGCGCATCCGCACCGCCATCAAGGCGGCAGCCAAGGGAGCGTGACATGACCGCAAACATCGAGAATGTCAGCCGCCGCAAGCTGCTCCAGGGCGCGGTGGCACTGGGTGGACTGGTCGTGGCGGTCCGGCTGTTGCCGGTAAACCATGCCTTCGCCCAGGCGCCCAAGTACGGCGCTGACGGCATGCCGCACGGCACCGTGAATGACCCCAAAGTCTTCGTCTCGATCGACAAGGACGGCACGGTCGCCATCGTCTGCTCTCGCTCGGAGATGGGGCAGGGCGTGCGCACCGGCGTGCCGCTGATCCTGGCCGATGAGATGGAAGCCGACTGGACGCGCGTGCGCATCGTACAGGCGCCGGGCGACGAAAAGAAATACGGCAACCAGGATACCGACGGCTCGCGCAGCACGCGGCACTTCCTGAAGCCGATGCGCGAATGCGGTGCCGCCATGCGCATGATGCTGGAGGCCGCGGGCGCCAAGAAGCTGAACGTGCCGGTCGGCGAAGTCGAGGCGCGCAACCACGAGGTCGTGCACAAGACCTCCGGCCGCAAGGTCGGCTACGGTGACCTGGCCGCCGACGCGGCGGCGCTGCCCGTGCCCAAGGAACTCAAGCTGAAGGATCCTGCCGCCTTCCGCTACATCGGCAAGGACACGCCGATCGTCGATGCGTTCGACATGACGACCGGTCGGGCCAAGTATGGTCAGGACACGGTGCTGCCGGGCATGAAGTTCGCTGTCATTGCCCGTCCGCCGGTCTATGGCGGCAAGGTCAAGTCGGTCGACTCGACCGACGCCATGAAGGTTCCCGGCGTCGAAAAGATCGTGCAGATCGAAGGCACGCCACCACCCTCGACGTTCCAGCCGCTGGGTGGCGTGGCGGTGATCGCGCGCAACACCTATGCCGCCATGAAGGGCCGCGAGGCGCTCAAGATCGTCTGGGACGACGGACCCAACAAGGTCTACGAGTCCAAGGATTATCGCACCAAGCTCGAGGCCTCGGCGCGCAAGGAAGGCAAGGTGGTGCGCAACGAGGGCGACACCGACGGTGCGATGGCCAAGGCGGCCAAGAAGGTCGAGGCCGAGTACTACCTGCCGCACTTTGCCCATGCCACCATGGAGCCGCCAGCGGCGACCGCGCGGATCCAGGACGGCAAGTGCGAGATCTGGGCCTGCGTGCAAAGCCCGCAGGGCACGCGTGACACCGTCGCCAAGCGGCTGGGCTTGTCGGCCGACAACGTGACCGTCAACGTCACCCTGCTGGGCGGCGGCTTCGGTCGCAAGTCCAAGCCCGACTTCGCAGTCGAGGCGGCGCTGCTCTCACGCGAGATCGGCGGCGCCCCGGTCAAGGTGGTGTGGACCCGCACCGACGACCTCCACCATGGCTACTACCACACCGTCTCGGTCGAGCGCATCGAGGCCGGGCTCGATGCCGCGGGGAAACCCGTGGCATGGAAGCATCGCACCGTGGCGCCCAGCATCGCCTCGATCTTCGCGCCCAACGTGAAGCACGAGGCCGCCTTCGAGCTCAGCATGGGCGCCGTCGACATGCCGTTTGCGATCCCCAACATCCGGGTCGAGAACGGCGAGGCGGAAGCCCATACGCGCATCGGCTGGTTCCGTTCCGTGTCCAACATTCCGCACGCGTTTGCGGTGCAGTCCTTCGCGGCCGAGATGGCGCATGCCGCCGGCAAGGACCCGAAGGACTACCTGCTGGAACTGATCGGCCCGGCACGCCTGGTCGACCAGGCCAAGGCCGGTGTCGGCTGGAACTACGGCGAGGATCCCACCCTCTACCCGATCGATACGGCGCGTCTGCGGCGTGTGGTCGAACTGGTCGCCGAGAAGGGGGAGTGGGGCCGCAAGCTGCCGCCACGGCATGGCCTGGGCATCGCCGTGCACCGCAGCTTCGTGAGCTATGTCGCCGCCGTGGTCGAGGCCGCGGTCGACGAGAAGGGCAACCTGACGGTGCCGCGGGTCGATATCGCCATCGACTGCGGTTTCTTCGTCAACCCGGAACGTGTCCGCTCTCAGCTTGAAGGCGCCTGCGTCATGGGCATGAGCCTGGCGCTCAAGAGCGAGATCACGTTCAAGGACGGACGTGTCGTGCAGAACAACTTCGACACGTTCGAAGTGGCGCGCATCAACGAGTCGCCGCGCGATACGCGCGTGCACATCGTACCCGGCAACATCGCCCTGCCGCCCGGCGGCGTCGGCGAGCCGGGCGTGCCGCCCTTCGCACCGGCGCTGTGCAATGCGATCTTTGCCGCCACGGGCAAGCGCATCCGCCAACTGCCGATCCGCGATCAGCTCTCGACGTAAGCGGGGAGCGCGGGCCTCCGGCCCGCTCGTGACACGAACAGGGGCGCCGGCTTCATGCCGGCGCCTCCGTCTTTCCTGGCTGCAAGCCCTGTCGTCTGTAAGCGGTGGAGTTGGACCAGCTGGCAATGGGCTGTCGATAGCTGAGACCGTATGGCAGGAAGCCGGCGTGGTGGTTGAAGCTGTAGCGGATGGCGTCGGCGATCTTCGAGCCCGTGGGAACCGATGCGCAGCTGAGTGTCATCGCCAACCGCCGGGCAACGGGCCTCTGCGCAACAATAAGAAGCTACCGCTGGAGTATTTTGAGGTTCGCCAGGGCCTGGACCAGTCTGTCACTGGCGTCGTCTGCTTGTCCTCGCCGACGCAGCACGCTCGCCTGGCGCATCGCCCACCGGACGTCGCGCAACCACGTCTCGTCGCGCCTGGCACTGCTGGCGTCGATCCAATCGATGACCTCGTTGGTGGTTCGCAGCCTGACCTCACCGCGCCGCCCGGGGACGACGACGGGAATCGAAAGAGGTAGCTCGGTCGGTCTGGCCAAGGTTTGCCTCGCCGCAGAGGGAATCCATGCCAAGAGTCGGGAATGACCATGCAAAGCCCAGGCCAGCCCGTAAACTGCTGCGTTGGGTCTCGTTGTGGATAAGTCGACCTCTAGCCGAATGTGAAGGCATAAGCGCGGACACCGGCGTCGGCGAACTCGATCTCGAAGGTTCGCTCCCCGATGGATCCGGATTGCCGCACGAGTTGATGCAGGCGTGGTTCCTGAACGATGCCCCATCCTTCGGCATCGATATCCGCACCGTGATCGGCCCGCGGTGGCGCGCCATCGATCTTGACGCGGAAGCGTATGGGCCGGCCCAGCGAGCCCATCACAAGGTGAAGGTCGCGCGCATGAAATCGATAGGTGATCCGACCCTCTGCTGCGTTCAATGCGACGAGATCGTCTTCCATCGTCCAAGCCCCGGAAAGAGCCCAGTGATTGAGAGGCAGGCGCGCCGGGATCGTATAGTTGCGGCTCTTGCCGACCGCTGCCCCGCCGGGAGACGAAAAATTGTCCGTCCGCTCATGGCCGACATAATTTTCAGGGCTCTTCAGATTGGCCCAGTCGGCGGCCGCTTCGGCGCCACGGCCAACGACGGAAGCCGCATCATAGGTGGCACCGCGCGCGCCGGCTTCGTCGAGCAGCCGCTGAATGACCGCCTCTGACTGCTCGTATCCACCTTCGCCGAACTGATGATGCCGGATGCGACCCTGCGCATCGACAACATAGAATGCCGGCCAGTACTGGTTTTCGAACGCGCGCCAGATCGCGTAGTCGCTGTCGATGGCGACCGGGTAGCCGATCTTCATGTCGTGAACGGCGCGCTGAACGTTTTCGATATCCTTTTCAAAGGCGAACTCAGGCGTATGGACGCCGACCACCACCAGCCCCCGATCCTTGTATTTATCGGCCCAGGCGCGGACGTAGGGATGCGCGCGCAGCCAGTTGATGCAGGTGTAGGTCCAGAACTGGACAAGGACGACCTTTCCGCGCAGATCGGCCGGCGTCAGCGGCGCGGTATTGATCCAGCCGGTTGCACCGGCGAGAGACGGCAGCCTGCCCTCAACCGGCAAGTCGCTCGGTTTCGTCCGTCCAGCCTGTGCGCGGGCGAACGTGTTCAGGCCGAGCGGGGTGGCGACCAGAGCTGCAGCAGCAGCGCCAATGAACAGGCGGCGACGGATCGGCACGGACGTCTCGACGGGGGGCATCGGAATTTCTTTCCTTCGGGATGTCGGGCGGCACGCAGATGGCGGGCGGTCCGTTGCCGGAGCAACGGGACCGCCGCCGTTGCGGCTCAGACCAGGCTGATGGTCACGTCGATGTTGCCCCGGATCGCCTTGGAGTAGGGGCAGATCTGGTGCGCGTCATCGACCACGGCTTGCGCCAGTTCACGTTCGATGCCAGGCACGCTGACGTTGAGGCGGGCGCGCAGGGAGTAAGCGCCGTCGGCGAGGTTCAGGTCCACCTCGGCGTCGATCGCAGTGTCCGCTGGAAGCGCGATCTTTCTCTTGCGGGCAGCAAGCGCCATCGCGCCTTCGAAACAAGCCGACCAGCCGGCCGCGAAAAGTTGCTCGGGGTTGGTGCCGACGCCCGGCGCGCCGGGGCTTGAGAGCTTGACGTCCAGCCGGCCGTCGCTGCTGCGCGAGGCGCCGTCGCGGCCGCCCGTTGTGCGGGTTTTCGCCGTGTACAGAACCTTCTCACGCGCTGTTGTCGTCGTGGTCATGGTGATTCTCCTCGTACGTCTGATGGCAGTCAGCGCAGCGTTTGCAATGCTGCGCACAACTCGGTCGTGGAACGTCGCGGTTGCCCGACACATCTAGGCGCAGACCGCGGCCAGAACCCGTTAGGCGTTGTGAGATCCCGTGAGCGGTTGTGGGCACCCTCCGCGGAGTCTAGTGCTGATGGGGCTTGGTCTGCGGGATCGTGAACGTCACCGTCTGCCGGCATGTCGCGCACGCGGGAAACAGGCGATGCTCCGAATTGACCAACTGGATGAGTATCTTGTGTTGGCCCGGCGGCAGCCCGACCACGTCGACTGTGTTGCTGTCGCTTGCATCCGCCCAATGCCAAGGCAGGTCATCGACGCTTACATGCAGATGCCCAATCCGCGGAGATACGGTGCGGGCACCCGCACCGAATACCGGCACAATGCGCACGTTCTCCACCCGATATTGGATTTGCACAATGCCCCGGGCCAGCTGATCCGGGAGCGGGGGATCCACGACCAGCTTGGGTTCGGGCTCGTTCTCGATGGCGTTGTACGGTGAGGGGCCGCGGATCTCCCGCGCGCTCTGAGCGAATGCGCTCGTGGCGAGCATGGCGCCGGCTGCTGCGATGGTGGCAAGTGTCCTGATGAGCGTTGTCATGTGCCTTCTCTCCTCGGGAGATGGATCGGGGCCGCTGTTCCTGAACGCGTCTGAAGCCTGATGCCCAGGAGTCTAGACAGAGGTCGTGGGAAACGCCCGTTATGGGTTGTGAGACGCTGTTAGCGGGCGCGAAGGGGATCAGTCTCGGCCCAGGGCAAACGCGCGCGAGCCGCATCGCGGCGATGTCGGTCGTCGATCTGGGGGTGCGGCAACCCGCCATGTCACCGGCTCACGCCATGAGCTAGAGTGCCGCCCGTTTCACGCTGCGGAGGAGGAGGGCAACGCGATGGCTGGGCCGTCGGCGCAGGCCGGAGATATCATTTCGTTCGGCCCGTTCAGCTTGTCTGCGAGTAGCCGGCTTCTGATGAAAGGTGGCGCCCCGGTTGAATTAGGTGCGCGCACGCTCGACATCCTGATCGCGCTTGCGTCGCGTCCCAACGAAGCCATCAACAAGCGGGATTTGTTGGCTCAGGTTTGGCCGGATGTCACAGTGGAAGAAAGCAGCCTGCGCTTTCATATGGCACGCCTGCGCAAGGCACTCGGCGATGGCAAAGACGGCGCGCGCTACATCACCACTCTCGCGGGCCGCGGTTACTGTTTCGTTGCACCTGTCTTACGATCCAGCCACCCGGTCACCGCGCCTGCCGCCGATACGATCCATCTTCCACACGCAAATCTGCCGGGCCGGCTGGCCCGCATGGTTGGGCGCGCCGACGACGTTCTGGCGATCTCCAAACTCCTGGCCGCGCAGCGGTTCGTCACGATCGTCGGCAGCGGTGGCGTGGGCAAGACCACTGTTGCAGTCGCCGTCGCGCACGATCTGATTGATGCCTTCGGCGGTGCGGTTCTCTTCGTCGATCTGGGTACATTGATCGCTGCCGATCTAACGGTCACGGCGGTGGCGTCCATGCTGGGGCTGCCGGTCCGGTCCGACGACGCGACGCCCAGTCTAGTCCGTCACCTGCGGGACAAGCGGATCCTGCTGATCCTCGATACCTGCGAACACGTCATCGACACGGTGGCGCCGCTCGCGGCCCGCATCTTCGCCGCGGCACCGCAAGTCCATATCCTGGCGACAAGCCGCGAGGCACTCAGGGTCGAGGGCGAGCACGTCTACAAGCTGGAGCCGCTGGCCTGCCCGCCGGACGATCCGGCGCTTGCGGCGGAGGTGGTACGCGCGTTTCCGGCAGTGCAGGTTTTCATGGAGCGCGCTGCAGCGGGTGGCGCCCGGCTTACCTTCAATGATGCGGACGCGTCGGTCGTGGCGGACATCTGCCGCAAGCTTGATGGCGTAGCGTTGGCGATCGAACTGGCCGCGGGCCGGGTGGGTGCTTATGGCCTGCAGCAGACGGCAGCCCTTCTCGATCAGCGCCTGACCCGGCTGTGGCCCGGGCAGCGCACCGCCCCGCCGCGCCAGAAGACCCTGCAGGCCACGCTCGACTGGAGCTACGCGCTGCTGTCCGACGTGGAAAGCAAGGTGCTTCGCCGTCTGGCCGTCTTCGTCGGGCACTTCACGATGGATGCAGCGCTTGCGGTCGTGACAAGCGACAGCATCCATGAGTCCGTCGTCTTTGGTGCCATTGACAGCCTCGTCGCCAAGTCGATGCTCGCAACACGCCCTGCCGGGGCGATGATGCGCTATCGGCTTCTGGATGCGACGCGTGCCTACGCTCTCGATATTGGCATTGCCGGCGCCGAATTGGCCGACCTGGCGGTGCGCCATGCGACCTACTACAGGGATTGGCTGAAACAGATCGGTGGTACGGCCCCGGCGCTGTCGGCGGCGGCGGAACGGATGCCACTCCTGGCCAACCTCAATAACGTCCGGGCGGCGCTGGAGTGGTGCTTCGGCGCGAACGGCAACACCGGCATCGGTCTTGAACTCGCCGCCGCGGCCGCGCCCGTGTTCCTGGCAATGTCGCTGCTCCCTGAGTGTCAACGTTGGTCCGAGCGGGCGATCGAGGCATTGACCGACACCACACGTGGCGGCACCGAGGAGATGCGCCTGCAGTCCGCGCTGGGCATGTCGCTGATGTTCATTCATGCCAGCAGCGAGAAGGCGCAGCAGGCCCTGGACCGCGGCCTCGCCATCGCCGAGGACCACGGCGATGCCCTCCATCGGCTGCAGGTCCTGGGTCCGCTGCACATGTTTCACCTGCGCATCGGACACTTCAAGGACGCCTTGCACTACGCGCAGCAGGGCGTGGCCGCTGCCAAGGCCCTCGACGATCCGGCGGCCCGCACATTGGCCCACGCTCTTGCCGGGATTTCACTGCACGTCATCGGCGATCTCGGCGCGGCTCGGGTTGAACTTGAGACGGCGCTGCGGCACAGCCGGGACTCGCAGGGAACGCGGGCGATTTATCTCGGTTTCGACGGCCAGACGCTGGCCAGCATTGTCCTGGCCCGGAACCTGTGGCTGCAGGGCAGCGCCGCCCAGGCGCACGAACTCTTGCACCAGGCGGTCAAGGATGCGGAGCGGAGAAATCACCCCGTTACGTTGGCGATCGCACTGATCTATGCCATTTCGACCCTGTTCTGGACCGGCGACCTCGACGGTGCGGAGAAGCACGTCGAGCGGTTTGTTGCCCATGCCCAACGACACTCCCTGGCGCCTTATCTCGCCGTTGGACAAGGCTTCAAAGGCAGGCTGGAATTGCTGCGCGGCGATGCGAAAGGTGGGGTGGAAAGCCTGCAGTCCTGCCTGATGCAATTCCATGCGGCTCGGTATGAACTGCTGACCACGCCGTTCAGCGCAACGCTCGCCGAGGGGCTTGCGGCCCTCGGTCGGCAGGCCGAAGCCATGGCGGTTATGGACGAGGCCATCACGCTGTGCGAGACGGGCGGTGATCTTGTCTATATGCCCGACCTGCTGCGCGTGAAGGGGCGCCTTCTGCTTGCCAGCATGCCGAGCGGCGAGGGTGCGGAGCAGTGCTTCAGGGAGTCACTGGAATGGAGCCGCCGTCAGGGAGCGCCGGCATGGGAATTGCGCACCGCAGTCGACTATGCGGCGCTGTTGTCCGATCGGGGAGATGCCGACAGAGCCCGGGCGCTTCTGCGGCCGGTATTCGAGCCATTCGCGGAGGGCTTGGATACGGCAGATGCGCGATCTGCCGCGCGCCTATTGGCGAGCTTGGGGTAGTCCGGCTTGCCGGAGGCGCGCTAACGACGCCCAACAACACCTAACAACGCATAACGGGCGCTTCGCCGGCCGGAGCGTCAGTCTCTCTCCAGCAAGGAGAGAGTAATGAGACATACGATCATCGCCGGTGTCACACTGGCACTTTGCGTCCTGGCGGCGACACCGTCGACGGCAGTGACCATTATATCGTCTGAGGGCGTCGAGAGTCGCTACAGCCGCTCTGACTACGTGACCGAGGCCGACGGCAAGCCGCTCCCGGTTATCGTGCGGGGCGTACCGTTTACCGGCATGACCCAGTCGTCGTTCGACGTGGCGCTGATAAACGTTCTGAGCGCGACCCGGCAACCGCAGCCGGCCACACGGTTCACCGTCCACCCCATCGGCGGAGATGGCGGGTCTCCATACCGTCTCGTGATGGTATTCGGGCCGTCGGACGGGTTGGCGTTTGAAACGCAATGCGGAGCACCGGATACGGCTCGGTTCGGCACAATGCCTGCTGGTCAGGTGAAGGTATCGGTTGCCTTGTGCCGGCACGGAAAGGTGCTGAGTCACGCGATCGCGTCCGCGATGGCGGCCGATGTCGACGATCCAGCTTTCCGGATGCTGTTCGCCGAATTGTTCCTGGCGTTGTTCCCAATCGATAGCCCGTATCTCGGCAATGGCGCCTGACAGTGTCGGCTGCGTGAATCGATACAGGCGCTCACAACACCTCACAACACCTAACGGGCGATTCGCCGGCTGCCGCGCCACTGTCTTCCCGGCGAGCAGGCCGTATCGATCGGCCACGACAGCAAGGAGACGAAGCGATGCGTACGACCGAAACCACCGAACCGATCGATCATGATCGTCGTCGGCTTCTAGGCACCCTCGCTATGGGTGTCGCCGTCGCCGGTGCCACCGGCATGATTCCGGTACGTCCGGGTATCGCGGCGGGTGGCGACGCCATCCGCGCCTTCCGCGTCGATGTTCCGGAGGCGGCGCTGGCCGATCTGCATCGGCGCCTGGCGGCGACCCGGTGGCCGGATCGCGAGACTGTCACCGATCAGTCCCAGGGTGTGCGGCTGGAGAAACTCCAGGCGCTCGTCCGCTATTGGGAGAAGGGGTACGACTGGCGCAAGATCGAGGCAAAGCTCAACGCGTTGCCGCAGTTCGTGACCGAGATCGACGGGCTGGACATTCATTTCATCCACGTCCGCTCGCGTCATGCGAACGCCTTGCCGATCATCATCACCCACGGTTGGCCGGGATCGATCCTGGAGCTCCTGAAGGTTATCGGTCCGCTCACCGATCCCACGGCCCACGGCGGTCGCGCGGAGGATGCGTTCCATGTCGTCCTGCCGTCGATGCCCGGCTACGGCTTCTCGGACAGACCGCAGGGTACCGGCTGGGGCCCGGACCGCATGGGGCGTGCCTGGGATGTTCTCATGAAGCGCCTGGGGTATGACCGCTATGTGTCCCAAGGCGGCGACTGGGGTTCGGTCGTCTCGGATGTGATGGCACGCCAGGCGCCGGCAGGGCTGCTCGGTATCCACGTCAACATGCCCCCGACCGTGCCTGGCGATCTCATGAAGGCAATCCTGGCCGGTGATGCGGCGCCAGCCGGCCTGTCGGCAAAGGAGAAGACGGCCTTCGAGTCGCTGAGCACGTTCTTCGCGAAGAACGCCGGTTACGGCGTCATGATGGTGACCCGCCCGCAGACTGTGGGCTATGGGCTGTCGGACTCGCCGGTCGCTCTCGCGGCCTGGATGTACGACAAGTTCGCACAGTGGACGTACAGCGGCGGCGAGCCGGAGCGCTCTCTGACCCGGGATGAAATGCTGGACGACATCACGCTCTACTGGCTGACCAACAGCGCGGTCTCGTCGGCACGGCTCTACTGGGAAAACAACAACAACAATTTCAGCGCCGAGGCGCAGAAGACGGCGGAGATCACCATCCCGGTCGCGGTGACGGTGTTCCCCGGCGAAATCTACCAGGCCCCCAGGAGCTGGACCGAGCGTGCCTACCGCAAGCTCATCTACTTCAACGAGGTCGACAAGGGTGGCCACTTCGCGGCCTGGGAGGAGCCGGAACTCTTCAGCGCCGAGCTGCGCGCCGCGTTCAGGCCCCTGCGCCAGTCGATCTGAGACCAGCGAACACAGGGCCTGCCGCGGCGAGCTGCGGCACGCCGCACCTTACCCAAGGACGGAGCTGACCATGTCTGATGTCAATTCACCCGAAGCGATCGACGGGCAACGACGCCGCCTGCTGCGTTCCGCCGCGTTCACCGTCGCGGCCGCGGGTTTCGGCGTGATCGGCGCCGCGCGGGCGCAGTCGCCAAAAACGGGCGCTACGTCGTTCACCGGGCTGAAACAGGTCGACGCCGGCGTCCTGAACGTCGGGTATGCCGAGGTCGGCCCGGCCGGCGGTCCGCCGGTTCTGCTGCTGCATGGTTGGCCGTACGACATTCACACCTATGCCGATGTCGCACCAATCCTCGCATCATCAGGCTATCGCGTGATCGTGCCGCACCTGCGCGGCTATGGCACCACGCGCTTCCTGTCGGATGCAGCCGTGCGCAACGGCCAGCCGTCGGCGCTCGCCGCCGACATCATCGCCCTGATGGACGCGCTCAAGATCGAGAAGGCGGTCGTCGCTGGCTGCGACTGGGGCGCGCGCACGGCCAACATCATGGCCGCGCTGTGGCCGGAGCGCGTCAAGGCCATGGTTTCGGTGAGTGGCTACCTGATCGGCAACCAGGAAGCTGGCAAGATGCCGTTGCCGCCGAAGGCCGAGCTGCAATGGTGGTACCAGTTCTATTTCGCCACCGAGCGCGGCCGCCTCGGCTACGAGAAGAACCGGCGAGACTTCGCCAAGCTGATCTGGCAGCTGGCCTCGCCGAAGTGGAACTTCGATGACGTCACCTTCGATCGCAGTGCGGCGGCGTTCGACAATCCGGATCATGTCGCGATCGTGATCCACAACTACCGCTGGCGGATCGGCCTCGCCGAGGGCGAGCCGAAATACGACGCGCTGGAAAAGCGGCTCGCCACGGCGCCCGCCATCACCGTGCCCACCATCACCCTCGAGGGCGACGCCAACGGCGCACCACACCCGGAACCGAGCGCCTATGCCAGTAAATTCTCGGGCAAGTACGCACACCGGAACCTCAGCGGCGGCATTGGGCACAATCTGCCTCAGGAGGCGCCTCAGGCCTTCGCTCAGGCTGTCGTGGACGTCGACAGGTTCTGAATCTGATCTTGAGGAACCTGATGATGAGATTGACCAGCCTCGCTCTCTCTGCGGCTGCCATGGCGTCGCTCATGCTTGTCGTGGCTCCGCAAGTCGACAGCCGTACGAACACGCAAAACCGGTCGCCGATTTACGGTGTGACGATTCCCGACGGATACCGGCAATGGCAGCTGATCGCCCCGGCTTTGGAGGCGGAACCTCTGGATGAGCTTCGGGCTGTCCTGGGAAACGCCGCGGCAGTCGACGCCTATCGCAAGGGGACGCTGCCGTTTCCGGACGGCAGCGTTCTCGTCAAGCTGGCCTGGAAGCAGAAGCCGTCGCCTGAGTTCGAACCCGCCACCGTTCCGGGGGCCGCCACCACCGTCCAGATCATGGTGAAGGACTCCAAGAAGTACGCGGCGACCGGCGGCTGGGGGTTCGGCCGCTTCATTGACGGCAAGCCAGTCGATGAGGCGCAGCACCAGACCTGCTTTGCCTGCCACCAGGCCCGCGTGAAGGGCCATGACTTCGTCTTCACGCGTTGGGCACCGTAGCGGTCCGACGCGCTTCACAGGAGGGGACCCCACCATGTCTTCGACCGCGACGCGACTCTGGTTCGGCTTCCTGGCCGGGTTTCTCTCCCACCTGATCTTCCAGGGCGGGTTCGGCGGCATTCTCTACGCCGCGCATCTGCTGCCGACCCTGCCGTGGAGCCTCGCATCCGTGCCGCCCCTGGGCGTGCCGAAGAGCCTGTCGCTGGGCTTCTGGGCAGGGCTCTGGGGGTTGCTCTACGCCGTCCTCGAGCGGCGGCTGACGGTGCTTCATGCGTGGTGGTCGGGCGGCCTCGTTTTCGGCGTCGCGCTGCCGCTGGTGGCGTACTGGTTCATCGTTCTGCCGCTGAAGGGGGCCGGCATCGGTGGCGGCTTCCATCTCGCGATGGTGCCGATCGAGGTCGGTTTTCACGCGGTCTTCGGCATCGGCGTGGCGATCCTCTTTCGCTTCGGCCTCGCGCTCGTCCGGCGGTGGGGCAGGGCCCAATCGGAGATGCTTCGCGGATGATCGCGATGCGACAGGAGGGGAGGGTGTCTCGCCCATCCAGGCGCCGCCGCCGTCGCCTCACTGATTGGACCGCACGAGGGTTTCACTACCTTCGCGAAGATGCTTCGCGAGCCACATGACGGCTCGCGCGACATCGCGCTTTCTGCATGCCGCCAGGAGCTTGCGATGCTCTGACTGGGATCGGGCGCGATAGTCGAGGTTTGACAACAGGACGCGAACATAGCGATCGGCCGCATTGTGCTGTGCCTCGATCAGCCCGAGCAGGCGCGCATTACCACAGGCACCATAGAGTGTGAGGTGGAATGCGCGATTGAGCGTACCCCATCGCCCGACATCCGGCTCGACATCGATCTTGTCGAGAATGGCGCTCGCCTCGGTCAGCTGCGCTTCCGTCAGTTTCGGGCAGGAAAGCTTTAGCGCCTCGACCTCGAGAAGCTCCCTCACGGCATAGATTTCACTGATTTCGGCGCTGTCCATGCCGGCGACGAACGCCCCGCGCGTCGGGTGGATGGATACAATGCCTTCGGCCTCAAGCTGGCGCAGCGCATCACGGATCGGCATGCGGCTGAACCCGAAGCGGGCCGCAAGCTCGTCCTGCCGTAAAACGGTCCCCGCCTTCAGCGAGCCCTTGGCGATCGCTTCCCGAAGAATGCCGGCGACCCGCTCCGCCACCGTCTGCGGTCGCTCCATCGCGGCCCCTGAGAGCCCAGCCAACCGGTCCATCCGAACTCCTATCGCGACCTGCCTTCGTCTCCTACCAGAAGTCCCCTTGCTGCACACAGGTATTCTCGTATACGAGTATGCAAAGGGAAAGCGGCCGGCCATTCAAGCCAACCGGGTCGGACCAGCGAAAACATGGAGAGACGCATGACCAGGTCAGCGAGCCGGCCAGGCGGAAGACCATCCGAAGCGATCGTCATTGGCGGCGGCATTGCCGGATGTACGCTGGCCTACGAACTTGCTGTCCGTGGCGTCAAAGTCGTGCTCGTGGAGCAGAACGCGATCGCCGCCGAATCGTCGGGACGGAACACCGGAACGCTGCTGAGCGGACCTCAGAGAGAGGTTGTCGAATTGCTCGACGCCTGTGCCGAAATCTATGCCGAGCTTGCCCAGGGACCGGTCCCGTTCGAGTTCGGCCGGATCGGCCATCTTCTCATTTCGCAGGATGAGACAGATTTTGCGCAGGCATCCCGGGTTGCCGATCGCTACAGATCAGCCGGAGTCGCGATGGAAGAAGTCAGCGGACGTGACCTCGCGCGCGACTCGCCGCACCTCGGTTTCAGGGTAGCGGGGGGCTACTTCGTCGAGCGGGCATGGACACTGGAGCCGATGGGCGCAACACACGCCTTTGTCCACGCGGCCCGCGCGGCGGGGGCCCGGATCGCAACGGGCGTGCGCGTCGCGCAGATCGTCTCGCGCGGCGGCAAGGTCGAAGGCGTTCTGACCGATCAGGGCATCATGTCTGCCGACATGGTCTTCATCGCCAACGGATTGTGGCTGACAGAGCTGCTGCGTCGAACCGTCGGCGACGGTCCGCTGCCGGGCCTGCCGTTCACCGCCGGCAGAGGGTGGTTGATCCAGCTCGGCAAGCTCGATGTCGCCTTGCCCTGGATCGTCGAGGAACTGACCTGGCCGGACCAGGAGGAGCTCGGACGCCGCATGTCGCTCGGCACGCTCGCCGATGTGGCCGCGCAGCGCGATGACCAGCCGGCAGTCGAAGCTATCTGCCTCAATCCGATGCGCGGGGGTGACGCGCGGCTCGGCGCTTCGGTTCAGCCCGCCTTCCGTGACCTCGTTCGCAACACCGACATGCCCAGCCGCATCGCCGCGCGCGCCCTGCGCATGATGACGGGCCTGGGTTCGTTGAGCGTGAAGAACGTCTATCCCGGCAACAGGCCGATGCTCTCCGACGGAATGCCGGTGGCCGGGCGAACACCGATACAGGGGCTCTTTCTGCACGGCGGCATGGGCTCGATCGGCATGCATGCCGCGCCGGCCACGGCGCGATGGCTCGCCGACGCTGTCATGTCCGGTGACGGCAATCCCAAGCAGGATTGGCTACTGCCCACCCGGTTCCCTGGCTGGCGCTGATCAGCCCGGTGCGCCACGCCGCTCCATCAGGCCGCGCGCCGGGTCGTAACCCACGATGGCGCAGGCGAGGAACAGCACGAGATAGCCGGCCAGGCCCAGGCAGGCCGTCAGGTCGAACTGGCAGTAGAGCGCGAAGCGGATCAGCTCGACCGCCTGGGTGAAGGGGTTGAGGGCGCAGATGTCGGCCAACCACGGGCTTGCCTCGCGCACCCGCCAGAGCGGGTAGAGCGCCGACGAGGCAAAGAACATCGGGAAGATGACGAAGTTCATCACGCCCGCGAAGTTCTCCAGCTGCTTGATGAACGAGGACAGCAGCAGACCGAGCGCGCCCAGCATCAGGCCGGACAGGATCAGCGCCGGTAATACCGCCAGGTAGCCCAGCGGCGGCGGTTCGACGCCCCACAGCCAGGCGATGGCCAGGAACACGTAGGCCTGCAGCACCGACACGGTGACTCCGGCGAGCAGCTTGCAGACCAGCAGGTACCAGCGCGGCAGCGGGCTGATCAGCAGCGTCTTCATGCTGCCCATCTCGCGGTCGTAGACGATCGACAGCGAACTCTGCATGCCGTTGAAGAGCTGGATCATCGCCACCAGCCCAGGCACAATATAGACCTCATACAGCACGTACGTGTCGTAGGGCGGCATGATCGAGACGCCCAGTACGGCGCGGAAGCCGGCGGCGAAGATGAACAGCCAGACCAGTGGCCGTACCAGCGCAGAGATGAAGCGCTCGCGCTGATGCACGAAGCGCAAGCCCTCGCGGACAATGATGCCCCGCAGGCAGTGGACGTAGGCGGCGATCATGAGTGATGGTCCCCCATGCCGGGTTACTTCAGGACGCCGGAGTTGCTGATGACGGGTCGGACCGCGCCGCTCCAGCGGCGCTCTTCTCGACATAAGACCATGAGCGCCGCTGGAGCGGCGCGGTCCCAGCCTTCACCAGGACCGCCATTCACCGCAACGGCAACCGCAAGGTTCTTCGCTGCGCTCACGACGACAACGGTGCGCACCCCGCGACTCATGCGGAACCACGCGGGCTGCCCGCAGCGGGTCCGGTCATGCGGGTGAAGGCATCGCGAATGTTGTCGGCGCCGGCCTGGCGCACCACGTCCTCGACCGGGCCGTCGGCCAGCACGCGGCCACGGTGCAGGATGACGACCTGATCGCCGGCAGTGATCTCGTCGATCAGATGCGTGGCCCACAGCAGGCCGATACCCTGTTCGCGGCACAGCTGACGGGCATGATCGACGATGTCCTGGCGGCTGCCAATATCGAGGCCGACCGTGGGCTCGTCCAGCAGCAGCAGGCGTGGTCGATGAATCAGCGCGCGGGCGATCTCGACGCGGCGGATCTGGCCGCCGCTCAGGGTGCGGACTTTCTGCTTGGCCTTGTCGATCAGGCCAGCCCGGGTCAGCTCCTGCTCGATGCGCGGCCGCGCCACGGACGGCGCGATGCCATGCAGCGCCGCATGGTAGTGCAGGTTCTGCAGCACGCTGAGATCGAGATCGAGCGTGCGCTGCTGGAAGACGACGCCCATCTGCGCCAGCGCCGCCGACGGATTCTGGCGGACATCGACGCCATAGATGCGGATAGCGCCGGTACGGTTGCTGTAAAGCCGCGTGATCAGCGAGAAGAGGGTGGTCTTGCCGGCGCCGTTCTGGCCCAGCAGGGCCGTGAAGCGGCCAGCAGGTACGGTGAAAGACACCTCGTCGAGCGCCTTGATCTTGCCGAACGCATGGCTCAGGCCAGCGACCGCCAGCGCCGGTGCGCCGTCAGGGGCATCACTCATCACGGCCGTACCGCGACGCCCCAGGGCGCCTGCCCAACAGTCACGGACTTGATCACCTTCAACGCCGGCACGTCGATCACGGAGATGTCGTTGCTGACGCCGTTCGTGGTGTAGAGGCGCGTTTCACCGGCGTTGAAGGCCAGCTGCCAGACGCGCTGGCCGACCAGCAGGTAGGTCTTCACCTCGAAGGTCTGGGCATCGATCACCGCGACCCGGTTGGCGGGCCCCAGCGCCACGAATGCCAGCTTGCCGTCGCGGCTGGTGCGCACGCCGACCGGCTGGATCTGGTCGCGCCGCACGCCGGCAATCTCGAAGGTGATGCGACGGATCACCTTGTGGGTAGCGACGTCGATGACGCTGACGCTGCTGCCGATCTCCGCTGTCGCCCAGACCTGCTTGCCGTCGGCCGTGAACGTAGCGGCGCGCGGCCGGTTGTCGACCAGCACGTTGCCGGCGATCTTGCGTGTTGCCGTATCGATGAAGTGCACCATGCTGGTGGTTTCCGACGTCACCACCACGGTCTTGCCATCGGGGCTGATCGCCATGCCCTCGGGCTCAACGCCGACCTTGACCGTGCCCAACACCATGGCCTTCGGAACATCGACGATGGTCACCAGATTGTCGTCCTCGTTGGCGACGTAGAGCGTATTGCCATCAGGGCTGAGCGCGAACTGCTCGGGATCATCGCCCGACGGCAGTTTGCGAACGACCTGCTGCTTGTCGACGTCGATGACCTGGACCGCGTGATCGTCGCTGACGCACACGTAGAGCCACTTGCCGTCCGGACTGAGCATGACGCCACGCGGACGCTTGCCGACAGGGATGGTCTTGGTGACCGCCAGGCTCTGCCCATCCACCACGCTGACACTGTTGCCCTTCTCGTTGGTGACGTAGATCGTCTCGGCTGCGGCCGGCGCGGCAAGCGCCAGCAGAATTGCCGCCGAGGCAGACAGCAGCCCCAATTTCATCGTTCGTTTCCCCCATATTTCTTCCTGGGAGCGCGGGCGTCCCGCCCGCTCATGTCAGGCGAAAGCAAAGCTTTCGCCTTGATGCGGGCCGGAGGCCCGCGCTCCCAGGATGTGAAAGTGCTTCTCATCGCTTCAGCCGGCATTTCGATTCCGGCTGGTCGAAACCCAGCGTATCGAGTTCGCTGCGCTGGTGCAGGAAGCCTTCCTGCGGCGACACCGACACCAGTGTACGGGCGGCGGCCAGCAGGATCGGCTGGCGCAGCTGGCCGTCCCAGGCGCGGAACGACAGCTTCTGCCCTTTGAAACCGGCCACGCCGAAATCGCCACCGCGAATGAAGCCGTCGAGACTGGCCGCGTCTGTCTTCATGGTCCGCGTGGCCGCCTCGCCGACACTGCGCACCGCAAGCCAACCGGCATAGTCGCGCTCGGTCATCGGGCGCTTGCCCAGCTTCTCGAAGCGGTTCTGCAGTTGGGTGCCGCCCCATTGCTCGTGCGTCCGGTGCCAGGCCGTGGGCACCATGCCTTGCGTGCCGGCCACCGGCCGCGGCCGGAAGCTGCGATAAGGCAGGTATTCGCCAAAAAGGTCACTCTCGTCGGCGACGACCAGCACATCGTAGTCGGCGCCCTGCGTCAGAACCGGCATCTGCTTCTGGATCAGGGCATGACCGGTGTCGGTGCGGCGCGCCGTCGAGCCGCCGTCGTAGCTGCGCTCCTCGACGATCTTGATGCCGAATTTCTGCGCCGACCGCTTGATTGCCTCGGCGTAGAGCTTGTCGGTCTCGTTCGTGCCGGCAATCAGGTACCAGCGGCGCCACTGCTTCCATGCCAGGTACTGCGCCAGCGCATCGGTCAGCATGGCGCGGTTGGGGATGACGTGCAGCACGTTGGGCCGGCACTCGGCACCGCGCAGCGCATCGTCACGGGCCTGGACATTGAAGATCACGGCCCCCTTGGCCTCGGGCAGGTCAGCGATGGCCAGCAGCGCTGCCCGCGGCAGGTCCGCCACGAACACCTTGTGGCCGGCGGCGGCCAGTTTACGGAAGGCGGCGGCAACATCCTCGCCCTGCGGCACGACGGTCTCGCTCAGCACAAATTTCTGCTGAGTGAAGCTTCCCGTGGTGTTGTTGTCGTCGATGCCCAGCCGTGCACCGAGCAGGCCTTCGTCGGCCGGGATGGTATCCAGCAGCGACAGCGGCGGGGCACGCTCGACCACCTGCGTCAGATAGGCGATCTCGACGGTTGCCGGTTGATCCGCCTGCTGCGCGATGGCCCGGGAACCGCCGATGGCCCACGCGGCGGCCAGAAGCACGGTGAGGACGGCGCGTCGTGGCCACAGCCAGGGGCGCTGCCGGTTTCCTTGTGTTCCTCCCGTATGCAACCATTGCTGAGCGGCGTCAGGCATGGGCTGAATGCTACTCGTTCGACTGTTATGGTCGAACACTATGTCACGTATTGCAGGCTGACAACCGCGGTGCCGCGCCAGGAGGACAGCATGGACTACCGCCGTATGGGCCGCAGCGGCCTCAAGGTCTCTGAAATCTGCCTCGGCACCATGACATTCGGCCACGGTGCCGACGAGGCCGAGGCCGGTCGCATGGTGGCCGCCGCGTTCGATGCCGGTGTGAACTTCTTCGACACCGCCAATGCCTATAACGGCGGTGTGTCGGAGGCGATGCTGGGAACAATCCTGCAGGGCAGGCGGCGCGAGGCGGTGATCGCCACCAAGTTCTTCAATCCGATGGGCGGCGGGCCCAACGACTCGGGCATGTCGCGGCTGCACATCATGCAGTCGATCGAGGACAGCCTGCGGCGCTTGAAGACCGACTACGTCGACATCTACTACATCCATCACGTCGACACCCAGACGCCGCTGGAGGAAATGCTGCGCGCGCTCGATGACCTCGTGCGCCAGGGCAAGGTTCTCTACACGGCGTGCAGCAACTACGAGGCGTGGCGCCTGATGGAGGCGCTGTGGATCAGCGACAGCAAGGGCTGGACGCGCTTCGACTGCTACCAGCCGCAGTACAGCCTGGTGGTGCGCGACATCGAGCAAGAGCTGGTGCCGGTCTGCGAGCTGAAGGGGCTGGGCGTCGTGGTGTGGTCGCCGCTGGCCGGCGGCTATCTCGCCGGCCGCTACAAGCCGGGCGACCGTGCCGTCGCCGGCGCGCGGTCGGAGGAGGGCTGGGCGTTCCCCGATCGATTCTTCGCGCCGACGCGTGATGAGATCCTGAAGACGCTGTTGGATACCGCCCGGGCGCTCGATCGATCGCCGTCGCAGGTGGCGTTGCGCTGGGTGCTGGATCGGCCGTTTATCACCAGCGCCATCGTCGGCGCACGCAACACCGACCAGCTGCGCGAGACCCTGGCGGCTGGCAGCTGGCGCTTGCCGGACGAGGCACGCGCGCGGCTCGATGCGATTTCGGTTCTGCCGCATCGCTATCCGCGCGCCTTCGAGGAAAACATGCACGAGCGACGTAACGCCGCCGTAAAAAAGCCGACCGGGAGCACGGCCTGACCACTGGCGAAAAGCGGACGTCGGTCTCGGTGAGGCGTATCGGCTGTCGCGGGTTTGGCCTAAGGTGCGGTGGCCAGGAGCAAAGACCATGAGCGACGCAGAAAACCTGTTCAGCGTCTTGCGGCAGTCTGTCGACGGGAACGTCGTGGACGCCATCGAAGCACTGGTTCGTGAGGCGCCCGACCACGCGCTGGCGCGGATCAACGTGCTGGACTTCGCCAAGAAGCGGAATCTCAATCAGGAGCAGGTAATCGCCGCTTTCGTGCATGCCGCGCGGCTGGGCCTGTTCGAGATGTCGTGGAACGTGCTGTGCCCCAGTTGCGGCGGCGTGCTCGATGCGAACGCGACGCTGAAATCCGTGCGTTCGGAGCAGTATCACTGTGCCTTCTGCACCGTGAACGTCGAGCCGACGCTGGACGATATGGTTGAGGTCACGTTCACGGTGAGCCCGCGGCTGCGACGTATCGCGGCGCATGACCCCGACACGCTGCCGCCCTTTGAATACCTACGCCAGGTCTTCCTCGGATCCGGGGTTGACCTGCCACCTGATGCGGAGCACCGCTTCCAGGACATCGCCCTCGATTCGGTAGAATTGCCGCCGGGGGAGAAGGCGCTCCTGTCGCTGCAGGTGCCGGCCGGGGCGCTGATCCTGTTCGACCCGGTGACGCACGCAACGCAGTATATCGACGTCAAGGGTGAGCCGACGCGTGATCGCCAGAACCTGTCGGTCATCTTCAACGACGTGCTGGGCGCGGGCGAATCGTTGCAGCTGCAACCGGGGCCGTTGCGGCTGTCACTGGAGAATCGCAGCAGCAAGCGCGTGCTGCCAGTGCTGTGGATCGCCGATCCGCGCCTGCACGCGCTGCTCGACCCACGCCGGCCGGCGCTCACGGCCAAGCGCCTGCTGACCAACCAGACGTTCCGTGACGTGTACGGCACCGATACGCTCGACATCGAGCAGCGCCTGAAGATCACCAGCCTCACGTTCCTGTTCACCGACCTGAAGGGCTCGACGTCGATCTACGAGCGGGTCGGCGACCTGGCGGCGTATGATCTGGTGCGGGCTCATTTCCAGGTTCTCAACAGCATCGTTGCCGCCGAGTCGGGGGCCGTGGTCAAGACCATCGGCGATGCGGTGATGGCGACGTTCCCGACCCCTGATCGTGCGGTGGCCGCCGCGATCCGCATGCGCGAGGCGATGCAGGACCTGAGTGCCGAGCGCCAGCGCCAGGACCTGACCCTGAAGATCGGTATCCACGAGGGGCCGTGCCTCGCCGTCGTGCTCAACGACCGCCAGGATTATTTCGGGCAGACGGTGAACATCGCCTCGCGCGTGCAGGGCCTGGCGGTATCGCGCTCGATCTTCGCGACCGGCCCGGTGGTCGACAACCCGGGCACGTCCTTGCTGCTCAAGAGCAGCGGGCTGGTGCCCATGGCCCAGCGCCGCTCGGTCGAGGGCGTATCCGGCGAACTGGCGGTCTACGAGATTCCATAATTCTTTTCCTTCGAACCGCGGGCGTCCACGCCCGCACTCGCTCGTAGCGAAGCGAAGAGCGAAAGATTGTCGGCGCTGGCGCGCCGATGCGGGCGTGGACGCCCGCGGTCCAAAAGTTCAGAAATAGTGCGGCACGAACCGGCTGAGATTGTGCGTGATGGGCGTGGGGTCTTCGCGCACGCCGATGCCGGCGGGCTGGCCGGCAACGACCCACGAGCCGATCACGGCGTGCTGGCCGTCGTTCTCGGGCAGCTTGCTGTAGGCCTGGTAGATGTAGCCTTCCTCGCCGTAGCTGCCCTCGGTCTTCTGCCCCAGCCCGGGACCGATCAGGCTGACGTTGCTGCCTTCGCGGCTGTAGAGCGGCTTGCGCACATACTGCAGGCCGAGCCCGGCGCCGGCCTCCTCGAAATAGGCCGGCAGCAGGTTGGGATGATCGGGGAAGAGCTGCCACAGGATCGGCAGAATGCCCTTGTTGGACAGGATCATCTTCCATGGCGGCTCGAGGAAGCCAGTCTGGTCGGTCAGGATGTGCTGGCCGAACGCCTCGCGCACCATCCACTCCCAGGGGTAGAGTTTGTGCAGGAAGCCGATCGGCTTCTCGTCGAGGTCGGTGAAGACGGTGCCGTTCCAGCCGATATCCTCGATGCGCAGTGTCTGGGTGGCGAGGCCGGCCTGTACGCAGGTGTCGCGCAGGTACTCCGACGTCGCGTAGTCCTCCGGATCCTCCTCCGAACGCGCGAAGTGAAGCGTGCTGCCGGGCGGCATGCGCGCGCCCAGCGCCTTCCAGGCATCGATCAGCTTCTCGTGCGCGCTGTTGAACTGGTCGGCGCCGATGATGACGTCCTTCATCCAGAACCACTGCGCCACCGCCATCTCGAGCAAGGCCGTCGGCGTGTCGGCGTTGTACTCGAGCATCTTGGGCGGGTTCCAGCCGTCATAGGCGAGGTCGAAGCGGCCCACCATGGTCGGGTCGCTGCGCTTCCAGCTCGCCGTGATGTAGTCGCCGAAGGCGCGCGGAATGGCCAGCCGGTCCCACAGCTGGTTGGCGACCACGTGCTCGACGGCCTGCAGGCAGATCTTGTGCAATTCCTCGGTCGCGGTTTCCAGTGCATCGATCTCGCTGACCCGGAACCGGTAGCGTGCATCCTCCGTCCAGTAGGGCTTGCCGTCGAGGTGATGGTAGGTGAGGCCGATCGCTTCCAGCTTCTGCTGCCAGTCGGCGCGCGGCGGCGAGGATTCGCGTTGCATGGCCGGACGCTAGCTGCCTGACGATCGCGAACTGCCGGTGCTGCCGAAGCCGCCGCGGCTGCTGGTCGAGCCCGGCGAGCTCGTGGTCGTCCCGCCGGAGGAAGAGGGGGAGCGGCCAACCACGGTCGAGGGCGGCGAGCCGGAGGAGGGCGAGCGGGTCGTCGTGGTGTCACCGCCGCGACGGCCGCCGCCCCACCACCACCAGCCTGTGCCCGACGAACCATACGTGCGGCTGCCGCCGCTGCTGGTACCGGAACTGGAGCTCGAGCTGCAGCGGTCGGGAGACCACAGGCCGGTCTGTGGATTCTGCCGGCACATCGACGAGCCGGTGTGGCGCAGCTGGCAGGCTTCGATCGTCGGGTAGCTGTAGCTGGCACAACGCGGCGTACCACCACGACCCATGCCGGTCATAGCGACCGTGCCGGCGCCCAGCGTGCCGACACCCAGCACGGCCAAGGCGATCCGGGAGGTAGCGCGCATCTCAGGACCCTCAGTAAGTGAGGCAGGCGGCGTTCAGGACTCCGATACCCAACGCCAGTCCGCCGCTCAGCGCGCCGGCGGCGACGTTGGCCTCCTGTTCGATCAGGCGCACCAGGCCGGGGATGAGGAAGCGGCAGGCGAAGTGCACCAGCACCTGCACGATCAGCGCCACGATGGCCCAGATCACCACGTCGAGGATGCTGATGCTGTGCGCGATCGTGCTGGCCAGCGGGGCGCAGAAGCCGAGGAACGCGCCCGACATGCTGAGCGCCGCCGCCATGTTGCCCTTCCGCACCAGCTCGATCTCGTTGTACGGCGTCACCCGCATGTAGGCCAGGATGAAGGCACCGGCCAGCGCCAGGGCCACCAACAGATAGGCCACGAACTTCACGATGCTGGCGGAGAAATGCGCGAACTCCTCCATCGACTCCCCCTGACGGCCCGCTGTCGGGCAAGTTTTGTTGCTGGCAATAATGCCAGTGATCACTCACAAAGTCACTCCCTTCCCCGCTTGCGGGGAAGGTGCCCGAAGGGCGGATAGGGAGCCGACGTGGTCTTGATCACTGGGACCACGTCGCGTCCCCCTCCGGCACAGGTACTTCGACGCAAAGCGTCGAAGTACCGAAGCGGCCACCTCCCCCACAGCGTGGGGGAGGGAATTCCTACAGCGGCGAGTGCGGCGGGAAGCTCGGCTTGCGCTTCTCCAGGTGTGAAGTAAAGCCTTCCTTCACCTCGGGCCCCAGGAAGCCCAGCATTTCCAGCGCCAGCGAGGTGTCGAAGTTCGGCCCCATCATGCGCAGCCAGTTGTTCAGCGCGTACTTGGTGAAGCGGATCGCGGTCTGGGCGCCTTCGGCCAGTTTGGTGGCGACCTCGACGGCTTTGGCCTCGAGCTCCTCGTCCTCGACGCACAGGCTCACCAGGCCGATGCGCTCGGCTTCCTCGCCGTTCACCGCCTCGCACAGCAGCAGGTAGTACTTAGCCTTGGCCATGCCGCAGAGCAGCGGCCAGACGATGACGGCGTGATCGCCGGCGGCAACGCCCAGCCGCGTGTGGCCGTCGATGATGCGGGCCTTCTTCGAGGCGATCGAGACGTCGGCCAGGATGCCGGCGACCAGGCCGGCGCCGACGGCCGGACCGCGCATGGCACTGACGATCGGCTTGGAGCAGTTGATCACGTTGTAGACGATGTCGCGCGCCTCCTTCCAAACCTTCATCAGCTGATTGAAGTCGGTCATGTTCTTTTCGATCAGGTCGAAATCGCCGCCGGCCGAGAACGCCTTGCCGCCGGCGCCCTGC
This sequence comes from Reyranella sp. CPCC 100927, assembly GCF_007859315.1. Classification (GTDB taxonomy): domain Bacteria; phylum Pseudomonadota; class Alphaproteobacteria; order Reyranellales; family Reyranellaceae; genus Vineibacter. Next base: position 198,512 of record NZ_VOHA01000005.1, read on the forward strand.
AGGATGACGCTGTTGATCGTCTGGTCGCCATCGACGTCGCGCCACACGTCGACCAGTTCGCGATGCATGATCTCGTCGGTCGCGTTCAGCCGCTCCGGCCGGTTCATGGTGATGCGCAACACGCGCGGATGCGGACGGTCGAACGCGAGACGCTGATAGCGCTGTTGCCAGTCGGACATGTCGGGCTCCTACGATTTCACCATGAAAGCGTAGGAAGCAACCGGTGCCGGCCGCAAGGCGCAATATTCGCAATGCGACGTGGGCCGACCTGGCCGGCAGACGGGAATTAGCCGCCATCCTGTGGAAACGTCAGTCGCCGTGATCTCGCGCGGCCTGCCAAATCAACATGAGGAGGCCCCATACGACGAAACTGCCGAGTGCGATCTGCAACAGGAAACGCCAGCGTATAGGATACAATGAACGTTCTGCCGGCGTGGGGCGGACGAACGCATTGAGGTAGACTTGTTGGCGACTAGCTTCGACACGCGCCTGCTGCAGCTCTGCCTGCGCGCGCTCGTAGGCCTTGGTCGCCAGCTTCTCTTCGACCTCAAGCGTTGCGTATCCGGTCACCACCGTCGCAAGAGTCGGGCCTGAGCGATTGTTGCCTGATCCAGTGATCTCCGATCGCACGCGCGTGATTTCTTCTTCCAGTGATGCAATCTGGCTGCGAAGCGCCCGCGCCTGGGCGGTGTCGGGACGTACACCTTGTGCGATTTGATTGGTGTAGCGGGCCCGGGCGTCAGCCAACGTCTCTCTCAGTTTCGCCTCGACGCCTGCGACGACGGTTGCATTGATCGTAGGGAAAAGAACAGCGTTGGCATTCCTGAACGTCGCCAATTCAACCTGAACGCGCTTCAATCGGTCTTCGGCGGCGTCGACCTCCCGTCGAGCAAACGTGACGGCGTCGTTCTGGGCGCGCTTGCTCATGTCGTTCACAAGCCGCTCGGACAGATCGAGAGCCGCGGTTGCCAGGGCTAAGCTGTCCTCTGGTGAAAAGGCTCGGACTTGTACTGTGACGAGACCGTTTGCCATGTCGAAGAACGGATCTACCTTCGTCTTCCAGTGTTTGAGCTTGTTTTCGACCGGCGCGCCGACATCCATGCGACTGAGATAGTCTGCATCGTCACGCGCCCAGATCCTGTCGAGGTCAACTCGGGGCGAAATGTCCTGAATGACCTGCCTGCTCTTGAGATACTGTACTACGACTTCACTATCCTGCACGATGGCCATCATCGGATTGCCGCCCGCCAGGGTCGTGGCGCCGCTCGTAGGGTCGGCCCGGACTGGCATTTGTCTGCGGACGGCGAGACGGAATTCAGTCACGTACTGGTCCGAAGCGAAGCCGTAGAGATAGCCTGCCGACAATGTTGTCGGCACGACGACCGCCGCAACGAGCGACATCAAGCGCCGCCGCCGTCGCTGCGCGCGACGACTCTCACGTGACTGCGGTTTCGCCTCCGCGCGTATCGGCGGAGAAACGATTGCAGCGATCCGCTCTGTTCCTGGTGCAGGACGGACTTCAGCTGTCTCGGCTTTGGCTGAGGGAGTCCGTGATATGACGTCCAACTTCACAACGGAACTCCCGTCGAAGGGGTAGCGCGCATGATCGCTTCGTGGGCAGCGATCGCTTCATTGACTGTTGAATACATGGTCAGGGAGCCCTGCCGCAGGACAGCCCCCGAGTCGCAGTAGGCGCGCATAGCCTCAAGATCGTGAGACACCATGACGACCTCAGATCGTTCCATTCTCTCACCGAACGCAGCCAGACACCGCGCCCGAAACCTGGCATCGCCAACCGCCGTCACTTCGTCGATGAGATAGGTGTCGAAATCCAGCGCCAAGCAGGCGCCAAAAGCGAGGCGCGCTCGCATTCCTGACGAGTAGGTCGAAACGGGCATGTAGAAGTAGTCATCAAGCTCGGCGAAGGCACGCACGAAATCGATCGCATCAGCTTCGTCTGTCTGGTGCACGCGAGCGAGAAACCGCACATTCTCCAGTCCGTTGAGATCTGGATGGAAAGTACCAGAGAAACCAAGGGGGAAGCTCACTCGGCCTGTTCGTCGCACGCGCCCATCGTCTGGCATTTCCACGCCGGACAGCAACCTAACAAGCGTGCTCTTGCCGCTGCCGTTCGCACCCAGTATCCCGACGCTGACGCCATCAGGAAAGACGGAATTGACGTCGTCGAGCACAATGCGACGCCCCTCGTACGTTCGATAGGACTTGGAGACTCGCTCAAGCTCGATCACGACGCAGCTCGCTTCATCAAACTGGGGCGCGCGGCCTTTTCCAGGAGCAATCCCAACAGGAGGACGCCTATAGCACAGTTGAGGGTGTAGGGAATGTCAAGCCAGTGCGGTTCATAGCTCTGATAGAACCCACTCCGGAACCACTCAACACCCTGCAGAACGGGGTTCCATAGCAGGATCTCACGCAGCGACGCAGGCATTGAAATCGGTGAATAGTAGAGACCGGATGCGAAGTAGAGCAGTCGGACGATCGCAGCGTAGATCGTATCCCAGCTCGTCCAAAACTCGCTGATCACCATGTTGCTGATGCCGATACCGGTTGCCAGAGCCCAGAGGCAGAGTACAGCCGCCGCCGTTGTCAGCAGATCGGCAGGCAGCCCTTGCTCGCCGAGCATCACCGCCATGGTGAAGATGATGACACCAACAAGGACCTCGGTGACCAAGTGGAGGAGGGCGCGCGCCGTTATCGCGTCAAAAATCCGAATGGCAGGCAGTTGCAGCAAGGAGCTGTTGTTGCGCGTTGACACCATCAGTTCGGTGGAGACGTGTGCGAACATCAGATAGGGGAGCAGGCCTGTTACATAATAGAGAAAAAGGTTGGTACCTACGGGCGGCGGAGCCTGATTCAAGGCAGAAAAAACAACACCGAGCGTCAGCAAATGGCCGATCGGCTCCACGATTGCCCAGAGATAGCCTAACCGCGCGCGTCCGAATCTGGTCCTCGCCTCGCGCAGCATGACGGCATGGATGACTGCCCATCGTGCGAGAATCGCGTCGGGCGGAGACAGTCTCTGAGGCTCTCTTGGACCCGAACGGCGGCGACGAGGTACCACCGGCGGGCGTGAGATCGCATCCATGCGATCGATGTTGCACAGATCGGCTACGTGATCTCGATGGACCCGCAGCGCTTCATCATGCGGCGACAGCGCGATGGACTGTTCAGCATCCTTCAAAGCACCGGACAAATCGCCCAGCTCAACGCGGAAACCGCTGGATGCACGCCACAACCGCGCATCGCTGCCGAAAGTCTCGCCAGCGCGTTCCAGGACCGATAATGCATCACCATACTGGCCGGCCTCGCCGAGAAGTGATGCAAGATTAAGCCTGTATTCCAGTTCGTCAGGCGCCGTATCGACTGCGCGTTGCGCAGTTTCCAGTGACGCGGGCAGGTCGCCGATCTTGTACAGGGCCGTCGAAAGCAAGCGCCAACCTTGCGGCTGGCCGCCGGGGCGATTGCAATGGGCTTGTAGATGCTCGACCGCCTCGCGGTAGCGACCTGCAGCCATGAGCAGGCCGCCAAGATGGAGGCGTACCTCGCTATCGTCGGGTTTCAGATCAACCGCCTGTTGGCCGTGCACAATCGCCAATGTGTACTGGCCCGATGCGCCGAGTAGCCCGCTGAGGACGCGCTGGGCGGCAAACATCGTTGGTGACAGGTCTACGGCGCGCCGAGCGATCTTGATGCCTTCGTCGCCATAGCCTGCAGCAAGAAGTGCCTCCGCTGCATGCAAAAGGGATCCAACGTTGCGCGGATCCCTATCCGCAACCGCAATCGCTTCACGAACAAGCTGCAGCAAATCCTGCGGTATGTTCGCAGGCAGGTCGTTCGAGCCGACCTCATCATCGTCGCTCATCGCGATACCCTAAGCTTGCTTATGCGGCCTCAGTTTGCCTGGTGAACACACGACCGCCTTCCTGAGAAAGGGGCCTCAGGCGCATCGCGTCGAGGTAGAGTCGTAGGTTTGTTTCAGGGTTGAACGAAGAGTTGGACAAGGCGACAGGTGCCGGAGGCGCGGAGCGGATGAGCCCGGCCAGTTCAGCGAAGTTGCCGATGTCGAAGAACTTGATTCGGTCCGGGTGATAGCGAGCTAGCTGACGAAAGGCTGTTGTGCGAGAGGCGAGAACTCTGCACCCCATCTCAAGTGCAATCGACACGGGGCCGGAACTGCTTTGACCAACTTCGAGGTAAGGCAACACGACTGTGTCGCAGACTGCCATCGCAGACGTGAAAGCATCGTCTGAGAGTACCCCGAGAAAGTGTATGCGGTCAGTGAGATCGTTTCGGCGGCTCGCCACGTCGGGGGCACCTGCCGTGGGTTGACCGATTCCTCCCTCCTTCAGGAGAGAGGCAACGTATGGATCGATCTCCTGATGCTTCTTGATGTTCTGAGGATGAACGCCACCGAATACGAGGAGGTGATAGTCCTCGGGCAGCAAGCGCAACGCCCGGATCGCGACCTCGAACCCTTTGTATGATGAAAGAAAACCAAACGTACCGATCAACTTTGCGTCTGGTGGAAGCGCCGCAAGTGTTGGGAAATCCGCCCTTGTTACGGACTGCCGGATATTTCTGGCTTTTTCCGCACTCACGAAGCTCAGCGGATGATGGAAAACATGCGTTAGCTCTTGGACATCCCGCATCAACTGCATGTCGCGATACGTATGGACGATCGCACTTACCCATTTGGTGCGCTGAAGCCGACGAAGAGTCCCGTAGATGGCATTTCCAAGAGAGGATATCTGCCGCGTGGACGACGCCGAATCGATTGCCTTCCCGATCTGCCCACGCAAAAGCGCTCGGCGAATCTCCGGCCAAGGCAGCGGGTCAACAGGATGGACTGTGTGAAAAGTAATGGTGAGAGACGGAGCGGCCTCCGCAAGGCGTACGAACCGACGTACTATTTCAGATCGAGTACGGCCGAGCGTACCGTACTCAAACTGAATGTTGACGCAGTCGAAGGTACTCAACTGCCGAGCAATTTCCTCGATGTGCTTGTCTCCCAGCTTCCGGACCCGCGGATGCGCGGTCCTCAGCAGGTACTGATCGAGGTCGAATACTGTAACGTCGGCGCTCGCTGAAAGTTGGGCTTCTAGTGCGCGTGTGTAGCCTGCAATACCGCAAAGCTCGTCATAGGTGCTGACAATCGCAACGCGACGCCCCCCAGTTGCTGCATGCGATTTCACGGAGTCCCCCTCACACCACAACTACTCAACGCACTAGAACAAAAGAATTACACTTTTGCGAATAAATTCGCAGGGCCAAAAGCAATGAAAACTATCGGCCGCTGGCGAAGCGGATGGCTTCCTCGGCGGCGCGGACCAGGGCGCGCGCCTTCTGCAGGCTCTCCTGATACTCAGCCTCGAGGTCGGAGTCGGCCACGACGCCGACGCCGGACTGCACGTACATCGTGCCGTCCTTCACCAGCGCCGTGCGTAGCAGGATGCAGGTGTCCATCGAGCCGTTGGCCGAGATGTAGCCGCCGGCGCCGGCATAGATGCCGCGTCGTACCGGCTCGAGTTCGTCGATGATCTCCATCGCGCGCACCTTGGGTGCGCCCGACAGGGTGCCGGCGGGGAAGCCGGCGATCAGTGCGTCGAGCGCCGAGAGGCCGTCCTCGATTTCGCCGTCGACGTGCGAGCTGAGGTGCTGCACGTGGCTGTATTTCTCGATGATGAACTGCTCGCGCACCTTGACCGAGCCCAGCTTGGCGACGCGGCCGACGTCGTTGCGCGCCAGGTCGAGCAGCATCAGGTGCTCGGCCCGTTCCTTGGGATCGGTCTGCAGTTCGTGGGCCAGCGCCGCGTCTTCTTCCGGCGTGGCACCGCGTGGTTTGGTGCCGGCCAGCGGCCGCACCGTGACCACACCATCGCGCAGGCGCACCAGGATCTCGGGCGAAGAGCCGACGATGGAGAAGTCGCCGAAGTCGAAGTAGATCAAAAACGGCGACGGGTTGATGCGGCGCAGCGCGCGATAGAGCGCGATCGGCGGCAGGCGGAAGGGCACGGCGAAGCGCTGCGAGGGCACGATCTGGAACGCATCGCCGGCGTGGATGTATTCCTTGCAGCGCGCCACCATGTCCTGGAACTGCTGCTTGGTCATGTTGGCGACCGGCTCGGGCGCCGCGTGCGTCGCCGCCGTCGCCTCGCGGCGATAGGGCAGGGAGCGGTCGAGGTCGGCCACGACATCGGCCAGCCGCTCGCCGGCCAGCGCATAGGCCGCCTCTGCCGCCATGCCGGCCGCCGGCCACACCGGCGTCACCAGCGACACCATGTCGGCCAGACGGTCGAAGATGCAGATGATCGTCGGCCGCAGCATGATCGCTTCGGGCAGATCCAGCGGATCGGGATTCTTGTCCGGGATGCGCGGCTCCATCTGCCGCACCGTGTCGTAGCCCAGGAAGCCGAACAGGCCCGACGCCATCGGCGGCAGCTCGGGCGGGATGTCCATCCGGCATTCGGCGATCAGCGCCCGCAGCGTATCGAGCGGCTTGCCGTCCAGCGGCTGGAAGGCGTTGAGATCGACGCGCGCGGTGCGGTTGATCTCGGCCTTGCCGCGCACACAACGCCAGATCACGTCGGGCTTGAAGCCCAGGATCGAGTAGCGGCCGCGCACGGCGCCGCCTTCCACCGACTCGAGCAGGAACGCGTTGGGCCGGCCATCGGCGAGCTTGAGCATCGCCGAGACCGGGGTTTCAAGGTCGGCGACCAGGCGGGTCCAGACAAGCTGCGGCTTGCCGGCCTGGTAGGTGGCGGCGAACGAATCGAAGGCTGGAAAGACGGTCATGACACGGATCTCATCGAAAGCCGGAATGCCCGGCGTGGCGTTGTGGGTGCGCGAACGTCACCAACGCCATCGATGAGGGAGGCTCTCCCCGCAGGCACGGGGAGAAGAGAGATAGCCGACGATCGCCACTGCCGTCATTGCTGCTGCTCGAGGCGGAACAGCGAGGCGAACGCCGTCGCATCGCGCTGCAGGCCGTAGCGCCGCTCCAGCGCGGCCACGAACTGGCCGGCAAGGTCGTTGGCGGCGGCGGTATCGAGTTCCTTGCCCAGCGTTTCGACCTCGGTCGTGGCCGTCGCCGGATCGGCGGGAACGATCTCGCGCAGCCGCACCACGGCGGCGCCGTCGTCGGTGGTGACCGCGGCCGACTTGCCGAGTTCCAGCTCGAACAGCTTGGCCACCAGCGGGCCTTGCAGGCCGGCGCCGGCATCGGTCTGCGAGCGGGTGATGGCCTGCGAGGTCTTGACCTCCGACCGCACCGAACGCGCCAGCGCCGCCAGCTCGGCCACCGCGTTGGCGCGGTCGGCGATCTCCTGGGCGCGCGTGACCGCCACCTTGCGGCGCTCGACCTCGGTCCAGGCGGCGGCGACACGCTCCTTCGCTTCCTCCAGTGTCGGCGTTCGGCTCGCCGTCACCTTGTCGGCGCGCACGACGTAGAGGGCGCCGGCCTTGGTCTCGCCGACGCCGCTGGTCTCGCCCTCGCGCAGCCGGAAGGCCGCCGCCAGGAGATCCGCCAGCCACGGCCCTTCGATCACCACCTTGCCATTGGCATCGCGGCCTTCGGCGTCGACGGCCTCGAGCTTGCGCACCTTCAGGTTCAGCTGCTCGGCCGCGGTGTCGAGGTTGTCGACGCGGGCCAGCGCCTTCTCGAGTTCCTCGATGCGCTTGACCAGCAGGTCGGGCGCGACCTGGGCGCGGTACTCGCGCTCCAGCTGGTCCTTCACCTGCTCGAAGGTCGCCGTCTGGCCCGGCTCGATCTTGTTGACGCGCAGGACGTGCCAGCCCAGCGCGGTCTTCACCGGCGCGACGAGCCCGGCTTCCTTCGACGCGAAGGCGGCCTTGGCCAGATCGGCCGGCAGGTCGCGCTCCGTGAGCGCGCCGAGCTTGATGATGTCCTTGCCGGTGGCTTCCTTGCTGGCGTCCTCCAGCGATTTGCCGCCGGCGACCAGTTCGGCGATCTTCTTGGCCTGCGCTTCGTCGTTGACCAGGACCTGGTCGATGTCGCGCTTCTCGGGCTTGTCGAAATCGGCCTTGCGGTCGTTGAAGAGGCTGCGCAGCTGCTCGTCGGTGACCTGGACATCGGCGGCGACATCGTCGGCCGTCAGCGCCACGAACGACAGCGAACGCCGCTCCGGCAGGTTGAAGCGCCGGGCGTTGGCGTCGTAGTACGTCTTGATCTGCTCGTCGGTCGGCGCCGGCACGTCGGTCATCTTGGCGCCCTGGACCGCCACCACCTCGGCGATCCGCTGCTCGCGGCGATAGCGGAAGATGGCATCGCGCTCGATCTTGGGCAGGGTGGCGCCCGCCGTCATCCCCAGCATCTGGTTGAGGGCGATGTCGCGGCGCAGGTCGGCGATGTACTGGCCCTCGGTGATGCGCATGTTCTGCAGGATGCCCTGGAACTGGGCGCGGCTGAACTGGCCATCGGGGCCCCTGAAGGCCGGCGTCTGGGCGATGTTCTGGCGCACCTGCTCGTCGGAGACGACGATGCCGAGATCGGTGATGGCGCGATCCAGCAGCACGCGCTGTTCCAGCGTGCGCAGTGCCCGGTTGGGCAGGCCCAGCATGATCGCCTGGTCGTTGGTCAGCCGGGTGGGCGAGCGGCTATTGATCTGGTCCAGCTCGCGGGCGAACTGATCGCGCACCTCGCGGCCCTTGATGGTGGTGCCGCCCAGCGTGATCGGTCCGATATGCCAGCCGCCGATACGGGAGACGACGGGATCGGCGCCCGCCATGCGCAGCGCACCACCAACACCGGCGATATCGCCCAGCACGAAGGCGACCAGGATCACGCCCAGCACCAGGGCCAGCGTGATCGAACCGGCGATTTTCCTGAACCTGTTCATGACTCTCCGAACATGCGCCCTCGGCCGTGGGCGGCGGCGCGCATAGCTACCATCCGTGTACCCTGGCCGGCAACGCTGAATCAGCCCGCCATTTCAAGGCCTTCCAGCACAAGGCCAAGATCGTGGCCAATTGTGGGCCCGGGTTGGAGGCAAGCGATCACCGTGATAGAGGGGGCTCCCCGAAAAGTCGACCATGAGGCAACGCGATGGCCCGCCGTACATTGATCGCCGGCAACTGGAAAATGAACGGCCTGGGAGCCGACGGCGTGGCATTGGCCAAGGACGTTGCCGCCGGTGCGCCGGCCGGCGTTGAGCTGCTGGTCTGCCCGCCGGCCACCCTGGTGGCGCGGATCGCCGCTGCGGTGGCCGGCAGCGCCGTCGCCGTCGGTGGCCAGGACTGCCATGGCAAGGCCAGCGGCGCCCACACCGGCGACATCAGCGCCGAGATGCTGGCTGATGCCGGCGCCCACTATGTCATTCTCGGCCATTCCGAGCGGCGCACCGATCACGGCGAGACCGACGCGGCCGTACGCGCCAAGACAGAAGCCGCCTGGCGCGCCGGCCTGAACGCGATCGTCTGCATCGGCGAGACGCTGGCCGAGCGCGACGCAGGCCGCACCCTGTCGGTCCTCGAGGCCCAGCTCACGGGCAGCGTCCCCTCGGATGCCTCGGCCGACCGGCTGGTGATCGCCTACGAGCCGGTGTGGGCGATCGGTACGGGCAAGACCCCGACCCTGGATGAGGTCGATGCCGCCCACCGTCATATCCGCGCCGTGCTGGGCCGGCTGGTGAGCGGTGCCGATGCCGTGCGTATCCTCTATGGCGGTTCGATGAAGCCGTCGAACGCCGCCGAATTGCTGGCCATCGCCGATGTCGATGGCGGCCTGATCGGCGGCGCCAGCCTGAAGGCGGCAGACTTCCTCGCCATCGCGGCCGCCGCGCGGTCGTGATGTCTCGCCGTTGACATCACGCATCATGCTCACGAATGGCGACGCGCAGGGGCTCTTTGCAACAGTCCGTGATGGCCGCTGTGGCATTTCGACAACACCATTTTGAAAAGCAGCAGAACGCCACGCGAAACGCCACGATGATGCTGGCATCGTGCCATCAAAGAGCCTAGAACCCGCGGCAGAAAGAATCACAGCCGAGTGGCGTGCGTTCGGCGTGATTCGAAGGTCCGGGACATGCTGGCGATTCAGAATGTCGTGCTGGCGATCCACGTGTTGATCGCTGTTAGTCTGGTCATCGCGGTTCTGCTGCAGCGGAGCGAAGGGGGTGGGCTGGGCATGGGACGCAGCGACTCGTTCATGAGTGCGCGCGGCCAGGCCAACCTGCTCACCCGGACGACCGCTATTCTTGCCGGCACGTTCTTCGCCACCAGCATCGCGCTGGCGATCCTGGCCGGCACCCACAGCAAGCCGTCCTCGTTCATGGACCAGGGCAAGCCGCCAGCAGGGCAGAGTGCACCGGCCGGTACGCCGTCCACCGGCACGCCGCCGTCGCCGTCGGGTCCGACCACGCCGACGCGCTGAACCAGGTATTCTCGAACCGGAGGCGGACGCCCAGGGGCGTTCGCCTCTTTGTTTTTGGGCACATGCTCGGGGCGCTCTGCGCCGCTGCGACTGTTTTCCACAGTCGCCGGACGGCCGAAAGGACGTGACCCGGCACCCAACCCGTAGTAGGTGGAAGGTCCATGGCACGCTTTATATTTATTACAGGCGGCGTGGTTTCCTCTCTGGGGAAAGGTCTGTCGTCGGCGGCGCTGGGCGCCTTGCTCCAGGCCCGCGGCTACCGGGTGCGGCTGCGCAAGCTCGATCCGTACCTGAACGTGGATCCGGGCACCATGAGCCCGTATCAGCACGGCGAGGTCTTCGTCACCGACGATGGCGCCGAGACCGATCTCGACCTCGGCCACTACGAGCGCTTCACCGGCGTCGATGCCCGGCAGAGCGACAACATCACCACCGGCCGGATCTACTCGACCGTGATCGCGCGCGAACGCCGCGGCGACTATCTCGGCGCGACGGTCCAGGTCATTCCGCACATCACCGACGCCATCAAGGAGTTCATCGTCGCCGACACCGACAAGGAGGACTTCGTCCTGGTCGAGATCGGCGGCACGGTGGGCGACATCGAGGGCTTGCCGTTCCTCGAAGCCATCCGGCAGCTGGGCAACGAGCTGGGGCGCGAACGCGCGATGTACGTGCACTTGACCCTGCTGCCCTGGGTGTCGACGGCGGGGGAGTTGAAGACCAAGCCGACCCAGCACTCGGTGAAGGAATTGTTGAGCGTCGGCATTCAGCCCGACCTGCTGCTGTGCCGCAGCGATCGCGAGATTCCGCCCAACGAGCGGCGCAAGATCGCGCTGTTCTGCAACGTGCGGCCGGAGTGCGTGATCGAGGCGCGTGACGTCGACACCATCTACGAAGTGCCGGTGGCCTATCACGCCCAGGGCTACGACCGCGAGGTCTGCCGCTACTTCGGCCTGGCCTACGAGGACGAACCCAAACTCGACCACTGGCGGGGGCTGGTGCGGCGGGTGCGCGAGCCGGAGGGCAAGGTCACCATTGCCGTGGTGGGCAAGTACACGGTGCTGCTCGACGCCTACAAGTCGCTGGGCGAGGCGCTGACGCACGGCGGCATCGCCAACAACGTCAAGGTTCACCTGGAGTGGATCGACTCGGAGATCTTCGAGCGCGAGGACGCCGTGGTCCACCTCGAGAACGTGCACGGCATCCTGGTGCCGGGCGGCTTCGGCGAGCGCGGCGCCGAGGGCAAGATCCAGGCGGCGCGCTTCGCACGCGAGCGCAACGTGCCGTATTTCGGCATCTGCTTCGGCATGCAGATGGCCGTGATCGAGGCCACCCGCAATCTGCTGGGCATCGAGGGGGCGTCATCGACCGAATTCGGTCCCTGCCAGGAGGCCGTCGTCGGCCTGATGACCGAGTGGATGAAGGGCAACGAGCTGGAGAAGCGCAACGCGGCGGGCGATCTGGGCGGCACGATGCGGCTGGGTGCCTACGAAGCCGTGCTCGAGCGCGGCACCAAGGTGCATGCGATCTACGGCAGCGAGCGCATCCACGAGCGCCATCGCCACCGCTACGAGGTGAACAACAACTACAAGGATCGCCTGGAAACGGTTGGTCTCAAGTTCTCCGGCATGTCGCCGGACGGTCTGCTGCCCGAGATCGTCGAGATCCCGACTCACCCCTGGTTCATCGGCGTGCAGTATCACCCCGAGCTGAAGTCACGGCCGCTGGCGCCGCACCCGCTGTTCCGGTCGTTCGTCGAAGCCGCCAAGACGCAGAGCAGGCTGGTGTAGTTGTTTTTGGACCGCGGGCGTCCACGCCCGCGGTCCGAAGATCAAGGCGCGCAGAGTTTCAGGTTGTGCTCGTGCCGCTCCAGCATCTCCTGCAGGAATGCCGCCAGCGCCGTGTCGTCAATCCGCGGCAGCTTGTCGCGGATCTCGCGGGCGACCCAGCTTTGCCCCTTGTCGAGGAAACGCAGCCGGTCAGGCCAGGCGGATATCGTCATGGCCTTGTCGTAGAAGCGGCCGGTGACGTGCGACGGCTCGGCGCCCAGGCGTTGCAGGTGCTCGGTCAGCCCGGCGCAATAGCGCGCCTCGTCGTCGCGCACCGCCGCCAGCGTTTCGGGCCCGACGCCGGCATCGGGTGTAGCCTCATGGCACCAGCGTGCCAGCACGCGGGCGCCGGCGCGCTCGCTTTCCAGGAGCACATTGAGGAAGGCGGCCAGTTCAGCCGACTGCAGGCGCGGCGGCCGCGTGTAGTCCTCGAATTCGTGGGCGTAGCAGACCGGGGAGGAGACCTCGATGGGGTCATCGTCAGGTGATGTCATGGGCGATCCTCCGGACATGGTCTTGATCATGACGTAGTTACGATCAAGTGTGACGGCCAGAGGGACGGGTTGGCAATGCGGCGCAATGCGCCTATCACGCCGCCTGCACGTACAAAAAGGCGCCCATGTCGAATACCTCAACGCCTCAGCGCACCGTCCGGATCGGATCGATCGACATCGCCAACGACAAGCCGTTGGCCATCATCGCCGGCCCCTGCGCGCTGGAGAGCCGCGCGCATGCCCTGGAAGTGAGCGCGGCACTGAAGGAGATCTCGACCCGGCTGGGGATCGGCCTGATCTACAAGACGTCCTTCGACAAGGCCAATCGAACGTCCGCCAACAGCCCGCGCGGCATGGGGCTGGACCTGGCCCTGCCGATCCTGGCCGAGGTGCGTGAGACCACCGGCATGCCGGTGCTGACCGACGTTCACGATGCCGGCCAGTGCAAGCCGGTCGGGGAGGTGGTCGACGTGCTGCAGATCCCGGCATTCCTGTCGCGCCAGACCGATCTTCTGCTGGCCGCAGGCGAGACCGGCCGCGCCGTCAACGTCAAGAAGGGCCAGTTCCTGGCGCCCTGGGACATGAAGAACGTAGTGGCCAAGATCGCCTCGACCGGCAATCACAACATCCTGCAGTGTGAGCGCGGCGCCAGCTTCGGCTACAACACCCTGGTGAGCGACATGCGGGCGCTGCCGATCATGGCCGCCAATGGTTACCCCGTGGTGTTCGATGCCACGCACTCGGTGCAGCAGCCGGGCGGGCAGGGCGCGACCTCGGGCGGCGAGCGCCAGTACGTGCCGGTGCTGGCCCGCGCCGCCGTGGCGGTCGGGGTAGCGGCGGTGTTCATCGAAACCCACCCGGACCCCGACAAGGCACCCTCGGACGGCCCCAACATGGTGCCGCTGCGCCAATTGCCCGGCCTGCTGGAGGAGCTGATGGCCTTCGACCGGCTGGCCAAGGCCAACCCGATCTGACGATGGCCGCCGGGAGAGGTTAGGATAGGGCTTGCGTTGACAGCACCTGAGCGCCGCTCGACAATTGGGGCCAAATTGTTGGGAAGAGAGATAGAATGCGTAAACTGCTTGGAATCTTCAGTTTAGTCGTTATGGCCTGCCTGGCAGCGGGTACTCCAGCGGTGGCGCAGATCGTCAACGAGAACGATCCGGTGTTTCTGCGCTTCCCCGACCTGCGCAAGCGCTACTTCGGCAGTTCCGAGACCAAGGTGGCGGTGCACAAGTTCATCGCCATGCCGATGCCCAAGCAGTGCGTCTACTTCTATGTCGACGTGTACTCCAAGCCCAGCATGAGCGACCGTGACACCCGCGAGGAGGCGTTGCGTACCTGCCGCAACAACATGCAGAAGTACGGCCCCCTGGGCGAGAACTACGCCGTCTCGTGCGAGTGCCGTATCGTGATCGGCCGCGACAAGTACCGGCTCGATCCGGGCGAATTGCCGACCCTGGGCTACGCGCCGCTGTCGCTCTTTTACCGCGATTCGGCCGGGCGCGTGACACGGGTGCACGGCTACACCGAGTTCGGCCTGCAATTCCGCCCCGGTGAGAGCGGCCCGTTGACCGTCTACACGCCGACCGGCAACCGGGTCTGCACCGGCACCATCAGCATTCCTGGCGCCTTCTCTGGCAACTTCAGCCTGAACTGCCCGGCTGCGCGCTTCACCGCCTCCGGCCAACTGCAGTACGACCAGGGGCAAAATCCCAAGGATCATACGGTGGGCCGCGGCGTGACCCCCAATGGCGGGTCGGTGACAATGGTGATCGGTCTGCCGTCGGGTGCGGCGCAGGCGCGCTATGGATCGCAATAGGGCCACATCGATGCGCATCGGCGCCCTGGTAGCGGCGGCCGTGCTGTCGGCTGCCGCCTTTGTGCCCTGGACGCAGCCCGTGCAGGCGCAGAGCGCGCCCGACCTGGAGTGCGTCTGGCGCGGCACGTGCGCGCCGCCCCGGCCACAGCAGCGACCTCAACCACAACCGCAGCCTCAAGCCCGCCCGCAGCCTCAACCCCAGCCGCAACCACAACCACAACCCCAGCCAACGGACCAGCAGGGCCACCGGCAGGGACAGCCTGGCGACAAGGGACCAGTCGGCGGCAAGGACACCAAGGGCGGTCCGGGGACCGGCAACACCGACAAGGCCGGACCGGTCGAGGTCAAGCCACCGCCGCCGCCCGAGCCGTCGCCGACCCAGGTGGCCGTTGCCACACGGCTGCGCGAACTGGGGGAGGGCGACCCGCAGGACGTGTTGCTGTTCTTCAACGAGACCAACGACGCCCCCAACGGTACCCGCAACCCGCAGGGGCAGGTGGTGTTCCGCGACGGCCGGGTGGCACCGTGCGCCGCGCTGGGCTGGACCGGCGGGCCTGAGGTCAGCGCTGCTGTGCGCATCGTGCTGGAACGGCACGGGGCCACCCGTGTCGTCACCGACGTCAGCACGCCGTGCCCCGACAGCCGCCGCCCGTTCGACATCGTCGCCGTCGAGCGCCGGCTGTTCCAGGCGCTACCGCCGGAAAGCCTGCGCGGCCTGGTGACCGACATTGTCGAGCGGCGCCTGACGCCGCTGACCACGGTCACCAGCGCCGACATCGCAGCCGCACGCGACCGCCTGCAACGGGAGCGCGATGTCCTGGCGGGCCTGCGCGACGGTTCGCTGCAGGGCATGGGGCTGCTGTTGCTGAGCGGCAGCGCGCGGCGCATCTGCGCCGTACTCGAGGACGAGATGCGCCCGGCAGTGGCCGCCGCGATCCAGGGCTGGCGCGCCAGCCTGCCGCCGCATCTGGCGCTGGGGGGCGCCGATGTCGCCACCTTCGACAAGAACGGCGTGCTGGCCGCGGCACAACGCGGCGAATGCGGCGCCATCTTCGCCGACGCCGCGACATTGCGTCAGATCGAGGAGGCGCTGCGCCGCGATGCATTGCCCGCGACGTTGGCCGGGGTCTGGCTGACGCCGGCCGAATGGGAAGCGCTTCTGCAGCGCACGGGCGTGCCGCGCACGACCGCCGAGCGACGCCAACTCCTGGCCTCGAAGGTCAATCCGCTGGCCGAGCGGCTGATGGCCGACCTGCGCAGCTATATCGCCGACGGCGGGTCGGGGGTCGTGGGCAGCGAGTTCACGGCGTTCGCGCAATGGCACGGCCAGCTGAGATCGGCGAACTGGTCGCTGGCCGCACAGCGGTTCGAAATCGACGACTACGGCGAGGCCGCCGGATCCGGCGGCTCGCTGCCGGCGCTGTCGGTGATCGTCTACTTCACGCTGACCGCGTCAGGCAGTGCCAAGCCGGAAACGAACTGCATGATTTTCGCCTGGCTCGACGACTCCGCCGCCCGGGCCCGCCGCGAGCCAGCCGCTTTCCGCTGCGACGGCTTGGCCGACGTCGAACGCTGGAAACGCCAGCGCTCGCTCCGGAGCAAGTGGAGCTAAGTTCAGGCGTCTTGATTCCACAGGCTGCGATACTTATTGTAGTAACGTTTCTACATCGCTGTAGATGCCTGTTATGAGCGCGACAACGCTGACCAGCCGGGAATTCAACCAGGATACCGGCCGCGCCAAGAAGGCTGCTCTGGACGGTCCGGTCTTTATTACCGATCGCGGAAAACCTGCGCACGTGCTGCTGAGTATCGAGGAGTATCAGCGCCTCACCGGGCAGCACCGAAACATCGCCGACTTGTTGGCGATGCCCGACCTCCCCGATGTCGATCTCGAAATTCCGCCGCGCCTTGAACGCGCGAAGCCGGTCGACTTGTCGTGATGCTGCTGCTCGACACAAACGTCGTTTCCGAACTGCGCAAGGTTCGTCTGGGCAAAGCCGATCCGAATGTCGCTCAATGGGCCGAGACGCTCGACACGGCGAGCCTGTTCATCTCCGTGATCACCGTCCACGAGCTTGAAATCGGTGTCTTGCAAATCGAGCGCCGTGATCCTCGACAGGGTACCTTGTTCAGAGCATGGCTTGAGACCCACGTTCTGCCCGCCTTTGCAGATCGTATTTTGGCGGTTGATGGCACCATCGCGAGGCGCGCGGCGCGATTGCACGTTCCCGATCCACAACCGATCAACGACATGCTCATTGCGGCAACGGCGCTTGTGCATGGCATGGTGGTCGTCACGTGCAACGTCGCCGACTTCGCGCCTGTCGGCGTACCGCTGCTGAACCCATGGGAAGCAGTGCCTCTATAGATTCGATGTCAGGATGGGGTAGGCCGCTGCGCCGTCGTGACACCGATCATCGAGTCGCGTGAGACCAGCGCGGCGAGCTGCGCCTCGCTCCAGCCCTCGGTGCCGGCCGGGCGCATCGGCAGCACCAGGTAGCGCATGTCGGCTGTCGAGTCGTGCACCCGCACCGTGACCGTGTCGGGCAGGTCGGTACCGAACTCGCGCAGGACGGCCCGCGGCTCGTGCACGGCGCGGCTGCGATAGGCGCGGCTCTTGTACCAGTCGGGCGGAATGCCCAGCACCATGCGCGGGTAGCAGGAGCACAGCGTGCAGACGACGAGGTTATGGGCGTCCGGCGTGTTCTCGACCACGATCAGGCGGGTCGACTGATCGAAGGTGATGCCGGCCTCCTGGCAAGCCGCACTGCCGTCGGCCAACAGCCGGGCCTTGAACGCCGGGTCGGTCCAGGCCTTGGCCACCACCTTGGCGCCCAGGTGCGGGCCGCGGGCATCCATGCGCTCGACGGCTCCACGGATCTCATCGGCGGTGAGGTGGCCTTTTTCGATCAGCAGTTCGCGCACCGCGATCTCGAGCTGTCGGCAATAGGTCAGCGTGTCGTCGGCGTCCGGCCGGTGCGGGTGGTGGTCGGCACCGCCATGAACGTGCGGATGATCATGATCATGGTGGTGATCGTGCCCGTGGTGATGGCCGTGGTCGTCATCGTGCGGCATGGCGCGCTCCATCAGGATCGGGGTTCGAGCCAGTGCTCGTAGAGTTCGATATCGATCGTGTCGCCGGCCGGGCCGGCGTATGCCGGCCACACCTGCTGCTGGTCGAAGCGCACGCGGTAGAGCACCTGTTTCGGCTCGCCGCTGCGGCCGTAGGCAAGTTCCTCGGGATTGCGAAATTCGCCGCAGATGCGCTCCACGACACCGTGCTTGCCGCGGATGTAGAACGGCGTGCGCAGATGGCCGGGCGGATTGCCGCGCCGGACAGCGACCTTGTCGCCGGTGGCAAAACGGGCCATCATGCCTTTTCCCCGGCGGTCTCGGGCGGCCGCTTTTCGATATCGGCCAGCTTGGCGCGCACCTCGTCGATCGAGATCACGCCGCGATGGATCAGCGCGCTGGTGATCGATGAGATCCAGCGTTCGTAGTAGCTCATGCGGTCATAGGCGTCCGGCGGCAGCGACTCGATGCCTTTGCGCAACTCGTCGACCGTGAACATCTTCTTGGAAGAGCACAGCACCATCAGCGCATCGACGCGCTTTTCCCAAAGCTGGTAGTCGTGCTCGCTGGCCTCGACCGGCCCGGCCGGCAGCCCGCCCATATCATGATGACTGCGCATCGTCCGCGTTCTCCACATTGGGCTGAAAATCTAGTATCCGAAACCGGACCTGTCATCCCTGGGAGGGCAGGAAAGGCGCCCCGTCCGTGCGCTCCCAGGGATGCCACAGCCGCACGACTTGCATGGGGCAGGGGGCGTCGCTACAACGCGGCGCCCGTTGAGGCTCCGTCCCCCTGGCCAAGAGGCTGCGCATGACTGCCATCATCGATATCCACGGTCGCGAGATCCTCGACAGCCGCGGAAACCCGACCGTCGAGGTCGACGTGGTGCTGGAAAGTGGTGCGACCGGCCGGGCCGCCGTGCCCTCGGGGGCATCGACCGGGGCGCACGAGGCGGTCGAGCTGCGCGACGGCGACAAGGGCCGCTACGGCGGCAAGGGCGTGCAGAAGGCGGTGGCCAACATCAACGGCGAGATCTTCGATCTGCTGTCCGGCCTCGACGCTTGCGATCAGATCAAGATCGACCGCGCGATGATCGAACTCGACGGCACGCCCAACAAGAGCCGTCTCGGCGCCAACGCCATCCTGGGTGTCAGCCTGGCGGTGGCCCGTGCCGCCGCCACCGACAGCGACCTGCCGCTCTACAAGTATGTCGGCGGCAGCCAGGCGCACATCCTGCCGGTGCCGCTGATGAACATCATCAACGGCGGCGCCCACGCCGACAACCCGATCGACATCCAGGAATTCATGATCATGCCGGTGAAGGCCAAGACCTTCGCCGACGGCCTGCGCATGGGCGCCGAGACGTTCCAGGCACTGAAGAAGCAGCTCAAGGACGCCGGCCACAACACCAACGTCGGCGACGAAGGCGGCTTCGCGCCCAACCTGGCGACGGCCGACGAGGCACTGGGCTTCATCATGAAGTCGATCGAGCAGGCCGGCTACAAGCCGGGCGAGGACATCGTGCTGGCGCTGGATCCGGCCTCGAGCGAGTACTTCAAGAACGGCAAGTACGTGATGGAGGGCGAGGGCAAGACCATGGGCCCGGCCGAGATGGCGCGCTGGTACGAGGCGCTGTGCAAGCGCTTCCCGATCGTCTCGATCGAGGACGGCATGGCCGAAGACGACTGGGAGGGCTGGAAGGCGTTGACCCAGGCTGTCGGCGGCACGGTGCAGCTGGTGGGCGACGATCTCTTCGTCACCAACGTCAAGCGCCTGGCGGAAGGCATCGACAAAGGCGTCGCCAACTCGATCCTGGTGAAGGTGAACCAGATCGGCTCGCTGACCGAGACCATGGACACGGTGTCGATGGCGCACCGCGCCGCCTATACGGCGGTGATGTCGCATCGCTCGGGCGAGACGGAAGACTCGACCATCGCCGACCTCGCCGTCGCCACCAACTGCGGCCAGATCAAGACCGGCTCGCTGTCACGTTCCGATCGCCTGGCGAAGTACAACCAACTGCTGCGCATCGAGGAGCAGCTCGGCACCCAGGCGCGCTACGCCGGCACCTCGGTCATCCGCGGGAAGCGCTAGAGCATTCAAACTGTCATCCCGAGCGAAGCGAGGGATCTCCTGCGAGTAGCGCATGGTGCGCCATTCACGGGAGATCCCTCGCTTCGCTCGGGATGACAGGTGTGCCAGCAACCAGCGTACTTCGTACATTGAGGGGAAATCCCTCATTTGCGAGGGAGTTTGCTGGCACTACAGTCTGGACGTCCACGAACGCTGACAGCGAGGACGTCCCCATGACCGAACGCTCCACAGACAAGCGCCCGACTCCCGACCAGGCCGAGGACAACGCGTTCTTTCCGTCCCCGTATTCGCTAGGGCAGTTCACGTCGTCAAAGTCCGATCTCGGCGACGCGGACTATCCCAATGCCTATCGCGAAGGCCGGTGGAAGGTCCTGATGATCGCGACCGACGAGCGTTACCTGCTCATGCAGAACGGCACGATGTTCTCGACCGGCAACCATCCCGTCGAGATGCTGCTGCCGATGTATCACATCGACAAGGCCGGGTTCGATGTCGACATCGCGACGCTATCGGGAAACCCCGTCAAGCTCGAGCTCTGGGCACTGCCGAAGGAGGACGAGGCAGTGCAGAGCGTCTACCGGAAGTACCTCGACAAACTGAAGCGTCCGCTGAAGCTGTCGGATGTGATCGAGAAGAATCTCGGCGACAACTCGGACTATATCGCTGTGTTCATCCCGGGCGGTCACGGCGCCCTCATCGGTATCCCGCAGAGCCTGGACGTAAAGACTGTCCTGCGGTGGGCGATGAACAAGGACAAGCACATCATTTCGCTCTGCCACGGGCCGGCGGCGCTGCTGGCGGCGGGGATTGGTGAAGCGAAAGAGGACTACATCTTCAAGGGCTACAAGATCTGCGTGTTCCCGGACGACATCGACAGAAAGACGCCGGACATCGGCTACATGCCCGGTGCGATGCCCTGGTTCATCGGCGAGAAGCTGCGGGAACTCGGGGTCGAGATCCTGAACAGCGACATCACGGGCGAAACCCACCAGGACAGGAAGCTCATCACCGGAGACAGCCCCTTCGCTTCCAACAACGTCGGCAAGGCCGCGGCCAGGGCACTTCTCGGGGAAGTCGGCACGAACTGACGGGCCAACGAATGGCACGTTGATGGATCAGCTCTTCCAGATCGTCCGCGCGATAGAGGATAGCGACAACCTGTCGTCGGTCGAGGACGCGGTGCGGTCCATCGCCCTGCCGCTCGGCTATGATCGGTTCGTCATGTTCTCGGCCTCGGCCACGCGCGATGAGTTGGTCGAACGCATCTATTGGGTTGAGGGCAACTGGTTTGGTGACGGCGAGGCGATAGACGCCAAGACCTATGTTCGCCGCTGCCCCGTGGCGCGCCATGTCCTGGATACGGACGAGCCGTTCTTCTGGACCAAGACCGTGTCCGCTCGCGTCGAAAGGTATCGGGTTGTTCGTTTCCCGCGCGGAACGGGACTTCACGGCTTGCAGGTTCCCGTTTTCGGGCGCACAGGCCTTGAAGGGGCGATGAGCTTCGGCGGCAACAGCATCGATGGCTCGGTGGCGGCCCGGCTCGCGCTGACGATCGTCGGAACGTCGGCGTTCCGCGTCGTCCGCCGGCTGGTGGAAGCGCGCGACGACAGACTGCAGACCAGCCTGTCGCCGCGTGAGCGCGAAGTGCTGCGCTGGACCGCTGCCGGCCGGCGCCAAGCCGATATCGCCGCGACGCTCGGCCTGTCCGAACGGACCGTCGAAAACCACTTGCGCCGGGCGCGGCTTCGTCTCGGCGCGGCAACCACGGCTCAGGCCGTCCTGGCCGCGATCCGCAGCGGCGAAATCGAGAACTGAAGACGTCGTTGGCTTTCCGCGGGCAGGGCGGCCGTTCGCCCTACCGTGTTGGCTCGTCCTTGTGCGGATGTGCGTGGTCGTGGCCATGCGCATGGTCATGGCCGTGTGCGTGGTCATCCGGATGCGGGTGGGTCGGGTCGACCCAGTAGACCGACTCGGGATTCTCGGCCGGTGTGATGTCGAGGTTGATGGCCACGGCCTCGTTGTCGCTGCGCACCAGGACGCACTCCAGCGGCTCGTCGTCGCTGGCATTGATCTCCTGGTGGGGGACGTAGGGTGGCACGTAGATGAAATCACCGGGCCCGGCTTCGGCGATGAACTGCAGCTGCTCGCCCCAGCGCATGCGGGCGCGGCCCTTCACGACATAGATCACGCTTTCCAGGTGCCCGTGGTGGTGGGCACCGGTCTTGGCCTTGGCGTGGATCGTCACCGTGCCGGCCCAGATCTTCTGGGCACCGACTCGGGCGAAGTTGATCGCCGCCGCGCGGTTCATGCCTGGCGTCTGGGCGGTATTGGGATCCAGCGTATGCGCCGGGATCACCCGCACGCCGTCATTGCGCCAATCGGTTTGCTTGCTCATGACTCTGCCTCTACGCCTGATGCACGGTTCGGACATCACCTTATCGCTGTCCCACCCTGAAGTCCCGTCCTGAGAGAGGGCCGCTGGGGCATGAAAAGAGGGGCCTAACCCCTTAAAGGCGTTGAAGTTTCTTGTAGTTGACGCCGAATTGTGGTTAAGCTGCCCGTAATGTTGCGTATCCGTAATCTCCTGGCACCGGTCGCGTTTGCAGTGGTGTTCGCCTATTTCGGCTATCACCTCATGAACGGCGACCGTGGTGTGCTCGCGCTGCTGCAATTGCGCCAGGAGGTGGCCCGCGCCGAAGCGACCTTGGCCGAGACCAAGGCAACGCGCGACATCTGGGAACGCCGTGTGACGGTGCTGCGTAATCAGAGCCTCGATCCCGACATGATCGACGAGCGTGCCCGGGCCCTGCTGCACGTTGCCTGGCCCGACGACATCATCGTCTTTACGCCGACACGCTGAAATCACCGAGCTTTGGCCTCCGGCTGCGGTGACCGCCATCCGGGATCGTGGATCGTTACAGCCGATCCTTGTGCTCGACGATCTTCCAGTAGGTGTCTTTGGCGGCGATCTTGCCGCCGCGGAAAGTGTAGATGTCGCAGCCCTGGTAGTTCAGGTCCTCGCCGTCGGCACCCTTGCCCTTTACGGTCCAGACCGAGATCGCACGGTTGCCGGCGTAGATGTACTCCTTGTGGTCCCAGCGCATGTCGGGGATCACCTTGAAACGGTCGGCGAGCGTCTTGCGGATCGTTTCCTTGCCGCGAAGGGTGCGGCCCACCGGTTCGGGGCCACGCGCCAGCCAGAAGGTGGCGTCATCGGTGAAGTACGAAACGATGCGATCGACATCGCGGCTGTTGAAGGCAGCGGAGATCGCTTTCATCAGTTCGGGTGTGGCGATGTCGGGATCAGAGACGGTGACGTCAGGCATTCCAGACCTCCCTCGCGAAATGTCGTCAAACGATTGCAGGCGCGCGCGTCACGGGCAAGGACGCTGACCCGGCCGGTGAGTTGATCCCGCCTTTGCATTTTATTATTGTTTTCTTTTAAAGAATAATATACAACGGCACCTTCCGTACAGAAGCCCCGTCGTATCGGGCCAAAACACGCGCATTGCCTTCTCCGCCGAGAGACAGGCCGCTGCCGTCAGGCAGCATCAGACCCTCCGACTTATCGAGTGACCTGCATGAGCGCGCATAGCGTTGTGGACGCGATCCACGCTACCCGGAATCCGCCGATACGCGATGATGGGGGCGACGGGCTGCCGGCGTTCCCCCTCGACGTCCTGCCGCCGATGTGGCGCGACTGGTGCCGGGACGCGGCACAGGGCGCCAATGCGCCCGTGGACTACACGGCGTTGTCGTTGTTGACGGTAGCGGCCGGGCTGACCGGCGGTACGCGCCGCATCAGCCCGGCGCCGGCATGGCGCGAGCCTTGTGTGCTGTGGGCCGCGCTGGTGGGCGGGCCGGGGTCAGGCAAGACGCGCGGCATGCAGGCGGCGCTGGACTTGGTACGCGCGCTGCAGCAGCGCCTGGGCTATGTGGATGGGGACGCTTGGCGACGTCACGCCGCGGCACGCGAGGGGGCGCGTGTCGTCACCAGCCTGTGGCGGCGTGATCTGCGCAACATGGTGATCGCCCGGTCGGTGGAACTCGATCCCTTGCCGGATGACGCGATCGAGCCACCGCCGCCCGGCCGTCTGATCGTCGAAGACCCGCGCCTGCGCGCGGTCGCGGCCGCCGTGCATGGCAATCCGCACGGCGTGCTGCTGGCGCCCGGTGCGCTGGATGGATGGCTCGCTCGCACGGCGCGGCAGACGGCCCACGTCGAGCGGCACCATTGGCATCGGGCATGGTCGGCCGAGCCATGGACCATCAGCCATCGGCAGTTGCTGCAGATCGAGGTCCCCGCGGCGGTGTCGCTTCTGGGCACGTTGCGGCCGGACGCCTTGCCACAGGCGCGCGCCGGCGATGATGACGGCACGATCGGGCGTTGCCTGTTCGTGTGCCCGTCACGGCCGGCGTTGCAGCCGCTCTCGGCGCCGACGGCGCGCCGGAGCGATGACGCCATTGATGCGCTGGCGCGGCTGCAGGCCCTGGCGGCGGTGCGCGACGTACCGCTGGGCGCCGCTGCGCTCGACGTGTTCGACACGTTCCGACGCATGCATGATCGACGCCTCGACGACTTGGAAGGCCGCGAGGCGGCATGGTGGAGCGAGGGCGCCGGCATGGTATTGCGCCTGGCCGGCGTGCTGACATTTCTGAACTGGTCGGCTGAGCCGCCGGACACGGCGGAACCGGTGCTGGTGTCGGCCGCGGCGCTGCGTGCCGCCGCCGGCCTGTGGCGCGACTATCTGTGGCCGCACGCATGCAACGCCTTCGGTGCGGCCGAAGCCAGCGAGCGCCGCCGTCATGCCGACAAGGTGGTGCGTTGGCTGGCGACGCACCCCGTGCACGACGTGTCGCGCGAGCAGATCCGGCGCGAGGTGCTGTCGCAAGCCGTCGATGCCGGCGGCACCGACGCCATCATTGCGCTGCTGGTCCAGCAGGGCTGGCTGCGGCCGGTGGACTGCAAGGCCGGCGGCCCTGGCCGCCCACCCCGCCGCTGGCAAGTCCTCACCCTCTCCCCGCGCAGGCGGAGAGAGGAGGGGCCCGTCGCGCGCAGCGCGATGGGAGGTGAGGGGCTTGATGATGACGCAGGTGATGATTGCTCGAATGACCGAGCTCCGAGTCCAGCACCTGGTGCGGAGAAGCCCCTCATCCGGCGCTGCGTGCCACCTTCTCCCCGCCTTCGCGGGGAGAAGGGAATAGTTTCGGCAATTTCCGCAACCCACACCGATGCGACGTCCCGCCATCCCGAGCGCAGCGGGGGATCGTCTGCGAAGGACGTACGGTACCCCGTGCCGCAAAAGATCCCTCGCTACGCTCGGGATGACACGAATGGGGTTGCGGCAATTTCCGCAACCGAGTTGGTTGACGCCACACCGTTTCACGTCAGATGATCGTGGCAACGAACGATAAAGTCTTCGGGGCAGGATGAAGCGCCGACGGGAGTGACGTCCATATGCGGGAAGAACGGGCCATGACGTGCCGACGGACGTCAGCGGGCGTGGCACGCCTTGACGGCTGAAGCGGTCGCGCCATCAGCCGATCGTACCGGGCGCAGCTTCAGCCTGGCGCGATGGGTGCGCGGCGGCTGGGTGACACTGCTGCTGTGCGTTCTGACGTTCCTCGTGATCTACCCGATGGCGATGCTGCTGCTGGGGGCGCTCACCAATACCAACCCCGTCGTCCACGGATTTGGCGTCCTTGACCTGTCTCTCGACAATTTCGTTGCGGTGCTGGCCAACGAAAACGTTCACGCCGCGCTGTTCAACTCGCTGATTGCCTGCACCGGCGGGACGGCGCTGGCTGTCGTGATCGGCCTCACGTTCTCGTGGATCGTGGTCCGCACCAACACGCCGTGGAAGGGCTTCATCGCCGCCGTCAGCATGATCCCGTTGTTCGTGCCGCCGCTGGTGGCGGCCGTGGCGTGGTCCATCCTGGGATCGCCGAAAACCGGGCTGATCAACACCATCTTCCGCTGGGCCGGACTCGACTGGCGCATCGACCTCTACTCGATGAGCGGTCTGATCGTCGTCTTCGGCATGTACTACGCGCCCTACGTCTACATGTTCACGGCGTCGGCACTGCGCAACATGGACCCCAGCCTCGAAGAGGCCTCGGAAATCGCCGGCGCCAGCGCCTTCCGTACCCTGTTCACCGTGACCTTCCCGCTGATCGCGCCAGCCATCATCTCCGGCATGCTGCTGTCGTTCGTCGTGATGCTGGGTATCTATGGCATCCCGGCGGTTCTCGGGGCGCCGGCGAACATCTCCGTGCTGACCACCTACATCTTCAAGCTGACGGCGTGGAACCCGCCGCTCTACAACACGGCGGCGGCGGTCGCGATCATCCTCATGGTGGTGACGGCCGGTCTCGTCGTGCTGCAGCAGCGCGTCCTGTCGGGGCGCAGCTACGCCACCGTGGCGGGCAAGGCGTTCCGGCCACGCAGCCTCGATCTCGGCGCCTGGCGCTGGCTGACACTGGGCCTGGCGTTCGTCTACCTGTTCGTCGTCGTGGTCCTGCCGACCTTGGCGTTGATCGTGGCCGCATTCCGCAAGTTCCTGTTCATTCGCGATGCCGCCAGCCTGTTCGACATGAAGCAGTACTCGATGGTGCATTTCGACAGCGTATTCGACAATCCGCTGACCGTGCGCTCGATCATCAACACCATGGAGGTCGGCATCGTCACGGCGCTGCTGGGCGGCGTGCTGGCCTTCGCCATCGGCTACACGATCAACCGCACGCGCGTCGCCGGCCGCGGCAGCATCGATGTCCTGTCGACCCTGCCCGTGGCCATCCCCGGACTGGTCATCGGTGTCGCCTACCTGTGGGCCTGGATCGGCCTGCCGGGTGGTCTCTATGGCACGATCTGGATCCTGGCGCTGGCCTTCGTGGCGCGCTTCATGCCCGATACCGTGAAGGCGTTGTCGACGTCCTTCCTGCAGATCCACAAGGAGCTGGAGGAGGCGGCCTGGATCTGCGGCAAGAGCCTGCTGGGTACCATCCGCACGATCGTCTTGCCGCTGGCCAGTCCGGGCGTGATCGCGGCCATGACCCTGTTGTTCGTGCTGGCCATCCGCGAGCTGGGCTCGTCGCTGTTCCTCTACACCAGCGATACCATGGTGATGGCCGTGCTGCTGCTCGACTACTACGAGGGCGGCAACACCGGCAAGACGGCGGCGTTCAGCCTGGTGCAAACCGTGCTGCTGGCCGTCCTGATCGGTATTGCCAACTGGCTGTCGCGCGATTCGGCCGGCAGCGTCGGTCGTACGGGGTAGGTGGCCATGTCACGCCAAGCCACCCGTCATCCCGAGCACAGCGAGGGATCTCCCGCGGCAGGACGCACAGTGCGCCATCCGCAAGAGATCCCTCGCTGTGCTCGGGATGACGGCGGCTCGGGTTACGGATGAATAACGGGAGGAATTGAGGATGAAACGCATACTGTCCGTTGTTGCCGGCCTCGCTGTCGCACTCGTCGCGGCACCGGTCTTGGCCCAGGATTTTGGCAGCGCCGAACTGATCGCCGCCGCCAAGAAGGAAGGCAGGTTGGTCTACTACACGGCGAACTTTGCCGAGGTGGAGCAGGAGGTCATCAAGGCCTTCAACAAGCGCTTCCCCGAGATCAAGGTCGAGATGGTGCGCGCGCCCGGCGGCCAGCTCATCACCCGCATCAAGACGGAAGCCGCGGCAGGCAAGCTGCTGGCCGACGTGATCGGGCATTCCGATCGCGGGCTGATGCTGGAAATGAACGACATGTTCATGGACTACGCGCCGCCCAACGCCGCCGACTACCGGCCCGATGCGCTGGTGTCGCCCAAGCTCTGGCCCGGCGTGACGCTGGGCTGGGCGCTGGCCTACAACGTGGAGCTGGCGAAGAATCCGCCCAAGACCTGGGCCGATCTGACCAAGCCGGAATACAAGGGCAAGCAGATCGGGCAGGTGGTTGCCCCGTCGGGGGGCACCACCTGGACGCGGGTCATGTTCGAGCGGCAGGTGCTGGGCGAGGACTATCACGCCAAGCAGGCAGCCCTGGATATCGCACTCTATCCATCGGGCGCGCCGCTCTCCGACGCCCTGGTGCGCGGCGAGGTGTCAATCGCGCCGCTGCTCTACAACATCATCTACACCAAGATCAAAGACGGCGCGCCGGCCGAGGCGATCTTCGCGCCCGAGGGCGTGCCGATCATTCCCTATGCCGACGGCATTCCCAAGACGTCGAAGAACCCCAATGCGGCCAAGCTGTTCATGAACTGGCGCTTGTCGATGGAAGGTCAGCAGTTCCAGATCAAGGAACTGGGCAACCTGACGTCACTGAAGAACCCGCCGCTGTACCCCAAGGGTTGGGATCCCAAGACGGTCAAGGTGTGGGTGCCGGAATTCGGGCCGTTCGAGAAACTGCGCGCCACCTGGGTCGAGGACTGGAACAAGACCTACAAGTATCGTCAGTAGGGCACCGTCGATATGTCCGCGGCGCTGGACGTCGTTGATCTGCACAAGAGCTTCGCCACCGGCCGGCCGGCGGTCGACGGCGTAAGCTTCACGGTGCCAGCCGGCGAGATCGTGGTCCTGCTCGGTCCCTCGGGTTGCGGCAAGACCACGACATTGCGCTGCGTTGCCGGCCTGGAGCATCCGACCGCCGGCAGCATCAGCATCGGTGACCGTGTCGTATCGGCACCGGGCCAGGGCATCCTGGTGGCGCCGCGACATCGCGAGATC
This sequence comes from Reyranella sp. CPCC 100927, assembly GCF_007859315.1. Classification (GTDB taxonomy): domain Bacteria; phylum Pseudomonadota; class Alphaproteobacteria; order Reyranellales; family Reyranellaceae; genus Vineibacter. The sequence goes on from NZ_VOHA01000005.1 coordinate 226,946, forward strand.
GGCATGGTGTTCCAGTCGTATGCGGTGTGGCCGCACATGACGGTGCGCCAGAATGTCGTCTATCCCCTCAAGCAGCGGCGCACGACTCGCGCCGACGCGGATCGCAAGGTTGCCGAGACGCTCGAGCTGGTCGGGCTCTCCGAATACGCCGACCGCTCGGTGGTGCAGTTGTCCGGCGGTCAGATGCAGCGCGTGGCGCTCGCCCGCAGCCTGGTCTACCGCCCGCAGCTTCTGCTGCTGGACGAGCCACTCTCCAATCTCGACGCCAAGCTGCGCCTGCGCTTGCGCGATGACCTGCGCCGCATCCTCAAGCAGACGGGCATGACGGCGCTTTATGTCACGCACGACCAGGCTGAAGCCGTGGTGCTGGCCGATCGCATCGGTGTGATGCGTGACGGCAAGCTGCTGCAGATGGCACCGCCTGCAGACGTCTACAATCGTCCGGCCGACCTGTTCGTGGCCAACTTCACGGGCGCCTCCAACCTGATCGAGGGCCGGGTGGCGGGCCGCGATGGCGAGTTCGGTGTCGTCGAGGTCAAGGGCGGGGCACGCGTGCAGGCGTGGCTGGCGCGCTCGATTGCTGTCGGCGAGACCGTCTGCGTTGCCGTTCGGCCTGAGAATGTGGCCATCGGCACATCGAATGGCAGCAACGCGTTCACGGCACGCATTGTGGGGCGTCGCTACCAGGGGACACAAACGGCCTATGACATCGATCTGTTCGGCGTCCGCCTGGAGGCGCTGGAGCTGGGTACGGCGGCGCGTCATGAGGTCGGTGCCGAGGCCCCGGTGAGCCTGTCGCGTGATGCCTGTTGGGCTTACCGCGATGACAAGACGGCGACGCAGGAATAGCTGGCGCATCCAGGGGCTGAGGCGCTTCGCGAGCATCCAGTCTTACGTCTGGCAACTTTGTTTCCGGGCTCAATCCAGGGCTGCAACAAACCACTCGGCTCTTGATTGCGGTCGGCAAGAGCGCGAATTTCCTAGCCGGAACAAGAGCTTTGCGCCTAGTTTGGCTCGTCTGGCACCCGCTGCAGCGCCATGTTAGGCGCGTCGTCTTGGGAAGTGTGGAGGAGAGCGATGGCGAAGACCGCTGCGAAGCCGAAAGCCGGCGAGCCTGGATCGCGTAAGGCCGGCGACAACAGCGCCACCGCCGAAGAGCTCAAGAAGTACTACCACGACATGTTGCTGATCCGCCGCTTCGAGGAGCGCGCCGGCCAGCTCTACGGCATGGGCCTGATCGGCGGTTTCTGCCACCTCTACATCGGCCAGGAAGCCGTCGTGGTCGGCATGCAGGCGACCATCGACAGTGCCAAGGACGCCGTCATCACGTCCTACCGTGACCACGGCCACATGCTGGCCACCGGCATGGAGCCGCGCGGTGTGATGGCCGAGCTGACTGGACGGGCCACCGGCTACTCCAAGGGCAAGGGCGGCTCGATGCACATGTTCAGCCGCGAGCGCAATTTCTACGGCGGCCACGGCATCGTCGGCGCCCAGGTGCCGATCGGCACCGGGCTCGCCTTCGCCCACAAATACAACGACAGCAAGAACGTCTCGCTGACCTATTTCGGTGACGGCAGCGCCAACCAGGGCCAGGTCTACGAGGCGATGAACATGGCGGCGCTGTGGAAGCTGCCGGTGGTCTATGTCATCGAGAACAACAAGTACGGCATGGGAACCTCGGTCGAGCGCGCCTCGGCGATCTCTGACCTCTATCGGCACGGCGAGGCGTTCGGCATCCCCGGCGAACAGGTCGACGGCATGGACGTCCTGGCCGTGAAGGCCGCCGGCGAGAAGGCAGTCGAGCACGCGCGGTCCGGCAAGGGGCCGTACATCCTGGAAATGCTGACGTACCGCTATCGTGGTCACTCGATGAGCGATCCCGGCAAGTATCGCTCCAAGGAAGAAGTCGACAAGATGCGCACCGAGCGCGATCCGATCGAGCGCCTGAAGAAGATCATGGCCGATAAGGGCGTGCTCGACGAGGCGAGCCTCAAGGCGCTCGATGGCGAAGTGCGCAAGGTCGTGGCCGATGCCGCCGAATTCGCGACCAACAGCCCCGAGCCGGATCCCGCCGAGCTATGGACCGACGTGCTGGTCGATTCGCGCCCGCCGGCAGCGGCGTGACGCGACGGCTGCGCTGACGATATCGACCCACGATCGGAACCCGACCATGTCCATTCAGATTCTGATGCCGGCGCTGTCGCCGACAATGACCGAGGGCAAGCTCGCCAAATGGCACGTGAAGGAGGGCGACAAGATTACCTCCGGCCAGGTCATTTGCGAGATCGAGACCGACAAGGCGACTATGGAAGTCGAGGCGGTCGACGAGGGCGTCATCGGCAAGATCCTCGTTGCCGAAGGAACCGAGGCGGTGCAGGTCAACGCGCCGATCGCGATCCTGGTTGAGGAAGGCGAGGCAGTGCCTGCCACCCCGGCGGCGCCAACGCCCGCCGCCGCGCCACAACCTCAGTCGGAACCTGATGGCGACGCAGCACGGCCTGAACCACCACCCGCCTCGCAGCCGGCAGTATTGACGCAACCCGCCGCCGCGACGCAGCTCAGCGCGGTGCCGGCTGAACCGGAGTGGACAGGCCCGACGGTAAAAGTGACCGTACGCGAGGCGCTGCGCGATGCGATGGCCGAGGAAATGCGGCGCGATCCGACCGTCTTCCTGATGGGCGAGGAAGTTGCCGAGTACCAGGGCGCCTACAAGGTGAGCCAGGGCCTGCTCGACGAGTTCGGCGCCCGCCGCGTGATCGACACGCCGATCACCGAGCATGGCTTCGCCGGGCTCGGCGTCGGTGCCGCGTTCGGCGGCCTGCGGCCGATCGTCGAGTTCATGACCTTCAACTTCGCCATGCAGGCGATCGACCAGATCATCAACTCGGCCGCCAAGACGCTCTACATGTCAGGCGGCCAGATGGGCTGCCCGATCGTCTTCCGCGGCCCCAACGGGGCCGCGTCGCGCGTCGCGGCCCAGCATTCGCAGTGCTACGCCAGCTGGTACGCGCACTGTCCCGGGCTGAAGGTGCTGGCACCGTGGAGCGCCGCCGACGCCAAGGGCCTGATGAAGGCGGCGATCCGCGATCCCAATCCCGTCATCTTCCTTGAGAACGAGCTGCTCTACGGCCAGTCCTTCGAAGTGCCGCAGACCGACGATTTCGTGCTGCCCATCGGCCGCGCCAAGATCGAGCGCCCCGGCAAGGACGTCACCATCACGGCGTTCTCGATCATGGTCGGCAAGGCGCTGCAGGCGGCCGAGGAGCTTGCCAAGGAAGGGATCGACGCCGAAGTCATCAACCTGCGCAGCATCCGGCCGCTCGATACCGAGACGATCGTGAACTCGGTGAAGAAGACCAACCGGCTGGTGTCGGTGGAGGAGGGCTGGCCGTTCGCCGGCATCGGCTCGGAGCTCGCGGCGCTGATGATGGACCAGGCCTTCGATTGGCTCGACGCGCCGGTCAAGCGGGTGGCCGGGCTCGACATCCCGCTGCCCTATGCCGCCAACCTCGAGAAGATGGCCCTGCCGCAGGCGCCTGACATCGTCGCCGCCGCCAAGGCGGTCTGCTATCGCTGATCGCCGCGCGGGAGAGGGCACATGGCCATCAACATCCTCATGCCGGCGCTGTCGCCGACGATGACCGAGGGCAAGCTCGCCAAGTGGCACGTCAAGGAGGGCGACAAGATCACCTCCGGCCAGGTTCTTTGCGAGATCGAGACCGACAAGGCGACTATGGAAGTCGAGGCCGTCGACGAAGGCGTCATCGGCAAGATCCTCGTCGCCGAAGGCACCGAGGCGGTGCAGGTCAACGCGCCGATCGCGATCCTGGTCGAGGAGGGCGAGGCGGTGCCAGCCGCACCGGCCGCACCTGCGCCTGCCGCAAAACCGGCGCCACAACCGGCGGCGCCTTCTTCTTCCCCCTCCCCCCTTGTGGGGGAGGGTCGGGGAGGGGGCGCCCCCGCACCGGCCGCTGTGCCTGCAGCACCCCCCACCCCAACCCTCCCCCACAAGGGGGGAGGGAGCGAACGCATCTTCGCCTCGCCGCTGGCCAAGCGCATTGCTGCTGACGCCGGCATCGACCTGGCGAAGGTGAGCGGCAGTGGTCCGCATGGCCGCATCGTCAAGGCCGATGTCGAGGCGGCCCGCAGCGCCGGGACCGCCAAGCCCGCGCCCAAACCCTCGGCCGCCGCACCAGGCCCAGCGCCGACCGCAGCGCAGCCGGTGTACCCCACCGGCGAGAGCCGCAAGGTGCCGCACAACAGCATCCGCAAGGTGATCGCCAAGCGGCTCACCGAAGCCAAGCAGCAGATCCCGCACATCTACCTGACGGTGGATTACGAGATCGACGCGCTGCTGGCGGCGCGCCAGGCGATCAACGCGGTGGGCGAGAAGAGCAAGATCAAGGTGTCGGTCAACGACATGGTGATCAAGGCCTGCGCCCAGGCGCTGCGCGATCATCCCGAGGTCAACGCCGCGTGGACCGACACCGACATGATCCTGAACGGCACGGTCGATATCTCGGTCGCGGTCGCCACCGATCGCGGCCTGATCACGCCGATCGTGCGCAATGCCGACCTCAAGGGCGTCGGCCGCATCGCCACCGAGATGAAGGACCTCGCCGCCCGCGCCCGCGATGGCAAACTGAAGCTCGAGGAGTTCCAGGGCGGCGGCTTCACCATCTCCAACATGGGCATGTACGGCATCAAGGACTTCGCCGCCGTCATCAACCCGCCGCAGGCCTGCATCCTGGCTGTCGGCGCCGGCGAGCAGCGCGTCGTGGTGCGCGAGGGCCAGATGGTGATCCGCACCATCATGAGCTGCACACTGTCGGCCGACCACCGCATCGTCGATGGCTCCGTCGGCGCGCAGTTCCTGCAGACGCTCAAGGGCTATATCGAACAGCCCGCGGCGATGCTGCTGTAGAAAGTATTACCTTCCCCCGCTTGCGGGGGAAGGTGCCCGAAGGGCGGATGGGGGAAGCTGGTGCAAGTTCAGGTGTATCAATCGGCACTTCCCCCGCTGCAACATCCCCCATCCGGCGCTACGCGCCACCTTCCCCCGCAAGCGGGGGAAGGTAGACAGCAGGCAGGCACACATGGCTGACACCAGTTTCGACCTCATCGTCATCGGCACCGGGCCGGGCGGCTATGTCGCGGCGATCCGTGCCTCGCAGCTGGGCATGAAGACGGCGGTGGTCGAGCGTGACCATCTCGGCGGCATCTGCCTGAACTGGGGCTGCATCCCGACCAAGGCGCTGCTGCGGTCGGCTGAAGTGTTCCACCTGATGAAGCACGCCGACGCGTACGGCCTGTCGGCAAAAGAGGTCGGCTTCGACCCCAAGAAGGTTGTCGAGCGCTCGCGCAAGGTTGCCGGCCAGCTCAATGCCGGCGTCAAGCACCTGATGCGCAAGAACAAGATCACGGTGTTCGACGGTGCCGGCCGGCTCGATGGCGTCGCTGGCGGCCTGCGCAAGGTGGCGGTGACCGACAAGGACAAGAAGACCACAGGGCTCACAGCCAAGAACGTGATCCTCGCCACCGGCGCGCGGGCACGCCAGCTGCCCGGCCTGGAGTCGGACGGCAAGCTGGTGTGGACCTACAAGGAAGCGATGGTGCCACCGTCGATTCCGAAGTCGCTGCTGGTGATCGGCTCGGGCGCCATCGGCATCGAGTTCGCGAGCTTCTTCCGCACTTTCGGGTCCGAGGTAACCGTCGTCGAGGTGCTCGACCGCGTGCTGCCGGTCGAGGACGAAGAGATCTCGGCCTTCGCGCGCAAGGCGTTCGAGAAGCAGGGCATGAAGATCCTGACCGGCGCCACGGTGAAGTCGTTGAAGAAGGCAGCCGACAGCGTCACGGCGACGATCGAGTCGGGCGGCAAGACCCAGGAACTGACCGTCGAGCGCGTGATCTCAGCAGTCGGCATCGTCGGCAACGTCGAGAACCTGGGACTGGAAGGCACCAAGGTGAAGGTCGATCGTACGCATGTCGTGATCGACCAATGGGGCTTCACCGGCGAGCCCAATGTCTATGCCATCGGCGATCTCTGCGGCCCGCCATGGCTGGCGCACAAGGCGAGCCACGAGGGCGTGATCGCGGTCGAGCACATCGCCGGCCTGAAGGGCCTGCATCCGCTCGACGCCACCAAGGTGCCGGGCTGCACCTATTGCCAGCCCCAGGTGGCGAGCGTCGGCTTCACCGAGAAGGCGGCCAAGGAGAAGGGATACCAGGTCAAGGTCGGCCGTTTCCCCTTCATCGGCAACGGCAAGGCGATCGCACTGGGCGAAGCCGACGGGCTGGTGAAGACGGTGTTCGACGCCAAGACCGGCGAACTGCTGGGCGCCCACATGATCGGCGCCGAGGTCACCGAGCTGATCCAGGGCTATACGATCGCCCGCACCGCGGAGAGCACCGAGGCCGAGCTGATGCACACCGTGTTCCCGCACCCCACGCTCTCGGAGATGATGCACGAGGCCGTGCTCGCCGCCTACGGGCGCGTGATCCACATCTGACGGTCTGTTCCCAGTCCCATGCGTACCGAACGCGACATCCTCGAGCTGATCGGCCGCGCGCTGCGTGAGAAGGAGATCCAGCGCCAGCGTGCGGCGCAGCGGCTGGCGGAGGAGACCGAGGCCAAGCGCGTCTTCCTGCAGGCCGCGCGCGCGGTGTTCACGCACGTGATCATGCCCGAGATGGAACGCTTCACCGGCGTTCTCAACCAGGCCCGGATGCGGCCGACGGTGTCGGATACCGGCGCCTTCTACCTGCCGGGCTCCAGTGACGCGACCCTGATCGCCAAATTTGCCCTGCCGCTGCTGCGCGATCAGGTCGCACTGCCGCTCAGCGTCTCGTTCGAGGCCGTCTTCCCGGTCGGCATCGCCATCTACTATGGCGACGTCGAAGCCGGCCTGGACGAGGCCAAGAGCCAGGTCGAGGAAGTGCCCTTGGAGGACGTCACCCGCGACCTGGTCGAGGACCGCCTGGTGCGCGTGCTGGAGAACCATCTCCATGAGCTGTGAGATGGATTGGACAGGATGGAGAGGGAGGGTCACTTGACGCTTGTCCCGCAAAGGCTCACCTCTACGGTCATGGACACCCTCGAAAAACCCGTCCTGGCACGGGCCGAGCGACACCCCGAGAAGGCGCACCGGCCCGACAATCCGGTGGCGCGCAAGCCCGACTGGATCCGGGTCAAGGCGCCCAACTCGCCGGAGTACGCCGAGACCAAACGCCTGATGCGCCAGTATGGTCTTTCGACCGTCTGCGAGGAGGCGGCTTGCCCGAATATCGGAGAGTGCTGGAAGCTCAAGCACGCCACCTTCATGATCATGGGCGACACGTGCACACGGGCCTGCGCCTTCTGCAACGTGAAGACCGGCCTGCCGGGCGCGCTCAATCCGCACGAGCCGGCCAATGTCGCCGAGGCGGTGCAGAAGCTGAAACTGCACCATGTGGTGGTGACGTCGGTCGATCGCGATGATCTTGACGATGGCGGCGCCGCGCATTTTGCCGCGGTCATCACCGCCATCCACGCCGCCGCGCCTGGCACCACGGTGGAGATCCTGACGCCGGACTTCCTGCGCAAGCCGGGTGCGATCGAGACCGTCGTCGCCGCCAAGCCCGACGTGTTCAACCACAACCTGGAAACCGTGCCGCGGCTCTATCCCACGATCCGGCCGGGCGCACGCTACTTCACGTCCTTGCAGTTGCTGGCGCGCGTGAAGGAGACCGACCCCGCAAGCTTCACCAAATCAGGCCTGATGGTTGGCCTGGGCGAAACGCGCGCCGAGATCGGCCAGGTGATGGACGACCTGCGCGCCGCCGATGTCGATTTCCTCACCATCGGCCAGTACCTGCAGCCGACGCCCAAGCATGCCGCCGTCGACAAGTTCTGGACGCCCGACGAGTTCGCGCAGCTGGCCGCGATGGCGCGCGGGAAGGGGTTCCTGATGGTTTCGGCAACGCCGCTCACGCGGTCGAGCTACCACGCCGGCGACGACTTCGCGCAGTTGCGCGCTGCCCGCCAGGCCAAACTGACGGCCTCGACCTGATATCATGCCTACGCACAGCGAGCGGCGGGTGCTGCCGTATACCCCGCGGCAGCTCTACGATCTGGTCAGCGACGTCGAGAAGTACCCCGAGTTCCTGCCCTGGTGCGTCGCAGCGCGCGTGCGCGAGCGCAGCGATCGGCTGGTCATCGCCGATCTCGCCATCGGCTTCCGCCTGTTCCGGGAACGCTTCACATCGAAAGTCACGTTGTCGCCCGACGCACCTGATGGTCCGCGCATCGACACCACCTACGCCGACGGCCCTTTCAAGCACCTGATGAATCACTGGATCTTTCATCCCCACGAGAAGGGATGCGAGATCGACTTCTATGTCGAGTTCGAGTTTCGCTCGCGGTTGCTGCAGGCGACAATCGAGTTGTTGTTTCATGAGGCTGTGCGACGCATGGTGGCAGCCTTCGAAGCGCGTGCGGCGAAGCTCTATGGCAAGGTCGCGGCGTAGGAGCGCGATACCGTTATGCGCGTGGCCGCTTGTCGCGCGCCGCGCTGGGCATCATCATCGGCTTTGAACCTTGCCGGAGGGTCGCGATGGCCTCCACGATCCCGTTCGAACCACACCGGTTTCAGTCGGCCGCCAGCCACTATCTTGCCGGCCGCCCTGCCTATGCGGCCCGGTTGATCGCGCGCGTTGCCGAGCTGTGCGGCCTGCGCAAGACGGACCGCGTGCTGGACCTGGGCTGCGGACCGGGCCCATTGGCGGTGGCCTTCGCGCCCCTGGCCGGCGGCGTCGTGGCGATGGACCCCGAGCCGGAGATGCTGGCGGCGGCTGCCGACGCCGCAGCAGCGGCCGGTGCGGCGATATCCTTCGTCAGCGGCAGTTCCTATGACCTGGCGCCGTCGCAAGGTCGTTTCCGTCTTGCCGTGATCGGCCGTGCCTTCCACTGGATGGATCGCGTCGACACGCTGCAGCGGCTGGATACCATGATCGAGGACGACGGCGCCGTCGTGCTCTTCCGCCACGAGCATCCCAGGGTGCCCGACAACGCCTGGCTGAAGGGCTACGAGGCTCTCATCGACCGCTACGCCGGCGATGACCTGAAGCGCAGCCTGCATCGCTCGCCGGACTGGATCCAGCACGAGGCTGTTCTGCTCGACTCGCCGTTCAATCAGCTCGAGATCATCGGCGTGATCGAGCGCCGCCAGACCGCGGTCGAGAACCTGGTCGAACGCGCGCTGTCGATGTCGAGCACATCGCGCGGCAAGATCGGCGAGAGGGCCGATGAACTGGCACAGTCCATCCGTGAAGCGATGACCGTGCATGCGCGCAACGGTGCGTTCACCGAGGTCGTTCAATCGGTCGGGTTGATCGCCCGGCGTCCGGTGTCCTGAGCGCCGCGGACGACAACGGCGCCATTCAGTCGAGGCGGCTATGCAGCAAGGCGAGCGCCCTGATCAGCGCTGCGGCACGCACACCGTCGCGGTCGCCGGTGAACACATGCCGTTCGGCCAGTGTCTCGCGGCCGCGACGGGAGATGCCGAGATACACCAGGCCGACAGGCTTATCGGCGGTGGCGCCGCCGGGACCAGCGATGCCCGTCACGGAAACCGCCACGTCGGCCAGCGACTCGCGCAGGGCGCCGTCGGCCATGGCACGCGCCACGGGTTCGCTCACGGCGCCGTAGGAGAGCAGGGCGAGGCGCGGCACGCCCAGTTGCTGCTCCTTGGCGTCGTTGGTGTAGGTCACGAAGCCGCGCTCGACGACATCGGAGGAGCCGGCGATCGATGTCAGCGCTGCCGCCACCAGGCCGCCGGTGCATGATTCGGCGGTGGCGATTCGCAGCCCGGCGCGGCGATAGCGGTCCAGCAGTTCGGTTGAGGTATGACGAATGGCTTCGCTAAACATGACATCACCTGTCCAGTATCGTGTGTAAGGCTTTGCGGCGGGTTTGTCGAACCCAGGGGAGGAACACATGATTCTGGTCGGCCAGTATGATTCGCCCTACGTGCGGCGCGTTGCCATCGCACTGGATCTGCTGGGCCTGCCGTTCGAGCGCGACACGCGCAGCGTGTTCGCCGATGCCGAGGCGATGCGCCGGATCAACCCGCTGGGACGCATTCCGTCGCTGGTGCTGGATGATGGCGAGGTGCTGATCGACTCGGCGGCCATCCTCGATCATATCGACGAGATGGTGGGGCCCAGCCGCGCGCTGGTGCCGCCGTCAGGCGCGGCGCGGCGGCAAGCGCTGCAGGTGATCGCTCTGGCCAGCGGCGCTGTCGACAAGGCCGGCGCGGTCGTCTACGAGCGCGCGCTGCGGCCGGCGGACAAGATCCATCAACCATGGCTCGACCGCTGCGCCCAACAGTTGGCCAGCGCCCTGCAGGCACTCGACGGCATGTCGCCGTCCGGCTGGTTTCTCGGCAGCCGCCTCATGCAACCCGACATCATGCTGGGCGTGATGCTGTTCTACCTGAGGCATCGGGCCCCGGAGATGTTTCCACCGGGACGCTATCCCGCGCTCGAGGGGTTCTCCGACCGCTGCGAGCGCGAGCCGGCGTTCCAGAAGACGCGTCCCGCACCGGACGAAGTGATGCCCGCCAGTGCCTAGATCGTCATGACCCGCACGCTGTTGGTGGACGTGGACGGCGTCCTGATCCGAGGCCGCCCGTCCGATGGCCGACCCTGGTCCACCGGACTCGAGGCCGATCTCGGCCTGCGGGCCGAGGATTTGCAGAGCACGTTCTTCGCGCCGCATTGGGAGGACATCGTGCTGGGCCGCGCCGCGCTCGCCGATCGGCTGGCGCCGGTCCTGGCGGCCGTGGCACCGCACCTGACCGTGCAGCAACTGACGGACTATTGGTTCAACCAGGACGCCCGGATCGACCAGGCGCTGCTGGCCGACCTGGGGCACTTGCGCCGCGGGGGCTGGCACATCCACCTCGCCACCAACCAGGAACACCGGCGGGCCGACCACCTGATGCGGGTCCTGGGACTGGCAGACCATGTCGATGGGATCCACTATTCAGCCGACCTGGGGTGTCGCAAGCCGGACGCCGCGTTCTTTCACCAGGTCGCGGCGCGTCTGCGGGAATCACCGCACAACCTGCTGCTGCTCGACGATGCCGCCGAGAATGTACGTGCGGCGCGGGCCGCGGGTTGGTCGGCGGTCCACTGGACCGGCCAACGGTCGCTGGCCGGCTGCCTGGGCCTCAGCCTGTAGCGTCGTCGTCCCGTACCGGCATCTCGACCGAGGCCGCCGCCTGCACGGCGATGCCTTCGCCGCGGCCGGTGAAACCGAGCTTCTCGGTGGTGGTCGCCTTGACGCCGACGCGATGCACGGCGATGCCGAGGATGTCGGCGATGCGGGCCCGCATCTGATCGCGGTAGGGGCCGATCCGCGGCCGCTCGCAGATCAGGGTGACGTCGACGTTGACGATGCGCCCGCCCTCGCGTGAGACCAGGTCGGCGGCGTGCTTCAGGAAGCGTGCCGACGCGGCGCCGCGCCATTGCGGATCGGACGGTGGAAAGAACTGGCCGATATCGCCGGCCGCCACGGCGCCCAGCAGGGCATCGGTGAGCGCATGCAGGGCAACGTCGGCATCGGAGTGGCCGACCAGGCCCTGGGTGTGCGGCACCTCGATGCCACCCAAGGTAACGGCCGTGCCAGGGCCGAAGGCATGCACGTCGAAGCCGGTGCCGGTCCGCGTTTCCAGGCGCGGTGCCAGCTCACGCCGGGCGCGCGCCATGTCCTCCTCGGTGGTGATCTTGAAGTTGCGCTCCTCACCCTCGATCATGGCGATCTCCAACCCGGCACGCTCGGCCACGGCAACGTCATCGGTCAGCGCGGTGGCCTCGTTGTCACCGAGCGACGCCACGGCACGGTGGGCCGCCAGCAGCGGCGCGAAGCGGAAGGTTTGCGGCGTCTGCGCCCGCCACAGGCCCTGGCGGTCGACGGTGCCCGCAACCCGCTCGCCCTCCAGGCGCTTGAGCGTATCGGTGACAGGCACGCCCGCGACCGCGCCGGCGACGTCGCTGCCCGCCACGGCATCGACCGTCCGCGCGATGGTTTCGGCCGAGACCAGCGGCCGTGCCGCGTCATGGATGGTGACGATGTCGGGTGGGTCGTCGGTCAGGGCTTCCAGTCCGTTGAGCACCGAGCGCTGGCGCGAGGGGCCGCCGACCGCGGCGCGACGCAGCACCAGGCCGCTCGTCTGGGCGTCGTACAGCACCCGGTCGCGGGCCGCGATCACAACCTGGACCGCCTCCACCGCGGGATGGCCCAAGAATTGCTCCAGTGTGTGGCGCAGGACCGATCGGGCGCCGATGGTCTGATATTGCTTGGGCAGGGGGCCGCCGATCCGGTGGCCTCGGCCAGCGGCGACGATCAGGGCAACGGTGCGCGGCATTCGGGCGGGAATACTACCGGGCGGAAGCCATGTCGACGGTGTTGCGTCAGCAGGTCAGTCAGAGTAGAAAGGACGCACAAATTTTGTGCAAAAAACAGTATGCACAAAATTTGATCACAATGATCAAAGCGTCCGCACCCCTGACGATGACCTCATCTCGCTCATCCCATGATGCCGCGCCGGTCGGCCCGATTCAGGTCGGTCCCGTGCGAATCGACGATCCCGTCATCCTGGCGCCGATGTCCGGTGTCACCGACCTGCCGTTCCGGGCCCTGGTGAAGCGCGAAGGCGCCGGCCTGGTGGTCTCCGAGATGATCGCCAGCCAGGCGATGATCCGGGAGAACCGCAAGACCCTGCTCATGGCGTCACGCAGCGCCGAGGAGGGCACCATGTCGGTGCAGCTGGCGGGATGCGAGCCGCAGGTGATGGCCGAAGCCGCAAAGCTGAACGAGGACCGCGGCGCTGACATCATCGACATCAACTTCGGCTGTCCGGTGAAGAAGGTCGTGAACGGTCATGCCGGCTCGTCGCTGATGCGCGACGAGGTGCATGCCGCGCGCATCCTGGAGGCCACGGTCAAGGCAGTGAAACTGCCGGTGACGTTGAAGATGCGCAAGGGCTGGGACGAGCGCAGCCAGAATGCGCCCAACCTGGCGCGCATCGCCGAGCAGTGCGGCATCCGCATGATCACGGTGCACGGCCGCACGCGGTGCCAATTCTATGAAGGGCAGGCCGACTGGGCCTTCGTGCGCGAGGTCAAGGCGGCGACCGCGCTGCCCGTGATCGTCAACGGCGACATCGTTACCTTGGATGACGCCGCGAGCGCGCTTGCGCAGTCCGGCGCCGACGGCGTGATGATCGGGCGCGGCGCCTATGGGCGTCCGTGGTTCCTGAACCAAACCATCCGGTTCCTGCGCACCGGCGAGCGGCCGCCCGAGCCGCCGCTGTCGGAGCAATACGCGATCCTGATGCGTCACTTCGAGGCGATGCTGGCGCACTACGGCGAGCAGACCGGTGCGCGCATGGCACGCAAGCACATCGGCTGGTATTCCAAGGGGCTGCCCGGATCGGCCGAGTTCCGCTCGGCCGCCAACCGCGCCGCCGATGTCGCCACGGTGCGCGGCCTGCTGGCCGCCTTCTACGAACCGCTGATCGCGCGCGGCGTCACGCGCGCCGTCGTCGCCGAGCTGGAACCGGTGAAGGAAGCCGCTTGATGGCGAATGCGGCCGTCCGCTCCAACGATCGCGACCCGCAAGGGGTGCCGTCGGCGGCCGCCATTCTCGATGCCTTGGTCGAGGCTGTTGTCGTGGTCGATCGCAATGCGCGGATCATCCACGCCAATGCCGCGGCCGAGCAGTTCTTCGACCTCAGCACCACCATCCTGCTGGGCCGTTCGCTCAATGATTTCCTGCCCGCTGACTCGCCGCTTTTTTCCCTGCTCGATCAGGTCCTGAAGACAGGTGCCGCGGTTTCCGAGAATGGCGTGACGCTGTCGTCGCCCCGGCTGGGTAATCGCTTTGTCGCGTTGCTGATGGCGCCTCTGGGCGATGACGGCGGCGGCGGGGTGGCGATCTCGGTGCTGGAGCAGTCGATCGCCCGCAAGATCGATAACCAGATGCTGCATCGCGGCGCCGCGCGCTCGGTTGGAGCCATGGGATCGATGCTGGCGCACGAGGTGAAGAATCCGCTGTCCGGCATCCGCGGGGCGGCGCAACTGCTGGAGCAGAACGTCGGCGACGCCGAGCGCGAACTGACGCAGCTGATCTGCGAAGAGACCGACCGTATCGTGGCCTTGGTCGATCGCATGGAAGCCTTTGCCGACGGCCGGCCCGTCGAGCGCGCGGCAGTCAACATCCATCAGGTGCTGGCGCATGTGCGGAAGGTCGCCGAGCACGGGTTCGGCCGGCATGTGCGCTTTGCCGAGGTCTACGACCCGTCGCTGCCCGATGTCTGGGGCAACCGCGACCAACTCGTACAGGTCTTCCTCAACCTCGCCAAGAACGCCTGCGAGGCGGCGTCTGATGAGGGTGCCGAAGTCATCCTGTCGACCGCCTACCGCCAGGGCGTACGGCTGGCCGTGCCGGGCACACAAACCCGCGTGCACCTGCCGCTGGTCGTGTCGGTGCAGGACAACGGTCCCGGCATTACCGAAGAACTGCGCGAACACCTGTTCGATGCATTCGTCACCAACAAGGTCAATGGCACCGGTCTTGGACTCGCGCTGGTCGCCAAAATCGTCAATGACCACGGAGGGGTCGTCGAGTTCCAAAGCGCGCCGCGACGCACCGTTTTCAATGTCATGCTGCCGATGCGGCCGCGCATGACACCGACGGACGTCCCGGCACGATCCCGGAGCCCCTCGTCATGAACCGTTCGCACGCCACGATTCTCGTCGCCGACGATGACCGCGCCATCCGCACCGTCCTGCAACAGGCGCTGGGGCGCCTGGGCCACGACGTGCGTACCACCGGCACCGCCACCACCTTGTGGGAATGGGTCAAGGATGGCGATGGTGATCTGATCATCACCGACGTGGTGATGCCCGACGAGAACGGACTGGACCTCGTGCCGCGCATCAAGAAGCTGCGGCCAGAGATGCGCATCATCGTGATGAGCGCCCAGACCACCCTGCTGACGGCCGTCAAGGCGACGGAGCGGGGCGCTTTCGAATACCTGCCCAAGCCGTTCGATCTGAAGGAACTGGTGGCGGTCGTGAATCGCGCACTGGCCGTGCAGTCGGAGCGGCCGCGCAACACGACGGAGCCGGTCAACGGCGAAGAGCGGCTGCCATTGATCGGGCGGTCACCCTCGATGCAGGATATCTACCGCACGTTGGCGCGCCTGATGGCGACCGACCTGTCGGTGATGATCAATGGCGAGTCTGGCACCGGCAAGGAACTGGTGGCGCGGGCGTTGCACGACTATGGCAAGCGCCGCAATGGCCCGTTCGTCGCCGTCAACATGGCGGCGATCCCGCGTGAGCTGATCGAGAGCGAACTGTTCGGACACGAGCGCGGCGCCTTCACCGGTGCTACCCAGCGCTCGCCCGGCAAGTTCGAGTTGGCTGCCGGCGGTACGCTGTTCCTCGACGAGATCGGCGACATGCCGCTGGAGGCGCAAACCCGCTTGCTGCGCGTGTTGCAGGAGGGCGAGTACACCACGGTCGGTGGCCGCACGCCGATCCGCGCCAATGTGCGCATCGTGGCGGCGACGCACCAGGACCTGCGCCGCGCGATCGGGCAGGGCCTGTTCCGCGAGGACCTGTTCTATCGCCTCAACGTGGTGCCGATCCGCCTGCCGCCGCTGCGCGAACGGCTCGATGATATTCCAGAACTGGTGAACCACTTCCTCGCCAAGGCGACTGCCGACGGCTTGCCCGACAAGGTACTCGACCCCGGCGCGATCGCCCGCCTCAAGGAGTATCGCTGGCCCGGCAACGTGCGCGAGCTGGAGAACCTCGTGCGGCGCCTCGCCGCGCTCTACGCGCAGGAGGTGATCACCGCCGAGGTGGTGTCGGCCGAACTGGCCGATCTGCCCGCCAGCGACGTCGCGATGACGGCTCCAGCGGAGGTCGCTGGCGAGAACATGGCCGATGCCGTCGAGCGCCATCTGCGCGATTATTTCGGCACGTTCAAGGGGACCTTGCCGCCGCCGGGACTGTATGACCGCATCCTGGCTGAAGTCGAGCGTCCGCTGCTATCGCTGACCTTGGCAGCAACCCGCGGCAACCAGGTCAAGGCTGCGCAACTTCTGGGCCTCAACCGCAATACATTGCGCAAAAAAATTCGCGACCTCGATGTGCAGGTCGTGCGCGGATTGCGCTGAAACTTCCCATCCCCAGCCCCCGGCAAGAAGGTCTGACGGCACTCGGCGCCATGCGCTAAACTACCGCCATCGGTGTCCCACCCCCGGGACACCGACAAGGTGTAGTTGGATGACAGCTAGCGTCTCTTTGCCCGCGCGACTTTATCGAGGGTTCGGCCGACTTTTGTCGAGCCGAGCCACTGCCTATGGCCTTGGCGCGCTGGCGATCGTTGCTGGTGCGCTGACGTACGCTGCGTTGGTGGGAGGGCTGCCACAGCGGTTTGCATCACGACACTTCATCCGCGCACTGTTTGCCGTCGACTTCGCCATCGTCGTTGCCATGGCTAGCGTTGTGACCGCGCGGCTATCGCGGTCGTTTGTCGAACGACGTCGCGGTGTTGCCGGCGCTCGTCTCCACCTTCGTTTAGTTCTGTTTTTCGGCCTCCTTGCTGTCGTGCCGACCTTCGTCGTTGCGATGGTATCGGGATATTGGCTGTCAGTGAGTATCCGAGAGACTCTCAGCACCCCTCTTGAGCAAGGCCTGGATAGCGCCCAGCAGTTGGTTGAGCCGGTGGTCGCGATCGTCATGACCGACGTCGATGAAGTGTCCAAGGCACTGCAGGCAATTGGTCAGGAGACTCTGAGCGATCCAGAAAAGGCGATGCAGTTTGTTGCCCGAGCCGCGGCGAACCCAGCGCGCCTGGAGATCACGATCGTCGATGTCGATGGCAAGCTCGTGGCATCGTCCTTGGCTCGCGGTCAAGATGACCACGACATTACGCTTCCGCCTCTTGAAGTGCTTCGCAGCGCCGCCAAGATAGCTGGCCCCGTCGTCTCATCGCGTCCGCCGGATGACACCTACTATATCGTCCTGCACCTATTCAGTGAGGGACGTCTGTTCCTGGTCGCGCGGTACAATATGGAGCCCAAGTTTTGGTATCACAGCCAGCGGATTGAACGCGCCCGTAAATTCTACTCTCAAGTTGACGTCAACATTAACGCCATTCAGTTCAGGGGGTTCGCAGTTTACGCCGTGATTGCGCTTCTGATGCTGCTTGCCGGCGTATGGTTGGCTGTCACGTTCGCCTCGCGTCTGACCGTGCCGATTGCCGGATTGATGTCTGCGGCTGAGAGTGTGCGGAAAGGTGATTTGTCGGCACGCGTTGCGGAAACACCCACGGACGACGAATTGGGACGGCTGGTGCGCGCTTTCAATCGCATGACCACCCAGATCGACGAACAACGTCGTGAATTGATCGACACCAACAATCAGCTGGACGAACGGCGACAGCTGACCGAAGCGATCCTCGCCGGCGTATCGGCAGGTGTCCTCAGTGTCGACATGGAGGGTCGAATCGAGCGTGCTAATCGCTCGGCGATCGAGTTGCTGAACATGTCGACCGAAGAGATCGAGGGCCATGCGATCGCTGACATACTGCCCGAATTGGACAGCCTGCTGGATCAGGTGCGCTCGCGGCCCGACCGGCAGCCGCAGGGGCAGGTCGAGATCGTGCGCGATGGCCAGATGCGGACCCTGCATGTGCGCATTGCTGCCGAGCAGTCCGGCACGACCTCGCGCGGCTTCGTCGTCACGTTCGACGATGTCAGCGATCTGATGTCGGCGCAGCGCATGGCCGCCTGGGCTGATGTCGCGCGCCGGATCGCGCACGAGATCAAGAACCCGCTGACGCCGATCCAGCTGTCAGCCGAGCGACTGAAGCGACGTTACCTGCGGCAGATCGCCGAGGATCCCGAAACTTTCACCACCTGCACTGATACGATCATCCGTCAGGTTGGTGACATCGGCCGCATGGTCGACGAGTTCTCGTCCTTTGCTCGGATGCCGCGCGCCACGCTGGCCGACGAGGATCTGAAGGAAATCTGCCAGCAGGCCCTGTTTCTGCAGCGCAACGCCCAACCACAGATCACCTTCGAGTCGACTCTGCCGGAGACGGCGCTGCCCTGGCGTGTCGATCGCCGCCAGATCGGCCAGGCGCTGACCAACCTGCTGAAAAACGCCGGTGAGGCGATCGAAGGACGGGATCCGCCGCCGGACGGCGCCAAATTGCCGCCCGGCAGGATTGCCCTGTCGCTTCAGGAAGACGCGCGTGCGGTGCGGGTTGTCATCGAGGATAACGGACGCGGACTGCCCAAGAGCGAGCGCGCTCGCCTGACCGAGCCTTATGTCACCACCCGTACCAAGGGCACCGGATTGGGACTGGCGATCGTCAAGAAGATCATGGAGGAGCATGGCGGCCTGCTGATCCTGGAGGATCGGGAGGGTGGCGGGGCCCGCATCTCTCTGGTATTCCATCGCCCGGAGAGGAAAGCCGCATCCGGACCGCGCGATACCGCGGCCGCAGTTTCGCCGGCGGCTGGAGACTGAGTCGGACGGAGCAATCCGGAAGACCAATAAGACGGGTCCATGGCGCACGATATCCTGATCGTCGACGATGAACGCGACATCTGCACGCTGATCGCTGGCATCCTGGAGGATGAGGGCTACTCCGCCCGTCGCGCCCATAGCAGTGCGGAGGCGCTGGAAGCGGTCGGCAACCGTCGCCCGTCCCTGGTCATCCTGGACGTGTGGCTGCAGGGCAGCGATCTCGATGGCGTCGAGGTCCTGAAGGTCATCAAACGGGATGATCCGCACGTGCCCGTGGTCATGATCAGCGGCCACGGCACCATCGACACGGCAGTCGCCGCCATCAAGGCCGGCGCCTACGACTTCATCGAAAAACCGTTCAAGGCTGACCGCCTGCTGCTGGTCGTGCAGCGCGCGATCGAAACTGCCGCGCTGCGCCGCGAGAACGCCATGCTGCTGCGCCGTGCCGGCGGCGAGGAAACCCTGATCGGCGAATCACCCTCGATCGCGCAATTATCCACAGCCATCGACCGCTTCGCCCCGACCGGTGGCCGGGTACTGATTTCCGGCCCGGCCGGATCGGGCAAAGAGCTGGTCGCGCGGCTCATGCACCGCAAATCCCGGCGTAGCCAGGGACCGTTCGTCGCGGTCAACTGCGCCGCTCACTCGGAAGACCGGCTCGAGCTGGAGCTGTTCGGCACCGAAGGCGGCGAGGGCGGTGACGGCCTGCGCGTGTTCGGCGCGTTCGAGCTGGCGCACGGCGGGACATTGCTGCTGGAGGAGGTCGGTGACCTTCCGGTGAGCACCCAGGCCAAGGTCGTGCGGGTGTTGTTGGAGCAGGCGTTCTTCCGCGACGGCGGCAAGACGCGCGTCGAAGTCGACGTTCGCGTGATGGCCTCGACGTCGCGCGACCTGCAGGCTGAAATCACCGCCGAGCGGTTCAACGAAGACTTCTTCCACCGCCTCAACGTCGTTCCCCTCACGGTGCCGTCGCTGTCCGAACATCGCGAGGACATCCCGTCGCTGGCGCGTCATCTGATGGAGCGCGTCGCGGAGGCTGCCGGTCTGACACCGCGCCCGATCGGCGAGGATGCCATCGCAGCCCTGCAGAGCTACGACTGGCCCGGCAACGTTCGTCAGCTGCGCAACGTCATCGAGCACCTGCTGATCGTGGCGCCGCAGAATGGCGGCACGCCGTTGCGCGCCGAGCAGCTGCCGGCTGACTTCGGCGATATCTCGCCATCGGTTCTGCGCTGGGAAAAAGGCGGCGAGGTCATGCAGTTGCCCTTGCGCGAGGCGCGCGAGGTGTTCGAGCGCGAATACCTGATGGCGCAGGTAACGCGCTTCGGCGGCAACATCTCGCGCACCGCATCGTTCGTCGGCATGGAGCGCTCGGCGCTGCATCGCAAGCTGAAGTCGTTGGGGGTCGGCAGCGACGAACGGACGTAGTCACCCACGCGCGCATCCGGACGACAGCGCCGGATCTGGGGGCGCTTGGGCGCGCGGTCCGAGAAAGAAGGGGAGAGCATGTCACGCGTGGCCTATGTCAATGGGCGCTATGTGCCCCATCGCGATGCGCAAGTGCATGTCGAGGATCGCGGCTACCAGTTCGCCGACGCGGTTTACGAAGTGATCGGTGTCGTCGAGGGGCGTTTCCTCGACGAAGAGCCGCATCTGGATCGGCTCGACCGCTCGTTGAAGGAGCTGCGGATCGCCTGGCCGATCGCCCGTGCGGCGCTGAAGCTGGTGCTGCGCGAGACCGTGCGGCGCAACCGGGTCCGCAATGGGCTGGTCTATTTCCAGGTGTCCCGTGGTGTCGCCCGCCGCGATTTCGGTTTTCCCAAGCGGGTTCGACCCAGTCTGGTGGTGACGGCCCGCGCCACGCCACCGGTATCGCCCGATCCGGGTCCGGGCGTTGCCGTGATCACGGTGCCCGATATCCGATGGAAGCGGGTGGACATCAAGACAACGGGCCTGCTGGGCGGCGCGCTCGGCAAGCAGAAGGCGCGCGAGCAGGGCGCCTATGAAGCCTGGCAGGTCGACGATGCCGGCTTGGTGACGGAAGGCACATCGAGCAATGCCTGGATCGTCACCGCAGCGGGCGAATTGGTGACACGACCGACCGGGAACGACATCCTGGCCGGCATCACGCGGGAGACCGTCAAGAAGGTCGCGGCAGACCTGCAGCTCGCCGTCGTCGAGCGACCGTTCTCGGTTGCCGAGGCACAGGCGGCCCGCGAAGCCTTCATGACCAGCGCGACATCGTTCGTGACGGCGATCGTCAAGATCGACGACAAGACAGTCGGCACCGGTAAGCCTGGCGACGTCGCACGCCGCCTGCGGGTCGAGTATCTCCGGGCCGTGTCGGCAGCGGAGCCGTTCGCTTGACGATGGCGTCACTTCCCACGCCACGCGCCGTTATCTTTGACTGGGACAACACGCTGGTCGACACCTGGGCGGTCATCACCAGCTGCTACAATGCCACCTTTGCCCACTTCGGCCTGCCACCATGGACCGAGGTGGATACGCGTGCGCGCGCTCACCAGTCGCTGCGTGACGCCTTCCCGGTGTTGTTCGGCGATCGCTGGGAGGAGGCGCGCGCCGTGTTCTACCGCACCTTCGATGTCGTGCATCTCGATCGCCTGCGCGCCCGGGAGGGGGCCGAGTTGCTGCTGGCGACCCTAACGGAGCGCGGCCTTTACCTGGCTGTAGTCAGCAACAAGACCGGGAGCGCTCTGCGTAAGGAGGTGGCGCATCTTGGTTGGGACCGCTTCTTCGGCAAGGTCGTCGGTGCCACCGATGCGGTACGGGACAAACCGGCGGGCGATCCGGTCGTCATGGCTTTGCAGCCAGCGGCCCTGACACCATCCGAGCAGGTCTGGTTCGCCGGTGACACGGCGGTCGATCTGGAGTGTGCCCATCGGACCGGATGTCTGCCCGTCCTGGTCCGGGAAGAGGCACCTGAGGCGCACGAGTTTGTGACATTTCCCCCGCGCGTTCATGTGCGCAACTGCCATGCTCTGTTGGCATTGATATAAGCACGGCCATCCCTATATGATTGTGCAGTGCGGCATGGAGGTGGACCTCTCACCATGCCCAACGTCGTTGCGCCAAGGATGTGCAGCGGCAAACAAGTAGAAATGAAAAGGGCCCAAAAGATGAGCGAAAAAGCCCAAAATGTTCAGGACGTCTTCCTGAACCACCTTCGTAAGACCAAGA
This sequence comes from Reyranella sp. CPCC 100927, assembly GCF_007859315.1. Taxonomy (GTDB): domain Bacteria; phylum Pseudomonadota; class Alphaproteobacteria; order Reyranellales; family Reyranellaceae; genus Vineibacter. Next base: position 248,744 of record NZ_VOHA01000005.1, read on the forward strand.
CCCCGGTCACGATCTTCCTGGTCAACGGCGTCAAGCTGCAGGGGATCATCACCTGGTTCGACAATTTCTCTGTCCTGTTGCGCCGCGACGGCCACTCCCAGCTGGTCTACAAACACGCGATCTCGACCATCATGCCGGTCACGCCGATCTCGTTGTTCGAAGGCGACAAGCAACAGGCAGCCGCTGTAGAGGCCTGATTGGTCGCACAAGACCGTAGCGAGTCCCCGGACATCGGTGCCAACGGAGACGATCGTCTCCGTCGGATGCGCGCGGCTGAGGACAGACGGCCTGAGCCGACGGCTGCTGCGATCGTGTGTCCGATCCTGCCTGATGCCCGTAGCAGTAGGGCAGCGGAACGCGATCCGGCAGCCCGGGTTGCCGAGGCCGTCGGTTTGGCCGAAGCGATCGCGCTCGATGTACGGCTGCGCGAAGGTTTCGTCGTGCGCCAGCCGGCACCGGCAACCCTCTTGGGTTCCGGTGCCGTCGCGCGCCTGAAGGAAGCGATCGCCGAGCACGACATCGCCGTGGCTGTCGTCGACAGCCGCCTGACCCCGGTGCAGCAGCGCAACCTTGAACGTGCGTGGCAGTGCAAGGTCATCGACCGTACCGGCCTGATCCTCGAGATCTTCGGCGAGCGGGCACGCACTCACGAGGGCACCCTGCAGGTCGAACTGGCGGCGCTGGACTACCAGCGCAGCCGGCTGGTGCGATCATGGACCCACCTTGAACGCCAGCGCGGTGGTTTCGGCTTCCTGGGCGGTCCTGGTGAATCGCAGCTGGAAATCGACCGCCGCCTGATCGGCGACCGCATTCTGAAGATCAAGCGAGAACTGGAGCAGGTGCGCCGCACACGCGCACTGCACCGGGCTGGCCGCAAACGCGGCGCCATCCCGACCGTGGCGTTCGTGGGCTATACCAACGCCGGCAAATCGACGCTGTTCAATCGCATCGCCGGCGCCGGCGTGCTGGCCCAGGACCTGCTGTTCGCGACGCTGGATCCCACGATGCGGGCGATCCGGCTGCCCAATGGTCAGCGCGCCATCCTGTCCGATACGGTCGGTTTCATCGCCGACCTGCCCACCACCTTGGTAGCGGCTTTCCGCGCCACGCTGGAAGAAGTGCTCGAAGCCGACTTGATCGTGCATGTGCGTGACGTGGCCCATCCCGACAGCGAGCAGCAGAAGCACGACGTCGAGGCCGTGCTGGGTCAGCTTGGCCTGGAAGACCGCATGGCGGCCGGCGACGTCATTGAAGCGCTCAACAAGATCGATCTGCTGGACGACGAGGCGCGCCAACGCCTGGAAGTGGTGGCGGCAACGGGCGCCGAGCGCCGCCGTGCGTTTGCGATCTCGGCAGCGACCGGGGAGGGTGTCGAGGCCCTGCTCGCCGCCATCGGTGAGCGCCTGTCGGCCGCCGACCAGTCCATGGAGGTCGATGTTCCGCTGACCGATGGCGCGACGATCGCCTGGCTCTACCGCCACGGCGAGGTTCGGGCACGGCGCGATGCCGATGACGTTGCGCATTTTACCGTCGCCCTCGATGCCGAGGCACAGGCACGCCTGGCAGCCCGCCTGGGCCATGGCCACCGACCTTGACGACACCCCGGCCGGTTTCTACAACCGGCCCCCAGCGCCAGGGAGAAACCGATGCAGTTCAAGCCATTGCACGACCGCGTTCTGATCGAACCGTCGACCGCCGAGACCAAGTCCAAGGGCGGCATCATCATTCCCGACACCGCCCAGGAAAAGCCGCAGGAGGGCAAGGTCGTTGCCGCCGGCAAGGGTGCGCGACTGGAGGATGGCCGCTTGGTCCCGCTGGACGTCAAGGTCGGCGACAAGGTGATCTACGGCAAGTGGTCGGGCACCGAGGTCAAGATCGCCGGTAAGGACTACGTCATTCTCAAGGAGAGTGACGTCATGGGCGTCGTCGCCTGATGTTGCGTGACGGCGACCTCGAGCGGGTCGCCGAGCTGATGCGTGACACCGCCCGGCACGAGCTGCTGTTGCGTTTCCGCAAGCTGGCCAAGCACGATATCCGCGAGAAGACACCCGGCGACCTGGTGACGGTCGCTGACGAGTTGTCCGAGCAGCGGCTGGCCAGCGGCCTGGCGAAGATCCTGCCCGGCGTGCCGGTCGTGGGCGAGGAGGCGGTCGCCGCCGAGCCCGGCTTGATCGCACATGTCGAGGCATCCGAGGCGGCGTGGATCGTCGATCCGTTAGACGGCACAGCCAACTTCGCGCGCGGCAGCGATCGCTTCGCCATGATCGTGGCGCTGGTGCGCCAGGGCGAGACGATTGCCGGTTGGATCCTGGAGCCCGTGCGCGAGCGGATGGCAATCGCAGCGCGGGGCGGCGGCACCAGCCTCGACGGTGAAGCGACTCGGCTGCCGCCAACGTTGCCGCTGAAGCAGAGCAGTGGCTTCGTCGGCGCCAAGTTCAAGCAGGAATTCCTGCGCCGAACCCAACCGGCGGCGCTCAATAGCGTGCGACGTCTCACCACATTCGGCTGCGCCGGCATCGAATACATCGATATTCTCGCCGGCCATGCCCACTTCTCGTTCTATCGCTGGACCAAGCCGTGGGACCATGCCGCGGGAGCGCTGTTGGTATGCGAGGCCGGCGGCGTCGCCAATCGCCACGATGGCCAGCCCTACCGCCCGGGCCAGCCTGTGAATGCCGGCATTCTCACAGCGCCCGACCCGGCGCGGTGGCAGGAACTGCGGACGATGTTCACTGCCGCAGCGGTACCGCTGCTGGAGATCACCGACCAGCCCTGAATCTCACCGCTGCTGGCTGACGAACGCTTGCAGGGCCGGATCCCTGATCGCGAGCACGTCGAACAGGCCGAGTGCACGCAGTGTCGGCAGAAGTTCGATGATGTGACGTTGTGCTTCGGCGCGCGCGTCCGGCGCGGCCGTGGCGTCCGAGAAGATCCGGGCATTGGCGAGAAACGCCGCAACCGACCCCTTGCGGGCTGTGACGCCGTCGATGTCGATCTGATCGACACCGTCGGGTAGGATATCTTCGGCACGCATCGCTGGCTCCCATTGCTGGCGGTGGGGCAGCGTAAGCGGCTGTCTTGCCGCTGGCGCCGGCGCTGACGCCAAAGTATGCCGCATTGACGCCATGTCTGATCCGTTGATCGATCCTGCCCGGGCGCAGTCGGATAGCCAGCCTCCGCTCATCGCAGCCTGGCGTGAGGAGGCTGCGCCGCGCCTGACGGCAGTGCATCGGCATGCCCGGGCCCAGTTGATCGGTGCCGTCCGCGGCTTGCTGTCAATCTCCACGGAGCACGGATGGTGGGTGATACCGCCCAACCACGCCCTGTGGGTTCCATCGAACCATTTTCACGGGGTCCGATCGCACGGCCCGTTCGCGGGATGGAGCATCTATGTCGCCAGCACGGCCTGTGTCTTGCTGCCGCCACAACCCCGCCTGGTGAAATCCTCGGCGTTGCTCCGCGCCGCGGTCAATCGGGCTGCATCATGGCCGGATGGGCCTCTGACGACATCCCAGGTACGGTTGCTTGAGGTCATGTTCGACGAAATCAGTGCCTTGCCGCCCAGTCCGCTGGGATTGGCGCTGCCACGCGACCCGCGCCTTCTGCGCATCGCCCAGGCGCTCGCCGACGACCCTGCCAATGGACGCTCGCTGGCGTCGTGGGCCGCCTGGGCGGCGGTATCCCCGCGCACGCTGAGCCGTCGTTTCCCCCTGGAAACCGGCCTCAGCTTCACGCGCTGGCGCCAGCACGTTCGCCTGTTGCGGGCGCTGGAGATGCTGGTGGCCGGGCAGAGCGTTACGGCCATTGCGATCGACCTCGGCTATGACAATGTCAGTGCCTTCATTGCCATGTTCCGGCGAACGTTCGGCGTTACGCCGACACGGTATGTCGCGCCTGATGATCCGTGAGGTTGGCCGTTTCGTTCAAGCGGACAGGCCGGAAGTCAGCCAGTATCCCGCACGTACGACAGATGAGGGCAGCCGCCATGGCTACTGCAGGAAACGATCGTCGCATCGACTACGTCGAACTGGGCGTCGCCGACATCGAACGCGCCAAGGCGTTCTACGGCAGCGCGTTCGGATGGACGTTCACCGACTATGGACCGACCTATTGCGAGTTTTCGGATGGACGTCTGACAGGCGGTTTCACCACCAACTCACCGCCGCAGCCGGGCGGGCCGCTGGTGATCCTCTATGCCAACGACCTCGAGGACGCGCAGCGCCGCATCGAGGCCGCCGGCGGTCACATCGCGAAGCCGATCTTCTCCTTTCCCGGCGGCCGCCGTTTCCATTTCCTCGACCCCGACAAGTACGAGCTTGCGGTGTGGACGAAGACCTGAGGGACAAGCCGCCATGTCCATAGAGGTTCGCCGACTCGGGCGCGCTGACGCCGAGGCGTACCGCGCCATTCGTCTCGAATCGCTGGAACAGGAACCAAATGCCTTCGGTTCGGTATATGAACTCGAAACCAACCGTTCGCTGGCCGATTTTGCCGACCGACTTTCTACGTCGGCCGTCTTTGGCGCCTTCGCCAAGGGCATGCTGATCGGCATGGCCGGGTTCAAGCAGGAGACCGGCCCGAAGGACAGTCACAAGGGCTTCGTCTGGGGCATGTACGTTCGCGCCAATTGGCGCGGCCAAGGCGTCGGCGCGACGTTGATGGCCGCCGTCGTCACCGCGGCTCGCGATACGGTCGAGCAGCTGACCCTGGCCGTAGTGCAGGGTAATGACACGGCGATTGCGCTCTATCGCAAGGTCGGCTTCGAGGTCTATGGAGTCGAGCCGCGGGCGCTCAAGAGTGCATCGGGCTATTCGGATGAAGTGCTGATGGTGCTCATCCTGTGATCCATCACGGCCGCTTGGGCACGTGGATCGTCGTGTCGACGGGGCGCGCGAATACGTAGAGCACGATCATGCCCACCAGCACCGTGCCAATCAACGCAAAGGCATCGCTATAGGCCAGCACGAACGCCTCGCGCTGGATGGTGCGCGCCAGCAATGCATAGCCGCGCAATGTCGCCTGCTCGTCGCCGACGCTGCGGCCGGCAACGGCGCCACTCAGGGCGGCCATGCGCTGGTCCGTGAGCCAGTCACCGATGTCGACGTTGAGGTTGATCAGGTTCGAGTGCACATGCTCGCGCGTCGTGATCAACGTGGCGATGACGGCACTGCCTACCGTGCCGCCGAAGCTGCGGATCAGGTTGACGAGGCGCGCGAGGCTGAGCCCATCGGCGGGCGCTTTCACGACCGAGAACCCCAGTGCGATCACCGAGACGACGATGATCGGCTGGGCCACGGCCTGCACGAACTCGGCCGGCAGGAAATTGTCGCCGACCCAGTCATGGGTGACCTCCACGGTCATGAAACAGCTTGTCGCCAACAGGCCGAAGCCGATGGCCAGCAACAGCCGTACGTCGATGAAGCGCAGGATGGTCGGGATCACGAAGGGCAGCACCAGCTGCGGCAGCGCCACCCAGAACAGCACATCACCGACCTCGTGCGGCCGGTAGCCCTGGATACGGGTCAGGAACTGCGGCAAGACGTAGGCCGACGCCAGCAGCGCGACGCGAAACGCGAACATGGTCGTCATGCCAAGCACGAGATTGACGTGGCGCAGCAGGCGCAGGTCGATCAGGGGCCTGGGTGTGTGCAGTTCATGCACGACGAACACCACGACGAGGATCGCCCCCGCCAGCAGCAGGCCATTGATCAAGCCGGAGCCGAACCAGTCCAGCCGATTGCCCTGGTCGAGTGCTGCCGAAAGGAAGGCCAGGCCCAGCGAACACGTGATCATCCCGAACCAATCGCCATTGCGGAATGAGTCGCGGTTGGCGGGCTCGCGCGGCAATCCCCAACCGGCACCGGCTACCACCAGCACGCCGACGATGGTACTGGTCCAGAAGATGGACGGCCATGCCCACGTCTCGGTAAGCCAGCCTTCGAAGGTGGCTGAGATATTGGAGGTGAAGGTTGAGCTGAGGCTGTAGAGACCAAACCCGTAAAGCCGCCAGCGCAGCGGCAACCAGCGGATCATGATGAAGAGCGTGACCGGTATGAGCGTGCCGGCCGTCAGGCCACGTGCCAGCTGCAGCGCCAGCACGCTGGGCAGGTCCGGTGCCAGCGGCAACAGGAGCGAAAAGACGACGAACAATGCCGTGCTGACGACGACCAGCCGGTGGATGGAGAACGACAACCCGATCCACGACGCAAACGGAATGATGGCGATATCGCCCACGGTGTAAGCGGTGGTGATCCAGGCGCCTTCGTCGTAACCGGCCCCGATCGCACCCTGGATATCAGCGAGCCCGAAACTGGTGAGCCGGGTGCTGAGCGTGGACATCGCGGCGCCCAGCATCACGCTCAGAACGCCGACCGCGGCGCGCACCGTGATGGTTTCCGGCGCCGGCGGCAGGCCGCCGATGGCTGGGGCAGGGGCGCCCATCAGCGCGCCGGCGTGTCGGTGTGGATGGTGGTGACGACCGACATGCCCGGCCGCAATCTGCCCTTGAGGGCATTGTCCGGATCCAGCGCGATCTTCACGGGAATGCGTTGCACCACCTTGGTGAAGTTGCCGGTGGCGTTGTCAGCCGGCAGCAGGCTGAACACCGCGCCACTGGCCGGCGCCAGGCTGTCGACCCGGCCGGTGACGATCTCGCCGGGGAACGTGTCGATGGCGATATCGACGCGCTGGCCGGGCCGGACACGGGCGAGCTGCGTCTCCTTGTAGTTGGCGACCACCCAAACCGTGTCGATGGGCACCACGGTGATCAGCTGCGTGCCGGGCCGCACATACTGACCGGCACGGACGTTGCGCTCGCTGACGACGCCGTCGACCGGCGCCTTTACCTCGGTATAGCCAAGGTTGATACGCGCCAGGGCCAGCACCGCGTGTTTTGCCTTGAGTGCCGCCCGCAGTTCACTCTCCTGCGTGTCCAGCACGGCCAGCTGCGTGTGTTGGGCCGCCACGTCGGCCTCGCTGCGCGCCAACTGGGCCCGGAACCGCTTCTCGTCGGCCTGCGCCACTTCCAGCCGCTGGGCAGTGCCGAAGGTCGACTTTACCAGCTCCCGCTGACGTTCGGCCTCCAACCGACTGCGCTCGACGTCGGCCTTGACGGCGTTGACCTGCTCCTCGGCCTGATCGAGCTGTCGCTTCTGCATAGTCTTGCGGGCCTTGATATTGTCGATCGATGCCTCGGCCGCCAATACATCGGCTTCCGCCTGGGCGACGCGGGCCTTGTAGTCGTCGTCGGTGATCGCAACGAGCAGGTCGCCAGCCTTGACGCGCTGGAAATCGTTGACGGGCACGGCGCTCACGATGCCCTCGATCTTGGCGCTCAGCGGCGTGATGTCGCCGCGTACGTAGGCGTTGTCGGTCGTCTGGCGCGACCGGCTGCTGGTCCAGTTGCCCCATTGGCTTGCGAAGACGATGACGACCGCCACTGCAATGGCGATGATGCCGACGCGTACCAGGACGCCGCGCGCGGCCGCCGCGCGCGCCAGGATGTTGGACAAGCTGAACGATGTCGTCATGGCGTTCCTTTTTGCTCACCCGTGACGAATTTGCCGGGGAGCAGGGGCTCTCCGGGCGACCAGGTCGGTGGCGAGGTGGACATGGCAGGCGTGTCGCCGTTGTTGTCGGCCAGCGTCACGTCGATTTCCGGCTATCTTTGCCCATGCCGCGAGCCAACACGTCGGCGGCACATCCGTCAATCATTCGTCGGTGAAGGCAGGACCCTGCTTCACGGGTACCCAGATCTCGAAGCCGCCGGCGCCGGTCCACGGGTTGAAGCGCTCGCCATATCGCTCGAGCAGATCGGGCATCTCTCCTGCCGTCAGACCGGCGGATGGTAGCGCCTGCGTGAACACGGCAGCGACCGTGGCGACGATCGTGGTGACGTGGCCTTCATGCGGAAAGACCGCCCAGCGCTGGGCTGGAAGCCTGAAGCCGGTCAGACTGCTGTCGAGGCCGGCGAGATCCGACACCTCGACACCGGCGAGGTAGAAATAGGTGTCGCCGGCTCTGGCCATGTTGGCCACCATGCCGAAGGTGGTGTTGCCTTTCTGGCCCGGGATCTCGCCCAGATAGGGATGGAATTCCTGCCAGAGCGCCGGGATGCCGGCAAAGTCGTCGCTGGCGAAGCGGCGACCGATGCCGGCGATCAGCAGAGGGCCGGGCGAGACGAGGCGCGGCGGCGGCAAAGTGACGGCAATGGCCGGTTCCTCCCGCAAAGCATCGACCAGGACAATATCGCGGAGATCACCCCGTGCTCGCAGTTGCGCCGGGGTGAGGCCGAACTGGTCCCGGAACGCGCGCGAGAACGCCTCATGTGAATTGTACCCGGCCTGCAGTGCGACAGCCAGGATATCGGGCGCGCCACCGGCCAGCGCGCGGGCAGCTTCCGTCAGCCGGCGCCCCCGCACATAGGCCGTCACCGTCATGCCCGTGGCATGGGAGAACAGGCGCGACATCTGGAAGCGCGACAGGCCGCAGACACGCGCCAGGCCATCGAGCGTGATGTCCTGGGCAAAGTGGCTCTCGATGAACCAGATCGCTTTTTCGACCGGCTGCATCAGCCCTCGAACACGCGTTCCTCGCGCTGGCGCAGGGCGTTGAAGACGGTTTCCGTCATGCGCACCCTGGCGTCCCGGGCGAAGAGCTGCCTCAAGGCGTCAAAATTCGCATCCGGATCGGCCGTCAGCAAGGCGATCTCATCGAAGAACGCGAGATCTTGTGGCGACAGCGTTGCATCGGGCAGCGGCTGGACACCCCAGACATCCCAGGGGAGGATCTCACAGCCGTTGAGGGTGGCAAGGTCGCGGACCAGGCTGCCGGCAATAAACCACAGGCCGCGCAGCCGCGAGAATTCGATGCCGAATTGAGCCGGGTCCAGGTTGCCGGCCCGGCATTGACGCCACGCGTTCGATGCCGTCAGGAACTGGTCGTACGGGACATCGTGCACGTCGTGCCGGATCCCCAGGTTGCGGCTGAAGACGTCGTCGAACTGGCTGTCGAGCAAGGCCCAGCGCGCTTCGTCGGCCTTCCAGTACTCGCAGACCCAATGGTCCTCGAATTTACCGGGGTTGAAGTAAGCGCCGAATCCGCCGCGGCCCCTGGCCGGCGCGCCGTGGTGGCGCAGGATCGCCAGGGACAGCAGCATGAAATGATGGCAGATGCCGACCACGCGACCCTCGGGCGGACGGGCGACATGAAGCGGCCGGTCATCGCGCGCGAGCAGCGTGTCGATGATCCGCTCCACCGATCGGATATGGCTCTCGTCCCGCCGCGCGTCGGGAAGTGCATAACCATAGAACGGCTCCGACACGTGCTCATAGATCAGTAATCCCTGAACCACCCGCGCCACGCCGACCGGATCGCCCGGCAGGGCATCAAAAAGCGGGGCATGGCGGCCGGGTGTGCTGAAAGACGATTGTTTCACGAAGGGGGCGAGTACCGGCTGCGCCGTGTGCGCGTCGATCAGGGAGCCGGCGGGGCGGACGGCGGCGGGCATGTCGATCTCCTGTGGTGGCATGACCTTGCGCTCCTGTTTGCCGCAGGACTTGATCGCCGGCTTGATCCTGTTTGCAGATGGTCTCGCTCATGTGGGGCAGGCGGGGCGCCGGAAGAACAGCGTCGTACGGTCTGCGCGCAAGCGCCTGGACGTCTCCGCAAATCCCAGGCGTTTTGCGAGCCTGATGGAGGCGGCGTTCTCGCTGTCGATCATGCAGGCGATCGGGCAGGCCAGTGCCGCGTCTGCCCATGCCAGCATCGTGCCCAGCGCTTCGGTCGCAAACCCCTGGCCATGGGCTGCGGGAAGCATTGCCCAGCCGCCTTCCGGTACGCCGCGGAGTTCGGCGATACCGTCGCGCTGCCAGTCGGCCAGGCCGACTTCGCCGATGAAGCGGCCGCTGGTATGCTCGATGATCGCCCAGTATCCGTAGGGCCGAACCATCCAGTGGCCCATGTAGCGCAACAGGCGGTGCCATACTTCTTCGCGCGTGAAGGCACGACCACCGATGTATCGAATGACATCGGGATCACACCACAACGCGGCAGCGGCGTCCAAGTCATCCTCCCGGTGCGGACGCAGTTGCAGCCGCGGCGAGCGCAAAGTCGGCGCCTTGCCGAGCTCGATCATGACATTCTCCCATCACCAGCCGATGTGTGAACGATGATGGTGGAGCAACGGCGACGTTTCTGAAAGACTCCAGTGAGGCCCCGCGGTTGGAATGGGTGGGAGAGATGGTGCATGGCGTTCGCGATCAAGGCCGCGGTCGACGACCCACGGGCGAGAACGTTCGCGTTCGTCGCGCAGAAGACCATGTACGGCGGCAAGCGCATCGCTGCGGGCGACATCGTGTTCGTCTTCGCCAGCGAGAACGAGGGCGGCCGCGGGCTGATCGCGCGTGGTGTTGTCACTTCAGCCCAGGCAGTCGCAAGGAAGCGCGGCGTCGTCCGACAAACGCCGCGCGTAAGTCTTTCCATCCGCCGCACCGCACTCGCGAAGCGATCACTGGGGCGCAGCGAGCTCAAGCCTCTCACGGATTGGGATGACGGCCAACCAGCCACCGAGCTCAACTTCAAGTTCTACCGTCAGGCCACCAACAAGATCGTCGGCATCTCCGATAAAGCTGCCGCGTTCCTCAACCGATTTTTCTAGCGCCCTCCACAGCAGAGCGAAGGCATGATCATGGTGTCAGGGGAGGACTAGAGTGCCCCTGTCTTGATGTAGTCTACCATCTGGCCGACCACCGTGCCCCAGCCTTCATGGAAGCCCATTTCTTCGTGCTTCTGTCGGTTGGATTCGTCGCCGTGGATGGCGATGGCCCTGTACCGTGTGCCGCTGCCGTTCCTGGCGAAGTCCAGGATGGCGGTGAAGAAGGGGGCGGGCGAGGGCCGGTAGCCGCCCAGCAGGGTGTCCGTGAGGACCAGCCGCTCGAGCGGCTTCACCTCGAGATAGCACTGGGTGTTGGGATATTCCTCGCCCTCCGGCGAGCGCATCGTGAAGTTGAACGCTCCGCCGGGACGCAGATCCAGGTCGCACGCCGTGATCATCCAGGGCTTGGGCGCGAACCAGTGGCGCAGATGGTCCGGCGTCGTCCAGGCGCGCCAGACAAGTTCCACCGGAACGTCGAGTTCGCGTTCGAGGACGAGGTCGAGCTTGGGATTGATCGTGACGGTGGGCAGTGTCATGAGGATTCCTCTTCCTTGAGTTTGAGCAGGTAACTGTCGAGCTGATCGAGGCGGCGTGCCCACAGCGTGCGCTGGCGCCCGAGCCAGTCTTCGGCCAGCTTGAGCTGGTCGGCGGCGAGTTCGTAGGTTCTGACCCGTCCGGCCTTGTGCGACCGCACCAGGCCGCTGCCCTCCAGCACTTTCAGGTGCTCGATGAAAGACGGCAGAGCCATGCCGTAAGGCGCCGCGAGTTCACTCACTGACGCCGAGCGGGAGGTCAGTCGCTCCAGGACGTTACGCCGCGTCGGATCGGACAGGGCACGAAAGATCCGGTCCACGACGGCAGGGTGGGGCATTTGTTGGTGTTGCGGTGCACTGCCGCGAGGCTTTGGCGTCACGGCCTCTTCCTGCGAAAGGGCACAAATCGCCTGTACCCGAGGCGCAGTCATAGGCGACTGATATAGTTAGGTCAATTCCTTAGTATTAGGCGGACGCGTGGATCTGGCCGTCCAGCGCTGCCTTATCGTGTTCGTCGGGCGATAAAGAGGCTCGTCGTCATGTTCCGGACGACGCGATCCGTGAACGTATCGCGCGCGATGCGGCCGAGCTCAGTCAGGATCGCCGCGCGGTCGGGACGGGCATTCACGTTCGAGTACGTCGCATACAGTGCCACCGTCTGGTCGGCGTCGAGGACGAGGGACCACTGGCTCGTCCTGCTCTCCACGACGTCGAATGCCCCGTTGCGCCTCAAGGCGGCCAGGCGTGCATCCGTATCCAAGCCGAAGGGAATGCCCTTGTCGCCGGCGGAAGGGTTGTCCGGCGCTCCCAGCAGGTCCCGGGTCGCCTCGTGAAACGGATCGGGTCGACTATCGTCGCCGAATACGTTCCAGATTGCTGCCCACCAACCGCCGGGGCGAAGCAAGCCGGCGATCTTCACGAGCGCCTGGTCTTCGTCGAGCCAGTGAAAGGCGGTCGCGCTGACACCGAGATCGAAGGTGCTCTTGTCGAGCGCGGCCTCCTCGAAGGCGGCGACAATGATCGTCAATGCACTGTCCGGATTGTTCGCGCGCAGGAATGCAGCGAGGCGCTGGTCCGGTTCGATGGCCGTCAGGGGATTGGCGCCGCGCGCGAGCAGCTGACGTGTCGCCGTGCCCGTGCCAGGTCCAATTTCAAAAACCGCCGCCTTGTGATGCAAGCCGCATCGCGCGACGAGAACGTCATACACCCATTCCGGATACGGAGGCCGCGCGCCGTGGTAGCCGGCAGGGTTCTCGCCGAAGGCCCGACGGCCGAACGCCCGGGCGAGCGGGGTCGCCATTTTCATGCCGCCACCATATCCGATAACGGTGTCGCCTTCGCAACAGGCCACGCTCGGTCCTGGGGGATCTGATGCTTGATAGAAACGATTTGATGAAACGGTTCGACCTCAATCCCCCGGCCTCAGACGACGAGATTGATGCCGTTCAGGCGCAGATAAAATTCGTGCTCCCGGACGGGTACAGGAACTTCCTGCGTATCTGCAACGGGCTGCACTCTGCCGGAAGCCTGGCATTGCTGGACACCGCGGCTCTTGTCCAAAGGAATGTTGACTATGAGGTTCCGCTCTATCTTCCTGACTACTTCATGATTGGTGACGATAGCGGCGGCCAGGCCATACTCATCGACGGCAACGGTGCGATATTTGAGGTCGGCATGGGCGTCATGAGCGAGGATTCCATTGAAAGGTCTGCCCATGATCTGAGTGAGTTGCTGGTGCAGTATGAAGGAAAGACATTGAGAGAAAGATAGTGGCTGGCTTGTGCGATGGTGGTCCGGATCTTTGGGAGATCCGATCACCTCTTGCGCGCGACGATGTAAGGACGGTTGTCGTTGCCCTTGGTGGCATGGCTTTCAGTAGCAAGGATGTCGAAGCCTGCCGCACATATAAGCTGACCGAGCTCCGTCGCCCGAAAGACGCCAGCATAGGGTGCTTTGCCGACTGCGCGCATCACGGGCAACGCAACGCGGATGAGCGGATTCATATCCCCGACGCAGGGCGTCTTGGAGATGAACAGGCCTTCCGCGGCGAGCAACGCATGAATGTGGCGCAGTGTGCCGGAAAGGTCGCGGACCAGGTGGAGATAGTTGAAGCCCAGAACCGCGTTGAACGGTGCTGCATCAGGCGTGAGTTCTTCTGCCGTCGTGGTGCGAAAGGCGAGAGCCGGGACAGGGGCGTCAGCGTGTTTCTCATTGGCGATCGCGATCATTCCGGCGGAGATATCGGTTGCGAGATAGTCCTGAACATCGCCCGCGAGCCGGAGCGCCGTCGTTCCTGTTCCACAGCCCAGTTCCAACACCCTGTCATCGGGCCTCAACAGGGCACGGGTCCGGTCCAGCGTGCGCCCATAGCCAGCCTGGTCGGCAATCGCACCCTTGGCGTACTTTCGTGACGTTCGGTCCCAGAAACGGGCATCGCTCGCGACGCTCATGACGGCTGCGCTTCGGGTCGCGACCGAAGATCTCGGTGTGTCGCCTGAAGAGGCCCGGGTTCGCCACGGCGGCAAGCCGTTTTATGTCTTCGTGTGCAAGGAATGCAGCCAATCACAGCAACCACCCGTGCTCGCCAACGCGTGCGCAGCCGGACAGTCCGGCGACCAGAGGACCGACGATCGATGACAGCCAGAGATGTACCGGATCCGCAGCCATTGTACCACGGCACGAAGGCTGACCTGAAGCAGGGTGACCTGATCGAACCCGGCTACGCCTCCAACTACGGCAAGAGAAAGAAAGCGGCCTATGTCTACCTGACTGCGACCTTGGACGCGGCCACCTGGGGCGCGGAGTTGGCCTATGGCGAAGGACCAGGACGGATCTACATCGTCGAGCCAACCGGCCCGTTTGAAGACGACCCCAACCTGACGGACAAGAAGTTCCCGGGCAATCCGACGAAGTCGTACCGCACCCGGGCTCCACTTCGTGTCATTGGCGAGGTCACCGGTTGGAAGGGGCACTCGCCTGATCAGCTCAAGGCGATGAAGGACCACCTTGCGCATCTTGAGCGGCGTGGCATCGAGGCGATCGAGGATTGAAGCCTGCCTATGGAATTCGCTTCCACGCCTGAAAGGAGTGACTGAATTTGATGTTCCGCCTCATCACGTGGCCAGTGTCGCGATAACCTTGGCCGACGTCGATCTTGACACGTTGAATCGGCGGCTTGCCGGAAGGCCAGAAGACGAGTTCGGCGGAAGATCAATCGAACGGGAGCTGATTGCGCGATTGCATGCAACGAAGGAGGATGTCCCGAAGAATGCAGTGAGCATTGACGCTACGGTGCCGCTCGCCTTCGTTGCCGACGAGATTCTTTCGAAATGCAGTGAGGCAAACCAAAGTCCCCGCCAGGCTCGGCGGCGGATGGCGGATGGGGTGGGATTCGAACCCACGGTGAAGTTGCCCCCACGCCGGTTTTCAAGACCGGTGCCTTAAACCGCTCGGCCACCCATCCACGGGCGCCTCCCATAGCGCGGCGATTGTTCTCTCGCAATGCCGGCAGTGGCCAACGGCGGATGGTGCCGGCGGCTCAATGTTGCCCCGATGATGCCTTGGTTGCCTCGCGCCGGGCGTGATAAAGCGTCGTACCATGATGCACCGTCGTACATTTACACGCCTCGCCACGACCGCAACCCTGGTGCCGGTCTACGCGCACACGGCCTCGGCCGACGCCGGCTTTCAGGCCTGGCTACAGGGCGTGCGGCGCGAGGCGCTGGGGCAGGGCATCGATGCCGGCACCCTCGATCGCGCCTTTCGCGGTGTCGAGCCGATCCCGCGCGTGCTCGAACTCGACCAGTCACAGCCGGAGTTCAAGCTCTCCTGGCAGGAGTACCTCGAGCGCGTGGTGTCGGAGGAGCGCGTTGCGCGTGGCCGGGAAAATCTGCGCGCCAATGCCGCGCTGCTGAGCCGCATCAGCGACAGCTACGGCGTGCCGTCGAATGTCATCGTGGCGCTGTGGGGCATCGAGAGCAACTACGGTACCAGGATGGGCACGTTCCTGGTCGTCGGGGCCTTGGCGACGCTGGCCTATAACGGGCGGCGTCCGAAGTATTTCCGCGCCGAACTGATGGCCGCCCTGAAGATCCTGGCCCAGGGTCATATCACGCCCGAGCGCATGCTGGGCTCGTGGGCCGGCGCCATGGGGCAGTGCCAGTTCATGCCCACGAGCTTTCTCGCGCTGGCGGTCGACGGCGATGGTGACGGCAAGCGTGACATCTGGGGCACCAAGGCCGATGTGTTCGCGTCGGCCGCCAATTACCTGCGCAAGTCCGGCTGGCAGGCCAGCCAGCGCTGGGGTGAGGAGGTCACGAGCCAGTCGTCAGCCGGGGCAGGGGGGCGCCTGGTGACGCCCGAAGGCGCCGGAGGCCGGACCTACCGCGTGACCTCGAACTTCAATGCCATCCGGCGCTGGAATCCATCCGACTTCTTTGCCCTGGCTGTTGGCATTCTTTCCGACCGGGTTGCGGGTTAAATCCATTGTCATGACCCTGCATATGATTGAGCCAATATCCTGTTGATTCTCTGCAGGAAAAGCATACCGGCTGCGTCAATCCGGTCACTCGCACCAGCAGAACCTTCGACCCCAAATGGTGTATACTGATTAAGCGTTCAGTGTATTGCGGGTTGGGGTCCGTCATGATTCAAGAAGGGCAGCACGCGCCGTCGGGCGGTGTTGGTAGGCCGATGTCCGTCGGCTGGATATCGCGTTCGTCCGGTCGGGCGACATTTGCGGCGTTGGCCGCGGCGTTGGCGTTGGCCGGTTGCGTCACGGCATCGGACCCACAACAAGCCACGGCGCCGAAGCCGGCCGACGAGGCGCCGCCCAGCGCCTACATCAAGATGCTGCGCCAGAACGGCATCAATGTTGCCGTGCCAACGCGGGGCAAGTTCATCCTGGTCAACATCCCGTCCTATGAGCTGATCGCCGTCGAGAACGGAGAGCCGGTGATCCGTAGCAAGGTCGTGCTGGGCCAGCCCGCGACGCGGACACCGGAACTGAACAGCTCGGCATTCGCGGTACGCTTCAATCCGGCGTGGACACCGACGCCGTCGATGATCCGCAACGAAGCGGCTGTGCCGATCCCGCCAGGCCCGAATAATCCGTTGGGCCGGCTCATGTTCGAGATGGACAACGATCAGTTCATCTTCCTGCACGACACCAACCAGAGAGGCCTGTTCAGTCGGACTCGGCGTGCCTTCAGCCATGGCTGCATTCGTGTCGAGCAGGTGCGTTCGCTGGCCGCCTGGGCGCTGGGCGTGACGGCCGGCGAGATCGACAAGATGATCGCCCGCGGCTCGACGTATTCGGTGCCGTTGCCGGAGCAAATTCCGGTCTTCCTCGTGTACTACACGCGCTTCCCGGACGAGCAAGGCCAGATCGCCAGTCACCCGGATGTCTATGCCAACTGGCAAGCCGAGGAGCGCGCCTACCTGGCCCGCGCCGCCGCACGTCGCTGGACACCACCACCGGCGCCCGCCGTTCAGCCGGCGGCAGTCCCCCCCAAGCCACCGGAGACGGGGCCCGCACCTTCAGGCGAGCAGACGCCCGCCGCACCGGCGGCCGCGTCCGAGCCACCGAAGCCCGAAGCGCCGACGCCCCAAGCGCCCAAGCCCGAGTCATCCAATCCCGAGCCGGCCAAGCCAACCGTCGAGGCGCCACCAGCTGCAGCACCCGCTGCCGGAACAGCCCCCGCAGCGTCGAAGGCAGGCAGCGACTGAATCAGTCCGGGTATGGTCGTCTCGCCGATGTGTCGGCGCTATGCGCAGGCGAAAGCTACGCTTTCGCCTGCGGCGTGGGCGGAACACCCGGACTGCCAGAGTGTCCGACCACGGGATGATCCAGCGCACTAACGTGCTGCGGACCGGCGCCACCGGGTGCGCCCCAGCCGGTGACAGCCGGGCCGAAGAATTCCAGGTTGGCGGCGCGAAATGCTTCTTCCGCGGCCGGCAGTTCGTCATCGGCATAGATCGCCTGCACCGGGCAGACCGACAGGCAGATACCGCAATCGATGCATTCGTCGGGCTGGATATACATCATCCGCCCGCCTTCATAGATGCTGTCGACCGGGCAGACCTTCTGGCAGTCGCCGTCCTTCACATCGATGCAGGCCGAGGCGATGATATGCGTCATGGCAGGGTGCCCTATCGCCCCTGCCACTGCGGCGAACGCTTTTCCTGGAAGGCGCGTACGCCTTCGTCCTGATCAGTGGACTGCAGCGCTTCAATCAGTGCCGGCAAGCGCAGTGCCTGGGCCTGGGCGGCCGTCAATCCAGCGCCGGCGCGCACCATCTGCTTGATCGCCCGCACTGACAACGGCGCGCAGGCCAGGATATCCGCCACCCAGCGGTCGACGGCGGCATCCAGCTTGTCCGGCGCCGCGACCTCATTGGCCAGGCCCAGGCGCAATGCCTCGTCAGCGCCGATGCGCCGGCCGGTCAGCAGCAACCCCATGGCCTGTACGTGCGTCAGGCGGCGCGACAGCAGCGCGATGCCGCCGTCGAGTGCCAGGCGGCCGACCCGCGGCTCCGGCAGGCCGAGGCTGGCCGTTGCCGACGCGACGACGATGTCGCAACCCAGCACCATCTCCAGGCCGCCGCCCAGCGCATGGCCGTTGACCCGGGCGATCACCGGTACGTCGAGTGTCTCGCGCAAAGCGATGCCGCCAAAGCCGCCGGGGCGAGGGGCGGCCCAGTATTCGAGCCCGCTCAATCCCGGTCCGCCCTTCATGTCGGCACCGGTGCAGAAGGCGCGCTCGCCAGCGCC
This sequence comes from Reyranella sp. CPCC 100927, assembly GCF_007859315.1. Lineage (GTDB taxonomy): Bacteria > Pseudomonadota > Alphaproteobacteria > Reyranellales > Reyranellaceae > Vineibacter. Next base: position 266,702 of record NZ_VOHA01000005.1, read on the forward strand.
GGTCAGCACGACGGCGCGAACCGCGCGGTCGCGCTCGATTGCTTCCCAGATCCGGATCAATTCGGCTTCCGTCGCCAGGTCGACGGCGTTCATCCGATCGGGCCGATCGATGGTGACCCGCGCGACATGGCCCTCGATGCTGAAATGCACCGTCATGCCAGCACACCTGTCTCGCGCAGCCGGCGGATCCGGTCGGCGGAGAAACCGGCCTCGGCCAGGATTGCCTCGCCATCGGCACCCAATGCCGGCGGCGCGTGGCGAATGCGGAACGCCGACGGGTCCATGGTCAGCGGCGATCCGATCAGCGCCAGCGGATCACTGGCCTGATGCGAGACGACGCTGCCATTGACCTGTGTCTGCTCGTGCGCCAGCGCCTGCGACAGCTTCAACACCGGGGCGCACAGCAGGTCCTGCTCGTCCAGTCGCGCGAGCCAATGTTCCGTCGTGTTGCTGGCGAAGCGTTCCCGGAACAAGGCATGCAACGCCGCCTTGTGCTCCATCTGGCCGTCGAAGGTGGCGTAGCGCGGATCGGCCGACAGGTCGGGCAGACCGAGCGCGGCACAGATGTCCTGCAGCGGGTTGGCCTTGAAGGCGCCGACCAGCACGACGGCGCCGTCAGTGGTCTTGAAGGCGCCGGTCAGCGGATAGGCACCCCAGCTGAAATCGCGGCCGCGCTGCAGCCACATCGCGGCTTCCTGCATCTGCATCGCCAACATGGATTCAAACAGCGACACCGACACCTGCTGGCCGCGGCCTGTCTTCTCCCGCTGCAGCAGGGCGAGCAGGATCGCCTGCACCAGGTGCATGCCGGCCGAGTAGTCGCACAGCGAGGTGGCGTAGATGGTGAGCGGTTCGTCGTCGTTGCACTTGCGCATCATCACGCCCGACAGCGCCTGGGCCAGAATGTCCTGGCCGCCCTTGTAGGCCAGCGGTCCGGCCTGGCCGAAGCCCGAGCCGAAGGCACAGATGATGCGCGGGTTGATCTCCGCCAGCTTGGCGTAGCCGAAGCCCATGCGCTCCATCACGCCGGCGCGGAAATTGTTGACGACGACATCGGCGCCGCGCACCAGATCGTAGATCACCTGCCGGCCGTCCTCGCCGCGCAGGTCGAGCGCCATCGAACGCTTGTTGCGGTTCAGGCTGCGGAACACCGGGTTGTTCGGCCCATCCGGATCGCCGGGGATCGAACCGCGCGACAGATCGCCGGCGCCCGGCCGCTCGATCTTGATCACGTCGGCGCCGTAGTCGGCCAGCACCTGCGTGGCGCTCGGGCCCAGCATCACCTGCGAGAAGTCGATCACCCGCACGCCCGACAGGGGCTGGATCGCATCGCTCTGCATACTCTGTCGCTCCCGTTATTCGGCGGCTTGCGCCACGTACGCATTGGCCGCGGGCTGGTCACCCGGATCGGCGCCCTGGGCGCGCAGTACCGCCTGCAAGCGCGCCACATCGACCTTGTCGACGGTGACATCGGCTTTCAGCGCCAGTGCCGCGGCTACGCCCGTGGCTTCGCCCATCGCCATGCAGGGCGGGATCTCGCGCGAAATGCGTTGCGCCGCCGACGTCGCCGAATAGTGCCGGCCGGCCACCAGCAGCTGCGCCACGTTGCGCGGCAATAGCGACCGGTACGGATAGTAGTAGTCGCGGCCGCGGGCGACGGAGTCAGTGAAGTGACGACGCTGCGTGACGTCCTCTTTCGACATCACGTAGGCGCCGTCCAACAGCCGCGTCTGGCGCACGCCGATCTGCGGCGCCACGTCGACGACGAAGGCCTTCTCGAAGCCCGGCATCTTCTGGCGCACATAGGCCAGCAGGGCGGCGATTCGGTCACGTCCCTGGAAGTCGGCCCGGGTCAGGTCATCGATCTTCAGGCCGTCGAAGCCGGCCATGTGCGGGCAGTTGCACCAGACGATGCCGGGCAGCGGTGTCTTCAGCCACCACTTGTCCCACGATCCGCCCATGATGCGCTTGGCCTCGCGGTCGATGGCATTGAACGCCGCCGGATCCTCGTACTCGAAGCGCTCCGCCGCGTCGGTGTCGACGCCGCCCAGGCGAAACACGGTGGTGACGATAAACGCCCCCTGGATGAACGGCGCACCGGCCGAGGCCGCGACGTCGAGGTCGCCGGTGGCGTCGACCACCACCGACCCCATCACCGCCTGGCGGCCTTCCTTGCTGTCGCAGACGACGCCGGTGATGCGGCCGTCCTCAACAATGGCGCGCGAGAACCAGCTGTGCAGTCGCAGCTGGACACCGGCTTCGCGCACCATGTCGTTGGCCACGCGCTTGTAGCCGTCGGGATCGAAGGCGCTGGCGTAGCAGATCGGCTGCGGCTTCACGTGCGAGTGGAAATCGAACACGCCCCAGCGCGACCATTTCCGCCACATCGCCTCGTCCGAACGCCGATCGGCCTCGGGCGGCGTGACGCACAGGCCGATGCGCTCCATGCGGTCGATCATCTCGCCGCACAGGCCGCGCACGCTGATCTCGGCGCCGTTGCACATATCGTCCAGCACCAGGACCATGCCGCCCGACGCCAGGCCGCCGAGATAGGCGTAGCGTTCCAGCAGCATCACCGACAGCCCGTTGCGGGCGCCGGCCACTGCGGCGGCGATGCCGGCCGGGCCGCCGCCGACCACGACCAGGTCGGCGCGGGCCACGACAGGGACATGGCCTTCCGGCTCGACGATGTGAACGGATGTCATGTGGGTCGCTCCAAACTGCGGGGCAGGAGATCAGGCGCGCGGCTCAGGTCGCGTGACTGACGTTCCATTTCAGGAAACGATGCTCGGCCCAGCTGATGACGCCGAAGAAGGCGGCGGAGAACGCCGAGCCGACGACGATGGTGGCGTAGAGCAGGGGCGAATCGAAATTGTAAGTCGCCTGGATGATCAGGGCGCCGATACCGGCGGTGGCGCCGATCCATTCGCCGACGATGGCGCCGATCACCGCCGTCGAGGCTGCGATCTTCAGCGCGGAGAACAGATAGGGCAGGGCGTTCTTCAGGCGCAGCTTGATGAACACCTCGCGCGGCGAGGCCGACAGGATGCGCATCAGCTCGAGCTGCTGCGGGCTCACGTCGCGCAGGCCGCGGGTCATGTTGACCAAGGTCGGGAAGAAGCAGATCAGCGCCGCAATGGCGATCTTCGGCTCCATGCCGTTGCCCAGCAGCAGCACCAGGATCGGTGCTTTCGCCACGACCGGGATGGTGTTGATCATCACCGCGACGGGGAAGAACGCCTCCTCCAAGGTGCGCTTGTAGACGAAGGCCGTGGCGATCGCGATCGCTGCCGCATTGCCCAGCAGGAAGCCCGATATCGCTTCGATCGCGGTCGGCAGCAGGTTGGACATCAGCATGCCGAATTTGGCGGCCAGCACCTTGGCCACCATGCTGGGCGCCGGCGCGATGAACGGCTTGATGTCGAAGACGACGACCGCGATCTCCCACACCACCAGGAGGCCGATGACGGCCGCAATGGGCAGCAGGCGACGCCGCCAGGCGAGGAATCGTTGTGCACCGTGAAAGCGGGCCTGCGCTTCGGCGTCCTCGACGAAGGCGCCGCCCATCTGCAGGGCATCTGTCGCGCGGATCGACATCAGCAGGTCTCCAGGACGCGGCGCAGGTGCGCGACAAGCTCGACGAAGGCGCGGGTCTCGCGCATCGCGATCTGGCGCGGCGCCGGCAGGTCAACGGGCAGCAGTTCGCGGACACGGCCGGGACGGGCCGCCAGCAGCAGCACCTCCTGGCCCAGGAACGCCGCCTCATAGATCGAGTGGGTAACGAAGAGGATCGTGGTCCTCGTCTCCTCCCATACCCGCAACAGCTCCTCGTTCAGACGGTCGCGCGTGATCTCGTCCAGCGCGCCGAAGGGCTCGTCCATCAGCAGCAGCTTGGGGTCGTTGACCAGCGCCCGGGCGATCGACACACGCTGGCGCATGCCGCCCGACAATTCGTGCGGGTAGGCGTTCTCCCAACCGGCCAGGCCGACCAGATCGAGGAGCTCGCGCGGGCTGCGCTTGCCGGGGCGGGCGCGGCCGCCGCCAACCTCGAGCGGCAGCTCGACATTCTGCTGCGCCGTGCGCCACGGCAGCAGGGCCGCATCCTGGAACACGAAGCCGATATCGCGCCGTTCACGCGCGGCCGAAGCGTCACCCCCCAGGACCCGTACGGAACCGCTGGACGGCGCGATCAGATCCGCCACGACGCGCAACAGCGTGGACTTGCCGCAACCGGAAGGGCCCAGCAGGGTGACGAAGCCGCCTTGCTGGACCGACAGGTTGATGCCGTCGAGCGCGGTCACCGTGCCGCGTTCGGTGGTGAAGCGGACGGTCACCCGGTCCAGGGCGATGGCGGGGTTTGCATCCCCTGCCACAGTTGGCGACACCCGATCGGATGAACGGTCTAGGGCGAGCGCGGGCATGATGCGTCTCCCTCAACCGATCTTCGGGCGCTTGTCCTGCGTCGCGTCGAGCACGGCCGTGGTCATGACTGCCGCCACCTTGGGCGCGCCGGCGGAGAACTGGTTCAGGGCGGCGTAGAGATCGATTTGCTCCTGCCACACCGCGGTGTCGAAGCAACCCCAGCCGCTCGCCCGGGTCTTGTCGGTGAAAATGTAGTTCAGCAGGATCTTGGACGCCGTGAGTTCATCATCGCGGACCAGGTCGGGGTACTCCTTCATGAAGAGGTCGACAGCCTTCTCCAGGTTGTCGTGGGCGTATTGCCAGCCCCGGCCGGCGGCGCGCAGGAAGCCGGCCAGCAGCGGCCCCTTGGCCTCCAGTGTCTTGGCCGTGGCGTAGTAGGGCATGGCGTAGAGGCGCACGCCGTGGTCCCACAGGCGCATGGTGAGCATGTCGGGGCCCAGCGGCTTGAGCGCGGTACGGTTGGTCTCCCAGCCCGTGACGCAGTCGACCTGGCCGGTGAGCAGCGGCGACATGTCGGCGCCGATAACGACGATCTTAACGTCGCTCTCGGCGATCTTGTGCTGGCGCAGCAGCGCCGACAGCAGCACGCGACCGGTGGCCTGGATGCCGACCTTCTTGCCGACCATGTCCTGCGGCGACTTGATCGGCTTGGCCGGCAGCGAGAAGAAGCTGTACGGGTGCTGCTGGGCCCCCACGGCGAAGCACTTCACCGGAATGCCCTGCGAGGCGGCCAGCAGCAGCGACGGGCTGGACGAAACCTGGCCGATCTCGTAGCGGCCCGAGGCGACGATGGCGACGCCGTCGATGCTGGGGCCGCCCGGCTGGATCGCGAAGTTGATCCGTTCTTCCTCGAAGTAGCCCAGCCGCTTGGCGACGATCTCGCCGAGCTGGTTATTGTTGGCGAGCCAGCCCAGCTGCATGTTGATGGTCTGGGTGCCGGCCGGCTGGGCGAAAGTTCGCGCCGGCAGGATCAGCGGGCAGGCCAGGCCGGCAGTCAGGACGGCGCCGGTTCTGAGGACATGCCGTCGGGTTGCGGACGACGTCATCGTCATGGTGCGCATCTCCCTGTGTCGGGTCGCGTCGACCCGGGCTTCCTTGCCGAAAGCGTGCCAATCGCCGCTGTTTCCCTTGTTTTCGGCCGATTACCCGCTTGCGGATTGTTGACTTTAGGAACGGTTCGCCGAACATCGGAAGAAGAGATTTTCGCGCGAGGTGATGCCTTTTCGGCAGCACTGGAGCCGTCAGGGGGAGGGACCGGCCATGCACGCGGTGGTGCTGCGCTACCTTGATACGGTCGCCCGTCTGGGCTCGATCCGGCGCGCCGCGGCGGCCCTGAACGTCGCCTCATCGGCGGTCAACCGCCAGATCTTGAAGCTGGAAGACGAAATGGGCACCGCGTTGTTCGAGCGACGCGGCAACGGCGTTCGCCTGACGGCCGCCGGCGAGCAATTGCTGCGACACGCCCGGCATACCCTGTCCGACTGGCAGCGCACCTGCAACGATATCGCGGCGCTGAAGGGGGACGTGCATGGCGAGGTGCGTGTCGTGGCGATTCCGTCACTGCTGGTGCGCGTCGTGCCGCGCGCGATCGAAGCGGTTGCCGCGCACCATCCCCACATCGTGTTTCGCGTCATCGACGCCGACCCGGCCGAGCATGTAGAGGAGATGCGGGCCGGCCGGCCCGACGTGGCGCTGCTGTTCATCGACAAGCGCCAGCGCAGCTATGAGGTCATCGCCCGGTTGCGCACCGCGCTGGGGGCCATCATGCGGCCCGACCATCCCCTGGCACCAGCCGGTACCCTGACGCTCACGCAGTGCGCCGACTACCCGGTGGTGATGCTGAACGATCCGTGGCTGCTGGATGCAGTGTCGGAAAGCGAGTTCATTCACAGCGGCGCCCAGTTCAACGCCCGTATCCTGTCCAATTCGCTCACGGTCATGAAGGCCGCGATGACCTCCGGTCTGGGCATCGGTTTTTTCACACCGACTGGCTTTGTCGACGAGATCCGGCGCGGCGAGTTGGTGTGCGTACCCCTGGGTGAACCGGGTCTGGCCAGCAGCGAGATCGGCCTGTTCGTTCACCGCAGCCGCGCGTCCGCACCGCATATCCATGTGCTGGCGACCGAACTGGTCCGGCAACTCGACGACCTGACGGCGGAGATCCGCGCCGTTCGACCGGGCTGAGGCTGGACTCGCCGACAGGCCCCATAGCGTGGTAAAAAGCGGGTAATGAACACTATATCTCGTTGCCCGCAGTCCCCCTCTGCGCGGCTACTGGTGGTACCGGTCTTGTTGGCGCTCGCGCTGGGCGGCTGCGCCAGCCGCGGTGGTGCGCCCGACACCAGCCGCGGCAGCTACAAGGTCGGCAATCCCTATACGATTGCCGGCCGGACCTACCGGCCGTCCGAAGACTGGTCATATTCCGAGACCGGCCAAGCCTCATGGTACGGACCCGGCTTCCACGGCAACAGCACAGCCAACGGGGAGCCGTACAACCAGAACCTGCCATCGGCGGCGCACCGAACGCTGCCGATGCCCAGCATCGTGCGCGTTACCAACCTCAGCAACGGCCGGACCGCCGTGGTGCGGATCAACGACCGCGGACCGTTCGCCAGCGGGCGCATCCTGGATCTCTCCAAAGCGGCCGCCGAACAGCTTGATATGACACGTGCCGGCGTGGTCCCGGTGCGGGTCGAACTCATGGAACGCGAAAGCCGGGTCGTGAAGGACATCGCGGTCAACGGTGGCAGTGCCGCCGACCAGCTGGCGGCGATCCAGCGCCTGCCGGCACAGTCGGCGCCGGTCATGGTCGCCGCCGCACCGCCGCCACCGCCGATGCCCGTGGCTGAACCGCCACCACCGCCGGAACCGGCTTTCGTGCAGGCAACCGCGCCAGCGCCGACAGCGGCATTCGTGCCGGTCGTCGCGACGCCACCGGCGACCGGTGGCGGCTATTTCGTCCAGGCCGGCGCGTTTGCCAGCCTGGACAATGCCGAGCGGTTGCGGGCATCACTGTCGCGTTTCGGCGACGCATCGATCGGGCAGGTCACCGGCCCCAGCGGCGTTGCGGTCTATCGTGTCCGCGTCGGCCCTTACGGCAGCCCGGACGAGGCCTACAACGTGCGCGGCGCCATGCAGCGCGCCGGCCACAACGACAGCCGGGTCGTCACGGACTAGGCCAGCGGAGGATCTTCATGCTGCATCGTCTGCCCATGCTACTGGCGGCCCTGATGCTGGCGTTGAGCATTGCGGCACCGGTGACCGCTGAGGCTCAGCAAGAGGCACAAGCCAAACCGGCGACCAAACCGCGGGCACCGGCAGGTCACAAGGGCGCCGGTGGTTCATCCAAGGCCGGCCCGCCGCTGGAGGCACTGCCGCCATCCCAGGTCGGCATCGGTACTCTGGCGCGCTTCGCCTATCTGATCGACGCGACGACCGACGCCGTCCTGCTGTTCAAGGACGCCGACAAGCCGATGCTGCCGTCCTCGATGGCCAAGATGATGACCGTCTACATCGTCTTCGAGGAACTGAAGGCGGGCCGCCTGCGGCCGGACACCAAGTTCCGCGTCAGCGAAAAGGCGCGCAGCATGGGCGGCTCGCGCATGTTCGTCGAGATCAACTCCGAGATCTCGGTCGACGACCTGGTCAAGGGCGTGATCACGCTGTCGGGCAACGATGCCTGTGTCGTGCTGGCCGAGGGCCTGTCGGGAACGGAAGAGGCGTTTGCCGCGCGCATGACCAAACGGGCGCGCGAACTGGGCATGACCGGCTCTGTGTTCAAGAACGCCAGCGGCTGGCCGACGGAAGGCATGTACGTCACCGCGCGCGACCTGGCGATCCTGGCCAGGCACACGATCGAGGATTTCCCCGAGTACTACCGCTACTACGCGCTGACCGAGTTCACCTGGAACAATATTCGCCAGGAAAACCGCAACCGCCTGCTGGGTATGACGCTGGGTACCGATGGGCTGAAGACCGGTCATTCGGAGGACGCCGGCTACGGCCTCACCGCGTCGACCATCCGTGAAGGGCGCCGGTTGATCCTGGTGGTGAACGGCCTGCCCGACATGCGGTCACGCGCCAGCGAATCGGCGCGCCTGATGGAGTGGGGGTTCCGCGAGTACAGCAACAAGGTCGCGTTCCGTGCCGGTGAAACCGTGGCACATGCCGATGTCTGGCTCGGCGAGGTGGGCAAGGTCCCGCTGGTGGCAGCCAAGCCCGTGGCCGCCACTGTGCCGATCGGCCAGGAAGCCGGCGTCCGCGTGAAGGTCGAGTACGCCGGCCCGGTGCAGGCCCCCGTCCGCAAGGGTGATCCGATCGGCAAGGCGATCGTGCAAGCGGCCCCGGCGTCGCCCCCGGTCGAGATCCCACTCTATGCCGGTGCTGACGTGCCGCGGCTGGGCCCGGTGGGTCGCGCCTTCAGCGTGCTCAAGCACTACCTGTTCGGCTGGATGTCCTGACACCGATGGCCGGAACAAACGGCAGGTTCATCACCCTGGAAGGCGGCGAGGGCGCGGGTAAATCGACACAGATCCGCTTCCTGGCCGACCACTTGCGCCGCCAAGGTATCGATGTCGCCATGACCCGCGAGCCGGGTGGCTCACCGGGCGCCGAACTGATCCGCAAGCTGCTGGTCGAAGGACCGGGCGATGCCTGGGACGGTACGACCGAGGCCTTGTTGATGTTCGCGGCGCGCCGCGATCACCTGGAGCGCACCATCCGGCCGGCGCTGGCCCGCGGCCAATGGGTGATCAGCGATCGCTTCGCCGATTCGACCCGCGCCTACCAGGGCTACGGTCACGGTTTCGCGCATGAGCGCATCGAGGCGCTCTATCAGCTGGCCGTCGGCGACTTCGCTCCCGACCTCACGCTGATCCTCGACCTGCCGGTCGAGACCGGCCTCGCCCGTGCCGCCGTGCGTCATGGTACGGAGCACCGGTTCGAAAGCCTGGGCCAGGTCTTCCATCAACGCGTACGTGACGGCTTTCGTGCCATCGCTGCCGCCGAACCGCAGCGCTGTGTACTCATCGACGCCGATGCGCCGATCGAGACCGTGCGCGATCGCGTGCTGCAGGCCGTGACGCAGCGGCTGGGCGTGGGGTAGTTTTCACCCTGGAGCGCGGGAGAAGGATGTCGAATGGCCAAGCGGCCAGAAAAGGAAGAGGCGCCGCCGCCGTGGCCGGCGCCGCGACTCAATGCGCGGCTGGTCGGACATGAAGCAGCCGAGGCGACGCTGTTGGGCGCCTTCACGTCCGGCAAGCTGCCGCATGCGTGGTTGATCACCGGCGCACGGGGCATCGGCAAGGCGACGCTGGCCCACCGCTTCGCGCGCTTCCTGTTGGCGGGGGACACAGGCGGCGGGCTGTTCGGCGGGCCGACGTCGATCGAGACCGACCTGGCTGCGCCCAACGCGCATCGTGTCGCTGCGGGCGGGCATGCCGATCTGCGGGTCGTGGAGCGCAGCGTCAGCGACCGCGGCCGGCTGCGCACCGAGATCGTCGTCGAGGACGTACGCGAGCTGGGCCAGTTCATGCGTTTGACGCCGGCCGAGGGCGGCTGGCGGGTGGCCATCATCGATGCCGCCGATGAGATGAACCGCAACGCCGCCAACGCGGTGCTGAAGATCCTGGAAGAGCCGCCGGCGCGCGCCGTGCTGCTGCTGGTGGCGCACGCGCCGGGCCGGCTGCTGCCCACGATTCGCTCCCGCTGCCGACGCCTGAACCTGCAGGCGCTGGCCAACGACACGGTGGTGTCGCTGATGGACGACTATCTGCCAGGCATGGCGGCGGACGAGCGTGCGGCACTGGCGCGGCTGGCCGACGGCAGCGTCGGACGCGCGCTGGCGCTGGGACGCGCCGGCGGCCTGGAACTGTACCGCAACATGATCGACCTGCTGAGCGGTCTGCCCTCGCTCGACGTCGCGGCGGCGCATGCGTTTGCCGATCGCGTGGCGCGGCGCACCGAGGAGGGCGAGAGTGACTATCGCACCGTCGCTTTCCTGCTCGACTGGTGGCTGACGTCATTGATCCGTCACGGCGCCGCCGGCGAAGGGCGCGCAGCCGCCCTGGTCGCGCGCGAGGAGGGTTTACGCGAGAAACTGCTGGCGGCAGCCGGCCTTGATCGCTGGATGCAGGTATGGGAGAAGGTCGCCCACCTGTTCGCCCGCGCCGATGCCGTCAATCTGGATCGCAAGCAGGTGGTGCTCGGCAGCTTTCTCGCCCTGCAGGCGGTGACCCGCTGATCATGCTCGGGATGACTGGGAACTGAGGCAGAGCGTAGAGCCATGAGCGGGAAGACGTACTACATCACGACGCCGATCTACTACGTGAACGATGTGCCCCATATCGGTCACGCCTACACATCGCTGGCGTGCGACGTGATGGCCCGCTTCATGCGGCTCGACGGTTACGATGTGCACTTCCTCACCGGCACCGACGAGCACGGCCAGAAGGTGGAGAAGGCAGCGACCCTGGCCGGCATGACGCCGCAGGCGTTCACCGACAAGGTGAGCCAGTCGTTCCGCGATCTCGTGCCCAAGATGGGCTACAGCCCGGACAACTTCATCCGCACCACCGAGCCGCGGCACTACCGCACCTGCCAGGCGCTGTGGGAGAAGCTGGTGGCGGCGGGCGACCTCTACCTCGGCAAATACGCCGGCTGGTATTCGGTGCGCGACGAAACCTATTTCGTGGAGTCGGAAACCGAGGTCGGGCCGGACGGCAAGCGCCGCGCCACCGCGACGGGCGCCGATGTCGAGTGGGTGGAGGAGGCGAGCTACTTCTTCCGCCTGTCGGCATGGCAGGACCGGCTGCTGGCGTTCTACGAACAGAACCCGCGCTTCATCGCGCCGGAGAGCCGGCGCAACGAAGTGATCAGCTTCGTCAGGAGCGGCCTGCAGGATCTCTCGGTATCACGCACCACGTTCAAGTGGGGCGTGCCGGTGCCCAATGATCCGGCGCACATCATGTACGTGTGGCTCGACGCGCTCACCAACTACATCACCGAGACCGGCTACCCCGATCCGAACGCGCCCAACGCCAGATATTGGCCGGCTGACCTTCACATGGTGGGCAAGGACATCGTGCGCTTCCACGCCGTCTACTGGCCCGCGTTCCTGATGGCCGCCGGCGTCGCGCCGCCCAAGCGTGTCTTCGCGCACGGATGGTGGACGATCGAAGGCCAGAAGATGTCCAAGTCGCTGGGCAATGTCGTGGCGCCGGCGGCGCTGGTCGACACCTACGGCCTCGACCAGACGCGCTACTTCCTGCTGCGCGAAGTGCCGTTCGGCAACGACGGCGATTTCCAGAAGCGCGCCATTGTGCAGCGCATGGATTCCGATCTCGCCAACACCTACGGCAACCTCTGCCAGCGCGTGCTGTCGATGATCAACAAGAACTGCGGCGCCGTGGTGCCGACAGCGGGACCATTGCAGGCCGTCGACACGGCGCTGCTCGACCGCGCCGCGGCGCTCCTGCCGCAGGTGCGCACGCAGCTGGGCGAACAGGCCTTCCACGACGCGCTGATCACCATCTGGGAAGTGATCGGCGATGCCAACCGCTACGTCGATGCGCAGGCGCCATGGGCGCTGGGCAAGACCGATCCGGCGCGGCGCGACACCGTGCTGTGGGTACTGGCCGAGACAATCCGGCGCATCACGCTGCTGGTGCAGCCCTTCATGCCAACTTCGACGGCCACGATCCTGGACCAGCTTGCCGTGCCGGCCCAAGCCCGCGCGTTGACCTCCATGGACCAGGCATTGATCAGCGGTACGCCGCTGCCGGCGCCGGAGGGCGTGTTCCCGCGCTTCGTCGATCCGGAGGCACCGGCCAAGCCGGCGCGGCCGGCGAAGAAGGCGTGACATGCTGATCGACAGCCACTGCCACCTCGACTTTCCAGAGCTGGCGGCCGAAGAGGATGCCGTCGTGACGCGTGCGCGCGACGCCGGCATCGCCGCCATGCTCACCATCGGCACGCGCCTGGACTCCTTCGACAAGGTGCGCGCCGTTGCCGAGCGCCACGCCAACATCTGGTGCAGCGTCGGCGTGCATCCGCACGAAGCGAAGGAGGAGGGGCAGCGCACGCCTGATCGCCTGGTCGCGCTCGCGCAGCATCCAAAGGTGGTCGGCATCGGCGAGACCGGCCTCGATTATTTCTATGAGCACAGCCCGCGTGATGAGCAGGCCGCGAGCTTCCGTGCCCATATCGCGGCGGCGCGCGAGAGCGGCCTGCCGCTGATCGTGCACACCCGCGATGCTGACGACGACACGGCGGCGATCCTGCGCGCGGAAATGGCGCGGGGCGCCTTTACCGGCCTGATCCACTGTTTCAGCTCGGGACCGGTGGTGGCGCAGGCGGCCCTCGAGCTCGGGATGTCGATCTCGATCTCGGGCATCGTCACGTTCAAAGCGGCCGAGGCGCTGCGCGGCATCGTGCGCGACATCCCGCTCGACCGCCTGCTGGTCGAGACCGATGCGCCTTACCTCGCGCCGGTGCCCAAGCGTGGCAAGCGCAACGAACCCGCCTTCGTCGCCCACACCGCCGCCAAGGTCGCCGAGCTCAAGGGCGTCTCGATGGCCGAGCTCGAACAGGCCACGACCGACAATTTCTTCCGCCTCTTCACCAAGGCGGATCGCAACGTCCTGGCGGCCTGAGCCATGTGCTTCAGGGTGAATACAGGTGAATGCTCCGCATTCACCTGGCGAGTCATGAAAGTAACAGCATGCGCGTAACCATTCTCGGCTGCGGCACGTCCGGCGGCGTGCCACGCATCGGCGGCAAGGACGGCAGCGGCGACTGGGGTGCCTGCAATCCGGCCAATCCCAAGAACCGCCGCCGGCGCTGCTCGATCCTCGTCCAGGACCAGGACAAGACCCTTCTGGTCGATACGGCGCCCGACCTGCGGGATCAGCTCATCGATGCCCGCGTCACCCGCATCGATGCCGTCCTGTGGACGCACGATCATGCCGACCAGACCCACGGCATCGACGATCTGCGGGCACTCACCCTGCGTCACGGGCCGGTGGAAGGGTGGGGCGATACCCGCACCTTGAATGTGCTGAAGCAGCGCTTCGGCTACTGCTTCGAGACGGCACGCGGCAGCTTCTACACGGCGCTGTACCGTGCCTGCCTGATCGACGGCCCGTTCGAGGTCGCCGGCATCGCCGTGACGCCGTTCTATCAGCACCACGGCAGCATCATGTCGCTGGGCTTCCGGTTCGGATCGATCGCGTATGCCAACGATGTGGTGAAGCTCGACGAGGCGGCCTTTGCGGCGATGGAAGGAGTCGATACGCTGATCATCGACGCCATGCGCTACACGCCGCATCCCACGCACGCGCACCTCGATCTGACCTTGTCGTGGATCGAGCGCATCCGGCCGCGGCGGGCGATCCTGACCAACATGCATGTCGACATGGACTATGATGAGGTCCGGCATCGGGTGCCGCCGCATGTCGAACCGGCCTATGACGGCATGGTGATCGAGGCTTGAAGCCGATGCTGAATGCACTCCGGTCAAATGTGTTATGGAAAATAATCGGCGGGGCTGGGATTGTCGGAGCGCTGCTTCTGGCGACGCCGGTCCAGGCCCAGCCGCAGCCTCAAGGATCCGGGCTCGACCCTGGTGATTCGACGTTCAAGCTCTTCGCGCGGTCGACCGACGCCAAGAGCCTGCAGGACACCGCCGATCGCATCAACCGCGAATGGACCAGCGCCACGGCCGAAACACTGGTCGATCTGCTGTCCATCTCAGCGGCCGAGGGCTACGGACTGATCCGGTCCAAGGCGGTATCCATCGACCAGAAGGTGCCGCTGGGCTGGCACGCCATCGAGGACAACGAGCGTCTGGCGATCTTCAACCCGGACCGGTCGGTGCGGATCATCGTCTGGCGCGTCGACCTGGCCTACGAAGGCGTGCCCGACCTGGAGAAGTACATGGAGATCAAGGCGGGAGGCCTCCGGTCGCGTTTCCCAGCGATCCAGGCCTCGAGCCGGACCTTGCCGGATGGGCAGGTCCTGGGCGTGTTCAACAACGTGCCAGCCCGCAAGGGCGACCGCGAGCCGCGCGCCATCCTGGACCTGATTACGCCGAACCCGCAGAACCCCAAGCGGGCTGTCCTGATGACATTCGGCACGCCAATGTCCAAAGCACAAGAATTCCTGCCGTTGCTGGCACTTATGGCGACTGGCCGAACCATAACCTGGAAGAAAGACTATTAAGCATTACCATTACGCCATTATATTTTATTTTCCATAATATATATTATACGACAATCATGTTGGACTCTGATCTACAAAGTGAGCTTTTCGGAGTTTCATGTTGATAAGAAAGAAAACTACGACTGGCACCCTTGTAACCATTGCCAGGAGCCTGCTCGCTGCGCCGGCGGGATTCGCGATGGACTGCAGACAGGCCTCTGCCCCCGTTGAGCACGCAATCTGCAGCGACCGGCAGCTTCGGGCCGCGGATGCAGCCATGGGAGACGCTTACGCAAGGCTTCTCAAGACGGCGAACGACGCCGACATCCGCACCATGCTGATCGACGGCCAGAAGCGTTGGCTGGCGCAGCGCGACAGGCTTTTCGATCGCAGGCTGGCCTCGGCGGACAAGGACAGGCAGCGCACCGTCATGCTGTCGGCGATGCAGGACCGTACCCAGGCGCTGGCCGAACGTCCGCTGGTCGCCATTGCGCAGGGACAACGCAAATTTGCTGCTCGCTATACCGGCGGCCCGTTTGCGGGCTTCGAGACCAGCTGCGACTTCCTGCCCGTGCAGGAGAGCTATGTTTACGGCTGCTTCGCTCGCCGCCAGTACCAGCACAATGACCGCGTATGTGTGGTGGATGCGTACTGGGCCACGGGAAGTGTTTACGAGAAACGGTTCGTGGCCGACGTCGTGGACGGCAAGCCCAAGGTGATCGCGACTTGCTCCGTCGGCGGCTTCGAAGGCGAAACGGTGTGTCCAGGCAGCCCTGGCGACCGACCGCGCTGGAACACCCGGCCCAAGGACACCGTACTTACCCCGTCCCTACCGAAAATCGACGCCGAGGTGGGCCCGGACGAGGATGGACCGTGGCTGCGCGCTTGCCTGACCGACCTCACCTACCCGCTGCGCGATCCCTCCCACGACAGCAGTCGGAAATGAGAGTGACCTGGGCCTGGTAGAACGCCGCGTCCGGTCAATAAGCGCATTGGAGCGTGCGCCCGCCGACGTACTGGCAACGCATGATCGTGGACCGTGTCGAGGGCGCCAGTGCCTGTCGTTGTACCTCGATTTGCTCCTGTACGGCGGTCCACGCCGGGAACAAAGCCGAGACGCGTTGCCGCTCTTGGGCTTCGTAGGTATACCAACTGCCAGTGTTGACCTGTTTGCCGATCACGCCGGGGAGCGCTTTGACCCTGTCGTTAGCAGCAGCGGCAATTTGGGCAATGCGGCGGGCATTCTCGCCCCAGGATACCTGGCCCGTCACCAACTGCAGAAACAGACCGTCTGCACCAGTGAAGTATTCAACGAACTCGCCGCCAAAGGACGGATGGACGCCCTCCATCGCCTCCAATTCCTGCTTTCGACACGCCTGGCTTGCCCCGCGACGCATGAACAACAGCAGCACGTCATCCTGTGTCGGCTTGTTGTTGTTCGCCAGAACAGCCGGCGGTGGCTCACGGCCCGCCCAGACAGACTTGCCGCTCAAGCCACGAAAGGCCGGATCGGCTTTGATGGCATCGAAGCACTCATTCTGCGCTGCAGCCACCCGACGGATATCCCGGCGTACCCGGACGATCTCGAACTGCTCCGCCGCTACGCAACCTGCCACCGCCATCGCGCCCAGCAGGACAACCACTGTCCGCAACCGCATCTGCCCCCTACCCTTGTTGTTGCCCGTCTCATACCATGACCGACATCGAATTCGCTCAGCACCGCCTGTAGCGCACCAGAGTCGACATGCGAGCCGGTGACGTAGACCGGCAAGTGCGCGAGACCGATGCCGTCCATCGCCGCGCGCGGGCCGGCATCAATCAGTATCGAGGCTTGCTTGTCCACATCCGGCATCTTCCGTCCGCGCTGACGGTACCTCACTATATGGGTCTGCTGCAGCCCTCGACCGACATCAATGTCGGCCGACAACCGTAGGCGACGATGTGAGTTTTTCCCCGAAGAAGCCCGCCGACAAACCTACCGTGAGCGACCTGCCGCCCGATCCGCTGCAGCGCCTGCTGGCGGTCATGGCGTGGTTGCGTCACCCGGTGCACGGGTGTCCATGGGACCTGAAGCAGGACTTTGCCAGCATCGCGCCATACACGCTTGAAGAAGCGTACGAAGTTGCCGATGCCATCCAGCGGGGCGACCGCGCCGATCTGCGCGAGGAACTGGGCGACCTGTTGCTCCAGGTGGTCTATCACGCCCGCATGGCCGAGGAAGAGGGCGCTTTCGACTTTAAAGATGTTGCCCAAGCCATTGCAGATAAAATGGTAAAACGGCATCCACACGTGTTCGGCGATACCACGGTCGAGGGTGATGAACACCAGAGCGGCGTCTGGGAGCAAATCAAGGCCGTCGAACGCAGCGCCCGTCAGGCCGCCAAGGGAAGCGACGGCAACAACCCGGGACCGGCGAGCGTGCTTGATGGCGTGGCGATCGCCCTGCCCGCCCTCGCCCGCGCCGAGAAGTTACAGAAGCGCGCCGCCCGCGTCGGGTTCGACTGGGGTGCCGCAGGGCCCGTCATCGACAAGATCGAAGAAGAGATCGGCGAACTGAGGGTCGAGGTCGCTGCCCAGGCATCACGCGAGCGGCTGCAGGACGAGGTCGGCGACGTGCTGTTCGCGGTGGCCAACCTGGCGCGCCACCTCAAGATCGACCCAGAGGCTGCCTTGCGCGCAACCAACGCCAAATTCGAGCGCCGCTTCCGCCATATCGAAAACCGGTTGCAGGCGGACAACCGATCGCCGGAAGCCGCCACCCTCGAGGAAATGGAAGCGCTGTGGCAGGAGGCCAAGGCTGCCGAAGCTGAGCGCTGAAGTCCCATTTAAGCCGAGAGTAGGATTCCTGGCTAACCGTCGCAGCGGATTTGCCAGGGCGTCTCGCGGCCATCACGGATAAAGCGTCCGTCGCGGACGCTGTACTCGTTACCGGCGACACGATCGGACAACGATCGGATCCGGTCGCCCGATCGCTGCAAGCTGACCGTGCGGCTCTGCGCCGGCGCCATTTCGATCGTCAACGTGATCGTCCCATCGGAAGCGATGGTCGCACCGGTCACGACTGCGGCACTGCCGGGGCTCGGCAGGCGCTCCCATGTCGCGCCACCGCCCGGGCGCAGGACCAACCGCATGTGGGGCGCGGCGTCACTGGCGGGCTGATCGCAGTCGGCAGCCCACGTTCCGGGCAGTGCCCAGCGCTGCAGGGTGTCGGCTACCGACTGGCCGCGCAGCAACCACGCGAGCAGGCCGACCAGCAACACGGCCGCGACCAGGCTTGATCGCGCCATGGCGGACGTCGCCTTCCCCCGCATTGCCTGCTCCCCAACCTGCGCCGTTGCGCAGGCCCATCGAAACGCCACGATGTGACAAGCACAAGACAGGCAGCATCAGGTCATTGCTGGACTAGTTCGACTCGTCGGTTCTTGGCGCGTCCCTCATCCGTGGTATTGGCGGTGATCGGCGCCAGCGGGCCCATGCCGCGGGCGGTCAGGCGCGCCGCGGCGATCCCGTACTGGCCGGCCAACGACCGCACGACAGCGTCGGCACGCCGCTGCGAGAGGCTGACATTGTATTCCAGCGTGCCCTGATTGTCGGTATGGCCGACGATGTAGACCTTGAGGTTGGCGTTGGCCTGCAGCAGCTTGGCCATTTCATCGAGCTGTGGCTTCGATTCGGCCTTGATATCGGCCTTGTCGAAATCGAAATAGATGCCGTAGATCGCCTGCCTGCCGTCGCGACCGATGTTGGTCGCCATCTCCGGTGCTTGCACCGTCACCATGCGCTTTTCCATGGTGCCGCTTTCGACAACGTCCACGAAAACAGCGACCCGATTGCTGGCCGCTTTGTTGGCGACATTGTCCTGGAACGCCGTGAAAACGATGACATGGACCAACCCGCCCTGCGGCCGGGCCAGCCGCATTACCAGCAGCCGCTGATCGGTGATGTTGGCCGAATAGGCGTGCGCCATGACCTGGTCGGTGGTCAGCCGTCGACCGTCATTGAATTCGTAGAACGGCCGTTCGATCGCATCGCCGCAACGATCGCGGCTGCATTCCCACAGCGGCTCGAACCCGGCGGCGACCAGGGCGTCCTTGTAGTTGCGCATGACTTCCAGCGATGTGCGTTCCAGCGGCGTGACGTAGAGGAGGCGCGTGCGCGCCCCCTCGACCGCATCGATCTTCTCGAAGCGGCGCGTGCCGCTGATCTGGGTCGACGGGCTCAGCGGAATATCGACCTCGGCGAAGCGGTCGGTCTTGTAGCCGATGATGAAAGAGCCTTCATATCGCGGCACCAGCGGATGATCCTTGGCACCAGCCAGGTCACGCGTGATCGGAATGTTCGGCTGCGCCACAGCGGTGCCGATCGCCATGGGTAGACCCACGACAGCAACGATCAGGGCATGACGCAGAACGCCCCTAACCACGGATCGCATGACTTCCCTCCCCCGCCCGCTGTCGGGCTATTTACCCTCGCGAATCGCCTGCGCGGCCGCAACGTAGTGAGCGCACTCCGGGACCTCGCGGACCGTGCGCTTCTGCGGCTTGTCGGCTTCCTTTGACATCTCGCGGCCGCAGGCACGGTCCTCGGCCTCGGTCACGACGCCGCTGGGATATTTCGGCGGCGGCAGCTTGCAGCCGTGCATCTGGGCGAAGCCGATGACATGGCTGAGCGTCGCCTGTGCCGACACCATGGCGGTCCAGGCGACCGTTTGCTGCGGCGCCAGGCGCTGCATATGGAGATCGAGGCGCGCCGCGAGGATGCCAACCTGGGCGTTGCGATACAGGCGGCTGATCTCGGCGCACTCGTCGGCGGCTTGCGCCGGCAGGCTGAACAGGATGGTCACGACCACTACGAACATACGCATGACAACGCCTCCTGCGCACGGGAGCCCGCGCTTACTGAGCGCTCGCTAATGTCTATCGGTCGCGGGAACAGCCTCATAGTGCCGAAAGTCATATGGCGCGCGTGACGGCGCCGGTCTGCAGCGAAGCGCCGCGCTGCAGGGAGACGGCGATCAGACCACGAGGTGGCCACGCTTGTCGGCGACGCCGATCTCGGCGCGGACGCCGCTGTTGAACTCGAGATAGTCGGCTTCGATGCCGTCGCTGAAGATCACACCGTTCTCCGGCGTCTGCGAAACCAGGGTCAATGTGGCCGGTGCCTCCAGGCGGCCGAACACGATGGACGCGGACGTGGTGCGGCTGGGGAACGGCTCGCGCACCGCAAAGTGCAGGCGCTCGGCATCCCACGGGAATGCCGGCGACGGTTCAGCCACGTCGTCGGCCGGTAACAATACGCGCGTGGTCGCGCGCCAGCCGGCATAGACGCTCTTCAGCCAG
This sequence comes from Reyranella sp. CPCC 100927, assembly GCF_007859315.1. Lineage (GTDB taxonomy): Bacteria > Pseudomonadota > Alphaproteobacteria > Reyranellales > Reyranellaceae > Vineibacter. The sequence goes on from NZ_VOHA01000005.1 coordinate 286,660, forward strand.
CCGCTGGAGCCCAACCCGGTCGAGACGATGACGCCGCTCGACGACTGTGTCTCTTCGTGATCGCCCAAGCGGATGGTGTAGCGCGCCGACGTGTGCGAACGCGGTCCGATGAAGAGGTCGTTGACGCCGTACAATGTCTGGCCGGTGTTGAGGCTGGCCTGTGCCATCACCACCTGCCGGATCGGCCGTCGACCGGCGAGCGCTTCGCCGGCGATCGCGCCGACGTCGGCAGCCGTGAACGGCAACAGCACGCCGTCCCAGCGCGCCGGATCGGGGTTCACACCCACCACCGATTGGGTGTCGAGGTACTTCAGCGTGTTGGCAACCAGGCCATCCTGGCCCAGCACGACGATCAGGTCGTGCGGGCCGAAGACGAAGTTGGGCAGGAATCTGCGCTCCAGCCGCTGCACGCGGCCGACATCGGCCAGTGCCGTGGTGGTCTGCGCCACGGCCGCGTGGTAGCGGCCGTGTTCGGCGAGGTAATCGCCGAAATCAGTGCCCAGGCGCTCGACATAGAACTGTGCCTGCCGCTCGGTATTGAAGCGCGCGACGAGGTCGTCGAGCCGGGTCGGGCGCGTGACCAGCACGATGCGGCGGTCTTCCGTGGCCATGGCGGCCTCCTGTTCCCTGCCCTGCCGCGCCCTAAGACGCCTTGCGCGCCGGCGGTGCGCGCCGGTTCAGCAGTTCACCCAGCAGTTCGGGCGAAATGTTGAGCTGGCCGATCTTGTCGGCATTGCCGGCCAGATCGCGGAACGCGGCGGCGATCATCTGGTCCGGCCGCATGCCCGCTGTGGCGAGCGCTTCCAGCACCCGCGGATCGACGCTGGCCGCCGCCCGCATGAGGGCCGCCACGCCGTGGGCCTTCGCTTCGCCCTCCTGGCGCATATTGGCGGTGGCCAGTTCGACCAGCCGGCCGTTCTTCTCTTCCAGCGTGATCTTGCCGCTCATCTCGGCCTCGGCGATTTCCTGGCGCTTGGCCTGGACCGCCTGCTCCGCCTCCATCTGCACTTCGCGGATCTCACGCTTCTTGGCTTCAACCGCGATCTCGGTGCGCAACTCGTTCTCCTTGATCGCACGCTCCTGCTCCACGGCGGCATTGCGGCGGGCATAGATCGCCTCGTCCGCGCGCTTGAGCAGATCCTCGCGCACCTCCGCCTCCAGGGCCCGTGCCGTTTCGGGCTTGGGTCGGATCGCGAGGATGGAGAAGCCGAGGATCTCCAACCCCAGCGCTGTGATGACGGGATCATTGCCCAGGCCGGCGCCGACCCGTGCCACCAGCGAGTCGCCGGCCGTCAACGCCTCGCGCAGTGGCAGCGCCTGGATCTCGGTCTTGATCGATGCCTGCAGGCGATCCTGCAAGCGCTGCGGCAGCTTCTGCGGATCTTCCGAGGCGTAGCGGCCGCTGGCATTGAGGGTAAAATCCATCACCTCGGCGATGCGTTCCGGCTCGCCGATGCGCCAGGTCAGCTGGCCCTGGATCGTCACCGCCTGCCAGTCCGCCGTCGTCTCCTCGAAGATGAACGGCGCATCGCTGCTGGCGGTCGGCACGACCACCAGCGACGTCGACGGCGCGAAATAGAAGAAGGAAAGCCCGGTGCCGGCGCGCACGCGCTGCCCGTCACGGTAACGGATCACATACTGGGTCGGCTGGGTCTTGAGGAACCGGACGCCGAACATCGAAGCCTCCTGTCGAGCGACGACCACGCGGCCGCCTTCCATGCCCTCAACATAAGAGGCTTAGTGGTATTTTCAACGAAGTTAATATATATTCACATATAAGTTCGTAGATAATACCATCTAAGGCGCGTCCGCGACTGGAACCCAGGAAAAACGACCTCGCCCAATGACCTCCCGACAGCAGAAATCTGGCGCCGGACCGGTTCCGCCGCCTGCCGAGCGCCCCTTGCTGACCGTTGACGTGGCGATCCTCACCGTGCGGGACGACGCCCTGCAGGCGCTGCTGATGCGCCGCGCCGAGCCGCCGCATACCGGTCGTTGGGCGCTACCCGGTGGCTTCATCCGCCAGGACGACATTTCGTTGGAGGGCGCGGCGCGCCGCGTGCTGCTGGACAAGACCGGCATCGAAACGCCCTATCTGGAGCAGCTGGAAAGCTACGGAGATCCCCGCCGCGACCCGCGCGGGTGGTCGGCGACCGTTGCCTACGTGGCTTTGATCGCCTCTGATCAACTGGAGCCCCGGCACGGACGCAATGCCGATGCCGCCGCCTGGTGGCCCGTGGTCGGCACGTCGGTGGCGCCCAATCTGGCCTTCGACCATGCGCGGATCCTGGCCGGCGCCATCGCGCGCGTGCGCGCCAAGGTCGAGTACACCACGCTGCCGGTCCATCTGCTGCCGGTGAAATTCACCCTGCCCGACCTGCAGCGGGTCTACGAACAGCTGCTGGGGCGCAAGCTCGACAAGTCGGCATTCCGCAAGCGGATCGCCGAGGTCGATTTCCTGGAGCCGGTTGAAGGCGAACGGCGTCCCGCCAGCAACCGCCCGGCGCAACTCTGGCGGATCAAACCGGGCCACCGCACGGTGTTCTTCGACCGCACGATCTGACCCGTCGAGACACGCAGGCGCGGTTGCATCGCCTGCTCTCATGATCCACAAAACGTTCAACGGAATAATCTAGCCCCCGGAGCCGGTCTCGATGGCTGCTAACAAACGCGTGGTCCGCTCGGATCTCTGGATCGACGCTGCCTTTGATGCGCGGCTGTCGCGCGAAGCGGATGTGTCCGTGCGAGTCTTTCCGGTTCGCGGCAATCCCGCCGCCATTTGGGACATCCTGTCAGACGCCCATGTCTACCACGTCTCGGCCGCCAAGGACGAATTGCCGAGGGAATGGTTCGCAGGCGCCGATCTCGTCGCGCGCTGCCCCAACTTGCTCTGCGTCTCGTCAGGCGGCGCCGGCTACGACACTGTCGATGTGGCCGCCTGCACCGCGGCCGGCATCGCCGTGGTCAATCAGGCCGGCGGCAACGCGGTTTCCGTTGCCGAGCATACTCTGGGCCTCATGCTCGGTGTTTCGCGCAGGATGCTTGAATGTGACCGTCGCATGCGCCGCGAGATCGGGTATGCGCGCGAAGAGGTGATGGGACGCGAGATCAACGGCAAGACCGTGGGCCTGGTGGGCATCGGGTACGTCGGCAAGCGGGTTGCCGAGCTCGCCCGTGCCTTTGGCATGGAGGTGATCGCCACCGATCCGTTTCTGTCGGCCAAGGAAATCGTGCGGCGCGGTGCGCGGGCGGTGTCTTTCGACGAACTGCTCGCGCAGTCCGACTTCGTATCGCTGCACTGTCCGCGCGATGCCGGTACGTTGAAGCTGATGAACGCCGACGCCTTCGGCCGCATGAAGAAAGGGTCAGTCTTCATCACCACGGCACGCGGCGGCATCCACGACGAAGCGGCGCTGATTGAGGCCCTGCAGTCAGGTCACCTGGCCGGCGCGGGCCTGGATGTGTGGGACCAGGAGCCTCCCGCACTTGACCACCCCCTGCTGGCAATGGACAACGTTTTCGCCACCTTCCATGTTGCCGGCGTCACTCACGAAGGCCGCCGCAACATCGCGACGATCGCCGCAGATCAGATCGCCGGCCTCCTGTCCGGAGGACGTCCGCCGCGACTGATCAATCCCGCGGTCTGGCCAGAAGTAGAAAAGCGTCGCGCCCGGGTTCTCGGCTAGGCCACAATGTCGGGAGTTGCTCTCCAAACAAGAATTATGACGCCTGGAGCCTAGACGGCCGCGAGCGTCTGGTTGAGTTGCGCAGCATAGGCCGGGTCGGCGAGCTTCTTGGAGGCGAACCGTTCATCGCCGCGCGGCACCAGCAGGATGATTGACGGTGCCAGGATGGCAGGCGGCGGTGGTGGGTCGATCCGCCCCTCCGGCATTTCGACCTCGGCCAGCGCGAAATAGGTCGCACCGTCGGTCTTGAAGAAATCGACGTCCCAGCCGCAATCGCCAGCATCCAGGTGGAACCGCACTTTCTCAAGAGACTCGCGGCGCAGGGTCCATAGACGCTCGAAATCGACAGCCGACATGGCCGTTTCGATCTCGACCATCTCGCCATTCACCGGCCGTTTGAAGGAGAAGATATGCTCGATGTCGGCTGCGCTCTCGAATCGACGAATGCGCAGTCCTGGCGCGTCGAGATAGGCCTGTCGAATGGCCCGGCGCGTCCAGGGCGGGCAGGCCACCGCCAACGCCTGTTCCAGCCGGCCGGCGGGATCGCGCAGCACCAGTTTGCGTTCGTTTTCGATCGGCATGCCTATCCTCCGGCCGGGACGCTTTTCGTTTGCACTGCCACGGCGCGGCATGGCGGAATGCCGGCATGACCGATACGCTCGACACTCTGCCGACACCGTGCCTCATCCTCGACCGCGCCGTCCTGCGGCGCAATGTCCGACGGATGACCGACCGCCTGAAGCCCGCCGGGCTGCAGCTGCGGCCACACCTCAAGACCGCCAAGTCCGTCGACGTCGGCCGCTTGGCGACCGCCGCGTTCGACGGCCGCATCACGGTCTCGACGCTGGCCGAGGCGAAGTACTTCGCCGGCGGCGGCTTCAAGGACATCCTCTATGGCGTCGGCATCGTGCCATCCAAACTGCCGGCGGTCAGTGCGCTGCGGCGCCAGGGTGTAAACCTGCGTGTCGTCACCGACAATATGACGGTGGCGAAGGCGATCGCCGACGCCGCCAAAGGGGGCGACGACTTCTCCGTTTTTATCGAAATCGACAGCGGCGGTGGGCGTGCCGGGCTGCCCTATCCCGACCTGTCGCATCTCGTGCCGATCGCACGCGTGCTGACCGGCGGCGCCAATGTCGAACTGGCCGGCGTCATGACGCATGGCGGCCACTCGTACCACGAGAACACGCCGGACGGCATTGCCCGGGTCGCCGAGCAGGAGCGGCAGGCCGTGGTCGCAGCGGCGACGCAGCTGCGTGACGCCGGTATCCCCTGCCCCATCGTCAGCGCCGGCTCGACACCCACGGCCATGCACGCACGCAGCTTCGAGGGACTCACGGAGATGCGGCCTGGTGTCTTCGTGTTCAACGACCTGGACCAGGCCGGCATCGGCTCTTGCGGCGACGGCGATATCGCGCTGTCGGTGATGGCGTCGGTGATCGGGCACTATCCCCATCGCAACCAGCTCCTGATCGATGCCGGGGCACTGGCGCTGAGCAAGGACATCAGCGCCCAGGAGTTCATGCCCAAGGCCGGTTACGGTTTCATCAAGGACGCGCCGGTCAAGGACCTCGCCGTCATCGCCTGCTCGCAGGAGCACGGCTTCGTACAAGCCGACGCGCCGCTGCCCTATGACAAGCTGCCGATCGGCAGCCGTGTCCGCGTCTGGCCCAACCACGCCTGCATCACCGCCGCTGCCTATGACCGCTATCATGTGGTCGACAGCGAGGAGAGCGACGGGCGTACCGTCGTGGCCACATACGACCGTATCAACGGCTGGTGAGACATGAGACTGCGGCGGCTGATGCTGGCCGCGGTCGCGCTGATTGCCGTGCTGAGCGGCAGCGTGGCTGCTGCACAGCCCGCGATCGGTGCACGCACCATCACGGTCGAGGACCTGCCGGGTGAGCCGTCGATACCGCTCACCATTTGGTATCCGGCAATGGAACGTGGCGTGCGTGCCGATGGTGAACCGGCCGCTACAGCCACCGCACCGCTGCCGGGACGTCACCGGCTGATCGTGCTGTCACACGGCTCGGGCGGCATGCCGCTCAACCACCGCAGCCTCATTTTTCACCTCGTCGAGACCGGATCCATCGTTGCCGCTCCGTTGCACCCCTACGACAACGGGGCCGATCACTCAGGGCCGGGCACCGACCTGCAGCTCCTGGGACGGCCCCGGCACATCGCGCGCAGCATCGATGCCCTGCTGGCGCATGCAACGTTCGGCCCGCTCATCGATGCCCAGCGCATCGGACTGGTCGGCTATTCGGCAGGCGGCTACACCGGCCTGGTCGTGGTAGGCGGCCGTCCGGATTTCGCGCTCGGGCCGGCCCATTGCGCACAGGCGTCACGCGACAGCGGCTTCTGCGGCTGGATGCGCCGCGGCGGCATCCGGCGCCTGCGCCCGGACTGGACGATCGTGCATGACCCGCGCGTGCGTGCCGCCGTGCTGCTGGCGCCGGCCTATGGCATCTACTTCGACCGCAGGGGACTGGCAGAAATCACAGCGCCTCTGCGCATCTATCGTGCCGAGGCCGATGAGATCGTGCTGCACCCCTATAACGAGGACCAACTGCGTCGTGCCCTGCCGCGGTTCCCGGAGTACGTCGTGGTGCCGGGCGGACACTTCGTGTTCGTATCGCCGTGCCGAGGATGGACGTCGAGCGTCTGGTGCCGGGATCCGCCTGGCGTCGATCGCGCCGCTGTTCATCGGCGGATGAATGGCGAGATCTTTGATTTCTTCAATCGCAGCCTGGGCAAGGACTGAGCGCCATGAAAACAGTGATCCATAACCCGACACAAGGGATCTACCCCGCGACGGCGGACTACGTGCATGCCATCGAGGTCCAGGCGCCGGCTCGCCTTCTGTTCGTGAGTGGCACAATGGGCCTGGATGCGCACGGGATCGCCGGCACGTCGCTGGACGCGCAGCTTGAGCTGATATGGTCGAACATTCGCACCATTCTGGCCAGCGCCGGCATGACGACTGACAATATCATGCGTCTGACCAGCTACCTGCGTGATCCCGCCTATGCCGAGGCCAACGCCGTCGCACGCACGCGCGCACTCGGCAGTCGCCGGATTCCGACCACCGCGATCGTCGCCCAGACGTTGGCTCCCGACTGGCTGGTCGAGATCGAGGTGATCGCTGCCGCCTGACACTGAGGGCATATCGCATCCGGGGAACTCAACATGCTCGACAAAATCGCACGCTGGCTGTTTGCCGCGCTGGTGCTGTTCGCAATGCCGTCGCTGGCGCAGCAGCCTCGACCCAAAGTGCCGTTCAATGTCGGATTGCGCGAGGTCGTCTATCCGGACGAGTTCGAGCCGGCGGGAATCCCCACGCTGCTGTGGTATCCGACGCAGGCCCAACCGGTGCCGTGGAGTACCGGCACCTTCATCATCAACACCCGCAAGGATGCAGCGCCGGCACCCGGCCGCCGTCCGTTGGTCGTCCTGTCGCACGGCAGCTACGGCGAACCTTACCCGCTGCACGACTATGCGGAGTATCTCGCCGCGCGCGGCTACGTCGTGGCCACCCCCAAGCATCCGCGAGACAACAACGCGGACTCCTCCGGGACGTACTCGGACCTGCAGCTCGTCGGCCGTTCGCGCCACATTGCTCGGGTCATTGACGGGGTACTGCAAGACCCGGTGTTCGGTCCTCTCGTCGACCAGCAGAAGATCGGCATGATCGGCTTCTCCGCCGGCGGATTCACGGCGCTGACCGTATTGGGGGCCGTTCCCGATTTCGCGCGGCTGGCCGAATACTGCCAAGGCCAAAGCGACGACGGCGCGGCCTGCGCCGGTGGCCTCAAAGGCAAGGTCCGTATCGAGCGGCCGGACTGGCGCCAGACACCCGACCCCCGCGTCAAGGCCGCCGTCATCATGGCGCCCGGCTACGGCTTCATGTTCTCGCGCAAGACCCTGCAGGAGGTGACCCGGCCGGTGCTGATCTATCGCGCTGCCAACGACAGCACGATCCGCCATCCTTACAGTGAGGAATGGATCGCCGAGAACCTGGGGCGAAAGCCCGAGTATCACGTCGTCCCGGGCGAGCATCTGACCTTTTTCAGCCCCTGCGTGCCGGAGCGAGTGACACACGACATCTGCCGGGAAGCGCCGGGCGTCGACCGCCGTGCCATCCATGACGAAATCAACGCCAGCATCCTCGACTTTTTTGAGCGAACACTTCCTTAAGTGCTCATAAAACAAGGCAAATTGCGGCGGTCAAACCCTGCTTTGGCCACGATGCTTCCCTGTCGCTGACGATATTGGCTCCCACCTTCATGTCGTTATCGGCATGTTCGGGAGAGAGTCATGATGAAGAATGTCATCGCCTTGTCGTTTGCCGCGGTGCTGGCGAGCGCCTGCGGTGATACCTGGGGCCAGCGCGCCGTAACCGGCGGCGCCGTCGGCGCGGGCGCCGGTGCCCTGGTCGGCGGCTCGACCGATATGGGCGTGTTGCCAGGCGCTCTGATCGGCGGCGCACTCGGCGCCGGCGTCGGCGCCGCAACGACCCCCAAGCGTCGCCACTATCGCGACCGTTACTACGATCGCTACTACTAGTCAGACCGCGTGATGTCGAAACGGGCGGCTCTTCGGAGCCGCCCGTTTTCGTTCGGCCGCCCCGCTACAGCGAGTTCACCGTATGCCCGCCGTCGACCACGATGTTGGCACCGGTCATGAAGGTGCCGGCATCGGACGCCAGCAGCAGCAACGCGCCGTCGAGATGCGCGGGCTTGCCCAGGCGCCTCTGCGGCACGCGCTCGATCAGCCGTTGCCCCGCCGGCGTCTGCCAGAACGCATCGTTCATCTCCGTCTCGATATAGCCCGGTGAAATCGCGTTGACCTGGATGCCATGGCGCGCCCATTCCATGGCCAGCGCCCGCGTCAGGTGCAGCAGGCCCGCCTTGGCGGCGTTGTACGGCGCCACCTGGCCGATGGTGCGCAGGCCCAGGATGGATGCGATGTTGATGATGCGCCCTGCCCGCCTAGCCGCCGTCATGTGCTGCGCCGCCGTCTGCGCCACCAGCCAGGCGCCCCGCAGGTTGGTATTGACCACCTCGTCCCAGGTCGCCTCGGGCATCTCCAGCGCCGGCTTCACGATGGAGATACCGGCATTGTTGACCACGACGTCGATCGGTCCCAGCGCCGCTTCGGCCTCGGCGTAGCCGGCGCGGACCGAGTCACCGGCCGTTACGTCCATGGCGATCGCCGCGGCCTTGCCGCCGGCCGCCTGGATCTCGTTGACAAGGGACTCCAGCCGATCGCGGCGCCGTGCCGTTACCGCGACCGCCGCGCCGTTGGCCGACAGCGTGCGCGCGAAATGCAGGCCCAGGCCCGAGGAGGCACCGGTCACCAGCGCCACCTTGCCGGTCAGGTCGAATATCTTGGACATGCGCGTATCACCCCTGTTTCATGCCGGCCGTCGGGGCGCCGTTATAGGCGCCCCATCCGCTCAGGCAAACCCATTCGGGGGCAATCATGGATCTCGGACTCAAAGGCCAGCGCGTGCTGGTGACCGGCGGCACCAAGAGCATCGGCCGCGCGATTGTGGAGTGCTTCCTGGCCGAAGGCACCGCAGTCGGCTTCTGCGCCCGCGACACGGCCCTGGTGAAGGAGCGCGAGGCGGCCTGGAAGGCCAAGGGCGGCGACGTCGCCGGCACGGCGCTGGATGTCACGGACGCGGCGGCGCTGAAGGCCTGGATGGAGGGCTATGCCGCCAAGGGGGGTGTCGACCATGTCGTGGCCAACGTCAGTGCGCTGGGTACCGACGATACGGCCGAGGGCTGGCGGCGCGCCATCGAGATCGACCTCGTCTCGACCGTGAACACGCTGCACATTGCGCGGGCACTGCTGGAGAAGAACGCGTCAGGCGGCACGATCACCGTGATCGGCACCGTATCGCTGGTCGAGGTGGCCGGTCCGACGCAGCCCTATCGTTCGGTGAAGGCAGCCCTGGTGCCGTTGGTGAAATCGCTCGCCATCGACCTCGCCGCCAAGGGCATCCGCGTCAACATGGTGTCGCCCGGCACCATCCTCGAGGACGGCAACACCTGGGGCCAGCAGCGCGATGCCAACACCGAACGCTATCAGCGCATGCTGGCGCGCAATCCGATGGGACGCATGGGCCGGCCCGACGAGATCGCCGACGCGGTGGTCTACCTGGCAAGCCGCCGGGCCAGCTTCGTGAGCGGCGCCAACTTCATTGCCGATGGCGCGCTGACGGCGCGGGTGCAGTACTGATCTCAACCCATCTCGGCGACCTCGACCTGCACGTCGCTGTTGCGGCAGATGTCGTGCAGGCGGGCCGGCAACGGCGCATCGGTCACGAAATAGTCGAGCTGCGAGAGGTGGCCGATGCGCACCGGCGCCGTGCGCTCGAACTTCATGCGGTCGGCCACCAGGATGGACTGGCGGGCGCAGTCCATGATGGCGCGCGCCACCTTGACCTCACGGTAGTCGTAGTCGAGCAGTGCGCCATCCTCGTCGATCGCCGAGGTGCCGACGATGGCGTAGTCGACCTTGAACTGGCGGATGAAGTCGACGGCCGCCTCGCCCACGATGCCGCCATCCGAGTGACGGACGACACCGCCGACCACGATGATCTCGATCTGATCGAAGCCCTGCAGGATGTTGATCACGTGTGCGTTGTTGGTGATCACCATCAACCCCTGCTTGCCGCGCAGCGCGGTGGCGACTTGCTCGGTCGTCGTGCCGATGTTGATGAGCAATGACGAATTGTCCGGGATCAGCGCCGCCGCCCTGAGCCCGATGCGCCGCTTCTCTTCGGTGGCGAGCTTGCGCCGCGCCTCGTAACCGACATTGGCGACACCCGACGCCAGGATGGCGCCGCCATGGAACCGCTGCAGGACGCCGCGATCGCAGAGGTCGTTGAGGTCCTTGCGAATGGTCTGCGGCGTGACGTTGAACTGTTCGGCAAGGCCTTCGACGCTCACACGCCCACGCGATCTGGCAAGAGCGACGATGTCCACCTGCCGGGGTGTCCATGGCTCCATTCCCTCGCCCCTCCTGTGCGGTTTCGATCTCTTTCGGTTTCACGCGGTGTTGTTATGAACCTGCGTTTATAAACCTCTACTGGTCACAAGGCAGCAGAGTCGACAGGAATTTGCACTCGATTCCCATGATATGGAACGAAATCGCCTTCGATTGACATTCATTCAGCTTCGAATGTAGCGTCGCGATGCATCCCAATCGTGGCGTGAGATTTTCATCTCAATTCAGCCTGAACGTGCGTTCCAACGGCACTCCTGGGAGGAAACATCAATGAAGCGACGATCAGTGGTCATGCTCGGCCTTGCCGCAGCAGCGACGGCGAGCCCGCGTCATGTCTTCGCCGTCGGCCTGGACGACGCCCGCAAGTGGATCGACCGCGAATTCCAGCCCTCGACCCTGACCAAGGATCAGCAGCTCAAGGAGATGGAGTGGTTCGTCAACGCCGCCAAGCCGTTCCGCGGCCTGGAGGTGAATGTGCTGTCGGAGACGATCCCGACGCACGAATACGAATCGAAAACGCTCACCAAGGCGTTCGAAGAAATCACCGGCATCAAGGTCAATCACCAGGTTCTGGGTGAAGGCGAGGTCGTCCAGGCCGTGCAGACCCAGATGCAGACCAACCGCAACCTCTATGACGCCTATATCAACGATTCCGACCTGATCGGCACGCACGCGCGATTGCAGAGCGCAGTGAACCTCACCGACTGGATGAAGGGCGACGGCAAGGACGTCACGCTGCCGACGCTGGACGTCGAGGACTTCATCGGCAAGTCGTTCACGACCGGCCCGGACGGCAAGCTGTGGCAGCTGCCCGACCAGCAGTTCGCCAACCTTTACTGGTTCCGTTACGACTGGTTCAAGCGGCCGGAGCTGCGCGCCAAGTTCAAGGAGATCTACAACTACGAACTCGGCGTGCCGGTGAACTGGTCGGCCTACGAGGACATCGCCGAGTTCTTCTCCGTCCACATCAAGACCATCGACGGTACGCGCATCTACGGCCACATGGACTATGGCAAGCGCGCGCCCGATCTTGGCTGGCGCATGACCGACGCCTGGCTGTCGATGGCCGGCGCCAGCTCGAAGGGCCTGCCCAATGGCCGCCCCATCGACGAATGGGGCATCCGCATGGAGGATGGTTCGTGCAATCCGTCCGGCGCCTCGGTGAGCCGCGGCGGCGAGACCAATGGTCCGGCCTCCGTCTATGCGATCCGCAAGTGGGACGAGTGGCTGCGCAAATACGCGCCGCCCGGTGCTGCCGACTACGACTTCTACCAGTCGCTGCCGGCGCTCTCGCAAGGCAACGTGGCCCAGCAGATCTTCTGGTATACAGCGTTCACCGCCGAGATGGTGAAACCCAAGAGCCAGGGCAACAACACGGTCGACGCCGACGGCAAGCCGCTGTGGCGCATGGCGCCGTCGCCCAAGGGTCCCTACTGGGAAGAGGGCATGAAGCTCGGTTACCAGGATTGCGGCTCGTGGACTCTCTTCAAGTCGACGCCGATGCCGCGGCGCAAGGCGGCGTGGCTTTACGCCCAGTTCACGGTGTCCAAGACCGTGTCGCTCAAGAAGAGCCATGTCGGCCTCACGATCATCCGCGACTCCGACATCCGCCACAAGTCGTTCACCGAGCGCGCGCCCAAGCTGGGCGGCCTGGTCGAATTCTATCGCTCGCCCGATCGGGTGCGCTGGACGCCAACCGGCGTCAATGTGCCAGACTACCCGAAACTGGCGCAGCTCTGGTGGCAGAATATCGGTGACGTCAACTCCGGCGCCTTCACGCCACAGCAGGCCATGGACCGGCTTGCCAAGGAGATGGACGACGTGATGGCCCGCATGGAGGAGGCCGACAAGAAGGCCAAGGTCTATGGCGGCTGCGGTCCGCGGCTGAATGCCGAAAAGGATCCGAAGGAGTGGTTGGGCAAGCCCAACGGGCCCAAGGCCAAGCTCGACAATGAGAAGCCGCCGGGCCAGACCGTCGACTACGATGAGCTCGTGAAACGCTGGACGTGAGCACACGCCCGCAGCGAGGCGCGTGAGGCGATGCCTCTCGAACTGAGAAGCGTCACCAAGCGCGTCGGTGCCCACGCGCATATCCACGATACCAGCGTGCGGCTCGCCGAGGAGGGCTTCAACATCCTCCTCGGCACGACGCTGTCCGGCAAGACGACGCTGATGCAGCTGATGGCGGGCCTGGAGCAGCCGACATCCGGCACGGTGTGGTTCGCCGGCAGAAACGTGACGCGCATCGCCGTGCAGCGGCGCAACGTCGCCATGGTGTACCAGCAGTTCATCAACTACCCGAACTTCACCGTTTTCGAGAACATCGCCTCGCCGCTGCGGGTGGCCCGGGTGCCGGCGCCGGAGATCGACAAGCGGGTTCGGCGCATGGCCGACCTGTTGCGGCTGGGCCCCCTGCTCCAGCGCCGGCCGGCCGAATTGTCGGGCGGTCAGCAGCAGCGCACGGCCCTGGCCCGCGCGCTGGTGCGGGATGCCGACCTGGTCCTGCTGGATGAGCCGCTGGCCAACCTCGACTTCAAGCTTCGGGAGGAACTGCGCGACGAACTGCCGAAGTTGTTCGCCGGACGACGCTGCACGGTCGTCTTCGCGACATCCGAACCGATGGAGGCTTTGCTGCTGGGTGGTCACACCGCGGCGCTTCACCAGGGGCGCATTACCCAGTTTGGGCCGACTGCCGAGGTCTACCGCCGGCCAGTCGACCTGCTGACGGCGCAGGTCTTTTCGAACCCACCGATCAACACGGCGCCTGTCACCAAGCAGGCCGGAAGCATCGTGCTGAGCGACACCGTCCGTTGGCCCGCGCAAGGTCATCAGCAACAGATCCCGGATGGCCCGTATACCATCGGCATCCGGCCGCACCATGTGAGCCCTGTCGCCGGCGGGCACACCGCGGCGCGGATCGACGGCAATGTCCTGGTAGCCGAGATCAGCGGGTCGGAAAGCACGATCCACTTCAGCCACGGCCCCCTGACCTGGGTATCGCAATCGCACGGCGTGCACCCCAGCCAGGTCGGCGACATCGCCCGCTTCCACCTGGATGTCGGGCAGTGCCTGTTCTTCGACGCCGATGGAAGGCGGGTGGCGTGATGGCCAGGATCACGCTGCAGGAGCTGCGCCACAGCTACCTCGCCCATCCCCAGAGCGAGCAGGACTGGGCTTTGAAGCGCCTCGATATCGAGTGGACGGACGGTGGCGCCTACGCCCTGCTCGGGCCGTCCGGCTGCGGCAAGACCACGTTGCTCAACATCATATCGGGGCTGGTGCGCCCGACCGAAGGTCGGGTGCTGTTCGATGATGTCGACCTGACGAATGTTCCCACCGACCGCCGCCACATCGCCCAGGTGTTCCAGTTCCCGGTCGTCTACGACACCATGAGTGTCTACGACAATCTGGCATTCCCCCTGCGCAACCGCCGCGTGCCCGAAGCCGAAGTCAGAGCGACAGTCCTGGAGATCGCCCACATGCTCGATCTTCAGGACATGCTGCGCATGCGCGCGGCAAGACTGACGGCCGACGGTAAACAGAAGATCTCGCTGGGCCGCGGCCTGGTGCGCGCCGACGTCAACGCCATCATGTTCGATGAGCCGCTGACCGTCATCGATCCCCATCTGAAATGGCAGTTGCGCTCCAAGCTCAAGGAGCTGCATCAGCGCATCGCGCGCACGATGATCTACGTCACCCATGACCAGACCGAAGCCCTGACGTTTGCCGACAAGGTCGTCGTCATGCACGACGGAATGGTGGTGCAGATCGGCACGCCCATCGAGCTGTTCGAACGGCCGCGTCATACCTTTGTCGGGCATTTCATCGGCTCGCCCGGGATGAACGTCCTGCCCTGCACCGTCGAGGACGACAAGGCGATGCTGGGCGGTCAACCGGTGGCGGTACAGAACCCGGCGAAAGCCGCACTCGACGGCAGGCGCCTCGAGCTGGGCGTACGACCGGAGTTCGTCGCCTTCGCTGCGGCAGGATTGCCCGTGGCGGTCGTGAAGGTGAGCGACGCCGGCCGCTATCGCATCGTCGAGACCCGGCACGGCACGGATCGCATCAATCTCCTGGTCGATCCCGATGTCGCCGTGCCCGGTGAGGGAGCCCACCTTCGCTTCGATCCGGCGTACACCCGGCTCTACGCCGACGGCTGGCTGGTGGAGTAGGCGCCATGGACGCCAAGACGGAAAACCAACGCGGCTGGCTGTACGTTCTGCCTGTCGTCGTACTGGTCGCCTGCAACGCCGTCATTCCGCTGATGGCGGTCGTCAACTACTCGGTCCAGGAAACCTTCGGCAACAACGTCTTCTTTTTCGAAGGCGTGAAGTGGTTCCAGCAGGTCCTGCATTCGGAACGCTTCCACGCCGCTCTGCTGCGCCAGTTGGCCTTCACCGGCATCATCCTCGTGATCGAAGTGCCGCTGGGCGTGGCCATTGCGCTCGCCATGCCGCGCCGCGGGCCCTGGGTGTCGGTCTGCCTGGTGTTGATGGCGCTGCCCCTGCTCATCCCGTGGAATGTGGTCGGCGCGATGTGGAACATCTTCGCCCTGCCCGACATCGGCATGCTGGGCCGCCTGCTCAACGGCCTGGGGCTGAACTACAACTATACGCAGCAGCCGTTCTCGGCCTGGGCGACCTTGATCGCCATGGATGTCTGGCATTGGACGTCGCTGGTCGTGCTGCTGGCCTATGCCGGTCTCAGCTCGATCCCGGACGCCTATTACCAGGCTGCCAAGATCGACGGCGCCTCGTCGTGGGCGGTGTTCCGCTACATCCAGCTGCCCAAGATGAAGCGCGTGCTGACCATCGCGGTGCTGCTGCGGTTCATGGACAGCTTCAACATCTATACCGAGCCGTTCGTGCTCACCGGTGGCGGGCCGGGTAACTCCACCACCTTGCTGTCGATCGACCTCGTGAAGATCGCGCTGGGCCAGTTCGATCTTGGTCCCGCGGCGGCGATGTCGATCATCTACTTCCTGATCATCCTGGCATTGTCGTGGATCTTCTACACGGTGATGACGCGCGGCGAGGGCCAGTCATGAGACGCGCACTGCCGACCCTCTACATCCTGTTCCTGATGCTGCCGATCTACTGGCTGGTCACCATGTCGTTCAAGCCGACCACCGAGATCCTCGGCTCGTTCACGCTGTGGCCGCAGGCCTTCACCCTGGAAAACTACGCCAAGATCTTCACGGACCCGACCTGGTACAACGGCTACGTCAACTCGCTGATCTACGTCGTCATCAACACCGTCATATCGGTCGTGGTCGCCCTGCCGGCCGCCTATGCCTTCTCGCGCTACCGATTCCTGGGCGACAAGCATCTCTTCTTCTGGCTGCTGACCAACCGCATGGCGCCCGCCGCCGTCTTCGCGCTGCCGTTCTTCGAGCTCTACTCCGCGGTCGGTCTGTTCGACACCCACATCGCCGTGGCGCTGGCACATTGCCTGTTCAACATCCCGCTGGCCGTCTGGATCCTGGAGGGCTTCATGTCGAGCGTACCCAAGCAGCTCGACGAGACGGCCTACCTCGACGGCTACAGCTTCTGGCGTTTCTTCCTGCGGATCTTCGTGCCGACCATCGCCGCCGGCATCGGCGTGGCGGCCTTCTTCTGCTTCATGTTCTCCTGGGTCGAGCTGCTGCTGGCCAAGACGCTGACATCCGTCGCCGCCAAGCCGATCGCCGCAACCATGACCCGCACCGCCAGCAGCTCCGGCTACGAACTGGGGCTGCTGGCCGCCGCCGGGACGCTGACCTTCATCCCCGGTGCGGTCGTCATCTATTTCGTGCGCAACTACATCGCCAAAGGCTTCGCGCTCGGCCGGGTTTGACCGGCGAGCGTGACAGCCCCTCGCGGAGGCGGCCGATGGACTGGTTGGACAACGTCTGGACGACAGTGGCCGCCTTCTTCGCCTGGATCCCGTGGACCTGGCAGACCGCGTCGTTCTTCACGTTCATCGCCTGCCTGCTGATCGGCATGACGCTGTGGGAGTTGCGTTCGCCCGGCGGCGCGCCGCGGCGCGGCGTGCTGGCGCTCGACACCACCCGTGGCGATCGTCTTTTCATCTCGCTGCTGGGTAGCGCCTTCATCCACCTCGCATGGCTTGGCTTCTTTGGCACACCATTGTGGGGCGCCGTCATTCTGTCGATCGTATTTGCACTCGCCGTCTTCCGCTGGCTATAGAAGCGGCGCTGACGTTCCCCCTCTTGCCCCGCGTCGTCATGGGGCCCCACGATCGTGATGAATGCGTCCCCCCGCACCGCGACGGACTGGTCGCTGGCCTGGTTGCTGGTGATCACCGGTTTTGCCGTCGCCAGCCAGATCGGCAAGGTACCGCCGGCCCTGCCCGCGATCCGCGCCGAGCTGGGGATCGATCTGCGGGCTGCCGGCTGGTTCCTGTCGCTGGTCAACCTGATGTCGGCGCTGATCGGTGTCCTGGTGGCGCTGACGGCCGAGCGCATCGGACACCGGCGGCTCACGATCATGGGCCTGTTGGCCGGCGGTGCCGCCAGCGCCGTTGGAGCACTCACCGCGTCGGCAACGCTGCTGTTCGCCGCCCGTGTGGTCGAAGGGCTGAGCCTGCTGGCTGTCGCGGTCTCGGTGCCGGCGATGATGCTGCGCGTGAGTGTGCCCGGCGACACGCACAGGGTGATGGCACTGTGGGGTATCTACCTGCCCGGTGGGGCCGGTCTCATGGCCTTGGCCTGCGCCTTCCTGTTGCCGACAGTCGGCTGGCGCGGCGCCTGGTGGACGACGGCTACGGTCCTGATCCTGATGACATTGGCGGTGTTGCGCTCGTCGGTCGGCCGGGGCGGCAATGCGCCCCCGCGCGTCGCGGGCGGATCGCTGGGCCGCGATGTGGTCGATGCGGCCACGTCGCCGGGCGCACTGGCGATCGGCGCCTGCTTCGGATTCTACGCCTCGAGCTGGCTGGCACTGGTCGGCTTCCTGCCCACCCTGCAGGTCGAGCAGCTTGGCCTTGATCCAGCCGTGGCGGCGGCCACCACGGCCGGCGTGATCACGGTCAATGTCCTGGGCTCGGTGGCAGCCGGCTGGCTATTGGGCCGGGGCTGGCGGCGCATCACGATCCTGGTCATGACCTCGCTGATCATGATGCTGACCGCCGCCGGGGTGTTCCTGGAATGGCTGCCGCCCCTGCTGCGTCTTCTCACCGCCTTCATCTTCTCGGCGATCTCCAGCGCCATCCCGGGTGCGCTGTTCGCGGCCGTGCCGCTGCATGCGCCGCGCCCCTCGCTGGTCGGCGCCACCATGGGCGTTCTCATGCAAGGCTCCAACGCCGGCCTGCTGATCGGGCCGCCGATCGTGGCGGCCCTGGTGTCGGCCGGTGGCTGGTCGTGGGCGCTGTTCTATGTCATCCCGGCGCTTGCCTGCAGCGCGCTGGCGGCCTGGCTCCTGCATCGGGCTGAACGGCGACTCCCCGGTCGGTCGGCGTCCTAGTCGAGCGCCTTGCGCAAGAGGTGCGAGGTCGCGGCCATGTGATAGCCGAGCGCGGCATAGAAGGCATGCGCGTCGGCACGCTTGATGTGCGATGTGAGCGCCACCGACCGAAAGCCGTGATCGCGCGCCCACCTCTCGGCTGCCGCCATCATCGCCTTGCCGGCACCACCCTGACGGTCACGCGCATCGACCACCAGCGCCTGAACGATCACCTCCGGCGGCTTCTCCAGGGCGGGGCGCGCGTAGAGGTGCAGCAGAGCGATCACCTGTCCCGCACGATCGCCGACAAGCACGGCATGACCGGCCGCGTCGAGAACGGCCGCCAGGCGCGCCCGCACGTCATCGGGTTCCAGGTCGTAGCCCAACTGCGTCAGCAGGCCTCGGATCGCGGACAGATCGTCCGTGTCGGCGGGCCGCACGACAAACGCGTGACGGTCGTCGGGAGCCTGCATCTTTTTTCAGTCCTGCGACAGCTTGGCGGGGGTGACAGTGCCGTCCGACGGGCGTAGCCTTCCAGCCATGCTCGTCGATATTGTTTCCGACACCATCTGCCCATGGTGTTACATCGGCAAGCGGCGGTTCGAAAAGGCCGTCGCCGACAGCGGTCGCAGCGACATCATGGTCGCGTGGCGTCCGTTCCAGCTCAATCCCGATATGCCGGCCGCCGGCATGTCGCGACAGGACTATCTGCGCGCCAAGTTCGGCGGCGGCGACCGGCCGCGCCAGATCTACCGCGCCATCACCGAAAGCGGCCGCGAGGAAGGGATCGAGTTCCAGTTCGACCGTATGGAGCGCACGCCCAATACGGTGAATTCGCATCGCCTGATCCACTGGTCCGGCCCCAAGGGCTTTCAGGATCACGTGGTCGACTCGCTGTTTCGCGGCTACTTCGAGGAGGGCCGTGATCTGGGCGACCTCGACGTGCTGCAGGACTGCGCCGTCCGCGCCGGCATGGATGCCGCGGAGGTCAGCGCCTTCCTGACAGGCGATGAACTGCGCAACGACATCGTGCAGGCCGACATGTATGCGCGCCGACTGGGAATCAACGGCGTGCCCTGCTTCATCGTCAATCGCAAGTACGCCATCTCCGGCGCCCAGCCGCCGGCCGCCTTCATCGAGGTGTTCAATCTCGTCGCGCGCGAAGAGCAGCAGGCCGCGGCGCAGAGCGAGGCCGAGCCGGTCACGTAAGTCAGTCAACTGCTGGAGAGGAAGCCATGTCGTTTCGCGCCGTGTCGGTCGCTGGGATAGTCGTGTCGTCCATCGTGCTCGTAGCGAGCGCTGCGCTTGCGCAGGATGCGGCGGAAGGCGAGAAAGTATTCCGCCGCCAATGCTTCATCTGCCACACCGTCGACAAAGGCGGCCCCACCAAGCAGGGGCCCAACCTGTTCGGCCTCATCGGTCGCAAGACAGGCTCGGTCGAGGGCTTCCGCTATACGAACGCCAACAAGAGCGCCGACATCACCTGGACGCCCGAGACGCTCGATCCTTACCTCACCAATCCGCGCAAGGTGATCCCCGGTACCAACATGGCGTTCGCCGGCCTGTCCAAGGAAGACGATCGCAAGAACCTCATCGCCTATCTGCAGACGCTGAAGTAGGTCCCCGCGCCGCCTGGTCTCAGTCGGGCAAACGAGGGGTTCGGAGGCCGGCGGTCTCGCCACCATCCACGGTGATGACGGCGCCATTCACGTAGGACGATTGCGCTGACAGCAGCCATGCCGCCGCATCGGCGACCTCCGCCGCGGTGCCGAAGCGGCCGGCCGGGATCCGTAGCTCCAGCTGGCGCCGCAGCAGCGTGTTCGCCTTGGTCCGCGCCATCATGCGGGTGTCGATCTGCCCGGGGCAGAGGACATTGAAGCGCACGTCCTCGCCGAACTCCAGCGCCAGTGCCTGGGTCAGGCCGATGACCGCTGCCTTGGAGGCACAGTAGATCGCAAGCCCCTCCTCCCCGCCCTTGCCGGCGACGGATGCGACATTCACCACAGCACCGCGAGCGGCGCGCAACCCGGCCAACGCATAGCGGCAGAACAGGAAGACGCTGCGGGCGTTCACGTCCATGATGTCGTCCCAGTCGGCCAGAGCGGCATCGCTGAAGGCCACCCGGCGCCCCATGCCGGCATTATTGACCAGGCCAGCAATGTGCCCTTGCCCCAACGCCAGCGCCGCCTCGACCACGCGCCGGCAGTCATCGTCGTTGCCGACGTCGCCGGGAACGAACGTCGAGCCATTGACCTCGGCCTGCAGCGCCTCACCCGCCGCCTTGTCGCGGCCGGTGAACACGACCTGTCGGCCATCCGCCGCCAGCCGCTCGACGCAAGCCCGACCGATACCGTGCGTACCACCCGTTACGATAACCACCATGGAAGCCCTCGTGAGGAACATGTCTTCCCCAATGTAACGAGGATCTTCCATGGGAGGAGACATTCTTTCCCTGACGTCCATCGCTGCTCGCGATAGCGGCAGGACTGTCAATCTGCCAGTGGCCTCACCGCATCCGGACAGCGCGGATCTGGCTGATACCGTGGTCGAGCGACCATCGACCGGGACCACCGCCGATGATGGCGAGCGCCATGGCCGCCCACGTCAAGTGGACCGGCCAACCATCGGGCACGGTCAGTTCAACAATCACCGTCATCATCAACAGGCCCGCGGCGGCGAACCGCGTCCCCAGCCCCAATACCAGCAGGACCGGCAGGACGATTTCACCACATGCGGCCAGAAATGCCGTGACGGTCGGCGCCGGGAACGGATACGGGCCACCGGGCAGGTGCAGCATGAATTCCTCGGAGAACAGCGCAACCGCCGTATCGTTCAACTGCAGGAAGCCGTCCCATTTGAGAATGCCTGATCGCCAGAACGGCACCGCCAGTGCGCAGCGCAACACGAACTGCATCAGCGATAGCGGCACGGCCTGCCGGACGAGCGTGATCGCATCAACCCGCATCGTTCATTCTCCACATCGTAGTGCCGCAAACGCGCCTGCCTCGATCATGTCTGTGATGCAGGCAGCAATTTGGATGGAAGGCTCGACCTCGCACGCGGTTGCGGCTGCAACCCCCAGCGACTCACCCGAGATGAGCGACGCCAGGAATACAGCCCCGCCCGGTGGCAATCGCCGCACGACGACCTCGTCCTGCGGCCGCGTGATCAGCGCGTCTTCTGGTTCGACGATCTCGATCGGGCCGACAGGCGAATCGCCCCGGTTCATGGCAAAGATCGCAATCGCCGGATAAGGCGAGCGAACGATCCTGGTGGATGGGTGTGGCACGAAGACGAGATCAGCGAGGCAGTTGACCGGCACTGCTGCCAACGCTTCCGGCTTCAACGGTGCCGCATCCGCTGTGTGGTAAGCATCGAGCCACGCCCGCTCGATGCGCGCGATGTCAGCAAGCCACGGCATGGATTGCGCATGTTCGTACTTCTCGATGAAGGCCGGAAAATCATGACCATACTCGAAGAGTAAAGGGGACGTCGGCGGTGTAGAGCGGATGTGGAAGCGTGCCATGGCGCGAAAGAATTCGCCGCCCGTGATGCGCTGGACCGCAGGATAGATCGCGGCAAGGGCCTCGATGAGGCTGACCGTGACGTTGTTGCGATACACGCCGTACCGCTTCTGTGCCGCCTTGCCGCTCGGACCGGTCACGCGCATCGGCGCGCTGCGGGCAGGATCAAGCAGCGCCGCAGCAAATGCTGTCGCGTAGGACAACGGCTGGCCGTCATCGACCAAGGCGTGTTCAGGCGCAGACATTTGCTGGCCGATCTCGATCGAGAACCGCTTGGGCCGCCATCGCTTCCGCCTTCAGCACAGGCCAGTCCGGAACGTTACCGTCCCATTCCACGAGTGTCGGGATCGGCCCGCAGCGCGCGATGACCATCCCGAACAACGCCCAGACGGCGTCCGCGACCGGTCCGTCATGGCTGTCGATCAGCAGGCGGTCGCCCTCATCATCGGTCTGCTCCACGTGCCCCGCGAGATGGATTTCCTCGACCGCGCCCAGCGGGAAGGTCGCCAGGTACTGCAGTGGGCAATAGCCATGGTTGATGGCGGAGACGTAGACATTGTTGACGTCGAGCAGCAACCCGCAGCCCGTGCGGCGCGCGACGGCGCGGACGAAGTCCGTCTCGCTCATCGTCGAGTCACGAAAAAGGACATATGTTGCCGGGTTCTCGAGCAGCATCGGACACCGGATCGCATCCTGCACCTGCGCGATGTGCTCGCAGACACGCGCCAGGGTCGCGTCCGTGTAAGGCAACGGCAGCAGGTCGTTGAAATACGTCGTTCCATGGCTGGACCAGGCAAGATGTTCGGACACCAGGACCGGATCGTAGCGCTCGACCAGCGCCCGCAGCCGGGCGACATGCGCACTGTCCAGCGGCTGCGGCCCACCGATTGACAAGGAAACGCCATGGATCGACACGGGCGCCTCACGGCGAAGCCGGCCAAGCGCCCGATGCGGCGGGCCGCCCGCGCCCATGTAATTCTCCGCATGGACCTCGAAGAAGCTACCTTGCGGCGCGTCCGACAGGATCGCCTCCAGGTGTTGGTGCTTGAAACTCGTACCCGCGCGTCCGGCGATCGGCTGTGCCGGAGAGCGAAGCGCGCGGGCGGCAGGTGAGGTCGATGCGTCGATCACACTGCTCATCCGCTCTCTCCGCTCCCCGGTCGCCATCGCCTACTTGGTCATGTCGCGCTTCAGCGGCATGGTCGATCCGTGTCGGCCACCCGGGAGTTCCAGCGTCTCGCACGTACCGCCGCGTACGAACTTCCAGGCATTGCCCTGGTAGTCGACGGTCGACGTGCCCTGGCAGGTCGTGCCGGGACCGGCCGCGCAATCGTTCTGCCCTTTCAGCGCGACGCCGTAGCACTTCGTCTTGCCGGCCGCGACCGCCGCATCGCCCTCGGCCTTGGATAGCGGCGCTGCCGCCGCCAACGAGGCGAGCGCCGCCGTCACGGCGCCGGCGAGCACGATCGAACTCACAGCATTTTTTGCAGACATGTCATATTCTCCCGGTGGCTTCGTCAGCGTCCCGATCGGGTCGCGTCTGGTGTTCGAAGGTCCGGGGCGTTTGTTACGGATTTCTCTCTTCACTCGTCCGTGATCAGGACGCTACCTTTCATGGAGGCTCAAACCGACGCACGAGGCCCAATCGCGGCGGTCCGACTGTAACGAAATCAAGCGCAGCACCGTATGAAGGGGACAGGTGTGGACAATCGGGTCCGGGGAGAAGAGTGGACAACGCTAATGCGTGCTGCGCTTGCGGGCGATGCTGACGCCTACCGGCAGTTTCTGATCTCCGTCACGCCCTACGTGCGCGCGGTGGCGCGCCATCGGTGCCGAATCATGGGTGCCCCCGACAGCGAAGCCGAGGACGTCGTTCAGGAAGTTCTCCTTGCCGTCCACCTCAAGCGCGACACCTGGGATCAGTCGCGGCCCATCGGGCCTTGGATTGTCGCGATTGTTCGCAACAAGCTCATCGATGCGCTGCGCCGGCGCCCGCGACAGGCCAGCATTCCAATCGACGATGTCATGGACACGCTGGCGCAGGGCGAGCCTGAGACAGACCTGTCGGCGCACGAAATCGACGTCCTCGTGGGACAACTGAAGACCCAACAGCAGGCCATCGTGCGATCCATATCGATCAACGGCGCCAGCGTCCGCCAGACCGCGGACCGGTTCCACATGAGCGAAGGTGCGGTACGTGTCGCCCTGCATCGGGCCTTGAAGACGCTGGCCGATCTCTATCGAAAGCGCACACTGTGAAGACTCACGATCTCATCGAGCTGCTCGCGCAAGACGCGCCGCCGCGCAAGGACTTCGGGGCAGTCTTCGCGACTGCCGTCGCCCTCGCGGTCATCGCCGCAGGCGCGGTCTTTTTCGCCGGCATCGGATTTCGGCCCGACATCGCCCAAGCTGCTGAGACGGTGCGGTTCCTGTTCAAGTTCGTCGTGACGGTGTCGCTTGCCGTGAGCGCAACGGTGGCCGTTCTCCGCCTCAGCCGCCCCGGTGTTGCGATGGGCGGCTGGAGTGTTGCGCTGGCGGCCGTCCCGGTATTGCTGGGCGGCGCCGTCGTCGCCGAATTGTTCGCCGTGCCCCGGGACGGGTGGATGACGCAGCTTGTCGGGCAGAACATGCGGTTCTGCCTGACGCTGATTCCGTTGATGGCGATCGGACCCCTCGCCTGCCTGATCGTCGCCTTGCGCCGGGGCGCGCCGGCCCGGCCGGGCCTCGCCGGGGCGCTTGCCGGTTTGGCCGCCGGCGGCATTGCCGCGACGTTCTACGCCTCGAATTGCACCGACGACAGCCCGCTGTTCGTTGCCGCCTGGTATCCCTTGGCGATCCTGGCAGTCACAGCCGTCGGTTTCATCTCAGGCCGCCTGTTCCTGAGGTGGTAATCAGCATGGCTTCCCGCCGGGAAGCCTATGCTGCAAGCTTGGCCAACTCGCCGACGATGGTCTTCACACCCGCCAGGCGTTTGCGGTCGTCCTCCCAGGCACGCAGCAGCACCAGCTTCTGGTCGGGCCTGACCTTCACCACGGGTGCGCGGCGCTGGATGTAGTCGATCAGGCGGTCGGGCCGGGCGAACTTGTTGTCGCGCAGCGCAAAGACAATGCCCTTGGGGCCGGCGTCGATCTTCTCGACCCCTGCCGAGCGGCACAACAGCTTGAGTTCGACGGTGCGCAGCAGGTTCTCGACTTCGGCCGGAATCGGGCCGAAGCGGTCGACCAGTTCGGCCGCCAGAGAATCGATCTCGGCGCTGTCGCGGATATTGCCGATCCGCCGGTACGCCGCCAGTCGCACGCCGAGATCGGCGACATACTCTTCGGGGATCAGCACCGGCAGGCCGAGGTTGATCTGCGGCGACCAGTCGGCAGCCTGTCGCGCGGCCTCGCGGGCCTGACCACGCGCGGCTTCCACCGCCTCCTCCAGCAGCTGCTGGTAGAGCTCGATGCCGACCTCGCGAATGTGGCCGGACTGCTCGTCGCCCAGCAGGTTGCCGGCGCCACGGATGTCGAGGTCGTGGCTGGCGAGCTGGAAGCCGGCGCCCAGGGTATCGAGCGTCTGCATCACCTCCAGCCGCTTCGATGCCGCCTCGTTCAGGGCCCGGTTGGGCGGCACCGTGAGATAGCAATAGGCGCGCACCTTGGCGCGCCCGACGCGGCCGCGCAGCTGGTAAAGCTGCGCCAGGCCGAACATGTCGGCACGGTGGATGATCAGCGTGTTGGCGTTGCGGATATCAAGCCCGCTCTCGACGATGTTGGTCGACAACAGCATGTCGTACTTGCCGTCGACGAAGGCCTGCATCGTATCTTCAAGAGTCGCCGGCGCCAGGCGCCCGTGCGCCATGGCGAATTTGATCTCCGGCACCAGCTCGCGCAGATTGGCGGCCACGCCGTCGAGATCCTCGATGCGCGGGCAGACATAGAAACTCTGGCCGCCGCGATACTGCTCGCGCAACAGCGCCTCGCGGATCGCCACCGGATCGACCTCGGTCACGAAAGTGCGCACCGCCAGGCGGTCAACCGGCGGCGTCGCGATCAGGCTCATATCGCGTACACCGGTCAGCGCCAGCTGCAAGGTGCGCGGAATCGGCGTGGCGGTCAGCGTCAGCACATGCACGTCGGCGCGCAGCTCCTTGAGCCGTTCCTTGTGCGCAACGCCGAAGTGCTGCTCCTCGTCGACGATCAAGAGGCCGAGATCGGTGAACTCGATGCTCTTGCCCAACAGCGCGTGCGTACCGACCACGATGTCGATAGTACCGGCTTTCAGCGCCTTCTTGGTTTCGGCGGCCTCCTTGGCCGGCACCAGGCGCGACAAACGCCCGATGCGCACCGGCAGGCCGGCAAAGCGCTCCACGAATGTGCGATGGTGCTGGCGCGCCAGAAGCGTGGTCGGTACCACGACCGCCACCTGCTTGCCGGTCATGGCGGCGACGAACGCAGCGCGCAAGGCCACCTCGGTCTTGCCGAAGCCGACATCGCCGCACACCAGCCGATCCATCGGCTTGCCGGACGCGAGGTCCTCCAGCACGTCGGTGATGGCGCCGAGCTGGTCGTCGGTCTCGTCGTAGGGGAAGCGGGCGCAGAACTCGTCGAACAGGCCGTCCGGCGGCGTCATCAGGTCGCCACGCTTGAGCGCCCGCTCGGCCGCGATCTTGATCAGCTTGTCCGCCATGTCGCGGATGCGCTGCTTCAGGCGCGCCGAGCGAGTCTGCCAGCCGGCACCGCCCAGGCGATCCAGCGCCACCGGCCCCTCGGACGCACCATAGCGGCTCAGCACGTCGATGTTCTCGACCGGCACGAACAGCTTGTCGCCGCCGTCATAGACCAGCCGCAGGCAATCGTGTTTGGCGCCACCGACCTCGAGCGCCACCAGACCCTCGTAACGGCCGATACCGTGCTCGCGGTGCACGATCAGATCGCCGTCGGCCAATGCCGACGCCTCGGCGATGAAACGCTCCGACGGACGGCGCTTGGGCTTGGGCCGGGTCAGCCGGTCGCCGAGAATATCCTCCTCGCCGATGACCTCGAGATCGCCCAGCACGAAGCCGTTCTCGACCGGCAGCACTGCCATGCCGACGGCACCGGCCGGCAGGGCTTGCGCCGTGCGGAAGTCGGGTATCGCCGTCGGTGCCGCAACGCCGTGATCGCGCAACAATGTCCGCAGGCGCTCGACCGAGCCCTCGCTGAAACCCGCCACCACGACACGGCGCCGGGCCGCGTGCGCGTCGGCGATGTGCTTGCCGACGGTGTCGAACAGGTTGACGTTCTGGGCCTTGCGCGCCGCCGCGAAGCCTTCGTGGCGCCGGCCCGCAAGATCGATGGTCTTCCCCTCCCCGTCCGCCTGGGTCGCATCGAAGCTCGACAATTCAACCGTCGTACGATCGGCGAGCCGCTGGCGCCATTCCTTGACGTCCAGGTAGAGCCGCGCCGGCGGCACCGGCCGATAGTCGGCAGCGCCGGCGAACCCGCCCTTCGCGCCCTTGGCGTCCATCGACTGGCGCGCCTGGTAATAGTCGTTGATCAGCTCCAGGCGCGCATCACGCGCCTCGTCGGCTTGCTGGTCGAGGCTCACCAGCGCATCGGGCATGTAGTCGAAGAAGGTGTCGAGCCCATCGTGGAACAACGGCAGCCAATGTTCCATGCCGGCGTGTCGCTGGCCCGCCGATACGGCTTCATAAAGCGTGTCGTGGCCCGCCACGTTGCCGAAAAGCTCGCGATAGCCGGCGCGGAAGCGTTCGATCGACTGCGGCGTCAGCACGATCTCGCTTACCGGCTTCAGCACGATCCCGTCGCGTGTGCCGGTCGAGCGCTGTGACATCGGATCGAAGATGCGGATCGCCTCCAGCGTATCGCCGAACAGGTCCAGCCGCAAAGGCTCGCCGGCGCCGGGCGGAAACAGGTCGACCAGGCCACCGCGCACGGCATATTCACCCGGTTCCATCACCGTCTCGCCGCGACCGTAGCCGTTGTCGGCCAGGAAGCGCTGCAGAGCGTCGAGATCAATGGCGGCCCCGACTTTCAGCATGAAGCCGATGTCGGCATAGCCCTTGCGCCGCGGCACGCGTTGCAGCAGGGCACCGACGGACGCCAGTACGATACGCGCCGGGGTACCAGCCGGTTTTTCGGTTGCCAACCGCGTCAGCGTATTGAGCCGTTCGCCGACGATATCCGGGTGCGGCGACTGGCGGTCGTAGGGCAGGCAATCCCAGGCGGGGAAGATCAGCACCGTCCGCTCAGGCGCGAAAAAGCGCAGCGCCTCCTCCAGCCGCTCCAGGCGGTGGCCGTCGCGCACGACATGCAGGATGTCCTGTCCGCCCGAACCACGGGCCAGTTCAGCGAGCACCAGCGCATCGGCGCCCTCGGGCGTGCCGTACAGCGTCCAATGCGCGCGCCTGCTGTGGACGCGGGCGATCGTGTCGGCGAGCCTCATGGCCGCGCCTCATATCCCCTCCCCCCTTGTGGGGGAGGGTTAGGGAGGGGGGCCTCCACGCACACCGCCTCGTGTGTGCCCCCCCCACCCGTCGGCGCTGCGCGCCGCCGACCTCCCCCACAAGGGGGGAGGTGGAGAAGGCCGCGGTCAATATTCGCGACAACACCCATCAAAATTGCACCCTGAATGCCAGCACCATGCGCAGCACCGGCGTATCTTTTTCCGGTGGCACGGCGGCCTTGCCGGCGGCCCAGTCGAAAATGTCGTTGTCGCTCTCTGCCAGGAGCGCCTCGTAATGGTCGAGTTGGGTGGCATCGAACGTCATCACATGGGCCCGGGCGAACTGGCCGAGCAGGATGTCGTTCTCCTTGTTGCCGCGATGCTCGCTGCGATAGAGCAGCCGCCGGCGGCGCACATCGAGCGGATTGTCGGAACCGGACGCCATGTCATCCTCAGCCGAATCGGCACCCTCCCGCCGGGCCGGGAGGATATCCCCCAAGGCCGGGCTGGGATCGCGCAAGGGCTGCGGTATAAAGGACCGACGCGGCGCTGTCAGCAGGCGAAAGCGTCGCTCTTTCAACAGCTTGGAATGGCAAGCGAAACACCGACCGATGCGCCCGGAGATCCTGAACAAGCTGTTTGCGACCGTAACGTCGTTGCCCGGCATCGGCGACAAGCTGGGCCGGCTGGTCGCCAAACTGACCGGCGAGCACGTCGTGGACCTGCTGTGGCATTTGCCCTACGGCGTGATCGACCGGCGCTATTCCCCCAAGGTCGCCGAAGCCGGGCCGGGATCGGTGGCCACGATCACGCTCACCGTCACGGAACATCAGGCGCCGCGCACACCACGCCAACCCTATCGCGTGTGGTGTGAGGACGAGACCGGCAGCCTGTCGCTGGTGTTCTTCCACGCGCGCGTGGCCTGGGTGCAGGGCCTGCTGCCGATCGGCGAGCAACGTGTGGTGAGCGGCCGCATCGAGATGTACAACGGCCAGCCCCAGATCACCCATCCCGACCACATCGTGACGCTGGCCGAGCGCGAGAAATTGGCGCGTGTCGAGCCGGTCTATGGGTTGACCGGCGGCCTGACGGCGAAACCCTTGGCCAAGGCCATCGAGGCAGCGCTGGAGCGCGCGCCGGCGCTGCCGGAATGGCTCGACCCGGCATGGCAGAAGCGCCAGGGCTGGACGGACTGGCTCACGGCGCTGAAGGCAGTCCATCACCCGCAGACCGAGGCGGACCTCGACAAGTCATCGCCGGCGCGCCAGCGACTGGCGTTCGATGAACTGCTGGCAAGCCAACTGGCGATCACCCTGGTGCGCAACCACACGCGCACCGCGGCCGGCCGATCGGTCAAGGGCGACGGGCGCCTGCGCGTCAAGGTGATGGCCGCCCTGCCCTTCAAGCTGACCGCAAGCCAGGATGCGGCGGTGCGCGAGATCATTGCTGACATGGCCGCGCCGCAGCGCATGGCGCGCCTGCTGCAGGGCGATGTCGGCAGCGGCAAAACGGTCGTGGCCTTGATGTCGATGCTCAACGCCGTCGAGGCTGGCGCGCAGGCGGCGCTGATGGCGCCCACCGAACTGCTGGCGCGGCAGCATCACGCCACCATGGCGCCGCTGGCGGCGTCGGCCGGCGTGCAACTCGCTCTGCTCACCGGGCGCGACACCGCCAAACGCAAGCGCGAGCTGCTGGCCGGCCTGGAAAACGGCAGCATCGATCTTGTGGTGGGCACGCATGCGCTGGTGCAGGACGACGTGGCATTTCGAGATCTGGCTTTGACAGTGATCGACGAGCAGCATCGCTTCGGCGTCGAGCAGCGCCTGGCCCTGGCCGCCAAGGGTGTGGCTGTCGACCTGCTGGCGATGACGGCAACACCGATCCCGCGAACCCTGATGCTGGCGGCCTACGGCGATCTCGATACCTCGAAGCTGACCGAAAAGCCGGCCGGCCGTAAACCGATCGACACCCGCACGATTGCGCTCGATCGCCTGGGCGAGGTCGTGGCCGGCATCGGTCGCCGGCTGGCGGCTGGCGCGCGCGTCTATTGGGTCTGCCCGCTGATCGAGGAATCGGAAATCACGGACCTCGCCGCCGCCGAGGAGCGCCACGGCCAGCTGTCGCGGCAGTTCCCGGGCAAGGTGGCACTGATCCACGGACAGATGAAGTCGGCCGAGCGTGATGCGGCGATGGCCGCCTTCGTCGAGGGACGGGCCCAGATCCTGGTGGCCACCACCGTGATCGAGGTCGGTGTCGATGTGCCGGCGGCCACGGTCATGGTGATCGAGCACGCCGAACGCTTCGGCCTCGCCCAGCTGCATCAGCTGCGCGGTCGCGTCGGACGGGGCAATGAAGCCTCGACCTGCCTGCTGCTGTTTGGCGCGCCGCTGGGCGAAACGGCGCGCGCGCGGTTGGCGATCATGCGCGAGACCGAGGACGGCTTTCGCATCGCCGAGGAGGACCTGAAGCTGCGCGGTGCCGGCGAACTGCTGGGAACGCGCCAGAGCGGCCTGCCCGAGATGCGGCTGGCCGACCTCGCGGTCCACGCTGAACTGTTGCAGGCCGCGCGCGACGATGCACGCCTGATCGTCGAACGCGATCCGACCCTGGCCTCGCCGCGCGGCGAAGCGCTGCGCACCCTGCTCTACCTGTTCGCGCGCGACGCGGCGGTTCGCACCTTGCGTTCGGGCTGACAACAAGGCAAAGCGCGCCATGTCCGTCGCCCCGCCCGCGCCGCGCATCGGCGTGCTGATCAACCGCAGGAGTGGCCGCAATCGCGCCAGCCTTACCGACCTGCGGCATCTGATCGTGCAGTCGCCCGATGTCGTCGCGCAGGAAACCTTGGGGCAGGCAGAAGCGCTGGAAGCGCTGCGTGCCTTCAACGATCAGGGCATCGATATCCTGGCCATCGCCGGCGGCGACGGCACACTGCAGCACGTTTTCAGCCTGATGCTCAACGAGCGGGTTTTCCCGACATTGCCGCTGCTGGCAGTGCTGCCCGGCGGCACCACCAACATGATCGGCTACGATATCGGCGCGGCGCGCAAACCGGCCAAGGAACTGGCGGCGCTGCTTGAACGTGCCCGCACCGGCCGCCTGGACGAAGCGCGCGTTCGGCGCCGGCTGATTGCGGTGCACCGGTCCGGCATGGCGGCGCCGGCCTATGGCCTGTTCGGCGGCGGTGCCGGCGTATACCAGGGCACCATGATCAGCCGCCGGTCGGTCGATCGCGTCGGCATGCGCGACGCGGCCGGACCGCTGGCCGGGCTGGTGAGCCTGCTGGGCCCATTGATGATCGGCCGCAACCCGATCAAGCCAGTCGCTGCGCGCATTACGCACGACGATATTGCCGACGAACCGCGCGACTATATCGCCATCGTCGTGAGCACGATGGAACGTCTGATCCTGGGACTATCGCCATTCTGGGGTACGGGTTCTGGTGCCATCCGGCTCACCACCGTGGCCGCCAAGCCCCGGCGCTTCTCACGCGTCGTGCTGCCGGCATTGAATGGCCGGCCGACGGCCGATACGACACCGGCCAACGGCTATCGCAGCGTCAACGCCGATCACATCGAGATCGACATGACCGGCGGGTTCGTGCTCGACGGCGAAGTCCTGGAACTCGAGGCGGGCCAACCGCTCAGGCTCGACGCCGGCCCCGAGGTCACATTCGTGCGCGGCGGCGATTAGTACTCACGCGTCCCTGATACAGCTGTCATCCCGAGCGCAGCGAGGGATCTTCTGCAAGTGACGCACGGGTGCACCTGCATCGAAAGATCCCTCGCTGCGCTCGGGATGACGATCCTGAGTCACACTCTAGCGATCGTCGGCACTAGACGGACTTGCCTGCGTCGGGCGGCGGCGACAGAGTGTCGGCCGCCAAGGCACGATCCGCAAGACAGGAGCACGTAGGCCCGTGAGCATCGAATTTCTGATCACGTCGTTCATTGTCGTCGCCTCGCCGGGCACCGGCGTGCTCTATACGCTGGCCATGGGGCTCTCGCGCGGGTCGCGCGCCAGCGTCGTGGCGGCCTTCGGATGCACGATCGGAATCGTGCCGCATATGGCCGCCGCCATCATGGGCTTGGCCGCATTGCTGCACGCCAGTGCGCTGGCCTACGAGACGTTCAAGTACATCGGTGTCGCCTACCTGCTCTACATGGCGTGGAATACGCTGCGCGAACACGGCGCCCTGAAGGTGGAGGCGGATGGCGGCAAGGGATCGGCCACGCAGGTGACGGTGACGGCGGTCCTGATCAACATCCTCAATCCCAAGCTGTCGATCTTCTTCCTGGCGTTCCTGCCGCAGTTTGTCAGTGCCGACGAGGCACAGCCGATGATGCAGATGCTGACGCTGAGCGGCGTCTTCATGCTGATGACGTTCGTCGTCTTTGTCGGCTACGGGCTGTTCGCCGCCGCCGTCCGCGACCACGTGATCTCACGCCCTCGGGTGCTGACATGGATGCGGCGCACGTTCGCCGCGGCCTTTGCCGCCCTGGGCGCCAAGCTGGCCGTGGCGGATCGCTAAAGCCCTTCGCGCGAGCGCTGTCTGATGACAAACGACGCGCCGCACGCCAGCTTCTTGGTGGTTGGCGTGTCGGCATCCAGCACGCGCCAGAACGGCGTGATCTCGTTGATGTCAGTGCCCTGCATGTGGGCCTCGTAAGCGGCCTCCGCGACCGTCCGCAGGTGAAATCCTGTCGTGATCGGGCACGTGACTTCCGCCTTGTAGCGGCGGGCCAGCTTCAGGCGCAGCGTCTTCACATCCATACTGGTGCCGCGCGGGATCCCACGGATGAAGGTGTCGATGATGCGTGGCGATGGTATCAGCATGATCTCGCCCTTCTTCATGCCGGCGATGTCCATCGGCGCCGGCTTCACCTGGTGCTGCACCGGCGTCGCGAACTTGTCTGTCCAGGTCTTTTTCGCCATGTCAGGCCTCACACAAGGGCAGCCAGATGTCCGTCATCAGGTCCTGCGGCGGCGTATCGCGCGGACTGTTGAGATACTCCTCCAGGGCCGGCGCATTGGCGGCTTCCTTGCCTGATTGCACCAGCCAGTCGCCATAGAGCCACTGATATGCGGCTTTCATCGACGCGTAGGGGCCGACATGCCGTAGCACGGCATAGGGACCGCCCACGATGTCAGTGCGCACCACCGGCGCCTCGATTGGAAAGGACTCCTCGACCGCGACACAGGCTTTGGAGCGCAGCTTGTCCTCGTCGACCGCCAGGGGATCGTCGAGGTACATGCCGATCGACCGCTGCCCGGGTCTGAGATGACTGCGCGCGCCCAACCATCCGTAGAGCGTATCGAACGCCTTGCCGATCTGCATGTAGGATCCGCGATGGTCGACGGCGACTGCCTGCAGGTCGGGCAGCTCCTTGATCGCGACCTCGTAGCCGCCCGGCCCCGCATCCTGGCGCACCGCCTGGAACTTGGCGTGGTCGCCCTCGCGACGGTACTGCGCCGGTGGCATGCCGTAGGCGGCACTGAAGATGCGATTGAACGAGGCGACGTTCGGGTAGCCGGACTTGCGAGCAATCTCCTGGATGCTCATCGTGGTCTGCGCCAGATACCCCGCGGCACGGTGCAACCGCAGGCGCTTCACCGTCGCGGCAATCGTCTCGCCGTGTGTCGCATGATACACGCGATGCCAATGGTACGGCGACAGGCAGGCGATGTCGGCCAGCTTGTTGAGGTCCAGATCGTCGTCCAGGTGGTCGTAGACATACATGGTCACCCGGTCGAGGCGCTCTCTATAGTTGGTCCAGTTGCTGCTGTTTTCCATCGGTTCCATCCGGCCTTGACGACGACCGGACCCTATCACCCCGCAATTTGACAAATCTTGCGGTATGGGCGCCCCCGCCTGCTCTCACCCGAAGAACGCCAGCATCGCTTCCAGCGTCTCGCGCGGGGCTTCCTCGGGCAGGAAGTGGCCACCCGGCACGGCGTGGCCGCGGACATCGTCAGCCCAGTCACGCCAGACGGTCACCGGCTCGTACATGCGACCGACCAGGCCCTTCTCGCCCCACAGCACCAGCAGCGGACAGGCGATCTTGCGGCCGTTGTCGGTCTTGTGGTGTTCCAGGTCGATGCTGGCGCCGGCCCGGTAGTCCTCGCTGGTGGCGTGGATGCGTACCTGTGGTGCGAAGCAGCGCAGATACTCGGCGAAGGCCTCCGGCGTGATCGTGCCGGCGTCGGCCAGTGAGCCCAGCAGACGGCGCAGGTAGTATTCGGGGTCGGCCCCGATCAGGCGTTCGGGAAAATCGGCCTTCTGGATCAGGAAGAACCAGTGCCAGTAGGCGGTTGCCAGCTGCTTGTCGACATGGGCGAAGACATGCGGCGTCGGCACGATGTCGAGAACGGCCGCGCGGCTCACCCGATCGGGCCAGTCCAGCAGCAGGCGATGTGTCACCCGCGCACCGCGGTCGTGGCCAGCCACCATGAACCGGCGATGGCCGAGGTGTTCCATGACCTTGACCTGGTCAGCCGCGGTCGCGCGCTTGGAGTAGCTGAAATGATCGTCGGTCGTGGCCGGCACGCCGCTGTCACCGTAGCCGCGTAGATCGCTGGCCACGACGGTGAAGCGCTCGGCCAGTGCCGGCGCGATCTTGTGCCACATGACGTGGGTCTCGGGATAGCCGTGCAGCAGCAACAGCGGCGGGCCCTTACCGCCGACCAGGGCGTTGATGGTGGTGTCGCCGACATCGATGGTCTGGCGTTGGAATCCGTCGAACATGGCTGCGCCTTCTCGCTATTCTGCCGTAGGATCGGAGACCAAACGCCCCGGCGCAAGCGCCAAGCGAAGCAGCGAGCAAACCGATGATCAAGACCAGCGATATCGAGTATGCCGTTGACGGCAAGACCTATGTCGGTTTCCTCGCCGACGGTTCCAACGGCAACCGCGTACCGGGCATTCTCGTCTCACACGAAGGCGGGGGCATGACCGACCATCCCAAGGAACGCGCCAGGATGCTGGCCGACCTGGGCTATGTCGCCTTCGCCATGGACACCTTCGGCGAGCCCATGACCAGCCGCGAGCAGGTCAGGGCGACGATCGCCGCACTGACGGCGGACCTGCCGACCTTGCGCAAACGCGCGCAGGCAGCGCTTGAGATCGTGAAATCGCAACCGCATGCAGACCCGAAGCGAACGGCGGCCATCGGATTCTGCTTCGGTGGCACCACGGTGCTGGAACTGGCGCGCAGCGGTGCGGATGTCGACTGCATCGTCGGCTTTCATTCGGGCCTGCAGACCAGCAGGCCGCAGGATGCCCAGAACATCAAAGGCAAAGTGCTGGTCTGCCTGGGTGCGACGGATCCCATCATCCCGCCTGAGCAGCGCGAGGCCTTCATCCAGGAGATGGAGGCCGGTGCCGTCGATTGGCGCATGGAAATCTACGGCAGTGCCGGCCACAGCTTCACGAACCGGTATGTCGATGCCCTCAATCTCCCCGGCTTCGCCTACCACGAGCGCACGGACAAGCGCTCGTGGCGCGCCATGCGCGACCTGTTCGACGAGGTGTTGGGGCCGGTCTGAACGCCGAGGGCGTCAGCGCGCCACCAGATCGAGCGGCATGGCCGACAGGACCTCGTTGCCACCCTCGCCCACCACCACGGTGTGTCCTGGGCACATGGCGGCTTCGGTGCCGCTGTCGAGCAGGATCATGTGCAGAAAGAACACCATGCCGGGCTCGGCCGGTACCGGGTTGCCGCGGTAGAACATTGGCCAGTCCATCCAGTTCGGCGCGAACGTCGTACCCAGGCTGTAGCCGCAGGCGTTGAGGCGATGCGCCTGGTAGCCATGCGTGTCGCAAACCCGCGCATAGGCATCGAACACCGCGCCGATCGGCTGGCCGGGCTTCAGCGCGGCAAGACAGGCGTCCATCGCCTCGAGGCAGACCTTGTGCATCTCGCGATGCTGCGAGCGCACCTCTCCGACCGGGATCGTCCGCATCAGGCAGGCGTGGTAGTGGCGATCGACGCCGGCGAACTCCAAGGTGATCTGGTCGACAGGATCGAGATGGCGCCGGCCGCTGAAGTAGCGGCAGAGCAGCCCGTCCCGCCCCGAGCCGATGATGAACTCGTTGCCGGGATAGTCGCCACCGCCCTTGAAGACCGCGCCCTGCATGGCCGCCAGCACGTCACCCTCGAAAGCGCCTGGCCGTACGGTATCGTGGGCCGCGCGCAGGGCATCATCGGCCAGTGCGGCGGCGCGCCGTACGTAGGCAAGCTCGGCCGGGCTCTTGATGACGCGCAGCCGCGACACCAGGTCCGAGGCGTCGACCAGGGTGCAGAAATCGTCCATGGCGGCGTCGAGCCTGCGGCCGTTGGCGGCGGTCAGGCCGTAGGCGTCATACTCGACGCCGAACGTGCCGCCGGCCCGGCCGATCGACTGCAGGAAGGCGCGCAGTTCCAGTGCCGGGTTGGCATCCGGTCCGTCGACCCAGATCCGGATGTCCTCGATCATCGACGTGTGCTGCGCCTGCCGCAGATCGGGCGCGCGCGTCAGCAACATGAGCCGCCCATCGACGCCCAGGTAGAGGCACTGGAAGAACACGTAGCCAAACGTATCATAGCCCGTCAGGTAGTACATGCTCTCTTGACGGAACATCAGCAGCCCGTCGAGGCCGCGCCGCTCAAGGTCGGCAATGGCACGCGCTCGGCGGTTCGCCAGTTCTTCGGTCGTGAAATGCAGCGCCATGGTGTCTCCCGTCGCTGGTGCGGCTCCAACCAAAGGCTCACACAACACTACAGCATCGACGCGTCCGTCGGCAGGCCGACCAGCACGCGGCCGGCCAGCTCGTAGCTGGGCGGCGCCACCATCATGTGCTGGGTCACGACATGCACGTCGCGGAAGCGGCGCTGCAGGGAGCTGGTCCGGTAGACCGACGTGCCGCCGGCCAGGGTATAGCAGATGTCGACCGCCCTTGCCGCGCTGTCGGTCGCATGCGTGGCCGCCAGCCGCAGCGCCATGCGCTCGTCGATGCCGATATCGGCGCCCCGCACCGCGGCATCCCAGGCAGTCTCGATCGCTTCCACCAGAAAGGCACGGGCGGATCGCACCAGCGCCTCGGCCTTGGCGATGTCGCCTTGCGTGCCGGATCGCTCGGCCAACGGCCGGCGGCTCAAGGTCGGCACCTTGGCGCCGGCCAGGGTCTGCAGATCCTCGATGGCGCCGCGGGCGATCCCGAGCGCGACCGCGCCGCAGCCCATGGCGAGGAGTCCGAAGACGGGGAAGCGATAGAGCGGCCCGTCGCTCTGCGGCTTGTCGCGGGTGAGCGACACGGCATGCGATGCCGGCACGACGACGCCCTCGATGCGCATGTCGCACGACCCGGTGCCGCACAGTCCGGATGTGTACCAGTTGTCGTCGAAGGTGATCCTCTCGCGCGGCACGTAAACGGTCAGCACGTCCGGCACGCCGTCGCGCACCTGCCGCGGCTTGCCGTCCTCCCAGGCAATGCAGCCAGCCTTCATCCAGCGGCTGTGGCTGTTGCCGCTGGCCCATTGCCAGTGTCCGCTGACGTGCCAGGTGTCCCCGTTACGCACGGCCTTGCCGCGCGGCGCGAAGATGCCGCCGGTGACGGCATCGGGATCGCCATGGATCAGGCGCGCGACATCCGGCGCGAGATACGCCGCGGTCGTGCCCGACGTCGCACCGATCATGACGTTCCAGCCCGCCGAACCGTCGGCGATGGACGCCGCCTCGATGGCCCGCATCAGCACCAGCGGGTGCGCCTCATGGCCATGCAGGGACGCTGGAACGCAAAGCTTGAATACCCCGGTGCCGATCAATGTTTCGGCAACGTCAGCCGGAAGCTGCCGTGCTTGTTCGATGTCGTCGGCGCGGACGGCGATCGCCGGCAGGACGGCATGGAGGCGGTCGAGGACCGGATGGTCGACGGATCGCACGGTACTTGTCATGACGCCAACCGGGCCAGTGCGCGACCGAAGATCTCGCCCCGCAGTTGGGCGCAAAAGAGGCCAGGCAGTGCCTCCAGGCCCTCCTCGATGTGCTCCTTGAATGCCAGTTTGCCGCCACGGATCCAGGCGGTCATGGCGGTGGTGGCTTCGTCGAAGCGATCGGCGAAATCGAACACCACCAACCCTTCCATGCGCAGCCGCTTGCCGATGAAATCATGGACGCGACGCGTGCCGTAGCGCGCCTCGGGCAGTGTGTTGTAGTCCGAGATCTGGCCCGAGACCACGATACGACCTTTCGGCCGCAAATTGGCGATCGCGGCATCCAGCAGCGGACCACCGACATTGTCGAAATAGATATCAACGCCGTCCGGCGCCACGGCGGCAATACGCGCCGCGAGCGCGTCGGCAGAGCCGGCTGCGCTACGATCGACGACGGCGTCAAACCCGGCGACATCGCGCAGCCAACGTAGTTTCGCATCGCCGCTGGCGATACCGATGACGCGACAGCCCATGATGCGCGCGATCTGACCGGCCGTGGCGCCCACCGGACCCGCGGCCGACGAAATCAGGACGGTCTCGCTTGCCTGGGCGGCGCCGACGTCACGGATGCCGAAATAACCGGTGAGCCCCGGAATGCTCAGGATACCGGCCCAGGCGCTCACCGAAGGCGTATCTGACGGCAGCCGACGCAGGCCACGACCGCTCACCTGAACATGTTCGGCCCAACCGAACGGGCCGGCCACCATGTCGCCGGCCTGGAAGTCGGGATTGCGCGACTGCACGACTCGGCCGACCGCTGGTCCTTCCATGGTCTCGCCCATTTCCATCGCACGCGCATAGGACGCGTGGCCGGACAAGCGGTTGCGGCTGCCAGGATTGGCTGTCGCGTACAGCACCTGAACCAGTGCGCGCCCGTCGGGCAATGCCGGTAGCGTACGGGTGCGCACATCGAAATCGGCCGGCACAGGTGGACCGTCTGGCCGTCGTGCCAACACGACGTGGCGGCTGTTCAGCATGGCGACATCCTCCCCCAGCGTTGGCAACTCGCAGAATTCCTGCGCGCGGCCACTTCTTGATCACGACCGTGAACAAAGATCTTTTCACCGTTCCCCGATATCGTCCCGCAAATGACTGATCTTTCAAGCGCCAGAGTCGCTCCGCCATCCGTGCGTCCGACGGCACCGACAGCCGGACCTTCTGCACCACCGCGCAAGATCGCGCAGGTGAGCCCATGGCTGGGCGAGGCGGAGGCGCAGGCCGTCGCCGACGTCGTGCGCGGTGGATGGATTACGGAGGGTCCACACGCGCGGGCCTTCTCTGATCAGCTCAACCATCTGATCGGCACGCCCTACGGCGTATTGGCACCCAACGGTACGCTGGCGCTGGCCCTGGGCCTGATGGCCCTCGAGATCGGCCAGGGCGATGAGGTCCTGGTGCCGGACACCACGTTCATCGGCTCCGCCACCGCCGTGCATATGGTGGGCGCAGTGCCGGTCCTGGTCGATGTCGACGATCAGACCTTCCAGATCGACATGAACCGGGCGGCGGCCGGCCTGACGTCCCGCACGCGCGCGATCATGCCGGTGCACCTGTTCGGCACGGCCTGCGACATGACCGCGGTGCTGGATTTCGCAGTCAAGCACAGGCTGGCGGTCATCGAGGATGCCGCGCAGGGAATCGGCGTGACATTCGGTGGGCGCCACGTCGGCAGCCTGGGCGACGTCGGCTGTTTCTCCTTCTTCGCCGACAAGACCATCACCACGGGTGAAGGCGGCTACGTCGCCTGCAAGGACCAGCATGTCTATAACCGCCTGCGCCTGTTGCGAAACCAGGGGCGGCTCGATCGCGGATCCTTCATCCACGAGGCGATAGGCTACAATTTCAGGATGACCGATCTGCAGTGCGCAATCGGCGTCGCCCAGCTCGCACGGCTCGACCAGGTCATCAGCCGCAAGACCGAGCTGCTGCAGCGCTACCAAGCGGGACTGCAGCGCATTTCGGCAGTTCGAATGCTGGGCGCGGCGCCCAATGCCGGCCACGTACCATTCCGCTGCGTCCTGATGGCGCAGGACGTGCGGGGCCTGATGACGCACCTGGAGGCGGCGGGCGTGGAGACCCGTTCCTTCTTCCACCCCCTGCACCGCCAGCCCGGATTGCGCGCGTGGAGCGCCTCACGCGTCGAAGGCATGCACCTCGACGATGCGTCGTTCCCAAATGCGAACTATGGCTGGGATCACGGCGTCTGCCTGCCCATCCAGCCGACGCTGTCGCTGGCGGAGGTCGACTTCATCTGCGACAGCATCGCCGAATTCTACGGCGTGTGACCAGCGCTTGCGCGCCTACTCGGCACCCGAACCGATGACACCGCCATCGGCGATGATCACCTGGCCGCACACGAAGGCGCCCGCCTTCGATGCGAGGAAGACGGCCACACCGCCAATGTCGTCGGGCTCGCCGATACGCTTGAGCGCCGCCTTGTTTTCCTGCGCCGAGCGGATCTGCGGATTGTCCCACAAGGCGCGGGCGAAGTCGGTCTTGATCAGGCCCGGCGCGATGGCGTTGATGCGGATGTTGTGCTTGCCCCACTCCATGGCCAGCGACTTCACGAGCGACAGATCGGCCGCCTTGGACATGTTGTAGGCCGCGATGTGCGCCGAGCCGACCAGCGCACCGATCGACGACACGATGATGATCGAGCCGTCGCGGCGCTCGGCCATCTCAGGACCGACGGCATTGACCAGCCACAGGTTGCTGAGCACGTTGTTCTGCATGATCTTGTGAAAGACATCGTCTTTCAGGCCTGACAGCGGACCGAAATACGGATTGGCCGCCGCGTTGCAGACCAGGATGTCGATACGACCGTAAGCCTTGCGCGCGGCGGCGATCAGGTTCACGAGCTGGTCCTTGTCGGAGATGTTGGCGGCGACCGCCGTCGCATCTCCACCCTTGGCCTTGATGCCCGCAACCACCTCCTCGCAGGCCGGCAGCTTGCGACTGGAGACCACCACCTTGGCGCCGTGCGCCGCCATCTGCTCGCAGATCGACCGGCCGATGCCGCGGCTCCCGCCCGTCACCACGGCCACCTTTCCCGTCAGGTCGAACATCGACATTGTCTTCTCCGCCTCGCCTCTCGAATCGGCGCACCTTAACGGGTGGTCAGGTGCGCCGACACGGGAAAGTCATCCGGTACCGCCAACCGAAACGCGCCGATCTGAGTGAGCCAACGCACCGCCGCTAATACCCGGAACCATTGGTCGCTGATCCGGGCTGTCATCCCGAGCGCAGCGAGGGATCTAGGCGCCGTTCCTAGATCCCTCGCTACGCTCGGGATGACAGGCGCGACTCACATTCGAGCGACAGCTGGCACTCGCGCCGTGCCTAACGCCGAAACAACGCGGCCAGTTCAACGTGCGGCGACCACAGGAACTGGTCGATCGGCAGGAGCTGCTCCAGGCGATAGCCGCCGTCGATCAGCGTGCGGGCATCGCGCGCGAAGCTTACGGGATCACACGACACCGCAACGATCACCGGCACATGGCTGCGCGCCAATTCGGCGGATTGCGCCGCGGCACCGGCGCGCGGCGGATCGAAGACCGCTGCATCGTACGCATTCAGCTCTTCGGCCGGAACCGGATCACGCGCGAGGTCGCGGACGTGCGCCTGAGCCACGCCAACCAGCCCGGCCTTGCGCAGCGCGGCATCGACAGCCGCGACGGCGGCCTTGTCGCCCTCGACCAAGGTCAGACGTCGTTGCGGCAGCAATCCCAGCGACAGCGTGCCGACACCGGCGTAGAGGTCGACGACACGCCGCGCCGACCCCAGCCAGGCGCGCACGCACGCCTGCAGCGCGGCTTCGCTGGGGACGCTGGCCTGCAGGAAAGCGCCGGGCGGCGGCTCGACATCCACCGGCCCCAGCCGCAAACGAGGTGCACGTCGGATGACGACCGGCTCGGCCATCCGACGTCCACCCCAGGAAACGCGCGCGACATCGGTTGCCTCGGCAAAGGCCGCCAGTGCCACGCGGCTATCGAGGTCCAGAGGCAGGCGATCCGCTGGGATCAACAGGATGTCCGCGCCGGTATCGGTCCAGTTGACGACAGCCTCCGCATCAGCTCCCCGTGGCAGCACCTCAGGGATCAGTGCGCGCAGCGGCGGCACCAGTTCAGCCAGCGCCGGCATGAGGACGGGGCACGCCTGGAGGTCGACAATGGCGTGCGAGGCGCGGCGCGCGAACCCGACGACGGCGCCATCCGCTGTGCGTTTGAGCGTAAAGTCGGCGCGCCGCCGCAACCCCGGCGCCGTACGCATCATCGGTACGGTCTGTTGCGGGACCACGTCGCGATAGCCAAGCGCGGTGGTCACCGCTTGCGCCTTCCACGCCGCATAGGCCGAATCGGGCCAATGCTGCAGGGCGCATCCGCCACAGGAGCCGAAGTGCGGGCAGGCCGGCTCCTGCCGATCCGCACCCGGCGTCAGCACCTGCAGCAATTCGGCATCGAACCGATCGCCTCGAGGGCGGATCAGGCGGGCCGCCACGGTCTCGCCCGCCAGCACATAGGGAATGTCGACGATGCGACGCGCACCATCAACATCAACGGCGGCGCGACCGGTGCCACCGCCACCGATCGTATCGACCGTGACCGTGATCGTCTGCGACGGTGCCGCCGGAACCGACGATCCGGGCCGCGGCCGACCTAGGGAGCGGTTGCGCCGAGCCATGAGGCAGCCGGACGGATATCGCCAACCGTCAGGCCGGCGACGTTGAGGACCGGTGGCGTGATCGCCGCGTCGAACTGCATGTCGGCCAGCACGCCGAGGTGCCGCAGGATCGCGGCCAGTGCGACTTCCGCGGCGCGTCCGTTGCCGTCCCAGATCTTCAGCGCTACGCCTAGCCCCAGCGTCGGCAACATGCCGCAGTAGACGCCCTCGGCCCCGGTCTTGACCTGCGCCACGTCTTTCAAGGCGCCGTTGATGCGCGTACAGAAACGGCCGGTACCGGCCATGTAGAACGGCTCGGCATTCATGGCGGCCCGGATACGCCGGATCGCCTTGGCCCGTACTTCCGGCAGCCGGGCCGGATTGGCTAGGTTGGCCATCGCCAGCGCCATATGGCGCAACGGCACACCCACGGTCGGAATACCGCACCCATCGATGCCCAACGGGGCCCGGGTCAGGTCGCACTGCGCCAGCTGCTCGTAGATGCCGAGCAGCCGCTGCTGCACCGGGTGATCGCGCCGGATGTAGCCGCGGGTCGGTTCGCCCTTGTGCATCGCCGTGGTGAGAAAGCCCGTGTGCTTGCCCGAGCAATTGTTGAAGGCGGCCGTCAACGGCGCGCCGCTGCGCACGAAGTCTTCGAAGATCGGCAGCCGGGTCGGCGCATGGGCGCCGCATTCGAGGTCGCTTTCGCCAAGTCCGATCGCGCCGAGCCACGCCCGTACAGCCTCGACATGGCGTGGCTCGCCGTTGTGCGAGGCGCAGGCCAGCGACAGGTGCATGTCGGTCAAGCCGAAGCGATCGGCCGCTCCGCTTTCCACCAGCGGGATCGCCTGCAGCGGTTTGATGGCCGAACGTGCCATCACCGGTGAGTCGATGTCGCCCCACGCTTCGACCGCCGATCCGTCGATCTTCATGACGGCGGCGGCACCGACGTGCCGGCTTTCAATCATGTTGCCGCGCGTCACCTCGATGACGACCGGCTTGTCGCTGCTCACGCTGTTGCTCTCCGTGTCCGCGCCCAGGGTCTACCACAGAGACAGCAGGACACGGAGGGGGAGATTTACCTCATCCCCATACGGCTGGCAGCGTCGTCAGACCGCGCAGGGTGAAGCTCTGGCGCCACTGCGGCTTGTCGATCTCGGGCAGGCGCAGATCCGGCAGGCGCGTCACCAGTGCCTTGAACACCACCTCGCCTTCCAGCCGCGCCAGCTGGGCGCCCAGGCAGTGATGGATGCCGCCGCCGAACGACAGCGGGCGGATATTCTGGCGGCGAATGTCGAGCCGATCAGGGTCGTCGTAGATCTCCGGGTCGCGGTTCGCGGCGCCGAGCAGACAGACGATATTTTCGCCCTTGCCGATCTGCTGTCCGCCCAGTTCGACATCCTCGGCGGCGGCCCGTCCGGTCATTTGGACTGACGAATCGTAGCGTAGCAGCTCTTCGACTGCATTGGCGGCTAGCGACGGGTCGGCCTTCAGCGCCTCCCACTGGTCGGGATGGCGGTGCAGTGCCAGCAGGCCATTGGCGATCAGATTGGATGTGGTTTCGTGGCCGGCCGCGAACAGCAGGCTGACATTGGCCCGCAGTTCCTCCTGCGACAGGCGATCGCCCGCCTCTTCCGCCTGTACCAGCAAGGTCGTGAGGTCATCGCCAGGCTCGCGGCGACGGCGCTCGAAAAGGGTGTCGAAGTACTCGTCCGACTCGCGGTTACGCTCGTTGGCATCGTCGATCTCGG
This sequence comes from Reyranella sp. CPCC 100927, assembly GCF_007859315.1. Classification (GTDB taxonomy): domain Bacteria; phylum Pseudomonadota; class Alphaproteobacteria; order Reyranellales; family Reyranellaceae; genus Vineibacter. Next base: position 331,142 of record NZ_VOHA01000005.1, read on the forward strand.
CCCGGGTCATCGGCACCGGATCGATGATGCGGCCGTTGACACTGGAGTGATCGAGGAAGCGATGCTGCTCCTCCTCCGGGATGCCCAGCATGTCGCAGATCACTTTCACCGGCAGCCGGTGTGCGATATCCCAGACGACATCCATGCGGCCTTGCGCGTAGACGCGATCGATCATGCCGTCGACCAGGGCGGTGATACGCGCCCGCATCTCCTCGACCCGGCGCGCGGTAAATGCCTTGGTCACCAGGCCGCGCAGGCGCGTGTGGTCGGGCGGATCGAGCACCAGCATGGTGCGCCCCAGGCTCGCGAATGACCGGTCCTGCATGGCGTCGGGACCATAGCGGCGGATCAGGTTGCCCTCGTAGTTCTTGCCGAAGCGCTTGTCGCGCAACACCAGCGCCACGTCGGCATAGCGGCTGACCAGCCACATGCCCAGCGGGGTGCGAAACACCGGCGCCTTGTCGCGCAGAAAGCGGTACGTCGGGTAGGGATCGGCGATGAACGCCGGATCCAGCGGATTGAACACGGGCGTCGGCGCTGCCGTCGTCAGGGTGTCGGGCATGCTCGCTCCTCGCTGAAGTTGTCCCGACCTTAGCGAAGGTGCCCGGCCCTGCCAACAAAATTCGATACACTACTGTATCGAATTTTTTCTCGACCTTTTCCGGTGGGCATTCGCGGAACGGCGCCGTCTGGTCCCCGGCTCCACACACCGGATGCGGCCCTCAGCAATGAGCGTGGCGCTGACCGTCTTGATGGCGGCGATCATTTCGCGCGTAGCCCGGCTGGCGGGCCGCCCGCGTGGCAGCGCCAGCACGCGCCGCGCCTGCACCCAGGGCAACTCCACGGCGCCCAACGTTCCCGCCGCCAGTTCACGGTGAAAACCTGAATACGGCAGGAAGCCGTAGCCGATACCGGCCATCACCATCTGCTTGAGCGGTTCCATGTTATCGACCTCGAAGGAACAGATCGGCCGATCCGGCAGAAAGCCTCGGGTGGTGTCGCTCAGCGGCAGGATCAACGGCAGGCGTACGATGTCGGCCGGCGACAATGCCGCCGTCTTCAGATGCGGATCACCGGGTCGCCCCAGCATGTAGACGCCTTCATGGAAGAGGTCGATGAACTCGAGATGCTCGACGCGCTGTGGTGCCGTGACGATCGCAAGGTCCAGCACGCCGCGCAGGACGCGATCGCACAGTTCCTCGGTCAATCCTTCGCTGAACTGCACCCGCACGCGCGGAAAGCGGCGGGCGAAATGCAGCGCCAGCGGCGCGAACAGGATATCGGCCAGCGTCGATGGCGCGCCCAATCGCACCATGCCGCCCGGTTCGCGGTTCTCCAGCGAGACCTCGGCCCGGATGTTGTCGAGTTCGCCCAGCATGTAGCGGGCGCGATCGAGCAGGATCTTGCCGGACTCGCTGATCGCGATACCGTGGCGGCCGCGTTCGAACAGAAGCCCGCCCATCTCGTGCTCCAGCGCCTGCATGTGCCGGCTGAGCGCGGACTGCGCCACGTTCAGCGCGCTGGCTGCGGCGCTGAAGCTGCCGCGCTCGGCGATGGCGACGAAGTAACGAAGCTGGCGCAGGTCCATGGTCGATCTCGAATCGAGATGGGAACGATATCAAACATATATTTGATAGATGGCGGCCGCCACTGCACGTTCACGCCAACGCACGCCATACGTGCGATGGAGAGGAACGCATGGCCAGGACTGAGACGACGTCGGTGTTCATCGTTGGTGGCGGGCCGGTCGGGCTGGCGATGGCGCTGCTGCTGGATCGCTTCGGAGTCGACTGCGTCGTCGTCGAAAAAAGCGCCACGACCACCGATCATCCCAAGTCGCGCGGCTGCTGGGTGCGCACCATGGAGATCTTCCGGCAATGGGGGATCGAGGATGCCATTCGCGCCCGCGGCTTGCAGGACAAGTCCGACATGTTCGTGTTCGTCGAGAGCGTGGCCGGGCGCGAGGTCGGCCGCACCCGGCCGGAACTGAACCTGGGCCAGACCCCGGCGTGGAAGAGCCTGGTCGCCCAGGACGCCGTCGAGGAAGAGATCTACCGCATCGTCGCGGCGTCGAAGCACGCGCGGGTTCTGTTCTCGACCGAGTTCGTGTCGTTCGTCGAGACCACCGAAGGCATCGAGGCCACCACGCGCTCGGCGTCCGGCGACATGACGTGGCGCGCCCGCTACCTGGTGGCGGCCGATGGCGCCGGCAGCGCCACGCGCCGAGCCGCCGGCATCGAGATGGTAGGCCCCGGCAACATGGCCACCATCCTGAACGAGTACTGGCGCGGTGATCTCTCCCGCTTCCCGCTGGCCCGCGAGGCTGCGGGCTATCGCATCATCCCCAAGGATCCCGACGCGGTTGCCTCGACCATCCTCAACACCAACGGTCGCGACCGCTGGCTGACCCTGCTGCCGGTGGGGGGCCCTGGCGACGAGCGGCCGCGGACGTGGACTGATGCCGAGATCATCCAGATCATCCGGGCGCAGACCGGCGTGCCCGACCTTGAGGTCACGCTGCTCAATCGCTCGGTGTGGCGCATGACGCGCCAGGTGGCGGCATCGTTCCGGCGCAACCGGACGTTCCTGGTCGGCGATGCCGCGCACCGCTTCCCACCGACCGGTGGGTTCGGTCTCAACTCGGGCGTTCAGGATGCCCACAACCTGGCCTGGAAGCTGGCTTACGTGTTGAAAGGCCTGGCATCGGAACGGTTGCTCGACAGCTACGACCTCGAACGGCGACCGGTGGCCGAATCCAATGCCGACTTCAGCACCGGCAACATGCGGCGCTTTCCCCTGACCGAGGAGGCGATCCGTTCCGGCGATCCCGACCGCATCCGGTTCTGGATCAACGACATGGACAAGCACCTGCACAGCATCGGCCAGGCATTGGGCTTTTCCTATGAGCAAGGCGCCGTGATCCCGGACGGCACGGTGCGGACCGGCCATGACACCCGCGTCTACATGCCAAGCGATCGGCCGGGCGGGCGCTTCCCGCATCTGTGGCTCGATCTTGCGCGCCAACAGTCGACGCTCGACTGGTTCGACAAGAGCTTCGTCGTCGTCGCCGGCCCCCTGGGCGAAGCCTGGCTCGAAGCCGGCAAGAGCGTGGCCGGTGCGTTGAAGCAGCCGCTGGGCCTGCAGATGTTGCCGACAGCCGACCCGTCGGACGGCTTCCAGATCGGCTTGCGGGGGGCGGTGCTGGTGCGGCCCGACGGCCACGTCGCGTGGCGCATGCCGTGGCTGCCCAGCGATCCCGCCAAGGCGCTCGCCGGCGCACTCACCACGTTGCTGCAGTAGCCCTTCTCCCCGCGAAGGCGGGAGGAAGAGCAGGAGAATCGTGATGCAGTTTGTCAAAGCCAACGGCACTGAAACCGCGTTCGTGCAGAGCGGTAAAGGACCGCCGTTGATATTGCTGCACGGCGCCGAGGCGGACCACGCGATGTTCGATGCCTTCGCCCCGCTGCTGGCGGCGCATTTCACGGTGATCGCCTGTGATCAGCGCGATTCCGGCAAGACCCGCAATCCACCTGACGCGTACTCCCTGCTCGACCTGGCCGACGACGCCGCCGGCTTGATCGAGGGCCTGGGGCACGGGCACGCGCATGTCTTCGGCACATCGCTGGGTGGTGCGATCGCACAGGCACTGGCAGCGCGGCATCCAACGAAGGTCGATCGACTGGTGCTCAGCAGCACGTTCCGGGTCGGCGCCAACCTGCTGGAGCTCAACCCGACAGCGATACAAGCCATCGCGGCCTTGCGCGCCGAGCTTCCGGCCAGCGCGCCTAAAATCGCGGCCTACTTCTTCCCTGCCGCCTATCTCGAGGCCCACCCGCAGGTCAGTGCGATCTTCGCCGGCAACAGCCGCGACGAAGCCCAGAAGGCCCGACGCGCCGGCCTGATGCGTCACCCGGTGTCCGTCGACCTGGCAGCCGTCACGGCACCTGCGCTGGTGCTGGCGGCATCGGAGGACAGGCTGATCCCCCCCGCCCACACGCTGTCGCTCGCCGACGCCATCGCCGGTGCGCGCACTCATACCATCCAGGGCGTCGGCCACGTCGCCACGATCCAGGATCCGGCGGCCGTCGCCCGACCGGTCATCGACTTTCTGCTGGGGTGATGGAGGTAACCGACAGTCCACAGCTTCATGGGAGGAAACAATGTCCGAAACAAAGGACCTGCTATCGATCTACGACTCGGCCCCGCTGAATTGGCGCTACTGGGTAAGCCTGGGGCTGGGTATCGCAACCACGATCTTCGACTTCTTCGACTTCTTTCTGGTGAGCTTCCTGGTTGTGGTGCTGGCGCCACAATGGCACCTCACGTTCGGTCAGTCCGCGATCATGCTGCTGAGCGCCGGCGTTGGGGCGATCGTGGGTGCCCTGTGTTGGGGCGCGCTGGCTGACATCTGGGGCCGCAAGAAGCTGTTCGTCGCGGGCATCCTGCTGTGCGCCGTGGCGGCCGGCGCCGTCGCGTTCATCCCCGATGGCGCCTGGGTGCTGTTCTCGGTCCTGCGCTTCCTGGTGGGCTTCGGCGTTGGGGCCGCCGCGGCGGTCGGCCTGCCGCTGATCGTCGAATATACGCCCACACGCTATCGCACGGTGATGACCAGCGCCGCGGTGATTCCCGTGTCGTTCGGCATTCTTGCCGCGTCGCTCTCGGCGGCGACCCTGCTGCAGATCCTGGGATGGCGCGGCCTGGCCGCACTGGGGTTCATTCCGATCCTGCCTGCCATCGGCATCGTCCTGATCATGCCGGAATCGGTTCGCTGGCTGGTCTCGCGCGGCCGTACCATGGAGGCGCGCGCGACCATGGCCCGCTTTTGCGCCATCCCCGAGGCCTCGTTGCCGATGCCGACCGCCGCGCCGGTACCACCAGCCTCGGCCAGTTTCACCGACCTGCTGGCCGATCCGCGCCGGCTGTGGCTCACCATCATCACGTGGTTCGGCGCCAGCACCGCCAGCTATGGCGTTTTCCTCTGGGGACCCACCATCGTCGCCTTGCTGCTGGGCCTGGCCCCCAAGGACGCCGCACACCTGTTCGTCTACGTGAGCCTGGTTGGCATCGTGGGCCGCGTCATCTTCACCTTCCTGCCCCTGCGGATCGGGCGACGGCGCAGCGGCGAGATCATGGGCTACGGCATTGCCGTCACCCTGGGCGCGGCCGGCCTGTTCTACGACCAGTTCGCCGCCGGTTGGCCGGTGTTCATGATCATGATCGTGTTGGGCGCCCTCTTCTTCGACGGTGGCTTCTCCAACATCGGACCCTATTCGGCGGAGATCTTTCCGGTACGCCTGGCGGCGCGCGGCGTCGGCCTGGCACAGGCCGCCAACGGCGTCGGCAAGATCGCGGGCCCGTTGTGCCTGGCTCTGATCGCCGGCACCGGCAACTTCGTCTCGCCCAAGGCAACCGCCGAGGCGGTGACACCGGCCTTCCTGTTCCTCGCCGGCTGCGGGTTGCTACTGGGTCTTGCCTTCACTTTCCTGGGTGTCGAAACCCACGGCAAGGCGCTGGCGCTCACGGAGGCCGACCCGGGACAGGCTTCCGCCCAGCAAACCGGGTCAGCGCGAACATCCTTGACCTGAGGCGTCAAAGACAACTCCATAGCGAAGGGAAGAAACGCTACGGGACGACTGATGTATCTGACGCAGGGATTACGGCGTGCCGGCCAGCTTCGGCCGCGGGAGAAATCGACGGTCTTTCGCGATCGGCGGCGGATCTGGTCGCAGACGGTCGAACGCGTGGCCCGCCTCGCCGGCGGACTGCAGGCGGCGGGCGTTCGCCCTGGCGACCGGATCGCGATCATGGCACTGAACAGCGATCGCTACTACGAACTGATGTACGCCATCCCCTGGCTGGGCGCCGCGATGGTGCCGGTCAATACGCGACTGGCGACGCCCGAGGTCCGGTACATCCTCGAGGATTCCGGTGCCCGCGTCCTGTTCGTGGATGGCGCCATGAAGGCGCACGCGACAGCGCTCGCCGGCAAGCTGTCGACCGTCACGGCCGTGTTCTACCTCGACGACGATGCCCTGCCCGACGGCATGCGCCGGTTCGAAGATCTTGTCTCGGCGCCGGCGGCTGCCGATGCCGGCGCCGGCGGCGAGACGCTGGCCGGCCTGTTCTACACCGGCGGCACGACAGGCCAGTCCAAGGGCGTCATGCTGAGCCACAACAACCTGGTGTGGAACGCGATGAACGCCATCGCCGGGCTGTTCTTCGACAGCGACACCACGTACATCCATTCCGGCCCGATGTTCCATCTTGCCGACGGTGCCTCGACCTTCGGCGTCACGGCCTGCGGCGGCTTCCACGCCTTCGTGCCACGCTTTGACGCTGCCGATTGCCTGGAGACCATCCAGCGCGAGAAGGTCACGCACGGCCAGTATGTGCCGACCATGATCAACATGCTGGCCAATCATCCCAAGGTGAAAGACTACGACCTGTCGAGCCTTCGATACATTCTCTACGGCGCCTCGCCCATGCCTGAAGGCGTTCTGCGCAAGGCTTTGGAGGTTTTCCCTGGCTGCCAGTTCATCCATGCCTACGGCATGACTGAAGCGGCGCCGATCCTGACCCTGCTGCCGCCGCGCTACACCACGCTGGACGGCCCCTATGCTGGTCGCATCAAGTCGTGCGGACTGGCGGCGCATACAGCCGAACTGAAGATCGTCGACGAGAACCGCCAGGAAGTGCCGCGCGGCACGGCGGGCGAAGTCGCGGCGAAAGGCCCGATGATCATGCTGGGCTACTGGAACAAGCCCCAGGAAACCGCCGCGGTCCTGAAGGACGGCTGGTACTACAGCGGCGATGCCGCCACGATGGACGATGAGGGCTTCGTCTTCATCGTGGACCGCCTGAAGGACATGATCATATCAGGCGGCGAGAACGTCTATTCGGCCGAGGTCGAGAACGCGATCTCACTGATGCCGGGCGTGGCCGAGGTGGCTGTGATCGGCATTCCCGACGCCAAATGGGGCGAGACCATCCACGCCGTGATCGTGCCGCGAGCCGGCGCTAACCTGACTGCCGAAGCGGTCATCGAGCATTGCCGCTCGCAGATCGCCGGCTACAAGTGCCCGCGCTCGGTCGAGTTCCGCGAGACGCCGCTGCCGCTGTCCGGCGCCGGCAAGGTGCTCAAGCGCGAACTGCGGGAGCCGTTCTGGAAAGGGTATGAGAAGCGGGTGAATTGACCGCTACATGGTGCGCCTGTCGAGCCAGGCTGCTATGCCCGGCGGCGTCCCATGAACACGCAGGCCAAACCGGCCACGACGGCGACGATACCGGCGACAGCGGGGATCGGAATGACGCGCTGCTCCTTGGCCTCGACCGACAGCGGCCCCAGGTCGAGCACCTGCTTGGTGTCGGTGACCACGATGTAGGGCACCACCAGCGCAACGATACCGGCAATCACCAGCACAATTCCCAGAATCATCAGCGGCCGCATGAGAGTCCTCTATTCCTGTCGCTTATCGGCATCACCAGCGTGCCGGTATTAACGCTGCGGCCATGTCGCGGTTCCCTGCCCTACGACGCGCTTGCAGACGCCCGTAAACCACCTACTCTCGCCTGAGTTTTCCATCCCATCGTCGAGTCATGCCTGCCACCATCCCCTATTACGACTGGACCGCCCATCACGCCGACCGCCGCCCATCCCAGCGGGCGATTCATGACCTTCATACGGGTCGGACATTCACCTACCGCCAGCTCGACGAGCGCTCACGACGCCTGGCCGCCCATCTGCAGGGCATCGGCGTCGGCAAGCCTGACCGGGTAGCGCTGCTGGCACCGAACTGCCCGGAGTTTTTCGAACTGCAGTTTGCCTGCGGCAAAATCGGCAGCGTGATGGTGCCATTGAACTGGCGACTGACCATACCGGAGCTCGATTACATTCTCGGCGACTGCGCCCCCAAGGTGTTGATCCACGATGCCACGTTCCGGCCGCAGGCCCAGGAACTCAAGGCGCGCTGCGGCATCCCGCACCTGCTGGAGATCGACATCGACCGGGCTGACAGCAGCTATGAGCGCGCCGTTATGGCGGCCAACCCGACACTGGCCGCGACGGCGCTGACGCACGACGACATCAGCACCATCATGTACACGTCGGGCACCACCGGCCATCCCAAGGGCGCCATCATCACGCACGGCATGACGTTCTGGAATGCGGTCAACCTCGGCATCCCGGCGATGATCTCGCCGGCCACCGTGCAGCTGGTGGTCCTGCCCCTGTTTCACACCGGTGGACTCAATTGCTACGCCAACCCGGTGCTGCATGCGGGCGGCACGATCCTGATCATGCGGACCTTCGAACCGGGAGCCGCGTTGGATCATGTTTCCGATCCGACGCTCGCCATCACGCATTTCTTCGGCGTGCCAGCCCCGTACCAGTTCATGATGCAGCACCCGAAGTTCCAAGGCGCCGACCTGTCACGGCTGCGCATGGCCGGCGTCGGCGGTGCGCCTTGCGCGCTCACCATCCTGGAAACCTGGGCGGCGCGCGGCGTGCCGCTGGTCCAGGGCTACGGCATGACCGAAACCAGTCCGGCAACGACGATGCTCGACGCCGTCGACGCCATTCGCAAGGTCGGATCGGCCGGCAAGCCGCTGCTGCATACCGAGGTGCGTATTGTCGATGAGGCTGGCCGCGATGTCCCGCGTGGCAACATCGGCGAGCTATGGACCCGAGGCCCCAACATCACGCCGGGCTACTGGAACAAACCGGAAGCCACAAAGTCATCGTTCGTCGGGGGCTGGCTGAAAACAGGTGATGCCGCGCGCGAGGACGATGAAGGTTTCATCTACATCGTCGATCGCTGGAAGGACATGTACATTTCCGGCGGCGAGAACGTCTACCCTGCCGAGGTCGAGAACGTACTGTTCCAGCTGCCGCAGGTTGCCGACGCTGCGGTGATCGGCGTGCCCAACGATCGCTGGGGCGAGGTCGGCAAGGCTGTCCTCGTGCTCAAGCTCGGCGAGGCGCTGGTCGAGGCCGACGTCATCACCCACTGCCTGGCGCGCCTGGCCAAATTCAAGGTGCCGCAGTCGGTTACCTTCGTCGAGGCTCTGCCGCGCAACGCCACGGGCAAGGTGCTCAAGCGCGAGTTGCGTACCCAGTTTGTCGGCACCGCCACGCCAGCGATCACATAGGCTCCAGCCGGGCGCGACGCCCGCGCTTCACGGCTTACGGCGCATTGCCGATCAGCACGGTCGGCAGGCCCTGGACGATTACGCCACCATGTCCGGTCGCATCGCCCAGACGGGCCGCCAGCAGCTTGCCGATCAGCACCGTCGGTGATCCGACGGCGATCGGGTCGGTCGGACCGATGCAGATCGCCAGATCGGTGATGCGAGCCGCTGGCAGGCTGCCGATCAGTACCGTAGGGCAGCATGGCACCGCAATCGGACCACCGCCGTGGATGGGGCAGACATGCATGTCCGTCATCCGCGCAGCCGGCATGTTGGCGGTCATGCGATGATCTCCCACAGCAGCGGTGCCGCAACTGCGGCGCCGTGGGGAGATCAACAGCCTGTGGTCACATTGCTTCCATCGCGCCTCTCAAAATAGAGACGGCATGGAATCTTCAAATTTGGTTCAGGATGCGCACCGAATCCTGGTCCCCGCCGTCATTGACGACCACGACCCGCTCGCCAACGCGCTGGAAACTCAGGTCGATTCGCGTATCGCCCAGCATGAGCCCCTGCAGGGCAATGCGATCGATGCCGATGGGCAACGACGGCCGATTGATGTGAATCTCGCGGTGCCAGCCATCGATGCGCAGGCCAAGGCAGGCCTGCAGGATCATGAACATCGCCCCCGACGACCATGCCTGCGGCAGACAGGCGACGGGATAGGCAATGGGCGATTCACCCGGTGCGCGGGGAAAACCACAGAACAGCTCCGGCAGGCGCATGCCGAAATGCACAGCGGTTTCGAATGTCTCGCTCAGCAGACGCACGACACTCTGGCGATGGCCATAGCGCGCCAACCCGGCCGCGCAGAGCGCGGTGTCGTGCGGCCATACCGAGCCGTTGTGGTAGGACATCGGATTGAAACGCGCCTCGCCCTGGGCCAGCGTGCGAATGCCCCACCCGTTATTGAACGACGCCGACAGCAGTTGCTCGGCCACGCAGGCGGCACGGTCCACCGACGGCAGGCCGACATAAAGCAAGTGCCCGGCGTTGGACGCCCGCACGCGACACATGTCCCCGCGCCCGTCCATGGCCAGACCGTAGAAGCCGAGATCCGCCATCCAGAAGCGCGCTTCGACCGCCGTGCGCAGCGCCTGGGCACGCGCCAGCCAGTGTGCAGCCTGTTCGAGATCGTCACGCCGCTGTGCCAGATCGGCCATCGCCCGCAAGGCGCCGTAGACATAGCCTTGCACTTCCACCAGCGCGATCGGCCCGTCCGGCGTGCGACCATCGGCATGGAAAATCGAGTCGCTGCTGTCCTTCCACCCCTGGTTGGCAAGGCCCGTTTCAGCGCCACGGGCATAGTCGAGAAAGCCGCGCCCGTTGGCGTTGCTCTGCTCCTCGATCCAGCCCATGGCTGCTTCCAGGCTGGGCCAAAGCTGGTCGATGAACGCCAGATCGGCGGTGCGCGCGGCATAGGCGCCCGCCAGAATGACGAACAGCGGTGTGGTGTCGACGCCACCGTAGTACTTGCGGAAAGGCAACTCGCCCAACGCCGTCATCTCGCCCTTGCGCGTCTCGTGCATGATCTTGCCGGGCGCGGAGTCCTGGAACTGTGACGTCTCGTAGGCCTGGTTCTGCGACAGGAAGGTGAGCACGCCGCGGGCGAGCGCAGGATCCAACCACAGGGTTTGCAATGCCGTCACGATGGCATCGCGGCCGAACGGCGTGGAGAACCAGGGGATGCCGGCGTACGGATATGGACCGGTCGACAGCTCGGTCGTCAGCAGAGCGAGGTCGGCGCGCGACTTGTCGATCCAGTTGTTGAACAGGCGGCCCGAGCTGCGCAGTCGCGCACCGCGACGGCGTTGTGCTCGCATGCTGAAGCGCGCCCGCGCCGCCGCGGCGCGAAAGCGCGTGCGTCCGGGCCTGGTGGGCTGATCGGGGCCAACCTCGATGTAGAGCTCGACGTTACCGTGTTTGCGTACCGCCAGGATAAAATCGGCGCGATCTGTGGTCAGTTTCAGCGGCGCCGTGGAGAAAGCCACCACGGAGGACCGCACGATGTCATCCAGCCCTTCGTAGCGCAGCAGCACGGAATCGGTACCGATCTGCGGCGCAGCCACCTCGCCCCGCATCGGCCGCGACTGGCCGCGCACCTCGAACATGTCGCGGAAATCGGCGGCAAAGACGATGGATAGAGGGACGTTGGTGTCGAAATCGCCGTAGTTGCTCAGCGTCAACCGCTCGTACAGCCGCTCCTGCCACAGGAAGCGGGCCCGTTCGATGTGGATCACCCCTTCGGGGATCGATTGCCCGCCCAGCGGCGGCAACGGCCGGTTGGTCAGATGCGACGTGAACAGGACGTTGTCTTCGCTGAGCGACGCCCCCAGCAACGATGGCGGCTGCCCGGCCAGCGACAGCGCGAACCGTGACAACACGCGCGTGTCGTCCCGGAACATACCGTCGCCGGCACCGCGAATATCGCCGAAGGTGTCGGTAACCAGAAACGTATCGCCGTGCTTCAGCGCGAAGTGGTGCGCTGCTCCTCGCGGGACCGGGGTCGCTTCAATGGCGGGCAGCGCTTCGCCGCCGGTATCGGGGGCACGGGTCGGCTCCATCATTCTCCCGCCGTCTGCAGCAAGGGGTGATCAAGATCGTCATCATCCAGGCGTGTCAGCCGTCGATACAGCGCCAGGTATTTGTCGGCCATGGTGAATGACGAAAAGCGGCGTTCAAAGACCTGGCGGACATGACGGCGATCCAGCATGTCGAGCCGCCGTACCGCGTCGACTGCTTCCGCCTCCGTTTGCACGATGAAGCCGGTGACGCCGTGATCGACGATCTCGGTCACGGCCCCCTCCTTCCACGCGACAACGGGCGTACCACACGCCATGGCCTCGATCATGACCAGGCCGAACGGCTCGGGCCAGTCGATCGGAAACAGCAGCGCCCGTGCATTGCCCAGGAACGCCGCCTTCTGGTCATCCCCGATCTCGCCGATGAAATCGATACCCGGCTGGTCGAGCAGCGGCTCGATCGTTTCGTGGAAATAGGTCCGATCGACAGGATCGACCTTCGCCGCGATCCTGAGCGGCAGATTGGCTTGCCGTGCGATGGCAATCGCACGGTCAGGCCGCTTCTCCGGCGAAATGCGTCCGAGAAACGCGAGGTAGCCGTCACGACCGTCCGACGATGGCTGGTAGAGGTCAGGCGGCAGGCCGTGATGGACGGTCGCCATCCAGTTGGCAAAGCGCAGTGGCGCGCGTTGGTTGTCGGAAATCGACACCAGCGGATAGGTGTGCCACCGGCGATAGGCGTTGGACAGGTCCTTCAGGTCGAGACGACCATGCACCGTGGTCAGCGTCCGTGTGGCGCGATGCTCGAAGAACGGAAAATGCAGCATGTCGGTATGAAAGTGCAGGACATCGAATGTGTCCTCCAATCGGCGTACTTCATGCAGCAACGTGAGATGAGCGGCGAGATCCGACTTCAGCGGTGACGGGTCCAGGCGAATCGCCTGGTCACGCATGGCGACGAGTTCGGCCTTGGTGCGTGCTTCGGCACTGGCGAACAGTGTAACGTCGTGCCCGAGATCGACTAGTGCGTCCGCCAGATGCGCGACCGTGCGCTCGGTACCGCCATACAGCACCGGCGGCACCGCCTCGTAGAGAGGGGCGATCTGCGCGATTCTCATGGCTGCTATCCCCACGGACGCCGATCCAACGACGCGACCCGAAAAATCTGGGGCATTGCGCTGGCGGTTTCAAGATCGCCGTGTCGTCAGTCGTCAGCGCGCGCCTCTCATTCCCGAGCGCAACGAGGGATCTTTTCCGCCATGAATGACCTATCGACCATCCAAGCTTCCTCGCCGCGCCCGAAGTAACAGGGAACGGCAGTTGGCGTGGCACGCGCTGCGCAACGCATCTACACAGCCAACATCATGCGCTTCACCGACGGCGCGAAACCGAACGCGGCATAGAAGCGGATGGCTTCGGTGTTGAACTCGTGCACGGCGACCTCGACATGTGTCGCTCTGCGTTGGCGCGACCACTCGACGGCAGCCGACAGCAGACGCCGCCCGACACGTCGCCCGCGGGACGTCTCACGCACGACGAGGTTGTCGAGTTCAATCACGCGCCGCGGCACGGCTCCCGCGAATGCAGACGCCGGCCGCGTCACCAGCACCGCAAGGCCTGCCAGGCCGTCAGCAGCCGCGGCAACCAGGATGGTCGACTCACGATCGGCCAGCAGCCTCGCCACCTCATCACGCGAGCGTGCCGGCCCGTCGAATTCCTGGAACAACTCCGGCCGCGCCTCACGGTGGACCGCATCCAGCGAATCGAACAGCGCGCACAATTCCTCGTAGTCGCGCAGGGTCGCGGTGCGAATGCGGATGTCGAGCGCCGCCGGCGGCCAGGCCTCGATCGTACTTTCAGCGGGATTTAACATTCGGGCTCTCCTGTCGCAGCTCGTGTCCGCCGCGGGCCGGAGGCCCTCTCGAAACGAAAAATGCCGCCGGTCAGCGGCGGCATCGTGTGGTCATGACCAATCGGCGCCGCCCTATGGGAGCGACGTAAAATACCAACGTGAGTGGTGGCGACGTCCGGTCATGTGAATCCCTATACAGGGGGATGGATCATCCGTCAATCAAACGTATGTCACCCCGAGCGGCACATACGGCTCACTCTGCAGCCCGCGCCATGGCCTGCCGCAGGCCCGGCATGGTGAAGCCCAGCGCCTCGAGCTTGGCGATGGAATCCCTGCCCTGTTCCTCGCTCACCTCGACCAGCGGCGGGCGAACCTTGTTCCAGGCCTGATCGGCACCGTAGTGCGCAATGACGTACTTCATGGCGGGGATCATGACGTAGCCCTGCATCACGGCGCGCACGTCGTTGATCTTCTTCTGCAGGGCATCGGCCTGCGGCTTGCCAACGCTGCGGTAGGTTTCAGCAATGGCGCCGGGATTGATATTGGCCGTCGCGCTGATGCAGCCGGCGCCGCCCAGGGTCACGTTCTCAACCAGCGGCTTCTCATTGCCGGAGAAGACGTCAAAGCCCTCCTTGGCGAAGGCATCGATCATGCTCTTGGTGTGCGGCCAGTCGTCGGAGCTGTCCTTCATGCCGGCGATCTGCTGTGGATAGGCCTTCAGCAACCGCTCGACCAGCGTGTGCGTGATCGGCACCTGGGCCACCGGCGGGATATGATAGAGGTAGATGCGCAGGCGCGAATCGCCTACCCGCTGCACGACCTCGGAGAAGTGCCGGAACAGGCCCTCGTCACTGACGCCCTTGTAGTAGAACGGCGGCAGCATCAGAACGCCCGACACGCCCAGCTTGGTGGCGTGCGCCGTCACCTTCACCGTCTCGGTCAGAGAGCAGGCACCGGTTCCCGGCATCATGCGTACCGGATCGACGCCGGCGCCGACCACGGCGTCGAGCAGGGCCATGCGCTCGTCGGCGGCCATGGAATTGGCTTCGCTGTTGGTGCCGAACACGGCCAGGCCGCAATCCTGGCTCACCAGCCATTTGCAGTGGGCAATGAAACGGCTGGTATCCGGGCTGAGATCGGCCTTGAACGGTGTGACGACGGGCGACAACACGCCCTTGATGCGGGCCTGGGCCATGGTATCTCCTGCACGAGGTCGCCGCTGGATGCCATGAACGCGTCAACCCGTCCAGTGCCGGCGCGGGAGGATACCTATGACTGACGCCCATATATGGCGCCAATACCCCATCCTGCCGGATGACGGCGTGAGCGGAACCCTGCTGGGCCGCGTCTGGCGGCCGACGCAGGACGACAAGCCAGGTGGCCCCAGTGTCGTGGCAGTGCGCGCAGACGGCGTGTTCGACATCACTCGGGCGGCACCGACAACGTCGTTCCTGCTGAACCTGCCCGACCCGGCGGCTCGGATCCGCAATGCCGCCGGCGAGCGGTTGGGCACCATCGAGGATATCGCCGCCAACACCACCGCCGAGAAACGCGACGAATCACAGCCGTGGCTTCTGGCCCCGATCGACTTGCAGGCCGTGAAAGCCGCCGGCGTAACCTTTGCCGTCAGCTTGCTGGAGCGGTTGATCGAAGAACAGGCCAAGGGTGATCCCTCGCGCGCTGAAGGCGTACGCCAGGAATTGAGCGCCGCGGTCGGCGCCGACATTGCCCGCGTAAAACCGGGCTCGCCGCAGGCCGAGCAGCTCAAGCAGGCACTGATCAAGAAAGGCCTGTGGTCGCCGTACCTGGAGGTGGGCATCGGCCCGCATGCCGAGATCTTCACCAAGGCACCGCCGATGGCCTCGGTCGGCTATGGCGTCGATGTCGGCATCCGCGCCGACTCGGACTGGACCAACCCGGAGCCGGAAGTCGTGCTGGTGGTGAATGCGCGCGGTGAGATCGTGGGCGCGACCCTGGGCAACGACGTGAACCTGCGCGACATGGAGGGCCGCTCCGCCCTGCTGCTGGGCAAGGCCAAGGACAACAACGCCTCCTCCGCGGTCGGCCCCTTCATCCGCTTGTTCGACAGAACATTCTCCCTCGACGACGTGCGCCGGGCGGAAGTGCAGCTCGACGTCATGGGGCCGGACCAGTTCCACCTCAAGGGGCGCAGCGATCTGGGCCAGATCAGCCGCGACCCGACCGAACTGGTGAGCCAGGCCATGGGCCAGCACCATCAGTATCCTGACGGCATGGTGCTCTATACCGGCACCCTGTTCGCCCCCACCCAGCCGCGCTTGCCCGGCGGTGCGGGCTTTACCCATGTGCTGGGCGACTATGTCGCCATCCGCTCGCCCAAGCTCGGCACCCTGATGAACCGCGTGAATCGCTGCGATGCCATCCCGCCGTGGACGTTCGGTGCGGGCGCCCTGATGCAGAACCTCGCCGCGCGTGGCCTGTTGTGACGAAACCCGCCGAGCCGTCGGTGATCGAGTCGCTCGAGCGCGAGCCGTTGCGCAACATCGTGCTGCTGAAGCACCTCGAGGCCTTCCCGGACCATACGCAGGTGCATCACGCCGCCAGCGCATCAGGCACCGGGACGCTCGTTCTGCTGGAGGTCGCCGCGAGTGCGTACGACAGCCGCACGTATCCGGCGGCGACATTCGCGGCCTTGATCTCGAGTGATCACCCCAGCCTCACGCGGCAACTGCTCGATGCGGTGCCGCCTGATGTCGGGGTCGTCTTCAAACTGTCGAGCAACGGCGATCGCGATGTCGTCGCCGCGCGGTTTTCGCTCGAGCGTACGACCAGCGTTCTATCCTTCACGGCGCGGCCATCACGCTTCGCCCATGACGACGGCGTGCGCCTGACCGCCGAACCGAGCGAAGCGATGTACACCTTCTTCGCGTCGCAAGACCATGATCGAGACTGGCTCGAACCGCTGCTTCGATCGGGCCGTGCCTTCACTTGTGTGCTCGAGCACGGCGGCCAGCCTGTGGCCGTCTGCTTCGCTTTCGAAAACTACCGGCGCGTCTGGGAAGTCGGTGGTGTCTTTACGCCACCGGAACATCGCGGCCAAGGCCTTGCCGCGCGCGTGGTTCGCACGGCGCTTGCCGAGCTTGAACGCCGCCAGCTGATCCCCCGCTACCAGGTGCACGAGGAGAACGTGCCCTCGGTGCGGCTGGCGCAATCCATCGGCCTCGATCAGTTTCTGCAGATCACGCACTTTCTCCACGCCCCAGGAGCAACCACGCGATGACGGAGCTCTGGCAACTATCCGCCGATGCCTTGCGGCGCAAGATTGCAAGCAAGGACGTCTCGCCCGTCGAGGTGACCAAAACCGTTCTCGATCGGGCCGAACAACTACAGCCGCGCCTCAATGCCTTCATTACGATCTGCCGTGAGCAGGCGCTGGCGAGCGCACAGCGCGCCGAAGATGCCGTCGTGAAGGGCGAGACATTGGGCCTGCTGCACGGTGTGCCGTACGGCGTGAAGGACCTGGTCAACACGGCAGGCGTGCGCACGACATTCGGCTCCCTGCTCTACAAGGATAACATCCCCACCGACGATGCGGTGGCGGCGGCGCGAATGAAGGCGGCCGGCGGCATCCTGATCGGCAAGACCGCGACGCCGGAGTTCGGCCACAAGGCATTGACCGACGCGCCGCTGTTCGGCCGCTCCTGCAATGCCTGGGATCAGACGCGCACCTGCGGCGGATCGAGCGGTGGTGCCGCGGCCGCGGTTGCGGCGGGCCTCGGGCCGGTCGGCATCGCCACCGACGGCGGCGGCTCGACGCGCATCCCGGCAGCCTGCAATGGCCTCGTTGGCCTCAAGCCCACGCTGGGAACGATCCCGCACAGCCAGGTCCAGGATGCGTTCGGCAACTACACCTACGTCACACCCATGTCGCGTACGGTCATGGATACCGCGCTGCAGATGCAGGCCATGGCGGGCTCGCATCCCAGCGACCCCTGGTCGATCGGCGTGCCGGTACAGGACTATGTCGCGGCGGCAAGCCCGCAGGGCGACCTCAAGGGCAAGCGCATCCTGTGGTCGCTGACCCTGGGCAACACAGTCGTCTCCCGCGATGTGCAGGCGGCGTTCGAGGCGGCCTTGCAACGTTTGCAGGCGCTCGGCGCCGAGCTGGTCGAACTGACCGACGCGCTGCCGGCCATGGAGCCGGTATGGCGCGTCATCAACCACGGCACGTGGCGCGCCCGCTTCAGCGACATGATCGCCAAGAACGGCAACCAGATGACACCGTCGCTGGTGCGCCAGGTGCAGATGGCCGCCGACTGGAGCGCGACCGACTATCAGAAGGCGATGTTCACACGCGCCGAGATCTTCCGACGCATCCAGGGCTGGTTCGAGACCTGCGACTGGTTCGTGACGCCGACCCTGACGCGCACAGCGTTGCCGATCGACCAGGACCTCTTCGATCCGATCACCATAGACGGCCAGGTCGTGGGCGAGCTGCGCAGCAACCTCTTCCCCTACACCATGCCGTTCAACATCACCGGTCACCCGGCCATGAGCCTGTGCTGCGGCTTCGGCAACGACGGCCTGCCGATCGGCCTGCATATCGTCGGCCGCTTCCGTGACGATGCGTCGGTGGTCCGGCTGGGCGCGCTCTACGAGGCAATGGAAACATGGATGAACAAATGGCCCGCTCTGTGACAGATCCGGGTTCCGCCAGTCGGATATGAGCCTCCGCACGACAGAAGTGCGGCGTTTGGGGCTTCGACAACGTCACGATCATGGCTAAACTGACACCCGAACGTTTTCATTGATTACTCTCGCCGACGGAAGCAGGGAACCGATGCCCGACACAGTCACCCAGACGACGCCGCGTCCGCAGTCTGACCGCGCCGGAGCAGGCGGTGCGGCGACCACCGAACACTTCGACGTCGTGATCGTGGGTGCCGGCATCTCCGGTATCGGCGGTGCCTACCACCTCACCCAGCAGAGCCCCGACACCCGCTTCGTGATCCTCGAAGCGCAGGAAAGCTTCGGCGGCACCTGGATCACCCACAAATATCCCGGCATCCGTTCCGACAGCGATCTCTACACCTTCGGCTACCGCTTCAAACCCTGGACCAGCGCACCGATCGCGTCGGCTGCCGAGATCCTCACCTACATGAACGAGGTGATCGCCGACAACGATCTGGCCCGTCATATCCGCTATCGGCACAAGATCCGCTCGGCCACATGGTCCAGCGCCGACAACCAGTGGACGCTCGAGGCCACGCGCGGCGATACCGGTGAAACCGTACGGATCAGCGCCAACTTCCTGTGGATGTGCCAAGGCTACTACCGGCACGACGGGGGCTACACGCCGGAATGGCCCGATATGGCCGCCTTCAAGGGCCGTATCGTCCACCCGCAGGTCTGGCCCAAGGATCTCGACTACACCGGCAAGAAGATGATCGTGATCGGTTCGGGCGCTACGGCCGCGACCCTGGTACCGGCGGTCGCCGAACAGGCCGCGCACGTCACCATGCTGCAGCGGACGCCGACCTATTTCATCCCGGCCCGCAACGCCAACGTGCTGGCCGACACCCTGCGCGAGCTGCAGATCGACGAGACGTGGATCCACGAGATCGTGCGCCGCAAGATCCTGTTCGATCAGGCCACCTTCACGCGC
Organism: Reyranella sp. CPCC 100927; assembly: GCF_007859315.1. Lineage (GTDB taxonomy): Bacteria > Pseudomonadota > Alphaproteobacteria > Reyranellales > Reyranellaceae > Vineibacter. The sequence continues at coordinate 350,346 of NZ_VOHA01000005.1, forward strand.
CGCTCGTTCGAAGAACCCGACGTGGTGAAGAACGAGCTGCTGGCCGGCGTCCGGGCCTTTCTCGGGCCCGACTATGACGTCGACAAGCATTTCACCCCGAGCTACCGGCCGTGGCGCCAGCGCATCGCCTATGTTCCCGACGGCGATCTGTTCAGGAGCGTGCGGTCGGGCAAGGCGTCGGTGGTCACCGACGACATCGAGCGCTTCACGGAAAAGGGTATCCTGTTGAAGTCCGGGCAGGAGCTCGAGGCCGACATCATCGTCACCGCGACCGGCTTCCATCTCAACGTGCTGGGCGATATCGCCTTCGCCATCGACGGCAAGCCGTTGGCATTCTCCGACTCGGTGACGTATCGCGGCATGATGTTCACGGGCGTGCCGAACATGGCCTGGGTGTTCGGCTATTTCCGTGCCAGCTGGACCCTGCGGTCCGACCTGGTGAGCGACTTCGTGTGCCGTCTGCTGGCGCACATGAAGGCCAAGGGCGCGCGTCGCGTCGAGGTGGCGCTGCGGCCGGAGGACGGCGACATGAAGCTGCTGCCGTGGATCGACACCGAAAACTTCAACCCCGGCTACATCCTGCGCGGCATGCACCTGCTGCCCAAGCGCGGCGAGAAGCCCGAATGGCAGCACACCCAGGACTACTGGGGCGAGAAGGATATCTTCCCGGCCATCGATCTCGACGACCGCGCCTTCGTCTACGGCTAGATCTGCGGGCGGCACATCAGAGCGCCGAACGCTCGCGCTTTCGGCACATGGCTGCTGCGTTCGCATTGCGAACCGCGCCACTCGACGCGGTTCGCGATGCGTGGCCAAATTCTCCCAATGCGCGCACCCAAGCGCCGGTGTGGAGGAAGCGGCCCATGCATGATCTTGTCATTCGCGGCGGCACAATCGTCGACGGCAGCGGCGCGGCTTCGATCGAGGGCGACATCGCCGTCGACAACGGCACCATCACGGCCGTCGGCGGCACAGCCAGCCGTGGACGCGAGGAACTCGATGCGCGCGGCCTGATCGTGGCGCCGGGCTGGGTCGACATCCACACCCACTACGACGGCCAGGTGACCTGGGATCCCTATCTGACTCCGTCAGGCTGGCATGGCGTCACCACGGCGGTGATGGGCAACTGCGGAGTCGGCTTCGCGCCGGCGCGACCGGATCGCCGCGACTGGCTGATCGGGCTGATGGAGGGCGTCGAGGACATTCCCGGCACGGCCCTGGCCGAAGGCATCCGCTGGGAGTGGGAGACGTTCCCGCAGTATCTCGATGCGCTGGAAAAGATGCCGCGCGCGATGGATATCGCGACCCAGGTGCCGCATGGCGCCGTGCGCGCCTACATCATGGGCGACCGTGGCGCCGACAACGAGGTCGCGACCGACGACGATATCCGGCAGATGGCCGCCATTGTCGCCGACGGCGTTCGCGCCGGCGCCCTGGGCTTCTCGACGTCGCGTACGCGCCTGCATCGGGCCGTCGACGGCCGCGAAGTGCCTGGGACCTTCGCCAATGCCAAGGAGATGGTGGAACTGGGCCGCGCCGTAAAACGGGGCGGCTATGGCGTGGTCGAGATCGCGTCCGACATGACGCCCAAGCAGGATGAGTTCGCCTGGATGACGGCGCTGTCGCGCGAAACCGGCCTGCCGATCACCTATGCCCTGGTGCAGAACGCGGCACACCCCGGCAAATGGCGCGCCCTGCTCGACCAGACCGCCGAGGCGCGCGCATCAGGCGCCAACATCACAGCCCAGGTCGCCTGTCGGCCGGTGGGCGTCCTGTTGGGCCTGCAAAGCCGCGTGCAGCCGTTCACGACCTGTCCTTCGTACATGGCAATCGCCGACAAGCCGCTGGACGAGCGTGTGCGCCTGATGCGCGATCCGGCGCTGAAGGCCCGTATCCTCGCCGAGAGCGCCCAGAACACCAAGCGCGAATGGTTCCGGCCGGCCGGCCAGTTCGACAACATCTTCGCGCTGGGTGATCCGCCCAACTACGAGCCCACGCCCGAGCAGTCGATCGCCCATGTCGCCGCCGCCGTCGGCCGCGATCCCAACGAATACCTCTACGACCTGATGCTGCAGCGCGAGGGTCGCGAGTTGCTCTACTTCCCGACGCTCAACTACGCCGACCGCAATTTCGATGCGCTCGACACCATGCTGCGCCATCCCGATACGGTGCTGAGCCTGTCGGATGGCGGTGCCCATTGCGGCGTCATCTGCGACGCCAGTGCGCCCACGTTCCTGCTGACGCACTGGGTCAAGGGTCGCACCCGCGGTCCGCGTCTGGGGTTGGAGCAGGCCGTCCGCCTGCAGACCCGCCGCACCGCCGAGGTCTATGGCCTGTTCGACCGTGGCCTGCTCAAGCCGGGCCTGAAAGCAGACATCAACGTCATCGACCTCGACAACCTGCGGCTGGATCCACCGGTGATGGCCTACGACCTGCCCGCCCAGGGCCGCCGGCTGCTGCAACGCGGCCACGGCTATCGCGCCACCATCGTCTCGGGCCAGGTGACCTGGCGCGACGGCGAGGCCACCGGCGCCCTGCCCGGCCATCTGATCCGCGGGCCGCAGTCGCCGCGCTAGTACATCAGAATCGTCATCCCGAGCGCAGCGAGGGATCTTTCGATGCAGGCGCACCCATGCGTCACTTGCAGAAGATCCCTCTCCTGAGCCTGCCGAAGGGGCGCTCGGGATGACACCTGTATCACCGACGAGTGATTCCGAGTAATAGGCGGTGGCCGTCATTCAGGCGGGCCGGTCACCCGCCAGGGTGATGCGGTGCAGGATTCGGCGGTAGCCGTGATAGTCGTTGATCGGGTTGTGCATGGCGCAGCGATTGTCCCATAGCGCCAGCGAACCGGGTTGCCAGCGGAAGCGGCAGGTGAACTCCGGCCGGACCTGATGCTGGAACAGGAAGTCGAGCAGCGGCTGGCTCTCCTTCTCGGTCCAGCCCTTGAACTGTGTCGTGTGACCGGTGTTGAGGAAGAGCGCCTTGCGCCCGGTTTCCGGATGCGTGCGCACGATGGGATGTTCGGCGATCAGCGTCTTCAGTTCCTCGCCGGCTGCCTTCAGCCGGTCTTCGCGGGTCTTGGACGCGTCGGCCTTGAGCGATGAACTGATGCCGGTCAGCCCGTCGAGCACGTGGCGCATGCCGGCGGACAGTGTTTCGTAGGCAAGGTACTGATTGGCAAATTCTGTATCGCCGCCCTGCGGTGGGATTTCCTTGGCATAGAGCATGCTCGCCATCGGTGGCCGCTCCAGGTAGGTCGTGTCGGAGTGCCAGACTCCGCCGAAGTTGGTGCGCTCGTGCTCCAGCTTCATCACAGGCGTGATCAGCGGCTGATCCGGCAACCCCTTGAGCTGCGGGTATTCCATCGGCTCACCCAGGCGCCGCGCGAAGGCGACCTGCTGCGCCGGCGTCAGGGTCTGATCGCGGAAGAACACCACCAGGTGATCCAGCCACGCTTGGCGCACCTCGGCGATCATGTCGTCGTCCAAATCCTGCGACAGGTCGATGCCGTGCAACTCGGCGCCCAGCGCACCGGCGATCGGTCGGACATCCAGGTACTGGAAATTGCGGCGAGCTTGTTGCGTCATGAGGTCCTCCCGGTGTCGCCGTCTGCCCTGGCCCAGGGCGGCGTCTGCTTGTTGAGGAATGCCTGCATGCCGGCCTGCGTGTCGGGGCGGCGCAGCAGCACGACCAGCTCGATAGCCGCAGCGTCGAGCACCTCGACATCCGATTGGACGGCACAAGCCAGCACCAGCCGCTTCACGGCGGCGAGGGCTGCCGGCGAATTACGCCGGATGTCGGCCAGCGCCACCTGCAGGATGGCGTTGGCCTGCTCCGGTGTTTCGCAGAGATGCCGGCCGATCCCCAGGTTGAAGGCCTCTGATGCCCCGATGACGCGACCGGTCACGGCGAGTTCGCGCAGCGGCCCCTCGCCGATGCGGCGCACGATGAAGGGCAGGACCTGCGAGGGGATGAAGCCGGTGCGGGGCTCGGGAATGCCGAACTTCGCACCCTGCACCAGGATCACGATATCCGAGCAGCACACCATCCCGAAACCGCCACCCACGGCCGGTCCCTCGACGATCGAGATCACCGGGACCGGCAGGTTGTTGAGTGTAATCAACACATCGCCGAACACCCGGTACGGTGCGACCAGCGGATCGTCCTGTCCGTCTTGCGGTGGCGGCGGCATATCGGTCATGGCGCCGATATCGCCACCGGCGCAGAAAGCACCGCCGCTGCCGGCGAGCACCAGGGCGCGGACCGAACCATCGTCACGGACCCTGCGAATAGCATCGCCGATTTCCACCATCATGGTGTGCGTCAGCGCGTTGCGGCGCTGCGGTCGGTTGAAGGTCAGCCGCACCACATCGGCGGTCCTTGCCAACAGGATTGTCTCGTACGGGGGAAAGAGCGACATGGCCCGACTCTAGACGACGGGCTATACTCGCGGAAGGTCGCACCGGCATGGCCCACATGCCGATTTCCGAGGTGGCCCATGACGTCGCGTATGGTTCGGGTAGTTCTTGCCGCGCTTGTCTCGCTCGCCGGTTCCGCCGCCGTCCAGGCCCAGGATGGCGGGCTTACCTTCGCCAACCTGGGTACGCCCAGCGGCGGCCCCGCCCGTGTCATCGGCAGCTATGCCGCCGGCTGTATCTCCGGCGCCGTGGCCCTGCCGTTGGAGGGGCCCGGTTACGAGGTGATCCGCGTCAGCCGCAACCGCTACTGGGGCCACAACAGCGTCGTCCGCTTCGTGCAGGATTTCGGCCGGCGCGTACAGGCCAGCCGCCTGCCCACGGTCTATATCGGCGACATCTCCCAGCCTCGCGGCGGCCGCATGGGTTTCGGCCATGCCAGCCACCAGGTCGGACTGGATGTCGATATCTGGTTCGAGCTGTCGCCCAAGCCGCGCCTGGCCGCCGCGGCGCGCGAGGAGCCGCTGCTGCGCTCCCTCACCCTGGCCGACGATAGCGGGATCGACCCGTCCGTGTGGCAAGCGGGCCATGCGACGCTGCTGCGACTGGCGGCCGAGGACCCCGCGGTCGACCGGATCTTCGTGAACAAGCTGATCAAGCGCCAACTGTGCCAGACCATAACCGGCGATCGCACATGGCTGCGCAAGGTAACGCCCTGGTACTTCCACAACGAGCACTTCCACGTGCGGCTGGTGTGCCCACCCGACAGCCCTGAATGCACGCCGCAGGCGCCGATTCCGGCCGGTGACGGCTGTGGCAAGTCGCTCGACGACTGGTTCGTCCCGCCGCCGCCCCGCCCGGCCGTGGCGCCGCCCCCGCCCAAGCCTCGCCCACCACGTTACCCGGCGTCCTGCCAGGCCGTGCTGCACGCACCGTAGTCCAGCGTCAGGCCTTGGCGAGGCCCGACTTGATCAGCAGCGGTCGGACTTCCTCGAAATATTTCTCGGCGAAGGCGCGATACGCAGATGGATCGCGGCGCCACGGCACCTGGACAAACTTGTCGAGCACGGGCTGGTGGCCTGGGTCGTTCATCGCTTCGCTGAAGGCGCCGTGCAGGGTCTGGATGACAACCGGCGGCAACTCACGGGGGCCGACCAGGCCATAGGGACTGACCGCGATGGCATTGATGCCGCGCTCCACCAGGGTCGGCTTGTCGGGGTATTTCGGGAAACGCTCCGGAGTGGCCATCGCCAGCAGACGCACGTGACCGCTCTCGACGAACGGTGCCCACTGCGCACCATCGGGGACGAAGTGCACCTGCTCGCCCAGCAGCGCCGGCATGAATTCGGCGCCGCCCTTGTAGGGCACGTGCGTGAATCGCGCGCCGCTCGCCTGTTCGATTTCGATCGTCAGGAGGTGGCCCGTGCCGCCGATTCCCGAGGTGCCGTAGTTGTACTTCTCCGGCTCCTTCTTGCCTGCCGCGATCAGATCCTCGATCGACTGCCAGGGCGACGTCGCCTTGACGACGACACCGAAGGTGAACTCGGACAGGCCCGTGATGTAGCTGAAGTCGCGCAGCGGATGCCAGTTGGCCTGCTGGTAGTGCGGATAGCGCAGGCTGTTGATCGTCATGCAGGCGATGATCTGGCCGTCCGGCTTGACGTTGAGCATCTGGGCCGCGGCCAGCGTGGCGCCGGCGCCGGCCTTGATGTCGACCAGCACCTGCTGTCCCAGGATCTTGCTGACGCGCTCGCCCAGGAAGCGCAGATGCACGTCGCACACGCCGCCGGCGGCGAGCGGATTGTAGACGGTGATCGGCCCCGTTGGCTTCCAGCGCAATTGCCCACGCACGACGTTCGGCGCTGCAATCGCTCCGGCAAGTCCCAACAGAAGGGCGCGCCGCCCGTGCCGCTGACGGATCCTCATGACGTTTCACTCCCAATCTTCCGGTCTGCGCCGGATATCGACGATAGTGGGTGAAACCAGTGCCCGGGTCTACGTCCAGCTTCCCTGCTGTGGCATTCCCCGGGCCGTGCCGCGGTCCCTACTCCCCTTGGGTCGACAGCAGGCCTTTACGGCGGGCACCGTTGAACAGCCACATGAAGCAGCCGAACCCGATCACCAGATAGACGACGCTCAGCCCCAACGCGCCGATCAGCAGCTCCGGCCGCAGGGCGTGATTGGCCAATACCGCGCGCATGCCCTCGAACACATAGGCGGGCGGCAATGCCCAGGCGATGTGCTGCAGCCAGCCCGGCAGGACATCGATCGGGTAGTAAACTCCGCTCACCGGCAGCAGGATGAAGACGGCGGCCCAGGCGAAGGTCTCGGCGCCCAGCCCCTTGCGCAGCACCATGCCGGAGATCGCGAGCCCCACGCCCCAGCCGAACATCTGCAGCGCGAAGAAGAACGCGAGCAGCGGCCAGCCCAGCGAATAGATCGAGAAGTCGAAGAAGGCAAAAGTCAGGATCGTCACCGGCACCATGCCGACCACGGTGCGGATCAGGCTCATGGTGACGATGCCGGCGGCGAACTCGATCGGCCGCAACGGGCTGGCGAACAGGTGGCCCAGGTTGCGCGACCACATTTCCTCGAGGAACGAGATCGACAACCCGAGCTGGCCGCGCACCAGCACGTCCCACAGCAGCATGCCCGACAGCAGGATGCCGAAAGCCTGCGCCACGTAGTTGGTCTGGCGCGCCAGGAACTCGCTGAGGAAGCCCCACATCACCATCTGCACGGCGGGCCAATAGGCCAGCTCCAGGATCCGCAGCCACGAACCGCGCAGGATGTACCAGTGGCGCAGTACCAGCGCGGTTACGCGACTGAACGGCGAGCCTGGCACCGTTGCTGCCGATGTCATCGCACCACCTCCGCCTTGCGCAGTTCCTCGACGCTGCGCTGACGACCACGCGCCATGTCGAGGAACACCTCCTCCATGCTGTCGCGGCCGAAGCGGGCGATCAGCGCATCGGGCGCCCCGCGATCGAAGACCTTGCCGGTCTGCATCAGGATCACGTCGTCGCACAGGCGTTCGACTTCCTGCATGTTGTGCGAGGCCAGCAGGATCGTGGCGCCGGTCTGGCGCTGGTAGTCCTTCAACAAGGTCCGCACCCAGTCTGCCGTATCGGGATCCAGCGACGCGGTGGGCTCGTCGAGCAGCAGGACGGCCGGCGTGTTCACCAGGGCCTTGGCAAGCGTGACGCGCGTCTTCTGCCCGGACGACAGATGGCCGAACGGCCGGTCAAGATGGTCCCTGAGGTTGAGCTGTTCTGCGAGTTCGGCGATTCGCCGGGGCAAGTCGCGCACGCCGTACAGGCGGCCATAGACGGCGAGGTTCTGCCGTGCCGTGAGCCGGTGCGGCAGGTCGACATAGGGCGACGACAGGTTCATGCGCGGCAGCACCCGGTAGCGGTGGCGCAGCATGTCCTCGCCCAGAATGCGGATCTGGCCCGATGTCGGCACCAGCAGACCCAACAGCATGGAGATGGTCGTGGTCTTGCCGGCGCCATTGCCGCCCAGCAAGCCCAGCACCGCGCCGCCGGGCACCGCGAACGTCAAATCATCGACCGCGATGATCTTGTCGTAGGCCTTGCGCAGGTTGCGCACATCGATGACGGCATACATCAGTTCATCCTGTCATTCCGAGCGCAGCGCGGAATCTCTCCCGATGACGCACCGTGCCTCCGGCGGAAAAGATCCCTCGCTATGCTCGGGATGACAGTCCTGCCGTCACGAGGCGGCGCGGATACCGGCTTCGATGCGGTCCATCGCCGTGCTCAGCCGCTCGGTGCTCGACGCGAAACACAGCCGGAAGTTCCCCTCGCCGCCCGGCCCGAAAGCAGCACCCGGCGCGATGCCGACCTGGTGGTCAATGACCAGCTTCTTGGCGAACTCCAGGCTGTCGCTGATGCCATCGACGGAGAAAAACGCGTAGAACGCCGCTTCCGGTCGCGCCACCTTGACCTGCGGCAGCGCCGACAAGCGCTGGAACACCAGTTCGCCGCCGGCACGGCAGCGATCCACCATCGTTTTCACGAAATCGTCGCCATGCTCGATCGCCGCCACGGCGCCGCGCTGCAGGAACGCCGGCGAGCCGCTGAGGTTGAACTGCAGCAGCTTGGCGATCTCCTCGCCGAAACTGTCCGGCGATGTCATCCAACCCAACCGCCAGCCGGTCATCGCCCACGGCTTGGAGAAGCTCTGCAGGACGATCAGCGGATCATCGGGCGCGGCGTGCTCGAGAAACGAGGGCGCGTGCGGCGCATTGTAGACGATGCGGGCATAGACTTCGTCCGCCATCACCCAGATGCCGCGGCTGCGCGCAAAGTCGAGGATCGCCTTCTGCTGTGCCGACGGCATGGTCCAGCCGGTCGGGTTGCTGGGCGAGTTCACGAAGATGGCACGCGTGCGCTCATCGACCGTCGCGAACAGCTTGTCGAGGTCGAGTGACCAGTTCACGCCGTCCTTGCGCTCCAGCAACACGGGCTTGCTGACGCCGCGCACGATGCTGAGCGCCGAGACGATGTTGGGCCAAACCGGCGACACGACCACGATGTTGTCGCCGGGATCGATCAGCGCCTGGCAGGTGAGGATGATCGCCTGCATGCCCGAGCCGGTGACGGTGATGCGATCGGACGAGCAATCGATGCCGTAGAGCGCGCTGGTGTAGCGTGCGATCGCATCGCGCAGTTCGGGGATGCCGCGCTGCCAGGTATAGAAAGTCTCGCCGGCCTGCATGGCCCGTTCGGCGGCGTCGCAGATGAAGCGCGGTGTCGGCAGGTCGCCCTCGCCGAACCACAGCGGGATCACGTTGGGATTGCCGCGCCCGACAGTGGCGACATCGCCGATCTTCGACGTTGGGATGTCCGCCACATGGCCGCTGATCGGAGCCTTGGTGCCAGGCAGGAACACACGCTCGGGCAGCATAAAAAATCTCGCTTTGTCAATGACTTGGCACAAATCTCGCCAAGTCGAAGGGGCGCACTATGTCAGGGCTGATTGGTTATCTCAAGGTGCGTGCCGCATGCCCGATGCGCACCATGCCTGTGGCGCGGTCGCGACGGCGTGCTAGCGTTGCGCCATGATCGATCCCGAACAGCGCTTCTCCTACTCGCCGGTCGTGACGCGGCCAAAACTGGCGTTGCCCAACAACGCGCGCGTCGCAGTCTGGGTCGTCCCCAATATCGAGCACTACGAGTACATGCCGGCCGACGTGCGCGTGCGCAATCCCTGGCCGCGGCAGCCGCATCCCGACGTGCTGGGCTATGGCGGCCGCGACTACGGCAACCGGGTCGGCCTGTGGCGCATGTTCGAGGTGCTGGACAAGCACGACATCCGCTGCACGGTATCGCTGTCGCTCTCGGTGATCGAGATGTATCCCGAGATCCTGGAGGCCATGGAGGCGCGCGACTGGGAATACATGTCGCACGGCCTCTACAACACGCGCTACCACTGGTCCTACGGCGAGGACGAGGAGCGCGCCGCCATCGCGCAGTGCTGCGAGATCCATGAACGCCTGACCGGCCGCAAGCTGCGCGGGTGGTTCTCGCCGGCAGTGTCGTTCACGACCAACACGCCGGACCTCGTGGCGGAGGCCGGTATCACCTACTACTGCGATTTCTATCATGACGATCAGCCGACGCCGCTCAAGGTACGCAGCGGCAACCTGATCAGCATCCCCTACTCCATGGATATCAACGACGCGATGATCTACCGCCGGCCGCTGGAAGCTGCTGAGTTCACGCAGATGATCATCGACCACTTCGATACCGTCTATCGCGAGGGCGCCACGCAACCGCGCGTCATGTGCATCGCATTGCATCCCTACATGATGGGCGCACCGCATCGGCTGGCACATCTCGACCGGGCGCTCGCCTACATCCGCAGCCACAGCGACGCCTGGATCACCACGGGCGCGGAGATCGCCGACTGGTACATTGCCCACGGACTGGCGCCCTTCCGGCAGCACCTGGGAGTCCCGGCATGACCGCGTCTATCCCGCCGGGTATGGATAACCCCTACTACCCGTTCTCGCCCATCGATCGGCGCCTGCCGCTCGTGTGGCCGAAGGGCAATCGCCTTGCCTTCTGGGTGATGCTGGCGATCGAGTACTGGGAACTTCAGGCGCCGCCCGGATCGCACAAGGACCCGCGCTTCGTGGGTGAATACGGCAGCTACGACCCAGACTATCGTACCTGGACCCAGCGCGAGTACGGCAACCGCGTCGGCATCTTCCGTGTGCTCGATGTTCTGGACCGCCATGGCATCAAGGCCACCGTCGCGCTCAACAGCGCCGCGGCCAAGCGCTACCCCTACCTGGTCGAGCAGTGCCGTCAGCGCGGCTACGAGTTCATCGGCCACGGCAGCCATGCCACCCGCATGCTGACCGGCAAGATGAACGAGGAGGAAGAGCGCGCCGCCATCCGCGATGCGCTCGATACGCTGGGACGGACCACCGGCAAGCGGCCGCGTGGCTGGCACGGCCAGGACTTCGGTGAATCACAGCGCACACCACGCCTGCTGGCCGAGGCCGGGCTCGATTTCGTCGCCGACTGGCCCAACGACGATCAGCCGTATGCAATGACCATGGACCGCAGGTTCGTCTCGTTGCCGACGCAGCCGGAATGGGACGATGTCCAGCTTCTGTGGTTGCGCCGGGTCGAAACGTCACGCTACCCCGCGATCGTCGCCGAAGCCTTCGATGGCCTCTATGCCGAAGGCGGCCGTGTCTTCTGCCTGGCCCTGCACCCCTGGCTGATCGGCATGGCGCACCGCATCCGCTACCTCGACGAAGCCCTGAAGCGCATCGCCGGCAGGTCCCAGGTGTGGCAGGCGACGGCTGGCGAGATCGTCGACGCCTTCAACGCCGCCAGCTCCGGGCAATAACCTGCCACGTAATTGAAGCGCCGCCGCGGGCAGCCGATATGATGGCGATCATGCCGGGAGGACTCGACGTTGAAACTGCGCATCGCCTTTGCCGGCGGAGTCGCGCGCGGCCTGGAGCCGCGGGTCCGAGGCCGCCTGCGGATCGACCACGATATCGTGCTGGGCGATGAGGACGGGATCGGCGCCCACCTGCCCGATATCGACGTGTTGGTGACGCTGGCGTTCAATCGCGACATGGCTGCGGCGGCGCGACGCCTCAAGCTGGTCCAGGTGCCTGGCGCCGGTCTCGACCGCATCGACCGCTCCGCTCTGCCAACCACGACATGGCTCGCCAACGCTTATGGCCACGACACCGGCATTGCCGAACACGTCATGGGCGCCATGCTCAGCATGAGCCGTCCGTTCAGCCGCCTGGACGCCAGGATGCGGGAGGGCGTGTGGGAGAGCGGTTGGGGTGGCGTGGTCGTACCACCCTATTCCGAACTGGCGGGCAAGACCCTGTGCATCCTGGGCTATGGGCATATCGGCCAGGCGCTGGCGCGCCGCGCCCGCGCCTTCGATATGGACGTCCACGCCATGCGCCGCGATACGGCACACGGCGCCGATCCGTCACTGGTGTCGTTGAGCGGCCCCGAGGCACTGCCGGATCTGCTGCGGCGAGCCGACTACCTCGCCGTCACGCTGTCGCTCAATGCCACGACCCGCGGCATGCTCGGCCCCCGCGAGCTCGGACTGATGAAACGCTCGGCAATCCTGATCAATGTCGCGCGGGCCGAAATCATTGACGAAGAGGCGCTCTATCACGCGCTGGCAAGTGGCCACATCGCCGGTGCTGCCCTTGACGTCTGGTATCGCTACCCGTCCGGTCCCGGCCCCACCTTCCCCGGCAACCAGCCCTTCCATACCCTGCCCAACGTGCTGATGACGCCGCACATGTCCGGCTGGACGGAGGGCATGGCGGAATCCCGGGCCGATACCATCGCCGAGAACATCCATCGGGTGGCGCGCGGCGAGCCGCCGACCAACCTGATCCAGGCACTGTAAGCGCCAGCCTTCGGATTGGCCGAAGGCCGGCTTCGGTATCTTCGAATTGCGCCAGACGATCGCGCAGGCCAATTCGAACTTGAACCTTGCGCTATCGAAGATGGACTGTTGCTGTCGAGGAATCGTTCCGTGCGCCTGCCTTTTTTCTACGGTTGGATTATCGTCGCCGTCGTCTTCGTGACGATGGCCATCGGCGTCAACGCGCGCACCGCGTTCTCGCTGCTGTTTCCGCCGATCCTGCACGATTTCGGCTGGGAGCGCGGCGTGGTTGCCGGCGCCTTCTCGTTCGGGTTTCTCGTCTCGGCTGCCGTGAGCCCGATCCTCGGCTGGCTGATGGATCGGCGTGGCCCCAAGGTCGTGATGGAGCTGGGCGTCGTCCTGATGGGCGCCGGCCTGCTGCTGGCGGCTTATGTCACGCAACCCTGGCACCTCTATGTCACGCTGGGCGTTCTGGTGGGCGGCGGCAGCATCTGCCTGGGTTACACGGGGCAATCGCTGTTCCTGCCCAACTGGTTCGTGCGCCGGCGCGGCCTGGCGCTCAGCATCGCGTTTGCCGGCGTCGGGGTCGGCTCGATCGTGCTGTTGCCCTGGATGCAGTCGTTCATGGATCGCACCGACTGGCGCACCGCCTGCTGGATGCTGGGTGTGGTCGTCCTGGTCGTGCTGGCGCCGCTGAACCTGCTGCTGTGGCGGCGCCCAGAGGATCTTGGCCTGCAGCCCGACGGTGACAGCAACGCCCCCAACACCGGCACCACCGGTCCCGCATCGAACGTGGTCGATCCGGCCTGGGCCGCCGTCGACTGGACCCTGGCCCGTGCCGTCCGCACCAGCCGGTTCTGGTGGATCGCCGTTGCCTATGTCAGCGGCCTCTACGCCTGGTACGCCGTCCAGGTGCATCAGACCCAGTACCTGGTCGAGATCGGCTTCACGACGTCCGACGCCGCCTGGGCACTGGGCTTCGTCAGCCTGGTCGCCATTCCCGGCCAGATCGCGCTGGGCTACATCTCCGACCGGATCGGCCGCGAATGGGTGTGGACAGTGGCCTGCCTGGGCTTCGTGATCTGCTTCCTGGCCCTGATCGCCTTGGAACACACTCCCTCACCGGTGTTGCTGTGGCTGATGGTCGTGGCACAAGGTGCACTCGGCTACGGCTTCACCTCGGTCATGGGGGCCATCGTGGCCGAGATCTTCCAGGGCCGTCACTATGGCTCGATCTTCGGCGTCGTGATGCTGCTGATGATCGGTGGCGGCGCGGCGGGCCCGTGGCTCACCGGCGTCATCCACGATGAGACCGGCAGCTACGCGCTCGGCTTCTGGATCGGTGCCGCGCTGAGCGTAATCTCCGCGATCACCATCTGGTTCGCCGCGCCGCGCAAGGTACGCGCCGTGGCCGGCCAGGTGCACCGCATCGTCCGCGCGAAGGCGGCCTAGCGGTGCGCAGGTTAAACCGTTCGCCCCACCACATCCGATGAGCCGTCGTCGGTCGCAGCCGGGGCGTGCAGCCCTTGCACCGGCGATCCCAGTAGCGCCTTTCGCCGGTCGCCCGCCTGGCGCATGAAGGGCTGCGGTCGCGCGAAATAGCGCCGCGGCGACATCCCCAGGAAGTAGCGGAATTCCCGGATGAAGTGCGACTGGTCCACGTAGTGCGGATCGATCAACGTGCCCCAGGAACCCGGCGGCACGTCGCGGATGGCCGCGAGCGAGCGCAGAAAGCGTTGACGCCGCAGCAGGCGCATTGGCCGCAAGCCGAAATAACGCAGGCACAATCGCTCGAGTTGCCGCGTCGACAACGTCAGGCAGGTGGCCCAGTCCTCCACGGATCGGTTGCCGGCATCGACGAGGGCGGCGTGCGCTTCTCGGACGATCGTGGGTGCCATCGGCCGCGGGGCCAGCCGATCAAGAAGGTACCGATCAAGGGCTTCGACAACCCCATCACCGTCGGCTAGCGCCCGCAGCATCGGAACCAGATCGCCCGCATGAGGGCCGAATGCATCGGACAGTGGCCGCAAGCGGTTGGCAAAGGCGTCCGCCGGCTGGCCGGTCAGCTGAACCCATCCTTCCGGAAGGATGCCGATGCCCATGCCGATCCCCGGCGTGCCGTAGGCAACAAGACCGCGCTCCTGCGTCCCACTGATCGTCGCTTCCGCTACGGGCTGGACTGACTGTCCGAGAATCTTGACCCGCCAACGGCCCGAGAGGACCAACCGGATGTTGGCCCACTCCGGCGGAAACATGTCCTCGACGTCATCCGGTCCGGCGATGTGCAGGACATAATAGGTGGAGACAGCGTGACGCAGCGCCGGCGCCGGCAGAAAGAAGTGGACGGTCGCCTGGGACATGACATCCCCGACTTCATGCTGCGGCGAGATATTTCGTCGCTGGTGCTGCCTTATACAATTGTTCGGGACAGTTCTCCACTGGCGCCGGCTACGATCTCCCCCACAGCCGCCTGGTTGCGATACGGGCGCCTTCCGCCGCGGCCTGCAGCTTGGCCCACACGACGTCGGGCGCCACGAATTCGTACCCGGCGAAAGTGCCGAAACCGCAATCCGTGCTGGCGATCACGCGCGTGCGATCACCCACCGCCGCCACCGCTTCGCAGATGCGGTTGGCGACCACCTCGGGATGCTCGACATAGTTGGTCGTCGAGTCCAGCACGCCCGGCAGCAGCACCATCTCGGCCGGCAATGTCTGACGCTTGAGTTCGGCATATTCGTGCTGATGCCGCGGGTTGGCGAACTCCAGGCTCAACCCGCCGACCCGGGCCTGGTACAGCAACGGCAGGATGTCGCCCACCGGCACGTCATGCACGTGCGGCCCCTCCCAGTTGCCCCAGCAGCAATGCAATCGCACGCGGTCGCGCGGGATGTTCGCCAGTGCCTCGTTGAGGGCTGCGACATGCAGTTCGACAACCGCCTGGAATTCGGCCAGTGACTTGTCCTGGAACAGCACGACGCGCTCCATCGCCAGGTCGGGCGCATCCAGCTGCAGGACAAAGCCGCGGGCGACGATCAGCTCGTATTCCTTCCTCATCTCGCGTGCCAGCGCGAAGACGTACTTCTCATGGCTATCGTACCAGGCGTTCAGCATGGTCGTGGCGATGATACCGGGCGACGCCGCCGTCATGAACCGATCGACATAGCCCCCGGCATGTCCAGCGCTGGCGGCGTCGAACAGGGCACATTCCTGCTCGGCCGCACTCAGGTCCTCGTACGAAACATCGGCGATCGCCTGTGGTGCGTCACGCACCTTGGAACGCCGCGGGAAACGCGCCACCGAGGCCTGGGCGAAGCCGGGAAAGTCACGGAAGTCCGTTGGGAACGGTCGCTTGGAGGCACCACCGAAGCCCTTCATGCGCTGCGGCACATAGGTCTGAAACCCGACCCGTGGTTGCTCGCCATCGTTGATGACGTCGACACCGGCCTTGATCTGCTGGCGCACGACCGCCTCGACCGACTGTTTGACCTCGCGTGCGAACGTGGCGTCGTCGATCGGCTCATCCCGTTCCTGGCGGATCAACAGGTCCGTAAGTGTCGCTGACCGTGGCAGGCTGCCGACATGCGTGGTCAGGATTCGATCGGTGCTGAGCTGCATCGCGTTCTCCTGTGGTCAACGGGCCGTCGCAGCGTCGCCGACGCTGAAGCGATCGACCCAGCGCGTCATGTCTGCCACGGATGTGTTGCCGCCGCACAACACCAAGCCGATCATCGCATCGGCGCCAGCCCGCTTCACGACCTCGCGCGCCGCCGGAATGAGGCAGCCCGCGGCCGGCTCGACCCACAACCGGGCCTCCTCTGCCAGCGTGACAGCACCGGCCACCGCGTCGGCGTCGGACACGACGATCACCTCTTCGACCAGGGCTTTGACATGCTCGAGCGTTCGTTCGGTCACGTAGGGTGCGCCCAGGGTCGAGGAAATGGACGTGACCTTGATCTGTACCGGTCGCTGCGCAGCCAACGCCTGCGCCATGGCATCGGCGCCCTGCGTCTCCACGCCCCAGATACGAACATCAGGTTTGACCGCCTTGATGGCGGTCGCCACGCCCGAGATCAAGGCACCACCACCGATGCTGACCAGCACGTCGGTCAACCCCGGTGCGTCGGCGATGAACTCGAGGCCCAGGGTACCGTGCCCGGCCATGATCAGGGGATCGTCGTACGAATGAACGTAGGTCAGGCCCTTGGCCCGCTCGGCTTCGGCAACGTCGAATGCCGCCGCGACGTCGGGTGTCAGGATCAGATTGGCGCCATCCGCACGGATCCGCGCCTTGGACCGTTCTGGTGCGGCCTGCGGCATGACGATGGTCGCGGCCAGTCCCATGGTGCGCGCCATCATGGCCGTGGCGATCCCATGGTTGCCACCGCTGACGGTCACGATACCCTTGTCTCGTTCCTCAGCCGACAACGACAGCACCTTGTTGACGATGCCACGCGGTTTGAAACAACCGGCAAGCTGCAGCGTTTCGAGCTTGAGCGCGACGGGTCGGCCCAGCACGGCTGCCAAACCCGGGCTGGCGACGCACGGGGTTCGCAGCACCTGCCCGGCGATGACGCCCTCAGCCTTGCGAATATCGTCGATCGTGATCCTGAGGCTCATACATTCCTCATCGCTCGTATCCATGTTCACGCACGTCAGCGCGCACGCGACATCAATGACCCGGTTCCGCCGGTAGCGATAGCATCGAATGACCCGGGAGAGTCAGCTCGGCATGTAGCGTGGACCGCGGCGGCCGGCATCCTTGTCGTCCTCGGCCGCCTCCAGATCGGCCACGCGTTGACGCGCGCGCGACGCGGCCGGCGCATGCAGGATCTGCACGGGTGATCCGAGGAGCGCCTTTCGCCTGTCCCCGGTTTGACGCATGAAGGGTTGCGGGCGCGCGAAAAAGACCCGGGGCGACATGCCCAGAAAATAATGGCACTCCCGGATGAAATGCGGTTGGTCGACATAGTGCGAGTCGATCAGCATGCTCCACGAGCCCGGCGGCACGTCGCGTATGGCGGCCAGTGTGCGCAGGAACCGTTGCCGCCGCAGCAGACGTTTCGGTGGCAGGCCGAAGTAGCGCCGGCACAATCGCTCCAATTGACGCGCCGACAGTTTCAGGCTGGTGGCCCAGTCGTCAACGGAGCGGTTGGCATCATCGAGAAGCGCGGCGTGCGCCTCTCGCACGATCGAGGGTGCTGCCGGCCGCCCCGCCAACCGGTCGACGAGATACCGGTCGAGCGCTTCGACGATCTCCTCGTCATCGGCCAACGTGCGCAACGTCGGGACCAGGTGGTCTGCCGCGGCCCCGAATACTGTGGCGAGCGGCCGCAAGCGCTTCGCGAAGGAGTCGGCGGGCTGTCCGGTCAGCTGTACCCAGCCTTCGGGTAGGATGCCGACGCCGGCGACCAGCCCCGGCGTACCACGGACTACCGAACCTCGTTCCTGGGTGCCGCTGATCGCCGCTTCTGCCACGGGCTGGAACGGCTGGCCGAGAATCTTGGCACGCCACCGCCCCGACAGGACCAGGCGGATGCTCGCCCACTCCGGCAGAAACATGTCTTCGATGTCGTCCGTCCCGGCGACGGTCATGATTTGGTAGGTCGTGATGGCGTGACGCAACGCGGGCGCCGGTAGAAACAAGCGGACTGTCGCCCGTGACATTCGCGTTTTTGGCCCTCATGCGGCGCCGAGGTGTTCGTCGCCCACGGCCCCTTTGTACAAGTGTTCTGCAGCGCCCTCCAACACAAATGCCCGCCGGAACGGAAAGCGCGGGTCTAGTGGTCTCCCCCTATTTCGGCTGACCTGGATAGGCCGGAAACGCGTCCGCGAGTCCGTCGAACAGCGCGATCATCCGCAGGCGCCACCCATGAACGGCGCTCCCGTGCTCGATAACGTCACGTGGACTGCCCAGGCGGGCCCATTGCAGGACGGAAAACACGGCGTAGTCGGCATAGGTCGGTCCAGCACCGCCGATGAAAAGCTGCTCCTCCAATGTGTGCTCCAGCGGCACCATCGCCTGGTGAAACCGGATCAGACCGGCAGCCGGATCGGCACAGGCTTCCTCGAAGGTCATGCCGAGGTCCCGCTCGCGCGACTGCCGGAAATAGGCGCGATCGTCTGCATGCAGGCACCAGATGAAGTCGGCGTAGATGACCCGGCGCAACAGCGGCGCCAGCACGGTGTCGCTCCAATTGCTGATGAAACGGGCCATCCCACGGGCCCTGTCGCCGCCGAACAATGTCGGGCGGTCGGCAAAGCGGTCTTCGAGATGGAGCGCGATACGCCAGCTGTCGTGGATGGCGCGATCACCATCGACCAGAACCGGCACCATATCCTGGCCGCTCAGCCGCCTGATGATCTCGACGTCGGCGAACCGCACCGCGACATAGTCGGCCGCCACCCCCTTGTGGCGCAGAGCGTAGCGGACACGCCAGGAGAACGGGCTGGGCCGGCGTCCCTCGTGGCCAACCCGCTCATACAGGGTCAGGGCCATGGCATCCTCACGTCGGAGCGATGCCATGGCCGAAGCGGTCAGTCACGGCCGCGGCATAGGTGTTTCCATCTGATCTGTCATGACCGTCGATGGCCGTCGATGGCAGCCTTGAAGAAACTGACGATCACCGGATGCGGGCGGCTGAGCGTGCTGGTGAGCTGGGGCACAAACAGCGTCGCCAGGAAGAACCGATGGCGGGGAATCGTGAGGATTCTCGCTTCCCCATCCGCGTCCTTGCCGACGATCATGAGCCCCGCCTCGTGCAGGCGCTGCTGATGGTCGGGATTCAATCCGAAATTGCAATAGTACTGCTCGGACACCGTCCTCGCGCCATAGATGGCTTCGGCACGACTGCCCGGTTCGATCCTCACGTCCATCGTCTGGCCGACCAGCGAGCAGGACAGCGGCGTGACGAACAGGTTGGAGGCGTAGGGATCGTATTCGGCGTGTGCGGCGTCGGTGAAGCCCAGCACATTGCGTGCGTATTCAATGACGACGTGTTGGCAGCCTCCGCATGTGCCCAGCAGCGGGACATCCCCTTCCCGCGCATAGCGGATCGCATCGAGTGCGCCTGACAGGCTCGCATAGGGACTGCCCGGGGCGATCCAGACCGCATCGAAACCCCGCAGGCGTTCGGCCGCCCCGCTCTCCAGTGCCGCTGTCGATACCCACTCGATCGCGATGCGCTCTCCCAGCGCCGCTTGCGCGTGGTCGACGGCTTCGTTCGTCTTGGCGTGGGGAGGAAACGACGGCGTGAACTCGCCGACGATTGCAACCGATATTCTCGTCATCGCTATCTACCACCAGGTCTTTCGATTGTCGTGGCCTTGAACCTGGATTCTGGGTTGATATAAGTAAAATGACTTTGAAAGCATCATTGATATGACTAATACTAATGTCTCTCTGTCTCATCTTCGCGTGCTGAACACGGCCATCGAAAAAGGAAGCTTTTCGGCAGCCGCGGAAGAGATCGGCATCACGCAGTCTGGTGTGAGCCAGAGCATCAAGCATCTTGAGGCAACCCTGGGGGCTCAGCTGCTCATCCGGCACCGCGACGGCGTTGCGCCGACCGAGCTGGGCAAGGCGGTGCTTGCCGACGCCCGGCTCGCGCTCCAGGCCATCGAGCGCATCCGGCAGGCCTGCAGCGCTGCCAAAGGCGTGCCGTCGGGCCGGATCCGTCTCGGCAGCATCTCGAGCGTCGCCGCGCGGATGCTGCCGTCCATCCTGGCGCGATTCCGCCGGCAGTATCCCGGCGTCAAGATTGATCTCATCGAAGGCACTGAGACCGAGATTGGCGAGTGGGTCGAGAACGCGGTCGTCGATTTAGGATTGACGGGAGAGACGACGCCGAACGTGCTGGCCTCGCCTGTAGCGGAAGACGACTTCGTCCTGGTCGTCGGCGCCAAGCACCGCCTGGCCGGGCGGCGCTTCATCCGGCCGGCAGACATCGCACAGGAATCGTTCTTGATGTCGACCTCGGGTTGCGAGCCGGCCATACGCCGGATCTTCGGCGCGGCCAACATTAATCCTCCCATCGCCTTTCGCGTGCGCGACCCGGAAGCGCTGGTGAACATGGTCGGCCAGGGGCTCGGCGTGACGATCATGCCACAGCTCTCCATCCCCGACAGGGTGCGGGGAGTAGTTTGCGTCTCGATCCAACCGCGCCAGGAACGCCGGATCGTCGCGATCACAAGCTCTGATCAACCCGAGATGCCGGCCGTCGAGATCTTGAAAGTGATGCTCATGAGGGGCAAGAACGCAGGGTAGCTCGCAGCGCTCGCGTCTTGATCGAATGGGAGGTCGCCGGCCTCACCGGCGAATGGCACGCTGTGTGCACCCGCGATAGGGTGACTTGAGCCGACACAGTTGATGTGCTTGGCTCCCGACCCGGGAAATCAGGGGGACTCACCATGATACGACTCATTCACCGCGCCGTTCTGGCGGGCGCCAGCCTGCTGCTTGCGACCGGGAGCGTCGTGGCACAAGCTGACAAGCCGATCACTGTCGGCCTCGACGGCACGTTCGCGCCGCATGCCATGCCCAAGGTCGGCGGCAAACCGGGCGAGGTTGAGGGTTTCAATGTCGATCTGGCGAACGAGATCGCCAAGCGTCTGAAGCGGCCGATCAATGTCGTGGCGCAGGAGTTCTCGGGCCTGATCCCGGCGCTCAACGCCGGCCGCTTCGACTGGCTCGCAGCCCCCACCACCGTAACGCCCGAACGGGCGAAGAACCTGCTGTTCACCGAGGGCTATCTCAACACGTATTATCAGCTCCTGCTCAAGAAGAGCACGCCCGACATCACCAGGATTGAGGACCTCAAGGGCAAGAAGCTCACGGTCAACAAGGGCTCGGCCTATGACAAGTGGGCCGATCTCAACAAGGAAAAGTACGGCTTCGAGGTGCTGGCCTTCCCGACCCAGACCGACTCGGTGCAGGCGGTGATGGCGGGCCGCGCCGATGCCAACCTCGGCGGCAACACCGTGGTCGCCTGGGCGGCGAAACAGAATCCGACGCTGAAGCTGGGCGCCAAGGTCGATGAAGGGTTGATGTGGGCGGCACCGTTTCGCAAGGACGATGTCGCCGGCCGCAATCAGGTCGAAAACGCTCTCGAATGCCTGAAGCTTGACGGCACCATCGCCCGGCTGCACGAAAAGTGGTTCGGCATCAAACCCGAACCCGGCTCGGCGGCTGTGACAGTCTTCAAGGGCTATGGTGTACCCGGCACCGAGGGGCATGACCCGACTGAGCACACGCCGCAGTGCGGCTGAGGCGAGTTGATGCTCGGACGATGACAGCGATCGACCGCCCCATCCTCGAGGTGCAGGGCCTACGCAAGAGCTTCGGCGCGGTCGAGGTGCTCAAGGGCATCGACTTCCGTCTGCGCGAGCGCGAACTGGCGTTCATCATCGGACCGTCGGGCTCGGGCAAGAGCACGTTCCTGCGCTGCTGCAATCGCCTGGAGGAACCCAGCAGCGGCGCCATCCGCGTCGACGGCACCGATATCCTGGCGCACGGCGTCGACATCAACGCAGTGCGCCGGCGGATCGGCATGGTGTTCCAGTCCTTCAATCTCTATCCGCACATGACAGCCTTGGGTAACGTGACGCTGGCGTTGCGACTGGCGTCGCGTAAATCCAAGGCTGAAGCCACGGATATCGGACAGGCGGCGCTGGCGCGGGTCGGTCTTGCGGAAAAGGCGCACGCCTATCCGGGCGAGCTCAGCGGCGGCCAGCAGCAGCGCGTCGCTATCGCACGGGCCCTGGCCCTGGAACCCAAGATCGTGCTGTTCGATGAGCCGACCAGTGCGCTCGACCCGGAACTGGTGGGATCCGTGCTGCAGGTCATGCGCGACCTGCGCGAGGCCGGCATGACGATGCTGGTGGTCAGCCACGAACTGCAGTTCGCGCGTGCAGCGGCCGATCGCGTCGTCTTCATGGAAGATGGCGTGATCGTCGAGCAAGGGCCGCCGGCGCAGATCTTCGGCGACCCGCAGCAGGCCCGTACGCGGGCGTTCGTGGCGCGCATCGACGGACATCGGTGATGTTTCTTGGGACTGCGGGCGTCCACGCCCGCAGTCGCCCGAAGCGTGAGCGAAGGGCGACCTCATGTTCGGCGCTCCGCGCCGATGCGGGCGTGGACGCCCGCGGTCCGAAATAGGATGAGTCCATGGATCGCTTCCTCTTTACGTTTTTCAACGGCGAGGTGATGTGGGAGTACCTGCCCAAGATCCTCTCGGGCATGTGGGTCACGACTTATCTCGCCGCTTTCGTCATCGTCACCGGTCTCGCGTTGGGCCTGCTGCTGGCCCTATTGCGCTCTATCCTGTCACAAACGATGCCGGCGCCGTTGTCGTGGCTGGCCGAGGCCGTGCGGCTGCTGATCATCTTCTTCGTGGACCTGATGCGCTCGGTGCCGCCGCTGGTCCTGATCGTGCTGTTCTTCTACGGCCTGCCGGCCTTGGGCCTCGACATTGCCGGCCTGGGCGCAACCTGGTTGGCGCTGTCGCTGGTGCTGGCAGCGTTCGCCGAGGAGATCTACTGGGCGGGCTTGGTCGCCGTCGCCAAGGGACAATGGGAAGCCGCGCGCTCGACCGGGCTGGGATTCCTCCAGACCCTGCTCTACGTGATCCTGCCGCAGGCGATCCGGTTGACCATACCCCCGCTCACCAACCGCACCATCGCCATCACCAAGGGTACGGCGCTGGGTCAGGTCGTGGCGGTGCAGGAGATCCTGTATCAGGCCTATAGCGGCCTTTCGTTTTCGTCCAATCCCTCGCCGCTGACCCTGGGCGCACTCGCCTATCTCGCGCTGTTCCTGCCCGTGGTTGTCGTCGGGCGCTGGATCGAGACGCGCTTCGCGTGGCGTCGGTGAGGGCCACGCCATGAGCGACATCATCGCGCTGTTCTTCAATGCCGAGATCATGGCGAAAACGGCCGGCTTCCTGCTCGACGGCCTGTGGATGACCCTGCTGCTGTGCCTTGTCGTGATCCCGGTTGGTGCGCTGGGCGGCCTGGCGGTGGCGGTGCTGGCGGCGTTGAACCGGCGCTGGCTCAACATCATGCTGGTGATCTACGTCGACGTCTTTCGCGCCCTGCCGCCGCTGGTGCTGCTGATCTTCGTCTACAATGTGCCGCCCTTCGCCGGGTACCGCATCTCCGAGTTCGAGGCAGTCGTCGTTGCCTTCCTGCTCAACACCTCGAGCTATTACGGTGAGATCTTCCGCGCCGGCATCGAGAGCGTCGGCCGCGGCCAGCGCGAGGCGGCGCGATCGACCGGCCTGGGCTGGTGGCAGACCATGGCCTGGGTGGTATTGCCGCAGGCAGTGCGCAACGTCCTGCCGGACCTGGTCAGCAACACGCTGGAGGTCGCCAAGCTGACGTCGATCGCCAGCGTCATCGCGCTTCATGAACTGATGTTCGCGGCCCGCTCGGCGCAGCAGGCGACCTTCAACTACTCGCCGCTGATCCTCGCCACCGTGATCTATTTCGTGCTGCTGTGGCCAGTGGTACGCTTGCTGAGCCGTCTGGAGCACCGCAAGATCGCAGCGCGCTAGCGCAGGAGTTTCGCATGTCCGAGCGTATCCTGGTGATCAACCCGAACTCGACCGAGGCCTGCACCCAGGGCATCGACGAGGCCATGGCGCCGCTGCGCATGGCGGGTGGGCCGCAAATCGAGTGCATGACGCTGAAGGAAGGGCCAGCCGGTGTGCAGAGCCAGGCCGATGTCGAGCGTGTCGTCCAGCCGCTGGCACGCACGGTGGCGGCGCGTGACAACGACTGCAGCGCTTTCGTGATCGCCTGCTTCAGCGACCCCGGCCTGCATGCCTGCCGCGAAGCGACACGCAAGCCGGTGCTGGGCATCGCCGAGAGCGGCATCCTCACGGCGCTCACCCTGGGCCAGCGCTTCGGGGTGATCTCCATCCTCAAGACGTCGATCCCGCGCCACCTGCGCTACATCGGCCAGATGGGCATGCAGGCCCGCTTTGCCGGGGACCGCGCCGTCGGGCTGGGTGTCGTGGAGCTGACCGACGAGGCCCGCACGCTGTCGCGCATGATCGATGCCGGAACCGAGCTGCGCGACAAGGATGGCGCGGATGTCCTGGTCATGGGCTGCGCCGGCATGGCCCGGTACCGCGATCGCCTGCAGCAGGCCATCGGCGTGCCCGTCGTCGAGCCGACCCAGGCGGCCGTTGCCATGGCCGTGGGCCAGGCGCGGCTGAAATGGGCGGCGTGACGGTATCACGTCGGACGCTTCTCGCCGCGGCGGGCACCGGCGGGCTGATGGTTGGCGGTAGTCGTACCCTGCGCGCTCAGACCGGACCGACCATGGGCGCCGCGCTCTATCAGCGTGTCGCGGGCTACAGCCAGTGGCCGCACCATCGCACCGGCACGCCGGAAGGCAAGGACACGGTCGACTGGTTCGAGGCCCAGCTCAGGGAGCTTGGCGCTGCGACCAGCCGCTGGTCCTATGCCTATGACCGCTATGACTGGCGCGTGTCGGTCACGGCCGACGGACGACCCGTCGACGCCCTGCCGCTGTACTACGAGGGTGTCGGCGAGCTGGCGACCGATGCACCGTTCGTGCGGCCCGTCACGCTGGCCAACAACTTCGATACGTCGGACCTCGAGCAGGCCCTCGCCGAAGCGAAGGACAGCGATCTTCGGCTGGCCGTGTTCCTGACCTTCGGCCGCTTTGGCAATCTGCCGCCGCGACCGGCGCTGATCGGCGTCAATGTCGATCCTGACAAGCCCAAGTCCGGTCTCCCCACGGTGCTGGTGTCGGGCGTCCATCTCGATGCCATGGCCAGTGGCGCGGTGACGGCCGCCGTCAGCGCCCAGCGCGTCGCCGACCGGGCCGCGAACGTATTCGGCCGGCTCGGCACGGGCGATGGCGCCCCCCTGGTGATCACCACACCGCTCACCGGCTGGTTCACCTGCGCTGGCGAACGGGGCACCGGTATCGCGGTCGCCCTCGAGCTCGCCCGGTCCTTCGCGGCGGAGATGCCGGTGGCCGTCATTGCCACGACCGGCCATGAGCTGGAAAACTACGGCATCCGTCAGCAGCTCAAGGCAGGTCTTGGCTTCGCGCCGCGGGCGGTGATCCATATCGGCGCCTCGCTGGCCGCGGGCTGGTTCGCACCGGGCTCGGGCGCCCTGCAGCTCTTCCCCGGACGGTTGGCGGCGGCCAACCGTCCAATCGACGGCGATTCACCCTTGGCGACAGCGTTCAAGGCCGGCGCCTTCCAGCCGGCGCCACGCTTCTTCGGCGAGGCGAAGGAATGGGCGGCGCATCTGCCCGAGACCACGCCCCTGCTCTCGTTCGCCGGCAGCTTTCCGCTGTTTCACACGCCGCAGGACACACCCGAAGCCGCTACGTCACCGGCGTTGCTGCAGACCGTGTTCAGCGCCGTGCGCGATGCGGCGAAAGCGGTGCTGGGATGACCCTCTCCGCCCACGCAGTAGCTTAGTGAGTTCCTGGGAGCGCGGGCGTCCCGCCCGCTCATGCCTTGGCGCTGCGCGACAATGCGGGCGGGACGCCCGCGCTCCCAGGAATGATCGTGTGAAATTCGGCAGCCGTGTAGCGGGCGGAAAGGGTTTCAGGACTTCGGTCCTTCCGCCGGGGGAAAGACGATGCGGTCGTCGGTGCGGCAGTAGCGATCGGCGAACATGCGGCCGACAGGGTGATATTTGTCGGTGTAGACCCGCATCGCCTTGGGGTCCCACAATTCATCGCGCACGTGGAAGCGCAGGCCCTCACCGATCACCAGTTGGCGGTCATCCTTGACGTTGATCACCTGCCAGGTGCGGCACTCCATGGCCCACGGCGCCTGCGCGATCCGCGGCGGCGCCACGTCCACCGAGGGCGCCAGGCTGAGGCCGAGGTAGTTCGGCTCGCCGATCTCAGGTGGGAAGTCGCCACTCGACTGATGCATCTTCTCGGCCAGCGGCTCGTCAGTCAGGTTGACGACGAACTGCCCGCTCCGCTCGATGTTGATCCAGGTGTCCTTGATGCGCCCGTCGGGCCGCCGGTTGATCGCAAACATGATCAACGGCGGATCCTCGGCAAATGCATTGAAAAAACTGAAGGGCGCCGCATTCACCACGCCGGTCGGCCCGAGCGTCGTCACCCACGCGATCGGACGCGGCAGGATGAAGGAAATGAGCAGCTTGTAGCGATCGTGATGACTGACTTCGGATGCAGCGTATTGCATGGGAGACCCGGCACCAGGGTGATGGAAAGTGCCGGGACTATACCCGTCCAGCGGGCTTTTAGAACAGCGGCCGCGCGCCGAACCCTGCCATCTTGATCATTTCCGGCGCCGGCTTACCCAAGGGACGCGACGCATCGGGCGACTCGCAGCGCAGGAACTGGCCGCTGCCCTTCTCGGCGTTGAGCGTGCCGTTCTCGACGACGACGCGACCACGGCTGATGACGGTGGTTGGCCAGCCGGTGATCTGGCGGCCTTCGTAGGGGCTGTAGCCGACATTGTCATGCAGGTCGGCCCAGCGCACGGTGACCTGGCGATCGGGATCCCAGATCGCCAGATCGGCATCGCTGCCGACGGCGATAGTGCCCTTGCGCGGATAGAGGCCGTAGAGCTTGGCATGGTTGGTCGCCGCCAGCGCCACGAAGCGGTGCAGATCGATGCGGCCCTTCTGGACCCCTTCGGAAAACAGCAGCGGCAACCGCAACTCCAGGCCTGGAACACCGTTGGCCATCTCCTTGAAGGTCGTCTTGAGGCCCTTGGGGATCTTGCCGCCCTCGTTGAATTGATAGGGTGCATGATCGGACGAGAAGACGTCGAACGTGCCGTCCTTCAACCCGGACCACACGGCCTCCTGTGCCGCCGAATCGCGCGGCGGCGGGCTGCAGCACCACATGGCGCCCTGTACGTCGGGCTTGTCGAGGTCATCGGCGGTGAGCGCGATATACTGCGGACAGGTCTCGGCGAAGATCTTGAGACCCTTGGCGCGGGCCTGGCGGACGGTGTCGATCGCCTCGATTTCCGACATGTGCACGATCAGCATCGGCGCATCAACCAGCCGGGCCAGCGCAATAGCCCGGTTGGTGGCCTCCGCTTCGGCGACACGGGCGTGAGCAATGGCGTGATACCGCGGCGCCACGTGCCCCTGCTCGACCAGATGGTGCGCCAGCCACTGGATCATGTCGTGGTTCTCGGCGTGCACCATCACCAGCGCGCCTTCGCGACGCGCCAGCGCCAGGATGTCGAGCAGCTGATAGTCGCTGACCTTCAGGGCCTCGTAGGTCATGTAGATCTTGAACGACGTGTAGCCATCGCGAATCAGCGCCGGCAGTTCCTGGCCCAGCACCTGCTCCGTCGGATCGGAAACGATCAGGTGGAAGGCGTAATCGATGACGGCCTTGGGCGTCGCGGCGGCGTGATAGTCCTGCACCACGGTGCGCAGCGACATGCCGCGGTGCTGGGCGGCAAACGGAATGATCGTCGTGGTGCCGCCGAACGCCGCCGACACGGTACCGCTGTGAAAATCGTCGGCGCACATGATACCCATACCCGAGCGCTGCTCGACATGAACGTGACTATCGACCCCGCCCGGCAGGACGAACTTACCCGCAGCGTCGATCTCGCGCGCGCCATCCCCGCCGATGTTGCCCAGCGCTGATATGATGCCGTCCTTGATGGCGATGTCGCCTTCCAGGGCGCGGTCGGCGGTGACGATGCGGGCGTTGCGGATGGCAAGATCGAAAGTTGGCACGTGCTACTCCGGGCGAAGGGGCTGTCACTCTGCTGCCAGCGGCGAGGAACGACCGGCCGCAGCCAGCCGCCGCTCGAGCCGGCGAATGAGGTTGTCGAGTTCGGCGAGATCCGTCGCTCCCAGCGATGACCCGGGAGAACGCTGCCGTGCGCTGCGGATCGCGCCGCGACGGCGCAGGACTTCCTTGCGCAGGGCCAGCCCGATGCCGGGCTGCTGCTCATGACGCACCAGCGGCAGGTAGAGGTCGTACAGGTCCTCTGCCTCTTCTGCCTTGCCGCCGGCGAACAGCGCATAGACCTGTGCCAGCATCTCGGGCCAGGCGAAGCCGGTCATGGCACCGTCCGCACCGCGTCTCAGTTCCTGTACGTAGTACAGCCCGCCATTACCCACCAGAATGGACACACGGCGACGTCCGGGGCGCTTTTCGTCTTCACGGATGCGCGTGATCTTGCTCAGACCGGGACAATCCTCGTGCTTGAGCATCACAAGCTGGGAAAAATCATCGACCAGCCGATTGAACACGGGCACCGGCAGGAAGACCGACGTCGATTGTGGATAGTCCTGGAAGACGACCGGCACATCCGGGCCCAGTGCGGCAAAGACCTGGGCATAATAGGTGTAGAGCCCATCGTCACCCTTGAGGCCCGGGGTCGGTGCCACCATCACGCCGGCAGCGCCTGCGTTCATCACCTCGTGCGACAGGCGGCGCAGGTTGTCGATACCGGCATGGCTCACGCCGACGATCACCTGCCGGTCGCCGGCGCGCGCGATGACGCGCCGCACAACGGTCAACGACTCATCGGCTGACAGCTTGTGGGCTTCCCCCATCATTCCCAGCAGCGTGAAGCCGTTTACACCGCTGCGAATGTAGAAATCGGTCAGGCTGTCGATGCTGTCGGTGTCGAGAGCACCGCTGTCGGTGAACGGCGTTGCGGCGATGATGAACACGCCCTTGGCGGACTCATCGAGGCGCTTGGCAGACATCGGGAACTCCTGCGTGATCGTCGCGATCATGCCATTCACCCTCGGCGGCGGGAAGCTGTCGTGTGCCATTAAATGGAACGGCGAGACGCTTCCGACGGGAAATCGCGCGTCCACTCACCATAAAGCCCGCGGGTTGTGCGCGATGGCGCGCAACTGAACAGCAGCAATGCATCGCAAAGCTCTTGCTATAGCCAACACGCTCGCGCCACACTCCGGCGCTTCTGACGGTCCGCAAAGTAACGACTATCGCGGGACGGTGGATGACGTGTTCACGCTGATCGTGCAACGGTTGATCATTTCCATACCCGTGCTTCTGGGTGTGTTGCTGATCGGCTTCCTCCTTCTTCAGGTCGTGCCGACTGACCCGGCGATCATTCTCGCCGGGCCGACCGCGAGTCAGGCTGAAGTTGCCGCAATTCGCGAGCAGCTCGGCCTCGACCGGCCGTTGTGGGAACAGTTCGCTCTCTACCTCGGACGCGTCCTGCAGTTCGACCTCGGACGCTCGATGATTTCCAACCGTCCGGTCCTGGATGAGCTGGAGTCGACTCTCGGCCCCACGTTTGAGCTGATGCTGGCGTGCCTGATCTGGGCCATCCCCGTCGGCATTGCGCTCGGCACCCAGGCGGCGCGCCGGCGCGGCCAGTGGACGGACCGCTTGATCATGGCGTTTTCGGTTGCCGGCGTATCCATGCCGATCTTCGTCGTCGGCCTGCTGCTGATCCAGTACGTGGGCGGCGCCGGCTTGCTGCCTTTCCAGGGCCGCGGCGGCCCACTCTGGACCAGCAGCGGCCTGCTGCACATCGTTCTGCCGTCACTGACATTGGGTGCCGTCTTCATCGGTCCAGTGGCGCGCATGACGCGCACATCGGTCCTTGAAACGCTGGGTGCGGACTACGTCCGCACGGCGCGCGCCAAGGGCGCCTCCGAGCGGCAGGTCGTGCTGCACCATGCCCTGCGCAACGCCTTGATCCCGGTCGTCACGTTGATCGGATTGCAGATCGGCTTCCTCTTGGGCGGCGCCGTGGTGACCGAGACCATGTTTTCCTGGCCCGGTGTCGGCCGCATGGCCGTGGGCGCCATCTCCTCCAGCGACTTTCCGGTCGCCCAGGGTGCCATCATGGTGCTCGCGGTCTCATTCATCGCCATCAATCTCGTGATCGACGTGTTCTACGGCTATCTCGACCCGAGGATCGGCCAACGATGACCGACGCGGCCCTCGTCGAAGCCGATGCGCGCGCGCTGGAGGCCCTGCGGCGCAAGAACAGCATCATCCGGCGACTGCTGCGCGACGTACCGGCGGCCCTGGCACTCGCCTTCCTGGTGCTGATCCTGGTGTGCGCGTTGTTGGCACCCTGGATCGCGCCGCACGATCCATTCGCCAACGCCATGCGCCTGCGCCTGAAAGCGCCGGGGTTCGTCAGCCCCGACGGCGCCCTATATCTCCTGGGCACCGATGCGCAGGGTCGCGACATGCTGAGCCGTATTCTCTACGGCCTGCGCGCCACCATCGGCATCGGCGCCATCGCCGTGCTGTGCGGCGGCGGACTCGGCGTCCTGATCGGCACCTTGTCCGCCTATTACCGCCGGCTCGACACCCCGCTGATGCGATTCGTCGACGTGCTGCTGTCCTTCCCGTCGATCCTGTTCGGTCTGGCACTGGCCGCCGTGCTCGGTCCCGGGCTCTTCTCGCTCTGCGTCGCGCTCAGCATCGCGGCAATCCCCACCATTGCGCGGGTTGCCCGGGGTGCCGCCACGGTGGTGATGCAGCAGGACTACATGGAGGCCGGCCGGGCACTGGGGCTGGGCGATGGCGCCCTGATCTGGCGCTACCTGCTGCTGAACTGCGGCTCGACCATCCTGATCTATGCCACCTTGCAACTCGGCCAGAGCATCCTGCTGGGCTCCGTCCTCAGTTTCCTGGGGCTGGGGGCGCAACCGCCGTTCGCCGAACTGGGCAGCATGACGGCCGATGGCCGCAAGTTCCTGCAGGCCTTCCCGCACGTCGCGACGATTCCGGCGCTGACCATTTTCTTCATCGTGTTGGCATTCAATGTGCTGGGTGACGCGTTGCGCGACGCGCTCGACCCGAAGCTGCGACAATAACCGCGCACCTGGGAGACCCGCCATGCTGCGATCGACATGCCTTGCCACCGCACTGCTGGCCGCCGCCCTCGCCGCAGGTCCGCCGGCGTTGGCGCAGAAGACCGTGACCATCGTGCGCGAGATCGATACCGACCGCTACGATCCGCACCGCTCCACTGCGCGCTCCAATGCCGAAGTCATGTACATGGTGGGCGACACGCTGGTGAATCTCGATTTCGACATGAAGACCCTGGTGCCGGGTCTGGCCAAAAGCTGGACCACGTCATCGGACGGGCTCGTCTACACCTTCAAGCTGCGCGATGACGTCACCTTCTGCAGCGGCAAGAAGATGACGGCGCAGGACGTCGTGGCGACCTATGAACGCTGGCAGGCGCCGGAAACCAAGGGGCTGGTGAAATGGCGCATGGGCGATGTCGACAAGGTCGTCGCTGTCGACGACTACACTGTCGAATACCGCCTGAAGAAGCCGTTCTCTGAACTGCTCTACCAGATGACGCAGTACTTCCACACCATCATCAACATCGATCAGGTCAAGCAGCTGGGTGCCGACTATGGCGTCAAACCGTTCGACGGCACCGGCCCGTTCTGCATGCAAAGCTGGACGCCGCGCGACGAGACCGTCCTGCTGAAGCACGCCAACTATAAGTGGGGCCCATCGATCTACAAGAACACGACGGCCCAGGTCGATCGCATCGTCTGGAAGGTGGTACCCGAGGAGAACACGCGAGTCACGGCGCTGCAGAGTGGCCAGGCCGATGTGAGCCAATACGTTCCGTACTGGGCGCTCAAGGACCTCATGGCGAACAAGCAGCTGTCGGTGTCCAAGGCGGAAAACTACTTCTGGACGTTCTTCATCGGCTTCAAGATCGACCGCGAACTGATGACCGACCTGCGGGTGCGCAAGGCGATCAATCTGGCCGTCGACCAGAAGGCGATTACCGAAGCCGTCACCTTCGGCTTTGCCGAGCCAGCCAGCACCTACCTCATGCCCAGCGTGCTCGACTTCAACGGCAAGGTCGACAAGGCCATTTATGGAGAGAGCACCGCGGAAGCCAATCGCCTGCTTGACGAGGCCGGCTGGAAGCGCGGTGGCGACGGCTTCCGCTACAAGGACGGCAAGAAACTGGCACCGGTTCTGTACGGCATCTCCGGTTTCTTCAAGGAGGTAGCGGAAGCGGTCCAGGGCGATTTGCGCAAGGTCGGCATTGACCTGCAGGTGCAGCTGTTCGATGCCACGGTCGCCTGGGGCAAGCTCGCGACCCAGGAGTTCGATGCCTTCGGCATGAGCTTCCCCTATGTCAGTGCCGGCGATGCGCTGAACCTGTATTTCCGCTCAACCAATACACCGACACCCAACCGCATGAACTGGAAGGACCCCGAAACCGACAAGCTGCTGGACGAGGGCTCGA
Organism: Reyranella sp. CPCC 100927; assembly: GCF_007859315.1. GTDB lineage: Bacteria > Pseudomonadota > Alphaproteobacteria > Reyranellales > Reyranellaceae > Vineibacter. Next base: position 382,903 of record NZ_VOHA01000005.1, read on the forward strand.
CCGCGCTGTCGGCCGACGTTCGTGCCGCGGCATACGGCAAAGTGCAGCAGAAGGTGCACGATGCGGCAGTATGGATCCCGCTCTACCACGAGCCGCTCCATGTCGTCAGCGGCAGCAAGCTCAAGCCAGTGCGTGCCCACGGGAACTACGGTTGCGGCCTCTACAAAGGGCTGGGCATCGAATTCAAGTGAGACGCCTCTTGCGGCCACGGATTTCCGCTCGAGGCGACGCAACACATAGGCAGGAAACATGACCACCAAGACAACGCATATCCGCAATCTCGACATTGTCGTCGCCTGGGACGAAGCGGAAAAACATCACGTCTATCTTCAGCATGCCGATCTCGTATTCCGAGGCAACGAGATCGTGCATGTCGGCCCGGGCTATGCACAGCCTGCGGACACGGTGATCGACGGTGGTGGCCTGATGGCGATGCCGGGCTTCGTCAACGTCCACAGCCATCCCTTTTCCGAGCCGGGCAACAAGGGCCTGACTGAAGAGGTCGCCAGCGACAAGCTCGGCCAGAGCTCGCTGTACGAATATCTGCCCGTGTTCGGTATGGAAGCCGATGCCGCCGGCGCGGCATCGAAGTTCGCGCTGCACGAGTTGCTGAAAAGCGGCGTCACCACGATCAGCGACCTGTCGGCCAACCGCGAGGGCTGGCTCGACGACCTCGCCTCGACCGGTATCCGCGCGGTCGTCTGCCCGATGTACCGCTCCGGCCACTGGTACACCAAGAATGGCCACGCCGTGGACTACGCGTGGGACGAAAAGGCCGGCGAGAAGGCCTTCGCCGAAGCGCTGCAGACCATCGATCGCGCCGCACAGCATCCCAGCGGCCGTTTGTCGGGCATGGTGGGACCGTCGCAAATCGACACCTGCACCGAGGGCCTGTTCAAGGACAGTCTGGCCGAGGCGCGCCGCCGCGGCATCCCGATGCAGACCCATGCCGGCCAGGCCATCGTCGAATTCAATGAAATGGTGCGTCGGCACGGCAAGACGCCGATCGAATGGCTCGACCAGATCGGCGTGCTGGGTCCCGACCTGATCATCGGCCATGGCATTTTCCTGAGCGACCATCCGCAGCTGCACTGGCCGCACAGCGACGATTTCGCCCGCCTGCGCGCATCGGGTGCCGCCGTGGCGCACTGCCCGACCGTCTTCGCGCGCCGCGGCATCGCGCTCAACACCATCGGCCGTTACATGGATGCCGGCATCCCGGTCGGCATGGGCACCGATACCTTCCCGCACAACATGATCGATGAGATGCGGCTGGCCTGCTATGTCGCCCGCATCGTCTCCGGTAACTACAAGCAGGGCCAGACCCGCCACGCGCTCGAGGCGGCGACCGTCGGTGGCGCCGCCATCCTGCGCCGGCCTGATCTGGGACGTCTGCTGCCCGGCTGCAAGGCTGACTTCTCCCTGGTCGACCTGCGTCACCCCTACATGCAGCCGCCGCTGGAACCCGTGCGCAGCCTGATCTATTCGGCGAGCGAACGGGCTGTGCGCGATGTCTATGTCGATGGCGTGCAGGTGGTCCGCGACGGCAAGGTGCTGACCATCGACATCGACGCTGCCGTGGCGACCATGAACGACGGCCAGCGCCGCCGGATCGCCACGGTGCCGGAACGCGACTGGGCCGGCCGCACGCACGATCAGCTCGCGCCGCCGGTCTATGGTACGCGCGACCGCCTGCCCCAGAGCCGACCGGTTCATTGATGCCGGATACGGCACCGCTGCTTGAAGTCGAGGCGCTGGAGACGCATTTCGCCACCGGTGCCGGGGTCTTCAAGGCCGTCGACGGCGTGTCACTGACCCTGGGCCGCGGCGAGACTCTGGGGCTGGTCGGCGAATCGGGCTGCGGCAAGTCCGTGACGTCGTTGTCGATCATGCGGCTGGTGCCGCAGCCGCCGGGGCGAATCGCCGGCGGCCGGGTCATGCTGGAAGGCCGTGACCTGCTGGTGCTCGGCGAAGACGAGATGCGCAAGGTGCGTGGCGATCGCATCGCCATGATCTTCCAGGAGCCGATGACCAGCCTCAATCCGGTGCACACGATCGGCGACCAGATCATCGAAACGATCCGCCTGCACCGCGACGTCGCGCCGGCCGAGGCTCGCGCGCGGGCCATCGAGATGTTGCGCCTGGTGCGCATCCCCTCGCCCGAAACGCGTATCGATGATTACCCGCATCAGCTCTCCGGCGGCATGCGCCAGCGCGCGATGATCGCCATGGCGTTGGCATGCGATCCGCGCGTGCTGATCGCCGACGAGCCGACGACGGCGCTCGACGTCACCATCCAGGCGCAGATTCTCGACCTGCTGCGCGACCTGCGCGACCGCACCGGCACGTCGATTATCCTGATCACCCACGATTTGGGCGTGGTGGCCGAGCTCGCCGACCGGGTCGCGGTGATGTACGCCGGCCGCATCGTCGAGGAAGCCCCTGTGAAGGCGCTGTTCGGCGATCCGCAGCATCCCTACACGCTTGGCCTGCTGGCCTCGATCCCGGGCCTGTCGGGACCGGGCGAGCGCCTGACCGCGATCGAGGGGAATGTACCCAACCCCTACGCCGTTCCCGACGGCTGCCGATTCCATCCTCGCTGTCCGTTCGCAATCGATCGCTGCCGGCAGCAGGTACCGCCACTCACCGTGTTGGAGGCCGACCATCGCGTCGCCTGCTGGCGCGTGCCGATCGACGCTACCCTGCAGCAGGCCATCCACGAGGGGAGCGGCCCATGACGCCGCTGCTGGCCGTTGAAGGGCTGATCAAACACTTCGACAGCCGCCGCGGCGTCGTGATCCAGCGCAGCGTCGGTACGGTACGCGCCGTCGACGACGTCTCCTTCCACCTCAGCGCCGGTGAAACGCTGGGGATCGTGGGCGAATCCGGTTGCGGCAAATCGACGACCGGACGATTGGTATTGCGTCTGATCGAGGCCACCGCCGGCACAATCCGCTTCGAAGGCCGCGACGTGCGGACACTGTCACGCGGGGCTCTGCGCGCATTGCGTCGCGACATGCAAATCATCTTCCAGGACCCATACGCCTCCCTCAATCCGCGCCTGTCGGTGGGTGACATGCTGGCCGAGCCGCTACGCCTGCATGGCCTGGCGTCCGGCGCGGACCTGCGGACCCGCGCCGAGGAGCTTCTGACCACAGTCGGCCTGTCGGCCTGGCATGCGTTGCGCTATCCGCACGAATTCTCAGGCGGCCAGCGCCAGCGACTGGCGGTGGCGCGGGCGCTGGCGACACGGCCCAAGCTGATCGTGTGTGACGAGCCGGTCTCGGCACTCGATGTCTCCATCCAGGCGCAGGTCATCAATCTCCTGAAGGATCTGCAGAGCCGCCTGGGCCTGGCCTACATCTTCATCGCCCATGATCTGGCCGTCGTGCGCCATATCAGCGACCGGGTCGCTGTCATGTATCTCGGCAAGATCGTCGAGACGGCCTCGACCGAGCAGCTCTTTACGGCGCCACGACATCCCTACACACGCGCGCTGTTGGCTGCGGCGCCGATTGCCGATCCCACGGGCCCGGCGCGACGCCTGCCCCTGGAAGGCGACATTCCGAGCCCACTCAACCCGCCGCCGGGCTGCCGTTTTCACACCCGATGTCCGCATGCGCAGGCGCAATGCCGCAGCGAAGCGCCTCCGTTGCGGGAGATCGCACCGGGCCACCGGGCCGCGTGTCACTTCGCTGAAGCGATCGCGGCCGTTGAAGCCGCGGCTGAAACCGTACCGCCACCGCCCTACATGCGCCGCCTCACCGATTATCGGCGCGCGGTTGCTGCCCTTGCGGGTCGCTAGAGCAACGGCCGTTGCGCGCGGTTGGTGGGGATAATCGCCGCCTCATCCTTGCAGGCCGCCACCTCCCCGGCAATACAACGCCATACCCGCCGCACCGCAGTGGCATGACGATCGGAGTTCACGGTGGCGATGCAAGGAAACGGCAAAAGACCTCCCCCGGCCGCGAAGAGGTCGCGCACCACGGAGCGCGCCCCGGCCCTGGTGGGTTGGCACTCCAGCGATGCGGATGAGATCGAGCGCCGGCGTTGGCGTGGCCGGACGGAGATCGTCGCGGTCGAGTCGGGTGAACCGGCCTTTCCCTATTTTGGTACGTTCCGCGTCGCCTCGGGTACCGGCGGCAGCTACGAGGTCGAGATCCGATCGCTCGATCGCCTGGAGAACGCCTGTGGTTGCACCGACCATCGGGTGAACGGCCTCGGCACCTGCAAGCATATTGAAGGCGTCCTCGAAGCGCTGCGCCGCCGCGATGCGCGCACCTTCTCGGACGCAGCGCGGACCGGCAGCCCGCGCGTGGAACTCTTCCTGCCGCGCACGGGCGACGGTTTCCCTCGCATCAGCTGGCCCCAGAACGCCGCCGCGACCCGGTCGGTTCGCAACGGCCTGGGAGCGTTCCTGACCGACGATGGCACCCTGCGCGACACATCACCAGCAGGCATCGAGGCACTTCTGGACGGTATCGCCGCGGCCGGACACGGCGTTCGCCGTCACATCAGGGTATCGCGCTATCTGGCACCCTGGATCGAGGATGCCAAACGGCGCGCGGCGCGCCTCGACGCCCGCCGTCACTTCCTGGCTGACGTCAAAGCCGGCCGCCAGACGCTCGACCGACTGCATCACAAACTGCTGCCCTACCAGCGCGATGGCATGCTGCACCTCGCGTTCGGTGAGCGGTCGCTGCTCGCCGACGACATGGGTCTGGGCAAGACCATCCAGGCGATTGCGGCCTGCGAGCTGCTGCGGCACCTCAAGGGGGTCCGGCGCGTGCTGGTGGTCTGCCCGGCGTCCCTGAAGGGCGAGTGGCAGGAGCAGATCGCACGCTTCAGCGGCGCCGAGACGCTGCTTGTTCATGGCGGACGACCACAGCGGCTGGCTGAGTACGCCAAGCCCGCGTTCTTTACCGTCGTCAACTACGAGCAGGTCGTGATCGATGCAGCCGCTATCAACGAGATCGTGAAGCCCGACATCGTCGTGCTCGATGAGGCGCAGCGGATCAAGAACTGGCAGACCAAGACGGCCGCCGCCGTGAAGTCGCTGGTATCGCCCTATGCTTTCGTGTTGACCGGCACGCCGATCGAAAACCGCATCGACGAGATCTACTCGATCGTTCAGTACCTCGATCCGGGGTTGCTGGGGCCGCTGTTCCGCTTCAACCGCGATTTCTATGAACTCGACGAACGCGGACGGCCGGTCGACTACAAGAACCTGGAGGCGCTTCAGCGGCGCCTGCAGCCGGTCATGCTGCGGCGACGCAAGCATGACGTCGAGACGGAGCTGCCGGGACGCACGACGACCACGTACATGGTCGGCATGGCCGATGAGCAGCGCCTGCGTTATGACGAATACAAGGCGCAGGCGGCGCGACTGATTCACATCGCCAAACGTCGCCCGCTGTCACCGAAAGAGTTTGACCGCCTGCAGATGCTGTTGGCCTGCATGCGGATGTTGTGCGACACGCCGTTCATCCTCGATTCGGATTGCCGTGTCAGCCCCAAGATCGAAGAGCTCGAGAAAGTGCTGACCGAGATCCTGGCGGATCCCGAGCGCAAGGTGATCATCTTCTCCGAATGGGAGCGGATGTTGATGCTGGTCCGCGAACTGGCCCAGGACATGCGGGTCGAGTTCGCGTGGCATACCGGTTCCGTGCCGCAGCAGCGCCGCCGCGCCGAAATCGATCGTTTCAAGCACGATCCGGATTGCCGCCTGTTCCTGTCCAGCGACAGCGGCAGTGTCGGCCTCAATCTGCAGGCCGCCAATGTCGTCATCAACCTGGACCTGCCGTGGAATCCGGCACGGTTGGAGCAGCGCATCGCGCGCGCTTGGCGCAAGAACCAGCGCAAGACCGTTGACGTGATCAACCTGGTGACGGAAGACAGCATCGAGCAGAACATGCTGGCCGTGCTGTCCCAGAAGCAGGCTTTGGCGGACGGCGTCCTGGACGGCGACGGCGACCTGAAATCGTTGCGCATGCCGTCGGGCCGTCGGGCTCTTGTGGAGCGTATCGAGGCCGCCCTTGGCGCCACCGGGCAGCCGGCAACGACACCGCCGAAGCTGGCGCTGGACGTCCAGCTGCAGAACGAACTCGTACGCCGGCATGGCGGCGCGCTTGTGTTGTTGGAAGCCCATCGAGGCGCCGATGGCGTGGACCGGTTCCTGGCTGTGTTCGACAGCGAAGAGACCGCAGCCCGGGAGCGCGAGCGGCGGTCGACAGCGCAAGGCGCCGATCCCGGCGCGCCCAGACTCGAAATCCTCGATCGGTTTACCTACGATGCCGTGCAACGGCTGACGGCAGCCGGCATCTTGAGGCCGGTCGACGAGGCGCGCCGCGAACTGGTGCGCTCGCCGACGCTGGGTGCGGGCGGCAAGGCGCGGGAGCAGGCGCGATCCCTGCGAAGCGCCGAACTGCTGGGCCATGCCGAACGAAAACTGCGCATGGCATTGCTGCTGGCCGAGCGCGGCTTTGCCGACGAAGCGGCGCCCATACTGACGACGTGCATCGACCTCGCGGCCCAAGCACGCACGGCCCTGACCGGCGACACATCGGATGATGAAGCACCGCAGGTGCCGACACTCCAGGCAGACGTCTCCACTGAGATCGCGTCACCGGACGGCACGGCGACAGCACTGAGTGCCATGGAGCGGTTGCTGGCCGATCTGCAGGGCCGCCTTCAGGCGCTCTCCGCCGCCGCTTGAGGTCACGACAGTGACGTCAACACCCGGGTGATCGTCGTAAACAAGTAATCAATCTCGGCTTGCGAGATGATCAGCGGCGGTGACAGGACGAGGGCATCGCCAGCCGACCGCACGAGCACGCCGGCGTCGAAGCAGAGATTGGCGGCCTCTATGGACCGCGCAACGCCGCCGGCCGGCCGTGGCGCCAGTTCCACGGCGGCGAGCAGGCCGATGTTGCGGATATCGACGACATTCGGCAGCCCCTTCAGGCTGTGGGCCGCCTCTTCCCACAACGGCGCCGTCTTGGCCGCACGCTCGAAGATGCCCTGGTCGCGGTAGACGTCCAGCGTCGCGATGCTGGCGGCACACGCCAGCGGATGGCCGGAATAGGTATAGCCGTGGAACAGCTCGATCATGCTCTCCGGCCCCGCCATGAAGGCGTTCCACACCTTGTCGCCCGCGATCACACCGCCCATCGGCACGGCGCCGTTGGTCATGCCCTTGGCGCAGGTGATGAGATCGGGTGTCACGCCAAACGCAGTCGCAGCAAACGGCGCGCCCAGACGGCCAAAGCCGGTGATGACTTCGTCGAAGATCAGCAGGATGCCGTGGCGATCGCAAATCGCGCGCAGCCGCTCGAGATAGCCTTGGGGCGGCGGCAGCACGCCGCCCGACCCCGTCACCGGCTCGATGATCACGGCGGCGATACTCGAGGGATCGTGAATCTGGGTCAGCACCTCGAGTTCGTCAGCCAGGTGCGCACCCCACGCCGGCTGGCCGCGCGAAAACGCGGCATGCTCCAGGCTGAGCGTGTGCGGCAGATGATCGGTCTCCGGCAGCAAGGGACCAAAGTCCTTGCGGTGACGCCCGATGCCGGCCACGGACAGGCCGCCCCAACCCATCCCGTGATAGCCCTTGGCGCGGCCGATGAAGCGGGTGCGGCCGACCTCGCCTTTGACGCGAAAATAGGCACGCGCGATTTTCAGGGCCGTGTCGACGGCCTCGGAACCGGAGTTGGCGAAAAAGACATGATCCATCCCGGCTGGCGCGATGCCGGCAATGCGTGATGCCGCCTCGAACGCGAGCGGATGTGCCATCTGGAACGAAGAGACGTAGTCCAGCTGCTCAGCCGCCTTCTTGATCGCCTCGACGATCGGGCGCTGGTTGTGGCCGGCGTTGACGCACCACAGGCCAGCCATGCCGTCCAGGATCCGCCGACCGTCGGCGGCGGTGTAGTACATGCCGTCGGCACCCACGAACAGGCGGGGATTGGCCTTGAACTGCCGGTTGGCCGTGAACGGCAGCCAGTAGGATTCCATTTCGCTCTGGTTCGGTATGCTCATCACCGTCATGTGCGGATCCTCAATCCCTGAGCTGTTTCTCATCGCGATAAAATGCACTCTGCGATGCCAGGTTGGAAGATGATTTCATGATTCTTCCAAATTTTCTGTTTCATGACAGCATAAAGTGCATTAGCGTCGGAACACGATGGAGCGAAGGAACGGTGGCGCGATGGTTGAAGCCTGTCCTTTGATTGAACTGACGGGCCCTGCGTTCGACCGTGGCCGCGACTATGGGCGCAAGGCCCGACAACGCATCGTCAAAGGCATCGCGCACTACGCGCGTCAGCTCGAGGCGCTTTCCGTCGATGACGCGCAGATCCGCCAACTGGTCGGCGATTACCTGCCGGTCATCGAAAGCTTCGAGCCCGCCTATATTGAGGAAATGCGCGGCATCGCCGAGGGTGCCGGCGTCGCCTTCGAGCATATCGTTCTGCTCAATGCCCGCACCGAGATCCTGAAATTGGGCCAACGGCCCGACCTGCGGCGCAAGCTGATGCAGGACGAAGGCCCCGACGGCTGCACCGGTGTCGTCGTTCTGCCCAGCGCTAGCCGCGACGGCGCGCTGATCCATGCCCAGAACTGGGACTGGAAGATGGAATGCGCCGAGACGGCCGTGGTACTGCGCATCCGCAACAGCGACGGGCCGGACATCCTGACCTTCACCGAGGCCGGCGGACTGGCGCGCTCCGGTTTCAATTCGGCTGGTATCGCGATCACCGCCAACTACCTGGAATCGGACCGCGACTATCGCGAGATCGGCGTGCCGCTGGCGTTGATCCGGCGCAAGGTGCTGGAGCAGGAGCTGCTGGCGATGGCCATGCGGGCCGTCTATGTGACGCCGAAGTCGGCCGCCAACAACATGATCATCAGTCACAAGGATGGCGTAGCGATCGATTTCGAGTGCGCCCCGGACGAGACGTTCCAGGTGCATCCCGACCGTGGCCTGCTCGTCCACGCCAACCACTTCGTCAGTCCCGTGGCGCTGTCGAAACTCAAGGATACGGGCATCGCCAACACACCCTGCAGCCTCTATCGCGACATCCGCGTGCGCGACATCTTGGCGCCACGGATCGGCGACATCACGCCTGATGCCGTCAAGGCCGGGCTGTTCGACGACTTCCAGACGCCATGGTCAGTGTGCCGGCCACCGCGGCCTAACCTCAGCAGCAACCTGAGCGCCACGGTCGCGATGATCGTGATGCAGCCAGCAACCGGCACCATGGATGTTGCCATGCTGCCGGCATTGAACCGCACGTTCACGACCTATGATCTCGCCTCGACGTCACCGGCAGTGCATGCTGCCGCCAGCGACTGAGAGGACCACGACATGCGCCGACGCCATCCGCTGGCCGCCTGCCTTGCCATGGGTCTGACGCTGGCGATGCTGTCGCCGGCCGACGCACAGACCACCGTGAAACTGCGCCTGAAGACCGACATCCGCTCCACCGATCCGGGCGCCAACCGCGATGGCCCGACCGACGGCGTCGTCCAGCACATGGTCGAAGGGCTGGTCGCGTTCCGCGAGGACACGTCCGTGGGCCCGCTGCTGGCCGAGCGCTACGAGGTATCGGGGGATGGCAAGACCTACACGTTCACGCTGCGGCCTGACATCCGCTTTCACAATGGCGCCCCGCTGACGGCCGGTGACGTGGTGTGGTCGTGGCGGCGCTATCTCCATGGCCCCACGCAGTGGCGCTGCCTGCCGGAGTTCACGGGCGGCCTGGTGAATATCGACTCGGTCGTGGCACCGGACGATCGCACGGTCGTCTTTACCTTCGACCGCCCATCGGCGCTGATCCTCGCCACCATGGCGCGGGTCGATTGCGGCGGTTCCGCCATCACCCATCGCGATTCGCTGGGGCCGGACGGCAAATGGCGCGATCCGGTCGGCACCGGCCCGTTCAAGATGGGCGAGTGGCGGCGCGGCCAGTACGTCGAGCTGGTGCGTTTCGACCAGTACGCGGCGCGCAGCGAGCCGCGCGACGGCTATACCGGCGCCAAGAAAGCCACGGTGGACAAGGTCCGTTTCGTCGTCATCCCCGATGCCGCGGCAGCCAAGGCGGCGCTGGTGAGCGGCGCTGTCGACATCGACCATGACATCGAGCCCGAGGACTTCGCCGAGCTCAAGGCGCGCCCCAACCTGAAGCTCGAGACGGCACCAACCATGACGATGGTCACGGTCCTTTTCCAGACCCGGGACAAGGCCGTTCAGGACGTGCGTATCCGCCGCGCGCTCGCCCTGGCGCTCGATACGCGGGAGATCACCGACGCGGTGACCGCCGGCACGGCGTCGCCCAACAATTCCGTGATCCCGGTCAGCAGTCCCTACTACACCAAGGTGCAAGCTGCCGGCTACACGCGCGACCTTGCCGCCGCGCGCAAGCTTCTCGCCGAGGCCGGCTACAACGGCCAGACGATCAAGATCCTGGCCAACAAGCGGTTCAAAAGCTCGTTCGACGTCGCCGTGCTGGTCCAGGCGGCGGCCCAGCAGATCGGCTTGAAGATCGATGTCGAAGTGCTCGACTGGGCAACCCAGCTCGATCGCTATACCAAGGGCGACTACCAGATCCAGTCGTTCCCCTATTCCGCCCGCCTCGATCCGTCGCTCAGCTACGAGATGGTGAGCGGCCCCAAGGCCACGCAACCGCGCAAGGTGTGGGACAACCCGGAAGTCGAGGCGATCCTGCGCGAGTCCATGCAGATCGCCGACCGTGACAAGCGGCAGGCCCTGTTCGACACCCTGCATCGGCGTCAGATCGAGGAATTGCCGCTGATCATGATCTACAACGAGGTTCAGATCGCCGCCATGCGCAAGAACCTCGATGGCTACAAGGGCTGGCCGACCGGCCAACCGCGCCTGTGGGGCGTCACGCTCAACTGATCCTGGCGACCCATGCTCAGCTACATCCTGCGCCGCCTGGCCTTCACCATTCCGACGCTGCTGCTGGTGGCGATCGCGGTCTTCACCCTGGTGCGGCTGATCCCGGGTGACCCGGTGCAGCTGATGCTGGGCGACGCGGCCGATCCGGCGCAGGTCACGGAGATGCGCCGCGCGCTCGGCCTCGAAGAGCCATTGCCCGTGCAGTTCGCGCTGTGGCTCAGCAAGGTGGCCGTCGGCGATCTCGGCAACTCGATCAGCAACGGCCTGCCGGTGCTGCCGCTGATGATCGAGCGCTTCCAGGTCAGCGGCGTGATCGTGCTGCTCGCGGTTCTTTGTGCCGCCCTGATCGCGGTGCCTGCCGGTCTGTTGGCGGCTTGGCGGCAAAACCAGCCGCTCGACCTCGCGATCGTGACGGGCGCCACGATGCTGCTGTCGATCCCGACCTTCTGGCTCGGACTTCTGTTGCTGCTGCTGTTCGGCCTCAAGCTCGGCTGGCTGCCGGTCGTGGGCTACGTGCCGTTCTCGGAGAATTTCGGCCAGGCGCTGCTCTACATCGTGCTGCCCATCGTCACCCTGACCATGGTCGAAATCGGCGTCATGACCCGCATGTCACGCGCCGCCGCCATCGACGTGCTGCGCCTGGACTACGTGACGCACGCCCGGGCCAAGGGCCTGCCGGAGCGTCGCGTGCTGATGCGTCATGTGCTGCCCAACGCGTTTGCGCCAACCTGGACCCTGATCGGCCTGATCCTGGGCAACCTGCTGGGCGGCATCGCCGTGCTGGAGACCGTATTCACCCTACCCGGGCTGGGGCGCCTGCTGGTCGATTCGATCTTCGCGCGCGACTATCCCGTCGTGCAGGGCTGCCTGCTGTTCACGGCGCTGATCTACGTGCTGGTCAACCTGGTGGTCGACCTGTGTTACCCGCTGTTCGACCCCCGCGTGCAGGCCGAATGATCATGAAGCTGCGCGGCAACACCCTCGTCGGCGGCACGCTGATCGGCATCGTGCTGCTCACCGCCCTCACCGCCGCCGTCTGGACGCCCTACAACCCGCTGCAGGTCAATCTGCGGGCCCGCCTCAAGCCGCCGTCGGACCTCTACTGGCTGGGAACCGACGAGTTCGGCCGCGATGTGCTGAGCCGCATCATGGCCGGCGCCGGCACCAGCGTTCTGGTTGCCTTGCTGACAGTGACGTTCGCCGTCGTGGTCGGCGTGATCCTGGGCGTCGTTGCGGGCTACGTGCGCGGCTGGACCGACCGCATCCTGATGTCCGTGAACGACGCGCTGCTGGCCTTCCCCGGCATCCTGCTGGCACTGGGAGTCATGGTCGTGGTCGGCGCCAACAAGTACGGCATCGTGCTGGCGCTCGGCTTGGCCTACGCACCGTCGGTCGTGCGCGTGGTACGTGGCACGGTGCTGTCGGTGCGCGAGCGCGAATATGTCGAGGCCTCGCGCATGATCGGCAATGGCGAGATCTACTCGATGGTGCGCCATGTCATGCCCAACTGCATCGCGCCGATCGCGGTGCTGTCGACCAGCATGTTCGGCTGGGTACTACTGTCGGAAAGCGCGCTGAGCTTCCTGGGCTTAGGCGTACCGCCGCCGGCGCCGACCTGGGGCAACATGCTGGCGGCCAGCCGACCCTACATGGAGACCGCGACCTGGCTCGGCATCGCGCCGGGCCTGTGCATTGCCTTCACCCTGCTGGGCATCAACCTGCTGGGTGACAGCCTGCGCGACCGCCTCGATCCGAGGATGGCGCACGCATGACCGGCCCCACCCTGTTGTCCGTCGAGGGCCTGAAGCTGCGGGCGACCGGCATCGGCAGCCTGGTCGTCGACGATGTTTCGTTCACCATCGGCCGCGGCGAGTTCCTCGCCGTCGTGGGTGAGTCGGGCAGCGGCAAGACGATGGCGGCGCGCGCCATCCTGGGCCTGCTGCCGCCGGCCATCGCCCGTGTCGACGGCCGCATTCGACTGGACGGCGAGGATCTGACGCAGGCAACGCCGGAGCGTCTGCGGCAGTTGCGCGGGCCGGCCATCGGCATGGTCTTCCAGGAGCCGATGGTCTCGCTCAATCCGGCGCTCACCATCGGCACGCAGATGGCCGAGGGCCTCAAGCTGCATCGCCGCCTCTCGCCGCAGGACATTCGCGACAAATCGATCGAGATGCTGCAGCGGGTCCAGATTCGCGATCCGGAGCGTTGCCTGGCCGCCTTCCCGCACGAGTTTTCCGGCGGTATGCGCCAGCGCATCATGCTGGCGTCAGTCATGCTGCTGCGCCCCAGCCTGTTGATCGCCGACGAACCGACCACCGCGCTCGACACCCTGGTGCAGCGCGAGGTGCTCGACCTGATGGTCGAGTTGGCGCGCCAGGAAGGCACCGCGGTGATGCTGATCACCCACAATCTCGGCCTGGTCGCGCGCTACGCCCAGCGCGCCGTCGTGCTCCAGCGCGGCAAGCTGGTGGAAAGCGGCCCGGCGCAGCAGATCCTGTCGGCGCCGACGCATCCCTACACGCGCCAGCTCGTTGACGCGCTGCCGCATCGCGAGGCTGCGGCACGACGCGATGCCCCCGGCGAACCGGTGATCGCCGCCCGTGGGCTGGAGGTGACGTTCGGCGGCCGGCGTCGCCTCTTCGGCAAACGCCCCTCGGTGCGCGCCGTCGACGGCGTCGACCTCGAAGTCCGCGCCGGCGAAACGGTGGCGGTCGTGGGTGGCAGCGGTTCGGGCAAGACCACGTTGGGCCGCGCCATGCTGCGCTTGATCCCGGCGTCCGGCGGCCAGGTGCTGTTCCGCGGCAACGACGTCCTGTCGGCCGATCGCGCCACGCTGCGTGCCTTTCGCCTGGGCTGCCAGCTGGTGTTCCAGGACCCCTATTCGTCCCTCGACCCGCGCCTGCGGGTCGGCCAGACCGTAGCCGAACCGTTGCGCCACGTTCCTGAACTCGGTGCCGCCGACAAGGCACGCCGTGTCGAGGAGGTGCTCGAGGAAGTCGGCCTGGGTGGATTCAGCCGGCGCCTGCCGCACGAATTGTCTGGCGGACAACGCCAGCGCGTGGCGATCGCGCGCGCGATCGTGCGCCGGCCGGTGTTCGTGGTCGCCGACGAACCGGTGTCGGCACTCGACATGACCATCCAGAAACAGGTGCTGACCCTGTTCCGCGACCTGCAACGCCAGCGCGGCTTTGCCTGCCTGTTCATCTCGCATGACCTGGCCGCGGTCGAGGAAGTCGCCGACCGTGTCGTGGTGATGCAGGCCGGCCGCATCGTCGAGCAGGGCTCGCGCGATGACATCTTCGACCGACCGCAGCACGCCTATACCAAGGCACTGTTGGCGGCATCGCCGGCATTGGACATGCCGGCACGTGTGGCCCCGGCGGTCACCGGCAGAACCCACGCGAGGACCTGATATGCCCCTTGGCTACTACGACGTCGGCGCCACGCCGTTCTTTGCGCTGCAGGCTGACCAGCGCGTCTCCTACTGCCTCTACGTGCCCAGGGCGCTGGCCGACGCGCCGGATCGCTCGGCCTGGCGGTTGATCGTTGCCATGCACGGCACCGGCCGCACCGCCACCACCTATCGTGACAAGTTCGCCGACCTCGCCGAACGCGAGCGCTGCATCGTGCTGGCACCGCTGTTCCCGGTCGGTCTCATCGAGCCGGAGGAACTGTCCAACTACAAGCGCCTGAAGTTCCACGACATGCGCTTCGACCTGCTGCTGCTGGCCATGGTCGACGAGGTCGGCCGCAAGTACGGAATCGACGTCAGCCGCTTTCTGCTGTTCGGTTTCTCCGGCGGCGGCCAGTTCGTTCATCGCGTCTTCCTGCTGCACCCGCATCGCCTGGCGGCGGTGTCGATCGGCGCGCCCGGTAACGTAACCTTGCTCGACAACACGCGCGATTGGTGGGTCGGTACCCGCAACCTGCGTGCCGAATTCGACACCGATATCGATCTGGCCGCCCTGCGCCGGGTGCGGGTGCAGATGGTGGTGGGCGCCGAAGACACCGAAACCTGGGAAATCACCTTGAAGCCCGGCAGTTCCGCGTGGATGGAAGGTGCCAACGATTCCGGCCGCACCCGCATCGATCGCCTGGCGACGCTGAAGGCGAACTACGAGCAGCACGGCATCGCCGTTCGGCATGACCTGGTACCCGGCATCGGCCACGAAGGCTGGAAGGTGCTCGAACCGGTGCAGGCGTTCTTCATGTCGGTGTTGCGGGAACGGGAAAAGGCCACATGAGGTTCATCGCCGGTCTCGTCGCTGTCGCACTGGCAGCCGGCAGCGCGTTCGCACAGGAAGGCCGTCGCATCGACGCGCTCACCGTGGCGCTGATCTCCGACATCCGCAGCAGCAATCCCGGCGTCAACCGGGATGCCAACTCCGACACGGTGCTGCATCACGTGGTCGAAGGCCTCGTCGCCTATCGCGAGGATCTGTCCGTCGCGCCGATGCTGGCCCAGTCCTGGCAGGTCGAGGATGGCGGCAAGACCTACCGCTTCCGCCTGCGCGAGGGCATGACGTTCCACAACGGCGCGCCCCTGACCTCGGCCGAGGTGGTTTGGAGCTGGCGCCGCTATCTCGACCCCAAGACCCTGTGGACCTGCATCCGCTTCTTCGACGGCTCGCAAGGCCCGAAGGTTCTGGACGTCGAGGCCCCCGATCCACGCACCGTGGTATTTCGCCTGCAGGAGGCATCGGGACTGTTCCTGATCGCCATGGCCAACCTGCAATGCAATGCCGCGATCCTGCATCCGGACTCGCTGGCAGCCGACGGCGCGTGGCGTGCGCCGATCGGCACCGGTCCGTACGTGTTTCGCGACTGGCAGCGCGGGCGCCAGGTCGAACTCGCCCGCTTCGATGGCTATCGCCCGGCCGATGGTGCGCGCGATGGCATGGCCGGTGCCAAGTTGGCCCACGCCGCGCGTCTGCGGTTCCTCGCCATTCCCGACGCCTCGGTGATGAAAACGGCGCTGCTGGCCGGCAATGTCGACGTCGTGCCGGTGTTGTCGCCCAACGATATCGACGATGCCAAGGCGCGCGGCATCCAGGTCTCGGTGCAATCGACCCTGGCCTGGCAGGTCATGCTGATGCAGACACTGGATCCGGTGCTGGCCGACACGCGCATCCGCCGTGCCATCGCCCACGCGGTCAATCTGCGCGAGGTGGCGCAGTCCCTGTCCTTTGGCCTCGCCGGTCCCAATCCCGCCGCGGTACCGCTGGCCAGTCCGTACCACACCGATGCTTTCGCCACTTGGCCGGCACACGATCCAGCGGCTGCACGGCGGCTGCTCAAGGAGGCCGGCTACGCCGGCCAGCCGATCAAGATCCAGACCAGCACGCGGCCCGGCGGCTACTTCGATGCCGCCGTGATGATCCAGGCCATGCTGGCCGACGTCGGCATCAATGCCCAGTTGGAGACCCTGGAGTGGGCCACCCAGCTGCAGAACTACAACCAGGGCAAGTTCCAGCTGTCCTCGTTCGTGTATTCCTCGCGGCTGGACCCGGCCTTCAGCTACTCCTCGCTGGTCGGCGACAAGAAGCGCTTCCCGTTCATCCAATGGGATGATCCCGAATCGAACAAGCTGCTGGATGCCGCCAAGCTGTCGACCGATCCGGCCGAACGCGGCCGGGTGTTCGCCGAACTTCATCGTCGCATGGCCGAAGCGGTGCCGATCCTGGGCATCTACAACCCGGTCGAGGTCACCGCGGCCGGACCGAAAGTGCGCGGCTACAAGACGTGGCCTGCTGGCAATGAGCGCTTCTGGGGTGTGTGGAAGGAATGATCCTTTCGGACCGCGCGCGTCCACGCGCGCACTGGCGCGCAGCGCCGGATCATGAGCACGCGTGGACGCGCGCGATCCAAAGAACTGAGGAGATCAACGAATGACTGATCTGTGGAAGCTCGATGCCGTCGCCGTGGCGGACCTGACGCGCAGCCGCAAGGTGTCCAGCCGCGAGGTGACGCAGTCGGTGCTGGATCGGCTCGACGCGATCAACCCCACGATCAACGCCGTGGTGCGACCGCTGCACGAGGAGGCCCTGGCTGCCGCCGACGCCGCCGATCGCGCCGCCGCCGAGGGCAAGCCGCTGGGCCCGCTGCACGGCGTGCCGGTCACCACCAAGATCAACCTCGATCAGACCGGCTGCCCCACCGACAACGGCGTGGTGGCCTTCAAGGACCTGATGGCATCGCAGGACAATCCGACGATCGCCAACCTGCGCCGTGCCGGCGCCATCATCGTGGGGCGCACCAACACGCCGGCCTTCTCGATGCGGTGGTTCACCGACAACGCCCTGCACGGCCTGACGCTCAACCCGTGGGACCGGACACGCACGGCGGGCGGCTCCAGCGGCGGTGCCGCATCGGCGACGGCAGCCGGTATCGGCGCCATCGGCCAAGGCAACGATATCGCGGGTTCCGTGCGCTATCCCGCCTACTGCTGCGGCATCGTGGGGCTGCGTCCGACCTACGCCCGCATTCCCGGGCACAATTTCACCTCCACGGCCAAACGCTCCATCTCGTCGCAGCTCATGGCGGTCCAGGGCCCGCTGACGCGTAGTGTCCGCGACGCCCGTGTGGCGTTGGCGGCAATGTCCGCCGGCGATGCCAACGATCCACGCTGGGTCGATGTCCCCTTGGAAGGCCCCCGCCCCGCGGCGCCGATCCGGGTCGCCATGGTAGTCGATCCGGCCGGCCGCGGCGGCATTGCGCCCGAGATTGCGGCAGCGGTTCGCCAGGCCGCACGCTGGCTTGAGGAAGCCGGCTATCGCGTCGAAGAGGTCGAGCCGCCTGAATTCGGCACGGTCATCGACCTATGGGCGAAACTTGCCATGGACGACGTGATCGCAGCCCTGGAGCCTGCTGTCGACAAGTGGGGCGACGACGGCATCAAGACTGCGATCGGCCTGTGGCGCGCGGTGCATCCACCGGCCGATCCGCGCGGTGTGCTCGACGCGCTCGCCGAGCGCGACCGGCTGCTGCGTCTGTGGCAGCTCTTCCTCGAGGAGCGGCCCCTGATCCTCACGCACACGTCGGCCGAGCTGCCGTTTGAAGTCGGTCGTGACTTGATCGACGCGCCGACAACGGCCCGCCTGATGCAGGCGCAATCGACCCAACTCGCCGTGCCGGTTCTAGGACTGCCGGCCGCGTCGGTGCCGACCGGCACCGTTGGCCGCGTGCCGGTCGGCGTGCAGCTGATCGCCGGCCGCTACCGCGAGGATGTCTGCCTGGATGCCGCCGAGGCGATCGAACGGCGTGCCGGTGTCTTGACGCCGGTGGGACCGGCGGGCTGAGGCGGCGTCGGCGACCCGCCGGCACCACCATAGATGCGCAGCGTCAGGTCAAGGTGACGATGCAGCAATGTCGCGGCCCACTCGCGATCGCCGGCGATCAGCGCATCCAGGATGGCAACGTGCTCGCGCGTCGACTGGGCAATGCGCTCCGGCGACAGGCGCGGAAAGGTGCTGTATTCGCCCAGCTGCCGCAGCGCGTTCTGCCGGCGTACCGCCTCCACCAGGTAGCGGTTCGACGACCACGCTGTGAGCGTTTCATGGAACAGGCGGTTGGTTTCAAACCAGCGGCGCGGATCCACGTCACGGCCTTCGCGCAATCGCTCCAGATGCGCCTCGCGCTGGCGATGCAGTTCCACCATGTCGGGAGCGAAGCCGGGCTCGCGCAATGCGGCGCATTCCACGATCATGCGGAAGCGATAGCTTTCGGCGACCGCCTCACGCGAATCGAGCGCCTCGACGAAACGCCAGCCATGGCCACGCTGGCGGCGCACCAGCCCTTCGTCGGCGAGTTTCATCAGCACGCGCCGCAGGGCGCCGCGCGACACGCCATAGCGCGGCATCAGCTCGGCTTCCGATACATCCGCCGGGATACGGGCACGCGCGCGGTCGGCCATCAGGGCGTTGTACAGTTCTTCGAACGGCGATCGCGGCAGCCGCGCCGACGCGCGCAGCGCACCGTTGAGCTTCTTTGCCAGAACGAAGCCACGCCCCGGCGTACGCCGCACATAGCCGAGCCCCTCGAGCACGCCCAGCGCCGCGCGTACCGGCGTGCGCGAAACACCGAACGCCTGGGCGAGCGCCAGTTCGCGCACCGGCGCACCGGTGGCGAGGCCGTCCTTCTCGATGCGCGCCAGGATCTGGCGCGCCAGTTCGCTTTGCAGCGGGGTCGCCTGACCACCAGGCTGCCGGGCCTTTGCCACACCCTTCTCCCGATCAGAATGCATGCGAACACAATATTGCACCGCGCACTGAACTCAAAAAGTGCTTTTCGTAGCGATAAAAATATGCGTCACTTTCGCGCAGAAATCCTGTCGTTCGTATAGGAACTGGGGTGGCTTCATGAAAAAAATCATCCTCGCACTGGCCGCCGGCATGGCGCTGGCGGCGCCGGCGGCGGCCCAGCGCAGCGGCGGCACACTCACGATCGCCTTGAATGCCGACATCAGGAGCGTCGAACCCGGCATCAACCGCGATGCCAACACCGATTCGGTGATCCAGATCCTGTTCGAAGGGCTGGTCGCGCACCGCGAAGACCTCAGCGTCGGTCCGGCGCTGGCCGAGTCCTGGGCCATTTCCGATGACGGCAAGACCTACACCTTCCGCCTGCGCGAGGGCGTGAAGTTCCACAATGGCGAGCCGCTCACCGCGACCGAGGTCAAATGGACCTGGGACCGCCTGATGGCCCAGGCCGGGTGGAACTGCCGCCGTACGTTCGACGGCAGTTCCGGCCTCAAGGTGCTGCAGGTCGAGGCACCCGATCCGCGGACCGTCGTCTACCGCCTGGCCGAGCCGCAGGCGATCTTCCTGAAGCAGCTCGCCAACGTGCAATGCCATGTCCTGGTGGCGCACCCGGCCAGCGCCGACGCCGAAGGCAAGTGGAAGACGCCGATCGGATCGGGTCCTTACAAGCTCAAGGACTGGAAGCGCGGCGAAACCATCACGCTGGAGCGGTTCACCGGTTATCAGCCCAGCAAGGAGCCGCAAAGCGGTTATGCTGGCGCCCGCATCGCCTATGTCGACCAGGTCGTCTTCCGCATCATTCCCGATCCCAATGCCGCCGAGGCGGCGTTGCTGACCGGCGCGATCGATATCGTCCCCCAGGTCGATACGGCACGCGTCGGTGAGCTCAAGAAGCGCCGCGACGTCGTGGTTCAGACGGCGCCCGGCCTGGCGTGGGGCCCGCTGCTGATCCAGACCCAGGACCCGCTGCTGTCGAACGTCAAGATCCGGCAGGCCATGGCACATGCGATCGACATCAATCAGATTGCCGAGGCCCGCACCGACGGCATCGTGAAGGGCAACCCGTCGGTCGTCAGTGAGTCCAGCAGCTACTTCGACAAGCGTTTCCTGGACTGGCCGGCTTATGATCCCAAGAAGGCCGCGGCGCTGCTGAAGGAGGCTGGCTACGCCGGCCAGATAATCAAGATCCAGACCAACAAGCGCTATCCCGGCATGTACGAACGGTCGGTGATCGCCCAGGCGATGCTCACCGCCGCGGGCTTCAAGGTCGAACTCGAGACCCTCGACTGGGCGACGCAACTCGACAACTACCTGAAGGGCACGTTCCAGATGCAGTCGTTCGGCTACTCGCCGCGGTTGGATCCCGGCCTGATGTATGCCGCCCTGATCGCCGACAAGAGCAAGTCGAAGTGGGCGCAGTGGGATGACCCCAAGGCGATCGAATTGCTGGCCGAGAGTTCACGCACCATGGATGAGGCCAGGCGCAAGGAGATCTTCCTGAAGCTGCACGCCATGATGGCCGAGCAGGTACCGATCATCGGCACCTATTTCGACCCCAACATCGATGCCCGCCGACCCAATGTGCATGGCTACAAGACCTGGGCCGCCGACCGGCCGGTACCCTGGGGCGTCTGGAAGGAGTAGCTTCGCAATTCTTTACCTTCCCCCGCTTGCGGGGGAAGGTGCCCGAAGGGCGGATGGGGGACGGCGCAACAGTGTCGACATTCGATGACGAGCACCGTTTCCGTTGAAGCACTCCCCATCCGGCGCTGCGCGCCACCTTCCCCCGCAAGCGGGGGAAGGTAAAAGATCATACGCTTGACGATCGCAACTCACATTCCGCCGATAGCCGGTAATAGCCCGGAGGTGCGGATGCGCTCGCTCCCAGAATGCGATTGCTTCGCAATTCTGAGTGCATTTAGGATAGCTGAAAGGCAGCCACCGCCATCGGCGGCAAGCCAGGAGCCCAGATCATGCCGGATACGAACGTAGGTCCCCTCGCCGACAACCTGCCGGCCGATCCGGAACTCCTGGACGAGGCCGCCGCCCGTCACCTGGTCGAGAATGTCTATCCCAAGCCGACGCCGGGCGTGATGGCCAAGGACATCGGCCGCCTTGACAAGCACATCCAGCACTTCATCTCGATGTCGCCGTTCTGCTGCCTGGCGACCTCCGACAAGGATGGCCGGCGGGATGTCACGCCGCGTGGCGACAAGCCCGGTTTCGTCAAGGTCCTCGACGAGAAGACCCTCGCCCTGCCCGACCGCCCCGGCAACAACCGGCTCGACAGCCTGCGCAACATCGTGAGCAACCCCGGCGTGGGCCTGCTGTTCCTGATCCCCGGTTTCGAGGAAACCGTGCGCATCAACGGCACGGCACGGCTGTCGATCGACGAGCGGCTGCTGAGCGCGATGGCGGCCGAGGGCAAGAACCCGCGGTCCGTATTGGTGGTCAAGGTCAGCGAAGCCTATATGCACTGCGCCAAGGCATTCCGCCGCAGCCGGCTTTGGGATCCCACCGCCCAGGTCCCGCGCTCCGTGATGCCGTCGTTGTCGGTCATCGTCGGCGATCAGCTCAAGCTGCCGCCCGAACAGAACGCCGAGCGCGAGAAGCGCCTCGAAGAAGCCTACAGCAAGACCATGTGGTAGCCGCCGCTACTGTGCCAAGGGAGGCCATACCCATGGCCTCACGCCGCACCTGAGGCTTGCCACGAATCGACATTGCTGGGTGGCGGCACATAGGCAGCCCGCGCCGCGCGTACCGCGTCGTGATTGGCATCGGCCCACGCCACCAGCGCGTCGAGTTGTGTCAGGAACGAACGCCCCAGCGGTGTCAGCGTGTAGTCCACGCGGGGCGGTACCGTCGGATGGACCGTGCGCGACAAGAAGCCATCCTGTTCCAGGCGGCGCAGAGTCTGCGCCAGCATACGCTGCGAAATATCACCGATCTCGCGCTTGATGGCGGTGAAGCGCAGCGTGCCCGACGCCAGCGACCACAGGACCAGCAGGCTCCAGCGATCGCCGATGCGATCGAGGATATCGCGGATGGGGCATGGCTCCAGGGAACCCTCTTCCAGTCGTCGCCGCGTCATACCGCACTCCTGTCGACGCGCGTCCACCTCGGTGACTGCCGGAGAACCGAGTGACGCAAAAAGCCCTTCTTGTGGGCGGTCGGGGGCCAATCTACATCGCAATGGTCTCAGATAGGAACTGGCTCTCGAAAGAGAACCGACCATACACCCGGAGTAAAAAGCGATGATTGTCATCACCGGCGCCAGCGGACAGCTTGGCCGGCAGGTTGCTCATGCCTTGGCCGAGCGCATCTCTCCTACCATGGTGACGCTGGGCGCCCGCGATCCCGGCAAGATCACTGATCTTGCCGCCAAGGGGTTCAGGACGGCCGCCGTCGATTTCGACAGACCGGAAAGCCTGGCAACTGCGTTCGCGGGTGCCGATACTGCCCTCATCATCTCGGGTGACGCCCCCAGCGACATCCGTATCCGTCAGCATCGGACCGCCATCGATGCCGCGAAGATCGCTGGTGTCGGCCGGGTGGCCTACACCAGCTTCACCAACGCGACCCCGGCGAGCCTGTTCCCGTTCGCGGCGATCCACGCCGACAGCGAGGCCTATCTGAAGGCGTCCGGACTTGCCTACACGATCCTGCGCAACAACCAGTATGCCGAGAACCTGACTCTGGCGGCGGCAAAACAGACAGGCCTGCTGGCCCTGCCCGGTATTGCCGGCAAGGTCGCCTATATCTCCCGCGCCGATCTTGCCGCCGCGACGGCAGCGGTCCTGACCCAACCGGGCCACGAGGGGAAGACTTACGAACTGACGGGCAACGAGGCGTTGGACCTGGTCGCCGTTGCGGACATGCTGGCGGCGCAATGGGGAACACCCGTTCGCGCGCAGGAGGCATCATTGTCCGACTACGACAAGGCCTTGTCGGACCGCGGTCTGCCGCCGTTCGTTGTCGCGGCACTGGTGGGCCTGCGACGAGCGGTGGCCGCGGGCGAATACGCCACCGTCCACGGCGATGCACAGCGCCTCGCAGGCCGTCCGTTGGAGACGGTTCGCGCCTATCTGATGCGCGCCTGAGAGGCTATTGCCCCGCTGTCGCACCCGCTAGTCTGAACCGACGGACAGAGGGAGGAAATGCGATGGCGGTGGTTCTGGGCAGCGGCGAGCATCGGTACGGCGTCGTGGAGAACTGGGCCAAGCTGCCCGACGGCTGGGAGTTCCGCGATGTCGCCGCGGTCGCCGTCGACAGCAAGGACCGCGTCTACGTTTTCAACCGCGGCGAACACCCGATGATGGTGTTCGACCGCGACGGCAATTTCCTGCGCGCCTGGGGCGAAGGCGTCTTCAAGCGTGCGCACGGCATCCACATCGATGCTGACGACAACCTCTACTGCACCGACGACGGCGATCACACGGTGCGCAAATGCACGACCGACGGGAAAGTGCTGCTGACCATCGGCGTGCCCGACGTGCCGGCGTCGTTCATGAGCGGCAAGCCGTTCAACCGCTGCACCCACACGGCGCTGTCGCCCCAGGGCGAGATCTATGTCTCGGACGGTTACGGCAATGCCTGCGTGCACAAGTACACGCCCGATGGCCGCCATCTGATGTCATGGGGAACATCCGGCACCGGGCCAGGCGAATTCAACCTGGTGCACAACATCGCCACCGACCCCGACGGCTGGGTCTATGTCGCCGACCGCGAGAACCATCGCGTGCAGGTGTTCAATGGCAACGGCAAGTACGAAGCGCAGTGGAACAACCTCCACCGGCCCTGCGCGCTCTATTGCTGCAACGGTGCCCACGGACCGCGCTTCATCGTCGGCGAACTGGGCCCGGGCATGCCGGTCAACCTCGCCTACCGCAACCTCGGGCCGCGGCTGAGCATCGTCGACAAGGCCGGTGCCCTGCTCGCCCGCCTGGGCGGCACGGAAGGTCCCGGCACCGAGACCGGCCGCTTCCTGGCACCGCACGGGCTTGCCGTGGATTCACGCGGCGACATCTATGTCGGCGAGGTGAGCTACACCAACTGGTCGACCAGTTTCCCGGACATCCCGATGCCCCGCTACGTCCGCTCGCTGCAGAAGCTCGCCAAGGTGGCTTAGCGCTAGTACTCACGATCATTGAAAGGTGATTCGCTATCCGCTGTCATCCCGAGCGTAGCGAGGGATCTTTTGATGCATCGCACGCCATCAGCCGAAGATCCCTCGCTACGCTCGGGATGACAGTCTGTATCAGTCAACTGTGAGTCCAGATACTAGACACCCGTGCGAGCGGGACGCTCGCGCGCTCGGGACGCCATGAAGAACGCGGCTTGCGCGATCAAGGAAGCCGCCAGCAGGATGCACGCCGCCGGCAGCGCCGAATCGGCATGCCAGATCCCGACCAGCAAGGTCACCAGCGCCCCCACCGTCATCTGCATGAAGCCGTAGAGTCCAGATGCGGCGCCGATCGCCCGCGGATCGACGCCGATGGCATGTGCCGTCGCCACGGGGCTGGCGATTCCGGCGCCCAGCGCGAAAACGCAGACGGCCGCCAGCACCGAGGGAACGGACAGCCATCCGGCGAGATCGATCACCAGCAGCGCACCGGCTCCGAGTGTGCCCAGCGCGGCCGCCATCGGCAGCAGGATGCCGGAACGCGATCCGACCGTCAGGCGGCTGGCGATCCAGCTGCCCAGGGTGACGCCGGCGACGATCACCATGTAATAGGCGCCGATCTCCGAGGCCGGCCGATGCAGTACCTCGATAAACAGGAACGGCGAGGAGGCAAAGAACGCGTACATGCTGGTCGACATGAAGGAGCCACCGACCGCGAGCGCGCAAAACTGTGGCAATCGCAACAGCCGGCCGTAGGCGCCCAGCATGGCCATGGGATTGGGCAAGGCGACACGCTGCCGGTTGGTTTCCGGCACCGCCATCACGGTCAGCACCAGCAGGGCCAGGCCGGTCGCGCCGAGAAAGGCGAAGATCGCGCGCCACCCCAGCCAGCCGGTGATCGTGCCACCGATTAGGGGCGCCAGCGCCGGTGTTGTCGTCATTGCCATGACCAGCAGGGCGATCTGGCGTGCCGCCTGGTCCGTCGTTGCGCCGTCGCGCACCATCGCCCGCCCCAGCACCAGACCACCGCAGGCGCCCAGCGCCTGAAGCACGCGCGCCGTGATCAGCCATTCGATGCGCGTCGCGATGCCGGCCAGCAACGTGCCGATCAGGAAAATGGCCAGTGCCGTGATCAGCACCGGCCGGCGACCGAATCGATCCGACAGCGGCCCGTACAACAGCTGGCCGACGGCGATGCCGACCAGGTACAGCGTCAGCGTGAGCTGCGCGGTGCCGGGCTGCACGTCGAACTGGCGCGCCACGGCGGGCAATGCCGGCACGAAAATGTGCATCGACAAGGTGCCGCTGGCCGCGATTGCAGCCAGGATCGACAGACGAGGACGCACGACGCTGACGGCTGCCGGCGGTGCCCCGGGCCGTTCTGGTGGCGTACGGGACATTCTCAGGACGCGACGGCCGTATCCGGCGGCCGCGGCGCGGGACCCGATGGCAGTTCATCCAGAAAGCGCACGACCGCCTGGGTGAACGCATCGTTCAGGTCGCCCGCCACCATGTGCCCCGCACCCTGCACGTCGACATAGGTGGCGTGCGGCACCAGTGTCGTGAACTCGCGGGCTGCCGCTTCGGAGACCAGCTCGCTCGATCCACCCCGGACCAGCAGCACGGGAATTTCGATCCGGCTGGCGGCGATCGACAGGCGCTGCTCGCGACCCGAATCATCGCCGGTGCTGCGGTCATGCACGAATGCCGGATCATAGTGCCAACGGTAGCGGCCATCCTCGCCCAGCCGCAGGTTCTTCCGCAGGCCCTCGACATTGCGGGGCCGCGGCCGGTGCGGCAGATATGCCGCGACGGCGTCGGCGGCTTCATCCACCGACGAAAATCCCGAATCGATATGCGCCGCCATGAAGCCGCGGATGCGGGCGACGCCCTGGGCATCGACGCGTGGCGTGATATCGACCAGCACCAACGCCGCCGCGAGCGAGGGGTCGGCATCGCCCTCTGCGATCAGGCTCGCGATGCCGCCCAGGGACGCACCGATCAGAACAGGCTTGCTGGACTGTGCCAGGGCCAGCGTCCGCACATCGTCGGCAAAACGATCGATGCTGTAGTCGCCGTCCGGTGACCAGCCGCTCTCGCCGTGGCCGCGCAGGTCGACGGCGAGGGCATGGAAGCCCTGAGTTGCCAGGATCTGTGCCGTCCGCTTCCAGGCGTGCCGTGTCTGTCCGCCGCCATGCAAGAGGATCGCCGGTGGATGGTCCGGTGCTCCCCAGGCATCAGCGACCAGTTCAACGCCATCTTCCATGCGAAACCGCAGCGTGGTGGCGGTGTCTTCCTTATCAGCGTGCATCGATATCCTTCTCCCATGGCCGCACAGCCATTTCGGCCTCGTCCAGGGCTTCCTCAATGGTGCGGAACACCCGCTCGCAGACCTCGAGGTCGGCGGGCGCCACGGTGGCAAGAAGACGGCGCTGGATGTTGCCGCTGGTCCGGGCAACCCGCTTCTGCAGGTCGCGTCCGATCGGTGTCAGGTAGATGCCCCGCGCCCGTCGATCGGCATCGCTCTCGCGGCGCTCGATGAAGCCGCGCCGTTCCAGGCCGTCCAGCAGCCGCACCAGGGAGGGTCCCTCGATGCCCAGCGCTGCCGCCAGTTCCTTCTGGCGAACGCCCTCGCCCAGCCGCCAGACATACATCAACGGCCGCCAGGTCGCCTCGGTCAGCCCGAAAACCCGCAACTCGGCATCCACCACCTGCCGCAGCCGGCGCTGGATGCGCGCCACCTGGAACCCGAAATCGACCGGCCCGGGCCTGCCGCCACTGCTCATGTCATAAAGATAGCAAGCTACCTATTTAACTGCAAATGATATCGGCGAACCATATCATCGGCCCGTCAGGCCAATTGCGCGCGCAGCAGCATGCCGAAAAGATCGCGCGGCTCGTCAGGGTCGGCCAGCATATCGAGCGGCTCGTAAAGCCCCGTGCCCGCCAGCTGGTCGCGGACATAGCGCAAGGCGGAAAAATCCTCGATGGCGAAGCCGACTGAGTCGAACAGTGTGATCTGATCCGCGTTGCGGCGGCCCGGCGCCAAGCCCGCGATGACCTGCCAGAGCTCGCTGACGGGATAATCCGCGGCGAGTTGCTGGATCTCCCCTTCGATGCGGGTCTGCGGCGCGTACTCGACGACAATGTCGGAGCGCAGCAGGATGTCGCGATGCAGCTCGGTCTTGCCCGGGCAGTCTCCGCCGACCGCATTGAGGTGCACCCCTGCCCCGATCATGTTGTCGTTCAGGATCGTGGCTTTCTGCTTGTCGGCGGTTACCGTGGTGACGATCCGCGCGCCCTCGACGGCTTCCTCGGCGCTGTTGCAGGCCGTTATCTCGAAGCCCATGCCGGCAAGATTGCGCCGGCATTTCTCGGTGGCCGCGTGATCGATATCGTAGAGGCGCAGCCGGCGGACGCCGAGCACCGCCTTGAAGGCCAGCGCCTGGAACTCCGCCTGTGCCCCGTTGCCGATGATCGCCATGCAGTCGGCATCGGCGGACGCCAGATGCTTCGCCGCCACCGCCGACGTTGCCGCCGTGCGCAGCGCCGTCAGGATGGTCATTTCCGACAAGAGCACGGGATAGCCGCTGTGCACGTCGGCGAGCAGACCGAAGGCCGTCACCGTCTGGCGACCTTCGCGCCGGTTGCGCGGATGGCCGTTGACGTACTTGAAGCTGTAGATATCACCGTCGCTGATCGGCATCAGTTCGATGACGCCTTCAGAACTGTGGGAGGCTACACGCGGCGACTTGTCGAAGATTTCCCAGCGACGGAAGTCCGCTTCGATATAGCCGGCAAGCTCAACCAGAAAGCGCTCGATGCCGATATGCAAGACCAGCTTCATCATATGGTCGACGCTGACGAAGGGAACGATATTCAGTTTGTCCGGCATGGCGCGCACGCTCCCAGGCTATCGCCGATGACACCAATCCGCCTGCGCCGATCTGCAGCCAGAGCGTAGACCCGATCAACCAGGCCGGAAACGGCCTGCAGCCACGGCTCGGCGAACGATCCCGCCATAATTTCTATATGTCCTATCCAGTTATTTTTGCAGACGTGTGCTTGCGCGAGACGATAAGCTTGCCGCCGCTTTTGCCTAGAGACAGGAAATCGGCCGATGTTTTCGCTGAAGAGTCTGGCGCAGGGATGTGCGGTTTTGGGGATGTCGCTTGCAGCGGCTGGTACGGCGCAGGCCGGCGCCGTGCTCGACAAGATCAAGGAACGCGGTGAGATCGTCGCTTGCATCAAGGTCGATTATCGCCCGTTCGGCTTCCGCGACCCGTCCGGCGGCATGATCGGCCTCGAACACGACCTGGTCGACGATATCCAGGCCCGCCTGTCGGCCGCATTGGGCAAGCCGATCAAGGTGCAGCGTGTGCCGGTGATTGCCGCCAATCGTGTGCAATTCCTCGAGCAGGGCAAGTGCGACATGCTGATGGCGACGATGACCGACACGCCCGAGCGGCGCCGGCTCATCCGCATCGTGGAACCCAACTACTACGCGTCGGGCATCACGGTGATGGCGAAGAAGTCCACCCCGATCAAGAAGTGGGACGACATCCGCGGCCAGACCCTGTGCACCAGCCAGGGCGCTTTCTGGAACAAGGAGTATGAGCGCAAGTACGAGCTCAAGCTGCTGGCCTTTGCCGGCATCGCCGAATCGGAGCAGGCCCTGCGCGACGGCCGCTGCATCGGCTCGCTCACGGACGACTCGCTGGCGGCGTCCCGGCTGACCGACAAGGAGATCTGGGGCGACTACGAGATCAAGCTGCCGACCCAGGACACCAAGCCGTGGGGACTGGCCGTGCAGCACGGTGATGACGACCTGTTCAAGCTCATGACGGCCGCCTCGATCGACTGGCACAAGACCGGTAAGATCGTCACGCTCGAAAAGAAGTGGGGTATCGAGCCCACCGACTTCATCAAGGACCTGCACGAGAAGTACAAGGCGAAGTAGTACCGACTATCGCTGGAGTGTGGCTCAGGATCGTCATCCCGAGCGCAGCGAGGGATCTTTCGATGCAGGCGCACCCGTGCGCCACTTTTAAAAGATCCCTCGCTGCGCTCGGGATGACAGCTGTATCAGGGACGTGTGATTCCGGGTAGTAGGACGTGACTGATCGGTCATCAATCTCATTCTGAGGAGATCGCTCAGCGGTCGTCTCGAAGGATGGGCTCCACGGTGCAGGTTGCCCCCTTCGAGGCGCTCGCTCGTCAGGGTGAGGGGCGCGCCCTTATGGCAGCGACAGATTTGAGTGTGTTCGGGGGTAAGTGTGGAGGCAATCCAGGCATGGTTCCGTCGGCTGTACGACGTGACCGGCATCAATCTCACGATCTTCTATGATCCATGGGACGGGCTGAAGTACCTCAAGGGCATCGGGCTGACGCTTGAGCTTGCGGTTCTCGCCGTCGTGTTCTCCCTGGTGGTCGGTATCGTCGGCGCCTGGTTGCAGGGCGTGCGTTTCGCGCCGTTGCGCTGGCTGGTCTATGCCTACATCCAGTTCTTCCGCAACACGCCGCCGCTGGCACAGCTCTATTTCTTCTATTTCGGCCTGGGCGCACTGGTTCCCACCACGACCAATGCCTTCGGCCAGGCCGAGCCGATCCTGAACAACTTCCAGTGGGCCGTGATCGCGCTCTCGTTCTTCGCCGGCGCCTTCAACGTCGAGATCTTCCGATCCGGCATCGAGGCCGTGCCGCAAGCCACCGTCGAGGCGGCCCGCGCCTTGGGCTACAGCCGGCTGAAGGCCTACGTTCATATCGTGCTGCCGCTGGCGATCCGCATCTGCCTGCCGTCGCTCAACAACAACCTGGTCAACCTGGTGAAGACCACGGCCATCGCCTACGCCATCGCCGTACCCGAGGCGCTCTACGTCGCCAATCAGCTGTGGAGCGACAACCTCAACGTCCCCGAGATGATGAACGTCGTGTTGGTGACCTACCTAACCTTGGTCGGCCTTTTCGTGTTCGGCATTTCGCGGATCGAGCGCGCGCTGCATATACCCGGATACACGCCGTCATGAGTGCGCTGCTCCCGTCCCTGGCGGCGCGCCAGCAGCGCCCCGGTCTCTTCTGCCGCCACACCGGTCTGCCCTTCGTCGATCTGCGCTGGACGGCCGGCGTGCTGATCGCGGCAACGTTCCTGCTGGTGGCATTCAGCGCCGACGCCCAGAGCGGCGCCGGCCGCACCAGCATCTATGCGCTGCTGTGGAAATGGACACCCCTGCTGTTCCAGGGCTTCTGCCTCAACCTGCTGATGAGCGTGCTGGCGATGGCATTCGGCACGCTGCTGGGTGCGTTGCTGGGCCTCGCACAGATTTCGCTGCTGCCGCCGGTTCGCACCAGTTCCTGGGCGCTGACGCAGGTCCTGCGCAACTCGCCATGGCTGGTGACGATCTTCTACATCATGTACCTGGTGCCGTTCGAGGTGAAGATTGGCGGCACGGTCATTCCGTTGCCGGACTGGATCAAGGCGACATTCGGATTCACCCTGCCAGTGATGGCCAATGTGTCGGAGATCGTGCGCGGCGCCGTGCGGTCGATCCCGGCGACGCAATGGGAGGCCGCACGGTCGCTGGCCTTCTCGCGTCGTCAGACACTGTGGATGATCATCATTCCGCAGTGCCTCAAGCGCATGCTGCCGCCGTGGATGAACCTGTATTCGATCCTGACGATGGGCACCGTGCTCGCCAACATCGTGGGTGTCTCCGAATCGCTCACCATCGTCCGCGACATCCTCGCATCCGAGCGGCGGACCGACCTGCTGATGCCGATGTATGCCTACATCCTGGTGTGGTTCTTCCTGTACATCTACCCGATCAGCGTCGCGACCGTGCGGCTCGAGCGCAAATGGTCGGTGAAGGGATGACAACCATGGAAAAGACGCTGAAGGAGCCACAGGTCGTCATCGCCGACGTCCACAAATCCTTCGGCACCGTGCAGGTGCTGAAAGGCGTGTCGATGTCGGTGCGCAAATCGGAGGTCGTGTGCGTCATCGGCCCGTCGGGCTCGGGGAAATCGACCCTCCTGCGCTGCATCAACGCGCTGGTTCCGATCGACAAGGGATCGATCAAGGTCGACGGTATCGAAGTCAACGACCCCCATCTCGACGAGCTGGCATTGCGCCGTCGCGTCGGCATCGTGTTCCAAAGCTATAATCTCTTTCCGCACCGCACAGCGCTGCAGAACATCATGATGGCGCCCGTCCATGTGCTGCGCCAGGACAAGGCCGAGGTCGAGGCGCGCGCCCGCAAGCTGCTGGCCAAGGTACGCCTCAGCGAGAAGGCCAACGCCTACCCCGGTGAACTGTCCGGCGGCCAGCAGCAGCGCGTGGCCATCGCCCGCAGCCTCTGCATGATGCCCGACGTGATGATGTTCGACGAAGTAACCGCCGCGCTCGATCCCGAAACGGTCAAGGAAGTGCTCAACACCATCCGCGAGCTGGCCGCCGATGGCATGACCTGCATCCTGGTCACCCACGAGATGGGCTTTGCCCGCGAGGTCGCCGACACGATCCACTTCACCGATCATGGCCGCATCGTCGAGTCGGGTGCCGCCAAGACCTTCTTCACCAGCGCGTCGGACCCGCGCACTCGCGAATTCCTGACCCAGGTGCTGTGATGGCACAGCCCTACTCGCTGACGGCGCTGCTGCGTCATGCTTTTTCGGGACATCGCACCTGGCCCGCGGCCTGGCGCGCACCCGAGCCCAAAGCCGCCTACGACGTGGTTATCATCGGCGGTGGCGGCCATGGCTTGGCCGCCGCCTACTACCTCGCTAAGAACCACGGCATCACCAATGTCGCGGTACTGGAGAAAGGCTGGATCGGCGGCGGCAACACCGCGCGCAACACCACGATCATCCGTTCGAACTACCAGCAGGACGGCAACGCGCTGTTCTACGAGCATTCCGTCAAGCTGTGGGAAGGCCTGAGCCAGGACCTGAACTTCAACGTGATGTTCAGTCCGCGCGGCATGATCAACCTCTACCACACACCAGCCGACCGCGATGCCTGGGTTCGGCGCTACAATTCCATGCGGCTCAACGGCATCGACGCGGCGGTCCTGAACACGGCCGAGATCGCCGCGCTCGTGCCCGACCTCGATCTGGCCGCCGGCAGCCGTCATCCGGTGCTGGGTGGCGTGATCCAGCGCCGCGCCGGTGTCGCACGCCATGATGCGGTTGCGTGGGGCTTCGCCCGCGCCGCCGACCGCCGCGGTGTGGATATCATCCAGAACTGCGCCGTGACCGGCATCATCCGCGAGGGTGGCCGTGTCGTGGGTGTCGACACAACGCGTGGCCGCATCCTGGCGCCCAAGATTGCATCGTGTGTCGCCGGCAATTCCTCGCGCGTCGCCGAGATGGTCGGGCTGCGCCTGCCGATCGAAAGCCATCTGTTGCAGGCGATGGTGACCGAGCCGGTGAAGCCCTTTCTGGATGTCGTGGTGTCATCGGGCGCGCATCGCGTCTACGTCAGCCAGACCGACAAGGGCGAGGTGCTGATCGGCGGCCGTCTCGACGGCTACAACTCCTACTCCCAGCGTGGCAGCCTGCCGGTGATCGAGGAGATCGCCGCCGGTGCCGCGGCACTGTTGCCGCGCCTGAAGCGCTTGCGGCTGATGCGCAGCTGGGCCGGCCTGGTCGACATGACGATGGACGGCAGCGCCATCATCTCCCGCACGCCGGTGGAAGGTTTCTACTTCAACGGCGGGTGGTGTTACGGCGGCTTCAAGGCGACTCCGGCATCGGGCTGGTGCTTCGCCCACCTCATCGCCACCGATGGACCGCACCCGCTGATCGAGCGCCATCGCCTGGACCGTTTCACCAGCGGCCATACCATCAACGAACGCGGCGCCGGCCCGTCGCCGCACCTGCATTGAGAGTTTGACATGCCCCTGGGAGCGCGGGCGTCCCGCCCGCTCATAACTCGCCCCTCTGCCACCCCCAGCGTGGCGGCGGATCACGCTTTCATGAGCGGGCGGGCCGCCCGCGCGCCCAGGCACTGACCATGTTGTCGATAACCTGCCCTGTCTGCGGTCCGCGCGATGAAGACGAGTTCGTCTTCGGCGGCGATGCTTCCGCTGCTCGTCCGGCCGATCCGCACACGCTCGACGACCAGGCGTGGACCGATTTCCTCTATCGGCGCGACAACCCTGCTGGCGCACACGAGGAACTCTGGTTCCACCGCTTCGGCTGCCGCCGCTGGCTGCGCGTACGGCGCGATACACGCACGCATGCCATCCTGGCCGCGCCGCGGCTCGCCGAGGACTCAGGTACGCCGTGACCCAACCCTTTCGCCTTAAGCGTGGCGGGGTCTGCATCGACCGCACGCGTCCCCTCACCTTCACCTTCGACGGCCGGTCATACCAGGGATATGCCGGCGACACGCTCGCCTCGGCCCTGATCGCCAACGGCGTGCACCTGGTCGGCCGCAGCTTCAAGTATCACCGGCCGCGCGGCATCGTAGGGCTGGGGGTCGAGGAACCCAATGCGCTGATGCGCGTCGGCACAGGCACCCGCGCCGAGCCCAACGTGCGGGCAACGACGGCCGCCCTGGTCGATGGCCTGGTGGCGCAGAGCCAGAACCGCTGGCCGTCGCTGCGCTTCGATGTCGGGCGGACCGCGGACCTGCTGTCCCGCCTGCTGCCGGCCGGGTTCTACTACAAGACCTTCATGGGCCCCGGCAAAGGATGGATGATCTACGAACCGTTCATCCGCCGGGCTGCCGGCCTGGGCGCACCGCCGGACGGCGTCGACCCGGACATCTACGACAAGCGCCACGCCCATGCTGACGTCCTGATCGCCGGTGGTGGCCTGACCGGCCTCGCCGCTGCCGTGGCTGCCGGTGCCCGCGGGGACCGCGTGATCCTGGCCGACGACGGTGCCGCGCTGGGCGGCGCCCCCTTTGCCGGCAGCGACATCATCGATGGATTGCCGGTCGCCGACTGGGTGGCGCGTGCCGCGGAGCGACTGGCGGCAATGCCCAACGTCCGCGTGCTCAGCCGCACCACCGTCGCCGGCGCCTACGATCACGGCTTTGCGGTCCTTGTCGAGGAGGTCGCAGGCAGCGTCCCGCGTCACCGCCTGTGGAAGGTCCGCAGCCGGCGCCTGGTGTTGGCGACAGGCGCGATCGAGCGGCCCCTGGTGTTCCCCGGCAATGACCGCCCGGGGATCATGCTGGCATCGGCGGCCCTGGGTTATGTCACACGTTACGCTGCCGCGCCCGGTCGACGTTTGGTGGTCGCCACCAACAATGACAGTGCGCATCACACCGCCATCGCCCTGAAGCAAGCCGGGCTCGATGTTGCGGCCATCCTCGATGTCCGCGACAGCATCGAGCCAGCCCGCCAGGCCGCCGCGCAGCAGCATGGCATCCCGCTCTACGGCGGCGCCGCGCTCACGCGCGTGTACGGAAGCCAGCGTGTCACGGGTGTCAGCTGGACAGCGCGCCTCGGCGACGGGCGGCTGGACTGCGACTGTCTATGCATGTCGGGCGGTTGGACACCGACAGTTCATCTGCATTCGCAGACCCGCGGCACGCTGCGGTATGACACGGCCGTTCATGCCTTCCTGCCCGATCAGTCGATTGACAATGTTCGAAGCGTCGGCGCCTGCGCCGGCACGTTCGACATCGCCGACGCTGTCGCCCATGGCACGGCGGCAGGCAACAACACGACAGCGCCGGCACCGCTGCGGCGGGCCGTGGCGGCCGAACCGATCAACATGGCACAAGCCTTCCAGAACGATGGCCGCAAGAGCTTCGTCGACTTCCAGAACGACGTGACGGCGGCCGATGTCAGGCTGGCGGCACGCGAAGGGTATCGCTCGGTCGAACACCTCAAGCGCTACACGACGCTGGGCATGGGCACCGACCAGGGCAAGCTCGGCGGCCTCAATGGACTCAGCCTGCTCGCCGCCGAACTGGGTAGCGCGCCCGGCGCGGTCGGCACCACGACATTCAGGCCCCCCTACACGCCCGTCCCGCTGGGTGCGCTGATCGGGCGCGATCAGGGCGAGGCACTGCAGCCCTCGCGCTACACGGCGCTGCACGACTGGCACGCTGCGCACGGCGCCGTGTTCGGCCAATCCGGTGCCTGGGTGCGGCCGCAATTCTACCGGCGCGCCGGCGAAAGCGATCTCGACGCCGTCAACCGCGAGGTGACGGCGGTACGCAACAATGTCGGGCTGGTCGACGTCGCGACCCTGGGCAAGCTCGATATTCAAGGACCCGACGCGGCCGAGCTGCTCGACCGCCTCTACACCAACGGCTGGAAAAAGCTCGCCGTCGGCCGCAGCCGCTACGGCATCATGCTGCGCGAGGACGGCATGGTGTTCGATGACGGCGTCACCGCCCGCCTCGGTGACCAGCACTACGTGATGAGCACCACGACCGGCAATGCCGAGGCCGTGTTCGAGCATATCGAATTGCTGCTGCGAACCGCATGGCGCCATCTGCGCGTATTCGTGACACCGGTAACCGAACACTGGTTCGCAGCCGCACTGGCCGGCCCCAACGCGCGGCGCGTCCTGCAGCGCGTCGTTCACGACATCGATGTGTCGGACGCCGCCATACCGCACATGTCGATACGCCGTGGGCAGGTTGCTGGCGTGCCGGCGCGGATCTTCCGCCTGAGCTTCTCGGGCGAGCTGTCGTACGAGATCAACGTACGCACCACTGATGCCCGGCATCTGTGGGAGCGGCTGGTCGAAGCCGGACGCGCTGATCGACTGACCGTCTACGGCACCGAGTCGATGGGCGTGCTGCGCATCGAGAAGGGCCACGTGGTGATCGGCCGCGAGGCGGATGGCCGCACGACGCCCGATGACCTCGGGCTCGGGAAGTTGTGCGCGACCACCAAGGATTTCGTCGGCCGCCGGTCCCTGTCGCTGCCGGCGCTGGTCGAGCCGGGCCGCAAGCAGCTCGTCGGACTGGTCGTCGAGCATGCCGAGGATCGCCTGCCGGTCGGCGCCCATGTCGTGGCCGAAGGCCGTGCTGGACCACAACCTTCACTGGGCTTCATTACCTCGCAGGCGCACAGTCCCACATTAGGGCGTCCGGTCGCGCTGGCGCTGGTTGCCGCGGGCCGCTCCCGGATCGGCGAGCGCCTGTTCGCGGCGTCGCCGACCGCCAGTACCAGCATCCCCGTCACCGTGACGGAGCCTGTCTTCGTCGATCCCGAAGGAAAGCGCCTCGATGCCTGACTCCCTTCCATCAGGCGTGCGGCTGCGGCAGGTCGGCGGCGTCACATTGACGGTGCTGCGCGGTAGCGGCAACGACCCTGCTTTCATCGCCGGCACCGCACGCTGGCTGGGACAACCGCTTCCCGACTCCTATACGGACTGTGCGCCGCATGGCGTGTGCCGCCTGGGCCCCGATGAATGGCTTCTGATGAGCCCGGCATCGCCGGCGGATCCGCCACCATCCACGGTGATCGCTGTGGATGTGTCCTCGGCGCGGGCGATCGTCCGACTGGACGGTGTCGGCGTCACCGACCTGCTGGCCAAAGGCTGCGCCCTGGATTTTGAGGGCGGCGCCTTGGCGCCGGGCCGCTTCGCGCAAACCAGATTGGGCCCCTTTGCCGTTCTTCTGGTGGCACCGCGGGACACCGATGGTGTGGTCGATGTCCTGGTCGGCAGCAGCTACACCAGAAGCCTGATCGCCTGGTTAACCGACGCCGGCGCTGTTCCATGATCTGATCCGGGAGTCCAGGCCCCGGGCCGCTTTACCGCGGCGTTCCTTTCATCCGCCGCGTGCCCGGTGCCGGGGGTGTTTCCGGCGGCCCGGCGAAGCACTGCGCGATGCTCATCCAGTGCGTGGCGATGTCGCCCGTCACCGCCAGGTCGGTGTCCGCGACATTGCGGGTCTGCGTCACGACCTGGCAGAACGGGATGACGCCGCCCGTCACGGCGTTGCCGCGGTCCGGTGCATGCCATTCCCACGGCGCCTCGAAGCCATTCTCCAGCCGCACATAGGGCACCTCAGGCGGCACCGGCAGGCCGCGATTGGTGTAGGCCCAGCCGAACGTGCGCACGCCGATCTCGGCGATGTTGCGGATACGCGGTGACGCCGCCGGCCGCGCGATGCCCAGCAGGTCATAGATCGCCTGGCTGTGCGACCAGATCTCCATCTGCCGTGCGGTCGTGAACATGCGCACGCCCATGTCGGGACCAGCCCATTTCAGCCGCGCATCGGGTGTCTTGGCGGCGAGTGCGTCGCACAGTTGTGACAACGTCTGCTGCCAACGATCCAGCAGCACCGGGCCAACGAGATCCCCCAGCCGCTGCCGCGTTTCCTCGAGCCGGGTGAGCCCCGTCTCGCGCTTGGCCGCGATGTCGGCGCGCAAGGCATCGAAGGCTGAGACATCGGTCGCCGAGGCAAGACCCAGGATGTCGCTCAAATGCAGATGCTGCACGATGTCGTTCACTGTCCACGACTTGAACAACGTCGCCCGGCCCCAATGATCGGCCGTCAATGTGATCAGCAGCCGATACAATTCGTCGGTTTCATCGCGCAGATCGGTGATCTGTTGCAGCATGCTATGTCCGCCCTGGTACAGTCGTTGAATGGCGTCATACGCGTCCGTCGCCATGGACGCCAGCGACATTGGCTGCAGGCGCGATCGACAGGGAGCGACGTCCATCCCACGATTTATTTCAGGATGCCGAGTTTTGGACTCTTGTTGCGCCGCGGCGAGCGATCTAAATGGGATCGCAGCAAGCGTCGTGGCGCGAGCGCACTCGGGTGTCATCGCACAAGCGTCGCGGGCTTTTCTGTCGGTTTCTGTCCGTTTTCTGTCAGCATAAACAGGGCGCGCAAATCGTTGGAATCAGGATCTTATTGAGTTTCCGTCGTTTCTGTCAGAGAGTTCGGCGCTCGCGTCCCGAGACACTCACTACCCTCGCTCCAAAACAGCCGACGACATGGTGACATCAGGCCTCTCTTCGCGCACGGCCGATCGGCAGCGTGCGGATCGGATCTACTTCATGTTGGCGACGCTGTTGGGCGGCTTCGTCATCCTCTACTTCGCCTGCGTGCCCGTGCTCGGCGGCAACCTTGCCTTCCACTTCTACCTGATGCTGTGGATCACCATGGCATCGGGCTTCAACGTCTCGTCGGGGTTCTCCGGCTACATGCCGTTCGGCTATGTCGCCTTCTACGGCGTCGGCGCGTTCACGACAGCGATCCTGGTGAAGAAGGCGGGCTTCCCGGTCCTCGCCGCCCTGCCGATCTCAGGGCTCGCCGGCCTTGTGCTGGCGCTGTTGTTCGCACCGACATTGCGCCTGTCGGGCATCTACTTCGCCATCGTGAGCCTGGCGCTGGCGGCGATCTGCCGGCTGGTGATCACCAACATGCCCGAGGCGATCACCGGCGGCAGCTTCGGACTGCAGCTGGGCAGCCAGGCCGAGCCGGTGCTGTCCTTCTACGTCATGATGGTGGTGATGCTGGCGGCGCTGGGCACCATCCTGTGGCTGTCGCGCTCGCGGCTGGGCAAGGCGTTGCGTGCCGTGCGCGACGATGCCGAAGCCGCCGACATGATGGGCATCAACATCACCCGGGTACGTCTCTACGGCTGGCTGATCGCCGCCTTCTTCCCGGCGGTCTGCGGCGGTGTCGAGGCCTGGTACACCAACGTCGTCGACACCGAGACCGCCTTCAACACCCTGATCACCGCCAAGACCGTGATCTATGCCGTGGCCGGCGGCCTGGGCACCGTCGCCGGACCGATTGTCGGCGCCATCGCCATGGTCTGGCTGGACGAGCTGATCTGGCGCCAGTTCCCCCTGCTGAACCTGCTGATCCTGGGTCTCGCCACGGTGCTGCTGGTGCTGTTCCTGCCGCGCGGCATCGTCGGCACCGTTTTGCGCTGGCGCCCAGGCTGGCGTCGTTACGTGCCCTGAGGCGCCGGCCCATGGAGATCCTTGTCCTCAACGGCATCGTGAACGGCCTGGTGGTGGGTGGCGTCTATGCGCTCATCGGCATGAGCCTCACCCTGCTCTACGGCGTGCTGCGGGTCGTCAACTTCGCGCACGGCGAGATGGTGATCGGCGGCTCGTTCCTGGCCTATGTCCTGTTCCACATGGCCGGCATCCCGCCCCTGCTGGCGCTGCCCATCGCGGCCGTCACCTTCTTCGCGCTGGGCTATGTCGCCTACTACCTGCTGATCCCGCGCCTGAGCCGCAGCGATGATCCCGAGAGCATGTCGTTCCTGATGATGTACGGCGTGTCGATCGCGCTGGCCGCTCTGATGCTGCTGTTGTTCGAGGCCGACTCGCGCTCGATCGACTATACCTTCACACCGATCTCGATGAAGATCGGGCCGGTCTACGTCTCGACGGCGCGGATCGTGGCGCTGGGTGTCACCATCGTAGTCTCCGCCGCCGTCGGGCTGTTCCTGTTCGCCACCTTGCCGGGCAAGGCGCTGCGCGCCGCGATCATGAATCGCGAGGCGATCCAGATCATGGGCGTCGACATCGTGCGGCTGTCGGCCTTCGCGTTTGCCCTAGCAACCGGCCTGGCCGGTATCACCGGCGTGCTGGTGGCCCTGGTGTTCCCCGCCTTCAACGCCTTCTCCGGCCCGGAGTACTCGATCATCGGCTTCATCGTCATCGTGCTGGGCGGGCTGGGCAACCCCATCGGTGCCCTGCTGGCCGGCGTGCTCTACGGCCTGGTCGAGCAGCTGGCGACCGTGTTCCTGCCCCAGGCGCTGGCCCAGATCGTGGGTTTCGGCCTGCTGGTGGCAGTGATCCTGTTTCGCAATGCCGGTTTCGCGCGCTGGCGGATCGGCCGATGACGGCGCCGGCGATCGACGTCCAGGAACTTGTGAAGCGCTTCGGCGGACTTGTTGCGCTGGATGGGGTCACCTTTGCCGCGGCGCAGGGCGAAGTGCTGGGCATCATCGGTGTCAACGGCGCCGGCAAGACCACGCTGATGAATTGCATCTGCGGCATCTATCGTCCCGACGCCGGCGCCATTCGCCTTGGCGGCCAGGACGTCACCGGCTGGGCGCCGCATGACATTGCCCACCGTGGTGTCGGCCGCACGTTCCAGGTGCCGCGGGTGTTCCGGCGCATGTCGCTGATCGACAACCTCCTGGTGCCCGTCCTTCAGCACAAGGTGCCCGACCGCGCCCTGATCGAGGCGGCCGAGGCCATGCTGGAGCGCATGCGGCTCATCGACCTGCGCCACAATTTCGCCGAGGAGCTGTCCGGCGGCCAGCAGAAGCTGCTGGAGATGGCGCGCATGCTGATGCCGGATCCCCAGGTGGTGATGCTCGACGAGCCGTTTGCCGGCGTGCACCCCACCCTGTGCCGCTTCATGATCGAGCAGATCGAGGCCATGACGGCGGCGCACAAGACCGTTCTGCTGATCAGCCACGACCTGACATCGATCTATCGCCTGTCCAACAGGGTCCTGGCGTTGAACCAGGGCCGGGTGATCGCCGACGGCGGCGTGGATGCCATCCGCGGCAATCCCGACGTCATCGAAGCCTATCTCGGATCGTGAGGGATCGATGGCGGTCGATATCGTCATGGAGCTGCGTAACGCCAGCGTTGCCTATCACGGCGACATCCGGATCCTGCAGGACCTGACCTTGGCCGTGCGCGCCGGGCAGATCACCGGCGTCATCGGCCCCAACGGCGCCGGCAAATCGACGGTGCTCAAGACCCTCTACGGCTTGCTGCGGCCGATCGACGGTGACGTGCTGGTCGACGGTGCCGCGGTGACAGGCCTGCCGCCGTGGCGTTTCATCGAGCGCGGCATCGCGCTGGTGCCGCAGAACCGCAGCCTGTTCAATGAGCTGTCGGTCGAGGACAACCTGCGGCTGGCATGCTGGTCGTTCCGCCGCGACCGCGCCCGCGTCGAGGAGGCGCTGGAGCGTGCCTATGCACAGTTCCCGATCCTCAAGGAGCGCCGCAAGCAGCCAGCCGGCGCCATGAGCGGCGGCCAGCAGCGCTTCCTCGAGCTGGGCCGGGCGCTGGCGCTGAAGCCGCGTGTCGTACTGCTCGACGAGCCGACGGCCATGATCGCGCCGCGACTCAGTGCCGAGATCTACGAATTCATCCGCGGCCTGCCGGCACAGGGCATCACGGTGCTGCTGGTCGATCAGAACGTGCGCCAATGCGTGCGCATCGCCGATCACCTCTATGTGCTGGAACTCGGTCGCAACAAGGTCGACGGCTCGGCCACGGCCTTTGCACGGGACGAGCAACTCCGTAATCTGATTGCCGAATGGGTCGACTACCGCATTGATGCCTGAACGAGAACCCATCCACGGGAGGACGTCATGAAGAGGCGAGAATTTCTTGTAACGACCGCGGCAGCGCCCGCCCTGGCCACAGGCCTTGGGCTGGTTCCGGCGATGGCCCAGTCCGACGCACCGATCCGGATCGGCATGACGGTGTCGTCGACCGGCACCTTTGCGCTCGCGGCCCAGTCGGGCCTGCGCGGCGTCGAGATCTGGGTCGACGACGTCAATACCCGCGGCGGCATCGAGATCGGCGGCAAGAAGCGCAAAGTCCAGCTGGTGAAGCTCGACGATCGCAGCGACAAGACGACCGTCCCCAAGGTCTATGAGACCCTGATCAAGGACGAGAAGGTCGACGTGCTGTTCGGGCCGTTTGGCTCGACGCTCACCGCCGCCGCCGTCAACGCCAGCGAGACCGCTGGCAAGTTCATGGTGATCTGGTCGGCGTCGGCCGATTCGATCTATGCCCAGGGCTTCAAGTACATCATCTCTGCCACGCAGATCGCGGGCTCCCTCCTCGGCCAGCCCGGCGTGCAGGCGCTGCACGCATTGGGCGCCAAGAAGGTCGCCTTCGCCTATCTCGACGAGCCCTTCCCGGCTGCCTTGACGCAGGGCGCCGTCGATCTTGCCAAGCAGCTCGGCATGGAAGTCACCATGAACGAGAAGTTCGCCAAGGGAACCAAGGACTTCAATATCCTGATCCAGAAGGCCAAGGCGAGCGGCGCCGACGCGTTCTACCCCACGGCGTATGAAGGCGACCAGATGACCATCGCGCGCCAGCTGCGCGAGGCCAACGTCACCTTCAAGGCTGTTTACCTGGTCTACGGCTCGCAGCCGCAGTTCCTGCAGCAGGCGGGCAAGGATGCCGACTACATCCTCAGCCAGACGCTGCTGCACGACAAGATCAACTGGAAGGTGACGCACGGTCTCAGCCGGGCGCAGATGATGGAGCGCTACGCCAAGCTTTTCCCCAATGCCCAGTACACGGCCGACTTCCAGACCGCGCTGGCCTATGGCGCCGGTGTCGTGACGGAAGAGGTGATCAGGACCGCGCAGTCGCTGGACGCTGCCAAGCTCAAGGAGGCGGCGCTGAAGGTCAATGACAAGATCATCACGGTGACCGGCGAATACCAGATCGATCAGACCGGCAAGCAGTTCAAGAACGCTTTCTCGATCATGCAGAACCTGCCCGGCGGCACGCTGGAGGTGGTCCACCCGCCCGCCGTCGCCACGGCCAAAGCCATCTACCCCGCCCCGGCGTTCGATCAGCGGAAGTAGCATCCCTCCCCCAGCTTCGCTTGGGGGCGGTGGCCGAAGACCGGAGGGGGACCCCGACGTGGTCTCAGTTACCAAGACCACGTCGGGGTCCCCTCCGCCCACCGACGTTTCGACGCAATGAGTCGAAACGTCGTATCGGGGCACCTCCCCACTACGTGGGGAGGGACATCGTCACAAACTCACGAAAACCTTGAAACCGCCGAAGACCATGCGCTTGCCGTCGAAGGGCATCCCCTCGGGGCCCACCAGCGCGTCCATCCGCGGGTCTTTCATCACCTTCGCATTGATGCGATCGCGCTGCGCCCGCGACTTGTAGACGATCCAGGAGAAGACCACGACCTCATCGGACTTCAGCTTGACGCCCTGCGGGAATGACGTGACCTTGCCCGGCTTCACGTCGTCGGCGACGCACTCGCGGTACTCGAGCGCGCCGAACTCGCGCCAGATCTTGCCGGCCTTCTGCGACATGCGCCGATAGGCCGCCAGGTTCTTCTTCGGCACCGGCACGACGAAACCATCAACATAGGCCATATGCTTCCCTCCGCTGAGAACACGCGCGATCGTCGTCGATCCGGCGCTATCACAAGGACGAACGCCCGGCCGCCATCCCGACAAGGCGGGTGAAATTTTTTCAGGCGCGCCGCGGCACGCTGAGATTGACCGTGACGTTCTTGCGCTGCGTGAAGCTGTCGAGCATGCCTTCCAGCGAGAACTCGCGGCCGATGCCGCTCTGCTTGTAGCCGCCGTAGGAATGGCCCGGCGACTGGCCCAGCCCCTGGTTCACCTGCACCCAGCCCGACTCGATGGCGTGCGCCGTGCGCAACCCGACACCGATGTCGTGTGTCCAGACATAGGCGGCCAGGCCATAGTGGCTGTCGTTGGCCATGCGGATGACCGCGTCCTCGTCGGTCCAGCGGATCGCCACCAGCACCGGCCCGAAGATCTCCTCGCGCGCCAGCCGCCAGTCGTTCGAGGCATCGGCAAACACGGTCGGAAGCGCGTAGTAGCCTTCGCTCAACGGCCCCGTTTTCGGCGGCAGGCC
This sequence comes from Reyranella sp. CPCC 100927, assembly GCF_007859315.1. Lineage (GTDB taxonomy): Bacteria > Pseudomonadota > Alphaproteobacteria > Reyranellales > Reyranellaceae > Vineibacter. Next base: position 426,770 of record NZ_VOHA01000005.1, read on the forward strand.
GCCAAAGACCAGCCGGGCATCGGCGCGCTTCAAGCCCTCCTCCACGTAGCCGCAGACCTTGCCGAACTGCTTGGCGTTGATGATGGTGCCGATGTCGCTGGCCTCGTCAAGCGGATCGCCGAGCTTGAGTGCCGCCGCCTTCTTGCCGAGCTTGTCGAGAAACGAGTCGAAGATGTCGGCGTGCAGGAAGAGCCGCGATCCCGCCGTGCAGGACTGACTCTGGCGGGTGAACCGCATGGCGGCGATGATGCCGTCGACGACCCAGTCCTCGTCGGCGTCGGGATAGACGATCGACGGGCTCTTGCCGCCCAGCTCCAGCGAGACCGGAACGATCCGCTCGGCCGCGGCGCGCATGATGATCTTGCCCACTTCGGTCGAGCCGGTGAACGACAGCTTGCGGATCGCCGGATGGTTGGCCAGCGGCCCGCCGCACTCCGCGCCCAGTCCGGTCAGCACGTTCAGCACACCCGGCGGCAGGAATTCCTGGCAGATCTCCGCCATCAGCAGCACGCCCAGCGGCGCATCCTCGGCCGCCTTCATCACCAGCGTGTTGCCGGCACACAGCGCCGGCGCGATCTTGAGCGCACCCAGCAGCACCGGCGCGTTCCAGGGGATGATCGCGCCCACGACACCCAGCGGTTCGCGCCTCGTGTAGCTCAGTACATGCTCGCCCAGCGGAATGGTCTCGCCCTTCAGTTCGCTGGCGAGGCCGCCGAAGTAGCGGAAGATATCGGCGGCTCCGCGCGCCTCCGTTCGCGCCTGGGTGCGCAGGGCATTGCCCGTCTCCAACGCGATGATCCGCGCCATCTCCTCGGCACGGGCCTCCATCGCCTCGGCGATCTTCAGCAGCAGCTTGCCACGCTCGCGCGGCACGACGCGGCTCCAGCCCGGAAAGGCCTTGCTGGCCGCCGCCACTGCCCGCTCGACGTCGGCCTCGGCACCACGCGGCACCTCGGCGATCGCCGTACGCTTGGCCGGGTTCTCGACGGAGATGCGGGCGTTCGATGCGGCGGCCACCCACTGCCCGTCGATCAGCATGCCTTTCGGCTGCGGTGTCGGGGCGGGTTGGTGCTGCTGTGCGATCGCGGACATCGGTACCTGCATCTATCGGGCTTGATACCAATAGTTTGGTCTGCCCGTGCCGGGGAAACAAGGCTCTGGGGATATTCCGGTGCCGCCGCTGTGCTAGGTTGGCGACCACCCATGGAACGAGGCCGATGGATATTCAGGTTTTGCAGGATGCGACCATACCGGAGCTGCCGAACCACTATCGTGGCAAGGTGCGGGACAACTACGACCTGCCCGACGGGCGCCGGATCCTGATCGCCACCGACCGGTTGAGCGCCTTCGACCGCATCCTGGCGGCCATTCCGCTGAAGGGCCAGGTCCTGACCCAGACGGCGCGGTACTGGTTCGAGGCAACGCAGGACATCTGTCCCAACCATGTGCTTGCCTATCCCGACCCCAATGTGGTCGTGGGACAGCGGCTCGACATCCTGCCGGTCGAGGTCGTGGTGCGCGACTACCTCGCCGGCACGACCGCGACGTCCATCCTCACACTCTACAAGGCCGGCCATCGCGACATGTATGGCGTGCGCCTGCCCGACGGCTTGCGCGAGAACCAGCGCCTGCCCGACCCTATCATCACGCCGACCACCAAGGCCGCTGATGGCGGCCACGACGAGCCTCTCACGCCGGACGAGATCGTTGGACGCGGCCTGCTCTCCGCCGAACGCTGGAAGGCCGCGTCGGACTACGCTCTGGCCTTGTTCGCGCGCGGCCAGTCGATTGCGGCCCAGCGCGGCCTGATCCTGGTCGACACCAAGTACGAGTTCGGCGTCGACGCCAGCGGCCGCGTCGTGTTGGCCGACGAGATCCATACACCCGACAGCAGCCGCTATTGGCTGCAGAAGAGCTACGCCGACCGCTTCGAGCGGGGCGAGCGGCCGGAAAGCTTCGACAAGGACTTCGTGCGCAACTGGGTTGCCGCCCGCTGCGATCCCTACAAGGACCCGATCCCCGACATCCCCGCCCAGGTCGTGCTGGATACGTCGCAGGTCTACATCAACGCGTTCGAGACCATCACCGGCCGGACGTTTCAGCGTCCGGCGCCGGGCGAACCGGTCCTCGATCGCATCCGCCGCAATCTGGCAGCCTACTTCTGACCGCCGAATGGCACTGTTCCGTCGCGGCGGAATGGTCCTTCAACGCGACGGGTACGCAACGGTAAGGAAGACCGTGTTGTCCGTCGCGAGGAAGAACGATGTCGAAGACTGCCGAAGCCACGATCACGAGCTATGCCGTGACCAAGCGCAACCGGGTCCAGCGCCTGCACGAGCGTGGCCGCTATGATCGCGACAGCGTGCATGCGATCCTCGACGCGGCGATGATCTGCCACATCGCCTATGTGATCGACGGCCAGCCTTTCTGCACGCCCACGGCATTCTGGCGCGAGGGTGACCATCTCTACTGGCACGGCTCGGCAGCCAGCCGCATGTTGCGGGCGCAGAAGCCTGGCCTGCCGGTGTGTCTGACGGTGACCCACCTCGACAGCCTGGTGCTGGCGCGGTGCGGCTTCAACCACTCGGTCGACTACCGTTCGGCGATGTGCTTCGGCAAGGCGCACATCATCGACGATCCGGCCCAGAAAGCCGCCGCGCTCGACCGCATGATCGACCGTTTCTATCCCGACCGGGCAGCGTCCCTGCGCACCAGCACCGAGCAGGAACTCAAGGCGACCACGGTCATCGGCATGGAGATCGAGGAAGCAGCCGGCAAGATCCGCTCCAAAGGCGTTGCGGATGAAGAGGAAGACTATGCCCTGCCGATCTACGCCGCCCGCATCCCGATCCAGACTGTGATGGGCGCGATCGAGCCCTGCCATCGGCTGACACCGGATGTGCCGAGGCCGGAGGGCTTGGCCGGCTTCACGCCGGGCCGCCGCCTGGACGAGGTGATGCAGGAAACCTATCGCAAATCAGGTCTGCCCTGACGGGAAAATGGGCGCTCCTCCCCTTGCCCGACGGCGTGCGCTGGGCCACTATCGCTATATCCCATCACGCATATGGCTCCGGTCCCATGGCGCTGGCGAATGCCGTATTCGTCAGGCTTTCATGCCGGAGCGTGGAGGAGACCGCTGATGTATCCCGACGTTCAACTGCTCATCAATGGCGTCTGGACGCCAGCCGCCAGCAAGCGGACCCTGCCGGTCGTCAGCCCGGCCAGCGGCGAGGTGATCGGCACGGTGGCGCATGCCGAGCGCGCCGACCTCGACCGAGCCCTGGAAGCCGCCGAAAAAGGCTTCCAGGTCTGGCGTAAGGTCTCGGCCTTCGATCGCGCCAAGGTCATGCGCAAGGCCGCCGACCTGCTGCGCCAGCGCGCCGATGCCATCGCGCCGCTGATGACCCAGGAACAGGGCAAGCCGCTGGTGGAAGCCAAGGGCGAGGTCCTGGCCGGTGCCGACATCATCGACTGGTTCGCCGAAGAAGCCCGCCGTACCTATGGCCGCGTCGTGCCGGCGCGGGCGGACGGCATCTACCAGCTGGTGATCAAGGAGCCGGTCGGCCCCGTCGCGGCGTTCACACCGTGGAACTTCCCGATCAACCAGGTCGTGCGCAAGCTGTCCTGTGCCGTGGCAGCCGGCTGCTCGATCATCGTCAAGGCGCCGGAAGAAACCCCGGCCTCGCCAGCCGAACTGATCCGCTGCTTCGTCGACGCCGGCGTGCCGGCCGGCGTGGTGAACCTGGTCTACGGCGTGCCGGCGGAGATCTCCGAATATCTCATCCCGCACCCGATCATCCGCAAGATGTCGTTCACGGGCTCGACCGCGATCGGCAAGCAGCTGGCCGCGATCGCCGGCGCGCACATGAAACGCGTCACGATGGAACTGGGCGGCCATGCACCGGCCATCGTGTTCGACGACGCCGACGTGGATACGGCCAGCAAGCTGCTGGCCGGCGCGAAATATCGCAATGCCGGCCAGGTCTGTGTGTCACCGACCCGCGTGCTGGTGCAGGAGAAAGTCTACGACCGCTTCGTCGAAGGCTTCCTGCAGCACAGCAAGGGCGTGAAGGTCGGCGACGGACTAGAGTCCAGCACCACCATGGGGCCGCTGGCCAACCCGCGGCGTATCGACGCCATGCAGGCACTGATCGGCGATGCCACCAAGCGCGGCGCCACCGTCCGCGTCGGCGGCAACCGCATCGGCAACAAGGGCAACTTCTTCGAGCCGACCGTCATCACGGACGTGCCCAGGGACGCCCGTGTCATGAACGAGGAGCCGTTCGGTCCGCTGGCCATCATCTCGCCGTTCAGCTCGTTCGACGACGCGGTGACGGAAGCCAACCGGCTGCCCTACGGCCTCGCGTCTTACGCCTACACGCGCTCGGCCAAGACCGCGAACGCCATCGCAGCTCAGGTCGAGGCCGGCATGATGTCGATCAACCATCATGGCCTCGCCCTGCCTGAGGTGCCGTTCGGCGGCGTCAAGGATTCGGGCTACGGCTCGGAGGGTGGTCTTGAGGCCATCGAGGGTTACCTGAACACCAAGTTCGTCACCCAGGCCGGCCTGTAGCTCAGAAATCGGTGCCGTGCCGATATCAGGCACGGCACCGCCTTAGGCATTCGGCAGCGTTGAACTGAAAGCGTCGAGCCTGGCGGCTGACCGAACCAGGGTATCGAGCGCAGCGAATCGTCCTTCAGGCGCCAGGTGAGGCATATCGAAGCGCATCGCCTGCACCGCAACGACGGTCGTGACATCGGCCTGCGTCAGCGCGTCGCCCACCAGCCACGGTCCCTGCACCATCCCGTCCAGTGCCTGAAGGGCCGTCTCTATCTGTCCTTCCAGGCGTTCCAGCCATGGCTGCCAGACGTGACTGTCAGGCCGCTTGGTGCGCTCGTAGTATGCCGCGACATACTTGTCGGCCGCGCCGGTGGCCAGCGCCACCATCCGGTTGACCTGCCGGCGCTGCGGCCCTGACCGCGGCGTCAGCGCGCGCGCCGGCCCGACCATCTCATCGAGATGATCGATGATCATGCCGCTGTCGATGACAAGCTCGTCGTTGTCGAGAACGAGCGCCGGCACCCGTCCCAGAGGATTGAAGCCGCGGATGATCACAGCGTCCCGGTCGGTGGCGACCGGACGATGCTCGAACGGCAGCGCGTAGATCTTCAAGGTCACCGCCACGCGCCGCACGAAGGGCGACGAATATGAGCCGATCAGCAGCATGCGCGGGCGCTAACGCTCGAAGATGTCGAGCGGCAAGACTGCCGAAACGGTCATGTTGGGGACGTCGACGACCTGGCTGATGCGCAGATCGACCGCGACACTGGCGATACAGTACGCCTGCTCGCGCGTGAGGCTGTAGGCGTCGGCGATGTAGTCGATCATGTTGACCAGGGCATTGCGCGCCGCCAGCGTGATGTCTTCCGATTCGGCCCGGCCATCGCTGCGCACTGACATGCCGGTCGTGGCGTAGTAGCCCTTGCTTGGCGTCACGCCGTGAGCGCCATGCACGCCTGCTGCGCCATGGTGCGCGTGCCCGCCATGGGCATAGGACGGGTCGCGCTGCCTGCGCCGCGTCGCCTCGCCCTTCAGCACCTCGAAGCGGGCCACGAACGTCGCCGAGGTCTCGACCGCTGTGCCGCAGGATTCGCCATCGCCTTGCGCGAAATGCGCATCCCCAACCGAGAACAGCGCACCCGGCACTTGCACCGGCAGATAGAGGGTGGCGCCGGCGGTGAGTTGCTTGATATCGAAATTGCCGCCGGTTTCGTGCGGCGCGATCGTGCGCACGGCACGCGCCGCGATACCTTCGGTGGCCGGTACGGCGCCGACCGCATCCGGTGGCATCACGATGCCGCCGCGACCGGCCAGCTCCGCCTCGCGGGCCACGATGCGCTTGAGCAAGTCGTGCGACGGCGCCACCCCCATCACGCCCATGAACGGCGCGCCGGCGATGCGTATGCCGGGCAGTTGCTCGGACCTGGCAAAGCCGTCGGCCATTTCCCAATGCACCAGGAAGGGCGTGGTGAAGAGGTCACGCAGGAAGCCGAAGCCGGGCATGATCAAGGTGAAGCCGCGGCTGGCCGGCAGGATCTGCTCGATCTTCACCGCCAGCAGGTCGCCTGGCTGCGCGCCGTCGACATACACCGGCCCGGTCAGCGGATGGACGCGCCCCATCTCGATGCTGGCAAGGTCAGCGGCCGTCCAGCGCGGCGTGATCTGACCGTCGAGGCCATCCAGTGTTTCCATCTCGACCGTCGAGCCAGATGCGATGCGAACCGCCGGCGCAATGTCGGGATGCCAGCGGTTATGGCCTTTGTCGGCCTGGCGTGCCAGCGGCAGCGCTGGATCGATATGGATGTGCGTATGTGCCATGGAGTCCCCCCAAGCGATCAACGCAGAAACAATAACCAAACCGGCGCCGGGCTGCCATGTGGTCACTGCGGCATTGTGACTGTGCATTCCCCGCGCACGCAGCCCACAACCTGCTATCTAGCAGCCGTCACATTACAAGGAGAGCCATGGTGTCAGGCAGCGTCGATGAGAAACTTGAGCCCATTCTGAGTGAGGTCCTTCGACGCAATGCCGGAGAGCTGGAATTCCACCAGGCCGTCCGCGAGGTTCTCGAAAGCCTGGGTCGCGTGGTGGCCAAGCACCCCAACTATGCCGACAACGCCTTGATCGAGCGGATCTGCGAACCAGAGCGCCAGATCATTTTTCGCATCCCGTGGGTGGATGACCACGGCAACGTGCAGATCAATCGCGGTTTTCGCGTGCAGTTCAACTCGGCTCTTGGCCCCTACAAAGGCGGCCTCCGCTTCCACCCCTCGGTGAACGTCGGCATCATCAAGTTCCTGGGCTTCGAGCAGACCTTCAAGAATGCGCTGACCGGCATGCCGATCGGCGGCGGCAAGGGCGGTTCGGATTTCAATCCCCGAGGCCGCTCGGACGGCGAGATCATGCGGTTCTGCCAGTCATTCATGACCGAGCTCCATCGTCACCTCGGCGAGTACACCGACGTTCCCGCCGGTGATATCGGCGTCGGCGGACGCGAGATCGGCTACATGTTCGGCCAGTACAAGCGCCTGACGAACCGCTACGAAGCCGGCGTGCTCACCGGTAAGGCCCTCTTCCACGGTGGATCGCGTGCCCGCAAGGAAGCCACCGGCTATGGCGCCACGTATTTCGTCGAGAGGATGTTGGCCACCAAAGGCCAGGCGTTCGAGGGCAAGCGCGCCGTTGTGTCGGGCTCAGGCAATGTCGCCATCTACACCATGGAAAAGATCATCGAGTTCGGCGGCAAGATCGTGGCGTGCTCCGACTCGAATGGCTACGTCGTCGATGAGGGCGGCATCGATCTGGATCTGGTGAAGGAGATCAAAGAAGTCCGTCGCCAGCGGATCGCCGAGTACGTCCGCTTGAAGGGTGCCGGCAGCCGCTATGTCGAAGGCGGCTCGATCTGGAGCGTGCCGTGTGACGTGGCCATGCCATCGGCGACACAGAACGAGCTCACGGGCAAGGACGCCAAGATCCTGGTAAAAAACGGTGTTGTTGCGGTCGGCGAAGGCGCCAACATGCCGTCGACGCCCGATGCCGTCCGCATTTTCCAGGATGCCGGCGTGCTGTTCGGACCGGGCAAGGCCGCCAATGCCGGCGGCGTCGCCACGTCAGCGCTGGAAATGCAACAGAATGCGTCACGGGACAGCTGGACATTCGAACGAACGGAAACCCGCCTCGCCGAGATCATGCGCAACATCCACGATCGTTGTGCCGAAACGGCAGAGGAATACGGCGCGCCCGGCGACTATGTGCTGGGTGCGAACATCGCCGGCTTCGTTCGCGTCGCCGAGGCCATGGATGCGCTTGGCGTGATCTGAAGAGGTGGGCGGCGGTGCTTCATGCATCGCCGCCTCTGCTTACGGCATCGGCAACTGGTCAGCCTGGTTTCGGGCGTAGAGCAGCCGGCTATCGCCGATGAACAGCCGCTCGAACCGAACACCAAATGCTGCATCAAGACGACGGTCATCGAAGAGGTCCCTCGCCTCGCCCTCGATGATAATCCGGCCGGCGTCCATCAGGATGACCCGATCGAAGAAGCGAAACGCCAGATCGATGTCGTGCATGACCACGACGGACAGGTGTTCGCGACCACGCTGAGCGAGACGCTCGACCAGTGCCAGGCGATGGCGGACGTCAAGGCTGGCCCCCGGCTCGTCCGCCAGAAGGATGGGCGGGTCGGTCGCCAGCACCGCCGCCAGAATAGCCCGTGCCTGTTCGCCGCCGGAAAGAGTCGACCACCGCCGCCGTTGCAACGCCGACAGGTCGAAACGCGCGAGCGTCGCTGTGATCGTATCACCGATGGCCCGGCCAGCCCCTTCGAGGCGTATGCGCAAAAGGTCATCGATGGTGAGATCCCAGTGCGGTGCGAAGTGCTGCGGCAGATAGCCGATCCGGGCGACCCGCTCCCGCACCGGCACGCCCGACAGATCGCGATCACCGAGCAGGATCCTGCCCGCCTCGGGTATCTCCAGTCCGGCAAGCTGCTTGAGCAATGTCGATTTGCCGGCGCCGTTCGGGCCGATGATCGCGACCGAGCCGCTGCGCGGCAGCGCGACACTCACGGCATGGAGGATCGACATGCCGCCGCGGCGGGTGGTTACTGTCTCAGCCCGCAGCGCGCTCATGACCGCAACCGCCGTGCCAGAAGCACGATGAAAAATGGACCGCCGGCAACCGCCGTGACCAGACCAAGCGGAATTTCCGCCGGCGGCAGGGCGGCCCGCGCGATGGCATCGGCAAGAATGACGATGATCGCACCCGTCAAGGCACTGGCGGCCAGCAGCGGCCGATGCAGGGGCCCGACCGCCCAGCGGGCGATGTGCGGCGCAGCCAATCCGACGAAGGCGACCAAACCGCCGAAGGCGACAGCCGCAGCGACGACAGCGGCCCCCACGAGAATGGCCATCGGGATGAAGCGACGAACGTCGAGCCCGAAGCCCTGCGCAATCGCTTCACCTAACCCGAGTTGATCCAGGCCACGCGCCACCAGCCACGTCGCGGCCAACCCCAGCGCCGACAGCACAGCCAACAGGCCCAGGCCGGACCAGCTCGGCGTTTGCAACCCACCCAACACCCAGCTCAACACGATCTGCAGGCTCACCGTCTCGTCCGACAACGCCAGCATGAGAAAAGACCGCAATGCACCCAGGACGGCGGCGATGGCGACACCGGCGAGCAGAACGCCCGCGGTATCGATGGCGCCGGCCACGCGCGACACGCCGATCACCAGGACTGTCGCCCCCCAGGCGCCGGCGAAGGCCAAGGCCGGCAGCAGCAGCGCTTGCGGCACGCCCAGCGGCACCAGCAGCGCGACAGTTGCGCCCAGTGCGGCGCCACCGGCCGAACCGAGCAGATAGGGTTCCGCCAGCGGATTGCGGAACACACCCTGGAAAACCGCACCGCCCAGCCCCAGCAAAGCACCGACGCACGCTGCGGCCAGCACGCGGGGAATGCGCCAGTCGACCAGCAATCGGCTGCGCATGTCCTCGCCGGCAGCGATCGCCTTCACCAGCGTAAACGGGCTGACCCAGTCGTGCCCGGCGCATCCCGCGGCGACCAGCGCCAGCAGCAACAGTGCCGACAACCATAACCACGGCTTCACGGCGTTTCCCCGCTCTGCGGGTGCAACCGCGCGGCAAGCCGTTCGATGCCATCGATGGTTCGTGGGCCCGGAATGAGGAACTCGGCCCGGGGCACCGTATAGGCTTTCTTTGCCAGAACAGCCTTCAGGTCACGCCACCCCGATTGCTGGATAAGTTCGTCGAGGTCCTGCTGTCTGCCTGCAAACAAGAGCACGTCCGGATCCGCCGCGAGCACGGCCTCCGGCGAGACCTGCGGGACAACGCCCTTTCCCCCCAGTGCGAACCGCGCACCGGCGCGGACGATCGCATCGCCGGTGTAGGTGTCAGGCCGCGCCACCAGCAGCAAACCATTGCCCAGTCGCCCCGTGATCATCACCACACGTGGTGGCACGCGGCCTTTGGTCCGCGACTCGACCTTCTGAAGTCGTGCCTCAAGCGCGCCCGTGACACGCTCTCCTTGAGCCGGCACGCCCAGGACCTGCGCAACCAGGCGCAGGTTGGAGAGGACTTCATCGACGCTTCTGCTGAGCAGGACGATCACGGGAACGCCGAGCCGTTCCATCGGATCGACCAGCTGGTGGGCGGCTTGCCGCGACGGTGTCACGATCAGCAGGTCCGGACGCTGGGCCACCACGGCATCGACGGAGAAACCGAGGCGCCCGCCGACCAGGGGCCGGTCGAGGACCCCCGGCGGATAACGCGTATATGCCTCGATACCGACGATGCGGTCGGCCTGTCCAAGCGCGGCCACGAGTTCCGTGTTGGAGGCGAAAATCGTCACGACGCGCTGGGGTGGCGCTGGGACGTCGACACGACGTCCCAACGCATCCTGGATGGTCACCGGTTGAGCGTGAGCCGGCAGCACCGACATCAGTCCCACCAGCAACCACGCCGCGACTCGCATCAGAAACGCGCCCGCAGGCCGATCTGAAACTCGCGTCCCGGCATGGAGGTACCACACCCGCCGTTCTGGAAACGCCGATCGGCAATACAGTCCGGTTTGTCGAGAGCGATGAAGATCGGATGCTTGTTGGTGTTGAACACATTGTTCACGGCACCGAACAGGCTCACCCCCTTCACCACTTCGATCTCTCCTCGCAAATTCCACACCCAGAACGGCGCCTTGCGATGGATGTATTCCCGGAACGGCTCGGCACCGGGCACCAGCAGGTTCTCCTCGGTGTTGTACCACATGGGTCCACGCAGCAGTCCATTGACCTGGATCGACCAGGCACGCCCCGACTCGCTTGTCTGGCCGAACCGGGTGCCGATGCTTGCTTCGTAGCGGTACATGCGTTCGACATGATTGCTGTTGGCGTTGGCGGTAACACCTTTGTCTTTCATGCGGAAATTGTAATAGCCGCCGGCAAACACGCTCCACTGCCAGACGCCCGCCTCTACGCGCGCGGTGCGCAGCACGTCGACGTCGATACTGAGTTCAACCCCCTGAACCACGATGTCATCCGGGTTGTTGACGTAGTCCGACGTATTGGGTGCGCCGGGACGAAGCCGCGTCGTGATCCGATCCATGATCGTGTTCTGGAACAAGGCTCCATCCAGGCGCCAACCGGGCTGTGCGACCGATACACCGGCCTCGATCTGGCGGCTCTTCTCCGGACGCAAGCTCGGATTGCCGAAGATGCGACCGCCGCCGACCGCAGTGAAGTCGGCAGCCAGTTCACTCGCTGTCGGTGCGCGAAAGCCGGATGAAGCCCCAGCCCGCAGCGTGAGCCAGTCGAGCGCCTTGAACGACACGCCTGCCGAATACGTGAGCGCCGTGTAGTTCTCAGTCCGATTGCGTTGAAGCGCCAGATTGGGCGTGTCATCAAACGTCGTCCGTCCGAACGTATAGCGCAGGCCGCCGCGCACGGTCAGCCGACTGTCGAAGAAGCTCTGGGCATCCTCGACGTAAAGAGCGTGGACCGAATCAGTCGCATCATTGTCGTATGGCGGCACCTGCGCCAGCGTCGTCCCCGGCACGCCGACGCGAGTGCGTGTCGAGCGCAAAACGCTGCGCTCCCAGTCCCAGCCGAGCAGCAGGTCATTGCCCGCCCAGGGCGTGATACGAGGCTGCACGCGGGTACCCATGACCACGAGTTTTCGGCGGTTGTGATCCGAAATCGTTCCCGGTCCGGGTAGATTGCCGTTACGCACGACCGGTGAGGCCCAGTAGAAGTTATCGATATCGCGCACGGCATAGAATTGCGCGAACCAGCTCAACCAGCCGGCGTCGATCTTGCCGCTATAGCCAAGATCAATCGACTGGTTGAAGCGATCATCAACACTGATGACGTTGGCGCCCGAGCCACGAAAGCCGACATCGTAGATGCCGTCGGTGCGCGCCGTCAGGTCTAGGCGGTGGTTGTCCGACACCTGCCAGCCCACCGACGCTGTCACGCCTGCGCGTTTCCAGGCCGTGTTGTCCGCCCGACCGCCTTTGCCGCCGACGTGGTAGTCGGAACGGCGACCACCAGTGACACCCAGGTACCAGTCGAAATTCTGGTGCGTGCCGCCGGTCTGAGCGTGCCCCTGCAACAGTCCCCACGAACCGCCGGACAGTTCCACCAGATTGCCGGGTGCCGAACGTCCCGTCTTCATGATGACGTTGATGACGCCGCCCATGTTCTGGCTGCCATAGACAACCGAAGACGGACCACGGACGATCTCGATGCGCTCGACATCCGCCGGCGACAGCTTGGAGAGATTGGCTGTGCCGGCCCGGTGGCCGTTGATCAGCACCAGGACCTGCCCGCGAAAATCACGGCCCTGCCCGTCGCTGGCGGCACCGCGAATGTTCATCGAGGTCTGGCCCGGCGTCCATTCGCTGAGAAACCCGACGGCGTTCTCCGCCAGCAGGTCGGTCAGCGATCGCGCGCGCGAACGCTCGATCGTGTCGCTGTCGATCACCTGGACCGTACCCACGATCCGGCTGCGTTTCTCCGGCCGGGCGGTGGCTGTCACGACAACCGGATCGACCACCACGGGCTCCTGGGCCAAAGCCGTGCCGCCGGACGTGACGGGCAACGCAAGCGTGGCCAGGGCGATTCCCAGAAGGCGCCGGCTCATGCCTGCCTCCACACCAGGACCGCGGACGCTCTTGGCACGTCCAGCCGATAACCTCGATCTGTCGAGCGCGCCTGTTGCCTGAGATGGGCCACCATGTCCGAGCGTCGCAGATCCGACGCCGGCCATCCCAGCCGGTCGGCGAGATACGCCGCCAGGCGTTCGATGTCGTTGACGATCGCGGTGAAGGTCCAGGTGGTCTTGGCGATCGCGTCGGGCGCGTTGTGGTCGCCCAGCGCTTTGAGCACCAGATCGACGCCCGGCGTCTCATCCTCGCCATGCCATGCCGAGGGCAAGCATCCGGCGAGGCAGAGGCCGCGCGGACCTGCTTGTGCTGGAACAACCCATGCTATCGCGCGCCGCGCCCATTGGCGGCATCGCGCCAGGAACGCCTGTGCGTCATTGAGCGGAGCCGCGATGTTGGCGGCCAGCACCGTGTCGTATCCGGCCGATGTCGGCGTCGCCGTTTCCCACCCGCTGGCGAGAATGGTGGGTACACGCGCCAGGGCCGTGAGGCGCCGTCGCATGGCATCCGACGGCTCGATGGCCGTCCAATGGTTTTCGGGTTGGCACAAGGCCTGGCCGAGCTGGCCGCCGCCCGCGCCGATGTCCAGGAGGTTACCGATCTGCGGCACGAGGTTCGCGACAACCGGCGCCACGCGAGCAACGTAGTCCGAGGTGTCGATGCCGGCGGCGTAGAGCTCAAGGGGATCGATCGCTTGCGGAAGAGTGGCCGCGACGGTCACGGACGCCTCCCCGCTGGCTGGCATTTGGCGGGGCGGCAACAGGGTGAGGGAAAGACGGTCGACAAGATACGGGCCTCGCGGCGAGCGTGACACGTCACCGCGACGACGAGAGACCTGCTGCCCATGCGATGGGCTGCATCAGGTCGCCTGTCACATCGGTGCACCCCGCCCGACGCTCTCGCGCGTGACCACGACGTGGTGGCAGGTCTCCTGGCTCGCGGGTCGCCGCCTGCGACCGCCTTCCCAGTCCTCCGAAGAGTCCCAGTGGCCTGTTGGTCGCCGGCTCGCCGCTTACAGTTGCGGGGGCAGCAATGGCTTTGCGCGCCGCGGCGCACGCACCACTTTCCCTGTTCGTCCCTTGCGGGAACCACCGTCTTCATCGGTGCTGTAAAATGATCTTGCTGTCAAGTCGCGTCACGTAACGCGATAGTCGCTATGTCGGATCAACCCGTCTTCGCAATGAAATGGAAGAACGTACCGCTGACATGGTCACGTCGGCTGCTGAGCGCGGGAACAAGTTGTCCCGAAGCATCGACGGCTTCCAGCAGCGGCGGATCGCCACCCAGGTCGACCACACGCGCATAGTGGAACTCGTGGCCGGTGATGCGATCGCCGCGTCGACCCAACGGCGACGCCTCGAGCAGTGTGCAGGCGCGATAGCCCAGGTGCAGCTTGCGTTTTGAAAAATCGGTTTCCAGGCCCAACAAACCTGTCATCCGGTGGCGAACGCCATCAGCGTCCACCAGCCCCTGCCCCAGCACCATGTAGCCGCCGCATTCACCGTGCACAGGGCGATCGCGCGAAAAGCGGCGCAATGACGCATGGAAGGTCTTGTTGCCGGCCAGCGTCGATGCATGCAGCTCAGGATATCCGCCCGGCAACCAGGCAAGATCGGCGGATGGATCTGGCCCTTCGTCCGCCAGCGGCGAAAAGAGCGTGATCTCCGCTCCGGCCGCCTGCCACGACGACAGCACATGCGGATAGGTGAAAACGAAAGCGGCATCACGGGCGATGGCGATACGCTGCGCCGGTGGCGGCACGGCCTTTCGGTCTGCCGTAGGCACCCGTCCACCAACCGCAAGCTTCAATATCCGCCCGAGATCGCATTGTCGGGCGACGACGTCGGCCAGAAGGTCGATCTGCGTCTCAAGCGCAGTCACCTCCTCCGGCGGGATCAGCCCGAGATGGCGTTCGGCCAACCCCATGCGGTCATCCCGGACGATCGAGCCCACGACGGAAAGGCCGGCCGCTTCGATCGCCTGGCTCGCCAGGCGGTGATGGCGATCGCTGGCGACGCGATTGAGGATGATCCCGGCCACCTGTACGTCGGGTCGAAGACGGGCGCAGCCCAGCGCGACCGCCGCGGCCGACTGCGCCTGCCCCGAGACATCGAGCACCAGCAGCACCGGCCAGCCCGTTTGCGCCGCGATATCGGCCGTGGCGCCAATGCCGCTCTCGCCTGCCTGGGCGCCACCGTCGAACAGCCCCATCGAGCCTTCGGCCAGCACCAGGGCCGCACCGCTCGCTTGCGTCAGTAGAGCCGACATCAGCTCGGCCGGCATGGCCCAGCTGTCGAGGTTGAAGCTGGTTCGACCGCAGGCGCGGGTATGGAACGCCGGATCGATGTAGTCGGGGCCATTCTTGAACGGCTGCACGTCGATGCCAGCACGGCTGAACGCGCGCATCAGGCCAAGCGCCACGGTGGTCTTGCCGGCGCCGGACCTCGGTGCCGCGATCACCAGTCCGGGCGGCAGTGGGCTCACGGCCGATCCCCAGCCGCCCCACCGCGAAACCGACGTCGATGGTCGGCGTCATAGAGCGCGCTGTTGCGAAAGTCGTTAGCCGCCAGGACGCGCCCCACGAGAATGATGGCGGTCCTCTCCGACGCCGTCGGCCCGACACGCTGCGCGATATCGTCGAGCGTGCCGCGAACGACACGTTCGTTCGGCCATGACACCCGGAAAGCCACAGCGATAGGACAGTCGCCGCCGTAGTGCGGCAGCAATGCCTGCACGAGGTCCGCCAGCCGATGCACCGAGAGATGCAGCGCCAGCGTGGCGCCTGTCGCCGCCAGGGTTTCCAGGCGCTCCGCCGGGGGCATCGCCGAAGCGCGGCCGGGCGTACGCGTCAGGACGACCGTCTGCGCAACCTCGGGCAGTGTCAGCTCACGGCGCAGCGCAGCGGCCGCGGCGGCGAACGCTGGGACGCCTGGCGTGACCGAATAGGGAATGCCCAGAGCATCGAGCCGACGCAGCTGCTCGCCCATGGCACTCCAGATCGACAGGTCACCGGAATGCAGGCGCGCGACGTCCAGCCCTGCCGCGTGAGCGGCTCGCATTTCGGCGATGATCTCGTCCAGGCTCAGCGGTGCGGTGTCAATGATTCGCGCCTCTGCCGGACAATGCGCCAGGATGTCTGGATGGACCAGCGATCCCGCGTGCAGACATACCGGGCAACGCGCGATCAAATCGCGCCCGCGCACGGTGATCAGATCGGGCGCGCCGGGGCCGGCGCCGATGAAATGGATCGTCATGGGCCATCGCCCTCCGCCAACGCACACGTCGCCTGTGTCGATACCAGGCGCGCGACCAACAGCCGGGCGTTGTGACCGGCGCCCGCCAGCGCGGCAGCCTCCGCTACACTGGCATGCCCCACGGCGCGCAGCGCTGCCGAGGACCGGCTGACACAGCGCTCGGCCATCGCCATCATCTCGTTCTCATCCACCCAACGCAGCGGAACGACCAAGAGGCGCGCGGCGATGCCGATCCCCTCCTCGGCCCGCTTGAAGGCGGGTGCTGCCAATGTCAGCCGCGTGGGATCCCAGGCCACGGGCGGAACCGCAGCGGCCATGCACTGCCGTACCAGGGCCGCGATCTCCTCGCCCGGGCAATGCCGTCGGCACCCGATGCCCGCGACGATCATGGCTTCACCGCAGCCCACTGCACGACAGTCAGCGCCGGACGAAAGGCGCGGTAGCGTCCCAGGCTATCGGCCCGCTCAACGGCGATGCGTGTCAGGCTGCCGCCCATGGTTTCATGGGCGGCGATCAATCGCGCCTCGGTTTCGATCGTCACGCCGTTGGCCACGATCCGGCCGCCAGGGCGCAGGCGCCCCCATGCCTGATCGAGAAGCGTGGCGTCATCGGTGCCGCCACCGACAAAGATCGCATCGGGATCCGGCAGGTCGGCAAAGATTCCGGGTGCACGGCCGACCCGCGCGTCGAGGTTCGGCACGCCCAACGTTCTGGCGTTGTCTATAGCGCGCGCCAACCGCCCAGCATCGATGTCGACAGCCACCGCGCGTCCGCGGCTGTTGCGCAACAGCCACTCGATGGCGACCGAGCCGGAGCCGCAGCCAATGTCCCACAGCAGATCGCCGGCGCGTGGCGCCAAATGCGCCAATGTGATCGCACGGATTTCTCTCTTCGTGATCTGACCGTCATGCTCGAAGAAATCGTCGGGCATGCCCGCCGCCAACGGCAGGACACGCGTATCAGCCTCGGCCTCCACCTCGATTGCCAGCAGATTGAGGGGATCGATCCGCTCAGCGACAAATGCGCCTGCTGTTGTCACTCGGATACGCTCGCGGGGCCCGCCAAGCGCCTCCAGTATCGCGATGCGCGAACGGGAAAATCCCAACGCATTCAGCATGTCCGCCACGGATCGCGGTGTCGTGGCATCGGCAGACAGAGCCAGGATGCGCGCGCCGGGTTGAAGCAGCGGGCGCAACGGCGCGAGTGGCCTGCCGCAGAAGGAGATCGTCGCAACATCGGCAAAGGACCATCCCAGGCGGGCGCACGCCAAGCCAAAAGCCGACGGTGCTGGGATGCACATCATCTCCGCAGCTGGCACGGAACAGGCCAGCCGGCTACCGATGCCGTAACAGAATGGATCACCGGACGCCAACACACAAACCTGGCGGCCTCGACGAGCGTGGATATGCGCCAAGGTCGCGTCCAGCGGGTTCGACCATGTGAGGGTCTCGCCATGGATCAGGGATTGCGCCAGCGTCAGATGCCGGTCGCCGCCCACGACCAGTTCGGCATTACCGACGGCGTCACGTGCCATCGCGCCCAGCCCCTCGACACCGTCCTCACCCAGGCCCACGATGGTGAGCCAGCGCGCTGGCGCACTCATTGTCGTTCACCCTGGTTCCCATGACAGCGTTGAAGGTCCTCATTCTCGGCGGCACCACGGAAGCCGCAGCCCTTGCGGACCTGCTGGCTGGTGATGTCCGCTTCGATACGACGTTGTCGCTCGCCGGCCGGACGCAGACGCCGCGGCGGTTTCCGATCCCGACGCGGGTCGGCGGCTTCGGCGGTGCCGACGGACTGGCAGTCCATCTGCGCGAGCAACAGATCGACGTGGTCGTCGATGCAACGCACCCGTTCGCAGCCGTCATCAGTCAAAACGCGCTCATCGCCGCGCAATCCGCTTGCGTGCCCCCGCTCGCGATCCGTCGGCCGCCCTGGCTCCCCACGGCGGATGATCGATGGACCTGCGTTGCGACCATGCCCGACGCCGTCGCCGCCCTGGGGGTTAACGCCAGCAACGTCCTCCTGACCATCGGTCGCCAGGATCTGGTGCCTTTTCTCGAGGCGCCACAGCATTGCTATGTCATTCGCTCGGTCGACCCGCCGGCGATGGCATCCCTGCCACCACGGGCGAAGATCATCCTGGCCCGAGGCCCCTTCGATGCAGACAGCGAGCGGCGTCTGCTTCAGGAACACGCCATCGACATTCTGGTGACGAAGAATGCCGGCGGGACGGCGACCGTGGCCAAGTTGACGGCAGCCCGTCAGCTGCGCCTTCCGGTGATCATGGTCGAGCGTCCGGCGAAGCCCGACGTTCCGGCTGTCACCACGGCGTCCGACGCAATCCGGCAATTGGAGCGCCTTCATGCGCAATCCTCCGGTACGCCACGGGGGCTGTAGAGCCAGTCGGCGCCATGGGGACGCGCGATCCGTCGTATATGACGCGATCCGATGATCACGAGGGTGCGCATGTCGGCGCGATTCCCCTCGGCAACACTGAGGTCGACAACGTCGATGTGTTCGTCGGCGCGTCCGACGGCTGTTGCAAACATCACGGGCGTCGTGTCCGGCAACCGAAGGCGCAAGGCATCGAAGGCAGCATCGAGTTGCCAGGGTCGGGCTTTCGATGCCGGATTGTAGAGGGCGATGACGAAACCGGCGGTCGCGGCGGCTTCCAGCCGCCGCAGCACCAACGTCCACGGCTTGAGATTGTCAGACAGGGATATGGCGCAGAAATCGTGGCCCAGCGGGGCACCGATACGCGCTGCCGCGGCCATCATCGCGGTGATGCCGGGAATGATCTGGATATCAATGGCGCGCCAGTGTTGGGGGCCCATTTCGACGGCTTCGAAGACCGCGGCCGCCATGGCGAATACGCCGGGATCACCCGAGGACACCACGGCGACGCGCGCGCCGTCGGCCGCCAACGTCAAGGCGTGACGAGCCCGATCGAGTTCCTCACGGTTGTCGCTGGCGTGGCGGCGCTGATGAGCCGAGGGCGCAACACGATCGAGGTAGGTCTGGTAGCCAACCAGATCCGTGGCGTCCGCCAGGGCATCGGCAGCCTGCGGTGTGACCTGAGTGGCAGCACCGGGGCCCAGCCCCACGACTCGCAGGCATCCTCTCATGGCGAGCGCCGCGCTGCCGGCAGCAAGACCAGCGAGAAGTACGGCACTTCCGCTTCCTCGACGTGCGCGAACGGCACAACACGTTCCTGCGTCGTGGTCCCACGCTCGATATAGACAGCCGCGTCCAGCCGCCCCAGGCGACTCAATACCGAGCGCAGCTTGCCGATGTGGCGTCCGATTTTCATCACGACAGCCGCATCGGTCGCCGCGAGCAAGGCCTGAAGGCGTTCCGCGTCGAGGGTTGCCGGCACGACGGTGAGCGCATCGACATCCCTGGTCATGGGTAGTCCCGCCCGCGACCAGCAACCGCTCATGCCCGTCACGCCGGGCACGACCTCGGTGGGATATCGACCATGGAGCCTGTCGAAGAGGTACATGAACGAGCCGTACAGAAAGGGATCGCCCTCGCAGAGCACGGCGACGTTGCGGCCGGCGGCGAGATGCGTGCCGATCCGGAACGCCGCACCGTCATAGAAATGCGCCATGGCGAGGCCGTAGGTGGCGCTGTCCTTGGCGATCTCCGTTGTGTAGGGAAATTCCAGACGGATTTCGTCGGTTCCAGCGCGGATGGCACCCTGCGCCGTGACACGTGCGTTGCCTTCACGATCGCGGCGCGCGAAGAAGGCGATCACCGGTGCCGCTTCGATCAGCCGGGCGGCCTTCAGCGTCATGAGTTCGGGATCGCCGGGCCCCAGGCCGATCCCGTAGAGCGTACCGACCTGGCTCACAGGGCCTCGCTTGCCAGAGCATTGACCGCAGCGGCGGCCATGGCGCTGCCGCCGCGGCGGCCTCGCACGATCAGGAACGGCACGCGAGCGTCGAGCGCCAGGGCTTCCTTCGATTCGGCCGCGCCGACGAAGCCGACCGGCACACCGATGATGGCCGCCGGCCGAGGTCCCCCGGCATCGAGCCGTTCGAGCAACCGGAACAGGGCGGTCGGCGCAATGCCGATGGCAACCAGAGCGCCTGACAGGCGACCATCCCACAGATCCACGGCCGCGGCGGATCGCGTGTTGCCGATCCGCTTGGCGATCTGCGGCACCTGCGGGTCACCAAGCGTGCAGACGACCGCATTGTCCGCCGGCAGCCGTGCCCGCGTGATGCCGTTGGCCACCATCTGGGAATCGCAGAGCACGGGCGCACCTGCCTGCAAGGCTGCCTGACCGGCCTCGGCGAAGGTCGGCGACATGATGACATCCGGGGCGATGTCGACCATGCCGCAGGCATGGATGAGGCGCAAAACCACCCGTTCTTCCGCCGCAGAAAATCGCAAAAGATCCGCTTCGCGCCGGATGGCGGCGAACGACCGCCGGTAGATGTCGGCAGGATCGCGTTGATAGTCGCGTTCACCGGTCATGGGCATAACTCATGCATGATGGCGTTTCAGGTAATCGACGGCAGCGGTCACATCGAGACCGGTCACGACCGGTGCATCGACAGTGCTGCCGGCTTCAATCAGTGCGTAGCGGCCGCCATGACCAACGAACGTCACGTCGGCAGGTGTCGAACTGGCGCAGCCCTTGGTACAGCCGGAGACATGGACGCGACCGCCATGGATCGACAACACCGCCGCGAGCACCACGGCATCGTGGCGAGCTGGCACGGTGGCAGCAGCGCACGCCGGGGCGCCGGCGCATGCCGTGACGCGCTGGCGAGGATCGTGCGCATCCTTAACGAAGCCGCGGTCGCTGGCGAATGCCGATACCGCCGCGACCTGGTGATCGGGCACACCACGCAGGTGCAGACTGCGCCACGGGCCGATGGTAAGTGACAGCGAGCCGATGCGTTGCATGAGATCGGCCAATCCCACCAGCATGTCGGCATCCATGGCACCGAACGGCGCCAGCAGTCCGAATGTGCCACGGCCATTCCCATACCCCAGCGAGCCCAGAGATTGGCCAGCCGACGACACCACGGGAGACGCATCCGCCGTCGGGCGCAAATCCGCTGCGGTCCAGAGAGCCGCTTCGTCCCGTTCGGCGATATGGCGCAGACGCCGCTCGCCCTGGTGCCGGAAGAGCGCGACGCAAGCTCGGGCAAGCCGAAGAGCCACTGCAACGGCGTCTTGCGCTGTACCGTGCAGAGCCCGGCGGCAGCCCGCACCCCGCACGGCCCATGCCCCTTGCACAGGCCAGAGCTGAACATCCGCCGCAGTCTCGTGCAAAGGCAGGAGGCCGCCAGCATCGACGGCGAAACCGAACTTAGCTGGCAGCGATCGCAGATCGGGCGCTTCGTTCACGGCCTCCTCGAGGGCACGCGCCACAGCCAGGCAATCCGGTGCTGCCTGTGGATCGTCGCCAGCCAGTGGCGCGACCAGAATGTTGCGGATCCGCTCGACCGCGGGCTCGGCAGCAGCGAGGCCCAGATCGATCATCTCGTCAGCGAACGACGCCGTCGATGCTGACGAGAAACCGCGCAGTTGCAGGTTCCCGCGCGCGGTGGCCTCGATCAGACCATTGCCGTACCGACGTGCGCCGTGAGCAAGCGCCGTCAAGCCCACCGGCGTGAGACCACCGATGGGCGGCTTGATCCGCACAAGCCATCCATCGCCGCTCTGCATGGGATGCAGAAGATCAGGGCAGGCGCCGCGCACGGCGCGGGGATTCAGGGTTGCCATGGCGGCAGGTCAGCGGCGACGGCATTGCGTCGTGGGCGCCACAGGCCACGATGCAGCGCCTCGGCGAAGCGGCGCTGCATGCCGGCCCGGGCGTCCGGGTTGTTGGCCTGCAGGAAGGCATCCACATCCGGATCGCCCAGCGTCGCGTCGTAGACGACGTCGAACTGACGATCGAACCGCGCCGACAGGGTCGCGGCACACGCAAACAGCCCGTCAACCGATCGGGCGATGTCCGCGGCACCGCGATAGCCGTGGCGCATCATGCCTGCCAACCAGCGCGGGTTGGCAAGACGGCCACGCGTCACGCGGACAATCTCCTCCGCCAGCACGCGCGCGCGCGGCAAACCGGGCCGGCTGGTGTCGAGATGATACTGCGCTGGCGCCGCGCCGAGCCCTTCGGCCGCCGCCGCGAGGCCGCCGTGATGCGCGGCGGCTTCGCTGCCCTCCAGCAGGTCGATTTCCGCGTGGTCCTGCATGTGCACCAACACGTCGACAGTGGCCAGGCGGGCGGACAGGCCGGCGGAGTCCGCCGCGCCGTCCAGGTCCAGGCCAAAGGTGCCCGACGACGCCAGCAGGTGAGCCGTGCCCAACTGCGCGCGCTCCTGCCATAAACCTGTGTCGAGCAGCGCCGTCAGCGATGAGCCGTAGGTTCCTGCCGGTGCACCATAAATCCGCGTCGTCGCTTGCCGAAAAGCTGCGCCCTCCAAACCACCCACCGCGGCCGCCAGAGGATTGAAAGCCGGCGCCTCCGGCAGACGCGCGACCAGGCGGACCGCCTGGTCGAAGAGCGCAATCAGTTGCGGGAAGGCGTCGCGGAACAATCCGGAAATGCGTAACGTGACGTCGATTCGCGGCCGTTCCATCATCGGCGCCGGCACCACGTCGATACCACTCACGCGCCCGGATCCCGAATCCCAGACCGGGTTCACGCCCATCAGGACGAAGGCAAGCGCCAGGTCTTCCCCGCCGGTGCGCATGGCGGTGCTGCCCCAGAGATCGATCATCACCGAGCGCGGCCAAGCGCCCTGCTCCTGCAGATGACGACGCAGCAGCTCATCCGCTGCGCGACGCGCCAGGACCAGGGCCGATCGTGTCGGCAACGCGCGCGGATCGACCGAGTAGAGATTGCGGCCTGTCGGCAGCACATCGGCACGACCGCGTGTCGGCGCGCCAGCGGGACCGGGTGGCACGAACCGGCCATCGAGGGCATTCAGCAGTGCCCGACGTTCCGCAACCGGCGATGCATCCAGCATGGCGGCGGCGCTTTCACCGGCCAGGGCGTTCACCATCGCACCTCGGCGCTCAGCCGGCATGGCCTCGCCGAAGACATGCAGACCGTCGCGGATTTGCATGTCCTTCACGTCGCACAGGAAGGCATCGAGACGAGCCAGGGCATCTTCTTCCGGCATGGCGCGAGAAGCGCCACTTTCGGCCAACAGTCCGACCTCTTCAGCACGATCCAGGATCTCACGCCGCAGCAATCCGGTACGCCGCCGATCGAGCCCATCGGCCGCGGCATACTCGTCGATCAACTGTTCCAGTTCCTTGGCTGATCCGTGGACGCCCGCGGTGCTCAAAGGCGGCGTCAGGTGACCAATGGTGACAGCACCCACCCGCCGCTTGGCCTGCGCTGCCTCGCCCGGGTTGTTGACGATGAAGGGATAGATGACGGGCACACCGTCGATCAGTGCCGCCGGGTGACACGAGTCGGACAACGCCACGGCCTTGCCGGGCAACCACTCCAACGTGCCGTGAGTGCCCAGGTGAACGATCGCGTCAACCGCTGCATGCCGGCGCAGCCACACATAGAACGCGACATACGCGTGGCACGGCGGCACATCGGGATTGTGATAGGCCGCTTTTCGATCACGCCCGTCGCCGCGATCCGGCTGTATGGCCACGATGATGCGTCCGAACGACAGGACCGGTAGCCGGAACATGCTGCCCACGCAGGATGCATCCGACTCCGGCGTCCCCCAGGCAGCGGCGATCGCGTCTTGGATTTCGGTGGGCAGCTCAGCCAGCAAGCCCCGATAGTCATCCAACGACAGGATGGCGTTCTTGGTTACGGATCGCAGCGCATCCACCAGATGCCGGCCGGTCGGCAGGGTCGCTCCCGTGTCGTAACCCGCCTCGCTCAACAGCCGCAGAATGGCGGCGGTACTCTCGGGCGCATCGAGGCCCACCGCATGCGCGATCTGGCCCGGTGCGTTGGGATAGTCCGACAGCACGATGGCGACGCGCCGTTGCGAGGGCGCCGTCACGGCGAGCCGGGCCCACCCCGCCGCGCGTGCCGCCGCCAGGCGAACACCACCGTCGTCCGGTACGTGCGTGAGGGCGCGGAATTGCAGGTCCGGGTGATCCGCCGTTTCCTGTTTGAACGAGACGACGCCTGCCAGGACACGGCCATCCAGCTCGGGCAGCACCACCTGCATGGCGAGATCGGCCTGCGACAGGCCGCGGGACGATTGCTGCCACGCCTCGCGCGTCGATCCCGACAGTACGACCTGCAGCACCGGCACGTCCGCTGCATCGAGTGGCGATACGTCCTGGTCCGTGCACGCCGAGAAGCCCGTCGCATTGATGACAACGCGCGCGCGGGCTTGCCGCAGTGTATGGGCGACCCAATGTGCGCAGACCGGATCCTTGAGGCTGCTGGCATAGAGCGTCAGCACACCCAGGTGTGCCTGCTCCAGGGCATCGGCAAGCGCATGGATGGGTGCCGTGTCTCCCGCCATCAGGTGAGCGCGATAGAATACGACAACGGCGAGCGGCCGGTCGGCGTGCGCGCGACACGCAGCGGCGAAAACGCCGTGCATGGGCAATGGCTCGGCATCCCGCTCTTCACAGGAACCACGCCCGGCCAGGAACGCCATCAGGCGCAGTGCATATGCCAGGTTCTCGGGCCCGCCATGATGAAAGCAACCATGCAAGCGCGCCT
Source organism: Reyranella sp. CPCC 100927 (assembly GCF_007859315.1). Taxonomy (GTDB): domain Bacteria; phylum Pseudomonadota; class Alphaproteobacteria; order Reyranellales; family Reyranellaceae; genus Vineibacter. The sequence continues at coordinate 451,443 of NZ_VOHA01000005.1, forward strand.
GGATCGGTGCAGGGACGGTCGACAGCTCGGCCAACCGCACGTCATCGCGTCCGTCGCCGGGGAGGATCGCCAAAGGGATGTCGTGCTGTCGGCAGGCTGCGGCGACCTGCTCAATGCCATAGCGCCAATATTCGATACCGCCCAGCAGCCGGACGACGACAACCCGGGCCGGCACGATCATGCGCTCGACATACAGGTCGACCGATAGCGGATGACGTAGCTGCGCCAGGTTGGCGAGGCGAAGCGATAGCAGGTCGTCGCGGGCCGATTGCCATGCCCCGGCGACAGCCAACAGGTCGCTATCGGAGAATGACAGCAACACCATGTCGGCGGGCTTCTGGTCCAGATCAACGGCAGCCTGGTCATCATCCAGGCTGCGGCTATGGCGGACCAGGATATGCATCGTCTATCCGCGCAGCGCGTTCTCGATGCGCGCCCGGTCGAGGCCGGTCTGTCCGATCACCACGAGCGTGCTGACACGCGGCTCGCCCGTCTCCCAGGGCCGGTCGAAGTGGTGCCGAAAGCGCGCGCCGACACCCTGCAGCACCAACCGCATGGGCTTGTCCGCCACGGCGACGAACCCCTTGATCCGCAGAATCGCATGCGCTTCGGCAACATCGCGCAGGCGCTTCACCAGCGCCTCGGGTGAGGTAACCTCGCCGAGGACCACGGCGAAGCTCTCGAAATCATCGTGTTCGTGCTCGCCGCCCTCGGCGTCATGGTGGGACGGCCGCGCGGCCAAGTCGTCTTCGGCCGCCGCGCTCAACCCCAGCAGCACCGCGGGATCAACCCTGCCCTCACGCGCCCGCAGAACCTTCACCGGTCTCGGTACAAGGCCGCCGATCGTATCGGCGAGGCCTGCGGCCGTCTCGTCGTCGACGAGATCGAGCTTGTTGAGGACGACGAGGTCGGCCGCCATGAGCTGGTCTTCGTAGACCTCCGACAGCGGGTTGTCGTGGTCGAGCGACGGATCGGCGGCGCGTTGCCGGGCGACGGCTTCGGGATCGTCGGCGAAGCGACCTTCGGCCACGGCGGCGCTGTCGACGACAGCAATGACACCGTCCACCGTCACGCGTGAGCGCACCGCGGGCCAGTCGAACGCCTTGATCAGCGGCTTGGGCAGCGCCAGGCCGGAGGTTTCGATCAAGATGTGCTCGGGTGGCTGCGGGCGGCGCAGCAGCGCTTCCATGGTCGGCAGAAAGTCGTCCGCCACCGTGCAGCAGATACATCCGTTGGCCAGCTCGATGATGCTTCCCTCATCGCAGCCTTCGATGCCGCAGCTCTGCAGCAGTGCGCCATCGATCCCGACAGCACCGAATTCATTGACGATCACCGCGATCCGCCGGCCACGGGCATTCTCGAGCACGTGACGCAGCAGTGTCGTCTTGCCCGCCCCGAGAAAGCCCGTGACGATCGTGGCGGGAATCTTGCTGGCGATAACGGTGGCAGTGGCGCTCACGGAACGCGCTCCTGTGTACTCATCAGGTGGAGAGGAAACCGCACGACGATGGCGGTGCGTAGCGACGCTGGGCGCGCGTCGCGGCCGACGAACCCGGTGTCGGACTTCGCGTACGCATCCGCGTACGTCACGATGTCCGCCGCGTTGTCGGGATGCAGCCCACCCAGCAGGTAGGCCCACTTGCCGGCGCCGGCGATCAATACCGTGCAGCCACGTTCACAGTTGCCGAAGCACGTCACGGGAGTCGGCTGCAAAGATGCGGTCTGCCCCAGGGCCGCCAGGCGATCACAGAGCACGCGTCCGGGCGGCGGTGATTCCGGATCGACCGGCGTCCCCGCCCGGCACGCGATACAGACCAGCAACTGTGGCGGTTTGCGCTCGGCCATGACTCCCGTGCACCGTCAAACGGTACCTGGGGTGCGGAGATTGCCCATTGTCATGGGCCGATGGCACCAGCGCGAGCACCATCGCTGCCGCCGGCGCACCCCGCTCCGGAGCCAGAAAAAACACGGTGACGGCAGGTCTCCTGGCTCGCGGATCTATCGCCGTCCCGCCGCCTTCCCGGGCGTACCCAGTGGCATATCGACGAGTGGCTTTCCGCTTACAGTTGCGGGGGCAGCTGCGGCATAGGGCGTCAACCCGCACCGCATTCCCTGTTCGCCTTCTTGCGAAGGACCGTCGCAGGGTGAGTAACCCCCGCTACGGTGCAAGTCAACATCGTCCGCAGCACACCGCTTGACAGCCGCGCGATTGTGCAGGACTGAACGCGCCCATTGCGACACGGAACGGATCGGTGCGAAGCCATGGATCTCGACGATGCCAACGATGTAGCGCAGCACCGCTTCAAGATGGCCAAGCGCAAGGCCGTGCAGGATGCCAAGGTTGCCGGCAAGACCGTGGCGAAAGGCCTGCTGATCGTCCACACCGGTCCGGGCAAGGGCAAATCGACAGCCGCCTTCGGGCTGGTGTTGCGCATGATCGCGCAAGATCGCCGCAGCGCCGTCGTTCAGTTCATCAAGGGTGGCTGGGACACCGGCGAGCGTCGCGTTCTGCAGCAGTTCGGTGATCTCGTGGCCTGGCACACGATGGGTGAAGGCTTCACATGGGAGACGCAGGATCGCGCCCGCGACATCGCCGCCTGCCAGCGTGCCTGGGCCGAGGCTCAGCGCCTGATGGCGGATCCCGCGCTCGCGTTGCTGGTCCTCGACGAACTCAACATCGCTTTGCGCTATGACTACCTGCCCTTGGATGATGTTATCGCGACGCTGAGCAGCCGCCGCCCGGATCTGCATGTCGTCGTTACCGGCCGCAATGCGAAGCCCGATCTCATTCAGATTGCCGATCTCGTGACTGAAATGACTCTCGTCAAGCATCACTTCCAGGCCGGCGTAAAGGCACAACCCGGCATCGAATACTGATGCCAGCACGGGCGATCATGCTGCAGGGCACCGGCTCGAACGTCGGCAAATCATTGCTGGTGGCCGGGTTGGCCCGCGCCTGTCTGCGCCGCAACCTCGTGGTACGACCGTTCAAGCCTCAGAATATGTCCAACAATGCCGCCGTAACCACCGACGGCGGTGAGATCGGCCGCGCCCAGGCTCTGCAGGCGCTGGCCGCCGGCGTCGCGCCGTCGGTTCACATGAACCCGATACTGCTGAAACCCGAGGCTGAACGGGGATCGCAGGTCGTCGTGCAGGGGCGTGTCCATGCGCGTACCACGGCACGCGCATACCAGGCGCTGAAACCGAGCCTGATGCCGCGGGTCCTTGAGAGCTTCCACCGCCTCGGTGACGGTGCCGACATCGTCCTGGTCGAGGGCGCGGGCAGCGCCAGCGAGATCAATCTCCGCACCCACGATATCGCCAACATGGGCTTTGCCCGCGCTGCCGATGTGCCGGTCATCGTCGTCGGCGACATCGACCGCGGCGGTGTCATTGCCAGCCTGGTGGGAACGCAGGCCGTATTGCCACCGCAGGACGCGGCCATGATCGTCGGCTTCATCGTCAACCGCATGCGCGGCGATCCATCCCTCTTCAGCGCCGGCATGGACGCCATCGCGCAGCGAACGGGCTGGCCGGCATTGGGCCTGGTGCCGTGGTTCGAAGCCGCCGAGCGGCTGCCGGCGGAAGACTCGCAGGACCTGGTCGCGCGTCGGCACCAGCCGCAGGGCGACGGACGTGTCGTCATCGCCGTCCCCCTTCTGCCGCGCATCGCCAATTTCGATGACCTGGATCCCCTGGCCGCCGAGCCTGGCATCGACATGGTCTGCGTGCGCCCCGGGCAGGCACTGCCGGGCACTGCCGACCTGATCATTCTCCCCGGCTCGAAAGCGACGATGGCCGATCTCGCCGCGTTGCGTGACGCTGGGTGGGATATCGACATCAAGGCGCACCGGCGACGCGGCGGTCGCGTTCTTGGCCTCTGCGGCGGCTATCAGATGCTCGGGGGCCGCATTGCCGATCCTGACGGCGTGGAAGGCACGCCCGGCAGCGTCGCCGGCCTCGGACTGCTCGACGTCGAAACCACCCTGACGGCAGACAAGCGCCTGCTCCATGTCACCGGAGAAACCATGGCGGATGGCGTGTCGTTTCGCGGGTACGAAATGCACATGGGCCGCACGACGGGCGTGGATACCGCACGCCCCTTTGTCCGGCTGATGGATGGCAGAACCGATGGTGCCACCTCTGCGGACGGGCTCGTGGCCGGCACCTACACGCACGGGTTTTTCGCCGACGATCGCCAGCGCTCGGCCTGGCTCGTGCGTCTGGGAACAGCACCGTCGACCCGCAACCACGGCCTCGAAATCGAGGCCACTCTCGATCGCCTGGCCACACATCTGGAAACGCATGTCGACGTCGACCGGCTGCTTCACCTGGCACGATGAGCCAACCGATGACCATCACCTCATCCTACGCGGCGAACGCCCTGCACGGCGGCCGCATACAGGCCGCGCGGCGCGCGTTTCCGTCCGCGCCGGAACCGTTCGTTGATCTGTCGACCGGTATCAATCCCGTCCCCTACCCGCTGCCCTCCATTCCGATCGACGCCTTCGCCCGTCTGCCGGAACCCGAATCGCTGGACACCCTTCTGGCTGCGGCGGCACAGGCCTACGACGTTGCGTCGACCGACATGGTGGTCGCCGCGCCGGGCACGCAGATTCTGATCAATCTGCTGCCGCTCCTGTTTCGTGCGACCACTGTCGCCGTCCTGTCGCCGACCTACAACGAGCACGCAGCGTGCTGGCGTGCCGGGGGCGCCCAGGTACACGAGGCCAGCGACCTCGCCGACATTGGCCGGGCCGAGATCGTCGTGCTCTGTAACCCGAACAACCCGGATGGCCGCCGCTACGATCGCGGTGCCGTGCAGGGCTTGCTGGCGCACCAGGCGGCGCATGATGGCTGGGTCGTGATTGACGAAGCCTTTGCCGACCTGGAGGACGCCGCGCTGGGCGCCGCGTCCCTGCTGCCGCATCCGCGGCTCCTGATCCTGCGTTCGTTCGGCAAGACCTACGGCCTTGCCGGAGTCCGGTTGGGTTTCCTCCTCGCTGCTGCCGCCCATGCCGAACGGGTCCGCCAGGCGTTAGGGCCCTGGGCCGTATCAGGTCCTGCCATCACCGTCGGCGCGGCTGCATTACAGGACTCCGCGTGGCGCGCACGGACCCGACGGCATCTGGCCGACAGCACATCCCGCCTGGATGCGCTTCTGACCCAGGCTGGCTTGCGCATCATCGGCGGCACGCATCTGTTCAGGCTGGCGGAGCACCCTGACGCACCGGCCCTTTATCGCGCGCTGGGCCAGGCCGGGATTCTGGTGCGCCCGTTTTCGGACCATCCATCGTGGCTGCGCTTCGGCCTGCCTGGACACCCCACCGCATGGGACCGGTTGGCGGATGTGCTCAAAGCGATCTCCGAACGATGAGCTGGAACAGTCAACTGCCGGCAGCCGCCGGTCATGAATGGCCTGAACTGATGCCGGGCTGGGTGTGGCTCGCCGGCGCCGGGCCGGGCGACCCGGGTCTGGTGACGCTGCACACCTGGTCAGCACTGCAACAGGCAGATGTCATTGTCCACGATGCACTGGTCGATACCCGCATTCTCCAGTGGGCCCGAGGCGATGCGTCCATTGAGTTCGTGGGCAAACGCGCCGGGCAGCCGTCGCCGACGCAGGCCACGGTGTCGCAACTGTTGGTCCGCCTTGCCCGCGAGAACCGCCGTGTGTTGCGGCTCAAGGGCGGTGATCCTTTCGTCTTCGGCCGCGGCGGCGAGGAAGCTCAGGATTTGCTGCGCGCCGGTGTCCCGTTTCGGGTGCTGCCGGGTGTGACGGCCGGCATCGCCGGTCTGGCCTATGCCGGCATCGCGGTAACCCATCGCGACACCAATCATGCCGTGACGTTCCTGACAGGCCACGACCGGTCCGGCGACGTGCCGACCGGCATCGACTGGCCGGCGGTGGCACGCAGTTCACCCGTGATCGTGCTTTACATGGCGCTGCGGCATCTGCGGGAGATCCGCCAGCACCTGATCGCCGCCGGACGGCCCAGCGATGAGCCGGTCTCCATCATCTGCCGTGCCACCTTGGCGGACCAGCGCATCATCGAGACGACGTTGGGAAGCATGGGTGACGCCAGCATCCACGACGCGACCATGGCTCCAGCGGTCGTTTGCGTCGGTGAAGTCGTACGCCTGCCATCGATGCCGGAGTGGACGCCTGTGTCATGAAGAAGATTCTGATCATCGGAATCGGCGCTGGAGATCCGGAGCATCTCACGGTTCAGGCCATCAGTGCGCTCAATCGTACCAACGTCTTTTTCGTCATGGACAAAGGCCCGGCCAAGGCGGCGTTGGCGTCGTATCGGCACGAGATCTGCCGGCGCTACATCACCAATGACACTTACCGCATCGTCGAAGTCGCCAGCCTGGAGCGCGACAGCGATCCGACGGACTACCACGGCTGCGTCGAGGACTTGAATGAGCGTAAGAAAGCCGTTTTCACGGATCTGATCGCACGCGAGGTTGCCGACGGCGAATGCGGTGCGTTCCTCGTCTGGGGCGACCCCTCCCTCTACGACAGCACCCTTCGCATCGTCGAAGCGATCGCGAGCGATGGCCATCATCCGTTCGACTACGAAGTCATTCCCGGTATCACCAGCCTCCAGGCACTGGCGGCCAAATCCCGCACGACGCTCAACCGCATCGGCCAATCCGTCACGATCACCACAGGCCGCCGCCTGTCGCAGGGTTGGCCGGCGGACGCCGACAGCGTCGCGGTCATGCTCGACGCCGGCGATACGTACAAGCAGTTTGCTGGCCAGAACGTGCAGATCTATTGGGGCGCCTATATCGGCATGCCGAACGAGATACGCGTTGCAGGCAAGCTCGCGGACGTGGCGTCGGATATCGAAAGACGTCGGTCGGATGCCCGTCGCGCGAACGGATGGATCATGGACTGCTACCTGATGCGCAAGGATGATGCCGAGCGCTGAGGTGGCGCCATCTTTCGACCGGGACCGTCAGAAGACGGGGATCTGGGAGCCTTTGAATGTCTCGAGGATGAACTGGCGTACCACATCGGTGTGGTACGCTGCGACCAGCTTCCTGAAGACGGGCTTGTCCTTGTCGACGGTCCGGACGGCAATCACATTGCCATAGGGATTGTCCTTCGCTGCCTCGATCGCAATCGAGTCCTTGCCCGGCCACAGATCGGCCTGCAGCGCATAGTTGGTGTTGATCACCGCGGCGTTGAGATCGTCGAGGCTGCGCGGGAGTTGCGCCGCATCCAGTTCCTTGATCCTCAGGCTCTTGGGATTCTCGGTGATATCGAGAACCGTCGGCAGGATGCCCACACCCGCCTTGAGCTTGATGAGATTCTGAGCCTGCAGCAGCAACAGCGCCCGACCGCCATTGGACGGATCGTTCGGAATGCCGATGGTCGCTCCTTTCGGCAGATCATTCACCGTCTTGATTTTTCGTGAGTACAAACCGATCGGGGCAACGATCGTGTCCGCGATCGCGGTGATCTTGTACCCCTTCGACTTGATCTGGCTATCCAGGAAGGGCTTATGTTGAAAGGCATTCGCGTCCAGATCGCCGGCGTCCAGGGCCGCGTTAGGCAGCAGGTAGTCGTTGAAGACGACGACCTGGACATCAAGGCCGTCCTTGCCGGCCACCTCGCCGACCTTGCGCCAGATGAGTTCGCCATCGCCGCCGGATATGCCCACCTTCAATTTGTCGCGGGCGGCGGCCGGCACAGCCAGAACAACTAAGCTTGCGGCGAGAAGAACAAGAAGCTTTTTCATGACGCGGTGCTTTCCGATCAAGATCGGCCGCACCGTAGAGAACGGCACTGGGCAGACAATCAATGAAATCTAACGGCAACGATAAGCACGGCGCGAAATGGCGTCGTACGTCGTCGTGCCCCAGCCGCTCGTGGTCGCCGCAGTTCTCAGGCTGTGCGACCCGCCAGCTGGGTCAAACCCAACGCCACGGACAGAAAATCCGAGCCGGTGGCTAAACGAGCGGACGGTGCCGCACGAGCGATCGCCGAGCGCACGGCGGGCATGCGGCTTGATCCGCCGGTGAGAAAGATCGTGTCGATGGTATCACCGCTCAAGCCTGCTGCCGAGATGCAGTCGCTTGCCGTGCGATAGAGCCGATCGGTCTTCGCGGCGATGGCGCGTTCGAAACCGGCCCGCTTCGTCGAAGCGACAAGGCCATCCTCGAGGAAGGCCAGCGACACCTCTGCGCGATCCACGCCGCTGAGCGCGATCTTGGCTTCCTCGGCGGCGAACGCCAGACGATGGCCCAGTCGTTCGCGGATCACTTTCAGGAAGCGCCCGACTTTCTCGGGCTCGCGCGCATCCAGGGCGAGTTCGGCGAGATCGCGCTCGTTCTTGTACGTGTACGCAAAGTTGATCGTCGACCAGGTCGCAAGCTCATAATAGAGCGCATTGGGCATCGGCAGGTTCTTTTTGACCAGTTGCGTGCCGAAGCCCAGCAGCGGCATTACCGCCGCGAGGCTGAGGGCAGTATCGAAGTCCGTGCCGCCGACACGGGCACCGGCGGTCGCCAGGACGTCATCGGTACGGTCGGTGCGGTCGCGACGCTGCGGCCCGATCCGCACGATGGAGAAGTCGCTCGTGCCGCCGCCGATATCGGCGATCAGCACCAGTTCCTCCCGCGACACCGTTTGCTCGTAGTGATGGGCGGCGGCGATCGGCTCATAGACGAACCGCACGTTGCGGAACCCCACGCGCCTGGCGACGGCTTCCAGCACGTCCTGCGCGCGCGCATCCGCCTGGCTGTCGCCATCGACAAACCGCACCGGCCGGCCATGCACGATGGACGTGATCTCCCGTCCTGCGACGGCTTCCGCCTTCTGTTTCAAGTGCCGAACGAAGAGTTCGACGACTGTCGTCAGCGGCACCTTGCGACTGCCCAGGCTGGTCTCTTCATCGATCAACGGGGAGCCGAGGATCGACTTCAGTGCCCGCATCAGCCGACCTTCGGTCTGACCGACATAGGCGGAGATGGCGTCGGTGCCGAACAGGACCTGGCCATTCGTTTCGTAGTCGAAGAACACCGCGCTCGGTATCAGGGTCTTGTCGTCTTCGAGCGGCACGAGTGTCACGACATCGTCGCGCTTGATGCCGATGGCCGAGTTTGACGTTCCGAAATCCAATCCGCAGGCGATCATGCGTATCCCCTCCATGCGCGAAGGGGATCTCATCTATTGCAATGTGCGTGGCGTTGCCAGTCTATTTCTTTTGGCTTAAGCTATCGCTGGATACCGGGATGTCCGACGTCATCCCTATCGTCAGCCGTCCTACCGTCATTACGGGCAGACGACATCCCCGATGATGCCTTCGATGATGAGAGCCGCGCCGCCAGCTGGTGGGAACACGGCGAGCAGCACGCCTTTGATGAGCGTCCACATCCCGCGTAGCAGCCCGCCAATGAGACTCGGCCGCCGGCTGGTTATCTGGCCCTGCATCTTGTTCACGGCATCCTGCCACCGATCCACGAATGGCGCGAAATCGCCATAGGTCGAGCCATCAACCGCGATGACCTTCGGGCCGTCGATGATCATCAGAAACGGTCCAGGGCCATTGAAACTCCCGCTGCTGAGTCGGATCTCGCCCATGAGCCGCGCCGCCCGCGCGAAATCGTAACTGTCGGTCAGGTAAGTACAGTCATCCGGACGAACCGCATCACCGGGCGCCACTCGGACGGGCCAGCGCGTCAGGATCACGTTCGGTGCGAGAGGCGATTGCGTCAAAGCAGCCTGCGCCGTCTGTAGCCTGACGAACTCGCGGCAAAAAGCTGCATCACGCGCCGGGTTTCCCGATTTCAGGAGCACGACCGACGTTGGCATCTGGCCGAGATACGTATCCGGGCCAGCGACTTGTCGTACGAACGTCGGGTTGGTTCGTTGTCCCAGAGCCGGAGACGGTGCAGTTGGTTCCGCGCATCCAAGGAGCGCCAACAAAGCTGCAATGACGAGTGCTAAACGATGCATCTGCGCCTCCCGCATCCGGTTCTTGAACGATTCAGATCATACTGTCTGCTAATTCCAAGGGAATAGACGAAGAAGAAGCAACATCAGCGATCGAAAGCGATTGACCGGCCACGGAAGCTCGCATAGGTTCCGCGCCCTTTCGACCCAACCGGCGGAACGCCGCCCATGCCCCAGATCCTCGTCGAGGCGCTGGCCAAGACCTATCGCGTCGCTGAACGCGCGCCTGGCCTCGCCGGTGCATTGCGCGGCCTTGTGCGCCGGCGCTGGCGGGAGGTGCATGCGCTGGCTGGTGTTTCGTTCAGCCTTGAAGCTGGCGAACTGCTGGCCTTCATCGGACCCAACGGCGCGGGCAAGTCCACCACCGTGAAGATCCTATCGGGCATCCTGCGGCCCACGCGCGGTCGGGTCGAGGTGGGTGGTCTCATACCCTACGAGGACCGCATACGCCATGTGGCCCGCATCGGCGTGGTGTTCGGCCAGCGCAGCCAGTTGTGGTGGGATCTGCCGGTGCTCGATGGCTTCGACCTGTTGGCTGACATCTATCGCGTGGAGCCCGCCCGCTATCACCGCCGGCGTGACGAACTGGTCGCCATGCTGCGGCTTGAGCCGTTGCTGGACCAGCCGGTGCGCCAGCTCTCCCTGGGCCAGCGCATGCGGGCGGAGTTCGTCGCCGCGCTGCTGCACGATCCCGCGATCCTCTTCCTCGACGAACCGACCATCGGACTCGACGCCCCATCGAAGCTTGCCGTGCGCGCGTTCGTGCGACGGCTCAATCGCGAACAGGGCGTGACCGTGCTGCTCACGACCCACGACATGCACGACGTCGAGGCGTTGGCCGAGCGCGTCATCGTCATCGGCCAGGGCCGCGTGCTCACCGACGGCCCGTTCGAGAGCCTGAGGGCCGGCATTCTTGCCGAACGACGGCTCTACATCGACTTCGCTGGCCCCGCGCCTGCGTTCGAGATGCCGGGTGTCACGGTGCGGGCACGTACCGAACGCTCGCTCGAACTTGCCTTCGATCCGGCGCGTATCCCTACGCCTCAACTGATCGCTGCCATCGCGACTGAACATGCTGTCCAGGATATCCACGTCGACGAGCCCGCCATCGAGGAGGTGATCACGCGCTTCTACGCCCTGCACGATGCACATGAGGCATGACGATGCACTGGGCGCGCCCCTATCTCGCCGCCTTTCGCGCGCGCTTCCAGCTCATGCTGCAATACCGCGTTGCGGCGCTGGCCGGCTTTGCGACGCAGTGCTGGTGGGGCGCGATCCGCATCATGGTCTTTGCCGCCTTCTACGGCACCCACGCTGCGGCGGCGCCAATCAGCCTGGCCGACGCCATCACCTATGTCTGGCTCGGCCAGGCGCTGCTCGCGCTGCTGCCTTGGGTCGCCGATCCGGAGATCGGCCATGCCGTGCGCACCGGCGGCATCGGCTACGACCGGCTGCGGCCGCTCGACGCGTACGGCTACTGGTATGTGCGCACCCTTGGATGGATGCTGGCCCGCACGATGCCGCGTGCGGCCCTGATGGCGCTTGCGGCGATGATCGTCCTGCCGCTCGCAGGCCTTGGCGACTGGGCATGGCAGCCGCCGTCCGGGATCGCGGCTGCGCTGCTGTTCATCCCTGCCTTTGCCCTGATGACGGCACTCAGCGTCGCCGTCGTGATGCTGGCGAACATCATCGTGGCCGCGAGCCTCAATGAACGCGGGGTGAATGCTGTCCTGATGCCGTTGGTGATCGTCTTTTCTGGCTCCCTTCTGCCGCTGAATTTTTTCCCTGATGCCGTGCGGCCCTTCCTGCAGGTGCAGCCGCTGGCCGGCCTCGTCGACATTCCGTTTCGCATCTATTTCGCCGACTTGCAGGGCACCGCGGCGCTGCAGGGACTGGCTCTACAGGCAGGCTGGACCCTGGTGCTGATCGCTCTCGGCCGCCTGGCCATGGATCGGGTGATGCACCGGCTCGAGATGCAAGGCGGATGACCATGAATGCGCTCGCTCTCTATGGCCGCTACGTCGCAACCTCGCTGCGCGCGCAGGCGCAATACCCGGCGGCAACGCTGATGCTGACCGCCGGCCATTGCGCGGCGACGGCAATCGAGATCCTGGGGGTGTTCGCACTGTTCGATCGCTTCGGACCGGTCGGTGGCTGGTCCTTCGGCGAGGTCGCCCTGTTCTATGCGCTGGTGAATATCGCGTTCTCGATCGCCGACCTGCTCGGTCGCGGTTTTGACGTGTTCGGCACCGACTTCGTGCGTACCGGTGCTTTCGATCGTGTGCTGCTGCGACCGCGCGCGGCCGCCCTTCAATTGGCCGGTTACGAGGTGCGGCTGTCACGACTGGGCCGGCTGCTGCAGGCTTTCGCCGTGTTGATCCTCGCGAGCCATCTCGTCCCGATCGACTGGGACATCGCCACGGCTGTGATCGCGGCCTGGGCCGTGGCCGGCGGTGTGGCGCTGTTCGTCGGACTCCTGATCCTGCAGGCAACACTGGCTTTCTGGACCGTCGAGAGCCTGGAGATCGTGAACGTGCTGACGTATGGCGGCGTCCAGGCGGCGCAGTATCCGCTCAACATCTACGCAGCCTGGTTCCGGCATCTGCTGACCTTCGGCGTGCCGCTGGCTTGCGTGGCCTACTATCCGGTGCTCGCCATCCTGAAACGGCCCGATCCGCTCGGCGCCCCGGATTGGTTCCTGCCGCTGGCGCCGCTCGCCGGCTTCGTGTTCCTTGCCGTTTCATTCCTCGCCTGGCGCATCGGCATGGCACGCTATGCGTCCACCGGCAGTTGAGGTCCACAGGTCGGCCAACCGCTCGCCCCTCATCCACACGCATCACCTGACAGGCTCTGCTTCAAAGCGAACGTGTCGCGGGGTGCTTGTACGAGCATCTCGATCGCCGGTACGCTGTCGCCCGTAACGGGTTGATCACATCACCGGAAGGTCGCTATGGATCTGAATCTGCGCGGCAAGCTTGCCCTGGTCACCGGCGCTTCCAAGGGGATTGGCTTGGCCTGCGCCCGGCAACTGGCCGAAGAAGGCTGCCACCTGCATATCGCGTCACGAACAAAGGCGGATCTGGAGCGGGCCAGGGACGCGATCCTGGCGCGACACAATGTTTCCGTGACCATCCACGCCGTCGATCTCAGCAACGGCGACGCTGCACGGTCGCTGGCATCGGCGTGCAGCGACATCGACATCCTGGTGAACAATGCCGGCGCCATTCCTGCCGGCGACCTGCAGGCGGTGGACGAAGCGCGCTGGCGCCAGGCCTGGGATCTCAAGGTGTTCGGCTACGTCAATCTCAGCCGCGCCGTCTATCCTGCCATGAAGGCACGTGGTGGCGGCGTCATCGTCAACGTCCTCGGCACGGCCGGAGAACGGCCGACCTGGGGCTACATCGCCGGCAGCGCCGGCAATGCGTCGCTGATGGCTTTCACCCGCGGCATGGGCGGCAGCAGCCTGGCCGACGGCATCCGTGTCGTCGGCTGCAATCCCGGCCTCATCCGGACCGAGCGCATGGAGACGATGCTGCGCACGACCGCGCGGGAAAAACTGGGAGATCCGGCGCGTTGGCAGGAGTTGATCCCGACCCATCCACCCGCCGGCACGCCCGAGCAGTGCGCCGATCTCGTCACCTTCCTGGCATCCGATCGGGCGTCGCACATCACCGGCACGATCGTCACGATCGACGGCGGGGCGGCTCATTATGCGGGAGTCCTGTAGGCCGTTCGGGCGGGAAGCGCCGCTTCGGGATTCTCTCGATGAAGGACCTGTTTACCACCGACTTCAAGAATGCACCCTATTGGTGGGACGCCGCGCCGCTGACCGAAAGCGCAGGCGGCGTAATGGCCCCCTCGTACGACGCGATCGTCATCGGAGCCGGCTACACCGGCTTACGCGCTGCCTTGACCCTGGCGCGGGCCGGACGAAGCGTCGCGGTGTTCGACAAGGAGCGTCCAGGCTACGGCGCCTCCCGCCGCAACGCCGGATTTCTGGGCCGAACACTGAAAAAATCCTATGTCGACCTGAAGGCGGCCAAGGGCATCGCCTATGCCACCGCCATCTATCGTGACCTGTCGGCGGCCTATGACGGCATCCTGGCCTTCATCGAAGAGGAAGGCATCGACTGCCATGCCGTCCGCTGCGGGCGCCTCATTGCAGCGACATCGGCGGCTCACTATGCCGTGCTGGAGCGCGAATTGGCAGGCATGAAAGCCGACCTCGGACTACCCTACGCCATGGTGCCGCGCGACCGGCTGCGCGAGGAAATGGCCACCGACCTTTATGACGGCGGCGCGGTCATTCCCGATCTCGGATCGCTGCACCCGGGCCTTTATCACCGTGGCCTGATGACAAGGGCGCTGGCAGCCGGAGTCGCGATCTTCGGCAATTGCGCCGTCACCGCGATCGAGCAGGCCAGCCAGGGTGATCGCTTCCGAATCATCACCGCCGCTGGAGCGACGCGCGCACGGGATGTGGTCGTCGCCACCAACGGCTACACGCCGAAGAGCCTGCCCTGGCATGCCCGCCGCGTCATACCTTTTGTCGGCTATATGGCGGCGACCGAGCCGCTGCCGCCGGAACTGCTGGAGAAGCAGCTTCCGCACCGGCGCACGGTGATCGATTCCAACCTCGACATCGATTTTTTCCGGCCCGCCCCCGACTCGCCGCGCCTGCTGTTCGGCGGTGCCACGGCCAACGGCCTTGAGGATCCCGCAACCATCGCCGCCCTCCTGCACGGGCGCCTCGCACGCGCGCTACCAGATCTCGCCGACGTCAAGCTGAGCCACGTCTGGACCGGGCAATGCGCCGGCACGTTCGACATGATGCCGCATATCGGATGCCACGACGGCATCTGGTACGGCATGGGCTACAACTTCGCCGGCGTGCCCATGGGATCGTTCTTCGGGCTGAAGATCGCGCAGAAGATTCTCGGCCTGCCGGCTGGAACCAGCGCCTTCGAGGCTGCGACGTTTCCGACCCTGCCGCTGTATCGCGGCAATCCATGGTTCCTGCCGCTCGCGATGCGCTATTTTGCCTGGAAGGACGCCAAGCTGGCACGAAGCGGCGGGCCTTGATCTTATCCGTGCGCCGCCCTCAGCGCCGGCAGGACGTAGCGCGCAATCCGCTCGAACATCGGCACCTGCTCATCCAGCATGGGATAGTAGAAAGCCACTTCGGAGATGCCCAGCGCGATCACCTGCTCCACCATGCGCCGGCAGGTTTCCTCTGACTCATAGTATTTGATCATGCCGCCGCTTGAGCGAGCGGTCGGGTCGAGCATGAGATAGGACCGCCGCAGGGTGGCCGGATCGCGCCCGATCGCCGCGCACCGCGCGTCGATTGTCGCCACGCGCTGGCGCGTTTCGTCGATCTGAGCCTCGAAGGTCTTGGCGAAGCTGATGCTGTTCCAGATATCGGCATGCCGTGCAGCATGCCCCAGCATGACCGCGCCCATGGCAGCGATCATGATCGGCGGCCGCGGCGACTGGACGGGGCGCGGCCGCAGTGCTGCGGCATCCACCTGATAGAAGCGCCCTTGGAACGATGTCTCCTCGTGCGACAGCAATCGGTCGACGATTTCGACATACTCGCCGAAACGGGCGACCCGTTCCCTTGGCATTCCAATTCTCGATGCCCATCATCCGATACGACGGATCGATCTCCAGTCCAATGCCGAGCCCGACATCGAGCCGGCCGCCGGAAACATGATCGGCCGTGAGTGCCTGCGACGCCAGCAGGGCTGGGTTGCGCAACGGGATCTGGGCGACCAGAGTCGCCAGGCGAATGCGCGTCGTTGCCTGCGCGATGGCGGCAAGCTGCGTCCACAGCTCGAACCACGGCCCCTTCCCACCGGCCCAGTCGACGAGATGATCGGCGAGCCCGACGGAATCGAACCCAAGCGCCTCGACATGCCGGCAACGGCGCAGAAGTTCCGGCCACGACACGTTTGGCAGTACGAGTACGGAAAACCGGAGCTGGCTGGTCATGATTTCCCCCTGTCCTGGTCAGCCGATACTGCCAGATCGGACAAGCTTAGCCGCCTGCCGCGGGGTACAAAACAAAAGCCCGGCGTCTGGGACAGGCGGCCTTTTGTGAATGGTTACCGGACCCCAGATCTAGGGGGATGACCGCCCTGCCAGATGAGGAGAGCCGAGGTGGAGACACGCACGGTAGACTACGATTGCGATGGCACTTTGCTGACAGGGTACTTCGCCGACAATGCGCCGCACACGGAGAAACCGGCAATTCTGGTCGCACACGAAGCCTTCGGCATGAATGATCACATACGGGCACGCACAAGACGCCTGGCTGAGCTTGGCTATGCGGCGTTCGCCCTCGATATGTATGGCGTTCAGGGACTATCGTTGTCCGAAGCCGTGAGCCACCACATCGCGTTGACATCCGCGCCGGGACTCATGCTCGCTCGAGCCAGCGCTGCGCTCAGGCTCCTGATGACTCTGCCTGGCGTCGATCAGAAGCGGATGGCGGCAATCGGCTTTTGCCAGGGTGGCATGAGCGCTCTCGAACTCGCACGCGGCGGGGCGCCCCTTCAATGCGCTGTCGGTTTCCATCCTGGCCTGAAGCGTCCCACCGGCAGTCTCGACCACCCGATCCAGGCCAAGGTCCTGATGATGATCGGCGATCGGGATCCGGATGTACCGGCGGAAGACAGAGCCGCTTTCGCTGACGAAATGGAGAGAAAGCAGGTGGACTGGCAGCTCCACCTCTTCGGCGGAGTCGGCCATGCCTACACCAATCCCGACATCGATCGACTGAACATCCCCGGCTACGGCTACAGTCCTGCCGCCGACAAGCGATCGTGGATGATGATGCTCGCGCTGTTCGAGGAGGTCTTCGGGACGCGGTAAACGCGGCGTGACAGCTAGCTTTTCAACGGCGGCACGACGGCAAGCCCGGTCTTGACACGGTCCATGGCAACAAAGGTCCGGAAGCGTTTGACATTGGGGTTCCCGAAGAACAGACGGCGTGAGAGACCTTCGTATTCGGCCATGGTGGCCACACAGATCACGAGAATGAAGTCCGCCTCGCCCGCAACGTAGTAGCACTGTTGGACCTCGGGGGCGGCGGCGAAGCTTGATTTGGCCGCATCCAGCAGATCGACGCGCTCGCTCTCGACATCGACGGCGACGACGATCGTCAATGGCCGCCCAACACTCGCCGGATTCACGACCGCGACGTTGGCTTTGATGACGCCCTGCTCTTCCATTCTGCGAACACGGCGCTGAACGGCCGGGGCAGACAGGTTGACCCTTTCGCCGATGTCGCGCTGGGGAGTGGTGTTATCGCGCTCGAGAACCGCGAGGATGGCGAGATCGAACTCGTCCAAGGACGAAGATGGAACAGCGGTACGTCGCCTCACTTTGGCATCCCCAAACGATACAAACTTGCACCAAACGGGGCTTATTAGAGCGCTTCTGTCGATTACTTCGCAATAAATTTGCGCATCTTGGATGGGGTCGGCATTTGTTCATTCTCAACGCACTGGCCGAGCATCGGCAACCGCTCCTTCCCGCTGACGCGACGCTCCTTGGCGCTGCAGCTGCCGACGACGTCGCGCGTTTTCTGCGCCACCGCCCCAATCATGTCCCGACGCCCTTGCATCTGCTTCCGGCGCTCGCGGCAGAGCTGGGCGTGGGCTCGATCGCCGTAAAAGATGAGGGACATCGCCTCGGACTTGGCAGCTTCAAGGCACTGGGCGGTTCCTACGCGGTCATTTGCCTCGTCCTGGAAGCGGCCGCGCGGCATCTGGGCCGGCGTGTGGACGTTGGTGAACTGCATGATCCGGCCGTCCGGAGCATTGCCTCGCGAATCACGGTGGCCTGCGCGACGGATGGAAACCATGGCCGATCTGTCGCGCAAGGCGCCCAGTTCGTCGGCGCTCAGTCGGTGATCTTCGTCCATGAGGGCGTGAGCGAAGAGCGTGCTGCCGCCATTGCACGCTTTGGCGCCCGCATCATCAGGGTGGACGGAAATTACGACGACAGCGTCGCGGAGGCCGCGCGCGTAGCGGCCGACACGGGCTGGCTGACCGTCTCGGATACCTCGTGGCCGGGTTACGAGCACATTCCGGGCCTGGTGATGCAGGGCTACGTTGCACTCGTGCGCGAGGCGCTTCGTGATCTGCCGGAACCCCCGACACATGTCTTTCTGCAAGCTGGGGTCGGCGGATTTGCCGCCGCCGTAGCCGGGCATCTCGCCGTCCTGCTTGGTGACAACCGGCCAACCGTAACCATCGTCGAGCCACTGCGTGCGGCTTGCGTCTTGCAGAGTGCCCGGGCTCGTCAGCCGGTGAGGGTCAAGGCAGGTCCGCCGACGGTCATGGCGATGCTGGAATGTTACGAACCATCCTTGGTCGCATGGCGCATTCTTTCGCGCGTGGCCGATGCCTTCATGACAATCGACGATGCCGACGCCATCGCGATGATGAACCGCCTCGCGCGCCCTTCAGCCGGCGATCCGGCGATCGTCTCTGGAGAAAGTGGCGGCGTTGGCCTGGCAGGACTTGTGTCGATCGCTGGAGATGCCTCGGTACGTGACGCTCTCAGGCTCGATGGCCGTTCGCGCGTGCTTGTCGTGAACACGGAAGGCGCGACCGACCCGGTGCAGTATCGGCACTTCGTCGGGCTCGATCCTGCTGCCGTTGCCGGTCAGGAAATGACCAGATCCAACTAGTTATTCCAGCTGTCGAGGGGACCGACGATGGACCAGAAACTGCGAGACGACTTTGAGGGTTACGTCCAGGCCGTCGACTCCTCTCTCGACAAGTTCAGTGTCGAAGCGTTGCAGGATCGCGTCGAGCGGCTGGTCGAAGAGCACGACAGTTGGCGCCGGCGTTGCCTGAACATGACCGCCGCCGAAACACTGCTGTCGCGCCGCGTCAAGGCACTGCTGGCGTCGGACATGGCGACGCGGCTTACCGAAGGTCTGCCCGGCGGCAAAATCTATCCGCACGGCAACCAGAACCGCTATGTCGACGAAGTCGAGGGCATTGTGATCTCGCTGCTTCGCCGTCGCTTCAAGGTGAAGCATGTCGATTGGCGCCCGACGAGCACGTCGATGGCCAACTCGGCTGTCTTCTTCTCCTTGCTCAAGAACGGCGACGTCATCCTGTCGCAGAGCGAAGCAGGCGGCGGAAACTTCGCCAATCACCCCGACGGATCGGCGGGCCTGCGGTCCCTCGCGATTCATGACATGGCCCCGGCCAACGAGGAATTCGAGATCGACCTCGATGCCCTCGCAAAGGACGTCGATCGCCTGAAACCGAAGCTTCTGGTCTTCGGCGGCAGCAAGGTTCTCTTCCCCTACCCGGTCACGGAAATCCGCAAGATCGCCGATCGCGTCAGCGCGCTCGTGATGTACGACGCGGCTCACCTCGGCCTGCTCATTTCCGGTGGCGCGTTCCAGGACCCGATCGCCGAAGGTGCGCACGTCCTCACGGGCAGCACGCACAAAATCATGTTTGGCCCGGTGGGCGGCTTCGTCGCCACGAACGATGACGACATTGCCGCGAAAGTGCTGGATTGCACCTTCCCGTTCTTCATGCAGACTCGTGATCAGAACAAATACGCGGCGCTGGCGCTCGCGCTGCTCGAACTCGAGCAAATCGGCGAGAACCTGGCGCATCAGATCGTCCGCAACTCGGCAGCACTTGGCGGCTATCTGAGCGAGGAAGGCCTGGACGTACTGGCGGCAAAGAGGGGCTATTCGAAGTCACACCAGATCTTCATTCGCCTCGGCGACGGCAAGACGCGTGCATTCGAGCTGAACTGCCAGAAGGCAAATGTCCTGCTCACGGACTGCGCGCTCACGGGCGACGCGCCGGGCCAGCGGACGGGGCTGCGCCTTGCGACACACGAACTGGCCCGGATCGGACTCAAGGAAAAGGATATGCGCGACGTGGCGCGCTTCATCCGCCGGGCTGGTGAGGGTGCGGAACATCCCGCCATCATTGCCGCCGAGCTGGCCGAGTTCCTGAGCGTACCCCGGATCGAAGCGACCAGCTCACGCACGTAGGTACGAAAACAGGCGCATGTCCGCGCCCGACGTCGTGCTGACGGGGCCTTCGCCTGACAAAAATCCATGTTGGTTGTCGCGTGGACTTCATTCAGGATGACCCACTTGTTCTCCTTGAAGGAGGCACCGATGACCGTCACCATCACGCCGCTCACGGCCGTATTCGCTGGTGAAGTGGGCGCGATCGACCTGCGCCAGGTGCATGATCGCGAATCGCTGGAGGCGATCCGCGCCGGCATGGACAAGTACGCCGTACTCGTGTTCCGCAATCAGAATTTCACCAACGAAGAGCAGCTCGACTTCGCGCAACGTTTCGACGGCACGCTGCATGCCCGTACGTCTTCCTCGGCTATCGGCAACAACCGGTTCGGCAACGAGGCGCTGGCCGACGTTTCCAATGTGGACCATGACGGCAAGATCCGGGACGCGAACAACCGCATGCGCGCCTCCTCGGTCGCCAACCGCCTGTGGCACACTGATGCATCGTTCGTCGATCCGCCGGGCCGCTACTCAATGCTGTCGGCGCGGGTGGTGCCGCCGGTGAGGGCCGATACGGAGTTCGCCGACATGCGCGCCGCCTACGATGCTCTCGACGGCGAAACCCGCACCTCGATTGAAGAGCTGCGCGTTTATCATTCCATCGTCTATTCGCGCCACGTCCTCGGCTTCGACTTCGATGAGGACGAGCGGGAAAAGCTGAAGGGCGCCGTCCATCCGCTGGTGCGCACGATCCCGGGCTCCGGCCGTCGCGCCCTCTATCTCGCCTCGCACGCGGCCCATGTCGTCGACTGGCAGGTGCCGGAAGGCCGGCTGCTGCTGCGCGACCTGATCGACCACGCTACGCAGCCGCAATTCGTCTATCGCCACGTCTGGCGGCCGCATGATTTCGTGATCTGGGACAATCGCTGCACCATGCATCGCGCTCGGCCGTTCGATGACAAGACCCACCGCCGAGAGATGCGCCGCACCACGACGCTCGATCTGCCGCTGCCGGCTACAGCTTAGGGCGTCCGCCTCAAGCAGAGCGCCACGGCGTGGCGCGCGCCCATCGAATCAGAGGCCTCTGTTGAAGCTCGGTATCGTCTCCGACCTGCATTGCAACATCGATGGCCTCGATCGGGCCCTGGAGATCATGGGCCCAATCGATGCGCTGCTGTGTCTCGGTGACAGTATCTACGAGTATCGCTTCTCGAATGCCGTGATCGGCCGGCTGCGCGAGCGCGACGCGCTCACCATCCTGGGCAATCACGAGGAGGTCTTCCTCGGCGCGGCCGGCGCGCGGGTGCGTTCCCGGGCGGACATCGATCGGCCATTGCTTGGCTGGCTCGCCGAGCAACCCCATCGGCGCGCGTTGCGAATCGACGGCAAGCGCATCCTGATGGTGCACTCGACGCCGTGGGAGCCGCGCGGCAGCTATGTGGTGCCCACCAGCTCCGAGCTGCAACGTTTTGGCGAGGCCGACGCCGATATCGTACTCTACGGCCACACGCACCAACAGATCGTCCGTCGCATCGGTCGGGTGCTGGTGGTCAATCCCGGCTCGGCCGGTGATGCCCGCGACCCGCGTAATGGCCGGCAGTTGAGCTGCGCCGTGCTTGACACGGTGACGGAGGAGGTCGTGGTGCACGATTTCCCGGCCCCGCCCGTCCGTCGACTGCCCGAGGGCGGATAAAGCCTCCATTGAAATTTCGCCGCCGCCGGCAGAGCGCTACGTTGGTGCTGGGCATCACATTGAAATGGCACGCCCGCGTCGGTGGGCCGTCGCCATCACGAGCGCAGCGAGCGCCTGAACGGCCGCAGTCAACGCGAGTGCCCAGCTGTAGCCGTCCGGATCCCAGCCGCCCGAAGCGGTGCGTGGCCAACAATCGAGGATCCAGCCGATCGCCGCCTGGACCAGGAATGCACCACCAAGCGTTAGCGTGTTCACGGCAGTCGAGACCCGCCCGGTCTGCTCGGGCGGAAACATCTGGCACATCACAACATAGCCCACCGGGCCGGCCGCGCCGAACACCGCGATCGCAAGCCAAAGCGCGAGCACGACCGAGGGTTGGCTCGGCTGCAGCATGAGGCCGGCCTGCAGCAGCACCAGGCCTACAAGCGACACGATCGGAACGAGGAAAGACGGGAAACCGGCCGCGTTTGCCCGGCTGGCGGCGCTGCCGGTCAGCACGCTGCCGACGACCATCGCGAAGGTATAGAGGAGCAGCACGCCGGCTCGGGTCGGTCCGTCCATGCCGGCCACGTCCCGCAGCCACGGGCCTGCCCAAAGGCCCAGGTAGGCAAAGTTGAACATCGAAAGCGTCGCAACCGCCGGACCGACCCGCCAGAAGGTCCGCGAGGCGAGCATGCGACCGCTCAATGCAATGTCGCCGCGCAAGGTTCGCGGCGGACCAGGCACGCGCGGCTTGTCTGGCACTGACAGGAAAATCCAAGTGGCGACCGCAAGCGCCAGCAGGCACAGCCCCCAGAATACGCACCGCCAGCCGAACGTGGGCAGTATTGCCTGGACGGGTGACGTCGTGAGCGCGCTGCCGAGCGCGCCGATCGCCGTCGCGATGCCGGTCACGTACGCGACCCGACCACGCTCGAACCAATCGGCGTGTGCCTTGATCACCGCCATCAGACCGGCCGAAATCCCGATGCCCAGAACGATCCGCGCCGCAGCGAGCCCTGCAAAGCTCGGCGAGAGCGCGAACATCGCGAAGCCGAGTGCCGCAAGCAACATCAGCACGGCCTGCACGCGCCGCGCGCCAAATGCATCGAGCGCGACGCCCAGCGGCAATTGCGCGGCCGCATAGGCAGCGAACAGGCAGGCTGCCAGCACGCCCAGCTCCATTGCCGACAGCCCGAGCTCCACGGCGAGCACGGGGCCGACAATCGCCATCACCATCCGCGCAGCCTGGTTCATGAAGTTTGCCGCGGCCAGCGGCAAGGTCACCCGGACCAGCATCCGTCGGCCTCGCCGTTGATACGCCTGCGTGGACACATGTCTGGGCCGGAGAGAACCCGATGGGCCAGTGTGATCTCCTTCGGATCGCGGCTACCACGCTGGCAGAACCCGTGGAAGCGTTCCAGCCTCTCAGCGGACGCAAGAAAGCCGTTCCTTTGTAGGGAACGGCTTTGGCAGATCTGGTTGCGGGGGCAGGATTTGAACCTGCGGCCTTCAGGTTATGAGCCTGACGAGCTACCGG
>NZ_VOHA01000050.1 GCF_007859315.1 Reyranella sp. CPCC 100927
ACACCACCAGGCTCTTCAGCACGTCGTCCACCTGGTCCAGGTTGACGGTCAGCTTCAAGGTCGCATCGTTCTCGACCGACGCTTCGTACTCGAAATACCCCACGCCACCCGACGACAGCATCACCCGCTTCAGCGCAAGCTCCTGCGCCAGCGCCGACGTCGACGCCAGCAACGCGGCGGTCAGACCCGCCACGGCGGCCAGCCGACCGCGCGATGATTTCTTGGATTTCGCCATACCCAGCCTCCCGATCCCAACAACCGAGCGGATGCTCACAGCTGATCATGACAATTCGGCGGCGATCGCCGCCAGCGGAAACCGGGGGGACGCTGTCTTGGGTGTTCCGACCTGCGGGGTGCGCATCACATATCCCGCGTCGGACCGTTCACCCAAAACCTTAGCAATCAAAATATTTTCTTGGATCCGACATATGATTGAGGTTCTATACGGATGAGCCAGCCGATCACCCAGTCGCCTGGTTGGCATTCAAGGAATGTCGATGATGTCCAGGATACCGCTCAAGGGATGGTTGCTCGTCCTGGGGCTTCTCGCCGTGGGTTGGGTCGGGCCCGGATTAACGCAGTCGACGCCGCCGCAACCCGCGAATGGGCCATCCGCAGGGCTTGCGGCCTGGGACGGCATCGCCAAGGTCCTGCAGCACCCGCGGTGCCTCAACTGCCACCAGGTGGATACGCCGCTGCAGGGTGATTCACGCCGGCCGCACATTCCCAACGTTGTCCGCGGCACCGACAATCATGGTGTTGTCGGGATGCGTTGCAGCAACTGCCACAACGAGACCGGCAATAATCCCACGTCTGGTGTTCCGGGCGCGCCCCACTGGCAGCTGGCGCCGACGTCGATGCAGTGGCAAGGCCTCTCCAGCGGCGATCTCTGCCGGGCACTCAAGGACCCCGAGCGCAACGGCAAACGCTCGCTTGACGACCTGGTGCACCACATGGGGCTGGAGGGCGATCCACTGGTGCTGTGGGCCTGGACCCCGGGCGCCGGCCGCGAGGCGATCCCCATATCGCATCCAGCCTTCATCGACCTGCTGAAAACCTGGGCACGTGGCGGAGGCCCCTGCCCTCAGTGACTCTTCCGGCGACGCCGTCCCCGGATCACGATCGAAGGAGATGCAACCATGGTTGCCTTGAACATCAACGGCCGGGTCTACGATGTAGACGCTGACCCCGAGATGCCGCTGCTGTGGGCGATTCGCGACAGGCTCAACATGACCGGCACCAAGTTCGGCTGCGGCCGCGCGCTGTGCGGCGCCTGCACGGTCCATATCGACGGCGAAGCCGCGCGATCATGCTCGATCATGGTCGGCACCGTGGCCGGCAAGCAGATCACGACGATCGAGGGCGTTACGGGAAAGGTCGCGGATGCCGTTCGCGGCGCCTGGCAGAAACTGGACGTGGTGCAATGCGGCTACTGCCAGTCCGGGCAGATCATGAACGCGATCACGCTGCTCTCGGGCAACAGCAAGCCGACGGATGCCGACATCGACCTCAGCATGGAGGGCAACATCTGTCGCTGCGGTACCTACGTCCGCATCCGCGCCGCCATCCACGAAGCGGCCAAAGCGCTGACGTAAGGGAAGCGACCATGACCGCATCCCGACGCACGTTTCTCAAGGGTGCCTCGGCCCTGGCAGCCAGCACTTTCCTGCTGGGGACCTATCTTCCCCTCGGCCGTACCGCGCGGGCGCAGCACGGTGCAGCGCCCGCCGCCTCGTTCGATCCCAACGTGTTCCTGAAGATCGATGCGGACAACGTCGTCACCCTGATCAGCAAATATTTCGAGATGGGCCAGGGAGTCACCACCGGCCTGGCAACGCTGGTCGCCGAGGAGCTCGACGCTGACTGGACGATGATGCGCTACGCATTCGCCCCCAACAACGTCCAGCTCTACAACAACCTGGTATTCGGTCCCGTCATGGCAACGGGCGGATCGACCTCGATGGTGGGCAGCTTCGACCAGATGCGCCAAGTCGGTGCCGCGGCACGCGCCATGCTGGTCGCTGCGGCGGCGGCGCGCTGGGGTGTGCCGGCCGGCACCATCACAGTCGCCAACGGCATCCTCAGCCACGCCGCCGCCGGCAAGCGCGCAACCCTGGGCGCGTTCGCCACCGACGCAATGCGCCTGCCGGTGCCGGCCCAGGTATCGCTGAAAGACCCGAAAGACTGGAAGCTGATCGGCACCACGGTCCCGCGCTTGGACTCGGATGGCAAGACGACAGGGACCACCCTGTTCGCGCTCGATGTGCGGCGTCCCGGCGCGGTAACAGCCGTGCTTCAGCGACCGACACGGTTCGGTGCCACGGTTGCCAGCGTCGATGCTTCAGCCGCGAAACAGGTCGCCGGCGTTCTCGACGTGCTGCAGGTCCCGCAAGGTGTGGCGGTGATCGCCAAGGACACCTGGTCGGCCATCCGCGGTCGCGCGGCACTCAAGGTACGCTGGGATACCAGCCGGGCCGAGAACCGCTCGAGCGCCGCGATCTTCGATGAGTACCGGCAGATGATGAGCGGCAGCGGCCTCAGCGCGCAAAAGCGCGGCGATGCCGCGGCGAAACTCGCTGGCGCGGCCCGGACATACGAGGCCGAGTTTACCTTTCCCTACCTTGCCCACACGCCGATGGAGCCGCTGAACGCGACGATGGAGCTGAAGCCGGACGGCGCGGAGATCTGGTCCGGCTGCCAACTGCAGAGTATCGACGAGCATGTCGCGGCCCACGTGCTGGGCCTGACGCCGGACCGGATCAAGATCAACACGCTACACGGCGGCGGCAGCTTCGGCCGGCGCGGCAATCCAACGGGAGACCTGATCGGCGAACTGGCCGCCATCACCAAGGCCTATGGCGGACGGGCGCCGGTCCACCTGGTGTGGACCCGCGAGGACGACGTCAAGGGCGGCTTCTACCGCGCCATGGTCGTTCATCGCGTCAAGGTCGGGCTCGACGCCGGCGGCAACATTGCAGGCTGGGATCACCGGATCGCGACAAAGTCCATCTTCACGGGAACGCCGTTCGAGCCGATGGCGGTGAAGAACAATCTCGATGCGAGCAGCGTCGAAGGCGTCGTGGATAGCGCCTATGAACTGTCGGACTTCGACGTCCGATGCTTCAACGTGACGTCACCGATCCCGGTGCTGTGGTTGCGCTCCGTCGGCCACAGTCACGCGGCGCACGTGATGGAGAGCACCATCGACGAGCTGGCGCACCTCGCCGGCAAGGACCCGATCGACTTCCGCGCCGCGCTGCTGAGCGGAAAGCCCCGCGACCTGGCGGTTCTGAACCTTGCCAAGGAGCGATCCGGCTGGGGCGCCTCCCTGCCGGAAGGCCGGGGACGCGGCGTGGCCTACCATGTCTCGTTCGGCACCCGGATCTGCATGGTCGCCGATGTCACGGTCTGGCCCACCAGGGTCAAGGTCGACCGCATCGTGGCGGTGGTGGATTGCGGTGTGGCGATCAACCCCGACATCGTGAAGGCACAGGTCGAGGGTGCCATCGGCTTTACCCTGTCGTCGGCGCTGCGCAACCAGATCACGCTGCGCGACGGCGAGGTCGAGCAGAGCAACTTCGACGACTACGAGCCGACACGCATGCGTGAAATGCCCCAGGTCGAAGTGCATATCGTGAAGTCGCTCGAGCGGCCATCCGGCATCGGCGAACCCGGCGTGGCTCCTGTCGCCCCGGCAATCGCCAACGCTATCTTCGCCGCCACCGGCAAGCGCCTGCGATCGCTACCGCTGGGCGGCGGAACACGGGCCTGACCCGCAACGGAAGGCCAGCCTGCCGTGGCACGTCGGGCGGCCATCCCGTCGGCACGAGGGATATAGCCCCCGGCTTCAGGCGCGGCGGCCAAGGAAGCGGTCGAGCACGTTGCGGGTGATCTGCTGGGTGCAGAAGTCGCCGCGGGCCAGGCCCATCACCCACTCGCAGCTGCCGGCGGTGAAGACCTCGCCGCGGCCGCGCGGCATGGCGACGATCATGCCCGAACCGTAGTGCTGGGGATCCTTGTCGCCGGCCGGGGTGCCCGGCGGCACCAGCTTCGTGCTGGAGTTCGGCCTGCCGTTGCCCAGGTAGTAGCGGAAGCCCTCGCCGCGATGCTCCTCCTCCACGCGCACGGCCGGCGCCATGGCCAGGATCTCGATCGTGCCCGGTGCGCCATCGTCGCCGGTCGGGTATGGCAGGCCGCGCCGGAACGTGTAGTCCAGGCCGTCGACCTCGTAGCCGAAAACACCGGCCTCGCCGCCGATCACGTCGCCGTAGGAGATCTCCGTCCCCGCAAAAGCCCAGTGCCCCGGGCGATAGACCGTGAAGCCGCGGCTGCTGCGCGGCACGAGGCCGCCCCAGGAGGCGTAGACGCCCTGCAGGCCGTTGACGCCCACGGTCGTCGCACCGGGCCAGCCGATCGCCGGATCCTCCCAGGCGCCGGTCAGCAGATGCGCGCGGTCGGTGCCGCGCACGGGATCCTCGTCGTGCGCGCGGGCCTTGTAGCAGACCTGCCGGCGGCCCTCGTCCTCGAGCCGGACCTGCCACAGGTAGTTGCCGGCGAAGCGCGCCAGCTTGCCGCCGCCGTCGACGAAGGCATCGACGGTGCGGCGCATGTCGGCCGTCCAGTATTCGTCATGACCGACGATGACGGCGGTGCCGTAGCGGGCCAGGATCTCGGGCCGGTAGTGCAGGTCGGTCTGGGTGATCATGTCGAAGGCGTAGCCCTCGCGCTCGGCCCAGACCGCGAAGTGCCGATCGAACTGCGCCCAGCCGGCCGAGGCGAAGTACTGGGCAAAGCCATTGGTGAAGGCCCATTCCTTGGTCGGATAGCGCGGCGCTTCCCAGGCGCGGCGGTGCTGCGGATCGCACAGCCGCGGCGCGCCCGGCGGCAGCCACACCAGGCCGCGTGTCCACGGGCGCTCGGTGCTCAAGGTCGGCGAGAACTGGTTGCGGTTCGCGCCATCGATGCCGTCATACGAATTGGCGCCGCCCCAGTCGTTGTAGGCGAGCCATGTCGAGGTCGGCAGGATGAACAGGAAGCGATCGCGCGGCGGTGCCGGATCGGCGGGCGTCACGACGAAGAAATGGTGGTGCAGGAACGAGGCCCCGGTACCTGCGGCGCAGGTCGAGGCCACGCGATAGAAGCCGGACGGCAGATCCAGTGGCAGTTGCCAGCGATGGCTCACCGGCCACTTGCAGCCGTCGCGATAGGCATCCGCCGGCGCGGCGACGAACCGGCCCGGCAAGTCCGTCGCTTCGTGCACCAGGGTCGGCGTGACCCCGTCGCGCCAGACCTGGATCGTCCACTGCACCGCCGTCGTGCTGCTATGAAAGGCGACTTCGCTGCCCGGCGCATAGGAGATCGCGTCGGTGTAGGTGTAGACCTCGGGCACCGCCGGATCCTCGCGCGGCGCTTCGTACCAGTGCGCCAGGTGCCAGTTGTCGCCGGGATGCATCGCCACGGAATGCCGCTTCACGACGTTCATCGGCGTGTATTCGGGCATCGATGCCCGGCGGGAATCGGTCGACATCAGGGGATCCTTGATGGTGTCACCGTCATCGCGAACGCAGCGAGGGATCTCCTGGGAATGGAGTCTCCGCTCGCGGGAGATCCCTCGCTGCGCTCGGGATGACAGACGCGGTTACTTGACGGAGACGTTCCAGAAGCGCGGCAGGTAGTATGGCGTGAAGCCATCGATCCTCTTGGTGTTCACGGCGCGGATGGCACCGATGTCACCGACCTTGATCATGTAGGCCTGATCCAGCACCCGCTTCTCGATATCGGCCCAGGCGGCGATGCGCAGCTTGGGATCGAGCGAGGTGTAGAATCGATCATAGGCCCCGTCGAGCACGTCATCGCCCTTCACCTGCGGGAAGGTATAGAACATCACCTTCCACTGCTGCGGCCCCAGCAGCGGGTTCGAGCAGAAGCCGGTGGTCGACACGTTCCAGGTGCCGGTACCGCGCTGCATGTTGCTGGCGTTGGTGGTCCAGTCGACGACATCGACGGCGGCATTCATGCCCGCCGCCTTCAACTGCTCCGCCAGTACCAGGATGGCGCTGCGCATGTAGTTGTAGTTGGAGTTGGTCTGCAGCGTGATCTTCTCGCCGTTGTAGCCGGCCTTCTTCAACAGCTCCTTGGCCTTGGCCGGGTTGTTCTGGTCGTAATAGGGCTTCATCGCATCGCCCTGGTAGTAAGGGCTGCTCGGATAGACCAGCGAGTGGCTGGTCTGCGCCAGCACACCCGTCGCGTCGATCACATCCGTGGCGTTGAGCGCCGCCGAGATCGCCTGCCGCACCAGCGGATTCTTGGTTGCCCCCTGCTGCGTGTTGACGACGAAGACCTGCATGCAGAACGGGAAAATCTTCAGCACCTGGAGCTCGGGACGTCCCTCCAGGCGCTTGACCAGGTCGGGCGGCACGTCGGCCATCACATCGGCACCGCCGGACTGCATCGCCGCCACGCGCGTGTTGGCCTCCGGCACGAAGTTGTAGCGCACCGAATCGAGATAGGCCGTGCGCCGGCCGGCGAGACCATCGGGACCGGGCGAGCGCGTATCGGCGACATAGCCGTCGAAGCGCTTGAGGACGAGGTGGCTGTCCTTCACCCACTCGCCCAGGGTGAACGGACCGGTGCCGACGATGTCCAGTTCGCGGGCTGCCTTGTCGCGCTGCTCGGCGGGAACAATGGCGAAGGGATAGACCGGCGATTTCAGGATGTCGACGAAGACCGCGTTGGGCTTGGTCAGACGGACAACGAACGTATAGGGATCGGGCGCCTCGAAGCGCTCGACGTCGGCCAACACGCTGGCGTTGGGGCTGACGCGCTTGTAACGCTCGAACGACGCCAGCACATCGGCCGACGTCATCTCCTTGCCGTTCTGGAACTTCACGCCCTTGCGCAGGGTGAAGGTGAACATCTTGGCGTCAGGGCTGGTCGACACGGTGTCGGCCAGCGACGGCTTGGTGTTGTAGTCGGCGTCGATCGCAACCAGCGTCTCGAAGATGTGATGGATGACCTCGAGTTCGACCAGGCTGGCAGCGACATGCGGATCCAGCGTGCCCGGACCGGACAAGTTGGCGTAAACCACGGTGCCGCCCTGCTTCGGCTGCGCCCATGCGGCCGACGGCAGCGCCAGGCCGGCCGCGAACGGCAGCGCCAGCACGGCCAGACGAAGCGGTGTTGCGATGGTCTTCATATCGATCACTCCCTAAAGTTCCGGTTGTCGTTCAAACTGTCATCCCGAGCGTAGCGAGGGATCTCCCGCGACAAGCGCACCGTGCGTCATCCTCAGGAGATCCCTCGCTACGCTCGGGATGATGGTGTGGACGGCCCCCACCCGGCATCGATGTGCCAAACTGGTTGTGGTGATG
>NZ_VOHA01000051.1 GCF_007859315.1 Reyranella sp. CPCC 100927
GCCACG
The DNA here is from genome assembly GCF_007859315.1 of Reyranella sp. CPCC 100927. Taxonomy (GTDB): domain Bacteria; phylum Pseudomonadota; class Alphaproteobacteria; order Reyranellales; family Reyranellaceae; genus Vineibacter. The sequence continues at coordinate 7 of NZ_VOHA01000051.1, forward strand.
ACGGCGACGCAGGAGATCCTTCCCGCCGTTTATCGTAAGTTAGCGCCTATGGGCGTCCCGCCCGCATCTCCGGCGCCGACGATTGACGTTTTGCCCTTCGCTGCCGCTACGGGCGAATGCGGGCGGGACGCCCGCGCTCCCAGGTTTGTACTCGTATCATGTTCAAAAATCAAGAACAAACAGGCAACCCATACCCGCCAAGCATTCTTCACTGTCCGTGCGTCAAGGCGCTGGAGACCGTTCGCACACGGGCGTAGGCTGCGCCCGGGGTCGTTGCGAACTCGCCGCTGGCGAGGGGGGAGAATTCACATGTCAGGTTCGTTCAAAGGCGTCGCCCGCCTGGCGGCGGTGGCCGGCATTGCCGCCGTGGCGGGGGGTCTCGCCGTGTATGTGCCGATGCGCACGGCCGAAGCGGAGAACCAGCCGCAGATGCGCAATGCGCTACAGGCGCTGCAGAACGCGCGGAACTTCCTGAACAACGCCACCGCCGACAAGGGCGGCCATCGCGCCAAGGCGCTGGAATACGTCAACGGCGCCATCGACCAGGTGAACCGCGGCATCGCGTTCGACAACCGGCGCTGAAGACAACGCTCGAATGTGAGTCGCGCCTGGCATCCCGAGCGAGGGATCTAGACGCCGTTCCTAGATCCCTCGCTACGCTCGGGATGACAGGCGTGGGCTCAAAAAATCACAGGCTATCGGGATGACGGCTGTATCAGTGACCCACGCTTCCAGGTGCTAAGCGTCCGCCCGCGCCCACAGCGAGAGGCCATAGACCAGGGTCACGATCACGCCCGCCGCCACCGCGCCGGTGCCGGCCGTCATGGCCAGCGGGATCGGGGCGAAGGCCCACAGTCCGGCGTAGACCAGGCCGCTGAGCACCAGGGACCAGCCGGCGACCCGCGAGAGCCGCCGGGCGCAGGCGCTCGGCGCGATCCTCTTGGGCGCGCGATTGCCGTAGTAGGCGATCATGAGCCCGTTCATCGCGACGACGCGCAGCATCGTCTCGTGGTCGATGTGGCCGTGCGTGTGCGCGACCCTTGCGGCCAGCGCCAGCACGACCGCGCCGGCACCCCAGGCCAGGGCCACCAGGAGTTCCTTCTTCATCGCGCGGTCTCCCATTCAGCCACCGGCGCCGGCGCCTCCGTACCCAGGCCGAACGACTGCGCAAAGCCCAGCAGCGCCTCTTCGAGCACCGAGAGCTTCAGGTGATAGATGACCGACTTGCCTGCCTTCTCGGCATGGACCAGATCGGCCTCCCGCAGCACGGCGAAGTGGGCCGACATCGTGGGCTTGGAGACGTCGAAGTGCTTGCCGAGGTCGCCCGCGCTCATCGGTCCGCTCTGCAGCAGTTGCAGCACGCGGCGGCGGGTCGGGTCCGACAGCGCTTTGAAAACCCGGTTCATAGTTCGATGATTAGCTAATTATCGAATCAAAATCAAGCTTGATCGATGACAGCACGAGTCCCATATTGATATCAACGCTGTCGAAACGGCACGGATGATAGCAATGCCCGCCATCACCATCCGCAACTTGCCTGAAGAAGTGCACCGTGCGCTCAAGGTGCGGGCTGCCCGACATGGCCGCAGCACCGAGGCGGAAGTTCGTGACATCCTGGAAACGGCAGTCCGACCAGCAGAGCGCGTGCGTTTGGGCGACGCCCTGGCCGCACTTGGCCGTCGTTTCGGCCTGAAAGACCAGGACCTCACTTTCGAGCGCGACAAGACCCCGGCGGAGCCCATCAACCTCGAATGATCGTCCTCGATACCAATGTCGTTTCGGCGGTGATGAAGCCCTCGAGCGACCCTGTTGTGAGGGCCTGGCTCAACGAGCAGGCGACGGAAACCCTCTACCTGTCCAGCGTCACGCTCGCCGAGCTGCTGTTCGGCATCGGCAGCCTTCCCATGGGCAGGCGCAAGGAGTCGCTGGCAGGCGTGCTGGAGGGCCTGTTTGAACTGTTCGGTCCTCGTATCCTGCCTTTCGACGCCGTCGCTGCGCGGAGCTATGCGGAGATCGCCGTTCGGGCACGAGCCGGTGGCAGGGGCTTTCCCCTCGCAGACGGATTCATTGCCGCGACGGCCGCAGCCCACGGCTTCATGGTGGCGACCCGGGATACCGGCCCGTTTGAAGCCGCCGGTCTGACCGTCATCAACCCGTGGGAGACGGGGCAGTGAACGGGGTCCTTCTCGTGGGAGAGCGAGCGTGTTCCCTTGGCGGGTCCCGTTCGTCAGCATGAGACGGTTCGGTGGCAGCGAAGGAACAAATTAGAAACATCGATTGACATTGTACGGATTACTGTACATATGCGGACAGACATGGAGGATCCAATGGATGTCCTGACCTATTCGGATACCCGGGCGAATTTGAAGGACGTCATGGACCGCGTTGTGCGGGACAAGACGCCGGTGGTGATCACCCGCCAGAAGGCCGAGGCCGTCGTGATGGTCTCGCTGTCCGACTGGAACGCCACGGAAGAGACCCTGCACCTGCTCTCGACACCGGCCAACGCCGAACGCCTGCGCGCGTCGATCCGGGAACTGGATGCCGGCGGCGGCGGCGAGCGCACGCTGTCCGACGCGTGAAGCTGCTTTTTTCCGGGCAGGCCTGGGAGGACTATCAGCACGGGGTCGCCACGGCCCCCAACGTGCTGGACCGCCTGAACGCCTTGATCAGGGAGTGCCGCCGCACGCCGTTCACGGGTACCGGCAAACCGGAAGCCCTCAAGGGCGATCTGAAGGGATGGTGGTCGCGGCGGATCACGCTGGAGGACCGGCTGGTGTATCGGGTCCGCGGTACCGCGCCCGATCAGGTCATCGAGATCGCACAATGCCGGTTCCACTACTGACGAGCTGCTCTCTCATGCCTTCCCCCGCTCGCGGGGGAAGGTGCCCGTTTCGGTACTTCGACGCTTTGCGTCGAAGTACCTGAGGCGGATGGGGGTGATCGTCGAACCACCCGTCTGGCCGCAAGGCACCCCCATCCGGCGCTTCGCGCCACCTTCCCCCGCTGGCGGGGGAAGGTAAACAAAGGCTATACCGACCATCGGCAACCCCCCGGCCCCAAGAGATGTCCGATCCGTTCGACCTGACCGACGAGCCCGAACCTGCGCCCGCACCGCGCGGGCGGCGCGGTGATGCCTCCGGCGCGCCGGTGGCGCCGCCGTCGACGGCGTATCTCGACGGGCTGAACCCGACGCAACGCGAGGCGGTGGAGCACACCGAGGGGCCGCTGCTGGTGCTGGCCGGCGCCGGCACCGGCAAGACGCGCGTGCTGACCACGCGCATCGCCCACATCCTGCTGACCCGGCGCGCCTGGCCCGGCCAGATCCTGGCCGTGACCTTCACCAACAAGGCGGCGCGCGAGATGCTGGAGCGCGTCGCCGCCGCCATCGGCCAGGCCGCCGACGGGCTGTGGCTGGGCACGTTCCACTCCATCGGCGTGCGCATCCTGCGCCGCCACGCCGAGCTGGTGGGCCTGAAGAGCAACTTCACCATCCTCGACACCGACGACCAGGTCAGGCTGATCAAGCAGCTGCTGGCGGCCGAGGGGATCGACGACAAGAAGTTCCCGGCCCGGATCCTGAGCGGCATCATCCAGCGCTGGAAGGACCGTGCCCAGACGCCGGACAAGGTGAGCACCGGCGACGACCAGGCCGAGTTCGCCGACGGCCGCGCGGTCGAGATCTACCGCCAGTACCAGGCGCGCCTGCTGGCGGTGAACGCCGCCGACTTCGGCGACCTGGTGATGCATTGCGTCACCCTGTTCCAGCAGCATCCCGACGTGCTGGCCGACTACCACCGCCGCTTCCGCTACATCCTGGTCGACGAGTACCAGGACACCAACGTGGCGCAGTACCTGTGGCTGCGGCTGCTGGCGCAGAAGACGCAGGGCACACCGGCAGCGCACGACTCTTCTCTTCCCCCTCCCCCTCCCCCCTCGCGGGGGAGGGTTGGGGAGGGGGGGCCTCAGGCGCCGCACGCTGGTGTGGAAGCCCCCCGCCCCAGCCCTCCCCCACAAGGGGGGAGGGGGCATGAAGAGCGGCTCGCTCCCAGCGCCAGCAACATCTGCTGTGTCGGCGACGACGACCAGTCGATCTACGGCTGGCGCGGGGCGGAGGTGGGCAACATCCTGCGCTTCGAGAAGGATTTCCCCGGCGCCGCCATCATCCGGCTGGAGCGCAACTACCGCTCGACGCCGCACATCCTGGCGGCGGCCTCGACCCTGATCGCCAACAACGAGGGCCGCCTGGGCAAGACCCTGTGGACCGAGGAGACCGAGGGCGAGAAGCTGCGCCTGCGCGGCGTGTGGGACGGCGACGAGGAAGCGCGCGTGATCGGCGAGGAGATCGAGGCGCTGCAGCGCGAGAAGCACGCGCTGCGCGAGATCGCGATCCTGGTGCGCGCCGCCTTCCAGACCCGCGAGTTCGAAGAGCGGTTCATGACCCTGGGCGTGCCCTACAAGGTGGTGGGCGGCCCGCGCTTCTACGAGCGCCAGGAGATCCGCGATGCGCTGGCCTACCTGCGGGTGGTGCAGCAGCCCGACGACGACCTCGCCTTCGAGCGCATCTACAACGTGCCCAAGCGCGGCCTGGGCGAGTCGACCCTGAAGACCCTGCGCGACATCCAGAAGACGCAGCGCGTGAGCCTGTTCGAGGCTGCGCGCCGGGCGCTGGAGACCGACGAGCTGCGGCCGCAGGCGCGCAAGACGCTGGGCGACCTGGTGAAGAACTTCGAGCGCTGGCGCACCATGCTCGACGGCATCAGCCACGTCGAGGTGGCGGAGACCCTGCTCGACGAGTCGGGCTACACCGAGATGTGGCAGCGCGACCGTTCGCCCGAGGCGCCGGGCCGGCTGGAGAACCTCAAGGAGCTGATCAACGCGCTGCAGGAGTTCGAGAACCTGCAGGGCTTCCTCGAGCACGTGTCGCTGGTGACCGAGGGCAACCAGAACGCCAACGGCGACATGGTCACCATCATGACCATGCACGCCGCCAAGGGCCTGGAGTTCGACACCGTGTTCCTGCCCGGCTGGGAGGAAGGCCTGTTCCCCAACCAGCGCGCGCTCGACGACAAGGGCCTGTCGGGCCTGGAGGAAGAGCGCCGCCTCGCCTACGTGGCGCTGACCCGCGCGCGCAAGAACGTGCATGTCTCCTTCGCCGCCAACCGCCGCGTCTTCAACCAGTGGCAGGCCGCCATCCCCTCGCGCTTCATCGGCGAGCTGCCGCAGGACCATCTCGAGGCCAGCAGCGACGCCGGCCTCTACGGCACCGCGTCGATGGGCCATTTCGGCAGCATGGGCCGCGGCGGCACGATGGGCCGCAATAGCGCGGTCGCCGGCAGCGGCGGCCGCGGCGGGCTGAGCGACGTCGATGTCGACGCCGACGCCGGTGCCAGCGACGCCGACTGGGGTCCCGACTGGAGCCGCGCCCGCAAGCTGGGCGCCGGCACGCGGCCGGGCAGCACCAGCGTCTACAGCCTGGGCGAGCGCG
>NZ_VOHA01000052.1:0-2500 GCF_007859315.1 Reyranella sp. CPCC 100927
TGGTTGCGGGGGCAGGATTTGAACCTGCGGCCTTCAGGTTATGAGCCTGACGAGCTACCGGGCTGCTCCACCCCGCGGTGGTGGGTGGGGATCGTGGAGAGGGTGCGTATTGGATGTGATGCGGCCTTTGAAGGCCTGGCGACGACCTACTCTCCCGCGTCTTGAGACGCAGTACCATCGGCGCTGAGGGTTTTCACGGCCGAGTTCGGGATGGGATCGGGTGTTCACCCCTCGCCAGAGCCACCAGGCCGTCGAAGGCCGCGGTGATCCAGGGGTGTCTTGTGTGCGTCTTGGGTAAGGAGCGGGTGCGGGGGCTTGCTGCCGCACGGGACGCTTGGAATAGAGAGATAATCAAGCTCACTCGAGCGATTAGGACCGCTTGGCTGAGTATGTCGCCATACGTACACCTGCGGCCTATCGACGTGATGGTCTGTCACGGCTCTTAGGGAGACCTGGTTTTGAGGAGGGTTTCACGCTTAGATGCGTTCAGCGTTTATCCCGTCCGTACATAGCTACCCGGCGGTGCGGCTGGCGCCACAACCGGTACACCAGAGGTACGTCCATCCCGGTCCTCTCGTACTAGGGACAGCGCCTCTCAAGTCTCCAACACCCACGGCAGATAGGGACCGAACTGTCTCACGACGTTCTAAACCCAGCTCACGTACCGCTTTAAATGGCGAACAGCCATACCCTTGGGACCTGCTCCAGCCCCAGGATGCGATGAGCCGACATCGAGGTGCCAAACCTCCCCGTCGATGTGGACTCTTGGGGGAGATCAGCCTGTTATCCCCGGCGTACCTTTTATCCGTTGAGCGATGGCCCTTCCACGCGGGACCACCGGATCACTATGGCCGACTTTCGTCTCTGCTCGGCTTGTCTGCCTCGCAGTCAGGCGGGCTTATGCCATTGCACTCCACAGCCGATTTCCGACCGGCCTGAGCCCACCATCGCGCGCCTCCGTTACTCTTTGGGAGGCGACCGCCCCAGTCAAACTACCCACCATGCAGGGTCCCGGACCGCGTCACGGCCTCGGTTAGACGTCAGGAAACAAAAGGGCGGTATTTCAAGGGTGGCTCCACCAAGGCTGGCGCCCCAGTTTCATAGCCTCCCGCCTATCCTACACATCCATTCCCTAACGCCACTGCAAAGTTGTAGTAAAGGTGCACGGGGTCTTTCCGTCTGACCGCGGGTACCCCGCATCTTCACGGGGAATTCAATTTCGCTGAGTCGGTGTCGGAGACAGCGGGGAAGTCGTTACGCCATTCGTGCAGGTCGGAACTTACCCGACAAGGAATTTCGCTACCTTAGGACCGTTATAGTTACGGCCGCCGTTTACCGGGGCTTCGATTCAAGGCTTGCACCTCTCCTCTTAACCTTCCGGCACCGGGCAGGCGTCAGACCCTATACGTCGCCTCGCGGCTTCGCAGAGCCCTGTGTTTTTAGTAAACAGTCGCTACCCCCTGGTCTGTGCCCCTCGACCCTGGTTGCCCAGGACCGAGGCCCTCTTCTCCCGAAGTTACGAGGGCATTTTGCCTAGTTCCTTCGACACCGTTCTCTCAAACGCCTTGGTATGCTCTACCAGTCCACCTGTGTCGGTTTCGGGTACGGTCTATACGCTGGAGCTATTTCCTGGAACCCCTTCGCTGCCCCCGCGCGCCTTGCGGCCCTCTCGCAGAAACAACTTACGGAATTCGTCACTACCAGCAGGTGCAGGAATATTAACCTGCTTCCCATCGACTACGCCTCTCGGCCTCGCCTTAGGGACCGACTAACCCTGCGCGGATTAACCTTGCGCAGGAACCCTTGGACTTTCGGCGGGAGCGTTTCCCACGCTCCTTATCGCTACTCATGTCAGCATTCGCACTTCCGATACCTCCAGGACCCCTCACGGATATCCCTTCGCAGGCCTACGGAACGCTCCGCTACCGCTCATCTTGCGATGAGCCCGAAGCTTCGGTGCGTGGCTTTAGCCCCGTTACATTTTCGGCGCAGGACGGCTTGTTTAGACCAGTGAGCTATTACGCTTTCTTTAAAGGATGGCTGCTTCTAAGCCAACCTCCTGGTTGTTATGGCCTTCCCACTTCCTTTCCCACTTAGCCACGACTTGGGGACCTTAGCTGTCGGTCTGGGCTCTTTCCCTCTTGACGACGGACCTTAGCACCCGCCGTCTGTCTGCCGCGCAGTACTCACCGGTATTCGGAGTTCGGTTGGGTTTGGTAAGGCTTTGGACCCCCCTAGCCCATCCGGTGCTCTACCCCCGGTGGCATAAACGCGACGCGCTACCTAAATAGCTTTCGCGGAGAACCAGCTATTTCCCAGTTTGATTGGCCTTTCACCCCTAGCCACAGGTCATCCCCTACCTTTTCAACGGGAGTGGGTTCGGTCCTCCAGCGCGCGTTACCGCGCCTTCAACCTGCCCATGGCTAGATCACCAGGTTTCGGGTCTGATCCGTACGACTCAGTCGCCCCTTTCGGACTCGCTTTCGCTGCGCCTGCGCCT
>NZ_VOHA01000053.1 GCF_007859315.1 Reyranella sp. CPCC 100927
GTAGTCGGCCCGCGCGGCGTCAGCCACACCGGGGAAGGTGATGGAGCGGCTGCTGTCGATGCTGTGCCAGGTATGGGATGCACCGAGACGCACGCCGATCGCACCGAACTGCGCGCCGCCGTAGAGGGCGAGGTGATAGGAGTCGATGGTGGCGCGCGAGGATCGGCCATCGACATCGATGGTCGAGCGGCTGTAGCCGGTGGCGAGGCCGATGGTCCAGGTGTCGGCGATCTTGGTGTCGGCGCCGATGAAGAAGCCGCCCGTGGTGCGCTTGGCGGTGGCGGCATTGCCGTCGCCGGATGTACGCGCAATGGCGCCGAAGCCCTGGAACCAGGCGGTGATGGCGGTGCCGTCCTGCGGGCGTTGGCTCTGGTCGGTGGCCTGTGCCAGAGCGGCGAACTGCGGCCCGGCGGCGGTCGATGTGCCGGACAGGCGGGTGCGAGCGACGACAGCGTCACGCAGGTAATGGCTGTCCTCGATCAGCGCCGAGCGGGTCGAGGCATGCACCTCGCCGGAGAGCGCGTTGAAGGCACGTTGAGCGGACGCAGCATCGGGCAGGCTGGCGATCGCGTCGTAGAGCGTGTTGCCGGCACCGAGGCTCTCGGCGCCGTTGGCGACCGCGCACTGGTTGGGCGCACCGGCGAGGCTGCAGAAGGAGACGGTATTGCGGGTGACGTCGAGGAAGACGGTGTTGGGATCGTAGGCGAGCGCGAGGTTGATGAAGGGCAGGTTCTGGGTGAAGCCGTCGAAGGTACCGCTGACGCCGGCGGTGGCGGTGAGGATGGTGTATCGCGTGCCTGATGTGTAGCTGCCGGCGGCCTTGATGACGGAGACGGTGCCGCCGCTCAGTGTGGCGGTGCCGGTGGCGTTCAGGCGGTCGCCGGTGCCCGCGGGTTCGATCTCGACCTCGTAGGTTGAGCCGGGGCCGAAGCTGACGTTGCCGGCGACGTTGAGGGTGCCGATGGAGTTTCCGGGGCTGACGGTGCCGCCGCGGTTGGCGACGATACCGCCGACGGTGCCGGTGCCGCCCAAGGTGCCGCCGGTGACGGTGACGATGGAGCTGCCGATGGTGCCGTTCACGACCAGGCGGCCGTTCTCGACCGCGGTCGGGCCGCTATAGGGGCTGGCGGCGGTCAGCACGGTGGTGCCGGTGCCGATCTGGCGCAGGCCGCCGGTGCCCGACACGATGCCATCGAAGGTGACGCTGTCGGCGCGGTTGAAGGCGAGCGAGCCGCTGCTGGCGACGTTGCCGGCGACCATGCCGGTGGTGCCGCCGTTGCCGAGCTGCAAGGTGCCGGCGGTGATGGTGGTGCCGCCACTATACGTGTTGGCGCCGGTGAGGATCAGGGTGCCAGGCCCGATCTTGTTGAGGCCGCTGCCGGTGCCGTCGGCGATGACCGAGCCGATGGTGGCCGTGACGCCAGTCTCGATGTTGATCGTGCCGGTGGTGCCGACGGCGGGTGCGATGGCGAGCGTGCCGCCGCTCAGCGTGTAGCCGGTGGTGGAGAACTGCAGCGTGTCGAACGCCTGCGTGCCGCTGACGGAGACGGTGCCGGCGGCGCCGGTGAAGACGCCGACGGAGCCGCCCCAGGTGCCGTTGACGTTGGCCTGTCCGGGCTGTCCGGTCCAGTTGGTGCCGGCGCCGCTCCAGGTGCCGTTGCCGCCGTCGACGCTGCCGTTGCCGGTGCTGTCAGCGCCGTCCCAGAAGTGCAGGGTCTGTCCGGTGCCGAGCACGGCGAGGTTGACCTGGTTGGGGACGGCGGTTTCGACTTGCTGTCGGGCGACGGCGAAACCACCGGTGCCGGTGACGGCGGTGCTGTCGAAGGCACCGGCCAGGGTGCCGCCGTAGTTGAAGAGGCGATAGTAGCCGCCGGCGGCAACCTGGGCGTCCAGAGCACCACCGAGGGTGAGGTTGCCGGTGACGACGACGAGATCGTTGGTCGTGCCGCCGACGACACCGGGAGCGTTCAGCTCAAAGCGCGAGGTAGAGCCCGTATTGAGCGTCAATGTGCCGACAGTGAGGGTGCCGGGGCTGGCACCGGCCGACAGCGTGCCGCCGACCGTGACGGGCCCGGTGATGGTGCCGGTGCCGCCGAGCGTCCCGCCGGCATTGACGGTGACAGTGCCGCCCACCGTGCCGTTGACCAGCAACGTGCCGGCATTGATGGTGGTGGCGCCGGTATGGCTGGCCGAACCGCCGAATGTCCAGGTCGCGGCGCCCGATTTGATCAGGCTGCCGGTGCCGGTGATGGCGCCGTCGAAGGCGGCGGTGGTGGCATTGTCGACGGTCAGCGTCGAGCCGAGGGATACGGTCGCACCGGCAACACCCGCGAGGTTGCGCACGGTGTGGCTGCCGCCGCCGGTGGTGGCGAACGTCGCGCCGGCGGCGACCGTGACGGCGCTGCTGGGTGCGATCGAACCGGCGGCGCCCAGCGTGAGGGTGCCGGCAGCGACGGATGTGGCACCGGTATAGGTGCTGCTGCCGTTCAGCGTCATGCTGCCGGCGCCGGTGACGACGAGGCCGCCGGTGCCGGTGATGGCGCCGCTGAAGGTGCGGTTGCCGGTGACGTTGACGGTGAGCGTGTTGGCGCCGAGGCGGACGGTGGAGCCGGCAACGCCGATCAGGTTGTTGATGGTCTGGTTGCCGGCGGCGGTGATGTCGAACGCCGTGTCGATCCCCAAACCGACGCGGCTGCTGTTGGCGATCGAGCCGCCGGCGCCCAGCGCCAGGGTTCCAAAGCTGATCGAGGTGTTGCCGGTATAGGTGTGGGCGGCGGTCAGTACGGTGGTGCCGCCGACACCGAACTGAAAGATGCCACCGGCACCCGAGATGACGCCGTCGAATGTGTAGGTATCGGATCGGGCAAACGCCAGTGCAGCATTCTCAGCGACGACGACATTGCCGACAATGGAGCCCGACGTGCCGTCATTGCCGATCTGGATGGCGCCGGCGTGGATGATTGTGCCGCCGGTGTAAGTGTTGGCACCGGTGAGCACCACACTGCTGTTGCCGATGTGTTGCACGCTGCCGCTGCCCGAGATCACGCCGGCAAAGGTGTCATTGAAGCCGTTGGCGAACACCAGTGCGCCGTTGTTGACGACGTTGCCGATGATCGACCCGCCGAGGACGGGAGCGCCGTTACCGATCTGCAGGGTGCCGGCGGTGATGGTGGTGCCGCCGGTATAGGTGTGGTTGGCGACGAGGATCAGGGTGCCGGGCCCGATCTTGTTGAGCCCGCTGCCGGTGCCGTCGGCGATGGTCGTGCCGATGGTGACGGCCACGCCGGCGTCGACATTGATGGTGCCGGTGGTGCCGACGGCGGGTGCGATGGCGAGCGTGCCGTTGCCGCCCACCACATAGCCGGTGGTGGAGAACTGCAGCGTGTCGAAGGCCTGCGTGCCGGCAACGGTGATGGTGCCGGCGGTGCCGGCGAAGACGCCGACCGAGCCGCCCCAGGTGCCGTTGATGTTGGCCTGTCCGGGTTGTCCGGTCCAGTTGGTGCCGGTGTTGCTCCAGGTGCCGTCGCCGCCGTCAACGGTGCCGTTGCCGGTGCTGTCGGCACCGTCCCAGAAGTGCAGGGTTTGTCCGGTGCCGACTACGGCGAGGTTGACCTGGTTGGGGATGCTGGTCTCGACCTGCTGTCGAGCGGGCGTGAAGCCGCCGGTGCCGGTGACGGTGGTGGTGTCGAAGGCACCGGCCAAGGTGCCGCCGTAGTTGAAGAGGCGGTAGTAACCGCCGGCGGCAACCTGGGCGTCGAGCGCACCGCCTAAGGTGAGGTTGCCGGTGACAACGACGAGATCGTTGGTGGTGCCGCCGACGACGCCGGGTGAGTTCAGCTCGAAGCGCGAGGTGGATCCGGCATTGAGCGTGAGCGTACCGACGGTGAGGGTGCCGGGGCTGGCGCCGGCCGACAGCGTGCCGCCGACCGTGACGGGCCCTGTGATGGTGCCGGTGCCGCCGAGCGTGCCGCCGGTGGTGACATTGACGGCGCCGCCCAAGGTGCCGTCGACCCGCAAGGTGCCGCCCGCGACGGTGGTGGTGCCGGTGAAGGCGCTGCTGTCGGGCGTGAGGATGGTGGTACCGGCCAGCACGTTGATGGTGCCGTTGCCGGTGATGGAAGGTGCGAAAGTGTAGGCGGAGCTGGTGTGGTTGAAGTTGATCGCACCGGTGCCGGCGCCGAACTGGACGG
>NZ_VOHA01000054.1 GCF_007859315.1 Reyranella sp. CPCC 100927
AGACCGATCCGGCGCCCGTGACCACGAAGGTGCCCTGGCCGCCGGGATTGTTGCCGGCAGCGGCGGTGCCACTGGAGACGATGCGCCCGCCGTTGCTGACCGTAAACGAGCCGGGGCCGCCGTAGGTCAGCACATCGCCTGCGGTCACGGTGGAGCCGGTGCCGGAAACAGTGACGCTTCCTGTCCCGTTCCCGCTTGTTCCAGAGTCGCCAGCGCCCAGAATCGTGGTGACGACACGCCCGCCATTCGTGACGGTCACCGTGCCGGTGCCGGACCTGCCGACGGTGATCTCCGGCGCCTGCCAGGTCGAATTCGGTCCATCGACGCGCAGGGTGGCGTTCGATCCGGTCGCACCGCTCACGACCACGCTGCCGCTCGCCAGGCTGCCGCCGTTCGCGACGGCCATGGTGCCGGCGGCGATCTGCGTCGTCCCGCTGTAGCTGTTGGTGCCGGTCACGGTCAGCGTGCCGGCGCCGGTCTTGGTGACGCCGCCGGTGCCGCTGATGGTCCCGGTCAGGGTCAGGTCGGCATCGCTCTGGATCGTGCCGCCCGCCATCGCGACGGCGCGCGCCGTCGTGAACGGCGCGGTGATGAGCAGCGTGCCCACTCCGATCGTCAGGGCGCCCGATACGCTGCCGAGATTGTTGTCGGCGGCAATGCTCAGCGTGCCGCCGTTGATCGTCGTGCCGCCGGTGTAGGTGTTGGCGCCGGCGAGGATCACGAGGTCGCCGTTGACCTGCACGCTGCCGCCGCCCGAGATCACGCCGGCGAAGGTGTCGTTGGCGTTGTTGGTGAATGCCAGCACGCCGTCGTTGACGATATTGCCGATGATCGACCCGGGAGTGACGCCGTCACCGATCTGCAAAGTGCCGGCGGCGATCGTCGTGCCGCCGCTGTAGGTGTTGACGCCGTTGAGGATCAGCGTGCCGGCACCGATCTTGTTGAGGTTGGTGCCGGTGCCGTCGGCGATCACCGAGCCGATGGTGGCCACGACGTTGGCCTCGACATTGATGGTGCCGGTGGTGCCGGTGGCGGGCGCCAGCGTGAGCGTGCCGCCGGTCAGCGTGTAGCCGGTGGTGGAGAACTGCAGCGTGTCGAACGCCTGCGTGCCGCTGACCGCGACCGCGCCGGCGGTGCCGGCGAAGACGCCGACGGAGCCACCCCAGGTACCGTTGATGCCGGCCTGTCCGGGCTGGCCGGTCCAGTTGGTGCCGGTGTTGGTCCAGGTGCCGGTGCCGCCGTCGACGCTGCCGTTGCCGGTGCTGTCGGCGCCGTCCCAGAACTGCAGGGTCTGTCCGGCGCCGACCACGGCGAGGTTGACCTGGTTGGGGATGGCGGTCTCGACCTGCTGTCGCGCCGGCGTGAAGCCGCCGGTGCCGGTGACGGTGGTGGTGTCGAAGGCGCCGGCGAGCGTGCCGCCGTAGTTGAAGAGGCGATAGTAACCGCCGGCGGCGACCTGGGCGTCGAGGGCGCCACCGAGGGTGAGGTTGCCGGTGACGACGACAAGATCGTTGGTGGCGCCGCCGACGACGCCGGGCGAGTTCAGCTCGAATCGCGAGGTCGAGCCCGGGCTGAGCGTGAGTGTGCCGACGGTGAGGGTGCCGGGGCTGGCGCCGGCCGACAATGTGCCGCCGGCGCCGATGGCGACGGGCCCGGTGAGGGTGCCGATGCCGCCCAGCGTACCGTTGGTGGTGACGTTGACGGTGCCGCCGAGTTTGCCGTCGACGCGCAGGGTGCCGCCCGACACGGTTGTGGTGCCGGTGAAGGCGCTGCTGTCGGGCGTGAGGATGGTGACACCGGCCAGGACGTTGATGGCGCCTTTGCCGGAGATGGCCGGTGCGAACGTGTAATCCGTGCCGGTGTGGTTGAAGGTGATGGCGCCGGTGCCGTTGCCGATCGGGACGGCGCCGAACTGAACCGTGGCCGCTTGGATCGTGCCGGGCGCGACGGGCGTCGTGCCGGCGGCGGCGCCGATATTCAACGCGCCGCTCCCGCTGAGGCGGCTTGCGACAGTGAGGGTGCCGGTGCCGTTGGCGACGGAGACAAGGCCGCCGTCGGCCACGGTCAGCGTTCCGGAACCTGCATCGCCGATGATCATGCCGGTGGCGCTGACATGGTCCCACACCGACCCGGCACCGGTGACGGTGATCGTACCCGATCCGTTGAAGCCGAGCGTGACCGCGCCATTCGAGATGACCCGTCCGCCCGCGCTGACGCTCAGCGTCGCTTGCGGTGCGCTGGTATGGAGGTCGTTGAAGGCCAGGATGGCGTTCTGGCCGGAGACGGAGACGGTCGATACATTGGCCCAAAGGTCGAGAAGACCCTGAACCGTGACGCGGCCGCCATCGATGATGCGCACCGTGGGCGTGCCGCCATGGCCCAGGACCAGGGAGGACGTCTGCAAGACTGCGCTCGAGCCCGGAACGACCAGGGTGCTGCTACCCATCATACTGACGGGCCGAGTCACCGTCAGCTGGCCGCCATCGGACACAGCCAGGGTGCCGGCGATGACAATGACAACGCCATCATAGGTACTGCTGCCGGTCATCGTCAGGGTTGCGGCGCCAGATTTTGTGATGGCGCCGGTACCGCTGAGACTCCCCGTCAAGATCAGGTCGGCGTCGGTCTCGATTCCGGCGCTGACGCTGGTCGTGACGATGGCGCGCGCCGTCGTGATGGGAGCGGTGGTGGTGCGCAGTACGCTGGCCAGCGTCAGCGTCCCCGATTCGTCACCCAGGCTGCCGTCCGACGCAATGACCAGCCGACCGCCGTTGACGGTCCAGGGCGTGACTTCGGTCGTGGTGCCGGTCAGCGTCCAGGTGCTGTTGCCGGTCTTCTCGTAGCGTTGGAAACCCACAATCCGGCCGGCTTCGATCTGCCCGACATCGAAGCTGCTGTTGGTCGACCCGCCCAGGGCCAGGGTGCTGTCGCCGCTGGCGTCGACGATGCCGTTGATCACCGACCCGGCCCGCAGTTCCAGGCGGTTGGTGCCGCCGGCGAAGACGATGGCGCGGCTGCGGAATTGCTCGGTGCCGGTCGGATCGAACGTGAAGCCGCCCGAGATCGTGCCGCTGTTGATGATGGTGGCATTGATCCCGGCGACGCCGAAACCGCCGCTGCCGACATCGCCCCGGCCGGCGGCGCCGCCGCTGCCGATCAGGCCTGTGCCACCCAGGCCGCCGTTGCCGCCGGTGATCGTGCCGGTGTTCTCGAGCGTGCCGCCGATCAGGGTCGCGCCGTGGCCGGCATCGCCGCCCCGGCCGGCGAAGGACGTGTAGCCCAGCGCGCCACCCGGGCTGCCGTTGCCGCCGATCCCGCCATTGCCGCCGGTGATGGTGCCGTTGTTGGTGATGATCACACTGCCGGTCGCCGACAGGCCATTGCCGCCCGAGCCGCCGCCGCCGCCGTCGTAGGGGCCGCCGGTGCCGCTGCCGGCATTGCCGCCGATGCCACCCGTGACGGTCTGGCCTGATGTCACTGTCGCGGTCCCTGTCAGGGACGCGCCATAGCCACCTTCGCCGCCGCCACCACCGCCACCGCCGCTGCCGGTCCCGCCGCTGCCGCCATCGCCGCCGCGGCCGCCAAGAAGCGCGCCGGCCGGCAGGGTGCTGCCGCTCGCGCCGT
>NZ_VOHA01000055.1 GCF_007859315.1 Reyranella sp. CPCC 100927
CCCATCGAGGGCAGGGCGGAGTAGAGCGACGTCTCCTGGCGGTAGTCCGGCACGACGGGCGTCGGTGGGGGTGGCGGGTTCGGTGGATCAGGCGGGTTCGGCGGGTTGGGTGGATCCGGTGGCGTTGGCGGTGTGGGACAGCCGGCGGGTGGTGGGCTCTGCGTGCAGTCCAGCACCGAGCGCAGGTACCAGTTGCCGTCGGCGGTGTCGGCGCCGACGCCGCCCCGGTAGAGCGAATACTGGTAGGGCCCGGCGACCACGCGGCCGGCCAGGGCGAAGGCGCCGGCGGCGGAGTTGGGCTTGTCGCGCACCTCGACCAGCTCGATGCCGTTGCCGGGTGTCAGGGCACCGGCGCCGCCAACATTGGTGACGGCGATCTGCGTCGCGCCCGGCCCGAGCTGCGTGCGATCGACGATCAGCACGTCGGAGACCGAGCCGTCGGCGCCGACGCCACCGTTGAGCACGGTGTTCAGCCTTAACGCACCACCATTGGAGACGAACACACCGCTGCCGGGCGCACCCCCGGCAGTGGGATTGCCGGTGATGACCAGCGTGTTGCCCGGCGTCGTGCCGCGCAGGTCGATGATGCCGGCGTGGTTGAAGGTGGCCAGGTTGACGAACTGACCCTGCACGATCGTGGCGTTGGCCGTCGTGTAGGTGGCGCTGTCCAGCGGTGTCGAGCCCACGCCGGTGGTGGGAATGTATTCGCCCGATGCGTTCGTCGTCGTTGCACCGGTGACGGCGGCCAGTTGCACGATGCCGCCGCTGAGGTTGTTGAAGGCAGCGGCGGGACCGCCGAAGTTGGAGATCGACACGGCTTTGGTGTCGCGCGCGCCATCGCCGTTCGTATCGGCGAAGTTGCGGACACTGAACGTGCCTGCGTTGTTGAACGTGTTCGTACCGCCGGTCGGGCTGGTGAAAGCGACGAATCCCGTGACGGTACCGTTGTTGTCCGTCGTGACGCCGCCGGCCGTGCCCGTGGTCGCGCGCGGCAACGAGCCGATCGCCCGGTCCGACAGCGCACCGATCTGGCCCAGGTTGGTCAACCGCGATGGGCCACCCGTCGCGCCGTTTCCGAAGAACACGCCGTAAGCGGGCAACGCGCCATCCCAGCCGCCTTGCGCCGTGCCCCGCACCGTCACGTCCGCGACGCCGTTGGTCGTGAAGGCGCGGATGGCCGAGGACGATTGGCCCAGGGCCGTGGCCGTCTGTACGTCGACCGTCGTGTTGCCGTTCTCCGACAGTGTCTGGATGCCGTGAGCGCCGACACCGTTCGTCGATACCGACTGCGTCGACATCACGAGCACCTGACCGTCGTTCGAGGTCGCCAGGATGCCGTGCGCCGCGTTGCCCTTGGTCGACACGGTGTCGACCCGCACCTCGACGTCGCCGGAGGGTGGGCCGACGAAGTTGAATGTCTGCGCGCTGATGCCGATCGATTGGGTGCCGGCGGTCGTGACGCTGGTCGCGATGACCGTCGTCTTGCCGGCTTGCGAGTCGGCCTCGATGCCGATGGCGCGGGGACCGGTCGTGGCGACAGGCGCCGTCACCGTCACGGTGGCTGTATCCTCGACGCCGGTGCCGAAGCTGCCGACGGAAACACCCACGGCGCCGGGATCGCTTGCCGCGTTGGTGCCGGTGGTCGTCACAGGGGCCGTCACAAGGGCGCTGGCGGGGCCGTCGTAGGATTCCACCCGGATGCCGTAGCCGGATGAAATGCCGGTGTTGACGACCACGGGCGCGCTTGAGGCGACGTGGGCAAGTTCCGGGCCTTCGGTACGGGCGTAGATGCCCGTCGCGCCACCCAGCCCTGCTGCTGTGACGGTGACCGTGCCGGTCGATATGATGTTCGTCGCGCCAACGGACGGCACAGTGGTTTGTCCGGCCGAGCCGAAAATGCCGATCGTGTTCTCGCCGGTGACGGTGATCGCTGCGTTGTTGGTGATGGTGACGAAGTTGTAGAACGACAGCGCATCGATGCCGATGGCGTTCGTCCCGCTGACGGTGAGGGCAGCGTTGTTGACAACGGTGATGCCCGCGCTGTTGGCAGGCAGGGCGTTCAGGTTGCCGCCCTCCGATGCTCTGATCGCCCTCGTGCCTGAGCCGGTAATCGTGATGGCTCCGGTCGCCGTGAGGTCGATGGAACCGCCGAGCGGGGCATCGGCCCAGATCCCGGCGCCGCCTTTGCTGGACGGCATGTTCATCGTGCCGTTGAAGTCGATGTCGACCAGACCGTTGACCGCGCCGGCACCCCAGGTCCTGGCCATGATTCCGGTGCCACCGCCATTGACCGCGCCCTGGAAATTGATGGTGATGGGCGCGCCCTTGTTGGCATTGCTGGCGCCGGATTGAACGTTGAGACCGATGCCGGTGCCCAGCGGGTTGAGCGTCACGCCGGTCGCGGTGACGCGGATGGGGCGCGCCGATGGCGTACTGGCCGTCGACGTGATGCTGATGGCGTTGACGTTTGCCGGAGGCGCCACCGGCTGGACGGTGATGCCCGTCGCCGTCAGCGAAAACAGCCCAACGCCTGTCGGCGTATAGACGATGGCGAGGGCGCTGCTGGTATACGTCGCCGCATCGCAGGTGATCGTCATGCCGGGGCCGCACTCGTTGATGGCGTGTGCGGCGTTCGAGTTCGACAATACCGAAGCCAGAAAGACGACGGGAACCGAGAATGTCGTCGCGAGCAGTTGCTGTCTCAATCGCGGCAAGGCGACCGCATTGGTGGATGTTACTGGCATTACTGCTGATTCCCCAACTTCGACGCTGCCGTTGTCGCCGCAACGAACCGGTCAGACTCCGTCACCAATGGAAGCGCAGGCCCATCTTGCCGTTCCAGGCGTGGCTGTTGCCGTTGAGGCCGACATCGTAGCCGGTACTGACGTAGAGGCTGCCGGTGCGGCTGATCTGGCCGGTGATGCCCAGGGTGAAGGAAGCCCAGGTGTCGCTGGCTTTTGACCGGAAAGGCACGAAGCCGTCGGCCGAGCTGAACGAGGTGCGCGGCGCGCCGAGGAACTCGTGCCACA
>NZ_VOHA01000056.1 GCF_007859315.1 Reyranella sp. CPCC 100927
GCAGTGAGGGCTGGGACGAGGCGATCGTCGCGGACCAGCTGGCGTACGTGATCTACACGTCTGGCTCGACGGGGCGTCCGAAGGGCGTGGGGGTGACGCACGGCAACCTGTCGCGGCTGCTGTCGTCGACGTCGGGCTGGTACGGGTTCGGTGCGCAGGACGTGTGGACGCTGTTTCACGCGATCACGTTCGACTTCTCGGTGTGGGAGGTGTTCGGGAGCCTGGTGCACGGCGGCCGTCTGGTGGTGGTGCCGTACTGGACGGCGCGCGATGCGGAGAGCTTCCACGGGCTGCTGCGTCGGGAGGGCGTGACGGTGCTGAACCAGACGCCGTCGGCGTTCTGGCCGCTGCTGCGTGTGGCACAGGGCTGCGGGGAGGACCTGGCCGGGGTTCGGGTGCTGATCTTCGGCGGCGAGAAGCTGGAGCCGTCAGGCCTTGCGGAGTGGCTGGAGCGGCGCGGAGGGAGCGCGCCGCAGGTGGTGAACATGTACGGGATCACGGAGACGACGGTGCATGTGAGCTACCGTCGTCTGGGCGTGCCTGACGTGGTTGGAGGGTATGCGCGGAGCGTGATCGGCGAGGCGCTGGGAGACCTGTCGCTGCGGGTGCTGGACAGCGCCGGCAACGAGGTGCCGGCAGGTGGCGTCGGCGAGCTGCACGTGGGCGGTGCAGGGCTGGGCCGGGGGTACCTGGGTCGTGGAGGCCTGACGGCGGACCGTTTTGTTCCGGACCCGCACGCGCCTGGTGGTCGCCTGTACCGGACGGGGGACGTTGGCCGTCGTCTGGTCGACGGGGACATCGAGTATCTGGGCCGGGCGGATGGCCAGGTGAAGATCCGCGGGTACCGGATCGAGTTGGGGGAGATCGAGGCGGCGCTGCGCTCGCACGCTGGTGTGCGGGAGGCTGTGGCGGTGGTACGGGGGACGGGTGATGGTCGTCGCCTGGCCGGGTACGTTGTGGGCGAGGTCGACGGTGGCGCGGTGAGGACGTGGGTGTCGTCGTCGCTGCCGGAGTACATGGTGCCGTCGGTGGTGATGGTGCTGGAGGCGCTGCCGCTGACGCCCAACGGCAAGCTCGATCGTAACGCCCTGCCTGAACCTGCACCGGTCGCGGATTATCTCGCGCCGCGCACGCCCACCGAGAAGCTTCTCTGCGATATCTGGGTGGAGGTGCTGGGCACACCCCGGGTCGGTGCTCACGATGATTTCTTCCTGCTGGGCGGACACTCCCTGCTGGCCATTCGCGTGGCGGCGCGCCTGCGCCATGCCCTTGATCGCGATATCGCCCTGCGGACGCTCTTCGATCATCCGGTTCTCGCCGATCTTGCCGTCGCTTTGGAGCAATCCGCCAAGGCAACGGAAACCGTCGGGATCGCGCCACGTCCTGCCGGCTCGGACCGTCTTCGTTTGTCGGAAGGCCAGGAGCGGCTGTGGTTTCTGTGGCGGCTCGATCCGCAGAGCGCGGCGTACAACATGTCGGGCGCGGTTCGCCTGCAGGGTGAACTGGACGTCGGTGCGTTGCGTATCGCCCTGGATGGCGTGGTGTCTCGGCATGAAGTGCTGCGTACGCGCTTCGAGGAAGTCGACGGCGTGGCCTGGCAGGTCGTGCAGGCGTCGGGTGCGTACGGCTGGTCGCAACTGGATCTGAGCGACCAGCCACCGGCGGAGCGGGACGCAAACCTGTCCGCCCATGTGGCGACCATGTCCGGCCAGGCGTTCGACTTGGAGGCCGGCCCGCTGTTGCAGGTCGGACTGGTGCGTCTGGGGCCGTCGGAGCATGCGCTGGCCGTGGCGATGCATCACATCGTCTCGGACGGCTGGTCGATACCCGTCCTGCTGCAGGAAGTGGCGGCGCTCTACGCAGCAGCGCGCGACGGTCGTGAAACCAACCTTCCGCCTCTGGCCATCCAATACGGCGACTTTGCCCACTGGCAGCGGGAATGGCGCACGGAAACGTCGCTGGAACCGCATCTGTCGTACTGGCGCGATCGTCTGGGAACCGAGCATCCGGAACTGGCTCTGCCGGTGGACCGGCCGCGTCGCGCGACGCGCAGTGACGCCGGCGGGCGGGTGGAGCGGTCCGTGTCGCCAGCAGTGACATCGGGTCTGCGGCAGCTGGGCCGCGATCATGGTGCCACGCTGTTCATGACCCTGTTGTCGGCGTTCGGAATACTGCTCTATCGCTACAGTGGCCAGAGCGACGTGCGAGTCGGTGTGCCCGTGGCAGGCCGCGATCGGCTGGAGACGGAAAGGCTGATCGGCTTCTTCGTCAACACCCTGGTGCTGCGCACCGAGTTGAGCGGATTGCAATCGATATCGGCGCTGCTGGAGCAGGTGCGGGAGCGCGTGCTGGAGGCGCAGGCGCATCAGGAGATGCCGTTCGCGCGCCTGGTGGAAGCGTTGCAGGCGGAACGCAGCCTGAGCCGCACACCGTTGTTCCAGGTGATGTTCAATCTGCAGCAGGCGGAGACGACCGGCCACCTGTCCCTGCCTGGATTGAAGATGGAACGGCTGGAGGGCGCACCACAGGCGGTGCAGTTCGATCTGACGCTGAACGTGACGGAGCTGCCGGACGGCCTGCGCGCGGCCTTCGATTACGCACGGGATCTGTTCGACGAAACGACGATGGAGCGTCTGTGCGGGCACTATGTCGCGCTGCTTGAACAATTGGCGCGAGAGAGCGTGGGCGCTCTGCGGGTGGCCGAACTGGAGCTTCGACCGGATCGTCGTGGGCAGGTATTGGCGCGCTACGGGTTTGAGCCAGCGACGGCCCGGATCCGTGCGCGGGCGTTGGCGCGTCCCGAAGCGGAGGCACTGAGCTGCG
>NZ_VOHA01000057.1 GCF_007859315.1 Reyranella sp. CPCC 100927
TTCCGGCGTTATTTCTTGATGTCTCTGACCAGACACCCATCAACAGTATTATTTTCTCCCATGAAGACGGTACGCGACTGGGCGTGGAGCATCTGGTCGCATTGGGTCACCAGCAAATCGCGCTGTTAGCGGGCCCATTAAGTTCTGTCTCGGCGCGTCTGCGTCTGGCTGGCTGGCATAAATATCTCACTCGCAATCAAATTCAGCCGATAGCGGAACGGGAAGGCGACTGGAGTGCCATGTCCGGTTTTCAACAAACCATGCAAATGCTGAATGAGGGCATCGTTCCCACTGCGATGCTGGTTGCCAACGATCAGATGGCGCTGGGCGCAATGCGCGCCATTACCGAGTCCGGGCTGCGCGTTGGTGCGGACATCTCGGTAGTGGGATACGACGATACCGAAGACAGCTCATGTTATATCCCGCCGTTAACCACCATCAAACAGGATTTTCGCCTGCTGGGGCAAACCAGCGTGGACCGCTTGCTGCAACTCTCTCAGGGCCAGGCGGTGAAGGGCAATCAGCTGTTGCCCGTCTCACTGGTGAAAAGAAAAACCACCCTGGCGCCCAATACGCAAACCGCCTCTCCCCGCGCGTTGGCCGATTCATTAATGCAGCTGGCACGACAGGTTTCCCGACTGGAAAGCGGGCAGTGAGCGCAACGCAATTAATGTAAGTTAGCTCACTCATTAGGCACCGGGATCTCGACCGATGCCCTTGAGAGCCTTCAACCCAGTCAGCTCCTTCCGGTGGGCGCGGGGCATGACTATCGTCGCCGCACTTATGACTGTCTTCTTTATCATGCAACTCGTAGGACAGGTGCCGGCAGCGCTCTGGGTCATTTTCGGCGAGGACCGCTTTCGCTGGAGCGCGACGATGATCGGCCTGTCGCTTGCGGTATTCGGAATCTTGCACGCCCTCGCTCAAGCCTTCGTCACTGGTCCCGCCACCAAACGTTTCGGCGAGAAGCAGGCCATTATCGCCGGCATGGCGGCCCCACGGGTGCGCATGATCGTGCTCCTGTCGTTGAGGACCCGGCTAGGCTGGCGGGGTTGCCTTACTGGTTAGCAGAATGAATCACCGATACGCGAGCGAACGTGAAGCGACTGCTGCTGCAAAACGTCTGCGACCTGAGCAACAACATGAATGGTCTTCGGTTTCCGTGTTTCGTAAAGTCTGGAAACGCGGAAGTCAGCGCCCTGCACCATTATGTTCCGGATCTGCATCGCAGGATGCTGCTGGCTACCCTGTGGAACACCTACATCTGTATTAACGAAGCGCTGGCATTGACCCTGAGTGATTTTTCTCTGGTCCCGCCGCATCCATACCGCCAGTTGTTTACCCTCACAACGTTCCAGTAACCGGGCATGTTCATCATCAGTAACCCGTATCGTGAGCATCCTCTCTCGTTTCATCGGTTTCATTACCCCCATGAACAGAAATCCCCCTTACACGGAGGCATCAGTGACCAAACAGGAAAAAACCGCCCTTAACATGGCCCGCTTTATCAGAAGCCAGACATTAACGCTTCTGGAGAAACTCAACGAGCTGGACGCGGATGAACAGGCAGACATCTGTGAATCGCTTCACGACCACGCTGATGAGCTTTACCGCAGCTGCCTCGCGCGTTTCGGTGATGACGGTGAAAACCTCTGACACATGCAGCTCCCGGAGACGGTCACAGCTTGTCTGTAAGCGGATGCCGGGAGCAGACAAGCCCGTCAGGGCGCGTCAGCGGGTGTTGGCGGGTGTCGGGGCGCAGCCATGACCCAGTCACGTAGCGATAGCGGAGTGTATACTGGCTTAACTATGCGGCATCAGAGCAGATTGTACTGAGAGTGCACCATTGCGGTGTGAAATACCGCACAGATGCGTAAGGAGAAAATACCGCATCAGGCGCTCTTCCGCTTCCTCGCTCACTGACTCGCTGCGCTCGGTCGTTCGGCTGCGGCGAGCGGTATCAGCTCACTCAAAGGCGGTAATACGGTTATCCACAGAATCAGGGGATAACGCAGGAAAGAACATGTGAGCAAAAGGCCAGCAAAAGGCCAGGAACCGTAAAAAGGCCGCGTTGCTGGCGCTTTTCCATAGGCTCCGCCCCCCTGACGAGCATCACAAAAATCGACGCTCAAGTCAGAGGTGGCGAAACCCGACAGGACTATAAAGATACCAGGCGTTTCCCCCTGGAAGCTCCCTCGTGCGCTCTCCTGTTCCGACCCTGCCGCTTACCGGATACCTGTCCGCCTTTCTCCCTTCGGGAAGCGTGGCGCTTTCTCATAGCTCACGCTGTAGGTATCTCAGTTCGGTGTAGGTCGTTCGCTCCAAGCTGGGCTGTGTGCACGAACCCCCCGTTCAGCCCGACCGCTGCGCCTTATCCGGTAACTATCGTCTTGAGTCCAACCCGGTAAGACACGACTTATCGCCACTGGCAGCAGCCACTGGTAACAGGATTAGCAGAGCGAGGTATGTAGGCGGTGCTACAGAGTTCTTGAAGTGGTGGCCTAACTACGGCTACACTAGAAGGACAGTATTTGGTATCTGCGCTCTGCTGAAGCCAGTTACCTTCGGAAAAAGAGTTGGTAGCTCTTGATCCGGCAAACAAACCACCGCAGG
>NZ_VOHA01000058.1 GCF_007859315.1 Reyranella sp. CPCC 100927
ATTAAAGAAATCGTAACGCTGCGGAACGCCCGCTTCCGGACCTGCCAGTGCATTAAACAGCACTTTGACGCCCGTGGTCAGGTTCAGAGAACCGGTAGCCGGTGCCTGCGGCGTCGGATAACCGGTTGCGCTGTACCACTTGAAAAAGTCTGCCGGCATTTCATCGGCCAGCGTACGGCGCAGCATTGCACGCAGCCATGCGTCCATCACTGCCGGACCTGCGTTATCAAAATAACCCGGCTGACGTTCGCTGGTCATCATACCATCCCATGCTGCCAGACCCGCAACCAGACGCACGCGCGGGTCATCTGCCGGCAGACCCTGAACAGCGCGTTGCAGGAACGGCAGAAAATGACGGCGATTCACGTCCGCGTAGGACGTGGTACGGATCAGATCCCACATTTGCTGTGCACTAACTTTACCGCCGTTCGCGGTCATAGCTTTCAGGCGCGTTTCGATTTCCGCATAACGGTCAGCCTGACCCCAAACAATGGCAAACAGGTCGGTGGACGGGTAGCCGCGCATCGGTTGATTGTTCCAATTCGCAATGAAACCCTGACGCGGATTATACACTTGCGGGTTGGTACTAAACGGCAGCAGGCCCAGCCAGTCCATTTCACCCGTGCCCGGAACCGGCAGACGCGGATCGTGACCCGGACGGCGACGCGGATAAAAACCGGTATGTGCGTAGCCGATATTACCGCGGTCATCGGCGTAATACCAGTTAATCGTCAGTGCGTGACGAGCTGCCTGGGCCTTCCATTGTTCCCAGTTCGCCGACTGCGTTTTGCGGGTCCATGCCATCAGTGATTGCAGTTCATAACCTTCCCAGGCACGCGCCTTAGCGTATGCCACGTGCTGCGCGTCATCGAATTTGACGATCAGGCCATGCACAGAGCGATAGACATCCAGGGTAACCGGGGCCGCGTCTTTCACCAGAATCAGATCCGTACGCTTTTCCAGGGTTTTCCACTGGCCATCATGAAAGTAACGGGTGCGGTCCGCCGGGTCCAGTTTTTCAGCGAAGATATCGACGTCATCACCAAAACCTGCCGTCGAGCCCCAGGTAACGTGAGCATTATGACCGAACAGAATTGACGGATACGCAAACGGGGTGTTACCGACAACATCGAAACCGGCGCCGTGCAGACCGATGCCATACGTGTACGCCGGATTCCACCAACCGGCCTGCGGACCGTTCAGCAGAATTGAGCGTGCGTCTTTGGCATGATCACGGCCCACGATCCACATATTAGACGTGGTCGGAAAACCTGCAATACCCGGCTGACCGCTTTGTGCATACTGAGCTGCCAGCTGAGCGCGCAGGGTTGCCGGCGCACCGTCCACGACACCACGCGTCGCCGGATCACGAACCACGCGTTCCAGCATCGGCGGGGTACCATCATAACGCGGCAGAGCGTATGCCAGCGGGTCGGCACCATCCGGCTGGAACACCGGCGGTTGATACGAACCTGCTTCTGCCGGGACCGTGGTCGGTGCGCGTGAATCGGTCAGCCAACGCAGCTGATTAAAAATACGCATTGCGTCTGCTGCACCGTGACGATCTTTCAGTGCCGTCAGCAGGGCCAGATTGTCGATTTCAGAGTTTGCATCGCTGAAACGGTTGGCCATGGTGCCAACAAAAATCATCGCCACGTCATAAGCCGTCCAATCAGCCGGTGCGAAGCCCAGATCATTAAATTCTTTCGGCATCAGTTGACCCGGCTGCGCACGCACGCGCGCCAGCCAAGCGTTCATGCCAGCTGCGTAACCGTCCAGGACCTGACGATCTGCTGCCGGCAGAGCTGCCAGTTGACGCTGGATGCGTTCCGGGGAGAAGTTCGCACGAATACTTTTATCAAAGCCCACCATGGACGCACCCAGGACTTCAGCAACGCGACCCTGGGTACTGCGACGTGCCATTTCCATCTGGAACAGACGATCTTGGGCAACCGCATAACCGTAGCCATAAAAGATGCCATAGACGGTATCTGCGTAAACATGCGGCATGCCATAGGCGTCGCGACGAATGG
>NZ_VOHA01000059.1 GCF_007859315.1 Reyranella sp. CPCC 100927
GCCATATTCAACGGGAAACGTCTTGCTCTAGGCCTCGATTAAATTCCAACATGGATGCTGATTTATATGGGTATAAATGGGCTCGCGATAATGTCGGGCAATCAGGTGCGACAATCTATCGATTGTATGGGAAGCCCGATGCGCCAGAGTTGTTTCTGAAACATGGCAAAGGTAGCGTTGCCAATGATGTTACAGATGAGATGGTCAGACTAAACTGGCTGACGGAATTTATGCCTCTTCCGACCATCAAGCATTTTATCCGTACTCCTGATGATGCATGGTTACTCACCACTGCGATCCCCGGGAAAACAGCATTCCAGGTATTAGAAGAATATCCTGATTCAGGTGAAAATATTGTTGATGCGCTGGCAGTGTTCCTGCGCCGGTTGCATTCGATTCCTGTTTGTAATTGTCCTTTTAACAGCGATCGCGTATTTCGTCTCGCTCAGGCGCAATCACGAATGAATAACGGTTTGGTTGATGCGAGTGATTTTGATGACGAGCGTAATGGCTGGCCTGTTGAACAAGTCTGGAAAGAAATGCATAAACTTTTGCCATTCTCACCGGATTCAGTCGTCACTCATGGTGATTTCTCACTTGATAACCTTATTTTTGACGAGGGGAAATTAATAGGTTGTATTGATGTTGGACGAGTCGGAATCGCAGACCGATACCAGGATCTTGCCATCCTATGGAACTGCCTCGGTGAGTTTTCTCCTTCATTACAGAAACGGCTTTTTCAAAAATATGGTATTGATAATCCTGATATGAATAAATTGCAGTTTCATTTGATGCTCGATGAGTTTTTCTAAGAATTAATTCATGAGCGGATACATATTTGAATGTATTTAGAAAAATAAACAAATAGGGGTTCCGCGCACATTTCCCCGAAAAGTGCCACCTAAATTGTAAGCGTTAATATTTTGTTAAAATTCGCGTTAAATTTTTGTTAAATCAGCTCATTTTTTAACCAATAGGCCGAAATCGGCAAAATCCCTTATAAATCAAAAGAATAGACCGAGATAGGGTTGAGTGTTGTTCCAGTTTGGAACAAGAGTCCACTATTAAAGAACGTGGACTCCAGCGTCAAAGGGCGAAAAACCGTCTATCAGGGCGAGGGCCCACTACGTGAACCATCACCCTAATCAAGTTTTTTGGGGTCGAGGTGCCGTAAAGCACTAAATCGGAACCCTAAAGGGAGCCCCCGATTGAGAGCTTGACGGGGAAAGCCGGCGAACGTGGCGAGAAAGGAAGGGAAGAAAGCGAAAGGAGCGGGCGCTAGGGCGCTGGCAAGTGTAGCGGTCACGCTGCGCGTAACCACCACACCCGCCGCGCTTAATGCGCCGCTACAGGGCGCGTCCCATTCGCCAATCCGGATATAGTTCCTCCTTTCAGCAAAAAACCCCTCAAGACCCGTTTAGAGGCCCCAAGGGGTTATGCTAGTTATTGCTCAGCGGTGGCAGCAGCCAACTCAGCTTCCTTTCGGGCTTTGTTAGCAGCCGGATCTCAGTGGTGGTGGTGGTGGTGCTCGAGTGCGGCCGGAGAAGAAGGCCCAGGCGGTGGCCAGAGAGATGTAGGCCAGCATGCTGACCA
>NZ_VOHA01000006.1 GCF_007859315.1 Reyranella sp. CPCC 100927
CCCCTACCTCTTTGAATCTCAACTCGTTCCCGCTGTCCAATGCTAAGTTAGCGCCTATGGGTGGGACGCCCGCGCTCCCGGGTCAAGCCCTAGCCGCGTTCCTTTGCGCGCCAGCCCGGCATCGGGAACACGGGCTTGGTGACGGCGAACTCGGCCGGCAGCACGACCGTGGGCTTGTTCTTCAGGTTCTGTACGGCGGCAGCCTTGATGTTGACGTTCTGGCCTTTGGCGTCGAACTGGATGGCGCCGCCGGTCATCACGTGGTCCTTGATGTCGGTCTTGCGCAGTGCCTCCATCAAGGCGCTGCCGGCGTGCGACTGGGCCCGCTTCCAGGCATCGGCGGCGATCAGCAGCGCCTCGAACGTGTAGCCGACATTGAGGTCGACCTGGCCGTCCTTGTACTTGGCGGCAAAGCGCTTCTCCAGCGCCTGGGTCATCACCGACTTCGGGTTCATCCAGGGGACGTTCGATACGTGGAAGTTCGCGAACTTGCCCATGGTCTTGAGGAAGTCGACCTCGTAGAGGCCTGGCGCACCGGGATTGACGATGCCCATCGGCTCGTACTGCTGCTTGACCATCTCCTGGATCAGCAGCTTGGCGTCGTTGAGGCGGCTGACCGGCATCACCAGCTCGGCCTTGGTGGCCTTCGCCTTGGCGATCTCGGCCGAAAGATCCTTGGCGCGCGGGTCGTAGGAGATGACGTCGACAATCTCGTAGGGCATCTCCAGCTTCTTGGCCAAGCCCGGGATCGCCTTCATCATCGATTCGCCGAACGTATCGTTGACCGACATCAGCACGGCGGTCTTGGGCGTCTTGCCTGCGGCGGCGAACAGGTCCTTCTGCAAGGTCAGCGCGCCCGTGACCAACATCGGCGCCGTCGGGAAATTGCGGACCACGTACTTGAAGCCGGACTCGGTGAGCGCCGGCGCGGCCGCGATGTTGACGATGAACGGCACCTGCTTCTGTTCGGCAACCTGTGCGATCGCCATCGAGTGGCCGGAGTCGAATGCCCCGATGAGGACGTGGGCGCCTGAAGCGATCGCCTTCTCGGCCTGGGTGCGCGCAACGTCGGCGTTCGTCTCGGTGTCATAGCGCAACAGATCGATCTTCACGCCGATCTTCATGTCCGCCAGCACGTCGTTGGCGAGGTCGGCGCCGCGCATGCAGATCTGCCCGATCTGGGCCTGAACGCCGGACATCGGCAGCAGGATGCCGACGCGCAGGTCGGACTTCTCCTGGGCCAGCGCATGGCGCAACGGCAACGGCGCGGCGATGAGCGCAGAACCGGCAGCGGCGGCGCGCGCAAGGGCACGGCGGGTCAAGCCGGTACGGGTGTCGGACATGGTACCTCCCTGGACAGCGAGACAAAACGCACTGAATTGCAGATTTGATGGCGTATCAAACAATGCCGGCGCCCGCCACAGGGATCTGTCAGCGCCAGCGCAGGACCGTCCGTTCGACAATACCCAGCACGACGCTGACCACCAGACCGAGCAGGGACAGCAGGGTGACGCCAGCCAGAAGCTGATCGGTCTGCATCAGATTGCCGGCGCTCAGGATGAAGGCGCCGATGCCGTACTGGGCGCCGATCATTTCGGCCGCCACCACCAGGATCAGGGCGATCGAGGCGGTGATGCGGAAGCCGGACAGGATGCCGGGCATGGCGCCCGGCACGAGGATCTTCCAGACGATGTGGGATGCCGGCAGGCCAAAACTCTGGGCCATCCGGATCAGATTGCGTGGCACCGAATCGCAGGCGGTGTAGGCCGCGATCACGGTGGGGAAGAACACGCCGAAGCCGATCGTGGCGACCTTCGAGGGCTCGCCGATGCCGAACCACAGGATGAACAGCGGCAGCAGCGCGATCTTGGGGATCGGGAAGAGGGCCGACACGACCGGCAGCCCAGCGGCGCGCGCCACCGAAAAGATGCCCATGGCCAGGCCGATGGCCAGCCCGGCGATCGTGCCCAGCAGCCAGCCCAGCGCGATGCGCGACAGCGAGGCGCCGATATGCTGCCCCAAGGTGCCGTTGTCGATCATGTCGCCGAAGGCGCCGACGATCTGCCACGGGCTGGGCATGAACAGCGCCGGCAGCCAGCCGCGCGAGGACGCGATCTGCCACAGCCCGATGACGGCGATGAACACGGCGATCGGCACCAGTCGTCGCGGTTGCGGCTGGAAGCCGCCGCCGCGAAACGGCACCGTCCTGGCGGTTGCACTGTCAGGCATGCTGAACCTCGCGTTCGGCATCGCGGGCCTCATCCCGGATCAGCATCCACAGGCGATCGCGCACGCCGGCGATCACCGCCTGTGCCGACGGCCCGGTGCGCTCGGCGACGGGCACGTCGATCGTCACGATCTCGCGCAGGCGGCCGGGGCGCCGCGATAGCACCACCACGCGATCAGCCAGCCGCGCCGCTTCGTCGAGATTGTGCGTCACGTAAAGCCGCGTCGAGCGTTCGCGTGCCCAGATCGCCAGCAGGTCCTCCATGAGCAGCTCACGTGTCTGCGCATCGAGCGCCGACAGCGGCTCGTCGAGCAGCAGGACTGCTGGCCGCACGACCAGGGCGCGCGCGATGCCCACCCGCTGGCGCATGCCGCCGGAAAGCTGTTTGGGCAAAGCCGTCGCGAAATCGCTCAGGCCGGTGAGGTCGAGGGCCGCCTGCACGCGATCATGCCGTTCGGCGCGCGGCAATTTGTGATGTTCCAGTGCCAGTGCCACGTTGGCTGCCACTGAACGCCACGGCAGCAGGGCGAAGTCCTGGAAGATGTAGGTGAACGGATTGAGGGAATCCGCGCGCGGTGCGCCGATGGTCTCGACCCGGCCCGACGTCGGTTTCAACAAGCCTCCCACGATTCCCAGCAACGTCGACTTGCCGCAGCCCGACGGGCCGATGATCGCCACGGTCTCGCCGTCGCGCACGGCAAGGTCAATGCTGTCAAGGGCGAGCAGGCCGTCGTAGTGGTGAGTGATACCGTCGAGGCGCAGATCCATGGAGGCGGGCTTCGCACTACCGCTTCGGCGGGTCGAGGTGGTCCTTCACGAAGCTGAGGTCGAGGAACTTGCCGGCGTCAACATCGCGGGCGACCATGCCCTGCGCCTGGTACCAGGTGACCTGGTCGTAGATGTTCTTCACCAGCAACCGGCCTTGTGGATCGATATAGGAAGCGCTGGCCTTGACCTGGTCGGGCGACGGCTTGGGCTCGACATATTTCTGGATCATGGGAATGAGGGCGTCGGCCTTCTCGCCAAACACCCGCTTGCCGGCGGCGTCGCGCTGGAGGAAGGCCTCGGCGTAGTCGGCGCAGGCCATCACATAGGCGGCCATGAATTTCTCGACCGTCGCGCGCCGCTGATCGACGACACGGCTGCCGGCGAACAGCGCTCCCAGCTGCCACGGCGTTTCCTGGTGCACCCAGCCGATGATCTTGCCAAACCCTTCCTTCTCCGCGGCGTAGGCGTTGTTGGCGGGCAGCAGGGCGCCGTCGACCTGTTCGCCCTTGAGGGCTGCCGTCACGTTGGCGATCGACTGCAGCGGCTTGAGGGTCACGTCGGTCAGCTTGAAGCCACGCTTCTCGGACAACATGCCCAGCATGTAGTGGAAGGTCGAGCCGGTCTGGGTGATGGCGATGGTTTTGCCGGGGAATTTGCCGGGATCATTGAACCCGGCGTCGAACGCCTTCTTGCTCGCCACGTAGGCGACGAAATCGTAGCCCGGTTCCTCGCGCGATTGAGCCGCGATGATCTTGATGGCGCCCTTGCCGGCAAGATTGAAGAAGCCGCCGGTAAGGCCGGTGATACCGAGATCGGCGTCACCGGCGGCGACAGCCACGGCGATCGGCTGCGCGGCGTCGAAAAACTTGAACTCGATGTCCAGGCCCTTGTCCTTGAAGTAGCCCTTCTCCATGGCGATGAAGATCGGCGCCGAGGACACGAAACGCAGAGCGGCGATCGATACTTTTTCCTGTGCTGAAGCCGCCAGACCGCAGCAGAGGGCCACCAGCACGACAAGCGATCCGATGAGCCGATTGAGCATGAAACCCCCCGTTCCATAGCGGCATTGATTTATCGTGAAACTAACGGCCGTGATGGGACGGGTCAACGCACGGCGGAATGGCGTATCATCGCATATCAGGGACAACGCCCATGCGAGAGCGATATGGCGAATACTGCTGGTTCACCTGTTCTTTTCGGTGCCCGTTACAGCGTCTACACCCGCATCCCACGGTTGGCGCTGGAAGAGAAAGGCGTTGCCTACCACCTGGAGGAGGTTGACGTGTTTGCCCCAGGCGGCCCGCCGGCGGCCTACGTCGAACGTCAGCCATTCGGTCGCATCCCGGCGTTCGAGCACGACGGGTTGCGCCTGTACGAAAGCGGTGCCATCAGCCGCTACATCGACGAAGCCTTCCCGGGCCCGGCCTTGCAGCCGTCGGATCCCAGGGGCCGGGCCCACGTCAACCAGATCATCAGCATCTGCGACAGCTACGCCTATCGCACGCTGGTGTGGGACATCTTCGTTGAGCGCGTCAGTGTGCCGACCGAGGGCCGGCCGTCTGACGAAGCGCGCATTGCCGCAGCATTACCGCGCGCTGAAACATGCCTGCGGGTGCTCGATGCCGGCCTGGCAGACCATCCGTACCTTGCTGGTCAAACGTTGAGCCTGGCCGACCTGCATGCCCAGCCCATGTTTGCGCTGTTCCGTCTGGCTCCCGAGGGGGAGCAGATGTTGTCGAGGTATTCGGCCCTCAGCCGATGGTGGCAGGCCATGGCCAGTCGGCCCAGTGTCCAGGTGACCCGTTCGCCGCGCGAACTATCCCGCTGAGCACGATGGGGGCGTGTCTAATTGCAGGACGCCACGCCGGTCGGTACCGAGGGCCGCGCCATGAAATCGCGCAGGCAGGTGGAGAAGCGTTGCGCCATCGGCAATTCGGTTCCGGCGATATGGCCGCTCAGCTCCGACGGATGGTTGATCAGCAGGAGAGGAATGCCGGGCGCCTGCGCTCGATCGCGGGAGATCCGCACGCGTTCAGCCGGGTCAGGGTCATAGTCGTCGTTGTCGAACAGGGCGATCACGACGCGTGTTTCCGGTGATCGACGGCGGTTCAACAACTCTTCGAATTCGCGCAGGGCGTTGGCCTTCTGTGTGGTGCGCACGGTGCGATTGCCGTGTGTCGCCGGCGATAGCGCGACAACGGCATAGAGACCATCGACACGGTCCATGGCCATCAGCGAGATCCACGCGCCCGCCGACTGCCCCGCGACAATGATCTTGCTGTAACCCAGCGCCCGCAATTTCTCGATGCCCAGGGTCAATGCCGCGGTACCCCAGGTATTGGTGTCGTTCGCGGGTGCCCGATCGGCGCGGTAGACGTCCCACCCGGCATTGCCCAGGGTTCGCATGATGGTTGCCGCCGGCGCCGAGCGCCGGTCGGCGCGACGACCGTCCGATGTCGCGCCGCGGCCGTGGCTCCAGATGATGGCGCCGGTCGCACGAGTCGGGCCATGCAGGCGGAAGAGCGGATCCAGCGTCAGGGGCTGTACGGCGGTGAGCAGGCCGTCCGGCGCGGCCGCCGGCTCGGCTGCCGCGGTGATCTCGCAGGTCGTGCGGGCAAGCTTGCCGCACTGGTCGATGGCCGCCTTGCGCGCCTCGCCGATGGTCCGGTGGCCGGTGGCATATCCACAGCGCCCGTCGCTGCTGCGCGCAAAGGCCCGATTGGGCGCGCCCAGCAGATAGGTGTCGTAGAGTTCGCGGCAGACGCCCGTCAATCCGGCTGCATTGGCATCAGGCGGCTCGTCGCTGGGGACGTCGGGCGGCCAGGCAATGCGACCGGGCGCCTCGCTGCCCGAGCGGTTGATCTCGGCGGTCCCGGCGAATGTGGCAACCACTGTACAGCCCCCAACATTACCGCGCTGGCAGAAGCCGATGGCGGCGATCTGGGCGGCTTCGGGTGTACGGTAGTTGGCCGCATAGCCGCATTGGCCGCGGCGGTTGGTGGCGAAAGCGCGGATTTCGCCGCCTTTCAGGTACTTTTCATAGGTCCGGCGGCAGGTTGCGCCGAGATTGAACTGCTTTACTGCGTCCGCGACGCTGGGGTCGACCGATTGCGCCTCGGCCGGCTGTCCGCCCGCGGCAACCAGCAGCAGCGCGAGCGACAATGCCGCCTGGGTGCGGCCGAAAATGACGTACGTGAACGCTGAGACCATGGGTCCAAAGTCCGCACGAAGGCCCCGATTGTCAATGGTGATGACCCGGCTGCAATGTGGCAATTGTCCCTAGGGTGCAATTGTCACAGTCGCCAGAATGGCCCGGGCGGGAACCTGCTCCCCTTCCTTGACCGGCACCGATGCGATGGTGCCGTCGGCAGTCGCGCGGATCTGGTGCTGCATTTTCATGGCTTCCAGGACGACCAGTGTCTGGCCGCGCACCACCGCGTCGCCGGCAGCGACCTTCACGGCCACGATCCGGCCGTCCATTGGTGCCCGCAATGTGCCGTCGCCGGCAGCATCGGCGCTTTGCGGCGCCTCGTGCGTGACGTCGGCGAACGCCAACGACAGGCCATCGAGCTCGATCAGCCAGCCATCGCCGATCGCGTGGACATGGGCTTGCCGCCAGACGCCGTCGATGGCGAAACGCACCTGTGCATCCCGAGGCGTGCCGATCTGCAGGATGAACGTCGTGTCACCAGCGACCGCTGCCAGGGTGCCGTCGGCGCGGCGGTCCAATTGAATCTCCTGGCGCGTGCTGCCGACTCTCAAGCGCAGCAGGGTCGCAACCGGGTTGGAGTTGCGCCAGCCGCCCAGCAATGCGCCGGTCTGCACCCGGGCGGTTTCGTAAACGAGGCCGCCCGCCAGCGCCCAGTGCGCTGCGGTTGGTGTCGGAGCGGTCAGGGCCGCGGGTGGAAAGTGATCGCCGATGAAGGCGGTCGTGGCATCACCGGCGACGAAGACAGGGTGGCGCAGCATCGTGACCAGCAGGTGCTTGTTGGTCGTCGGGCCCAGCACGACCGTGTCCTCCAGGGCACGCGCCAGCTTGCGGGCGGCGTCGGCACGAGTGGCGCCGTGCGCGATCACCTTGGCGATCATGGGATCGTAGTAGGGCGAGATCACCTGGCCATTGCGCACGCCATGGTCCACGCGCAAGCCGGTGCCCTCGGCAGGGCGCCAGACCGATACCGTACCGGTCTGCGGCAGGAAGCCGTTGTACGGATCCTCGGCATACAGCCGAACCTCGATGGCATGTCCGGTGAAGCGGATCTCGTCCTGCTGCAGGGGCAGTGCGTCGCCGGCAGCCACAGCCAGCTGCCAGGCGACGAGGTCTTGTCCGGTGATCATTTCAGTCACCGGATGCTCGACCTGCAGGCGCGTATTCATTTCCAGGAAGTAGAAGCTGCCGTCCTTGCCCAGCAGGAACTCCACGGTACCGGCGCCGCGATAGCCGATCGCGCGTGCCGCGGCGACGGCGGCCGTTCCCATGCGATGCCGCAGCGCGGCGTCGACGACCGGCGAGGGTGCCTCCTCGATGACCTTCTGATGGCGGCGTTGGACCGAACAGTCACGCTCGCCGAGATGGACGACATTGCCATGCGCATCGGCGAAGACCTGGATCTCGACATGGCGCGCATCGACGATCGCTTTTTCCAGGATCAGCTCGCCCGAACCGAACGCGTTGGTGGCTTCGTCGCGCGCGGTGCGGATCGCTTCGGCCAGATCGGACTCGGTGTTCACCAGTCGCATTCCACGGCCGCCACCGCCGGCAGCGGCCTTCACCATGATCGGCAGGCCGATCTTCTTTGCCTCGGCGATCAGGAGAGCATCGCTCTGGTCGTTTCCTTGATAGCCCGGCACACAAGGAACATCGGCGTCGATCATACGCCGCTTGGCTGCGGCCTTGTTGCCCATCGCGTCGATGGCGGCAGGGGGCGGGCCGATGAACACAAGCCCGGCGTCGGAACAAGCCTGTGCGAAAGCTGCGTTCTCCGACAGAAAGCCGTAGCCGGGGTGAACGGCGTCGGCACCGGCTGCTTGCGCGGCCGCCAGTACCTTGGCGATATCCAGGTAGGTTTCCCCCGCCAGATTACCGCCCAGCCCGACCGCTTCGTCGCAGGCGGCAACGTGTAGCGCGTCTTGATCGGCGTCAGAGAAGACGGCAACGGTGCGATAGCCCAGCATGCGCGCCGTACGGGCGATGCGACAGGCGATCTCACCGCGGTTGGCAATCAGGATCTTTGAGAAAGTCATCGTGCGTGTCTGCCGATCACGTGAGGGGACGACCGTCACTGGTGAAATAGGTACCGCCGGTATCGTCGTCGCGGACCTGCATGCCGATGTCGGGATAGTGTGCGACATCGGTATTGGTACGCGTGCCGACCTCCAGGACGCGTGCCACCTGGCCGGAGCGGTTCACGAGATGATGGCCGTTGGGCTCACCGGCACGGAAGCCGGCGACGGTTCCGACAGTAAGGGTGGTGGCGCCGGTGTCGGTCACCAGTTCCACCTCGCCCTCAAGGACATAGACGAACTCGTCCTCGCGCTCGTGCCAATGACGTTGCGATGACCAGCTGCCCGGCGGCAGTTCCAGCAGGTTGACGCCGAACTGGCCGAGGCCGAACGCGTCGGCCAGTCGCCGCCGGCTGCGCTGTCGGCAGGGCACATCGTGCGGTGCCGGATAGTCCGTGCCGATCCTTTCAGGCAGATCGGCAGCCTTCACGCTGACTGGCCACATCGGGTTGCCTCCAACGTCAATCGACGGCCCACCGCGGTGGGCGTTTCTCGGCGAAAGCACGCAGACCTTCCGCCGCCTCGGGGCTGCGCCGCGCCTGGGCGAAGCAATCGGCCGCGAAATCCAGAACCTGCGACAAGGGCTGCGTGCCGACCCGCATGATCACTTGCTTGGTGAGTGCGTTGGCCAGTGGCGCACAGCGGTCGATTTGTTTCAGAACTTCCTCCAGCTTGGTTTCGAGCGCGGCGGAGTCCTTGACCAGGTGGTGACCGATACCCAGGCGCACGGCGTCGGCGCCCTTGAAGCGGGCCGCCGTCAGCGCCAGATGCCTTGTCTGCGGTACGCCGATGC
Organism: Reyranella sp. CPCC 100927; assembly: GCF_007859315.1. Lineage (GTDB taxonomy): Bacteria > Pseudomonadota > Alphaproteobacteria > Reyranellales > Reyranellaceae > Vineibacter. The sequence continues at coordinate 9,072 of NZ_VOHA01000006.1, forward strand.
GCGCCGCCACGAAAGGTGCGATCTGCGCCGGGACGATACCGATGGCGGTCTCGGACATGGAGAACCCGCAATCTTCCGTCACGATGGCGATGTCCGAGACGCAGACCAGCCCGAAGCCGCCGGCGATGGCGTAACCCTCGACGGCCGCGACCACAACCTGTGGCAGGTTGCCCAGCGCCTCGAGGAAAGTGCCGTACTCGCGATTGTTGGCGGCAATCGGGTCCTTCTCACCCGGCTTGGGTGCGCCGCCGAAGCTCTTCTCCATGTTGCGCAGGTCGGCGCCGGCGCAGAACGTGCCGCCGGCGCCACGCAGCACCACGGCCTTGATATCGCTGCGATCGCGCAGCAGGGCGATGACCTCCCGCAGCTCACCGAGCAGGGTCGGGTTCAGCGCGTTCTTCACCTCGGGCCGGTTGAGCGTCACGTAAAGCCGCGCCCGGTCGCGGCGCAGGATCAGTGTTTCGTACGTGGGGCGGAAGTCGGCCATCAACGATTCTCCAGGCGGGGCAGGGTGCCCATGTGCTTGCAGATGATCTGGAGCATGACCTCGTCGGCGCCGCCGCCGATCGAGGCCAGGCGCGTGTCGCGGAAGGCGCGCGCGGTGGGGCTTTCCCAGAGATAGCCGGCGCCGCCCCAGTATTGCAGGCAACCGTCGGCGACCTGACGCACGACGCGTCCCGCTTTCAGCTTGGCCATCGAGGCCAGCATGGTGACGTCGTTGCCGGCCAGGTACTCCTCGCAGGCGCGGTAGCAGAGCGAGCGCAAGATTTCGACCTCCGTCTTCAGCTCCGCCAGCTTGAAGTGGATGATCTGGTTGTCGAGCAGCGACCGTCCGAACGCTTTGCGGTCGCGCGTATACTCAATGGTCTGGTCGATCAGGCGGTCCATGCCGACCACGGCGCTGATCGCGCCCCACAGCCGCTCCTCCTGGAACTGCTGCATCTGGTAGGTGAACCCCATGCCCTCCTGGCCGATGAGGTTGCGCACCGGCACCTTCACCTCGTCGAAAAAGATCTGCGCCGTGTCGGACGAACGCATGCCGAGCTTGTCGAGCTTCTTCACGACCTGCACGCCCTTGGTCTTCATCGGCAGGCAGATCAGCGACTTGTTGCGGTGGACCGACCCATCGCCGGTGTTGGCCAGCAGGCACATCCAGTCAGCCTGGGTGCCGTTGGTGGTCCACATCTTGCCGCCGTTGATGACGTAGTCGCCGCCAACACGACGCGCCGTCGTCTTGATGCTGGCGACATCCGAGCCGGCGCCGACCTCGGAGACGCCCAGGCAGGCAACGTAGTCACCGCTAATGGAGGGCACCAGGAACTCCTGGCGCAGCGCATCGCTGCCGAAGCGCGCCAAGGCCGGTGTCGCCATGTCGGTCTGCACGCCGATCGCCATCGGCACCGAGCCGCAGTTGATGTGGCCCAGCTCCTCGGCCATCACCATGGCATAGGAGTAGTCCAGTCCGGCGCCGCCGTACTCGACCGGCTTGTTGATGCCCAGCAGTCCGGCGTCACCGAGTTTCTTGAAGACCTCGTGCGCCGGGAAGATGCCGGCCTGCTCCCAGTCGTCGACGTGCGGATTGATGTCGCGATCAATGATGGTGCGCAGCGTGCGGCGGATCTGCTCGTGCTCGGGCGTAAGCTGCATGGTGTTTCCTCGCGCTCCGTTGTCATCCCGAGCGCAGCGAGGGATCTTCGGAAGGTGGCGCACGGTGCGCTTGCATCAGAAGATCCCTCGCTACGCTCGGGATGACAGTGTTTGATCTCATTTCCCGGCCGGCTTGGGCAGGGTGCCCATCAGCTTGGCGATGATCTGCAGCATGATCTCGTCGGCGCCGCCGCCGATCGAGCCCAGGCGGCCGTCGCGGAACGAGCGGCCGACCGGGTTGTCCCAGAGATAGCCGGCGCCGCCCCAGTACTGCAGGCAGGCATCGGAGACCTCGCGCCGCAGGCGCCCGGCCTTCAGCTTGGCCATCGAGGCCAGCATGGTGACGTCCTCGCCGGCCAGATATTCCTCGCAGGCGCGATAGACCAGGGCGCGCAGCCCTTCGACTTCACTCTTCAGCTCGGCCAGCCGGAAATGGATCACCTGGTTGTCGAGCAGCGGCCTGCCGAACACCTTGCGCTCGCGCGTGTAGTCGATGGTGGCGTTGATGATGCGATCGCACCCTTGCAGGGTGCCGGCACCGGCCCACAGCCTTTCCTCCTGGAACTGCTTCATCTGGTAGACGAAGCCCATGCCCTCCTGGCCGATGAGGTTGCGCACCGGCACCTTCACCTCGTCAAAGAAGATCTGGGCTGTATCCGAGGCGCGCATGCCAAGCTTGTCGAGTTTCTTGACGACCTGAACGCCCTTGGTCTTCATCGGCACGCAGATCAGCGACTTGTTGCGATGCGTGTCGCCCTCGCCGGTGTTGGCCAGCAGGCACATCCAGTCAGCCTGGGTGCCGTTCGTGGTCCACATCTTGCCGCCGTTGATGACGTAGTCGCCGCCGACACGCCGGGCTGTCGTCTTGATGCTGGCAACGTCGGAGCCGGCGCCGACCTCGGAGACTCCGAGGCAGGCGACATAGTCGCCGCGGATCGAGGGGGCGAGGAACTCCTGGCGCAGATCGTCGCTGCCGAAGCGCGCCAGGGCCGGCGTCGCCATGGAGATCTGGACGCCCACGGCCATCGGGACCGAGCCGCCGTTCACGTGACCCAACGACTCGGAGCAGATCATGGCGTAGGAGAAATCCAGGCCGGCGCCACCGAACGCGACCGGTTTGTCGACACCCAGCAGGCCGGCATCGCCCAGCTTCTTGAACACCGCATGCGCCGGGAAGATGCCTTCCTGTTCCCACGCGTCGACGTAGGGGTTGATCTCGCGGTCGATGACCGTGCGCCAGGTGCGGCGCAGCTCTTCATGCTCGGCGGTGAATTGCATGGGGATTCTCTTTCATCAGTCCATCATGTCGAGCCATGAGACCATCACATCCGGGCGACGCCGAATGTGCTGGAACGCAGCTTACGCGCCATCGACTCGCGCACGACCGATAGTGTGAAGGCCAGCACTCGGCGGGTGTCGCGCGGATCGATCAGGCCGTCATCCCACAAGTGGCCCGTGCTGTAGAGTGCCGTCGACTCGCGATCGAACTGCTCGACGATACCCTTGTACATCTTCTCGACCATGCCGGCCGGCGGCTCACCGCCCTCGCGGGCATATTTCTGCTCGGTGACAATCTTCATCACCGTGGCGGCCTGCTCGCCGCCCATGACGGCGGTGCGGCTGTTGGGCCACGCGAAGATGAAGCGCGGATCGTAGGCGCGGCCGCACATGCCGTAGTTGCCGGCGCCGAAGCTGCCGCCGATCACGATGGTGATCTGCGGTACCGTAGCGTTGGCCACGGCCTGGATCATCTTCGAGCCGTGCTTGACGATGCCGCCTTTCTCCGCCTCGGTGCCGACCATGTAGCCGGTCGTGTTCTGCAGGTAGACAATGGGCGTGCCGGACTGGCAGCAGAGCTGGATGAATTGCGCCGCTTTCACGGCACCCTTGGTGGTGATCGGCCCGTTGTTGCCGATGAAGGCCACGGGCTGTGCCTCGATCTCGGCCCAGCCGCAGATCGTCTGCTGGTCGTACAGCGCCTTGAACTCGAGGAAGTCAGAACCATCGACAACCCGGGCAATCACCTCGCGCACATCATAGGGCTGGCGATAGTCGGGCGGCACCACGCCGCACAGTTCCTCGATGTCGTAGAGCGGCTCGGCATAAGCCCGCTGCGGCGGCGTCGGCGCATGGTCGTTCCAGCGCCACTTGCGCACCACCTCGCGCGCCAACCGGATGCCGTCGGCGTCGTTCTCCGCCAGCCATTCCGACACGCCCGAGATCGTGCTGTGCATCTCGGCTCCACCGAGGTCCTCGTCCGTCGCGACTTCGCCGGTGGCCGCCTTCAACAGCGGCGGGCCGGCCAGGAACACCTTGGCCTGGTTGCGCACCATGATGACGTAGTCGGAAAGCCCCGGCAGATAGGCGCCGCCCGCAGTGGACGAGCCGTGCACCACCGTGACCTGTGGGATGCCCATCGCCGACATGCGCGCCTGGTTGGCAAAGCCGCGGCCGCCGGGCACGAAGATCTCGGATTGGTACAGCAGATTGGCGCCGCCCGACTCGACCAGGTAGATCAGCGGCAGCTTGTTCTCCATCACCACCTGCTGCATGCGCTGGCCCTTGCGCTGGCCGGCCGGCGCCACGGTGCCGCCCTTCACGGCGCTGTTGGACGCCGAGATCACGCAGCGCACGCCCTCGACATAGCCGATGCCGACGATGCCGCCGCCGCCGGCGCCGCTGCCGTCGCGATCGTCGTGCATGCGGTAGCCGGCCAGTCCCATCAGCTCGAGGAACGGCGCACCGGGGTCGACCAGCAGCGCGATGCGTTCGCGTGGCATCAGCTGCTTGCGCTTGCGAAAACGCGGTCGCGCCTTGTCCGCGATCGCCTGCACGACCTGCTCGGCGGCGCGAAATTCCTCGATCGCGGCCAGCATGCCCTCGCGATTGCGCTTGTAGTCGTCCGACCGCGTATCGATCTGGCTTTCAAAAACGGGCATGACTCAGCCGCCCTCCTGCAGGACCTTGGGCGTCACGGCCAAATGAAACCCGTTATAGGGTTGCGAGCGGTTGCCCTTGGGCAGGACGATGTTGCGGGTCCCCAGGGGCACGCCGCCATCAATGCAGACATTGATGCCGGTCATGAACGCAGCGCCTTCGCTCAACAGGAAACAGACCGCTGACGACACCTCGCTCTCGGTGCCGATGCGGCCCAGCGGCACATGGTTCTTGAGGAAGGGGATGTCGCGTTTGAAATCACCCTCGTAGGTGTCCATGCCGCTGGAGGCGATCCAGCCCGGCGACACCGTATTCACGCGCACGCCGGCGTGCCCCCACTCGAAGGCCATGGTCATCGCCAGGTTGACGGTGCCGGCGCGTGCGGCGCCGGAGTGGCCCATGTTGGGCATGCCGTTGCGCATGTCGGCGGCCATGAACACGATCGAACCGCCATGATCCTTCATCGACTGGTTGTAAACCTCACGCGCTACCAGAAAACCGCCGGTCAGATTGTTGCGCACCACGGCATCGAAGCCGCGCTGGCTGATCGCGGCGATGTCGGCGGGGAACTGGCCGCCGGCGTTGTTGAACAGTCCGTGGATGCGGCCGTTCCTGGCCACGATCGTGGCGATGGCATCCTTGACCGGTTGTTCCTCGCGGATATCGAAAGTGTGGCACTCGCAGCTGCCGCCTGATGCCTCGATTTCCGCCTTCACCGCCTCGAGTTTCTCGAGCTTGCGGCCGGTGATCACGACGTGCGCCCCCAGCGCCGCCAGTTCATGGGCCGTGCAACGACCGATGCCGCTGCCGCCACCGGTTACAACAATGATCTGGCCGGCGAACAGCCCGGGGCGCAGCACGGAGCGATAAGGCATCGGCACCTCTCGACGTTTCCCGAAGAGGGCGCGTGAGTCGCGCCTCTGTCTTGCATTGGACGGTAACCGCCGATCGGTGGCGCGTAAACGCCCGTTCATAAGCGGTGGCCGTTGGTAGGTGACGTTTACGTCAACGTCAAGCGTACGACCCTGAGGGCATTCCGCCGGGCGATTGTCATCCTTCGCTTCGTTGCAGTTTTATGCTGTGAATATTCACTCATCTTTTCGTGGAAAGGCGCCGGTGCCGTTACCAACTCTCGTCCTGGTGTGAAGTGTCCCAAGAGGACCGAGGGAGAGTGGAATGGCTGTTGATTACCTGGTCGCGCAAAGCCACGTCGATCGTGCGCTCAGCCGACACCTGAACGAACCGAACTTTCTGGTACGGCTGTCAAAGGCTTTCCGCATGCTGCAGGAGGAGCGCCGGAGGCCGGGCGCGTCGGCGGACGAGGATCTGGCCGCAGCGGAACACTACCTGTTCGCGCGCCAGTCGGTGGCCAACAACTTTTGTAACCAGGGCCAGATGCGAGCGCTGGTCATCGGCTACGGCAGCCTCAAGTTCACGCTGCAGCGCGTCGGGTTGGGCAAGTTGATGCAGACGACCGACAACCCCACGTCGCGGGCATCCAAAGACAGTATCGAATGGGGCCTCATGGGTGTCAGGGACGGCGAGCTCGATCGCTTGAAACATTTGCCCGGCTCTCTGCCGGCACCTTTCAATCCGGATTTCGTGAAGACCGGTTCATCGCTCGACGACAAGATCAAATGGCTGGCCGAGAAGGGAAGCGGTTACATGTGAAAAAGAAGTGTGTAATCACTTTTTAGATAGTACCTGGCGATCCCATGCGGTATTCTGCTCTGCGACAGGCCGAATGCAGGGTGGGATGCGATGGCCGACGACACGATCGTGAGAGCGCACATTAGGCGGGCGCTGGCCGCACAGGCGACGGAACAGGATGTTTTGCGCCGACTGACCAAGGCGTTCCGCCTGCTGCAGGCGGAACGCTGCGCGCCCGGCGGTGCTCGGGACGAGGATCTGACAGCGGCAGAGTATTATTTCTTTGCGCGCCAGGCCGTGGCCAGCAACGCCGTCAGTCTCAAGCAGATGCTGCTCATGGTTGCCGAGAACGACACGCTGCAGCACGCGTCGCAACGTATCGGCCCCGGTGGCACGCCATTGGCGTCCTGCGACGATGCACCGTCGCAGGACAGCATCGGCTGGGGTGTCGCAGGTGCCATGCTCGGGGAGACCGACCGCCAGATCTATCTGCCGGGCTCGACCCCGCCGCCGTTCAAGCCGGCGTTCATGGGGGCCAGATTATAGCCAATCCTAAATGACCGTTCACAGGTAGTGCCTGGTGTCGGTTGACGTTGACGTAAACGTCAAGCAAGGTGCCGCCGACGTTGCCGAGCGGGGCGTTGCCGGGCAGTCTGCGTTTTGTACGCGGCTTGCCGGTGGGCGGAACCGGGAGGAAGCGGCAGCGCTTGCGCCGATTTTGCGGCGCCGACGCTAGATAGACCATCGCCCACAGGGAGCATGCGATGACACTCGCGGAATTGACCGAGAAGATGCAGGCGGGCGCCGGCGACAAGCAGGGTTTCGGCAACACGGTGAAGTTCACCACGCCCGACGGCGCGATCTTCATCGATGGCAACCAGAGCCCGCCGGTGATCTCCAACAACGACAATGCAGCTGATTGCACCATCAAGATGTCGCTGTCCGACCTCGTGGACCTGGTGGGCGGCAAGCTTGACGGCATGACCGCGTTCATGACCGGCAAGCTGAAGATCGAGGGCGACATGGGCGTCGCCATGAAGCTGCAGAGCATTCTGCGCTAGAAAGCGGTTCAAACGGGCGGGGCGCGGGTCGGCCAGACTCGCGCCCCGCTGCTTTTCACAGCCACTTGCGGCGGCGGAAATAGAGGAACGGCACGACGGCCGACAGCACCATCAGGGCCAGCGCCAGCGGATATCCCAGCGACCATTTCAGTTCGGGCATGAATTCGAAGTTCATGCCGTAGATGCTGGCGACCAGGGTCGGCGGCAGGAACGCGACGGCGGCCACCGAGAAGATCTTGATGATCTGGTTCTGCTCGATGTTGATCATGCCCAGCGTCGCATCGAGCAAGAAGTTGATGTTGGTGACGATGAACGCGGCGTGGTCGGTGAGCGATCGCGCGTCGCGCGACAGCGTCTTGAGGTGCTCGCGACCGGCCTTGTCGAGCGGCGGTTGGCGCGAGATCGTCAGGAACCCGACCACCCGCCCCAGCCCGACCAGGCTTTCGCGCGCCTTGTTGACGATGTCCTGTTGCCGGCCGATGCGTTGGAGGGTGTCGGTATAGGCATGCGTCGGCGTGTGGATGCGGCCGTTGGGCGTGGCGCGGCCGAAGACATCCTTGGAGATGCGGTCGACCTCGATGCCGCAGCGCTCCAGGATGTCGGCCAGCCGGTCGATCACGGCATCGAGCAGGCCCAGCAGCACGGTGGCGCTCGACTGGCAGACGACACCCTGTTTTTCGGCCAGGACCTGGAACATGGAAAACGATTTCGGCTCGCCGTAGCGGATGGTCACCAGCACGCGTTCGCCTAGCACGAATGTGACCGGCGACATCTCGGGCGTTTCAGAATCGCTGTGCCACAGCAGGCTCGCGGTGGCGAAGGTGGCGCCGCCGTCCTGGTAGAGCCGGCTCGACGGCTCGATCTCCAGCATCTCTTCGTGGGTGGGCAGTTCGAGCCCCAGCGCCTTCTCGACCGACTGCACTTCCGATCGCGTCGGCGACAGCAGGTCGATCCACACGGCATCGGCCGGTAGCGTCGCGGCGCCGGCGGCGACATCGACCATTTTGCGTTCGCCGCTGGTGAGGATCCTGATCATGCTGGCCTCCGGTCCGACGCCTCAAGCCGGCGCGCCGGAGGCGGCGACGTCACTCGCGAGCCATCCGATCGGGCGCGCCGGCAGCAAGGCGCCGGGTACTACTGTGACTGTCCATCGTTTCCCTGTGATAACGATCGTCCGCCGCGGGCGGGCGTCCGGCCTTAGCGCCGCCGCCGGTCGAATGTCAACCCGAGCTCGGCACGATCTCTGCGACATTGTGCCGGCGATCGGTTGAGCGCAGGCATACTTGGGAGTACTCTTAGGAGATAGTGGGGTCCGAACCTGCGGTAGCGCGTCGCGAAAGAAGCCAATCGTTTCTGGCCCGTCCAGTCGACGCACAACCGCAAGCGCGTTGTTTGGGGATATTTCAAAGACAGTTATTTGGCCGTCGGCGCGAAGGCGTCGGCGTGGAGCGAACTCGCAACCAGAGAGCAGTCCATGTCACAGCGCAGCGCACGCAGTCGCGGTCGCCGGGGCATCATGCAACTCTTGCTCGGCCTCTGCGCGTTCAAACTGAGCCGTTCGAGCTGGGCGCAGGCCATCGGTGTGGCGCAAGCAGGTCGCGTCTACGTGCAGCCGGATTCGCTCAACAGCGGCCTGGTGAGCACACCGATGCTGGACGGCGAACTGCCGGCGCTGCGCGTAAGCTGGATACGCTGGTACAGCGCCTTTCGCGATACCAGCCTGCAGGTCGGCGACGAAGTGATCGCAATCAATGGCGAGCCGCTGGCCAAGCTGACGGCCAACGAGGCCGACCGCAAGCGCATGCTCCAAGGTCAGGGTGTGGGGCTCTACGGCGAGAGCCAGGTCTGGAAGGCGAAAGGACTGACCGAAGGCGCGCCCCTGAGGCTGACGGTGCGCCGGCGTGCGTCAAAGCAGGGCTGGCAGACGCTCGATCTGACGGCGCCGCTGCGCCTGCAGCGTGTCTACGAGAATGCCAATCGTCGTCGCACACTGGGGGCTGATGGGCCTGAGGAGATGAGCTCCGACGGTCTCGGCGAGTCGTGGTCCGGCTGGCTCGAGAAGTGGGAGCGTTTCGGCAGCCAGTTGCGTGATGGCGGCTGGCGACGCGGCTCTTTCGGCACCGAAGGGTCGCGCAGTGAACTGGTCCAGGTCGAGCCTCGCCTGCAATGGCTGTTGAAGCAGCATCCCAACAGCGCCTTCACCAAGGCGATCCAGCAGGATTTCGACGCCCTGCGCGCGCTCATCGATGGCGGCGTCTACCAGTTGACCGCTGATGACCTCGCCTACCGCAAGGCCGACGAGATCCGTGCGGCCGAGGTCGCCGAGGTCGGCAAGCGGGCCCGTGAGACGTTTCTCGGCGCGCTGGCCGCTGCGCGCCTCGACTCCTTGCCCAAGGTCGACCTGATGGGTCCCGAACTGGAGCAACTCGCCGGCAAGGTGTTGGCCCTGCCGTCGATCCCGCCCCGCAACTGGGTGAGCGAGGCGGCGCACAACTGGTTCGCGGCGCAGGTTGGCGGTACCTACTGCTTCGTCGATACCGAGAGTCCGGAAGCGCAGCGCATGCAGCGGGCAGCACGCCGCTACAGTCAGCGTGTGACGCCCAATCTGCGTGAAGACTACGCCATCATCGGCCGCATCAAGGCGCAGCCGCGGCTGGTGGTGGTCAATGGGCGGGCGCTGGTCGGGCTGGAGCTGGAAGCGCTCGCCGCCACGGTCGGTGACGCACTGTTCGTCGATCTGACCATCCATGAGAAAGGGCAGTCGCTGTTCGCCGGCGAAGCTGAGCTGGCGCGGGCCCAGACTCCGCCACCCCCCGACGACGCGCCGCCGCAGGTCGTGCTCGAGGCCAGTTTCAAGGCGCTGAAGGCCGCCGACCAGACCACCTGGCAGAGCCTGTTCGTCGGCTGGCGCGCGGTCGGCGGTGCGCCGCCGATCTATTACGCCTATCGGCCGCGCGCCTTCGACAACGCCTGGGTACGGGCACGGTACGAACTGCAGGAACGCATCTGCGACATCCGCGTGCTGTGGGCTGACGATCCCCAGATCCTGATCCGCGGCGATGAATACCCCGGCCTGCCCAGGGTGCGCGAGGTACAGATCGAGGTCGAACATGTACGTGAGATGAAGACGCCTGCCGGCGTTACGTATCGTGGCTACATCGCGCCGGCCTGGACCCGGACTTGGCGGCTACAGCAGGTCGACAATGGGCCATGGCGCATTGCCGGCGAGAGCGGCATCTAGGGAGGGCGCCATGGTCGACTATCTGCGCCGTCCGGCTGAGCTGAACGCACGCCTCGACGAGCTGGGGCCACAGATCCCCGAGGCCGAGCGCGACACCATGCGCAAAGCGCTGGTCGAGTATGTGGCAGCGCGCAAGTCGGCGCTCGACGACCTCGGCCGCATCCTCGACGACATGAGTCCGGGTGACAAGGAGAGTGCCTGGCGTGATCGCGTGCGGCGCGCCCGTGATGATACCGGCCGCTTCTTCGACAACAGCCTGAGCGGCGCCAGCACACCCAGCATCGCGGCGCTGGGGTTCCGCACGCTGATGACCAACGTCGAGTTGGCATTCTGGGGTGGCCTGGAGGAGATCAGCGTTGCCAAGAAGCGCGACGAGATCGCTGCGACGCGGGCCAAGATCGAAAAGATGGCGGGCGAGCTCGACGAAAAATGGAAGACCATCGATGGGATCGGCGATGGGTTGTGGACCGAACAGAAAAATGTGCTGGGTGACGTCAAGCGCCTGATGCAGGAGGCGGCCGAAGAAGCGTCCAAGGGGCGCCGCACGGCGCAGGAGAAGATCGCCAAGAGCCTGGTGATGGCCACCGACTGGGCCAAGTCGCTGCCGGCCCCGACTCCGGTCAAGATCGGCGCGGAGATCATCCGCAAATTGCTGCAGCAGTTCGGCCCGGAGTGGCTCAGGATGACGCTCTATGCCCTGGGCGAACTGAAGGACGCGATCAAGCCCTGGGAGAAGCTGCAGATCGACCAGCGCGCGGCCCTGTACCAGAGCCAGCTCGGCCGTGAGGCCTCGGTGCACGTGCTGTTCACCCAGAGCTGGCAGGATACGCAGGAGTTCGTGAAGACCAATGGCTTCGAGGCGGCCAAGGCGCTCTACGGCCTGGCGCGCGAGTCGCTGGATCGCTGGGCCGGCAACATGCAGGCAGGCGGCACCCGCGACGACGCCGAGGCGTTCGGCAAATACTGCCTGGAGCAGTTGTCGGCGAACCTGGCGCGCACCGAGGCCAGCTTCAACGACTTCGTCAATCGCCATAAAGGCAAGTTCTTCGGGGCCATGAGCGATGAGATCAAGGAGGATCTCGGCGAGTTCAAGTCCTGGGAGACCGAATTCGAAGGGATTCGCGGCATCGACCTGGAAACAAAGCTGCGGCTGTTCCGCGACGATGCCAACGTGTTTTTTCTGGTCGACCTCGAAGGCCCCCTGTCGTGGCCGGAGCAGGTTCTGCGTGGCCGCGAGGACCTGAGCAGCGCCGACAAGGACGAACTGGTCGGCATGTACCGCGCCTATGCCGACGAGGTCCGCCGCCAGATCAAGGCCGAGTGCAATCGCATCGCTGACGGCATCCAGCGGGCGCAGCGTGGCATGAGCCGCGCCGAGCTCGAAGAGGCTTTCAACCGCGCCATCCTGATCCGCAACCTGCCCAGATAGGCCCCTTGATCGGGTTGGGCTGACACCGCATATTAAGAGGTAGCATTTTACTACCGGAGCAGATCATGGGCCTGCCGGTGAAGCTGTCGAATACGCTGGTGACGGCGGCGCGCGAAGAGGCCGAGGCCGGGTCGCGGTCGCTGACGGCGCAGATCGAGCATTGGGCCATCCTCGGCCGCGCCGTCGAGAAGCTGCTGCCGCACGGCCAGGTCGCGGCGCTGAAGCGGCTGGGCGGCGGCGCCGCGGCAACGCCGGCGCTGGCCAACCGTGAGGCCGTCGGCCGCCTGTTGCGGCGGCTGGTGGCGAGCGATGCGCGCGCGGCCGAGCAGGCGCATCTGGGTGCCCTGGGTGGCCCGCGCTACGGCGTCGATCCCAAGCATCCCGGGCTGCTGCTGCGCATCGAAGCCGACGGCACGCGCACCCTTGGCCGCCTCGAGGGCCGCACCTTCGTGCCGGCCAAGCCGGTGCGCAACCACAAGTCGGCGTGATCGTTCGCGCCGCATCGCGGCCGCCCCATGATCGATGACATCCTGCAGGCGCTGGCGGGACAGATCGCCGGCGACGGGCGTTTCATCCTGGTGCTGGCTGGGCCCAACGGTGCCGGCAAGTCGACGTTCTACGATCTGCACGTGCGGCCGCTGGGCCTGCCGTTCGTCAACGCCGACCTGATCGCGGGCGAACTCGATACGCCGGACGGCGAGGCGCGGGCACGCGCCGCCGCCACGTTGGCCGACGAAGAACGCCGGCAGCTGGTGGCGCGCGGCGAGGCGTTCTGCATGGAGACGGTGTTCTCCGATCCGGTCGGCGCCAAGCTCGACTTCCTGCGCGAGGCCCAGCGTCAGGGCTACGAAATCATCCTCGTCTTCATCGGCCTGGAGAGCCCGGCGCTGTCATTGGCGCGTGTCGTCCAGCGGGTCGGGCAGGGTGGCCACGACGTGCCCGAGGCGCGGCTGGCGGCGCGCTATCCCCGTACGCTCGCCAATCTGGCGGCGGCAGTGGCCGTCGTCGATATCGCCTTGCTGCTCGACAACAGCGACGTCGACGTGCCGTTCCGCTTCGTGGCGCTTTACGAGCGTGGACGGCGTCGCAAGAAGGCGCGGCGCGTGCCGCCCTGGGCCCGCAAGATCGTGGGCTGACGCCGCTAGCCCTGCTTGCTCTTGGCGTAGTGGCGGTGTGCCTTGGCCCGGTTGCCGCACATGCTCATCGAGCACCAGCGTCGCGTGCCGTTGCGGCTGTCGTCGACGAACAGGTAGAGACATTTGTCGTTGGCGCAGCGCCGCACGCGGGCCAGCCGGGCGTTGGTCAGCAGGTCGGCGGCCGACCACAGCACCGGTGCCAGCAGGTCGTTCACTGCCGGCCGCAGCTTGGCGACCTGCCAGGCGTAACCGGTGTCGGTGTGGCGCAACTGGGTACGCGGCGGGGTATGGGCGAGCGCCTGGTTCAAGGCCTCGATGTCGGCCACTGCCGGTGTCGCGCCGACCGCCGTGGCGCTGAAGATCCGGTAGAGCGCCTCGCGCAACGACCGGGCTTCGGCGAAGGCGCCGTCGGCCTGGCGCGGCCGTTCGTCCCACCACGCCTTCATGGCGGCGACGATATCGGCCGGCATCACCTGCTTCGTCTCCTGCCAGGCCAGCACGTCGTCCAACCCGTGCAGTTCCTCGGTCGTCTGCTCGGTGCCGCGCCAATAGAGGGTGTTGGCGTAGTCGATGCAGAGATCGGCACGGGCAGGGAGCAGGGTCGGCCGGGCCAGGGCTGAGGCGGAGGACATACTGTCCAGATACTAACCGGTCAGAGGGTTGACAAGGGTTTGCCGTTTTTATAACTCTATAACCGGTTTGATAGTTAGAAAAGGAGGCTCCCATGATCGACCACATCTCCATTGGCGTGCGCGACATCGCCAAGACCCGAACGTTCTACGACGCGGCATTGGCGCCGCTGGGTTACAAGTGCCTGAGCGCCAGCGACAGCTCGCTGGGCTATGGCGGCGACGGTGTCGTGCTGTGGATCAGCGCCACCGACCATCCCGTAGCGGCCGATGACCGCTCCGGCCTGCACATCTGCTTCACCGCCGGCGATCGCAAAGGTGTCGATGCCTTCCACACCGCGGCCCTGAAGAAGGGCGGTCGCGACAACGGCAAGCCCGGTCTGCGCAAGGACTACGGCGACTCCTACTATGCCGCCTTCGTCGTCGATCCCGACGGTTATCGGATCGAGGCCTACTGCGGCAAACCGGCCTGAGCGCTTCAGCTGGCCACGCGATGGACGAGCTTGATCATTTGCGAGCCCAGTTGCCGCACGTCGCCCATCAGGATGCTGATCTCGTACGTCAGGACGAAACCGGCGGCATAGAATGGGCCGGGTGATTGCTTGGCGAGGCGAACCATCGCGTGGCTGAACCGCTGCAAGGACAGCTTGAGATAGATGAACGCGACCGCGGTGCCGACCAGCGCGCCGCCGATCAGGTCGCCGGCATAGTGGAAGCCCAGATAGAGCCGGGGCAGGCAGATGACGACCGCGGCCCAGGCCGCCGCGGCCCAGGCGAGGCGCCGGGAGATCGGCGCCAAGGCAGCGGCCATGGCGAAGAAGAGCGTCGCGTGATCGCTCGGGAACGAACTCCAGCCGCGCAGCACGGCGGGTGTCACGTGGGCCGGCAGTGTCAGCCCCAGTGACGGATCGTCCAGCGGCCGCAGCCGGGGAGGCAGGCCACTCTGGAGCAGGCGGCCCACCACGACAGCCAGCAAAGCAATCACCACCATGTTCACGACATGGGCGCGCACGCCGCTGTCGCCGCGGAACCAGAAGTACCAGGCTACGGCCATGAACAGCACGCCCTTCAGCAGGTCCATGTCGGCCAGGTAGAAGACGAGCAGATCGACGATCGGCGAGAGGCCGACCAGCTGGTTGATGTCCTGGGTGAGGGCGCGGTCGATGTCGCTGATGATGGTCATGTAACCATCATAAGAATGTAACAGTGCCTGTTGACGGCTGCGTTCAAGCAGCCACGGATTGGTCACAAAAGAGCTTCGGCGTGCGATCGCTGCCTTGTCGTGCGGGCGCGACGGCCCGATGATCGCATCGATGCGAAATGATCGGAGGCCGTGCGCATGACGGGCACGACGACAGGCAAGATCGAACAGCGCGCCCTGGGTCGGGGCGGATTGACGGCGGCGGCGGTCGGACTGGGCTGCATGCCGCTGTCCGGTGTCTACGGCGAGGCCGATGATGCGGCATCGGAAGATCTGATCCGCCATGCCCTCGACCTCGGTGTCAGCCACCTTGACAGCGCCGACATGTATGGCTGGGGCCACAACGAGACGCTGGTCGGTCGCGCCATCAAGGGCCGGCGCGATCAGGTCGTGCTTGCCACCAAGTTCGGCCAGACCAGGCCGCAGCGCCAGGGCGGGCCCAACGGCGTCAACGGCCGCCCCGACTATGTGGTCGAGGCCTGCGAGGCCAGCCTCCAGCGGCTGGGGGTCGACGTCATCGATCTCTACTACCAGCATCGGGTCGATCCTTCGGTGCCGATCGAGGACACGGTCGGCGCCATGGCGCGCCTGGTGACACAGGGCAAGGTGCGCTATCTCGGCCTGTCGGAGGCGCGGCCGCAGACGATCCGACGCGCGCACGCAACCCATCCGATCGCCGCCGTGCAGACCGAATACTCGCTGCTCTACCGCACCGAGGCCGAGGAGACGCGCGCCACCACGCGTGAACTGGGCATCGGTTTCGTGGCCTACTCACCCCTGGGTCGCGGCTTTCTCACCGGTACCATCACCGACCTCGCCCAGGTCGACGGTCGCCGCGCCGCGCATCCGCGGTTCCAGGCCGAGAACTTCGCGCAGAACCGCGCCCTGGTGGCGCGCTTCGAGGCGCTGGCGGCCGACAAGCGCTGCACGCCGGCGCAACTGGCGCTGGCCTGGGTGCTGGCCCAGGGCGACGATGTCGTCGCCATCCCCGGTACGCGCGCGCGTCAGCGGCTGGAAGAGAATCTCGGTGCGCTGCGCGTATCGCTCTCGACCGACGACGTGGCGTGCATTGCCGAGGCCATCCCCAACGGCGCCATCGCCGGCGCCCGCTATCCCGCCGCCGCGATGCAGGCGGTGTACCTCTAGTTTTTGTTACACGTGCAGCGCCTCGCCCAGCCCGCGCAGGCTGGCCTCGTGGAAGGCTTCGCCGAGAGTGGGATGGGCGTGGATGGTGCCGGCGATGTCCTCCAGCCGTGCGCCCATCTCCAGCGCCAGGCCGAATGCCGCGGACAGCTCCGACACGCCGGCGCCGACTGCGGCGATGCCCAGCACGAGATGATTGTCGCTGCGTGCCGTCACGCGCACGAAGCCGTCGTCGGCGCCGAGCGTCAGCGCGCGGCCGTTGGCCTGGAACGGAAACAGCGACGTCTGTACGGTATGGCCCGCCGCGCGCGCCTCGTCGGGTGACAGGCCGACGGTCACCACTTCCGGATCGGTGAAGCACACCGCCGGGATCGCCACCTTGTCGAACACGCGGCGCTGGCCGGCGATGATCTCGGCCACCATCGCACCCTGCGCCATGGCGCGGTGCGCCAGCATGGGCTCGCCGGTGACATCGCCGATCGCCCACACGTTGCGCATCGAGGTGGCGCAGCGTTCGTCGATGCGCACGGCGGCGCCGTTCATGGTGAGGTCGAGCTGATCGAGGCCGACGCCCGCGATGCGCGGCCGCCGCCCGACAGCGATCAGGAAATAGTCGGCCGCGATGTTGCGTGCCGCGGCGCCCGATTGCTCGACACGCAACGCATCGCCGTCGGCCGACAGGCCACCGGCGCGGGCGCCGGTGATGACGTCGATGCCCAATGCCTTCAATCGCCGCGCCACCGGGCGGGCGAGCTCGGCGTCATAGGCCGGCAGGATGCGGTCCTCGGCTTCGATCACCGTTACCTGGGTGCCGAGCTTGGCGTAGGCGGTGCCAAGCTCGAGTCCGATATAGCCGGCGCCGACGACGGCAAGGCGCTGCGGCACCGACGGCAGCGACAGCGCCTCGGTCGAGGAAATCACGCGGCCGCCGAACGGCAGCGACGGCAGCGCCACCGGCTGCGAGCCGGTGGCCAGCACGACGTGTTCGGCCCGGATCACCTGCGGGCCGGTGTCGGACTCGACGCGGCAGGTCTTGCCGTCGAGCATGGCGGCGCGGCCGCGCACGGTCTTGACGTTATGGCGTTTCAGCAGCGCCGTGACGCCGCCCTTGAGCTTGCCGACGATGCCGTCCTTCCACTCGATGGTGCGGGTGAAGTCGAGAGTCGGCCGCTCGACGCGCAGGCCGAAGGGCGCCGAGGTCGCCTGCGCCATGGCATGGCCGTAGGCATCGGCGGCGTGGATCAGTGCCTTGGAGGGAATGCAGCCGACATTGAGGCACGTGCCGCCCAGCACGTTTTCCTCGACCAGCATCACGTCGAGCCCGAGCTGGCCGGCGCGGATGGCGGTGACATAGCCGCCCGGCCCGCCGCCGATGACCAGCACCTTGACGCTTATCTCGCGCATATGATCACCCGTCGATGAAGATGGTGGCGGGGGCTTCGAGCAGGGCCTTGATGCGCTGGATGAAGCGTGCGGCGTCGTAGCCGTCGACGATGCGGTGATCGAACGACGACGACAGGTTCATCATCTTGCGCGGCACGAACTGGCCGCCCTGCCACATCGGCCGCACAGCGAGCTTGTTGATGCCGATGATCGCCACCTCCGGCCGGTTCAGCACCGGCGTCGAGACGATGCCGCCCAGCGCGCCCAGGCTGGTGATGGTGATGGTCGAGCCGGTCAGCTCCTCGCGCGTGGCACGGCCCTCGCGCGCCGCCTGCGCCAGCCGTTGTGCTTCGGCGGCGCCATCGAAGAGACCGCGCGCTTCGCAGTGGCGCGCCACCGGCACCATCAGTCCGTTGGGGGTTTGCGTGGCGATGCCGATATGCACGCCGCCGAAGCGTTCGACGACATCGGCTTCATCGTCATAGAGCGCGTTCATCTGCGGGAACTCGACCACCGCCTTGACGACAGCCTGCATCAGGAACGGCAGCAGGGTGAGCCGCGGCCGGTCCGGCTGTGCCTCGGCATTGAGTGCCGCGCGCAGATCCTCCAGGGCCGTGGCGTCAACTTCCTCGACATAGGCAAAGTGCGCGGCGCGGCGCTTGGCCTCGGCCATCCGCTGCGCAATGCGCCGGCGCAGGCCGACGACCTTGATGGTCTCGACGGCCGTGTTGGCTGTACGCGCGGCCGGGCCCGCGGCGGCGGGGCCGCCGCGCATGAAGATGTCGAGGTCGTCGTGGCTGATGCGCCCGGCCGGCCCGCTGCCGCGCACCTGGCGCAGGTCGATACCGGCATCGCGGGCGCGCTTGCGCACGGCCGGCGACGCCAGCGGCTTCTCGCCAGCCGCACGTGGCGGTCCCAGCGATATGCCCGGTACCGCCCGCGGCAGCGCGGGGCGGGTAGGTGCGGATGAGTCCGCTGCCGGTGCTGCCGCTGCGGTGCGCATCGCCACGACGTTGTCGGCGGCCGGTGCGGGCGCTGCGGCGGGTGGGCTGGCAGCGGCCTGGCGTGGCGTGGCGGCGACTTCCGCTGCGGCCGGTTCGTCGGCGGCGCCGGCAACTTCCAGCCGTACCAGTTCGGCGCCGACGGCGAGCGTGGCGCCCACCTCGGCGCCCAGCGCGATCACCGTGCCGGCGACGGGTGAGGGGACTTCCACCGTCGCCTTGTCGGTCATGACCGCGGCCAGCACCTGGTCTTCCAGCACCGCATCGCCGACCTTGACGTGCCACTCGACCACCTCGGCCTCGGCCACGCCTTCGCCGACATCCGGCAACTTGATGATGCGGATCGCCATCAGATCCTCCCCACGTCGTGGGGAGGTGCCCCGAAGGGGCGGAGGGGATCGGACGTGGTTTTGGTAACAGAGATCACGTGGGCTCCCCCTCCGGTCTTCGGCCATCTCCCCCACGCTGTGCGTGGGGGAGGGAAGGATGTGCAAATCATCTCAAGCCTCCATCACGGCTTTGAGCGTGCGGCCGATGCGGTCGGGGCCGGGGAAGTAGTCCCATTCCTGGGCGTGCGGGTAGGGCGTGTCCCAGCCGGTCACGCGCATGACCGGCGCCTCGAGATGATAGAAGCAATGCTCCTGCACCAGCGATGCCAGCTCGGCGCCGAAACCGGACGTCAAGGTCGCCTCGTGCACGACCACGCAGCGGCCGGTCTTGCGCACCGAAGTGGTGATGGCCTCGAGATCGAGCGGCAGCAGGGTGCGCAGGTCGATGATCTCGGCATCGACGCCGGCCTCTTCCGCCGCCGCCTGCGCCACGAACACCATGGTGCCGTAAGCCAGCACGGTCACGGCACTGCCCTCGCGGCGGATCACGGCCTTGCCCAGCGGCACGGTGTAGTGGCCGTCCGGTACCTCGCCCTGCGGGTGCTTCGACCACGGCGTGACCGGCCGGTCGTGATGGCCGTCGAACGGCCCGTTATAGAGCCGCTTGGGCTCGAGGAAGATCACGGGATCATCATCCTCGATGGCGGTGATCAGCAGGCCCTTGGCGTCGTAGGGGTTGGACGGCACCACGGTCTTCAGGCCGCAGACATGCGTGAACAGCGCCTCCGGACTCTGGCTGTGCGTCTGGCCGCCGAAAATGCCGCCGCCGGTGGGCATGCGCACCACCATCGGCGCCGTGAACTGGCCGTTGGAGCGATAGCGCAGGCGCGCCGCCTCCGAGACGATCTGGTCGTAGGCCGGATAGACGTAGTCGGCGAACTGGATCTCCACGCACGGCCGCAGGCCGTAGGCGGCCATGCCGACGGCGGCGCCGACGATTCCCGACTCGTTGATCGGCGCGTCGAAACAGCGGCTGCTGCCGTATTTCTGCTGCAGGCCCGCGGTGGCGCGGAACACGCCGCCGAAGTAGCCGACATCCTCACCGAACACGACGACGTTGTCGTCGCGCGCCATCGCGACGTCCATCGCATCGCGGATCGCCTCGACCATGGTACGGCGCGGCATGAATCTAGATCCTCCGGTCTGACCTTCTCCCCGCGCAGGCGGGGAGAAGGTGGCGCGAAGCGCCGGATGAGGGGCTTTTCGGTGCTTGGGCGGAGGTGCGGCATTTGTTGGCGAAGTATCGTGCGTTTCGAAACATCGTGAAGCCCCTCATCCGCCCTTCGGGCACCTTCTCCCCGCCTGCGCGGGGAGAAGGACGTTCAATACCCCGCCTGCTGGCGTTGGCGGCGCAGGTGCGGGGGCATCTCGGCGTAGACGCCTTCGAACATGTCGCGGGCCGAGGGGTGCGGGCCCGAGTGCAGGGTGCCGTGGCTCTCGGCTTCCTTCTGCGCGGCGATCACCTCGGCCATGACCTCGGCCTCGCGCTGCTTGTGGCGGTCCTCCGACCAGGCGCCGCGCGCGATCAGGTGATCCTTCAGGCGGATCACCGGATCGCCCAACGGCCACACGTCGGATTCCGTCTTCGGCCGGTACGCCGACGGATCGTCCGACGTCGAGTGCGCACCGACGCGGTAGGTGACGTACTCGATCAATGTCGGGCCCAGGCCGCGATGGGCGCGCTCGACCGCCCACTTCGCCACGGCATGGACGGCGAGATAGTCGTTGCCGTCGACGCGCAGCGCTGGAATGCCGAAGCCCAGGCCGCGGGCGGCGAAAGTGCCGGAGCCGCCGCGGGCGATACCCTGGAAGGTCGAGATCGCCCACTGGTTGTTGACGATGTTCAGCACCACCGGTGCCTTGTAGGTCGAGGCGAACACCAGCCCGGCATGGAAATCGGACTCGGCCGTCGAGCCGTCGCCGATCCAGGCCGCGGCGATCTTGGTGTCGCGCTTGATCGCCGACGCCATGGCCCAGCCCACCGCCTGGATGAACTGGGTCGCGAGATTGCCCGACACGGTGAAGAAGCCGTGGTCGCGCACCGAGTAGAGCACCGGCAGCTGGCGGCCCTTCAGCGGGTCGTTCTCGTTGGAGTAGATCTGGTTCATCATCTCGACCATCGGATAGCCGCCGGCGATCAGCAGGCCGGCCTGGCGGTAGGTCGGGAAATTCATGTCGCCGGGCTCGAGCGCCTTGCGGAAAGCGCAGCTCACGGCCTCCTCGCCCATGTGCTGCATGTAGAACGACGTCTTTCCCTGGCGCTGGCCCATCACCATGCGCGCATCGAAGGCGCGCAAGCTCATCATGTGGCGCAGGCCCTCCAGCAGTTCGCTGTCGGTCAGCAGGCCAGCCCATTCACCCACGGCTTCGCTCTCGCGGTTGAGCACGCGGATGATCGAATAGGCGAGGTCGCGGATATCCTCGGCCTTCACATCGACCGGTGGTCGGCGCACCGAGCCGGCGCGGGGAATGCTCACATGGCTGAAGTCTGGCGTGCCGCCGGGCCGCACCGCCGGCTCCGGAACATGGAAGGAGAGGGGCTGGCGGTCGGACATGACGCACTCCGTTGCGGCACGATACGGCCGCCACCAAGCCTAGGGCGGCGGCGGGGCGGAATGAAGGGGTGAAATCGGGCTGCGGTCGTCTTGGGGCTGGCAGAAAGGGCAGATACGGCCAGAAAGTCAGGTTGGTATTTGATCCCAAGGTCTTGCACGACGTTGTTTATCGTGGCCAACGGGCGGCAGAAAGCGGCCAGATACGGCCAGAAAGTCGGTCGCTCATCAGCGGGACCTCCGATAGGCGCATGTTCGGCGCCTCCTTGAAGGAACGGGTGCCCGGGCCAAACGCGCGAGCCGCTTCCCATATGGGTATTCTCGATTGGAGAACAAGACCTTTTGGGTCACAGCCGTCGGGGAACCCAACGCCACGCCCGCGGTTGTCATCCGAACGCGGTTTTATCGGGTGGCCATCGTGCTGCCGACCTTCGCAAGGAGTGTCCCATGGCGTTGAATCGAAACTTGCTTTTCGTTGTCGCAACCAGCGTCGGCCTGGGCAGCCTCGTCGTGGTGCCGTCCGTGGTGGCGCAGTCCACCGCGCCGCCGCCGGGGCAGACGCAACCGCAGCCCACCAACGTCAGCGACAAGGAAATCGACACCTTCGCCGCTGCGGCCACGGAGGTGCGGCAGCTGAACAAGCAATGGTCGCCCAAGGTCCAGGAAGCGGCCAAGCAGAGTCCCGAGGCCGCCGAAAAGACGCGGCAGCAGGCGCTGACCGAAATGGCACAGGCGGTCGAGCGCAAGGGCATGTCGGTCGATCGCTACCAGCAGATCTTCGAGATCGCCCAGGCCGACCGCGAGGTGCAGCGCAAGATCGTCGACCGCATGCCGAAGGACCAGTAGGTCAGGCCGTCGTCGATACACACGACACGCGAACTTCCGCTTGCGACATCGGGCCGATACGCCGGCCCGATAGGGTGCTCCTACAGACGGAGGGCAAGGCGCTCTCCTGAAATCCAGGGAGACACCCATGTTTCGCACGATCATGATCACCGTAACCCTTGTGGTCGCCGCCTTCGGGGCCACCCAGCCGGCCCGCGCCGATGCCGAACTCAACGGCACGCTGTGGAACGGCGTCGAGGTGAACGGAATCTTTTTCAACGGCGCCGCGTGGAACGGTGGCGGCGGCAACGGCATTGCCTACAATGGCTATGCCTGGAACGGATACGTGTGGAACGGCGGCTGGTACAACGGCGTGGCCAGCGACGCGCAGCCCGCGACGGTGATCGCGATCGAACTGCCGCCGGCACGCTAGGCCGCGGCGACACCTGCGGTCGTGCGGTCATCCCCCAGCACAGCGAGGGATCTGGAGAGTTCAGTCTTTGGCTGAGCCTCAGGGCACCGCGTAAACTCGAGCGGTTAGGTTCGACGGACCTTGGGACTCGGCTGAAATTGATCGCACGACTGCCAATGTGCGGCCATCCAAGGACCAAGCTAAACGATGGTAGACCAAGCCATCCATGGCGAATGTGGCGACGACGCCGGCATCGTGACCCACGCTACGCTCGCTTGGCGAGCGCTGGGAGGTATTCCGGATCTCGATCAATGTTCCGTTCCGGCCATCTGCACCGACGGCATCGTAGACCAACGCCAGGCGATCATCATTCGGAGCAAAGACGGCCACCGGGATTTTTGACACCGAAGCCCCAGGCGGCGGCGACAGTGTCAGCAGACCTTTGCTGCACAGGATCTGTTGGGTGATGGATTGCACGGGCTCGATGCGTCCATTGCGAAGGTTCAGCGAATCCCGCGTTGTGACGATTGCTGTAAGCAAGTTGTCTCGACTCGTCACCACACCGATATTGCTGCGTCCCACTGGACCGATGCACTTCGTGTTGTCGAAACCGGGCACGATACTCTCGGTTCCGTCTGCTAGCCGATACATATGTCGGAAATGTCGATCGCCCAGGACGATGGCGGCCCCATCATCGACAAAGGACACGTCATCGCCTGGCAGCCCGCTACGCACCTCTGCGACCGGCCTTCCATCCGGAATTGCGAAGACGCGCACCGATGACGTGCCCGGATTCCAGATGGCTGCCAGGTCGTTGCCCATCGAAATGGCGACCGACGGTTTCGGGGTTACGACCGGAAGCCGCCACAACTCCCGTCCATCCCCTAGGCTGTAGGCGACCAACGCCTGCTTGCCAGGGTCGTCAGGAAAGGGGCCAGCCGCCATAAGAGCCGTGCGCGACAGGGCGATCTTTGTCGACGGCCAAACGTCGATACCCGTCACAGGAAAGCTCGCGATACAGCCAGCGGCGACATCTGGGAGCAGCGGGCCACAGGACGGTTCCGCCGGCTGGGTCCTCCCGCCCCAGCGCTGCCAGCTTAGGTAGCCGGCTGTTGCAACAAGGAGAACCGCAGCGGCGGCAACGCCTACCAGCCTTAATCTCATAGCACCCCGCGTCGAAACACCTGGCGCAGGTCTTTGCGCGTCGGCGCCAAAATCTTCGCCAGCGGCGTATTGTAGCTCAGCATGTACACAACGAAGGAGGAATTGGCCAAGCTGCCGAAATTCTCGCTCACCCCTAGCGCAGCGAGGGATCCAGGCATCGACCCTCGATCCTCGCTGCGCCCGGGATGACAGCGGAGATCGAGCGATCGCGTGCGTCTATTCGAACAAGTCAGACGCTAGCCGCTCAGCGGCTTGCCGGCGCTGGTGGCCCAGGCCTTGGCCATCAGCGTGTTGCTGGGCGCGGCCTTGTCCTGCAGCTTGCGCGCGGTCTCGGCGCCGGCGACGGGCAGGCCGGTGGGATCGAGCCTGCCGATCTGCACCAGCACCGAGGCCTGGTCCCAATAGATGTGTTCGTGCGCCACCTTGTCACCCACGAAGTGCACGATGGCGATCAGCGGGATCTCGACGGTGCAGCCGGTCGGCGCGACGCCGGGCAGCATCCAGTCGATCTCGCGCGTGTGGGTGAAGCAGAACAGCATCTCGTCGACCAAGGTGTCGTTGCCGATGGTGCGGCTGATCGGGACGAGGCGCGTGTCCTCGGGATTGGCGCCGACGAAATGATATTTGTAGAAGCGCTTCAACTCGTCATGGCCGACGCCGCCGGTCATCGTCGGGATGTGATTGACGTAGGGCTGCGGCACCATCGTGGCCATGGTCGCATCGACATCGCGGGTCTCGAACTCGTGACGGCAATGCGCCTCCCACAGGGCGGCGAGGTCGTGCTGGGACATGGCTTCCTCCGTATCGCGGAGGCCATGGTAGCCGGCACCACGGGGCTCGCGTCAATCAGCGCGTGAGCGAAGACGGCGCCGTGCACGTTCAATCCGTTGCAAATCCAACGGCACCACCCAGAGCCGGAGACGGCAACCGTGCCTGCGGCCGCTCCCCATCGAAGGAGAGCGGCATCGCGATCAGTTGTACGCCTGATGTTCCCGTTACCGCCTGCACCATGCCCAGAGCGCCGGTCTGTTCATGGGACAGCACCTCGGGAATGGTCTGGATGGAGGCGCACGGAACGCCGGCCGCCTGCAGCATTTCGGCCCATGCCGCGCGCGGGCGGGTTCGCAGCCGCTCCGTGACGAGGGCCTCCAGCGCGCCACGGTTGAGCACGCGGTCGCTGTTGTTGAGAAAGCGCGGGTCGGTGGCCCATTCCGGATGGCCCAGTACGTCGCTGAGCGTGCGGAACAGCCGGTCGCTGCCGGCGCCGATGATCAGCGGGCCGTCTGCCGTCTCAAACGCACCATAGGGCACGACGGACGGATGCTTCGAGCCCTCGCGGCGGGGCGGCGTGCCGGAGGCCAGGAAGTTCGATGCCGCGATGCTGGTCCAGCACACCGCGGTCTCGAACAGCGAGGTCTGTACCAGGCAGCCTTCGCCGGTGCGCGCACGTCGCAGCAGCGCGCCGAGCACGCCGATGGCGGTCCACATGCCAGAGCCGAGATCGTTGATCGACGGCCCGCAGCGGACCGGCGTGCCGCCGGACTCGCCGGTGATGCTCATCGGGCCGCCGAACGCCTGTACCAGCAGTTCGTAGCCCGGCTGCCGGTTCATCGGGCCGAGATGCCCGAAGGCACCGATATCGGCATAGATCAGCCGCGGGAAGCGCGCGCGCATGGCTTGTGCGCCGATGCCGAGCTTCTCGGGCACGCCGGGGCGGAGGTTGTGGATGAAGACATCGGCCTCCGCCATCAGCGCCAGCATGCACGCCAGCCCATCGGGCGATTTCATATCCAGCGCCACGCTGCGCTTGTTTCGGTTCATCTGATGGAACAGCGCGGCATCGCCATTCCAGAACGGAGGACCCCAGCCGCGCGCGTCGTCGCCGCCATCAGGCCGCTCGACCTTGAGGACGTCGGCGCCCATGTCAGCCAGGATCTCCGCCGCGTAGGGCGCGGCGAGGATCTGCCCGAGCTCCAGGACCTTGATGCCGGCCAACAACATCTACTTCTTCCTTGCCGCCTGGTGATCGAGGAAGCGCTGCAGCAGCTCGCGCGGCTCGGCGATCTCGTGAGTCTCGGCGAAGATGTCGATGCCGCGCTGGACGGCCTGCTCCATCGGCAGGGTCTCCCAGGCGCGAATGAGCTTCTTCTGCAGCCGCACGCCGCGCACGCTGTTGGCCGCCAGCGACGTCAGCCAGGCGTCCACGGCGGCGTCCAGTTCGGCGGCGGGGACGACGCGCTCGACGAGACCCCATTGCAGGGCTTCCTCGGCCGGGATCATGTCGCCCAGCAACAGCATCTGCCGCGTCCGGCCCCAGCCGATCAGTCCCGGGAAGAGGGCAGCCTCGACGACCGAGGGCATGCCGAAGCGCACCTCGGGCATGCCGAGCTTGGCCCCTTCGACCGCGACACGCATGTCGCAGGCCGCCATCAGCTCAAGCCCGGCGCCCAAGGTGAAGCCGTTGACCCGGCCGATGACCGGGGCGGGACAGTCGCGCAGGCAGCGGCAGGCCTCGTGGACGCCGGTGATGAAGGCGCGGGCGGCGCCCGGCTGGTGCAGGGTCGACAGCTCCTGAATGTCGGCGCCACCGACGAAGGCCTTGTCGCCCCAGCCGGTGACGACGATGGCGCGCAACGCGGCGTCTGTCCCGAGCTGCTCGACGGCGGCGACGAACGCGCGGATGACGCTGGAGTTCAGTGCGTTCAGTTTGGCGCGGTTGTCGATGGTGACATACGCGACACCCGCAAACGCGGGGCGCTCGTCATGACGCACATGGACAAAAGGACCGGAAGACATCGGGTGGTTCACTCCTGCGGGTTCGGGCGGAGAGAACCGGGTTCGCCATCGATAATCCAAGACTAAGATAGGCTGACAGCCATAGGTTCAGCTTATGCCAGTGCCAATCGTGCCTTCCAGCGTCCGCGTTCAACCAACCGCGTCGCCACGGTCAGGATGGCTTGTTCGACGGCGCGCACCGCGCGCGTCTGCGGCACGTCGGCCTGGCCGCAGAGGAAGACCGAGCGCTGGAGCGCCGGCGAAACGATGCGTGCGGCCGAGAGCCGGCCCGCCGCCACATCCTCGCGCACCGTGTTGCTTGACAGGACCGAATGGCCGGTGCCGGCGGCGACCAGCTCCTTGATCTGTGGGATGGCGTCCACCTCGACCCTCACGCGCAACTCGACGCGCGCCCGCCGGGCGTAGTCGTTCAGCAGTTCGCGCAGGCTGTGCGGGCGGCCGGGGATGACGAGCGTCAGCTGCGCCAGCCGGGAGAAGCGCAACGGCTTGGGGGCGATGCCGTCGGGGCCGCGGTCGAAAGCACCGGGCGGGCCGATGGCGAGCAGATCCTCGTCCAGCAGGCGTCGCGCCTTCAGTCCCACCGTGTCCGCCTTGCGGAAGACGAAGCCGACGTCCGTCCGTCCGGTGCGCAGCAGGTCGGGGATGTAGCCCGTGTTGCTCTCGCGCACGCTCAGCGCGACGCGCGGGAGGCTGTGCAGCACCTCTTCCACCAGCGGCCGCGTCAGGACCATCGCCACCGATTGCGGGAAGCTGACGGTGACGGTGCCGATGGTCGTCGCCGCGTCACCCAGCAGATCGTCGCGCGCCAACGCCAGCGCTTGCCCGATGTGCCGCGCATGGCCCAGCAGCTTGGTCCCCGCCTCGGTCAGCGCCACGCCGCGCGGCATGCGGTGCAGCAACTGCGAGCCCAGCTCGCCCTCCAGGTTGCGGATCTGTGCGCTGAGCGCCGGCTGGGATACGTGCAGCCGCTCGGCCGCGCGGGAGATCGAGCCTTCTTCGGCGATGGCGACGAAATAGCGAAGAATGCGGGCATCCATCACTCATAATGCCAGGCTATGGCAGCGATCATCAATATGACTTTGTATTCTGGATCGGGGACGGGCAGCTTCCGTGGCAATACGGAGGAATGACATGAACGCCACGAGGCGCAGCCTGCTCGCCGCTGCGCTCGCCCTGTCCGCCATCGGCCCCGCCCGCGCCCAGGACTGGCCGGCGGGCCAGACCATCCGCATCGTCGTCGGCTACCCGGCGGGAGGGCCTACCGATCTCGTGGCGCGCCTCGTCGCCGCCGGACTGCGCGATGCAATCGGCGCGCCCGTGATCGTCGAGAATCGCGGCGGCGCCAGCGGCAGCATCGGCGCCGTGGTTGCGGCGCGCGCCAAGCCTGATGGCACCACCCTCTGGCTCGGCCCGGTCCAGACGCAGGTGCTCAACCCGCTGCTCATGCGCAACGTCCGCTACGATCCGTTGAAAGACTTCGTGGGCATCGGAACCGTCGCGGCACTGCCCAACGCGCTGGTGGTGAACCCGCGTACGCTCGACGTGCGTTCGGTGCAGGAGCTTGTCGCGCGCGGCAAGCGCGAGCCCGGCGGGCTGAGCTACGGGACTTACGGGGCGGGCAGCTCGCCCCACATGTTTTCCGTGCTGCTGCAGAAGATCGCCGGCTTCGAGGCACTGCAGGTGCCTTACCAGGGCAGCGCGCCAGCCGCGACGGCGCTGCTGTCCGGCGAGATCAGCTTCCTGTTCGACAACATCACGTCGACCATCGCGCGGGTGCAGGGGGGACAGGCGCGCGCCTTGGCGGTGACGTCGCGGGCACGGTCCCCGGCCTTGCCGGATGTGCCGACGATGGCGGAAGCCGGCGTGACCGACTTCAATCTCAATTTCTGGTTCGCGCTTTACGCCCCCGTCGACACGCCCGAACCGATCGTGATGCGTCTGCGCCAGGCGCTGGGTCACGCTGTCGCGGCGCCTGAATTCGCGCAGCAACTTGCCGCACGCGGGGCCGAGCCGTTCGTCATGCCGGCGGCCGATCTCCAGGGCTTCTTCGAGGCCGAGGCACGGCACTGGGCCGCGCTGGTGCGTGACGCAGGTCTTCAGCCGGAATGACCTGGGAGCGCTGGCGTCTCGCCCGCTCATGGCGGGTGCAGTCCTTGATGCGGGCCAGAGGCCCGCGCTCCCAGGAGCATTCCCTCGCTAGTACCGACTATCGCTCGAGTGTGACTCAGGATCGTCATCCCGAGCGCAGCGAGGGATCTTCTGAAAGTGACGCACGGGTGCGCCTGCATTGAAAGATCCCTCGCTGTGCTCGGGATGACAACTGTATCAGGGACGCGTGATTCCGGGTACTAGCGCCGCGGCGTCCTTCCGCGTATGCGGTCAAAGCCCTGCTTGATCGCGGCGAAGCGCGCGTCGATCATGGGCTCGCGTTCGGTGTCGGTGAAGATGTAGGGCCAGTCATTTTCGATTGCCTCGCGAACCAGTTCGCCGACATAGAGCGGATCGATGCCATTGTTGGTCCGCTCCTGGAATGCCTTGATGAAATCGGCGACCGGTCCTTCCATCGGCGGACTGTCGATCTTCCCAACGAACCGCTGCGGCACGTTGCGACGAAAATTCATGATCTGAGTGCGGACAACGCCCGGACACAGGACGGATACCCCGATTTTCCGCGGCGCGAGCGCCTGACGCAGTCCTTCGGACAGAGCCACCACGCCATATTTGCTCACATCATACTCCGGACTTCCTCCAGCAATCAGCCCGAAGACGGACGCCGTGGAAACAACTTGCCCTCCTTCGCCGTGCGCCTCGATCAGCGGACCGAAAATCTCGATGCCCCAAATCACCGACATCAGATTGACGTCGAGAACCCAATGCCAACCCGCATCTGTCCAATGACCATAACCCCGGCCGCCGGGGACCCCCGCATTGTTGACCAGAATATGGACTTTTCCGTAGCGCGACATGGTGGCATCCGCTGCGGCTTGGAGTTCTGCTTTAAGCGATACATCCGCTCTCACGCCGTCAACGTTGGCGTTGGTAAGTTTCAATTTCGCTACCGCCGTTGCCAACGCCTCTCCCTCGATGTCGCATAACATGACATTCACCCCCGCGTGCGACAGCGCCGTGGCGATCCCTAATCCGATGCCTGATGCTGCTCCAGTGACGAAGGCTGTCCGTCCGGTAAGGTCTTGCATGTGCGTGTTTCCGTTGCTTTTGCAATTGGCCTTGGCAGGATACTATCTGGATCGCTGAGGTTTCTTACTTAAGCTCAGAGGCGCGCCGCGCGCCATGTCCGGTTTGGGTCGTTCGCGACCGAGTCGAGCCAGTAGTAAGTCCGGCCATGTCCGCCGAAAGCGGAAGTAACTTCAGACCAGCGAGACAGCGACGGCGTCTGGGATCGGATCATGAATGGCTTGGCGACGGCTCACGATGCGACCATCCAAATGATCGATACGTCCGTTATACGCGTGCACCAGCCTGGAACGCGGGTCACTGATACAGCTGTCATCCCGAGCGCAGCGAAGATCTTCTGAAGTGACGCACGGGTGCGCCTGCATCGAAAGATCCCTCGCTGCGCTCGGGATGACGATCCTGAGTCACATGCCAACGAGAGCCGGTCCTAGGCTTGAGACGACTGTCGCAACGTCCCGTCTTCAGGGACCAACGTCAGCCCACACGCCCGACGGATGGCGATCTGAACCGGCGAGGGTGGCAATGCCGGATCGAATGCGCCCGCTGGCAGCAGCGGCGGCTGCGCCATGAAGCGCGGCTGCTGGCCTCGGTGCGATTGCGCGGCGTGAACGAGGAACGGGTGGCACAGGTAGACGGTGCCTGCCGAACCCGTTGCCAGTTCAACCGCACAATCTTCCGTCGACGCATAGCCATCGGCGGAGATCTGCCTGAGCGTCGCGCCGGCATCGCCGTAGGGCATCAACTGACGCGCAATGGCGCCGTGCGAGCCTTTGCGGATCCGCGTGGGCGCATCATCAGGGCCGACATCCGAGAACAGGAAGAGCATCAGCAAGGCGCGTCCGCGGCTCGTCACATTGGCGCGCCATTCCATGAAGTCCGGATTGTCGGAGCCGAAGCTCACGTCGATGTGCCAGCCGTCGT
Organism: Reyranella sp. CPCC 100927; assembly: GCF_007859315.1. Lineage (GTDB taxonomy): Bacteria > Pseudomonadota > Alphaproteobacteria > Reyranellales > Reyranellaceae > Vineibacter. The sequence continues at coordinate 39,784 of NZ_VOHA01000006.1, forward strand.
CACCAGGGGCCTGTGGTGAAGGAAAGCGGATCGGAAAGGTCCCAAGGCCTTTGGGCGCAAGCCAGCGACCACTGCCGACGAGTTGATCATAGGCTTGGTGCAGGCGCGGCGTGTTGGCGGCTTCGATGAAGGGGCGCGACGCCTTGGATGCCACCCGAACGACGGGATGAATCCAGTTTTCGGGTTCGTCCGGCGACAGGCCAATGTCGGCCCACAACGCGTCCCGGCATTGCTCCGCAAGCTGCGTGCTGAAAGCCGTCTCGACTTTGACGAATCCGTCGTCGATGAAGCTCTGGACCTGACGCGAAGTCAGGCCGGTGTGCTCGATTTCGGGCATTGCACAGTCTCCGCTCGGCCGCCGTGTCAGCGCAGCCGTTGTGATCAGGGGGCGCGGATGCGCCGGAACGACCTGGGTCGTTCAGATCAGCGCGAAGACTGTGGACATGAACATCATGGCGGGAGCGTATACGGAAGCAGAAAGGCGGAATCAAGATGGGCACGACAGCGCGTGGTCAGAGCCCGCGCAACAGTTCCTCGATCATGGCTGGATCCTTCTCCCCCGGCGCGCGTTCGACGGCCGAAGAGAGGTCCACGCGCACGGCGCCGGACAGCGTGATGGCTTGCCTCACGTTCGTCGCGTTCAGACCACCCGCCAGAAACCAGGGCGTGGCAACGCTTTGTCCCGGCAAGAGCGTCCAGTCGAAGGTGGCCGCATTGCCGCCGGGAAGCGCGGCGCCTGTGGGCGGGGCGGCATCGAACAAGAAATAGTCCGCGACACCCTCGTGCGCTCTCACAGTGTCGAAATCCTCCGCCGTGGCAATGGGAACGGCGCGGATGATGGGCGTTTTCCATCTGGCTTTCAGATCCGCCGCCCGTCGGGGTGGTTCCTTGCCGTGCAACTGGATGAGGTCGGGCACAAAGAGCCGGAAGATTTCTTCGAACAAGGCGTCATCGGCGTCGACCGTCACCACGGCGCTCTTCATGCCGAGTGGTACGTGCTGGGAGAGTGCGGCCGCCTGCTCGGGTGACACATAGCGCGGGGAGGGCCGGTAAACGTTGAAGCCCACATAGGCGGCACCGCCCCTGGCGGCGGCTTCCAGTGCCTCCGTCGTCTTCACCCCGCAGATTTTGACTTCGACTTTCGCCATGTTCCCATCCTAGTCCCTGCTATCGCTTGAGCGTGACTCGGAACTGTCTTCCCGAGCGCCCCTTCGACAGGCTCAGGAGAGGGATCTTTCGATGCAGACGCACCCGTGCGTCACTTGCAGAAGATCCCTCGCTGCGCTCGGGATGACGGCTGTATCCGTGACCCAAACGGCGGGCCCACAGCGGATTCCGTCGATTGGCCCCATGCCCCCGGGAGCGCGGGCGTCCCGCCCGCTCACGTCAAGCGAAAGCAGAGCTTTCGCCTTGATGCGGGCCAGAGGCCCGCGCTCCCAGGGTGGCTCTAGGTTGCGGCGTCGGGTGTCGTGCGGGCGGCTTCGCGGATGCGCCGCCGCTCGCGGAACGAGTCCCATTGCTGATCGACCAGGACGCCGACCAGGATGACCGTGCCCATCACGGCGAAGTTGAGCGAGGACGGGATGCCCAGCAGGTTGACGAGGTTCTGGAGCACCTGGAGCAGGATCGTGCCGAGAATGACGCCGACGATCGAGCCCTCGCCGCCGCGCAGCGAGAAGCCGCCGAGAACCGCGGCGGCGATCGCATAGAGCTCGTAGAAGTTCGCATGCGAGGAGGGCGATACCGATCGCGTGTACATCGCGAAGAAGATGGCCGCGATGGTCGTCAGTGCGGCGCAGATCACGTAGGCCGCGATGGTCACCGCACCCGTGCGGATGCCCGAGAACTTGGCGGCTTCCTCGTTCTTGCCGACGGCGAAGAGGTAACGGCCGAACACCGAACGATGCAGCACGATCCAGGCGATCACGGCCACCACCGCCAGGACGAACACCGACGTCGGGATGCCCCAGGGCCGCGCGACGAAGAAATCGAGACCGGGATAGGTGGTGCCGAACGGAAAGCCCGCGGTGGCGTCGGCCGTATAACCCCGCGACGCACCGCGGTAGATGAGCAGGCCGCAGAGCGTCACCACGAAGGGCTGGATATGCAGCTTGGCGATCAGCAGCCCGTGGGCGAGACCCAGCAGCAGGCCGATGCCCATGACGATCGCCGCGGCCAGCGGCCAGGGCACGCCCAGCCGGCCGACCATGTCGACGAAGAGCACACCCAGCAGCGCGATCATCGAACCGACGGAGAGTTCGATGCCGCCGGTGATGATGACGAAGCCCTGGGCGATCGAAAACAGGCCGAACAGGGCAATGAGATTGGCCGTGTTGGCGAGGTTGTTGGGCGACAGGAACAGCGGGTTGAGGAGATAGACGCCAAGACCGACGACGAGGATCAGGATCAGCAGGCCCAGGTCTTTCTTGGTCACGCCTTTGCTCCCTCATCGTCGATGCCGCGGCCCACCGCGAGCATGAGCACGTTTTCCTCGCTGAACTGATCGCGCCTCAGCATCCCGGAAATGCATCCCTCGTGCATGACCGCAATGCGGTCGGAAACGCCGATCACCTCCTCCATATCGGAAGAGATCATCAGCACCGCCACGCCGGCGTCCGCCAGTCCGCGCATGAGCCGGTAGATTTCGAACTTCGCCCCGATGTCGATGCCGCGGGTCGGCTCGTCGAGAATGATCACCCGCGGATTCATCGCCAGCCACTTGGCCAGCGCCACCTTCTGCTGGTTGCCGCCCGACAGGGCGCCGGTGCGCACCGTCACGTCGGGCGTGCGGATATCGAGGTCGATCTTGCTCTGCTCGGCGCGCCGCACCTCGGCGGCCGGCGAGACGAGGCCGCCGCGCGCGTAGGCCTCGAGATTGGGCAAAGTGATGTTCTGGGCGATCGACATGTCGAGCAGGATGCCCGCCTCCTTGCGGTTCTCCGGCACGAGGAAGATGCCGTGTCCGGTGGCGCTGCGGGTGCTCGTGATGGCAAGCGGGGTGCCGTCGAGGGCGACTGACCCGCCATAGATCGGATCGATGCCGAAGATTGCCCGGGCCAGTTCGCTGCGGCCGGAGCCGACGAGCCCGGCGAGGCCCAGGATCTCGCCGCGGTGCAGATCCAGGTCGACCGGATGGTGCGGATAGGCGGCTGTGCGCAGCGCGCGCACCGACAGCGCGACCTCGCCGCGTGGCGCGCCGGGCGCGGTGTAGACCACCTTGAGGTCGCGGCCGATCATCAGCCGGACAAGCTTCTGGTAGGTGGTTTCCGCGCGCTCCAGTTCACCCGCGAGCTGACCATCGCGCAGCACGATCACGCGATCGCAGGCACGTTCTATTTCGTGAAGCCGGTGCGAGATGAAGATGGTGGCGATACCGTCGGCCTTGAGGCCGTTGATGACCTCGAGCAGCTTCTCGGTCTCGCGCAACGGCAGGCTGGATGTCGGCTCGTCGAGGATGATCAGGCGCGCATCGTAGCTCAGGGCCTTGGCGATTTCGACGATCTGCTGTTGCGCCAGCGACAGCCGGCGCACGGGGACCTCGGGGCCGAAATTCGCGCCCAGCCGCTTGAGCAGCGGCGCCACCGCCGCCCGCTGCCGTTCCGTGTCGACGAGATTGAGGATGCCGTACCGGCGCGGTTCGCGGCCGATGAAGACGTTGGCGGCTACATCGAGGTTGTCGAAGAGATTGAGTTCCTGGTGGACGAAGGCGATGCCGGCGCCGATCGACTGGCCGACCGTCAAGGCTGCGCGCGGTTCACCGTCCACGTCGATCGTGCCGCGATCGGGCGCAATGACACCGCCCAGGATCTTCATCAAGGTCGACTTGCCGGCGCCGTTTTCGCCGACCAGGCCGATGACTTCGCCGCGACGGACCTCGAGGTCCAGCCCAGCCAGCGCGACGACGCCGGGATAGGATTTCCGCACGCCGCGAAGCCGCAGGAACGGCTGCTCGGCCAGCGGTGACGGCGAGGGCGTGGTGGCGGACATGGCTTTACCTGGGAGCGCGGGCCTGTGGCCCGCATCAGGCGAAAGCGATCCTTTCGCCTGACATGAGCGGGCGGGACGCCCGCGCTCCCAGGAGTGCCTTAGCTTAGCGGGCGCTGGCGATCTTTGCCTTCAGGTCGGCCTCGAACGCCTCGACATTGGCTTTGTTGATCACTTTGGTCGGCACGATGATCAGCTTGTCCTGCGGCACGCCGGATTTGTCGCCCTCGAGATACTTCGCCATCAGCTTCATGCCCTGATAGCCCCACTCGAAAGGCTGCTGCACGACGGTCGAAGCGAACGAGCCTTGCTTTACGGCGCCCAGGGTGACCGGATCCTCGTCGAACGCCACCACGGTGATCTTGCCGAGCTTGCCGGCGGCCTGCAGGGCCTCGTAGATCTTGGGCGGGTTGTAGGAATAGAACCCGACCATGCAGTTGATTTCGGGCTTGGCCACCAGGACGTCATCGACATTGGTGCGCGCCTTGGTGAAATCCACGTCATCGCCGCGCACGTCGACCAGCTCGATGCCTTTGCCGGCGATGGCCTTCCTGAAGCCGGCGATGCGCTCCTTGGCGTTGTCGGCGCCGAGGAAGCCCACGAAGCCCATGCACTTGCCGGGCTTGCCGGCCATCGCCTTGACCATCTCTTCGCCGGCCTGCACGCCGGCATCCGTGTTGGACGAGCCGAGATAGGCGATGCGCTTGGAGTCAGGCGCGTCCGAATCCGTCGTGAAGAGCGGGATCTGGGCGGCGATGCGGTTGAAGGCGTCGATGGAGTTCTTCGGGTCGGCGGACGAGATCATGATGGCGGCGACACCTGATGTGACGAGGTCATCCATCAGCGAATTCTGCGCCGCAGCGGTGCCCTGGGCGGGGTAGCGGAACTGCAACTGGTACTTCGGCAGTTCGCCCTGCGCCTTCTTCACGCCGGCCTCGGCCAGTTTCCAGAAGTCGGAAGACGCATTCACGACAAAGGCCAGCTTCTTCTTGTCCTGGGCCAGCGCCGGTCCGCCGAGGGCCAGGCTGGCTGCAGCCGCAGCGGCCAGCAGAAATTTATAGTGCATGTTTCCTCCAGTTGTTTTCTGACAAAGCCCATCAGGTTTGATCGCGTCGCGTGATGCACTTTCAGGATGAAACGATAGCCGAGCGGGCAATGCCGGTGAAGGGATGTTGTGCCCCCGTGCGTGATCCCTGGCAGCGTCCGATGCACTGCGCATCGCCAAGATCCGTCGCGCACGATGCGAGACGCTTCAGGGTTCGACCCGGTGAATGCAGAGCATTCGCCTGTGCTCATCATGAAGTATTCAGCAGCACGCATTTTCCCGACAGGTCGCTGCTTGCGGGCGGCATCCGGCGGCGCTAATTGCTATTGCGAATGAGTTGCAAATTCTCTAAGAGCGCGGTATCGACGATCACCGGACGGTGACTGCGCGCCGGGGGTCATCGGTGTGGGATCTCCAGAAGCTTTTCATCAGACACGCACGGGAGATCGACCGCTTCCTGCGCCGCCGTGGTCATACGCCGCAGACCGCGGCTGACCTGACGCAAGACACCTTCGTCCGTGTGCTGAGCGCGGTGCCGCAGGGCACCGACGACAACCCCAGAGCTTACCTGCATCGCGTGGCGCGCAATCTGTCGGTAGACTGGCAACGGCGCGAGCGGGTGGTGGCGTATGTCGACCCCGACGCGAACGACCTCCAGCAGTTCGTCGATCCGGCGCCGTCGGCGTTCGCCGTCGTCTATGACCGCCAGCGCCTCGCGATTGTCGAGAAGGCGATGCGGGAACTGCCGGACAAGACCCGGCAGGCGTTCGAACTGCATCGGCTGGGCGACAAGACCCTGAAAGAGGTGGGGGCCGAACTGGGGCTGTCGACGTCGCGCACCTGGGCTCTGATCCGGCAGGCCTATCTGCATCTGCGCGCCCGGCTGAACGAGGACGGGGTGTAGGGATGTCTTCCTCACCACGCAGTGGGGAGGTGCCCGAAGGGCGGAGGGGAGCCGACGTGGTCCACATTACCGAGACCACGTGAGGTCCCCCTCCGGCTCAGGTACTTCGACGCAAAGCGTCGAAGTACCGAATCGGGCACCTCCCCCAGCGAAGCTGGGGGAGGAAAAACGGGGGGCTTGTTCGTTGCAGAGGGTGTAGGGCGCGTACTGTCGGGCGGCAGGCAGTGGCGTCGCCGGGCGGGAGCGGATGACCCAGGAAGAAACGCCAGACGGCGAGCGTCTGTTCGAGGAAGCGCTCGACCTTGTCATTCGGCTGCAGGACGATCCTGCCAGCCCCGTCGCGCGCGAACTGGTGCAGCGCTGGCGCGCCCGCAGTCTCGCGCATGAGGCCGCGTGGGCCGAGGTCGCCGAGATCCACGGCATGGCCGGCAAGGTCCTGGGCGACCGCACACGAGCGGCGCGGAGCCGGCGCGGCGTCTCGCGGCGGCGCGCGATCCTGGGCGGCACGTTGGCGCTGGCGGCCGTCGGTGCCGGCGCGCTCTACGGGCCGGCGCTGTTGCTACGCGCCCGGGCCGATCGCGTGACGGCAACGGCGGAACTGCAGCGCATGACACTGCCCGACGGTAGCGTGGTGACCCTGGGGCCCGAGAGCGCCCTGCGGCTGGGCTTTTCGGCGACGGTGCGGCGGGTCGAACTGCTGGCCGGCATGGCGTTCTTCGAGGTGGTGAACGATCCTGCGCGTCCGTTTCAAACGGTGCTCGACGATCTCGTCGGCAGTGCACAGGCCGCAGCCTTCGATGTCTCCCGCGACGCCGGTTACGTGACCGTCGCGGTCGACCGTGGTGTCGTCGAGGTCGCCGCATCGGCGCCGGCCCGCCGCGAGCGGCTGGCCGCCGGCGAGTGGCTGACGCTTGACGAAAGTGGGCGGACCATCGTTCGCGGCAAGCGCGATGCAGGCCAGATCGGCGCCTGGCGCGAGGGCATGATCGTGGCGGAACGCGAGACCATCGATGCCGTCGTCGCCCGCATCAGCCGCTGGCAGTCCGGGCGTGTCGTGATGGCCGATCCGCGGTTCGGTCACCGTCGCATCAGCGGCGTGTTCGACGTGAAGGACCCGGTCGCGGCGCTGGCCGCCGTCGTCGATCCGCACGGCGGCAAGGTGCGCCAGCTTTCGCCGTGGCTCACGGTGATCTCGCCAATCTGAAAAAACATCAACACGGCGGAGAAAATCCGGCAGCGCCGTTCGTTTCACGGAACAAGGGGTGGCCGTCGCGACGGGTGCGCCCACCACAAGACGAACGGGAATGGTCGGCAATGGGGCAAGCAAACGGGGCTCGCGCGCTGCGACGGGTCCGCAACGGGGTGTTCATCGCTTTGGGGGTCGTGTCAGCGAGCGTCGCATCGATGGCGGTCACGACGCGCGCGGCCCACGCCCAGTCGCAGCAGCACGTCGCCTTTGATATCCCGGCCGGGCCGCTATCGGGAGCGCTGGCCGCCTTCGGCCGCCAAGCCGGTCTTCAGGTCACCTATCTGCCCGAGATCGTCAGCGACAAGCGCACCGGCGGTGTGTCCGGCAATGCCGCGCCCAGGGATGCGCTCGATCGCCTGCTGCAGGGATCAGGATTGTCCTATCGCTTCTCCGGCGCGCGTACCATCACGATCGAACGGCTGCCGTCAGCGGCGGGTGGCCCGCAGGGAGCCATTCCGCTCGACCGCATCGATGTGCGCGGGCTCGGCGAGAGCGCCTGGGGGCCGGTCAGCGGCGTGGTGGCCAAGCGCAGTGCCTCGGCGACCAAGACCGACACGCCGCTGCTGGAGGTGCCGCAGTCGGTGACGGTGATCACCGCCGACCAGGTCGCGCGGCAAGCCGCCGAGAGCGTCGGTGAGACATTGCACTATGCCGCCGGCACGCGTGGCGACATCTACGGGTATTCGACACAGCGCGACTACGTCCGCGTCCGCGGCTTCTCGCCCAACTACTACCTGGACGGCCTGATCCTGCCGTACGGCATCACGGCCCAGGGTGGAAAGTCGGAGCCGTACGGCCTGGAGCGCATCGAGGTGTTGCGCGGGCCCTCGTCGGTGATGTTCGGGCAGAACCCGCCGGGTGGCATCATCAACATGGTCAGCAAGCGGCCCATCGACGAGGCCCGCCGGGAGGTTTTCATCCGCGGCGGCAGCCACGGCCGCGTCCAGGGCGGCTTCGACCTCACGGGTCCGATCACGGCCGACAAGACCTTGCAGTACCGCGTGGTGGGCATGGCGCGAAACGGCGGCACCGATACCCGCCACGCCGACGACGACCGCTATTACTTCGCGCCGAGCCTGTCGTGGCGGCCCAGCGAGTCGACGTCGCTCACCGTGCTGGCGCAGGTGCAGCGCGATCGGGCCGGGATCAACGAGAACTACTTTCCGGCCCTGGGCACGCTGTACCGCAACCCGCTGGGCAAAGTGTCGACCCGCCTCCATCTGGGCGAGCCGGGGTCCGACAAGCTGAAGCGGGATCAGTTTTTCATCGGCTACGAGTTCTCGCATCGCTTCGACAACGGCGTGACGTTCAAGCAGAACGCCCGTTACGCCTATGTCGATGTCTATACCGCGACGACCTTCACGCTGGGGATACAGCCGGATAATCGCACGCTCAACCGCTCCTTCAGCGTCATCAATCGCAAGCTGAAGTATCTCACGGTCGACAGCCAGGTGCTGGCCGATGTCGAGATGGGGCCCTTGACCCATCGCGTGATCGCCGGCCTGGACTGGCGTCGCGGCAGCGAGCGGGCGCTGAACGGCGGCGCCACGGCGCCCGACCTGGATATCTTCAACCCGGTCTACGGGCGGCCGTTCGGGCCGTTCGTCTATGACCAGAAGTATGTGGAGCGGGCCTGGCAGGTCGGCTTCTACGCCCAGGACCAGATTCGCTTCGACCGGTGGCTGCTGACCTTGGGCGGCCGCTTCGACTGGGCCGATACCACCAGGAAGGACTACCTGGCGTCGAGCGCCAGCACGGTGAAGGACCACGCCTTCACCGGCCGCGTCGGGCTGACCTATCTGTTCGACAACGGGCTTGCGCCGTATGTGAGCTATTCGACGTCGTTCGAGCCGGTGCTGGCCTCGGCGTCACCCGCGCGCGGCGGCACGCTGTTCAAGCCGACCACGGGCCGGCAGTTCGAGGTCGGCCTGAAATATCAGCCGACCTGGTTCAACGGCCTGTTCACGGCCGCCTATTTCGACCTGGCGCAGCGCAACGTCTCGACGACGGATCCGCAGGATGTGCGCTACAGCGTGCAGACCGGCGCCGTGCGGGTGCGCGGCATCGAGCTGGAAGCGCATGCCAACATCACGGCCGGCCTGAGCCTCATCGGCGCCTATACCTATATCGATACCGAGATCACCAAGACCAACAACCCGGCCGAGCGCGGCCGCCGGCTGCCGTCCATTCCCAAGCACCAGGCCAGTCTGTGGGCACAGTACGCCTTCCAGGAAGGCCCGCTGAGCAGCCTGACATTGGGTGGCGGGGTTCGCTATGTCGGCGCCAGCTACGGCGATGCCGCCAATCTCTGGCGTGCGCCGTCCTATACGCTCTTCGATGCCTCGCTGGGCATCGACCTCGGCAGGATCTGGCCCGAAGTGACCGGCGCCTCGTTCCAGTTGAACGCCAACAACCTGTTCGACAAGAAGACGGTCAACATCTGCTTCTATGACGCAGCCTGCGTGCTGGGCCAGCGCCGCACCGTGTCGGCGACGCTGAAGTACCGCTGGTAGGGCGCCGGAAGCGGACGTCGTCCTGACAGGCTGTGATTTTGTGAGCCCGCGCTGTCATCCCGAGCGCAGCGAGGGACCTTGCCGACCTTGGACGGCCGAGAAACCGCCGAAAGATTCCTCGCTACGCTCGGAATGACAGCTGAGCGCAGCGAAGGACGTCGGCGTTGGCGTCACTCTAGACCTTTACCGGGCCGAGGCGACCAGTTGGGGGCGGAAGGTGGTGCGCGGCGGCGGGGCGTCCTGCACGACGGCATCGGCGCTCGACACGCGCCGCGTGCCGCGGATGGCGCCGCTATGGTCCGCCGTGACCGGCGACCGCAGGCCGCCGTCGATTACTTCCGCCGCCAGGCGGTCGGCTTCCGCCTCGCAATCGTCGTCGTCATCGCCCAGCGCCACGACCTCGGCCGAGGACAGGTCCCACGAGGCGCGCCAGGAGAGCGCGGCGCCGCCGGCAGCGCGCTGCTGCAGGACGTGCACCAGTTCGTGTGCCAGCAGCCAGCGGCCCTCGGGCGCGTAGGGCTCGTACTCGCCATCGGCGAACAGGATGTCGTTGCCCAGGGTCAGTGCGCGCGCTTTCAGCGTGTTGCACAGGTGGGCGGCCACCGCTCCGGTGTGGATGCGGACGTCCTGCAGGCTGGTGCCGAACCGCGCTTCCATGTAGCGGCGCAGGGACGGCGGCATCGGCGTTTCCTCACCGAAAGCCAGCCAGAGTTTCAGCAGATCACGGGGTATCAGAACTTCGGCGTCGCTCATCGTATGCTCCCCACCACCCTCAAGGGGGTGTGCAAGGTCCGCGCCGCCCGTGCTTCGTCCTGTGACCCGCTTTGGCTTCCGCTGCAGGGCTGCTATCCTGAGGCGGTGGCCTTTGAGGGCCGGTCCGGTTGTGCCGGCGTCGCGCTCACTTCTCGAAGTGAGTGTTCGCTCATATAGATGAGTGTCCGCTCACCGTCAATCCTCCACCTGGAGGAAAGGCCTGTGGATAACTCTTCCCGGACACCGCCACCGCACACCGAAAAGGCGGGCTTTTCTCATCCCTGGGCGCGGGTACAACCGATGCGGCGCCGGCAGATGATGGCCTGCGGCCGGTAAGGGGAGCGTGCGATGGCAGGACGTCTGGAGGGCAAGGTGGCGGTGGTGACCGGTGCGGCGCCGCGCGGCGAGGGCGTGGGCAACGGCATGGCGACCGCCATCCTGTTCGCGCGCGAGGGCGCCCGGGTGGTGCTGGTCAACCGCAATGCCGAGCGCGCCGAGACACTGGCGCGGCAGATCAGGGACGAAGGCGGCGCGGCCGCGGTGTTTGCGGGCGATGTCGCCAAGCCCGAGGTCGCCGAGGCGATGGCGGCGTTCGCCGTCGACACCTACGGCCGCCTGGACATCCTGCACAACAACGTGGGCATCGGCGGCGGGGTGGGCACGCCGGAGGGCGTGGCCCTGGAGACCTGGAACAAGGTGCTGGAGGTCAACCTCACCACCACCATGCTGTGCACCAAGTATTGCCTGCCGCGGATGAAGGCCAGTGGCGGCGGCTCGGTCATCATGGTGTCGTCGATCGCCGGCGCGCTGGGCTTGATGGGCAGCGCCGGGGCTGTCGCGTACAGCACGGCGAAGGCCGGCCTGCACGGTTTCACGCTGTCGGTGGCGGCCGACTACGCCACCCAGAACATCCGCGCCAATTGCATCATCGTGGGCTCGGTGCACACGCCGATGGTGGCGGGCATGGGCGACGAAGCCCGCGAGCGGCGCAAGAACATGGTGCCGATGAAGACCGAGGGTACGGCCTGGGACGTCGCGCACGGCGCGGTGTACCTGGCATCGGACGAATCGCGCTGGGTGACGGGGATCCTGCTGCCCATCGACGGCGGCCTCGTGGCGCTGCGGCAGTGGCCGCGGTAGACGCTGCGCCGTTCAAGGACTACAGGCGCCAGACGTCGCCGACGGCCAGGCCCAGGCGGTCGATGGTTCGCCGGCTCAGGCTGCCCACAAGCCTGACATCGTGGATCGTCGGCGCGCGATGCTGCAGCGCGGCGCGCGGTTGGACGACGTCCGGTGCCTGCCGTGCCGCCGCCATGGCCTCGCGATGGTCTTCGACCGCGACGGCAAAGAGCAGCGGCTCCAGTTCACCCCGTCCGGCCTCGAGCTCGATCAGGATGACCCAGCCTGCCGCCATGCGTCGCTCTAACGAAGGCTCGTCGCGGTCACGAACTGGTGGCCAATCCACCATACCGGTTCGCGCGGAGTCCGCCCCTCACGCAGCATGGCGTAGCCGCAGGCCTTGATCACCACCTCGCTGAGCGTCGCCGTCAGAAGATCGCGGCGGTCCTTGTGCATGTCGACAAGTCTCTTGGACGTCGCCTGCATCAATTCCATCTGCTCGGAGCCGCTGTGCTGGGGCCATTGGTCGAATTGCGTCCAGCGCTGAATGATGTCCGAGCGGAAATAGCTGTCGGTGAGCTCGATCAGTGCGTCAACGGTATGTTCGGGTTTCAGCAGATGGGCGCACTGCTCGATCAGTTTCCGGGTGACCGGATGATCGGGCGCTTCTTTCCTGAAAGCGCCCAGCAGCGGGTAGAGGGCGATCTCAACGCCTTGGAATATCGAACTCGAGTTGGTCAAAATCTCCGGCGCATTGAAGACACACACCTTCACGCCATCGCTGGTCGCGCGGCGGGCGACATTCTCCAGTTCAATCTTGGCGAAGCCTTGCAGGTAGGGTGAATAGCTCTGCCAGTGATAGGCGCCCGCGACGTAGATCTCGGCACCATGATAGCCGTAGGCTACGTAGGAAACCTGGCCGCCCTTGTTGGCGACGCGATCGCGCAGGCCGGCGCTCAATTCGATCAGGTCACCGAGACTGTTCGCGGTGACGTCCATGAAGCTCATCTCGCAAAAGCGGCCGACGTCACCGCTCCAGAACTCTTGCGAAGGGACGTCGCTGCCTTTGAAGACCCGACCCATGATGGGCGCGATGATTTTCGCGCGCGGAACACCGCCGGCCATGGTGTGGGCGATCAGGACGTTGGCGCCATCGGGAATCTGTTTTTCCAGCTCGGCCAGATACTGCGTCACGCGCGCCCGAAAACTCTGACGGCCGGCGGCGCGCGCCTCTGCGACCTGCGCGAAATCGAGCGTGGCCTTGTTCCACTCGCTCAGCTTCAGGCCCTTGAGCTGGTCGCTTGGGCTCAAGCCCTGGTTCGACTTTGCCAGATCAAATCCGCACTCGAGTGGAACATTCACCACGGGCTGGTCTTTCGCAGCCAGCTCGTCGGCCGTCAGGGGGCGCAGCTGATCGTTCTCATCGCGGCGTCCCACCGTGCCGTAGATGACTTTCATCCCGGCTTTCCTGGCTTCGTCGATCAGCCCGTTGACGTAGCCGCGCGCAAACACTTCACCGAAAACGACCAGGACATCCTTCTGGCCATAGCCTGACACGGCATTGACGTCACGAAGCGGCTTGACCTGATGCACGCGCATATCCTCGATTGGAGGCGACTGGGTTGCTTCCGATTGAAGGGGAGATGCGATGAAAAGACAAGCCTGCGGGTATTCTCTCGGACTCGATCAGGTTCGGCGTTTTCGCGCGGTGATCGGCATGTCCCTGCGGCCATCGGCCAGGTCATCCAGGATCGGACACTCGGGCCGTCGATCGCCGTGACAGTGCTCGGCGAGATGCCGCAGCGTGCGGCTCATGGCCATCAGCTGGGCCGCGCGCTCTTCCAGTTCGGCGATGTGCGTGCGCGCCAGCGTCTTGACGTCGGCGCTGGCGCGGCCGTGGTCGCGCCACAGGGTCAGCAGTTCGGTGATCTGTTCCATGGAGAAGCCCAGATCGCGGGCGCGGCGGATGAAGCGCAGGGTGTGCACGTCGGCGTCGCGGTAGACGCGGTAGCCCGCTCCGGTGCGCTCGGCGCGCGGCAGCAGGCCGACGCTTTCGTAATAGCGGATCATCTTGGCCGACACGCCGGAGTCGCGGGCGGCTTCACCGATGTTCATGGCTGCTTCTTTCCTTCCGGGCGCCAGCGGCGCAGGAGCAGGGCGTTGGAGACGACGCTGACGCTGCTGGCGGCCATGGCGGCGCCGGCGATCATCGGGCTCAGCAGGCCGAAGGCGGCCAGCGGGATGCCCAGCAGGTTGTAGACGAAGGCCCAGAACAGGTTCTGGCGGATCTTGGATCGGGTGCGCCGCGCCACGGCGATGGCGTCGGCCACCAGGGCCGGGTCGCCGCGCATCAGCGTGATGCCGGCGGCGTGCATGGCAACGTCGGTGCCGGATGACATCGCGATGCCGACATCGGCGGCAGCCAGCGCCGGGGCGTCGTTCACGCCGTCGCCGACCATCGCGACGGCAACGCCATCTTCCTTCAGGTTCGTGACCAGCGACGCCTTGTCCTGCGGCAGGACCTCGGCCACGTACACGTCGATGTCGGCCCGCGCGGCGGCGATCCGGGCGCTGCCTTCGTTGTCGCCGGTCAGCATCACGGTGCGGATGCCCATGGCGCGCAGGCGCTGGACGGCGGCGCGCGTCGACGGCTTCAGCGTGTCGCCGAAGGCGATCAGGGCGAGGAGGCGGGAGCGCGGGCCTTCGGTCTGCCCAGGAGCGGGCGGGACGCCCGCGGTCCCGGGGACCTCGGCCAGGTACGAGACCGTGCGGCCTTCATCGCGCAGTTGCGCGGCGCGGGCGGCAAGCGGTGCGAGGTCGATGCCCAACTCCTGCATCAGGCGCTCGCTGCCGAGCTGCAGGGCACGGCCGTCGACGGTGGCGGCGATGCCGCGGCCGGGCAGGGCGGTGATGTCGCTCGCCGGCGATGGTGTCAGCTGTTCGGCCGCGGCCGCGGTAACCACGGCACGCGCCAGCGGGTGTTCGCTGCCGGCCTGGATGGCGGCGGCCAGCCGAAGCGCGTCGGCGCGGTCGACACCGGGCGCGGGTTCGAAAGCGACAACCGCGGGCTTGCCCTCGGTCAGGGTGCCGGTCTTGTCGAAGGCTACGACGCCGACGCCATGCGCGTGCTCCAGCGCCTCGGCGTCCTTGATCAGGATGCCGTGCCGGGCGGCGACGCCGGTGCCGGCCATGATCGCGGTCGGGGTCGCCAGACCCAGCGCGCACGGGCAGGCGATCACCAGCACCGCGACGGCGGAGATCACCGCGCGTTCGATATCGCCGGTCACGAACCACCAGCCCGCGAACGTCAGCAGCGCGATGCCGATCACGACCGGCACGAACACGGCGCTGACGCGATCGACCAGGCGCTGGATCGGCGCCTTCGCCGCCTGCGCGCTTTCAACCAGGCGCACGATGCGGGCCAGGGTCGACTCGGCACCGACCGCCGTGGTGCGCACCACGATCAGGCCGTCGCCGTTGATGGCGCCGCCGGTGACCGGGTCGCCGGCCTGCTTGGCCACCGGCACGCTCTCGCCCGTGATCAGCGATTCGTCGGCATGGGTGGCGCCCTCGGCGATGATGCCGTCGACGGCGATGCGTTCGCCCGGCCGCACGACCACGAGGTCGCCGACCGTTACGTTGCCCACCGGCACCTCGACCTCGCCGCCGTCGCGGCGCACGCGCGCCGTTTCCGGCCGCAGCGCCATCAGGGCGCGGATCGCCGCCGAGGTCTGGCGCTTGGCGCGGGCCTCGAAATACTTGCCCAGCAGCACCAGCGCGATCACCACGGCCGATGCTTCGTAGTAGAGATGCGGCATCGCCTCTGCCGGCGTGGTCAGCAGCATCCAGGTGCTGAGGCCCCAGCCGGCCGACGTGCCCAGCGCCACCAGCAGGTCCATGTTGCCGACGCCGGCGCGCAGCGCCTTGAAGGCGCCGACATAGAAGCGCCAGCCGAGGATGAACTGCACCGGCGTTGCCAGCGCGAGCTGCCACCAGCCCGGCAGCATGGCGTGGATACCCAGCGGTTCCAGCACCATGGGCACCACCAGCGGCAGCGACAGCAGGATCGCGGCGGCGGCCTGCAGCCGCGCGTGGCGGTCGGCGCGCGCCTTGGCGTCGTCGCCGGTATCGGCCGCCGGTGTCAGCGGCTTGGCGTGGTAGCCGGCGGCGTCGACGGCCTTGATCAGCGCCGGCAACGTCCGGTCGGCCGGCCCGGCGATCTCCACGCGCGCCTGCTCGGAGGCCAGGTTCACGCTGGCGCGGGTCACGCCGGGAACCGCCTGCAAGGCGCGCTCGACGCGGCCGACGCAGGAGGCGCAGGTCATGCCCTCGATCGCGAGATCGACGCTGGATGTGCCGACCTTGTAGCCCGCCGTCTCGACGGCGTGGGTCAGTTGCGCCGGCGGCAGCGTGGCGGGCGCCGTGACGGTCGCGGTTTCCGACGCGAGGTTGACGCTGACGCGCGCGACGCCGGGCACGGCTTCCAGCGCCCGCTCGACCCGCCGTACGCAGCCGGCGCAGGTCATCCCGACGATCGGCAGCTGGAGGTCGCGCAGGTCCTGGGGGGTAAGGCTCTTGTTCATGTCCCCCTAGATGGGCCTTCCCATGATGGGAAGGTCAAGGGGCATAAAGTCCGGCGTAGATGAGGGGTTTTGCGGCTGCGCTCAGACGCGCGGCGGGGCAGCACGACGCGATCCGGAGCGAGACCGAAAACCCCTCATCCGGCCGCCACGATGCGGCGCCCATCGTCTCCCGGCCCCGGGAGAGAGGAAGAAATTGTATTGAGAATGAGTATCAGTATCAATACTGTCGCGACCTCTTTCAACAAGGACCGGGGACTTTGGGGTGATGCGTTGTGGTGATGGGCGTGGTCGTCAGGTAGTTGCCAACAAAGGTCGAATTTACACAGCAGGGGCATTGAGTACGGCGCTGGCGCTGGCCGCCGCGGTCGGGGCGGGCCCTGCGGCGCGGGCCCAGCAGCAGGGCGATGGGCCGGCACCCGGCAGCACCACGCTTGATCCGGTCACGGTGCACGGCACCCGGACCGACCCGGCGCGTGGGCCGGTGCGGGGCTTCGTGGCGCCGCAGAGCGCCGCCGGCACCAAGACCAATACGAAAGTGCTGGAGACGCCGCAGTCGATCTCGGTCATCACGCGCGACCAGCTCGACGCCCAGGGCGCGCAGACCATCACCCAGGCGATGCGCTACAGCGCCGGCGTCGGCGCCGATCTCTACGGTACCGACGGGCGCTCGGACTGGTTCGTGATCCGCGGCTTCGGCGCCGACGTCTATGTCGATGGCCTGCGCCTGCCCAAGGTCAACAACACGTCGGCCAGCGGCGGCTTCGCCAATTTCCGCGTCGAGCCCTATGCGCTGGAGCGCATCGAGGTGCTGCGCGGGCCCAGCTCGGTGCTCTACGGCCGCGCCAATCCCGGCGGCGTCGTGAACCTGGTCAGCAAGGATCCGCCGTCGGAGCCGTTCTACGAGGCCAACGCCCAGGTCGGCACGCGCAGCCGGTTCCAGGGATCGTTCGATGTCGGCGGGCCGGTGACGGCCGACAAGACGCTGCTCTACCGCCTGACGGCGCTGGTGCGCGATGCCGATCTGCAGGTCAAGGGCGGTACCGACGATCGCATCGCGATCAATCCGGCGTTCACCTGGCGGCCCGACGCGCAGACCAGCCTGACGGTTCACGCGATGTACCTGCACGACAGCAACCGGCACACGGTGTCGTTCCTGCCGGCGTCGGGCACTTTGTTGTCCAACCCGTTTCGCAAGCTGCCGACCAACTTCAACGACGGCCAGCCGGGCTTCGACCGCTACAAGAAGAACGAGGCGATGCTGGGCTATCGCTTCTCGCATCAGCTCGACGATGTGTGGACGTTCCGCCAGAACCTGCGCTACGCCCACCTCGATCTCGACTATCGCACGATGTACGGCACCGGATTGCGCGCTGACCAGCGCACGCTCACGCGCTTCGGCTATCAGGCGCGGCCGTCGCTCGACAGCATCGCGGTCGACAACCAGGCGCAGGCCGCGTTCAGCACCGGCCCGGTGCGCCACACCGTGCTGATGGGGGTCGACTACCAGTGGCAGCATCTGAAGACGCGGACCTGGGGCACGGCCAGCGTGCCGACGCTGGATATCGTCAACCCGGACTACAATCAGGTGATTCCCAACCTGCCGGTGACGGGCCGCGGCACCGAAACCCAGCGGCAGCTCGGCATCTATGCCCAGGACCAGATCCGCTGGGATCGCTGGGCGCTCACCATCGGCGGGCGGCAGGACTGGACGCAGCAGGTCAACCGCAACCGGCTCAACGGCTCGGTGGTGCGCCAGGATCCCGATCACTTCAGCTGGCGCGCCGGCCTGGTCTATCTGTCGGCGATCGGGCTTGCGCCCTACATCAGCTATTCGACATCGTTCCAGCCGACATCGGGTACGACGTTCTCGGGCACGCCGTTCAAGCCCACGACCGGTCGGCAGTATGAAGCCGGCGTCAAGTTCCAGCCCACCGGCTTCAACAGCGCCGTCACGGTGTCGTTCTTTCACACCACGCAGCAGAACGTGCTGACCGCCGATCCCGATCCGACGCATCGCGGCTTCAGCGTGCAGACCGGCGCGATCCGTTCCAAGGGCATCGAGGTCGAGGGCACGCTGAGTCTCACCAACAACCTGCGCATGATCGGCTCGCTGACGCTGCAGGACGTCAAGGTGACCAAGAGCAACGGCGCCGATCTCGGCAAGCGGCCCTACGCCATCCCCCACACCATGGCATCACTGTGGGCCGACTACGCGCATCCGGTCAGCGACCGGGTGACGGTGGGCGTGGGCGGCGGCGTGCGCTATCTCGGCCGCACCGCCGGCAGCGTCGACAACAGCCTGATGGTGCCGGGGGTGACGCTGTTCGACGCCATGGCCTATGTGGATGTCGAGCGCTGGCGGCTCTCGATCAACGCCGCCAACCTGTTCGACAAGGCCTATGTCGCCTACTGCTCGGGCGGCACCGGCTGCAACTACGGCGCGCGGCGCACCGTGATCGCCAACCTGCGTTACCGGTGGTGACGTTTTCCTGGGAGCGCGGGCGTCTCGCCCGCATCGGCGTGCAGCGCCGGCATGAGCGGGCGAGACGCCCGCGCTCCCAGGAAACTAGAATCCAACCGCGGCGCCGTCACGGCGGCTCTCCGAGGCGCCGAGATAGGGGCCGCCGTCGGGGTAGCGCCAGATGATCTGGCTGGAGCCGAAATCGAAGCTGGGCCACGACGTCTTCACCACGGTGTGGCCCAGCGCCTGCAGCGCCTCGGCGGTGGTGCTGGGCATGGTGGGCTCCAGCCACAAATCGCCCGACTCGTGGATGCGCCAGCGCGGCGCGTCGATGGCAGCCTGCGGGTTCTGGCCGAAGTCGACGATGCGGGAGAGCACCTGCATGTGGCCTTGCGGCTGCATGCCGCCGCCCATCAGGCCGAAGGTCGCCAGCGGCTTGCCGTCCTTGGTGACGAAGCCGGGGATGATGGTGTGGAACGGCCGCTTGCCCGGCGCCACCACGTTGGGATGGCCGGGCTGTAGCGTGAAGCCGGCGGCGCGATTCTGCAACGCAATGCCGGTGCCGGGCACCACGACGCCGGAACCGAAACCGGCGTAGTTGGACTGGATCAGCGAGACCATCATGCCGTGCTCGTCGGCGGTGCCGAGATAGACCGTGCCGCTGAGCTTGGGGATGGTGCCGGGACCGAACTGGCCGGCCTTGCGGGTGTTGATCAGCTTGGCGCGCGACTTCAGGTACGCCTTGTCGAGCAGCTGCGCCGACGTCACGTCCATGTGCTTGGGGTCGGCGACGTAGCGGTGCACGTCGGCGAACGCCAGCTTCATCGCTTCGATGCGCAGATGCGCCACCTCCGGCCCGTCGGGCGCGAAGCCGGTGATGTCGAAGTTCTCCAGGATGCCCAGTGCCATGCAGGCGGCGATGCCCTGACCGTTGGGCGGGATCTCGTGCAGGGTCGTGCCGTGATATGAAAGACCGATGGGATCGACCCAGTCGGCCTGGTGCGCGGCCAGGTCCGATGCGCGCAGGGCGCCGCCGCCTTCGACGGCGAAGGCTTCCATCTTGGCGGCGAGCGCACCGCGGTAAAACGCTTCGCCCCCGCTTTCGGCGATCTGGCGCAAGGTCTCGGCCTGGGCCGGGAATTTCCACAGCTCACCCGGCTGCGGTGCGCGGCCGTTGGGGATGAAGGCGGCCGCCCAGCCCGGCTGGTCCTTCAGGCGCGCGACGGCGCGGTCCCATTGCTGGGCCACCATGAACGACACGCGGAAGCCGTCGGCGGCATGGCGGATCGCCGGCTCGAACAGGTCGGCGAACGGCAGCTTGCCGTACTGGCGGTGCAGCTCGACCCACAGCGAGACGCAACCCGGCACGCTCACCGAGCCCCAGCCTTCGCCGGGCATCTCGTCGAGGCCCTGGTAGCGATCGGCTGTCATCAGGGCCGGGGCACGGCCCGAGGCGTTGAGGCCGACCAGCTTGCTGCCGTCCCACAGGATGCAGAAGGCATCGCCGCCGATGCCGTTCATGGTCGGCTCGACCACGGTGAGCGTGATGGCGGTGGCAATGGCGGCGTCGGCGGCGCTGCCGCCCTTGGCCAGCATGCGCAGGCCGGCGGTGGCCGCCAGGTGCTGCGACGTGGCCACGACATTGCGGGCGAAAATCGGCAGGCGCGGCGAGGCGTAGGGGAATTGGAAACTGAACGGGGGTGTATCCACAGGACGGGATCCTTGCGCTCCAGAGGCGGCGAGACTACCGGCGGCTGTGGCCCAGGGGAAGGGATGGCCGATGCAGGGCCGGACCAGCAGATGTGAGCCCGCGGCACACCCCAGGAGGCGCGGGCCTGGGGACGACGGCGGGGCGCTGGTCCCTTGCATGTGCTATGACGATCCCGGGGCGCAGCGGGTGGGAGCGTAGCTGATGAGTAACACGGTCTTGATGGCAATCGCCGGCGTCGTCGTGCTGGTGGCGATCGTGTTGCTGGTCGTCCTGCTGCTGCGCGGCCGTTCGCGCGCCAAGGTGATCGACAGCCCGGTCCAGGCGGTACCGGCCGGACCGGCGCCTGCGCCGTCGCCCGGCGCCAGCATGACCATGGCCGCCGCCGACTCCGTCGTGCGGGCGATGGTGGCGCGCGGCGAGAAGATCGAAGCCATCAAGATGGTGCGCGAGATGACGGGCCTGGGGCTGAAGGAGGCCAAGGACTATGTCGAGGCGCTGCCCAACGCGCCCTCGATGATGACGGTGGCGCGCCAGATGGTGATGGCGTCCAGCGCCGCCGCCGGCGGCAGCGCCAGCGTGCGCACCGAGGCCGCCACCCTGGTGGCGCGCGGCCAGGCGCTGGAGGCGATCAAGCTGGTGCGCGAGCGCACCGGCATGGGCCTGAAGGAGGCCAAGGATTATGTCGATGCGCTGGCCGAGGGCCAGCGCGCCGGCGCCGCCGACCCGCGCCGGCCGCTGGAGGACCCGCGCCTGCGCCCGGCCGTGGCCGCGATGCTGGCCCAGGGCCAGCACGACGAGGCGATGCGGCTGATCCAACGCGTCAGCGGCTGCAGCATCGAAGCCGCCCGCCACTACATCGACCAGGTCCGGCGGGGGTAGACTCCCTTCATTTTTTGGACCGCGGGCGTTCACGCCCGCCCGGCGCGTAAGCGCCGACTTCGCTCTGCGCTTCGCTTCGAGCGAGTGCGCGCATGGACGCGCGCGGTCCAAAAGGCTACTGCGCCGCCACCTGCTTGGCGGCTTCGCGCTTGGCGGCTTCTTCGGCCTTGAGTTCCTTCTTCGACAGCTTGCCCACGGGAGTCTTGGGCAGTTCGCTGCGGATTTCGAAGGCGACCGGGAACTCGTGCTTGCCGATCTTGCCGTCCAGGTGCTTCTTCAGCTCCTCGAACGTGAGCGTCATGCCGGGCTTCAGCTTCACGAACACCTTGGGCGCCTCGCCGCGGTATTCGTCGTGGATGCCGATCACGATGCACTCGTCGACCGCGGGGTGCTCGTAGGTCGCTTCCTCGATCACGCGCGGATAGACGTTGTAGCCCGACGAGATGATCAGGTCCTTGGAGCGGTCGACCAGGTAGACCCAGCCGTCGGCATCCATGTAGCCCATGTCGCCGGTGCGCAGCCCCTTCCAGTTGCTGGTCGGGTGGGTGAACAGGACCTTGTCGGTCTCGTCCGGCTTCTTCCAGTAACCCTTCATCACCTGCGGGCCGATGATGCAGACCTCGCCGACATTCTCCTTGCCTGATGGCAGGACTTTGGTGACGTCCTCCAGGTCGCGGATCTCGACGATGGTGCCGGGCATCGGCACGCCGCACGAGCCGACGCGGCGTACCGTCTTGTCGACCGGGCAGATGCAGCCGGTGGGCGACGTCTCGGTGAGCCCGTAGCCTTCGATCAGGGTGGCGCCGGTCAGCTTCTCGAACTCGTTCTGTACCTCGACCGGCAGCGGCGCGCCGCCCGACATGCAGATCTTCAGCGACTTCAGATCGAGCGTCTTGGCCAGCGGATGCTTGTTGATCGCGGTGTAGAGCGTCGGCACGCCGGGCAGGAAGGTCGGCTTCTTGGTGCCGAGGTCCTTGACGATCATGTCGATGTCGGGCCGCGGATAGAGGATCAGCTGGTTGCCGTTGCGCAGGGCGCCCAGCATGATTCCCGACAGCGCGTAGATGTGGAACAGCGGCAGCACGCACACGACTTTCTCGGTGCCGGCCGTCGTGTAGGGCGTGGTCCACGCCTGGCCCTGGCTCATCGCCGCCATGATGCAGCCGTGCGTCAGCATCGCCGCCTTGGGCAGGCCGGTGGTGCCGCCGGTGTATTGCAGCAGTGCGACCTCGTCCCAGATGTCGTCGCTGATCTTGTGCTTCTGGTAGTTGCCGTCGTTGTTCAGCAGGTCCTTGAACGACATGTGCCAGTCATCGCGCGGCCACTTGTCGATGTCGGCCTTCTTGGCGAAGGGATAGAGCCAGTTCTTGGGCCACGGCAGGAAGTCGGCGATGCTGCCGACGATCAGCTTCTTCAGCCGCGTCTTGCCGCGCATGCCGGCCATTTTGGGATAGAGCGCCTTGACGTCGAGCGTGACCAGGATGTCGGTCTCGCTGTCGCTGATCTTGTGCTCCAGCTCGCGCGCGGCATCGAGCGGGCTGTAGTTCACCACCCGGCCACCGGCCTTGAGAATGCCGAAGAAGGCGATGAGGTAGTGCGGCGTGTTGGGGAGATACAGGCCGACATGCACACCGGGCTTCACGCCCAGCTTCTGGAAGCCGGCGGCAGCGCGGTCGGTGGCCTCCTTGTAGTCGCGGAAGGTCATCACCTTGTCGAGGAAGTCGGTGAACGGCTTGTCGCCGAACTTGGCGCAGCTTTCCTCAAACGCCTCGTGGATGCCCTTGCGCGGCACCTCGAGCTCCCAGCTCACACCCGGCGGGTAGCTCTTCTCCCAGACGTGCATTGATTTCCTCCCATCACCCCTTATGCGCGCCACTATGTGACGCGCCGTTGGCATATACAACTGCGGCGCGCCCTTGCGCGTTTGCTGCAATCGCTCATGCAGAACATCGTCTTTTTGCCATAAACCCATGGCAAATAACATAAAATCGTAGTACTTAGATATCTGATCGGTCCCCTCCCGATCGAAGAGGACGATGAACGACCAACGACGACCGGCCATGGTCGCGATGCTGCGCTGGGCCTGCCTGGCGCTCGCAGCAACGCTCACGCTTTCCGCCTGCGGCACCACCTCCAGTGTGCAGGAGCCACGCCCCAGCGATCCGGTGGCCGCCGTGGCCTGGAACGAATGGCGGCGCGCCGGCGGCGAGGTGCTGGTCTATGGCGGACCGGGCAGCCACAACGGCGGCGTGAACGAAACGCGCAATCCGCTGGCGTCACGCATCGGCGACTATTGGCGGTTGATCGGCCGGTCGGAGTGGAACGGCCGCAGCGACAAGCCGTGGTCCGGCATCTTCGTCTCTTGGGTCGTGCACGAGGCCGGTTTTTCCGGGCGCGACTTCCCGGTCAGCGGCCGGCATGCCGGCTACCTGATGCCGCTGCTGGATGCGCAGCTGGGCGGCCGGCCACGAGGCTACGTGGTGCACGACTGGCGCAGCTACCGGCCCAAGCCGGGCGACCTGGTGTGCGCCGGCACGCGCTGGTCCGGCCCGCGCGATGCCGCCGCGCTGCGCACCGCCGTCGATCGCGAGGTGGCGCATTGCGACGTGGTCATCGCCGTACGCGGCAACCAGGTGCGCGCCATCGGTGGCAATGTGCGCGACACCATCACGCTGAGCGTCTATCCGCTGAACGGCGGCGGCACCCTGGGCGAGGTGCGCGGCCGGCCATGGTTCGCCGTCGCCGAGAAGCGCGGGTAACCTCAGTCGCGGCGCACGACGTCGCTGCCGCTGGTGTCCGTGGTGCGCCGGCGATCCAGCGCGACGGTGTACACCAGCAGGCCGACGCCGCTCAGCGCCAGCGCCGCACCCACGACCCACCACAGCCGGATGCCGGGGACGATGTCGCCCAGCGGCGCGACGGCTTCACCGGCCAGCGCCATGCCGATGCCCAGGGCCATGTCGATGACGGCGGCGAGGCGCAGCACCATGCGCTTGGCGCCGTCCGACAGCGGCAGCTCGCGGGCCATCACGCGGCCTCTCGCGCCGGTGCCGCGGCGCCCAGCATCAGGTCGGCGGCCCGCTCGGCGATCATGATGGTGGGCGCGTTGGTGTTGCCGCCCACCAGCGTGGGCATGATCGAGGCGTCGACCACGCGCAGCCGCTCGACACCGCGCACCCGCAATTCGCTGTCGACGACGGCCGTCGCATCCGATGAAGGGCCCATCTTGCAGCTGCCCACCGGGTGATAGATCGTCTCGCAGCGCGCCCGTACCCAGGTGGCGAGGTCGGCATCGGAGACCTTGCCGGCACCGGGTTCGAGCTCGGCGCCGCGATAGGGCGTCATCGCCGCCTGGGCGAAGATCTCGCGCGCCAGGCGGGTGCCCTTCACCAGCACGTCGAGGTCCTTCGGTTCGGCGAGGTAGTTGGCGTCGATGGCGGCGTCGGCCAGCGGATCGGCGCTCTTCAGCCGAATGGTGCCGCGACTCTCCGGGCGCAGCTGGCAGACATGCAGGGTCATGCCGTTGGTCGTCATCTTGGTGCGGCCATGGTCGATGACGAAGGCGGGGATGAAGTGCAGCTGGACGTCGGGCGCCGCAAGGCCCTCGCCGGTGCGCAGGAAACCGCCGCTTTCGGCGATGCAGGAGGTGCCGGGGCCCGACTTCGAGAACACATACTTGGCCAGCGTCATCAGCTTGTTGGATGTGTCGTAGGTGTCGCGCGTGGTGCAGTGGTAGAGCGTCGCGGCATCGAGATGGTCCTGCAGGTTGCCGCCGACGCCCGGCACATCGGCGGCCACCGCAATGCCGTGCTGGCGCAGATGATCGGCGGGACCGACGCCCGACAGCATCAGGAGCTGCGGCGAGTTGACGGCGCCGCCCGACAGCACCACCTCGCGCGTGGCGTGGGCGATGTGGTCCTGGCCGTCCTTGCGGTAGGCGACGCCGGTGGCGCGCCCGTTCTCGATCACGACCCGCGCGGTGCGGGCTTCGGTGAGCACGGTGACGTTGCCGCGCGCCATCGCCGGCCGCAGATAGGCCTGTGCCGCGCTCCAGCGTTTGCCGCCTTTCTGCGTCACCTGATAGAAGCCGATGCCGTCCTGCATCAGCCCGTTGAAGTCGGTGGCGCGCTTGTGGCCGGCCTGCAGGCTGGCCTCGACGAAGGCGGTGTTGATGCGCGCCGGCGACACCTGGTCGGCGACGTTCAGCGGTCCGTCGACGCCGTGGAATTCGGAGGCGCCGCGCTCGTTGTGCTGGGCCTTGATGAAGTAGGGCAGCACGTCGGCGTAGCTCCAGCCGGCGTTACCGAGCTGGCGCCAGTGGTCGTAGTCCCAGGCGTGGCCGCGGATGTAGAGCATGGCGTTGATCGAGGACGAGCCGCCCAGTGTCTTGCCGCGCGGCCAGTACATCTTGCGGCCATTGCAATGGGCCTGCGGCTCGGTCCAATAGCCCCAGTTGAACAGTCCCTTGCCCGCCATGTTGACCACGCCGGCGGGCATGTGGATGAAGAAGTGCGTGTCGGGCTTGCCGGCTTCCAGCACCAGCACCGTCACCGACGGATCGGCGCCCAGTCGGTAGGCGAGCGTACAGCCGGCCGAGCCGGCGCCGATGATGATGTAGTCGTAGTCGGTCCCGGCCATGATTTCCCGCCCGTTTGTCTTGGCCGGATGGTGACGCTTCGTTCATATTTTCGCAAGGGGGCCTCGCGCTCACGCCGCGCGCGGCAGGGCGAAGGTGACCGCATCCGAATTGGCGCCGCACAGCAGGACACCGACGCGCTCGTCGGGCGCAGGCACATAGGCACCTGACTCGAGTGCGGCGAAGGCCGCCGCGCCGCCGGGCTCGGTGACGATGCGCAGGGCACGCCACAGCGTGTCCTGGGCGCGCACGATTGCATCGTCCGCGACCAGGACAGTTTGCGCGACGTAGTGGGCGGCCAGCGGATAGACCAGTTGGCCGACGCGCCGCGGCGCCAGCGAATCGGCGGCGACACCGCCGGCCTCGGCATCGACCGGACCGCCATGCGCCAGCGCGCGGGTGAGGGTCGGGGCGGCGCTGGGCTCGACGCCGACCAGCTTGACCCGGCCGCGATACCAGGCCGCGATGCCGCCGATCAGCCCACCGCCACCCACCGCCACCAGCAGGGTGTCGATGTCGGCCGCCTGGCGATCGAGTTCCAGGCCGACGGTTCCCTGGCCTTTCAGGGTGGCGACATGATCGAAAGCGTGGATGGCCAGTGCGCCGGTCTGCTCGATCCAGCGCTCGCTGGCGGCCAGCGCATCGGCATAGCGCTCCCCGCTGATGGTCAGTTGGGCGCCGTAGCTGCGGATCTGCTCGACCTTGGCCGCGGCGGCGACGGTCGGCACGAAGATCCGGGCCGGAATGCCGAGTTTCATCGCGGCGTAGGCGACCGCGGCGCCGTGGTTGCCGCCCGAGGCAGCAACCACGCCCGCCGCCGGAACACTGCGGCCGAGCAGATGCGTGAAGGCGCCGCGTGACTTGAACGAGCCGGCGTGCTGCAGGAACTCGAGCTTCAGCAGCAGCCTGGCGGCGGCCACGCCGACATCAGCCCCGGCGACGCCGATCAATGGCGTCTGGCGGATATAGGGTCGGATCAGCCGTTCGGTTTCCTCGATATCGGACGCGGTGGGCGCATCGGCAATCATCGCCAACTCCTGTCGCCATTGCATTGGCGATAGGAATATAGGAAAATTCCAATATGTCTATGGTAACCCTGATGCGAGCACTGGCCAGCGAGAAGCGGCTTCAGATCCTGGAATGGCTGAAGGCGCCGCAGGCGCATTTCCCGCCGCAGGTCGATGGCGACCTGGTGCGGGACGGCGTTTGTGTGGTGTTGATCGCGCGCAAGCTGGAAGTGGCGCAGCCGACGGCCACCGGCCACCTGCAGGTCCTGGCCCAGGCCGACCTGGTGGTCTCCAAGCGGATCAAGCAGTGGACCTTCTATCGGCGTAACGAAGCCGCCATACGCCGCGTGCGCGGCCAGATCGCGCGTTCGCTTTGAAGGCATGAAGATTTTTACCCGGAGAGCGGGAACCAGCGACTTTGACCGGCGTTATAACGCCTCAAGTGACTCCGCGTGTCGGACAACAGACGGCAAGATGTTCCGGGTAATCCATCAAGTACGCCATTTGGCATTGAAGCTGCGGGCACACAGACGCTGCGTTGCGCAGGCGACGACGCGGGACTGCACCGGACCACCGGCAGCGATGTTGACAGGAAGACTCCGGCGCCGGTACGAAATCGTGTGGATGTAACGCCGCAAGGGGCATCCGGTTTGACGCCGACCGGGTCAAGCAACCTGGCAGCCTCGCTGTCGAATCGTCTGTTCCATCCTGGGGGATACAGGTGTCCAACACCACCAAGGGTCTATCCGAGCAGCTGCTGGCCACGCTGCCGTTCCTGCGGCGCTATGCCCGCGCGCTGACGGGCAGCCAGAACCAGGGCGACCAGTGGGTCCGCCTTTGCGTCGAGGTGCTGCTGCAGCAACCCGAACTGATGCAGGACAGCGCCAGTTCGAAGGTCGATATCTTCGCGCTCTTCCACCGACTGCAGCGGCCTTTCGGCGCCCTCGTCCGCACGGGCGACGACACCGATACCGGCACGGCACCTCAGCGCCTGCAGGTGCAGATCGGTGAAATACCGGACCGGCAGCGCAAGGTGCTGCTGCTGACGGTGCTGGAGGGCTTCGCGGTCGAGGAGTCGGCCCACATCCTGGGCATCACCGACGACGAGGCCGAGCAGGCGCTGCGGGCGGCGCGTGACGAATTGCGCCGCGTCGCTTCGGTCAAGGTGCTGGTGATCGAGGACGAAGCGGTGATCGCGCTCGACGTCGCCAAGATCGTGCGTGACGCCGGGCATCAGGTCGTGGGCATCGCGGCGACCGAGAGCACCGCCGTCGCCCTGGCCGAGAAGCATGCGCCCGACCTGGTGATCGCCGACATCCAGCTCAAGGGCCACGACAACGGCATGGCGGCGGTACGCCAGATCCTGAAGTCCATGTCGGTGCCGATCATCTTCGTCACCGGATTCCCCGAGCGCCTGCTGACGGGCGAGGGGATTGAGCCAGCCTTCGTCCTCACCAAGCCGTTCGATCCGGACCTGCTGAAAACGGCGATGGCCCAGGCGCTCAACATCGCGGCGATCTAGGGCGCGGGCGGGGGTGCGATGAAGCTGCTGCCCCTGCACGTCAGGCTGTTCCTGTTGGCTGCCGGCGCGCTCACGCCGGCTTCGGTGCTGGCGCTGCTGGGTGTGCCTGCGATCATCGTCATCGCCGTCCACCTCGCCGCGCTGGCAGTCGTCTGGCTGGTCACCCGCCGCTGGTGCCGGGGGCAAGACACCGACGATGCCGTAACGCAGCAGGCCCGCGAACAGGCACTGCAAGCCGATGTCGAACAGCGCAACCACCTGCTGCGCGAGCTGCACCACCGGGTGAAGAACAATCTGCAGATGATTTCGAGCCTGCTCAGCCTGCAGGCCGACCGGATCCGCAGCCCGCGCATCCGGCGCGTCTTCGCCGGCGCACAGAATCGCGTGCTGACCATGTCGATCCTGCACCGCCATCTGTACGAGCGGACCGACTGGGCCCAGGTCGACTTCCAGGCCTTCCTGAACGACCTGGTGCGGCACCTGACGGTCGGCAATGCGCCCCGAGCCGGAACCAACGTACGCTTCAGCGTCAGTGCGCCTGTCATGGCCGTGGGGCCCGATATCGCCATTCCGATCGGCCTGATCGTGACGGAAGCGGTCTCCAACGCTTTGGTGCACGCATTCGCCGCGACCGCCGAACCGCGGATCACGATCGCGGCGACCGAGTCCGATGGGCACATCGTGTTGTCCATCGACGATAATGGCAGCGGCATCGAGCAGGACGCCGACGGACTGGCCGAACGCGGCGGGTTGGGCCTGACGCTCTTGCAGGGTTTGTCGGCGCAGCTCGGTGGGGAACTTGCGATGTCCCGCCGCCCCGAGGGCGGCACGCGGGTGCTGGTCCGTTTTCCCAGCCCGACAGTAGCAGATACAGCGTCGAACGCTGCGTAACGGCAGGCCGCAGGCTATCGTCGTTGCGGATTCGTCAGGTCGTCGAATTCCTGCAGGTGTCGCGGGGCCCAGCGGTGATTGCGCGCCCGCGTGATCCAGTCCGACATCCAGGGCCAGCGTCGGCGTGCCGCCGTGACCCAGCGCCGCCCGGTCTTGAACTCCGTGGCCAGCAGATAGAGGCCCAGCACGAAGAAGATCCAGCCTGGCAGGATCGGCAGCAGCCCGCCCAGCAGCGACAGCGCCATGCAGCCCACGACCGCCAGCGCCATGCCGACCTTGCGCCAGGGCCGTCGGGGCGGGGGGGTGGACTGCATCCAGTATGGGACGGGCAGCGTGCTGTTGCGGCCGGGCTCGTCAGTCATCCGCCGTCAGATGGGAAGGCCACACGGCAAAACCAAGGCAAATCGCCATTTTGGGCGGCGCGCAAAAAAAGCCCCGCCAGTCGGCGGGGCCCAGTGTGTCGTCATGGGGAACAATCGGCGGAAAAATACCGCCATCCTCACAACGCGGCGTACGGTCCAAGGGTTGCAGGCAGCAGCGAAGATTTTTCGCATTCATTGACGTTTACGTAAACGTCAACTATACAGTGGATATGACGCAGGCTTCCTTCGACGCCGACCGCGGCGCAGCGAAGACGGCGGTACGCACCTGGACCATCGCGGAACTCGCGAAGGAATTCGGTGTCACGCCGCGTGCCATTCGCTTTTACGAGGACGAAGACTTGATTGCGCCGGCGCGCCAGGGCACCAGCCGCATCTACAGCGCCGGCGATCGGGCCCGGCTGGGCTGGATCCTGCGCGGCAAGCGGCTGGGCTTCAGCCTGGGCGAAATCAAGGAGCTGCTCAACCTCTACCACTCGGACCGCTCCGGTGTGCAGCAGATCAGGGGCGTGCTGCGCAAGAGCCGGGAGCATATCGCCGAACTGGAGAAGCGGCTGCGGGACCTGCGCACGCAACTCGCCGAATTCCGCGAGGTCGAGGCCCACGCCATGGAATTCCTGCATGATAAAGGGGTAGATTCAGAAGACGGATGACAAAAGCCAGGAGACAGGCTGGATTCGTTGCTCTTTTCGTCTCCTGACTTCTGCTTTTCGTCGTCTGGAAAATGGGGGACCCGCCATGGCCACCTATAAAGCGCCGCTGAAAGACATGCAGTTCGTGCTGCGCGAAGTGATCGACTTCAAGGAGATCTCGACCCTGCCGCCGTTCGGCGAGGTCACGCCTGATCTGGTCGACGCCATCCTCGAGGAGGCGGCCAAGCTGTGCGAGAACGTGCTGTTCCCGCTCAACCGGTCCGGCGACGAGGAAGGCTGCACTTACGAGAACGGCGTGGTGCGCACGCCCAAAGGCTTCCAGGAGGCCTATAAGCAGTTCATCGACGGCGGTTGGACCAACATCACGACCGACCCCAAGTTCGGCGGCCAGGGACTGCCGGCAACCGTGGGCTTCGTGGTGCAGGAGATGATCACCTCGGCCAACCTGTCGTTCGGCATGTATCCCGGCCTCTCGCACGGCGCCTACGAGGCGTTGCGCGCGCACGGCAAGCCGGAGTTGCAGCAGCTCTACCTGCCCAAGCTGGGCGACGGCACGTGGTCGGGCACGATGTGTCTCACCGAGCCTCACTGCGGCACCGACCTCGGCATGCTGCGCACGCGCGCCGAGCCGCAGGCCGACGGCAGCTACGCCATCACCGGCACCAAGATCTTCATCTCGGCGGGCGAGCATGACCTGACCGAGAACATCATCCATCTCTGCCTGGCCCGTCTGCCGGACGCGCCCGGCGGCACCAAGGGCATCTCGCTGTTCATTGTTCCGAAGTTCCTGCCCACGGCCGACGGCAAACCCGGCACGGCCAATGGCGTGCGTTGCGGTGCCATCGAGCACAAGATGGGCATCAAGGCCTCGGCGACCTGCGTCATGAACTTCGACGGTGCCAAGGGCTGGCTGGTGGGCGAGCCCAACAAGGGCCTGAACGCCATGTTCGTGATGATGAATGCCGCGCGCCTGGGCGTGGGCATGCAGGGCCTGGGCATCGCCGAGACCGCCTACCAGAGCGCCGCGGCCTACGCCAAGGACCGCCTGCAGGGCCGCTCGCTGACCGGCCCGAAGAACGACAAGGGGCCGGCCGATCCGATCATCGTGCATCCCGACGTACGGCGCATGCTGCTGATTCAGAAGTCGTTTGCCGAAGGGGCGCGGGCGCTCGCCTACTGGGTGGGCTCGCTGATCGACAAGGCGCATCACAGCGACAATGCCGAGGCGCGCGAGGCGGCCGACGACCTGCTGCAGCTGCTGACGCCGATCGTGAAGGCGTACTTCACCGACATGGGTTCCGAGAGCGCCAACCTCGCGGTGCAGACTTTTGGCGGCCACGGCTTCATCCGCGAGCATGGCGTTGAGCAGCTGGTGCGCGACGCGCGCATCACCCAGCTCTACGAAGGCGCCAACGGCATCCAGGCGCTCGACCTGGTGGGCCGCAAGCTGATGATGAAGGGCGGCAGGCCAGCGCAGCGCCTGCTGGGCGAGATCAACGGCTTCATCGCCGCCAACAAGGCCGACCCCAAGCTGGCCGAGTTCGTCGAGCCGCTGGAGAAGGCGATCGGCCGGGTGCAGGAAAGCGTGATGTACCTGATGCAGAACGCGATGAAGAACCCGGACGAGGCGGGTGCCGCCGCCACCGACCTGCTGCGGCTGATGGCGCTGACGGCGATGGCCTACATGTGGGGTCGTATCGCCAAGGCGGCGCACGCCGGCCTGGCGGCCGGCAACGACAACGACTTCTACGAGGCCAAGCTCGCCACCGGCCGGTTCTTCGCCAAGCGCGTACTGCCGCAGACCACGGCGCTGGCGCACCAGATCAAGGCCGGCAGCGAAACGCTGATGGCGCTGAAGGCCGAGGCGTTCTGATAGCCTGGGAGCGCGGGCCTCGGGCCCGCATCAAGGTGAAGGCTTTGCTTTCGTCTGATATGAGCGGGCGGGACGCCCGCGCTCCCAGCAACTAAGAAACGACCTTGCCGTGGCGGTGCCAGCTGATGGCGTCGTCGAGGCGGTCGTCGCCCCAGAAGCGCTCGCCCTGCACGACGAATGTCGGTGCGCCGAACACGTTCAATTGTCGCGCTTCGGCCGTGGCGGCGTCGTAGGCCTGCCCGATCGCGTCACCCTGGGCCGCGGCGATCACGCGTGCCGGGTCCTGGCCGATCTCGCGCAGGGTTGCCGACAGGTTCGGTTCGCTGCCGGCTTCCTGTCCTTCCTGGAACCAGCGCCGATAGGTGCCCCGCACATAATCGGCACACCAGCCCTCGCGCTCGCCCAGCACCGCGACACGATTGGCAAGGTCGAAGTCTTTCAGCGGATAGGGCGCCGGCACCCGCACCGGCAAACCATGCAGCGCCGCGCGGCGCTCCACGTCCCGCCACATGTAGGCCATCTTGATGGGCTTGGTGGCGAAGGGAACATTGTCCATCTCGCGCATGATGGTGCGCACCGAGAACGGCCGCCAGCGGAAGCGGACGTCCGTCCTCCGCGCGACATCAGGCAGTCGCATCACCGTCAGGTACGTGTAGGTGCTGCCGACGGAGAACCAGAAATCGATATCGGCCATGACGCTCCCCGAAATGTGCGCCGCAGTATTGGGATGCACGCGGGGCGGTACAAGCCTGCCGATGCGGGGATACTTGCTTTCGATTGGTGATCGCGCCGACTATCACCGGATGCCGGACGCCTCGACCACCGTGCAGATCGCCACTGCATTGACCCGTCGGTTGATGGACAGCCCGACCGACGGCACTGGCCCGATGCCGGAGATGGCGTTCGTGCAGCACATTGCGACGCGTGCCGCCTGGCGCGCCGGCGGTGGCGATCGCCGGTTCGAACCGCTCGCGGCGCGGGTAGGCGCCTGGCCGAATGACGGTTGCCGCTACGACGCGGCCGTCCGGCTGGCGCGGGATTATGTGATGCTGGTCGATGCGGCTCATGTGCCGGGACCCTATGCAGCGCGCGTCGCGGCGGAGTTCGACGATGCCCTGGCGTTGGCGCCTGTTGTGATCATGCTGCCAAGTTTCGAGACACTGGATATGGTCGACCTGTTGCGCGTGCGTGCGACGGCAGTGCGCGTGATCGGGCTGCGCGAGCGCGCCACTGACGCCGACGGCGCATTGTGCACGCCGGCCGAGTTCTTATGGCACGATCTTGACCATGTGCGCTTCATGGTGCGCGAGGATCTTGCCGCGTTGGGTGTTACTATTGCCGATGCCTACGGCGCGCCGGATGCGACCGGCGGGCGCAGCACGCTTGACGATGCGACCGGTACGCACCGCTGCATCTTGGCGGCAGCCATCACCGCGCTGGCAGTGCGGCGCGCGGCTCATGCGCGGTTGATGCTCCGGGCCACGCACACCGTCGATCGTCTGCTCGCCGGCTTGATCCGGTTTGAACGCGATCGAGGCCAGGTCGCCGCCGCCGCGCGCCTGACGTTGTTCGAAGTCTGCCACGAGAAGTCGTTCACGCCTGTGCCCGAGATCCTGCGCAGGGAACTGGTGAACGATGCACACGCAGCCAAGATCCGCCATAAGCTGGCACGGCGATTCTGGGGCGATGCCGTCGATCCGTCGCTGGCCGCCCATCTCGATGCGGCGCGTACGATGCTGATGGACCTGCTGGACGATCGGGTAAGGGGGACGTGAATGGTGGACCTGCCGCTCGTCGATTTCGGGGCGTTGGCGGCTGGCGACCCGCAAGCGCGGCGGGCGCTGCTGGACGCCAGTCGCGATGTCGGCACGTTCCTGCTCACGGGTGCGGCTGACCTGCATCGCAAGGCGCTGGCGTCGGCGCATCGCTTCTTCGCGCTCGATCCCGCGATCCAGCATGATCTGGATATCGCACGCTCGCCGCATTTCCGCGGCTTCAGCGTCATGCACAACAAACGTGACTGGCGCGAGCAGATTCATTTCGGTCACGAACGGCCGGCGCGCACCATCAGGCACCCGTGGGACCGCTTGGACGGCCCCAACCAGTGGCCTCCCGAGGCGGCGCTGCGCGCCGGCATTCAGGCGGTGATCATGGATGCCGAGAGCATCGGTCAGGTGCTGTTGGGCGCTCTGGTCGAGGAGATCGGGGCGGTGCCCGGCGCGTTCGGCGCTGTGCCGGACGATGCGTATACGTTGATGAAGTTCATCCGCTACCACGTGCAGCCTGGCGATGGCGTTGCCCGCCGCGGCGTGGCGCAGCACTGCGATTTCTCATGGCTGACCCTGCTGGTGCAGGATTCTGTCGGCGGGTTGCAGGTGATGGACCGCCGGGGACGCTGGATCGATGTGCCGCCAACGCCGGAGACTGTTGTGGTCAATATCGGTGAGCTGCTGCAGTTCGCGACATGGGGTGATCTGTTCGCCGCGCCGCATCGTGTGGTCAACCCCTCGCGCTCACGGGACCGGCTGTCGGTGCCGATGTTCATCAACCCGTCACTGGCGCAGACGGTCCACCGGCATGGGCCGCGGCCCGCGGCGCTGTCGTGGCCGGACTCAGCGCATGTTCACCGTGTGCTGCCGCTATCGATGATTGTCGATGCCGGCGTCGAGCACGTGCATTTCGGCGCCGCGGAATGGCGCCGCAAGGGCGAGAACATCTGGTGCGCCGAGTGTTGTGCGTAGATCGATCGCCGCGGTCATCCCGAGCGCCGCGAGGGACTTTGAGTGGGTTCGATCAATCGAAAAGCTGGGAGCGCGGGCGTCTCGCCCGCTCATGTCAGATGACTGCTTCGCCTTGATGCGGGCGGGACGCCCGCGCTCCCAGGATAATCGCTGTGCGCGATCGATCCTACGCGCGACTGACCACGGTCTGGTGGCCGCCATTGTCGGGGTAGGCCTGCTCGGCATAGAGGCCCAGCGCCTGCATCACGGGCAGGTCGTTGAAAGTGAACAGGCAGGCATCGTCGCGGTCGGCGAGGTTGGCGTGCTCGTGCACCGACCACGACGGCACCACGAAGATGTCGCGCTCCCGCCAGTCCAGGCGCTGGCCGTCGATGACGCTGTAACCCTGGCCCTTGGCGACGCGATAGACGAAGGAGCCGGTATGGCGGTGGGCCTTGGTGTGTTCGCCGGGTCGCAGCAGCTGCATGGATGCGCCGATGGTCTGCATCACCGGCCCGCCGGTGATCGGGTTGACGTATTCCATGATGATGCCGTCATAGGGTGAGCCGTCCGATACCCGGGCGGCCTGGACCAGGGCATCGTAGGTCGGCGCCCATTCGAATTTGAGCAGCGGCGAATAAGGCTTCGTCCAGGCGTGGCGCAGATAGGCCGGCTGCACAAAGCCGGCGCCGTAGAGGCGAACCGACGAGTCCGTCGGCTGGTTGGTCTTCTGCTGCAGGTCCGGATGGACCGTGTAGAAGTTCGCATCCAGCGCATTCATCAGCGGGATGTCCAACCCATCCTGCCAGATGCAGGTCGAACCCGACGCATCGACGCCGTGCTCGTGCCAGGTACCGTTGGGCGTGAGGACGAAGTCGTTGATGCCCAGCGTCATGCGCTCGCCATCGACGATGGTGTAGGCGCCGGTACCCTCCATGATGAAGCGCAGGGCGCTTGCCATGTGCTTGTGGCTGGTCGCGACTTCACCCGGTGCCATGATCTGGATGCCGCTGTACAACAATCCGACGGCGGCCGAGACCTCGCGGCGGCCGGGATTGACCAGCATGATGACGCGGCGGCCGGCCTCTTCGGGGCTGACCAGCTCCGGCGCCCGCAGGATCGCCGGCCGTACATCCGACCAGCGCCAGATCATGGGCACCGATTGCGGCACCGGGTGCCAGGGCTCGATCTTGTTGGCGACGGTCCACAGCGCGCCCATCTCCTTGCGCTCCAGCGCATCGTAGTAGGCGTCGCGTTCCGGTGTGTCGGCGACATTGGCGCGGCCGGGCACCGCCTCGCGGTAGTTCTTTCTGGGCGACGCAGTCATGACCGATCTCCGGACCGAGGATGGACCAGTTCACCGGGGACAACCCGTGAAGTCAATCACGGCGCGCTCAGGATGACACCCCGGTCGCATTCCAGCGCCACGTGCACGCTGCGCATCGCCGGCATGCACCACGCGGCGGCGGTGCGGGATTGTCTGGTGCGTTCGCCAGGGCACGGCGTAACGTTCCCCGACCCAGAATGAGGACTGACAGACATGATCTATGAGCTTCGCACCTACACGCTGCAGCCCGGCCTGATGCCCAAGTACCTGGAGTTGGCGGAGAAGGTGGGGTGGCCGGCCCGCGGCAACAACTACGGCCAATGCTATGGCTACTGGACGTCGGAATTCGGCACGCTCAACCAGGTCTGGCACCTGTGGAGCTTCGACAGCTACGAGGAGCGCACCCGGCTGCGCGGCGAACTGGCGAAGAACGAGACCTGGACCAAGGAATACGTCGCCAAGATCCGACCGCTGGTTCAACGCCAGGATCTGCGGCTGCTCAACGCCGTGGTCGACGTCAAGCCGCCGGGTGCGGGATCGCACATCTACGAAGTCCGCATTTATCGCACCCTGGTCGGTCAGGCCAAGCCGTGGGCCGAGCTGATCAAATCCTATCTGCCGGTGCGCGAGAAGTATTCGCCGCTGGTCGGCCTGTGGACCGGAGAGTTTCCGCAGCCCAACGAGGCTGTCCATCTGTGGGCCTACAGCGACGTCAACGCCCGCATGGCGGCGCGGGCGGCGGCCAGCAAGGATCCGGGCTGGCAGGAATTCCTCGGCAAGTCGGGCGCGCACCTGGCCGAGCTGCAATCGGTGCTGCTGATCCCGACCGCGTATTCGACGATGAAGTGACGTCGTTCGCGGGTCCCGGCTGAAGGAGGCCATTCATGGTCGAGTCGTCATGCCATTGCGGTGCCGTGCGTTTGCAGATTGACGAGGCTCCCACCGAGGTGACGGATTGCAACTGCTCCATTTGCCGGCGTTATGGCACGCTGTGGGCTTACTACGCGCCCAGGCAGGTTCGGCGAGCAGGGGCAACCGACATTTATCTGTGTCACGACAAGATGCTGGAGTTTCACCGCTGCACCGTTTGTGGTTGCGTGACGCACTGGTCCGCAATCGATCCCTCCCTGGAGCGGATGGGCGTGAACGCACGGCTCATGGAACCGCAAGTCCTGGCCGGCGCCAAGGTGCGCCGTCTCGACGGTGCGGACACCTGGAAATATCTCGATTGAACGGCAATGTTCAGTCGGCGGTTCCAGCCGGTGGACCGCGTGGATTTCTGACGATTCACGAGGCGCTCTAGACGCATATTGTCCGGGCGGGACGGGGCTGCAGCGGCAGCGTCGACCAGCCCCTTGCCCGGCCTGGTCGATTCTGGCACCATCGATATATACGAGTGGATATTACGCTGGAAAGCGATCGCATGAAGACGGCCGCTGCTTTCGATCCGATTTTGCCCGGTCCCCGACGCCGCGCGGGTGATCATGGGCACGTACTGCACATCGCGCCGTTTCCGCCGGTTCTCGTCACCAAACAGCCGGAGGCGGTGCATACACCGCAGCGACGGACGAAGATCTGGGACCTGTCCCGGAACCTGCATTGCTCGATCGTGGGTACATGCCTGTCAAGCGGCGACCTGCGGCAGGTCCTGACCAAGGCGAGCATCGTTTGCTACGGCCTTTCCGAACATGATTTGCATGGCCAAGGGGTCTTGCTGGCGGCTCGCCATGACAATGCCGCCAAACTCCTGCACAAGGCCCTCGATAAGCGGCATCGGCTGGTCATCAGCCAGTTCGATGCGGCGAAGACCGTCGAGCAGGTGCGCAGCCTGTGGCATGACGCCGTCAAGCGCGGCGAGATCCCCGGTGCGTACTGGGCTGCGCTCACCCATCCGGCGACGAACGATGCCCTGATCCGCGACGTCTTCGGCGAAGTTCATATGCTGTCCCACCTGGTGGGTGCCGCCAATCGCGCCGATATCCGCCGCCTGAGCGTGCTGGAAGCGGAGAATGCCGAGCTGCGGGAGAAATTGCAGCGCCAGCAGGACCTGTTGCGTGAGGGTCTCACGTCGCGCGACGCCAAGATCCGCGACCTGAGCGACCTGCTGACCCGTCAGATTGCGGATCATGCCGGGCGCCAGAGTGTGAACACGGACAGCACCGGACAATCGACACTGACCAGGCTGGTGAGTGATCTCGAGCGGCGCCTGACGTCGGAGGTGAACAGGCGGACGCTTCTCGAAAAACGCCTGGCGAGCGCCCTGGAGGAACTGCGTCGAGAGCGTGCGTTGCGTGAAGCTGCGACGAACAGCGAGGCGGTGCTGCGTGAGGAACTCACTACCGTCGAGAGGAGCTTGTTGCCCGTCGCAGCGGATGGCGAGGATCTGCCGACGACGCCGGTCTCGTGCCAAGGGCTGTCGCTGCTCTATGTCGGCGGCCGCCCCAATCAGGTCGGCCATCTGCGCGCATTGAGCGAGAGATTGGGCGCGACCTTTTTGCAGCACGATGGTGGTGTCGAGGATCGCACCGGCCTTCTGGCCGGTCTGGTCAGTCGTGCCGATATCGTCATGTTTCCGGTGGATTGCGTCAGCCACGAAGCGGTCACCATGGTGAAGCGCCTCTGCCGCCAGGCGGCGAAGCCCTATATGCCGCTGCGCAGTGCAGGTATGGGTTCGTTCGTTGCGGCATTGGGTCGAACCGACATGATGGGCGCGCGTTCCGACCACAGCATCCGCGCATCCGTCTAAGACTTGCGCCGCCGGTATCGTGGCCGGCCGCAGATTGCCTATCGATATATTTATTAGAATATATCGATAGCTCATGACGAGGAGGGAACGCATGGACACGATTGCACTCGATCCACGGCTCAGCACGCCCGTGCGGACATTCGTGGAAAATCGCCTGAAGCTGTTGATTGACGGCAAGCTGGTTGCCGCTGCGTCAGGCAAGACGTTTCCGGTCTACAACCCGGCCACCGGGACGGTGATCGCGAGCGTGCCTGAGGCCGATCGTCAGGATGTCGACCTGGCGGTCAAGGCCGCGCGCCGGGCCTTCGATGATGGATCATGGGCGAAGGTGAAGCCGTCGGAGCGTGGCCGCCTGCTGTGGAAGCTGGCGGACCTGCTCGAACGGCATCTCGATGAGTTCGCCGAACTGGAGTCGCTGGACAACGGCAAGCCGGCGGCGGTGGCCCGGGTTGCGGACGTTCCGCTGGCGGTCGACATGTTCCGCTACATGGGCGGCTGGGCGACGAAGATCACGGGCTCGACCATCCCGATCAACATGCCCGGCGAATACCTGTCCTATACGCTGCGCGAGCCGGTCGGCGTCGTCGGGCAGATCATTCCGTGGAACTTCCCTTTACTGATGGCGGCGTGGAAGCTGGGGCCGGCGCTGGCAGCGGGGTGCACGATCGTTCTCAAGGCGGCGGAACAGACGCCGTTGTCGGCGCTGCGCCTGGGCGAACTGATACTCGAGGCGGGCTTCCCGGCCGGCGTCGTCAACGTCCTGGCCGGCTATGGCGAGACCGCGGGTGCCGCCCTCGCCGAGCATGAGCTGGTCGACAAGGTGGCGTTCACGGGATCAACCGAGGTGGGCAAGCTGATCGTCAAGGCGGCGGCCGGCAATCTCAAGAAGGTGACGCTTGAACTTGGCGGCAAGTCGCCGGCAATCGTCTTCCCCGACGCCGACCTGGATCTCGCCATCCCGGGCACGGCAAACGCCATCTTCTTCAATCATGGTCAATGCTGCTGCGCCGGCTCGCGCCTCTACGCGCACAAGAA
Source organism: Reyranella sp. CPCC 100927 (assembly GCF_007859315.1). Lineage (GTDB taxonomy): Bacteria > Pseudomonadota > Alphaproteobacteria > Reyranellales > Reyranellaceae > Vineibacter. Next base: position 79,775 of record NZ_VOHA01000006.1, read on the forward strand.
GGTGTTCGACAAGGTCGTCGAGGGCGTTGCCGCCATCGCCGAGAGGATCAAGGTCGGACCGGGCCTTGACCCCACGACCGAGATGGGGCCCCTGGTGTCAGACGAGCAATTCTCGCGGGTCAGCGGCTACATCGATGCCGGTCGCGCGGAGGGTGCGAAGGTTGTCGTCGGCGGCAACCGGGTCGGCAACAGCGGCTACTTCGTGGCACCGACCGTGCTGACCGACACCACGCCGCAGATGAAGATCGTGCGCGAGGAAATCTTCGGGCCGGTGGTCTGCGCCCAGCCCTTCGATGACGCCGACATCGACCGTATCGCCAAGCAGGCGAACGACACGATCTACGGCCTCGCCGCCAGCGTGTGGACCCGCGACGGCGGCCTGGCGCACAAGATGGCGCATCGTATCCGTTCGGGCACGGTGTGGATCAATTGCCACAACGTGTTCGACGCGGCGCTGCCGTTCGGCGGCTACAAGCAGTCAGGCTGGGGCCGCGAGATGGGCGAAGAGGTCCTGCACAACTACACGGAAGTGAAGGCCATCACCGCGGCGCTGTAGCGGCACGTGCTGGCAGCTAACCCCTCTCCCCCCGGGCGGAGAGGGGTTTCTAGCGCGCCGGTGCCTTCATGAAGGCGTCGAAGGCGTCCTTGTGGTCGGCGTGCCAGCGCGACAGCGCCGGCCGGTTGTGGATGATGTCCTCCATCGCCCACTGCATGCGCCGGTGATCCATGTCGGTGGTGACGTCGTTGTCCGGGCAGATGATGTAGAAGTCGCCGGCACTCATCCGCTCGACCATCATGTCGATGACCTGTTCCGGCAGCCACGCCGCCGGCGGTTTCTCGCTGCGCCGCGGCCGGGTGATACCGGTGAACGTGAAGCCCGGCACCAGCAGGTGCGCCGTGATGCGGCAGCCGGGAACGTTGCGCAGCTCGTGCGCCAGCCCCTCGGTCAGCACTTTGATGCCGGCCTTGCTCACATTGTACGCGGTGTCGCCCGGCGGGCAGGTGATGCCTTGCTTCGATCCGGTGGTGACGATGGCGCACGGCGTGCCCTGGTCGATCATCGCCTGGGTGAACGTCTGCACGCCGTTGATGACGCCCCACAGGTTGACGTCCAGCACGCGGCGCCAGCGGTCGTAATGGTCCCATGGCCCGCCGCCGGGCGCCGTCCCGGCATTGTTCATCAGGACAGCGACCTCGCCAAAGGCGCGGTAGGCCTCTGCCTTCAGGTGCTCGACATCGGCCAGCCGTGACACATCCGTCGGCACCGTCAGAACGGTTTCCTTCGGCGCGCCAATGTCGGCAACCGCCGACGCGAGAGCCTCCGCACTGAGATCGGCAAGGCAAAGTTTCATACCCTGGGCGGCGAAGCGTTTCGCGGCGGCCAGACCGATGCCGCTCGCCGCGCCGGTGATGACGGCAACGCGCCCGCTGGAGAGGGCAGGATGGATGGTCATGATCAATCGCTCCGGGCTTGTTGCTGGCGATATCGTCCCGAGTGCGGCGAAGGTCTTCCGCGCGGCGCTCAGGACGATACAGGCATCAGAACCCTAGCGTTTTCAGGCCGTGCGAATCCAGACGGCCTTTACGTTCAGATATTCCTCCAGGTGCTGCAGGCCGCTCTCGCGGCCGTAACCGCTCATCTTGTAGCCGCCGAAGGGCACGGCCGGGTCCATGGCCTGGTAGCAGTTGACCCAGACGGAGCCGGCGCGGATCGCCTTGGCAAGCTTGTGCGCCTTGCTGACATCCTTGGTCCAGACGCCGCTGCCCAGGCCGAAGGTGGTGGCGTTGCCGCGCTCGATGACCTCCTCGATATCCGTGAACGGAATGGCGGAGATCACGGGGCCGAAGATCTCCTCCTGTGCGATCCGCATGTCATCACGCACGCCGGCGAAGACGGTCGGCGGCACGAAGTAGCCCTGCGCCAGCTTACCGTCGATGAGTCGGGTGCCGCCAGCCAGCGGCCGGGCGCCCTCCTGTTTGCCGATCGCGAGATAGCCCGTCACGCGTTCGAGCTGTTCGGCCGAGACCAGCGGGCCGACCTGCACGTCCGGATCGCGGCCGTCGCCGACGCGCAGGTTGCTGCCGTACTTGGCGACGCGATCGGTGAACTCGTCGTAGATTTTCTGTTCGACGAACAGGCGGGTGCCGGCGCTGCAGATCTGGCCGGAGTTGGCGAATACCGCCATGCCGGCACCGGGAACGGCGGCTTCCAGGTCGGCGTCGGCGAAGACGATATCCGGCGACTTGCCGCCCAGCTCCAGCGACACGCGCTTGAGGTTGCCGGCGGAGGCCTGGACGATCTTCTGGCCCGTGACGTGCGAGCCGGTGAAGGCGACCTTGTCGACGTCGGGATGGGCTGCCAGCGCCGCGCCGGCGGTCTCGCCGAAGCCGGGCACGATGTTGACGACGCCCGGCGGCACGCCGGCCTCCAGGCACAGCTCGCCCAGGCGCAGTGGTGTCAACGGCGCCTCTTCGGCAGGCTTCAAGATCACCGTGCAGCCGGTGGCCAGCGCCGGGCCGATCTTCCAGACCGACGCGCTCAGGGGGCCGTTCCAGGGAATGATGGCGCCGACGACGCCGACCGGTTCCTTGAGGGTGTACGAGAAGATGTCGCCCGGCAGCGAGTTCTCGATGGTCTCGCCGTGCAGGGCTGTCGCCATGCCGGCGTAGTAGCGCAGCATGCCCAGCACGCGTTGGCGGCCGGCGCGCGTGCGGCTGAGCGGGGCACCCATGTCGAGCGTATCGAGCAGCGCCAGATCGTCGAAGTGCCGCTCGACCAGATCGGCCAACCGCAGCAGGATCATTTGCCGTTCGTTGGGCTTGACCCGGCTCCAGGATCCCTTGAACGCCCGGCGTGCGGCGGCGACCGCGCGGTTGACGTCCTCGGCATCACCCTCGGCCACGTCGGCCAGGATTTCGCCGGTGGCGGGATTGCGGGTCTCGAATGTCTTGCCCGAGGCGGCGTTGACCCATTGGCCGTCGATCAGCAGGCGCGTCGGGCCGGACACGAGGCCGGATCCCCCGCTGACGGTCGTCACAGTATCCATGGCATCCTCCGTGAGGAAACGGCCGCGGCTCGTGCGGGTTGCCGCGGCAGGGTTGGCATCACGGTGATCTTAGATACGATATATATGTGTGTATATAACGCGCGGCACGCATCGACGCACAGCGGATATGTCGTCCGTTATCAGGAGTCGCCGACCTCGAAGTCGCCCGGCTGTGGCGGTGCTATGGGCGTGAACAACGTGCGGTCCGGCTTGATGTCCAGCAGCGGCGTATCGTCGAGGCAATCTAGGCCGCGCACCAGCAGGGTGGCGCCTTCCTGCGCGACAAGGGTCGCGATCGACGTTCCGATGGGATTGGGCCGCACCGGCGTGCGCAGCGAGAAGGTGCCGCGGGCGTTACCGTCGTTGGCTGGGCTTTGGCGGACCAGGTCGCGCCGCGACAGGTGCAGCCAGTACAGAACCTCGAGCCGTTCGTAGGCGGTGATGCCGTCGAGTGCGCGCACCCAGGGCTCGAACAGCTCGATGCGGCAGATCGGCCCGTCGGCGCGGCCCTGGCGCGGGCAGACCAGCCGCGACTGCCAGGGCGTCCGGATACGGCCGATAAAGACGAGACCGGCGTCGGTCGTCGCCGGCATCTCGACGGCGAGTTCCGACGCACGGATTTCGTTCTCCCGGACCATGGCGTTCAGTCGACCGCGACCATGACGTCGGACGCCTTGATGACCGCGTAGGCCTGCTGCCCGACGGCCAGTTTCAGGTCTTCGACCGCCTGGTTGGTGATCGAGGCTGTCACGATTGTGCCACCGACATCCAGGCGGACATGCGCCGTGGTGGCGCCCTTGGTGACCTCGACCACTTTGCCCTTCAGCAGGTTGCGGGCGCTGATCTTCATGTCGTCTCTCCTCGTGGTGAACGGTTGAAGGAAGGGGTGCAAACATAGCGGCCGACGTCGGTCAGATAGGTGACAGCGACGTCGACACCATAGAGACGCCGCAACATGTCTGATGTGAGCGTCTCTTGCGGTGAGCCCAGGGCGATCAAGTCGCCGCCCCGGAGCAACGCGACCTGGTCGGCACAGGCAAAGGCATGATCAGGGTCGTGTGTCGATAGAAGGATTCCCAGGCCTTGAGCCGCGAGTTTGGCGATCTGCTCGATCACCCGGGTCTGGTTGCCGAAATCGAGATTCGCCGTGGGCTCGTCCATGACGAGAATGGCGGGCTCCTGGGCGAGCGCCCGGGCGATCAGGGTCATCTGCCGCTCGCCACCGCTGATCGTCGTATAGGTGCGATCGGCGAGGTGATCGATGCCTAGCGCGTGCAGCGCCTGGCGTGCCGCGTCGCGGTCCTGTGCCGACGGCGCCGAGAACAGGCCGACCCGCGCCGCGCGTCCCATCAGCACCACCTCGCGCACGGTGAAGGGGAAGAGCGCGTTGTGTGCCTGCGGCACATAGCCGAGGCGGCGGGCCAGTTCCGGCCGCGCGAAGTCCGCCAGCGCGCGACCGTCGATCGTGATCGCACCGCCCTGTGCCGGGATCAGGCCCAGCAAGGTCTTCAGCAGTGTGGTCTTGCCGCCGCCGTTGGGGCCGAGGAGGCACAGCACCTCGCCGGCATCCACGGCACAACTGACGCCGCGGCCGACCGGTGCGCCGCGATAACCGAAAGCGACGTTGACGGCCGCCAGCGTCATTCCCATCCCTTTCGCGTGGTGGCGAGCAGGTAGAGGAAGAACGGCGCGCCCAGCGCCGCCGTCAGGATGCCCAGTGGCGTTTCCATGGCGGCGATGCTGCGCGCCAGCGCATCGATGCCCACAAGGTAGCCAGCGCCCAGCATCACGGAGGCCAGCAGCAGCCGGCCGAAATCGGGGCCGACCAGCATGCGGGCGATGTGCGGGATCAGCAGGCCGATCCAGCCGATCACGCCGGTAATCGACACCGATGCCGCCGTGATCAACGTCGCGCCGGCAATGAGGAGGGCGCGCAGCCGGGTCGTATCGATGCCCAGCGCGCGTGCCTCCTCGTCGCCCAGCGTCATCAGGTTCATGCGCCAGCGCAGGAGGACCAGCGGCACGAAGCCGATCGCCAACGCCGGCAGGATGGATACCAGATCGCCGCGCGTCACGGCGGCCAGGCTGCCGAGCAGCCAGTAGGTGATGGCGGGCAGCTGGTTGTAGGGATCGGCCAGCACCTTCAAGAGCGAGAGGCAGGCGCCGAGCAGGGCACCGACGGCGACGCCGGCCAGCACCAGCACCAGGATGGGATCGCGCGTGCGGATGGCGGCGCCGACGGCATAGACCAGGGCCACGGCGGCAAGCCCGCCGATGAAGGCCAGCAGCTGGATCATCAGGACCGGCAGCGACAGGAAAATGCCCAGCACGGCACCCAGGCTGGCGCCGGCGGAAACGCCCAGGATGTCAGGCGAGACCAGCGGATTGCGAAACAGGCCCTGGTAGGTGGCGCCGGCGGCCGCCAGCGCCGCACCCACGGCGAGGCCGGCCAGCACGCGCGGCAGGCGCACCTGCCACAGCACCGTCTCGATCGTCGGATCAACAGTCGAGGGCTGGCCGGTCAGTCGGCCGATCACGGCGGCGATGACGTCACCGGCCGCGATCGGATATTTGCCGACTCCGAAGGAGAGCACCACGACGGCGATCAATGCCAATGGCGCCACCCAGACACCGGTACGGCCCCACCATCCGGTGTCCTGTCCCGCGGCAAGCCTGTCGCGGACGCTCATGGCGGCGGTGAGACCGCATCGCGCAGGAGCGCGTCGAGCAACGGATCGGACAGTTGGACGTGATAGAACTGGCTGTAGTAGTCGCGCGTCGCCTGGCGAAGATCGGCCGTGAAGATGTCGGGATGGAGCAGCGTGGCCAGCCAGCGCATGCCGATGAGGCGATTGGCGCCCGGTGGCGAGTCGAACCAGCCGTATGGCAGCGCCGGCGTGCGATAGATGCGCCGCTCGCGGACGGCCTTGATCCCCGACCACAGCGGATTGTGGGCGACGTCGCGGTAGAACGCGGGCTCGAGCGCCAGAATGACATCCGGATTCCACCCCAGGACCTGTTCGACCGACACGGTGGTCAGGCTGCCACGGCCGGCCGCGGCGGCGACGTTGCGGGCGCCGATGGCCTCCAGCACTTCAAGATTGATCGAGCCTGCCAGCCCGGTCTCCAGGCCGCGCGGGCCGCGGCCGTAGTAGACGCCGGGGCGGCGTTCGACGGGGATCGCCTCAATGCGCCGACGGATGTCCTGCACGGTCGACTCGGCATAGCGGGCCAGTGTTTCGGCGCGCTCCTCGCGGCCCACGATCTTGCCGAACACACGATAGGTGTCAGCCGTCTTGCCGATCGTACCGTCCAGCAGCAGGTAGGGAATGCCGGTCTGCTGCTGGATACGGTCGGCCAGCGACACATAGGTGGCATCGGTGCTGCCGACATCGATGATCAGATCGGGCTTGAGCGCGAGGATGGACTCGATGTTCGCCGTGTTGCCACGCCCGGTGAGGCGCCCATGCGCCGGCAGGTCGCGGTAGGGGGCAGCGAGGTAGGCTTTCTCTTCAGGCGACGGCTCGCGCACCCAGCCGACCATCAGCTCCGGCGCCAGCGTGTAGAGCAACACGGATGCCGGTGGTCCCGCCGCGATCACGCGCGTGATTCGCTGGGGCACCTGCACGGTCCGGCCGGCCCCATCGACGATCGCGCGCGTCTGGGCAGTGGCAGCCACGTTGGCGCCGTCGAATGCGCACAGGCCTGCCAGCATCGAAACCAGGCAGAACCACCAGATCCTGCGCCGACTGGAACGCATCAACATCACCGATCCGATCGCGATAGGCGGAAACATAGCGAAAGCAATGAACGCTCGTAAACCGATGCGGTGGGCGAACACCTATTTGTGCAGAGCGACCTCCATTTGACACGAACCAGCCTCGTTATATACTGTTGGATACAGCGATGGAATTCTGTTCATCGGCATGTGCCGTTTTTTGCTGGTTGGGTTCACAAGGCGGCAAGGAACGGTGCGGCGTACGGCGGGTGTGCGTGAACGCACGGGCAATCCGCGATCGGTGAAGACGCAGCGAGAGCAGCATGATGGCGACCGACGCAGATGTCTGGCGCGTGGCGGGCATCCTGATCGATGCCTACGGGGACGATGCGCCGCGCTATGCGCTGGCCTCCGTCGACCTCCTTCTCGAGCGCGGCGACCTGCGCCTGGCCTCGCAATGGCGTTCGGTTTCAACCGCAGCCACCGTGCTTCTGCGCGAGAGGGACACGTCGCGCGACGTGGTCCACTGACGCCACAGGGCCGTCGGATTCCGATATCTGGACCGTCATTCTCGATACAGGATCCTCTTCGACATGAGGCCGTGCCGCGCGGTAGGCTCGGGGCTGAAGCCGCGATTGCGGTGCCGTGACATCGGCCATTTCCCACGGTGACGCTCATGAAGTTCGGTATCCACAATCCGTCATGGCTGTTCGGATCCGACCCCGCCGATATCTTCGAGGCCGTCAAGACCAAGGCGCTGTGGGCCGAGGACAACGGCTTCGCGTGGTTCTCGGTGATGGACCACCTGATCCAGATCGCCAATGTTGGTGCGCCTGACGAGCCGTTCATGGAGGGCTGGACGGTCCTGTCGGCGCTCGCGGCGGTGACCCGGCGCATCCGTCTGGCCACGCTGGTCTCGTCGGTCCACTACCGTAATCCGGCGCACCTTGCCAAGATCGCCGCCGGCGTCGACCAGATCAGCCGTGGCCGGCTTACCTTCGGCATCGGCGCCGGCTGGTTCGAGACGGAATACCGGCAGTACGGATGGGAGTTCCCGCCGCGGCCGGCGGTGCGCATCCGACAAATGGAAGAAGCCGTCCGGCTTATCCTCGCCATGTGGACGCAGAAGCGCACGACCTTCCACGGCAAGTACTTCCACGCTGAGGACGCGATCCTGGAACCGAAGCCGCTGCAGAAGCCGCACCCGCCTGTCATGATCGGCGGCGGTGGCGAACAACTGACATTGCGTGCGGTTGCCCGCCTGGCCGACGCCTGCAACGTCGGCGGCACGCCCGATGTGGTCCGGCACAAGTTCGAGGTCCTGCGTCGGCACTGCGACGCCGTGCAGCGCGACTATGAAACGATCGAACGCACCAACGTCACCAGCCTGGTTATCGCACGCGATGCCGCCGCGTTTGCCGCCAAGCGCCAGCGATTGGCGGTGCCGGAATCGTTCTACGGCTTTGCCGGCACCGTGTCCGACGTCATCGACCTGGTTGGCCGATATCGCGATGCCGGCGCGCAGCTTTTCATCTGCAGCGCCTATAAGAACGACGTCGAAACGTTGGAATTGCTCGCCGCCGACGTCATGCCGCACTTTACGGCTGGTACGACGGCCTGAGCGACACGGGAGAACACAACAGTGCGTTTCTCGGATCTTTTCGCCCGCGGGGTCGCCCTGATCGGCGGAACGGCGTTACAGGTGCGGCGGCTGACCGGCGGCTCACCTGAGCCGGCGTGGGGTGGTGCCCCGGCCATACCGCCGGCGAAACCGCAAGGTCTTGTGCCGACGCTGCAGATGCCGACGGCGCGCGGATGGAATCCCGGGCAGACGCCGACCGCGGCGCCGGGTCTCAAGGTCAATGCGTTTGCGGCCAACCTCGATCATCCGCGCTGGATCGAAGTGCTGCCCAACGGCGACGTGCTGGTGGCCGAGTCGACCAGCCAGGACCGCGCGCCGCGGTCGGTCTTCGATTACGCCATGGTCAGCACGATGCGACGTGCCGCCGCCATGGGCGTCAGCGCCAACCGCATCACGCTGCTGCGCGATACGGATGGCGATGGCGTCGCTGAAACGCGCGAGGTGTTTCTCAAGGATCAACGCCAGCCCTTCGGCATGGCGCTGGCGGGCGACACGTTCTATGTCGGCAATACCGACGGCGTCGTGGCCTTCACCTACAGTCCGGGCGCCAGCAGCATCACCGGGCCGGGGCGAAAGATCGTCACGTTCAAGCCGGACGGGCATTGGACGCGAAGCCTGCTGCTGAGTCCGGACCGGCAGAAGCTCTATGCCGGTGTCGGTTCGCTCAGCAACATCGCCGAGTACGGCATGGCGGTCGAGGAAGGCCGCGCGGCCATCTACGAGATCGACGTGGCCACCGGTTCGAGCCGCATCTTCGCCGCCGGCTTGCGCAATGCGGTCGGTATGGCGTGGGAGCCGCACACCGGCGCGCTGTGGACCGTGGTCAACGAGCGCGATGGCCTGGGCGATGAGACGCCACCCGACTATCTGACCTCGGTGCGGGCCGGCGGCTTCTACGGCTGGCCCTACTGCTATTGGGGCCAGACCGTGGACGACCGCGTGCCACAGGATCATGCGATGGTCGCCAAGGCGATCACGCCGGATTACGCGCTGGGTGGACACACCGCATCGCTGGGGCTGTGCTGGGTGCCGGCAGGCACGCTGCCGGGTTTTCCCGACGGCATGGCCATCGGCCAGCACGGCTCGTGGAACCGCAGCACGCTCAGCGGCTACAAGCTGGTGTTCGTGCCGTTCGAGAACGGGCGGCCCGCCGGACCGCCGCGCGATATTCTGTCTGGCTTTCTCGCCGCGGACGAACGGGAGTCCTACGGCAGGCCGGTGGGGGTGACGCTGGGTGCCGATCGTCGTTCCCTGCTGATGGCCGACGATGTCGGCGATGTCATCTGGCGGGTGACGGGCGCGTGATGCGGGACATTCATGCTCCCGCCTCGTCCGCGGGGGACGGATCACACTGAGCGAGCCGCTCCATGGCCGAGGCGATGTCCCGGTCCAGCACGGCATGCGTGACGGCCTGGTACCGGTCGCCAATCTCGGCGCGCTGCACCGCCGTGCGTATGCCGGCGCGTCGGTGGGCCGCGAGGGCGTCGTACAGGGAGCGCCATAGTTCCAGCAGGCAGGGACTGTCGCAGGCGCCCAGCAAGGCGGTGTGGTAGGCCGCCTGCATGTCGGCAAACGCCTGTTCAGGGTCAGCCGGCGCCTGCGCCGATGTCCGGACGAGGGTGTGGCCGGCGGCCAGGACCCGAGCCTCCCAGGCGACATCACCGCAGGCAAAGGCACGCCGCACAGCCATCCGTTCGATACGCCGGTATATGGCGATCATGTCGCGCAGCCCGGCCGGCGAGGGGGCGTGAACGCGGAAGCCGAGCTGTGGCGTTGCCTGGACCAGCCGTTCGCCCGCCAGCCGCGAGAGCGCTTCACGAACGACGCCGAAGCTGGCCGCGTGCCGTTCGCGCAACGCCGACAGCGCGAGGCGCTGACCGGGCGCCAGCAGCCCCGACAGGATATCGCGCCGGATCTGTCGGTAGACCGCTTCCGACAAGGTCTCGGGTTTCCCGGCCCCCGTCGAGGAGCGCACGACAAGCTTCAGGCGGGCAGGTTTCAGAGGGGGCGTCGACCCGCCGCTTGGTTCAGGCATCCGCTGCGGGCGGCATACCGGCCAGCATCAACGAACGGCCCAAGGTCGTCGCGGCCGTGGCGGGAAGCGAGAAACCCAGCATCGATGGTCCGACCTCGACGGCCAGCAATGTCTCCCCGTTGGGGAGCTCGCCGACGCTGAGCGACGTCGTGGGCACGACGGAGAGGTCAGCGACGTGACGGCCCTCGGCGCCGCTCTCATTGTCGCCAAGGGACTGGGCCAGCAGCAACAGCAGGGCGACAAGCCGCTGTACGTCCGCCACGGGAACGATAAGGCGACCGGCACCGGTGGGCATCGACACTTCCAGGGTCACTGTCTCGCGATCGATAGGCCAGATGCCGCGCACATCGGTCGCGCTGCGCAGATCGATGGCAACGGGTGCCTGGCTCGAGCCGCCGGTTTCGCCGCCGGGGATATCCATGGCGAGCCCTCTCCATCACTCTTTCGATATATTCAATAAAATATAACGACAGGAAACGACCAGTGGCCAGCGCTTTTGTTGGTTGCGTCACAACCCTTCCTTCGATCGCATCCGCAGATCCGGCGGGCTATGTCCTGCCAAACATAACGGTTGGTTCTCTGGTGTGAAACGATATAGTCGAACCAACATATCGTGTGGAGGGGTGTGATGATCTGGGGCAAACGGGGCGTGTTGCGCGGGCTGGCCGTCGTTCTGGCCGTCGCGGTGGGATGGGCGCCGCTCGCGAGCACGCCGGCGTCGGCGCAGTCCGCGCCGGTGCTGGTCTTCGCCGCCGCCAGCCTGAAGAATGCGCTGGACGAGATCGCAGCCCAGTGGAGCAAGGAGACCGGCAAGCAGACCAAGATCTCCTATGCCGCGAGCTCGGCGCTGGCCAAGCAGATCGAGGGCGCGGCGCCGGCCGACATCTTCATCTCGGCCGATCTCGACTGGATGGACTATGTCGCGCAGCGCAAGCTGATCAAGCCGGAGAGCCGGGTGAACCTGCTGGGCAATCGCATCGTGCTGGTCGCCGGCAAGGACTCCAAGGCAGCGACCAAGATCGAGTCGGGTTTCGCCCTGCGCACCCTGCTGGGCGACGGCCGCCTGGCGATGGCCAACATCGATTCCGTGCCGGCCGGCAAGTACGGCAAGGCCGCACTCGAGAAGCTGGGCGTCTGGTCTTCGGTGCAGGACCGCCTCGCGCAGGCCGAGAACGTGCGCGCCGCGCTGCTGCTGGTCTCGCGCGGCGAGGCGCCGCTGGGGATCGTCTACCAGACCGATGCGGCCGCCGATCCCAACGTCAAGATCGTCGGCGTGTTTCCAGAGGACACGCATCCCGCTATCGTCTATCCCGTTGCGGTGACCGCCAATTCGGCCAATCCCGATGCGGCCGCGTTCGCGGCCTACCTCGGGGCGCCGGCGGCGCGGCCATTGTTCGAGAAGCAGGGCTTCACGGTCCTGTCGAAATAGGGGCCTGTCGAAGTAGGGGCCTTGTCGAAGCAGGGGATCGTGCTGGGACTGACCGAGGAAGAACTCACTGCCGTCCGTCTCAGCCTCCGGGTCGCGCTGTGGGCCACGGCCGCCAGCCTGCCGCTGGGCGTGCTGGTGGCGCTGGTGCTGGCGCGCGGCCGGTTCTGGGGCAAGTCGGTGCTGAACGGCATCGTGCACCTGCCGCTGATCCTGCCGCCCGTGGTGACCGGCTATGTCCTGCTGCTGCTGTTCGGCCGCAAGGGTCCGGTCGGTGCCTTCCTGGCCGAGCAGTTCGACATCGTCTTTGCCTTCCGCTGGACCGGGGCGGCGCTGGCCTGTGCCGTGATGGGCTTCCCGCTGATGGTGCGTGCCATGCGGCTGTCGATCGAGGCGGTCGACCAGCGGCTGGAGCAGGCCGCCGGCACCCTGGGCGCCAACCCGGTCTGGGTCTTCCTCACCGTGACGCTGCCGTTGTCGATCCCCGGCATCATTGCCGGCATGGTGCTGAGCTTCGCCAAGGCGATGGGCGAGTTCGGGGCCACCATCACCTTCGTCTCCAACATCCCGGGCGAGACGCAGACCCTGCCGTCAGCGATCTATACGTTCACGCAGGTGCCCGGCGGCGATGCCGGGGCCATGCGGCTGACCTTGATTTCCGTCGTGGTGTCGATGGGCGCGCTGCTGCTCTCCGAACTGATGGCGCGCCAGGCCGAGCGCAAGCTGGCGGCGGCATGACGCTGGTGGTCGATGTCCGTCACCGGCTGGGCACGTTCTCTCTCGATGTGTCGTTCGAGAGCGAGGGGCGGCTGACGGCGCTGTTCGGCCGCTCCGGTTCGGGCAAGACCTCGATCGTCAACCTGGTGGCCGGGCTGATGCGGCCGGACGCTGGGCGCATCGCCGTCGACGGTACCGTGCTGGTCGATACCGGCCGCGGCATCGCCGTGCCGCGCCATCGCCGCCGCGTCGGCTACGTGTTCCAGGAGGGGCGGCTGTTTCCGCACCTCTCGGTGCGGCGCAACCTGCTGTACGGCCGCTGGTTCTCGACCAGTCGCGACAAGCGCATCGCCGTCGATCAGGTGGTCGAGCTGCTAGGGTTAGGTCATCTGCTGGCGCGGGGCCCGGCGGCGCTCTCCGGCGGCGAAAAGCAACGGGTGGCGATCGGACGCGCCTTGCTGAGCGAGCCCCGCCTGCTGCTGATGGACGAGCCGCTGGCATCGCTCGACGAGCAGCGCAAGGCCGAGATCCTGCCGTACATCGAGCGCCTGCGGGACGAGATGGGGATCCCGGTACTGTATGTCAGCCACGCCCTGGCCGAGGTGGCGCGGCTTGCCAGCACGGTGGTGCTGCTGGCCGAGGGCCGCGTGCTGGCCGTCGGCGCGCCGGCCGACGTGCTGGGCAGCAGCGAGATCGTGCCGATCGTCGGGCCGGGCGAGGTGGGGACGGTGCTCGAGGCGCGGGTGGCGGCGCTGGATGTGAGCTTCGGCCTGTCGTCGCTGGAGACGCGGGCCGGACCGCTCATCGTGCCGCGCGTCGCCGCCGGCATCGGCAGCCCGGTGCGCGTCTTCATCCGCGCCTCCGACGTCATGCTGGCCAACCAGCGCCCGCAGGGTATCAGCGCGCTCAACGTGCTGGCCGGCCGCGTCGTGGCGCTGACCGACGAGAGCCGCACCGTTGTCGACGTGGTGCTGGATTGCAACGGGCAGCGCGTGCTGGCCCGCATCACGCGCCGGTCGGCGGCAGCCATGAAGCTGGCGCCCGACGTGCCGGTCTTCGCCATCATCAAGAGCGTGGCGCTGGAGGATGGCGGCCGGCCGCAGCGGGGTTGAAAGGCTACCGCCCCGGGGCGCGCATGCGCTGCAGGCTCTGCAGGTGGCCCAGCGTCGCCTGGGTCGCATCGGCGCCAATGGCGCGGTAGAGCCGGATGACCTCGTTGCCGAACGGCGTGAGCTGGGCGCCGCCGCCGCCGCCACCACCCTTCTGGGTTTCGACCAGCGGCTTGCGGAAGGTGCGGTTGAGCTCGTCGACCAGCAGCCAGGCGCGGCGGTACGACATGTCCATGGCGCGCCCTGCCGACGAGATCGAGCCGTGCTCGCGCACCAGTTCCAGCAACCTGACCTTGCCCGGGCCCAACGCGTCCTCTTCGTCGAGGTCGATGCGGATGCTGAGTTCAGGTTCCGCCGAGCGGGGCGGTTTGGATCGGGACGGGACGCGCGCCATGGCCACACTATGAACGTGGTCACGCGGGGACGCCAGACTGTCGTTGGCTTCATGGTTCGACAAGCTCACCATGAAGGCTGTGACTATCGCAGTTCGGTCATGATCTGTTTCTTGGCGGTGTCGAGGAACTCGAGCATGCGGGCGCGCACGGTGTGGTCGGCGATGGGCTTGCCGGCGGCGCGCAGGTCGGTGCCGACCTTTTCCAGCACCTCGCCGTCGCCCGGCTTGTCGACATCGATGGCGACCAGGTCCCGGGCATAGGCTTCGGCGTCGGCGCCGCTCTTGCCCAACTGCTGGGCCGCCCACAGGCCCAACAGGCGGTCGCGGCGCGCGGCGACCTTGAAGCGCAGCTCCTCGTCGTTCTTGAACTTGTTTTCGAAGTTCCGTTCGCGTTCGTCGAAGGTTGTCATGTCTGCCCCCTGTGCGGCAGCGCGCCTACATGCTGAGCGTTATCAGGCGCGGCACGTGGATGTGGTTCTCGACCGCCTTCACATCCGGTACGCCTTCGGCCGCCACGCGGCAGGCATCGCGCACAGCCTCGCTGGATGCCCAGCCCCACAGGTGCACGATGCCGTCGTGCACGATCACGTTGCTGGACCACAGTCCCGCCCAGGGCTGCGAGCGGAACTCATCGACCACGCGCTGGCGGATCGCCGCGTCATCGCGATGCTGCGGCTTGACGCTCGATGCCCGGCCGATGAAGAGCTGCAGCAGGGTGGCACGGTTGATCAGCCCGACCGGCCGGTCGTCGCGCACCACCGGGATGGTCCAGGCACTGCGCTCGTCCATCCTGTCGACGACGGTGGCGAGGTCGGCATCTTCGCCGACATGCACGACGTCGAGCGACATCACGTCCTTGACCTGGTGCGCGTGGGTTTTCACGTATTCGCGGGCCAGGACCTCGCCCGGCGTGATGGCGCGCAGCCACCACGAGCGCTCGTGCGCCGTCCCGGTTTCGGCCCGGTGCAACAGGTCAGCCTCGCTGACAAGTCCTGCCAGCTTGCCATCCGCGTCTACGACGGGAACAGCGCCGATGCGGTGCGACAAGAGCAATTTGGCCGCGTCTATGACCGACGTCTCGGGCCCGACAGTCGGCACATCGCGGGACATCACATCCCTGGCCTTCATGGCCGTCCTCCATGCCAACGCTCAAGACTGACATGGGGGTTTACGGAAGCGGTTCAAGATGCCGCAAGCGGCGTGAGTGGTCAGTCGTTCAGGTCGCCGACACCGGACGCACGACGATCTTGTAGCCGGCCGCCTCCGGATCCATGCCGTCGAGCGGCCCCTGGGCGGTACTGCCTTCGGGATACATGAAATAGTTCACCACGGTGTCGCTGGGGGCGAGGCGTACGTCACGGCTGTGGTTGAACGCAATCCAGTTGCCCTCCCAGGCACCGAACAGGAAACGCCGCAGTTCGGGCATCTTGGGATCATTGAGCGCCAGCTTGTCGTCGAGCACGACCTTGCGGATGTCGGCCGGATCGGCCGGGATCCAGCCGATACCGGCAACCCAGAACTCGGCGCGGCAATGCTGGGCCTTGCTGATGTCGGCGTTGCGCGTGCCCATGGCGCCGTAGAAGGCCGACGGCGCCACGCGCACGCCGTAGACACCACGGGCAGGAACGCCGGCGGCGCGCGCCAGGCCGACGAAGAGGGCGTTGAGGTCGGCGCACTTGCCGCCGAGATTGCCGCTCACCAGCATGGCGCGGATATCGCCGATGCCGCAGCCTTTCACCTTGGGATCGCGAAACGTGTTCTCCACGATCCAGTCGTAGATCGCCTGCGCTTTCTGAAGCGGGTCGCGCTTGCCGGCCACGATCTTGTCGGCCGTCTCCTTGACGATGCCGTCGGTCGTGATCATGGCATTGGGCTTGAGGAACTTCGCGATGTCATCCGGGATCGGGCCGGTCGACGCCGCCCGCAGGTCGCTGCGACGATCGAGCGTGGCGACACGCGTCGTGAGGGTGACCGTGCGCGGCTCGCCATCGCTCCAGGCGGCATGGAAGGCGCGCACGCCGGACGCGATGTCGGTGTAGATCCCCAGTTGGGCCGCATTGCCGTTCCAGGTGACGTGCTCCACGCGCTGGTAGGCGCTGTCATGCGGCAACGGCAGCCACACGCGCGTGGCGCCGGCGTTGGCCGGGATATTCACCGCGGTGGCCAACTCGAACGTGCGCCAACTGCCCGTGGTTCCGCTGTCGGGTGCGGCGCCGGCGGTGGCCAGTGGCACGGTCGACAGCAGCGGCGAGGCCGCGGCAGCTGCCATGAACGAACGACGCTTCATGTCTCCTCCAACGCGCAAAAGCGCGGGCCGGCAAGATCTGTCGGATGGGGAGCGGAGGTCGTCCTGGCCCGGGTTGTCCCGGATTGCTTGTGACCCTGAAGGCCCGTCGGCGCCCGGACCGGGCAGCGCTCGAAGCCGACCTCGACTGCGCGGGCGGTATCTAAGGATGGCGCCGAGACAGTGTCAATCAAGGTTACTTCTCCCGCCGGCGGGAGAGGTCGACGAGCGCATTTAGCGCTCGGCGGGTGAGGGCCTAAGGACTCGGTATCTCGTGCTTAATCCCTCACCCTCCCACGCTGCGCGTGGGCCCCTCCCTCTCCCGCATGCGGGAGAGGGGGTATCGTTCCGAAGCGCGAACAGGAAATGTGTCGCCGCTGGCCTCGGGTGGCGGCCCATGCTGGATTGAGCCGAGATCGCCGGACCGACAGGAGAGCATGATGGCCGAGGCGCATGTATTGACCGACGTGAAGGACGGTATCGGCTGGATCACGCTGAACCGGCCCGAGGTGTTGAACGCGCTGTCGGCACAGATGACGGACGGCCTGATCGCGGCGACGCGCGATTTCGAGCGCGATCCGGCGGTGCGCTGCGTGGTGGTTCGCGGCGCCGGCACGCATTTCATGGCCGGCGGCGACATCAAGGGTTTTCACAAGTCGCTGACCGAGGACCGCGCCGCGCACCTCGCCAACTTCGAGATGCGGGTGGTGCGGGCGCACCAGCTGATCTACCACCTGCGGCGCATGCCCAAGCCGGTGGTGGCATCGGTGCAGGGCGCCGCGGCCGGCTTCGGTCTCAGCCTGATCCTGGCCTGCGACATGGCGATGGCGACCGACGATTCCTTCTTCACCCTGGCCTATCGCCATATCGGCCTGTCGGCCGACGGCGGTGCAACGTACTTCCTGCCGCGCATCGTGGGCGAGCGCCGGGCGCTGGAGATCGCCCTGCTGGGCGAGCGCTTCACCGCGCAGAAGGCACATGAGATCGGCATCCTGAACTGGCTGGTGCCCAAGGATCAGCTTGCCGACGAAACCCTGAAGCTGGCGCGCAAGCTCGCCGACGGTCCGACCTTCGCGCTGAGCAAGGCCAAGCAGCTGATCCGCACGTCGCTCGACAATTCCTGGGACGAGCATTCGCACCGCGAGGCCGAGTTCCTCGCCGCCTGCGCCGCAACCGAGGATCACCCCGAGGGCCTCAAGGCCTTCCTCGAAAAGCGCAAGCCGGCCTTCAAGGGACGGTAGACCGATTGGATTGTCATCCCGAGCGTAGCGAGGGATCTTCTGAAGATGGCGTGCGGTGCATCAAAAGATCCCTCGCTACGCTCGGGATGACACGTGTGAGGAGCGACTGCGGATCCTAGGCGATCGTCTCGCGCTCGACGGAGTCGCGGGCCACCGTTTCCAGCCGTTCGACCAACGTGTCAGGCATCGACAGGAAGGGCGAGTGGCCGCTGTCCAGGGTCAGCACCTTGCACGGCGTCTGTTGCAGCATCCAGCGCTGCATGGAAAGCGTGATGGCGTTGTCGCGCAGGCATTCGATGTACCAGCGCGGCACCGAGCCGAAACGCTCCTCGGTGTAGACCATCGGCGTGGCGGAGATGGCGGCGGCCTGCGGTCGCAGGCGGGCCATGGCCTTGTAGACGTCGTCGGGATCGCAGTCGTTGTAGAACAGCGCCGGCACGTTGCTGCGCTTGAAGCTGTACGTGCGCCCGTCGCCGCCATACTCGCGCGAGCGGCGCATCAGCGCATCGGCTTCGCGCGCCGTGACGTCGCGGCCCGACATGCCGGGCGGCGGCAGCAGCGCCGAGAGATAGACCAGCGCCCGCACCTTGCGGCGCCGCGCCTCGGCGGCGTGGGTGATGGTGAGCCCGCCCAGGCTGTGGCCGACCAGGATCGCGGGCTCGGCTTCCTTGTCGAGGATCTTGGAGACGAAATCGACATAGCCCGCCAGGCTGACGGCCGACAGTGGCGTGTCGTGATCCTCGCCGCTGCCGGGCAGGTCGGGCGCCAGAGCGCGATGGCCGCGCGCTTCCAGCAGCGGCACGACTTTTTCCCAGCACCATCCGCCGTGGCTGGCACCATGAATCAACAGGAACGTCGCCATGCGCCGCTCCTCGCTACGACCGGCCGACCAACGTCTTCGATCCCGGTGCGGGCACGAAGAAGTCGGGCGCCAGCTCGGCACCGGGGGTGACGGCATACACCGACAGATCCTTGACGCCGGCGGCGGTCAGCACGTCGTCGTCGATGAAGAAGTTGCCGGAGCAGCTGCGGCTGAGCTGCGTCAGGATCCAGTGCGCCGCGTCGGCCATGATCTCGGGCTTGCGGCTGCGCTTCATCAGCTCGTTGCCGCCCAGCAGGTTGTTGACGGCCGCGGTGGCGATGGTGGTGCGCGGCCACAGGCTGTTGAACGCGATACCGTCATCCTTGAATTCCGCCGCCATCGCCCAGCCGTAGATGCTCATGCTGAACTTGGCCAGCGTGTAGGCCGGATGACCTTTGAACCACTTCACGTCGAAGTCGAGCGGTGGCGACAGGGTCAGCACATGCGGGTTGGCTGCCTTCTTGAGGTGCGGAATGCACTTCTGCGATACCAGGAAGGTGCCGCGACCGTTGATCTGGTGCATCAGATCGTAGCGCTTCATCGGCGTATCGAGCGTGCCGGCCAGGTGGATGGCGCTGGCGTTGTTGACCAGGATATCCAGCCCACCGAAGGTCTCGACCGTCTTGGCCACGGCGGCCTCGACACCTTGTTCGTCGCGGATGTCGACGGCGATGGGCAGCGCCTTGCCGCCGGCCTTCTCGATTTCCTCGGCGGCGGAAAAGATGGTGCCGGGCAGGCGCGGATCGGGCGCCGCCGTCTTGGCCGCCACAGTGACATTGGCGCCGTCACGCGCGGCGCGCAGCGCAATCGCCAGGCCGATACCACGGCTGGCACCGGTGATGAACAGCGTCTTGCCTTTGAGGCTCATGCGCACTCCCGTCACTGACCGGGCTGGGCGCCCATTGCGCTCCTTAGCCTCGCGTTGATCAACCGGCAAGACTGCTGCCATGCGACAAGGACGCAGGTGCCGTGCGCCAGGGGCGCCTGTCGTGGTCCCACGATCGAATCACCCGGGACGGGCGACGGTCGGTCGCAGGTCGTACCCCAGCCTGGGAAAGTGCACGACAACGGTTCCGACCTGCGGGTCGTCGCGACGCAGAGCGATCTCCGTGGTATCAATGAACACCAGCGTGCCCTCGACCGGATCGCGACCGTAGTCGTCGGCACGGATGCGGACGGTTGTGCCCAGCGGCGGGTCCTCGGCGAACGGCTGTGAGGCCCTGGGCGCGTCCGGCGTTGCGTTGGCAGCGATCCGGAGCGCAGCGGCGGCCGTGGTGGGTGTCGACGTGCCATGACCGAAGGCGCGCACCCGCGTCATCCAGGCGTTGATGCGCGGGAAGGGAGCCAGTTCGTGTGCCAGCAGCGCTGTGCGCGCGGTGATGAACCACAAGGCGTGGTAGACCGCGAGGTCGGCGACGGTGGGCGCCGCACCCGCAATCCAGGGCCGGCCGTCGGCCAGCATGGCCTCGATGGCGGGGATCTGAACGCGCACCAGCGGCGCGTTGCGGGCGGCGGCGCGACGCACCGTGTCGGCATCGGGCGGCGGCAGATCGCGCATCCGTGAACGATCCGCCTGCAGGCCGGCCGGCAGGTGCTCCAGGTTCGAGCCCGAAACGTAGAGCGACATCGGCCGGAACAACCGGTTCTCGGCCCAATAGAGGATGGCGTCGGCCACGGCGGCCAGTGCGGCGGGAAACAGCGTGGGCTGCGGATAGCGCCGTTCGAGCTCGCGCACGATCAGATTGGTATCGCAATAGATGTCGGCACCGATCTGCAGCACCGGCGTGCGCCGATAGCCACCGGTCAGCGGCGTGAGGTCCGGCTTGGGCGCGATCGGCGGGATGATCACCGACTGCCACGCCAGGCCCTTGTAGCCCAGGGCCAGGCGTACTTTTTCCGAGTAGTTCGAGAAATCGTAGTGATGCAGGATCAGGTCGGTCACGCTGGCATCCCGTCATTCCGAGCGAAGCGAGGAATCTTTCAGGCATGGGCGCGGTCTTGCAGAGAAAAGATCCCTCGCTGTGCTCGGGATGACGGCATCGCTGCAGCGCACGCTCACGACTCTCATTCCACCTTGATGCCGGCTGCCTTGATCAGCGGCCACCACAGGTCGATCTCGGCTTTGTGATAGGCGAACAGCGCTTCGGGCGTCTGCTGCGCCGGTGGCGGGATTTCCTGGCCCAGGGTGGCGAACTTCTCGCGCACGGTGGAATCGGCCAACGCCTCGACCACGGCGGCGTTGAGCTTGGCAACGATGTCGTTGGGCGTCCCCTTGGGCAGCCAGAGCCCATGCCAGACCGAGATATAGAGGCCAGGTAGACCGGCTTCGTCCACCGTCGGGATCTCCGGCGCCGCTGCGAGCCGCGTCTTGGCCGTGACGGCATAGGCCTTGATCTTGTCGGCGCGGACCTGGGGCAGGGAGTTGGCGGCCTGGTCGAACATGATGTCGATCTGGCCGGCCACGAGATCCTGCATGGCCGGCGCCGCGCCGCGATAAGGAATGAACTGCACCTTGCCGCTGATCTTCTGCGCGAAGTAGACGCCGCTGACATGCGAGGCGGCACCGACCCCGGCGGTGCCCACGGTCACCTTGTCGGGATTGTCCTTGATCCAGCTCACCAGTTCCTTGAGGTCCTTGGCGGCGACGGCCTTCTTGGCGACCAGCAGCTGCGGGTTGCTGGCGAACAGGGCGACCGGCGCGAAATCGTTGAGCAGGTCGTAGTTCAGCTTGTACACCGCGCCGTTGACGACATGTGTGCTCCAGTGGCCGATGCCGATGGTGTAGCCGTCGGCCGGGGCACGCGCGACGCGGCCGACGCCCACGGTGCCGGCAGCACCGGTGGTGTTGTCGACGAGCACAGTCTGGCCCAGCGTGCGGCTCATGCGGTCGGCCATGATGCGCGCCAGGGTGTCTGTCGGCCCGCCGGCCGAGAACGGCACGACGATGGTGATGGGCTTCGACGGGTAGGGCTGGGCATGGGCGCCGGCGGCGGCCAGGACGACCATCGCGGCCACGAAACACAACAGACGACGCATGCTCTTGCCTCCCTTCGTTGGACGCGCACGAAGCGCTCGTCAGGTCTTTCCGGCCAGAACCCGCATGTCTTCACCGCCCAGGCGGTAGAACACCTTGTTGGCGCGCGGGATGCCGAGTTTGTCATAGAGCGCCTGGGCGCCGTGATTGGTGCTGTCCGTGGTCCAGTCGACGCGCTCATAGCCGCCCGCGATGGCCTCGCGGGCGATGCCGCGCATCAGCACGCGTCCCACCCCCAGGAAGCGCGCATCGTCGGCGACGTAGATGTCCTTGAGGAACAGCATCCACTGGTAGGCCCCGCCGTAGAAAATCGGATTGAGGTTGGCGAAGCCCAGCAGCTTGTCGTCGCGCTCGGCAACCAGCGCGAAGGCCGCGCGGCCTTGCGATGCCACGATCTCGCGCGCCGCGCGCTCGGCGCCGCCAGGCGGATCCGCCGAACCGTAGTGCTGCTGCATCTTCGAGTACAGGGCCGCAAGCTGGCCTTCATCGCCGATTCCGGCGCGACGAACGATCATGCCAATGCACTCTTTTCCGGTAGCGGTTCAGGCGACATCGCCCGTCGATCGTAAGGCGGCGAACGGTTCGGCGGCAAGCGACGATGCCTGGCGATCCGGAAACCGCTGGTGCGCAGCGGCGAGCAGGATCAGATTTCCTGCCCCTGGGCAACGCACAGGAGGCAGTCCATGCGCCCGGTCACGTGCTCCGTCGTTCTCCTCGTCGCCATGTTGGCGGGACCGTCCAGCGGCATCGCGCAGAGCGGCGCGCCCGATGCCAAGCTGATCGAGGATCTGGTCGCCGCCAACCGTATCCTGTTCGACCAGGGTGTGGTCGACGGCTTCGGCCACATCAGCGTGCGCCACGACAAGGATCCCAACCGCTACCTGCTGGCGCGCAACGTGGCTCCGGCCCTGGTCAAGGCCGAGGACATCATGGAGTTCGATCTCGACAGCAACGCGATCGATCTGCGCGACCGACGCATCTATCTCGAGCGCTTCATTCACGGCGAAATCTATAAGCTGCGACCCGATGTGAAGGCCGTGATCCACAGCCACTCGCCATCGGTGATCCCCTTCGGTGCTGCACGCGCCAAGCTGCAGCCGATCTATCACATGAGTGCGTTTCTCGGCACCGACGTGCCGGTGTTCGAGATCCGCGACGTGGCCGGCAGTGCCACCGATCTGCTGGTGCGTGACAAGGCGTTGGGCCAGGCGTTGGCCAAGACACTGGGCCATCACCCGGTGGCCCTGATGCGCGGCCACGGCTCGGTAACCGTGGGCAATTCGATTCCTCAGGTCGTCTTTCGTGCCGTCTATGCCGAGATGAACGCCAAGCTGCAGGCCGACGCCATGCGGCTGGGCAGCGTGACCTTCCTGACGCCGGAGGAAGCAGCCAAGGCAGCCGAAACCATCGACGGCCAGGTCATGCGGCCGTGGGAGTTATGGAAGCGCAAGGCGATGAAGGCGGAGTAGGCCGGCCTTCCATCAGCACCGACAGATGCGCGCCCTGCGGTTCGAAGCCGTGGGTGAAATCGCGACGCGCCATGGAATGCGACGGCACGTGCAGGCGTTTGTGAAGACATCGCGTCATGGACCATCGGCAGGAGCGATGACCATCGCTCTCCTTTTTCCACCTGGTCGCGATCACAAACTCCAGAGGGCACGTCGCTATGAACTTGTTCGTCGATAACGACACGGACGATATGACAGCTGTCGGTGCGCAAGTGCGGCGCCCGATCGATTCCGGTTCGGGTCGCACCGAGCCGCGCCATGATTCGCCGGTTGCCGCGCGCAGTGTCGATCATCTCGCGGAGAGCGACGCATTTTCGATCCAGGCGATCAACGCCACGTTCACCCAGGGCGTGCTCTCGGTGTTCGGCGATGCCGGCGCCAACGCGGTGACGATCAGCCGTAACGCCGCGGGCACGATTCTCATCAACGGCGGTTCGGTCCCCATCCTGGGTGGCACCGCCACGGTGGCCAACACGAACCTGATCCAGGTCTTCGGGCAGGGCGGCAATGACACGATCGTGCTCGACGAGAGCAATGGTGCGCTGCCGCGCGCGAACCTGTTCGGAGGCACCGGCAATGATGTGCTGACCGGCGGTTCGGGTGCCGATCAACTGTTCGGGCAGGCTGACAACGACGTCCTCAACGGCAGGGGCGGCAGCGACCTGCTGTTCGGCGGCGCCGGCAACGACACGCTGACCGGCGGCGACGGCGACGACCGGGTGTTCGGCGAAGCTGGTGACGACCGGATGATCTGGAATCCGGGCGATGATACCGACCTGTTCGAGGGTGGCGCCGGCAATGACACGGCCGAGGTCAATGGTGGCAACGGTGCCGAGACGTTCACCATCACCGCCAACGGCACGCGGGTCCGCTTTGATCGCCTCAATCCGGCACCGTTCGCGCTCGATCTCGGCACCACGGAAAATCTCGTCATCAATGCCAATGGCGGCGATGACTTCGTGTCGGCGACCGGCAACCTGGCATCCCTGATCAGCATCACGATCGATGGTGGAGCGGGCAACGATACGATCCTGGGCAGCAATGGCGCCGACATGCTGGTGGGCGGCGCGGACAACGATTTCATCGACGGCCAGCAGGGCAACGACACCGCATTCCTGGGCATCGGTGACGACGTGTTCCAGTGGGATCCGGGCGACGGTAACGACCTCATCGAGGGCCAGGCCGGCACCGATACGATGCTGTTCAATGGCAGCGCCGCCAACGAGATCATGACGGCCTCGGCCAACGGCGGGCGCGTCCTGTTCACCCGCAACGTCGCCAACATCGTGATGGACCTCAACGACGTGGAGGTCATCGACGTCAACGCGTTGGGCGGCACCGACAGCATCGCCGTCAACGACCTCAGTGGTACCGACGTCACGAAGATGAACATCAACCTGTCCGGCGTCCTGGGGGGTACCACGGGCGACGCATCGGCCGACACCGTGACGGTCAACGCAACCAACGGCAACGACAGCATCACCGTCACGGGCAGCGGAACGTCGGTGGCCGTCGCCGGTCTCAGCGCGTTGGTGAGCGTGACCAATGCCGAGGGTGCGAACGACACGCTGGTGATCAATGCGCTCGGTGGTAACGACAGCATCGTCGCTACGACGCTGCCGGCCGGCGTCATCAAGCTGACGATCGACGCCGGCGCCGGCAATGACACCGTGTTCGGCAGCCAGGGCGCCGACGTGATTTTCGGCGGTGACGGCAACGACTTCGTTTTCGGTGACAATGGCAACGACGTTGCGTTCCTCGGCGCCGGCGACGACGTGTTCCAGTGGGACCCGGGCGACGGCAACGATACGATCGAAGGCCAGGATGGCATCGACGCGATGCTTTTCAACGGCGCGAACGTCAGCGAGAACGTCGACGTCGTGGCCAATGGCGGGCGCGTCCTCTTCGTCCGCAACGTCGCCAACGTGACGATGGATCTCAATGACGTCGAGCGTATCGAATTCAATGCGCTGGGCGGTGTGGACAACATCGTTGTCGGCGATCTCAGCGGCACGGACACGACGAGCATCGCCATCGACCTCGCCGGTGCGTCTGGCGGCGGTGACGGCCAGGCCGACACGGTGAGCGTCAGTGGCACACAAGGCAACGACCTGATCGCCATCGCGGCAAGCGGCAGCACGGTGACCGTGACGGGCTTGCCCGCCCAGGTGACGATCGAGAACGCCGAGGCGGCCAATGACAGGCTCGTCGTCAACGGTCTCGGCGGAAACGATATTTTCGATGCCACCAAGCTCGGTGCAGGCGTGATCGGCCTCACCATGAACGGCGGCCTGGGAGCCGACGTCTTCTTCGGCAGCGAGGGCAACGACCTGGTGAACGGCGGTGACGGCAACGATGTGGCTTTCCTCGGTGCCGGCGACGATCGCTTCTTCTGGGCGCCGGGCGACGACAACGACCTCGTCGAGGGGCAGGCGGGCACGGATACGCTCGACTTCCGCGGAGCCAATGTCGCCGAGGCCATCGACATTTCCGCCAACGGCGGACGGGCGCTGTTCTTCCGCAACGTCGCCAATGTCACGATGGATCTCAACGACGTCGAACACATCGAGTTCGATGCCTTGGGCGGCACGGACAGCGTCACCGTCAACGACCTCAGCGGCACCGATGTCACGCAGGTCGATGTCGACCTGGCGGGCGGCCTCGGCGGTAGCGATCTCGAGGCGGACACGGTCACCGCCAACGCCACCGGCGGCGATGACGCGATCTCGGTGGTTAGCGATGCCAACGGGGTGCATGTCGGCGGACTCTCCGCACAGATCAATATCGCCAACGTCGACGCAACGCTCGACAGGCTGGTGATCAACGGCTTCGCCGGCAACGACATCATCGATGCCTCGGCGATGCCGGCGGCGATGCTGCTGACCTTGAGCGGCGGTGACGGCGATGACGTCCTCATCGGGGGCGCCGGCAACAATGTCCTGGTCGGCGGTGCCGGTGACGACATCCTGATCGGCGGCGCCGGCGACGATATGCTTGACGGCGGTGCCGGCGATGACGTCCTGATCGGCGGCGGCGGCAACGACACCTTCACGGGCGGCGAGATCGTCATCGAGGGCTTCCAAGCCGGTGCCGGCGCGGGTGACAGGGTTGATTTGACCCGGGTTGCGGGTGTCACCGACTTCAACTCGGTCTTGGCGCATGCCCAGGACGTCAACGGCGATGTCGTGATCGACTTTGGTCATGGCGACACGATCACCCTGGCCAGCCTCAGGGTCGCGCAGCTGGCGGCTGACGACTTCGTCCTGGCGGCCTAGTACCGGGAATCACTCGTCACTGATACAGCCGTCATCCCGAGCGGAGCGAGGGATCTTCTGCAAGCGACGCACGGGTGCGTCTGCATCGAAAGATCCCTCGCTGCGCTCGGGATGACAGTCCCCAGTCATACTCGAGCGCTAGCGGGTACTAGGCAGCCGCGGCGTGCGATGCCGGGCGGCTCCAATCGCCGCTCGGCATCAGACCTGGTTTAGCGCCCGCGCTGTGGCGCATTCCCATTGGAGCCTTTGCAGTGCCGCAGTCATCCGAGCAGGTTACGGGACGGGTCCGGCGGGCAACACGGGTCGTCCTGTTTTGGGTCTTCGTGGTCAGCGCCGGCATCAACCTGCTGATGCTGACCAGTCCGCTCTATATGTTGCAGGTTTACGACCGGGTCATCGCCGCGCGTCATGTCGATACGCTGGTCTACCTGACAGTGATGGCCGCCGGCGCCCTGGCGGTGCTGGCGCTGCTGGAGCATGTGCGCACGGTGGTCGGATTGCGGCTCGGTGCCTGGTACGAGCGCCAACTCGCCGGCACCCTGATCGAGGCCACCGTCGATGCGTCGGCGGCGGCGGGCGGTGGTCGTGGTGTGCCGGCGCTGCGCGATCTCGCCGCGGTGCGGGCGCTGTTCACCGGCGGCGGCATCTGGCCGCTGTTGGACGCGCCGTGGAGCATCCTGTTCTACGCGGTTGTCTTCCTGATCCACCCCTGGTTGGGCTGGTGCGGTATCGCCGGCGGCGCGCTGCTGATCATGATCGCCGCCATCAACGAATGGGCGACCCGGGTCCCGATGAGGGACGCCGGCCAGCAGACGATTCGGGCCGTGGCCGAGGCTGACGCCGTCGTGCGCAACACCGATGCGCTGTTGGCGATGGGTATGCTGCCGGGCTTCCTGCGCCGCTGGCAGCGCCTGAGCGACGCTGCGCTGGTCCCGCATGCCCTGGCCGGCAGTCGCACGGCCGTGCTGTCGGCACTGGCGAAGTTCGTGCGCTTCAGCCTGCAGGTCGCGACACTGGCACTGGGCGCCTATCTCACCATTCACGCGGAAATGACCGGCGGCGCCATGGTGGCGGCATCGATCATCATCGCACGCGCTGTGGCGCCGCCGGAGCAAGCCATCGGTGCGTGGCGCTCGATTGTCGCGGCCCAGACGGCGTGGCAGCGCCTGACAACGCTCCTGCACAACGCCCGTGGCAAGTCCGACCTCATGCGCCTGCCGCGGCCGTCCGGCGTGCTGGCCGTGAAACGCGCCGTCTACACCGCCGGCAACGCCCCGGAGCCGATCATCCGCCAGGTTTCGTTCGCGCTGGCTGGCGGAGAGAGCCTGGCCATCATCGGTCCGTCCGGAGCCGGCAAGACCACCTTGTTGCGGCTGCTGGTCGGCAGCCTGGCGCCGCAGACCGGCGCCGTGCGCCTGGATGCAGCCGCGATCGACAGCTGGGTCCCGGCCGACAAAGCCGATTATGTCGGCTACCTCCCACAGGATGTCGAGCTGTTCAACGCCACGGCGCGTGACAACATCGCCCGCTTCAGCGAAGCGTCCGACGAGGACGTGATCGCGGCGGCGACGCTGGCCGGCGCGCACGAGATCATCCTGAAGCTGCCCCAGGGCTACGCTACGATGCTGGGTCCGGGTGGCGTGACACTGTCCGGCGGGCAGCGGCAACGCATCGGCCTGGCGCGCGCCCTGTTCGGTGATCCGCGTCTGGTCGTGCTCGACGAACCCAATGCCAACCTTGACCCCGACGGCGAGCGGGCGCTGCTCGACGCGCTGCGCGCGCTCAAACAGCGCAAGGTGACGGTCGTGCTGGTGACGCATCGGCTGGCGATCACAGCCGATATCGACAAGGTGTTGAAGCTGCGTGATGGCCAGGTGGAAGCCTTCGGTCCCCGCGCCGAGCTGCTGGCGCCCGTGGCCACCACCACGGTGGCGGCCATCGCCGCAGTGCGCAGCCGACCCGCCAATGTACCGGCGGCGGCAGGGAGTGACTGATGTCAGGTGCCGAAACCCATATCGAGGTCCAGGGTGTCGCGCCGGCGATCGGCGTGCGCCGACCGCTGCTTTTCGCCATGGCCTTGTTCATCGCGTTCGCCGGCGGGTTCGGCGCGTGGTCGTCGCTGGCGCCGTTGGAAAGTGCCGCGATCGCACCGGGCGTCGTGGTCGTCGACACCAATCGCAAGGCTGTCCAGCACCTTGAAGGTGGTGTCGTCTCACAACTGCTGGCGCGCGAAGGTGAGACAGTCAGCACCGGCCAGCTGCTGGTACTGCTCGATCAGACCCAGGCGCGATCCACGGTCGACCGGCTGCGCGCACAGCTGCTGGCATCCCTGGCGCTGCAGGCGCGGCTCAGGACAGAGCGGGATCAGGTGGCGGACATCGTTTTTCCGCCCGAGCTGATAGCGACGAGCGGCGACTCCACGGTCGCTGATCTGATCAGGGCCGAGCGTCACGTCTTTGAGACCCGCCGCGGGCAGATCGAAGGCCAGATCCGCATCCTGCGCCAGCGCAACGCGCAGGTGGACGAGGAGATCCGCGGTCTTGTCGACGAGATCAGGGCCGAGGATGTGCAGCTCAAGCTGATCCGTGAAGAGATGGCCGATGTCGAGGCATTGGTCACGAGGGGACTGGAGCGCAAGCCGCGGCTGCTGGCGTTGCAGCGCCAGGCGGCCAGCATCGAGGGCCTGCGGGCCCAGAACGTGGCGCGCATCGCGCGTAACCGACAGGCCATCGGCGAAAACGACATGCGGGTGCTCGATCTGCAAGCCCAGTATCTGTCGGAGTCCGTCCAAAAGCTGCGTGACGAGGAGGCGCGGATCGTCGAGACGCGCGAAAAGCTTCGCGCCGCCGAAGATGTCCTGCAGCGCACCGAGATCCGGGCACCGGTTGCCGGTCGCGTTCAAAGCCTCAAGGTGTTCACCGTCGGCGGCGTCGTGCCGCCACGTGAGACGATCATGGAGATCGTGCCGGCCGACGAAAGACTGATCGTCGAGGCGCGGATGTCGACGGCGGACATCGACAAGATGCAGGCCGGGTTGCCGGTGCAGCTGCGCTTCACGGCCTTCAACCAGCGCAGCACGCCGTCGCTCGACGGAAAGGTGCTCAGCGTCTCGGCCGACCGCATGAACGAGCCGCAGTCCGGCGTGGCCTTCTACCTGCTGCGCATCACCGTCGAGCAGGGTGCATCATCGCCGGGCGGTCTGAACCTCTATCCCGGCATGCCGGTGGAAGTCACCGTGAAGACGGGATCGCAGACCGTGCTGGCCTACCTGACGAAGCCGTTGCGCGACTCCATGCACCGTGCGCTGCGCGAACACTGAAGCAGAAGGGGCGGGATCTTGCGATCCCGCCCCTTCGCATTTAGCACCGATGCCGTGTCTTACTGCACGATCTCGAACAGGCCGGCGGCACCCATGCCGCCACCGATGCACATGGTGACGACGACGTTCTTGGCCTTCCGCCGGCGGCCCTCGATCAGGGCGTGGCCGACGCAACGGGCGCCCGTCATGCCAAAGGGATGGCCGATCGAGATCGAGCCGCCGTTGACGTTGAGCTTGTCATTGGGGATCCCGAGCTTGTCACGGCAGTAGAGGACCTGCACCGCGAACGCCTCGTTGAGCTCCCACAGATCGATGTCGTCCATCTTGAGCCCGAACCGCTTCAGCAGCGGCGGTACGGCGTAGACCGGGCCGATGCCCATCTCGTCCGGCTCGCAGCCGGCGACGACCAGGCCCTTGTAGATGCCCAGCGGCTTCAGGCCACGCTTGGCGGCTTCGGCGTCGCTCATGACCACGGCAGCCGAGGCGCCGTCGGACAACTGGCTGGCATTGCCGGCGGTGATCCACTTGTCCGGTCCCATCACCGGCTGCAGCTTGCTGAGGCCTTCCAGGTTGGTGTCGGGCCGGTTGCCCTCGTCCTTGGCCAGCTTCACCGTCTTCTTCGAGGTTTCACCGGTGTTCTTGTCGGTGACGACCATGACCGATTCCATCGGTACGATCTCGTCATCGAACTTGCCGGCCTGCTGGGCGGCGGCGGTGCGCATCTGGCTCTGCAGCCCGTACTCGTCCTGCGCTTCGCGGCTGATCTTGTAGCGGCCGGCCACGGTGTCGGCGGTCTGGATCATCGAGTGATAGATGCCCGGCCGCTTCTCCATCACCCAGTCGTTGACCAGGCGGTGGCGGTTGCTCTGGCCCTGCGTCAACGAAATCGACTCCAGCCCGCCGGCGAGCATCACCGGTACCTTGTCGACCAGCACGCGCTGGGCGGCCATCGAGATGGTCTGCAAGCCCGATGAGCAGAACCGGTTGACGGTGACGCCCGAGACGCTGACCGGTGCGCCGGCCCGCATCGCCGCAACGCGGGCCACGTTCATGCCCGTGGTGCCTTCCGGTGCGCCACAGCCCAGGATCACGTCCTCAATCTCACCCAGCTCGACCTTGGCGCGCTCAGCGGCATGCTTGATGACGTGGGCGCCAAGATCGGCACCGTGGGTGTCATTGAAAGCGCCGCGAAAGGCCCTGCCGATCGGCGTGCGTGCGGTCGATACGATAACGGCGTCCATATGATTCCTCCTGATGGCGATGGCGGACTGTAGCCTATTTGGCGGGAAGGGCTAGAGACTCGAAAACTTGCGGTTTTCCTGCACCAGCTTCTTCAGCAGCGGCGCCGGCTCCCAGAACGGGTCGCCCGACATGTCGCGATACTTCAGCAGCGCATCGTGCACCGCCTTCAGGCCGACGACGTTGTCGGCCCACCACATCGGGCCACCGCGATAGACCGGCCAGCCGTAGCCGTTGACCCAGATCACGTCGATGTCGAGCGCGCGCTGGGCCATGCCTTCCTCGAGGATCTTGGCGCCCTCGTTGACCATCGGATAGAGGCAGCGCTCCAGGATCTCCTGGTCGGAAATCGTACGCCGCGTGACGCCAAGCTTCTTCGAGGTCTCCTCGATGATCTTCTCGACCTCGGGATCGGGAATCGGCGTGCGGTCGGGCAGGTTGTAGCGGTAGTAGCCGGCGCCGGTCTTTTGGCCGAAACGGCCCAGCTCGCAGATCGCATCGGCAACATAGCCGGTATAGCGGATGTTGCGCTGCTCCTTCTCCTTCTTGCCCTGGCGGATGCGCCAGCCGACATCGTTGCCCGCCAGGTCGCTCATCTGGAACGGCCCCATCGGAAAGCCGAGGTCGAAGATCACCTTGTCGATCTGCTGGGGCAGCGCGCCTTCCTCCAGCATGAAGGCCGCCTGAATGCCGCGCTGGCGCAGCATGCGGTTGCCGACGAAGCCCTCGCAGACGCCGACCAGGGTCGGGATCTTGCCGATCTTCTTGCTGAGCGACATCACCGTGGCGATGACGTCCTTGGACGTCGCCTTGCCACGTACGTTCTCCAGCAGCTTCATCACGTTGGCCGGCGAGAAGAAATGCATGCCGATCACATCGCCGGGCCGCTGGGTGTAGTTGGCGATCTGATTGACGTCGAGGCCCGAGGTGTTCGTCGCGAGGATGGCGCCGGGCTTGGCGACCGCGTCGAGCTTCTTGAACACCGCCTCCTTGACTTCCATCGTCTCGAACACCGCCTCGATGATGACGTCGGCGGCCTTGAGGTCCTCATAGGCGAGCGTCGGCGTGATCAGCGCCATGCGCTGCTCGACCTGATCCGCGGTCAGCCCGCCGCGCTTGGCGGTGTTCTCGTAGTTGGTGCGGATCACCTTCATGCCGCGATCCAGCGCCTCCTGGCTGGTCTCCAGCACGGTGACGGGAATGCCGGCGTTGGCGAAGTTCATGGCGATGCCACCGCCCATGGTGCCGCAGCCGATGATGCCGCCGCTCTTGATCTCGCGCTGCGGCGTGTCGGCCGGCACGTCGAGCACCTTGGCCGCCTCGCGCTCGGCGAAGAAATAGTAGCGTTGCGCCGCCGACTCGCTCGACGTCAGCAGTTCGCTGAACAGCTCGCGCTCACGCTTCATGCCCTCGTCGAACGGCAGGTCGACGGCGGCCTGCACGGTCTTGATGATGTTCCACGGCGCCTTGAAGCCGCGCGCCTTGCGGGCGATCGACTTGGCGAAATCCTCGATGGCGGTCGGCGTGCCGAGTTTCACCGGCAGGTCGCGGATGCGGCGCAGCGGGGCGCCTTGGGCCACCAGCTCGCGCGCATAGGCGACGGCGCCGGCCAGCAGGTCGCCGTCGGCGATCTTGTCGACGATGTTCTTGCTGAGCGCTTCCTTGGCCGGAATATGCCGGCCCGATATCATCGCCTCGAGCGCGAACTCGGCACCGGCCAGACGCGGCAGGCGCTGCGTGCCGCCGGCACCCGGCAGCAGGCCCAGATGCACCTCCGGCAGGCCGACGCGTGCCTGCGGCACGGCGATGCGGTAGTGGGCGCCGAACGCCGTTTCCAGGCCGCCGCCCAAGGCGGTGCCGTGCAAGGCCGCGACAACCGGCTTGGGGCAATCTTCCATTGCCTTGATGACGTCCAGCAGCGATGCGCCGGATGGCGGCTTGCCGAACTCGCGGATGTCGGCGCCGGCGATGAAGGTGCGGCCGCCGCCGATCACCACGATGGCCTTGATGGCCGGATCGGCCGCGAACGCCGCGATGCCTTCACCCAGGCCGGTGCGCACGGCGGCGCTGAGCGCGTTCACCGGCGGGTTGTTGACCGTCAGGATACCGATCTCGCCGTCAGTCGACCGCAGAATGGCCGCGTCGCTCATCGCATTCCCTCGCATGGTTTCGCGCCGCGAAAGCGCTTATGTGCATATGCTCGCGGCTTAGCACGAGTCTGCAGGGGGCGCGATAGGGAGAGTATCAAAACCCTCTCCCGCGCGCGGGAGAGGGAGGGGCCCGTCGCGCGCACCGCGATGGGGGGGTGAGGGCAAGCGATGTCGAGTCTTCGGCCCCTCACCCGCCGCGCGCTTACGCGCGCGTCGACCTCTCCCGCTGGCGGGAGAGGTGAAGAGACTCAGGCGTCGAGTACGCGCTTGGGATGCATGGAGTCGACCATGCCCATGAAGGGCGGATAGATCGAATAGCCGATCAGGCTTTGCAGGGTGGGCCGCAGGATCCGTACCGTCTCGCGTGGCACTTCGAGGAAAAAGTTCTCCTGCTGTCGCAGCCATGGCGCGCAGTATTGCGCCGTGAAGGCGAGGCGGTTGCTGTTCGTGTGGTTGCCGCCGCCGCCATGCCAGAGCGTGCCGACGAAGAACACGGCGGATCCTGCCGGCATGACGCAGGGAATTGTCTGCGCCGGTGTTGGCACCGGGCTCTGCCCCCAGTCGTGGCTGCGCGGCACGATCGCCGTGGCGCCGTTGTCTTCGGTGAAGGCATCGATGGCCCAGATCGTGGCGGCGCCCAGGGCCGGACGCGGGCGCGGCACCTTGTAGAAGCCGTCGTCATAATGCAGCGCCTGCGCGGCTTCTCCAGGGCGGATGTTGATCAGCTGGGCCTGGCTCAACAGGTAGTTGGGTTCGAACAGCTGATCGAGCAGGGCCAGCACGCGTGGGTGGTCGATCAGATCGTCCAACAGCCGCGTCTTGGTCAGCACGTTATAGACACGTTGCGTGTTGAAGCCCTCGAAGGCATTGCGTCCGGCACCTTTCAGCAGACGCGCGGTCTCCTCTCGGATGGCGTCACAGTGCGCCGGCGTGATCAGGCGCTCCAGGACAACGAAGCCGTCGCGGCGCACGGCCTCGATGTCAGCCGCGGTTTCCGGTAGTGGCGGTCTTTGCGCGATCTCGAATCCGTAGCGTTGCGGATGGGGTTGCATGGCGTTCCTCCTCGGTCCGCGGTCGGGCCTCAAGGTGCGTGGCCGACTCCACGAAGTTCCAGATCTCGCGCGTGAGCATGGCGGCGTCCGGACGGGGCTTGCGGGCCAGCGCCGTCATCACGCCGGCACGCACGCCGCCCAGCACCATCGCCACCAGAAGGCTCGGATCGTGGCGGCTGGGGATGGCACCCCTTTCCTGGCCCTGCGCGATGTTGCGCGCACCGCGCCGGACCTGCCGTTCGAAGTGCGCCTTCTCGACCGCCGCAACCTCCGGCTCGGCGGACAAGCGGCCCAGCATCAGCGGCGCCAGTGGCTCGCGATAATGGAACGACACCGCCAGGCGCACGCGCTCGTGCTCGCGGATCGCCCAATCGGCGACATCGCCGATCGCGGCATTGCCGGCCGCCTCATCAAGGCGCGCGTAGAAGTCCTCGGCCACCGCAGCCAGCAGGCCGCCCTTGGAGCCGAAATGGTGATAGGCCAAGCCCACCGACACGTCAGCCCGGCGCGCCACCGCCAGCATTTCCAGCGATCCGTTGCCGGCGACCAATTCGGCCGCCGCGGCATCCAGGATGCGCTGAGCCGCATCGCCGGCGGTGCGGGGTTGGGTGTTTCTGGTTCTGGGCATGATATTGAATTGAATTCAATTCAAACCTTAGTGCGCAATCCGGGCGGGGTCAAGAGTGCCCGAGGGCTGATGCGCAATGCCGCGCATGCTTTGACGTCGGTTCTGGGATAAAAACGGCCGCGCCGACCGGCCGAGTGCCCGGTAACCCGGTAGAGTGAGATTGAGTCGATGCCGATCAAGATACCCGATGACCTGCCCGCCCGCGCCACGCTCGATGCGGAAGGGGTCATGGTCATGCGCGAGGCGGACGCAGTGCGCCAGGATATCCGGCCCATGCGCATCGGCCTACTCAATCTGATGCCCAACAAGATCAAGACCGAAACGCAGATCGCGCGGCTGCTGGGCGCGACGCCGCTGCAGGTGGAGCTGACGTTGGTCAAGATGACCAATCATGTCGCGCGCAACACGCCCAGCGAGCACATCATATCGTTCTATCGCGACTGGGAAGACGTGCGGTCCGAGAAGTTCGACGGCTTCATCGTCACTGGTGCTCCGGTGGAGACGATGCCGTTCGAGCAGGTGACCTACTGGGACGAACTGCGCCGCGTCTTCGACTGGACGCAGACCCATGTCCATGGCTGCTTCAACATCTGCTGGGGCGCGCAGGCGGCGATCAACCACTTCCACGGCATTCCCAAGCATCAGCTGGCAGAGAAGGCGTTCGGCGTCTTCCGCCACCGCAACCTGGCGCCGACGTCGCCTTACCTGCGCGGCTTCTCCGACGACTTCTCTATCCCGGTGTCGCGCTGGACCGAGGTTCGCCGCGAGGACATCCCGGCCGGCACCGGGATGACCGTGCTGATGGAGTCGGACGAGGCGGGCCTCTGCCTGCTGGACGACCCTGCGCACGGGTCGCTGCACATGTTCAATCACATCGAGTACGACTCCAACTCGCTCAGCGAGGAGTACTTCCGCGACGTCGGTGCGAACAAGGCGATCGCCACGCCGCGCAACTACTTTCCCAAGGACGATCCCGGCCGCCAACCCGAGAACCGCTGGCGCAGCCAGGCCCATCTGCTGTTCGGCAACTGGATCAATCAACTCTATCAGACGACACCGTTCGACGTAGCGGCGATCGGCAAACGATAGGGACGGCCTACGCGCTCAGGCGCGCCGCGGCTCGCGTGAGCGCGGTGGCCAGCATCTGGTCGCGGCCGTTGGACTGAAAGCGCTCCCTGACCTGAGTGACGGTCTGCGGCTGCGCCTCGGCCGGCGTGCCGGACTGGAACGGCGGCTGCGGTGAATACTGCATGCCCAACTGTACCGCGCGCGCGTGAGGCTCGCCGAGAATCTCCGCCGCCAGCGCCAGGCCGAAGTCGATCCCGGCCGTGACACCGCCGCCGGTCGCGCGATTGCGGTCGATCACATAGCGCTCCGCCGATGGCGTGGCACCGAACAGCGCCAGTTCGTCGAGCAGATACCAGTGCGTTGCCGCCCGGTATCCCTTGAGCAGGCCGGCGGCGCCCAGCAGATGAGCACCGGTGCAGACGCTCGTCACCCAGGCCGCACGCTCGCCACGTGACGCCAGGAAGTCGATGGTCTCGTTATCCGTGATCAATGCAAACGTGCCGTCCAGGCCGCCGGGCGCAAACAGGATATCGGGGTCGGGCCACGCGTCGGCAAAGGTGGTGGTGGCCACGACCGACAGTCCGGCATCGGTAGGAACGGGCCCCGGCGTCTTCCAGACGAACTGCAGTTCACCATCGGGCCAGCGCGCCCATGTCTGCAGCGGCCCGACAAGGTCGAGCAGTGTCATGCCGGGATAGACGAGCATCTGGATTTTCATCGTAGTCCCTCCGCGGTGGTCATCGACACTGGCAGCATGGACGGTGGCGGTGTTGGCGGGTATGACAAAGATATGGGTAAAACTGCCAACCCCAGACGTGTTGCCATCCTGCTCTACGGCAACATGCAGCTGCTGGATGCCGCGGGACCTGCCGACGTGTTCGGGCAAGCCAACCGTCGTGCCGGCGGCGGCGCCTACGACGTGATGTTCGTGGGACCGCGGCGGACAGTGCCCACGATCGCCGGTTTGACGCTGGCCGCCATGCCGCTGCCCGGCGCACGGCGTCCCGTGCACACGCTGATCGTGCCCGGCGGTCGGCGCCGCGGCCTGCGCGCGGTGCTCGACGACAAGCGGCTGATGCGCTGGATGGAACGATCGGTCGATACCGCGCAACGCGTCGTATCGATCTGCACCGGCGCTTTCATCCTCGCCGCGATGGGCGCGCTGAACGGCAGGCGGGCCACCACGCATTGGGGCTGGCTCGACGTCCTCGCGACACGCTTTCCCGACATCCGGGTCGAACGCGAAGCGCTCTTCGTCGAGGACGGTCGCATCTGGACCTCAGCCGGTGTCGCCTCCGGCGTGGATCTGGCGTTGGCGCTGGTAGCACGCGACCTCGGTCACGACGTGGCGCTGCAGGTAGCGCGGGATCTCGTGCTGCATCTCGTACGGCCCGGGGGGCAGTCGCAGTTCGCCGAACCGCTGGCCCTGCAGTCACGCGGACCGGACCTGGGGCGGCTCATCGCCTGGCTCACCCCGCGGCTGGATCACGCCGTCTCGGTCGCCCACATGGCATCCGCGATGGGCATGAGCGAGCGCAGCTTCCACCGGCGGTGCATGACCGCGTTCGGTCTGGCGCCCGGCAGGCTGCTGGCCGCGCTTCGGCTGGATCATGCCCGGGCACTGCTGTGCGATCGCACCGTCTCCGTCCAGGCCGTGGCGGCCCGATGCGGTTTCAACGATCCGGCGGCGTTCTCGACGGCCTTCGCGCGCCGTTTCGGAGCGTCTCCGACGTCGTTCCGGCGTGCCTTCGCCGGCGGCAACCCGGCGATCCCTATCGGATGATCTTGTGGACGACCCCGGCGTCGACCAGGTCGGTTGCCGGCGGAATCCAGAGGGACTCGGCTGGCGTACTCACGGCGCGTCGGGCGAAGGCAACGTCGACGCCGGCGGCGACGAGAAAACGCAGCATCGCCCGATTGGTCTTGTCCAACTCCGATTGCGCCAGGCCGGGAAAAGCGGAGCCGTGAAACCCGAGTTTGGCATCCTCGCGGAGCTGGCGTTCTTTGCCGCCGAGATAGGCGATGGTGCAGGCGGAAAAACAGAAATCATCGACCACCGTGTCAAGCCGACGGGCACGGATGGTGTCGTGGATCTCGACGGCTTCGCCGAGCCGGCCCCCCGGGCTTTGCAAATGGATCGTCGTGACGTTGGGGGCGGACTGCAGCAGGCGTTTGAATTCCTCGGCTGTTCCCAGCGAAAAGGTGCGGGCGAAAAACAGCTGCGTGCCGTCGTCGGACACGGCCATGGAACCGTCACGCAACGCGGCGTCGCCGTGCGCGATGTTCCAAAGTTCCGTGATCGACGGCACGGTCTTGGCGTAGGTCACGAAGCCGCTTGCGACCAGCATGACGACGCCGAGCCCGGCGCTGAGCCATCGGTTTGACGGGGTGTCCCAGTGCCTGTTGCGGGCGATGGCCAGCCAGACGAGGCCGGCCTGCATGACGCTGAACGCAAGCGCGGCAGCGACCAGCAGCGCGATGATGACGACTTCGATCGCCGACGTGTCGCGATGGTACGTGACACTGAGCCAGATGGCGCCCAATGCCACCAGCTGGGCCACCAGCACCCAGGTCGCCCGCGCGTAGGCCTGGTCCAGCAGGGGCGCGGTGCCGATCCGCCACAACCCCACATCCGCCCAGGCCGGGACATGGATGTGGGGCCGGTCGTCCATCTTGGCTTACGCGGTCGGCAGCGTGTAGTCCTTGAACGTGCGGCGCAGTTCGGTCTTGAGGACCTTGCCGGTGGCGCCGTGCGGGATGGCGTCGACGAAGGCCACGTCGTCGGGCAACCACCACTTGGCGACCCTGTCCTTCACGAAATCCAGGATGTCCTGCTTGCCGGCATTGGCGCCGGCCTTCAGCTGCACGATCAGCAGCGGCCGTTCGTCCCACTTGGGATGCTGGATGCCGATCACGGCAGCCTCGGCCACCGCCGGATGACCCATGGCGGCATTCTCCAGGTCGATCGTGCTGATCCACTCGCCGCCCGACTTGATCACGTCCTTGGAGCGGTCGGTGATCACCATCGAGCCGTCCGGCTCCAGCTTCGAGACGTCGCCGGTGTGGAACCAGCCGTCCTTGGTGAACCCGGCGGTGCCTTCGCCTTTCATATAGCCGTTCACGATCCACGGACCGCGCACCAGCAGGTTGCCGCTGGCCTTGCCATCCTTGGGCAGATCGTTGCCCGCGTCGTCGACGATCTTCATCTCGACGCCGAACACGGGACGGCCCTGCTTGGCCTGGATCTCGAAGCGCTGCTCGTCAGGCAGCGCGCGCTCGCCGCGGTTGAAGCGGGTGATCGTGCCGACCGGGCTCATCTCGGTCATGCCCCAGCCGTGCACCACGTCGGTGCCATGCTCCTTCCAGAAGCGGGAGATCATCGCATGCGGTACGGCCGAGCCGCCGATCAGCGTGCGCTTCATCTTCGACAGTTTCTTGCCGTTCTGCTCGCAGTAGTTCAGCAGGGCGAGCCACACGGTCGGCACGCCGGCACTGACGTCGACATCCTCCGAGTCGAGCAGCTCATACACGCTGGCACCGTCAAGGCGAAAGCCGGGGAACACCAGTTTGCAGCCGCTCATCGGCGCGCCGTACACCAGGCCCCAGGCGTTGGCGTGGAACATGGGCACGACCGGCAGGATCGTGTTGTCGGGGTTGAGCGCCAGCACCGGCCCGCTGGTCATCATGATGGAATGCAGCACGGTCGAGCGATGGCTGTAGAGCACGCCCTTCGGGTTGCCCGTCGTGCCCGACGTGTAGCAGAGCGACGACGCGGTGCGTTCATCGAAGGTCGGCCACGCCAGCGTGCCGGGCTTGTCCGCGATCAGCTCCTCGTAGCACAGCAGGTTGGCGATCTTGCTGTCCTTGGGCATATGGGCGCGATCGGTCATCACGATGACATGGCGCACGGTCTTGAGCTGGCCGATCACGGCCTCGACCACCGGTACCAGGTTCAGGTCGACGAAGATCACCTGGTCTTCGGCGTGGTTGGCGATGTAGGCCACATGCTCGGGCGACAACCGCGGATTGAGCGTATGCAGAACGGCGCCGATGCCCGACACGGCGTAGTAAAGCTCGAAGTGACGGTAGCCGTTCCAGGCCACGGTACCGACCCGGTCGCCCAGCTTGATGCCGAGGCTCTGCAGCGCCTCGGCCAGCTTCTTGGCGCGGTGATGGGCGTCGCGATACGTGTAGCGATGGACCGGCCCTTCAACGGCGCGCGATACGATCTCGACGTCGCCATAGTACTCGGCTGCGAAGTCGATGATCTGAGAAATCAGGAGTGGACGATCCTGCATCAGCCCCAGCATGGGTGGCTCCCTGTGGTTATTCCGTTGAACGTCATGGTTCGCTTGGCCATCACGCCGTCGGCAGCTTGTGGCCCTTGAAATCCTCGCGCAGCTTGGTCTTGAGAATCTTGCCGGTGGCGGTGTGCGGGATCGATGCGACGAAGGCGACATCGTCGGGCAGCCACCACTTGGCGACCTTGTCCTTGAGGAAGTCGATCAGCGTGTCCTTGTCGACATCAGCACCGGGCTTTTTCTGGATGATCAGCAGCGGCCGCTCGTCCCACTTGGGGTGGTGTATGCCGATCACCGCGGCTTCGGCGACCGCGGGGTGTGCCATGGCGGCGTTTTCGAGATCGATCGAACTGATCCACTCGCCACCTGACTTGATGACATCCTTGGAGCGGTCGGTGATCTGCATGTAGCCGTCGGCGTCGAGCGTGGCGACGTCGCCGGTGGGGAACCAGCCGCCGTCGCGCAACGGGCTGCCGCCCTCGCCGCGGAAATAGCCCGACGTAATCCACGGCCCGCGCACCAGCAGATCGCCGAACGCCTTGCCGTCGCGCGGCAATGCCGTGCCGTTGTCGTCGATAATCTTCATCTCGACACCGAACAGTATGCGCCCTTGCTTGGCGCGCACTGCGTCCTGTTCTTCCTTGGGCAGCGACGGGTGCTTGGTCTTGGGTGTGTTGACCGTGCCCAGGGGGCTCATCTCGGTCATGCCCCAGGCGTGCAGCACGTCCACGCCGTAGTCGCGCTTGAAGGTCTCGATCATCGCCGGCGGGCAGGCCGAGCCGCCGATCACCGATTTGCGCAAGGTCGACAGCTTGAGGTTCTTGGCCTGCAGATGCTGCAGCAGGAGCAGCCACACCGTCGGCACGCCGGCGGTGATGGTGATGCCCTCGCTCTCGAACAGCTCATACAGGCTGGCGCCGTCCAGCGCCGCACCGGGGAACACCAGCTTGGCGCCGGACAGGCAGCCGGAATAGGGCAGGCCCCAGGCATTGACGTGGAACATCGGCACCACCGGCAGGACCGTATCGCGGGCCGAGATGCCGATGCCGTCCGGCAGCGCACTGGCGTAGGCGTGCAGGAGGGTCGAGCGGTGATGGTAAAGCACGCCCTTGGGATTGCCCGTGGTGCCTGAGGTGTAGCAGAGCGAGGAGGCCGTGCGTTCGTCGAACTGGGGCCACTCGAACGTCCCGGGCTTGTCGGCGATCAGTTCCTCGTAGACCAGCAGGTTGGGAATGTTCAGGTCGGCCGGCAGATGGGCACGATCGGTCATCGCCACGATGTGGCGCACTGACTTCATCTGTGGTGCGAGAGTCTCGACCAGCGGCAGGATGTTGATGTCGGCGAAGAGGATCTGATCTTCGGCGTGATTGACGATATAGGCGATCTGCTCCGGAAACAGGCGCGGGTTGATGGTGTGGCACACGGCGCCCATGCCCGAGATGCCGTAATAGAGCTCGAAATGCCGGTAGCCGTTCCAGGCCAGGGTCCCGATCCGATCGCCCGGCTTGATGCCGAGCCCCGTCAGCGCCTCGGCCATCTGCTTGGCCCGCTTGTGCGCGTCCTTGTAGGTGTAGCGGTGGATCGGCCCTTCGACCGTCCGCGAGACGATTTCGGTGTCGCCGTGATAGTCGGCCGCGAAGTCGATGAGCTGCGAGATCAGAAGCGGGCGATCCTGCATCAAGCCCAGCATGCGGCGTTCTCCTCAGGTGACGTGTGGGTCATGTCAGTCGGCCGCAATTAAGCTGTGGCCGGCGGGCCGTCAATGGCCGGACCGGCCACAACCCGTTCACGCGTGCTAAAGACTGGCCTGTACCCTGTAGAGGCCGGCATAGGTG
This sequence comes from Reyranella sp. CPCC 100927, assembly GCF_007859315.1. Taxonomy (GTDB): domain Bacteria; phylum Pseudomonadota; class Alphaproteobacteria; order Reyranellales; family Reyranellaceae; genus Vineibacter. The sequence goes on from NZ_VOHA01000006.1 coordinate 121,659, forward strand.
CCGCCGGCGGCAAGCAGGGTCTCGTGGCTGCCCTGCTCGACGATCCCCTGGTCGGTCAGGACCAGAATCCGGTCGGCATTACGGACCGTCGACAGTCGGTGGGCGATGACCAGGGTGGTGCGGCCCTGCGCCAGTTTCAGCAAGGCCAGCTGGACCGCCCGCTCGCTCTCGTTGTCCAGCGCACTGGTGGCCTCGTCGAAGATCAGGATCGCGGGGTCTTTCAGGAAAGCCCGGGCGATGGTCAGCCGCTGCTTCTGGCCGCCGGACAGCTTCACCCCACGTTGCCCAATATCGGTGTCATATCCTTTCGGCAGGGCCATGATGAAATCGTGGGCATGGGCAGCCTTGGCCGCCTCGATCAACGCTGTATCGCCGGCCTCCGGCCGCCCATAGCGCAGGTTCTCGGCAACGGTGCCCGAGAACAGGTAGACGTCCTGCTGGACGACGCCGATGTTCCGCCGCAACGACGACAGGGTGACATCGCGGATGTCGACGCCATCGACCAGAATGGCGCCCCGCGTTACCTCGTAGAAGCGGGGGATCAGGGAGCACAGCGTGCTTTTGCCGACCCCCGACGCGCCGACCAGGGCGACGAACTCCCCGGGCCGGATATCCAGCGACAGGTTGTTCAAGACGTGCGGGCCGTCCTCGTCGTAGCGGAAGGCGACGTCGCGGAAGGTGAGCGCCCCGCGGGGCTCCGACAGGACCTGGGCGCCGAGCCGGTCCGTGACGTCCGGCGCCACCTCGAGGATTTCCATCACCCGGACGAAGCCGGTGAAGCCCTGCTGCCAGAGGCGCACGAAGTTGGCCAGGCGCTGGACCGGGTCGACGAGCACCGCGACGCACAGCAGGAAGGTCAGCATGTCCGCCACGCTGAGTTCGGCGTGCAACACCCGCACGGCGCCGATCACGATGACGCCGACCGTGATGATCTGGGCGAAGGTGATGGTGCCCACCGAGAAGAAGGCCTCGCTTCTGTAACCCTCCTTGCGGCTTTCCAGGAACCTGACGTTCTCGGCGTCGAAACGCCGGTTCTCGAGATCCTCGTTGGCGAACGACTTCACGACGCGAATGCCGGCCAGCGAGTCTTCGACGCGCTCGTTGATGGTCCCGATCTGCTGTCGGCTGCGCGTCAGCGCCCGGTTCATCCGGCCGTTGAAGTGCAGGGCGTAAAGAACGGCAAACGGCATGACGCCAAGGATCAGCAGGGTGAGCGGCACGTCGAGGTGGGCCAGGATGATCATCACGCCGACGAACTTCAGGACGGCGATCGCGATATCCTCTGGCCCGTGATGATAGAGCTCGCCCAGGGCCAGCAGGTCGTTGGTGATGCGGCTCATGAGCTGACCGACCCGCTGGCGGTCATAGAAGCTGAACGACAGCTTCTGGCAGTGCTCGAACACCTCCTTGCGCAGGGCGCTTTCCATTTTCGCGCCCATGACGTGGCCCTGGTAGTCCACGAACAGGGTGCTCAGCACCTGGATCGCCAGCAGGGCGAGCATGATGGCGCCCATGCCGTAGATCTGGTTCAGCGCATCGGGCACGTCGTTGAGCGCGACGAGGCGCTTGGTGATGTGATTGGCGCACAGGGGCAGGAAAAGCGCCGTCAGCGACACGACGAGCGCGCAGGCCACGTCCGCCAGCAACAGCGGCATGTGAGGCCTGTAGTAGGAGAGGAACTTCTTCAGCCGATGGCGGAAGCGAACGGCTTCGGACGCCGGCGTGGCGTCTGCAGGGCTGTATGCTGAAGAGGTCCGGTCGCTAAGAGCGGCGTCTGGGCGCGCCTGATCCTTCTGGATTCGCGTAAGCATGGAACATCATGTCCTGTCGGTGGGTGGCAGCTCCTTTCTGGTTGGACATGAAGGCTCTCATCGTACTCTCGCTTGGCTCTGTCGCGGACGGGCGCGGACCATATGTGAAGCGCCGCCGATGCGCAATGCCGTTGGCTGCCCGCGCGCGAGCCGCCAGTCGAACGATGGCCACCGCCAAGCTTGCGCCGGATAGCCGTGCGGGCCACGGTGCGCACAACAACGCAGGACGGAGCACCATCCATGGCATCGCCGCTTTTCGACCTGACCGGCAAGGTCGCCATCGTCACGGGCTCGAGCAAGGGCATCGGCAAGTCGATCGCCGAGCAACTGGCGCTGCAGGGCGCCAAGGTGGTGATCTCCAGCCGCAAGGTGCCCAATTGCGAAGAGGTGGCGGAAGGCATCCGCAAGCAGGGTGGTCAGGCGATCGCGGTGGGCTGCAACATTTCCGAGAAAGCACAGCTCGAAAAGCTGGTGGCCGAGACCCGCAAGGCGTTCGGGGCGATCGATATCGTCGTCTGCAACGCCGCGTCGAACCCGTACTACGGACCGACCGAGAAGATGCCGGACGAGGCCTTCACCAAGATCATGCAGAACAACATCCTGTCCAACATCTGGCTGATCAACCTGTGCCTGCCGGACATGCGCGCCAAGAAGGACGGTGCCGTGATCATCGTATCCTCGATCGGCGGCCTGCGCGGCACGGCGGTGCTGGGTGCCTACGGCATCTCCAAGGCGGCGGACATGGCGCTCACGCGCAACCTCGCCATCGAGTTGGGCCCCGACAACATCCGGGTCAACGCGATCGCCCCGGGGCTGGTGAAGACAGATTTTGCACGAGCGCTGTGGGAAAATCCGGAGTACCTCGGCAAGCGCCTGCGGTCGGCGCCGCTGCGCCGGATCGGCGAGCCGGATGACATCGGTGGCATCGCCGTGATGCTGGCGTCGAAGGCCGGCGCCTTCATCACCGGGCAAACGATTGTCGCCGACGCGGGCGTCACCATCGCCTGATGTCGCCACGAGCGCAAATTGCACCCGGCCGTCAATGGTCGAGTTTTTGTTATATATATTAATGTGTTAATAGAGAAATCTGAGGTGACTTATAAGATTAAGATTTATGGCGCTAAAAATTGTCCGTGAAGGGGTATTGATGAGTCCGTCAAAGAGGCGTTAATTTATGGCTGATGCAAGGCTTAGTTGTTAGGGCGTTGCTAAAAATAGCGCCCTGAAAGGAGCCGGAACGCGATTCCATTTGAGAGATCAGGTGAGGGCGATTAGCCTTCATCCTGTCGAGGGAGCGGTCAGACCGGTTTGGTCATTTGACCGGAGGATCGATAGACGGGCGCCCACCCATATTCCCTTTCCCCCATACTCGGGCGTTTGTTGATCGGTTTTCAGCCGCGAAGTCTTCTCCCTCTACGTCATTTTGAGAAGTCATAGTCACGAGGATGGTTGATGGCGGACTGGGTGGTCCGCGGCGATAGCGCCGAATATCCTGCCACTCTCTGGGTGCCGTTTCCCGCCGATTTGCGGTTGTTGGTACCTATCTGACTTCTCCTGATATGCGTAGCGTTGTGTAAAAACCAGTGAGCGTACCCTCTCTAGGCAAACCAGCGCGCCGTACGCACGCGGCGCGCCGGCGAGGCAGTCTGGATCCGGTCCCCCGGCTGGATCTGGCGCCGGTTGGTCCCCCTGGGACCCCAGTAAGGTATTCTGCGGTGCACCGAACGCACGCGGTGCGCGCAATGGGTGGTTGGTCCGGTTCCCCGGCTGGGTCGGCCGCCTGCAGCCTCTTCCCGGAGGCTCGCAGCGAGTAGCGCCACCGCGCTGGCGGCGCTCCTGTAGAGGCGGCGCACCCGTTCCCCGGCGGGTGGCCGCCTCATCTTTTTGAGGTCAGGCTGTCAGGCCACCATCGGCAACGAACTCGGCGCCGGTCGAGAACGACGACTCATCCGACAGCAGGAACAGGACCAGCCGCGCGATCTCCTCCGGGCGGCCGAGCCGACCCATCGGGTGCAGGCTCTCCAGGTACTGGCGCCCCGACAGATTGTCGACCGACCGCTCCAGCCGCGGCGCGATCATCGGTGTATCGATGTAGCCGGGGTGTACCGAATTGCAGCGGATGTTGTAGCCGTTCTGAGCACAATGAACCGCGACGTTCTTGGTCAGCAGGCGAACGCCGCCCTTGCTGGCCGCATAGGCTGGTGCGCCGCCGGTGCCGCGCAGGCCCAGAACCGATGAGATGTTCACGATCGATCCACCGCGGCCGGTGCGCATGGCCGTCACGGCATGCTGGCAGCCGAGGAAAACACCCAATCCATTGACGCGGTAGACGCGCCGGAAATCGTCGAGCGAGCAGGCCTCGATATCCTGGGCGACGCCGATGCCGGCACCGTTGACCAGGCCGTCGAGGCGGCCGAAGCGCGCCAGGGTGTCGGCCATCAGGCGGCGCCAGTCGTCCTCGCGGGTGACGTCGATCGGCATGAACACCGCCCGGGCACCAAGCTCGGCGATCAGCGCAGGGGCGTGATCGGCTTGCGATGGCAGGTCGGCGACCACCACGCTGGCACCCTCGGCCACCGCCAGCCGGCAGGTGGCGGCGCCGATGCCGGACGCGCCGCCGGTGACGATCACCGTCCTGGCTTCAAAGCGCGCCACCGAACGTCCTCCTCTGGATGCCTGAGGTGATGCCGCCGTCGGCGATCAACTCGGCGCCGGTGACAAACCGGGCGCGATCGGTGGCGAGGTAAAGCACCGCCTGGGCGATATCGTCAGGTTCGCCCATGTGGCCGATCGGATGGATGGCATCGATCAGGGCTTTGCCCGGCGCGCGTCCGACACGCTGCCAGAGCGGATTGAAGATCGGCGTGTCGATGCCGCCCGGGTGGATCGAGTTGCAGCGGATGCCGTAGCGCTTGTCGGCGCAATGCTGGGCGACGCTCTTGGTCAGCAGACGCACCGCACCCTTGCTGGCCGTATACGCGCAGGGACCGGCGGCGCCGACGATGCCGGCGATCGAGGAGATGTTGACGATGGCGCCCTTGGGCGCCGGTTTGCCGGGGCCGGTGCGTTTCATCGCCGCGATGGCGAATTTGCAGCCCAGGAACACGCCGTCGAGATTGATCGCGTGGGTGCGTTCCCACATCTGGATCGTGGTGTCCTCGATCGTTCCCGACCCGGCGATGCCGGCGTTGTTCACCAGGATGTCGAGCCGGCCGAAGCGGGCGAGCGTGTCGTCCATCACGGTGGTCCACGACGGCTCGCGGGCGACGTCGAGCGTGCGGAAGGAACACGGCGCGCCGATCTCGGCGGCGACCGCGGTGCCGAGGTCGTCTTGGACGTCTCCGATCACCACGGTCGCGCCGTGTGCCGCGAGCAGGCGGGCGCAGGCGGCGCCGATACCCGACGCGCCGCCGGTGACAAGGGCGACCTGGCCGGTCAGTTCGTTCGATGCCGACATGGCGATCACATCGCGGTGCAGCCGCCGTCGACGATCATCTCGGCGCCGGTGGTGAACTTCGATTCGTCGGAGGCAAGATAGAGGATCATGTAGCCGATATCGTTGGGCTCGCCGATGCGGCCCATCGGCACCATGCGGGTCAGCCGTTTGCGCGCCTTGTCGGGATCGGGATCGCCCTCGATGCCGCCCTGGACCATCGGCGTATCGATGAAGGCGGGATGCACCGAGTTGCAGCGGATGTCGTAGCCGGCGCGGGCGCAATGCAGGGCCACGCTCTTGGTCAGCAGCCGCACGGCTGCCTTCGACGGGCTGTAGCACACCATCTGCCAGCCGCTGACCACGCCGGCCACCGACGAGATGTTGACGATGGAATTCTTCTCGCCGTTGCCCTTCATGACGCGCACGGCATTCTGGCAGCCCAGGAACGTGCCCTCGGCGTTGACCGCCATCATGCGCTGAAACTGCCGCAGCGACGCCGTCTCGATCGAGCCGTCGGGGCCGGCGATGCCGGCCGAGTTCACCAGCACGTTGATCTTGCCGAAACGCTCCAGCGTGCGGTCGATGGCGACCGTCCAGCTCGATTCGCTGGCCACGTCATGCTCGAGAAACAGCGTGTCGCCGCCGATGTCGCGCGCCGCCGCCGGGCCCTTGTCCTTCTGGATGTCGGTGATCACCACCGTGGCGCCCTCGGCCGCCATCAGCCTGGCCGCAGCGAAACCGAGACCCGATGCTCCGCCCGTGATCAACGCTACCTTGCCCGCGACCCGTCCGGCCATCGCGCCCCTCCGTCAACTGTCGGGGCAGCTTAGTCATGGGGACAGTGCCGTCGCCACCCTGCATTTCCGTCTCTCCCGCCAGGCGGGAGAGGCGAGTGCTCGGACCAAATCAGAACCCCAGCGGCTTGGTCACCGCGACCCAGCGGCCGCCCTTGACCTGGGCCAGGAACGACGAACTGGCACCCTGGTGGACCTGGGCGCTGAAATTCACTTCCGGGCCGTTGAAGATGTCCTTGTGGCCCTTGATCGCCTCCAGGCCCTTGATGAGGCTGTCGAGCGTCAGGTCGGCGCCGGCGTTCTTCAGGCCGGCGATGGTGAGGTCGGCGGCGATGTAGCCGTAGACGGCGCCGATGTTGGGATCGATAGTGAACCTCTTCTTGTACGTCTCGACGAAGGCGCGGATCGTCGGCGTGGCGCTGTCGGCGTAGGGGATATCGGTCAGGCCCATGGCGTAGAAGCCTTCCATGCCCTGCGCGGCGCCGACGACGATGTCGAAGGATGCGCTCGATCCGACGAAGTCGACGTCGTTCCACCCCATCTTGCGCGCCGTCGTGTAGGGAACGATCGCGTCGCGCACGATGGTGCCCATCACGATCAGGTCGCAGCCGGCCTGGCGCAGTTTGGTGATCGGCGCCGTGAAGTCCTGGTCGGTCGGCTTGTGTGCCGTCATCTCGACGATCTTGATCCCCAGCTTCTTGGCCTGCGTCTCGACTCCCTCGATGATCTCCTTGCCGTAGTCGGTGTCCTGATACATCACGCACAGGGCTTTCTTGCCCTTTTCCTTGACGAGGTAGTTCACCGCCGAACGCACCTGGTCGACGTACGACGCGCCGGCCTGGAACTTCAGCCGATGCAGCGGCTCGTACATCGAGCGCGCGGCCGTCAGCGGAAAGAGGTTGGGCACTTCGGCGGCGAGCTGCTCCTTGAAGCAGGCATTGTTCATCGGCGTGCCGCCGGCCTGCACGAACGCGAATACCTTGTCGCGATTGATGAGCTTGTTGCACGCCTGTACCGCCTTGGGCACCTGGTAGGCGCTGTCCTCGACGACGAGGCGGATCTTGCGGCCGTGGATGCCGCCGGCATCGTTGGCGTCGTCGAACCGCATCTTCATGCCGTTCGACGAGGAGATGCCGTAGGTCGCGCCGACACCCGACAGATCGGTATGCGTGCCCAGCAGGATTTCGGTCTTGGTGACGCCCCGCGTTTGAGCCGCCGCGTTGGTGGCCAGGGCCGCTAAAGCCGTGGCCGCAAGCATCGCTACCCGTCGCATCATCGTCTCCTCCATGTGTGTGCGGCTCTCTCGACGCTGAGAGACTGACGGATCTCCTCTCCCGCGGAGCGGGAGAGGAGGGAGAGGCGAAAAGTGCTCAGAATCCGAGCGGCTGGGTGACGCGGGTCCAGCGTCCGCCCTTGACCTCGGCCAGGAACGAGGAGTTGGCGCCCTGGCGGGTCTGCGGTCCGAAGCTCACCGGCGGGCCATCGAAGATGTCCTTGTGGTTCTTGATCGCTTCCATGCCCTTGATGAAGCTGTCGAGCGTCAGATCGGCGCCGGCATTCTTGATTCCGGTCACCGTGAGGTCGGCACCGACATAGCCGTAGACCGCGCCGATGTTGGGATCGATGTTGAACTTCTTCTTGTAGCGATCGACGAAGTCGCGGACGGTCGGCACGGGGCTGTCGGGGTACGGCATCTCGGTGAGGCCCATGGCGTAGAAGCCGTCCATGCCCTGGGCGGCACCCACGACCGAGTCGTAGGCCGCGGCCGAGCCGACGAACACCACGTCGTTCCATCCCATCTTGCGTGCCGTGACGTAGGGCACGATCGTGTCGCGCACGATCGTGCCCATCGCAATGAGATCACAACCGGCCTGGCGCAGCTTGGTGATCGGCGCCGTGAAGTCCTGGTCGGTGGGCTTGTGGGCTGCGGTTTCGAGCAGCTTGATGTTGAGCTTCTTGGCCTGCAGCTCGGCGCCTTCCAGGACCTCCTTGCCGAAGTCGGTATCCTGATACATCACGCAGATGGCTTTCTTGCCTTTCTCCTTCACGAAATGGTTGATGCCCGCCCGGATCTGATCGACGTAGGTCGCGGCGTTATAGAATTTCAGGCGGTTGAAGGGCTCGAACATCGAGCGTGCCGCCGTCAGCGGAAACAGGTTGGGCACCTCGGCCGCAAACTGATCCTTGAAGCAGGCGTTGTTCATCGGCGTGCCCAGCGCCGAGACGAACGCAAAGACCTTGTCGCGGTTGATCAGCTTGTTGCAGGCCTGCACCGCCTTGGGCACCTGGTAGCCGTTGTCCTCGACGATGAAACGAATCTTGCGGCCGAACAGGCCGCCGGTGTCGTTGATCTCGTCGAAGCGCATCTTGGCGGCGTTGGTCGATGACACGCCGTAGGTGGCGGCCACGCCCGACAGGTCGCTGTGCGAGCCCAGCAGGATCTCGGTCTTGGTCACACCACGCGTCTCGGCCGACGCGCCGGTCGCGACGGCCATCAAGCCGGCAGCCGCGACCATTACCAGTCTCGGTTTCATATCGCTTATCCTCCCGTTCAACGCAGCCCTTGGCGGGTCTTGCCAACCCTTTCGTGGGCTGATGCGGGCATCATAGCGCGCCTTTGCGTCCAGCGCCTCGCCATTCCGCCGGGCGGTCCGTGGTCCGCACAGCGGAAGAGGCGATGGGCTGGCGTCAGAAACCCAGGGGAGGGGTGACGCGAGTCCAGCGTCCGCCCTTGACCTCGGCCAGGAACGAGGAGTTGGCGCCCTGGCGGACCTGCGGACCGAAGCTCACCGGCGGGCCGTCGAAGATGTCCTTGTGGTTCTTGATCGCTTCCATGCCCTTGATGAAGCTGTCGAGCGTGAGGTCGACACCGGCGTTCTTCAGGCCGGCAACGGTCAGATCGGCACCGACGTAGCCGTAAACGGCGCCGATGTTGGGATCGATGTTGAACTTCTTCCTATAGCGATCGACGAAGTCGCGGACGCTCGCGACCGTGCTGTCGGCGTAGGGCATCTCGGTGAGACCCATGGCGTGGAAGCCGTCCATGCCCTGGGCCGCGCCGACCACCAGATCGTAGGCCGCGGCCGAGCCGACGAACACCACGTCGTTCCAGCCCATCTTGCGCGCCGTGACATAGGGGACGATCGAATCGCGCACGATGGTGCCCATCGCGATGAGATCGCACCCGGCCTGGCGCAGCTTGGTGATCGGCGCGGTGAAGTCCTGGTCGGTCGGCTTGTGTGTCGTGCGTTCGACCAGTTCGATGCCCAGCTTCTTGGCCTGCAGTTCGACGCCTTCCAGGAACTCCTTACCGGCATCGGTGTCCTGGTACATGATGCAAACCGCCTTCTTGCCCTTCTCCTTCACGAAGTAGTTCACGGCCGAGCGCAGCTGATCGACGTAGGTCGCGGCGTTGTAGAACTTCAGGCGGTGGAACGGCTCGAACATCGAGCGCGCGGCGCTGAGCGGGAAGAGGTTGGGGACTTCGGCAGCGAGCTGGTCCTTGAAGCAGGCGTTGTTCATCGGCGTGCCCAGCGCGCCCACGAAGGCGAAGACCTTGTCGCGGTTGATCAGCTTGTTGCAGGCCTGCACCGCCTTGGGCACCTGGTAGCCCTGGTCCTCGACCACCACGCGGATCTTGCGGCCGTGGATGCCGCCGGCATCGTTGATCTCGTCGAAGCGCATCTTGATCGCATTGGACGACGAGACGCCGTGCGTTGCGGCCACGCCCGACAAATCGGTCGGCAGGCCCAGGGTGACGTCGGTCTTGGTCACGCCGCGCGTCTGGGCTGCGGCGCCGGTCGCGGCCACCGCCATCACGGCGATGGCCAGCATCGCCAGTCTATGGTGCATGTTCTTTCCTCCCGCCCCATCCTGAAGGGCCGACACAGCGTAGACGGAGCCGCGGCGCACCGTCTCGGCAGCGCAACGGCGGATCGTTCGCACACCGGAAAAAGAAGACGGCCCGGGCGGTCGCCCGCCCGGGCCGTGATCGTTGCGATGACGCAGGGCTCAGAAGCCGAGCGGTTCGGTGACGCGGGTCCAGCGGCCACCCTTCACGACGGCGAGGAACGAGGAGTTCGCGCCCTGGCGAATCTGCGGACCGAAGCTCACCTGCGGGCCGTTGAAGATGTCCTTATAGCCCTTGATCGCTTCCATGCCCTTGACGAAGCTGTCGAGCGTCAAATCGGCGCCGGCGTTCTTCAGGCCCGTCACCGTCAGGTCGGCGGCGACGTAGCCGTAGACCGCGCCGATGTTCGGGTCGGCGTTGAACTTCTTCTTGTACCGTTCGACGAAGTCGCGGACGGTCGCCACGCTGCTGTCGGCATAGGGCATTTCGGTCAGGCCCATGCCGTAGAAGCCGTCCATGCCCTGCGCCGCGCCGACGACCGAATCGTAAGCCGCCGCCGAGCCCACGAACGTCACGTCGGCCCAGCCCATCTTGCGCGCCGTCACGTACGGGATGATCGAGTCGCGCACGATGGTGCCCATCAGGATCAGATCACAGCCGGCCTGGCGCAGCTTGGTGATCGGCGCTGTGAAGTCCTGGTCGGTCGGCTTGTGGGCGACCGTCTCGACCAGCTTGATGCCAAGCTTCTTGGCCTGCAGCTCGGCGCCTTCCAGGATCTCCTTGCCGAAATCGGTGTCCTGGTACATCACGCACACGGCCTTGCGGCCGTTGTTCTTCACGAAGTAGTTCATGCCGGAACGGATCTGATCGACGTAGGACGCCGCGCCGTAGAACTTCAGCCGCTGGAACGGCTCGTACATCGAGCGTGCCGCCGTGAGCGGGAACAGGTTCGGCACCTCGGCCGCGAACTGGTCCTTGAAGCAGGCGTTGTTCATCGGCGTGCCCAGCGGCGCCACGAACGCGAACACCTTGTCGCGGTTGATCAGCTTGTTGCAGGCCTGCACGGCCTTGGGCACCTGGTAGCCGTTGTCCTCGACGATGAAGCGGATCTTGCGGCCGTTGAGGCCGCCGGCCTCGTTGAGTTCGTCGAACCGCATCTTGACGGCGTTCGACGAGGAGACGCCGTAGGTCGCGGCGACGCCGGACAAGTCGGTGTGCATCCCCAACGTGATCTCGGTCTTGGTCACGCCCCGTGTCTGCGCGTACGCTCCCGTCGCGACAGCCGCCAGGGCGGCAGCCACGACCGCTACTACTTTTCGACCCATCACCCGTTCCTCCTTTGGGCCCACCAGGGCCATTGCCACGCAAAAATTCCGGCCGGTGCGCTCTACGCGGCCTCGGCGTACATGCCGTCGATCATGATCTTGTACTTCTCGTTCACGAACTTGCGCTTGAGCTTCATGGTCGGGGTGACTTCGTCGTCCTCGGCCGTCAGCTGCTGCTCGATCAGGCGGAACTTCTTGATGGTCTCGACCCGCGCGAAGTTCCGGTTGACCTTCTCGATCTCGGCCCAGATCAGGTCCTGCACCTCGCGCGAGCGGCAGAGCGAGGCGAAGTCCGTGAACGGCACGTTGTTGTCCTGCGCATGCTTGGCGACGTTGTCGTAGTCGATCATCACCAGGCAGGTCAGGAACTTGCGGCGGTCGCCCACCACGACGGCATCGGATATGTAGGGTGAGAACTTGAGCTGGTTCTCGATCTCCGACGGCGTGATGTTCTTGCCGCCAGCCGTGATGATGATGTCCTTCATCCGGTCGGTGATCTTCAGGTAGCCCGAGTTGTCGAGGAAGCCGACATCGCCGGTATGCAGCCAGCCGTCGCGCAATGTCTCGGCCGTCTTGTCCGGCTGGTTGAGGTAGCCCATGAAGACGTGCGGCCCGCGCAGGAGGATCTCGCCCTCCGGCGAGATCTTGACCTCCGTATTGGGTGCCGCGGTGCCGACGGTACCCAGCTTGATCTGGTCGGGCATGCCGGTGGCCAGGCCGCAATTCTCGGTCTGGCCGTAGCCCTCGCGCATGTCGATGCCCAGCGCCCGGTACCACTTGATCAGATCAGGTGCGATCGGTGCCGCGCCGGTGACGGCGAAGGCCACGCGATGCATGCCCATGCTGCGCTTGATGTTGTCGAGTACCAGGAAATCGGCGAGACGGAGCAGCAGCTTCTGGCCGGCCGATGGCTTGCGACCATCGAGTTCCTGTTCGGCCACCTTCAGGCCGACACCGATCGCCCATCGATAGGCCTGGCGCCCGATCCACGTCGCTTCGCGCATGCGGATCGTGATGCCGGAATAGAACCGCTCCCACAGGCGCGGCACGGCGAAGAACGTGGTCGGCGCCACCTCACGCAGGTTTTCCGGCACCGTGTCCGGGCTCTCGGCGAAGTTCGCGATCGCCCCCGTCCGCAGCGGCAGGAACGCCGTGAAGGTGCGTTCCGCGACATGGCACAGCGGCAGGAAGGCCAGCGTTTCCTCGTTGTCGCCCACCGGGAAGAACGCGTCGGCATTGCCGAGCTGGAAGATCACGTTGCGATGCGACAGCATCGCGCCCTTGGACGGCCCGGTCGTGCCGGACGTGTAGACCAGCAGGGCGAGCGACTCGGCCTGCGAGGCGGCGATGCGCTCTTCCCACAGGCTGGGATTTGCCGCGTCATGCTCGCGGCCCAGCGCCAGCAGGTCGTCGAACGACATCACGTCCGGGTCGCTGAACGTCGACAGGCCTTCCATGTCGAAGATGATCGCCTTGCGCACCAGCGGACAGCGCTCGCGCACCTCAAGCCACTTGTCGAGCTGTTCCTCGTTCTCGACGAACATGAAGCGGGAGCGGCTGTCGTTGCAGATGTATTCGACCTGCTTGGCGGCGTCGGTAGGGTAGATCCCGTTGGAGATGCCGCCGGCGCCCATGGTGCCCATGTCGGCGTAGAGCCATTCCGGAATCGTGTCGGCCAGGATCGACACGACCTCGCCGGCCTCCAGGCCGAGCTTGACGAGGCCCATGCCGGTCAAGCGGGCGCGTTGCCCATACTCCCGCCATGTCGTGGAGCGCCAGATGCCGAGCTCCTTCTCGCGGAAGGCGATGCGTCCGTCCCGCGCCTTCACCTGGTGCCAGAACAGCTTCGGGATGGTATCGCAGCCCTCGACCTCAAAGCGCTCGCTCGAACCCGCTTTGACCTCCGCATCCATGTTCTGCGGCCTCCCTGCCCGGTTCGTTTGTTATCCTACCCATGGGCGCCTGATCCGTCGCGGTCAGCGCCACGTCTTGCGTTTCTTCCAGCGCCGCTGGCCACGGGCGCCCTGGTCCTTGATGCCGAGATAGAATTCCTTGATGTCTTCCTTTTCCAGCAACCGGGCGCAGGTGTCGGCCATCACGATGCGGCCAACCTCCAGGACGTAACCGTAGTCGGCGACCTTCAGCGCCATATTGGCGTTCTGTTCGACCAACAGGATGGTCACGCCGCGCTCGCGGTTGATGCGGGTGACGATGTCGAAAATCTCCAGCACCAGCTTGGGCGACAGGCCCAGCGACGGTTCGTCCAGCAGGATCACCTTGGGGCGCGCCATCAGCGCCCGGCTGATGGCCAGCATCTGTTGCTCGCCGCCCGACAGCGATCCGGCGCGCTGGTCGGCGCGTTCCTTGAGAACCGGGAAATAGCCGAAGACCGTCTCGAGGTCCTGCGCCACGCCGTCGGCATCGCGGCGCGTGTAGGCGCCCATGCGCAGGTTCTCGCGCACGGTCAGGAACGGGAAGACCTCGCGTCCTTCGGGCACGTGGCTGACGCCCAGCCGCATCACCTTGTCGGGGTCCATGCGCTGGATGTCGCGACCCTCGAAAGCGATGCTGCCCTTCTGCGGGTCCATGACCCCGCAGATGGTCTTCAGCACGGTCGTCTTGCCGGCGCCGTTGGCGCCCAGGATGGTCACGATGCCACCCTGCGGCACGTCGAAGGAGACGCCGCGAATGGCCATGATCGGCCCGTAGAAGGTCTCGACGTTGCTGACTTTCAGGATCGGTTCGGCCATGGCGCTGTCAGCCTCCGAGATAGGCGCGAACGACCTCGGGATGCGACTGGACCTCCTGCGGCGAGCCCTGGGCCAACGGCCGGCCGTAGTTCAGTGCCAGCACCCGGTCGGACACCGCCGAGACCAATTTCATGTCATGCTCGACCATCAGCACGGTGATGCCCAACAGGTTCCTGATATCCTGGATCCAGAACGCCATGTCCTCGGTTTCCTCGACATTGAGGCCCGAGGACGGCTCGTCCAGCAGCAGCAGCTTGGGGTCGGTGCAGAGCGCGCGGGCGAGTTCCGTCACCTTGCGCACGCCGTAGGGCAGGTTGACGATCAGGCTGTCGCGATACTGCTGCAGGTCGAGAAAATCGATGACCTTTTCGACGGCCTCGCGGTGCTCGACTTCCATGCGGCGCACCGACGGCAGGAACAGCAGCTCGGAGAAGATGTTCGACTGCTTGTGCGCGTGCCGCGCCAGCAGCAGGTTCTGCAGCAGGGTCGCATGCTCGAACAGCTCGATGTTCTGGAACGTGCGCGCGATGCCCAGCGCGGCGATGCGGTGCGGCGCCACGTTGGTGATGTCGTTGCCTTCGAACACCAGGCGCCCGCCGCTCGGCTCGTAGATGCGGCTGACCAGGTTGAAGATCGTGGTCTTGCCGGCGCCGTTGGGGCCGATGATGGTGAAGACGGTGCCCTTGTCGACGGCGAAGGTCACGCCGTCGACGGCCTTGATGCCGCCGAAGTTGATCGAGAGCTGGTCGGCCTGGAAGAAGCTCACCGCAGCCGCTCCGATCGCATGTAGGTCTTCTGCCGCTTGAAGGTGGCGCGCTTGTACATGGGGAAGGTCGAGAAGAAGACCTTGATCTTCATCCAGCGCCCGTACATGCCCAGCGGCTCCAGCAGGATCACCAGCACCAGGATCAGGCCGAAGATGCCCGCCTCGACGCCGGGTTTGCGCAGGAAGGCACCGATCGCCTCGCCGATGGCGCCGAACAGTGTCACGCCGGTGCCGGCCGCGAGGTCGGCGAAGCTGGCCGGGATCGAGTCGCGCAGGATGGCGATCAGGGGCGGCAGCAGGGCGACGAAGATGGCCCCGAAGATGGCGCCGTGCAGCGAGCCGAGGCCGCCCACGATCACCAGCAGCAACAACTGGATCGACAGCAGGATGGTGAAGATGTCGGGCGCCAGATAGGCGATCTTGTGGGCGAACAGGGCGCCGGCTAGGCCCATCAGGCCGGCCGAGTAGGCGAACGCCATCGACTTGTAGATCGCGAGGTTCACGCCCATCGACTGGGCGGCGATCTCGCTGTCGCGGATGGCCACCCAGGCGCGCCCGGTCGGCGCCCGCAACAGGTTGCGGGTCAGCCACAGGCTGAGCGCCAGGAAGAACAGACAGAGATAGTAGAATGCGGTGTCGTCGGCAAAGGGGACGCCGAAGATCACCGGCTTCTCCACCGGCATGCCGGCAAAGCCGTGGGTGACCGACTCCCAGCGGCTGAACACTTCCTGGATGATGGTGGCGAAGGCCAGGGTCGCGATCGCCAGGTAGATGCCCGACATCCGCAGCGCCGGTAGCCCGACGATGACGCCGCACACCGTCGTGATGATGACCGCCATGGCAAGCGCGCCAACCCAGGGCACGCCGTGTTTGATGAAGAAAGCATGGGCGTAGGCGCCGATGCCGAGGAATGCCGCGTGCCCCAGCGAGACCTGGCCGGTGTAGCCGACCAGCACCATCAGCGACACGCCGCAGATGGCGTAGATGAAGACCCAGGTGGTCTCGCCGATGTAGTAGTCCGACATGACCGCGGGCAGCAGCACCACGGCAGCGGCCAGCAAGACGTACCAGAAGGCGTCCGTGCGATCGCGGAAGATCTGGATGTCTTGGGCGTAGGACGTCTTGAATACGAACCGCATCGCCCGCGCCTCTACACTTTCTTACGGCCGAGCGTGCCGAACAGGCCCTGCGGCCGCACCGCCAGCATCAGCAGCAGCACGATGTAGGGGGCCGTGTCCTTGAAGCCCTCCGGCAGGGTGGCACCGGCATAGAGTTCGATCAGGCCGATGATGATACCGCCGACCAGAGCGCCGGGGATCGAGCCGAAGCCGCCCAGCACCGCGGCGGCAAAGGCCTTGAGCGCAACGGCCAGCCCCATGTTGATGTCGATCAGCGTCACCGGCGCCAGCAGGATGCCGGCGACCGTCGCCACGCCCGCCGAGATTGCCCAGATCAGCGAGAAGATCAGCTTGACCGGGATGCCCATGTAATAGGCAGCCAGCTGATTCTGGGACGTCGCCTGCATGGCGACGCCGATCCGGGTATGCGTGAAGAACCCGTACAGAACCCCGCACAGCAACAGGGTGCCGGCAACGATCGACAGATACTGGTGGCTCAGCGTCACACCGCCCACCGTCCACACACCGGAGAACGGTGTCGGCAGGGTGTAGATTTCCGAGCCCCAGGTGACGCTGGCGAAGGTGCGGAACATGGCGCCCAGGCCGATCGTCAGCATGACCACGGCGAACTGCGGCTGGCCCATCACGCGGCGCAGCACCGTGGCATCGAGGAAGGCACCGAAAGCGGCGACCACCACGACAGCGATCAGGAAGCCGACCCAGTAGTCGAGGCCCCACCACACGACGGCCATGTAGGCGACAAAGGCGCCCAGCATCAGCAGGTCGCCCTGGGCGAAGTTCACCAGCTCGGTGGCTTTGTAGATCAGGACGAACCCGAGTGCGACCAGGCCATAAATACAGCCGACCGCGAGGCCGTTCAGCGTTAATTGCAGGAAGGTAGCCAGTGTACGCCCCCCGTTTCCATCCCTGGTTCACGGGTCTGACGCCCGCTGCGCTCTACATGAACGTAGATTCATAAACCAAGAAGGCCGCCACGCTGTCAATACGAATCACGACGCTATGTTCATCATTTCTCCGCTTCCTGCGGTTGTTATCGCAATGCGCGATCAGCCCGCGCATATGCACGGGATTCTCGTGTCGGTTCTCGCGATGGCGCTCATGATCGACGGCAGTGTGCGGCGGATCATCGAAGGCTTGCAGCTCCGCCGGTAGGCCTATAAAGGCCGTGCGTTGATGACGGGCCGGCTGCACGCCGGCCCGTCGTGTTTTGTCAGGACCGGCAGGAGGACTCCACGCTGGTCTTGTCGTACAGTGGCCGCGGCGCGGCGGGTCGGGATCAGGATCATGGGTGACGAGGCCAGACCGAAAACCGTGTTCGAGGCGGTACCGGGCGACAAGCTCGAGCTGTTCCAGAAATGGTTCTCGGACACCATCCCGCACAACAAGGCGCTGGGCCTTGTGGTCACCGCGGTGCGCAAGGGCGGCGCGTCGATGCGGCTCAACTGGCAGCCGCACCTCGTCGGCAATCCTGAGACCGGTGTGCTGCACGGCGGTGCCATCACCGCGATGCTGGATGCCTGCAGCGGCATGGCGGTGGCGACGATGCTCACCAAGGCACAGCCGTTCGCTACGTTGGACCTGCGCATCGACTATGTGCATCCGGCGACACCCGAGCAGCCGGTCCTGGCCGATGCCGAATGCTTTCGCCTGACCAGCAATGTCGCCTTTACCCGCGCCGTGGCGCACCACGGCGATCCGCGCGACCCCATCGCCTCGTCAGCCGGCACGTTCATGCTGGGCACCAAGGGCAAGGCCGCTGTCGGCCAGCACGCCGCCCGGATCGCCGCGACCGAGACCGGGAAAGCGACATGACCCTGCTGGAACGTCTGCACGCGGCGCGCAAGGCCAATGACCTGTCGCGCCTGAGCGAGGCCATTCCCTACGCGCGCTGGATGAACATGGCGCCCGAGAACAGCACCGGCGAGCTGCTGACGCGCATGCGTTATAACCCGCAGCTAATCGGCAACTCGCATCTGCCGGCGCTGCACGGCGGTACCATCGGCGCGCTGCTGGAAACGGCGGCGATCTTTCACCTGCTGTGGGAGACGGAAAACGCCGCCTTGCCGCGCATCATCAACATCACGGTCGACTATTTGCGGTCCGGCCGGCCCGTCGATACGCTGGCGCGCGCCACCTTCACCAAACTGGGGCGCCGGGTCGCCAGCGTCGCGGTCGAGGCCTGGCAGGACGATCGATCCAAGCTGGTCAGCGCCGCCCAGCTTCATTTCCTGGTAACACCTGTGAAGTAATCGCCGGGAGAGCGCCGCGAAAACGCAACGCGGCCGTGAGTGGGGCTTGCTTGACGGCCGCGGTGCGGCTTGCCATGTGCAGGCGATGACCGCTCCTGATCTGCGCACCTTTGAGACCGACGACACCGTCATGGACGGTGCTACCTTCACGGACTATCAGCGCCCGGGCGCGCTGATAGACAGCGACCATCCCGCCATCGTCACGTTTGCCCGGCAGGCGGTCGGGGCGGCGACCGATCCCGTCGACGTCGCGGTGCGGCTCTATTTCGCGGTGCGCGACGGGTTGCGCTACGACCCCTACGGCACGCCGTTGCGGCGCGACGCCTATGTGGCCAGCACCTGCCTGCAGGCGCGCCATGGTTATTGCATCAACAAGGCCGGCGTGATGGCCGCCGGCTGCCGTGCGCTGGGCATTCCCGCGCGGGTGGGTTACGCCGACGTGCGCAACCACATGACCACTAAGCGCCTGTCGGAGTGGATGGGCAGCGACATCTTCTATTTCCACGGCTACACCGACGTGTGGCTGGAGGGGCGCTGGCTGAAGGCGACGCCGGCCTTCAACAAGGAGCTGACCGACAAGTTTCGGCTCAAGCCGCTCGACTGGGATGGGCGCACCGATTCGATCTACCATCCCTTCGATCTCGAAGGTCGTCGTCACATGGAGTACTTGGCGTATCGCGGTGTCTATGCCGACATCCCGTTCGATACGCTGGCGGCGGCATTCCGGCAGTACTACCCCAAGATGTATCGCGCCGACGGCGGCGCAGCGCTGCGGGGCGACTTCGCCGCAGAAGGTGCGGCCGAATCAGCGAGCCATTAGACGCGGTCGAGTCTATAACCCTTCTCCCCGCGCCGGCGGGGGAAGGTGGCGCGAAGGCGTCCAACGACAATCGACCGCGAACCATCGTGCCAGCCTTGACATCGAAACGCTCGTCATCCGCCTCAGGTACGTCGACGCAAAGCGTCGAAGTACCGAAACGGGCGCTGTCTTCCCGCCCGCGCGGGAAGGCGATGATCTGACGGGGCCAATCGCGTGCAGATCACGCAACGCTCGGCCGGCTACGTCGCGCTGCTGGTGGCGCTGAGTTCGTTCGGCCCGCTCACCATGAGCATCTACACGCCGGTGATGCCGATGATCAGCGGCGCGCTGGGGGCAGGGCCGGACGAGGTCAAGGTCACCCTGACCACGTACATGCTCGGTTTCGCGCTCGGCCAGCTGTTCTACGGGCCGCTCAGCGATCGCTTCGGCCGTCGGCCCGTGCTGCTCGGCGGGCTGCTGTTCTTCACCGCCACCACGATCGGCTGCATCTACGCCCACAGCATCACCAGCCTGATCACGCAGCGCTTCTTCCAGGGCGTTGGCGCCTGTGCCGGCGTTGTCATCGGTCGCGCGCTGGCCCGCGATGCCTACGAGGCCCGCGACATGCCCCGTGTGATGGGCTGGATCTCGCTGGCGCTTAACATCTCGCCGGCCATTGCGCCCACCATCGGTGGTTATCTCGGTGAGCGTTTCGGCTGGAGCGCCACGTTCTGGGTGCTGGCAGCGTTCTCCACGATCCTGTTCGTCGTCACGGCGCTGGCCTTGCCGGAGACCAATCGGCACCGCAGCGCCAATATCGATGCTGCGTCCCTGCTTCGCGGCAGCGGCCAGATGCTGCGCGACCCGGTGTTCCTGGGCTACGTGCTGACCATGGGCTTCTCGTTCGCGCTCAACTTCGGGATGATCGCCGGCACGCCCTTCATCCTGCAGGACAGCCTGGGCTTCACGCCGCGCGAATTCGGCCTGCTGGTGCTGGTGTCGGTCAGCGGCTTCACGTCAGGCGGCATCTGCAACCAGATGATGATCGGGCGCGTGCCGCCGCCGCGCATCCTGCAGGGCGCAACCTGCTTCCAGCTGCTGGCGCTGGCCATCATGGCCGTGCCGGCCTATTTCAACACATTGGCATGGTGGTCGATCGTCGTGCCCCATGCGCTGCTGTCGTTCGGCTCGGGCATGATCGTGCCGACTGCCAGCGCCGGAGCGGTTGGCCTGCATCCACGCCTGGCAGGCACAGCCTCGTCGCTGTTCGGCCTGGCGCAAATGGGCATCGGTGCGCTGGGGACCGTGATGGTCGCGGTGTTGACCGGATGGGGCGGGCAGATCGCGGGCGTTCCGCAGGTCGGGGAGTGGGTCGGTTGCCGAACGGTGGCGTGTGGCGTGCCGATGCCGCTGGTGATCGGTCTGGTGCCGTTTGCCGCCGCCGGCGCGCTGAGCGCCTGGATGCTGCGCCGGGTATCGCGTCGCCTGACATAGACCGGTTCGCCGATCCTCAGCGTCTGTTCACTGAGGGCATGGCTGATGTCCCGGGAGTCCTAGACGGTTCATCCCGGGCGATATCACTGTCGCGCGAGTAGCGCATGCTCGCCTCGCGTGCGCGCTGATCGACGGATATCGCGCATGAAAGAAAAACTCTTCATCTATGACACGGTCGCCGCCGACAACAGGAAGCAGGCGGAGGTGCGGTTCAGCGCCATCGAGCATGCCTTCAGCGTGCATGCGCTGCCCGTCGCCAGCAAGGCGGAACTCCAGAGTGGATTGGACAAGCTGGTAGCGGACGGCCGGACCTTCGAAAGGGTTCTCTTTCAGACTCACGGCAATACCGGGCGCATTTGGATTGGAGAGGATGTCGTCCGCCATACGGACTGGCAAACCACTTTCGCCGGCCGGAACTATCATCGCCTGTTTCCGGCATTCACCCGCGTTTACTTTGACGGTTGCCTGGTCGCTGATGGTGACATGGGGACCGCGTTCCTGACGGCGGCGGGCGCGACCCTCTTGCGTCAGGCCGGCGGAGTCGTCTTTGCCTCGACGGAGCTCGGAGAAGGCATCGCCGTCGGCGTGCCGTTCGTCGGCGGTCACACCCTCTACTCGCGCGACAGCTTCGAATACATCTACTTCAAGCCAGGGGGCATCGTGGATGCGAAGCCGTCGGCGGCGCGAGTCGCCATGACAAAGCTCGGCTGGTAAGGCCGACCGCGCGCAGGCGCATCTGCAGGACCGGCTTTGCGGTATCTGCACCCGTTGTCCGCTGTTCGCGGAGCGGAGCCCTATGCCGAAAAGGCAATGCGCCCGGTCCGGGCCTTGGGCTAGAACGCCATGGACATCCACCGCTTGCCGCAGGGAGGACTGATATGGCGGGTATGCTGAAGGACAAGGTGGTGCTGGTGACCGGCGCCGGCGGCGGTATCGGCCGTGAGATGGCACTCCTGTGCGCCGAGGAAGGCGCCAAGGTCGTGGTCAACGACCTCGGTGGTGCGGTCGACGGCGAGGGCACGGGGAGCCAGACTCCGGCGGCAAAGGTCTGCGATGAGATCAAGGCCGCAGGCGGCGTGGCCGTCCCCAACTACGGCAGCGTCTCCGATCCGGCGGCGGCCGAGGCGATGATCAAGCAGGCGGTCGAGAATTTCGGCAAGATCGACGGCGTCATCAACAACGCCGGCATCCTGCGCGACCGCATTTTCCATCGCATGAGCCACCTCGACTGGAAGCAGGTGATCGACGTGCATCTGCACGGCGCTTTCAACACCTCGCGTGCCGCGGCGAACTACTTCAAGGAACAGAAGTCGGGTGCCTTCGTGCACTTCACGTCGACGTCGGGACTGGTCGGCAACTTCGGGCAGGCCAACTACGCGGCGGCCAAGATGGGCATCATCGGCCTGTCGCGGTCGATCGCGCTCGACATGAAGGCGTTCAACGTGCGCTCCAACTGCATCTCGCCGTTCGCCTGGACGCGCATGATCGGGACGATCCCCTCGGATACGCCCGAGCAGGTCGCGCGCCTCGACAAGATCAAGCGGATGACGCCGGCCAAGATCGCGCCGCTGGCGGCCTACCTGCTGTCGGACGCGGCCGATGGCGTGACCTCGCAGATCTTCGGCGTGCGCATGAACGAGATCATGCTGTTCAGCGCCAACCGGCCGGTGCGCTCGGTGCATATGTCCGAGGGCTGGACGCCACAGAGCATCGCCGAGACGGCAATGCCGGCGATGAAGCCGCACTTCATCGACCTCAATCGCTCGGGTGAGTATTTCAGCTGGGATCCGGTCTGATACCATTCCCGGCTATTACGGCAGACAGGAGGATCGCATGGCAGGCATCCTGAAGGACAAAGTGGTGCTGGTGACGGGCGCCGGCGGCGGCATCGGCCGCGAGATGGCGATCCTGTGCGCCAAGGAGGGCGCCAAGGTCGTTGTCAATGACCTCGGCGGTGCCGTCGACGGTGAAGGCGAGGGCAGCCAGACGCCGGCAGCGAAGGTCTGTGAGGAGATCAAGGCCGCGGGCGGCATCGGCATCCCGAACTACGGCAGTGTCTCCGATCCGGCGGCGGCCGAAGCGATGATCAAGCAGGCGGTCGAGAATTTCGGCCGGATCGACGGCGTTATCAACAACGCCGGCATCCTGCGCGACCGCATCTTCCACCGCATGAGCCATCTCGACTGGAAGCAGGTGATCGACGTGCACCTCAACGGTGCCTTCAACACCTCGCGCGCCGCGGCGAATTACTTCAAGGAGCAGAAGTCGGGCGCCTTCGTGCACTTCACGTCGACGTCGGGCCTGGTCGGCAATTTCGGCCAAGCCAACTACTCGGCGGCCAAGATGGGGATCATCGGGCTGTCGCGATCGATCGCGCTCGACATGAAGGCGTTCAACGTGCGCTCCAACTGCATCTCGCCGTTCGCCTGGACCCGCATGATCGGCACCATTCCCGCCGACACGCCGCAGCAGAAGGCCCGCGTGGAGCGCTCCAAGCGGATGACGCCGGCCAAGATTGCGCCGATGGCAGCGTTCCTGCTGTCGGACGCAGCCGAAGGCGTGACGTCGCAGATCTTCGGCGTGCGCATGAACGAGATCATGCTGTTCAACGCCAACCGGCCGGTGCGCTCCGTGCACATGTCCGAGGGTTGGACACCGCAGAGCATCGCCGAGACGGCGATTCCGGCGATGAAGCCGCACTTCATCAGCCTCGATCGCTCGCCGGAGTACTTCACCTGGGATCCGATCTGAGGTCTGTCATGTCGAGCGCAGCGAGGCATCCAGGATTTGCCCCAGATCCCCCGCTTCGCTCGGGATGACGGTCAGTCGATCGCTTCCACTTCGGCGTGGAAGGTGAAGGCGGCGAGTGCTTGGCGCACCGCCGCTTTTTTCTTGCCCGGCACCCGCAGGCGGACGTGCAGGCCATGCAGCGGATGCGGCGTGACGTCGACCTGCAATGCGGCGTCGGGGCCGACGACGTCACGGGCGTGGGCCTCGGCGACGCGGTGCGTCAGGTCGAGCTTGAGCGCCTGCTTGTGCACCTTGCCGACCGGCGTGACCGGCAGTCTCGCCAGCACCATGATGTCCTTGGGCACGGCGGCGCGTTCGGGAATGCGGGCCTGGGCGAAGGCCAGCAGGTCAGCCGCGGTGACAGCGGCGCCGGGATGGCACTGCACGTAGGCGACCGGGATCTCGCCGGCGTAGGCGTCGGGCCGGCCGATGGCTGCCGCCAGCGCCACCGCGTCGTGCGCCATCAACGCGTCCTCGATCATGCCGGGATCGATGCCATGGCCGCCGCGCTTGATCAGCTCCTTGGCCCGGCCGGTGACCCAGACGAAGCCGTCGGCATCAACGCGACCGAGATCGCCGGTGTCGAGCCAGCCGTCGGGGAAGAACGGCTGCTGCGCCGACGGCCGGTCGAGATAGCCCTCGAACACCATCGGACCGCGGATGGCCAGCACACCGATCTCGTCGGTGTCGCAGTCGCCCGATGCGCCGCCGCTTGCATCCGTGCGCACGGCCTTCACGGCGCAGTAAGGCAGCGGCAGGCCGACCGATCCACGCTTGCCGGCGCCGTCGCGCGGCCCGCTGGTCACCGCCAGCGTTGCTTCCGTCAGTCCCCAGGGCTCGACCACGGGCACACCAGCCGCATCGCTCAGGCGCGTGCCCAGGGCGCGGGGCAGGGCGGCGGCGCCGTTGACGATCAACCGCAGCGTGCCGCGGCCAGGTGGATCGGTGGCCAGTTGCGCCATCACGGTCGGTGGTCCGACCAGCACGGTCGCTGCGCACGCCGCGATCGTCTGCTTCAACGTGCCGACGATGCCCTCGCCCCGATAACCCAGTGGCCCCAGCATGACGACGGTGGCGCCCGATGCCAGCGGATAGAGCGTGCAGGCGAGCAGTCCGCCGACATGAAACATCGGCATGCCGCAGATGACGCGATCGCCATCGCTATAGCCATAGGCAAACCGCGAGATCAGGGCACCGGCGGCAAGATTGAAGGCCGTCAACGGTACGAACTTCGGCAGGCCGGTCGTTCCGCCGGTGTGGAAGAGGGCGACGCGATCGCTGCGCGCCCGTCCGGCCAGCGGCACTGCGGCGGGATCGGGCACGGGCAGCGATGCGGTGTCGATGTCGAGACAGATCGTCTCCGCCGGCAGGCGGCTGCGCACGGCATCGAGCGTCGCGGCGATGGCGGCCGGCGGGTCGCGCGGCAGCAGCACCAGTCGCGCGCGGCTTTCGATGAGCAGCACGCCGATCTGTGAGACGTCGAGGTAGATATTGACCGGCGCCAGGATGGCCGTCGACAGGGTGGCGATCATCGCTGCCACGGTGCCGGGCCCGTTCGGCAGCAGCGATGCGACGACGTCACCAGGGCCGATGCCGTGCTGCCGCAGTTGCGCGGCAATGGCGGTCGCACCGTCGCTGAGTGCCTGGCGCGAAAAGCGCACGGCGTCGTCGCCCGCCATGCCTCGCGGCAGATAGTCTACGGCCGGCGCTGTCGGTTCGACGGCTGCGGTCTGCGCGAACAGGGCAACGAGATCACGCCCGGCGAGCCGCGCGTCCAAGGACGTGGCGGCGAAGGCTGCGATGTCCGCGGCATTCCGGAAGGGCGGCATGGCGCTCATCTCGGCCATCAAGTCACGGTTTCACGATAACCTTGCCGAAGACTTGGCGCTCCTCAAGGGCGCGGACCGCGGCGATGCCGTCCGACAGCGGAACGATGCGATCGATCGGCGGATCGAAGTCGCCGCCTGCAACCAGATCGAGGCAGGCCTGCTGATCCTCGCGCGTCCAGCCGGTTGATCCGATGATGCTCATCTCCGACGTGAAGAGGTAGGGAATATCGGTCGGCGCCGCATAGCCGCCGGTGCCGCCGCAGCAGAGCAGGCGCCCGAAGCGCTTGACGCAACGGATCGAGGGCGTCCAGGTGTCGCCCGCCGTGAAATTGATCACGACGTCGACGCCACCGCCGCGCAGCAGCGAGCCGGTCTTGTCGCGGATGTAGCTGTCGATCGCGGTCGTCGCGTAGTTGATCGTGGCATCGGCGCCCAGTGCGGTAAGTTTGGCGCACTTCTCGTCGCTGCCGGCAGCGGCGATGACGGTGCAGCCGGCGCGCTTGGCCAGCAGCACGCATGCCGTGCCGACGCCGCCTGAGGCACCCAGCACCAGCACCGACTCGCCGGCCCGGATCTGGCCACGCGTATGGAGCATGCGATGCGCGGTGCCGTAAGCGCAGGGCAA
The DNA here is from genome assembly GCF_007859315.1 of Reyranella sp. CPCC 100927. Lineage (GTDB taxonomy): Bacteria > Pseudomonadota > Alphaproteobacteria > Reyranellales > Reyranellaceae > Vineibacter. The sequence continues at coordinate 147,316 of NZ_VOHA01000006.1, forward strand.
TGCCGCCGCCTTCTCGTCGCTGACGTTGTCGGGAATGCGCATCAGCTGGCTGGCGCGCACCGTGCAGTATTGCGCCAGGGCGCCGCGTCGCGTCTCGCCCAGCAGCTCGAACCGGCCACCCGTCCAGTCGACATGGTGCGGTATCGGCAAAACCCGATCGCCGACCTGCCAGTCCTCGACGCCCTGGCCCAGCTTGTCGATCACGCCGGCGCAGTCGCCGCCGGTGATGCCGGGCAGTTCGACCTTGATGCCCGGCATGCCACGCCGCGAAAAGATGTCGAGATAGTTCAGACCGCAGGCTGCAACCTTGATGCGCACCCAGCCGGCGGCAGGTTCGGGCGTCGGCACGTCACCGTAACGCAGCACCGACAGATCACCGTGCGTGTCGAAGTAGACAGCCTTCATCCGCATTCTCCGTCCAGGGGTCTTGCATATAATGGAGTTTGCTTGCAGATTATGCAAGACACTCGATTGACGGGGGAACGGATGATCAGGGCCATGGCCGCCGTACTTGTCGTTTCGCTTGCGTTGGCGCCAGCGGCGCTGGCGCAAGCCAAGCGCGTCGCGATCGCGGGATGGGGACCGCATCCGACGCTCAACGAATCGATCGAAGGCTTCAAGAAAGGCCTGTCGGAGGAGGGCTTCAGCGGCGCCGCTGTCGTCTTCGACGAGACCAACGTGAACTTCGACGCGGCGCTCATCCCGCAGATGCTGACGCGGCTGTCCGGCGCGCAGCCCGACCTGATGGCGACGGTGGCGACGCCGGTATCGGCGGCCGCGCGCCAGCAGCTGCGCGCCCGCACGTTTCCCGTTGTCGCCTTTCCGATTGCCGATCCGGTGCACGCCAAGCTGGTGCCGTCATGGTCGGCCGGCGACAAGCTGATGACAGCATCGTCGGTGGCGCTCGACTATCCGGCGGTGCTGGACTTCTTCAAGACACTGCTGCCAGGCGTGCGCCGCCTGGGTGTGCTGTTTGATACCGGCGATGACAGTTCGAAGGCGGCACTCGACGGTCTTCAAGCGGCAGCGGCCAAGGCCGGCATCACGATCACCGCCATTGGCGTCGACAATCCCAACGAATTGCCGCAGCGGGTGCAATCGGCCGTCGGTCGCGTCGATGCGCTGTTCACCGTGGCGTCCGGGCGCATCCAGCAGGGCATGGCGGCGATCGCCGCGACCGCCGATCGCGCCCGCCTGCCGGTGATCACGTCCATCCCGCAGGCCGTGCAGCAGCACTACGCGCTGGCAGCCTTCGCCGTATCGTTCGGCCAGTCCGGCCTGGCGGCAGGCAGGATTGCCGGCCGCATTCTGAGAGGCGCCGACGCCGCCAGCATTGCGCCCTATCGCGCCAATGCCGCCGAACACAAGCCGATCATCAGCAGCCGCAAGCTCGACGCGCTGGGCCTGACGCTGCCGCCGGCGCTGGCCGCCTGCAACTGCGTGGTCAACTGACGTCGTCATGATCACCGCTTCTCGGCTGCGCAAGATCTTCAACCGCGGCGCCGCGACGGAGCTGACCGCCATTGCCGGCATCGATCTGGCTGTGGCGGCGGGCGAGTTCGTGGCTGTGATCGGTGGCAATGGTGCCGGCAAGAGCACGCTGCTGAACCTGCTGGCCGGTGCTTACGCCTGTGACGAGGGGACGATCGCCATCGACGGCGCCGACGTCACGCGCACGCCCGAGCACGCGCGCGCGGCCTGGGTGGCACGCATCTTCCAGGATCCGATGCTGGGCACCGCCGCCGCGCTGACGGTGGAGGAGAACCTGACTCTGGCCCTGATGCGGGCGCAGGGTCGCGGGCTGAAACCGGCACTGACGACGGCGCGGCGAACGCGGTTTCGCGAGGCGCTGAGCGGTCTGCGCCTGGGACTGGAGGAACGGCTGGGGGTTGTCGTCAGCACGTTGTCGGGTGGCCAGCGCCAGGCTCTGGCCCTGGCCATGGCGACGTTGACGCCACCCAAGCTGCTGCTGCTCGACGAGCACACCGCGGCGCTCGATCCGCGGACGTCTGAGCTGGTGATGGAAGCAACCGTCGGGATCGTGGCGAAGGCGAAACTGACGACGCTGATGGTCACGCACAACATGGAGCATGCGCTGCGCTACGCGTCGCGCATCGTCATGATGGACGCCGGCCGTATCGTGGCCGATCTCGGCAGCACCGAGAAAGCCGGACTGGGCGTGAGCGATCTCATCGAGCGGTTCCGCATCCGGGACGACCGCATCGTTCTGCGGCAGGCGGGGGGCGCATGATCGACACCTTCATCAATCTGATACCCGTGACGCTGGTGCAGAGCCTGATCTACGCCTTCGTTGCCCTGGCGATCATGATTCCCTTCCGGACCCTGGCGCTGCCGGATCTGACGGTCGAGGGCAGCCTGCCGCTGGGCGGGTGCATCGCGGCGGCGCTGCTGACGGCAGGCGTCGATCCATGGAGCGGCACCGGCATCGCCGTCCTGGCTGGCGCCGCGGCCGGCATGGTGACGGCGCTGATCCATCTGTACTTCCAGGTGCCGTCGCTGTTGGCGGGCATCCTCGTGGCCACCATGGCGTGGAGCGTCGACCTGCGAGTCATGGCAATGCCCAACAAGGCCGTGCCGGCCGAGCTGTCGTTGTTCGACTGGCTGTCGCCGGCGATCCTGCTCGACATCCGCCTGCAGATGGCGCTGTTGGGCGTGCTTGTCTGTGCGACGCTCCTTGGACTGATCGCGTTCTACCGCACGGAAGTCGGCCTCACGTTGCGTTGCGTCGGGGCGAATGCGCGGTTGGCGCCGGCCCTGGGCATCAGCCGGCGACGATATGTGGTGGCGGGCTTCGGCCTGGCCAATGCGCTCGCCGCACTCGGCGGTGCGCTGGTGGTGCAGACCCAGGGCTACGCCGACGTCACGATGGGGTTCGGCGTCCTGGTCAACGGGCTGGCCGCCCTCATCATCGGCGAAGCGATCATCGGCCGCGCCACCATCGGGCGGCAGCTCGTGGCCCCCGTCGTCGGCTCGGTGATCTACTACCAGCTCGTGTCGCTGGGCCTGGCGACCGGGCTCAATCCGTCTGACCTGAAGTTCCTGACGGGTGCCTTCGTCCTGGTGACTCTCGCCGTGCCATTGATCACCGGCCGGTCCCGGTCGATTGTCGGGACATGACGAACACAGCAACATCGGCGCCGCGACAGCAGCGTCGCCCCGGCCTGATCGGCGGCATGAGCTGGCGATCGACCGAACTCTACTACCGGCGCCTCAACCAGGCCGTGGAAGAGCGGCTGGGGCCGCATCGCAGTTTTCGCGGCATGGTCTGGAACATGGACTATGCCGACCTGATCGGGCCGGCGTCCGCCGGACGGTGGGACGAGGTCGAGGCGCAGCTCGTGCAGGCGGCGCGCGGACTGGTCGCGGGCGGCTGCGATCTGGTCGTGCTCACCGCGGTGACGGCGCACCGTTTTCACGAGCCGGTCTTGACGGCCGCCGGGTGTCCCGTGCCGCATGTGCTTGCCGGTGCGGCGCGTGAGCTCGATAGCCTCGGCGTGACCTGCGCCGGCATCCTTGGGACAGCGACGACCTGCGCCACCGGCTTCGCCGATCACCATCTCGCCCGCAACGGCCGGACCCTCTTGCGGCTCGACGGGGATGCGCAGGCAGCGCTCGACACGCTGATCCAGGGCGCGCTGACGGTCGGTGACGTCACGGCCGACGGACGCGCCCAACTCGATGGCGCTGTCCGTGCGCTGGTGGACCGGGGCGCCGAGGCGGTCGTGCTGGCGTGTACGGAACTGCCCTTGCTGTTGCCGCTGGCCACCGCACCCGTGCCGCTGCTCGATTGCGTGGCGCTCCATGTTGATGAGATCTGTCGTCTGATCGTGAGTTCCTGAACATGCAGACCCAACCGGTTATCGAAATTGATCACCTGCTGACCTATGTGCGCGACCTGGATCACGCCGCCACGTTGTTCCGGCGCATGGGTTTCACCCTGTCGCCGATCAGTCGCATCGAGGGCATGGGGATCTCGAACCACCTCGTGCTGATGCATCCGGGCGTGCCGGGCGCCGGCAACTACATCGAACTGATGGCGGCGCATGACCGGGCCCGGCTGCCGTCGGTGATGGCGCAGACACTGTCGGGCGGCGAGGGCATCAAGTCGATGGTGCTGTCGGCTGCCGACGCACATGCGGCGCAGGCCGCCTTCGTGGCCCAGGGTTTCAACGCCGATCCGCCGGTCCATGTGAAGCGCGAATGGCCGATCGGGCCGGACGAGTCAGTCTTTCCCGAGTTCGATGTGCTGCTGCCGGTCGACGCCCCATTGGTCTTCAACTGCTGCCGCTACTTCAACGTCGAGCTCTACCTGCGCCCCGACTGGATGGAGCATGCCAACAGCGCACGGTGCTTGCGCTCGGTCCTGGCGGTTGCCGCCGAGCCGCAGCGCATCGTCGCAACTTTCGCCAGCGTTTTCGGGCGTCCGCCGATCGGTGGACCGGACGTCGTGCGCGTCTCGCCGGGTGCGGTCGATCTGGTCCTGATGACCCCGGCGGCGCTGCGCGAGCGCTATGGCCTCGACGTGTCGGCGCCGGACCAGGGGGCACGCTACATCGGCTATGTGATCGAGGTGGCGTCGCTGGAGCGGCTGACGGCTTGTCTTGCCCAGGGACACGTGGAACAACGCTCCCTCGGTGCGGCGGTGTGTGTCGGACCCGATGTCGGGTTGGGCAATCTCATCGTCTTTGAAGCAGGAACGTCGTGACGGCAGGGGCAGACGGGGGGAGCGGCAAGGATACGGCAGCATCGCGTGACAAGCGTCGACGGGGCGCCGTCGTTGCGCTGGAACCGGCCAAGGACATTCAGGGAATCCAGTCCGTCGAAACCGGCTTCTCCGTGCTCGACGTACTGGTCGACGCCGAGGGACCGCTGACGCTGGGCGATGTCGCCCGCGGCACCGGCCTGTCGCTCAGCCAGGCGCGGCGCTACCTCGTCAGCCTCACGCGCTATGGCATCGCGGTTCAGGATGCCGAGTCCGGCCGCTACGACCTGGGGCCGCGCGCCTTGCGCGTCGGGCTGGCGGCGTTGGGCCGCGTCGATGCCGTCGACCTCGCCGCCGTGGCGCTCAAGGAGCTGGCCGCCAATATCCACGAAGGTGGCACCTTGGCGGTGTGGGGCGATCAGGGACCGACCATCGTGCGCTGGTTCCGCGGCGGCGGCATCGGCGTGACGTCCCTGGGTTTGGGCACCATCTTTCCGCTGTTCACATCGGCGACCGGGCGCGTGTTCCTCACCTATCTGCCGCCCGAGAACACCCGGGCACAGCTTGGCCGCGAGCTGGGGGTCGAGGCGCTGGCCTCGCCGCAGACCCGCAAGGCCATCGAAGAGGTGCGGGCCGACGTGCGCGCCAAGGGATTTGCCTGGCTGAAAGGCCACTTCGTCAAGGACGTGCGCGGTGCCGGCGCGCCGATCTTCGATTCCCAGGGTGAGCTGGTGGCTGTCGTGGGCATCGCGGGGCCGGACCGCGATGCCTCGGTGCAGGCCCTGGTCGAAGCCGCCGCCAGTGTCTCGCGGCAACTCGGTTACGAGAGTGAACCGCGCAAACCGCAACCGGCAGCCAAGCGCCGCTAGCATTTGACGCCTCAGCAGGCGGGTCGTACTGCTTCACCTCCCGGGAACGCCCGCTTGAGGATCACATGTCGACCGCGCCCTTGAAGAACGAACCCAAGATCGATGCCGATGAAGTGCTCGACGGCATCCTGGAGTGGGTGACGATCGAAAGCCCGACGCATGATGCGACGGCGGTGAATGGTGTGGTCAGCAAGGTCGAAGGTCAGTTCCGCGATCTCGGTCTGAAGGTCGACCGCACGCCCGGTCGCGACGGCTTCGGCGATATCCTGGAATGCCGCACGCCGTGGGGCGGCGAGGGACCGGGCATCCTGGTGCTGGCGCATCTCGACACGGTGCATCCGATCGGCACTATCGGCCGCGAGCTGAAGATCCGTCGCGAGGGCGACAGCGTCTTCGGCCCCGGCATCTACGACATGAAGGCCGGCGGCTACATCGCCTATTACGCGCTGCGCCACCTGATCCGGCAGGGCAAGAAGAGCAAGCTGCCGGTGACGTTCCTGTTCATTCCGGAAGAGGAGGTCGGCAGCCCGACGTCGCGCGATCGCATCGAGCAGGCCGCCAAGGGCCACAAATACTGCCTGGTGATGGAGCCGGGCCGTGACGGCGATCGCGTCGTGACATCGCGCAAGGGCGTCGGCCGCTTCGTGCTGACGGTCAAGGGCAAGGCGGCACATGCCGGCGCCAAGCACGAGGATGGCCGTAGCGCCGTTCTCGAGATGGCGCGCCAGATCGTGCGTATCGAGGCGATGACGGACTATGGTCGCGGCATCACCGTCAATGTCGGGTTGGTGCAGGGCGGCACCGGTGTGAACGTCGTGCCGGCCGAAGCCACTGCCGAGATCGATCTGCGCGTGCCCGACGCCGCCCTGGCCGACGAGATGACGGCGACCATCCTGGGCCTGAAGCCGATCGGCGAGGACGTCGAGGTTGCGGTCGAGGGCGGCATGAACCGGCCACCGTATCGCAAGGATGCCGGCATCAGCGCTCTGTTCGAGAAGGCGCAGGCGATCTATCGCGAGATCGGCAAGGACCTGAAGGATGTGCCGCTGACCGGCGGCGGCAGCGACGGCAATTTCACCGCCGCGCTCGGCATTCCCACGCTCGACGGCCTGGGTGCCGACGGCAAGGGCGCCCATGCGGCCTACGAGCAGATCTACTACTCCTCGCTGATGCCCCGCACCTACCTCTGCGCCCGCCTGCTGGAAACGCTGGAGTGAGGATCTCCTCTCCCGCCAAGCGGGAGAGGAAGGGGCCCATCGTGCGCAGCACGATGGGAAGGTGAGGGGCCAAGCAGGCGGTGCCTCGTGTGGAAGCCCTCACCCGTCGGGCGCTTTCGCGCCCGCCGACCTCTCCCGCTTGCGGGAGAGGTGAAGACATCACTCCCCGCCCAGCAACTCGCGCAGCGACACCACGAACGCCGCCGGTGCTTCCTGCGGCACGTTGTGGCCGATGCGCGGCAGGACGCGGCGCTGATACGGGCCGGTGAAGTGCTTGTTGTGGTGCTCCGACTGCTCGGCCGGTCCGACGCCGTCGTGGCCGCCGTGCAGCACGATGGTCGGCACGCCGATCTTCGGCTGTCGCGCCAATTGGGCCTCGATGTCCTCCAGCGCCGGATCACCCGGCGCGTAGCCGTAGCGGTGGCGGTAGGACTGGATCACCACATCGACGAAATCGGGATTGTCGAACGACGCGGCGCTCTTCTCGAACGTCGCCTCGTCGAAGCGCCATTCCGGTGACCACAGGCGCCACAACAGCCGGCACACGTCGCGCCGGTTCTTTGTCAGGCCGGCGCGGCCACGCTCGGTGTGGAAATAGTACTGGTACCAGTACCGGTGCTCCTGCTCGGCTGGTGCCGGCGCGGCCGAGGCCGCGATATTCTGGATGTTGTAGCCGGTGCAGCTCAGCAGGCCCTGCGCGCGCTCGGGCCATAGCGCCGCCACGATGCAGGCGGCGCGGCCGCCCCAGTCGTAGCCCGCCAGCACCGCGCTCTTGATGTCGAGTGCATCCATGAAGCGCAACAGGTCGTGGCCCAGCGCCGCCTGCTGGCCCGACCGTGGCGTATCGGCGGACAGGAACCGCGTGGCGCCATAGCCGCGCAACGAGGGTATCAGCACGCGCCGTCCGTCGGCGGCCAGCGGCGGTGCGATGTCGTCGTAGGCATGCACGTCATAGGGAAAGCCGTGCAGCAGAATCACCGGGGCGCCGTCGGGCGGGCCGTGTTCTTCGTAGGCGATGTCCAGGACATCGGTACGGATGGTGCGTTGGATCATGCGTGCAGCATAGCGCTGCGCCGGGCGCGTTGACAGGCTTCAGCCGTGCGCCCACGCTAGGAGGGCCATGCTCGCCAAACCGACCGACTACCTGACTGCTGACGAGATCCGCGTCCTGCGCCGCAAATCGGATCTCGTGGGCGCTTTGCTTGTTCTGCACGCCTGGGGACTGATCTTCGGCGCCATGGCGCTGTTCGTCTGGTGGCCCAACCCGCTGACGTTCGTGCTGGCGGTGATGGTGATCGGCACGCGCCAGCTGGGCATTGCGATCCTGATGCATGATGCGGCCCACGGACTGCTGTTCGACAGTCGTCGACTCAACGATTGGGCCGGTGTCTGGCTGTGCGGCGCGCCGGTCGGCGCCAGCATGGCGCTCTACCGGCCCTATCATTTGACGCATCACCGCCGCACCCAGCAGGACGACGATCCCGACCTTGGCCTGTCGGCGCCGTTTCCCATCACGCGCGCCAGCCTGCGCCGCAAGGTCGTGCGCGACCTGCTCGGGCAGACCGCCTACCAGCGTCGCGGCGAGCAGATCCGCCGGGCGTTGGGACCGCGGACCCAGCCGCTCGTGGTCCGGCTTGCCGGCCTCCTGCGCGGCGAGCGCGATTTCTTCATCACCAATGCCGTGCTGTTCGCCGGCCTGGCGCTCGTCGGCTACTGGTGGCTCTATCCGGCGCTGTGGCTGCTGCCGCTGGCGACCTGGTACCAGCTGGTGAGTCGCATCCGTAACATCGCCGAGCACGCCGTCGTGCCCGACAACGACGATCCGCTGCGCAACACGCGCACGACCTACGCCAACCCGATCGAGCGGCTGTTCGTGGCGCCCTACTGGGTGAACTACCACCTCGAGCACCACATGTTTCTGTTCGTGCCGTGCTGGCGCCTGCCCGCTGCCCATCGCCTGCTGCTGGCCAAGGGTTACGGTCCGCAGATGGAGTTGCGCCGCGGCTATCACGACGTGCTGCGTCGCGCCACGTCCAAGCTGATCGACGGTCCGCGTGATGCCGCGCGCCCGCGCGGCACCCAGCACATCTGAGTCATGCATCACGCGATCCGCAAGGCGCGGACGAGCGACATCCCGGCGTTGGCCCGTATCCGGGCGGCTGTCCGGGAGAACGTCCTGTCCGACCCGTCCAAGGTGCCGACGACGGCCTATCAGACATTCATTGACCGCTCTGCCATCTGGGTTTGGGAAGAAGATGGCCGCGTTTTGGGCTTCTGCGCGGCCGACCCTGGCGATGGCACCATCTGGGCGTTGTTCGTCGACCCGGCCGAGGAGGGGCGTGGCATCGCACGTCACCTTCTTCCCTGCGCGCTGGAAGATCTCAAACGCGCGGGCTGGACCGAGGCGCACCTGATGACGGATGTGGGTTCGCGGGCGGAACGCTTTTACGCGACGGGCGGCTGGACCGCGGTGGGACTGTCGCAACCCGGCGTGTGCCTCTTTCGCAAGGCATTGCGATGAACGGATCCGGCGCGCCGCCCCGATCGGGGTGGGCGAACATGGTTTCCGAACTGCATGTCGCTGACCTCGACGCGAGCCTGTCGTTCTGGTGCGGCATACTCGGTTTCGCGATCGCCTATCAGCGCTCGGCGGAGCGCTTCGCGTATCTCGAGCATCCCGAAGGCCACCAGATCATGCTGTGTCAGCGCCACGGCCGGTTCGAGACGGGTCCGATGACCTATCCCCTCGGTCAGGGCGTGATGTTCCAGATCTACCTGGCCAGTATCGAGGCACCGCTTGCTGCGATCGCCGACCGCGCGTGGCCGCTCTACCAGCAGCCAGGAGAGGTCTGGCGCCGCACCGGCGATTGCGAGAGCGGGCAGCGCGAGTTCTTCGTGCAGGATCCCGACGGCTACCTGATCATGGTCGCGGAGAAGATCGGCGAACGTCCCCTGGCCGCAGGCTGAGGCGGCGCCGCGGTACAGGCTTGGGTCGACGATATCGCCGCGCTACAGTCGCACTCTTCTCATCATCAGGACTCTCGACCCATGATCCGTTCGTATCTCTTCGTACCCGGCGACGATCACCGCAAGCTTGACCGGTCGACGCAGTCGCCGGCCGACGCGCTGATCTACGACCTGGAGGATGCGGTCGGGCCGGACAAGAAGGAGGCGGCGCGCGGCATCGTGCGCGATCACCTCAAAGCGCACGGCGCGGCCGCACATTTCAAGGTCGTACGGGTCAACAGCTTCGCGACCGGACTCACGGCGGGCGACCTCGCGGTGGTGATGCAGGCGGCGCCGGACGCGATCCTGCTGCCCAAATGCGAAGGGCAGGGCGAGCTCGATCGGCTGGGAACGATGCTGGAGGTGATGGAGGCGCGCGAGGGCATTGCGGCCGGCGGCACGAAGATCCTGGCGCTGGTCACCGAGACGGCGTCGGCCGTGCTCGCGGCATCGTCGGCGCGCGTGTCGCATCTGCGCCTGATGGCGCTGACCTGGGGCGGCGAGGACCTGTCGGCCGATGTCGGCGCCACGGCCAAGTATGGGCCCGATGGCTCACTGGACGATACATTCCGCTACGCGCGCGCCGTCTGCCTGCTGGCCGCCAGCGCCGCCGGCGTCACGCCGCTGGACACCGTCTATCCCGATTTCCGCGATGCCCAGGGGTTCGAGGCCGAGTGTGTCACGGCCAAGCGCATGGGCTTTCTCGCCAAGGCCGCCATCCATCCCAGCCAGGTCGACATCATCAACCGCGTCTTCAGCCCCTCGGACGCCGAACTCGACTGGGCGCGCAAGGTCGTGGCTGCGTTCGCGGCGTCGGGCAACAGCGGCGTCACGCAGATGAATGGCAAGATGCTCGACAAGCCGCACCTTCGTCTGGCGCAACGCCTGCTGGGGAGCTGAGTCTCTTGCCGGGAGCGCGCCACTGGAGTGGCGCGCTCCCGGCTAAAGCTACCGCGCCTGCATGCGGGCGCCGGCGTCGACGCTGATGGTCGTCGCGTTGAGGTAGGTGTTCTCGGCGATGTGCCGTACCAGCGCCGCGAACTCGTCGGGCCGGCCCATGCGGTTGGGATAGAGGATCATGCGGTCGACGATGGACTGCGAGACCTTGGGCGGCAGGCCGGCCACCATTGCCGTGTCGAACAGCCCGGGTGCGATCGACACCACGCGGATGCCGTGCTCGGCCAGATCGCGCGCTACCGGCAGGGTCAATCCCATTACGCCGGCCTTGCTGGCGGCATAGGCGGCCTGGCCGACCTGACCCTGCCAGGCGGCGCCCGACGAGGTGTTGATGATCACGCCGCGCTCGCCGGTCTCGTCGTCGGGCGCATTGGCCAGCATCGCCAGCGCCGCGAAGCGGATGACGTTGAAGGTGCCGGTCAGATTGACGCCGATGACCTTGTTCCAGATCGCCATTGGGAAGGGCTCGCCCTTGGACACGGTCTTTGCCGAATCGGGGACGCCGGCGCAGTTGACCGCGACATGCACGGCGCCGAAGGCGGCGAGTGCCTGCTCGATACCGGCCTTCACGCTCGCCTCGTCGGCAACGTCGACAACGCAGGTCACCGCGCGCTCGCCCAGCGCCTTGCGCAGGTCCGCCAGGCGCGCCGCATCGCGGTCGAAGCCGACAATCCGGGCCCCGGCGTCGGCCAATGCCCGGCACGATCCGAAACCCAGTCCCGAAGCGGCGCCCGTGACGACCGCGACCTTGTCTTTCAGCTGCATTGAAGCCCTCTCAATCAGACAACGTCATCCCGAGCGGCAGCGAGGGATCTCCTGCGCGTGAGCTATGGTGCGCCACTCACAGGAGATCCCTCGCTACGCTCGGGATGACAGGGATACGCTCGGAACGACAGAGAAGGTCACCGGCCCAGAATGGTGACGCACGCCACGGCTTCCTCGATGCCGTGCAGGCCGCCGCCGTTCTCGGCCAGCGCGATGCGCGCACCCTCGACCTGGCGCGCGCCGGCTTCGCCGCGCAGCTGCGTCACCAGCTCGTGGATCTGGCCGATGCCCGTGGCGCCGACGGGATGGCCCTTCGATTCGAGGCCGCCGGAGGGGTTCACCGGGATGCGACCGCCGATCGTCGTCTCGCCACGCTCGGAAATCGCGCCGCCGTCGCCGAAGGCGCAGAAACCGAGATTCTCGATCTGGATGACCTCGCCCATGGCGGTGGCGTCGTGCACCTCGGCGACCGAGATGTCGGTGGGTCCCACGCCGGCCTTGTCGTAGGCGCGCCGGGCGGCGCGCGCCGTGCAGTGCTTCTCGACCTCCGACGGATCGCGGTCGCTGCCGGTCTGCACGACGCAGGCCATGACGCGAATGGCGCGGCGCTCGTCGATGCCGAGCTTCTTCAGCCCGCTCCGGGTGGCGACGACGGCGGCCGCGGCGCCATCGGAGATCGGCGAGCACATCGGCAGGGTCAGCGGGTAGGTGATCGGCGGCGCCTTGAGAACATCCTCGACGCTGTAGGCGTCGCGGAACTGCGACAGCGGATTCTCGACCGAGTGCCGGTGGTTCTTGGCCGCGACGGCGGCGAGCTGGCGCTGGGTGGTGCCGAAACGCTTCATGTGCTGGCGCGAAAAGGCGGCGTAGACGTCCATGAACACGCTGTAGGGCTTGTCCGACGTGGTGCCGGCCGGCACGTCGACACCTTCGCCGAGCTTCAGCAGGCGTTCGCGGATCTCGCCCTCGCGGCTCACGTCCCAGGCGCTGTCGAAGGATGCGAACATCAGCTTGCGGTCGGTGGAGAACATCTTCTCGGCGCCGAGCGCCAGGGCCACGTCGCCTTCACCGGCCTTGAGGAAGGTGACGGCGAGGCTGAAGGCCGTGGAACCGCTGGCGCAGGCGTTCTCGACGTTCACCACCGGGATGCCGCCGATGCCCATCGAGCGCAGCGCGATTTCGCCGCGGATCATGTGCTGGCGCTCCATGTGGCCCTGCGAGGCATTGCCGAAGAAGGCGGCCTCGACCGCCGACCTGTCGACGCCGGCATCGGTCAGTGCCGCATCGACGGCGTTCTTCGACAGGGTCTTCATGTCGCTGTCGAGCATGCGACCGAACGGCGTCATGCCGACGCCGACCACGTAGATGTCTTCCATCATATCCTCCCTCAGCCCTTCGTCCCGGCGCGGGATGTCAGGATTTCCTCGGTGTGCTCGCCCAACCCCGGCACGTCGCGGCGCGGGCCGGGACGCTCGCCGGAGAACACCAGCGGCTGGGCGACATGCCAGCGCGGCGCGGCGCCGCTACCCGCAACGTTGTGGAACATGCCGCGCTCGCGGAAATGCGGATCGGCCGCGGTCTCGGCCAGCGTGTTCACCGGCCCCCATGGAATGCCGGCTGCGTCGAGCCCGGCGCCCCAGGCGTCGCGATCGCGCGTCGCCATGATGCCGGCGATGCGCCGGGATAGCGTTGCCGTCTGCGCGACCCGCTCGTGTCGCGTCAACGCTGCGACGTCGTCCATGCCGACCAGCGCGCAGAACGGCCGCCAGAACCAGTCCTCATGCGCGATCGAGAGCGATAGCAGCTTGCCGTCGGCGCAGCGGAACAGACCGTAGGCCGGCTCGGCACCGATGTCGGCGATCGGCGCGCCGTTCAGCACCGGTCCGATCATCACCGACATCCAGGAGACCAGCCCGTCGGTCATCGAGACGTCGACATGCTTGCCGCGACCGGTGCGGGTGCGCTCGAACAGGGCGGCCAGGGTCCCCAGCGCCGCGAACATGCCGGACGACAGATCGCCGACGGCGACATCGCCCGGATGCGTCGTCGTGCTGGTCTCGGCTTGGCGGAACAGGAAGCCGGCAACGGCCTGGTAGGAGATGTCGTGCGCCGGCCGGTCACGATAGGGGCCGGTCTGCCCGAAGCCCGAGATCGAGACATAGACCAGCCGCGGGTTCAGCGCCGCCGTCGCCTCGTAGCCGAAGCCGAGGCGATCCATGGTGCCGGGACGAAAGCCCTCCATCAGCACGTCGGCGCTATTCACAAGGTCGCGCAGGGCCTGCCGGCCGGCATCGGTCTTCAGGTCCAGGGCCACCGAGCGCTTGTTGCGGTTCAGTGCTGCGTGAAAGGCGGGAAACTGCCGCGCCGGATCGCCGCCGCCCGGCCGCTCGACCAGGATCACGTCGGCACCGAGGTCGGCCAGCAGCAACGTGGCGTAGGGGCCAGGATACTGCTCCGCGAGACTGACGATCCTGATGCCGTCGAGGGACAGGCTCATCCCCGATACTCCTTGCACGACTTTCCAGACAGTCTAGGATATGACTCATAGAACAATCAGTTTACTCAAAAGTCAAATCTTGTGGAACCAAGGAGAACGCACGATGGCGGGAGCCGTTCTGTCTGAAGTCCGCGGCGGGGCGATGTGGATCACACTCAACCGCCCCGATGCCCTGAACGCCATCACCCCCGAGGTGGTGACCGGCATCAACGCGGCCCTGGAGCGCGCCGCCGCCGACAACACGGTGAAGGCCGTGGTGCTGACCGGCACCGGCCGTGCCTTCTGCGCCGGCGCCGACCTGAAATTCGTGCGCGGCCAGGTCGGCGGCGAGGGGGCAGTGGGCGGTTTCCTCAACAGCGTCCTTGCCATGATGGAGCGGCTGGAGACCTGCCCGCGGCCGGTGGTGGCGGCGCTGAACGGCATGGCGCTGGCCGGCGGGCTGGAACTGGTGCTGTGCTGCGACCTGGTGATCGCCGCCCGCTCGGCCAAGATCGGCGACGCGCACGCCAACTACGGCCTGCTGCCCGGCGGCGGCAGTTCGGTGCGCCTGCCGCGCAAGATCGGCCCGACCCGCGCCAAGTACCTGCTCTATACCGGCGAGTTCGTACCGGCCGCCGATCTGGTGGCGGCCGGCCTGGTCAACGAGGTGGTCGACGATGCCGATCTGGTGCCGGCGGTCGAACGCCTGGTCGCCAAGCTGGCGCCCAAGAGCCCGCTGGTGCTGCAGCGCATGAAGGCGCTGGTCGACGACGGCCTGCAGCAGCCCAGTGTCACGGCGCTGCGGCTGGAGATCCTGGCCAGCGAAGTCCACGCCCACAGCCACGACATGAAGGAAGGGCTGGCGGCGTTCGAGGAAAAGCGCAAGCCGAAGTTCATCGGACGTTAGCGCCCTACCTTCCCCCGCTTGCGGGGGAAGGTGCCCGAAGGGCGGATTGGGGGGGTGCTTTGGACACATCGGATGTTCAAATGTCACACCGACCATGGTGCAACAGCCCCCATCCGGCGCTGCGCGCCACCTTCCCCCGCAAGCGGGGGAAGGTATTCAGCCATCACCACTTGTTCAGCACCGGCACCGGTGCGTTCCGGGCGGCGGCGACGTACTTGCCGTCCTTGATCGTGCCGATGCCCGCCGACAGGCCGGCAATCGGGAACGGCGCCTCCTTGGTGAAGGTCAGGTCCGAGAAGGTGCCGAAGATCTGCTCGGACGGGATCGGCATGGTGAGCATCGTCTCGCGGATGGCCTCGCCGGTGACCTTGCCGGCGCCGACCCGCTTGGCCGTCGCCTCGACGGCGCGCAGCGCCACCAGCACCTGGCCCATGCCCTGAATGGTCGTCACCGACCACTGCACCTTCATATTGTGCTTGCTGCTGAGCATCTCGAAGAAGGTGCGGGCGGGCGTCTTCTCGTCGGTTGGCACCGACATGGCGTAGACCTCGAAGTCGCCTTCCATCTGCTTGATGTCGCCCACGGCGCGGCCCGAATCGAACATGCCGTTGTGCGAGCTCATCAGGATGGGCACTTTCTTGCCCAGCGCCTGCATGGCCCGCTTGGCGGCGACCACGGCGGCGGTGTTGGTCTGGATCGAGATCACCTCGGCGCCCTTGCGCAGGACGCGGCTGACCTGGGTCGTGAGGTCGGTGGGTTGCACCTCGGTGAACACCGACTCGACCACCTCGAGCTTATCGGGGTGGTCCTTGGCGTACTTCTCGATGCCCTTCTGCTGGTCGATGTAGGCGGGCGAGGCTTCCGAGGAGATGATGGCAACCTTCAGCGGTCCGCTGCCGCCGCGTTTGTCACGGAACCAGTTGAAGAAGGCGACGGCCTCGTGGGAGTAGGACGGGCGTGGGTTGAAGATCCAGGGATCGGGCTTCCAGGCAAAGCCGTAGCCTGCCGTCGACATGATCATCGGCGTCTTGTCGCCGGGCAGGCGGCCTTGCAGCGCCGCGACGTCCGGCCCACCCAGCCCCAGCACCAGCACGGGATTGAGCTCGGCCTTGATGCCGGGCCACAGGCTCGCGACCTGGGCGGCGTCGTAACGATGGTCGTAATCCTTGAAGGCCAGCTTGACGCCGAGCTTCTGGCCGACCTCGGCATTCCACCATTCCACGATGGGACGGCGCGAGCCGATGATGTCCTTCATCACGTCGGCGTAGGGGCCGGTGAAATCGGCCATCGAGGCCATGTTGTAGGTGGTCTGGGCGCTGGCCGGGGACAACGCAGTCGCGGCCACGACCGCCGCGGCGATTGCGGCGCGTCTCACGATACGCATGATTTCCTCCCATTCGCTTTGTTTGTGCGGGAACGCTACGCCGTTCGTTCACAAGACAAACACAGAGATGCAGAGGCAATCCATAGTCGGTTATGAGATCTGCCATCCCGAGCGCAGGATGACGGAGAGCCCATGCGCGACGCTTCCGTCCTTGTTCTAGCCCAGCCAGCGCTTGCGGCGGCGGTAGTGCTTGATGTCGCGGTAGCTCTTGCGCTCGCCCTCGAGGTTGAGGCCGAGATAGAATTCGCGCACGTCCTCGTTGGAGCGCAGGTCGCCGGCGGCGCCCTCCAGCACGATGCGGCCGTTCTCCATGACATAGCCGTAGTCGGCGATGTCGAGCGCCACGCGCGTGTTCTGCTCGACGATCAGCAGGGTCACGCCCGACGCCTTGAGGCTGCTCAGCAGGGCGAAGACCTCGTCGACCATCAGCGGCGCCAGGCCCAGCGACGGTTCGTCGATCATGATCAGCTTGGGCTTGGCCATCATGGCGCGGCCGATCACCAGCAGCTGCTGCTCGCCGCCGGAGAGGTAGCCCGACGTGCGGTCCTTCAGCGCCGCCAGCCGGCCGATGCGGCTGTAGACGTTGTCCAACCGCTCGCGCACGTCGCGCAGCGATGACGCCATGTGGCCGCCGACCACCAGATTCTGCTCGACCGTGAGGTGGCGCAGCACACGGCGGCCTTCCATGACGTGGATGATGCCGCACTTGACCACGGCAGCGGGATCCTCGTTGTCGATCCGCCTGCCGCCGAAGGTGATCGTGCCCGATGTGACACGGCCGTCCTCGGTCTTCACGACGTTGGAGATCGCCTTCAACGTGGTCGACTTGCCGGCGCCGTTGCCGCCCAGCAGGGTGACGCACTTGCCGTCGGGCACGTTGAGCGAGATGCCCTTCACGGCCAGGATCACATCGCTGTAGATCACTTCGACGTTGGTCAGTTCGAGCACGATGGTCTCCGGGATGGCTTCATGATCTTGCCTGGGAGCGCGGGCCTCTGGCCCGCATCACGGCGAATGCTACGCTTCGCCTGACATGAGCGGGCGGGACGCCCGCGCTCCCAGGCAGTTTCAGCTCACCACTTGTTGACGGTCGGAACCGGCACGTCCTTGGCCGCGGCGGCATATTTGCCGTCCTTGATCGTGCCGATGCTGACCGTGAGGCCCGACACCGGGAACGGTGCATCCTTGGTGAAGGTCAGGCCGGGCAGGATGGTGAACATCTGGTCGGCCGGGATCGGCGTGGCCAGCACCGTCTCGCGGATGGCCTCGCCGGTGATCTTGTCGGCACCGACGCGCTTGGCCGTCGCCTCGATCGCGCGCAGCGCCACCACGGTCTGGCCCAGGCCCTGCACGGCCGTCACGGTCCACTGCGCCTTCATGCCGTGCTTGGCGGCCAGCATGTCGAAGAAGGCGCGCGCCGGGGTCTTCTCGTCGGTCGGCACCGACATGGCGTAGACCTCGAAATCGCCTTCCATCTGCTTGATGTCGCCCAGCGCGCGGCCCGAATCGAGCACGCCGTTGTGCGAGCTCATCAGCACCGGCACGTTCTTGCCCAGTGCCTGCAGCGCCCGCTTGACGGCGACCACGGCTGCGGTGTTGGTCTGGATCGAGATCACCTCGGCGCCCTTGCGCACGAGGCGGTTGACCTGGGTGGTGAGATCGGTGGGTTGCACCTCGGTGAACACCGACTCGACCACCTCGAGCTTGTCGGGATTCTCCTTGGCGTACTTCTCGATGCCCTTCTGCTGGTCGATGTAGGCCGGCGAGGCTTCCGAGGAGATGATGGCGATCTTCAGCGGTCCGCTGCCGCCGCGCTTGGCGCGGAACCAGTTGAAGAAGGCGACGGCCTCGTGCGAGTAGGTCGGCCGCTGGTTGAAGATCCAGGGATCGGGTTTCCAGGCGAAGCCGTAGCCGGCGGTCGCCATGAACATCGGGACCTTGTCGCCGGGCAGGCGGCCCTGCAGCGCCGCGACGTCGGGGCCGCCCAGGCCCAGCACGGCGACGGGATTGAGCTCGGCCTTGATGCCGGGCCACAGGCTTGCGACCTGGGCGGCGTCGTAGCGGTGATCGTAGTCCTTGAAGGCAACCTTGACGCCGAGCTTCTGGCCGACCTCGGCATTCCACCACTCGATGGTGGGGCGGCGCGAGCCCAGCAGGTCCTTCATCACGTCGGCGTAGGGGCCGGTGAAATCGGCCATCGAGGCGATGTTGTAGGTGGTCTGGGCGCCGGCCGGGGCCGACAGGAGACCCAGCGCCACCGCCGCCGCGGCAATCGGGGCACACTTGAAGACGGACATGCGTACACTCTCTCCGATTTTCAGTAAGGGAAAGGCCAGAGGCGATAGGATCGCTTCATGATGGTCCAGCGGTGCATCAGGCCGCGCGGCTCGAAGATCAGGAAGGCCGCGATGATGCCGCCCAGGAACACATTCATCGTCGCGAACACGACGTCGCCGCCGAGGGTCGGGAACTGGTGCACCAGGCTGGGCCCCAGGGTCACGAAGCCCTCGCGGATCGCCGTGATGATGAACACGCCGATCAGGGCGCCGGTCACCGAGCCCATGCCGCCGACGATGATCATGGCGATGAACCAGATCGAGTGGAACAGCGTGAACTGGTCGACGGCGACGAAGCGCACGTAATAGGCCCACAGGCCGCCGCCGATGCCGGCGTAGAAGGCGCCGATCAGGAACGCCGTCGCCTTGGTGCGCACCACGTTGATGCCCATCATGCCCGAGGCGACGTCGTCATCGCGCACGGCAATGAAGGCGCGGCCGTGGTTGCTGCGCACGATGCCGTAGGCACCGAAGGCCATGATGATGGCGACGACCAGGCACAGATAGTAGATCGACCGGTCGGTGGCGAAGGCGAAGCCGAACAGCGATGCCGGTTCCAGCGTCAAGCCGTTGGAGGCGCCGAACCACGACGACGGCAGGTTCAGGATCAGGAAATGGAAGAGGGCCTGTGCCGCGATCGTGGTCAGCGCCAGATAGAAGCCCTTGATGCGCACCGCCGACAGGCCGAAGACGAACCCGAACACGGCCGCCGCCGCCCCGCCCAGCGGGATGCTGAGCCAGAACGGCAGGCCAGCCTTGGTGGCCAGCACGCCGGTGGCATAGGCGCCGACGCCCATGAACGCCGCCTGGCCCAGGTTGACCTGCCCGGCATAGCCGGTGTTGATCTGCAGGCCGATCACGACCACGGCCGAGATCAGCATGGCGGTGGAGATCGCGACCAGCCGCGGTCCGACGACATAGGGCAGCAGGAACAGCAGGGCGATGAAGATCGCGAACGCGATCCACTGCTTCTGCGTGCGGATCAGCGCCTGGTCGCGGGCGAAGCTGGTGGCGAAGACGCCGGCGGGATCCATGCCTCAGACCCTCTCGATGGTCTTCCAGCCGAACATGCCCGTCGGTCGCACGAACAGGATGAACAGCATGATGACGAAGGGAAAAACGGTGCCGACGGCGCCGCCCACGGCCGGATCGACGTAGGCGGTGACCAGGCCCTGGATGATGCCCACGATCAGGCCGGCCAGCAGCACGCCCGCGATCGACTCGAAGCCGGCCAGCAGTGCCACCGGCAGGGCGGCCAGCCCGATGTCGGAGGCGAGGAAGCTGAGCGACTTGCCGCTGAGATAGATAATGGCACCCAGGGTCGACAGCAGCGAACCCAGGATCCAGGCAAACGCGATCGAGCGCTTCACCGAGATGCCCAGCGACATTGCCACCTGGTGGTCTTCGGCCACCGCCGTCATGCGCAGGCCGGGGCGGGTGCGGTTGAAGAACCACGACAGGCCCAGTCCGACGATGATGGTGAGGATGGCGCCGAACAGCAGTGAGCGCGGGATCAGGATGTCGCCGAAGATCACCGGCTTCAGCGGGAAGATGATGGGGAACGGCCGCACCTGGGCGCCGAACAGCACCAGGATCAGGCCGCGGATCAGGATCAGCAGGCCGATGGTCACCATCACCATGGCGAACACCGACTCGCCCACCAGGCGCGAGAAGAAGATGCGCTCGATCAGCAGGCCGAACAGGGCGGCGGCCGCGAAGGCGAGCGGCAGGCCGATCACCAGCGGCAGGCCCATCGCCAGCACCATCCACCAGACGATGAAGCCGCCGAACACGACCAGTTCGCCCTGCGCGAAGTTGAACACCTTCGAGGCGCGGTAGATGACGACGAAGCCCATCGCCACCAGGGCATAGAGCAGCCCGACCAGGGCGCCGTTGATCAGGTAGTTCAGGAAATCGATCATCCGACTGCTCGCAGTTTCTCGGCCGCGGGTTGCGATCGTGCCGCGCCCGGGTCGACATCGTGGATGTCGACCCGGGCCACCAGCGCGCCGCGCCTGCCGTCCTGGTAGGTGACAGGGATCTCGACGGTGACCTTGTCGCCACCGCCGTACAGTCCATCGATCAGCGCCGCGTAGCGCTCGATCAGGAATTCGCGCCGCAGCTTGCGCGTGCGCGTGAGCTCCCCTTCGTCGGGGTCGAGCTCCTTGGGGAAATTGGCGAAGCGGCGCACGCGCGCCGGTTCGGGCAGGAATCGGTTGACCCGCGCGATCTCCTCGCGGATCAGCGCCGCCACCTCGGGCTTCTGCGACAGGTCGGTGAAGGTCGAGAAGGCGATGTTGCGGTCCTCGGCCCAGCGCGAGACGACGCTCATGTCGATGTTGATCAGGGCGCCGATATAGTCCCGCGACTCATCGCCCAGGGTCATGATGTCCTTGATGAACGGGCTGAAGCGCAGGCGCGTCTCGATGAACTGCGGCGGGAAGCGCTCGCCCGAACGCAGGGTGCGCAGATCGTCGATGCGCTCGAGGAAGACAAGTTCGCCGCTTTGCGTGATCGAGACGGCATCGCCGGTATGGTACCAGCCGTCGCTGATGCGCTCGGCGCTCTTGTCCGGCTTCTTGTAGTAGCCCTGGAAGAAGCTGCCGCCGCGCACCAGCAGTTCGCCGGCGTCGGAGAGCTTCCATTCCAGCTTGGCGCCCGCCTCGGGATGTACATCGAGCCAGTGGCCCACGGTCTCCAGGTCGTAGCGCTCGCCCTGGTGGATGGTGACGATGCCGATCTCGGTGGCGCCGTAGAGGTTGCGCAGCGGCACGCCGATGGCGTGGAACAGCCGGAACACGTCAGGCGCCATGGTCGAGCCGCCCGACAGCGCCACCTTGGCGCGCGTCAGCCCCAGCTTGTCGCGCAGCGGCTTCAGCACCAGCGCCTCGGCAAGCGGATAGGCGAGCTGCGCCGACAATGGCACCGGCTTGCCGTCCAGCCGGGCGACGTTGACCTTGCGGCCGATCTCGACGCCCCAGTTGTAGATGCGCTGGCGCAGTTTGCCGGCGTCGAGCATGCGCGCCTGGATCGTCGCCGCCAGGCTCTCCCACTGGCGCGGCGCGAACAGCAGCATCTCGACGGCGAGTTCCCGCAGGTTGCTCAGCACCTCTTCCGGGCCCTCGGGGAAGTTCACCACCAATGGCATGGTCATGCCGATGGTGATGCCGAACAGCTGTTCGGTGCCCCAGGCCGGCGCGATGTAGGTGAGGTACTCCATGCCGGGTTTGGCGCCCGTGGCGGTGATCAGGCGATGGGCGTTGTCGATGAGATAGCGGTGCGTGATCACCACGCCCTTGGGCCGCCCGGTGGTGCCCGAGGTGTAGGAGAGCACCGCGATGTCGTCGGGCTTGCCGGCCGCGACCAGGGTGGCGAACAGCCCGGGCTCGGCCGCGTGCCGCTGGCGCCCGTCGGCCTGGATCGCCTCGAACGTCGCCAGCATGTCCTGCCGGTACGACCACATGCCGGTGTCGTCCCAGTAGATGAGCCGACGCAGGGCCGGCACGCGCGGCAGCACGGCCAATCCCTTGTCGACCTGCTCCTGGTCCTGCGCCAGCAGGTACACGGCCTCGCTGTCGGTCAGCAGGTATTCGATCTCGTCCGCCGTGAGGTCGGGGTAGAGCGACACGGCCTTGCCGCCCAGGGCCAGGGCCGCGAACTCGGCCCAGAAATGCTCGGGCTCGTTCTCGCCGATGATGGCGACGGTCTCGCCCGGCTTCAGTCCGAGCGCGTGCAGGCCGAGCGCAAAGGCCCGCACGTTGTCCAGCACATCGGCGTAGGTGTATTCGCGCCAGATGCCGCGGTACTTGTGGCGTTGGACCAGACGGTCGGGGCTCTCGCCGGCACGCTCCAGCAGGAGCTGCGGCAGGGTGCGCATCGGCAGCATCAGCGGTCGCCCTCGCCGAGATAGGCTTTCAGTACGGCCGGATCGACCTGGATCTCCTTGGGTGTGCCTTCGGCGATCTTGCGCCCGAAGTCGAGCACCACGATACGGTCGGCCAGGTCCATCACCACGCCCATGTCGTGTTCGACCAGCACGACGGGGATGCCGCGCGCCTCGCGCACGTCGAGCACGAAGCGGGCGAGGTCTTCCTTCTCCTCGGTGTTCATGCCCGCCATCGGCTCGTCCATCAGCAGGATCTTGGGTTCCTGCGCCAGCGCCCGGCCGAGATCGACACGCTTGCGCAGGCCGTAGCCCAGGCTGCCCACCGGCTGGTGACGGATCGACTCGATCTCCAGCAGCTCGATGATTTCCTCGACAACCTCGCGGTGGCGAAACTCCTCGCGCCGGGCCGGGCCGAAGTGCAGGAAGGCGGCGGGAATCGAGCTCTTCATGTGGATGTGGCGGCCAACCATGATGTTCTCGATCACGGTCATGCCCGAGAAGATGTGCGTGCCCTGGAAGGTGCGTGTGAGGCCCAGGCGGGCGATGTCGTGCACGCTCTTGCCGGAGATCGTGGTGCCGTTGAAGCGCACCTCGCCCTTCTGCGGTCGGTAGAAGCCGCTGAGGCAGTTCATCAATGATGTCTTGCCAGCGCCGTTGGGACCGATGACCGCGACCAGCTCGTCGGCCCCGACGGTGACGGAGACGTCGTCGAGCGCGACCACGCCGCCGAAGGCCAGGCGGATCCCTTGCGCGGTGAGGACAGGTGCCGTCGCCCGCGCCGTGCCGGGCGTGGCGGCGGGACTCGTTGGCGCCACGGCGCTCACGATCCTTCCATCCTGCGGGAAGCAGTGTGCTTCATCGAACCCTCCCTTCCGCCGGCCGTCATGGCAGCTCGACGGCCTGTCACCCGGCGCGCCGTTGTCGACGTCGATTTTTTTACTAGTTGGCAGTATCCATTACTGATCGGTCAAATCCGGTCAAGTCGATTCCACGACGTTTTACCGTCGTTGCGCCGGCCGGAATTTCGATGTTCGAACGCGGACGCCGCGGCGTGCCTAGGCTCGTGCGCGCGCGCGTGCCGCCGGTCTGGCCGCCTGGGCCGACGAGATCGCCTTGTCGAGCAGATCGGCGAAGTGCTGCGCGATCTCCGCGCCCGGCTGCGGACCATCGGGTCTGAACCAGCGCGTCATCCAGTTGATGGCGCCCATGAAGAAGAACACCGTGAGCTTGGGATCGACGGACCTGATGCTGCCGTCGGCGATACCGTCGCTGACCAGGCGCCGGAAATGCCGGTCGAACTTGTCGCGGCGACGGGCGATGATCGTGCGGTTCTCCGCATCCAGCGCATCGAACTCGCCCAGCACCGCGAAGGAACCCATCTCGCCGGTGATCAACTCGATGTACTTCTGGGCCAGCAGCAGGATTTTCTCGCGACCGTTGCGGCCGTTCTGCTCGCTGTATTGCAGCGCCGTCTCGCCGAGATCCTGCGCCTGCATGTGGCACTCGAACAGGATTTCCTGCTTGTTCTTGACGTAGTAGTAGAGGGCGGCCTTGGTGACGCCGAGTGTCTTGGCGACGTCGTCGAGCGAGGTGTCGTGGTAGCCCTGGGCGCTGAAGGCGCGCCCCGCTTCGCGCAGCAACGCAGCCCGTTTCAGGGCAAACTGCTGATCGCGGCTGAGGACGACGTTTTTCCAGGCTGCTGAATGACGGCCACGCTGCACGGAAGACCTCTCGAATGCCGGCAACTAGGTATCGTCTTTTGACGATACGGTCAAATTTACCCATGTCTTCGTCGCTTTTCTAACCGTGAGTCAATTACGTCACAGGTTACGGGAGATGATCAGCTTCTGGATGTCGCTGGTGCCTTCGTAGATCTTGCAGACGCGCACATCACGGCAGTAGCGCTCGGCCGGGAAGTCACGCAGGTAGCCGTAGCCGCCATGCACCTGCAGCGCCTCCGAACACACGCGCTCGGCCATTTCGCTGGCATAGAGCTTGGCGATGGCGGCCTCCTTGAAGCAGGGGACGCCGGCCTCCTGCAACCGGGCGGCGTGCAGGGTATATTGCCGCGCGACATCGACCTGCATGGCCATCTCGGCCAGTCGGAAGGCCACGGCCTGCAATTCAATGATCGGACGGCCATAGGCCTCGCGTTCGCGGGCGTAACGCGTGGCGGCTTCCAGTGCGGCGCGTGCGATGCCCACGGCCTGGGCCGCGATCGCGATGCGGCCCTCGGACAGGGCGGACATCACGGTGCCGTAGCCGCCGCCGACGCCGCCCAGCACGTTCTCTTCCGGTACCCGCAGATCCTCGAGCGCGATCTGCGCCACGTGCGCGGTGCGCTGGCCCATCTTGTCCTCGACCCGCGCCACCCGGTAGCCGGGAGCCTTGGGGTCGAGGATGAAGATCGTGAAACCACGCTTGTCGGCACCCTTGTCGGTCTGGGCGAGGACCAGGGCGGTGCCGGCCTCGCTGCCGTTGGAGATGAACTGCTTGGTGCCGCTGAGGACGAAGTCGCTGCCCTCGCGTCGGGCGCTGGCGCGGAAGGCGGCGGTGTCGGAACCGGCCTGCGGTTCGGTGAGCAGGAAGGCGCCGATGTTCTCGCCGCGCGCCATGGCCGGCAGGCAGCGCTGTCGCTGCGCCGTATTGCCGTGGCGTGCGATGCACAGCGCGCTGGTGTTGTGCACATGGGCGATGGTGCCGACGCCGCCGTCGGCCGCCGAGATCTCCTCCAGCACCAGGCAGTAGCCGACAAAGCCGATGTCGGCGCCGCCGTAGGTTTCGGGCAACAGCATGCCCATGAAGCCCAGGTCGGCCAGCGCCTTGAGCTCGGCTGTCGGCCAGGCCGCGTCGCGGTCGCGGTCGGCGGCCGTGGGCGCGATCACCTCGGTCGCCACCTGGCGGGCAAGGTCGCGTACCGCCACCTGCTGGTCGGTCAGCCCGAGTACCGTCGACATGCGCCCCTCCGATGTTAACCAGTGAATTTATTAATTGACGCTGAAGTTAAATACAGCAACCGGTCATGCTGTCAACCGCCGGCAATCGGAAATCCTTGGGATTTGCGGCCGGCCGTGCCACACCCCAGGGCGAGATCGAGACGTCGAAGGAGAGGGGGCATGATGCGATCTTCCGTAAGCCGGCGCCGGGCCATTGCAACAGCCGCGGCGGTGGCCCTGTCCCTGCCGGCGCGGGCGCAAGGCGCCTATCCCGATCGTCCTGTGAAATTCATCGTGCCGTTTCCGCCGGGTCAGGCTGCCGACACGTTCGGGCGGCTGATGGCCGAACGGCTGTCGGTGTTGTGGAAGCAGCAGGTGGTGGTTGAGAACAAGGGCGGCGGTGCCGGCATCCCGGCGTTGGAAGGCGCCAAGAATGCACCACCCGACGGCTACACGCTGCTGGTCGGCACCAGCGGTACGCTCGGCATCAATCCCGGCCTCTATGCCGGCAAGCTGCCTTACGATGCGGTCAACGATTTCGCGCCGTGTTCCAACATCTTCCTGGTGCCGCTGATGATCACGGCGCACCCGTCGCTGCCGGTCAGCACCCTGGCCGAGTTGATCGCGCTGGCCAAGAAGGAACCGGGCCAGCTTGGCTATGGCTCGCCCGGTGTCGGCAGCTCGCAGCACCTGTCGATGGAGCTGTTCAAGTACAAGGCCGCCGTCGATATCCGGAACATTCCGTACAAGGGCAGCGGCCCGGCCGTGTCGGACCTGCTGGGGGGTCACATCAAGCTGATGATGGACAGCGTCACCTCGGCGTTGCCGCATGTGCGGGACGGTCGCATCAAGGCGATCGCCGTGACGACGGCCAAGCGTGTGCCGCAGCTGCCCGACGTGCCGGCGATCGGCGAAGTCGTCCCGGGCTTCGATGCCGCCGGCTGGTCCGGGATCGTGGCGCCCGCCAAGACGCCCCGCGCCATTGTCGAGAAGATCAGCGCCGACATGCGGGCGCAGATCGCCCTGCCTGAGGTGTCACAGCGCATCATCGAGCTGGGCGGCATCCCGGATTCCAATACGCCCGAGCAGTATCACGCCTTCATCAAGGCCGAGGTCGCCAAGTGGACCGAGGTCGTGCGCATCTCGGGCGCCAAGGTGGACTAGCGGCCGCAATCAATGCTCCTGGGAGCGCGGGCGTCCCGCCCGCTCATGTCATATCGGGGCGAAAGCTTTTGCTTTCACCTTGATGCGGGCCGGAGGCCTGCGCTCCCAGGTTCCGATTAAGCGGAATCCGCCGTAGATATCACTCTTGTGATGCCTGTCCGTTCAACGTCTCTCACGGTTTCACTGCCGCCATCCGCTATGCGATAGCCTGCGATTCCGTTGGAGCCATAAGGGAGAAACCGTCGATGATGTGGAGGCAAGGTGTTGGTCGGCGTGGCGTGCTGGCCGGCGGGGCGTCGCTGCTGCTGCCGGGGGCGTTGCGTGCGCAGGGTGCATACCCGGAGCGACCAGTGAAGTTCATCGTGCCCTATCCGCCGGGCCAGGCCACGGACACCTTCGCGCGCCTGGCGGCCGAGTTGCTGTCGCCGCTGTGGAAGCAGCCCGTCGTGGTCGAGAACAAGGGCGGCGGCGCCGGTATCCCGGTGATGGAGAGCGCCAAGAACGCGCCGGCCGACGGCTACACGATCGTGGTGGCGGCCAGCGGCCAGCTCGGCATCAATCCGGGTCTCTATGCCGGCAAGCTGCCATATGATCCGCTGATCGATTTTGCGCCGTGCACGAACCTCGTGCAGGCGCCGCTGGTGATCACGGCGCACCCGTCGCTGCCGGTCAACACGCTGGCCGAGCTGATCGCGCTGGCGAAAAAGGAACCGGGCCAGCTGGGCTACGGCTCGCCCGGCGTGGGCTCCTCGCAGCACCTGTCGATGGAGCTGTTCAAGCACAAGGCCGCGGTCGACATCCGCAACATTCCCTACAAGGGCAGCGGACCGGCGCTGAGCGATCTACTGGGTGGTCACATCAGGCTGATGATGGACAGCGTCACCTCGGCGCTCTCGAATGTGCGCGAGGGCCGCATCAAGGCGATTGCCGTCACGACCGCCAAGCGCGCGCCGCAGATGCCGGACGTGCCTGCCATCGGCGAGACCATCGCCGGGTTCGACGCCGCCGGCTGGGCCGGCATCGTGGCGCCGGCCAAGACGCCGGCCGCCATCGTCGAGAAGATCAGTGCGGACGTACGCGCGCAGCTCGCCCGGCCCGAGGTGACGAAACGCATCATCGAGCTTGGCGCGGTGGCCGATGCCGGTACGCCCGACGAATACCGCGCCTTCATCAAGGCCGAGGTCGCCAAGTGGACCGAGGTCGTGCGCCTCTCAGGCGCGAAGGTGGAATAGTCTTTCCTCCCCACGCAGTGGGGAGGTGCCCGGAGGACGGAGGGACCCGACGCGGTCTCTACTATCAAGACCACGTCGGGTCCCTCCGCCCTTCGGCCACCTCCCCCAACTGCGTTGAGGGAGGGTTAGCGCGGCAGCGCGAACGCCATGACGGTGTCGCCGATCCTGGTGCCCAGCGCCGAGTGGCCGCCGGCGGCGATGACCACGTATTGCCGGCCGCCGGCGGCGTAGGTCATCGGTGTGGCCTGTCCGCCGGCCGGCAGTTCTCCCGTCCACAGTTCGGTACCGGTCTGCAGGTCGAACGCACGCAGCATGTTGTCGGTGGTGGCACCGATGAATACCAGACCGCCAGCTGTGATGATCGGGCCGCCGAAATTGGGCGTGCCCCAGCGGAACGACAGTCCCAGCGGCACCAGCCCTTTCGTGGTACCCAGCGTCTGCTCCCAGGCCAGCTTGCCGCTCTGCAGGTCGATCGCCGTCAGTGCACCCCACGGCGGTGGATTGCATGGCATGCCCAGCGGCGAGAGCAGGACCTCGCGGCGGATGCCGTAAGGCGCGCCGCGCTGGCGGGTGATCTCCACGCCGGGGTTGGCGCGCCGTGCCGCTTCGACCTGGTCGGCTGGTACCAGGGTCAGCAGCTGTACGACCCGGTTGGTGTTCACCACCATGCGGTTGGAGCGCGGGTCGACCGCGACGCCGCCCCAGTTGGCGCCGCCGCCGCTCATCGGAAACTGGACCGAACCCCGCAGGCTGGGCGGCGTGAACGGGCCTTCGTTGCGCGATCGCTCCAGAACGCGCCGGCAGGCGCGGCGGTCGAAGAAGAGGATGCCGAAGGCGTCATCGCTCGCCAGCGTGTGCGGCACGATCGTGGGCAATCCAGTCGAGTAAGGTTGCGTCGGATGCGTGCGTTCGCCCGGTACATCGGAGGCTGGCACCGGCAGCTCTTCGACCGCGAACAGCGGCGCGCCGGTCTCGCGGTTCAGCACGAAGACGAAGCCCTTCTTGGTGGCAAACACCAGCGCCGGCACTGACTGCCCCTCACGCGTGAGCGTGATGAGGGTGGGGGCCGCTGCCACGTCGGCGTCCCACAGATCGTGATGTACGGTCTGGAAACGCCAGACGACCTCGCCGGTGCGGCCGCGCACGGCGACCACGCTGTTGGCATCGCGGTTCGCGCCCAGCCGCAGGCCACCGTAAAAATCCGGGCTGGGGCTGGAGGTGGGCAGGAACACCAGGTCGCGCTCGACATCGACCGAGATCGGACCCCAGACATTGGCCTGGCCAGTGCGGGCTGCCGACTCGCCTTCCCAGGTCGGGCTGGCGATGAGATCGAACCGGCGCGGTACTGGATCGAACGTCCAGAGCAAGGCGCCGCTGCGCGCGTCGAAGGCGCGCACCATGCCGGACGGCGCATCGATCCGCCGGTTGTCGGCACTGGCCGAGCCCACCACCACGACGTCGCCGATCACGGCGGGCGCCGACGTGATGTGCAACTCCTCGGCGTCCATCAGCGGCTTGTCCGGCACGATGGTGACGATGCCGCCGTTGCCGAATCCGGGGCACAGGCGCCCCGTGCGCGCGTCGAGCGCGATCAGCCGCAGATCGTTGGTCGCCGTCACGATACGCACGGCGCAAGGGGCATCGGCGGCGAGCTGCCGGTCGGTCCATTGCGCCACGCCGCGGCAGGCGATCGCCTTGCCGATCTGCGCGATCGTGGTGTCGGACAGTTGCGGGTCGTACACCCAGCGTTCGGCACCGGTGATCGGATCCAGCGCGATGACGCGATTGAACGGCGTGCAGAACACCAGATGGCCGGCGGCCAGGATCGGCGTCGCCTGGAACTTGCCGCGCCGCGCCGCTGGACCGCGCCGTTCCAGCTCACCGGTGCGATATGTCCAGGCCGGCGCCAGGTGCGCCACGTTGGCTGATGTGATCTGGGCCAGCGCCGAATAGCGCCCATGGCCAGGATCGCTGCCGGTATTGGTCCACGACAAGTCGTCGTCGACCGGCGCCCAAGGCGTGGGCTTGCCGCTGACGGTGCCTTGCGGCGGGCGATACTGGAAGGCGTACACGAAGGCGCCGCCGCCCAGCAGCACAAGGCCCACGATGGCGGCGACAACCCATAGCCACATCCGCCACCTCCCCATGCGACGGGTCATGATCCGGCCTGCGTTGCAAGTGGGCGGCGTGACCGCGCCGCGCCACGTATCTTCAAACCGAACAGCGGGCGCAGGAAGTCGATGCGACGGACTATGCCCTCGTAGATCAGCCACGTGCCGAGGAACGTGGCGCCGGCGGTGAGGACGAATTTCAGGCTGACGGGCAGATCGGCGGAGGCCAGATGGTAGGCGACGATGACCGTCACTGTCTGGTGCAGGATGTAGAACGGGTAGACGGCTTCAGTGGCGTAAGCGAGTCCCGCCGGCCGTGTCCGGAGGTGGCGGGTCACAAAGCCGGTGATGGCGAACAGCCAGGCCAAGCCGTTGATGTTCTCCAGCAGGATGTGGTCCAGCCTGCTGGCCAGCGCCGGGCTGGGCCAGGCCGGGTTCGAGAAGAAGGCAATGTAGAGGGCGGCGTACGAGACGATGCCGACGGCCAATGCCAGCCAGCGCTGGCGCGCCATGAGGTCGAGCAGGAGCGGACCGCGCAGCAGCAGGGCACCGTAGAGCAGCAGCAGTGCCGCGCTGGCCAGCCCGACCCAGTCACCGACCAGCCCGTTGCGGTTGGATGACAGCGGCGCCAGCCAGACCTGGATCGCGGTCGGCGGCAGCACCAGCAGCCAGAGCAAGCCGCCCTGGGCTGCGACGCGCTGGGACAGGCGGTCGAGCGTGGCGGCCCCGGCCGGCGACCGCATCCACAGGAACACCGGCAGCAGCACCAGAGTCAGGATCAGGACATAGGCCAGGAACCAGAGGTGATGCCAACTCATGTTGCCGGCGGGGTAGACGCCGGTGAGGGCCTGCGGCAGGAATTCCAGGAACGAACCGGAAAACTGGCCGCGCTGCAGACGCTCCAGGTAGACCTGCGGCGGCACGATCACCAGCATGCCGAACGCCAAGGGCAGCAGCAGGCGCTGCAGGCGGTCGCGCACGAAGGCACCCGGCGTGCGCCGGCCCAGGGCCAGCAGGATGGCGGCGCCGGACACCAGGAACACCAGCGGCATGCGCCAGCGGTTCATGAACCGCATGACCGCCTCCAGCCACAGCGCGTGCTGGGGATCCTTCACGTGCCAACCCCATGACGTGTAGGCCATGCCGGCGTGGTAGAGGATCAGCAGGCTGAAGGCGCCGACCCTCAGCCAGTCGATGTCGGCGCGACGGTCGGCGGAAGAAGTGGCGATCATGTGAAGGCTCTGGCGGCAGTGGGAACTGCCGCTGTTTGTCGATCACAAGCCCCTGATTCCAGGGCAAAATGTGACGACCGGCACCGGGGCTGTGACGACCGGCGATGAGTTTGGGACGAACGGTTTTCTGCCTCCCCAACCCCGCTCGGGAGGGTTACTCCTTTACGGCGCCGGTCAGGGACGAGACGTAATAGTCGACAAAGAACGAATAGAAGATCGCTACCGGCAGCGAGCCCAGCAGGGAGCCCGCCATCAGGGCACCCCATTGGTAGACGTCGCCCGAGATCAGTTCGGTGATGATGGCCACCGGCACGGTCTTCTTCTCGCTGCTCTGGATGAAGGCCAGCGAGTAGATGAATTCGTTCCATGACAGCGTGAATGAAAAAATCCCGGCGCTGATCAAACCGGGAACGGCCAGCGGCAGGGTGATGCGGCGCAAGATCTGCAGGCGGGTGGCGCCGTCGATCAGGGCGCATTCCTCGAGTTCGTAAGGGATCGACTTGAAGTAGCCGATCAGCAGCCAGGTGCAGAACGGCACCAGGAACGTCGGGAAGGTCAGGATCAGCGCCAGCGGCGAATCGAACAGGCCGAGCTGGAACACCACCGTCGCCAGCGGAATGAACAGGATCGAGGGCGGCACCAGGTAGGCCAGATAGATCGCCAGCCCGACATACTGGCTGCCCCGGAAGCGCAGGCGTTGGATCGCGTAGGCGGCCAGCACGCTGCTGAACAGGGACAGGAAAGTCGAGCAGACCGCGATCAGCATCGTGGTCAGCAGCCACTTGGGATAGGCGGTCTGGAACAGCAGCTTGTAGATGTGGTCCAGCGTCGGGCTGCCGATCAGGAACGGATTGTAGGTCTTGTAGTCGTAGAGCTCGGCATTGGGTTTGAACGACGTCACCGCCATCCAGTAAAACGGAAACAGCAGGATCAGCACGAAGCAGGCGAGCGGCACGTAGAGCAGCACGACCCGGCGCGCGCGGTTGTCCCACGCCATCGCCTCGGGGACGGCAGTGGCGCTGCCCTTGGTTTCGGCAGGAACGTCAGTCATTGCCTTCTCCCTGCTGCCACTTGCGCCGCGCCAGCGCGAAGTAGCTGAAGAGGGTGGCGAATACGAGGAACGGGATCATGGCCACCGCGATCGCGGCGCCTTCTCCCAGCTCGCCGCCGGAGATGCCGCGCTGGAACGCCAGCGTCGCCATCAGATGGGTCGAGTTCACCGGCCCGCCGCGGGTGATGGCGTAGACCAACTGGAAGTCGGTGAAGGTGAAGATGATCGAGAACGTCATCACGATCGCCAGGATCGGCAGCAGCAGCGGGAAGGTGATGTAGCGGAACCGCTGCCATCCGGTGGAGCCGTCGAGCAGGGCCGCCTCATAGAGCGACGGCGAGATCGTCTGCAGGCCGGCCAGCAGCGAGATCGCCACGAACGGAATGCCGCGCCAGATGTTGGCCGCGATCAGCGACCAGCGCGCCGGCCATGTCGTGCCCAGGAAGTCGAAGTAGGTGGTGCGCACGCCCAGCACGTCGACGAACACGTAGGAGATGATCGAGAACTGCGGATCGTAGATCCACCAGAAGGCGATCGCCGACAGGACG
The DNA here is from genome assembly GCF_007859315.1 of Reyranella sp. CPCC 100927. Classification (GTDB taxonomy): domain Bacteria; phylum Pseudomonadota; class Alphaproteobacteria; order Reyranellales; family Reyranellaceae; genus Vineibacter. The sequence goes on from NZ_VOHA01000006.1 coordinate 180,116, forward strand.
GTCGGTACGATCCACGGCAGCAGGATGATGGCGCGCAGCAGGCTCTTGAACGGCAGGTGGTTGTTCAGCAGCAGCGCCAGCCACAGGCCCAGGGCGAACTTCCCGAACGTCGCCACCGCCGTGTAGAAGATGCTGTAGAACACCGCGCTCCAGAACTGCGGGTCTTCCATCAGGTATTCGAAGTTCTCCAGGCCGATCCACTGGCCGCTGCGGCCGATCTTGGTGTCGGTGAAGGCGAGCCAAATGCCCAACCCGAGCGGGTAGGTGAGGAACACCGTCAGCAGACCGACCGCCGGCAGCAGGCAGGCGATGACCAGGAACGGCTTCCAGTCGAACAGGCGCACCAGCCAGTTCGGCTGCGTCCGCTTGGGCGTCCAATCCGATACGGCAGCGACGGCCATGGAACCTCCTGTAAGAGAAGATTCACCACTGAGACACGGAGGACACGGAGATCACAGAGGATGACGTTTAGCGCCGCAGGCGCCCGGATCTCTTCTCTCTGTGTCCTCTGTGCACTCTGTGCCTCTGTGGTGAAGGTTTTCTCTTATCTGCCTCTCTACCCGCGATAATACCGGCGCGTGCGGCGCTCGGCTTCCTTGGCGGCGTCCTCGGGCGTGGCCTGGCCTGACGCGACCGAGGCACACATCTGCACCTGGATGTACTCGGCCGCAACCGTGCCGGAGGCCTGAGTGATCGGCCCTTTATAGCCGGTCCAGAACTGGTTGTTCATGCCCTCGCGGTAGATCGCCAGTTTGGGATCGCTCTCCCACACCTTGCTGGCATTGTACGCCTTCAGCGGATGCGCCCAGTAGCCCAGGCAGCCGGTCAGCCAGGCATCGTACTGTTCGGCCTCCATCATGTAGGTCAGGTACGCCTTGGCCGCGTTCTGGAACTTGGAGTGCTTGAACACCATGGCGTTCAGGACCAGTGCCGACTGCGGTTGCCTGCCGATCACGCCGCTGGGCAGCGGTGCGTGGTTGGTGTCGTCGGCGATCGCCTTGGTGGCGGGGTCGTTCTTGAGCGCGAAGTAGAGCGACACGCCGTTGGCCGTCAGCCAGACTTCGCTGGCGGCAAAGGCGCGGTTGTTGCTGGGATCGCCCCAGCTCATCGTGCCGGCGACGAAATTGGGATAGAGCTCCTTGAGATACTTCAGCGCCGCCACTGTCTCCTTGCTGTTGATGGATACCTTGCCGTCCTCGTCGACCAAATAGGCGCCGTGCGACCACAGCAGCCAGTTGGCGAAGCCGTTGCCGTCGCCGACGGCGTTGCCCAACGCGAAGCCCGCCGGCTTGTTGGCCTTCTTCAACGCCTGGGCGAGCTTCAGGAAGTCTTCATGGGAGCTGGGCACCTTGTCGAAGCCGGCTTCCTTCAGCGCCGACATGCGATAGACGATCGGTCCGGTCGAGCCGCCGAACGGCAGGCCGATCCAGTTGTTGGTCTTGGCGCGCTTGCCGTACTTCTCGCCCAGGAACATCCAGCCGCCATACTTCTTGCCCAGGTACTCGGCGACGTCGGAAAGCTCGATCAGCTTGTCAGTATAGACGTGCGGATCCTCGGCCCATCCCAGCACGATGTCAGGGCCGGCGCCGGTGTTGGCCGACACCGCGGTCTGCTGGCGGATGTCTTCCCAGCCGACGAAGTCGACGCGCACGTTGACACCGGTTTCCTTGGCGAATTTCTCGGTGTTGGCGCGGAAGATCACTTCGTCCGGCTCGACGAAGCGCGCCGGCCGCAGCACGCGCAGGGTGGCGCCGCTCTCGATCGAGAACTTGGGCGCCGTCGCCTCCGCCTTGGGAATCTGTGCCGAGGCGCGCCCGGCGAATGCGAGCGCGGCCGCTGCACCTGCACCCAGCCGGATGCTGTCACGACGCCTGATGATGTAGACCACGGTTTCCTCCTTTGTGAATTTTCTCCCCCACGCAGTGGGGGAGGTGGCCGAAGGCCGGAGGGGGAACACTCGTGGTGCTGATAACAAAGACCACGTCGGCTCCCCTCCGCCCCTTCGGGGCACCTCCCCACTGGCGTGGGGAGGATACGTTCTCCCTCACAGCCGCCGTCCCGTCCCGGGATCGAACAGATGCACCAGCGCGGTGTCCGGACGTACCGGCAGTATTTCGCCCGGCCGCGCCGTGACGCGCTCACGGAAAGCGCCGACGACCGGCGTGTCGCCGACGCGCATGATGACCTGTGTTTCCGATCCCGTCGGCTCGACCACCTGCACGGTGGCGGGAACGCCCGTGGCGCTGTCGATGACGAGATGCTCGGGGCGTACGCCGTAAACCGCCGGGAGGCCGTCGTGCGGTGCCGCGCCGTTGCTGGGCAGAGGCCACTGCGAGCCGTCCTCGGCCCGCAGTGCGCCGTCGGCGATGGTGCCCTTGATGAAGTTCATCGCCGGCGAGCCGATGAAGCCGGCAACGAATAGATTGGCCGGTCGATCGTAGAGTTCCAGGGGCGGGCCGGTCTGCTCGATGTTGCCGTTGTTCATCACCACGATCTTGTCGGCCATGGTCATGGCCTCGATCTGGTCGTGGGTGACATAGACCGTCGTGACCTTCAGCCGCTGGTGCAGTTCCTTGATCTCAGAGCGCATCTGCACGCGCAGCTTGGCGTCGAGGTTGCTGAGCGGCTCGTCGAACAGGAAGACCTGCGGGTTGCGCACGATGGCACGACCCATCGCCACGCGCTGGCGCTGGCCGCCCGAGAGCTGGCGCGGATAGCGGTGCAGCAGCTGCTCCAGGCCCAGGATCTTGGCGGCGCGCCCGACATGCTCCTCCATGACGCCACGCGGCGCGTTCGCCAGCTTCAGCGAGAAGCCCATGTTGTCGAACACGGTCATGTGCGGATAGAGCGCGTAGTTCTGGAACACCATGGCGATGTCCCGGTCCTTGGGCGGCACTGTGTTGACCACCCGGCCGCCGATGGCGATCTCGCCGCCGGTGATGTTCTCCAGACCGGCCAGCATGCGCAGCAGGGTGGACTTGCCGCAGCCGGATGGTCCCACGAGGACCACGAACTCGCCGTCGGCAATATCGACGCTGACGCCATGCAGGACTTCGACCGACCCGAAGGTCTTGGTTGCGTTACGGATGTCGACCGTCGCCATCAATCCTCCCAACGGAACGCCTGCCGGTCATGCTTCTTGGGGCATGATCTGAATTCAGCAGGCTAACACGATGACCCGGGGCACAATCCAGCACCGATGCGACCCATCCCCGCCGATTTAGGCCATTGAACTCCGCCGCCAGATGTTGCAGCCGCCCGTCGCAGGAAGTGTCATCACGTCCGGACCGGCACAACTTTCTCGAAGCGCGGGCGATAGCGGCGGCTGAGGCTGACGACGGCGCCGTCGTCAAGCTTCAGGCGCGAGTCGCCGCTGATCCACGGCTCGACCTCGCGCACGCGCTCGACATTGACGATGTAGGATTTGTGCACCCGCACGAACCGGCTGGGATCGAGCTCGGCCTCCAGCCGCGACAGTGACGAGCGGATGTCGTAGGTCTCGCCGCCGACATGGAGGATGGCGTAGTTGCCGGCAGCCTCGATCCAGGCGATGTCCTGCGCCGACACCAGGATCTCCTTGTCCTTGCGGCGCACCGCGAAGCGCTCCAGCCGACCGGCTGGGCTCCCGGGCGGCGGATCATCAGCCGGCGGTTCGGCGGCTGGCACGTCGGCTATCGTCGCGTCGGTTGCCGCGGCCGCGGGCTTCTCGGCAAAGACATAACGCAGCGCCACCAGCACCGTGCTCAGGATCAGGTAGGTGATGGCGTCCTTGCGGTATTCATAAAACAGCGTGTCGAGGTCGAGCTGGATCGAATAGGTGCGGCCCAGCAGCGGCGCGATCGCCCAGCGCAAGGCGAACATGCCCAGCACATGCACCAGGCTGAACGGCACGGTGATCGCGGCATGAGCCAGCAGGTTGCGGCCCAGCGGCACCGGCGGAAAGCGCCGGTGGAACCAGTAGAGAGCCGGCACCATGGCGCCGATCATCAGGTGACTGGATCCTTCGAGCAGGATGGCCCAGGCCAAGGTCATGGACCGTCCGTGGCGCAGGGCATCGGCGTGCACCGTGGCGACGGCGATCACGGTGATGGCGACCAGGACGATGACCCAGGCCGCCGCGATGCGCTGCCGGTACAGCCACGCGCCGAACCGCTGCCGCCAGGTTGGCGGCACTGCGGGTGGCGGGGTGGGCGCGTCGTCGGGCATGCGTGTCTGAAAGCCTGGGGCCTTCCATAGCGTCTCACCCGGCATTCGTCACGATCCGCCGTAGGAGGGCGATCGCATTCAAACGCAATCCGCTCTACGGTGCGCGCCACACCATCGGAGACCGCCATGAAACTCTACCTGTTGAAGAACGGCGTGAACCCGCGCCGCGTGCGCATCTTTCTCGCCGAGAAGCGGGTACGGCTGGGGACGGACCTGCCGTTCGAGGAATTCGACATGGAGGAGAACAAGGGCCACAAGCAGCTGGCGTATCTCGCCAAGAACCCGATGGGGACGTTGCCGGCGCTGGAGCTGGATGATGGCACGGTGATTGCCGAGTCGGTGGCGATCTGCCGCTACGTCGAGGAGATGATCACCGAGCCGGTGCTGATGGGCCGCGGCGCGCTGGGCGCCGCCACCGTCGAGATGTGGAACCGGCGCATGGAGCTGGAGCTGTTGCTGCCCACCATCGATGTCTTCGTCCACACCCATCCGTTCTGGGTCGGCCGGCGGCCGCAGATCGCGGACTGGGGCGCCGCGCGCCGGACCCACCTGGTCGACCGCATGAAGTGGCTCGATGGCGAGCTCCAGGCGCATCCTTTCATTGCCGGCGACACCTACAGCATCGCCGACATTACGGCGCAGGTCGCGCTGCTGACGGCACGTGGCGCATTGAAGCTCGCGATCCCCGACGACCACGTCCATCTCGCACGCTGGTACGCTGCCGTATCGAGCCGCCCCTCGGCGCGGGCGTAGTGTGACGAGCGCTCACCACGGCGTTCCTTACCGATCGACCATAAGAACGTCTTAGCCGGGAGCGCGCCACTCTCGGGTTTGACAATTGTCAAAGCCGGTCAATAGTCTCCACCAGCACCAGCGTGATGCATCAAACGATCGGGAGGAAAACATGAGCGCCAAGGACCAGGTGATCGCCACCGCGGTCGCCAACCAGGACGTGCCCTTCGCTGTCGCCATGGCGGGCAATGCCAAGGGTGTCACCTACGCGGGCGCGGCGGGCGACGCTGCGCCCGGCCGCAAGGCGGCGCTCGACACCGTGTTTCGCATCTTCTCGATGACCAAGGCGGTCGGCACGACGGCGGCGATGATCCTGGTCGACCGCGGCAAGCTCGATGTCGACACGCCGGTCGAAGACATCCTGCCGGAATTCGCCAAGATCCAGGTGATCGACCGGTTCGACGGCGACAAGCCGGTGATGCGCGCGCCCAGGCGCAAGGCGACGGTGCGCCACCTCGCTACCCACACCTCGGGACTCGCCTACGAATTCTGGAACGCCGACGTCGGCAAGTACATGGCTGCCACCGGCCATCCCTCGATCCTCGCCGGCACCAAGGCGGCGATGTTCTATCCCATGGCGTGCGATCCCGGCACGCGGTGGGAGTACGGCATCGGCATCGACTGGCTGGGGCAGGTCGTCGAGAAAATCGATGGCCGGCGCATCGACCGCTTCCTGCAGGACGAGATCTTCGGGCCGCTCGGCATGAAGGACACCGCCTGCGAGGTGCTCGATCACATGAGGGACAGGCTGGCTGCCGTGTCGATCCGCGGCGAGGACGGCACGTTCGGGCCGTTCGAGATCGCCCCGCCGGCGCAGCCGGAATTCTACGGCATGGGCCATACGCTCTATTCGACGGCACCCGACTATCTGACGTTCCTGCGCCTGTTCCTGAACAAGGGCGCGCTGAACGACCACCGCGTGCTGTCCGAGAAGGGTGTCGAGCGCATGCTGACCGATCACATGAACGGGCTGGCGTTCGACAAGATGATCACCGTGGCGCCGGCGATCACGGCCGACGTCGATCTCTTTCCCGGCACGCGCAAGACGCACAGCTTCGGTTTCCTGCGCAACGAAGCTGACATTCCCGGCATGCGGTCGGCCGGTTCGCAGAGCTGGGCCGGCGTCTGCAACACGCACTACTGGTTCGATCCCCAGAAGGATGTCGCGGCTGTCATCATGACGCAGTCGCTGCCCTTCGTTGAACCGCCGTTGGTGAAGACGTATGAAGCGTACGAGCGGGCGGTGTACGCCGGTTGATCCGGCAATCCCCGCAATGCGCGGGAGACGAACGACGGCATGACAGCACCGAACTACGCCCGGCTGCGGCGGTTCCTGTCCGACATGACATCGCTGGTCGGTGGCGCGAAGCAGGACCAGGACGAGGCGGTGCTGATCGAGGTCGGCGGCAAGCTGGTCGCTGACCTCGTGGCGCACGATGATTGGCTGCCGGAGGAGATGGCCGCGGGCGTTGCCGACGGCTACCGGCAGCATCTGCTCTACTGCGATCCGCAGGAGCGCTTTTCGTTGGTGAGCTTCGTGTGGGGGCCGGGGGCGCTCACGCCCGTGCACGACCATACGGTGTGGGGCCTGATCGGCATGCTGCGCGGATCCGAGGTCGACCAGCGCTACCAGCGCGATCCGGCAACCGGCCAGCTGTGTCCAGGCCCGACGATGACGATGGTGGCCGGCGACGTCGCGGCGTTGTCGCCCACGCTGGGCGACATCCACCAGGTGCGCAACGCCTTCACCGACCGCACGTCGATCAGCGTGCACGTCTATGGCGGCAACATCGGCTCGCTGGCGCGTCACCGGTTCGATCTCGCCAACAACCGGGAACACGCCTTCGTCTCCGGGTACAGCAACGCGGCACTGCCCAACATCTGGGACCGCTCGCGGGAGTCCGCTGCCGGGCGTTCCGGCCGATGAGTGCGCCGCTGCGCGTGGTGCGCGATGGCGACGTCGTCCGCCTGATGCTCGATCGCCCCGACAAGGGCAACGCGCTGGCGCCGGATCTGGTCGAAGCCCTGATCGCGGCCATCAGTGCCGCCGCGCACGATGGCACGCGCCTGCTGGTGATTGCGGGCGCCGGCAAGCATCTGTGTACCGGCTTCGATCTTGGCGGCCTGGAGTCGCTGAGTGACGGCGATCTGCTGCTGCGCATGGTGCGCATCGAGACCTTGCTGCAGGCGCTCTATGACGCGCCGTGCGTGACCGTGGCGATCGGCACCGGTCGGGTCACCGGTGCCGGCGCCGATATCTTCACCGCCTGCGACCGGCGCCTGGCCGTCGACGGCAGCGCCTACACGTTTCCCGGTGCCGGCTTCGGCATCCTGCTGGGCACGGGACGACTGGCGGCGCGGGTCGGCGCCGACGCGGCGCGCGACATCCTGCGCAGCGGGCAGGTTCTGTCGGCGGATGCCGCCGTGCGTGCGGGACTCGCGACCGAGGCCGTATCCTCCGCCGACGTCGAGACCCGGATCGCGATCCACGCCGAGTCGGCACGGCGGCTCGATGGCGAGACGGTAGGCGCGATCCATGCGGTGACCCGGCGCGCCGCCGCCGACACGGATCTTGCGGCCCTGGTCCGCTCGGCGAGCCGGCCCGGCCTGAAGGATCGCATCCTCGCCTACCGCGCCCGCACGCTGGGTGAGCGGCAGAAGGGCACAGCGTAAATCTCCAGGAAATCCCTTCTCCCGCGCAGGTAGGGAGAAGGGATGAACCGGTCAGAACGCGCGCGCGGCGTAGATCGTGGCGATCACCACCAGCGCGACGAAGAGGGTCTGCACGAACAGCAGTGCCACCGGCCGTGGCCCGATGGCGGCCAGCGATGCCAGCGACGTCTTGATGCCCAGCGCCGCAATCGCGATGGTGATCAGGATGCCGGACGCCATCGACACCGCCTGCTGTACGGCGGGCGGGAACAGGCCGAACGAGTTCAGCGCCGCCAGCGTCAGAAAGCCGAACAGGAACAGCGGCGGCTTGGGCCGGGCATCGCCCGCCGCTTCGCCGCTGCGCGTCACCCACCAGACGATGAACAGCACGGCCGGCAGCAGCATCGCCACGCGCATCAGCTTGGTCATGATGGCGTCGGCCAGGATCTTGGCGTCGCCCATCATCTGGCCGGCGCCGGCGACCTGCGCCACGTCGTGGATGGCGCCGCCGAGGAAGACGCTCATCTCGAACGCGGAATAGTGCAGCGTGCTCTGCAGGTAGGGGTAGGCGACCATCGCCAGGGTGCTGATGGCGTTGACGCCCATGACCGTGAAGGCGATGTCTCGATCGCTCGAGGGATGGCGCGGCAGCGCGGCACCGGCGGCCATGGCCGCCGCCGCGCCGCAGACACCCACCGAGCAGCCAGTGAGCAGCCCCAGGTCGCGCGGCAGGCCGAACCAGCGCGCCGCCAGTGCGCCGAAGGCGATGGTGCCGAACACCGCCAGGGCCGCGACGACGACAGGAGTCAGGCCGCCGGCGATCATGTCACCGAAGGTAAGTCGCACACCGAGCAGTGCGACACCCAGGCGCAACAGCGTGCGCCCGGCAATATCGACCCCCGGCATGAAGATAGGCGCCGTGGCGACCGGCCGCAGCGCCATGCCCACGAACAGCGCGACGATCAGCGGCGGCACCCACCAGCTGCCGATCCGGGTCCAGCCCTCGCGATCCATGATGAACGCCGCCACGCCGATGACGGCGGTCAAGGCCAGGCCGGGCAGGGCACGGACGATGGTGGCCGCGTCGAACAGTCGGCCGGCCGCGCCGGTCTTCGTTGCGTTCGTTTTTTGCGGGGAGAGGGTAATGACAGCTACCTTGAAACGGGCATCGTGAATGCCAGGGCGGCCTCAGGCTTCCAGCGTGGCGACCGCCTGTCCCTCGGCGACGGAATCGCCCTCGGCAACCAGGATTTCCTTGAGCGTGCCACCGCGCGGCGCCAGCACCGGGATCTCCATCTTCATCGACTCCAGGATCATGATCTGACCTTCTTCATCGATCTGGTCGCCGACTTTCGAGTCGATCTTCCACACCTTGCCGGCAATTTCCGACTTCACCACGACTTTCGCCATATCTCCTCCGCACGCGTCAGCGCAGCGCTTTGTCCAACAGGTGAGGCGTCAGTTCAAGCCACCTTGGCCGGCCCTCGCACATGGCAGCCGTGCGATCGACAGACGAAATGGAATCTCGCGACCGCCGGGCTCGCGGCGGCGCGCGAAAGCTTGTATCGGGAGCATCCATGAGCGTTGAGACACCCCCCGAAACCGCCGACTGTCCGGGCTGCGGCAAACCCCGCACGCTGTGCGTCTGCGATGCGCTGGGGCGTATCGACAATGCCGTCGAGGTTCTGGTGCTGCGCCACCCGCAGGAGCAGGACAAGGAGCTGGGAACCGCGGGATTGCTCTGCCGCCAGCTCGCGCACGCGACGCTGCGCACCGGTCTGTCGTGGCCCAACCTGGCCAAGGCGGCGGGTCGCGATGCCGACACAAGGCGCTGGGCCGTGCTTTATCTCGGCACGGCCAAGCAGGCGCCGGCGCCCGAGCTCGGGCCGCTGGTCGCAGTCGATCGTGACGGCACGCCGCTCACCGATCAGGCGGCTGGCTTGCAAGCCATCGGCGGCCTGATCCTGCTCGACGGCAACTGGTCGCAGGTCAAGGCGCTGTGGTGGCGCAATCCCTGGCTGCTGAAATGCCGACGGCTGGTGCTCAACCCGCGGGCGCCATCGCTCTACGGCAATCTGCGCCGCGAGCCGCGCCGCGAAAGCGTTTCGACCCTGGAAGCCGCCGGGCTGGCGCTGGCGCATCTCGAAGGCCGGCCCGAACTCGCCGACACCCTGGCCGCGCCGATGCGCCTGCTGCTGAAGAAGGTTCGCGCCCTGGCACCGCAACGACCGCGCCTCGATCGCCGCCGCTTTCGCCGGTAACGTGGTTGGGCCGGATGGTGGGGCCGCGCTCTGCCGCGCTTACGCCGTCTCGTCCTGGCCGTTGAGCTGTTCGGCATCCAGGCGCTTCATGTTCTCCAGGATCTTGATCATGTAGTGCAGCGCGTGCGCGGTGTCGGTGATCGAGAAATCCGTCAGGATGGCCTGGTAATAGGCGCGGATCTTGGGCAAAGCCTGGATCTGCCAGACATGACGGCCGGACCGGGTCATGGTCACGATCCGCGCGCGCCGGTCGCGGGCATCCGATGAGACACTGAGGTGTCCATCGCGCTCCATGCGGCTGATCAGCCCAGCCAGATTCTGCCGGCTCACCATGAGATACCGGGCGAGTTCGCCGATACTCATGCCAGCCTGCGCCGTGTCCCGCGACAGTGCCCCCAGCACCGCCCATTGCTGCGTGGTGAGACCCTCGGCCTCGACCGCCCGGCTGCCAGTTTTATGCAACATATTGGCACATTGATAGAGCCGGAAAAACAGCCGGTTGGCCATTTCCATCTTGGTGACGTGCTTGTCTGACGGATCCTGTTTGATGTCCCGCACGGTGGGCCCTTGTGCCAGCAACCTTGATATGACAATATATTGCTATATTCGAAGCTGCAACTGGTTTCACGCTGCGAACCTGCGATCGCGGCAACCGTACGGGAGGTGAACATGTCAGGCGTTACGAAGCGTTTCGACGGCAAGACGGTCATCGTCACCGGCGGTGGCGGCGGCATCGGCGGCGCGACCAGCATCAGGTTCGCCCAGGAGGGCGCGCGCGTCGCCGTGCTCGACCTCAACCTCGAGGCGGCCGAGAAAGTCGCCGCGGCCATCCGCGGCAACGGCGGCGTGGCGGAAGCGATTCGCTGCGACATCGCGGACAGATCGAGTGTCGATGCCGCGATCGCCGCGACCGAGGCTAAGCTCGGGCCGATCGACGTCCTGGTGAACAACGCGGGCTGGGACATCTTCCGGCCCTTCGTCAAAACCGAACCGGCACAGTGGGACAAGCTGATCGCCATCAACCTCACCGGCGCGTTGCACATGCATCACGCGGTGCTGCCCGGCATGGTGGAGCGCCGGGCCGGCCGCATCGTCAACGTCGCCTCCGATGCCGGCCGGGTCGGGTCGTCCGGCGAGGCGGTGTATGCCGCCTGCAAGGGCGGGCTGGTGGCTTTCTCCAAGACCATCGCGCGCGAGCACGCCCGCCAGGGCATCACCGTCAATGTCGTGTGCCCGGGGCCGACCGACACCGCGCTGTTCGCCGTCTTCAAGGAAGGCGCCGGCAATCCGGAGAAGCTGGAGGAAGCGTTCCGGCGCTCGATTCCGCTGGGCCGCATCGGCCAGCCCGACGACCTGCCGGGCGCCATCCTGTTCTTCGCCAGCGACGATGCCCGCTATGTGACAGGCCAGGTGCTGAGCGTGTCCGGCGGACTGACCATGAGTGGCTGACAACCCGCACCGTGAGGACATCATCCATGCAATTCGAAGACCTGATCTACGAGATCCGCAACGGCGTGGCCTGGATCACCATCAACCGGCCGGAGAAGCTGAACGCGTTTCGCGCCCGGACCTGCGACGAGCTGATCAAGGCGCTGTACCAGGCGGGCTATGACAAGGACGTCGGCGCCATCGTGCTGGCGGGTGCCGGGGACCGTGCCTTCTGCACCGGCGGCGACCAGTCGGCGCATGACGGCAACTATGATGGCCGCGGCACGGTCGGCCTGCCGGTGGAGGAACTGCACACGGCGATCCGCGACGTGCCCAAGCCGGTGATCGCGCGCGTGCAGGGCTACGCGATCGGCGGCGGCAACGTGCTGTGCACGATCTGCGACCTGACGATCTGTTCGGACAAGGCCATCTTCGGCCAGGTCGGACCCAAGATGGGGTCGGTCGATCCCGGTTACGGCACCGCGTTCCTGGCCCGCGTCGTGGGCGAGAAGAAGGCGCGCGAGATGTGGTACATGTGCCGTCGCTACAGCGGCCAGGAGGCGGTGGCGATGGGGCTCGCCAATGCCTGCGTGCCGCACGATCAGCTCGACGCCGAGGTCCAGAAATGGGGCGAGGAACTGTGCGAGCGCAGTCCGACGGCGATCGCCATCGCCAAGCGCAGCTTCAACATGGACACCGCCCATCAGGCCGGCATCGCCGGCATGGGCATGTACGCGCTGAAGCTCTACTACGACACCGAGGAATCGCGCGAAGGCGTCAAGGCGCTGCAGGAGAAACGCAAGCCCGACTTCCGCAAGTTCGCGCGGTAGTTCCTGGGAGCGCGGGCCTCCGGCCCGCTCATGTCTTGGCGCTTTGCGCCAAAGCGGGCGAGACGCCCGCGCTCCCAGCGAGGAGAACGCGAGAGGCGCCCCGATGAATCCGTATCTCGATGAAGACCTCGTTGCGCTCGCCGATCAGGCCAGACGGTTTGCCACCGATCGCATCGCGCCCGGCTTCCAGGATCGCGACAGGACCCGCGTCCTTGATCGCGGGCTGATGAAGGCGATGGGCGAGATGGGCTTCATCGCGCCGGAGTTGCCGGAGCAGTATGGCGGCCTGGGCATGGGTTGCCTCGCCGCCGGCGTCATCCACGAAGAGATCGCACGCGCCGACCTCAGCATGTCCTACATCAACCTGCTGGGATCGCTGAATGGCCAGATCCTCTCGCAGCATGGCCAGCCCGATGTCGTGGGCCCCTGGCTGGCGCGCCTGACACGGGGCGAAGCGCTTCTGTCGATCGCGCTGACCGAGCCGCGCGGCGGTTCGGACGCCGCCAATCTGGGCCTGCGGGTCGAGCGGGTGGGCGACACCTATGTCGTCAACGGCGAGAAGACCTCGATCTCGGCCGCCGATCAGGCCGATGCGTCGGTGGTGTTCGGTCGCACCGGATCACCGGAAGCGGGCGCCCGCGGCATCACCGCGCTGCTGGTGCCGATGGACCTGCCCGGCGTGACGCGCAGTCGTTTCGATTGCCACGGCCAGCGCGCCATCGGGCGCGGCTCCATCTTCTTCGAGAACGTTCGGGTTCCCGTCTCGCATCGCCTGGGCGACGAGAACAAGGGCTTCGTGCAGGTGATGCAGGGCTTCGATTTCTCGCGCGCCCTGATCGGCCTGCAGGTGCTGGGCGTGGCGCGCGTCGCGCTGGCGGAGACCTGGGCCTACGTCGTGGAGCGCCAGGCCTTCGGTCAACCGCTGTCGGCGTTTCAGGGCGTGTCGCATCCGCTGGCGGCGCTCGAGACCCAGGTCGAGGCGGCACGCCTGCTGTGCCTGCAGGCGCTGTGGCTGAAGGACAGGGGCGCGCCGCACAGCGCCGAGGCGGCGATGTGCAAGTGGTGGGCGCCGCAGCTCGCCTACGACGCCGTTCACCAGTGCCTGCTGATGTTCGGCCACGGCGGCTATGACCGCGGGCTGATGGAGCAGCGCCTGCGTGACGTCCTGGGCTTCCAGATCGGTGACGGCACCGCCCAGATCATGAAGACCATCATCGCCCGCACCCGCGCCGGCCGCGCCGCGGTGCCGGCCTGACATCGTACTGGCGCAGTGCCATGTAGGTCTGGCCGCGGCCGACCAGGGCATTGAGCGAGTCGGGCTGCAGGCGCAGGGCAGCATCGAGGTCCAGCAGAGCCTGATGGACGCACAGTTTCCGGCTGTGGGCGCCGGCACGCCAGTCGTTATACATTGGTCGCGACAGGGCTGAGCGCTTTGATGGCCGGTCGCGTGGCGGCGCGGCCGGGGGAGCGGGTGATGAAAGATGTTGTGGTCGGGCCGGATGAGGCCCGGATGCGATACGTCGATCTTCCCGGGCACGAGCCGGCGCGCGTCTTCCTGCATGGGCTCGGATCGTCATCGCCGGCGTATTTTGCGCGCATCGCCGCCGATCCTGGGCTGGGCGCGCATCGCTCGCTGCTGCTGGACTTCCTGGGTTTCGGCATGAGCGACCGGCCGGCCTGCTTTGGCTACGGGCTGCGCGATCACGCGTTGTCGGTTGCGCGCGCGCTCGATGCGCTCGGCGTGCGCCATGCCGACATCGTGGCGCACAGCATGGGCGGATCGATCGCGATCATTCTGGCGAGCGAGCGACCGGATCTCGTGCGGCGGCTGGTGGTTGCCGAGCCGAATCTCGTCCCGACACGGCGGCCGCGTCTCGAAGGCCATACCGAGCAGACTTTTGTCGCCGAGGGTTTTGCACGGGCCCTGGCCGCCGTCGGTCCTCACTGGGCCGCCACCATGCGCCTCGCCGATCCGTTGGCGCTCTATCGCAGCGAACGGAGCCTGGGCGAGGTCAATGATCCGATGATGAAGGATCTGCTGCGCGCGCTGAACGTTCCTTGTACCTATATCAAAGGCAGCCTCACCGGGGTGACGGCGCATGAGCGCGCGGTGCAGTCAGCCGGCATTCCCGTCATCGAGGTCGCCGATGCGGGTCACAACATGATGCTGGATAGTCCAGCGGGATTCTTGCGCGCATTGCGGTCAGCGTTGGCCTGAGCTGGGATCTGGCGGGACGTGGGCGTGTGGCCCAAAATAGGATTCCACTTCGCTTGTTTGAGAAACAAGAACAATATGGCATCCGCCATCGCCGCCCAGGGAAACTGTTTGACATCCAACGGTTCGGCGTCCTTAGCTCACAGGCGTTGCGGACAGGCAGGACACACGGGAAGCCATCATGTTTGACCAGCCACCAGCGGCAGCACGCACCAATCCCGAACGCTCGTTCACCGACGAGGTTCGCTCGTTGCGTCTGGGCGACGGCGAGATCTTCCGCGGCGAGGGCGTGCTAGCGGTCACCAAGGCGCTGCTGCAGTCGGGCGTCGCTTATGTCGGCGGCTACCAAGGCGCACCGATGTCGCATCTCGTCGACGTGCTGGTCGAGTCGCAGGACCTGCTCGACGAGCTGGGCGTGCACCTGGAGACCTGCACCAGCGAGGCGTCGGCGGCGGCGCTGCTGGGCGCGTCGATCAACTATCCGCTGCGCGGCTGCGTCACCTGGAAATCGATCGTCGGCACCAACGTGGCGGCCGATGCGCTTTCCAACCTGGCGTCGCCCGGCGTCGTGGGCGGGGCGCTGATCGTGGTCGGCGAGGACTACGGCGAAGGCGCCTCGATCATTCAGGAGCGCTCGCATGCGTTCGCGCTGAAATCGTCGGTCTGGCTGATGGACCCCAGGCCCAACCTGCCCACCATCGTACACTGCGTCGAGAAAGGCTTCGAACTCTCCGAGGCGTCCAACACGCCGGTCATGATCGAACTGCGCATCCGCGCCTGCCATGTCAGCGGCGAGTTCGTCGCCAAGAACAACGTGGCGCCGGCGATCTCGCGCAACGCGCGGCTGGCCGAGCCGATCCCGCAGGACTACGCGCGCATCTCGCATCCGCCGTCGACCTACCTGCAGGAGAAGCTGAAGGTCGACGTGCGTCTGCCGGCGGCGCAGCGCTTCATCGTCGAGCAGGGCCTGAACGAACTGCTGCCGGGCGAGCGCGAGGATCTCGGCATCATCGTGCAGGGCGGCATCGCCAACGTAACCCTGCGCGGGCTCGATCGCCTGGGGCTGGGCGATGCCTTCGGCGCCGTGAAGGTGCCGACCCTGGTGCTGAACGTCACCTATCCGCTGGTGCCCGACCAGATCGCCGACTTCTGCAAGGGCAAGCGCGCGGTGCTGGTGGTCGAGGAGGGCGCGCCCGATTATCTCGAGCAGGAGATCGGCGCCCTGTTGCGCAAGCGCGACATCGGTGCGCGCCTGCACGGCAAGGACGTGCTGCCGATGGCCGGCGAATACACGGCCGAGGTGGTGACCGAAGGGCTGCTGAAGTTCTTCGCCCAGACCGCCAACGACATCGACCTGTCCAAGCCGATGCAGGCGCTGGAGACGGCGCGCGCCGGCCGCGCCGAGGCGCAGCGCCTGATCGGCGCGCCGCTGCCATTGCGGCCGCCGGGCTTCTGCACCGGCTGCCCCGAGCGGCCGGTGTTCTCGGCCATCAAGCTGCTGGAGCGCGAGGTCGGCAAGGTCCACATCTCCGCCGACATCGGCTGCCATGCCTTCGCGACCCTGGCGCCGTTCAATCTCGGCAACACGATCCTGGGCTACGGCATGTCGCTGGCCGCCGCGGCGGGCGTGGCGCCGGTGCTGCAGAAGCGCACCATCTCCGTGATGGGCGATGGCGGATTCTGGCACAACGGCCTGCTCTCGGGCGTGTCGTCGGCGATGTTCAATCGCGGCGATCGCGTGCTGGTGGTGATGCAGAACGGCTACACCTCGGCCACCGGCGCGCAGTTCCTGCCCTCGAGCGCCGGCAACCGGCGCGACGGCGAGAACACGTCCGATATCGCCACTACCTTGCGCGCGATGGGCGTGCGCTGGCTGCGCACCATCCGCACCTACAACGTCAGCACCATGCTGGCCACCCTGCGCGAGGCGGTGACGACCAAGGAGCAGGGCCTGAAGGTGATCATCGCCGACGGCGAATGCCAGCTGGCGCGCCAGCGTCGCATCCGCCCGCAGCTGGCGGCGGCACTGAAGCGCGGCGAACGCGTGATACGCACACGCTATGGCATCGACGATGCAGTGTGCACCGGCGATCATTCCTGCATCCGCCTGTCGGGCTGCCCGTCGCTCACCATCAAGCCCAGCCCCGATCCGCTGCGCGACGATCCGATCGCGTCGGTCGTCAACAGCTGCGTCGGTTGCGGCCTGTGCGGCGAGGTCGCCGACGCCGCCGTGCTGTGCCCGTCGTTCTACAAGGCCGAGATCGTGCAGAACCCGAGCCGGTGGGACCGCGCCCTGACGCGGGTGCGCACGGCCGTGATCGGCTGGCTGCAGGGCAAGGAGTCAGTGGCCCATGCGCGTTGATCGCTGCCTTACCTTCCCCCGCTTGCGGGGGAAGGTGCCCGAAGGGCGGATGGGGGTGGCTTCCACGCACCACGTCTGCTGTGGCGCACCCCCATCCGGCGCTGCGCGCCACCTTCCCCCGCGAGCGGGGGAAGGTAGAGGTGCGTCATGACCAGCCCCGACAAACCCATCACCATCCTAATCGCGGCGCTGGGCGGCGACGGCGGTGGCGTGCTGTGCGACTGGATTGTCGAGGCAGCGCATCATGCGGGCCTGCCGGCGCAGGCGACACAGATTCCCGGCGTGGCGCAGCGTACCGGCGCCACGACCTATTATGTCGAGGTGCTGCCCGTGCCGCATACGCGGCTGGGCGAACGGGCACCGGTGCTGGCGCTGAATCCGGCGATGGGCGAGGTCGACGTATTGCTGGCCAGCGAGCTGGTCGAAGCCGGCCGCATGATCTTCAACGGCTGGGTGACACCCGATCGCACGACCTTGATTTCGTCCAGCCATCGTGTCTTCGCCATCGGCGAGCGCATGGCGATGGGTGACGGCCGCTTCGATGTCGGCCGCCTGCTGCGCGCCGTGAAGGAGCGCTCCAAGGCCCAGATCCTGTTCGACATGGACCAGGCGGCCGAGGAGGCCGGCAGCGTGCTCAACGCCGTGCTGCTGGGCGCGTTCGCCGGCTGCGGCCGTGCGCCGATCCCCGACCAGGCGTTCGAGGCCGCGATCCGCGGCGCCGGCAAGTCTGTCGATGCCAACCTGGCCGGTTTCGCCTTCGGCCGCGCTCATGCGCGCGGCGAACTGGAACAGACCGTCCGTGCGCATCAGAAGCGGCTGACCGAAGCGCGCGGCGTCGAGGATCTGATCGAGCAGGCCCGTCAGCTCTTCCCGGTCGCCACGCACGACATTGTCGAGGAGGGCGTGCGCCGGCTCACCGGCTATCAGGACCGCACCTACGCCGCGCTCTACCTCGATCGCCTCGACAAGGTTTGGTCGGCCGAAAAGGACGCCGGCGGCGATGGCGCACTGCTGCGCGAGACGGCGCGGCATCTGGCCGTGCGCATGTCGTTCGAGGATGTGATCCGCGTGGCGCAGGTCAAGACCGGTGCCGATCGCTTCGCGCGCGTGCGCGCCGAGGTGCGCGCCAAGGACGGCGAGCCCCTGGTGATCACCGAGCATTTCAAGCCCGGCATCGAAGAGATGTGCGCCCTGCTGCCACCGGGCTTGGCGCGTCGTGTCCTTGCCTGGGCCGAGCGCACCGGGCGGTTGGGCAAATGGTACTGGTCCATGCACGTGCGCACGACCACGGTGTCGGGCTTCTTCCGCCTGTGGCTGCTGTCGAAGCTGCGCTGGTGGCGCCCGCGCACCTGGCGCTACGTCGAAGAACAGGCGCAGATCGAGCGCTGGCTGGACGCGATCCGCCGCGCCGCGCCGCTGGGCCGTGAGCTGGCGCGCGAGATCGCCGAGTGCGCCCGCCTGGTGAAGGGCTATGGCGATACGCACAAGCGTGGCTCCGACAACTTCGCGCGCATCGAGACCGCCGTGATCGCGCCGGCGCTGGCGGGTGCGATGGCGCCGTCTGTCGCCGCCGATGCCATCGCCAGCGCCCGAGTCGCGGCGCTGGCCGACCCCGAGGGCGACTCGCTCGCCAAGACCCTGGTCGAGATCGCCCACCGCACACAGGAGGTGCCGCGTGCCGCGGAATGAGACAGGCAACGTGACGCTGCCGGCCGATACGCAAGCGGTGTCGACGAACGAGGGCGTGGTGGTGCGCCATGCTGTCACCCTGGAGTGGGGTGACTGCGATCCGGCGGGCATCATCTACTACCCGACCTACTTCAAATGGTGGGATCAGGGCACGTGGCGCCTGTTCTGGGCCGCCGGCATCGATCGGCGCCTCATGCTCGAAGAGATGGACGGTGTCGACACGCCGATCCTCAATGCCACCGGTACATTCGAGAGCACCGTGACGCCGGGCGAGATACTGGTGGTCGAGAGCCGGGTCGAGCGCTGGGGCAACAGCTCGTTCAAGGTCGTGCATCGCGCCCTGACGCCGGATGGCAAGACGGTGGCGCACGGACACGAGACTCGATGCTGGACCAAGAATTCGCCGTCGTCGCCGGGCAAGCTCAAGGCCGAACGGATCCCCGACGACATCATCGCCCGGATGGGCGGCAAGCGGGCGTGACGACGTTTATGGTGACTGCCGGCTGAAACCTTTCTCCTCGTCATTCCGTCTCATGGGTACGATACTGCCCACGGGGACGGCCGATGGCATCAGGCAGACAAGCGGTCCATGACGTCGCGACGCTGAGCGACAGCGATCTGCACGGCCTTGCGCTGCAGCGCGACGAAGGCGCCATCCGCGCCCTGACGCGGCGCTACAACCAGCGGCTCTACCGCGTCGCCTGGGGCATCCTGAAGAATTCGGCCGACTGCGAGGAGGCGGTCCAGGACGCCTACGTCAAGGCGTTCACGACAAGCGCCGCGTTCGATGGCCATGCGTCCTACGCGACGTGGCTGACGCGCATCGTCATCAACGAAGCGCTCGAGCGCCGGCGCGCGGCCGAGCGACGGGTGCGTCTGCTCGAACGCCAGGGGATCACCGAGATGGCCGAATATCGCGCGCGCCTCGCCGATGCGCCCATCAGCCACGGCTCGCCCGAGGAAATCGCCGCGCGGGCCGAGTTCGCCCATCGCCTGCAAGGCGCCGTTGCGCGGCTGCCCGAGGCGTATCGCACCGTGTTCGTGCTGCGCGACGTCGAAGGCGTGAGCGTCGAGGAGACGGCGAGCGCCCTGGGCGTGCCGGTGCAGATCGTCAAGACCCGTCTGTTCCGCGCCCGGCGGCGGTTACGCGAGATCTTGGAGCCGGAATTGCGCGCCGCATTGCAGGAGGCCTTCCCGTTCGGCGGCCAGCGCTGCGCGGCGTTGACCGAGCGGGTTCTCGCACGCCTGACGCAGCACAGCGCTCTGCCGCCCTAAGCGCGGCCAGGGCCGCCCGGCTCGCAACATCACAGCGCGATTCCACCGCTGCGCGCGGTGCGCCACGAGCATGGCGCGCGCCCGATACCGCTCGCTTGGTTTTAGGGCAGCACGAGGGAGAAAGTCGATGAACGATGCACACCATGGTCTGCGTATGCGGCGCCACCTGCTGCGCGGCGGTGCCGCGACGCTCACCGTGGCCGGAATCACGGCCCTGCTGGGGTCGCGCGGCGCGGCGCTGGCGCAGAAGCGCAACGCCAACGCGGCGCAGGATGTCGGCCTGCTCAACGCCGCCATCGCGCTCGAGCACGAAGGCATCGCGGCCTACACCATCGCCGCGGGCAGCGGCCTGCTGCAGCCCGCCGTGGTGAAGATCGGCGTCACGTTTCGTGGTCATCACCAGCGCCATCGCGATGAACTGGTGCGCGCCGTGACCGCGCTCGGCGGCCGTCCGGCCGCGGCGCGCAGCGACGCCGAGTACGCAACGGCACTCAACGCCGGCGCGCTGAAGAACCAGACCGACGTGCTGCGCCTGGCGCTGCGGCTGGAGCGCGGCGCGGCCAACGCCTATCTCGGCCTCATCCCATCGCTCAGCACGGCGGAACAGCATCAGCTCGCCGCCCGCATGGCCGGCGACGAGGCGTTCCATGCCGCGATCCTCGGCAACGCGGTGGGCGATCCGATCCCGGCCGACGGCTTGATGTTCGGAGCGTAGTCGGTGCACCTGCTTGCATACGGCACTGCCGCGGTCGGGTTGGCCGCGGCGGTGCTGGCATCCAGTGCCGGCGCCCAGTCACCGGTCGTTGGTGACGCCAGGCGCGGCGAGCAGCTCTACCAGAGCCGGTGCGGCGCCTGCCATTCGCTGGACGCCAATCGGGTCGGACCGCGCCACCGTGGCGTTGTCGGCCGGCGCGTTGCATCGGTGTCCGGCTATCGCTACAGCGCGGCGCTGCAAGCGCGTGCGTTTGTGTGGGACGAGCCGAGGCTCGATCAGTGGCTCGAGAATCCCACGGCGCTGGTACCAGGAACGGCCATGGGCATGCGTGTCCCCAAGGCACAGGATCGCGCCGACATCATCGCCTATCTTCGCGACCAGCGTCTGGCTTCGCCCTGACGTTGGTATTCGGTCGTCACATGGATTTGATCACCTCGACCTGCTGACGCAGACCGAGCTTGCGATTGCACAGCGGCCAGTGGCTGATGGCGTCGCGCTCGAAGATCGCGAACTTCGCGAGTGCCGCAGCCTGCTCATAGTCATGCGCCAGCGCGATGGCCTCCGGCACGCTGAGATTGCGGCCATCCATGTCGCGCACGAAACCGATGACCGTGCGGGGCATGAACTGGAAGCGGCCGACGAACGCACCGCGACCACCATAGATCGGCCGATCGGAATCGCCGGTGCCACCGCTCTCGCATTGGGCAAGTTGACGCAGGACGTCATCCTTGCGCGCCTCGATCTCGAGCGTACGCGGATCGGCGGCGAATGAAGAAACCACAGGGGCCTGAGGTTGTGTGGTGCAGCCGGTGGCGAGAAGGAGCACCAACGGCAACGCACGCAAAATGTTTTCCTTTCGGATAAGGTGGCACAGATCCATTTCTTTTGGTCCCTCTTACCGAGCCAGATCATGTCGGACGCGCGCATTGCTTTGCTGTCGGATTTGCATCTCGACATCAAAAAACGCCTGTTACTACGCGAAGGGGCAGACGACGCAGCCTGTAACTTAGCCATGGCACGACTCGGCGAGGAAGTGCAAGAGGCGGCGTCGAAGGCCGATCTCGTCGTCGTGGCCGGCGACGTTGATGTCGGCACGGCTGGCGTGACGTGGGCCGCGGCGGCGTTCCGCTCTATGCCGGTTGTGTATGTCGCGGGCAACCACGAGTTCTATCGCTACGAACTCAACAGCTTGATCGATCAGATGCGTGCAACCGCGGCGGCGACGGACAACGTTCACTTCCTCGATGCGGACGAACTCGTCCTCACGTTGAAGGGGCGCACGATGCGCGTGCTGGGGTGCACGGCGTGGACCGATTATCAGCTCTATGGACCCGGGGTCGCTGACGAAGCCATGCAGCGCGCCGAGGCGCTGATGTATGACCACAAGCGCATCACGTTCGGTGATGCGCTTTTCCGTCCGCAGGATGCGCTGCAGCTGCACACCGCAGCGACGGCGTGGCTCGACGAACGCCTGTCGACGCAGACCGACGCCACGACGATCGTCGTCACGCATCATGCACCGACAGCACAGTCGATCGAGCCACGCTTTCGCGGTGACAGCCTGTCACCGGCGTTCGGTTCCGATCTGACAGCGCTGATGCACCGTCACGCGCCGCCGCTATGGCTGCACGGCCATACGCACTACAACGTCGACTACACGGTCGGGTCGACGCGCGTGGTCAGCCACCAGTGGGGCTACCCCAACGAAGACGTCGCAAGGGGCGCGAAGGTCATCGAAGTGTAGGAGGACGTGTCATCCCGAGCGCAGCGAGGGATGTCGTGGAAATGAAGTCCCTGGTCGCGGAAGATCCCTCGCTGCGCTCGGGTTGACCGACTCACTTCTTCTGCCGGATCGCGTCCCACTGCTCATCGGT
Source organism: Reyranella sp. CPCC 100927 (assembly GCF_007859315.1). GTDB lineage: Bacteria > Pseudomonadota > Alphaproteobacteria > Reyranellales > Reyranellaceae > Vineibacter. The sequence continues at coordinate 202,415 of NZ_VOHA01000006.1, forward strand.
CCAGTCGAGCATGGCCGCGGTGCTGGCGCCGCCACCGCCGGACTGCAGCATCTTGCCACCGTCGATCACGATCGCATCGCCGTTGATGTAGGCGGCACCGTCGGAGACGAGGAACGCCGCGAGATTGGCAAGCTCGCTGTGCTCGCCGACGCGGCGCAGCGGGATGGTCTTCGCCAGCTGGTCATTGCCGCCACGCTCCTTGGGCATCAAGCGTTCCCAGGCACCTGGCGTCGGGAAGGGACCCGGCACGATGGCGCAGGTGCGAATGCCCTTGGGCCCCCACTCGACGGCGAGACTCTTGGTCATCGCCAGCACACCGGCCTTGGCCATCGCCGAGGGCACCGTGAAGGGCGCACCCATCAGCGACGACACGGTGAGGATCGACAACACCACCTTGTCGCGCTGGCCAGCGTCGATCCAGCGACGTCCGGCGGCGACGGTGCAGTAGGCCGAGCCGTGCAGGACGATGTTCAGCACCGAGTCGATGGCGCGCGTCGAGAGGCGATGCGTCTGGGCCAGGATCTGGCCGGCAGCGTTGTTCACCAGGACGTCGAGCGGCCGCGTCTGCCAGATGCGGTCCATCATCTCCTCGACCGCCGAGGCGACGCGAATATCGAGGCTGTGCGTCTCCACGGAAGCGCCCGGAACCTGCTCGCGGAATTCGGCGGCTGTCTTCTCGAGCACATCGCCACGGCGGCCGCAGATCACCAAGTCGGCGCCCAACTCGAGGAAACGCCGCCCCATGCTCTGCCCCAGCCCGGTGCCGCCGCCGGTGACCAGGATGCGTTTGCCCTTCAGCAGATCGGCTTGGAACATGAGGTCTCCTCTTCAGTTTTGGACCGCGGGCGTCCACGCCCGCATCGGTGCGTAAGCACCGACTGCGTTCGCTCTTCGCGTCGCTGCGAGCGAATGCGGGCGTGGACGCCCGCGGTCCTAAACGCCTACGCAAACACCACGCGTGTTTCGCCGAGACCGGGGAACGTCGTCACCACCTCGGCACCGGGTTCGACGAAATGCAGGCCGCCCCAGGAGCCGGTGGTGATGACCTGTCCGGCGCGCAGGCCGCCCCGCGCCGTCACGACGTGGCCTGCCAGCCAGGTCAGCAGGCGCAGTGGCGAGCCACCGGTGTTGCCGCCGATGCGGTCGACCAGCGCCTTGCCGTTGGCGAGCATGGTCACCGGCTGGCGATCGTAGTCGAGGTCGCGCCAGCCCTCGAATGCAGGCCCGACGACCAGTGCCTTGTTCATGCCGTTGTCGGTCAGGGTCCACAGTGGATCGAGGCTCTTCCAATCCGCCAGTCGCGTGTCGACCACTTCCATCACGACGTGGGCACTCGCGATCGCGTCCAGTACCGCCGCGGCGTCAGGCACCGTCGCCGCGGCCGGCAGGTCGCGGCCGAAGCGAAAGGCTACCTCGGCCTCGACACCCAGCATGTGCATGCTGCCGGCGGTGAAGCGGGCTGGCCCGCTGATGACGTGATCCTTCAGCAGCGGCGCGCAGGTCGGCGTATCGGTGGGTGTCTTGGCACCGACTTTCCATCCGTCCGGCGCGCCAAGCTCGGCCGCGACCGCGTCCTGGATGGCATAGACCTCGGCCGTGCTGGCCGGTGCGGGGCCTGGCGCTGCAATCTGCGCCCCGCGGCGACGGGCATCGAGCAGGGCGGCCGCCGCACGTTCGATCTCGGTCGGAGTCATGGCGTGGTCCTTTCGCCGTCAGGCCTTCTTGATCTCGACCAGCGCGATGCCGTCCTTGATCAGGCCCTCGATGTCGCTGTCGCTGAAGCCGTGCTCTTTCAGAACGTCGCGCGTGTCGTGGCCGAAGGTCTTGGGCTTGGTGCGCACCGCGGGCGGCGTGCGCGACAGCTTCACCGGGTTGCCGACGTTGCGATAGCCGTCCTTGGACCACACCATGTCGCGATGCTTGGTGTGCGGATGCTCCATCACGTCGGGCACTTCGAACACCGCACCCGATGGCACGCCATTCTCCATCAGCTCCGTGGCGAAAGCCTCGCCATCGCGCTCGGCCGTGAGCGCGCGCAACTCGGCTTCCAGCGCCGGCTTGTTGGCGATGCGCTCCTTGTTGGTCTTGAAACGCGGATCGTCGGCCAGCTCAGGCTTGCCCAGCAGTTGGGTGAGCTTGCGGAACTGCGCATCGTTGCCGGCGCCGATCACGATGTTGCGGCCCTTGGTCGGGAAGTTGGCGTAGGGCGCCAGGTTGCCGTGGCTGTTGCCGAACAGCTTGGGCTTCAGCCCGCCCATGAAGTAGTTGGGCGCGTGCGGCTGATGCAGCGCCACGGCGCTGTCGTAGAGCGTGGCGTCGACGAACTGGCCCTTGCCGGAGCGTTGCCGGTCATAGAGCGCCATCAGGATGCCCATGCAGGCGTTCATGCCCGTGGCGAGATCGACCAGGGGGACGCCGATGCGCACCGGGCCGCTGTCGGGGGCGCCGTTGACCGACACCAGGCCGGCCCAGGCCTGCACCATGGCATCGTAGCCCGGATAGCCGCCCATCGGCCCATCGGCGCCAAAGCCGGTGACGCGGGCATGGATCAGCGCGGGAAATTTTTGCGACAAGGTCTCGGCATAGCCCAGGCCCCACTTTTCCATGGTGCCCGTCTTGAAGTTCTCGATCAGCACGTCGGCGCCCTCGAGCAGCTTCAAGAGCACGGCGCGGCCCTGCGGCTTGGCGAGGTCGAGCGCGATCTTGCGCTTGTTGCGGTTGATGCCGGCGAAGTAGGCCGAGATGCCGTCGGCGTCGAACGGAGGACCCCAGCCGCGCGTCTCGTCACCCTGCGGCGGCTCGACCTTGATCACGTGGGCGCCATGGTCGGCCAGCATCTGGGCACAGTAGGGGCCGCCCAGCACGCGCGACAGATCGATCACCTTGAGACCGGCAAGCGCGCCGGCCGACTCTGTGGAAGACATCTCTTTCGTTACTCCATCGCCAGGCCGGTGCGACCTTGTTCCGTGATTCCGCCCCATTGGCTGGGTAGCATCCATACCTCGTCGGAGGCCGGTGGGCGGTCATACACAGACCGTCCACCACGGGATACGTCGAGGCGCGCAAGGGCGCCATGAACAAAGACGGGAGGGGAGCCATGAGACAGCAGCGCGTCGCAGCCTGGCTATGGGCCGCATTGATCGTCCTGCCGGCCGATGCGGTCAGCCAGCAGCGCGACCCGCGCGCTGAACGATTGGCCAGCGTGGAGCGATGGATCGGCGTCAGCGCCGCCGACACGGTCGAGGATGGCCCCGGGCGCCTGTGGGACCTGCCCGCCTTGCGGCAGGCGGCCAGCGAGGCCATGGGGCCCGCACTGGCCCGCGAGGCCTTGAAGCCGGCAGGCCCCGAGACGCCCGTCGTCCGCGAGGGGCGCATGCTGCGCTGGAGCTGGTGCCGCCGCGGCGATTGCGGCGGGCTGGGCTACGTGTTCGTCGTCGATCCCCGCCGCGGCGATCTGTACGCCTGCCGCAGCGCCGAGCAAGGCCGGCAGGGATGGATGGGCAACGATCCGCGCATGCACATCCCCATCCGAGGCAGGACCTGTGACGCTGCCAACGTCAGCGAGTTCATCCGCCTCAATACCCGGCCCTGACCGGCGGGGGCCGCTCAGCGGCCCTTCCAGTTGGGCTTGCGCTTCTCGGCGAAAGCCTTGGGCCCCTCGACGGTGTCCTCGCTGTGCGCCATGGCAACAAAGGCCGGGAAATGCGAATTGTGCATGGCGGTCTCGATGGCCGGCGTATCGAGCGAGCGCATGACGACCTGCTTGGTGGCGCGCACGCTCATGGGTGAGCAGTCCAGGATCTGGCCGGCCCAGCGACGGGCCTCGCTCATCAGCTGGGCATGCGGCACCACCGCCGTCACGAAGCCCAGCTCATAGCCCTCCTGCGCCGGCACGTGACGGCCGGTCAGCATCATGCCCATCGCCTTCTTGAGCGGGATCATGCGGCTCAGCCGCTGCATGCCGCCGGCGCCGGCGGCCAGCCCAACCTTCGGCTCGGGCAGGGCAAAGGTCGCCTTGTCTGATGCGATAATGATATCGCATGCTAGTGCAATTTCAAATCCGCCACCCATCGCCACACCGTTCACGGCCGCGATCACCGGCTTGTCGAGGTCGAAGCGGGCGGTGAGGCCACCGAAGCCTTTGGCCGGATGGACCGGTCGCTTGCCCGTCTTGGCCTGCGTTTCAGCGTGGTACTTCAGGTCGTTGCCAGCACAGAATGCCTTGTCGCCGGCGCCGGTGATGATGGCGACCCACAGTTCCGGATCGGCGGTGAAGGTGTCGAAAGCGTCCACCAGCTCCTGGTTCGCCATGGGATGGCAGGCATTGTAGACCTCGGGACGGTTGATCGTGACGATCATCAGACGGCCTTCGGTCTGGACGGTGCTGTACTGGCCCATGGGTGGTTTCCTCTGTGCTGGTGGCGGTGCGCCGGACGATACGCTTGAGCGGCATGGTCTGGAACTGTATTGGTAGCCCAATGCGTCCATGGCTTCTATCGGCCGTCGTGCCGTTGTACATGCTCAGCGTCGGCAACCCTGCCGTCGCGCAGGAGCGTGGCGGCGTCCGGTTTGACGGCGTTGGCTCGGGCATCACCCACGCGCCGGGGGACAAACCATCGACTTTCCTGGCTGAGGCCGGCAACCGGGACCGATCGGTTCGTCCTGGTGCAACAACGGACCAGCCCCGGCAGCAACAAGCGCCAGGGCATCGCGGATCAGGCAGCTTTGACTATCGTGGGTTGCGCATGACGCCGCCCGGCCTCGAGCCCATAGGGCGCGATAGCGTGCCGACCGGCGGCGCCAATATTCTGCCGCGCGATCTCAGTTCAATGCCTCAATATACTGAAAAATCAAATCTTTCTGGCCGTCCTTCGCCGAAAATCTCAATTCGAGACGGTGGGGGCGTCCTGGGGCTGTCCTATAAGATCCAGCCCGCTCCGTAGGCAGACGAAACAGCCTAAAACTCAGGCAGTTCATCAACATAAATTATGCACGCTAATTAATTGAAAAGACTGCATATTGACGATGAATGGTGTGGTGTTGCTTAGAAGTCACAGGGTTTGAATATCGACGCCCGAATCGGGCCGGATCCATTGCCACCCGGACACCCTCTTATATAGTCGATGGCGAAGTCGGTGCCGTCCAGCCCGCTGCTTCGTTGCTCAGGGTAATTTCAACCTAGAGAGGGGATCCAGATGAAAGCGAAACTTGGAGCCATTGCGGCTGCAACGCTCGTAGCGGCCCCCCTGGCTGCGAACGCGCAAACGGTCAATATGCCCGGCTTCTACGTCGGCCTGGCAGGCGGCGCCAACTTTATGAACTTCTCGACTCTCGGTAAGACGAAAGAGAAAGTCGGTTTCGCCGCCGGTGGCGTGGTCGGGTACGATCTCGTCGGCCCGCGCGTCGAGCTCGAATTCCTCTACCGGCAGAACAAGAACAAGGGCGTCGGCAAGAACATGTACCAGTACACGCCGATGGTGAATGTACTGTACGACTTCATCCCCGATTCCATGATCACGCCGTACCTCGGTGTCGGCGCCGGCGTCAACTTCTGGGAATACTCTCACGTCAGCACCCAGGACTTGGCCGTGCAAGGCATTGCCGGTATTGGCTTGCGATTGGCCGACGGCTTCTTCGCGAACCTCGATTATCGGTTCATGAATACCTTCGCCAAGGGCAAGGACTTCCGGAACCACACGGCGCTGGTGACCCTGGGCTACAAGTTCGGCGCGCCGGCGCCCGCCGCGGCGCCACCACCGGTTCCGTCAACGCCAACAACACAGTACATCGTGTTCTTCGACTTCGACCGCGCGACGCTGACGGCGCAGGCCCAGGCGACCATCAAGCAGGCCGCTGACGCCGCGAAGTCCGGCAACAGGACGCGCGTCGGTGTCACCGGCCATGCCGATCGCGCCGGCGGTGATGCCTACAACATGGCGCTGTCGCTGCGCCGTGCCAACGCTGTGAAGGACGCGCTGGTGCGTGAAGGCATCCCGGCCACCGGCATCACCGTGGTGGGCCGTGGCGAGAGCCAGCCGCTGGTCCCGACGGCCGACGGCGTGCGCGAGCCGCAGAACCGCCGCGTCGAGATCGTGCTGCAATAGACACGGCAAAGAGCAAATATCGAAGCGGCCGGGCAATCCCGGCCGCTTCTTTTTTTTGAAGCAATTTCAAATAATTAGAGGAGTGATCTGTATTTCGCTGAGAAGCGTGTTGCGCGAAAGCCACAGCCGCGGAATATCGACACCGTTGCCCCGTCCGCCCATTGCCGCCAGAACTTGTTTGTATATAGTCCAGAGCGAAGTTGGTGCCGATTCCAACCCCGCCACTTCGTCGCGTAAGTATTTGACCTAGAGAGGGGATACCCCAAATGAAGACCAAACTTGGAGCCGTTGTCGCGGCGGCTCTCATCGCGGCGCCCCTGGCTGCGAACGCACAGTCGGCCACCAACTTGCCGGGCTTCTACGTTGGAGCGGAAGGCGGCTTGAACTGGCTGAACCTGCGTACCTTTGGCAATGCCAAGGAGAAGCTCGGCTTCGCCGCCGGTGCCGTTGTCGGTTACGACTTCGTCGGCCCGCGCGTGGAGTTGGAGCCGGTCTACCGCTACAACAAGGTCAGCGGCTTCAAGATGCATCAGTACAGTGCGTTCGTGAACGTGCTGTATGATTTCATGACCGACTCCGTGATCTCGCCGCACCTTGGTATCGGTGCCGGTATCAACTACTGGAAGATCAAGGGCACGGGAATCAGCACCACCGACTTCGCGATGCAGGGCATTGCCGGTGTGGCGCTGAAGATCAGCGACGGCTTCTACGGCAGCCTCGACTATAAGTTCATGAACACCTTTGCCAAGGGCAAGGACTTCCAGAACCACACCGCGATGCTGACGCTGGGCTACAAGTTCGGCGCCCCGGCTCCGGCCGCCCCGCCGCCGCCGGTGGTGGGTCCGACGCCGGCCCAGTACATCGTGTTCTTTGACTTCGACCGCGCGACGCTGACGGCGCAGGCCCAGGCGACCATCAAGCAGGCCGCTGACGCCGCGAAGTCCGGCAACAGGACGCGCGTCGGTGTCACCGGCCATGCCGATCGCGCCGGCGGTGATGCCTACAACATGGCGCTGTCGCTGCGCCGTGCCAACGCTGTGAAGGACGCGCTGGTGCGTGAAGGCATCCCGGCCACCGGCATCACCGTGGTGGGCCGTGGCGAGAGCCAGCCGCTGGTCCCGACGGCCGACGGCGTGCGCGAGCCGCAGAACCGCCGCGTCGAGATCGTGCTGCAGTAAGCGCGACCGACAGCGAGACCATCGCGAGACGGCCGGGGCAACCCGGCCGTTTCTTTTTGAGCCGGACATGAAAAAGGCGCGGCTGGCAGCCGCGCCTTTTTCATTGAGCCGGTCTTGTTTTACTTGCGGGCAGGTTTGGCTGCGGGCTTGGCTGCCGGGGTGCCTGCGGTGCAGACGCGCAATCCCATGTCGCCGGAAAAGTCCAGCATCGGAGGTACTTGCGACAGGCTGTTGACCTGCTGAGACAAGGCCCAGCGGAAGCCGTCATAGGCGTTGGCGCAGTACTTCGGGTTGCCGCCGGCGCTGGCGCCATCGCGGTTGGCAACTTCGGTCTTGAAGGCGTTGACGTTCATCCGGTGCTTTGTGATGGCACGCTGCAGCGGTGCCGAGTTTACTTCGTTGTCTGTCCGGAACTTGTTGCGGAAGGCGCCGTAGTCGGGCCTGAACGATGGTGTGTTTTTCTCGCACTGGATGGCGGCATTGTAGAATTGCTGCCAGGCGATCTCGTTGCGCACGGCCTGGATCTCGTCGTCCGTCAGGCAGGTGCCTTTGGCTGGCGCCGGATTTGTCGACGTCTTGGCATAGGCATTCGACGGCGGCGGCAGTGTCGTCCGTGCTTGCTGATCACAGGCTGCTGCAATAACCAAAGTCGCCGCCGCCACGGCTGTGGCACGGAAGAGAGAAGCGGGCATTTTATTGGACCTCGTTGGATACAGGGGGCTTGGAAAACGAGCAGTTATAACAGTTTGTGCGGATGACGGAAGAGTCCATGTTCCGCGGCGTCAGGCGTGTCATCAGCTTTCGCGTGCCACAGCAAGTCACTCAGGCCGCACGCTTGAGTGCCTCCCGCAGCAGCGGCAGACGATCATTGCCGAAGTACATGTCGCTTCCATTAACAAACATCGTGGGGGAACCGAAGCCACCGCGCGCGATGACGTCGTCGGTATTGGCCCTCAGCCGGTCCTTGTATGACGGGTCGGCGATCTTGGCGAAGAACGCGCTGCGGTCGAGCCCGACCTTGTCGACGACCTCGGCCATGACATCGTCCTTGGAGATGTCCTTGTCGTCACCCCAGTAGGCATCGAAGGCGGCATAGGCATAGGGCACCAGTTTGCCCTTCTCCAAAGCGACGAAGGCGCCGCGCATGCATTTGACGCTGTTCACCGGAAACACTGTCGGCCGCATCTTGATGCGAAGTCCGTAGAGACGAGCCCAATCCGCCATGTCCTTGGCCGTGTAGGCAAGCTTGCGCGGGTTCGGTGTCTCGCGGCTCTTGTAGACGGTATCGTTGACCGTATTGAAGATGCCGCCGACCAGGATCGGCTTCCAGTCGATCTCGGCGCCGGTCTCCGCCGCGATGGGCTGGACGGCGTGGAACGCCAGATACGTCCAGGGACTGGAGCAGTCGAAAAAGAACTCGATTCTAGCGACCATGACAGGCTCCGGGACAAGCTATGCGCCCAATGCGCCGCGACCTTGACACTGTGTCGCCTTGCTGTCGACTCACCGCATCTGTACTTTGCAAGCCCATGACCGCATCGGTTGTTCCCCTCGGGGCCGTGTCATCGGGGCCCCGCAAGATTGCCATCATCGTCCATCAGGAACACTCAAGGCCTGGTCGCGTAGGCACCCTGCTGGAAGCCAAAGGCTATACGCTCCAGAGGCTCTGCCCCAATCTTGGATGCCAGCTTCCGGAAGATCCGTCGCAGTTCGCCGGCGTCGTGATTTTCGGCGGACCGATGAGCGCCAACGACTGCTCGACCTTGGCCGGCATACGGTGCGAGTTGGAATGGATTCCCAAGGTCGTCGAGGCCGGGGTGCCTTACCTCGGGATCTGCTTGGGCGGACAATTGCTGACCCGGGCCCTGGGCGGTTCGGTGGGACCACACCCCGATGGCCTGATCGAAGCCGGCTACTACGGCATTACGCCCACGGCCGCCGGCACCGAATGGTTCCCCGACGGGCCCATGCAGGTCTATCAGTTTCATCGCGAAGGCATGCGGGTACCGGCATGCTGCGAACTGCTGGCAACCGGTGAGCAGTATCCCGTGCAGGCGTTTCGCTACGGTACGAACGCCTTCGGTATCCAGTTCCATCCTGAAGTCACGCTCGACATGAAGGATGTGTGGACGACGGAAGCGGCCGAGCGCTTGAAGTCACCGGGCGCCCAGCCGCGCGGTGTCCACCTGGGCGAGCATGATCGGCATGATCCGATGATCGGCCGCTGGATCGACGGCTTCCTCGACCGGTGGCTCGCCACCGCCCGCGTCGCGGCAACGGCGCCGCTGACGGCGGCCGGATAGTCTCTTCAAGGCCAAGGCCAAGCCAGCGACCAACACGACAGGGTGATTCCGTCCGCGTCGTGATATGCCTTAGCGTCACGAGCCTGGGAGATCCGCATGCGCTGTCGATCCCTCATGGCGGTGCTGCCGCTATTGCTGTTGTTGGCGGGTCCGACACTGGCGCAACGGCCGGAGCCGCCGCTGCAACCGCGCGCCGATGAGCCGCCGAGCTATGTCGTGTTCTTCGACATGGGCAAGGCGACAGTCGCGGCGCGGGGCGTGGCAACCATCCGCGAAGCCGCCGCGGCAGCCCGCCGGCCAGGCGTCAAATCTGTCGAGGTGAACGGCTACACCGACCGCGCGGGCACCGACCGATCGAATGAAGCGTTGGCGTTGCGGCGAGCCCGCGCCGTGCGTGACCTGCTGGTCAAGCAGGGCGTATCGCAGGCGATCATTTCGATACAGGGGCTGGGTGAAACCAAACCCTTCATGGCGACGGAAGACGGTGCGAATGCCCCCGAGAACAGACGGGCGGAGATCATCGTGAAGTAGCGGGGCGGGGCTGTCGCAGATGGCCACGCACAACCTCATTCTGAGGCGGCCGCGCAGCGGCCGTCTCGAAGGATGGGCTGCAACCTCGTCCAATGCTTCCAGTCGTTGCCGCGGCAGATGTGCGGTAGCCTACCCTTCGAGAACCCTTCGGCAGGCCCAGGGCAGGTTGCTCGCTGCGCTCGCTCCTCGGGGCGAAGGTGATGCCACAAGCAGGAATGATCAGTCCTGAGGCCCTGGTCTAGGGGCCGGGAGCAATGGCCGCGAAGCGCACGCGTGCCGCCACGGTCTCACCCGTCATCGTGCCGCAGTAGTGGCATTCGCACAGCAGGTGGTGGGCTTCCTGTTCCGTCAATTCAAAGAACACCGTGCCGTCGCCGAGGCGGTCGCTCGCCAACCCTTCGGCCCGCAGGATTGGATCTTTGTACGCGACGGACAACGGAGAGTCGTCGCCGCGCAACGCCTTGCGAGCCTGTTCGGACAGGTACTCCACCCGCATGAGCGGCAGCAGCCGGCCACGGTGGCGGTCGAGCAGCATCGCCCACCGCTCCAACTTCTCCCGCCGCGACATGATCGGGGCCGACGTCGCCAGAGGGATGGTCAGAGCCGTACGTCTGACCGCGTTCAAGGTCCTGTGCTCCATGGCATCCTCCGATGCATCTGCAGCCAGCCGATGTCCATATTATACCGATTGCCTGCCCATCGCCATGGCAACCGAGTCAGTCCAGGCCAAAGGCGCTGGGATAGTGAACCGCACCGCTGGCGCCGCTGAGAGATCCGGGCGTCAGCTCCAGAGCCATGAATGCGTCACCACTGAACGGCGCCGCGAGCTTGCGCGCCAACAGGCTTGAGAAGCCGAAGCGCGGATAGTAGTCCGGGTGTCCGACGACAATAACGGCTTCGTACCGTCGGTCCCGCGCGAGCGATAAGCCTGCGTGCACTAGGCGCGAACCGATTCCCCGGCGCTGGTGATCGGGATGTACGGCCAGCGGTGCCAGCGCTGCGGCCTTCACGGCTCGCTCGTCGACGCTGATGGCGAGATCGCTGAACAGGATGTGCCCAATGACATCGGCATCGTCGCATGCGACGAGGGAAACGGCGATCAGGCCATCGCGGCGCAGCTTGTCGACAATCTCGGACTCTGAATCGCCGCCAAAGGCGACACGATGGATGGCAGCGATCTGCTCCCGCTGCGACGCATTCTCTTCAACGATCACCATCATCGGTCATTATCGTGTGGCGGAGAATTGCACCAGCACGTCGTTGTTGGCGTACCCCTGGCCCTGCAGGGTGCTGCCGTCGAAGCGAATCGGCAGCGTGACCTTGCCACCCAGCGATGCGCCGCGGCCGGCGGGCGGCATGTCGAGCGTGAACCTGCCGGCGCCCCCCTGGATCGTGCCGGCGATTCCATAGGTGACCGTATTGATCACCCAACTGCCGTTGGCGCTGCCGCCGGCAATCGACAGCGAGAGGGGGCCGCACGTCTCATTGCCTGCGGTCAACCCGATGCGGCGGAAGCAGACCCGACCACGCCACGCGCCGTCGGTGCCGACGATCGCCGGCGGTGGTGCCGGTGCCGGACGAGCCGCCTGCTGCGGTGGCCGGTTCGGCTGCGGTGCGGGCGGCACAACTGGCGCCGGCTGCGCCGACTCGCGCCGGCGCTCGTCATCGGCCTTGCGCTGGGCTTCCGCAGCACGCTTGTCGTCGTCGGCCTTGCGCTGGGCTTCCGCAGCACGCTTGTCGTCGTCGGCCTTGCGCTGGGCTTCCGCAGCACGCTTGTCGTCGTCGGCCTTGCGCTGAGCCTCCGCAGCGGCGCGTCGTTCTTCATCAGCCTTGCGCTGCGCCTCGAGTTGTCGCTCGTCGTCAGCCTTGCGCTGGGCTTCTTCCGCGCGCCGTCGCTCGTCGTCGGCGCGTTGCTGCTCTGCGGCCTGACGCTTGGCGTCTTCGTCGGCGCGGCGCTGGGCCTCCTCGGCGGCTTGTCGTTGCTCGGCAGCCGCGCGCTCGGCTTCCTGGCGCCTGGCTTGCTCTTCGGCCAGGCGCCTGGCTTCGCCGTCGCGTTGAGCGTCATCAGCCTTGGTTGGCGCATCGGCCACCGGACGTTGCTCCGGTGGAGGCTGCTCCGTGCGATCGACGGACTTGTCCGCGGTGGGCGGTGGCCCGCTGGTCAGGGCGATCAACCGCGGCCCGACAAACGCACCGATCCCCAGAAGGACCAGGATGACCCCGACACCGCCCGCCAGCCAGCCCAGGCGCTTCAACAGGCCGGCATTTTGGGCAGGCGGGGCAGGGGGCGGCGCGTCGTGGCTCAGCAGGGTCGCCACCTCGTGCATGCTTTGCGCGCGGCGCAGCGGATCGGGTTCCAGCAGGCGGCCGAGATCGCGGCGCAAATCCTCCGGGACGTTGGACAGATCGGGTGTGCTCTCGCGTGCCTTCACGGCCCGGGCCAGGGACGAGCCCATCGGCAATGGCCGACCGACCGCGGCCGCGGCCAGCACCAGGCCGAGACTGTAGATGTCCGAGCGATGGTCGACCGCCGCGTCGTACAGGCCGCACTGTTCCGGTGAGCAATAGTCGAGCTTGCCGGCGAAACCGCTGCCGATCAGGGTGCTGGCGCCGTCCAGCCGCTTGGCGACGCCGAAATCGATCAGCACGGCGTGATCCAGGCTGCCGCCGCGCAGGACGACGTTGTCCGGCGACAGGTCGCGGTGCACCACGCCGCGCGAGTGGGCTGCCGCGAGGCCCTGGGCGACCTGGGCGCCCACCCTGCGCACGTCGGCCGGCGCCAGCGGGCCGCGCGCGATGAGCGAGGCCAGCGACGGTCCGTCGACGAAATCCATGACCAGGAACAGCCGGCCGGAGTCGTCTCCGAAGACACCCTCGTAGGAAACGACCGACGGGTGCCGGACCTTGCGCAGCGCGCCCGCTTCGCGACGGAACAGTTCTCGCACCTGGGGGTCACTGGCGAGATCGGGGCGGATCACCTTGATCGCGTCGTGATCCCCGGTGTGAATATTGGTTGCGCGGTAGACCTCGCCCATGCCGCCGCGACCGATCAGCGCCTCGATACGCTGGGTGTTGTTGAGCAGCGTGCCTGGCCGCAGCAGGCTGTCGCCGCTCGGCAAGGGACCGATGACCGTCGCCCCGGCAGCCGTCATTCCGGGGGCCGCGATCGACGCGGTGGTCGGCACTTGGCCAGCCAGCGGTCGGTTGCCCATCACGCGCGTCTGGTCGCCGTCTGCCGCCGCGGCGTTACGCAATGGTCCGAAGGGATCGGCCTGGTTGGTCACCCTGTCCTCATGTCGCGTGACGTCTGCGGGCAGTCACGACGCAGGCGGATCGCCCGGTCATCCTATACCAATCGCGGTCGATATCGACGGTGAGAACACCCCGAAGCCGGAGGCTATTCCCCATCCACCTGCGTTGAGCACCGGTCCTGCCGGAGACTTGACGCGCGAAAACCATTTTTCTGACACCGAGCAACGGCAGTCTGCAGTGCCGGTGCGGGGTGGCGAACGATGGTGGGTGGGCTACGGAGGAACGCATGCAATGGCGAGGGTGTGTGGCTGTGGCGCTGGTCGCGGTACCGCTGACCGGGTGTTTCGACTTTACCGCCGACAGCACCTTTCAGTCCGATGGTACGGCCCAGGTCACGGCCGAGGTTGGCGTGTCCATGCAGCTTACGACCCTGATGACCAGTCAGATGCCGGGGCAGAGAGATTTCCTTGCCGACTGCGAGAAGGAACGGCCGCGCGAGACCCTGCCCGCCGGCGTGACATCCATCAAAGGCAAGCGCAGCCAGCGCGGCGACATGGCTCTTTGCACCTATGTGATCGACGTGGCCGATCCGGTTGCGGCCGCGGCTGCGCAACACGATACGCGGGTTCAGGGCGCCCCCGGCATGGGCGGCCTCGACAAGCCTGAATTCAAGATCGAGCGGTTGCGCGAGGGTGTCTATCGGCTGTCGGGGCAGTTCAAGCCCATTGAGTTGTCTCTCCCCAAGCCGGAGCAGCGCGGGGATGCCTTGGCAACCAGCGCCATGCTGCTGGCCATGACGACCAACCGCTATGTGACGTTGACGGTATCGGCGCGGCGCATCGAGAATGCGACCGGCGAAGTGCAGGCCGATGGCCGCAAAGTCGTGTGGAAGCTGCCGCTGATGGCGTTGGTCAAGGCCATGCCCGGTACGACCTATGACATCAAGGCCGATATCGTCTACGCCGAGAGCTGGACGACCCGGACGAAGCGCTGGCTGGGGCTTGATTGACGCACGCAGACGCCAGGCACGGGAAGTTGACCAGCAGACCGTGCTGCCGCGTTGGTCCAAGGCCGACCGAGGGCTAGACTGGCGAACGTGCGATTCGTGATGCACCGAGGTCCGGCATGATCATTCCCCCGCGTGGCATGGTTCGTCGGCGGTTGTTGCAGACGGGCGTCGGGACTTCGGCGTTTCTTGCGGCGCCGGCGCTGGTGCGCGCCCAGGCTCTCGTGCCGACGCCGGCGCAGACCGAAGGCCCGTTCTATCCGGTGATGCTGCCGCAGGACGTGGACAACGATCTGGTTCAGGTCCACGGTGCGGCAACCCCGGCCAAGGGCGCCGTGACTCATATCTCGGGCCGTGTGCGCGATGCGGCCGGCCAGCCGATCGTCGGTGCCCAGGTGGAAATCTGGCAGTGTGATGCGCAGGGGCTCTACGACCATCCGGGGCAGAGCGATCTTGCGCGCCGCGACAAGGGGTTTCAGGGCTTCGGTCGGGCGACGACTCTGGTCGATGGCGCCTACCGCTTCCGCACCATCCGGCCGGTGGCCTATAGCGGGCGCACGCCGCACATTCATTTCCGCGTCATTACCGCCGACGGTCGACGACTGACCACGCAGATGTATGTCGCGGGTGATCCGGGTAATGATCGCGATGGCGTCCTGCGGGCCATCCGGGATCCCCGACAGCGTCAGCAGGTGTTGGTCAGCCTGGCACCTGCCGATGGCCTGGAGGGCGGCGCCTTGGCTGGTGTGTTCGATATCGTCCTGGCCTAGCTGTACTGCGCATTTGCCGGCGGCTTGTGCATTGACAGCGCGGTCACGCGCCGATTTGCTCCCGGTCTCAGCTTGAATCGGGAGGAAAGCGCGTGGCCAAGTTCAAGATCGTGACACTGCCCGGCGGGATCAGCGGCACCGGCTACGCTTACGAGATGGAGGCGCTGTCGCATCTGGACGCCCAGATCGTCGAGATCGACGCGCCGTCGGACAACGAATTCATCGCCGCCGCGCACGACGCCGACGCGCTCTATGCCAAGGGCCGGCGTATCTCGGCGCGGATGATCGACGGGCTGCAGCGCTGCAAGGTGATTTCGCTGGGCAGCGTCGGCGTCGACTCGGTTGACGTCGCGGCGGCAACGGCGCGTGGCATCCCCGTCACCAACGTGCCGGACACGTTCATCGAGGAAGTGGCCGACCACGCGATGATGCTGATGCTGGCGACATTCCGCCGGCTGGTGGTGCAGGATCGCATGGTCCGCGACGGACGCTGGCGCGAAGGGCGCCCCATGCTCTACGAGTTCCCGCGCCTGATGGGACAGACGCTCGGCTTCATCGCCTTCGGCCACGTGGCGCGCGCGGTGGCCAAGCGTGCCGCCCCGTTCGGGGTGCGCATGATGGCGTACGATCCCTTCGTCGAAGAGCTGGTGATGAGCGAATACGGCGTCGAGCCTGTGAGTCTCGACGAACTGCTGGCGCAGTCCGACATCATTTCGATGCATGCGCCGGCCACGGTCGAGGCACAGCACATGCTGCGCGAAGCGCATTTCCGCGCCATGAAGCGCACGGCGCTCTTCATCAACACCGGCCGCGGGCCGACGGTCGACGAAAGCGCCCTGATCAAGGCACTGCAGGAAGGCTGGATCGCCGCCGCCGGTCTCGACGTTCTGGAAGTCGAGCCGGTGAAACCCGACAACCCGCTGCTCAAGATGGACAACGTGATCCTGACCGCGCACGTCGCCTCGGCATCGGCGCGCTTCGATCCGGCGCGGCGCCGGCGGGTCGGTCAGGAGATCGCCTCCGTGCTGACCGGCCGCTGGCCGCGCAGCTGCGTCAATCCATCGGTGCTGGAGAAATCGCCGCTGGCCCGCTGGCAGCCCTATTCGATGGAACGCGGCCCGGGGAATTGAGACTTGTCATCCCGAGCGTAGCGAGGGATCTCGCGCGAGTGGAGACTCCGTTTCAAGGAGATGTCTCGCTGCGCTCGACATGACGGTCGATTCCAAACTACTTCGTGCCGAACAGGCGGTCGCCGGCGTCACCCAGTCCGGGCACGATGTAGGCGTGGTCGTCGAGGTGGCTGTCGATGGCGGCGGTCCACACCGGCACGTCGGGATGGGCATCGGTGAAGGCCTTGACGCCTTCCGGCGCCGCCAGCAGGCACATGAACTTGATGCGCGGCGCGCCGGTGCGCTTGAGCAGGTCGACGGCGGCGATGGCCGAGTTCGCGGTGGCCAGCATGGGGTCGCACACGATCACGAGCCGGTCGGCGATGTCCTCGGGCAGCTTGCAGTAGTACTCGACGGCAGCCTTGGTCTCGGGGTCGCGATAGAGCCCGACATGGCCGACGCGCGCCTGCGGCATCAGCTCGAGCAACCCGTCGGCCAGTCCCAGCCCGGCGCGCAGGATGGGCACGACCACCAGCTTCTTGCCTTCGATGAACGGTGCTTCCATGCCGGTCAGCGGCGTGTCGATGCGCTGCGGGGCCAGCGGCAGGTCCCGCGTCACCTCGTAGCCCACGAGCATCGCGATCTCGCGCAGCAGCCGGCGAAAGTTGGCGCTCGACGTGCCCTTGTCGCGCATCAGCGACAGCTTGTGCTGGACCAGTGGATGGTCGACGACGGTAACGTTCATGATTGTTCTTGCCCCTCAAAAGACGGTGCCATCGCTCTCGATCGCAATTGGCGGTGCACCGCCGGGTCGCCGTTCGGCGGCCAGCCTGCGGCCCGCAAGCCACGTGCCCCCTTCGAGGACCTTGGCCAGTGGTAGCGTATCCGCATCGAGACCGAGATGGACACGTACGTGCTGCGCGATCTGATCCAGCAGCAGCACCGTCATCGCCCGCCACTCGACGATGACCTCGTCGCCCGGCGTCCAGGCACGATCGATGATGTCGCGGCGCTTGACGCGCAGCGCGCCGCTGTCGACGAGCAGACCGCCGTTGCGATACTCCGGCAGTCCGGTAAGCGCATCGAGGTTCGTCACGGCGATGCCGGCTTCCTCGAGCGGCTCGACCAGCGAGTAGGCGAGCCACTGCGAGAGCTTGTGGAACGGCACCAGACCGTCCGTCAGGTCGCGCGTGCGAACGGCGGGATGACGCCAGACGTCGCCCAGGGGCTGGCCGGCGATGTCCAGCCGCGACGGCCAGATCGGCGTGAAAGCCTCCAGCAAGGCCGCCAGGATCGCCGCGGCCGGAAGCGCGCCGGCGGTCGCCTGTCCGGCGAGGTGATCGAACAGATGTCCCGGCCGCGGGTCCCGCGTGCCGAAAAGGTCGGGCCGCGCCAGGACCGCATCGCCCAGGCGGCGCAGCAGGGAGACACGACCATCGAGCCCGATCAGCGGATTATGGGCGGCGACCTGAAAGCCGGCGACCAATGCCATCGTCTCGATCCTGCCGAGCGCGTCGGCGTCAACGCGCAGCGGATCCCGCGGATCGTGGCTGAAGGCGCCGGCGGCGAACATGTCGATCGAAGCGACCGCCAGACCTTCGGAGCGCGCGTAGATGTCGCCGGTTGCCGGTTCGCGGTAGCGCCAGTCGGGGCCGGCGCCGGCGTCCAGCAGCACCGAAACGATCGTGAGGTCGAACCGCCGCCGCGCCCGCTCCTCGCGGGACACGCCCGCCGGCAGGCATTGTGCGAGCGCACCCCAGCGATCACGCCCGTTGACTTCGAGGTGCCGCCAGCGGGCATGGAATGGCACGCCACGCACGTCGGGGAAGCGCTCGCGGGTGACGTCGAGCGTGGCGCGAACCGCCGCTTCCAGCCCATCGTAGTCGAGCGCGAAGTGCGGCGATGCGCCGTTCTCGACGTGGCGCCATATCGCCTCGGCCCGTTCGCGGATGGCCGTGGGCGTGCGCAGATAAGCAATCGCGGCGGAAGGGGTTGTGCAAAGCGGCGCCGGCGTCACTCGCTCAGCCCTCGGCCCTTGGCCTTGGTCAGTTCGGCAGTGTCAGGTTTGCTGGGCGTGAAATAGCCGGCCGCCTTCTTGGCGTCCATCTCGACCTGCGCATCCGGCGGGATCAGGTCGTCCGGGATCGGCACCTGCTCGACAATCTCGATGCCCTGCGCGCGCAACGCATCCGATTTCATGTTGCTCATCGATGCGAAGCGATCGATGCGCGCGATTCCCAGCCAGTGGAACACGTCGGGCATCAACTGCTGGAAGCGCATGTCCTGCACGCCCGCCACGCACTCGGTCCGGGCGAAGTACTGCGCCGCGTTGTCGCCGCCCTGCTGGCGCTTGCGCGCATTGTAGACCAGGAACTTGGTCACTTCGCCCAGCGCCCGGCCTTCCTTGCGGTTATAGACGACGAGCCCGACGCCGCCCTGTTGCGCCGTCTCGATGCACATCTCCATGCCGTGCGCCAGGTACGGGCGGCAGGTGCAGATATCGGAGCCGAAGACGTCGGAGCCATTGCACTCGTCATGGACGCGGCAGGCAATCTTGGTTTCGCTCCGGCCCAGCTGCGCGACGTCGCCGAAGAAATAGAGCGACATGCCGCCGATCGGCGGCAGGAACGCCTTGAGATCGGATCGGGTCACCAGCTCCGGGTACATGCCGGCGGTCTGCTCGAAGAGCGTGCGGCGCAGCACCGTTTCGGCAACGCCGAAACGCTCGGCCACGCCGGGCAGCCACCAGACGGGTTCGATGGCGGCCTTGGTGACCCGCACGTCGCCGTTGGGCAGCAGGATCTGGTTGTCCGGTTTCAGGCGGCCCGCTTCCACCGCATCCTTCACCTCCGGCATCGAGACGCGGGCCTTGGTCACGGCGATGGTTGGACGGATGTCCAGCCCGGCGGCCAGCCGGTCCGCGAAGGCCTCGGTGATGAGGTGGCCCCAGGGATCGAACGACACGATCTTCTGGGGATCGCTCCACTGGGGAAACGGTCCGATCGACGCGGCAGGCGATGTGTCGGTCAGATCCGGCCGGTGATCCGCCGCCAGGGTTCGCGCCGCGATGGCGAGCGCGCGATAGACCCCGTAGCCGCCGGCATGCACACCGATCGCATTGCGATGCTCGGGATGCGTCACCGTGGCCACGATGGGGCCACGCTCGCTCGGGGTGGCAGCACCCCAGTGGATCTCGGATGGTTGGATCGAGCCGCGCGACGGGTGCGATGTCAGCCTGATGTGGCGATGGGCACGCGGGGCGTTGGAAACCGGAGCGGGAGGCTTGGCGGACGGCGGCAGGGCCGTGGTCATGGGCTTTCCAGTACGACTACCTCGGAAAGCGACGCATACTAGCACCCTGTGGACAAATTATGAAGGCGCTTTACCGGTGGCCTGGGGGGCTGGCCATGATGGGCTCGGCAACGATGAAAACACGACCTGTTGCGGTTCGGCTCGCCATGAACCCCAAGGGAATGGTCTGAGGAGGGACAATGGCTGACGGACCAGCGCCCGCCACCGAGGCGGCCGCGATCGAGGGGCTGCTCGGCGCCTATCCGCTCGACCCGACGGCCAAGGCCAGGGTCCGCGACCGGGCCGTGGCCCTGACGCGGGGCATGCGCGTGGCGCGGCGGCGCTTCGGCGGCATCGATGAATTCCTGCAGGAATTCGGCCTGACCACCAAGGAGGGCGTGGCGCTGATGTGCCTGGCCGAGGCCCTGCTGCGCATCCCGGACGCCGCCACGGCCGACGCCCTGATCGAGGACAAGATCGGCAGCGCCGATTGGGATCGGCATCTGGGACACGCCGAGTCCGTCTTCGTCAATGCCGCGACGTGGGGGCTGATGCTGACCGGCCGGGTCGTGGCGCTCGACGATCCCGGCAAGCCCTCGACGTTGCTGCGCCGGCTGGTGGCGCGGGCCGGGGAACCGGCGATCCGCCTCGCCATGCGCCAGGCCGTGCGCATCCTGGGCCGCCAGTTCGTCATGGGCGAGACCATCGAGGATGCGCTCGACCGTGCGCGCGATCCCGAAAGTGTCGGCTACCGGCATTCGTTCGACATGCTGGGCGAGGGCGCCCGCACCTTGCGCGATGCCGACGGCTACATGGCGGCTTATGAACAGGCCATCGATGCGATCGGTGCCGCCATGCGCGGGCGCGATCCGATCGACGGGCCCGGCATCTCGGTGAAGCTGTCGGCGCTGCATCCGCGCTACGAGGAGGCGCAGCGTCACCGCGTGATGCGCGAACTGGTGCCACGCATCGCCGCGCTGGCCCGTCGTGCTGCGGCCGTCAACATGTCGCTGACCATCGATGCCGAAGAAGCCGAGCGGCTCGATCTGTCGCTGGATGTGATCGAGGCCGTGCTGGACGATCGGGCGTTCGGCGGCTGGCAGGGTTTTGGCCTTGCCGTGCAGGCCTACCAGATGCGGGCGCCTGCCGTGATCGACCGTGTCATCGCCATCGCGCGCACGCGCCGGCGCCGGCTGATGGTACGGCTGGTCAAGGGCGCCTACTGGGACAGCGAAATCAAGAAAGCCCAGGAACGCGGCTTTGCCGCCTATCCGGTGTTCACGCGCAAGGCCGGTACGGACCTGTCCTATATCGTCTGCGCCGCCAAGCTGCTCGCGGCCCGCGACGTGCTGTATCCATGCTTCGCGACCCACAACGCGCACACCGTGGCCGCTGTCATCGAACTCGCCGCCGGCAAGGGCAACTACGAATTCCAGCGCCTGCACGGCATGGGCGAGCCGCTCTATCACCAGCTGGTCGGCCGCGGCAGCCCCGACAACGTGCCGTGCCGCGTCTATGCGCCGGTCGGCACGCACCGCGATCTGCTGGCCTATCTGGTGCGGCGTCTGCTGGAGAACGGCGCCAACACATCGTTCGTCAACCGGATCGTCGACGAGCATGTCGCCGCCGAGGACCTGGTGCGCGATCCGGCGGAAGTCATGGCGCGCCACGCCGCCAAGCCGCATCCGCGTATCCCGCTGCCGATCGACATGTTCCGCCCCGCGCGCGCCAACTCTGCCGGCCTCGATCTCTCGGACCGCGGCGTGACGGACACCATGCTGGCCGCGATGCAGACAGCGGCGCGTGCATCCTGGCGCGCGGCACCCCTCGTTCAGGGCGCGGCCGCCGGCGGCCGTGCACGTGAGGTCCATGATCCGGCCAATCTCGATCGGGTGATCGGCACGGTGATCGATGCCGATGCCAGTACCGTCGATGCGGCGCATCGGGCCGCGGCGGCCGGTTTCCGCGATTGGGTGCGCGTGCCGGTGGCAGAGCGCGCGGCGGCCCTGGATCGTGCCGCCGACCTGATCGAGGCCGAGCGTACCGACCTGATGACGCTGATCGCGCGCGAGGCCGGCAGGACGGTTCCCGATGCGCTGTCCGAGGTGCGCGAGGCCGCCGATTTCTGCCGCTACTATGCCGCCGAAGCGCGCCGCCTGTTCGCGGCGCCGGCCGAATTGCCGGGGCCGACCGGCGAACGCAACACGCTGGCGCTGCACGGACGCGGCGCGTTCGCCTGCATCAGCCCGTGGAATTTTCCGCTCGCCATCTTCACCGGACAGATCGCCGCGGCGCTGGTCGCCGGCAATGCCGTTCTCGCCAAGCCGGCCGAGCAGACACCGCTGATCGCGGCGCGTGCCGTGGCGCTGCTGCATCGCGCCGGCGTGCCGACCGCGGCCCTGCACCTGCTGCCGGGCGACGGTACCGTGGGCGCCGCGATCTGCGATGACGCGCGAACGGCCGGCGTTGCTTTCACCGGTTCGGTCGAGACCGCGTGGGCCATCAACCGCGGGCTGGCGGCCCGGCGCGCGGCGATCGTGCCGCTGATCGCCGAGACCGGCGGCCAGAACGCGATGCTGGTCGATTCGTCGGCGCTGCCGGAGCAGGTGGTAGACGATGCGATCACCAGCGCCTTCCGCTCGGCCGGGCAACGCTGCTCGGCCTTGCGCGTGCTGTTCGTGCAGGAAGACGTGGCCGACCGCGTCATCGAAATGATCGCCGGCGCCGCGCGCGAACTCGTCGTCGGCGATCCGATGGACCTCGCCACCGATGTCGGGCCCGTGATCGACGCCGAGAGCAGGACGGCATTGGAGGCGCATGTGGCGCGCATGGCGCGCGAGGCCAGGCTTGTTGCCGAAACGCCGTTGCCGTCAAACCTGCCGCGCGGGCATTGGTTCGCGCCGCGCGCCTACGAGATCGATTCGCTGTCGCGCCTGACCGGCGAGGTGTTCGGACCGGTGCTGCACATCGTGCGCTATGCCGCCGGGCGGCTCGATGCCGTGCTGGAGACCATCGAGGCGACAGGCTTCGGCCTGACCCTGGGGGTGCACAGCCGCATCGATCGCACGGTCGAGACCATCGTCAACCGCCTGCCGGTCGGCAACGCCTACGTCAACCGCAACATGATCGGCGCCGTCGTCGGCGTGCAGCCGTTCGGCGGCCAGGGACTGAGCGGCACCGGCCCCAAGGCCGGCGGCCCGCACTACCTGCCGCGCTTCGCGACCGAGCGCACGCTCTCGATCAACACCGCCGCGGCCGGCGGCAACGCCACGCTGGTGTCCTTGGGCGAGGGGTAGTACCGACTATCGCTAGAGTGTGACTCAGGATCGTCATCCCGAGCGCAGCGAGGGATCTTCTGAAAGTGACGCACGGATGCGCCTGCGTCGAAAGATCCCTCGCTGCGCTCGGGATGACAGCTGTATCAGGGACGCGTGATTCCGGGTACTAGGCCTACCGCAATCGTGCCGGGCTCAACGTCGCCTCGGTGACATCCAAGGCCTTGATGTCGTCGGGCATGCCTTTGCCGGCGGCCAGCGCCGCCGAGATGCGGCCCATCGCGGGGGCGCTCTGGATACCGTAGCCGCCCTGGCCGGCGAGCCAGAAGAAGCCCTCGGCGTCGCTGTCGTAGCCGACGACGAAGGTCTTGTCGGCGACGAAGCTGCGCAGGCCCGCCCACTTGTTTTTGATGCGGGTGATGCGCAGCGTCGATGCGGCTTCGATGCGCTCGACCGCGATGGCGATATCGATTTCTTCCGGTTGCGCATCGCAGGGCGGGCTCGGGGTTTCGTCCGCCGGCGAGCCGAGGAACTGGCCCACTTCAGGCTTGAAGTAGAACGTCTCGCCGATGTCGACCACGGCCGGCAATCCATGAATGTCGACGCCCTGCGGCGCGTCGAACGTGAACGCCGTGCGCCGCTTGGGCACCAGGCCGACCGGCCTGACGCCGGCCAATGCCGCCAACTCGTCGCACCAGGCGCCGGCAGCGTTGATCACGCTGGTCGCGATGACCTGGTCGCCGCCGCGCAGGTCCAGCTGCCACTTGCCGCCCTTGCGGGCGACGCCGACGATCTCGGCCTTCAGTCGCAGGACGGCCCCCTTGGCGCGCGCCCCCTTCAGGAACCCGCCGTGGATGGCGGCGACGTCCATGTCCTCGGCGTCGGGTTCATAGACGCCGCTGTCGACCATGTCAGGATTGAGCAGGGGCAGCAGACCCAGGGCCTCGGTCTTGTCGGCGCGGCGCACGGTCGAGACCAGGCTGTGGAATTCCCGATAGGCCTGGTCCAGGGCGTCGTTCTCGGCTGCCGTGCCGATGAACAGGACGCCGCGCGGGCTGAGCAGCGGGACGTCGGCGAAGCCGGCCGGCGGCTGGCGGTAGAAGCTGCCGCTGGCC
Source organism: Reyranella sp. CPCC 100927 (assembly GCF_007859315.1). Taxonomy (GTDB): domain Bacteria; phylum Pseudomonadota; class Alphaproteobacteria; order Reyranellales; family Reyranellaceae; genus Vineibacter. The sequence continues at coordinate 226,349 of NZ_VOHA01000006.1, forward strand.
ACCGTGATGGCACGGATGGCATCGTTGCCGTAGGTCTCGCTGTAGAGCGCTGCAGATCGGCCGGTCGTGTGGTAGGCCGCGACGTGCTCGCGCTCGAGAATCGCCACGGTTCCGGCGCCGGCCAGGAAATAGGCACACGACACGCCGGCGATGCCGGCGCCGACGATGGCGAACTCGACTTCCGTAATGCTCATTCTGGCTCCCACAGCGCGCCGCGTGGTGCGCACTATGGCAAGTGCCATGCCAGCGGCGCAACGGCGGATGGAAGCCGACGAGGGTTTTCTCCGGACGTTGCCCGTGCCATCGTCGGACCCGACGGAGTCATGGCATGAATATCGCGAATCTGTTGATCAAGTCGGCGCAGGCGTTTCCGGACTACGTGGCGTTGGCCAAAGGGGAAACGCCGCACCTGACCTATCGCAACCTGCTGCGCAAGGTGTCGGTGATGGCCACGCACCTGCGGCACAGGCTGACACTACAGCCCGGCGACCGCGTCGCTTTTGCCATGACCAACGGCGTCGAGGCGATCGAGATCATGTACGCGATCTGGCACGCGGGCCTGGTGGCCGTGCCGATGAACGCCAAGCTGCACCCGCGCGAGTTCGCGTTCATCCTGCAGAACGCGGGCGCGCGCGTCTGTGTCGTCACGCCCGATCTTGCCGAGAGCATCGCCGCCATCAAGGCCGATTGTCCGGCGCTGGAACGCATCATCGACGTCACGACGCGCGACTATTCGTTCATGGCCGTGGGTGATCCGCTGCCGGCCGCCATGACGGCGCCGACCGATCCGGCCTGGCTGTTCTACACTTCTGGCACGACGGGCCGGCCCAAGGGGGCGACGCTGTCGCACCGCAATCTGTTGGCCATGACGCTGAACTACTACGCCGACATCGATCGGCCGGAACCCGGCGGATCGATCCTGCATGTGGCGCCGATCAGCCACGGTTCCGGCTTGTGGAATTTTCCCGTGCTGGCGCGCGGCGGCGTGCAGGTGTTTCCCGACAGCGGCCGCTACGACGTGCCGGAAACGGTCGGCCTCCTGCGGCGCTGGCCCGATGCCACGATCTTCCTGGCACCCACCATGGTGAAGCGGCTGATCGATCATCCCGCGGCCGCCGACATCACGCCGGGACAGATCCGCACGATCACGTACGGCGGCGCGCCGATGTATGTCAGCGATCTCAAGACGTCGCTGGACATGCTGGGCAACGTGATGGTGCAGCTCTACGGCCAGGGCGAGAGCCCGATGACCATCACCCATCTCAGCCGGGCCGAGCATGCCAACCGCGACCATCCACGGTGGGAGCCGCGGCTGGCATCGGCCGGGCTGCCCGACTCCTGTGTCGAGGTGCGCGTGGTCGACGAGGCCGGCACGCCCATGCCCACGGGCGAGGTTGGCGAGATCATCGTGCGCGGCGAGACGGTGATGTCGGGCTACTGGCAGAACGACGCGGCCACGGCCAAATCCCTGCGCGACGGCTGGTTGTGGACCGGCGATGTCGGCTGCTTCGACGAGGACGGGTTCCTCACATTGAAGGACCGTTCCAAGGACATGATCATCTCGGGCGGATCCAACATCTATCCGCGCGAGATCGAGGATGTCCTGAACACGCATCCCGCCGTGCAGGAATGTTCGGTCATCGGCCGTCCGCATGCCGAGTGGGGCGAGGAGGCGGTGGCCTTCGTGGTGGTGCGCGAGGGCCAACGGATCACCGGAGCCGAGCTGGACACGCTCTGCCTGGAGAACATCGCCCGCTACAAGCGGCCCAAGGACTACAAGTTCGTCGCGGCGCTGCCCAAGAACAACTACGGGAAAATATTGAAGACCGAGTTGCGGAAGCTGGTATAGCTGGCCCAACCCCAATTCAACGATGTGAGGAGATGCCCATGCCCAGGATTGCGCTCATCACCGGTGCCGGCACCGGTGTCGGCAAGGCGGCTGCGCTGGCGCTGGCCAAGGAAGACTATTCCCTCGTGCTGACCGGTCGTCGCAAGGAGCCGCTGGAGGAGGTCGCGGCGGCAGCCCAGGCATCCGGCGCCAAGACCCTGGTGATCCCGGCCGACGTCGGTGATCCGGCGCAGGTCAAGGCGCTGTTCGCCAAGACCAAGGAAGCCTTCGGTCGGCTGGACCTGCTGTTCAACAATGCCGGCATGGGCGCGCCGGCCGTGCCGATGGATCAGCTCCCCGTCGAGCAGTGGAAGGCCGTGGTCGACGTCAACCTCACCGGCTCGTTCCTGTGCGCGCAGGAGGCGATGCGCCTGATGAAGGAGCAGACGCCGCAGGGCGGGCGCATCATCAACAACGGCTCGATCTCGGCCCATGCGCCGCGGCCCAACTCGGTCGCCTACACCGCCACCAAGCACGCCATCACCGGGCTGACCAAGTGCATCGCGCTCGATGGCCGTCCGTTCGACATCGCCTGCGGTCAGATCGATATCGGCAACGCCTTGACGCCGCTGGCGGCGCGCATGACGCAGGGCGTGCCGCAGGCTGACGGCTCGGTGCGGGCGGAGCCGGTCATGGACGTCGAGTCCGTCGGCCGCACCATCGTCTACATGGCGACGTTGCCGCCCGATGCCAACGCGTTGTTCGTGACCGTGATGGCGACCAAGATGCCGTTCGTCGGCCGGGGCTGAGCGCCGCGAACCCCGCGGCGCGCCATGCAGACGCTGCGTCAGGCACCGTTCGGTCTGTTCATCGTCGGTGTCGGTGTCGCCGGAGTGCCGCTGGACACGGCGGTCAATATCGCGTTCCCCGCCATCACGGCTGCCTTCGGCCTGGAGGTCCGCACGATCCAGTGGATCGTGATCTGCTACGTGCTCACCTACACCAGCCTCATGCTGGTGTTCGGCAAGCTGGGCGACCTGCTGGGCTACCGGCGCATCTTTCAGCTCGGCCTGCTGGTCAGCGTCGTTGCGTTCGTCCTGTGCGCCCTGGCGCCGAGCTTCGGCTGGCTGCTGATCTTCCGCGCCGTGCAGGGTATCGGTGCGGCACTGACGCTCAGCTGTGCGCCGGCGCTGGCGACCTTGCTCTATGACGAGAAAGACCGTGCCCGCGCGCTGGGCCTCTATGCCGGCCTGTTTGCTGTCGCCTGGGCGCTGGGGCCGCTGCTGGGCGGCGCGCTGATCGACCGCTGGGGCTGGGGCGCCGTGTTCTGGTTCCGCGCGCCGGTGGCGGTGGTGGCGCTGGCTCTGTCGTGGATGCTGCCGGCATCGACGCCGGATGCGCAGCGCCGGTTCGACTGGTTGGGCTCGGGCCTGCTCGCCTTCTGGATCAGTGCGCTGCTGTTGGCCCTGGCGCTGGCGCAGATGCCGGGCGGCGGCACATGGCTGCCGCTGGGGCTGGCGCTGGCCGGCGCCAATGCCCTCGTCGTTTTCGTGCTGCACCAGGCCAGGTTCGACGAGCCGATCCTGCGGCCATCGCTGTTCCGCGATCTCGACTTCAGTGTGCTCAACCTGATGAGCCTGGCCGTGAACCTGGTCGGCTTCGCCATTCTGCTGCTGGTGCCGTATCACCTGTCCGGCATCGCGAAATTGTCGGCAACCGCGGGCGGCGCGGTGCTGGCGGTCAGCGCCGTCGGCATGATGCTGGGTTCGGCCTTGGCCGGCCGCCTGGCGGGCGGCACGCGGCAGCGGCGCAACGCGCTGGCGGGGGTCGTACTGGTGATCGCCGGCACGGGTGCCATCGGCGCCAGCGCCGATCCATCGGCGCTGGGCGCGATGACGGCGGCACTTCTGTGTCAGGGCATCGGCCTGGGCCTGTTCCAGGTCGCCTACACCGATATCGTGACGGCGGTCCTGCCGCTGCGCGATCGCGGCGTGGCCGGGAGTCTGGCGATGGTCACCCGCACGTTGGGCACCGTCGCCAGCGCCACGATTCTGAGTGCCCTCTTTCAGTCCACGCGACAGGCGGGCATTGCCGACGGCCTGACGGCGGATGCGGCGTTCCTGGCTGCCTTCAAGATCACGTTCTGGGCGACGGCGGCTTTCCTGCTGGCCGCCCTGGTCATGACGTTCATGCGCCGGCGGGTGTGGTTGGACTGAACCTCGTAGCAGCGAACCACCGGTTCGCGTGCTAGCGTCGGCATATACCAACGACCAGGAGATGAGGGACGATGGCGGGCAGGTTGCAGGATCGTGTAGCGATCGTGGTGGGCGCCGGATCGAGCGGCCCGGGCTGGGGCAACGGCAAGTGCACGGCCGTCACGTTCGCACGCGAGGGCGCCAAGGTGTTCTGCGTCGACCGCAGCCTCGCCGCGGCCCGCGAGACGGTCGACATCATCACCAAGGAAGGCGGCGAGGCGGCGGCTCACGAAGCCGACGTGACGTCCGATCGCCAGGTCCAGGCGATGGCGGCGGCCTGCCTGGAGCGCTGGCAGCGGATCGATGTGCTCGACAACAACGTCGGCATCGGCTCCAGCGGCGGACCGGTGGAACTGGCGGAGAAGGATTGGGACCTGACCTTCGACGTCAACGTGAAGAGCTTCTTCCTGACCCTCAAGCATGTGCTGCCCGTCATGGAACGACAGGGCAATGGCTCGATCATCAACGTCTCGTCGATCGCCTCGATCCGCGTGCCCAAGGGCATCAGCTACGTGGCCTACAACGCCAGCAAGGGGGCGGTGAACGCGCTCACCCAGGCGGTGGCGTCGCAGTACGCCGACAAGGGCATCCGCTGCAATGCCATCCTGCCCGGCCTGATGCACACGCCGATGATCGATTTCCTGGCCGAGCAGTACGCCCGGAACGAAAAGGATCACAATTCGGCGTACGACAAGATGATCGCCATTCGCAACAAGGCGTCGCCGACGGGGAAGATGGGCACCGGCTGGGATACCGCCAACGCCGCGTTGTTCCTGGCCAGCGACGAGTCGGCCTACGTCAACGGCCACCTGCTGGTCGTCGATGGCGGCATTACACTGCGGGCGTGATACGCGAAGATACGGAGGTCGTTGCCATGGCCACCATCACGTTGACGTTCGACAATGGCCCCGAGCCCGACGTCACGCCTGGCGTCCTCGATACGCTGGCGCGTCACGACCTGAAGGCGACGTTCTTCGTCATCGGCGAAAAGCTCGCCATGCCGGGTCGCCGCGCACTCAGCGAGCGGGCCGCGGCCGAAGGCCACTGGATCGGCAACCACACCTGGACACATTCGGTGCCGCTGGGTCAGCGCGAGGACGGTGACGGCGCCGAGGCGGAGGTCGGCCGCACACAGGCCGAACTCGGTGCACTCGCGCATCCGGACCGCTTCTTCCGGCCCTTCGGTGGCGGCGGCCATATCGGGCCGCTGCTGCTCAACCAGCCTGTCGTCGCGCATCTGACGCAGGGCGCCTACAGCTGCGTCCTGTGGAATGCGATCCCGCGCGATTTCGCCGATCCCGACGGCTGGGTCGAGACGGCGCTCGGCCAGTGCGCGGCGCAGGACTGGACGCTGATCGTCCTGCACGATCTGCCCAAGGGCGCCGGCCGTCATCTCGATACGTTCCTGCACCGGGCCAAGGATGCCGGTCACGGTTTCCGCCAGGAATTTCCCGACGCCTGCGTGCCGATCCGGCGTGGCGATATCCAGGTACCGCTCGACGGCATCGTCTCACACCGCGAGGCCTGAGCGGCGATGACCGAGGCGGCGCGGCTCTTCGCCGAAGCGGAGGTGAAGGCCGAGCGCACAGTGGCGGCGCTGCGAATCGGCATCGCGCTGCTCCTGGGCGGCAGTTTTCTGGCGACGGTGGTCGGCACGGCGCCGACAGGCGCCACCGCCATCGCACGTCAGTTCGACATCGCGATCGGGACGATGGTGGCGTACCTGACGCTCGGCGTCCTGTCGCGCTGGCTGGCGGGTACCGATCATTTCCGCCCCTGGATGTCGTGGGCATTCGTGACCCTGGATGTCGCCTTCATCGTCAGCAGCCTTGCCCTGGGCCTCGCCAACACGACGCTGTCCGGAAACTACCTCGCCGCCTTGCCGTCGGCGTGGCTGGCGCCGCTGGTGCTGGCCTTCGGCGCACTGCGCTACAACCCGGCACTGCAGATCTATGTCACCGCGATCCTGGGCATCGGCCTGGCGGCGACAGCCGTGGGCACATGGACGCCGCTGGCGGATCGTGCGGGACCACCGGTGCTGGATTTCTTCTTCGGCGGGCCGCCCAACGCCATGCGGCTGGTCATGCTCGTGGCCGCCGGCCTGGTTCTCGTCGTCGCCGCGTTTCGCGCCCGGGCCTTGCTGGCGCGCGCCATCGACGAGGCGCGGCGACGGGCAAACCTGACGCGCTACCTGCCACCGCAGATCGCCGCGTCCCTGTCGGACTCCGGTGTCGAGGCGGCGCGCGCCGGTCGGCGACAGATGGTGGCGGTGCTGTTCGCCGATATCCGCGGCTTCACGACGATGGCCGAAACCATGGATCCGACCGAACTCGGTCGCTTCGTCGGTGAATTCCGCCAGCGTGTGGCGCGGGCCGTCGACGCCCATGGCGGTGTCATCGACAAGTTCATCGGCGATGCGGCCCTGGTTGTCTTCGGCGTGCCGGCAGCCCAACCCGACGATGCCCGCCGGGCCGTCGACTGTGCGCGCGCCCTTCTGACCGATCTCGCCGCGTGGAATGCCGTGCGGGAGCAGGCCCGGCGGAAACCGATCGCCATCGGCATCGGCGCGCATTGGGGCGAAGCCTTCTGCGGCGCAGTCGGCGATGATTCGCGACTGGAATTCACCGTGCTGGGCGACACGGTGAACGTGGCGGCGCGGGTGGAGGAGGCGGCAAAAACGGCTGATTGCCCGCTGCTGGTTTCAGAGGATCTGCTGGTGGCATCGGGTGATGACGCCGGCGCATGGCGGCGTCTTCCGCCCCAGCCTCTGCGCGGCCGCAGTCAGCCGGTCACGCTCTTTGCCCTGAACGCTTGATCGCGCGGCGGCCTCAGGATGTCGGCCGACTGCCGCGATCCTTCAGCCGTGGCGCGATCACCCGGCGGAACAGCAGTCCGCCGCCCATGACCACGACGAAAATGCGGAACAGGTGGTGCGTCGCCACCATGGCGATGTCCGCGTGCAGGGCGAGGCCGACCAGGCTCATCTCGGCGAAGCCGCCGGGCGCATAGCTCAGGATGATGTCATCGGTCGGCAGGCCGGTCAGCGCATGGCCCAGCCAGGCGAATGCGACGGCAAGCAGGATCAGGAGCAGTGCCGCCAGCAGGCCGTAGCCGATGTCGCGTAGCACCTCGCGCAGGATCGCGCCGACGAAACGGCAGCCGATGGCCGAGCCGATCACGACCTGGGCCAGGGCCACCAGCTCACCCGGCGGCCGCGACGAGGTGATGCCGCTGAGATGAATGGCGCCGCTCAGCAGCATGGGCCCGAACATCATCGCTGCCGGCATCCGCGCGCGCCGCGCCGTGAAGGCGCCGATCACGCCGCAAGCCACCAGGATCGCCACGTCGCGCAGGGTGAGGTCCGAGACGCGACCGGCAGCCTGGAACACCGAGGTCATGGTGCCGTACATCAGGCGGTACCAGACCGGGATCGTCAGCACGACGGTGAGGATGCGCACCGCGTGCATCAGCGCGATCACCCGTTCATTGCCGCCGAAGGCGGTGCCCAGGGTGATCATCTCGTTGAGGCCGCCGGGCATGGCACAGAAGTAGGCGGTGTTGGCTTCGTAGCGGCCGACGCGGCGCAGGATGAAAAAGATCAGCCCGCAGCTGACCAGCGTGGCCACGATCAGAATGCCCATGGTGATCAGCCAGCGCGGCATCTGGCTCAGCATGTCGGGCGAGAAGCCGCTGCCCAGCAGCACGCCCAGCACCACCAGCATCACCTGGCGCAGCTTGTTGGGCACGCCGATATGGGCGCCCGACATCGCCGCGACCGTGCAGGCGACGCCGGCACCCATCATCCAGGCCAGCGGCATGTGCAGGAAATTGAAGGTCAGGCCGCCCGCGGCGCCCAGCGCCAGGGCCAGCAGAAGCGGCCGCCAGCCGGCATAGCCGATGAAGCCGCGCGTGCCGCCCGTGGCTGCCGGCCGGTCCGGCGGCGGATCCGATGCTGCCGTCGCGGACGGGGAACCGCGGTCGGCCCCGCTCACGGCTGGAACTGCTCCTTGAGGATGCGCTCCTCGAGGTGGTGTTCGGGGTCGAACAGCAGCGTCAGCGCCTGATGGCTGTCCTCGGTCACGATCACCTGGGCAACGTCCTGAACCTCGGTGAAGTCGGCGACGGCGCTGACCGGCCGCCGGGTCGGCTCCATCACGTCGAACGTCACCTGCACGCTGCGCGGCAGGATGGCGCCGCGCCAGCGCCGGGGGCGGAACGGACTGATCGGCGTCAACGCCAGCAGGCCGGCGCCCAGCGGCAGGATCGGGCCGTGGGCCGACAGGTTGTAGGCCGTCGAGCCGGCAGGTGTGGCGACCAGAACGCCATCGCAGGCGAGCTCGTCGAGCCGCCGTTGTCCGTCGATCGAGATCGCGATCTTGGCGGTCTGGCGGGTCTGGCGCAGCAGCGACACCTCGTTGATGGCGCGGGCCTGCGTGGTTCGGCCGCGCACCGTGGTCACCTGCATGATCAGCGGATTGAGCGTGACCTGCTTGGCATTGCGCAGGCGCTGCAGCAGGCCGGTCTCACGATAGGTGTTGAGCAGGAACCCGACGGTGCCACGGTTCATGCCGAAGATCGGCGTGCTGGATGACATCAGCCGATGCAGTGTGTGCAGCATCAACCCGTCGCCGCCCAGCGCCACGACGATGTCGGCACGCGGCACTGTGACGGATGCGTAGCGCTGCTTCAGGCGCGCCAGCGCCGCGCGTGCATCCGGCGTCGGTCCGGCCACGAAGGCGATCCGTGGCGCACTCATGGTACGGTGGCGGGGAATGGAAGAGCGTGGGGCCTGATCATGACGCGGCGAGTATAGTCACCGACTACCGCGACGCTAGCCTGCCGTATCCTCTCTCCCCCCACTGCGTGGACGGAGAGGGGGATTTCACAGGCGGGTAACACGTGCGTGCAGGATAGCCATGCGGCCGCCGCGCACCTGCTCGATGCATCGTTGTACGGCGCCCTCGACGGCGGCGGGGTCCTCGACGCGCTCGCCATACGCTCCGGCAGCTTCGGCGATCTTGGCGAAGTCCATCACCGGTGCCAGTTCGGCCTCAAAGGCGTCCGCGGCGCGGGCTTCACCGTCGGGGTAGACCCGCAGGGTCGCGCCCTTGACGGCGCCCCAGCCGCCGTTGTCGAGCACGACCGTGAAGATCGGCAGATCGTAGCGGCGCGACACGGCCAGCATCGACTGCGGGTTACTGAAGTAGAATGTGCCGTCGCCGACGAACTGGACGATCATACGGTCCGGCAATCCCAGCTTCAGGCCCAACGCGATTCCGCCGGAATAGCCCAGGCCGCCGCCGGGCAGGCCGAGCAAGGTTCCGCCGCGTGTGCGGGGCACCTGGTTGAAGACCGCTTGCGAATTGGTGATCGCCTCGTTCAGCACGATGTCGTCGGGACCGACGGCGCGTCCGATCGCGGCACAGAGGTAGTGGGGATTGATCCGCCCGACGTCGCCGGGATTGCTCGCCAGAGCGGCGGCCTGGGCGAGGCGGGCATCGCGCTCGCCCGCCAGGCGTTTGACGCGCGCATCGGCGGCGGCACGGAACGCATGCGTCGCCCGCGATTTCAGCACATCCAGCAGCTGGGTCAGAATGCGGTGGCTGTCACCCTGGACGCGCAGATGACCGGGAAAACTCCACATCGGGAAGCCGCGCTTCTCGGCATCAACGTCGATATGCGCCCACCATGTGGCCGGGTTTTCCGGCGTATCACGCGGGATCCAGGGGACATCCACGTCCACCAGCAGGCCGACATCCGCCTCGGCCACGTGTTTTCCGGGCATGACGCCGGCGAAGCAGGGCGAGTCGTACGGAATGTTGAGGTGGACCGGATTGAACGTCACGACCCGGATGCCGGCGAAACGCGCCAGGGCATCGATGACATCCACGGTCGCCGGGTTGCGGCCGGCATAGGCGGTCATCAGCAGCGGGTTTCGTGCGCCGAGCAGGCGATCGGCAATCGCTTCAACCGTCTGCGGGTCGACACCGCGCGCGGCGACCGGTCCGCCGCGGTTCGTCGTATCGGTCGCCGCGGCGCTGTCGGGCCAGGTGTCCGTCAGCGTCTCGCGCGCGAACATCAGGTACACCGGCCCCTTGGGGTCGGAGTGCATGACGTTGTAGGCGCGGCGCAAGGCTTCCTTGGCGACGACGCCGGACTGCAGGTTGTACTCCCACTTGACGTAGGGACGAACGATGCTGGCCTGGTCGAACGGCTCCTGGACGAAATGGACGTAGGTATCGCGCGAGCCCGGCAGTTCGCCGCGCGTCGTGAACGGCGCGCGGCCGGCCATCAGCATCACCGGCAGCCGGGCGCGGAACAGGTTGTGCAGGCCCATCGCGGCGTTGGCCGTGCCGGCATCGACATGCACCAGAACGCCCTGGCCGCGGCCAGTGGCGATGGCGTAGCCGGCGGCCATGTGCACGGCCGTGTTCTCGTGCGGGCAGAGCACCGTCTTGGGCATCGGCCAGTTGAGCTTGCGGCGGCGCGCCATCTCCTCGATCAGGGGCGCATGGTCGGTACCGAGATTGCAGAACAGGTACTCGAGCCCGAGCTCGTTCAGGCCCTCCAGGAAGTAGTGGGCCGTCGACTGTCGCGTCTCGTTGGTGGCGGTCATGGCTGCAATCGCTCTGCGTCTCAATGAGGGGCCGGCCACGGCCGCTGCGCCGGCCGTCGGCTTTCGTACCAGTAGGACAGCTGCAGCACGCCAAGATCATCGAAACGCTGGCCCACGATCTGCAGGCCGATCGGCAGGCCAGCCGTGGTGTAGCCGCAGTTGATCGAGGCGGCCGGCTGCTCGGACATGTTCCACAGCACCGTGAAGCCGACATGCTCCAGCGGCCGTGACGAATCGTTGGTCGGGCAGGGCAGTTCGGCCGGAAAGGCCGCGATCGGAGCGGTCGGCGACAGCACATAGTCGAACGGCGCACAGGCCGCCGCTGCCAGCTTGCGCATTTCCATGATGCGGTTGAAGCCGCGGATCACGTCGACCGACGACAGACCCAGTGCCTTGCGCGCCCAGTTCGTGATGAAGGGCAGGATCTTCGCGCGCGTCTCAGGCGACAGCCGCACGATGTCGTCCCACGCCCGCGTGCGCCAGAAATCGTCGAGTCCGTCGAAGATGTCGCGCGTCAGGATCGGCTTCATCGGCGCTATCTTGGCGCCGGCCTTCGCGAACAGCTTGGCGGCAGCTTCGACGGCGGCCTGGACCTCGGGATCGACCGGCAGGCCGTAGCCGGCATCGAGCTGCAGGCCGATCTTCAAGCCTTTCACGTCGCCGTCGAGCTTGGTCCATTTGATCTTCGCCGGCGGCAGGCTCATGTGATCGCGACCGTCGGGCTGCGCCAGCACGCTCATCAGCAGGGCCGAGTCCTGCACCGTGCGCGTCATCGGTCCGGCGACGCGGCCGACATAGGGCGGATCGATCGGGATGCGGCCCAGCGACGGCTTCAGGCCAAAGAGCCCGCACCAGCTCGCCGGCAGGCGGATCGAGCCGCCGATGTCGGTACCGATATGCAGCGGTCCATAGCCCGCCGCCGCGGCGGCGCCGGCACCGGCGCTCGAGCCTCCGGGATTCTTTGTCAGGTCCCAGGGGTTGCGCGTCAGCGGATGGAAACTCGACAGGCCCGACGACAGCATGCCGAAGTCCGGCATCGTGGTCTTGGCCAGGATGATGGCGCCGGCGTCGCGTACCCGTGCCGTCGGCGGCGCGTCGGCAGCGGCCGGCACCAGGGCCGTGGCCGCCGTGCCCAGCGGCACCGGCACGCCCTTGCTGGCGATATTCTCCTTGATGGTGATCGGCACGCCATCAAGCGGCCCCACCGGCTTGCCTTTCTTCCACCGGGTGGCTGCAGCCTTGGCAGCGGTGCGCGCGGCGTCGAAGTCCGGCGCGTACAGCGCCTTCAACTTCGGTTCCCACGCGGCGATGTGGGCGACGACGTCGTCCACGACGTCGACGGGCGACAGCTTTTTCGACTTGTAGGCCTTGAGCAATTCGAGGGCGGTAAGATCGTGCGGTGCGGGCATTTCAGGTTTTGTTGGTATGTGTGGGCGCGCAACTGTGGACCGCGTATCGCATGCGGTCCAGCGCAATTACCCGCGTGCCTGCAGGTGCCGATAGACCGGCTGCAACAGTGTCGGCATCACGTAGATCGGGAACTGGATGGCGGCGATGAACAGGAAATAGTCGGGATCGACGGTCGCCGGCAGCACCGCCAGCATGAGCGCCGCGTTGCGGCTGCCGGCGCCGTATCCGGCGGTGCAGGCGCGTTGCGCACCCAGAGGCCAGAACAGCAGGGTGGCGATCGCGATATAGACGACGGTCGCGATGAAACCCCAGAGCACGAAGCTGCCCGTGCGCCACGGCTCGTTCAGCAGGCGGGGAAGGACGCCATCCATGATCGGGATGGCGAAGAGCATCAGGACCACGACGGCGATGCCGTCGACACGCTGTGCGGCGTGTGGCGTCCGCTCGAGGACCGCCTTGCGCACGACGACGGCGAAGATTGCGCCGCCCAGCACCAGCCCGGCCAGCCGCAGCACGAACGCCAGCACGCCGATCTTGAGGTCGAGTCCGAACAGCAGCAGCGCCAGCGGCGGCGCCGTGAGCGGCATCAGGGCCGTGCCGGCGAGCATCAGGAACAGGGCAAGCGCACGATCGAGCCCGAGCAGCCCGGCGACGGCCGGCATGGACGTCAGGGGCGGCAGGCACGCCATCAGCGACAAGGAGAGCGCCAGGCCGGGTGCGATCGGCAGATGCCAAAGCACCGGCGTGATGAGGATCGGCACCAGCACCATGCCGACGGCCAGCATGGCGAGCGGCAACCACGGGCGACGCAGCACGGCGACGAACGCAGGCCAGTCGGTGCGCGTCATGGCGAGGCCGAGCAGCGCGATGACCAAGGGCGTCACCAGCGGTTTCATCGCGGCGGCGAGATCGGGAAAGACCAGCCCCAACGCCAGGGACCACGGCAGGAACAGCGTGGCCCGGCGCGACAGCATCAACAGGCAGCGGTCAAGGAGGGCCAGCAACGCGATCACCGGCGCAGGCTAGCATGCCCGAGCACTTTCGCGTGAGAAGGATGGAACGGTCGCGGGCACCACACCCGGCGCGCTACAGTGCGGCATGCTTGGCCGCCGCGGAATGCCCCTTGCTGCCATCGTCGTGCTCATCCTGGACGCGGCTGCTGCGGTCCGCGCGCAGGATGCCGCGCCCGACTGCACCGCCCAGGTCGATGTCGAGATGATCGCGGCGCGCGACGACGTGCCGGCCGGGCCGGTGTTGGCCGTCGCCATGGCCTGTCGGTCATCGGTGCCCGTGCAGTTCTTCGGTGACGGATCGGGCGCCGCAGCAGCCCTGAAATCGGTACGCGATGGCGCCGATCGTCCGATCGAGCGCGATGGCGGCACATGGCGCGTGCCGCCCGAGGCTGGCGTGGCGACACTGCGCTATCGCCTGGATCTCGGTGCCTTGGCGCGCGCGATCAGCAGCGTCAGCGTCGCGGTGTCGCGCGGCGAGGCCGTGCTGTCGGTTGCCTCCACGTGGCTTGTCGAGCCGCGGTGGCAGGGCACGGCGGAACCGTCGATCGACATTACGGTGAAGACGCCGCCGGACACGGTCTTCCTGGCCGGCCTCCCGGAAAGCAACGGTGTCTGGCGCCTGCGGGGCACCACCGTTCGGTTCATGGGATATACGGTGTTTGGCCGCGCGCAGGCCGAGCGCCTCGCGGTGCCACCACCGGCCGGCATGTCCGACGGCGATCAGGCCTATATCGATCTTGCGATCCTCAATGGCGATTTCGATGTCGCGCGCGGCGATCTCGTCGAATGGGTTCGCCGCACCGCGTTGATGACGGCGGGCTACTGGGACGGTTTCACCAACCGGCGGATGCTGGTGGCGCTGTTGCCCTCGCCGGGGCGGCGCGGCGTCGGCTACGGGCGCACGGTGCCGGGCGGTGGCTCGACGGTGATGGTGCAGGTCGGCGAGCGGTCGAGCCGGGCCGATCTGCAGAACGACTGGGTGCTGCCGCACGAGTTCGTGCATACCGGCATGCCGTTCCTGCGCGGCAATGGCACGTGGTTCATGGAAGGTGCCGCGACCTACGTCGAGCCCATCGTGCGGGCACGGGCCGGCTGGAAGACAGAGGCCGAGGTCTGGCGTGAGTGGATCGAGAACATGCCGCGCGGGCTTTCGGCACTCGACTCCGGCCTGGAGGGCGGTAGCGCCTACTGGGGCGGTGCGTTGTTCTTCCTGATGGCCGATATCGAGATCCGCCGCGCCACGGCAGGCGCCAAGGGCGTCGAGGACTGCTTCCGCGGCGCCCGGCACGAGGGCGGCGTCATGACGCCGACCCAGCGCTGGACGGTGGGCGAGTATGTCGGGCGCTGCGACAAGGCGCTGGGCGCGCCGTTGATGGCCGGCATGGTGGCGCGCTATGTCGGAACATCGCACCGTATCGATCTGGATGCGCTGTGGCGCGACCTTGGCGTGCGCCTGGACGGCACGACGATCACGACGGACGACGCAGCACCCCTGGCCGCGATCCGCAAGATCATTGTCGCCGGTCCACCCGGGCGGATGCAGCAGAAGGTGCCGCCGCTGGCGAACTGACATACGTTCCCGTTGCGTGTCGGTGCGCTGCCGCCTAGCGTGAGGCCATGCTGGGTCGGATGCTTGAAGAGTTGACCTGGGTCGAGGCGCGCACCGCGATCGATTCGGGCATGCCCGTGGTGATTCCTATCGGCGCTGCGGCCAAGGAGCACGGCCCGCATCTGCCGTTGCGGACCGATGCGACTGTCGCGATGGCGTTGGCGCGCCGCGTTGCCGAGCGTTTGCCGGTCCTCGTCGCGCCGGTCGTGCCGTTTGGCTACTACCCGGCGTTCGTGCGCTTCGCCGGCAGCCAAAGCCTGTCGGCCGCCACCTTCACCGCCGTCCTGCGCGACCTGTGCGAGGGCTTCGTCGCCCAGGGTGCAGGGCGCATCGCGCTGATCAACACGGGCCATTCGACGGAAGCGCCCATCAATGCGCTGCTGAGCGACCTCCACAGCCGCGGTGTCGCGCGTGTCGTCGCGGCGCATCTGCGGTTCCTGGGCCGCGCGGCGGACACGGTCCTCGACGACCCGCGCGGCGGCCATGCCGATGAACGCGAAACCTCGGTGATGCTGGCCCTGGATGCGCGTGCCGTGCGCATGGACCGGCTACCCGATCGCGCGACCAACCATGATACTGCCTCGGACGCTCTGCCTGCCGGCATCGCGCGGCCGCTCGTCCTGTCGTGGACGCATGACGTCGGTGCTGCCGACGAGTTCAGCCCGACCGGTGCCTTCGGTGATGCAACGCGCGCCACCGCGTACAAGGGTCAAAAAATCGTCGACGCTGTGGTTGGCGACCTCGTCCACGGCCTGCGCGCCGCCTTCGCCGATGCGCCGGGGTTCGCGCCGGCGAGGTAGTACACCTGTCATCCCGAGCACAGCGAGGGATCTAGGCGTCGCCCCTGGATCCCTCGCTGTGCTCGGGATGACAACGGTGATTCAGGCCCTAGCAGGCGGCGCGGTAGCGCTCGACCACATCAAGTGCTTCGAGGATCCGGCGCAGCGACAGCGGCTTCCAGAGGACCGACAGCACGCCTTCGGCCGTGGCGCGCTCGACATCGCCGTCGTCGGACTGACCGGTCATCAACAGCGTCGTCGGCCGTGGCGGGCGCGCCCGGTTGCAGGCACGCAGGACGTCCAGGCCGCTGCCCTGCGGCATCTTCATATCGGTCAGCACGACGTCGAAGGGCGGCGCGTTTTCCAGCGTGCGTGACGCTTCCTCGACGCTGCCCGCCGCCACCGCTTCATGACCACGACGGCGCAGGAAGTCACAGACTTCGTCAACGATGCAGAACTCGTCGTCAACGATCAGGATCCGCATGGCGCTGCTCATGGTCGGCAATCAGGCGGTATTCGACCGCTCCGGGTCGGACACGACACGCTCAACGAAGCTTGCCAGCATCTTGAGCGGCACCGGTTTGTGGATGACTGCGAAGGCCCCCGAGTGCTGGACGTTGGCAGCCCGCACCATGTCGCTGTCACCGGACATCAGGATGATCTTCATCGCCGCACCCTGGGCGAGCGCCTTCTGGGTCATCCAGATGCCGTTGATCTCCGGCATCGAGATGTCGGAGATGACAACCCTTGGCATGCGGGTCTCGATGATCCGAAGGGCGGTGGCGGCGTCGTTCGCTTCCACGACGTCAAAGCCCCGCCGATGCAAGTACTCGGCGATTTCCAAGCACTGGGTGGGATCGTCATCGACCACCAAGACATCGGGCCTTGAACTCATGGTAATATAGCTCCCGGCCACCTGAAATAACTGCATGGCGGCGAAAAAATCAATGAATTCTACCCTGTACATCTATAATATGAAGTCGTTTGTCAGAGCAATTCGCTCCGTATCGGATTGGTCAACACAGGCTGGGGATATTTGCATTGTGGATGACTATTATTTTGGGTTAGATTTTTCAGATGTGGTTGGCTCGTGGTGAAGGTCCTACCGCAGGTCCTCGGTTTTTCCAGCGCGGCTGGTTGGTCCGCGAACTGCCCGATTGGCGTTGGGGTGGGTAGCGTCGTCGCCGGCAATGAGCGCCGGCAGGTCGCGCGGATCGCTCCGGTCTGGGTGCCGGCACAGTCGGCGGGAGAGTGACGCATATGTCGACGGACACCGGCATGGATGCATTGCGCCGTCGGCTGCCTTCGCCGCGCGCCATGCGCCGTTTCGGTCGGAGCCTCTGCATCGGGTTCGCTGTGGCCTGCGGTGTCGCCGGGCTGCTCGCGGCGGCCGGCCACCTGCCTCTGGTTCCGGTCGAGGCGACCACCTCCTACGTGACGGTTCTGCTGTCGCTCACGATTGCGTGTCTGCTGGTGATGCTGTGGTGGAGCGACCGCCAGGGCCACCGCATGACGGAGCGGGTGATCGAGATTGAAAAGGCGCGCCGGTGGTCCGACCGTCGCCTGTCGGAGATCATCGAGGCGTCGTCGGAAGGCATTGTCGTCTATGACGCCAACGATCGCCTGGTGCTGTGCAACGCCAAGTTTCGTGACACGCTGACCACCAACGGCGGCGCCTTGCGCTACGGGGCGGTCTATGAGGACAACCTGCGTCAGAGCGTTCGGCTGGGGGTGTATACCGGCATCGACGACCCCGACGCCTGGATCGCCGCGCGCAAGGCCGCGCTGAGGACGACCAGTCCGCCCGAAACCGTGCGGATGGCGACCGGGACCTGGATGCGCATCTCCAACCGGGTCCTGTCGGACGGCAGCGTCGTTGGCATGCGCACCGACGTCACCGATCTCAAACGCCGCGAGCTCGAGCTCACCAACCGCGAGACCCGGTTGAGCCGCCTGTTCAGCACGCTGGCCGACGTCGTTCTCGAACTGGGCGCCAACGGCATCATCACCCACGCCAGCCCGGCGGCACGCCAGGTGCTGGGCTTCGAGCCGGCGGACCTCGAGGGCATGCGGCTGGACGATCTGTTTCCGTCGGAAAACCGCGAGCGGGTCTATGAGTTGCGTCGCCGCCTGCATGAAGGCGCCGTGCAGTCCGAAGCGGTCGCTCTCTATTCGAAGCCGTCGGGCGAAACGATCCATGTCGAGGTGCGGCTCTGGCTTTCCGATCGGTC
Source organism: Reyranella sp. CPCC 100927 (assembly GCF_007859315.1). Taxonomy (GTDB): domain Bacteria; phylum Pseudomonadota; class Alphaproteobacteria; order Reyranellales; family Reyranellaceae; genus Vineibacter. The sequence goes on from NZ_VOHA01000006.1 coordinate 244,090, forward strand.
GACCGGCGAGCAGATCGTGACCGGAACCATCCGCGACGTTGATGATCGTGAGAAGGCGGCCGCTCTGGCTGCCCGCGAGGCGGCGCTGGTCGGCTCCCTCGCCAATGCCTCTGGTGCGTACATGATCGTGCTGGACAGCGCCGGGCACTTCATCCGGGGCAACACGGCATTCGGCGAGCTTGTCGGAATCGACAATGACGACATGAGCGGTCGGCTGCTGTCGGCCAACCAGAAGACCCGCGCGCTGGCGAGCATCGTCGAGCCGGCGGTTCGCGACGGCGGTGTCGACGATTTTCCGTTCGAGTTCGACGTCATCCTGCTCGACCGGCGGGACACCAAGCATACCATCCGGTTTGCCGCCAGTGCCGTGCCGGATCCCGACGGCGGGTTGCGCTATGCCGTGCTGGTCGGCATCGACGACACGGCGCGCCGCAATGCCGAGACCGCGTTGTTCGAGGCATCCAAGCTGTCGAAGCTTGGCGAAATGGCGGCGGCGATGGCGCACGAGCTGAACCAGCCGCTGGCCGTGATCCGCATGGCGGCCGAAAATGCCATCGACGAGCTGGATCTGGAACCGTTGCCCGATGCCGGCATGGCTGATTTTCTGCGCGGCAAGCTCAAGCGCATCGCCGATCAAACGGATCGTGCCTCGAAAGTCATCAGCCAGCTGCGCGCGCATGCGCGCAAGGGCGATGATCATCCGGCGCCGTTCGATGTGCCGGAAGCCGTGCAGAGCGCACTGGATCTGGTGAGCGAGCAGCTCAAGCTCGATGGCGTGCAGATCGTCGTCGCCAGCGAACCGTGTCCGTCGGCGATCGGGCATCGCTCGCGTTTCGAGCAGGTGGTCATCAACCTGATGACCAATGCCCGCGATGCCATCAAGATGGTGCCGGCGGCGCATCGCGAGCAGCGGCCCGGCCGGATCGAACTGCGTATCCGGCCCAGCGAGGATCGCAAGCGGGTACAAATGTCGGTGCACGACAATGGGCCGGGCATTCCGGACTACGCGCTGGACCGGCTGTTCGAGCCCTTCTTCACCACGAAACCAAAAGGCCAGGGAACCGGCCTGGGGCTGTCGATCTGCCACGGCATCGTGTCGGAAATGTCGGGCACCTTGTCGGCGCACAATCACGCCGAGGGCGGCGCCGTATTCGATATCGACCTGCCGGCGTCTTCGGCGCGCCAGCCAACCGTCGGGCGGGAGATCGCGCCGGCAGCGTGAGGGGCGGCCTATGTGGCTGTCGATCCGTTTCCTGTTCGCGGCAGGCGCCAGCACTGAATAAGGCCGATGTTGCGGCCGTCGACCGGAGCGATCGGTTCGAAGGACTTCCTGCTGTCCGCCGAAAGTGCCTGATGGAAGCCGTTGCTGACCAGCACCTCACTGGGGCCGGCCGCCGCCATCAGGCGCGCCGTCATGTTCAGGGCATCGCCGATGAAGCCATGATGTGCTGCCGAGAAGGCGCGCAACGGCATCAGGCTGACATCGCCGATGGCGATTCCAATGTGGACGCCGCGCGATTTCTGTACCCGGTCGATCCGGCTCTGCCAGTGTTCCGATACCGAGTTGCCGATGTCGATCAGCCGCCGGGCGCAGCGCAGTGCGTCGTCGGCGTAGCCGGGCCGCCGGTCGGGGAAGCCGAACAGGCCGATGGCTTCGTCCCCGACGAACTTGTCGAGCATGCCGCCGGTTTCGACGATGGCCTGGCGCGCCTGCGAATAGAACGCGGTCAACGACTGGCGCACCAGCGCCTCGTCACGCGTGTCGCGGACGTAGCTTGAGAACGCGCAGATATCGGCCATGACGACGGCGACGTCCCGATAGATGCCGGCACGCAGTACGTTTTCAGGTGCCAGGCCGCCATCGCGTCCCAGTCGGCGCAGCGTCCACGAGCTGAAATGCCAGAGCAGTGTCGGTGCGAGGAAATCGTCGGCGCCGGCGAAGGCGGTGCGCCATTCGGCCCGGATGATCGAATCGCGGATGGCGCGGATATTGCCGCGGCTCAGCGTTTCGATGCGCAGGCCGAACGATTGCTCGATGCGGCGTCGAATCTCGCCGTCGCCCCAGATCTCGATCGCCAAGGTCGGGCACAAACGCTGCCGCAGGGTCGCTTCGAGAGCCGGCCGCGCCGTGCCATCGGCGTGGTCGGTCACGACCACCAGACGCTGGCACGTGCGATCGGGATTCGTGGCGTATTTGCGCGCCAGGCGCTCGATGGTCTCGTCGACGCCATAGCCCCATTTCACCTCGACGAAGTAGGGCGCCCCGGCTGGCGGCGCGACGCGGATATCCGCGAACGAGCCCGGGGCGCCCAACCGCACTTCGCGGATCGTCTCGATACTCTCCGGCGCCGATCCATCGTTCTCGACGTGGTGCGCGCGCACCAACTCGCAACAGATCTCTTCGAGGAACAGCCGCAACTCGCCGTCCGCAGCGTTGGCCAACGCTGCGGACGGTCGTTGGTCTGCGGACCCGGTGTCAGCATCATCAACATGCGCTGTATCGCGCCTGGCGGACATCCGGCTCCCCCATCAATCGTCCTGCGCACGACGACGATGGCACGGATGGCATGCCGTGAGTATCGCTAACCTGCAGTCAGACGCTTTTCTTGCGGGCGCGCGTCTTGCGCGCCGGTCGATCGGGCTTGGCTGGTGTCGAGATCTCCTCGAGCGCGGTGGCCGAATCGGCCTTGTTCGGTGCCTTGGTCGCGAGGTCACCCAGCGACACCACGCCGACCAGCTGTTTGTCGCCGTCGATGATCATCAGGCGCCGGACCTGAGCGGCCCGCATGCGATCGAGCGCATGTTCCACGGAGTCGTCTTCACGGGCGTAGAGCGGCTCGGCGCTCATGCAGTCGGCGACCACATCGTCGCCCGGCGAGGCGCCCACGGAGACGCCGCGAACGGTGATGTCGCGGTCGGTGACGACGCCGATCAGTCGCGCGCCGTCGCACACAGGCAGGGCACCCACATTCAATTCTTCCATGCGTTGTGCAGCGGCCTGCAGCGAGGTATCGGGCGCGATGGTTTCGACGTCACGCGTCATGACTTCGGCAAGCTTCATGGGGTTCTCCATCCGTTTGGGGTGAGTGCTGAACGACAAGTCCAGTCGCCAGGCTATGCAGGCTATGACTGGTTCTTGTCGGGCGGTTCGGCATGGGGCTTGTCGTGTCCATGCGGATCGCGCTGTGGTTTGAGACTCGGATGCGGTTTCGAATCATCGACAATCGGAGGAACGTCCTTCAAAGGCTCTGATCGGACGCCACCGTAAGGATGATGATCGTCGACCTTCTTGATCTGGGCATCACGTGCGTGGCGGTGCTTCGGATCGGCCATGAATTCTCCCTCGCGATTTCCTGAATCCAACGCCGCGCACAGCGCTTCGCTCCCGGTCGTTGGAAGATTTTGGCGCATCGTCGTATTGACCATGGCGCGGGCAGCACGATCACCGAAAGGCCACGGGCATGATGATGGGACTGCAAGTTCGAGTGCCCGATCCTATATGCGAGGAAGCAACCACGTCTGATATCGCGACGCTGACGGTCGCGACTGGTGGGGAGCAGGTTATGGTCAGGTGTCGCAGTGAGAATGGCACTGGCAGCAGGCGTGTGGTGTGCGGCGGCGCCATGGTGGCCGTCCTATGCGCCATGCTGCCGTCCACGGTGGCGCAAGCTCAGGTGTGGGCTGATGTCGCTTGCAGTGAATCGCCGCTGGCCGCGACCGAAGGCCTTCACTGTCGCGCGAGTGAACCCTACCATCCGGGCGGCGGTTCACGCGCCACGTATCGGTTCTATACGGCTGCAACGACAACAGCGGCAGGGGCCTCTTTTCTGTATCTGATGGAGGGCCTCGACGAACAGTCGTGGATTCGCTTCAGCGTGGCTCTGCCCGAACAACTGAGTCAGTCCATTCCACTGGCGCGCGGCGGACGCAACTGGTCGGCGGTACGCCTCAACGCCGGCAGCGGCTATGCGCTGTTCACGGCGGAAGATGGCGCCAGTTGCGTGGGTTTTCGAAAGCCAGGTCCTGACCGCGGCGCAGGCCATGCCTGGGCGATTCTCGGCATTCGTTGTGCGCAAAAAGGCGAGACGTTGAGTGACACCGATATTGTCGATGCCATCGACGCAGCGCGGATGAAAGAACGCGCACGGTAACACTCTGTCGCATTTTGGGACCGCGCGTCACTGTGACGTCTTCGAGATGCCCGGAACACGCCGCAATTGCCGCCCATTGAATCACTGTCGGGACAAGCCACTGGCTGTCCGGCGGCAACAACGGAGTAGGTATATGAAAAGAGTTCTCGCGATCCCCCTGATCGTGGCTGCGGCAGCTGTCGCGCCGGCGTTCGCCCACGCGCAGAGCCCGAACAACACACCTGGTTTCTATGTCGGCCTCGAAGGCGGCGTGAACTGGCTCGATCTTCCCAGGACGTCGGACGAGAAGATTGGCTTCGGTCTAGGCGGCGTGGTGGGTTACGACTTCGTCGGTCCCCGCGTCGAACTCGAAGGTGTCTGGCGCAGCAACAAGTACCGTGGCTCGCGGATCGATCAGTTCGGCGGGTTCGTGAACGCGTTGTATGACTTTACGTTCGACGATTTCCCGCTGTCGCCGCACGTCGGTATCGGTATCGGCGGCAATCACATCGAGAGCCGTGGCTTGAAGTTCGCGATGCAGGGCATCGTGGGCGTGCGCTACCAGTTCGACGGCGGCCTGTTCACCAGCGTCGACTATAAGGTGGTCGACACCTTCGTGAAGGGCCGTGACATCTACGACCACAGCGCCATGCTGACCATCGGCTACAAGTTCGGTCAGCCGGCGCGTGCGGCCGAACCGCCGCCGCCGCCGATCGCCACCACGCGTCAGAGCTACGTCGTGTTCTTTGACTTCGATCGCGCGACGTTGACGCAGCAGGCTCTGCAGACCGTCCAGCAGGCGGCAGCGGCAGCCAAGAGCGGCAACAAGACGAGCGTGAGCGTCACGGGTCACGCCGATCGTTCGGGCAGCGACGCCTACAACATGGCGCTGTCGATGCGGCGCGCCAACGCAGTGAAGGATGCACTGGTTCGCGAAGGCATCCCGGCTTCCAGCATGCAGGTGGTGGCCCGCGGCGAGGGTGAGCCCCTGGTGCCGACGGCCGATGGCGTGCGCGAGCCGCAGAACCGTCGCGTCGAGATCGTGATCAACTAGTCTGACGCACAGACTTCCTGACATGCGAATGCGGCCGCTGCGAAGCGGCCGCATTTTTTATGCGACGGCGGCTTCAGTGACGCAGCCGGTGTCGATCCAGGCACGCAGCAGGCCGGCAGCACGCTGCGCTGCCCACTGGGCGGCATTGTCCTCGGCGGCGGCCACGCCGTCGGCGGCTGGCGCAAAGGCGGCCAGTTCGTCGCATAAGTCGGGGAAGATCACGCCCTCGCGCGCTTGATCGAGCATCCAGGCCTCATCCGGATCCATCGACCGGAACTGGGTCTCAGCGTCCGGCGCCGTGCGCCAGATCAGCCAGTCGACCCCGGGCCAGTCCACGGTTGACTCCGGGCTTACGGCCGGCGGCACCTCCAACGCACCGGCGGCGGCACGACGCAGCCAGGCCTGCGGGACCTGATAGCGCAGCGTGACGCATCGCAGCGAGGGGACGAAGGTGAAGCGCAGGCTGTTCCATGCATCTGCCGGCAAGGCGACCATGTCGTCGAAGGTGGCGGGGACGGCATCGGCGGCATCGAAAGCCTCGCCCAGCAGCCATTCGAAGCGCGCCATCTCGGCGGCGGCCGGCGTGGCGTTGAAGGGCGGTGTCGCGCCGAGGAAGTCGGCAAGGCTGCGGCCGAACCAGCGCACCGACGGGTGTCGCGATGGATGTGCCTTGATATAGGCCCGCGCCATGGCGTCGAAATCTGCCGTGCCTGCCATGGCATGCAGGCCAGGGTAGTCGGTCTGCAACGCCTCGATCAGGCGCAGCGCATAGGCATCGCGATAGACATCGAGCAGGACGTCTCGCGTCGTTTTCCGGGTGTCCGATACGCGGGCGCGAATGGCGTCGGGTGCGGCGACGGCGTCAGGCGCGTTGTCGTGAGTCCGCAGACCGTGCGGTGTCACCGGTGTCTGCTGCATCCAGGCGCGGAATTCGGCCTGCAGCCTCGCCAGTGCCGTCATGGTGATGACCCGCGGCTCGCCAGCGCCTGTGCGGCGACAGCGCGTGCCTGATCAAGCTCGGCAACCAGATCGGCGTAGGGGGGAATATCGTCGTCGCGCTCGATCATGGTGGGGATCATGCCGAAGCGGCGGATCGCATCGGCATACAGCGCCCATACGTCGTCGATGATGGGATGATCGTGCGTGTCGATGATGTGCGTGCCGCAGTGCAGATGGCCGGCGAGATGGATCTGCCTGACGCGCGCGGCGGGGATGGCGGCGAGGTAGGCGCGCGGATCGAACTCGTGGTTGAAGGCAGAGACGTGGATGTTGTTGACGTCGAGCAGGATGTCGCAGTCGGCCCGCTCGGCGACGGCGGCCAGGAAGTCCCATTCGCTCAATTGCGACTCGGCGTATTGCACGTAGCTTGAGACGTTCTCCAGCAGGATGCGGCGGCCCAGCACGTCCTGCACGCGCTCAACGCGCTGCACGACATGTGCCAGTGCCTCCTCCGTGTAGGGCAGCGGCAACAGGTCGTGCAGGTTGACGCCGGCGTGGCCCGTGAAACACAGATGGTCGGAGATCCAGCACGGTTCGACCCGCTGCGCCAGCGTCGTCAGAGCATGGAGGTAGTCGATGTCCAGGGGATCGACGGCGCCGATGCTCAATGACACGCCGTGCAGGACCATCGGGTGGTCGCGGCGCAACCGGTCGAGCCAATGTAACGGGCGGCCACCGGCCACCATGTAGTTCTCGCTGAGGGCCTCGAACCAGTCCACCTTGCCGGGCGTGTCGGCGATCTCCTGGTAGTGCTGATGGCGCAGGCCCAGCCCAAAACCCAACGTCCCGGCAATCGCCGTCACGGGCTCGCTGGATTGGATGCGGGTGTCGGGCACGGCTGCGTCGGTGATCGGGCGGCCACTGTAGCGGATGTGAAAGAGTCAGGCGATCAGGGCGCCACGGGTCTCCCGTGGCGCCCGACCATCCGTCGCGACAAGCCTACATCACCTTGCCGCCCTTGCTGGTGCACTCGGCGGCGTCCTTGACCTCCGTCCAGCCCTGGCCTTTGCAGGCATTCATGCCCTTGCAGGCGGAGGTGGCTGTCTTGCAGGCCGACGTGCCTTTGCACGAATTGATGCCCGAGCATCTCACGCCGCTCTGCGCGTGCGCCACGGAAGCGATCGCGCCGGCGGCAAACATGGCGGCAGCGGCGGCGGCGACCAGCGCGGTCTTTTTCGACATGCGTATACTCCCTCGATTGTTGTGACGCCGGTCGACGGAACCGTCCGACGCGTCCAAAGCATGGCGCGTTGATCCGTTCACCGGGAAGTAACAGCTTGGCGACTGTCGGCTCGCGCAGGATCACGTCCACGCGAGCCACGCGCCGACGATCAACCGTCGTCTCGGCTGCGCACGCCCTTCGCGTCGAGGAAGCCCGCGATGTCGAAATCCTTGGTCTGGCGCGGCAGGATGATGGCGGCCTGGCCCTCGGCCAGTTCGATTCCGGTGAGAGCCTTGAACGGCGGCGCATGTCCCACCAGCAGCGTGCAGCGGCCGCCCGGTTCGTGGTTTGACAGCAGCACGCGTAGTCGCTCGATGCCAGCGGCTTGCTCATTGGGGCTTTGGGTAACGTGGTACAGCAGTTCGGGCAGGACCTGGGCCGGGCGAACGGCCACCAGTTGTGCGGTGTCGCGACAACGACAGAACGGGCTGCTCGCGACCTGGCCGTAGCGAACGCCGAGTTCCTTCAGGATCTGCCCGATGGTCGTCGCCTGGGTCTTGCCGGCGGGGGTCAGGTTGCGCTGCCACAGGCAGTCCTTGATATCGCCCAGCGTTGGTTCGGGCTTGGTGTCGGTCTCGGCGTGCCTCAGGTAGATCACATAACCGCCGCGCCGCAGGTCGGCCGACAATTCGCGCGCCCAGGCGCGGTTGGCCACGAAGGGAACGGGCAGAAGCGTCAGGAGCGTGCGGCGGTGCAGGGTCATGGCAAGTGTGTGAAGAGCCGCGATGCGGCGAGGGAACGATCAATACGCCAAGCGGCACGCCAGCGACAGCGGCTTGATGAACGCCCGGGTGCACCACTGTGGGGATGGACTGCAAACGGGCATCTTTCAGCTGTGGCGACCCTCTACCTTCGATCGATTTCCCTATAAGAACAAGGATTTGGAGGAAGGGTGCCAGCCAGGAGCCATCGGGTTTCAGCAGCCTATGTCGTCTTCGCGCTTGCATGACGGTCTTCGCTACGGCACCAGAGGAGAACCAAGGCGAACGCGGACGTGGCGAAATCGGTAGACGCAGCAGACTTTAATTGGAGTGCCCACGGGGAAACCTGTGGCGTAGAACCGCTCAAAGTCGGGGAAAGCTAAGGGATCAACCTAAGCCAATCCCGAGCCAAGCTCCTTCGGGGGAAGGTGTAGAGACTAGACGGGCGGCGCCTACGGCCGGAAGGCTATGGCGAAGGGATAGTCCAGACCACGAACGCCGGTGAGGCGGCGGCGAAAGCCGAGGTGGTACGAAAATCTGCTTCTCGCAAGGGAATGCGGGTTCGAGCCCCGCCGTCCGCACCATCCTTCGGACTCGCCATGCGTGGGGATTGTTCACCGCCAGCGGCGAGCCTGTTACGATCCGGGCTATGATGGTCAAGATCGCTGTGATGTTGTCGCAGCGCGCCAATGCACCATGTTTGCGCGTTAGTCTCTCGGATGCGCCGTTGTCTTGAAGTGCCGCATCGCTGAACGATGCGGGGACGAACCGGATCACGACTGGAGGACAGCATGACAACCGACAGCAAATGCCCGTTCAACGGCGGCCAGCCCCGTGGCCATGCCAACCGTGACTGGTGGCCCAACCAGTTGAACCTCTCGCTGCTCAACCAGTATTCGAACTTCTCCAATCCGATGGGCGAGGCGTTCGACTACGCCAAGGCGTTCAAGAGCCTCGACCTCGATGCCGTGATCAAGGACCTGCACGCCCTGATGACGAATTCACAGGACTGGTGGCCGGCCGACTTCGGCCACTATGGCGGCCTGTTCATCCGCATGGCATGGCACAGCGCCGGCACCTATCGCATCGCCGACGGCCGTGGCGGCGCCGGCGGCGGCCAACAGCGCTTCGCGCCGCTCAACAGCTGGCCGGATAACGCCAACCTCGACAAGGCACGCCGTCTCCTGTGGCCGATCAAGCAGAAGTACGGCCGCAAGCTTTCCTGGGCGGACCTGTACATCCTCGCCGGCAACGTCGCGCTCGAATCGATGGGCTTCAAGACCTTCGGTTTCGCCGGCGGCCGCGCCGACACCTGGGAGCCGGAAGAGCTTTACTGGGGTCCGGAAGGAACGTGGCTGGGCGACGAGCGCTACAGCGGTGAACGTGAGCTGCGGAACCCGCTCGGCGCGGTGCAGATGGGCCTGATCTACGTCAATCCGGAGGGACCGAACGGCAAACCCGATCCGGTCGCGGCGGCCAAGGATATCCGCGAGACGTTCGCCCGCATGGCGATGAATGACGAGGAGACCGTTGCGCTGATCGCCGGCGGCCACAGCTTCGGCAAGACCCACGGCGCCGGCGATCCGTCGCTGATCGGGCCGGAGCCGGAAGGCGGGGCGATCGAGGACCAGGGCCTCGGCTGGAAGAGCACGTATGGCACCGGTGTCGGCGCCGATGCCATCACCGGCGGTCCCGAGGTCACCTGGACCCGGACTCCAACCCGGTGGAGCGGCGACTTCTTCGAGCACCTGTTCAAGTACGAATGGGAGTTGACCAAGAGTCCGGCCGGGGCCCAGCAGTGGAAAGCGAAGAACGCCGAGGCGACGATTCCCGATGCCTTCGACAAGTCGAAGAAGCATGTGCCGACCATGCTGACCACCGACCTGTCGCTGCGCTTCGATCCGGCCTACGAGAAGATCTCGCGGCGCTTCCACGATCATCCCGAGCAGTTCGCCGACGCCTTCGCGCGGGCGTGGTACAAGCTCACCCACCGCGACATGGGACCGATCCAGCGCTACCTCGGCCCGCTCGTGCCAAAGGAGACGCTGATCTGGCAGGACCCGATCCCGGAAGTCGATCATCCGCTGATCGGTGATGCCGAGGTCCAATCGCTCAAGCAGAAGATCCTGGCGTCGGGCCTTTCGGTTCCCGACCTGGTGTCGGCCGCCTGGGCATCGGCCTCGACCTTCCGCGGTTCCGACAAGCGCGGCGGCGCCAACGGCGCGCGCGTCCGGCTCGCGCCGCAGAAGGACTGGGAGGTCAATCGGCCGGCTGCGCTCAAGACCGTCCTCGAGAAGCTCGCGGCGATCCAGAAGGAGTTCAATGCCGCGGCTGGCGGCAAGAAGGTGTCGCTGGCCGACCTGATCGTGCTGGGCGGCAGCGCCGCGGTCGAGAAGGCCGCCAAGGACGCCGGGATCGATGTGAAGGTCCCCTTCATGGCCGGCCGGATGGACGCCTCGCAGGAGCAGACCGACTCCCACTCCTTCGAGCCACTCGAGCCGCGCGCCGATGGCTTCCGCAACTATCTCAGCGGCAGGCAGTTCATGGCGCCGGAGGAGGCGCTGGTCGATCGCGCGCAGCTTCTCACGCTCTCGTCGCCCGAGCTGACGGTGCTGGTGGGTGGCCTGCGCGTGCTCGGCGCCAATGCCGGCAATGCCAAGCATGGCGTCTTCACCGACAAGCCGGGAACGCTCAGCAACGACTTCTTCGTCAACCTGCTCTCCATGGCCACCGAGTGGCAGCCGCTTGCCGGCCAGGAGGGCGTGTACGAAGGGCGCGACCGCAAGACCAGGCAGGTCAAGTGGACGGGCACGCGTGTCGATCTGATCTTCGGCTCGCACGCCCAGCTGCGCGCACTGGCGGAGGTCTATGCCACGGCCGATTCGAAGGAGAAGTTCGCGAAGGACTTCGTGGCGGCATGGACCAAGGTGATGAATCTCGATCGCTTCGACAACGCCTGATCTCGCCGCAGCGGGACGGTATGCGCAATGACCTCCGTCGCGATAGACGGAGGTGGTTGATCGCGCAAAGGCGCATGTTCAACGTCACTCCGCGCGCGGCGCGGACGAACGGCTGACGGCGTGCACCCTCTGTCTGCGCAGGGGCGATCGCACATGCGTTGACCTTGCCGTCGGGTGGAGGCATCATTCTATCTCAAGAATAATATTTTCTATAGAGAATGATGGCTGGTCATGGATTTCACCTTCTCGGAACAGCATGCCGCCGTGCGGGACACCGTCAGGCGCTTGTGCCAAACGGAGCATCAGTCGCTGGTCGCGGCGGCCGAGGAAAACGAAGTCCTGCCGCGCCAGGTGTTCGCCCGCTGGGGTGAACTCGGCCTGCTCGGCGTGCGCTACCCCGAGGACGACGGCGGCAGCGGGCTGGACAAGATCAGCGACTGCATCGTGCGCGAGGAACTGAGCTACATGAGCCAGGGCTTCGCCTCGAGCTGGTCGGCGCACAGCCATCTCGGGATCTGGCCGATCTGGAAAGCCGGCACGGACGCACAGCGCCAGCGTTTCTTCCGGCCAGCGGTGCAGGGCCGCAAGATTGCCGGCTTCGCGCTCAGCGAGCCCGACGGCGGCTCCAACATCCGCGCGCTCAAGACGCGCGCCGAGCGGACCGTCGGCGGCTGGCGGCTCAATGGCAGCAAGCTCTACATCACCAACGCGCCGATCGCCGATTTCCTGCTCGTCGCGGCCCGCACCGCGCCCGAGCTCACGGGTGACGCCGTGAGCCTGTTCATTGTCGAATTGCCGGCCAAGGGCATGGTCATCCACAAGCTGAAGAAGGAGGGCATCCGCGCCTCCGAGACCGGCCTGATCCACATCGAGGACGTTTTCGTGCCCGACGACTGCGTGCTGGGCGAACGGCTCGGCACCTACCCGGTGATCCTGGAGTCGCTGAGTGAAAACCGCGTCGGCGTCGCGGCCAATGCGCTGGGCATGGCGCGCGCGGCGTTCGATGCGGCCACGGCCTATGCGCGCGACCGCCTGGTCGCGGGCCGGCGTATCGGCGACTTCCAGGCGATCGGCCACAAGCTCGCGGAAATGTCGGCGCAGATCGAGGCAGCCAAGTGGCTCGTCTACTATGGTGCTTGGCGTGTCGATCAGAACACGCTCGACGCGGCGACCGCGGCGCGGGTGAAGCTGATCGCCAGCGAAACCGCGGTGGCGGTGAGCGAACAGGCGATCCGCATTCACGGCGGCGCCGGGATCATGCGCGAATATCCGGTGGGCCGTATCCATCGCGATGCACTGGTTTACGTGATCGGCGAAGGCACCAGCGAGATCCAGAAGAACATCATCCTGCGCGAGCTCGGCTTCAAGCCGTGAACTCGCGTCGTCCTGCGATCGCCGTGCGCTTGATGAGGCAGGTAAACCAGCGCCGGCTCACGACACATCAAGGAGGAACGCCATGAAGATCATCCGCTGGTTCGCCGGCCTCGCGGCCGTCGCGAGCCTCTGGACCGTCGCCGGGGCCGCCGCGGGGCAGACCTGGCCGAACAAGCCGATCCGGCTCGTCGTGCCCTATGGGGCCGGCTCCGGCAGCGACATCGTTGCGCGCATCGTCGCCGACCCGTTGTCCCGCGCCCTGGGCCAGCCGATCGTCGTCGACAACAAGCCCGGCAACAACTCGACCGTGGGCACCGAGGCCGTCGTCACGTCGACGCCCGACGGTTACACCTTGGGGCTGATGACCAATGCCGGGCTCGTCGCCAGCCCGGGCGGGCTGACCGGCGGCGTGCGCTACGATCCGGCCAAGGACCTGAGCTACGCCACGATGGTCGCGTCGGTCACCTATGTCTGGGTCGTCAACACCGATGTCGCGGCCAGGACAGCGCCCGAGCTGATCCAGCTGATCAAGGCCAGCCCCGGCAAGTTCAACTATGCCAGCGGCAACACCGGCGGCATCGCCTACGGCGGCACGATCAAGAACACCTACCAGCTCGACATGACGCACGTGCCCTACAAATCGGTACCGCCGGCGCTGGTCGACGTGATTTCCGGCAACGTGCAGACCATGGTCGCCGACGTGGCCGCATCGCTGGCCATGATCAGGTCCGGCAAGGTGCGTGCGGTCGGCGTGCCCACGGCGCAGCGCAATCCGCTGCTGCCCGACGTGCCGACCTTTGCCGAGAGTGGGCTCGCGACACCGCCCGACATGTCGGGCTGGTGGGTGCTGGTGGCGCCCGCCGCCACGCCCGAGCCCATCCTGGACCGCCTGAACCAGGAGGTGGTCCGCATCCTCAATACCGACACGGTGCGATCGGCGCTGCTCCAGGCCGGCGTCGTGCCGATACCCTCGACGCGCCAGCGCGCGGTGCAGTACCAGAAGGACCAGCTCAAGGTCTGGACGGCCATCATCAAGGACCTCAACCTCAAGGCCGACTGATGCCCGCGGACGATCCCGTAACCGAGAAGCGGGTCGGCGCACTGAGCAGCGGCCTCGCCGTGCTGCGGTACGTGGCGGCGGCGCAGACACCCGTCGGGGTGACGCGGATCGCGCGGGATCTCGAAATCAACCCGAGCACCTGCTTCAACCTGCTCAGGACGCTGGTGCACGAAGGGCTTGCGGTGTTCGACGAGGCCACCAAGACCTACGCGGTCGGCCTCGGCGTGCTCGCGCTGGCCAAGGGCACCCTGGAGCAGGTGAGCTATATCGCGATGGTGCGGCCCCATCTGCGCGAGGTGGCGATGAACCATCACGTGACCTGCACCCTGTGGCACGTGATGCGGGGAGAGCGTGTGGTGCTGGTCGACCGCGCCGACAACGATGCCGCGATCCGGGTCCACATGAGCATCGGCCAGCGCCTGCCGATGTATATCGCGGCGCTGGGTCGCTGCATGGCGGCGCATTCCGGGTTGACCACGCCGGCGCTGCGCGCGCGCTTTGCGGCGCTGCGCTGGGAGGGCGACCTCAGCTTCGATGTGTACCTGGCCGAGGTCGACGAGGCGCGCAGGCGCGGCTACGCGGTCGACCAAAGTCACTACGTGAAGGGCGTAACCACGGTGTCGTCCGCGGTGCTCGACGCTCTCGCCCGGCCGTTGATGGCGATCAGCGCCGTCGGCTTCGGCGCGCAGATGAGCAAGGCCGACGTCAAGGCGCTGGGCGAGGACCTGCGCGACCGCGCCGCCGAGATCTCGGCGGCCATGGCGGGCCAGCGCTGGTCCCGCGGCTGATTACCGATCTTAATTGCGAATGAGTTGCAATTGCGATGACGCGACGATAGGGTCGTGTCATGGAGTCCTCGACGCCGCTCCCGGTGCCGCTGCGGCCCGGTGACTATCATGCCGTGGCCGAACGGTTCGGCTACCGCTACCGGCGTATCGTGTCGGCGCCGCAGGCATGCGAGGCGAACGACGACTGCGTGCTGTCGGCGGGTTTGCTCGATATCGACGAAGTCCAGCCGGGCCTGGTGATCACGCGATCGGACGTGGTGCAGATCCACGACGTCAACGCCGAGGCGGAGATGATGCCGGGCCTGATGGTCGGCGTGGTCCTGGCGGGGCGTTCTGAAGGATGGCTGGACGGCAGCGGCCTGGTGTCGGTGCAATCGGGGCAGGCGCTGGCGATGCGCATCGACCGGCCGCTGACCTTCAATGGCAACACGCCGTTGCCCGGCATGCGCCAGCGCATGTTCTTCGTCTTCGCGCGTCCGGAGTGGCTGGCCATCCACGACCTGCACGACAGGCCGCCGCCCAACATGCAGGCCGGCGCGTCGCTCAAGCAATGGATGCCGTCCTTGCGCCTGGGCAGTCTCGTCGAGGAGGCGATGCGGGCCGACCGCGCCGATCCGTTGAAGCGCCTGCGCCAGGAGGCCGTTGCGCTTGAACTGCTGGCGGAGGCGATCCGCCAGTTCACACCGGCACTGACGCGCGACAGCGGGCTGCGCCCGCACGAACACATGCGCATGCAGAGGGTTCGCGAGCGCCTGATGGCGGCGCCCGAAGCCGATTACACCCTGGCCTCGCTGGCGCGCGATGCGGGCGTCAGCACCTCGGTGCTCAAGGACCATTTCCAGCGCGCGTTCGGGCAGTCGGTTTTCGAATGCCTGCGGCACCTGCGGCTGGATCGGGCCCGCCAGGGCCTGCTCGACGAAGGGTGGACGGTCGCCCAGGCGGCGTATCATGCCGGCTATCGTCATCCGACGAATTTCGCCACGGCGTTTCGCCGCCGCTTCGGTGCCGCACCGAACACGATCCGCCGTTAGACTGCGCCAGGTGCGCCGGCCGGCTGCATAGCTGTTACGGCCGCCCCCATAGCTGCGCACAATCGTGTCGGTCCGGCGCCTTCTCTAGATTGCGACAGGTTCGTGAGCACAGGGGCGGGGACGGATTCTCCGGGATACGTATGACGTTCAATGCAGGAGCGCGGCGGGCAGCACCGTCGGCGCGCGGCCGGGTGATCGGCATCGGTGGATCGGTGCGCTTGTGATGGCCCGGGTCCGGCTCGCGATCCTGTTTGCCGGCATGCTGCTGGTCACCGCCGGCCAGTCGATCCTGTTCACCGTCCTGCCGCCGGCCGGACGCGGCATCGGCCTCGCCGAATGGCAGGTCGGGCTGATCATCACGATCTCCGGCATCGCCTTCGCCGTCGCCAGTCCGTACTGGGGGCGGGTCAGCGACCAGCGCGGCCGGCGCGGCTTCATCGCCGCCGGCCTGTTCGGCTACGCGCTGTTCACGGCGGCTTTTGCCTGGGCGCTCGGCATCGGCATGGCGGGTGCGGTGGCGCCGACGATGAGCCTCGTCCTGCTGGTGTTCGTCCGCGTCGGTTTTGGCCTGACGGTCGCCGCCGCGATGCCGGCGACCCAGGCCTATGTCGTCGACACGACCTTGGCGGCGGGCCGCACCGGCGGGCTGGCGCAGCTCTCGGCGGCGTTCGGCCTGGGTACGGTCGTGGGTCCCCTGATCGCCGCCGCCTTGAGCGGCTTCGGCTTGCTGGTGCCGCTTTATGCCGTGGCCGCGCTTGCCCTGATGGTCGCCACCCTCGTCCTCGTCCTGCTCGATCGGCCACCGCGCGCGATGGCCGCGACGGTGATGCTCAAGCCCACCGACCCGCGGATACGGTTCTGGGTCCTGGCCGCGCTGGGCTTCTTCATGACGATGGCGATCGTGCTGCAGACACTGGGTTTTCTGGTGCCCGATCGCCTGGGGCTGGATCGCGAGGCGGCCGGGTCGGCGGTCGGCACGTGCCTGCTGGTCAGCGGCCTGGCCAGCGTCGCCTGCCAGATCGTCCTGGCGCGCCGGCGCACGATGCGCCCGGGCCGTCTCATGATGCTGGGACTGCCGATGGGCATCGTTGGCTTGGTCGTCCTGATGCTGGCAACGACCCTGCCGTTGCTGGCGGCAGGCATGATCGGCTTCGGCATCGCGGTGGGTTTGTGTGTGCCGGGATTTGCCGCCGCCGCCTCGCTGGAGGTCGAGCCCAACGAGCAGGGCGCCGTCGCCGGGATCATCGGCGCCGCCCAGGCCGGCGGCTTCATCCTGGGGCCGGTGCTGGCGGGCGCGCTGTATCAGGTCAACGGCGTCTTGCCCTATCTCGGCGCGACGCTGATCCTGGGGAGCCTGATGGCGGCGCAGTGGCGCCGCCGCGGCGTGGTGGCGCCCGGAACCTAGGCAGCCAGCGGATCGGCGCGGCTGACGATCGCATCCGTGTCGATGCCGGGCGGCAGCGTGCCGAAGGCCTGGCCGTGATCGCCATCGAGGCGCGATGCCAGGAACGCCTCGGCGACGAACGCCGGCGCATGCCGGACCATCAGCGCGCCCTGCAGCGCCAGCGCCAGCCGCTCCACCAGCCGCCGCGCACGGGTCTCGATATTGCTCAGGTCGGACAGTTCCTTCCCCAGGGCGCCGACATAGCGGTCGAGACGCGAGTCCGTGCCTTTGGCCGTCTCGATCTCCGCGAAATAGCTGGTGAGCGTGGCGGGATCGCGGCCGACGGCGCGCAGCAGATCGAGGCATTGCACATTGCCGGAGCCTTCCCACACCGAGTTCACCGGCGAATCGCGGAACAGGCGCGGCATGATGCTCTCTTCGACGAAGCCGTTGCCGCCATGGCATTCCAGGGCCTCATAGGCCACCGCTGGCGTGCGCTTGCAGATCCAGTACTTGGCCACCGGCGTCACGATGCGCGCGAAGCGCGCTGCCGCCTCGTCGCGGTCCTGCTCGTCGAAGGCGCGCGCCACGCGCAGCGACAGCATGGTGGCGGCCTCGGACTCGATGGCGAGATCGGCCAGCACGTTGGTCATCAGCGGTTGCGCGATCAGCTTGCGGCCGAAGGCGGCGCGATCGCGGCAATGGTTGATGGCCTGCGCCACGGCATGGCGCGTCACCGCGGTGGAACCCAGGGCGCAGTCGAGCCGCGTGTGGCGCACCATCTCGATGATGGTGGGCACGCCGCGGCCTTCCTCGCCCAGCAGCCAGCCGAAAGCGCCGTGCAATTCCACCTCGGACGAGGCGTTGGCATGGTTGCCCAGCTTGTTCTTCAGCCGCTGCAGGTGGACGGCATTGCGGGTGCCGTCGGGCCGCCAGCGCGGCACCAGGAAACACGACAGGCCGCCCGGCGCCTGCGCCAGCACCAGGAAGCCGTCGCTCATCGGCGCCGAGCAGAACCATTTGTGGCCGACGATCGCGTAGGCGCCGCCGGGGCCGCGATTGCCCAGCGCCGTGGCGCGGCTGGCGTTGGCGCGCACGTCGGAGCCGCCCTGTTTCTCGGTCATCGCCATGCCGATGGTGGCGGCCCGCTTCTGCTCGACCGGCAGCGCCGCCGGATCGTAGGCGCTGGCCAGGATGCGCGGCTCCCAGGCCTGGGCGATCTCCGGCGTGCTGCGCAACGCCGGGATCGACGCGAACGTCATGGTGAGCGGGCAGGCCGGCCCGTCGTTGGTCTGGTTGAACGGGATGTAGAGCGCCGCGCGCGCGACATGGGCGCCGGGCCGCCGCTCCGTCCAGGGCAGGGCATGAATGCCGGCCTCGAACGCCAGCCGCATCA
The DNA here is from genome assembly GCF_007859315.1 of Reyranella sp. CPCC 100927. Taxonomy (GTDB): domain Bacteria; phylum Pseudomonadota; class Alphaproteobacteria; order Reyranellales; family Reyranellaceae; genus Vineibacter. Next base: position 262,189 of record NZ_VOHA01000006.1, read on the forward strand.
GGGTGTGGTAGCTGGGATGGAACTCGACCTCGTCGATGCGCCGGCCAAAGCGGTCATGCGTCCTGAGCTGCGGGGTGAAGCGTTCGGCCAGTTCAGCGTCGCGGACGGTGGCGGCGGCACCGCACGCAGCCCCGAAGGCGGCCGCGCGATCCTGGACCCAGCCGCCGCCGTCGCGCACCACGGCCTCGACCAGCGCCTTGTCGCCGAGGAAGACGTTGTAGTCCTCCAACGGCCGCGCCTGGTTCTCGACGGTGTGCGTCTCGAACGGCGTGGCGGCATCGATCGGCGCGGTGCTGGGGGTGCTCATGGACAGGCTCCGGACAGGCAGACCCGCGAGCCTACGCTACTGCGGCTTCGACCGGGAGTGTGCTTTGAGTATGCGCTCAAGTCTGCTAGCTTAGGCCCTGGGCCCGTTCGGGCAATGGTTCAACGACAGGGGGAGGCCCGCGATGACCGCAGGCGGTATTGTTCTACTGGTGTTCGCAGTGCTCGCGGTCGTCGTTGCCATCGTGCTGCTGTTCCAGGGCGTGCGGACCGTGCCGCAAGGCTGGGAGTGGACCGTCGAGAAGTTCGGCCAGTACACCCGTGTCCTGAAGCCTGGCCTGAATTTCATGTTTCCGATCGTCGAGCGTGTCGGTGCCCGCATCAACATGCAGGAGTCGGTCCTCGACATCCCGCAACAGCAGGTCATCACCAAGGACAACGCCATCGTGTCGGTCGACGGCGTGGCGTTCTACCAGGTCGTCGACGCACGCGCCGCCGCCTACGAGGTGCGCAACCTCGTGCAGGCGATCACCAACCTGGCGTTGACCAACATCCGCAACGTCATGGGCAGCCTGGCGCTGGATGACGTGCTCTCCAAGCGCAACGAGATCAACGATCGCCTGCTGTCGGTCATCGATCACGCCACCAACGCCTGGGGCATCAAGGTGCTGCGCATCGAGTTGAAGGACATCATCCCGCCGCAGGACATGGTTCAGGCGATGGCCCGGCAGATGAAGGCTGAGCGTGACAAGCGGGCGCAGATCCTCGAAGCGGAAGGTTTCCGGGCAGCCGAAATCACCAAGGCTGAGGGCGCCAAGCAGTCCCAGATCCTGCAGGCCGAAGGGCGGCGCGAGGCGGCCTTCCGGGACGCCGAGGCGCGCGAGCGCGCCGCCGAGGCCGAAGCCAAGGCGACCCAGGTGGTCACCGCCGCGATCGGCAGCGGCGGGGCGCAGGCGATCAACTACTTCCTGGGCCAGAAGTATGTCGAGGCGCTGCACGCCATGGGCTCGTCGAACAACAGCAAGGTGTTCTTCCTGCCCGTGGAATCGGCCGGCATCATGGGCACGCTCGGCGGCCTGGCCGAGCTGACGAAGGAATCGAGCCTGTTGCGCGGCGGCGGAACCGGTGGCTCGGGCGCACCGGCGCGCCTGCCCGTGACACCGCCATCGCCCGCATTGCCGCCATCTGCGCCGCCGAGCGGGCCGTGGGATCGCAGCTGAGCGCGGCGCGCGGAAAGACTGTCGGGGGAGTGTCATGACGGTTGCATTCTGGTGGTGGTGGGCTGCAGCGGCCGTCTTGCTGGTCTGTGAGATGGCGCTGCCCGGCGTCATCTTCCTGTTCCTGGCCATCGGCGCCGCGGTGGTCGGCCTGGTGATGCTGATCTGGCCCAGCGCCGGGCTCGAGATTCAGCTCATCATCCTCGCCGTCAGCAGCGTCATCTCGGCGCTTCTGCTGCGGCCAATCCTGGCTGCGCGCCTGCAGACCAAGTCGCATGCCACGCTCAACGCACGCGCCGCATCGCTGATCGGACAGGTCGTGACGCTCGACGAGCCGATCGTCAACGGCCGCGGCCGTGCCAGTGTCGGCGACACGAGCTGGAGCGTGCGGGGCCCCAACATGGTGGCCGGAGCCGAGGTGCGGATCGTGTCCGTCGAGGGCGCCGAACTGCTCGTTGAGCCACGGTAGCTGGGAGTGCGCCACTGGGAGTGGCGCGCTCCCGGGAAAAGAACCTCAGCCGCCGATCAGCGACTTGTCGATCATGCAGTGGATGCCTTTGTTGCCGTCGACCGTCTGCGTCACGTGCAGGTCGGCCGCGAGGCTGCACAGCATGTAGGCGTCCTCGGCCGACAGCCCGGTCTTGCCGCGGATCAGGCGGATCATGTCGCGCAGCGCCTCCTTGGCGGCATCGTCAAGATCGACGTCGAAGCCGTGCGTGATCCAGTGCGTCTTGGTCTCACCGCGCGGGTTGTTGAGCTTCATGTCCTTGCGCACGGTGAAGCGGAAGGTGCCGGTGAGACAGGTTTCCAGCGCCGTCAGGTTGACCTCGCCGTCGCCCTGCACGCCATGGCCGTCGCCGGTGGAGAACAGCGCGCCCGGCGCGAACACCGGCAGGTAGATCGTGCTGCCGACACCCAGTTCCTTGTTGTCGATGTTGCCGCCGAAGGCGCGCGGCTCGACCGAGCTGCACTGGCCCCATTCCGTCGGCGGCGCCACGCCCATGATGCCGAAGAACGGCTTCAGCGGGATCTCGGTGCCCCACGGCATGGTGCAGACGTTGCGATTGGCGGAAATCGGGATGTGGGTCAGGCGATAGGACGGAAAGTCTTCCGGCAGGGTGCCCATCAGCGGCCGCTGGACGTTCCAGCCCCAGTCGGTACGGAACTGGATGTCGAGCACATCGACCTGCAGGGCATCACCGCGCTCGGCGCCCTCGACATGGACCGGGCCGGTGAGGATGTGCCGGCCGATATGCGGCTTGCACTTGGCGTGGACATCGCGGTGTTCGGGCAGCACCGTGAAGGGCGGTGCGGGCAGGATTTCGGCGGCACCCGAGACGCATTCGATGGTGACGATCGCGCCGGATTTGACCGTCATCGCGGGCTTGAGGTTGGCGTCGAAGTAGCCCCAATGCACGGTCTCGGGGGTCGTCTTCAGCAGCACGGACATGGAGAAGGCCTTCAGGTGGAAGCGCGGCGCGATCCAAGCACGAACCGGGGCGCCGTGATATAGGCGTGCGATGAATTACCGTCACGGGTTTCATGCCGGCAACTTCGCCGACGTGCTGAAGCATGTCGCGTGGATGGAACTGCTGCGGCTGATGACGGCCAAGGACAAGCCGCTGCTGGTGGCCGACACCCACGCCGGCCGCGGCGGCTACGACCTCGGCGGCGAGCAGGCCGGGCGGACTGGCGAGTGGCAGGACGGGATCGGCCGGCTGGCGGATGCGCCGGCGCCGCCGCCCGTCGTGCGGCGCTACATGGACGCCGTGCGCGCCTACGATCGCAAGTTCGGCCGCCACGCCGGGCCGTTGCAGCACTATCCGGGCTCGCCACGCCTGACCCGGCCGCTGCTGCGCGCCGACGACCGCTGCGTGCTGTGCGAAGCGCACTCGGACGAAGCGGCGTTGTTGAAGCGCGAATTCGCCGGCGACAAGGCGATCGAGCTGCGCCCGACCGACGGCTATGCGGCCCTGAAGGCCCTGCTGCCGCCGCCGGAACGGCGCGGGCTGGTGCTGATCGATCCGCCGTTCGAGAAGACCGACGAATTCGCGCGGGCGGCGCGGGCGGTCGCGCAGGCCATGAAGCGCTTCGCCACCGGCGTCTATGCGCTGTGGTATCCGATCAAGGAAGAGGCCGCCGTGATCGCCCTGCGCGCCGCCGTGGCCGACATCGCGCCGCGCGCCATCGATATCGAACTGGCGCTGGCCTGGCCGCTGCCGGCCGAGGGCCTGCACGCCTGCGGCGTGATCATCGTCAATCCACCCTGGACTCTCGACGAGGCACTGCGGCCGGCGCTGCCCTGGCTGGCGCGAACCCTGGGCCGCGGCACCGGCGCGCGCGGCACCTTGCGGTGGTTGTCAGGCACGCCGTGATAGGGTGGGACTTCAGTGAAGAGCAGCGCTGGTGACGGCTGGGACCGCGCCGCTCCAGCGGCGCTCATGATCATGCGCCGGTGCTGCGCGCAAAGCGAAAGGGAAGCTTTCGCCGGATGAGCGCCGCTGGAGCGGCGCGGTCCCAGCCGTCACCAGCAGCATTCAGGGCAAACCGATACGCGCCACACGCCGGTTCGGATGCATGCCGGTCTTCACACTGCAATCACTTTTCTCCCGCGCGCTCGTGATGGTCGCCGGTCATCCCCTCGCGGCGGCGCCGCGTAGAGGATGCAGAGGTCGCACGGACCGGCCTCTTCTGCATCCACGCAAGGGAGACCCCATTCATGTCGTCCACCATCGATACCGGCCGTCGTTCGCTGCTGCGCGTCTCGGGCACGGCACTGCTTTCCGCGAGTGCCGTGGCGCTGCTGGCGGGCTGCGAACGCATGGCAGCACAAGCACAGGCCCAGGGCGGCTCATCGGCCGGTGATGTGCAGACCCTCAACGTCGCGTTGGGCCTGGAGCACGAAGCGATCAGCGCCTACTCGATCGCGGCGGGCAGCGGCCTGGTCAGCAAGGCGGTGCTGCCGGTGGCGGTGCAGTTCCAGGGCCACCACAAGGAGCATCGCGACGCCCTCATCGCGACGATCCGCAAGATGGGCGGAACGCCCGTCGCCGCCAAGCCCGACGCCGAGGTCGCCAAGGCGCTCAATGCCGCATCGCTGAAGAACCAGACCGACGTGCTGCGCCTGGCGCAGCGCCTGGAGCGGGGTGCCGCGAATGCCTATATCGGCGTCATCCCCTCGTTCGGCGACCGCGCGCTGGCGCAGGTCTCGGCGCGACTTGCGGCCGACGAGACCATGCACTGGGTGGTGCTGAGTCAGGCGCTGAGCGACTCCCTGCCGGCCAAGGCGTTGAGCTTCGGCGCCTGACTTTTCCCTGGGAGCGCGGACGAGACGCCCGCGCTCCCAGGAGAGGATCACACCATGGATACGCTGCTTGCCTGCGCCATCGTGGCGGTCTGTATCGGGCCGCAGGTGGCGGCCATCGACCCCAACCGGGGCAAGGACCTGTGGGAAGCCAAGTGCATCGGCTGCCATTCGCTCGATGCCAACCGTGTCGGGCCGCTGCATCGTGGCGTGTTCGGTCGCAAGGCGGGTACGGCGCCGGGCTTCAGCTATTCCGCCGCGGTCCGCAATGCCGGGTTCGTCTGGGATGAAGCCAGGCTCGAACAGTGGCTGGCCGGTCCGGCCAGGTTCCTGCCGGGCAGTCGCATGGGCTTCTCGGTGGCCGATCCCGCCGACCGGGCCGACATCATCGCCTATCTCAAGAGCGTGCCGGCCCGTTGACGGCCGGCACCGCGTTGTCGTCCGTCCACCTTCTCTTCGCAGGACGGATGGCGGCGCCGGGCGGCGAGCGAACGCCCCCAGTCCGCGGCTCGTCGCCCGGCGTTCCGGCCGGCAACTCAGATCATCGCGACGACCAGTACGCTGGCCGCGATGAGCAGGAAAACGACCAGCAGGGGCAGGCACGCCAGCCAGCGCGTGCCGAGCGGCAGCGTGTCCCAGTGGCGGAAGCCCAGGACGAAGGCCCACACGGCCGTCGCGAAGCCGCAGAGCCAGAAGAGCAGTGCCAATGCGCTGCCGGCCTGACCCTCGGCGCCGGTGCCGAGGCTGGCGCTGATGATCGCGACGGGAACCGACGCGACAAAGAGGGCGACCGACCAGACCGCGACATTGCGGACCCGTCGCGCGCGGCCGCCCGTGGTGCCGCGGAACGCGCCGCCCGAAGGCGGCGCGCCGGCATCAGCCACTGAATTTGCCGGCCGTCCGCAGGTCGTCGAGGCCGGCGTCCAGCGCGCGGCGCAGGCGGCTGAACAGCTCGTCGATCTCGCCCGGCTGGATGATCAGCGGCGGGCAGATCGCGATGCGGTCGCCCATGTTGCGCACGATCAGGCCGAAATCCTGCGCCTTCTTGGCGACGACCGTGCCGGCGCTGCCGACCGGTTCGATGATGGCCTTGGTCTTCTTGTCGCCGACCAGTTCGACGGCACCGACCATGCCGACGCCCATTGTCTCGCCGACCAGGGGATGCTCGCCCAGGGCCTTGAGATGACGCTGGAACGGTTCGGACATGCGCTGCGCGTGGCCGAACAGGTCCATTTCGTCGTAGATCTTCTGCGTTTCCAGCGCCACGGCGGCGGCCACGGGATGGCCGGAGTAGGTGAAGCCGTGGCCGAAGGTGCCGATCTTGTCGCTCTCGGTCATCAGCGCCTGGTAGACGCGGTCGTTCACCATCACGGCCGAGATCGGCAGGAACGATGCCGACAGCGCCTTGGCGCAGCTCAGGATGTCGGGCTGCAGGCCCAAGGTCTGGCAGCCCCAGACGTTGCCGGTGCGGCCGAAACCGCAGATCACCTCGTCGGCGACGAACAGCACGTCGTATTTCTTCAGCACCGCCTGGATCTTGGCGTAGTAGGTGCGCGGCGGCACGATGACGCCGCCGGCGCCCATCACCGGCTCGCAGATCATGGCCGCGACGGTGTCGGGGCCTTCCTTGAGGATGAGCTGCTCCAGTTCCTCGGCGCAACGCGTCGCGAACTGCTCTTCGGTCTCGCCGTCCTTGGCGAACCGATAATGGTGCGGGCAGCTCGTGTGCAGGATGCCGGCGATCGGCAGGTCGAACGAGCGATGGTTGTAGGGCAGGCCGGTGAGGCTGGCCGAGGCGACCGTGACGCCGTGATAGCCCTTGATGCGGCTGATGATCTTCTTCTTCGTCGGCCGGCCCAGGGCATTGTTCATGTACCACACCATCTTGACGACGGTGTCGTTGGCTTCGGAGCCGGAGTTGGCGAAGAACACCTTCGACATCGGCACCGGCGCCATCTGCAGCAGCTTCTCGGCCAGGTTGATCGCCGGCTCGTGACTGCGATGGTTGAAGGAGTGATAGAACGGCAACTGCTTCATCTGCTCGTAGGCGACGCGCGCCAGCCGCTCGTTGTCGAAGCCGAGCGCCGCCGACCACAGGCCGGCCAGACCCTCGATGTACTCCTTGCCGTCGTCGTCGGTCACATACACGCCCTTGCCGCGCACGATCGTCAGCGGTCCTTCGGACTCGTGCTTCTTCATGTTGGTGTAGGGGTGCAGGTGATAGGCGATATCGCGGGCTGCGTTGGAATTGCCGCGCAGCGAGCGGGTGATCTCGTTCATGGCGCCTGGTCCTTTCTGGCGAGGGCGTGCCGCATGCATCTGAAATGACGCGCCGATGCTACCGTCGCGCGCTTCACCGTGTCCACCAGAGCCCGTTCATGTGTGCTGCGCGTTCGCCTCCTGCTGGGCGTGAACGGCATCGTTGTCCAGGTGTCCAACGGACGGGAATGGTTGTTCACTAATTGTACGCGACGTTTCCGCCGCGATTCCAACAGCTTGTCTTCGTTCAAAGGTTGCGACCGCGCCGGTGTCAATGATTGACGTCTGCGGTGGCTCGGTGCTCTTATGATCAAAATGCGTGTCGACGCAGGGAGTCGACGTTGGGAGGAGATCGGGATGAAGGTTGATATTCGTCGCTGGGCACTGGCCGGTACGGCGGCGCTGGCGCTGAGCCTGGGTACGGTCGCGGCCGATGCCAAGACGTTCAAGTGGGCCAATTCGGGCGACGTCAGCTCGATGGACCCGTACTATCGCAACGAAACCTTTCTGACGACATTCCTGGAGAACATCTACGAGCCGCTGGTTCGGCGCGATAAGAAGCTGGCGCTGGAACCGGGCCTGGCGGTGAAGTGGGGGCAGACGGCGCCGACGACCTGGTTCTTCGACCTGCGCCCGGGCGTGAAGTTCCATGACGGTACGCCCTTTACCGCCGACGACGTCATCTTCTCGTTGCACCGCGCCAGCACCGGCGGCTCCAACATGAAGGGCTACTTCACGTCGGTGAAGACGGTGCGCAAGGTCAGCGACATGCGGGTCGAGATCGACACGTCAGTGCCCGATCCGCTGCTCGCCATCAAGCTGGCCACCATCGCGATCATGTCCAAGACGTGGGCTGAAAAGAACAACGCCACCGTGGCGGCGGACGCGACCAAGAACGAGGAAAACTTTGCCACCCGCAATGCGATGGGCACGGGCCCCTTCATCCTGAAGGACCGCCGGGCGGGTGAAAAGACGATCCTGGTCAACAATCCCAACTGGTGGGACAAGCCGGCCCACAATCTCACCGAGGTGATCTTCACGCCCGTGGTCAACCCGGCTACCCGCGTGGCGGCACTGAAGGCCGGCGACATCGACATGATGTACGAGGTGCCGCCGCAGGACACCGAGGGCCTCAAGAAGGACGCCAACATCAAGGTGATCGAGGGGCCCGAGACCCGTATCGTCTACCTGGGCTTCGACCAGGAGCGCAACGAGCTGCTGGAGTCCAATATCAAGGGCAAGAACCCGTTCAAGGACCGCCGGGTGCGCGAGGCGTTCTACCGCTCGATCGACGTCGAGGCGATCAAGCGCACCGTGATGCGTGGCCAGTCATACCCGACCGCCCTGATGGTGGCGCCGGGCATCAACGGTCATGTCGGCGAACTCGACAAGCGTCCGCCGATGCTGAAGACCGAAGAGGCCAAGAAGCTGCTGGCCGACGCCGGCTATCCCAACGGCTTCGAGACCGGCATGGACTGCCCGAACGATCGCTACGTCAACGACGAGAAGATCTGCCAGGCGGTCGTGGCCATGCTGGCCCGTATCGGCATCAAGGTGAACCTGCTGGCGCAGACGCGCAGCAAGTACTTCACCAAGATCCTGCGCAAGGCCGATTTCGGCCCCGGCGATACCAGCTTCTACATGCTGGGCTGGTCGCCGGCGGCGACGTATGACGTGCACAACGTGTTCGAGTCGCTGCTGCAGACGCCCAGCAAGGAGACCAAGAAGGGGGCGTTCAACGCCAGCGGCTACTCCAACAAGAAGCTCGACGAACTGGCCGACAAGATCGAGGTCGAGACCGACAAGGCCAAGCGCGATGCCATGATCCTGGAGGCGACGCGCCTCTACACCCAGGACTACGCCTACATCCCGCTGCACCAGCAGGCGGTGATCTGGGCCTCGCGCAAGAACATCGAGCTGCATCAACCCGCCGATAATCGCTTCCCGCTGCGTTTTGTACAGGTGAAGTGAACGTGCTCCGGGCCTGTTGCCCGGGCCCGACGCGTGGCATGCTGATTGCTCCTCTCCGCCCACGCAGTGGGGGGAGAGGGAGGGGCCCATCGCGTCAGCGATGGGAGGGTGAGGTGGGCGTTGAAGACGAACGTGATCTCGTCAGAGAAACGGCGCCTGTCCTGACGACCCACCTCACCCTCCCACGCTGCGCGTGGGCCCCTCCCTCTCCCCCCGCGGCGCGGGCGGAGAGGGGATCTCATCCTCGCTAAGTCCGTCGTTCGCATGCTCGCATTCATCCTTCGCCGCCTGGCCCAATCGATCGCCGTGCTGCTCGCGGTGGGTTTGGTGGCGTTCGCGCTGTTCCACTATATCGGCGACCCGATCAACGCCATGGTCGGTCAGGACACCTCGATGCAGGAGCGCGAGGAGCTGCGCGAGAAACTGGGTCTCAATGATCCGGCACCGCTGCAGTTCGCCCGCTTCATCGTCAACAGCGTCCAGGGCAAGTTCGGTCTCAGCTACCGCACGTCCGAGCCGGTCGGCCGCATGATCCTGGAACGCCTGCCGGCAACCCTGGAGCTGGCCTTCTGCGCGGCCGTGTTCGCGATGGGCGTCGGCGTGCCGATGGGGGTGTGGACCGGCCTCTATCCCAGGCATTGGACCAGCCGCTTCCTGCAGGCGGCATCGCTGATCGGCGTATCGCTGCCCACCTTCCTGATCGGCATCCTGCTGATTATGATCTTTGCCGTCATCCTGGGCCTGCTGCCCTCGTTCGGGCGCGGCAACACCGTGCAACTGGGCTGGTGGACCTCGGGCTTCTTCACCTTCTCGGGCCTGAAGGCGCTGATCCTGCCGTCGATCACGCTGGGACTGTTCCAGCTCACCCTGATCATGCGGCTGGTGCGCTCGGAGATGCTCGAGGTGATGCGCACCGACTACATCAAGTTCGCGCGCGCCCGCGGGCTCTCCAACCGCGCCGTCAATTTCGGTCACGCGCTGAAGAACACGCTGGTGCCGGTGATCACCATCGCCGGCCTGCAGCTGGGGGCGATCATCGCCTTCTCCATCGTCACCGAGACGGTGTTCAGCTGGCCGGGCATGGGCCAGCTGTTCGTACAGTCCGTGCAGTTCGCCGACATTCCGGTCATGGCGGCCTACCTGTTGCTGGTGGCGTTCTTCTTCGTCGTGATCAACCTGGTGGTCGATCTGCTGTACTACGCCGTCGACCCGCGGTTGCGTGGCGGCATGACAACCGCGTCGGCTCGGGGACACTGATGGCCTTCGTCGACCTCATGCGGCGTGCCGCCGACAGCGACATCTGGTACAGCTTCAAGTCGTCGCACGTCGTGGTGGTGGCCACGGTCGTGACCCTGTTCATCTTCGCCATGGCATTCCTGGCGCCGATCCTGGCGCCGCACACGCCGTTCGATCCGGCGACGCTCAGCCTGTCGGATGCGCTGAAACCGCCGGTGCTGACAGGCGAGGACGGCGCCGACTGGGCCTTCCCCCTGGGCACCGACGAGCAGGGCCGTGACGTGCTGTCCTCGATCATGTACGGCACGCGCCTGTCGCTGGTGGTGGGTATCCTGGCGACGATCTTCTCCATGGTGCTGGGCATCGCGCTGGGCCTGATCAGCGGCTATGTCGGCGGCGGCGTCGATGCCTTCATCATGCGGCTGGCCGACGTGCAGCTGACCTTTCCGGCGCTGCTGGTGGCGCTGCTGATCGATGGCGTCGTGCGGGGCCTGATCTCGGTGCAGCGCCACGACGAGATCGCGCTCTATGTCATCATCGGTGCCATCGGGCTCAGTTTCTGGGTGCAGTATGCGCGCACGGTGCGCGGCTCGGTGCTGGTGGAGAAGAGCAAGGAATACGTGCAGGCAGCGCGCGTGATCGGCCTGTCGCCGGTGCTGATCATGATCCGCCACGTGCTGCCCAACGTGATGGGTCCGGTCCTGGTGATCGCCACCATCAATATCGGACTGGCCGTGCTGACCGAGGCGACCCTGTCGTTCCTGGGCGTCGGCCTGCCGTCGACGCAGCCGTCGCTGGGCACGCTGATCCGGCTGGGCCAGGAGGTGCTGCTGTCCGGCACGTGGTGGATCGTGATCTTCCCCGGCGTCACGCTCGCCATCCTGGTGGTTGCCGTGAACCTGATGGGCGACTGGCTGCGCGACGCGCTGAATCCCAAGCTGCGATGAGGATGAGTGGCGCATGACATGCGTTTTCCTGGGAGCGCGGGCGTCCCGCCCGCTCATGTCGGGCGAAAGCGAGGCTTTCACCTTGATGCGGGCGGGACGCCCGCGCTCCCAGGACGCCTCGACACGAGAAGGTGAGGCATGACAGGCGCCAATGCACCGCTGCTGGAAGTGAGGCACTTGAGGGTCGAGTTCCCGACCCGCCGCGGTACCCTGGTCGCCGTCGATGATGTCTCTTTTGATCTGGCGCCCGGCGAGGTCCTGGGCGTGGTGGGCGAGTCGGGCGCCGGCAAGTCGCTGACCGGCGCCGCCATCATCGGGCTGCTCGAGCCGCCGGGGCGGATCGCCGCGGGCGAGATCCGCCTGGAAGGCGAGCGCATCGACAACCTGCCGTACGAGAAGATGCGGCGCATCCGCGGCGCCAAGATCGGCGCCATCTTCCAGGACCCGTTGACCAGTCTCAACCCGCTCTACGGCATCGGCCGCCAGCTGATCGAGACCATCCAGACCCACCTGCCGCTGTCGGCGCAGGCGGCGCGGGCACGCGCCATCGAGCTCCTCAAGGAGGTCGGTATCCCGGGCGCCGAGACGCGCATCGACCACTACCCGCACCAGTTCTCCGGCGGCATGCGCCAGCGGGTCGTGATCGCGCTGGCGCTGTGCGCCAACCCGCGGCTGATCGTGGCCGACGAGCCGACCACGGCGCTCGATGTGTCGATCCAGGCCCAGATCATCGCCTTGCTGAAGAAGCTCTGCCGCGAGCACCGCACCGCGGTGATGCTGGTGACGCACGACATGGGCGTGATCGCCGAGACCGCCGACCGCGTGGCGGTGATGTATGCCGGCCGCCTGGCCGAGATCGGCCCGGTGCGCGACGTGGTGAAGAACGCCGCCCATCCCTACACACGCGGCCTGATGGGCTCGATTCCCTCGATCGGCGAGCGCGGCCACCGGTTGACCCAGATCGAGGGCTCGATGCCGCGGCTGACCGAGATCCCCAAGGGCTGCGCGTTCAACCCGCGCTGCCCTGATAGGGGCGACCGCTGTACCCGCGAGCGGCCGGAGTTGATGCCGGCGCCCACCACGCAAGCGGCGTGCTGGCAGTACGACCCTGCCGGCGTCGGCACCAAGGCACGGGAGACCGTCGATGCCTGAAGCCGTTCCCGTGACGCGCCCGGTGCCGCAGGCCGCATCAGGGCCGCTGGTGCGCCTGAACAGCCTCAAGCGCTACTTCGACGTCTCGCCGCCGTGGCTGGCGCGGGTGCTGGAGGGCAAGCCGCGCGCCATCGTGCAGGCCGTCGACGGCGTCGACATCGAGATCGCCAGGGGCGAGACGTTCTCGCTGGTGGGCGAGTCCGGCTGCGGCAAGTCGACCGTCGCGCGCCTGGTGGTCGGCCTCTATCCGGCGACGCAGGGCGGCATCGAGTTCGACGGCATGGACATGTCGGTGCGCCGCGGCTCGGCCGACAATTCGGCGATCCGCCGCCGCATGCAGATGATCTTCCAGGACCCCTATGCCAGCCTCAATCCGCGCTGGCGGGTGTTCGACATCATCGCCGAGCCGATCCGCGCCTTCGGGCTGGCAGCCTCGAAAGACGAGATCAAGCAGCGCGTTGATGGCCTGCTGCGCCAGGTGCGGCTGACGCCGGCCGACGGTGCCAAGTTTCCGCACGAGTTCTCCGGCGGCCAGCGCCAGCGCATCTCGATCGCGCGCGCGCTGGCCAGCCGGCCGGAGTTCCTGGTGTGCGACGAGCCGACCTCGGCGCTCGACGTGTCGGTGCAGGCGCAGATCCTGAACCTGATGATGGAACTGCAGCGCGACTACGGGCTGACGTACCTCTTCATCTCGCACAATCTGGCGGTGGTCTATCACATCAGCACGCGCGTGGGCGTGATGTACCTCGGCCGCCTGGTCGAGGTGGCGGCCACCGACACCCTGTTCCGCCGGCCGCGGCATCCCTATACGCGCATGCTGCTGGACACCATCCCCGACCTGGAGATGACGGGCCGCCGCCGCATGCCCGTGGCGGGCGAGGTGCCGAGCCCGATCAACCCGCCCACCGGCTGCGCCTTCCACCCGCGCTGCCCCTTCGCCAACGACCGTTGCAAGAAGGAACGCCCGGAACTGCTCGCCGCCGAGGGCACCCGCGTGGCCTGCCACGCGGTGGAAGAGGGACGGCTGCCGGCCGAGGAGCGCAGCTACGCAGGCCACTGAACCCCTGGGAGCGCGGGCGTCCCGCCCGCATCATCTGTGTGTCGCGCCGAGTAGCCACAAACAAAAAATAAGTCTCGTTCAGCTGGGGCTGGGCGTCTTGGCGCGCGTGTTGACGGCTTCGACGAACGCATCGTCCCATGGCGGTCCGGTGAGGAGGTCGTCAACCAGGGTCGGCCGGCCGGCGCGCAGGGCGTCGTAGTCCTCCGCTGAGAGAACGACAGCGGCGCGTTCGCCGCGCACGGTGACGGTCTGCGGGCCATTGGCGCGCGCTTGTTGGACGACCTTGGAGAAGCGATTCTTGGCGTCCTGAATTTGCCATTTCATGGGTTACGTCCTAGCGAAACAGCCTGGCTAGATATGCGGTCCGAGTGTGTGTCACCGGGCGGGAGCCGAGGCGACATCAGGGGCCACGCCGCGCCGCGTCTCTGCCGATCGATGTCGAAACGATCTACACTCGGCCTGCTGCCGTGAGGAGGAAACCACCGTGGTCAGCAATAATTCCTTCAAGTTCGTGATGCTCCCGCCGCAGACCGACACGACCCGCGGGTGGGCCGAGCGCCTGGCCGCAACGGTACCGGAGGTGCGTGTGGTCGTTGCCGAGGACGCGGATGCTGCCGCGCGCGAGATCGTCGACGCGGAGGCCGCATTCGGCTGGCTCGGCAAGGAGCTCCTGTCAAAGGCCACGAAATTGCGCTGGCTGCAGGCGCCTCAGGCAGCGCCGGCGGTTGGCTACTACTATCCCGAGCTGATCGACCATCCCGTGAGCGTGACGAACTTCCGCGAGATCTTCAACGACCACATCGGTGCCCATATCCTGGCATTCGTCCTGGCTTTTGCCCGCGGGCTGCATGTGTTCATTCCGCAACAGCTGCGTCGCGAGTGGAAGAAGAGCCCGATGGAGACGGGTGATGTCGTGCATTTGCCCGAGGCAACGGCCCTCGTCGTCGGCGTGGGCGGCATCGGTGCCGAGGCTGCGCGACTGCTCGCGGCTTTCGGTGTGACCGTACTGGCGACCGATGCACGCCGCGCGGCGGCGCCCGACGGTGTGGCCGAGCTCTATCCGCCGAATGCGCTGGACGACTTGCTGCCACGCGCGGACTTCGTGATCCTGACGGTGCCGCATACGCCGGCGACCGAAGGTTTCTTCGACCGCGCCCGCTTCCAGCGCATGAAACGGACGGGGTTCTTCATCAATATCGGTCGTGGCATGACGACCAGACTGGATGACCTGGTCGCGGCGCTGCAGGCCGGTGAGATCGCCGGCGCTGCGCTCGACGTCTACGAGCAGGAGCCGCTGCCGAGCGATCATCCGCTGTGGGGGCTGCCCAACGTGTTGCTCACGCCGCACATGGCAGGACACGGGCCCTACCTCGACGAGCGTCGGTTCGAGATCATGGCAGACAATTGCCGCGCCTTCGCCGCCGGGCACCCACTGCGCAACCAGGTCGACAAGGCATCCTGGTTCTGAAGGCTAACGGACCCCGGCAACCCTCCCATGCGGATGCGGCCGCTTGCGCCGTGCCGGGATCGTTATGTTCAATGGACGATATCGACAGCGTCACGCACGAGGCACCCGCCATGGAGCGCATCAACATCGAGTTCACGCTGTTTTCGGCCTTCTACTCGCCGCTCATCTCGGTGATGTCCGGTGGCTTCCTGAAGGCAGAAGGCATCGAGGCCGAGTGGACGGTCTCGCCGCCCGGCGTTTCCGCGATCAAGGCCCTGGAGGAAGGCCGAGCCCACGTCATCCAGTCGGCGCCAAGCCAGGGCTTCGCGTCCCTGGCCGCGGGTGAGACGCCAACGGCGGTCCATTTTGCGCAGATCAATGAGATGGACGGGTTCTTCATCACCGGCCGGACTCCCGATTCGAGCTTTGACTGGAACAGGCTCGAAGGGTCTGACGTGATCCTCTTTGGCGGCGGCCAGCCGCTGGCGATGTTCAAATATGCCTGCCACAAGGCAGGCATCGACTTTGGCAAGCTCAGGGTCATCAACGTTGGCGGCGCCGAGGACATGGACAAGGCGTTTCGAGCCGGCAAAGGCCAGTACGTCCAGCAGCAGGGACCCTTCCCGCAGCAGCTCGAGGCCGATGGGGTTGGCCACGTCGTTGCGCAATGCGGCCCCAAGATCGGGCCTGTCGCGTTCTCGAGCCTTGCGGCAAGGCGGGAGTGGCTGCAATCCGATGTCGCCAAGGCGTTCATGCGCGCCTACACGAAAACGCGGGCCTATATGGTGGCGACGCCGGCGAGCGAGATCGCGAAGGCGCAGAAGCCCTTCTTTCCGTCGATCGATGTCGATGTCCTGGCTCGGTGCATCGCGAGCTATCAGCAGCTGGGCTGCTGGACGGCGCATGTCGAGATTACGCGGCGGGCGTTCGAGGTGGCGCTCGATGTCTTCGCGCACTTCGGCACGCTCAAGGAGCGATACGCCTACGATCAGGTCTGCGCGCCGCCGCCATCCACAAGGTGAGGTGCATGGAACCCTTCTCGGCGCCCATCTGCCGTTGAAGTCGGGGAGCCGTGCAGAGTTTGCCCGGCCCTTTGTCCGCCAGACAAACAAATCAGCTCTACAGCCCCGTGGACAAACCACTCAAACGCTTTGGTCGTTGAGTCCGTTACAGACTCCGTTTCTTCCACCACTCCGACGTCTGCATTTCCTCAGGTACTCTTTTATCCCACAGAGCCTCAAGTGGCTCCTCTATACCCATTGAATCGGCTAGGTCGAACCATTCGGCTCGTAGCGGTGGTGGTAGTTTAGTACCACACCACGGACAATACTCGATTGTCTGAAGTGAATCAGACGTCGTTGCAATGTAGTAGGTACGAAACACATCGCTGAAGCTGACTCTAATTCTGCCCTCCCGAAGGAAGAGTTCCATTATTGAACAGCAGTGCGTCACTTCATCGGTCCTTCAATGTACGACCCCGCACAGCATCCTTGGTCTGTGCTCTGGCGAGGGGCTCCCGCGAACGGAGACGCTATGGCTCAAGCCCCGTTACTTTATTCGCTTCTGCCCAATCGAGAAAAATTCCGATCACAGTGCTTAGATGATTTGGTCCGCATGCGGCATCGAATAGTGCAGGGCTAGATTTGCGCTTGCACTGAAACCAATCATCCACGTGCTCACCATTGAAGACAACAGAGTCAAATTCAGTTTCGTACAAATAAGTATCAGTCAGCTCGACAGTAAGGCACCAGCCTGGATTATCCAGCGTGTCTATTGTTATTCCATACGTGTGCTCCCAGTCACCATTACACTGAGCATGGTACCAGGCCTGTAATTTCAGGAGAGTGTCGGAAGGAGGAGAACGGGTCATGGCAGCCTCGATGACAGCGAGGATAGGTTTCGTAATCTAAGACGCCGGTCCTGTCGCTTCGCCCCCGCATGGCAGGCGCACGCGCGATCGACATGCGCTGACGCCTGCGCTGGAGAACGCATTCGCGATGCGTGGCGCCGTCGCCCTTGCGTGAACCCAGATCTCCCACGCATTGCGCCTCAGCGTGACGGCACTGCTTCGGCAACCTTGGCTGCCGATCGCTTCTGCTCGACGCCGGCGATTGCCTTGTCCCGCGTTTCCTCAATCCGCTGAATGTCGAGTTGGCACATTTCGCGCTGACTGCTGCTGCAACGGTCCTGAATCGTCTTGATCTCCTTGGCCGAGGTCTCCCTGATGCGATTGGCGAGCTTGGTGAAGTGCTCGTCCCGAAAAGCGGCAGTCGGGAAGGAGGCTGGCGTCATGATGACCAGCACACTGTCGGGGTAGTCGTTGTTGGCGCCGGAGGCCGCGTCGACGGCGACACCAAGCAGGCCGCCCAACAGGATGATGTTGCCGATCGTGGCACCCCGCAGCTTTGAATCGACGATCTCGGCCGTCTGATCATAGCCGGCACGCGTGCAGGTCACCTGCAGCGCTTCCTTGCGCCGCTTGACCGTCAGCTTGCCGGGCGTCGACGCCACCGACCCGATGGCCCCCTCGGTGCCGCGTGCGACGGTGCACGCCGCTCCCGGCGGATCGGTCTCGACCACGATGTCCTGACTGGTACCGCCGGCCACGGTGGCGCAGGATGCCAGCAGCACAGACAGCGTCGCCACGGCACCCATGGTCCACAAGCGCTTATCGAACATGTAACGAATCTCCCCTAGCCCTTCTTTGCCGATCGTCATTGTCGCGGAGCTCGATCTCGAGGTGGTGATCGCGGAACCGCAGTCCACGCGCGTTTCAAGTGGAGCTCGGCATTTTCGGAGGACGTCCGGCGGGGATGTCTGCGGGCTGAGCCCGGAGCGCCACCGCGCGGCGCAGGCGCAGGTTCGCTGGCGGCACATGGCGTCGTTTCGCTGCGACGCGGCATCACGTCCGCGGTCATCGCATAGCCGGCCGTCGCGGGTTCCCGCCCCTTACTTTGGTGCCGGCTTGGCGACTTCGGCCACCGATTTGGCAAAGCCCGCCTCGACGTCCTCCACGCGCGTGCTGGCGCCATAGATGCCGCCGAAGGCGAACTGCTTGGAGACGCGGTACTGCCCGATCGTCTGTCCCGTGGCGTCGTCGAACAGGAACACGTCGGCGCCGATCTTGATCTGCCCAAGCCCGATCAGCATGGCGCGCGCGAACGCATTGCCCTTGTCGTACTCGGTAAAGACCAGCTTGATGCTGGTCGTGCCCGGCGGCGACGTCGCGGCCGTGCTGGCCAGCGTAACGCCCGACGTCGGCGGCTGAACGAAAGTCGTCGTCTTCGACAGCTCCAATTTGATCTGCTGCATCAGGCGGTCGATCTCGTAGGGCAGCAGCTCGACGCCGGCCTGCGCCTCGCCCGTGACGTTGGAAATCCTGAGCGATGCCTGCTGCTCGGGCGTGAGCGCCTGCACCGCCACCGGCTTGGCGACGTCCCCTGCACAGGCCGCCAGCAACAACCAGGCGCACAGCGAGACAGCCCGCAAAGACATGCGAGTAAATGACACGGTGATTCCTTCCGGAGATTTTGCCCCAATTCCTATGCGACGACCTTTGCCGGCCGTGAGTTTCTCAGCGGCGCGCAGCAGCCCCTTTGCTTTGTGGCAGATCGCTGGACATCCGACATTATGGCTTGTCCATCAGCCTGCAACCATGCGAGGAGTATTCAAGCATTGTTGCAAACCATATAGCACGTGAAAAATGAGTCAAAATCTCGCGCCATTGTCCGGCACCGGGTGACGTCCACGCTTCGCCTATCGATGGACTATTCCGGCGTTTGGCGCGCCGGCGTGGATGCCGGTGTCTGCCAATGCCCATCAGGCCGGCCAGGGCGGGCGTTTGCCGCCACGTATCGCTGCGAACAGGACGGTATTGATTATGTCGGCCGCGACGCCGACCTCAGGATCTGACCTTCTTGCCGGCCGGATCATACAGCGGCTCGAGGTGAATCCGCACCGGCGTCCGTTCCATGGCGACAACCAGCTCATAGTCGCCGCTGGCCAGAAAATCGTCGCTGACGCCGCCGGCGTTGCGCACATAGCCGTAGCCGATCGGCGTGCCCAGCGTATAGCCGTAGCCGCCGCTGGTGAGATAGCCGACCGGCTCGCCGTTGCGCAGGATCGTCTCGCGACCGACCAGGACAACGTCCGGATCGGCCGTGGTGAAGGCGGCGAAACGCTTGGGCAGCGGCGCGTCCTTGATCTTCTCGAGCGCCTGGCGGCCGATGAAATCGGTATTCTTCTTGAGCTTCACCGCCCAGCCGAGGCCGGCCTCGAACGGCGTGTCGTTGGGCGTGATGTCGGCACCCCAGGCGCGATAGCCTTTTTCGAGACGAAGCGAGTCCAGGGCGCGATAGCCGATGGGGCGGATGCCATGCGGGCGGCCGGCCGCCATCAGCGCATCGAAGACCTTGCCGGTCGCGTCGATCGGCACATGCAATTCCCAGCCGAGTTCGCCGACATAGGTGACCCGCAAAGCTCGAACCGTGTGGCCCGCGACCGCGATCTCGCGCACATGACCGAAGGGAAGCGAACCGTTCGACACATCGGCATCGGTCACCGCCGCCAGCACGTCCCGCGCGCTGGGCCCCATCAGCGACAGCGTGCCGAACGCTTCGGTGACGTCCGTCAGGCGCGCGTCGAGGCCGTCGCCGATATGGTCGCGGATCCAGCCGAAATCATGCGTGCGGAAGCCGGTACCGGTGACGATGTAGAATCTGTCCGCCGCCAGCCGTGCCACGGTGAGATCCGCCTCGATGCCGCCGCGCGTGTTGAGCAGCTGGGTATAGGTCAGCCGCCCGGCCGGCTTGGCGATATCGTTGGCGCAGATCCAATCGAGCGCCTTGAGCGCGTCGGGGCCGACGAACTCGTACTTGGCGAACGAAGACTGGTCGAAGATGCCCACGGCCTCGCGCACATGCCGGTGTTCCGCGCCGACCGCGTCGAACCAGTTCTGTCGGCCCATCGAATAGACATCGACCGGACTGGCGCCCGGCGGCGCGAACCAGTTCGGACGCTCCCAGCCGAGCTTGGACCCGAACACGGCATTGTGCGCCTTCAGCCGCTCGTACAGCGGCGAGACGATGCGCGGCCGCCCGGAGGTGTATTCCTCGTGCGGAAAGCCGATCGTGTAGTGCTTGCCGTACGCTTCAAGCGTGCGTTCGCACACCCATCGGCGGTCGCGGTGCAGGTCGGAGAAGCGACGCAGATCGACACCCCACAGGTCCAGGGGTGCCTCGCCGTCGATGACCCACTGCGCCAGCGCCCAGCCGGCGCCGCCGCCTGAGGCGATGCCGAAGGCGTTGAAGCCGGCGCCGACGAACATGTTGGCGCATTCCGGCGCCGTGCCGAGGATGAAGTTGCCGTCGGGCGTGAAACTCTCCGACCCGTTGATCATCTGCTTGACGCCGGCATCCGCCAGCGCCGGCACCCGCGCGATGGCCTGCACCATATGCTGCTCGAAATGGTCGAAATCATCGTCGAACAGCCGAAACGCCCAATCGTCAGGCACGTCGCCATCCGGCATATCGCTGCCGGGCGCATCGGGAATCCAGGCCTGCGGATTCGGCTCGTAGCCGCCCATCACCAGCCCGCCGACCTCCTCCTTGAAGTAGGTGCGACGGTCGGGATCGCGGATCGTGGGGGCGTCAGTGGCGAGTCCGGCGAGCTTTTCGGTGATGATGTACTGGTGCTTCACGGGCTGCAGCGGCACGGTGACGCCGGCCAGTGCGCCGACCTGGCGTGCCCACTGTCCGGCACAGTTGACCACTTTCTCGCACACGATCGGACCCTGGCTCGTCTTCACGGCGGTGATGCGGCCGTCCTTCATCGCGAAGCCGGTGACGCGAACGTCCTCGTAGAGCTTGGCGCCGTGCATCCGCGCGCCCCGGGCGAGCGACTGCGTGATGTCGGACGGGCTTGCCTGGCCATCGGTCGGCAGCCAGCTGGCGCCGACGAGGTCGGCGGTTTCCATCAGCGGCCACAGCTTCTTGACCTCGTCCGGCGAGATCAGATGCATGTCCATGCCAAAGCTTTTCGCCGTCGTCGCCAGCCGCTTGAACTCGGTCCAGCGGTCCGGGTTGGTGGCGAGCCGCAGGCAGCCGGTCATCTTCCAGCCGGTCGCAAGCCCGGTCTCGGCTTCCAATGTCTTGTAGAGCTCGACCGAGTATTTCAGGACGCGCGTGATCGAGGCCGACGCGCGCAATTGGCCGACCAGGCCCGCTGCATGCCATGTCGACCCGGAGGTCAGCTTGCCTTGCTCCAGCAGCACGACATCGGCCTCGTGGTCGCGCGCCAGGTGGTAGGCCGTCGAACAGCCGATGATGCCGCCGCCGATGACGACGATCCGGGCATGCGTGGGCAGGGTCATGGGCGTGTCGTTCCATATCGTGTTCTGTAGTCTTCCAGCGCGGCGTCGAGCCGCGCGAGGTTCTCGTCGGTATAGGCGACGTAGTCGACGCCGGGCGCATGGAGATGGAGTTCCGACACCATGCTCCACATCGCCTCACGCAGCAGCGAGGCGCATTGCATCGCCAGGTGGGAGCGGCGAACGTCCGGCCCGGGTTGTTCGCCGAAATAGGTCGCCAGCAGGACGTCAGAGTCCGCCGCGGTCATCCCGGCATTCGACGCGATGCCAGCGAGGTCGAACATCGCGGTCGAGAACCCGGCATATTCGAAATCGATGAGCCACAGCCGCGTGCCATCATCGAGGAAATTGGCCGGCAACAGATCGTTGTGGCCGAAGATGATCGGCAGCGGCGATTGTACCGCCTCGAGTTCGTCGGCCAGTGCCAGGTAGCCGGGCAGGGCGGCCATCATCCGGCTGTTGCCGGCAGCGAGCGTGCGCGCGTAGTCGCGGATGACATGGAATGCCCAGAACATGAAGCCGGCGCCGGACACATGCCGCGGCATTTCCGTGTGGAAGCGCCGCACCAGCGCCGCGATACGGCCCTGGTCGGAGCGCACATCGGCGGCATTGCAGGTCCTGGCCGAGAGATAGGCGCTCACCATGACCCCGGGCTGCGCGTATCGTACCGCCGGTGCAAAACCGGCCGCATGCGCCGCCGTCGCCACCATGATCTCGCGTTCGCGCACGACATGATGAAAGGGAAAGTCGCGGCCGAAGCGCACGACATGCTGGCCGCCGGCGTCGGTGACCACCCAGTTCTCGTTGGAGAGCCCGCCCTGCAGCGGCGCGATCTCGATGCGGCCGTTCCAGCAGGGCAGCGCCCGAATGCGGTCATCGACGGAGGTCATCGGAATCCCTCCCTCTATGGCGGTGGCAGCTTGAGCGGGATCCTGGCAAGCAATGGCATGCGTGCTCGGCTCTGGAGTACCGTCGTAGACGCCCATGTAGCGCCGATGCGCGCGCCACGCCGCACCCGTCACGCGCAGGAAACCGTCTCATCGCGATGCTGTGGCCTTTTATGTGTTTTGTCCATATTTGTGGCGATCGAAGCAATGGGAAGCACCGCGAGGGCGAGAACGGGGTGAACCTTCATCGCGTCGTGTCTACACCGAGCGGCGGCTGAGCACGCCGTAGGCTTGCGTCGCGCGTGCAGGAATCTGTCGGTCGGCAGACGACAGGGCGACGCATTTGCGGCGATCTGTGCTCGCTAGTGCCTACAGGTTGCTGATACAGCTGTCATCCCGAGCGTAGCGAGGGATCTTTTGAAAGTGACGCACAGGTGCGCCTGTATCGGAAGATCCCTCTCCTGAGCCTGCCGAAGGGGCGCTCGGGATGACGATCCTGAGTCACGCTCCAGCGATATCGGTACTGGCGGCGCTGGCGAAATAGGAACGGCGGATCGTATTCGTCATGTTCATCCAGCGTGGCGCGCCATGTCACAATCGAAGATTCGAACGGTCCTCGCTCAGCGTGCAGGACCACTTAGTATGTGATCCGCCAGGCTGTAGCAGTGGCTCGCCTGATAGGCGTTCCGGCCCCGGTTCATATGCGTCAGGTTAAACGCCCGGATGGCTCGCAACGCACGGCGCGTCGCGAGGAATTTGCCGATCGAGGAGAAGCCGCGGACCCTAATGCCGAAAATGTCGGCGCCGCGGGGGAAGAAATAGCCGACGTCCTCGGGCGTCTTGACACAGCGCTCTAGGAAAGCGTCGTCCACCTGGCCCTGATCGCGTGAACGGTCGGTGGTGCAATCGGAAAGATGCACCAGGAATAGCGCGCGGATGCCCTCGCCGTCCGCATAGAGCGAGAAAAGCTCCATCCAGCTTGCATTGACACGAACGAGAGCCTTGCCCGGAGTCGACGGCAGACAGGAAACCGACCAGTAATGCCGCTCGGTTCGGCGCGGGATCGGGATGCAGTCGCGGCCGTAGCGTCGGAGAGTCTCCAGGACCTCTTGCGCCTGCGGCCGGCGCAGCAGTTTCTCAAACCGCGCGACGTATTTGAGACGCAGTTCCAGGGACTCCGAGCGCTCGTCGGCGTCGCGCAGAATCGTCTTGCCTTGCATCCAATCGCGTTGCCGCTGGAGATCCAGGAATCGGCGCAGACCGGGGGTGTTTGGGCGGCGAGGCGCGCTCACTTCAGGTAGCATGTCGGCCCACTTAGTTCGGATGGGGTGTCGGCAAATCGATCAACCTCAGATACCGCCCTGACTCGGTTGACGTGTGGCCGAGATACCAGTTCTCGACGGGAAACTTGTCGGGACTCCTTGCTGCTCGACAGTCATTTCCGAGCCGGTCGCGGCGCTTAAGTCCCCGGTGCGGCAAGCAGGCGAAGCGGCGCTCTCGACATTGTCGGGTGGCGCCGCGGCTCGCCGTCTCATAGCAGCATGATCGGCAGGCGGTCGTATTAGCTTCGGCGGGTCTGGGATGCTCACGGCTGGCTCTGCAAACAGACGGCTAGAATATCATGGCGCCCCATCGGAAACGCAGTTATCAGTTCATCTGCGCTGGGGCGCCAGTATCGCATCCGGGAAGGGTCGACGCTGTTGCTTGTAACACCGTAAGGCGTTCCCGCATCACTCTGTTCGCCGGTCGAATCGCACCGGCAATTCTTCGGTCGATTCGCCGTCGCTACGGCAACCCATCAAGGTCTGACATCTCGTGACATTCTTGCCGACAAGTCCGCAGTTCGCCCAAGCCCTGGCTGAGCGCAGCTACACTGAGCCGACGCCCGTGCAGACGGCGGTGCTCGCCGAAGCAGCCGTCGACCGTGATCTGCTGGTATCAGCGCAAACCGGCTCGGGCAAGACGGTTGCGTATGGACTGTCGATTGCCAAGAATCTTCTTGGCGAAACGGATCGTTTCGGAAGAAGCGCCACCAGGCCTCTGGCATTGATCGTCGCGCCGACGCGAGAGCTTGCCTTGCAAGTGCAGCGCGAGCTCGCCTGGCTCTATCAATATACCGGCGCGCGCATTGTTTCCTGCGTCGGTGGCATGGACCCGCGCCGCGAACAGCGCGAGCTTGCCAATGGCTCCCATATCGTTGTCGGAACGCCGGGGCGGCTGTGCGACCACTTGCGGCGCGGCCATCTCGATGTTTCGGAATTGAAAGCCGTCGTGCTCGACGAGGCCGATGAAATGCTCGATCTGGGCTTTCGCGAGGATCTGGAATTCATCCTGAAGACCACGCCGGACACGCGCCGCACATTGCTGTTCTCGGCGACGTTGCCGCGCGGAATCGTGGCGCTGGCCAGGCAATATCAGAAAGATGCATTCCGCATCGAGGTCGCAGGCGGCGAAGGCGGGCACGCCGACATTGAGTACCGCGCTATCAGAATAGTTGCGCGCGATGTCGAGCACGCGGTCGTCAATGTGTTGCGGTATTTTGAATCGCCCGGCGCCATCGTCTTCTGCAATACGCGAAATGCCGTCCGGCATTTGCAGGCCGCACTCCTGGAGCGCGGATTTTCCGTGGTCGCCTTGTCGGGAGAGTTGACCCAGAACGAGCGAACGCACGCGCTGCAGTCTCTGCGGGACGGACGCGCGCGCGTCTGTGTCGCCACCGACGTTGCGGCGCGCGGCATCGATCTGCCGAATGTCGGCCTCGTCATTCATGCGGATTTACCGAATGATCCGGAAACCATGCAGCATCGTTCCGGCCGCACCGGTCGCGCGGGCCGAAAGGGCGTGAGCGTGTTGCTGGTGCCTCCGGCGCGCCGCCGGCGCGCAGAAGTGATGCTCGTCCAGGCCGGTATCGACGCCATGTGGGGCACGGCTCCGCAGTCGGAAGACATCCGCAAACTCGATCAGCAGCGCATGCTGCAGGGTGCGCTGTTCACAGAGGAGTCGACCGAGGATGATCTGATACTGGCGCGCGCGATGCTCGCCGAGCGGTCGCCCGAGGAAATCGCTGCTGCGCTGGCACGGCTTTGTCGCTCGCGGCTGCCTTCGCCCGAAGATATCGTCGATCCTGGCCCAGGCAGCGGCCGGTCGCGTGACGATCGCGGCGAAAAGCGACAGGGTCGCAGCGTGCGCGGCGAGGATGGCCAAGCTGGGTCGGAATCGCGCAGGACAAGGCCGGGATATCGCAACAGCATGGCGGAGGGCAGCGTATGGTTTCGCTTGAGCGTTGGACGCAGGCAGAATGCCGAGGCCCGCTGGCTGCTGCCAATGATCTGCCGCCGAGGCGGTATCGGCAAACCTGACATCGGCGCGATCAGAATTTACGAGACCCACACCGAATGCGAGATCTCAGGGCAGGCTGCGGAGCGGTTTTCAGTCAACCTGAAACGCCCCGACGAGGAAGAGAACATCCGCATCGAGGCGCTGCCGGCCGGCCCGCAAGGCGAAGCGCCATCCGAAAGGCCTGCCGATAGAAAAGCGGGCCACGGCAAAGCCCACAAGGGCAAGGCACGTCAGAACGACAGGCTCCGTCATGAGCGGCGCCAGAAGCCTCATGGCGAGGCCCTCCGCGACGGCGTTCCCACGTCAGAGACCATGCCGGGAGTGGGTAAAAAACAGCGGCACGGACACAAGCCTGCCGATGCCGGGCGGCCGCGGCGCGACCACGCTTCCCCGTTTGCCAAGCCTGCATTCGGCAAGAAACCAAAGAAAAACAAGCATCGTGGCTGAGGCCGCGAAGGTCAGCTTTCGCCGGCGACCTTCTTCACGTGGAGGTATGATCCATTTTTCTTGCTTTTAGAATTATAATACAGTACAGACTGTAGTGATACCCGCCGCCGGGGCTAACGGGCGTTCCGCCGGCCGGGCGTAAAGCGGCCAGGCCGCCGCCGGGCCGACAAAGCGGGCGCCACGCCGGTTGCCGTCGTCAGGCAACGCCGTTTTCACCAGCACCAGGTGCGCTCATGGCGACCCTGATCCTTGCGCGCGCCAGCGCCGCGTCATGGTGGATGCCATGAACGCGCGCGATTTCAAGAGCCTCACGCATGCCGGATACGGTGAGCCGCTGCAATGGTGGCACTACACCGACAGCTTCGCGACCGCGCTCTTCATCACGCACAAGAGTCGCCGGATCAAGGTGGCGGCGGTGCATAGCGGCCACGAGTGCTACTGGCACACGCCGCCGGGCAACCTGCCGCTCTACGGTCTTGCCTTCCTGCATGCACGGCCCGACGCGCCCGTGCTGGTGGTCCAGAGCGAGGAAGCAGCCGACGCCACGCGCGCGCTGTTTGCCGATCATGTCTGCATGACCTGGGCCGGCGGTCCCAGCGCCGTCAACCAGGCCGACACGGCGCCGCTCGCCGGCCGCGACGTCGTCCTGTGGCGCGACAACGATCCGGAGAGCGAGACCGCGATGGCGCGCTTCGCGGTGCGGTTGCGCGGCTTGGTGCGGTCGGTGACGATCATCGACGTGCCGCGGACGTGGCCGCAGAAATGGCATCTGGCGCGCGATCTGCCGCCGGAGGTCACGGTCGCGATGCTGCGGCGGATGCTGCCGGCAGCGGCGTCGCCGGAACCGCCGCCGCACGACACGGCGACATCCAGTACCGGTGATGAGGAGGATTCGGTGTCAGGCCACGCGCTGGGGGCGCGCCACTCTGTGGCGCGTCATGCGATGCTTGAAGCAGAGACGTGCGACGGAGCCGTGCGCTCCCAGCGTGTGACGGCGGCGTTGGGGTCCAGTGAACCGGCGCATCGCGAGAGAGCTGCAAGTAGCGCCGGTAATGGGGAGGACCGGTCGTCGTATGACACGCCGGTCGCGCGCGATGAGGCCCGGGAGCGCGGGCAGCCTGGCCTGAGCTTGCCGAAAGGGCCCGTCCGCATCGACGCGCCAGCGCCGACCGTTGAACGTTCGCCCCCCGCTGACGCTGCGGGCGAATGCGGACGAGACGTCCATGCTCCCATCGAACCACCCGCATTTCCCGTCGACGTCCTGCCGCCGTTATGGGGCGACTGGTGCAAGACTGCAGCGCGCACCGCCGGTGCGCCGATCGACTACGTGGCCATGTCGCTGCTGACCGCGGCTGCCAGCCTGATCGGTGGCGCGCGGCGCGTCAGCCCGGTGCCGGCGTGGCGCGAGCCGTGCGTGCTGTGGACCGCCCTGGTGGGTACGCCGTCGTCGGGCAAGTCGCGCGACATGCAGGCGGCGCTGGGCCTGGTGCGTCAGTTGCAGCTCGATCTGGGCACGACAGGCGAGAACGCGTATCGCCGCCACGCCGCCGCGCGCGAGGTGGCGCGGGTGCATGCGCGCCTGTGGCGCCAGGACGTGCGCAACCTGGTGATCGCCGGCGCCGACCCCGATCCGCTGCCGGATGACGCGATCGAACCGCCGCTGCCGCGCCGGCTGCTCACCGATGACCCGCGCCCGCGGTTGCTCGCCGATGCCGTGCGTGGCAACCCGCACGGCCTCCTGCTGGCGCCGGGCGATCTCGACGGCTGGCTGGCGCGTACCGCGCGGGCAACCGGCGCCGATCAGCGCCTGTGGAAGAACGCGTGGTCGGCCGTACCCTGGACGATCACGCGTGCACATCAACCGCCCGCCGACATCCCCAGCGCGGTCTCGATCCTGGGCACGCTGCAAGCGTCGCTGCCGCCGGCCCGTGGCGGCAGCGATGACAGCGTACTGGCGCGCTGCCTGTTCGTCAGCCCGGTGCGCACGCCGATCCAGCCGTTGTCGCCGACGGCAGAAGACCCAAGCCCCGAAGCGCTCGCGGCATTGGCCCGGCTGCGTGATCTGCGGTCGGCACCGTACGACGTGCCGCTGGCGGACGATGCGCTCAGCGCATTCGAGGCCTTCCGGCATGCGCTCGATGAGCAGGCGCAGGATCTGGACGGGCGCGCGGCGGCATGGTGGCGCAAGGGCCCGTCCCTGGTGCTGCGACTGGCCGGCGTGCTGACGTTCCTCGCCTGGTCAGCCGAGGCTGACGGTGCGCCGGAGCCGGCGTGTGTGTCGCGCGGCGCCGTCGGCGCCGCCACCGGCCTGTGGCAGGATTACCTGTGGCCGCATGCGCGCGTGGTGTTCGACAGCGCCGGCACTTTGCATCAGCGCCGCATCGAGCGCGTGATGGAATGGCTCGCCGCGCGGCGCCTGACCGAGGTGTCGCGCGAGCAGATCCGCCGCGAGGCGCTGTCGCAGGACGTCGATGCCAAGGGCGCCGATGCGATCATCGTGGCGCTGGTCCAGGAGGGCGTCCTGCAGCCGATCGACCAGCCCAGAACCGGCCCCGGCCGTCCGCCGCTGCGCTGGCGGGTCAATCTCACCCTCTCCCCGCGCAGGCGGGGAGAGGAGGGGCCCATCGCGCGTAGCGCGATGGGAGGTGAGGGGCTGAGTGGCCTAGTAACAAGCGACGCCTCACACGCCCGAACACCACGTCCCGCAACGACTGTCGCGGAGCCCCTCATCCGCCCTGCGGGCACCTTCTCCCCGCCTGCGCGGGGAGAAGGGCTGGCGGTTTCGGCAATTTCCGCAACCGACTCTGAATCAGAGAGTCCGCGCCGCCGTCATCCCAAGCGCAGCGAGGGATCTCCTGCGCAAGACGCAGAGGACGCCATTCGCGGGAGATCGCTCGCGGCGCTCGAGATGACGCCAAGCCCAGGCCCAGGGAGGAAGGTTCCGGCAATTTCCGCAACCACGTGTGAATCGGGGTCCGGGAGCGAGCCTGGTTTGCATGTGCTTCGCTTGACGCCGGCCCGTGGCCGGCCCCACGATCCGGCCGCGCCTGTTTTCATCGCTCCGGAGACGCCGTTCATGCCTGTCATCAATCGTATTGCCGACTTCCACGACGAGATGACCGCGTGGCGGCATGACATCCACAAGCATCCGGAGACGGCGTTCGAGGAGGTCCGTACCGCCGATATCGTCGCCAAGAAGCTGGAATCGTTCGGCATCGAGGTGCATCGCGGGCTGGCCAAGACCGGTGTCGTCGGCGTGCTGCGTGCCGGCAGCGGCAGCCGCGCCATCGGCCTGCGCGCCGACATGGACGCGCTCGACGTGCACGAGACCAACACGTTCGCACATGCCTCGACGCACCACGGCAAGATGCATGCCTGCGGCCATGACGGCCACACCTGCATGCTGCTGGGGGCCGCCAAGCACCTGGCCGAGACGCGCAACTTCGACGGCACGGTCTATTTCATCTTCCAGCCGGCCGAGGAGAACGAGGGCGGCGGCCGCGTGATGGTCGAGGAGGGACTGTTCGACAAGTTCCCCTGCTCGGACGTCTATGGCATGCACAACATCCCGGGCATCCCGGTGGGCAAGTTCGCCATCCGGTCGGGACCGATGATGGCCGCCTACGACGTGTTCGAGGTGCTCATCGAGGGCAAGGGCGCGCATGGCGCCATGCCGCATCACGGCATCGATCCCGTGGTGGTGGCCTCGCACATCGTGACGGCGCTGCAGTCGATCGTGGCGCGCAACGTCGATCCGATGGACACCGCCGTGGTGTCGACCACGCAGATCCACTCCGGCGACACCTGGAACGTGATCCCGCAGAGCGCGATGCTGCGCGGCACGGTGCGCACCTTCAAGGCGCACGTGCAGGACTTCATCGAGAAGCGCATCCAGGAGATCGCGCGCAACGTCGCGGCGGCGTTCGGTGCCTCGATCAGCTTCCGCTACGAGCGGCGCTATCCTGCCACCGTGAACACCGAGGCCGAGACCGAGAATGCGGCGCGCGCCGCTGCTGCGCTGGTGGGCGACGCCAACATCAACCGCAACCCGACGCCGGCCATGGGTTCGGAGGACTTCGCCTGGATGCTGAAAGCCAAGCCGGGCGCCTACATCTGGATCGGCAACGGCGACGGCGAAGGCAGCTGCATGGTCCACAACCCGGGCTACGACTTCAACGACGCCGTCCTGCCGCTGGGTGCCTCCTACTGGGTCACCCTGGTCGAGCAGCAGCTGGTGCGTCAGCCCGTGCGCCAGGCAGCGGAGTAGAATCCCCTCTCCGCCCGCGCAGCGGGGGGAGAGGGAGGGGCCCGTCGCGTCAGCGATGGGAGGGTGAGGTGGGTGTTGAACCCGGCCTCGTTCTCACAAGATCAATCGCCTGCGTTGGGGCGCCCACCTCACCCTCCCGCGCTGCGCGCGGGCCCCTCCCTCTCCCCCCACTACGTGGGCGGAGAGGGGCTCGTGGCGGGACGCCCGCTGCGACTACCGCGTCCCCGTCGACTGCGGCGGCCAGGGGCGCGGTGGGTCCGGGCGTTCGGCGATGGCGCTGGTGGCGTAGCCGATGGCGCGCGCGTAGAGCGTGTGATCGTGCAGCACGCGCTCGGCAAGCTCGATGTCCTTGGCCGGCGACTGATCCGATGGCGGGCAGAGCGCGCGCAGTGCGCTCACGCGCTCGGGCGTTGGATCGCGCACGGTGTGCCATTCCGCCATCGTGCGCCGCACCTCCTGGGCGCGCTGCTCGAGTTCGCCAGGCAGCGTGCCGGAGTCGCTGAACTTGGCGGTGCACACGGTCGGCAAGACGCCGATCTCGGCCCAGGCGTAGCCTGACGGCGCCAGCATGCGCGACCACGTCAGGGTCAGCTCGCCGTCGTTGGGCATGGGCACCACGGTCTGCACCGTGCCCTTGCCGTAGGACGTGCTGCCGACCACCACGGCGCGGCCGCGATCCTGCAGCGCGGCGGCCACGATCTCGGCGGCCGAGGCCGAGCGGCCGTTCATCAGTGCCACCATCGGCACGCGGGCCAGCAAAGCCGTCCCGCTGGAGCGGAAGGTCATGCGGCTGTCGGGGTGGCGGCCCTCGGTGGTCAGCACCGTGCCGCTGTCCAGCAGCAGGCTCGCCGTCGTGATGGAGCGATCGAGCAGCCCGCCGGGGTTGTCGCGCATGTCGAGGATGATGCCGGCCATCCCCGAACCGATCTCGACAGCCGCCGTCTCCAGCGCCGTCTTCAGGGCCTCCGGCGTGCCCTTGTTGAAGCCGGTCAGCTTGATATGGGCGATGTCGCCGCGGCGCTCATAGGTCACCGTGGTGGGAATGATGTAGGCGCGGCGGATGCTGAAGACGATCTCGCGGCTCTCCGACGGGCGGAACACGCCCATCGACACGGTGGTGCCGACGCGGCCGCGCAGCAGGCGCACGATATCGCGCATCGGCTTGCCGTCGACCCGGTTTCCCTCGACCGACACGATGCGGTCGCCGGGCTTGATGCCGGCGCCGTCGGCCGGGGCGCCGGACTGGACCATCCGTACGATGGTCTGGTCGTTCTCGGCCTCGACGGTGACGCCGATGCCGCCGTCGCCTTCGCGGTTGAAGCGGTTGTCGCGCGACTCGACCGGGTCCGAGTAGCGCGAGTTGCGATCGAGCTTGCGCGCCGTTCCGTCCATCGCGGCGCGCAGCACGCGGTCGCGGCCGGCCGCGCGCAGCGGCTGCGAGGCGTCCATGGCGGCCCGCACCAGGCCGGCGGTGGCCTCGCCCCAGGCCGGACCGTCGTCGCGCTCGGCCGGTATCGGGCGCTGGGCGATGATCTTGTCGCCCTGGTACAGCACCAGGGCACCACCGCGCTCCTCGAGGCGGATCTGGCTGTCGAGTGCCGAGACGTTCTTGATGGCTTCGGCGGTCAGGGGGCCGTAGTCCTTGATCGCCGTGATGTAGCGGTCGGCGATGGCGGAATAGCCACGGACCAGAACCCGGTCGATCGAACTGTCGCGCAGGGTTGATGTCGGGGGCGGGCCATCGGCGGCGGCGAGGCAGGAGGCCACACCCATCGCGGCGGCCAGGACCGACACCGTGCGCCAAATCGTGGCCTTGGCGGACGTCCCGCGACGGCCGCGAACAGTCAGAAAGCCCATGCGATCCTGCATATCTGTGCACCAACCGGACCGGCCGGCGCATCCCGAACCCGTAACACGCACTTTACCATAGCCCCGACCGCCGGACAGAGCGGATCGCCCCCGAAGTGGAACAAAAACCGGTTAACCCGGCTGACGCGACCGTACCCGCAGGGCCCACAGCACGCCGATGACCGCGCCTTTGACGCGTGGCAGCAGCCACAGGCAGAGCCCGATGGTCAGCGGCAGGAACAGCGCCGCGTGAACCCAGAGCGCCGGCTCGTACAGCTTCTCGACCAGCAGCACCAGGGGGACGACGATATGGCCGACGATGAAGATCACGAAGTAAGCCGGCGCATCGTCGGCCCGGTACGCCTCCAGGTCCGCGCCGCACGCGGTGCAGGCCGGCGCCATCTTCAGGTAGCCTGTAAAGAGACTGCGCGCGCCGCAGGCCGGGCAACGGCCGGCCCAGCCGCGCCACATCGCCGGCACCCAGTCACGCGCCTGCTTGTCGTCGTTGCTCATGTCGCTCAACGCCGGCGCGTGGTCGGGCGCCGTGCCGCCGTCTTGCCCGGTGCCCGCACGCGGCGCGCGGCAGGGCCGGGGCGGCTGGCAGCGGCTTCGACCCGCTCCAGCATCTCGAACAGCAGGCCGCCGGTGGCGACATCGGCTTCGCGCAGGCGCACCCGGACGCGGTCGCCCAGCCGCCAGGTCGCGCCGGTGCGGCGGCCGACCAGCGCCTGGCCCGGCTCGTCATGATCGAAGTACTCCTCGCCCAGGGTCTTGATCGGGATCAGGCCGTTGGCGCCGCTGTCGTCCAGTTCGACGAACAGGCCGAAGCGGGTGACTCCGGCGATGCGGGCGCCGAACTCGGCGCCGACCCGGTCGGCCATGTAGGCCGCCATGTAGCGGTCCATCGCCGCGCGTTCGGCCGCGACCGCGCGGCGCTCGCATTGCGAGATGCTCTCGCCCAGTTCGGCGAAGCCGGCGCCGGCATCCGGCGGCAGGCCACCTGCCCCCAGGCCGAGGCCCGTGATCAGGGCGCGGTGCACCAGCAGATCGGCGTAGCGGCGGATGGGCGACGTGAAGTGCGCATAGCGGCGCAACGCCAGGCCGAAATGGCCGACATTCTCTGGGCTGTACACGGCCTGGCTCTGGCTGCGCAGGATCGTCTCGTGCACCAGCCGTTCGTAGGGCTGGCCGGCGGCCTTGCGCAGCACGCCTTCGAAATCGCGTGGTTGCAGGTTCAAGCCCGGCGGCAGGCCGATACCCAGGGTGGCAAGGAACTCGCGCAGCGCCTGGACCTTGGCGGCATCGGGTGGCGCGTGCACACGATACATGCAGGGCTGGTGACGCCGCTCCAACGTCTCGGCCGCCGCCACGTTGGCGAGGATCATGAACTCCTCGATCAGGCGGTGGCTGTCGAAGCGCTCGCGCAGGCGGATCGAGGCGATGCGGCCGGTCTCGTCGAGGCTGACCAGGCGCTCGGGCAGGTCGAGGTCGATGGTGCCGCGCGCCTGGCGTGCCTGCAGCAGGGTGGCGTAGGCGCCGTACAAAGGAGCCACCACGTCGTTCATCAGCGGCAGCAGCTCGCCATCGGGATGGCCATCGCGCGCCTGCTGCATGCGGGTATACGTGAGCCGCGCCGCCGAGCGGATCAGCGCGCGGTGGAAGCGGTGGCGCTTCAGGTGTCCGGCGGCGTCGATCCACATCTCGGCCACCAGGGTCGGCCGGTCCTCGTGCGGGCGCAGCGAGCACCAGCCGTTGCTGAGTTCCTCGGGCAGCATCGGTACGACGCGATCGGGGAAGTATACCGAGTTGCCGCGGCGCACGGCGGCGCGGTCGAGCGCATCGTCGGGGCGCACATACCAGGCGACGTCGGCGATGGCGACGCTGAGATGCCAGCCACCCGGATTGGCCGGGTCGGAATCCGGCTCGGCCCAGACGGCGTCATCGAAGTCGCGCGCATCCTCGCCGTCGATGGTGACGAACGGCACGCCGCGCATGTCGACGCGATCACCCAGCGGCGCCGCCACGGCTTCGCGGGCCTGCACCAGCGCCGCCTCGGGGAACTCGACCGGGATGTCGTTGGCGGCAATCGCGATCAGGCTCACCGCGCGCGGATCGCGCAGGGTGCCGACCTTTTCGAGCACACGGCCGCGGCGGGCGAGGTGTCCGCCCATCGGTTCGACCCAAACGACATCGCCGTCGACGGCGTCGTTCAGATCGCGCGGCGCGACCTCGATCTCGTAGCGCAGCTTGCGGTCGGTGGGACGCACGAAGGCGTTGCGCGCACCACGCGGCATTTCCACCACGCCCAGGATGCGGCGCGGGCCATGGCCTACCTTGCGCACGATCTGTGCATCGTAGCGGCGCTGGCCGCGCTTGCGCAGGCGCGCCAGCAGACGGTCGCCGGCGCCGGGCGCGGCGTGCTCACGCGTCGGCTGCACGATGATCTCGGGCGGGGCGGCGCCGTCGTCGGGATTCCAGTGTACGGGGCGCGCCAGCAGATCGCCGTCGGCGTCGGGACCGATCACCTCGATCACGAGGTACTCGGGCAAGGCGCCCGGATCCATGAGCTCGCGCCGGGTGCCGCGCGCGACGGCGCCGTCGGCGCGCAGGTCACGCAGCAGTTCCTTCAGGCCGACGCGGTCGGCACCCTTGATGTTGAAGGCTTTGGCGATTTCACGTTTGCCGACCGGCACCGGACTCTCGCGGATGAAGGCGAGGATCTGGTCGCGGGTGGGAAGGGGAGTTGTCTGTTTCTTTGGTTTCATCAAATGTTGGCGGGTCGCGCGTTCAGGCGCGACGCATGCCTATGCAGCCGCTTTCTTGCCGGCCGCTTTCTTCTTCGCGGCGGGTTTCTTGGCGGCAGGTTTCTTGTCTGTGGTTTTGGTCGCAGCCTTGGGTGCTGCGGCTTTCTTCGATGCCGTCCGGCGATTGCCGCGCCGTCCGCCGCCGCCGTTGGCCGCGCGTGCGGCCAGCAGGGGCAGGGCCTGCTCCAGGGTCACGGCTTCGGGCGTCAGGCCGTTGGTGAGCGTGGCGTTGACCTTGCCATGCTTGACGTAGGGTCCGTAACGGCCGCTGTAGACCTCGACGGGTTGGCCGTCGTCGGGATGTTCGCCGAGCGTGCGCAGTGCCTTGACCGGCGCGCGCGCACCACGACCGGCTTTGGGCTCGGCCAGCAGCGCAACGGCGCGGTTCATGCCGATGCTCAGCACGTCCTCGTCGGCCGGGATCGAACGATAATTCGAGCCGTGCCGTACATAGGGGCCGAAGCGGCCGATGCCGGCGAGGATCGGTTCGCCATCCTCGGGATGTTTGCCCAGTTCGCGCGGCAGCGACAGGATCGCCAGTGCCTGCTCGAGCGTGACTTCGGTGGCGCTGTAGCCCTTGGGCAGCGAGGCGCGCTTGGGCTTCTCCTTGCCCTCGGCCTCGCCCAGCTGGGCGTAGGCCCCGTAGGGGCCCTGGCGCACCGTCACCGTCTTGCCGGTCTCGGGGTCGATACCCAGCTCGCGCGGGCCGTCCAGCGCGCCATTGCCATTGCCGTCACCATTGTCGTTGGCCGGCGGTACCGCGAGCTTGCGGGTGTAGCGGCACTCCGGGTAGTTCGAGCAGCCGATGAAGCCGCCGAACTTGCCGAGCTTCAACGACAGCCGACCCTTCTCGCACGCCGGACAGCCGCGCGGATCCTTGCCGTCGGTGCGTTCGGGGAAGAAGTGCGGTCCCAGTTCGGCATCGATGGCGTCGAGCACGTCCTTGACGCGCAGTTCCGACGTGCCGTCGACTGCGCCCTTGAAGTCGCGCCAGAAGGCGCGCAGCACGGCGCGCCAGTCGACGCGACCGCCGGAGATGTCGTCGAGCTGCTCCTCCAGGCCGGCCGTGAAGTCGTACTCGACGTAGCGCGGGAAGTACGTCACCAGGAACGAGGTGACGATGCGGCCGCGGTCCTCGGGTACGAAGCGCTTGCGATCGAGCACCACGTAGCCACGATTCTGAAGCACCTCGATGATGCTGGCGTAGGTCGAGGGCCGGCCGATGCCGAGCTCCTCCAGCTTCTTCACCAGCGTCGCCTCGGAGTACCGCGGCGGCGGCTCGGTGAAATGCTGCTCGGGCTTCACGTCGCCGCGCTGCAGGGGATCCTGCGGCTGTACGTCGGGGAGGCGGGCGCCGTTCTCGCTCTCCTCGTCGTCCTTGCCTTCCTCGTAGAGCGTGAGGAAGCCATCGAACCTCACCACCGAACCGGTGGCGCGCAGGCGTACATTGTGATCGCCCGACTCGATGTCGACCGTGACCTGATCGAGCACGGCGCTTTCCATCTGGCAGGCCACCGTGCGCTTCCAGATCAGCTCGTAGAGCCGCAGCTGGTCGCGATCGAGATAGCGCGCCACGCTCTCGGGCGTGCGGAACAAATCGGTGGGGCGGATCGCCTCGTGGGCTTCCTGCGCGTTCTTCTGCTTGGACGTATAGAAGCGCGGCTGCTCGGGAACGTAGTCCTTGCCGTACTTGCTTTCGATCAGGTTACGCGTCTGCGCGCGCGCCTCGGGCGCCATGTCGACGCCGTCGGTGCGCATGTATGTGATCAGGCCGACGGTCTCACCGTCGACGTCGACGCCCTCGTAGAGCCGCTGCGCCACGCGCATCGTGTGCGCGGCACCCAGGCCGAGCTTGCGCGAGGCCTCCATCTGCAGGGTCGAGGTGATGAACGGCGGCGGCGGATTGCGCCTGACCTGCCGGCGATCGACGCTGGCTACGGAAAAGGCGCGGCTCTCGATCTGTGCCTTGGCCGCCATCGCCTCGGCCTCGGTCGGCAGGTCGAACTTGTCGAGCTTCTGGCCGTTGAGGTGCGTGAGGCGGGCGCTGAAGACCTGCCCGCGCGGCGTCGTGAACAGCGTATCGATGGTCCAGTATTCGCGCGCCCGGAAGGCCTCGATCTCGGCCTCGCGCTCGCAGATCAGGCGCAGCGCGACCGACTGCACGCGACCGGCCGACTTGCTGCCGGGCAGCTTGCGCCACAGCACCGGCGAGAGCGTGAAGCCGACGAGATAGTCGAGCGCGCGGCGCGCCAGATAGGCCTCGACCAGCGGCTGGTCGATGTCGCGCGGATGCGCTACGGCGTCCTGCACCGCCTTCTTGGTGATGGCGTTGAAGGCGACCCGTTTGACCTGGACGCCCTTGAGCGCATTCTTGTGCGCCAGGATGTCCATGACGTGCCAGGAGATGGCTTCGCCCTCGCGATCAGGGTCAGTCGCGAGATAAAGAGTCTTGGCGCCCTTCACGGCGCGGGCGATGTCGTTCACCCGCTGCTGGGAGCGGGCGTCGATCTCCCAGTCCATGGCGAAATCTTCATCCGGACGCACCGAGCCATCCTTGGCCGGCAGGTCGCGCACATGGCCGAAGCTGGCCAGCACGGTGTAACCGGGACCCAGGTATTTGCCGATGGTCTTGGCCTTGGCCGGCGACTCGACGACGAGGACGTTGGACATTTAAATCGTTCGCCGGCGCAGGCGCCGCTCCGCGATTGCACCCCAATCGCCAGCGATAACAACGCCTTAGATCAGGGCGACCATGTTTCCTTGCAGCCGCTCCACCCTCCCCAAAAGCTCCAGATCGAGTAGGGCGGCCGTGACGAGGGCGGCCGAGACATGGCACTCACGGATCAGTTCGTCAACCGGGGTAGGACTGGGACCGAGGCATGCGAGGATGCGGTCATCCAAAGAATCATTCGTTTTTTCAATGACTTGAGGTGCGGCATCAAATGTCCCCGCCAACTGTGCGCTCGTGCCGGTCGACGGGGATTTCTTGAGGTTACTTTTTGTGACGACAAGATTCTGGGGTGTCGCAGGGTTCATGTGGGCGAGCACGTCGGTGGCGCCCTCGACCAGGTGAGCGCCATCACGGATGAGCTGATTGCTGCCGCGACAGCGCGGGTCAAGCGGCGAGCCCGGCACGGCGAAGACCTCGCGTCCCTGATCGGCTGCTTGACGGGCGGTGATGAGCGAGCCCGACTGCAGCGCCGCTTCCACCACCAGCACGCCCAGCGACAAGCCGGACACGATGCGGTTGCGCCGGGGAAAATGCCGGGCCTGGGGCACTGCGCCCAGCGGCGCCTCCGACAGGATCAGGCCGCGTTCGGCCATCGCGCGGTAGAGATCCGCGTTCTCTGGCGGGTAGATGACGTCGATGCCACCCGCCAGGACGGCGACGGTGCCGGTCTCGAGCGCCGCGCGGTGTGCCGCGGTGTCGATCCCGCGCGCCAGGCCGGACGCGACCACAAAGCCCGCAGCACCCAGGTCCGTCGTCAGGGCAATCGTCACCCGCCGGCCGTTGGTCGACGCATTGCGTGCGCCCACCACGGCAATCATGGGCCGCGCCAGCAGGGTGCTGTCGCCGATGGCCGACAAGACCGGGGGCGCATCCGGGATCTGCGCCAGGGCCACCGGATAGTCGGCATCGCCATGAATGATGAAGCGGCCGCCCAGCGCGGCAAGGCCCTCGGCCTCGCGCTGGATCGCTGCCGCTGGCGGCGACACGGGTGCCTGCGCAAAGCCGGCACGACGCGCCAACGACGGCAACGCCTCCAGCGCTGCCGTGGCGGAGCCGTAGTGGCCCAGCATCTCGTGAAACGTCACCGGTCCCACGCGCGGCGTGCGCGCCAGTCGCACACAGGCCAGGCGTTCGCCGTCAAGCCGCAGACCATCGTGCGATCGTCGCGAGGGGACGATGGCGCTTGCGGCTCGGGACAACAGGGAGAGGGGAGCCATTGCGTTCATGAGGTGTTCTCATAACGCGAATCGGCTGGACTGTAAATCGCGTGAAAGTTGTATACGCGTTATCGCAGTTTCGGGTTCAGCGCATCGCGCAGCCAGTCGCCCAGCAGATTGACGGCCAATGACAGCACCATCAATGCCAGGGCCGGGAAGATCACGATCCACCATTCGCCCGAGAACAGGAAAGCGTTGCCGATGCGGATCAGGGTGCCCAGCGACGGCTGGGTTGGCGGCATGCCGACACCCAAGAAGGAGAGCGACGCCTCGGCGATGATGGCCAGCGCCAGCCCGATGGTGGCGATCACCAGCACCGGCCCCAGGGCGTTGGGAAGCACGTGCTTGATCGCGATTTTGGTGCCGGAGATGCCGATGATGCGCGCAGCGTTGACGTAGTCCTTGCTCCGCTCCGCCAGGGTCGTGGCGCGCGTGACGCGCGCGAACTGTGGCCAGTTGGCAAAGCCGATCGACAGCACCAGCACCCACACCGCGAACTGATCGTGCATCTTGGGAAAGGCCACGCGCGCCACGCCGTCCAGGGTGAGTGCGATCAGGATCGCCGGCACGGTGAGCTGGATGTCGGCAATCCGCATGATCAGGGTGTCGACCCAGCCGCCGCGGAAGCCGGCGGCCAGCCCCAGCCCGACGCCGAACGTTACCGAAAACGCGATGGCCGCTAGACTCACCAGCAGCGAGATACGGCCGCCATACATGATCGCGGACAACACGTCGCGGCCCTGGTTGTCGGTACCCAGCAGGTAGTCCGGCTTGCCGTCGGCGGTCCAGACCGGTGGGGTGAAAGCGTCAAGCAGCTTCAGGGTGCGCGGATTGAACGGATCATGCGGCGCCAGCCACGGTGCGAACAGGGCGCCGACCACGAACAGCACCGTGATGAGCGCCGCGGCCACGGTGAGCGGCGAGCGGCTGAAGCTCCACCACAGGTCAGAATCGCGCAGGCGCGCAGCGAAGGAGGCGTCCGACATCGCCCGCGATCATGCCGGGTGTCGGCCAGCGGGGGAAGGGATGTCAGCGTCGCCAGGTAAAAGCCAGGACAGCGCCCAGCAGGGCCAGCGCGGCCGACAGCGGACCGAAGCCGACGAACCCCCAGGTGGCGATCATCCAGCCACCCAGCGCCGCCGCCGCAACCCACCCGACACTGGCGCTGGTGCCGTTGAGGCCCATGACCGTGCCGCGCACATCCTCGGGCACGTCGGCCAGCGCCGCCATCAGCGCCGGCCGGCCGAACGCGTTGATGAAGACATAGGCGAAGCCCAGCACGACGGAGACGGTGATGTCAGGTTTCCAGACGAACAAGGCCAGCCCGGCGACCGCGGTGGCCGCCATGCAGGCGCCGAAGAGACCGAGCCGGTTGCGCACGCGATCGGCCAGCTGGCCGCCGATGGCAGTGCCGACGATGTTGCCGACGGCAACCAGGGCCAGCGGCAACGCGACCGCTTCGAGCCCGACCTGGTATTGCTCCAGCAGGAAGGTGGCGAAGTAGACGACAACCAGGCCGTAGCACACGCGTTCGGTGACGCTGATGACGAGCAGCATGATCACCGGCCACGAGAGCCGGCCGCGCGGGCCGTCATTGGCGCGCCGTGTGGCGCGCTCTGCCGGACCCTGCGCCGTGGCGGCCCACAGGCTGAGCGCCCCGGCCAGGGCGAACACCGCCAGCGCGATATGCCAGCCGCGCCAGCCGATCCTCGCGCCGGCCCAGGCCGCTACAGGCACGCCGACAACCAGGGTCAGGGACTGGCCGCTCATCACCCAGCTGAGCGCGCGGCCACGGTGGCTGGCGGCGACACGCGACGCGACCTCGGCAAAGATGGGGCCCGTGAAGATGCCGCAGCAGGCGCCGCCCAACGTCGCCCAGATCGCGACACCGGTGAAATCGCCGGCCTGCACCACACCGGCCATGCAGATCGCCAGTCCGATGGGGCCGCCGACAAGGAACGGTCGTCGTCCCCAACGATCCGACGCCATGCCGGCCACCAGCGACATGACACCCCAGGCAGTAGCTGTCATCGACACCAGGTTGGCGACCAGGACCAGGTTGACCGACAGATCGCGCGCCATGTCGAGCAGGAACGGCGAGCGTGTCGTGCCGCTGGCCGACGCTGCGAAGGAACCCAGGCATGCTGCACTCAACAGCAACCATGGCATTGCCGGCGACGGTTGGCTTGTGCGTGCCGCTGCGGCAGCTTCGGATTCGACGGACATGCGGGCCACTTGTAGCCGCCGACAGCGAGGGCCACGACTCCCATTGCCGCAACGCCGCCGTGCATGCACGCGCCCGCGATCACAGGCCCAGTCATGGAAAAGTAACAGCGTCAGTCGACCTTGGCGCCCGATTGCTTGACGGCCTCGGCCCAGCGTCCGGCATCGCGCTGGATCAGCGCATTGAAGGCCGCGATGCTCATGGGATTGGCCTCGACACCCATGTCCGCCAGGCGGCCGCGGAAAGCGGGTTCATTGAGCAGGGCATTGATCTCGCCATTGAGCCGACCGATGACCGCTGCGGGCGTGCCGGCGGGCGCGGCGATCGATTGCCAGGCGACGAGGTCGATGTCGGGATGCGACTCGGTCAGTGCAGGCACATCGGGAAACGCTGGCGTACGCCGCGATCCCGTGACTGCCAGCGGCCGCACGCGACGGGCGCGGATGTGCTGCGTTACAACCGTGGCGTCGATCCACATGAAATCGACACGGCCTGACATCACGTCGGTGATGGCCGGGCCGCTGCCCTGATACGGCACGTGCTGGGCGCGGGCGTTCTCCTGGCGGCACAGCATCTCCATCACCAGGTGATGGATCGTGCCGTTGCCCGGCGAGGCATAGGTATAGCCGTCGGGCTTGGCGCGCAGCGCCGCCATCAACGTCGGTATGTCGGTTGCCGGCACCGCCGGATGCGTGACCAGGAACAGGGTCACGGCACCGATCATGGCGACGCCGGTCAGGTCACTGACCTTGATCGGCGGATTGGTGAACAACGCCGGCGCAATGCCCAGAGTCGTGCTGGTCGCCACCATCAGGGTGTAGCCGTCGGGTGCCGCCTTGGCGACCTGGCTGGCGCCAAGCAAGGTGCTGGCGCCAGGTTTGTTCTCGACCACGACGGGTTGCTTGAAGCTGTCCCGCAGGCGATCGGCGACCACGCGGCCGATGGCGTCGGTGAGTGCGCCCGGCGGGAACGGCACCACGATGCGGATCGGCTTGTCGGGGTAGGTATCCTGAGCTGTCGCATCATGGGCGGCGAACGCAGCGACCGACGCACCGGCGAACTGGACCAACCGCCGGCGGCGCAACGGAGCGAGAGTCATCCAGCGCCTCGTCAGTAGAGGCCGCGCTCGAACTCGCGGATCGGGCGCTTGCCCGGCGGCGCGATCTTGGCGCCCTTGCCATCCGGCAGCGGACCGACGCCTTCCTCGGGCGTGTAGGCGCCCTCGACGCCGACGACCGGGTCGCCCGCGACAGTGACTCGCTCCATGGTGCGGCGCTGCGGATAATAGTCGTGCGGCGCGTAGTGCTGCACCGCGCGGTTGTCCCACATGACGATCGTGTGCGGCTGCCACTTCACGCGCAGCTGATACTCGGGGATCGCCGCGCGACTGTAGAGGTACTGCAGGATCATGCTGCTTTCGTCGTCCTTCAGTCCCTTGATGCGCACGCAGAACTGCGCGTTGACATTGAGGATGCGGCGGCCCGACACCGGATGCACCCGCACCACCGGATGCCATGGATTGGGGAACTGCGCCTCGATCTCGCGCAGCTTCTTCTGATGCGCCTCGGCACT
This sequence comes from Reyranella sp. CPCC 100927, assembly GCF_007859315.1. Lineage (GTDB taxonomy): Bacteria > Pseudomonadota > Alphaproteobacteria > Reyranellales > Reyranellaceae > Vineibacter. Next base: position 304,749 of record NZ_VOHA01000006.1, read on the forward strand.
GGTGAACAGCGGTCGCCACGGCTTGAAGTCATGCAATGCCTCCAGCCCATGGATGTAGGCCTTCATGCGTTCCGACAGGCCCGTGTAGGCGGCGGTCATGCTGGAGAACAGCGTGTCGCCGCCGACCTCGGGCACGACGCGGGCACGCAGGATAGTGCCCAGCGGCGGCGCTCCGCGGAACGTCTCGTCGGCGTGCCACTGGTCGGTGAGGTGAGGCGGATTGTCTTTGCCGTAGTCGAGCACGATCACTTCGCGCTTATCGTCGAGATTGGGCGAGAAGGGATGGATCGAGAGATCGCCGAACAGGCGGCCGAATTCCATCTGCTGATCGAGCGTGATGTCCTGATCGCGCAGCACGATTACCTCGTGCTTCACGAGTGCGGCGCGCATCGCGGCGGCTTCAGCTGGACTCAATGCCCGGCGCAGATCAACGCCGCTGATCTCGGCCCCGATATTGCCATTGATCGGTGTGACCTTGATGTGTGCGGCCGCTTCCGATGAGACGTGGGTGTCCATGGTGTTTCCTCCGGTGCGGCGGATTTTCCGCCCGGCGGCCGGGCAAGTCACGCGGAAAGCGGCGGCGAGGTCAATGGGCGTTGCCGACGGCGCGGGCCCGGTCGACGCGCAGGCGCGGGTCGATGACGGCGTAGGTCAAATCGACGATCAAGTTGATGGTGACGAAGAAGAACGAGATCATCACCAGGTAGGCTGCCATCACGGGTATGTCGGCGAACTGCACGGACTGGATGAAGAGCTGGCCCATGCCCGGCCATTGGAACACTGTCTCGGTGATGATCGAGAAGGCGATCAGGCCACCGATCTGCAGGCCGATCACGGTGATCACCGGCAGCAAGGTGTTCTTGAGCGCATGGTGGAAATGGACGGCGCGGTTGGTGAGCCCGCGGGCGCGCGCGAACTTGATGTAGTCGGTACGCAGCACCTCGAGCATCTCCGAGCGCACCAGCCGCAGCACCAACGTCATCTGAAACAGCGCCAGGGTCGCCGACGGCAGGATGAGGGCTTTCAAGCCGGTACCCGTGAACAGCCCGGAGCTCCACCATCCGATCTTCACGGTATCGCCGCGGCCGAACGACGGCAGGCAGAGCCCGGTGGGCAGGCCCAGCCAGGCCACCCAGCCCGTACATTCGACGGAGAAGACGTAGATCAGCAGGATACCGCTGACGAAGGTCGGCATGGCGACGCCGGCCAGCGAGAAGGTCATGACCGCACGCGTATCCCAGGTGTCGCGTCGCAGTGCGGTCAGCACGCCCAGCGGGATGCCCAGCAGCAGCGCCAGCAGGGCACCACAGAACACCAGTTCAAGCGTGGCCGGCAGCCGCTCCACGATGAGCTGCTCGACGGGCCGGGCCATGCGGTAGCTCTTGCCAAAGTTGCCTATCGCGGCGTTACCGAGGAACCGCACGAACTGGATCGGCACCGGATCGTCGAGGCCGAGCTGATGGCGCAACTCGGCGCGCTCCGACTGCGTGGCCTCCTGGCCGACCATGTTGTTGATCGGATCGCCGACGAAGTTGAACAGCACGAAACAGAGGAAGGAGACGGCTGTCATCACTGCAGCCGCCTGCAGCAGTCGGGAGACCAGGAAAGAGAGCATGTGCGAACCTGGTGCGCGCGCCGTCCCCCGCGATCTGGCGCAGGAGACGGCGCGCTGGACCTCACTTCATCTTGGCGTATCGGAAGTACGGCGAGTCGGTGGCGAAGATCGGCATGTCGACCTTGTCGCTCATCGACCAGACGATCACCTGATCGTGCAGCGGCAGGTAGGCGTTGGTCTCGCGTGCGACCTTCCAGGCGTCGGCGATCAGCCCGTCGCGTTTCTCGATGTCCGTTTCCTGCGCCATCTTCTCGATCATGCCGTCGAGCTTCGGATCGCTGTAACCGGTGAAGTTCCAGGAGCCGTTCTTCTTGCCGTCGTTGGTCTGATACATGAACGAGAACACGTAGTGGGAGTCGAGCGTCGGCACGCCCCATCCCAGCAGGAAGAAGCTGCTGTCCTTCTTCTGCAGCTTGGGAAAGTGCAGCGTCTTGGAACGTGCCTGCAGGTCGATCTGGATGCCGATCTGCGACAGCATGCCGACAACGGCCTGGCAGATCGCCTCGTCGTTGTTGTAGCGGTCGTTGGGGCAGTCGAGCGTGACCTTGAAGCCGTTCGGGTAGCCGGCTTCCGCCATCAGTTTTTTGGCGCCGGCGATGTCATAGGGTGGGCGGGCGCCAAGTTCCTTGGTCCAGCCGTTGACGCCCTGGGACGTGATGATGCCGGCCGGGGATGCGAAGTTGCGCATCACCTTGGTCTTGATGGCATTGATGTCGATCGCCTTGTACATCGCCTCGCGCACGCGCTTGTCGGCGAACGGGTTCTTGCCCTTGACGTCGCTGTACTTCAGCTCCGGCGAGCCGACATCCAGGCCGAAGAAGATGGCACGGATCTGTGCCGACTCCAGCGTCTTGAGTCCCGGCGTCTGCTTGACGCGCGCCACGTCCTGCAGCTGAACGTCGAGGACGAAATCGAGCTGGCCCGAGATCAATGCCGCCACGCGCGTAGCGGGTTCCTTGATCGGCGTGTAGACCAGTTCGTCGGGGTAGTCCTTGAATTCGTCCTTGCCCCAGTAGGTGGGGTTCTTGACCAGGACGGTCTTGATGTCGGGGTCACGCTGCTTGACCATGAAGGGGCCGGTGCCCATGGCATTGCGGACCGCGAAAGTCTCTTCCTTGTCCTTGTAGCTCTGCGGCTTGGTGACGTTGTGCTTCTCGGCCCACGCCTTGGACATAATGAAGATGTTGGTGAGCTGGTCGGGCAGGATCGGGTTCGGACCGTCGGTGATCATGTGCACCGTCAGCGGATCGATCGCCTTGGCCTCCTTGACCGATGCCAGGTAGGTCTTGAAGTCCGATGTCGGCGACAGCACGCGCGTGATGCTGAACACGACGTCGTCGGCCGTAAACGGCGTGCCGTCGGAGAACTTCACGTTGGGCCGCAGCTTGAATTCCCAGACGTTCGGGGAGATCGGCTTCCACGACAGCGCCAGGTTGGGAATCTTCTTCAGGCTCGGGTCGCGTTGAATCAGCGGATCGTAGATGTGCTGGTTCATGGCCGCCGTCGGCCCTTCGTTCTGCGCGTGCGGATCGAGCGTCAGCGCGTCGCCGACGCTGGCCCAGCGCAGGGTTTTGGCGGATAGCGGCGATGCCAGCGACAGAGCCACGGTCGTGGCGATGAGCAGGCGTGAGAAACGCATGGCAGACACCCCTCTGCTTCGTTGCTGCGCGGATTAGGCGACGCCCGAACCGGCAAGTCAACTGATGCGCGTCCCCGTCGTGGTCTGGGGCTAGGCCTTCTTCGACTGCCCGATCTTGGGTTCCGTGCCAGCCAGCAGGCGGGCGATGTTTTCGTGGTGCATGGCCCACACCAGGGCGATGGTCAGCGTCACGACAATGGCCATGGGGACGGACGACACGGCGTAACCCCAGGGCGGCGCGAGGCCGAACAACCAGGCCAGGACGGCCGTCAAGGCCAGGCCCAGCAGGGCCGACAGCGACGAGATGCGAAACAACACCGCCAGCAGCAGCCATAGCAGGCAGGCGGCGATCCCCAGCGGCCACGACCAGGCCAACAGACAGCCCAGGGTCGTCGCGACGCCCTTGCCGCCCTTGAACTTCAGCCACACCGGAAAGCAGTGGCCCAGCACGGCGCCCAGGCCGGCAGCCAACGACGCCGGCTCGCCCGCCAGGGCGGCGGCGATCAACACCGCCGCCGCGCCCTTGCCGGCGTCAGCCACCAGGGTGGCGGCAGCGATGCCCTTGCGACCGGTGCGCAGCACGTTGGTGGCGCCGATGTTGCCGGAGCCGACTTGCCGGATGTCCCCGGCGCCGGCCAGGCGCGTGAAGATCAGCCCGAACGGGATCGAGCCCATGACATAGCCGAACGCCAGCGCGGCCAGCAACCAGGGCCAAATCATCGCGATGGCGTAGGGGGAGGCGGGCATCGACCGTCGGACCTCTCGTTGTCCTGCCGTGCTTACTTCAACGCCGTGGCGAGGAAGGGCAGCATGCGCTCCCAGGCCTGGTTGGCGCATGTCACGTCATAGGCCGCGCTGCGTTCGTTGGCGAAGGCGTGCGCTGCGTCATAGCGATGGATATCCGGCTTCAGGCCAGCGGCTTTCATGGCGGCTTCCAGCACATTGACGTTGGCCGGCGTACACCAGTCGTCCCTGTTGGCGAAGTGGCCCTGGAACGGCACGCGGATCTTGGCCGGATCGGCAAACTCGGCGGGCGGGATGCCGTAGAAGCAGACGCCGGCGTCGGCTTCCGGGATATGGACGCCAGCCGCCACCGTCAGGGCGCCGCCCATGCAGAAGCCCATCACCGCGACCTTGCCGCCCAGCCCTTTGAGGTGCTGGGTGGTGCCGCGGATGTCCTGGTGCGTGGCGCCGGGGAAATCGAGACCTTCCATCAGGTGGTTTGCCTCATCCGGCGTCGTCGTCACGCGCCCCTTATAGAGATCAGGGGCGATGGCGTTGTAACCGGCGCGCGCGAAGCGGTCGGCAACGCCCATGATCTGGTCGTTCAGGCCCCACCACTCCTGGATCACCACGATCCCGGGCTTGCCGCGGCCGGCCTCCGCGAAATAGCCGCGCACCGTGCCGCCGTCCGGCCGCTTGATGTCGATCATCGAGCCCATGGATTCCCTCCATTCGCTGTGTGTGTATCGTTGCAATGGTAGACGACGCTATACCATGCGTCACGATTGAACACGCCGGCGCAGATTTCGTGGTTGTGCCCTGACAACTCTGGTGTTGCTGGCTGGAAGCGACGACCCTATGTCGTGGCTACAACCGCCGGAGGTCGCCATGTCGCTACGCTTCAAGCAGGTCGATGTTTTCACGGACAAGCCGTTCGCCGGCAACCCGGTGGCCGTCGTCCTCGACGCCGACGGACTTGACGGCGAGACGATGCAGCGCATCGCCAACTGGACCAACCTGTCGGAGACCACCTTCGTCCTGAAACCGACGCAGGCGGGCGCGGATTACCGCGTGCGCATCTTCACGCCGCGCAGCGAACTGCCGTTCGCCGGCCACCCGACCCTGGGCACGGCGCACGCGGTTCTGGACGCGGGGGTGGCGACACCGCGTGACGGACGGCTGGTGCAGGAGTGCAATGTCGGGCTGGTGAACCTGTCATTGAGCGGCTCCGGGCCCGATCGTGTGGTCACGCTGGAGCTGCCGCCGGCAACCGTGCGCGAACTGGCGCCCGCCGATGTCGATGATCTGGCGTCGGTACTGGACGCCCCGGTCGGGCGCGCGCCGTCGCCGCGCATCATCGACGTCGGACCGCGGTGGATCGTGACGCGGCTACATGACGCCGCCGCCGTCGCTGGCCTGCGCCCGGACATGGCGCGGATGGCGGCACTCTCGACGCGATTGGAGGCCACCGGCGTTACGGTGTTTGGCCTTTACCCGCCGGGCGGGCCGGCCGCGATCGAGGTGCGTGCCTTCGCCCCCGCCGACGGCGTCAACGAAGATCCCGTCTGTGGCAGCGGCAATGGCTGCGTCGCGGTCTTCGCGCGCGATGGTGGGCTGCTCGAGGCCCTCGGGCACCGCTACGTCGCCTCGCAAGGCGGCCAGGTCGGTCGGGCTGGGCGCGTGCAGGTCGAAATCGATGGACACGGCATCGTCCGCCTGGGCGGACAATGCGTGACATGCGTCGAGGGCACGCTGGCAACGTGATTTGCACGAAATCTGCGGATTTCTGCCTAAGCGGTTGTTTTCGTTTCGCTTGCAGACTTTGGCGCGGCGCCTATATAGCGGCGTGCGCGGGGTGACGGACACCTGCCTTTGACTGCGAATGCCTAGGCAGGCCCGGACCGGTAATGTATTATTGAGGGCTCACCGGCCGTCCGCGCGGTTCGGGCGTGTACCGCCGGCGGCATCGCGCCACCGCCGGCGCGGAGGAGGTGTGCAGTCATGGTCGAGCCTCTGTCCCGGCGACGTCCGGTCCGGTGCCCGGTGCCGTGCGCGCCGGGTGCGGCCGTGCCCGCCGGTACGCGCAGAACGGGGCCGGCGCCGGAGGTGGCCCGATGAGCGGGCGAGCCGAAGACCTGCCCCTGGGAACACCGTTCCTGACGGTACGCGGTCGTCGCCATGGTCGCGTCATCGACCTGCTGGGTGCCGGCGGTCAGGGCGCGGTCTACACCGTCGACATCGACGGCTCGCGCTTTGCGTTGAAATGGTACCACGACAGCATTGCTCGGGTAGACAAGACGCTGCGGGCGCGGCTGTCGCGCGCCATCGGTGTCGGTCCGCCCACCGACCGCTTCCTGTGGCCGATCGATCTGGTCGAAGTGGCCCATAGCGGCAGCTTCGGCTACGTCATGCCCCTGCGGCAGGCGGAGTACGCCGGCATGCGCGGCCTGATCGCGCGGCCGCCCAACCGGTTGGAATTGCCGCTCGCCAAGCGCGTCATGGTCTGCCACAGCGTGGCGCACAATTTCCTGGAATTGCATGCACGCGGCTTCTGCTACCAGGACATCAACTTCGGCAACATTTTCCTCAGCCCCGACAGCGGCGACGTGGTCATTTGCGACAACGACAACGTCGATGTCGACGGCATGGATGCATCGGTCTTCGGCACCCGCAAGTTCATGGCGCCCGAAGTGGTGATGCGCCGCGCGCTGCCCAGCACCAAGACCGACCTGTTCTCGATGGCCGTGTTGTTCTTCTACATCCTGCACGGCTGGCACCCGCTGGATGGTCGGCGTGAGGCCGAAATCCAGATCATGGACTCATCGGCCGAGGTCGGTCTTTACGGCAGCCACCCGGTCTTCCTGTTCGATCCCGCCGATGGCTCGAACGGTCCGGTCCAGGGCTTCCATGAGCCGATCGTGGCGCGCTGGAATTCGCTGACGCCGGCGATCCGGACACTGTTCGTGCGTTCGTTCACCATTGGCTTGCGCCAACCCGGCGATCGCATTCTCGAGCCGGAGTGGCGCAATGCCTTCGCGCGCATGGTCGATGCGATCGTGGCCTGCAGGGCCTGCGGCTTTGAGCAGGCGTTGCACCTCGAGGCCGGCGGGCAGGGCTTGGCGCCACATGCCTGTGTCGGCTGCGGCGCGCCGCTGGCCAAGCCGCCGGTGCTGATGTTCGGCCGCGAGATCGTCACGCTGTCGCCGGGCGGGCGCATCGCCTTGCGCCATCTCGATCCCGACCGGGCACTGGATTTCACCAGCCCCGGCGGGGTGATCGAGGCGCATCCAGATCGGCCCAACGTTTGGGGGCTGCGCAACCTCACCGCGACACCCTGGCGGGCGACGCTGCCCGACGCCGGCGCGGTGATCGTGGAGCCGGGGCGTGCGGTGCGCATCATGCACGGCGCCGTCATCGATTTCGGCCGGCGCACCGGGCGGCTGGTTGCCGGTGCTGCGGCACCTGCAGCACCGCGGCAGCCGCAGTGGCAAACGCAATGATGGTCGACAGTGTGATGACGAGTCGAATGGCGTGGACACTGGGCGGCGCCTCGGTGCGCGGCGCATCGCATGTCCGACGGGGTCAGCCCAACCAGGATGCCATCGGCTGGGTGCCGCCGGCGGCGACCCAGGCGACGGAAGGCTTTGTCGCCGCCATCTCCGATGGGCATGGCGGCGCGGCCTACTATCGCTCCGAGGTGGGCTCCCGGTTGGCGGTCGAGGTGGCGAAGGCGACGCTGGGGCGCTACCTCGAGGCACCCGATCCATCCGACGATGCCGCGGCGATCGTGGCCGAGGTGCTGGTGTCCTGGCGGCAGGCGGTGGCGGAGGATCTTGCCCGTCATCCGGTCGACAGCGAGTGGGTCGAGTCCGAGCAGGAAAAGCTGTTGCCCTACGGCGCCACGCTGGCCGCCGTCGCGGTCCGGCCCGATCGCTTGATCGTGCTGCAGATCGGCGATGGTGACATCCTCTTCGGCTACCCCGACGGCAGGGTCGATCGCCCACTGCCGAATGATGAGGGGCTGGTCGGCGAGCAGACTTATTCTCTGTGCCTGGACAACGCCGCGCAGCGCTTTCGCGCCCATGTGCGCCGGCGCCTCGATGGACAGCCGTGGCCCGATTTCGTCATGCTGTCGACCGACGGCGTATCGAAGTCGTTCGCCGACGAGAAGACCTTCCTGTCGATCGGCCGCGACTATCGGACGTCGGTACGCAAGATGGGATTGCGCAGCGTGCTGGACAAGCTCGACAAGTGGCTGGGCGACGTCTCGCAGCGTGGCAGCGGTGATGACGTGACGCTATGTTTGGCGATCGGTTCGCCGGCCCAGGCGCCGGCCGATACGGCACCGGCAGTGGAGTACGCGCCCGAAACGTCGGTATGAGCCTCGGCGACGTGGCCAGCGCGGGCATGGTGCGTGCAGCCCGTGAGCACGGCGGGGCGCCGGCCATGGGCTGAGGGGAGATGGGGAGACAGAATGGCCAACAACATGCCGCCGATTCCGCGAGATCACGACGAAGCGTCGTTCTCCGAAATCGTGCCGATCCGGTCGGGCAAGATCAGCCTGTTCAAGAGCCCGCTGTTCATCGTCGGGATCGCGACCGCGCTCGCCACCGTGCTGTTGTTCGGCCTGATGCAGGCATTGATGAATGCGCCGACGCCGCAAGCGCGCTATGGCGTGTTCCGCTCGCTGACGATGGTCATCACGGCGTACCTGCTGCTGCTCACGCTGTTCTCGGTCTTCCTGTACTCGCGCACCGATCGCAAGATCTGGTACTTCGTGTTTCCGATCGTGGTGATCAGCATCCTGCTGACACCGCCGTTCCTGCGCCTGTTCTTCTTCATTTTCCGCGAGATCCTGCCCGGCAATTCCAATCTCACGGGCTCGCGCATATTCTTCAACGCCTTCATCGGCATGTTCTTCGGCGCTGGCCTGATGGAAGAGCTGATGAAAGCCATCGCCGTGCTGTTCGGCGCCGGCCTGACGCTGTTTGCCGCCCGCCTGCGGATGGGCATGCCGGCATCGCTGTTCGACCTGTTGCGGGTCCGCGGACCGCTCGACGGCATCCTGATGGGGGTCGCCGCCGGCGCCGGCTTCATCTTCATCGAGACGTGGGACCAGTACGTCCCCAACATCGTTGCCCAGGTCTTCAAGGCGACAAAAGGCAATGACCTCGGCGCCTTCGGCCTGGGCTTGATGCTGCTGTTCCCGCGCGTCATCAACGGCCTGGCCGGCCACATGGCCTATGCCGGCATCTTCGGCTACTTCATCGGCCTTGCCGTCATCCGGCCTAAGAAAGCACCACAGCTGCTGCTGATCGGCTGGCTGACGGCGTCGATCCTGCACGCGCTGTGGAATTCAGTCGGCACGATCTGGGACGGCCTCAACTATCTCGTCGCGGCCGCGACGGTCATGGTGCTGATCGCCTGCCTGCTGAAGGCCCGGCAGCTCGAGGCCACCATCTTCGGTCGCAGCGCCGAGACGTCGGGTTCCATCATCGTGGGCGCACCGGGATCCGCAAACGTGCCGGGGATGGCGCCTGTGCCCCAGTGGGGCGGCGGTGCTGCGCCGCCGCCATCTGCTCAATGGGGCGGAGCCGCCGCGCCGCCGCCAGCGCAATGGGGAGGCGCTGCAGCGTCATCGCCGCCGCCACAGGCACAATGGGGCGCTCCGGCAGGCGGTTTTCCGGGCGCCGCCCCCGGTGGCCCGCCGGTCGCTTTCCCGGGCGGCCCGCCGCCGGGGCCGCCGCGCTATCCCTATCCGGCATCGCAACCGGTGGCCGCCACCACGCCCATGCAGCCTACTGTCCCCGTGCAGGGTGCGATGGCGCTGGCGATCGCCGGGACCAACATTCCCCTGACGCCGGGCGTGCGTATCGATCTGGCGATGATCCCGGCCGTGGGCGAGCGTGGCAGAGGGTTGGTCGGTGAAATCACGGCGCATCCGCGCAATCCGGGTGTCATCGGATTGAAGAACCTGGGCAGCGTGACGTGGTATGCTCGTCTGCGCGACGGATCCGTCCAGCCCGTCGAGCCACAACGCAATGTCAGGTTGGCCGGCGGCATCAGCATCGAGTTCGGCGGCGGTATCCAGGGCGTCGTCGTTGGTTGAACGAGGGGGCGGAGCATTCCATGGCGGCGGATCTTCCCAATATCAACGCGACGCGGCTGGTGCGGCGGCAGCTTCACGTGATCCTGGCGCTGGATTGCTCGGGCTCCATGACGGGCGACAAGATCGCGTCGCTGAACTACGCCATGCGCGCCGCCATCCCGGAAATGCGGGCTGCGGCCGAGGAGAATCCGGAAACCGACGTGCTGATCCGCGTGCTGCGCTTTTCCTCGACGGCCGAATGGCATGTGGCGATGCCGACGCCGGTCGCGCAGTTCGAGTGGCAGGACGTTGTTGCCGGCGGCGAGACCAACATGGGCGAGGCGCTGAGCATGGTTGCCGACGTGCTGGGACCCGAGCGCATGCCGGGCCGCCAGCTGCCGCCGGTCCTCGTGCTGGTGTCGGACGGACAGCCGTCAGATGATTTCGAGGTGGGACTGAAGCGGTTGTTCGACTCGCCCTACGGCAGCCGGTCGCTGCGGGTGGCGATCGCCATCGGCAGTGACGCCGACAACGAGATCCTGGAGCGTTTCATCGCGCATCCAGACTTCAAGCCACTGCGCGCCAACAACGCGCAGGATCTGGTGAACCGCATCAAGTGGGCGACCACGGCGCCGGTGAAGTCGGTATCGTCATCCAGCAACGCGCCCGATCCGGTGACGCAGCTGGCAATGGACGCCGACCGTCAGCGCCGTTCGAGCGACATGGTGTGGTGACCGTGGCTGAAGGCGCAGGATGTGACCGGCAAGGGCAGATCTGATGTTTCCTGATGACGACCGCGTCGTGGCGATGTTTGCCGAGGCGCGGCGGCGGTTCGGCGACGATATCCTGCGCGATCCGCGCCGCACTGTGCCGCTGCTGGCGGACCAGGCACCCGAGCTGCGCGACACCATCAAGGCAACGGCTGGCGCCATCGGTATCGGCGTGGCCCAGCGCCTGGGTGCCACCCGCGATCAGGCGTCCGAATTTCATCGCCTGGCGTCCGAGGTTGCCGCCCGCGAAGGCGTGGCGATCGGCGACGCCATGGCGGGCGTCCGGATCGCAGCGCGAATGGGTGGTGTGTCGCCGGCAGCCATCCCCCCGCAAGACCGAAGCTGGGTGGGCGGCTCCAACGTTGTCGGCGGTCCTGGTCAGCAGGGTATGCCGCCGACGCCTGGAACCGGTCCAGCCTACGGTGGGCCTGCGTACGGTTCTGGCGCCGCGCCATCCAGCGCTCCGCCCAGCGGCCCATCAGAACTCCTGAAAGGCAAGTGGGGTATCGCCGCGCTCATCGGCGTCGGACTCCTGGTGGTCGTCGGTTTTTCGATGAGCACGGATCAAAGAGGACCCGGCCCGCAGCCCCCGCCGTCGCGACCTGAGGCAGCACCGCGGCCCGAGCAACCGCCACCGCAGAGACCGCCATCACGACCGGAGGCCGCACCGCAGCCGCAGGCGCCGCCGCAGCAGGGCGGACGCCGCCCGCCGCAGCAATCGAGCGGGCTGCCGATCATCGTACCGCCCGGCGGCAATCAGCAGCCGCCGGCGATCCCGCTGCGCGATACGCAGCAGGCGTACATCCTTGAATTCGGGGCGTCGGCCGGCGGCCAACTGTATCGGGTGATCGTCGGCGTTTCCAAGCAGGGGTGGAATGCCGGTTTCGTGGCCGTGGCCAGCCAGGGGGCGAACGAGCCCGAAAGCGTTTCGCAGACCGGACAATTCCAGCTGACGCGCCAGAACAATACGGCCATCCGGATCTTGCAGCCGCAGTGGCAGCGCGACGGCCTGGACATCGGTACCATGTGCGTGGCTTTCGTCCAGCCGCAGGCGCAGGACGTGCAGCTGCGCGGCAGCAACGTGTGCGTGCTGGCCGACAACTGCAATCAGATGATCGGCTGCGGGGCGGTTCAATGAATCCGTTGCCAGCAACAGCCATGGCGTTGATTATGCTGAGATATAGGCTGAGCCTCGCCGATATCAGAGGGGTAGATGGCGGCTGACAGTTACGATGCGCTCGCGAAGGTTTTGCGCGAGCTGCCGGGCCGGTTTGGTCCGACGATATTTTCCGACCGGCGGCGCGTCGTGTCGGTGCTGTCCGACCGCGTCCCCGAAGCCCGACGCGAGATCAAGGTGCTGGGCAGCGCCATCGACGACGGTGTCATGGACGCTCTGTCCAACGCGCGTCCCGAGCAGATCGGCCTCGAGATCGACCGGCTGGCGGCCCGTATCGAAACCAATCTCGGGATCCGCAGCGACATCGCGCTGCCCGTCGTTCGCGCTTGCGCTCACGGCCTGGGGCGGGGACCGCTGCCGTCGGAGTATGGACCATCGGCCGGCGTTTCGCCGACGGTGATCCCACGCTCGCAGCCTGCGGACGGCTCGTGGGTCGGTGGTGTTTCGGCGCCGATTCCGCGGCAGCCGGACGGCTCGTGGGTCGGTGGTGTGTCGACACCGGTCGGTGCGCCCGCGGGTGCGCAATACGGCGCCCCGCCGCACAGCGCGCCGATGCCGCACTACCCGCAGCAGCAGGGCGGTTGGGCTTCGACCGGGCCGGGCATGGCCCCACCCGGCGCCATGTATCCCGGTGCGCCGGCGGCGGCCAAGAGCGGCGGCGGCTGGGTGAAATGGGTGTTGGTCATCGTCGGCGTCGTCATCGCCACTGTGGTCGTCCTGGGGATCATCGGCTCGCAGATGTCGACGGATACGCCAGATCCGAAAACGGACCCGAAAACGACAGTTCCGAAAACAACGGATCCAAAAACGACGGATCCAAAGACAACAGACCCGAAAACGTCGGACCCCAGGCCGAAGGGGACCACGCCCAGTACCGGTGATTCCGATGGTCCTGTAACCAAGCCGGAACGGGAGCCCGGCGGCAAGCCGCCCGGCTCGACGGCCCAGCCTGGTGGAACAACGCAGCCGGGCGGAACGACCCAACCGGGCGGGACGACCCAGCCGGGAACGACGGCGCCAACCGGCCCCTCTCCATCGGGATCGTACGCAGACGAGAACACCGATTTCGGCGTGCCACCGCAACGCACGCTGCAAAGCAATGTCGGCAGCGCGACCCCGACGTCCATTCCCGTGGGTCGGATCCTGTCGACCCAGGCGCTCGAAAACGAAATGCGCAAGGGAACGGATTTCCTGCTGGTCGATGTCCTGGAGAACCCGCATCCGCGCACGATCACCAAGGCGCGATACATCCCCTATGGTGGAAGGCCGGGCAGTTTCTCGGACCTGGTCCAACAACAGCTGACCAGCGAGCTTGCGGCGCTGACCAACAACCGCACCAACTTCCCGATCGTGTTCTTCTGCGGGGGCGTGCGGTGCTGGGAGTCCTACAACGCGGTCCTGCGCGCCAATGAGGCCGGTTACACGAACGTCTATTGGTACCGAGGTGGTATCGCGTCCTGGATCGCCGCGGGCTTGCCGACACAGCCGCTGAGGTAGACTGCAGGCAAAGAAAAAGCCCCCGGCGATGGGCCGGGGGCTTTGACTTTGCGATGCCGGCGGGTGCCGGGCGATCACTTCTTCTTGTCGGCCTTTTCGGCTGCGGCGGGCTCGCCTTCTGCGGGCGTCGCTTCAGCAGCTTCGGCCGGTGGGGCGGTGGGCTCCAGCAGCGCCGCTGCCTGTTGCTCGGCGGCCTGTGCCGCGGCGGCAAGCTCCTGCGCCCGACGCTCGGTCTCGGCGACCAGGGTGCCGCCGCCGGAAAGGAACTCGGCCTCCTCGGTCGAGCGCGCCACCAGCACACCGATGTTCACCACCACTTCCGGATGGAGGTGGACTTCGACGATGTGCTTGCCCAGGGTCTTGATCGGCTTGGGCAGTTCGATCTGCCGGCGTTCGATCTTGGTGCCGGCGGCAATCACTGCCTCGGCGATGTCACGCGCCGAAACCGAACCGTAGAGGTGCAGACTCTCCGACGCCTGGCGGATCAGGGTCACGGAGAAACCCTTCATCTGCTCGGCAACGGCGTCGGCTTCCTGCTTGCGCTGCAGGTTGGTCGCCTCGAGTTCCTTGCGCTTGCCCTCGAAGAACTTCTTGTTCGCCTCGGTGGCGCGCAAGGCTTTCTTCTGCGGCAGCAGGAAATTGCGGGCGAAACCCGGTTTCACCTTCACCACGTCGCCCATCTGGCCGACATGGGCCACACGCTCGAGCAGGATTACTTCCATGTTGGCCATGGCTGGTCCTCCGCTCAGCGCAGCACGTAGGGCAGCAGGCCCAGGAAGCGGGCGCGCTTGATGGCGTTGGCCAGTTCACGCTGCTTCTTGGTCGAGACTGCCGAAATGCGGCTGGGGACGATCTTGCCACGCTCGGAGATGAAGCGCCCGAGCAGGCGGATGTCCTTGTAATCGATCTTCGGTGCATTCGCGCCCGAGAACGGGCACGACTTGCGGCGCCGTACGAACGGCCGGCGTGGACCGCCGCCACCCATGCTCATGTGGCTTCTCCTTCACCGCCTTCTGCCTCACCGGCGGGCGCCCCGCCGCCCTCGCGGGCAAAGCGCGGCCGCTCGCCGCGGTCACCCCGGTCGCCGCGCGGCTCGCGATCCCGGCGCCGCTCGCCGCGGTCACCGCGATCGTCACGGTCGCTCTTGCGCATCATCGCCGAGGGGCCAGCCTCGAGTTCATCGACGCGAATGGTCAGATAGCGCAGGACGTCTTCGTTGATCGACATCGTGCGCTCCATCTCCTTCACCGCGTCCGGCGGCGATTCGATGTTCATGAGCATGTAGTGGGCCTTGCGGTTCTTTTTCATCCGGTAGGCCAGCTGGCGCAGGCCCCAGTACTCCTTCTTCGGCACCTGGCCGCCCATCGTGGCGATCAGGTCGGAGAACTGGGTGCCGAGCGCCTCTACCTGTGTCTGCGCCACGTCCTGGCGCACGACGAACACGGTTTCATACAGAGGCATGGTGCTCCTTACGGCTTGTGATGACCCGGAGTCCGCCGGCCGCAGTGGCCAGCCGTCGACCGGCCGGATCGAGCCGGCCCCGGCGCCCGCAAAGCGGGCAAGGGAACCGGCAAGGAGCCGCCAGGGCTTTCGTCCCTGGCGGAAGGCGGGGGTTATACAGGTTTTTACCGGGCAGGCAACCGTAGGCGGCCAATCGGGCAATCAGGCCTCTAAGATCCTGTTTTTTCAATATTTCTTGTCCTGAGATTGTTGCGGATGTCGATCTTGTTTACATACAACAACGGGATGGTCGACCGGCGCGAAGGCTCGCGGGGTGTGGTGGACGGAAACCAGGGTGGTCGTTATGACAACCAGGGTTGCAATCAGGGGGTAACGTCGAGATGGGTAGGGCGTTCGTTTTTCCCGGCCAGGGATCGCAGGCGGTGGGAATGGGCGGCGAGTTGGCCGCGGCGTTTCCAGTGGCGCGGGAGGTGTTCCAGGAGATCGACGAGGCGCTCAAGCAGAACCTGTTCCGGCTGATGCAGGAAGGGCCCGAAAGCGACCTGACGCTGACGGAGAACGCGCAGCCGGCGCTGATGGCGATGAGCCTGGCCGCCGTCCGCGTGATCGAGAAGGAGGGCGGCAAGACGCTGCCCGAGGTCTGCGCCTATGTTGCCGGCCATTCGCTGGGCGAGTATTCGGCGCTGGCGGCTGCCGGGGCGCTGGGGCTGGCCGATGCCGCTCGCCTGCTGAAGCTGCGCGGCCAGGCGATGCAGAAAGCCGTGCCGGTCGGGACTGGCGCCATGGCGGCTTTGCTGGGCGCTGAGGTCGAGCAGGCTGTGGCGGTCTGTAGTGAGGCGGCGCAGGGCGAGGTGGTCGAGGTGGCGAACGACAATGGCGGCGGCCAGGTCGTGATCTCGGGTCACAAGGATGCCGTGACGCGCGCGGTCGAGGTCGCCAAGGGCAAAGGCATCAAGCGGGCGATGATGCTGACGGTCAGCGCGCCGTTCCATTGCGCGCTGATGCGGCCGGCGGCCGATGCCATGGCGGAGGCGCTGGACCGCGTGAGCCTGGTGCCGCCGCGGGTACCGGTGATCGCCAACGTGACCGCCGACGAAACCAGCGATCCGGCACAGATCAAGACGCTGTTGATCCAGCAGGTGACCGGCCGCGTGCGCTGGCGCGAGTGCGTGCTGGCCATGAAGGCCAAGGGCGTCGAGACGGAGGTCGAGATCGGCGCCGGCAAGGTGCTGACCGGCATGCTCAAGCGCATCGACAAGGATATCGCG
This sequence comes from Reyranella sp. CPCC 100927, assembly GCF_007859315.1. Taxonomy (GTDB): domain Bacteria; phylum Pseudomonadota; class Alphaproteobacteria; order Reyranellales; family Reyranellaceae; genus Vineibacter. The sequence continues at coordinate 320,987 of NZ_VOHA01000006.1, forward strand.
GGCATCACCGTCGGAACGCCGGCGGACATCGAGGCGTTCCTGAAGACGGTGTGATGCCGGATCGCCAGACCCATGGTTGGGAGCAGTTCATGTTCGATCTGACAGGCAAGGCGGCGCTGGTTACCGGCGCATCGGGCGGAATCGGTGGTGCCATTGCGCGTGCACTGCACGGACAGGGCGCGACGGTGACGTTGTCGGGCACCCGCGTCGACGCGCTGACGGCGCTGAAGGACGAACTGGGCGAACGCACGCATGTCGTAGCCGCCAGGATGGATGACGGGGCCGACATCGATCGCCTGGCGAGGGATGCCGAGGCGGCGATGGGCAAGGTCGATATCCTGGTGAACAACGCCGGCATCACGCGCGACAACATCTCGATGCGGATGAAGGACGAGGAGTGGGACAAGGTCCTGCAGGTCAATCTCAGCGGCACGTTCCGCCTGACCCGCGCCGTGATGCGCGGCATGATGCGCCGCCGCCATGGCCGCATCATCAGCATCACGTCGGTGGTGGGCGTGACGGGCAACCCCGGCCAGGCCAACTATGCGGCGGCCAAGGCGGGGCTGATCGGCATGTCCAAGTCGCTCGCCCAGGAGCTGGCGTCCCGCAATGTCACCGTGAACTGCCTGGCACCCGGCTTCATCTCAACGCCGATGACCGACGTGCTGAACGAGGAGCAGAAGAAGGCCATTCTGACCCGGGTGCCGGCCGACCGCCTGGGTACACCGCCGGAAATCGCCGCCGGTGTCGTCTACCTGGCTTCCGACGAGGCGGCCTACGTGACGGGGCAGACGCTGCATATCAATGGTGGCATGGCGATGATCTGAGGCGTCGTTCCGGCGTCAGGCCCGGCGCCAGAGGGCGGCGTGCGGAATGATCATGGGCACCCGACGCGCATAGTCGTCGTATTCGGCAAACGTCTTGCGCAGCACGCGCTCTTCGTTCTGCATGCGCCTGAACTGAAGCGCGAACTGCGCGATACCGACGATGACGGCTACCAGGGACCAGTTGGCGATCAGGATACCCACCACCGTCACCGCCTCGGCAATGTAGAGGGGGTGGCGTACGAACGCGTACGGACCATGAGTGATCAGTCGTCGGGAAGACGCCATGATCGAGAACGATTGCCCGAGCCACCACAGGCAATAGATCGACAGAGTCGTTCCCACGATGATGAGAACTGTCGCCAGCAGCCGGAGCTCCTGAGGAACATTGCCCGGCGGCAGAACAATCAGAACCATCAAAATAAACGTTCCGGCAATTGCGGTCAGGCGAGGTTCGATTCCGCTTGCACTGCCCTTTGGCGGCAGGCGCGTCACGGTGAAAAAGACGACCATTGCCATGAAAATGAGACTGACCACCCTGGATACAAGAGTGAGCTCCCACGCCGGGGTGGCATGGCGGAAGTGAAACGCCGCTGCGATCGAGACCACCTGCTCCATGGCCAGGTAGGCGAAAACCGCCGTCATCAGGAATTTTCCGAGGAGATCTTCAATACGAATCATCATGACGATGGGTTCTCCGTGCCGCTGGCGGCGTGCCTCGTTGCGGCTCGATTCAGAATCTCTTTAAGATCAATGAAATCGAAAAATATCTTCGAAGCTTGCGTACGCCTGAACCTTACGTGCGCTCTACACGCATTCCTAGCGAATCTCCGTCCAGGATGGAGTGATGTGACTTGGTGCCTGCATCCCAGCGGGCCGACGAGATGAACGGAGACTACGAAACGCCCAGGTGGAATCTTCCCCGCCCCCTGAGATGCCTAGGCTCGGGTATTGGAGTCGCCCAAACGAGTGGAAGAGGCGGCCTAGCACTCAGACCACCAGGTCAGTATGTGGCATGGCCGCGCCTTGAGCGCAGCCGTTCGCGGGGCGGACCGATCTCAAGCGGCACAGGCTTGTTCCACTTGGCTTTTCGCCGGTCGGCCTTGAAATCGGCCGATATGTCAGATAAGCGGACCCAGCCGGTTCCTCCGGCGATAGAGGCCGGCCGCCCGGCAGAGACGGCGGATAACCAACGACCCTGAGGACCGACATGAGCGACGTCGCGGACCGTGTAAAAAAGATCGTCATCGAACATCTGGGCGTGGAAGACGCGCAGGTGAAGGCTGAGGCGAAGTTCATCGACGACCTCGGGGCCGACAGCCTTGATACCGTTGAACTCGTCATGGCGTTCGAAGAGGAGTTCGGCGTCGAGATCCCGGATGACGCGGCTGAGAAGATTCAGACCGTCGGCGACGCGATCAAGTTCATCGAAGCTAATTCCTGAACCTGGGATGCCGGCCGGCGATTGCGCCAGGCCGGCGACCTTCTCGACCGGGAACTGGACTGCGACCGATAGGGTGGCCGATGCGACGCGTGGTCGTGACAGGCATGGGTATGGTGACCCCGCTGGGTGACGGCGTGGATGTCACGTGGAAACGCCTGATTGCAGGCGAATCAGGTATCCGCGCCATCCAGGCGTTCGACACGTCGGACCTGCCGACCAAGATCGCAGGCGAAGTTCCGGTTGGCGACAAGGCGAACGGCCATTTCAATGCCGACCTCTACCTGCCGCCCAAGGACCAGCGGAAGGTCGACAAGTTCATCGTGTTTGCGATTTCCGCCGCCAGCCAGGCGATCGAGGACTCAGGCTGGCCTGTGACGGCAGCCTCCGAGGAGGAGCGCCAGCGCGCCGGCGTGATGATCGGCTCCGGTATCGGCGGGTTGCAGACGATTTACGAAGGCTCGCTGACGGTCAAGGAGAAGGGACCGCGGCGCCTGTCGCCCTTCTTCATCCCGTCAGCCTTGATCAACCTGGCGTCGGGCCAGGTCTCCATCAAATATGGCCTCAAGGGCCCCAACCATGCCGTGGTCACAGCGTGCTCGACCGGTGCCCATGCCATCGGTGATGCTGCCCGGCTGATCGCATTGGACGACGCCGACATGATGGTGGCCGGCGGTGCCGAGGCTGCGGTGTGCCGGCTCGGGTTCGCCGGCTTCAATGCCTGTCGTGCGATGTCCACGGCCTACAACGATACGCCCGCCAAGGCGTCGCGGCCGTGGGACAAGGGCCGCGACGGCTTCGTCATGGGCGAGGGCGCCGGCGCTGTGGTGCTCGAGGAATATGAGCACGCGCGCAAGCGTGGCGCTCGCATTTATGGCGAGGTTCTTGGCTACGGCCTTTCCGGCGATGCCTATCACATCACGGCACCCGCCGAGGACGGCGACGGTGGTTTCCGTTCTATGCGGGCAGCGCTGAAGCGCGCCGGCTTGACGACCGACCAGATCGACTACGTCAACGCCCATGGCACCTCGACGCCGCTGGGCGATGAGATCGAGCTGGGTGCCGTCAAGCGCCTGTTCGGCGCCGATGCCTACAAGCTCTCGATGTCCTCGACCAAGTCGGCGACTGGCCATCTGCTGGGCGCGGCGGGGGCCATCGAAGCGGTCTTCGCGCTGAAGACGCTGACCGACCAGATCGTGCCGCCGACCATCAATCTCGATGACCCCTCCGAAGGCTGCGATATCGACCTCGTTCCGCACAAGGCGAAGGAACGCAAGGTGCGGTATGCGTTGTCGAACTCCTTCGGTTTCGGCGGCACCAACGCGTCGGTGATTTTCGGGTCCGTGTAGCCCGCCACCGTTCGACAATTACATCCGCCTCAAATTGGACTGTTCGGTCGTTGCGTCGGCATTGCCGACCAGCGATTGATACGGCGCGCAAGAAAATAACGGGTAGGGCCTCGCCTCATCTGCGCGCTGGCGTGCGTTGCGAGGGCAACTTCCCTTCGTTTTGGATCAAATCAGTCAAAATCAAGGCTATATTTTGTTTCAATGATGGAACTTTTATGGTTTTATCTTCATGTAACGTTTTACTTTAAGTTGCGTTCGTAACGTCGCACCACAAAAGGAGCCTTGGGGCGACCAGGCAACGGATAGGTCCGAGTGCCTGTATTCGGCTCCCGCTGAGCGAAGGTCCGATAACCGCAAAATCCTCCAACGTATTGCTCAAGCGGAATCGGAACCCGATAGATTAATGGAGATAAATCAATGCTGTCCAAGATTCGCAAATTTCTGAAGAACGAGCAGGGCGCGACGATGATCGAGTACGCTCTCCTCGCGGCGCTGATTTCCATCGCGGCTATCGCGGTGTTGCCGGACGTCAGGGACGGGGTCTCCCGTACCTTCACCTCTGTGAAGGGCGGCATGGATCAGGCTGCACCGGCGCCCTAAAGCTCGCGAGGGAAGTTGGATCGCACGGGTGGCCGTTCGCCATCCGTGCCCACCATGCCAAGCACGGAGGTTAAGGAGAGCCGATGTCGATGGCGCTCCCCGTCCTCACCCAAGGGTGCGTGCTACTCTTCGTAGCCTTGGCGATTCAGGCAGCTCGTAGCGACTGGGCCTGCTTTATCATCCCCAATCACCTGCCTCTCGCTATCGTTGGTCTTTGGGCCGTGTACTCCTTGCTTCAGTGGCTGCAAGGATATGCGCCAACTGCCATCGCCGTGTCAGCGGGTATGGCCGTGATTGTTTTTTCTGTTGGGTTCGGCCTATTCGCCGCAAACCTTTTTGGTGGCGGTGACGTCAAGTTGTTGGCGGCGGCAAGCCTGTGGGCCGCACCGGATTGGATCCCTCAATTTGTGATGATCGTTGCAATGTCAGGCGCTGTCCTTGGGATCGCATTTATGATGCCGGCATTTGGCAATCTCCCTCGTGACGGCCACCATTCAGCTGTTGCTACTGTGGAGACGGACGCGAAGGAGCCACGGCTTAAACGCAAGATACCCTATGGAACAGCTATTGCGGTGGGCTGCGCCGCGATTGCACTCAGACTACTCAACCTGTTTCCGTTCGGAGCTCAGTCGTGAACCCACAGCGTATCATCATGCTTATCGTAGCGTTGATGATTGCGGGTGGCACCGTGTTGTTTCTTCGCTCGTATTTGGACGCCGAGCGGAGGGCGGCGAAGCAAGTCACCCAACCGGCCAGGGAGCCCATAAGGCCCGCCCTGCAGGTCCTCGTAGCACGATCCGAGGTTCGAACGGGCCAGATCGTCAAACCTGATGACCTGCGCTGGCAAGCTTGGCCCGAAGGCTCGCTTTCACCCGCTTATGCCGTGGAAGGTCTTCGTCCGCTCACAGACTTCGTCGGTGCTGTCGCGCGGTCCCCCATTTCTCCGGGAGAGCCGATCACAGAAGGCAAGCTGGTGCTGCCGGGCTCGCGGGGCTTCATGGCTGCGGTGCTGCAGCCCGGTATGCGCGCCGTTTCCGTACCGGTGACTGTCACATCGGGGATCTCAGGCTTCGTGTTCGCCGGCGACAAGGTCGATCTGATCCTGACCCATTCACTTCAACCTGCGGCCCAGGGTGAGAAAGAGCCGCACGCCAGTGAGACCATCCTGCGCGATATTCGCGTCATCGCCATGGACCAGCGATCAGATGCGAAGCCAGGCGAGCAGGCACAGATCGCCAAGACAGCAACGTTTGAGGTGACTCCCAAGCAAAGCGAGATCATCACGCTCGCGCTGGAAATGGGAAAGTTATCGCTGACTCTGCGCAGCTTGCAAGAAACCACCGATACACCTTTACCCGAAGGTCCCAGCTATACTCGTGATACGGACGTCAGCGTCTTGTTGTCGTCCCGCCCTTCAAGCCGCCCGGTGGAACCCTCTCCATCGGTGCCAACAGCCGCGCCGCCGCCTTCAGCATCAGTCACGATTATCCGCGGCAGTGTCGTTGCGGAGAGCGGACCTGCCGCCGACGGTAGAAATGGTAGCGGGGGAGGTACCAAACCATGACTGCTCTTGTCTTGCCGACCGACCGCCGACCCTCGATACTGTACTGGTTCCAGCTCTTAGCCTGCGCCACAGTTGCTACTCTGCTGGTTGGCTTGGCGGACACCGCGCAAGCGCAGACTCCCCCGTCGCGTCAACCGGTGCCGATTCAGCCGGGACAACCAACATTGATCACGCCGCCTGCGCCGCCATCCGGCGTCGTGCCGCCACCTATACCGGTACAAGCGCCCGCGGAGGAAGCTCGGCCGCGCCCGTTCGGCCGCAGTGCAGTCGTACCGACCGAGTCGCCAAGCTTGGCGATCGATGCCGGTAAGGGCACGATCATCAAGCTCAAATCGGCTGCGTCGACGGTCTTTGTCGCCAATCCCGATGTCGCTGACGTACAGGTCAAGACGGGCAACACCATCTACATCTTTGGTAAGAAACCCGGTGAGACGGTTTTGTATGCCGTCGATGAGCAGGATCGCGTGTTGCTTAACACGGTTGTGGTAGTTGGTCATCCCGTCGGCCGGGTAGTCAGTAATGTTGCCTCGATGCGCGGCGGCTCAGGCATTCAGGCGACGACGGTCGGTGGTGCCGTAGTGCTCCAGGGTCGGTCCGATAACCCGGCCGCTATCGAGCAGGCACGCCGCATGGCCATCGGCGTTACAGGCGATCCCACTAAGGTCATCAACAATGTCGCGCTCGACGGATCCAATCAGGTGCTGCTACGCGTGAAGATCGTGGAGGCCCAGCGCGAAACCCTGAAACGGCTCGGATTTAATTGGGAGGCCATCTTCAAACTGGGTGGGGGGCTCACGGCCGGATTGGCGAGCCCGGCGGATCTTGTGGCAAGTCCTTTCACGCGTATCGGTGATCCGGTAGGGGGGGCGATCGTAGGTCGTTATACCAAGGGTGGTACTGACATCTTCGGCCTTATAGACCTGCTGGCAACGGAGAACATGCTGACGGTGCTTGCGGAGCCCAATCTGACCGCCATGTCAGGCGAAACGGCGAGTTTCCTGGCCGGCGGCGAATTCCCGATTGTGGTACCGCAACAAAACGGTTTGGCGACAATACTGTTCAAGCAGTTTGGCGTCAGCCTTGCTTTCACGCCAACCATTCACGGCAACGGGCGCATTACCCTGCGAGCAAAGCCCGAGGTTAGCCAGCTTACCACCAATGGCCAGATCACGTTCCAGGGATTTGTGATCCCTGCGCTCACAGTACGGCGTGTTGATACGACCGTTGAGTTGGCGAGCGGTCAGAGTTTCGCGATCGCTGGTCTGATCCAGAACAATTCCACTCAAAACGTCAGCAAGCTGCCCGGACTTGGTGAGATTCCGATTCTGGGCGCCTTGTTCCGGTCGGATGCCTTCCAGCGCAGCGAAACCGAACTGGTGGTGATCGTGACGCCCTATCTGGTGCGGGCGTCAAACGGTCGGCTCTCGACGCCCGTGGATGGATTTGTGCCTCCCACGGATGCCGACCGCTATCTCTTTGATCGCACTTACCGCCCGCAGAGTGCCGGGTCCGGGCGACAGGCGGTGCGCCCGGGAGCCACGGCTCGCACCGGCGGTTTCATGTTGGACTAGGCAGCAGCCACGGGGGTCGTGACATGCTTTCCGTTCGTGTCTTTGCCGTGATGGCGGCTGCGCTGGGTGTGTCGCTGGCCGCCTGCGAAAATCCGGAAACGGCTGTGCACTACGCCCCCAAGCAGGCCCGCGCCGATCGGGCCGCGGCCCTGCATGGTGTGTCCTTTTCGCCGCTTCGCGACGACCTCTCGGCCAGCGAGCGGCAGCGGCTTATGGCGTTTGTGCGGGAGCTTCCAACCGATCGCGCGACTGTTGTGCTATTTACAGCGTCCGATAGTCCATCGTTGCAAGCGCAGCGTGCGGCTGCGGTTCGCTCTCAACTCGAGGCCTGGGGCGTCCCCGTCGCGACCGTAGCGCGTGCGCAAGGCTTCGCGGTTGGTCCGGACACGGTTGTCGTTTCGGCTGAGAGCTACTCCGCACGGGCGCTGAATTGTCCCGACTTCAGCAAATCCGCTGGCTACGATCCGCTCAACCTGCCGCAGAGCAATCTCGGTTGTGCCACGGCCCGTAACTTGGCCGACATGGTTGCCGACCCACGCGATCTTGAGAGGGGGCGTTCACCAGGGCCTGCGAGCGGTCATCTGGGCGCGTCAGCTGTCGATCGCCTTTATAATGGCAAGGTGAAAGATCCAGCTGCAACGCAGTTGGGTATCGGTGCGAGCGGTGGCAGCAGCAGCGGTGGGGCGGGCAACTGACGTGTCATGAGCGCATTTCCAAGGACTTGAAGTCATGGCTGTACCGGCCGCGATCGAAACCGACAATATTAATACACCATTGAGCTTGCCGCCGCTGCCGGTGGGCGCGTTCGCGGTGTTCGTTAAGGACCCGGCAACACGCAGTCGCGTCGAGGCCGAGTTGCCGCTTGCTCTGACGGAGCGGGCGCCGATCCACGTCGTTGCCGGCGGCTTGGCAGCTGCGATGCATGTAACAGGATGGCCAGCGGGCTTGAGCGGTCTTATCCTGGACATTGACGATTCCTCATCTCCTGTCGCGGACATGGCGGCCTTGATCGGGTCTTTGTCTGGGGATTGCGTCGTCATCGCCATTGGCCAAGCCAACGACGTCGGCCTGTTCCGAGACCTGTCAGGCACGGGTGTCGCCGACTATCTCATTCGTCCGCTCACCGAAGGTCTTCTGCACAAAGCGCTTGAAAAAGCTCTGATTGCCAAGTCGCGAGAGATCGAATTGCGTAGCGCTAGAGCGGCTTTAAAGGCAGCCGCAGCTAGCGATCCTTCGGCTCGACGGTCTGGGACAGAGGTCGAGCCACTGGTCGTTGCGTGTTGCGGTACACGTGGTGGTGTGGGGGTGACCACGCTTGCCATTGCACTTGCGTCGATGCTCGGCCAGGCGCGCAATCGCGAAGCGCTAATCCTCGATCTCGATATGCACTGCGGATCGGTGATGCTAGCGCTCGATCTGGACGCAACGGAAGCCCTGCGCGAAGCGTTATCGGTACCCGCGCGCGTCGATAATCTTTTCGTCGACCAATCTGTTCAGCGGAAAAGCGACCTTCTCTATGCTTTGGGTGCCGAAGAGGCACTGCAGACGATTGCTCCTCCCGAGCTTGGCGCAATTCTCAGGATAGTGTCGGCTTACAAGGGACGATTTCGGCAGATCGTGCTCGATCTGCCTCGCGGTGATCCTTTGATTCAACGTCAAGCGCTCGAGGCAGCAACCGATTTCGTTCTGGTTTGTGATTTGACGCTTGCGGGCACGCGGGATGCTATGCGGCTGCTTAATTTCGCTGCCGATGCAGCACCGCACCTTCGTATCCACCTGGTTGCCAGCGGTGCGACGGATCCACGAAGGGCGTCAATCAAGCTGGCTGATCTCGAGCGTAGCGTGAAGCACAAAGCAGTCTGCCAGATTGCCTTTGATGACAAAAGCGTTGCAGCGGCGATCAATGCCGGTAAGCCGCTCAATGAAGCGATGCCCCGCAGCGCTATGGTCAAATCGCTGCGTCCGCTTGTGGAAGTGATACGGGCCACTGTCGACCATGGTGATCCTGCGGTCGGACGTGGCAGACCTTTCTGGTCAAAGCTGCTGAGATCCAAGAGCAGGATCCCCACATCGACAGCCGGGGTGGGGGCCTGAGCCGACTATGTTCCGTCGCAGCGGACGCCAAGAGATCGCAGCGGTATCTCGCGACGACGGTACCACGGGCAATCTTCTTGCAGAGCGCGTAGTGCGCCGAGCTCGTCTCGACGAAACAGACGCTGACGATCGTGCTGCCCGCCTGGGGCAGCTGACGGTGACGCTGGATGTGCCCCTGACGAACCGGCTGGAGACAGAACGTGTATCCGGCCGCACGCCAGGTGAAATTGCCCGTATCGCCGGTGAAACGATCCAAGCGCATTTTCGCGCCGGAGGCATTGCGCTGAGCGTGCTGGAGCTGCGCGACTTCGTCAATCGCGTGCTGTTACAATGGTCCCCGACGACTGAACCGGACGCCGAAAATGGAAAAGCGGCTACGCTATCGACGGCGTATCAGACGCCACAGCCAACTCGAATTGCACCTCCAGTGTTGGTCGCTCAGCATAAGCCCAAGCTGGAACCACGGCCGGCGGCAGGTGTAGCAACGCTGATTGCCCCGGCGTCGGCAGTGGAAACAGCCCGCGAAGTTCGGCCCGACGATGCGGCCAGCAGGATGATCCGAAGCCGGCTGGAGCAGGCGCGCAAGACCGTGCAGGCGATGTTGCTCAAGCGCATGGACGTCGCTGCGGCAGCCGAATTGCCTCGGGATGAACTGCAACATCAGCTCGACGATCTCGTGCGGGAGATCTTGATCGAGTCAAAAATTCAACTCAATCGCGCCGAGCAGAACGAACTGCTTGCCATGCTGCTCGACGAGATGCTCGGTCTGGGACCGGTCGAGCCTTTGCTGCGCGATGAGACCGTGACTGACATCCTGGTCAACGGACCTAAGCAGGTCTACATTGAGCGACGCGGTAAGTTGGAACTAACCGACGTTACTTTCGACGACAACGCACACGTGTTCAATATCTGCAATCGCATTGTCAGCCGGATCGGCCGTCGTGTCGACGAATCCAGCCCGATTGCCGATGCGCGATTGGCAGATGGCAGCCGCGTCAACATCATCATTCCGCCACTGGCGCTAGATGGGCCCAGCATCTCAATCCGCAAATTTGGCAAGAAGGCGATTGGGTTCGATCAGATGGCGACGCAAGGCAACATGTCGCCGCAGATGGCAACCGTGCTGCGCATTGCGTCGCGTTGCCGGCTCAATATCTTGATCTCGGGCGGTACGGGTTCGGGCAAGACGACGCTACTCAACGCGCTCTCCGGGATGATCGCTCTGGATGAGCGTGTCGTTACCATAGAGGACGCGGCCGAACTGCGGCTGCAGCAGCCGCACGTGGTGCGCCTCGAGACGCGTCCTCCAAATCTTGAGGGCAATGGTGAGATCACAATGCGTGATCTGGTGAAGAACGCGCTGCGCATGCGGCCCGAGCGTATCATTCTGGGTGAGGTCCGCGGCCCCGAGGCGGTTGATCTGTTGCAGGCGATGAACACTGGACACGATGGTTCGATGGGCACGTTGCACGCGAACCGGCCGCGCGAAGCACTGATTCGCCTGGAAAACATGCTGGCGATGGCCAACCTGAACATTCCGAACAAGGCGATGCGAACGCAGATTGCTGGCTCGCTCAACTTGATCGTGCAAATTCAGCGCATGCGCGATGGCATGCGGCGGATCACGCATATCACCGAGATCACCGGTATGGAAGGCGATGTCATCACGACTCAGGACCTGTTCACGTTTGAATTCAAGGGCGAGGGGGCCGATGGCCGATTGACCGGCTTGTTCAAGAGTACCGGGCTGCGACCCAACTTTCTTCCCAAGGCGGCCTATTTCGGCCTCGAGAAAGCGCTGATGGAGGCGATGGGGTGACTGCGCTGGAAGAATTCTTCGGGACGACTGACCCCACTGTTCTCATGGCGATGGTGACGCTTGCCTTCGGTCTTTTTTGTGCCATCTACTTTGGCCTGTTTGCGGGCCGGGAAGAGCGACGTGCGCGCGACCGTTTGGATCTAATGAACCGCCGCATGCGCGGCATGGATTCACGGCAGGCCGAACAGGCACGCATGCGCCTCAAGAAAGTCGAAGTCGATAGCCACCATCCGGTGCTCGACCAACTTCTCAAGCGCTTTCTGCCCAATCGCGACGAACTCCGCGCTCGGCTTGAACGGACCGGCCGCAGGTGGACCGTTGGTGACTATGTTCTCGTCTGCTTGGTCATCAGCGGTTCTTGCGCCGCGATGTTCTATTTTCTTGGCGTGGATTTGCCTATGGCCCTGATCGGAGGGTTGGTGCTCGGGGCAAGCGTACCCCACGCCTTTGTAGGCTTTGTCGGGCGGCGACGGATTGATCGGTTCAATTCGATGTTTCCCGATGCCCTCGACCTGATCGTTCGGGCGCTGCGCTCGGGCATTCCAATACAAGAGGCAGTTGCCACCGTTGGGCGCGAGATGCAGGAGCCGATTGGCCCATTATTCGCTCGGGTAACCAACGAGGTGAGGCTCGGCGGTTCGATCGAGGACGCATTCTGGAATGCGGCGAACACGATTCGCGCTCCGGAATTTAACTTTCTGATCATCAGCATGTCGATCCAGCGCGAGACCGGTGGTAATCTTGGCGAGACGCTTGCCAACCTGAGTAAACTGCTGCGCGACAGGCGTCAAATGAAGCTCAAGATCAGAGCTTTTAGTTCGGAGGCTCGTGCCGGTGCAGCTATTGTCGGCGCCCTGCCCTTCGTCGTGTGTGGTGCGATCTTTGTGCTCTCACCCGACTACATCATGCCTCTGTTCACCGATCCGCGTGGTGTAATGATGCTCATCATCGGGGTGTGCATGATGGCGACGGGGCTTTTTATCATGAAGCGCATGGCGACTTTCGAAATCTAGTGTAACGGGCACCGCCATGATGGATCATATATTTATCCTCGGCCTAACCGGTTCGGACATTCTCTCGCTCGTTGGAGGGGCGGCGGCACTGATCGTTACTGTCATTGTGTGGAGCGCCTTGCTGCCCGCCGAAAGCTATGCCGGTCGTCTGCGCGCGCTTGAGGAGCGGCGTACTACGCTGAAGCACGAACTGTTGCGGCGGGACCGTCGTTCGCGTCGGATTGTTGCGACGGGAGTGCTGCGTGATCTGCTGACCAGGTTCGATGCCTTGAAGGGAGAAACGTCAGCGAAGGCGCAGCGGCAGTTGATGATGGCGGGTTTTCGCGGCAAGGACGCCATCGTCATCTTTCTGTTCCTGAAGATGTGCTTGCCGATGGCGTTCGGTTTGGTGGCCTCTTTCCTAATCTACGTTTTGAAGGTTTGGGAATTGTCCGATTTGATGAAACCGACCTCTGCCATTGGCAGTGTGCTTCTAGGGTGGGCGGCTCCGGACCTTTTCTTGAAAAACATGGCTCAGCGTCGCCGAGTGGTGATAGCGCGGGCACTACCAGAAGGGTTGGACTTGCTGACGATATGTGTCGAGGCTGGGTTGGGCCTGGATGCGGCGCTCACGCGCGTGGCCAAGGAACTGCGGAACCTATGTGCTGAGCTCTCCTTCGAGTTGCAGCTCACCGCCATCGAGCTGACATTTCTGCCTGATCGACAAGCGGCGCTCGAAAACTTGGCAACGCGCAACGATGTTCCTGGTATTCGGGGGCTGGTCAATGCCTTTCGTCAGACGGAGAAATTTGGCACACCACTTGCCCAGTCGCTGAAGGTACTGGCTGCTGAATTCCGCAGCGAGCGGATGATGAAGGCCGAGGAGAAGGGCGCGCGTCTGCCGGCGCTGCTGACGGTTCCGCTGATGGTTTTCATCCTGCCAACTCTTTTTATTGTTATCCTCGGACCTTCGATTATCAGTGTCATTGACACGATGAAGTAGGGTGTTGGAACAAAATCTTGTCGTTTCGCTTTGACTTCAAATATTACCTAATGTATGTCAGAAAATAGTGCGATCTTTACGGTAGAAAATGGTCGCACAAATAAAAAAGCGTAAGCGTACCGGGCTAATTCCTCCACCCGGATGTATTTCAACTAGTCATAATCAGGCGTTGCTGTCCGATCATCGTTGGTTTCAGGCGTCAAGCTATCCGGAAGCCCGTAGGGCAACCGTAATCGTGGATTGAGGCGGCCCGTCCGATCGGGCTGGCGTCGAGACGCGTGTCGAAACCGGAAGCTGTGTCGTCCCAGCCTCGTCGAACAGTCTCGCCGTATTGTGGGGCTGTCATGGTGCTTTGGGCTGTCACCAAACTGCGGTCGACAATCCGCGGACTGAGGCACGCGCGAGAAGGCACGACTCTGATCATTGTCGCGGTTGCGGCGCCGGTCGTCATCGGTGGCGTCGCTTTGGCCGTGGACACCGGCATCTGGTACATGGAAAAGCGCAAGACGCAGCAGATGGCCGATGCCGCCACCATCGGCGCCGTTCGCATTATCAAGGACGGTGGGTCGGTAGCGACGGCGCGGCAGGTTGCGCTCAACGACGCCAAGCGCAACGGCTACGCGGAAGCGACCGGCAATTCTTTCGTTCTCAATTCTCCGGTGCTGAGCGGGCCGTATGCCGGCCAGGCGAATACTGTCGAAGTCATCATTTCACGGAAGTTGCCTCGGTTTTTCCATCCGGCCGCTGCGACCGTCGGCGCGCGCTCCGTGGCCTACAAGCCCGTCGTGCTGGGCAAGAATCTCGAAGTCGCGCTGATGCTCGACGTCAGCGGCTCGATGAACGGCGATACCGAGGTTCCCAATGTCACCAAGCTGAAGGCCATGCAGGACGCGGCCAAGGCATTGGTGGACACTGTGGTGCAGAACCAACAGACACCATATACGTCGCGCGTTGCGTTGGTGCCCTATTCATCTGCTGTGAACGTGGGCAGCGATTCAGTAGGGAACACCACCCTGTTCAAAGCAGTTACCAACAAGGACATTCCGACGACCACCAGTGGCTGGTGGCCTTGGACGACCACGATCCAGTGGACAAGTGTGGTGGAGCGAAGCGGTACGGCGCAGTACACGGATGATTTGCCGACAACGGGAAAATGGCTGGGCGACTTCTACAGTCATAGAAATTGGAATGTGAATACCAACCAGCCATCGTCGAGTTCGAGGATCCGGTCTCTGTCGACCGACAAGGAGTCGCTGAAGGCGACGATCGGCGGCTTGACTGCCGGTGGCTCTACGGCCGGCCATCTCGGGACAGCCTGGACGTGGTATTTGCTGTCACCGAAATGGTCGAGTGTGTGGACCGGTGGCAGCGCGCCGAACGCCTACAATCCGGCTAACACCAACAAGGCGGTGGTGTTGCTGTCGGATTTCGACATGAATACCTACTATGCCGGCAGCGACAGCTCCGCTGTGCAGACGAGAAAGCTCTGCACCGCGATGAAGAATGCCGGGATCGTGATCTTTACGGTCGGCTACAAGGTTCCCGCGAACAATTCGACGGCCAACGATCTTTGGAACAATTGCGCCTCTGATGCGAACAAGGTCTTCTCGGCCGATACAGTCAGCGAGCTCCTCGCGGCCTTCAAAGCCATCGCTCAGGCGACGCTCAATGGTGCGTTGAACGATGACATCAGCTTGGGTGAGTGAGTGGGCGGCGCAGTTGCTGTAAGGCCAGGGGGCGAAATGTCATCATTGCTTCGTTGGATGCGACGCCTAAGCGCCGATTGCCGCGGCGTCTCCGCCATCGAGACGGCGCTCGTGCTGCCGATGCTGGTGCTCCTTCTCTGCGGGGGACTCGAGTTCGGCCTCAATGTCTACAATCGCCAGCAGCTGCAGGGGGCCGTGCAGGCCGGCATGCAATACGCGCTGCGCAATCCGAACGACACCAGCGGTATCATGAGCGCCGTCAGCATGGCGTTGCCGAGTAATGCAGGGGTCGTTGTCAGCTCACCGACCTATGCCTGCGAATGCAACAACGGAACCCAGATCTCATGTGCGCCGCTCGGCACCTGTCAGTCCGGAACGCCGCGGCGGATCATGACGGTGTCAGTCTCGCGCCCGGCGACGGCGCTGCCCCTTCCAATCCTTGAGGGGCTGCGGCCGTCTGTTTTACAGGCCCGCGGCGCCGTTACCGTGCCGCCGATCTGAGGGCGCTGCGATGTCACATCTGCTGCAGCGCTTGACTCGGGATCGGTCTGGCACGGCCATGATCGAATTTGCCTTCGCCCTGCCCGTTATTCTCCTGATCGTGTTGGGCTGTCTCGAGTTTGGCCGGTACTACTGGATCCGCAACACGTTGGAACTCGCGGTCGAGGAGGCCGCTCGTTTCGCCACGCTCAACAAAAACGCGACGCAGGCCGATATCCAGACGAGGGTGCGTGACGTTCTTGATAGAACCGTGAGGATCCAGAGTTTCAACGAGTCCGATGTGACCGTCACGGTCGTCGCAACGGCCGGGAGCAACGTCACCTTCAAGACTATCACGGCGACGATGAGCACAAACGGCGGCAATCTCCGGTTCATGACCAACATTTTGCCGGTACAGATGCTGCGACTGGAAGCACGGACGCGTGCTGTGGTGCCCAACTGAATTCAGCTCTCCGGCCCCCAAACAATCCAACGGCGACCGATTTTCGATTGTTGACCCATCCCAATAGCTAGTATCACAGTGCCAAGCCTGAACAACGGGCGGTGGATCAGGGGTGGGGCGGTGCGTCCAGCAACAGGGCTCGGCATAGTGCGACAAGGGCGCCGGTGGCTGGCGGTGGCCATGCTTGTTGCGGCGGCGGGCTGCTCCGCTGGCGGTGAGAGCGGCGGTGGTCTCAACAACTACGACTCGCTGATGCGCCTGGGCGATCGGGCGCGCGAAAGCGGTGATCCGTCGAATGCCGTGCCGATCTATCAGCGCGCGCACGAGGTTAATCCGCAAGCGCCCGAGCCGCTGATTCGCATCGGCCAGGCCATGCTGCAGACCGGCAACACGGCGGAGGCGGCGGCCTCGTTCCAGGATGCGCTGAAGCTGCGGCCGGCCGACCCCGAGGCGCTGCGCGGCCTGGGGGCGGCGCTGATCGCCATGAACCAGCCGCAACTGGCGCTCGAGCAGTACGAGGCGGCGATCCGCGGCGAGCCCAACGATCCGCGCGCGCTCAACGGCGCCGGTGTCGCGCTCGACCTGCTGGATCGGGCCAGCGAGGCGCAGGCCCGCTACGATGCGGCGTTGAAGGCCGATCCCAACTACCTCGCGGCGCGCAACAACTTCGGGCTGTCGCTGGTGTCGACCGGGCGTTATCCCGAGGCGATCCAGCTTCTGCAGGGAGCTGCGCAGCAGCCCGACGCGACCAGCCGCACGCGCGGCAATCTCGCGCTGGCGTACGGCCTGCAAGGCGACGTGCCGCAGGCCACGCGCTGGTTGCGCGCCGATATGGATGAGCCCAGCGCCCAGCGTTACCTGGCCTATTTCGGTCAGCTGCGCGGCGCCACGCCCGAGGTCAGGTCGGCCTCGATCCGCGCCAACCCGGAATACTATCCGCGCCGCAACCGCTGACGGCGGTGCAGGGCAGCGCTATCCCTGTACCGAGTAGCCGCCGTCGACAGGGATCGCGGTGCCGGTCACGAAGTCCGAGGCGCGGCTGCACAGGAACACGGCGATACCGGCATGGTCATCGGGCGTGCCCCAGCGGCCGGCCGGTGTGCGCGCCAGCACCCGATCGTGCAGGCCGGCGACTTCCTTGCGGGCGCGGGTCGTGAGGTCGGTGTCGATCCAGCCCGGCAGCACGGCGTTCACCTGGATGTTGTCGGTGGCCCAGGCGGTGGCGCAGACCTTGGTGAACTGCACGATGCCGCCCTTGCTGGCGGCGTAGGCCGGCGTGAACGAGGCGCCGAAGATCGACATCATCGAGCCGATATTCACGATCTTGCCGCCGCCGGCAGCCTTCATGTGCGCATAGGCGGCGTGGCTGCACAGATAGGCGCTGGTGAGGTTGGTCTCGATCACCTGCGTCCATTCCGATAACGCAATCTCGTGCGGCGGCTTGCGCACGTTGATGCCGGCGTTGTTGACCAGGATGTCGAGATGCCCATGCCGCTCGACCGTTCGCGCCACGAGGGAGCGCACCGAGGCCTCGTTGCAGACGTCGACCTCGACCTGATCGGCGCTGGCGCCCAGCGCCTGCAGGTTCTGGACGGCGGCCGCCGACTTCGCGGCGTTGCGACCAGCCACCACGACCGTCGCGCCAGCCGAGGCCAGTCCGCGCGCCATGCCGAGACCGATACCGCCATTGCCGCCGGTGACGATGGCCACCTTGCCGCCAAGATCGAACATGGTCTTCATGCTGCCCCCAGAGTCGTCGGCACCCACGGTGCCATCGGAAGGGCGCCGGTGGAAAGGGCGGGGTTGATCTGTGCTGAGGGCAAAAAATTTGCCCGAGAGGGGAAGTGGTGCGGCGGTTGGGCCGCGATCTCAACTTCCGTATCCGGCGACGGGTGATGGCTGTCCTACATCACCGCTCGGCGGAACCCCTCGGGCTATAGTGTGATGTCCGCAAAATTTGCGAACCATCCTCCGCCGCCTATATGCCGTCATCAGCAGTGGCGGCGGCGTATCAATGCTGTGATAGAGCTGTGATAGGCTCGATCACCGGTCCAGCGGCAGGCTGACAATGACACGCAGGCCACCGGTGGCGACATTTTCGGCCCGGACCGAGCCGCCCATGGCTTCGGTGTTCCGCCGCACGAACCACAAACCCATGCCAAAATGGTGCATGCCAGGTGCGGAAAGCGCCTGGTGATGGCGGCCCGGCGGCGGGTCGGTGCGGCGGCTGAAGTTCTGCTCGAAGATCCGCTCCAGATCCTCGGCCGGCACGCCAGGCCCGCTGTCCTCGATCACGATGTCGGCGCTCGAGCCGGTGCGGCGGACCGCGAGCCGGATGCGCCCCTGATCGGGCGAGAAGCTGATGGCGTTTTCGATCAGGTTGCCCATGATCGCGTCGAACAGGCGCTCGGCGCCGCGCACATGCACGCCGGGCGTGATGTCGCGCTCCAGGGTGATACCGGCCAACTCGAGTTCGTCCTCGTAGTCGACCACCGAGTCGCTCACCACGTCCGACACGTTGATGCGCTGGCGCGTCGGGTCGAGCAGGTCGGCGATCATCCAGTCCATCCGCCGCCCGGCGGCGATGATGCGATCGATCTTGTCGAGCGAGCGGCTGATGCCGTCGAGCGCGTCGCGGCTGCGCGCATCGCTCTCGGGCACCGTCTGGCGCAACGGCACGACCAGCTGGCCGATGGTCGCCACCGGCGTCTTGAGCGCGTGGATGTTCTCCTCGGCAACATGGCGGATCAGCTCGGACGAGGAGCGCAAGCCGCCGATCAGGCGGTCGAACTCGCGCGCCACGCCGGCGAGTTCGGGCATGCGGTTGAGCGTCTCGAACGATTCGCTGCTGCGTCCGGCCCGCAAGTCATAGGCCAGGCGCTGGAAGCGGCGCAGATGCAGCCAGACGCTGAGGAACAGGCCGATGACCAGAACCGTCAGGCCGCCATAGACCAGCGCTGCCAGGCGCATTTCGCCCGACTGCCAGTACGGCCGCCCGATCGAGGTCTCGAGATAGGACAGTTCCGTCCAGCTCGTCAGCACCGACCAGCATCCGGCCGCGGTGCGCGTCGAGGCGATGGCAAACAGCAGCTCGTTGGAGCCGGTTTCGGTGCCGATGCGGGCTTCGATCGGCGAGCTGCCGTCGCAGGTCTTGGGGGCCTGGGTCAACAGGCCCAGCTGGTTCAGCTTCTGCCGCACGGGCTCGAAGGCAACCTGCGTCTCGTCGGGGGCGGCGGCCACCATGAACACGCTTTCGCCTTCGGGCTCGGCCGCGTGCAGCAGCAACCGGATGGTCAGGCCGTCATTGGCCATCGCCTTGATTGCCTCGGCGACCAGCCCGATCGAGCGCGGGTTGAACTCATCGATCAATGGTCGCAGGCCGTTCATGATCAGTGCCGCCTGCTGCTGGGCGGCCCGCAAGACGATGGTTTTCTTGTCTTCGTCGGCCTTGCGAAACTGGACGTAGAGAATGAGCGGCACGGCGCTGCAGGCGATCAGCAGGATCAGCAGGCTGGCGCTGATCGAGCGGCCCGGCGACAGGTAGCGCCCGAACAGGTCAGTGAGGCGGGCCATTGCCGCTCCAGCGATAGCCGAAGCCCGGATAGTTCTCGATGCACTCGAACGTGTCGTCCAGGTCCCGGAACTTCTGGCGGATACGCTTGACGAAGGAGCGGACATTGGCTCGGTATCCTTCGCTGCCGAAGCCGGCGGCGAAGCCGGGGCCGCGCACGGCGTTGTAGAGATCGCGATAGCGGACATCCTGGCCGGCATTGCGCGCCAGGTGCTCGACGACGGCAAACTCGGCGACCGTGAGGTCGACCTGGCGGCCTTTCCATACGGCGCGGCACGAGATCGGATTGAGCTCCAGGTGACCGATGGTCACCGGCTCGCCCTCGGCCTCGCTGCCGGTCGCGGCGCCGGTACCGTCGCGGCTGCGCGCCAGGATCATCTCGATCCGCTTCTGGATGATGGTGAACGTGCGCGACTTGTCGATGAAGTCGACGGCACCATCGGCCAGCGCCGTCTCCTCGTAGAAGGGTTCGCCCAGGACGGTGAGGAAGACCACCGGCACGTCGATCTCCGACTGCCGCATCTTGCGCAGCAGCTCGATGCCGCTCATCACCGGCATCTTCCAGTCGAGCAGGGCCAAGGTTGCCGAACGGTCGACCTTCAGGTGCTCCAGCGCAACCCGGCTGTCGCCGAAGGCGAGCACATCAAGACCGGCATCCTTCAGGTTGTTGCGCAGCGCTTCGCGGAACATGTCGTCGTCATCGACGAGAATGACCCGCAGAGGGCCGCCTTCCTTCGGTTGGTTAGCCGCTCTTACCATTGTGTCCCAGCCGATCCAGACAGCCGCGCTCACCCATGGTTTCGCGCCCGCTGCCGCCGAACTGATAGGTGAGAACCTTCTGCGCGCCGGTCCGCATGTCGGTGAACAGGAACAGATCCAGCGTGCAGGCCTGGTCCTGGTAGGTCCAGATGTTGGCCGACGACGTCTTGCGGATGTTGGCCGGCCGGCCGAACCGGCGTGTGACGTCCTCTTCGCTGAGGCCCGTCAGCGACGGTACCTGCTGCGGCGTCGGCGCGGTCGCCTCCTGGGATTCGGGCACTTTCACCGTGCCGTTGGTGGTGGGCTTGGTGGGGCTGGTCGGTCCTTCGCTGGCTGAAAACGATATCTCCGTGGCGGCCGCCTGGGCTGTCGGCGCCGGCTTGGGTGCTGGAGGTTTAGGCGCCGGTTTGGGCACGACCGCGACCGGCGGTGGCGGTGGCGGCGGTTCCGGGTGACTGCAGGCGGCTGCACCCAGCAGCAACGCCGCGACGAACAAGCCGCCGCAGACTCTCCGGGAGACGTTGTCTATCCTGGTCATGACCTGCCTCTGCAGCCTGCGTCACCGCTGGAATACGCCCCTCGCGTACCCACAACGGTCTCCACCGGCGTCGGCACTAAAATTGCACTCAAATGAAAATATCTTTATGAACAGCGGGGTCAAGATATCAGATCAAACCGCTGGAAACGAACCGTTTTTTGATCCAAAAGACGGTGAGCGACCGCGCAGAAACAACCATTTGTCATGGCCGGTTTCATGCAGCGGTGCGAAGCAGATCTGCCGCTTTCTCGCCAATCATGATGCAGGCGGCATTGGTGTTGCCCGACGGCATGGTCGGCATGATCGATGCGTCGGCGATCCGCAGCCCGTCGATGCCGTACACCTTCAACTGATCGTTCACGACGGCGTTCGGGCCCGGCGCCATGCGACAGGTGCCGATCGGATGGTAGGCCGTCTCGGAATGGTGGCGGATCCAGTCGAGGATCTGGTCGTCGGTGGCGACGCTCGTACCCGGTGAATGCTCCTCGCCGCGGAACGCATCCATGGGTGCGGCCGCCACGATGCGGCGCATCATGTGAAACCCATCGACCATGGCGCGCTGGTCGATGGGGTCGGCCAGGAAGTTGAAGCGGATCGCGGGATCGGCGTGCGGGTTGGCCGATCTGATGTGGATCGAGCCCAGGCTTTCCGGTCGCAGCTGGTAACAGGCTACAGTCATACCGGGAAAGGGCTGCAGCTTGCGGCGCTTGGGATCCTTGATGGCGTAGGGCACCAGGTGCATCTGCACGTCGGGCGTCTCCAGCTCCGGCCGGGTCTTGAGGAAGGCCAGCAGCGGGGCCGAGGGCAGGCTGAAGAAACCGCCACCAGCGGTCAGATACTTCCACGCCTGTCCGACGAGCCCCAGGCCGCGCGCCATCTCGTTGTAGGAGACACCGGCGGCTTTCACGCGCCACTGGATGCGCGCGTTGATGTGGTCGCGAAAATTCTCGCCGACGGCCGGCAACGCGTGGCGCACGGCGATACCGTGCGGTTGCAGCACCTCGGGCCGTCCGATCCCCGAGAGCTCCAGGATCTGTGGCGTCTTGACGGCGCCGGCCGACAGGATCACCTCGCGACCAGCCCGGACCTCGGTGACCTTGCCTTGTTGCTCGTAGGCGACACCGGTGCAGCGTGTGCCGTCGAACAGCAGGCGCAACACGGGCGCCTGGGTCATGATCCGCAGGTTGCTGCGCCGCAGTGCCGGCGCCAGATAGCAATAGGCCGTGCTCATGCGCCGGCCGCGGCTGATCGTGGCCTGGGTCTTGACGATGCCTTCCTGGTCCTCGCCGTTGTAGTCCGGATTGCGCTTGTAGCCGGCGGCGACGGCAGCCGAGAACAGCGCGTCGTAGAGCGGGTTCTGGTCCGGTACTTCCGACACCCGCAGCGGGCCGCTGGCGCCGCGCATCTCGCCGCTGCCGTTCTCGTAGGTTTCCATGCGACGGAAGATCGGCAGCACGTCCTGCCAGCCCCAGCCGCGATTACCGAACTGCGCCCATGTGTTGTAGTCCAGCGGCTGGCCGCGCACGAAGACCAGGCCGTTGATGGCGCTGGAGCCGCCCAGCAGTTTGCCGCGCGGCACCGGGATCGCGCGGTTGGCCGTGCCCGGCTCGGGCTCCGAGAAGAAGCGCCAGTTGGCGGCCGGGTTGTCGATCAGCAAGCCGAAGCTCACGGGCACGCGCGACCAGACGTGACCGACCCTGCCGGCCTCCAGCAGCAACACGCGCGTGCGGCCATCCTCCGTCAGCCGCGCCGCCAGCGCCGCCCCGGCCGAACCGCCGCCCACGATGATGTAGTCGTACTGGATGTCGGTGTTCATGACGCGTCTGACTCCGCTGATGGTATGCGCCCCGGGAGCGCGGGCCCGCCCACGCTCCCGGGCATGTCGACTTTACTTCTTTGTCACCAACGGGCAGTCGCCCTTGTCCATCGGACGGAACGCCTGGTCGCCGGGGATGGTCGCGATCGGCTTATAGTAGTCGTAGGGTCCTTTCGACTCCGACGGCTTCTTGACCTCGAACAGGTACATGTCGTGCACCTTGCGGCCGTCGGCGCGGATCACGCTCTTGCCGAAGATCTCGTCGTCGGCCGGCGATGACTTCATCTTCGCCATGACCTTGTCGGCGTCATCGGTGCCGATGTCCTTGATCGTCTTCAGATAGAGCTTGGTCGCCGAATAATAGCCGGCCTGCAGGCTGGTCGGCATCTTGCCGCCCATCTTGGCCGCGAAGCGCTTGGCAAAGGCTCGGGTATCGTCGTTGCGGTCCCAATAGAATGCTTCCGTCAGCTGCAGTCCCTGGGCCCGCTCGAGGCCCAGGCTGTGGATGTCGCTGATGAAGACCACGAGGCCGGCCAGCTTCTGTCCGCCCTTGGCGATGCCGAACTCGGCCGCCTGCTTGATGGCGTTGATGGTGTCACCGCCGGCGTTGGCAAGTCCGATGATCTGGGCCTTGGACGCCTGCGCCTGCAGCAGGAAGGACGAGAAGTCAGCGGTGTTGATCGGATGGCGCACGCTGCCCAGCACGGTGCCGCCATTGGCCGTCACGACCGCTGAAACGTCGCGCTCCAGCGCGTGGCCGAAGGCGTAGTCGGCGGTAATGAAGTACCATGATTTGCCGCCCGCCTTCACGACCGCCGAGCCCGTCCCGTTGGCCTGCGATACGGTGTCGTAGACCCACTGGACCGTGTAGGCATTGCACAGCTTGCCGGTGATGTCCGACGACGCCGGGTCGATGGCGAGGAAGATCCGCTTCCGGTCGGCGCCAACCCGCGAGCCCGCGATCGATGATGCCGAGCCGCCGGCGCCGAGGATGACGTCGACTTTCTCGGAATCGTACCAGCGGCCGGCGATCGTGGCCGCCACGTCAGGCTTGTTCTGCACGTCGCCGGTGACAATCTCGATCTTCTTGCCGAGGACCGTGCCGCCGGCGTCATCGATCGCCATTTGCGTGGCGGCGACGGCGCCAGGGCCGTTGATGTCGGCGTAGAGGCTCGACAAGTCGGTCAACACGCCGACCTTCACCACATCGTCCGTAATTTGTGCCATCACCGGCGTTGCGGCTGTTGCCAGCAGCAGCGCCCCGACCGTCGCCATCTTGTTCATGCCGTCATTCCTCTCCGTGCGGGGGCCTCGTCTCGGGCCCATCCTGTTGCGCGCCGGAGCCTAGGCGACGGCGGGCAGCAACGCCAGCCGTCGCCTCGGTCGGAAAGACTATTTCTTTGCGACCAGCGGGCAGTCACCCTTGTCCAGCGGTCGGAAGGCCTGGTCGCCGGGGATGGTGCCCACCATCTTGTAGAAGTCCCACGGCCCCTTGGACTCGGCCGGGGTCTTGACCTCGAACAGATAGGTGTCGTGAACCTTGCGGCCATCGGGGCGAATGACGCTCTTGCCGAAGATGTCGTCGTCGGCCGGTGATGACTTTAACTTCGCCATGACCTTGTCGGCGTCGTCCGTGCCGAGTTCCTGAACCGTCTTCAGATAGAGCCTGGCGGCGGAGTAGTTGCCGGCCTGGACGCTGGTGGGCATCCGGCCGCCCATCTTGGCCGCGAAGCGCTTGGCGAATGCGCGGGTTCCGTCGGTGCGATCCCAGTAGAAGGCTTCGGTGAGCTGCAGTCCCTGGGCCAGCGACAACCCCACGCTGTTGACGTCGGTCACGAAGATCACCATGGCAGCCAGCTTCTGGCCGCCCTTGGTGATGCCGAACTCGGCCGCCTGCTTGATGGCGTTGATGGTGTCGCCGCCGCCGTTGGCCAGCGCGACGATCTGTGCCTTCGACGCCTGTGCCTGCAGCAGGAACGATGAGAAATCGGACGTGTTGAGCGGGTGCTTCACGCTGCCGACCACCGTGCCGCCGTTGGCGGTCACGATGGCGGAGATGTCCCGTTCCAGCGCGTGGCCGAAGGCGTAGTCGGCCGTCAGGAAGAACCACGACTTGCCGCCCGCCTTGACGATGGCGGCGCCGATTCCGTTGGCGACGGAGGCCGTGTCGTATGTCCAGTGAACCGTGTAGGCATTGCAGTGTTTGCCGGTGACGTCGGAGGAGGCCGGGTCGGTGGCGAGGAAGACACGTTTTTTGTCGGCGGCAACGCGCGAGGCCGAGATCGACGACGCCGAGCCGCCGGCGCCCAGAATGACGTCGACCTTCTCGGTGTCGTACCACCGGCCGGCGGTCGTCGCCGCGACGTCCGCCTTGTTCAGCACATCGGCATGGATCAGTTCGACCTTTTTGCCGGCAACCTTGCCGGCAAAATCGTCGATCGCCAGCTGCGTGGCAGCCACCGAACCGGGACCAAGGATATCCGCATAGACGCTGGACATGTCGGTGAGGACGCCGAGCTTCACCGTGTCATCGGAGATCTGGGCGCTTGCGGGTGGCGGCATCAGTGCGCCCACCACCAGCGCACTCAAAGCCAACGTCCTATGCATTGTTCCCTCCTGTACTACGATAGAAAGCCATCTTGTCGTTGTGCGCAGCGTAGGAGAGGACCGGATACGCGACCAGTGTCACCAGCCGCAGCGCGAATTCCGGGGACGAAAAAGTATGGCGGGTGTGGGTTGACCGCACTGCGGACGTTGGCGACATTGATCTGTCGAGCAGCATCCGGAGAATGCGCGATGACAGTCGGTGTTGGTGGATCCACGACCGCGACGGAACTCGCCGCGTTGCGTTCCATGCGTGGTGATGCGCCGCCGATCGATGTCGGTGAACGCGCGCAGCGGATCGAACGGGCGCAGGCCTTGATGCGCGCGGCGGGTATCGATGCCCTCTGGCTCGATGTGTCGACTAGCCTGACGTACTTCACCGGCTTGCGCCTGCGCCGGTCTGAGCGGTTGCACGGGGCCGTGCTGCCGGCGCGCGGCGAACTCATCTATGTCTGTCCCGCCTTCGAGGAGGCCAAGCTGCGCACGATGCTGACCTTGGGCGACAAGGTCGTCGTGTGGGAAGAGCACGAGGATCCGACGGCCCTGGTCACCGATACGTTGCGCTCGCTGGGGCTCGCACGCGGTACCGTCGGCGTCGACGAAGCAACGCAGTTCGCTGCATTCGACGGGCTGCGCCGGGCCGGCAATTCCTACGACTTCGTCAACGCTGCCCGCATCACCGGCGCCTGTCGCGCAGCCAAATCCGAGCGGGAGCTGGCGCTGATGCAGACCGCCAAGAACATCACCCTGCAGGCGCACAAGGCGGTTGCGCGCGTCCTGCACGAGGGGATCACGACCACCGAGGTGCAGGCCTTCCTGGTCGCAGCCCATCGGGCACTCGGTGCCGAGGCTGACCCGTCGTTCAACATCGTGCTGTTCGGCGAGGCCACGGCCTATCCGCACGGCGTGCCCTATCCGCAGACCCTGAAGAGGGGCGACATGGTGCTGATCGATGTCGGCGCACCGATCGATGGCTACACGTCCGACATCACGCGCTCCTACGTGTTTGGCGATCCCAGTGCGCGCCAGCGGCAGGTCTGGAATCTGGAGAAGGCAGCCCAGGCGGCCGGTTTCGCCGCGGCGCGTCTGGGCGCACCGTGCGAAGCCGTCGACGCCGCCGCGCGTGCCGTCATCGAAGCCGGCGGGTTCGGTCCGGGTTACGCGACGCCCGGGCTGCCGCATCGGACCGGCCATGGCATCGGGCTCGATGTGCATGAAGGGCCTTACCTGGTGAAAGGCGACAAGACTCCGCTGGCGCCCGGCATGACGTTCTCCAACGAGCCGACGATCTGCATCTATGGCGAGTTCGGCGTGCGCCTGGAGGATCATTTCTACATGACCGAGCAGGGCCCGCGCTGGTTCACGCAGCCCGCCCACAGTGTCGATGACCCGTTCGGCTACGAGGCGTGATGGTGTGGAGAGGGCGCGTCAGCTGCGCCAGAACGGCCTGAGATAGGGGGCCCAGCCCGCCGGCAGCTGACGGATTGTCGCCAGGCTTCCGTCGACATCCGCCAGGACGGCAGCGACGGTATCGCACCAGGCGCCGGCTGCCGGATCGATCGCGTGGCTGTCAACCGAGGCCTCTCGCCACGTATCCCAGTCCGACACCTCCTGCTTGCCCAGCGACAGCAGGTCACGCACCAAGTCGACTCGCATGAACCAGGGGCCGGTCGCCGTGCCGTGGCCGTATGAAGCGGCGTCCGCGCCACCGGCGCGGCAGCGCTGCCATGCCTGACCGGCAAAGATGAACTGGTCCTCGGGGATGTCGATCGGCTCAAACCCGATCGACAGGTGGGCGCAATGGGCATCATCCAGCTGCGCGTCAGCCAATGCCCAGCGACCGTCCCGCCAATACTGGCAAACCCAGTGGTCTTCGTTGTGGTCGGCCTTGAAGTACCGGGCATAGCCGCAGCGCACCCGCGCCGGCACCGCTTTCTGTCGCAGAAAGGCGCACAGCATCAGGGCATAGTCGCGGCACGTGCCCACCGCCCGCGCTCGGGCCGGGCGCGCCTGGGAGAGCGGGGCGGCTTGGAGCGTCAGGATCGCATCCAGCCTCTGCGCGACCGGCAGCGTCTCGCGCGACATCGTCACGTCATCTGCCACGAGGCCGTACAGATGCAGCCAGCCGCTGTGGATGAGGAGTCCGCGCACGACATTGGCCAGCGCGCCGACGTTGTCGGGCAATGCGTTGATGGCATCGGCATGGCGGCCGGGAGCGGACATGGCGCCGTGCGTTCGATAGAAGGTCAGCGCCGGAAGAAGGTCCATCATGGCCTCGGTCTCATCACCACCCCTGGATAACAAGCTCCACGGCGATACACCAGATCACCAGGGGCGATCGGCGACTTTGATCTTTGCAGAGATGCCATTCCCGGCGCGCGTCGGCCTGGGCGAACGCTATCGTGCCGTGCCAGTATCAACCGACAATACTGGAGGGAGAATTTAGACAGATGACCGAACTCACCCCTGAACTGCGCGACGTTCTGGCGCGCGTGGGCACGTCGACCCTGACCGGCGTGCTGAACCGGCGCGGACTGCGCAGCATGACCCTGTATGACGTCTGGCCGATCCGACCTGACACGCCACGGATGGTCGGGCTGGCGTTCACCATGCGCTTCATCCCCTCGCGCGAGGACAAGGACGGCCCGACCTCGACCAACCGCAGCATGGTGCAGCCGCAGGCGATGGAGGAGTGCCCGCCGGGCCACGTGTTGATGGTCGATTCACGCGGTGACTCGCGTGCGGCATCTGCGGGTGATCTCTATGTCGGCCGGCTCAAGGCGCGCGGCTGTTCGGGCATCGTCACGGACGGCGGCCTGCGCGACACCGACGGCATCGCCAAGACCGGCCTGCCGGCCTATTGCCGCCGTCCGTCGTCACCGCCCAGCCCGATCATCCACCGGCCGATTGATCTCAACCTGCCCATCGCCTGCGGCGGCGTGGCGGTCTATCCCGGCGACGTCATCGTCGGCGACCGCGATGCCGTGGTGGTGATCCCGCCCGACATCGTCGTGGCCGTCGCCGAGGAGGCGTTGGCCAATTACGAGTACGAGGAATTCGCCGAAGCCGAAGTGGCCCGCGGCCGTTCGCTCAAGGGCCTGTTCCCGGTCGCCGGCGACGAGGCGAAGCGCGACTACGACGCGTGGAAGAAGGCGCGCGGCGGCAAGGCGTAGTCGCTGTTTCGTTAGCCCGTTCTTGAAGACGCTGGAAGCGCGCCACTCCGTGGCGCATCGGCGCGCAGCGCTGAAATCATGACGCGCCACAGAGTGGCGCGTCCCCAGCGACTGTTCCAAGGCATCGACTGATCCCGACATCCGTCTGCGCGCCTGTCGTCAGAGCGCACGCCTGCGCACGTCCAAATTAGTAATAGTACGAATCATTCTTGCCAGATATGTTCAATACATACTAATGTCCGCACCGTCATCGAAGACAATGCGGAGAACGACCATGGCTGTGGCCAGCGCCGAGACTGCCCGGCGCGAGCAAACCATCACCGTCGCCGGCTGCAGGACCCATCTGTTGCGCAGCGGCAAGGGCGCGCCCTTGCTGTACCTCCATGGTGCCGGGGGCGGCGGCAAGTGGCTGCCGTTCATGGAGCAACTGGCCACCCGCCACGAGATCATCGCGCCCGAGCATCCGGGCTATGGCCGGAGCGACACGCCCGACTGGTTCGATAACATCCACGATGTGGCGTACTTCTACCTCGACCTGCTGAAGGCGCTGGACCTCGACGGCGTGCACCTGGTCGGCTCCTCGCTGGGCGGATGGCTCGCCTGCGAGATGGCGGTGCGCAGCACAGCCCGGTTGGCGAGCCTGACGCTGATCGGCTCGGCCGGGCTGCACGTCAAGGGCGTGGCGCGGCCCGATACCTTCATGTGGACTCCGGAGGAGGCCGTGCGCGGCCTGTTCCATGATCAGGCGCTGGCCGACAAGATGCTGGCGGCGCCGGTATCCGATGACGAGCTGGAATGGCAGATGAAGAACCGGTTCGCCACCGCGCGGCTGGCCTGGGCGCCGCGGTTTTACGATCCGCATCTGCACAAGTGGCTGCACCGCATCGATGTGCCGACCGCCGTGTTCTGGGGTGCCCAGGACCAGCTGATCCCACCCGTCTATGCCGAGCGGTTCGGCGAACTGATTCCGGGCGCGACAGTGCGCACGTTCGAGGCTTGCGGGCACCTGCCGCAGGTCGAGCAGCCGCAAGCTTTTGTCGCGGCATTCACCGCGTTCATCGGAGGGGCAGCGTAATGCGTTTCTTCTTCTTCCACCTGATGCCCTATGCGCCGCTGGATCTCGACTACGACAAGACGCACAAGTCGGCGTGGGTGACGCTGCCCAACAGCTACTATGACGCCAAGCTGGGCGCCGATCTCTACAACCGCTACCTCGACGAGCTGGAGTATGCCGACGAGCTCGGCTTCGAGGGCATCAGCGTCAACGAGCATCATCAGACCGCCTATGGCCTGATGCCGGCGCCGAATGTTTTCGCCGGCATGCTGGCGCGGCGCGTCAAGCAGGCCAAGATCTGCATCCTGGGCCGCGCCCTGCCGGTGCTCTCCAACCCGCTGTCGATTGCCGAGGAATTCGCGGTCCTCGACAACGTCACCAAGGGCCGCATCATCACCGGCTTCGTGCGCGGCATCGGCGCCGAGTACCATTCGATGGCGGTGAATCCGGCGGAAAGCCACGCCCGGTTCCACGAGGCGCATGACCTGATCGTGCAGGCCTGGACCCGGCCGGGGCCGTTCGCCTACGAGGGCAAGTACTATCACTTTCCCTACGTGAACATCTGGCCGCGTCCTTACCAGACGCCGCATCCGCCGATCTGGGTACCATCGCAGGGGTCGCGCGAGACCATCCAGTTCGCTGCCGCGCGCGAGCACAAGTATGTCTACCTGCAGACCGCGACACCGGCGGAAATGCTGTTCAAGTACATGCGCGCCTATCGCGAGGAGGCGCTGCGTCAGAACTACGAGGCGAGCGCCGATCAGCTTGGCTGGTCGGTCAAGATCTATGTCGCCGAGACTGATGAGATCGCCAAGCGCGAGGCCAAGCCGCATATCGAGGCCTTCGTGAACAAGTTCCTGCGCATGCCGGTGGAGATGCTGCTACCGCCCGGCTACAGCTCGATCGAGTCGATGAAGGGCGTGATGGCCGCCAAGAAGACGATCACCGGCGGCGCGCGGACCATCGATCAGCTGCTGGAGCAGGGCACCTTCATCTGTGGCAGCCCGGCCACGGTGCGCGCCAAGCTGGAGGAGTACCAGCACAAAGGCGGCTTCAACATCGTGATGGCCGGCCTGCATTTCGGCACGCTGCCGGCCGAGCTGACCCGCAAGAACATGGAGATCTTCGCCCGCGAGGTGATGCCGCACCTGAAGGACCGGGTACCCGAAGGCTACCGCCCGATCGCGGCGGAGTAGCTATCCCCGGGAGCGCGGGCGTCCCGCCCGCTCATCTCAGGCGAAGCAACGCCTTCGCCTTGATGCGGGCCAGAGGCCCGCGCTCCCAGGAGGTCAGTTAATCCTCCAACCCCACGATCCGGCGCAGGAAGGTGATGAACTGCGCCTGCTCGGCCGGATCGAGCGTCGCCAGGAAGCGCTGCTGCGTGCGGCGCACGGCGTCGTCCATCGCGGCGACCAGCTTGCGCCCTTTGGCGGTGAGCGACAGGAGGCGGCCGCGGTGGTCGGCCGGATTGACCGCACGCACGATCAGGCCGCGCCGTTCCAAGCGCACGATGACGTTGCCCGCCGTGGATCGGTCGAGCGCCACCAGGCTGGCGACGGTGTTCTGGTCGACGCCGGCATGATGCGCCAGTGCAACCAGCACCACGTGCTGCGGGCCGGTGATGCGGAATTTCCGGGTCTCTTCGCTGAAGATGGTGACCGAGAGCTGATGCGCTCGCCGCACCAGGTGGCCTGGCTTTTCGTCCAGCTGGTGCAGGCCACCGGTTGTTGTCGGGCGCGTCTTCATGAACGTACGAACAAAGGCATGATCGGTCGAGTATGCGCGGGCGCGCCTTGCTGGGATAGATGATTTCCTTTAGCTTCATAGCATCAACAAGTGGTGGGCGAGCAGGATTGATGAAGAAGGAAAGGCCGGCAGTCATTGCCGATCTGCTCGAAAAACCCGGCCATTTGATCCGACGCGCGCACCAGTTCTCCGTGGCAGTGTTCGAGGGACTGGCCGCGCGCGACCGTATCACGGCACCACAGCACGTCGTGATGACGGCGCTCTTCAAGCACCCGGGAATCGACCAGGTCACGCTGGCCAAGCTCGTCGCCCTGGACAAGGTAACGACCGGCACCATCGTGTCGCGGCTGGAGCGGCGCGGCCTGCTGCGGCGCGAACAGTCGAGCCAGGACCGGCGTGCCCGCGTGTTGCTGCTCAGCGAGACGGGCCGCGAGCTGCTGTTGCGGATGCAGGACACGGTGCGCCAGTCGCAGACGAACCTGCTGGCCAACCTGACCCAGTCGGAAGGCAAGGATCTGGTGCGCTTGCTGCGCAAGCTGATCGGCGCCGAGCCCGCTGCTGGTGCTCGCAAGGCGAAGCGGCGTCAGCCGCGGAAGTAGTAGGCACTGTCCCTTCGCCCTCGTTCATCAGCAGGCAGGGAACTTGCTTGACGGCGCGGATATCCCACGGCATTTTCAAATAGTAACAATACTAACTAAACAGACGAAGGTCGTGCGGGCCGGCGCCTGCCGCCAGCGACTGTTCAAGCGCCATCCGGGGAACGAGGAAGGAAACCGATGACCGAGATCAATCGCCGCGGCCTGTTGCGCGGTTCCGCCACAGCCGGCGTGCTGACCTTGGCGGGTCTGCCGCTGGACGCCGTGGCCGCCGACGCCAAACAGCTTGTCGTCCAGAGCGGCGCGCTCAATTCGTTGGATCCGGCGCATCAGATTTCGGCCGGCGATGAAGGCCGCGTCGCCATCCTGATCAGCAATGCGCTGCTGCGCTATGCGGCGGGCGAGAAGTTCGACCTCGTGCCCGATCTCGCCACCGGTTACGAGGTCGGCGACGGTGGCAAGACCTATACTTTCAAGCTGCGCCAGGACGTGACGTGGCACGGCGGCTTCGGCAAGTTCACGGCGCGCGACGTGAAATTCTCGATCGAGCGCGTGCTGGATCCGGCGACCAAGTCGCGCAATGCTGGCCAGTTCAAGGACGTGGCTGCGGTCGAAGTCGTCGACGACGACACCGTGCGCTTTCGCCTCAAGGAGCCGTCGGCGGTGTTCCCGCATGCGGTCGCCACGTTCCGCGGCGGCTTCATGATGTGCGAGGCGGCGGCCAAGGC
The DNA here is from genome assembly GCF_007859315.1 of Reyranella sp. CPCC 100927. Classification (GTDB taxonomy): domain Bacteria; phylum Pseudomonadota; class Alphaproteobacteria; order Reyranellales; family Reyranellaceae; genus Vineibacter. Next base: position 353,478 of record NZ_VOHA01000006.1, read on the forward strand.
GCAGGGCGCTGACTACGGCAAGCTCGTGATCGGTACCGGGCCCTACATGCTGGAAAAGGCGGTGCTGGACCAGGAAATCGTGCTCAAGCGCAACGATGCCTATTTCGGCGACAAGCCGAAGCTGGAGAAGATTGTCTTCCGCGTCATCCGCGAGTCGAGCACGGCGTCACTGGCTTTCGAGCGCGGCCAGCTTGACCTGATCGACGTCAACGACCGCGAGGCGACGGACCGCTACGCCAAGGATCCCAAGTCCACGCTGATGATCTCCAGCGTGACGACCGGGCTCTACCTGCTGACCTTCAACACCGGCAAGGCGCCCTTCGACAAGAAGGAGGTACGCCAGGCCTTCCAGCACGCCATCAACAAGAAGGCGATCGTGGATGCCGTCTACGCGCAGCGCGGCCGCGTGGTGGACTCGGTCGTGCCGCCGGGTATCGAGGGCTATGCGCAGGTCAAGGCCTATCCGCACAATCCGGATCTGGCGCGCAAGATGCTGGCGGACGCCGGCGTGAAGGACCTGAAGTGCAGCCTCACCGTGCCGACGAGTTATCAGCGCGAGGCGGTGATGATCCAGGCCCAGCTGAAGCAGGTCGGTGTTACCCTGGATATCAAGCTCATCGACCGGCCGACCTGGTTCCGCGCGCTGGGCCAGTCGGATCACGACATCATCTGGAACGCGCATTTCCGCGCGCCGGCGGCCGATGCGTTCCTGTATCCCAGCTATCATTCCTCGAACCAGCCGCCCAAGGGTACCAACTGCGCCTTCTACGCCGGCGTCGACGACCTGATCGACAAGGCGCGCGTGACGTTCGACGACAAGGCGCGCGCCGAACTCTACGCGCAGGCGCTGCAGCGCATCGCCGAGGACAGCCCGGCAATCCCGCTGACCCTGGAGCTCAATACCTACGTCACCCGCAAGACTGTGAAGGACATCAACGTCTATCGCGTGCCGGAGAATGCACCGGTGCTTGAACGGGCGTATATCGAGAAGTAGTTCATCGTCGTCTTGCGTCCACGATGGTGGCGGCGAGCGAGGAAGGTTTCACCATAGAGACATGGAGCACAGAGACACAGCGTCGCGTAACCATAGGCGCTCAGAATTCTCTTTCTCTGTGTCCCTCTGTGACCTCTGTGGTTCATCTTTTTCCATAGTGGCTCTGCATGGGTAGCGAAAGTCACCTGCGTTCATGGGCATCCTGATCCGCTTCCTGTCCCAGGCGTTGCCGACCCTGCTCGGGGCCGTCACCATCCTGTTCCTGCTGTTGCGCATGATCCCCGGCGATCCGGCGCAGGCGATGCTGGGCGCGGACGCCACGGCGGCGGACCTCGCGCGCCTGCGCCAGGATCTCGGATTGGATCAGCCGCTGTGGGTGCAGTACGGCGTGTTCCTGCACAACTTCGTGGTCGGCGACTGGGGTAATTCCATCGTCACCAAGACGTCGGCGCTGGAGCGGGTGATCGAGGCGCTGCCCAGCACCTTGATGCTGTGCGCGGCGGCGATCGTGGTCATCATCGGCATCAGTCTGCCGGCCGGCGTGATCAGTGCGGTGAAGCGTGACAGCTGGATCGACTACGGCGTTTCGCTGGCCGTCTTCCTGCTGATGTCGATGCCGCAGTTCTGGCTCGGCCTGCTGCTGTTGCTGGTGCTGTCCTATTGGCTCGACTGGTTTCCGATCTTCGGCGCCGGCGAGGCCGGCGATATGCTTTCGCAGTTGCATCACCTGGTCCTGCCGGCACTCACCCTGGCGGCCGGCTTCCTCGGCCTGGTCACCCGGCTCACGCGCTCGAGCATGCTCGAGGTGCTGGGGCGCGACTATGTGCGCACGGCACGCGCCAAGGGCGTGCGCGAGCCCGTGGTGATCGTGAAGCATGCGCTGCGCAATGCCCTGCTGTCGGTGGTGACGGTGATCGGCCTGACGATGGGCCAGCTGCTGGGCGGCGCCGTGATCGTCGAGGTCGTGTTTGCGCGGCCCGGTGTCGGCACGATGATCTGGGATGCCATCCTGCAGCGCGACTATCCGCAAGTACAGGCGGCGGTGGCGGTGTTCGCCGCGCTCTTCATTTTCACGAACTTCCTCACCGACCTGCTGTACGGGCTGCTCAACCCGCGGATCCGGGTCTGATCATGCTGGCGCTCATCCTCAAGAAACCCAAGGCGGTGGCGGGCCTGAGCCTGGTCGGGTTGATGCTGTTGCTGGCCCTGCTGGCACCGTGGATCGCACCCTACGATCCGCTGGCACTCGATCCCGCCGTCAGCAACCAGGCGCCATCCGGACAGTTCTGGCTGGGCACGGACTTCTTCGGCCGCGACGTGCTGTCCCGCATGATCTGGGGCGCCCGGCCGTCGCTGCTGATCGGCTTCGCCAGTGTCGCGGTCGGCTGTCTGATCGGCTCGGCCATCGGTCTGGCGGCAGGTTATTTTCGCGGTTGGGTCGACGCGGTCCTGATGCGACCCGTCGACGTGCTGCTGAGCTTTCCGATCGTCGTGTTGGCTCTGGCCCTGGTCGCCGCGCTGGGACCCAGCCTGTTCAACCTGATCATCACCATCAGCCTGCTGTTCGTGCCGCGGTTCGCGCGGGTGGTACGGGCCGAGGCGATGGCGCTGCGCGAGCTGGATTACATCGATGCGGCGCGCGTCGCCGGGCAGCGGCCTGTGGCGATCATCACGCGGCACGTGCTGCCCAATGCGATGGCGCAGATCATCGTTACGTGCACCGTGTTCATGGCCAACGCCATCCTGGTCGAGGCCGGCCTGTCCTTTCTCGGCGTCGGCGTCACGCCGCCCGAGCCGTCGTGGGGCAACATGCTGGCCGAGGGCCGGAACAATATCCTGGGCGCGCCGTGGCTCACGACATTCCCCGGCGTGATGCTGACCCTGACCTTGATCGGCTTCAACCTGCTGGGCGACGCATTGCGCGACATTCTCGATCCGCGCCTGCGCGGCCTGCACAGCTGAGGGACGCGCGCATGACGCTGGTGAGCCCGCACCTCTGTCATCCCGAGCGCAGCGAGGGATCTCGTCTGCTCCCTGGATCCCTCGCTGCGCTCGGGATGACAGCATGCGTTGCGACGACCGATGCCACCGGGACCTGACATGACACTGCTGTCCGTCAACAACCTCGCCACCGAGTTCAACACCCAGGCCGGGCCGCGGCGGGCGATCGACGGCGTGAGCTTCAGTGTCGAGCGCGGCGAGGTGCTGGGCATCGTCGGCGAGAGCGGTTCGGGCAAGAGCGTGACGGCGCTCTCCATCATGGGTCTGATCGACCCGCAGGTCGGGCGCATTTCAGGCGGTTCGATCACGTTCGACGGTCGCGACCTTGTCGGCCTGAAACTGGCTGAACTGCAGGCGTTGCGCGGCAAGCGCATCTCGATGGTCTTCCAGGAACCGCTGTCGGCGCTCAATCCCTGCTTCACGATCGGTGATCAGATCGGCGAGGTGTTCGTGGCGCATGGCGATGGGGCCGGCGCCGCGACGCGTGCGCGCGTGCTCGAGCTTCTGAAGCTGGTGCACATTCCCGATCCAGAAGGCATCCTGCGGCGCTACCCGCATGAGATCAGCGGCGGCATGCGCCAGCGCGCCATGATCGCCATGGCGCTGGCCTATACGCCCGACCTGCTGATCGCCGACGAGCCCACGACGGCGCTGGATGTCACGATCCAGGCCCAGGTGTTGAACCTGATCGATCGCCTGCGCCAGGAATTGAAGCTCGCGGTGATCCTGATCACGCACGACATCGGCATCGTGGCGCAATACACCGATCGGGTGGCGGTGATGTACGGCGGCCGCATCGTCGAAACCGGTCCGGCCGAGACCCTGCTGTCGGCACCGCGACATCCCTATACGATCGGGCTGTTGGCCTCTGTGCCGCGACTGGGCGCGCGCCGACCGGGCGAGCGGCTGCAGGAGATCCCCGGCACCGTGCCCTCCATCACCGAGATCCTGCCCGGCTGTCGCTTTGCATCGCGCTGCGCGCACCGCATGAGCCGGTGTGACGAGCAGGCACCTGCGCTGGTGGAGCGCGCGCCGGGGCAGGCGGCGGCGTGCTGGTGGACGGAGGCGGCATGAGCGCGCCGGACGGCTTATTGCTCGAGGTCAACGACCTCGCGATGCGCTACGCCGTGCGCCGGCGCTCGCCGTTCGAGGCACGGCGTTACGTGCATGCCGTCAACGGCATCGATATCCGCCTGCGCCATGGCGAGACGTTGGGCATTGTCGGCGAAAGCGGTTGCGGCAAGACCACGCTGGCGCGGTGCATCCTGCGCCTGCTGGAGCCGACCCGCGGTCGCATCGTACTGAACGGACGCGACATCACTCATGCCAAGGGTGGTGAATTGCGCGCGGCGCGGCGTGACATGCAGTTCGTGTTCCAGGACCCGTACGCGTCACTCGATCCAAGGCTGCGGGCGGTCGATCTGGTGCGCGAACCGCTCGACGCCCTCTCGACCCTCTCACGCGCCGAGGCCAACGAGCGGGCGATCGGGCTGCTGGAAAAGGTCGGCCTGACACGGGCGCAGGCGCAACGCTATCCGCACCAGTTCTCCGGCGGCCAGCGCCAGCGCATCGGGATCGCGCGTGCGCTGGCGTTGAACCCCAAGCTGGTGCTGGCCGATGAGCCGGTCAGCGCGCTGGACGTATCGATCCGGGCCCAGATCCTCAACCTGATGGCGGCGCTGCGCGAGGAACTGGGGCTCAGCTACATCGTGATCTCGCACGACCTCGCGATCATCGACCATGTCTGCGACCGCGTGGCCATCATCTATCTCGGCCGCATCGTGGAGCAGGGCGAGGTCGCCGACGTCTTCAACCGGCCGCGGCATCCTTACACGCAGGCGCTGCTGGCCGCAGTACCGCATCATGATCCGCGCCAGCGCCGGCGCGCGGCCGAGATCGTGGGTGACCTGCCTAATCCGACAGCGCCGCCGCCCGGTTGTACCTTCCACCCGCGCTGCCCCAAGGCCACCGACCTCTGCAAGCGCGTGGCCCCGCAGACGACCACGACCGACGGCCACGACGTTGCCTGCCATCATCCGGATTAACCGTCATCTTTGGACCGCGCGCGTCCACGCGCGCATTCGCTCGGAGCGAAGCGGAGTGCGAACGTCGGCGCTAACGCGCACAGGCGAAAGCAAAGCTTTCGCCGAAGATGCGCGCGTGGACGCGCGCGGTCCAAAAAAATGGAGAACACCTGATGCATCCCGTCGTTGATGTGATCCGCGCCGAGCTCGGCGATGTGGCGGTGCTGACCGGCGAGGACGTGGCGGCGCGACCGGTGTCGCGCATCATCAAGAGCGGTTGCGCGGCCATGGCGATCGTCAGGCCCAAGAGTACGCAGGAAGTCGCGCTGGTGATGCGGCTGTGCCACGAGGCCGGCATTGCCGTGGTGCCACGCGGCGGCATGACGGGGCTGGTCGGCGGCAGTCTGGTGGGGCCGGACGAGATCGCGCTGTCGCTGGAACGCATGACACGCATCGAGGAGGTCGATCTGCTGACCCAGACCATGACGGTCGAGGCCGGCGTGCCGCTGCAGGCGATCCAGGACGCGGCCGAGGCGCATGACCTGCTGTTCCCGCTCGATCTCGGTGCGCGCGGGTCGGCCACCATCGGCGGCAACATCGCCACCAACGCCGGCGGCAACAAGGTGCTGCGCTACGGCATGGTGCGCGACATGGTGCTGGGGCTGGAGGCCGTGCTGCCCGACGGCGAGATCGTGTCCTCGATGTTCAAGATCCTGAAGAACAACACCGGGATCGACCTCAAGCAGCTCTTCATCGGCAGCGAGGGTACGCTGGGGATTGTCACCCGCGCCGTCCTGCGCTTGCAGCCGGCGCCGCGCTCGCGCCAGACCATGCTGGGTGCCTTCCGCGATTTCGATGCCGTGACCCGGACCTTGGCTCATATGCGCGCGGCGTCGGGCGGCAACCTCAGTTCTTACGAGGTGATGTGGCGCGACTACTACCTGCTGCTCACGGCGCCGGACCGCCACGCACCGCCGCTGGATCAGGCCTATCCGTTCTATGCCCTGATCGAGTGCGAGGGTGCCGATCCGGCCGGCGACGATGCGGCGTTCCAGTCACATCTCGAGACGGCGATGGAGCGCGGCTGGCTGGCCGACGCGGTGATCGCACGCTCGGAAGCCGAGCGGCAACAGTTGTGGCGCATCCGTGACGACGTCCACTACCTGCTGACCCTCTCGCCGCTGTTCGTGTTCGACATCAGCCTGCCGATCGCCGAGATGGACAGCTATGTGGCCAATCTGCGTGTGGCGCTGGAACAGCGATGGACGGCGCCGACGCTGATTTCCTACGGCCACCTCGGCGACGGCAACCTGCACCTGGCGTTGTCCTGCGGCACTGTCGCCGACAAGGAGGCGGTGGAGCGGCTGGTCTACGAGCCGTTGCAGGCGTTCCGCGGCTCGATCTCGGCCGAACACGGTATCGGCGTCGACAAGAAGAAGTATCTCGGCATCACGCGCACGCCGGCCGAAATCAAGCTGATGAGGGCGCTGAAGATGGCCATCGATCCCGCCGGACGCCTGAACCCCGGTAAGATCGTTTGAGCGTCTCTCTGTCATGTCGAGTGTAGCGAGACATCCAGGCGCTGCCCTGGATCCCTCGCTACGCTCGGGATGACAGCTTCAGCGAATTGTCCTATGTCGCGTCAACGTGAGAGCGAGCATGACTGACCTTCCCATCCTGATCTCGGGCGGCGGCATCGGCGGACTGGCAGCGGCGCTGGGCCTGGCCAACAAAGGCCATGCCGTGACGGTGCTGGAGCAGGCGTCATCCCTGGGCGAGATCGGCGCCGGCATCCAGATCGGCCCCAACGCGTTTCATGCGCTCGACCGCCTGGGCGTTGGTCCGGCGGCACGCGCCAAGGCCGTCTATGTCGATGCGTTGGTGCTGATGGATGCGCTCTCCGACGAACAGGTTTGCGCCATCCCGCTGGACGAGCCGTTCCGTCAGCGCTTCGGCAATCCCTATGCCGTGATCCATCGCGCCGATCTGCACGGCGTGCTGGTTGACGGCTGCCGCGCCCATGAACGGGTCACACTGCGCACCGGAGCCCGGGTTGCGGGTTACGATCAGGACGGCGCTGGCGTGGCAGCGCGATTGGCCGATGGCGAGCGTGTGAAAGGCCAGGCGCTGATCGGCGCCGATGGCCTGCATTCGCCGGTGCGTGCGCAAGTGGTGGGCGATGGTGCGCCGGTGGTCTCGGGCCACACGACGTATCGGTCGGTGATCCCCACTGCGATGATGCCGGAGGCCCTGCGGTGGAACGGCGCCACGCTGTGGGCGGGGCCGAAGTGCCATATCGTGCACTATCCGTTGCAGGGCTGGAAGGTGTTCAACCTGGTGGCCACGGTGCAGAACAACGCGACAGAGGCGGTGGCGGGCGAACCGGTGCCGACCGAACTGGTGCGGCAGAGCTTTGCGCACCTGGCGCCGCGGCCGCAGAGCATCATCCATGCCGCCGAGAGCTGGAAGCGTTGGGTTCTGTGCGATCGCGAGCCGCAAGAGCGCTGGATCGACGGCCGAGTGGCGTTGCTGGGCGATGCCGCGCACCCGATGTTGCAGTACATGGCGCAAGGCGCCTGCATGGCCATGGAAGACGCAGTATGCCTGGCCGAAACCGTGGCCACCGCGGCCGGCGACATCGACGCCGGCCTGGAGGCTTACCGCGAGCGGCGGTTGCCACGCACCACGCGCCTGCAGCTCTCCTCGCGGGCCATGGGTGAATACGTCTATCACCCCGACGGCGCCCGCCGCCTGGCGCGCAACGCCTGGCTCAAGGCGAAGAGCGCGACGGACTTCTTCGACAGCGTCGAATGGCTCTACGGCGTGCGTGGCATGGCGGTGTAATCGCAGGGTTGTTCAAATCGTCATCCCGAGCGCAGCGAGGGATCTCCCGGGAACGGAGACTCTGTTTCTTCGAGATGTCTCGCTGCGCTCGACATGACGGATCGGCCATAGAACCGACCAGCACAGGACAAGTGCACGCTTGTCTGTGGATGATCGCGCCCGGCGTCATCTAAACGTCACCAGCGCGCAAAGGGAGCGCAACGCGCGCGGGGTACGCGGCAGGACCGCCAGCATCGGAGGTCCCATGCGCCTTTCCCGCCGCACTGCGCTTGCCATGCCTGCCATTCTCATTGCCGGCCCGGCGCGCTCCGCCGACGCGCGCATCGATCTGGTGCATCTCTTCTCGGGCGCCGATCATCCGGCCCAGAAGGTGATCGCGGCGTTCAACGACCGCAAGCTCGGTGTCACCGTCGTGTCGCGCCAGGAGGGCACGACCTACGAGGCGATCACCACCAAGGCGATGGCCGGCATCGCCGCCGGCCGGCCGCCGGCGATCATGACCACGGGCTGGAAGCTCGCTGATTTTGCCAAGAAGACGCTGGGCGCGCAGGACTTCAACGCCATCTACGGTGCCGACCGGACGGCGGCGTTGATGGCCAACTTCCGGCCCGGGCTGAAGGAGATCTGCACCGTCGGCGGCAGCCTGATCGGACTGCCGTGGGCGATGTCGACGCCGGTGCTCTACGTCAACATGACCCTGTGGAAGCAGGCGGGCCTCGATCCGGCGCAGGTGCCGGCCACCGTCGAGGCGCTCTATCCGCTGGCCAAGCAGCTGCAGGAGCGCACCGGCAAACAGGGCCTGATCTTCGAGGTCAACGAGTGGCTGCCGCAGGCATTCATCCAGAATGCCGGCGGCGACGTGATCACGCGCGAGGGCCAGCCGGCGATGGACAGCGCTGCGGCGGTGCACGCCATCGAGCGTTTCGTGGAGCCGCGGCGCATGGGTATGTGGAACGTGCTGTCCATCGGCGAGATGGTGACGGCGTTCCAATCCGGCGCCATCGGCGTCATGGCGTCGTCCTCGGCGCGCCAGTCGGTGATCCGCGCGCAGGCGCAGTTCGAGTTGGCGCTGTTCCAGTTGCCGGGCTTGGAAGGCCGGCCGCGGCGCATGAACTCGGGCGGTAATTTCCTCGCCGTCTACGCTACCAACCGCGAGCAGCGCGAGGCGGCGCTGACGTTCTTCCAGCACATCGCTTCGGCCGAGGGTTTCCGGCCTTGGCTCGCGACCGGTTACATGAACACCACCGTTCATGACCTGCCGGCACCGGGCAACGAGGCGGCACATGCCCAGCTCGCCGGCGGCCTGACGTCGGAGACGATCTGGCCGGGCGCGCGCGGGCTCGAGGCACTGCAGGCGCATATCGAGTGGATCAGCCGTATCGTGAACGGGGCGGTCAGCGTGCCCGAGGGACTGCGCGGCTCGCGCCAGGCTGTCGAGCGCCTGATCTCCAACGCATGATGGGCATGGAGCGGCCTTCATGGTGAGCTTGTCGAACCATGAAGGCATCGCACGAGCGTCGGTGCAGACCGCTTCATGGTTCGACAGGCTCACCATGAAGCGATTTTCGAGCCGACGTTCCCCGCTCATCTGGTGGCTGATGGCGGCACCGGCGGTGCTGCTGTGCCTCGGCTTCGTGTGGCTGCCGATGGCGGCGACGTTCGGCCTGTCGGTGGTCGATGTGAATGTGCTGCGCGGCATGGCGGTGTGGCGCGGCCTGGCGCACTACGGGGATACCCTGGCCAACCCCGATTTTCATCTCGCGCTCAAGAATACCGCGATCTACCTCGCCGTCCTGCTGCCGCTGCAGATCCTCGTGCCGCTGCTGCTGGCCTATGCGCTGATGCACCTCGCCGGCCGCGTCGTGTCGCTCTATCGCGGTGCGCTGTTCCTGCCGGCGGTGTTGTCGTTTCCGATCGCCGCCGTCGTCTGGCTGTGGCTGTTCAACCCGGTTGTGGGCGTGCTGAACGCGGTGCTGACCGCGCTCGGCGGCATGCCGCAGCGCTGGCTGAACGATCCCGATATGGCGATCTACGCGGTGTGCGCCGTATCGTTCTGGAAATGCTTCGGGTTGAACCTGCCGATCTTCGCCGCGGCACTGGCCAACGTGCCGCCCGAGCTGCGGCAGGCGGCGGCGCTCGATGGCGCTGGTCCGTGGCGGCGCGCCTGGCATGTCGAGCTGCCGATGATCTCGCCGACCCTGTTCTTTGCCGGCGTCACCACCTTGCTGCTGGTGCTGGACGAGATCGTGGGCGCCGTCGACGTGCTGACCGAGGGTGGGCCGTTCAAGACCAGCACCAACCTGCTGTACTTTCTCTACGAGCGCGCGTTTCGCCATTTCCAGTTCGGCGAAGCGGCGGCGGTTGCGACCCTGATCATGGGACTGGTGGCCGCCGCAACCTGGCTGCAGTTCCGGATGTTCGAACGCCGTGTCCACTACGCTTGACGCCCTGCCTCAGGCAGCGCCGCTGCCGCGCGTACGCCTGAAACTGCGCTGGCGCCTGCGCCTGCCGCTGCTGCACGTCGCGCTGGCGGTGCTGTCGCTGCTGACGGTGATGCCGCTGCTGTGGATGGTGCGCACTGCCTTCACGCCGCACGCCGAGGTGTTCCGCTCGACCCTGGCGCTGGTGCCGGCCAATCCCACCGTGGCCAACTTCCCGGCCGCCTTCGGGCTGTTTCCGGTGGGTGACTGGTTCCTGAACTCGCTGGGGGTGGCGACGGCCTGTGCGCTGGGCAAGCTGATCGTTGCAGCGCCAGCGGCGTTCGCCTTCGCGCGCGGCCGCTTTGCCGGCCGCGACGCGGGTTTCGCGCTGGTCGTGGGCACGATGACGGTGCCCTATGTCATCACTTTGATCCCGACCTACATGGCCGTGGTCCAGGCCGGCCTCTACGATACGCACCTTGCCGTCATCATCCCCACGGTAGCGCATTGCGGCTTTGCCTGCTTCTTCCTGCGCCAAGCGTTCCGGCAACTGCCGGGTGAGATCTTCGAGGCCGCCGCCATCGACGGCGCCGGCCCCTGGCGACAGTTCCTGCTGGTGGCGCTGCCCAACGTGCGCGCCGCCCTGGCGGCGCTGTTCGTGCTGGGCTTCCTGTCGGCGTGGAACCTCTATCTGTGGCCGCTGCTGGTGCTGGAGAGCCCGGAGCACAAGACGCTGGCGATCGGCCTGAAGCTGTTCGCCACCACCGGCGAGCAGGGCGGTCAGTGGGGACCGCTGATGGCCACCGCCATGCTGGGCGTGGCGCCGGTGCTGATCCTGTTCCTGCTGGCGCAGAAGCAGATCGTGTCGGCGTTCGTCACCTCAGGGATACGGTGATCATGGTGGGTCAATGAGTCCACCCGCACCGCCGGTTTAACGGTTCGCATCTTGAGCCGGGCAGGGCATGATCCCGTCAGGGTCGGTTTCTCGTCAGCGAAAGGATCGGACACATGCCCACGGTGACCACCAAGGACGGCGTCGAGATTTTCTACAAGGATTGGGGCACGGGTCAGCCCATCGTGTTCAGTCACGGCTGGCCGCTGTCGGCGGACGACTGGGATGCCCAGATGCTCTTTTTCCTCGGCAAGGGGTTCCGCGTGATCGCCCATGATCGTCGCGGCCATGGGCGCTCGACACAGGTCGGCAGCGGTCACGATATGGATCACTACGCCGACGACCTCGCGGCGCTGACCGCACACCTGGATCTGAAGAACGCAGTGCATGTCGGTCATTCCACCGGCGGCGGCGAGGTGGTCCACTACCTGGCGCGCCATGGCGAGAGCCGCGCATCGAAAGCGGCGATCATCGCCGCCGTGCCGCCGTTGATGGTCAAGACGGATGCCAACCCGGGCGGATTGCCCAAGGAGGTGTTCGACGGCTTCCAGGCGCAGGTCGCCACCAACCGGGCGCAATTCTACTACGACGTTCCGGCCGGACCGTTCTACGGCTACAACCGGCCGGGTGCCAAAGCCGCGCCCGGCGTGATCTGGAACTGGTGGCGCCAGGGCATGATGGGCGGCGCCAAGGCGCACTACGACGGCATTGTCGCCTTCTCCCAGACCGACTTCACCGAGGACCTGAAGAAGATCACCGTACCGGTCCTGGTCATGCATGGCGATGACGATCAGATCGTGCCTTACGCCGATTCGGCGCCGTTGTCGGCGAAGCTGCTGAAGAACGGCATCCTGAAGACGTACAAGGGCTTTCCGCACGGCATGCCCACGACCGAAGCGGAGACCATCAACAACGATCTGCTGGCCTTCATCAAAGGCTAGGGAAACGGCGGTGCCGGGACTCCGGTCCCGGCACCCATTGCGTGGGACTTTGTCATCCTGAGCGAAGCGAAGGATCTGTTGTGCAGTCGGTTCGCACGGAACGATCGATGACGCACGTGCGTCAGTTTCCATATTCCGTGCGTGTCGACGGCTCAACAGATCCTTCGCTTCGCTCAGGATGACAAGACGCGATGACCAACCGTCAGAACTTATAGGCGGCTGAGACGAACACGAAGTCGGTGCGCCGGCCGCCGATGCGTTGAAGAGCGCTGCCCGGTTGAAAGTGCACGTACTGGCTGGCGAGTGTGATGTTGGGGGTCGCCTGCCATTCCAGTCCGACGATGGCCTGGTGGCCGATGAAGCGGCCGCGCTGGCCGGCGGTGCCGGCGATCGGCACCAGCGGTGGGCCGTAGATGGCGTCCGCTGTCGTCTGCCGCCACAGCGGGTTCCAGGCGAGTTCGGCCGATAATGCGGGGGTGAGTTCAAGCTGTAGCGAGGGCTGGACGTCGATGATGTTGGCCGGTGAGACCAGGTTGGCGTCCGAGAAATAGGGTAGGCGCGGATAGAGCGCGTTGAACGTGCCCAGGCGGCCGTCGTTGCCGTTGCGGTCGCCGCTCGCGATGTCGGCCTTGAGCCCGAGACGCGGTTTCAGCGGCAGTGTCTCGAATGTCACGCCGACATTGCTGGCGATGGTCCAGGCGCGGATATCGCCGCCGCCGAAACGGCCGAACTGGAAAGCACCTTCCACATCCCAGTCGAAGGTGCCGGCCTTGCCGAACAGGCGCATGCCCAGCGTGTGGCGCTGCTCGCGCGCGGCACCGGCGGCGAAGCGGCCGCGGTCGCGCTTATAGCCGAGATAGTAGAGATCGGCCTTCAGCGGCCCGATGATCGGCCCGGTGCCGTAGACACCCCACAGCTGCTCGGCCTTGTTGGCCTTGTCGTCGAGCCCCTTCGGGGAGATCGCGACCGGCCGCGCGTAGAGGGCATCGACGCGATAGTTGCCGCTGGCGAGAAACACCCGGCCACCATCGAAGGCGCGGCGGATGTTCGGGCTGTCGCGCACCGAGACCAGGCGCGAAGAGCCGAAGCTCATCTCCTGCCGGCCGCCGCGCAAGGTCAGGCGACTGACACCCAGCGGCAGCGCAATGTCGAGGAAACCCTGCATGAGGTCGAACCGGTCGATATCGGTCAGCGCCGGCCCGCCCTTGCGGCCTGACTGCATCAGGCTGCCGACCTGCAGGAACAGGCGGGCGGTGTCCTGTATCCGAAGGTCGGCGTGCAGCAGGGCGCGATGCAGGAAGACACGATCGCGCGGCTTCTCCAGACCGAAGCCGGGATTGCGAAAGGCTTCGAACCGCTCGCGCAGTTCACCGCCCAGTGTGAGCGTCGTGCCGTTGCCCAGCGGGATGCATTTGATGCCGTCGAGGAATTCGGTCCGCCGAGACGGATCGCACAGCGCGCGCCAATCCTCGTCGAAGCGGTGCATCTTGAACGCCGGGCGATTATCCTCCTGCGCCGATGCCGCGATCGGCTGCAGGAAGAGAGCGGCCACTGCGACCGCAAGGGCGTAACGGACCATGCGGTCACGACCCTCCGGCCGGCGCCGGCGTCGTGACGACCAGGACGGCGAGCGCGGCGATCGGCACCAGCAGGCACCAGAACGACGCGGCGGCGTAGCCCAGCGCGCCCAGCAGGGCGCCACCGGCGAAAATGGCGAGCGCCGGGGCCATGCGGACCAGGCGTGCGCGTACGGCGTCACGGTCGACCGTATCTGAGCGCAACAGGTCGACGATATCGATGACCACCTGCGTGGTGTTGCCGGTCATGATCGTCGTGGGTGCGTGATTGGCGAGAATGAGCCGTCCCTTGGCATTCTGAATTGCCATTGCCGCGACCCCGAGCAGACCCGCGATCACGGCCATCGGCGCATCGGCCGAGACGATCGGACGTGCCGCAAGCCCCAGCGCCATGAACAAGGCGAGAAACACCAATTCGGCGACAATCAGTGGGCGCAGGGCGCTGCGCCCGTCGCGCTCCAGGGCCAACACCGTTAGCCGGGTCGCGGCGACGGCGATCACGAACATGGGCAGTGCCAGCAGCTTGCCGATCACGCCCGCGGTCGATTGCGCGGCGAGTTCGGCGCCGATCAGCACAAAGTTGCCGGTGACATGGGCGGTGAACAGTCCCGCCAGGGCCACGAAGCCCACCACGTCGACGTAGCCCGCCACGAATGCCAGCAGGCCGTTCATCAGCAGGGCGCGGCTGATGGGGACGGTTGGAACCGCGGGCGCGCTCATCGTGTTGGCTCCTCCGATCGGGCGACGAGGATCGACACCAGCAGGAAGCCGCCGACCAGCCCCACATGCTCGAAGAACGTCGCCATGTCGCGGGCCTGCTCGATACCGGTCTTGGTCCAGAAGGCGTGGGCGAGCAGGGTGGCCACGACCGTGAAGCCGGCCAGCAGGCCGGCGCCGATCCAGACCGCGCGGCCGCCGACGATCACCAACGCGGCGCCGCCGAGTTGCGTTGCGATGACAAGGACGGCCAGCACTGCGGCCGGCTCAATGCCGGCCAGGGCGCGCACTTCAGCGATCGCGCCGGAAAAGTCGAGCGTCTTCGTGACGCCGCTCACTACGAAAGCCGATACCAGCGCGATGCGCGCCAGCAGCGCCATGCCCGGGCGGGAGAGCCAGTCGGAAAGCGTCTGGGTTAGGGTGGTCATGGCTAGACCGCCCAGCACGCGCAGCCGAGCACACCCCAGAACGATCGCGCGTCGCGGGTGGGAACGGCGGTGCTCCAGCCGGTGGCATGGGCATGGCCGTGCACCCCGCACGGTGAGCCACAGCCGCACGACGCGGCGGCGACACGCTGCACGGCGTTCTGGTTGGTCGCCTGCTTGTGATAGCCGCCGAAGGTGCGCACCGGCGACCACTCGGGCATGGCGGGTGGTGGCGGCGGCGCCTGGCCCGCGAAGTCGCCGGCGCCGTAGACCGGCTTGCCGTCGACAATGGTCAACACCGACTGCAGGTGCTGGATCGTGTCGGCCGGCACCGTGAAATAGTCGCGGTCGAGCACCGCAAGGTCGGCGAGCTGGCCGACCTCGATACGTCCCTTCTTGCCCTCTTCGTTGGAGAACCAGGTCGTGTTCTCCGTCCACAGGCGCAGTGCCGTCTCGCGGTCCAGGCAGTTGCGCTCGGGATAGAGACGCAGTCCGCCCAGGGTCTTGCCGGTGACGAGCCAGGCCAGCGACACCCAAGGGTCATAGGAGGCGACGCGGGTGGCGTCAGTGCCGGCCGAGATCTTCACGCCGGCGTCCATGATACGCTTGATCGGCGGTGTACTCTCGGCCGCGTTGTGACCGTAGCGCTCGACGAAGTACTCGCCCTGATAGGCCATGCGGTGCTGTACGGCGATGCCGCCACCGAGCTTGGCGACCCGATCGATGTTCTTGGCGCTGATGGTCTCGGCATGATCAAAGAACCAGTTCAGGCCCCGCAGCGGAACGTCGGCGTTCACCTTCTCGAAGACATCGAGCGCCCGGCCGATGGTCTCGTCGTAGGTGGCGTGCAGGCGCCACGGCCAGCGGTTCTGGGCCAGGATGCGCACGACGGCCTCGAGCTCGCCCTCCATCTCGGGCGGCATGTCGGGCCGCGCCACCCGGAAATCCTCGAAGTCGGCGGCCGAGAACACCAGCATCTCGCCGGCGCCGTTGAGCCGGAAGTAGTCGTCGCCCTGGTGGTACTTGGCCTGGCTGGTCCAGCGCAGGAAGTCGTCCTTTTCCGCCTGCGCTTTCTGGGTGAAGAGGTTGTAGGCGATGCGCAGGGTGAGCTGGCCATCGGCGTGCAGGCGCTCGACGACGGCGTAGTCGTCGGGGTAATTCTGGAAGCCGCCGCCGGCATCGATCACCGACGTGACGCCCAGCCGATTGAGGTCGCGCATGAAATGGCGCGTCGAGTTCAGCTGGTAGTCGAATGGCAGCTTGGGCCCCTTGGCCAGGGTGGCATAGAGGATGCCGGCGTTGGGCTGTGCCAGCAGCAGGCCGGTCGGGTTGCCGGCAGCATCACGCTGGATCTCGCCGCCCGGCGGGTTCGGCGTGTCCTTGGTGTAGCCCACAGCCCGCAGCGCCGCGGCGTTCAACAGCGCGCGGTCGTAGAGATGCAGGATGAACACCGGTGTGTCGGGCGCGGCGGCGTTGATCTCGTCGAGCGTGGGGAGGCGCTTTTCGGCGAACTGGTGTTCGGTGAAGCCGCCCACCACGCGCACCCATTGCGGCGGCGGCGTGTTGGCGACCTGGCGCTTCAGCATGGCCATGGCGTCGGCGAGGCTGGGCACGCCGTCCCAGCGCAGCTCCATGTTGAAGTTCAGCCCACCGCGGATGACGTGGATGTGGTTGTCCTGCAGTCCGGGGATGGCACGCCGGCCGCCGAGATCGATGACGCGCGTGTTCGCGCCACGGGTCGGCAAGACCCCGGCGATGGTGCCGACGGCGGAGAAGCGGCCGGCGGTGATGGCGACGGCTTCCGCGGCGGGGTTGGCGCGGTCCAGCGTCGTGAATTTGCCGTTGGTGAGGATCAGATCGGGAGTGGCTTGAGCCATGGCAGGAGTCCTGACGAGGCTGGCGGCGCTGAACGCCGCTGCACCGGCGACCGTTTGCCTGCGGGTAATACGCGTCATGTTCTGCCCCAGAGTTCCGCAGTAAGCTCAGCCGGCGGCAGGGCGCCGCCGGCTGCCCGGCTTCGCCTCAGGACGAGGCGGGATTGGGGCCGATCCTCTGGCCGTGCTTGACCCGCTCCGCTAGCTTGTGGACGTGGGTCACCGCGTAGTCGATGCCCATGCCGTAGGCGCCGGAGTGCTCCTTTACGATCGAGGTCACGGCGTCATAGGTTTCCTTGCGCGCCCAGTCGCGCTGCCATTCCAGCAGCACCTGCTGCCAGGTCATGGGAACGACGCCGGCCTGCACCATGCGGTCCATGGCATATTTATGCGCATCGAGCGACGTGCCGCCGGATGCATCCGCCACCATGTAGATTTCGTAGCCACCGTCTTTCATGGCGCACAGGGCGAATGTCGTGTTGCACACCTCGGTCCACAGGCCCGAGACGATCACCTTCTTGCGCTTGTTGGCGGCGAGCGCATCGCGGACGTTCTGGTCGTCCCACGAATTCATCGAGGTACGCTCGAGGATCTTGTTCTCCGGGAACACCGCCAGCAGTTCCGGATAGGTGTTGCCGGAGAAGGACTCGGTTTCGACCGTGGTGATCGTGGTCGGAATGTCGAACACCTTCGCGGCCTTCGCGAGGGCGACCACGTTGTTCTTGAGCAGCTGGCGGTCAATCGATTGGACGCCAAACGCCATCTGCGGCTGCTGATCGATGAAGATCATTTGTGAGTTCTGTGGCGTCAGCACGTCGAGCTTGGGATCGGTCATTTTTGTCTCCTTTCGGATCTGCTTTCGGATTCGACAACGGGTCTTCAGCGGGTTTGCTGGGTAGGTCAGGGCAGGTCGAACAGCAGGACTTCCGTGCCCGCTGTCGTGGCCGCGATCGCGATAGACGTTTCGCCGCTCACCGCAGCGCCATCACCGGTGCGCAGCGCCGTGCCGTTGACCGCGACGGCACCACGCGCGACCTGCACCCAGGCGCGGCGTCCGGCAGGCAGCTCGAGCACCGCCTGCTCGCCGGTATCGAGGACCGAGGCGTAGAGGCGTGCGTCCTGGTGGATCACGACCGAGCCGTCAGCGCCGTCCGGCGAGGCAACCAGGCGCAGGCGGCCGCGCTTCTCATCGGCGGGGAATGCCTTCTGGTCGTAGCGCGGCTTCAACCCGTCGCGATCCGGGATGATCCAGATCTGCAGGAAATGGACGGGATCGTCCTTGGAGTGATTGAACTCGCTGTGGCGGATACCGGTGCCGGCCGACATCACCTGCACGTCGCCGGGCCGGATCACCGAGCCGGTGCCCAGGCTGTCCTTGTGCTCCAGCGCGCCCTCCAGGACGTAGGAGATGATCTCCATGTCGCGGTGGCCATGGGTGTCGAAGCCGGCGCCGGCGCGCACGCGATCCTCGTTGATCACGCGCAGGGGGCCGAAGCCCATGTGCTGCGGGTCATGATAATGACCGAACGAGAAGGTGTGCTGGCTGTTGAGCCAGCCAAAATTGGCAATCCCGCGGTCTTCGGCCTGTCTGACGGAGATCATGGCGTCCTCCTGCATTTGGTGGTGCCACTATCCATCCGTATCGATTTGCAGACAATTATGTAAATTGTGGTATCAGTGTCTCTGATTTGTCGACAATAGGCCAGCGCAACCCATGGATAAACTCACGTCGATCCGGGCCTTCACCAAGGTCATCCAGCACGGCGGCTTCGCCACTGCAGCGCGCGATATGCGGCTGTCGCGCTCGGCGGTCAGCAAGTATGTGATCGAGCTCGAACAGTCGTTGGGCGTTCAGCTGCTCAGCCGCACGACACGCACGGTGAGTCCCACCGTGAACGGCCTGGCCTACTACGAGCGCTGCCTCGCCATCCTGGCCGATCTCGACGAGGCCGACCAGGCGGTCAGCAGCGCCCAGGCGGCGCCGGTCGGCCTGCTGCATGTCAACGCGCCGATGTCGTTCGGAACGCTGCATCTCGCCGGCTGCATCGCGGCGTTCATGGCCGAGCACCCCAAGCTGCAGATCCAGCTGATCCTCAGCGACGAGCAGGTCGATCCGGTGCAAGGCGGTTTCGATGTGACGCTGCGGATTGCCGACCTGCCGTCATCGAGCCTGGTCGGCCGCAAGCTCGCGCCGGCGCGTCGCGTGGTTTGCGCTTCACCTGACTATCTCAAGCAGCACGGCGCGCCGGTGCGGCCGGAGGATCTGCGCCAGCATGCCTGCCTGAGCTACGGCCACCTCGCCACCGGCAACCAATGGAAGCTGACGGGCGCCGACGGCGATCACTGGATCGCCGTGCCGTGGACGCTGTGTACCAACAATGCCGAGGTGCTGCGGGATGCGGCGGTGGCTGGACAGGGCGTGGCGTTGCTGCCGACCTTCATCGCCGGTGCGGAGCTGCAGAACGGGCGGCTCGTCAGCGTGCTGGCAGACTACGCGGCGCCGGAGCTTTTTCTCTATGCGCTCTATCCGCCGACGCGGCACCTGTCGGCCAAGGTCAGAGTCTTCATCGATTTCCTGGCCTCACGCTTCGGCGGACGGCCGTACTGGGATCTGGTCGAGTAGCCTCAGCCGCCCTTCCTGAGAAACACATAGTCGGCCGCGTAGGGCACGCTTTGAAAGGCGCCGGCTGAGTCACAGGCGCCCTCGAGGGCGCCGCCCTTGGTGTTGATCCGCTGGATTGTCGTGATGCCGGTGAGCCCGCCGGACCCGCGCTGCGCGGTCACCTCGAGCCGCAGCAGCGGGATGTCCCTGGCGGTGGCCCCGGGTGCACGGCCGGCGGCCTTGGCGGTGACGATGCTGCCGTCGGCCAGCTCCCAGCTCGGGCCGGCATAGTGGCGCCCGACGGTCTTGCCATCGAGAAGCAGCGTCGCGATCGGTTCACGGAACTGCCAGACCAGCTTGCCGCCGGCGTCTGCCTTGCAGTCGTAGATCTGCGCGCCTTCGGCATGGATCGTGGTCACCGGCGACTCGCCCGGTGCGGCGATCGCTTCAGGTATCTGCGCGCGTACAGCCGACCCGGGGACGAGAAGCACGACGACAGCAGCAAGCCATGGCAGGTTCGTTCTCATCGGTGCCTCCCTCGCATAGAAGGGAACACGACGGGGCACCGTTCATTCCACATCCAACGCTTGCGCGTCACGCAAGCGCTGCGGTGCGCCGGCTCTGCCGTGCCAGCAGCCACCAGCCGATGGCGGCGTTGAGGATGTTCCAGGCGATGCCGTTGAGAAAGGCGAGGCGGTACGAGCCGGTCATGTCGAACAGCACGCCGCCCATCCAGCCGCCCAGCGCCATGCCGACGATGGTCGATGACATGGCGATGCCGACCCGCAACCCCGCTTCCTTGGGTGGAAAATACTCGCGCACGATCATGGCGTAGCTCGGCACCAGCCCGCCCTGGAACAGGCCGAAGAGCGCCGAGACGATGTAGAGCGAGGTGAGCGAGTCCGACACCGTGTAGAACACCAGTGCCACGGTCTGCAGCACCGAGCCCAGCAGCATGGTCACGACACCGCCGAAGCGATCGGAGATCCAGCCCGAGGCGATGCGGCTGATGATGCCGAAGCCCAGCATCAGCGACAGCATCTCGGCGCCGCGCGCCACGCCGTAGCCGAGGTCGGCGCAGTAGGCCACGATGTGGACCTGCGGCATCGACATCGCCACGCAGCAGGCCAGCCCGGCGACGGCGATCAGCCCCTGCAGGGCGTTGGGCGACAGCCCGACCGAGCGTTGCGGCACGGGCGCGATGCTGCCGGCGTTGTCATCGGCATGGAACGGCGGCGGGCGACGCAGCGCCAGCGCCAGCGGCAGCATGGTCACCAGGCAGATAACGGCGGCGCCGAAATAGGTGGTGCGCCAGCCATGATCACGGATGGCCCATTCGATCAGCGGCGGCCAGATCGTGCCGGCGAGATAGTTGCCCGAGGCGCAGATCGCGACGGCAACCCCGCGACGCTTCTCGAACCAGTGCGAGGTGTCGGCGACCAGCGGCGCGAACGTTGCGGCGGCACCGAAGCCGATCAGCAGTCCTTGCGCTGCGGCGAACCAGCCGACAGAGGGCGCCAGTCCGGCGGCGCCGAAACCCAGGACCAGCAACAAGGTGCTGATGGCCACGGTGGGCGAGATGCCCTTGGTGTCGGCGAGCCAGCCCATCGCGATGCCGCCGGCGCAGAAACCGAGCATGGTCGTCGTATAGGCGAAGGACACCTCGGCGCGCGAGACACCGAAGTCGGTCTGCACCACGGGCAGCGCGACCACGATGCACCACATGCCGATGCCGCCGAAGGTACTGAGCATCAGGCTGGCGAACAGCCGGCCCCACGCATACCCGGAATCAACGCCACCCGTTTGTTGCATTTCCTTCCCCGGTCACCGGCCGCGACTCGACGGCGCGGACCGAGCCTACCTAGACGGCAGAACCGGCACCGAAACCAGAGCCAAATTGTCTCCATATTGTCCCGAAATGGTCGGCGAGGCTCAGCCCAGTGACGCTTCGCTTACCGGATCGCCCGCGATGCGGCTGTGCCACATCACGCGCGGTTTGGTCATGTCCCACGGTGTGGCACGGTGCAGCAGGCATCGGTTGTCCCAGACCACGGCGTCACCCGCGGTCCACTGATGGTGGTAGATGCGCGGCGGCTGGCAGGCGAAATCCACGAGCGACTCGAGGAACTGCGTCGACTCCGCGACATCCATGCCCGGTATGTTGTGGGCGTGGCGCCCGATCAGCAGCGACTTGCGACCGGTCTCGGGATGCACCTTCACCAGCGGGCGCCGCGGCACCGGGCCGTCATGGAAGCCGTAGCCGCTGTAATCGCTGCCCCGCTTGGGCTGGTGGCCGAGCTTGGCCTGGCTGTAGTAGAGCGAATGATACGCCGTCAGGCTTTCGACCCGGACGCGACGCGCCGCATCGAGCGCATCATAGGCGGCGCGCATGTCGGCCCAACCGGTCCGACCGCCCTCGCCGGGCACGACTTCAGCACTGAAGACGGCGCCCTTGGCCTGCACCGGCATGTACGTGCTGTCGGCGTGCCAGCCCATGTTGCCCTTCAGCACCTTCACGACGTCATCGTTGTCGGCCTCGATGCGGATGGTGCCGTCGGCCTTGACGTTGCTGATCGGCGCCATCTCGAATTCGAGCGGACCGAAGCGCTTGGCGAACGCGATCTGTTCGGCGCGGCTCAGGAACTGGCCGGGAAAGATCAGCAGGGCATATTCCAGCCACGCGGCGTGCAGATCGCGCCATGTCGCATCGTCGATCCGGGTTACCTTCACGCCGGTGACGACGGCGCCGAACGTGGCGTCGAGTGGCGCGATATCGAACATGCGGGCCATGCCGTTCCTCCCGTGAGCGAGCGATGCATCCAAGGAGCCAGGGTTCAGTATAGCGTACCATCCACTGCTTGCCCTGGCGCGATCGTGAATGGCACGGTTGCGTTCTCTTGGGGGAGTACCTGATGGCGTCGCCCTACCGGATGACCTACGGCGCAGCCGCCGGCGAGCGCGTGCTGCCTTTCGTTGTCGGCGTGATCGGTGACCTCGCGGGACAGGGCCAGCGCACCGGCGGTGACACGGGCGGTTTCGTCGATATCGATCGCGCGCGCTTCGACGCGGTAATGGCGACGCTGGCGCCACGGCTTCAGCTCAGTCTGCCTGACGCGGCGGGCGCTGCCGTCGACGTGTCGCTGATGTTCACCTGCCTGGATGATTTTACGGCGGAGCGCCTCCAGCGGAACGTGCCGCAGTCCCTGTCGGCTGCGGTCCTGACGCATCCGGACGTCGTGCGTCTGGCGCGAACCTGGCGTGGCCTGCATCATCTCGTTTCGATCGCCGGCTCCCATCCGCTGATGCGGATTCGCGTGCTGGATTGCTCAAGGTCGGCGCTCGACCACCTTCTGGACGCCGACGCCGGGGTCGAAGGCGCGGCGTTGTTCAGGCACGTGTTCGACGAACCATACGGCCGCGCGGACGGCGAGCCGTTTGCGCTTCTTGTCGTCGATATCGACGTCGCCGCAGAAGACACCGCGCTAATCAAGCGGCTGGGCGCCGTCGCGGCGGATTGCTTTGCGCCGGTGCTGTTGCCCGCGGCGCCGGCGCTGCCGGCAAGGCTCGGGGGAACAGACGATCACGCGGCGTGGCAAGCGCTGCGCGATGGCCATGCCGCGAATTTCACCGTGGTGATCGACGACAGGACGGATGGTCCCGTCGCGGGCCCCTATATTGTGGCCGGGCGGCTCGCTGCTGCGTTCGCGCGCGATGAATGGGCGGCATCGTTCATGGATCCAGCGTGGGACGGCGCCGGCGGCGAGAAAGGCGCCGTGCTGGCATCGCACGGGATACTACCGATCATCCATCGCGATGGTGACGCTGTCCTGGCCAATGCAACGACCCTGCGACGGTCGCGGGAGGTGCCGCCGCCGTTTGCCGCCTTTGAGCGGACCCGTTCAACGCTGCCACCGGTGCTGGGTGGCTCGCGGATCATGCACTACCTGCTGATGCAGCATCGCGTGGCGGTGGCCGGTGCTTCCGGCGGCGCCGTCGACCCCGCGGCGTGGTACGGCGATCTCGAACGCCGCCTGCTCGCGTGGCTGATGGCCTATGTCAAGCAACGGCCGGCGCGCGTACCGTTGCATGATGCGCTGGTTCGACTGACGCGGGACCGCGAGCACCCTGACCGTTGGTGGCTTGCGGCCTTCCTGACGCCGGCCTGGGACGGCGGCGGTGCACTCACGACCTCGGAGCGTTTCGAGATCCGGTTGCCGCCGCTGCCGCGCGCATGAACGGCGTGGGCGATCAGCCCTTGGCCGCCTTCTGCTCTTCCAGCCGGTCGGTGGCCGGTGGCGGGGTGCGCGAGAGAGCCGTGATCTCGGCGTACAGTTCGGGCGTCATGCCCACCGTCACGGCGGCCAGGGAGTCGGCAAGCTGCGTGACGTTGCGGGCGCCGATGATCGGCGCCGTCACGGCCGGGTGTGCACTGACCCAGGCGATCGCGGTGCTGACGGGGTGCAGGCCGCGCTGTCGGCAGAACGCCACATACTTTTCCGCGACGTCAAACGCCCACGCCTCGCCATAACGCGCTTCGTACATCTTGTTGGTGTTCAGCCGGCCCGACGCCTGGCCGAGATACTTGCCGGACAGCAATCCGGCCGCCGCCGGGCTGTAGGGAATGACGCCGACGCCGTTGGCCGTGGCCATGGGCAGGATCTCGACCTCGGCCTGGCGTTTGACCAAGTTGTACATGGGCTGGATGACCTGCAGGCGCGCCCAGGCGTGATGCTCCTGGATGTCGAGCGCCCGCTGCGTCTGCCATGCCGACCAGTTGCTGACAGCGGGGTAGAGCACCTTGCCGGCGCGCACCACGTCCTCCAGGGCGCGCATGGACTCCTCGATCGGCGTCTGGCGGTCGAACTGATGCAGGAACAGCACGTCGATGCGGTCGGTCTGCAGTCGCCGCAGGCTGGCCTCGACGGCGCGCACTACATGGCGCCGCGAACTGCCGCGGGCATTCACATCGCCGCTGGTCGGACCGAAGCACTTCGTGGTCAACACCAGGTCGTCGCGGTGATCCTTGGCCAGCCGGCCGAGAATCTCTTCGGACTTGCCGCTGTTGTACACATCAGCGCAGTCGAAGAAATTGATGCCGGCATCGCGGCAGGCCGCGTACATCGCCGCTGACGTGGGCTCATCGGCATCGCCGCCGAACGACATGGTGCCGAAGCAAAGCTCGGAGACGGAAATGCCGGTGCGGCCAAGCAGCTTGGTCTTCATCGATGCGCTCCAACGCTTCATCCCGGCCCATCACCATACGGTGCCGCAACGCGCTCGCCGGGGGCCGCTCACATGATGGGTGTCCGTGGAGTATGAGACCTGGCCGAACTTTTGGGAAGCTTCTCGACCCTGCTGTCTGGTCTGGCGCCTGGTGGTTGCCGCTCCCTGTCAGGCTTCGATCTTGCATCCCTTCGCTACCAGAGCGGCGTCGACCCAACGCCTGTCGATGGTTCCGGCATGGATGGCCGCAATCTCCTTCTCCTCCGCCGACTGTTTCATCTCGGCCGCCGCCAGGACCGCCTCGGCGTCGGCTGCCGGCACCGCCAGTACGCCATCCGCGTCGCCGATGATCAGGTCGCCCGGTTCGATCACCATGCCGGAAATGGCGATCGGCACGTTGATCTCGCCCGGTCCATCCTTGTAGGGGCCGCGATGGGTGATGCCCGCCGCGTAGAGCGGCAGGTTGATGCGGCGGATCTCGTCGAGGTCGCGGACCGCGCCGTTGATCACGAAGCCGGCGACCCCGCGCGCCACGGCGAGGTAGAGCATGATCTCGCCCATCAGCGCCGTCGTCAGATCACCGCCGCCGTCGACGACGATGACATCGCCCGGTTCCGCCAGATCGATCGCCTTGTGCAGGAGAAGATTGTCGCCGGGTCGCGTCTTCACTGTCAGGGCAACACCGGCGAGCTTGCCGTTTCTGTGCAGCGGGCGCAGGGCGGGCCCGGCAGCCGCCATCCGCGACATGCAGTCACTGACATTGGCGACCGGCAAGGCGTGGAAGCGCTCCACCAGCGCCGCCTGGACCTTGCGGCGGCGCTTCATGATCCTGAAACCGATTGTCATCGGATCACTTCCCGGCCGCGCTCGTCACGACCTTCTCCCAGTCGGGGCATTGCCGCTGGTCGAGCGGCACGTCGTAGGGCTGGTAACTGGTCTTGTCGATGATCGGCGTGCCGAGCACGATCTCCTTCGGCACCGGCTGGCGTTGGAGATGGCGGATGGCCGACATCACGCCCAGGCATCCCATCAGGAAGCCGTCATAGGCTGCCGTGGCCAGCATCTGCCCGCTCTTGACCGCCGCGATGCCCTCGGGATCGCCGTTCAGCCCGACGACCAGCGCCTTGCGGTTGGCGGCCCCCAGCGCCTCGATCACGCCGGTCGCCATCCCGTCATTCGCCACCATGATGCCGTCGATAACGGGATGCGCTTGCAGCAAATTCTCGGTCACCTGCAGGGCTTCCAGCCGCTGATAGTTGGCGGCCTGCGCGGCGATCAGCTTCACCTGGGGAAATTCCTTGATCGCATCCTTGAAGCCGCGCACCCGCTCGACGCTCGTCACGGCGCCTTTCACGCCCTCGATGATGACCACGTTGCCCTTGCCACCCATGGCGCGAAGCAGATAGCGTCCGGTCTCCAGCGCGATCTCATAGCTCGAGGCGCCGACATAGGTCACGAAGTCGCCTTCGGGGCTGCGGTCGTCGACATTGACGATGGGGATACCGGCCTTGTTGACCTTGCGCACGCCGGGGATCATGGCCTGGTAGTCTACCGGCGTGAAGAGGATCGCGTCCGGCCGCTTGATGATGGCGCTCTCGATCAACGACATCTGTTCGATGATGCTGTCGGGCCTGTTGGGAATGTAGTGGGTGATGGCGGCGTTCATCTTCCTGGCCGCGGCGTTGGTGCCGGCGCGCACGACCTGATGGAAAGGCGCGACCTGGTTCTTGGTGAAGACCGCGATCTGCTCGCCGTCGGCCAGCGCCTGCGTTGTTGCGCTGGTGGCGGCAACGATCGCAAAAAGCTGCAGTATCCTTCTCATGTCGTCTCGTCTCCCTGGATTGGGTTATTGGGGTTCTCGCCGCACAATCCTGTCGAAGAAGACTGCGGCGACGATGATCACCCCTGCGATCAGCGGGTGCCAATTCGAGTTGATGGCGAGAATGTTCGTCCCGTTGAGGATGAGGGTGAGCAGCACGGCGCCGATGAAGGTGCCGGCAACGGAGCCGACGCCGCCGAACAGCGACGTGCCTCCGATCAGGACTGCGGCGAGACTGGGCAGGAGCAGCGTCGAGCCCATGTCCGCATCGGCAGAATTCAGGCGGGCGAGGAAGACGACGGCAGCGAGTCCGGCTGTCGCCCCCGAGACCGTATAGACGACAAGCTGCAACCGCCGGACCGGAATGCCGGAAAGCTCGGCGGCCGTGGCGTTGGCGCCGATCGCATAGATTTGCTTGCCGTAGACCGTGTAGCGCATCAGCGCTACGCCGGCGGCAAGTACCGCCGCCATCAAATAGACCGGCACGGGGATGCCGAAGACGTAGCCGCTGCCAAGATGGCGGAACGCGGCGGGAAAACCACCGATCGTGCGGCCGGCCATGAAGTAATAGGTCAGGCCGTTGATGACCCACATCATGCCGTAGGTGGCGATGAAGGCGGGCAGCCGGAGCCGCGTGATGAGCAGGCCGTTGAGGACGCCGATGAAGGCGCCGACACCGACGCCCGCCGCGGCGCCCAGCCAGGGCGAGCCGGTCGCCTCGATCACCGATCCGGCGAGGCACCCCGAGAGCGCGATGTTGGCGCCGACCGACAGGTCGAGACCGCCGGTCAGGATCACCAGTGTCAATCCCGAGGACAGGAGGAACAGCAGGCTCGCCTGGCGCAGGACGTTGAGCATGTTGTTCGCGGTGAAGAACGCCTCGGACACCACGGTGAGGGCGATCGCGATCGCGCCGATGGCGAGAAGCCGAAAGGCGAGTTGCCTGGTGTTGTCGGACCAGAGCGACATGGATTGGACACTCTCGAGGCTCATCGTGCTTCGCTCCGGCGCCGATCGATGATCATGGCTGCGATGACCATCAACCCGACGCTGGCGACCTGGGCGGCGGCGGGGATCGACAGCAGCGTGATGCCGCTGCGCAGCACGCTGATGGTGAGCACGCCGAGCAGCGAGCCCACGAGCCAGCCTTGGCCGCGCTCGAACCGTGTTCCGCCAAGCGCCACCGCGGCGATGGCGTCGAATTCGAGCCCCAGCCCTGCGATCGGATGGCCGGCGCTCATCCGCCCGGCCATCAGCAGCGCAGTGAAACCGGCCATCGTGCCGCTCAGCGCATAGACCGCGATCAGGCCAGCCTGGATGCTGCGTCCGCCGAGCAGCAGCGCCTCGCGATTACCGCCCAGCGCGCGCACCGCCACGCCGAAACGCGAACGATAGAGCAGCCAATGAAAGACCGCATAGAGCAGGCCGGCATAGACGAGCGGCAGCGGCAGCGGGCCGATCGCTCCGTAGTACAGGTCGCTCAGGCTGGCCGGGATGCCCGTGACGCTCTGGCCGTCGCTCATCACCAGCGAGAGCCCTTGCGCAACGCCAAAGGCGCCGAGCGTGGCGACGAAAGGCGGGATGCCGAGGAAGGCGATCATGGTCCCGTTCGCCGCGCCGAAGATAAATCCGACGAACAGGCCGGTGCCGATGGCAGCGCCGAGCGAGCCTGTCGCCAGGGCGACCATGGCAATCGCCATCGATGCCAGGGAGGCGACCGCGCCGACCGAGAGGTCGAGCCCCTCGGTCAGGATCACCATCGTCATCGGCAGGGCGACGACGAGCAGGAACGCGGACTGGATGAGGATGTTGGTGAGGTTGCCGAGCGTCGAGAAGCCGGGACTCACCAGGGCGAACACGACCAGCAGGACGAGAAGCATGACGGCGACGCCAGGCACGGCGCGACGCCGTCTTGTCACGACGAGACCGTCAGACATGGTGTATCCCCAACCGAACGATGGCTTCTTCGCTGAGCTCCGTGCGCTTCAGCTCTCCGGCGATGCCGCCGTCCTTCATGACGTAGGCGCGGTCGCAGACATTCACGATTTCCGACTGCTCGGAGCTGATCATCAGGACGGCGGCACCAGCGACGACAAGTTCGTGGAGCAGGGCGAAGATCTCCGATTTGGCACCGATATCGATGCCGCGGGTCGGCTCGTCGAAGATGAAAAGCCGCGCACCGGTGGCAATCCACTTGCCGATGACGATCTTCTGCTGATTGCCGCCGGAGAGGCGGCTGACGCGCTGGGCGACGGATGGCGTCGCGATGCGCAGCCGCTCGACGAGGTCGTCGACGACGCGGTTGGCGGCGGCTGCGTTGATCAGACGGCTGGGGAAGAGCTTCTCCAGCGCGGCCACGAGCAGGTTGTCCTTGACGCTGTGGATCAGCGACAGGCCTTCGGTCTTGCGGCTCTCGGGGATGAAGGCGACGCCCATGCGGCTCGACGATTGCGGGTCGCCGGGCTTCCTCTTGCCGGCGATGCGGATGCTGCCCGCGGTAACGGGATCGACGCCGAATACCGCGCGCGCGACCTCGGTGCGGCCGGAGCCGACGAGCCCGCACAGGCCAACGATCTCGCCGGCATGCACGACGAGGTTGATGTCGTGGATCCCGTTCGAGGACGACAGGTTCTCCACTTCGAGGATCGGCGCGCCGGGTGTCGTGGACACATGGCGTGTGTAGCTCTGGTCGACGAGCCGCCCGACCATCAGGCGCACGAGCTCGTCCGCTGACACGGCGCTGACCGGCATTGTCGCGACATTTTTGCCATCGCGCAGCACCGTCACCCGGTCGCCCAGCTCGAAGACCTCGGCCATCCGGTGGGAAATGTAGACGATGGCGACACCGCGCTGCTTGAGCTGGCGCATGATGGCGAAGAGCTGCTCGGACTCGCGGTCCGACAACGCCGCCGTCGGCTCGTCCATCACAAGGATGCGCGCGTCTTGCGACAGCGCCTTGGCGATCTCCACCATCTGCTGTTGGGCGATGCCGAGCCGGTGCACCGGCGTACGCGGATCGATATCGAAGCCGATCCGCTCGAGGACGCGCCGGGCCGTCGCATATAGTTGAGCGTTATCGATCGAGCCCGGCAGGCGGCCTCTCGGCTCGCGGCCGAACAGGATATTGTGGGCGATGCTGAGGCACGGAACGAGCGAGAACTCCTGGAAGATGACGGCGACGCCGAGCCGGCGCGCATCGGCGACCGATCGCAGGTCGACGGGCTGGCCCGCGCTCAGGATCTCGCCGGAATCGCGCGGATGGGCGCCGCACAGCACCTTCATCAGCGAGGATTTGCCGGCGCCGTTCTCGCCGAGCAGCATGTGCACCTCGCCCGGCCAGAGTGTCAGGCTGACATGGTCGAGCGCCTTGACACCGGGAAAGCTCTTGCAGATGTCGCGAAGCTCGAGCAGCGGGCGGCCTGGTCCCTGGTCCGAGGCCATCACAGCGGCCGTTTGAGGCGCGGTCATGCGCGGCCCTCCCTAAGGCTCGATAGGCGTTCCGTCCGCGCTGGTCGGACGTCGTGTATTGGCTGTACCGACTATCGCTGGAGTGTGACTCAGGATCGTCATCCCGAGCGCAGCGAGGGATCTTCTGTAAGTGACGCACGGGTACGCCTGCATCGAAAGATCCCTCGCTGCGCTCGGGATGACAGCTGTATCTGGGACGCGTGATTCCGGGTGCTAGCCGGGCCGGGCATCACTCGGCGGCGGCACGACGGACGCATAGTGGTCGGCGATCGCACCGGCCGTCGTGAACCAGACGGCGTCGCGATGCCGGGTGATGTGCTCGAGAAGCCGGCGGAACTGCTTCAGCCGGAAAGGCTGGCCGGCGATGAAGTTGTGAACGGTGATGCCGAAGACGAGCGGCTGTTGTTCCGACTGGCGCAGCATCTCGTCGAAATTGTCGATCGAGGTATCGGTGAAGTCGCGCGCCGTGCTGTCGTGGAAGATCATCGCCGGGATATCGTTGAGCTCGTGCGGGTAGGGGACGCTGAGCAGCGGGCCGGCCTCGGTCTTCATCCACACGGGCTGGTCGTCCATCGGCCAGTCGAGCGTGTAGCGATAGCCTTCCTGCGCCAGCAGGTCCTCCGTGCAGACGTTCGCGTTGGCGCCCGGGCTCATCCAGCCGCGCGGCGCCTTGCCCTCGTGCCGGCGAAACGCGTCCGTCGCCTCGCGGAGCAGGCGCCGCTCGTCTTCGCGCGACAAGCCGTTCTGATTCTCCGAATTGGTGCGGCCGTGGCCGACGATCTCGTCGCCGCGGGCGCGATGTGCCGCGACGAGCTCCGGGCAGTGTTCGTAGCAGGCGCTGTTGAGCAGCACCGTCATCGGCAGCTGGAACGCATCGAAGAGCTCGATCAGCCGCCAGCTGCCGACCCGGTTTCCATATTCGCGCCATGACCAGTTGAAGTTGTTGGGATGGCTGTGGCCGGGTGTGAGCGGCGTACCCAGGCCGGCGGCGTTGTACGCGAAGCTCTCGACGCAGACCGCGACGTAAAAAGCGAGTCCGCGGCCCTCCGGCCAGGAGAATGTCGGACGGCTGACGATGGCCGAGTAGGGAAAGCGGTCATGGCTTGGCAGCATGGAGCGTCTCTGGACAATGGCTTGATGTTGATGCCGGTGATCGTGCCGGGATCGCCTGGGCCGAAAAAGCGCCGCGCTCTAAAGGGATTTGTTAGCCGTGCTTTCAAATGCGCCGCTACCCATCACCGCACAAAGCCTTCATGGTGAGCTTGTCGAACCATGAAGGCAGCGCACGGCATTGGTGCGAGACGCTTCATGGTTCGACAAGCTCACCATGAAGCGTTGCTGCAGTGAAGAGTGCTCGATTTTGCCGGACAGCCTTGCGTCGCGGGCGGATGAGGGGCTGCACTGCAGCCTGGCGCCTACGAAACCGGCGGAAGTCGCCTGTGCCAATCCGTTTCGGTCTGGAGCGCTCGACCGGCCTTCAGGATTCCTGCCTCGTCGAAGGGACGGCCGACCAACTGTATGCTGATCGGCAGGCCCGACGCGTGAAAGCCCACGGGGATCGACAGCGAGGGCAGGCCGAGGTAGCTGATCGGTCTCAGATACGTCACGAGTGCCGCGATCATGCTGTCGATCCGAGGCGAGCCGCCGACATCCGTCTCTGCGATCGTCGGCGTCGGCAGCGTGAGGCACGGCAGCGCCAGCACGTCGACAGACTCGAAGACACGCGCGCGGAATTCCCGCAGCGCGACGCCGCGATAGCGCAAGGCGTCGATGTAGGTCGTGGCGGGGATCGCCAGGCCGCGTGCGAGCCGCGCCTGCATCTGCTCCGAGAATGTCTCAGGTGCGCGGATGAGCCGCGTGCGGTATGCCGCCGAGATCTCGGCGGCCATGACGTGGAAGCCGGCGGCGTCATACGATGCCAGGTCCGGCATCGCCACCGGGATGATCTTGTATCCGAGCGCGCCCAGTATGCCGAGGCTCTCGTCGATGGCGGCCGCGATGGCCGGGCTCACGTCGTGGGTGTCGAGGATTGGCGCGCCGATGCGAAGGGCCGACAGGTCGCCATTCGTGCCGCTGTGCACAGCGGGCTCGCCCGCATCCGCCAGGATGTCGAGCAGCAAGGCGCAGTCGGCGGCGCTGCGCGCGATGATGCCGACCGTATCCATGGAGAAGGAGCCGGGAATGGCGCCGGCCCGATCGATGCGATCCTGCGTGACCTTGAGGCCGGTCACCCCGCAGGCGGCGGCCGGAAGCCGAATGGAGCCTGCCGTATCCGAGCCGAGTGCGGCGAAGGACAACCTGGCGGCGACCGCGGCCGCCGGTCCGCTCGACGAGCCGCCGCTGATATGATCCGTGCGCCACGGATTGCGGCAGTGGCCGAGATGGTAGTTGTGACCGGTGGGGCCGTAGGCCAGCTCCGCCAGATGGAGCGTGCCGAACTGGATCGCGCCGGCGCTGTCGAGCCTGTGAAGCGCCGTGGCCGTTTCGGCCGGTGGTGCGAACGGCTCGGAAAGACCCGCCGAGCAGGGGGTGCCGGTACGGAAGAACATGTCTTTGTGGGCGAGCGGCACGCCGTGCAAAGGGCCGCGCAGCGCGCCGTGCGCGCGCTCCCTGTCGGCCGTCTTCGCCGCCGCCAGCGCACGCTCGCCATAGAGCGAGACGAAGGCGTTGAGCGCCGTGCCGAGCGTCGTTGCCCGCTCCAGCGTCGTCTCCATCAAGGCCGTCGCGGACACGTCGCCGTTGCGCAGCGCCGCGGCAATCTCGCCGAGGTCGAGCCGGCTCCATTCCGCCGTCAGCGCCGACGCCATCATCGCCCCCGCTTCAGTTCGGCAGCGAACCATGCGGGCTCGGCCGCTGCCGGGAGGTCGTCATAGGCCTTCTGTACGGCGGCCCGCTGGGCGGTCATGCCGGCCGCGAGCGCCGGTGCAGCCGCATCGGCCCGCGCGCCGAGACCGTTCCATCGGAGCAGCGCCCGGGCGAGGGCTTCCGCATCGTTCATTCCTTACCTCCCGACGGGCGCATTGCGCGGGTGCGTTTCGACCCCGCGCGGCGCGATCCGGTGTCGAGACAGGGCGTCGATCAGGTCAGGCCGCCGTCGGCCAGGACCGTCCGTCCGGTAATCCAGCGCGCGTCGTCGGAGGCGAGAAAGGCGATGATGTCGGCGATGTCCTGCGGCTCGCCCAGGCGCTTCAAGGGCGTGAGTGCCGCGAAGGCTGCCTTCTTCTCGGCTGGCATCTTGGCTGTCATGTCGGTGTGGGTGACAGCCGGTGCGACCGCATTGACGGTGATGTTCTTGGGGCCCAGCTCGATCGCCAGGGCCTGCGTCAACGTCGAGATGGCCGCCTTGCTCGCGGCATAGACGCCGGTGCCGTCGCGTGGCGCGAAGGCGCGCTGCGACGACAGGTTGACGATCCGGCCGCCCGATTCCGGAAAATGCGGCACCGCAGCCTGTGTGACCTGGAGGGTGCCCCAGACGTTGCTGTGGAATTGCTGCGCGAAGAACGAAAAGTCGATCTCGCCGAACGCCCGGGTGCCGGCCACGCCGGCATTGTTGACCAGGATGTCGATGCGCCCAAAAGCCTGCACGACATCACCGATCAGCCGCTGCACGGAAGCGTCGTCCTCGACCGCGACCTGGAAGGCGGCAGCCGTCCCCCGGCTATCGCGAATGGCGGCGACCACTTTCTCCGCACCGCCGCGGTTCTCCTTGTAGGCCACCGCCACGGCGGCACCGCGCGCGGCAAGTGTCCGTGCGGTGGCCGCGCCGATCCCGCGGGAGGCTCCCGTGACGAGCGCGACTTTCCCTTGATCACTCATGTCCAATCTCCGACTGCCCGATGTCTCTTGGTGTCGGACGTTGCATCTTTCTCCGTTGCTACATAATCCCGTGAAAACTAACGTGACTTGTGAGCATCGCTAAAAGGTGGCGCATGGATCGGCTGGTCAGCATGGGGGTGTTCGCCCGTGTCGTCGAAAGCGGCAGCCTGTCTGCCGTGGGCCGCGACCTCACCCTGTCGCCCGCCGCGGTGGGAAACCACATCCGCTCGCTCGAAGACTGGCTAGGCGCCCGGCTCCTGCATCGCACGACGCGCCGTCTCGCCTTGACCGAGGCGGGCGAGATCTTCCTCGAACGGGTGCATCGGATTCTCGACGAGACGGAGGAGGCGAAGCGCGCCGCGATCGAGCTGCAGGGAACGCCGCGCGGCGTGCTGCGCATCACCGTGCCCATCACCTTCGGCATGCACAAGCTCGGCCCGGTGATCGCGGACTATCTCGTCGCGAACCCCCAGATGCAGATCGATCTGACACTCAGCGACCGCACCGTCGACCTGCTCGAGGAGGGCTACGACGTGGCGATCAGGATCGGCAACCTCGTCGACTCCAGCCTGATCGCGCGGCGGCTCGCCGACATGCCGCTGATCCTGTGCGCCTCGCCGGACTATATCGAGCGGCATGGCGAGCCGACGCTCCCCGAGGATCTCACCCGCCACCAGTGCCTCGTCTACACGCTGCGCCTGCCGAAGGGGCGCTGGACGTTCATCTCGCAAAGTGGCGAACGGAAGGCCGTCGACGTATCCGGGCGCATGCGGGCCTCGAACGGCGAGTTCCTGCGCGTGGCGGCCACCAAGGGCCTCGGCCTGACGCTGGCGCCCTGGTACGTCGTCGATGACGACATCCGTGCCGGCAGACTGATCCGCGTGCTGAGGGACTATCACACCGAGGGACCAGGGCTCTTCGCCGTCCATCCTTCGCGGCAGCGCGTGACGCTGAAAGTTCGCTCGTTCATCGACTATCTCGCGCAGCACATTCCGCCTCTTCTCCAGAAGAAGGCATAGGCTGCGCACGCGGGTCGCCGGGGGCGTCCGCTTCCGGAACGCTCCCACGCGCATGATGCCATCGCGGCAGAATGCTACAGCACGCAGCCGTGGTGCGCCGATGATACCAGTCGGACGTACTTGTCGTGCACCGAGCCCGGACGCACGCGCGACGCCAGGTCGGGTTGGCGCCACGCGGCCATGCGGCGGGTGATCTCGGCGTCCGGCACGTCGAGGTTCAAGGTGCGGGCCGCAGGGTCGATGACGATGGTATCGCCGTCGCGCACCGCGGCGATCGGACCGCCGCGCGCCGCCTCGGGCGAGATGTGCCCGATCAGGATGCCATGCGAGACGCCGGAGAAGCGGCCGTCGGTGATCAGGGCGACATCCTCGCCCAGCCCGCGGCCCTGCAGCTGGATCGTCAGCATCACCATCTCGGGCATGCCGGGCCCGCCCACCGGGCCGACATTGCGCACCACGATCACGGTGCCGGGCACGATCTGGCCGGCGCGGATAGCGGCCATGGTATCGGCCTCGGACTCGAACACGCGCGCGGTGCCGCGAAACTGTCCTTTCTCCAGCGTCTTGCCGGACAGCTTCAAGAGACAGCTCTGCGGCGCAAGGTTGCCGGTCAGAACGCTGATGTGGTTGTTGGGCGGTGCGATGGGCTTGGCCACGGGCCGCACGATGTCCTGCGGCGCGATCTGCTCCAGGGTCGGCACCGCCGCGAGGTTTTCCGCCAGCGTCTTGCCCGTCACGGTCATGACGTCGCCGTGCAGCAGGCCGTTGCGCAGCAGCTCCTTCATCACGATGGGCACGCCGCCGATCCCATGCAGGCTGGTCATGGCGTAGGGGCCGTGCGGCTGCAGGTTGGCCAGCAGGGGGACGCGCTCGCCAACGGCCTGGATGCGATCGATGGTGACCGGCACCTGGGCCTCGCGCGCGATGGCCAGCAGGTGCAGGTACATGTTGGTCGAGCCGCCCATGGCATAGACCGTGGTGATGGCATTCTCGAAGGCGCGCTCGGTCATGATGTCGCGCGGCCGGATGCCGGCGGCCATCAGCCGGTAGAGGGCCTCGACCGAGGCGCGCGCCTGAGCGCGGACGTCGTCGTGGATGTCGCTGCTGGCGTCGTAGTCGGCCGGATGCGAGGCGCCGCGCGGCAGCATCATGCCGATCGACTCGGCGATGGTGCTCATGGTGTTGGCGGTGAACATCGCGCCGCAGGTGCCGCTGCCGGGCATCACGTTGCGTTCCAGTTCCAGGAGCTCCGTCGCCGAGATCCGGTTGGCCTCGTGGGCCGCCCGGCCTTCGGCGTAATCCATGATCGTGAGGTTGGTGCCCTTGCTGGCCCACGGCTCGAAGGCGACGCGCCCGGGTGAACTCGTTCCCGGGTAGACCACTAGCCCGAAGGCGTTGGTGCGCGCCAGCGGCATCAGGGCGGCGGCGCCGGTCTTGTCGCAGCCGGAAATCACGATCATCGCATCGCCATGGTGGGCGTAGTGGCCGATCTCGAAGCAGTCGGCCACGACATCGCGCGATACCAGGCTGTAGCCGGCCGTAGGTGTCCCCTGGGTCAGGGCATCCGACACCGCCGGCGCGCCGACGATCAGTCCCTGGCCGCCGTGTTCGGCCAGCATCTCGACCAGCAGGTCGCCGATGCGCCGCACCCGGTTGTTGCAGCGATGGGCGTTGGTGTAGGCGCTGGCGATGGTGACCACGGCGCTGGTGTTCGCAGTGCGGTCCGGGTCGAACCCGGCGGCCCGCAGTTCCACCCGCGACTTCTTCCAGTACGTGCTGCTGTCCTGTGTCATGAGGCGTCCGCTGCTCCCTCGTACGCTCGCCGCGGCTCGCGCGCCTGCGACAGGCAGACGCGCCAAGCCTCGGAAAACGTGCCCATTTCCGGCCACACCAAATGAAGGGTTTGGGTGTGATGTCCGATTGGCTGCTGCCGATTCTGAACACTTATCGAACCATGTGCGTCGCGCCCAGCCCTGAATTTCGTCGCGTTCGCCAAGAACTCGACATGTCGGCCAGCAACGTCAACGGCCTTCAACGGCGAAGCACACCGCAGATGACGACGTGAGGGAATTTGTATATATAAATCAATTATTTATAGAGTAGAAATCCGGTTCGGAAAACGTGTTTTCCCATGCGTCTATGCGCCAGAAATGCTAAGTTTCAGCATTAACCTCGAGGGCGAAAGATGGCTTCTTTGGCTCGCCGGAGTCTGCTGACTTTCGGTCTCACGGCCGGCGTTTGTGCACTGGGCGACGTTGGTCGGCGCGGACCGGCGCCCGAGCCGATGTTTGTCCTGAAGCCGTTCGCGCGCTACCGCACCGTTCGCAGCTTCGCCGGATGCTTGTTGTTCTACGACGAAGAAATGCCGCTCCCGTTGCGTCGAGCCATCGATGCCGAGCTTGACCGAGCGGATGCGGTGCCGGCGACACCCGCGCAGGAGCGGCAATGCGCCGAGTTTTTCGCATGGCTTGCGGTCCGCAGCATTGCGCCGCGCGCGCTCCGCCGCGCCGGGTATGACGCACTAGCTGCGGATTGCGAGAAGCAGCTGATCCCTGGGAACGGAGGGGGCGCATGCTCGGTCGCGCAACACACGATCGGCACACAATATGCCTATTCCTCTTCAGAACCGCCGCTCGCGGTCCTCGCCTATGAGGCGAGCGCCCGCGCCTCGACGGCCGCGTTCTATGCTGGCCATGAAGATATTGCGGTTGTCACCCAGACTGGGCGCTGTTGCGCCGAAGCATTGCTCGGTGGCTCCTTCTACGACAATGACATTGATACAGCGGAAGCCTCCTGGCTTTGGGGTTTTGCCGCGACAGCGATCAACACGGCAGCGCGCCCGCCGAAATCGCCAGGCTGAAGCTGTACATGCATGACCTGTGCGCTGTGCCTTACGTGGACGAGCAGGCAACGGCGACCCGATGAGCTCAGCCGGGCGGCGAAGCCACGACACGTGGTGGCGAGATGTCGTTGTGCGAAAGGTTGGCTGGGGGACTAGGATTCGAACCTAGACTAACGGGGTCAGAACCCGTCGTTCTACCGTTAAACTATCCCCCAACGGGATGGCGGCCCGGCCGCAGGCGATCATGTAGCGGCGCCCGGCCGCCTTGGCAAGCACCGCGCTGCGGCTTCCACGCCACTGTTTTTGCTCGCCGATCGGCACATGCTTCGGTACCATCGGAACCGGAGAGGCTTGAATATGTCGGAGGCGGGTACCGGAGTCGGCGGCTGGCGGTGTGGGCGGTTTGCGCACACCTTTGCGTCCATCGACCTCGGCACGAATAACTGCCGTTTGCTGGTGGCACGCGCGTCGGCCACCGGTTTCGACGTGCTGGACTCCTATTCCCGGCCGGTCCGCCTGGGCGAGGGGGTCGCTTCCCAGCAGGTGCTGTGCAGCGGCGCGATCGAGCGCACCATGGAAGCGCTGGACGCCTGCGCCAACAAGATCCAGAAGGCGGGTGTCACACGGTCGCGGCATATCGCCACCGAGGCCTGCCGGCGGGCGCTGAACAGTGCCGATTTCCTGGCCCGCGTGCAGCAACGCACCGGCCTTGCGTTCCAGATCATTAGCCCGCGCGAGGAGGCCCGCCTGGCCCTGGCCAGCTGCGAGTCGCTGATCGACCGGCAGTCCACCCATGTACTGCTGGTCGATATCGGCGGCGGCTCGACGGAGGTGGTGTGGGTCTCGGTGCGGCCGCGCGAGGCGGGCGCCTGCGGGCTCGACCTGTCGATCCTGGATACGATCTCGATACCCTGGGGCGTCGTCACCCTGACCGAGGCGCGGCTCGCCGGCCAATCCAAGTGCCAGCCGTTGGCGGCCGGCATCTACGAGCAGATGGTGGCGCAGATCAAGGACGCGCTGGCGCCGTTCTGCCGCGGCAACGGGGTCGGCGGCCGGGTGGCCGCCGGCGGGGTGCAGATGATCGGTGCCTCGGGCACGGTCACCACCATGGCGGCCTACGGCATGGGCCTGAAGCGCTATCACCGGGCGACGGTCGACGGCACCAGTATCGATCGCGATACCATCCTGCGCATCGGCGGCCACCTGGCGCGGATGTCGGTGGAGGAGCTGTCGGGGCTGCCGTGCATCGGCTGGGAGCGGGCCGAACTGGCCCTGGCCGGCGGCGCCATCCTGGAGGCGGTCTGCCGGCAATGGCCGGTCCAGCGCGTCGTCGTTGCCGACCGCGGCCTGCGCGAAGGGGTTCTGGTCGACCTCATGCGCGAGGCGGATCGCGAGTGCGATCCGCTGACACGGCGCGTAGAAGAGACGACGCCATTCACCGTGTGAGCTGCTGACGATATGGCAAAGGACAAAGGCGGAAGCCGCTCCACGCGGGGCGGCGGCGTTGGCGGGCGCCGCGAGGCGGTGCGCGTCAAGACGGCACGCGGGCGTACGGTATCGTCGGCGCGCTGGCTGGAGCGGCAGCTCAACGATCCTTACGTGCATGAGGCCAAGCGCCTGGGCTTCCGCTCGCGCGCCGCCTTCAAGTTGCGTGAAATCGACGATCAGTTCCGGTTCCTGCGGCCCGGTATCGCGGTCGTCGATCTCGGCTGCGCGCCCGGCGGCTGGTGCCAGGTGGCGGTGCAGCGGGTGCGTCCGCTCGAGACCGGTGGCACGATCGTCGGTATCGACGTGACCGAGGTCGAGCCGATCGCCGGCACCACGATCCTGCATCAGGACTTCATGGCCGACGACGCGCCCGAGCGTTTGAAGGCCGCCTTGGGCGGGCAGGCCGATGTCGTGCTCAGCGACATGGCGGCACCCGCCACCGGCCATCCGCAGACCGACCATCTGCGGATCATGGCGCTGGCCGAAACCGCGCATGCCTTCGCGCGCGAGGTGCTGAAGCCCGACGGGGTCTTCGTCGCCAAGGTGTTGCGCGGCGGTACCGAGCGGGCGCTGCTGGAACAGCTGAAGCGCGATTTCAAGGTCGTGAAGCACGTCAAGCCACCCTCCAGCCGGGCCGACTCGGCGGAGATGTTCGTCGTCGCCACCGGTTTCCGCGGCGGCAATTGACGGCGGCGACGTTTCGTCGTTGGCTGCGCGCCACTAAAAGCGGCGGCATGCCGCGCGATAGCCAAACGAGGAAACGTCATGACGATTTCGATGTATTCGGCCAGCGTGCCGGTGTTCCAGCGCCAGCTCGGCGCCTTGGGCAAGGTGATCGACAAGGCCGCGGCCTACGCCGCGGCGAAGAAGATCCAGGATGCTGCGCTGCTGCAGACCCGGCTTTTCCCCGACATGCTGCCGTTGGTGCGCCAGGTGCAGATCGCGGCCGATTTCGCCAAGAGCACGCCGGGGCGCCTGACGGGCAGCGAGTTCCCCAAATACGACGACGGCGAGACCACGCTGGCTGAATTGAAGGCGCGCATCGATAAGACGCTGGCCTACGTCGCGACCTACACGCCGGCCCAGTTCGAAGGCAGCGAAGGACGCGAGATCACCATACCGATTCCCAACAATCCGCTGACGTTCAAGGGCGAGGTCTTCCTCCTGCACTTCGCCATGCCCAATTTTTATTTCCACGTCACCACGGCCTACGACATCCTGCGCCACTGCGGCGTGGAGATCGGCAAGCGCGACTTCATCGGCGGTTTGTGATCGGGCCGGGTGGCAATCGCATGGCCGACGCGCACGTCGTTACCTTCTACGATCGCCACCCGATCAGCGCCCAGCAGATCCTCGACAAGCTGCGCGATGCGGGCCAGCCGATCGACGGTCTGACGGCGGCCGACCTGTGGCCGCATGATCAGGATCACTACGGTGGTCTCGATGCCAATGACGCGCTGGCGGCGCGCGCCGGCATTGGCGCCGACACACGCGTGCTGGATCTGTGCGCCGGGTTGTGCGGCCCGGCGCGGCATAACGTAGCCGTGCGCGGCTGCACTGTCGTGGCGCTGGAACTGAACGCGCACCGCGCCGCCGGTGCCAGCGGGCTCAACGAACTCGTGGAGCTCGACGATCGCATTGCCGTGGTGCAGGGCGACGCCACCATGCCGCCGTTCGGCGACAGCGTGTTCGACGTCGCGTGGAGCCAGGAAGCGTTCCTGCATATCGCCGACAAGCCGCCTCTCCTGGCGGGTGCCCGGCGGGTACTCAAGCCGGGTGGCCGGCTGGCATTCACCGACTGGGTCGCGGGGCTGGCGCTGACGGCAGCGGACCGCCGCATGATGGACGAGGGTATCGCCGCCAAGGCGATCCATAGCCCCGGCGAGTACGAGCAGCTTCTGCAGGACGCCGGCTTCGCCAGCATCAGCCGCGATGATCTGTCGGCGGCGTGGCGGCCCATTCTCGAGGCGCGCCTGCAGACGTACCGGCATCTGCGCGAGGATGCACAGCGCGCCACCGGTGGCGATCCGCACGCCGACTATGTGCGCTTCTATGAGCGCTTCGTTGCGCTGGTCGCCAGCGGCGCCTTGGGCGGCGCACGCTTCGTCGCGATCGCCTGATCGTCCCCGGCTGAACCACGGAACACGATCACTCCTGGGAGGGAGGGCGGGACGCCCGCGCTCCCAGGGGCTCGCTTTGCTCGCGATCACAGTGTGCGTTCGCGTGCTGGAGCCCAGCAATGCGTGGGCGTCATTTGCTCGTTGTGCGCCGTTTTGATAAAATCGAACAAATGTCCGATCAACGGACGAAATCGGAGGAAACCATGCTATCTGCGCGTGATAACGATGCGCTGACGCGCGTTGGCCCCGGTACGCCGATGGGCGAGTTGATGCGGCAATATTGGATTCCGGCCTGCCTGTCCTCGGAACTCGAGCCCGATGGCGAGCCGATGCGCCTGCTGCTGCTGGGCGAGCAGTTGATTGCGTTTCGTGACAGCGCCGGTCGCATCGGCATCATGGAGCACCGCTGCCCGCATCGCTGCGCCTCGCTCTTCTTCGGACGCAATGAACAGAACGGCCTGCGCTGTGTTTACCACGGCTGGAAGTTCGACGTGGAGGGCAATTGCCTCGAGATGCCCAACGTGCCGGCGTCGCAGGACTTCAAGAGCAAGGTCAAGACCAAGGCCTACAAGGTCGTCGAACGCGCCGGCCTGGTGTGGACCTACATGGGACCGCGCGCCGAGGCGCCGCCACTACCCGAGATCGAAGCGCTGATGTTGCCGGAAGACGAGCGCAGCCTGCGCGTCCACCAGCGCGAGTGCAACTGGCTGCAGTCGCTGGAAGGCGACATCGATACCTCGCATTTCGGCTTCCTGCATATCGGCAGCGTCGATGCCGACGATGTCGATCCCGCCACCATGCACCGCTGGAGCATTGTCGATCGGGCGCCGGACTATCATACGCGCGAGACCGAGTGGGGAACGATGTACACGGCCTATCGCGAAGCCGAACCGGGCACGTACTACTACCGGTTCGCGCACTTCCTGCTGCCGTTCTTCACCCACACGCCCAACGGCTCGTTCCACGATCAGATCCAGTGCACCATCAACGTGCCGATGGATGACACGCACACCATGACCTACAACGTCGGCTGGACCAAGCGCACGCCGCCGTTGCAGACGCTGAAGACGGGCGAGCCGATTCCCGGTCTGCCGCCCGACATGACGTACCTGCCGCGCACCAACGACTGGTATGGCCGCTGGCGCCTCGCTGCCAACCGCGACAACGACTATTTCATCGATCGCGAGATGCAGCGCCGGTCGAACTACTCGGGCATCCAGGGCATCGGCCGGCAGGATCAGGCCATGATCGAGTGCATGGGCGAGATCGTCGACCGCTCGCTGGAGCACCTGGCGCCGAGCGATCGCATGATCATGGTGACACGCCGGCGGCTGTTGAATGCAGCCCGCGACCTGCAGAACGACAAGAAAGTGCCAGCCACCGTCGATGGCGCGCACATCTATCGCGGGGCACGCGGCGGGGCGTTCCTTGCGCCGATGGACCTCGACTGGGGCGAGGCCTACACCCGCAACCTGCGGAACGCCTTCAGCCCGCTGGGCATGCTGATGGCACAAGCGGCGGAGTAATAACCGACAGCCCCGGATCATCGACGCGCTCGGCTAAAGCACGCCCGCGGATCGCACAATCGGGCGGCATCAGGGAGGGAGCATGGAGTCGGCTGCACTGCAGCGGCGCTCCGATGTGGCCGTCGACGCGGGTGGTCTGCCGCGCCGGCTGGCCGTGGCTTTCGCTGGCCTGTTTCGCGGCGGGTGCCCGCTGGGCATGGTTTTGCTCATCGCCGCGCTCGGCTTCCTGTCGCTCTATCCGATGGGGATGCTGCTCTACGGCAGCCTGCACTCGGCGCCGCCGGGTCTGGCGGGCGAGTACAATCTCGATGGATACGCGGCGCTCGCGACCACCGAGAACCTGATCGTGCTGGCCAACACGGTCGGCATCTCGTTCGTCAAGACGGCACTGTCGCTGGCGCTCGCGATCCTGCTGGCCTGGATCGTGGCGCGGACCGACACGCCCGCCCGCGGCACCTTGGA
Organism: Reyranella sp. CPCC 100927; assembly: GCF_007859315.1. Lineage (GTDB taxonomy): Bacteria > Pseudomonadota > Alphaproteobacteria > Reyranellales > Reyranellaceae > Vineibacter. The sequence goes on from NZ_VOHA01000006.1 coordinate 396,572, forward strand.
GGTGCTGATCACGTTGCCGTTCTTCATCCCGCCGATCCTGACCGCCACCGCCTGGGGCATGCTGGGCAATGCCCAGGTCGGCACGATCAATCTGGTCTGGCGCTGGCTGACCGGAGTCGAGTGGCCGATCATCGACGTGTTTTCCTACGGCGGCGTCATCTGGCACATGATGCAGTATTCGACGCCGTTCATCTTCCTGTTCGTGGTCGATGCGTTCCGTGCCATGGATCCGGCGCTCGAGGAGTCGAGCCGCATGTCGCGCGCGACCCGTGGTCAGACGTTCTGGCGCATCACCTTCGCGCTGATGCTGCCGGTCACCACCAGCGCTTTCATCCTGAGCTTCATCCGCGGCATCGAGGCGTTCGAATCGCCGGTCTTTTTCGGCACGCCCGTCGGCATCGAGGTGCTGACCACCAAGATTTACGCCCTGATCAACCACCAGTCGCAGCCGCAGTACCAGTCGGCGACGGCGATGGGTTTCGCCGTGATGGTCCTGATGTTCCTGCTCGTCGCCTGGCAGTGGCGCATGCTGGGCGGCCGCAGCTTCACGACCGTCACGGGCAAAGGCTACGCGCCCAACGTGACGCAGCTCGGCTGGAAGCGGTGGATCACGTTCGCGATCTGCATCGCCTTCTTCGTCGCCACCGTCGCGTTGCCGGTCGGCCAATTGCTGCTGAGCTCGTTCTTCCAGTTCTTCGGTTTCTACCAGCTCGACATGCTGACGCTGGAGCACTACCGCGGCGTCTGGAACAACCGCGATTTCTGGGCCGCGTTCGCCAACACGATGCTACTGGGCGTATGCGGCGCCACCGCGACCATGGCGCTGGGCGCCATCGTTGCCTATGTCACCACGCGCACGCGCTGGCACGGCCGTCGCCTGATCGACGTCCTGGCCTGGCTGCCCTGGATGATGCCCGGCATGGTGCTGGGCATCGGGTTCCTGTGGGGCTTCGCCATGCTGCCGGGCGGCATTCCCATCTATGGCACGCTGTGGGCGCTGCTGCTGGCCTATATCGCGCTCGGCACGCCGGTCGCCGTGCGGGTCACGTCGAGCGCCTATGCGCAGATTTCCAACGACATCGAGGAATGCTCGCGGGTCCACGGTGCCAGCTGGTGGCAGACGCTGTGGCGCATCCTGGTCGCGCTGGCGTGGCCTGCCTTCGCGGTCGGCTGGGTGCTGACGTTTTTCGGGATCATGCGCGAGCTCAGTGCATCGATCCTGCTCTACGCGCCCGGTTCGGAAGTGCTGTCCGTGGTGATGCTGAAGATGTGGACCGGCGGCAAACCCGAGGAGGTGAGCGTCATCGGGTTGTTCATGCTGGTCCTGGTGCTGCTGTTCCGCTGGGTGCAGCTGCGCCTGATCAAGAAACGGATCAGCACGCTGTGAGCGTCTCTGCCTGGGAGCGCGGGCGTCCCGCCCGCTCATGTCGGTGTTGCATGAGCGAGAGCAGGCTTTCGCCGAAGAGGCGGGCGAGACGTCCGCGCTCCCAGGAAGCAACAAGATGGGGAGGGTGGCGATGCTGAGGAGAGTGCTGGTCGCGGTCGCGATGGTCATGGCCATGGCTGCGCCGGCAGCGGGGCAGACCGATGCCGAATGGCAGAAGGTCATCGCGGCCGCCAGGAAGGAAGGCAGGCTGGTTCTCTATACGGCGTCGATCGGCTCGCCCTTCTACAAGGAAGTCGCGCGTACGTTCGAAGCCAAATACGGCATCCGTGTCGAGGCGCTGGAGGCGCGCGCCAGCGAAATCCGCGAGCGCGTGCGCATCGAGCAGGCGGCCGGCCGGTTCATCGCCGACGTGCATCATAATGGCGCTACGACCACCTGGCTGATGCAGCAGGAGGGCGCCCTGCAGCCCCATGGGGGCGTGCCCAATGCCCGCAACGTGATGCCGCCCTACGAAGCCGATGATGTCCGCCTGCCATCCGATGTGACCAGCTTCGTGATCCTGATCAACCGCACCATGGTCAAGGAAGCCGACGAACCCAAAAGCTGGAAGGATATGCTCGATCCGAAATGGACCGGCAAGATCCTGGCCGACGACATGCGGGCGCTGGGCGGCGGAGCCGTGTTCTTCGCCGTGACGCATGATCTGTTCGGCAAGGCCTTCCACGAGAAATTGGCGGCGCAGAAGCTGGTGTTCTCGCGCGATCTGCGCAACAACGAACGCCGCACCGCCCGCGGCGAATATCCGCTCTATTTCCCGTTCGTGCTGGCCTACTACACGCAGATCAAGAACCTGCCGGTGAAGGTCGTCATCCCGGACGAGGGGCGGCTCTACGTTCGTTTCGACCTCGCCATGCTCAAGAACGCACCGCACCCCAACGCGGCGCGGCTGTTCATGCACCATTTCCTCGAGGTCGAGTCGCAGCTTGTCTACGCCAATGCCGGCTACAGCCCCGTCGTCAAAGGCGTGCTCGAGCGCAGCAGCCCCGACATGCGCCCGTTTCTCGCCACCAAGGCGATGGGCACCACGGTGCCGGAGCGTCAGACCGAGATGCTCGAACTGGCCAAGCAACTCTACAAGTAGCGATGCGGAGGCGATGATGCTGAGGTTGCTGGTCACGATCGTTGCCGCCCTCGCGCTTGCAGGGCCTGCGCCCGTCGCGGCGCAGACCGATGCCGAATGGCAGAAAGTCATCGAAGCCGCCAAGAAGGAGGGCAAGCTCGCGCTCTATACAGCCGCGATCGGCGCGACCTTTCACAAGGACGTCGTGCGTTCGTTCGAAGCGAAATACGGCATCCGCGTCGAGGCGTTCGAGGCCCGTGCCAGCGAGGTGCGCGAGCGGATCCGCATCGAGCAGGCGGCGGGGCGCTTCCTGGGCGACGTCCACCACAACGGCGCCACCACCACCTGGCTCATGCTGCAGGACGGCGCCCTGCAGCCGCACGGCGGTATTCCCAACATCCGCAACCTGATGCCGCTGTACCAGGCCGACGCCCATCGCGTGCCGTCCGATGTCACCAGCTACGCGCTTCTGGTCAATCGCACCATGGTGAAGGAGGCCGACGAACCCCGCAGCTGGCAGGATCTGCTCGATCCCAAATGGAGCGGCAAGATGCTGGCCGACGACATGCGGGCACTGGGCGGCGGTGCCGTGTTCTTCTTCGTCACGCACGATCTGTTCGGCAAGGCGTACCACGAGAAGCTGGCGGCGCAGAAGCTGGTGTTCTCGCGCGACCTTCGCAACAACGAGCGTCGCACGGCGCGTGGTGAATATCCGATCTACTTTCCGTTCTCGCTGGCGTTCTACACGCAGATCAAGAGCCTGCCGGTGAAGCTGGTTGTACCTGTCGAAGGGCGCCCGTTTGTTCGGTTCGAACTGTCGGTGTTGAAGAACGCGCCGCACCCCAACGCGGCGCGGTTGTTCATCAACCATTTCCTCGAGATCGAGTCCCAGCTGATCTATGCCAACGCCGGCAGCAGTCCGGTGGTCAAGGGTGTGATCGAGCGCGCCAGCCCGGACATGCGCCCGTTCCTTGCCACCAAGGCGATGGGCACCACGACGCCGGAGCGGCAGAACGAGATGCTGGATCTCGCCAAGCAATACTACAAGTAGCGGAGCGGGCCATGCCGAGCGTCACCCTGGAAGAGATCGGCCGTCACTTCGGCGACGTCAAGGCGGTCGACCGGGTGAACCTGTCGGTCGCGCATGGCGAGTTCGTCACCTTGCTGGGGCCGTCCGGCTGCGGCAAGACGACGACCTTGCGCATGGTGGCCGGCCTGGAGCGCAACGATACCGGCCGCGTCAGCATCGGTGGCCGCGTCGTGAGCGACGCGCGCGTGGGCCTGTTCGTGCCGCCCGACCTGCGCCAGCTCGGCATGGTCTTCCAGTCCTACGCGATCTGGCCGCACATGACCGTCTTCGACAATGTCGCCTACCCGTTGCGCGTGCGCCGGGCGACCAAGGCGGAGATCCGGGACAAGGTGACGGCGGCACTGCGGCTGGTGGAGATGGAACGATTCGCCGACCGGCCGGCGCCGGCGCTGTCCGGCGGCCAGCAGCAGCGCGTGGCGATTGCCCGGGCGCTGGTGTTCGAGCCCGAGGTCCTGCTGTTGGACGAGCCGCTGTCCAATCTCGATGCCCGCCTGCGGGCGCAGATGGGTGATGAGTTCCGCGCCCTGCAGCGCCGCTTGAAGATCACCACCCTTTACGTGACGCATGACCAGGAGGAGGCCATGGCGCTCTCCGACCGGATCGTCGTGATGCAGCAGGGGCGGATCCTGCAGATCGGCGCGCCCGAGACGGTCTATCACCGGCCGGCCAGTCGTGCGGTGGCGGCGTTCTTCGGCACGCCCAACATGATCGCGGCCAAAGTGGCCGCGTGCCAGCCGACGGATGACGGCGACTATATGCTGGCCGTCGAGGGTGCGGCCTGGCAGGGCCGTTGCCGGGCCGCCGAGCGCTTCGGGCGTGACGAGGCCGTGCTTGTGGTGGTGCGGCCGGAGAACGTGATCCTGGCGGCGCCCGACACGCCGGCACGCGACGGCCACATCGCCTGGTCGGGCCATATTGTCGATGGCATCTTTCGCGGTCCGCATCGTTCGATCGCGGCGGAAGCGGGTGGTATGCGCTTCCATATCGAGGCACCCGCCACACGGCCGGTCAGCATCGGCGAGGCGGTCACCCTGTCCGTTGCGACCGACAACGTCTGGGCCGTGCGTGCATGATACCGCGGGCGCGCGGGCGCGACACCCGTGCTGCCGGGAAATGAGAAATCGCCGCGAAAAGGAGACTCCATTTCCAGGTCATCTCTCGCTACGCTCGGCACGATTTGTGTCGCTTGCAACAGGATCAGTAGAACGATGCCGCGTATCGTCTTCATCCAACCCGACGGCCAGCAGGTCGAGGTTACCGCTTCGGTCGGCACCAGCGTCATGCAGGCCGCCGTCCATAACAATGTGCGCGGCATCGATGCCGATTGCGGCGGGTGCTGTTCGTGCGCCACGTGCCACATCTATGTCGAGGACGCTTTCGTGGCACGCCTGCCGGCGCCCGACGGCATGGAAGACGAGATGCTGACCGGCACAGCGGCCGAGCGTTTGCCGACCAGCCGGTTGGGCTGCCAGATCAGCATTACCGATGACATGGACGGCCTGACCGTCCGCGTGCCTGACCGCCAGGTCTGATGGATCAGGATCTGGTCATCGTCGGCGGATCCTACGCCGCGGCGCAGGTGGCCGCCTCGGCGCGGTCGGCGGGCTTTGCCGCCCCGATCCGTATGATCAGTGCCGAGCTGGACTTGCCTTATCAGCGCCCGCCGCTGTCCAAGGGATTCCTGCTCGGCAAGGTCGACGCCAAGGCGCTGCCCATTCGTCATGAAGCGTTCTATCGCGACAACGGTATCGACATGATCCTGGGTACGGCGGTGGCGTCGATCGACCGCGCCGGTCGATCGGTGACGACGGCGGCCGGCAACCGGATCGGCTATGGCCAGCTGGTGCTGGCCGTCGGCGCACGGCCGCGCCTGCCGCCCGTTCCCGGCATCGACCTGGATGGCGTGCTGGTGCTGCGCACGCTGGCCGATGCCGTGCATCTGCGTGACCGCCTGCCGGCGGTGACGACCGCGGTCGTGATCGGTGGCGGCTTTATCGGCCTGGAAGTCGCGTCCGTGCTGGCGATGCTGGGCAAGACCGTCACCGTCCTGGAGGCGGAGGATCGCCTGTTGGGCCGCGGTGCCGGTGCGTCGCTGGCGGATTATGTCATGGCCGTGCATCGCGCCCGTGGCGTCGACATCCGGCTGCGGACCATGGCGAGCCGGCTCGAGGGGGAGGGTGGCCGTGTGCGGTCGGTCGTCACCAGCGACGGCAGCACCATCCCGGCCGACCTGGTGGTTGTCGGAATCGGCGTGGTACCGCAGACCGCGCTGGCCGAGGCGTCGGGCCTTGCCTGCAGCGGCGGCATCGATGTCGACCGGTTCGCGCGCACCGCCGATCCGACGGTCTTCGCGATCGGCGACTGCAGCTGGCATCCCGGTGCCTTCGCCCGGCGGTCGCTGAGGCTGGAATCGGTTCAGCATGCGCAGGACCAGGCCAAGGCGGCCGGCGCCACCATCGCCGGCCGGCCGACGCCGTATGACGCCGTGCCCTGGTTCTGGTCCGACCAGTACGATGTGAAGTTGCAGATGGTCGGACTGATTCACGGGGCCACCCACCATGCGGTACGTGGTGCCGCAGCGGGTGGGCGGTTCTCCGTCTTCTACTGGCACGATGATCGCCTGGTGGCGATCGAGTCGGTGAACCGGCCGGCCGAACACATGATGGGGCGGCGCCTGCTGGCGAGCGGCACCACCGTATCGCCGGCCGAAGCCGCCGACGAGGGCTTCGATCTTGCCGCCCGGATCGCACCCAAATCAGGCGCGCCACCGCCGGCGTGAAGGTGGTTGGCTTTCCATCGCGGCCATCTATACTTAGATACCAAAGGGAGATCGAGTGGATGGCGCGACTGAGAGCGGCGGACGCCGAGAGGCGGGCAGCGAGTGGTTACGGGCCGGACTTTCTCGAGGCGCTGGCGCGGGGATTGCGGGTCATCGGCGCCTTCGGACGTGAACGCAGCCACATGACCCTGAGCGACGTCGCGCGGGCGACCGACCTGCCCAAGCCCAGTGTACGCCGCGCTCTCTACACGCTCTCCTGCCTGGGCCTGGTGGCCAGCGACGGGCGCGCCTTCCATTTGACGCCGCGGGTGATGTCGTTGGCCTCGGCCTATCTCGGGTCGAACAAGATCTCGACCATCGTGCAGCCCGCCTGCGAGCGGGTCAGCGACCAGATCGAGCAGGCCTGCTTTGCCGCCGTGCTGGACGGCTACGACATCGTGATGATCGCCCACTCCTTCCATGGCGATCCCGTCGTTCTGGCGCCGACCATCGGCCTGCGGCGGCCGGCATTCTGCACCGCCGCCGGTCGTGCCATCCTGAGCGGGATGTCCGACGAGGCGCTCGATTCCTGGCTCGACAAGCTCGAGCCCAAGGCGCTGACCGCCTACACCATGACCGACAAGCTGGAGTTGCGTCAGGAGGTCATGCGGGTTCGTGAGCAGGGCTACTGCGTCACCGAACAGGAGATGCGTCGGGGGTATCGCGCCGTCGCCGTGCCGCTGAAGCGCTATGACGGCAAGACGGTCGCTACCCTGTGCGTCGCGGCCTGGATCGAGGACGCCTCGGTCGGCTTCGTCACCGAGAAGTACGTCACCGCCCTGCGGGCGGAGACCGAAGCGCTTCAGGGACAACTGGTCTGATCCCCCCCAGCTTCGCTCTGTCGGATTCACACATCTTGAACGTCGATGGGCGGAAGGGGGATATCCGAAACAGAGCCCGCCTCTCTTCAGCACCATCGAAGCGGCTGCAACATCCCCCTTCCGGCGCTGCGCGCCACCTTCGCTGTACGGGAAAGGTTGCGGAAATTGCCGAAACCCGTGGCCGCGACAGCGGTGACAGAAACGACAGAATCGCTCCATGACAGTGATTCCAAGGCGTGAGCGGGTTTTCCTGACCTGACAGAAAAGCGACAGAAAGCGACAGAAAATTCCCGGCGTTCTGCCGCGCCGGCGGCCGTGCACGACGCAGAAGAGGTTGCGGAAATTGCCGAAACCCGTGCGTCGAAACCGGAAGGACGGGGAACCGACTCTGGCTCATCGAACGCTCCTGCCACGACAAAGGCCTGCCGGATCAGGGATACGGCAGCGGATCATCCTGTGTGCCTGTAACGGCGGCGACCGAAACGCCCGTGCAGCCCGGCGGCGGCTTGCCCCATGACGCGGGGCCCACGAAACGCCCGATGTCTCCGGCGGCGAGTACGCGAACCTGTGGCCACTTACAGTGCAGGGTGCGGCGCCGACAAGAGTCCAAAGATCGACATCGACAATAAATCTTCGGGATGTCTCGCGCGGATCGTCGATCCCGTTCCACGCCGGCACACCCGGCCGCGGATCCCCGGCGCAGCGCGCCGCCTGTCCAGCCCGCGTTTGCGTTCCCGATAACGAGCACGATGTGTGAATACGGGAGCCAGCTTTGCTGGGGAGGAAGTTTGTTGCGGCGGGATGGCTGGCGGCGCAACAAAGCGCTGGGGCCAAGGGGTTCCTGCCATGCCATGCGACGCATAGCCTCTATATCTTGTCGCCGCTTGGCATCAGGGCCGCGATGTGTATGATGACGCGCCATCCAAAGGAAGCCCGGGATGGCGCCAGCCGCCATCCGTGATGCGGAGGTGGCCATGTTCCAAGAAGCACTGACCTTTGACGACGTGCTTCTGAAGCCCGCCGCCTCATCGGTTCTCCCCGGACAAGTCGATACGCGCTCGCGGCTCACGCGCACCATAGACCTTCGCATCCCCCTGATGTCGGCGGCCATGGACACTGTCACCGAAGCGCCCATGGCGATCGCCATGGCGCAGGCCGGCGGCATTGGCGTGATCCACAAGAATCTCGACGCGTCCGCGCAGGCCGATGAGGTGCGCAAGGTCAAGAAGTTCGAGAGCGGCATGGTGGTCAACCCGTTGACCGTCGCGCCCGAGGCGCCGTTGGCCGACGCGCTGAAGCTGATGGCCGATCACCAGATTTCCGGCATTCCCGTCGTCGAGCGGGGCAGCGGCAAGCTGGTCGGCATCCTCACCAACCGCGACGTGCGCTTTGCCACCGACGTGATGGCGCCGGTCCACACCCTGATGACCCAAAAAGTCGTGACGGTGCGCGAGGGCGTCGGCCCGGACGAAGCCAAGCGCCTGCTGCACCAGCATCGCATCGAAAAGCTGATCGTCGTTGACGACGCGCACAAGTGCATCGGCCTGATCACGGTCAAGGATATCGAGAAGGCCAACAAGTTCCCCGGCGCCAGCAAGGACGAGAAGGGCCGGCTGCGGGTCGCGGCCGCCACCGGCGTCGGCGACGACGGCTATCGCCGCGCCGAGGCGCTGCTGGCGGCCGATGTCGACGTGATCGTGGTCGACACCGCCCATGGCCACTCCCGTGGCGTGCTCGACTCGGTGAGCCGCATCAAGAAGCTCAGCAACTACGCCCAGGTCATCGCCGGCAACATCGCCACGGGCGAGGGCGCCAAGGCGCTGATCGACGCCGGCGCCGACGCGGTGAAGATCGGCATCGGTCCCGGCTCCATCTGCACCACGCGCGTGGTGGCCGGTGTTGGCATGCCGCAGCTGACCGCCATCCTCGAGGCCGCCGCGGCGTGCCACGCGGCCGGCGTGCCGGCGATCGCCGACGGCGGCATCAAGTACTCCGGCGATCTCGCCAAGGCGATCGCCGCCGGTGCCGATTGCGCCATGATCGGCTCGCTGCTGGCCGGCACCGACGAGGCGCCGGGCGAGGTGCTGCTCTACCAGGGCCGCTCTTACAAATCCTACCGCGGCATGGGCTCGATCGGCGCCATGGCGCGCGGTTCGGCCGACCGCTATTTCCAGCAGGAAGTGGCGAGTTCCCTGAAGCTGGTGCCCGAGGGCATCGAGGGCCGCGTGCCCTACAAGGGACCGGTGGGCAACATCCTGCACCAGCTGGTGGGTGGCCTGCGCGCCGCGATGGGCTATACCGGCAACGGCACGCTGGCCGAGATGCAGAAGGGCTGTACCTTCGTGCGCATCAGTGGTGCGGGCCTGCGCGAGAGCCACGTGCACGATGTCGAGATCATGCGTGAAGCGCCAAACTACAGGCAGAACGGCTAGGACAAGGTGATAACGGCTCAACCGGACCGCGCGCCTTCGGGCGCGCTCGTGACATGACCCCCGGCGCACGACTCGCGACCGCCATCGAGATCCTGGGTGAAGTGCTGGCGCACGCGAACCGACCGGCCGATGCGGTGGTCGGCGACTATCTGCGGCAGCGCAAGTTCATCGGCGGCGGCGATCGGCGCGCGATCACCGAGCGCGTCTACGGCGTGCTGCGCCGCCGCGCCCAGATCGAATGGTGGCTCGACCATGCCCGCCACAGCGGCGAGGTCTCGCCCCGCATGCGGGTGTTCGCCGACGGCGTGCTGACCGACGGGCTGATCGTCGATCGCATGGAAAAGACCATCGATGCCGGCCGTTACCGGCCGGCGTCGCTGACCGAGGCCGAGCGCGCCACCTTGCGGCGGCTGGAAGGCCATACGCTTGACCATCCCGACCAGTCGCGGGCGACCCGGCTGAACATCCCGGCCTGGGTCGAGCCGCATCTCGATACCGCCTTCGGCACTGCGTTCGAGCCCGAGGTGGCGGCGCTGGCCGAGCCGGCGCCGGTCGACCTGCGCGTCAATCCGCTGAAAGGCGAACGCGCGGCGGCGCGCGTGGCACTGGCCGAGGACGGCATCGAGGTCCATAACACCAAGCTGTCGCCGCTGGGCCTGCGGCTGAAGGCGCGGGCGTCGGTCGTGTCGACGCAGGCCTTCCGCGACGGCCTGGTCGAGGTGCAAGACGAGGGCTCGCAGCTGGTCGGCCTGTTGGTGGGCGCACGGCCGGGCATGCAGGTGGTCGATTTCTGCGCCGGCGCCGGCGGCAAGACGCTCGCCATTGCCGCCAGCATGGAAAACAAGGGCCGCATCGTGGCCTGTGACGTGTCGGCGTTCCGCCTGGAGCGCTCGGCCCAGCGGCTGCGCCGGGCCGGCGTGCATAACGTCGAGCGTCGGACGCTGGACGCCGAGGGCCGCAAGTGGCTGAAGCGCCATGCCGGCAAGTTCGACCGCGTGCTGGTCGATGCGCCGTGCACCGGCATCGGCACCTGGCGCCGCAATCCCGACGCGCGCTGGACGCTCTCGCCGGATGACATCGCCGAGTTGCCGCCCAAGCAGGCCGAGATCCTGGCGACGGCGTCCAGGCTGGTAAAGCCAGGTGGGCGCCTGGTCTACGCCACGTGCTCGCTGCTGCCGGTGGAGAACGAGGAACGCGTGGCCGCCTTCCTGGCCGAGAACGCCGATTTCGCCGCCGTGCCGATCGCCGATGCGTGGCAGGAGACGATCGGCACGCCGTTCCCCGCCGACGCAGCATCGGGCACCAGCCTGCGGCTGAGCCCGGCGCGCCACCGCACGGACGGCTTCTTTGTCGCCGTGCTCGAACGCCAGGCCTGACCATGCGCATCCGCCCGGCCCGCCTCGATGATGCCGCGGTGCTGGCGCGCATCTACGTCGCCGCCTGGCGCGATACCTACGCCGGCATCCTGCCCGATGCCTTGCTGGTGAGCATGTCCGACGTCCGCCATGCCGCGGCCTGGCAGCAGGAGCTGTCGACGCGCGACAGCCACAGCGACACCCTGGTGGCCGAGGACGACGACGGCGTGCTGGGCCTGCTCACGCTCGGGCCGGCCCGGCGCGTGTCGCGCGCGCAGCTCGAAGGCGGCGAGATCTATCGCCTCTATGTCGCACCCGATCGGCAGGGCGAGGGTGCCGGCAAGGCCCTGCTGATGGCGGGCTTCGATTGGTTGATCTCGCGCGATGTCGATGCCGTGATCATCTGGGTGCTGGCCGACAACCCGTCGCGGTTCTTCTACGAGGCGATGGGCGGCACCCGGCTGGGCGAGAAGACCGACTCCGTGGGCGGCACCAAGGTCCGCGAGGTCGCCTACGGCTGGACCGACCTCGTGGCCGCGCTCGACCGGCTGGCGGCGCGATGATGCCGCTGATGATTTCCTCCCCACGAAGTGGGGAGGTGCCCCGAAGGGGCGGAGGGGAGCCGACGTGGTCTCAGTTTTATAGACCACGAGCGGTCCCCATCCGGCCTTCGGCCACCTTCCCCACTTCGCGGGGAAGGAGAAGAACAAGGAGCCCCTCTCGATGACCGACCGCATCCTGATCGTTGATTTCGGTTCGCAGGTGACCCAGCTCATCGCGCGCCGGGTGCGCGAGGCGGGCGTCTACTGCGAGATCCATCCCTTCAACGCGCTCGACGACGCCAAGCTCAAGGCCTTCGACCCCAAGGGCATCATTCTGTCGGGCGGGCCGGCCTCGGTCACCGAGATCGGCACGCCGCGGGTGCCGCAGATCGCCTTCACCCAGGACGTGCCGGTGCTGGGCATCTGTTACGGCGAGCAGGCGATGGCGGCACAGCTGGGCGGTGCCGTGGAAAGCGGCCACCACCGCGAATTCGGCCGGGCCGAGATCGAGGTCAAGGAGCCCAGCGCGCTGTTCGACGGCGTGTGGAAGCCGGGTGATCGCAAGCCGGTGTGGATGAGCCACGGCGATCGCGTCACCAAGCTGCCGCCGGGCTTCAGGGTGGTGGCGACCAGCGAGAACGCGCCGTTCGCCGCCGTCGCCGACGAGGCGCGCCGGTTCTATGGCGTGCAGTTCCACCCCGAGGTGATGCACACGCCCGACGGCGCCAAGCTGCTGCGCAACTTCGCGCTCAACATCGCCGGCTGCTCCGGCGACTGGACGATGGGTGCCTTCAAGCAGCGCGCCATCGCCGAGATCCGCCGACAGGTGGGCAAGGGGCGCGTGATCTGCGGCCTGTCGGGCGGCGTCGATTCATCGGTGGTCGCCGTGCTGCTGCATGAGGCGATCGGCGATCAGCTGCAGTGCGTGTTCGTCGACCATGGGCTGTTGCGGCTGGGCGAGGCCGAGCAGGTGGTGCGGATGTTCCGCGACCACTACAACATCCCGCTGATCCATCGCGACGCCTCGGACCTGTTCCTCAAGGAGCTGGCCGGCGTCATCGACCCCGAGCAGAAGCGCAAGACCATCGGCCGCCTGTTCATCGACGTCTTCGAGGAAGAGGCCAAGAAGGTCGGCGATGCCGCGTTCCTCGCCCAGGGCACGCTCTACCCCGACGTGATCGAATCGGTGTCCTTCACCGGCGGGCCGTCGGTCACCATCAAGAGTCACCACAATGTCGGCGGCCTGCCGGCACGCATGAGCCTGAAGCTGGTCGAGCCGCTGCGCGAGCTGTTCAAGGACGAGGTGCGCGTGCTCGGCCGCGAACTCGGCATGCCGGCCGACATGGTGAACCGCCACCCGTTCCCCGGCCCGGGCCTGGCGATCCGCATCCCTGGCGACATCACCCGGGAGAAGCTCGACCTCTTGCGCCAGATCGACGCCGTCTATCTCGACGAGATCCGCAAATCAGGCCTGTACGACGAGGTCTGGCAGGCCTTCGCCGTGCTGCTGCCGGTGCGCACCGTAGGCGTGATGGGCGATGGCCGCACCTACGACCAGGCCTGCGCCCTGCGCGCCGTGACCTCGACCGACGGCATGACGGCGGATTACTACCCATTCCCGCACGAGTTCCTGGGCCGGGTGGCGACGCGCATCATCAACGAGGTGCGCGGCATCAACCGGGTGACGTACGACATTACGTCCAAGCCGCCGGGTACGATCGAGTGGGAGTAAGGGGAGTACCGTGGGTTGTCAGCCAGCCGGATCGTCAACCGACACTATACGCGGCGGCCGGAACCTTCGGACATCTTCGCGATCTCAGACAAGCAACGAGTTCGACACGGCGCGTGATGCAACCTGTCCTTCGCGTCCGTCCGTCGGGAATGCGCCCTCGATGCCGAACGTTGTGGCGAGTCCTGTAACACCAACAGGAGTCACGACGAGTGCGCGGCTATCCCGGATATGCTCGACCCAATCGTGCTCGAGAGCGTGACGAAAAATAGCAGCGCCGATCGCCCCGGCCAGATGCGGCCGGCGCTCGCTCCAATCGAGACAGGGGCGACAGAACACTCGGCGCTTGGAGGTGAGGCGAAGATCGACGCCGGACTCATCGAAAAATGACCGACCGGTATCGGTTAGTTGTCCCCCATCCTCATCGAGCAGAATAAACGACTGTTCGACCAGGCGTTCGGTGATCGCGACGGCGATGCGGCCGGCCATGTGATCATAGCACGTGCGCGCGTGTCGGAGTGTTTCTCCGCCGCGCCAGAGATTGCGCTGCCGGGCGGGGCCTTCCTGAGCCACGACCATGAGACCTTCCAGCATGCGCGCGACGAGCGGAGAGGCCAGGCGGAAATATCGTCGTCGGCCGTGCTTTTCGAGTGTGAACAGTCCAGCGTCGCTGAGTTTCGCGAGATGGCCACTCGCTGTCTGCGGCGCCACGCCAGACACATAGGCGAGCTCCGAGGCGGTCAATGTTCGGCCATCCATCAGCGCGCTAAGCATGTTGGCACGCGCCGGATCGCCGACGAGTGCCGCGACCTGAGCGATTTTGGGTCCCGTGTCCATGTCGTTCTCCTACGCCGGCGAGGACGCAGCGCCAAGGACAAGTACTTCGGCCAAGACCGTAGCGGTTCCGCGAGACTGGTGCGATCACGGGACATAAGTATGATCAATGCAAACAACTTCGCCCAACACGAGGCGGCCGGAACAGGCCCCGTCCGACAACACGTCACCGCGTTCGCACCGCGCGAGGACGCTGGCGCTTGCGGCCATGAGCCTCGGCCTTGGCGTGGTGCAGCTCGACATTACCATCGTCAATACCGCTCTGAGCAGCATTGGCACCTCGCTCGGCGGTAGCGTCGCCGAGCTGCAGTGGATGGTGACCGCCTATACCATCACGTTCGCCGCGTTCATTTTGACCGCCGGCGCGCTCGGTGACCGCCTCGGCGCCAAACGGATTTTCATAGCGGGCTTTGCAATCTTCACGTTGGCTTCGCTCGCCTGTGTGCTGGCGCCGTCGGCGATGTTCCTGATCGCCGCGCGCGCTGTGCAGGGTCTGGGCGCGGCTATCCTGGTGCCGAATTCGCTCACGCTGCTCAATCACGCCTATGCCGATCCGAAGGCGCGCAGCCGCGCGGTCGGCATCTGGGCCGCAGGCGCCGCCGTCGCGCTGACCGCGGGGCCGTTCGTCGGCGGCGTGCTGATCGCGCTGGTCAGCTGGCGCTCGATCTTTCTGGTCAACCTGCCGATCGGCGCTGCCGGCCTCTGGCTCGCCTGGCGTTATGCTGGGGAGACGCCGCGGCTCGCGCAGCGCGAGATCGATCTGCCGGGCCAGCTCGCGGCGATCACGGCGCTCGGCGCGCTGGCCGGTGCCCTGATCGAGGGCGGCGCGCTCGGTTGGAGCCATCCGCTCGTCATCGGGGGCTTCGCGGCAGCAGCCGTGGCCGGACTCCTGTTCGTGTGGCGCGAGGCCCGCGCGCCGCAACCGATGCTACCGCTCTCGCTGTTTGGCCATCGTCTGTTCGCGCTGAGCGCGCTGGTCGGGTTTCTCTTCAACATCGCCTTCTACGGCCTGATCTTCGTGCTCAGTCTCTACTTCCAGGAGGTGAACGCCTGGTCGCCGTTCGCTACGGGTCTTGCCTTCGTACCCATGATGGCGATGGTGCTGCCCGCCAACCTCGTCACCGCATCGGTCAGCGAGCGCCTCGGCGCCCCACAAACCATCACGCTGGCTTCGGTGATCACCGCCGCGGGCTGCGTTGCGCTGCTGCCCATGACGCCGGGCATGAGTTACTGGGCGATCGGCGCGCAGCTCGTCGTCCTCGGGGGCGGGCTCGGCCTGCTCGTGCCGTCTTTGACCTCAACACTGCTCGGTAGTGTCGAGAAGTCGCGATCCGGCATCGCCGCGGGCGTGCTGAACGTGATGCGGCAAACAGGCAGCGTGGTTGGGGTTGCCCTGTTCGGCTCGTTGGTCGGAAGAGACAACGCGTTCATCGCGGGAGCACATGCTTCGCTCGTGATATCGGCCGCTGTGCTGCTCGCAGGTGCGGTCGCGATCTGGCATGGCCGAGGAGGGACGATGAAGGGGAGGCGCAGGCCCTAAAATTCCCGCGAGGCGTCGCGCGTCAAGCAGTGTCTTGAGCCGGAATGACCAATTCGGCTGCCGTGGTTTCCGCGCGCGGGGACGAATCGGAGAGTCGGTTCTTCGGCGTGAAGAGAAAAGTTTCACGCTTGGGATTCAACGCGTTATCATCGCTCCGAACAATCGAGTGGGAATGATCTGAGCGAACAGCCCGGTGCGAATACGTCCGGCATTTCCAGAGTCTGATCGACGTCACGGCTGAGAAGCTTCAGCGCCGCGCATCACCCGTTGGCGGCGCACGGCTTCTATGCCTTCAATCGCAGTTCTCGTGGGTCCCGGCACTCGCGATCGGCCGATCTGATGCGTCGCCATTCGTGAAGACGGCGAACGATTCGTCAGCGTAGTGCTGTTTTCGCAAAATTGCACTCGAACGATCTTAGTCGCCGGCAGGTCGACATCATCATGTCGACTCCTTAGTTATTTTTGTATGCGAATGACTCGCAGTTGCACTAAGGTGGCTGCGTCGAAAGACGCATGGCAGGCACAAGGACAACCGTCGACCCAACTCGATCTGGAGAAGGTGATTGCATGCCAGTACAGATCGACCAAAGGCTGCGGCTCTATCTTACGCATCGCGCCGCCCTCGTTGACTACGCGGCGCCCATCGTGGGGTGTCGTGCAACAGCTGAGGACGTCGTTCAAGAAGCTTTTGTGCGTTTCGCCGGCGAGCCGACGGTCGTCGAGGTCAATCACGTCAGTCAGCCTGTTGGATATCTGTATCGGATCGTCCGCAATCTTGCCGTCGATTGGGCGCGCCGCCTGTCCTCCCAGGCCTATAGCAATCAAGCGGCGCCGGATTCCGTCGTGTCGGCCGTTCCTGCCGGCACGCCGACTCCCGAGGAGCACGCGGCGTATCGCGAGGAACTGGCGATCGTGGCCACGGCGCTCGACGAATTGCCGGAGCGCACGCGGCTGGTCTTTGAAATGCATCGGCTGGAAGGCCTGACCTTGAAGGAAGTCGCCCAGCAGATGGGCATATCGATCACGCTGACGCACCAGTTGGTCCGCAGGGCCATGACCCACTGCGCCGACCGGCTGGACAGCCATATGGTTTGATTTTCCTGTAAATTTTTCTGAAAGGAGGTCTAGACTGGACGTCTAGATAACAAGCCGTGACGGAGGCAAGGCCCTTCCGAGGTTCCATATGGATGCAAGGATGGCGCCCAGCACCCCCGACAACAGCAATGATCCCGCCTGGGACGAGGCGCTGGACTGGTTGCTGAAGGTGAAGGCCGCGCCTGGCGATGCGGGATTGCAGGCCGACCTTGCGCGGTGGCTATCGCAGCGCGAGACCCACGCGACGGCCTACCGGCGCGCCGAGCGCATATGGGGCTTGATGGGCGAGGTGCCGCCCCACACCGCGAGACGCCGCCATCAAAGTCCGACTGAAGCCAAGCCCGACAGCAAGGCGATGGCGCGGCGTTCAAGGTGGAGCGGGGTCGTCAGTCTGGCCGCCAGCATCGTGCTGGTGTGCATATTGGCGTTTTATGCCCCGACGTTGTGGCAGTCGTTTCAGGCTGACTACAGCACGGCCGTCGCGGAAACCCGGCAAGTGACGCTGAGCGATGGTTCCGTGGTCAGCCTGAACGCCAATAGCGCCATCGCGCTCCATTATTCCAAGCATCGCCGTGACGTCACGCTCCTGAGGGGCGAGGCTTTTTTTGTCGTCGCCGATCGCGATCCGCGCCAGTTTTCGGTTCAGGCCGACGGCATGACCGTCGTGGATCTGGGCACATCGTTCAATGTCAACCTGGGTTCGACGTCGCTCGACGTTGCCGTCCATTCCGGCGTGGTCGAAGTTCACTACAAGGGCGGTGCCGGGCCGGGGAGCACGCGCCTGACCACGGGTGAGCAGCTCATGGTCGACCGTGCGACAGGGCAAACGACTCGCGGCGTTTCGTCCCCATCGTCCATGGCGGCTTGGCGCACGGGCAGCATCATCGTGCGCGGCGCGACGATCGCCCAGGTGGTCGACCAGGTGCGGCGTCACTATCGCGGAATCGTCCTGGTGACAGACGATCGCTTCGCTGCGCGCAAGATCACCGGCATTTATGACCTTGCGGATCCCGTGGCGGCATTGCGCGCCGCCGTCGAACCGCACGCTGGCAAAGTCACACGCATCACGCCGTTCCTCGTCGTTGTTTCCGGCCCGTGACATTGCCGGCTGAAAAAGCCGAACGCCTCACCTGAAAAAAGCACACCGGGACTCGTCTTTTCAGCGAACCGGAAATGAATGTGCCGGAGATCAGCGAAGAGAGCGCTGACACTCAAGCACAACCCATTCCTGTTGGTTCCATCGTTGTCGGCGGGATGGTCGTAGACCGATCTCGCTTCTGCTGATCGCTGTCCCGCATTGGCTTGCGCCAAGGCGAAGGGATGCCTGTGAGTTGCTGAGAAGGGGAGAGGCACGGATGAGCTGGGGAGATGACAAGACCGAGTTCCTCGTGGTGCTCAACGATGAGGAACAGTATTCGATCTGGCCGAGCTACAAAGCAGTGCCGGCGGGGTGGCGCGTCGAGGGCAAGCGCGGATTGAAGGCCGAGTGCCTGGCGTACATCGACGAGACGTGGACCGACATGAGGCCACTCAGCCTGCGCAAGATCATGGAGCGCGATGCTGCCGCCGGTGGCAGCAACGACTAGCGCACGCGGATCCGGGCGATGGCAAGCGTCACGCTGTTCTGCCTGCCATATGCGGGAGCAGGGGCGGCCGTCTATCGCGACTGGCAAGGCCGGCTGCCCGGGTGGATCAAGCTTGTTCCGTTGCACCTGCCGGGGCGTGGCGTGCGGTATGGGCAGCCTGCCGTCACGCAGTGGCCCGCGCTGATGGATCTGTTGGTCAGCGACATGCGGCCTCATCTCGCGAGTCCCTTCGCCATCTTCGGCCACAGCATGGGTGCCCTGATCGGTTATGAACTGGCGCACACGCTTCGCGATCGCCTGCGCTGCCAGCCGGTTTGGCTGGGCGCATCCGCGTGCACCGCGCCGTCTCGACGCGAAATCGACTTGAAGTGGCTGTCATGCTCCGAAAGCGAGCTGATCGAGGAACTGCAGTCCCTGCAGGGCACGCCGCCCGAACTGCTGGAAAATCGTGAACTGATGGATCTGGTGTTGCCCGTCGTGCGGGCGGACTTCCATCTCTGCGGCAGTTATCGGCCGGAACGCCGTCCGCCCTTGACCTGTCCGATGCTTGTCCTGGGCGGGACCGAAGACGAGCTCTCGCAGGAGCCGTTGAACCTGCGGGCCTGGTCGAAGGAGACAAGCGCGGCGTTTCGGCTGGAGATGTTCGACGGCGATCATTTCTTCATCCATAGCCACCAGAACGCCGTGCTCGACGTGATCGCGGGTTCTCTGGCGACTGTCGTGCCACAGGCGGCGACGATCGATGCTTAGCGCGGCTGCCACAGGCGATAGCGCATGGACCCATCCATCATCGTGGCTGGATCCCGGGTATCGCCTGGCTGACGGCTGTCAGGATTGGTCGCGTATCCGTGACTCGCTCACGGCAGTCGATCTTCACGTCTGGGTCTTCCAGTCCGCGCACAGCGACGTGATGTCGGACTGGAGCGTTCTGGGCACCGGGGAACGCGGGCGCGCTGAACGCTTGGCTCAGGCCGAGGACCGCGTCCGTTTCGTCCGTGGACGGGCCATGGTGAGGCGCATCCTGGCCGCGTATGAGGGCATCGAGGCTCGCACGATCACGTTCACGGCAGGAGAGTACGGCAAGCCGGCACTGTCGGCCGCCGGGGCAGTGCAATGCAGCTGGAGCCATGCCGGCTCGGTCTGGTTGCTGGCGGTCGCGCGCAGCGGCGCTGTCGGGATCGACGTCGAACGGGTGGATGCCGACTTCGCATGGCGTGGTCCTGCCGAGATCGCGTTCCACCCGCACGAACGGCAGTTCGTGGAACGGTCGGTGGATGGCTGCAACGGA
This sequence comes from Reyranella sp. CPCC 100927, assembly GCF_007859315.1. GTDB lineage: Bacteria > Pseudomonadota > Alphaproteobacteria > Reyranellales > Reyranellaceae > Vineibacter. Next base: position 416,209 of record NZ_VOHA01000006.1, read on the forward strand.
CGCTTCTACGCCGTGTGGACGCGCAAGGAAGCCCTGCTGAAAGGGCTGGGCACGGGCCTCCACGACGATATGGCGGCGCTCTCTATCGTCAACACATCAGGCGTGATGTGCGATGCGGTACTGACGCCAGGCGGTACCCGCTGGCAGGTCATCGGCCTGGATATGCCGCCGGGTTTTGCCGGCGCCGTCACCGCCGGCTTTACCGTCACCCGGATCACGGCGTTCGCCCCCGTCGGGGCCGATCTCTCTCATCCGCTTCAACGATCCCATGCCGTGGCCGAGCCGGTTTCCTCCATCGCGGCAGAGCGGCCATGGATCAAGTGACTCCCGACAGGCCGGCAAGGGGCGGCCACCTGGCGTTCTTCGAGACCGATGTCCGCGAGTGCGGCGGCACCCGGCTGCTGGTTGCCACCGGCGCGAGACGGGATGCCGTCACCGATCATCTCGACGCGACACATCAGATGGCGCACGCCCATCTGCACGACCACGGCGCCATCCTCTTCCGCGGCCTGGCGCGAGGGGACGCCGGCCAGTTCGATGACTTCGCCGGCAGCTTCGGTCATGAGCTCCTGTCCTATGATTTCGGCTCGACGCCACGCAGTCGGATCGCGCGCGGTGTGTACTCGTCCACCGAGTATCCGGCACACCAATGGATTCCGCAGCACAACGAACAATCGTACACCAGCCGGTGGCCGATGAAGATCTGGTTCTACTGCGATGTCGTGCCGTCCGCCGGCGGCGATACGCCGATAGCCGACAGTCGGATTCTCTATCGGCGACTGGATCCTGCCGCACGGCTGCGGTTCGCCGCCAAGCAGCTCATGTATGTGCGCAACTACGGCAATGGCCTCGATCTGCCGTGGGAGCGCGTATTCCACACCGACGATCGGTCACAGGTGGAGGCGTTCTGCGCCACCCATCGGATCGAATGCGAATGGCGCCCCGATGGCGCGCTGCGAACACGCCAGGTCTGTCAGTCGGAGGCGCGCCATCCGGTGACCGGTGACATGGTCTGGTTCAATCAGGCGCACCTGTTCCATGTCTCGGCGCTGGATTCGGACATTCGCGAGGCATTGCTGTCGGTGGTCGATGAGCCGGACCTGCCGCGCAATGTCTTCTACGGCGACGGCTCTCCGATCGAGACGAGCATCCTCGAGGAGATCCGCGGCTGCTATCGCGACGTGATGTTGCGTTTCCCGTGGCAGGAAGGCGACGTCCTCATGCTCGACAACATGCTGATGTCGCACGGTCGCGCTCCCTACAAAGGAGACCGCCGCATCCTCGTCGCCATGGCCGAAGCTGCGTCACTCACCTGACGAACCGCGCGGACGGCACATCGCATTGGAGCGCTTGCTCTTGCTTGAAAGGAGCCTTCAGATCATGGGTGGAGATCCTCAGCAACTCTTTGACTTCGGGCGTCGTACGGCTGCGGCTCAGCAGAGCATCGCGCTCGTTCGGCAGTTTGCGGCCCACACCGCCTTTCGCAGCGCCATGGTCGAGGAACTCGAACTCGATGAGGATTTCCATCGCCGACCACTGCGACCCGAGGACTTGTCCTTCATCGATTTCACGACGCCGGTCGTAACGGAGTCGGCCTTTCGCTTGCCGTTTCTCGCCGCGCAGCGGTTGCTTCTATGTGCCAATGAACTCGAAATGGCCCGCCCACCACGTGATGGCAGCAGCGCCGCATTCGAGAAGTACCTGAACTTCCACAGCGAGGAGAATCGGACGCTCGCGGCTCAGATCAAGCCGTTTCTCGAGGACTTCGCCTTTGATTTCCTGTGCGGCGAGGACGCGGCTGTGCCCAGTGTCGAGAGCTGTGTCGCGCAGCTGGCCGTACTGCTGCAGACGGAGATGGCATTCTGGGGTGACGTTTTCGATCACCTCGTGAGCACGCGGTATGTGGAAGGCGGCCTGGGTTATATCCTGATCCAGAAGCAGAGCCTGGCTGGGTCCAAGCGCGTTGCGTTTGGCAAGGCCGGGGCGATGGGCTACTTCGACCACCTGTCGCCTCAGGACTGGCCGAAACTGGCGCAGGACGAGACCGACCAGCAGATCGTGCGGCGGCTGGCGGAACTGTGCGGAATCGCCAAAGGCGAACATTCCTACTGGCAGTTCTATCTCTCGACCAGCCTGGCGGAATGCAATCTCCTGCATGCCCTGGCCGCCCGGCCAGGAGCGGCCTTGGCCTTGAGCGGTGCCGCGTTTGCTGCGGAAGCGACATGGCTGGCGTTTCGGGGCCTGATTGCTCAAGCCGGTCCGTGTCTGCGAATCACGAATCGCGATGATCTCGCCGGGCGCCGATCCGATGCGGCCAATGAGCTGCTGGCACGCTTTGCGCGCGTCCTCGGTCGCATCGAGCACCAATACGGTTTGCCCGGCTTGCGTCTGGTCCGGCAGGGCCTGACGGCGGCATCTGCCCTCGCGGGCCATGCCAGGCGCAATCTGGAGGAGCAGCTGAACTGGCTGGCGTCCGTCGAATCGTATCGGGATATCGCACGCCAGATCAGTGCCCGGATCGAGGTGGAGCGCCCTGATATCGACCGCGAGACGTTCGTCGAGCCGCGCGAGATGTGCTCGACGACGCATGTGCATGACGATCATCGGCTGGTCGTGATCGAGACCGGCAACATGGTGTTCTGGGGCAACGTCGGCATGAAGCTGCGCCTGGCGCCAGGGGAAATGGTCCTGGTGCCCGAGGGCCGGCTGCACGGCTCGTCCATCGAGTCGGACGAGTGCGTCTACCACCAGCCGATCATTCCCGACGAATGGGTGCGCCCGCTCGTGCGCGATCGCGCGACAGCGTCAGCTGCCGCCTGAGCCACGGGTCCGAAAGCCACTCACGGCCCGAGCAGCTGTCGAGCCGACCATCGATAAGAACGAGCGAGCGAGGATCGGGTCCATGACGCCGGAGACGGGCAAGAGGCGACGTCGCGTGCCCACCAAGTGGACGTCGCGCATCATCAGCGGAGATGCCGTCGGCACCATCGAACCGCCGGATTGGTTCGTGGAGTCCTATAAGACATTCCGACATCATGTGACGGATCCGGAGTATCCGTGTTTCTTCGGTACGCAGGCTGAACGTCGCGGTGAGATGTTCTATGCCTTTGCGTCGACCGGGGATCTGACACACCTGCCGTCGACCATGGCGAAGTTTCTCGCGTTGTCCGCGGCGCGCGAGCACGAGAAGAACAACTTCGCCTTGTTCTTCGAGCCTCAGAGTCCGGCATTCGATCATGATGATGCACGGTCGTTCTTCTGGCGGACACTGCAGCATCTGCATGACCATGACGACCATACCGCTCCCGACGCCACGGCACCTGATCCGTCCGACCCGATGTGGGAATTCACCTTCGGCGGCGTGCAGATGTTCGTCGTGGGTTGCAGTCCGTCATACCGGCGGCGCCATAGCCGCAATCTCGGCCCAGGCTTGATCCTGCTTTTTCAGCCCCGCAGTGTCTTCATCGACGCCATCACGCAGCACGCGATCGGACCGGAGGTGCGCGAACGCATACGCGATCGTCTCGTCCGCTGGGATGAGGTGTCGCCACATGGCAGCCTGGGTGTCTACGGCGACTCCGACAATCGTGAATGGAAGCAGTACTTCCTTCCCGACGATGAATCAGCCGGTTTGGAGAAGTGCCCGTTCCTGCAACGGCGGGGGCGGACCGCGGAAGTGTCGCGCGCCGAGGGCGCAGTGACCCACGGCGAACGTGCAAATCTGAAAAAGCCGGCTGACTTGCTGGAGGCGCTGCGCCGGCACGTTGAGCTGCAGCCGGAGCGTCCAGCCGTGCGCTTCTTGCGCGATGGCGAGAGCGATGAGGCGGTTCTGACCTATGGCGATCTCGACCGCCAGGCGAGGCAACTGGCGGTGGACCTCCGGCGCCACGCCGACGCGGGAGCACGCGCGCTGTTGCTGCTGCCCAACGGCCTGGACTACGTCGTCGCGTTTTTTGCCTGCTTGCACGCCGGGATCATCGCGGTCCCGGCCTATCCGGCCGAGACCGCGCACGCCCATCACTTCGATCGCCTGCGATCGATGCTTCGTGACTGCACGCCGCGGCTGCTGCTGACCGATGCCGTCCATGCGCCGCTGCTCGACAATTTTGCCGCGGATGATCTCCCGGTCGACCACCTGCGCCTCATCATTGAACGCGATAGTGCGACGCGCTCTGTGGACGCGAGCATCGATCGGGGTCCGGGGTGCGACATCGCTTTCCTGCAGTATACCTCGGGCTCGACCACCGCTCCCAAGGGCGTCGTGGTCGGCCATGACAACCTGGTCGCCAACCTGGATGTCATCAGGCATGCCTTTGCGATCGGGCGCTCGGATGTCGTGGTGACCTGGCTGCCGCTCTACCACGACATGGGACTGATCGGCGCACTTCTGACGCCGCTGTTTGCGGGCGCCACCGTCGTGCTCATGACAAGCGAGCACTTCCTGGCGAGCCCGGCGCGCTGGCTGCGGGCCATCTCCCGACATCGCGGTACGATCGGCGTGGCTCCAGACTTTGCCTACCAGCTCTGCGTCGATCGTTGCCGTGACAGCCAGACAGAGGGGCTCGACCTCAGCGCCTGGCGTTTGGCCGGGTGCGGTGCGGAGCCGATACGCCCGACGACGATGCGGGCGTTCATGGAGCGGTTCTCTCGGCTGGGCTTGCGGCCTGGTGCTTTGGCGCCGTGCTACGGGCTGGCCGAAGCGACGTTGATGGTGTCGGCGGACTGTGACGGTACCGGGGCGCGCGTACAGCACTTCGCCGCGGATGGCCTGGCGCGCGGACTGGCGCGTCATGACGAATCGGGCACCGGGTTGATCGATTGCGGTCGACCGCAGGAGAACCACTCGATCCGTATCGTCGATCCGGCGTCGCTGGAAGAGTGTTCGGCGGGGCAGATCGGTGAAATCTGGTTCGCCGGCCCCAGTGTGGCGAGGGGCTACTGGTCCAATACGCGGGCCACGAAGGAAACGTTCCAGGCTGTGTTGCCGAACGTGCCTGGCCAGCGTTTTCTGCGTACCGGCGACGTTGGCTTCCTGCACGGCGGCCGGTTGTTTGTCAGCGGTCGCCTGAAGGACCTCATCATCATCCGCGGGCAGAACGTCTATCCGCAGGATATCGAGTGGACGATTGCCGAGCAGGTCGAGGACATCCGAAAGGGGCGTATTGCTGCGTTCGCCGTGTCAGTCGATGGCCGCGAAGGCATCGGTGTTGCGATGGAAGTATCCCGCGGCCGACTGCGGACGATGCGGATCGACGCGATCTTTCGGGCTGTCAATGCCGCGGTGTCCGAAGTGTATCAGGAGCCGGTCAGCGTCATTCTCCTGTTGAAGGGCGGTGACCTGCCGCGCACCTCCAGCGGCAAGCTCCGGCGCGGTGCCTGCCTGACAGGGTGGCAGGATGGCACACTTGGGCCGATCGCCGTGCATCAGCGCGGGGATGAGCTGGCCGCATCCGCTGCAGTGCCAGTTGCCGCGCCACGCACGGATACCGAGATCCTGGTGTCGCAGATCTGGCAGGAGGCGTTCGGCCGGCCGTCGATTGGCGTCGATCGGGATTTCTTCGAACTGGGCGGCCAGTCCCTGACGGCAGCGCAGATCCTGGCGCGGATCGGCGAGACGTTCCGTGTCGATCTGCCGCTCCAGTTCGTCTTCGAGGCGCGAACGATCGCGGCACAAGCCCAGCGGCTGGCACAGCGGAAGAAGGGTGATCGACATCGTGCGCCGCCACGCCCCCGCGCCGACGGCCCGCAGGACAAGCGCTTTGCCCTGACGCATGCCCAGGAACGTCTGTGGTTCGAGTGGAGACTGGCACCGGAAAGCGCTGCCTACACCGTGGCCGGCGCCCTGCATCTGGTCGGTGCGCTTGATGTGGCGGCGTTGCGCGCCGCGCTGGCCGCCGTGGTCGGCCGGCATGAAGCGCTGCGCGCGCGCTTCCACGAGACCGACGGGGTTGCGTGTCAGGTCATTGATGACGCGCCCGTGTTCGCGTGGCGCGACGTTGACGTGCAAACCTGGTCCGAAGCCGATCATGAGCAGCAGGTGGCGGTCCATTTGCGCCGGCTCGCGGCTGAGCCGTTCGACCTCGAACACGGACCTCTGCTGCGGGCGACCTTGCTGCGAGGGCAGGATCGCGCACACATCCTCCTGCTGGCCGTGCACCACATTGCCTGTGACGGCTGGTCGATCGCCATATTGCTGCGGGAGCTGAGCGCTTTCTACGAGGCGCTCCATCTTGGGACAGATGCTGATCTGCCGTCCCTTGAACTTGGGCTTGCCGACTATGTGCGATGGCAGCGGGATGAGCAGTCCGACGAAGACCTGGCACTGCAGCGGACTTACTGGCAGGCGCAGCTGGCCGGTGCGTCTCGAAGCCTTGAGCTGCCGACCGATCGGCCGCGCCTGCCGGGCGAGCGGTACGCAGGGGAAACGCTACGGTTTGACCTGCCGCCCGAGCTGCAGGCAGCCCTGAAAGACCTCGCGCTGAAGGAAGGCGTGACGCCGTTCATGGTGGTCCTCGCCGCGTTCAAGGCATTGCTCGCACAATACTGCGGCCAGACCGATATCGTGGTCGGCACGCCCGTCTCGACCCGAAGCTGGTCGAGCATCGAGGGCCTCATCGGGTTCTTCGTCAATACACTGGCGCTGCGCAGCGACCTGTCCGGTGACCCGACTGTCCGCGAACTGCTGCAACACGTCAAACAGACGACACTCGAGGGGATCGCGCACCAGGATGTGCCTTTCGACCAGGTGGTGGCGGACCTGCAGCTTGATCGGGACCGATCGCTGCACCCGGTCTTCCAGGTGCTGTTCGCGTGGCAGACGCTACCCCTGGCGCACTGGGAACTGCCGGACCTGCACGCTCGCTGGGTCGACGTCGATACCGGAACCGCGAAATTTGATCTTTCGCTGTCGATCGTCGAGACACCATCAGGATGGCGCGGTGCCTTCGAGTATGCGGCAGCACTTTTTGACAGCCGCACGATCGGCCAGCTGAGAGAGCATTTCCTGACGGTGCTGCGCGCGTTCGCAGCCGAACCGGAAGGTCGGCTCTCGTCATTGCGGCTGCTGGGGAACACCGAAGAGCAAGCCATCCTGGCCGCCGGGACCGGTGCTGCAGACCCGGCGACACCCGATCGCGGTGTTCACGAACTCGTCGCGGAACAGGCCCGGCGGACGCCGCAGGCCGTGGCTCTGGTGCACGCAGGCGCATCGCTGACCTATGGTGAGCTTGAGCAGCGTGCGGACCGCCGCGCTCACCACCTGATCCGCAGTGGTGTCGGCGACGGCATGATCGTCGGCTTGTGCGTCGAGCGGTCCTTGGACCTCGTGATCAACCTGTTGGCCATCCTCAAGGCCGGCGCGACGTGCCTGCCGCTCGACCGCGGGTATCCGCAGGAGCGGCTGGCCTTCATGCTGATGGATGCGCGGCCACCCGTTGTCATCGTCGACTCCGCGGCGCAGCCGGTGCTGCCGATTGCATCAGGGACCAGAACGATTCTCGTCGATGCTGAAGCATGGGACGGCGAAACCGGCGCGACCGGTCTGGCGCCCTGCCGGCCAGATAGTCTCGCCTACGTTCTCTATACGTCGGGGTCGACAGGCCAGCCCAAGGCCATCGCGATGCCCCATCGGGCGCTCAGCAATCTCGTCAGTTGGCACCTTGCCCGGCATCACGATCCGCTGTCGCGGCGCGTCGCCCAGCTCACGCCCATCAGTTTCGACGTTTCGTTCCAGGAGATCTTCACCGCGCTGGTCGGCGGCAAGACCTTGTGCCTGGCCGATCATGAGGCCCGCCTTGACCGCAAGCTGCTTCTCGACTTCGTGCTGAAGCACGAGATTCATGAAGTCTTCGCGCCTCAGGTTCTCCTCGATCAGCTCGCGGACGAGGCCGCGGCGCGAGACGCGACGGAATTGCCGCTGCGGCATGTGTTCCAGGCAGGAGAGGCGCTGCGCCTGTCGCCCAACATTGTCTCGTTGTTCGGCCAACGGTCGGCGGCGGTGTTGCACAATCACTATGGACCGACGGAGACCCACGTGGCGACAGCGACGACGCTGCCGCCATCGCAAGGGGACCATACGGTTTCTGTCGGCGCACCGATTGCCAATGCGCGAGCCTATGTCCTGGACGAAGCGCTGCGGATCGTGCCCGTCGGTGTGGCCGGCGAGCTCTACCTGGGCGGCGCTTGCCTGGCGCAGGGATATCTGAACCGGCCGGGGCTCACCGCAGACCGCTTTCTGCCAGATCCGTTCGGGGTCGGCGGGCGGCTCTATCGCACCGGAGACCGCGCGCGCTGGCGTCGCAACGGCGACCTCGAGCTTCTCGGGCGGCTCGACGATCAGGTCAAGATTCGCGGCTTCCGCGTCGAGCTCGGTGACGTTGAGGCCGCAGTGCGGGCTTGTACCGGCGTTCGCGAAGCCGTTGTCACCGTGGCGGACGCCGGCGTGGCCGGTCGGCTGATCGCTCATCTCACCATCGATTCGTCGGTCGACGTGACGGCGACCACGCTGCGCCGCGAACTCGGTGGCAAGTTGCCAGCGTTCATGCTGCCGGCAGCCTTCGTGGTGTTGGAGGCTTTGCCGCGGCTGCCCAACGGCAAGGTGGATCGACGATCGCTGCCGGCGCCCATCGTGGCGTCGGACGTTGAACATGTCGCGGCGCGCACGGCGACGGAAGCGGCACTCTGTGAGATCTGGGCCGACGTTCTCGGTGTGCCGAAGGTGGGCACGCGGGACGACTTCTTTCTCCTGGGTGGGCATTCCCTGCTGGCCGTCCGGATCGTGTCGCGCCTGCGCCAGAAGCTCGGCCGGGACGTGCCGTTGCGGACTGTCTTCGCCCACCCGGTTCTTGCCGACCTGGCAACGGAAGTTGACCGCGCAGCGTCGACGACGGAGCGTGCGATCCAGCCGCGGGCATCGAAGGCCGATCGGATACCGCTGTCGCCGGCGCAGGAAAGCCTGTGGTTCCTGTGGAAGCTGGAACCGCACAGTGCTGCCTACAATCTGCCGGGCCTGGTGCGGCTGAAGGGGAGTCTGGACGTAAACGCCCTGCGCGGTGCGCTGCGGGCACTTGTGGAACGACATGAGAGCTTGCGGACGCGCTTCGCCGAGGCGGACGGCGTTGCCTTCCAGGTCGTGTCCGACGAGCCGGCTTATGGCTGGTCCGAGGTGGATCTGCGGGAGCTTGAGCCCGCCGTGCGCGAAGCGTTGCTGCAGGAACGCGTGCACGTCATGGGGACGGCGCCGTTCGACCTGGAGGCAGATCCGCTGCTGCGTGTCGAATGGGTTCGGCTGACGGATGCGGAGCACGTGCTGCTGGTGACGATGCACCACATTGTCGCCGACGGCTGGTCGATCGGCATTTGCCTGCGCGAGCTGGAAGTTTTGTACGGCGCCGCGCGAGAAGGTCTCGCTGCCGCGTTGCCGGCGCTGCCGATCCAGTACGCCGACTATGCACTCTGGCGGCGGGAGAGTCTGGCCGGCGATGCCATGGCCACGCAGCTTGCGTACTGGCGGCAGCGTCTGGGTGATGAGCACCCGGTGATGGAGTTGCCGGCGGACCGGCGCCGCGGTGCCGGGCGCGATGCGGTGGGTGGCCGCATCAGCCGGCACGTGCCGGCCGATGTCGCGGCCGCTCTCGGACGCAGCGCCCGGACCAGAGGCACGACGCTGTTCGTGACGTTGCTGGCGGCACTGAACGTACTGCTGCACCGCTATGGCGGTCAGACGGACTTGCGGGTGGGTATTCCCGTGTCGGGGCGCCAGCGCCTGGAAACCGAAGGCCTGATCGGCTTCTTCGTGAACATGCTCGTCATCCGCACCGAACTGACAGGGAGCACGCGGGTCGAGGCGCTGTTGGAGCAAGTCCGCACGCATGTTCTGGAAGCGCAGGCACACCAGGATCTTCCGTTTGCACGCCTGGTGGAAGCACTGCAGGCGGAGCGCAGCCTGAGCCGTACGCCGTTGTTCCAGGTGACCTTCAATCTGGAGCAGGAGCAAGGTCAGCCTTTTGCCGGCCTGCCGGGACTGGAAGCCGGTGCCATGGAAGCCGGCAGTGTGCCGGCGCCTTTTGACCTGATGGTCAGCGTGAAGGAAGGCCACGACGGTCTTCATGTTTCTTTCACCTACGCCCGGGATCTGTTCGGCGAGGCGACGATCGAGAGGCTGTGCGGTCATTACGTATCCGTCCTGGAGGGGTTGTCGTCGGGATTGGAGCAGCGGGTAGGGGAGATCGCGCTGTCGGAGGTGTCGGCGCCGTCGCGGGCGCTGGTGCGGTACGGGTTTGAGCCGGTGACGCGGTCGATCACGGCGCAGGCGAGTGCGCGCGCCGAAGCGGAGGCGGTGAGCTGCGGAGACGATCGTCTGAGCTATGGCGGACTGGAGGCATGGTCGAACCGGATCGGCCGTCGGCTGAAGACGCTGGGTGTGGGCCGTGAGGTGCGGGTCG
>NZ_VOHA01000060.1 GCF_007859315.1 Reyranella sp. CPCC 100927
AGACCGATCCGGCGCCCGTGACCACGAAGGTGCCCTGGCCGCCGGGATTGTTGCCGGCAGCAGCGGTGCCACTGGAGACGATGCGCCCGCCGTTGCTGACCGTGGCCGAGCCGACGCCGCCCAGGGTCAGCACGTCGGTCGTCGTCACGGTGGCGCCGGCGCCGGACACAGTGACGGTCCCGTCTTGTCCGGGATTGTCGGCAATGTTGAGGCCGCCGCCCGTGATGACGACACGACCGCCAGTCGTGACATTCATCGCGCCAGTACCGGCGCGGCCAACGAGAATGGAGGATGCCTGCCAGGTTGAATTCTGGCCGTCGACGCGCAGGGTGGCGTTCGATCCGGACACACCGCCCACGCCCACGTCGCCGGTCGCCAGGCTGCCGCCGTTCGCGACGGCCATGGTGCCGGCGGCGATCTGCGTTGTCCCGCTGTAACCGCCGGTGCCGGTCGCGGTCAGCGTGCCGGCGCCGGTCTTGGTGACGCCGCCGGTGCCGCTGATGGTCCCGGTCAGGGTCAGGTCGGCATCGCTCTGGATCGTGCCGCCCGCCATCGCGACGGCGCGCGCCGTCGTGATCGGCGCGGTGGTGAGCAGCGTGCCACCCGCCAGTGTCAGCGTGCCCGATACGTCCCCCAGGCTGCCGTCCGAGGCAATGCTCAGCGAACCTTCGCGGAGGGTCCAGGGTGTGACTTGGGTCGTGGTGCCGGTCAGTGTCCAGGTGCTGCCGCCGGTCTTCTCGTAGGCCCCGAAGCCGCGATATTGCGCCGCCGGACCGATCGACGAGACATCGAAGCTGCTGTTGGCTGATCCGCCCAGGGCCAGCGTGTTGCCGGTCGCAAGGGTGGCATCGACGATCCCGTTGATCACTGACCCGGCCTGCAGTTCCAGGCGGTTGTTGGTGCCGACAAACAAGATGGCGGGAACGCGCGCGGCCTCGCTGCCGGAGAAGCCACCTATGAAGCCGCCCGAGATCGTGCCGCTGTTGATGATGGTGAGATTGCTGCCCAAGACGCCGACGCCGCCGAAACCGAGGTTGGAGCGACCGACGGCGGTGCCGCCATCGACGAGGCCCATGCCACCCAGGCCGCCGTCGCCGCCGGTGATGGTGCCGCTGTTGATGAGCGTCCCGTTGCCCGCGACAACGCCGTGACCGGCAGACGCGCCGCTGCCGCCGATGCCAGTGTAGCCGAGCGGACCGCCGGGGCTGCCGTCGCCGCCGTTACCACCGTTGCCGCCACGGATCACGCCGCGATTGTCGACGGTCGAGTCGGTCGCCAATCCGAAGCCGCCGCCGCCGCCGCCGCCGCCATCGTAACGACCTGAGCCGTTGCCGTTGCCGCCGTTGCCGCCGACTCCGCCCGTGATGACCTGGCCGGGAGACACGGTGATGCTGCCGGCGCTGGTCAGAGTGGCACCGTCGCCGCCGGCACCGCCGCCGCCGCCACCACCTCCGCTGCCGCCATGCCCGCCGGTGCCGCCGCGGCCACCCGTGACGGCGCCGGCAGGCAGCGTGGTGC
>NZ_VOHA01000061.1 GCF_007859315.1 Reyranella sp. CPCC 100927
GCGACGGCCCGGATCCGTGCGCGGGCGTTGGCGCGTCCCGAAGCGGAGGCACTGAGCTGCGAGGGCGAACGGCTGAGCCACGGGGCGCTGGAGGCATGGTCGAACCGGATCGGTCGCCGGCTGAAGACGCTCGATGTGGGCCGCGAGGTTCGGGTGGGCCTGTGCCTGGAGCGGTCGGTGGGGATGGTTGCCGGCCTGCTGGGCGTGCTGAAGGCGGGCGGCGCATTCGTGCCGCTGGACCCGGCGTACCCGGAGGCACGTCTGCGGGAGATGGTGCAGGACGCCGGCGTGCGGTGCGTGGTGACGGACGCGGCGACGTCGGCACGCCTGGGCGCGGTGCTGGCGGGCTGCGCGCAGGTTGTGGTGAGCGATGTCGAGGACGAGAGCGCGGCGGGCTGGGACGAGGCGATCGTCCCGGACCAGCTGGCGTACGTGATCTACACGTCGGGCTCGACGGGCCGTCCGAAGGGCGTGGCGATCACGCACGGAGCGCTGAGCCTGCACCTGGGAGACTTCCTGGCGACGTACGGCATCGGTCCGTCGGACGTGGTGCTGCACAGCTCGACGATCAACTTCGACGTTGCGCTGCACGAGCTTCTGCCGGCGCTGATGCGGGGCGGCCGCGTGGTGATGCGTGGTCCCGGACTGTGGGACCTGGAGACGCTGACGGGCCGGCTGCGTGATGAGGGGGTGACGTTCTCGCGGATCCCGACAGCGTACTGGCAGCAGTGGCTGGGGGATCTGCCGTTATCGCTGCCGTCGCTGCGCCAGGTGACGGTGGGCGGCGAGGCGCTGGCGGGGGATGCGCTGAAGCGGTGGCAGGCAGGTCCGCTGTCGGGGGTACGTCTGGACAACCTGTACGGCCCGACGGAGACGACGATCGCGTGTTTGTCGCGTCGGACGGAGGCGAGTGACGGGGATGGCGCGATCGTACCGATCGGGCATGCATACCCGAGCCGCAGCGCGTACGTGCTGGATGTGGACGGCAACGAGGTGCCGATCGGTGGTCTGGGCGAGCTGTGCATCGGTGGCGGGACCCTGGCGCGGGGATACCTGGACCGCCCGGGGCTGACGGCGGAGCGTTTCGTGCCGGACCCGCAGATGCCGGGCGGCCGGCTGTACCGGACGGGAGACCTGTGCCGGCAGCGTGATGATGGGACGGTCGAGTTCCTGGGTCGTCTGGACGAGCAGGTGAAGCTGCGGGGGTTCCGGATCGAGCTGGGTGAGGTCGAGGCCGGGCTGCGGTCGTGCGCGGGGGTGCGCGAGGCAGTGGCGATGGTGCGCGGGTCGGGGGAGGGCCGCCGGCTTGTGGGGTACGTGGTGGGCGATGTCGATGGCGCAGGGGTGAAGGCGGCGCTGTCGGGACAGCTGCCGGAGTACCTGGTGCCGTCGGTGGTGGTGGTTCTGCCGGCCTTGCCGGTGCAGGTGAACGGGA
>NZ_VOHA01000062.1 GCF_007859315.1 Reyranella sp. CPCC 100927
CCCATAGGCGCTAACTTAGCATTGGACAGCGGGAACGAGTTGAGATTCAAAGAGGTAGGGGTTGAGTAGCGCAGCGTGAGTTGAAGCGATGTTGAGTGAGAGGACGCTGGACGTAGGCTGGAGCCGTCTGCTGAAGCGGTTCGGCCAAGAAGCAGGCCTTGAAGCCTCGGCGAAGCGCTGCGGAGCACTGGTCCGTCGGCGGGAGATCAGGAAGGCCGGAGATCTGCTGCGTCTGGCACTGGCGTACGGGCCGTGCCGGATGTCGCTGCGCAGCACGGCGGCGTGGGCCTCGATATCGGGCATCGCCGAGATGTCGGACGTAGCGGTGCTGAAGCGCCTGCAAGGGTGCGCCGACTGGTTGGAGACAGTGGCCGGAGAGCTGCTGGCGTGCCGAGTGGGTATGACATCGTGGCGCCGTTGGGGGCGCGTGGTGCGGCTGTACGATGCCACGACCGTGTCGCATCCCGGCAGTGAGCGAGCGAACTGGCGTTTGCATGCGACGTACGATCCCGAGGTGGGCCGGCTGCATGACTTCGAGCTGACCGATGATCGTGGCGGAGAAACGCTGAAGCGGGCGCGTGTGTCGGCAGGCGAGATCTGGGTGGCGGATCGCGGGCTGGCCCACGGCGGCGGTCTGGCGCATGTGGTGAACCACGGTGCCGACTTTGTGGTTCGGATCGGCTGGAACTCGCTGGCGCTGCGCACCGCGGCCGGCCGAGCGTTCGATCTGGCCGCCCGTCTTGCGGGCCTGGGTAGTGCCGCTAGCGCACAGTTCCACGCCCAGGCGGTGAGCGATGTCGGTGAGATCGTGCCGGTCCGCCTCTTAGTGTGGCGCAAACCGCCGCAAGAGGCGGCGCGCGAGATCAAGCGCATTCGCGACAAGGCGGCACGGCGGGGCTGCAAGCGCGGCAACGGCACGCCTGACCCGCGCAGCCTGGTGGCGGCGCGCTACATCATCCTGGCGAGTTCACTGGAAGCGCCGGCCAACCAGATCTTCGAACTCTACCGTCTGCGCTGGCAGATCGAATTGGCCTTCAAGCGGCTCAAGAGCTTGCTGCACTTCGATGAACTGCAGGCCAAACACCCTGAACTCGCCCGAACTTGGCTGTTGGCGCACCTCATCGCCGCCCTGGTCATTGATGACCACGTCACGGAGGCGCTGGATACTCCCCCCTCTGCACACCGCATCGCTGCCTCAACAGCCTCGGCATAACTGGCGCCTGGTTCATCTCCTTGCCCGCGCCATCATCGCCAGTATCCTCGGCGACATCCTGCCCGAGCACATTGTCAAATCCGCCCCACACCTCCAGCGTTGCCTCTGCGAGCGGCCACGACGGCGACGCAGGAGATCCTTCCCGCCGTTTATCGTAAGTTAGCGCCTATGGGCG
>NZ_VOHA01000063.1 GCF_007859315.1 Reyranella sp. CPCC 100927
CGGGATGATGGTGTGGACGGCCCCCACCCGGCATCGATGTGCCAAACTGGTTGTGGTGATGAAGCCGTGACCAGCAAAAGGGGACCGTCCATGGACAAGGTTAGCATGATTGGGCTCGACCTCGCGAAGTCGGTATTTGAGGTGCACGGCCGCAACGCGGCGGGCGAGGTCGTGCTTCGCAGGACGCTGAAGCGGGGCCAGATGGAGAAGTTCTTCGCCAGGCAGCCCAAGGCGGTGATCGGCATGGAGGCGTGCGGCTCGGCCCACCATTGGGCCCGCGTGCTGAGCCAGCTGGGCCACGACGTGCGGCTGATGCCGCCGGCCTACGTGAAGCCGTACGTGAAGCGCAACAAGAGCGACACGATCGATGCGGCGGCCTGCTGGGAGGCGGCAGGCCGACCGGACATGCGGTTTGTGCCGATCAAGGCTGCCGAGCAGCAGGCGGCGCTGTCGCTGCACCGCGGCCGCGACCTGCTGGTGCGCCAGCAGACCCAACTGGTCAACGCGCTGCGCGCCCTGCTGTCGGAGTTCGGCATCGTCGCCGGCACGGGCAAGGCCGGCGTCGAGCATCTGGTCGAGGCGCTGCGGGCCGGCACGCTGGAGCTGCCGGCCGATGCGGTGATTGTCGCGACGGCGCTGGCCGATCAACGCGCCGCCCTGCAGGCGGCAGCCGACACCCTGGAGCGGCGCATCACGGCGCAGGTCAAGGCCGACGCCAAAGCCCGCATGCTGCAGAGCGCGCCGGGCGTCGGGCCGCTGAGCGCCCATGCCATGCTCGCCACGCTGCCCGACCCCACGCTCTTCAAGACCGGCCGCGACTTCGCCGCCTGGCTGGGCCTGACGCCCAGGCTCAATGGCACCGGCGGCAAGACCCGCACCGGCTCCATCACCAAGCAAGGCAATCCGCCCTTGCGACGCCTGCTCGTGCTGGGCGCCACAGCCTGGTTGCGACAGGCCAGCGCTCACCCCGAGAAGGCCTCGCCTTGGCTGCGCGGCATGATGGCTCGCCGACCCAAGAAGGTCGTCGCCGTCGCACAGGCCGCCCGCACCGCTCGCATCCTGTGGGCCATGCTGACCCACAACCAGCCCTACCGCGCCCAGGCCTGCGCCTGACGCGCCAACCCTTTCGCAAGGAGCACAGCAGCACCTGATGGCGACATCGGTAGGCATACCGGACCGGGAACACTCCGCTACTGTCATCGTGCGTCCAGCACGTCGGGATGATGGGAGAGCTCGGCTACGTATACCTTCAAGGCCAGCGGCTCATGTTCGCCGCACCAACAGGCCGGACACATGACCGCTCCTACTTCGTCGCCGATACTCGCTGCTCGATTCCCCTTGCGAAACGGGGGCCGTCCACACATGAC
>NZ_VOHA01000064.1 GCF_007859315.1 Reyranella sp. CPCC 100927
AGTGCGACCGCAGCACATGGGTAACAGATTGTACTCAGCACATGGGTGACAGTTTTCTCGCCGGCCGGGAGGACCCCGGCGATGGCATGGCGAGAGACGACAGTGGTGAAGCAGCGATGGGAGTTCGTCGAGGCATGGCTTCAGGGCGAGATTTCGAAGACGGCGCTGTGCCGGCGTTTCGGGATCAGTCGGAAGACCGGCTACAAGTGGGTGGCGCGGCATGCGTCGGAAGGGCGTGCCGGGCTCGCCGACCGCAGCCGAGCGCCGCATTGTCAAGCCGGGGCGGTGAAGGCCGAGGTTGTGCAGGCGATCGTGTCGCTGCGTCGCCGGCGGGGCTGGGGAGCGCGCAAGCTGGTGGTGGAGTTGCGCCAGCAATTGGGGCGCAAAGCCGTGCCGAGCCTGTCGACGGTGGAGCGGATCCTGCAACGCGAGGGCCTGACGCGCCCGCAGCGCAAGCGGCGTCGTGTGTTGGCATGGCGGGGGAAGCTGACGGCAGCGGACCGCGCCAACAGGGTGTGGCGGGCGGACTACAAGGGTCACGTCACGACCGGCGACGGCGAGCGCGTCGAACCGTTGACAGTGACGGACGGCTACAGTCGGTACCTGGTGGTGTTGTGTGCCAGCCGCGGCACCGGCGAGCGCGAGGCGCGGGCGGCGTTCGAGGCAGCGTTTATGCGGTACGGATTGCCGGACGTGATCTTGACCGACAACGGCAATCCGTTTGTGTCGACGACGCTGACGGGCTTGACGCGCTTGGCGGTATGGTGGCTCAAGCTGGGTATTCGTCACGAGCGGATCGCGCCGGGTCGCTGGTACCAGAACGGCAGCCACGAGCGCTTTCACAGCACCTTGTGTGCGGCCACCCTGAAGCCACCCGCAGCGACGCGGCGCGCCCAGCGCCAACGCTTCGCCCGCTTTCAGCAGCTGTACAACGAGGAACGGCCGCACGAAGCGCTGGGCCAGGTGCCGCCGGCGCACCGTTACCGCCCATCCCCTCGGCGGCTGCCGCAGCGCCTGCCGGCGCCGGCCTACGCGCCCGACATGATGGTGCGTCGTGTGCGGCGCAACGGCGAAATCAAGTGGCAAGGTCGGTTGATCTACATCGGCGAAGTGTTGGCCGGCGAATTGCTGGGCCTGCGCCAGGACCCGGCGACGGGGCTGGTCCACGTCTACTTTTACGCCCGTCACCTCGGCGCCATCGAGGCCCGCGGCAAGGCACGACTTTTGCGCCATGTGCCGCCGCCCCCGCGGGGGCGGCGGCACATGGCCATGACCTGAATGGAGAAAACTGTTACCCATGTGGTGAGCACAAACTGTTACCCATGTTGCGGCTGAAGACCTT
>NZ_VOHA01000065.1 GCF_007859315.1 Reyranella sp. CPCC 100927
GAACTAGGTCGTGTTGACATTTAGGGGATTCCCTTTTGCGGGAAAAGTTGATTCAAGACTGCGAATCTGGGGAGGCAGTCTTGGTTCGCAGAGAGTTGACGGATAGGCAATGGTCGTTGATCGCGTCGTTGGTTCCCGGAAAGAAAGGCGATCGAGGTGCGTCGGGCAGGGACAATCGACTGTTTGTCGACGCCGTGCTGTGGATCGTGCGCAGCGGTGCGCCATGGCGTGATCTGCCGCCGCTGTTCGGGCCCTGGAACAGCGTGTACCAAAGGTTCAACCGTTGGTGCCGGTCAGGCGTCTGGTACCATCTGTTTAAGGCACTGATCCATGCCCCCGACTTCAGCTATCGGATCATCGACTCGACAATCGTACGGGCACATCAGCATGCGGCCGGCGCAAAAAGGGGACTCAAAATCAGGCGCTCGGCCGCTCGCGCGGCGGCCTGAGCACCAAGGTCAACCTGGCTGTCGACGCCTCGGGCCGGCCGCTTCGCCTTCTCCTCGCGCCGGGACAGCGCCACGACATCCGTGCCGCACGTCAGCTGATCGTCGATCAGCGCGGCGGCTATGTACTCGCAGACCGGGCCTACGATGCCCAATGGTTCATCGAGCTGATCCACAC
The DNA here is from genome assembly GCF_007859315.1 of Reyranella sp. CPCC 100927. Lineage (GTDB taxonomy): Bacteria > Pseudomonadota > Alphaproteobacteria > Reyranellales > Reyranellaceae > Vineibacter. Next base: position 625 of record NZ_VOHA01000065.1, read on the forward strand.
GCAGGGCGCAACCCCCGTCATTCCCGCCCGCACTTGCTCGCCGCCGCGACAATACGACCGCCAAATCTACCGCGACCGCAACCTCGTCGAACGGTGTATCAACAAGCTCAAGCACTTCCGGCGCCTAGCCACACGCTACGAGAAAACAGCACGCAACTACCTCGGGGTCGTTACCATCGCCGCCATGACCTTGTGGTGGCGGTAAATGTCAACACAACCTA
>NZ_VOHA01000066.1 GCF_007859315.1 Reyranella sp. CPCC 100927
ATTTCGCGGGATCGAGATCGATCTCGATCCTCTACGCCGGACGCATCGTGGCCGGCATCACCGGCGCCACAGGTGCGGTTGCTGGCGCCTATATCGCCGACATCACCGATGGGGAAGATCGGGCTCGCCACTTCGGGCTCATGAGCGCTTGTTTCGGCGTGGGTATGGTGGCAGGCCCCGTGGCCGGGGGACTGTTGGGCGCCATCTCCTTGCATGCACCATTCCTTGCGGCGGCGGTGCTCAACGGCCTCAACCTACTACTGGGCTGCTTCCTAATGCAGGAGTCGCATAAGGGAGAGCGTCGAGATCCCGGACACCATCGAATGGCGCAAAACCTTTCGCGGTATGGCATGATAGCGCCCGGAAGAGAGTCAATTCAGGGTGGTGAATGTGAAACCAGTAACGTTATACGATGTCGCAGAGTATGCCGGTGTCTCTTATCAGACCGTTTCCCGCGTGGTGAACCAGGCCAGCCACGTTTCTGCGAAAACGCGGGAAAAAGTGGAAGCGGCGATGGCGGAGCTGAATTACATTCCCAACCGCGTGGCACAACAACTGGCGGGCAAACAGTCGTTGCTGATTGGCGTTGCCACCTCCAGTCTGGCCCTGCACGCGCCGTCGCAAATTGTCGCGGCGATTAAATCTCGCGCCGATCAACTGGGTGCCAGCGTGGTGGTGTCGATGGTAGAACGAAGCGGCGTCGAAGCCTGTAAAGCGGCGGTGCACAATCTTCTCGCGCAACGCGTCAGTGGGCTGATCATTAACTATCCGCTGGATGACCAGGATGCCATTGCTGTGGAAGCTGCCTG
>NZ_VOHA01000067.1 GCF_007859315.1 Reyranella sp. CPCC 100927
CCGGTGGCGCCACCACCACCGCCGCCGCCGCCGGCGTCGGCCGGTCCCGTGACGCCGTTGCCGCCGTCGAGGCCGGGGCCGCTGCCGGCGCTGCCGCCGGAGCCGGGATTGTTCCAGCCGCTGCCGCCATTGTTACTGCCGCTGCCACCCCCACCGCCGGCGTTCGGCCGGGAGGCATCGGCGCCGGGTTGTCCGGGCAGGCCGCCCGGGGTGCCGTTGGTGGCGTCGATGTGGCCACCCGTGCCACCGATCTGGGCCTGGGCCAGGGCGGAAAAAGCCGCCAGGGAAACAGCGATCAGCGCGGTGGAGCCGGCCAGAGCCTGGCGCCAGTGGTGATAGCCGCGGGTCATGGCGAACGCTCCCGAAAATGCACCGAACTTTGGGCTGCACTTTACGAGAGCGCCTGGCGCCAACCGGTCACGGATCCAAAACAGATTCGCCGGTGGAACAAATAAATCCTGGGAGCGCGGGCGTCCCGCCCGCTCATGTCTTGGTGCTACGAAGATGCGGGCGAGACCCTTCGGCAAGCTCAGGGCAGGCTGCCCGCGGTCCCACGGATCAGAACTTGTAGGTGAGGTTGCCCTTGAAGGCGTGGTCGCGGGCGCCCGAGGCGAGGACGCCGGCGTATCCGGCACCGACGGTGAAGGAGGAGCCGACCTTGAGATCGAAGCCGGCCTCGACGACGACGGCGTTGCGCGCGATGGGCACGCCCTGGACGCCGAAGGAAGTACCGCCGGCGAAGGCCATGCGGGCGGCGG
>NZ_VOHA01000068.1 GCF_007859315.1 Reyranella sp. CPCC 100927
TTTGATGGGGATCGCTGACGTCATCGTCTTGTACTGGCGCTTAATCCGCCGCTACCACCAAATGCAGCTGCGGCACATCATTTCCGAATTGCACTATATTGCCAACGGCCACTTTGACCACCGGATTTCCTTCAGCGTCAACAACGACATGCAGAAGGTGATCGATTCCATCAACTCCCTGGTCGACTCAACCGTGGGGGCGATCAATGAAGAAAAGGCGATCGAGCAGTCGAAAGACGAACTGATCACCAATGTTTCCCACGATATCCGGACCCCTTTGACCAGCATCATCGGCTACCTGGGCCTGCTGAAGAACGGGGCCGTGACCAGCCAGGAGGACATGCTCAAGTACATCAATATCGCCTATGACAAGGCTGAGCAGATGAAGTCCCTGGCCAATGACCTTTTCGAGTACACCACCTTGAAGTCGACCAAGACCAAGCTGAACGTGACCCCGATCAATATCAAGGGCATGATGGAGCAGGTGGCGGCCGGCTTTGAGCTAGAAGCGGAGAAGAAGGGCATTGCCTTTAGCGTCAAGGCCCGGCCGGATGATTTGATCGTCAACGCCGACGTGGAAAAGCTGGTCCGGGTCTACAACAACTT
>NZ_VOHA01000069.1 GCF_007859315.1 Reyranella sp. CPCC 100927
CTCTCCAATTCGTTCTTGTTCACTTGTTGTTGGTACCTTTACGTATTGTTTATCGAGATCATTTTTCTTTAGATTTCCGATGGACCCATTACCACCTGTAACATATTTTCTAATAAATCTTTGGTACCAAGATGTATCAAATAATGAACGCCAATTGCAAGAATAAATTGAACACTTACCATAACATCTGGCAGATTTTGACTATCTACGCCGGTAAATGCGGTCAAGTTCGGTGTCAAAGTACTCTTCTGGAGTCTTGTAGTTTAAGATCTTCCGAGGAAGAGAGTTGCACCATACCTCGATCTTAGCAATATCTTCCACACTGTACTTATCCATACGGTCTCCCTTGGGAATATAGCGTCTGATAAGCCCGTTGTGCCGTTCTACGCTGCCTTTATCACAGGATGTATAAGGGTGAGCGTAGTACACAAGAGTCTTGGAAACTTGCTCAAGATTGGATAGATCTGCGAACTCAGATCCGTTGTCAGTTGTGATAGACTTAAAGATTTGATTCCATTTGGATCCGTAGTACTCTCGAAGCTTGTCAAATGCCTTCATAACGCTAGCTGAGGTCTTATCCTCAATCTTGATCATGAAGAACTGACGCGTCTTTCGTTCGCACAGAGTAAGCAACACATC
>NZ_VOHA01000007.1 GCF_007859315.1 Reyranella sp. CPCC 100927
GCGAGAAAACTGTCACCCATGTGCTGAGTACAATCTGTTACCCATGTGCTGCGGTCGCACTAAGGCCGGAGGGGGACCCCACGTGGTCTCTATTACCAAGACCACGTCGGCTCCCCTCCGCCCACCGACGTTTCGACGCTTTGCGTCGAAACGTCGTATCGGGGCACCTCCCCAGCGAAGCTGGGGAGGAATATGATAGGAGACTCCCATGAACATGGTGCCGATGGTGATCGAGCAGTCGGTCCGCGGCGAACGCGCCTTCGACATCTACTCGCGCCTGCTGCGCGAACGCATCATCTTCGTGAACGGCCCGATCGACGACGGCGTCTCGGCCTTGGTATGTGCTCAGCTGCTCTTCCTGGAATCGGAGAATCCCAGGAAGGAAATCGCGATGTACATCAACTCGCCCGGCGGCGTGGTCACCAGCGGTTTCGCGATCTACGACACGATGCAATACATCAAGAGCCCGGTGACGACCATGTGCATGGGCACGGCGCAGTCGCTGGGCTCGTTCCTGCTGATGGCCGGCGCGCCGGGCCAGCGCGTGGCGCTGCCCAACGCCAGTATTATGGTCCACCAGCCGTCAGGCGGCTTCCAGGGCAAGGCGTCCGACATTGAACGCCACGCCCAGGACATTCAGAAGACCAAGCGCCGTCTGCAGCGTCTCTATGCCAAGCACTGCGGGCGCACCTACGACGAGGTCGAACAGGCGCTGGACCGCGACAACTTCATGACGGCCGAGGAGGCGCGCGACTGGGGCCTCGTCGATCAGGTCTATGGCATCACGCGCGATGAGATGGACGTGACGCCCCATACCGAGACGTCCTGACGGCGCTGGCGCAGCGTCTCGTACAGGCAGACGGCGGCGGCCGCCGCCGCGTTGAGCGAATTGAGTCCACCGTCCTGCGGGATCTTCGCCAACATGTTGCAGGCGGTCCTGACGTCGGGCGACAGGCCGGTGCCTTCGTTGCCGATCACCAGCGCGGTGGGACCGCCCAGGTCACAGGCGTCGAGGGCGTAGTCGGCCTCCAGGCCGGTGCCGACCACGCGCACCGCATCGCGGCGCAGTTCGGCGATCAGCTCGGGCAGGCTGTCAACGCGGGCGATGGCCAGCCGGTTGACGGCGCCGGCGGAGGCGCGCGCCGCCAGACTGTTGACGCCGGCGCAACCCTGGGTGCCGAGGAACACGCCGTCGACGCCGAAGACTTCGGCCGAGCGCAGCATGGCGCCGAGATTGAAGGGGTCCTGCACACCGTCGAGGATCAGGAACAGCGCCGGCGTGCGTGCACGGGTGCGCAAGGCGCCGGGCTCGACGTACGGGTAGGCGCCGACGCGGGCGAGGTAGCCTTGGTGGTCCTGCGTGCCGCAGAGCTGGGCAATGCGGGTGCGCGAGGATCGGGTCGGCTTGAATTTCGGCGTGTGGGCCCGGACCTGCGCCAGCTCGCTGGCGGCGGCGTCGGCGCCCAGATCGTCGGCGAGGTAGAGCTCGTGAACCGGCCAGCGACCGCTGGCGAGCGTCTCCAGCACGAGGTTTTTGCCCCACAGCCAGCTGCGCTGATGGCTGGCCAGCAGCGGCTTTTTGGTTTTGCCCGCGGTCTTGGTTTTGGTCTGACGCGTTCGGCCCACCATCGTGCGCTATGCCTGATCGTCGGTCGGGGAGTGTGTCTCTTGCCCATCCGCCTCGGCGGCGCGCGGTGCCGCTTTCGGCTTGGGCACGTCGTCCACCGTGTTCTGCGCGTGCAGATGCTCGCCGGCAGCGATGTCGATGGTGGCGCGCCCGATCGGCGTGCCGTACTTCACGATGGTCTCGCCGGCCTCGATGCGACGGGCGGCGAACTTGTGACCGACCTGCAGGGTTTGCGGCATCGGAATTTCGCGGCCGTGGATCTTCACCACGTCGCCGGCCTCGATCTCGCGGATCGCCACGGCGACGTTGTCGCCCGGCGCCAGCTGCAGGATACGTGACTCACCCTCGGCCATCTCGGGACATCCATACGCGGGAACCTGCAATGTCCTTAGCGGACGAAGCGCTGACATGCATCCCTTTTTCGAGTCAGCGGGCGTGCTAAGGTCGCGCCGCATCACGATCGGCAACGGAGGGCGCTCATGGCGCAAGCGACGTACAAGGATATCGGTGTCAGCCTGTCGGGCCATGTCGGCGTGGTCGAGATCCGCCGCCCGCCGCACAATTATTTCGACAATGCGCTCATCAACCAGATCGGCGATGCGTTCGAGGCCTTCGACCGTGACACCCAGTGCCGCGCCGTCGTGCTGTGCGCCGAGGGCAAGTCGTTCTGCGCCGGTGCCGACTTCGCCAACCGGCCGGCCACGGGCGCCTCGGGCGAGAGTGGCAAGCATCTCTACAAGGAAGCCATCCGCCTGTTCCGCTCCAAGAAACCGATCGTGGGCGCGATCCAGGGCGCCGCTATCGGTGGTGGGCTGGGTCTGGCGCTGGTTGCCGATTTTCGCGTCACCTGCGCCGAGGGCCGGTTCAGCGCCAACTTCAACCGGCTGGGCTTCCATCCCGGCTTCGGGCTGACCTGCACCTTGCCGCGCCTGATCGGCCACCAGAAAGCCAACCTGCTCTTTTACACCGGCCGTCGCGTCACCGGCGAAGAGGCGGTGGCGCTGGGGCTCGCCGACGTGCTGGTGCCGCTGGCCGAGGTGCGGCAGGCAGCGCTGGCGCTGGCGACGGAGATCGCCCAGTCGGCGCCGCTGGCAGTGATGTCGACACGCGAGACGGTACGGCGCGGCCTGGCCGACGCCATCGAGGCGGCAACCGAACGCGAACTGGTGGAGCAGGACTGGACGCGCAAGACCGCCGACTTCAAGGAAGGCGTCAAGGCGTGGGCCGAGAAGCGGCTGCCCGACTTCAAGGCGGCCTGACATCCTGGGAGCGCGGGCGTCCCGCCCGCATCAAGGCGAAAGGCAAGCTTTCGCCTGACATGAGCGGGCCAGAGGCCCGCGGTCCCAGGGCTCGCTTCGCTCGCGATGACAACGAACCCGGGACAAGAAGTGTGACTACGATCGCTGGGATTCGAGCGGGGGCAGTTCGACATGCGTCTCAAGGGCAAGCGCTGCGTCGTGACGGCGGCAGCACAGGGGATCGGCGAGGCCACGGCACACGCTTTCGCGCGGGAGGGCGCCGAGGTCTGGGCGACCGACGTCAACGACGGCAAGCTCAAGGCGGCGCTGGCGAACGTCTCCGGCGTCCACGCCGAGAAGCTCGACGTGCTGGACAAGGCGGCGATGCAGGCCCTGGCTGCCCGCGTGGGGCCGATCGACGTCCTCTTCAACTGCGCCGGTTTCGTGCACCACGGCACGGTGCTGGACGCCACCGACGATGAATGGCGCTTCGCCTTCGACCTCAACGTGCGCAGCATGTTCTGGACGATCCAGGCGTTCCTGCCGGGGATGGTCGAAAAGAATGGCGGGTCGATCATCAACGTCGCGTCGGCAGCGTCCTCGCACAAGGGCGCGCCGCTGCGCTTCGTCTACGGTACGACCAAGGCGGCCATCGTGGGGTTGACCAAGTCGGTGGCGGTCGACTTCGTAAAAAACAACGTGCGTTGCAATGCGATTTGCCCTGGCACGGTGCAGACCCCGTCGCTGGACGATCGCATTTCGGCCCTGGGCGGCGATGCCTCGATGTTTCGGGCGCGTCAGCCCACCGGCCGCTTCGGAACACCCAACGAGGTGGCGGCGTTGGCGCTCTATCTGGCGAGCGACGAAAGCGCCTTCACCACCGGGACGACCCACGTGATCGACGGCGGCTGGAGCATCTAGGGCGGGGATCTGTGGAAAAAATCGGCGCGCTGCTGAAACGAGCACCCGTCATCCCGGTGCTGACCCTGGATGGCGCCGCCGATGGCGTGCCGGTGGCCCGGGCTCTGGTTGCCGGTGGCCTGCCGGTTCTCGAAGTCACCCTGCGGACGCCGGGGGCGCTGGAGGCGGTGCGGGCCATCGCCGCCGAGGTATCGGGTGCGGTGGTCGGGGTCGGCACCGTAGTGGCGCCGGCGCAGTTCGCGGCAGCCGAGCGGGCCGGAGCGCAGTTTGCCGTCAGCCCGGGCGCCACCGACGCATTGCTGACGGCGGCGGCCGACTCGCCGTTGGCATATCTGCCGGGCATGGCCAGTGTGTCGGAGGCCATGGCGTTGGCCGAGCGCGGCTACCGTGCCTTGAAGTTCTTCCCGGCCGAGAACAGCGGCGGCGCAGGTTTCCTGCGGTCGCTGCGGGCGCCATTGCCGGACCTGCGGTTCTGCCCGACCGGCGGTATCGATGCGGCCAAGGCCGTCACATACCTGATGCTGGGCAACGTGCCCTGCGTCGGGGGCTCATGGCCCGTACCGGCGGCGGCCGTGCAGGCAGGGGACTGGCAACGGATTGAATCGCTGGCGCGCGCCGCCGCCAGCTTGCGGGCGGCCGATGGTGCGACGGCCTGACACTGTGACGGCCAGGCCACATCGTCCAAAAAAATGGCTCAATTCCCGATCAAGGTGGGGTTACGTGCTGGTGCGCCGCGACCGGAAATGCGATGTAGCGTTCGGTTGCGTCGGCGGGGTTCCGGCGCGTGCGGAGTGGACCGCTCTTTGCGATGAGCAGCTTTTCCACCGGGCGGTGCCTGGCGGTTGTGTCCTTCGTGCTTGGCTTGGCGTTCGCAGCGCCGGCGATGGCGTCACCGCAATTGGTCGTGGTCCTCAATTCCGACGAAGGATCGCTCAGCATTGTCGATCGCCAGACCTTGAAAGAGGTCGATAAGCGGTCGATTGGCCGCGAACCGCACCATTTGATGCTGACTCCGGACGGCAAGGACCTGGTGATCGGTTCGACCGCCACCAACGAGTTGACCTTTCTCGACCCGGTCACCGGCGAAACCCGCCGCCGGGTACGCAATATTCTCGATCCTTACCAGCTCGGCTTCAGCCCTGACGGCAAATGGTTCGTGACGGCCGCCTACCGGATGAACCACGTCGATATCTACGACGCCAAGGAGCTCAAGCTGGTCAAGCGGCTGCCGCTGCACACCTTGCCCAGCCACATGGCCTTCACCCGGGACAACGCCCAGGTGCTGATCACCATGCAGGGCTCCAACCAGCTGGTGGCGATCAACCTCGACACCCAGGAGGTGGCGTGGACGGCCGATGTCGGCGAGGCGCCGGCCGGGCTGTATGCCATGCCGGACGGCAAGCGGGTGCTGGTCGGCCTGACCGGCGAGGACGCGGTGGCCGTGGTCGACTTGGCGCAGAAGCGGGTCGTGAAATGGGTCGTGACCGGCAAGGGCGCCCACAATATTTTTCGCATGCCCAATGATGAAACGCGGGTGCTGGTGACCAACCGGCTCGAGGGCACGATTTCGCTGTTCGACACCAACAAGCTGGAGGTCGTCGATACCATCCGGGCGCCGGGCGGGCCTGATGACCTCGATTTCACCCCGGACGGCAAGCAGATCTGGGTGACCCAGCGCTGGCGGCGCAAGGTGATGGCGATCGATCTTGCCACCAAGCAGATCGTGGGCACGGTCAATGTCGGCCGCTCACCGCACGGCATCTACATCAACGGCCCGCACACCGTGTCCCGCTCGGTGGCGCCGCCGCCGGAGCCTGCCGGCGACAAGACGGCACAAACACCCAAGGCCACCTTGCCGGACGTCCTGCCCCAGATCCTGGCGCCGCTGTTCCGTTGACGCCGACACCGGCCTGAGTGACAAGCTGACGTCAGCTTGTCATGCCAGAATACACCGCAGCGTAGTGTGGGCGGTTGGTGGGTAGTACCGATGCAGGGACTGGTCGATACCTGGGTCGATGTCCAGAGCTGGATCCTGGAAACGGCGGTGCATCCGCTGCTGTTCCGGTTCGGCTACATGACCTTCTTCGAGGATGCTCCCTTCGTCGTCGAGACGCTGATGCTGGGCGTCGTGCAGATCGCCGTCATCCTGCTGGTCTTCCGGCCGCTGGAGCGGCTGGCGCCGGCTGAGCGGTGGCCGGACCGCAAGCTGGCCCGGGTCGACATCGTCTACACGCTGCTGAGCAAGCTCGGCATCCTGCCTTTCGTCGTGTTCGTCGTGCTCTACCCGGTCAACGACTGGCTGCAGGATCTGGTACGCGAGCAGGACATGGTGCTGCCCACGGTCGAGCAGACCATACCCTGGTTGCGCGACAAGCCGCTGCTGCTGTTTGCGACCTACTTCCTGCTCTACGATTGTGCCGGCTACTGGCTGCACCGCATGCAGCACGCCTTTCCCTGGTGGTGGGCATTGCACAGCCTGCACCACAGCCAGCGGCAGGTGACGTGTTGGTCTGACGACCGCAACCATCTGCTCGATGATCTGCTGGCATCGGTCTACTTCGCCGTGGTGGCGCTGCTGATCGGCGTGCAGCCCGGCCAGTACGTCGCCTTGCTGCTGCTCAGCCGCCTGATCGAGAGCATGTCGCACGCCAACGTGCGCTTCGGCTTCGGCCGGGTCATCGACAAGCTGGTGGTCGATCCGTGGTTCCACCGCACGCACCATGCGCGCGCCAGCGCCGCCGAGCCGCATATCCACGACAGCAACTTCGGCGCCGTTCTGCCGGTCTGGGACCTGCTGTTCGGCACCGCGGTCTATGACTACAAGCGCCGCCCGACCGGTGTCGACACGCCCGACGCCGACGCCGACAACGGCAAGAGCTGGCTCGGGCAGCAGATCGCGGTGTTCGGGCGGCTCGGACGGGCCATCCTGGCGACATTCCGCCCGCGCCGCGTGGTTCACCCCGCGGAGTAGCGGACTCGCTTAGCGCAGGAACGCCGCAACCGCCGCGCGGCTGGGCATCGGTGCGATGGCGCCGAAGCCCGTGGTCTTGAGCGCCGCCGCGGCGTTGGCCCAGCGGGCGGCGGCGAGGGGATCGCAACCCTCCAGCACTTGGGCCAGGAATGCGCCGGCAAAGGTGTCGCCGGCGCCCGTGGCGTCCACGGCATCGACGCGCTGGGCGGCGATCCGCTGCCGGGTTTGCGGTGTCGCCAGCAGCGCGCCGTCCTTGCCGAGCTTCAGCGCCACGATCGGCGGACCCAGGCGCAGGTAGAAATCGGCGATGGCATCCGGATCGGACAGCCCGGTCAGCTGCTCGGCGTCATCGAAGCTGGGCAGAGCGATATCGGCACGTGCGATGGCGGCATGGATGGTGTCGCGGGCCTTGTCCAGGGACCACAGCTTCAGCCGCAGATTGGTGTCGTAGGACACTTGGCCGCCCGCCGCCTTCACGATCTCGATCGCGGCAAAGCCGGCATCGCGGGCAGCCGGGGAAATGGCCTGGCTGATGCCGGACAGATGCAGGATGCGGGCGCCGGCCAGGTAGTCGCGTGGCAGATCGGCCGGTCCGAGGCGGCTGGCCGCGGAGTCACGGCGCAGATAGTGGAACTGGTGGCCCTGCGCGTCGTGGGTCACGAAGTAGACCGCGGTATGCGCATCGTCACGGCGGGCGACGCACGCGCAGTCGACGTTCTCGCGCTGCCACAGGTCAATGAAGCGGTCACCGAACAGATCCCGGCCCAGCGCCGTCACGTAGCCTACCGAAGCGCCTTGTCGGGCGGCTGCGATCGCGGCATTGGACGTGTCGCCGCCGAAGCCCTGCAGCCAGCGCGGCTCCTGCGGGTCGGTGTGGTTGAACTCGACCATTGGTTCGCCAAGGCAGATGAGAGCAGGGGATGGCATGAGACGGGCCTTTGGTGGCATACGCATTCAACGATCGCGACCGGCATCGCGTTTCACGAGGACTATAGCGTGCCCAGTACCCAGGCGTTGAGTGCGACGTCGGCCGGCATTCCCTTCATGCTGGCGGCGATGTTCGTCTTCTCGGCCAACGATGCGCTGGCCAAGTACCTCGCCGCATTGTGCCCGGTGGCACAGCTCCTGTTGATCCGCAACGTCGGGGCTCTGGTGGTGATCGCACCCAGGGTGCACGCCTATGGCTGGCTGGCGGTGACGCGCGTGTCGCGCGTGTGGCTGCATGTGCTGCGTTGCGTATTGATCGTCGCCGAGCTGGCGCTGTTCTACACGGCCGTCTGGCAGATCCCGCTGGCCGATACGCTGACCATATATCAGGCCACGCCGATCATCGCGACGGCGCTCGCCGTGCCGCTGCTGGGCGAGCAGGTGGGCTGGCGGCGCTGGCTGGCGGTGGTGGTGGGCTTCTTCGGCGTGCTGCTGGTGGTGAAGCCGTCGGGCGCAGGCATGTCGGTCGCCCATCTCTGTGCGCTGGCCGGCGGCGTGGTCTACAGCGGCGTGATCCTGCTCACGCGCCTGCTGCGGGACGCCGGCCCGGTGCCGATGATCGCCTGGCACATCGGCGGCACGCTGCTGGCCGGCGCCGTGGTGGCGCCGTTCGTGTGGCAGCCGGTGTCGCTGGTCACGATGCTGTTGATCGCGCTGAACGGCGTCGTGTCGACCGGCGGGCACGTGCTCATCAACCGGGCGCTGGCGCTGTCGCCAGCCTCGGTGGTGATGCCGTTCCACTACACGCAGATCGTCTGGGGCGTGGCGTTCGGCTGGCTGTTCTTTCGCGATGCGCCCGACGGGTGGATGCTGTCGGGTGCCACCCTGATCGTGGCCAGCGGCCTGTTCATCATGCACCGCGAGCAGGTGCGGGCGCGGCAGCTCAAGTGAACTTATCGAGCACCGGCGCGCCGCTCCAGCTCGGCGATGAGACCGTCGATGCCGTTCTTCTGGATGTAGGCGTTGAAGTCGGCACGGCGGGTGACCGCCATGCTCACACCTTCGACCGTGACGTCGGTGATCCGGCTGTTCTGCACCTCCCAGACGATACGGATGGGCGGGTCGTTGGGCTGGACGATCTGGCTTTCGACGAGCTGCGCGTTGCCGTTGGCGGTGACCTTGCCGACTTGCAATGTCTGACCGCTGTACTGTTTGAAACGATCGGCGTAGGTGTTGACCTCCGATTTCTGAAACGCTGCCAGGAAGCGCTGCCGTTGTTCCGGCGTGGCGGTATTCCAATGTCGTCCCAGAACGTTGCGGCCGAAGGTCTGCAGGTCGAACAGCTGGTTCATCAGCTCCGTCAGGGTCGCCCGACGATCGGCGTCGGAGGCACCTGACTTGAGCACCTGCAGCATGCGATTGGCGCCGTTCTTGACGACATCGGCTGCGTCGCTGGCGAAGGTGGGCCACGCCGCGGCACCCATCAACGCTGCGCCAATAACGCCGATGCCGGCACGTCGGGTCACTGTGATGGACATACGCTACCTCCGGGGATGTCGTGGACGTCAGCCGCCCACCATCCGATTCTGGTCGCCGCGCGCATGGCGCACCGTGGCCAAACTGTGGCCATGGTATGATTGCGCCGGTCGCGGCGTGCTCCTCTCAACGCGAATGACCGGCTAGGGTTCCTGTGATGGTTGTGAGGACGAGCGGAGGGAGACGATTGTGATCAAGCCCGAAATCCTGCTGGCGGTGCCGTTGATCGAGAACGCGATGGCCGCGCTCGATGCTCAATTTACCGTGCACCGGCTGTGGGAAGCCGCCGACCGTGATGCCTTCATCACGTCGGTCGCCCCGCGTGTGCGCGGCGCCGCGACCACGGGTGCCACCGGCCTGACGGCCGATCTGATCATGCGACTGCCGAACCTGGAAGTCGTGGCGTCCTATGGCGTCGGCACGGATGCTATCGACCTTGCAACCTGTCGACAGCGGGGCATCGGCGTTTCCAACACGCCCGATGTGCTCACCGCCGAAGTGGCCGATTTCGCCATGGCGCTGCTGCTGGCAGGCGCACGGCGCATCCCGCAGGCCGATGCCTATGTGCGGCGCGGCGACTACCGGCGCGACGGCAAGGACCAGTATCCGTTGACGCATCGCGTGCGCGGAAAGAAGGTCGGGATCGTAGGGCTTGGGCAGATCGGCCAGGCATTCGCGACGCTCTGTCTTGCCTTCGGCATGGAAGTGGCGTGGTACGGCCCGCGCCCCAAGCCCGGTGTGCCTTATCGGCACGTCGACGACCTGGTTCGGCTGGCATCTGAGGTCGACTATCTTGTGCTCACCTGCAAGGGCGGTGCCGAGACGGCGGGCCTGGTCGACGCTGCGGTGCTAAAAGCGCTGGGTATCAAGGGCATGCTGGTCAACGTTGCCCGCGGCTCGGTGGTCGACGAGGCGGCGCTGGTTGCTGCGCTGGCGGATGGCACGCTGGGTGCCGCGGCACTCGATGTCTACGCCGATGAGCCCAACGTTCCGCCGCCGCTGTTGGCCATGGACAACGTCGTCCTGCAACCCCATGTCGCCAGTGGCACTGTCCAGACCCGGGGCGCCATGGGGCAGCTCGTGGTCGACAACCTGAAATCCTGGTTTGCACATCGCAAGCTGCTGACGCCGGTGACGTGATGTGCGGTAATGCACGGCAATGCACAGGTTGATGTCAGGAGGAAGCCATGGCCAAGAACGGAAAAGACCCCTCGAAACTGCGCAGCCGCGAGTGGTTCGACAGCAAGAGCGACCCGACCATGACGGCGCTCTATCTCGAGCGCTACATGAACTTCGGGCTGACCTTGGCCGAGTTGCGCAGCGGCAAGCCCATCATCGGCATCGCTCAGACCGGCAGTGACCTCTCGCCGTGCAATCGGCACCATCTCGATCTCGCCTGGCGCATCCGCGACGGCATCCGTGACAGCGGCGGCATTCCGATCGAATTCCCCGTGCATCCGATCCAGGAGTCGGGCAAGCGCCCGACCGCGGCGCTCGACCGCAACCTCGCCTACCTCAGCGCCGTGGAATCGCTGTACGGCTACTTCTTCGACGGCGTCGTGCTGACGACCGGTTGCGACAAGACTACGCCGGCCATGCTGATGGCGGCGGCCACGGTAGACCTTCCGGCCATTGTTCTGTCCGGCGGTCCGATGCTGGACGGCCATTTTGCCGGCGGCCTGGCGGGCTCGGGCACGATCGTGTGGTTCGCGCGCCAGGAACTGGCCGCCGGCCGCATCAACATGGACCAGTTCATCGAGATGGTGGCCTCGTCGGCGCCCAGCGTCGGGCACTGCAACACCATGGGCACGGCGCTGTCGATGAACAGCATGGCCGAGGCGCTGGGCATGTCGCTGCCAGGCTGTGCCGCAATTCCCGGGCCGTACAAGGAACGCGGCCAGATGGCCTACGAGACCGGGCGGCGCATCGTCGACATGGTGTGGGAGGACCTGCGGCCCTCGAAAATCCTCACCCGCAAGGCGTTCGAGAACGCCATCGTGGCGGCGAGCGCCCTGGGCGCCTCGACCAACTGCCCGCCGCACATCAACGCCATCGCACGCCACATGGGCGTGACGCTGGAAACGGGGGACTGGGACAAGATCGGCTACGATATCCCGCTGCTGGTCAACTGCATGCCGGCGGGCAAGTACCTGGGCGAGGCGTTCCATCGCGCCGGCGGCGTGCCGACCGTGATGGCCGAGCTGCTGCGCAAGGGCAAGGCGCACGGCGATGTGCTCACCGCGTCGGGCAAGACCATGGCGGAGAACCTCAAGAACGCCAAGCCGGTCGATAACGATGTCATCATGTCGTACGATAAGCCGATGCTGAAGGAAGCCGGCTTCGCCGTCCTGCGCGGCAACCTCTTCGATTCGGCGATCATGAAGACGTCGGTGATCTCGCCCGAGTTCCGCAAGAAGTATCTGGAGAAGCCGGGCGACAAGGATGCCTTCGAGGGCACGGCAATCGTCTTCGACGGTCCCGAGGACTATCACCATCGCATCAACGATCCGTCGCTGCCGGTCGACGACACCAGCATCCTGTTCATCCGCTATACCGGGCCGGTTGGCTATCCGGGTGCCGCCGAGGTGGTGAACATGTTGCCGCCCGATCGTCTGGTGAAGGGCGGCGTGCTGCTGTTGCCCTGCGTCGGTGACGGCCGCCAGAGCGGCACGTCGGCGAGCCCCTCGATCCTCAACGCCTCACCCGAGGCGGCTGTGGGCGGTGGACTGGCGCTGCTGAAGACGGGCGACAAGGTGCGCGTCGATCTGAAGAAGCGCCGCGCAGACATCCTGATCTCCGACGAGGAGCTCGCCAAACGCAAGGCGGCCTGGACACCCAACTATCCTGCCAGCCAGACACCCTGGCAGGAACTGCAGCGAAAGTTCGTCGGCCAGCTCGACAGCGGCGCCTGTCTGGACTTCGCGATCAACTTCCAGCGCATCTCCGAGACCAAGGGCGTGCCGCGACATTCGCATTGAGTCCTTGCACTGTTGGTTTCTGGATCTGCGTGCCCGTTTCGCATGATGGCCGCACAGCCTATCTATGGGCTGCCAAGACGGTGGTGGGACGCTAAGAACCGCCACCGTTTTCCCGCCGTACGACGGCATGGAGGCGACCATCCGCACGACCATCCTCGACATTCAGAAGATGAAGCAGCGTGGCGAGCGCTTCGCCATGGTGACGGCCTACGACTACACCGCAGCACAGCTGGCCGATCGGGCTGGTATACCATTGCTGCTGGTGGGCGATTCGCTGGGCATGGTGATGCTCGGTCATTCGACCACCGTGCCGGTGACGGTTGACGACATGGTGCATCACGCCGCCGCCGTGGTGCGCGGCAGCACCAAGGCACTGGTCGTCGCCGATCTGCCGTTCCTGTCCTATCCGGATGCCGGCCGCGCCATCGATGCCGCCGCGCGCCTGATGCAGCAAGCCGGCGCCCAGGCCGTGAAATTGGAGGGCGGTGTCGCCGTCGCCCCGACCGTGCGGCGGCTGGTGGACCTCGGCATCCCGGTGATGGGCCATCTCGGGTTCACGCCGCAATCGGTGCACCAGATCGGCCTGCGCGTGCAGGGCCGCAGCGCCGCCGCTGCCACCCAGCTGCTCGCGGATGCGCAGGCCCTGGAAGAGGCCGGCGCTTTTGCTGTCGTATTGGAACTGGTGCCGATGTCGTTGGCGGCGGTCGTGTCCAGGCGGCTGTCGATCCCCACGATCGGTATCGGCGCCGGGGCAGGGTGCGACGGTCAGGTCCAGGTCTGGCACGATCTGCTCGGCCTTTATGATGACATGCAGCCGCGCCATGCGAAGCGCTATGCCGAACTGGGCAAGGTCATCGAAGCGGCATTGCGCAGTTATGCCGCCGAGGTGCGCGATGGCAGCTTCCCAACCGCGGCGCACGGCACCGACATGAAGGCGGAGACATTGAGCGCCGTGCTGGGCGCAGCAGATCACACCACGACCTGAGAGGGGTACCGGTATGGACGTGATCCCGACGATCGCCGCCTTCCGTCAGGCGCGGACGCGCTATCCGACGCTGGGACTGGTGCCCACCATGGGCTTTCTGCACGAGGGGCATCTCAGCCTGGTACGACGTGCCAAGCAGGAATGTGGTGCCGCCGCGGTGAGCATCTTCGTGAACCCGACCCAGTTCGGGCCACGCGAGGATTTCAGTACCTATCCGCGCGACATGGAGCGCGATCTCGCCCAGTTGCGCAGCCTGGGGACCGACCTGGTCTTCACGCCGGATGTCAACGAGGTCTACCCGCCGGGACATGCGACAGGGGTGGACGTCGGTGTCGTGACGGAGCCCTTGGAGGGGGCCGTTCGGCCGGGACACTTCCGCGGTGTCGCCACGGTCGTCTGCAAGCTGTTCAATATCACCCAACCGACGCGCGCCTATTTCGGCCAGAAGGACGCGCAGCAGACTGTGGTGATCCGCAAGATGGTGCGAGATCTCGACATGCCGCTGGAGGTCGTGATCTGCCCGACTGTCCGGGAGGCGGATGGTCTTGCCATGAGCAGCCGCAACACCTATCTGGCGCCGGCCGAGCGCCAGGCGGCGGCAGTGCTGTATCGGGCACTGCGGGCGGCGGAGAAACGCTTCGCGGCCGGGGAGCGCAACGCCGAGGCCCTGCGCGACGTGTTGCGCACGACGATTGCGGGCGAGCCGGTGGCCGCGGCGCCCGATTATGTCAGCGTGGCGGACCGCGACACTCTGCGGGAACTGCAAACCGTGACCGACGGCGGGGCGCTGCTGTCGCTGGCCGTGCGCTTCGGCAAGACACGCCTGATCGACAACATCGTCGTCGGCGGCTGAGGGTCTCCCGGCCGAGCCGTTTGAACCGGAATGGGCTAACTGTCCTCCAGCTGCGGCAGCTTGGCGTGGACCTTGGTGAAGCTTTTCATGGCGTCGAAGAGCACGTTGGCGGCCGGCGACAGCGGGTATCCTTTCACCTTCGCCAGGCCGTAACCCTGAAGTGTGATCTTCTCTTTCAGCCGTAGCATCTTGAAGCGCTGCGGATCGACGATGCCGAAGAACATCGTCGGAAACGGAACGATCGCATCCAGCCGGGAGGCGATGGCAACCGAAGCCAGGAACGATTCGGTGTCGATAATCCGCTGCGGCAGGCCAACGCCGCGACTGAAAAACAGCCGTTCCATGCTTTGGCGCAAGAACGCGCCGGGCGGCTGGCAAATCCACTGCAGATCCACCATCTCGGTCAAATCGACGACGTCACGGTCAGCCAACGAGTGCTCTGCCCGGATGAGCAGGCCGATCTCCTCTTCCTCGGCAATCTCGAAATAGTCGAATTGCCGAGAATCGACGTTGGCGGGGATACGCGCCGCGATGAAGTCATAGCGGTGCGAGAGCAATCCCTCGACCAGGGGCGGGCTGGTGGCAACGTCGAGCGTGACGTTGATCTTCTCCAGCTTTCGGCCATGGTATTGCCAGACGTCGACGATCAGGTCGAGGCACGGCGCCACGATGGTTCCGATCGTGACCGAGCCGGATCCACCCGACATGTACGAGTTGAGTTCATCGATGGCCACATCCAGATTGGCGAGGACGCCTTTGCTGCCGCGGACCAGGATCAACCCGTAGGGGGTAGGCTCGACACCGCGCGCCGTGCGCTTGAACAGGGGAACGCCGGCAATGGCCTCAATTTCGGCCAGCATTTTTGAGGCGGCCGACTGACTGATGTTCAGTGCCTCGGCCGCCAATTGCAGTTGGTGCTCGGTATCCAGGGCCACCAGCAGTCTCAATTGCCGCAGTTTGAGATTTGCCAGCACAGGCGCTCCGGGAAACCGCGATGTTGCGCAGCGACATGACCATTGGTGCGCGGCAACATGACATAATGCCATTTGCCTGACGCTCAAAGATGCTCAAAGAACACCCGACTGACGATTTGAACACTAAGAAAGCTGCGGCGCAATTGTCACGTCGGAGGCTGGTGCGCAGACGCGCGACTGGGCACGTTGTGCTGTCGTGCGGAGGCTCGCGCGAGTGGGGGACATGCGGAGCCTGCGCAGGCGCGCTGGCGCCATACCTCGCGCGCGCCGTTTCTACTGAAAAGCGTCGGGAACGGCATCTTCTCAACCGCCGCGCCATCGTGCCGTTTGCGCCCGAACGGGGAGATGCTACGCTGCCTTTCGATCCGGCGCCAAGACCGGTGCCGGAAGGGATGGAAGCGCTTACGGGAGGATTCATGAAACGCGTAATGGCACTGGCCATGGCGAGCGCGGTCGCGTTCGGCGCCACCGCGGCGCAGGCGCAGGAGAAGATCACCGTCTGGTTCACCAAGGCCTTCTATCCCTCCGAGGACAAGGCGCTGCAGGACGCGATCGCCAAGTTCAAGGCCAAGACCGGCGTCGACGTGGAGTTGTCGCTGTTCTCGCCCGAGGACGTGGTGACCAAGTCGGTGTCGGCCGTCGAGGCGGGTACGCCGCCCGATGTCGGCTTCGGCCTGACATATGACTTCCGTGTCACTGGCAAATGGGCCTTCGAGGGTAAGCTCGAGGACATCACCGACGTCATTACGCCGCTCAAGGGACAGTATCTCGAAGGACCGCTGTCGACCACGTTCCTGATGAACGGCAAGACCAACAAGAAGGCCTACTACGCGGCGCCGGTCGAACTGCAGCTGATGCATGTCAACTACTGGGTCGACATGGTCCAGGATGCCGGCTTCAAGGAAAGTGACATTCCCGAGGACTGGAAGGGCTTCTGGGATTTCTGGTGCGACAAGGTGCAGGGCGCATTGCGCAAGAAGGGGCAGCGCGTCTTCGGGGTCGGCCACCCGGCCAGCGTTCAGGCATCCGACACGGTCTATTCGTTCAGCATGTTCATGAACGCCTACAACGTGAAGGTCGTCGACGACGACGGCAAGCTGGTGCTCGACCAGCCGGACAACAAGGCAGGCTTTGCCAAGGCGATCGCCGACTACGCCTCGATCGTCTCGCGCGGCTGCTCGCCGGCATCGGCGGTGAACTGGACCGACGTCGACAACAACCTGAACTTCGCCAACAAGACGACCGTGATGACGCACAACGCGACCATCTCGATCGCCGCGGCCCAGATGGACGCGATGAACAAGACGGAGAATACGGCCGAGCAGCGGGCCACGGCGAAGACCAACTACTTCGAGAAGATCCGCACCCGCGGCTTCCCCAACAAGCCTGACGGTGGCAAGACGCCTCAGTTGGCGGCCGTGAAGACCGCCGTGATCTTTGCCGACGCCAAGAACAAGAAGCGGGCCAAGGAGTTCCTGGCTTTCTTCCTGACCGAGGAAAACCTGCAGCCCTATGTCGAGGGGTCGCTGGGCCGCTGGGTGCCGGTAACCAAGAAGGCGATCGAGGCGCCGTTCTGGACCGACGGCAAGGATCCGCATCGGACCCAGGTCATCAAGCAGCTCAACGAGGGCACGGTCTATTTCCCGTTCACCAAGAACTGGAAGTTCACGATCGTGAATGCCGAGAACGTCTGGGGCCGTGCGACGGCGCGCGTCGCCAAGGACGGCGTCAAGCCCGAGGTGGCGGCGGAAGACGCCATCAAGCGCATCAAGGAAATCCTGGCGCAGTAAGAGCCTTCTCCCGCGAGCGGGAGAAGGTGGCCACCGCGACAGCGGTGGCCGGGTGAGGGGTTAAGCGCGCGTGTCTTTGGTCCCTCACCCTCCCATTGCGCTGCGCGCAACGGGCCCCTCCCTCTCCCGCTTGCGGGAGAGGGGATCCTGGAGGAGACCGCCGATGACCGCCGTCACCATGGATGTGGCCGCCGCGCCGCCGCGCAAGCGGATGTCGGAGGAGAAGTTCTGGGCGATCGTGCTGATCGCACCTTACGTCGTCGTGTTCGCCTTGTTCGTTGTCTACCCCGTGCTGTACGGCTTCTGGCTCGGCTCTTCGGCCAACAGCTTCAAGAAGCTGTTCCAGGATCCGATCTTTGTCACCACGCTGTGGAACACGGCGATCTTCGTGCTGGTCGCCGTCAATCTGAAGATGCTGGTGGCGTTGGGGTTGTCGGCTTTCTTCATCCTCGAATACCGCTGGGTGCGCTGGCTGTCGGTGATCTTCATCATCGCCTGGGCGATGCCGTCGATCCCGACTATCCTGTCGGTGCGCTGGATGTTCAATCCGGAATGGGGTCTGGTGAACAACCTGCTGTTCAAGTGGTTCCAGATCGAGGGACCCGGCTGGCTGACCGAGCGGCACTACGGCCTGACCTTGGCCATCCTGATGCACATCTGGAAGTCGCTGCCGTTCTGGACCCTGATCCTGGTGGCGGCGCGTCTGGCCATTCCGCGTGACCTCTATGAATCGGCCGATGTCGACGGCGCAACGCGCTGGCAGCGGTTCCGGTTCATTACCTGGCCTGCCATGCGCGCGCCCTACATGACGTCGGTGCTGCTGTCCTCGATCTGGACCCTGGGCGATTTCAACAGCGTTTATCTGCTGACCGGCGGCGGGCCCAATGACTCGACCCAGGTGCTGGCGACCCTGGGCGTGCGCTACTTGCGCATCGACCAGATCGACGTCGGCATGGCCGCTGTGATCTGCGCCCTGCCGGCGATCCTGCCGATGGTGTTTTTCCTGATGAAGCGACTGAGCCGGGTCGACGAGCAATGACCGCCACACGCTTCCTGGAGCGCCTGCCGCTCTACCTGGTCGGGCTGGCGGTCGCCCTGTGGACCCTGCTGCCGATCTATCACCTGCTGCTGATCGCGGTGTCGCCGCCCGACAAGGCGGTGGCCGGCGACATCATTCCGCAGACCGTGACCCTGCAGAACTTCATCACCATCCTCGGCTCGAAGCACAACCTGGTGCAGAATTTCTGGACCCAGATCTGGAACAGCACGCTGATTGCCGTCGTGACGGCATTGCTGACGCTGGTGGTCGGGATCGGTGCCAATTTCTCGATTTCCCGCCTGCGGATCCCCGGCGGCCGGCTGATCACCAACATCGCGCTGCTGACGTATCTGATCCCGGCCGCGTTCCTGGCCATCCCGATGTACCGAACCATGGGCCAGTACGGCTTTCTCGACAGCCCGTGGTCGATGATCTTCGCCATGGTGACCCTGGCTTCGCCCTATGCGATCTGGGTGATGAACCAGGCCTCGGCCAAGCTGCCGGTCGAGCTCGACGAGGCGGCGCGCATCGACGGTGCAACGCCATTGCAGATCCTGCGCTTCGTCTACCTGCCGCTGATGGCGCCGACCTTGGTGGCCATCGGCATCTACGCGCTGTTGCTGGCGTGGAACGAGTACCTCTACGCCTTCCTGATGCTGTCGACCGAGCGGCAGCTGACCTTGGCGCCGGCGCTGGGCATATTCCTCGCCTTTGACGATGCGCCGTGGGCTCTGATGATGGCGGCCGGCGCGCTCTACGCGCTGCCGCCGACGATCGTCTACTACATGTTCCGCCGCTACATGGTGGGCGGCCTCACCGCCGGCGCGGTCAAGGGTTGAGACGGGAGCTGCATCATGGCGTCGGTCGAGCTTCACGATGTGCGGAAAGTCTATGGTGGCAGCATCACGGCGATCCACGGCGTCGACGTCGAGATCCCTGACGGCGAGTTCGTCGTGCTGGTCGGGCCATCGGGCTGCGGCAAGTCGACGTTGCTGCGCATGATTGCCGGGCTGGAGGACATTACGGGCGGCGAGGTGCGCATCGGCGCCAAGCGCGTCAACGAGCTGCCCGCCAAGGACCGCGACATCGCCATGGTGTTCCAGAGCTACGCGCTCTATCCGCACATGACGGTGCGCGAGAACATGGGTTTCTCGCTGCGGCTGCGCAAGGCGCCCAAGGACGAGATCGACCGCGGTGTGGCCAACGCGGCGCAGATCCTCGGCCTGACGCCGTACCTGGATCGCCTGCCGCGGCATCTCTCCGGCGGCCAGCGGCAACGCGTGGCGATGGGGCGGGCCATTGTACGCAACCCGCAGGTTTTCCTGTTCGACGAGCCGCTCAGCAACCTCGATGCCAAGCTGCGGGTGCAGATGCGCACCGAACTGAAGGCGTTGCATCAACGGCTCAAGACCACGTCGATCTACGTGACGCACGATCAGGTCGAGGCGATGACGTTGGCCGACCGCATCGTTGTGCTGCACGATGGCAAGGTCGAGCAGATCGGCGCGCCGCTCGACCTCTACGATCGACCGGCCAATCAGTTCGTCGCCGGCTTCATCGGCTCGCCGGCAATGAACTTCCTGGGTGGCACCGTGCGCCGGTCCAATGGCGCGGCCGCCGTGGCAATGGTCGATGGAACACGCCTGCCGCTACCGGCCGGCGCCAAAGGCGGCGATGGGCAGCAGGTCGTATACGGCGTGCGTCCCGAGCACCTGGCGCTCGGCGATTCAGGCATGGGCTTTCCGCTGGTGGTGTCCGTGGTTGAACCGACGGGTGCTGACACGCTGGTGTTCGGCACGGTTGGCGGTAGCGAGGTCTGCGCCGTGTTCGACGAACGGCATGCCTTCAAGCCGGGTGAGACTGTGCATCTGGCCCCCAAGGGCGATCGGGTGCACGTATTCAACGCGGACGACGGCGCCGCGCTGTAGCGGCGCGGGGAGAGGGACCTAGCGCAGTGCAGGGCGCAGCGCCCATGTCAATGGCAGCGTGAGCAGGGCGGCTGCGGCAACCATGATCATCGTGACGGAAAGACCCGCGATGTCGCCGCACAGACCGAACGCGGGTGGTCCCAGCGCGCCCGCCACGGAACCGCCAGTATAGAAGATACCGAAGGCGCGGGCGCGGCGCTCAGGCGTGACGAACTCAGGCACGGTGCCGTAGAGCACGGACGATGTGCCATTGAGTGCGACGCCGACCAAAGGCAGCAGGGCGAGCGCGGGCACCAACGGCAACGGCAGCAGGGCGATGATCAATGCGGCCGTGAGGAACTCGGTCAGGAATACTGTGCGCACCACGCCGAGTTTTTCGCCCAGCCAGCCGCAGACCAGTTTGCCGAAGGCGCCGCCGGCGAACAGCAACGACAACGCCAACCCGATGGTCGGCAGGTCGGCGCCCTTGTCGCGCATCAAGAAGGGCAGGAACAGCACCAGGCCGGACCGCGTCAGCGAGTCCGTGACATGGATCGCCAGCAGCAGGCGAAAGGCCCCGCGATTGTCGCTGCCGGCCGCGGCGCGCGACGCAGCGGCCTTCGATGCCGTCATGCGCTCTGCCGACGTCGCCGGCAGAAGCAGAGGTATCAGCAGAGCCGACGCGATGCCCAGCGCGGCTACGGCGAACAGCCCTTCGCGCCACGATGTCGCCGCGGCCAGTGTCGCGAACGCGATGGGCAGGGCCATTTTTCCGATGTCGCCGGCGAAATTGTAAGTTCCCAAGGCAGTGCGGGAACGCGCACCGGTGAATGCCGATGCGATCAGGCTCGACGCGATCGGGTGCTGCGTGGCACCGCCGAAACCGGCGAGCACGAGGCCGATGGCGACGCCCATCAACCCACCGGAGAGACCGGCCACGACATAGCCCAGAGCCGCCAGGGCCGTGCCCAGTGCCAGCACGCGGGCGCCGCCGATACGCTCGGCGAGCAGGGCCGACGGCACCTGACCGCTGGCCATGGCGCTGGAGTAAAGCAACTTCAGAATACCAACGGTCGCATAACTCAAGCCGAACTGAGCCTGCAACAGCGGGTAGAGGACGTTCAGGAGGTCGGTGTATCCGTCATGCAGCGCATGGACGCCACAGCAGGCCGACAAGGTCCGCCGCCCGTTGTTGCTGGGCGACGCCGCAGGGGGCTGTGGTGAATCGACGGTACTCGACATGGGTGAGCAGGAACCAACCGCGCGGCCTTATAGCAGACCGTTCGCAGGCCACTGTAATCATGTTGTCATAACACGGATGCGCTTGCGTTGCGTCGCAGTAACGAACGGGTTTACGCTGTTTACGGTGGCTGTTCGCGTCGCCGATAAATGGACAAGGAGAGGCTCATGGCACTGCTCGACGAACTCCTGGGTGGCGTGCTGCGCAACATGACGGGCGGCAGCGGCGGAGCGGGCTCCGGCAAGGCTGCGCTGATTCAGGCTGTTCTGGCGATGCTGCTGCAGGGCGGCCTGGGTGGTGGACGCCAGCAGCAAGGCGGCGCGCCGGGCGGCGATCTCGGTAGCATTCTCGGCGGTATCCTGGGGGGCGGCAGCAGTGCCCCGGCCGGTGGTCAGCAACAGCCGGGCAGTGTCCCCGGTGCCGACCTCGGCAGCATTCTGGGCGGCCTGTTGGGCGGTGGCAGCAGCGGTAACCCGGGCGCGGGCGGCCTGGGCAATATCCTGGGCGGCGGTTTGGGTGGACTGGGCCAGATCCTCGAACAGGCCGGCCTGGGTGATCAGGCCAAGTCATGGGTATCGAAAGGGCAGAACCTGCCGATGTCGCCTGACCAGGTGACACAGGTGTTTGGTGCCGATCGGATGGGCCAGCTCGCCGAGGCTTCAGGTATGAGCCAGAAGGACGCCGCCGACCAACTGTCGCAAATCCTGCCGCAACTCGTCGACGGGCTCACGCCCAACGGCGCGTTGCCTCAGGGCGACGAGGTTTCCCAGGACGACCTGGGCCAACTCGTTTCACGGGTGTTGGCCGGCAAGCAATAGCTGTCGTCCCGAGCGCAGCCCTCGCTGCGCTCGGGACGGGAATTAGTCGCGGACGCGCTGTTCGACGCTGACCGGTGCACCGCTCTGGTTGATCAGCAGGATCGCATAGGGCGACGTGATCTGCTGCGGCAGCGCGGCCCGGTGAGCCGGCCGTGTCTCTTCCATCACGACAATGATTCGATCACCACGCTGCTCGGTGCCGATGATGCCGATGTGGTAGCCCGGTGTCGGGCGCCGTCCAAGCAGAATGGCTACGCCGGTCTGGCGTGATGGATCGAAGGCCGGTGGCGCGTCGCGACGCAGGCTGGACCACAGGGTTCGCCATTCAGCATCGGTCGTCGCGACCTGAGTGTCTCGACCCAACGTACCAGCTTCGGGACCTTGCCACGTCCGATAGGTCACCGGCTCGTTGTCGCCGGGCACGATCCATTCCGCCAGGCCGAAGCCAGCCAGCCCCAGCGCCGCCAGAATCAGCAACACGCTGCCGAAGCGCGCTCGGCTGGCTTTGGGTGTTGCGGAGTCGGTGCCGAGCGAAAGCGACTCGCGCAGGTGAACGATGGACATGCTGACCATCTAGGCGTCGAGCGTGGCCGCTTTACGGACTGTCTGCGGCCGTTCCGGGATTGTGAATGACCAAATCGTGGCAGTTTGTGACCGGATCGCCTTACTTTCACTGCACGTACGGTGCGCTTAGCAGCGGATATCAGGCGTTCTGGCCGGTGAACGGATCGGCGACCCGCGGCCAGTAGGGGATAGTGCGCTTCGTGTGCCTGATGTTGGCGAAGTCCGGCTCGATACCGCCACGCGTCGTGACATAAAGCACCTCCGACGCCAGCGGGGCGAAGCCGGCATAGAAATGCTGGGTCGATTTAACCACGATCAACCGGTAGCGCGTCGGATCCAGTCCCAATGGCGCAAACGCATCGGGATGGAAAATCTGCGTGCGCTTGGTGTTGACCACGATATCGATACCATCGGCCTGCAACCACGCAAGATCGCCCGTGCTGTTCTTGGTCGGGCCGAAGCTCTGTTGGCAGTCGTGCGCCAATTTCTTGACGGTGACACGCAGATCCACCGGCCGGCCGCTGATGGGCCCGCATTTGCCGCCGATGCGCATGTCGAGCGTGGCGCCTTCACCGGCTTCCTCCGCGATCTGGAAGGCGACGGGATCCCACACCAGGCCGATCAGCGCGCCCTTGAATCCGCGCGCCAGCAAGGCCTCGAGGACGAAGGTCGAATCGCTGGGTGAGCCGCCACCGGCATTGTCGGCAACATCGGCAAGTACCACGGGCTTGCCGGCTGTCGCCCGATCCGCGGTGGCCACCGCGTCGGCTGCCTCCCAGTACTTGACCAGCGTGGTGTCGCGCATGGCGAACAATTCCTCACCGAGCTGCCGCGCGAGCGCCTGGGCCTTACCGGCATCGCCGTCGGCAATGACCAGCGACTGCGTGCCGACTTCGGCGACGTCACCCCAGGGGAAGCCGTGGCCCAGCGATACCGACAGGATGCCGTCCTTGCCTTCCAGTGCCTTCATCCGGTTCACGAAGCTCTTCATCGGCTCGACCGGCGTGCGGTACATGCCGACCATGCGGCAGTCGTACACGGCCATCACCGGTTGCGTCTTTCCTTCCGCGGCATCGGCGCACACGGTGAACAGCTCTTCGGCGCGCTCCGCCGTGTCGATGTGCGGGTATTCCTTGAACGTCACCAGCGCATTGGCCTGCGTGATCATCGCCGTCGTGAGATGGCAGTGCAGGTCGAGTTCGCCGCCAATGATCGCCTTGGGGCCGGCGATCGCGCGCACCTGACCGATCAGGTCACCCTCGCAGTCGTCATAGCCATCGGCCACCATCGCCCCGTGCATCGACAGCAGAACGATGTCGACCGGCAAGGCCTTCTTGAGGTCGGCCAGGATCTCGTCGCGATAGCCTTCGTACACGGATCGCACGGTGACGCCCGCCGGCTGGGCGAAGGCGAACAGGCTCTCCACGACCGTCCAGCCGCGTTCCTCGGCGCGACGGCGCCAGACATGCATGGGAGCCGAGAACAGGTTGGGCGTGCGTTTGGTCACGTCGCCGTGGAAGACACCGTTCTCCTCGAAATTGCGCCGGCCGGTGGGGAACGGCACGAACGTGTTGGTCTCGGTACCAAGGCAGGCGATGAAGACTTTCATGGGGATCCATTGTGCTGCGCCGCGCAAGCCTATCCGAGGATTTGCACGCCTGTCATCCGCTGTCGCCGGATGCCCTTGGATGACAGCCATGAAGCGCGACAGTAACGTACGGCGTGATCTGTGTATGGATACGGGACGGCGATGACCGAAGGCTTGAGAAAACGCAACTACGCGGCCGGTGCGGCGGCTGGGCCCTTGAAGGGCGTTCGCGTGCTGGACCTGTCGCGCCTGGTGGCGGGCAATACGCTCACCCAGATGCTGGGCGACTACGGCGCCGACGTGATCAAGGTGGAACCACCCGAGGGTGACACGTTGCGCGCCTGGCGGGTCGGCGGGGTGGAGACCAACTGGCGGATCTTCGCGCGCAACAAGAAGAGCCTGGCGGTCGATTTCCGCAAGGCGCCGGTGCGGGAACTGCTGCTGAAGCTGGTGCCGTCGTGCGCCGTGTTTGTCGAAAGCTTCCGTCCCGGCACCCTGGAGAAGATGGGGTTGGCGCCCGATGTGTTGCTGGCGGCGAACCCGAAGCTGGTGATCGCGCGCGTCTCGGGCTGGGGGCAGAGCGGTCCCTATAGCCACCGGCCGGGCTTCGGCACCCTGGTCGAGGGCATGAGCGGCTTTGCCTCGATGAACGGTTTCGAGGATCGCGAGCCGGTGTTGCCGCCGATGTACCTGGCGGACACCATCGCCGGGCTGACCGGTGTCGGCGCGGTCATGATGGCGTTGCGGGAAGTCGAGGTGAATGGCGGCAAGGGTCAGGTGATCGACCTGCCGCTGCTCGACCCGCTGTTCAACGCGCTGGGCCCGCAGGCCGCCAATCACAGGCTTACCGACACGGTGAAAGAGCGCACCGGCAGCCGCTCGACCAACGCCGCGCCGCGCAACGTATACCGGACCCGTGACGATGGCTGGGTCTGTCTGTCGGCGTCGACTCAGGGCATGACCGAGCGTCTGTTCCGCGCCATCGGCCGTGCCGATCTGATCGACGATCCGCGCTATCGCACCAACGCCGATCGCGTGCAGCATGCCGAGGAACTCGATGCCATCATCGGAGCGTTCGTGGGTGCGCGCACCCTGGATGAAACCGTGACCTTCTTCGACAAAGCGGAAGTCACGATCGGCCCGGTCTACGACGTGCGCCAGATCCTGCGTGATCCGCATTTCATCGAACGGGAAATCCTCGCCGACTACCCGGACGAGGAGATGGACCAGTTCCCCATGCATCCCGTCATACCGCGCCTGTCCACGACGCCGGGCTCGATCCGAACCCCGGCGCCCAAGCTCGGCCAGCACAACCAGGCGATCCTGGCCGAGATCGGCGTGTCCGATGCGGACTATGCCACCCTGAAAGCCCAGGGCGTCGTGATCGAAGCCGGCTCACCCAAGCCCGCCAAGAGGGCATCATGACGGCCGAAAAGAACTTGCCGGTCTGGCGTTCGCTGCTCTACGTGCCGGTCAATGTCGACAAGTATGTCGACAAGGCCCACACGCGCGGCGCCGATGTCGTGCAACTCGACCTCGAGGACAGCGTGCCGCCGGCCGAGAAGGATACGGCACGCACCCTGGTCGAGAAAGCCGCGGCACGGGTCAGCCGCGGCGGCGCCGACGTGGTGGTGCGCATCAACCGGCCGCTGCAGATGGCCGTGCGCGATCTCGAGGCGTCGGTCTGTGCCGGTGTTCACGGCATCGCGGTGACCAAGGTCGAAGGACCGGATCACATCAGGCTGCTCGACGAACTGGTGAGCGACCTGGAGCAGCAGCGGGGGCTGCCCATCGGGCACACCAAGTTCATCGCCATGATCGAGACGCCGGCCAGCTACTTTAACATGCCGGCGATCGCGGCGTCGGCCGGGCGCCTCGTCGCCATGAGTATCGGCGGTGAGGACTTCGCATCGGAAGTTGGCATGGAGCCCACCGAGGAAACGTTGCAACTGCCCAAGCAGACCATGATCTATGCCGCGAAGTCGGCCGGCCTGATGCCGTTCGGTTACATCGCCAGCGTAGCCAGTTTCGGCGACTGGGACGGCTTCCGCCGCATGGTGCGCCGCTCACGCCAGTTCGGGTTCATGGGTGCCAGCTGTATCCACCCCGGGCAGGTGCCGATCGTCAACGAGGAGTACACGCCGTCGGTAGAAGAGGTTGCCTACGCCCGGCGCATCATCGAGGAGGACCGCAAGCAGGCGGCGGCCGGCCGCGGTTCGTTCGCGATCGATGGCAAGATGATCGACATCCCGGTGATTCGCCGTGCCGAAGCACTGCTGCGCCGGCATGAGGCCATTGCGGCCCGCGAGGCCCGCAAGAGGGCGGCGACCGGCTAACGGTTCACCGTCATCCCGAGCGTAGCGAGGGATCTAGGCGCCGCCCGAGATCCTTCGCTTGCGCTCGAGATGACAGGCTTGATTCCTATGCCTCGTTCAATCGCAGATCGACGCTGCGGTCTTGCAGTTCACGCCGCCCTTGCCACGACAGGCGTGGTAGGCATTTTGCGCGGCGACCGAGGTCGTGGTGCCGTGGCCGACGGCCCACACCGAACCGCCCGTGGATATGGATTCCGACACCGCGGCACAGGTCCTCTTGCCCGTGGCCACGATTTTGCAGCCGCTGCCGCAGCTTGAGATCGCTTCGCGCTGATTGCGGGCCGCGTCGGTGGTGCCGGCGAAGGCCACCGCCCGGCCGGTCGACGGATCGAAGGCGATGGCGAGCTGGGCCTGCGAGGGCGCCGAGGCAAACACGCCGACCAGTGCTGCGGCAACGATGACGGTCTTTCTGAGCATGGCATGCTCCTGAAGGCTGAAGGCCAGGGATTGGACGGCGGCATCCTAGGGGCGGTGCGTATCGTGGCGATGTCGCGCTGTGGTGCCCATTGTGTCGTTGGCATCACCGGGTCCGCTGCCTGCCATGAGCCGTCGGAATGGCGCGGCGGCCACGACAGGGCTAGGATACCGCGCGTGTCTTTGCCGGAGAGTGAACCGATGAGCGTCACCATCCGTCCGCTTCATCCTGTCTTTGTTGGCGAGGTTGCCGGCGTCGATTTGCGTCGGCCGTTGGCCCCCGACGAGGTCGCGGCCATCGAGGCCGGCATGGATCGCCACGCCGTGCTGGTCTTCCATGATCAGAACATCAGCGACGAACAGCAGGTCGCCTTCACCCGCAATTTCGGCCGGATTGAACTGGCGGTCGGCGGCAACATCACCAAGGCCAACGAGCGGCGCATCAGCGTCGAACTGGCCGACATCTCCAACCTCGACCCCGACAACAAGATCTTCGAGCGCGACGATCGTCGCCGCATGTTCAACCTCGGCAACCGTTTGTGGCACTCCGACAGCTCGTTCCGGGCCATTCCTGCGAAGTATTCGCTGCTGTCGGGCCGCGCGGTGCCGTCGAGCGGCGGCAACACGGAGTTCGCCGACATGCGGGCCGCCTACGATGCGCTCGACGATGCGACCAAGGCCGAGATCGAAGACCTGGTCTGCGAGCATTCGCTGATCTATTCACGCGGCACGCTGGGCTTCGGCGAGTTCACGGAAGAAGAGCGCATCACCTTCAAGCCGGTGCGGCAGAGCCTGGTGCGCACGCATCCGGTGACCGGCCGAAAATCGTTGTTCCTGGCCTCGCACGCCGGCACGATCCTGGGCTGGCCGATGCCGGAGGCGCGCGCCTTCCTGCGCGACCTGATCGAGCATGCGACCCAGCGCGAGTTCGTCCATGCCCATCAGTGGCGGCAGTATGACCTGGTGATGTGGGACAACCGCCAGACCATGCACCGGGTGCGCCGCTACAATGAGACCGGCGAGGTGCGCGACATGCGCCGCACGACCGTGGCCGGTGAGGCGCCGACCGCGCAGCAGGAGCAGGCGGCTTAGGATCTTCCCTTCCCCGCTTGCGGGGAAGGTGGCCGAAGGCCGGATGGGGACCCGGCGTGGTCTCCGTTACTCAAACCACGTTGGCTCCCCTTCGGGCCTTCGGGGCACCTCCCGGCAAAGCAGGGGAGGAAGTTAAGACTCAATCCACAATCGCCTGGTAGCTCAGCACGCGCAGCTCGCGGCGGATGGGGTAGCTCGACGACGGCATGAGCTGCGTGAGCAGGATCACGTACATCTGCTCGGCAGGGTCGATCCAGAACGCCGTGCTGGCGGCGCCGCCCCAGGCGTACTCGCCCGGCGTGCCGAGGATCTGCGCCTTGGCCGGGTCGAGCATCACCGAAAAGCCGAGGCCGAATCCGATGCCGGTGTAGGCCGACTCGCTGAAGCGCGGCTGGCCCATGTCGGCCATGTCGCCGCGCAGGTGGTTGGTCGTCATCAACTCGACCGTCTTGCGGCCCAGCAGGCGCACGCCATCCAGCTCGCCCTTGTTCAGCATCATCTGGCAGAAGCGCATGTAGTCGGCCGCCGTCGACAGCAGGCCGCCGCCGCCGGAGCACAGGCGAGGGGCCAGGAAGCGGCTCTTCTGCGGATCCTCGATCTGCTTGAGGCCGCCGTTATCGTCAGGGCTGTAGTTGGCGGCGAAGCGCTCGACCTTGTCGGCCGGGACGTGGAAGCTGGTGTCGACCATGCCCAGGGGGCCAATCACGCGCTCCTGCAGGAAAGCGCCGAACGGCTGGCCCGAGATCACTTCGACAAGATAGCCCAGCACGTCGGTCGCGATGCTGTAGTTCCACTCGCTGCCCGGCTGCGCGATCAAGGGCAGGCTGGCGGCGGTCTCCACCACCTCCTTGAGGCTGGCCTTGGACGTCTGGAAGTCGACGCCGATCTCGCGATACATGGCATCGACAGGCGTCGATTCCATGAAGCCGTAGGTCAGTCCCGAGGTGTGCGAGAGCAGGTCGCGGAACGTGATGTCGCGCTGCGCCGGCTCGCTGTCGTACTTGCCGCGCGAGCCCGAGACGTAGACGCGCATGTTCTTGAAGGCCGGCACGAAGTGCGTGATCGGATCGTCCAGCTGGAAGCGGCCTTCCTCGTACAGCATCATGATGGCGACGCTGGTGAGCGGCTTGGTCATCGAATAGATGCGGAAGATCGTGTCCGGCCGCATCGGCTTGTCGCGCGCCAGGTCGGCCTTGCCGGCCGTGTGCATCAGTGCCACCTGGCCGCGGCGGCTCACGATCGTGATCAGACCGGCGAGCCGTTTCTGGTCGACCTGCGCCTGGGTCCATTGGCGGATGCGCTCCAGCCGCGGCGCCGACAGGCCGAGATCACCGGCTTCGGTTTTGGCGACGACGTTCATGAAGAAACCTCTCTGATGGCCGATGATGCGGGCGGTGCTGCCGTGGTTGCTGCCGGACGACTCAAAGGTACGGCGCCAGCCGCGTGCCGGCCAGCCATCCGCGTGGCGGAGCTGGGTCGCATTTAACGCAATAGGCGCACCTCATCGAGGTAGCGAGCGACACCCGGATGCAACTCCGATCGCGGGACGATCACCCCGGTATTGGCCGCCGTTGTCTCCTGGGCCTGCGGCAGTCGGCGCGCGAGGTCATCTTCTCCGCGGTGCAGGGCTCGGGCGACCCGGTACGCGACATCATCGGCGAGCGTCGGCCGCATCATGATGTAGCTCCACGACCCGACCGAATTCAGGTCGCGGTCCTGCTTGGGGTAGCTGTCTGCCGGTACCACCAGGGAACTCAGGAAGCGGTGCTTGGCGCGAATGCCGGCGATGTCTTCGGCACTGGGCGTGATGAAGCGCGCACCCGGTTGGCTGTTGGCCATGACCGTAAAGCCGGGCCACGCTCTGCCGCCGCCCCACAGCGCCGCGGCGCGACCATCGAGCACCATGGCCGGGCCGTCACCGGCGCGATCCAGGTAGATCGCCTGGAAATCGCGGTCCATGTCCAGGCCCATGCCGTCGAGGACATAGCGCGCCAGAATCACCAGGCCGGAGCCGCGCGCACCGAAGGCCACCTTGTGCCCGACCAGATCGCGGATACTGCGATGAGCGCTGTCGGCGCGCACGACGAACATGCCAGGTGTGGTGTACATGGCGGCGAGGATCTTCAGGTTGGCCGGCGGTCGCCCGATATCGTTCATGGCCTCGAAGGCGGCTTCGCCTTGCACCAGGGCCATGTCAAGCGCGCCCGCTTCCAGGAGCGGTATGTTCTCGGCACTGCCTTTGGTGTTGCGCGGCTGAACCAGCAGCGTTGGATCGGTCTCGTTGATGATCCGTGCCACGGCATCGCCGTAGACCGGAAAACCGCCGCCGGGTGTCGCCGTGCCGAGCGTCACGATGGTTCGGTCCTGGGCTTGCGCCGGATCGATCACCGCCAGGCAGAGCGTCGCTACGGCGATACGCGCGATCGCGAGCAGCATATCTATCCGCGCCAGTTGGGATCCGGTTGCGGCGGATCCGAGGTGAAGCCGGCGCGGTGGATCGCCGCGATGGCGCAGTACTCGTCCTTTTCCGACGTGTCGCCGCTGATGCCAACCGCGCCGATAGCAGCACCACTGCCGTCGAGGATCAGCACACCGCCAGGTACCGGCACGAAACGACCGCCAGATGCGGCCGCCAGTGCGCTCTGGAAACCGGGATTCTCCTTCATGCGGTCACGGATGGCGCGTGACGATAGCCCCATGCCGAGCGCACCCCAGGCTTTGCCGGTGGCGATGTCGAAGCGCAGCAGACCGGCGCCGTCTTCGCGCTTATAGGCCACCAGCGAGCCCGCCGAGTCGAACACCGCGACGACCAACGGATGCAGCTTTTCTGCACGGGCAAGGGCGAGGGCCGTGTCGGCGATGGTGGCAGCAACTGCCAGCGTCAGGCTTGAAGTGAGGGCGCGCGGTCCCGCCATGAATTGAGTCCTTCCAAAGGGGTGGTGGGCGAGCTTGGCGGCAGTTCGGTAAAACTGCAAATCCGCTGTCGCTGTTCGTGCCGTTCCGCCCATGTCGACTGCGGCGCAATGTCGGCCGGCATGGCTTGATGAGAAATGCTTTCTTGCGCCGACATGCTTGTCTTGGTGATCTTCCTCCAACGTTTCATAATAGAACGCAGTCGGACCGAGGATTGCCATGCAGTGGAACAGACTGGACGAGGAGGCGTGCTCGCTGACACGCACGCTCTCGGTGATCGGAGACCGCTGGACGTTGCTGATCCTGCGCGACTGCTTCCTGCGGGTCCGCCGCTTCGAGGATTTTCAGGCGCGGCTGGGGATCACGCGGCCGATCCTGGCGGATCGGCTCAAGAAGCTGGTCGCCAAGTTCGTCCTGGCAAAGGTTCCCTATCAGGAGGGACCGCTGCGTTATGAGTACCGATTGACCCCGAAGGGGCTCGATCTCTATCCCGTTATCCTGTCACTGGTGCACTGGGGCGATGTCCACGTCTCGGAGAAGCGGAGTGGGCGGCCGTTGCTGCATCGCCACGACCTTTGCGGCAAGGATTTCGACCCCCTCATGGTGTGCTCCCAGTGCGGCGAGACGCTGGATCCGCGGCGGGTGCACGTACACCCGGGACCCGGCGCCGTCAGCAGCCGGCATGCGCCGGCCGGTGTGGAGATACCGGCATCGCGGCGCCGACGGGCGGACTGAACGGGAACCGGCAAGGCGGTCGTCCGGACTCGAGCGAGTGATCCGCGCGGTCTCGCGAATCAATTCTGAAACAACACGGTCGATTTAGTTTTTCTCATTGGGTCAGTCGTAATCGTTGCCATTGCGTCGATTGACGAGTTCAAAAATAACACTCACTATCCGCGGCACGCAGAGACGCCGCCGCGTCGAAGGAGGAAACCTTGGAACACCGCAACGCGACAGCCGCCGTGATCGGCGCCGGCGACTATATCGGTGCCGCCATCGCCAAGCGATTTGCGGCCGAGGGCTTTACGGTCTTCGCCGGCCGCCGCAACGGCGACAAGCTGGCGCCTCTGGTGACGGAGATCGAGGCCCAGGGCGGCCGCATCGTCGCGCGGTCGCTCGATGCCCGCCAGGAAGAAGACATCACGGCCTTCCTGCAGGCGGCCGATCAGCACGCGCCGCTGGAGGTCTGCATTTTCAATATCGGCGCCAACGTCAATTTTCCGCTGTTGGATACGACGGAACGCGTCTTCCGCAAGGTCTGGGAGATGGCCTGCTATTCCGGCTTCCTGGCTGGCCGCGAGGCGGCCCGACTCATGGTGCCGCGTGGCCAGGGCAGCCTCTTCTTCACCGGCGCCACGGCGAGCCTGCGGGGTGGCATTGGTTACGCGGCCTTTGCCGCGGCAAAGGCCGGATT
Organism: Reyranella sp. CPCC 100927; assembly: GCF_007859315.1. Taxonomy (GTDB): domain Bacteria; phylum Pseudomonadota; class Alphaproteobacteria; order Reyranellales; family Reyranellaceae; genus Vineibacter. The sequence goes on from NZ_VOHA01000007.1 coordinate 32,165, forward strand.
GCGCGCCATGGCGCAGAGCGCGGCGCGCGAGCTGGGGCCCAAGAACATCCATGTCGCCCATCTCGTGATCGACGCCGGCGTCGACACCGCCTGGGTGCGCGAGCGCATCAAGGACCGCGAAGGGGAGGCCGGACTGCAAAACCTCGAGCCTGGTCGGCTCATGCGGCCCGAGGCCGTTGCCGAGACGTACTGGCAGCTTTACAAGCAGCCCCGCGACGCCTGGACTTTCGAGCAGGAAATCCGACCCTTTGGCGAGAAATGGTGAGCGCCATGCCAGCCGTGGAATTCCACTTCGACTTCGGTAGCCCCAACGCTTATCTCTGCCACTTGGTCATTCCGGATATCGAAAAGCGCACCGGTGCCAGGATCGAGTACGTGCCGATCCTGCTGGGCGGCGTCTTCAAGCTCACCGGCAACCGGTCGCCGGCCGAGAGCCTGGCCGGCATCAAGAACAAGCCCGACTACGAGCAGATCGAGATGGATCGCTTCCTGAAGCGGCATGCCATCACCCGCTACAAGCGCAACCCGTTCTTTCCCGTGAACACGTTGATGCTGATGCGCGGTGCCGTCGCCGCCCAGACGCTGGGCATCTTCGAGCGCTATGTCGATGAGGTCTATCGGCATATGTGGGCCGAGCCGAAGAAGATGGATGACCCCGCCGTCCTGCGCGCGGCCCTGGATGAGTCGGCCCTGCCCACTGCTCAGCTGTTTGAGTTGGTCCAGCGCCAGGACGTGAAGGACCGGCTGATGGCCAATACGCAGCGCTCGGTCGAGCGCGGCACCTTCGGCTCGCCCACCTTCTTCGTCGGCGACGAGATCTATTTCGGCAAGGATCGCCTGCGCGACGTCGAGGAAGCGATCCAGGGATAACCGCGAGTCGGTTACGCAAACGGTTTCTGGACAGGCCCGCCACGACAGTGGCGGGTCGTTGCTATGATCCGCGAACCCGGTGCCTCACGACATGAACGCTGCCCTTAGGGGGCCGCGGTGCGTTGTGCCGTCGCACTGCCGCAGCTTGAAACCCGCTGTCACGGCTACTTGATGTGAAGAGATTGTGAAAATTCGCGATTCTCATTCAAATGACTGTGTGTCTGCAATTTGTGAAATAAAATTCAGTGATTTCAATATATTAAACAATATGTATGTTATAATAGTATATATGCAAATATCATCTCGAGGTGCTCTCACGCCGTCGTTCGGGTAGTGAGTCGGGTCTCATTTTTTATTAAAATGCACATGTATGATATTGTTTATAAAAGAAAATATGTTGCCATTCCCAATTGCTTTGGAGATACTTGCGGTCGGTCCGAAGCGAACCATTCTTGTCGCGATTTTAACGCTCTTTTGGCGTTATCCAAATCTCCGAGCATCTGATCGAGCATCGACATGGACGACAACCCGACGATCTCGACCTCCAGCGCTCTGCAGCGGGCGTGGACGAATGCGATGTGGCCCATCGGCATGATCCTCGAGGGCGAGCACCCGTCGACGGCCGAGCCGTGTTCAGCCACGACCAGAACCTCTGACGCATCCTCGAACGTGCGCCTGTGGCACAATGCGCCTAAGATCGTCGTCCGAGCGCCCAAGGCGCGGGACGCGTCGACATGAGGTCATGAGGCTACGCCTGATTGTCGTGGTGGGCGGTGTACTGGCTGCCACCGTCCTGGGACTGACCTTTCTCCACACAATTCTCGCCGAGCGACAGCTGGCGGAAGAGGGCGCGTTGCGGCGGATCCAGTCCGAGGCGCGCATTCTGGACGAACACGTAGCGCACTCGCTTGGCGAGGCTTCCCTGGTCCTGCGCGTCGTGCGCGATTCGCTGGGCGATGCGGGCGCTCTTGATGGGCCGAGCAATACCACGATCCAGCGCCGGCTACGCGACAGGCTGGACGGCGTCACTGCTGTGACCAACATCCTGATTGTCCGTCTCGACGGCCGCATCATCCACGCGGCGCGCGATTCTGCCGTCATCGGCACGACATTGCCCGAGGCCATGCTGCAGGACATCCTGTCGCGCAAGGACGGGCAACTCGCGGTCTCGCTGCCGATGCGACTGGGTGCGGCGGACCATCCAGTACTGCCAATTGGTCTGGCGATCGCCGGCGGTGGTGGACAGCCGATCGGCATCATCCTGACGCCGATCCCCGCATCCGACTTCGATGCTGCGTATCGTTTGCTGGTCGACGACGGCGAGAGCACCGTGGCCCTGTGGCGGCATGACGGAGTCATGCTCGCCCAGCATGCCCGGCCCGGCCAGGTCGATCGCCGCGTGCCCTGGACTCCGCAATTCGCCGATGCGGCGAGGCGGTCGGACGGTGGTTCCGTGCGCGAAAACCTGCCGGATGGCCGGACGCGCATCACGGTTTATCGCGCCCTCAAGACGTGGCCGCTGGCCGTTTCGGTATCGGCGTTCGATACCGACTATCTCGCGTTCTGGCGGGTCGGCGCCTGGCGCAATGGTGTTGGTGCCGGGCTCGCCTGCATGGTCATCCTCGGCCTGACGGCGCTGCTCGCGCGCCATGTCGAGCGGCTGCGCCAGGCGCAGGCCGAGGCATCGGCCAATCACCGGCGTCTGGTCGACGCGATCGACTCGCTGCCGGACGGTTTTCTTCTGCTCGACAAGGACGACCGGCTCGTGGCGGTCAACCGGGAGTACCGCGCGTACTTCCGCGATTTCGCCCCCGACCTGCAGGTGGGGATGAAGTACGAAGACATCCTGCGCCAGGCCCTGAAACGCGATGCGTATGTCGATGCGATCAACAACGAGGAGGACTGGGTGGCGCAGCGGCTGCGGGCGCACCGGCAGCCTGGACAGCCCATCGAGGTCGCGCTGACGGACGGCCGCTGGTATCGCGTCAACGAGCATCCGACGGCGGACGGCGGTATCGTGGGTGTGCGGGTCGACATCACGGAGCGCAAGCGAGACGAGCGCCGACTGCAGGAAAGCGAGCGCCACGCACAGGCCATCATGGACGCGACGGTCGACGGGCTGGTCGTGATAGACGAGATGGGCGTGATCGAACGCGTCAACCGGGCCGTCATATCGATGTTCGGCTACACCAGCGCCGAACTGGCCGGGCGCAACGTCAAGATGCTGATGGCCGAGCCGTTCCGGTCGCGGCATGATCTGTATCTGGCACGCTACCGGGAGACCAACAAAGCCCGGATCATCGGCGCCGGTGGCGTCGAGGTCGTCGGCGAGCGTAAGGACGGCACGACATTTCCGATCGATCTCGCGATCGGCGAACTGATGCTGGACGGACGCCGTCGCTTCATCGGTGCGATGCGCGACCTGTCGGACCGCGTGAACATCCAGGCGATGCTGACCGAAGCCATTGAGAGCACATCCGACGGTTTCGTCTACTTCGATCCCGACGGCCGGCTGGTGCTCTGCAATCGGAAGTATCGCGAGGCCTATGCCTACCTCAAGGATGTCCCCAAGGTGGAAGGGATGACCTTCGAGGAGATCCTCCGTCTGGGCCTCAAGAAAAACTACATCGCCGAACCGCTGGCGGTCAGCGACCCCGAGGCCTGGCTGCGCCTGCGGCTGCAACATTTCCAGACACCGCCCGAAGAGCCATTGCTGCGCCATCTGTCGGACGGCCGCTGGTTGATGGTCAGCGACCGTCGTACTCCCAGCGGCGGGTTGGTCGGCGTGCGGACCGACGTGACCGAGCGCATCCATATCGAGCAGGCGCTGCGCGAGAGCGAGCGGCGCTTTCGTCTGCTGGTGGACGGGGCCCGCGACTACGCCATCGTCATGCTTGATCCCGTCGGCAACGTGACGAGTTGGAACGAGGGCGCCCGGCAGATCACCGGCTATGACGCCGACGACATCATCGGTCGCTCACATCAGGCTTTCTGGCCGCCGGCCAGGAGCGTCGCCGGCGCGCCCGCGGCCGCCTTGCGCACGGCGCAAGAGAGCGGTCGCTATGCCGGCCGCGAGCAGCGGGCGCGCAAGGATGGCAGCCTGTTCTGGGCCGACGTCGTGATATCGCGCATCGACAGCGAGAGCGAGAGCGTGCCGCCCGGCTTCGCCAGCATCATGCGCGATGTTACCGATCGCATCGCCATCGAGGAGCAACTGGCCCATGCCCAGAAGATGGAAGCCGTCGGCCAGCTGACCGGCGGATTGGCGCACGACTTCAACAACCTGCTTCAGGTCGTGATGACCAACCTCGAATTCATGCTGGATCGTGGCGCGGACGAGGAGACGTCGTTGCGCGCCGGAGACGCGCTGCGGGCAGCCGAGCGTGGCGCCGAACTCACTGGCCAGATGCTGGCGTTCGCCCGCCGCCAGACGCTCTCCCCCCGTCGCACCGATGTGCGCACCCTGATCGAAGAGTTGGCCGGCCTGTTGCGGCGCACCCTGGGCGAAAACATCTCGATCGACCTTCGGCTGGCGCCGTTGCTGCGCGGCGTGATGATCGATCGCGGGCAACTCGAGAACGCGATCCTCAACCTGGCACTCAACGCGCGCGATGCCATGCCGCAGGGTGGTCGCTTGCGCATCGCGGCCGACAATATCGACTTCGACGATGCCTATATCCGCCAGCATCCCGAGGCGAGGCGCGGCCGCTATGTCGCGATCTCCATCGCCGACACCGGTACCGGCATGCCCGATGACGTGCGGGCGCACGCGTTCGAGCCGTTCTTCACCACCAAGGAGATCGGCAAGGGCTCGGGGCTGGGCCTGTCGATGGTCTATGGCTTCGTCAAGCAATCCGGCGGCCATATCCAGCTCGACAGCGCACCCGGGCGCGGCACGACTCTCACCCTGTATCTGCCCGAGGCACCGGTGCAGGGCGCTGCTGCCGGGAGCAAGAGCGCGGTCGAGCCCTTGTCGCGCGGGTTGGGGGAAACCGTGCTGGTGGTGGAGGACAACCACGATGTCCGCCGGCTCGCCGTCACCATGCTGGGTGGATTGGGGTATCGCGTGATCGAGGCTGCCGACGGCCCGGCTGCGCTGGCGATGCTCGATGCGTCAGTGGACGTTAAACTGCTGCTGACCGACGTGATGCTGGCTGGCGGCATGAGCGGGCCCGATGTGGCGCGCGTCGCGCGGACGCGCCGTCCCGAAGTGAAGCTCGCCTATATGTCTGGTTACGCCGGCGACGCGGGTGGGCGCACCACGCTCGATCCCGACGTGCCCTTCATTGCCAAGCCGTTCACCCGCAGCGGCTTCGCCCGCGCCATCCGTACGGCCATCGACGCCTGACGCGCCGATCGCGAGGTCTTGTCGAGGATCATCAGGCAGGCGTACGCGCGACAGATCCGAAACTCTTGATGGAAGATGGAGAGACGTCGGCCTGGGAATGGCGATTGTCAGGCGACAGGCCGTCATCCCGAGAGCTGCTCGGGATGACGAAGACGCGGAACAGGCCGTAGAGCTGCTAGCTCAGGCGCTGGCAGGATTCTCCGTCGCGGGTCATGACGCAGCAGCGGTCCTTGCCCTGGGGCTTGTAGCCGGTGAGCGTGCCGCGCCGCGTGCGGAAGGCGCACTGGTCGCGACCACCATCATCCCAGCGCGATTGGGGATAGGAGGAGCGCGGCGGCGGGTCATAGTAGCCGCCTCGTGGCCCGTCGGAGTAGCCGCGATCCTGCACGCAGCCGGCGAGGCCGGCAGCAAGAGCGGGAAGGATGAGCCAACGCATACAGACCTCCTTGTCACGGCGCAGACGATGTCTTTACCGGAAAAACAACGGCACGCATCGACTCAACACGGTCTTTGCGTCCAATCAAGGACTGATTCGCGGCGATGCGGTGGCGTGAGTGTTCGTGGGCGTGAAAGAAGGCGGCATATCGTGCGCTATTGCGCCGTCATGCCACCATCGACGACAAGGCCGGCGCCGGTCATGAAACCGGCGTCGTCGGACGCCAGGAAGACGATGCCGTTGGCGATATCGGCTGGTGTGCCCAGCCGGCCGATGGGATGTGACGCCTGCGACAGCTGACGCGCTGCATCGACGTCGTTAGTGCTCATGCGCTCGGCGCGGGCAACGAATGTCTGCGCGCCCATGTCCGTCTCGATGACACCAGGATGGATCGAATTCACGCGGATGCGGTAGCCCTTGCGCGCGAACTCCAGTGCCGCCGATTTGGTGAACGTGGTCACGCCGCCCTTGGTCATGGAGTAGAGCGGATCGAGCTGTGAGCCGACCAGGCCGGCGATGGACGCGAGATTCACGATGGCGCTGCCATGGGGGCTCTTCTGTCCGCGCTCGCGCAACGCCGGCATGGCGAGCTTGGTGCCCAGGAACACGCCCGTCAGGTTGACGCTGCACAGTTTCTGCCAGTCGGCGAGGCTGGCCTCCTCGATGCCGCGGCCGATGAAGACGCCGGCATTGTTGACCAGGATATCGAGGCCCCCGAACCGCGATGTCGCCTGGGCCACGGCGGCATTCCAGTCGTCGGTGCTGGTGACGTCGAGGTGGGCGTACGCCGCGTCGCCGCCGTCGCGTGCCAGTGCCTGGACGGTTTGCCGGCCCTGTTCATCCAGCACGTCACCGATCACCACCTTGGCGCCCGCCTGCATCATGTGTCGTGCGGTTTCGGCGCCGATGCCGCGCGCGGCGCCGGAGATCAACGCCACCTTGCCGTCCAGACGATTCATGCGACGTCCTCCTGTTTGCGATGCCCAGGGATCAAAGCACGAGCAGCAGCGCGGGAGCCATGTCCAGACCGCGACCCGGCATTGATTGCGCTGTGGGGGAGTGCCATCGTCACCGCTTGGCCGCACCAGGGGGTGACGGCGCGGGCTTGGGAGAGTGCGTGATGAGGAAGCGTGCGTTGCTCCGACGATGGGGCCTGGCATTGAGTGTCGCTTCGGCATTGGCCGGCCTCGGCGGCACCATCGGCATGCCGGCCTCGGCGAAAACCTTCCGCTGGGCCAACGCCGGCGATACCAACTCGATGGACCCTTACGGTCGCAACGAGACTTTCCTGCTGCAATTCAACGCCAATATCTACGAGGGCCTGCTGCGCCGCGGCAAGGACCTCAAGCTCGAGCCGGCGCTGGCGGTCAAATGGGGCAAGGTCTCGCCGACGCGCTGGTTCTTCGAGCTGCGGCAGGGCGTGACCTTCCATGACGGCACGAAGTTCACGGCCGACGATGTGGTCTTTTCCTTCGGCCGCGCCAACCACGACAACTCCGGCATCCGGTCCTACTTCGCATCGGTCAAGGAAGCGGTGAAGGTCAGCGACACCCGCGTCGAGTTCGAGACCAAGTATCCCGACCCGCTGCTGGACCAGAAGTTCGCCCAGTTCGCCATCATGTCCAAGGCCTGGTGCGAGAAGAACAACACGACGGTACCGGCCGACCTGCGCAAGAACGAGGAGAGCTACGCGTCGCGCAACGCCAACGGTACCGGCCCGTTCGTGCTCAAGGACCGCAAGGCGGGCGAGAGGACGATCCTGGTGCCCAATCCCACCTGGTGGGACAAGCCGGAACACAACCTCACCGAAGTGATTTTCTCGGTGGTAGCCAATCCCGCCACACGCGTGGCGGCGCTGAAGGCCGGCGACATCGACATGATGTACGAGGTGCCGCCCCAGGATACCGACAGCCTTAAGCGCGATGCCAACCTCAAGGTCATCGAGGGGCCCGAGACACGGGTGGTGTATTTCGGTTTCGATCATCTGCGCGACGAGCTGCCCGAATCCAACATCAAGGGCCGCAATCCGCTGAAGGACAAGCGGGTGCGGGAGGTCATCTACCGTTCCATCGATATCGAGGCGATCAAGCGCACCGTGATGCGTGGCCAGTCCTACCCGACGGCATTGATGGTGGCGCCGGGAATCAACGGGTACGTGAAGGACCTCGACAAGCGGCCGTCGCTGTTGAAGCCGGAGGAAGCGAAGAAGAAGCTGGCCGAAGCCGGCTATCCCAACGGTTTCGAGATCAGCCTCGACTGCCCCAACGACCGGTACGTCAACGACGAGAAGATCTGCCAGGCGACGGTGTCGATGCTGGCCAAGGCCGGCATCAAGGTGAATCTGCTGGCGCAAACCCGGCTGAAGTTCTTCGCCAAGATCGCGCTGCAGACAACCAATCCGGTGCCGAACATCAACATGTACATGCTGGGCTGGTCGCCGGGCTCGACCTATGACGTGCATAACGTCTTCGAGCAGCTCATCCAGTGCTATAACCTTGACCGGCGCAAGGGCCAGACCAACAACGGCCGCTACTGCAATCCCAAGTTCGACGCGCTGGCCGACAAGATCGAGCAGGAGATCGATCCGGAGAAGCGCGACGAGATGATCCGCGAAGCGACGGCGATCTACCTCGGCGACTATGCCTATATCCCGCTGCATCAGCAGGCGATCATCTGGGCCGCCCGCAAGAACATCGAGCTGCACCAGTCCCCGGACAACTACTTCCCACTGCGTTTCGTGAAAGTGAAGTAATACTTTCCCTCTCCCCGCCCTCGCGGGGAGAGGGGTTGTTTTTGGAGTCTTTCATGTCGGCTGAAGTGGTGAATTCGATCGAGATGTTGCGGCGCCTGGTGGCGTTTGACACGACGTCGCGCAACTCGAATCTGGCGTTGATCGACTACGTCCGGGGCTACCTCGAAGCGCATGGAGTCGAGTCGACCCTGGTGCCCAATGAGGAAAAGACCAAGGCCAATCTCTACGCCACGGTCGGCCCCGACGTCGAAGGCGGCATCGTGCTGTCGGGACATACCGACGTGGTGCCGGTCGACGGCCAGCCGTGGAACACCGATCCCTGGACCATGGTCGAGAAGGACGGGATGCTGTTTGGTCGCGGTACGGCCGACATGAAGGCTTTCTCGGCGGTGGCGTTGGCGCTGCTGCCGGAGTTCAAGCGCGCCGGCATGAAGGTGCCGATCCACCTGGCGCTGAGCTATGACGAGGAGATCGGCTGTCTGGGCGCTCATTCGCTGGTCGAACGCCTGGTGGGCAACGTGAAGCGGCCACGGGCGGTGATCGTCGGCGAGCCGACGATGATGGGCGTGGTGAACGCGCAGAACGCGGGCGGCGGCCTGGTCACGACGTTCATCGGCGTGGAGGCGCATTCGTCGATGACGCACCTGGGTGTCAGCGCCGTGCACTTCGCCGGCGAGTTCATCCATTTCCTGAACACTGTTCAGGAGGAACTGGCGGCACGCCCGCGGCCGGACATCGACATGACACCGGGCCACACCACCATCAATGTCGGCGTGATCCATGGCGGCACCGCCGGCAACATCCTGGCGCGCGAATGTGTGATGAACTGGGGCTATCGCACGTTGCCGGGCGGCGACCATACGGAAGTGCAGCGCCGGGCCGAGGCTTATATCGCCGAAACCCTGCTGCCGGCGATGCACCGCAAGCATCCGGACGCCAACATCCATATGTACCGGCGCTCGTTCGTCGACGGTCTGCGGCCCGAAGAGAACCGCGAAGCCGAAGCCCTGGCCCTGCAGTGGACCGGCGGCAATCGCACCTACGCCGTACCCTACGGCACCGAGGCCGGCATATTCCGCGCCGCCGGCATTCCGACCGTGATCTGCGGGCCCGGCGATATCGCGCAGGCGCATCAACCGAATGAGTTCATCTTAAAGTCGCAGATCGCGGCGTGCGAAGCCTTCATGCGACGTCTGATGGCGTGGGGTGCGCGGCAGTCCTGACACGCCACGTGCGCATGGATGGTCACGCCGTTGAGCGTTGAACGTCCCCGGGGCCCGGCATAGGTTTTGCGTCGGCATAGACCGCAGGCAATAACGGGAGGGGACGATGACGCGCTTGGGGGCAGCGGCTGGCATTGCCGCAGCAATGTTCGTGACGGCATCGGGAGCCGCAGCACAGGAACTGGTGGTTGGCATTTTCGGCGGCACGTTTGCCGACAACACGCGGGCCTGCGCCGTGGCACCGTTCGAAAAAGCGACCGGTGCCAAGGTCAAGTTCGTGCTCGGCAGTTCGGTGCAGAACGTCGCCAAGCTGCGCGCCACCAAGGGCTCGCCCGAGATCGACGTGGCCTACATGGACCTGGCGATCGCGACCCAGGGCAAGAACGAGGGGCTGCTGTCCAAGCTCGACACGGCGAAGCTCACGCACTACGGCGAGGTCTACGACAACGCCAAGGACAAGGATCAGCGCTTCGTGGGCATGATGTATGGCGCCAGTGCGCTGGCCTACAATCCCAAGCTGGTGAAGACGCCGCCGACGTCGTGGCACGACCTGTGGAAGCCGGAATTCAAGGGCAAGCTGGCGATCGGCGATATCTCGGGCACCACCGGCATCCATTTCGTGATCGCCGCGTCGATGATCAACGGCGGCTCGCAGGACAACACCGACCCCGGCTTCGAGGCGATCAAGAAGCTGAAGCCCAATGTCGTGATGATGTACAGCCAGGCCGACCAGGTCGTGCCGCTGTTCGAACGCGAGGAGATCGCGATCGCGGTGTGGTATCCCGACCGCGTGGGCGCCGCGGCGTCCAAGGGCTTGTCGGTGGCCACCGCATTCCCCAAGGAGGGCGCGATCGGGATCCTGCCGACCGTGTCGGTGCCGGAAGGCGCCAAGAACAAGGCGCTGGCCGAGAAATACATCGACCAGCTGCTGTCGGCGGACACCCAGAAATGCTTCGCGGAAAAGCAGTACGGTGGCCCGGTCAACAAGACCGTCAAGCTCGACGACAAGCTCGCCGCCGCGCTGCCCTACGGTGCCGCCGTCGATCGCATGCATTTCCCCGATCCCGAGACGACAGCCCGCTTGCTGCCGGCCTGGAGCGAGCGCTGGGGCCGCGAGATCGCGCGCTGAAGGGCGGGCATGTCGGACCTGCGCCTTGACGGGCTGATCAAGCGTTACGGATCGATCGCCGCCGTCGACGGCATCAGCCTGTCCGTCGCCGAAGGCAGCTTCCTGTCGCTGGTCGGCCCCAGCGGCTGCGGCAAGACCACGGTGCTGCGCATGGTGGCCGGCCTGATCGAGCCGGACGGCGGGCGCATTTTCGTGGGCGGCGACGACATCACCGACGTCGCCGTGCACAAGCGCAACCTCGGCCTGGTGTTTCAGTCCTACGCGCTGTTCCCGCACATGACCGTGGCGCAGAACGTCGCTTTCGGCCTGCAGCGCCGCGGCGTGGCCAGGAGCGAGATCGACGCGCGGGTGAGGAAGGCGCTGCAGATGGTCCGCCTCGACGGACTGGCGGAGCGGGCACCGCGACAACTCTCCGGCGGCCAGCAACAGCGCACGGCGCTGGCCCGCGCGCTGGTGGTCGAACCGCGCCTGTTGCTGCTCGACGAACCGTTCAGCAACCTCGATGCGCTGTTGCGCGATGAGATGCGCATCGAGATCAAGCGCCTGCAGCAGGAGGTCGGTATCACCACCCTGTTCGTCACCCACGATCAGGGCGAGGCACTGGGCATGGCCGACCAGGTGGCGGTGATGAATCGCGGCCGGCTGGAACAGGTGGCCTCGCCACGCGCCCTCTACAGCGCGCCAACGAGCGCCTTCGTGGCGCATTTCATCGGCCGCGCCAATCTGCTGCCCGGCACCGTGCAGGGACGCGACGGCGAGGATCTTATCATTGCATTGGCTTCCGGCACCAAGGCGAGGGCGCGAGGCGAACTCGGCAGCGGCGCCTGCCGCGTCGTCGTGCGCCAGGAGAGCGTGCGGCTGGTAAGGACGCCGACCACGGCGGCCAACAGTTTCGCCGCGATAGTCGTGGTGGCATCCTTTGCCGGGGCCATCGCGCAGTATCTCGTCCGGCTCGATGACGGCATCGAACTGCACGTGCAGGCTCCCGGTGCGCGTGCGGGTCTCGGCCCCGGTACGGCCATTATCGCCGAATGGGACGCTACGGACACAACGGTGGTGCCCGATGTCGCGTAGGGCAGGCCTGGCCAAGCGGCTCGATCGCAGTGGCCTGGGGCTGCTGTCGCCGCCGCTGCTTCTGCTGCTGGTGGTGTTTCTGCTGCCGCTGCTGGCGATGCTGCCGACCAGCTTCCAGCCCTACATACCGGGCAAGGGCATCGGCCAGGGCTTCACCGTCGAGCACTACGTCAAGGCCCTGACCGATGGCTACTACCTCGAGATCATCGGCCGCACCCTGGCGTTGGGTACGATCGTCACGTTGACATGCCTGGTCCTGGGCTATCCGCTGGCCTTTTTCCTGGCCCGCACGCAGTCGCGCTGGCGGCCGTGGCTGATGCTGCTGGTCGTCTTTCCGCTGCTGCTCAACCTCGTGGTGCGCACCTTCGGCTGGATCGCGCTGCTGGCCAATCGCGGCCTGGTCAACGATACGCTGATCGCGCTGGGGCTGATCGAGACGCCGATCAAGCTGCTGTTCAACTTCAGCGGCCTGCTGATCGCCCTGTCGCACATCTTCCTGCCCTTCATGGTGCTGGTGCTGGTGGGCGTCATCCGCAATCTGCCGCGCGACGTCGAGGATGCGGCGCGCACCCTGGGCGCCGGCTGGGCCGCGACCTTTTTCCGCGTGACCTTGCCGCTCAGCCTGCCCGGTATTCTCGCCGGTTCGATCCTGGTGTTCGTGCTGACCGTCAGCGCGCTGGTGACTCCGCGCCTGCTGGGCGGGCCGACCTACAAGGTGATGTCGACCCTGATCTACGACCAGTTCCTGCAACTGCTGAACTGGCCGGCAGGTGCGGCGCTTTCATTTATCCTGACCGCGATCGCCGTCGGCCTGATCAGCTTGTCGAGCGGCTTGGCGCGGCGCATGGGGGCAGGGGCATGAGCGCGCGATCGGCCGAACGCTGGCGGGCACGCGGGCTGGCCGTGTTCGCCGCCGTGATCCTGGCCTTCCTGATGCTGCCGGTCGTGGTCGTCGTGCTGGCCTCGTTCACCAATACGTCCTACCTCACGATCCCGCCCAAGGGGCTGACCCTGCGCTGGTACGAAGCGGTGTTCAATGACCGCGAGTACATCGATGCCCTGTGGTTCAGCCTGATCCTGGCTGTCGTCGTGACCGCCGTGTCCATCGTGCTGGGGACGATGGCCGCCTATGCGCTGTCACGACGCCAGGTGCCGGCGTCGGCGGCGATCACCGGCCTGCTGATGTCGCCGCTGGCCTTTCCCGGCGTGGTGATCGGCGTGGCACTGCTGCAGTACTACACGCTGACCGGCTTGCGCGGTGGCTTCACCGGCCTGCTGCTGGCCCACCTGGTGATCACGCTGCCCTACACGGTGCGCACCATCCTCGCCAGCATAGCCGGCGCCGATGCCGAGATCGAGGCGGCGGCGCGCGTGCTGGGCGCCAATCCCTGGGTCGCTTTCTGGACGGCGACCCTGCCGGTGATCCGGCCGGGCCTGATGGCAGGCGGCCTGTTCGCCTTCATCACCTCGTTCGACAATGTGCCGGTGACGATCTTCATCCTCGGCACACGGCACATGACCCTGCCGGTCAAGATCTTCACCGCGATCGAGTATGGCGTCGACCCCTCGATCGCGGCGCTGTCGACGGTGCTGATCGCCGGCACCGCGATTTTCCTGGTGCTGGCGGAGCGGTGGACCGGCTTCCACCGTTTCGCATAATCCCGTCATTCCGAGTGCAGCGAGGAATCTTTTGCTCAGCAAACGCCAAAAGATGTCTCGCGTCGCTCGACATGACAGTTTGTTGGGAGAGGTTCGATGCCCATAGCCCCCAAGGGTTTCCCGGTCATGCTGACCTTCGATCTCGATGCCGAGACCTTGTGGACGGCGCGCGATCCCAAGAACTGGGAACGGCCGATCGCGCTGTCGCAAGGCACCTACGGCTGGAAGGTCGGCATGGGTCGCATCCTCGATCTGATGGACCGCTACGGCATCAAGGTGACGTTCTTCATCCCCGGCCTTGTGATGCGCCAGCATCCGGCCCTGATGGAGGACGTGCTCAAGCGGGGACACGAGATCGCCCATCACAGCTGGTCGCACACCTGGATCACCACCCTCACGCCCGAGCAGGAGCGCGAGGAGATGGAGAAGGGGATCGAGATCATCCAGAAGATGACCGGCCGCAAGCCCGCGGGCTATCGGTCGCCGGCCGGCGAGTTCAGCCAGATCACGCTCAAACTTCTCAAGGAGTACGGCTTCGGCTACTCCTCAAACTTCTTCGACGACGATTCGCCCTACCTGCTGCGCTTCGACGGCGAGACCAGCGACATCGTCGAGTTCCCCTTCGCCTGGGTGCTCGATGATGCACCGTTCTTCCTCTACTCGATCACTCTGCCGGGGCGGACCATGCACCCGCCGTCCTCGGTGCTGGAAGGCTGGATCGACGAGTTCGACACGCTCTACCGCGAGGACCGTGAGTTCGTGCTGGCGATGCACCCGCAGATCATCGGCCGGCCCTCGCGCATCAGCATGTTGGAGAAGCTGATCAAGCACATCCTGTCGCATCCCGGCGTGTGGTTTGCGCGCTGTGATCAGGTCGCCGAGGCCGTACGACCCTACCTCAAGGAGCACAACATGGTGATGGAGCCGGTCGCCTTGCGGAAGCCGCCCTATGGATGACGTCACGAACCTCACCGGCCGTCGCATCGTCGTCACGGGCGCTGCGTCGGGGATTGGTCGCGCGACTGCCGAACTGTTCGTGCGGCGTGGTGCCGGGGTCGTGTTCATCGATCGTGACGCAGCCGTGGCAACGGTTGCGTCGGCGGCAGGTGGCGCCGCCGGGCTGGTCGTCGATGTCGCCGACGAAAGCGCGGTCACGCGCGTCGTCGCCGAGGCCGCCGCGGCGCTGGGCGGCATCGATGGTCTGGTGAACTCGGCCGGCATCGACCTGGTGAAGTCGATCACCGACATGACACCCGCCGAATGGAACCGGCTGCTGGCGGTGAACCTCAACGGCCCGTTTCATGTCTGTCGCGCCGCGGCGCCGTTCCTGCGCGAAGCGTCGGAGGCGACCATCGTCAATGTCGCTTCGGGCGCCGGACTGGTGCCGTTGAAACACCGCACGGCCTACTGCGCGTCGAAGGCCGGCCTGGTGATGTTCACCAAGTCGCTGGCCATGGAGCTGGCGCCGGTGCGGGTCAACGCCTTCTGCCCGGGCATCATCGACACTCCGCTGTTTCGCCTCTCGTTCGAGAACGAGCCCGATCCCGATGCCGAGCTGCAGCGCATCCTCGACCGCTACCTGATCAAGCGCGCCGCCACGCCAGAGGAGGCGGCGCATGTCGTGCTGTTCCTGTCCAGCCGCGCCTCGTCGATCATGACCGGTGTGGCGCTGGCCGGTGATGCCGGGAGGACCTTCCATTGACGACATCGCGTCTGGCACTGGTGACCGGCGCCGCCAACGGCATCGGTCGCGCCACCGCCTTGCGTTTTGCTGATGATGGCTACGATCTGGCGATCGTCGATATCGAAGCCGAGCCGTTGGCCGAAGTCGCTACCGCTATCGAGGCCAAGGGCCGGCGTTGCCACAAACACGTGGTCGACTGCCGCGATCCGGCAGCCATTGCCACGGCGGCCCGCGACATCGAGGCGGCAGCGCCTGTCGACATCCTGTTCAACAATGTCGGCCAGAGCGGACGCGAGCGCGCCGCCGAGTTCTGGCAGTCCGATCCGGACGTCTGGCGCTTCGTGATCGAGATCTCGCTGCTGTCGACCATGCACTGGTCGCGCCAGATCGTGCCCGCCATGCGCGAGCGGCGCCGCGGCCGCATCATCAACATGTCGACCGAGTCGGCGTTCTACGGCGACGTCGGTCTGGTTGACTATGCCGCCGCCAAGATGGGCGTGATCGGCTTTACGCGGTCGCTGGCCCGCGAACTGGCGCCATTCCACGTCACGGTGAACGCTGTCGGCCCGGGAGCCATCCGCACGCGTGCGCACGATCGGCTGCCGAAGGAGACCATCGACAAGGTGCGCAACAGCGTGCCAATGGGTTTCGTCGGTGTGCCGGAGGACGTGGCGCACGTCGTCTCGTTCCTGGCCAGCGACGGCGCCCGCTACGTTACCGGCCAGACCATCCTGATCGACGGTGGCCGCTGGATGATTTGATTTTTCCCTCGCCCCGCTCACGCGGGGCGAGGGGTGTACCCACACGCCGCGAGCGCTTCCAGCATGTGCGCTGGCGGCGGTGCCTCGACCGCGATCGGCGGCTTACCCTCCTTGAGTGGAATCTGCACGGCGCGGGCGTGCAGATGCAGCGGCGGCAGTCGAATTCCCGCTGCAGCGGGCGATCCGTAGAGCGGGTCGCCGATGATTGGGCAGCCCAGGGCGGCGCAAT
Organism: Reyranella sp. CPCC 100927; assembly: GCF_007859315.1. Lineage (GTDB taxonomy): Bacteria > Pseudomonadota > Alphaproteobacteria > Reyranellales > Reyranellaceae > Vineibacter. The sequence goes on from NZ_VOHA01000007.1 coordinate 48,330, forward strand.
GCACCCGGATCTGGTGGGTGCGGCCGGTGTGCGGGTGCAGCTCCAGCCAGGTCCGCCCGTTGCTGGAACCGCGGACGCGATAATCGGTTACCGCGGACTGTCCCTCCGGGTCGGCGACCATGCGCCAGCCGCCATCGCGGCGGGTCACCTTGCGCAGCGCCTGGTCGATCGTGCCTTCGGCTTGCGCCGGCGCGCCCTGTACGATGGCCCAGTATGTCTTCGCGATCTTGCCGGCCGCGAAGAGCATGCCGAGTTTGCGCAGCGCCTTGGGATGCCGTCCCAGCACCAGGCACCCCGACGTGTCGCGGTCCAGGCGATGGGCCAGGGCCGGCGGTTTCGACCACCCGAAGCGCAGCGCATCGAACATGGACTCGAGGTTTGGCCCGCCGCCGGGGCCGGGATGCACGGCGATGCCCGGCGGCTTGTCAATAACCAGCATCAGGCCGTCGCGATAGAGCACGCGCGCCGGCAGATCGGCAGCCGACAGGGTCGGGCCAGCATGTCGTGGCGAAGGTGCCGGCCGTGTCGGTGCCATGGCTCACCCACCGACCACGAGCGTTGCCGTGCGGTTGCGCAGGGTCTTGACGATGGCGTGGCCGACCAGGGTGCTGGTCTTGCGGTTCTCGGGCGAGGGCACGAGGTCCTCGACGAAGCGCATCGAGCCCAGCGGCCCCTTGGCGGCGATCTCGCAGATATGCGTCGTGATCGTCGGGTCGGCGATGATGACGACGCGCGTACGGTCCAGCCCGATGCCGGCCAGCGCCGTGGCGGCCGAGATATTGACGTTCTGCGGGTAGAGGCGGGCGCCTTCGCGCACCGAGCCGTCGAACACCGTGTGCGGCTGCGTCAGGCCATCGAGATCGACCAGGGACTCGGCCGCCGTGCCTTTCCACGATTCGGGGTCCTTGCGCACGGTGATCGTGGCTTCGTCCAGCCCGCCGCGGGTCAGCGATGCTAGCATGTCCAGCCCGCCGATCCCGGCCGACGGCAGATAGACCCGGCTGCCGCTGGCGCGGGCCGCGGCCACGACACGCTCGAGCAGGGCCGTGTCGGTAAAGGCACCCACCGACGTCACGTAGAGGTCGGTGCCGGTTTCGAGGATCTGCACGGCGTAGTCACGTACAGCCTGGTGGCCGGCGCCCTCGATCACGGCGTCGAGCCGGTAGCGGAAGAACCAGTCGGGATCGTGGGTGATATCAGGCCGCTCGGTCGCGGCTGGGCGCGGCGTGCGCACCAGGGCGGCCACCAACTCGATCCCATCCAGTTGGCCGGCCGCCGACGCCTCGGCCACGCGCTTGCCGATGGCGCCGAAGCCCAGCAGTCCGATACGCAGCATCGCCTGTATTCCCTTCATTTGTGCGTCGGCCACTGTAGCGCCTCGGGACGCCGTGACCAGCCACTCCGGCCGCCGCGTGCCGGCAACCATGCGGTGCAGGACGCAACACGAAGACGCGAGCGCGCTAGGCAGACGCGTCAAAGCAGGGTAATCAAGCTGACGTTTAGATGACAACAACGTCATCCGTCATCGTTGGGAGGGATACAGATGTCTCGGAAATCCCGGTCAGCGTCCGCCACGCGCCGCAAATTCCTGAGGGGAGCGGCCGTCGCCACGGCAGCAACCGTTGCGGCGCCGACCATCGTGTCGGCACAGGGCCCCATCAATATGCGGTGGCAGAGCACGTGGCCGTCGAAGGACATCTTCCACGAGTACGCGCTCGACTATGCCAAGAAGGTCAACGACATGACCGGCGGCGACCTCAAGATCGAGGTCCTGCCCGCCGGTGCCGTGGTGCCGGCCTTCGGCTTGCTCGAAGCAGTGTCCAAGGGGACGCTCGATGGCGGCCACGGCGTGCTGGTCTATCACTACGGCAAGCAGACGGCGCTGGCCCTGTGGGGGTCGGGGCCGGGCTATGCCATGGATGCCAACATGCTGTTGGCCTGGCACAAGTACGGCGGCGGCAAGGAGCTGCTGACCAAGCTCTACGACTCGATCGGCGCCCAGGTGGTGTCGTTCCTCTACGGGCCGATGCCGACGCAGCCGCTGGGCTGGTTCAAGAAGCCGATGGCCAAGCTCGATGATTTCAAGGGCCTGAAGTTCCGCACCGTCGGCATTTCCATCGACGTGTTCCAGGCCCTGGGCGCGGCGGTGAACGCGCTGCCTGGCGGCGAGATCGTGGCGGCCATGGACCGCGGCCTGCTCGATGCGGCCGAGTTCAATAATGCTTCGTCCGACCGGGTGCTGGGCTTCGCCGACGTCTCGAAAGTCTGCATGCTGCAGAGCTACCACCAGAATGCCGAGCAGTTCGAGATCATGTTCAACAAAGGGAAATACGACGCCCTGCCGGACAAGATCAAATCGATCATTGCGCATGCCACCGACGCGGCGTCGGCCGACATGTCGTGGAAGGCCATCGACCGCTACTCCAAGGACTACGAAGAGCTGCAGGCCAAGGACAAGGTCAAGTTCTATAAGACTCCGGATGCGGTCCTGAAACGGCAGCTCGAAGTCTACGACGAAGTCGTGAAGAAGAAAGCGTCGGAGAACGCCTTGTTCAAGGAGATCCTCGAGTCGCAGATCGCCTTTGCCCGCCGCGTCACCCAGTGGGAACAGGACACTGTCGTCAATCGCCGCATGGCGTACGATCACTATTTTGGGCCCAACGGGGTTGCCAAGAAGACCTGAGCCTTTATTCCTTCTCCCCGCGAATGCGGGGAGAAGGTGCCCGTTTCGATACTTCGACGCCAAGCGTCGAAGTACCTGTGGCGGATGAGGGGTTTCGCGATCTTGCTGCAAACTTCGATTCTACCCATGACGCGGGGCTCTAGCCGACACCGTCAAGCCCCTCATCCGGCGCTACGCGCCACCTTCTCCCTGCCTGCGCGGGGAGAAGGGACAGTCGCGTTCCGAGTCGTCACCCCATGACCGTCGAACGGTTTGTGCACGGGATCGACGCCGTCAGCACCTGGGTCGGCAAGGCGGCAGCCTGGCTGATCATCGGGCTGATGGTCGTCGTCTGTGCCGAGGTCTTCAAGCGTTACATCATGAACATGCCGACGGCATGGATTTTCGACCTCAACAACATGCTGTACGGGTCGTTGTTCATGTTGTGCGGCGCCTACGGGCTGGCGCAGAACGCCCATGTCCGCGGCGACTTTCTCTACAGTTCGATGCGGCCGCGCACGCAGGCGACGCTCGATCTGATCCTGTATTTTGTCTTCTTCTTTCCCGGCATCGCGGCGCTGATCTATGCCGGCGTCGACTATGCCGCCGACGCCTGGCGTATCCGCGAGCACTCCAACGTCACTGCCGACGGCCCGCCGGTCTACCACTTCAAGACCGTGATCCCGATCGCAGGTGCATTCTTGATGCTACAGGGCGTCGCCGAGGTGGTGCGCTGCATCGTCTGCCTGAAGACCGGAGCCTGGCCATCCCGGTTGAAGGACGTGGCCGAGATCGACGTCGTCGAGGAGCAACTGGCGCATAGCCAATACGTCGACGAGGAATCGCGCAAGATGGCCATCGCGCAGGCGCAGCACATTGACGAAGCCGCGCGCCAGCGCGGGCGGGGCGGGGACCCGACGACATGAGCGAACCGGCACTTGGGCTCCTGATGTTGGTGCTCATCATCGTCGTGATCATGATGGGCTTCGCGACGGCCTTCACCCTGATGGGTCTGGGCATCTTCTTCGGTTTCGTCGCCTACTACGATCCGTCGCAGCCGTGGGCGAAGAACCATGTCTTCGAGCTGATGGTCCAGCGCACCTACGGTGCCATGACCAACGACGTGCTGATATCCATCCCGTTGTTCGTGCTGATGGGCTACGTGATGGAGCGCGGCGCGCTCGTCGACAAGATGTTCTATGCCATCCAGCTGGCGTTTCGGCGGGCGGCGGCGCCGCTGGCCATCGCGACCTTGGTGGTGTGCACGTTCTGGGGCATCGCCAGCGGCTTGGTGGGGGCCGTCGTGGTGCTGATGGGCGTGATCGCGTTCAACCCGATGCTGCGCGCCGGTTACGACGTGAAGCTGGCCTCGGGCGTCATCACCGCCGGCGGCACGCTGGGCATTCTGATCCCGCCCTCGGTGATGATCATCGTCTATGCCGCCGTCGCCGGCCAGTCGGTGGTCAAGCTCTATGCCGCGGCCATGTTCCCCGGTTTCTTTCTGGCGCTGCTCTACGTCGTCTACGTGATCGGTTGGGCGACGATCAATCCCAAGATCGCGCCCAAGTTGCCGGAAGAGCAGACGCGCGTGCCGGTCCCGGATTGGGTCCGCGCGCTACAGGCTGCCTATTCGAACAACGTCTTGGTGTCGCTGCTGCGGGCGCTGGTGTCGCCCGCCAAGGCGAAGGCCATCGACGTCGACGGCCGCCGCATGAACGCTGGCGCGGTTCTGGTGAACCTGGGCTACGCGCTGGTACCGTTCGCGCTGGCGACGGCCACGATGGCAACCGTCTGGTGGTATGTCGTGATCTACCAGCAGGCTGGCGGCGATCCCGCGTCGGTGCCGGGGCTGGAGCCGCTGGGATCGGCCGGGGGATCGCCGGCCGCAGCAGCGCCGACGGGACCCGGTGACTCGTTCTTCATGTGGTTCTGGGGCATCACGGCGGCGCTGGCGCTGCTGGTCGCGCGCTACTACTGGAACATGACGGCCGAGCGGTTCCAGGTGTTGAAACTGCTGACAGCATCGGTGATGCCGCTGGGCATCCTCACCGCGGTGGTGCTGGCTGTGATCCTGCTGGGCATCACGACGGCGACGGAATCAGCAGCCGTGGGCGCGGCGGGCGCCTTCCTGCTGGCGTTCCAGGCCCGCACCCTGGACTGGAAGCGGACCAAGGAGGCGGTGTTCCTGACCGCCAAGACCACGGCCATGGTGTGCTGGCTGTTTGTCGGTTCGGCCCTGTTCTCGGCAGTATTCGCCATTCTGGGCGGTCAGGGCCTGATCGAGAAGTGGGTCCTGATGATGAACCTCACGCCGTTGGAGTTCATGCTGCTGTCGCAGCTGATCATCTTCCTGCTGGGGTGGCCTCTGGAATGGACCGAAATCATCATCATTTTCGTGCCCATCTTCCTGCCGTTGCTGAAGCACTTCGACATCGACCCCATCCTGTGGGGCACCATCGTATTCGTGAACCTGCAGGCCGCCTTCCTGTCGCCGCCGGTGGCGATGTCGGCCTTCTACCTGAAGGGCGTGGCGCCCAAACACGTGACCATCAACCAGATATTCGCCGGCATGATGCCCTACATGCTGATCGTCATGCTGTGCATGGTGATCATGTACGTGTGGCCGGGGATGACTCTCTGGCTGCCGAACTATCTCTATGGCGGCAACTGAGGGGCCTTACGGTGATTGTCGCCGGATATGCTGCAATGCAGCAAATCCTTGTGGCGATTAGGGGAATTCGCTGGACGCGGGACGGGATTGACCGATTGCGGTGGTTCGCGTGAGCCCAGTCGGGTAAACATGACCCAACCCACGAGAAATTGGGAACCTGGTAGCCCCTCGCAAAGGGTTCCCTGGAGGAAGCAGTTGAGAGCGACGGATATCGGCAATCCCGACTATTTTCACAAAGTCGTCGATTGTCAGTGGGCGTGTCCGGCCCATACGCCGGTGCCTGAGTACATACGGTTGATCGCACATGGTCGTTTCGACGACGCCTATATGATCAACTGGAAGTCCAATGTGTTCCCGGGCATCTTGGGCCGAACCTGCGATAGGCCATGCGAGCCTGCCTGCCGACGCGGCAGGGTCGAAGACGAAACGCTGGTCAAAAACAAGAAAGAGCCGGTAGCCATCTGCCGGCTCAAGCGTGTGGCGGCCGACTACAAGAACGGCGTTGCCGCGCACATGCCCAAGGCGCCACAGCAGAAGATCGGCAAGACGATCGCCTGCGTCGGCGGTGGACCGGCGTCGCTGACGGTGGCCCGCGATCTCGCCGTGCTCGGCTACGACATCGTGATCTTCGACCAGGATCCGAAGCTCGGCGGCATGATCCGCACGCAGATCCCGCGCTTCCGCCTGCCCGAGTCGGTGATCGACGAGGAAGTCGCCTTCATCACCGACATCGGCAACGTCGAGTTTCGCCAGCGTCGCGTCGGCTCGATGAAGGCGCTGCTGAAGGAAGGGTTCGACGCGATCTTCGTGGGCTCCGGCGCGCCGCGCGGCCGTGACCTCGAGATCCCCGGCCGCCAGGAAGCGGCGGCCAACATCCATATCGGCATCGACTGGCTGTCCAGCGTCTCGTTCGGCCACATCGACAAGATCGGCAAGCGCGTGATCGTGCTGGGTGGCGGCAACACGGCGATGGATTGCTGCCGCACGTCGCGCCGCCTGGGCGGCAGCGACGTCAAGGTGGTCGTGCGCTCCGGCTTTGAAGAGATGAAGGCGTCTCCCTGGGAGAAGGAAGACGCCATGCACGAGGACATCCCGATCCTGAACTTCCTCGTGCCCACGGAGTTCACGCACAAGGACGGCAAGCTGACCGGCGTGGTGTTCGAGAAAGTAAAGGCGGTCTACGACGAGAAAGGCCGCCGCAACCTGGTGCCCTCAGGCGAGCCCGATCAGCACATCGAGTGCGATGATGTGCTGGTGGCCGTCGGCCAGGAGAACTCGTTTCCCTGGATCGAGGCCGATATCGGCATCGAGTTCGACAAGTGGCACATGCCCAAGGTCGACACGGTGACCCTGGCGTCGACTCATCCCAAGGTGTTCTTTGGCGGTGACGCGGCCTTCGGTCCGAAGAACATCATCTGGGCAGCGGCGCACGGCCACGACGCGGCGATCTCGATCCACAAGTCCCTGCTCGGCGAGGACATCAAGGATCGTCCCGCGCCTGGCATGAACATCGTCAGCCAGAAGATGGGCATCCATGAGTGGAGCTACGACAACGACATCTCGGTCGTGTCGCGCTTCAAGGTGCCGCATCGCCAGAAGGAAATCGCGCTCAAGGATATCAAGGCCGAGGTCGAGCTGGGTTTTGATCTCGACCTGGCCTGGAAGGAAGCGCAACGCTGCCTGAACTGCGATATCCAGACGGTGTTCACGGGCAATCTCTGTATCGAGTGCGACGCCTGTGTCGACATCTGCCCGATGGATTGCATCACCTTCACCGAGAATGGTGAGGAGACGGACCTGCGCGAACGGCTGATGGCGCCGGCGCTGAACACCACGCAGGACCTGTACGTCGGTGATGGGTTGAAAACCGGCCGCATCATGGCCAAGGACGAGGACGTCTGTCTCCATTGTGGTCTATGCGCCGAACGCTGCCCGACGGGCGCGTGGGATATGCGCAAGTACTACATCGAGATGACGCACGCGGGGCACGCATGCCACAAAAGCTAGAGGCGGTGAACGACTTCGTCGTCAAGTTCGCCAACGTCAACGGATCGGGCTCGGCTTCGGCCAACGAACTGTTTGCCCGTTCCATCCTGCGCATGGGCGTGCCGGTCAGCCCGCGTAACATCTTCCCGTCCAACATCCAGGGCCTGCCGACCTGGTACGAGGTGCGGGTGACCGAGAACGGCTACCTTGGCCGGCGCGGCGGTGTCGACCTGATGGTGGCGATGAACCCGCAGACCTGGGCCGAGGATCTCAAGGAGATCGAGCCCGGCGGCTACCTGTTCTACGATGCCACCAAGCCGATGCCGCCCTCGATGTTCCGGCCGGACATCAATGTGGTGGGCGTGCCGCTGACGGCGATCTGCAACGCCACCTACACCGATGCACGCCAGCGCCAGCTGTTCAAGAACATCATCTATGTCGGTGCGCTCAGCGTGCTGCTCGACATCGATCCCAAGGAGATCGAGCGTCTCTTTGGCGAGCAGTACAAGGGCAAGGAAAAGCTGCTCGACAGCAACATCAAGGCCCTGAACCTGGGCCGCGACTGGGTGTTGAAGAACATGGATCCGTCGGCGGTGGCGTTGAAGGTGCGCCGCGCCGACGCCGTCGGCAACCGGATCTTCGTCGAAGGCAACAACGCCGCGGCGCTGGGTTGCGTCTATGGCGGTGCCACCGTGTGCGCCTGGTATCCGATCACACCAAGCTCGTCCTTGGCCGAGGCGTTCCAGTCGCACTGCCGGCGCCTGCGCCACGACAAGGAGACCGGCAAGGCCAAGTATGCCGTCATCCAGGCCGAGGATGAGCTGGCCTCGATCGGCATGGTGATCGGCGCCGGCTGGAACGGCGCCCGCGCCTTCACCTCGACCTCGGGGCCGGGCATCTCGCTGATGACTGAGTTCATCGGTCTGGCCTATTTCGCCGAGATTCCGGCGGTGATCATCAACGTGCAGCGCGGCGGTCCCTCGACCGGCATGCCCACCCGCACCCAGCAGGCCGACATCCTGTCGTGTGCGCTCGCCTCCAACGGTGACACGCGCCACGTAATGCTGTTCCCCGAAGACCCGAAAGAGTGTTTCGACTTCGGGGCGACGGCGCTGGATCTCGCCGACCGCCTGCAGACACCGGTCTTCGTCATGACCGACCTCGATATCGGCATGAACCATCGCTTGTGCGCGCCGTTCGAATGGGACGACTCCAGGGCTTATGACCGCGGCAAGGTGATGACGGCAGAAGATCTGCAAGCGGCCAGCGCCAAGTTCGGCCGCTATCTCGACGTCGATGGCGATGGCATCCCGTTCCGGACCTATCCCGGCACGCACCCGACCAAGGGCTCGTTCTTCACCCGCGGCACCACCAAGGACCGCTACGCCAAATACAGTGAGGAAGGGCCGGTCTACGTCGACAACATGGAGCGCCTGGTCCGCAAGTTCGAGACCGCCAAGAACATCGCGCCGCAGCCTGTCCTGCGGCCGGCGAAGGCGGCGACCCGGACCGGCGTGATCTATTTCGGCTCCACCAGCCCGGCGATGGCCGAGGCCCTGGACCGGCTGGAAGAGCAGGGCGTGCACATGAATGCCCTGCGGTTGCGTGCCTATCCGTTAAGCCCGGTCGTCGCCGACTTTGTCGAGGACCACGACACGGTGTTCCTGGTCGAGCAGAACCGCGACGGCCAGCTGCGCATGTTGCTGCTGAGCGACCTCGGTGCCGATCCGCGCAAGATCGTGCCCATCCTGCACTATGACGGCACGCCGATCACGGCGCGCTTCATCACCGATGCCATTCAAGGCCACCTGGCGCCCAAGCGCCTGGCGGCGGAGTAGGGTTGCGGAGTCCACGATGACCTACATCACCAAGCCCAAGCTGCATCATCCCTCCCTGCAGCGGAACAAGGCGGGCTACACGCGGCGCGACTATGAAGGATCGGTGTCGACCTTGTGCGCCGGCTGCGGTCACGACTCGATCAGTGCCGCCATCATCCAGGCCTGCTACGAACTCGACATCCAGCCGCACCAGATCGCCAAGCTGTCGGGCATCGGCTGCTCGTCGAAGACACCGACCTACTTCCTCGGCCATAGCCACGGCTTCAATACCGTGCATGGGCGCATGCCGTCGGTCATGACCGGTGCCAATCTCGCCAACCGCGACCTGGTCTATATGGGTGTGTCGGGCGACGGTGATTCGGCCTCGATCGGGTTGGGCCAGTTCGCCCACATCATGCGCCGCGGCGTGAACATGATGTACATCGTCATGAACAATGGCGTGTACGGCCTGACCAAGGGCCAGTTCTCGGCGACGGCCGACCGCGGTTCGGTCAGCAAGAAGGGCGCCGCCAATTCCGACTCGTCGATCGACATGGTGTCGCTGGCGATCCTGATGGGCGCTACCTTCGTGGCCCGCAGCTTCTCCGGCGACAAGCAGCAGCTCGTGCCGCTGATCAAGGCCGCCATCGATCACAAGGGCGCGGCGTTCCTCGACGTGATCAGCCCGTGCGTCGCCTTCAACAACCATGCCGGCTCGACCAAGAGCTACGAGTATGTGCGCCAGCACAACGAGGCGGTGAACCGGCTGGATTTCATCGAGACCCGCGAGGAGATCACGACGCAGTACGATCCCGGCACGATGCAGGAGGTGCAGCAGCACGACGGCTCGCTGCTGCGGCTGCGTAAGCTGGCGCCGGACTATGATCCCTGCGACAAGATCGCGGCCATGCAGTACATCCAGGCCGCCGAAGCCGCCGGCGAGGTGGCCACCGGCCTGCTCTATGTCGAGCCGATGCCGAAGGATCTGCACACCAACTTCAACACCGTCGACAAGCCGCTCAACCAGCTCAACGCACCGGACCTGTGTCCCGGCACGGCGGCGCTCGACAAGATCAACGCCTCGCTGCGCTAACGCTGCGTGCATCAGTCCAACCCGTGAGGCACCGGTCATGACGATCCCGCGCCGCACGGTGGCTGGTATTGCGCTTGTCCTGATGATGGGCGCCTGCGCCACGGCACCGCCGTGTCCGGCACCGGCAAAATCGGCGACCCAGGTCGACCTGTACTTCGGCCGCGATATCGGCGGTCGGGCCGAGGTGTCGGAGGCGCAGTGGACGCGGTTTGTCGACGAGGAAGTGACACCGCGGTTCCCGGCAGGCCTGACCGTGACGGATGCACGGGGGCAGTATCGCGACACCCAGACCGGCAAGATCGATCGCGAGCGCAGCAAGCGGCTGACCGTGCTTGTCGATGACCTGGCGGCATCACGACCCAAGTTCGAGGCCATCGCCACTGCCTATAAGCAGCGGTTCAAGCAGCAGTCCGTTCTGAAGATCGAAGCACCGATCTGCGCCGCCTTCTAAACCTGGAGCTACCGCCGGCCGCCGATACCAGCAGGGATGTCGACGCCCTAATGGTGTCAAGGAATTCTTGACAAACGCTATGTCAAGGAATACCTGACAAATTCTGGAGGGCCTATCATGTTCAAGTTCTCCCGCCAGAAACGGCTGTACTGTTCATTTTGCCGCAAACCAGAGAAACAGGTCGCGAAGCTCATCGCCGGTCCAGGTGTCTACATCTGCGACGCGTGCGTCGGGTTGTGTAATGACATTCTGGGTAACCGACCGACGCCCGGGTTTGCCGGGTGGGACTCGCTCAGCGATGACCAGTTGCTTGCGGCTCTGCCACCATCGGAGACCATGGTGGACAGCACGCGGGCCGTGCTTCAGACGCAGGTCGAGGTTTTGCGACAGCGGGGTATCAGCTGGGCCGCCATTGGAGAAGCGCTGGGCATTTCACGTCAGGCGGCGTGGGAGCGCTTTTCCTGAGGGGGCGAGCCCATGACGGGCGGATCGCCGTGGTGTCGCAAGCGTAAGGTTCGTTGCGCAGCGTCGGGAAACCGCTGCGCATGTTGTCTCAGAATGATCGCGTGCTGGCAGCCCAGCGGTGGGTAGGCTACGCTTTTCGCGCGTCCATCGGGTGGGACCGGACCAGGCATGGACGCATACTCAGACCACGTGTGGGAGGGCATGACCATGGCGGACGCGTACAAAGGGAAATGCTTTTGCGGCAACGTCGAGTTCGAGGTCAGCGGATCGCCCGTATTGATGGGCTATTGCCATTGCAAGGATTGCACTGGCTGGTTGGGCGCACCCATCCATGCCTTCAGCCTGTGGCCGAAGGATACTGTGAAAGTCACCAAGGGCGAGTCGGGCGTCGGCACTTTCAACAAGACCGAGAACTCGTACCGGAAGTTCTGCAAGAACTGCGGCGGCACGCTGATGGTTGATCATCCCGGCATGGGGGTGGTCGATGTGCCGCCGGCCGTCGTGGACGGCCTCAAGCATGTGCCGGCGGCGCACGTCTTCTACGCTACCAAGACGATCTCGATGAAGGACGGGCTGCCGAAGTTCAAGGATCTGCCCGCCCAGAACGGCGGGTCCGGCGAGACGCTGCCGGACTGACAGGGCGATCGTCTCGCATGACCGCGCGCCGCCAGGCCGTGGCGCGCGGTTCGAGCCCATGTCGGATGCAAACCAGTCATACTGTCGTGGCCGAACATCGGCGTCCCATGCCGGGTCCGGACGTGACAGTATGGCGGCCGCATCACCGCTCGAGGAGAGACCGGCATGGAATCGCGGATGGATGGCCGCGTTGCGCTGATCACCGGCGCGAGCATGGGATTGGGCAGGGCCATGGCGCTGAAGTTCGCGGCCGCGGGCGCGAACGTGGCGTTGCTGGCACGTCGGCCAGATGTGCTGGCCGAAGCCAAGGCCGAAATCGGCAAGGCCGGCACGAAGGTCGAGGCCTATAGCTGCGATGTGTCCGACAAGGCGGCGCTGGAGACGACGTGGGCGAAAGTGGTCGCCGACTTCGGCCAGGTCGACGTGCTGGTGAACAACGCCGGCGCCTCGGCGGCCAAGCCGTTCGAGAGCGTGACCGACGCTGAGTGGGAGGCCGACTTTGCGATCAAGGTCTGGCCGGCGATCCGCCTTTGCCGCCTGGCCTTCCCCGGCATGAAGCAGCGGCGCTGGGGCCGCATCATCAACGTGCTGAACACACATGCCAAGGCGCCGGCTGCCAACTCGGCGCCGACCAGCGTCTCGCGCGCCGCCGGCCTGGCGCTCACCAAGGTGCTGGCCAACGAAGGGGCCGAGCACAACGTGCTGGTCAACGCGTTGCTGGTCGGCCTCATCGACAGCGACCAGTGGATGCGTCGCTATAAGCAGAACCCCGGCACCAACACGTCGTACAAGGACTTCCTCGACGAATTCGCCAAGGCGCGCGGCCTTCGCATCGGCCGCATGGGCGAGGCGGAAGAGTTCGCCAACGCCGCCTGCTTCCTGGCGTCGAACTCGGGCTCCTACATCAATGGCGTGGCGATCAACGTCGATGGCGGCATGTCGCCCGTGGTGTAGCCGATCAGACCCTCCCCGTTGTCGCGCCCGCCAGGTCAGCATAACCTGTCGCCAACAAGAGATCGGAGGAAGTCATGCCCGTCATCGTCAATCCGATCACCGAAAGCTTCGCCGCCGAGATCGGCGGGCTCGATCTGCGCCGGCCCGTGGAGCGCGGCGACCTGCAGGTGATCGAGGACGCCTTCAACCGCTTTTCAGTCCTGATCTTCGTCGAGCAGGATCTGACCGATCAGCAGCAGGTCGATTTCAGCCTCAGTTTCGGCCCGCTCGAAACCAGCATGGGCACCATCCGCAAGGATACCCGGCAGCGGCTGCGCCCCGACCTGGCCGACGTCTCGAACCTGGATGAGAACAACGAGGTGCTGAAAGCCGACGATCGGCGCCGCATGTTCAACCTCGGCAACCAGCTGTGGCACACCGACAGTTCCTTCAAGCGCGTGCCGGCCAAGTGCTCGCTGCTCTATGCCAAGGCCATTCCGCCGATCGGCGGCTTCACCGAGTTCGCCGACCTGCGCGCGGCCTATGACGCCCTGCCGGATGACATGAAGCGCCGGCTCGAAGGGCTGGTGGCCGAGCATTCGATCTTCGTCTCGCGCGCCAAGACCGGCTACGGCAACTTCAGCCAGGAGGAGTACGACCAGCTGCCGCCGGTGCCGCAGGTGGTCGTGCGCACCCACGCCGGCTCCAAGCGCAAGACGCTGTACCTGGCCTCGCACGCCGGGCGCATCCTCAACATGGACGAGGGCGAAGGCCGGACACTGCTGGCCGACCTGATCCGCCACGCTACACAGCGGCAATTCGTCTACACCCATCGTTATCGGGTCGGCGACCTTGTGATGTGGGACGACCGTTGCACCATGCACCGCGGCCGGCCGTTCGACGATCTGGCCTATAAGCGCAGCCTGCAGCGCACGACCGTGGCCGATGTCGCGCCGACGGTGGAGCAGGAGGGCATCCGCCTCGTCGCGTGACGTCTCTCTGCCGGGCATCCATGGCGGACGATCGTTCAAGCCATCGCACCCCTGAGCGGCAGCGACAGGTGGATCTGGAACTGCGTGACCGGCTCGACCGCCGGCCGTTCGGCGCCGACTTGGCGACTGCGCTATGGTCGGCGCTGATGCGCCAGTCGCCGGGCAAGGGTGTGATCGTCGATTTTCACCGCGACTTCTGCGGTCAGGGCCTGATCCGCACCAGCGACGGCGTCATGCTGTGCGATATCCAGGATGCCGGCGCATTCACGGGGCCGGCCATCGCGGCCTGGCGGCAGCAGGAGACCTTCGTCGACTTCTTTGCCCGGCAGTCGGACTTCACCTGCAGCGGCTGGGATCCGGCTGAACCGGTGTTCGCCACTGACGATGCGTGGTACCGCAACAACCAGCGCCTGACACGCGCGGTCCTCGAGACGTTCCTGGGACGCCGCCGGCGCTGACGGTCGGCGGCCGCGCACCGTCCGTCCGCAAGCGTCCTACTGCGCTGACAGGGCCGATTTGCGCAATGACCGAGGAAGAATGCTACGGTCATGCCTGGAGGCTGTGATGGATATCAGCAAAATTCCGACCGGCAGGACGCCGCCCTGGGACGTCAATGCGGTCATCGAGGTGCCGCAAGGCGGGGAGCCGGTGAAGTACGAGATGGACAAGGTGTCGGGCGCGATGTTCGTCGATCGCTTCCTGCACACCGCCATGTTTTATCCCGGCAACTATGGCTTCATTCCGCACACCCTGTCGGGGGACGGCGATCCGGTCGATGTGCTGGTGGTCGGGCAGGTGCCGGTGGTGCCCGGCGCCGTCATCCGTTGCCGGCCCATCGGCGGGCTGATGATGGAAGACGAGGCGGGGCCGGATGAAAAACTGATCGCCGTGCCGGTCGACGTGTTGCACCCGTTCTACACCGGCGTCACCAGTCATGAGCAGCTGCCGCAGATCCTGCGCGACCAGGTCGCGCATTTCTTCCAGCACTACAAGGACCTGGAAAAAGGCAAGTGGGTGACCATCGCGCGCTGGGTCGATGCCGAGGCGGCCGCCAGGATGATCACCGACGGTATCGCCCGGGCACAGGCGGCGGGCTGAGGATTGTCATCCCGAGCGCAGCGAGGGATCTCCCCCCGAGGACGCACGGTGCGTCAATCGAGGGAGATCCCTCGCTGCGCTCGGGATGACGAGTTCCTAATACCTGAACTTCTCGATGCGGTCCGGGTCGCCGACATACTCTTCGTCGGCGAAGGCGCCGCCGATCACGCGCGGGCCCACCTTGTCGGGATCCTCGGGCGCTTCCTTGGCCAGGACCTCGACCGCGTAGTCCTCCGCACGGTCCTGCGGCCGGTAGCCGAGCTGGTAGGCGGTGGCGTTGTCGAACCAGGAGCGCTCGTTGTCCGAGACGCCGTAGACGATCTCGAAATGGATCTCGGGATGATCCAGCCCGATGCGCACGAGTTGCGCCAGGTCGCGCCAGCTGATCCAGATGCTGAGGCGACGCTTGTCGATCGGTTTGTCGTTGGCGTTGCCGATGCGAATGCACAGCGAGCCGATGCCGTACTTGTCGGCGTACATCGCCGCCACCAGTTCGCCGAAGGCCTTGCTGATGCCGTAGCGTCCGTCGGGGCGGAAGACGGTACGCGCGCCGACACGCCGGTTGCGCGGATAGAAGCCGACGGCGTGGTTGCTGCTGGGATAGATGATGCGCTTTACGCCGGCGCTGCGGGCGGCCTCATAGAGGTTATAGAGCCCGACGATGTTCTGGCGGTGCACCGTGTCCCAGTCGGCCTCGATCGATTGCCCGGCCATGTGGATCACGCCGTCAACGCCCTTCATGGCCGCATTGATCGCGCCGGCATCGGCGATATCCAGCCGATGAAACGACTCGCCCGGCCCGACATCGTTGATCGCCTTGATATCGGCCAGCCGCAACTCGCCGTAGACGCCCTTCAGTTCACGGCGCAAGGCAGACCCGATCGACCCGGCGGCGCCGGTCAGCAGCACAGTCTTCATGGATGACCTCCAAGGATGGGGACCATATTGCCAGTTCCCGGCGGGGGCGCGATAGTCACCCGACAGAATAAGCATTCGGGAGGAGGGCGCCATGCCCTGTGTGCTCAGTCCGGCGCAGGTCGCCGAATACAATGAACGCAGTTTCGTGATCGCGCGTGGCATGTTCAAGCCGGCGGAAATCGACCTGCTGGTGCGGGCGATGGAAGAGGACCCGGCGGTGCGCGGCCATGTTCTCGACCGGCTCGACGGCGAGGGGCGCTCCACGCGCATCGCGCTGTGGAATCGGGCCGGCGACAGCGTCTACGGGCTGGCAGCGCGCGCGGCGCGCATCGTCGACACCAGCGAGACGCTGTTGGGCGGCGCCGTCTATCACTACCAGTCCAAGCTCACGGCCAAGGATCCGGCGGTCGGTGGCGCCTGGGAATGGCACCAGGACTACGGCTACTGGTACTACAACGGCTGCCTGCGGCCGGACATGCTGTCGTGCATGATTGCGCTCGATCGCACGACCAAGGAGAACGGTTGCCTGCAGATCGTCGAGGGCAGCCACAAGCTGGGCCGCATCGATCATACGCCGTTGACCCAGGGTCAGAACGAGGTCGATCCCCAGCGGATGACCCATATCCTGGAACGCCATCCCGTCGTCCATTGCGAACTCGAGGTGGGCGATGTGCTGATCTTCCATGCCAACGCGATCCATCGCAGCGACGCCAATCGCTCCGACAAGCGCCGCTGGACCCTGCTTGTCTGCTACAATCGCGTCGACAACGACACGATCACCAAGGACGACGATCGCTACTACGTGCCGCTCGACAAGGTCGACGACGGCGCCATCCTGCGGGCCGGCCTTGCCTTCTCGCAAAGCGACCAGGAGCATTTTGCGTCCCGGCCGTACGTGCCGAAGCTGCCGACGGCGGCGGAGTAGCGGGCCACGCGTCGAGGGCGCACCATGCGTGCCGAGATCTTCCACCGCGACTTCAAGGCCACGCCGTGGTGGTGGGAGTGGTGGCATCCGTCCAACGACCTGTCGCAGGATCCTCCGCGCGCGACCGATGTCTTGATCGTCGGTGCCGGCTACGGCGGGCTGTCGACGGCCCTTGAACTGCGGCGCGGCGGGATCGACGCCGTCGTGCTGGAAAAGGGCGATTTCGGCGTTGGTGCCAGTTCGCGCAACGGCGGCATGGTGAGCGGCGGGGTGAATCTCGGCAAGGGCATCTCGGGCAAGAACCGCGACTCCGAAGCCTGGCAGGCGCACAAGCGAGCCCTGCTGGCCAGCGGCGTCGAATCAATGACGGCGATCGAGGACATCATCGCCCGCGAAGGCCTGCAGGCCCACTACATCAAGCACGGGCGCTTCCTGGGCGCGTTCACGCCGGGACACTATGCCGACCTGGCCAGCAAGGTCGATGACTTCAATGTGCTGGCCGGGGCCGGCGCCGAGATGCTGCCGCGTGAACGCCAGCGCGAGGCGCTGGCGTCGGACTACTATCACGGCGGGATGCTGATCGAACGGGCAGGGCATCTGCATCCTGCCTGCTACTACGGCAGCCTGCTGGCGGCGGCGCACAAGGCCGGTGCTGTCCTCTGCGCCCAAACCGAAGCGCTGGCCTACGAGCGGGTGCAGGGCGGCGGATTCGTCGTCAAGACCAGCAAGGGCGATATCAAGGCCCGCGAGGTCGTGGTGGCGACCAACGGCTACACCGGTGACGTCACGCCCTACCTGAAGCGCCGGCTGGTGCCGGTGGCCAGCCACATCATCGCCACCGAAGAGCTGGCAGAGGGGCAGGCGGAGGCATTGATCCCGCGCAGCCGTGCCGTCGCCGATACCAAGCGTGTGCTCACATACTACCGGCTGTCGCCGGACGGCAAGCGGCTGATCTTCGGCGGGCGGGCCCGCTTTACCCAGGCACCGCCTGAGGTCAGCGCGCCGGTGCTGTACCGCTACATGACCGACCGCTTTCCCCAGCTCAAGGGCGTGAAGATCACGCACGCCTGGACTGGCAACGTCGCGTTTGCCTTCGACTGGCTGCCCCATATGGGGCGTACGCCCGACGGGTTGCGCTATCTGATGGCATGCAATGGCAACGGCGTGGCCATGATGACCTATCTGGGGCGTGAGACCGCGCGCAAGATCCGGGGCGGATCCAATGCGCCGGCCAATGCCTTCGATACCGACGACTTCCCGACACGCCGCTTCTATGGCGGCGACCCAGCTTGGGCGTTGCCGTTCGTCGGTGCCTGGTACCGGTTCCGCGATTGGTGGGATCGCCGCGCCGCCTAGGCGGCGGTGTGTTGCAGTGCTCCCGCCTGTCGTGTGCAGGGCAGCATGAGCGGTCGCTCCCGGCTCCCGTATAGCTGGCATCCAAATTGCGTTGACGTATACTTAGTCAAACGTGCTGCTGCAGGGGGGATGGTATGAACGAAAAAGAACTACGTGGCCTGATCGACGACGTGAAGATCGGCAAGCTGTCGCGTCGCTCGTTTGTCAGTCGCATGGTGGCGTTGGGGCTGACCGCGCCATTGGCAAGTCAGATGCTGACCTATGCTGGCGTTGCGCAGGCGCAGACCAAATCGACCTACAAGCCGACCAAACGCGGCGGCGGCGGTGCGCTGAAGGTGCTGTGGTGGCAGGGCGCGACCCTGCTCAATCCGCATTTTGCCGTCGGCACCAAGGATCAGGAGGGCTCGCGCATCTTCTACGAGCCGCTGGCGGGATGGGATCCCAACGGCAACCTGGTGCCGATGCTGGCCGCCGAGATCCCCAACCTCGAGGACGGCACGCTGGCCAAGGACGGCATGTCGGTCACGTGGAAGCTCAAGAAGAACGTCGTGTGGCACGACGGCAAGCCCTTCACGGCCGACGACTGCGTCTTCACCTGGGAATACGCGCGCGATCCAGCGACGGCGACCTACACGATCTCGACGTACCAGGAAGTCACCGTCGAGAAGATCGATTCGCATACCATCCGGGTGAAGTTCCAGAAGCCGACGCCGTTCTGGGCCGATGCTTTCGTCGGCACGCGCGGCATGATCATCCCCAAGCACCTCTTCGAGGCGTACAAAGGGGCCGCATCACGCGATGCGCCGACCAATCTCAAGCCGGTGGGCACTGGTCCCTACAAGTTCGTCGACTTCAAGCCCGGCGACATGGTGCGCGGCGAACTCAACCCCAACTACCATGAGCCCAACCGTCCGTATTTCGACACCATCGAAATGAAGGGCGGCGGCGATGCCGTGTCGGCCGCGCGCGCGGTGATCCAGACCGGCGAATACGACTATGCCTGGAACATGCAGGTCGAGGACGAGATCCTTCTGCGCATGGAGAAAGGCGGCAAGGGTCGTGCCGAGATCACGCAAGGCGGCAACATCGAATATATTGCGGTCAATTTCACCGACCCGTGGACCGAGGTCGATGGCGAGCGCGCCAGCATCAAGACCAAGCATCCGTCGCTGTCCGATCCCGCCGTGCGCCAGGCGCTGGCCCTGCTGGTCGACCGCAAGTCTGTGCAGGAGCACATCTACGGGCGCACCGGCGTCGCCACTGGCAATTTCGTGAACGGACCGGAGCGCTTCCGGTCACCGAACACGAAGTGGGAGTTCAACATCGAGAAGGCGAACCAGGTCCTGGAGGAGGCGGGCTGGAAACGCGGCACCGACGGCATCCGGGCCAAGGACGGCAAGAAACTGAAGTTCGTGTACCAGACCTCGATCAACGCGCCGCGCCAGAAGACCCAGGCGATCGTTAAGCAGGCCTGCCAGAAGGCCGGCATCGATCTTGAACTGAAGTCGGTGACGGCCTCGGTGTTCTTCTCCTCCGATGTCGCCAACCCGGACACCTACACGAAGTTCTTCTGCGACATCGAGATGTACACCACCACCATGGTGCAGCCCGATCCCGAGCAGTTCATGCTGCAGTTCCTGACGGTCGAGGTCGCGACCAAGGAGAACAAGTGGCAGGGCCGCAACATCACGCGCTGGCGCAACGAGGAGTACGACAAGCTGCACCGCGCCGGCCAGGGTGAGCTCGACCCGGTCAAACGAGCTGCCCTGTTCATCAAGATGAACGACATGGTCTGCAACGACAACGCCGTCATCCCGGTGGTCTACCGTCCCCGCGTGGCGGCAATCTCCACCAAGCTGCAGGCCTCGATCAGCGGTTGGGACAACGATCTCTGGAACCTGAGGGACTGGTACCGGGACGCCTGAAGCCGCTGCGCGGATAGCGATATAGACTGGGTGCTTCGTGACCCACTACCTGCTGCGGCGCCTCATCATTGCAATTCCGAGCCTGCTCGGAATCAGCATCGTGTTGTTCACCGTGCTGGCGTTGGCGCCCGGTGATCCGTTTGACGAACTGGCGACCAATCCCGCGGTGCCACCGGAGGTACGGGCGGCGCTGCGTGCCAAGTTCGGGCTCGATGACCCGGTCTACCTGCGCTACCTGCATTGGCTCACGGCCATGCTGCAGGGCGACTGGGGTTTTTCCTTCGCCAGCCGCGTCGATGCCGATACGCTGATCCTGCAACGCCTGCCGACCACGCTGTTCGTGATCGGCTCGGCCCAGATCCTGTCGCTGCTGATCGCCTTGCCGGTCGGCGTCTACGCCGCGACGCGGCCGTACTCGATCTTCGACCAGATCGCCAACACGCTGGCGTTCGTCGGCTTCTCGCTGCCAACGTTCTTCACTGGCCTGCTGTTCATCCTGGTGTTCAGTATCTATCTCGACTGGCTGCCGTTCGTGTACAGCGACGTCACCGCCACCGGCTGGCGCTGGTACTGGGAGCATCTGCGCCAGGCGCTGATGCCGATCGCCGTGCTGGGCCTGTTTCAGGGTGCGTCCATGACGCGCTATGTCCGGTCCTCCGTGCTCGACATGATCCGCCTGGATCATGTCACCACGGCGCGGTCCAAGGGGCTGCCCGAAGGCACCGTGGTGGTGAAGCACGTCGTGCGCAATGCCATGATCCCGGTAGTGACCTTGGTCGCCCTGCAGATGCCGATCGTGTTCGGCGGCGCCATCGTCACCGAGCAGATCTTTCGCATTCCCGGCATCGGCTCGCTGCTGATCAGCGCGATCCTGGCCAACGATACGCCCGTGATCATGGCCGTGACGTTCGTGTTTGCGTGCCTGGTCATCTTCTTCAACCTGATTGCCGACGTGCTCTATGGCTGGCTCGACCCTCGTATCGCCTACCGCTAGCGCCCAGGCGCGGGCGGCCGGTCGCAAGCACGTTTCGCCCTGGCGAGAGGCGTGGCGCCGCTTCCGTCGGCATCGGTTGGCCGTGGTGAGCGTCGTTGTCCTGGGCTTGATGGTCCTGCTGGTGCTGTTCGGGCCGCTGATCTGGCGCGTGCCGGTAAACGAGATCGACTTTTCGGCGAAGCTGCAGGGACCAAGCTGGCAGCATCCCTTGGGTACTGACGATCTGGGCCAGGATCTGCTGGCGCGCATGCTCTATGGCGGTCGCATCTCGCTGGCGGTCGGTCTGGCGGCGATGACGGTCGCGATACTGGTCGGAGTCGTGATCGGCGCCATCGCCGGCATTTCCCGCGGTGGCGTCGATGCAGCGCTGATGTGGCTTACCGACCTGTTCCTGTCGCTGCCGCAATTGCCGCTTCTGCTGCTGGTGATCTACCTGTTCCGCGACAAGCTGAAGGATATCGCCGGACCGGAGTTCGGCATGTTCGTCCTGATCGTCATCGTCATCGGCGGCTTCCGCTGGATGCCGGTAGCGCGGCTGGTGCGGGCACAATTCTTCTCGCTGCGCGAGAAGGAATTCGTCGAGGCGGCGCGCGCGCTGGGCGCCTCGACGCCGCGCCTGGTGGTACGCCACATCCTGCCCAACGCCCTGGGACCGGTGATCGTCGCCGGCACGATCGACGTCGCCGCCGCCATCATCGCCGAATCGACCCTGTCGTTTCTCGGTCTCGGTTTTCCGCCCGACATTCCGACCTGGGGCCGCATCCTGTTCGATGCCAAGGACAATATCGACTTTGCGCCGCATTGGGTGCTGGCGCCCGGCATTGCGATCTTCCTGGCCGTGTTGACGATCAACTTCATTGGCGACGGCCTGCGCGATGCGCTGGACCCTCGCAAGGTGATGTAGAACGCATGAATATGCTGGGCCACCTGTCCTTTGGTGTCGAAGACCTCGAGCGGGCGGCGCGCTTCTACGACCATATCCTGGCGCCCCTGGGCTTTGAGCGCGTCTGGAGCAATGAGCGCGGTGCTGGCTTCGGCGAGCGGGGCAAGGGCGACAAGCTGGCGTTGTTTGCCAAGCCCGGGCAGGTCGTGGCGCCCGGTGCGGGATTTCATCTGGCGTTCGACGCGCCCGATCGTGCCGCTGTCGATGCTTTCCACGCCGCGGCTCTGGCAGCCGGTGGCCGGGATGCCGGTGCACCCGGCCTGCGGCCGCACTATGGCGCCAGCTATTATGCGGCGTTCGTGATCGATCTCGACGGCTACAAGCTCGAAGCCGTTCACCAATAAACGACAATGATCAGGGTGGTTTCATGGCCGAGCGTTTGCTCGAGATACGTGGGTTGAAAACGCACTTCGCCACCGATGACGGCATGGTGCACGCTGTCGATGGTGTCGATATCAGGATCGATCGCGGTGAGACGGTTGGCGTGGTGGGCGAGTCGGGATGCGGCAAGACGGTTACCGCGCTGTCGGCCCTGAAGCTGATTGCAATGCCGCCGGGCCGCATCGTCGACGGCCAAATCCTGTGGCAGGGGCGGGATCTGGTGCCGTTGCCCCCCGAGGAAATGCGCAAGATCCGGGCCAAGGAAATCGCCATCGTCTTTCAGGAGCCGATGACATCGCTCAATCCGGTCTACACCGTGGGTGACCAGATCGCCGAGGTGATCCGCCTGCACGAAGGCCTGGGCCGCAAGGCGGCGCTCGACCGGGCCGCCGAGATGCTGCGCGTGGTCAATATTCCCAATCCGCAGCGCCGGGTCCGCGACTATCCGCACCAGTTTTCCGGCGGCATGCGCCAACGGGTCATGATCGCCATGGCGCTGTCATGCAATCCCAAGCTGCTGATCGCCGATGAGCCCACGACGGCGCTCGACGTCACCATCCAGGCCCAGATCCTGGAACTGCTGGCCGACATGAAGTCCAGGTTCGGCATGGCGGTGATGCTGATCACCCACGCGATGGGCGTGGTGGCCGAAACCGCGCAGCGGGTCGTGGTGATGTATGCCGGCAAGGTGGTCGAGGAGGCCCCGGTCGGCGAGCTGTTCCGCGCACCGCGCCATCCCTATACGCAGGGGCTCATTCGTTCGATCCCGCGCATCGATACGGCATCCGTGAAGAAGACCCGCCTCGAAGCGATCGCCGGCGTGGTGCCGAGCCTGCTCAATCCGCCCGTCGGCTGCCGCTTTGCGCCGCGCTGCCGTCACGCCCAGCCGACCTGTGTCGAGGCCACCCCGCCGCTGCGCGAGGTCGGCCCCGGGCACAAGGTCGCCTGTATCCTCTGACGCTTCGCAAGGGAACGTGCCGATGACCGAGCCGCTGCTGCGCGTCAAGGATCTGGTGAAACACTTCTCGGTCAAGGGTGGCCTGTTCGCCCGCGAGGTCGATCGCGTGCATGCCGTCGATGGCGTCAGCTTCGAGGTCGGGGCGGGCGAAACATTGGGCCTGGTGGGGGAGTCAGGCTGCGGCAAGTCGACCACCGGACGCTGCATCCTGCGCCTGATCGAGCCGACCTCGGGTGAGGTGTGGTTCGAGGGCAAGGACGTGCCGGCGCTGGACAGGAGCGCGCTGCGCGCACTGTGCCGCGACATGCAGATCATCTTCCAGGACCCGTACGCCTCGCTCAATCCGCGCATGACGGTGGGCGCCATCATCGGCGAGGCGCTGACCATCCATAATCTGGCCAAGAACCAGCGCGAGTTCGAAGACCGTATCGTCCAGCTGCTGGAGACCGTGGGCCTGAACGCCGACCACATGCGGCGCTATCCGCACGAATTCTCGGGCGGCCAGCGGCAGCGCATCGGCATCGCGCGGGCGCTCGCGGTATCGCCCAAGCTGATCGTGTGCGACGAGCCTGTGTCGGCACTGGACGTATCGATCCAGGCACAGGTGATCAACCTGCTCGAGGACCTGCAGCAGCAATTCAATCTGACGTACGTGTTCATCGCCCACGACCTGTCGGTGGTTGAGCACATCAGCACGCGCGTTGCCGTCATGTATCTGGGGCGGATTGTCGAGATCGCATCGGCACGGGATCTCTATACGAGGCCGCTGCATCCCTATACCGAGGCCCTGCTGTCGGCGGTGCCGATTCCCGACCCATCGGTGAAACGCCAGCGCATCATGCTGCAGGGCGACGTGCCGAGCCCCCTGCGGCCGCCCTCGGGTTGCCATTTCCACACGCGCTGTCCGATCCGCCAGCTGCCTCTGTGCAGCACCGAAGTCCCCAAGCTCAAGGCTGGCCCCGACGGTCACCAGGTGGCCTGCCATTTGCGCGGATAGCTGCTCGACCGACGGCGCAGGACTGTCAGCCTTACGCAGTGGACCTCGTGCGCTACGCTCCGGACGATCAATGGTTCGGAGGAGGAAGCGATGTCCACGCACACCCATGTTCTCGTCGATGCGCCACGGGCTGGCGTCAGCCGGATCACTCTGAACCGGCCAGAGAAACGCAACGCGCTCAACAATCTCCTGCGAACCGAGATCTTCCAGACGCTCGAAGCCAATGATCGCGACCCGGACGTTCGTGTGACGGTCATCCGCGGCGCCGGTCCGGCATTCAGCGCCGGCTACGATCTGTCGGCGGACAACCGTGTCGACCAGCCGTTCCACACCGCTGGCGGGCTTGGACAGTGGCCACGGCATGTGGTCGACGGCTGGTTTCGCGTGTGGGACCTCGCCAAGCCGGTGATCGCCCAGGTTCACGGCTATTGCCTGGCCGGTGGCACGGAACTCGCGACCGCCTGCGACCTGGTCTATGTCGCCGAGGACGCCCAGATCGGCTATCCGCCCGTTCGACTGATGAGCCCGCCTGACATGCAGTTCCACCCCTGGCTGATGGGCATGCGCCAGGCCATGGAGTCGATGCTGACCGGTGATTCGCTGAGCGGTGCCGAGGCTGCCGCGCGCGGGTGGGCCAACCGTGCCTGGGCTGCCGACCAGCTTGAAGCCGAGGTGCTGAAAGTCGCCGAGCGTATCGCCAAAATCCCAAGTGATATCCAGCAGATCAACAAGCGCAGCGTGCATCGTGCCATGGAGATCATGGGCATGCGTGCGGCTATCCGGGCTGGTACCGAGCTTCAGGCTCTGTGCTTCAACACCGAGTCGAGCCGGGCCTACATGAGCCGCTTCCGGCGCGATGGCGAAAGCGTGTCCAAGCTGCTGAGCGAACGCGACGCGATGTTCGGGGACTATCGGGAACGCCAGAAGTAGGATTCCCGTACCCGAGCGCGCCACCCCGCCGGGTGGCGCGCTCGGTTAAACAATTTCTTATCAAGCCTTAAGTTATTCTCGGTGGCGAACCGGGCGGGAAGGGCAGACATCTTGGGTCACGCTGCACTGTAACGTTGGTGCATGGAGGACCTGATCATGCCCCTGGATGAGACCTCGCTGCTGGATCCTGGTGTTGTCGCCACGCTGCCGCACGTCGATGCCGATGTGCACTACCTGGCACCCATCGCCGAGCGGCCTCGCAACTATACCTTCGATCCGCCCGGCGGTGCGCCGCGCAGCAACACCGAGCCTGACACGCACCGGGTCGCTATCCATGACCTGCGGCCGATCGCCGACTCGATCTCGCTCGACAGCAACGGCTTCGCGCTGGTCCAGCACCAGAGCGCCGTGAGCGACTTCTACGACGATGCGGAGGTGCGCCGCGTCTACTACCCGGAAGTCGAGCGGGTGATCAAGGAAGCCACCGGCGCCGATCGGGTGTACGTCTTCGACCATGTCGTGCGCCGGCATGTCCCCAAAGCCGAGGATCGCGCGGTTGATGCGCCGCGCCAGCCGGCCTGGCGCGTGCATATCGATCATACCGTGCGTTCCGGCCCCCAACGCGCCCGCGACCTGCTGCCCGATGATGCGGACGAACTGCTGCGCGGCCGGGTCCAGGTGATCAACCTGTGGCGGCCGATCCGCGGCCCCCTGCAGGATGCGCCGCTGGCCGTGTGCGATGCGACCAGCATCAATGCCGAAGATCTGGTTCCCTCGGATCTTGTCTATCCGAGCCGGGTGGGCGAGACCTACTCGGTGAAGTACAACCCCTCGCATCGCTGGTTCTATGTGCCCCGGATGCAGCCCAGCGAGGCGCTGCTGTTGAAATGCACGGACTCCTCGACCAGCGTCGCTGCCCGGCATACACCGCACACGGCTTTCGTCGATCCGACGACCGCACCCGACGCGCCGCCGCGCGAGAGCATCGAAGTCAGGACCCTGGTGTTTCACAGCGCCTAGAAGCGGATCGACACGAGGATGATCGGACACCTTCCCTGCCGACGGGGAAGGTGTCCGCGCATATGGACATCGGCTGTCCAAAAGACGAAGAATCGCCCGCGCCGAGATCGATCCGCGCCGATAAGAGGTAAGATATGGCCAGCTCGCGTCAATTGCGTCTCGGCGCCTTCATGCGACCCGTCAGCATCCATACGGCTGCCTGGCGCTATCCCGGTGCCTATCCGGATGCCAATTTCAACTTCGCACACCTGAAGCGTTTCGCGCAGACCCTGGAGCGCGGCCGGTTCGACGCGTTCTTCATGGCCGATCACCTGGCCGTGCTGAACATGCCGATGGACGCGCTGAAGCGCAGTGCGACCGTCACCTCGTTCGATCCGCCCACCCTGCTGCCGGCGCTGGCGGTGGTGACGGAGCATCTCGGGCTGATTGCCACCGGCTCGACGACATTCGATGCGCCGTATCATCTGGCGCGCCGCTTCGCCTCGCTCGACCACCTGAGCGGCGGCCGTGCCGGCTGGAACATCGTGACCACGTCCAACCCGGATGCAGCGCTGAATTTCGGGCTCGATGATCATGTCGAGCATGACGAACGCTACAGACGCGCGCGCGAATTCTACGACGTCGTGACTGGTCTCTGGGACAGTTGGGCGGACGATGCCTTCATCCGCGACGTCGAGAGCGGCACCTATTTCGACCCCGACAAGCTGCACGTGCTCGACCACAAGGGTGAGCACTATTCCGTGCGCGGCCCGCTCAACGTGGCGCGCCCGGTCCAGGGCTGGCCGGTGATCGTACAGGCCGGTGCCTCCGAGGCCGGCCGCCAGCTGGCAGCCGAGACGGCCGAGGTGGTGTTCGCCGGCACCGGCAGCCTGGCCGACGGCCAGCGGCTCTATGCCGACATCAAGGGCCGCATGAAGAAGATCGGCCGCGACCCCGACCACCTGAAAATTCTGCCCGGCTGTTTCGTCGTCGTCGGCGATACTGCGGAGGAGGCGCGCCGGAAGCGGCTGCATCTCGACAGCCTCGTGCATTACGACAGCGCCATCGCGTCGCTCTCGATCGCGCTGGGCACCGATGCGTCGAAGTTCGATCCCGACGGACCGTTGCCCGAGATTCCTGAGACCAACGCCAGCAAGAGCGGGCGCGAGCGCGCGATTGCACTGGCCGCGCGCGACAACCTGACGGTGCGGCAACTCGCGCAACGCCTGGGCGGCTTTTCCGGTACGGCGATGGTCGGCACGCCCACCATGATCGCCGACCAGATGGAGGAATGGCTGCTCAGCGAAGGCAGTGACGGGTTCAACGTGATGTTCCCCTATCTGCCCGAAGGGCTCGACGACTTCGTCAATCGCGTGGTGCCGGAGCTGCAACGCCGCGGCCTGTTGCGGCGCGAGTATGAGGGCAAGACCTTACGCGAAAACCTCGGCCTGCCGCGGCCGGAGAACCGCTTCTTCCCCAAACAGGCTGATCGTCCCGCAGAGCGCGACGTCGCCTGAACCGTCACTGTCCCTGCCCAGGCGCGGGCGCGTATACAGTGCCTGGGTCTCGACAGGGATGACGTGACGATGCGGGTGGTTCAAGCGGATCGGCTGGATTCATTGGAAGAGTATGCGGCCATCGAGGCGCCGACGCCGACGCCGTCGGCGACCGAGGTGCGCATCAAGGTGGCGGCGTGCGGCGTCGGCTACGTCGATGCGTTGGTGGCGCTGGGTCGCTATCAGGTCAAGCCACCCTTGCCGCATGTTCCGGGCGCTGAGGTCGCCGGCCATATCGACGCGGTCGGCGCCGATGTCCGTGATGTCGCCGTCGGCGATCGCGTCATGGCACAGGTACGGGGTGGATTCGCCGAGTATGCGATCGCGCCGGCGGCTGCGGTGAATCGCATTCCCGACAACCTGACTTTCGAGCGCGCGGCGGGCTTTCGCACCAACTACCTGACCGCCCTGCATGGTCTGCGCGATCGGGCGCATCTGGCGGCGGGCGAGCGGTTGCTGGTGATCGGGGCTGCCGGCGGCGTCGGCCTTGCCGCCGTACAGATCGGCCGCCTGATGGGCGCCACGGTGATCGCGGTCGCCTCCAGCCCGGAAAAGCGCGCGCTGACCGTGCAGCATGGCGCGGATATCACCCTGGACCGCGAGGTCGACGGCTGGCGCGATCGGCTGAAGGCGGCGGCCGGCGGTGGTATCGATGTCGTCTTCGATCCGGTATGCGGTCCACTCTTCCAGCCTGCGTTCCGGTCGCTGAATTGGGGTGGCCGCCATCTCGTCGTCGGCTTTGTCGGTGGCCCCATCCCCGCATTGCCGGCCAACCTGCCCCTGATGAAGGGCGCGGCCCTGGTGGGCGTCGACGTGCGCCAGTTCGCGCAGGTCTTCGAAGCCGACAAGGCGAAGGCACAGGTGCAGGAACTGCTGGGCTGGGTGCGCGATGATCGGCTCGCGCCGCCGGTGGGGCGCGTCTTTCCATTCGCGCAATACCGTGAGGCGCTGAGCTTTGCCTTCAGCGGCCAAGGCGTCGCCAAGACGGTGCTTGCCGTCGGTTGATCCCGCTCTACAGGCCCTTGGTATCGAGCTGCGTCGCCAGGAAGTCGACGAAGAGACGCACCTTCGCCGATGGCAACCTGGTTGCCGGCCAGACCGCGTGGATCGGCACGGGAGGCGATTCGAAGGCGACCAGGATCGGTTCGACCACGCCCTGGTCGACCAGATCGCGGATCTGCCATAGCGGCGTGAAGCCGATACCCAACCCGCGCGCGACGGCGGCGTAGACGGCCGCCGTGTTGTCGGCTCGCAGGCGCCCGCTTACGCGGATGGTCTTGCGCTTGCCGCCGACGCGAAACGGCCATGTATCGGTATCGCCGTCGAAGGTCCGCACGACGCACTGATGCCGCACCAGGTCTTCGGGCCGTTGCGGCCGGCCGTGCTGCGCGAAGTAGGCGGGCGCGCCGAACACCACGCGCCGCAGCTTGCCCAGCCGCCTGGCCTTGAGCAGTGAGTCCGGCAAGTCACCGATGCGCACCGCCAGGTCGATGTTCTCGGTGATCAGATCGACGAAACGATCCGACAGCTTGAGTTCGACGTCGATGCGCGGGTAGCGCGCCATGAACGCGGCGACGGCTGGCACCAGGTAGGGCGGTGCGAACAACACCGGGGCGCTGATGCGCAGCAGTCCCGAAGGCTCGGTGCGCTGGCTGGCGGCTTCGAGCCGGGCATCGGCTATTTCCTGCAAAGCCGGTTTGACGCGCCGATGGAAGGCGAGCCCGGCCTCGGTTGGAGTCGACTGGCGCGTCGTGCGGCGCACCAGTTCGATACCGACGCCACGTTCCAGCGCCGCCAACGATCGGCTGACCGACTGTAGCGACCGGCGCAGGTGGCGTGCCGCGGCCGTGAGCCCGCCATGATCGACGATCGCCAGGAAGGCTTCTACATCCTCGAATCGCTGCACCGGTATTCTCCCGATAATCGGAAGAATATATCCGATTTCGCCTTAATTATCACGACTGTCGATAGGACGCATGTTGCGGCTCTACCTTGGAGGAGATCGCATGTCCCTATCGAATCCCGTCGTTTTGGTCGTGGGCGCCGCGGGCCGGGTTGCCGGTCTTGTCGTCCCGGAACTGGTGCGTCACGGCGCAGTCGTGCGTGGTTTTGTGCGTAGTGACACTAAGGTGGCTGCCGCACGCGACAGGGGCGCGAGTGACGTTGTCATCGGCGATCTGCGGGACCGGCGCAGCGTGGAAGCCGCGGTTCGCGGGGTCGATGGCGTGTTTCACATCGGCCCGGCCTTTTTGGAGGACGAGGCTGAACTGGGCGTCGGCGTGGTGGCAGCGGCCCGCCGTGCCGGTGTACGCAAGATTGTGTTCTCCTCGGCGATCCATCCGACGAACACCGTGCTGCAGAACCACGCATCCAAGCTGCCGGTCGAGCAGGCGATCTTCCAGTCCGGAATCGACTACACCATCCTGCATCCAGCGACGTTCTTCCAGAACATCGCCGCCGGCTGGAATACGGTCCTCGACACCGGCGTGTTCGGCGAGCCTTTCCCGGCATCGACCCGTATCGCCCGCGTCGACTACCGCGACGTGGCGGAAGCCGCTGCGATCGCGTTCACCACGGATCGTCTGGCGTATGGCACGTTCGAACTCTGCGCCGGCATGACCAGCCGCGACGACATCGTGGCCATCATGAGCGACGTCCTGGGGCGACCGGTCACGGCTGCGGCGCCACCGTTCGAGGCCTGGAGCGCCAGGCTGCCGCTCGATGCACGCCAGAAGGCGTTGCTGGCGAAGGTCCATGCGTCCTATGCCGCGTACGGCTCGGGCGGCAACAGTCTGGCGCTGCGCGCCATCCTGCAACGCGAACCGCGGACGCTGCGCCAGTACATCGAACTTCTGGCGGGCAGGGCGTGAGCGTCAAACCGTCACGACGATTTTGCCGAACTGTTCGTTCGACTCCAGGAAGCGATGCGCCTCGACGATCTGGTCGAACGGGAACGTTCTGGCAATGACGGGCCGCAGCGAGCCCGAGCCCAGTCCATCGAGCACGAACGCCACGGCCGCCGCGCGGCGCGTCGGATCACCGATGGTCTCGTGAACGACGTAGCCGCGCAGCGTCAGGCCCTTGCTGAGCACGGCAAACAGCGGGAAGGGAGTCACGTCGGCACTGAGGCCGCCATAGGCGACGAGGATGCCGCCGCGTGACATCGCGGCGGTCAGCGGCTCGAAGGATCGACCGCCGACCGGATCGAGGACGACGCGGACACCCGGTGCGCCGGCGATAGCCTTCAGCCGGGCTTCGAGATCTTCCTCGGCCGAGGCGATGACGTGCGTGGCGCCGGCTGCGAGCAGGGCCTGCTTCTTGCCGGATGTGCGTGTGACGGCGATGGGCGTTGCGCCGATCAGATTGGCGATCTGGATCACGGCCAGCCCGACACTGCTGGACGCTGCCGTGATGACAACGAAATCGTCCCGGCGAAGGCCGGCGATCTCGATCAACGCTCCGTAGGCGGTCAGGTACTGGACCCAGGTGGCCGCGGCTGCCTCCCAGTCCAGCGATGACGGGTGCTTGATGATGTGCTGGGCCGGAAAAAGAGCGAGTTCGCCGTAGGCGGGCCACCGGACCATCGACGGCAGCGGAATGACGCTGACGGCATCGCCGGGTACCAGGTCGGTCACGCCGTCGCCGATGGCGTCGACGATGCCGGCGGCTTCCAGGCCAAGACCGGACGGCAATATCGGCGTCTCGATGTTGGTGTTCTGCCGCAGCAATGCTTCGGCGCGATTGAGGCCCAGTGCCTTGACGCGCAGCCGGACCTCGCCCGGACCTGGCCTGGGAACATCGACAGTATCGATGCGCAGGACCTCGGGGCCCCCGATCCGGTGAAAGCGAATCACGCGTGCCATCGCTCCAACTCCAAAACAAGTGAATTGAATGAGCTATGGCAGGAGGAAAAAGGCGGATAAATAGCGGCCTGGGAAGAACAGTGGAAACGAATGGTTTCGAATATGGATCGTCTTACGAGCATGGCCGTGTTCGTCAAAGCCGTCGACCTGGGGTCGTTCGCGGCCGCCGCCGCGGCGCTCGATCTGTCCGGGCCGATGGTCGGCAAGCACGTGCGGTTTCTCGAAGAGCGCCTGGGCGTGCGCCTCATCAACCGGACCACGCGCCGCCAGAGTCTCACCGACGTCGGTCGTGCCTATTATGAACGCTGTCGGGCGGTGCTGACGGAAGCCGATGTTGCCGAGGCATTGGCGGCCGATCAACGCGCCGAACCCAGCGGCAGGCTGCGTGTCTCGATGCCCGTGCATTTCGGCCGCCGCTGCGTGAGCCCCGTCCTGTTGGCCCTGGCGCAGCGCTATCCCGCCCTGGAGCTGGATCTATCGTTCAACGACCGCATGGTCGATCTGGTGGAGGACGGCTTCGATCTGGTCATCCGGAGCGGCGATCTGGAGGACAGGGCCGGGGTGATCGCGCGGCGCGTGGCGCGTCAGCGCATGGTCGTCTGCGCATCGCCATCCTACCTCAAGAAGCATGGCCGACCGCGACAGGTCGATGATCTCGCCCGGCATGACGGCGTGATCTACCGCCAGTCAGGCCGTATCCGCCCGTGGCTGTTCCCGAGTCCTGATCAGCCGGTCGCGGTCACGCCCGTCAATCGGCTGCGGCTCGACGACCTCGATGCCATCGCCGACGTGGCGAGCGCCGGCATGGGGGTCGCCTGGTTGCCGTACTGGCTGGTGCGCGACCGTGTCCAGGCCGGCGCGCTTGTCCTGCTGCTGCCGAAGCAACCGGAATTCCTCTACGACTGCCACGCGCTCTGGCTGCAGACGCCGCACCTGCCCACGAAGGTGCGCCTTGCCGTCGACGCGCTGGCCGCTCGACTGCCCACGTTCATGGCGTGACGTTCGGGGTTAAAGGGCCAGCGCGGTCCGCGTCGTCGGTTGAGCGCCCGGGTCTTTGCCGGCGATCGCCTCGCGCACGGTTTGGACAACGATGGTGGCCAGCCGGGCGGCCGGCGGAGCGAGATCGGCGGTTGCCTGGTGCAGGGCCAGGGTGAGGCGGGGCAGGGGCGGCAGGCCCAACTCCCGCGGCGCCAGGGCGCGCACGCGTGGCGGCAACCCCAGCGGGGTGCGGATGCTGACTCCCAGCCCGGCCGCTGCGGCGGCCCACAACCCGCTGAGGTTGGGGCTGGTGAACGCCACCCGCCAGGGGATGCCGGCGCGATCGAGGGCTGCGGTGGCGGCCGTGCGGAACAGGCAAGGTGCCTCGAACGCCAGCAGCGGCAGCGGCGCGCTCTGCGGCTCCGTCCATGCCAGCTCTTCATCAGCAGGGCCGATCCAGCGCAACGGCAGTTCCGTGACGGTCTCGCCGTGGCCACCGCCATCGCGGCCGCCCCAGGCGAGGGCCAGGTCAAGGCGGCCGGCGCTGACGCGCTCCAGCAGGTCGGCATTGCGGGCAACCCTGGCTTCGATCTTGACCTTGGGGTGGGCGCGGGCGAAGCGTCCGAGGACTGCCGGCAACAGGGTTTCGCCGAAATCCTCCTGCAGGCCGAGCCGGATCCAGCCTTCCAGGTCCACGCCGCGCACCGCGGCGGCGGCTTCATCGTTGAGGTCCAGCAGGCGACGGGCATAGGCCAGCATCGTTTCGCCGGCGTCGGTCAGCGCCAACCCGCGGCCCGCCTTGCGCAGCACCGGTGCGCCGACCTGCTCCTCGAGCTTGCGCAGTTGGGCACTGACCGCCGACGTGGACCGGCCCAGCCGGTCGGCGGCTTTGGCGAAACTGCCCAGCTCCACCCCCAGGGCGAAGCTGCGCAGGACGTCCAGATCGAATGTGCGCATCAAAAATAGTCCTGATTTTTCGAACTATCAGTTTAATATTTCCTGATTTTCGGGATCATCATGCGCCCTTATATGAAGGCAGATCAAGGCCCGTACATCGGGCTCCACCAGAGGATCTCGCCATGCCCTTCGCCCGCATTTCGCTCCTGAAAGGCAAGTCGCCCGAGTACATCCGGGCCCTCTCCAACAGCGTCTATCAGGCCATGGTGGACGCGTTCGACGTGCCGGCCGACGACCGGTTCCAGGTCATCCACCAGCACGAGCCGGGTGAACTGGTGTTCGACCGTAACTACATGGGCGGTCCGCGCTCGGACGACTATGTCCTGATCTGCATCACGGCCGGCAAGCCGCGCAGCACCCCGGTCAAGCAGGCGTTCTACAAGCGCCTGGTCACGCTGCTGGAGCAGGCGCCGGGCATCCGGCCGCAGGACGTGATGGTGATCATCACCACGACCCAGTCCGAAGACTGGTCCTTCAGCGGCGGCGACGCCTGGATCAGGAACGCGCCGGTCGCGGCATAAGCGCCGGGCCGTCGGCGACACGACGCCAGACGCCGGCGTACTCGGTCGGCAGTCCGTCGGCATCGACGTCCACCAGCGCTTCGAAGCCGCTGGTAAGGCTGCGATAGCGGTAGCGCGTCTCGGCGGTTCGTTCGTAGGACTGCCGCGCCG
Organism: Reyranella sp. CPCC 100927; assembly: GCF_007859315.1. Lineage (GTDB taxonomy): Bacteria > Pseudomonadota > Alphaproteobacteria > Reyranellales > Reyranellaceae > Vineibacter. Next base: position 82,485 of record NZ_VOHA01000007.1, read on the forward strand.
GAACGATCTGAAGGCTCGGGAAGCGCACCCAGGCGGCGCGGATGAGCTGCGCGCCGCCGATCGCCAGCCGCAGCCGGTTGACCGGCAGGGCGTTGGTGGACGGGCTGACACCGAGGTCGACATCGGTGCAGCCGTCGAGATCGGGTGCCGGCTGGCCGCCCACCGTCCAATGGCCGGCCCCATCGTGAGTCAGCCGCAGGGTCCGGCGTTCGCCCTGGTGTGCCTGCTCGACGTCCACCGACTCTGTCTGCCACGCCGAATCGCAGGTGATCCGGTAGTCGATCCGCAGCGGCGCGCCGGCTTCGGCGATCAGCACGACTCCGCGCAATTCAGGGCCGGCGGCCGTGCGCTGCAACTGCGCGTGTTCGAAGCTCAGATCATCCATGATGCGCCGCCACATGATCTCGCGGCCTGATAGATCGGTCATCGTCGCACTCCGTCGGTTAGCGAAACGCCGCGAAACAACCGCGCAACCACGCAACGACGGCCTGCGCTGCCTGATCGCGCTTCAGATGGTTCTGCGCCAGGAGCCAGATCGGCCGCATCTCCCGCAGTCGCGTGGCGATGAGTGCCGGGTTGCTGCGCAGATCGGCACAGAGATACTCCGGCAGGATGCCCATGGCGTTGCCTGAGGCGACAAGGGCACGAATGATGCGGACGCGGTCGGTGACAAGGCGGGCCGTTCCCTGCAGGCCGGCGGCATCGAGGTGACGGCTCTCGGGGGTGAAGGCCAGGTCATCGGGGTAGGCGCACACGATCGGCGGGTTGCCATCGGCGCGATGGCTGGGCTTGAACGACCACAGCCGATACTCGCCGAGCTTGCTGATGGTGAAATCACCGCGTTGCGGTTGGCGCAGCCGCAACGCGAAGTCCGCCTCCCACCGGGAGAAATTGACGTTCTCACTCGCGGTGACCACCTGCAGCCGGATGCCCGGATGCTGGCGCAGGAAATCCCCGGTTTGCGGCGCCAGGATCTCTTCGGCCAGCGATGCCGTGGCGGCGATGCGGAAATTACCGCCAAGACCTTCCTGCGTCTGGCCGATGCGCCGGATTTCACCGATCTGCCGGGCGACGGTCTCGATGCGGTTGACGATCGCGGCGCCCGCCGATGTCGGTCGCCGCCTGCCATCGACGGCCTCGAACAAGGTCACGCCCAGGGTCTTCTGGGCCCGGGCGATGCGGCGGGCCACCGTCGTCTCGTCGATGCGCAGGCTGCTGGCGGCGGCCGCATACGTGCCGCCGTCGCGAACCGCGAGGATGATCCGCAGGTCGTCCCAGTTCATGGCCGTGATCCTAGGCGCGGCGCGGGTGGACCTGCAAGAATGCAGCCCACCGCCGCGAAGTCTCGGCGTGAATGCAGGACCAGGATCAGGCATTGCCGGATGGGCGTTGTCCTTTCCAGCACGGGAGTTCCGACATGGCCAAGACCCTTCTGCAGCTCGCCAATGCCGACCTCACGCCCGCCAAGGTGGGTGAGGCAGCTATCGTGCTGATCGACATCCAGAACGAATATCTCGAAGGGCCGATCGCGCTGCCCGACGCCCAGCCGGCGGTCGCGGCGGCGCGCCGCCTGCTTGATCTTGCCCGTCGCGCCAACGCCCCGATCTTCCACATCGCCCATCGTGGCCGGCCCGGGAGTCTGTTCGACCGCGAGGGCAAACGCGGCCAGATCGTCGACGAACTCGCACCACTCGCAGGCGAAGCGATCGTGGAGAAGGGACTGCCCAACAGCTTCGCCGACACCAACCTGCATGCGCTGCTGAGCGCGAGCGGCCGCAAGAACCTGATCATGGCCGGCTTCATGACCCACATGTGCGTCAGCTCGACGGCCCGCGTGGCCGTCGATCTCGGCTATCGCGTCACCATCGACGCGAGCGCCTGTGCGACCCGCGATCTGCCTGGCCTCGGCGGCAAGATCGTGCCTGCCCGGATCCTGCACGAGGTCGCGCTGACGGAATTGGCCGACCGCTTCGCCATCATCGCCAACGGCAGTCACGAATTGGCGTGAACGCTAATGTGCCCTGATCGCGACAGCGATGGTCAATGCGATCAGCCCAACCGCCGATAGACCCGCGCGCGCGACATGGGAATATTCCCAACGGTCGCGCAAACGGATCCACAGGCGCGCTGGATCTGTGTCCGGCTGCACAGGCCCTCGCCGCGATCCGAAAAAGCGGGCGCCGAGTGCCGGCAAGTCCTGATCCTTCAGCCAGAACCGGTTCACCGGATGCGTGACGATCCAGTACGTGGCGTGATTGGCGGCGAGCGCAGCAAGGCCGACCAGCGTCCATGCGAACGCAGGGACGTCGACCGGCGTTTGTAACAGAAGCGCGAGCGCGGCCATGATGCCCAGGCCTTCGGCCATGCCGCCAAATGTGAAGCCAGGGTAGTAGATCGGCTGCACGGCGCAGTAGGTCGCCTTGTCCAGCCGCAGCTTTCCGGGAAGCTCGAGCGCGTGTGCCAGGGCCAGCGACATGGTCACGGCCGCCAGGAAAATGCCGAGGACCTGCGTGATCAGCAACATGGGATTTCCCGAACTTTCCGGGATCAACAATATGATCGGCGCAAAGTTCCGCGACTGCCGGTCACGACTTGGACGTACCATGGCGAGAGGGTCGCGTGCCTCCATGCTGTCGGTGCAACCCAGATCTCTCCAAATGTTTCGAGCAGAGGAGGCCGGCGTGGACCCTGAACAGGGTTACGTCCCGTGCGTTGACAAAGCCGAAAGGAACAATCCGCCGTCTTTTGCGGGAGGATGAAGCGGCCGCTGACGTCCGCCGGTTGCGCCGCGTGGAGCCCTGCACTGATGCCAATGTCGATAGGGCGTCCTCGGCCGTGGATTTCCCGGAGCGTGTTCACGCGCGAGCCGGGGCGTGCCGAAGTATCTACTGACGGTTGTCCAAGGTGCCAGGGAGGTCTTGGCGGCGGCTGGCGCAGCGTCGCTGTCGTGGCCCAGGCCGCTTCTGTTCCTCCGTCACAACCGGAATGAACGAGATTGAGCGCTGGCGCTTTCAATGTCGATTTCAAGACTGTAATAGAGAGGTTCCAACTCCACCCTGCAGTTCGAACAATGTGTGGTGGTCGGCTCGCCTGACTCCGAAGGAGGCGGTGCGGTCGAACCTCGCGTTGTTTGCTGCATGAATTCGGACGTCCCGGCCGAAGAACTGCTCGAACATTGCCGCCACACTCAAACGCACAACATTCGCCACAAGGCGTCGTGTTCAGCGACGTCCCGCGCGGGAACCGGGGCGGTGCCCCATGAGCGCCGCGGCGCCGTTGCTGGAGGTACGTAATGTGGCGCGCCGCTACGGCGGTGTGACGGCGATCGCCAACGTCGACATGACCGTGGATGTCGGCGAGATCACCGGCGTGATCGGCCCGAACGGCGCTGGCAAGACGACCCTGTTCAACGTCATCAGCGGCTTCACGCCGCCGTCGGAAGGGCAGGTGTTCTGGAAGGGCAAGCCGATCGTGCGGCTGAGCACGCATCGTATCGCTCAGCTCGGCATCGGCCGCACGTTCCAGAACCTGCGTGTCTTTCCCAACATGACCGTGTTCGACAACGTCTGCGTCGGCGCATTGGGGCGCGTCGGGTTCCCCGCCTGGCGCGCGCTGATCCCGGGCGCAGGCCGGCCGCGCACGCAGGCGATCATCCGCAAGACGTGGGATGCGCTCGATACGGTCGGCCTTGCCGATCGCGCCGGCGAACTGGCGGCAAACCTGTCCTACGGTCGCCGGCGTTATCTCGAGATTGCGCGCGCGTTGGCGACGGCGCCCGAATTACTGATTCTCGATGAGCCTGCCGCCGGCCTCAACGACTCGGAGACCGCCGAACTGGCCGACCTGATTCGCCGGCTGAACGGCAGTGGTGCCACCATCCTGCTGGTCGAGCATGACATGACGTTGGTGATGGGCGTCTGTCATCGCGTTGTCGTACTGGCGGCCGGCCGCAAGATCGCCGACGGGCCACCGGCCGTCGTCCAGGAAGACGCCACCGTTCGTCAGGCCTACCTGGGAGCCAGCGATGACGGCGCTTGAGGTCCGCGATCTCCACCTGCCGATCGGCGGTCAGGAGATTCTCAAGGGCGTCAACGTGACGGTGGCGGCCGATGGTATCGTCTGCATTCTCGGCAGCAACGGGGTGGGCAAGACCACGCTGATGCGCACCATCGGCGGCGTCTATCGCAATGCGCAGGGCAGCGTGCGTGTCGCCGGCGTGGATATTACCAACCGGCCGCCGCACGAGATCGTGCGCGCCGGCGTTTCGCAGGCGCCCGAGGGCCGCCACATCTTCGGCTCCATGACGGTCGAGGAGAACCTGCGCATCGGCGCGCTCTCGCGCCCGGCAGGCGAGCTGCGTCAGAACGTCGATCGCGTCTGCAGCCTGTTTCCGATCCTGCGCGAGCGTCTGCGCCAGAAGGGCGGTTCGCTGTCGGGCGGCGAGCAGCAGATGCTGTGCATCGGCCGGGCGCTGATGGCGGGGCCGAAGCTCCTGATGCTCGACGAACCATCGCTGGGCCTGGCGCCCATGGTCGTGCGCACGATCTTCGCCCTGCTGGAGGAGATCAGGCGCAGCGGCACGGCGATCCTGCTGGTCGAGCAGAACGCCAACGCAGCCCTGCGCATCGCCGATTACGCCTACGTGATGGAAGGTGGGCGCATCCAGCTCGAAGGCGCGCCGGCCGATCTGAAGGCCGACGAAAGAATCGTCGCGGCCTATCTGGGAGGCCAGTCTCAGCGCACGCCAGCACCAGGCGATGCGCCGGCATAGGAGGAGAGTGATGCACTTGGGGAAGAAGATACTCGTGGCCGCCGGACTGGTCCTGGCGACGATCGGGGCCGGCAATGCCGTAGCCCAGGACAAGACCTATACGATCGGCTGCTCGCTGCCGCTGTCGGGCCGGCTGGTCGGCTTCGGCGAGCCGATCAAGCGCGGCATGGACCTCGCCATCGAGCACTACAACGAGCGCAAGACGATCGCCGGTGCCCGCTTCGAACTCGCCTGCAACGACAGCAAGGGCGATGCGAAGGAGACCGTGAACATCGGCCAGAAACTGGCGGATAACGCCGCCGTGCTGGCCTCGATCAGCGATTTCAGCTCGACCGCCACCATGGCTGCGGCCGAGACCTACAGCAAGGCCGGCCTGGTGCAGATCACGCCGTCGGCGTCGCATCCCGAGCTCACGAAGGTGAACAAGTGGATGTTCCGCGCCAGCGAGACGGTGCCGGTCTATGTGCAGCCCATGGCCGACTTTGCCGTCAAGACCCTCGGCAAGAAGAAGGTCGCCGTCATCCAGGTGCAGACCGACTGGGGCGTCAGTGTCGGCAACACCTTCATTGCCCATCTGAAGAAGATCGGCGGCGAGCTCACCACGCATGAGATCTACAACGAGGGCACGACCGATTTCCGCGGCGTGCTCAACAAGCTGCGCCGCTCACCGCCGGATGCGATCTACATCGCCATGCTGGAAGAGGAGGCTGCCAACTTCATGAAGCAGCGCAAGCAGCTGGGCATGACCGCCATCCCCGTCGTCGATTCTGGCGTCGGGTTGACCCAGCGCTCGCTGAAGCTTGCCGACGATGCCTTCGAGGGCATGTACTCCATGAGCATCTTCAACCCGACGCGCGACACCGCCGAGGTGAAGGCCTTCGTGAAGGAGTTCGAGGCGAAGTACGGCAAGATCCCCGACGTCTGGTCGGCCTACGGCTACGACGCCGCGTCGCTGGTCATGAATGCCATCGGCAAAGCCGGCCCGTCACCGACTCGGGCGGCGGTGCGCGATGCACTGGCCGCGACCGGACGCTATTCGGGCGCCAACGGGCCGATGTCGATTGATCCCGAGACGCGCGAAGTCGTGCGCGACGAAGTCACCAAGGTCCAGGTCAAGGACGGCAAGGTGACGTTCCTGCCTGCCAAGCAGTAACCGCTGCCTGTCAGCCCGAGCGCAGCGAGGGATCCAGGCCTTGCGTTGCCGGACCCTCGCATCACTCGGGATGACAGCGGCGCTGCGGTGACATCAACGTAGAACAATCGTGACGGGGTGATCATGGATGCCGTCCTGCTGCAGGGCATCGTCAACGGCCTGAGCCTCGGCCTGTGCTATGCGCTGATCGCCATCGGTTTCACGTTGATCTTCGGCGTGCTCAACGCCGTGAACTTCGCGCATTCCGAAGTCTACATGCTGGGCGCCTTCGCCGGGCTGGTCATCATCCAGGCCTTCGCCCCGCCGTTCCTGGCCGTGGTGTTCGCGGTCGCCGCGGTCGGTGCGCTGCTGGGCTTCGGCCTGGAGCGCATCGCGTTCCGGCCGTTGCGGCGCGCGCGCGACGAGGCGTCCCTGAAGTCGCGGGCGCTGCGCGAAGCCACGCTGATGTCGTCGCTGGCCGTTGGCATCCTGGTGCGCGAGTTCGCCGAACTGCGCTTCGGCGGCGATATGCAGCCCATTCCCTCGGGCGCCATGCTGAACACGCCGATCGCGCTGGGGCCCGTCATCCTGACCACGGGCGACTTCTACATCTTCGGCATGGCGGCGGCGATGTTGCTGCTGCTGCAGTTCCTGCTCTATCGCACCAAGATCGGCCTCTCGATCCGGGCGCTGTCGGACGATCTGATCGGGGCGCTCTATGTCGGCATCAACACCGACCGGGTGATCGTCTGGACCTTCATGATCGGCTCCTCGTTCGGCGCCCTGGCGGGCCTGATGGTGGGCCTGTACTACGGAACGATCTTTCCCTACATGGGCTTCGCGCCGACCTTGAAGGCGTTCATCGCCATGCTGATGGGCGGCCTCAACAACATTCCCGGCGCCGTGCTGTGCGCGCTGCTGATCGGGCTCAGCGAAAGCTTGGCGCCGGAGATCATGCCGACGCGTTGGGTCGACCTGATCGCCTACGTGTTCCTGCTGGTGACCCTGATCTTCTTCCCGGCCGGTATCTTCGGCCGCAAGGCGGAGCGCGTCTGATGGCCGCCATCCTCGCCCGCGCGCGACCCTACGGGGTTGTCATCCTGCTGGCGTTCGTGCTGGGCGTCGTGCCGGCGCTGCTGGCCGCGGTCAACCTCGGCTATCCTTTCCGCCTGGCCCAGCTGACGATGATCTTCATCATCCTCGCGGCCAGCCTCAACCTGGTCTCCGGCGTCGCCGGCCTGCTGTCGCTGGGCCACGCGGCATTCTACGGCGTGGGCGCCTATACGGCGGCACTGCTGTCGGCGCGCTTCGGTACCGATCTGGTGGTCAACCTGGTAGCCAGCGCCGCCGTTGCCGGCGGTATCGGTTTCCTCGTCGCTATCCCCACGATCCGCCTGGTCAAGATCTTCTTCGCCGTCGCCACCTTAAGCGTCGGTGAGATCATCATCCTGGTGATCACCAACTGGTATGACCTGACACGCGGTCCGATGGGGGTGCGCGATATCCCCGGCTTCGTCGTGCTGGGCATGGATCTCGGCAGCCCGCTGCGGTCCTACTATGTCGTGGCGGTTGTCACCCTGGTATGCATCTGGATCGTGCACCGGCTCAGCCACACGGTGTATGGCAATGCGTTGCGCGCCCTGCGCGAGGACGATCAGGCCGCCGGCGCGATGGGCCTGAACGTCGGCATGATGAAACTGGTGATCTTCGCCATCAGCACGGCACTGGCCGGTGTCGCCGGCGCGCTGTTGGCGCACAGCACCAACTTCATCAGCCCCGACATGTTCCGCCTGCCCGAGTCAATTCTGATCCTGACCATGGTGGTGGTGGGTGGCCTGGGCAGCCTGCCGGGCGCCGTCCTCGGCGCCATCGTCCTCATCATCCTGCCGGAACTGGGCCGTGACTTCGGCCAGCTGCGCATGGTGCTGGTCGGTGCCGTGCTGTTCCTGTCGATCCTGCTGATGCCGAAAGGCCTCATCGGCGAGGTCACCGCCTTCGACCTGCTGCGCGGCAAGCCAAGCCGCTGAAGCGGTCTAGGGCAGGGTTCACGCGGTAGCGACATGGGGGGCGCTGTGAGTGTACAATGCACCAGAAGGTCGCACATGCTGCCGTGAATGAGCATTGAGAGTGGAAGCATGCGCCGCGCGATCGTTCGTTCGGTATCTGCCGTGCTCAGTCTGTTTGCTGGTGGGGCCAAGGCCATTGACCTTTCCACGCCAGAAAAGGCCGTGGCGTCCTTCTACGGAGCCTATGCACGGCAAAATGTTGACGAGGTTGTTGCTGCTCGAGATTTTGAATTTGAGGCCCGCGAGCAGCTTGGTTCCGCGGCAGACGATGAAGTTGTAAGGCAAACGGCCCGTCGCCTGGAAGCTGATTTCAGGGAAGAAATTCGATCCAGGGGCTTCCCAAAGGGTTCGCCGTCCAACTGCCATGCTATCAGCCACCGGATGCTGCGGCATGATTTGGTGCAGGTCTTTTGGGAATGCCCGGGTCCGGGCAACGGCAGCGTCTTCGTCCCAATTTACGCAGCGAGGAACGAGACTGGGTGGCGTGTCGCGTTGTTGCGCCGGCCGCCAAGGTAGTTGCCGGGAAACCTTAGGGGACCGAAGCCGACGGCACATCATTCGGCTGACTTCGGTCCGGTCAACGAGCGGCTACAGCCGGTCCAGGTACTGCTTCACGAAATCGCAGCCCACGGCGGCGATATAGGCGTCGGTCAGGCGCTGGGTGATGGGGCCGGGGACCTTGCCGTCGCCGACCTTCTGGCCGTTGAAGCTGCGCACCGGCAGGATGCACAGGCTGGTCGAGGTCAGGAAGATCTCATCGGCGTTGGCGGCATCGAACAGGTCGATGTCGCGCTCCTCGCAGGGAATGCTCAGCCGGGCGGCAAGGTCCATGGTCATCTGACGGCTGACGCCGGGCAGAACGTACTTCTCGCGCGGCGTCTGCAGGCGGCCGTCGCGCACGACGAAGATGTTGCTGCCCAGTCCCTCGGCCAGGTTGCCGTTGACGTCCAACAGCACGGCCCAGGCATTGGGATTCGCGGTCTTCACCGGCTGCTCGGCCACGATCATGTTGAGGTAGTTGTGGGTCTTGGCGCGCGGGCTCAGCATGTCGGGCGCCGTGCGGCGCACCGGCGGGATGACGACGTCGGCGCCGTCGCGGAAGTGGCGGGCGCGTTCCTTCAGCGGCAGCGGGATCACCTCGACGACGACGTTCGGCCCGGTGTGTTCCCAGCCTTCGTCGCCCACGGCATCGACGCCGCGGCTGACGCGCTGGCCGACCCACCAGTCGCCGTGCTGCCCGCGCAGGTGCTCGTTGCGGGCCACGATCTCCTCGCTGACGGCCAGCATTTCCTTGGGCGACACGCCGGGATCGATCTGAAGATAGCGCAGCGAGCGATAGAAGCGGTCGATGTGCTCCTTCAGCCGGAACGGCTTGCCCTCGAAGGTACGGGTCATGTCGAAGGCGCCGTCGCCGTACTTCCAGCTGCGGTCGCGAAACGGGATCATGACCTGGGCTTCGGGCATGAAGGTGCCGTTGAACCAGGCGACGCGTGTATTCGACAGGGCAGTCATGATGCGCTCCGGGTGACTTCAGGCGTTTCCTGGGCCAAGCTAGCGCAGATCGGCCGGCACAGCTACGCGATGTGCCATGCGCTGTCGTCGTAGCCAGAATGCGGAGTACTTGAATCATGAACCTGCCCAAGCGCGTGCGACTGGTCGAGGTGGGCCCGCGTGATGGCCTGCAGAACGAAGCCAAGCCGGTACCGGTCGAGGTCAAGGTCGCGCTGATCGACCGGCTGACGGCGGCGGGTCACACGGCCGTCGAATCCGGCAGCTTCGTGTCACCCAAATGGGTGCCGCAGATGGCCAGCACCGATGCGGTGATGGCGCAGATCAAGCGCAAGCCGGGCGTGTCCTATCCCGTGCTGGTGCCCAACAAGCAGGGCATGAACGGCGCCATCGAGGCCAAGTGCGAGGAGGTGGCGGTCTTCACGGCCGCGTCCGAGGCCTTCTGCCGCAAGAACACCAACTGCTCGATCGACGAGAGTTTCGAGCGCTTCGCGCCGGTGATCGAGGCGGCGCAGAAACACGGCATGCGGGTGCGCGGCTACATCTCGACCGTGATCGCCTGTCCGTATGACGGTGACGTCGCGCCGGCGACGGTGGCGGACCTGGCCGAACGGCTGTTGCGCATGGGTTGCTACGAGATCTCGCTGGGGGACACGATCGGCGTCGCCACGCCGGCCAAGTGCGTGGCCATGGTCGATGCGGTGGCCCAGCGCGTGCCGCGCGAGAAGCTCGCGGCGCACTTCCACGACACCTACGGCCAGTCGCTGGCCAACATCCTGGCGGTGATGGAGCGCGGCATCACTGTGTTCGATACCGCCGTCGCCGGCCTGGGCGGCTGTCCCTACGCCAAGGGCGCGTCCGGCAATGTCGGCACCGAGGACGTGATCTACATGCTGAACGGACTGGACGTCACGCACGGCGTCGATCTCGACGCCATTGCCGACACCGGCCGCTTCATCTGCGCCGCCCTGGGGCGTGAGCCGGCCTCCAAGGTGGCCCAGGCGCTGAAGGCCAAGTGCGCGGCGTGATGTGACCTCTCCCCACCGGGAAGAGGTGAATACCTCACTGGCCGAACATGGTGCCGGGCAGCCAGGTGGCGATGCCCGGCACGGCGATGATCAGCAGCATGAACAGGCCCATCATCACCATGTAGGGGATCGCGGCGCGGTCGATGTCCTTGAGCGGCGCGCCGGTGATCGACTTGATGACGACCAGGTTCATCGCCACCGGCGGCGAGATCAGCGCCAGCTCCAGGTTGATGGTCAGCAGCACCCCGTACCACACCGGCTCGATGCCCAGCGCCTTTAGCACCGGCAGCACGATCGGCGTGGTGATCAGAATGATGGAGATCGACTCCAGCACCAGCCCCAGCACGAAGATCAGGGCCATCATGGCGATCAGGAACGGGTATTTGCCGATATCGTGCCGGACGACCAGCTCGACCAGCTCCTGGGGGATGCGCAGCTTGGTCAGCATGTAGCCGAACAGGGCGGCGCCGATGATGATCATGAACAGCATCGCCGTGGTGCGGGCGGCTTCCTGGGCGCCGGCCCACAGGTCACGCCAGCCCAGGGTCTTGTAGATGACGGCCGCGATCAGCAAGGCCCACAGCGCCCCGGTACCGGCCGCCTCGGTAGCGGTGAAGACGCCGAAATAAATGCCCAACAGCACGAAAGGCGGCAGGGTCAGAGCCCAGAACGAGCGGCGCAGCGCAGTGCCCATCTCGGGACCGCTGGCGCGCGCCGGCCGGACGTAGGCCGGGCCCAGTCGGCGCTCGCGGCGCCCTTCGGTCACCATGCAGTACACGGCGAAGATCGCCGCCAGCAGCAAGCCGGGCACGACACCGGCCATGAACAAGGCGCCGATCGAGGTGTCGGACACGAAGCCGTAGAGCACCATGGGCGCCGAGGGCGGGATCAGGATCCCCAGGGTGCCGCCGCCGGCGACGACACCATAGGCGCCCAGCCGGTCGTAGTTGTAGCGCAGCATCTGCGGGATCGCGACCTTGCCGACGGTCAGCGCGGTGGCGACGCTGGAGCCCGAGATGGCGGCGAAGACGGCGCAGGCGAACACCGTGGCAATGCCCAGGCCGCCCGGCAGGTGGCGCACCAGGGTATGGGCGGTGTCGTACAGGTCGTCGACGACCTTGCCGCGCACCATGAAGTGCGCCATCAGCATGAACAGCGGGATGGCGACCAGCAGGTAGACGTTGAGCTTCTCGAAGACGAACTCGCCCAGCGTGCCGACATTGCCGAAGAAGTAGAGCAGGACGGCGCCGGAAAACAGGAACATGCCCGAAAACATCGGGATTCCCGTGTAGAGCAGCGCCAGCAGGAGCAGCAGGACGATGACGAAGGTCACTCGTGCCGTCCCGGTCCGCCGGCTTCCGTTTCGACCGGGGGCAGTCCCGCCGCCCAGCGCAGGAGCTGGGCCAGCGCCACCACCAGCATCAGGCCGGCGCCGATCGGCACCAGGGCCTGGATCGCCCACAGCGGCACGTCGGGCAGGGCATTCGATTTCACCCCCATCATGACCGTGAAGCGGACAGTCTCGACGCCCTCGTAGATCAAGACCGCGCAGACGACCGCCACCGACAGGGCGCCCAGGCCCAGCACGGCGTTGCGCCGGGCGCCCGTCCAGCGGTCGACCAGCCAGTCGACGCCGATATGCTCGCCGCGACGCTGGGCTTCGGCCACCGCGAACATCACGGTGGCCACGACCAGCCAGCCGACGACTTCATCGCTCCACGCCTGGGGCCGGTCGAAGAAGTACCGGGCGGCCACGGCGACGCTCACCAGCGCCAGGCAGCCCAGGCAGGCCGCGGCCGCCAATCCCTGCGCCAGGCGCGCAATCACCGCCGCCAGCCGGTCCACCGCCAACACGAACCGGCGCATGTCAGCGGGGAGCGCGGGCGTCCCGCCCGCATTCGCCTGTAGCGCGACCAGAGGGCGACGCGTTCATCCCTCGGCGCTGACGCGCCGATGCGGGCAGGATGCCCGCGCTCCCAGGTGAGGCGGTGTGTTGCCGCCACAGGGCCAGCGGTCGGCTCACAGCTTGCCCAGCAGGTCGATCAGCGCCGGCCCACCCTCCGGGGCCGCCTTGATGAAGGCATCCATCACCGGCTTCTGCATCGCCGCTTTCCAGGTCTCGATCTGGCCGGGGCCATGGACGGTGAGCTGCATGCCCTTGTCCTGCAGCTGTTTGAGCGCCTCGGCCGCGGTCGCCTCGGTGATGGTGATCGCATCCTGCTCGGCCTTGCGGGCGGCCGTCTCGAGGATGGTTCGATGCTCCGGCTTCAGCCCAGCCCACCAGCGCGGATTGACATAGAGGTGGAAGTAGACGGTCAGCGACGGCGTCACCGTGCCGTACTTCTGTACCTCGTAAAAGCGCCTGGAGTAGGCGGCCGACAGGTCGGTCAGGCCGGCATCGAGCACACCGGTCTGCAGGGCGTTGTAGACCTCGGGCCCGGGCATGGCCGAGGGTGCGGCGCCCAGCGCCTCCAGGGCGGCATCGGCGATCCGGTTGAAGCCGCGGATCTTCAGGCCTTTGAAGTCGGCAGGCTCCAGGATCGCCTTCTTCTGCGACGTGTAGATGGCCTGGCGGGTGATGTAGAACCAGGCGAGGTGCTTGACGCCTTTCTCCTCGATCTTCTTTTCGAGCCGATGGGCGGCCTCGGAGCCGACGAATTTCCGGATCTTGTCGAGCTCGCCGAACAGGTAGGGGATCACCACCACCTGCATTTCCGGAATGGTATTGCCCCATTGCTGATTGACCGACAGGGCGGCCTCGACGACACCGCGGGCCACCGCGGGATGGTTCTCGCCGGCCTTGTGCAATTGCTCGGCCGGGAAGAGCTGGACGTCGATGTCGCCCTTCGCCGTGTCCTTCACGTATTGCTGGAAATTGAGCAGCATCTTGTGCAGGTGGTGCGCCGTCGGGACCTGATGGCTGATGCGCATGGTCACGGTTTGCGCCATGGCCGGCAGGGTCCATGCCATGGTGCCCATCGTCGTGGCGCCCACCGTCAGGGCACTCATCGCCAGTGCCGCCAGAGCAGCCCGTCGCAGCCTCATCCGTTCCCCCCGCCCAAGCCTTGTTGGTGCGCAGGATCATGGTCACGCTGCGTCGCGTCAAGCATTGCCGGGCCTGTCGCGTTCCGCGCATCGCGGGCTATGGTGCCGGCCGCAATCGATCGGGAGGAATGATGACCACTGCCACTGCTGTCGCCCCACGGCCGACCTGGCGCGAACTGCTGGCGCGCGAGCGGCCGCTGGTACTGCCGGGTGCCTACGATGCGCTGTCGGCGCGGCTGATCCAGCGCGCCGGTTTTCCGGCCTACATCATCGGTGGCTACCCCGTGGTGGGCGCACGCTACGGCCTGCCCGATGTCGGTCTCTGCGGCCTGGGCGAGATCTCGGCCGGTATCCGCGACATCATGGATGCCTGCACCTTGCCGGTGCTGATCGATGCCGACGACGGCTACGGCGACGTCAAGAACGTGACGCGCACCATCCGCACCTATGAGCGCATGGGCGCCGCCGCCATCTTCATCGAGGACCAGGTCTCGCCCAAGCGCTGCGGCCATATGGAAGGCAAGGACGTGGTGCCGGCCGAGGTGATGGAGCGCAAGATCCGGGCGGCGGCGGCAGCCCGCGAGAACAAGGAGACCTTCCTGATCGCGCGTACCGATGCCCGCGCCATCGAGGGCCTTGATGGTGCGCTGCGGCGGGCCGAGCGCTATGTGCGGGCCGGGGCCGACGGCATTTTCGTCGAGGCGCCGCTGAGCGTGGCGGAACTGGAGCGTATCGGCCGCGAGATCGACGTACCCCAGTTCTGCAACATGCTCGACGGCGGCAAGACGCCGATCCTCAGCAACCGCGAGCTCTACGAGATGGGCTTCGAGATGGTGGTGCTGGGGACCACGCTGATCATGCGGGTGGCACGACTGCTGCGCGATACCCTGGCCGATCTGCGCCAGGATCAGCTGTCATGGACAGGAACCTCGGTCACCTTCGACGAGTACAAGGACATGGTCGGCTTTCCGGCGTGGACGGATATCGAGACCCGCTTCAGCTGATACAGCGATCCTTGCCTGTGCATTGTCGTGCAATGCCATCGATGTTGTGTGAGTCGCGGGATGTCGCGCGATGAATCGCGAGTAGTGAACAGTCTTCGATGCGCACGCGAGTTGACTTCCCAACGCGGCGCGATACTCTGCTTTCAAATGAGAACGAGAACGAATGCGATGCGGGGAGTTCGGTGACGGCGCATGCTGCTGTTGATCGGGTGACGGCATCGTCTCTCCCGGCCAATCAGCGGATCAATGACCGGCACCGAAGAATGTCTGTAGCAGAGAGCCGTGCCGATGTATTTGCAGCGGTCCGGTCCTTGCTAACTCCCCTTGGGCCAGTGGGCCGGCGGTCAGGGATGCCATCGGCTTGATTGGATCGGCCCGGCACCTCCGATGATGGTCATCGGTTGCCGTGGCTGAAGCGGGTAGGGCGCCGGCCCGACTCTCGGCGCAGCGGTGGTGGCTTCGGCTCCCAGTAGGGAGGAGTGGATGATTGTGGAATCAGGCAATCTCGACGACAGCGGCGGCCCTAATCCTTACACCCCGGCAATCGGCGCAGACCCCGATTCGCCCATGGAGTTGCCCGGCGTGCCGGTCGCGGCCCCGCCACCTGCTGTGCCTCGCCCCCGGCGGGCGGCCGCCAAGAAGAAGGCGGTGAAGAAGGCGACAAAGAAGGCCGTGAAGAAAGCCGCGAAGAAGGCTGCCAAGAAGGTCGCGAAAAAGGCCGTCAGGAAGGTCGCTAAAAAGGCGGGCAAGAAAGCGGCCAAGAAGAAAGTCGCGAAGAAAAAGGCAGGCAAGAAGGCAGCCAAAAAGAAGGCGGCCAAGAAGAAGAGCTAGATCGTCATTCGCGACGCCCACCCGCCGCGGCTGGGCGTTTCATACGGCATACGGACGGGACGTCTCCATCGTCCTGCGTGACGCAAAGGCTCTGCGGTCGCTGGCTGCGGGTGGTGCCGATGATCGGCGCCACGGTTGCTCGCCATGGCAGGGCCTTTCGCCGCGCAAGAGTGGCGTGGGACGAGACCGTGTAGCAGCCCGATCCGCGCTGCGGAGCAAGCCTCTTGCCTTGCGATTGCAGATGGTTACGGTGCGATAGCATCCACTTGCCGAGCGCCCATGTCCGTTTTCAGGTCCTCCCTCGACACCCGTTCCACCGCCTTCAAGGATAACGTCGCCGCCATGCAGGGGCGCGTCGACGAACTTCGGGCCAAGGTGGAGGAGGTGCGGCGTGGCGGCGGTGAGGCGGCCCGCGAGCGCCATATCAAGCGTGGCAAGCTGCTGCCGCGCGAGCGCGTACGGACGCTGCTCGACCCGGGCGCGCCGTTTCTCGAGCTTTCCCAGCTCGCCGCCTATGAGATGTACGACAACGCCGCGCCGTCGGCGGGGGTGATCACCGGCGTCGGCCGGGTGTCCGGCGTCGAATGCGTCATCGTGTGCAACGATGCCACGGTGAAGGGCGGCACCTATTACGCGATGACGGTCAAAAAGCACCTGCGGGCGCAGGAGATTGCGCTGCAGAATCGCCTGCCGTGCATCTATCTGGTCGACTCCGGCGGCGCCAACCTGCCGGAATGGCCCGACGTCTTCCCGGACCGGGACCATTTCGGCCGCATCTTCTACAACCAGGCCAACCTCAGCGCGCAGGGCATCCCGCAGATCGCAGTGGTGATGGGCAGCTGCACCGCGGGCGGCGCCTACGTGCCGGCCATGAGCGACGAGACCGTGATCGTGCGCCGCCAGGGGACGATCTTCCTGGGCGGTCCGCCGCTGGTGAAGGCGGCCACCGGCGAAGTGGTGAGCGCCGAGGATCTCGGCGGCGCCGACGTGCACGCCCGGACCTCAGGCGTGGCCGACCACTATGCGCTGGACGACACCCACGCGCTGGGCATCGCGCGTCGCATCGTGGCCAACCTCAACTGGCGCAAGCAGCCGACCCTGCTGGTGCAGGCGCCGCGCGCGCCGCTCTATCCGACCGAGGAGCTCTACGGCATCATCCCGACCGATCCGCGCATTCCCTATGATGTGCGCGAGGTCATCGCGCGTCTGGTCGACGGCAGCGAACTCGACGAGTTCAAGCAGCTCTACGGCACCACCCTGGTGTGCGGCTTCGCCCACATCCATGGCTATCCCGTCGGCATCGTGGCCAACAACGGCATCCTCTTCAGCGAGTCGGCGCTGAAGGCGGCGCATTTCATCGAGCTGTGCGGCCAGCGCGGCATTCCGCTTCTGTTCCTGCAGAACATCACCGGCTTCATGGTCGGGCGTAAATACGAGGCCGGCGGCATCGCCAAGGATGGCGCCAAGATGGTGACCGCCGTGGCGACCGTGCAGGTGCCGAAATTCACGGTCGTGATCGGCGGCAGCTACGGGGCCGGCAACTATGGCATGTGCGGCCGTGCCTACAGCCCGCGCTTCCTGTGGATGTGGCCGACCGGCAAGGTGGCCTTGATGGGCAGCGAGCAGGCGGCCAGCGTGCTGGCCACCGTGCGCCGCGACAATATCGAGGCCAAGGGCGGCGCCTGGCCGGCCGACGAGGAAGAGGCTTTCAAGAAGCCGATCCGCGATCAGTTCGACGACCAGAGCCGGCCGTATTTCGCCACCGCCCGCCTGTGGGACGACGGCATCCTCGACCCGCTCGATACCCGCATGACCCTGGGACTGGCCATGTCGGCCACGCTCAACCAGCCGATCGGCCCGACCCGGTTCGGCGTGTTCCGCATGTAGTACCTCCCCGCGCCGTGGGGAGGAAGGCAACTGAAATGCCCAAGCCGCGAACACTAAAAGCCGCGACGCCCGCCGTCACGATCAAGGTCCAGCGCAAGGCGGCCCGCAAGGACCTGCAGTTCGTGTGGCGGGGGCTGCGTCGCTTCAATCGCCAGGCCCTCGGCGGCAACCAGCGATACGCCCACTTCCTGGTCGAGGCGCGTTCGCCGCGCGGTGCGCTGCTGGGTGGGCTGCAGGGCATGGTCTATTACGAGTGGCTGTTCATCGCCAACTTCTTCCTGTCCGAGCGCATCCGCGGCGGCGGCGTCGGGGCCAGGCTGATCGCTGAAGCCGAGCGGCATGCCCTGAGCCTGGGGTGCCACGGTGTCTGGCTCGATACCTTCGGCTGGCAGGCGCGGCCATTCTACGAGAAGCAGGGCTACCGCGCGTTCGGCGGCCTGCCCGATTATCCCACCGGCCATAGCCGGTGGTTCATGATGAAGCGACTGCGTCCAACCCCGGCGAAGGCTACAAATCCGCCCCGACGGCCTGCGACACCGACGAAAACCCGTCGCGCTTCAGCAGGGCGGCCAGCTCGGTCTTGATCGAGCGCACGAGGCCGGGGCCGTCGAACACCAGCGCCGAGTAGAGTTGCACGAGGGTGGCGCCGGCACGGATCTTGGCATAGGCATCGGCGCCGGTGGCGACACCGCCACAACCGATCAGCATCAGGCGGCCGCGCACCGTGCGGGCGGCGCGGCGCAGCACCGTCGTGGACAGGTCGAGCAAAGGCAGGCCGCTCAGCCCGCCGCCTTCGGTCCGGCGCGGGCTGCGCAGATCCGGCGGCCGCGACACCGTGGTGTTGCCCACGATCATGCCATCGACACCGGCTTCGAGCGCGGCGCCAGCTACGTCCTCGACATCGCCCTCCGACAGGTCGGGCGCGATCTTCACCAGCAGCGGCACGTCGCTGTGCTGGCCGCGCGCCGCCAGGGCATCCTGCAGCAATCGCAATAGCTCCGCCCGGCCCTGCAGGTCGCGCAGGCCCGGCGTGTTGGGCGACGAGACATTGCACACCAGGTAGTCGGCCCACGGCGCCATGGCGGCGACGCAGGTCGCGTAGTCGGCCGCCCGGTCGGCACTGTCCTTGTTGGCCCCGACATTGACGCCGACCAACCCCACGCGCGGCCGTGCCTTCAGGCGTCGCAGCACGGCCTCCAGGCCCTCGCCGGGGAACCCCATCCGGTTGATCACGCCGCGGTCCTCGGCCAGGCGGAACAACCGCGGCCGCTCGTTGCCGGTCTGCGGGCGCGGCGTCACCGTGCCGATCTCAACGAAGCCGAAGCCGGTGCGCAGCATGGCATCCGGCACCTCGGCATTCTTGTCGAAGCCGGCGGCCAGGCCGACCGGGTTGGGGAAGGGATGGCCCCACGCCGTCGTGGCCAGCACCGGGTCGTCGACGCCACGGTCGGCCGGCACCAGGCCGATACGCAGGGCATTGATGGCAAGCCGGTGCGCGCTTTCTGCATCGACGCGCGCCAGCAGGGGATCAACAAGACGATACCAACCGCTCATGTCGATTGGTTAGCAGACGGCTTATGCGGGCGTCACGCGTTCTCTGCCGCTCCCGCGTCAGCGCCGGCGGCCGCGACGGTTATCACCGTCGTGCAGCGGGTTGCGCAGCGGAAAGAGTACCGGGAACAACTCGGTGAACATCTGGCGGAAGGCCGGATCATCGATGCTTGTTGCGCTGGTGCGCGCAATGGCGCGGCTCATCAGGTCGTCCTTGCGGCAGAACGTGGCCGACACTTTCACCTCGCCGACCGCGACGGGCTCGAAGCGCGCCTTCTCGACGCCGCGGCACTGGGTCTCGAACGCCAGGTTCCGTGCCGGCCCGAATACCAGCACCAGCCGATACGCGGGATCGGCATTGGCGCTCAGCGGCCCGGTGGTGAACTGCGCTGCCGGATGGGACGGACGCGCGCGCATCAGCACGGCCATCAGCGCCTGGTTGAACGCCTCCTGGCTCATCCCGGCGAACGGCACGCCACGCACCTCGACCAGGAACTCCCGTCCATCGGCGGCGGCGGAATACTCGCTGTGATAGTAGGGGCCCTCGACACCTTCGGATGTGATGACCGCGGCCGACGCGGGAAGCGTCGGCAGAGCGGACAACGCCAGTGCCAGGCCAATCGCAGTGCGCTTCATCGTGGTCTCCTCACCGACGTGCCATCGGCATGGACACGCCGCCGCCTATGGATATTCCGCGCCCGCCTGTTTGGTTTTACGTCGCCTGATCACAAATTGGGGACGTCGCTAGTCCCAGCTCTGCATCGGTCCTTCGATGAATGGATTGCGCGGCGGGAACATCACGGGGAACAGCTCGACGAACATCTGACGGAACGCCGGATCATCCACGCTCGTCGCGCCGGTACGGGCCACGGCCTTGCTCATCAGGTCGTCCTTGCGACAGAACGCGATCGAGACGCGGACCTGTCCTGCGGACGCCGGACCGGGCTGCACCGAGTCGAGTGCGCGGCATTGCGTTTCGTGCGCCAGGTTGCGCGGCGGATTGAACACCACCACCAGCCGATAGGCTGGCACCATGCCGGGTCCGCCGCGGCGGGTCGTGAAGTTGGCGGCCGGTCGCACGGGGCGGGCCGAGCGCATGACCGCCATCAGCGCCGGATCGAAGGTTTCCTGCGACATGCCGGCGAATGGCAGACCGCGCACTTCGACCAGGAAGTCGCGGCCGTCGGCGGCGGCCACGTATTCCTGGTAGCTGTAGGGCGACTCAGCACCGTCCGACGTGATGGTCGTGCCCTGCAGGGTGCACGCCGTCAGGATCGAGAAGGCGAGGGCGCCGATGAGCGGCCGCATCGTGGACGCCCCCGCGCGAAGGTGCCGAGGTCTCACGCACTACGCTCCAGGTTAGAGCGGCATTCTGAGCGCAAACGCGGGCATTGTCAAAATAAAAGCGAGCATTCATTCACAATATGAATGCCGTCCCGTGCTCGTTCGGTCCAGCCGCGCAGGCCATCTCATCCGTTTGGCGGAAGCACAGGCTCCGATCGCCCGGCAGAGTCCATTCGTAGACGCTACGAAGGGAGGCGGCCTTGGGTTTACCTGCAGCAGTCATCATCGGTATCGCGGGCGGATACGGCGCCCTGCAGATCCTGGAACGGATGTCAGGCCATTCGCTCACGTTGGCTGAGGAAGCCTACTACGCGACCCATCCGATGATCTTCCGTGACGTCGTCAACACGGCCAAAACAGCGTACGCGCAGGAGGCGGAGTTCTTCGGAGAGAACAGCGACGACGACGAGGGGGACGCTTTCCGGCACTGCTATTGGAGCACGCTTCTCACCGGCAAGATCGGCGCGAAGGACTCGGGTTTCGTGACCTCTTTGCATGAAGAGATCGATGGAAATCCACCCGCACGCAAGGAGATGGACCTCTGGAACAACGCCATCGGGCGCAACCAGATCAAGTGGTACATGAGTAACCAGTACAAGGTCGTTCAAACCTTGAAACACCTGGTCGAGGGCAGACTGAAAGTGATTCGACCCAACTCCGCCAAGCTCGCGCGGGCGAAGGAGGAGTTCGCTGCCCAGGGCCAGCGTTACTCTACGGACGCGTAAGGCCACAGCGACCGGACGTCGGCCGAACAGGCCGCACAGTTGCTATCCAGGCCGCGCTTCCGCCTCAGCAGCCTGACGGATGGTTTCCCAGACCGTGGCAACATGCTCCGCCTCGGTCGCCAGGGCACCAATGGACACCCGTACCATCCAGCGTCCATCGATCACCGCCGGCGTCAGGTAGGCAGCACCGGACCGGTTGATCCGCTCGGCCCAGCCCAGCGTGTGGCGATCCAGGGCATCGCCGGTGACACCAGCCGGCTCATGGCGCAGGCAGACCGTCTGCAGGTGCACCGGGGCCAGGACGCGCCAGCCTGGCGTCGCGGAGACCTTGTCCGCCAGCCAGGCGGCATTGGCCATGTCGCGGCGCAGCCGCGCCTGCAGGCCCGCAACACCCTGCTCGCGGATGACGAACCATAGCTTCAGGGCGCGGAAGCGACGGCCCAGCGGGATACCCCAATCGCGCAGGCTCTTGACCTGCCCGTCCACCGACGTCTGCAGGAAGCTGGGGTTGGTCGACATCACCCGAATGAGGTGTTCGGGATCGCGCACGTAGTACAGCGAGCAGTCGAAGGGAACGCCCAGCCATTTGTGGGTATTGATCACCAGCGAGTCGGCGCCCTCGATGCCGTCCCACATCCAGCGGCACTCGGGCAGGATCATCGCGCTGCCGGCCATCGCGGCGTCCACGTGCAGCCAGAGGCCATGCCGGCGCGTCACGTCGGCGATGCCGCGGATCGGGTCGATCGCGGTGGTGGCCGTGGTCCCGACGGTGGCCACGACGGCGCAGGGGCGGATGCCGGCGGCTAGATCCTCGCGGATGAGCGCCTCCAGCGCGTCGGGCCGCATGGCGTACGCATCGTCGATCGGCACCAGGCGCAGGTTGGCGCGCCCGAAGCCGGCCAGCAGCGCCGCCTTGTCGACCGAACTGTGGCTGTGGGCCGAGACGTAGATGGCCAGCGGCGCGGCTTCCGCCTGCAACCCGCCGCGCGAGAGCGCATAGCCGGTGGTCCGCTCACGCGCCGAGATCAGCGCCACCAGCGTACTGCTGGAGGCCGTGTCCTGGATGACGCCGCTCCAGTCCTCACCCAGGCCGACCATGCGGCGGACCCAGTCGGTCACCACTTCCTCGACCTCAGTCACGGCCGGGCTCGACTGCCACGCCAGGCCCAGGACACCCAGCCCGGTGCTGGCGAAGTCGCCCAGCACGCCGGCAAGCTCGGCGTTGCTGGGGAAGTAGCCGAAGAAGTGGGGATGCTGCCAATGCGACAGGCCGGGCAGCACGATGCGCTCCAGGTCGCCCAGCATGGCGTCCATCGGCTCGCCGTGATCCGGCGGCGCTGCCGGCAGCTGCTTCTTGATGTCGCCGGGCTGCACCGGCGACATCACGGGGCGCTGCTTCAGGCCGGTGTGATAGTCGGCGAGCCAGTCGATCAGCTGATGGCCGAAGCGGCGGAATTCCTCGGGTGTCATTGCGTCGTCCCTCCGGGGCCCCGCGGCGCGGGCGGCGAGGGGCGTTCAGCTCAGACGTCCAGGTCCTGTGCGAACTTGGCGTTTTCCTGGATGAAAGCGAAGCGCTTCTCGGGCTTGCGGCCCATCAAATCCTCGACCAGGGTCGACGTGCGCATGGCATCGCGGCGATCGTCTTCGGTGGCCGCCATCGGCACCGTCACGCGCAGCAGCGTACGGCGCTTGGGATCCATGGTCGTTTCTTTAAGTTGGACCGCAGGCATTTCGCCTAACCCCTTGAAGCGGCTGATTTCCACTTTGCCGTTGCCGGTGAAGGCCGTGCGCATCAGCTCGTCGCGATGGGCATCGTCGCGGGCATACTCGATGCGGCCCCCACGCGAGAGCCGGTACAACGGGGGTTGAGAGAGAAAAAGATGACCATTTTCAATAAGTTGTGGCATTTCTCTATAGAAAAATGTCATCAACAGGGAGGCGATGTGGGCACCGTCGACGTCGGCGTCGGTCATGATGATGACGCGCTCGTAGCGCAGCCGATCCTCGCTGTAGTGGCTGTTGGTGCCGCAGCCCAGCGCCTGGATCAGGTCTGAAATTTCCTGGTTTTCCCGCAGCTTGTCGGCCGAAGCGCTGGCGACGTTGAGGATCTTGCCGCGCAGCGGCAGGATGGCCTGGGTCTCGCGGTTGCGCGCCGATTTGGCCGAGCCGCCGGCCGAATCGCCCTCGACCAGGAAGATTTCGCTGTCGTCGCGCTTGGACGAAGCGCAGTCGGCGAGCTTGCCGGGCAGGCGCAGCTTGCGCGTGGCGGTCTTGCGCTGCTGCTCCTTGTCCTGCTTGCGCCGCGCGCGCTCCTCGGCGCGGGCGATGAAGTGCTCGAGCAGGACGTTGGCCGACTCCTTGTCGCCCGTCAGCCAATGGTCGAAGTTGTCGCCAACCAGTGACTCGACCAGGCGTGTCGCCTCGACGGTGACCAGCTTTTCCTTGGTCTGCCCCTGGAACTGCGGTTCGTGAATGAAGACGGAGACCAGTCCGGCCGATCCGTCCATGACGTCCTCGGCCGTGACCTGCGCCGCCTTGCGGTTGTTCACCAGCTCGCCATAGCGCTTGAGCGAACGCACCAAAGAGCTGCGGAAACCGCTCTCGTGCGTGCCGCCCTCAGGGGTCGGCACGGTGTTGCAGTAGGATCGCAGGAAACCTTCCTCGTCCTGCGGCCACCAGATTGCCCACTCGACACGCGCTTCGTGGCCGTTGAGCTCGGTCTTGGCGGTGCCGGCGAACGGCGCTGGCGTCAGCGTCCCGCGCTGGCCGATCTCGGACTCCAGGTACTCGCGCAGGCCGCCGGCGAAGTGGAACGTATCCTCGGCAGGAACCGAGCCGTCCTTGGGCAACAGCGTCGGATCGCATTTCCAGCGAATCTCGACGCCGCCATAGAGATAGGATTTCGACCGCGCCGCGCGGTAGAGGCGTTCGGCCGAGAACTTGGCCGCGCCGAAGATCTGCGGGTCGGGACGGAACGTGATGGTCGTGCCGCGCCGGTTGGGGGCGGCGCCCAATGACTTCAGCTTGGTCGTCGGCTTGCCGCGCGAATAGCTCTGCGTCCAGGCCTCGCGGTCGCGCGCCACCTCGACGACCAACTCGTCCGACAGGGCATTCACGACCGACGCACCGACACCATGCAGACCACCGGCAGTGGCGTAGCTCTTGCCGCTGAATTTGCCGCCCGAATGCAGCATCGTAAGGATCACCTCGAGCGCCGACAACTTGGGAAATTTGGGATGCGCATCGATCGGCATGCCGCGACCATTGTCGCGGATCAGGATCCGGTTGTCCGCCATCAGCTCGACGGTGATGGTATCGGCATGGCCTTCGACGGCCTCGTCCATGGCGTTATCCAGCACCTCGGCCACCAGATGGTGCATGGCCCGCTCGTCGGTGCCGCCGATATACATGCCGGGGCGCTTGCGGACGGGCTCGAGGCCTTCGAGGATCTCGATGTCCTTGGCCGAGTAGCCGTTGCTCTTGCCGTTGCGGTTGCCCGAGCGGTCGAACAGATCGTCGTTTTTTGCCATGTTCTTGTCCGAATCATTGCAACGACCGCCGAGGAGGGGACCCGGGTGGCCGCACAGTCATTGGTATGGTAGGAAACCCCGATAAAAGCAACCACATCAGGGTCAGGCTTCCCCCCAATGGCAGAGACCGACGCGGCGTCGTCCAAGCCCTCCCGTTCGCCCGATTTCGCGCGGGAACCCATCCTGCGCACCGTGCCGCAGCCTGCCGACATGAACGGCAATGGCGACATCTTCGGTGGCTGGGTGCTGGCACAAATGGACATCGCCGGCGGGGTGCTGGCATCGCGCAGCGCCCAGGGACGAACTGCGACCGTCGCCATCACGGCGATGGAATTCGTGCAGCCGATCAAGATCGGCGATCTGGTGAGCGTCTATGGCGAGGTCACGCGCATCGGCAACACGTCCATTACCGTGAAGATGGAGACGGTCGTGCAGCGCCGGCTCGACCCCACCCCGATCCGGGTCACCGAGGGCACGTTCGTCTACGTTGCCATCGACGACAACGGCAAGCCGCGCCAGGTGCCGAAATGAGGGCGGCAGTGCTGCTGGGCGGACTGCTGTTGCTGTCGCCGCCTGCTCTGGCTCATCCGCACGTGCTGATCGACCAGGTCGTGCGCTTCGTCGAGAGCGACGGCGCGTTCACCTATGTCGAAGTCGAATGGCGCTTCGATCCGATGGCAAGCGAACTGGAGATCGCGGCCGCCGATGAGAATCGCGACGGCCACCTGTCGCCGAAGGAGGTCAAGGCGCTGTCCGAACTGGCGCTGTCCGAGCTCAAGGAGCTCGGCTACCTGACCTGGGTCAACACCGGCGACAAGGATTTCCGGCCCAAGGCGCCCACGTTCAATGCGCGCATCGCCGATCCGGCCATCTTCATGCCGCAGGACTGGGCGCCGACACCGGATGCGCCGGGCGGTCCGACGCCGGCGCCGGGCAATGCCGCGAAGAAGCCGACGGACAAGAACGCCAAGCCCAAGCAGGGGCCGCGCAACCTGGTCTATACGTTCCGCTACGCGCTGCCCAAGCCGGTCAAGACCGTGGCCGTGAGCGCGGTCGATCCCGAGGACTTCGTACGCATCGAGCTCGACAAGAAGGCGCCATGGGAAATCGTCGGCGGCAACGCAACCTGTGCCGTCGACAAGAACAACAGCGTGAAATCCGAATACTGGCCCGGCAATCCGTTCTTTGCCGACCGGGTGACGTGCAAGCTGCCGTGATGGCGTTGGGACAGGAGTTGTTGGCGTGATGTCCGTGATGTCCAAACGTATGTCCGGCCGCGCCGCGTGGCTGTGGATCGGCGCCACCGTCGTGGTGCTGACCCTGCTGGCGCTGGCGTTCGGCGACCTCAGCGCCCAGGTCGGCCGCATTGCCGCCGAGTGGCAGGCGCGGCTGAACCGCGAAGTCACGCAGCAGCTGCGGTCGTTGGGCGGCGAGGGCGGTACCGCGGCGCTGTGGGCCCTGATCGCAACAGGCTTCCTCTATGGCATCGTCCACACGCTGGGACCGGGCCATGGCAAGGCGGTCGTGGTGGCATACTTCCTCGACGGCACACGCAAGCGCGGCTGGATCGACGGCATCTTCGCCGGTGCCTGGATCGCCATCACGCATACGGCCGCGGCGCTGGTGCTGGCCGGCATCCTCGCCGCCATGGGCCGCATGCGGCCGCTCAGCGCCCAGAGCCAGGTTCGTACCGTCGAGCTGATATCGTATGGGCTGATTGTCGCCATTGGCCTGTGGCGCCTGCACGCCGGCCTGACCGGGCGGCTGCACAACCATGACCACGATCATCACGATCATGATCACGGCCATGCCGGGCATGCACACCATCACCACCACGGTGACGACTGTCAGCATCATCATCACGACGGACACGCGGCCACACCGCCGGCACGCTGGCGGCAGTTCCTGCGGCTCGATGCCGGGCTTGGCCTGCTGACCGCCGCTGGTGTGGCGCCCTGCGCCGGTGCGGTGGTGATGGTGCTGATCGCCTCGGTGTTCGGCGTCCTGTGGGCCGGCCTGCTGGGCGTGCTGGCCATTGCCGTCGGCATGGCCGGAACCCTGGCCGTGGTGGGCATCGCGTCGATGGCGGCGCATCGGTTGCTGATCGGGGATCGCGCGTCGGACACGATCGGTCGGCTGACCACGATCGCGGCGGCGCTGATCGTGATCCTCACCGCCGGCTTCCTGCTGTTGGGTGCCGTTTACCGGATGGTTGCCGCCGGCTGAGCTTCCTCCTCTCGCAGCGCCGTCTCCAGCGGCTGGCGCAGGTCGCCTTTCAGGCCGGCCTGGCGCCAGCGCCGTAGCCATTTGTCCTCGATCGCCGTGATCTCGCGTAACGCCGTCTTCACGACCTGGCGGCCCGCCGGGGTGAGGCGGACCAGGCGGGCGCGACCGTCGGACGGATCGGCGATGCGCTCGACATAGCCGCGCCGCTCCAACTCGGCCACGACTTCGCCCATCGACTGGTGGGTGAGGTGGGCGCGTGCGGCCAGCACCGTAAGTCGTGTACCGGCCGGATCGATGTTCTCGAAGATCGGATGGTAGGCCGGCGGCAGGTTGGCGAAGCCCGCGGCCTCCAGGCGTTCGGTGATCTCGTCGACCATCAGCTGTGACGTCCGCCGGAGCAGGGAAATCAACGTGACGATCCGTTGCGGTTGCTGGGACATGCGCATTCTTGACTTATGCAGGTTGCCTGCCTATATTAGGCAGGTAACCTGCATAATAGCACGTTGATCCGCCAAGGGATACAGGAGGAGGCGAAATGTCGGAAACGGAACAGCTGCGCCAGGCTGTGCGGGCGGCGATCGCGGACAACACGTTCTGCACGCTGGCGACGTCGTCGGCCGCGAACCGACCGCATGTCGTGGGCGTTCTCTACGTGGCGGTGGATGGCGTGCTCTATGTCAGCACATCGGACACCAGCATCAAGGCGCGCAACATCGGGCAGAATCCGCATGTGGCCGTGTGCATTCCGCTACCGCCGCAGCCCGGGCTGCCGCCGCTGTGCGTTCAGTTCCAGGGCACGGCCGAAGTCTGCGCCCTGCAGGATCCGCGCATGGTTGCCTTGCTGGGCACGGGGCAGCTGGATGCGATCACCGGTCATGGTGCGCTCGATGTGCCGGGCAGCTGTCTGCTGCGCATCACCCCGGGCCGCCGCGTGGCGACCTATGGTGTTGGCGTGCCGTTGGACGAACTGATGCGCGATCCCATGCACGCCGACCGCAGCGTGGTGCTGTCATGATCAGTGGCGGCGTGCTGTTCACGTTGACGCTCGTCACGGCGCTGGGCTGCGGGCTGGTGGCGGGAATCTTCTATGCGTTCTCGACCTTCGTGATGGGTGCGCTCGCGCGGCTGGTGCCGGCGCAGGGCATCGCGGCCATGAATTCGATCAATGTCGTGGTGATCAATCCGTGGTTCGGCGGCGTCTTCTTCGGCACGGCGGCGGCATGCGCGGTCCTCGCCGTGGCGGCGCTGCTGATGTGGCACAAGCCGGGAAGTACCTACGTGATCATCGCCGCGCTGCTTTATATCGTCGGCGCTCTGGGGATCACCATGGCGTTCAATGTGCCGCGCAACAATGCGCTCGCGGCCGTCGACCCGGCGAGCGCCGATGGCGCCCGCCTGTGGGCCGACTACGTCGTCACCTGGACCTTCTGGAACCACGTGCGCACAATCGCGCCGTTGCTGGCAACGGCGCTGCTGATCCTGGCGATCTGGGTGGGGCGCGACAGCCAGGTCGCGCCCTGAGTGCAGGACCCAGCCGTCATCCCGAGCGCAGCGAGGGATCTTTCGATGCAGGCACACCTGTGCGTTACCGGCAGAAGATCCCTCGCTGCGCTCGGGATGACGGCTGGGTCAGTGACGCGTGATTCCGGTTACTGGTCCGAACTACAAGCCGATGGTCCCGAGATTGGGCTTGGCCTTGTGGAAGCCGGTGGCATCCTGGAACGCCTTGCCCAGCTTGAGCACGGCCGCCTCGTCATAAGGCTTGCCGAGGATCTGCACCGAGACGGGCAGTCCGCCGGACAGGCCGGCCGGCATGGCGAGGCCGCACAGGCCCAGATAGTTGCCCACGCGCGTATAGAGTGGCGGGATCGGCGCCTGTTCGTCGATCTCCGCCAGCGGCGCGGCAGGGATCGGCACGGTCGGCAACAGGACCGCATCGTGATAGCGGAACTGCTCCGCGAACGCGCGCCGCCGCTGGGCCATCAGGCGCAGTTCGGCGGCGTAGGCGCCGGGTTCGATCGTGCGGCCATTCTGGACGCGGGCGCGCACCGCCGGCCCGATCGGCAGCTTGGCATCGTCGATGTAGTCCTTGTGCAGCGCGAACGCTTCCGAACCGCTGATCGCCGTCGTGCTCGACATGACGTTGAAGAACCATTCCGGCATGCGCACGATCTCGACCTGGGCGCCCAGGCCCTCGAATGTCTTCGCGGCCTGCTGCCAGGCGGCCTTGACGTCGGCGTGCGTGTTGGGCGTGTCGGGCAGCGAGGCCGGGTCAGGCAGCGCGATGCGCATGCCGCGTACATCGGTGCCCGACCGTACGGCGGCCGTGAAATCCTCCAGCGGTTGTTCCAACGTTATCGGGTCGCGCGGATCGGGGCCGGCCAGCGCATTGAGCAGCAGGGCGCAATCCTCGACGCTGCGCGCCATCGGGCCGATCGAATCCAGGGTCCAACTCAGCAGCAGGGTTCCGTGGAGGCTGATGCGGCCGAAGGTGACCTTCAGTCCGACGATGCCGTTGAAGGCGCTGGGAATGCGCACCGAGCCGCCGGTGTCGCTGCCGATGCCGGCCGGCACCAGCCGCGCGGCCACCGCCACGCCGGTGCCGCTCGACGAGCCGCCCGGTGCGCGCTGCGTCTTGAGGTCCCAGGGATTCCACGGCGCGCCCATGTGCGGATTGGTGCCCCAGCCGCCATAGGCCCATTCGACCATGTGCAGCTTGCCCATGGGAATCATGCCGGCGGCCAGCAGGCGTTCGGCGGTCGCCGACGTCTGGGTGGCGACGCGCTTCTCCCACACCTTGGAGCCGCCGGTGCCGACGCGTCCGGCGACATCGCACAGATCCTTCAGCGCGATCGGCAGGCCGTGCAGGGGACCGACCGGCAGGCCGGTGGCGCGCACCGCGTCGGCTGCATCGGCCAACGCGCGGGCCTCGTTGCGGTAGACCTCGACGAAGCTGTGCAGCTTGCCGTCGCCCTTGTCGATGCGGTCCAGGAACACATCGATGATCTGGCGACTGGAGAATCTCTTGGCGGCCAGGCCGGCGGACAGCTCGGCCAGGGTCAACTCGGCGATATCGGACATCACACTTCCCTCAATCAGCGACGATGAAAGTCACCAGCTGAGGGTAAGCCGTGAGCAGGGCGACGGTCAAAATATCGGCGAGCACAAAAGGCCAGATCCCGCGGAATACGTCACCCAGCGGGATGTCGGGTCGCACGCCATTGACAACATAGCAGGCCAGCCCCACCGGCGGCGTCAGCAGGCCGATGCCGCACAGCTTCACCACCATGATGCCGAACCAGATCGGGTCGTAGCCCAGCGCCATCACCACCGGATAGAACACCGGCAGGGTCAGCAGCATCATGCCGATGGCATCCATGAACATGCCGAGGATGAAGTACACGAGGTAGATGGCGATGATCACCATCACCGGCGGCAGGGCGAGATCGACGACCCAGCTCGCGAAGGCATCCGGCAGGCGCGCGAAGCCCAGGAAGCGCACGAAGATCAGCACGCCCCAGATGATCGTGAAGATCATCACCGTGAGCTTGGCCGAGTCGAGCAGGGCGCCTTTCAGATCGCCCCATTTCATGCCGTACCACAGCGCGAAGCAGAACACCGAGAAGGCGCCCAGCGCGCCGGCCTCGGTGGGCGTTGCCCAGCCCCACAGCATGCTGGTGAAGATCAGCCCGATGACGATCCAGATCGGCGCCGTGCCGGGCAGGGACTCGAAGCGCTGCGCCCAGCTGTAGCCGGTGATGCGCGGACCGATGTCGGGATTGCGGGCACAGCGGATGTAGACGATCGCCGAGTACACCAGCGCCGAGATGAAGCCCGGCACGAAGCCGGCGACCAGCAGCTTGCCGATCGAGACCTCGACCAGGATGCCGTAGATCACCAGCAGGGCCGAGGGCGGGATCAGCGAGTCGAGCGTCGAGCCGGCGGCCACCACGCCGGCCGCCAGGCGACGATCGTACTTCGCCTTCAGCATCTCGGGGATGGCGACGCGCGAGAAGACGGCGGCCGCCGCGGTGCTGGCGCCCGAGACCGCGGAGAATGCCGCCACGGCGAAGATGGTGCCGATCGCCAGCCCACCCGGCAGCCAGCCGAACCAGCGTCGCGCCGCCTCGAAGCTGGTCTCGGTCATGCGTGCGTAGTAGGCGAGGTAGCCGATCAGGATGAACATCGGCAGTACCGACAGCGTGTACTTCACCGATTTGTCGAAGGGTATCGTGCCGGCGGTCATCAGGCCGGCGATGGGATTGGGCAGCATCACCATCAGTCCGACGGTGCCCACCAGCGCCGCCGCGAAGGCGATGCGTACACCGATGATCGCCAGCCCGACGAGACAGGCAGCGCCGATCATGCCGATCGTCAGCGGTTCCATGTGTCAGCCCCGTTTTCTTTGCCGCTGTTCGATCTCGAGCGCGCGCATGGCGTCGTCGATCTCCTTGCGCGCCGCCTCGGCCATGCTCTGTGCGACCGGCACTGCCACCGGCGTGCGCGTCGGGTCCAGGAACAGGCGCAGATAGCCCGCCAGCTGCAGCAGCAGCCGCAGCCAGAGCGTGGCAAGCGCCACCGGCACGACCAGCTTGGCGGGCCACAGCGGCAGCTTGATATCCATGCTCGAGTCGCCGATGCGCCAGGCGCGCTCGAAATTCTGCCAGGTGCTGTAGACCAGCAGCCCGATGACCACGAGCCCGATGACCACGGCGAGTGACTCGAAGAACCACAGCCGCCGCCCGCGCAGGGTGCCCAGCACGATCTCCATGCGGATATGGCCGCCCTGGCTCTGGCAGTAGGAGATGCCGGCGATGGCATAGAGGATGGCGAAGAACTCGATCCAGTCGATATAGCCGTCGATCGGGAAGTCGAAGACCGTGCGGCCCAGGATCTGGATCATGCCCACGATCATCAGCACGAAGATCGAGAGCGCGGCGAGCAGGTTCAGCCCTTCCTCGAGCCGGCCATACCAGTAGTCGAGCCGCGCGATCAGCGGCGCGTCAGCCGGCGGCCGGCCGGCGCTGGGCGAAGTGCCATGTGCGGCGGCCACGAAGCCTCCTGATGTGTTGTCCGGGAGCGCGGGCGTCCCGCCCGCTCATGTCAGATGAAAGCAAGGCTTTTGTCCGGATGCGGGCGAGATGCCCGCGCTCCCGGGGCTCAGCTCTTCTTGGCGGCGTCGCTCGCCGACTTGAGGATCAGGTCGAGCAGTTCCTGGGCAGGAATGCCCTTGGCCGACATGTCCTTCACCCACTTTTCCCACACCGGCTTGCCGCCGACCTCGCGGAAGGCCTCGAGGTCCTTGTCGCTATAGGTGACGAACTCGATCCCGCTCTTCTTGAACAGCGGCAGGTATTTCGCGTCCGCTTCGCTGTAGCCCTTGATCAGGTTGTCCTTGATGTGCGGCCGTGCTTCGTCGAACAGCGCCTTGTAGGCCGCCGGCAGCTTGGCCCAGGCGTCCTTGTTGATCAGGATCGGGCAGGCCTGCGTGCCGGGCGCCATGTTGGTGGTGAACCAC
Organism: Reyranella sp. CPCC 100927; assembly: GCF_007859315.1. Classification (GTDB taxonomy): domain Bacteria; phylum Pseudomonadota; class Alphaproteobacteria; order Reyranellales; family Reyranellaceae; genus Vineibacter. Next base: position 114,652 of record NZ_VOHA01000007.1, read on the forward strand.
TTGCTGATCTCGTACGTCTTGTACGAGCCGTGCGCGTAGGTGCTGGGAAACGACACGGCATCGACCGCGCCACGCTCCAGGGCCGTGTAGACCTCGGTCGCGTCGACCGAGGTCGGCACGGCGCCAAGATTGCGCATGGCCTCGCCGATGCCGCCGATGGCGCGGACCCGCAGGCCCTTGAAGTCGGCCAGTGTCTTGGGTGGCTTGCCACGGCCCATGAACTCGTACTGCGGCAGCAGGCTGGAGACGTAGAACGTGGCGTTCCACTTGCCCATTTCCTGCTGGATATAGGGATGCTTGTGGTAGGCGTCGTGCACCTTCCACTGCGTTTCGAAGTCGGGCAGCGGCAGGAAGGGCAGGTCGAGCCCCGTGTAGGCCGGCTGCTTGTCGGGGTGATACGACGAGCAGATCATCGTCATGTCGAGGCCGCCGACCGACAGGATGTCGAGCAGCTCCTTGGGACCGCCGAAGCTCTCATAGCCGATGGCGATCGCGAACTTGCCGCCGGTGCGCTCCTTGACGTGCTTGGCCAGCGTCTCGACACCGGCCGTGGCGGCGCGCGGCTTGCCCCATGTCGCCAGCTTCCAGTTGAGCTTGGGCCCATCGACGGTCTGCGCGCCGGCATTCGACACGGCGGCCAGCAGGAGCGCAACAGCGCCCGCCGCGATCTTCCACGGATACGTCATGACGTCCTCCCGACAAACAATGGGCGGCGTTGTCCGCCGCTCCGTGCTCTGATGTTAGACCGTGTCCTCGCAGGCTGGCAAACGATCATGTACCAGCCTGCGTCTGTCATCCCGAGCGCAGCGAGGGATCTTTCGATGTAGGCGCACCGCGCTTCACTTTCAGAAGATCCCTCGCTGCGCTCGGAATGACAACTGTATCTGACGCGTGATTCCCGATCCTACGCCGGCGACAGCACGTGGATCGCGCGGCTGGCGATCATGTCGCGTGTCTTGGCGGCGTAGCTCGCCATGTGTGGCGCCGCGGCATGGGCCTTCAGCGCCTCCATGCTTTCCCACTTCTCGATCACGACGAACGTGTCGGACCCCAGCTTGGCGCCGGCCGCGAAGCCGTCAGCATCCGTCGCCGGGCCATATTCGATGCAGCCTTTCTCGGCGTGCACGTTGGGGACGTTGGCACGGAACTCCTTGAGGACCGCCTCGCGTTGGCCGGGCTTGGTGGTGATGATGGCAAGAACATGGATCATGCGGTCTCCTCCGTCGTTGGGGGTGCCTACAATAGACACCCACGGAGGTCTTGTCGTGCTCAGAGCCGTTGCAGCATGTCGAGGACGCGTTGCTCCCAGAGGATGGCATGACTCAACAGGTCGTGGCCCTCGCGCGGGACGCCGGAATAGATCAACAGCTCGCCGGTGCCGCCGGCAGCGCGGTAGGCGTCGAAACCGCGTCGGATGAAGGGCACGCTGAAACAGCTGTCATTGTCGCCATAGAGCCACAGGGTGGGCTTGCGAACCGAAGCACCGGCCTTGGCGAAGCGGTCGACCGTATAGCGGCCCTTCAGGAAAGTCTGCTCGTCGCGTTCGCACCAGCCGCCGCCGGAGAAGTTGATGGCGCCGATCGCCGCATCGGGGCGCGCCGCGAGGTATTCGATCGCGATCATTCCGCCACGCGAATGGCCGCCCAGCATGATGCGACTGGCGTCGATATCGGGCCATGTGCGCACCGCTGCCACCACGGCATCGACGTCGGCGATATCGGCGGCAATGCGGCGATCGCCATAGGCTGCCGTCGGTGGACTGTCGGGGCGGAATTCCGGCAGCAGCGTGCCGCCGGAACCGCCGGTGCCGCGGCGCATCATCTCGAGGACGGCCCAGCCCTGGCTGACGAACAGGCGGGCCAGATCGCCGTGGCGTTTCACCAGGTATTCGTAACCGGGCGTGACGTCGCCGTGTCCCATCAACAGCAACGGCGCCGGCCCCCGACGGGATGACGGATAGTAGGTCGCCTTCAGCGTAATGGGCCGTCCTGTGTCGGGATCCGTCATCGGGATGTCGACCATGTGCCAGGGGCGTGCATCGGTGTTGGTCAGCGCGGTGCGGTGCGGTATCGCGGGCAGCCGATCGAACACGACGTAGCGCACGTCGTGCCATGTCCCGCGCCGCTCAAGGCGGCCGAACAAGCGACCGTCGGGCAAGATCCGATAGCGCGCGGAAACGTTCGGTGAGAGTTCCGCCCGCAACTCACCGTCGACGACGCGGCCAGGGCTGTCGGTGAAGCCGGCGGGGAAGGGGCGTCCCTTATCCCGATCGTATGCGAGTGTTACACGCAGGAGGCCCGCCGACGCGCCGCTCTGCACGACGAGTGCCGCCGGTCGTTCCTCGTTCCAGGCATCGTGCGCCCACACGCCGAGGAAGGCACGTTCGGCGCTGCCGGTGGACGCCGTCGGTGCAACAGTGATGTCGGCTGGCAGTGGAATCTCGGCGCGCGCGATTGTCGCGGTCCCGATGATCGCGCATGTCAACCAGACGCTTGCCAGGCAAGCCCGAACGATCGAGCGCATCCTCCGATCATATAGCCGATCGGTTGCTGATGCGCGTCCCCGGCGGTCAGCTCGCGCGACCGTGACGCAGCAATCGGCCGGGCAGGTTGCCGTCAGCCGCCGCGACGTCCTGGCCATTACGGCGGATCACGGCGCCGTTCACGATCACCGCGTCGATACCGTGGGCATCGGCGATCAGCCGGTCGGCACCGGCCGGCATGTCGTAGACGCGCCGCAGCTTGCTGGGCCCGACGGTGGCGGGATCGAAGACGACGACATCGGCCGGCCGTCCCGCCGCCAGCAGGCCGCGGTCGCTGATGCCGAACATCTCGGCCGGCCGCTGCGTCAGGTGATGCACCGCCTGCTCCAGCGACAGGGTCTTCTTCTCGCGCACCCAGTGGCCCAGCAGATAGGTGGAATAACAGGCGTCGCACAGCTGGCTGGCGTGCGCGCCGGCGTCCGACAGCGCGATCACCGTATGGGGGTCGGTGATCAGGTCGGCGACCTCGTTCTCGTCGAAGTTCAGCACGGCCATGCGGAAGCGCGCGCCCAGCGCATTGTCGAGGCTGAGGTCGAACGCCAGGTCGACGGGATCGATGCCGCGCTGGCGGGCGGCAACGCTCAGCGGCAATTCCTCCAGCTCGCGTGCCGTCGGCGCCCAGGCGATCACCGTGCGGTCCCACCAGTTGCGGAACACCGGCGTGAGTTCGGCCGTGAAGCGCTGGCGCCACGCCTTGTCGCGATAAGCGCGTTCGCGCGCGCCGGGCGAGCGCGCGTCCTCGGCGGCAAGCTCATTCATCATCTTCATGACATCGAAGATGAATGGTTCGGCGAACGTGAACTCGAAATTGAGCGGCCGGCAGCTGACCTGCGGGATCACGAGCGCGCCGCTCTTGCGTTGCTCGGCGGCGAGGTCGAGCTGGCGGCGATGGCCGCCCGGTCCGTACATGTAGGACAGCAGCGCCGTCCACGTCACCGGCACGCCATGCTTGCGGCTGACCTCGGCCATCTCCTTGGTCGAGAACGACTTGCCGATGGTGATCTGCATCAGGCCGCGCTTGAGCGAGCCCATCACCGACACCAGCTCATCCATCTCCTCGACAGTCGCCTGGCGGCTGGGCACCGGCTTGCCGCCGAAGCCGTTGTGGGTGATCGACGCCGAGGTGCCGAAGCCGATGGCGCCGGCTTCCATGGCCTCGCTCACCAGGCCTTTCATCGCCTTGACTTCGTCGGCGGTCGCGGCGCGCTCGGTGGCGTCCTCGCCCATCACGTAGAGACGCAGCGGCGTATGGCCGAACAGGGCCGCGATGTTGATCGCCGAGCCGCGCTTTTCCACGGCGTCGAGATACTGTGGAAAGGTCTCGAACGGCCAGTCGTCGCCCAGGCCCGCCTGGAGTGCATCCAGGCTCATGCCTTCGACCTTCTCCAGCGTCTGCAGGATCAGCTTGCGGTGCGCCGCCCGCGTCGGCGCGACGCCGAAGCCGCAGTTGCCGATCACGGTCGTCGTCACGCCGTGCCACGGCGAGATGCTGAGCATGCGATCCCACAGGATCTGCGCGTCGTAGTGCGTATGCACGTCGACGAAACCTGGCGCCACGACCCGGCCCTTGGCGTCGATGGTGGTGCGCGCATCACCCTGGGCCTTGCCCAGCGCGACGACCTTGCCGTCCTTGATGCCGACGTCGCCGGCGTAGCCCGCCTTGCCGCTGCCGTCGATGATGGTGCCGCCGGTGATCTTGAGGTCGAATGCCATGGCGGCCTCCCTGGGGTCCGTGTCCGATGTGAATGGTTGTTTACCGGCCGCATTGTGCCGACGGCAAATGCCGTCGGCAATGTCGCCGATGCATGGCTGGGGTAGCCGATAGGGGGAGCGGATGCCACCATTTGGGTTGGTACCGGCGATGTAGTAGAGTCCCGAGCCGGAGGCGTGACGGATGAAGCGGTTCGAAAAGCTAAGCGTGACATTGCCCGCTGAACTGGCCGAGATGGTCCGCGGCCGGGTTGAAGCTGGGGACTTCGCTTCTGACAGCGAGTTGGTTGGCGAAGCGCTGCGTATCTGGAAGGAGCGAGATGCCAGCTTGGAACAGGCGCTCCTGCGGGTACGCGCTAAGATCGAGGAAGCATTGAACGATCCACGGCCCTCGGTCTCGGATCACGATGTGGGTCAGCATCTTGAAGAACTGCATGCCGCGACGGTGAAAGCACGCGGCAATGCCGCGTGAGCTTATTTACCGGCCATTGGCTGAAGAAGATCTTCAGGACATTTATCTCTATATCGCCGCAGATAATCCGCAGCGCGCCTTCGACTTTGTGAGTGATATCCGTAGTCGGTGCGTGCTGCTGTGTGACACGCCTGCGTTGGGACCGTCCCGTCCGCGATTGGGTGCCGGTTTACGCATCTACCCCATCCGTCGTCGCGTTGTCGTGATCTACCGTGTCTTGGAGACCGCGATCGAAGTCGTGCGCGTCTTCTATGGTGGCCGCGACATTGAAACGCTATTGGCAGACAGCGAGTAAAACCTTTCGGCTCAAGCGGAGTAGAACGATGGCCACGCATAAGATCGCAGTGATTGCCGGGGACGGGATCGGCATGGAGGTGGTGCCGGCCGGCATCGAGGTGATCGAAGCGGCAGGGCGGCGCTTCGGCGTCGAGTTCCAGTGGACCGAATTCGACTGGAGTTGCGAGCGCTATGCCAAGACCGGCGAGATGATGCCCAAGGATGGGCTCGACCAGCTGCGGGCGTTCGAGTCGATCTTCCTGGGGGCGGTCGGCTGGCCCGGTGTGCCCGACCACGTGTCGCTGTGGGGGTTGCTGATTCCCATCCGGCGCGGCTTCGACCAGTACGCCAACGTGCGGCCGGTGCGGCTCTTCGAGGGCGTGCAGTGCCCGTTGGCCGGCCGCAAGCCCGGCGAGATCGACTTCTACGTCGTGCGCGAGAATACCGAGGGCGAGTATTCGTCGAGCGGCGGCCGCATGTTCGAGGGCACCGAGCGCGAGTTCGCCGTCCAGGAAGCGATCTTCACCCGCCACGGCGTCGATCGCATTCTGAAGTACGCCTTCGACATGGCGCGCACGCGCCAGAAGAAGCACGTGACGTCGGCCACCAAGTCCAACGGCATCATCCACACCATGCCGTTCTGGGACGAACGCTTCGCGGCCGTGAAGGAGCGCTACCCCGACGTCACGACCGACCAGTTCCACATCGACATCCTGACGGCGCACTTCGTGCGCAACCCGCACTGGTTCGACGTGGTGGTGGGCAGCAACCTGTTCGGCGACATCCTCTCCGACCTCGGCCCGGCGGTGGTGGGCTCGATCGGGATCGCGCCCAGCGGCAACATCAATCCGGAGCGGGCGCATCCCTCGATGTTCGAGCCGGTGCACGGCTCGGCCCCGGATATCGCCGGCAAGGGGATCGCCAACCCCATCGGCCAGGTGTGGTCGGGGGCCATGATGCTGGAGCATCTGGGCCACAAGGACGCCGCCGATGCCGTCGTGCGCGCCATTGAGATCGTGCTGGCGGGCGGGGGGCCCAAGACGCCTGACCTGGGCGGCAACGGCGGCACGCGCGACCTCACCCGCGCCATCGTCGAGGCGGTGAAGGTGGCCTGACCCGCCCGGTGGCGACTTTCCTCAGTCACCGATGTTGACGCCGATCACGATCCGATGCTGAGTCACCGCATCGGACGACGCACATTCGCATCGTCGATGAAATAAAGAGAACTCCGCAGGGGGTGTACAATGTCTAGACGTCTCTTCATCGGCCTGATGGGGGCCGCCGCCGTCGTGGCGCTGACCGGCCCGGCCGTAGCGCAGAACTACCCGACCAAGCCGATCACCATGATCGTGCCGTTCGCCGCCGGCGGTCCGACCGACGCTCTGGCCCGCGTGATCGGCCAGAAGATGAGCGAGAAGCTCGGCCAGCAAATCGTGGTCGACAATGCCGCCGGCGCCGGCGGCACCATCGGCGTCGCCAAGGCGGCGCGCGGCGCGCCCGACGGGTACACCGTGCTGTTCACCCATATGGGGACGCTGGCCGTCAACATCGCGCTCTACAAGTCGCTGCCCTATGACAGCCAGAAGGACCTCGTGCCGGTCGGGCTCGCGGGCACCAATCCGATGGTGCTGGTGACCAAGAAAGGCTTCCCGGCCAAGGACTTCAAGGAGTTCAAGGACTACGTGGCGGCCAACCAGAAGAAGGTGCAGTACGGGATGGCCGGCATCGGCGCCGCGTCGCACCTGGGTGGCCTGATGCTCAACAGCATGATGAAAGTCGAAGTGCTGGAGATCCCCTACAAGGGTACCGGCCCGGCGCTCAACGATCTCGTCGCCGGCCAGTTCGACTACATGGTCGACCAGGCTGTGAACGTGCTGGCGCAGATCCAGGCCGGCAACATCAAGCCGCTGGGTGTCAGCACCAAGAAGCGTCTGGCGCAGCTGCCCGACGTGCCGACCATCGACGAGTCCGGCCTGCCGGGCTACGAGGTGACGATCTGGAACGGCCTGTTCGCACCCAAGGGCACGCCGGAGGCGATCGTCACCAAGCTGAATGCCGTCCTGGGCGAGGTGCTGGCCGACGAGGCCGTGCGCAAGCGGCTGATGGATCTCGCCGTCGACCTGCCGACGAAGGAAGAGGCGACGCCGGCGGCGCTGGGTGCCCAGCTCAAAGCCTCGATCGACAAGTGGGTCCCGGCCGTCAAGGCCGCCGGCGTGCAGCCGGAGTAACCACCGAGCGTTCCAGAGCCTGTATTGAACTGGCGGCTGCCGACGCAGCCGCCAGTTTCCGCATGCTGCATCGAATGTGAAGATCGCAACGGTTGCTTCGCGTCCCGGTTTGCGATATGAACGCCGCCCTTGGCGATACCATTGAGCGCGGGAGGCGTGCATGTTGATCATCATCAGCCCGTTCGTCTATCGCGATCGTCCCGGTCTTCGGACCGGCCATTAGGTCGCCCTCGGGTGGCTCGGCCAGCGCAGCGGCCACACCCGTCTAACCCCGTCTTCTAAACGACAGCGCCTTGTGTCGGCGCCGCGATGCGGCGCCAGCGCGGCTTTGTCTCCAGCAAGGATCGGATGGTGCCCGCGCGCCATCCGTATGCGGCCATGACTCTGCGTTCCATTGAAAAAGCCGGTGATCCGTTCCGGCGAACCCTGCGCTTCGTCTTCGCGCAATGGCGGCGTCAGCCCAGACTGGCGCTGACGATCATCGCCTGTGTCGTCGTCTTGACCTTGGTCGAGCTGTTGATCCCGCTGCTCGCCGGCAAGCTGATCGACGTGGTGGCCGATCGACTCGCCGATCGCCGGACGTCGCTCGATGCGGCGATCGAAATCTTCATCGGCCTCGCCGGCATGGGTGCTGCCATGGTGGCGCTGCGCTTCGGCCTGTTCCGCGGCATCGTGCGCTTCACCTTGCACATGATGAAGCAGGTGGCGGAGGAGGCATTCTGGCGCGTGCAGCGCTTCTCGACCGACTGGCACGCCAACAACTTCGCGGGCTCGACGGTGCGCAAGGTCAGCCGCGGCATGTGGGCGTTCGACCAGCTCAACGACACGCTGATGCTGGCGCTGCTGCCCGCGGTCTCGGTGCTGGTGCTGGCCACGATATCGTTCGGCGCCCGCTGGCCCGTCATGGGCCTGGTGATCGGCGTCGGCAGCTCGGCCTATATCGTGTTCGCCTCGTTGATGGCGCTGCGCTACGTGGCGCCGATCGCACAGCTGTCGAACCGCTGGGATACGCGCCTGGGCGGCACGCTGGCGGACGCCATCACCTGCAACCCTGTGGTCAAGGCATTCGGCGCCGAGGACCGCGAGGATGTGCGGTTGGGGCGCGTGTTGAAGCGCTGGCAGTCGCGCACGCGGATGACGTGGAGCCGCGCGGTCATCAACGGCACTGTGCAACAGGTCGTGCTGCTGTCGATCCGCCTGTCGGTGACGGGCGGCGTGATCGTGCTGTGGTGGCAAGGGAACGCCACGGCCGGTGACGTCGCCTATGTGCTGACGACCTACGGCGTCATCAACGGCTACCTGCACAACATCGGTGATCACGTCACCAACGTGCAGCGCGCGGTGAACGAGCTGGAGGAACTGGTCGGCTTCCATGACGAGCCGCTGGGCGTCGACGATCAGGCTGGCGCCGTGCCGCTGCAGGTGAAGGAGGGGCGCATTGCCTTCGACAAGGTGATCTTCCGCTATCCCGGGCAGACACGGTCGGTCTACACCGACTTCTCGGTGGCGATCGCGGCGGGCGAGCGTGTCGGCCTGGTCGGTCACTCCGGCTCCGGCAAGACGACGTTCGTCAAGCTGGTGCAGCGCCTGTACGACCTCGATGCTGGCCGCGTGCTGATCGACGGCCAGGACATCGCCGGCGTGACCCAGACCAGCCTGCGCCGGCAGATCGCCATCGTTCAGCAGGAGCCGGTGTTGTTCCACCGGTCGCTGGCCGAGAACATCGCCTACGCGCGGCCTGATGCCAGCCTGGCGGCGATCCAGGAGGCGGCGACGCTGGCGCACGCGCACGACTTCATCGCGCGCCTGCCCAAGGGCTACGACACCCTGGTCGGCGAGCGCGGCGTGAAGCTGTCAGGCGGCGAGCGTCAGCGGGTGGCGCTGGCCCGTGCGTTCCTGGCCAATGCGCCGATCCTGATTCTCGACGAGGCGACATCGAGCCTCGACAGTGAATCGGAGGCGCTGATCCAGCTGGCGATGCAGAAGCTGATGCGCGGCCGCACCACGCTGGTGATTGCGCACCGCCTGTCGACGGTGCGCCAGCTCGACCGCATCCTGGTGTTCGACGAGGGCCGCATCGTCGAACAGGGCGACCACGAGGCGCTGGTCGCCCGGCCGGACGGCCTCTACCGCCGCCTGGTCGAGCGCCAGATGGACGGACCGGCATCGCGCCTGGTGGCGTAGATGCCTGTGACACCGGTGTAGCGAAGGATCTCCGCGGACTTCAGGGCCGAGCGATTCTTCGCTACAGTTCGAGACCAAAGCAACGGGCACGGGCGCACATGCTTCGATGTTTCTTCCTCGGCCTGGTGACGGCCATCCACCTGGGGCTGTCGGCGGCTGGTGCCCGGGCCGGTGACGGGGCTGCCCTGAACGTGCTGGGCTTCTCCGACGATGGCCGTTATTTCGCGTTTGAACAGTACGGCACACAGGATGGTTCGGCGTTTCCGTTCGCCGAGATCGCCCTTGTCGACACGCAAGCGGCGACCAGCCACGACCGGCCTTTCATGGTCATTCGCGAGGTGATCCAGAGCGAGAATGCCGGGCAGGAAACCGTCCGCGCCAACGTCCTTGCGCGGGCGCGACCCCATCTCGCCGCCATGAAGATCCAGCGGCAGGGCATGGTCGTCGCCATCGACCCCGTGGCGCGTCCGTTCGAGGCGCTGCTGCCGATGGATGTGCCTGTCGTACGCCGGCTGGAGGCCAGCGAGCTGCGGCTGTCAGATCCCACGCGCGGCGGTGCCCTGGTGCTAGGCCTCAAGCAATGGAAGATGTCCAGCCCGCACTGCTCAACCGTGGCGCCCGGGGAGACCTGGGCCTTTGCGGTCACGGTGTCGAAGGACGGCTCGCCGGCCCGGGACATTCATGTCGACGCCGAACTACCCGATGCGCGGCGCTGTCCGCATACCTACGGCCTGGTCGGGGCATACATGCAGGCTCGCAAAAGTGGCGGCGCCGTGATCGCCGTGGTCGTCAGCTACTACCCGGTTGGATTCGAGGGGCTCGATCGCCGCTTTCTGGTCGTCACCGCCGATCTCAAGTGACCTAGGAGCGCGGACCGCTGGTCCGTCCGTGTTCAGACTTTCCGAGGGCGGAGATCGGTGCCGACCGTCACGTCCAGCTCGAACTTCACTTCATACGGCTTGCCTTCGAACATTGAGACGGTGCCATTCGTCTTGAACCGTCCCTCGACGCGGTTGCCGGCGAGCTTCACGTCGGACCCTTTGACGGGGCCGATGGCCGTTATGGGGCTCTGCGGAAAGCTGGGGTGGATGAGCTGGGCTTCGAAGAGCTCGCCACCGGGGCTGTGGAGCGAGATCGTTACCGCGCTGCCGAGTTCGCCGAACTCCGCGTCCGACCGGGGATTTTTCGAGGCTGCCTGGTCCTTCTCGGAAAGAACGATCACGACGGCATCCTTGCCCGACTGACCGTCGCGCTTGTAGGCGCCGGCAAAGCGCAACTTGGCTTCCTTGCCGTTGCCGACGAAACGGCCGGTGACGGTATCGGCAGCGAACACCGCACCAGGCACCAGCGGGATGAACGCACTGCCCGCCATGAAAAATCGCCGATTCATATAATCCCCCCATTGTCCATTGGGGTCGATCATACCAGCCCAGGGCACCGTTATCTGACCAGCCGGGGATCCGCGCCGCCGTTACCTGATGGAGGTCATGCTGGTTTGAGGCCGTCCAGGTGCACCTCGGCCCGGCGCACGGCTTGGCCCGCTTCGTCGCGGATGGCCAGGGCGACCTTGCCCTCCCACCAGTCGACGTCAATGGTGCCGAAATTGGGCGCGCCGTAGACGCCGCCCAGCCGGTTGGGGCCGGCTTCGCGCGGGTTGGGGAAGAACTTGTTCAGCCCGCTCGAGGTGGCCTCCAGCAGCGGATAGGGTGTCCCGTTGGTCTCGCGATAGAGCGCACCCAGATGCCGATCGCCCGAGATCAGCACCACGCCGTTGGCGCCGGTATCGCGGATGGTGTCGTAGAGCTTCTGCCGCTCGCGCGGGAAGTTGCCCCAGCGCTCCCAGCCGTGGCCGTCGGCCACCATCTGGATGCCGGAGCCGATGATCCGCAGATCCGCCGGCACGCGCAGCTGCTCGGCCAGCCACGCCCATTGCGCTTCGCCCAGGATCGTCTTGGCGGGATCCTCGTCGGGCAGGTAGCGCTCCTTGCCTGCCGCATTGCGCTCGTCCGTCGGGCGCCATGGCGACTTCGACCAGCGCACATCCAGCAGGATCACCTGCACCCGCTGGCCGGCCTGTCCGAACAGGCGGGCGTCATGGACACCCTCGCGCGACCGCCGCGGGTCGTCGGCCGCCGCCTTCCAGAAATCAAGGAAGATCGATTTCGCCTCATCCTTCAGCGCGAAGCCGACGCCACCGTCATTCTGGCCGTAGTCGTGATCGTCCCACACAGCCATGTGCTGTACATCGTGCCGCAACCGGGCGTAGCCCTCGATTCCGTCCGTGGCGGAATAAGCCGTCCGCATGCTCTCGATCGTGGCCGGGCCCGCCACGTAGTCGGCATAGACGTTGTCGCCGAGAAACAGGAACAGGTCGGGCCGGTATCCCAACACGGCATCCCACACCGGCTGCGGCTTGGCCTGGTCGGCGCATGAGCCGAAGGCGATGCGGGTGACGGGCCGCGGCTGGGCTTGCGCGATCGTGGGAAGCGCGACGGAGGCGATCGACGCGGCGATCGCCTGGCGGCGAAGGAGGGGGCGCGACATGAGACTCTCGACCTGACCTGAAGCTGACCTGTGGCTCGGGCAACCGGGCGGCGGAAGAATACGTCAGCCGAGCGAAAAGTAAGTGACAATGTTGTCCCGCGCGCTACCACGACTCCATGTAGGGCCTGAGATCCATTTCGAATGTCCACGCGTCCCGCGGTTGGGCGTGCAGGAAGTAATAGGCGTCGGCGATGTGGTCGGGGTCCATGATGCCGTCCGCTGCCTTCAGCGCGTACTTTTCCGGAAAGAGGCGGCTGACGGGCGCGGTGTCGATCAGGCCGTCGATGACCACGTGTGCGACGTGGATGTTCTGGGGGCCCAGTTCCTTGGCGGCGGATTGGGCCAGCGCCCGCAGCGCCTGCTTGGCGCCGGAGAAGGCAGCGTACGCCTTGATGCCGCGCAGTGATGCCGTCGCGCCCGTAATGAGAATGGTGCCACGCCCGTGCCGTGCCATGCGCCGCGCCGCCTCGCGCACGCACAGAAACCCGGAGAAGCAGGCGATTTCCCAGGTCTTGAGGTATTTCTGGGACTCGGTCTCGAGCAGGGGCCACCACACATTGGGACCGATGTTGAAGACCAGGACACGCGGCGGGCCGGCTTCCCGCTCGGCGCGATCGAACAAGGCCTGAGCGTCGTGCTCCTCGCGCGCGTCGGCGCCGATCGGCAGGCAGTGGCCGCCGCTCTCGCAGATCTGGTCGGCGAGCGTCGCGAGCTTCTCGGCCTGCCGCCGCACCGGCACCGCGACCAGGCCGGCGGCCGCGAAGCGGCGCGCGATGGCGCTGCCCAGTGCATCGCCGGCACCGATGACGACACAGGCTTCGCGCGCCGACGCGGTCATGGTTGCCGCGCCGGTTTGGCCGGGCGCCGCCCGGCCACCGGCCCTCGGCGCAGGCGCACCTTGGCGCCGTCGCGTGCGCGCTTCTGGGTCATGAGCGCATCGCGTTCGTCACTCATCAGGCGGCCCGGCTCGATCACGACGTCGCGGGCGCTGATCGGCTGACCGCAGCAATCGCAGACCAGGTTCAGCGCCGTCGCGTGACCGCAGGCTTTGTGCCGCATCGCCGCCGGTGGGCCACCCTTGAAGCCGCCCCAGCGATCGCCCCAATGCTTGAGCGCCACCATCAGGGGCCACAGGTCGAGCCCTTTCTCGGTGAGGTGATATTCGTGGCGCAGCGGTCGTGCGTTGTACGAGCGCTTGGCGATGATCCCGTTGGCCTCCAGCGCCCGCAATCGGGTGGTGATGAGGACAGGCGAGGCGCGGACCTGGGCCTCGAACTGATCGAACCGGTGCGAGCCCAGGAAGAGCTCGCGCACGATCATCAGTGTCCACGGATCACCGACATCGCCGATGGCCCGCGCCACAGGGCAAGTCAGGTCCCCCACGTCGGTACTGCGCATGGCTCCTCCTTGGATTCCGTCATAGCGTGAGCCGGATGCCTTGTCACTTCAAAAAATGAAGTGCTATGGTTCCGGCATGCCGCTGCGCACATGGGGAGGTCGCGAGACTGCAAATCGATGACGCGTGACCGGAATGAGGAAAAAGAAATCCTGGTCTGCCTCGAGTGCGGGCAGCTCATCACCGTGACGATCCCGGCGGGCATGACGGAAGCCGAGTTCGCCCGCGGCATGAACCGCGGCAGATTCATGATGCTGGCGATCGGCGTCGTCGTCTTCGCCGTGATGTGGTCGGTGCTACTGCTGGTGGCGTAACGATCGTGCGTGATGCCCGTCGTAGAGACTCTCGCTACACGTCGGCGATACCTTCGTGCTCGTCGCTCTGCACGTTGACAGCCGACGTGATCGCCGTCCGCAGCCAGCGGTGGCCGCTGTGACTGTGAGTGCGCTCGTGCCATACCATCCCGACGGCGAATCCCTCGACGGGGAAAGGACAATCGACGGCCTGCAGCGCGCCGGCATGATCGCGGATCAATCGTTCCGGGACCAGGGCCACGAAATCCGATTGAGCCACCATCGCCGGCACGAAAAGGAACGAGGTTGCCGACAACACCACGTTGCGGCTGTGACCGAGCGCCGCCAGCGTGTTGTCCACGGGCGTGACGAAATCACCGCCGCGCAGGGATACGATCACATGCTCCAACGCGGCGAATTCCGCGACGGTGAGTCCCGGCCGCAGGCGCGGATGATCGCGGCGGCCGATCAGCACATAGCGCTCGTCGAACAGATGGCTGGTGTACAGATGGGGCGGGGCAACCTGCGGCGTCATCAGCGCCAGGTCGACATCGCCGCGCGCCATCTGCGCCTCCAGGTGCGATATGTCGAGATTGCGCAGCGCGACGCGGATGCCGGGCGCCATCGTTCTCAGCTCGGTGACGAACGGCATGATCACCGCCGCCTGCAGGTAATCGGTGCAGGCGATCGCCACGGTCAAGGTGGCCGTGGCGGGATCGAACGGCCGGTGCGTGTCGACCGCGGCGCGAACCTGATCAAGCGCCTGGTGCAGTGGGTCGAGCAGCTCGATGGCCTTGGCCGTTGCCGTCATCCCGCGCTGGGCGGGGATGAGCAGCTGGTCGTCGAACACGTCCCGCAGGCGATTGAGCTGGGCGCTGACCGCGGGTTGGCTGAGATTCAGGCGGGCAGCCGCCCGGGTGACGTTCTGCTCCTCCAGCAACGCCTCCAATGTGACCAGCAGGTTGAGGTCGAGGCGCTTGCTATCCATGCCGTGGATGGTAGCGGAACACATCCGTGATTTCAAACAAGGCCCGGCGCCACCGACATTCCCGCCAGTACACAACGGTTGGATTGTCCCATGAAGAAGAAAATTCTGATCGTCCATGCGCATCCCGAGCCGACGTCGCTGACGCGCCAGCTCGTCGACGTGTCGGTGCAGACGCTGGAGCAGCAAGGTCATGACGTCCTGCTGTCGGACCTGTACGGCATGCGCTGGAAGGCCGTGTTCGACGCCGACGACTTTCCCGCACGCGCCGATCCGCAGCGACTGTCCTTCATCGCCGAGTCCGGGCATTCCTATGCCAGCGGCCGGCAATCGGCCGACATCGCCGCCGAGCAGGACAAGCTGCTGGCCGCGGATGCCGTGATCCTGCAGTTCCCGCTGTGGTGGTTCGGCATGCCCGCCATCATGAAGGGCTGGGTGGACCGGGTGTGGGCCTATGGCCTGGCGTACGGCTACAAGGACGCCGGCAACCGGTATCGCTACGGCGACGGCGGTTTCAAGGGCCGGCGTGCGCTGCTGTCGGTGATGGTCGGCGGCCCCGCGGAAGACTATCTGCCGCGCGGTATCAACGGACCGCTCGACCAGCTGCTGTTTCCGATCACCCACGGCACGCTGTTCTTTCCCGGCATGGACGTGCTGCCCACGCACGCCGTCTACGGCGCCGGGCGCATCACGGCAGAAGGCGTGGCGGCGGCGAAAGAGGGGTGGCGCCAGCGCCTGGCACGCCTCTTCGAAGAAGCGCCGATTCCCTTCCGGCCGCAGAACGGCGGCGACTATCCGGACGGCCATGTGCTGGCGGGCCACGTCGCGGTCGGCCAGAGCGGATTGACGGCTCATGTCGCCGAACCATCGCTCGCACCGCGTGCGCGTCTGGTGGGAGCCGTGACGTGAAGAATTCCCTTCTCCCCGCGCAGGCGGGGAGAAGGTGCCCGTTTCGGTACTTCGACGCTTTGCGTCGAAGTACCTGAGGCGGATGAGGGGCTTCGCGATGTTGATGCCGATCGCGTTGATGCAAGAAAAACTGCATTCGATCGCGATACCGATGAAGCCCTCATCCGGCCGCCGCTTCGCGGCGTCCACCTTCTCCCCGCCTGCGCGGGGAGAGGGGCATCGCGCGCTCTAAGTCTCGGCCAATCCGGCGCTTCGTCGAAGCGGCACCAAGGGCGCGCCAGCTATCCACACGATGGATGGCAGCCCAGCACATCGGCGATTTCAAGGATCGCATCCGGCGATCGAGATTGCGCCCGCCACACACGCCATCAGGAGTCCTTTTCGATGTCCACGCTGGTCATCATCGGCAGCGCCAAGGCCAAGCCCGGCAAGGCCGACGCCGTGCGCCCGATCCTCAAATCGCTGCTGCTGCCCACCTTGGCCGAGGAAGGCTGCCTTCGCTACGAGATGAACGAATCCGAAGACGGCCAGAGCTGGGTGTTCACCGAACTGTGGGAAAGCCGTGCCCTGTGGGAGCGCCACATGGAGTCGGCGCAGGTGGCCCGCTTCAGGGCGATCGCCGGCGACATGACGGAATACTGGGAGATCTTCCAGGGCCACCTGGTGCGCCCGGGCAGCTGATCCCATCCCTCATCCGTTCGAAGCGAAGCCATGCCCGCCACCAGCCTTTTCCACATCGCCATCAAGACCGGCAAGCCCGACGCGACCCGGCGCTTCTACGAGCAGGTCTTCGGCATGACCGAAGCGCCGCGACCACCGTTCGAATTCCCGGGCTACTGGATGCAGCTCAGCACGCCCTACGGCGGTTCGATCTTCCACGTCTACACGGGGCCGGCGGCCCTGGGTAACGACGGACGCGTACCGGTGGGCAGCGGCGCCATCGACCATATCGCGCTGTCGGCCCATGGGTTCGCCGAGACGCGCGCGCGCTGCCGGGCCTTGGGCGTTCCCTATCGCGAGCGGTCGGTGCCGGGCTTTCCGCTGTGGCAGCTCTTTGCCTACGACCCCAACGGCATCCAGTTCGAGCTGAACTTCCACTCGGCCTTCGAGGCACGCGAGGGCGTGGCGGTGGACCCCGACAACTTCATCAAGGCGGGCCTGGAGTGGTTCGACCCGCAGGCTTACCGGCAGTTCGAGACGGCGTGACGCCGTCTGCGTCAATCGATCAAGGGAGGAAACATCAATGAACATGAAATCAACGGCATGGCGCACGGCCGTGCGCGTGCTGACGGCGAGTGCTGTTGTCGTGGGTGGTGCGGCGACGGCGCTGGCGCAGGCGGACAAGCCGTTGACGATCGGCGTCATCGAGCTGTTTCCCAATCCTCACTTCGCCGAGGCGCGCAAGGGCATCGAGGCGTTTGCCAGGGACAACAACGTCAAGGTGATCGTCCAGAACGCGAACCTGGATGCCACCAAGGAAGCGCAGTTCGTCCAGACGTTCATCACGCGCAAGGTCGATGCCATCCTGATGTCGGCCGTCTCGCCGACGGGCTCGCTGTCGGCGCTGCGTCTGGCCAAATCAGCCCGCATCCCGGTCGTCTGCTACACCACCTGCGTCAACCCGCCGGACGACAAGGACCTGGTCCAGGCCTTCATCAAGAGCGACAACCGGGGCCTGGGTGTCACCACCGGCCAGCAGGCCGCAGCTCATATCAGGAACGCGTTGGGCGGCAAGGCCCGGATCCTGATGCTGACCTGCGAGTCCTATGATGTCTGCAAGGAACGGCGCAAAGGACTGAACGAGCAGCTCGCCGGCCTCGACGTCAAGATCCTGGCGGAGCAGGAGGGCTTCCAGGTCGACAAGGCGCGTCCCATCGCCGACTCGATGCTGGCGGCCCATCCCGACGCCAATGTCTTCATCGCCCAGAACGAGGACGGGATCATCGCCGCGGCGCAGGCGATCAAGGCCAAGGGGCTCGCCGGCAAGGTCGCGGTGTTCGGCATCGACATCAACACCCAGGTCGCCCAGCTGATCGCAGCGCCTGACGGCATCGTTCATTGGACCACGGGACAGGATCCCTACAGCCTGGGCACGCGCGGCCTGGCGGCTGCGGTCAAGGTCGCCCGCCAGCAGTCCGTCGGCGACTTCTATCAGCTCGCGGCCTCGCCGACCTTCAGCAAGGACAACCCGGCCGCGGCGCGGAAATATGCTGCCGACCGTCGCTAGGCCGGACGCGGCCGTCGACGCGACGACGCTGATGAAATCCTATCCCGGCGTGCAGGCCCTGAACCGTGTCGACTTCGCGGTTGCGCCGGGTGAGGTGCGGGCGCTGCTGGGCAAGAATGGCGCCGGCAAGTCGACGCTGGTCAGGATCCTCTGCGGCGCCGAAGCACCCGACGGCGGTACCGTGCGGATCGCCGGCCGCGCGGTCGACATGTTCACGCCGCGGCATGCCCGTGCGCTGGGCATCGCCACGGTCCACCAGGAGCTCAGCCTGGTGCCGGAGTTGAGTGTCGCCGAGAATATCCTGCTGGGGCGTTGGCACCGCAGCCGGCGTGGCGGGTTCATCGCCCGGCAGGCTCTGGAGCGCGAGGCTGGCGCCGTGCTGGCCGCGTTCGGTGTGGCGATCGATCCCGCCGTCAAGGTGCGCACGCTCTCGATTGCCCAGCAGCAGCTGGTCGAGATCGCGCGCGGCCTCTCGTTGCAGCCCAGGGTTCTCATCCTCGACGAGCCGACGAGCTCGCTGCCGGCCTCGGAGGTCGACATCCTGCTGCGGACCATCCGTGCTTTGTCGGATCGCGGCGTGGCGGTGATCTACGTCTCCCATCGCATGGACGAAATCCAGCGGATCGCCCACAGCGTCACCGTGCTGCGTGACGGCCGCCACATCGAGACCCGTCCGATCGCCCATGCGTCGACGGCCGAGATCGTGCGACTGATGACCGGCGGGCCGGATGCCGCCGCATCGGGCCCACGCGGGATGCGGCCTTTGGGCGACGTCGCGCTCAAGGTGAGAGGACTGACGACCGCCAAGCTGCGCAGCGTGACTTTCGATGTCCGCGCCGGCGAGATCGTCGGCCTCGCCGGTCTGCTGGGCTCGGGGCGCACCGAACTGCTGCGCGCGATCTACGGCCTCGATCCTGTCGTGGCGGGCGGCATCGCGATCTTTGGTCGCGAACCGGCCGGCCGCTCGCCGCGCGCCATGATCCGCCAGGGCGTCGGCCTGGCGCCGGAGGATCGCAAGAAGGAGGGGCTCGTGCTCGACATGAGCATCGCGGCCAACCTCGTGCTGGCGGCGATGCACAAGGTCGTGCACCGCATGATGCTGTCGCGCCATCGCCAGGCACAGCTGTCGCAACGCACCGCTGCGCGCCTGTCGATCAGGCTGGCGCGTCCGTCGGATCTGGTGCGCACCCTGTCGGGCGGCAATCAGCAGAAGGTCGTGCTCGGCAAATACCTGAACGCCGATGTGAAGGTGTTCCTGCTCGACGAGCCGACGCGTGGCGTCGACATCGACACCAAGCGCCAGATCTACGCACTTCTCGACCAACTGGCGGCACAGGGGACTGCGGTGCTCGTCGCATCCTCCGAGGTCGAGGAGCTGATGTTGCTGTGCGACCGGCTGCTGCTGATGAAGGACGGCGGCATCGTGGACGAGCGCATCGTCGCGCAAACGAGCCTCGCCGACGTGATGGCGATTGCCATGGACGGCGCACACGAAGCAGGGATGGACGGACGACCATGACGATCAGAATGATGATCTCCAGTGCCGCAGAGCGCCCGGCAGCGCCCCGATGGTTCGGGCGGCTGGAGGGCGAAATCTCGGGCCTGCTGGCAGCGTTGATCCTGGTGAGCGTGCTGGCGGCGCTGTTCGCGCCCAACTTCGCGACGACCGGCAATCTTCTGGACATTCTCCGGCAGGCCGCCTTCACCGGGATCATCGCCTGCGGCATGACGTTGATCATCGTTGCCGGCGAGATCGACGTCAGCGTCGGATCGGCGATCGCGTTTTCCTCGGCCTTGTTCGGGATCCTCACGGCCTCGTTTCAGCTGCCGTTGTGGGTGGCTGCGCTCGGCGTCGTCGCCTTCGGGGTTGCGGCCGGCGCCGGTGCCGGCGCCATCCGCGCGTACTTCAACATTCCGTCATTCATCGTGACGCTGGCGATGTTCTCGGCCCTGCGCGGTGCCGCCATGCTGATGACCGATGCGATACCGGTGCCGATCCTCGATGAGGGCTTTCAGGTCTGGGGCAACGGCACCGTCCTGGGCTTGCCCGTGCCGGCGCTGATCCTGCTGGCGAGCGTCG
The DNA here is from genome assembly GCF_007859315.1 of Reyranella sp. CPCC 100927. GTDB lineage: Bacteria > Pseudomonadota > Alphaproteobacteria > Reyranellales > Reyranellaceae > Vineibacter. Next base: position 134,498 of record NZ_VOHA01000007.1, read on the forward strand.
CGGTGTTCACCGTCCTTGCCGCATGCACTGTCTTCGGCCGCTCGGTGTATGCCATCGGCGGCAACGCTGATGCCGCGCGCCTGTCCGGCATCCCGGTCAAGCGCATCCGAACGGTGCTCTTCGCCCTGACCGGCGGGCTGGCCGCGATCAGCGGCCTGCTGATGACGTCACGCCTGGGCGCCGGCAACCCCAACATCGGCTTTGGCGTCGAGTTCGCAGTCATCACGTCGGTGATCGTCGGCGGTGCCAGCCTGTTCGGCGGCAAGGGCTCGATGCTGGGCACGCTGCTGGGCGGCCTGTTCATAGCCGTACTCAACAACGCCATGGTGCTGCTGGGCATCAACGCCTACGCCCAGGACGTCGCCAACGGCATCGTCGTGCTGCTGGCCGTGCTGGTCAGCACGCGCGCCGCGGACTGGGGGCGCCTGCGCCGCAGACTGTGATGCCGGCGTTGCTGCTGCCAGGGATCTTTACCTTCCCCCGCTTGCGGGGGAAGGTGGCGCGCAGCGCCGGATGGGATGTGTTGCAGCGCAAATGGCGCTCGCCACCGAATGTCGACGCTGTTTCCGCAACCCCCATCCGCCCTTCGGGCACCTTCCCCCGCAAGCGGGGGAAGGTAAAGAATTATGCGCCGTCCTGGCGCTTTGCCTTGCGATAATCGTAGGTCGAGTCGAAACGTTGCTTCAGGTAGTCGCCCCAGGTGATGGGCGGGTATTTCGGCGCCTCGCCGTCGCGGTTGCAGCCGGGTATGCATTCGACCAGCGTGTGATAGGTCGGATCGAAGAAGAACGGGATCGAGTACCGCTCACGCCCCGTGGTGTTGATCACGCGATGCGGCGTCGACAGCCAGCGGTCGTTGGTCCATCGCTTCAGCATGTCGGCGATGTTGACGACGAACGTGCCGGGGACATAGGGCGCGTCGATCCAGCCGCCGTCGCGGCGGCGCACCTGCAGGCCGCCGACCTCGTCCTGGGCCAGGATGGTGACGAAGCCGTAGTCGGTGTGCGGGGCGATGCCGAATTCGTTCTCGGCCCGCGTCGGCGGCTGCGGCGGATAGTGCAGCAGGCGCACGAAGGGCATCGGCTTCTTGAAATAGGGCAGGAAATAATCTTCGTCGAGATCAAGCGCGCGGCCGAAGATGCGCAGCACGGTATCGCCCACGTCCCTCAGGGCATTGAAATAGGTATCGATGGCCGGGCGCAGCGCCGGCATGGCGGTAGGCCACTGGTTGGGCCCATGCAGCGGCACGCCCGCTTTCACGTCCGGATCGTCGGGCCCGAGGTCGAGGCCGGCCAGGAATGTCTCGTTGAAGTTCGGCTTGAGGTCGGCGGTGTATGTCGAGTTGTTGATCGGCATGAAGCCGCGGTGGGAATTGTTGATCTTGACCGTCAGCTTGTCAGCCTCGGGCAGGGCGAAGAAGGCGCGCGACGCATTGAAGGCACCGTCGATCACCGCCTGGTCGACGCCGTGCCCGGCGATATAGAGGAAGCCCACGGTCTCGGCCGCTTCCTGCACCTGGCGGACCACCTGGTCCTTGGCCGATCCGTCGCGGAACCCCGCGATGTCGATGATCGGGATCGTATCGACGGCCACGTCGCTATGCTCAGGCATCTTTGTCCTCCCTCGCGTTCACAGTCCCAGGAACGCCGTCTTGACGAATGGATCGTCCAGCAGCGTCGGGCCGTCGCCCGACAGCACGACGCGTCCTTTCTCGATGACGAAGGCGCGGTCGGCCAGCTGCAGGCTCTGGCGCACGTTCTGCTCGACCAGCAGGATGGTGATCCCCGCGGCGTTCAATTGCCGGATCAGCCCGAACGTCTCGGCCACCACCTTGGGTGCCAGGCCGAGCGAGGGCTCGTCCAGGATCATGAGCCGCGGTTCGGCCATCAGGCCGCGGGCGATGGCCAGCATCTGCTGCTCGCCGCCCGACATGCTGCCGCCGAGCTGGCCGCGCCTCTGCGCCAGGCGCGGGAACAGCGTGAAGACGCGATCGAGGTTGCGGGCCAGGTTGGCCGCGGCGCGCCGGTTCAGGGCGCCCATCAACAGGTTTTCCTCGACCGTCATGCGCGCGAAGATCAGTCGGCCTTCGGGCACCAGCGTGATGCCACGGCCGACCATGGCGGGGCAGTCGAGGCCGCTCACCGTCTCGCCGTCGAAGCGGATCGTGCCGCCGCTCGGCCGGATCGCGCCGGCGATGACCTGGACGGTCGTGGTTTTGCCGGCGCCGTTGGCACCGACCAGCACGACGATGGTGCCCGGCGCCACGGTGAAATCGAGACCGCGCACGGCCAGTGCCCCGCCATAGCCGGCGGCCAATCCCTGGACGCTCAGCAGGTCGGTCGCGGTCATGGTGCCTCCTGGCCGAGGTAGGCCTCGATCACCCGGGGATCGCGGTTGACGTCCTCGGGCCGGCCGTCGGCGATCAGCCGACCGGCCTCCAGGACGATGACGCGGTCGGACACCTTCATGACCGCAGGCATGTCATGCTCGACCAGTAGAACGCCGGCGCCGCGGGCGGCCAGCGCCTTCAGGCTGGCCAGGATCTCCGCCGACTCCGCAGGCACCAGGCCGGCCAGCGGCTCGTCGGCCAGCAGCAGGTGAGGCCGCGCGGCGAAGGCACGCCCGAGCTCGAGCTTGCGCAGTTGCCCGATCGTCAGCTCGGCTGCCGGCCGTTCGGCCAGCGCCGTAAGGCCCGCCAGTGCCAGCGCCTCGTCGACGATCCCAGGGCCGCGCTTGTCGCGGTTGCCGAACAGGGCGCCGACCTTGACGTTGTCGCGCACGCTCAGCCCGCGGAAGGGGCGTGCGATCTGGAAGGCGCGGGCGACGCCGAGCTCGGCGATGCGGCAGGTATTCATGCCGTCGATGCGCCGGCCGCGGAAGGTGACGCTGCCGCGGCTGAGCGGCAGGTAACCGGTCAGCAGGTTGAAGATCGTCGACTTGCCGGCGCCGTTCGGGCCGATCAGGCTGACGATGCGGCCGGCTTCGGCGGTGAACGAGACATCGTCGACCGCCGCCAGCGCGCCGAACCGCCGGCTGAGCCCTGTGACGTCGAGCAGCGGCGTGGTCATCACTCGGCCTCGCGCGCCCGCCGGCGGCGCCACAGCCCGACAATGCCGTCGGGCGCGAGGAGAACCACGGCGATGATCAGGATGCCGGTGATGGCGAGGTGGTACTCGAGCAGGTCGGCCAGGACCAGCTTGGTGACGCCGGTCATGACCGCGGCGCCGATCACCGGCCCGAGGATCGATCCCATGCCGCCGACCAGGCTGTTGACGATCATTTCCAGGCTGAGCGAGCCGCGGAATACCGAATCGCTGGTGATGTAGCCGAGGTTCAAGGCATAGACCGCGCCGATCGATCCGGTCAGCGCGCCTGACAGCACGAAGGCCACGACCTTGAAGCGCGTCGTCGGCACGCCCAGCATCTGCGCGGCGTCCTCGTCCTCGCGGATCGCGGCCAGGCCATAGCCCAGCCGGCTGCGCGAGATCGCCCAGGCGATGGCCAGCACGACGGCCAGCAGCGCCAGCGCAATCCAGTAGAAGAAGGCCTCGACGCGCACACTCATCGGCGCCAGGTTCGGCAGCGCCAGACCGGTCGATCCGCCGAAAACGGGAAAGGCGGCAACGGCCTCACCCAGCACCAGCGCGACGGCCAGCATGGCGATGGTGAAGTAGTGGCCGCGCAGCCGCAGGATCGGCCAAGCGATGATCGTCGCGATACCGCCGGCGACCACTAGGCCGGCACCGAGGGCCCAGGCGAGCTGCAGCGCAGGGGCGGCCTCGGGCACGGCGCGCAGGGCGAGCGCCGCGGCGAAGGCGCCGATGCCGACGAAGGCGGTGTGGCCGAAGCTGTAGTAGGACGTGAAGCCGGCCAGCAGCCACCAGCAAACGGCGAAGCCCGCCGACAGGAAGATCGACAGACCGACGCGGACGTAGAACGCCTTGAGGAAGAAGGGCAGTATCGCCAGCGCGGCGATCAGCAGCACGGCCAGCAGCAGGATGGTGATCCGGCGCGCCATGTCAGCGGCTGGCCTTGAATGCGCTGCCCAGGATGCCGTTCGGGCGTACCAGCAACGTGACCAGCAGGATCAGGAACATCACCATGTTGGTGTAGACGGCCCCGAGATAAGTCTGGGTCAGGGTCGAGACCAGCCCGAGCAAGAGACCGCCCAGCATGGCGCCCCCCAGGCTGCCGACACCGCCCAGCGTGACGACGATGAAGGCATAGACCGTCCACGTCACTTCCTCGGCCGGCGTGAAGGGCAGCATCATGCCGATCAGCACGCCCGAGGCGGCGGCGAAAGCGCTGGCCACCGCGAAGGTCAGCGCATAGACCGCGCGGGCATCGACGCCGCACAGCCGGGCGCCGAGTTCGGACAGCGCCGTCGCCCTGATGACGCGGCCCCAGCGCGAGAAGCGCAGGAACGAACCGAGGATGGCGATCAGTGCCAGGCCGCAGGCGAAGGCGACCAGCCGCACCAGGTCGATCGAGATGTCGCCGACCCGCAGGTTGATGAAGGAATAGGACGGGCTGATCGACCGCACCGACGACGAGAAGGTGACCGTCAGCAGGTTCACGGCGATCAGGGTGAAGCCGAACGTGACGAGCAGGGCCGCGACCGGGTTGCCGCGTTCGACGGCCGGCTGGATCACCAGGCGCTGGCAGCCCCAACCCAGGGCGAAAGCCACGAGCATCAGCGGCGGAATCGACAGCAGCGGGTCGATGCCCAGCACCGACCACGCCACCAGGGCGCCATAGGCGCCGCCGATGACGAAGATGCCGTGGGTGAGGTTGATGACGCTCATCACCCCGAAGATCAGCGAGAAGCCGACGGCGGCGATCGAGAGAATGCCGCCGTAGAGCAGCCCGTTGACCAGCGTCTGGACCAGTGCCGTCACGATGGCGTCAGCGCTTCGACCAGGGCTCGATCGGCCACTGCGGCGCGGCTTCGCGCAGGCGTTCCGGCGCGATCACCTTGATGTCGCCGCCCTGCACCTGGGTCACTGCCGATCCCATCAGCACCGGATCGCCGTCGCCCTGCGGTGTGAACTTGATGCGGCCGTAGAGCGATTCGATATCGAGCTTGGCCAATGCATCGCGCACCGCGATCGGATCGTCGGTGCGGCCGACCGTCTGCAGGGCGTTGACATAGGCAACGATGCAGGCGGCTGCCGTGCCCTGATGGTAGATCAGCGGCAGGGTGTTGTTGGCGCGGTAGTATTCGGCAAACTTCGCCGTCGAGCCGAAGATCGGGTCCGTGTAGGGAAAGGTCGGCGACCAGGTCGAGATGCAGGTGATGCCGCCGGCGTACTTGCCCAGCGCCTCGCGGAAGCTGGCGGCCTGCGGTCCCAGCGACGTGAACAGCATCTTCACATCGGTCCGGCTCTGCGCCATCTGGCGCGCGATCAGCAGTGAGTTCTGGTCCGACGTCAGGCACATGACGATGTCGGGCGCATCCTCGCGCACCGAGGTCAGCACCGCTGAAACGTCCTGCAGCTGGGCCGGCAGCTCGAACACCTTGACGACCTGCATGCCCTTTTCCTTCAGGCGCTCGATCACGCCCAGCCCTTGAGGCTTGGAGAACGGGTCGTTGGTGTAGACGACAGTGAAGGTCTTGGGCTTGGGCGACAGCGCCTCGAAGGCGTCGACCGCGGGGAAGGCCGAGCGCGAGGCGCGTGGATACATGCCGAAGACGAACTTGTAGCCCTGCGTGAAGATCGGATCGCCGCCGCCGCCAGCCTGCACCATCGGCTTGCGTGCCCGTTCGGTCAGCGCGACCTGGGGCAGGATGATGGGTGTCGAGTACGAGCCCAGGAAGAAACGCACGTCGTCGTCGATCTGCTTCTGCAGCAGGGTCGTGGCGCGCTGCGGATCGGAGGCATCGTCGACCAGGCGCAGTTCCAGCCGGTGGCGCTTGCCGCCGATGTCGATCCCGCCCTTCACCTCGTTGACGTATTTGACGACGGTCTGGTAGCCGGCATGGACGCTCTGGCCGATTTCGGCCCAGCGGCCGCTGAAGGGGATGGTGCCGCCGAAGATGACGGAGGGCTGGGTCTGTGCCGCCACGCGGCCCGAGGCCCCGAGAGTCCCGATGCCGATGGTCGCCGAAACTGCCTTGATCGATCCGCGTCGCGTGATGCGGTACACCATGGGCCCCCTCCGTTTACCTCTCTGTCGTTGAAGCGTTTTGTGCGGGCGGCGCGTGGCGGCCTGCCGTGGTGGTTGGCAGAGATTTTCAAACACCACTACGGCGATATAGTATTTGACACGCGCCGGAGCGGCAAGGCAAATTTCAAAAAGAATATCGCCGTTCTCTTATGTGATACAGGGGGCGCGAATGGCAGGGCGGAAACAGGGGGCGGCTGCGACGGCGCGCCCGGCAGGCTTCGGCGACAAGCAGTTGCGCTCGCTCGGGCGGCGGCTGCGGCAGCTGCGCGAGGCACGCAACTGGTCGCTGAAGAAGATGGCTCTCGAAAGCGGCATCAGCATCGCAGCGATCCAGAAGATCGAAGTCGGCGAGGCCAATCCCAGTCTGCTGACCGTGCTGGCGATGACGGAAGTGCTGGGCGAGCCGGTTGACCGGTTGATCGAGGCGTCGCGCGAACTGGATCGCGCCGTCAACGTCGTGCGCGGCACGCTGCCGACGCGGGCGCAGGCCGCCGTGGCGCTGGTCACCGACCTCGACAGCCCGCAGATGGAGGCGCACCTGATCCCGGTCGACTCGAAGGAACGCTTCGACCTGCGCGGCCATGGCGTGGCCGGCGCAGCCTTCGCCTATGTGCTGGATGGTACGGTCGCCATCGACCAGGGGGGCGATAGCACGCCCCGCGTGCTGCGTGCCGGCGATGCGGTGCATCTCAACGCCGATGTGGCCCTCGGCATGACCGGCCAGCTTGCCCGGCGCAGCCACGTGCTGTGCCTGGCCGACCGCCGCGATCCCAACGACAGGGCAGAACCGAAATGACCAAGGGCCGCAAGTATCTCGTCGCGACGGATGTCGGCGGCACCTGCACGGATACCATCGTGTTCGCGTCGGGAGAGCCGGTGCGGCTCGGCAAGGCGCTCTCGACACCGCCGGACTTCGCCACCGGCGTGCTCGATTCGATCCGCTCGGCGGCAACCTCGATGGGTCTGACGCTGGAGGCGTTGCTGGCGCAGACGTCGCTGTTCATGCACGGCTCGACCGTCGTCGACAACGCGGTGCTGACTCGCGACGGCTCTCGCACCGGCCTGCTGACGACCGAAGGCTTCGAGGACACCGTCCTGGTGACGCGCGGCGCCTACGGCCGCTGGGGTGGTTTGACCGAGGACCGCATCAAGCATCCGGTCAAGACGGACCGCGCGCCGGCCCTGGTCGATGCCGCCCGCATCATGGGCGTCGCCGAGCGCGTCGACTACAAGGGCGCGGTATTGCGCGAGCTGGAAGAGGCCCAGGTCGAGCGCGCGGTGCGCCATCTGATCGACCGTCACCGGGTCGATGCCATCGCCGTGTCGTTCCTGTGGTCGTTCTACAACCCGGTCAACGAACAGAAGGTCAAGGCGCTGATCAACCGTATCGCGCCCGACGTCTACTGCACGCTGTCGAGCGACATTGCGCCGGTGCCCGGCGAATACGAGCGCAGCTCGACCGTCGTGATCAACGCCTATGCCGGCCGCATCACGCGCGCCTATCTGTCGAGCCTGGAAACGCTGCTGGCCGGGACGGGTTATGACGGCCCGGTCCTGGTGATGCAGGGCTATGGCGGCCTGTTGCCGGCGCACGAGGCGGCGGACCGCGCGATCGGCATGCTGGAATGCGGGCCCGCCGCCGGCGTCATCGGTAGCCGGGCACTGGGCCAGCTGCTGGACCAGCCCGATGTGATCGCGACCGATATGGGAGGCACCACGTTCAAGGTGTCGGTGATCCAGGGCGGTACGATCGAATATGCGCGCGAGCCGATGGTCGACCGCTTCCACTACACCCAGCCCAAGATCGAGGTCGTCTCGATCGGGTCGGGCGGCGGGTCGATCGTCACCTTGGAGCCCGGCTCGAACGCACCGCGGGTCGGCCCGCGTTCGGCCGGTTCGCGGCCCGGCCCGGTATGCTACGGCCTCGGCGGCGACGAGCCGACCTTGACCGACGTGTTCATGCTGATCGGCTACATGGACCCCGAGATTTTCCTCGGCGGCAGCATGCGGCTCGATCGCGAGCGGGCACGGCAGGTGTTCGAGCAGAAGATCGCCCGCCCGCTGGGGCTGTCGGTCGAGACCGCCGCGATCGGCGTCTATCGGGTCGCCGCGGCCCAGATCACCGACCTGATCCGCCAGATCACGGTCGAGCGCGGCCTGGATCCGCGCGACTTCGTGCTGCACGCCTTCGGCGGATCCTGTGGCATGGTCGCCGGCATGTTCGGCGCCGAGCTCAACGTGCGGCGCATGGTGGTGCCCTATACCGCCTCGGTGAATTGTGCCTTCGGCCTGATTTCGGCCGATATCGTGCACGAATACGCCACGACGGCGCTGCTGCCGGTGCCGTCGCCGGCCGAGGCGGTCAACCGGCTGTTCGCGCCGATGGTCGAGAAGGCGCGGGCCCAGTTGGCGCAGGAGGGCTTCACCGGCGATCGCGTGCGGTTGGAAGGCGCGGTCGACCTGCGCTATTCCCGGCAAGTGCACGAGGTCACCACGCCGCTCCGCGGCAGCGTGCCGCTCGACGATGCGGCGCTGGCCGGCGTGGTCGCCGATTTCGAGGCGCTCTACGAACGCAAGTACGGCAAGGGTTCGGCCTATCGCGAAGCCGGCATGGAGATGACCCAGTTCCGGCTGACGGCGCGCGGGTTGATGGAACGGCCTGAGATCGAGGCCGAGGCGACGGGCGGGGCGGATGCCGCGGGTGCGCGCGTCGGCCGGCGGCCGATCTTCGTCGACGCCGAGGACGGCATGGTACCATCAGACATCTACGATTTCGAGAAGCTGCGCCCGGGCAATGTCGTGGCGGGGCCAGCGGTGATCCACACGCCGATCACGACCATCGTGCTGCAGGCGGGCCAGCGTGGCACGCTCGACGGCTATCGCAACGTCATTATCGATTTCGCCTGAGCGCCACGGAGACACCGATGGATCCGATCACGTTCTCGATCATCCGTCACCGCCTGTTTCGCGTCGTCGAAGAGGCGGTCATGACGCTGAAGCATGTTTCGGGCAGTGCCATCACCAACGAAGGGCACGACCTGATGGTCTCGCTCTATCGTGCCGATGGTTCGCTGCTGATGGGGGGCGTTGGCTTCCTGCACCACCTGACCAGCGCTGCCGAGGCCTGCAAGGCGATCATCCGCCGCTTCGACGGACAGATCCACGAAGGCGACCTGTTCCTGCTGAACGACCCCTATACGGCGGCGTTGCATACGTCCGACATCTACCTGATCGCGCCGATCCATTACGAAGGCCGGCTGGTCGCGTGGAGCGCCTGTTTCGTCCACGTCTTCGACATCGGCGCGATGAACCCGGGCGGCTTCGCGCCTGACGCCGTCGACATCTTCACCGAAGGCTTCTCGTCGCCCGGCCTGAAGCTGATCGACCGGGGCGAGATGCGCCAGGACGTGTGGGACACCATCCTGAACATGGTGCGCGGCCCCGAGATGGTCGCCCTCGACCTGCGCTCGATGATCGCCTGCAACAACGTTGCTGGTGAGCGGCTGATCGCGCTGTTCGAGAAGTACGGCGCCGAGACCGTCGACCATGCCTGCCGCATGCTGATCGAGCAGTCCGAGCAGCGGTTGCGCGAGCGCCTGCGCGAACTGCCCGATGGGCAGTGGCAGTCGCGCCAGTATCTCGAGGTCAAGGGCGAGACCTACAGGGTCGTGCTCACCATGCGCAAGCAGGGTGACGAGCTGGTGTTCGATTTCACCGGGTCCTCGCCGCAATCGAAATACAGCGTCAACTGTTCGAAATGGGCGTCGCTGGGCGGGCTGTTCGCGCCGCTGTTCCCGCTGCTGTGCTACGACATCACCTGGAACGAAGGCGTCATCCGCCCGGTGCGCATGATCGCGCCGGAAGGCAGCATCGTGAACTGCGCGCGGCCGGCGCCGGTGTCGGTGGCGACGGTCGGCGCCATCCAGTCGGTCAACAATGCGGCCTGCGCCACCATCGGCAAGATGCTGGCGGCCAGTGAGCGGTACGCCGAGGAATCGACGGCGGTATGGCATGCCAATCACTTCGCCATCTTCATGTTCGGCACCAACCAGCGCGGCGGCTTGTCGATCGGCATCCTGACCGAGACCTTCGCCGGCGCGGGAGGCGCGCGGCATGTCGGTGACGGCGTCGATATCGGCGGCGAGATCCCGAACCCGATCTCGCGCATGGCCAATGTCGAGACCATCGAGGCGACGTTCCCGGTGCGCTACCTGTTCCGCCGCCGCCTGAAGGATTCGGGCGGGCCCGGCCGCCATCGCGGCGGCACCGGCGGCGAGATGATGATCGTCGCCCATGACGCGCCCGACGGCGGCATCGACTATGTCGTCTCCGGCAAGGGCACCAAGTTTCCGCAAAGCGACGGGCTGGCCGGCGGCTATCCCGGCGCGCTGAACGACTATGTCTGGATACATGCCGACGAGTCCGACGCGACGGCTTTTGCTGGCAGCCTCGCCGACATGAAGGGCCGGCACGAACCGATTTCCTGGGGCGTTTATCCGCTGCGCGGCAAGGATGGCCTCTATGTGCGCTGGAACGGCGGCGGCGGCCTGGGCGATCCGCTCGACCGGCCGGCCGAGCAGGTGGTGAACGATGTGACCGCCGGCGCGATCTCGACCCGCGCTGCTGAGGAGGTCTACGGCGTCGCCTTCAAGGACGGCGTCCTCGATGCCACCCTGACCGAAACCCGGCGGCGCGACCTGAAGGCCCGCCGCCTGCAGGAGGTCGCGTGATGGCTCGCCGGCGATTTTCCGACACCCTGGTCCTCGCCGACGGCAAGATCTGCTGCGGCGCCTGCGAGCGGCCGTTGGCCGCGGCCGATCGATCGTGGAAAGAGCAGGCCGCGCTCACCGTGGTGCCGGTCGCGTCGCTGCCCGGCGCCGGCCTCGGCACCGACAGCCGCATCGTGCTGCGCCGCTTCGCCTGCAGCGGTTGCGGCTCCCTGCTGGAGACCGAGGTGGCGTTGCCCGAGGATCCCTTCCTCGAAGACCGCATCGTCGTGGCAGGCTGAGCCATGGCGCGGCGCAAGGCGGCGCAGCCGGTCGAGGCGAAATCGGCGTACGAGACCGAGCTGGTCGGTGAGCGGCTGCGGGCCCTTCGCCTGGCGCAGACACTGACCTTGAGTCAGTTGTCGGCGCTGTCCGGCGTGCCGGCCTCGACCATCTCCAAGATCGAGAACGGCCAGCTGCGCCCCAACCTGGTGCATGCCATCAATCTGGCCGAAGCCCTGGAGGAGAACCTGGGGTTCCTGATCGGCCGCTATCGTGACCGGCCCGAGCCGGTCGTCGTGGTCAAGGCGCAGGAACGCAGCACCATCCACTACGGCGACATGGGTCTGACGCTGCAGGACCTCAACGGACACTTCAAGCCCGGTGTCCTCGAATCGCGCGTCGGCATCATGGCGCCGGGCGCGCATTCCGGCGTCGATGCAATGACGCATCAGGGCGAAGAGTTCTGCTACATCATCGCCGGCGCCATTCGCTATCGCATCGCCGACGAGATCATCGAGTTGACGGCCGGCGACTACCTGCAATTCAAAAGCGACATCCGCCATTCCTGGGAAAATGCCCATTCGGGAGAGACTCGAGTGCTGTGGGTGTTCTCCAACGGTCTCTCGTTCTGAGGAAGTACCAGATGCACAACGTGTCCATTCGCCAGGAAATCGTCGATCGCGTCATCGCGCGCCGCGGCCGCGTCCATTGGTTCGACAGTCTTGACCCGGCGCGGACGGCTGTCGTCGTCATCGACATGCAGAACACGTTCTGTGCGCCGGGCGGTCCGGCCGAGGTGCCGACCTCGCGCGGCATCACCGCCGGCATCGACCGGCTGAACCATGCCGCCCGCGAACGCGGCATGCCGGTGATCTGGGTCCTGCACGCCAATACCCACTGGCGCGGCCGCAGCGACTGGGAGCTGTTCTTCAATCACGTGGTCGCCGACGAGGTGAAGGCGCGCACCATCGAGAGCCTGGCGGCCGGGCGCCAGGACGTCTGGTCGGAACTGCACACGGAACCCGCCGACCTTGTCGTGTTCAAGAACCGCTACAGCGCGCTGATCTCGGGTGCCTCCAACCTCGAGCGCGTGCTGCGCAACCTCGGTGTCGACACGGTGCTGATCGCCGGCACCAAGACCAACGTCTGCTGCGAGGCGACGGCGCGCGATGCGATGATGCTCGATTTCAAGGTCGTGATGGTGTCGGATTGTTGCGCTGCGCTGTCCGACGACGAGCATCGCGCCACGTTGGAGACCTTCATCCAGCAGTTCGGTGACGTGATGACGGCGGACGAGGTCATCGCCTGCCTGGATCGCGGCCGCAGCGACACATGACGCCGGTCGCCTACCATCGGCCTGCCGACCTCGCGGCCGTGCTGGCGCTGCTGGCTGCCGACGAGGAGGCCCGGCCGCTGGCGGGCGGCCAGACATTGGTGCCGATGCTCAATCTCGAGCTGCTGGCTCCGACGGCGATCATCTCGCTGATCGATGTTGCCGAGCTGCGCGGGATCCGGCGCCTCGACGACGGCGCGGTCCGGATCGGCGCGATGGAGACCCACGCCCGGATCGCCGTCAGCGACGCCTTCCGTGACGGCCAGGCCCTGATCCCCGACACGGCGCGGCAGATCGCGAGCCCGGCGATCCGCAATTTCGGCACCATCGGCGGCGCCTGCGCGCACGGCGATCCCGCCTCGGACTGGCCGGCGGCCTTGGTCGGCGCCGGTGCCACGATCGAGATCGCCGGCCGCGACGGCATCCGCAAGATCGCCGCCGAGGATTTTTTTCTGCAGTTCCTGACGACGGCGCTGGAGCCGGGCGAGCTGGTCACGGCGATCCTCGTGCCGCCGTTGCCGGGGCGAGGGCGATACTACCGCTTTGCGCGCGTCGATTCCGACTACCCCATCCTGTCCATCGCCTGCGTCGCCGATATCGCCGGCGGCCTCTGCCGTTTCGTGCGGTTGGCGGCCGGCGCCTGCGGCCCGACGCCGGTCCGTGTCGCGGCGGCCGAAGCGCTGCTGGCCGGCCGTCCACGCGATGCCGCTCTGGTGCGGCAGGTCGGGACGATGCTTGCCAGTGCCGCTGAGCCGATCGACGACGTCCGCGGCAGCGCCGACTATCGCCGCCGCATCCTGCCCGGGCTGGTCGCGCGCGTCCTGGACGAGGTGGCCGGCCCATGATCACGACGACGCTGACGGTCAACGATCGTGTCCACGCCGTCACCGCCGAGGCGACGGCGACGGTTCTCGACATCTTGCGCGACCATCTCGGCCTGACCGGCGCCAAGCGCGGCTGCAATTACGGCGTCTGCGGTACCTGCAGCGTGCTGATCGACGGCAAGCTGGCGCGCGCCTGCCTGTCCCTGGCCGCCAACTGCGCGGGGCGCGCGGTCACGACGATCGAAGCGATCGGGCAGGGCGAGGCGCTCGACCCGCTGCAGCGTTGCCTGGTCGAGACCGGCGCGGTGCAATGCGGGTTCTGCAGCCCGGCCATGGTGCTGGCGATCAAGGCGTTGCTGGCGGTGAACCCGCATCCGACGGCGGCGGAGATCGGCGCTGCGATCTCGGGCAACATCTGCCGGTGTTCGGGCTACGGCGCGATCATCGAAGCGGTGACGCGCGCGACCGGGGGCGCCGCGCCATGACCGACATGACCGTGGTGGGCCAGTCGGCCCCGCGCCTGGAAGGGCAGGAGAAAATCACCGGCCGCACGGTCTATGTCGATGACATGCAGCGGCCCGGCATGCTGCAGGCGGCGGTGTTGCGCTCGCCCTATGCCCATGCGCGGCTGGTGTCGTTGGATGCGACCGCGGCACGTGCCCTGCCGGGTGTCCATGGCGTGCTGACCGGCGCGGATTTTCCCCATCACTATGGTGCCTTCGTCCAGGATGAGGTGGCGCTGGCACGGGGCAAGGTGCGCTACGTGGGTGAGCCCGTGGCGGTGGTGGCTGCCGACACGCTCGCCGTGGCGCGCCAGGCGCTGGGTCTGATCGCGATCGACTACCAGGAATTACCGGGTGTGATGACGCCGGCCGACGCGCTGGCACCGGACGCACCGCTGGTACACGACGATTTCGCCGCCTACGGGCGCCGTGTTGCCGTGCCGCTGCCCGCCAATGTCTGCGCCGCGACCACGATCGCCGAGGGCGACGTCGAGGCGGCCTTCGCCGGCTGCGACGTGGTGGTCGAAGGCACCTACGAGACCCAGGCCCAGGTCCACTGCTATCTCGAGCCCTGTGGCGCATTGGCCGAGGCCGATGCCGCCGGCAAGGTCACCGTGTGGTCGTCATGCCAGTCGGTGTTCCGGGTGCAGGCGACGGTGGCCGAGGTGCTGGGCATGCCGATGTCGCGCGTCCGGGCCATCGCGACCCGTGTCGGTGGCGCGTTCGGCGGCAAGTCCGACGTCACCGTGCAGCCGCTGGCCGCGCTGCTGGCCTTGCGCACCCGCCGGCCGGTCAAGCTGGTGCTGAGCCGCGACGACGATTTCATGATGATGCGCACGCGGCACCCGGCGACGATCTGGATGAAGACCGGGGCCATGGCCGATGGCCGGCTGGTGGCGCGCGCGGCGCGCGTCACGCTCGACGGCGGCGCTTATGCCGAGGATTCGTCGGCTGTGCTGGGCTTCGCCCTGCTGATCGCACGCGGTCCCTATCGCATCGACCACATCCGGATGGAAGGTCAGGTCGCCTACACCAACCGCCTGCGCGCGGCCGGGTTCCGCGGTTACGGCAACCCGCAGGTCACCTTCGCCGGCGAATGCCAGGTCGACGAGATCGCTGCCCGTCTCGGACGCGATCCGATCGACCTGCGCCTGCAGAATGCGGTGCGCGCCGGGGATCGCTGGGTCGGCGGCCAGGCGATCGAGGCCTGCGGCTTTGCCGAATGCCTCGAGAAGCTGCGTGACGCGTTGCCGCCGCGCATGCCGAGTCGTGGTATCGGCGTGGCCTGCGTCGCCCATATCTCCGGCATTCTCTCGACCAGCGCCATCGTGCGCGTGCTGGAAGACGGCACGGTGACGCTCAACACCGGCGCGGTCGATCTGGGCGAGGGGGCTGATACGGTGCTGGCGCAGATCTGCGCCGAGACGCTGAAGATCCCGCTGGACCGCATCAACTACACGGTGCCCGATACCGACGGTTCGCCCTACAACTGGTCGACCGGCGGCTCGCGCGTCACCTACATGGTCGGGCGTGCAGTCGCAGGCGCTGCAGGCCAGGCCCGTGATCGATTGTTCGAGCATGCCGCCGAGATGCTGGAATGCGGGACGGGTGATCTCGAACTGCGTGCCGGCGGGCGTGTCGGCATCGTCGGTGTGCCGGGGGCCGAGGTCCCGTTCCGCGATATCTCCGGCCGTGCCCACTGGGTCGTGGGCGGCCCGATCATCGGCACGACCTCGGTGATGTTCGAGGGCGGCGGCTTCGATCCCAAGCGCAGTGCCGTGACCGGCAACGGCATCGGCAACCTCGGCACGTTCGTCTTTGGCGCACAGGCGGCCGAGGTCGATGTCGACGACGTGACCGGCCAGATCGCGGTTCGCCGGATCTGGGCGGCGCACGATGTCGGCCGCGCGATCAATCCGACGGCGGTGGAAGGCCAGATCGCCGGCGGCATCGTCCAGGGCCTGGGCTATGCCCTCTACGAGGATCTGCGCTTCGACGGGCCCAACCCGGCCAATCCGACGCTGATGGACTACAAGGTACCTGGAGCACTCGACATACCGGAGATCACCCCGATCATCGTCGAGCACCCCGAGCCGTCCGGGCCGTTCGGCGCCAAGGGCATCGGCGAGCCGCCGCTGGTGCCGGTCGCACCGGCCATCGCCAACGCGGTGGCGGATGCACGCGGCGTGCGGATGAGGGCGCTCCCGATGACCCCGGAACGCGTGCTCGCCGCGCTGGACGGTGGTCAAGCTGTCATCCCGAGCGCAGCGAGGGATCCAGGGCACGCCTAGACTAGGGCGAATCACTGTCGTCCTGAGCGAAGCGAAGGACCCTGCGGTGCGCCGACCCGCACGAACGCGCGGTCATGAGAAGGAAGACTTCACCACAGAGGCACAGAGAGCACAGAGAAACACAGAGGACAATCTTCGCGCGCGCCGAACGTGCGCCATGGCCTTATCTCTGTGTCCTCTGTGCCTCTGTGGTGAAGTCTTCATTCCGTACATGTCAGCCGGTGCGGTCGGCGCACCGCAGGATCCTTCGCTTCGCTCAGGATGATAGCAAATCCAGGCCCCAGACGACCGTCACCGTGGATGGGGCACGACGGCTGTTGCCTGGATCTCGACCTTGGCCTGGTCCTCCATCAGCGCCACCACCTGGACCGCGGCCATGGTCGGGAAGTGGCGTCCGATGACGTCGCGGTAGACTTTGCCGATGCCGTCGAGATGGGCGAGATAGTCCTTCCTGTCCGTCAGGTACCAGGTCATCGACACGATGTGCTCCGGCCCGGCACCGGCTTCGCCCAGCACCTCGACGACGTTCAGCAGGGTCTGGCGCACCTGGCCGACGAGATCATCGCACTCGAACCGGTTCTGCCGGTTCCAGCCGATCTGCCCGGCGACGAAGACGGACCTGCCCTCAGCCGCAATGCCGTTGGCGTAGCCCTTGGGTTTGGCCCAGCCGGCGGGCAGCAGGATCGTGTGCATCATGATCGTTCCTGGTTTCTCAGCTGGAAGCGCTGGATCTTGCCCGTCTGCGTCTTGGGCAGGGCTGATGTGAACTTCACCGAGCGCGGATACTTGTAAGGCGCGATCGTTGCCTTGACGTGATCCTGCAGCCGCTTCGCGGTCTCGCCGTCGTCGGGCACGCCGTCGGCGAGCACGACGTGCGCTTCCACGATCTGGCCGCGCTCGGCGTCGGCGACGCCGATGACGGCGCATTCGCGCACGTCGGGATGGGTCAGCAACGCAGCTTCGACTTCCGGGCCGGCGATGTTGTAGCCGGCCGAGACGATCATGTCGTCCGAACGCGCGGCGAAATGAAAGAAGCCAGCCGCGTCCTGCGAGAACGAATCGCCCGTGAGGTTCCAGCCGTCGCGGACGTAAGCCCGCTGCCGGGCATCGGCGAGATAGCGGCAGCCGGTCGGGCCGCGCACCGCAAGCCGGCCGACGGTGCCGCGCGGCAGCTCGTTCATGTCGTCATCGACGATTCTCGCTTCGTATCCGCGCACCGGCTTGCCGGTCGAACCGGGCGCCAGGTCGTCGAGCCGGTTGGAGATGAAGATGTGCAGCATCTCGGTGGCGCCGATGCCGTCCAGGATCGGCTTGCCGGTTTTTTGCATCCAGTCGTTGAACACCGGGGTCGGCAGGGTCTCGCCGGCCGAGACGGCCACGCGCAGCGAGGACAGGTCGGCGCCCGTGTCCATGGCCGCGAGCATGGCGCGGTAGGCCGTGGGCGCCGTGAAGCTGATGGTGGCGCGATAGGTTTCGATGATCTCGATCATGTTCGCGGGCGAGGCGTTCTCCAGAAGCGTCGCCGCCGCACCGAAGCGCAGGGGGAAGATGGCCAGGCCGCCCAGGCCGAAGGTGAACGCCAGCGGCGGCGAGCCCACGAAGACGTCATCCGGCGTCACCCCCAGCACGTCCTTGGCATAGCCGTCGGCGATGACCAGCAGGTCGCGATGGAAGTGCATCGTGGCCTTGGGCACGCCGGTGGTGCCCGAGGTGAAACCCAGCAGCGCCACGTCGTCGCGGCCGGTGGCGACGGCCTCGAAGCGCACCGGCTTGTTGAGCGCGATGCGGTCGAGCTCGGCGTCGTGATTGGCCGTGCCGTCGAAGCCCACGACCTGTTCGAGGTGCGGGCTGTCCTTGGCGCACGCCACCAGTTCGTCCATCAGCCGGGTATCGCAGAGCGCCAGGGCAATCTTCGCCTTGTCGACGATCTGCGTCAGCTCGCCGGCGCGCAGCATGGGCATGGTGTTGACCACGACCGCGCCCGCCTTGGTCGCCGCCAGCCAGCAGGCGACCATGGCCGGATTGTTGGCGGCGCGGATCAGGATCCGGTTGCCGGGACGCACGCCGTAGTTTTCGACCAGGGCATGCGCGAGCCGGTTGGTCCAGTCGCTCAGCTCCTTGTACGTCCGGCGCCGGCCGTTGCCGATCAGCGCCGTGTGATCGCCGAAGCCCTTCTGGACCAAGCGGTCGGTGAGCTCGACGCCGACATTGAGATGCTCGGGATAGTCGAAGCCGGCGAGCGGCAGATCGGGCCATTGCCCGGGCGGCGGCAGGTTGTCCCGGGCAAACGTGTCGACATGGGCGGTCGGTCCCAGCATGGCGTCAGCTCCCCTCGAAGACAGGCCTCTCACGGGCGACAAAGGCGCGGTAGGCGCGCTCGAAGTCACGCGTCTGCATGCAGATCGCCTGCGCCTGGGCTTCGGCTTCGATCGCCTGGTCGAGCCCCATCGACCATTCCTGATTGAGCTGGGTCTTGGTGATGCCGTGCGCAAAGGTCGGCCCGGCCACGATGCTGCGGGCCATATCGAGCGCCTCGGTCTCCAGTGCCGTGGCGTCGACCAGGCGGTTGTAGAAACCCCAGCGCTCGCCTTCCGCGGCCGACATGCTGCGGCCGGTGTAGAGCAGCTCGGCGGTGCGGCCCTGGCCGATGATGCGCGGCAGGATGGCGCAAGCGCCCATGTCGCAGCCGGCCAACCCGACGCGCGTGAACAGGAACGCCGTCTTGGCTGCGGGCGTGGCGATGCGGATGTCGGAGGCCATGACGATGATCGCGCCGGCACCGACGGCCACGCCGTCGACGGCGGTGATGATCGGCTTGCCGCACGACAGCATCGCCTTGACGAGATCGCCGGTCATGCGCGTGAAGGCGAGCAGCTCCTTCATCTCCATGTCGACCAGCGGGCCGATGATGTCATGCACGTCGCCGCCGGAGCAGAAATTGCCGCCGTTGGGCAGGAAGACCACCGCGTCGACGTCATCGGCATAGCGCAGCTCGCGAAAGGTATCGCGCAGCTCGGCATAGGATTGAAAGGTCAACGGGTTCTTGCGCTCCGGGCGGTCCAGCCGCACGCATGCCACCTTGGCCTCGACCTGCCAGAGGAAGTGCTTGGGCCTGAAGCCCGCCATCTGTGTCATGCCCGTCCCTCCCAATTGCTGCGAAAAGCCTTCAGCATCGACGTCAGCTGCCGTGCATCGCTGCGGGTGACGCCGGCCAGCAGTTCATCGACCCAGCGTTCGTGCGCCGCCGCCATGGTGCGAAAAGAATCCTTGCCGGTCCGCGTGAGGTGAACGATCGACGTCCGCCGATCGCCGTTGCGCTGGCTGCGCTGCACCAGGCCTTCCGACACCAGCCGATCGACGATGCCGGTGACATTGCCGTTGGACACCAGCAGGAAGCGCGACAGGTCGCTCATCAGCATGCCGTCGGGCGTGCGATAGAGTGCCGCCATGACGTCGAACCGGGGCAGGGTGGTGTCGAACTCCTTGTTCAGGCGGTCGCGCAGTTCGCCCTCGATGGTGCGCGACGCGCGCAGCAGCCGGATCCAGAGTCTCAGCTTCTCCTTCGAGGCGGACAGCGGACCGCTCACCAAGTCTCGCCTCCCGACAGTGACAGCGTCTGGCCGGTGATCGAGGCGCCGGCCTCGCTGCAGAGCCACAGCACGGCCGCGGCAACCTCCTGCGGCTGGATGAAGCGGCCCTGCGGATTGGTCGCCGCCAGGCTCGCGCGCGCCTGCTCGACCGTGCGGCCGGTCTTCTCGATGATCCGCTGGACCGACTCCTGCAGCATGTCGGTCTCGACGAAACCGGGGCAGACCGCATTCACGGTCACGCCGGTCCTGACCAGCTCCGTCGCCAGGGCCCGCATGAGGCCCACGACGCCGTGCTTGGCGGCAACGTAGGGCGCGACATAGGCGTAGCCCTTCAGCCCGGCAGTTGACGCGACGAACACGATGCGGCCCGACTTGCGGGCGGTCATGCCGGCGAGCGCCGGCTTCACGGTCAGGAACGAGCCGGTCAGGTTGACGTCGAGCGTGTGCTGCCAGTCGGCGAGCGAGGTCCGATGCGCCGGGCTGCTACCCGACATGCCGGCGTTGGCGACGACGATGTCGAAGGGCCCTCGTGCCTTTTCGGCATCCGCGTGCAGCGCGGCCATGGCCGCTTCATCGGTGACGTCGGCCGCGATGGCGACGACACGATCGTTTTCGCGCGCGACAGTGGCGAGCTGCTCTGGCCGCCGGCCGCAGATGGTCACGGCGGCGCCGGCCTCGGCGAGGGCAAGAGCAACTGCCCGGCCGACACCTGTGCCGCCGCCGGTCACCAGCGCGTGTTTTCCCGTCATCATACTTTCTGCCCCGTGGTTGTGGTGCGTTCGGTCAGGCGATAGAGCTGGTCGCGGCCCGCGAGATAGGGGTCAGGCCATTTCAAGTCGCGATCGCCCAGCTGTGCCGCGGCGTGCAGGGTCCAGTAGGGATCCGCAAGATGCGGCCGCGCCAGGCAGACGAGATCGGCGCGGCCGGCCAGCAGGATCGAGTTGACATGATCGGGCTCGTAGATGTTGCCCACCGCCATGGTGGCCATGCCGGTCTCGTTGCGGATGCGATCGGAAAACGGCGTCTGGAACATGCGCCCGTAGACGGGGCGGGCGCGGATCGATGTCTGGCCGGCCGACACGTCGCAGATATCGACGCCCGCCGCTTGCAGGAGCCGCGCGATCTCGACGGCTTCCTCGGGCGTCACCCCGTCGTCGCCGACCCAGTCGTTGGCGGAGATGCGCATCGAGATCGGCTTGTGTGCCGGCCAGGCCGCGCGCACGGCGCTGAAGACTTCCAGCGGGTAGCGCAGGCGGTTCTCCAGCGAGCCGCCATAGGCGTCGGTCCGCCTGTTGGTGAGCGGCGTGATGAAGGACGACAACAGATAGCCGTGCGCGGCATGGATCTCCAGCATGTCGAACCCGCAGCGCGCCGCCATGGCGGCCGCGGCGGCGAACTGCTCGCGCACCCGGGTCATGTCGGTGCGGTCCATCGCCTTGGGCACCTGGTTGGCGGCCGACCAGCCCACGGCGGAAGCAGCCATCAGCGGCCAGTTGCCCGTGGCCAGCGGCGCGTCCATCTGCTGCCAGCCGAGTTGGGTCGAGCCTTTGGGACCGGAATGCCCGATCTGGGCGCAGATCTTGGCCTCGGTCTCGGCATGCACGAAATCGACCAGGCGCTTCCAGGCAGCCTCGTGCGCGGGCGCATAGAAGCCGGTGCAGCCCGGCGTGATCCGTCCTTCGGGGCTCACGCAGGTCATCTCGATATGGATCAGCCCGGCGCCACCCTTGGCCCGCTCGGCGTAGTGGACGAAGTGCCAGTCGGTGGGGCAGCCGTCGACAGCCTTGTACTGCGCCATCGGCGACACGACGATGCGGTTCTTCAGCGTCAGCTCGCGCAGCCGGAACGGCGCGAACATCGGGGCACGCCGCGCATTGTCGGTGTTGCCGGCGCGGCGCTGGAACCAGGCTTCCGCCTCGCCCAGCCACTGGGGATCGCGCAGGCGCAGGTTCTCGTGGCTGATGCGCTGCGAGCGGGTCAGCAGCGAGTAGTTGAACTGCACGGGATCGAGGTGGAGGTAGCGCTGGACCTCCTCGAACCATTCCAGCGAGTTGCGTGCCGCCGACTGCAGGCGCAGCACCTCGGCACGACGCGTGCTTTCGTATTTCTCGAAAGCCGCCTCCAGCGTCGTCTCTGAATGCACATAGTCAGCGAGCGCGACGGCACTTTCCAGCGCGAGCTTGGTGCCGGAGCCGATGGAGAAGTGCGCGCTGGCCGCCGCATCGCCCATCAGGGCGAGGTTCTTGTGCGACCATCGCTGACACAGCACGCGCGGAAAGTTGATCCAGGCCGAGCCGCGCAGATGGTTGGCATTGGACATCAGAGGATGGCCGCCGAGATACTTGGCGAAGATCCGCTCGCAGGCGGCGATCGACTCCTCGCGACTCATGTCGCCGAAGCCCCACTTGTGCCAGGTCTCTTCGCTGCATTCGACGATGAAGGTCGCCGTCTCCGGTTCGAACTGGTAGGCATGCGCCCATATCCAGCCGTGCTCGGTCTCCTCGAAGATGAAGGTGAAGGCGTCGTCGAACTTCTGCCGGGTGCCGAGCCAAACGAACTTGCACTTGCGCACGTCGATGTCGGGCTTGAAGACGTCGGCAAATGCCGTCCTTGACCGCGAGTTCAGCCCGTCGGTGGCGACGACAAGGTCATGCGACGCCATGAGGGGGGCGGGGTCGGCGACCTCGGATTCGAAGACCAGCTCGACGCCCAGCTCGCGGGCGCGCCGCTGCAGCAGCAGGAGCAGCCGCTTGCGGCCGATGCCGCAGAAGCCGTGCCCGGTCGAGACGATGCGCGTGTCCTTGTGGATGACGGCGATATCGTCCCAGTATGCGAAGTACTCGCGGATCCATGCCGCGCTTACGGGGTCGTTGGCTTCAAGGTTGTCGAGCGTTTCCGCCGACAGCACGACCCCCCAGCCGAACGTGTCGTCAGCGCGGTTGCGTTCGATCACGGTGATCTCGTGCGCAGGGTTCCTGCGCTTCATCGAGATCGCGAAATAGAGGCCGGCGGGTCCGGCGCCGAGGACAACAACCTTCATGTCGAGGGTCCTCCCGTCTGGGGACGCCTCTATGCCATCCCATCAGCCTGATCATTTCAAGTATAAAATTTTAACCTTGAAATTTAAATCGGCTACGTGCCGGCGGGCCGGAGCGTCGGGTTGCGCCGATGGCGTGTCAGGAACGCCGGAAGACGCTGGGTGTGACGCCGGTGGCGCGTTTGAAGCTGGTGGCGAAGTGAGCGGCCGACGAGAAGCCGCAGGCGAGTGCGACCTCGGTCGTGGTGAGATTGCCGGTACCCAGCAGAGCCTTGGCGCGGTGCAGGCGGCGCTGCAGCAGGTAGCGGTGAGGGGACTCGCCGGTGGTTGCCTTGAAGGCACGGGCGAAGTGGAACGGGCTGAGGCAGGCCTCGCGCGCCAGTTCGTCCAGTGTCAGGTCGCGATCGAGATGGCTGTCGATGAGCTGCAGCACGCGCGCCAGCCGGCGGCCGTCGAGCATGCCTTTCGCCGGCGGCTGTGGGTGCGCGGTGGGACAGAGGTTGGAATAGCTGCGCAGGATGTAGGCACCCAGCGCCGCCGATAGCGTACCGATCAGCAGGGTGGCGACCGGGCTGGGGTGGCGAAGCTCTTCCGCCACGGTGCGGCCGATGGCCTCGATCACCGGGTCGTGGAAGCCGCCCTCGTAGCGCAACCGTACCCGATCGGGGTCGACATCGAGGTCGGCCAGCGCCGTCTGCGACAGCGGCATGGCCGGCAGATAGAGGTGAACGCTCTCGCGGATCTCGCCGTAGAGATGGATCATGTCCTCGCGGATGCCGGCCGGGCACAGCCACACCGTTCCCGGCATGGCGTGGTGCTGTTGCAGCTTGCCGTCACCGCGGCGGCGCACGCGCAGCTTGCCGTCGAGCATCACGATGACCTCGGTGTCGCGCGGCAGCACCTCGCCGAGATCGCCTTCGGCATGCTGCCAGCGCTCGGCCAGCAAGCCATGCCATCCCCGGCCGCGGCTGGAGCCGAGGCAGGTCCCGGTCGTGTACTTCGACTTGCTGTGCCCGATCAGCCGCGCCATGCCGGGTGCCTTCGAGGCAGGGGAGGCGAATGCTTCCGTACGCAGGTCCGCTACGCACGACGCTAAGCCTTTCATGCCGCCGCGACCCTGACAAGGTCTCTGTCTGGGAGCGCGGGCGTCTCGCCCATTGGCGCTAACTTTGACGATGTTCCAACCAATGACCTCATCCTGAGGAGGCCGCGTAGCGGCCGTCTCGAAGGATAGGCTACAGGCGAAGTCTTGGAAAAAGCGTGTTCGCAGCGCCTGCGTCGTTACCCACCCTTCGAGACGCGGCCCTGCGGGCCGCTCCTCAGGGTGAGGTTCATGCGTAAGTTAGCGCCTATGGGCGTCTCGCCCGCATCTTGACCTCCCCAGCTTCGCTGGGGAGGTGCCCCGAAGGGGCGGAGGGGAGCCGACGTGGTCTATGAAGGGAAGATGCGGGCGAGACGCCCGCGCTCTCAGGCATGCTACGGCTCGATCCCGTCTGCCAGACAGCAAGTTTCCGAAACCCGGCAGCAAGGCCGTGAAAGCCAAGGACCGCGACATCGCTAGACTTCCCCCTAAGCACAAGCGCCGTCAGGGAGGACGACATGGCCGAACAAAAGATCTTCAGCGCCTGTCCGCACGATTGTCCGGACACTTGTGCCATGATCACCACGGTGCGGGACGGCAAGGCGGTCGCGGTGCGCGGCAACCCGGACCACCCGTTCACGCGCGGCGGTCTGTGCGTCAAGGTCAACGACTACCAGAACCGGGTCTACAGCCCCGATCGCGTGCTCTTTCCGCTCAAGCGCATCGGCCCGAAGGGCGCCGGGCAGTTCGAGCGCATCACCTGGGATGCGGCGCTGGCCGAGATCAAGACCCAGTGGACGGCGATCATCGACCGGCATGGCCCGGCCGCCATCCTGCCCTACAGCTATCTCGGCACCGAGGGCATCCTCAACGGGCTCGGCGCCGGCGACGCCTTCTTCAACAAGCTGGGGGCTGCGATCTCCGAGCGGACGTTCTGTGATTCGGCGGCGATCAGCGCCTTCTTCATGTCGTGCGGCCCGACGGCGGCGGTTGACCCGGAAAGCTTCGTTCATTCCAGGTACATCGTGCTGTGGGCGATCAACACCATCAGCAACAACCTGCACCACTGGCCGTTCATCGCCGAAGCGCAGGCGCGCGGTGCCAAGGTGGTGGTGATCGATCCTGTCGCCACGCGGACGGCGAAGAAGGCCGACTGGCATATCCGCATCCGTCCGGGGACCGACGCGGCGCTGGCGCTGGGCATGATGAACGTGATCATCGCCGAGGGCCTGGTCGACCACGACTATGTCGACAAGTACACCGTCGGCTACGAGGACCTGAAGCAACGCGCCGCGCAATTCCCGCCCGACAAGGTGGCGGCCATCACCGGTGTCGCCGCCGACGACGTGCGGACGCTGGCGCGCGAGTTCGCTACCGCGCAGCCCTCGGTGATCCGCATGGGCGTCGCCATCGAGCGCAGTGCCGGCGGCGGCAACACCGTGCGCGCGCTGTCGTGCCTGCCGGCCTTGGTCGGGTCCTGGCGCCACTGCGGCGGCGGCATCCTGCACATGCCGATCTGGGCTTTCCCGGTCAACTGGGACGCCGTCAGCCGGCCCGACTGGATCAGGCCCGGCACGCCCGTCGTCAATCAGTGGCGGCTCGGGCCGGCCCTGACCGGCGAACTGCCGCTCAAGACGCCGATCCAGTCGCTGTTCGTCTTCAACTCCAATCCGATGGTCGTGATCGCTGAGCAGGAAAAGCTCGAACGGGGCCTGGCGCGCGAGGATCTGTTCACGGTGGTCAGCGAGCAGTTCCTGACCGATACGGCGCTCTATGCCGACATCGTGCTGCCGGCCACGACCCAGCTCGAGCAGTTCGACGTCATGTTCTCCTGGGGCCATCTCTACCTGACGCTGAACGAACCGGCGGTCGCGCCGCTGGGCGAGGCGGTGTCGAACACCGAGCTCTTCCGGCGCCTGGCCCGCGCCATGGGCTTCAACGACGACTACTGGCAGCGCAATGACGAGGAGATGGTGGCCGCGGCGCTGGACTGGAACAACCCGGTGCTCGAGGGGATCGATCTGGCATCGCTGCGCCGCACGGGCTATGCGCGATTGAAGGTCGGCACGCCCGATACGTTCGTGCCGCATCGCGAAGGCAACTTCCCGACACCGTCCGGCAAATGCGAGTTCAAGTCGTCGATCGCGGCCGGCGGCAACATGGTCCTGCCGCTGTTCCGCCAGGGCTACGCCGGCGACCAGAGCGGCGAGGCACTCGATCCGCTGCCGAACTACATCCCGCCCAACGAGTCGCCGGCGACCAACCCGGCGCTGGCGAGCCGCTACACGCTGAACATGCTGTCGCCCAAGAGCCATGCCTTCCTCAACTCGTCCTACGGCAACATGGCCCTGCAGCAGCATCACGCCGGCGCGCAGAAGGTCATCCTGAATCCGCACGACGCCACCGTGCGGGGCATCGCCGGCGGCGAGGTGGTGCGGGTGTTCAACGACCGCGGCGCCTTCGAGGCCATCGCCGAAATCTCCGGCGATACCATGGCGGGCATCGTGGTGGCGCCGATGGGCTACTGGCCGCACCACAACCGCTCACGGCGCAGCGTCAACGCCATCAACCCGCCGGCCTTCGCCGACTACGGCAACGCGCCGACGTTCTCCGATACGCTGGTCGAGGTGGCAAAGGCATCTCTTCTCCCGCAAGCGGGAAGGGAAGGGGCCCACCGTGCGTAGCACGGTGGGAAGGTGAGGGCCCAAGGACGAGGCGCCATGCGTGAAGCCCTCACCCAGCGAGCGCAGCGCGAGCGCCGACCTCACCCGCTTGTGGGAGAGGTGACAAAGCAAAGGGGCCGCTTGCACGGCCCCTTCGCATGTCGTCCGGTCGGCGGGATTAGACGGTCGGGCAGTGGTTTGGTGGACAGCTTCCCGGCTTCAAAGGAACTCCACTCCGGGATCGACCCGGTAATTTTCCCGAATCTTAGAACGTGTTCGATATCCGCGATGCCACGACATTCACTGACATGGATCAGTGGTGATCTGAATTGGAGAAATGGGAAGGGTAGTTCCGGGACTACGCCAAGCAAGGACGGCTCGTGGTCGGGTATCAGGACATCACGACGCCGCAGGGTGGGTCTCTGAGAATGTCCCGATGGATCATGAAGGACCCTCAGGATGGAGAGGTGGCGGACTTCTTGAACCTTCGTCCGCAGTATCCGGGCATGCTCGTGGACCTGACCGACTTCAACGCGACGCGTGGCGTTGATCCCGAGGGATCGGACTACGATTACGAATCTGCGAAGAAGGCAGGTTTCGCACCGGATGAAACCGGACACTGGCCAAGCCGCGCACCGTTGGACCGGGAAGAATCCAAGCGGCTCGGACTCCCGAAGATTACGGGCTGATACTCAAGGGCCGTGCTCACGAAACGTGGAACATGGCTATCGAGGAAGACCAGAAGCTTGGCTATCGGCTGGAGCAACGCGAAGGGCGGTATTACTCGGTGAAAGACGACGAACCCAAGCAGTGAAAGAACCCGGGGGACCTGGCATAGGCTCGATCCTAACCGGACCTAATCCAAATCGGTATGTGGCGGGATCGTGGTAGGGTAATGCGGGAGCACAACTTGAGGGATACGGATGAGGCTGCGAGGGCTGTTGGTGCTGCTGGGATTGGTTGCGTTATCTCTGCCGGTCGCGGCTCAGCAAAATCCGTACACTGGTAATGAGGTACTCCCGGGGTGCCGAACGATCCTCAATGACCGGGCAACTCTGGACTTCAAGGCCGGCCTATGCGCGGGGATGGTGCAGTCGCTCCTCGTGGCGGGGAGCATCATAAAGCCCGAGTTCGAAATCTGCCCACCAAAGCTGATTACGCTGGAGCAGGCGATTCGGGTCGTGGTGGCATCTGCGGACAAAAACTCGCAAGACACCCATAAGGGGTTTCATGTGCTAGTGATGATTGCGTTATTGAACGCGTGGCCGTGCAAGTGAAAAAAATAAGCAGGGGGAGCGGATGTTCGAAGGATGGCCCGGAGAGAAGCTCTGCATTCAGGTGTGGCAGTCCATCGATAAGCTTGGAACCGGATTACTTGGGCCTTTGCAGGCAAGACGAATGGGACAAGCCCTTGCGGAAGTCCGCCGTCAGGATGCCCTCATGGATGCACAGACCAAGAAGGACGTTGAAAAGATTCTCTCAGGTGAGGCGACTGTCGACGCATCCGGCAAGCTGATCGGTGCGCCGGATAGATCGGTTCCCGTCCGGATAGAACCGATCCCGCCGGCACTCTCATACGACCCTGAAAAAATTGATGCGTTCGTTCAGAATCGGGAACACGCCAAGGCGACCCGCCGGCTGATGAATCTCCGGAGCACCGTCCGGATGGTAGAGGATGAACTGATCGAACAAGCTAAGTTGGAGGGAGAAGAAAAAGTTCCAGAGACCCCCCCGAAGGTTGACCCGGATTTGCTGTTTCGGTGGGCTGCTGCGGTGGAGGAAATCTCTAACGAGGACATGCAACGGCTCTGGGCACGTGTGCTCGCTAAGGAGAGTCAGAGGCCCGGGTCGTTCTCGTTGAGAACGCTCGAAGTGCTACGTGCTATCAAGAGGTCCGAGGCAGAACTGATCGAGAAGGCCGCTAAGCTTGCTATCGATGGAAACTTCATTCTCAAAGATGACAAACTTGTCGCGCGGTACATCGGTTTTGGCGAATTGATGGTGCTCCAGGACCTCGGCATCCTAAGTGGATTGGGATCAATGGGCGGTGTGAACAGAACGATCGGCGTTGCTCGGCAGGATTCTGGGGACTTCGCAGCGGTGATCATGTTCCACGGCAACATCGCCATCCTCGCGCAGACGAGCACGGTAGATTCTATACCTTTGCCTTGTTATCCGCTCACTGGCGTCGGGAAGGAGATCATTCGTTTGTGCCGCACTTCTGCTGATCTGGAATACCTGTACGCTCTTGGTCATCATGTTAGAAAGCTGCGGAATGTTACGAAGGTCCAATGGGCTATAGTACGTCCTGTGCCAGAGGGAGATGGCGTACTAGTGGAAGCCACGTTTGAGTTGCCAAATGGGACAGGCACCTCACAGGGCTAAGGCTGCGCCGTATCTGGAATACCGTGCGTTGGATCAGGCCACCTTCCTAAAGCGCTTGTCATTGTCGTTCGCTGTGTAGGGCCTGGCGGGGAACCCAAACCCCGGTGAGTTTGGCAAATCGTCTACGTCCCTTGATATCGGTGACGCAACTATGGCTGACCCCGTACTGGGTGGCGATCTCTGAGTACCGACGTGAATCGTTCTAGATCGCTACGAAGTCATCCGGAGATAGCTTTGTGAGTTTACTCAGTGCAGTCGTGATCCCAGTGATGGAACACCACGACCGACCTGAGTGGATGTGAGAAACGGTTGCTTTGGCGATCCTATAGTTTGCAGCGATAACCGAGTAGGGACGGGGATCGGACATGATCGCGAGAACCTGTTCGTTGGTCAGCTTGGTTGTGTTTTGTCCTGACCGCGAGGCGACCCGGTAGACGCGCGGTAACGCGGTCCGAACCGTCTCTACTTTCGGACTCTCCGCACGAGCTTGCGCTGCGCTACTGTTGTGTAATGACGGTCGGGGCGGGGTGGTTCGGTAAAATAGATTTGTCGGGGGGGCGACCATTCTCCCCAGCATTCCTTGTAATGGCTTACGGCGGGGCCGGTGTCCGAAAGGGCATCGGCCCTTTGGTGTCGTCAATCCAATTTGAATCTGCGCCGGATGCTAATGAAGAACATTGCTACGGACAGCAGACCGATCAATCCAAGTGTATGGAACGGAATTAGTAGGGACGTGTCCCGCAGCACGAGAAGGGACTTGCCGCCAAAAACGCCAAGCGGGTTCAGGATCAGTTGACCGGCGAGGAGAAGGCCCTTTAGGATTCGCTCACCAAAGCCTAGACACGAGACAGGGTCGGCGCCGATGCAGTGCAACGACTTCTGCCATCCAACCGCTTGGGAAGGGTCCGCGAGGACGGCAGCGGACAGAAGAGCATCAAGCAGAACGATTGCGCCCAGTACGATAAGGAAACAGAGGAGTGCCCGATTGGGAGAGTTTCCGTAGCTGCAGCCAATGTCGTAGATGCGGCTTACTGCTTGATTGGTACAACTCTCGTTAGGGCGTTCAATGGCCAGTTCTGCCGCGTGGAAGTATCCGGCAGCGAGGGAATGATTTTCTTTGGAAAAGAACGTTCGGACTTTCCGCAACGCGTGCAAGCTGGGCTTGTTGTCGATCTGTTTGCGCGGTATCCAAGTCCCTTGAATTAGGGTGTCTCCGGTCACAAGGATGCCATCACCGGCCTGAACGTCGTGAATCCCTCCACTTTTTATGGTCAGATGCCTGTAGCCCTTGTTTTCGAACTTGAGAACGCCAACCCAGCAATTGGTCAGGTGTATCGTTGCCTCAACGGTGGCCTGTGGCTGAATAGTTCCAATGTAGCAGTTGGTTAGGTGCAGCCGAGAGTTTGCCCGAAGGTCAACTTCCTCGATCTGGCAGCTCTCTCGTTGGAACGTTCGGCTGGCATCGACAGTCAGTCTGCCAAACCGTTTGATCGCAAGCTGGTCGATGACTTCCGCGAAGTCCTGCCGATACCCGACGTTAACATATCCGGTCTCTGGTACCCGGCCCAACTCGCGGTGCGCCCACTCGTAGCGGCTTCTGGGTGCCGTGCTTTTGCCTTTCTCGTAGGCGCGTTCTGATATCTCCAGATGCACTTGCTTATCGGCTCGCTGCCACGCGAGAAATCTTTCGAATTCTGGGGGCGCAAGCCAAGAGTCTACCTTGGTCGCTAGCTTCGTCCGATAGTGTTGGAACACTGGTTCCCCCGATCTACTTGAACACAACTTTAGAGCAGTGGACGAACGATCGCTGTTTCGCTTTATGGATCTATGCGCTTCATAGCATTCATGATCCTGTTTTTGTCCAACGAAGCGGCACGCCATATAGCTGCCGCCTTGCTTGTCCGTCATGCCTCGGAACAGGCTTTTCCCTGCCCAGGTGGGTAGCGCGTTTGCGGATTTTCCCGAGGCGTGCTCGATTGCAAGCCTGATCGGCTCGACCGTGATGACTGCTTTCTGGCTAATTACCCGACGGTGGTGACTTGGATTCACCGTCTGTTCCGGGTATAATACGACCAACTAACAAGACAGACTTCTCACTGTCTCGTGGTTGGGTATAGGGGGTGGTCTGGACCCTCGGGGAAACACCCAGCACACGAACAGTCATTTGACTCGATACGCCTTTTCCTCGCGGGGGCAGTTCGGGTCGTGCTGTTCGGTGCGCACGATGACTACGATCAAAGTCTCTGTAACTGCAATCTGTGTCGTCCTGGCCGGGCTGGTCCTGCACCTACCGCCGGATGATCCCGCGCGTCCGTTCGTGGTCGGGCTTTTGTGCGTACTGCCTCTGGTCGCGATCTTTCGAAATCAGCCCCCGGACCGAAAGCCGAGCCAGACGCGAAGTAGAAAGAAAACCGACGACGGTGGACGACGATAATACAAATTCTGCCCATGTTGGGAGACACTTTGGGGGTCAGAACCGAGTCCCGACCCCCGTATAAGTAGTTGATTTTAAATGATTTTAATTATATGCTGTAGTACATCTTGTACTCGACTGGGGCCGGCTGGTGCTCCCAGTTGTAGACCTCTTCCCACTTCAGCTCCATGTAGCCGTCGATCTGGTCGTCGGTGAAGACGCCGCCCTTGGTGAGGAAGGCGCGATCGGCGTTGAGGCTATTGAGGGCTTCGCGCAGCGAGCCGCACACGGTGGGGACCTTGACCAGTTCCTCCGGCGGCAGCTCGTAGAGGTTCTTGTCCATCGCGTCGCCGGGATGGATCTTGTTCTGGATGCCGTCGATGCCGGCCAGCAGCATGGCGGCGAAGGCGAGGTAGGGGTTGGCGCTGGGGTCGGGGAAGCGCACCTCGACGCGCTTGCCCTTGGGCGAGGCGACGTAGGGGATGCGGCACGACGCCGAGCGGTTGCGCGCCGAGTAGGCCAGCAGCACCGGCGCCTCGAAGCCCGGGATCACGCGCTTGTAGCTGTTGGTCGAGGCGTTGCAGAAGGCGTTGAGCGCCTTGGCGTGCTTGATGATGCCGCCGATGTAGTACAGCGCCGTTTCCGACAGGTCGGCATAGCCGTTGCCGGCGAACAGCGGCTTGCCGCCGTTCCAGATCGACTGGTGGACATGCATGCCCGAACCGTTGTCGCCGTAGAGCGGCTTGGGCATGAAGGTCGCCGTCTTGCCCCACTGAGCCGAGACGTTGTGCACGCCGTACTTGTACTTCTGCACGTTGTCGGCGGTCGACACCAGGGTCGAGAAGGCGAAGCCCAGCTCGTTCTGGCCCGGCGCCACCTCGTGGTGGTGGATCATCATGTTGAGACCCATCTCGCCCAGCACCGAGCACATCTCGGCGCGCAGGTCGGCCAGCGCGTCGACCGGCGGCACCGGGAAGTAGCCGCCCTTGACGCCCGGACGATGGGCGAGGTTGCCGCCCTCGATGTCGGCGCCGGTGTTGTGCGGCGCCTCGGCGTAGTCGAGCTTGTAGAACGAGCCGCGCATCTGGACGTCGTACTTGACGTCGTCGAACACGAAGAACTCGAGCTCCGGACCGAAATAGCAGGTGTCGCCGATGCCGGACTGCTTCAGGTAGGCCTCGGCGCGCTTGGCCGTGGCGCGCGGGCAGCGGGCGTAGCCCTGCATGGTCGACGGCTCGATGACGTCGCAGAACAGGATCAACGTGGTCTGCGCCGCAAATGGATCGAGCGTGGCCGTCGCCGGATCGGGCATCAGGATCATGTCGGACTCGTTGATCGCCTTCCAGCCGGCGATCGAGGAGCCGTCGAACATCACGCCGTCGTTGAACGTGCCTTCGTCGACCGAATGGGCCGTGTAGGCAGTGTGCTGCCACTTGCCGCGCGGATCGGTGAAGCGGAAGGACACGAACTTGACGTCCTTCTCCTTGATCGTCTGCAGAACGGATTTGGCGTCGGCCATGTCCCTGCGTCCTTTCTGATTGTCCCTGGTTGCGATTGCTGGTCCTCGCCGCGCACGACCGCGGCGCTGTCAAACGGCTCCGTCAGACCGCCTCGTTGCCGCGTTCGCCGGTGCGGATGCGCACCGCTTCCTCGATGGGCGACACGAAGATCTTCCCGTCGCCGATGCGCCCGGTCTGGGCCGCGGTGCGAATCGCCTCCACGGCCTTCTCGACCATCTCGTCCTCGATCACCAGTTCGAGCTTCACCTTGGGCAGGAAGTCGACGACGTACTCGGCGCCGCGATAGAGCTCGGTGTGACCCTTCTGGCGGCCAAAGCCCTTCGCCTCCAGCACCGTGATGCCCTTCAGCCCGATGTCGTTCAGCGCTTCCTTCACCTCGTCGAGCTTGAACGGCTTGATGATCGCTTCGATCTTTTTCATCGTCGTGCCCGTCCGTTGAAGTCGCACCACCACCATACGGCCGCCGGACGGCGCCGATGCGCCTTCACAACAGCACGTTCTGTGCCAGCGCTGACGAGAGACTGCGTAAACTCCAGTCAGTTGCCGGCCGGCGGTGCTATAGCCCACTTTTTTGAAGCAGGCGTGCGGGAAATTTATGCAAATTGACTAAATTTTAGCCAATTGACTGCTGCCAGGGCAGGGTTATCCAAGGGTGCAGTTGAAGGCGATGGAAATCCGTTCGCCAGCGCCCTGGAAGGGGCTGACCCAGTGGTCGAGCCAGCTGGGGAACAGCAGCAGCATGCCCGGTTGCGGCAGCACCGAGATACCGCGGTCGAACTTGAAGCCGGCCACCCGGCATGGCGCGCGCCATCGGGCGCAGGTCGGGGAACTCGATGGCCCCGTTGTTGGCGACCTGCGAGTCGGGCTGGCCGATGTCGACGCAGTAGACGCCCGACCAATGCTCGCCGGGATGTAGGTGCATGCGGTTGTCGTGGCCGTTGCGGTTGATGTTGGCCCAGGCATGGGCATGGAAGGTCGTGGTGCCCGGCGCGCGGTCGCGGAACAGGGGGCTTGGGCAGCACCCGTGCACAGTATCGGGAAACTGCGCTACAACCCTGCGCGCGCCCGGTGGGCGCCGCGCCAATTCGTGTGGATCGCAGTCGATGAAGCAGGGCAACAGCGTTCTGGGTGGCTACGCCGATACCATCTTCGAGCAGATGTCGGCGCTGGCGCGGCAGCACCAGTCGGTCAATCTCGGTCAGGGCTTTCCCGACGACCCCGGGCCCGAGGATGTGCGCCAGAAGGCGGCCGAGTACCTGATGACCGGCAACAACCAGTATCCGCCGATGCTGGGCATTCCCGAGCTGCGCCAGGCGGTGGCGGCGCACAACAAGCGCTTCTACGGCCTGGACGTCGACTGGCAGAGCGAAGTCATGGTGACATCAGGCGCCACCGAGGCGCTGGGCGACTGCCTGTTCGGCCTGATCGATCCGGGCGACGAGGTGGTCGTGCTCGAGCCGCTCTACGACTCCTATGTGCCGATCGTGCGCCGGGCCGGCGGCATCCCCAAGTTCGTGCGGCTCGAGCCGCCTTCCTGGGAACTGCCGCGCGAGCAGCTCGCCGCCGCTTTCGGCCCCAAGACCAAGCTGCTGCTGCTGAACTCGCCGATGAACCCGGCCTCCAAGGTGTTCACGGCGGACGAGTTGGCCTTCATCGCCGAGCTGTGCGTGGCGCACGATGTGTTCGCGGTATGCGACGAGGTCTACGAGCACATCACCTTCGATGGCCGCCCGCACATCCCGCTGATGACGTTTCCCGGCATGCGCGAGCGCACGGCGCGCATCGGCTCGTCCGGCAAGACCTTCAGCGTCACCGGCTGGAAGGTGGGCTACATCACGGCGGCGCCCAATGTGCTGAAGCCGATCCTGAAGTCGCACCAGTTCGTCACCTTCACCACGCCGCCCAACCTGCAGTGGGGCACAGCGCACGGCCTGCGCAAGGACGACGCCTATTTCACCAGCCTCGCCGGCGACTTGCAGGCCAAGCGGGACTACCTCGCCAAGGGCTTGCGCGACATCGGCTTCGACGTGATGGACGCGCAGGGCACGTACTTCATCACCTCGGATTTCCGGCCGCTGGGTTTCAACGGCACCGACGAGGATTTCTGCCGCCACATCACGGTCGAGGCCGGCGTGACGGCAGTGCCGATCAGCGCCTTCTATCAGGGGCAGGGCGCGCCGCAGCATTTCGCGCGCTTCTGTTTCTGCAAGCACGACGCCACGCTCGACGCGGCGCTGGAACGGTTGGCCAAACATTTCCGACGCTGATGGCGCGGGGCGTTCTCACCGGCACTGGCTGTCATTCCGAGCGAAGCGAGGAATCTTTGGCGGTCTCCGGCCAGCCGCGACGGCAAGATCCATCGCTACGCTCGGGATGAAGATCATGTGCGAGGTATGACGATGGAGCCTGAGCTCGATATCGATCCCGCACCGCTGACGTCCGACACGTTCTTCAAGTCACCGGGCTACTGGCGGGTGAATGCGTCGCGGGAGGCCATGGAAGGGCGCGGTGCGATCGTCGAGAAGCCCCCGCTGGCGGCAACCGAGGCCATGATCGCGGCACGCGAGGCAAAACTTGGCGTGCGGTTGCCGCAAGCCCTGCGCCACCTCTATCGCATGATGAACGGTGGGTATGTCGGTTGGCTCTTCGTGCCGCTGAAGGCAGAGCCGCAGCCCGTCTATGACGACTGGCGGGGCGCGTTCGCGATCGACTATTCCAGCCTGGTACCGCTCGAGAAACTGCGGACGGTCGCCGAGCACTATGAGGATTTCACGCACGAACCCGAGGAAGTGCCAGCCGGCGCCGACCGCCTGATCATTCTGCAGGCACGCTACGGCGACATGACGTTGCTGGACTATACGCAGGGTCCGCAACCGCGCGTGCTGATCGTCGACTACGACAAGCCCATCGGCGATGACCCGGTCGACATCGCGTTTGCGACCTTCGATACCTTCTTCGCGGCTCTTCGCCGCAGACGCAGCAGCGATGCCGTTGTCGGCGGGACGGCAAAGGAGCCCGGCCCGCGGCTGGGCGGTCTCCCCCGGTCAGACTGGCCATCGCGGTTCTGGGGCCCGTCGGGGCCGCACGCGTTCCACGGCAATGCGATCACGCGCAAGGCCGCGTTCATACCGAAGCTTGCGGCCGACGATGCGCTTGTCAGCGAAACGCAGGCGCGGCTCGGCGTGACGCTGCCGGCGGGCCTCATCGATCTCTGGCGCACCAGGAACGGCGGCAGCGTCTCGTCCCGCTATATCGAACTGATGACGGACGATGGCCTCGAGGAGCGGGAGACGCTGCGCTATCCCGTTCCCCTCGAGTATCTCGTCAGCCTCGCCGGTCTGTCCGACCGGATCGCGTTTCCGCCAGGGGACGTTCCCTGGAAACAACGACATGCGGGCGCGGACCAGCTGATCGTGCTCGAAGCGGATCACAATCGCGCGGTTCTCCTCGACTATCGCGACCGGCCGGACGGAGATCCTGCCGTGCTGCTCGTTGATGATCTCGATCGCGCGTCGCTCGCGGACGCCCTGCGCTTTGGCCGCTTCGATGACCTGTTGGCTGGCCTGCGCATACCGCGCGGCGGATGAAAATGTTTAGTTTCGTTCCGCTTGCGGCGCGACCCGGCCGTTCTCAAATGACCGCTATCGCATGCGCGTCATGTCATCCCGACAGCCTGTGATTTTATGGCCGCACGCTATCATTGCGAGCGTAGCGAGGAATCTTTTCCGGCCGTGAACGGCCCAGAAACTGCCGAAAGATTCCTCGCTACGCTCGGAATGACAGCGCGAAGCGATAAAGATCACATCCTCCGGGCGCAGCGAGGGATCTTGGAACGGTGCTGGATCTCTCGCGACGCTGTTTGAACAGTAACGATAGCCGACGACTTTCTGGCCGTAACTGCCGCTTTCTGCCGTCACCTGGCCGGCCCTAAGAACGTCAGGCAACCAACTGCAAGAGCGAGCGAAAAGGACTTTCTGGCCGTATTTGCCCTTTCTGCCGCGCCGTTGCGATGGGTCTACGCCCAGCGTCCCTGGGCCTGCCGTGCGGCGCGCAGGCCGCTTTCGACGGCGCCGTTCATGAAGCCGCTGTAGGCGACGCTGGTGTGCTCGCCGGCAAACAGCAGCCGGCCGCCGAGTTCGGGCTGCGCCTCGATGCCCAGGAAGCCGGTGTACTGGCCGGGCCGGGGGCAGGAGTAGGCGCCGCGGCTGAAGCGGTACTTGTCCCAGTTCATGAAGGTCTGAATGCCGGTGAAAGCAGAACGCAGTCGCGGGTCCAGGCTCGCGAGGAAGCCGATCGGCGCCGCCTGGTGGGCGGCGGTGAACCCGGCGGCGGCCTTGCCGCCCAGGAAGTTGGTGAGGATTCCATGCTGGCCCTTCTGATCGCGGCTGGTCTCCCAGAAGCCCTGGTGGCCGGTGTCGGTCAGCAGGAAACCGTCGTAGGCCGGCAGGCGGTTGGTCGCGGTACGCCAGACCCGGGTCGAGAAGTCCGACATCAGCTTGGTATTGGCGCCGTAGCCATACGCGGCGATGCTGCGCTTCTTGAGCGGATGGAGATCGAGTGCCGCGATGCCCTCGACGTGCCGCAGTACCGAGAAGGGCAGGGTGAGCAGCATGCGCGCGGCCGTCACCGCCACCGAGCGGCCGTCGTGACGGAACGTCAGGGTCAACTGCCGGCCATCGTCCTTGATGGCGACCAGTTCGTGCCGCAGCCGCAGAACCGTGTCGGCATTGCCGCCGGCCTGGCGTACGACGGCGTCGTGCAGCGCCTGGATCATCGACGAACTACCGCCGGCGATGCGCCAGGCTTCGTCGCTGTCGCCGTACAGGCTGTCGGTCGACGGGTCCATCAGCCCGATCAGGTTCAGCGCCGACTGCGCCTCGGTCTCGGCGCCCATCTCGCCGACATAGGCGATGCGCACGGCCTCGCGCACCCAGGGATCGACGTCGGTCTGCCGCTCGAGGAAGGCGGCCAACGTCATGTTGTCGTAGCCGGCCGCGTTCATCGGCGTGGCGTAGGTGATCGGCGTGTACTTGCTGCCGCCGCCCACGATCTCGCGCTGGGCCCGCGCCACCGCGCGCAGCAGCGGTTTCAGGCCCTGCTCGAACTGCGCGCCGGTGTAGATCTGGCCGCGGATATGGAACAGCTCGCTGGCCACGTCGCCGGCGGGGACGGCGAATTCCTGCAGGCCGACGTCCAGCGCGCGGCACAGGCGGCGCAATGCGGTGTGACCGGTATCGACCAGTTCGGCGCCCATCTCGACGAACTGGCCATCGGCATTGAAGCCGTTGAGCGTCCAGATACGGCCGCCGATCCGGCCCGAGGCTTCGTAGATCACGGCGGGGGTGCCGGCCCGGCCCAGCGCATAGGCCGCGCTCAGGCCGGCGGCGCCGGCGCCCACGATCACCACAGGCGGATCGGATGAGCGTGACGGATCGGCGCAGGCCGCCAGGGGACCCGCGATCACGCCGGCCGCGCCCAGGCGCGCCGTGTTGGCCAGCAGCGACCGCCGCGTCAGCCCGCCGCTGTCGGGTGCTGCTGCGGCCGCGCGCCAGCGGCGCCGGAAGGCGCGGAACAGTGGCGTACGGGCCATGTCGTATCTCCCCCACAACATCTTGGTTGGCGTCAGCCTACCAAGTCGGCACTCTGATTCCAGGACCAAAGCGCACAGGATGGCGTCGATGATGAACACGATTGTCGATCGCGCGGGAGCAACGGCGTGACGCTCAGTCGGCAGGACTGCGTCGGCCTGGACGCGGCCGACCCCCTGGCGTCGGTACGGGATCGCTTCGTCCTGCCGGCCGGGATCAACTATCTGGACGGTAACTCGCTGGGCGCGCTGCCGCGCGGCGTGGCGGAGCGCGTCGGGACCGCGATCAACCAGGAGTGGGGTGACGGCCTGGTGCGATCGTGGAATGCGGCGGGCTGGTACGAGTCCCCCGGCCGCATCGGCCGCAAGCTGGCGCCGCTGCTGGGCGCCGCACCGCACCAGGTGACGGTGACGGACACCATCTCGGTCAATCTCTTCAAGCTGCTGGTGGCGGCGGTGCGCCTGCGTCCGGGGCGCAAGACGATCGTGGCCGAGGCGGGCAACTTCCCGTCCGACAACCACATCGTCGACAGCGTCGCGCGCCTGCATGGCATGACGGTGCGCACTGTGCCGGCCGCCGAGGTCGCCGCGGCTGTCGATGACGACACCGCGGTGGCCGAGCTGTCGCACATCAACTACCGCACGGCCGAGGTCCAGGACATGGCGGCAGTGAGCGCCGCCATTCAGTCCCGCGGCGCGCTGGTCGTCTGGGATCTCGCGCATTCCAGCGGCGCCGTCGAACTCAGCCTGGACGCCGACCGCGCCGATTTCGCCGTCGGTTGCGGCTACAAGTTCCTCAACGGCGGGCCGGGCGCACCCTCGCATGTCTATGTCGCCGAGCGGCACCTGGCAGGGCTCGACCAGCCGCTGACCGGCTGGTTCAGCCACGCCGCGCCGTTCCAGTTCGATGCGGCGTTCGCGCGGGCCGAGGGCATCCGCGCCATGCTGTGCTCCACACCGCAGATGCTGGCCAACGTCGCATTCGAGGTAGCACTCGATGCCTTTGACGGGATCGCGATGCGCGACGTGCAAGCCAAGGGCCGGGCGCTGGGCGATCTGATGATCCGGCTGTACGACGAGCGCCTGGCGCCGCTGGACTGCGGGCTGGTGACCCTGCGCGACGGCACGCGGCGCGGCAACCATGTCTCGATCACGCACGCGGCGGGCTACCAGGTGATGCATACGCTGATCGCACGCGGGATCATCGGTGACTTTCGCGCCCCCGACGCGATGCGCTTCGGCTTCGCGCCGCTTTATGTGCGCCATGTCGATGTCTGGGACGCCGTGGCGGCCGTCGAGGACATCCTGCGCTCCGGCGCCTGGCGCGCCGTACCGTCGCCGTCCGCCGGCACGGTGACGTAGGGAGGCGACTCGTGACTCAGGACATGGCCTACGGCGATTACCTGCAGCTCGATCGGTTGCTGGGCGCGCAGCAGCCGCTGTCGGGCGATCGCAACGAGATGCTGTTCATCATCCAGCACCAGACGTCCGAGCTGTGGATGAAGCTGATCCTGCACGAACTCTCGGGCGCCATCGAGGCGATCCGCGCCGACACCTTGCCGCCGGCCTTCAAGATGCTGGCGCGCGTGTCGCGCATCATGGAGCAGCTGGTGAAGGCCTGGGACGTGCTGTCGACCATGACGCCGCCGGAATACAGCGCGCTCCGTCCATCGCTGGGCAGCTCGTCGGGGTTCCAGTCCTACCAGTACCGCCTGATCGAGTTCCGGCTGGGCAACAAGAACCGCGCCATGGTGGCGGTGCACCAGCGCGACCCGCAACGCGAGGCCGAGGTGGCGGCGGCACTGCAGGCGCCCTCGATCTACGACGAGGCCGTCGCGTTGTTGGCGCGCAAGGGCTTCGCGATCCCCGACGCGGTGCTCCATCGCGACAAGACCGAGGCCACGCGCCCTGACAGCGATGTCGAGGCGGCCTGGCTCGCCGTTTATCGCGACCCGCAGCACTACTGGGATCTCTACGAGCTGGCCGAAGAACTGGTGGACCTGGAGGACGCCTTCCGCCTGTGGCGCTTCCGCCATGTCACGACGGTGGAGCGTATCATCGGCTTCAAGCGCGGCACCGGCGGCACCGAGGGCGTCGGCTACCTGCGCAAGATGCTGGACGTCGTGCTGTTTCCCGAACTGTGGCGCCTGCGGACCGCGATGTGATGGCAGCCCGAAGCACATCGTTTGCCGGCGGTGGCGCCAGACTTGACGCAAAAAGGGGAGCGGAGTACCTACGCGGCCGGTTTCCGGGCCTCGGCCCGGAACGATGGCGGCCGTAGCTCAGTTGGTTAGAGCGCTAGATTGTGATTCTAGATGTCGCCGGTTCAAATCCGGTCGGCCGCCCCAATTCTCCCTATATGATGTAGGATTTGCCTCCCGGGACACCACGTTCCAGGAGAGTTCACTCGTGTGGCGTGAGGAGCGTATGCGCCGCTTTCTGAAGCGTTTTCTCACACCGCCGCTGGCGCTGATCGCGGCGCTGCTGGTGCTGCTCGAAGAGACGCTGATCGCCTGGCTGCAGCGGCTGATGGCGTCTTTGGCCCGCTTGCCCTGGGTGGCGGCGATCGAGGCGCGTGCGGCGCGGCTGCCGCCGTATCCGGCGATGATCCTGTTCCTGCTGCCCGCCGCCATCCTGTTCCCGATCAAGCTCGCGGCGCTGTGGATGATCACGCAGGGCCACTTCTTGCTGGGTGCCGCGATCATTTTCGCAGGGAAGGTCGTTGGTACTGCTTTTGCCGCCCGGGTCTACAAGGTGCTGCATCCGACCTTGGCGACCCTGGGCTGGTTCGTGCGCGCCGAGGCCTGGGTGTTTGCCTGGCGTGACTGGCTCTATGCCTTCGTGAGGGCCCTGCCGGCATGGCAGGCGGCGGCCGCCATGATCCATCGCCTGCGCCGCCTGTTGGCCCGGCCGGGCTGGGTATCGCGGCGCTTCGCGGCCATGCGCCGCCGCTACCGCCGGTCGGCCTGACCATGGCCGATCTTGCTGCCGACGACGACCTCGTCCTGCTGACCTGCGCCGAGATGCAGGCGGCCGAGCGTTACGCCATGCGCGGCGCCGGTCCCGAACAGCGCCAGGCGACGTCGGGTAGCGAGCTGATGGAAGCGGCGGGCGCCGCGGTTGCCAACACCATCATCGAGCGCTTCCTGCCTCAACCGATCGTTGTCCTGTGCGGTCCCGGCAACAACGGCGGCGACGGCTTCGTGATCGCCCGCCACCTGGCGGCGGCCGGCTG
Source organism: Reyranella sp. CPCC 100927 (assembly GCF_007859315.1). GTDB lineage: Bacteria > Pseudomonadota > Alphaproteobacteria > Reyranellales > Reyranellaceae > Vineibacter. The sequence goes on from NZ_VOHA01000007.1 coordinate 176,116, forward strand.
GCCGGTGCGCGTCGGGCTGCTGGGCGATCGCGCCAAGCTCACCGGCGATGCGATGTGGGCCGCGATCCTGTGGGATGGTGCTGTTGAGCCCTTGTCGCCGGCGTTGCTGGCCGACCGGCCGCTGGTCGTCGATGCTTTGTTCGGTGCCGGACTGAAGCGGCCGATCGACGGCGTGGCGGGCGATGTCATCGCGGCGATCAACAGCCAGGCGCTGACCTGCATCGCGGTCGACCTGCCCAGCGGCCTGGAGGGCGACACCGGCCGAATGCTGGGGCATGCGCCGCGGTGTGCCCTGACGGTGACGTTCTTCCGGCTCAAGCCGGCACATCTGTCGCTCAACGGCCGGTTGTTGTGCGGCGACGTGCGGGTGGCCGACATCGGCGTTCCGCGCGCCGCCCTGAAGTCGGTCAGCCCACGCCAGTGGCGCAACGCCCCGGCCCTGTGGCGGGCGGCGCTGCGTGCGCCCGCATTGGGGGACCACAAGTACGCCCGCGGCCACGTTCTTGTTGCCGGCGGCGACACCATGACGGGTGCCGCGCGCCTGGCGGCGCTGGCGGCACGGCGGATCGGGGCCGGCCTGGTGACCATCGCCGCCGCGCCGGCAGCTGTCGGCGTCTACCAGGCGGCGGAGCCCGGCAATATCGTGGCCGCACTCGACGGCCCCAACGCTTTTCGCCAGCTGGCGGCCGATCCGCGGCGCAATGTCTTCGTCGTCGGGCCCGGGGCAGGGGCGACACCCGCCACGCGACGGCTGGTGGCCGATGCGCTGGCCACCGGCCGTGCCTGCGTGCTGGACGCCGATGCGCTGACGGCCTTCGCCGGCGCGCCGCAGGCGCTGTTCGCCGACATCAAGGGGCCGGCGGTGCTGACGCCGCACGATGGCGAGTTCAGCCGTCTGTTCCCGGATCTGGGGGCCGATATGGGCAAGCTTGAGCGGGCGCGACAGGCGGCGCGCATGGCCGGCGCGGTCGTGCTGCTGAAGGGCGCCGACACGGTGATCGCTGCGCCGGACGGGCGGGCGGTGATCAACGACAATGCGCCGCCGTGGCTGGCGACCGCCGGTGCCGGGGATGTGCTGGCGGGCCTGATCGCCGGTCTGGCCGCCCAGGGCATGACCCCGTTCGTCGCGGCCGTGGCGGCGGCCTGGATCCATGGTGCCGCCGCAGCCCGGTTCGGGCCGGGCCTGATCGCCGAGGACCTACCGGCGCAGGTGCCGAAGATCCTGGCCGACCTCCTGGATGGGAGAGCGGGCGCATAACCCTTTGACCGGCCAAAGTTCGCGGGCTAGAAGGCGCCCCTTGGCCGCCGGACCGGCGAGCTGGGCGCGCGGGTGTGGCCGCGGGCGTGGTGGAATTGGCAGACACACTGGATTTAGGTTCCAGCGCCGCAAGGCATGGGGGTTCAAGTCCCTCCGCCCGCACCATCTCCCCTCGGCAGGCATGCACGACAACGAATGATTGAGATCGAGCGGAACGTCATCACCATGCAAGTCACCGAACTCACCAACGAAGGCCTCAAGCGCGCCTATAAGATCGTGGTGCCGGCCGCGACGCTGAGCGGTCAGGTCGACACGCGCCTGGCGGAAATGTCGAAGACGGCGGTGATGCCGGGCTTCCGCCGCGGCAAGGTGCCGGTGACCCTGCTGCGCAAGCAGTACGGCCAGGCCCTGTTCGGCGAGGCGGTCGAGAAGACCGTCAACGAAAGCGTGGGCAAGACCGTCGAGGACAACGGCCTGCGTCCGGCGCTGCAGCCGCGGGTCGACGTCAAGGCGATCGGCGAGGACAAGGATCTCGAGTTCGACGTCACGGTCGAACTCATGCCCGAGATCGGCGACGTCGACTTCAGCGCCATCGAGCTCGAACGGCTGAAGACGGCGGTCGAAGAGTCGCAGGTGAACGAGGCGCTGGAGCGCATCGCCGGCGCCAACAAGGAACAGAAGGAACTGGCCGCGCCACGTCCGGCCGCGAAGGGTGACCAGGTGACGATCGACTTCACCGGTTACGTCGACGGCACGGCGTTCCCCAACGGTTCGGCCACCGACTACCCCCTGGAACTCGGCTCGGCGAGCCTCATCCCCGGCTTCGAAGACCAGCTGATCGGCGCCTCGGCGGACGAGGAGCGCGAGGTCAAGGTGACGTTCCCGGCCGACTACGGCAACACGGAGCTCGCCGGCAAGGACGCCACGTTCAAGGTCACCGTGAAGGCGATCCGTGAACTGGTGGCGCGCGCAATCGACGATGAGCTCGCCAAGGGCGCGGGCTTCGACAACCTCGACGCCATGCGCCAGGCCGTGCGTGAGCGCATCGAGCAGGACTACAACCAGCTGTCGCGCACCCTGGTGAAGCGCAAGCTGCTGGACCAGCTTGCCGAGCGTTACAAGTTCTCGGTGCCGGCCGGCCTGGTCGACCTGGAGTTCGAGTCGATCTGGAAGCAGGTCGAGGACGCCAAGACCGCCGGCCAGAAGGTCGAGGGCGACGAGGAGAAGCTGAAGGAAGAGTATCGCGGCATCGCCGACCGCCGGGTCCGACTGGGCCTGCTGCTGGCCGAGGTCGGCCGCAAGAACAACATCGAAGTCAGCGCCGCCGAGATCAACCAGGCAGTGTTCCGCGAGGCGCAACGCTTCCAGGGCCAGGAGCGCCAGGTTCTGGAGTTCTATCAGAAGAATCCGCAGATGCGCGATCGCCTGCGGGCGCCGATCTTCGAGGACAAGACGATCGATTTCGCGCTCGAACTGGCGAAGGTCACCGACAAGGTGGTGTCGGCGGATGACCTGCTGAAAGCGGCCCGTGAAGCCGAGGCCGAGGAAGACAAGCCCAACGCGGCCTGAAGCAGGCAGGGCGCCCAGCGCTTGCGTTGCGCTGGGGCGCTCGCCATGTCTGGATGTGATATGGCGCCGTCGGCCTTGATTCCGGCGGCGCAACCGATCCAGATAGGCGGCGAGAAGCCGCAAAACCCCAATCCGGCTGAGGATAAAGGACTGCGTCACATGATCCGCGAGCGCGATCCCGTCGAGGTCTTCAACAACATCTACGTCCCGATGGTGGTCGAGCAGACCGCGCGCGGCGAGCGAGGCTATGACATCTGGTCGCGCCTGCTGAAGGAGCGAATCGTGTTCCTCAGCGGGCCGGTCGAGGACCATGTGTCGACCCTGCTTTGCGCACAGCTTTTGTATTTGGAATCTGAGAATCCGACCAAGGACATCTCATTTTACATTAACTCGCCGGGTGGCGTGGTCTCCTCGGGCCTCGCGATCTACGACACCATGCGGTACATCCGCCCCAGCATCTCCACCGTGTGCATCGGCCAGGCGGCGTCCATGGGCTCCCTGCTGCTGACGGCCGGTGAGAAGGGCAAGCGCTATGCGCTGCCCAACGCCCGCGTGATGATCCATCAGCCTTCGGGCGGTGCGCAGGGGCAGGCGGCCGATATCGAGATCCAGGCGCGCGAGATTCTGATGACGCGCAACAAGCTCAATCGCATGTACGTGGAACATACCGGCCAGCCGATCGAGGTCATTGAACAGTCGATGGATCGCGACAAATTCTTTAGCCCGGACGAGGCGAAGGAATTTGGGCTGATCGACGATGTTCTATTGAAGAGACCGACCGGTGCGGAACCGGTGAAAGTTGGCGGCTGATTCGGCACGACTCGTCCTTGCAAAGGCGTTCGCAATCGTCACCATGTAGTGCCTGATGTGTTGCGGACGGTTCATGCGCCCTGCGAAGTCATACCCACAATATTTTGATGTTGTACCAAGGCGTTTGCGGGGCGTAACATAGGGATAGCGTGCCGGTGGGTGCGCTCTGGAGGTAGTGTACGCCCATGGCGACGAACAAGACCGGCGGCGATTCGCGGAACACGCTCTACTGTTCGTTCTGCGGCAAGAGCCAGCACGAGGTCCGTAAGCTGATCGCTGGGCCTACGGTGTTCATTTGCGATGAATGCGTCGAACTGTGCATGGACATCATCCGGGAGGAAAACAAAACCACCCTGGTGAAGTCCAAGGACGGCGTGCCGACCCCGAAGGAAATCCGCCAGATCCTGGATGACTACGTCATTGGTCAGGACTACGCGAAGAAGGTTCTCTCGGTCGCGGTACACAACCACTACAAGCGCCTGCATCACGGCGCCAAGAACAACGACGTCGAGCTCGCCAAATCTAATATCCTGCTGATCGGTCCGACCGGTTCGGGCAAGACGCTGCTGGCGCAGACGCTGGCCCGCATGCTCGACGTGCCGTTCACTATGGCCGACGCCACGACGCTGACCGAAGCGGGCTACGTCGGCGAGGATGTCGAGAACATCATCCTGAAGCTGCTGCAGGCCTCCGACTACAACGTCGAGCGGGCGCAGCGCGGCATCGTCTACATCGACGAAGTCGACAAGATCAGCCGCAAGTCGGACAACCCGTCGATCACGCGCGACGTGTCGGGCGAGGGCGTCCAGCAGGCGCTGCTCAAGATCATGGAAGGCACGATCGCGAGCGTTCCGCCACAGGGTGGCCGCAAGCATCCGCAGCAGGAGTTCCTGCAGGTCGACACGACGAACATCCTGTTCGTGTGCGGCGGTGCCTTCGCCGGCCTGGAGCGCATCATCTCTCAGCGTCGCCAGGGCACGTCCATCGGCTTCGGCGCCGAGGTGCGCGGTCCGGACGACCGGCGGACCGGCGAGATCCTGCGTGACCTGGAGCCCGAGGATCTGCTGAAGTACGGTCTGATCCCGGAGTTCGTGGGCCGTCTGCCGGTCGTGGCAACGCTGGACGATCTGGATGAAGCGGCCCTGGTCGAGATCCTGACCAAGCCCAAGAACGCCCTTGTCCGCCAGTACCAGCGGCTCTTCGACATGGAGAGCGTGCGGCTGAAGTTCACCGACGAGGCCCTGCGCTCCGTCGCGCTGAAGGCGATCGCGCGCAAGACCGGCGCCCGCGGATTGCGTTCCATTATGGAAGCCATCCTGCTGAACACCATGTACGAGCTGCCGGGGTTGCAGGGTGTCGACGAAGTCGTGGTCAATGGCGAAGTCGCCGAAGGCCGGGCCCAGCCGCTCTACACCTACAGCGAGCGCAAGGAACTCGAGGCGCCGGCCGGCGCCTGATCAATCGTTTCGCTAAGCGAGGGGGCGGCGCTGCCGGCTGGGAATAGGCCGGGCCGCCCCTTGTCAGTTTGTGACACAATTGGTCCGGTTATCGCGGATATCCTTGAACACGTGTCACGAATCGCCATTTTGTACGGTATAGAACAGGTCCGACAGCGGATATGTGCGTGCTGGTGCGGCAAACGTGGCGGCGGCATATAGGGCGAGAGGACCAAAGAGAGGCGTCATGAGTTCCAACCCCCGTGGATCGGTCTTTCCGGTGTTGCCTCTGCGCGACATCGTTGTTTTCCCCCATATGATCGTGCCGCTGTTCGTCGGCCGCGAGAAGTCCGTGCGCGCCCTTGAAGAAGTGATGGGCGACGACAAGCAGATCCTCCTGGTTGCGCAGAAAAATGCGGCCCAGGACGATCCCGGCCCGGAGGACATCCACCGGGTCGGCACCGTCGGCACCGTGCTGCAGTTGCTGAAGCTGCCGGATGACACGGTGAAGGTGCTGGTCGAGGGCGGCCGCCGGGCTCGCATCTCCGACTTCACCGACCGCACCGAATTCTTCGAGGCGCATGCTACAGTGCTCGACGAGCCGCCGGCCGACACCGCCGAGGTCGAGGCGCTGGCACGTACCGTCGCCAGTGAGTTCGAGCAGTATGTGAAGCTCAACAAGAAGGTGCCGGCCGAGGTCGTGGTCTCGATCAACAAGATCGACGATCCGTCGAAGCTCGCCGACCAGATCGCCTCGCACCTGGCGCTCAAGATCGCCGACAAGCAGGCGTTGCTCGAGATCGAGTCGGTCTCCGAGCGGCTTGAGAAGATCTACGCCATGATGGAAGGCGAGATCAGCGTCCTGCAGGTCGAGAAGAAGATCCGCAACCGCGTGAAGCGTCAGATGGAGAAGACGCAGCGCGAGTACTACCTGAACGAACAGCTCAAGGCGATCCAGAAGGAGCTGGGCGAGGGCGAGGACGGCAAGGACGAAGTGTCCGAGCTGGAGTCGCGCATCAAGAAGACCAAGCTGACCAAGGAAGCCCGCGAAAAGGCGATGGCTGAGGTCAAGAAGCTGCGCACCATGAGCCCGATGTCGGCCGAGGCCACGGTCGTGCGCAACTACCTCGACTGGATGCTCTCGGTGCCGTGGAAGAAGCGCACCAAGATCAAGAAGGATCTCAAGGGCGCCCAGCAGATCCTCGATACCGACCATCACGGTCTGGAGAAGGTCAAGGAGCGCATCCTTGAGTATCTCGCCGTCCAGCAGCGCACCGAGAAGATGAAGGGGCCGATCCTGTGCCTCGTCGGCCCGCCGGGCGTCGGCAAGACGTCACTCGGCAAGTCGGTGGCCAAGGCCACGGGCCGCAACTTCGTGCGCATGTCGCTGGGCGGCGTGCGAGACGAGGCCGAGGTCCGCGGCCACCGCCGCACCTACATCGGCTCGATGCCCGGCAAGATCATCCAGTCGATGAAGAAGGCGAAGTCGTCCAACCCGCTGATCCTGCTCGACGAGGTCGACAAGCTGGGTGCCGACTGGCGCGGCGATCCGTCGGCGGCGTTGCTGGAGGTGCTGGATCCGGAGCAGAACAACACGTTCAACGACCACTACCTGGAGGTCGACTACGACCTGTCGGACGTGATGTTCATCACCACGGCCAACAGCCTGCGCATGCCGCAGCCGCTGCTGGACCGCATGGAGATCATCCGCCTCGCCGGCTACACCGAGGACGAGAAGATCGAGATCGCCAAGAAGCACCTGGCGCCCAAGCAGATCGCCGCTGCCGGGCTGAAGGAGGGCGAGATCGTCGTCAAGGACGAGGCCATCCGCGACCTGATCCGCTACTACACCCGCGAAGCGGGCGTGCGGAACCTTGAGCGTGAGATCGCCAACTTGGCACGCAAGGCCGTCAAGGAAATCCTGATGGATGGCGTCGACAAGGTGAAGGTGACGTCGAAGAACCTCGAGAAGTACGCCGGTGTGCGGAAGTTCCGCTTCGGCGAGGCCGAGGCCGAGGACATGGTCGGTGTCACCACTGGCCTGGCTTGGACCGAGGTCGGCGGCGAACTGCTGCAGATCGAGGCCGTGCTGGTGCCGGGCAAGGGTCGCATGACCATCACCGGCAAGCTCGGCGACGTGATGCAGGAGTCGATCCAGGCGGCGAAGTCCTACGTGCGTTCGCGTGCGGTGTCGTTCGGCATCAAGCCGACGGTGTTCGAGCGTCGTGACATCCATGTCCACGTGCCGGAGGGCGCCACCCCCAAGGATGGTCCGTCGGCGGGTGTGGCGATGTGCACCTCCATCGTGTCGGTGCTGACCGGCATTCCCGTGCGCAAGGATGTCGCCATGACCGGCGAGATCAGCCTGCGCGGCCGGGTGCTGCCGATCGGCGGCTTGAAGGAGAAGCTGCTGGCCGCCCTGCGGGGTGGACTCAAGACAGTGCTGATCCCGAAGGAAAACGAGAAGGATCTCGCCGAGATTCCTGACAACGTGAAGAAGGCCCTGGAGATCGTGCCGGTCACCATGGCCGATGAGGTCTTGGCCCGCGCGCTCACCAAGCCGCTGGTGCCGATCGAGTGGACGGAGGAAGCCGACAACGTCACGGCTCCGGCCTCCGAGGATGCCGTCGAAGGCGTCATGACGCACTGATCCAGCCTTCGGGCTGCAGACGGGCGGCTCCCCTGCGGGAGCCGCCCGTTTTGCGTTGTGGATAACTGCGTGGGAGCGAGATTTTGCTAGATGCAGACGCTGCAATCCGGCCAAGCCCCAAAATGTTGTTTCAGGTCGTTGACGTCGGCGGAGGCGGCCACCTAGATTAACGCCCGGGGGCGTGGCCGGCCGTGTTGGTTCGGCAGCCGTAGTAGTGACGTGAGGGGACCCTCGACCATGAACAAGAACGATCTCGTCGCGGCCGTGGCGAATGCGGCGAATCTCTCCAAGAGCGGTGCCCAGGGTGCCGTCGATGCGGTCTTCGCGTCCATCATCAAGGCACTGAAAAAGAAAGACAAAGTCCTTATTGTCGGGTTCGGAACCTTCTACGCCACCAAACGCAAGGGCGGCGTCGGCCGCAACCCGCGCACCGGCGAGCCGATCAAGATCGCGCCGGCCGTGCAACCCAAGTTCAAGGCCGGCCGCGGACTGAAGGATGCCTTGAACTGATGGGTTTGGCTGGTGCGCTGCGGCAGTGCCGTATGGTATGACGCCAACCGTCGGCGGGCGGGCGATTAGCTCAGTTGGTAGAGCATCTCGTTTACACCGAGGGGGTCGGCGGTTCGAGCCCGTCATCGCCCACCACGCGCCGTTTTGAGGCCACACCGGATGATGTGTGGGGCTCAACTGGCAGTGCGTCTGCCGCCATCTTGCCCACAGGCGCCAGTCCTCTGAAACTCCAAGCGAAAATCCCCGCAGTGCGATACCCGTTTTCATTGACACGCAGGTGCACGCCGTCTAAACGTGCGCCCGCCAACGAGGCCAATACGCGGGCGTAGTTCAGTTGGTTAGAACGCCGGCCTGTCACGCCGGAGGTCGCGGGTTCGAGTCCCGTCGCTCGCGCCATTTCTCCCCTTGAGAGGAGAAATGGCTGGTCATCGGCCCCGTCCGGCAAGAGGGGTGAGGCGATCTGTCTTCCGTCGCATCCCTTCCGCGTATGCCAGAACGCATCGAATGCGGCAGCGCGCGGTCGGAGTGCCGGAGAAACGGCGACGGCGCGGACCGACTCGGCTGCCTGCGATGCTGGACGAGGGGAAGCGATGGACGCGCTGCTGACCGAGTACCTGCCGATCCTCGTTTTCATCGGTATCGCTGTCGGGCTGGTGATCGCGATGCTGGGCGGCTCCTACGTGATCGCCCGCCAGAACCCGGACTCCGAAAAGCTGTCGCCCTTCGAATGCGGTTTTGCCCCGTTCAGCGACGCGCGCGGCCAGTTCGACGTGCGTTTCTACCTGGTCGCAATCCTCTTCATCATCTTCGACCTTGAGGTCGCCTTCCTGTTTCCCTGGGCGGTGGCACTAAAGGACATCGGCGTCCTCGGCTTCTGGTCGATGATGCTGTTCCTCGGCATCCTCACGGTCGGCTTCGTTTATGAATGGAAGAAAGGGGCCCTCGAATGGGAGTGACGGCCACTGATTCCGCCGCCGGCACCACCGCGCTCACCCGCGCGCTCGAAGGAGAGCTGGCCGACAAGGGCTTTGTCGTCGCCCAGCTCGACAAGCTGGTGTCGTGGGCGCGATCGGGTTCGCTGTGGGGTCTGACCTTCGGTCTGGCCTGCTGCGGCGTGGAGATGATCCACACCTGGATGAGCCGCTACGATCTCGACCGCTTCGGCGTGGCGCCGATGCCCAGCCCGCGGTCGGCCGACATCATGATCGTGGCCGGCACGTTGACCAACAAGATGGCGCCGGCGCTGCGCAAGGTCTACGACCAGATGGCCGAGCCGCGTTACGTGATCTCGATGGGCTCGTGCGCCAACGGTGGCGGCTACTACCACTACAGCTATTCGGTGGTGCGCGGTTGCGATCGCATCGTACCGGTCGATATCTATGTGCCGGGATGCCCGCCGACAGCCGAAGCGCTGCTCTACGGCATCCTGCAGCTGCAGAAGAAGATCCGCCGCACCGGTACGCTGGTGCGCTGACATGGACGACAAGCTCAACGAACTTGCCGCGCACATCACCGCCTCGGCCGGTGAAGCTGTCGTTTCCACCACCGTCCGGCTGGGCGAGCTGACAGTACAGACGACGGCAGCGAAGCTGCTGTCGCTGCTGGCCTTCCTGCGCGACGATCCGAAGTGCCAGTTGCGCCAGCTGGTCGACATCTGCGGCGCTGATTATCCGGAGCGGCCGCAGCGCTTCGAGGTCGTGTACCATCTGCTGAGCCACCGCCTGAACCTGCGGCTGCGGGTCAAGCTCTCGACGGATGAGGACACGCCGGTGCCATCGGCGGCCGACGTCCATCCCGCCGCATCCTGGTTCGAGCGCGAGACATGGGACCTCTACGGCGTCTGGTTCTCCGACCATCCTGATCTGCGCCGCATCCTCACCGACTACGGTTTCGAAGGCCACCCGCTGCGCAAGGATTTTCCGCTGACCGGTTTCGTCGAGCTGCGCTACGACGAGACGCAGAAGCGGGTGATCTACGAGCCGGTGAAGCTGACACAGGAATTCCGCCGCTTCGACTTCTTGAGCCCTTGGGAAGGCGCGCGTTACGTGCTGCCGGGCGACGAGAAGGCGACCAAGAACTGAGGCCGGGGCCACGATGTCCGACGTCGCCATCAAGAACCTGACGTTCAACTTCGGCCCGCAGCATCCGGCCGCGCACGGCGTGCTGCGCCTGGTGGTCGAGATGGACGGCGAGATCGTCGAGCGCTGCGATCCGCATATCGGCCTGCTGCATCGCGGCACCGAGAAGCTGATCGAGTACAAGACCTACTTGCAGGCGGTGCCGTACTTCGATCGGCTCGATTACGTCTCGCCGATGTGCCAGGAGCACGCTTTCGCGCTCGCCGTCGAGCGGCTGCTGGAGATCAAGGCACCCGAGCGCGGCCAGTGGATCCGCGTGCTGTTCTCCGAGATCACCCGCATCCTCAACCACCTGCTGAACGTCACCACGTTCGCGATGGACGTCGGCGCGCTGACGCCGACCCTGTGGGGCTTCGAGCAGCGCGAGCTCCTGATGGAGTTCTACGAGGGCGTGTCGGGCTCGCGCATGCATGCGGCCTATTTCCGTCCTGGCGGCGTCCATCAGGACCTGCCGTCCGGCATGCTCGACAAGATGAAGACATGGTGTGACCAGTTCCCGGAATTCCTTGAGGATCTGGAACGACTGGTCACCGAGAACCGCATCTTCAAGCAGCGCACCGTAGACATCGGCACGGTCAGCGCCGACGACGCTATCGCCTGGGGCTTCTCCGGTCCGATGCTGCGGGCGTCCAACGTCGCCTGGGATCTACGCCGTGCGCAGCCCTACGACGTCTACGACAAGGTCGATTTTGAGATCCCGGTCGGCAAGACCGGCGACTGCTTCGCGCGCTACCTCGTGCGCATGGAGGAGATGCGGCAGAGCCACCGCATCATGCTTCAGTGCATCGATGCCTTGCGCACGGTGACGGGGCCGGTTCGGGTCGATGATCGTAAGATCTCTCCACCGCGCCGCGGTGAGATGAAGACCTCGATGGAAGCCCTGATCCACCACTTCAAGCTCTACACCGAAGGCTACAAGGTGCCGGCCGGCGAAATCTACGCCGCCGTCGAGGCGCCCAAGGGCGAGTTCGGTGTCTATGTCGTCGCTGACGGCACCAACAAGCCTTACCGGTGCAAGATCCGCGCGCCGGGATTTCCGCATTTGCAAGCGCTGGACATGATGAGCAAGGGCCACATGCTCGCCGACCTGTCGGCCAACATCGGCTCGCTCGACATCGTGTTCGGCGAAGTCGACCGCTAGGAGAGCGGGCCGCATGAGCATGATCACCGCCGACCCGCAGGACGTGCCGCACGTCCAGTCGTTCACCTTCGCGCCGGAGTATCTCGAGAAGGCGAAGGAGCAGATCGCCCATTATCCGCCAGGCCGTCAGGCCAGCGCCGTGATCGCCTGCCTCGACCTGGCGCAGCGCCAGGCCGGCGGCTGGCTGCCGCGTGCGGCGATGGACCACGTGGCGCAGTTGCTCGATATGGCGCCGATCCGGGTCTATGAGGTCGCGACTTTCTACACGATGTTCCAGCTCAAGCCGCGCGGCAAATACCTGCTACAGGTGTGCACGACGACGCCGTGCTGGCTGCGCGGCTCCGACGCGGTGATGAAGGCCTGCCGTTCCGTCAGTGGCGTGGGGCCGGGCGAGATCAGCGCCGACGGCCTGTTCACCACCGTCGAGGTCGAGTGCCTGGGTGCCTGCGTCAACGCACCGATGATGCAGATCAACGATGACTTCTACGAAGACCTCGATGAGGATTCGACGCACCGCCTGCTGGAGGCGTTCAAGCGCGGCGAGACGCCCAAGCCAGGACCGCAGGTCGATCGGCAGACCTCGGCACCGGTCGGCGGACCGACGACCCTCACGAGCATTCCCGGCGGCGCTGCGCCGCGCGACCGATAGACGCCTGGAGTAGCGGGCGATGCTGAACGACAACGATCGGATCTTCACGAACCTCTACGGCTTCGATGACTGGGGCCTAGACGGCGCGCGTCGTCGCGGCATCTGGGACAACACGGCCGCATTGCTTGCCAAAGGCGGCCCCGCGATCATCGATGAGATGAAGAAGTCGGGCCTGCGCGGGCGCGGCGGCGCCGGCTTTCCGACCGGCCTGAAATGGTCGTTCATGCCCAAGGAGGTTGGCGACCGGCCGCACTACCTGGTGGTCAACGCCGACGAGTCGGAACCCGGCACCTGCAAGGATCGCGACATCATGCGTCACGATCCGCACATGCTGATCGAAGGCTGCCTGGTTGCCGGCTTCGCCATGCAGGCGCACGCGGCCTACATCTACATCCGGGGTGAGTTCTACGACGAGGCAGTGAAGCTGAACGCCGCCGTCCGCCAAGCCTACGACGCCGGCCTGATCGGCAAGGACGCCTGCGGCTCGGGCTGGGCGTTCGACGTCTATGTTCATCGCGGCGCTGGCGCCTACATCTGCGGCGAGGAGACGGCGCTGCTCGAAAGCCTTGAGGGCAAGAAGGGCATGCCGCGGCTGAAGCCGCCGTTCCCGGCCGGCGCCGGCCTCTATGGCTGTCCGTCGACCGTGAACAACGTCGAGTCGATCGCCGTGGCACCGACCATCCTGCGCCGCGGCGCGGCCTGGTTCGCCGGTATCGGCCGGCCCAACAACACGGGCACCAAGCTGTTCTGCATCTCGGGTCACGTGAACAAGCCGTGCAATGTCGAGGAGGCCATGGGCATCCCGCTGCGCGAGCTGATCGACAAACATGCCGGCGGCGTGCGCGGGGGCTGGGACAACCTGTTGGCGGTGATCCCCGGCGGTGCTTCGGTCCCGCTGCTGCCGAAGTCGATCTGCGATGACATTCTGATGGACTTCGACAGCCTGCGGAACGTGCAGTCCGGTCTCGGTACCGCGGCCGTCATCGTCATGGACAAGTCGACCGACGTCATCAAGGCGATCGCGCGGCTGTCGTACTTCTACAAGCACGAGAGCTGCGGCCAGTGTACGCCGTGCCGCGAGGGCACCGGCTGGATGTGGCGCGTCATGGAGCGCATGGTGAGCGGCGACGCGCGCATCGAAGAGATCGACGTCCTGCATGACGTTACCAAGCAGGTCGAAGGCCATACGATCTGCGCGTTGGGCGACGCCGCGGCGTGGCCGATACAAGGTCTGATCCGCCATTTCCGACCGGAGATGGAACGGCGGATCAACGAGTCGAAGACTCGCCGGATCGCAGCGGAGTAGGGCGGCCATGCCGAAGATGAAGATCGACGGGATCGACATCGAGGTGCCGGCCGGCATCTCGGTCCTGCAGGCCTGCGAGATGGCCGGCGTCGAGATCCCGCGTTTCTGCTACCATGAGCGGCTGTCGATCGCCGGCAACTGCCGCATGTGCCTGGTCGAACAGGAAAAGGCACCCAAGCCGATCGCGTCCTGCGCCATGCCGGTGATGGACGGCATGGTGATCAAGACCAACACGCCCGCCGTCAAGAAGGCGCGCAACGGCGTGATGGAGTTCCTGCTGGTCAACCATCCGCTCGACTGTCCGATCTGCGATCAGGGCGGCGAGTGCGACCTGCAGGACCAGGCCATGGCCTATGGCTATGACCGCAGCCGCTTCCACGAGAACAAGCGCGCGGTGCCCGATAAGGATCTCGGGCCGCTGGTCAAGACCTCGATGAACCGCTGCATCCAGTGCACCCGCTGCGTGCGCTTTGCCACCGAGGTGGCGGGCGTCGAGGAACTGGGCGCCACCGGTCGCGGCGAGCAGATGGAAATCACGACCTACGTGCACAAGACGCTGTCGTCGGAGATGTCTGGCAACATCGTCGACCTGTGCCCGGTCGGCGCGCTGACCTCCAAGCCCTATGCCTTCAACGCGCGTCCCTGGGAGTTGCGCAAGACCGAGTCGGTCGACGTCATGGACGCGCTGGGCTCCAACATCCGCATCGACACGCGCGGCGCCGAGGTGATGCGCGTGCTGCCGCGCGTCAACGAGGACGTCAACGAGGAGTGGATCGCCGACAAGACGCGCCACGCCATCGACGGTCTGAAGCGCCAGCGGCTCGACCGGCCGTATGTGCGGCGTGACGGCAAGCTCAAGCCGGCGAGCTGGGGTGAGGCCTTCGAGGCGATCGCCGCGCGCCTCAAGGACGTGCCGGGCACGAAGATCGCCGCCGTCGCCGGCGATCAATGTGACGCCGAAGCCATGGTGGCGCTCAAGGACCTCATGGCAGCGCTGGACGGTGCTCGGGTCGAGTGCCGCCAGGACGGTGCCGCGCTCGACGCCTCGGTTCGCGGTGCCTACCTGTTCAACGCCGGCATCGCCGGCATCGACAAGGCCGATGTGATCCTGCTGCTGGGCACCAACCCGCGCTGGGAAGCGCCGGTGCTCAACGCGCGCATCCGCAAGCGCTACCTCGCGGGCAAGGTGAAGATCGCGCTGATCGGCGATACGCCGGTTGACCTCACGTATCCCGTCGAGCACCTGGGTCATGGGCCGTCGACGCTGCGGGACCTGGCCGACGGCAAGCTCGCGTTCGCCGATGTGCTCAAGGGCGCCAAGAACCCGATGATCATCATCGGCCAGGGGGCTTTGCGGCGTTCCGATGGCCCCGCCGTGCTGGCGCAGGCACGGGCACTCGCCGAGACCGTCAATGCCGTACGTGCGGACTGGAACGGCTTCTGCGTGCTGCACACGGCCGCGGCGCGGGTTGCCGGTCTTGATCTGGGCCTGGTGGCCGACGGTGGCATCGACGGCATTTATGCCGGCGGCGAGAAGGGCGACATCGAGGTCGTGTATCTTCTGGCGGCGGACGAGGTCGACACCAAGCGGTTGGGCAAGGCGTTCGTGATCTACCAGGGCCATCATGGCGATGTCGGCGCGCATCGTGCCGACGTGATCCTGCCGGGTGCAGCCTATACCGAGAAGCCGGGGGTCTACGTCAACACCGAGGGCCGCGTGCAGCTGGCCAAGCGTGCCGGCTTCCCGCCGGGTGACGCGCGCGAAGACTGGGCGATCCTTCGTGCGCTCTCGGCAGCGCTGGGCAAGGCACTGCCGTACGACACGCTTGATCAGGTGCGGCAGCGTCTGGTCAAGGCCAACCCGGTGTTCGGCGCCATCGATCAGCAGGCACCCGGGGCATGGGGCGCTTTCGGCCGGTCCGGTGATGTGGCCGAGGCGGCTTTCGTGTCACCGATCGGCAATTATTTCATGACGTGCCCGATCAGCCGCGCGTCGCAGACCATGGCGGAATGCATGGCCAACCGGCAGCCGCAAGCCGTGGCGGCGGAGTAGGCCATGACCCTGATGGAGTTCTTCACCACCCACTGGCTCGGTCAGCTCATCGTGATCGCCGCGCAGTGTCTGGCCATCACGGTGCCGCTGCTGGTGGCGGTCGCCTACATGACCTACGTCGATCGCAAGGTGTGGGCTGCGATCCAGCTGCGCCGCGGTCCCAACGTCGTCGGGCCGTTCGGCCTGCTGCAGCCGTTCGCCGACGGTCTGAAGCTGGTGCTGAAAGAGACCATCGTACCCAGCGGCGCCAACAAGGTGTTGTTCGTGCTGGCGCCGATGATCACCTTCATCACGGCGCTGATTGCCTGGGCCGTGGTGCCGTTCGATGACGGGTGGGTGGTCGCCAACATCAATGTCGGCATCCTCTACCTGTTCGCGATCTCGTCGCTGGGTGTCTACGGCATCATCATCGCGGGCTGGGCGTCGAACTCCAAGTACGCCTTCCTCGGTGCCCTGCGCTCAGCGGCGCAGATGGTGTCGTATGAAGTATCGATCGGATTCGTGCTGGTCACGGTGTTGCTGTGCGCCGGTTCGTTGAACCTGACCGATGTGGTGAAGGCGCAGGCCGGCGGGTTCTGGAGCTGGTACTGGCTGCCGCTGCTGCCGATGTTCGTCGTGTTCTTCATCTCGGCTCTGGCCGAGACGAACCGGACGCCTTTCGACCTGCCGATGTCGGAAGCCGAACTGGTTGCGGGCTTTCATACTGAATACTCGGCCATGGCGTTCGGGCTGTTCTTCCTGGGCGAGTATGCCAACATGATCCTGTTGTCGGGCATGGGGGCGGTGCTGTTCCTTGGTGGCTGGCTTTCGCCGCTGCCGTTCGCGCCGTTCACCTGGGTGCCCGGCGTTGTGTGGTTCGCACTCAAGATCGCGGTGCTGTTGTTCGTGTTCTCATGGACCAAGGGCACCGTGCCGCGTTATCGCTACGATCAGCTCATGCGGCTCGGCTGGAAGGTATTCCTGCCGTTCTCGCTGCTGTGGGTCGTGCTGACGGCGGCGGCGATTCAGTTCTTGGGTTGGGGACCTCGGTGAGGGAACGGGAGTAGGGATATGGCTTTCCTCGACCGCACCGCGCGCGCGTTCCTGCTGACCGAAGTGATCTCGGGCTTCGCGCTGACGCTGAAATACATGTTCAAACCCAAGGTGACGGTGAACTATCCCTTCGAGAAAGGGCCACTGTCGCCGCGTTTCCGGGGTGAGCATGCGCTGCGCCGCTACCCCAACGGCGAAGAGCGCTGTATCGCCTGCAAGCTGTGCGAAGCGATATGCCCGGCGCTTGCCATCACCATCGAGGCCGAACCGCGCGATGACGGCAGCCGCCGCACCACGCGCTACGACATCGACATGACGAAGTGCATCTATTGCGGCTACTGCCAGGAGTCGTGCCCGGTGGATGCGATCGTCGAGGGACCGAACTTCGAGTTCTCGACCGAGACGCGCGAGGAGCTGATGTACGACAAGCAGAAGCTGCTCGCCAACGGCGACCGCTGGGAGGCCGAGATTGCGGCCAACCTGGCGGCCGAGGCACCGTACCGGTGAGCTGGGGGAGACAATCGTGATCCAGACCCTGGCATTTTATGTGTTTGCGGCCGTGACGGTGGTGTCCGCCTTCATGGTGATCTCGGCACGCAATCCCGTGCACTCGGTCCTGTACTTGATTCTGGCCTTCTTCAACTCGGCAGCCCTGTTCCTGCTGATGGGCGCCGAGTTCATCGCCATGATCCTGGTGATCGTCTATGTCGGGGCCGTGGCGGTGCTGTTCCTGTTCGTCGTCATGATGCTCGACATCAATATTGCCGAGCTGCGCCAGGGATTCCTGAAATACCTGCCGATCGGTGCTGCCGTCGGCACGGCGTTGTTTGCCGAACTGCTGCTGGTGCTGGGCGCCTGGTCGACGTCGCCGATTGCGGCTGAGGCGCTACGTGGCAAGACACCGGACCTGGCCAAGACGACCAATACCGAGGCGCTGGGCCGGCTGATCTATACCGATTACATCTTCCTGTTCCAGGCGGCGGGCATGGTGCTGCTGGTGGCCATGATCGGCGCCATCGTGCTCACCTTGCGGTCGCGGCCCGGCGTGCGGCGGCAGAAGATCGCCGACCAGATCGGACGTCGGCGCGAGGACGCCGTCGTGCTGGTCAAGACCGGAGTGGGCGAAGGAGTCTCGTCATGACGATCGGTCTGGCCCACTACCTGACCGTCGCGGCGATCCTGTTCGTGCTCGGCATCTTCGGCATCTTTCTGAACCGCAAGAACGTCATCGTCATCCTGATGTCGGTCGAGTTGATGCTGCTGGCCGTCAACATCAACCTGGTAGCGTTCTCCACGCACCTGGGCGATCTCATCGGGCAGGTGTTCGCCATGTTCGTGCTGACCGTCGCCGCCGCCGAAGCGGCGATCGGGCTTGCGATCCTGGTCGTCTACTTCCGGAACCGCGGCACCATCGCCGTCGAAGAAATCAACCTGATGAAAGGCTGAGGCCGGCTTGCCGGCACTCCGACGGACCCATGGAATTCCTGGTCAAAGCCATTGTCTTCCTGCCGCTGATTGCGGCCCTGATCGCCGGCTTCGCCGGCCGCGCGATTGGCGATCGCGGCGCGCAATGGGTGACCACCCTGGCGCTGATCGCGAGCGCCGTGCTGTCGTGGATCGTCTTCTTCAAGGTCGGCTTCGAGGGCGCCGGCGGTACGTATCGCATTGCCACCTGGATCGTGTCGGACACCTTCGACGGGGCCTGGAGCCTGCGCGTCGACACGCTGACGGCGGTGATGCTGATCGTGGTGACGACCGTCTCCTCGATGGTCCATCTCTATTCGATCGGCTACATGGCCGAGGATCCCAGCATCCCGCGGTTCATGGCCTATCTCAGCCTGTTCACCTTCGCCATGCTGATGCTGGTGACGGCGGACAACCTGGTGCAGCTCTTCTTCGGCTGGGAAGGCGTCGGCCTCGCGTCCTACCTGCTGATCGGCTTCTGGTACGAAAAGCCCTCGGCCAACGCCGCCGCCATCAAGGCCTTCATTGTCAACCGGGTCGGTGACTTCGGCTTCGCGCTGGGCATCTTCGCCGTCTATCTGATGACCGGTTCGGTGCAGTTCGACGCGATCTTCAAGCTCGCCCCCGAGCTGGCGAAGATGCACTTCACGTTCCTCGGCGCCGAAGTGCCGGCGCTCACCACGATCTGCCTGCTGCTGTTCGTCGGCGCCTGCGGCAAGTCGGCCCAGCTGGGCTTGCACACGTGGCTGCCGGACGCCATGGAAGGCCCGACGCCAGTCTCGGCCCTGATCCATGCCGCGACCATGGTCACGGCCGGCGTCTTCATGGTGGCTCGCCTGTCGCCGCTGTTCGAGCTGTCGCCGACGGCGCTGGCCGTCGTCACAATCGTCGGCGCCTCGACCGCGTTCTTCGCCGCCACCATCGGTCTCACCCAATGGGACATCAAGCGGGTGGTGGCGTATTCGACCTGCAGCCAGCTCGGCTACATGTTCTTTGCCTGCGGCGTGGGCGCCTACAGCGCCGGCATCTTCCATCTCATGACGCACGCCTTCTTCAAGGCGCTGCTGTTCCTCGGGTCGGGCTCGGTGATCCATGCCATGCACCACGAGCAGGACATGCGTCACATGGGCGGGCTGAAGAACAAGATCCGCCAGACCCATATCTTGATGTGGATCGGCACCTTGTCGCTGGCTGGCATCGGTATTCCCTTCATCCTGGGCAGCGGCATCGGCCTTGCCGGGTTCCACTCCAAGGACATCATCCTGGAGGCGGCCTACGGCGCGCATTCGGGAGTCGGCTTCTATGCCTACTGGCTGGGCATCGCTGGCGCCTTCATGACGGCCTTCTACTCCTGCCGCCTGATGTTCCTGACGTTCTACGGCAAGCCGCACGACCATCATCACTACGAGCACGCGCATGAATCGCCGGCCGTGATGCTGATACCGCTCTACGTACTGGCGCTCGGCGCGGTGGTGGCCGGCTTCGTCGGCTACGGCATCTTCGTCGGCGAGGGCTGGGCCGGCTTCTGGCGCGGTGCGATCGCAGCGGAGTCCACCAAGGAAGCGCTGCATCATGCCCATGAAGTGCCGTGGCTGGTGAAGCTGCTACCGCTGATCGCCGCCGTGGCGGGGATCACCCTGTCGTGGTGGTTCTACGTCGGATCCAAGTCCAACCTGCCGAAGATGATGGTCAACGCGTTCCCGCCGATCTACCGGCTGTTCTACAACAAGTGGTACTTCGACGAGCTCTATGACTTCCTGTTCGTGCGGCCGTCGATGTGGATCGGCCGCCAGCTCTGGAAGAAGGGCGATGTCGGCATCATCGACGGCATCGGTCCCAACGGGCTGGCCGCGGGTGCCAGCCGCATGTCGGGCATCCTCAGCCGGGCTCAGAGCGGCTATCTCTACCATTACGCATTCGCCATGCTGATCGGCGTCGCCCTGCTGGTCACCTGGTACATGCTCTCTCGCGGGCGCTAGATCATGTCATCCTGGCCGATCCTGTCGCTCGTCATCTTCCTGCCGCTCGTCGGCGCGGTGTGGATCCTCGCCGTCTGCCGTGACGACGAAACCGGTGCCAACAACGCCCGGCACGCTGCGCTGTGGACATCGCTGATCACCTTCGTGGTGTCGCTGGCGCTGTGGGTGAAGTTCGATCCCAAGAACGCCGGCTTCCAGTTCGAGGAGCACCTCGACTGGGTGCCGGCCTACGGCATCAGCTATCATCTGGGTGTCGACGGCATCTCGATGTTCTTCGTGCTGCTGTCGACCTTCCTGACGCCGCTATGCGTGCTGGCGAGCTGGACGGCGATCCAGAAGCGTGTGCGCGAGTACATGGTCGCCTTCCTGGTGCTCGAGACCTTGATGGTCGGCATGTTCTGCGCGCTCGACTTCGTGGTCTTCTACTTGTTCTTTGAGGGCGTGCTGATCCCGATGTTCCTGATCATCGGGGTGTGGGGCGGCAAGGATCGCGTGTACGCCGCCTTCAAGTTCTTCCTCTACACGCTCGCCGGCTCGGTGCTGATGCTGCTGGCGATCATCGCCATCTACTGGCAGGTCGGCAGCACCGATGTCGTGGAGGCGATGAACTTCAAGAAGCTGTCGTTCGAGTGGCAGTTCTGGCTCTGGCTGGCGTTCTTTGCCTCGTTCGCCGTCAAGGTGCCGATGTGGCCGGTGCACACCTGGCTGCCCGATGCCCACGTGCAGGCGCCGACGGCGGGCTCGGTGATCCTGGCCGGCGTGCTGCTGAAGATGGGCGCCTACGGCTTCCTGCGCTTCTCGCTGCCCATTATGCCTCTGGCGTCGGAGTATTTCGCGCCCCTGGTGTTCGGTCTGTCCTGCATCGCGGTGGTCTACACCTCGCTGGTGGCGCTGGTGCAGGAGGACATGAAGAAGCTGATTGCGTACTCCTCGGTGGCGCATATGGGCTTCGTCACCATCGGCATCTTCGTGGTCAACATGCAGGGCGTGCAGGGTGCCATCTTCCAGATGCTGAGCCACGGCGTGGTGTCGGCGGCGCTGTTCCTGTGCGTGGGCGTCGTCTACGACCGCCTGCATACGCGCGAGATCGCCGACTACGGCGGGCTTGCCAGCACCATGCCGAAATACGCCCTGGTGTTCATGGTCTTCACCATGGCCAGCGTCGGCCTGCCGGGGCTGTCGGGGTTTGTCGGTGAGATCCTGGTTCTTGTCGGCGCCTTCAAGGCCAACACGTGGGTGGCGACGATTGCCGCGACCGGCCTGATCCTGGGCGCGGCCTATGCCCTGTGGCTCTATCGCAAGGTGGTCTTCGGCACCATCACGCGGGATGCGGTACGCGCCATGCCCGACATGAGCATGCGCGAGATCGCCGTGTTCGCGCCGCTGATCCTGATCACGATCTGGATGGGCATCTACCCGTCTTCGTTCCTTGATGTGATGGATGCGTCCGTCGGCAAGCTGGTGGCCGACTACCAGGCGGCGCTGAAGGCTGCCAAGGCAACCGCGATGTTGGGCCGGTGACATGACGACTGGATTGGACAACTGGACCCTGGCAGCGCCGGAAATCTTCCTGGCTGCCGCGGCGATGATCGTGCTCATGGTCGGTGCCTTCCGTGGCGAGAAGGGTGCCGACCTGGTGTCATGGCTGTGCGTCGCGAGCCTGGGCGTCGCGATCTTCCTGGTATTGCGGCTGGAACACGGCGCGGCATTCCATGACCTGTTCCTGGTCGATGCCTTCACCAAGGCGATGAAGGTGCTGTCACTGGTGGCGGCGGGCATTGCCATCGTGATGTCGCGCAGCTTCTTCCTGCGCGCCGGCATGTGGCGCTTCGAGTTCCCCGTGCTCGTTCTGCTGGCGACACTGGGCATGCTGATCATGATTTCGTCCAACGATCTCATGACGCTCTATCTCGGGCTCGAGATGCAGTCGTTGGCATTGTACGTCACCGCCGCCTTCCAGCGCGACGATCAGCGCTCGACCGAGGCTGGCGTGAAGTACTTCGTGCTGGGCTCGGTGGCGTCCGGCATGATGCTGTACGGCTCGTCGCTGGTGTATGGCTTCGCCGGCACCACCAGCTTCCCCAGCCTCGCTGCCGGTTTCCTCGCTGGACAGGCATCGACCGGGGCCGTGATCGGCTTGGTGTTCGTGTTGGCCGGGCTGGTGTTCAAGGTCTCGGCCGTGCCGTTCCATATGTGGACGCCTGACGTCTACGAGGGCGCACCGACACCGGTGACGGCGCTGTTCGCTGCGGCACCCAAGATCGCGGCGCTGTCGCTGATCGTCTCGGTGGTCATGGGGCCGTTCCGCCCGCTGCTGCTGCAGTGGCAGCAGATCCTGATCGCGGTTGCCGTGCTGTCGACCATCTGGGGCGCGGTGGCGGCGCTGCGGCAGGAGAACATCAAGCGCCTGATGGCGTACTCCTCGATCGGCCATATGGGCTATGTGCTGCTGGGCCTGGCGGCGGCGACGGAGGAGGGCGTGCGCTCGGTGGTGGTCTACATGATCATCTACCTGGCGATGAACGTCGGAACCTTCGCCTGCATCCTCTCCATGCGCCGCAAGGGCGTGATGGTCGAGCGGATCGGCGATCTCGCCGGCCTCTCGACGCGCCAGCCCGGGATGGCGTTCGCGCTGTTGCTGTTCATGTTCTCGATGGCCGGCATCCCGCCGCTGGCGGGCTTCTTCGGCAAGCTCAACGTCTTCCTCGCGGCCATCAACGCCGGTCTCTACATTCCGGCGGCCATCGCCGTGCTCGCCTCGGTGGTGGGCGCCTACTACTACGTGCGCATCGTCAAGGTAATGTACTTCGACGATCCGGCGCCGGCGTTTGACCGGCCGGTGGAACGCGACATGGCCGTGATCATGCTGGCCGCGGCGCTGTTCGTCTTCCCGGTCTTCCCGGTCTTCCAGACGCCGTTCCTCAACGGCGCCCAGACGGCCGCCAAGACGTTCTTCTCCGGGAAGTGACTGCTTCATGGTGAGCTTGTCGAACCATGAAGCAGGTCGCACCACTGTTCGTGCGACGCCTTCATGGTTCGACCCGGTGAATGCTTCGCATTCACCTGTACTCACCATGAAGGCTACTTAGTCCGTCGCCGGGAATGCCGGTATGAACTCTCTTGTCCTCCCTTCAGGATGGACTGCAATCGTCTTCGAGACGATCGGTAGCACCAATGACGAGGCGTTGCAGCGTGCCGAGGCCGGTGCGTCGGAGGGCACGGTCATTGTCGCACGCCAGCAGGAGGGTGGGCGCGGGCGCCGCGGACGGTCGTGGAGTTCGCCGCCGGGCAACGCCTACAGCTCGACGATCGTTCGGCCACAGTGCGCGCCCGAGCGCGCGGCGCAGCTGGGGTTCGTCACGGCTTTGGCGGTCTGTGATGCGGCGGCAGCCGGCTTGCCGGCGACCCGCGCGATCCGCCTGAAATGGCCCAATGACGTGCTGGTCGACGGCGCCAAGATCTCGGGCATCCTGCTGGAGTCGGCCGTCGGGGCCGACGGCACGGTCGACCACGTGGTGATCGGCACCGGCATCAACGTCGCTGTGCCGCCGCCTGCCGGCGTGACGACCTACGCCGCCGCCTGCCTGCGCGACTTGGGCGACTCGCGGGATGTCCCGGTGGTCCTGCAGGCCTATCTGACGGCGCTGGCGGCGCGCCTGGCGCAGTGGCGACAGGGGTTCGAGGGTACGCGTGCCGACTGGTTGGCGCGCGCGGCGTGGTTGGGCGAAACGGTCGCGGTTTCGCAGGGAGAGACCCGGATCGAGGGCCGGTTCGCCGGGCTTGACGCCGACGGCGCGCTGCTGCTGGAACCGGCCGGTGATCCGCCAAGACGAATCGTTTCCGGCGAAGTGTTCCGACCTGTAGGCTAATGTCATCATCTCCTGCCGAAAGCCGGGAGTGTGAGTGCGCGGCGGTGGCCGCGCCGGGGTAAGGGGTCGTCCATGCTGCTTGCGCTTGATATCGGCAACACCAACAGCAAGTTCGCCCTGTTCGATGGCGAGACGCTGATCGCGCAATGGCGGCTGCGCACCGAGGGCAAGCGCACGGCCGACGAGTACGCTGTGTGGCTCAGCCAGCTGATGACGCTGAAGGGGCTCGAGATGAGCCAGGTGAAGGGCGTGATCATCGCCTCCGTCGTGCCGGCGGTCCTGTTCAACCTGCGCCGGCTGTGCGAAACCTACTTCGACGTCGAGCCCCTGGTCGTCGGTGATCCCAGCGTCAAGCTGGGGATCAAGGTGCTGATCGACCGGCCGCAGGACGCCGGCGCCGACCGCCTGGTCGATGCCATCGCCGGCTTCAGCAAATACGGCGGGCCGCTGATCGTGATCGACTTCGGCAGCGGCACGACGTTCGAGGTCGTCGACCGCGACGGCAATTTCTGTGGTGGCGCCATCGCGCCGGGCATCGAGTTGTCGATCGAGGCGTTCTATCTGATGACGGCGCGCCTGCCGCGGATCCGCGTCGAGCGGCCATCCGGTGTCGTCGGCAAGACGACGATCTCGGCCATGCAGTCCGGCATTTTCTGGGGTTATGTCGGCCTGATCGAGAGTCTCGTCACGCGCATCCAGGCCGAGTTCGGCGAACCGATGAAGGTGATCGCCACCGGCGGCTTGGCTTCGGTGTTCGAAGCCGAAACCAAGGTCATCCAGGCCATTGAACCCGACCTGACACTGTACGGACTGCTGGAGATCTGGCGCCGCAACTGCCCGCCGGCATGATGAGTGGCAGTACGCCATGCTTGAATAAATCCTCGCCCTGAGAAGCGCGCCGCAGGCCCCTCAGGATGAGGTAGTATCGCGTATGACCACGCCGAACGACGAACTGCTCTTCCTGCCGCTGGGCGGCGCCGGTGAGATTGGGATGAATCTCAATCTCTATGGCTGCCGCGGCAAGTGGCTGATGCTCGATCTGGGCGTCACGTTTGCCGATGACTCGATGCCGGGCCTCGACGTGCTGATGCCCGACCCGGCCTTCATCGTCGACCGCCGCGACGATCTGGTGGGGATCGTGCTCACGCACGCGCACGAGGATCATCTCGGTGCGGTCCCCGATCTGTGGCCGCTGCTGCGCTGTCCGATCTACGCCACGCCGTTTGCCGCCTCGGTGCTGAAGCGCAAGCTGGCCGAGGCGGGGTTGGGCGACGACGTGCCGCTGACCATCGTCCCGCTGGGCGGCAAGCTGTCGTTGCCGCCGTTCGAGTTGGAGTTCGTCACCATGACGCACTCCATCCCCGAGCCCAACGCGGTCGCGATCCGCACGCCACATGGCGTCGTCCTGCATACCGGCGACTGGAAGATCGACCCGGAGCCGCTGGTCGGGGAGGCGACAGACGAGGCGGCGCTGCGCCGGCTGGGCGAGGACGGCGTGCTGGCCATGGTCTGCGACTCGACCAACGTCTTCGTGCCCGGCGAAGCCGGCTCGGAGGCAGACGTCCGGCTGCGTCTGACCGAGGTGATCCGCCACCAGGAAGCGTTGGTGGCCGTGACCTGCTTTGCCTCCAATCTGGCGCGTGTCGAGAGCGTGGCACAGGCGGCGGTTGCCGCCGATCGACAACCGGTCCTGGTCGGCCGCGCGCTGCATCGCATGGTCGAGGCGGCGCAGGAAAACGGCTACCTGCTCGATTTCCCGGCGGTGGTCAGCGAACGCGATGCCGGCTGGCTGCCGCGCGATAAGGTGTGCCTGATCTGCACTGGCAGTCAGGGCGAGCCGCGCGCGGCGCTGGCCCGCCTCGCCTCCGGCGAGAACCGCGACATCGGACTGCAGCCCGGCGACACCGTGGTGTTTTCCTCACGCGTGATTCCTGGCAACGAGAAGTCGATCGGCCGGCTGCAGAACCAGCTGACGGTGATGGGCGTCGAGATCATCACCGATCGCGACGCCGACATCCACGTCTCGGGCCATCCGGCACGTGACGAACTGACCCGCCTCTACCAGTGGGTGCGCCCGCGCATCGCGCTGCCGGTGCATGGCGAGCATCGGCACATGGTCGAACACGCGGCGTTGGCGCAGGCCTGCCAGGTACCCACCGCGATCGTAGCGCCCAACGGCAGCCTGGTGCGGTTGGCGCCGGGACCGGCCACCGTGATTGATCACGTACCCACGGGCCGCCTGGCGCGCGACGGCACGCGGTTGGTGTCGATCGACGACACTGGCCTGCGCGATCGTCGCAAGATGCTGTGGAACGGCGCTGCCGTGGCGACGCTGGTGCTCGACCGGACCGGGCGTCCGCTGACGGCGCCGAAGCTGACGGTGCAGGGCCTGGGAGGCGATGCCGAGGCCCTGGACGAGGCCATCGCTGCCGGCGTCGAGGCGCTGCGGGCCTCGGTGACCGACCTCAGCGACAGCGAGGCGCGCGACGATGCCACCGTGGCGGAGGCGGCGCGACGGGCGGTTCGCCGTGTCTTCAAGTCGCGCTTCGACAAGAAGCCGTTGACGGACGTGCAGGTGGTCCGCATCTAGAGCGAAAGCGGCGGCGTTCTATCGCGACGAGCGCACCGGCACCCTGGGTTTCCATCTTCCGCAGGCGCGGAAGGAGGGAAAGCGACCGTCCATGAACGTGTATACCAGCATCCTCGTCTTCGCTGTCATCTGGTGGACGGTGATTTTTGCGATCCTGCCGATCGGCGTTCGCCGCGCTGAAAATCTGACGCAGGGGTCAGATCAAGGGGCACCGGAGCGTCCCGACCTGAAACGCAAGGCGCTGATTACAACCGCCATTACTGTCGTGCTGTGGCTGCTCTGGTACGTTGTATGGGTGATGGACGTGTTCGCCTTGCGCGGGGGCTGAAAAAGAGTCGACCGCACAAAAAACAAACGGTAAACCCCGGAGGATTTACCGTTCGCGCACACAACGGCTTCTTTCCAGTCGCACGGTTCTTGTGCCGTGTCTGCCCGTTTCCGGGCGCTTTTCCTCCCTCAAACTCGGGCTCCGGGCCTTAGCCCCAACCTACCCGACGCATGGTTTCTAGCGGAACCCGGAGGGTCTGCCTAGGAATTTTTCTTGCGAGCGGATACTTATTTTTGAAATCACAATGACTTGCAGAGATCGTTCGTCGTCATACCATTTCTTCGAGGCGGCCAGGTGTCGCACAGCAGATTGTCGATGGCCGCCTCGAAACATGCATCGTCAGCCGATGACGGCGAACTTGATCACGAACAGCACTGAGAGAATGCCAACGGCAGGATGCACATCGCGGATGCGGCCTGCCGCGATTTTGATCCCGGTGTAGGTGATGAATCCGAAGGCGATGCCTTCGGCGATCGAGAACGTGAAGGGCATGGCGAGTGCAGTGACCACGGCGGGCGCTGCTTCTGTAACGTCGCTCCACTCGATTTCAACCAGGCCGTGCGCCATGAGGCACGCGACATACAACAGCGCCGGCGCGGTCGCCCATGTCGGCACCGACGTCGCCAGTGGCGCGAAGAACAGGGCCAGCAGGAAGAGGATTGCAACGACGACGGCCGTCAGCCCGGTCCGCCCGCCGGCGTTGATGCCCGACGCGCTCTCGATATAGCTGGTCGTGGTCGATGTGCCGACCGCGGCGCCGATCATCGCGGCCGAGGAGTCGGCGATCAGGGCCCGACCCAGGCGCGGCACGGTGCCGTCTTTCCGCAGGAAACCGGCGCGGTGGGCGAGGCCGATCAGCGTGCCTGAATTATCGAACATATCGACGAACAGGAACGCAAAGATCACGGTGATGAGACCGACATTGAGCGCGCCAGCGAGGTCCATCTGCAGGAACACGGGCGCGATACTGGGGGGCGCCGAAACGACGCCGGAGAACTTGCTGACGCCCAGCAGCGCCGACGCGGCGGTGACGGCCAGCACGCCGATGATCACGCCGCCTGGCACTTTCCTGTACTCCAGCGCCGCGATCAGCACGAAGCCCAGCGCCGCGAGGATCACGGGCCAGCTCTTGAGATCGCCGGCCGTGATCAGGGTTGCCGGATGGGCGACGACGATCTTGGCGCCCTGCAAGGCGATCAGGGCCAGGAACAGGCCGATGCCGGCTGCGATCGCCATTTTCAGCGATTTCGGGATGGCGTTGACGATCCACTCGCGCACCGGCAGCACGCTGAGAATGAGGAAGATCACGCCCGAGATGAAGACGCAGCCGAGCGCCACCTGCCAGGTGAACTTCATGCCCAGCACGACGCCGAAGGCGAAGTAGGCGTTCAGTCCCATGCCCGGCGCCAGCGCGATCGGGTAGTTTGCCAGGAAGGCCATCAACAGCGTGCCGATGGCGGCAGCGACGCACGTCGCCACAAAGACGGCGTCCTGCGGCATGCCGGCCTTGGCCAGGATGTCAGGGTTGACGAAGATGATGTAGGCCATGGTCAGGAACGTCGTGATGCCGGCCAGGACCTCGGTACGAACCGTCGTGTTGTTTTCCCGCAGCTTGAATAGCGTTTCGAACATCTATTTCTCCCCGCGACTTTTATGAGCAGCTGGCAAACGCCATGTCGCTGCGGTGATTGTGCGAAAGGCGTACCAACCCGACCAGCCGCCGACTCGCGATTCCTGGGGAAAATCGTGATCACCGCTCCCGCGTGTGGAAGAGGCGAAACACCGGCGTTTGCCTTCCGGGCGGCCGTTGCCTAAATTCGCGCGTCTTTTGTAGCCAGTTTGGCTGCCCACCGAGCCCACGGGTCCCGATACGATGCGCCTCAGCCAGTATTTCCTGCCAACGCTGCGTGAGAATCCCGCCGAGGCCCAAATCGTCTCACATCGGCTCATGCTGCGGGCCGGGATGATCCGCCAGCAGGCGGCCGGCATCTATGCGTGGCTGCCTCTGGGCTATCGCGTGCTGCGCAACATCGAGCGCATCGTGCGCGAGGAGCAGGATGCCACCGGGGCCCAGGAAGTGCTGATGCCGACCATCCAGTCGGCCGACCTGTGGCGCGAGAGCGGTCGCTATGACGCCTACGGCCCGGAAATGCTGCGGATCAAGGACCGGCATGACCGCGAGATGCTCTACGGGCCGACCAACGAGGAGATGATCACCACCATCTTCCGCGACGGCGTGAAGACCTATCGCGACCTGCCGCGCAATCTTTATCACATCCAGTGGAAATTCCGTGATGAGGTGCGGCCGCGTTTCGGCGTCATGCGCGGTCGCGAGTTCCTGATGAAGGACAACTACTCCTTCGACATCGACAAGGCCGGTGCCACGCGGTCCTACAACAAGATGTTCGCCGCCTATCTGCGGACATTCGCGCGCATGGGCCTGAAGGCCATCCCGATGCGCGCCGATACGGGACCGATCGGCGGCGATCTCAGCCACGAGTTCATCATCCTTGCCGATACCGGCGAGAGTGCCGTGTTCTGCGACAAAGGCCTGGTCGACAAGGACATCCTGGGCCGGACCATCGACTATCAGGCCGATCTGCAGCCCCTGGTCAACGAATGGACGTCGCTCTACGCTGCGACCGATGAAATGCACGACCAGGCAAAATTCGAGGCTGACGTGCCGGCCGACCGACGCCTTACCGCGCGCGGCATCGAGGTCGGTCACATCTTCTATTTCGGCACCAAGTACTCATCACCGATGAACGCCGTGGTGTCGGGGCCCAAGGGCGAGTCGATCGCGGTCGAGATGGGTTCCTACGGCATCGGCGTCTCGCGCCTGGTCGGCGCCATCATCGAGGCCAGCCATGACGATGCCGGGATCATCTGGCCGGAATCGGTGGCACCGTTCAAGGTCGGCCTGCTGAACCTGAAGATCGACGACGGCGCGGTGTCGAAGGCGTGCACGGATCTCTACACCTCGCTCAAGGCCAAGGGTATCGAGGTGCTGTACGACGACCGCGACCTGCGGCCGGGCGCCAAATTTGCCGACATGGATCTGATCGGCGTGCCCTGGCAGGTCATCATCGGGCCCAAGGGGCTCGCTGCGGGCAAGGTCGAACTGAAGCATCGCGCGACCGGCGCGCGCGAGGAGTTGGTCCTCGACCAGGCACTGGCCAGGATCGGTGCCTGAGGGCCTCTTTCACCTCGCCCCGCGTGAGCGGGGAGAGGGGCGGGCGGCGCTACGCACGATCGCCTGGTACGGAGGGAAAACATGCAGGCCTTGATCCGGCTGAGCCTCGCCGGCCTGGCGTTCCTGGCCGGGGTGAGCGTCTGGGCCGCGGCCTGGGCGGAATATGTCGTGCCGGACATCGGGGTCCTTTTCCCGGATCGCCTGGCCTCGTTCGACCTGTTCAAGGGCGAGAAGTATCCTCAGGCCGAGCTCGGCCACGGTGTCGAGTATCGCGCACCTGGTTTTGCCGGTTCCGTGTACGTTTATCGTGGCCGCAACCCTTCGGTCCCCGACGGTGTCGCCAATAACGTGGTGCGCACCGAATTCGCCACGGCGCGCGGCGATGTCGCGGCGCTGGCGAAAATGAAGGGCGATTCCGAACCCGAGCTGCTGGGTGAACAGTCCGTCAAGGCGCTTGGCCTTGAGTTCCTGACGGCGACCTATCGTATGCAGCGCGGCGATCAGATCGTTACCAGCCTGGTCGGCATGACCGGCGCGCGCGGCTATTTCATCAAGCTGCGGGTCAGCGTGCCGGCGGCCGGCGCGGTGCCGGTGACGGACGAAACGTACGCCTTCATCGCCGCCGTCGCCCGCCTGCTGGCCAAGTCATCGAGTGCGATCGATGGTCGGCCCGTCACGGCTACCACGTTCACTCGATAGCATCGCACAATGGCTTTCAGCGCCGTCGAACGTCTGATCTCGCTGCGCTATCTCAGGGCGCGCCGCGAAGAGGGGTTTATCTCGATCATCGCCTGGTTTTCGTTGGTCGGCATCGCGCTGGGTGTTGGCACGCTGATTGTCGTCATGGCCGTCATGAACGGCTTTCGCGTCGAGCTGCTCAACCAGATCACGGCGGTCAACGGACAGCTCGGCGTCACCTCGGGCCGGGGGCCGATTTCCGACTATCAGCCGCTGCTCGACAAGATCCGCATGATCCCCGGTGTTGCCAGCGCCAACCCCGTGGTCGAAGGGCAGGCCGTCGTGGTGTCGACCGACGGCGTGCGCGGCGTGATGATCCGCGGCATGCGCTTGGAGGATCTCGAGGCGCGGGCGCCCATCGCGCGCTCCTTGCTACCCTCGGCCGCCACCGCTCGTCGTGATGCGTCGCGATCCGACGTCTGCGCTCCGCGGGACAAACCACCCACCGTTATTGGCGACCGCGGCCGGCTGCAGGACTTGGCCGATGACGGCAATGTCATTGTCGGCATCCAGTTGGCCGAGATCCTCGACGTGAAGGTCGGCAGCGAGATCGACATCGTCTCGCCGCGCACCATCGATACGCCGGTGGGCCGCGTGCCGCGCAAGATCCGGGTTCGTGTCGCGGCGGTCTTCGAAGTCGGCATGTACGACTACGACTCGAACTTCATCTACATGCCCATGGAGAAGGCGCAGGACTTCTTCGACCAGCCGGGCCAGGCCTCGCTGATCGAGGTATTCGCCGCCGATCCTGGCAACTACCAGCGGCTGGCACCGCGCATCTCGGAAGCCGTCGAGTGGAAGGCCTACGCCTTCGACTGGATCGAGGCCAATGCCGGCTTTTTCAACACGGTGCAGGTCCAGACCAATGTGATGTTCCTGGTGTTGACCCTGATCATCGTCGTGGCGGCGTTCAACATCGTGTCCAGCCTGATGATGCTGGTGCGGACCAAAGGGCCCGATATTGCCATTCTGCGCACCATGGGCGCCTCGCGCGGCCAGATCCTGCGCATTTTCCTGGTCGACGGCATGGGTATCGGTCTCGTCGGCGTTGGCCTGGGTGTCGGCCTCGGCCTGCTGTTCGTGCGCAACATCGAGGCGCTGCGACAGGCGATCCAGTCGACGTTCCGCGTATGCCTGTTCGATCCGCAGCTCTATCTGCTATCCGAATTGCCAGCCCGCATCTCCAGTGGTGAAGTGATCTTGATCGCCGTCATGGCGCTGGTCTTCGCCTTCCTTGCCACGCTCTATCCGGCATGGACCGCGACCCGGCTCGACCCTCTGGAGGGCCTGCGCCGTGGATAGGTCCCGCAAGCGGGGGAAGGTACTGGGTATCCCATGACTCTCTTCCCGTCCCAATCCGAGCGGATGATCGCGTTGCGCTACCTGCGCACGCGCGAAAAGGATGGCTTCATCTCGTTCATCGCCATCTTCTCGCTGATCGGGGTCGCGCTGGGCGTCGCGACCCTGATCGTCGTGCTGAGTGTGATGAACGGCTTCCGCGGCGAACTCTACAACCGCATCCTGGGCATGAACGGTCACGTCCGGGTGGCGCCGGAAAAGGGCGTTCTCGGCGAATGGGAACCGCTGGCGGAACGCCTGGCCACGATACCGGGTGTGCGGTTGGTGACGCCGACGGCCGAGCGGCAAACCATGGTGACGGCCGATACGATCTCGCGCGCCATCACCATACGAGGCATCCGGCCCGAGGATCTGGAGTCGCGCGATATCGTTGCGCGGAATCTGACCAGCGGCAACCTGGCCGATTTCACGAGCAAGACCAATCCGATCGTCATCGGCGACAGGTTGCGCCAGGCATTGGGACTGCGCCTGGGTGATCAGTTGCGCGTCATCGCCTATGTCCGGGACGAGAAGGGCGCCGTGCAGACGCGACCCGTGACCTATGAGGTGGTCGCCACATTCCTGAGCCGGCGCAGCGAGTTCGACCTGACGCTGGGATTCATTCCGCTCGATCTTTTTCAGGAGGATTTCGGGCTGGCCGAGGACGCCGTGACGGCGCTCGACATCATGATCGACGATCCGTCGCGCGCCGCCGATGTGGTCTCCATGGTGCGCCAGAAGCTTGAACGCGACGGGTTGCGCGTCAGCGACTGGCGGACGCGCAATGCCCGCCTGGTCGGGGCTCTGGATCTGGAACGCGTCATGATGTTCCTGATCCTGGGGTTGATCGTGCTGGTCGCCTCGATGAACGTGATCGCGAGCTTCACCATGCTGGTGCGGACCAAGGGCAGGGGGATCGCCATTCTGCGCACCATGGGTGCGACGCGCGGCGGCGTGGTCCGTATCTTTTTCCTGGCCAGCGCCAGCGTCGGCGTTGTCGGAACGCTCATCGGTGCGGCGCTTGGACTTCTGATCTGCGCCAGCATGAAGTCGATCGGCGCCGCCCTGACGGCCATCACGGGTGGGCCGATGCGCAGTAGCGAGGTGGACTTTCTGGCCACGCTGCCGGTGCGCGTCCAGGCCAGCGAGGTGGTCTCGATCCTGGTTCTGGCACTGGTGCTGTCGCTGGCGGCCGCCATCTATCCCGCGCGGCGCGCCGCGAGTCTCGATCCGGTAGAGGCCCTGCGTTATGAGTGAATCGGCAGCAGCCCTGGCGTTGCGCGACATCCGCCGTACGTTCCACCAGGGCGACCGCAGCCTGGAAGTGTTGCGCGGCGCCTCGTTCAACCTGCAGCCCGGCGAGATCGTGGCGCTGGTCGGCCCGTCGGGTGCCGGCAAGTCGACGCTGCTGCATATCGCCGGCCTGCTGGAGAAGCCGGACGATGGCGACGTGCTGCTGGACGGCAAGCCGGCCGCCTCGCTTTCCGATCGCGAGCGTACGGCGTTGCGCGGTCGCTACCTGGGCTTCGTCTACCAGTACCACCACCTGCTGCCCGAGTTCTCGGCACTGGAGAACGTGATGCTGCCGCAGATGCTGGCCGGCATCGGCCGTAGCGTGGCGCGCAGCCGGGCGCGGGAACTGCTGGCGATGGTTGGCCTCGCCGAGCGCGAGAGCCATCGGCCGGCACGGCTGTCGGGCGGCGAGCAGCAGCGCGTTGCGATCGCGCGGGCTGTCGCCAATGCGCCGCGCGTGCTGCTGGCCGATGAGCCGACCGGCAACCTGGATCACACGACCTCGGACGCGGTCTTCCGCCAGCTGCTGGCGCTGACCCGCGGCGCCAACCTGGCGGCGCTGATCGCCACGCATAATCCCGAGCTTGCATCGCGCATGGACCGTATCGTGCGCCTGGAAGACGGTCTGCTCGTGCCGGGATGAATGCGCGTGTCATCGACGGGAACGCGACTGCTGCCGGCCTGCCATGTATACGCATGGCTATATCGAAGATGCGATCCGACAGGCGATATGGCGGTCACCATTTGTAGTGTTTCAGAGCAGCCGAGGGCTACCAGCCGCTAGCCGAGACTCGCATCAGGGCGCTATTCGGTGCAGGCTGGCTCCGAGGAAGCTGTTGCCGTGTCGTCAGCCTGCCCACAACGGAGGGAAACCATGTCCGATCATCTGAATTTTTACATCAACGGTGCCTGGGTGGCGCCGGCGGAGTCGCGGCCGTTCGACGTGATCAACCCTGCCACCGAGGAGCCGTGCGCGCGCATCAGCCTGGGCTCGGCCAAGGACGTTGACAGCGCGGTGGCGGCAGCCAAGGCGGCCTTCCCCAGCTTCTCGCGCACGACGCGGGAGGAAAGGGTGGCGCTGCTGGAGGCGATCCTGGCCGCCTACAAGAAGCGCTACGACGACGTCGCCAAGGCGATCTCGATGGAAATGGGGGCGCCGATCACCCTGTCGACCAAGGCGCAGGCGGCGACCGGCGTCGGCCACCTGATGCAGATGATCAAGGTGCTGAAGGAGTTCCAGTTCGAGGAGATGCGCGGCACCACCTTGCTGGCCAAGGAGCCGGTCGGTGTGTGCGGCTTCATCACGCCGTGGAACTGGCCGATCAACCAGATCGTGTGCAAGGTGGCGCCGGCGCTGGCGGCGGGCTGCACCATGGTGCTGAAGCCCAGCGAGATCGCGCCGCTCAACGCCATCCTGTTCGCCGAAGTGATGCACGATGCCGGCGTGCCCAAGGGCGTCTTCAACCTGGTGAACGGCGATGGCCCGACCGTGGGCCAGGCGCTCTCCTCGCACCCCGATGTCGACATGGTGTCGTTCACCGGTTCGACCCGGGCGGGCGTTCAGGTGGCCAAGGCGGCCGCCGACACGGTCAAGCGCGTACACCAGGAGTTGGGCGGCAAGTCGGCCAACATCGTGCTGCCCGACGCCGACCTGGAGAAGGCCATCAACGGTGGTGTCCGCGGCGTGATGCAGAACAGCGGCCAGTCGTGCAACGCGCCAACCCGCCTGTTCGTGCAAAAGGGCCAGCACGATGCGGCCGCCGCGATTGCCAAGAAGGCAGCCGAAAGCCTGAAGGTCGGCGATCCGACGGTGCCGGAGACGGCGCTCGGTCCGGTGGTGAGCGAACTGCAGTACAACAAGATCCAGCGCCTGATCGAGGCGGGGATCGCCGAGGGTGCCACCCTGGTGACCGGCGGACCGGGCCGCCCGGAGGGCGTCAACCGCGGCTACTACGTGCGGCCCACGGTGTTCGCCAACGTGCGCAACGACATGACGATCGCCCGCGAGGAAATCTTCGGACCGGTGCTGTCGATCCTGCCGTACGAGACTGAAGAGCAGGCGGTCACCATGGCCAACGACACGCCCTATGGCCTCGCTGCCTATGTCCAGTCCGGCAGCGCCGAGAGCGCACGCCGCGTGGCAGGTCAGCTGCGGGCAGGCAACGTGCATCTCAACGGCGCCGCCATGGACATGTCGGCACCGTTCGGCGGCTTCAAGCAGTCGGGCAACGGCCGCGAGTTCGGCGAGTGGGGCCTGGACGAGTTCCTCGAGCTGAAGGCCGTCCTCGGCGTCAAGGCGGCGTAGCGCGAAACAGCACTGGGCGGCCACCGTGGCCGCCCAGTACTGCACACTCAGTCTTTGCTCTATGGGGGCGTCAGTCGGTGCGGCCCGCAAGGAGTGCTTCGACGATGCTCGCCCATTCTGTCTCCAACGATTCTGCAGCCTCAGGGCGCTGCGCGCGGCGATACCAGTAGCCGGCATTCGACAGGTCGCCTTCGACACGATGAAGGTGCGCGTGCACCCAGGCGCTGGTGCGGTCGTCTTGTTCCTGTGTGACTTCATGCGCCTTCTTCCAGTCGCCCTTGCCCAGCCACCACAGGGCGAGAAGCGGCGGTGAAAGACCGGCAAGCGGGGCGTCGGCTCTGAGCGACTCTTTGAAACTGGCCATGTCCATGGTTTGCCTCCGGCTGGCCGGCGAGGGCTCGTGGTGTACGAATACCACGGTCGGCCCTTCCAGCGCTTCGCGCCATGGGCGCTGACGGAACCGAGACGCTGCCGTGCCTTGATTCCATTGGAAAAAAAGTACGTCTCACGCCTGGCGGCCCGGCGCAAAGCATTGATCAGACGGCCCTGGTTTTCCACATCCCATTTGACGGAAGATAGCGGTCAACGATCAACACCCCCTCGGCCCCATGTCCTTTGCTCCTTTCGTCCATTTGCGTGTGCGCTCGGCCTATTCGTTGGCCGAGGGTGCCATCAAGCTCGACAAGCTGGCCGCGCTGACCAAGTCCATGGCCATGCCGGCGGTGGCTGTTACCGACCGCGACAACCTGTTCGGTGCGCTGGAGTTCGCCCAGTACGCCTCGAATGCGGGCGTGCAGCCGATCGTCGGCTGTGATCTCGCGATCCGGCGCGAGGAGGAAGGCGGTATCGCCGGCACGGTCAAGGCGCCGCAGGCCGACTGGCTGGCATTGCTGGCGCAGAACGAGCAGGGCTATCTCAACCTGCTGCGGCTCGTCAGTGCGGCGCACCTGCAATTCAAGACCGGCTCGCTGGCGTCGCTGCCGCTGGCGGAACTGGAAGGACGCACCGAGGGGCTGATCGCGCTGACCGGCGGTGCGACCGGTGCGCTCGGCCGCTTGCTGGCCGAGCGCCAGGATGTCGCGGCCGGCCATCTGCTGGAACGACTGAAGGGGCTGTTCGGCGATCGGCTGTACATCGAACTGCAGCGTCACGGCGAGGCGGTCGAGCGACGGATCGAACCGATGCTGGTCGATCTGGCGTACAATCACAGCCTGCCGCTGGTGGCCACCAACGACGCGCACTTCGCTTCGCCCGACATGTTCGA
The DNA here is from genome assembly GCF_007859315.1 of Reyranella sp. CPCC 100927. GTDB lineage: Bacteria > Pseudomonadota > Alphaproteobacteria > Reyranellales > Reyranellaceae > Vineibacter. Next base: position 213,029 of record NZ_VOHA01000007.1, read on the forward strand.
GGCGCATGACATCCTGATGTGCATCGCGCAGGGCACGCTGCACGACGATCCCAACCGGCGGCGGCTGACGCCGGAGCACTGGCTGAAGCCGGCCGACGCCATGCGCACGCTGTTCGCCGACCTGCCCGAGGCATGCGACAACACGCTGGCCGTGGCGCAGCGCTGCGCCTACATGCCCGAGCCGCGCAAGCCCATCCTGCCGCGCTATCCCCAGCTGGGCGAGCGCTCCGAGGGTGCCGCGCTGCGCGAGATGGCCGAGACCGGTCTTGTCGCCTTGCGCGATGCCGGTCGACTGGCCGAGGGGATCCCCTTTCCGGACTACGAGAAGCGGCTGGCCTACGAAGTCGACATGATCGACCGCATGGGGTTCTCGGGCTACTTCCTGATCGTCGCCGACTTCATCCGCTGGGGCAAGGACCACGACGTGCCGATCGGGCCGGGCCGTGGTTCCGGTGCCGGTTCGCTGGTTGCCTGGGCGCTCAAGATCACCGATCTCGATCCCCTGCGCTGGGGTCTGCTGTTCGAGCGGTTCCTGAACCCCGAACGCGTGTCGATGCCGGACTTCGATATCGACTTCTGCCAGGACAAGCGCGGCAGGGTCATCAAGTACGTGCGTGACGAGTACGGCGCCGATCGCGTCGCCTCGATCATCACGTTCGGCAAGCTGCAGGCGCGCGCGGTGCTGCGCGACGTCGGGCGCGTGCTGGGCATGCCCTATGGCCAGGTCGATCGCATCTGCAAGCTGGTGCCCAACAATCCGGCCAAGCCCGTGACGCTGGCGCAGGCACTGGAGAGCGAGCCGCTGCTGAAGGAGCAATACCAGGACCCGGAGATCAAGCGCCTGGTGGACCTGGCGCTGCGCCTGGAGGGATTGTTCCGCAACGCCTCGACCCACGCCGCCGGCGTGGTGATCGGCGACCGTCCATTGGACGAACTGGTACCGCTCTACCGCGATAGCGACGACCAGAACCAGCTGCCGGCGACCATGTTCAACATGAAGTGGGTCGAGACGGCGGGCCTGGTGAAGTTCGACTTTCTCGGACTGAAGACCCTGACGGTCCTGGAGAAGGCCGTCGATCTCATCGGCCGCGACAGGATCCATCTGCCGTCGCTGCCGCTGGAGAACGAGCCGACTTATCGCATGCTGGCGCGTGGCGATGTCTCGGGCGTGTTCCAGCTCGAAGGCAGCGGCATGCGCGACGTGCTGCGCAAGATGCGGCCTGACCGCTTCGAGGACATCATCGCGGTGGTGGCGCTGTACCGGCCCGGCCCGATGGAGAACATTCCCAGCTACATCAAGCGCAAGCAGAAGGAAGAGCCGATCGATCACCTGCATCCGATGCTGGAGGGCATTCTCAAGGAAACCTACGGCATCATCATCTACCAGGAACAGGTGATGCAGATCGCCCAGGTGCTGTCCGGCTACTCGCTGGGCGGCGCCGACCTTCTGCGTCGCGCCATGGGCAAGAAGATCAAGTCCGAGATGGACGCGCAGCGCGCGATCTTCATCGAGGGTGCCAAGAAGAATGGCGTGCCGGCAGCCCAGGCGTCATCGATCTTCGACCAGGTCGACAAGTTTGCCGGCTACGGCTTCAACAAGTCGCACGCCGCAGCCTATGCGCTGGTGTCGTATCAGACCGCTTATCTGAAGGCGAACTTCCCGGTCGAGTTCATCGCCGCCTCGATGACCCTCGATATGGGCAACACCGACAAGCTGTCGCTGTTCCGTCGCGAGCTCGATCGGCTGCGCATCGCCATGCTGCAGCCTGACGTGAATGCGTCGGGTGCCGAGTTCACCGTCGAGACGGCGGAAGACGGCAAGAAGGCGGTGCGCTATGCGCTGGGTGCCATCAAGGGCATCGGTCGCGACGCGATGGAGACCCTGGCACAGGAACGGCGTGCCAAGGGTCCGTTCAAGTCGCTGTGGGACTTCGCCGAGCGTCTCGATACACGGGTGCTGAACAAGCGGCAGTTGGAGAACCTGGTGCGCGCCGGCGCATTCGATTCGCTGAACCCCAACCGGGCCCAGACCTTCCAGGCCATCGAAAGCCTGATCAAGCATTCCAACGCCACGCACGAGAGCCGCCGCAGCGATCAGGTGGCCCTGTTCGGCGACGATACGGCGGCACGGCGTCCGCCGTTGCCCAAGGTCAGCGACTGGTCGGCCATGGAGCGTCTCAACCACGAGATGGCGGCGATCGGCTTCTATTTCTCATCGCACCCGCTGGCCGCCTATGGCCGCAGCCTCGAGCGCCTGGGTGTCGTCCGTGCCGCCGATCTGCCGGGACGACTGTCGAATGGCAGCGCCCGTGTGAAACTCGCCGGCACCGTCATCGACAAGGCGGAACGCACGTCGGCCAAGGGCAACCGGTTCGCCTTTGTCTCGGCCTCCGATGCCTCGGGGAATTTCGAACTCACGGTCTTCAGCGAAGTGCTGAGCGCCAAGCGCGACCTGCTGCAGCCGGGCATGGCCATCCTGGTATCGGCCGACGGACGGATGGACGGCGAGCAGATCAAGCTCACGACTCAGACCGTGGAGAAGCTTGATGATGCCGTTCAGCACGCCGCGGCGGGCCTGCGCATCACGCTCAACGATGCCACAGCGTTGGCCCGGCTGAAGGAGATCATCGGCCAGGCCAAGGGACGCGGCCGCATCAGCCTGTTGATGCAGCTGGATGGCGACAACGAAGCCGAGCTGACGCTGCCGGGCGGCTACGCCGTCGCCCCGGGCATGCGCGAGAGCCTGTGGAGCGTGCCGGGCATCACCCAGGTCGAGGAAGTGTAGGGCTTGACCTTTTTCGGACTGCGCGCCTTCGCTCGTAGCGAAGCGCGAAGCACAGTCGGCGCTGATATGCCGGTGCGCGCGTGGGCGCGCACGGTCCGAAAATCATGAGTGACGACCAGCTCTTCATGTTTGAGGCGCCGGCGCGCGAGCGCCGGCCGGGTAAGCTGCCGGCGCCCGCGTCCGCTTCACCGCTGAGCGTTCAGCCGCCGTCAGGCCTCTATCTCGGCACGTCGTCCTGGTCGTTCCCCGGCTGGAAGGATCTGGTGTGGGATGCCGAGTACGGCGCCGACACCCTGGCGCGTAATGGGCTTGCGGCCTACGCCGCGGTCGGGTTGTTCAGGTCGGTCGGCATCGATCGGACATACTACGAGCCGATCGACGCCGACGTTTTCGCGGCCTACGCGGGACAGGTGCGCGACGGCTTCCGATTTCTGGTCAAGGCGCCGCAGCTGGTGACCGACGCGGTTATCCGCGCCGACACGGGACAGGGGCGTGCGCCCAATCCCTGTTATCTCGATAGCGATATCGCCATCGATCGCTTCATCGTGCCGGCCATCGAGGGGCTGGAGGACAAGGCGGGCCCGCTGGTCTTTCAGTTTCCGCCGGCACCGCGTGAGATCCTGCATGATCCGGCGGGGTGGGTGGAACGGCTGGGCGTCTTTCTGGAAGCGTTGCCGCGTGACGTCGGAGGACGGACGCCGGTCTATGCCGTCGAACTGCGCAATCCGGAGCTCCTCACGCCGAGATTGATGCGGATGCTGCGCGACGTTGGTGTTCGCTACGTTGTGGGACTGCATGACCGCATGCCCAGCGTCGCGCGGCAGGTGAATGCCTTGCGGGTACTGGATGATTGTCCGGAGGGTCCCTATGCGCCGGCGGGCCCGGTGATCGTGCGGTGGAACCTGCGGCCGGGATTCCGCTACGAGCAGGCCAAGAACCGCTACTTTCCCTTCAACCGCCTGATCGATGAGGATCCGCAGACGCGCCAATTGCTGGCGCGTCTGGCACAAGAGGTTCTCGCCCTGGGGCGATCGATCTGGATCATCGCCAACAACAAGGCCGAGGGCAGCGCACCGCTGACGCTGCTCCAGCTCTATACGGTCCTGCTCGAGTTGATGACGGCCGATCAGACGAAGTCGCCCGTGTAGGCTTGGCCCGGGCCAAGTGCCGCCTTGACGCGGAAGGGCAGGGGCTTCACGCCCTTCCACTGCGGAATGCCCGAACCCGGCGGATACGTCTCGATGGACGTGTGGTCGATCACCGGGATGACCTTTGCCAAACGTCGCGGGCCACTGATCTCGAAATCGGCTACCTGGCGGTCCTTGAAGCGGCGCACATCGGCCGTGCTCCAGCCCTGTTCCAGGGTCAGGCGCTGCTCCTGGATGGGCGGTGGCGAGGCATGCGTCAGATGCCCCTGCACGCGACCGCCGGAGAAATGCGTATAGCCGTGCATCTCGTAGTCGTCCGGCGTCGGCCGCCGCAGCATGAAGAACAGGTACCAGCCCTGCGACAGACGGCCGGGCCGAAAGCCGATGCGCTTTTCCAGCTCGGCTGGCGACTGGCCACGGATGAAGTGGAGCTGCAAAAAGTAGCCCGTCATGTTGATTGTGTCGCCTACGGTGAACGCGGCCATGAGATCTCCGGTAATGATTTGTGACCAGATACTCATTTATGAGTGAGGCGTCAATTCCAAACCAACTGAGCCGGCCGGCTCTTGCCAAACCAGCAGCAGGGCTGTATCACCCGCGCCATCTCGCACGCGGGGCTGCGGTCGGCGGGGAGAAATCCCGTCGTTCGCTCCGGTGTCCGCAAGGACGACCCCCGCGGAGGCTCAACCGGAGAAGGTAGAAGATGACGATTCCGTCGTTTACGATGCGTCAGCTGCTGGAAGCTGGCGTCCATTTCGGCCACCACACACGCCGCTGGAACCCCAAGATGAAGCCGTACCTGTTTGGGGTGCGCAACGGGGTGCACATCATCGACTTGACGCAGTCCGTGCCGCTGCTCGAGCAGGCCATGAAGGTCGTGCGCGACACGGTCGCTGCCGGTGGCCGTGTGCTGTTCGTCGGCACCAAGTCGGCCGCGGCGGAGCGGGTCGCCGAGGCCGCCAAGCGATGCGGCCAGTACTACGTCAATCACCGCTGGCTGGGCGGCATGATGACCAACTGGCAGACCATTTCGGCGTCGATCAAGCGGCTGCGCGAGCTGGACGACAAGCTGGCCGGTGACCTGGTCGGCCTGACCAAGAAGGAAACGCTCGATATGTCGCGCGAGCGCGACAAGCTCGAGCGCTCGCTGGGTGGCATCAAGGAAATGGGCGGCCTGCCCGACATCCTGATCGTGATCGACACCAACAAGGAGGCGATCGCGGTGCTGGAAGCGCGCAAGCGCGGCATCCCCATCGTCGCCATCCTCGACAGCAATTCCGATCCCGATGGCATCACCTATCCGGTGCCGGGCAACGACGACGCCATCCGCGCCATCTCGCTCTACTGCGAACTGCTGTCGGGCGCCGTGCTCGACGGCATCCGCGAAGAGATCAAGGCATCGGGCGGTGACCTTGGCGAAGTTGCCGAGCCGCTGCCGGAAGAACTGCCGGATGTGACCGAAGCGGCGGCTGCCGAAAGTGCGGCCCCGGCCGCCTGAGCCCGCCCTGCATCGAAGGTATTCGGGGCGGCCGGTCGCATGACCGGCCGTCTCGCATTGGCAAGATACGGAGACCGACAATGGCCGAGATTACCGCCGCCCTGGTCAAGGAGCTTCGCGAGAAGACCGGCGCCGGCATGATGGACTGCAAGAAGGCGCTGAACGAAACCGGCGGCGATCTTGAAGCTGCGATTGATTGGCTGCGCAAGAAGGGCTTGTCGGCAGCGGCCAAAAAGGCCGGCCGCGTTGCTGCCGAAGGTCTGGTTGGCGTGGTCGCCAACGGCACCGCGGGAGCCCTGGTCGAGGTCAATTCCGAAACTGATTTCGTGGCCCGCAACGACACCTTCCAGGCGTTCGTGCAAGCGGCGGCCCAGCAGGCGCTGGCCAATGACGGTGACATCGCCAAGGTTGCGACGGCGGCGTATCCGGGGACGGGCCGCGACGTGCAGGGCGAGCTCACCCACCTGATTGCCACCATCGGTGAGAACATGTCGCTGCGGCGTGCGCGCAAGCTCGCCGTATCGCAGGGCGTTGTGGCGAGCTATGTGCACACGGCGGTGGCGCCGTCGCTGGGCAAGATCGGTGTGCTGGTGGCGCTGGAGTCGACCGGCGACCAGGCCAAGCTGGCGGCTTTCGGTAAGCAGTTGGCCATGCATGTGGCGGCCGCCAATCCGCAGTCGGTCTCGACCGCCGACCTCGATCCGGCAGCGGTCGAGCGCGAGCGCAAGGTGCAGCTGGAGGTGGCTGGCCAGACGGCCAAGACGCCCGAGATTGCAGCCAAGATGGTCGAGGGCCGGTTGCGCAAGTTCTATCAGGACGTCGTGCTGCTGGAGCAGACCTACGTCATCGACGGCGAGACCAAGGTGGCCAAGGCGATCGACGCGGCGGCCAAGGACGTCGGCGCGCCGATCAAGCTCACCGGCTTCGCCCGCTTTCAGCTCGGTGAAGGCATCGAGAAGAAGCAGGATGACTTCGCCGCCGAGGTGGCGGCCCAGGCTGGCCTGGCGAAGAACTGAGCCGGCCACAACATTGATCCTTGCCGTCCGCGGCAAGGTCCACCGTATCTGGCGAGCACCGTACGGTGGAGCACAAAATACCGTGCGTGAGGGGACGGCTGGTGTAATATCGGCCGTCGCTTTATGTCCGTCGGCCGTCGCCACGATTTGTGGCCGGCGCACCAAGAACAGAGTCCAGGCATGCCTGCTGTACCCGCCTATCGCCGTGTGCTGATCAAGCTGTCCGGCGAAGGACTTATGGGTGAGCGCGAATACGGCCTGGATCCCAAGATGCTGGCCTCGATCGCGCGTGAGATCGGCGCCGTGCACGCCATGGGCGTCGAGGTGTGCATCGTGATCGGCGGCGGCAACATCTTCCGCGGTGTCGCCGGTGCGGCCACCGGCATGGAACGCGCCAGCGCCGACTACATGGGCATGCTGGCCACCGTGATCAACGCACTGGCGCTGCAGAACGCGCTGGAGAAGATCGGCGTGCACACGCGCGTGATGTCGGCGATCCCGATGACCACGGTGTGCGAGCCCTATATCCGCCGCCGCGCCGAGCGCCACATGGAAAAGGGGCGTGTCGTCATCTTCGCCGCCGGCACCGGCAATCCGTTCTTCACCACGGATACGGCCGCCGCTTTGCGCGCGGCGGAGATGGGGGTGGGCGCCATGTTGAAGGCGACCCAGGTCGACGGCGTCTACTCCGCCGATCCGCGCAAGAACCCCGGTGCCCAGCGCTACGATCGTTTGACCTACATGGATGTCCTGTCACAAGACCTGCAGGTCATGGACGCGTCGGCGATTTCGCTGGCCCGCGAGAACCGCATTCCGATCGTCGTGTTCGATCTGCACCGGCCCGGCGGGCTGGCCGAGGTCATGCGCGGCGAGGGTACGTTTACGATTATCACCGACGAGGAGTGACGGTCATGGCCGCTCCAGACCTGAAGGAATTCGAGAAACGGATGCAGGGCGCCATCGATGCGCTGAAGAAGGAGTTCGCCGGTCTGCGCACGGGTCGCGCCGCGGTAAGCCTTCTCGAGCCGGTGGTGGTCGAGGCCTATGGCCAGCGCATGCCGCTCAACCAGTGCGGGACGGTGAGCGCACCGGAGCCGCGGTTGCTGTCGGTCCAGGTGTGGGACAAGGGGCTGGTGGTGGCCGTGCAGAAGGCGATCCGGGAAGCCGGTCTCGGCCTCAATCCGGCCGCCGATGGCACCCTGGTGCGGGTGCCGATTCCCGAGCTCAACGAGGAGCGGCGCAAGGAACTGACGAAGGTGGCGCACAAATACGCCGAGCAGGCGCGGGTGGCGGTGCGCAATGTGCGTCGTGACGTCATGGAAGACCTGAAGAAGGCCGAGAAGGACAAGTCGATTTCGCAGGATGAACACCGGCGCTTGAACGAGGATGTTCAGAAGATGACCGACAGGTTCGTGAAGGCCGCCGATGAGACGCTCGCGGCCAAGGAAAAGGAGATCATGACGGTCTGAGATGTCGTCGACCGCCTGTCCCGCAATGCCGCCTGTCGCTGCACCCATTCCCGCGCCGTCCGACCCCTCGGATGGGCCGCGCCATGTCGCCATCATCATGGATGGCAATGGGCGCTGGGCGAAGGCGCGTGGGATGCCCCGCACCGCGGGCCATCGTCGCGGCGTGGAAACCGTGCGCGCGACCGTGCGGGCTGCGGGTGAACTGGGCGTCGAGTACCTGACACTTTTCGGATTTTCGACCGAGAACTGGAAACGGCCGGCCGACGAGGTCAATTTCCTCATGGGCCTGTTGCGGCAGTATCTGCGAGCCGAGCTCGATACGCTGGCCAAGGAGGGCGCGCGCCTGCGGGTTGTGGGCGATCGCGATGGCCTGGCGGCGGACATCGTCGACATGATCAACATCGCCGAGGAGCGCACGCGGGCCAACGCCCGCATTCACGTCTCGATCGCGCTGAACTACGGTGGTCGTGCCGACATCGTGCAGGCCGCACAGCGCCTCGCCCAGGCCGTCGCGCTGGGTAAACTGGCCCCGGCAGCGATCGACGAGCAGACGGTGGAGCGCCACCTGCTGACGCGTGACCTGCCCGAGCCCGACCTTCTGATCCGCACTGGCGGTGACCAGCGGATCAGCAATTTCCTGTTGTGGCAGTCAGCATACACCGAGCTGATTTTCAGCCCAGCGCTGTGGCCCGACTTCAGCAAAGCCGACCTTGAGTACGCCATTGCCGAGTTCCGGCGGCGGGAACGTCGCTATGGCGCCGTCGCCGGCTGAGGCGCCGCGCACCGGCCGGTTTCGCGATCTGGCGGTACGCGTGGTGTCGGCGGTGGTCCTGGCGCCGCTGGCGATCGCCGCGGTTTGGTACGACTTCCCCTGGTTCGACCTGCTTGTCGCGCTGGCCACGGTGATGATGATCTTCGAGTGGCGGCAGATGGTGGGGGGCTGGCGTCGGCCTGGCTGGCTGGTGATCGGTTACATCTATATCGGATTGGCGGTGCTCGCCGCGTTCTGGCTGCGCCACGATGCCAAGGCCGGGTTGATGACGTTCCTGTGGCTGCTGGCTGCCGTATGGGCCACGGACATTTTCGCCTTCTTCACCGGCCGTACACTGGGCGGTCCGAAGCTGGCGCCCAGCATCAGCCCCGGCAAAACCTGGTCCGGACTGGCGGGCGGGGTGGTGGCGGCGGCCGTGGTCAGCGTAGTCTTCACGGCCTGGATGGCCGCCAGCGGCCTGTCGTTGGCATTCTGGGGCGCCCTGATCGCGGTCGTGGCGCAGATCGGAGACCTCGTCGAGTCGGCGATGAAACGCCGGTTCGGGCACAAGGACAGTGGCCGACTTATTCCAGGACATGGTGGTATTCTCGATCGGGTGGATGGCTTGCTGGCGGCGCTTCTGTTTGTGGCCGCAATTCGTCTGCTGGGTGGCGGAGCGGTGCCATGGAACTGAGCATGGAACTGACAAGACCCGTGGCGTCCGGTGACGGGCGCCGCGTGACGGTGCTGGGATCGACGGGGTCGGTCGGGTGCAACACGATCGATCTGATCGCAAGCACGCCGGGACGCTTCGCCGTCGAGGTGCTGACGGCCCATCGCAATGTCGACCTGCTGGCCAAGCAGGCGCGGCAGCTGGGCGCCCGCTTGGCGGTGGTCGCCGATACATCGTGCTACGCCGCCCTCAAGGAGGCGCTGGCCGGCACCGGAATCGAGGCGGCCGCCGGCGAAAGCGGGCTGATCGAGGCTGGCGAGCGGCCCGCTGACTGGGTGATGGCGGCGATCGTGGGGTTTGCCGGTCTGCCGCCGACGTTGGCGGCGGCGCGGCGCGGCGCGGCGATTGCGTTGGCCAACAAGGAAGCGCTGGTTTGCGCCGGCGATGTTCTGCTGCAAGCCGTGCGTGAGGGTGGCGGCCGGCTTCTACCCGTCGACAGTGAACACAACGCCATCTTCCAGTGCCTCGATGAAGCCAATCGGGACTCCGTGGATCGGTTGATACTGACCGCATCAGGCGGCCCGTTCCGCACCTGGACGCTGGAGCAGATGGGGCACGCCACGCCGGCCCAGGCGGTGGCCCACCCGAACTGGGACATGGGCGCCAAGATCTCGGTCGATTCGGCCACCATGATGAACAAGGGCCTGGAGCTGATCGAAGCGCACCACTTGTTCGATATGCCCGATGAGCGCATCGACGTCGTCGTTCACCCACAGTCGGTGATCCACTCGATGGTCGAGTACGCCGATGGATCAGTCGTGGCTCAGATGGGCGATCAGGACATGCGGGTACCGATCGCCCATACGCTGGCTTGGCCGCGACGGATGAAAACGCGCGCCGCGCGCCTCGACTTCGCCAAATTGTCGGCGCTCACATTCGAGCCGCCGGACCTGGAGCGCTTCCCTGCGTTGAGGCTCGCGCGGGAGGCTCTGCAATTGGGCGGATATTTTCCCATAATCCTGAACGCTGCCAATGAGATAGCCGTCGAATCTTATCTGAAATCTCAGATTAGATTCTTGGATATTGCTCGTATTGTGCAGGACGTGATGGAGCGAATGGGCGGCCGGGCGCGCACCAATGCCGTTCCGTCAAGTTTCGCTGATATTCAGGCGGTCGATACCCAGGCCCGTGCCGAGGCGCAGTCGATGTGCGCGCGCGATCGGTGACGGGCGGAACGGGGAGAATGCAGTCCCATGGACTTCGTCGGTTTTATCACCAACAACATCATTCTCACCCTGCTGATCATCACTGTGTTGGTGTTCGTGCACGAGTGGGGGCACTACTGGATCGGCGTACGCAATGGTGTGCACGCCGAGGTCTTTTCGATCGGTTTCGGACCCGAGGTGTGGGGCTGGACCAGCCGCAAGACCGGAACGCGCTGGCGCTTCGCGGCGCTGCCGTTGGGCGGTTACGTCAAGTTCCTCGGTGATGCCAATGCAACGGGCGCTGGTGCCGGCGACGACAGTCTGACGGCGGAGCAGCGCAAGCGCGCCTTCCATACCCAATCACTGGGTGTGCGCGCGGCAGTGGTCGTCGCCGGGCCTGCCGCCAACTTGATCTTCGCCGTCGTGCTGATGGCGATCCTGCTGATGACGCTGGGCCAACCCTATACGCCACCCACCGTCGTCGTTGTCGATTCGCAAGGCGCCGCCGCCAAGGCCGGGCTGCGCACGGGCGATACGATCGTGTCGATCGGCGGTCGCTCGGTGGATAGTTTTGAGGATGCGTTGTCCGTCGTGCAGATCAACCCGGGCGTGGCGCTGCCGGTGACGCTGACCCGCGACGGCAAGACGCAGTCGCTCATGGTGACGCCCACACCTCACGACTACAAGGATCGCTTCGGCAACGTGCATCGCCTGGGGGAACTGGGCGTTGCGAGCACCAGCGCGCTGCCCGTGATTGGCCGCGTGCTGCCCGGTAGCGTGGCGGAGAGCGCGGGCCTGCGGGCTGGCGACCGGGTTGTGGAGGTCGAGGGCACGCCGATCCAGTATTTCGGCCAGATCCCCAAGATCGTTCGTGAGCGGCCCAACCAGCCCACGACCATCAAGGTCGACCGGGACGGGGCCACTGTGGATATCGTGGCTACGCCGGCGGCCGAGGAAGTCACGGGTGCCGATGGCAAGCCACGGTTCGAGGGCCGGTTGGGCTTTTCCAGCAGTTCCGCCTCGATCGTGCGGACCATGGGGCCCGTGGACGCGGGGGTCGAAGCGACCGTTCAGGTCTGGCGCATGACGGGCACCATCTACACGGTGATCCGCCAGATCGTGCTCGGTTTGCGGCCGGCCAATGAAATTGGCGGGCCGATCCGCATCGCCAAGACGGCAGGCGAGGTCTCACAGATCGGCTGGAGCGCTGTATTCTACTTCATCATCGGACTGTCGGTGACGCTGGGTGTTTTCAACCTGCTGCCAATTCCCATGCTCGATGGGGGCCACCTGCTGTTCTACGCCATCGAGTGGATTCGCGGCCGTCCGCTGTCGGCCCGGGCCCAGGATATCGGGTTCCGGATCGGCCTGGCCGTCATGGGCAGTCTGATGGTGTTTGCCACCTTCAACGACATCTCGTTGTTGATCGGCCGTATCCTGCCGCTATGAATAGTATGAATCGAGGGTGGCATGAGAGTCCGCTGTCGGTTAAACAAGGAACCTGTCAGTTGGAAAACAACCCCGACAGGGCAGGGGGAGCTTTGCTGCGTCTGAAACGCGTTCTGGGCGTCGCCGCCCTCTGTATTTCGTGCGTGGTCATGACGGTTCCGCCGGCTTCGGCTCAGCGGGGCGGCGTGATCTCGACCATTGTCATCCAGGGCAACAGCCGTGTTGAGCTGGAGACCATCCGTTCCTACATCGCTATTCGCGAAGGGCAGGTTGCCGACCCGGAGGCGATCGACCGATCGCTGAAGGCGCTGGTGTCGACCGGGCTGTTCGCGGACGTCACGGTCCAGCAGGATGGCCCGCGACTGATCGTCAAGGTGGTCGAGAACCCGATCATCAATCGCGTTGCCTTCGAAGGTAACAAGAAGCTCGACGACGACCAGCTGAAGCAGGAGATCCAGACCAAGCCGCGCACGGTCTTTACCCAGGCCAAGGTGCAGTCCGACGTCAGCCGCCTGGTCGAAGTTTACCGTCGTGCCGGCAAGTTCAACGCCCGGATCGAGCCCAAGACGATCCGTCTGGACCAAAACCGCGTCGACCTGGTCTTCGAGATCGACGAAGGCGCCACCACGGGCATCCGTCGCATCACCTTCATCGGTAACGAGCATTTCAGCGACGGCAAGCTGCGCGAGATGATCCGCACCACGGAGTCGGCTTGGTTTCGCGTCTTCTCGTCGGATGATCGCTACGATCCCGACCGGGTGAATTTCGACAAGGAGCTGTTGCGCAAGTTCTATCTGTCGGAGGGCTATGCCGATTTCCGTGTCGTGTCGGCGGTCGCCGAGCTGGCGCCGGATCGGGACGGCTTCTTCGTGACCTTCACGATCTCGGAAGGCGAGCGCTACAAGTTCGGCAAGGTCGACGTCACCACGCGGTTCGAAGGCCTCGACGTGGAGGCGGCGAAGGCGCTGGTCACCACGCGCGAAGGCAGCTGGTACAACGCGGACCAGGTCGAGAAGACGGTCACCGCCATCGCGGAGGCGGTCGGCACTCTGGGTTACGCCTTCGTCGACGTGCGCCCCAACATCAAGCGCAACGCCGATACGAAGACGATCGACATCGAATACGATATCCAGGAAGGGCCGCGCGTCTATGTCGAACGCATCAATATCACCGGCAATACGCGCACCCTGGACAAGGTGATCCGGCGCGAATTCCGCCTGGGTGAGGGTGATGCGTTCAACACCGCCAAGCTGCGCCGCTCGCAGCAGCGGCTGCAGAATCTCGGCTTTTTCGAGAAGGTCGACGTGTCCAATACGCCGGGAACGGCACCGGACAAGACCATCATCGAGGTCAATGTCGTCGAGCAGAGCACCGGTGAGATTTCGATCGGTGCCGGCTATTCGACATCGTCGGGCGTCCTGGGCGACCTGTCGGTGCGCGAGCGCAACCTGCTGGGCCGCGGCCAGGATCTGCGCGTCGGCCTGTCGTTGGGTACGCGCAGCACGCAGATCGACCTCAGTTTCACCGAGCCGTACTTCCTCGATCGCAACGTATCGGCAGGGTTCGATCTCTTCCGCATCACCCGCGACAACCAGAGAACGAGCTCATACGACGAAAGCGAACTCGGTTTTGCGCTGCGCGCCGGCTGGAGCATTTCCGAGAACACCCGGCAGACCGTGCGGTACTCGCTGAAGCGCGATGTCATCAAGAACGTCGGCGACAACGCCTCACCGCTGATCAAGGCTCAGGCGGGCAAGACATGGACCTCCGAACTCGGGACGGTCGTCGCCTGGGATACGCGCGACAATCGCCTCAACCCGACCAAGGGTTGGGTGCTGCGGTACTCGTTCGATATCGGCGGCCTGGGTGGCACCGAGCACTTCTATCGCAACAAGCTCGAAGCCCAGTGGTACTATGAGGTCTTTGACGAGGTCGTGTTCTCGATGTCGGCGCAGGGCGGCATCGTCAAGCCGATCAAGGACGACCTGAAGATCGCCAACCGCTTTTTCCTGGGCGGCGACAACTTCCGAGGCTTCCGAACCGGCGGCGTCGGTCCTCACAGTGGCGGCGACGCGCTGGGCGGCAAGTATTACTACGTTGCTTCTGCCGAGTTGAGTTTCCCGCTCGGCTTGCCGCGCGAGCTGGGAATTCTCGGCAAGGCGTTCGTCGATGCCGGCAGCTTGTGGGGCGCGCAGGAGAAGGACCCCTCCGTGCAGGACTCGAGCTCGATCCGTGCGTCGGCGGGTGTCGGTCTGCAGTGGGTGTCGCCCTTCGGGCCTATCCGGGTCGACTTCGCCGTGCCGATCCGGAAGGAGAAGTTCGACAAGACGGAGAAGTTCCGGTTTAGCTTCGGTACGCGACTGTAGTCCGTGTCCGGCCGAGCCTTTGGACGACGACAATGAGCGCAACAGAAACGACAACGCCCGGGATCATCGAGTCGCTCGATATCCAGCGCATCATGCAGATGATCCCGCATCGCTATCCGATGCTGCTGGTGGATCGCATGATCGACCTGAAGCTGGGAGAAAGCGCGATCGGCATCAAGAACGTCTCGATCAACGAGCCGTTTTTCCAGGGCCATTTCCCGGCCTCGCCGGTCATGCCCGGGGTGCTGATCGTGGAGTCCATGGCGCAGACCGCCGGCATTCTCGTCGTTGCCACCATGGGCGCCGAAGCCGAGGGCAAACTCGTCTACTTCATGTCGATCGACGGCGCGCGGTTCCGCCGCCCAGTCGTGCCTGGCGATCGAATCGAAGTCCACGTCCAGAAGCTGCAGGCCCGGCAGGCCGTGTGGAAATTCTCCGGCAAAGCCATCGTCGACGGCAACGTGGCGGCCGAGGCGACGTTCGCGGCGATGATCCGCGGCATCTGACGCCGCGATCCTACTGTATCAAGGCTACCACAACACCGATCACGGCCAGTACGGCGGCCAGACGGATGAGCCAGCGCGCCGCCCGCGCATAGCTCGGTCCGTTGTCATTCGCCGGGGCGGAGACGCGCACAATCCCCGATTTGCCGCTCCCGGCGGTCCGGCGGCTGTCGCCGCCCGCCGGGCCGAAGGATCGAGGCTTGTGCGCCGTCATGGCGGCCAACTCGGAGCGGCCGACGTTATTTGCGGGCATGGATGGGAACGTAGGGCCGCTCGGTCTGGCCGGTGTAGAGCTGCCGCGGGCGGCCGATCTTGGACTGCGGATCCTCGATCATCTCACGCCACTGGGCGATCCAGCCGGTGGTGCGGGCAACGGCGAACAGCACGGTGAACATGCTGACCGGGATGCCGATGGCCCGGAAGATGATGCCCGAGTAGAAGTCGACGTTCGGGTAGAGCTTCTTGGAGACGAAGTACTCGTCCTTCAGCGCGATCTGCTCCATCTCCATCGCGAGATCGAGCAGTGGGTCGTCCTTGATGCCGAGCGACGCCAGGACCTCGTGGCAGGTCTTGCGCATCACCGTGGCACGCGGATCGTAGTTCTTGTAGACGCGATGCCCGAAGCCCATCAGCCGGGTGTGATCGTTCTTATCCTTCACCCGCGACAGGAACGTTCCGATGTTCTTCCGATCGCCGATGTGCTGCAGCATGTTCAGCACGGCCTCGTTGGCGCCGCCGTGGCTGGGTCCCCAAAGCGAGGCGATGCCGGCGGCAATGCAGGCGAACGGGTTGGCGCCGGACGAGCCGGCGAGCCGCACGGTCGAGGTCGAGGCGTTCTGCTCATGGTCGGCATGCAGCATCAGGATCCGGTCCATCGCCTTCTCGATGACCGGGTTCATCACGTATTCTTCGGCCGGCACGCCGAACAGCATGCGCAGGAAGTTGCCGGCATAGCTGAGGTTGTTCTGCGGATACATGAAGGGCTGGCCGGCGGAATACTTGTAGGCCATGGCCGCGATGGTCGGCATCTTGGCGATCAGCCGGTGCGCCGAGATCATCCGCTGGTGCGGATCGTTGATGTCGAGCGAGTCGTGATAGAAGGCCGACAGGGCACCCACCACGCCGCAACACACTGCCATGGGGTGCGCGTCACGGCGGAAGCCACGGTAGAATGTGGTGATCTGCTCGTGCAGCATCGTGTGGCGGCTGATCGTGTGGATGAAGTCGGCTTTCTCCTCGGCCGTCGGCAACTCACCGTTCAACAGCAGGTAGGCGACCTCCATGAAGTCGCTGCGTTCGGCCAACTCGGCGATGTTGTAGCCACGATGCAGCAGGATGCCCTCGTCGCCGTCGATGTACGTGATCTTCGATTCGCACGAACCGGTCGAGGTGAAACCCGGATCGTAGGTGAACATGCCGGTGTCGCCGTAGAGCTTGCGCACGTCGATGACGTCCGGGCCCGTCGAGCCGGCCAATACCGGGAACTTCCAGGTCTTGCCGTTGCTGTCGTCGGAAAGTGTAACGGACCTGTTGCTGCTCATGGCGTCACCTGCTGTGGAAAGCCGACCGTGACACAGCGCATAGGGCGGCTTCTCCGAACACCGTCGGATCATGTCCGCTTCCACGCGCCGCGCCGGAAATCAGGGGCACCCTAACAAGCCCCTTCGATGGGCGCAATTCTGTCAGCTGTACTGACACGATGTGCCGCGTCAGGCCGCCGCAGCCCGCAGCCGCGACAGCGATTCCTCGCGGCCCAGAATGGCCAGGACTTCGAAAATGCCGGGGGAAACCGTGGAGCCCGTCAGCGCCACGCGCAGCGGCTGGGCGATCTGGCCCAGCTTCATGCCGCGCGTTTCCGCGAACGATTTGATCGCACCCTCGAGGTCGGCTTCCGTCCACGTTGCCGGCTCCAGCGCTTCCGCCGCGCCGCCCAGCACCGCCTTGGCGTCGGCCGTCAGGATCGCCGCGGCCTTGGCATCCGTCGGCGCCGGCATGCCCGTGCGTGCATAGAAGGCCAGGCCCGCCGCGAGTTCGACCAGCGTGCGCGAACGCTGCTTCACGCCGTTGATGCCGCGGGCGATACGGTCGCGTGCCACATCGGACAGCGGACCGCCGGTCGCAGTCTCGACGGCGGGCAGGACGAAGGGCAGCAATTCGGCGTCCGGCGTCTCACGCAGGTAGTGCGCGTTGAGGCTTGTCAGCTTGGTGACATCGAAGCGGGCAGGCGACTGCCCCACATGCTCCAGGTCGAACCAGGCGATCGCCTGTTCGGTCGGGATGATCTCGTCGTCGCCGTGGCTCCAGCCCAGTCGCAGGAGGTAATTGCGGAGCGCGGCGGGCAGGAAGCCCATGTCGCGATAAGCGTCAACGCCCAGCGCGCCGTGGCGTTTGGACAGTTTGGCACCGTCGGGACCGTGGATCAGCGGAATATGGGCGAACGCCGGCACCTGCCAGCCCAGCGCCTCGTAGAGCTGAACCTGGCGGAACGTGTTGGTATGGTGGTCGGCACCGCGGATGACGTGGGTGATGCCCATGTCATGGTCGTCGACGACCACGGACAGCATGTAGACCGGGGTGCCATCGGAGCGCAGCAGAACCATATCGTCGAGCTGGCTGTTCTGGAGGGTCACCGACCCCAGCACGCGATCCACCACCGTCCTTTCACCGGTCTGGGGCGCCTTGAGACGGATGACGGGTTTCACGCCGGCTGGCGCATCTTTGGGATCACGATCCCGCCAGCGCCCGTCGTAGCGCATCGGCCGCCCATCCTTGCGCGCCTGCTCGCGCATCTGCTCGAGCTCCTCGGGCGTGGCGTAGCAGTGGTAGGCCTTGCCCTCGGCCAGCAACTGGTGGGCCACCGCGGCATGCCGTTCGGCGCGGCTGAACTGGTAGACCGCATCGCCGTCCCAATCGAGGCCGAGCCAGGCCAGGTCGCTCAGGATCTTGTCGATCGCCTCCTGGGTCGACCGTTGCCGGTCGGTGTCCTCAATCCGCAGCAGATAGGTGCCGCCGTGGTGACGGGCATAGAGCCAGTTGAACAGCGCCGTGCGAGCGCCGCCGATATGCAGGAAGCCCGTGGGCGAGGGGGCGAAACGTGTAACGACAGTCATCGGTCCAGGTCGGTGCGAGGGGCCAAACAACAGCAGCCGTCACATCGGCCCCGCTTTGGTCACAAAGGGGGGCGTAGCATAAGAGCCGTGGCTGTCAACCCGCAGGGCAGGGCCACGGCCGGGGCGAGGCGTGGGGACCATCGGCATTGCAGCACCGTCTTCCGGGGAGCCTGCCACAGGCCTCCTGCGGCGTACCTGTGCCGATCTGCTGCGGCGTCTGGAAGCCGAACGCGATCGCTGGATCCTGTGGCTGCCGGTAGCCCTCGGGGCGGGCATCGCGCTCTATTTCGAGCTGCCACTGGAGCCGCCGCTGTGGGTTGCATTCGCCATGATCGGCGCCGGCCTCGTGCTGCTCGGCGCCAGCATGGCCGGCTTGCCGGTCCGGCCGATGGCGATCGTCGTCATTGCCGTCGGCGCCGGCTTCGGCGCCGTGACGTGGCGCACCGCCCAGACCACCGCGCCGGTTCTGGCACGAAACTATGGCCCGGCAGCCGTGGAGGGGCGCGTTGTCGAGGTGACGCTATTGCCGGAAGGGCGGCGCCTCGTCCTCGACAATGTCGTGCTGCGCAACCTGCGGCCGGAAGCGACACCGGCGCGCGTGCGCATATCGCTCAAGGGCGGCGCTGGTGATCGGCTGGTCACAGGCGATCGTATCTCCATCGTCGCGACGCTGTCGCCGCCACCAGGTCCCGCCGCGCCCGGTGCCTTCGACTTCCAGCGTTTCGCCTGGTACGCGCGCCTGGGAGCTGTCGGCTACGCCAACGGCACGCCGACCGTTATCGCCGCGGGGCAGCCCTCGGGCATCGTCATGTGGGTCGACGAGCTGCGCCGCCGCCTGTCGGCCCGTCTGGTCGCGGCGTTGCCCGGTGATGCCGGCGCCCTGGCCGCGGCGTTGATCGCCGGCGATCAGAGCGGCATCTCCAAGGATACCATGCAGGCCATGCGCGACTCGGGTCTGGCGCACCTGCTGTCGATCTCGGGCCTGCACATCAGCTTCGCGGCCCTGCTGGTCATGGGACTTGTACGCTACGGGTTGGCGACCGTGCCGCTGCTGGCGCTGCGCTTCCCGATCAAGAAGTGGGCGGCGGTCGCCGGCGTCCTGGGCGCGCTGTTCTACACCGTGCTGGCCGGCGCGCCGGTGCCGGCCCAGCGCTCGTTCCTGATGTTGGCGATCGTGCTGCTGGCCGTGCTGACGGACCGCACGGCCGTGACCATGCGCCTGGTGTGCTGGGCGGCCGTCATCATCCTGCTGGTGCTGCCGGAAAGCCTCGTTGGCGCCAGCTTCCAGCTCTCGTTCGCCGCCGTTGTGGCGCTGGTGGCCGCATGGGAAGCGTGGCAGCCCTGGCGGGCTCGCCATGCCGATCTGGCACCGACCCTTGCCGGCCGGGTCGCCAGGCACGTCGGCGCTTCTCTGTTCACCACGCTGGTTGCCAGCATCGCAACGGCGGGCTTCTCGGCCTACCATTTCAATCGCCTCAGCCTGGTGGGTGTGTTCGCCAATCTCATTGCCGTGCCGCTGACCGGCATCTGGGTCATGCCGTGGGCATTGCTGGCGCTTCCGCTGTTGCCGTTCGGCGGCGAGGCGATCGCTTTGGTTCCGATGGGATGGGGCATCGAGGCGATCATGTGGGTGGCGCGCGAGGCGGCGTCGTGGCCAGCGGCGGCGACGGTCACGCCGGCCCTGCCGGGAGCGTCGCTGTGGCTGCTGACCTTGGGAGGATTGTGGCTCTGCCTGTGGCGTGGACCGTGGCGCTGGTGGGGCGTGGCACCCGCCGTGCTGGCGCTGCTGCTGGGGCCGCTGCAGCGACCGCCGGACATCATGGTCAGCGGTGATGCGCGGTTGGTCGGGGTTCGCACCGCCGACGGCGGCATGCTGCTGTCATCGGGACGCATCGAGCGCTTTACCGCCGACAGCTGGGTACGGCGTGCCGGCGCCGAGCAGGCCGGCCTGTGGCCTGTAGGCACCGAAAGCGCCGATGGCCGCTTGCGGTGCGATGCGCTGGGCTGCGTTTACCGTCGCGCCGGTGGTCGGATCGCCATCGTCAGCAAGGTCGAGGCCTTGGTTGACGATTGCGGTGCCGTCGACATGCTGGTCTCGCTCGTGCCGGTGCGCCGTCGCTGCCCCACCGTCCAGCAGGTCGTCGATCGCTTTGACATCTGGCGCAACGGTGCCTACGCCATCTGGATGGATGATGCGGGTGTCGTACGGATTGAAAACACGCGCCACGCGCGCGGTGATCGTCCGTGGGTCCCCAAGCCGGAAACGCGGCCGCGTGCGGCGGACGTGCGAGCGCCCTAGGGGATTCAGAACTTGCGGTAGAGGCCGACCAGACGTCCCTGGACCTTGACCCGATCCGGCCCGAAGATCCGCGTCTCGTAGCGGGCATTGGCGGGCTCGAGTGCGATCGAGGCGCCCTTGCGCCGCAAACGCTTCAGTGTCGCCTCGGCATCGTCGATCAGGGCCACGACGACGCTGCCGTTGTCGGCCGTATCGCCGCTCTTGATGATCGCGATGTCACCGTCGTTGATGCCGGCTTCGATCATCGAGTCGCCTTCGACCTGCAGGCAGTAGTGGGCGCCTTGGCTCAGCAGCGACACAGGCACGTCGATGGTCGTGGTGTTGTCGCGCAGGGCCTCGATCGGGGTACCGGCCGCGATCTTGCCGTAGAGCGGCAGCGCCAGCGCGGCAGCCTCGTTCGCCGGTACCAGCACGCCCGGCAGGTTGGGGCGGAAGTCGCCCTTGATGACCTGCGGAACGAAGGTCGAACCGGGCTCGCGCATGCCGATATTGGCTGCGGCGCGGCCCGCTGCCGGGGCGAAGCCGGGGTCGGGCAGGTGCGGCACCGCCGCGGCTTCCGGCAGCTTGATGACCTGCAGCGCGCGCGCCCTGTGTGCCAGCCGGCGCAGGAAGCCGCGCTCTTCCAGGCCGGTGATCAGCCGATGGATTCCCGACTTGGAGCGCAGCCGCAGCGCCTCCTTCATCTCGTCGAATGAAGGTGAAACGCCATCCTCATTGAGCCGCTTGTTGATGAACACGAGCAACTCATACTGTTTGCGGGTCAGCACGTCGGCCCTCACTCCTGATGATCAACCTCATCTGGAATAAAACCAGAACAGGCGCCTATGTTCTAGTTTGGTTCGCGGAAAATATCAAGGGCTGAAATAGGGGTATAGAGGCGGCCTCCCTGGAGGCACCCTACCAAGCTACTGTGAATGCTGAATTTCTCGCGGTTTGTTCGCGACAGGATCAGAATGCGGCACCGAAATCGGCGAAATCGATGACCTCGACTGCAGCGCCGGCCTGGCGGGCCGGATCGTGTGCCGGCCGTACCAGCAGGCCGTCGGCGCGGGCCAGGAACGACAGCATCGAACTGTCCTGCACAGAAAACGGTGTCGCCGTCGGCGGCTCGGCGCCGTTGCGTTGCAGCCGGCTGCGCACATAGTCCTGGCGATTGTCGTTGGCGCCCACATCGCTGCCCAGGATGGCGCGGCGGGTCGCCACCGGATCGCCGGGCAGGCCCGACAGGCGCTCGATCGCCGGCTTCAGGAACAGCAACGCACAAACCATGGTCGACACGGGATTACCCGGCAATCCCAGCGCCGTTTGTGTGCCGCGTTCGGCGAACATCAGCGGTTTGCCGGGACGCATGGCGATGCGCCAGAAGTCGAGCGTGAAGCCCTGGGCTTTGAGGACGTCCTGGACGAGGTCGTGATCGCCGACCGAGGCGCCGCCCAGGGTCACCAGCAGTTCCGACGACAGGCCAGCGTCGATGCGCGCGCCGATGTCCTCGCGCGTATCGCGCGCGATGCCCAGCAGGGTCGGCTCGCCACCCCAGGCGCGCACCAGCGCCGCCACGGCCAGGGCCGACGAGGAGAGGATCTGATTGGGGCCGATCGGCTCGCCCGGCATCACCAGCTCGTCGCCCGTGGCCAGGATGGCCACGCGCGGGCGGCGATGGACCGACAGCCACGGCACGTTCATGGCCGCCGCCAGGGCGATGTCGCGCGGTCCCAGCCGCCGCCCGGCGTCCAGGCCCGTGGTGCCGGTCGCGAAGTCGAGGCCGCGTTTGCGGATGTGCCGTGACGGCTGCATGCCTTCGACGATGGTGACCGTGCCCGCTGTCGCGGTCTTGGTGTTTTCCTGGATCACGATGGTGTCGGCGCCGGCGGGCAGGGGACCGCCGGTGAAGATGCGCACGGCTTCGCCGGCACCGAGCGTGCCGGCGTAAGCGCCACCGGCGGGTGCTTGCCCCACCACGGTGAGGGTGACCGGCAGCGTGGCGCAGTCGGCAGCGCGAACGGCATAGCCATCCATGGCCGACAGGTCGGCGAACGGCTGGTCGAGGCGCGCCACGACGGGGGCGGCCAGCACGCGTGTGGCGGCATCGGCGATCGATACCGTCTCGGCCGGCAGGGCCGCATGCCGCGCCACGATCCGGGCCAGTGCCGCGTCTACGGTGAGCATGTAACGATCCTCGTACTACGGTGCTTCGTAGGTGCCGGATTTACCGCCCGACTTGCGCACCAGGCGCACGTCGCCGATGGTCATGCCGCGATCGACCGCCTTGCACATGTCGTACACGGTGAGCGCCGCGACCGAGGCGGCGGTCAGCGCCTCCATTTCCACGCCGGTCTTCCCGGTGAGTTTGCAGGTCGCTTCGATGTCGACGGCGGCACGCGCCGCATCGCAGCTCAACGTCACCTGAACCGACGTCAGCGCCAGCGGGTGACAGAGCGGGATGAGATCGGGCGTGCGCTTGGCGGCCATGATGCCGGCGAGCTGGGCGACGGCCAGCACGTCGCCCTTCTTGACCGCCTTGTCCTGGATCAGCCGCAGCGTTTCCGGGCGCATGGTGATGGTGGCACGGGCGACGGCAATGCGCTCGGTCGCGGCCTTGTCGCCGACATCGACCATGCGTGCATTGCCTTCGGAGTCGAAATGGGTGAAGTCGGCCATGGGGCCTCCGTCAGCCGGCAACGGGCGGCAGCGGATCGGCCAGCATCGCGCGCACGGCCGCGGCGACGTCGGGCTTGCGCATGAAACTCTCGCCGATCAGGAAGGTGCGCGCGCCGACGCGGGCCATGCGCGCGAGATCGGCCGGGCTGTCCAGCCCGCTTTCGCAGATCAACAGGCGATCATGCGGCACGGCGCGCGCCAGCGCTTCGGTCGTGCCGAGATCGACCTGCAGGGTCTTGAGGTTGCGGTTGTTGACCCCGATCAGCGGCGTGTCGAGCCGCAGCGCACGCTCCAGCTCGGCGCCGTCGTGGATTTCGGCCAGCACGTCCATGTCCCAGCGGCGCGCCAGCGTGCACAGCTCGGCGGCCTGCGCATCATCGAGGCAGGCCAGGATCAGCAGGATGCAGTCGGCGCCCAGCGCGCGGCTTTCGACGATCTGGTAGGGATCGATCATGAAATCCTTGCGCAATGCCGGCAGTGACGGTGCTGCGGTGCGCGCCGCCACCAGGTAGGTGTCGTCGCCCTGGAAGTAGGGCGTGTCCGTCAGAACCGACAGGCAGGTGGCACCGCCGGCGGCATAGGCTGCCGCCAGGCTGGGCGGATCGAAGTCGGCCCGGATCAATCCCTTGGATGGGGAGGCCTTCTTGATTTCCGCGATCAGGCCATAGCGGCCGTCGGCGACCGCCGCACGCAGCGCCGCCGTAAAACCGCGCGGCATGTCGGCCCGGCGGGCATCGGCCTCGACCTGATCCAGCGGCCGCGCCGCCTTGCGCTGGGCCACCAGCGCAGCCTTGTCGGCATTGATGCGGTCAAGCGCCGTGCCGGTAGCGGCAAAGCCGGCGATCATCTCGAGAGTGCGGGCATCGGCCATGGTTCGACCTCACGCCTTGACGCCGCAGATCGCGACCAGCTTGTCGAGCGCGGCCATCGCCTTGCCCGAGGCGATGGCCTGGGCAGCCATGGCGGCGCCTTCCTTCAGGGTGACGACCTTGCCGGCCACGGTGAGGGCGGCGCCGGCATTGAGCAGCACGATGTCGCGGAAAGGACTGCGTTCGCCGGCCAGCACGCTGCGGATGGCGGCGGCATTGTAGGCGGGGTCCCGGCCCTTGAGCTGGTCGAGCGTCGCACGTGGCAGATCGGCGTCTTCCGGCGCGATCTCGAACTCGCGCACGGAAACCTGGCCGCCATCGCCGGCCACCATCTCGGCCGCGTAGGTCGTGGTGGTGGTGGTGATCTCGTCCATGCCGTCGGCGCCGTGCACCACCAGGGCGCGCTCCAGGCCGATTTGCCCGAGCGCCTCGGCAACAGGCCGCACCCATTTGCGATCATACACGCCCACCAGCTGGCGGCGGACCAGCGCCGGGTTCGACAGCGGCCCCAGCATGTTGAAGATGGTACGCGTCGGCGCCAGTTCGACGCGGGGGCCGGCCACGTTTCGCATGGCGCTGTGGTGGCGCGGCGCCATCAGGAAGCAGATGCCGGCCTCGCGCAGCGACCGCTCGAGCGTCTCCACCGATAGTTCGAGGCCCACGCCCAGCGCACCCAGGACATCGCCGGCACCGGATTTGGATGTGAAGGCGCGATTGCCGTGCTTGGCCACCGGCACGCCGCAGCCGGCAACGACGAAGGCCGAGGCGCTCGATACGTTGTAGGTGCCATGGTGGTCGCCGCCGGTCCCGACAATGTCGATAGCGCCGACAGGAGCCTCGACCTTCAGTACCTTGGCACGCATGACGGCTGCGCCGCCGGCCAGTTCCTCCGCCGTCTCGCCGCGTACCCGCAAGGCCATCAGGAAGGCACCCATTTGCGCTGGCGTCGCGTTGCCCGCCGTCATGATGTCGAACGCACGCTCGGCCTCCGGCCGCGTCAGGCCGGCGCCCGTGCCAACCTTGGCCAGAAGCTGCCGGAACTCGTCGATATCGCCACTCACCGCGCCATCCTCGAAAAACCGATCGCGGCAGCTATAGCCATTGCGCCGGGGCAAGTCGACTCGGCGTGTCCGGCCCAAGCGCAGGAATGCAATCTACAACTGTAGATTAGTATAAATATACAAATACTATACTAATATGAGAGAATTCTCTCTTGGCAGGATATGATGACCCGGCAACCGATTCATCGCGCCACCATCGTGGCAGCCGCAGGCTTTTTGGCCATGACCGTACTGTCGTGGGCGTCGGGGCCAGCCGCGGCCGGCCCGTATGAAGACGGGATTGCGGCCTATCGGCGGGGTGATGGCGCGACCGGCAATCGTCTGCTCCGTCCCATGGCAGAGCGCGGTGACATGCAGGCCCAGCTGATCGTCGCGTGGGCATATCACCTCGGCAAAGGTGTCGAGAAAGATAGCGAGGAGGCGATCAAGTGGTATCGACGTGTGGCCGAGCAAGGTCACGCGAGCGCTCAGGAGGCTCTCGGTTTCATCTATGCGGAGCGGCTCGATGGTGAGCCGGATTTCGTCGAAGCGGCCACCTGGTTCCGCAAGGCAGCGACGCAGGGCAACGTCGGCGCCCAATATTACCTCGGCGTTCTCTACTTCGCGGGACGTGGCGTGCCGCCCGATCCCGTGCGTGCCTATCTCTGGTTCGAAAGTGCCGCGCGGCGGCTGGCCAGCGACCCCGAGCTCCGCACTGCGGCGCAGCGACTGCGCAACCTGGCTGCGCGGAGCATGAACCCGGCTGAGATCGCCGTGGCACGAATGGTGGTTGATGCGGCGCCAGCAGGTCTCGCTTTGCTGCCGGGGCGACCTTCCATGCAGGATGCCATCGCCGCTTTTCGCCATGATGATGACGTCACGGCAGTCGAGCGCCTGCGGCCGCTCGCGGAACAAGGCGTCGCCGACGCTCAAATCTGGTTGGCGATGGCCTATCTGCGTGGGCGGGGCATTCCGCGCGACAGCGTCCTGGCCGCCGCCTGGTTTCGCAGGGCTGCCGAGCAGGGAGACGCCCGTGCTCAATGCGAACTTGGGTTCCTGTACCACCGTGGCAACGGCGTACCACAGGACATGGTTTTGGCGGCGGCATGGTATCGCAAGGCGGCCGAGCAGGGGCTCGTCGAAGGCCAGCTGTGGCTCGGCAACATGTATGCCGGCGGTCATGGCGTGGAAAAGGACCCGGCCGAGGGCGCGCGGTGGCTTCGTCGGGCCGCTGAACAAGGCTATGCCAACGCCCAGTACTATCTCGGCACAATCCACGAGTCCGGCCGTGGCGTTGAGCGCAGTGATACGATGGCGGCGAACTGGTATCGCAAAGCGGCTCAGCAGCACTATCCCGAGGCCCAGTACAACCTCGGCATCTTGCACCAGGCTGGCCGTGGCGTGGTTCAGGACAACAAGGCTGCCGCTGACTGGTACCGTCAAGCGGCGGAGCAAGGTGACGCCAGAGCGCAGGCCCACTTGGGTTGGATGCTGAGCAGGGGCACCGGCGTGCTCCAGAACGATCAAATCGCGGCTTACTGGTACAGCCGCGCCGCCCGTCAGGGCCATCCGGTCGCCCAACATAGCCTCGGCCAAGCGTACACCGATGGTCGAGGCGTCGTGCAGGACTTTGTTCAGGCGTACCAATGGTTGGAGCTGGCGGCAGCGTCACAGGCGGTGGCCAACGACCTGATGCTGCAACACCGGACGCGCCAAGCGCGTTCGGAAGCGGCGAGTCGGATGACCGCCGATCAAATCGAGGAGGGACGACGCTTGGCTGCCGACTTCAAGCCGGCATTGGAACTGCAAGCGTGGCCATCACCATAGGACACAGCGAGGCATCTTTCCGGAGGGTATTCGCGGTCGAGAAGAAACCCCGCTGCGTTTAGCGGACGTTGGTCTACCGACCATCGCTCCCGCGGCCGCTCAGGGACCGCATCCAGGAACCGCCATGTGATCGCGACGGGCTGCGCGAGGCTCCGGGCGTCCGCGATGCGCCGTCAGCACCCGCATGTCCTTTGCCGGGACCGTTGCCACGGCCCTGATGTCGCTCGCTACGCTGTCCGTGTGCGCGCGCACCATCGTCATGGTGGCGGCTGCCCTCACGCCGGCTGTCGCCGTGGGCGGGGCGCTCCCGCTTGTGTCCGGGCTGATTGCGGCCGGCGTGGTCGGCACCACCGCGCACGCCGTCACCGGCGCGATGGGGATGGCGCGACGGCCGGTCCTCATGCCGTGGTGCATCGCCGCGTCCGCCCGCGCCGTGACCCCGGGGGCCGCGACCGTGACCATGACGCTCGCCGCTGTGCTGCTCGCGTCGCCCGCCATGACCACCACCGCCGTGGCTGCGGCGGCCCTGCATGCTGGCCGGCGGCGGCGCCGTGACGGTGCCGTCGGCGATGCCCGCGTGATGGAACGGGTGATCGATCAAGACCGGGATCTTCTGGCGCGTGGTGCGCTCGATGTCGCGCAGATAGCCTCTCTCGCCGGCATCGCAGAACGCGATCGCGGCGCCATCGGCGCCGGCACGCGCCGTGCGGCCGATACGGTGCACGTAGCTCTCCGGCTCATTGGGCAGGTCGAGATTGAAAACGTGGGTCACGTCGTCGATGTCGATGCCGCGGGCGGCGATGTCGGTCGCCACCAGGACGCGCAGCCGACCATCCTTGAACTGGGCCAGCGCCTTCTGACGCGCGCCCTGCGACTTGTTGCCGTGAATGGCGGCCGACGGAATCTCGGCCTTGTCCAGCGCGTCGGACACCTTGTTGGCGCCGTTCTTGGTGCGGGTGAAGACCAGGGCACGCCGGATCGTCGGATCCTGCAGCAGATGGACCAGCAGCTCGCGCTTGCGGGTGCTGTCGACGAACAGGACCTGTTGTGTGATGCGTTCGACCGTGGTGGCCGGCGGTGTCACTTCGATCTTCACGGGTTCGCGCAGCAGATCGCGCGCCAGCGTGGCGATATCGGCCGGCATGGTGGCCGACAGCAGCGCCGTCTGGCGCTCGGCCGGCAGCAGTCGCACGATGCGGCGCACGTCATGGATGAAGCCCATGTCCAGCATCCGGTCGGCTTCGTCGAGAACGAAGACCTCGAGGCTGTCGAGCGACAGCGCCCGCTGTCCGATGAGGTCGAGCAGGCGGCCCGGCGTGGCGACCAGGATATCGACGCCACGCTGCAACGTCTGGATCTGCGGCCGCTCGCTGACGCCGCCGAACACGCAGGCCGTGCGCAGCGGCAGGAAGCGGCCGTAACGGCTGAAGCTCTCGCCGATCTGCACCGCCAGTTCGCGCGTCGGCGCCAGGATCAGGGCGCGGCACGTGCGTGATGCCGGGCGGCGGTGGTTGCTTGCCAGCCGATGCAGGATCGGCAGCGCGAAGGCGGCCGTCTTGCCGGTACCGGTCTGGGCGATGCCGAGCAGGTCGCGGCTGGCGAGCAGCGGCGGGATGGCCTTCTGCTGGATCGGGGTGGGGGTCTCGTAGCCATCGGCTGCCAGCGCGCGCGCGAGGGGTTCGGCGAGCTGGAGGTCGGTGAACGTTGTCATTTTCTGAAGATGTCTTTCAAACAGACGCGCCCCGCCCGATTGTGAGCATGCAGGCGCACGCAGACATCCCTCGCGCCCAACGCAGTCAGGCGCATGCGGAACGTCCGCAACTCAAACCCTGGCTCGCGACGGCGGGTTCTGGGGGGTGTCTCAGCAGCGCGTTGATAAGCCAGCTTGAAAGCGGCAGGCACGCGTTACCGCGAGAAGAGACCAAACGTCTAACGTTTGATGACGAACGATATGTGCGTTTTGCCGGCCAAAGTCAACCACGCTGATGACGCAGGGCGGGAGGCTGTGTTGTCCTCCCGAGCGCAGCGGGGCGCTCGGGAGGACGAGATCTCAGTTCAACGTCGCCAGCGCCCGCAGGACGGCGTCGGGCTTTTCGTGACCGACCAGATGTCCGGCTTCCGGAATGGTCACGACGCGGGCGTCGGCGATGCCGGCGCGGAAGGCCTCGGCGTAGGGCAGCGGGATGAGCTTGTCGTTCTCGCCCCAGACGATCAGCGTGCGCGCCTTGATGCGGTAGAGCCGGTCCGACAGGCCGCGGTCGGGAATCGGGAACAGCATCTTGCCGGCCATGCCCAGGCGTCGGGCGTTCATCACCATGAAGTCGGCGAGGAACTTGATGTCGTTGAGGTCGCCGCCCGGCGCCATCAGCTTGCTGCCGCGCTCGACATCGTGGAAGAGATAGCCGGGGAACTCTTGCGGCAACATCGCGAACAGATCGGGCAGGGGATGCTGGTCCAGCCAGAGGCCGGCCGAGGCGACCAGGCACAGCCGTTCGATCTCGTTGGGCGCCAGCGCCGCCATTTCAGCCGCGATCATGCCGCCCATCGACAGCCCGCAGACCAGCGGCTTGGACAGATCAAGCGCGTCCCAGACGTCATAGGTGTGCAGCGCGATGTCGAGCATCGTGCGCAGCCGGTCTTCGCCCGTCGAGTCCTCGTAGCCGGGCAGCAACGGCGCATGCACGCGGTAGCGTGTCGCCAATGCCGCCAGGAACGGATCCTCGCGCATCAGCCCGCCGGCACCGTGCAGGAACAACAGCGGTGGGCCATCGCCGCCTTCATGCACGCGGATCCTGGCGCGGCCGCCGGCAACGTCGATCAGGCGGGAGGTGAGGGGCATGGTGTGTTCCTAGGGTTGCGGGAAACGCGCGCTGGCGATGCCGAAATAATAGAATTCAACCAGAGGCTTCGGCTTGGCTTGCGGGAAGATCACGAAGCCGTCGCGCGCCGCCGTCAGGATCTCGCCGTCGGCGCGGCGTGCGATGATGTCGCCGTGCTTGACGGCATCACCCGATACGAACGGCCGCTCCAGACGGTCGTCGGCGGCAAGCGCATAGACCGCGTCGATCACCTCGATGGCGCGCCGCGCACTGCGCGCGGGAGCCGGCACGTCGATCAATCCCAGATGCGCCATCGCATTGTCGATCGCGCGGCGCGCCACGTGCGGCGCCTGGCTGTCGCGGTGCTGGCCGCACTCGATGGTGACGCCGTAGCCGCCGGACTGGCGCATGTATTCGGTGGTGCCGACGCCCTTGGCCCACGACGTGCCCGGCAAACCGCGCTGCGCGAGGCCCTGCTGGGCGCGCACATGGGCGGCAAGAAAGCCATGCATCAGCAATGATGGTCCCAGGCAGGCGGCGAACGCCCCTTCCTCGGCAGCCCAGCGAAAGGGTTCGATCGGGCCCGCGTTGTTCGAGGGGCCGACGAAGACGAACGGCTCGCCGGTGCCGCTGAAGGAGTGGATGTCGAGCAGGACGTCGTGCTCGCGCAACAGCGGACAGAGGACGTTGGCGACCCGATCCTCGTAGCATTGGGGCGGGATGTATTCGTGCAGATCGCGATTGAGGTTGCGATCGCCTTCGCGCGTGCCCTGATCATAGGCCTTGCGGTTGGCGATCGGCACGAACGTGACGTGGCCGCGTTGAACGGCCAGCCTGCCATCGCGGCAGTCGGCGATCGTCGTGCGGATCGCTTCGGTGCCGCAGGTTTCGTTGCCGTGCACGGCACCCAGGACAAGAAGCTTCGGGCCGGGTTCCAGGCCAGCGAAACGCACGATCTCCACGGTCATCGGCGAGGTCCTGCCGGTTTGCGCTACACGATCACTCGGCAGCCTGCCGGCGTTCGGTGTCGTGCATCGGCTTGATCCAGAAGCGGTCCTCGTTGCGCCATTCCGGGAACATCTCGGCCTTCAGGCGCGGCATCACCTTCTCGGCGAAGAGCTGCGTGGAGTGCCGCACCTTGTCGCCCGGCATGTCGCCGACCTGGAACAGGGCGAAGATGTTGCCCACGCGCAGCGTCTTGGCGAGGTCGACCATGCGGTCGTAGACCGTCTGCGGCGAGCCCGCGATGACATAGCCCTGATCAACCAGGTCCTTCCAGGTGAGCGTCGGATAGTTGCGCAGCTGTGCCTGGGTCAGCTGCGTGATCATGTTGGCCTGCAGGGTCTTGATGGTGCGATAGCCGGGCGCGTCGGCGAAGCCCGGATACACGTGCAGGCAGCGATTGTAGAAATAGTGGACGTGCGGCGCGTAGAGGCGTTCGGCCTCGGCATCGGTTTCGGCAACGCAGATCACCTGCGCGAAGCCGCCGCGATAGGGGCTGTCATCCTTGCCGCTCTTGGCGACGCGCTCCCAGTAGCCGTCCATCAGCTGCTTGGCGCGCAAATAGCCCGAGTAGCTGAGGTAGCAATAGGTGTAGTCGAACTCGAGGCAGAAATCGTAGGTCTCCAGCGACCCGCCGCCGGGAATGAAGATCGGCGGCCGCGGCCGCTGGATCGGCTTGGGCCAGCAGTTGACGTAGCGCAGCTGGGTGTAGCGGCCGTTGAAGGCAAACGGCTCGTCCTCGCGCCACGCCCTCATGATCAACTCGTGCGCCTCGGCGTACTTCTCGCGCGTCAGCGCCGGGATCTGGCCATAGGCATAGTTGGTGTCCATCGACGTGCCGACCGGGAAGCCGGCCACCAGCCGTCCGCCGGTGATCACGTCGAGCATGGCGAATTCCTCGGCCACGCGAATCGGCGGGTTGTAGAGCGCGATCGAATCGCCCAGCACCATGATCGCCGCTTTCGACGTGCGTCGCGACAATGCCGCCGCCATCAGGTTGGGCGACGGCATCAGGCCATAGGCGTTGGCGTGATGCTCGTTCACACCCAGCGCATCGAAGCCCATCTTTTCGGCGAACTCGAGCTGGTCCAGGTACTCGTGATAGACGTGATGGCCGCGCTTGGCGTCGTACAGCGTTGAGGGGATGTCGACCCAGACCGATCGATGCTTCTCGCGAAAGTCGTCCGGCAGATGCGGCCACGGCATCAGGTGGAACCAGGTGAACTTCATCCCGTCCTCCGGCGGTCCATGATTTTTCGCCGGCAGCCTAATGGCTGCCGGCGATCATGAACAACTGTTCATCCGGTGCTATCCGCGCTGCGGAACAACGCAGCCGCGCGATAAAAGCGGGGCTCTAGGTCGGCGTCAGCAGCTTCAGGCCGGCAATGCCGGCGACGATGAGTCCGATGCAGGCCAGTCGCAGGACGGCCGCCGACTCACCCAGCAGCAGCATGCCGATGATCACCGTGCCGACCGTTCCGATGCCGGTCCATACGGCATAGGCCGTGCCCAGCGGCAGGGTACGCACCGCCAGCCCCAGCAAGGCGATGCTGGCGACCATGCTGACGACCGTTAAAGCCGTCGGCAGGGGACGCGTGAAACCATCGGTGTATTTGAGGCCGACGGCCCAGCCGATTTCCAGCAGGCCGGCCAAAAGAAGCATGCCCCAAGCCATGGTGACCTCCTCAGGTCCATGACAGGGCCGTCCCCGTCGGCGAAAAAAGAAAACGCCAGGTCGTCCTGGCGTCTAGTGCAGATGGGAACGCTGCGGCCTCGTTTCAAGAGCCCTGGTGGTGATTCCGGATCGCCCGGACCACGGTCGAGTCGGGTGCCAGGTATTCATTCATGATGTCGAAGTGGTTGTAGCCGGGTAGCACGTGGACGATCGGGTCGTACTGGTGGCGCCGCAGATGGTGCGAATAGCGGAATGACAGGTCGATCCAGCGCCACGGTTCCCGGCCGCCGGCGAAGATGGCGACGGGACACGCGACCATCGGCGTCCGCTGTTCCATGTTGTGCCGGGCCGCGATGTCGGGCGTCAGGTGCAGGTCGGCGTTGACCGTCGTCTCGATCGCTGGCGTGGGATCGAAGATGCCGCTGGTCAGTGCGGCGCCGCGGATGAAGGCGGGATCGATGCCGCGGGCGCGCCAGTCGGTGGCCAGCGCTTCGGCCCCCAGGTGAGCGCCGGCGGAATGCCCCGACACGGTCAGCCGCATCGGATCGCCGCCGAAACGGGCGATGTTGCGGTGTGTCCATTCGACCGCGGCGATGGCGGACGTCGCGACGCCGTCGAGCGTCGATGCCGGGCAAAGCTCGTAGTTGATGACAACAGTCGTGATGCCCAGCGCGACCAATGTGCCGGCGACGAAGGCGAAGTTCTCCTTGTCTTGCGCCCGCCAGTAGCCGCCGTGAATAAAGACGTGCACCGGCGCGTTGCCGCCGGCGCCCGATGGTGCCGGGAAGATGTCGAGCTTATGCAGGGCATGCGTGCCGTAGGCCACATCCAGCGTCGCCGTCGGCTGGGCGCGCGCGGCACGGTTGATGTCGGCACGCTGCGCGCCATAGGTCTGGAAGTGCGGGAATGCGCGCTGCGGGTTGTAATGGAACTCGTATTCCTCGTTCGAGAGGGTCGGCTCGCGCGTCATCGCGATCGTTCTCCAGCCAGTTGATCCAATCTCGACCCACTTATGGATCAATTGCGCGCCATGGGGCAATAAGGCAAGCTGGACGCTGTCGTCCCTCCTTGCCAGGCACCATTTGCGCCGTGCGCACCGCTGCCACTTCAGAGCTCGCTTCGCAACCACCGACCCCGAACATCCGTGCGCGGTCGGAGGCGGAAGGAGGGGCGCTCTACGCCCGCATCAAGTCGGCGATCGCGGAGGGGCGCTTTATTCCTGGCGCGCGCCTTCCCACCGAACGGGCTTTGTCCGCACAGTATCGCGTGGCGCGCAACACGGTGCGCAAGACCATGGTCAAGCTGGTGAGCGAAGGCCTGATCGTGCGCGAGATCGGGCGCGGCACCTTCGTGGCCAAGCGGCGTCAGCCGGCACCGTCGCGCGAGGCCGAGTTCAGTCTGCCGGAACTGCTGGAGGCGCGGTTGCTGTTCGAGCCGGCCCTGGTCGAACTCGTCATCGATCGCGCCGGCGAGCAGGACTGGGTGGCGTTCGATTCGGCGCTGGAAGCCATGCGCGCTGCCGACACGTGGGTCGCTTTCAAGGAGGCGAAGTACGCGCTGCATTTTGCGATCGCGCACGCCTCGCGCAATCGCTTTGTCGTGCGCATGTTCGAGCAGATCATCGCGTCTCGCCGCGCCGCCGGCTGGGGACGGCCGGGCGGCCATCCTGCGCCGCTGGCCCTGGTGCGCGAAACCGCCTGTCGCGACAATGCCGCCATCGTCGCGGCGCTGCGGGCGCGCGATGTCCCGCGTGCCCGCGCCCTGATGCACGATCATCTGGTACACACGCTGTCGTCGGTCAGCGGCGCTTGAAAGACTGTCATCCCTCGCTACGCTCGGGGTGACAGTCGTCACCGACGATCGACGCTGCGCTGCAGTGCGCGGCCGGTCAGCATCAGGGCGAAGGCCGTGATCAGCACGGCCAGCCCCGGGAACAGCGAGATCCACGGCGCCAGCAGGATGGCATCCTTGCCCTGCTGGAGGATGGCGCCCCAGTCCGGCGTCGGCGGCTGCACGCCCAGCCCGAGGAAGCCCAGCGCGGCCTGGATCTGCAGCACCAGCGGGAACTGCACGATGTACTGCATCAGGACCAGCGGCAGCACGTTGCGCAGCACATGGCGGCGCAGGATGGTCGCTTCGGGTAGGCCCAGGCAGCGCGCGGCCTCGACATAGGTTTTGCCGACTTCGCCCACCGCGCCCGAGCGCGCGATGCGGAAGAAGACCGGCAGGTAGATCACACTCAAGGCCAGGATGAGGTTGGATGTCTCCGGACCCAGCACGCCGGTCACGATCACGCCCAGGATGATGGGCGGGAAGCTCAGGACGACGTCGATGAGGCGCCCCAGGCCCTGATCGATCCAGCCGCCGAAGAAGCCCGAGACAGTGCCGCCGATACCGCCGATGACGGCGGCGATCAGCAGCGCGCTGGCACAGATCGCAAGCGTCATGCGCGTGCCATGGATGACGCGCGCGAAGATGTCCCGTCCGGTGTCGTCGGTGCCGAAAAGGTGAGCCGCGGACGGCGGCTGCAGCGCGTTGGCGACGTCGATCGCATAGGGTGACTGGCCGGCGAACAGGCCGGGGACCGCCGCTACCAGGCACAGCAGCGCCAGGACCAGCACGCCGCCCGCCATGGCGGGTTCGCGGCGGGCGGTGCGCACCAGCCGATGCCACGGCGGGAGTGCTTGGGGCAGGGACGCGGTGTCGGCTTGGGCCATGACCGTCACGCCAGCCGCACGCGCGGATCGATGACGCGATAGAGCAGATCGACGCCCAGGTTGACCAGCATCGCCGCGATCACGACCACCAGCAGGGCACCCTGCAGGACCGGATAGTCGCGGGTCTGGATCGCCGTCAGCAGCAGCCGCCCGAGGCCGGGAATGGCGAACAGCGACTCCACGATCACGACGCCGCCCAGGATCTGGGTCAGCATCAGCCCCATGAAGGTGACCAGCGGAATGGCGATGTTGCGCAGGATGTGCTTGAAAAAGACGATGCGTGCCGGCACGCCCTTGGCGATCGCGGTGCGCACATAGTCCTGGTGCAGAGCCGACACCACGTTCTGGCGCACGAACTGGCTGTAGGCCGCCGCCTGCAGCAGGCCGAGCGCCAGGATCGGCAGGAAGAGAATGGCGAGGTTGTCGGCAAGCGATTCACCGGGCGCGGCGTAGACCAGCGGCGGCGACCAGCCCAGGGCGGATGACACCAGTACCAGCAGCATCAAGCCCGTCCAGAAGACGGGCGCCGCCAGGCCGAGCAGGTTGAAGGTCTGGATCAGCGTGTCCGGCCACGTGCCCTCGTAGATGCCCGAGAGCAGGCCCAGCGGCACGCCGACCACGGTGGCCAGCACCAGCGTCAGCAGCGCGATCTCGAGCGTCACCAGGAAGGCGTCCACCACCATCATGGATACCGGACGGCCGCCGGTCCAGCTGATGCCGAAGTCACCCTGCAGCGCCGCACCGATCCAGCGGCCGTATTGCGTCCACACCGGTTGATCCAGGCCGAAGAACGCCCGCAGCGACTGGGTCGAGGCCGGATCGCTGGTCTGCCCCAGCATCTGGGCCACCACGTCGCCCGGCACCGCTCGCACGATCAGGAAGACAACGATCGATGCCAGCACCGCCGTGATGATGGAGGCTGCGAAGCGTCTGGCGAGGTAACGACCCATGGGCGACTCTTGCGATTGTCATCCCGAGCCGAAAGCGAGGGATCTAGGCCATCCGTCGTTCACCTAGATCCCTCGCTACGCTCGGGATGACAGACCTTCACTTCTTCAAATACGTGCGCGCGAGGCCGTAGAACCAGCCGGTCGGGTGCTGCTGGTAGTTCTGCACCGCCTCGTTGCGCACGCTGACATGGTCGGCGCTGAACAGCATCACGGTCGGCACCGTCTCGGCGAGAGCCTTCTGGAACTGCGCATACGCCTCCTTGCGCTTGGCGCTGTCGGTCTCGGCAAGGCCGCGATCGAGCAGGGCGCTGGCATCGGCGTTGGCCCAGTTGCGGAAGTCGGCGCCTTCGGGTGCCTTGTGGAAGTGGCGATAGAACAGCAGGTGCGGATCGGGCTGCGTCGCCCAGTCGTTGAACGTCAGCCCCATCTGCTTGGACTGGAAGTTCTTGATCCAGACGCCGAGGTCGACGCGGCGGATGGCGAGATCGATGCCGGCCCGCGCCAGCTGCTGCTTCATCGTGACGGCGGCCGGATCCATCCAGTCGTAGCCGTTGATGGTGGTGAGCGTGAGGCTGAGCCCGTTGCCATGCCCTGCCGCGGCCAGCAGCGCCTTGGCTTTCTCGATGTCGGCCTTCTGGTTGGGCAGGCTGTCGAGCGGTACCCCCCAGCGGTCCTGCATGGCGGCCACCATGGTGCCGATGACCTTGCCGTAGCCGCCGACGGCGGCGCGCATGATCTCCTCGCGGTCGATGGCGAGCGCCACGGCCTGGCGCACGCGCACGTCGCCCAGTGGCGACAGCTCCGAGCCCAGGTCGAGCGCCTTCTGGTTCAGCGACGGCCAGCGCTCCAGCACCAGGCCGGGCGCCTTCTCGACCTGCTGGATGTCCTGCGGCCGGGTCAGCAGGGCAAGATCGGCGCGCTTGTTGCGCAGCGCCACGATGAGGCCGGCGCTGTTGGGCACGAACAGGATGTTGATGCGATCGAGATAGGGTGCATCCGGCTCCCAGTAGTGCTCGTTGCGCACCAGTGCGAGGTGGCTGTTGGGCTTGAACTCGGCCAGCTTGAACGGACCCGTGCCGACGCTCTTCTGGTTCAGCGCCTGCTTGGCATCCGGCGCATCGAAATAGCCTGCCGGTACGACGCCGCCATACTTGTTGCCCAGGGTCATGGGCAGTGCCGCGTTCGGCTTCGACAGCGTGATGCGCACCGTAGTGTCGTCCACCGCATCGATGGCGGCGATCAGCGCCAGGTCGCCGGCGCCGGGCGAGCCGTTCTTGGGATCGCGCAGGTAGTTGTAGCTGTACGCCACATCCTTGGCGGTCATCGGCTGGCCGCTGTGGAACTTCACGCCGGACCGCAGCTTCACGGTGTAGACCAGGCCATCGGACGACACGGTATGGCTTTGCGCCAGCAGCGGCAGCGCTTCACCCGATGCGGCCTCATAGAAGAGGCCCTGATACATCAGCACCGTGAAGCGGATGCGTGCGTCCGCCGCCTGATGGTAGGGATCGAGTGCCGGCGGTTCGACCAGCGAGCCGAAGGTGAGCGCGCCGCCCTTGGTGGCCTGCGCTGCCTTGGGGCCGTAGAGGTCTTGCGCCGCCGCCGGCACAGCCATGCCGGCGAGGCCAACGACGGCCGCCGCCGTCAGCGCCCAGCGCCGCCAGCGTGCCCATGGGTTCGATCCGGGCCTCATGATCTTCTCTCCCTTGTCCTGGTTCATTCACGATAGGCGACGACGAACTCGATCTCGACCGCGGTGTTGCGCGGCAGTTCGGCGACACCGACGGCGGACCGCGCGTGCCGGCCCTTGTCGTCGAGCAGTTTCACCAGCAGGTCCGAGGCGGCATCGATCACCTTGGGTTGGTCGTTGAAACCGGGTGCCGAGGCCACGAAGCCGGTGACCTTCAGCACGCGCTCGATGCGCGCGAGGTCGCCCAGCGCCGCGGCAAGACAGGCCAGGCCCTGCAACACGCAAATGCGGGCCTCCTCGCGGGCCGTCTCGAGCGACACCTCGCCCCCGACCTTGCCGAAGACGCGCACCTCGCCGTCCACCTTGGGCAGCTGGCCGCTGACATAGGCGACACCGCGATGCAGCGTGACGGGCGTGTAGTTGAACGTGGGCTGCGCCGCGGTCGGCAGCGTCAGGCCCAGGCTCTTCAGTCGTTCGGCGATCATGCATCACTCCTTGGCCGAGGCGATATCGTCGATCAGGCCGGCCAGATCGATGGCCGGCGCAAATCCTGTGTCACGCCGGAAGTGGGCGTCGCTGATCAGCGGGAAGAGATCACCCGATGGCGCGATCGTATGCGTGACGTGCAGGCTGGGTTGGCGCACGGCGAGCAGCTTCACCATGTCGCTCACCGACGCCGTAAAGCCGTTGATATTGTAGATCCCGCCGAGCGGCGCGTTGTGCCTCAGCGCCATCAGGCACGCGGCCGCGACATCGCGCACGTGCATGAGGTCGATCGGGTCGTTGTGGAAGCTGACGTGATGATTGCCGGCGGTGCGGGTCGCACGCAACAGGGTCATCAGCGCCGCCGCGGCGCCTTCGTACCAAAGTCCCGGTCCCAGCACGAGCGGCAGGCGCAGGCCGACAACCTCGATGCCATGCCGCCGCATGGCGAAGGCCGCCACTTCTTCCGCCAGATGCTTGGTAAGCCCGTAGATCGTGCGCGGCCGCTTGATCGCAGCCTCATCGACAGGCGACGCGCCATAGTCCGTCGCCGGGCCGTAGACGACCGTCGAGCTGGTCCAGACGACGCGCCGCACGCCAGCCGCCGCCGCGGCCTCCAGCAGATGGCGGAAGCCATCGACGTTGATGGCGAAGGCACGATCGGCGTCGCGTTCGCCCGAGCGCATCAATCCGTCACGTCCGGCACCGAAGGCGGCGCAGGAGATGACGGCGGCGGGTTTCGCTCGTGCCAGCACGTCGCGCACCAGGGCTGGATCCTCGACGCTGCCTGTCGTCTCGCCGATCGCGCCGGCGACGTCCGCCAGCAGATCGCAGTCCATTGCCGGACCCAGCAGGTGCGGGTGGTATCCGGCGTCCAGCAAGGCGCGCGTGATGTGCGAGCCGACGAAGCCGCGCCCGCCGACGACGAGGATGGTCTGGTGTGCGCCGTCAGAGGGTGAGGTCGTCACGGATACAAGCCTTCAGTTGGCCGGGTCGGACGGTTGTGAGGGGCGGCACATCGCGGGCGCAGTCGGCAATCGCAAAGGGACAGCGGGTGCGGAACACGCAACCCGATGGCGGCGCCGATGGACTGGGAATTTCGCCCTTCAGCAGCAGGCGATCGCCGCCGCGCTTGCCGCCGCCGGGCGCGGCCTGCAGCAGGGCGACGGTGTAGGGATGCGCCGGGCGGCTGTAGAGGTCGTCGATCGGCGCGATCTCCATAATGCGGCCGAGATAGAGCACCATCGCGCGGTCGGAGATCACCTCGACCACCGAGAGGTCGTGGCTGATGAACATCAGCGCCAGCCCGAATTCCTCCTGCAGGCTCTTGAGCAGGTTGACGACCTCGGCCTGGATCGAGACGTCGAGCGCCGACACGGCTTCGTCCGCTACAAGGAACCGCGGCGATGGTGCCAGGGCACGCGCGATGGCGATGCGCTGTCGCTGGCCGCCGGAAAAGGCGCGGGGATAGCGATCGAGATGTTCGGCGCTGAGCCCGACCTGCCTCAGCAGGGCGGCCGCGCGATCGCGCGCCTCGGTCTTGCCGAGGCGATCATGGAAACGCACGGCCTCGATCAACGCATCGCCGATGGTCATGCGCGGATTGAGGCTGGCGAAGGGATCCTGGAAGACCATCTGCATGTGACGCCGGAACCGTCGCAAGGCCTGT
Organism: Reyranella sp. CPCC 100927; assembly: GCF_007859315.1. GTDB lineage: Bacteria > Pseudomonadota > Alphaproteobacteria > Reyranellales > Reyranellaceae > Vineibacter. The sequence continues at coordinate 252,700 of NZ_VOHA01000007.1, forward strand.
GGCGCCATCGTCGTCAGTTCGGTGCCGTCGAACGCCACCGTGCCGGTGGTCGGTTCGATCAGGCGCAGGGCGAGCCGGCCGAGGGTGGACTTGCCGCAACCCGACTCGCCCACGACGCCCAGCACCTCGCCACGCTGGATGTCGAACGAGACATCCTCGACCGCGCGGACCGGCGGCCCCTTGGCGGCGAAGTGCCGGGTGATGCCGCGCACAGCCAGCAGCGGTGCCGCGGCTTCCGTCACGACCAGATCTCCCGCCAGCGTATACAACGCGCCGTCCGTTGCGGCGCGATCGATTCGAGCGAGGGAAGAGCGGCGGCGCAGCGATCTTCGGCGAAGGCGCAGCGCGGATGGAAGCGGCAGCCGTGCGGCGTGGCCAGCGCGCTGGGCATCGTCCCCGGAATAGGCGTCATGCGCCGGCGCGGCTGTCCGTGCTGCTGGCGCGGGATGCAGGAGAGCAGGGCGCGGGTGTAAGGATGCGCTGGTCGTGACAGCACATCGGCGACCGGTCCCTCCTCGACGACCTGGCTGGCGTACATCACGGCGACACGGTCGGCGACGTCGCCCACCAGGTGCAGGTCGTGGGTCACGAAGATCATCGCCATGCGCCGGCGGGTCTGTAGCTCGCGCAGCAAGGCAATGATCTGCGCCTGGACGGTCACATCGAGTGCCGTCGTCGGCTCGTCGGCGATCAACAGGCGCGGCTCGCACGCCAGCGCGATGGCGATCATGATCCGCTGCCGCATGCCGCCTGACAGCTGGTGCGGAAAGGTATCGACCCGCTGCGCCGGATCGGAGATGCCGACCAGCTCGAGCAGCTCGATCGCCGCCGCGCGTGCGGCGCGGCGCGACAGGCCCTTGTGCAGCCGCAGTGGCTCGGCGATCTGGTCGCCCACCGGGAACACCGGGTTCAGGCTCGACATCGGGTCCTGGAAGATCATGGCGATCTCGCTGCCGCGCAGGCGCTCCATCGCCGCTTCCGGCTGCCGGGCCAAGTCGACCCGCTGGCCATCGCCGCGCGTGAGCCAGATCTCGCCCCCGGCGATCTCGGCACCGGTGCGGCCCAGCAGACGCATGATGGTCAGGCCGGTCACCGACTTGCCCGAACCCGACTCACCGACAATGGCTAGTGTCTCGCCTTCGCGTACGACGAAACTGACGCCGTTCACCGCCCGAACCGTGCCGGCATCGGTCGGAAAGAAGGTCTTGAGATCCCTGACGTCGAGGACCGGTCGCTGGCTGTCGCGTTCAGGCAAGGGCGCGCCTTTCGCCATGAGCCTTGCCGCACGGTACGCGCTGCGGCAGCAAGACGAAACGGATGTCACGGGGGCGCGACATGCACTCTTGAACCAATTTCAAACCAATTCCGGATATCCCGTGAGCCAACTTTGCGGCTTTCACGGGGCCCGTCAAGCCTGGGAGCGCGGGCCTCCGGCCCGCTCATATCTTGTTGCGGACGGACGCCCGCGCTCCCAGGTCAGCGCCGTCCCGTAGAGCCGTAGTTGACGCCGGGTGCGCGCAGCAGTGGATTGTCGGCGCCGGCGCCCCACAGTGTGAGACCTTGCGCCAGCAAACCGCCATCGACCTTGACCGTCTCGCCGGTGATGAAGCGCGCGTCGTCGGAGCACAGGAAGGCGGCCACCGCGGCGATGTGCTTGCCGTCGCCGCGCTCCGGCCACGGCTGGCGCGTGAATTGCGCCTCGTACTTCTCGGGCTTGCCGCGATGGAACAGCGGTGTCGAGATGATGCCGGGCGCGATCGCGTTGACCCGGATGCGGTGCGGTGCCAGTTCGGCAGCGACGTTCTCGGTCAGGCTGATGACGGCAGCCTTGGCGGCGGAGTAGGCGTGCGAGCCGGCACCGCCGATCATGCCGGCAATCGAGGCCGTGCTCAGCAGCGCACCGCCGCGATCATGACGGCGGATGGCGAGAGAGGCATGCTTCATGCCCAGGAACACGCTGCGCACCAGCACGGCAAACGTGTAGTCCCAGCCCTCCACCGCGGTCTCGCCGATCGGCCCGAAAGCGCCGCCGACGCCGGCGTTCATGTAGGCGATGTCGAGCGTGCCGAAGGTCGCTTCCGCGGTGGCAACCATCGCGGCCACATCGCGCTCCTCGGCCACGTCGCAGCGCGTGAACGCCACGTGATCGCCGTGTCCCTGCGCCTTGCCCAGCGCGACGGTTTCACGGCCATTGTCCTCGTTGATGTCGGCGACCAGGACGCGAGCGCCGTCCTCGAGAAACCGTAACACGGTGTCGCGACCCATGCCGCTGCCGCCACCGGTGATGATCGCGACCTTGTCCTGCAGGCGCCCCGCCATGGCTTTCTCCTCCAATTCGTGCCGCATATGAACGGCCGTTCATATGGAACGTCGCGCATGACGGCGCAGGAGGCAAGCGGTAAGCGCAGCGGCGGCGGTGCTCCCTAAAATGGCCGACCAGCGGGTCGGCGCGAGAGACGCAGAAGGATGAAGGGGATCAGCAAGAAAAATGCGAAGTAATAGGCGGTGCCGATGCGCAAGAAGATGAGATCTGTACCGTCAGGACCATGAAAGCCAAGAAACACAAGCACCAGCAATGTTATCGCTAACACGGTGCACGACAGTCGCCACGCCCAGCGCATTGAACTCGTGCGCAAGATGTCTGCGCGAACCCAGGGCCAGATCAGCGGCACGAGCATCGCGGCGAACACTCCGGTGACGCCCGCCAGCGCGCCAGGTAGGGCTCGCGCGATGCCGAAGAAGGGCAGCCAGTGGAGCGGCGGGATGAGGTGAGGCGCGTAGAATGGCCTTTCGGCGCCTGCGGGTGGGGGCGGCCCCGACAGCAGCCAAACCAGGGTGACGGTGAAGAAGCCAGCGCCGGCGATCATGAGGGCGAAGAGCCAGAACGACCGCCGGCGCCACGCAGGATAGTGCATGACGGCGAGATCGAACCCGAGCAGCACGATCACCGGGATGGACGAGGGCCAGGTGCCCAGCAGCCACGAGAGGTTGCTGGCGGAATGCCAGTCAACCCTGGTGCCGATGCCCGGGATACTGGCCTGCCAGATAATGCTCCAGGGCGAGACGTAGCCGGCAAACTGGATCAATTCAGATCCGGCCCAGGTCGCGATCAGTAACAGCCAGGTCGCGGTGCGCAGGGAACCAACAATCCCGAGATAGAGCGACACCCCGATATGGATAAAGAACGCCAAAGTGAGCATAAATTCCGCTGGAGGCGGCTGCCATGGGAACGGGCCGAAGCTCCTGATCAGAATCACAAGAACGATGAACAGGCTGACGTCCTGCGCCGCTGGCGTGAGGGGAGACGTGGTTGCCGAAGCGGGTTGGCCGGTCGGCATCCGACTCAAGGTGTGTTGCGGCGATGCGCGATCGCCAGTGCCTGCTCGAGATCGGCGAGCAGGTCCTCCTTGGCTTCGATGCCGACGCTCAGGCGCAACAGGTCGGACGGGGCGGGCGTGCCGTCACCCTCGACGCTGGCGCGGTGTTCGATCAGGCTCTCGACGCCGCCGAGCGAGGTCGCCCGCTTCCACAGGTTCGTATGGGCGGCCGTGGCGATGGCGGCGTGTTCGCCGCTGATGTCGGCATCGCCCCTGACCCGGATCGACATCATGGCGCCGAAGCCGCCCCGCATCTGCTTGGCGGCGACGGCGCGGCCGGCGAACGTCGCCAGGCCGGGATAGAGAACGGCAGCGACGTGGGGATGCGCCACCAGCCGCTCGGCCAGCCACTGCGCGTTGGCGCTGGCCGTGCGCACGCGCGGGAACAGCGTGCGCATGCCGCGCAACAGCAGGTAGGACTCCAATGCCCCCAGAACCGTGCCGAGCTGGCCCCGGATCATCCGGACGCGCTGCCAGTAATCATCCTTGCGCGCGCTCACCAGGGCCCCGGCGATGACGTCGCTGTGGCCATTGAGGTACTTGGTGGCGGCGTGCATGACGATGTCGGCGCCCAGCTCGATCGGGCGGGTGAACACCGGCGTGGCGCACGTCGAATCGACGCCGAGGCGGGCGCCGGCGCGATAGGCGAGGTCGGACAGCGCCGCGATGTCGCTGATGGTCCACAGCGGGTTGGCCGGCGTTTCGATCCAGATCAGTTTGGTCTGGCCGGGCTGGATCGCATCCCTGACGGCGTCGATACGATCGGTGTCGACGAACTGGACTTTCAATCCCCAGTGCGTTGCGAAGTTCATCAGCCAGTTGCGCAGCGACCAGTACATGACCTTGGAGACGATGACATGGTCGCCGGGCGCCAATGCCAGGAAGCAGGCGCTGGCCGCACTCATGCCGGACGAGAACACCAGCGCATCGGCGCCGTTCTCCAGCTTGGCGAGCAGTTCCTCGGGCTGGTTGTAGTTGGGTGAATCGGCGCGGCTGTAGACACGGCCGGAGCGGTACTGGTTGTCGGGGTCTCGCAGGTACGTCGTCGATACATGGATCGGCGGCACGACGGCACGCGTCGTTTCGTCGACCCAGCCCAGCGCTTGCGCTGCCAGCGACTCGGGAGAAAGAGACTTGGATGTCATGAAAGTGCTGCCGTCAAGCCGGCCATGGGTGATGACCGCGCATGGCGCTGAGATTGCCATTTCCCGTCGTCCTGGGCGCAGCGAAGGACCTTGCGGTGTTTGATCACAGATTGTCGGTGCGGAGGATCGCCCGCGCCAGCGTTCTTCGGCAGCAACACCGCAGGATCCTTCGCTTCGCTCAGGATGACGGTAAGATCGTCCATGCCAAGGCGCGGCTGCCAGTCTAGGCCGCGCGCTTTTGCTGGCTGGGGTGATCGCCGCAGATCTTCAGGAAGTTCTCCAGGATCTTGTGGCCATGCTGCGAGGCGATGCTTTCCGGATGGAACTGCACGCCATGGATCGGCAGCGTCTTGTGCCGCATGCCCATGATGATGCCGTCCGGCAGGCGGGCGGTGATCTCCAAGCAGTCGGGCAGGCTGTCGCGCTCGACGATCAGCGAGTGGTAGCGCGTGGCCGAGAAGGGTGAGGGCACATCCTCGAAGACACCCTTGCCGGTGTTCGTGACCTGCGACAGCTTGCCGTGCATGGGCACCGGCGCGCGCACGACCTTGCCGCCGAACGACTGGCCGATCGCCTGGTGGCCCAGGCAGACGCCGAACAAAGGCATTTGCGCCTTGGCCGACGCCGCGATCAGGTCGAGGCAGATGCCAGCCTCGTTGGGCGTGCAGGGACCGGGCGACAGGACGATCCCGGCCGGCTTCAACGCCAGCGCCTCGTCGACCGAGATCTGGTCGTTGCGCCGCACGATGCAGCGCCCGCCGACGTCACCGATGAAGTGGACGAGGTTGTAGGTGAAACTGTCGTAGTTATCGATGACGAGAAGCATGGCCGAACTCCTGTGGGCCGGCACCCTAGACGGTGTTTTGCGGGTTGTCACGGCCTCTACAACCGGGGCACCTGTTGTTCATGACGCTTGGGGCGGCAGGACGTAAATTGGCTGCCCAAAATAGAAGCGACGCACCATTCCCCTCGATGTCCACCGTCCTTGATCCGCTGGTGATCGGCTTGCTGCTGGCGGCCGGCCTGATGCACGCATCGTGGAACGCCATCCTCAAGTCGGACGCCACCGACCGCATCACCACCTTCGGCATCATCATGATGAGCGGCATGGTGATGGGCGTCCTGCTGGCGCCGTTCCTGCCCTGGATCGAAGCGCCGGCCTGGAAGTGGTTGCTCGCCTCGGCCGTCATCCATCTTTTCTATTATTTCTTCCTGCTGCAGGCCTATGCCCACGGCGATCTCAGCCACACCTATCCGATCGCGCGCGGCATGGGGCCGCTGCTGGTCGCCCTGGTCTCGGGTCGGCTGTTGGGCGAGGCTCTGCGGCTGCAGGACGTCGCCGGCGTGCTGCTGCTCAGCGTCGGCGTGATCACCTTGGCACTGCCCACCCGGCGCGCGCCAGGCAAGGCGACGCTCGACGCCGTGCGCCGCCATCGTCTGGCGACGCTGTTTGCCGTCCTGACCGGGTTCAGCATTGCCGGCTACATCATTGCCGATGGACTGGGCGTGCGCGCTGCCGGGCCGACCCTGGAGCACAAGATCGCCTACATCGCGTGGCAGAACATTCTCGAGGGGCCGTGGCTGTTGCTCTTCGCGCTGGCCACGCGCCGCGAATCGGTAAGCCGCTATCTGCGGGGCGGGTGGTGGCGTGGTGCGGCGGGCGGTGCCATTGCCGCCGTCGGATACGGCATCGCCATTTGGGCGATGTCGCAGGGGCCCATGGCCCACGTGGCGGCGCTGCGCGAGACTTCGGTTCTTTTCGGCGCGCTGATGGGCACGCTGCTGTTGGGCGAACCGTTCGGCCCGCGCCGCGTCGCCGCAGCGTGTGTGATCGTTGCGGGCCTGGTGTTGATGAATGGTCCACGACTCTTCTGAGGCCCGGCCGCGGCGTGCTATAGTCGCCGCAACGATAACGGATATTCCCCCTCTGATGACGCAAGGCGCGAAGCGGGCCGCCAAGACGGGCCGCAAGACGACACGTTCCAGGAAAGGCACGCGCGGCCGTGGCAGCAAAGCGCCGGCCACCGCCGGCGCTCGTCTCGATGCCGTCCTGGCATGGGGCGTCGTGCGCTGGCAGCGCCTGCGCCAGGCGGCGGCCTCGCGTCGCATGTCGGTCGGACTGGCTGGCCTGACCGTGCTGATGATCGTGGGCGTCGGCGGCGGCTACTATCTGGCGCAGCTTTTCGTCGGCAACCCGCAACCGCGCGTGGCGGCGACGACGCGGCCGACCCCGCCGGCGGGCACCAAGAGCACGCCGCCGCCGGCACCGAAATATGCCAGCATCGACGAGCTGCCCGACCTGCCGCGCTATACCGAATCGGAAGGTCGGCCGCGGCCGGTCTTCGAGGAGCGCCCGCCGACCACCGTGGCCTCACGGCGGGCGCCGCCCGACGCCACATGGGCGCGCAACGCCATTGCCTTTCAGGACGATCGATCGCGACCGCTGATCGTGATCGTCATCGACGACATGGGGTTGGACCGGCCACGGTCGCGCCGCGTGCTCGACCTGCCGGCGCCGCTGACGGTGTCGTTCTTGCCCTATGCACGTGATCTGCAGGATCAGGCCCGGGCAGCGCGTGGCCGCGGGCACGAGTTGATGCTGCATCTGCCGATGGAACCGATGTCGAGCGGCATGGATCCCGGGCCCAATGCGCTGCTGACGACGCTGGCGGAGGATGCCATCCGGCGGCGGACGGTGGCGGCGCTGGAAAGTTTCAGCGGCTATGTCGCGGTGAACAACCACATGGGCAGCCGCTTCACCACTTGGCGGCCCGGCGTCGAGACGGCTTTGAAGCAGATGCATACGCGTGGCTACGCGTGGCTCGATTCGCGCACCCACGCGCAGAGCGTGGGCGGCCTGGTGGCCGAGGAACTCGGCATGCCGCATGTCGATCGCCACGTATTCCTGGATGACGTCGACAGCTCCGACAACGTGCGCCAGCAACTCGCCGAGACCGAGCGGGTCGCGCGTCGCCAGGGCATCGCCATCGCCATCGGCCACCCGCACGATGCGACCATCAAGGAGCTCGCCGAGTGGCTGCCCGGCCTGCGCGCCAAGGGCTTCATCCAGGGTCCCATCAGCATCGCCATCAAACGCCGCGGCCGCTGGGAATAGGGGGCTATCACCCAGGGCTCGGCCATGATCTTGTGCCCGCAAAGCACCGTTTCATGGTTCGACAAGCCCGGCATGAAGTCGTCATACTGCCGCGCATGAGCTCTACCCTCGCGCGCCCCTATCGTCCGGCCGAGCGTTTGGCCGACAACATCATCCACATCGTCGGTGTTGCGTCGGGACTGATCGCCTGCGTCGTGCTGGCGGTGTTGGCGCTGCCGTCGGCCGGCGCGCGCATGGCGGTCAGCGTCAGCCTCTATGCCAGCGGCCTGATGAGCATGCTGTCGTGCTCGGCGCTGTACAACATGGCGCGCGACGGCACGTTCAAGCGCGTTCTGCGCCGCCTCGATCATTCGGCGATCTTCGTCATGATTGCCGGCACCTATACGCCCTTTGCGCTGCAGGTGATCGGCGGCACCTGGGGATTCGGTCTGCTGGCATTCGTGTGGACAGTCGCCGTGGGCGGCGTGGTGATGAAGCTGGTGTGGCCACACCGGTTCGAGCGGCTGTCGATCGTCGCCTATCTGCTGCTGGGCTGGTGCATCGTGGCGGCGCTTGAACCGTTGCTGGCCGGCATTTCGATCCCGGGCTTCGTGTTGCTGATCGCCGGCGGGGCGCTCTACAGCCTGGGCGTCGTCTTCCACCTGTGGACGCGGTTGCCATTCCAGAATGCGATCTGGCATGGCTTCGTCCTGGCGGCGGCCGGCTGCCACTATGCAGCCATCGTGTACGAGGTCGTGCCCGGCTGAAACCGCGACGGCCAGAAACCCGGAGGAACCGCGATGGATCTCGGCTATCGGACGGCGACGGCGCTGCTGTCGGACCTTGAGGCGCGCCGTGTCGGCTCGCTCGAACTGCTCGACCACCTGCTCGCCAGGACCGACCGCCATAACCCGCCGCTCAACGCCGTCGTCGTGCGTGACACCGAGCAGGCACGCGAGCGCGCCCGGCAGGCCGACGATGCACGCCGGCGCGGCCAATCGTGGGGCCCTCTGCACGGGCTGCCGATGACGGTGAAGGAATGCTTCGATGTCGCCGGCCTGCCCACGACGGCGGGCTCGCCGGGGCTCAAGGCCAATGCCGCGCAGCGTCATGCCGATGCCGTGCAGCGCCTGGTCGACGCCGGCGCCATCATCTTCGGCAAGACCAACGTGCCGTTGTTCGCCGGCGACCTGCAGACCTACAACGAAGTCTACGGCACCACCAACAATCCCTGGAACACGGCATGCGGTCCCGGCGGTTCGTCCGGTGGATCGGCGGCGGCGCTGGCCGCCGGGTTGACGCCGTTGGAACTGGGCAGCGACATCGGCGGCTCGATCCGCAATCCGGCGCATTTCTGCGGCGTCTATGGCCACAAGCCGAGCTACGGACTGGTCTCGATGCGCGGCCACGTGCCGGGTCCGCCCAACTCGCTGCTGCAGGTCGATATCGCCGTCGTCGGTCCGATGGCGCGCTCGGCCGATGATCTCGATCTGGCGCTGTCGATCGTTGCCGGACCGGACGAGTTCAATGCGCCGGCTTGGCGGGTCGACCTGCCGCCGCCGCGGCAGGTGCGACGGCAGGACTACCGGATCGCGGTCTGCGCCGACGATCCGTTCTGTCCGGTCGACAATGAAATCACCGATCTGATCCGGGCTGCCGCGCAGGCGCTGTCCAAGGCGGGCGCCAAGGTCGCCGACGCCAAGCCGGCCCTCGATTTCGGTCAGAGTTTCCGCACCTACTACCAGATGCTCGCGGCGACGATGTCGGCTGATTTTCCGGAGCCGGTGATGCAGGGCCTGGAGGCGAAGGCCGTCGCGGCGGGGGACTCGACGGCCTATCGCGACCTTTTTGCGCGCGGCGCCACCATGCGTCATGCGACCTACATCAAGGCCAGTGCCGTGCGGCAGAAAGAGCGGGCGATCTGGGGCACCTTCTTCCGCGACTGGGATGTCTTTCTGTGCCCGGTGCTGATGACCGCTGCATTCCCGCATGATCATGCGCCCGACATGCTGTCGCGGCGGCTCACGGTCAACGGTCAGGCCCGGCCTTATGTAGACGCGATGCGCTGGGCTGGGTTGATCGGTAACGTGCGGCTGCCGGTGGCAACCGTGCCGGTCGGCCGCACCAAGGCCGGCCTTCCGGTCGGCATGCAGATCGTCGGACCCTACCTGGAAGATCGCACGGCGATCGATGTCGCCAAGTGGCTCGCCGACCTCATCGGGGGCTTCACGCCGCCACCGGGTTATGGCGACTGATACGCCAACACGCGAGGAGTAGAGTCATGGTGTGGCGTTCCTGTCTCGCATGGGCAGCACTGGCTTTGTCGGCCGCCGGCGTTGTCGTGCCGGCGGGCTACGCCCAGGAGCGGGCGCCCCTTTGTCCGGCACCGGCGGGCCCCGTGGTCACCACGACGCCCGCGCCGCGATCGGGCGATGCCAAAGGCATCGGCGACTGGCGCCGGCACGTGGAGCGTCAGCGCGAGACCATGGCGAAGGCGCCTTTCGACACCTACCTCGTGGGCGATTCGCAGGCCTACAATTGGCCCCTGGATATCCTGCAGCGCCGGCTGCCGGGGCGTACCTTCAATTTCGGCGTCAACGGCGACCGCGCCGAAAACGTGCTGTGGCGGCTTCAGCAGGTCGACTTTCCGGCCGACCTGCGGGCCGACATCATCAATCTCATCGGCACCAACAATCTCGACCGGCCGGCCTGCGAAGTGGTTTGGGGCATTGCGGCCGTGCTGGCCGAAGAGCGACGCCGCGCGCCCGCGGCCCGGCTGGTCGTCATTTCAATGCTGCCGCGCGGTGAACGCCTCGCCAGCTTCGTCGACAAGATCAAGACGGTGAACCACGACCTGGCTCTGCTGTCGGCGGCGCAGGGCTATACCTTCGTGCCGGTTCACGACAAGCTGCTCTGCGAGGCATACGACAAGGCGCGGTGCCACTACTACACCGGCGACCACCTGCACTTGCGCCGCGAGGGCTACGAAGTGGTCACGGACACGCTGGCAGCGACCCTGTCGCGCGGCGGCAAGCGCTGATGCGGATGCGGCGTTAGCTCATGCCGTGACGGTTGCCGGCTGAGCGGCCTGCGCCTGGCGCTGCAGCAGCCAGTCGATGTACTCAGAGCACAACTCGCGCTCGCTCACCTGCGTGCCCGCGCGCGACAGGTAGGTGGTGTCCGGATGGATGAACTTGACGCCGAAGAACGCCGCGACGCTGCGGTGAATCGGCAGTTCGGCGTCGCGCAGCAGATTGCCCTGGGGTAGCTCGTCGTCCTGCAGCGTGCGAAGCCCGAGCGCGGCGAACATGCGATTGGAGATTGCGTTCACGATGTAGTTGGCGGCGTGGTAGGGCGAAAAAAACGTCTGCCGCTCGAAGATGTTCTGCGCGTAGATGTCGGAAATGGCGACGTCGCATTCGGTCTCGAGCTGCTGCATGCCACCCAGCGCCAATCGATAGAGGCCCTTGAGGTCGAACTTCTCCGCCAGATTGGCGGCGAGGTACTGCTCCAGTATCGCCGCCTTGGATCCGCCCTGGCGCACAAGATTGATCAGCAGCTTGTCGCCCCAGGGAAAGCGCCCGTGCTTGTAGCCGGGTTCCGGTTTGACCGTGTAGTCCTGGAAGAACTGGGGCCACAAGTGGCTGGCGTGCATCGCGGGGAAGCGTACGGTTCTCGCATCCGGCGGCAGCGCCGAGACAATGGCGGCGAACCTCTTGCGGAATTTCTCGCCGTGGACCATCTGCGCCAGCACCAGATCGCAACTGGCGGCAACCTCCTGGACGGCCGGATCATCCTTATAGTTCTCGACGATCCGGATGTCCGTGGTGGCCAGGTCCGGGTGAGCGCGCACGGCTTTTGCCACCACCAGGCCCTGGCAATTGGCGTAGATGAGGATCCGCTTGGCCATGTCGGCGCCCTGTCACAGCGATTGCAGCAACTCGACGAGTGCGCCGACATTGGGCACATCGAAGGCGCGGTCGATGGGAATCGTCTTGCCGAAGATGCCCTCCAATCCGACGATCAGCGAGGCATGCGCGACCGAATCCCAGCCGTTGACATCCTCCGCCGATGTCTCCGACGTGATGGTTGCCGGGTCGACACCGAAGGTGTCGGCAATCACATCGCGGACGCGTTCGAAAGTGAGGTCCTGAGACATTCAGCGAGATTCCCGATTGAGGTAGCGCAGGCGGTTGAGTTCGCGGCTGATCTTGCCGCTCGTCGTCTTGGTCAGCGTACCCGGCGTCTCCACCACGACCGCGTTGATGACCAGTCCCATGGCGGCGGCGACGCGGGTTTTGACCTGACGCGGCAGGGTTTGCACAGCGCCTTCATCGCGCGTTTCCAGCATGACGACGATCTGGTTCGTGCCGAGTTCAGCTGCCGGGACGTCGATGGCGACGCTACGGCCGGGAATGACTCCGGGGACGTCGTTCACGGCGTCCTCGATCTCGTGCGCATAATAGTTCCGGCCGTAGACGGTGATGAGATCGTCCGTGCGACCGGTGACGTAGAGGTGGTCCTGCCACAGGAACCCGAGATCGCCGGTGTGGTACCAGCCGTCGCGCAGTTTGCGTGCCGTCTGTTCGGGCAGGCGATGGTAGCCGGCGAACAATGACGTGCCGCGGATGACGATCTCGCCGACAGCGCCGTCGTCGAGTTTGGCGCCGTCCTTGCCGACGATCCGTATCTGGGTGTTGGCGATCGCCGGACCGCAGGACAGGAACTCGATGGCATCGCCCTGTCCCGACACTTCCTCGATACGGTCGTGTTGGGCAAACGCGGCACGATCGGCCCGCAGGGGCTTGAAGGGCTGGGAGAGATCGGTCTGCGTCACGGCGAACACGTTCTCCGCCATGGCGTAGGAAACCTGCAATGCGTGCTCGTGTACGCCAGCGGCATGAAAGCGCTGCAGGAATGTACGGAAAGTGTTGGCCTTGCACGGTTCCGAGCAGTTGATGAACGCGCGCATCGACGACAGATCGAAGGTGCGGGTAGGGGGCACGACGCGGGCGAGATGACTGAAGGCGAAATTCGGCAGCCAGCAGAACGTGGCACGATTGGTCTCGATGACATCCAGCAGAGACTCGGGCCGTACGACCCACTCGAAGGGATCGAGGAACACCACGCGCGAACCCACGATGAGCGGCATCATGAGCGTCGCGATGAGACCCATGTCGTGGTAGAGCGGCAGCCACGAGGCCACGACGTCATCCGGCCCGAAGTCGAGCTTCTGCGCATACGTGGTGACCTGATCGAGGATGGTGTGATGTGTCAGCATCACGCCTTTCTTCAGCGATGTGGTCCCCGAACTGTGCTGCAGCAGGGCGACCTGATCGGGGTCGATCTCCTCCATGGCAGCGGCGGTCGCTGGGTCTGTGACGGCTTCCGTCAGCAGCAGTCGATCGAGGTACTCCGGGCAATGCGCGGCGAACTTGTCGCGATTGGCGGGAAACGTGATGATCAGCTTCGGTTCGATGCGATCGAACAGTTTCTTGTGCGACGTCCAGTAGTACGCGGCGTCCTGCTTCGGCGTCGCGTAGGGCATGAAGGAGGGGATGGCGCCCAGTTCCATCACGCCGCAAAAACTTGTGGCGAGGTCGGGGCCGTGGTCGAGGATGATGATGACGACGTCACCGGGACCAACACCATGGCGCGCGCAATGCGTTGCGTACCGGCCTGAACCCGCGAGCAGATCGGCGAACGTGAGCTGATGCGATGCGCCGCGCGCGCGAAAATCGGCAAAGACATCGTGCGGACGCTGAGCAGCGTGCTGCCGCATGGCATCATTGATCGTGCGAATGGGCCTGCCGCCTGCTGCGATCACGTCGTGGGCGCTGCGATCAACCGTCGGGCGCGTGCGCTCGATATTTTCATACGCCATGGTCGACTGTGGAACTCCGGCGCTGCTGCGAATATCGCAGCTCAATTACTGGACGAAGATTATGACTGTTTTCTTGAAATGCCGGCGTTTTCCATGATCCGGAAGTATATTTATTGATGTTTCAAAATAGTGATAAAACTTTATTGTAGCCGGTTCTGTTGACACTTTAGGTAACGTGCACGCTGGTGTCAACGCGCGGGCGTGCGATCACGCTGCCGTCGATCGACTCACACTGGTGCACGCAAGTTCTGAAATTGCAGATGCGGTTTGCGAGCGTGTACGGCGCGGCGCCTCGGTTTTTTGTTTAGCGGAAATATCGAGCGTTGGCGCGGCCGCTCATGTGGAAGTGCTGATGCAGATGGTTATGATGCAGTGTTCTGAGGAAACACCACGGACGAAAGTGTCGCTCATGTCTTCGTTTACACCCGCCGATTCGCGCGGTCGCATCGTGAATCCTTTTTCTGGCCGCGATGTCAGTTGGCTGCTCGATTTCCGTGCCGAGACGCGGCGCGATCACCCTTATCTGGTCTGGGAGCCGTTCGACGGCGAGCGCCAGGTGTGGACCTATGGCCAGTTCCGCGACCGCGTGCTGCGTGTCGCGGCCGGCCTGCACAAGCGCGGCATCAAGGCCGGCGACTCCGTGCTGGTGCACCTCGACAACTCGCCCGAGATGGAATTCCTGTGGTTCGCGTGCGCCCGGCTGGGTGCTGTCGTGGTGACCACCAACACGCGCTCGGCCGGTGCCGAGCTGGAATATTTTACCGAGCATTGCGGCGCCGTCGCCGCCATCACGCAGCCCGAGCTGGCCGAGGTCGTGGCCAAGAATGCCAGGAACATCCGCTGGCTGGCCGTGACGGAGCACCTGGTCGAGGGTGGCGCGCCGCCGGCTGGCCTGGCGCCCGATCGCGCCAGCGCGTTCTCGTCGCTCGATGGCGATCCGGCCGACCTGCCGGCACTGGCCGCCGATCCCTGGCGGCCGGGCTCGGTGCAGTACACGTCGGGCACCACGTCGCGGCCCAAGGGCGTGTTGTGGACGCAGGGCAACGCGCTGTGGGGCGCCCGCACGACGGCGGCGCACCAGATGCTGACCCAGGACGACGTTCATCACGTCGTGATGCCGTCATTTCACACCAACGCGCGTACCTATTCGATCCTGCCCACGATGTGGGCCGGTGGCACCGTGGTGATGCAGCCGAAGTTCTCGGCCCGGCGCTGGTGGGACGTGGCGCTGCGCAACAAATGCACCTGGGCCTCGACCTTGCCGTTCTTCCTCAAGGCGCTGATGCAGAACGGGATCCCGAAGCATCATTTCCGCATGTTCGGCAACGCCGTCAACGAGCCGCCCTTTGACCAGGTCTTCGGCGTGCGCACCATCGGCTGGTGGGGCATGACCGAGACCGTGAGCCAGGGCATCATCGGCGACGCGCTGCTGCGCAATCGGCCGATGTCGACCGGGCGGCCGGCGTCGGGTTACGGCATCCGCATCCTGCGCGATGACATGCAGACGCCGGTGGCGCCGGGCGAGACCGGGCATCTGCAATGCCACGGCGTGCGCGGCATCCAGATCTTCCTGGAGTACCTCAACAACCCGCAGGCCACGCAGGACAGCTTCACCGACGACGGCTGGTTCATCACCGGCGATCGCGTGACGCTCGATGCCGATGGCGCGATCACCTTCGCCGACCGCGACAAGGACATGCTGAAGGTCGGCGGCGAGAACGTCGCAGCGTCCGAGATCGAGCGCGTAATCGCCCTGGTGCCGGGTGTCGGCGAATGCGCCGTGGTGGCGCAGAAGCACCGCATGCTCGACGAGGTGCCGGTGGCCTTCGTCATCCCGATCGAGGGCACGCCAGTCGAGGGCAACAACGAGCTACCCGAGCGGATCATGGCCGAATGCACCGCGAAGCTCGCCGACTTCAAGCGGCCACG
Source organism: Reyranella sp. CPCC 100927 (assembly GCF_007859315.1). Lineage (GTDB taxonomy): Bacteria > Pseudomonadota > Alphaproteobacteria > Reyranellales > Reyranellaceae > Vineibacter. The sequence continues at coordinate 268,129 of NZ_VOHA01000007.1, forward strand.
CCAGGTGTTCCTGGTCGCCGACATGCCGCGCAGCACCTTGGAGAAGGTACACAAGGTCGAACTGCGCAAGCGCCTGCCGGTGGTGGGTTGAATCTCCTCTCCCGCGAGCGGGAGAGGAAGGGGCCCATCGTGCGCAGCACGATGGGAAGGTGAGGGATCAAGGACAGGGTGCCTCGTGTGTAGCCCCTCACCCGCCGGGCGCTCGCGCGCCCGTCGACCTCTCCCGCCAGCGGGAGAGGTTAATCACACCGCCATCGTGCGTTTCTGGTGGGCGCGGCCGATCTTGGCGGTGTCCTCACGATGGCCGGCGATCACGCGCACGCCTTCGTCGATCCGGGCGACGATGTTTTCCGGCGCACATCCCTCGAGGAACGCCAGCCCACGCCGGCGGCAGGCGGCGAGAATGCGATCGCGCGCGTCTTGCATCTCGGGCGGGTAGGGATCGCGCGGGATCGTGGTGTAGCCCAGCGACAGGCTGAGATCGCCGGGTCCCATCTCGGCGAAGCCGAGCCCCGGCACGTCGAGGATCGCCTCGCAGTTGGCGACGCCCTCCGGGCTTTCCAGCTTCACGCCCAGCAGCAGTTCTCCCTGCGGGTTGAGCGGCCAGGGATCGCAGCGCTGCATGTAGTCATCCGGCGCCAGGCCCCAGACCGGCGCCGCTGTCGGCTCCGAGCCGCGCCCGCGCGTGCCGACTCCGAGTCGCGCATGGTCATCCGGACGGCGCGCACCCCGGAGGCGTTCCAGCGGCGAGGGCAGGGCGGGATCGACGCCCGCCAGCTGGAACGGGTAGCGGCACGACTCGACGAACGCGCGCACCGCATCGGCCGTTTCGGCCTGGCACAGCAGGATGCCATGCACGCCGCGGCCCAGGATCTGGCGGAACTGCCAGGCGTTGAACCGCACATTGGCGGCGTCGGTGCCGTTGACCGGTGCCTCGACGATCACGCCGGGCGTGCGGTGCCCCGACCGCGTCGGCCCGCCGTCGACCAGGCCACGCATGTATTCGGCCAGCCCCGCCATGTCGAAGGCGCCATGCTCCATGCCGACATTGATGTAGTCGGCCCAGGTACCGGCGTCGTGCCGGCCCTGGGCGTAAGTCAGCACATGGCCACTGTGCGGGCCGTCGTAGTAGATCGCCTGGCCCTGGGCCAGCAGCTCGATCGCGCGGTTGATTCGCATGGAGCGTCCCCGGTTGGTATTTTGACCACATGGTTGTCGCTCTGGCCATCTTCTGCAAGCTTCTGGATCCCACAGACCGTATTGCTGCTCGGGCCTTCTCTCACTTTGACATCCAATGAAGCGGTAGGCGGCAAGTGCTGGTCGATATCGGCCCATATACACTCGCAAGTTGCTCAAATTTTTGTCTTCAAGTATCACTGACCAGTGAGATTCTGATATGATGAGGAAATACTACTCGCGAGACAGCAAGATCGGCAAAAATAATGGTAGCGCTGGGTGAACTCCTCGCCGGAAAGTTGACCAATCTGCTGATCGACAGTGTCAGCAAAGGGCTACTGAAGCGAGTAAAAGATCGCAAAGCGTGCGCCGAACTTGGTGCCATCTGTGCTTCCGCGATTGAACACGCAGCCCGGCGAGCACCGCCTCTTGCCGAAGGATTGAGGTCCGCGAGCTTTTTGGATGGCATTATCCTGCCTGTCATGCGGTCTGCTCTTGAAGATCCTTCGCAGTTGATTCAACCAGAAGACCTTGCCAATCGTTACATCGATATGTTCGTTTTGCGCTTTGCCAAGGACGGAAATGTCGATGGGACACTTTTGCGTGTATTCCAGACTGATCGCTCTACACTGATCTTGGCCTTTGAGGCGTTCTTCGTTTCATTGAAATCGGAACTGTACTGCTCAAAGCACTGGCGTGAAGTTGTGCATCACCAAACGACCGAAGCTCTGTTCGCCGATGTCAGTCGCGTGCGTGAGATACTTGAAGGTGAGCGCGCGGATGCCAGGATCACAGTGATCGATTTGAATCGTGCGCAGATTGATGCTGCTAAAGCCTCAGCGGATTTGCAGAACTGGCCGAAGGACATTTTGGGTGTGACACTCGAACGGCCATTGCTGCAGAGCCTCCTTAATCATATTGAGAAAACTCCTGCTGGAACGTCGCTCCTCATTGGTGAGGCTGGCTCGGGGAAATCTGCTCTGCTCGCTGAGATGATTGAACGGCTCGTTGAGCGCGGAATCATACCCTTCGCCATCAAGGCCGACATGATCCCAGCAACAGTGACGGCACTCGACGAGGTGGGGTGCGCACTTGGCATGGTCGGCGACCTGGAGGATCAGATCGCCGCACTGGCGATGCATCGTCCGGTGGCACTGCTGATCGACCAACTGGACGCCGTGAGTAATGTCATGGACCGTCGATCGGAGCGCATGAGACTGCTGCTACGCTTGGTCCGCAATCTCCGTGAGCGCTCCTCAGGCGGTGGGATTGCGCTACGTGTTCATGCCCTGATCTCATCGAGACCGTTTGAGGCTGCCCACGATGCCCGCTTCCGTCGCCTTGGTGCTCAAGAATTTCGTCTAGATTTATTCAGCGCCGAGCAAGTGGTCGAATTGCTTGGCGTATTGGGTATCGACCAGAGCGGCATCGATCCTGGCCTACGTCAAACATTACGCAGGCCGTTTGCGCTCAAGCTCTATGCGGACCTCGTCAAACGTGGTGTCGACGTTTCGTCCCTCGGCTCCGCTTATCTGTTGGAGCGCTGGCTGGATACAGTAGATCTGGGTGCGCCCGACGAGCGGCGTGACTGCGTTGCCTTCATGGTTCAACTGGCGTCAGAGATGATTGAAACCGAGTCGTTGTGGCGCCCCTCCGATCGATTCGAACTGGAATTCCGAGACGCCATACGATGTTGCGAGGCGTGCGGTTTGATCCGCCGGAACGGAAACACGATCGGCTTTTCACATCAGACCTGGCTCGACGATTTTCAGGCCAAAGCCTTTCGGATTGGGACCGATCTCGCCGAATATGTGTGGCAAAATCAGGACAGTCTTTTCATCAGAGCGACCGTGGCCAGGGGCCTCCAACGCCTGCGCGCATATGATCAGCAATCCTTCGTGAGGGCACTGCATGCGCTGTTTCGTGCCAAGCGGACACGCCGTCACATCCACCACCTGATAGTTGACTTGATTGCCACCAATCCAACGCCCTTATCTGCCGAGGGCGGTTGGGTCGAGACGTGGGTCAGGACCGATTTCCCTCTGGCGAGCCGGGCGCTGCGCCAAATCGCCCAACGCTGGGAGGGATGGCGAGGCGCCCTGCGCGATGCACTGCCGGCAGTGATGATGCAGCATGACCTGCGCTGGCAGGCCGTTCAACTCCTGGCCGCAGAGGCATGCGTCGACTCTGATCATGTTTGGGGGTTGGTCAATCTGCACTGGGACGCAGAGCAATTTGATCTAATCGTATTTCAGCTTCTTGATTTGACCGGCCTTATAGGTAGGGGGGCCGCCGACCGGCTCGACACAATCTTCGGCCGAACCACGGTTGATCAGCATAACGTTAGCAGACTTGTGAGCAGGCTAAGATCTGGCGGCCGTTACGAGGAGGCGATCAAAGTCGTCCAGCTCTGGCTCTCTCGCCAAGCGATCAATCGCGATCATCATCCCAAGCTCTATGAACTGGAAAAGCTCGCCGATGCAGCGCCGTTCGGCCTAGCTCGCACACTCGTCCCTTGGTTTCTGAAGTTGGCAACGGCGGAGGTCGAAGATCCGCACCGAGTGCGCGACGAGTTTCCCAGATCACGGTCGTTGCCGTGGGACTGGGACCATCCTCATGAACTCGGAAGTGTGTTTGGAGCCTTTCTCTCTGCGCTGGAGAAGTCGGTTGTTGATCATGCCGAAGAGGCGTGGTTCCTACTCGAACCGTTGTGCGAAGTCGAAGTCGATGAAATACAACAGGTGATCGCTGCGACCCTTATCGCTGCTGGACCTAAACTTGCCCCGAAATCGGTGAGATTCTTGCTGGATGATCCTCGCCGCTTCAACATAGGCAGTGTGCACGTTGATGATGAGAACAACGTAGGTCATCTCATTCAAGGTTGGCATTCTCATGAGCTTGTTGGAGTGATAGCCCCAGAACTCGATCGGAACGTTTTGTGCGAGCTTCGTGATAGCATAGAGCGCTGGGTACAGTATGGTCCGGAGGCGTTTGAGGCAGATGCCGAACTGAAGCGGTGCCGATTGCAATGGGCAGAGGAGGCACGGCTACCTCTCCTCGAACGGCTCCCGCGGCATGTCCTCAGTGCTCGCCGGCACCGCCAAATAAGCGAGTGGCGCGCGAAACAACCGAAGATCAAAGGGCCGCCGAATGCTCGTCGCATGGCCTCGTTGGTCGGATCGCCGATGACTGCCGCGGAGATGGAGCGCGCGCATGATGATGCGATCGTGGGAATGCTCAACAAAATTGACGATCAGACGAGCGACCGAAGGTTTCACAGGCCGGCCAGTCGCGGTGGTGGTGTACGGCAGCTGGCCGATGCGTTCGGAGCATTTGGAAAGGTGCATCCGGCACGCGCTTGTCGAATCGCGCGCGAGCGCATGATTGTTGGCAAACACGAAAGGGCGGCGGGCGACTTAGTGCGCGAACTCGCTGGCGTGAACACGATTGATCCATCGGAAGTACTAACTTTGATACTCGATTTGTGTGGGCGAGGATTTTCATCTGAATCCTGGCGGCAGGATGCAGCCCACGCACTTGAGGCATTGGCCGATCGCCTCAGAGGGCTGAATGATGAGGTCATCGAGGTTCTCGAGTCCTGGCTCGAGGGCGATGCTGACAAAATTGCCCAGCAAGTCTCATCTCGTCGAGACTTTGAAGCAAAGAATCGCAACTCGCGAAGCGAGAAACTCGAAAGCAGCTCGAATCCTATCATGTTTGGGCGGAGGGATCGGCTCGATATCCTCCCGCACCACAACTTCACGATCTTATCGGCAATTGCTGCTGGCCTTCTTTCGCGAAATGAGTCGGACTGTGACGGTTGGCTCACAGCCTTGGAGCGACACGCGAAGCGTCATGAGGATCCCGAAATATGGGCGGCTACGTTCATTTGGCGAGGTAGGGCGCTCGCATGGACAGACAAGGCAAGGTTTGGGGCCTTGATCAGACATCTTTGGATCAAGGATCCACTCATATTCACCGATCTTCGTTTGGCGCATTTTCTGTGGCGAATGAGGGCTGCTGTACCCAAGGAGGTTCTCGGCGGCATCCTGGCAAAGTGGTTTTCATGCAGCGACGATGATGGTCGGGCTGTACAAGCGGCCGCTGAATTCGTTTATGCGGGCCACATCGTTGAACCTGAGAACGCCCTGTACTCCGTCTTGTGGACTGGCATCGATCGTTCGATCGACGCTGTTGAACTAGGTTTGCTGTTCAGCGCAGCCGCAGCTTGGCGAGAGAACGCCCCGACACTCAGGTTGCCGGCCCATGCGACTCTAATGGAAGCCGCGCGAGCAGATAAGGGCGCGCATGCGCGTGCGATCTCAACTGCATTCAGTTGGTCGTCAAAGCTTCCGGCCGACGAACAAACTGCGGAGCTGATTCAGGCTGCAGCTGCTAGCACGCACTTCCTTCGAGCAGCACTTAGTGATCGCTTCATCGATAGCCTTCAAGGACTGCTTCTGTATCCTGGCTTCGATGAGGTTGTTCTCAGCGTTGCTGAGAAAGCCGTTGCGCTGGTTACCAAGGCGGAGCGGCACTCTGGGATGTGGATGGTCGGGCAAGATCTCGTTCACGTCACTGTGGCGCTTCAACGGAGCGGAGGTCCTCTTCGTGCGCGCGCCATGGATCTCTATGAAGACCTACTCGACGCGGAAGTCTACGGTGCCGAGGAAGCTGCGAGAGGCAGCTTGTCTCGATAGTGGATCTGCACGCTATTGCGACTATGATCTGGTGTCGAAAGCGAACGACATCGCGAAAATTTCACGAATAGCATCGATCCAGCGCCTGGCTATGAACAACTGACTTACATAAGCTTGGATGTGCTTGGGACGATTTCGGTAGGCTGCTGGAGACGGCGATGCGAGCAGTTACTCGCGATGGCCGGCAGTAACGCGGATACCTTCGCCGATAAGCGCGATATCCTCCGAGGAACGCCAACGCCTACTGTCCCTGGGCGCAGGTCAGGACGTGGCTGCTGTGCGGGCCGTCGGTAGTAGATCACCTGGTCCTGGCGCCAGCGGCTCGATGGCGCGGTTGAGACGAGTTGGCGGCGTGGATGGTCTCAGGCGTCATCCTCGTCGTACGTCAGGTTACCCAGCATGGCGCGCCACACCAGGGCCATCAGGTCGATGGCGGCCGACAGCCATTGGTTGTTGTCCCAGTAGGCCGCCATGCGCATCATCCGGGCGCCGGCGTGCGAGGGTGTCAGGCGGATCGTGGTCGACAGGTCGGCGATCGCGGTCGGGAACTCGTCGCGAAAATACCGCCCCATGCCGCGATAGTAGTGGACCTGTGCCAGATCGGCCGGCGCCAGGGTGCCGGCCTGGATCAGGCGGGTGCAGGCCGGCTCGGACTCGTCATTGATCAGGAAGTCGGCGCAGTTCTTCCAGTCGGGCGTATCGGGCGGCACCGCCGGGGCAGGCGTTGCCACGGCCATCAGCGCCGCCAGGAGCGCCAGCACGACAAAACGCACGCGGTACACTGCCAATCCTGTCATTCGAGGATCGCCCCTGCGGGTGGGAGGGTGTCGTAGGGCCGTTGGACCGGGCCGTCAATGCAGCGCTCCAGGCCTTGGGTTTCCGCGCCACGAAACGCCATCTCGCCACCATTGATGGCGCTGTCGGCGGAGGATACCGTGTCGGCCAACCAAGGCACTGCCGCCCGCGAGGACCGCCCATGCACATGAACTTCACCGAGGCCGACGTTGCGTTCCAGAACGAGGTGCGCGACTGGCTGAAAGAGAACCTGACGCCGGAGATCGTTGCCGAGACCAAGGTGTCGCGCAACGCCTTCATGAGCCGCGAGCGGCTGGTCGACTGGCAGAAGCGGCTGGCGAAGAAGGGCTGGCTGTGCACCAACTGGCCCAAGGAGTTCGGCGGGCCCGGCTGGTCGCCGACCCAGAAGTACATCTTCGAGATGGAAATGGCGCGGGTCGGCGCGCCAGGCACGTCGCCGTTCGGGCCGCGCATGTGCGCGCCGGTGATCATGAAGTACGGCAACCAGGCGCAGAAGGACAAATACCTGCCGCCGATGCGCAACTCCGATGTGATCTGGTGCCAGGGCTACTCCGAGCCGGGCTCGGGCTCCGACCTGGCGTCGCTGAAGACCAAGGCCGTGCGCGAGGGCGATTTCTATATCGTCAACGGCACCAAGATCTGGACCACGACAGCGCATATCGCCGACTGGATCTTCTGCCTGGTGCGCACCTCCAGCACCGGCAAGCCGCAGGACGGCATCTCGTTCCTGCTGATCGACATGACGACGCCGGGCATCAAGGTCGAGCCGATCATCACATCGGACGGCAACCGTGCCGGCACGCATGAAGTCAACCAGGTGTTCTTCACCGACGTGAAGGTGCCGGCCGAGAACCGGGTCGGCGAGGAGAACGTCGCCTGGACCTACGCCAAGTACCTGCTGGAGTTCGAGCGCGGTGGCGGCGCCTACAGCCCGCGCCTGCGCAGCTCGTTCGACCGGCTGAAGCGGCTGGTGTCGGCCACGGCGGACGGCGACAAGACCCTGCTGGGCGACACGGCCTGGAAGGAGAAGCTGGCGCGCACCGACATCGAGATCGCCGGCCTCGAGATGTTCGAGCTGGAATTCTATTCCCGCCTGACCAGCGGCCAGAATCCGGGGCCGATGTCGTCGATGATCAAGCTGCGCGGCACCGAGGTGATGCAGCAGGTCCAGGAATACGCCGTCGAGGCGGCGTCGCACTATGCCATGCCGTTTCCCACCCAGCGCGTGCCGGGCGCCAATGACGAGCCGATCGGGCCGGAAGGCTCCGACGTGCTGGCGCCGCGCTACTTCAACGGCCGCAAGATGACGATCTATGGCGGCTCGTCGGAAGTGCAGCGCGGCATCATGGCCAAGGCGATGCTGGGCCTGTGATCTCCCTCTACGATCTGGAGTTCACCGACGGCCGGCGACCCAGCCCGTTCTGCTGGCGCGCCAAGTTCGCCCTGGCGCACAAGGGGCTGGCCTGGCAGGAGGTGCCGGTCGGCTTCACCGAGAAGGACAAGATCGCCTTCTCGGGCCAGAAGCTGCTGCCGGTGATCGTCGATCACGCGCAGGGCGATGCCGTCGTGCCTGACAGTGGCGCGATCGCGGCCTATCTCGACCGCACATACCCGCAGAAGCCGCAGCTGATCGCCGATCCGGCATCCGTGCGCTTCGTCAGCAACTGGACCGGTCCGGTCGTGCACGCCGCGATATTCGCCATGATGGTCGCCGACATGTACGCGCGGGTGCGCCCGCAGGACCGCGATTATTTCCGCCAGAGTCGCGCCCGGTGGATCGGCACCGAGGATTTCGAGGCCTTCCAGGCCGCCGCCCGCACCGATCGCCTGGCGTCGTTCCGCCACAGCCTGGAGCCGCTGCGCCTGCAGCTCAAAGCCGGTCCGTTCCTGAGCGGGGAGACGCCGTCCTATCTGGACTATATCGTCGCCAGCGCCTTTCTGTGGGCGCGCAGCGTGACGTCGTTCGCCCTGCTCGACGCTGGCGATCCGATCATCCCGTGGCGCGATCGGATGATCGACCTCTACGGTTTCGGACAAAAAGCGGTGGTCGTGACCTAGGCGCCGGCACCGCGGCACGAATCCTCCGTTGTTGCCATGAGGCGGGCCTCATATGCCGAGATGCGCCGACGGAGGACGGCTTTGAAGCGACCCAGCAGCGATCACCGACAACTTCAGCAGATCATCGTCGGCCTGAGCGACGGCATCGTCCTTGTCGGCACCAACCGGAAGATTCTCTGGGCCAACGACGCGGCATTGGCGATGCATGGCGTCAAGCGTAGCAGCGACCTCGGCGCCACCGCGCGAGAATATTGTCGTCGCTTCCGGTTGCGCTATCGCAACCAGCGGCCGGTGGAGCGCGGGAAGTACCCGATCGAGCGGGTCGCCGCCGGTGAGACCTTCAGCGACGTGATCGTCGAGGTGCGCCGGCCGCGCGATCCCGACTCGTTGTGGTTTCACTCCATCCGCAGCCTGGTAATCGGCGATGATGGCGATACGCCCGACTACGGCGTGCTGGTGATCAAGGACGAGACCGAGCGGTTCCTGGCCGAAGAGCGGTTCGAGAGCACGTTCAACGCCAATCCGGCGCCGGCCATCATCTGCCGGCTGTCGGATCGCTGCTACGTCAAGGTCAATGCCGGTTTTCTGGAGCTGACGGGCTACACCCGCAAGGCCGTGATCGGTGCGTCCTTCGAACGGATCGACGTGCTGTCGGACGCAGCGCAGCGCGACCTGGCGCTGGAGCGGTTCAAGGAGGGCCGCACCGTGCCGCAGATGGAAGGGTGCCTGCCGCTGCCGGGCGGCGGCTACAGGTTCGTGATCGTTGCCGGCGAGCCCCTCACGATCGCGGACGAGGCCTGCCTTCTCTTCACTTTCGCCGACCTTGATCCGCGCAGAAAGGCCGAGACGGCGCTGCGTCAGAGCGAGGAGCGGTTCGCCACGTCCTTCCGGCTCTCGCCCGTGCCGGCCGTGATCTACCGGCTGGAGGGACTGAAGCTGCTGGATGTCAACGAGGCCTTCAAGGCCATGTCCGGATACCAGGAGGCGGAGGCCGTCGGCCGCAGCGCGGCCGACTTGCGGCTGTGGGCCGACCGCAGCGCGCAACGCCAGTTCGAACAGGCGCTGGAGCAGACCGGCAGCGTCCGCATGGTCGATCTGCAGATGCGCACCAAGGACGAGGCGCTGGTCGATTGCCTGGTGTCGGCCGACACCGTCACGATCAACGACGAGACGTGCGTGCTGTGTGTCATCCAGGACATCACGGACCGCAAGCGCTCCGAAGACGAGCTGATCAAGGCGATCGAGACCGTCATGGCCGACACGTCGTGGTTCAGCCGCAGCATCGTCGAAAAGCTGGCGTCGCTGCGCCAGACCTCCCGACCGCGCGCGCACGGTGCCGACCTCGATGAGCTGACATCGCGCGAGCGCGACGTGCTGGGGCTCATCTGTCAGGGCCTGAGCGATGCCGACATGAGCGAGACGCTGCGGCTGTCGCGCAACACGATCCGCAATCACATTTCGTCGCTCTATCAGAAGATCGGCGTCAATCGCCGCGGCGCCGCCATCATCTGGGCTCGCGAACGGGGCATCACCGGCAAGGATTCGCTGGGACCCGCGCGACGCTCGCGGCGCACGCGCTGAGATAAAACTACTAGATCGACTGGTATTTCCCTCTCTTGGTCGGCCACCCGGTGGTTCCTACGTTCCCGTGTGTCAGCAGCACCACCGTCACGGCGGTGCCAGACAGCACAGGAGCCAGCGATGAACAAGGATCGGATCGACGGCGCGGGCAAGCAGGTGAAGGGCGCCGTGAAGGCGGCGGTCGGCAAAGTCACCGGCGACAGGCAGACCCAGGCCGAAGGTGAGGCAGAGAAGGCTGTCGGCAAGGTGCAAAGCAAGATCGGCAAGGCCAAGGACGCCGTACGCGACGCGATCAGGAAGTAGCCGCTTGGCCAGCGTCGCCCCCTTTGTGCGCAGGTTGCGCATGACCGACCCCACGATGGATCGAGAGCCGGATCGCCTGGCGGCGCTGCGGCGCTACGAGATCCTCGACACGCCGCCGGACCGGACTTTCGATCGCATCGTCGCGTTGACGGCCCGGCTCTTCGCAGCGCCGATCGCGATGATCAGCTTCGTCGACGCCGACCGGATCTGGTTCAAGGCGCGTCATGGCCTTGATCTCACGGAGATTGACCGCGACCCGGGTCTTTGCGCATCGACGATCCTGCAGGAGGAGCCCTGGGTCGTCCCCAACGCCCGGCAGGATGCCCGGTCGCGGTTCAACCCACTGGTCACGGGTCAGGCCGGCATACGGTTCTACGCCGGTGCGCCGCTGCGCACGCACGACGGGTTCAACCTGGGAACGCTCTGCATCATGGACACCGAACCGCGCGTGATGAGTCGCCTGCAGCTTGACCATCTTGCTGGTCTCGCGATGATCACCATGGACCACCTCGAGCAGCGGATCCTGGCCCGTCACGCCATCTCCGGCGTCTTGGCGGAAAAAGACAAGGCGCTGCGGCGCACGAAGATGCGGGCACGGGAGCTCGAGCATCGCGTAATGAACGGCCTGCACCTGGTGTCAACGACACTGCAGCTCCAGAGCCGGGCCCAGCCCGACGCGAGCGCGGCGCGGCACCTGATGGAGGCTGCCGATCGGGTGGCCACGATCGCCCGGGTGCATCGCCATATTCACTCCCAGGAGGCGGTCGGGCGCGTCGATTGCCGCGCATTCCTGGAGCAGTTGTGCGGCGAGCTCTCCAGTCTGGTCTCCGTCGACGACGGGCGGGTGCTCTTTCACGGCGTCGACGCCGGCGTGGCGGCCGAGCGCGTGGCGCCGCTCGGCGTGATCGTGAGCGAGCTTGTCACCAACGCCGCCAAGCATGGCGATGGCCGTATCACCGTGTCGCTGCGCCGGCCGGCGGCGGGCCGGCTGTCGCTCGAGGTCAGCGACGAGGGCTCGGGTTTGGCTGCCGACTTCGATCCGGCAGCACACAGCGGCTTCGGCATGAAGCTCGTTTGCACGCTGGCACAAAGCATCGGTGGGACATTGACGTATGGCACGGCGGCAGGCCGCCCCGGCGTGTGCTTCACCGTCACGTTCGATGAGGCCACTGCTGGCATCACGTGAGACCGCGGCGTCTCATGTGTGCGGTGGAGCCTGTTCAGCTGAGTGCTGCCGTTCGGCTGCATAGAACGCCACGAACAGTCGCACCGGGCCTAGAGGCTCGACCGCGTGCGGCTGTTCGGGCTGTACGATCCCCGGCGTCCCGGGGCACAGGATCTCTTCGCTCGCCGGATCGAGGATGCGGTAGCGCAGCCGGCCCTCGACGACGTGGATCAACGCCCAGACGCCGGCTTTGGTGCGGTGCTCGCGGCGCAAACCGGCCGGCAGGCTGTCCTGATCGAAGAGGGGCGTGCGCTTGTATGCGACGAGGCCCGCCGGCAGCTGCGGCATTGCTCACGCACTCACGGGTGCGGGTTCGACGTCACCTGCGGCAGGTCGTCGAAGGTGTGGAAGGGGGGCGGCGATGACACCGTCCATTCCAAGGTCGTGGCACCGTCGCCCCAGTAGTTGGCGCCCACGCGCCGTCCGGCGGTGATGGTGTAGAGGGCGACGCCAACGAACCACAGCGTCGCGGCGAAGGAGATGAAGGCGCCGATCGACGAGATCATGTTCCACAGGTGGAAGGCGTCGGGATAGTCGATGTAGTGGCGCGGCATGCCGGCCAAGCCCGAGAAGTGCATGGGAAAGAACGTCAGGTTCACCCCGATGAACGTCGTCCAGAAATGGACCTTGCCGGCCCATTCTGGATACTGGCGGCCCGACATCTTGCCGATCCAGTAGTAGAAGCCGGCGAAGATGCCGAATACGGCGCCCAGCGACAGCACGTAGTGGAAGTGCGCGATGACGTAGTAGGTGTTGTGCAGGGCAATATCGATGCCGGCGTTGGCCAGCACGACGCCGGTGACGCCGCCGACGGTGAACAGGAAGATCAGTCCCAGGACCCACAGCATCGGCGTCGGGAACCGCAGGGCGCCGCCCCACATGGTGGCGATCCAGCTGAAGATCTTCACACCCGTCGGCACGGCGATCACCATGCTCGCGGCCATGAAGTAGGCGCGGGTGTCGACGTCCATGCCGACCGTGAACATGTGGTGCGCCCACACCACGAACCCGATGATTCCGATCGCGACCACGGCGTAGGCCATGCCGAGATAGCCGAAGATCGGCTTGCGCGAGAAGGTCGACACGATGTGGCTCACGATCCCGAACGCCGGCAGGATCATGATGTAGACTTCGGGGTGGCCGAAGAACCAGAACAGGTGCAGGAAGAGGATCGGATCGCCACCACCGGCCGGGTTGAAGAAGCTGGTGCCGAAGTTGCGGTCGGTCAGCAGCATGGTGATGGCGCCGGCCAGGACCGGCAGCGAGAACAGCAGCATGACCGCGGTCATCAGCATCGCCCAGGCCATCAGCGGCATGCGGTGCAGGGTCATGCCCGGTGCGCGCATGTTGAAGATGGTGGCGATGAAGTTGGCGGCACCCAGGATCGAGCCGGCGCCGGCGAGGTGCAGGGAGAAGATCACGAAGTCCACCGACGGGCCGGGATGCCCCGACGCGCTCAGCGGCGCATAGATCGTCCAGCCGGTGCCGGCGCCGCCACCGAACAGCAGCGAGCAGCACAGCATCACGAACCCGGCCACCAGGAGCCAGAACGAGATGTTGTTCATGCGCGGGAACGCCATGTCGGGCGCACCGATCATGATCGGCACGAACCAGTTGCCGAAGCCGCCGATCAGCGCCGGCATCAGCACGAAGAACACCATGACCAGGCCGTGTGCGGTCACGATGGTGTTCCACAGATGGCCGCTGGGCTGGCCGTCGGCGCCAATCATGTACTGCACGCCGGGATCCATCAGCTCCAGCCGCATGTAGACCGACAGCGCCGCGCCAAACAGGCCGGCACACGCCGAGAAGATCAGATAGAGCGTGCCGATGTCCTTGTGATTGGTGGACAGCAGCCAACGTCGCAGGAAGGTGGGGTGATCGTCGTGAAGGCTGCCGGCGACGGACACTGTGGTCATCCTTGCTCTCCTTCCTCGGGTGGGCTGGCCTCGGGTGGGCTGGCGCCTGCCGGCGCGGTGTTGCGCACGAAGCGCTGGCCCTTGGCCAGCAGCACGCCGTGGCTGCAGGCGATGCCGAGCTCAAGGCTTTCGGCGATGCGCCGCGCGCGTTCGATGAAGTGGTCGGCGGCGACGGCTGGGCAGATCTCGCGGGCGGCCATCTCGAACAACGCCAGCCAGCGATCGAAATGTCGTGCGTCGATGGGCAGCGGCAGATGCTTCTGCATCGGCTGTCCGTGGTAGCGGCCGCTCATCAGCGCGACCGACGACCAGAAGGCGCACATCTTCGCCAGATGTGGTCCCCAGTCGTCGACATGCGCCGCGAAGACGGGGCCGAGCAGGGGATCCCGTCGCACCCGATCGTAGAAGCCGTGGACCAGCCGGCCGATCATCGCGTCGTCGATGCCCGTTTCGGCCTGGACCCGAGCGGTGATGGCGGCGCGGTGTTGGACATCAGGCACAAGGGGCAGCGTCATCAGCTGGCCTTTAATAGGTATTCTATAGTCCTATTATCACATTAAGAGGTATATAAAATACCTATTTAAGGGGCTGCGCGATTCCGTCGCTGACGATCCACGGCGTCAGTACGATCGCGTCAAGGCAGGCTCTATGTAACGCGCGGTTCGGCCAGCTGGTGCCGCATGCGCTGCAACGCGCGCGGGTTCTTGATCAGCTCGGCCAGCGAGTAGCGATCGAGCACGGCCAGGAAGGCGCGCAGGGCTTCGTCCAGGGGCCCCCGCAGGCCGCATGCCGATGCGATCACGCAGGTATTGTGCTCGGCATCGAAGCATTCAACCAGCGCGAAGCCATCCTCCGTCGCGCGCACGACGGCGCCCAGGTTGATCGCCTCGGCCAGCCGGGCCAGGCGCAGGCCGCCACCGCGACCGCGCTGGCTCTCGACAAAGCCGGCCTGCACCAGCGTCTGCGTCACCTTCGTGAGATGATTGCGGGAGATGCCATAGCGGCGGGCAACCTCTTCGACCGTGTGCAGGTCGTCCGGCTCCATCGCCAGCAGCATCAGAAGCCGCAGGGCGTAGTCGGTGTGCAGGGTCAGGCGCATTCAGTCCGTGAAGCGGTATTGTCCATGCCCATTATCGACTGATAGCACACCGATGCCGCATCGCGGAAGGCACAGCGGCCCGGTCGACGCGGGGGCTACGGCTGCAGCACGACTCGGCCGACGACCTTGCCGGCGCGCAGCTCCTCCAGCACGTCGTTGGCCGCGTCCAGCGGCCGCGTGGCGTAGGGCATGGCGCCGATCTTGCCGTTGCGCACCAGCGCCATCAGGGCGTGGAACTCCTCGAGCGAGCCGACATAGGATCCCTCGATCGCGGCCATCTTGAAGGGCATCGCAATCGGCGAGAAGGGCGCATCACCGCCGAACAGGCCGACGATCACGATCTTGCCGCCGCGGCGCAGTGCGTCGAAGCCGAAACGGAACGAGGCGGCGGCGCCGACGAAATCGATGGCGGCGCAGACCCCGCCGCCGGTTTCCTGCTGCAGCGTGGCGAGCGCCCCCTCGGCCTTGGGGTTCACGACGCGATGGGCGCCGTGCTCCGTGGCTGTCTGCAATTTCTTGTCATCGATGTCGGCCACGATGATCTCGCCGTCGAAGATCGCCTTGGCCACTTCCAGGCCGGCCAGTCCGACGCCGCCGGCACCCACCAGCAGCAGCCGCTTGCGGTTCTTCACGCCGTCGGTCTTGCGGATGGCGCTGTAGGCGGTGAGGCCGGAGCAGGCGTAGGTGCATGCGAGTTCGATCGGCGAATTGCCGTGATCGACGAGGTATTTCGGGTGCGGCACCACGACATGCGTGGCATAGCCGCCGTCGCGCCGGGTGCCGAGCGTGCGCGGCGTCGCGCACAGCAACTCGTCGCCGCCCTGGCATGCAGCGCACTGGCCGCAACCAATCCAGGGGAAGACCACGAAGCGCTGACCCACACGCACGTCCTTGGCATCCGGCCCGACGGCAGTCACTTCACCGGCGATCTCGTGGCCCAGCGTGTGCGGCAGTTTCATACCGCGGTTGGTCACCTCCAGTTTCTGGCCGCCACCGAGATCGAAGAAGCCTTCCCATAGATGCAGGTCGGAGTGACAGACTCCGCTGGAGAGGATGCGCACGATGACCTCGCTGCCCTGCGGCGCCGGATCCGCATAGGTGTTCAGCTGCAGTGGCCGGCCGAACTCGACGATTTGCATGGCGCGCATGGTGTTTCCTCTCGTAGCATCGACATAGTGAAGCGAGACATCCTAGTCGGAGGTGGGCGTGCCCGAAAAGGTCGGCGATACGGCGACAAAGTTCGATCCGCGAAATCACAGCTTCGGTCCCTCGCATTATTTCGAGGACCTGACGGTTGGGCAGCGCTTCTATGTCAACTCACGCACGCAGACCGAGGCGCTGTTTGCCGCCTTCCAGCTCGCCAGCGGCGACAATCATCCGATTCACTACGACCGCGTCTATTGCCAGGCGCGCGGTCATCGCGACATGCTGGCGCACGGCCTGCAGGTGGCGATCCAGGCCGCCGCCGGCGCCGGCATCTTTCCGCATGTGGTGGGCGACTCGCTGATCGGGTTCATCGAGCAGTCGTCGCGATTCCTGAAACCCGTCTATGTCGGCGACACGCTCTTCCCGATGCTGGAGATCAGTGCGCTGCGGCCGGGACGCACGACCGGTGTCGTCGTCGTCAAGATCACGATTCATAACCAGGATGGCGTGCTGGTGATGGATGGCGAGCACCAGTATCTCGTCAAGAAGCGACCGGCGGGATGACGGCCGGCAGGGAGACGCAACACCATGGGATTGCTGGACGGCAAGATTGCCTGGATCACCGGCGCGGGCACCGGCATCGGCCGGGCCGGCGCCGTCGCGTTGGCCCGCGAGGGCGCGCATGTCGTGCTGTCGGGCCGCACGCGACAGACGCTGGATGAGACCGCAGATCAGGTCCAGGCGGCTGGCGGCCGCTGCGGAATCGAACTGCTGGATGTCGCCGACAAGGCGGCCGTGAAGCGCGTCGCCGACGGCGTGCTCGCGGCGCACGGCAAGATCGACATCCTGGTGAACAGCGCCGGCATCAATCTGCGCCAGCGGACCTGGGGCCAGGTGGCGGCCGAGGGCTGGGACGACATCGTGCGCGTCAACCTCGACGGCACGTTCTACTGCTGCCACGCCGTCCTGCCGTCGATGCGGGCGCGCCGCGACGGCCTGGTGATCAACGTCTCGAGCTGGTTCGGCAAGTACATCATGGGCCTGGCCGGGCCGGGCTACACCGCCTCGAAGTTCGGTGTCGCCGCACTGACCGAAACCATCAACGTCGAGGACGGGCCCAACGGCATTCGCGCCTGCGTGCTCTGTCCCGGCGAGGCCGCGACGCCGATCATGGAGCGCCGCCCGGTGAAGCCGCCGGCCGACCAGCTCGAACGCATGCTGCAGGAGGAGGACCTCGGCCGCACGATTCTCTTCGTGGCCAGCCTGCCGGCGCGCGTCTGCATCAACGAAATCATCATCAGCCCGACGCATAACCGCTTCTATGTCGGTGGCCTTGAAGCGGCCGCGCCGTCGACGAACTCGTGAACCCGCAACCCCTGAAGGAGAGAACCATGCTGGGCATCATCGCGACCTTGACCATCAAGCCGGGCACCAACAAGGATTTCGAGGACACCATGGGCAAGCTGGCCGCCGCGGTGCGCGCCAACGAGCCCGGCAACAAGCTCTACGCGCTGCACAAGACCGACGACGCTAACGTATATGTCATGTTGGAACGCTATGACGACCAGGCGGCGCTCGAGGCGCACCGGGCGGCCCCGCACTTCAAGGAACTGGGACGCAAGCTGGGCGACTACCTGGCGGGTCGCCCCGATGTGAAGGTGATGCAAGAGGTCTAGCTCAGCGCACGCCGAGGAGACGGATCCGATGGATGCCCTGGTTCATCGACCCATGGAGCCAGGCGCACCGCCGGGCACGCTGTCCGGCCGCGTGCCGGTCGGCGAGGAAGCGCTGCACTTCACCCTGGTCGAGTACTCGGCCGACCAGGTCCAGGTCGAGGAGGAGGTGACCGTCGAGCGCTGCTCTTTCCACCTGGCAACCCCGGAGAAGACCTGGATCGACGTCGCCGGACGGGCCAGCGCCCAGATGTTGAACTCGCTGGGCGATGCCTTCCACCTGCACCCGCTGGCGTTGGAGGACGTCTTTCATTCGCACCAGCGGCCCAAGCTCGACATCTACGACCAGCAGGGCTTCATCGTGCTCAACGATCCGCTGTATGTCGACGGCGCGATCAAGCAACGCCAGGTATCGATCTTCTTCGGTGAAAACTACGTCATCAGCTTCCATGACGAGGACGACGACATCTTCCGGCCGGTACGCGATCGCGTGCTGCGTACCGGGTCGCGGCTGCGGCGCAAGGGCATCGACTATCTGGTCTATGCCCTGGTCGATCTTGTGGTCGACCGCAAGTTCCCCGTCATCGAGAAGGTCAGCGCCCGGCTCGAGTCGCTGGAGGACGAGGCGCTGAACCGGCCAACCGGCCAGACGATGAAGCGCATCCACGAAGCGCGCCGGGCGCTGATGGCGTTCCACCGCATCCAGTGGGCCGAGCGCGAGACCGTGCTGGCGCTGATGCGGCCGGAGGTGCCGATCATCGCCAAGGAGACGCGCACCTTCCTGCGTGACTGCTTCGATCACACCGTCGCGGTGATGGACCTGATCGAGAGCTATCGCGAGATGGCCAACGGCCTGATGGAAGTCTACCTGATGGATTCGTCCAATCGCATGAACGAGGTGATGAAGACGCTGGCGATCATCACCGCCTTCTTCATGCCGTTGAGTTTCCTGGCCGGCATCTACGGCATGAACTTCGACCGCGACAGGGGCAACATGCCGGAGCTCGGCTGGCAGTACGGCTACCTGTTCTTCTGGGCGATCGTCGTCGTCGTCGTGGCCAGCCTGTTCATCTGGATGAAGCGCAAACGATGGTTTTGAGGAAAGAAGGGGAGGTAACCTGAGATGAATGCGCCGGCCTATCGCCTATTCGGTTCCGAGCTGTCACCCTATTCGGTGAAGGTGCGATCCTATCTGCGCTTCAAGGGCATTGCGCACGAGTGGATTCCGCGCGGGCCGGCCACGGCCGCCGAGTTCCAGAAGTATGCCAAGTTGCCGCTGATCCCGCTGCTGGTCACGGCGGACGGACAGGGGTTGCAGGACTCGACGCCGATCATCGAGCGCCTGGAGGCGGCCCACCCCGAGCCGTCGCTTCATCCTGATGACCCGGCGCTGCGCTTCCTGTCTGCCTTGATCGAGGAGTATGCGGACGAGTGGGGCAACAAGCCGATGTTCCACTATCGCTGGTTCTACGACGCGGACTGCAAATCGGCGGCCGGCCGCATCGCAACGCAGCTGGCGGGCGAGGGGGCGACGCCGGAGCAGATCGCCAAGGCGGCCGAAGGTGTGGCGCAGCGCATGGTACCGCGGCTGTCATTCGTCGGTTCGCACGCCGGCACGCGCGAGACCATCGAAGGATCGCTGCGCCGGGTGCTCGATACGCTCGAGGTTCATCTCGGCATCCGCAAGTACCTGTTCGGCGATCGCCCGTCGCTGGCCGATTTCGGCTTGTGGGGGCAGCTCTACGAATGCTGGACCGATCCCACGCCCGGCAAGCTGATCACCGACCTCTATCCCACGACGTGGCGCTGGATCGAGCGCATGCTGGACCCGAAGGTCGAGGGCGGCTGGGACCCGTGGAAATCAAGCCACTGGGGGATCGAGCGGCTGCTGGAGGCCGAGGTCGGTGGCCTGTTCCTGCCGTGGTCGGCGGCCAACGAGGCGGCGCTGGCCAAGGGCGATGCCGAGTTCACGGTCACGCTCGAGGGCAAGCCGTTCACGCAACAGGCGCAGAAGTACCACGCCCGGTCGCTGGCCGAGATCCGCCGTAAATACGCCGCGGCTAAGGACGTGCCCGGGCTCGACGAGATCCTGACCGAAACCGGCTGCAAACGCTGGCTGGAAGGGTAGAGCGCCTGTCATTCCGGTGCTGCTGTCATCCCGCGCGTAGCGAGGGATCTAGGAAGGCGCCTGGATTCCCCGCTGCGGCCAGGATGACGGAGGCCCTCCGGTGCTGATGCAGACCTAGTACGTCTTGTACGGCAGGAACTTGCCGCTCATGGTGATCTTCACCCGATCGCCCTTGGGATCGGGCAGGCGTTCCATCACCATGTCGAAGTCGATGGCGCTCATGATCCCGTCGCCGAACTCTTCCTGGATCAGCTCCTTCCACGTCGTGCCGTAGACCTGAACCAGTTCGTAGAAGCGATAGACCAGCGGATCGGTCGGCGGCACCGACAGCAGCGAGCCGCGATAGGGAATCTCCTGCAGCAGCAGCGTCTCTTCCTGGCCCAGGCCGAACAGCGTGGCGGCCTTGTCGGCCTGCGCCGGGGTCATCTTCATCTGGCCCAGGCAGGCGGCGCAGACCAGAATCGGTGACATGCCGCCGACGGCGGCGCCGATCTCCTTCCAGCTCAGGCCTTTCATCCGCTTGGCCGATAGAATCTTGTCGGTGACATCGCTGCGCTTCATCGGACTCTTTCCTGGCTGCCGTTCTGCTGCGTGGTCGAACGTCAGCAAGCGTCATGCCAGATCGGAAAAGCAGCGAATCGCCATCCGCGCTGGCAGGTCGTGCCCGGCGGCTGCGTTCAGGACGATCAGGTTGACCGGTTTTCGCCCATGGCCGATCTCTACTCCGGTATCAGCGCAGCGATCTCGGCCAGGGTGGGCGACCGGCGTGCCGGGTGCTGGATCATGTCGGCCGTCGCCAGCGCGGCGTCGAAGGCACGGGCCTCGGCCTGTTTCAGTGCGATGTCGGCCGACAGGTTGTCGAACGTGATTTCGTCGGCGAGGAAAGAGACCTGCCGCGCCTCGTCGAAGCGTCCGGCCGCAATCAGGCGGCGGGCCAGCACCGCGCGCGCTTCACCGATCGTCCACGTGCCCCCTAGAAGCGCATCGATCAGCTTCTCGGCCACCTGTTTGTCGCCGCGCAGCCAGTATACGGCCGCCAGTGCGCCGACCTCCGCCGCCAACGCCCGCGACGGTGATGGCGTGAGGTGCGTTTCCAGGGTCGTGCGCGCGCCGTCAAGGACGCCCAGCGCAATCTCGGCGCGCGCGATGGCGGCCCAGACCTCGTCCTCGTGGCCACGGCCGTCGAAGCCTGTAGCGTAGCCGCGCGCCTCGCCGAGGCGTCGCGGGTCCTGGGTCAGGGCGGCAATGTCGGCCAGCGCCTGGGCGCGGTGGTAGCTCACGGCGCTGCGGCGCACGGCATCAAGCGCCGGTTCGAGCGCGCCGAGCTCGGCGTGCGCGACGGCGAGCAGGGGCCACAGCGCGCTTTGCTCGTAGCCGTCATCGAGCCCGCGGATGGCGGTCGCGGCACGGTCCAGGTAGCGGGAATCTCGCGTCGTCCGCGCGATCCGCACCAGGGTGCGGACCTGCATGTCGATCGACGCCAGTCCTTCCACCGCCGCGACGGCCGCCGGCATCTGGCCGGCGCGCGCCCGGGCGATGGCGATGGCCTCGGCGGCGAAGCCACCGCCATCGCCGTCGTCGAGCGTCCTGGCCGCGTCGTCGGCGAAGCCGGCCCGCGCCTGGGCCGCGGCGACCCAGCGCAGGGCGGAGCGCCGCGAGTCGGCGATCAGGTTCGCCTCGGCAGATCGCTTGGCTTCGTCGAACAGAGCCCGATCGCGTTTCGCGGCGGCGATCTCGCTGAGTCGCAGGTAGAGCAGCTGGTCCCATTCGGCGAACTGCGGATCGCGGCCTGGCGGCGCATCGTCGCGCAAGCGGGCGATGGCCTCGGCGAAGACGCAGGCCCGTGTCGGATTGCGGCGGCACGCCTGCCACTCTTCACTGGGCGGCGCCGCCGCGCCCGGCACCGCGAGCGCCACCGCCATCAGCCAGGCCGACCACCATATCCAACGCCGGGTCATCACATCCTCTTGCTGCCGCATGCGCAGTTTACCGCCTGGGCGCACGGGCGTCCCACGCTTCGTGGTGAGCGCCTTACGGCGGCAGCAGAATGGCGATCCTGGCCAGCGCCGGCGATCGGGCGCCGGGCTCCTTGACCTTGTCGATCAGTTCGAGCGCCCTGGGGATCGATTGCGCCTGCGCCATGCGCAGCGCGATGTGGGCCACGGCCCAGTCGACGTTCGGCTCATCGCTCAGGAAGGCCATCAGCAGGGCGCTGTCGAACCGGCCGGCGTCTGCCAGTCCGACCGCGAGCGCGTAGCGCGCCGGCCCCCAGAAGCGCTCGGCATAGCCGTTCAGGATATCGGTCAGCACGCCTTCTGCGCTCTTGGAGCCGCTCTTGATCCAGTATGCCGCCGCCAATGCGCCGGCGTCGTCCGCCAACGTCCCGGGCAAGGTCTCCAGTTCCGGCCGCTTGAGGCTCTGCAGGGCATCCGACAGCCGCCCCATCGCAATCTGGGTCTGGAAGATGGCGCGCCAGGCATCCTGGTCGATCGGCTGCTCGTTCAGTCCCGCCGCCCGGCGTTTCGCCTCGTCGAGAAACGCGGCATTGCCCGTCAGTCCGGCGATGTCGGCCAGCGCCAGCGCTTCGTAGGCACGCAGTCCGATATCGCGAATGGTGCGCCGGGCGCGTGCGATCTGGCCCAGATCGGCCTGGGCAACGGCGAGGTACTGGCTCTGGGCGCCGTGCTCGTAGGCATCCCCGATATCGCGGATGCTTGCCGCCGCTTTCTCCAGGTAGGCCGCATTGCGGGTCGCGCGCGCCAGGCGACTCCAGGCCTGCGCCCGTGCCGCCGGAACGGCGGTGTGCTCGGCGATGGTGAGCGCGTAGGGCAGGCGGCCCGACACGGCCAGCGCGGCGACGATCTCGGCGGGGACCGGCCCGAGATCGCCGACCCCATCGATCGTGCGCACAGCGTCGTCGACAAAGCCGGCCCGGACTTCTGCCAGGGCGATGGTCCGCAGTGCCGCCTCGCGAGACGTCTGCAGCACGGCATGCGCACTCACGACGCGCTTGGCCTCGGTGAACAGGATGCGGTCCTTCTTGGCCTCGGCGATCGCGCTGAGGCGCACGTAGAGGCCGCTTTCCCATTCGGCGTAGCGCGGGATATCGCGTGACGGGGCATCGTCGCGGACCCGTTGGATCGCTTCGGCAAACAGACAGGTGCGCGTCGGGGCTTGCCGGCAGGCCTGCCAGCGGTCGGACGTCTGGGCCTCGGCGCCGGATGTGGCCAGCGGCGCAAGGACAAGCCAGACCGAGCAATGGGCCAGGAGCCTGCGCATCGGCGCCCCTCCCCGGATGGGGGAGGAGCATACCGCGAAATGCCTGGAACGACAGCCCCGACGCGTGGCCGGCGCTGGATCTAACCGACCCGCCGCCAGTCGCGCCCGCGGGCCCTGGCCGCGGCGCGCCGCTCGGCGGTGATACTGGAGATGTCGGGCACGAAAACCCGTTGTCCCGGCCACATCTTGTTCTGGTTGACGAACTTGATGGTGCCGGCCTTGCGTTCTTCGGCCTGGGTGGCCTCGAAGATCAACGGCCACAGAAGCTGATCGCCGTAGGCTTTCTCGGCCCTGACCGACAACCAGTCGTCGCGCGGGATGCCCTGGCGCACCGTATACCAGTAGGGCGGTTTGCCGAGGATGGTGACCTTCCAGTCCATGGGGTTGGTCCCGAGATCCGGCAGCGGCGGCGCCTTGTCGCCGAGCTTGCCCTGCAGGTATGTCCACACCGATTGGATGCCCTCGAACAGCGGGCTGCGCGGCCGCACGCCGGCCACGAACGGAATGGCGATGACGAAGGCGCCGTCCGCCATCTTCAGCAACTGGATGTACTGGCTGCTGAACTGCAGGACGGGATCCAGGCTGCTGCCGTAGAACGTCACCGCGCCCTTCGGAAGATTCCAGAGCTTCTCGAACTCGTCGATCGAGGCATACCCTTTGAACCCCTTCGCCTGACCCTCGAAGTAGTCGAGGATCTTGAGACGGCCCCAGGGATCCTTCATCGCCGTCAGCGCGTGTTCGGCGGGATTGCCGCTGGCATCGACCCATTTGACGTTGAAGGAAACCGGGCCGTCGGCCTTGCGCGCGGCATTGAGGGCGTCGTCGATCGAGTTCACGCCGTGCAGGCGTTTTACGTAGATGCCGGCGGCATCCATGATCGCTTTCACGCGCGGCATATTGACGATGCTCAGGCGCCAGGCGCCCGTCGGCGCGCCGCCAGCCGCCAGGATGTCGTCAACCGACGCGAAGATCTGCTTGGTCTGGCCGCGCAGCAGGGAAATCGCGTTGTTGGTCGCCACGTAGGCGCACGGGCCTTCGGCGAACGGAATGGTCTTCAGCTTGGAGGCCGCGGCCAGCCCGGCGTAGCGGCCGGCCCAGCCCAGCGCACGACCGGCCGGGCCGACCACGGATATCACCCGCAGCGCGTTGGCGCCGATGCCTTTGGTGATCCCCCATGCCGAGGTGTCGTCCGGATCGAACGTGCCCAGCCGCAACAGGTCGGCGACCGTTCCGGTCAGGATCTTCGAGCCGGTTCGCTGCGAGGTGCGCAGCACGTTGGCCAGAGTCGTGCCGACCAGGCCGACCTCGTTTTCGTAGAGTTTCTCCAGCAGCCAGGAGTCGATGAACTCCCAGAACTGCTCTTCCCACGCCTCGAGGTCGTCGGCGAATGCGGCCGGATCGTACATGTCTGCCTCCTGCAGGTGGGACCGCGTTTGAGTCAGGTCCCCAAGCCTGCGATGAGGATAGGAAGGCCCTCGCAGGGGCGAAATCCGACGTTGGCCGCCGCACTATCCGAAAATGGCAATACAGCCGCAGAGGGGTTTGCTATATTTCGCGCGGGGCAGGGAATAAATGCCGTTCAAGGCGCGTTGGCAGTGAGCAATGCCGACCATGGGATCCACCGACACGCACGTTCTGCAGCACCGGCGCGTTCTGGAGAGCCGGGATCCGGACATGACGCGCGGCTTCATGGCCGCCAAGGAATTCTATCTGGACCTGCCGGCCCGCGCCGCGCGCGCCTTCGATTTCGCCGCCAGCGCCGTCTACCTGCCCAACAGCTACCTTGGCTACATCCAGTATGGCGCCGCCGCGACGGTGCGGGTGCCCGACGGCCGGGCGCGCGACGACTACTTCATTCACTTCCCCCTGCGCGGCCAAGCCGAGGTGATCAATGACAGCGGCAGTATCATCTGTCGCCCGGATCACGCCGTCATTTCGTCGCCAGCCGGCCATCTGATGCATGCCGGCGCCGACAGCACGCGTATCACCTTGTCGATTACGGCGGCCGCCATTGCCGGTCAGATCGGCGCGCTGCTCGGCGACGCGCCGCGCCAGTCGCTGCAATTCGATCCCACCGTTGATCTGGCGACTCCAGCCGGCCGTCGCGTCCAGCGCCAGATCAGCCTGGCGATCGCCGATCTCGACGACAGTGCGCTGCCGGCCAGCCCGCTGATGGCGAGCGCCTACGAACAGCTCATCATCACCGGCCTGCTGCTCCACCAGGGCCACAATTACAGCAGCGCGCTGGAGCATCATTCGGCCCGCGTGGCGTCGCGCGATGTGCGCCGCGCACTCGACTACATACAGGGCCATCTGAGCGAGCCGGTGACCCTGGCCGACATCGTCGCGGCCTCGGGCATTCCCGGCCGGACGTTGATGAAGCACTTCAAGGACACCCGCGGCATGTCGCCGATGCGCTATCTGCGCCACGCCCGGATGGTGCGCGTGCGCGAGGCGTTGACGCGCCCGCGGCCCAGCGACAGCGTCACCGATATCGCGCTGGCCTGGGGCTTCAATCACCTGGGACGGTTCTCCGTCGAATACCGGGCCCAGTTCGGCGAAAGCCCATCCGAAACCTTCCGTCGCAGCCGCGCCAAGCTGAGTTAGGGCGCGACTGTCATCCCGAGCGCGGCGAGGGATCCAGGAACGGCGCCTGGGCCGTGTACCCGCTCGAAATTCGAGATTTCCCCGCTCTACTGCGGTTGTGTTTGTGCGCAGCGTGCCAGGTTGGCCCTGACCACGAGGTGATGAAAAGGCCTGATCGCGTTGAGATAGGTGAAGCCCAAGGCATTGTGGGCCTGCACGACGGTTGTCGCGATGAGCAACGTGCCTGTTGGAGAATGGCGTCGGAGCAGCGATAGCCGGAAGTCCAGGTGTCGGTCATCCGCACCGAGCACAATTTCGTCCTTGCTCTCCCAGTGCACCGGGAAGAAGGCCACCCGTTCATGGCTGTCCCGGGACATCCTGACCGTATCGGAGGTTTTGATGCCAAAGGGCGTAACCATGGCGTCGCGCAGCGCGATCAACGCCTTTTGCCACGCGGGTGGATTGACGAGTGTCCGGGTCGCCAGCTCGCGCATGCTCGACTGTTCCGATGCACTCAGGTCAATGCTGTAGCTGTCGAGTAAACTGGCGTTCTCGTACCAGCTCGCAACGACACTTTCCGACGGCGGCGTCGTCCGGCGAACCTGCGGTTTGCGGTCTAAACCCATGCTCGTGATGATGTCACCTGTTCTAGGGGCCATCAACTACGGGCGCGAAGACGAGGCTTAGCGTCTTGGAGTCAAAAATGCTGCTGATTGGCGTGAACCGTTCTCCCTACACGCGCCGCGTGGCGATCACGCTCCATATCTACGGCGTGGCCTACGAGCAGCAGGCGCTCTCGGGTTTCAACGACCGTAGCGACGTGCGGGCGCGCAATCCGCTGGGTCGCATCCCGGCGCTGATGCTCGACAGCGGCGAGACCTTGGTCGACAGCGGCGCCATCATCGACCATCTCGACGAGGCATATGGCGGTGACGGTGCGCTGACGCCGGCCGCGGGTGCCGATCGCCGCGCCGTGCTGAAGGTGGCGGCGATCATGATGGGTGCCTGCGACAAGGCCCTGCAGGCGGCCTACGAGCGCAACCACCGCCCGGCGGAAAAGGTGCATCAGCCTTGGATCGAAGACTGCATGGCGCAGGTCGAGGCTGCGCTGGTTTCAATCGCGGCGATGCTGGGGCCGGACCAGCCCTACCTGTTGCTGGGCCGCCTTACCCAGGCTGACGTCACAGCTTTTGTCGCCGAGCGCCTCGCACGGGGCGTCGGCCTGGACACCGAGGCATGCGTGCCCCGCCTGCACGCCTACACGCGGCGGCTGTTGGGCATACCCGCCTTCCGCGACACCGAGCCCTGACAGGTTCTCCTGGGAGCGCAGGCCTCTGGCCCGCTCATGTCATGGCCACACACACAGGCGAAAGCAGGGCTTTCGCCTGAAATGCGCGCGAGACGCCCGTGCTCCCAGGAAGCTCCTCAGGCCCCCGTGAACGACTGCATGCCGGTCATGGCGCGGCCCAGGATCAGGGCGTGCACGTCGTGCGTGCCCTCGTAGGTGTTGACCGCCTCGAGGTTCATGACGTGGCGGATGACGTGGTACTCGTCCGACACGCCGTTGCCGCCGTGCATGTCGCGCGCGACGCGGGCGATGTCGAGCGCCTTGCCGCAGTTGTTGCGCTTGATCAGGGAGATCATCTCCGGCTGCGCCTTGCCTTCGTCCTTCAGGCGGCCCACCCGCAGGCAGGCCTGCAGGCCGAGCGCGATCTCGGTCTGCATGTCGGCGAGCTTCTTCTGGATCAGCTGGTTGGCGGCCAGCGGCCGGCCGAACTGCTTGCGCTCCATGGTGTAGTCGCGCGCCCGCTGCCAGCACGACTCGGCGGCACCCATGGCACCCCAGGCGATGCCGTAGCGTGCGTTGTTGAGGCAGCCGAACGGACCGCCCAGCCCGGAGACGTTGGGCAGTAGGTTCTCCTCCGGCACGAACACGTCGCCCATCATGATGGCGCCGGTGACCGAGGCGCGCAGGCTGAACTTGCCCTCGATCTTGGGCGTCTCGAGGCCCTTCATGCCACGTTCCAGGATGAAGCCGCGGATGACGCCGTCATCGTTCTTGGCCCACACCACGGCCACGTCGGCGATCGGCGAGTTGGTGATCCACATCTTGGAGCCGTTGAGCTTGAAGCCACCGGCCACCTTGGTGGCGCGGGTCTTCATGCCGCCGGGATCGGAACCGTGGTCGGGCTCGGTCAGGCCGAAGCAGCCCACCCATTCGCCCGACGCCAGCTTGGGCAGGTACTTCTGACGCTGCTCCTCGGTGCCGTAGGCATAGATCGGATGCATCACCAGCGACGACTGCACGCTCATGGCCGAGCGATAGCCGCTGTCGACCGCCTCGACCTCGCGCGCCACCAGGCCGTAGGTGACGTAGTTGGTGGCGGCGCAGCCATATTTCTCGGGCAGGGTGCTGCCGAGCATGCCCAGCGCGCCCATCTCGTTCATGATCTCGCGATGGAATTTCTCGTGGCGATTGGCCTCGATCACCCGCGTCAGCAGCTTGTCCTGGCAGTACTCGCGCACCGCATCGCGGATCTGGCGTTCTTCCTCGCTGAGCTGGGTATCGAGGAAGAAGGGGTCCTTCCAGTCGAACGGCGGCGCACCTTCTCCGGTACCCCGGGCGTTGGCGATCTTGGTGGCGGCGGCGATGGCGGAAGACATGGCGGATCCCACTGCTGTTGCTCACGTACTGACCGCCCTATATCAGACGCCGTTCCACGGGGCGACAGGTCTTGTGGGGGGGCGCCGGCCGGTCCGGAATCCGTACCGTTCCGACGCCCCCGGCATGTTAAAGCCTGGGAGCGCGGTCCTCCGGCCCGCTCATGCATGGCGCACAGGCGAAAGCAAAGCTTTCGCCGAAGATGCAGGCGGGACGTCCGCGCTCCCAGGGCCAACTTGGCGGGGTACGCTCTTGGTCGGATATGGTCAATTCTGCGCCGTGGCGCGCGCCCACGAGGTTCTGGGTGGCCGCTGGACCCTGCTGGTCGTGCGTGAACTGCTCTGTGGCAGCCGGCGTTTCAACGATATCCGCCGCGGCATCCCGCGGGTTTCGCGCACCGTGCTGTCGGAGCGGCTTCAGGCCCTGGTCCACGTCGGCGCGGTGGTCCGGCTGGACGGCGAGCATGGTCCCGAATACAGGTTGACCGACGCCGGGCAGGAACTGGCCAACCTGGTGAGCGCGCTCGGCACCTGGGGGCAGCGCTGGCTGCCCCGGCATGCCGCGACCGAGGATCTCGAACTGGATCCGTTGCTGGTGGACATGCAGCGTCGCGTTCGCCTGGCGGCGTTGGGCAGGGATCCCATCGTCACACGGTTCGAGAT
This sequence comes from Reyranella sp. CPCC 100927, assembly GCF_007859315.1. GTDB lineage: Bacteria > Pseudomonadota > Alphaproteobacteria > Reyranellales > Reyranellaceae > Vineibacter. The sequence goes on from NZ_VOHA01000007.1 coordinate 297,142, forward strand.
CAAAGGCTGTCAAACCCGCTTCATGCTGCTGAAGCCGGCCGAGGCCTCGGTCTGCCTGCAGAACCCGGGCTTTCCCGAGCCCTTGCGCGTCCGCGGCGCGTTGCCGGCGCTTGTCGCATGGTGGCGGGGCGATGTCGGTTTCATCCAGGCGCAGCGGATGGGGCTGGTGATCGACGGACCGCGGCCGCTCGTGCGCGCGTTTCCGGAGTGGTTCGGCCGCTATCAGTTCGCCCATGTCGGCCCGGTTCGCGAGGCCTTGCACGCAGCGACCTGACACGATGGACGGCCGCAACGGCAACGGGTCGCCTGCGGCCTTGACAGGGCGCACACCAATCTAAATTCTACCGTCGGGTCGTTAAATTTTGCGACGCCGGGGGTGTCGCTGCGCGGCTCAACCAACCGCACCAGGAAGGAAACAATGAGGAACCGATTGCCGGCACTCGGCGGCATGCTTGTCGGCGCCATGATTTTGACGGGGCCTGCCGTGGCCAAGGACGGGCCGGGCGTGTCCGACACCGAGATCAGGATCGGCCATACCGTGCCCTACAGCGGTCCGGTGTCGGCTTACGGCTCGGCCGGCCGTGCGATGGCTGGCTATTTCAAGAAGATCAACAGCGAAGGCGGCATCAACGGACGGCAGGTGAACTTCCTGTCACTGGACGATGCCTACAGTCCGCCCAAGACCGTGGAGCAGACCCGCAAGCTGGTCGAGCAGGACCAGGTGTTGCTGATCTTCGGCACGACCGGCACGCCCACCAACACGGCGACCCATCGCTATCTCAACAGCAAGCAGGTGCCGCAGCTCTTCATCCAGACCGGCGCATCGAAGTTCAACGACACGGCCAAGTATCCGTGGACGACGCCGCTCTATCCTTCCTATCACCTCGAGCAGAAGATCTACGCCGAGTACATCCTCAAGCAGCGGCCCAACGCCAGGATCGCCGCCATCTATCCCAATGACGATTTCGGCAAGGACCATCTCAATGGTCTGAAGCAGGCGCTGGCCGCGAAGGGCAAGACGCTGGTGGCCGAGCAGAGCTACGAGACTACGGACGCGACCGTGGACTCGCAGATCATCACGCTCAAGGGTTCGGGCGCCGACGTCTTCGTGAACATCAGCACGCCGAAGTTCGCAGCCCAGGCCATTCGCAAGGCGACCGACATCGGCTGGGCGCCGCTGCAGCTCATCGTCAACGCGTCCAGCTCGATCAGCACGGTGCTGGCGCCGGCGGGCCTCAACAATGCCGAGGGGATTATCACGGCCGCCTTCATCAAGGAGCCCAGTGATTCGGTCTGGGCACAGGACGAGGACGTCAGGGCCTATGTCGCCTTCCTGAAGAAGTGGGATCCGCAGGATCCGCCCGACGACGTCGTGGGCATCATGGGGTATGTTGCGGCCAACACGCTGCACCATGTCCTGCAGCGCGCCGGCAAAACGCCAACCCGCGACAGCGTCATGGCGGTAGCGAAGAATCTCGATGCCTTCCGGCCGCCGATGCTGTTGCCGGGGCTCGCGCTCACGACGACACCGCAAGATGTCGGCGCCTATCGCCAGCTTCGCCTGCAGCGCTTCAACGGCCAGAAGTGGGTTCTGCTCGACTGAAGCCTGACAACGTTTCCCGCCGGGGAGAGGTACGGCATCTGATCCCAGGCAGACGATCAAACGCTGGGGCGCGCCACTCTGTGGCGCGTCTTCGTTTGTGAAGCTCAGCAAATGCTAGAAGTCGCGCCATCCGTAAGCGTGCCGCAGGATTGGTCCGTAATCCGTACCCCACGCACCCCGGCAGTCAGCTCATAACGCCTTTCGTTGCACCCGAAGCAACGTGAAGGAGCCTGTGATGACTGCCCACCTGCTGATCCTCTATCCGTATCCCCAGAACGCCGGCGAATTCGATCGCGCCTATCGCGAGGAGCATCTGCCCTATGCCGGGCCGCGGCTCGCCGGCGCCACGAGTGTCGCTACCAAGCGCGTGGTGGGGCCGGCATTTGCACCGCCGCCGTACCACCTGATGTCGGACGTGAGCTTTCCCACGATCGAGGCGCTGAAGGCGTGTGCCACCTCGAGCGGCGGCCAGGAAGCGCTGGCCCATGCCGCGTCGATCAGCTCCGGCGGTGCGCCGACCATCCTCGTGGTTGCTGACGATCGCTGACATCCGCGAACCATCGATCGGAGGTGTTGTCATGACCCTGGTGCGTCGGGACATCCTGCACTCGATTGGCAACACCTCCCTGGTGCCCTTGCGCAGGATCGCGCTGCCCAACGCCGCGCGTATCCTGCTGAAGCTGGAAAGCGAGAATCCCACCGGCAGCATGAAGGATCGCATGGCCCTGGCCATGATCGAGGCGGGGGAAGCGGATGGCCGCCTTACGCCGGGCGGTGTGGTGGTCGAATACACCGGCGGCAGCACCGGCGTGTCGCTGGCGCTGGTTTGCGCGGTAAGGGGCTACCCGCTGCACATCGTGACGTCGGATGCTTTCGCCCAGGAGAAGCGTGATCACATGCAGGCCCTGGGCGCCCGGCTGCATATCGTGCCCAGTGACAGCGGGCGCATGACCGAGAAGCTGACGCGCGACATGGTCGATGCCGCACGACTCATCGCAGCGGAAACCGGCGCCTTCTGGACCGACCAGCTGAACAACACCGACCAGATCACCGCCTATCATGCGTTGGCGGCTGAGATCTGGGCGCAGACCGAGGGGCGTATCGACGGCTTCGTCCAGAGTGTCGGAACGGCAGCATCGCTGCGCGGCACAGGCGAGGCGTTGTGCCGCTATAACGAACGGATTCGCATGGTTGCCGTGGAGCCGGCCGAATCGGCGGTTCTGTCGGGCGGACCGTCGGGCGCCCACAGGATCGACGGGGTCGGTGCCGGGTTTGTCGTGCCGCTGTGGCATGCGGACATCGCCGACGACATCGAGCGCGTATCCACCGGCGAGGCCGTGGCCATGGCGCTGCGCCTGGCGCGGGAGGAGGGGATCTTTGCCGGTACCTCCACCGGCGCCAACGTGATCGCCGCCGCGCGGCTGGCCGGACGCCTCGGACAAGGCGCGACCGTCGTCACCGTGATGTGTGATACCGGAATGAAGTACCTCAAGACCTATGGCGTGCACGGCGCATGAGTCGCGCGGCGCCTGGACTAGAGATGGTCGCGAAAGAATGTCGCGATTTCCATGCCGATCCGCACCTGCAAGGACGCGCGATCGACGCCGGGCGGATCATCGCACCACGCTTCCTGGGATCGTGCCTCGGGTGGACAGGTATCGAGGAAGACGAAATGGCCACCGGGGGTCATTTCCAGCCGCGGCGGATGTGACAGCGCTGCGGCGAGCGCCAGCGCGTTGCCGTCGGCGCGCAGCAGGCTGTCCTGCGGGCGGTACAGCAGGGTCGGCATGGTCACGTCGGCAAGGCCCGCGCGATCGAAGGGCACTGCCAACGGATCGAGCAGGACGATGGCCTTGAGCGGCAGGCGCGTCAGCGACGCGATGATGCCCGACGGCGGCGCCTCGCGCACGCCGCCATCGTTGCCGCCGGGTCGGGTGCAAGCCAGGGTGTCTTCCGGATGCGCGCCACAGTAGGCCGCCATATGGCCGACGTTGACCGCGCCACCGGCGAGAACCAGGGTCACCGCGCCGCCGAGTGAAAAACCGAGCATGCCAAGGCGCGTCGGATCGGCATGGCCGGCCATGCGAGGCGCCGCCAGCACCGCGTTGAGTGCTGCCGCGATCTGACGTGGCCGATTGACGAAGCTGCGCGCGGTCGTGCCGTGAAACGGCGCCACGACAATGTAGCCTTGCCGCGCCAGGCTGGCCGATAGCGTCCGCAGGGTGAGCGGTGATCCGCCGCGCAAGCCACCGCCGTGCGACAACAGGATGATCGGAAATATTCCCGGCGCCAACGCGGCGTCGCGGCTGGCGGGGATGGCAAAGATGCCCTCATGCCAGGGCGTCTCCGCGGCCGGGGTGGGATACCATACGAGGACATCGAACGGTGTGCCATCACTGTCGGCGGAGAGACGCGAGATGCCGGCGTGAAACGGCTGGGCATTGGCCACCGCCGTCAGCAGCCAAACCGTGGCGAATATGATGATCGCGCGAATGGATCGATGCACGTGTGCCTCCTACGGAGCGCGCCGGACTTTCCCTGAGCCGGATATGTGGGTCTGGAGCTTGCCGGGTTCGCCATGCAGCGTGATCGACCCGCTGCCTGCGATCCTGATGTCGGCCTCGTCCCGCGGCGCGATGGCCGCGTCGCCGCTGCCGTGGATCGTCACGGTTGCCCGGCGCACGGCCAGCTTGCTCAGGTCGGCGTTGCCCGAGCCGGCGACGTCGAGCGAAACCAGCTGCGCACGACCGCTCGCATTCACGTTGCCGCTGCCACGGATTCTGAGGTGAAGCGTGTCCTGGTCGATCGCCGACAGAACCAGGCGCGCCGAACCATGCAGCAGCCAGTTCGTGACGGGCGGACCCGTGAGCTGCACCACGATGTGCTCGGATGGCAGACAGACGGTATCGAGGGCGCCGTCCCACGCCAGCTTGCCGTCCTGCAGCCGCACGTGACGGATGAGCGCGCTGTCGCCGCTGATGATCGCCTCGGCTTTGGCGCCGGATTGGTACGTCACCGCGGCGGGCAGGTTGATCGTGATGGCCTCACCGCCGTTCCACGGAAGCGTGATCGTTCCGGGTTGACCGCTGTGAATATCGGGCGGAAGCGGCTCGAAGCCGAGCGTGCGCGCCAACGGCATCCGCCAGCAGCCGGCGACCCGGCTCGGCGCTGCGCTGGCGATCCAGGCTGCTGCGATCAGCGACACCGCCGAGGTGGCGAGCCCAATGGCAGCTGTCCAGGCGAGGCGTCGATTCATGAATCCTCTCCGTCGGATGTCAGGGAGACGTCGTCGGTTTGATCAGGCGGTAGTGCAGGCGCGCGTAGCGGCTCAGCAGCGTCAGCGCGCCGTTGACGGCGAGCAGCACCAGGGCGCCGACACCTACGCCACCGGCAGCCAGCCCAAACCCCGCCAGCGCGGCCGCCCAATGGGTCGCGTGCCCGAAGGGCAGGGCGCCGGCGAGCATGCCGAGCCCGACCACCGTCAGTGCGATAACCACAAGACCGGTGACCAGCGCGGCCAGCGCCAGGACGAGGAGCAGGGGCAACAGGATGAAGACGTCCACGGTGGCCAGGCCGCCCAGCGCAAGCAGCGCCGCGCCGACGGTTGCGGCGCTGCGCTGTGTTTCCCAGCGCCGCAGGCCCGCCTCGGCCCGCAACTCGCGCGCCAGTTGACGCGCATCGCCCAGCGCCGCCGCGACATCTTCTTCTCTGCGTCCCAGAGCCAAGCCTTCATCGAAGTGGGTGGCGTAGTCGGCCACGATGTCGTCGACCTCCGCGGCCGGCAGGCCCTTCAATCCGGCGCGCAGCACGGACAGGAAATCCGCGCGCGTCACCGGCTCTCTCCCAGCAGCTCGCTGACAGCGCTGACGAAGTGGCGCCATTCGCGCTTCTGCGCCTCGAAGGCGCTCCGACCGGCGGATGTCAGCCGGTAGTACTTGCGCGAAGGACCGCTGGCCGACTCGACGAGGTGCGTGTCAACGAGGCCGTCGTTCTGCATGCGCCGCATGAGCGGGTAGATCGTGCCTTCGCCGGTGCCCATCGCGACCGCCAGCGTGCTGGCAATCTCGTAGCCGTAGCTTTCGCGGCGGGACAGCAGCGCCAGCACGCACAATTCGAGAGCCCCCTTCTTGAGCTGGATCTGGATCGACTCGGTCATGCGATAGTTGTGACGCTCATAGGGTTATATATAGCAAGGTACCTTGTTATGCAAGGTATAGTGACCAACACCGCGTCGCATTGGTTCTTTCACTCGCGCGCTTGCTGTCAGCGCCTTGATGTGGCGGATTGACCTGTGGGTGGCTTGTTGTCGTGCGCTTGCTCACAACCGCACGATCGGGTTTAGTTCGATCCGAACCGGCCGATGAACGGCCGGCATGAAAAATGCGATGGACCGGGCAGGAATGCTTGCACCGGTTCACGTGTCACAGGGAAGCATGGAATATTTTCTTCAGCAGCTGATCAATGCCCTGACCCTGGGCGCCATCTACGGGCTCATCGCCATCGGCTACACGATGGTCTACGGCATCATCGGCATGATCAATTTCGCCCACGGCGACATCTTCATGGTGGGCGGCTTCATCGCCTTGATCGGCTTCATGATCTGCGCCGTGCTCGGCATCGGCTGGGCGCCGCTGGCCATCGTGCTGGTCCTGCTGATGGCGATGGCATTCACCTCCGTCTATGGCTGGGCTGTCGAGCGCATGGCCTACCGGCCGCTGCGCGGCTCGTTTCGGCTGGCGCCGCTGATCTCGGCGATCGGCGTGTCGATCGTGCTGCAGAACTTCGTGCAGCTGGCGCAGGGCGCGCGGCCCAAGCCGCACAATTCCCTGGTCACGGGATCGATCAAGCTGCACGAGGCCGACGGCTTCGCGGTCAATGTCAGCTACATCCAGATCGTGATCGTGATCGTGACCGTTGCGCTGATGACGGGCTTCACGCTGCTGATCACCCGCACGGCACTGGGCCGCCAGCAGCGCGCCTGCGAGCAGGACATGAAGATGGCGTCGCTGCTGGGCGTCGACGTCAACCGCACGATCTCGTTCACGTTCGTGATGGGCGCGGCGCTGGCGGCGGTCGCCGGCATGATGTTCATGATGTACTACGGCGTCGTCGACTTCTTCGTCGGCTTCCTCGCCGGCATCAAGGCCTTCACGGCGGCCGTGCTGGGCGGCATCGGCTCGCTGCCGGGGGCCATGCTGGGCGGCCTGCTGATCGGCCTGATCGAGGTGTTCTGGGCCGGCTACTTCTCCAGCGAATACAAGGACGTCGCCGCTTTCTCGGTGCTGGTGCTGGTGCTGATCTTCCGGCCCACCGGCCTGCTCGGCAAACCCGAGATCGAAAAGGTCTGATCATGGCCATCGCCCAACCCGCCGCCCCGGCCGGCACACCCTCGAACTGGCCGGCGGCGGTGTGGGACGCCGTTGTCACCGGGCTGCTCGCCGGCGCCCTGGGCCTCTTCATGGTGGGTTTCCGCACTGTCGATTCCGGCGCGGCGGGATTGCAGTTCGACTATCACCTCGTTGACCTGCTCGTTGCCTGCGTGGCGATCGTCCTCGGCCGGCTGGCGCTGACGGCCGCGTCCAACGGCTGGCCGCTGGTGACCTTTGTGATCGGCGCCGTCCTGCTGGCGGTGGCGCAGGGACTGAAGCTGCCGTCATCCTTCCTGACGGTGGTGATCAGCCTGGTCGGCGCCGCATTGATGCTGCGCGCGCTGTGGCTCTGGCTGCGTCGCTCCAGCGGTGGCGGCGCGGCGATCGCCGGCTTGTCGAGCAGCGTCGGGCAGAGCACGCAGCGGCTCTATCCGTGGCTCGGCGCGGCGCTGCTGACCTTCGCCGTGGTCCTGCCGTTCCTGCCGTTCTCGGACCAGAAGGTCATGGACCTGGGCATCCTGATCCTGACCTACGTGATGCTGGGCTGGGGCCTGAACATCGTGGTCGGCCTCGCCGGCCTGCTCGACCTTGGCTACGTCGCGTTCTATGCCGTCGGTGCCTATGCCTACGCGCTGCTCTCGACGCAGCACGGCTGGAGCTTCTGGATGTGCCTGCCCGTGGCCGGCGTCATGGCGGCGATGTTCGGCGTGCTGCTGGGCTTTCCCGTGCTGCGCTTGCGCGGTGACTACCTCGCCATCGTGACTTTGGGGTTCGGCGAGATCGTGAAGATCGTGATCCAGAACTGGGTCGACTTCACGGAGGGCCCGGCCGGCATCGGCGGCATTCCCGGACCGACCATCTGGGGACATGTCTTTGCCGAGCAGGCGCCGGAGGGCAAGACGACGTTCCACGAATGGGTGGGCATCGAGTTCTCCGGGAACCATCGCCTGATCTTTCTCTATTTCGTGATCCTGGCCCTGGCGCTGGTCACCAATTTCGTGACCCTGCGTCTGCGGCGCCTGCCCGTTGGCCGCGCCTGGGAGGCGCTGCGCGAGGACGAGGTGGCCTGCCAGGCGTTGGGTATCAACCCCACCAACACCAAGCTGACGGCCTTCGCCATCGGCGCGATGTTCGCCGGCTTCGCCGGCTCGTTCTTCGCCGCCAAGCAGCGCTTCATCAGCCCCGAGAGCTTCGTCTTCATCGAGTCAGCGATCATCCTGTCGATCGTGGTGCTGGGCGGCATGGGCAGCCAGTTCGGTGTGGTGCTGGCCGCGATCCTGCTGATCGGCCTGCCGGAGTGGTTCCGCGATCTGGGCGAGTACCGCATGCTGGCGTTCGGCTTGGCGATGGTCCTGATCATGGTGTTCAAGCCCAAGGGCCTCGTATCCCACCGTGATCCGACCGTGCGACTCCATCCTGCGGGCGCGGGCTGATGCGCATGAGAGTTCCTGGGGGCGCGGGCGTCTCGCCCGCATCGGTATGTCAGTGCCGCGGGGACAATGTCGCCCTCCGCTTACGCTATGGGCGAATGCGGGCAGGATGCCCGCGTTTCCGGGCCCGGGTCGTGCGCGCATGACGCCGTCATTGATCCAGGTCGACCACCTGACCATGCGGTTCGGCGGTCTTGTCGCCATCGACAATGTGTCCTTCGCGGCCGAAAGCCGGCAGATCACCGCCATCATCGGTCCCAACGGCGCCGGCAAGACGACAGTGTTCAACTGCATCACCGGCTTCTACCGGCCGACCGTGGGGCGCCTGGCGGTCTATCACAACGGGCGCGAGTTTCTGCTGGAACGCATGGCCGGCTTCGAGATCGCCGCCAAGGCGCGGGTGGCGCGCACGTTCCAGAACATCCGGCTGTTTCCGGGCATGAGCGTGCTGGAGAACCTGCTGGTGGCTCAGCACAACAAGCTGATGCTGGCCTCGGGCTATACGTTCCTGGGCGTCCTGGGACTGGCAAGCTATCGCGCCGCCGAGGCGCGGGCCATCGACAAGGCGCGCGGCTGGCTGGATCGCATCGGGCTTCTGGCGCACGCCGATCGCGAGGCGGGAGAACTGCCCTACGGCTACCAGCGGCGGCTGGAGATCGCGCGCGCCATGTGCACCGATCCGCTGCTGCTGTGCCTGGACGAGCCGGCCGCCGGCCTCAATCCGCGCGAATCGGCTGAGCTCAACGACCTGCTGATCTCCATCCGCGATCGCGACGGCATCGGCGTCCTGTTGATCGAACACGACATGAGCGTGGTGATGACCATCTCCGACCACATCATCGTGCTCGACTACGGCCGCAAGATCGCCGACGGCACGCCGGCGGCGGTGCGCGCCGATCCGGCCGTGATCCGCGCCTATCTCGGCGAGGAGGAAGACAGCGCGGGGGCCGGCCATGGCTGAGCCCAAGCTGGAGATTCGCGGTGTTGCGGCCATGCTCGAGGTGCGCGGCATCGAGACGTTCTATGGCGCCATCCAGGCGCTGCACGGCGTGGATCTCGCCGTGCGCCGTGGCGAAATCGTGACCCTGATCGGCGCCAACGGCGCCGGCAAGTCGACCCTGCTGATGACGATCTGCGGATCGCCGCAGGCGCGCCAGGGCGCCGTCCTGTTCGAAGGCAACGACATCACCCGCCTGCCGACGCACGAGATCATGCGTCGCGGCATTGCGCAGGTTCCCGAGGGCCGGCGGATCTTCGCCCGCATGTCGGTGTTCGAGAACCTGCAGATGGGCGCCGCCTTCGCCGATCCGGCGCACTTCGCCGCCGACCTCGAACGTGTCTACACGTTGTTCCCGCGCCTGAAGGAACGTCACCAGCAACGTGGCGGCACCTTGTCGGGCGGCGAGCAGCAGATGCTGGCGATCGGTCGGGCCTTGATGAGCCGGCCGCGGCTCTTGCTGCTGGACGAGCCGTCGCTGGGGCTGGCGCCGCTGATCGTGAAGCAGATCTTCGAGACCATCCGCGCGATTGCCCGCGACGAGGGAGTCACGATCTTCCTGGTCGAGCAGAACGCCTTCCATGCGTTGCGGCTGGCCGACCGTGGCTACGTGCTGGTGAACGGCCGCGTGAAGATGTCCGGCAGCGGCGCCGACCTGCTGGCCAACCCCGAGGTGCGCGCTGCGTACCTCGAGGGCGGTGCGCATTAGAGAGCGACGACATGGACCCGGCACCCATCCTCGGCAATACGCTCGGCATCTTTCTGCTGCTGACGTTCGTGGTGTTCGGCTGGGCGGCGTTTGCCACCGGCAACGGCATCGCATCGCGCTGGCAGTCGCCGGTGTGGGTGGCGGTCTATTGCACGCTCCTGGCGGCGGCGGAGCGGTTCGTCGACTACGCCCTGGCCGGAGGGGATCTGCTGTCGCCGCTAGGCTTCCTGGCGTCGGCGCTGATCCTGGTCGTGATCGGCCTGGTGGCGTGGCGGCTCACGCAGGCGCGCATGATGATCAGGCAGTATCCATGGCTTTATGAGCCGGCCGGACCGTTCGGTTGGCGCGAAAAAGCCGATCGCTGAGCACGCGGCGTCTTGGCGCCGTACCGAGGCCGCGATAGGCTTTCCTCAGTCGCTCCAGTCGGGGCGGAGCGCGGGGCACAGCCCCGCATACAGGGTGAAGAGGGAGACCGTTCATGACAAGGTTTGCTGTATCGCTGGGCACCGCGACGGCCATGGCGCTGGCGCTGGGTGCGGGCTCGGCATGGGCGCAGATCAAGATCGGCTCGGCCGGTCCCATGACCGGCCAGCTCGCGGCTTTCGGCGAGCAGTTGCGCCGTGGCGCCGAGATGGCGGTGGCCGACATCAACGCCGCCGGCGGCGTGAACGGCCAGAAGCTGCAGCTGGTCGTGGGCGACGATGCCTGCGATCCCAAGCAGGCCACGGCGGTGGCCAACAAGATGGTGTCGGACAAGGTCGCGTTCGTGGCCGGCCACTTCTGCTCGGGCTCGTCAATCCCGGCCTCCAAGATCTACAAGGAAGGCAAGGTCCTGCAGATCACGCCGGCATCCACCAATCCCAAGCTGACGGACGATGCGGCAGCCGAGGGCAATACGACGATCTTCCGCACCTGCGGTCGTGACGACGTACAAGGCATCACCGTCGGCAGCTACCTGCTGAAGCATCACAAGGACAAGAAAGTCGCGATCCTTCACGACAAGTCGCCCTATGGCAAAGGCGTCGCCGACGAGACCAAGAAGACCATCAACAAGGCCGGCATGAAGGAGGCGATGTACGAGGCGTACACCGACACCGACAAGGACTTCACGGCCCTCATCAACAAGATGAAGCTGGCCAAGATCGACATCATCGTGCTCGGCGGCTACCACCCCGCCGGCGGCCTGATCATCAAGCAGGCGCGCGAGCAGGGGCTGGGCGCCCAGATGATGGGCTTCGACTCGCTGCAGACGGCGGAGTTCGCCCAGATCGGCGGCGCCGCCACCAACGGCGTGCTGTATTCCTTCCCGCCGGCGGCCGAGAACGATCCCAAGAACGCAGCACTGGTCCAGAAGTTCAAGGACCAGAAGTACAATCCCGAGGGCTATACGCTCTTGAGCTACGCCGCCATCAAGGTCTGGGCCGAAGCCGCCACCAAGGCCAAGTCGACCGACGCCGCGGCCGTCGCCAAGGTGCTGCGCACCGGCAAGTACGACTCGGTGATTGGCCCGCTGGAGTTCGACGCCAAGGGCGATATCAAGAACCCGGTGTACGACATCTATGTCGTGAAGGACGGCAAGTCGTTCACGGCCCCGAAGTAGGTCTGGCTGGACCGCCTCCCGTCCCGGGACGGCGGTGGATTTACGGTCCGGCGGTCGCACCGCCGGACCGTTTTTTCTCGTAAAATGAACATGTTACGCAGGACCGCTGATCTTCACATCCAGCCATAGTGCGAGATTGGCGTCGGTCGGCGAGATATGGTATCGGTGCGCCGCCTGCCAACAGATATTGGGTCTGTCAGCCGATGTCGGCGCAAACCATAGCCATGGCGTCGGACCACGCCGGTTTCGACCTGAAGGAACTCCTGAAGCGCGAGCTGCAGGCGGCAGGCCATGACATTCTCGACCTCGGGACCACCGGCAGCGCGACGTCGGTCGACTATCCCGACTTCGGCACCGCGCTCGCCAAGGTGATCCGCGACGGCGGTGCCGGCCGGGGTGTGCTGGTGTGCGGCACCGGCATCGGCATCTCGATCGCCGCCAACCGCGAGCCCGCGGTGCGGGCCGCCGTGGTGCACGATGTTACGTCCGCCCGCCTGGCGCGCCAGCACAACGATGCCAACGTGATCGCGCTGGGTGCGCGCCTGGTCGGCACCGAGGTCGCCAAGGACTGTGTCCGCATCTTCCTGGAAACGCCTTTCGAGGGCGGCCGCCATGGCCCACGCGTGGCCAAGCTCTCGGCCGCCCGCTAGCCATTCCTTTCCGGAGCGTCCATGACCGTCACCGCCCCGCAAGCCCCTGTCGTTCCATCGGGCTTCTTCACCGCGCCGCTGGCCGATGCCGACGCCGAACTGAAGCACATCGTCGACGGTGAGCTGCAGCGGCAGAAGGACTGGATCGAGCTGATCGCGTCGGAGAACATCGTCTCGCGCGCTGTGCTGGAAGCGCAGGGCTCGGTGCTGACCAACAAGTATGCCGAGGGTTATCCCGGCCGGCGCTACTACGGCGGCTGCGAGGAGGTCGACAAGGCCGAGGCGCTGGCCATCGCGCGCGCCTGCAAGCTGTTCGGCTGCAGCTACGCCAACGTGCAGCCGCACTCGGGCGCGCAGGCCAACCAGGCCGTGTTCTTCGCGCTGATGAAGCCGGGTGACACGTTCCTGGGCATGTCGCTGAACGAGGGTGGCCATCTCACGCACGGCTCGCCCGCCAACCAGTCGGGCAAGTGGTTCAAGGTCGTGTCCTACGGCGTGCGGCCCGATACGCACCTGATCGACTACGAGCAGATGGAAGCCCGCGCCCGCGAGCACAAGCCCAAGATCATCGTCGCCGGTGCCTCGGCCTATTCGCGCCACATCGACTTCGCGCGCTTCCGCAAGATCGCCGACGAGGTCGGTGCCGTCTTCATGGTCGACATGGCGCACTACGCCGGCCTGGTCGCGGCCGGCGTCTATCCCAGCCCGCTGCCGCACGCCCATGTCGTCACCACCACGACGCATAAGACCTTGCGCGGACCGCGCGGCGGCATGGTGCTGTCGAACGATCCCGACATCGGCAAGAAGATCAACTCGGCGGTGTTCCCCGGCTTGCAGGGCGGCCCGCTGATGCACGTGATCGCCGCCAAGGCGGTGGCGTTCGGCGAGGCGCTGCAGCCGGAGTTCGCGACCTATGCCCGCCAGGTGGTCGAGAACGCCAAGGTGCTGTCGGCGACCCTGATCGAGCGCGGCCTGGACATCGTGTCCGGCGGCACCGACAGCCACCTGATGCTGGTCGACCTGCGGCCCAAGCGCACCACCGGCACCATCGCCGAGAAGGCGCTCGACCGCGCCGGGCTGACGGTGAACAAGAACGGCATTCCCAACGATCCCGAGAAGCCGACCGTGACGTCGGGTGTGCGCATCGGCACGCCGGCGGGCACCACGCGCGGCTTCGGCCCGGCCGAGTTCCGTCAGGTCGGCCACCTGATCGCCGACGTGCTGGATGGCCTGTCGGCCAACAGCGCCGAGGGCAACCGGCTGGTCGAGGAGCAGGTCCGCGCCAAGGCGCTGGAGCTGTGCCGGCGGTTTCCGATTTATCGCTAGAACTGGACGCGGCCGCGCGCGGCCGCCACGGATGAGACAGGGGGGCGGCTGATGCGGTGTCCGTTTTGCGGCCACGACGATACGCAGGTGAAGGACTCGCGTCCGACGGAAGACAACTCCGCCATTCGTCGGCGGCGTTACTGTCCGTCCTGCGGTTCGCGCTTCACGACATTCGAGCGCGTGCAGCTGCGTGAGTTGACGGTGGTCAAGAAGAACGGCCAGCGCGTGCAGTTCGATCGCGACAAGCTGGCGCGCTCCATCACGGTGGCGTGCCGCAAGCGGCCGGTCGACCCCGATCGCATCGAGCGCGTGGTGAACGGCATCGTGCGCCGCCTGGAAAGCTCCGGCGAAAGCGAGATCCCCTCGACCCAGGTCGGCGAGCTGGTGATGGACGCGCTGCGCGCGCTCGATCCGGTCGCCTATGTGCGCTTCGCCTCGGTCTACAAGAACTTCCGCGAGGCCAAGGACTTCGAGGATTTCGTCAGCGACCTCGGCGACGTCGTACGCGATTGATCTGCTGGGAGCGCGAGCGCCCGCGGTCCCAGGTCCCGCAATGCACCGGTAATCTTCGCTGCCGATAAGCCAACGCCGATCGGTAGACGAGGTGATACGGGACATGCGCGTTCTTCTGGTGGAGGACGAGCCGCAGATGGCGGCCGCGCTGCGTTCGGCGTTGGGTCGCCATGACATGGTGATCGACCATGTCCAGACGCTCGCCGACGCCGAAGTGGCCGTCGCCAACGCCACCTACCAGGCCGTGCTGCTCGACCGCGGTCTGCCCGATGGCGACGGACTGACGCTGATCCCGCGCGTCCGCGCCAAGACGGTCTGGGTGCCGGTGATCGTGCTGACGGCGCGGGGCGACGCAGCCGATCGCATTCACGGTCTCGACAGCGGCGCCGATGACTATCTGCCCAAGCCGTTCCTGGTCGAGGAATTGCTGGCGCGGCTGCGCGCCGTGGTCCGCCGCCGCGCCACGCCCGGTTCCGACGTCGTGCGCATCGGCCGCCTGGCCTTCGATGTCGTGCATCGCGAAGCCAGTGTCGGCGGCGTGCCGGTGTCGATGGCGCGGCGCGAGCTTCTGGTGCTGGAGGCGCTGATGCGCCGCGCCGGTCGCGCCGTGCTGCGCGAATTCCTCGAGGAGACGGTGTACGGCTTCGACGATGAGATTTCCTCCAACAGCCTCGACGCCCATGTCTCGCGGTTGCGGCGCAAGCTCGAGACCGCCGACGCCGGCGTGGCCATCCATGCCATCCGCGGTGTCGGCTATCTGCTGAAGGCCGCATCTTGAGAAAGGACCGCCATCCGTCGCTGCGCTGGCGCATCGTGCGGCACCTGACGGTCTTTCAGTCGATCGTGCTGTTGGCCGTCATCGCACTGGTCGTTGCCGTCCTGGTGGCCATCGACATCATCCAGATCAACGAGGACGACGACACCTTCGAGGCGCTGGAAAGCGCTGTGGCGCTGGATGCCAACGACAAGCTGGTGATCCGCTCGACCCCGGCCCTGGTGCAGTTGCGCCAGGTCACGCCCGATCTCTGGTTCGTGGTGCGCGACCAGCAGGGACGCACGGTGCGCGAAGGCCAGGTGCCCGACGCGTTCGCGCGCCTCGAGGCCGATCTCGACGGTTTCGGGGATGCGTCGATCGCGGCGGCCCAGAAAGGGCAGCGCGCCTCCATCAGGCGCATCAAGACAGAAGCCGGTCCGGTCGTTGTCCTCACCAACGCGCTCACCACTTTGGCGCCGGGCAAGATCGCCGTCGTGATCCTGGCATTCTTCGTCACCATCGTGCTGCCGATCTTCACGCCGCTGGTCATCACGACGGTGATCGTCACGCATCTCATCGTGCGCCGTGGCGTGGCCGGCCTGCAGGACGCGGCGGCCGAAGCCGAGCGCATCGACGTCGAGCGCCGCGGCGCCCGTCTACCGGTCGCCGGCGTGCCGAGCGAGATCGTGCCGCTGGTCAACGCCGTGAACAACGCCCTGGCGCGCCTCGACGAGGGCTACGAGCGGCACAAGCGCTTTCTGGCCGATGCCGCGCATGAGATCCGCACGCCCATTGCGATCCTGCAGACGCGGCTGGAGGCGCTCGCCGAGTCGGACGACAAGCACCTGCTGCTGGAGGATGTGGCCCGCCTGGCGCTGCTGGCCGAGCAGCTGCTTGATCTGCAACGCCTCGATCGCCAGCGGGAGAGCTTCGCCGCGGTGGAACTGGTGGGGCTGGGGCGCCAGGTGGCGGCGGAGCTGGCGCCACTCGCGATCTCGGCCGGCTATGATCTTTCCTTCGAGTCGGCGGCCACCGCTGTTGCGGTGAGTGGCGATGCCGCCTCGCTGGAGCGTGCGCTTGCCAATCTGGTGCAGAACGCCATCGCCTACGGCGGCCGCAAGGGCGCGATCACCATCCGGGTCGAGGCTGATGCGGCCATCGAGGTCCAGGACGAGGGGCCCGGCATCCCGCCGGAGGAGCGCGAGCGCATCTTCGAGCCGTTCTACCGCGTGCGGGCGCGCACCACCGGCGCCGGCCTGGGCCTGTACCTCGTCTGGGAAATCGCCCGCCTGCATGGAGGCCGCGCCGTGGCCTTGGATGGCATCGCGGGCGGCGCCTGCTTCCGCATCGAACTGCCGGTGCAGACCGCGGCTTAGGTCGAGATCGCGCGAGAAGGGTGCAGCTTACGGCGCCTGCGGCGGCGATATGCCGAGCGCGGCGTGGAACACGGCCGTCAATGGATGGCTGGGATCGGCCATGCGCGCCATGATGCTGAAGTGGTCTTCGTCGCCCAGAAGGAGCAGATCGCCGCGCCGTCCGCTCTGCAGCCAGGCGCTGTGGAACAGCACCGACTGCCGTACGAACTCCGGCGTCTCGCGGCCGCCGACGACGGCCACCAGGCGCGTTCGCGGGTCGGCGTCGGCGATGAAATCGAGCGGACTGGCCCGGCGGGCGGTGGGCAGGTCGAGCTTGATCACCTTGTTGTGCGGTACACGCAGGTGCGGTTCCATGTCGAAGACGCCGCTGACGGCGATCACCGCCGCCGGCGCAAGCGCGCTGCTGCCGAGACGGCGGTGCCAATCGGTCGTCGCGACGACGGCGCTCAGGTGGGCGCCGGCGGAATTGCCGGCGACGACGATGTGGCGTGGATTGCCGCCGAACGTGTCGGCATGGCGCGCCACCCATTCATAGGCGCGCCGCGTGCTGTCGCCGATGTCGGCCACGCTGGCGCCGCTTTGGACCAGAGGGTAGCCGACGAGAACGACCGTGGCGCCGCGCGGCACGAAGTGCGCGGCGATATAGCTCCAGTCCTCCTTGCGCGAGCGCGCCCATCCGCCGCCGTGGATGTACAGAAGGATGGGCGCTCCGGGCCGGTCGGCGGGGAAGATGTCGAGTCGTTCGGCCGGCAGCGCCCCGTAGGGAACGTCAAGCGTCGCCTTCAGCGTTGCCCGGGCGGCGCTGCTGCGCTCGGCGTAGGACCGCAGGATGCTCTCGACGTTCGGCACCGTCGCCTCGATCGCCAGGGCGCGTTCCAACGCCGGCTGGTCCAGGCGCTTCCAGGCATCGCGTGCCTGCGCGGCGCTGACGCCCAAGGCAGAGGCAGTGTCGTGCGACGGCGTCTGTGCCTGCGCGGCGTGGGCGCCCAGCACGAACGTAAGCATCGCAAGAACGTTGTACGGATGCCGCATGGCGAAGAACCTCATGCCCAGAACACCGGTCATGAGGCCAGTGCGGCACCGGCAGAACAAGGCACGCCGGGCGAGACATAGTCTCTCGCGCGGCGGCAGCAGCGGGGCGGAAGGACGCCCGCGTTACGCGACCTCGGCCGCCACGCGCTCGAACTGCAGGCCGTGGTAGTCGCCGGCGGCGCGCCAGGCGTTGAGGACGGCGATGAACGCCGGAGCGCCGCGGCCGTAGACGCCGTTCTGGATGTTGCGGTCCGACAGCTGGCCCTCGGCGTTGTAGTAGCCGGGCGTGCAGTCCTCCTGGTAGGCCTTGCGGAACACGCCGGCCTTCATGATCGTGTCGGTCCACGCGGCTTCGCCGGCGGCCGTGGGCTCCACCGAGTCGAAGGAGTCGGTGAGGCAGCGGCGCACGATGTAGGCGATATGCTCGGCCTGCTCCGTCAGCATGTGCGGGAAGTTGGGCGCCAGGCCCGACTGCATGGTGCTGACGATGAAGCAGTTGGGAAAATCGCGCGTCAGCAGGCCGTGCAGGGTCTGCACGCCGTCGGCCCATTTTTGCGCGAGCGTCCGCCCGCCGCGGCCGTGGATCTCCAGGCCCGAGCGCCGCTCGTAGCCGGTGCCGACCTCGAAGCCGGTGGCGAAGATCAGGCAGTCGATGGGATAGGCGCGGCCGCCGGCAACGATGGAATCGGCCGTGATGCGTTCCACGCCGCGGCCCTCGGTGTCGACCAGGGTCACGTTGGGCCGGTTGAACATGTCGAGATATTCGTCGTGGAAGCACGGCCGCTTGCAGAACTGCTTGTACCATGGCTTCAACGCGTCCGCGGCCGACGGGTCGCGTACCACCGCATCGACGCGGGCGCGCACCTGCTCCATCTTGGCGAAGTCGGCGATCTGCAGTGCCTGCAGCGGGTCGGCCGCCATCTGGTCGCGCCGGATCAGCTGCATGATCTCGGTCCAGCCGTCGCTCACCAGGTCTTCGTCCTGCGCGATGCCCGACACCAGGTTGTTGAAGTTCTCCATGCGCCGGCGCTGCCAGCCGGGCTCGAGCTGCGCCGCCCACACCGGATCGGTCGGCCGGTTTGCGCGCACGTCGATCGAGGAGGGCGTGCGCTGGAAGATGAAGAGATGCTGGGCCGATTGCGCGACATGCGGCGCGCACTGCACCGCGGTGGCACCGGTGCCGATGATGCCGACGCGCTTGTCGGCGAGCTTGTCGAGCCCGCCATGCGAGGTGCCGCCGGTATAGGCGTAGTCCCAGCGGCTGGTGTGGAAGCTGTGCCCGGCAAAGCTCTCGACACCGGGAATGCCCGGCAGCTTGGGCCGGTTGAGCGGCCCCGTGGTCAGCACCACGAAGCGCGCCGTCATGCGATCGCCGCGGTCGGTCTGGATGGCCCAGTGCGCTTTGCGGTCGTCCCAGCGCAGGTCCGTAACCGTGGTCTGGAAGAGGGCGTCGCGATAGAGGTCGAAGTGCCGGCCGACCGCCTGGGTGTGCGCCAGGATCTCGGGCGCCTTGGCGTATTTCTCGGTCGGCATGGCGCCGAGCTCTTCGAGCAGCGGCATATAGATATAGGACTCGATATCGCAGGCCGCGCCGGGGTAGCGGTTCCAGTACCACGTGCCGCCGAAATCGCCGCCTTTCTCGATGATGCGGATGCTCTTGACGCCGGCCTCGCGCAGCCGTGCCGCCGCCAGCAGCCCGCCGAACCCGCCGCCGACCACGACGACATCGACCGCATCGCTCACCGGCGCCCGCGTGAAGCCGGGCTCGACATAGGGATCGTCAGCGTAGTGGGCCAGCGTGCCGGCGATCTCGCGGTACTGGGTGTCGCCGTCGGGCCGCAGCCGCCGCTCGCGCTCGGCGCGGTATTTGGCGCGCAGCTGCTCGGGATCGAACGATTGGGCGGTCGGCATCAGGCGTTTCTCCACGGCATTCTCGGCACGTCGACGCTTTGCGTCGAAGTGCCTGACTTTGTCAGCCGACATTTAGGCGGAGCTGAAGGTGAATGTCCGTGACACGGTCCGCCAAATACTTGACATCAGACGCCACTGGATGCTGGATTTTCTGGCGCAAGATGTAAAGATCGGGCCATGGCGTCGCTCACCGTTGCCTCGACCTGGATGAATGCCGTGCTGGATCGCATGGCCCGTGAGGGCCTCGATCGCGCCGAGCTCACGGCTGACATCCGCGGTATCGAGCAGGGCCGGATTTCCACCACGGCGCGCATCGAGATCCAGCTGTCGCGGCTGATCTGGCGGCGCGCCGTGCAAATGACGGACGACCCGCTGCTGGGCCTCAAGGTCGGCAGCCAGCTGCCGACCCAGGCCGGCAATGTGGTGTCGGTGATTCGCGCCCACAGCCCGACCTTCGGCGACTTCATCCAGTCGCTGCTGCGCTACCAGTCGCTGCTGAGCGAAGGCGGCCGTTGGCTGGCGCTCCGGCCGGTGGCGCAGGGCGTGCGGCTGACCTACCGGCAGGCGCCGTCGGCCATCGCCATGGAGCCGCAGCAGATCGATTCCGCCGTAGCCTCGTTGGTGGCCTACGGTCCGCGCGCGCTCAGCGTCCGGTTGACCGGCCGTGGCAACCAGGACCCGGCGGCGTTCAGCGCCATGCTCGGTTGTCCCGTGACGCTGGGCGGGGCGCAGGCCAGCGTCGACTATGCGCACGCGACCATGACGCAACCGACGTCTGGCGCCGATCCGGCGTTGCTCAGCCTGAACATGGCCTATGCCGAATCGCTGCTGGCGGCGCATCGCACGATGGATGCACTCTGCGGCAACGTGCGGGTCGCGATCGAACGGCTGGGGCCGCGGCATGCCACGATCGACTCCGTGGCGCGCCATATCGGCTGTTCACCACGGACCCTGCAGCGGCGCTTGGCGGCGGCCGGATCGAGCTTCAAGGCGATCTTCGACGGCCACCGCATGGAGGAGGCACACATTCTGCTGTCCAAATCA
The DNA here is from genome assembly GCF_007859315.1 of Reyranella sp. CPCC 100927. Lineage (GTDB taxonomy): Bacteria > Pseudomonadota > Alphaproteobacteria > Reyranellales > Reyranellaceae > Vineibacter. The sequence goes on from NZ_VOHA01000007.1 coordinate 317,456, forward strand.
GCGGCCAGCGTCGCACAGATCAGCGAACGGCTGGGCTATTCGGAAGCCAGTGCCTTCTCGCGCGCCGTCACCGCCTGGTGGGGCGTCTCGCCCCGCCAATTGCGTCGTGTCGTCCTGACCTCATAGGAACAAAGGAAAACGCATGTCGTGCTACGTCTTGCTGGAACTCGTTGCGAAACCCGGCACCGGACCTGAGGTCCTCGAGGACCTGCGTGAGGCCTTGCCGCAGACCCGCAACAAGGATGGCTGCCTCAACGTCGACGTGACCGTCAACGACGACAACCCCGACAACATCCTGCTCGTCATGCGCTGGGCCTCGCGCCGGCACTATGAGACCTACCGCGCCTGGCGTGATGCCAGCGGCGTCGTGAGCCAGTTTGCTGAAAAGACGGTTGGCGGCCTGTCGACCCGCTTCTTCAATCCCACCGACGTGTAGTCCCTCTGCCCGCTAAGCGGGCGGAGAGGGGCTTGGCGCTGGCTGGTCGTCGAACGCCGCCAGTGCGCGCTGGCGCTCGCCGGCGTGGCTGGGGCGGTGGTCGCGGGCCAGCAGCACGTAGAAGGTGGGCAGTACGAAGAGGGTGAAGAGCGTGCCCACCAGCATGCCCATCACCACGACGATGCCGATGGCGAAACGGCTGGCCGAGCCGGCACCGGTGGCGAACAGCAGGGGGACGAGGCCGGCCACCATCGCCGCGGTCGTCATCAGCACCGGCCGCATGCGCACCTTGGCGGCTTCCAGGATCGCCGTGGTGCGGTCGGCGCCCTTGCTGCTCTGGATCTCGTTGGCGAACGCCACCATCAGGATGCCGTGCTTGGAGATCAGGCCGATCAGCGTCACGAGGCCGATCTGGGTATAGATGTTGAGCGTCGTGAAGCCGAGATAGAGCGGCGTCAGCGCACCGCAGATCGCCAGCGGCACCGTGACCAGGATCACCAGCGGGTCGCGGAAGCTCTCGTACTGCGCCGCCAGCACCAGGAAGATAACAACCAGCGCGAAGCCGAACGAGATCGTGAGCCGGTTGCCTTCCTGCACGTACTGGCGGCTGTCCGACATCCAGTCGATGGTGACACCCGGGGCGCGCGGCAGGGCGGCCATGAAGTCGACGGCCTGGCCCATGGTCACGCCGGGTTTCAGCACGCCCGACAGGGTCGCCGCGTTCATCTGGTTGAACTGCGGCAGGCGGTTGGGCTGAACGCCGACATCGACCGCGACCACCGTCGACAGCGGCACCAGCGTGCCATTGGCGGCGCGCACATAATAGCGGCCGAGATTCTCCGGCGTGACGCGATCGACCCCGCGCACCTGCGGGATCACGTCATAGGAGCGGTCGAAGAAATTGAAGCGGTTGACGTAGTTCTCGCCGACCAGGACGGCCAGCGTATCGGCGATCGCCTGCATGGTCACGCCCAGGTCACCAGCCTTGGCCGTGTCGATGCGGATGCGTGCCTGCGGGCTGTCGAACGCCAGGTCGCTGTCGACGAAGACGAACAGCCCGCTGCGCCAGGCCGCCGCCTTCATCTTCTCCATCTCGGCGTTGAGCGTGGCGAAGTCGTCGGGCGCGCGCAGCACCATCTGGAACGGGAGGCCGCCGCTGGCGGCGGGCAGCGCCGCCGGCTGGAAGGGCGTCACCGAGCTGTCGGTCACCGAGGCGACGGCGCCGTAGAGGTGGTTCTGGATGTCGGTGGCGGTTCGCTGCCGTGTCTTCCAGTCGGTCATCACAAAACCGCCGAAGGCGTGGTTCTGCCCGTCGGTGCCGTTGACGAAGAAGCTGAAGGTGAACTCCGGTTGCTGCTGGAAGATCGCGACGACTTTCTTCGACGTCGCCGTCGTGTAGTCGATGTTCGCGTACTGCGGGGCGCGCGTGGCGGTGAAGACGTAACCCATGTCCTCCTGCGGCGCGAGTTCGCGCTCGGTCCCGAGAAACAGCACGACGATCGCCATCAGCATCGAGACCGCCACCAGCAGGACCGCGGCACGGGCCCGCAGCGTGTAGGCCAGCGCCTGCTTGTAGGTCTCGGAGACGGCGGCCATGGCATGCTCGATGGTGCGCGCCAGCCGGCTCTCCGACGTCTTGGCGCTCAGCAGGGCCGACGTCATCATCGGTGACAATGTCAGGGCGACGATTCCCGACACGATCACCGAGCCGGCGAGTGTGAAGGCGAACTCGCGGAAGAGGGCGCCGGTCAGTCCGCCCATCAGGCCGATCGGGGCGTAGACGGCGGCCAGGGTGATCGTCATCGCGATCACCGGACCCACGATCTCGCGGGCGCCGACCAGCGCCGCCGCTACGGGCGACAGGCCTTCCTCGATATGCCGATGGATGTTCTCGACCACCACGATGGCGTCGTCGACCACCAGCCCGATCGCCAGCACCATGGCCAGCAAGGTCAGCAGGTTGATCGAGAAACCGGCCATCAGCATCAGCGCCGCCGTTCCCACGATGGAGAGCGGAATGGTGACCACGGGGATGATCACGGCGCGCAAGGTGCCGAGGAACAGGAAGATCACCACGACGACGATCGCGACGGCCTCGATCAAGGTCGCCTCGACCTCGGCGATCGAGGCGTTGACGAAGTGCGTGACGTCAAAGACGCTGGTCACGCCGAGGCTGGGTGGCGCCAGCGCCTGGATGTCGGGGATCAGCTTGTTGGCCGCCTTGACGATATCCAGCGGGTTGCCGTCGGGCGTGGGCGAGATGCCGACCATGACCGAGCGCCGGTCGTCCTTGAGTGCCGAGCTCGTATAGTTCTGCCCGCCGATCTCCAGGGTGGCGACGTCGGACAGGCGCACCAGGCCGTCGGGAGTCGACTTCAGCACCAGGTGACGGAAGCCATCGAGGCTCTTCACGTCGGTCGAGGCTGTGATGTCGGTCACCGTCCATTCGCCCTTGAGCTGGCCGGGGGCTGCCTGCACGTTGTTGGCGCGCAGGGCGGCCGCGATGTCGCCGGCGGTGAGCCCACGGGCCGCCATCCTGTTGGGGTCGATCCAGATCCGCATGGCCAGCGTCTGGCTGCCGAAGAGATCGGCCGAGGCGACGCCGGGGATCGAGGTGAACAGCGGCTGCGCGATGCGGGTCACGAAGTCGGTGATCTGCGGAATGCTGAGGCTGTCGCTGGTGAACGCGACATACTGCACGGCCGAGGCGCCGTCCGTGATCTTGGTGACCACCGGGTCGGTGACGCCCTGCGGCAGCCGGTATTTGACCTGCTGGACCTTGGCCAGGATCTCGGTCATGGCCCGGTCGGCGTTGGCGTTGAGCACCAGCTTCGCCTTGATCTGGCTGCTGCCCATGGTCGAGTTCGAGGTCAGGTACTCGATGCCGCTGGCCGTGGCGATCGATTGCGCGATGGGCGACGTGACGAAACCCTGCATCACGTCCTGGGTTGCGCCGGGATACGTCGTCGTGACGGTGATCGTGGCGCTCTCGAGGTTCGGATACTGCCGCACCGGTAGCGAGAACATGGCGCTGCCGCCCACCAGCAGGATCAGCAGGCTCACGACGACCGACAGGATCGGCCGACGCACGAAGATGTCGGTGACGTTCATGGCTGCACGGCCGGCGGCAGGGAAGCGGTCTCGCCCGGCTTGACGGTCACGGCGGCGCCGGGCCGCACGCGCAGCTGGCCGCGGGTCACGATGACGTCGCCATCCTTGAGGCCGCGTTCCACCACGATCCTATCGCCGATGCGCTGGCCCGTGACCACGGGCACGACGTCGGCGGTACCGCCGCCACTGCGCCCCTCCGCATGGCGCACGACCACCACCGAGTCGCCCGATGCGCTCGCCATGATCGCGGTGAGCGGCACCACCATCGCATTGTCCCGCGGCGGCAACGCGACGCGCGCCGTCACATACATGCCCGGCCGTAACCGATGGCCTTCGTTGTCGATCACGGCCTGCACGGTGACGTTGCGGGTGCCTTCACCGATCTTGGGCTCGATGGCGTTGATGCGCGCCTGGAACGTCTGGCTGGGGAAGGGATCGGCGCTGACCGTGACCGTCCCGCCGACCCGCAGCCGCGCGAGCTCCTGCTGCGGCAGCGTGAAGTTGACATAGAGCCGGTCGAGGTTGGTGAGCGTCGCGACCGGATCGCCGGCATTGACGTACTGGCCGAGATTGACCCGCCGCAGGCCGATCTGGCCGGGGAAGGGCGCCTTGATCTGTTTCTGCGCGATGCGGGAGTCCAGCTGATCGATGGCGGCGCGGGACTGCGCCAGCTCGGCGTCGGCCTGGTCCAGGCGCGCCCGGGAATCGGCGCCGGTGGCCGAGAGCGCCGCGGCCCGCTTGTACTGCAGGTCGGCCAGCTGCAGCCGCGCTGCGGCCGCGGCACGGTCGGCCCGTTCGGGTGCGTCATAGAGCTGCAGCAGCGGCGCACCTGATGCCACCGTGCTGCCGGCCTCGAACCGGATGCTGACGATGCGGCCCGATACTTCCGCCGACAGCATCACCTCCTGGACCGATTGCAGCGAGCCGATCGCCTCCAGGAACTGCGGCAGCGTCTCGGGCGTCACCGCCTGCGCCACGACCTCGATGGGATGCGCCGGGTAGCTGGTGGCGGCGGCCGCACGGCGTTCCTGGCGCCATCCGTAGATGCCGCCCAGCACGGCGCCGACCAGGACGATGGCAGCGGCGATCGATCGCAGATGGCGCAAGGCTCCGCGAGGGGCGTCGGATCCTGAACTCATGTCGATTCCTTGGACCCCGCGGGGTCTTGCAGTGGCAGATCGTGCTGCTAGGCTACAACCTCAACCATAGTTGAGGTCAAGGACGATGAGTGACGATGGTGATGCCAGGGCCGTGCTGTCCGTGGGCGAGGTGGCGACACGCACCGGCGTCGCCGTGTCGACGATTCATTTCTATGAAAAGAAGGGAATGATCGAGGGGTGGCGCACGGACGGCAATCAGCGCCGCTATCCGCGCGCGGTGCTGCGGCGCGTGACCATCATCAAGATCGCGCAGCGGGCCGGCATACCGCTGCATGTCATTCGTGCGTCGCTCGCAGCCATTCCGCCTGACCACACGCCCAATGCGCGGGACTGGGCACGCTTCGTGTCGTCCTGGAAGAAGATGCTGGAGGAACGGATCGTCAGCCTGACCCAGCTGCGCGATCAGCTCACCAGCTGCATCGGCTGCGGCTGTCTGTCGCTGAGGGACTGCCCGCTGCGCAACCCCGGTGACAGGCTCGGCCGCGACGGCCCCGGCCCCCGGCGATTGATCAGTCCCTTCTCCCCGCGCAGGCGGGGAGAAGGTGGCGCGTAGGGCCGGATGAGGGGCTTCGTGCCGCTCAATCAGGCAACGCTATGTTGGCCTGCGCGAGGAGAAGGGTACGTCACCGCCCCGCGAACTTCGCCTCGCGTCCTTCGTTGAATGCCGCGACGCCCTCGCGGAAATCCGCCGTCTCGAAGGCGGCGTCCTGGTTGCCCGCTTCCAGCGCCAGCTGGGCGGCGAAGTCGTTGGTCGTGCTGACCTGGATCATGCGCTTGATCGCGGCATAGGCCAGCGTCGGGCCGTTGGCCATCTTCAGCGCCAGCGCGCGTGCCGCCGGCATCAGCGCGTCATCGTCGAGCACCTGGTGGATCAGGCCCCACTGCGCCGCGGTCTCGGCCGGGATCTTCTCGCCCAGCAGCATCATGGCCGATGACCGGCTGCGGCCGATCAGCCGCGGTAGCAGCCAGGAGCTGCCGCCATCCGGCACCACGCCCAGCCGCACGAAGGCCTGCAGGAAATTCGCCGAGCGTGCGGCCAGCACGATGTCGGCCGCCAGGGCCAGGCCGCAGCCGAAGCCCGCCGCCGGTCCGTTCACGGCGGCGATGATCGGCTTCGGCGCCGCCGCCATGCGCAACAACATGGGATTGACGGTCTTGCGCAGGTTGTCGCCGCCCTGGGCGCGCGCGGTGCCATCCTGGTTGCGCGCGTGCATGTCCTTGAGATCGGCACCGGCGCAGAAGCCGCGCCCGGCGCCCGTCAGCAGGATGGCGCGTACGCCGTCATCGCCCAGCAGCTGGTTCATCGCCGCCGGCAGTTCCTGCGCCATCACGCCGCTCATGGCGTTGAGCCGCGTGGGGCGATTGAGCGTCAGTGTCGCGAGCGGCCCGTCGCGCTCCAGCAAAAGCGTCTCGTAGGTCACGGTTCCTCCGGCATTCAATTATCGACCGACCGGTAGGTAATAACAGAAGCCACCGGCCGGCGCCAGCGATCAGCCCGGTGCGTAGCGGATGACCCAGTCCGGCGGCTCCTGCTCCAGCCGTCCATCGACCTTGACGCCGCGGTCGCGGGCCCAGCGATAGCCCCACATCGGGCCGAACGGTGTCGCGAAGCGGGTCGGCGCGCGGTAGGCCGGGTCGGACTGGGCTGCATCGAGGGTCACGAACCGGAAGCCCCGCTGACGGAACAGCGCCAGGATATCCGGCAGGCTGGTGCCGTTGATCCGGTTGAGATGCAGCAGCATCACCTCGGGCGGCGCGTAGCCCAGCACGCGCCGGTTCAAGTCGGCGTAGTAGTCGATCTGGATCGCGCTGTGGGCGAGATACGCAGCCTTGATCCGCTGCGCATCGGCGTCGCGTCCGGCGGCCAGTGCCCGGCCATAGGCACGCTCGAACACATAGTCAGAGGTGTCGATGGTCGACGCCGCCAGCGTATAGCCGCGTGCGCGCAGCAGATCGGCGATGGCATCGCGCCGCGCCGGCGTTTCGCCGGTGTGGTTGAGCGGAAAGCGCACGAAGCGCAGCGTCTTGTTCGCCGCCGTCATCAGGGGGCGGATGGTCGCGTCGCCGCGGTCGATCTCGGCTGCGATCGCGTCCAGGGACAGTCCGTTGATGTCGGCATGGGAATAGGTGTGGTTGCCCAGGCTGAGATCGCCGTCGGTCCATGCCGCCAGCAGGCGCCGTACGGCATCCCGTGGCAGGGACTGCACGGTCTTTTCGATGACGAAACCCGTGGCCGGAACCTTGTCGCGGCGCAGGACATCGAGGATCCGTCGGTTCAACGCCGCGACGTCGGCCAGCGGCGGCGCCGAAGATCCGGTATCGATGGCGGCAGGCAGGTCGTCGAACGTGATCGCCACGCGTCTTTCCTGGGCGCTGGCGGTGCCGATGACGAGCAGGTGCACCAGGGCCAGTCGCTGGATCAGTCCGATGACGCTCACGTGTCTGGCCTCGAGAGGGAAGCGGGGCAGGGGTGATGGCTGCCGACTGGGGCGTTTGTGCGACGGATGCGCGGATGTGCGGGCTGTGTCATGATTCGCGCGATGTTGGGGCAGGGGTTGAAGGCGCGCCGGACATCCTGGCATGTCGGCGGTTCCGTGAAGCGATCGGCGGCGTGGTGGCAGCTGGCCGCGCGCGGCGTGGCGCTGGTTGTCGGCCTGTCGCTGGCATCGGCCCATGCCCAGACCGGGGCCGACGCGGTTGCCGGACCCGACGTCAAGGGACCGGGCCCTTCCGTCGCCGAGCTCTGTCGCGTGCTGGCGCAGGCGGCTTCGGACAACGACCTGCCCGAGGCCTTCTTCACGCGCCTGATCTGGCAGGAGAGCCGGTTCGATCCCGAAGCCGTGAGCGAGGCGGGGGCCCAGGGCATCGCGCAATTCATGCCGCAGACCGCCGCCGGGCGCGGGCTGATCAACCCGTTCGATCCGGTGCAGGGCTTGCACGAATCGGCCAGCTACCTGCGCGAGCTGCGCGCCACGTTCAGCGGTAATCTGGGGCTGGCGGCGGCGGCCTACAACGCCGGCCCCAGCCGTGTCGAGGCGTGGATGGCCGGCCGCGGCCTGCTGCCGGGTGAGACACGGGCCTACGTCCATATCGTCACCGGCCATACCGCCGATGCCTGGGCTTCGCGCACGCCACCGACGTTCCAGGAGTCCGAGACGACCCGGAAGATGGGCTGCATCGAACTGGCAGCCTCGCTGAAGGAGAGCCAGCGCCGGCGGGTCGCGCTCACGTCGAGCCCGGCCTGGGGACCCTGGGGCGTGCAGCTCGCCGGCAACTGGTCCGAGGGGCGTGTGCTGGCGACCTACGAGCGGCTGCGTCGCCGACATGCTGCCGTGCTGGGGGATCGCCTGCCGCTGGTGCTGATCGCGCGCCGCCGCGTACCCTCGCGCTTCATCGTGCGTGTCTCCGAGAACAGCCAGGCGGCCGCCGACTCGTTGTGCGCCCGGCTGCGCGCCGCCGGCGGCGCCTGCATGGTCCTGCGCAATCCGCGCTACTGATTAACGCAACTGTCATCTTGACCTGTCACGGCGAACGAAGCGCGAGCATCGTCGATCAAGAAAATATCAGGCCGTGGCAACCTTCGCGTTCGTCTTAACCGTAATCGGTAAGTGTTTTGCTTGTCACAACATGGTCGGTACAAGCAAAATGCTTAGCATTCGTCGGGTCCTGGGGCAGCGGCGTCGCGCCGAGGGGGTAGCGATCGCTTGACCCGGCGTAGCAATGGGAGGCAACGATGCGGCCCCTGATCCTGGTGGCGACAGCAATGGCCATGTCGTCATGGCACCAGCCGGTCTACGCGCAGCAACCGCAGCAGTCCGCCACGACAGGCCAACCGGCCAACGCCGACGCGGCGGCGCGCGGCATGGCACAGCGGTTGGGGTACTGTGCCGCGTTCTTCAAACCCGATAGTGCGGCCGCCCAGCAATTCCAGTTCGCTGGGTTGCTGTCGCAGGCGGACGCAGCCAGGTTCGTGCTGTGGTTCTATTTCTCGGCGTCGACAGCCATTCCCGACCAATGGCGGCAGCCCTACGAGGCGGCGCGCCTGCACGGCACCCGCGACGCCGCATCGGCCACGCCTGCGCGCATCGCCGACGTCTACAAGTTCTGCAAGCCGGTGACGCCGTCGGCGTCGCTGACCGATACACCGCCGGCACCGACACCGTCAGGAACGGCGCCGGAGCGTCTGCCGGCGCAGCAGAACGGCACCATGGTGCGCAAGCTCAAGCGCTGCTGGCATGTTGCCGACACCGGCGGCACGGGCGGGCCGCCGGCCGTCCACGTTGTCGTCGACATGGCGGAGGGCGGCAGGGCGACCGATGCAAGGCTCGATGCCGAGACGCAGGCCCAGGTCGCTGGCAGCCCACGCGTGCGGGCCTTTGCCGCCGCGGCGCTGCAGGCGGTGCTGGATCCCCGGTGCCAGCCTTTGCCGTATCCGCGCGATCGCTATGATCAGTTCCGCCGCTTCGTGCTGACCTTCGATCCGGGCGCGGCGCGGTAACGGCGAGGAGGCCACGGCAGGCGCCGAGGCTTCCGTCCTTTCGCCCGCGATTCCTCATCGATTTTCTGCCACCCCTTCCTGTCCTGCTATACTACCATCGATTGTATGGAGTGGTGCGGGAACCATGATTGGTCAGTTGTTGGCAGTGCCTTTGGTTTGGCGGGTCGGGATATTGCTGTCGTTGCTGGCAGCGACCATCGTCGCCGAAAACCTGCATGCGTTTCAGGCCGAGGATGCGGAAGAAGCGGCTTTGATGCTGCGAGACGGCCGCCAGGCCGCGGCAAAGCCGCTTCACGCCAGCGACACGATCACAGTAGCCGTGTCGTTCGGTTTCACCCGCATCTATCGGGTGCACTATACATTCGCCGATGACCAGGGCCGGCAGTGGACCGGCGGCGACCAGATCACGGAAGCAGAATTCGCGAACCTAACCGACCCGTCGCGACCCGAACTCATGCGAGCCGATGCACGACTCATCGTTCTCTACGATCCCGCCGATCCGACGCGCAACGGCGTTCGTTCCACCTACGAGACCGTGCCGGGGCCGCGCATGTGGATGGTCATCGCCGCCTTCATCGCAGTCCTGATAACCGGGATCGGGCTGACATGGCGCGTGCACGCGGCCCGATCACGGCGACGGGCAACCAAGGGAGCTGCCCTGCCGCGGTAGAGCTGGCGCACGCGGTACCGGATGCACGATCTTCGATCCGGGCGAGGCCCGTTGATGTCGCGCTCCGGAATGCGATGACGGCACGGTCGTTCCTGGCGGTTTTCCCGCAGCGAGTGATGCCGGGTCAGGCGAACAGAAACTTGTCGGGTGTCAGCGGCAAGTCGCGAACGCGTTTTCCGGTGGCGTTGAACGCAGCGTTGGCGATGGCGGCCGCGACGCCGGTGATGCCGATTTCGCCGATGCCGCGTGCGCCCATGGGGGTGCGAGGATCCGCAATGTCGGTCCACAGAACATCGATGTCCGGCACGTCGAGATGTACGGGCACGTGATAGTCGGCGATCGATGCGCTCATGACCCGCCCGGTGCGCTCATCGAACAGAGTCTCCTCCGTCAGCGCCATGCCGATACCCATGATCATGCCGCCGCGGAACTGGCTCGCGGCGGTCCTGGGGTTGAGAATGCGGCCGCAGTCGAAACAGCCGACGAGGCGATCGATGCGGATCTCACCGGTCACGTCGCTCACGCGAAGCTCGCAGAAGATCGCCGATCTGCTGTGCATCGAGAACTTGAGCATTTCGAGGGGCGCGCCGCTCTCTCCCGTCACGCTGACCTCGCGGCGCGCGGCACGTTTGAGGATCGACACGAAGCTCTCGTGTCGGGACGAATCGTCGATCTTGCGCAGGCCGCCGTCGGCGAATTCGATGTCGCCCACTTTCAACCCGGCGAGAGGCGTATCGTTGCCGGCCAGGCGCAGCAACTGACTGGCCAGTTTGGCGCTGGCCGCGTTGATCGCCGCCCCCAGGGAAGCGGTCTGCGACGAGCCACCGGCAAAGCTGCCAAAGGGCAGACTCGTATCGCCGATCCTGACCGTGACCCTGTCCAGCGGCAAGCCAAGACGGTCTGCCGCATGCTGTTGTTGCACGGTCGTCGTGCCCATGCCCATCTCATGCGCAGCACTTGAGACCGTTGCATGACCGTTGTCGTCAATGGTGATCCGGGCCGACATGCCGGGCATCCGGGCGTACGGGAAAGAGCCCGTTGCGCAGCCCATGCCGAGGCGCCACTCGCCATCCTTGAGCGAACGCGGCGCAGCCACGCGGCGATGCCAGCCGAATCGCTCCGCGCCCAGCTCATAGGCCAGCATCATGTCGCTTTGCGAATGCGGCGCGCCGGTGATGGGATCGCCATCGGAGACGTTGCGGCGCCTCAGTTCGATGGGATCCATCCCCAGTGCGTGTGCCAGTTCGTCCATGGCGCACTCGAGGGCGAAGGTGCCGGGAGCCTCTCCGGGGGCCCGCATGAACGTGTTGGCCAACACGTCGAGATCGAGCGTGTGCTGCACGATATCGACGCTGTCTGACGCGTAGAGCGATCGGCCGCTCAAGGTGAAGGCCTCATCGCAGACGCTGTGCTGCGGCTTTACTGAAAAGCCGTGGTGGATCAGTCCCGTGAGCTTTCCGTCGGCTTCAGCGGAAAGGGCGACGCGCTGTTCCGTCGGCGATCGGCCGCCGATCAGGCGATGCATGCCGGCGCGGGACAGGGCGATCCGCACAGGTCGGCCCGCGAGCTTGGCCGCGGCGGCACCCAGGATCTGGTGATCCCATAGCCCCTTGCCGCCGAAGCCGCCGCCGACGAAGGGCGAACTGACATGCACCTGCGACTCCTTGATGCCGAAGACCTTGGCGAGCGAGCCGGCCGTGCCGTTCAGCATCTGCGTCGCGTCATGAACGATCAGCCGATCGCCGCTCCAGACGATCGTCGCGGCGTTGGGCTCGATCGGATTATGGTTATGCCAGGGCGTCCGATAGACCGCATCGACACGCCGTGCCGCCGCTTGGAACGCTGCCTGGACGTCGCCTTTCTTCAGCTGGTTCTTCTCGATCATGAGCGAGTCGGGCGTGCGCGCATCGGCCTTCGCCGTCTCGAACCGCGTGCGCGCGGCAACCGCCTCGTAGCGCGCTTTGACGAGTGATGCAGCGTGGTCGGCCTGCTCCTGCGTTTCGGCGAGCACCACCGCGATCGCCTGTCCGTTCCAGCGGATGTCCGGGTCCTGCATTACCGGTAGAATGCTGTTGCCCGCGGCCTTGAGGTTGGTCAGTCCGATCGGCGGCGGCAACGCCATCTTCGGCGCGTTGCGGTGCGTCATCACAAGAACGACGCCGGGCGCTGCCTCGGCGACGGAGACATCGAGCGCCGCGATCCTGCCGCGCGCGATCGTCGAATGGACGCAGGCCGCATAGAGCAGACCCTCCATCGGCACTTCGGCGGCGAACCGCGCGGCGCCTCTCACCTTGTCGGGCCCATCGACGCGCGGCTGCTGTGTGCCGAGGGTGACGCGTCTTGCGATCAGCGGATCGGGCTTGCCCCCCGGCAACCAACTGCTGGGAACATAGCTCATCGCGGTGCGGACACCGCCAACGATGGCGTTCTGCAACTTGCTCATGCGTCCACTCCCGCCAGTTCGCTGAGCACCGCAGCGGTGGTCCTTTTCACCAGTTCGACCTTGAAGGCGTTGCCGTCGAACGTCCTGGCGGCGGCGAGCTCCGCATCGGCGGCCTCGAGAAAACGCTCTCTCGTCGGCGCCTGGCCAAGCAGAACTTGCTCGGCCCGCGTGGCGCGCCATGGCTTCGCCGCGACGCCGCCCACGGCGATCCGCACGTGTTCGATTTTTCCTGCGACGAGCTGCAGTCCGGCGGCGATCGAGACCAGCGCGAATGCGTAGCTCGAACGGTCGCGAACCTTGCGATAGGTGGAATTCGCCGCAGCGGCGCTTGGCGCGAGTTCGATCTCGGTGATCAGTTCGCCTGGTCGTAGTGCCGTCTCGATCTCCGGATGATCGCCGGGCAATCGATGGAAATCGAGGAGGGGTACGCTTCGTTCTCCGCCGGGGCCGGCGAGATGGACCGTCGCGTCCAGTGCGGCGAGCGCCACGCACATGTCCGATGGGTGTGTCGCGATGCAGTGCTCCGACCCGCCGAAAATGGCGTGATAGCGGTTGAAACCGTCGATGGCGTCGCAGCCGATACCGGGTTCGCGCTTGTTGCAGCGCGATCCGGCAGCGTCGTAGAAGTAGGGGCAGCGCGTTCTCTGGAGGATGTTGCCTGCGATGGTCGCCATGTTGCGGATCTGCGCCGACGCACCCGCCAGAATGGCGCGTGACAGCATCGGATAACGCGTCCGCACGGCAGGATGCGCGGCGGCGGCGCTGTTGCGCACTGCCGCGCCGATGATCAGGCCGCCGTCTGGCGTCTCCTCAATGGCGGCCGGCAAGCGAGACACATCCACCAGCGCGGCCGGCGCTTCGATGTTCTGCCGCATCAGGTCCACCAGATTGGTGCCGCCGCCGAGGAAGCGGGCTTGTGCCGTGTCTGCCATGGATAAAGCTTCGGTTCGGTCGGCGGCGCACCGGTAATCGAACGATCTCATGGCGCAGCTCCGGCCAGCATCGCCTCGATTGCTTCGACGATCCCGTTATGCGCGCCGCACCGGCACAGATTGCCGCTCATCCGTTCGCGTATTTCCTGGCGCGTCGCGCTTTCCGGACCCGTAGCGAGATCGGCCGTCACGTAGCTGGGGTCACCCCGGCGCAACTCGTCGACCATCGCGACGGCCGAACAGATCTGACCGGGTGTGCAGTAGCCGCACTGGAGTCCGTCATGTTCAATGAAAGCCTGCTGCAGCGGATGAAGCTGCCCATCGTCCGACGGCAGTCCTTCGATCGTCCTCACCTCGCGCCCGTCCGCCTGGACCGCCAACGTCAGGCACGACAGCACGCGCGCGCCATCGACGATGACGGTGCATGCGCCACAGCCCCCCTGGTTGCAGCCCAGCTTGGTGCCGGTCAGGCCGAGCCGCTCTCGCAACAGATCGAGCAGCGAGACGCGGGGGTCGTCGGGTAACGGATACGCCGTTCCATTGATGACGATTGCCATCGGTGCCTCCGTTCACGGGTTGGCGTCGAAACAGGCTGATCATCAAGATAGTACGAAGTTCGTAATATTCAAGCCGCTGTGCCGGCGATCTTTTCCGTCAGCCGGATCAGCTCGCCCTGTTCCTGCGGATCGAGCGAACGAAGCATGATGCGGCACAACTCGCGATAGGCGGCGACGTGATCGTCGATGGCCTGCCGCCCACGATCCGTCACGGTCAGCGCCAGCGACCGGCGGTCGTCCTCGGTCCGGCGGCGCTCGATCAAGCGCTTGCGCACCATCCGGTCGACGGCGGAGGACATCGTCGTCATGGCGACATTGAGGTATCGGGCGACGTCGCCCATGCCGCAACCGGGATTGTCGCCGATGAACACGAGGGTTTCAGCGTCCAGGGCATTGAGCGCGTTGTCGGCGGCGGCAGCCGCTTCCGCTACCTTGAAGCGGCGCGTGAACCGCTCGAAGGCACGCGTGAGCTGCTCGACTTGAGCCTGCGTGGGTTCGGTCATGCCGGAACCAAAGCATGTTCGGTCCGACGATGCCAGCAACGGCCCCGATCGTCGGATGCTGACTGCGACGAGGCCGCGGCGCACATCGCAACGGTGCGAGCGATCGTCCTGTCAGCGCGAATTCTCCCCGGCGCAGATGGCGGCAAGGCCCAACGGCGGCTGGAAAATGATCAGGGCCCTGGCGCGCCGCCAGATCCATGCTGGATGAAGTACTGGCTGGGCAGGATGCCGGTGATGCGGCGGAACATGGCGGTGAAGGCGCTGGGTGTTTCGTAGCCGAGGTCGAGAGCGACGGTGATCACAGGCTCTCCCGCTGCCAGCCGGGGCAGCGCGGCAATGATGCGAAGCTGCTGCCGCCAGTTGACGAACGACGTGCCATATTCCTTGTGAAAGAGGCGTGCCAGCGTCCGTGAGGAAGCACCGGCTGTCGTTGCCCAGCGATCCAGTGTCCGATTGTCGCCGGGATCACGCGTCAGGGCGTCGTGAACGCGCCTGAGACGCGCGTCCTTGGGTAGGACGATCTGCAGGTGATCATCCGGCTCCCATGAGATTTCAGCCAGCGCGATGTCGGCGAGGCGGCCTGCGTGACTGGCCTCGGCTTTGTTGGTCGGCGGCATGGCCAGCCGGAGGATCAGTTCCCGCAACAGGGGATTGATATGCACCACGCGAGGAAGACCAGGGGCATCTGTGGGAACGACGTCCGCTCGAATCAGGAGGGTTCTCACGGAGGATGCCATGCGGCAGCGCAGCCCATGATCCATACGCGCCGGCAACCATAGGGCGTGCAGCGGCGGGATAAGGAACATGCTGCGCGCCGTCGTGACCTCAAGCAGGCCGGTGACGGCATAGAGCAGCTGTGCCCGTTCGCAGCGTCGCTTGGGATGCCGCCGGCCGCGGATAAACGTCCCGGCCGTGGCCACGACCGCTCGGGTGGTATTCCGAACACCGTTGCGGTCGACGCGCCTGGGCATATCGATCGCCTTGTCTGATTAAGCGTAATCTTTGTCAGGATACGCTTAGAAAGTCACGACGTCATCGGGCAGGAAATGCGCGGGCCGCAGGCCACGCAGGAGGCACGATGTCGATGCACCATGGAATGTTCCAATCCCTCTTTGCCTACAAGGCGTGGGCCAGCAGCCAGTTGCTGGCATTGCTCGAGGCTGGCGCTTTGGCGGACGATGCGAAAACATCGCATACCGTCCTGCGCATCCTGAACCACGCCTATGTCGTGGATAGGATATTTCAGGCCAACATGCAGGGCATCCGGCACGGCTACACGGCACTCAACACGCCCGAGACGCCGTCAGCCGCCGCTTTGCGCGCGGCCACACGCGACCTTGACCAATGGTATCGCGACTACATCGCGAGCCTGTCGCTGGACCACGTCAATGACAGCGTCGCGTTCACGTTTGTGGACGGCACCGCCGGCGTCATGACGCGCGCGCAAATGCTCATGCATGTCGCGACACACGGCGCCTATCACCGTGGTGAAGTCGGGCGCCTTCTGGAGGTCCACGGGATCGAGGCGCCACCAGACAGCCTGTCCAGGTTCCTGACGGTTGCGCATTGATCGCGAGAATCTTGACACTCGCCCAGAAAAATCCCTAAGTCTCGAACCAACTTGTCGTTTGAGATTCGACCGTGCCCATCAAATGGAGCGTAGATCACAACGCCCGCCTCGTTCGCGTCTTGGCAACGGGCGCACCGACGACCGCAGACTACGCCGAGATGATCGCTGCGATACAGGCGGAAGGCACCGTCGGCTATCGCTCGATCATCGTTTCCCGGGGGCTGAGCAATGTTCCCGCCGGGGATTTTGCGGCCTGGGCGGAAACGGCCGCGGCCCGCGCGAACACCGCGGTGTCGGGCGGCCAGATCGCGCTCGTTCCGTCCTCGGACGCCGGGCGGGAAATCGGTGCCTACTTCATCAAACGTCTCCGCGGCCGGCGGCCCTGTGCCGTGTTCGACAACGTGGCGGATGCCCTCGCCTGGCTCGGGTTGCCGCCGGATACGCCGACCGATCCGGATTGACGTCGGCCGTCGCGCCTCACGGCCGATGCGGCGGCCGCACCATCACATCGAGCAGACGCTCCAGCGTGTCGTGCGGGTTGGCGCAGCGGCCGGTGTGCACGGGGGACATCTGGATGATGGTGCTGCGCGGCGCCACCAGCCAGTGAAAGCGTTCGCGCTGGCTGAGCTGGCCGATCGGGCCGGCCGATGGGCCACCGGCACAGATGATCGGGATGCTGGCGAGGTGGCTGTGTACGACGTCGATGGCGACGGCCGGATCGATCGCGCGCAGGCGCTGCTCGTCGAGCGCAATGCGGGCCTCGAGAAACTGTTCGGCCGGGCAGGACAGGATCACGCCGGCATTGATGAACTCCTCGCGCTCGACCCGCGGCACCACGCGGATCGTGGCGTAGTCATACGAGCAGGGCGCGGGCACGGAGGGCCTCCTCGACGAAAGCGCGCGGGCTCGTCAGCCGGCGGACGAGATGGTCGGTGTAGGCATCGCGGCTGTGGGCGCCGAGCCAATCCTGCGGGATCAGCGCTGTGATGCCCGCGATGGTGTCGGGTGTGATGCGTGCCGCCAATGCCGCGTCGACCTCGCGCAGCGCCGCGGCGGCGGGCAGCAGGACGTGATCCTTGATGCGCGGGAACGGGTCCTGGCTGCGGTCGGTGCGGCCATCCCAGGCGTGGTGGAAGTAGAACGCGGCGCCATGGTCGATCAGCTGCAGCTGCTGGTGCCAGACCAGCAGGTTGGCGTTGCGCGCCGTGCGGTCGACATTGCTGACATAGGCGTCGAACCACACGACCTGTGATGCCAATAGCGCGTCGGGTGTCTGCACGACCGGATCGAACATGACGGCGCCCGGCAAGTAGTCGAGCGCAACGTTCAGTCCGGCGCTGCCGCGGATCAGGGCCTGGATCTCCGGGTCGGGCTCGGTGCGCGCCAGGTCGGCGTCGAGGTCGACGAACACGATCTCCGGCACCGCCAGCCCCCCAGCGCGTGCCAGTTCGCCGGCGACCAGCTCCGCGAGCAGCACCTTGGCGCCCTGGCCGGCACCGCGGAACTTCAAGACATACAGGCCATCGTCGTCGGCCTCGACGATGGCCGGCAACGAGCCGCCCTCGCGCAGCGGCATGACGTAGCGGGTTGCGGTGACTGTCCTCAACATCGGCGCACGATGCCATATCCGGCCCCGCCAGAGGGCGAAAATGCTGGACGTCGTCAACGGGAACCGCGGCAAGGCTTCAGGCGTCTTGAATGCGGGTACCCGGTTTCACGGGGCTGCCCGTGACATCGTAGACATTGAGTGATTTCAGTGTCGAAGGGGAAGGCCTTGGCAGACAGGGAGAGGGCGTCCGGTTGGTACCAGTGGTTCCCGTTGGGCTGGAATGTCTGGGCGCTCTTGACGCTGACGGGGGCGGTGGCGGTCGGCCTCGTCGGGTGGCGTTGGGCGGCGCCGATCACGGTGCCGATTTGCGCCGATCCGCCCGGGGCACCGGCGTCCGGCTGCATGGCCGGCTTCCCGATCCGGGATCTCGATCTCAGTAGAACAGGAACGATGGCATTGTCCGCGGATGGCGCGCGATTGATGCTGACCACCGCGGATCCACCGGCACTGGTGGCGTTGCGAACGGACGATGGCCGCGAAGACTGGCGCGTGTCCCTGGCGCCTCATCGGGAGGAATCCGTGGCGCTGTCTCCGCGAGGAGACCGCGTGGCGGTTTGGGCCCCCGCGCTGCCGCCAAGGATTCTGTCGATTCCAGATGGGGCGGTTGTCGCCCCGGTGGCGAAGGACATACCCAGCCTGTCCGCGGACGAGCAAAAGCGACGCCTGCCGGCTTTCGATGTGACCTTCGTGCCCAGTGGTGATGCGCTCGTTTTCGGCAGCGACCTGTCGCGACGGCTGCATCCGCTCTCCGGAACTGCCCCGGCGCCGGACCCGGCGGCCGCGGCAATCCAGGATACGGCATGCTCGAGTTCGATCGGGCAGGCGATGGAACTGCACCAGAGCGAGAGCGGCAGGATCGTCAGCCGGGATTTCCGCCTTGCCGTGCTGTTTGGACTCCAGAATGCCGATCGTCCTTCCGGCCGCGGCTCTGCCAGCGGATTCCGCCGGGACTGGCTCTGTGGCGTGGAGTCATTCCTGGTGGTACCGCCGCCGCCCCAGTGGTGGCCCGATCGCGCGCCGAGCGTCCAGATCGCGACCTTCTCACCGACCAACGACAGGGTGGCGCTCGCCTATTCCGACGGCTCCCAGACGTTGATCACGATCTTGGATACATCGGTGTCGGCGCCCAGGGAGAAGGGCGGTGCCGGGGCGTCGGCGCGGTCAAGCGACCGGCGGTGGTCGACCGCCGTCCTGGCCCATTTCCTGATGCGCGGGAGCATGGATTTTGGCCGCGGTCGCATCGGCTGGTCCCCGGACGGCCGCCGCTTCGTCGTCGTGACGTCGGTCGGTGATCAGCGGTCGTATGGGCAGAGACAGTACGAGGCCCGGATTTTCGCCGTTCCCTGAGGCGGGAGCAGGGGCGACATCAGGGCGGGCGGCATCATGGGACCCGAGGGTAGAGTGCCCTGCGGCTTGAAGGCATGGCCCAAGCCCGGGAAACACACGCTGGGGACGCGCCGCACAGCGGCGCGTCATGCTTGTGGTGATCGCGCCGAACGGGTCGCGTGCGATAGCTCGGCTCATTTTCTCAGGAAAGTTGC
Organism: Reyranella sp. CPCC 100927; assembly: GCF_007859315.1. GTDB lineage: Bacteria > Pseudomonadota > Alphaproteobacteria > Reyranellales > Reyranellaceae > Vineibacter. Next base: position 336,486 of record NZ_VOHA01000007.1, read on the forward strand.
TTTTTTGTTCTTGTTCTCGGAACAAGAAAGTGCTATAGAGGTTCACGCTGCGCCCTGAGCAAAGCTGTGGAGGGAGGTGCCGGCGTGGCTGTTGAGCTTCTTCTGACATCGGACTTTCTGGCCGTATCTGGCCGTATTTTGGCCTGTCTCGGGCGGCTATGAGACGGTCTGTAAATTACTGAAATAGCTGTGAAAGTGATTAATTGGCCGTAACTGGCCAAGAATTGGCCAACAGAGAAAAGATCGATAACTATTTATATTATAATGAAAAAGTCCTTTTCTGGCCGTGCCGGCGATACTTAATTGATGAAACCCGGGTCGGAGACAGAAGTCGTCCGCACGAAGTGACGGAGCGCAGGCAGCATGAGTAGCCCCACCGGCAGATCGGACACCGAGTGGATGTCCAGTGCGCTGGCGCTCGCGCGGCGCGGGTGGGGTGAGACGTGGCCCAACCCGACGGTGGGGTGCGTGCTGGTCAAGGATGGCGCTGTTCTGGCGCGCGGCCGAACCGGGCGCGGCGGGCGGCCGCATGGCGAGGCCGTGGCTCTGGCGGCGGCGCAGGCGGCGGGTACCGATGTGCGCGGCGCGACGGCCTACGTTTCACTGGAGCCGTGTGCCCATCACGGCCGCACGCCACCCTGTGCCGAGGCCCTGGTCGGCGCCGGCATCGCGCGCTGCGTGGTGGCTACCGGTGATCCCGATCCGCGTGTGGCCGGGCGTGGCGTGGCCATCCTGCGCGCCGCCGGCATCGTGGTGGTGGAGGGCGTCGGCCGCGCCGAGGCCGACGAGATCAGCGCCGGTTTCTTCTGCCGGGTGCAGCAGGGCCGACCCCTGGTCACCCTGAAGCTGGCGACGTCGCTGGACGGGCGCATCGCCACGGCGGTGGGTGACAGCAAATGGATCACCGGAGCGCCGGCGCGGGCGCGCGGCCACCTGTTGCGGGCCGAGCATGACGGCATCCTGGTCGGTATCGGCACGGCGCTGGCGGACGATCCCGAGCTTACCTGCCGGCTGCCCGGCCTCGACAGCCGCTCGCCGGTGCGCATCGTCGCCGACAGCGGCGCCCGCCTGCCGGTCGACTCGGCGCTGGTGCGGTCAGCCCCGGCGGTGCCGCTGTGGCTGATGTGCGCCGAGGATGCCCCGGCCGATAACGTCACGGCACTGGAAGCGTGCGGCGTGATCGTGCGCCGCCTGCCGCGCGGCGCCGATGGTCATGTCCAGCCCGCCGCGCTGCTGCAGGCGCTGGGCGGGCAGGGGATGACCCGCCTGCTGGTGGAAGGCGGCGGCACCCTGGCGGCGGCCTTGCTGGCGGCCGACCTGGTCGACCGCCTGGCGATCTTCCGCGCCGGGGTGGTGATCGGCGGCGACGGCATCGCCGCCATTGGCGGCTTCGGGCTGCAGCGCCTGGCATCGGCGCGGCGTTTTGCGCGATCGTCGCTGGGCGAAACCGGCGACGACGTGCTGGAAACCTGGACACGAGGCGCTTAGGTTCGCCGCCATGTTTACAGGCATCATCACCGACGTCGGCGAGGTTACCGACATCAGGCCGGCGCAAGCTGCCGGCGACACGCGTTTCACCATCGCGACACGGTTCGACATGGATGCCGTGCCGATCGGTGCCTCGATTTGCTGCTCCGGCTGTTGCCTCACGGTGACCAGCAAGGGCAAGGCAGACGGCCGCGGCTGGTTCACGGCCGACGCCTCGGGCGAGACCTTGTCGAAGACCACACTGGGCTCGTGGCAGGTCGGCCGGCGCATCAACCTGGAGCGCTCCCTGAAGCTGGGCGACGAACTGGGCGGGCACCTGGTCTATGGCCATGTCGATGGTGTCGGCCGCATCGTCTCGATGACACCGGAAGGCGGCAGCATCCGCTTCGTGTTCGAGACGCCCGATGCGCTGGCGGGCTTCATGGCGTCGAAGGGGTCGGTGGCGATCGACGGCGTGTCGCTCACCGTCAACGAGGTCGACGCCAACCGCTTCGGCGTCAACATCATCCCCCATACCCAGACCGAGACGACGTTCGCGGGCGCCAAGCCCGGCGATCCGGTCAATCTTGAGGCTGACATGCTCGCGCGGTACGTTGCGCGACTGTTGGAAAGGACACGGTAGATGAGTGTCGTCGAGAAGGAACCCTGGCGCATCACCTTCCAGGAGATGAAGGCGCCGGCCGAGGCCCTGATCGAGGAAGCCCGCCGCGGCCGCATGTTCGTCCTGGTCGACGACGAGGACCGCGAGAACGAGGGCGACTTGGTCATCCCGGCGCAGATGGCCACCGCCGAGGCGATCAACTTCATGGCCCGGTACGGGCGCGGCCTGATCTGCCTCGCCATGCCCAAGGAGCGCTGCGAGCAGCTCGGTCTGCCGCTGATGGCGCGCGACAACGCCAGTCGCCACAGCACCGCCTTCACCGTGTCGATCGAGGCGCGCGAGGGCGTGACCACCGGCATCTCGGCGGCCGACCGCGCCCGCACCGTTGCCGTCGCCATCGATCCCAGCTGCGGGCCGCAGGACATCGTATCGCCCGGCCACGTGTTCCCGTTGATGGCGCGTGAGGGCGGCGTGCTGGAGCGTACCGGCCACACCGAGGCCGCCGTCGACCTGGCACGACTTGCGGGCCTGCAGCCCGCCGGCGTGATCTGCGAGATCATGAACGACGACGGCACCATGGCGCGCCGCGACGATCTGATCCGCTTCGCCCAGCTGCACGGGCTCAAGATCGGCACCATCGCCGACCTGATCGCCTATCGCCGCAAGTACGACTCCATCGTGCGCCGGCTCAGCGAGACCACGATCGACAGCCGCTACGGCGGCGCGTTCCGCTCCATCGTCTACATGAACAAGGCCACCAAGGCGCAGCACGTGGCGCTGGTGAAAGGCGACGTCGCCACCGACGAGCCGGTCCTGGTGCGCGTGCACGCCATGAACCTGTTCTCCGATTCGCTGGGCGAGAAGCTGCCCGGCCGCGGTGGCGAGATCGAAAGCGCCATGCGCCTGATCGCCCGGGAGGGAAGGGGCGTCGTGGTGCTGATCCGCGAGCCGCTCAACGTGCAGATGGCGCTCAGCAAGCGCCATGCCGGGCAGCCGATCGAAACCCCGGTGGGCGAGCTGCGCGACTACGGCGTCGGTGCCCAGATCCTGATCGACCTCGGCATCAAGAAGATGATCCTGCTGACCAACACCAAGAAGAACCTGGTAGGTGTCGGCGGCTTTGCCCTGCGCACGGTCGAGCAGCGCCCGCTGCCGCTGATCGACCCGGAGTCCTGATCCATGGCTGAAGCTCAACGCGGCGCCCGACCCCTCGTCACGCCGCTGCCGGCGGGCGCCCGCGTGCTGATCGTCGAGGCGCGCTTTTATGAGGCGCTCGCCGATGAACTGGCGACTGGCGCGCTGGCCGAACTGGCGCGCCATGACGTCGTCGGCGAACGGCTCGGCGTGCCCGGTGCCTTCGAGATTCCCGGTGCCATCGCCATGGCGGCCGACAGTGGCCGCTACCAGGGCTATATCGCGCTGGGCTGCGTCATCCGTGGCGAGACCTCGCACTACGACTATGTCTGCGGCGAGAGCGCGCGCGGCCTGATGGACCTCACCGTGCGGCGCCGCCTGGCCATCGGCTACGGCATCCTGACGGTCGAGAATGACGCGCAGGCCTGGGCGCGCGCCCGGCGTGGCGAGGGTGACAAGGGCGCCGACGCTGCCTACGCCGCGCTCAGCATGATGGCGCTGCGCCAGACCTACCGGGTGACATCGTGAACGCAGCCGTGCGCAAATCGGAATCGTCGGGCGTCAACACGCGCAGCCTGGCGCGGTTGTCGGCGGTGCAGGCGGTGTTCCAGCTGTTGCAGAGCGACGACAAGGCCAGCGACGTCGTCGACCAGTTCCTGAAGTTCCGCGTCGCCGAGGGTGGCGATGCCGGCATGCCGGCGGAAGCCGACCGGACGTTCTTCAAGTCACTGGTGAGCGGCGTCGAAGCCGACCAGCCGGCGCTCGCGGCGCTGATCGAAGGCGCGCTCGCGAGCGGCTGGACCATGGCGCGCCTGGACCGGCTGATGCGTGCCGTGCTGATGACCGGGGTGCACGAGATGAAGGCGCGGCGCGATGTGCCGGCGCATGTGGTGCTGTCGGAGTACGCCCGCGTCGCCGGCCAGTTCTACGAGGGCAACGAGCCCGGCTTCGTCACTTCGCTGCTCGACCGCGTCGGCCGCCAATTGCGCCCCGACGAGTTCACCGCCCGGGACGCGCAGACACCGAAGGACGGCTGAATCATGCCTTCCCCGGGAGCGCGGGCGTCCCGCCCGCATCGGGCGAAAGCGTCGCTTTCGTCCGACAAGAGCGGGCGGGACGCCCGCGCTCCCAGGATGGGCGAGTTCGAGTTCATCGCCAAGCTGCTGCGGCCCTTGGCGGCGGATTTCCCCGGTGCGTTCGACCTTGGTGACGATACCGCGCGCCTGGCTGTGCCGCCGGGCGAAGAGCTGGTGGTGAAGACCGACGCCGTGGTGTGCGGCGTGCATTTCCTGCCGCCACACGATCCCGGCCTGGTGGCGCGCAAGGCGCTGCGCGTGAACCTGTCCGACCTCGCCGCCGCCGGCGCCCGGCCGCTGGCCTATCAGCTGGCGCTGGTGCTGCCCGACGACATCGACGATGCCTGGCTGGAAGCGTTCTGCGCCGGTCTGGCGGCCGACCAGAAGACCTACGGCATCGCGCTGTGCGGCGGTGATACGACATCGACACCCGGCGCGCTCACCATCGCCGTCACCGCCTTCGGCACGGCGCCTGCCGCCACCACGCCGGGCCGCGGCGGCGCCCGCCCCGGTGATCGCGTGTTCGTCAGCGGCACCATCGGCGATGGCGCGCTGGGCCTGCTGGCCAACACCGGGCGTCTGCCGCAGGCGAGCGCCGCGCATCGCGCCTTCCTCGACGACCGCTACCTGCTGCCGCAACCGCGCCTGGCGCTGGGCCAGCACCTGCGCGACGTGGCGAGCGCCGGGATGGATGTCTCAGACGGCCTGGTCGGCGACCTCGGCCACATCTGTCAGCGCTCCGCCGTGCGCGCCGTGATCGACGCCGACAAGGTGCCGCTGTCGGAAGCGGCCGCAGCCGTGCTCGCCCGCCGCCCCGAACTGCTGGAAACGGTGCTCACCGGCGGCGACGACTACGAGCTGCTGTTCACGATGCCGCCAGGACGATCACTGCCAGCCACCGACGTGGCGGTGACCGAGATCGGGGTCATCGAGTCCGGCAGCGGCGTCGCCGTCGAGCGCCAGGGCCAGCCGCTGCCGCTGTCACGCGCCAGCTACACCCACCGCTGATTCCCTCCCCCAGCTTCGCTGGGGGAGGTGGCCGAAGGCCGGAGGGGGACCCCAGGTGGTCTCTATTACTAAGACCACGTCGGCTCCCCTCCGCCCCTTCGGGGCACCTCCCCACTGCGTGGGGAGGAGTTCATTCCGCCGGCTTCTTCGTCAGGCCGCTGAGGAAGCGGCCGATGTCGATGGGGAAGGGGAAGACGATGGTCGAACTGTGCTGACTGGAGATGCTGCTGAGCGTGCCGAGATAGCGCAGCTGCATGGCCTCGGGCTGGGCGCTCAAGATTCGTGCCGCCTCGAGCAGCTTCTCGGCCGCCTGCTGCTCGCCCTCGGCGTGGATCACCTTGGCGCGCCGTTCGCGCTCGGCCTCGGCCTGGCGCGCGATCATGCGCACCATGCTTTCATTGATGTCGACGTGCTTGATCTCGACATTGGCCACCTTGATGCCCCAGGCATCGGTCTGGGCGTCGAGGATGTCCTGGATGTCGTCGTTGAGCTTGTCGCGCTCGGCCAGCATCTCGTCGAGGTCGTGCTTGCCCAGCACCGAACGCAAGGTGGTCTGCGCCAGCTGGCCGGTGGCCTGCAGGAAGTCGGCGACCTGGATGATCGCCTTGGCCGGATCGACGATGCGGAAGTAGATGACGGCGTTGACCTTCACCGACACGTTGTCGCGCGAGATCACGTCCTGGCTCGGCACGTCGAGCACCACCGTGCGCAGGTCGGTGCGCACGAACTGTTGTACCAGCGGCACCAGGACGATCAGACCCGGCCCCTTGACGCCGGTGAAGCGACCCAGGGTGAAGACGACGCCGCGCTCGTACTCGCGCAGGATCTTGATCGCCGTGGCCAGGAAGGCGACGACGATGACGAGGATCGGCACATAGAAGGCAAGGTCGGACCACACGGGCATGGGCGCAGTCTCCGGTCAGTGGGGGTCGGTGGGCTCGACGTTGAGGGTGAGGCCGTCGAGCGCCGTCACGCGCACGGGCTGGCCCGGCCGCAGCGCGGTGGCGGATACTGCCTTCCAGCGTTCGCCGTGGACCAGCACGCGGCCCGCCGTGTCGCGCCATTCCAGCACCTCGCCACGGCCGCCGATCATCTGCTCGCGGCCGGTGATCACCTGGCGCTTGTAGGCGCCGACCGCGACACGGCCGACCAGCACGGCAAACGCGAGGCCGCAAGCGGCCACGCCGCCGATGACGGACCACGCGACCTCGAACTCGGGCAGGTCGGTATCGATGAGCATCGCGGCACCCAGCGCAAACGAGATCACGCCGGCAATGCCGAGCGCGCCCAGGGTCGGGGTGAACGCCTCCGCCACCATCAGGCCGATGCCAAGGACCATCAGGGCCAGCCCGGCGAAGTTCACTGGCAGCGCGGCCAGTGCGTAGAGGCCGACCAGCAGGGAAATCGCGCCGATGGTGCCGGGATAGAGCGCACCGGGGTGCATGAACTCGAAGATCAGGCCATAGATCCCGATCATCATCAGGATCAACGCTACGTTGGGATTGGTGATGGCGCCGAGGAAGCGGGTGCGCCAGTCGGCATCGAGCCGCTCCAGGGTGAGGTTGCGCGTGTCGAGCGTGACCTTGCCGTTGCCCACGGTCACCGTGCGGCCCTGCGCCTGCGCCAGCAGATCGTCGATGTCGCGGGCGACGATGTCGATCACCTTGCTGTCGAGCGCTTCTCGCGCCGCCATGCTGGCGCCGTCGCGCACGGCCTTCTCGGCCCAGTCGGCGTTGCGTTCGCGCATGTCGGCCAACGAGCGGATGTAGGCGACGGCGTCATTGACGATCTTGGTCTCCATCGGATCGCGTGCCGACTTGCTCTTGTCGCCGCTCTTCCTGTCGCGCCGCTCGTCGTCCTGGCCCGGCATCGGCAGGCCGCCGCCGAGGGAGACCGGCGTCGCGGCGCCGAGATTGGTGCCGGGGGCCATCGCCGCGACATGGCTGGCATACATCATGAACGCCCCGGCGCTGGCGGCGCGTGCGCCGCTGGGACCGACATACATCAGCACCGGCACGGGCGAGGCGAGGATGGCGCGGATGATCTCGCGCATGGAGGTGTCGAGGCCACCGGGCGTGTCCAGCCGCAGGATCACGACGCGCGCACCGCGCTTGGACGCGGTGGCGAGGCCACGCGCTACATAGTCCGACGTCGCCGGCCCGATCGCGCCTTCCACGCTGAGCACGACACCCACGCGATCCGGCGCTGCCGCGCTCGACGTCGCGGCCAGAAGTCCGAGGCCAACCGCCAGCAGCCAAAGCCACCGCCGCATGTGCAGGCCCTCCAAGACACTGATGTGAATGTAGGGAGTCTAGACGCGGTCGAAAAGGCGGTGGGCGGACTTACCGGAACTGTCGGCGGGGTGCTGCGTTGCAATAAACTGATTGCCGGCAGACTATGCGATTCTCAACCTCGCGTGGAGAGCGGACCCTATGGCGAGTGAAACGCTGCACGAAGATCCTGAAAAACTCGGCCCTCTTGCGATTGACCAGCATCGCGCGATCGTATCTCTGATGGAGGAACTCGAAGCGGTCGACTGGTACAACCAGCGCGTCCAGGCCGCGACCGACGACGAACTGCGCACGATCCTGGCGCATAACCGCGACGAGGAGAAGGAACACGCCGCCATGGTGCTGGAGTGGCTGCGGCGGCGCGATCCGGTGCTGGATGAGCACCTGCGGACCTTCCTGTTCAGCGAGGGACCAATCGGTGCGAAGGAGGCTGCGCTGCATGGCGAGGGCGACACAACGACGGCGCCCGCCGGCAGTGATGGCAGCCTGGGGATCGGCAGCTTGCGGGGAGTGAACAAGCGATGAATCATCTTTATCGCGAACTTGCGCCCATCTCCTCGGCGGCGTGGCAGGAGATCGAGAAGGAAGCCAAGCGGACTCTCACCACCACGCTGGGCGCGCGCCGGGTGGTCGACTTCGTCGGTCCGCAAGGCTGGCAGGCGTCGGCGGTCTGCACCGGCCGCAGCGAGGCCATCGCGGCGCCGGCCAGCGGCATCGAGGCCAGGGTTCGTCAGATCCAGCCGCTGATCGAACTGCGGGTGCCGTTCGAACTCAGTCGGGCCGAACTCGATGCGGTCGAGCGCGGCGCCCAGGATTTCGACACCGACCCGGTGATCCATGCCGCGCGCACGATCGCCATCGCCGAGGACCGCGCGATCTTCCACGGCTACGCGGCGGCGGGCATCCAGGGCATCTGCGAACTTCAGGCCGACGTCGGCATTCCCATCAGCGACGACTACGAGGCCTATCCGGTGGCTGTGGCGACGGCGCTCAACAAATTGCGCAACGAGGGTGTCAGCGGGCCTTACGCCATCGCACTCAGCGAGCGCTACTACACGGACCTGACGGAAAGCACCAAGGGCGGCTATCCGGTGCTCGAGCACGTGCGTCGCCTGGTCGACGGGCCGCTGATCTGGGCACCGGGCATGGATGGCGGTGCCGTGCTGTCGACGCGTGGCGGCGATTTCGAATTGACGGTCGGGCAGGACTTCTCGATCGGCTACCTGGATCACGATGCCAAGCGGGTGCAGCTCTATCTCGAGGAGAGCTTCACCTTCCGCGTGCTGTCGCCCCAGGCGGCGGTGCCGTTCCTGTACGGCGGCCCGCCGGCGCGCTAGACCCCGCAGGGCGAAAACCGGGCAGGGCAGGGACCGCATAGCGGCTTCCCTGCCGCCGTGCTTGCGCCCGGGCGGCAGGCCACTATTGTCGCGCGCCCCATGAGTTCGCCTCCCTCCCAGGTTGCTGCCGGGTCCGGCGCCAGTGTGATCCGCAACGTATTCCTGCTCGCCGTGTGCCAGGCCCTGGCGCAGAGCGGCAACGTGCTGATCATCTCGACCACGGCGCTGGCGGCGCAGACGCTGGAGGGCCGCGACTTCTATTGGACCACCCTGCCGGTCACCCTGCAGCACCTGGGCGTGATGCTGTCGGTGTTTCCGGCCGCCATGATGGGCCAGCGCGCCGGCCGTGCCGTCGGCTTCGGCCTGGGTGCGGTGGGCGGCATGCTGGGCGGTGCGTTGTGCAGCCTCGCGATCTGGCTGGGCAGCTTCCCGCTGCTGTGCATCGGCGGCCTGGCGATGGGCTTTGCGGTCGCCAACATGCAGCTCTACCGGTTCGCGGCCACGGAACTGGCGCCGCCGCACTATCGCGCCAAGGCGATTTCCTACGTGACGTCCAGCGGCGTGGTGGCGGGCATCATCGGCCCGGCGATCGCGCGCCTGACGCCGGAGCTGCTGCCGCAGCAGTTCCTGGCGACCTACATGGGCCTGATCGTCCTGCACGTGCTGGCGTTCGGCGTGCTGCGCCTGATCGAGTTCCCGGCCGTGAAGGTCGAGCAGGGCGGTGGCCCGCAGCGCAGCATGGCCGAGATCGCCACCCAGCCGGTCTACCTGGTGGCCGTGATCGCGGCGATGGTGTCGTTCGGCGTGATGTCGTTCCTGATGACGGCCACGCCGCTGGCCATCGTCGCCTGCGGCATCGACGGCCGGGAGGCGCCGATCACCATCTTCTGGCACGTGATGGGAATGTTCGTGCCGGCCTTCTTCACCGGGCACCTGATCAACCGCTTCGGCGTACTCAACATCATGATGCTGGGCATCGTCACCCTGGTCGCCGCCACGGTGGTCGACCTGGCCGGCATCGACGTCTGGAACTTCCGCCTGGGCCTGCTGCTGGTCGGGGTCGGCTGGAACTTCCTGTTCGTCGGCGCCACCGCGCTGGTGACTACGGCCTATCGCCCGTCCGAGCGCGGCAAGGCGCAGGCGCTCAACGATTTCCTGGTGTTCGGCACCACCGCGACCTCCAGTCTGCTGGCCGGCATCCTGCAGCAGGCATGGGGCTGGAACGCGCTCAATTATCTCGCGCTGCCGCTGGTCGGCATCGCCCTGCTGGCCTTGCTCTGGCTGCGCCTGCGGCCGGGCGCTGCCGCGATCTGATCGTTCGCAGGGCGGTAGCTCTGCGTGGAATGCAGCGTGCAGCCCATTGAAAATGCCGGGGAAATCGAGATTCTCTCAGACTTGACGCAGTTGCATGGTTGCAGGGGTTCTGGCATGTTCCGCCCGCCTTGCATCCGGGGGAGTGCCGAGAGGTCCGCCCTTGCGGCTCCGGAAATTGTGCCCGGCGGTCGTTGGGATTCCCCGCGATCATCCATCACTAAAAGCTTGAAAAACAACGGGAAAGACTGATGTCGACGATACTCTGGGCCGTCATAGGTTGCGGCGTGGTCGCCCTCATATACGGCCTCGTAACGGGACGCGCGGTGCTGGCCAAGGATGCCGGCACGCCACGCATGCAGGAAATCGCTCTGGCCGTTCAGGAGGGCGCCAGCGCCTACCTGAAACGCCAGTACATAACCATCGCCATGGTCGGCGTTGTAGTCCTGGTGGTGCTGGGACTGCTGCTCGGCCTGTGGGCCGCCATCGGCTTTCTGATTGGCGCGGTGCTGTCGGGTGCGGCCGGCTTCATCGGCATGAACGTCTCGGTGCGCGCCAACGTGCGCACGGCCGTCGCGGCGCAGAAGAGCCTGGGTGAGGGCCTGGACCTGTCGTTCAAGGCCGGCGCCGTCACCGGCATGCTGGTGGCCGGCCTCGCGCTGTTGGGCGTCGCCGTCTATTACATGGTTCTGCTGAACGCCAAGGTCGACAGCCGTACCATGGTCGACTCGCTGGTGGCGCTGGGCTTCGGCGCCTCGCTGATCTCGATCTTCGCCCGTCTGGGCGGCGGCATCTTCACCAAGGGTGCCGACGTCGGTGCCGACCTGGTCGGCAAGGTCGAAGAGGACTTCCCCGAGGACGATCCGCGCAACCCGGCCACGATTGCCGACAACGTCGGTGACAACGTCGGCGACTGCGCCGGCATGGCGGCCGATCTGTTCGAGACCTATGCCGTCACCACCGTGGCGACCATGGTTCTGGCCTCGATCTTCTTCAAGGACGCGCTGGCCCAAGGCCTGATGCTCTATCCGCTGGCCATCGGCGGCGCCTGCATCATCACTTCGATCATCGGCACGTACTTCGTGAAGCTGGGGTCGGACAACAACATCATGTGGGCGATGTACAAGGGCTTCATCGCCTCCGCGATCCTGTCGGCGATCGTGTTCTACCCGATCACCGACTACGTCGTGGGCATGAAGACGGCAATGACGGTGGGGACGCAGACCTTCACCGGCATGAGCCTGTTCATCTGTGCCCTCGTGGGCTTGGTCGTGACCGGCCTCATCGTCTGGGTCACCGAGTACTACACCGGTACGGGCTATCGTCCCGTGAAGTCGGTGGCGCAGGCCTCGGTGACCGGCCATGGCACCAACGTGATCCAGGGTCTGGCCGTGTCGATGGAAGCCACGGCGCTGCCGGCGCTCATCATCTGCGTCGGCATCGTGGTCTGCTACCTGCAAGCCGGCCTGTTCGGCATCGCCATCGCCACGACCGCGATGCTGGCGCTGGCCGGCATGGTGGTGGCGCTCGACGCCTATGGCCCGGTCACCGACAACGCCGGCGGCATCGCCGAGATGGCCGGTCTGCCCAAGGAAGTGCGCAAGAACACCGACGCGCTCGACGCCGTGGGCAACACCACCAAGGCGGTCACCAAGGGCTACGCCATCGGCTCGGCCGGCCTGGGCGCGCTGGTGCTGTTCGCCGCCTACACCTCGGACCTCGAGTACTTCATCGCGCAGGGCAAGCTGGGCGTGAAGGCGGTCGAGTTCTCGCTGAAGAACCCGTTCGTCGTCGTCGGCCTGCTGCTGGGCGGCCTGCTGCCGTACCTGTTCGGGGCGATGGGCATGACGGCCGTCGGCCGCGCTGCCGGTTCGGTGGTCGAGGAGGTGCGTCGTCAGCTGAAGTCGATCCCCGGCCTGCGCGAAGGCAAGCCGGGCGTGCGGCCGGAGTATGGCCGCCTGGTCGACATGCTCACCAAGGCCGCGATCCGCGAGATGGTCATCCCGTCGCTGCTGCCGGTGCTGTCGCCGATCGTGCTGTTCTTCGTCGTGCGCTGGATCGCCGGCCCCGAGAATGCCTACGCGGCACTCGGCGCCATGCTGCTGGGCGTGATCGTCACCGGCCTGTTCGTCGCCATCTCGATGACGGCCGGCGGCGGCGCCTGGGACAACGCCAAGAAGTCGTTCGAGGACGGCTTCGTGGACAAGGACGGCGTGAAGCACGTGAAGGGCTCCGACGCCCACAAGGCGGCGGTCACCGGTGACACCGTCGGCGATCCGTACAAGGACACCGCCGGCCCGGCCGTGAACCCGATGATCAAGATCACCAACATCGTGGCGCTGTTGCTGCTGGCCATCCTGGCCCACCAGTAAGCGCCACACTTCACGGACAAGATGAAACCCCGGCGGTGCGAACCGCCGGGGTTTTTTCGTTGACGCATGGATCGCATCCTTCAGATGGAGGACGCTTCGGCTGCGAATTGGCGTCACCTTCAAGGTGGCCGACCCAGCCGGACGGACATGAATACTGCGCTCAGCGAGCATCTATTGCCCGGCGAAAAGCTGCTCTGGTCAGGACAGCCGCAGCGGATCGATCGTTGGCGACGACTCAACACGCTGCCCGACCGCACGGGGATGTCGTGGATCACGGCGATCGCGGCGATTAGCGGCGCAGTCGCTACCGTCAGTTACATCGTTACGACCACCGAAGGGCGGTTGCTGTCCTGGCCCGCGATCCTCGCCACGGCGGTGCTCGGCCTGGTTCTGTACGGCAGTATCCGCAAGATCCGGATTGTGATCAGCGGCCTCGGAACCGCCGGCTCCATCACCTACGGTATCACCGATCGGCGAATCTTGTTCGTCGATACCGGCAACCAGAGGAGCCCCCAGTCGATCAGTATCGATCTACTGCCCGAACCCGGTCTGTCGGTGTCGGAAGATGGACTGTACACGATTGTCTTCTGGTGGAAGGACATCAAGGCCATCGGCTCGCTTGAGAGAGCGGCTGTCCTGAACTCCCTGCGCGACGGTCGTCCGCTGACGCCGACATTCAACCAGGCTCAGGCTTTTCGATCTGCCGTGGAGCAGGCCGGGTTCAAAGTGCGGAGGGGCGGCAGGCAATACCCGCCGCGCTTCGAGAACATCACGGACGGGCCGGCGGCGCTACGGTGTGTCCAGGAAGCAAGCGAGCGCCAACGCCAGCTCACTGCAGTGCAATGAGTGCTTCGTTCGTCGATCGTCTTAAAAATTACAATCAGATCAGACTATTAGCAATCGATCCTGAGATCTCACTGTCATTTGCCCTTGGGCGCTGCGAAGCGACCGACGTTGCCGAAGATCTGCTCCAGGATCGTGAGTTCCTTGCCGGCTGTCGGCGTCTTGCGGCCGACCATGCCCGGGTCCTTGGCGTCGTCCGGGCCGAAGACCTTGATCTCGCGGATGCGATCATTGTCGCCGAAATAGATCGCCGTCACCTTCTGCTCGGCCATCTTCGGCTCGAAGAACGCCACCGCCTCCTGGCGCTGGCTGATGTAGTACCAGACGTTGTTGTCGAAGCTGGCCACGGTGGACGGGCTTCCGAGCAGGCGCAGCACGTCGTCTCGGCTTTGCGTGCCGACCTCCAGCTTCTCCATCGTGCCCGGCGTCGGCACGTGCCCGCGCACGTCGGTGATCGGATCGCAGGCTGCGACGACCAGGGCACCGGCGGCCAGGATGGCGACGGAAGGTGACAGTACGCGATAGAGGGGAGTACGGCGCATTCGGGTTGCCCCCGGCTTGATTAGAGACATTGGCAGGCCTAAAGGACCCGCCGGGCGCCGGCACAATGCCGATGGCTCCAGGGCAAGTCAAATCCTGACAGGACCACGACCATCCATGTTCGGTCTGCTACGCCGACAGTCACCGCACCGTGACACTGCTGAACGGCTCTACACGGCCATCGCGGCACAGTCGCGCCAGCCGGTGTTCTTTGCCGATCTGCAGATACCCGACACCGTCGACGGCCGGTTCGACGTGCTGGCCCTGCACGCCTGGATGGTGATCGACCGGATCCGGCCGGAGGCCGACGGCGAGGCCGTGGCCCAGGCCTTGTTCGACGCCATGTTCGCGCACCTCGATTTCGCCGTCCGCGAGATGGGAGCCCAGGATCTCGGCGTCGGGCGGCGGATCAAGGTGATGGCCGAGGGGCTGCACGGTCGCGCACTGTCTTTCCGGACAGCGATCGCCGACCCCGATCCCGCCGTCCTGCATCGTGCCTTGCGCCGCAACGTCTTCGGCAAGGCCGAGGTCGGTGACGATAGCGTCGTCCGGCTGGCGGGCTATGTACGTAACAGCGTGGCGGCGCTGGCGGCCCTGGAGCAGGATGGCCTGAACGGCGGCGTCCTGCCGTGGCCATCGGTGTGAGGATCGCCCATGTATGTCGACCGCAACCCCGATATCGAACTCTCCCGCCTGCTGCGGCTGGATCGTGTTCCGCCGGCCGGCGCGTCGCTCGACGTCGCGGCGAGCGATCTCGAGCGCGAGGCGCTCGTGCGGCGGTTTGGCGTGTTGGCACTGCCCGAGATGGTTGCCACCGTCACGCTCAGTCCTGAAGCCAACGGCCGCTGGCGGGTCGAGGGGCGCCTGCGTGCCCTGGTGGTGCAGGCGTGCGGCATTACGCTCGAGCCGGTGGAGCAGCGCATCGATGAAGGCTTCCTTCTGCGCTTCAGTACCGATGCCGAGGAAATCGATCGCGACAGCGGCGAATTGATCGTCGACAGCGACGCCGCCGAGCCCCTGGAGGGCGACTCCCTGGACCTGGGCGAGATTGTCGCAGACCAGTTGGCCTTGGCGATCGATCCGTTTCCCCGCAAGCCCGGCGCCCAATTGACCGATATTCTGCCGGCACAGCCCACGGGATCGGCCAGTGACAGTCCCTTCGCGCCACTGGCAGCCCTGAAAAGGGACCGCAAGGGGCAAGCGTGAGGTAAAGTCCTTGCCGCCCCGACGGCTTTTGGCTAGGAAGGCGCCCTTGCGACAACCCGCCCCGGATTTCGAGACGCTGGGACCTGCGGCGTCCGCATTGGAGATTGTGTTATGGCCGTTCCCAAGAAGAAAGTGAGCAAGTCGCGACGCGACATGCGACGCTCGCACCACGCGCCCAAGGCCTCGGCCTATGTCGAGTGCGCGAACTGCGGCGAGCTGATGCGTCCGCATCATGTCTGCGGCGCCTGCGGTCACTACCGCAAGCGCGAGGTTGTGACGCAAGCGGCCAGTGCATGAGAGGCTGGGGCCGCTCTAGGGGCGGTCCCGACGCCGCGCGACGATGAGTGCTTCCGGCAAAATCGTCATCGCACTTGACGGGATGGGTGGTGACCGGGCGCCGGATATGGTCGTCCGCGGTGCCGATATCGCGCGACAGCGCTATCCCGACGCCACGTTCCTGCTGTTCGGCGACAAGGCCCGTCTGGAGCCGATGGTCGCCAAAACCCGCTGGCTCAAGACTGCCTGCGAAATCATTGCGGCCGCCGATGTCGTCACCAATGACGACAAGCCGACGGCGGCTCTGCGCAAGCGCCGCTCTTCCAGCATGGGTATGGCCATCGACGCGGTGGCCGAGGGGAAGGCCGACTGTGTCGTGTCGGCCGGTAATACTGGAGCCTTGCTGGCGACGGCCACGGTCGGGCTGCGCATGCTGCCGGGCGTTCGGCGTCCGGCGCTGTGCTCATTCCTGCCCACCATGCGCGGCGAGACAGCCATGCTCGATCTCGGCGCTAACCTGCAATGCGACGCGAACAACCTGATCGAGTTCGCCGTCATGGGCTCGGTCTTTGCCAAGAGTGTGCTGGGCATCGATGCGCCGACCGTCGGTCTACTCAACGTCGGTGCCGAGGAAGGCAAGGGCAACGAGACCCTGCGCGATGCGGCAGCCATGCTGCGCGTCGAGGACAGCCCGGTCGTCTTTCACGGCTTCGTCGAAGGCGACGATATCGGTGCCGGAACCGTTGACGTCGTGGTCACCGACGGCTTCACTGGCAATGTCGCGCTGAAGACGATCGAAGGCACCGCCAAGCTTTACGCGGGCTTCGTGCGCCAGACCTTCAAGACGTCGACCCTGGCCAAGCTCAGCTATGTGTTGTCCAGCAGCGCCTGGAAGAAGTTTGGCCAGCGTGTCGATCCGCGGCGCTACAATGGTGGCGTGTTCCTGGGCCTGAACGGCGTCTGCGTCAAAAGCCATGGCGGCACCGACGAGCTTGGTTTCGCCTATGCACTCGGTGTCGCTGTGGATCTCGCGAAATACCACTTCAGCGACAAGGTGGTCGAAGAGTTGAGTCTCTTCCGTCGAGCGCTCGGCGAGGTGCCGGCCGCCGCGGCAGGTGGCGTGGTGGGGGCAGCATGATCCGGTCGATCGTCGAAAGCTGCGGCACCTACCTGCCCGAGCGCGTGATGACCAACGAGGAGTTGGCGCGCAAAATCGACACGTCCGATGAATGGATCGTGCAGCGCACCGGGATCCGCACACGGCACGTCGCTGCCGAGGGCGAGTTCACGTCACATCTGGCCACGAAGGCAGCTGCCAAGGCACTGGAGCGCGCCGGCGTTGCGGCTTCGGATCTCGACCTGATCGTACTGGCGACATCAACGCCGGATGAAACCTTCCCCGCCACCGCCACCGCCGTGCAGGCCAATCTGGGCATGACCCGGGGGGCGGCCTTCGACGTGCAGGCGGTCTGTTCCGGGTTCGTCTATGCATTGTCGGTCGCCGACAGCATGATCAAGAACCGCATGGCCGGCACGGCCCTGGTCATCGGTGCCGAAACCTTCTCGCGGATCCTCGACTGGAACGATCGCGGCACCTGCGTGCTGTTCGGCGATGGCGCGGGCGCGGTAGTGGTGAAGGCGGGCGAGGGCCAGGGGACGGCCGCAGACCGGGGCATCCTGGCCTCGACGCTGCATTCCGACGGGCGCCATCACGACCTTCTCTATGTCGATGGCGGACCCTCGTCGACCCGGACCACGGGCTACCTGCGTATGCAGGGGCGCGAGGTGTTCAAGCACGCCGTGACCAACCTGGCGGCCGTGGTGGGGGAGTCCCTGCAATTGGCGGGTCTGGCACCTCAGGATGTCGATTGGCTGGTGCCGCACCAGGCGAACAAGCGCATCATCGACGGCACCGGCCGGAAGCTCGGCCTGTCCGGTGACAAAGTCGTGGTCACTGTCGATCGCCACGCCAACACATCGGCGGCATCGATCCCCCTGGCACTGGATGTGGCCATCAGCGATGGTCGTATTCAGCGTGGCCACGTGGTCCTGCTGGAGGCCATGGGTGGCGGGTTGACCTGGGGTGCCAACGTTATTCGTTGGTAGATCAATAGGTTATCGATGTTTTAGAACGTCATGTGATATTATATGCGTGTTATTAATTAATGCAGCTGCAGATAATCTCAATTCAAGATAAACTTGAAGATAAGTTTTAACGTTAGATATCCCCGGTAACGGCCTAAAATCAGGTTGTTTAGAGGGGTTTCTTTGATATTTAATGAACCTCGTGGAGGAAGCGCGGTCTCCACCGGTGATTGAGGGAACGCCGGCACGGATCCGCGACCTGACTTCCAGATGTCATGAGAGCCTGCTTTGTTCTCGTCGACACTATGATGCAAGGGGGGTAGCCATCTCCTTGTTATTGACGCATTTCCAGTTTCAGATTAAGGTTTAAGTGGGGAAGGGGAATGCTGGATGGATCAACGGACGATCACCCGCGCTGATCTCAGCGAAGCGGTGTTCCAAGAGGTCGGTTTATCTCGAAACGAATCAGCAGACCTTGTCGAGGTCATTCTCGCCGAGATCGCTGCATCGTTGGCGCGTGGCGAGACCGTGAAGATTTCCAGTTTTGGCAGCTTCACCGTTCGCGACAAGGGCCAACGGATCGGCCGTAATCCAAAAACAGGTCAGGAAGTTCCAATCCTGCCCCGGCGTGTCCTCGTCTTCCGTGCGTCGAATGTGTTGAAATCGAGAATAAATAACACGGCGCCAACGACGGTTGATGTGGAAGGTGAATAATGGTCACTGCCAGCGCATCCATGCCGGAACGTCGGCTCGAGAAATCGGCCCATGCGTTCCGCACAATCAGTGAAGTTGCGACCGAACTCGACGTGCCGCAGCACGTTCTGCGGTTCTGGGAAAGCAAGTTCAGCCAGGTCCGTCCGCTTAAACGCGGTGGCGGGCGCCGTTACTATCGGCCAGAGGATATCGACCTGCTGCGTCGAATCCGCTCGCTGCTGTACGACGACGGCTACACCATCAAGGGCGTGCAGCGCCTGTTGAAGGAAAGCCGGGGGCGCCTCAGCCAGCGTGACGGCCTTGCCGCGCTGCCCGAGCCACGCCTCGTCGAGGTCGACGCGCCCCGGGCTGAGCTGCCGCGGACGGGCCCGCAGCCGTCGACGGAGCGTCTGCTGCCGCGTACGGCCCGCGTCGATCCCGGCAAACGCCAGGAGATCGAGACCGTTCTGGAAGATCTGCAGAACGCGCTCGAACTGCTGCGCAAGACGCTGCACACGTAAGGCACGTCAAGAAACACATGGTGTCGTCGTGCGTGACGGCACCGTGTCGTCTTTCGCATACGAAGCATTGCAATCCGCAGACGGGAAGGGCTATGGTCCGCCCGCTTTGACGCCACGGAAGTGGCGTCTGCACCCGGTCGGGGCGTAGCGCAGTCTGGTAGCGCATCAGTCTGGGGGACTGGGGGTCGTCGGTTCAAATCCGGCCGCCCCGACCAATCATCTCAAGGGCTCAACCAGTTTCCTTGATCAACACGGAAGGCCTACCTGTGCCTTCTGTGCGTTCACTAATGTCACTGTTCACGGCCCTCAGAGAGGGCCGGCAGCGTCAGTCGACCAGGGTCATGCGGTGGCTGATGCCCGGTGACATCTTCAGATCGAGTGCCTGTTCGACCGCGGCGCGCCCCGATGCCGTGAGCTTGCAGACAAGCCAGTCGGGCTTCAGTGGATTGCTGAACCACGGTTCGGCCCAGCCGCGCTCAATGCAGTGGCGAACGATCGATGCCTCGAACTCCTGGCCGTCGAGGTCGAACAGCGGCAGCTTGCCGCCAGGCTGGTTCAAGCCGCGTCTGAGATAAGAAATCTCTCTATCATTAATAAAAACAGTATCTTGATGGTCGATATTCGATTGATTTATTAACTTCGATGCTGGCCGCGCCAGCTTACGTGCAGCACCCATGATTGACCCCATGCAGAACGCATCCCCGCTGAAAGAATACTCGACAACCATATGAAAATAAAACAAAAATCCTGATTGGCGGTGGTTGGTGCCCAAATCACCGCATGTAGTGGCGAGCGGAGGAGCGCATGTCCCAGGTGTTGTTCGTTTACGCCACGGCGAGTGATGCCGCGGAGGCCGAGCGCATCGGCGAGGCCGTGGTTGATGAACGCCTGGCTGCCTGTGCCAATGTCATCGATGGCATGCGATCGATTTTCCGCTGGCAGGGCAGTGTGCAGAAGGGGCGTGAGGCGATCCTGATCCTGAAAACCCGCGAGGATCTGTTCGACGAGCTCAAGCAACGGATCGTCGAACTGCACTCCTATGAGCTGCCGTGCATCGTGGCGATGCCGGTCACCGTGGGGCACGAGCCGTTTCTCGACTGGGTTGCCAGCGAAACCGGGCCCAGCGAGATGGTCTGAGGCGATACGCAATACGGCGATGCATCGCCGGTGATTGTTTGCCCTGCGACATATGCCCAAGATGCGGGCAAATAAAATTGCCGGGCATGCGAGTGCCCGCTGATCGAGTAACCCCCGATGTCCACTCTGTCGCCACCCGCGCCGTCCGCACGCATCGCCAACGAGGGGCTGATTCTCGGCTACTCCTCGATGGGCCATGCCCTGATGCACTACATGGCGGCCTTCTTTCCCTACATCGCCGTGGGCATGGCAGCGTCCTGGGGCGAGCCGGGCAAGCCGCTCGATCACCAGGTTGTCCTGCTGCCGCTGTGGCAGCTGGCGGCGTTCCTGCTCGGCCTGGTGGCATTGCCGTCCGGCTGGCTCAGCGATCGCTGGAGCGCGCCCGGCATGATCGTGGTGATGTTCATGGGCATGGGCGTATCGTCGATCGCCTGTGCGTTTGTGCCCGACCGGGATTTCCTGCTGCTTGAGCTGGCGATGGCGGCACTGGGGGTATTCGCGGCGATCTACCATGCCGTCGGTATCGCCTGGGTGATGCGCAACTCCTCGCGTCCGGGCCACGCAATGGGGATCAACGGCGTTTTCGGTAGCGCCGGCCTGGCTGCGTGCGGCGCCGTGACGGGACTGCTGATCAACTTCTTTTCGTGGCGGGCGGCTTTTCTCGTACCCGGCGTCGTCTGCCTGATCATCGGCCTGGGGCTGCTCTATCATTGGAAGACCGGCAGGGTGAGTGATCGGCCGATGCCGGCGATGACCGGCAAGGCGCCCAGCCGTGGCGATCTGGTGCGGGTGTTCATCATCCTGACGGTCACGATGTTCGCCGGCGGTGTCATCTGGCAGGCGATCCAATATGGTGCACCCGGGTTGTTCGAACAGCGCATGGCCACCGAGATCGACTGGCTGCAGACCGTGACCAACGGGCAGCTCGCGGCAGAAGCCAAGAAGATGGCTTTCTGGGTCGGTCTGTTCGGCTCGGCCGTCTACCTCGCCTCGGGCGTTACCCAGTATTTCCTGGGCGGCCTGTCCGACCGCTATTCACTGAAGACCGTCTATACGATCTGCGCGTTCCTGCAGATCCTGGCCATGGTGGGCCTGGGGTTGCTGCCGGGATACGGCGTCCTGGTGGCAGCGATGGCATCGGCCATCATCAGCTCGGCCTCTGGCCCGGCTGAGAACCTGCTGATCGGGCGCTATACGCCGACTAAGTATCACGGTCTGGGCTTCGGCGCGAAGTTCATCGTCGCGTTCGGTGCCGGTCCGGTGGCGATCTGGCTGATCGCGCACCTCAAGGCGCTCACCGGAAGCCTGGAACTGCTGTTCCTGGGCCTGGCGGCAACCGGCGTACTGGTGTGGCTCGTGGCGCTGATGCTGCCGTCAGGCGACAGCAAGCCGGCGGCCTCGCCGGCAGTGCCACGTCCTGTACCGGCTGAATAAACCGGACGCCTACTTCCCGCGGAACGCCGGTCGCGACAGGCAGCGGTCGAGCCAGTTGGCGACGTCGCTGTTGCCGGTCATGTCGAGCTTGACCAGCTTTGCCCAAGCCATGATGGCAGCCAGATTGAGGTCGGCAATCGTGAAGGTGTCGCCCAGCAAGTAGGACTTGCCCTTCAGCGCCTGATTGAGAACGCTCAGGGGCGACTGCAGCGCCGTCTTGGCGTCCTCGACGGCCTTCGGGTTCTTCTTGTCAGCGGGCGTCATGAACGTGTCGATGACGATGGTCAGGAGCGGCTTCTCGACCTCGGTCATGCCCCAGAAGCTCCACTGATAGGTGCGGGCTTCATCACCGATCGTCGTCGGCCACAGGGACTTGCCGTACTTGTGCGCCAGATAGAGATTGATCGCCATCGACTCGAACAGCGTGACGTCGCCGTCCACCATCGCCGGCACTTTGCCGTTCGGGTTGATCCTCGCGAACTCGGGATCGGCCTTCAGCGCTTTGGAGTCCGTGCCCAGATGCTCGAACTCGATGCCGCATTCGCGCGCGCACCACAACGCGCGCGCGGCGCGCGACTGCACGGATCCGTAGATCTTCACCTGGGCCATCGTTTCCTCGGTTGTTCGCTGCCGTGCCGGCGCGCCGGCAGATCTCCATTCAAGAGCGTGAGGCGCCGGCAGTGCAAACAAAAAAGCCCGCCGATGATGGCGGGCTTTCGCACGGCGAGGGGACCGCGGCGCAATGGCTATTGCGCCGCTTTGGCGACGCCTGAAGTGGCCTTCGCCAATCC
Organism: Reyranella sp. CPCC 100927; assembly: GCF_007859315.1. GTDB lineage: Bacteria > Pseudomonadota > Alphaproteobacteria > Reyranellales > Reyranellaceae > Vineibacter. The sequence goes on from NZ_VOHA01000007.1 coordinate 358,630, forward strand.
CTGTTCGAGGTCGGCGATGATGTCGGCGACACTCTCGATGCCGATCGACAGACGCACGACATCGGGGCCGGCGCCGGCGGCCACGCGCTGCTCTTCGGTGAGCTGGCGATGCGTCGTGGAGGCGGGGTGGATGATCAGGCTCTTGGCATCACCGATATTGGCCAGGTGCGAGAACAGCTCGACCGAGTCGACCAGCCGCACGCCTGCCTCGTAGCCGCTCTTCAGCCCGAACGTGAACACCGACCCGGCGCCCTTGGGCAGGTATTTCCGGGCCAGCGCGTGATACTTGTTGGACTTCAGGCCGGCATAGTTGACCCACGCCACCGCCGGGTGGGCTTCGAGATACTCGGCGACCGTCTGCGCATTGGCCGAGTGTCGTTCCATGCGCAGCGCCAGGGTCTCGATGCCGAGCATGGTGATCCAGGCATTGATGGGCGCCTGCGAGGGGCCGAGATCGCGCAAGCCCACGGCATGGCTGTGGAACGTGTAGGCCATGTCGCCGAAGGTCTCGTAGAAGTTCAGCCCATGGTATGCCGGCTCCGGGCCGGCCAGCGATGGAAACTTGCCGCCGCGCGACCAGTCGAACTTGCCCGAGTCGACGATGGCGCCGCCCATGGTCGTGCCGGTGCCGCACAGGAACTTGGTGGTGGAGTGCACCACCAAGGTGGCGCCCCACTCGATGGGACGGCAGAGGTAGGGCGAGGCCAGCGTGTTGTCGACCAGGAGCGGCACGCCGACCTGGTCGGCAATCTTCGCGATCGCCTCGATGTCGCAGACGACCCCGCCGGGATTGGCCAGGCTCTCGATAAAGAATGCCTTGGTCTTTGCCGTCACGGCCTTGCGGAAGTTCTCCGGGTCATCCGGATCGACGAACACCGCCTTCCAGCCGAACTTGGGATAGGTGTTCTTCATCTGCTGGATCGAGCCGCCGTAGAGCTTGGTGCTGGCGACGATCTCGTCCCCGGGCGCCATCAACGGAAAGAGCCCGAGGACCTGGGCGGCGTGGCCCGACGACGCGACAACGGCGCCACGGCCGCCCTCGAGTGCTGCAAGCCGTGCCTCCAGCGCCGCCGTGGTGGGGTTGGTCAGGCGCGAATAGATGAAGCCGACGGTCTGAAGGTTGAACAGCGCGGCGGCATGGTCGGCGTCTTCGAAAACGTAGGCCGTCGTCTGATGGATCGGCAACGCACGCGAGCCGGTCGTGGGGTCCGGCGCCGCGCCGGCGTGGATCGATAGCGTTTCGAAACCGTAATTCGATGGGCCGGTCATGTGTGTTTACCTCCGCTGTTCCTGGCGCTGTATAGCCGCTTTGAGTGTCTTGTGTGAACATCCGGACGCGGCATCCTCATGTCCGGTATGCCGCGGCCAGACGTGACAGGCATTCGACTGGCGGAATAAGGTGCAGGACGACAAGAACGCGCAGGGAGTCTTTCGCGTGAACGCCAAGCCGAGAGGTCGTCAGTTCTTCCAGAATCCGGGGCCGACGAATATTCCCGACCGCGTGTTGCGCGCGATGGACCGCGCGGTGCTCGATTTCCTCAGCGAGGAGTTCCTGGCCATTCACCGCGCCTGTCACGCCGGCGTGAAGCGGGTGCTGAAGACACAGCAACAGCTGTTCATGTATGCCGCCAGCGGCCATGGCGCCTGGGAAGCCGCGCTCAGCAACGTGCTGTCGCCCGGCGATCGTGTCCTGATGCTGGAGTCCGGTTACTTTTCCGACAGCTGGACCCAGATGGCGAACCATCTCGGACTGCAGGTCGAGACCGTGCCGGCCGAATGGCGTCATGGCGTGGGCCTGGATGCCGTTATCGAGAAGCTGACGGCTGATGCAGCGCACGCGATCAAGGCCGTGCTGGTGGTGCACAACGAGACGGCGACGGGCCTGACGCTGTCGGTGCCGGAGGTGCGTCGCGCGATCGATGAAGCGAGGCACCCGGCCTTGCTCTTCGTTGACACGATCTCCTCGCTCGGCTGCATGGACTTCCGCATGGATGCGTGGGGCGTCGACATTGCCGTGGGCGGCAGCCAGAAGGGGCTGATGCTGCCCACCGGGATGTCGTTCACCGGCGTCAGCGCGAAAGCCGTGGCCGCCTCGGCGGAGGGCAAGACACGCCGCCACTACTGGGACTGGCGTGAGATGGGCGGGCGCGATCCGCAGCGCTTCCTGGGAACGACGCCTGTACACCTGTTCTTCGGGCTCGAAGAGGCGCTGAAACTTCTGGATGAAGAAGGGCTCGATGCGGTGTTTGCGCGTCATCACCGCTTGGCCGCCGCAACGCGGGCCGCGGTGGTGCACTGGGGCGGCAACGCCAGAAGCAATGTCAAGGCGGACGCCAAAGGCATCTCGAAGGGCGTGAAGGCGATCGAGCTGTTCTGCGCCGACGACGCACGCCTATCGAATTCGGTGACAGCGGTGATGCTGCCGGAAGGTCACGATGCCGATGCGGTTCGCCGCACCGCGCTCAACCGGTTCAACCTGTCGCTCGGCGGTGGTTTGGGTACGCTCGGTGGCCGTGTGTTCCGGATCGGGCATATGGGTGATCTGAACGAACCGATGCTCCTGGGCGCGCTGGCGACGGTGGAGTTGACGTTCAAGACCTGCGGCGTGCCGCACCAAGCGGGTGGAGTCGAAGCGGCGATCCAGGCTCTGGCCGCGAACTGAGAGGTTCGAGGCCGGACATGACACGGCGACAGATCGGAGGAGGGTACCATGGCAGTCACGGCACTCAGGAATGCGCGGTCGGTGCGCGACCAGGTCAGCCCGGAGGAGTGGCAGAAGCGTGTCGACCTCGCGGCCTGCTATCGCCTGGTGCATCTCTACGGCATGGACGAGATGATCGCCAACCACATCTCGACGCGTGTGCCGGGTGAGGACAACGCCTTCCTGCTCAACCCCTATGGTCTGCTCTATGAGCAGATGCATGCCTCGTGTTTCATCAAGGTCGATCTCGAGGGCAACACCCTGTTCAATCCGACCGACATGGAGATCAACCATGCCGGTTTCGTGATCCACAGTGCCGTTCACAAGGCACGTCATGACATCGACTGCGTGATCCACACGCACACGCTGGCCGGCATGGCGGTGTCGGCCATGAAGGCGGGCCTGCTGCCGCTGGCGCAGACCGCGATGCGCTTCATCGATGTCGCCTACCACGACTATGAAGGGCCGGCGATCCGCATGGATGAGCAGGAGCGGCTGGTGAACAACCTCGGCAACCGCGAGGTCATGATCCTGCGCAACCACGGTCTGCTGGCGACCGGTGCCAGCATTCCCGAGGCGTTCAACAACATCTTCCGGCTTGAACGCGCCTGCCAGCTCCAGGTCATGACGCTGTCGTGCAACACGGAACTCTCAATGCCGCAGCGGGAGATCGTCGAAGAGACGAATCACCTGTTCAAGCCGGGTGTGCGCCGGCGCCTGGGCCTGCTGGAATGGCCGGCCTTGCTGTGCAAGCTCGATGCCACCGATCCGTCCTTCCGGGACTGAACAGTCCGTTCGCTATTCTTGAACAGGCCGCGGCCGCGGCAGGATGATCGCCGCGGCCAGCAGCTCGGTGGCAATGCAGACATAGAGCGGCACGGTGTAGCCGCCGGTGGTATCGCGCAGGATGCCCAGCAGGCCGGGCGCGAAAGCATAGGTGAAGCCGCCTACAGCCGTGGACAGGTTGGCGATCGTGGCAAAGGACGCTGCCGGGAATTCGCGCTGGATGATCAGGGCCGGCAGGGTGATGAGATTGCCCACCGTGATGCCGAAGGCGGCGCAGGCGCCGTAGAGTATCAGCGGATCGCTGGTTCGCGTGATGGCGAACACGGCGACGGCTTGGTTGAGCAGCAGCAGCGCCGTCACTTTCCGTTGGTCGAGCCGGTCGATGAACAGGCTCAGGAGAAGGCGCGCGCCAATGGCGAACGCGCCCGTGATGGCCACGGCAACGCTTGCCTCCACCGTGCCGATCAATGGCTCCAGAAGCGCAAGCTGGTGAACGATGAAGCCCACTTGAGCGGAGATGCCCAGCGCGAAGGGAAGGGAAACACTCCAGAAGGCCAGGCTGCGGATGGCGCGCGCCCGGGTCCAGGTGGTTGCCGACGAAACGGCGGAACCGGTTGATGCATTCGCGGGTGGTGTCGGCAGTGTACTGCGCGGCGGCCAGTCGACCCACATCAGGACCATCGGTATCAGAATGACTGCCATGCCGAGGACGGTCAGCGGCACCGCCCAGGTGAAGCCGAGGACCGCCGTCAGCGCGACCATGGCGGGGGTCACGACGATACTGCCGGCGCTGGCACCGTTCAGAGCCAGGCTGATCGCCATGCCGCGTCGCGTCTGGAACCACAGGCCCAGGATGGTGACGATGGCAGCCACGCTGGTCGCGGCCCATCCGAACGCCATGACCAGGTAAGCAGCGTAAAGCTGCCAGGGGGCGACAATGAAAGGGATGACCGCGGATGACGCACCCAGCAATACCAGGCCGAGCAGCATGAAGCGCTTGGGACCCAGGCGGGCCACGGCGTCGCCGACGAAGGCAACCAGCACGGCGCTGACCAGGTAGTAGACGGTCGTCGCCGAGGAGATCAGCCCGGACGACCAGCCGTGCTGTTTCTTGAGTTCAGCCAGGAAAACGCCATGACCGTAAAAGCCGAAACCCCAGGCACATATGGCCGCGAAAAAGCAAGCCACCACCACACGCCAGCCGGCGTAACGCCACGACAACTCGTTCATGTCCGGATCATACGAAGGCACCAGGGACGGTTACTTCGGCCATGGCCGTAGTAAGGATATGACGATAGGCAGTGCGGAACGCGTCGTCCGCCAAGCGTGACCACGTCATCCGGCGAATACCATGGCAGTGCGGCGGCCGACACGCCATCCGTTCCGCGTGGTGCCGCGCAGCTGTCATCGGTTGTGGGCAGTATTGCCTTGCTGACCAAGGTCCTGTCCTGGCAGCGTCCGTCGCACAGACGCAAGACTTGGCGGTCAAGCCCGCCTGACATGATGGAGAGGGGAATGCCTTGCTCCTACACGCGACGCCGCGCGGCACAAGCAATCACGGCATCCCTGTTGTTATGGCCCGCTGTGGCGTCGAGCCAGGACGCCGCCGGATATCCGGATCGTCCCGTGCGCCTGGTTGTAGGCTATCCGCCGGGCGGACCCAACGACCTGCTGGCGCGCATCGTTGCACCCAAACTCGCGGCGTTGTTGAAGCAGGCCGTGATCGTGGAGAACAGACCCGGCTCCAACAGCGAGATCGCCGCCGGCCTGGTCGCCAAGGCAAACCCCGACGGCTACACGCTGCTCTTCGCGTCGAGCGGGGCGATTTCGATCAGTCCGGGGCTGGGCCGCCAGCTTCCCTACGACGCGCGTACCGATTTCGCGCCGGTGTCGATCGTCGGCAGTGGCCCGATGCTGCTGGTCGTGAAACCCGATCTGCCGGCGTCGTCGCCGGCGGAACTGATTGCGTTGGCGAAGGCACGCCCCGGCAAGCTCAACGGCGCGTCGGCCGGCTCGGGCAGTTCACCGCATCTGGCGTTGGAGTTGTTCCGTGCCATGGCGAAGCTGGATTTCGTGCACGTGCCGTACCGCGGGGCAGGGCCGGCGTTCGCCGACCTCGTTGCCGGGCAGGTCGATTTCTACTTCGGCGGCCTGCCGACGGCGCTGCCGCAGGTCCGCGCCGGGAAGTTGCGGGCCCTGGCGGTCACCAGCACGACCCGCTCGGGCATCGCGCCCGAAATCCCGACCCTCAACGAGGTGGCCCTGCCTGGCTACGATGCCAGCATCTGGTACGGCATCTTCGCACCGGTCGGCACGCCGCCGGGCGTCGTTGCGAGACTGCACGCCGCCGTCACCGAAGCGACCCGTGATCCTGACGTGCGCCGCCACTTCGCAACACATGGAGCTGATCCCCTGGAGAGTCCGCGCGACGATTTCGTGCGCTTCATTGCTCAGGACATCGACAAGTGGACGCGCGTCGTGCGCGACGCCGGGATCAAGGTGGAATAGGGTGGCTATGCAAGGCTTTCGATCTGGAGGAGCGTGACGTGCTCGATCTTGGCAGCTGGCTTCTGTTCCTGGGCGCGGCGCTCATCATCGCCATCACGCCGGGACCGGCGATTTTCTACGTTGCAGCACGCACATTGGCCGGCGGACGCGATGAAGGCCTGGCGTCCAGCCTCGGCACCGGCCTTGGCGGGCTGGTACACGTCGCTGCCGGTGCCGCCGGTGTATCAGCGCTGATCATGGCCAGCGCCGAGGCCTTCACGGCCCTGAAGATCGCCGGCGCTGTTTATCTGGTCTGGCTCGGATTCAAGACCATCCGCGAGGCGCGCGTGGCGTTGCCACTGGCGGCGACCGTCACCGGCGCGCGGCGGGCCCTGCGCGAAGGTGTCGTGGTCGAGGCGCTCAATCCGAAGACCGCTGCATTCTTTCTCGCCTTCATCCCGCAGTTCGTGGATCCGGCGGGTGCCGTCGCGCTGCAGTTCGTCGTGCTGGGCCTGATTTCGGTCTGCCTGAACACGGCTGCCGATGTCGTGGTGACGTTGATGGCGACGTCGGCGCGCACGGCATTGATGGAGCGGCCGAGCCTGATCCGACGCATCCGTAAAGGTTCAGGGCTGGTGATTTGCGGCTTGGGCCTTTCGCTCGCCTTCGCGCGGCGGCCGACCTGAACCCGCGCTACCGCAATGCCGGCATCACCTCGCGCGCGAACAGCTCGATGGAGCGCCGGGACTCGTCGTAGGATAAATCCCCGAACGCCATGCGACACAGGCAGTAGTTGATGCCGGCCATGTCGTTGTCCCGGCGCATGCGATCGCGGACGGTGCCTGGCGCGCCGGCGACGATGTAGCCGCCCGCCACGGCGTCATCGAAGGCGGCTGGAATGAGCTGGCGTGGCAGGCCGACGCCGTTCTTGCGCCACAGATGTTCCAGGGCGGCGTACCACAGCTTGAAGGCGCGCTGCGCCGCGGCGACGGCCTCCGCGTCGGTATCACCCACGACGACGTGGCGGCTGAGGCCCAGCAGCGGTAACTCCTCGGCGCGTTTGCCCTGGGCCAGCCACTCGGCACGATAGCGATCGACGAAGGCCCGCACCCCGGATGCCGGCAGACCGACCACGACGTTGTAGCCCTGCCGCGCCAATCGCTCGGCACTGTCGGGTGTGTTGGCGCCATACCACAGCGGCGGGTGCGGTCGTTGCACAGGTTCCAACTCCATCGGCACGTCGCGAAACGTGAAGTAGGTGCCGTCATGGGTCAGCGTGCGTGTCGTCAGGCCCTTGAGAAGGACAGCCAGCGTCTCGGCAAAGCGCTCGGGGCCGGTTGCCGGATCGACGCCGTAGTAGCCAACCTCGAAGGGTGAGATGCCGCGGCCGACGCCCAGCTCAAGCCGCCCGCCGCTCATCTGGTCGAGCATGCAGATTTCGTCGATCAGGCGCAGGGGATGGTAGAGGTTCAGCGTATAGACCAGCGGGCCGAACCGCAGCCGCTTCGTGCGTTGCGCTACGGCGGCGAGAAACACGCTGGGGGAAGGCGCCATGCCCAGCGGCGTCGCATGGTGCTCGGCGACATGATAGGCGTGGAAGCCGAGGTGGTCGTAAGCCTCGATCAGCTTCAGCCGGGCTTCGAACTGTGCCCCCAAGGGCGCGGCGGCACGATCCATGTGGTCGAAGACGCCAAACTTCATCGCTTATCCCCCCAATCAGAGGGGCGAAGCTTGCGCGCGCGGCAAAGCGGCGATCAAGTCCTCTGGCGCACAGGGCACTCTTGCATGCCGCCGGGGGCTTCAGCGCCGCCCGGCCTCGATCGTCTTGACGGCAGTGGCGATGGTGCGCTGTACGTCCTCCGGCTGTTGCATGATCGCCTGGGCCAGCGTGCCGAGCTGGTGCCGAAGGCCATGCACCTGGTCGATCAGGTCGACCACCGTCTCCAGCGAGTTGTCGTCGAACCGCAGTTCCTCGCTCAACTCGTAGAGCAGGGACACCCGGGCGGCGTCGATGGTGGTGAAACCGCAGCAGAAATCGCAGCCGCTGGCCGCGCCCTGCACATCGACCGGCCGAAGCAGCCCGCGTTCGATCCAGGCTTCGACACGGCGAACGGTCAGCCGCTGATGCCGGCGCACGAGGTCATCGAACGTGATCATGTGAAGCGCTCCATCTCACGGCGCGGATCATAGGTCTTGCCGGCTTCCCAGCCCTGCAGGAACTCCTTCAGCTTGTCGTCCGGGAGGTCGGGCAGCACAACGCGCAGCTTGACGTACTGGTCGCCGTGCATGCCGGCCTTGCGGTCGAGTACACCGCGCCCCTTGAGGCGCAGGGTCGTGCCGGTGTTGGAGCCTGCCGGCACGTTCAGCATCACCGGTCCGCCGATGGTCGGCACGCGCACCTTGCCGCCGAGCACGGCCTCGTTGAGTGTCACGGGCAATTCCATATGGATGTTGCTGTCGCGGCGCTCGAAGAAGGCATGCGGCTCGATATGAAGTTCGACGAAGGCGTCGCCAGCCGGTCCACCGTTGGGATCGGGCAGGCCCTGGCCTTTCAGGCGCAGCATCTGGCGGTCGGTGGCACCTTCGGGGATATCGATCTCCAGGGACCGGCCGTCGGGCAGGCCCACCCGCTGGCGCCCGCCGCGTGCGGCGATCAGGAACGGCACGGCCAGGGTGAAGGAGAGCGAGCCGCCGGTACCGCTGAAGCCGCGCGCGAAACCACCCTGACGGCCGAACATGTCGGAAAAGACACCGCCTAGATCGGCAAAGTCCTCCGAAGTACCGGCTCGATAGTAACGCTCGGCGCCTGGGCTTGTCGCATGCTCACGCCAGAAGCCGCGTGGCGGTACCTCCTGGCCCGACGCGTCGATCTCGCCGGCGTCGAAGCGGCGGCGTTTGTCGGCATCGGACAACAGCTCATAGGCTGCCGAGACTTCCTTGAACGTCGCTTCGGCAGCCTTGTCACCCGGGTTGAGGTCGGGGTGGTGCTTCTTCGCGAGCTGCCGGTAGGCGGCGCGGAGGTCGTCCGCCGAGACGGTTTTCGATACGCCCAAGACTGAATAAGGGTCCTGCATCCTGGTTTCCTGCGAGGCACATGACAACCCGCCGCCGCACCGTTCGGCCGTCGGTCGCTATGCACTCAATACCAAGGTAGTGCGCATGCCAACCGCAACAAGCCCTTGCGACAGGTTGCAGGTGGCGCGGGATGACCCGGTCCGTACCCGCAAAGAGAGATGGCGCGGATTGAAATTCTACTTGTAATGACAGAACCAAGTGATGCGATTTCTGACGATTTCCTGACGTGATCATACGATATCAAATTATTTAGTTGCACTTAGAGGAGAAAATCGAATCAGGTTTGCCGCCGGTCTCTGTCCATGATGTCATGACGTCGTCATCAGCGTCGATTGGGGAGGTAAGCCGATGCGTTCTAAACTTACCCTGATAATCCTGATTGGGATGGTGCTGGGTATCCTGGTCGGGTGGGGGTGCAATAGCCTTTGGCCCGACCCCAAGATCGCGGGCGCGATCGCCGGCTACATATCGCTGCTGACGGATATCTTCCTGCGGTTGATCAAGATGATCATCGCGCCCCTGGTGTTCACGACATTGGTGGTGGGTGTCGCCCATATGGGCGATACGAAGACCATCGGCCGCATCGGCATGAAGGCCATGGCGTGGTTCGTGTCGGCGTCGCTCGTATCGCTGCTGCTGGGCATGGTCATGGTCAACCTGCTGCGGCCCGGCGATAACCTGAACATGCCGTTACCCGACTCGACGGCGACGACGAACCTCAAGGTCGCGTCGCTCTCGTTGAAGGAATTCATCACGCACCTGGTGCCCAAGAGCGCCGTTGAAGCAATGGCGACCAACGAGATCCTGCAGATCGTGGTGTTCTCGTTGTTCTTCGGCGTCGCCGCCGCGGCGCTGGGCGAGCGGGCCCGTCCGCTTGTGGAGATCATCGACCAGACCTCGCATGTGATCCTGAAGATCACCGGCTACATCATGGGGCTGGCCCCGATCGCCGTCTTCGCGGCCATGGCGGCGACGATCACGACTCAGGGGATCGGTATATTGGTCACCTACCTGAAATTCATGGCCTCGTTCTATTTCAGTCTTGCCGTTCTGTGGGCCGTGTTGATCGTAGTCGGGTTCCTGTTCCTGCAAGGTGCGGTCTTCAGGCTGGTAAAGCTGATCCGGGAACCCTTCCTGCTGGCGTTCAGCACGGCCAGCAGCGAGGCGGCCTACCCGGTAACCATGGCGCAACTGGAGAAGCTGCCGGTCAGCAAACGGATCATCAGCTTCGTGCTGCCCATGGGCTATTCGTTCAACCTTGACGGCTCGATGATGTACTGCACGTTCGCAGTCATCTTCATCGCACAGGCCTACGGCATCGAACTGACCCTGGCGCAGCAGATCACCATGCTGCTGGTGTTGATGCTGACCAGCAAAGGCATGGCCGGCGTGCCGCGCGCATCGCTGGTGGTGATCGCCGCGACCCTGGCCAGCTTCAACCTGCCGGAGGCTGGCTTGCTGTTGCTGCTGGGCATCGACCAGTTCCTCGACATGGGCCGCTCAGCGACCAACGTGGTGGGCAACAGCCTGGCCACCGCCGTCGTCGCCAAGTGGGAGGGCGAGGACGTTGCCTCCGATGAGCCGGCACCGTCGGGCGCTGCTCCGGCGGCCATGCCGGCACAGTAGAGGTGCACCATGGGTGACCGTGGACTTCGGCACCTGACACAGGCTGTGATGATGGTGGCAGCCATGGCTGCTGCCGCCATCGGCCCGGCCGCTGCCGACGAACTGAAAGGCACGCTCAAGAAGGTGAAGGAAAGCCGGACGATCGTGATCGGCTACCGCGAGAGTTCGCTGCCTTTCTCCTATCTCAACAAGGCGGGTCAGCCGACGGGCTACTCGATCGACCTGTGCGGCGAGATCGTGAACGATGTCGCCGACGCGCTCGGCATACCGGTGACCACCAAGTACAAGCCGGTCACCTCGGCGACCCGCATCCAGGCGCTGCTCGACAACGAGATCGACCTGGAGTGCGGATCGACCACGGGCAACACGGAGCGGCGCAAGCAGGTGGCCTTTTCGCCTGTCTTCTTCGTCTCCGGCACCAAGCTGCTGGTCAAGCGCGACTCGCCGATCGCCTCGTATCGAGACCTGCGCGACAAGACGGTCGTGGTCACGGCGGGCACGACCAATGAAGCGGCGCTGCGCGCGATCGCTGACAAGCAGAAGATCCCGATCAAGATCGTGACGGGCAAGGACCACAGCGACTCGTTTGCCATGGTGGGGAGCGGCAGCGCCGATGCGTTCGCCACCGACGATGTCCTTCTCTACGGCCTTATCGCGACATCGAAGACGGAACGCGACTACAAGGTGGTCGGCGAGTATCTGTCCTACGATCCTTACGGACTGATGTTCCGCAAGGACGATCCGGACTTTGCCGCGCTCGTTCAGCGCACGTTCGCGCGTCTGGCCGAGAGCCGGGACCTGGTGATGATCTACACGCGTTGGTTCGAAATGAAACTGCCGACCGGCGAGCGACTGAACCTGCCCATGAGTCCACAGCTCGTCGAATTCTTCGGCGCGTTGGGCGTACCCGATTGATCACCCTACAAAGAAAGAGCCGCAGCCTGCGAAGGCTGCGGCTCCACGATACGGCGCCAGTCAGGCCTGATTAACGCGGCTGGCCAGCCGGCGGAGGCGGCGGGCTGACGTTACCGCCTGGGCCTGGACCATGGCCGGGGCGATGCATGTGCTGCGCATGCATGCGATGGCCCCAGCGCGGGCCGTGCCCGATGCGGGCAACGATCTCGCCCAACTGCTTCTTCTGCTCATCGTTCAGCGACGGCGTCAGCTTCTCGACGGCGAGCCGGATGCCCTTGGTGGTCTCCAGCGTCGCGGTCAGACCTTTTTCCCGCTCGGCCAGTTGCGCCGCGGCATCCGGTGGCGTGGCCGGCCGTGTCGCGGCGGCACGCTCGGTGCAGAGCTTCTGCACCGGTTGCATCGCGGCCTTGGTTTCCTGCGCGAAGGTCTGCCAGGCGCTCTTCTGCTGCTCGGTGATGCCGAGCTTGACCTCGGCATAGCCCAGGCGTCCAGCGACTCGCGCCGGCATTTCACTGCAGGCTCGCTGCATCATCACCTGTCGACGATCGGACTGCGGCGGGCCCTGCTCGGGTTTGGGCGCCGGCTGGGCCAGGGCAACCGCACCACCCGCAAGCGCCGATCCGGCGATCAGGCCGGCCAAGAGGTACTTTCTGCCAGACATGTATGCTCCTTCGGGACGGAGGGAGTTGTCCCGACCATGCATACGTGACGGCTCACAAAGATATCCCCGCGCGAGGATCGCCCGCTGTGATCACACGGCCTTGATCAGGACGTGGCGCTTGCGGCCGGCCGATAGCTTTACCCGTCCGTCGGCGCCAGCGTCGGCCAGCGATACGACCTGGACGTCCGTCTTCACCGCGACATCATTGACGCGGGCGCCGCCGCCCTTGATCAGCCGGCGGGCTTCACCCTTGCTGTCGGCGAGGCCCGCTTCGGCGAACAGCTCGAAGGCAGGCACACCGTCCTGCAGGCGCGCCCGGGGGATTTCGACGGTCGGCAGGTCCGCCGCCAGCGCGCCCTGTTCGAAGGTCTGGCGCGCCGTCTCGGCGGCCTGCTGGGCGGCTGCTGTGCCGTGGCACAGGCTGGTCACTGCGGTCGCCAGGATCTTCTTGGCATCGTTGATTTCGGCGCCGCCAAGTGTCTCCAGCCGGGCCACCTCATCGAGCGGCAGTTCGGTGAACAACCGCAGGAAGCGCCCGACATCGGCATCCTCGGTGTTGCGCCAGTACTGCCAGAAGTCATACGGCGACAGGCGATTGCCATTGAGCCAAACGGCGCCGGCTGCGGTTTTGCCCATCTTGGCGCCGGAACTGGTGGCCAGCAGCGGCGAGGTGAGCGCGAACAGATCAGCGCTGTGCATCCGGCGCCCCAGGTCGGCGCCCATCACGATGTTGCCCCACTGATCGGAACCGCCCATCTGCACGATGCAGCGATGGCGTTTCCAGAGCTCTACGAAATCGTAGGACTGCAGGATCATGTAATTGAACTCGAGGAATGTCAGCGGCTGGTCGCGCTCCAGCCGCAGCTTCACCGAGTCCATGGTCAGCATGCGGTTGACCGAGAAGTGGCGGCCGACATCGCGCAGCAGTGGGATGTAGAGCAGCGTGTCGAGCCAGTCGGCGTTGTTGGCCATGACCGCATCGGTCGGACCATCGCCGAAGGTCAGGTAGTTGGTGAACGTGCCCTTGATGCTCGCCATGTTGGCGGCGATCTGCTCGGTGGTCAGCAGTTGGCGCGTCTCGTCGCGGCCCGACGGATCGCCGACCTTGGTCGTACCGCCACCCATCAGTGCGATCGGCTTGTGTCCGGTCTTCTGCCACCAGCGCAGCAGCATGATCTGCAGCAGGTGGCCGACATGCAGCGAGTCGGCGGTACAGTCGAAGCCGATATAGGCCACGCGCGTTCCCGATGCGAGCTCGGCGTCCAGGCGTTCGGCGTCGCTGCATTGATGCACCATGCCGCGCTCGTGCACGATGCGCATGAAATCGGACTTGAACGTCGACATCTCGTGGCCGTCTTATGTGTGCAATCCGCCGGTACCGGCGGGGCGGGTCGTGTAGCACGGGGCAGGGGATGCGAACAACGCAGCGTTCCCGACGGAAGATGATGGGGCTCGATCATGGATGATCTGCTGGCGCGCGCCCGCCGCGGCGAGATGCTGCGGGTCATGGGCCTGATGAGCGGCACGTCGCTGGACGGCGTCGACGTGGCGGTGATCGAGACCGATGGCGAACGGGTGGGCACCTTCGGGCCGTCGCTCACGGTGCCCTATGACGCGGCTGTGCGTGATGCCGTGCGGGCCGTTCTGGGGGCGGAAGCGCCGTCGCCCGACACGCAGCGGGCCGAGCTGTTGCTGACACAGGCGCACCGCGACGCGATCACCGCTTTCGCCGCCGGGAGCTCGCAGGGGATCCTCGACGGGATCGACGTGATCGGATTTCACGGCCAGACGATTACCCATCGGCCCGAGAAGCGTTTCACCTGGCAGATCGGTGATGGCGCCTGGCTCGCCCGGGAAACCGGTGTGCCGGTTGTGGCCGATTTCCGATCGGCCGATGTCGCCGCCGGCGGCCAAGGTGCCCCGCTGGTCCCGGTCTATCACCAAGCGCTGGTGCGCGAGGCCCTGCGCAGCGGCCGGCTGCAACTGCCGCTCGCCGTGGTCAATATCGGCGGTGTCGCCAACGTCACCTGGATCGGCGCCGACGGGACACTGCTGGCATTCGATACGGGACCCGGCAATGCGCCGTTGGACGACTGGATCAAACGGCAGGGCGTCGGGACGTGCGATCTCGACGGGCAGATCTCCAGTGGCGGTACGGTCGATAGTGCACGGATCGAGCGTTTCTTATTTTCATCTTATTTTTTAGAAAAACCACCTAAATCACTAGATAGAAATGATTTTACTGCAGATTTCGTTCACGGACTTTCGCTGGCAGACGGAGCGGCGACCCTGGCTTGGGCGTGTGCGGCCGGCGTTGCGGCGGCTGTCAAACATATGCCAGCGCCACCCAGCGTCTGGTTAATATGTGGTGGCGGTGCAAAAAATCCGTTTATTATTAATTCATTAGAAAAGATATCTAATATTTCAGTTGAGAATTGTCCGGCAGATTGGTCGATCGACGCGATGGAGGCGCAGGCGTTCGGTTTTCTTGCCGCTCGCAGCCTGCGCGGCCTCCCTTTGAGCTTTCCGGCGACGACCGGAGTGCCGTCACCGTTAAACGGTGGTCGTATGTTTTTGCCTTAGATTATTGTTTTTCTTCTGTTTTCGGCTCCTGTTCCTTCATGGAGCCGGTAACATAGCGGTCGACTTCGACGGCCAGCTTGTCCAGGCAATCGTGGAAGAAGTGGTTGGCGCCCTTGACGGTGCGGGACTCGACCGTGATGCCCCTCTGCTGTGACAGGCGGCCGACCAGCTTGGCAATGTCGGCGGCGGGGACGACCTCGTCGCGGTCGCCGTGCACAATCAGCCCCGACGAGGGGCAGGGTGCCAGGAAGGCGAAGTCATAGCTGTTGGCAGGCGGCGCCACGGAAATGAAGCCGTCGATCTCGGGTCTGCGCATCAGGAGCTGCATGCCGATCCAGGCGCCGAAGGAAAAGCCCGCCACCCAGCAGGCCTTGGCGTCCGGATTCATGCTTTGCAGCCAATCCAGCGATGCCGCCGCGTCACTGAGCTCGCCCAGGCCGTTGTCGAACGTGCCCTGCGAGCGGCCAACGCCGCGGAAATTGAAACGCAAAACGGAAAATCCACGTGTCGCAAAGACATGGAACAGCGTGAACACCACCTTGTTGTTCATGTTGCCGCCCGCCTGTGGGTGCGGGTGCAGCATGAGCGCGATGGGCGCGTTCTTTTCCTTGCTCTGGTGGTAGCGGCCCTCGAGACGTCCGTCGGGGCCTGTATAGATCACATCAGGCATTCGCCTTCCTGCTACGCTGGCGCATCGGCGCCTTTCGCTCAGTATCCGATTTGGATGCTCGGATACTAGGTCGTTGATATGCTGCAACCCGGCCTAAAAACTTGACCAACGCACTTGGGCTTTCTATATGCAGTGGCGACAGCCGGGTTTTGACGCCGAGAATTCGTGTCCACCGGCACTATGCGGGGTCGGGTCGCGCGATTTCAAGAGCGATTTCAAGATGATCGCGGGAAAGGGCGGTTCTGCCGCGGGTTGCACCGCAGAGCGGAGCCAGGTTGGAGGAGAATGATCATGAAGCTGAGCACCAAGGGACGCTACGCTGTCATGGCCATGGTCGACCTCGCCCGTCATGGGGCGCAAAGGCCAGTATCCCTGGCGGACATATCGACCCGGCAGGAGATCTCCCTCTCGTACCTCGAACAGCTGTTTGCCCGGCTGCGCCGTGGTGGCCTGGTCAAGAGCGTGCGCGGTCCCGGCGGCGGCTACCGGCTGGCTCGGGGTGCCGAGGAAACACGGATCTCGGACATCATCCTGTCGGTCGACGAGCCGATCAAAGCGACCCGGTGCAAGACCGATTCGCCGTTGGGTTGCCATAGCGACAAGTCGCGATGCCTGACCCACGACCTCTGGGCCGAACTGGGCAACCAGATTCATCTCTACCTCAGCTCCGTGACGTTGCTGGACGTCGTCGAGAAGCGCGTCCTGGGAACCGCACGCCCGTTCGCGGCGCCACAGCCTGACGCCGGTGGACCGCTGCCGACGCTGAACACCGCCGTGCCGGCCAACGCCGTCGCCGCGGAGTGAGTCGACGCACAGCTGCAAGAGGGTAACCCCGCGATCATGATCGACAGCGTTTACCTGGACCACAACGCCACGACGCCGATGCGCCCGCAGGCCATCGCGGCGATGGCCGAGGTCATGCACGCTGTCGGCAATGCCTCTTCGGTACATACGTTCGGGCGCGCCATGCGCGCGCGGGTCGACCGGGCGCGCGCCACGGTCGCAACCCTGGTCGGGGCCAAGGCTGCCGATATCGTCTTCACCGGCGGCGGGACCGAAGCAAACAACACTGTCCTGCAGGGCGCAGGTCGACGGCGCGTGGTTATCTCCGCCATCGAGCACGACAGCGTGCGCCTGGCGACGGACGGCGCTGTCGTGGTGCCCGTGACGGCCGATGGCGTGATCGATCTCGATGCCTTGTCCCATCTGCTGGCGGCGTCGAGCGAACCGGGCCTGGTCAGCGTGATGCTGGCCAACAATGAGACCGGTGTCATCCAGCCGGTGGCCGATGTCGTGCGCATCGCGCGCACGGCGGGGGCGCTGGTGCACTGCGATGCCGTTCAGGCCGCCGGCAAGATCGCGATCGACATGACGGCGCTGGGCGTCGACTACCTCACGCTGTCGGCGCACAAGCTCGGTGGTCCGCAGGGTGTGGGCGCGGTCGTGCTGCGTCCGGGCGTGCCGTTCACGGCTGGGCAGCGGGGCGGTGGCCAGGAACGCGGCCGGCGGGCGGGTACCGAGAATACCGCGGGCATCGCAGGCTTCGGCGCGGCGGCGACGGTTGCGGCAGAGGCATTGTCGTCATCGGCCGCGCTTGCGGTCCTGCGCGACAAGATGGAGCACGATCTGGCGCAGGTCGCGCCGGACGCCCAGATCTTCGGTGGCGGAACATCTCGCCTGCCCAACACGTCGTGTGTGGCGATGCCGGGCGTTGCCGCGACGACGCAGCTCATGGCGCTTGATCTGGCCGGCGTCGCCGTCAGTGCCGGATCGGCCTGTTCGTCAGGCAAGGTGAAACCCTCGCACGTGTTGGCAGCCATGGGAGCGACCGAGAGCGAGGCGGCCTCAGCCCTGCGCATCAGCCTGGGCTGGACAACGACGGCGGACCATGTCGGGCGGTTCGTCGGTGCCTGGAGTGACCTTTATCGCCGGCTCAGCCCGGCATCGCGGCCGGCGACGGCTGCGGCGTGAGTTTGGAGAGTTGGCCATGAACGCGATCAACGGACTGCGGCGCAACGACCAGCCGATCTATCTCGACTACCAGGCCACGACGCCGATGGATCCGCGCGTGCTGGATGCGATGATGCCGTACTTCACCACGAAGTTCGGCAATCCGCATTCGCGCAGCCACAGCTACGGCTGGGAAGCGGAAGAGGCGGTCGAGAAGGCGCGGGCGCAGATCGGCAAACTGATCGGCGCTGACGAGAAGGAAGTGATCTTCACATCCGGCGCTACCGAGTCGAACAACCTGGCGATCAAGGGCGTCGCGCACTTCTACAAGGAGCGCAAGAACCACATCGTGACTCTTGTGACCGAGCATAAGTGCGTGCTCGATACCTGCCGGCATCTCGAGCAGGAGGGGTTCGAGGTGACCTACCTGCCGGTGCAGCAGAACGGCCTGGTCGATCTGGAGCGCCTGCGCGAGGCGATCACCGACAAGACGGTGGTGGTCTCGATCATGGCGGTGAACAACGAGATCGGTGTCATCCAGCCGCTCAAGGAGATTGGCGCGCTGTGCCGTGAGAAGAAGACCTTCTTCCACACCGACGCCGCCCAGGCGGTGGGCAAGATCCCGCTCGATGTCGAAGAGATGAACATCGACCTGATGTCGATCTCGGGCCACAAGATCTACGGGCCCAAGGGCATCGGCGCGCTCTACGTGCGGCGCAAGCCCCGGGTGCGGCTGGTGGCGTTGATCGACGGCGGCGGCCAGGAGCGTGGCTTCCGTTCCGGCACCCTGCCCACGCCGCTGTGCGTCGGGCTGGGCGAAGCCTGTGAGATCGCCCTGAAGGAGATGGGCGCCGAGGCGTCGCGCCTGCAGACGCTGCGGGACCGGTTCCTGACCAGCATCCAGGCCAAGCTGCCCGATATCTATGTCAACGGCGACCTGGAGCAGCGCATCCCCGGCAACCTGAACATCAGCTTCGCCTATGTCGAGGGCGAGTCGCTGATGATGGGCATCAAGTCGCTCTCGGTGTCGTCGGGTTCGGCGTGTACATCCGCGTCGCTGGAACCGAGCTACGTGTTGCGGGCGTTGGGTGTCGAGGAAGAGCTGGCGCATACGTCGCTGCGGATCGGCTTTGGCCGTTTCACGACCGAGCAGGAAGTGGATACGGCGGCCGAGGATATCGCACGGCACGTCAGCAGATTGCGGCAGATGAGCCCGCTCTGGGAGATGGTCCAGGAGGGCGTCGATCTGAAATCGATCCAGTGGGCAGCCCACTGAATCGCGGACATCAGCAAGGGAGTAAGTCATGGCCTACAGCGAGAAGCTGATCGACCACTACGAGAATCCGCGCAACATCGGGTCGCTCGATAAGAATGCCGAGGATGTCGGCACCGGTCTGGTCGGTGCGCCGGCCTGTGGCGACGTCATGAAGCTGCAGATCAAGGTCAGTGCCGATGGCCTGATCGAGGATGCCAAGTTCAAGACCTTCGGCTGCGGCTCGGCCATCGCGTCGAGTTCGCTGGTGACCGAGTGGGTCAAGGGCAAGACGCTCGACGAGGCCGGCACGATCAAGAACACCGACATCGCCAAGCACTTGGCGCTGCCGCCGGTGAAGATCCACTGCTCGGTCCTGGCCGAGGACGCGATCAAGGCGGCCATCGCCGACTATCGCGCCAAGACGGAGAAGAAGACCGTCGAGGCCGAAGAGAGCGCCCAGGCAGCGGAGTAGTCGACATGAGCGTGGAAACGGCATCCGCCGAGCGCAAGCCGGCCGCGCCGCGGCCGGCCCGGCCGCGGCCGCAGCTGATGACGATCTCGGAGTCGGCGGCGGCGCGCGTGAAGGAACTGATCGCGCAGCGCGGCAAACCGACGGCCGGCGTGCGCATCGGCGTGCGCACCAAGGGCTGCTCGGGGCTGTCGTACACGCTGGAATATGCCGACGAGAAGGGGCCGAAGGACGAGGTCATCGAAGCCCAGGGCATCACCTTGCTGGTCGATCCGAAGGCAACCCTGTTCCTGATCGGCACCGAGATGGACTACGTCGAGGAGAAGCTGAAGACCGGGTTCGTCTTCAAGAACCCCAACGAGAAAGGCCGCTGCGGCTGCGGCGAATCCTTCCACGTGTGAGACCCCGGCGACAGGGAATCGCCCGGGCGGGATTGGCTCATGACCATGTCAACTGCGGCTACGACGGCCAGCGAGACCGCCGTGTGCTGGTCGTGCGGCACAGCAACTGCCGATACGACGACGTTCTGCGCGGCGTGCGGCCTGGTGCAGCCGCCGGGCCAGAGCGATCACTTCGCGCGACTGGCGCAGCCACGCAGCTTCGATATCGACGCGGCCGGTCTTGACCGGCGCTATTTCGAGCTGCAGCGCCAGCTGCATCCCGACCGCTTCGCGCGCAAGACGGCGCGCGAGAAGGCGATATCGCAGCAGCAGGCGGCGGCGCTGAACGAGGCCTATGAGACGCTCAAGAATCCGCTGCGACGGGCGCGCTATCTGGCGCAGCAACGGGGCGTCGATCTCCCGGGCGAAGGCCGCACGATCGATGATCCAGAGCTGCTGATGGAAGCGATGGAACGACGCGAGGCTTTGGCCGAGTCGACGACGGTATCCGCGGTGCAGGCATTGGAAAGCACCGCCCAGGAGGAGCGCGCCGGGCTGCTGCAGGGCTTGTCGGCGCAGTTTGCCGCCAACGACAAGAGTGGCGTGCGCGCGGCGATATTGCGGCTTGCCTACCTCGACAAATTCACCGAAGAGGCGCGCGCCCGCCGCTTCAACCTGGGTGCTTCAGGCCAATGACGCTGCTTGAGATCCATGAGCCCGGTGAGACGCCGCTGCCGCATGCCGGCGAGGAGGCCCTGGCCATCGGCATCGACCTGGGAACGACGAACTCGGTTGTCGCCGTCGCCCGTGACGGCACGCCCGAGGCGCTGCGTGACGACCATGGCGCCGCGCTGGTGCCCTCGGTTGTCTACTACGGCGCCGACGGCCAGGTTGCCGTCGGCGCGGCGGCGCAGGGGCACCTGGCGGACGCGCCCGACCGTGTCGCCTCCTCGATCAAGCGGCTGATGGGCCGCGGCGCCGGCGATGTCGCCACGCTGGGTGATGTGCGGGCCGCGGTCGTGGAGCCGGGCAGCGGCGAGACCGACATGGTGCGCCTGCGCGTCGGTGATCGCGCCCGCACGCCGGTCGAGATCTCGGCCGATATCCTGCGCGCGTTGCGCATGCGTGCCGAGGTGGCGCTGGGCAAGACGATCGAGCGCGCCGTCGTCACGGTGCCGGCGTATTTCGACGATGCCGCGCGAACGGCCACGCGCGATGCGGCCCGGCTGGCCGGCCTCGAGGTCCTGCGCCTGGTCAACGAGCCCACCGCGGCGGCGCTGGCTTATGGCCTGGATAAGGCCGTGGAAGGCATCTACGCGGTCTACGATCTGGGGGGCGGCACGTTCGACTTCTCGCTGCTGCGGCTGGAGAAGGGCGTCTTCCAGGTTTTGGCGACCGGCGGCGACGCGGCGCTGGGCGGCGATGATCTCGATCATGCCATTGCTGAACGGGCCCTGGCCGAACGGGCTGCGCGGGGGCAGCCCGGCGCCTCAAATGCCGGCGAAGCCAAGATCGCCCTTCTGGCGGCGCGGCGCGCGAAGGAGGCTCTGACCGACACCGCGCAGGCCGAGATCAGCCTGTCGCTGGGCGGGACGGCGTCCACCCATGTCCTCGATCGCGAGGCGTTCGAGAGCCTCGCTGCCGCCCTGGTCGATCGCAGTATCGGCATCTGCGCGCGCGTGCTGGCTGACGCCGTGGTTGATCCTGCTGATGTCAACGGCGTCGTGCTGGTCGGCGGCTCGACCCGCGTGCCGCTGGTCCGCCGTCGCGTGGCCGAACTCTTCGACAAGCCGTCGTTGGACGATATTGATCCCGATGAGGTCGTGGCGCTGGGCGCCGCCCTGCAGGCGGAGGCGCTGACAGTCGGCTCCGATACGCTGCTGCTGGATGTGACGCCGCTGTCGCTGGGCATCGAGACCATGGGCGGCATCGTCGAGAAGGTGATTCCGCGCAATACGCCGACCCCGGTCTCGCTGGCCCAGGAATTCACGACCTACCAGGACGGGCAGGGCGCCATGGCTTTGCACGTGGTGCAGGGCGAGCGCGAACTGGCCGCCGACTGTCGCAGCCTGGCGCGTTTCGAGTTGCAGGGCATCCCGCCGATGGCCGCGGGTGCCGCGCGCATCCGCGTGACGTTCACGGTCGATGCCGACGGGCTGCTGGCGGTCGCGGCCCAGGAGAAGACCACGGGCGTGGTGCAGCGCATCGAGGTGAAGCCGACCTACGGCATCTCCGAAGAAGACATGGCGCGCATGCTCTACGACAGCCTGGAGCACGCACAGGACGACATGGAAGGCCGCCTGCTGGTCGAGGCCCGCGTCGAGGCCGAACAACTGCTGCTGGCGCTGGATGCGGCGCTGGCTGTCGATGCCGATCTGCTGAGCGCATCGGAGCGTGCCGATCTCGACGCCGATGCAACGCGGTTGCGATCGGCGATCGCCGGCACCGACCGCGATGTCATCGGTGCTGCAGCGCAGGCGTTGGAGGAGCGTTCCAAGGCGTTCGCCGAACGACGCATGGACCGCGGCATCCGCTCGGCGTTGTCGGGCCTGTCGCTGGATCAGCTTGAATCGAAGGTCGGCTGACGCGCGGGGCGTCGGCCGTACGGAGTTTGTTATGCCGAAGATGGTATTCATTGAGAAGAACGGGAACCGCAAGGAGGTCGATGCGCCGCTAGGCTTGTCCGTGCTCGAAATCGCGCACCGCAACGGTATCGATCTCGAAGGTGCCTGCGAAGGGTCCCTGGCCTGTTCGACCTGCCATGTGGTCGTGGACAAGGCGTGGTACGACAAGCTCGCGGAGGCGAGCGAGGACGAGGAGGACATGCTCGATCTGGCCTTCGGCCTGACGCACACGTCGCGCCTGGGATGCCAGATCAAGATCACGCCGGAACTGGATGGCCTGACGGTCAGGCTGCCGGCGGCGACCCGCAACATGATGGTCGACAAGTAACAACCAGCCGACGACGAGGATGGGGAATGCCATGCGCAAGCTGAAGTGGGTCGACGTGCGCGACATCGCCATCGAGCTGGAGGAACGCCACCCGGACGCCGACAACGTCAATCTGCGCTTCACCGACCTGCATCGCTGGGTGACGGAACTGCCGATGTTCGAGGACGACCCCAACCGCTCCAACGAGAAGATCCTGGAGGCGATCCAGGCTGCCTGGATCGAGGAGCGGGACTAGCGGTACTGGGTGAGCGCCCGATTTCAGCCGTATTTCTGCAGCAGGATTGATCATTCTCGGGGGTAGAGGTGCTCATGAGCGCGAAGGTGATTGCCCGCATGCCGGCCATCCTGGCGGCAGCGGTGCTGTCGCTGTCCGTGACGGCGTGTGGTCCGTCCTACACGGGCGAGACGTACAGTCGCAGTGAGATGCAACGTGGCGGCGTCGTGCAGTACGGTCGCATCATCTCTGTCGATGATGCACCGATCTCCGGCACCAGTTCGGGCCTCGGCACCCTGGGTGGCGGCGTCGCCGGCGGTACGATCGGTGCAGCACTGGCGCATGGTCGCACGGGCAGCATTCTCGCCGGCGTCGGCGGCGCCATTATCGGTGCAGTCGCCGGCAATGCCATCGAGCGGGGCATCACCGCCGGTCGCGGTACGCGCTTCATCGTGCAGGTCGACAACGGGCCGGTGATCAACGTCGTGCAGACCAACGAGGCCGGCCTGCAGACCGGCGAGCGGGTCATGATCCTGGAAGGCGGTGAAAAGACCCGGCTGGCCCGTGAGGGCAGCCCGCCGCCGCCCGTGCAGTGACAGGCAGCATCGCCTGACGATGGTGCCGAGGCCCTTGATCGGGCTGGTTTCTGGCCTATACCGGCACCATGAACGCCTTGGATATCGACAAGGAGCCGTCTCGCACCCGCGTGGTTGTCGCCATGTCGGGCGGGGTCGATTCGTCGGTCACGGCCGCCCTGCTGAAGGCGCAGGGTTTCGACGTCATCGGCGTGACGCTGCAGCTCTATGACCAGGGCGCCGTCGCGGCGCGCAAGGGCGCCTGCTGTGCTGGCCAGGACATCTACGATGCAGCGCAGGTGGCGGAGCGCATCGGTATCCCGCACTACGTGCTGGACTACGAAAGCCGGTTCAAGGCCGACGTGATCGATGCCTTCGCCGATGCCTATGTCCGCGGCGAGACGCCGATCCCGTGCATCGCCTGCAACCGGACCGTGAAGTTCCGTGACTTGCTGGCTACGGCGCGCGACCTCGATGCCGATGCCTTGGCGACCGGACACTACGTGCGACGGACAATGGGAGCTCATGGCCCCGAGTTGCACCGTGCCGTCGATCCGGCCAAGGACCAGAGCTACTTCCTCTACGGCACGACGCGAACGCAACTGGAGATGCTGCGCTTTCCGCTCGGTGCCATGGGCAAAACTCAGACCCGTGCCTTGGCGGAGCACCACGGCCTGGCGGTGGCCGACAAGCCCGACAGCCAGGATATCTGCTTCGTTCCCGACGGCGACTATGCCGGCGTCGTCGCCCGACTGCGGCCCGAGGCGATCGAATCCGGCGACATCGTCGATCTGCACGGAATGGTTGTAGGTCAGCATCAGGGCATCGTGCATTTCACGGTCGGCCAGCGGCGGGGGCTGCACATCGACGGGCGGTCGGGCACCGACAACGCGCCGCTCTACGTGGTGCGCCTGGACGCCGCGCGCCGGCAGGTGGTCGTGGGGCCGCGCGCGGCGCTTGGCCGGTCGGCGATCCGCATCGGTGCGGTGAATTGGCTGGGCGATGTACCGCTGTCCGGCGAGGGCCTTGCTGTCCAGGTGCGCCTGCGCTCCAGCCAGCCGCTGCGGCCGGCAACGGTCCTGCACGAGGGCGACGCGGTCATGGTCCGCTTCGATGCGCCGGAATTCGGCGTGGCGCCGGGGCAGGCCTGTGTGGTCTACGACCGCGCCACCGGCGAGCGGGTGCTGGGGGGCGGGACGATCCTCGCGTCGATCCCGGTCGCGGGAGAGGCTTGACCTCGCGCCCCGGTATCATTACCAAGCCGGCGCGTAGGGCTGGGTAGCTCAGCTGGTTAGAGCACGGCACTCATAATGCCGGGGTCGGCGGTTCGAGCCCGCCCCCAGCTACCAAAAATCCGGGACCCCCGATTTCTTCCGAATCGGGGGTCTTGTTTTTCCACCGGCACACCAGCAGCCGGTAGCGAGGCGGAGCCTGATGAGCGACAGCCGCCCTGTCACTGAGACGCACGCCACCGATGTGGTGGTGATTGGCGCCGGGCCGGTGGGCCTGTTCGCGGTGTTCGAATGCGGCATGGTCCGCTTGCGCTGCCATGTCGTCGATGCGCTCGACGCCGTCGGCGGGCAGTGCACGGCGCTCTATCCGGAAAAACCAATCTACGACATCCCCGGCTATCCGCGCATCGATGCGGCGGACCTGGTGCGCAATCTCGAAGCACAGGCGGCGCCGTTCCATCCCGTCTACCATCTGGGCCAGCGCGTCGAGCGATTGGAGCGAACGGCTGACGGCTGGCGCGTGACGACGTCGCGCGGCATCGAGATCGTCGCCAAAGCAGTCATCATCGCCGCCGGTGTTGGCGCCTTCGGTCCCAATCGGCCGCCGTTGGCAGGCATCGAGGCCTATGAGGGGCAAAGCGTTTTCTACTACGTCACGCGACGCGAAGACTTTCGCGGTAAGCGCGTGGTGATTGCCGGCGGCGGTGATTCCGCTGTCGACTGGGCGCTGTCGCTGCAGGATGTTGCGGCGCAGGTGATGGTCGTGCACCGGCGCGCGAAGTTCCGTGCCGCGCCTGAAAGCGAAGCACGGCTGAAGACGCTGGCGAAGAGCGGCGCCATCGATCTTGTCGTTCCCTATCAGCTGCATGCGCTGGAGGGACGTGAGGGACGGCTGGAGGCCGTCATCGTCGCGACATTGGACGGCGAGACGCGACGGTTGGATGCCGATGTATTGCTGCCGTTCTTCGGCCTGGCCATGGAATTGGGGCCGATCGCGACGTGGGGACTCAACCTCGAGCGCGATCTGATTGTTGTCGATCCGGCAACCGGCGCAACATCAGCCGACGGCGTCTATGCCATCGGTGACATCGTGACGTATCCCGGCAAGCTGAAGCTGATCCTGTGTGGCTTCAGCGAAGCCGCGATGGCGGCGCGCGCGATTTATCCGCGCGTGCATCCCGAAACGCCGCTGCACTTCGAATACTCGACCACGTCAGGCGTCCCCAGCGTCTGAAAAAGAGATGATGGGGCGCGTCGTCGTGTGTGCATGTGCGACAAGAAAGCCCTGATTTTCCGGGCTTCGCATTGAATCGCACAACAAATCATTTTCCTGTTTGACACCAAGGAGTCACGCTTCTATAAGCCCGCTCCTCGACGGCGGGCGGGACGCGAAAGCGAAACGGGCGCCGACGAAAAAGGACCGAGAGGTCCGACGCTTTATGGACAGGTCTAAGGAAGGGAAACGCTGGCGGCGGTGTAAGAGCCGGGGCTGGGGCAGAGATGTTCTGGTCTTGGTGTTGGACACTGTCGCGAGCGAGGACGCAGGT
>NZ_VOHA01000070.1 GCF_007859315.1 Reyranella sp. CPCC 100927
GTCGACGGCGGCCACCTGCCTGTCCTCGATCCGGGACATGTAGCGCAGGAAGTCGTGATGGACGGCCCAGAGGAGAGCTGTGGTCGCCATGGGGGGTGCCTCTATGGTTTTCGTCAAGCCGCCAGAGCGACTGACGACGACGCCGGAGGCGTGGTCGGGTCTTCGTACAGGGTGCCATCCCGCAGCATCGCGTAGAGCACGTCAGTGCGGCGGCGCGCCAGGGCGATCAGCGCTTGGTTGTGGCGCTTGCCCTGGGCTCGTTTTCGGTCGTAGTAGGCCCTCGAGGGGCCGTGGTGCAGTGAGGCGAAGGCCGAGAGGAACAGGGCGCGCTTCAGGCGCTTGTTGCCTCCGCGGGGTGCGTGCTCGCCGCGGATCGAGGTCCCTGAGCGGCGGGTGACGGGGGCGATGCCGGCGTAGGAGGCCAGGTGCCCGGCATCGGCGAAGTCCTTGCCCACGACTTCGGTGAGAATCCGTGCTGCGGTCCTGACCCCGATACCGGGCATCGAGATCAGGACCGGATGAAGAGTGTGGGCCTCCACGACAGCCTCCACCTGGGTGGCCAGCCTGGCCCGCTGCTGGA
>NZ_VOHA01000071.1 GCF_007859315.1 Reyranella sp. CPCC 100927
TGAACTTATGTCTGCGAAGAAACAAGCTCTTGCGGCCGCATTTGCTTCTATGTAGTTCGTAAGTGCTTTGCCCTTCGACAGCTTTATACCGCTTCACATTGCCGGTATACACGGATACTGTGCCTCTTTTGAGCTCATATCCGACCGTGCTTGGTGAGCAGTTAAGTTCTCTAGCTATAGCACGATTAGAGGAGCCCTTAGAGTGCAGCTCCGGGATTGTAGTCCGGTCGTTTAGCGTAAGGTGCTTGCCCTTTTGGTGTGGTTTAGTGTTAGAATAAGAATGATCCATTTTAACCTCTCTAGAAATGTTTGAGGTAATTCATATTCTACCAGATGGTTGAAATGGATTTTTTGTGCTCTAATCCAGTGAAAACGATTTTTCTTACTGGATCGGAACAGTGTTCAGTTTAATTTTACAATCGGCGAAAGTAAAAAATGTAATCAATTTTAGATAAAGGCGATCAGGGTGGGCTTTGCCGTGAAAATGGCAAGCTCTTTATGTAGATTTTCGCAGAAAAATTCAAAAAAGTTTGTAAAGGGGGCTTGCATAAAATGA
>NZ_VOHA01000072.1 GCF_007859315.1 Reyranella sp. CPCC 100927
CCGCCGCCCGAGCATCAGACAGCCGCAAAGAGCACGTCCCGGCCTGCGGGCCTGGCTGTGCGTCGACGCGACGTCGCGGTCGCCTGCGCGTATGCACTGCTCGCCGTCCTGGCGCAGCTTCTGCTGCCTTTCGAACCCGCCACCCGCGTGCTCGGCATGCCCGTGCCCGGCTGGACGGGGCTCGCACTCCAGCTCACGGCGGCCGCCGCTCTGGTCCTGCGCACGACCAGAGCATGGGTCGTCCTGCTGGTCACCGCCCCGGCTGCAGCCGCGTCGGTCGGCCTCGACGCCGGCCCTGTCTCCGCCCTGCTGCTCTTCGAAGCGATCTTCACCTCTGTCCGCTACGGCTCACGTCGCCTCCATCGACTCACGAGCATCCTGTGCCTGGGCGCGACGGCCGCAGCTCTTCTGGCCGCACTGGCCCTGCCCGAGCACCGTGAGCTGTGGACGCAGCTGGTCGTGATGGCCGGCGTCGTGCTGATCCTGCCGCTGCTGTGGGCCGGGGAGGTCCGCGGTCATCAGGAGGCCCGAGCCCAGGCCGAGCGGGC
>NZ_VOHA01000073.1 GCF_007859315.1 Reyranella sp. CPCC 100927
AGGACCTCGTGGTGCGTGCGTCCGCCCCGGTGCCGCGCGACCCACACGTGCTCGACGAGCCCCTCGAGGTGCGACGGGGCGGCGGTGCGGGCGTAGGAGTCGACGGCGACGGGCATGGGTCCATCATGGACCGGCGCGCAACACGACCGGCAGGGCCGGACGCCCCGGGTGCGCCCCGGGGCGTCCGGCCCGTGACCGGGCGGTGGGTCTCCCGACCGGGCGCTCAGTCCCCGAAGGGACCGACGCGCACGACCGAGCGCGGGACGGCCGCGAGCTCGGCCGCGAGGTCCTGGACCTCCTGGGCCGTGACCGCGCGGATCCGCTCCAGCGTCTCGTCGACGCTCATGAGCTCGCCGTGCACCGGCTCGGACTTGCCGGGCCGGCTCACCCGCGAGCCGGTGTCCTCCATGCCGAGCACGAGCCCGCCGGAGAGCTGGCCGACCGAGCGCGTGAGCTCCGCGGCGCCCATCGGCGCCTGCGCCATCTTCTCCAGCTCGGCCACGAGCAGGGCCGTGACCTGGTCGACCTTGGCCGGCGTGCAGCCTGC
>NZ_VOHA01000074.1 GCF_007859315.1 Reyranella sp. CPCC 100927
ATCGCGACCTGGCCCTGGATCGCACCATGATCCCGCTGGGCTCGTGCACCATGAAGCTCAACGCCGCGGTCGAGATGGCCTCGATCACCTGGCCCGAGTTCGCGGACGTCCACCCGTACTCCCCGGCCTGGCGCATGCAGGGCTGGCAGCACCTGGTGGAGGACCTCGAGTCCCGCCTGGCCGAGCTGACCGGCTACGCCAAGGTCTCGATCCAGCCGAACGCCGGCTCCCAGGGCGAGCTCGCCGGCCTGCTGGCGATCCGCCGCTGGCACATCTCCCGCGGCGACGAGGCTCGCGACCTCGTGCTGATCCCCGCCTCGGCGCACGGCACGAACGCCGCCTCCGCGGTGCTGGCCGGGCTGCGCGTGCGCGTCGTGAAGACCGCGCCCGACGGCACCGTCGATCACGAGGACCTGGACAAGGCCATCGCCGACAACGAGGGCGCGATCGCCGGCATCATGATCACCTACCCCTCCACGCACGGCGTGTTCGAGGAGGACGTCCGCGAGGTCTGCGGCAAGATCCACGACGCCGGCGGCC
>NZ_VOHA01000075.1 GCF_007859315.1 Reyranella sp. CPCC 100927
ATTGGTTGACTAAAGGTATGGATGAGATCGAAGAGGCGCAAGCCTCCCTGGAACAAGCGAAAGAACAGCTGAAAACCGCTGTGCAGAAGGCGCGGCAGGTCAAGCCCCTGGGAGTGGTGTAGCGATCTTTCGTGGGGGTCAGGCTGTGAGCGCGGTGAGGGGCTCGGGAGTCACCTCGCTTCCGGTGGTCTCGACGGCGGTGAGCCGGCAGCGGGTGAGGACCTCGAGGCCGAGGTAGCGGCGACCCTCGGCCCACTCGTCGGTCTGCTCGGCCAGCACGGCCCCGACGAGACGAACGATGGCCTCACGATTCGGGAAGATCCCGACCGCGTCCGTGCGGCGCCGGATCTCCTTGTTCAGCCGTTCGGCCGGGTTGTTGGACCAGATCTGCATCCACACGTCCTTCGGGAACGCGGTGAAGGCCAGCAGGTCGGCACGGGCGGCGTCGAGGTGCTCGGCGACCGCCGGCAGCTTCTCGCCCACGTAGTCCAGCAGCCGGTCGAACTGGGCGTTGACCGCTGCGGCGTCGGGCTGGTC
>NZ_VOHA01000076.1 GCF_007859315.1 Reyranella sp. CPCC 100927
TGGACAGATCCGTCTCCGAGGTGAGGTAGAGGGAATCGGCCAGCGCGCCCACGCGGTCGGCGCGCAGCTTCACCTGGGCCGCGGATTCCTCTCCCGTGATGTACAGGACCGAGCGCGGACCGCGCGGTGCGGTGCCCTGGGCCACGCGAGCCGCGACATCCAGCAGGAGGGTGGACTTGCCGACGCCGGGCTCACCGGCCAGTAGGATCACCGCGCCGGGCACGAGCCCGCCGCCCAGGACGCGATCGAGCTCTCCGACGCCGGTGGGGACGCTGGTGGCCTGGGTGGCATCCACCTGGGCGATGGGCTTGGCGGGATCGGCGATCGAGCGGGCCGGGGTGGTGCGGGCCTTGTGCTCGCCGACCTCCTCCATGGTCCCCCAGGCCTGGCATTCGGCGCAGCGGCCCACCCACTTGACGGTGCTCCACCCGCATTCCGTGCAACGGTATCCCGAGGAGCTGCGCTTGGACCTGGTGCTCATGCCGTCGACCTCATGGCTCACACGCTAGGAACCGGGTCCGACAGCACAGCGGGT
>NZ_VOHA01000077.1 GCF_007859315.1 Reyranella sp. CPCC 100927
GCCCCCTTCACCGTGGCGGACGTGCCCCTGCTGGACGAGGCCGCCGAGCTGCTGGGCGACCTCGACGAGGCCGGGGTGCGCCGGCGGGCCGAGGCGGACCGGGAGCACCGCAAGGCCACGGACAACGCCGAGCACGCCCTGGCGAACATGCACCAGAGCCTCGAGGACGTCGGCGCGGACGGCATCGTGACCGCGGCCCAGCTCACGGACTTCAACGCGGTGACCCAGCACCGGATGACCGCCGCCGAGGCCGCGACCGCCGACCGCACGTGGGCCTACGGGCACGTCGTCGTCGACGAGGCGCAGGAGCTCTCGCCGATGCAGTGGCGCGTGCTGATGCGGCGGTGCCCCATGAAGTCGTTCACCGTGGTCGGCGACATCGCCCAGGCGGGCTCGGCCACCGCCGCCCGCAGCTGGCAGGACGCCCTCGAGCCCTTCGTGGGGGAGCGGTTCGTCCACGACGAGCTCACGGTCAACTACCGCACCCCCGCCGCGATCGCCGAGGCCGCGGTCGACGTCGCCCGGGCCG
>NZ_VOHA01000078.1 GCF_007859315.1 Reyranella sp. CPCC 100927
GCTGAACGGCGGTCCTAGACTTCGGTGCGTGCGATTCCTCAACACCCCTGTCACGGATCTGACCTACGACGACGCCTTCCTGGTCCCGTCGTCCTCCGCGACCTCCTCGCGCTTCGACGTGGACCTGGCGGCGCCCGATCCGACCGGCTCCACGATCCCGCTGGTGGCCGCGAACATGACCGCGGTGACCGGCAAGCGGATGGTCGAGTCCATGGCCCGGCGCGGCGGCCTGGCAGTGCTGCCGCAGGACCTCCCGCTGGAGGTCGTGGCCCGGGAGACCGACTGGGTCAAGGCGCGTCCCCTGCGCTTCCTCTCGGCGCGCACCTTCCGCGCTGAGGACACCGTCCACGACGCCCGGGCGCGACTGGGCGAGTACGCCCACGGCAGCGTGCTGGTCGTCGACGATGACGGTCGACTGCTCGGGCTCGTCCAGGAGCCGGACTGCCAGGAGGCGGACAGCGGCGCCTCGCTGCGCTCGGTCATGCGCACGGACCTGCCGGCGATCCCGGAGCAGGACCTGG
>NZ_VOHA01000079.1 GCF_007859315.1 Reyranella sp. CPCC 100927
AGGAGGCCCCGGCCTGGAAGATCAGCGGCGTGCGCTGCGGGCCGGGCTCGGTGAGCGCCGCACCAGGCACCGTGAAGTGCTTGCCCTGGTGCTGGATCGGGTGGACCTTGGTCGGATCGGCGTAGATCCCGCGCTCCACGTCTTTCCCGACGGCGTCGTCCTCCCAGGAGCCCTCCCACAGCTTGTAGCAGACGTCGAGGAACGCCTCGGCGATCTCGTAGCGCTCGTCGTGCTCGATCTGCGTGGGCAGACCCTGGTTCTCGGCGGCCGAGGGCAGGTAGGAGGTCACCACGTTGAAGCCCACGCGCCCGCGGGTCAGGTGATCGAGCGTCGCGTACTTGCGCGCCAGCGTGTACGGCTGCTCGTAGGTGACCGCACTGGTCACACCGAAGCCGAGGTTCTTCGTCACCGCGGCCATGGCGGAGATCTGCATGAACGGATCGTTGACCGGGACCTGCGCGCCGTCGGCGATCGAGGGGGCGGCCGAGTTGCGGTAGATGTCGTAGATGCCGACCAC
>NZ_VOHA01000008.1 GCF_007859315.1 Reyranella sp. CPCC 100927
GAGAAAACTGTTACCCATGTGGTGAGCACAAACTGTTACCCATGTTGCGGCTGAAGACCTTCGGCCACCTCCCCCACTGCGTGGAGGAGGAAAGCACTGCGCGGGGAGAAGGGGCGTGGATCAGAGCTTGATGCAGACGTTGCGCAGTTCGGTATAGAACTCCATCGAGTGCACGCCGCCTTCGCGGCCGATGCCGGACTGCTTGGACCCGCCGAACGGCGTGCGCAGGTCGCGCAGGAACCAGGCGTTCACCCACGTGATGCCGACCTCGACCTGCGCCGCGACACGATGCGCGCGGGCGAGGTTCTCGGTCCAGATCGCGGTGGCAAGCCCATAGGGACTGTCATTCGCCAGTGCGATCGCCGCATCCTCATCATCGAACGGCACGATGCTGCAGCACGGCCCAAAGATCTCCTCGCGCATCACGGCCGACGTCTCGGCAAGACCGGTCCAGATCGTCGGCGCGATGAAGAACCCCGATGAATAGGGTGACGGCAGCGCCGGGATGCCACCACCAGTCACGATCTCGGCGCCATCGGCCTTCGCCCTGGCGTAGTAGGACAAGACCTTGTCGCGATGGGCCTGGCTGATCAGCGGGCCGATCGTGGTCGCGGTGTCGAACGGATTGCCCGGCTGCAGCCTTTCCGCCGCCGCCTTCAGGCGCTGCGTGAAGGCCGCAAGGATCGGCCGCTGGACGTAGACCCGTTCGGTGCCCAGGCAGACCTGGCCGCAATTGGCGAACACCGCGCGCGTCACGCCCTCGATCGTCTTGTCGAGATCGCAATCGGCGAACACGAGCGAGGCGTTCTTGCCGCCGAGTTCCAGTGAAACCGGCCGCACGCCGTCGGCAGCGGCGCGCATGATCGCGGTGCCGGTGCCGGTCTCGCCGGTGAAGGTGATGCCGTCGACACCGGGATGGCGTGTCAGGTATTCGCCGGAACTGTCACCGCCGAAACCGTGCACGACGTTGTAGACGCCCGGCGGTACGCCGGCCTCGTTCATGACCTCGCCCAGCAGTGTTGCCGTGGTCGGCGTCTCTTCCGAGGGCTTGACGACGACCGTGTTGCCGCAGGCGAGCGCCGGCGCGACCTTCCAGGTCAGCAGCAACAACGGCAGGTTCCACGGGCATATGACCCCGATGACGCCACGCGGAACGCGGATGGCATAGTTCAGGGCGCCGGCACCGTCCGGCGTGGCCGTCCGGAACGTTTCCGTCGACAGCGTCAGCACCTGGTCGGCGAAGATGTTGAAGTTCGCCGCCCCGCGCGGAATGTCGATGTGCGCGGCAAGGCTCTTCGGCTTGCCGGTGTCGAGCACCTCGGCCGCGAGGAAATCATCGAAGCGTGCCATGATGCCGTCGGCAACCTTGCGCAGTATGGCCGAACGTTGCTGCTCGCTCATCTTGCCCCAAGGGCCCTTCAAGGCCCGCTTCGCCGCCTTGACCGCATCATCGACCACGGCCGGGTCGGCTTCGGGCACGAGGTTGACGATCGCGCCGGTGGCCGGGTTGCGATTTTCGAAGTGGCTGCGCGCGGTCGGCACGAAGCGACCGTCGATGAAGTGCGACAGGTGCGCGACCTTGTCGGCGCGGGTGTTCACGGCGGTGGCCATCACTCTCTCCTGGCAATTCGCTGCCCGCTGTCATCCCGAGCGAAGCGAGGGATCTTTGTGCAGCAGCAAGAAGAACAAGATCCCTCGCGACGCTCGGGATGACAGTCTTGGTCTAGACGGCGACGTGATCGTCGCGCGCCGACCACGACCGGCTCAGGTCGGCCGCCGCCACGACGTCGCCAAACAGGAAGCTGACATTGGCGAGCGTGGCGCGGTGCAGCGCCTCGGCGTGAGATCCCACCGCGTCTTCCACGATCGCCACATCGAACCCGCGGCTATGGGCGTCCCGCAACGTCGATTCGACACAGACGTTGGTTTGGACCCCGCAGAAGACCAGGGCTTCGCGCTTCAGCGCACTCAGGTGCGGTCCGAGGTCGGGGTTGGAGAAGCCGGAATAGGTGTGCTTCTCGAAAACGGCTTCATCGGGCGCTGGGCAGACGCCGAAGAACTGCGCACCCCAGGTGCCTCTTTCGCAGCAGACCGCGGCGGCACCGATGCGCCGCTTCTGCACCACCATCGACGGCGGTATGTGCTGCGCCTCGTAACAGGCGGTCAACCAGACCACGGGCACCCGTACCCGGCGCGCCGCCTCCAGCAACCGGTTGAGCGGCGCAACGATGGCCGCCAGGCCGGAGACGTCCTTGCCGATGCCGTCGATATAGCCACCGGGCGCACAGAAATCGTTCTGCATGTCGACCACGACAAGGGCCGAGCGGCGCGGCGACAGCCGTTCCGCGACGCTGTCCAGAACGACACGGCTGGCGAAGCGGGTCATGCGAAGCGCGACCAGACGCTGGCACCGATGCCGCAGCGCATTTCAGCAGAAGCCACGTAGAAGACCGTGCGCGCCCCGGTTCCGCCCGCCGCCGCCATCGCGACCATCCAGGCCAGCAGTTCGGTCGTACCGCCGCCGCCGACCTCGTTCATGCGGTCAACCGTCGCCTCGCGCATCACGCGCTCGGCGTCGCTTTCCGCCATCAGGTCGAGGAACCAGCGATCGAATTGCGGATCCATGGTGAAATAGCGCGGCCCGCCCGGCTCGTGCGACAGGCCACCGGTTCCCATCAATGCGACGCGCAGCCCTGCAGGCAGGACATCGCGCACGATCCGCCGCAATTCCTGCCCGAAGCGAATGCAATCGATCGGTTCCGGTACCGGCGGATTGATGCAGTTCATATGGATCGGCAGGATCGGCACGTCGTAACCGAGATACCAGAGCGGCACCGACCAGTTGTCGTCGAAGAGCAGCCCATCGCCGCGATCGATGTGATGGCCCGCCGCGATCGCCTCGCGAGCGACGATCTCGGCAATGTCGGGCCGCCCGCGCACCTGGTATCCAGGCTGCTTCAGCCACGCCTTGAAGAACTCCGCCGGTCCCGTCCACTGCGCCGCGCCATCGACACGCCAATGCGGCGGATCCTTCAACGGCAGGTTCAACAGGTGATCGTTGGCGATCCCGATAATCACGTCGGGCCTGGCCGCGCGCATGATCGCCGCCAGCTCCTGGTAGCCTGCCTGGATGGCGTGCTGATCGGCAGGCGGACACGACTCGATCCAGCCGGTCACGCCAGGCGCATGCGCCATCGCCATGATCGAGACGAACTCAGCCATGGGATGTCTCCGTCACGGTCGCGTCCCGGTGCTCGACGATCCGATCGCCGAACGACTGCCGGTAAGCCTGCGCGGCGGCGCTCCGTGCCGTGTTGTTGGCGGCGCCGTGAATGAGCCGCGTGATCTGCGGCAGGAAGTAGGAATGAACGCCGAGCTCGCCGAGGCGCCGGACATCGACATTGCGCAGCGCGTCGCGCTCGGGAGCGCTCAGACCGTAACGCTCCATCAGGTCTTCCAGGCGCTCCTTGAAGTGTGGCCACACGTCATTGTCGCGCCTGACGTCGAAGATCAGCCGATTGGTTGGCAGATCGGGATCGAATTCATTCGCCATCGTCAGCCCTCCTCGGTGGGCGTCTTGTATGGCCAAAAATTTATGCAAACAAGAAAATTCGTAAACTACACCCTTTTGATGCAAACAGACATTCTCAGAAATTCAGCTAAACTGGCGTCGACGGCGGCGTGGACCGCGAACGGAACCAAGCCGCATCGTCCGGACGGAGAGTGCGCATGAGCGAGTTTTTGCGGAAGACAACGACGCCGGAATGGGGTCCGTCGGCGTGGCTGATCCGGCACGCCGGACCGCGAACCCACGCCGACGATGCGCTCATCCGGCTGCGCCAGGACATCATCACCGGGGAATTCGCACCGGGCGTCCGCCTGCGCCCCGATCAGCTCGAGGAACGCTACGGCATCGGGCGCAATCCCGTGCGCGAGGCCCTGTCGCGCCTGGCGGTCGAAGGGCTCGTTCGCGGCGAGGGCCAGCGCGGTTTTCAGGTCGCGCCCATCACGCGTGCGGAGCTGCTCGATGTCGCGGACCTGCGACAGCGCTTTTCGACCTTGGCGCTCGCCCGCTCCATCGCCAACGGCGACGAGCATTGGGAAGCCGGCATCGTCGCGGCCTACCACCGCATGTCGCGGATGGAAGCCAGCCTGGTCGGCGATCCGGCGAGCTACGCCGACGAATGGGAGAAGCGCAACAGCGCGTTCCACACCGCGCTGGAGGCGGCCTGCGGCTCGCCCTGGCTGTTGCACTTCTGCGCGCTGCTCTACGAGCAATCGGAGCGCTACCGGCGCGCCGTCGTGCGCTACCCGAAGCTGCGGCCCTCGATCCACACCGAACACAAGGCGATTCTGGACGCGTGCTTGGCCCGCGACGAGACGGAGGCTTGCCGGCTGCTGGCCGATCACATCGCGCGCGGTGCCAAGGCGACCCTGGCCAAGCTCGACGAACAGACGGCCGGCGGCGAACGCAAACGCGGGACGAAGAAAAAGTAGCGCGCGGCAACGATTCCCTACGTTTCAATTTTTTCATGTAAAAAAGAAAATTCATAAATTATTTGACGACCCTCAAATTGGATGGTCTTCTGGGGTGG
Source organism: Reyranella sp. CPCC 100927 (assembly GCF_007859315.1). Classification (GTDB taxonomy): domain Bacteria; phylum Pseudomonadota; class Alphaproteobacteria; order Reyranellales; family Reyranellaceae; genus Vineibacter. The sequence continues at coordinate 4,596 of NZ_VOHA01000008.1, forward strand.
CATGGTGCGACCGGCAGTAACGGTCGCACGACGTGAACTTGTGTCGACCAGCGGGCAACGGGCAGCGGCCCGCACCAAGAAGCACCGCCGGGTTCGACGAGGGAGGTGATCGTGAACAGCAGTTTGCGCTCGGCGCTGCGCGCCGCGATCTGTGGCCTTGCCCTTGCCGTCGGACTGTCGCCGGGCGCCGCGCCCGCGGCGGACGACAAGCTGCGCATCGGCGTGATCCTGCCGCTGTCGGGCGTGTTCAGCAACGAAGGCCGCCAGTACGAGCAGGGCATCGCCGCCTACCAGAAGCTTCATGGCAAGACGGTCGCGGGACTGTCGGTCGAGATCATCACGCGCGATGACCAGGGACCCGGTTCGGGCGACCTCGCACGCCGTCTGACGCAGGAACTGATCCTGCGCGAAAAGGTCGATGCCATCATCGGCTACAGCTTCACGCCCAACGCGATGTCGACGGCGTCCCTGCTCAGCGAGGCCAAGCGTCCGGCGATCATCGTCAACGCCGCGACCTCGATCATCACGGAACGCTCGCCGTATTTCGTGCGCGTCTCCTGGACCTTGCCGCAGTCGGCGGCCACGCTGGGCGACTGGGCGGCGAAGAACGGGATCAAGACCGTCTACACGATGGTGTCCGACTACGCGCCCGGCATCGACGCGGAAACCTGGTTCACCAAGGCCTTCGTCGCCGGCGGCGGCAAGGTCGCAGGCTCGGTGCGCACGCCGATCACCTCGATGGAATACGCGCCGTACCTGCAGCGCGTCATCGAGGCCAAGCCGGATGCGCTGTTCGCCTTCAATCCCGGCGGCGACGTTTCCGTGGCCTTCATGAAGGCCACGCGCGAGCGCAACCTCGCCGGTGCCGGCATCAAGCTGCTGGTCACCGGCGATGTCGTCGAGGACAATTCGCTGCCCCTGATCGGCGACGGGCTGGACGGCGTCATCTCCGCCCACCACTACCAGCTCGGCATCGCCACGGCCGAGAACGAGCGTTTCATCAAGGCCTACAAGGACATCGCCGGCGCCGACGCGACCCCGAATTTCAGGGCCGTGCAGGCTTATGACGCAATGGACCTGCTGTACAAGGCGGTCGTCAAGACCGGCGGCAAGACGGACGCTGAAGGCCTGCTTGCCGCCATGAAGGGGATGACGCTCGCGAGCCCGCGCGGTGCAATCACCATCGACGCGCAGACGCGCGACATCGTCCAGGATGTCTACATCCGCCGCGGCGAAAAGATCGACGGTCGCTGGCAGAACCGCAGCTTCGATACGTACAAGGCGGTCGCCGACCCCGGCAAAACCCCGCGCTGATTCGCCGCCAAGGGATCCGGCCACCCGTGTCCAACGTGATCGCCATCATCATGGACGGCGTCGCCTACGGCATGCTGCTGTTCCTGTCCGCGGTCGGACTCTCGGTGACATTGGGCCTGATGCGGTTCATCAATCTCGCCCATGGCGCTTTCGCCATGGGTGGCGGCTATCTCGCCGTCGTGCTGGTCGATGCCGGCCTGCCCTTCCTGCTCTCGCTGCCGATCGTCTTCCTCGCCATCGGCGCCGCGGGCATCGCGATCGAACGCGCCGGCATCCGCCATCTGTACCGGCGCACGGCCCTGGAGCAGGTCCTGTTCTCCATTGGCCTGGCGTTGGCGCTGGGCGCGCTCGCCAACCTGGTCTTCGGCCCGCAACAACAGGCGATCCAGATCCCGTCACTGCTGTCAGGGCGCGTCACCGTGCTCGGCCTCGAGATCGCCCGCTACCGCCTGTTCCTGATCGGCATGGGCGCGGCGACCGCGATCACGCTGGTCTGCCTGTTCGAATACACACTGTTCGGGGCGCGCATCCGCGCCGCCGTCGACAACCGCCGTGCCGCCGAAGGCATCGGCATCCAGGTCGAGCGCCTGTTCGCGGTCACCTTCGGCCTGGGTGCCGGGCTGGCCGGTCTGGGCGGCGCGCTCTCCGTCGAGATGCTCGGGCTCGACCCCGCCTTCGCCCTCAAATACCTGACCATCCTGTTGATGGTGGTGGCCATCGGCGGCGCCGGCTCGATCGCGGGCTCGCTGCAGGCGGCGCTGGTGCTGGGCACGGTCGACGCGCTGTTCAAGTATTTCCTGCCCGAGGCCGGCGGCTTCGTGATCTTCGGCCTGCTGGTCGCCGTTCTCCTGGTCAGGCCGTCCGGCCTGAGGGGACGCGCGGCATGACCTTGCTGAAAGACAGCGGCCTCGCCGTCGGGCCCGGCATGCGGCTGCCGATCAGCGGGGCAACGACGCTGCTGTTCGCTGCCCTCATCGCCAGCGGTTTCCTCTTCCCGAACCACTTCGCGCTGGCAACGCAGATCCTGGTGCTGATGATCTTCGCGCTGTCCTACGACCTGCTGCAGGGACACGCCGGGATCGTCTCGCTCGGCCATGCCGTCTTTCTCGGCCTGGGCGCCTACAGCAGCGCCATCCTGGCGCGGGCCGGCCTCACCGATCCGCTGCTCGGGCTGGCGGTGGGTGCCGCGGTCCCCGCCTTGATCGCGCTGGTGTTGAGCCCGATCGTCGTGCGCGGCAACGACTTCACGCGCCTTCTCGTGACGCTCGGGGTCGCGTCCCTGGTGTACGAGGCCGCCAACCGGCTGCGCGACCTGACGGGCGGCGCCGACGGGCTGTCCGATTTCGAGGTCGCGCCGCTGCTCGGCCTCTTTGCCTTCGATTTCGAGGGCAGGACGGGCTTCATCTACGCCCTGGCTACGTTCTTTCTGGTCTACCTGGCGCTGTGGCGCGTGACGAACTCGCCTTTCGGCATGGCGTTGCGCGGCATCCGCGAGAATGCCCGGCGCATGCCGGCCATCGGCTCGCCGGTCGCGCGCCATCTGGCGGTGGCCTATCTGCTGTCGGGCGCGGTCGCCGGCATCGCCGGCGCACTGCTGGCGCAAACCAGCCGGTTCGCCTCGCTGGACATGCTGGGCTTCGAACGCTCGGCCGAGATCGTCATGGTCGTGACCCTGGGCGGCAACGGCCACCTCGCAGGGGTCGGTATCGGCGCCGCCGCCTTCGGCGTGGTCAAGGACGCATTGTCGACGGTGAGCCCGCGCTACTGGCAGCTCGGCCTCGGCATCGTGCTGATGGCCTCGGTCTTCCTGGCGCGCGGCGGTATCGGCGGCATCATCGAGCGGCTGAGCCGCCGGCGGCAGCCATGACGGCAGCGCTCGCCACCAGCGACCTCAGCATCCGCTTCGGTGCCTTCGAGGCCGTGCGCCAGGTATCACTCGCCATCCGTCCCGGCGCGCGCCACGCGCTGATCGGACCCAACGGTGCCGGCAAGACGACGCTGGTGAATGCGCTGACCGGCAGCCTGAAGCCGACCGCCGGCCGCATCATGCTGGCCGGCGAGGACGCGACGCACCTGTCCGAAGCCCAACGGGTGCACAAGGGCCTGGTGCGGACATTCCAGATCAACCAGCTGTTCGCCAACCTGTCGGTCCTGGACAATGTCTGGCTCGCGGTGCTCGAGCGCAACCGCCGAACCGGCATCTTCTGGCGCTCCGCGCGGGCCGATCGCGCCGCGCTCGATGAGGCACGCGCCTGCCTTGAATTCGTGCACCTGCTGCCGCTGGCCGATCAACTGGTCGCCACCCTGCCCTATGGCAGCCGCCGCCTGCTCGAGATTGCGCTCGCCATGGCGGCGCGTCCCAGTGTCCTGGTGCTCGACGAACCGGCGGCCGGCGTACCGGCGGCCGACAGCGAAGCGATCTTCGAACGTATCCACGCCCTGCCCGACAGCCTGACGCTCGTCTTCATCGAGCACGACATGCGGCTGGTATTCCGCTTCGCCGAGCGCATCACGGTGCTCGTCGCGGGACAGGTCCTCACCGAGGGCACGCCGGCGGACATCGCCGCCAACCCGCAGGTCCGGGAAGTCTATCTCGGCCGGCGAGGCGCGCATGCTTGAGATCGACAGCCTGACGGCGGGCTATGGCGAAGCCATCGTGCTGGAAGGCATCACCCTGCGCCTGGACGAGGCCGAGGGTCTGGCGGTCCTCGGCCGCAACGGCGTCGGCAAGACCACGCTGATCCTCGCGCTGATGGGCCATGCTGTCATCTCGGGCGGCACCATCCGCTGGCGCGGCGCAGACATCAGCCGCAGCGCTGCCAACGAACGGGCGGCCCTCGGCATCGGTTGGGTGCCGCAGGAGCGCGACATCTTCCCCTCGCTGACCGTCGAGGACAACCTGCGCGTCGCGGCACGGCCGGGCCGCTTCGGACTGGCCGACGCCTATGCGATGTTCCCGCGCCTGAAGGAGCGCCGGCGCAATCACGGCGACCATCTCTCGGGCGGCGAGCAGCAGATGCTGGCGATCGCCCGCGCCTTGATGACCAACCCGAGCCTGCTGGCGCTCGACGAACCGTTCGAGGGACTGGCGCCGGTGATCGTCGAGGAACTGGAAGAGTCGATCCGGCGGTTGCGGCGCGACTACGGGTTCGCCATCATCCTGGTCGAACAACACGCCGAGGACGCGCTGCGGCTGAGCGACAAGGCCATCGTGCTCGATCGCGGCAAGATCATCCGGCAGGACCAGTCCCAGGCCCTGCTCGCCGACTTCGATACCCTGCGCCCGCTGATTTCGGTGTGAGGCGGAACGCAGCACGGCGGCTCACACCCGCACCACGATCAGCTGGTGCATGGCGGCGGCCAGGGTGCGCGCGACCGAGGGATGACGCAGCGAGATCGGACCGGGGTCGATCAACACCATGTTGTTCATCGTGCCGAACAGCATCTGGAAGGCGAACGCGATGCGCTCCTGCAGGGCCGTACCGGACTCGGGCGGCGACAGCGCCACGATGCGCGGCAGCGCGTAGGCGACATGCAGGCGACCAGCCTCGCGCAAGGGGGTCCAGGTCCGGCGGTCATGCGTGGCACGGCGCAGGCAGGCACGCACAAGCCCTTCATGATCGCGATACCACTGCACGCCGCCTTTGCAGATCCAGGCCAGCAGATGCGGCAGACTGTCGTCCGGCACCGCATCCGAGGCGTAGGTGGTGTCGAGGTATCGCCGTGCGTCCGCCACCACCAGCCGCTGCAGCGTATCGATGAAGGCTTCCTTGCTCTCGAAGCGGCCGTAGAACGAACCGACCGTAGCCTCGCACCGCGCGCACAGCGCCTCGATCGAGAGGCTGTCGAAATCATGGTCCTGCAGCAGCGCCAGGCCCTCGTTCATCAGCCGCACCACGAGATCCCGGCTGCGCTGCTGCTGCACCGGCCGCATCCCCGGTATATCGGCACCGGCTAGGAGTTCCTCATCCAGCATGACATCGGCCCCCGTCCACGTCCGTGCTATCGCACATGGCGTATGGCGGCGCCTAGATCCCTCGCGGCGCTCGGGACGACAGCAGGCGCCCAGGTTTTCGATTTGCCTTGCATTAAAACTAGAATCAGAACTACAATTCTATTTATAACGATAAGCTGGAGGAACGTCATGCGCAATGCCCGATTTGACGTATGTCCCACCTCGGGTGCCCTGGGCGCCGAGATTCTGGGCATCGACCTCTCGCAGCCGCTCTCGCCGGCGGAAACCGAGGAGTTGCGCCAGGCACTGTACGAGCACGGCGTGATCTTCTTCCGCGACCAGGTGCTGACGCCCGAGCAGCACATCGCTTTTGCCGGCAGCTTCGCGCCGATCAACGTCAACCGCTTCTTCAAGGCGGTGGCGGACTATCCGCAGATCGCGGAGGTGCGCAAGGAGCCGGCCCAGACCACCAATATCGGCGGCGGCTGGCACACCGACCACAGCTACGACCAGGTCCCGGCACTGGGCTCCGTGCTGCTGGCGCGCGAGGTGCCGCCACGCGGCGGCGACACCATGTTTGCCAGCATGAGCCTCGCCTATGATGCGTTGTCTGACGGGCTGAAGCGCACGCTCGAGGGGCTGCGCGCCGTGCATTCCAGCCGGCACGTCTTCGGCGCCAAGTCCCTGTATACGAAGGGCGTCGGCGATCGCATCGGCAACCCCGAACAGGCGACCCAGGACGCCGTGCATCCCGTCGTCATCCGCCACCCCGGCAGCGGCCGCAAGACGCTCTACGTGAATCCCGGCTTCACCATTCACTTCGAAGGCTGGACGGCGGCCGAGAGCAAGCCGCTGCTGGATTATCTCTACGCCCACGCGATGCGGCCGGAGTTCCATACCCGCTTCTCGTGGCGCGAAGGCTCGATTGCGTTCTGGGACAACCGCGCGACCTGGCATTTCGCGATCAACGATTACCACGGCGAGCGGCGCCTGATGCACCGCATCACGCTGGAGGGCGAGCCCCTGAACTGACTGTCGCGGACCCCAGCCGAAGGAGTCGTCATGACCAGGGCCAAGGCCATCGCCGCGACCGTCGTCGCATTCATGGGCGTATCGTTTTCCGCCGCGCTGGCGCAAGGCCGCGGCGAGACGGTGAAGATCCAGGACTATCCCGGCATCGGCAACCTGATCTACCGGGTCGCCGTCACCAAGGGCTACTGCGAGAAGCACGGCATCACCTGCCAGCTGCAGACTGTTCCGTCGGCACCGCTGGGCGCCCAGGCATTGCTGGCCAAGAGCATCGACGTCGCCGTCGTCGGGCCCGAGGTGCAGATCATGGCCGGGCTCAAGGGTGCCCGCCTCGTGGCGCTGCTCAGCATCGGACAGCGCAATCCGTTCCTGATCACCGTGCGCAACGATGCCGACGCACCGGCCGCCGACCGCGGCTATCCCGCCTTCATGGCCGACCTCAAAGGCAAGAAGATCGGCGTGACCGCGCGCGGCTCGATCGCGGAGCTGCAGTTCGGGCAGCTGGCGCGGCGCGCCGGGCTCAAGCCCGAGGACTTCACATTCGTGGCGGTGGGCGCCCCCAACACATCCTACGGCGCGCTGATCTCCAAGCAGGTCGATGCCAACATGACCTTCGAGCCGTCGAACTCGATGTGCGTGGTGCTCAAGACCTGCCGCACGCTATACCGCGCCGGCATCGCTACCGAACCGCCCGAAGTGGCCGGCACCAACGGTGCTTCCGTCGTGGCGGTCATGACCCGCGACGCGGCCGCCAAGTCACCGCACGTGCCCGAGGCGCTGATCGCGGCGGCGCGCGATGCTGAAGCCTTCATCCAGGCACCGGGCAATTTCGACGAGCTGCTGAAGATCGCCCAGGGCTTCTTCAAGTTCGACATGCCGCGCGGCGAGGAGATCATGGCGGTGTCGCTGAAGGACGCGGTTCCCAGCTACCGTATCGCGATCAGCCGGCCGGCGCTCAAGCAGATCGCCGACAACATGCTGGCCACAAGGCAGATCGAAGCCGCCGTCGACACCGCGCCGCTGCTGTACGAAAAGGCGCCGTGATGGAAACCGCCTGCGCCATCGAGGTGCGCGACCTCAGCGTGCGGTTCGGCGGCGGCACCGCCGCGCCGGTCCTGGCCGTCGACAACGCCTCGTTCACCATCGCCCCGGGCGAGTTCGTCTCGCTGGTCGGCCCCAGCGGCTGCGGCAAGACCACCATCCTGAACCTGTTGACCGGCCTGCTGGCGGAAACGCCGGACGGCGAGGCGCGCGTGCTGGGCAAGGCGCCGCGGCCGGGCAATCCCGACATCGCCTACATGCTGGCGCGCGACAGCCTGATGCCGTGGCGCACCGCCCTGGGCAACGCCGTCTATGGCCTGGAGGTACGCAACGTCGCCAGGGTCGAGCGCGAGGCCCGCGCCCGGACCTTGCTGGCGCGCGTCGGCCTGGATGCCTTCGCCGACCAGTACCCCAAGGCGCTGTCGCACGGCATGCGCCAACGTTGCGCGCTGGCGCGCACCTTCGTGCTCGACAGCCCGGTATTCCTGATGGACGAGCCGTTCGGCGCGCTCGATGCCCAAACCAAGCTGCAGCTCGAGGACGTGCTGATGGACTTGTGGTCGGCCGATCGCAAGACTGTCGTGTTCGTGACCCATGACCTGGCCGAGGCGGTGGCGCTGTCGGACCGCGTGATCGTCATGAGCGCCCGGCCAGGCCGCATCCTGGCCGACGTGCCGATCGACCTGCCGCGGCCGCGCAGCATCCGCGCGCTGCAGAACGATCCGCGCTTCCACGCGCTTTACGGGCGTCTCTGGGGTCTGCTCGAGCAGGGGATGGCCGGCCATGTCCATTAGCACGCGGTCCGAACGGCTGGTGTCGATCATGGCCGCGGCCCCGGCAGGCGGGCGCGTCGCACGACGCATCGGGCCACGAACCGTCCCCTTGTGGCTGCGGCACGTGCTGTTCATCGCCGCGCTGATCGGCGCGTGGGAGCTCGCCGCCAGCCAGGATCTGCTCGACCCCGCCTTCTTCGGCCGCCCCTCCGGCATCGCCGCCTATCTGTGGAAGGGTTTCGTCACCGGCGGCACGCTGTGGCGTGAGCTCGGCTACACTCTGGCCGGAGCCGTGATCGCCTTCATCGGCGGTAGCGTCTGCGCCGTGGCAACCGGCCTGCTGTTCATGGTTTTCCCCGGCTTCCACCGGGCGTCGGAGCCTTATCTCACGCTGCTGAACGCGATGCCGCGCATCGCGTTGGCGCCACTGTTCCTGCTGTGGTTCGGACTGGGCATCGGATCGAAGATCGCCGTCGGGTTCAGTCTCACATTCTTCATCGTGCTGTCGGCCACGGTGGCCGGTATCCGCAGCGTCAACAGCGACCATCTGGTGCTGTCCAAGGCACTGGGCGCGACGCCGCAGCAGGTATTCACCAAGGTTACGCTGCCCTCGGCCGTGCCGGTGATCTTCTCCGGCTTCCGGCTGGGCCTGATCTTCGCGCTGCTGGGCGTGGTCGGCGCCGAGCTGATCGCTGCGGAGCACGGCCTGGGCCAGACGCTGGCCTATCTGCAGTCGACCTTCAGCATGGACGGCGTGATGGGGCTGTTGTTCCTGTTGGCCTTCCTGGGGCTTGGCGTGACGTCCCTGATGAACCGCCTGGAACGCACCCTGCTCGACTGGCAATAGCACCCGATCATCCGCGCCGGGCGATCGAGGCGAAGGTTCACCGGCGCCGCGACGACTTCGTCGCCTGCTTCACCAGCCGCAGGGTCTCGCGCTCCTTGGCCATTCCCTTCGCGAGATCGCACCACGGGCGGGCGAGCCAGGCCTGGAGCTTATCGGGCGCGTGGCGCGCGAAATGCAGCAACGCCGTGCGCACATAGAAGAGCCCGGTGTTGCCGTAGGCGTCGTGCGCACTCCAGCCGCTGGGGATCCACATCTCACGGACCACCTCGGCCAGGACCGGTTCGTCCCGCGGATGATCGATCAGGAAGAAGAGAAGCTGGGAGCCGCCGGCATAGGCGTAGTGCTCCAGTCCCTGGAGAAACCAGTCGGCGGTCGGATGGTTGTTGGAATAGAGATGCAGTCCGTAGGCCGACATCGCCGCCACGAGCGCGGCGCGAAAGCGCGGATGGGCATCGCCATAGGCCGCCAGCGCCCAGTGATCGTCCAGTGTCGGCCGCTCCGCGAAGGCGCGCGCCATGGTCTCGGGAAGATCCGGCAGATCGAAGTGCCGCGCCGCCGCTTGTCGCAGGTCGGCATCATCGAAGGTCGCGAGCATCGCGAAGACCTTGTCGGCCTCCGGTCGGGTCGCAACAGCCGCCAGCAACGCCGCGCGATGGCCCGCCTTGATCAGGCGCCAGGCAAAATTGACCGCATCGCCGTGACCGTCATCGCCGGCGAAGGGCGCGAACGCCGGCACCTGTTCGGCCCGGCTCGGCCCCTTGATCCAATAGCGGCGGATGGGCGGCGGTGCATGCTCGGCAATCAGCCGCGCGGCACGATCGATGTCGAACGCTGCCGGATCGCGGGCGATGTCGAAATGGAATGCCGCGATCAGGGGACTGTCCCAGTGGCCGTCCACCGTATGCGCGAAGGGAAACAGCGCCGCGAGCGGGATCCGCTCGGCCTCGAAGGCGTCACGCGCCTGCTGCGCTGGTGAGGCCGCGAAGGCCTCCTCCGCGGCGATGTGGAAGGCACCGTCGAGTGCCCGGCCGAACAGGTGACGGTAGCGCACGACCGGCGCGCCGGGTGCGATCGGCGCTTTCGAGATCGCGCATTTGCGCGGCTTCTTGCCGCTCCACCTGCCATCGCGCACGGCGCATAGCGCAGTCGTCTCGGGACCGTGCGGCTGAAATGGCCGAATCACGTACGCGCGCAGAAAAGTCGCATATTGCGGCGTCGTGGCGAGGTGCCCCAGCCACTCGTTCTGGCGCATTTCCTGCGTCCAGCCCATCGTCTCCGCCGTGGCAAGATTGAACCGCCAGGCCTGACCATAGCCGCGCCGCGCCAGCGCGCGTGCCGCCTCCAGCGCCTGCGCGTCGCGGCCCGTTGCGGCCAGCACGCAGATGGCATTGAACTCGAAGTGGCTGTTGTCGATCGTTGGCGCCGCCAGATACGCGGGAAGCTCCGCCTCGACGAGCGGCAGCACGCGTCCGGCCGCGTCGGCGACCAGCGCGATGGCGACGAAGCCGGCGTGGAATGCCTGCACTCGCTCCAGCCGCCGATCGAGCGGCCCGAGCCCGAGGATGGCCTCGCCGCGCTCCAGCAGCGATGCCGGCGACAGCACAAAGCTGTCCTGACGCTGGGCGCCGGCATGGGCGATCAGGGCCACCGCCAGCGGATCGGCCGTCGTGGCATCGGCACGCCCATGGCGCCGGGCATCGCAGGCATGGACGAAGACATCGACCGCCGCGGTCTGGTCACCCTGCCCCAACGCCGCATCGATCAGTCCCATCCAGACGAACGGGAAAGCCGTCGTGAGCCGCCAGTGTCCTTCGCCGCGCCGATGCGGCGGCGCCAGGCAATCGCAGAACCAGCCGAGCACCGGCGCGACCGTCTCCGGGTGGCCCATCCGGTTGAGCGCCTGCGCGAAGAGCGCCGCCGCGACGCCCAGCAATGGGTGGAGGGGAGCGCTGTCCGTCGGCGCTATCGCGATGATTTGTGGTGCGCTCGCGCGCGCCAGCGCAATCAGCGCCGCATCGGGGTCCAGCGCATCGAGCGCGCCCTTCAACGCTGCGAAGAAGCCGGTCGCCGGATCCTCGTCGGCGCGCGGGACATCGGCCATCCGCGGCTCAATCGCCGCCCGGCAGGGCGCGGGCCTTGTGCGCGACCGCCGTGATCATGATTGCCTGGTGCGGATGCGGCAGCGCTTTGACCGCCACCGTGTTGCGCGCCGGACTGCCGCCCGGGAAGAATGCGCCGTAGGCACGATTGAACGCGTCATAGTCCGCCATGTCCGTAAGATACGCGCTGACGTTCACCACGTCGTCCAGCGACACGCCGATCGCCTTCAGCATGTCCTGTATTTTTTCCAGGGTGTAGCGGGTCTGTGTCGCGATATCGATTTTGGCCTTGCCGTTGACGAAGGACACGCCCTCGAAACTGTCATCGGCCCGCCGCGCACTGGTTCCCGACACGAAGATGAAATCACCGACGCGCTTGAGGTGCGGATAGTTCGCCCGCGGCCGCGCCGTGGCGGGAAAGGTCCGGCTTTCGACGAACAGCGATCGCTCGATCTGGTGCGCTCGCGTCTCGAGCGCGGCCCGTACCGCCGGCAGCTTCGCGTCGGTCAGGCGCGATGCCGGCGCCGACAGCGCGATGGCCGCCACGACGTTGCCCCGCGCATTGCGCAGCGGGACGGCGATCGAGCGCAAACCTTCTTCCCATTCCTCGTCATCGACCGCGAAGCGTTGCTGTTGGATGTTGCGCAGTTGTCGCTCCAACGCACCGCGATCGGTGATGGTCGCCGCCGTGAAACGCTCCAGCGGCGTCGCATCCAGGTACGTCTTGCGGTGATGGTCGCTCATTGCCGCGATGAACAGCTTGCCCGCCGCCGAGCAATGCATCGGAAACGGCTCACCGACGGGATGCGCGATGAGCAGCGACCGGTCCGGCTTGGCGACCGCGGCATTGATCGCCTGGCTGCCGCTGCGGGCAACGCAATGCACGACCTCGCGGAACGCTTCGGCAAGGGCTTCGAGATGCGACTGCGCAGCGTTGATCAACAGCTGGTCACCTTCGACCCGCCCACCCAGCTGCGCCAAACCCGGCCCAAGGTGAAATCCACCACGCCGGCCGCGAGCCACGGCCCCTTCCTCCTCGAGCGTCAGCAGAAAACGGTGAACCGTGGCCATGTTGCTGTCGATCGCCCGCGCCAGGTCGCGCGCGTTGACGTCGCGATCAGCGGCCGCGATGGCGCGCAGGATGGCAAAGGCCTTGGCCACGGAATTGTTCTTGGGCGTGAGGGTATGGCCGCGAATGGTCGCACCTCTTGTCGATCTGTCGTTCGGCGCGCACGCGCGGATGCTCGCCCGTCCGCAACAGGTGTTTTCGCTTGACGCACGGGCCCGATAGAGCAATCTTATTTATCAATAATCATATCTCACTATTTGAGATTTCCAAAGAGGAAACGGCCATGACCCAGGGAAAAATTGTCGCCGGTTTCGTCGCGCCCCACCCGCCGCATCTCGTCTATGCGGAAAATCCGCCGCAGAACGAACCGCGGGCGCAGGGCGGCTGGGAGCCGCTGCGTTGGGCCTATGAACGGGCGCGCAAGAGCATCGAGGCGCTGAAGCCCGATGTCCTTCTGGTCCACTCGCCGCACTGGACGACGTTGGTCGGCCACCACTTCCTGGGCGTGCCGCGGCTGTCGGGAAAATCGGTCGATCCGATCTTCCCCAATCTCTTCCGCTACCAGTTCGACATGACCGTGGATGTCGCGCTGGCCGAGGCATGCTGTGCCGAAACGCAGGAGCTGGGGCTGACCGCAAAGATGATGCGCAATCCCAACTTCCGGGTCGACTACGGCACGATCACGACCTTGCACATGATCCGCCCGCAATGGGACATCCCCGTGGTGGGCATCTCGGCCAACAACTCGCCCTACTATCTCGACCTCAACACGGGCGTCGAGCAGATGGAGACGCTGGGCAAGGCAACCCGGCGCGCGATCGAGAAGAGTGGCAAGCGCGCGGTGCTGCTGTGCTCCAACACGTTCTCACACTACCACTTCCAGGAAGAACCGGAGATTCCCGAGGACATGAGCCGCGAGCATCCGCAGAGCTACCAGGGCTATCAATGGGACATGCGGATGATCGAGCTGATGCGCAAAGGCGAGATCCGCGAAGTGATGCGGCTCTTCCCGCAATGGGTCGAGGAGGCCTTCGCCGAAGTGAAGTCGGGCGCGTTCCCATGGATGATCGCGGCCATGGACTACCCGAGCATACCGGCCGAACTGCATGGGTACGGCACGGTGATCGGCACCGGCAATGCCGTGATGGAATGGCGGCTCGCCGCCTGATCCCGCCATCCTCGCTCGCCAGGAGACCACCATGCCGGTCGTTTCAGCCTTTCTCGTACCGGGAAACCCATTGCCTCTACTCAAGGAAGACAACGCGCCGTGGGCTGCGCTCGCCCAGGCGGCCCGCGCCGCCGGCGACGTGCTGCGCCAATCGAAGCCCGATGTCCTGCTGATCTACTCGACCCAGTGGATCGCCGTGCTCGACGAGCTGTGGCAGACGCGCCCGCACAGCACCGGCCTGCACGTCGATGAGAACTGGTACGCGTTCGGCGACCTGCAGATGGACCTGCGTGCCGACGTGGCCCTGGCCAAGGCCTGCATCGATGCCGCGAGCGCCGCCGGCATCCGCTCGAAGCCCGTCGACTATGACGGCTTCCCGATCGACACCGGCACCATTGTCGCCAACGCCTTCCTCAACCCCGGCGGCAAGATCCCGGCGGTGGTGGCCTCCAACAATCTGTACCATGACTTCGCCAAGACCGAGACGCTGGGCAAGCTGGCCGCCGCGCAAGCGAACAAGCACGACAAGCGGGCTGCGGTGATCGCCATCGGCGGCCTGTCGGCCAGCTACTTCGATCGCGACATCGACATCAGCCACGACCACATCGTCAACGCGGCGGACGACCAGGCGAACCGGACCCTGCTCGAGGCGATGACCCGCGGCGGCGCCGGCGCCTTGCGCGACGCGGTCGGCCACTACAACGGGTCGGCCAAGGGCGACATGGGCATGAAACACCTGGCCTGGCTGCTGGGTGGCGTCGGCGACTTCAAGCGCGCGGTCGTTCACGGCTACGGCGCCACCTACGGCGCCGGCGCCGCCGTCGTCGAGTTCCAGCTTTCGTAACCGCGCAGCGCAGGAGCGCATCCTCGATCATGACCGTGACCCAAGACAGCCGCGCGTCGGTTCCCACCGGAGTCGTCAAAGGCAAAGCAACGCCGCGCGGTCGCTTTCCTCACTATCGCCGGGCGGGCGACTTCGTCTTCATCTCCGGCACCAGCGCGCGCCGTCCCGACAACACGTTCGAGGGTGGCGACGCCGACACGATGGGCGTGGCGCGCGTCGATATCCGCGTGCAGACGCGCGCCGTCATCCGCAACCTTCAGGACATCCTGGCCAGTGCCGGCCTGTCCTTGAAGGACCTGGTCGAGGTCAGCTGCTTCCTGGTCAACATGAACGACTACGAAGGATTCAATGAGGTCTGGGCATCCACCTTCGACGAGAACGGACCCACCCGAACGACGGTTGCCGTACACCAGCTGCCGCACCCTCTGCTGCTCATCGAAATGAAGGCGATCGCCTTTTCTCCCCTCGACCACGAGTCCGATCGGTAGTCACCAGATACAGAGCATCCGGCCTTCCTCTTGCCTGTCACGTGGTGGTTTCGACGGCGCCAGGCGTTGAAATCGGGGACGCCGTCAGTACGAAGAAACGTCTCGGCGTTGGCTTCGGATATGGATGGGTGGCAAAAAGGTGATGCCAGTGCCGGATGTCGCCGAAACCGTTGCGGTTCAGCAGCGCTTCGGCATCGGCCAGTTCAATGCCGCCATAGAAGGGCAGACTGTCGTTCACGTCCCCGTACGTCGTGTCCGATGCACCAGCCGGATCGGCGGGGTCCCGCCAGACACCGTCCGAGAACAGCAGGACGCCACCAGGTCGCAGAAGACCTCGGATCGTCGCCAGCGTGCGACTGGGATCGGGCAGGGTCCAGAACAGGTTTCGCGCGCAGATCACGTCCCAGCTGGCGAGCGGAAGCTTGGGATCATCGACATCCCCTTGAACGAACCGGACATCGACGCCCATGGCCTCGGCGTTTTGCCGTGCCTGCACCAGCATGCCGTCAGCACCATCGACGGCGGTCACCCTGTGACCCAAAGCGGCCAGGATCAGTGCGCATGCGCCGGTTCCTGTTCCCAAATCCACCACGTCCCGAGCCGGCGGCATCGGGACCGCCTGCGCCAACACCGCAGCCCACTCCTGGGCGAATTCGATATGAGACGCTCGCGCATTGAACGATGACGCGTGCTCACTCCAGTACCGGAACACGGTGCTTTTGATTGCTTCCATTGGGACCATCTCGTAATAAAGAGATGTTATATCATAACTTTACCTGATGCCGACACAAACCTTAACTTTAGGCTCGCAGCTTCGCGCTGCGAACGGCGTACCCACGGCAGTGGCCGGATCGGACCCACCCGCACGACAGTCGCCGTGTACCAACTGCCGCACCCTCTGCTGCTGCTGGCTACCTCATCTGGCCCGGACTGTACGGCTTACCTTTTCCGTCGCGCGGATCGAACGCGTAAACCGGTCCCTCCCATTGACCGAAGTCTATGGCCGAGGAGAACCAGCCCGTTGAGTGGGAGTAGGTCTGCGGATCCCGCGGGGCAATGACATAGGCACCGCTGTATATCGCGAACTCTCCCATCAAACGCATTCCGTCGCCCCACGTACCCTCGTTGCCGGGCTCAGTTCTGGCTGCGCCGCAAGCGTAGATCGTCACGCGCTGGATCCATGGCTTCCAGACCTGCACCTTGTTGATGTTGCCCAGATGGAGTTTCTGTTTGCACAGAACCAGTCCGAATCCCGGTATCGGCGTGCTTGCGTCGGTTACGCCGCGAACTGCGTTCGCGCTTACATAGGCACCATGGCAGATGATGATCAACTCGCTGAGGCCGCCCTGAGACTTGGCATACGATGCGACCCAGTTGATGGAGCCGTCGATGTCGCTGTCTTCATTGCTGTGATGTGTGTTGGATGCCAATTTGGGCGATTCGCCTTCCACCCGTGTATCGTGCCAAAGCATGCGTCTCATGGACGTTCTCCGTGAACGATGTCGATGGGTCGACGTCTACTGCGGAACCAGCTCGGTACGGCGGTTGCGCGCGCGGCCGGCGTCGTCGGTGTTGGGTGCCACCGGGGCGAGCGGCCCGATGCCGTGACCGGTCAGCCGGGCGGCGGCAATGCCATGTGCCTGCACCAGCATCTGCACCACCGACTGCGATCGCCGGCGCGATAGATCCATGTTGTAGGCAAGCTGCCCCTGGTTGTCGGTGTGGCCAACGACATGCAGGCGCAGGTTCGGACTTGCCTGCATCAAGCGGGCGATCTCCTCGACCTGCGGTCGGCTTTCCGGCTTGATGTCGGCCTTGTCGAAATCGAACAGGATATTGTGCAGCACGATGCGGCCGTCGCGGTTGAGCGCGCTGTTCATCTCGGGGACGCCAACCGTCACCATGCGCTGCTCGCGCGCCTTGGGTTCGATGATGGTCACCACAACAATGGTCCGCTCGTTGAGCGCCTTGCAGTAGAGGTCATTGCGCAGAGAGTAGGTGGCAATCGCGACATGGGCGTCGCCGTTGGGCGTCGGCACGCGCGCCGCGGCATAGCGCAGGCCCGATATATTCGACACGACGCTGCAGTAGCCGTTGCTGTTGTATGGCGCGCGCAGCTCTGCCTTTGGATAAATCCGCATCATCAAGCTCTGGTCGCCACCGCCGCCGTCGCTGCTTCGACTGTTGTCGCCGCCACAGGCCTCGTCGCGGCAGCTGAACATGGCTTCGCCGCCGCGGGCCACGATCTCGTCCTGGTAATTGCTCATCACTTCGAGCGGGCTGCGCTGGGGCGGCACTACGTAGACGATGCGTGTCTTGCGTCCTTCCAGCGCCACGGCGCGTTCCGGCGCAAAGACCCTGTTGTTCATGCTGTCCCGCTTGTCAGCCACTTGCTTCAATGTGCTCACGGGCAGCTCGAACTCGTCGAACGCCATCTGCGCGTAGTCGACAATGAAGCTGCCGTCGTAGCGGCGCAGCAGCGGGTTGTCGCGCGCGTTGGGAATATCCCGCGTCGGAACCGTGGCGTCGGCGAGCGCCAGGTCGGGCGTGAGCATCACGGCCGTTGCGAGGACCAAACCGAAACGACAGGGATGACGCAAGGTCGACTCTCCACGGCAGACGGGACGGACACTGCGTGTCGCACGATGCCGACAGTGGAGATCAAAATGAGCCGGCGCGCCTCCTCCCAAAGGAGGAGGCACAAAACAGCCGGGCGTGGTTGTCAGCCGGGGCGGCGATGCAGTCCGCTGGATGACGCCAGCGCCAGCCGTATCAGCTCGGTCTGCCGCTGCGTGCCGGTCTTCTGGTAGCTGTGCTTGAGATGCGTCTTGACCGTGGTCCGTGACACGCCCAACTGGTCCGCCGCATCGGCGAGCGATGGCGTGTCATGTGCGAGCAGCGCGACGAGCGCGGCCTCGGCCGGAGTCAACCCGTACGCCGTTTGCAGCGCGCTCGCCATATCAGGCGGCATGGCATCCGGGTCGGCGACGAAGATGGCAACCAGCACCCTGCTCGGCTCCAGGCCCACCGCATGAACCGGCACCGGAGACATCGCGACACCATAGGGCCGCGCACCCGATCGCCGCGCCACGGCGAAGGTCTCACAGGCGGCCGCGTTACGGTCGGCCGTGGCCCTGATCCGCCGCCGCATCGCCGACGTGTCGGCCGGTCGCGCCGCGGTCAAGCGATCCCGCCGTGCCAGCAGACCGTCGGCCGCGCGCAGGATGCGCCGCGCGGCGCGATTGGCGTGCACGATCCGGCCATCGGGCTCGACCACGATGATCGGATTGGCGGCGGTATCGAGCAGCGCACCGCAAAGCTCGCGTTGACCGGCCAGTGCACCCAGGCGCCGGCTGAAACCGACAGCCCGGACCAGATGCGGCGACAAGGCCTGCAGCAACGCAACCTCGTCGGGTGCAAAATCGCCAAGGCGCCGGCCGCGGCAGAACATGATCGCGCCCACCGCCTGTGGTCCCGCCGACGTCACCAGGCCGAAATACGCGTGACGGTCCTGCGGCGCGCTCCATTCATTGTAGAACGGCGAGCGCATTAGGTTCTGTTTGGGCAGCAGCATCCAGTCGGCCGACGCCAGACCGGGCCGCAACCGCCGGAACGCCGGAAACAGCGGATTGAGTTCAGGCCTGTGGAATTCCCGATTGTACAGTGCCTGCCATTCGGGCTCGGCGCCGAATTCGCTGGAGAAACTCAACTGGTTGCCGTTGCCCACCGTCGTCGCCAGGATGCCGCCGTTGGCGCCGAAGCGCTCGCCGAGACGCACCAGTGTCGTATCCCACAGTCTGGGTTCGACACCGGCCTCGTAGATCTGTCCGATCAGGTCGAGCACATCATCGGCAAGCGACATGTACAGCCCTCGTGGCAGCGACCGCGGATTCCAGGAGAGGCAGTGCATCGGAACGGAGAGAGCCACGTTCCGACAGCATCACACGCTGGTATTATATGAGCATTCGCTCACAGTCAAGAAAGTGTGTCTGCACACTGGTTTTTCAAGCTGATCCGATGCGATCCGGTTGCCTTGGCGAGGACCATCGGATAGAGGGCATATCCATGATCAAGACCGCGCTCACCGCCGCTTTCTATTACGCGACGTTCCGATAGGGGCGGCGCGGTTTTGACATGACCGAGACAAGCCGCCGTCAGGGCGGCTTTTGTTTTCGGGCAATCCTCCTGGCGGCATACGGCCAGGAGACCTGCGATGAGTGCAACCACCCCAACGGGCATCCCCGTCGAACCGCGTTCGGCCGTGCTGAGAACGCTGTTCGCGCGCGGTTACATCCATCAGGCGACCCATCTCGCCGGCCTCGATGAAGCGTTCGCGGCGGGTATCGTGCCCACCTACGCCGGCTTCGATGCGACCGCCGACAGTCTTCATGTCGGCCATATGCTGCCGATCATGGCACTGCGCCGGCTGCAGCAGGCCGGCCACAAGCCGATTGTGCTGATCGGCGGCGGAACGAGCCGCATCGGCGATCCAAGCTTTCGCTCGGAAGTCCGGCCGATGCTGAGCGCCGAGCAGATCGCTTCGAACATCGCCGGTATCCGCACAATCTTTGGCCGTCTCCTCACCTTCGGCGACGGACCGACCGACGCGGTCATGGTCGACAACGCCGACTGGCTGGGTGACCTGCGCTGGATCGAGATGCTGCGCGACATCGGCCGACATTTCTCGGTGAACCGCATGCTGTCGTTCGACAGCGTGAAAGCGCGGCTGGACCGGCAGGAGACCCTGAGCTTCCTCGAGTTCAACTACATGATCCTGCAGGCATACGACTTCCTGGAGCTCTCACGTCGGCTCGGCGTGCGCCTCCAGATGGGTGGCGCCGACCAATGGGGCAACATCATCAACGGCATCGAGCTGACGCGCCGCACCACGGGCGAGGCGGTATTCGGGCTTACGGTGCCGCTGCTCACCACGGCGTCGGGAGCCAAGATGGGCAAGACGGCGGCGGGCGCGGTGTGGCTCAATGCCGAGCGACTGTCGCCGTTCGACTACTGGCAGTTCTGGCGCAACGTCGAGGAGGCCGATGTCGGCCGCTTCCTGACGCTGTTCACGGACCTGCCGCTCGACGAAATCGAAGACCTGGCGGCAAGGCAGGGCGCGGCGTTGAACGCGGCCAAGGAGCGGCTTGCCGACGAGGCGACCGCGCTGGCCCACGGCGCGCATGCCGCACGACAAGCAGCGGAAACAGCCGGGCAAGCCTTCGGACGGGGAGCGGCCGCCGAGGGGTTGCCGGTCGTGACGGTGACGCGGACCGAGCTTGCAAGCGGCATCCCACTCGTCGACCTGATCGTACGCGCTGGCTTGGCGCGCTCAAAAGCGGAGGCCCGTCGCGCCATCGCCGGGCGCGGCGTGCGTCTCGACGGCGCGTTGGTCACGGACGCCACGCGCGTCTGCCACGCGCAACCGGCTCCCGAGCGCCTCTCGCACGGGCGCAAGCGCCACGTGATCGTCAGCGTGATGGACTGATGGACGGCACGCGAGGGCTACGGCTTCGACGGCGCCGCATCCTGCAGCCAGAACGTATCCGGCCGATAGATTCCGAAATACGCGCCGGGATGCCAGCTGTAGATGCCCGTCCGCGGCACATTGCGCAGCCGTCGACTGACCACGATCGGTTGGCGCGATCCGGCGATGACCCCGATGGTGAACTGCTGATCGGCATGCGCGGCCAGCAGCTCATGCCAGACCGCGCGCTGATCGGCTTCACCCGTCGCGCGCTCCCACTTGCCCAGCAGATCGATCAGTCGCTGCACTTCGGGAAGGTCGCTCGGCTCGCCGGCCTTGCCGTTGCTCTCGCGGTAGAGACCCCATTGCGGCCATTGCAGGTCGCCTTGCGTGGCGGGCACGAATTCGCGCGGGCTGGAGTTGCTCGTGGGCATCGCGTTCTCCACCCCTGCCCACACGGCGATCATGGTCTGGCCGGCAAAGACCCGCTTGCGAAAAAGGTCACGCGCATGGTTGCGGTACACCATCTTGATACCGACCTGGCGCCACGTCGATGCGATCAGGTTGAGGATGTCGGTCTGCTCCTTGGTGTCGCCGGCCATCTCCACGATCAGCTCCAGCGGGCGGCCGTTCGGGAGGCGCCGGATATCCCGGCCGCGCCGGGTCAGCCCGATGTCGTCGAGCAGGCGATTGGCGTGCTGCGGATCGAACGTCGTCCATTTCTCGCCATACTCCGGCCGATACAGCGCCGAGTCGGGGCGCACCGTGTTGTTGGACGGACGGGCAAGGCCTAAGAACACGGCTTCGTTGATCTCCTCGCGGTCGATCGCCAGCGACAGCGCGCGGCGGAAGCGAACGTCGCGAAACAGCGCGCGCAGAACCGGATCCACGTGATTGAAATTGGGGTACAGCGCCAGCTCCGAACCGGTCCCGGTCTCCCACAGGTACACCTCGAACGGAAAATTCTTCGAGCCTTTCTTCAGGTAGGTGTAGTTGTCGAACCTCAGGTAGATGGCTTGCAGGCCGGCTTCTCCCGTCCCGGCCTTGAGCGGGATGACCGAGGGTGACACGACGTTGAGGATCACGCGGTCGATGTAGGGCAACTGGACGCCCTGTGCGTCGATCCGGTGATAATAGGGGTTGCGCTCGAAGATCAGCCGCATCGACGGCAACCGCGTCTTGGGAATCCACGCCAGCAGCGACGGCATGTCGGGATTGTCGTTGACGTACATCTGGTCCAGCCGGTGGTGCAACCGCATCCAGTCCTGCACCTGGAACCGCTTCATCGCCGCCTGCAGCGCGGCCGGTTCGGCGTACCTGGCGTGGAACTGGCGCAGGTAATGCGCCGGCCGATAGATGAACAGCGGAAGCGCGCGTGCCTGGGCCTCCAGGAAGTACGGATTGGGCGCGTGCCAGGTGAACCGTACGGTGCGGTCGTCGACCACGTCGAAGACAGGCGGCCGGCCCTCGACAAGCATCTCGACCGATGGGCCGTTGGGATTGAGGTCCCGGTTGTTGGCGACGTCCTCCCACCAGAAGCGAAAATCCTCGGCCGTGAACGGGTGGCCGTCCGACCAACGATGCCCCGGGCGCAGTCGAAAGGTAAACCGCCGCCCCTCCTCGACCGTATAGGACTCAAGGATGTCAGGCCGCAGCGCGAGATCGGTGCCGAAGGCCACGAGCCGGGCATAACCCAGCAGCGTCATCACACGCGTTTCCCGCTCCGACCCCACCAGCATCTCGATCGTGCCGCCCTTGCGCCCCGGCCCATCACTGCCGGCAAAGGTGCTTACGACCGACGGCACGGCAGGAAGCCGTTGCGCCAGCGGTGGCAGCGGCGCGACGTCACGGACCTGCGCCGGCGACGCACGGCTCCACGCCGCGGATGCGATCATCGCCATCGCCAACGTCAGGCTCCGAACGTGTTGTCGGCGTGTCTGGCGGACTGTCGTAAGGCCCATCTGGTTCCCGCGAGCGCTGATCGGCGCTGATCCTTGTCGCAGGATATCAGCCATTGCCGCGGCCACGCAGCGCTTGAGCGTCGCAGTGCGTCGCCGCACCCCGCCTCATCCGACGCGATGATGGCTCATGTCGCGCGGCGGGCGGCCTCTTCGCGCGCGGCTTCTGCCAGTTTGTGCTTCAGGATTTTTCCAGTCGAGCCGGCCGGCAGCGCCTCCAGGACAATGATCTCGGTCGGCCGCTTGTAGGCGGTCAGTTGGCCACTGGCATAGTCCATGAGTTCGCCTGAGGTGACGCATGACCCGGGCAGGAGTTGTACGAAGGCGACGACCTCCTCGTTACCCGCCACGGCACGTCCCACCACAGCCGATTGCACCACGCCGGGGTGGGCGTTGAGAACGGCCTCGACTTCGGCGGGATAGACGTTGAAACCGGAACGAATGATCAGCTCCTTGGAGCGCCCGGCGATGAACAAGGCATCGCCGTCGAACCGGGCCAAGTCGCCGGTGTTGAACCAGCCGTCGGCGTCGATCGCCGCCGCCGTGGCCTCCGGCGCCCGGTAGTAGCCGCGCATGACGTTGGGTCCACGGACGTGCAGTTCGCCGACATCGCCGGCGGCCACCGGCTTGCCATCGTGCCCGACCAGCCGCGTCTCGAGGCCCGGCAGGACAGTGCCGACAGACTCGTCCTGGCGCAGCGCCTCGTAGCGGACGCCGGAGATTCCCGGCGCACATTCCGTAATGCCGAACGCATTGAGCAGCGGCACGCCGAACTCGGTTTCGATCCGGCGCTTCAACGCCAGATCAAGCGGTGCGCCGGCCACGAACAGCCGCTGCAAGGCGCCACGCGGCAGCGTCTCCAGTCCGGCCACCTTCTTGTATTCCAGCAGACGCTGGTACGTCGCCGGCACACCGAACAGCATGGTCACATCGCCCCTGGCGATCGCGTCGGCCAGCGCCGCGGGATCGTATCGCGGCACGAGGTGTACGGTGCAGCCGGACATCAGCGATGCGATGAGGATGATGGAAAAGCCCACGATGTGCGACATCGGCAGCACGCCGTAGATCTTGTCCGCCGGCTTGGGCTGGCGCAGGACGCCGGAGACGCGGGCGTTGAAGAGGATGTTGGCGTGCGTGAGCATCACGCCCTTGGGATTGCCTGTCGTTCCCGAGGTGTAGAGCAGTGCCGCGACCTGCCGTGCCGCGTCGGCCTCGACCGGCTCCGGTACGGCAGCGTCGTTCAGGGGCCCGATCCCCAGCACGCCCAGGCGGCCCACGACCTGAAGCGTTGCCTCATGCCGCAACGCGTGTTGACGCGCCGGCTCGGAGATTTCCACGACATAGAGTACGCGGCGCGCGCCGCTGTGATCGCGGATCTGATCGATTTCACGATCGGACAGGCGCGGGTTGCCGACCACTGCCCAGGCGCCCAGTTCCGAGGACGCCAGCACGAGTGCCGCAAGGGCCAGGGAATTCTCTCCCACGATCATGACCCGATCGCCGGGCCGGACGCCGTAGCCCTCCAGGCTGGCCATCGTGTCCGCGACGATCGTCGGCAGTTCGCCATAGGTCCAGACAATGTCGCCGCCGATCAAGGCCGGATGGTCCGACTGCTGGCGCGCCGGCGTGCGGATGACATGGCTGATCCGATCGGGCAAGCCCGCCAGCAATGCCGCGGCTGCCTCCCTCGCCGTGCCTGAGTTCATGCTCGCCCCTGTTGTTGGATATCGCTGCCAACTCGTGCACTCACCTTCCGGATCATCAGTTCTATTTCAACACTCGTCAATTGCCCCTAATGGACATTTTTTGATTTAGTCCGTGAAAAATTCTAAATTGTCTGGTGTTTTTTCCACACTGATACTCAGCTGCGTCGAATGCGATGCGGCGTGCCGTTCAAGATTTCATCGCTGCGCTCGACGCAAAAACGTCTATTCTCGGCGCGGACTCGCGCAGGCGTGACAAGGAGAAACGAAGCCCCATGAAGACGCGCATTACCGAACTGCTCGGCATCGAACATCCCATCATCCAGGGCGGCATGCACTATGTCGGCTTTGCCGAGATGGCGGCGGCGGTTTCCAACGCCGGCGCGTTGGGCATCATCACCGGCCTGACGCAAGGCACGCCGGAGAAACTTGCTGCCGAAATCCGTCGTTGTCGCGACATGACCAGCAAGCCGTTCGGCGTCAACCTGACGTTTCTGCCCTCGGTGAAGCCGCCCGACTATCCCGGGTACATCAAGGCCATCATCGACGGCGGCATCAAGATCGTCGAGACCGCAGGCAACAATCCGCAGAAGTGGCTGCCGGCACTCCAGGAGGCCGGCATCAAGGTGGTCCACAAATGTACGTCGGTGCGCCACTCGCTGAAGGCCGAGTCGATCGGCTGCGACGCGGTGAGCGTGGATGGCTTCGAATGCGGCGGCCATCCCGGTGAAGACGACGTGCCCAACTTCATCCTGCTGCCGCGCGCGGCGGAGGAACTGAAGATCCCCTTCGTGGCCTCCGGCGGCATGGCCGATGGGCGCTCGCTCGCCGCGGCGCTGGCCCTGGGTGCCGATGGCATCAACATGGGCACGCGCTTCATCGCGACCAAGGAAGCGCCCGTGCACGACAACGTGAAGCAGGCCCTGCTGGCCGCCACCGAACTCGATACGCGGCTGGTGATGCGGCCGCTGCGCAACACCGAGCGCGTGCTGAAGAACAAGGCTGTCGACCGCCTGCTGGAGAAAGAGAAGACCCTGGGATCCCAGATCAAGTTCGAGGACATCATCCCCGAGGTCGCGGGTGTCTATCCCCGCATCATGACCGAAGGCGACATGGAGGCTGGCGCCTGGTCCTGCGGCATGGTGGCGGGATTGATCAGGGACATCCCGACCTGCAAGGAATTGGTCGACCGCACCATGCGTGAAGCGACGGATATCATCAGGGCCCGCCTGACGGGCCTGCTCGCGGCGTAACCCGCCGGCGGGGAAACGGCGGCCAACCGCCTCTGACGATGTCACCTGGACCCGCGTTCAAAGCGCGGGGCCAGGCACCTCCGGCCGTGCTATGGATGCAAGGATCCGGGGACGTCGCTGGAAGAGGCTGTGATGGCTGTGCGCGTGCAGAAAAAGAAGAAAACCAATATCACCAAATCGCCCCGTGCCGAACTGAAGCGCCGACAGATCCTGGATGCCGCAGCAGACGTCATTGCCCGTCGCGGCTACGCCAACACCATGCTGAGCGAAATCGCCGCCCAGATCCGCACGCAGGCCGGCAGCATCTACTATCACTTTGAATCGCGGGAACATCTGTTCGATGAGGTGCTGCGGCAAGGCGTCGAGGATGCCCATGCCTACACCCGGCAGATGGTGGCGAAGCTGCCGAAGACCGCCTCGGCGCTGGACCGGCTCGAAACCGCCATCCGGGCGCATCTCGAACTGCAGATGACCGGCATCAACAACTATTCGCGCGCAACCCATCGCATCTTCGGCGAGATTCCCGACGACATGCGCCAGCGGGTTCGCACACAGCAGAATGCCTACGGGCGCTACCTGCAGGGCCTGATCGATGCGGCCATGGATGCCGGCGACATCGAGAAAGTCGATCGCAGCGTGTTCCTGCTGCTGCTCCTGGGGGCGGTCAACTGGGTTCCGCAGTGGTTCAACCCCAAGGGACGGCTGTCCGCCCGCGACATCTGCGATCTCGCCGTCAGGATGGTGTTCGAGGGGCTGGCGACGCCGAAAGGCAAGTCCTACCGCAGTCGGGCACTGAAGACATAAAACCTGCCCGCGCCGCCGTGCGCCTCATGCCTTGCCGTAGACGGGGATCAAAGCACCTGAATTGACGGGATCCGCCATGCCGAGTTGCGCCACGATCAGCGCAGCGATCGACGCCGGCTTGACCCAGGTCGTGTGGTCCGCCTGCGGCATGTCGGCGCGATTGACCGGCGTATCGATCGTCGAGGGACAGAGGGCCACGACCGAAATATTCTCGCCCTTGAGTTCCTCGGCGAGTGCCACGGTGAAGGCGGCGACGGCGGCCTTCGATGCGGTGTAGGCCGTCATGTTGGCGCCTTGACGCGGGTTGAGCGCCGGCCGTGCCGATAGGTTCACGATGTGCCCGCCGCGACCAGCCTGGCGGAAGTTGGCTACGGCCTGCCGGCAGCTCAGCACGCACGAGATGAGGTTCATGGACAGCTGTTGCTGCAGCACGTCCGCCGGGCTGTCGGCGATCGGTGCCCAGGCGAAGCCGCCGGCGATATTCACGACGGCACGCAGCGGCGGCAGCTTGGCGTAGAAGGCCGCGACCGACGCTTCACTGGAAAGATCGACCGTCGTGCTGACCGAGACTCGCTCTTTCGGAAAGCGGTCGGCAGGCACGGCGGTTTCGATCGCGGGAACATGGCAATGCGCGCCGGCATCGACCAATGCCTTCACCACGGCCACGCCCAATGCGCCGGTCCCACCGGTGACGACAATGTGGGCGTCCTTCAAGTCCGGCATTTCGCACCTCGCCAGCATCACGGGCGCTGACTCTCTCACATCGCACACACCACGCAAGCCGTTGACGGCTACGGCGCGGACGCAGCCCCGATATCGTTCCACGGTGCGGTGCGACAAGCCGCGATGGCGGCGTCGAGAAACAGCCTGACCTTGGGCGCCAGATAGCGGCGGTGGGGATACACCGCGCGAATCGGCGGCCCGTCGCCGGAGAACGCCGTCAGCACCGGGGTGAGACGGCCGGCGCGAATATCGTCGCCGACGATATAGGCATCGAGCTGCGCCAGGCCGGCGCCGTCGAGCACGGCGTCGCGCACCGATTCGGCATGGCCGATGCGCAACCGGCCGCTGACGGGTTGCAACCACGCGCGCGTGCCGTCGCGAAACCGCCAGTCCAGGACCCGCCCGCCGTTTCCGAACGTGATGCAGTCATGGTCCTTCAGGTCGGCTGGCGCCTGCGGCACATCGCGGTTCGCCAGATAAGCCGGTGCCGCACAGATGATGAGCCGGTTGGGCGCAAGGACGCGGCTGACCAGGCGGCTGTCGTCCTCGCCGCCGATGCGGATGCAAAGATCCACGCCGTCGGCGATCAGGTCGACGAAATGATCGGAGAAGCTGGCCTGAACGGAGACGTCGGGCCAGCGACGCAGATAATCGGTGATCAGCGGCACCACGTGCCGGCGGCCGAAAGCGATCGGCAGGTCCAGACGCAGGATGCCGACCGGACGGCTGCCCTGCTGCATGGCCGCGAGCTCGCCTTCCTGCAGTTCCTGCAACGCACGCAGGCAGTGCTCGTAGTACGCCGCGCCCTCTTCCGTCAGCCCGATCGACCGGGTGGTGCGATGCAGGAGGCGCACGCCCAGGGCCTGCTCCAGCCGCGCGACGCTCTTGCCCACCGCCGAGCGGGTCACACCGAGCCGTTCGGCCGCGGCCGTGAAACTCTTCAGCTCGACCGCCCGGACATAGGCCTGAATATCGGACAGCCGATCGGACATGACACGCTCTCCACTCGGACGCCAGGAGATCGACTGACGCGATGCGATCAGGCTATCACCCCGGCAGATCGCCGCTATCGCAAACGCTCGCTTGAGTCTGCCCGTGGAGCGGCAATGATAGGCGCGCCAGCGCCCCAGGGAGAACCGCCGTGAGTGCGATCATCAGCCGGACCGAGTCGTTCTGCAGCCGCTTCGGCCTGCGCGTGCCGATCCTGCTGGCGCCGATGGCGGGTACCTGCCCGCCGTCACTGTCGATTGCGGTCTCCAGTGCCGGCGGACTGGGTGCCGGCGGCGTGCTGATGATGCAGCCCGACGAGATCCTTACCTGGGCCAACGAGGTGCGCGCGGCCAGCAACGGGGCGTTCCAGCTCAACGTCTGGATCCCGGATCCGCCGCCGCAGCGCGACCCCGCGCATGAGGCTCGTGTGCGCGAGTTCCTGGCGCAATGGGGTCCGGCCGTGCCGCCGGAAGCCGGCAACGCGACGTTGCCCGACTTCGCCGCACAATGCGAAGCCATGCTGACGGCGGGCCCCCGCATCGTCTCCTCCATCATGGGCCTCTACCCGCCCGACTATGTCGCCAAGCTCAAGGCGCGTGGCATCGCCTGGTTCGCCACCGCGTCGACCGTCGCCGAAGCGCGCGCCGCCGAAGCCGCCGGCGCCGACGTGATCGTGGCCCAGGGCGCCGAGGCCGGCGGCCACCGTGGCGCCTTCACGGCCGCCGACGCCGAGCGCCGGCTGGTCGGGCTGTTCGCGCTGCTGCCGGCCGTCGTCGATGCCGTGCGCGTGCCCGTGGTCGCCACCGGCGGCATCGCCGATGCGCGCGGCATTGCCGCGGCACTGGTGCTGGGCGCCAGCGCCGTGCAGATCGGCACCGGCTTCCTGCGCTGCCCCGAGGCCAAGATCCACCCGGCCTGGGCCGATGCCCTGGCGCAGACCGCCCCCGAGGACACGGTCGTCAGCCGCGTCTTCAGCGGTCGACCGGGCCGCGCCATCGTCACCGACTATGTGCGCGCCGCCACAGCCGACAGCGCACCGCCGCCGGCGCCCTACCCGGTCCAGCGCGGTCTCACCACCGCCATGCGCGCGCAGGGCCAGAAGGCAGGCGACGTGCACCGCATGCAGGCCTGGGCCGGCCAATCCGCGGCGCTGGCTTCGGCGGAACCGGCAGCGGCGCTGGTCCAGCGCCTGTGGGACGAGGCCAGGGCGATCGTCGGGTAGCGCTGCCCACATCGGGACTCGCGATCAAATTTGTCGGTCCCGGTGTTGCCAATAACGATCGCGCACCACGCGCTTGAGCACCTTGCCGACGGCACTGCGCGGCAAGCTTGACCACACCTCGACGGTCTTCGGCGCCTTCACGCCACCCAACCGGTCGCGGCACAGCACCACAATGGCTTCCGCTTCCGTCGTCAATCCAGGCTTCAGCTCCACGACGGCCTTGACCGCCTCGCCCCATTTGTCATCGGGTACGCCGATCACGACGCAATCCTGAACCGCCGGGTGGGTCAGAATGACCTGTTCGACTTCGGCTGAATAGACATTGAAGCCGCCGGTGATGATCATGTCCTTCTGGCGATCGACGATGTAGACGTAGCCGTCCTCATCCAGATAACCGAGATCGCCGGTGTGGTGCCAACCATCGCATGATACGGCCGCTGTCGCCGGCGCATCCTTGTAGTAGCCGACCATTGCCAGATTGCCACGAAAGACGATCTCGCCGACGTCCCGGGGCCTTGCCGGCCGACCACTGTCGTCCACGATCGCCAGTTGGTTGAACATGCAGGCGCGCCCCGCGCTCTGCAGCCGCCCGATCGGCCCTTCAGCCAGGATCTGCGCATGCTCGCGCGGGCTGAGAAAGGTGCCCATCAGCGGAAACTCGGCCTGGCCGTAGGCCTGCGCCATGACCGGACCGAAGACGCTGACCGCTTCCTTGATCTTCGCCGCTGCCATGGGCGCGGCCGAGTAGATGAAATAAGCCAGCGAACTGTAGTCGAACTGACGCACCCTGGCATGCGCCAGCATCATATAGATCACGGTCGGGGGCAGGAACAGGTGCGTAATGCGATGGTGTTGGATGGCCTGCATGATCGTCAATGGATCCGCGCGGTCCAGGATCACGACGGTCGCGCCGACGGCCATCAGCGGCAACGCGATAACCCCCGCCGCATGCGTCATAGGGGCGGCGATCAGGTAAACCGGCGGCTGCTCGCAGGGCAGATGGGCCCAGAAATTCGCTGTCATCGCCTCCAGCGTGGCATCGCGCCACATCACGCCTTTGGGATGGCCGGTCGTTCCTCCTGTCGACAGGACGGCGCAGAGCCGATCCGGGTTTAACGGCAGCGCCGGCGCGACGGCTCCCGGCGCCGCCATCCATCGCGCCATCTCGTCGTCGGCATCGAGACGAATGGCCCGTATGTCGGACACCGCTGCTCGCATCGCATCGGCGGCGGCTTCGAACACGCCGTGATAGAAAAGCCATGTGCATTCAGTATTGCGCAGGACTTGTATGTTCTCCTCGACGCCATTTCGAATGTTGATCGGCACCCACACCGCGCCGGCGCGCAGCACGCCAAGGACGATCAGGAAGGCATCGATACGGTTGGGGCTGTAGACGGCCACTTTGGTGTTCGGGCCGGCACCTCCTTCCAGGAGCGCAACCGCGATCCGGTTCGTCAAGGATGCGGCCTCGGCGTACGAAACAATGTCGTCGTCCTTGACGAAGGCCGCGCGCGACGGTGCAAGCCGCGCACCGCGGTCGAAGTAATCAATGGCCCGCATGGTCGAGCAATCCTCAGCCGCGAATGAAACTGCACCCACCTTCGGACAGAGGTCGGATCGCCTTGTCAGCCGGGACCGTGTCGAGAATCCGAAGATAATCCCATGGCCCCTTCGACTGCTCCGGCGCCTTCACCTGGTAGTAGAACATCGGCTGCAGTTTCCTGCCGTCAATCCGAATACTGCCCTTGCCGAACAACGGATCATCGGTCGGCAGCTCTTTCATGCGCGTCACGACCGTCCTGCCGCCGGCCGAGCCATCATCGGCCACGGCCTTCAGGTAATGAAGAAGCCCCGCATAGACACCGGCCTGAACCATCGTCGGTTTCGCACCCTTGTGGCGTGCCGCGAAGCGAGTCGCGAACTGGCGCGTGCTTTCGTTCATATCCCAGTAGAAGGACGTTACCGAACCCAGGCCCTGCGCGACCGGCAGGCCCAGCGCACGCACGTCCGTCTCGAACACGACGGGTGCCACGATGCGCCGCCCGGCACCGGCGAAACCGAACTCGTGTGCCTGCTTGAGGGCGTTCGTGAAGTCGCTGCCGCCGGCAACCAGCACCAGCACCTTGGCCTGGGAACTGCTCGCCGTCAGCAGATGGGATGCGAAGTCCGGTGTGTTGATGGCTGAACGAACGGCCCCCACCACCTTACCGCCCGCTGCCTTGACCGCGTTGGAAATGTCCCGTTCCAGCGCATGGCCGGCGCTGGTGTCGCTCGTCAGGAAGAACCAGGTGTCACCACCGGACTTGACGACCGCGTTGGCGATGCTCGCCGCAATCGCCCACGAATCATACGTCCAGTGAACGGTATTGGGCGTGCAGGCGGCGCCGAAGAGATCGGAGCTGGAAGAACCCGAAACGATCGCCACCTTGTCCTGGCTGCGCGCGAGCTCGGTAACGGCCAGGGCCGACGCGGAATGCACGAGATCGACGATGGCGCCAACCCCGTCCGCGAACCAGCGACGGGCGATTCCGGACGCAACGTCGGCCTTGTTCTGGTGATCGGCACTGCGCAGCTCTACCTTCATTGAAGGATTGAGCTTGGCGTAGTCCTCGACCGCCAGTTCGGCCGCGACCAGCGAGCCCGCACCGCTGAAATCGGCGTAGACACCGGACATATCGGTCAGAACGCCGATGCGCCGTGCGGCATCTGTCTTGCCTCGGTCCTGTGCCATGCCGACGGCAGTTGGCAGCATCAGCAGGGCCGCCAGCACAAACGGGGTCAGCCGCCTGGACATCATTGTTGCTCGTCCCTCAGTGGAGATGTCGCGCCGTTGAACCGAAGACTTTACTTCGCGGCGAGCGCGTATCCGTAGTAGGCACGGCCAGCGGTCTGCCGGCCGGCCGCATCGAAGATCATGGCTTCGCACGCCCGTGTTTCTCGCTCCGCTATCTGCGATACGTAGAACACCACCAGCGTTCGCTGCGTTGGGTCCCATGCGGCGGTTTCCAGCGTGAAGCGCAAGGTTTTGATTCGGTCGAGCGCGGCGCGCCAGTACGTCTCAAGGGCAGCCTTGCCGCGAATAACCGGTTCTCCTACAACGCTCTCAGCGACCGGGCTTTCGAATACGCAATCCTCGGTGAAATGCGCGATCACTGCGCCCACATCTCGGTTATTCCAATTGTTGATCCAAGCGGCAGCAAATGTCTGTGCGAACGCCGCATCACCAAACGTCGAGACTGCCATGACTCGCTCCTGTCGCCAGCGAACCCACGAGCAGAGGATGTATCAATATGATTGATAATGTCAATGCTATTGATATTAAGAGAGAACGGGAACTCAATGAAGCGCTGGAGCTGCTGCATTTCTGCTTTCGCGCCGTGATCGCCGAGCCCGACCGCATACTCATGAAGCAGGGTTTCGGGCGGGCGCACCACCGCATCCTCTACTTCCTGGCGCATCAACCCGGCATGCTGATGACTGAACTGATCGACGTACTGGGCGTGTCGCGCCAGGCGCTTCATCGCCCGCTTGGCGATTTGCTGCGCAAAGGGCATCTATCGATCGAGCCCTCTCAGCACAACCGCCGGAATAACGTCCTGACCCTGACGGCAAAGGGAATGGCGCTCGAACGAACGATATCGGGCCTGCAGCGCGACGCGTTTCAGGATGCCTTCGTCGCGGCTGGACCCGCCGCGGAACGCCACTGGCGTGCCATCATGGCTCACATAGCGGCAACCGGGGACGCCAGGTCCCTGCCGTCGAAGCGACGCCCGCTCAAGGCTGATTGATCGTCCGCCGTTATCGGGCCAGCGTCGTGCGTCTGGCCCGTGTCGCCGCTTCATCGACGGCTCTGCTATCGTCGGACAGGACAACGCCATAGACGTCGCCGGCAGCCTGCAGGCTGACGACACCGTCGCGGACATCGCGCAGGACGGCGTGCGGATCGCGCTCCAGCGGCGAGCCCCAACCGCCGCCGCCCGGCGACAGGGCCCGTTCGCGCAGCGGCTGGTCGAAGCGACGCACCTGGTACTTCGGCGGATCGACGATCGTGCCGTCCGCCAGGACCAGCCGCATGGCGCCGCCCTGACCGGCGCGTCCACCCTGGACACCGAAACCGGTCTCGTAGTTCAGCCCTTCGCCGCGGAACGAGTACTCGGCTGGCTCCAGCACATCGACGAGGTAGTCCACACCGGTGCCGCCGCGATACTTGCCCGGCCCGCCGCCATCGCAGCGGAACTCGTGCTTGAGGATCCGCAGCGGATAGGTCTGCTCGTAGCCTTCGACATTGGGGATGGTGAGACCACCCAGCGCGATCAGGTGACCGATCTGGTTGAAGCCGTCGCGGCCGTCGACGGCGCCGCCGGCCGCCATGCAGTGCCAGTGGTAGGCGACAAACGGCCGGTCCGTGCCGATGCGACCGGCCGAGCCGTTGTGGATGCTCTTGCCCCAGCCGGCGCAGGCGCGCGCCGGATCGGCCAGGCCCAGCGCCCGCCAGATGACATGGACGATCTCGTGCGCCACGAACACGGTGCACATCGTCATCGGTGCCGGCGGCCGGGCATTCACGATCGTGCCCTGCGGCGCTACGATCCTGACGCAGCGGAACGTGCCTTCGTTGCGCGGCAGGTCGGGCTCGAAGAACGATGCCAGCGACATGTAGACAGCCGACCATGTGTTGGCGATCGAGCTGTTCTTGAAGCCCAGGATCTGCGGGTCGGTGCCAGTGAAGTCGACCGTCAGGCCATCGGCATTCAGCTCCAGCGCAACACGGATCCAGATGTCGCGGATCTCGAAACAGTCGTTGTCCGTCTTCTCCTCGGCCCGCCATACGCCATGCGGCAAGCGTGCCAGCGCGGCCCGGAAGCTGCGATCGGCATGCGCCAGCACGCCGTCGATCAGCGCCAGCCCCTGCGCCAGGCCGTAATCCTCGAGCAGCGCCTTCAGGCGCTCGGCGCCGATCTGGGTCGATCCCAGCATTGCGCGCACATCGCCGTCGAGCAGTTCGGGCGTGCGGCTGTTGAGCTTCAGCAGCGCCCACAGGTCGTGCCGCAATGTGCCACGATCCACCAGCTTGAGCGCCGGCAGACGGATGCCCTCATGGTAGATTTCGGTCGCTTCGGCATTGTAGGTGCCGGCCGCGCCGCCGCCGATGTCGGACTGATGCGCGCGGTTGCAGGCAAAGGCAGCCAAGGTCCCGTCGACGAACACCGGCCGTGCGATCACCCAATCCGGCAGATGGTTGCCGCCCGCTTCGTAGGGATCGTTGAGCACAAAGGCGTCGTCGGGGTTGATCTGACCAGCCCATGCCTTCAGCAGAGCCCGCACCGCGAAGCCGCCGCCACCGGTGTGAATCGGGATCCCGTCGGCCTGGCTGATCAGCGTGCCGTGGGCATCGGTCAGGAAGCAGGAAAAGTCGTGGCTCTGATTGAAGATCGGGCTGCGCGCCGTGCGTGTCATCACCCAGCCCATCTGCCGGGAGATGTGGTCCAGCCGGTTCTGCACCAGCGCCAGCGCAATCGGATCCAGTGTCATCGACGATCTCCCCGCCACGTTACAAATGGCACCGACCTCACCCTGAGGAGCGAGCGCAGCGAGCGTCTCGAAGGGTGGGCAACCGCATGGGCGGTACGACCAGTCGAGACTGCAGCCCATCCTTCGAGACGCCGGCTGCGCCGGCTCCTCAGGATGAGGTTGTACGTCGCCATACGACCCATCCGTTCAGGGCAACAGCGCGATATCGAAATTGCCGGCCGTGTCCACACCCAGCACGTCGCGCGCGCCGACGAAGACCGTGGTGGTCGCCTCCTCGACGATCAACGGCCCCGAGAGGCGATGGCCCGGACGCAGGTCGGCACCGCGGTAGACGTTCACGGTCATCCAGCCGTGCGGCTCGTCGACATAGGCGCGACGCGATGCGATCGCCGCCGGTACGCCCTGCCCTCCCGGCGCCGGCGCCTGCGGATCGAACACGTCGACCTTGCCGATGCCGGCAACGCGCAGGCCGACGATGGCGATGCGGCCGCCGGGCTGTATGTGACCGAACAGGCGCTGGTGCTGCGCCTCGAAACCGTGGCGCGCCGCCGCGGGATCGAAGGCGCCGTCGACGTCCACCTGCAGCGACGATTGCTGGCCGGGATAGCGCAGGTCGAGCACCCGCACGATCATCTGCCGTTCGGGCGCGAAACCCTCGGCGCGCAGCACGCGCCGGGCTTCGGCCGCCATCTCGTCGAACGGCCGGGCCAGCGCTTCCGGTGCCACGCCGTCGAGGTCGCCGGCGAAGACCCTTACCCAGTCCTGGCGCACATCGGTGTGCAGCATGCCCAAGGCGCAGAAAGCGCCCGCGACCCGCGGCACGTAGACACGCCGGCATCCCAGCATGCGCCCCACCGCCGCGCCATGCATCGGCCCGGCGCCGCCGGCGGCGACCAGCGCGAACTTGCGCGGATCGATGCCGCGTTCGATGGAGATCCGCTCGACGGCGTTCAGCAGGTTCTGTTCCAGCAGCCGGATGATGCCGACAGCCGATTGCTCCGCGGAGAGCGCGAGCTTGCCGCCGACAGCACCGGTGAGTGCTGCTTCTGCCAGCTCGCTCTTCAGCGACACGGCGCCGCCGGCATAGGCGCCGGCTCGCAAGCGCCCCAGCGCCAGCAACGCATCGGTGACGGTCGGCTGGGTGTTGCCGAACCCGTAGCAGGCGGGGCCCGGCCGCGCGCCGGCGCCCTTGGGGCCGACGAACAGCATGCCGCCGGCATCGACACCGGCGATCGTGCCGCCGCCCGCTCCGACCGTGTGGATGTCGACGGCCGGTGTCGACAGGTGATAGCCGCCGACCATCAGCTGGTCCGTCGTCGCCACCCGGCCGTTGTTCATCAGCATGACGTCGCACGACGTGCCGCCGATCTCCATCGACAGCAGGTCATCCGTGCCGGCGGCGCGGCCGAACACGGCCAAGGCGCCGACACCACCGGCCGGTCCGGACAGCGCCAGGTTGACGGGCCGGCTTTCGAGCTGCCGCACCGAGGCGATGCCGCCGTTGCTCTGCACCAGCAGGACTCCGTGCGGCAGGCCAAGGTCGCGCAGCGTCGTGTCCAGCGCCCGCAGGTAGGGAACCACACGCGGCGCGACGTAGGCATTCACGACCGTGGTCGATACGCGCTCGTACTCACCGACGACCGAGATGACGTCGCTGGATACCGATACCGGCCAGGCATTGTCTGCCGCGCGCACGGCTTGTGCCACGGCCTGTTCGTGCGCCGGATTGGCGAAGCTGTTGATCAGGCAGATGGCGACCGAGTCGACGCCCTCGGACCGGAACACATCGAGCGCCGCGTGTACGTCGGCAATCTCGACGGGCGCGATCTCGCTACCGTCGGCAGCGATACGCCCGCGCACCGGCAGGCGGAGATAGCGCGGCACCAGGACGGGCGGAAAGGGCGTGCGATGGTCCCAGGTGTTCTCCCGCAGGCCGCGCCGGATCTCGAGACTGTCGCGAAATCCTTCCGTCGTCAGCAGGCCGACGCGCGCGCCCTTGCCTTCGAGGATGGTGTTGGTGGCGACGGTCGAGCCGTGCACGAAACCGGCGCAGCCGCGCAGGAAATCGGCAACCGTCAATCCGACCTGGGACGCCGCCGCCGTCACGGCATCGAGCACGCCACGGCTGGGATCGGCCGGCACCGATGGTACCTTGGCGACCGCCATGCGCCCATCGACATCCTGGACAACCAGATCGGTAAACGTGCCACCGACATCAACGCCCACGCGCCATGGTGCACGCAGCGTCACAACCTGCTCCCCCGACACGCCGACCCGTCCTTCCCTGCCTACCCAGAGTCACTTGTCACTGATACAGCTGTCATCCCGAGCGCCCCTTCGACAGGCTCAGGAGAGGGATCTTCTGCCAGTGACGCACGGGTGCGCTTGCATCGAAAGATCCCTCGCTGCGCTCGGGATGACAGTCCCAAAGCCTAGACGCCGGCTCGGACCAGCGTCAAACGCTCAGCGTCGAGATGCAGACCCGCACGGATTGCAAAGACCATCGTTTGGCCTTGAACGATCCGCGCTGACATGCTTCTGCAGCCATCGACCGGATGCCGCCGTTCTGATCGGAGTTCGCATGAGCAACCCCAAGACTCTTCGCCGCCGCATGGCCGACCGCGGCCTGGTCCACATCATGGCGACGCACAGTCCGCTGTCGGCGGTGCTGGCCGAGGAGGCCGGCTTCGATGGCCTGTGGGCATCGGGTTTCGAGCTGTCGGCCCTGTACGGACTGGCCGACATGAGCCTGATCACCATGACCCAGCATCTGGACATGCTGCGCGCCATCGCCGCCCGCTCGTCGCTGCCGATCGTCGCCGACATCGACACCGGCTTCGGCAACGCCATCAACGTCGTTCACGCCATCCGCGAGTATGAGCGCGCCGGCACGGCGGCCGTTGTCATCGAGGACAAGACATTCCCCAAGGTGACCAGCCTCGCCGCCGACGGCCGCCAGGAACTGCTGCGCATCGAAGAGTTCCAGGGCAAGATCGCCGCCGCCGTGGCCACCCGGCAGGATCCCGACTTCCTGGTCATCGCCCGCACCGAAGCCCTGATCGCCGGTCTCGGCGAATCCGAGGCCTTGCAGCGCGCCACGGCCTATGTCGAGGCTGGCGCCGACATGATCCTGATCCACTCCAAGAAGAAGACCCCGGACGAGATCGAGAGCTTCGCGCGCGCCTGGAAGGGCGCCGTGCCGCTGGTGATCGTGCCCAACGCCTATCCCGAGTTGGATGCCGCCCGGATCAAAGCGCTGGGCAACATCGCGATGGTGATCTACGGCAACTACGGCATCCGCGCCGCGACCACCGCGATGCAGTCGGCCTTCCGCCGCATCATTGCCGATGGCGGCGTGCAGAACGTCCACAAGGACATCGTCGCGGTCGAGGAGATCTTCCGGCTCCAAGACATGGACAGCGTCAAGAAGGACGAAAAGCGCTTCCTGCGCTGACGACCGACGCGGCTGCCGGGTTCTGGGCGGTCTGTGCGCGCACGACTCATGCGGCCGGCGGTCGGGCGGCTCCATCAACACCACCATTGCGCAGTGGGGCGAGCGGCTGACGCCGGCGCCAACGGTGCTGACCACCATCGCTGCGTTGTGGCACCCCGTCGTCGTCCCTGCCGACATCTGCTGTTATCGCCGTCGGATCCCGATGCCTGTCAGGCGGCGGCGAGTCGGCACCGGCAGCGATCTCGTTTGCGGGAATTGCGCAAACGGCCGCGCGTGCATCCGGTGCGACAGGCTCGCAGGCGGCGTCGAGTCCCGACGACACGCCGCCACTTGCTTTCGTCGCATCATTATCGCTTGCGGAAATTGCGGGAACAGCTGGAACGGGAAGGGCTGCACCGTCTGAGTCCGCCACTCTAACAGTCCGTGAACATATCCTTCCCCCGGAGGGGGAAGGTGCCCCGAAGGGGCGGAAGGGGGATGTCCGATCGGAAGCGCTGGTACCAAGTGATAACGAATCCACTGCAGCATCCCCCTTCCGGCGCTTCGCGCCACCTTCCCCCTCCGGGGGAAGGAATGGAGTCCTGACGTCGCTCGCCGTCTCGGCCCCCCAAAGCGCGGGGTGCACTTGCCAGCGCCGGCGGCGGCGACCACGGCCGCCTTCGGCCGGCGTCACGGATTGCAGCCAGCCGCCGTCGATGAGGTCCTCGATCAGGCGCTGGGTACCGGCGGCATCCAACGCCTGCGACAGCGCCTCGCGGCGGATATGCTCGCGCGACACTTCCGGCAGGCGCTGTGCTGCCAGCCAGCGCAGCACCTGGCGTTGACGGCTCTCACGCTCGCCGCCGGCACCGGCGATGCGGAACGTCGCCTGCGCGTGCGGCCACAGATAGTCGCGCCACAGCCGGGCCGCCGCGTCGATGGCCCATACCGGCACATGCTCCGGCTCGACGACGTCCTGAGGCTTCGCTGCCCAATCCAGGAACGTCAGCACGCCCGCCAGCCGCAGCACCTGGCTGGGTCCCTTGCCCCACCATGCCGCCGCCCGACCAGCGAGGTCAGGCATCACGCCAGCGTTCAAGAGGCGGAAGTCCTGGAAGGCGTCACGCGCCTCATCCGTCAGCGGTAGATCGCGCCGTCGCCACGGCTGTTCGCGCAGCCGCCGCAAGGCCGACACCGCCGCCAGCGTCGCGACATCCCCTTGTTCCGACAACGGCCGCGGGCGCATCCCCGCCGCCGGGCGCACGAACAGGAAGCGGGCCAGCACGCCCCCGTCATCGCGGGTGAGGGCCGGCAACAGCGCGTCGGGATGCGTCGTGCCCAGGATCGAGAGTGACGGGTCATCCAAGTCGACCGTCTTGCCGCGCCAGCCCAGATCCAGGCTGCGTTGGCACCACGCAGACAGCC
Organism: Reyranella sp. CPCC 100927; assembly: GCF_007859315.1. GTDB lineage: Bacteria > Pseudomonadota > Alphaproteobacteria > Reyranellales > Reyranellaceae > Vineibacter. The sequence continues at coordinate 43,730 of NZ_VOHA01000008.1, forward strand.
AGAACGCATGGGCGCTGCCGTCGCGTGTGCCGCGCGCCAGGTGCGACAGCCAATCACCGTGCTCATCGCGCACCAGCAGCACGCCCTGCGGCTCGGTCTCACGCAGCACACCCAGGACGGCGTCGATGGTGGTGCCGTTGGTGAACAGCGGCGCCGGGGTGATGCCCTTGGCCAGCGTCCGGGGCTCGCAGCGCTGCTGGTGCCACAGGGCCGCCAGCAGACCGCACGCCGCCTCCACCGCCGGCGTCTTGCCGCACGAGGGCGGCCCGACCAGCGCCGTCCACAGGATGCACGGCTCCGCCCATCCCGGCGCCGGCGCGACCCTGCGGTCGGCGACGAGGCTGCCCGCCGCGGTCAGCAGCGACAGCGCCACGTAGTCGGCCGGCGCGTTCGTGCTTGCCACGACAGCCTCGGTCCACGCGCGCCACAGCGGCGGCAGCACGTCCAGCCGGAACGGCGGCGGTGCGCCCGTCTGCTCGTCGAGCAGGCCGAGGTCCAGATTAGGCCATGCCTCAAACGGAGCGGGCGCGGCCACATGGGGAGTTTCGATGATGGGTGCGTTCATGACTTCACTCCTGACAGCGGCAGGAATGCTGTTCGTGTAAGCCGCGGTAAGAGAGTCTATGTTCGCAAATCAGATACAATATAATTAGAAACAAATCAAGAACAAATACACCTGACAGCACGCCGTCACCCGGTGACCTCTCTTGCTGGATGACCAAGTCCGGTACGCTATATGACCCATCTACATGGTCACGAGCGTGACGTGAGCGCGATCAATCTGGCGGATGCCAAGGCACATCTGAGCGAACTCATCGACCGGATGCAGGCTGGGGACTCGATCGACATCACTCGGCGCGGCAAGCTGGTTGCGCGGCCTACCGCCGTCGCCACACCGCGCAAGCGGATCGACGTTGCCCTGCTCCGGTCTCTGACGGCGGCCATGCCGTCGCAGGCCGAAAGTGCCACCGATCTGGTGCGATCGATGCGGGACGGCGATCGCCACTGATGCTCTATCTCGATACATCGCTCGTTGTCGCGGCACTCTCCAACGAAGTGATGACGCCGCGCGTCCAGGGCTGGCTGGCCGAGCAGGATCCGATGCAGCTTCTGATCAGCGACTGAACCATCACTTAGCACACGCTCGACCAGCGGCTTGCCGACGCAGTTGCTGGCATGATCCAGGCCCTCGACTGCCGGTGCCCAGCGAATACACCATCACCTCGGCGGTGCCTCACCAGGCCCCGGCAAATCAAGCGCCGACCGCAATCGGCCGCGTCCCCGCTGATACAGCAGCGCGTAGGTGGCCGGCGCCAGCAGATCATCGTACGGCACGAAGCCATCGACGTGCTTGTTAAACGGAATGGCGCCGCAGCCCGGCACAAGACACTGAGGCTTACTTTTGGGACACGCGTTAAAATTGCAGAGCCGCCCGAGATATCTGTCAGTTCCCGGTTCGATCAGAAATATCTCGGCTTGGTGACTGGCCGTGCCCGGTCCGGTTCCGCTCGCGTACGCTTGGTGCAACGACCGATCCCGGGCGCGACGCAGCGCATCAAGCCGGTGCTGAGACGAAATCCAAACGGCCAGATCAAGATCTTTGCATTCATGCCAGACCTCGATTCCCTCCCGACGGAACTCGCGGAACCGGGGAACCTCCTTCCAGAGCGGCTTGGCGACGGAGCCAATGACAGCCACGGCTTCGACCTCGTCGAAAGCCACCAACGCGTCGACCACGATATCCGCAGCGCGCCGAAAGTCACGCTGCAGCCGTAGCAACTGGTTGTTCTCCGTCTCGATATCGGCACGTTTCAAAGACAACCTCATGCTTGCATGCAGGGACGTCCAACGGCAGCACATCGATCTCACTGAGGCCCTACTCCACCGCTTCGATCCACTTGACATGCCTCCGTTCACTCCTGGCGGCTCCGTGACCTGACGGGTGAGCTTGTCGAACCATGAAGCCGTATGCCACCAGCGATGGTGCACAACCTTCATGGTTCGACAAGCTCACCATGAAGCTACCTCCATCGCAGCGGCTTGACTGGTCATGACCGGCGTCTCTTGGCAAAGGTGGGAGAAAGCGCGGCGAAGGCGGCGGCTCCTTTCATGCGCAGATCGAAGCGCTTACCATAGAGCAGCCACACGGCGGTCAGATGGCACATGGCACCCATCAGCAGCGACATCGCGAGGTGCGGATCGAGATCACGGCGGAATTCGCGGCGCGCGACGCCCTCCTCAAGGAGGTCGATGTAGCGGCGCGCGTAGTCGTCGATCGAACGCCGGATGGTCGGATGTTCCGCCAGGACGCTGGGCCAGATCTCGAGGAAAAAAACGCGGCCCCAGCTCGGGTTGCCGACGATGTAGCTGAATGTCGCCGTATAGAGGCGATGCAGACGGTCGCGGCAACTGCCCTCGTCGGCCTGCCGGTCCAGGATCTCGTACAGTTCCTCGAAGTTGCGCGCCGGCACGTTGGCGATCAGGTCCTCCTTGTCCGCGAAATAGTCGTAGATGCTGGGCAGCGGCACGCCCGCTGCGCGCGCCACGTCCGTCAGCGACGCCACGGCCAGGCCGCGATCGCCGAAAACCCGCGTCGCGGCATCCAGGATCCGCCGATGGCGTTCCTGGCTGCGCTGCTGCTTCAGCTTCAGCTTCAGCTTCAGGGTCACGGCCATGGCGCACTGCGGTCGGTCGCGGCGAGCGAATCGAGACCCTGAAACGCCTGGCGGGCGATGATGCGCCGCATCATCTCGGACGTGCCGTCGAGGATGCTGACCACGCGCACTTCACGCCAGATCCGTTCGATCGGCTGATCCTTGGAGTAGCCGGAACCGCCGAAGATCTGCAGGGTCTGATCGGCGATGCGGAACACCATGTCGGCACCGATCAGCTTCGACAGCGCGCCGCCCAGGCTGCGTCCGGCCGGTTCATGGTCATAGCGCCAGGCTGCTTCGTAGGCGACCAGGCGCGCCGCATGCAGCGACGCCACCATGTCGGCGATCGTCCACTCGATGCCCTGGTGCTCGCGCAAGGTGCGCCCGAACTGCCGGCGCTGTGATGCACGACGCATCGCCAGCTCCAGCAGCCGCCGCGCCGCCCCCACGCAGTAGGCGCCCCAGTGAACTCGCCCGGCGTCGAGACAGCGCATCGCCGACGCGAAGCCCTGCCCTTCGGCGCCAATACGGTTCTCGACCGGTACCCGGCAGTCCCGCAGGATGACCTCGCAATGCGAGGCGCCGCGGCCGGCCGCCATTTCGATGGCACGCCCGACCTCCAGGCCTCGTGTGCCGGCCTCGACCACGAAGGCGGTCATGCCGCGCGCGCCCGCATCGCGATCGAGCGTGGCGAATACGGTGAAGAGGCCCGCCTCCGCCGCATTGGTGATGTAGATCTTGTGGCCGTTCAGGACATAGGCATCGCCATCCCGGCGCGCCGTCGTGGCAATGCTGGCCGCGTCGGAGCCGCTGTCAGGTTCGGTGAGCGCCAGCGCCGCGATCACCTGACCCAACGCCAGCGCCGGCAGCCACCGCCGCTTCTGGGCCTCCGAACCGTCGAGCTCGATCGCCTTGGAGCCGATGTGAACATTGACCCCGCAGAGGTAGTAGAAGGCTGCGTGCGCCCGGGCCAACTCCTCGATCGCCAGGCAACTGCCCAGCATGGACATGCCCAGCCCGCCATAGTCGCGCGGCGTGTTGGTGCCGAAGAGCCCCTGCTCGGCAATCCGTTGCAGCAACACTTTCGGCACGGTGCCGGTTCTCTCGATGTCATCATCATGCGGCTGCAGTTCGCGTTCGACGAAGTCGCGCACCTGCCGCTGCCAGGCCACCAGATCGGGCGGGAGACGGAAATCCATGGCACCGCCAAATTCGAAGAATGTTCGAAATCATGCTCGATGATCGAGGCGGGCTTGTCAACCCGGCCGCTTACGCGCGCCGCACAGGCCAGCGCCAGCCGAGCGTCACACCCAGACCGGCAACAAGGATGAGCACCAGGCCGACCGCCTGCAGGGCCGTGATCGATCGTCCGTAGACGACAAGATCGCCCAGCAAGGCCGCCGCCGGGTTCAGGAAGGCCAGCACGCCAATCGCGACGGTCGGCAATCGCGAATAGGTTCTGTAGAGAAGAACGTAGACGACACCTGTGTGAATCGCGCCGAGGCCAGCCAGCCAGAACCACGCAGCGGAGTCGACCGTCGGAAAATCCGCGTAGGCGAGAAAAGGCAAAAAGAGAATCGCCCCGATCAAGCAGTGCAGGATGCTCAGGACCTCCGGCCGGGTGCCGCGCACGCGTCGGGCTGCCAGTGTTGTGCCGGCATAGAAGAGCGACGCCAGCAACGCGAAGCCGACACCGACAGCGAAGCCCGGATCGACGGTCATGACATTGATCTTGGGCCCAATGGCCATGACGAGGCCGCCGAACGCCACGGCCACCCAGACGGACTTGGCCAGCGAGATCTTTTCACCGAACAAGATGCCGCCGGCCAGGACCAACCAGAACGGCTGCGCGTTATGAATGATCGTGGCGAAGCCGATGGAGGTGCGATGGTACGCCTCGAAAAGCGCCGCCCAGTTCAGAACGAGAAACAAGCCGCTGAGAATGGCAGCCCAGATCGTGCGCTTGTCGATGGCGAGCGATATCCGTGCCCGCCCGCGCAGCAGGCACCATATGAGCAGCGTGATGCAACCGAAGAGGCATCTGAAGAATACGGCATTGAGCGTTGGCTGCCCCGACTGGACGGCGAAGATGCCGGCCGTCCCCGACAGCGCCATCCCGCTCGCGAGTTCCACGTATGCCCTTGCGTCAGGACCGTCCTGGCGCTCGCCGGCCGTGCTCGTCATCTGGCTGTACCGCTTTCCGAATCTCAGGCGCCTTCGAACCCACGGAAGAAGCTGTGCAGGTGTCGGCCGAGATGAGGGCTCAGGTAGCCGCCCTCCTGCACCAGCAGTGTCGGCAAGCGCAGCGCTGCGAATTTCCGGCCCGCCTGGACGAAGCCTTCGTTCGTGATCTTGAAGGTTGCCACCGGATCGTGCTCGGAAGCATCGAAGCCCAATGAAACCACGAACGCTCCCGGCGCGAATGCCCGCACGCGGGCCAGAGCTGCGTCGACCGCGTCGAGCCACGGCGCATCATCCGTCGCCCATGGCAGCGGCTGGTTGAAGGTCAGTCCCGTGCCGGGGCCAGCACCGGTTTCGTCGGCGTAGCCCGCGTAATATGGCGCGCCCAGGCGCGGGTCGACGTGGATGGAGCAAAACAGCACATCAGCCCTCTCCCAGAAGATGAACTGCGTGCCATTGCCGTGATGCACGTCGATATCGACGATCGCCGCCTTGCCGTATGTCCGGGTGAGCCGATGGGCCCCGATCGCGGCGTTGTTGAGGAAGCACACGCCCGTCATGAGATCCGGAAAAGCGTGGTGACCGGGCGGCCGGCACAGGGCGTAGGCCGACGTACCGGTGGCGGCAACCCGGTCGGCGCCATGAACGGCGACCTGGGCGCTGGCGTAGGCGGCCGGCCAGGTTCCGGCGGTGATGGGACAAGACGTCGAATTCGAATACCAGCCGAGCTCGCCCAGGAGTTCGGTCGGTTTGCGGTGCATCCGATGCGTCGGATGGACGTTCGGAATCACCTCCGGGCCATAGTCCGGATTGGCCGACCAGCGCGCGTAGACGGTCTGCAGGAACGCGACGTAGTCCTTGTCGTGTACGTCGATGATCGGCTCGAGGCCCTGCAGCGGCGCCTCGACGATCTGGTGAGCATCACGCCGCATGGTGTCGAGAAAGATGCGATAGCGTTCCGCCCGATCCGGTTGATCGATGAATTTCCCTGTCCGGAAAACCAGCGCCGGATCATGAAGTGCCTGGTCGGGATGATGGACGACGAGCATGAGAATTCCCTGCCGTTCAGATCGAAGAATTGCCGCGCTCAATCGAGCGGTCGGCCCCGGGTCTCAGGTGTCAGCAAGAGATGGGTCAGCAGCGTGATCGCGCTGATCGCCATCACGTACAGGGCGACGTACAGCGCACCCCCAAGCCCATGCAGCCACGTGGCAACCAGCGGCGCCGTACCGCCGAAGATGGCGGCGCAGACCGCGTACGGGATACCCATGCCGGAGGCACGAACCCGCGTGGGAAAGAGTTCCGCGAACAGCGTCCCGATGACCGCGTTGTTCAGCGAGATGAAGACGGCGCCGATCACCGCGACGATCAGAAACGTAGCGAAATTGACCGTGCCGACCAGGAACGAGAGAAGCGGATACGTGAAGAGAAGAAAGCAGCTCGCGGCGGCAATCAGGAACGGCTTGCGGCCGAGCCGGTCCGACATGTAGGCGAATATCGGCACGCAGACGCAGTACGCTGCGGTCGCCGCGACGTTTCCAGCGAAGCCCGCAGCCCGATCAAGGCCGCCGGCAAGATGCGCGTAGGTCGGCAGGAAGATCAGCCACAGGTAATATTGAACACCGTTCATCTGCACGATGAATACGATGAACGCTTCCCTGGGATAGTCGGCGATCGACCTCAGGATCGCGGTCAGCTTGGATTTCTGCTGGTCCCTGATCCTCTCGAACGCCGGCGTTTCCTCGATCCCGTAGCGAATGTAGAGGCCATAGAGCGATAGCACGGCACCCAGCAGGAAGGGCATGCGCCAACCCCAGGACGCGAGCGCGTCGGGCGGCAGATAGCGTGTGGTGATGCCCGCGACGGCAGTGGCGGCCAGCACCGCGGCGCCGATCGATACCATCTGCGGCGATGCCGCCAGCGCCCGGTTGCGGTCCGACGCGTGCTCATTCAGAAAGGTGACCGCAATCTGGAATTCGCCGCCGGAGGAGAAACCCTGCAGCAGCCGCGCCGCCACGATGATGATCGGCGCCGCGATGCCGATCTGGGCGTAGGTCGGACAGAGGGCGATGATCAGACTGCCGATGCCCGCCATGATGATGGTGGCGGACAGGATTGTCCGCCGTCCGTATTTGTCGGCGAGCGGCGACAGCACCAGCGCCCCGACCGGACGGCCGAAAAAGCCGATGGCGAAGACCGAGAAGCTGGCAATCAGCGACGCCGTCTCATCGCTTGCCGGAAACATCTGGTTGGCGAAAACGCCGGCCAGAAGACCGTAAACCGACCACTCATACCATTCGATGAAATGACCGATCGATCCGCCGACGATCGTTCTCAGGCGTTTGCGAGACTCTCCTGAACTGACGCCGACATCGGCTGCCGCGTCATAGGTCGCATGATCGCGCATTGGTTTGATTCCTCCCGCTCGGCCTTTTCCGGCCGTTCCGTTTTGATTCGTGAGTCGTGGTGCATCGCATCTCGGGTCATTGCCGCCCCTTGCGAACGACTTGGCGTTGCATGAGGGCTTCAAGCCGGTGGCCGACGAGATCGGCCAGGATGGACAGGTTGCGATCGAAGTACGCTTCATCCTTGTCGAGGAAGCGCTCCAGGCTGAGACCGCGGATGGCGATCAGCATGAATTCGAACAGATCGAAGACCTTGGAGCGGGCATCGCCGGGCGGGATGTGTCGTTCCAGCCAGACATGCAGGATGGTGCGTATCGTGCGGGCTCGGTGGGCAACAACGCGCGGATGCAGCGCCGCGTCGGCGCGCGTTCCGATGATCACCTCCCAGTTGGCCCAGTACTCGGGGTTGCCGTAGAAGACCTGCCACAGGTGCCGGATCAACGCCGGAATGTTGAGGACGCCGTTCGTGTCGAACGGCCGTTCCATCTCAAGAGCGTCGCGCAGATGCTCGGCCGTATGGTCGAGCGCCCCGAAAAGCAAATCATCCTTGGTCGGGAAATGATGATGGAGCGCGCCGGTCGTGACACCGGCGCGCTTGGCAATGAGCGCCGTCGTCGTGCCGGCGAACCCGACGGTGTGCAGCAATTCCACCGTGGCACCGATCAGCACAGCCCTCGTTTCGGCAGTGCGATCGACCTGGGCTCTTCGGGGACGGGCAGCCATCTCTATGCTCTCACATTTACATACATACTAGTTAGTATGTTTTTTTGTGCGGTCCGTGTCAACCCGTATCGAGCGGCGGGTGGCCCAGGCCTTAAACTAGGGTCAAAACCCATAAAGTCGTGCGCCGCCGCGTCTGCTTCTGACCCGTTTCCAGACATCGCCGACGTTGCGCGGTTCGTCAGAGAAGGGTCATTAGGCGACATCAATGACGAGCCGAATTGAGTTAACCTATACCCGTCAGTCCGATTTTCGCCGCTTGGACGACTGCGTTCGTGACTCGCAGGTTCTGCAATCCGTCGTGTCGGGTCACCAGGGGGCTTTTGGCTCGCCGCTCGGAATGCCGTTTTAGAAGCATCATGCGGAGCGTGGGAGGCGCAGCCGACCAACATCGGCTGACGATTTTTGCATCGGGGCCTAAGTTTCCATGATTGGACTATTCGAGCGGCACGGTAAGCTTTTTGATTGTGGTCCCGGTGTCAGGACGGAAGCCACGCCACCACACAAACGCCTCTGCCGCCTGCTCGACCAGCATACCGACTCCGTCTGCAAGCCGTTTCACGCCAGCGTTCCGCGCCACCCGGAGGAAGGGGGTAAGACCCTTTCCATATAGCAACTCATAGGCAAGGCAATCGTCGCCAAAGACCTCTGGGCTTATCGGCGGAAGCTCGCCGCGCAGGCTGGCGGAGGTTGCGTTCACGACTAGATCGAACCGGCCAAGTCTTTTGTCGGCGAGGTCCGAATAGCCGATCGCAGTAATCGGCCCATATTGCCTAAACTGACGCCCAAGCTCTTCCGCCTTAGTTACGGTGCGGTTTACTATGACCAGCTCCGCTGGCCCTTGCTCGAGGAACGGCAGCACAACGCCGCGTGCTGCGCCACCCGCGCCGAGCAGCGCCACCCGGCGTCCCTTCATCAAGCGGCCGAGATTGCGTGTGATATCGTTGGTAAGGCCGACGCCGTCGAAGTTTTCTCCGGTCACCCGATCCACCTCGAACTTCATCGCGTTTACGGCACCAGCGAGCCGGGCGCGCTCCCTAAGATCGGTGCAATACGCGAACGCGTCCAGCTTGAACGGCGCGGTGATGTTGAGCCCTAACCCGCCTTCGCGCCGAAACTTGTCCACCACTTCGTTGAAGTCGCCGATAGGAGCCTCAATCGCGACGTAGTCGATATTCTGCCCGGTCTCTTTGGCGAAGCTGAGATGGATCAGCGGCGATTTGGTGTGGTCGATCGGATTGCCGACGACGGCATATTTGTCAGACATTAGTCGCTCCCTCACCTCCTCCTCTCCGATGTTCGGGTTTTCGATTGACACACGCCCTCTGCCTAAATCTTCTCCAATGGTATCCCTTCAAGTTCTACCGCCGCAATGTCCGCCTCGGGTCAATCTCTGACGAACCGCTCGGCGTCACCAATGTCTGGAATCCGGCCGGTAGCGGACGCGGCGGGGGGCAGATCTTATGGGTTTTGACCCTAGTCGTTCGAGGCAGCGCGGGTACGATCGACCTGACGTGACAGATCTACTGCTGCGGCACGCCCCTTATCCACTTTTTGACGATCGTCTCGTCACCTGGATAGTTCTCGGGAGCCACGGGCGTTGATTGTGCTTGTATGCATGTCCATTCACCCGCCTCGTGAATGTACGTGTCGGTGTACGCCGTCATGCTGGTCGTCTCGACTCCGTCCTTGACGACGGTGTGCTTGTTGACTGACCGGACGAGTGCCGTAGACCCGAAGACGCTGATCGATTCGCCCCGATAATCCCAGTAGGGAATCACTGCCGGATCAAATCCGGTCGCCCAGCGGTCAAGATAAGTCGACCGGCCGACGCGTTCCCCCTTGGACGTGATGCAAACAAAGTCCTTGTGCGTCAGCCGATCGTGCGACGGCACGTCATTGGTGACGAAGTTGTTGATAAATTGCGCATTCAACGCGCGCAGCTGACGCAGAGCGTCTTCGTTCGTCATCGATGCATCTCCGTATCAATACGCATCCGAAAAAACGCTGCCGCCGCCCACCATGGGCATTTCACATCCTTTGTCAACCGTATAGGGGGTTAGAAGAGAGGAACACTCAAAATCGTGACCGCGGCGACGAACGCGGTGCCAGACCTGTTGGAGCAGCCAGGATCTGAAACTATGGACGCCGCGAAGAGCCTACGGGCCGGTGGGCCTGGCAGCGCACAGGCGTTCGACCAGGCGCTGTGCCGCGGTGACGTCGTGGCCGAAGAGAGCCATGACATCCAGCAGCTTGGGATGGTAGCGCAGGCCAAGAAGCTGCTGGGCAAAGGCGCCGGCCGCAATTTCGGCCAGCGACGACAGGCCGGCGGTCAGCGTCAAGGGGCCGATCGCGAACAGCGCGACTCGATGACGAGCCGCCAGCGCATGCGCCGGCCGCAATCCTTCCAGGTGATGGAACAGCTCGTGCGCCAGAAAGACCGGGCGCGTGCCCGTGGCGCCGAGACCGTCACGATCCGGGTAGACATCGAGGCAGGCATCCAGCGCCGCCAGCGCCGGCGCATAGAGCCGGACGGATGCCGGCCGCAGCACGTGGTCGGCAAACACCGCGACGGTCCCGAAGCCGCCCTCGCCGTGGATCGTTTTCACCTCGATACCCAGCCGACCAGCGATGTCATCAGGGCAAGCGAGGCCGAACGTTCGGCGGATGGTGCGTGCCGCCGACGCGCCCTCTTCCAGTGCGGCGTCAACCAACCGATGCCGGTCGCCGGCAGCGATGTGATGAAATTGCCGATCTGCCTCCAGTTCCAGCAGGCCCAGCGCGCGCGGCGTCGCAACCGGCCCGGCGAGCGCCAGCAACTCGGCCAGTGCGGCGGCCATCCTAACGTCGCGCCCCGGCAACGGCGATGAAGACGACACCGGCATCGGGCGCCAGGCCGTCGAATTCGCTGCGCGCCACCGCCAGCGCCTGCTCGACCGCCACCATGCCCGTGAGGTCGACCACCTGGGCGCCGACGATGACGAACATGTCGGGCGCGATGACGCTGTCGCCGTTATAGATCGTGGTCTCTTCCCAGAACGCTTTCAGCACGTCCAGCCCATGGCGCGCCTCGGCCCGGTTCACCTTGGCATCGCCGCGCTGGATGCGGATCACGCCGTCGAGATCCACGGCCCGCACCGGATGGCGCCGGGTCGTCAGGATCTTCCAGCGCTTCTCGGTCACCGTGCCCTGGATCACGCGCATGCGGTCGGTGGCGGCAGCGACGCGCACCGCCTCCACCGGCACACCCATCGATTTCGCAGCAATCGCCCGTGCCTCCGCCTCGTCGACGGCGCTGGTGCGGGTTTTGGCGCGCATCTCGGACGCGCCCATGGCGGTGGCGCGTACGCGCTGCGTATGTGGGTTGACCTCGATGGTGACCTCGACATTCTCGGCGGCAGCGCCCAGCCTCACCACCGCATCGAAGGCCTCACGCTTGATGGCCTTGAGATCGTCCGGCTGCGGATTGGGGATCACCCGTTCGACGACATCGCGCACCAGCGCCAACGCCACGCCGATGGACGAGATGACCTCGGCATCCTTGGAGATCGTGTGGGCGAGGTTCATGCGTTCGGCGGTGAAGGGGATCAGCGCACCGGCACCACCGCCCTCGCCCACCAGGACGGCCTGGTCACGGTCGAGCCCATATTCGGCAATCAGCTGCTCCACCACGGGAATGGCCTTGCCGGTGGCGCGATCGAGGATCTGGCGTGCCGCATCTTCCACCGAACAGCCCAGCAGCGCCGCCAGCGGCGTCATGGCGCGGCGCGCCGACTCAGGGTTGCCGTAGGCATGCAGGCCGGGCTTGGCATAGCCCAGCACGTTGGCCGCGCAGGTATTGGTGATGGCATAGCGCGTGCCGTCGGCAACCCGGATCGAAACATAGTCGTCGGGATCGTCGGATTTGGGCTGGAACGGCTCGACGCGGGCATCGGCGAACACTGCCGGGTCGGCGAACGCGGCGTATGGCAGGCCCGCGATGTGGGCGCTGCGCGGGCCGACATCCACCAGCTTGCCGTCACGGACCCGCGCCATGCTGCCGCCGGCGATGCCGATGACACGCACATCCAGCGAGCTGACATAGGTTTCATGCCCGCCGACGCGGGCGTACTTCACCGTCGGGCGGCCGTTGCGGATGACGCCGATGTTGGTGCTGGTACCGCCGACCTCGAAATAGATGCCGTCCGACACCCGCAGATGCATCAGGGCGCCGGCAACGCTGGCGGCCGGTCCCGACAGCATCGTCATCGCCGGCCGACGCCGCATCTCCTGGATGTCCATCACGCCGCCGTCGCCGCGCATGATCATGAGCGGCGCCTGGATACCGGCCTCGCGCACGCTCGCCTCGGTCATGGTGGCCGTATCGATCATCTTGGGCAGGATGCTGGCGTTGATCACCGCCGTGCGCGTGCGCGTCGTGAGCCCGTAGAGCTTGGAAATCTCATGGCCGCACGTCGCCGCCATGCCGGCGCCGACGGCGGCGTCGCGCACGATCTCCTCGGCGCTGTGGTCATCGACGCCGAAGGCGCTGCTCGCAACGACCACCCGCGCGCCTTCGGCCTGCAGCTCCTGAACGGCGGCCCGCGCGCTCGCCTCGTTCAGCGCATTGGTGGTCACGAAGCGGTGCGCCGGGCGCAGGAAACGCCCGGGCGCCAGTTCGATCTCCCGGATATTGCTCTGGCCGCGCGCCAGCACCGCCTCGACGCGGCTCGCCATGCCGATCACGCCGACCGCAGCAACGTCGCCCTCGAGCAATGCATTGGTCGCCTGCGTCGTGCTGTGCGCCAGGAAGATCACGTCCCGGGGATCGACGCCGGAGCGTTCCAGGACGTTGCGAAAGACGTCGACGACGCCCTTGGCGACGCCGCGCGGGTCGGCATGCGTGGTCAGCACCGAGTAGCGGCCCACCACGTCGTGCGTGGCGTTGTCGATCAGCACCGCCTTGGTGAAGGTGCCGCCGACATCGATGCCGATGCGATACGCCTTGTGGTCCATGACGCCTACGCCAGCAGGAGGTAGGCGATGGTGGAGTTGATCGCCACCATCAGGCAGCCGAACGGCAGCGCCGTCTTCAAGAACTCGCCGTGCGAGATCTTGGTGTAGCCGATGGTCCACAAGGTCCAGGAGTTCGTCGGATCGACGCTGCCCTGCATCACCGTCGGCGCCAGCCACAGCGAATAGAGCAGCGGCACCGGCAGGTCCTTGTTGGCCAGCACCAGTGCCAGCACGGCGGCACCCGTGCCGATCACCACCAGCGGACCGCGATAGATGCTGCCGATGCCGCCCAGGACGCCGAAGAAGATGGCGGCCTGCAGCGGCGTGTGCGGCAGGATCGGCCCGAAGATCGGCTTCAGCGCCGCCGAGACCTGCGGCATCTGCCCGCACACGATGATCATGCCGCAGATGGTCCACAGCGCGGCGATGGTCGCGATGTCGGGGAACGCATCGTAGAAGGTCTTGTTGAAGAGATTGATGTGGCCCTGCACCGTGCGGTCGTTCCAGGTCAGCGCCAGGGCCAGCACGATGCTGAGGATGAAGGTGGGGATGATCTCCCACTTGGCGATGATGATCATCAGAACCGGAAAGATCGGCACGATGTAGGTGTAGTACGGCGTGCGTCGCCGCGCCGGCGCGCCGCCGGCGGTATCGACCGACGCCATCTGGCGCACGCCGGTCCGTTTCAGCACGATCGCCGTCATCAGCCAGGCGCAGAGCACGTAGACGCAGCCGCCGATCGCCCAGTAGATCAGGTGCGGGCCGCCGTACTCGATGCCGGGAAACAGCTTCTGGAACGTCCCGAACTGCACCAGGTTCACCATGGTGCCGGCACCGATGCCCATGGTGAAGGCCGGCGCCGCCAGCCGCGGCGGGATGCCCTGGCTCATCATGATCGGCAGCGCGATGACCCCGATGGCGATCGCCGCACCGACGCCGTACATCGACGTGAACAGCAGCGCCGTGACAACGGTGACGATCATCGCCGAGACCATGGGCCGATCGCCGGCCAGCTCGACGGCCGAGCGGATCACGCTCTCGGCGATGCCGGTCTGGATCAGGATCTGCGCGAACCAGGCGCCGAACACGATGATGATGACGGCGCTGGCGAACTGCACGCCGCCGCCTTGCAGGATCTTGGCCTGGATGTCGTTCACGCCGATGCCGGAAATCGCCGCCCAGGCGATGGCCAGCACCAGCAGCATGATCACCGGGCTCTGGCCCCGGATGATCAGCACGACGACGATCAGGAACGCCAGCAGCAGCGCCAGGCCGGTCAGCATCTCCATCGGGCTTCCTCCCCTTTTTGTATTTTCGTCGTCCCGAGCGCAGCGAGGGATCTCCCGCAAGGACGCACCATGCGCCATTCGCAGGAGATCCCTCGCTGCGCTCGAGATGACAGCGCACCCGCGCTATGGCCGGAAATGTTCCTGGCCGGTGCCGCGGTAGAGCACCTGCACCTGCCGGCCGACGATGGCGGCGTGGGCCGCCAGCGCCTCGGGCGCGCAATCCGCCGACGGCCGCTCTTCGTGCTCGAAGTGATGATAGGTATCGACGCCGCGCACCAGGGTGGCGCTGTCCTTGGCGCCGACAGCCTGGCTGACGTAGGTCGGCACGTAGCGGATGGCGAAGCCGATCCGGCGGTCGTTGGACTTGTTGGGCGCCGATCCGTGCGCCAGCAGCACGTGATGCAGCGACGCCTGCCCCGGCTTGAGGATCGCCGCCACGCCCTTGGCTTCGTCAACGTTGACAGCAATCTCCTGGCCGCGGCTCAGCAGATTGTTCTTGTCGAAGGTGTCGCGATGCTCGAGCTGCTCGCGGTGGGAATGCGGCATGAATTTCATGCAGCCGTTCAGGAGATTGGCCGGCGTGAAAGCAACCCACACCGTCATCACATCGGGCGAGCTCAGGCCCCAGTAGGTCGCATCCTGGTGCCAGGACACGAAGCCGGCATCCGAGGCTTCCTTGATGAAGAAGCTGGTGCTCCAGCACAGCAGGTTCGGACCCAGCACGTCCTCGACCGCGTCCAGAATCCGCGGATGACGGATGAGGTCGTTCAGCCACGTCAAATAGAGATGCGCCTTGTGGCGCCGGTCACCCTGGATGGGGCTACCCATCGCGGCCTCATGCGCCTCCAGGCGCTGGCGCAGATCACGGGTCTCCGCTTCCGACAGGATATCGAGCGGGAAATAGTAGCCGTCGCGCTGGTACGCCGCGACGGCGTCGTCGGAAAGAAGCTTGGGCATCGGCTTGCCTCTTTGGTCCGAGCATTCCTCGCGCCAGCACATGTCCAGGATTTCACGTGCAAGCGTCGTGAAACTCTAGGGAAGCGCTTCCATTGCCGTCAAGTCGGGCTCACGCATCGCTGGGCTGCGCCGCGTTGCGGGCCGTCAGGCCACCACCGTCATGCCGACCGTGCCGAGGCTGCCAAAATCGGCCACCACGTTAGCCGGTGCGTGGACGATGTGCAGGCCGGTGCAGGTGCCGGCCGCGACGATCGCGCCTGCCGTGAGCGAACGGCCGCGGCGCGACAGGTCGGTGGCGAGCCAGGCCAGGCTGTCGAGCGGATGGCCCAGCACAAGCTGGCCCGTCCCGCGGCCACGCAGCACGCCGTCGATCCGCAGCGTGACGTCATGCGTTGCCAAATCCAGGCCACGCCAGTCTGCGACATCGCCGGCCAGGACCATGCCGCCATGGAATCCGTTGTCGGCCACCATCTGCGCCACGCCGGCCGCCTTCCAGTCCGCCAACCGCGTGTCACAGATCTCGATCGATGGCAGCACCGCCGCCACGGCCTCGGTGACCTCGGCGCGGCTGTACGGACGCTCACGGCTGGGCAGATCGCGGCCGAGTCGGAACGTGAACTCGGCTTCCACGCCGATGGAGAAGAAATCCCCAGCGGCGATCACGGCCGGCGAGTCGAAGCAGGTCGCGGCGTAGACATGCCCGGCGAACGGCCCGGACACGCCGACGAAGCGCTGCGACTCCACCGAGGCGGCGCCGACCTTGTATCCGGCCAGTCGCGATCCGCAGGCCTGCGCGAACGCCTCCTGAATCAGGTAGGCGTCATCGATGGACTGCGGCGCGCTCGCCGCCGGCAGCCGCGCCATCGGCCGGCGCTCGCGACGTGCCGCCAGCAGAGCATCGACGGCGCCATCGAGCGCCCGGGCATCCAGCATGCATGCCTCACATGGTGCGAGTCAGGATCGTGGCGACCGACGGCACGAAGATCACCAGGAACAGCACGGCGAACACCATTACCGTATACGGCAATGCCGCGGCCCAGACCTGCCGCATCGTGATGTGCGGCGGCGCAACGCCTTTCATCACGAACAGGAGCAGTCCGAACGGCGGCGTCAACAGGCCGATCTGCAGCGAGATCAGCAGGATGACGCCGAGCCACACGAGGTCGAGCTGCAACGCGTTGGCCAGCGGCATGAAGAACGGGAAGGTCAGCAGCATCATGCTGACCTGATCCATGAAGCAGCCGAGCACGAGCAGCACGCCAACCATCATCAGCACGGCGATCAGCGGCGTCATCTCCAGCTTGGCCAGTTCGGCGAGCGCGCCATCGGTCGCGCCGGAGAAGGCCAGGATCTGCGCGAATGTCGTCGAGGCGGCGATGATGAAGAAGATCATCGTCGTCACGATGGCGGTGTTCTTGAGGCTCTCCAGCAGGATGGTCCAGCTCAGCGCGCGATACAACAGCGCCAGCACGACCGTCGCCAGGCAGCCGAGCGCCGCCGAATCGGTGGGCGACGCCAGTCCGGCGAACATGCTGCCCATGACGACGACGAAAATCGCCGACAGCGGCACCACATGCACGAAGAAGGGCCGCCAGCGCTGCCACCAACTCATCGGTGGCGGGCTCGCCTCGGCGGGCGCCAGGTCAGGCCGCATCCAGCAGCGCAGCACGATCCAGCAGATGAACAGCGCGCTCATGATGAGCCCCGGCAGGGTGCCGGCGATCAGCAGCTCGGTCACCGACACCTTGTCGCGGCTGACGCCGCTGGCCAGCGTCGCCAGCAGGACCGTGAGCGCCGACGGCGGGATCAGCATGTCGACGCCGCCGATGGCCATGATCGGGCCCATGGCCATGGACGGGTGATAACCGCGGCGCAGCATGTCGGGCAGCAGCGACTGTCCCAGCATGGCGGTGGTGGCGATGGTCGAGCCCGACAGCGCCGAGAACACCGTGCCGCCGGTCACCGCGACAACGGACAGCCGACCGGGCACACGGCGGATCAGCCGGTCGATCGCCTCGATGGCGCGGAAGGCCATGCCCGAGCGCAGCAGGATCTCGCCCATCACCAGGAAGAGCGGCACCGGCGCCAGGTTGAAGTTGCTGATCGACGCCATCGAGCCGCGCACGAACGACATGATGCCGACCTCGCCGCCGAGGAATATCCACGATCCGGCGATGTTGGTCAGGAAGAACGCGAAGGCGACCGGCAGGCCGACGATCATCCACAGGCAGATGAGCCCCAGCATGAGCCCGAGAGCAGCAGGCCAGGCCATCAGATGCTCGGCCGATCGGCGATGGCGTAGTCGTCGCGCACGACACCGCGGACCCGCAGGACACGCAGCACGAACTCGGCCGCCAGCAGCGCGGCGCTCACCGGAATGGCCAGCAACAGCAACCATTCCGGCACATACCACGTCTTGTACTGGACCATGCCGCTGCGCCAGGCGTCGGCCACCACGGCGCTGCCGTAGTAGAGCAGGACCAGGCTGATCAGCAGTCCGCACAGGTCGACCGCCTGTTCCAGCCGCACCGCCAGCCGTTTGGGCACGGCCACGAGCAGTATGTCGACGCGCACGTGGCTGCCCTGGCGCAGCACCCAGGGCGCCGCCAGGAAGGTGCCGGCATACATCAGGTATTCCGTCAGCTCGATCAGCCAGGGCAGCGAGCCCAGGCCCAGATCGCGCAGTCCGACGTCGAGGCAGATGAGCACGATGATCGCGCCCAGCGACAACCCGAAGAGGGTACAGAGGAAGCCGATCAGCTTCTCGAACAGGACAAGCATGGGATCGCCCAGCCCGGCTCGCGGCGTCTATTGTTCGCTCACGAAAAGACGGCGCAGCTTGGGCCCATTGTCGGGGCTGATCCTGTTGACGACATCCCAGGCCGCATCGCGCGCCGCCTTGATGTAGGCCTTCTCATCTTCCGGTGAGAAGCGGATCACCTTCAGCCCGGCGTCGAGATGCTTCTGGCGTTCGGCATCGATCACCGCCTTGTCGGCGTCGCTCTGTTCGACCACCAGCGCCAGGTCCAGGAGCAGCTTGCGCTGCGCATCGTTGAGCTTCTTCGTCCACGTGTCGTTGTTGATCAGCAGCGTGATGTCGGGCTTGTAGAAGCCGGGATCGACCCGGTACTTCGTCACCTTCTGCCAGGAATAGTCGAAGATGCCGCGCGACGCCCAGCCATAGCCATCGACGGTATTGCGCTCCAGCAGCGTATAGACCTCGGGCGGCGCCGAGTTGATGGCGGTGCCGCCCAGCCGCTCGACCAGCGGGCGGTACATCGGCGTCACGCGGATCTTCAGGCCCGTGAAGTCGGGCCTGGTGATCTCCTTGTTCAGGAAGATATGGGCCTGGTCGTAGTTGTAGAACCGGGCCAGGAAATGCGTGTTGGCCTTCTCGATGTGCAGCTTGTCGATCAGTTCAAGGCCGCCGTTGCGCCGCAGCTCGGCCATCGGCACCTCGATCAGCTTCATCGCCTCGGCTTCCGGCAGCACGTTGCCGTAGTAGGCGCCCGATGTGGTGACGATGTCGACGATGCCGTCCTTCAGATTCTTGCCGACATCGAACAGCGGCATCACCTTGGGCGCGCCGCCCAGGTACTGGATGCGGATCAGGCCCTTGCCCTTCTCGTTCACGTCCTTGATGTACTGCTCGAACTTGCGGGCGTAGGTCGATCCTTCCTGGAAGGCCGCCACGCCCTTGAGAACGACCTCCTGCGCCAGCGCCGGCACGGAAGCCGCCACCAGCAGCATGCCACCGAACAAGGATCGCCGCAGGGCGCGCTTCATGGTCATTGTCGTTCCTCCCCTTTTCACCGTTGACCAAGTCTAGATCGAATTACCGGCGATCACCGCCGCGACGTGGGCCAGCTTGGGCCCGACCTCCTGCTCCGCCCGCCGCAGCGAGATCTCGAACGGCGGGCCGCCGCAATTGACGGCCAGCACGACACCGTCGGCCGTCACGATCGGCGCCCCGACACCGACCACGTCGGCGCGCCATTCTCCGGCCGACACGCAGAAGCCACGGCGCTCCAGCGACTCGAAAGCGTGGTCGAGACCGCTGCGGACGCTGCGCCAGGCCTTGCCGCTGTGCTGACGCACGCGTTCCAGCAGGCCTTTGCGGTTGGCCTCCGACAAACCATAGAGATAGGCGCGCCCCATGGCGGTCGTCGCCAGCGGAATGCGGGCACCCAGGTCGAAGCGCGCCGGCGTCGCGCCGGCGTGCCGCACGGTATCGATGTTGATCATGTGCAGCTGGTCGCGCGCACCCAGTGAAACCGGCAGGCGCGTCGAATCGGCCAGGTCCTGCAGCATCGGGCGGGCCGCGATGCGGTACGGCATGCCGGCCAGCAGCGAATGGCACAGCGCCACCACCGCCGCGCCGAGCGTATAGCGACCCAGCCGCGGCACGTATGCCAGATAGCCCAGCGCCGTCAGCGTTTCGGTCAGGCGCGATACGGTGGGTCGCGGCAAGCCGGTACGCTCGGCAAGCTCGGCATTGCTGAGCGCGTTCTCGCCGGGACGGAAAACCCGCAGGACGAGAAGCCCACGGGCAAGTCCCTGGACGGCGTAGGTCTCCTCGCCTTCGAGCTGATCGGTCTCAGCCTTGCGCTGTTGGGGGCTTATTCGCGCCATGATGCATAATTTCAGATTCTGAAATTGAATTGTCAAGACTGCGCTGTCATCCCGAGCGTAGCGAGGGATCTTCTGAAGATGGCGTGCAGTGCATCAAAAGATCCCTCGCTGCGCTCGGGATGACAGCGGAGATCGAACCATCGCGTGCGTCCATACGGAACAGGCTCTCGCTAGAACCCGTAGAGCGTCGCCGGGTTGGTGACGAGGATGCGCTTGCGCAGCGTTGGATCCGGCGCCCAGCGGCCCAGGATCTCCAAGGTCTCGCCGGTGCGCATCATGCGCCGGCCGAAATGCACATGCGGCCAGTCGCTGCCCCACAGCATGCGATCGGGGGCGGCAGCCAAGAGGGCCTGGGCCAGCGGATCGATATCGGTCCAGTCGCGCGCCTGCGCACTGGCCCGATAGGCGCCGGAAAGTTTCACCCAACAGCGGCCGCCCTTCACCAGGTCGAGCATCGCCTTGAACGCAGGGTGTTCGACGCCGTCGGCCGCGCCGACCGAGGCCATGTGATCGATCACGACCGGCACCGGCAGGCCGGCCAGCCGCGGCGCCACGTCGAGCAGCCGCGCCGGAGTGGTGAGCAGCTGCAGGTGCCAACCCATGGCGGCGATGCGTGAAGCCAGTACTTCCAGCGCATCGAAACCGATGCCGCCGCCGACCGACACGTTGAGCCGCAGGCCGCGCACGCCGGCGTCGTGCATGTCGCGCAGCGTGCTCTCGCCGACATCGGCGGCGGCCACGGCGATGCCGCGCAGCCGCATGCGGTGGCTGCGCAGGACCTCCAGCATCAGGTGGTTGTCGGTGCCGTGCACGCTCACCTGCACCAACACGCCGCGCGTCATGCCGAGCCCATCGAGCATGCGAAGGTACGCCGTCTCCGTGGCTTCCGGCGGCGTGTAGCTGCGCTCGGCAACGAAGGGATATTCGTACCCGTCGCCGATGACGTGGGCGTGCGTGTCGCAGGCTCCAAACGGCACCGGCCATGACGGCGGCTGCATGTCGGGACGCGGCCCGGCACAGGCTGGCGCGGCATCGGTCGCCAGCGGATGGACAGGTACGTGGCGGACCATGGCGTTCTCCAGAACGACAGTCGGCGCTGCCCGCCAGTGAAGCACTCCCCCGGCGCGACGACAAATCCTGTCGGCAGCGCAAGGCAGCGACCCGCCGGACGCGGGCGTGCCGCCGGCCGGCCCATGCTAGGGTCGATGTCGATGAATCAACAACGCGCGTGGGCAGCCATCGCTGCCGCAACCCTGCTCAACCTTCCCATGGGATCACTCTACGCCTTCAGCGTGCTGCTGAAGCCGCTGGAGGAGTCGCTGGGTGCCACGCGCTCGGAACTGTCGATCGTGTTCGCGATCGCCACGATCTGCTTCACGCTGGGCATGAACCTGGCGCCGCGGCTGTTCCATGTTGCCCCGGCGCCGGTGCTGATCGCATTGTGCACTGTCGGCGGCACGATCGGGCTGGCGCTGGCGGCGACGGCCGACAGCCTGGTGCGCCTGGCCCTGGGCTACGGCGTCCTGTTCGGCATCTGCGGCGGCGCCGCCTATATCTTCCTGCAGCAGGGCGTCAACCTGCTGGTGCACGGTCACCGCGGCCTGGTGAACGGCTACATCGTCAGCCTCTATCCCGCCGGCGCCATGATCGCGGCACCGGCGTTCGGCTGGGCGCTGACCGACTGGGGCGTGCGCGGCACGATCGCCGGCCTGGCCGGCGTTGTCGCGGCGACAGGGCTGGCGGCCACGGCGCTGGTCCTGCATGCCGGCGTGCAGCTGCCGCCAGCGGCGCGCGCGGCAACCCCGACCAGCGGTCCGTCTCGCGTGGTGATCTTCTGGCAGATCTGGACCGCGTTCTTCCTGGCTGCCGCCGCCGGCCTGACGGTGCTGAGCCAGGCAGCCGGCATCATCGTCGCCTACGGCGGGTCTACGGCGATGGCACTGGGCGCCACGACAGCCATCACGGGCGCCATCGCGGCGGCACGCCTGGGCGGCGGCTGGCTGGTCGACCAGTTCCCGATCCCGGTCGTGATGGCCGCCGCCCACGTGCTGGCGCTCGCCGGCACGATCACGCTGACCCTGTGGCCGACACCCCTGGTGTCCCTGGCAACCTTGGCGATGATCGGCATGGGCTACGGCTTCATCTCCGGATCGACGGCCGGCGCCGTCGCGTTCTATTGGCCCAGCAGCGACTACGGCCGCATCGCCAGCCGCCTCTACATCGCCTGGTGCACCGCCGCCGTCACCCTGCCGGTGCTGGCCGGGCACCTGTATGACCTCTCCGGCGGCTACCGCCTGGCGGTGATCATCGCCGGCGCCGGCAACCTGCTGGGCATCGTCGTCGCCTGCTTCCTGCCGCGGCAATCGCCGGCGGCCGCCAAGCCTGGCGATGTGCGGCCGTGACTCGCCCGGCGCCGGAGGATAGCCTGCCGGCGGCCCAACACCCCGGGAGGCAGGCGATGCTGTCCTACGTCCATCGGCCGCTACGCACCATTGTGACTGCCGCCCTGCTCGCGTTTGCCGCCGCCCTGCCGGCGCAGGCACAGGTCACGCTGCGCGCGGCGTTGCACTCCGACCTCAAGATCCTGGACCCGATCTGGACCACGGCACTGATCTCCTCGCACCACGGCTATCTCGTCTACGACACGCTGTTCGCGCTCGACGAGTCGCTGCAGCCCCAGCCGCAGATGGTCGAGACGTACGACGTCAGCCCCGACAAGCTGGTATGGACCTTCACCCTGCGGGACGGCCTTGCGTTTCACGACGGGGCGCCGGTCACGGCCGAGGACTGCGTACAATCGCTGAAGCGCTGGGCGGCACGCGACACCGTGGGCCAGAAGCTGATGTCGCATGCGGCCGACCTGGCCGTGGTCGACGTCCGCACCTTCCGTCTGACGTTGAAGGAACCTTACGGCCTGGTGGTGCAAAGCCTGGCGAAATCAGGATCCAACGTGCCGTTCATGATGCCCAAGCGCATCGCGGCCACCGACCCCAATACCCAGATCACCGACGCCACGGGCTCCGGCCCCTTCATTTTCCTCAAGGACCAGTGGAAGCCCGGCGAAAAAGCGGTCTACGTCAAGAATCCGAAATACAAGCCGCGCAGCGAACCGGCATCGGGGCTGGCCGGCGGCAAGGTCGCCAAGGTCGACCGGATCGAATGGGTATGGATCCCCGATTCCCAGACCCAGGTGAACGCGCTCATCGGCGGTGAGATCGACATGATCGAGATCATCTCGCCCGACCTGCTGCCGCTGCTCGCCAGCAACGCCGACATCGAAACCCGCGTGGTCAACCGTGCCGGCCGGCAGTACGCCATGCGCTTCAACACCCTGCACAAGCCGTTCGACAATCCCAAGGTCCGCGCCGCGGTGTTCATGGCGTTGAGCCAGAAGGGCTTCCTCGATGCCAATGTCGGCGACGCCAAATGGTACCGCGAATGCAAGTCGCTGTTCCCGTGCGGCTCGCCGCTGGAATCGACCAAGGGCTGGGACGACAAGCTGACCGGCGACGCGGCGCAGGCCAAGACGGCGCTGACCGCCGCCGGCTACGACGGCACGCCAATCGTGCTGCTGCACCAGACCGACACGCCGGGCCATAACAACCTCGCCACCGTCGCCAAGGCGCAGTTGGAACGTGCCGGTTTCAAGATCGATCTGCAGCCCATGGACTGGCAGACCCTGGTGGCGCGACGGGCCAAGAAGGAGCCGCCGGCGCAGGGCGGCTGGCACGCCTACTTCACGTCGTGGAGTTCGGTCGACGTGCTGGATCCGGTCTCCACCAGCTTCCTCAACGCGGCCTGCGACAAGGCGACGTTCGGCTGGCCGTGCGATCCGGGCCTGGAGAAGCTGCGCGACCAGTATGCGCGCGAGACCGATCCTGCCAAACACAAGGCGATCGCCGAGGCGGTCCAGCTCTATGTGCTCAACTATCCGACGCATGTGCCGCTGGGCCAGTTCACGACGCCGACGGCGCTGCGCCGCACCGTGACCGGCCTGCTGACGGCACCGGCCCTGGCCTTCTGGAACATCGAAAAGAAGTAGGTTGTCCATGCGCGTGCACAATCTGTACACCGATGCCAACGGCGAGTCGCATTTCCGCGACATCGAGATTGAATGGGTCGAGGAGACACCCGGCGGCAAGCTGTCGAAGCGGCTGCCCGCCACCGGCATCATCTTCCGCCAGGTGCCGCCGACCTATGATCTGGATTGGCACCCCGCGCCGCGGCGGCAATACATCATCAACCTCGATGCCGGCGTGCAGATCACAGCCAGCGACGGCGAGGCGCGCGTCATCGGCGCCGGCGAGGTGATCCTGGTCGAGGACGTCAGCGGCAAGGGCCATCTGTCCAAGGCGATCAACGGCAAGCTGCGCCACTGCATCTTCGTGCCGATCGATTAGTACCTGGAACACAACCGTCATCCCGAGCGCAGCGAGGGATGGCGGGCGCTCAGCTTTCAGCAGACCCGATAACGATCGACGACCGCACGATCGAGCGTGACGCCCAAGCCGGGACCCGACGGCAGCAGCAGGTGGCCGCCATCCAGCACCAGCGGTTGGCTGAGCAAGTTCGTGCGCAGCGGATTGTCGCTCATGTCGTATTCGACCAGGGTCGGATAGGGCACGTTGTCGCCGTGCGGTGTGACCGGCAATGACGCCACGAGGTGCAAGGCTGCGGCCAGTCCCACGGCGCCGCCCCAGGCATGCGGCGAGACCCGCAGGTTGGCGGCGTGCGCCATCACCGCGATGCGCCGGGCTTCGGTCAGGCCGCCCACCGTCGGGATGGACGGCTGCACGATATCGACGCAGCGCCCATCGATCAGCTGCTTGAAATCACGCAAGGTGTAATGCGCCTCGCCGGCGGCGACCGGAATGGGCGAGCGTGCCCGCAACTCGGCATAGCCCCTGAGATCGGCCGGCGGCAGCGGCTCCTCCAGCCAATGGATGTCGTAGCGCTCGATGGCGCGGATACAGGCCAGCGCCATGTCGACGGTATAGTTGCCGTTCACGTCGACGATCAGGAGCGCGTCGTCCCCCAGCATCTCACGCGCCAGCCTGCAGCGCGCCGCATCGTCCTGCGGTCCGCGGCCGATCTTGATCTTGGCGCCGACATACGGGTGGGCCTTCACCGCCGCCAGCTGATGCTCGAGCTGGTTCGTCGGGTCTTTCGAGAAGAAGCCGGTCGAGGCATAGACCGGCAGCCGGGTCGTCGCACAGCCGCCGATCAGATCGCAGGCCCGCACGCCATGGGTTCGACCGATGGCATCGTGCAGCGCCAGATTGATGCCGGACAGGCAGGCCGTGAGCTGGTTCTGGGCGCCCAGATGGTACATCCGGTTGCGGATGCCGGCTTCGACATGATCGAAGTCGTAGATCGACCGGCCGCGAAACAGGGGCTCGATCATCTGGAAGTAGGCTGCCGTGACGCGGGGATCGCCGAAGGCTTCGCCAACACCTCTCACGCCCGTGTCAGTTTCCAGCTCGATCAGGCCACCCAGGCGGCGGTTGCCGATGGCGCGCGACATGCCGAACGCCTTCTCCGGCGGCATGGCGTATTCCAGGCCGATGAATCCCAATCGTTCGATCGTGGGCACGAGGTCCTCCCGGCGAATGACCTGACGGAGCACCCCTTTACGACGAAAGTTCGGTGCCCGAAACCGGCCTGTGCATTGTCGGGCCGGAAACGATGGATGACTTGCCGCAAGCGCCTTCCTATGATGCCGGCCGTTTTCGCCGACCCGGGGGGCACGTGTGACAGGAGGAGTCTGTGGGTGCATGCAGTCGGGACATTACGGCAGGTCCTCCGCACCGGTTGGCAGCGGTGGCCGCCCGTGACTCCGCGACGCCTCGCGCTCCTGGTCCTCGCCTCCGCATGCCTCGCAACGGCACCCGCCTCGGCCCAGTTCAAACCCGATAGAAAGCCCGACCGCACCGACCCGGACCGCACCCGCCAGCAGCCCATCGCGCCGCCGCGGGTGAAGCCCAGCACCGAGCAACCGGTGCTGGTGCAGGCCAACGAGGTCACCTATGACCGCGCCACCGATGTGGTCACGGCCAGCGGCAACGTCGAGATGTCCCAGAACGACCGCATCCTGATGGCCGACCGCGTCGTCTACGACCGCGCCCGCGACATCATGACGGCGCAGGGCAACGTCCGCATCGTCGAACCGACCGGCGAGGTGATCTACGCCGAGCAGATGCAGGTGACCGGCGACCTCAAGGAGGGCGCCGCGCGCGATATCCGCACCCGGCTTGCCAACGATGCCCGCATCGCGGCCAACAGCGGCATCTTCACGGAAGGCAAGCGCACCGAGGCCAGGCGTGCGGTCTACTCGCCGTGCGATCCGTGCAAGGACGACCCCATGCGCGCCCCGCTGTGGCAGGTGAAGGCGGCGCGGGTCATCCACGACAAGGAAAAGAAGGACATCTATTTCTATGACGCCACGCTGGAGTTCTTCGGAATCCCGGTGGCGTGGACGCCCTACTTCTCCCACCCCGATCCCAGCGTGAAGCGGCGCTCGGGCCTGCTGGCGCCGGTCTTCGAGAGCTCGAAGTCGCTGGGCTACGGCGTGACCCTGCCGTACTACGCCATCCTCGACGACACCGCCGACCTGACGCTCTCGCCGCGCTTCCTGACGAAGCGCGGCCTGCACATGTCGGCCGAGCTGCGCAAACGCTACGACAGCGGCGACCTGCAGGTGCAGGGCTCGCTGGTCCGGGACTGGTTCAACGACCGCGACGGCGCCGATGTGCGTGGTCATTTCTTCGGCAACGCGCGCTTCAATCTCGGCGAAGACTGGCGCGGCGGCCTGCAGGTGCAGCGTGCCACCGACAAGACCTACCTGCGCTTCTACGACATCGACAGCAGTTCGTTCCTGACCAGCAAGGCCTGGGTCGAAACGTTCAACCGGCGCAGCTACGGCTCGATCTTCGCGTATGGCTTCCAGGAGATGCGCTCGACGGCGGCGCAGCGCAACGCGCCCTACGTCCTGCCCGTGGCCAGCTACAACTATGTCGGCGAGCAGACGTCGTTCGGCGGCCACTTCATCGCCGATACCGGCATCCGCTATCTGTTCCGCGATGACGGGGCCGACAGCAGCCGCCTGACCACACGCGTGGGTTACGACTTCTCCCACATCACCCGCGACGGGCATGTGTTCAATGTCCTGGCGACGGTTCGGGCCGATTGGTACGAGGTCAGCCGCGTCACCGATCCGGAAAATCCCGCCAATCGGTACAGCGGCAGTGTGTTTCGCGTCTTCCCGCAGATATCGGCCGACTGGCGCTATCCCTTGATGCGCCGTGCCGGCACGCGGTCCTACATCACGTTCGAGCCGATCGTCGGCTTCGTCGCCGCCCCCTCGATGGGGCGGCAATGGAAGATCCCCAACGAAGACTCCATCGACACGGTCTTCGACGAAACCAATCTCTTCAGCCCCAACCGGTCCACGGGTGATGACCGGCTCGAGGGCGGCCAGCGCGTCAACTATGGGTTCAAGTTGGGGTTGCGCGATGCCGGCGGTGGTTCGAGCTGGCTGTTCATGGGACAGAGCTACCGGCTGCAGCGCGACCGGTCGTTTCCCCACGCCAGCGGCCTGCGCTCAGGCCTCTCGGACCCCATCGCTGCATTGTCGATCAACCCTGGCCGATACTGGGACATCTTCGCGCGGGTCCGCCTCGACAAGGATAGCCTGACACGGGTCCGGCAGGTCGATGCCCTGGTCAATGCCGGGCCCCGCGATTTCCGCGTCTTTGCCAGCTACATCAAGCTACGGGACAACCTCGAGGCGACGAGTTCCCTGGGCAACCGCTCGGAGGGCCGTCTCGGCTTCATCGCCCGGCCGCATCCGAACTGGATCGTGACGGTATGGGGTTCGCGCGATCTCGAACGCGGCGCAACCCGCGAGATCCAGACCAAGCTCGAATACGAAGACGAGTGCTTCCTGATCGGCCTGCGGCTGTCGCGCCGCTATTTCACCGACAAGGAAATCAAGCCCGACAATCGCATCGCCTTCCGTCTCGTCCTGAAGCCCACGACCGACACGACGTACTAGCGCATCGTCGAATGCAAAGAGGGATCCAGAGCGCCTGGATCCCTCTTTCTGTTCCGCGGTGGCGCTCATCGCACCGCCGGCTTGTCCTCAGCGACCGAGGAGCCCGGGCAGCAGGCCGCCAGAGCCCGATGTGCCGCCACCTGTGATCGGCGCCAGAACACCGTTCAACAGGCCGCCGTTGCCGCCGGAGCCCGACGTGCCACCGCCCGTCACGGGTCCCAGCACGCCGTTCAGCAGACCGCCGGAGCCCGAGGTGCCGCCGCCGGTCACGGGTCCCAGCACACCGTTGAGCAGACCACCGGAGCCCGATGTGCCGCCGCCGGTCACCGGCGCCAGCACACCATTGAGCAGACCGCCACCCGTGCCGCCCGAACCCAACAAGCCGTTCAGCAGGCCGCCCGAACCGCCGCCGCCGCCCACGACGCCGGTCACCGGCGCGAGGAGGCCGTTCAGGTTCAGCACGCCGTTCAGCAGACCGCCGCCGGACGTACCACCGGGCGTCCCGATGATGTTGCCCGTGCCCAGCAATCCGCCCAGCAGGCCTGAACTGGCCGGGCTCGCGATCAGCGGCGTCAGGACCGGGTTCAACAGGCCCGACAGCAGGCCGGTACCCGTGGCGCCGCCAGATCCATTGATGGCCTGGTGCAGGGTGATGAAGACGGGGCCGGTGATCGGGCCGAGCAGGCCCGAGTTGCCCACCGTCGGACGCAGGATGGTGCCGACGTTGGCCAGCACCGGTGTCAGCAGCCCGTCTGTCCCGACCAGCGGGTTGATGCTCAGCGATGCCACGCGCAGCATCGTCGAGTGCAGGGTGTCGCCCAGGCGCCGGATCTCGGTGCCGGTCTGGTCGACCGCCGTGCCGATCAGGATCACTGAACCGCCCAGCTGTCCTGCCGGCAGAACATCACCGACCGTGTTGGTCAGGCCACCCACCACCAGGACCGCATCGCCCGTCGTATAGACGGCGTCACGGATCAGCGAGGCCAACGGATTGGTCACCTTCGGCAGCAGCGTCACGCCCGACGTTCCGGACGTACCCGATGTTCCCGAAGTACCGGATGTCCCCGAGGTGCCGGATGTTCCCGACGTACCCGAGGTGCCGGATGTCCCCGACGTGCCGGATGTCCCTGACGTACCAGAGGTGCCCGACGTCCCCGACGTGCCGGAGGTACCCGAGGTACCGGAAGTCCCCGACGTGCCGGAGGTACCGGACGTCCCTGAAGTGCCCGAGCTGCCTGATGACCCTGAGGTGCCCGACGTCCCGGTCGATTTGGTGGTTGTCGGCAAGCCACCGCCGCCACCGCCACACGCCGACAGAACGATCAATGACACAGCCAAGGCGCAGACACCTACGCCGATCCGAGTATTCATTGTGCTCCTCCGATCTCCCAAAGCCGCTGTTTCACTGACAAGGAGATCAAGCCCGACGACCCCAACGCGTCGTTCGCAAGCAGACCACCGATACAAGGTACGCGTGCACCCAAGTCAGGATGGTGTGCGGACGCCATCCCGACTGGGGTTCTCATGTCTTCTCAGCGCCCCAGCAAACCGGGGAGCAGACCACCGGAGCCGGACGTGCCGCCGCCTGTGATCGGTGCCAGCACACCGTTCAGCAGGCCGCCGTTGCCGCCGGAGCCCGACGTGCCGCCGCCAGTCACGGGTCCCAGCACGCCGTTCAGCAGACCACCGGAGCCCGATGTCCCACCGCCGGTCACCGGCGCCAGCACACCGTTGAGCAGACCGCCACCCGTGCCGCCCGAACCGCCCGAGCCCAACAGGCCGTTCAGCAGGCCGCCCGAACCGCCACCGCCGCCCACGACGCCGGTCACCGGCGCGAGGATGCCGTTCAGGTTCAGCACGCCGTTCAGCAGGCCGCCGCCGGACGTACCACCGGGCGTCCCGATGATGTTGCCCGTGCCCAGCAGTCCACCCAGCAGGCCTGAGCTCGCCGGGCTCGCGATCAGCGGCGTCAGGACAGGGTTCAACAGGCCTGACAGCAGGCCGGTACCCGTGGCGCCGCCAGGTCCATTGATGGCCTGGTGCAGCGTGATGAAGACGGGGCCGGTGATCGGGCCGAGCAGGCCCGAGTTGCCCACTGTCGGACGCAGAATGGTGCCGACATTGGCCAGCACCGGTGTCAGCAGCCCATCCGTCCCGACCAGCGGGTTGATGCTCAGCGATGCCACGCGCAGCATCGTCGAGTGCAGGGTGTCGCCCAGGCGCCGGATCTCGGTGCCGGTCTGGTCGACCGCCGTGCCGATCAGGATCACTGAACCGCCCAGCTGTCCTGCCGGCAGAACATCACCGACCGTGTTGGTCAGGCCACCCACCACCAGGACCGCATCGCCCGTCGTATAGACGGCGTCACGGATCAGCGAGGCCAACGGAGTCGTCACCTTCGGCAGCAGCGTCACGCCTGATGTTCCGGAGGTGCCCGACGTCCCTGACGTACCCGAGGTGCCGGATGTTCCTGACGTACCAGAGGTGCCAGACGTTCCGGATGTACCGGATGTCCCTGACGTCCCTGACGTCCCCGAAGTACCGGACGTACCGGATGTCCCCGACGTACCCGAGGTGCCAGACGTTCCGGATGTACCGGAGGTGCCCGACGTCCCAGAAGTACCGGACGTACCGGATGTGCCCGAAGTACCGGACGTGCCGGATGTGCCTGACGTACCGGAGGTGCCCGAGGTGCCAGACGTTCCGGAAGTCCCCGACGTACCAGAGGTGCCAGAGGTGCCAGACGTCCCAGAAGTGCCGGACGTTCCGGATGTACCAGAGGTGCCCGACGTCCCGGATGTACCGGACGTACCGGATGTGCCCGAAGTACCGGACGTGCCGGATGTCCCTGACGTTCCTGAAGAGCCCGACGTTCCGGATGAACCCGAGGTGCCAGACGTTCCTGACGAGCCTGAGGATCCCGAAGAACCGGACGAACCGGAGCTACCCGAGGAGCCGGAGCTGCCTGACGAGCTGCCCGTGACCTTGGTGCCTAACGGAAAGTTCCCGCCGCTTCCGCCGCAGGCCGCCAGCGCGACCAGCGACACGGCCAGAACGCTGACGCCGACACTGATTCGAATAGTCATAGACCTCCTCCGAACTTCCGGTGACCGCCCTCCGGCGGCGCCATGGACTTATCGCGATCTCGAGATTCCCTTGGCAGAAAGCCAAGCGCGGGCGGCGACCTCGCCACGCGCAACCTGTTCGGCTGGGAGTTCATTGCGGAACTGCTGAAGGATCGGTGCTGCCGATGTCAGCTGCTGCGCCGCCAGATAGGCCCACTTGTAAGCCGCGACCGGATCGCGTGCGACGCCGAGCCCGAGATAGTAGAAGCTGGCCAGTTTCAGCTGTGCGGCGGCATAGTTCTGCTCGGCGGCGCTTGTGAAGTAGGAAGCCGCCCGCCCCTTGTCGGCCGCAACGCCGATGCCGCTGGCATAGGCATCACCCAGAGTCGTCTGGGCGAAGTACGAACCTTGTTGCGCCGAGCGCTCCAGCCACGTCACGCCGCGGGCCGGATCCCGGGATACACCTTGCCCGCTCAGATAGAGCAGGCCCACCGCGTACTGGGCGTAGCTGTGTCCGCCGGCGGCAGCCTGTTCGAACCACGCCAGGGCCCGGCGCGGATCGCGCGTCGTGCCGGTGCCTTCCAGGTACATGCTGGCGACCATCGCCTGCGCGTTGTTATCGCCGCGTTCAGCCGTTGCGAGGAACTGCTTGAAGGCCGCGGCAGCATTGCCGGCGCGGTAGTCGGCCATGGCTTCGTCGAAGCCAGCGTGCGCGGCAGGCGCGACCGACATTGCCAGCGCAGCCCCGAGAAGGAGCCACATCGTCCATGCCATGTGTCTTATGCCTCTACACATCGGTTCGCCTCGGGCGATGGTGTTCATGAAGCGCGAGAGCTGATGCGTTCGCGTCATGTCTGTCATTGAATGTTATTTAGTTTTGATAAAAAAATCGCCGATGATCTCAAAATATCGCCACCACATCGGCAATATTTCATTTCGACTTCGGTGTATCCTTCAGATGTCGTCTGAAAGAAATTGCGCGATATTTCTGTTAAGCGTTGTAGAGCATCAATACTTACATCCGATCCGGAAGTATTTTCTTCCGATTCCGGGAACAACCGGTCCTTCCGCTTATTCAGAACGGCTGATAGGCCTTATCGAAGGCGAGTGGCATATGAAGAGAGCGCCCGTGAGTGTTGGCGAGCGGACCAGAGTTGCCGGCAGGTCGCGCCGATCTGTCGAAAACTTCCACAATGCTTCCACGACCCCATCGGCGGTCGTGGCGCAAGCTGCGCCGCCCCGCAGCACGGCTTCGGAGCCCGTTGACATCGCGCGACCCGCTCCCAGCGATCAGCACATTCCGGCCTTGCGGCCGCCCTCGGCGACGTCGTCCGGAACGATCATCGCGGGCCTGTGCGGACTGCTGATCGCCATCGTCGCGATGCGGTATTCGAGTCTGGCCGCCGAGTATCGGACCCTTGTTGCGCTGGCGGCCGCCGCACTGCCGATGATCACCGTCGATCTCTACTGGTATCGGGTCCATCGGCGCGACACGACTGGCCTCGTCTGGGATCAGCCCTGGCAGATCTCGCCGGCGCGCGTCGCCACCAAGCTCCTCGGTGCGGCAGCGACCCTCGCTGCGGTGGCGGCGCCGTATATCGTGCTGCGTGAATACGCCCAGCCGTTCTATCGGCCCTACTGGTCGATCGTCACGACGGCCGGCCCCTGGATTGCCGCCGCGCTGATCCCCTATGTCATCTGGGTCGATGGTCGCCAGCGCGACCCGAAGGATGGTCTGTGGCACGTCGGGCGACTGGTGCTGGGTGCGCCCGAACCCGGCTGGCGCGCCGTCGTTTCCGAGCATGCGCGCGGATGGGCCATCAAGGCGTTCTTCCTGCCGTTGATGTCGATCTATGCGACGAGCGAACTCGACCAACTCTACATCAAGGGCTTCGCGCTCCAGGAGGGCTTCACCTACGTCAAGTTCTACGAGTTCGCCTGGAGCCTCATCTTCACGTTCGACGTGATGTTCGGCACGCTGGGCTATGCCTTGTCCCTGCGGGCGATCGATTCACACATCCGCAGTGCCGAACCGACACCGTTCGGCTGGATCGTCACCGTGATCTGCTATCAGCCGTTCTGGGGCTTCATGTTCGCCTCGTACCTGAACCATGTCGCCGGCCCGGCCTGGAGCGCGTGGCTCAGCGACCAACCCGTACTGCATGCGCTGTGGGGCAGCACGATCCTGCTGCTGATGACCATCTATGGCTGGGCCACCGTGTCCTTCGGCTGCCGTTTCTCGAACCTGACCCACCGCGGCATCATCACGGCCGGCCCCTACCGTTTCACCAAGCACCCCGCTTACGTCTCGAAGAACCTGGCGTACTGGTTGATCTATGTTCCATGGGCAGCAACGGCGTCAGCCAGCTTCGGCGAAGCGGTTCGCTGCTGCCTGTTGCTGCTGTGCGTCAACGGCATCTACGTACTGCGCGCCTGGACCGAGGAGCGCCATCTTTCGCGCGACCCGGTCTACCGCCAGTACGCATCGTTCATCGATCGCCAGGGCTTGTTCCACTGGCTGCAATGGTGGCGGCTGCCACGCCTCGACGGTGAGGCAGCACCGCGTCCGGCTGCCGCCCCCGTGCCACACGGCCGCCGACACCGTGCCTCCCACACGTGACGGCGATGCCGTCCTCAGCCACCCGGCGCCGCCACGAACGCGTGGCTGAAACCCTCCGCCGTGCGCTTGATGGCGGCGACGAACGGTGCGCCGAAGTGCGTGGGAAATAGCAGCGCGTCGCTATCGGCGCAGTGGCCCAGCACGCGCCGGCGCGTCCGGCGTGCCTCCTGCGGATCCTCGCAAAACGCGCTGTTCCAGTCCGGTTCATAGACCTGAACCACGTTGTGCAGCACGTCGCCGCAGAACAGCGCGCGCCGGTCACGGCTTTCCAGCTTTACAACGATATGGCCGGGCGTGTGACCCGGCGCCGGCTCCAGCCTGATCATGTCGTCGATGGCGTGCGCACCATCGACGATCTGGGCCAACCCCGCCGCGACCACCGGCAGCACGCTGTCGTTGTAGACAATGCGTCGGATCGGCTCCAGGTCGGCATTGCGTGCCGGATTCCAGCGTGCGTCCTCGCGATCGGAAAACAGATAGCGGGCGTTCGGGAAGGTCGGCACCCAGCGGCCATTCTCCAGCCGGGTGTTCCAGCCGACATGATCGGCATGCAGATGGGTACAGAGCACGAAGTCGACGGCCTCCGGTTCAGTGCCGGCGGCGCGCAGGTTTTCCAGGAACCGGGTATTGAGCTGATGGAAACGCGGCATCCACGGCCGTTCCTTGTGATTGCCGCAGCAGCCATCGACCAGAATGGTGTACTCGCCGGTCTTCAGCAGCCAGGAATGCATGCTCGACACCAGGCGATCATGCTCGGGCGAATAGTGGTTGGGTGCCAGCCAGGGCACGTGACGATCGAACACCGCCCGATCGAAACCCACCAGGAAGCGGTCGGCGGACATGCCGCCGATGCCGAGTTGTTCCTCGATGCGCGTCACGCGCACCGAGCCGACGGTCCAGGTCAGCATCTAATCCTCCACGGGAAGGCGTTGGCGCCAGCGCTTCGCCGCCGGCACCAGCGTTGCCCACAGCAGTATCGCGGCGGCGGCCAGGCAGATCGCCGCGATCGGGCTGGTGACGAAATAGCTCCAATCGCCGTCGCTGGCGATCAGGCCGCGCCGTAAATGCACCTCCATCAGCGGCCCGAGGACAAAGCCCAGCACCAGCGGCGTCAGGTCATGACCGGTCTTGCGCAAGGCGTAGCCCAGCACGCCGAAGCCGGCCGCAAGATAGAGGTGAAAGGTCGAGCTCGTCGTGCCGTAGACGCCGACGACGCAGAACACCAGGATCATCGGGAACATGATGCCGTAGGGAATGCGCAGGAGCTGCACCCACATGCCGATCAGCGGCAGATTGAGCACCAGCAGCATCACGTTGCCGATGTACATGCTGATGACCACGCCCCAGAACAGATCGGCGTTGTTGACCATCAGCAGCGGCCCCGGTGCCACGCCCTGGATCATCAGGGCCCCCAGCAGGATACCGAGGATGACGTTGGGCGGGATACCGAGCGTCAGCAGCGGGATGAACGCCGCGCTGGCGGCCGCGTTGTTCGCCGACTCCGGACCGGCGACGCCTTCGACGGCACCCTTGCCGAACTGCTCCGGCGTGCGCGACAGACGCTTCTCGATGGCATAGGCCGCGAACGACGCGATCACGCCGCCGCCGCCCGGCAGCAGGCCAAGGCAGAACCCCAGCACCGAGCCGCGCGCGATCGGCGCGCGACTGCGCCGCCAGTCCTCGCGTGTCGGCAGGACGCTCTGGATACGGCCCTCGAGCACGCTGCGTTTCAGGTTAGCCTCGATGTTCATCAGCACCTCGGACACCCCGAACAGTCCGATGACCAAGGTGATGACGTCGATGCCGTCGATGAATTCCGGACGATCGAACGTGAAGCGCGACGCACCGCTCATGGTATCGACGCCCATCAGGCCGAGGACAATCCCCAGCGCGGTCGTCAACGCCGCCTTGGCCAGCGAACCGGACGACAGGCAACTGACGAGCACCAGGCCCAGCACCATGAGGCCGAAATACTCCCGGGCGCCGAACGACAGCGCCGCGCGCGCCAGCGGCGCACTCAGAAAGCACAGGATGATGACGCCGAAAGTCCCGGCGATGAACGAACCGATCGCGGCAATGCCGAGCGCCGGACCGGCGCGGCCGGCGCGTGCCATCTGGTGGCCGTCGATACAGGTGACGATCGATGCCGCTTCGCCCGGGATATTGACCAGAATCGACGTGGTCGAACCACCGTACATCGAGCCATAGTAGATGCCGGCCAGCAGGATGATGCCGGTGGCCGGCGGCAAACCGAAGGTCACGGGCAGCAGCAGTGCGATGGCCGTCGCCGGACCGATGCCCGGCAGGACCCCGATCAGGGTCCCGAGAAAGACGCCCACGAAGCAATACAGCAGATTGGTCGGCAGCAGCGCGACCTTCAAACCGAGGAGTATGCCGTCCACCGAGCTCATGGCTAGCCCAGCACGCCCGCCGGCAGCTGTACGCCGAGCGCGAGTTTGAACAGGGCGTAGGAAACCCCGGACAGGACGGCGGACAACGCCGCCGCCTTCATCCAGTGAAGCTGAGCGAACGCCAGGAACAAGATCGCCAGGAACAGCGCCGTGGCCAGCGGATAGCCCAGGGGCTGCAAGGCCGTGATGTACAGAACCAAGGCGACAGCCAGGCCCATCGTCCGCCACGGCCACGATCCCGGCGCCGCTTTCGCGCGTTGCGATGCCATCAAGCCTACCGCTGCGCGCATGACACCCGCACCGCCCAGGACCACCATGACGATGCCCAGCA
The DNA here is from genome assembly GCF_007859315.1 of Reyranella sp. CPCC 100927. GTDB lineage: Bacteria > Pseudomonadota > Alphaproteobacteria > Reyranellales > Reyranellaceae > Vineibacter. The sequence continues at coordinate 80,043 of NZ_VOHA01000008.1, forward strand.
GGAATGCCAGCAGCCCCGGCCCGGGCTCACCCGCGGTACCGATACCCAGGTCCCGCGCCGCGAAAGCGATGTAGAGGCCGAGCGCGCACCACCCGACACTGGCCGCAAGCGCGCCTGTCATCGCCTCACTTCTTCTCGGCAAACCGGTTGACGAGTTCGCGCTGCCGTTCGATCTCCTCCAGCGACCACTTCGTGTATTCGGCTGGCCCGCGTTCGAAGCGCACCATGTCGAACTTGGCCAGGAATTTCTCGTGCTCGGGATCGTGCAGCGCCTTGCGGAAGGCGTCGTAGATCTTCTCGACGACCTGCGGGTCCATGCCGGCGGGACCACCCAGCCCGAAGGGTGTCGACTCGACGATGTCGAGGCCGGTTTCCTTCAGGGTCGGCACGTTGGGCCACCGCTTGCTGCGCTGTTCGCCCCACGTCACCAGCAGGCGAAAATCACCCGAGTCCACGAGCGGCCCCCAGGCGCTGCCGTCGGCCGATGCCATCACATGACCGCCGAGCACGGCGGCATTGTTTTCGGCGTTGCCGCGCGAGGGGATGTGCTTCAGCTTCACGCCAGCCGCCGTGCTGATCCGCTCCATCGTCAGATGCAGTGTCGAATTGACGCCGAACGTGGTGTAGGTGAGCTTGCCTGGATTGTCCTTGGCATAGGCCAGGAAGTCCTGCCAGGTCTTGATCGGCGAGTCCGAGCGCACCACGACGCCGAACAGGAATGACGCAAGGCCGCCGATATACGTGAAATCCTTCTTGGGATCGTAGGTGGTCTTGGTCAGGAACGGCGTGCGCAACACCGTCGTGGTGATGTGCGTGATGGTATAGCCGTCGGGCTTGGCGTTGGCGGCCACCAGTGCCGGCCCCAGCGTGCCGACACCGCCCGGCTTGTTCTCGATGACGATCGGCTGGCCCAGATGCTTGCCGGCAATACCAGCAAGCAACCGCAGCTGCAGATCGGGGATGCCGCCCGCCTGCCACGGCACGATCAGCGTGATCGGCCGGGACGGAAACGGGTCGGCGGCCAGTGCAGGCCACGGGCCAAGCACGAGGCAGGCGATGACGAGGACCGCCCGGACGACATACCGCATGCTTCATCCCCCTTTGCAAAATTCCGACTACTTCAAGCGGCGATGCAGCCACTCGGTGATCCGGTGGCGCTCGGGCTCCGACTGTTCGACCACGTGCGGGATCTTCAGGAACTCGTGGTCGGCACCGTCGACGACAGACACGGTTGTCGGCACGTCGACCAGGGTCAGCGCATTGGCCATCGCCAGCGTGTGGCTGAGGAAGGCATCCTCATCGCCGCACGACAAGTAGACCGGCGGCATCTTGGCCAGATGCGGGCTATGGATCGGACTCACCAGCGGGTGGCGAATGCGGTCGGTGAAGTTGGTGCCGAGATACGACATCACGAACAGCTCGGAGATGCCGGCGTAATAGTGCGGCTCGTTCAGCCAGCGCGGCACGTCGAGCACGCCGAACTGCAGCACCGCGCCGCGGAACTTGACGGCAACGCCGGCCAGGTCGCCGCCGTCCAGTCCCTCCTCCGAGCCATGCAGAGCCAGCGTCGTGCAGGCGCTGAGGTTGCCGCCGGCCGACCCGCCGCCGATCGCCAGACGGTTGGGATCGCCGTTGTAGCGCTCGATGTTGCGCACGATCCAACGCGCCGCGTAGATGCAATCCTGCAGGCCGCGCGGGAAAGGATTCTCGGGGGCCAGCGCATAGTCGAGATTGACGACCACGAAGCCGGCGGCGGCGAACTGCATGGCGAGCTTGCGTTCACCCTTGGCGCTGCCGGTGAACCAGCCACCGCCATGGATGTGCAGCAGCACGGGGAACGGCCCCTTGCCCTTGGGGACATAGATCTCGGCGGCCGGCGTCGGACTGCCGTCGGTGCGCATGACGACCCGCTCGCTGAGAGCGACCTCCGGCAGATCGACGTTGAGGTTCTCGAAGATCTTGGCGCCCTGGGCGCGGCGCGACACGAGGTCGGCGATGGACGTCGGACGGACGTACTCGAGCGGCCCCCCAGCGATCTGCTGGCGCCAGTGGCCCATATTGGCATGCGGCATTTGAAACACACTCCTCTAAGCTGTGGTTGCGATGATGGTCAGGTCGGCTGTCGCCGGAATTCGGAGATGGTCGCCGGCGCCAGGCGCGCCAGCGCCTTGTCGAGGCGCGTGGGCTGCCGCCGTTCGCGTTCGGCGCGTTCCTTGCGCGCCACCGCGGCACGCACGAGATGGCCGCCGATGTAGCGGACAGGCTCCGGCGGGTAGCGTCCGTGGCGCGCCCGCTGCAGTGCGCCCTCCAGCGCCGTCCATTCGTCGGCCCGCTTCAGGACCATGGACGCGAGGATGCGGCCGCCCAGCGCACTGGCGCCGACGCCATGTCCCGAGTAGCCGATGCCGTAGAGTATCCGCTCGCTGTTGGCCAACCGGCCGAACCACGGCAGGCCCATGGTCGACCGGTCGATCGGCCCGGCCCAGCTGCGTGCGATCGGCACCTTCTCGAGCTCGGGGTACAGAAAGCGGAAGTCATCCTCGACTTCGGCCGTCTGTTTCGCCGACCAGTCGAACTTGGGGCCGACATGGGCGTCGTAGGCGATCGTACCGCCGCCGCGCCCCAGATAGACCTGCCCTTTCGGCGTGATGCCGCCGTAGTTCAGCATCAGCCGCGAGTTGTGGCCGCCCGGCCGGTGCCGCATGCCGTGCTTGTCGAGCAGTTCGGGGATCGGATCGGTCGCGACGATCTCGCTGGAGACCACCATGACGTATGGCCGGAACTCGGGCAGGTGCGCCATCCAGGCGTTGGCCGCCAGCACCACCTGGTCGGCGATCACTGCGCCGCCGGTCGTCTCGACCTTCACGGCCGCGCCGTGATCGGCGATGCGCGCGACCGGCGAGCGCTCGTAGATCCGCACGCCAGCACCGACGGCAGCCCGGCGCAGACCGCGCGCCAGCAACGCCGGCTGGGCGCGCGTGCCATGCTCGTCCATCACGCCAGCGAGATGCGGGCTGCGGTGCCCGAACAGATCGCGCATCTCTTCCTCGCCCAGGCGTCGCCAGGGCGGCTCCAGGCCGAGCTGCTCGGCGGCCCGGAAGGCGCCCTCCCAGGCCCCGACCTGCGCCGGCGCCGTGGCGCTCCACACCGATTTGGTGTGGCGAAAGTCGCAGTCGATGCCGCGGGCGGCGACAAACGCCTCGATGTCCTCGACCGCGCGCACGCTGGCCTGCAGCACCGAGAGCGCTTCCTGCTTGCCGAGCAGGCGGATGAGCGGTGCCAGCTTGCCCCACCACGTGCCGATGCCGCCCGAGTTGCGCCCGCTGGCGCCGGTGCCGCACAGGTCGGCCTCCACGATCACGACATCCAGCGCCGGATCGAGCTCGCGCAAGCGGATCGCGGTCCACAAGCCAGTAAAGCCGCCGCCCACGATGCACACGCCGGCCCGTGCCTCACCTTCCAAGGGAGTCGGCGCCACGTTCTCCTGGGTCAGCGCCTCGTCCACCCATAACGACCGGTGCTGCGGCGTCGCGATCGACGGGCGCCAGCGCCGAAACCGCAGGTCGATGCCCTGGGATCTGCCTGTCTGCATGCTTCTACTCCAACCGCCGGCCTACTGCAGTGCAGCCCGCACCGTGTCCTCGAACTTGCCGCGCACGCTCATGTAATCGGCCGGTGAAATCGGCTTCAGCGCGTCGACCAGCGCCTTCAGATTGGGCCAGGCCTCCGGCGTCTTGACGCCTGGTGTCAGCGGATAGCTGTAGCCCTTGGTGATCAGCGCTTCCTGCGCCTCGGGCGTGATGTACCAGGCCTGGAATAGCTGAGCGGCCAGGGGATTGGGGGCACCCTTCAGAATGGCCGTGCCGCCATAGAGCGGCACCACCATGCCCGGCACGGCCTGGAAGCCCACCTGGGCGCCGGCTTCCTTGAGCCGCAGGTAGCGCGAGAACGAGCCCCACGGGATCATCTTCACCGAACCGGTCGTCAGGTTCGCGTAGTACGGCGTGATGCTGGGCACGACATTGGCGTTGTCGCGCAGGCCGCGCATCATCTTCGCATCGATCATTCCGCTGTTGGTCAGCTCGATCCAGCACAACGCGATGGCGCCACCGGCCAGCGGGTTGTCCATGATGAAGCCCTTGTGCTTGGCATCCAGCAGGTCGGCGATTTTCTTCGGCAGGTCGGCGCCCGGCACCTTGTCGGTGTTGTAGACGATGCCGAAAACGTCGGCGAACTGCAGGATGAACCGGTTCTGCGGATCGACGTAGCGTTCGGGCAACGCGCCCGCGTTGGGTGGCCGGTACGGCTGCGCGTGGTCCTTGGCGACGTTGGACAGCAGTTCGGTCATGCCGGCCATCAGCACGTCGGCCTCGTGCCGGCCGCTGGCGAATTCGGCATCGAGCTTGCTCACCAGCTGCGGCCCGCTGAGCGGAGTCGGCACGATGGCCAGACCGGGAAAGCGCTGGTTGAAGACTTCCCACAGCGGCTTGTAGATCGACGAGTAGCCGCCGTAGATGACGGCCTGGGTCTGCTTCGCCTGTTTGGCCGCCTCGTAGAGCTGCTTGATGGCCTTGGCGTTCGCTTCACCGCCTGCCCACGCGGCATCGTCTGCCCACGACGGTGCTGCGCCCATCCCCAGGACCGACGTCGTCGCGACCGCAAGACCGGCGCGGCCAACGGCACGTCTTGTTATCGTTTTCATCATACGGGCTTCTCCAGTTGTGGGCGCACCATCGCGCCTGCAGGTTGCGTATCGGTACGACGGGCTGGCGCCGTGTGATCGACGGGCCGGCGGCGCGCGATGCCCACCAGGGCATTGACGGCGGCGAAGAGCAGCGCGATGGCAATGATGGCCAGCAGCAACAGCACCAGGAGCGTGGCCGCTTCGGTCGGAATGCCGGAGATGAGGTGGCTGTACACCAGGATGGCCACGCTGGGCTGTGTCGGCGACAACAGCATCAGCGGGACGTCGAGCGCGCCGGCGGCGATCACCGCCGTCACCAGCCAGCCCGAGGCGAAGCTGCGGCTCATCAGGCGCACGACGATGTCGAACAACACCCGCATCGAGGAGGCGCCTGCCACGGCTGCTGCTTCCTCGAGATCCTTGGCGATCTGCGCCAGCGCGCCGCGCACCGCCCGACTCGCGATCGGCATGATCGCGACCACCAGGCCGATCAGGGCCAGCCAGAACGTGCCGTAGAGTTCCCGCAGGCCCGGCGTCGACACATAGGCCCACAGCAGGCCCACCGCCAGGACGACGCCCGGCAGGACGATGGGCACCAGCGTGGCGGTATCGAGGTAGCGTTCGAGCCAGCGCGGAGATCGCCGTCCCACGTGACCGAACCAGGTCGCCAGCAGCATCGCCAGCAGGCCGCTCAACACCGCCAGCTCGAGCGTCACCTGGAAGGCGCGTACGGTCTGGCGATCAGCCAGCACCGCCTGGAAATTCTTCAATGTGAGCTTGTAGACGCCGATCGCCGGCTGGAACGATGTCAGGACGAGCTGCGTGATGGGCAGCAGCAACGCCACGATCGTGAAGATCACGATCGCGGCCGTACCCACGGACGACCAGCCGCCGAGATCCCAGCGATCCTGCTTGTAGGCCTTGCCGGTCATCGTCACGAACCGGCCGGCCTTCACCACACGCCATTGGATGACCAGCAGAAGCGCCAGGGCGAACACCATGAAGAGCCCGAGCGCGCTCGCCCGCGCGTAGTCCGGCGGCACCGAGAAATTCACGGCCCGGAAGATCTCGGTCGACAGGACCGATATGCCGGCCAGGCCGCCGAGGATCTGCGGGATGTCGAAAGCGCCCAGCCCGAAAACGGTGCCGACGATCACCACGCCGAAGATCGCGGGCGTCATCAGCGGGATGTCGATCAGCAGGACAGTCTTCAGTCGGCCGGCGCCGGCGATCAGCGACGCTTCCTCGAAACTGCGGTTCATCGCCTCGAACGGGCCCAGCAGCAGCAGGTAGCAGAAGCCGGTCAGCTTCAGCGACTGTACGATGATCAGGCCGGCCCACGAGTAGCCGTTGAACGGATTGACCTGGCTCTGCGTGACAAACCGCGCCGCCGCGTTCAACAGCCCGGTGCTGGGGTCAGCCAGCAGCGCCCAGCTGATGGCATAGAAGAGATTGGGCGCCGCGAACACCAGCAGCATCACAGGCGTGATGCACTGGCGCAGCCGGACCGTCGTGCGGGTGGCGAGGAAGGCGAACGCAGCCCCCAGCAGCGTGGCGAGCGCCGTGGTCGACACCGCATAGATGACCGAATTGCCCAGCGCCGTGTAGGTGTCGTAACTGGCGAACGTCCGCACCAAGGGGTCCAGCGTCCATTCGCCCGGCAGCCCGGGTGGCGCGTTGCGGAAGATGCCGATGAACAGCATCGCCACCGGCCAGATGAACAGGAAACCGACCAGCAGAACCAGCGCGAGCGTGCCCACGCGCCGCCCCAGCGCTTGCCTGCGCCAATTGATCTCAGACGCTGCTGCCATGTCTCGACTTCTGCCAACGCTGTGTCACCCCGCGCCACCGGCGAGAGGTCATGAGTTCCGCGACGATCATTTGAAGTTGGCGCGCAGAGCCTGCTCGAGCGCCGTCCGTGCCTTCGCGTATTCGGTGATCGGCGTGATCGGCACCGCTGCCGTGATGTCCTTGTATGACGGCCAGTCCTTCGGCACCGTCGCCCCGCGCGCCACCGGATAGCTGGCGCCCAGCGGCCCCAGCGCATTCTGCGCTTCGGGCGTGATGAACCATGCCATCAGGAGGCGCGCCGCCTTGGGATGCGGTGCCCCCTTGACGACACTCATGCCGCTGAGCACTGGCGTCGCGAGGCCGGGTGTATCGACAAAGCCGACCCGGGCGCCGCTCTCCTTCAACCGCACATAGCGGTTGAAGGTCTGGAACGGCATCATGGCGATCGAGCCCGTCGTGATGTTGGCGAAGTACGGCGCCGTTGTCGGTACGACGGTCAGGTTGGGCCGGATCGCCTTCATCCAGGCACCGTCGATCTTGCCGGCGTGCAAGAGCTCGGTCCACGACAGGGTGGTCAGCGCGCCCGACAGCGGATCGTCGATGACCATGCCTTTGTATTTTGGATCGAGCAGATCGCGCAGCGTGCGCGGCAGGTCATTCGCCGGCATCTTGTCGAGGTTGTGGACGATGCCCACCAGGCCGGCGAAGGTCAGCAGGAAGTGACCGTTGGGATCGATGTACTCGGGCGCCAGCGCGTCCTTGGCGTTGGGCGGCTGGTACTTTTCCGTATGCCCCTGCGCCGATGCCACCAGCTGGTCGGTGATACCCGACGTCATGACATCGACCACGCGCTGGCCGCTGGTGATCTCGGCCTGGATCTTGGCCAGAAGCTGGGCGGCGGAGATGGGATTGCCGACGACCGCGATCTTGGGAAAACGCTTGGAGAAGATGTCCCACAGCGGCTTGTAGCTGATCGTGTAGGCACCATAGGTGACCACCTGAGTCTCGCCGGCCGCGACAGCTTCTTCATAGAGCGCCGTCAGCGCCTTTTCATGAGCTTCGCCGCCGGCCCATGATTGGGCGTGGGCATTGCCCGACAAGCCGCCGACAACTGCCAGTGCCATCCCCAGCACCGTCAGCCCTAACCCCCGAATCGTCATATCGAAGCCCCCGTTTGCGGACGTACCCCTGGTGACATGTTCGTCAGTCCGCCCATCGATCCGGCGCGCCGCATGAGGCGCACCAGCCGTTCGCTCTTGGCAGCCTTCGCGACCAGCACGTACAGCAGACTGACGGCCACGATGGCGCAGATGAGCAGGACCAGCAGCGCACTCGCCTGCGACGGGTAACCGCTGTTCATGTAGCTGTAGGCCAGCACCGACACGTTGGGCGTCGTCGGCGGCAGCAGCAGCAGCGGAAAGTCGAGCGTTCCGGCGGCAATGATGGCCGTCACCAGCCAGCCCACGAGCAGGCTTCGGCTCAGCAGCGGCGCCACGATGTCGAACAGCACCCGGGAGCGCGAGGCGCCGCTGACCGAGGCCGCCTCCTCCAGATCGCCGGCAATCTGCACGATGCCGCCGCGCACGATGCGACTGGCGATTGGCGTGACGAAGACGACGATGCCGATCAGCGCCAGCCAGAACGTGCCGTACAGCAGGCGCAGCCCGGGCACCGAGACGTAGGCCAGCAGCAGCCCCACTGCCAGGACCACGCCGGGCATGATGATCGGCAGCACGGCGACGCTGTCGAGCAGGACCTCGAGCCACCGCGGCGAGTGGCGGCCGGCGTAGGCGACGATGGCGGCCAGCAGCACCGCGATCAGACCGCCGAGCAGGGCCAGGTAGCCGGTCACGCGAAACGCCTGGGCGGTGAGCGGATCGGCAAACACCGCCTGGTAGTTGTGCAGCGTGAAGGCGTTCACGCCCAGCGTGGGCTGGAACGATGTCACCACCAGCTGGGCGCCGGGCAGAAGCAGCGTCACGACGATGTAGGCCACGATGGCAAACGTGCAGGCGTAACCCCAGGGACCAAGATCCCACCGTTCGCTGCGATAGCCCTTGCCGGTGACCGTCACGAACTGGTTGCGGCCGAACAGCTTCCACTGCATCGCCAGCAGCAGAACCAGCGCCACCATCATGAAAAGGCCGAGCGCGCTGGCCGCCGCATAGTCCGGCGGCGTCGCGTAGTTCAGCGACCTGTAGACCTCCGTCGAGATCACCGAGATACCGGCAAGACCGCCCAGGATCTGCGGCAGGTCGAACGCTCCCAGGCCGAACACGCAACCCAGGATCACCACGCCGAAGATCGCGGGCGTCAGCAGCGGCAGGTCGATGCGCAGGAACGTGATGAACCGGCCGGCCCCGGCAATCAGCGACGCCTCCTCGTAAGAGCGGTTCATGCTTTGGAAGGGCGGCAGCAGAAGCAGGTAGCAGAACGCCGTCAGCTTCAGCGTGTGGACCGTCAGCAGTCCGGTCCAGGTATAGGCATTGAACGGCGTACTCTGCGGCCCCAGGAGGAAACGCGCGGCCAGATTGAGCATGCCGTTGCCGGTATCGGCCACCAGGCCCCAGCTCACCGCGTACAGGACATGCGGCGTGGCGAACACCAGAAGCATGGCCGGCGTCAGCCAGCCGGCCAGCGGCACCGTCGAACGCGTCGCCAGAAAGGCGAAGAAGGCACCGAGCACCGTGGCGATGGCCGTGCACAGGACGGCATAGACCAATGAGTTGGAGAGCGCGACGTAGGTCGCTTCTTCCGTGAAGACCCGGATCACGGTTTCCACGGTCCAGACTCCCGGCATGCCGGGCGGACCACTGCGGAACATGCCGACCAGCAGCATCGACACGGGCCACACGAAGAGGATGGCGACGACCACCAGCAGCAGCCCCATGCCGCCACGCGTCAGCCAGCGATCCCTGATGGCATCGGCCGAACGATACGCCTGCGTTGGTCCCGCTGCGCTCGCATCGGCGCGCTGTGTCAGGCCGGACACGGCAACGCCACCGCGTGATGCGGAGATACCCGTAGCGTGACCGGCCGGCCGGCCTCGAGTTCATGCGTCTCGCTGCCGGGGTCGATCATGCGGACCCGCAGGCGGCTGCCATAGGCATTGACGGTGAACTCCGTCACTTCGCCCATGTAGACGACATCCTCGAGCGTGCCGTCGACGCTGTCGGTGTCGCCGCCCGCGCCTGCCTGGAAGGCCGTACTCCGCACGGCCAGTATGGCCCGGCCGCCAGCCCGCAGCGTGCTGTCGCCGCTGGCGGTGCGGCACATCAGCGTGATCGGCCAGTCCCGCGGCCGTACGCGGGCGCGATCACCGCTTCGTTCGAGCACCTCGACGTCAAGGAAGTTCTCGAAGCCGACGAACTCGGCAACCCACCGACTGGCCGGCGTCGCGAAAATCTCGCGCGGCGCGCCGATCTGCTGGATGCGCCCCTGGTTCATCACGGCGATGCGCGTCGAGAGCGTCACCGCCTCGAGCTGGTCGTGCGTCACATAGACCGCCGTCGTGCCGATCTCGCGGTGGATGCGCCGCAACTCGGCCCGCATATGGGCACGCAGCGAGGCATCGAGATTGGACAGTGGCTCGTCGAGCAGCAGCACGCGCGGCTCGCTGGCGAGCGCGCGCGCCAGCGCGGTGCGCTGCTGCTGGCCGCCCGACAACTCCGACACGCCGCGATTGGCCAGATGATCGAGGCCAACCAGGGCGAGCGCATCGATCACGCGCTTGCGAATTTCGCCGGCCGGGCGCTTCTGCAACCGTAGCGGATAGGCGATATTGCCGAACACCGACATGTGCGGCCACAGCGCATAGCTCTGGAAGACCATCCCCAGGCGGCGCTTGTTGGGCGGAACGAAGATGTCCCTCCGGGTGTCGGTCACGACGTCCGCGCCAATTGCGATCCGGCCGGCACTGGGCTGCTCCAGCCCGGCGATGCAGCGCAGGGTCGTCGTCTTGCCGCAGCCACTGGGGCCCAACAGCGAGATGAACTCGCCGTCCCGGACCAGCAGATCGAGGTCGCTCACGACGGTCGAGCCGTCAAATGTCTTGGACAATCCTTCGATGGCGATCTGGCCCGTGCGGCCATCGCCGGCGCTGGATGCCAGGTGCGCGCCGCCGACGTCGATCGAACGCAAATCGCCGTTCATGACGCTGCCCTGTCCAGCTGTTCGTGCAACCAATCGATCATGCGGCGCACTTCCGCCTCGCCGTTGGGTACCTTGTCCGGGATCTTCAGGAATTCATGATCCACACCGGCCAGCACCGAAGCGGTTGTCGGGACGCCCCGCTTCACCAGCGCAGCTGTCATCAGCAGCGTGTTGCTCAGCAGTGCATCCTGATCGCCGCAGGTGAGATAGGTCGGCGGCAGCTTGTCGAGATCCGGACTCATGAGCGGACTGACGAACGGCTCGTTGAGCAGGGTCGTGAAGTTCGGTCCGAGGTAGGCGCCGATCGAGATCTCCGTAGCGCCTGCCGCGTAGCCTGGGTCATAGAGCCAGCGCGCGACGTCCAGCACCGCGAATTCCAGCACCAACGCCGACACCCGCACCGGGACACCGGCAAGGTCGGCGCCATCGAAGGTCGATTCGACGCCATGCAGGGCAAGGCAGGCCGATGCAGCGAGATTGCCGCCCGCCGATGCCCCGCCGATCGCGAGCCGCGCCGGATCACCTTTGTAGCGGGCGATATTGCGCACGATCCAGCGCGCCGCGTAGATCGTATCCTCGACGGCACACGGGAAGGGATGCTCGGGCGCCAGCGCGTAGTCGACGTTGACAACGACGAAGCCGGCCGCCGCCAGCGTCATGCCGAACTTGCGATCGCCGCGCGCATTGCCGGTGAACCAGGCGCCACCGTGCAGATGCATCACGACCGGAAATGGTCCGTCGCCTTTCGGCACGTAGATCTCGGCCGTGGGTGTCTGTCTGCCGGCGCCGTCGGGACGCAGCACGACATGCTCGTGGACGGCACCGATGTCGGGCAGCGTGTGATTGAGGAAATCGTAGGCGTGCGCACCGCGCTCCCGAATGCCGGGAAGCTCGTCAACCGAACGGGGAAGCTTGATGGGCACTGGCTTGCCCATGATCTTGGTGCGCCAGTTCGAGATCTTTTCCGTCATCTGATCGTCTTGCGTTTGCTGGAGCAGGGACTTGATCAGCGCGCGTCGCGCCGATCACCGACAGGTCAGCAGCGCGCGGCTGGCCGTCAGGTGTTCGATTCGGCGACCGCAGATGGCCGGAACAGGTTTATCCCGTCGTCGCTTGGCATTATGGCGTTCACTCCCAACAAACTCGCGGATGCTGTGGCTCTTTTCGAGCTTCTCTGTCGGCGCCAGCAGGCGTCATCCCGGCGGCATCACCTCGCCGCATGACTTGCAGGTGCGGAAGGTTTCATTCTCGAAGAAGCGAGCGTACGCCTTGGAAACCGGGTCAGCTGTATAATCCGATACAATGAACCGTTCGTTGTGCAGCAGCGCGTCGCACTTCAGGCAGTACCACAGGAACTGGTCGACCTCGCCCTCGCGCCGCCGGCGCTCGGTGATCAGGGCGAACGCATCGGGCGGAAACCGCGGCGAATGCGGTATGCCCGCCGGCGTGAAGATCGCGGCCTTCTCGGGAATCGTTGCAATCTCCTCCCGGCCGTCTGGCGTCCGGTAGTGGAGATTCATCGTCCCCTTGATCATGTACATCACTTCATCGCTGGGATTGATGTGAAACTCGCTGCGATACTCGCGACCACGCGCGATGAAGCCGATCGATTCGGAATGCTGCCACAGGACACTGACGCGCTTGCCGCTATCGCCGAGCTGACGCGCGTGCTCCTCAAGATTGACGATGGGCATCGTGAACATGTGAACCTCCTGGCGTGCCGCCGTCGCTGAGCGTCAGTCGAGCACGGCGATGCAGTCGATCTCGACATTCACCCCGGCTCGATGCGGAGTTCCGCCGATGCAGGTCCGCGTCACCTTCTCGCCGTCGAGAACATCGCGGAACACTTCGTTGAACCGCGGGAAGTCCGCGACGTTGCGCAACACCACGCGCATGTTCACGACATTGGCGAGCGTGGCACCGCCGGCCTCCAGCACGCTGATCAGGTTGGCGAGCGTGCGACGCGTCTGGACCTCGATGTCACCTTCCACAACGGTCTTGGTGAGCGGATCGAGCGGTCCCTGACCCGAGACGAACAGCATGCCGCCGGCGCGGATGGCCTGCACGATCGGCGGCGGTTTCGCTGCATCGGTGAAGCCGGTTGTCGGCGCCGACTTCGAGGTGATGATTTCCTTCACGATCCCTCGTCTCCGCTTGATGTGCTCGGGGACGCCACGACCGTGGCGCGATCATTCGCCACCTGAACCGCGACACGATCGAGACCCACCGCGTCGCGCGGCTGACGCGATTCGACGCCGTCCGGCGGCGTCGCAACCTTTTCACTCGCCTGCAACAGTGTCAACAAATTTCGAAATTTTAGCCGTTCATCGATTAAAACAACCTCCAATACTTAGATATCGCCAGGTGCTCGACTTGAAAATATCGAAATTCAATGTTACGTCGCAGCATGCTTGAGCACGAACCCATGGCCCATGCGGATCCGTCCGTGCCCAAGACACTCGCCGACTCGGCCTATGCCGCCATCCGTACCGACATCATCGCCGGCGTGCTGCGCGCCGGCTGCAAGCTGCGCCTGGAGAGCGTGAGCCGGCAATACCAGGTCAGCATGAGTCCGCTGCGGGAAGCACTCTCGCGCCTGGTGAGCGACACGCTGGTTGTCAGCAGAGGGCAGCGCGGATTCTGGGTGGCGCCGTTGTCCCTGGAGGAACTCGACGATCTCACCCGCGTGCGCGGACTGGTCGAGATTGAAGCGCTGCAGCTGTCGCTGCAGAATGGCGATCAGCAATGGGAAGAACGGGTGCGCCTGGCGTTCAGCGAACTCTGTCAGGCGGAGGAACGCTTTCGCAAGCACGGCAATCGCCACGTCAAGGCCTGGGAACTTGCCAATCAACAGTTTCACGAGGCACTGGTGTCGGCATGCCAGTCGCCCTGGCTGATCCGATTGCAGCGCCAGCTCTATGCCCAATCCGAACGCTATCGTCGCGTGTCGCTGCAGGCCCATTCACCGGTGCGGTGCGTTCACGACGAGCACGTGGCGCTGTTCGAAGCAGCCATGGCGCGCCAGGTTCTCAAGGCCAGCCGGATTGCAGATCTGCACTTGCGCAACACGGCCCTCACGGTCCGCGACAACCTCAGCAAGGTTGCAGGCTTCGGCGTCACCAGCGACACGCCGTGCATTTCCGGCACCAGGTCAGCCGGCCGCTCGACGGCTGTTGCGGGCTGAGCGATATCGGTATCAAGCGATCAGCACGCCGCAGTGATGCGGCCACACCAGCCTTCATCTTTGGGAGTGGCATCAGATGAGCGAGAAGCCGCCGCACAGAATCGATGTCCATCACCACTTCCTGCCGCCCGACTACGTGCGGGCGGTGGGTGACGAGCCGATCGGCAGCCTGCTCGTTTCGGGCAAAGTGCCGGACTGGACACCGGCGCGGTCGGTCGAGGTGATGGACCGGCACGGCATCGCATGCGCGGTCGTCTCGATGTCCGCCCCCGGCCTCTGGTTCGGCGATGTCGATGCCACGCGCCGCCTGTGCCGACACTGCAACGAATACGCCGCCAGGATGCGGGCGGACCACCCGGGCCGCTTCGGCCTGTTCGCGTCCCTGCCGCTGCCCGACGTCGATGCGTCTTTGGCCGAGATCGCGTTCGCGCTCGACGAGCTGAAAGCCGATGGCATCGGACTGTTGACCAGCTTCGGCGATCGCTATCCCGGCGACCCGGCCTTCGCTCCCGTGTTCGACGAGCTCAACCGGCGTGGCGCCGTCGTCTATTTCCATCCCGCCGCCGGCGCCTGCGGCCAGTGCCTTGCCGACATTCCCGCCGCGACCCTGGAATTTCCCTTCGATACGACCCGCGCCATCGTCAGCCTGCTGTTCAGCGGCACACTGGCGCGGTGCCGCAACATCAAGTTCATTTTCTCGCATGCCGGCGGCACGGTGCCGTTTCTGGCCGACCGGATCGCCCGCCTCGAGGCGCGGCCGGCATTCAAGCAGCACGTGCCTGACGGCGTGATCGCGGAACTGAGCCGACTGCACTTCGACACGGCCTTGTCGGCGAACCGCTACACGTTCAGCGCGATGCGGCTGCTCGTCGAAACCGACAAGATCCTGTTCGGCAGCGACTATCCGTTCGCACCCGAGGCGACCACGACGGCAACCGTTCGCGGCCTTGCCGCGCTGGGCCTTGCCGCCGACGTGCTGGCCGATATCGAACGCAACAATGCCCTGGCGCTCATGCCGGCGCTTCGCACCACCTAGCCGCCGGCCACCGGTTTGCCCTACGCTGCGGACAAGTGACAGCGGGAGGGCACCATGGAACGCCGACGACTGGGCCGGACGGCATTGCAGACATCGGTGATCGGCTACGGCTGCGGCGCCGTGGGCGGTCTCATGGTGCGCGGCAGCCCGGCCGATCAGGAGCGTGCCATCGCGCGCGCCGTCGAACTGGGGATCAACTATTTCGACACGGCGCCCTTGTATGGTGACGGTGAATCCGAACGCAATCTCGGCCGGGTGCTGGCCACATTGCGACCCGATATCGTGCTGGGCACCAAGGTGAGGCTGATGCCGGTCGAGCGCGGTCAGATCGGCGCCGCCGTGGCAGCGTCGATCGAGGCCAGCCTGCGCCGCCTCGGGCGGGATCATGTCGACCTGTTTCAGCTTCACGACACCATCACGCTGGACGGCAGCAGCACGACGCTGGCCGCGGACGTCGCATTGGACGACGTCCACGCCGCCCTCGACCGCGCGCGCCAGCAGGGCAAGACGCGGTTTATCGGCATCACCGCCACCGGCGCGACGGCGGCGCTTCACAAGGTCATCGACGCCGGCATGTTCGATACGGCACAGGTCGTCTTCAACATGCTGAACCCGACGGCTGGCGACACGGCGCCCACGGGCATGCCGGGCCAGGACTACGGCAGGCTGTTGGACCGGGCGCAGCGTGCAGATACCGGTGTCATCGGCATCCGCGCACTCGCCGGCGGCGCGCTGAGCGGCAGCGAGGCGCGGCATCCGATCAGCATGGCTGTCGTCGCCCCGATCGGCTCCGGCCCGGACTACGCCGCCGATGTTCGGCGCGCCCGGCAGTTCGACGCGCTGGTGCGCGAAGGCCATGCCGGCAGCCTGATTGAGGCGGCGCTGCGCTTCGTCATCGCCCATCCGACGATGACGACGGCGCTGGTCGGCACATCGAGCCTCGATGAGCTTGAGATCGCCGGACAGGCAGCCAACAAAGGGCCGCTGTCGCAGGCCGCCCTCGATCGCGTGGCCGCGATCGCGGCGGCCGATCACCAGACGACCTGAGCGTCAGCCCCAGACGTCACGCGCAGTGTCGACAACGAGCCGAAGCTTGGCGATCTGCTCATCCAACGTCAGCGCATTGCCGTCCACGGTCGACGAGAAGCCACATTGCGGACTGAGGCAGATCTGTTCCAGCGGCACGTATTTCGCTGCCGCATCGATGCGTCGCTTGAGGTCGTCCTTCTTTTCCAGCGCGCCTTTCTTGGTGGTGACCAGACCCAGCACCACCATCTTGCCCTTGGGCACGAACCGCAGCGGCTCGAAGCCGCCGGAACGCGCATCGTCGTACTCCAGGAAAAAGCCATCCACGGCGAGTTGTCCGAACAATGCCTCCGCGACGTGGTCGTAGCCGCCTGACGCGACCCACGAGGATCGGAAATTGCCGCGGCACATGTGAGTGCAGACGGTCATGCCGGGTGGCCGCGCCGCGAGTGCGGTATTGATCAGGCGAATGTACGTGAGATGCTGCTGCTCACCGTTACCGCCCAGTTCGGCGATGTGCTGGCGCTGGGCCGGATCGTTGAGATAGGCGAGGCTGGTATCGTCGAGCTGCAGGTAGGAGCAGCCCAGCTTGCCGAGCGCCGCAACCTCGTCGGCATAGACCTGCGCCAGGTCGGCCCAGAATTGTTCGATGTCCGGATAGACCGATGCATCGATGGCGGCCCGCCCGCCGCGATAGTGCATCATGCTCGGCGACGGAATCGTCAGTTTCGGGGTGGCCGAGGCAACGGACTTCAGAAACTGGAAATCGTCGCCGAAGATGCACGTCTCGAGCTTGAGCCGACCGCTGACACGCAGGGCAGCCGGCGTGAATTCGATGACACCCTCCTCGTTTCGGAACTGGACCTTGAGATTGTCCTGCGTCTTGGTCACCCCACCGACCTGATACAGAAAGTCCATGTGCCATGAGCCGCGGCGAAATTCGCCGTCGGTGACACCTTGCAGGCCGATGTCCTCCTGCAACTTGACGGCATCGCGGATGGCTTTGTCTTCGATGGCGCGCAGTTCGCTGGCTGGCAGGCTGCCCGTCATGCGCTCATCGCGCGCGCGCAACAGGTCTCTGGGTCGCAACAGGCTGCCCACATGGTCGGCGCGAAATGGCGGCTTCTTGTCCCCGGTCATGCGCATTCTCCGCAACGCTGCAATGTGGTGGGACTTTACGGGGGATCGGGCGAAATCCCCAGTCCTGAAAGAACGCCCCTTGCGCCGGACGTTGCCACGAAATGCCTCACGCTTCCCGACTAAGGGAACGGTCCGCTCCGGATTCAATGTCCATTGAGCGGATGTCGCTAGCCCTCTAGACCACGGGGGTGGCTTGGGGGGCCGAGGAGGGCATGCATGCGCCGTAACGCTGTCGTTGTCGCGGACGATGAAGCGATCAGGACGGGAAAAGTCCTGCAATGGCTCGAGTCGCAGGACGTCAGCGCCTACGGTACCTCGGATCAAACGGCCCTCGACATGGTGCGCGAGCTGAAACCGCGTGTCGTGGTCTGCAGCGACAAACCGGACGGCATGTCCTTCTGCCACGCCGTACGCGAATTGCCCGAACCGCCGATGGTCGTCGTACTGTCGGAAGATCCACAGCTGCGTGACGATGTCTATTTCGACGGCCGCACGGTGATCGCCGTGGTACGGGCACCGGTGCGCATGGCGGCGCTCAGCCGGTTCATCAGCACGGCATTGCATATTGCCGCCCGCCTGGACCGCACCGATACGCCCGCCGATGGCAGAACACTGCCTGCTGAATTTCTGTTTCACATTGGCCGCACCGCACGCACGGTGCATTGATCCAAAGCAACTTCTCGCGATCAACAGACCGGACGGGATGGACAAGTCCGTAGCGGATCGGTTGTCGATTGTGAGTGAGCCTTTTCCACGCCTAGATCGACACTGCGAATGAAGAGAGGGGCCCTTCGCATGTCGACCAGCGCCGTCGTTGTGGCCGACGACAATGCCGTCAGTTGCAGTGAGATCGTAGAATGGCTCAGAGCACATGAAATCACGGCCTACGGTACGTCCGATTCGTCCGTCATGGGGCTGATCGAAAACCTGCAGGCCCGCGTTGTCATTTGCCGGCCGGGCTCGACCGGAATCGCCCTGTTCCACGCCCTTCAGGAGGCATCCGATCCGCCGCTGGTCATCCTGCTGTCGGAGGCCGCGTCAGCGAAGGACGAGGTGTACTCCAACGGCCGCCTGCTGGTCGTTGTCATCCGGGCCCCGGTGCAGATGGCACCGCTGGCGCGTTTCATCAAATCCGTCCTGGGCATTGCGTCCCGGCTCGACAGCCAGGCCCTGGCTGCCCTTGCCGCCGCGTCGAACGAGCCTGCCCCCGATCCCGTCCCGGCGCCCCCGGGCCCTTCCCGGCCGCGTCTGGTCCACTGAGCGAACTCCATTCATTTTGGACCAATTGCTATATGTGGAATGAAATGCTGCCAAAAGCGGCATAAATTGCGCTGCGCCTGACTTCAAACAAGCGTCAAAGAGACGTCAAACACGATCCCAGGCGGGCATTTATCGCGGCCGTTTCAAATGCTTGTGGCTCTTTTGCACTGGATATGGTGAAACCCCGCCATAGTCATGAGTGCGAACCAAATAAATCCTCCATTTATTCTAGGTGAAACATGTCTGCGCATTCTGCGCTTCAGCCCGCTGTCCATTCTCCCGTGGCGCTGATCGTCGATGATGAAGTCGCGTGCAGTACGGAAATCGCCGAGTTCCTGACACGCCATCACATTCCCAGCTGCGGTGTTTCAAGCGTGGCGGAAGCGCGCGAAGCACTGGCCAGATGGAACAGCATTCGTGTCCTCATCAGTGATATCCGCATGCCCGGCATGTCGGGCCTGGATTTCGCAGCCGATTTGTCAGCGACCTACGTGTCGGATCACGCGCTGCACCTGTTGTTCATGACCGGCGAAGCGACGGTCGATACAGCCGTGACGGCACTGCGCCTGGGCGCCTCGGACTTCCTGACTAAGCCGCTGAAACCCCGCGATATCGTTCAGCGGGTCGAGAGGCTGCTGTCCACGCCCGGCGGCCTGCTGCCGACCGCGTCCCCGGCCGAATCGACCGGCAAGACCGAAGTGGCCGTCTCCACGCAGGCGCGCTGGCTGCTTCAGGAGCGACGCTATCGCATGGCGCGGGAGCGGGTCATGGGCACGACCTTCAGCGACGAGCCGGGCTGGAACATGTTGATGGAACTGATGCATGCCCGGCTCAGCGGCCAGCAAGTGCCGGTCTCGGCCTTGTGCGCGGCGTCGGGCGTGCCCCAGACCAGCGCCCTGCGCCGTCTCGCCTCCCTGATGTCGGATGGCTATGTCGTGAAGGAGCGCGATCCGAAAGACGCCCGGCGTATCTGGGTCGCCCTGACCGATCGCGCGACGGACCTGGTCAACAAGATCGCGAGCCAGGTCAGCGTCGTCCATTGAGGCGCGCACGCGGCAAATACCCGGCCATCCGCCGGGTATTCGCATGAGCCGCCTGCCTGCACCTACAGCGCTTCGGATTTGAACGTCACGCCGACGAGCGGCAGCACGACACGAAGCTGAATGCCGTTTTCCGAGCTCGACACGCCAACGCTGCAGCCTGGCGCACGTCCGGCGCGCATCAGCAAGGGCAGCGCCGCAGCGACGTCCTCTTCCCGCTGCATGCCCGACCGCCCGCGCGAACCGCCAACGGCGCCGTGCGCGGCTTCAACATCGCCACTGATCGTGACGATCATAGCGTCCCTGGACCGATCCTCACGGCACTGCACCAGGATCCGCCGAACCGCGACCTCATCCAGGGCATCACCCGATGCCTGCTGCGGCATCGCATGGCTAAGCCAAAGAATGGATTCGGTGAGTGCGAAGCCAAACAACGCCTCATTGCCGCTGACCGACTGAGTGTTGGCGGGGCAATCGACGATCAGTTTGAAACCGGCAACGCGCAGGTCGTTGGCAAAGATCCCAGCGACCCGCTCAACAACGGCCGCCGGATCGAACTCCGCGGCTGACTCATCGAGGCTGACGGCGAAGGCGCGGACCCATCGCGTAATGTCGGACGCTTTTCCTGCCTGTTCCACGATCGATTCAACACGCCGCCGCAACCCGCTCAGGACGATGGCGTCCGCCGTACCCGCCGCTTGCAGGTTCGCCACATCCTCAAGGGCATTGTCCGCGAGCAGGTTGACGACGTTCAGCGGCTGCGAGAGTTCATGTACAGCCGAGGCAACAGCCTCCTGAAGGACACGCAGTTCCGATTCGATGTTCTGCCGACGTGTCGTCATGGCCTATCCTGGCTGCGCGCCCAATCGACGCAACCGGCAATGATGTTGATCGCAGCGCCGTCGCGTGTGCGACCTGATATGCGGTCGCCCAGCATGGTATCGCCTAAGGTGACTCCGAATGCGAGAAGACATATTCAAAATGAATGAATCGCTTTTCGTTTGGCTTGGCGAGACCGTCCATGCAAGTTTAGAATAACTTTCTAAGGGGTCACGCGGTCGAAAATCCAGCTTGGGTCGAGCGATGGCCATGAACACTTCGACATCCAGCGAACCTCGAGTGAGCGAAGAAACCGGCGGTTTTCGACCCGCGCCGCGCGTGCAAGAGCCGCTCGTCATGATCGTGGACGACGATCGGGCGACGACAGAGGCGCTGGCTGACATTTTCATCCGGGAACGCATCCCCTGCTGTGCGTTCATGCGCGCTGCACCGGCAATCGCCGCGCTCGAGCGCAGCGATTCGATTCGCGTGATCCTGACCGACGTCGCGATGCCGGAGATCAGCGGCTTGGAGTTCGCCAAGGCCGTGCGCAACCGCAAGCAGGCAGCGCCTTACATCGTCTTCATGTCCGGCCGCGCCAACGTCCCGATGACGGTCTCCGCCTTGCGCCTCGGTGCCGTCGATTTCTTCGCCAAACCGCTGCGCATCGCCGAACTGGTCGCCCGTATCCGCACCCTGGTCGAGCTGCCGCAGGTCGCCACCGTCCGGTCACCGGCACGCGATGCGACAACGCCGCCGGAAAATCGCAAGGACGTCGATGCCCGCCGGGCCTGGGCGTTGCGCGAACTGGAGGCGGTTGGCAAGCGACGGAAGATCCTGGGCGCGCAGTACGAGATCGATCCCGGCTGGATCATGCTGCTCGAGCTGTTCGACGCGCACTGCACCCAGCGGCCCTACCATGTATCGGCGCTGTGCCTGGCGTCGGGCGCGCCACATGCCACCGCGCTGCGCCGGCTGTCACAGATGATCGATGCCGGCCTATTCCGCCGGGAGCAGGACCCGGCCGACGCGCGCCGATCCTGGGTCTTCCTGACGCCCGAGGGCCTGGAGAAGATCTCAGCCTGCGCCGAGACCGGAAGCGCAAGCGCTTGAGCCTCAGTCGATGACGCTCTCGATACCGGGCGGCACGACGGGATTTGACGACAACGAAGGCGTCAACCGTTCGGATGGCGTCTGGTGTTTGACATTGACGCATCAACAGGCCCTACGGTGACCCTTCCAACACGCGTCATACTGGCTGTCGATGACGACGAGGCCGTCCGTCGGGTCGCAGCCGAGAACCTGCGTCGCCTGGGGTTCACCGTCATCGAGGCCCGCGACGGCGAGGAGGCGATGCGGGTGCTGACTGATCCCTCGTCTCCAATCGACTTGCTGTTCACCGACGTTCGCATGCCAGGACCGCTCTCGGGGCCAGCGCTTGCCGAGTTGGCTGTCCGCCAGCAGCCGGGCCTGAAGATCCTGCTGACGTCCGGGAATCTGCGTGACGTCACCGCAGGCGCGGACGATGGCCGGTTCCCGGTGTTGAGCAAGCCCTATCGACGGGCCCAGCTTGCCGCCGCCATCGAGGCGGCTCTCGCCGCCACACTGCCTGCTCATCCGTGATCGCAGGTCAGAGTCACTGACCAACTTCAGCCAAGGGCCAACTTCAGCCAAGGGCCAACTTCAGCCAAGGGAATGTCACGCTGTCGGACGTGTCCATGGTGGTGGTCGCCAGGCCAGAAAGGTCGTTGTCGCAATGCCCAGATATTCGTGCGCGATAGAAATGAACATTCCCTCGACTTTTTCTGAAAATCAGGTCATCCTTCCGACTGGGGACGAAAACTGTCGGTCGGAAGCTTCGGTTTCTTGCGTGCCGTGCGATGCAACGGGGCGGTAACGCTGCCGTGCGAAGCGCGTTCCCAATAGTACGCCGTGGGGAGATGTCAAAATGGCCGTCGATCTGAAATCACTTGTCAGCAAGCTCAATGCTCCGTGTCGCAAGGCCCTCGAAGATGCTGCTGGCCTGACCATGTCGCGCACGCACTACAACGTCGAGATCGAGCATTGGTTACTTAAGCTTATCGAAATCAAGGACGGCGACATCGCCAAAATCCTGTCGCGTTATGAGGCCGACCTCGGCCGCCTGACCGGCGAACTCAACCGCGCGATCGAACGCTTCAAGACCGGCAACGGCCGTCCGCCCGGTCTGTCGCCGCAGGTCGTGGGCCTGGCGCGCGAAGGCTGGATCTACGCCTCGGTCAACCGCCAAGCGCACGAAGTGCGCTCCGGCCACCTGCTCGTCGCCATGCTGAGCGACGAGACCATGTCGATCGCCGCGCGCAATGCGTCGGCGCAACTCGCCAAGATTCCCGTCGAAACACTGGCGCGCGATTTCGATCAGGCCACCGACGGGTCGAGCGAAGCCAAGGCCGCGGCTGCCGTATCGGACGTTCAGGCCGGTGCCGGCGCTGCCGGCGCGGCGCCCCGCAAGGGCCCCAGCGGCGCGCTTGATCTGTACACGACCGACCTGACGGCGCGCGCCAAGGCTGGCAAGCTCGATCCCGTGCTGGGGCGCGATCCCGAGATCCGCCAGTGCATCGACATCCTGCTGCGCCGCCGGCAGAACAACCCGATCCTCACCGGCGAGGCGGGTGTCGGCAAGACATCGGTGGTCGACGGCCTGGCGCTGAAGATCGCGGCCGACGATGTGCCCGACAAGCTCAAGGGCTGTGCCATCCGCGTGCTCGACCTCGGCCTGCTGCAGGCCGGCGCCGGCATGAAGGGCGAGTTCGAGAACCGCCTGAACGGCGTGCTGCAGGACGTCAAGGCCTCGCCGCAGCCCATCATCATGTTCATCGACGAAGCCCACATGATGATCGGTGCCGGCGGCCAGGCCGGCCAGGGCGACGCCGCGAACCTGCTGAAGCCGGCGCTGGCGCGCGGCGAGTTGCGTACCATCGCCGCCACCACGTGGGCGGAATACAAGAAATACTTCGAGCGCGATCCGGCGCTGACACGACGCTTCCAGGTCGTGAAGGTCGAGGAGCCGGACGAGCGCAACGGCATCGAGATGCTGCGCGGTGTCGCCACCGTCATGGAGCAACATCACAAGGTGCGCGTGCTCGACGAGGCTGTGCAGGAAGCGGTGCGCCTGTCGAACCGCTACATCGCCGGTCGCCAGCTGCCAGACAAGGCGATCAGCGTGCTCGACACGGCCTGCGCCCGTGTTGCCATGGCACAGGCCTCGACGCCGGCCGCGGTCGAGGATTCGCGGCGCCAGATCGAGATGCTCGACGTGCGCCTCAACATCCTGCGCCGCGAACAGCAAGCCGGCGGCGACCATGCAACCGACATTGCCGAAGGCGACCTGGAGGCGGCCAAGCTGCGCGAGGAACTGAAGGGCCTCGAGGAGCGCTGGGCCAAGGAGAAGGTGCTGGTCGACGAAGTCACCGTGCTGCGCGCCGATCTCGAAGGCGAGTTGAACGAGGACGAGCGGCCGGCCAAGAAGGCGGCACTAGACGCCAAGTGGTCGGAACTCAAAGCCCTGCAGGGCGAGACGCCGCTGGTCATGCCGCTGGTCGACGGCCAGGCAGCGGCGGCCATCGTCGCCGACTGGACCGGCATTCCCGTCGGCCGCATGATGGGCGACCAGATCCGCACGGTCCTCAATCTCAAGGACAAGATGGCCGAGCGCGTGATCGGCCAGGATCACGCCCTGGAGCTGATCGCCAAGGGCATGCGCACGGCCCGTGCCCGCATGCAGGATCCGCGCAAGCCGCTGGGCGTGTTCATGCTCGCCGGCACGTCAGGCACCGGCAAGACCGAGACGGCGCTGACCTTGGCAGAGCAGATGTATGGCGGCGACCAGGCGCTGACCATCATCAACATGAGCGAGTTCAAGGAGGAGCATAAGGTCTCCATGCTGGTCGGCTCGCCGCCGGGCTATGTCGGTTACGGCGAGGGCGGCGTGCTCACCGAGGCGGTGCGCCGGCACCCCTACTCCGTGGTGCTGCTGGACGAGGTCGAGAAGGCCCACCCCGGCGTGCAGGACGTCTTCTACCAGGTGTTCGACAAGGGCATGCTGCGCGACGGCGAGGGCCGCGACATCGATTTCAAGAATACGGTGATCATCCTCACGTCCAACGCCGGCACCGATTTGATCGCCAAGCTCTGTGCCGACCCCGACACCCGGCCCAATCCGGATGCCCTGAACGAGGCCCTGCACCCGGAGTTGCTGAAGACCTTCAAGCCGGCCTTCCTCGGCCGTATCACGATCGTGCCGTACTACCCGCTGGACGAGCAGACGATCAAGAAGATCGTCCGCCTGCAGCTCGGCCGCGTCGTCAAGCGCGTCGCGGAAAACTACAAAGCATCAATGACTTATGCCGAAGAAATGGTCGACACCATCGCGGCGCGCTGCACCGAGGTTGCCTCCGGTGCCCGCAACATTGAGCAGATCATCCAGCGGACTCTGCTACCCGAACTGTCCAGCAGCTTCCTTGGCGCTTTGGCGGATGGAAAAGTTATCCACAAGGTCCATGTCGGGGTAGACAAGGAAGGACGGTTCGAGTATATGATTGAGTAATCGCTCATATCGAGCTTGTCCTCCGGCGAAACGAGAACGCGGCTCTGCCCGGGAGCCCAGCGGGATCGGGGGACTAACCGGGCGGTGCGTGAGGAGGCCGAGGGGCCCTTTAGGAGGACAAAATGGCTGAAGACAGAACATACCTGAAGCTTGATGGCATCGAAGGTGAGTCGACCGACACCAAGTTTTCGAAGCAGATCCAGGTCATCGGTGAGGTGGCTTGGTCGGTCGCCAACCACGGCGCCCAGATGAGCGCAGGTTATGCCTCGGGCGGTTCGGGCGGTGCCAAGGCGGACTTCTCGCCGATCACCTTCATGAAGTCGGTGGACAAGGGCACGCCCAAGCTGATGACGGCCTGCGCCACCGGCAAGCCGATCCCCAAGGCGGTCTTCTCCGAGATCGAAACCGCGGGCGACGGCACCAGCAGCCTGCGCCGTGAGACGACTCTGGAAGACGTGATGGTGACGGCCGTTCACCGCTCGGGCGGACACGACCAGATCACGATCCACTATCAGAAGATCGAGTTCAAGTTCATCGAGCGCGACGGCAAGGGCAACGCGACGCCCCACTCCGCCAAGTTCGACGTCGCGAAGGCCGAGAAGGGCTGATCTGCCCGGGTTACGGCTCAACCATCCAAGAGCACGGCGCGGCCCCCAAGCCGCGCCGTTGCCTATTCAACGCGATTTACCTTTGGCACCAGAATGGGCATCGGGCTTGTCGGGCGAGAGGATGTAGCTGAGGCGCAGTTGGCGAACAGCGGGACGCGACGAGGTCGGACCGGCGACGGCCAGGATCAGTTCGATCACCCGTTGCTTGTCGTCGGCGCCACGGAACACCACCAGGCGGCCATCGGATGTCGGTATGTTGCGGGCGATCGTTTCCTTCTTGAAACGCAAGTCGTCGGTCAGGAAGTAATTGCGCAAGACGTTGGCAAGGCCGGTCACCATATCCGCTCCGGCGGGGCCGACGGCGTTCCACAGTATGTTGACCTGGATCAGGGCCTTGGACCGTTGCCCCAGCACGTAGGCGATCTGACCATCCCCTGTGCCCTCGATCAGATCACGTGCCACGATCTCAAGCACACGGGTTCGTTCGACGGGATGTTGCGATGCTTTGACAGCGGCATCGGCAAGACCGAAGTCGGTCCGGATCGCGGCACGAACCTGCGCTTCCTTCATGCCGAACCGCGCCGACCGGAAACCTTCGATGCCGGAATGGACGTCCGATGCGGATGTTTGTCCGGTTGTCGGTGTCGTTGCTCCCGGTGTCTGGCTCACGGCTCCAGGCGCGGTGGCAACGGCGCACACCATGACGAAGAGACAGGCGAACTGACGGCGGAGCCAGGTTGCGTTCATTGCGGTTCCATCTGTCGCACAAAAAGTGAGGAAGCGTTCGTTTTTTCTTGACCGCTGGGGAGATGCGACCCAAACTCCCGCATTGATCCAGCGGAACGATCGTGCCGCACAAGGGGTACAGTTATGGCTAGGTTTACGCAGAATCGGAAGTTTCTGCAGATCGAGTCTTCCCTCGGTCCCGACACGCTCATTCTCCAGGGGCTCTCGGGAGAAGACGCGATCAATGAGCTCTACCGCTTTCGGATCGAAGCCATATCGCCGGAAGAGGTGATCGCACCGGCGAAGATCCTCAATCAGCCCGCCGGAATTAGAATCGGCCCCCCGGACGACTCCTATCGGTGGCTGCACGGCATCATCACGCACTACTCGCAACACGGCGCAGTGCGCAATTTCGTATCGGGCGAAACCTATTACCGCTATCGCTTCGACCTTGCGCCCAAGATGTGGCTCCTGACGCAGCGTAAGGAATGCCGCATTTTCCAGAACATGTTCACGAAGGACGTCGTCACCAAGGTCCTGGCCGAGATCGGCGTCACGCCCGCCGTGATGCCCTCTTCGCCAGGGAAGAAGTGGGAGACGTGCGTCCAGTACATGGAAACCGATTTCGCCTTCGTCTCGCGCCTGATGGAAGAGGAAGGCTGGTTCTATTTCCACAAGCACAGCCAGTCCAAACACGACCTCTATATCGTCGACGACTCCAGCAAGTACTACCCGATCGAGGGCGGCCCCAACGTCTATATCGGCCACAAGAATACCCAGACCCACAGCATCAGGGGCTGGGAGGTGGAGCAGCGCATCCTGCCGACGGAGTGGGAGACGGGGGATTTCAGCTATCTGAAAGTCGACCAGTCGAGCGCCAAGCCCGGTACGGTGCTGCCCAAGCCGGTGTCGACGCCGCTGACGATCTTCGACTATCCCGGCGGCCATATGGACACCGGCGACCAGCAGACCCGCGCCAAGCACCGGATGGAGGCCGTCGAGTCCGGCAGCAATGTCGCGACGGGCCACGGCACGTCCGTGTTCTTCTCGGCCGGCGCCCACTTCGTGCTGCAGGATCACTATACTGCCAGCGAAAACGGCAAGCCGTGGGTCATCGCCCGCGTGCAGCACATGGTCACGGACCTGACGGAAATCACGTCGGAGACCACGCCGCCGTCCTATTCGAACACCTTTACCTGCGCGCCCAAGAACAGCAACCTGCGGCCACCGCGCTCGACACCGCGCCCGATCATCCCCGGCACGCAAACGGCCATCGTGACAACGGCCCAAGGGTCGATGGACCCGGAGGGCCATGGCCGGGTCAAGGTGATGTTCCATTGGGTTGCCAAGGGCCGCGGCCGCGGTTCCGGTGAATCGTGCTGGGTCCGCGTGGCACAGCCCTTCGCCGGCCCCAAGTTCGGCTTCCAGTATGTCCCCCAGGTCAACGATGAAGTCATCGTCGCCTTCATGGACGGCAATCCCGATCATCCCCTGATCATCGGATCGGTACACAACGGCAAGGCCAAGTATCCCTGGGACCTGCCCACGAACTGGACTCAGAGCGGTTTCCGTACGCGCGCCAACGGATCGGGCAAGTACGGCGAAAAGTCCAACGTCCTCCAGTTCGAGGACAAGGGCGGCAGCGAGCAAATCTGGCTGAACGCCTCGAAGGATCTGCTGCGCCAGATTGCCTTCAACGACAAATCGCAAGTCGGCAATGACCAGGATCAGCTCGTCGAGATGAACCGTACCCGCAAGGTCGGTATGAACGAGAAGGTCACCATCGGGCTGACCCAGCACATCAAGGCCGGAACCAAGATCGTCCTTGAGTGCGGCGCATCGAAAATAACAATGGATCCGGCCAGTATCAAAATGGAGTCGGTGATGATCACAATCAAAGGTTCGGCGATGCTGAAGGAAGAAGCGCCGATGATCAATATTGAAGCCGCCGGCATGTTGACGCTGAAGGGTGGTATCATATTCATCAACTGAGGTCGTTGGGGCGGCACGGTTGGAGGAGGCGATGGCAGAGCAGGCGCAGCCGTTGGTAAAGCTGGTGACGACCACGGTCGGTGACGTCGCTGCATTGTGCGAACTGACCGCCCCGGCGAAGGACATGGTGCCCGGTGCACCCAACCCCGAGGCCTATATCGGTTCGCTGACCCAGGCGGGGTTGATGTCCGACGCCATCCGTTGGCTGGCGCAGGGCCTGCGTCCGCGGGAGAGCGTGTGGTGGGCCTGCCTGGCGGCACGTGCCTATGTCGAGTGGGGAAACACGCTTCCCGAGCCCGACATTGCCGCGCTCACGGCAGCCGAAACCTGGGTTTTCAAGCCCGAGGAAGAGAACCGGCGCGCAGCCATGGCAAAAGCCCAGGACACAGGATACCAGAGCCCGGCCGCGTGGGCTGCCATTGCCGCGTTCTGGAGCGGCGGCAGCATGGCGCCACCCGAGTCGCCGGCGGTACCACCGCCACAGCATCTGATCGGTCGTGCCGTCTGGGGCGCCATCATGATCGCCACCGGCTCCTCGCCGCCGGCGGACTTGGAGAAACGTCAACGGCAGCTTCTCGATCAAGGCCTGGACATCGCCCGAGGCGGCAACGGCCGCGGCAATGCCGGCTAACATTCCCGACGCGGAAGATCACGTCGGGTTCGGTGTTCATGCTGCAATCGCCGGGCGCCGCTCGCCGAACGCGATCTTCTATCAGCGCGACTGCCGGTAGATAGATCAGACGGCGCGCCGGGATGGCGCGGGCATGTCGCCATTGTGCTATGGTCGCGCCGGGCCCGCGGAACGGAACCTATTGCTGCGGGATTCGGAAGAGACACGCATGAATGCCCCGCTTCGCCTTCGAGTCCACAAGGCGCCCCTGACCGAGACGCCGCCTGCTCCGCTTCTGCTGACGGGCAGCCCGGTGAGTATCGGCCGCCGTGATGACAACGGATGGGTGCTGCCCGACTCGACAGCGAGCGTTTCACGCAAGCACGCCACGGTCATGGAGCAGAACGGCATCTGGCGGGTCGTCGATGAGTCGGCGAACGGGACGCTGCACAACGGCCAACTGGTCGGCCGCGGCAGCGCACGCCCCCTCGCCGCCGGTGACATCATCAAGATCGGCGACTACGAGATCATCGTCGAGCCCTGCGAGGATATGGGCGGCGGCATGCGCCAGGGCATGCCCATGGCGCCGCCGGTGCAGCCGCTGAATGATCCGTATGGTGTGGGCGATTTCGCGCGCGCCGACTTCGGTGCGCCGCCGCCGACGCCATCGGGACCATCGCCGTTCGATCCGCCACCGCCGGAACGGCTGGCCGAAGCGCCTCGTGCGATCGATCTGTTCGGCGATTTTGCCGCCCACCAGGTTGCCCCCGGCGTCGGGGTTCAGGCCAATCATGAGGCCCCCGTTGCCGCGTTCGGCGGACTGGACTCGCCCGTGGATCCGCTGGCGGCCCGCGGACCGAGCCCCTTCGGCGCTCCTGCCGGCGGATCGGACAGTCCGTTCGGCGCGCCGCCCGCCAGCGGGAACGACTGGGGATCGCCCGCGCCGAACCCGGCACCCAGCGCCGGCGCCCTGGTCAACGACCCGTTCTCCAATGTTGGCGGCGGGTCGGTCTTCGGCGACCAGTTCGGTTCGGCGGATGCCATCCGCAATCCCCTGTCGGGGGGATCACCGAGCGCCGATGCCGGCCTGAAGCCGGCTGATCCCTTCAACGCGCCTGGCGGTCCGTCGGTTTTCGGCAACGACGCCAGCCCGTTCGGCAATGCCGACCCTGTCGGCTACGGTCGTGAGCAGCCGCCGGCCGTGTTGGGTTTCGACGCGGTCGCCCTGCCTGAGATCGGCGGGTCCGGCGGCAACGCCGCGCTGCCATCTGATTGGAATACGGCGCCGATGTCGTCGGGACCCGCCGCGCCACCGCCGGAGTTTGATCCGATCGAGCAGGCGCTCGCCGGCCTGCAAACGCCCGGCGCACCCGGCGGCGGGTTGCCAGTCTCGCCGCAGCCGGCGATCCCCCGGCCGGCGGGAAACGACGCCGCGAGCGGCGCCTTGTTTGGTACGCCCGGCCCGGCCCCTGCTGCCGGCGGTATGCCCCCACCGCGACCAGACGCATTGCCATCGGCGGCATCCTTCGGCCCGCTGCCCACAGGCAGTGATCAAGGACCGCCGAAGGGCGCGCCGCCGCCGGGCGGCGACTTTTTCGGTGCGCCGATGGGTGGCGCGCCGGTGATGGAGGATGTCTTCGCGCATCCTGGCGCACCGCCATCGGCCGTCCCTCCGTCGGCCAAGTCCGGCACGGCGGTGGGAACGCCCTCGACGCCCGCCGGTGCGCCGTCCCCGGCCTTCCAGCCACCGGCCGCCGGCGCCGTATGGCAGCAGCCGGCGCCACCACCGGCGCCTTCCCGGCCGGCGACTCCGGCGCCGACACCGGGCGCCGCCAAACCGGCTGCCGCGCCCGGCGGCGATGCCTTGTTGCGCGCCTTCATGGAAGGCGCCGGCCTGCAGCAGGTCCCCCCGGATCTGGACGCCGTACAAGCGATGCGCACGCTGGGATCTTCCAGCCGCGCCATCGTTTCCACGCTGGCACGGCTGCTGGAAGCCCGTCGCCTGCTGAAGGGCGAGTTCCGCATCACGCAAACCGTCGTCGGTGCGCGCGAGAACAACCCGCTCAAGTTCTCGATGGACGAGAGTGAATTGATGCTGGTGCTGCTGGGATCGGTCCGCCCCGGCTTTCAACGCGGCGAAGCCGCGGTGTGGGATGCCGGCCGCGATCTCGAAGCACACCAGTTGGCGATGTTGGCCGCCTTCCGCGCCGTCATGGATGCGGTTTTCGCCCGGCTGGCACCGGAAGCCATCGCGTCGAGCGAAGAGGCCGGCTTCTTCGGCCGCCTGTTGCCGCAGGCGCGCGACGCGGCGCTGTGGGAGCGCTATGCCAAGATCTACGGCGACCTGCGGCAGGACATCGGCAACACCCTGGCCGGCCGGCTCGGGCAAATCTTCGCCGAGGCCTACGAATCCGAGAACGGCCGCCGAGGCGGGTCGCGATAGCCCATCAGGCGATGCGATCGCAAGACAGCAGGGTGTCGTTCTTGTCCTCGACGGCGGGAAGATTGCCGACCCAGGTGTTCCAGCCCAGACGCGGCCCATCGCCACCGCCCCAGTCGCCGAGCTTCAGCGACGGTACGTCTTCCTTCTTCAGCGACAGACGGACATCGAAATAAAGCGCTTCGCCGGCGAACAGACGGGCGAAGTGCACGAGGTGGCGCAGCGGTGAGCGGTCGGGCAGAAACATCCGAAAGCGCTCGTACGAGAGCGGCCCCAACGCGACCCTGTAGGCGCCTTCGGGACGCATGATGCGTTCACCGATCACCGCCTCGTCTCCGAGCCGGCAGAATCCTTGCGGCACCAGCTTGGTCCGTTCGCTCTCGGGCAGCCGATGCCAGTGCGGCGTGAACGTCTCGACGCGGATCGGCTCGGCGAAGTAATCCGACAGGACCGCTTCCAGAACGACGGCGGAGCGCGGATTGCCGGCAAGGGCCCCGGCGTAGAACCGCAAGGCCGCGTGCGGAACCGACAGGCGCCCTTTGAGACCCTCGGTACCGAAGCCGATCAAAGCATCGATCAACCCGGTGATACCGGCCTCGGCAGGCAGGATGTCGCGGGCCGTTTCATCCGGTGGCGTCTGCGCCGTCAGGCGGTACTTGGTCCACGCCCGCATGAAGAAGCTGGCGGCGCGGTGCAGGAAGAGATCGAAGAATGCCGCCAGCGACGTATCCTTGTCGCGGATGCGCGCCTGGATCAGCTCGCTGTAGGCTTGCGGCATCACGCCCGACGGCCCATGGAGGCCGATGAAGGTCACGCCCAACTTGGCTTCCGTTTCCGGCTCCTCGCGGTAGAACGTCAGATCCGACGGTGGAAAGGCCAGCGCCGTCTCGGATACGAAGCGAACGACTTCCTGCTTCGGATGGGCATCGCGGCCTACCGGTGCCGAGCGCCCAGCCCGCTCGGCCGCTTCCTCGCGCGCGGCATGCCGCTCCAGGATCAGAAGCGCCTGCAGCGGGTCGAAGGCCTGCGGTTCAGTCCGCAGGTGCTCGATCAGAGGAGTGTCTTCTCGCCTGTCCGCGGCGGCCATGTTGCAAGTTTCCCTGTGCGACCGGTAAGCCGGACCGACAGCCGGGTAAAGGCGTTGATGGCGGCGTAGAGGCCAAAGAAGCGCTCGAGCACGCTGGCGAGCAAGTAGGCGGTGCCCGGCGAATAGCTCTCGGGGGCGAGAACCAGATCGAGATCCAGCCCATGGGCGATCGCGGTGGACACGCCCGTCGGAACCCGGGCCAGCGCCCGGCGGCTTTCGATCGAGGTGATGCCGCCGATCAGGCCACGCGACTCTTCCCGGTCACCCCAGTCGTAGAGACGCAGTATTTCGCGCAAGGCATCCGCGCCCGCTGCACCATCGGTGATTGACAGGTGACTGAGTGACAAATGCGACAGCAGGCGCCACAGGCGTCCACTCGACAGCGGCGGCCGGCGGGTCGGCGTGAACGGTGTGATCATGCCGATCCGGCGGATGGCCGATACCGGCGTCACCAGATCGAGCCGGATCTGACCACCCGATCCGGACAAGCGCGCCAGCAGATCGCGGTTGAAGCACAACGTATCGACGGACAGAACCCAGTTCGCCGGCGCACCGGCATTCGCTTCGCGATTGAAGATCGACAGGAAGAGTTCGGTGCCGCGATCGCGGGTGATGGCGCTGGCGCGCCGGCTCGCCTGCCAGAAGCGGCTGCCGGGCGCTGCATCATGTCGAATGCCGAAGAAAGGCTCGACGGCGATCTCACCGGATTCCGATGCCGTCGCCGTCACCCGCTCGATGGAATGGATCTCCAGCGCCTCGGGGCGTCGGGCATCGGGAATGACCCGGTTCTCGAACTGCGTTCCGTCGAGCCGCACCGGCTCGGCCCGATGCTGGAACAGGTTGATGACGGGAACGCAATTGAGCTGCAGGTCACCGGCGACGATGCCGCGTTCCAGTTCCTTGTCCGTGTCGTTCAGGTAAAAGAACAGGTCGAGTTCGCGCCCCGCGCCGGCCAGGCAGCGGGCCGCCACACCGCTGATCTCGAAGAACAAGAACTTCTGCGGCAGGGCAAAGTATTCCGTGAGCAGGCGGTATCCCACGAACGATCGGGCCGGGTACGGCAGCATGCCTTCATCGCGCCCGAAACCAACGGCGGTGACAGCGCGCGGCGTCAGGAACACCGGTCGTATGTCGTCCGGGCCCTCCGAAACCGCGATGCTGACCAGCCGGTTCATGATCAGCTCGTACAGCGGCAGCGCCCGCGCCATCGGCGCGGCAACAAAGAAGCGCAGCGGATCAGGCTGCAGCTGATCGAACGTGGCGCCCGCCCCCATGCACCGCAATCGCACATGCAGCACGCCAAGGGCGCCCGTGGCCCTCGGGTTGACGGGAGCCCGGAATGGACGGCCCTGCAGCGCCGTGCTCACGACCTCGATGGGCCAGACGGTCAGGTTCTGCGTGGTCCGAACCCGGCAGCGCTCGCCGTCGACCGGGTCGGTTTCCAGTTCCTCATGCCGGGGCAGGCGCACCGGCTCCGTCGCTTCGGCGGTGGGCTCCATGCGCGCAATGCCCATGGGAGGCACGGGCAGCAGGTAGTGCGGAAAAAGGGCGCCGAGGACCGACTCGGTCAGCTCCGGAAATTCATCCTCGATTTTCAGGCGGACACGTGCATTGAGCAGCGCAACCGCCTCGATCAGACGCTCGACATGAGGATCGGCCGAAACGTCCGGGCCGAGCCTGAGACGGCCTGCGACCTTGGGATAGGCTTCGGCAAATCGCTGCGCGTCGCGGCGCAGAAATTCGAGTTCACGATTGTACAGAGGAAACAGATCGTCCATGGCACCGCCTACCGGTCGGCAACGGACATGAGGCGCGTAGCGCTGTCGATGTGCGTGTCGAAGGTTACGGGCTCAGGCGCCGGGTCGGCGTGCATCATGGCCTCGATGCGCAAACGAGCCGAGCGCTCCAGACCGTCGCCCCGCGTATCGAACTGTACCCGGACCGAAATCAGACGCGGCTCGAAGCGCCGGATGGCCTCCGTCACCCGCTTGCACAGCATGCTGCGCCATTCCCCGTCCAGCGACAGAGCAGAAAGGTCAGGCAATCCGTATGCCACGACCGAGCTGTCAATCTCGCCGAAGACTGACGGCCAGCCGCGGCACCGCTCCCGGGTATTGAGCAGTATTTCAAGATCACGACGAACGGCCTCGCGCAGACGGGTCATCGTCTGCGCGGCCGTCATCGCCCGCTCCCGTTGATCGTCCGGCCGTTCGTCGATCAGCCGATCCAGAACCGAGAGCTGAGCCCTTAAGGTGTCGTCATCCAGCGCCATGCCAATGTTCCGTCCGCCGTCTCAGGACGCTCCGAACTGGACAGTGCGCAATTCGTCGATGCTCAAACCGTCATCACCGACCAGGAACAGGCGCAGGCCGAGGCCGCGTGTCGGCGTGCCATCGCCGCCTTCCCACTGGGTGGTCTGCCCCAGGCGAAGCGCATCGATTTCACCGTCGGCCGGCAGCGCCGGGTAGGTCGCCGGTACATAAACGACGCCCTCTGGCCCACCACGCACTTCCATGCGGCACTGGCGCCAGATGATATCGCGCGGGCGCGACGGCTTCTCGAACTCCATAAAATCGATCCGGTCCGTCGGAATCCAAAAATACTTGCCGGTGCTGGTCAACACCTCGACGAAACCGGCACACAGATCGTCGGCATCCCGGAAATCCTCGAACGCCGCGCCATCCTCGCCCAACCGGCCCGGTGTGCGGGTGCGCTTCTCGTCCGCTTCGCTCAGGATGGCGGCCGCCTCCTTCGCACGCCCGTCGCGCAACTCCACCAGCGCCAGCAAAGCGGCCTGGACATAGGGACCTGGTTCCGTGGCAACCTCGGGCGCCCGGCCTTTTTCAAAGACCTCCTGGCGGGCGATGGCACCACGCAGGAGCTGGCGCGATAGCGCGACAGATACTCCTAGCTGGACGTTCTGCGTGGACAGCAGGTCAAGCTGTCGATCGGCTTTGTCATAGGCGCCGACCAGCATGTGCAGGTCGGCAAGAAAAGCCCGGCCATCGATGTCCGTGGGTTTGTCGCGGACCACGGCTGTCTGCGCCTCGATGGCTTCCTGCAGCTTGCCTTCACGGAATAAGGTTCTGGCGTCTGTCATCTTATTGCTCCCGTCGATCTGCCGCCCCAATTCACGGCATCACGATGCGCGTTGGGTCTGTCGAACCGTACTGATCAGATTGAATGTGGCACCCATCTCGTCGAGCTGGAACTGCGGCTGCAGGCGCGCGATCAAAGCGTAGTGCCCAGGCTTGTCCGGAAGTTCCCGGACGTCGATGTGCGAGCTTTGCAACGGATAGCGCAGCTTCAGCTCCATCGACGAGTCGCCGCCGCCGCCCATCGTATAGTCGAGGAGCCATGCCGACAGCCGCTCGCGGCACGTATCGGGTGTCGCCGTGGCACCAATGATGTCGCGCGCGATGACCTTGATGTAGTGCGCAAAACGCGAAGCGCACAGAATCTGCTGCAGCATCGACGACAGCTTCGCATTGGCGCGCGCCGCGCTGCGGTCATACTTGGTCGGCTGCCACACCGCCTGATTCGAGTTGAAAACGATGTACGACGTCAGGCGTGCCGTCATCACCGGGATAAAGCCCAGCTCCGACAACTCCCGTTCCTGACGCTCGGTCAGGAACGTTTCCACCGGCGGCCGTGTTGCGACGCCGGGCCGATCGGTGTGGAACCACGGCAAGGGCAGGCTGTCGACCATGCCGCCGCCGGGCAGGTCACGCCCGGCGCCGCGAATGTCGCCGAACCAGGCGTAGGTGCCGAAGGACCGGATTACAACGGCGGCAAAACCATAGGCCGCCGTGCCCCACAGCCAGTGCCCTGCATTCTCGGCATGCACCGTCTCGCGGTACACAAATCCATCCGCGCGCGATCCGTCCGGCCGATACGGCAGGCGGATCAATATGCGCGGCAGCGCCATGCCCAGGTAGCGGGTGTCGTCGGTTCCGGTGCGCAAGGAACGCCACCCGGTGAACTCGGGGCGCCGAAACATGCCGGGCAGGTCGATCGTGGGCACCAGTTCGCGGAAACGATCGACGCCGAACATGGCGGGCGAGCAGCCGATGATCGTCGGCGCATGAGGCGCCGCAACCACGCCGGCAAAAGCCCTCAGCGTTTCCATGTCCTTCGGATGCTTGCTTGGCTCGTAGTCGGCGACGATCAGGCCGAAGGGCTCGCCGCCGGGCGTGTCGAATTCCTGCGTGTAGATCTTGTCGAAGGCCTCGCTCTGGTCGAACTCGACAGCGCGCTCCAGGTCGCGCGTCAGCTCGCGCCACGACAGATTGAGCACCCTGATCTTCACGCCCTTCAATCCGTCGGACAGGCGCACCAGCCAAGCGATCCCACGCCACGACGCCTCGAGGCGTTGCAGCCGGGGGTGATGGAGAACGGCGTCGACCTGCGCCGACAAGAGCCGGTCGATCGCTACGATCAGCCGATCGATCCGGGCGCATACTTGGCGGTTACGGCGAAACAGCGCCGCCCGCTCCGCTGGCGTCAGACTGGCTGCCGACGCGACGGGGGCAGCCGGCATTGCCAGCTGCCCCTCGACTGTCGCGGCGACAAGTCCAGCGTCGGACAGCGACAGACCCGTGGAGCCTGCGTGTTCGCTGGGAACGGCGTCCTCGGGTGCTGTCACTTGCCTTCCTTAGGCGGCCGCCTTCGGAATGCGCGCGACCATCCGCAACGACGTCGTCAGTTCTTCCATCTGCAGCCACGGCCGCAGATGCGCCACCGCGTAATAGGATCCCGGCGCGCCGGGTACCTCCTGCACGGTGACACGAGCCTCGCGCAACGGATACTTGGCCTTCATCTCCGGCCCGGCTTCCTCGTTGGCGTTGACGTAGTTGTTGATCCAGCGGTTCAACCACACTTCGGCATCACGCCGCTCCATGAAGGAGCCGATCTTGTCGCGGCCCATGATCTTCAGGTAGTGCGCAAAACGCGACGACGCCATGATGTACGGCAGGCGCGACGAGATCGCCTCGTTGGCGGTCGCTTCTGCCCGATCGTACTTCTTCGGGCGGTGCGCGGTCTGCGCGCCGAAGAACACGGCGTAGTCGGTGTTCTTGTAGTGGCAGAGCGGCAGGAAGCCGAGATCCGACAGCTCCTTCTCGCGCCGGTCGGTGATGGCGATCTCGGTCGGGCACTTCTGGTCCTGATCGCCGTCATCGCTGACGAACGTATGCGACGGCAGGTTCTGGACCATGCCACCGTTCTCGGCACCACGGATTGACGTGCAGAAGCCGCTGCGCGCGAACGAGTCGGTCAACCGGGCGCCCAGCACGTAGGCTGCGTTCATCCAGCAGTAGTGCTCGTGAGTCAGCGCCTTGCCGGGTTCGCCTTCCTCGTAGTCGAACTCATCGATCGGCTTGGTTTCCGCGCCGTACGGCAGACGCGCCAGCGCCCGCGGCATGGTGAGCGTGACGAACCGCGAATCCTCGCTGTCG
Source organism: Reyranella sp. CPCC 100927 (assembly GCF_007859315.1). GTDB lineage: Bacteria > Pseudomonadota > Alphaproteobacteria > Reyranellales > Reyranellaceae > Vineibacter. Next base: position 117,679 of record NZ_VOHA01000008.1, read on the forward strand.
CGGAACGAACGCCAGCCCGCGTACTTGACGCTGTCGAAGCCCTTCTTGAGGTCGCGGATGTCCCGCAGCCCGCGGAAGTCGCTCAACTCGAACATCTTCGGGTCGGCAGCCGAGATGAACGGCGCGAAGGAGGCAGCCGCGACGCCGCCCAATCCGCGCAGCAACTCGACATCGTCCGGATGCGGCGAGAATTCATAGTCGCCGATCAGTGCGCCATACGGCTCGCCGCCGGGCGTGCCGAACTCGTTCTCGTAGATCTTCTTGAACAGCAGGCTCTGGTCGAACTCCGTCGCCTTGCTGAAATCGTTCAAGAGCTGACGCTTGTTCAGGTTGAGAACGCGGATCTTGAGGCTGGTGCCCGTCTCGCTGTTCATCACCAGGTGATGCAGTCCCCGCCAGCTCCCTTCGAGCTTCAGGAACTTGTCATGATGCATGACCTCGGCCAGCTGGCTCGAGATCTTGGCATCGATGAGCGCGATCGCGCGGCGGATCGTCTGGCTCAGGTTCTTGCTGAACTTGACCGTGCCGGCCATCGCCTGCTCGGTCAAAGCCTTCAGCAGGTCCTGTGCCTCGTTGGCGTCGGTCTGCTTGGTGGCACCGATGGCGGCATCGAGCAACGATGCGCCTTCTTCCGTCGCGACTTGCGCCGCCTGTGCCTGGGTCTGTGTCTCGCCAGCCATGGATTAGCCCTCCCCGCCGCGCTTCTTGATCTCGTCGTGCAGCTTCTTCACCGCGTCCTCATCGGCGAGAACCTTCTCGAGAAGCTGTTCGAGATCGTCGGAACGATCGGCCTTGGTCATAAGGTCACGAAGCTTGTCACGCGTTTCCTTGAGCTTCCGCAGCGGCTCGACCTGGTCGACGATCCGCTTCGGCTCGAAGTCTTCCATCGAGTTGAACTTCAGGTTCACGGCCATCTCGCTGCCGTCATCCTGCAGCTTGTTCTGAACCCGCATGTTCAAGCCCGGCGTCATGTTCGACATGATCTTGTCGAAGTTGTCGCGGTCGATCTGGACGAACTTGCGATCCCGAACCTCGGGAAGCTTTTGCGTCGGATCGCCCGAGAAGTCGCCCATCACACCAACGACGAAGGGCAGTTCCTTCTCGACTTGGGCGCCCTCGGTTTCGACTTCGTACTTGATGTGCACGCGTGGTTTGCGCACGCGATCCAGCTTTTCCTGAGTAGAACCAGCCATCGGAACACCTCCCTCGAACCCCTAGAAGAAAATAACACAACGGGTCTCGCATGCGCGACTCCCGTATTCCCGGCGACCCGCCCCGGCCGCGGCTACTCCTGAACTTCAGGCGGTTTGGGCGGCCGGATCCCGGCGTTTTGAAGAACACGCGTACGCACATCTTCGTCCGGCAACAAATCGGCCAGCAGGTCGAACAGAGGCATGCGAGCCCGTTCGATCATCGAGTCGAGCGCATAGGAAATCGGCGAATGCGGCTCGCGCTCGCGAAAGAATTTTGCGACGGCGTTCAACATCTCCAGCGCTTGCTCGCGGCTGGCAAAAGACCCCGGCCGCGCGATCATGGCGGCGACGCCACCACCGTCGGTGGCACCCGCCGTACTATCACCGCCGCCGGCGGAGGCGCCCGCGGCCGCCGACTCCTCGTCGGTCAGATAATGCCCGCCCAGGAGGCGAACCATGCGGTCGGCGGCTTCAAACGCTTCCCTGATCTGCGACGATCCGGGCGCGTCGCGGCCCAGCTTGTCGTCAAGCAGCGTCGTGACACGCTGATAGGCCGCCGCAGCAGCAGTGAGGTCCGCCATGAGCGGCTGGTAGAACGCGGCGCCACCCTGACGGGCCAGGTTTTCAGCCTCGGCTATCTGCTTGTCGCGCTGAAGCTGTTCGCACTTGCCCAGGCCAAAGGCACCGTTGTCCCCGACGGGGGTTATCGGCACATTCTTCAGCGGCCTGATCAGCGCCCCTTCGCGGTCGGTGCCATTGAGACCGGCGAATGGCTGCCCCTTGGCGCCGGCATCGCCGTCCTCGGTATCGTAGTTCAGGTTGTCCCAGTAGCGTTCGATCAGCTCAGCCGCCAGGGTAAAACCATCCCTGAGGCCGGCATAACCCTTGTCGTCGGGGCTCACGCGAACCAGCGCCTCGATCATCCAGGACACAACTTCAATGTCCTTGGTCGTCTCGCGCAGGGTTTTCTCGCACATGTCGAGAAGGCTCTGCCACTCTCTCTTGACGGCCGCGTCGTCGCCGGCATCGCTCTCGCCGTCCTGGGCGGCGACTGCCGCCATGGCAGCCTGGCGCTCGGCCGCACGCGCCTGACCCTGCAAGCGGCGCAATGCGTAGTACGGTGCATTGTCCGACTCATCCTGACGCAGGTTGGGGCCGCACGGGTTCTCGCCCTCGAACGGAGCCGCCAACGCCTCGATGTCAATCACAGGCGGCGTGCCAGCCATCACCGCTCCTTGGCTGCCGATATCAGAATTCCGGACATGGAGGCGTCCCCCACCGACTACATCCGATCATCCGGAATCGACCGGGCCCGCGCCAATCAGCAGCGCCCACGACCGCCCCGGCGGCCACAGCGCCCGATCACCGTTGCCCTCGCAGCCGCTGGTCCACACCATCAGCGCAAACCAGCGGCGACGATGCCATTCCGGCTTCATTCGCCCCAGAACGTGCTTTGCACCACACCGCCGCCTGAGCGGGGCGTGGCGTCCCCCAAAGTCACGAACCGATATTTAGCACCTGCACACGACGGTTGCGACCGTTCGTCGGGTCGTTCGGCAACAGCAGCTTGGCGCTGCCCAGCCCGCGCCCCTCAAATCGGTCGCGCGACAGCCCATGCTGACTGACGAGATAGTCGATCACCGCCTGAGCCCGCCGGTCGGACAGGCTCTTGTTGTAGGCTTCGCCCCCGGTCGTATCGGTGTGACCTTCGATCACGAACCGATCCGTTGGGTTCAGTTTGAACACTTCGGCGAGCTGATCGACGACGCGCTTGGCGTCCGGCGTCAGCTGATCCGAGTCGATCGCGAACTGGACAGCCAGTCCCAGGCCCTTCGGCGCGGAAGGCTGCGGCGCGGTCGTGCTGTCGGCGGCCGGCGCTCCGGCTGCGGGCGCCGCTGCCGCAGGTGCCCGTGTCCCGGCAGGTGCCCCTGCCGCCGGTGCCGCCGGCTTGGTGCCCGAGTCCGGCGTGCCGATGACGACGCGGCCGCGCGTCGTGTCACCACCAGGACGGCCCGTGCCACCACACTCGGGCGGCAAATTACGCCCCAGCGCGCGATGCATATCGCAGCGGCTGACTTTCCCAGCCGTGCCATCGACCACCTGCGCCTGGACCGGCAAGCTGCAGAAGGCCAGTCCGATGGCGGCCGACGCGGCAAGCGCGCTGGCCAGCTTGGTTCTCTGAAACATGGATCCCCTCCATGGGAATAACGACTGAGCCATCGAGTCATTCCCACTCAGCAATAACTCTATCGACTCTCTCGTCATACCGCAATATGAAGTGAGTGATTACTCGCAGTAATGCCTTACTCGTTACTCAACGTCAAGCGCGAAATCCGTTTTCCGTATCAGGATCCGGTCCGTTTCCGGATCAAGTTCCCGTCCGCGTTCCAGACCCGGCGAACACGAACGGCGCCCAATAGAACGGGTGCGCCCAGCGCGCCGGATCCTGGCCGGTCCCCGCGCCGCTGAGCAAGTCCAATTGAGTCTCGCGCAGAACGTGGGCCGGGTTGCCGCCTTTGCCGATCGCGGCCAGCACATTGACCATCATCAGTGTCGTCGTTTCGTCGGCGACATTCCAGTGCGATGCCATCAGGCCACGCGTGCCGGCCGTGAAGAAGGACCGCGCCAGCCCGGAAAACGCTTCACCGGCGCTGCGCCCATCGGGACCAGCCGTGTTGCAGGCCGACAGCACCACCAGGTCGGCATCCAGGCGCAGGGCCGCGACATCGGCCGCGGTCAGCAGCGCCTCGGCGCCATTACCCTGGCCGGTCAGGATGACCGGTTGGCGCAGGCAACGCAGTTCGGTCGGCAACAGGGCGTGGGCGGCAAAATGAACGACGCGATACTGATCCAGCCCGCCGCGCGTCACGGCGCTGCGGCTGAAGGCGGTGCCGAGACGGGTCGCGGCGGTACCGCTGCCGAGTTGCCGGGCCGCCAGTGTTACCTCGCCCTCCGCCAACGGAAGGCTCGGCAACGACGCCAATTCCCGCGCATCGCGATCGCACGACTGGGTCGTACCGTCGTTGGGGCGCGTTACCTGCACGACGCGCGCCGCCGTGGCCATGGGCAGGGGTGCGAAGCCGCCGAAGCCGATATAGCGGTTGGGCGCCCGGGATTGGGCAGCGGCGCGGCGCAGCAAAACCAGGGATTGCGGCGCCGGCACGTAGGACATCGCCAGAGACTTCGCCAACCACGCGACCTTCTTGTAGTCGGTGACGTCTGCAATCGGCGGCGGCGCGGTGCGGACCAGAAGCGCGAACGGCAAGGACTGCAGGGCACCGTTCGTGGCGATGACCAGGTCGTTCAGCCCTTTGAGCTGACCGTCCACGGGGCCCAGGAGGCGCTTGTAGAGGTCATGGGCCAGGGCTACGTCGTAGGCCGGCAATTCGCCGCGCCCATCCGGCATGAAAGCAGCGCGCAGCTTCGCCACCATGTCGGCGGCATCATCCAGCGTCAGGGCGACGCGATAGGCCGTTACGCGGCCATCCCGGGCCAGGAAGCCGTAGCTTCGTTTCGGGCCCAGCACGATTTGCAGGAACCCCTCGCCTGGCCTCAGTACGCCGATGATGTCCTTGGCGGCCGCCTGACCTTCGATCAGCTGGAAGTAGTTGGGCAGGATCCGGCGCACTTCCTGCTCGGCGGCGTCGCGACGCTGGTTGGCATCCGTGATCTGGGCGTCGATCGTCTGCAAGGTCGCCAGTTCGGCGCCGCGGTTGGCGGCGATATCGCGGCGCTGATAGAGGTCGGTCAGCCGCGTCTCGAGGTCCTGCAGTTCGCGCACCTTCTGGTTGCCGTCGCCCAGACGCACGGCTGCCTGCGCCACGTAGGCGGCCGTGACGCCGGTGCTGATGAGCTGCGCGGCATCAAACATCTCAGCCGCGGTCGCACCCTCCGACACGCCTGACCTGCCGGCCAGAACGTCGAGATACGGCAGGACCGCATCGCCCGGGACCGTGTTGCGCCGTGCCCGCAGGATCTGCGCCCCGCGGCGGAACTCCGACAAGGCCGCGGTGCTATTGCCGCGCTGCAACTGAATATCGCCGGACTCGAGGAACGTCTTGCCCGCCGGCTGCGACTGCGGCAGCGCCTCGCTGAGGCCACGTGCCGAATCGCCGAGATCGGCGCCGGCGGTTCCCAGATCCTTGGTCGACGCCGCACTCAGCCCAGCGATCCGGATCGCGCGCCAACGGATGCCGCCCGGGTCAATCCCGATCCCCTCGAGCAGGGTGACGGCGCGCATCGCGTACTCGCGACTCTGTGCCGGCTGCTTGTCGGCCAACGCCAGCAAGGCGCGTGTGCGATAGATTTCAGCGACGCCCTGGGCGGCCAGCTGCATCGCCGGGCTGATCGTCACGGCGCTGGCAAGGTCCTGCCCCATGCCCCGCTTGCCGCGCGGATCGGAGAATTGCTGGCCGCGAACGCCAAATCCGTAGGCCGGTATCTGGTTCTGGCGTGTCGCCTGGCGGGCCATGAACGGCCGCAGATCGGGCGCGCTCACGAAATAAAGCTCTTCGGCTTCGTCGAGCATCGTGCGCGCGTCGCTGCGCTTGCCTTGGTTGGCGAGGTTCTGCGCCGTGTATTGCCGCACGCGGGCCTTGACCAGCGGCTCCTGGACACCCGCCACCAGTGCCCCGGCGCGACGGTACAACTCCGCCGCCTCGTTGAACCGGCCCTGATTACTGATGTTCAACGCCAGATGCACCAGGGCATCGACTTGATCGGGGTTGTCGCGCCCGAACAGGCGTTGATGCAGCGCCAGCGCGTCACGATAGGCGCGCTCGGCCTGCTGATAGTCTTCCTCGACGTTGTGGCGCGCGCCGACCCGCATCAGGCTCTGGTAGCGGTCGATGTCGCCGGATCCGAAGCCCGTCGTGAAGCGGCCGCCCAGCGAATCGGTGATCGACCCGCGTCCGGCACCCGCGCCAGCGCCGCCCAGCGCGCTGATCGTCGCCTCGATCGCGGGCGCGGCCGTCGACAGGCCGTCACCGAGGAACGTGAAGTTGCCGCGGATCGTCACGACTCCGACATAGGGCACGCCCCCGGAGCGCCGCGCGCAGGGCAGCAGGACGGCCGGGTTGGATCCCAGTGTCGTGCTGGTGGGATTGTTGCAATGAGCGCGCCCATCGAGGTAGCTGCGCCACGGCCCCGTCGCAGCCAGGCCGCCGAGATTGGCGACCGGCTGCGCGCCGTCGAGCTGGAAGACCCGCGCGACCGGATCCAGAGCCTTGCCGCAGAAAATATCGTAGGCACCGCGCGCGGCCAGCGCCTGATCGACGCCGACCGCCTTGTAGGTGCACGCCTCGCCGGCGCGCGACTGACCCGCCGGCGCGCCGGCAGGCTGCGGCGCGGCCGGCGTCTGCTGCGCCCACCCGCCATCGGCGGCCCCGATCATGGCCAGCATGGCCAGGGTCAATGCCCGACCGCCTGCCCGATGATGTTTCACGACTATCACCTTGTCGCTCATCGCTTCTGGGCACGACGTCGTTCTTCGTCGTCGTCCTCAATGAAGTCCTCGTTGCCCTGGTTGACCAGGATGATGCTGGAATCGTCGAGCGAACTGCCGGCAACGCCGATCACGGCGTCGTCGGCCGCGGTTGGCGGATTGGCGATCTGCGTGAAGATCGTGGTGCAGCTCGGCCCGGCGATCACACAGTTGTTGAAGCGCTGATTGATCGACGGCAGGCCGCCCTTGCGCACGAAGTCGCGGGCGACGACATCGGGCGGCGAGCCGATCGCACCAGGATCATTCGGGCCGAAAGGCCCGATGGGCCGGATCGTCGTGTTGGGGATGGCGCGCACGACGGACTGCAGGTTCACCCGCGAGCCTTCCTGCGCGTAGACACCGAGGATGCCGAAGAACCCCGGGGCCGTGCTGGTCATCATGCTCGTGGCGCCGCCGGCGAGATAGATGGCGGCGTCGAGGCCCTGCAGCGCCCCGACGGTCAGCTGGCCGCCGCTGTTGGGGCCACCCAGGCCGGACGGAAACTGGGTCGTGGGCGGGGTCGGCGTCGTGAACAGGCCTCTGGGCGCACCGACGCTGCCGGCGCCGGACTCGGTGAGCCCGGTCAGCCCCAGTGACGAGGACCCGGTCAGATCGACGACCACGAGATAGGCGCCACCGACGCCGTTGCCGGGATTGCCGGCGGCACCGCCGACAGTGATATCGCCCACGGGCGCACCGGCAACGCGGCGGTAGAGAAGCATGCCGGCAACGGCGCCGACCGGCCCCTGAATGTCGAGGTCGCCGATCGACACGCCGAGATCCACCAGACGGCCGGTACCGGCCGTCACGCCGGTCGCACCATTGATGCCCAGCCCGGCATCACCGATGACGGCCATATTATTGACCGTGAGATCGTTGCCGTTGATGAAGCGGAAATTGCCGGCGGCCGTGCCGGCAACAAATCCGGGGTTGCCCGTCGCGCCACCCGCGCCGCTGCGCACCAGGTTGGTGTGATTGGTCAGAACGATGTCACCCGCCCCCACCGTGTTGGCGAGCAAGGTGCCGGCGATCACGTTGCCCGCCGCGCTCTGCGTAATGTTGCCGTTCGTGGCCTGCAGCCGCACCACCGCCGTGGTGGTGCCCGCCGCGCCGCGCGCATCGACGGCCTGGTTGAGCGTCAAGTCCCCACCGGCGTGGATGCCGATATCATGATCGTTCGCGGTGATGCCGGCGATGCCGCCGATCGCATCGATGGTGAGCGCATTGGCATCGCGGTAGCGGAACGTGCCGGTCCGTGAAATGCCGGCGATTCGGACGACATCGTTGGCCGCATTGGCCAGATCGACATTGCCCGTGGCATCGACCCGTAGATCGTTGCCGACGATGGCCGCGCTGCCGACCTGGGTAACGCTGCCGCCCTCGGCCAGCAACGTGATGTTGCCGGCGCCAGGGCCCGCCGTGGCATTGCCGTTGGCCGCATTCAGCATGCCGGCCAGCACGATGGAGCCGCGGCCTTGCAGCAGGATATCGCCGTTGTTGGCGACAATGCCGTTGGCGCCTGATGTGATCGTATCACCCGCGACCCCGGTCACGGTCACGCCGCCGGCATTGCGCAGCGTGAACGTGCTGCCCAACGCGGCGCCGGCCACATCGACGATGTTGTTGATGGACCCACCGAGTTCGACCGATCCATGAAGGGCAACGGCCAGAAGTGCCTGGGCCGTGATCGGTGATGCGGCGGCCTGGGTGATGTCGCCCTGGCCGGTCTGCAGCCGCACGGTGCCCGTACCGGCATTGATCGCGGCGTTGATCGCGATGCCGCCACTGACGCCGCCATCGCCGCCCACGATCGTGATATCCCGGTTGGCGGTGGTCACGCCGCTCACCACGGTCCCGGTCGAATCGACCAGCGTACCGATGGTCGCCGCTGTCGCGTCGCGATAGCGGAACGTGCCCGTACCGGACGCGCCGGCGATCACGCCGATGTCGTTCCCGGACTGCACCAGATCGATATCGCCGGGCGCACGCACAATCAGCGACCGGGCCGTGATGGTGCCGCCGGCTTGCGTGATCGCGCCGCTGCCGCCGGCCACGAGCTGAACCTGCCCGTTCACCGCCGACAGCGTGCTGCCCAGGTTGATCCCTGCCGTCATCGAGGTCAGCGAGATGTCGCCGTTGGCCACGACAATGCTGCCCGGCAACGTGAAGGCGCCTTGCGTGGTGAGGATGACGCCGCCATCGGCGATCACCGGCGCACTGAGGGTCAATCCGCCTGTCGAGTCGAAGACGGTGAGCTTGCCGGTGCCGAGGTTGGTGTTGCCGACCGCCTCGATGGCGTTGCTGGTATTGACGAGCATGGCGTCGCGACTGGCGGTCACGATTCGCAGCTCACCGCCCACGATCCGCGCGCCGGCAACCGCGTCCTGCCCGACCGTGCCGTTGTCGGACTGCAAGCTGACGACCTGGCCGAACGCAACGGAAGCTGTGACGCCATTGCCCTGGATCACGCCACCCGATTGTGACGTTACACCCACGGCGCCGATATTCACGGCACCGGCGTTGCGGAACGTCACGCTGCCGCCGGCGGCCGCGCCGAAGAAATTGCCGCTCACCGCGTTGGATTGGTCGAGCACAACGTTGCCATTGTCGGCGCGCGCGCCGAGCCCGCCGCCGGCCGCGATCGCCGCGGCCTGCGTGATGCTGCCGCTGCCGGCCGTCAGGATAGTGGCACCCGCCGACGTGATGCCGGCAACGCCACCGACGGTATCGACGTGGATCGCCGTGCTGCTCGAGAGGACGAAGAAACCGCCGTCGGCACGCCCCGCCAGCCCGCCGGCGCCGATCGCGTTACCGGCGCGCGCCAGATCGACATTCACGCCAGCCCGCAGCACGCCGCGATTGCCGGCCACGAGGCCTGCCGCCGTCGTCGATACGATGGAACCGGCGGTCGACGTCAGGCTGACCGTGCCGCTGGCGGCATTGGCATTGACGCCGGCGGCGAGGCTGAGATTGCCGCTGGCTGTGCTGATCGTCACGTCACCCGTCGCCGAGGCGACGCCGACCGTCGAGCCCACGGTGCCGACCGTCAATGCGCCACTGTTGCCATAGGAGAAGCCGTCCTTGGCCGAACCTGCCACGGTTGCGACGTTATGGTTGGCGGCCCCATTGGTCAGGTCGACCGAGCCATCGACGGCGACGGCCAGCAGAGCGTTGGCCTGGACGCCGCCTGTCGACGAGCCGGTGATGCTGCGCGCCGCAACAAGGCTGACCGATCCGGCAGCCGAAACGATACCGTCGACAGCGAGGTCACTGCCGACGCCGGCGGCCGTCAGCGTGACCGAACCAGCCACCGACGTAACCCCACCCACGCCCACAGTCAGCGACTGCGCCGACGTCACTCTAAATCCGGCAGAGCCCGCTCCCGTGACCACGTCGATGGCATTGAGTGCGACATCGAGCGCAACAACAGCGCCTGCACCGCTCGCCCGGGCATCGAGGCTACCCGCTGCAATCACGCCGCTGGCGGTCTGGGTAATGTTGCCGGAAGACGCCGCCAGGACAACACGCTCCGCCGCGATGCCGCCGGCCCCGATCGTGATGCCGTCACCGCCAACCGACGTGATCGTGACGGCGCCGCCCGTCTTCAACGCAAAGGTGTTGCCCAACGCGCTGCCGGCGACATTGCCGACCGCGTTGGTCGATCCGTCGAGTTGCACCAAACCGGATACCGCGTTGGCCAGCAGGGCCCCCGCTGTGATCGCAGCGCCCGCCGTCTGGGAAATGTCGCCCAGACCGGTCTGAAGCCGAACAGTTCCCGCGCCGGCATTGATCGCGGCGTTGACCGCGATGCCGCCGCTTGCGCCACCGTCGCCCGCCACCAGCGTAATGTCCTGACCAGCCGTCGTGATCCCCGCCACGGTGATGGCCGTCGCGTCGCGATATCGGAACGTGCCGGTGGTGGATCCGCCGGCGACGGTCACGACATCATTGCCTGCCTGGACCAACTCAACATTGCCCAATGCATTGGCAACCAGCGATTGAGCCGTGATCGTGCCTGCCGTCTGCACCAGCAGACCGCCCTTGGCGTTCAGCTGCAGTTGGCCACTTGCGGACACGTCGCTGCTCAGGCTGATCCCGCTGGTAAGCGACGCCAGCGAGATATTCCCGTTGGTGGTAGAGACACTCCCCTCAACCGCCAGCGCGCCGGCCTGAGCAGTCAGCAGAATATCGCCCTTGGCCGTCGTAATGATACCTTGAGCCGTTATTGCTCCCTGGGCAGTTATCGACACGCTGCCATCGCCAGCGATGATACTGCCCTGCGCAATCACGGCGCCGGCCTTGTTGACCAGCGATATGTCGCCGTTGGTGGCGGTGATGGTCCCCGGCACCGTCAGGAGGCCCCCCTGGGTCGTCAGATCGACGCCACCGTTCGCTTGCACCGTGCCTCTGACATCAAGTCCGCCTGCCGAATCAAACAACACAAATTTGCCGCTACCGAGGTTGACGTCACCCACCGCAACAAGCTGGTTGTTGGCATTGCCCAGCGTTGCATCCTTGTTGTTGGTCGAGATCCGCAGTTCACCACCGACGATCCCGTCCTTCGCGCCGGTGCTTTGCGCAATCGCGCCTGTATCCGAAATCAGGGATACGAATTTCCCGGCTGCCGTGGATGCCGTGATGCCGTTGAGAGTCGGCACATCGAGGCCGGCGGTGTTGATCGGACCGACCGTGCCGATGTTGAGGTCCCCCACCGTGCGGATGACAACGTTGCCGTTCGTCGTATTCGCCACGGCGACATTGCCGGTGACGACGTTGGCCTCGGTCAGAAGAACGGATCCGTTCTGGGCCTCGAGCCCGAGGCCGGCACCGGCGGTGATGATCCCCTTGCTCGTCTGGCTGATATTGCCGCTGGTCGTCGAGATGAAGACGGCGCCACCCGCGGTGACCCCGTTCACACCACCGACCTGGTCGAGTTCAATGGCACCGCTGTTCCTGAAAACAACGAACCCGGTCGTCGCCTGAGCGGCGAATCCCTTGGCGCCCACGACATTCGTCGACTGTGCGATATCGACGTTCACTTGCGCAAAGGCGAGCAACTCGGCCGCCGCAATGGAGCCGCTGGCGGTCTCGACGATCGACCCTGTCACCGACGTCAGGCTGATGCGGCCGGTGCTCGCGTTGGCGGTCAGTGCGCCGGCCACGTTGAGGTTGCCGTTCGATTGCAGCGTCACGTTTCCGCCGGCCGTGATCTTCCCGGCCGTCAACAGCGGCGTATTGTTGTCGACATAGGTGAAATTGCCGCTGGCGCTTCCGCCGACCGCGGAGACGTTATTGGACGCCGCTGCCTGTGACAGATCAACCGATCCGACCGCCGATGCCTGCAGGCTGGCTGCCGTGATGCCACCCGCGGCGGTATCGAAGATGCTGCCGCCCGCCACGAGCGATACGGTTCCCTTGGTCGCGGTGATCTTGTTGTCTACCGTGATGTCATGGCCGGCGCCGATCGTTGATAAACTGACCGAGCCGGACGCCGACTGTATGCCATCAACGCCAATGGTCAGCGCACGCGTCGTCACCGCACTGAACCCAAGGGCGCCGCTGCCGGAAATGACGTCGAACGCGTTCGCGCTGGAAATGAGCGAGACCGACCCGGCCAGTGCGGTCGCCTCGACATTGCCGGCTGTCACGGCACCGGAGAATTGCCTCACGCTGCCGCCGGCACGTAGCGCGATCACACCCGCTGCCCCAGCGGTGATACTGTCGTTGAGCACGATGTCCCTGCCGGTGCCGGCCGCGAGTGAAACGTTTCCGTCCGTCACCGCACCGCTGGTTGCCTTGCTGGTGTCGATCGTCACGCCGGACTGCTGGATCAGGGCACCGCTCGTGCTGACCGTGTAACCGCCACCGGCCCTGCCGTCCCCGACGAGCGTCAGGTCCCCAGCGTTGATGAGCGTGAAGGCACCCTGGCCGATTGAAATCGCGCCGAGGGACGCGACATCATTGCCGGCATTGTTGAGGGTCACGTTCGGATTGGACCCGGCTGCACGCGCAATACTGAGCGTGCCGGTCGAAACGATGTGCCCTGTACCGCTCGCTTGAGTGATGTCGCCGCCAGCAATCAGGCTGATCGAGCCGCTCGACGCGGTGCGCAGCCCCGATCCGAGACCCGCCGTCAGGGTGCCGACCGCAGTCGAGAGGCTGGCAAAGCCGCCTACCTGGTAGCTGCTGCTGTTCGTGAAATTGATATTTCCACCGGCCGCACCAGCGCTGAGTGTCACACGGCCAGTCACGCTGTTGCCGGCGCGGCTGAGAACAATATCTCCTGTCGGATCGACGATCGTCGCCAACAGATCAGCGGCGACGATCCGCCCACCCCCCTGCGAAATGCCGCCGGATGCCGAGAACAGTCCGACGGAGCCTGCGCCGGCGTCGACAGTCGCATTGAGACGCAGCGCCGACCCCGCTGCAAATGAGCCCAGCAGGATCGTGCCGCCATTGGAGGAGAGCGCACCGCTGACGATCAGATCGCCGGCAAAATTGCGGATGCCGATCTCGCCGCCTTGGGTCGTGATGCCGCTGACGACCATGTCGCCCGCGGTGCCATTCGACCTGATGACGAGGAAATCGCCTGATGTTGTGGAACCGCCGACGGTACCAACGACGACGCCAGTGCCATTCAGGTTGACAGTACCGCCTGCCGTCACATCCAGCGTGCCGGTACCGCCACCGACCGTCAGCAACCCGGTCTGGGTAATGCCGGCAGCTGTGATAAGGTTGAGGGCGCCGTTCGCCACGGTCGCGTCGGCGACACGAAGGGCGCCTGTATCGGACTTGCCGATCGTCAACGTACTCGCTGACGTCAGGAAGGCCAGCTCGCTGTTGTCGATGTGCAACCCGACCGGGCTGGCCGTGTCGCCGATCGTCACTTGCGTGTTCTTGGAGACCGGTGCCAGCGTGATGGTGCCGGATGTCGTCGCGTTGATCTTGGCGCGAATATCCATCTGATCGGCGAACAGGCTGACGCTGGGGGCGGTGATCTCGCCTGTCACGGTGAGCAGCAGGCCGGCACCGATCTGAATGGTCAGCGTATCGCCAACCGTCACGTTGCCGCCGACCGTGACCTGGCCCTGGTCGGAGATCAGCGAGACGTTCCCGCCGCTGGGATTCGCGGCCGTGATCACTGCCGTACCGGTGTCGAGCGCTTCACGAGAATGCAGCGTGATGCCACCGGTGTTCGACGTCACTTCACCGCCGGACAACACGATCTTCCCGGTCTGCGACGTCAATGCGATGTTGCTGCCGGCGACGATGCTGTCCGATATCGTGAGATCGCCGCTGGCGATGAGTGAAACGCTGCCGCCCGTCGAAAGAAACGCCGATGTCGAGAGGTCACCGCTGCTGTTGGTGATGCTGATGCCGCCGTTGGCGATGATCGTACCGACGTTCAGCGCGATGCCGGCGTTGTCGACAAACGTGAAACTGCCGGCGCCGACGTTGATTGTCCCCAGCTCCCGGGCATTGTTGGCGCCATGGTCCAGGGTGACGCTGGCGCCGGCTGTCGTGACGTTGAGCGTCCGGGTCGTGATCGCCTGCGTCTGCGTGATCGTCCCGGCCGCGGCCTGCAAGGTGACCGCTCCGGAGGCGCTGTTTGCCGTGATGCCGTTGATAGTGCCGACCGAGCCGATGTCGAAGCCGCCCGAGTTCTTGAACGAGACGCTGCCGCCGATGGCTTTCGCGGCGAAAACAGAGACGGTATTGCTGCTGGTATCCAGGTCGATGTTGCCGACTGTTGTTACCGCGCTCAGCTCGGCCGCAGTAACACCGGCACCGCCAGTCTGGGTGATCGGCCCATCGGCCACGAGCATGACGGTCTTGCCAACAGCCTTGATCTGACCGGCGACCTGCAGGGCGCCGCCGGTGTCGATCGCGATCGTGCCTGCTGCCGTCACCGGTCCGACGCTGAAGCCGGCCAGGCGACCTTGCTGGAATACCAGGCCACCGCTGCCGATCCCGATGCCGGTGGTGGAAAGAGCCGCGATATTGTGGCTGCCCGTGATCGTGGCCTTGCCGTCAGCGCCAGTCTCCAGCGTCAAGCGCCCCGCCGCGATGGCGGCTGTTGTCGCGGTGATATCGCCCAGGCCGCCCGACGTCAGCGCTACTGTCCCTGTACCGGCGCTCAACGGGGCGTTGATGCTCACCGCATTGTCGATCGAGGTCAGCGTGATGTTGCCGTTGCCGGCCGCCGTGTTGAGGGCGCCCTCAACGGACAATTTGCCCGAGGTCCTGAGGGCAAGGGCGCCCTGACCATTGATCTCCCTGACGACGAGTCCGCCATCACCATCGACCACCGAGACAGCGCCCGTCCCGAGGCCAGCCGTGCTCTTGACGGTCCCGATGCGATTGTCGGCAAGGGTCAATGCCAGGCTGGCGGGCCCGGTCGTGCCGATATCCAGCGTATCGGTGATGATTGCGTGCGTCTGGGTGACCGCGCCGGATGTCGCCACCAGCGTGACCGTGCCCAACGCACTGGTGGTGATCCCGGTGACACCGGCCACAGCGCCGATCACGAGATCGCCCGACGCCTTCAACGCAACGTTGCCCTTCGCGGCCTCGGCAGCAAATGTGGCCACGGTATTGGCGGCGCCCGCGAGCCCGACGTCGCCGTCCGTCGCCGTCGCAGCCAGGCCGCTGGCCTTGATCGTGGCCCCGGCGGCTTGCGCGATCGACAACCCCCGCAGCGCCACGTCGCCGTCGGCTGTGATGGCCGCGTTGATCGCAAGTGCACCGGCCACATCCAGCGTGATGTTGCTGCCGGCCGTAATCCCGCTCACAGCCGACAACGCGCCGACCGCCGTCACGGTACCCACCGCGACACCTTCGGCATGCTGCAGCGACACGGCACCGGTCGAGGATGCCGCAAACGTCGTGAATTTGTTGTCGGCGTGGGCCAGGGTGATGTCGCCCTGTGCCGTCACCGCCAGGCCGGATGCGATCACCGCCTTGTCCTGCGTCACGCCACCGCCGGCGTTCAGCATGACGTTGTTCTTGGCGGTGATCCCATCGACCCCGCCCACCGAGCCGATCAGCAAGTCTCCGGACGTCTTGAACCCGACGCTACCGCCCACGGCACTGGCCGCCAGCGTGTCCACTGTGCTGGTGGCCTGTGTGAGATCGATGTTTCCCGTGGTGGCCGTGACCACAAGGCTGCTGGCCTTGATCGCGCCGTCGGCGGTCTGACTGATTGACGTCGACGACAGCGTGACGTCGGCGCCTGCCGTGATGCCGCTGACTTTCGCCAGCGCACCCAGGGACGCTACGGCGCCGACCGCGAAGCCATCGGCCTCTTGCAGCGACACGGCGCCGGTCAACGCGGCAGCCGCGAACGTAGCGAGCTTATTGTTGGTGTCCGTGAGCGTGATATCGCCTGCTGCCGTGACGGCCAGACCGGCCGCCGTTACGGCGTTGGTCTGTGTCACCGCACCGCCGGCGTCGAGCACGACATTCGTCTTCGCCGTGATCCCGTCGATACCGCCAACCGACCCGATCACCAGTGCATCGGACGTCTTGAATCCGACGCTCCCGCCCGCGGCACTAGCCGCCAGCGTACCCACCGTGCTCGTTGCCTGCGTCAGGTCGATGTCACCGGTGGTCGCCGTCACCGCCAGGTTGGCGGCCTTGATCGCGCCGTCGGCCGTCTGGCTGACCGCCGTCGAGGTCAGCGTGACGTCGGTGTCCGCTGTGATGCCGCTCACGGCAGACAGCGCACCCAGTGCTGTCACGGTGCCGATCGTGACGCCATCTGCTTCTTGTAGCGACACGGCGCCAGTCGACGAAGCTGCGAACGTCGTGAGCTTGTTGCCAGCATCCGTGAGCGTGATATCGCCCGCTGCCGTCACCGCCAGGCCAACGGCCACCACCGCCTTGTCCTGTGTCACCGCGCCGCCAGCGTCGAGCACGACATTGGTCTTGGCCGTGATCCCGTCGATCCCGCCAACCGAACCGATCGCCAATGCACCCGACGCCTTGAACCCGAGACTCCCGCCAGCGGCCTTGGCAGCCAGCGTGCCCACGGCGTTGGCAACCTGGGTCAGATCGATGTCGCCCGCGGTCGTCGTGACGGCCAGTCCGGCCGCGGTCACCGCTTTGGTCTGAGTCACCGCGCCGCCGGCGCTCAGCACGACATCGGTCTTGGCCGTGATGCCGCCGATGGCGCCAACAGAGCCAATCGCCAAGGCCCCCGAGGTCGTAAATCCGACGCTTCCATCAACCGCGCTGGCGGCCAGCGTCTCCACAGCATTGACGGCCAGAGTGAGGTCGATATTGCCCGCGGTCGCTGTTACCGCCAGGCCTTTCGCTGAAATCGCGCCCGCGGTTGTCTGCGTGACCGTCGTTCCTGACAGCGCAATGCTGGCTGTACCGAGGTTGACGGCTGCGTTGATGGACAGTGCGCTGGCGGCGGCCAGGGTCACATCACCTGCCGTGGTGAACGTATCGGCGACAGTGATACCACCCACGCCGGTCTTGAACGTGGCCTGGGCGCCGCCGTTGACCTTGTTGAGCGTGAGCGCCCCGCCATGCATCACCACGATATCACCGGCGATGGTGCTGGTGGTCGAGAAGATGTTGAAGGCATTGGCCGTGTTCGTCAGCGACACGACGCCAGCGGACGCCACCGCCAGCGACGTGCCGGTGATGACGCCCGTCAGCGCGATACCGCCCGCCGCACCTGACGACAGCGACAACGTCGTGCCTGTGATGTTGCCCGCGCCCGTCAAGGCACCGCTCGCCGTCAGCGTCAGGCCAGCCGTCGTCGCGATCACGTCACCGACCGTCAGGTTGCCGCCGGTGTTCGTCGTGATGCCGATGTCGCCGCCGGCCTGCACCGCCCCCAACGCCAGATCACCTTTGTGAACGATGGTGAGCTTGCCGGCGACAGCGGCGGCCGTCTGGAACGTGCCGAACGTGTTGTCCGTGTTGTTGAGCGTGACGTCATCGCCGGACTTTGCCGTCAGGCCGGTTGCCGTGATCTTGCCGCTGAGGCCGACATCACCGTCCGCCGTCAGCGCGACACTGCTCGTGCCGCCGTCGACGGCACCCGCGCCGGTAAGCTTGCCGCCTGCGGTCAAATTGATACCGGTGCCGGACAGCGCCCCTGTAATGGTCAGGTCCGATGTTGCGCCCGTGGTCGTGATCGATATCGCGCTGTCCTTGCCGGCTGTGAGGTTGCCGCCGACCACCAGCGCCCCATTGTTGACCACCGTGATGGCGCCGCCGCTCGTGCCGCTGATGTTGCCGAATTTGTTGCCTGCATTGTCGAGGGTGACCGCACCGCCCATGTTCAACGTCACGGCACCGGCGGTAACGGCGCCGCTCGAACCGACGAGCGCGCCTTTAGTGCTAATGAAGGCTAGCGTGCCCGTGCCGACGTTGATGTCGGCGTTCAGCGTAATATCGGCCAACGCGTTCAGCGTCAGGCTGTTGTCCGACGTGCTGATGACGGCATTGGCGACAGTGATCGAGCCAGATCCCTTGCCACCACCTCCCGCTGCATCCACCGTGACGTTCGCCAGCTTGAGCGCCGCGATCAGCACGTCGACGTCGAGGATCGACGTGTCGCTCTTGCCCGTGATGACATTGCCGGTCTGGGTGGTGTCGTTGGTGCCGCTGGCAATGACGATGTCGCTAGGGTCGAGCAGCAGCGTGCCCGTGACCCCGTGCGGCGCACGCAGGTCGACCTGGCCCTTGAAGTCCAGGAAGACCTTGCCGGAGACCTCGGTAAAGCCGCCATCGCCGCCCTGCGGGCCGCCCTGAGCGGAGACCGTGCCGCCGAACACGGTGGCGTTGTCGGCCCAGACGATGACCGTGCCGCCGTTGCCCTTTCCAGTCGCGTCGGCGCGGATGGTCGCGCCCGAAGCGACGGTGGTGTTCTTGGCGTTGGCGACCGGCCCCTGGCCCTGCTTGCTGCCGCCGATCTGAACGGTGCCGCCGCCAGCACCGCCGGAAGCGTTGATCCGTGCCGTCGCCGCGACGTTCACGGTGCCCTTCGCGGCGCTCGCCACCACCTGGCCGCCGCGCTGGCCGTGGCCGCCCGACACGTCGACCGTGCCGGTGACGTTGACGGTGGCGCCTTCATCGCCGCCGAAGACGACCACGCCGCCTTCGTTGCGCACGGCGCGGGCGTTGATCGTGCCGCCGGCGTTGACCACGTTGTCGACGACGCCGCGCGCGGCGCGCGCGCTCAGGGTCACCACGCCGCCATCGGCATTGATGGTGCCGGTGTTGGATACCAGCGGCCGCTTGTTGCCCTGGGGATCGACCGGCTGGCGCGAGACCGGCTTGCCGAGTTGGAAGTTGATCAGGCCGTCACCGGCCAGATCGACCGTGAAGGTCTCGGCGCCACCGATCGTGACATGGCCCAGCCGCGCGTTGATGGTGCCGCTGTTGGATGCCGTGTTGCCCACCAGCCCGACCAGGCCGCCGTCACGCACCGTGATGGTGCCGGCATTGACGACCCCCGCATTAGGGTCACTGGACGGCCGATCGAAGGTGACGGTGCCGCCCTGCATGAAGCGTTGCGGATCGACGATGTTGGACGTCGCGGCGACCAGGCCGGCGGCGTTAACCTGCGCGCCATTGGCGAATACGACGCCGGCGCCGTTCACCAGGATGAGCTGACCGTTGGCCGAGAGGCTGCCGGCGATGACCGAGGGATCGGGTCCGGTGACGCGGTTGAGGGTGACCGAACTGGTGCGGGGCTGCACGAAATCGACGCGCTCGCCGGCGCCGATGGAGAAGCTGCGCCAGTCGATGATGCCGCGGTCGGTCGACTGCGTGACGGTCACGTGGCCGCGCGTCGTGTTGGCGATCGTCGCCGAACCGCCGACAACCGTGCCCCCCGTGACGCCACTGACCTGCGCCGACGCGGGGCCGCTGAAAGTAAACAGCCCGCAACCGACGAGAAAGGCCAGCGCCGTGCCCGCCAGCAGGTCGCCACGGCCGCGCCGCGCCTGCCCGCGGCGGACCTGGATCGCGGCAGACCGCGCGCGTCGCGCCCGACCGGCCCGCGCCTCCCCCTTCGCCATCACACGCTCCCTTCGCCGGACGCACCCCGATGGTCGGCGTCCGTCCGCACTCCTCGACCCCACTATCGCCAGACGCAAACTCTACTACACCAACCGGCCTCACCATGCCGATCGGTGTTGTCAGAACCGCGACGTCAACCGAAGGTAGACGCTCCACGGATCAAGCTTTTTTGCATTCGGTCCGTCGACATCCAGGTCGAGGCGGCGTGTTCCTTCCACCTCGACGGTCGTCGTCTCCAGAACATTGATACGGGCGCCGGCGCCAAACGAACGCGCATACAGACTGGGAACCTCGAACTCCGCGTTGTTCCAAACCTTGGCGTGATCGTAGAACGCGTAGAGCTGCACGGGTGTGCCGCGCGAACGGGTCTCCGCCGAGACGCTGCCGCCGGCGACTTCCTCGTACGGCACCACGAAATTGAACTGCAGTTCCAGGCTGCCGGCGAAAGCCTTGTCGCCAGTGACCTGACCGGCGTAGTAGCCGCGACCCAGGCGATCGGCGCCGGCGAAGAACTTCTCGTTGGCCGGCAGGGTGTCGCTGGTGTACTGGCCAGCGAGCGTACCGAACAGGTTCAAGGCAAAATCCTCGTTGGCGTAGATGGCTTGCAGCCGCGAAACTTCGCCGTTGATCTTGCGGAAGCCAGGCTCCGATCCCAGGCGGTTCAACAGCAGATCACCTTTCTTGGAAGCACCGAAGCCGGTCAACCCCTTCGAGAGGCGGATGCTGCCGAACGTGACGCCATTCCAGTCGTCGCGATAGCTGGCGTCGGCACCGATTCGCGCGATGCGCAGATTGGTCCGGTTCAACAGGGTGTTGAATGTAACCTTGACGTCTGAACGGTAGTAGTCGAAGCCGGCGTTGACATTCAGATTGAACTGCCGCGAGCGGACGACCGGGTACTGTCCGGAAATCCCGGCGATGGTGATCAGGCCGTCGTAGTCGGTCGCCTTCAGCGGACCACCCGGCATGATGTAGCCCCGGCCGTAATAGGCGCGGACGCGAAAACCCTCGGAGCCGATGAAGTTCGACCATGCCACCTGGCCGAAATTCTGCTCCCGGCTGAGCGTGGTGAAGAAGGTGGCTTCCAGGCGCTCCGCCAACCCCGTGAACGAGTTTGCCCCGACCACGGTGGTCACCTGCCGCGGTCCCGTATGCTTGAAACCTCTGTTGTCGACCTGGGCGAAGAGGTCCGCCATCTGACGCTTGAGTTGCACCACCAGTTCCGACGAGCTGGGCTCCTTGCCCGGCCGCAGAACGGCGCGCACCGAAACGCCCGGCATGTCCTCGGTCAGAAGCAAATAGCGCTCCATGTCGCGCAGGTTGACCGGCTTGCGATCGACGAGGTTGCCGAGAAACCGTCGTGCCTGCTTGGCTGCATCGCCGATGTCCCCTTCGACCACCACGCTGGATACGTAACCTTCGATGACCCTCAGCTTGACCCGGCCGTCGGCGATGCGCTGGGCCGGCACGGCGACTGACGTCAGGAAGTAGCCGTCCTCGCGGTACTTGCGCTCGAGGTCCTTCGCCACCTTAAAAATCTCGGTCGCCGCAATCCGCTTGCCGATCAGCGGCTGGGTCAGCGCCGCAATGACCGCGGGCGGATATACGGTCGCCCCTTCGACGTCGATCGCCACCGGCGTCAGGAACACCTGGTCGGCGCCCGGCGGCGCGGTCGTCGTCCCGGCCGGCGCCGCCGGTATCGTGCCCGGGCCGGCGTCAACCGGTGGCTGTAGCCCCGGACGAAGCTGAGGCGGCGGCGTTTGCAGTACTGGCACCTGGCGCGGAGGGACTTCCGGCGGCGGCGCCTGAGCCGCGGCTGATGTCGCACAGACAACGGTCAGCGCGCACGCGCCCACCCATCGCCCTGCAAGCGACCGCACACCCACGGCAGGGGCCGTGACCTCCCCCATCTCAGCCTCAACGTCAACTACTCAACCCCACAAAATAATAACTCATTTGAATGATTTATCCACCTATCTTCATAGAAATGAGTAAATACTCTTAAAGCATGGGCAAAAACCGCCGCGCCGGCAAGACGATTCGCTGCCGGATGCGGTTGGAGTTCTCGCCAGATCGGCTGAATTAGTCGACGGTGTCGAAGGCGACGTAGCTCACGACGGCGTCGGCATGACGTGCCAACGCCAGTTTCAAGGCGGTCAGATATTCCTTCGTCGGCTGCTCTTCGGGCTGCGGCGTGGCGAACAGCGGCTCGTTGGTGATGACGGCAATGATCGCCATCTTGCCGGCCGGCGGCGCCAGCGTAATGGACAGCTTGTCGCCGAACGTCTCCGTCTGACCGGGCCGGATGCGGATCTTCGACCACGGCTCGTAATGCCACGCCGTCCGATCGGAGTTCAGGAACACCACGTTCAGCAGCCCGCGCCGTCCGGGCGGCGGGAAGACCTGAAACATGACCCGATCGGCGCGGATCTTGTACGGCCGGTCGAGCTTGTTCGGCACCACCCGGAAATCGGGCGACGTCGCCCCGGCGGCAACGCGGACCAACTCGCACAACGGCCAAGGCTGCACGGTGACACCAGCATCGACGCGGCGCACGCCCTCGATGCCGCGCGCCGCCGCCAGCAGTTCCGTGCGATCCCCCTCGGACTCGACGTAACCCTGCAGACGCACGGTGAGCTCCGAATCGACCCGGGCGGCCAGGTCGGCGCAATCGAAGCGCGAGATGAGCGCATCGAGCCGGTTGCGAATCGAGGTCGCGTCAGGCTGCGCCGGGACAGCCGTCGCCGTGGTTGCCGGTGGCGTCGTTGCCGGCGGCGCGGTCGTCGTTGTGGCCGGCGGTGGTGATGTCGGCGTCGCGGACGTCGACGGCCCCTCGGGCGGCTTTTGACTGGCAGCCGTCGTCTCCGGAACCGACGGCGTTGGCGATGTGCTGGTCGACGCCGGCGGTGGCGATGGACCAGTGGGCGCCGTCGGTGGCGGTGTCGTTGTCGCCGTCGTGCCCGAAGGCCCTGATGGCGGGGTCGACGGATCGGGTGACTTGGGCGTTGCCGTCACCGGCGGAGTCGGCCCCGGATCCGGCGGGAACAACCGATCCTTCAGCAGGAAGCCGGCGCCGCCGATCAGCACCAGCACGGCCACGGCGATGCCGGCGATCATCGGGCCGGCGCCGCTGCGGGCGCCCGACGTGTTCGACCGTGCCGATCTCGCCTGCACCTGTGTCGCGCCTGTCCGCCCGACCAGTTCCGCCATGCTCTGCGGCCGGTCGGACGGATTGGGCTGCAACATGCCGGAAATCTCGCCGCGCAGGCCGGTTGGCACGCTGGCAAGATCGGGAACCCGCATGCGCGCCTGCACCGCCGACGGCAGCGCATTGCCCATATCGAGTGGTGTGCCGGTCGCGGCAGCGGCCAGCACCAGTCCCAGACTGTAGACGTCGGCGCGAGGACCGACCTCGCCGCCCTGCAAGCCCAGCTGTTCCGGTGCGGCGTAGGAATACTTGCCGGCGAAGTCGTTGCCGATGACCGTCGCCTTGGAGCTTTCAGTCTGCTTGGCGATGCCGAAGTCGATCAGCTTGGCCGCATCGATACGGCCGCCCGGCAGGATGACGTTGTCCGGCGACAAGTCGCGATGGATGACGCCTTGGGCGTGTGCCGCCGCCAGGCCGTCGGCGACCCGATCCCGCAGCCGGCGCACATCGGCTTCCGCCATGGGCCCGTTCTGCATCAGCCGCGACAGCGAAGGCCCGTCGACATACTCCATCGCGATGTAAAGCTGACCGGTCCCGTCGTCGAACACGCCTTCGTAGGAAACGATGGCCGGATGGCGAATATTGCGCAGCGCCTGCGCCTCGCGCTTGAAGAGCTCGGCAATCTTCTCGTCGCCGGCCAGTTCGGGCCGGATGGTCTTGATGGCGATTGGATCGCCCGTGATGCGATGGCGCGCGCGATAGACCTCGCCCATCCCGCCGCGCGCCACCAGATGCTCGATCTCGAACGTGCTGCTGAGCACGACACCGGGCGCCAAGGGTCCACCCGTCGGCGGCGGCGGCATTGGCGCCTGCCCCGGCGGAGACGGACTTGCCTGAACGCCCGCCAAATCGGTTTCCGGCAGCGGATTGCCGCCGGGTGCAGGGGAGTCACCCCAGTCCACGCCCGCCATGCCACGCGACGACGTGTTGTCGCCGGCCGGTGCGGTGCCGGACGATGACGGCCCTACGACGGTCGCGTCGTTATCGGACATCACCCGCCCCCGTCACCCACGGCGCGCCTGGCGCCATGGCGTCGGCACCGTTGGCTTCGCAGGTCACGACCATGACCGTCACGTTGTCGTGGCCACCCGCCGACAACGCAGCGGCGATCAGCGAACTGGGCACATTGGCGATATCGGACTCGGTCAGGAGCGCTGCGATCTCCGCGTCGCTGATCATCCGCGACAGGCCATCGGTGCACAGCAAAAAGCGATCGCCCGGCTGCAGGCGGCCAGCCACCCGATCCAGCTGCACACGCGGTGCAACACCCAAGGCGCGCGTGATCACGTTCGACCGCGGGTAGCGCTCCGCCTCCTCCGGCGACAAGGCGCCAGCATCGATGAGCTCCTGCACTTCGCTGTGGTCATGCGTGATCTGGGTCATAACCCCGTCGCGCAGCAGATAGCAACGGCTGTCTCCGGCCCACAGGCAGGTGTAGTGCACGCCGCGCGCCAGCAGCAGCACGACGGTGCTGGCGGTCATGCCGCCGCCGCGCTCGGCGGCACGCTCCACCATGCGCAGGTTGGCCGCTTCGAGCCGGGCCACGGCATTGGCGAGAAACTCCGGTGCGGTCGTGGGCACGGGCATTTCCTGCAGCGCCTCGACGATCTGGGCGCTGGCCCAGTCGCCGGCCTGCGCGCCACCGACGCCATCGGCCACCATCCACAGTCCCGCTTCCGGGCGCAGCAGAAGGTTGTCTTCGTTGTGCTTGCGCACCATGCCCTGATGGGTGGCACCGACGCCATGCAAGCGGAACGATCCGGCCTCGCTGGACGCGGTGGCGTGCAGGGCCATGGAATTGAACGGTCCGCGCTGAGTCGGCACGTTGGTCGGATCGTCACTCATGACGCCGAGTCCTTGCCCTCCCTGGGCCCAAAGAGGTCACTATCACTGGGCGCTGACGGGACATCGTCGCGGATGTCACCGAATAGATCCCTGGGCGATGGGGCCATTTCTTTTTCACGTGCCGGAGCAACGTCGACGAACTCACCGGCTGGCTCGGTCATACCACTATCAGGCGCCGTCGTCGCCGGGTCAGTGGCCGGCGGCTCGTCGGTCTGCATCCACCGCACCGGCTGCTCGGCCGGCGGCATCGGGGCTGCGTCGGCGCCGAGGGGATCCAAGCTCCGATCGTCAAAGAGCTGGTCGAATGCCCCGCCCGGCGGTTCGCCTGCCACCGCAGGTCCCACGTCGGTTGCATATTCGGAGCCGAACAGGCTGGCGGCATGGCCAAGGTCGGTGTCGGCAGCGGCCAGAGGCGCAACAGGCATGGCACCAGCGATCGCCAACGGCACGGCCATCCCGGCGGGTACGGCACTGGGTGCGTACGAGCCCCCGCCCGACTCGAGGTCGCTGATCATGTTCGCGAACGACCGATGTGGCGGCAGTTGCGGCAGCACCCACATTGCCGGAGCAACCCTGCCGCCGCCGCGCGTGATGAACACACACTGCGCGCTGCGGGCTTCAGCACCCGCCACGGCCAGCGCCAGCGTCAAAGCCGTCGCATCGTCCGGCGTACCCTGCGCGCGCCATCCGCCGTGCCAACTCTCCAGGCGGATGGCGGGAAAAGCCGGCAGGCGCGCCACGCTATCGGCGAAACGGTCGAAGCTGCAGGCCTCTTCCAGCGCCGAGAGGGCAACGGCCTCGACAGCCTTGATCCAGTCTCCGGCGAGCATGGCCGTTGCCGGCAAACCTGCCGGCACGGCGGCCGCCAACGTCAGGGGGAAATAGCGCCCGGCGCGGTCGACGCTGGGCATCATGACGCCAGCCCAGGCGTCGGCGCCGCAGATGCCGTGCGGCAGCGCAAAGCGCCACACGGGCGCGCACAGCCAGGCGTCCAGCCAGGCGTCGCCGAGACTAGCCCGGCTGGCCGCCAGGCCATGCTGCAGCCACACGTCCCAGACATCGACGAAAGCATTCGGCAAATCGCGCCGGACGAAATCGCCGCGATCCGGCAACTTGCCGAAAAACCCGGTACGCCCCGGCACCAGCGCCGCAGGCGACGCCGCGGCGCCCGAACCGCCGGTATCGAGAGCCGTCACCGGGACGGGGTGAAGGGCACGCACTGGAATTGCCCGAGTGTGGGTCGGACCGAAAGTGGGTTCTTGTTGCTCTGGAAGTCGACACGCATCGAGAAGCCGCCGGCAATCTGCAATTGCCACTGCATGGCACTGCCGCGCGGCCCCAGGCTGTTCATGAGGCGGAAGAACGCCCACTGCCCCGGGATCTGTGTCTCGGTCGTGCCGCAGATCACCTTCCCATCACGGGCACCCGACCAGGCAACGTCCTTGCGCCGCGCATCGGGCTCCAGGGATACGAGGTCGCTGCCGAATTCGACCGTGCAGCCCTTCTCGCGCTGGTCGCCGGGGACAACCGTAAATCTCACGTCGGGCGCGAAACCACCCGGCCCCAGGAACGCTTCGCTGATCTCCGTGGCGCGCTGCAGCATCGGCGGAACGTCGGGCGACAGGCTGAAGGTGGTTTGAGCGTTGGCCTTCCACGCCCACGGCTGCCGACCCTTGTCGAGATACCCCTCGACACTCTGGATGAACTTGTCGATCCGCTTGGTCTTGCCGAACATCTCGACGAAGTCGTCCAGAGCGATGTCCTGGCGGGAGCCCAAGGAGACCGGGAACCGGTTGGCGATGCGCTCGCGGCAGAACGGATAGACCGTCTGATTCCAGAGGTTCTCCATCTGCTCGCGCGTCAGATCGACACCGCCCTTTCTCAGATCCTGGGCGATCGTCGCAAGGAGTTCCCGCAGGTCCGGCGGGTACTCCCTCTTGTTGGCTTCCAGATCGATCTGATCGGCGATCTTCGTGACATTGTCGCCGGCGGCCTGCGTACCGGTCAGTCGCACCGAGAAATCCTTCAATCTCTTGAGGAGATCGATCATCGGTGATGCCGTGGGTTCCAGGGTTTGTGGCGCTACAGCGGTGAGACGGCGCACCTCCTGGAACGGGACCTCGACCTGGCGCCCCAGATTCTGCGTCCCCAGCACGTCCTTCGAAACCGCCGCCCACAGGATGATGTTGTCCACCCCCCGCCGCAGCCGCTCCACGTACCGACCCGGCGCTTCCATGACACTGGACGGCAGCGTTTCCACGGCGCTCAGCATCG
Source organism: Reyranella sp. CPCC 100927 (assembly GCF_007859315.1). Taxonomy (GTDB): domain Bacteria; phylum Pseudomonadota; class Alphaproteobacteria; order Reyranellales; family Reyranellaceae; genus Vineibacter. The sequence goes on from NZ_VOHA01000008.1 coordinate 144,725, forward strand.
TCTGGCGTGCGACTTCGACATAGATGGAGCGCAACGGTCCTTCCAGGTTGGCGATAACGTCGGCACCGTCGTTCGTGCTCTTGAACCGCCGCGCGCGGACATCCTGGAGGATGGCCATCCAATATCTGTTGTAGCGATCGAAGTACGTCTTCAGCGTCTCGTCGAGCGCCCGGCGGTAGGCTTCCGCGCCCTCGAGCTTGCTCTCGTTGAGCACCCAGGCATCCGCGTTCGCCGCCGCCGTGATGGCCGTCACTGTGGGCATGAAGACTTCGAAGTATCCTCGACGCGTGTACAGGAACGGAATGGCGTCGGCTGTCATCGATTCGCCGCTCTTGCGGACCAGGATCTGATCGACGTCCGAGCGGCCGACCACGACGGCATCGATGATACGCCACGCCGGCTTGCCGACCAGGGTGGACCGCTCCAGCATCTTGAGCGCCCGCGTCGCCATCGTCAGGCCGGCCAGGCGGTTCTGCACTTTCGCAATCACCGCCTCATCGAGGGCGACCTTGTCCCAAACGCCGTAGGCCGCCAGGGCCTTCACATGCGGCACGATGCTGACGAGGTCGCCGGCCGTGTAGCCGTCCTTTTCGAACTCCGACTTGAACCACTCCTCCAGGAAGTCGACATAGATCGGCTTGCGCAGCCGCGTCGGTTCACCCAGCAGCAGATAGGCCTTGAGCGTCTCGAACAACGCCTCGTTGGCCTTCTCCGCCGCGAGCCCCGTCGGATTCTCCTTGAGGCCATCGCCCAGCCGCTTCTGCGAGTACATCAGCAGCCGCGGCAGCAGCAATGCCACCAGGCCACGATGATACAGATCCTGGGTCTGGACACCCAGCCGCACGTCCTGGTTGAGCCCGAAGCGGGGCGCCAGATACACCTGCTTGGGATGCTGATTATCGTAGCCGGTCGGCAGGCGTCGCAGATCGTTCAGCAGCGCCAGGTGCTTGCGCGGATCGGTATCATTGGGGCTGAAACGCTCCTTGTCGGCCAGTGCGACGCGCGCGTCGAGTTCCTGCGCACGCGCTTCCACACTCCTCACCAGGGCGTTGTTCTCGATGTAGCTCCACGTCCACAGACCGGCCAGCGTCAGCAGGACCACGGCGGTGGCGGCAAACGCGGAATAGCGGATGATCGCGTTGCGACGTTCGACCTTGGGATTGGTGCCGACAAGGCCGGCCTCGTTGAAGACCACGTCGTCGAACAGCCGGCGCAGGAAAAATCCGCGTCCTTGCCCGACCTGCGGCGGCAGAGCCTGCCGCTGGATGCCGAACTTACCCGAGATCGCGTCCATCAGGCGGTCGATCGGGCTGCCTTGCTGCGTGGCCGATGTGAAATACACGCCGCGCAGCGACAGCCGGCTGGCGAAGCGCGAGTCGTTGAACGTCTCGCCCAGCAGTTCGTCGATCACCTTGCCCAGCGAGGCAAACTGCGACGGGAAACCATAGATCAAAGTCCGCCGGCCCAGATCGCGCTCGCTCTGCAGTCGATCGAGCAGCCGCGACCGCTGCCGTTCAATCAGGCGGTCGAACAGCGCAGAAAACTTGTTCTGCGGCATGTCATCCTTGTTGCCCGTTCCCAGAGGGAGCGTCAGGCCCAGGACCTGCTCCCGGCCCTCACGATCCAGATCGTCGAAGAACTCGACGAAGCCGGCGATCATGTCGAGCTTGGTCAGCACCACGTAGATCGGCAGCGTCAGCCCGAATGCCGCCTGCAGCTCGAGCAGGCGCGTGCGGATGGCACGCGCGTGGTTCACACGTTCGTCGCGCGAGATGTTGAGCAGGTCCGGGACGCCAAAAACCACCAGGATGCCATTCAGCGGCTGCCGCTCGCGGGTGCGCTTGAGCACACCGAGGAAATTGGTCCATGCCGCCTGGTCGACCTTGGCGTCGCTGTCCTGGGTCGCCCATCGGCCGGCGGTGTCCAGGATCACGGCCTTCTCGGTGAACCACCAGTCGCAATTGCGCGTGCCGCCCACCCCCTGCAGAGCCTGTGCGCCATGGCGCTCGGCGAGCGGGAAGCGCAGGCCCGAGTTCAGCAGCGCCGTCGTCTTACCGGCACCGGGTGGACCGATGATGGCGTACCAGGGCAGTTGATAGAGCGTCTGCCCGCCTTTGCCCAACGTCTGCCTGAGATCAGCCAGCGCCGTTTTAAGCTTCTCCTCGATCTGCTTGTTCTCTGACGAAATCGCCTCGCCGGTAGGATCGACCTCGACGGTGGCGATGGAGGCTACAAGCTCCGAGTCGGCTTTGCGCCGCTTGCGCCAACTCAGGAACAGCAGCAGCGCGAACAGCAGAACGATGAAAACGATGACGCCGATTCGCACCCACTCGCTGGCCGGAAAATCAAGCCCGACCAGCGGTGGAATGAACCAGACCAGCAACGACAGCAGCACCGCCCCGAGCGGGTACAGGAACCAGGGGCTAAGCAGTGCCTGACCGACACGCTTCATCACTCATGCTCCTCGCCAAGGGCTGCCGCCCGGCAATCAGTTCTCATCTGGCGCGACCAGCAGAATTTCCACACGCCGGTTGCGGGCCTTGCCTTCCGCTGTCGTGTTCGGGGCAACGGGATCCAGCGCCGCCCGACCGATGATCTCGTATCGGCTCCGCTCGCCGGTCTGCGCGATCAACACGTCGGCCGAATTTTCGGCACGCCGGCGTGACAGAACCTCGTTGTTCTTGAACTCGGCAGTCGCGATCGGATCGCTGTCGGTGTGTCCGATCACCTTGACCTTGCCCTGGCCCTCGGGGGTCTTCAGTTCCTGCCCGATGCGGGTCAGCAAGGCGGACAGTTCGGGCCTCAGCTTTGCAGAGCCGACCTCGAACATATCCTTGAAGTTGATGGTGATCTGCAGCGCCTTGCCCTTGTCCGTGACGGTCACCTTGCCGGCGGTGATCTCCGGCTCGAGAAGCTTGCGCAGGGAGGCGCTGATGGCGGGCGGCGGGTCCGGCTGGCGGGGCTTCACGACCGGCTGGACCGGTTCCTTCGGCAGGTCGATCCCCGCCGGCCTCAACAGCGGTTCCAGCCTGTCCTGGGTCGTACCCGAGCGGACGTTCAGCGCCAGCAGGAAGGCACCGAAGAGGAGAGCCGCCAGCACGGCGGCGAGCGTCGCCACCAACCAGATCGGAATCTGGCGTTGCTGCAGCTTGGCCGGTGCGTCGACCCCGCGCCAATCCGGCGACAGCTCGCGCTCCAATGGTCCCGCGAGATTACGCAGGATCTGCCAGACCTTCTCGCGCACCTGGTCGTGTTCGGCCGGGCCCCGCGCGCGCAGGCGATAGCGGCCCAGAAAGCCCAGCGACATGCAGTCGTACATGATCTGCAGGACCGGCCGGTTGACGGTCGGCGCCTGCGTCATGCGCTCGAGATAGGCGTAGAAGCGTTCGCCGCCTTCCACATCGCCGTGGAAGGCGCTTACCATGGTGCGCTTGTTCCAACCGCTGTGCGCACCCCATGGGGTGTTCATCACCACGTCATCGATGGTGGCGGCCACCGCATAGTGCGAGGCGCGCAGAAGCTCGGGCTGGACGTTGGCCTCGCGACCTGCTTTGGCAAAACCGTGCAGCTCCTGATAGACGCTCTCGCGCACGGCGTTGACATCGACCTGCCCCGTCATGGCGCGCAATCGCGCCGACAGGCCCAGCAACGGGACCGCGGCGGCCGCCAGCGGCGAGCCGGTACCGCGCGCCAGATCGGCGACATCGAAGGCTGATCCGCCAGGCCGACCGGCCGCGACCGCCGCCAGCCCACCCCGCTGATTGGGTGCCGCGAACGGCGCTTGCTGTTGCTGCTGCGGTGGGTAGCCAGCGGGCGGCGCGTCAAACGCCGACGGTGCCTGCTGCGGCGCGGGCTGGTAGGGCGGCGGCTGGAAGGATTGCGGTGCGGGCCCGGGCGGTTGGGGCGATGCCGGCTGCTGCGGCCGGCCACCGCCTGGACGCAGCACAGTCCGATTGTCGCCGCCGTCGTTGGAGCCGAACGGATCGTTGGGGTTGCCGGCCATTGACGCCTCCCGCCCTCAGGACTGCTGCCTGATGGCCCAGAGTTCCATCTGCAATTTCGGCCATTCGCCGCCGACGTGAATGGCGATACCGCCGGCGTTGGCAAGGGCCCGGAAAAACTCGCTCGAACGATCGAGGTCGAAGTACACCGTGCTGGCGTTGAACGGCAGCTGCGGCGGTGCCACCGGCAACGCTGACAGCTTGATACCCGGCAGGGCCACGTTCACCAGCTGAACGATCTGCTCGACGGGGCCGATCTTGACGCTGGCCGGGAAGGTCCGCCGCAGCGCGTCCGGTGTAACCTCCGACCGCACGGCGAGGACAAAGGGCGCATTGCGCAGCAGGGTCTTGTCCTGGATGACGCCGACATGCACGCCGTAGCGCCGCTCCTGCAGCGGGATCTGGACGGCCCCCTGCTCGAGCACCGCCGACAGCGCCTGGCGCAAGGCGGCGATCACGGGCTCATAGACCTTCTGCAGGTCGTCGTGCTTGTAGATCGGAAACTCGGCCGGGCGTCGGCGCTGTGAAGTAAAGGTCGCCAATTCGCCGGCCATCTGCACCAGCAGCCCGTACCAGTCCTGCGGATGCGGCGTCGGGGTCTGCGCGATATGCGCTGCCAGGGGCGCGTATTTATTGGTGATCTGCAGCAACAGCAGATTGGCCATCTCCATGGCACCGCGCATGCTGGGCTGTGCCAGCCGCGCGGCGATCGCCTCGGCACGGTTGTGCAGCAGGCCGTGCAGTTCCACGGCAAAAGAACTGAGCGGCTGTGAGGCAGCAATCGTCATGCACGGCGGTATGTACTGGTCATCGATGATGACCTGCTTACTGTCGCCGCGCACCTCGACGATCCGTGCGATTGGCAGTGCCGCAAACCCGCCCAGGTCGCCAAACCCCTCGATCGCGAACCGCAGCCTGAGCTGGCCCACGCTGACCGGGGCGACAACGTCACTGCCGACAATCGAGTCCGTGGCATCATAGTCGCCGGCCGCGTAGCGCGCGGCAACGTCATCGCGATCGCCCTGGACCGTGTCCGGCATGCCGGCGCGCGCCAGCGGCAGGGTGATGCAGACCCGCTGGTTACGGGTCAGTTCCGGCACGTCGATCGGCACCGGCGGCGGGACATCGTCCGGGATGGCGAAGGGCGTCCCATCGTCCAACACGCCGGTCGCGGACGCCAAGCCGAACTTGCCGATGTTCAAGGCCGCCTTGTCGATCTGGAACTCGGTGACCCCCCAACCGAACGACCGCACCGCCGATACCCGGTGGTGTACGATGCGGTCGATGTGCCGCGTCTGCTGCTGAAAGTGCTGCGGCCGGAGAAACATGCCCTCCGACCACACGACCCGGCTGTTCGTCCCCATGTCCCGACCTACTCCCTGGACCGACGGCACGGACACAACACCGTCCGGCGCCGCGTCTTCCGGGCCCCCAATCCGACGCCACGATCATAGTGCGCGAACGCCGCCGTTCTGAAAAGAGGAAACGTGAGCGCGCGCTAACTTTCTGCCGAGAAGACGCACCTTGTGGCCGACGGTCGTCCCCTAGCCATCGGATGACGTCCATTACCGGGCCGGGCCCTGCTCCACAAGACGCGATCAACCCCGTACTGGACCCGACTCTTCCTCACGTGTGTAGGAAGCGCCGTTCTACCCCCTCCAAGACCAGACAGGTCAGCCGCCCGCTGGCATATGCTCCCGTATCAATGTTGATCCGATTTGGACGGATTTCCGGCCGTTCGCAGATCGTATGGCCGTGCACAATGACTTTGCCGTGGTTGGCCCGCGAGGAAAGGAACGCATCACGAATCCACAGCAGGTCATCCGCCTGCTGACGCTCCAAGGGTACGCCCGGCCTCACGCCCGCGTGTGCGAACGCGTAATCACCCTCGACATGCCACAGCTTGCAATCTTGCAGGAAAGCAACGTGCGCCGCCGGCACCGCCTCGACCGCCTGGCGGCGAAGCGCCTCCATCTCGGACGGCCCGGACGGCCGGCGCGGAATGGGCACGTCATAGGAATAGAGGGTTTCCAGGCCGCCATACTTGAACCAGTCAAAAGCGATCGGCGTTCCTGCAAGGAAACCAAGGAACGCTTCCTCGTGGTTACCCAGCAAATGAATGGTCTCGAATTCCTCAAGCGGACGACGCAACAGTCGTTCGATCACCTGCCGTGAACCCAGGCCGCGATCGACGTAGTCACCGAGAAACAGCAGCACGCGCCGCGCATCGTCGCGGGCTGATTGAGCGTCGCGCCCGATGGCCTGCAGCAACTGATCCAGCAGGTCGTCCCGGCCATGGATATCGCCCACGGCATAAAGTCGGGTCCCATCGGGGACCCGAGCCACGGAGGGGCGGGACTTATTGAACCAGCCGAGCATCGGTCGCGCCATATTCGCAGCGCCATCGATGGCCGTCTACGTCGTTGACCAGTCCGCTTCGCTCCCGCCGCGCGGTCGTTGCCTAGAGCTGCGCCCCGATGCGCAGCATGAAGATGTGGCGTGCGAAATCGGTATCGGACAGGTTCGAATTGCGCGTGGAGAACTGGTAGCTCGGCCCGATGAAGAAATTTTCAGTCGGCAGGTAGCGCACGCCGATCTCGAAGGTGATGTAGTCGTCCTTGCGGTTGAATGCACCGACGGCACCCTTGGCCTTCTTGTAATCGGCGATCGTGTAGCTGAATCCGCTGTGCACCTTGATATTGGGCCGCATATCGTAGTCGACGTTGACCCCGAAGCTGGTGGCCCAATAGCCGATATGCGTCGTTGATACGGTCTCCTCGATGGACCGTTTCACATAGGGCTTCACGAACAGCGGAACCAATGGGTTCCATGTACCGGTCAACCCGAACATCGCGCCGCGCAGATGGCCGAATCGCGAATCGTCGTAGTTCTGATCGCGGTAGCCGCCGAACACCTCGAGTTGGGTGATGCCGCCGAAGTCGAGCGTGGCGCCGCCCAGCACCTCCCACCCGTCGGAGCTGCGGCGAACCCCGCCGCTATCGACCCGGCGGCTGTAGCGACGCTGATTGAGGCCGCCCTGCACCCAGACTTCATAGCCATCCATGAACTCGTAGGCCAGTCGCAGCGACTCGGTATATTCGGATCGATCGCGATCGCGGCTGGAGATCGTGCCCAGGCCGGCGGAATCGTTGCGCAAGTAGGTATAGTCGTCGAAGCGACCGTCGAGCTTGACGCTCAGTCGATTGAACTTCTGATAGTAGCCCACGTTGGCGGTGGTCTGGTTGTACTTGCTGAGCTTGCCGAACGACGTGGCATTGGGATCGGTGCGATCTTCGTGAAGCCGGTTGAACTGCACGCCGCCATAGACATACCAGTTGCGCTGAATATCCAGCCGGCCGTTGAAGCCAACCCGGAAATCCTGGAAATCTTCCGTGCTGTACTTGCTGTAGATGCCGAATCCCGCCGAAGCAAAGAAGTTCAGCATGTGATTGTTCCAGTTCGAACGCAACTCGAGCGAGGGCTGGATCAAGGTGACGAAGTCGTCCTTCTTGCCGCGGTCGACGCCAAAAATGTTCGTGTTGTACTGCTCGATCAGCTCAAGCACGGGAAACAGGCGAAACCCGCCCAAGGGAATCCCTCTGGGGTCATAGCTTTCGCCGGGACGGGGTTCAGGATCGCCGGGCCGTGGCTGCGGCGGCGGAGTCTGGGCCTGCCCTGTCGTCCATGTCGCGCTCACCAGCGCGGTGGCGACCAAGGCGATGACGCCAGTCCTGGCGATGTTACTCATGACAAGCCCCCCGAACGCGGTAGGTGACCCGCCATCCGTCCAGACGGCGTGCCCGAAGATCTCTGTTGAGCCGAATCTTCCCCGTAGAGACGATGAAACGCAACCGGTCACCGAGCCAAAGGAGGTTGCGATATAGTGACAAAATTGTGGTGAAAGGTCTACCAACTATTTGAATCTGCCACAGATTTACTGCCAAGCGCCTCTTCGAGCAGCGGACATGAGGCCAAAAAAGAAGCCCGCCGAAGCGCGTCCGGCGGGCTGAAGAGGCTGCGTAGATCCAATCTATTCGGCTGCGAGTGTGCCCACGTCGCCGACACCCACGATGCGGCCGGCAACGCTGAGTTCACCGTTCTGGACGGTGACCTTGACCGAGTCGCCGTCGTGCACCTCGCCCTCGAGAATCAGCTGGGCCAGCGGATTCTGCAGGCTGCGCTGGATGACCCGTTTCAACGGCCGGGCGCCGTAGATCGGATCGTAGCCTTCATTGGCGAGCCAGTTCAGCGCTGCCGGATCGACCTCCAGGCTCAGCTTACGCGTCTCGAGCAGCTTGCGCAGGCGGCCGAGCTGGATCTCGACGATGTCGCCCATGTCCGCGCGGCTGAGCCGGTTGAACAGCAGGACCTCGTCCAGGCGGTTGAGGAACTCCGGACGGAAGGCCCGACGCACCTCATCCATCACCTTGCTGCGCGCCAGTTCGGCCGGTTGACCCTCCTTGAGCGCCGCCAGGTGCTCGCTACCGAGGTTGCTGGTCAGCACGATCAGCACGTTGGTGAAGTCGACCGTCCGGCCCTGACCGTCGGTCAGCCGGCCGTCGTCCAGCACCTGCAGCAGCACGTTGAACACGTCCGGATGCGCCTTCTCGACTTCGTCGAACAGCACGACCTGGTAGGGACGCCGCCGCACCGCCTCAGTCAGGGCACCGCCCTCGTCGTAGCCGACATAGCCCGGTGGCGCGCCGATCAGCCGGCTCACGGAGTGCTTCTCCATGTATTCCGACATGTCGATGCGCACCATGGCCTGATCGTCGTCGAACAGGAACGCCGCCAGCGCCTTGGTCAGCTCGGTCTTGCCCACGCCAGTCGGCCCCAGGAACAGGAATGAGCCGATCGGCCGGTTCGGATCCTGCAGCCCGGCACGCGCACGGCGCACGGCATTGGCGATCGCGGTGATCGCTTCGTCCTGGCCGATGACGCGCTTGTGCAGTTCACTCTCCATGCGCAGCAGCTTGGCCCGCTCGCCTTCGAGCATCTTGTCGACGGGCACGCCGGTCCAGCGCGAGACGACGGCCGCGATGTCCTCGGCCGTGACCTCTTCCTTCAGTGCCCGCGCGCCGGCCGTACCGCTGCCGGCATCGCCCTGCTCCGCCGCCTTCAGCTTCTTCTCCAGATCGGGGATGACGCCGTAGGCCAGCTCGCCGGCCTTGGCCAGCTCACCCTTGCGCTGTGCGATCTCGAGGTCGGCCCGCGCCTTGTCGAGGAGCTCCTTGATCTTCTGCGAGTCAGCGAGCTTGTCCTTGGCCGCCTTCCACGCTGCCGTCAGCGAGGCGGATTTCTGCTCCAGCTCGACCAGCTCCTTCTCGAGCTTGCCCAGCCGCTCCTTCGAGGCGGTGTCGGACTCCTTCTTCAGTGCCTCGCGCTCGATCTGCAGCTGCAGGATTCGCCGATCCAGTTCGTCGATGTCCTCCGGCTTGCTGTCGACTTGCATGCGGATGCGGCTGGCGGCCTCGTCCATCAAGTCGATGGCCTTGTCGGGCAGGAACCGGTCCGTGATGTAGCGGTGGCTCAGGGTCGCCGACGCCACGATCGCAGCATCGGCAATGCGCACCCCGTGGTGCAGTTCGTACTTCTCCTTCAAGCCGCGCAGGATCGAGATCGTATCCTCGACCGTCGGCTCGGCGATGAACACCGGCTGGAAACGACGCGCCAGCGCCGCGTCCTTCTCGACGTGCTTGCGGTATTCGTCCAGGGTCGTGGCGCCGATGCAGTGCAGTTCGCCCCGCGCCAACGCCGGCTTCAGCATGTTGGACGCATCCATGGCGCCATCGGCCTTGCCGGCGCCGATCAGGGTGTGCATCTCGTCGATGAAGACGACGATCTCACCTTCGGCGGCGGCAATTTCCGACAGCACCGCCTTCAACCGCTCCTCGAACTCGCCGCGATATTTGGCGCCAGCCACCATCGCGCCGAGGTCGAGCGCCATCAGGCGCTTGCCCTTCAGCGACTCCGGCACGTCGTCGTTGACGATGCGCAGCGCCAAGCCCTCGGCGATGGCGGTCTTGCCGACACCGGGCTCACCAATCAGCACGGGGTTGTTCTTGGTCCGCCGGCTCAGCACCTGCATCGTGCGACGGATCTCCTCGTCGCGACCGATCACGGGGTCGAGCTTGCCATCGCGCGCCGACTGGGTCAGGTCGCGGGCATATTTCTTGAGTGCATCGTAGGCGCCCTCGGCGTTGGCGTTGTCGGCCGTGCGACCCTTGCGCAGCTTGTTGACCGCTTCGTTGAGCGCCGTCGGCGTGACGCCGGCGCGCTTGAGAAGCGTCGCCGCTTCGCTGCCGCTGACCATCGCCAGCGCCTGCAGAAGCCGCTCCGCCGTCACGAAGCTGTCGTTGGCCTTTTTGGCGAGCTTCTCCGCCTGCTCGAAGACACGCGCGGTCTCCGGCGCGAGATAGACTTGGCCGGCGCCGGTCCCTTCGACCTTGGGCAGTTTCGCCAATGCCGCTTCGGTTTCGCGCAGCGCCAGGCGCGAATCGCCGCCAGCGGACGAAATCAGGTTGGCCGCAAGGCCCTCCTCATCGTCCAGCAGCACTTTCAAGATGTGTTCGGGAACGAACCGCTGGTGGCCGGACCGCAGCGCCAGCATCTGGGCGCTTTGCAGGAAGCCGCGCACACGGTCGGTGTATTTTTCCTGATCCATTACGACACCCTTTCTCTCGTGCCCCCGTCAAGCGGCGGGCGATCGGGTGGACCCCACAATAGGCATCCAAGACCCATATGGGGGCTTATCGATCTGGAGCAAGACCCCACAGCCGACGCGGGATGGCGGTGCCGGCATGGGCGCGCTTCGCATGGCGCATGCCCAACGCAAAACGGGCGGCCCAAGGCCGCCCGCGTGCTTTCGCCATGCTCGGCGCAGTTACGTGCCGTTGCCGGTACCGCCAGAACCGCTGCCGGAGCCGCCACCCAGCAGATCAGGCTGGTCCTGTTGCGCCGGATCAACGCCATTCTGGCCGCGCGGACCGCCACGGAAGCGGCGGAAATGGGGGTGCCGGGGACGGAAGGGACGACCATCCCGCGTGGTGCGGTTGTCCGCCGCAGCGCCCTCGGCGGCGGGAGACTCCTGGGCCGCTTCCGATACCTCGACAACGGCAGCTTCGCTGGGCGCCGGCTCGTTTTCCGCGACCGGTTCCGGCCGAACCTCGGCCGCTGACGCCCTCTCGTGGCGCTCTGGGCGATCTTGACGCTCCGGACGATCTTGACGCTCTGGGCGATCTTGGCGCTCCGGACGATCTTGACGCTCTGGGCGATCTTGGCGCTCCGGACGATCCTGGCGGTCCTGGTAACGCTGCTCGGCCCGGGTCACGAAATCCCGTCGACCGCGCTGCCCATAACCATCTTCGTCGCGGCGGTCCTGCCGACGGCCTTCATATCCCCGGCCATCGCCGCCGCGGTTGTCGCCGCCGCGGCCATCGCCACCACGGTTATCCTCCCGCCCGCGGTAGCGGTCTTCGCCGTTGTAGCCATTGTCGCGCGACGGCTGGTAATCCTCGCCGCCGCCATACGCCGCGCCGCCCTGCTGCGAATAGTCGACCGAAGGTTGCGGCCCGTCAGAGGGATCGGAACCGCCGCTCATCCCATCAGCACCGCCTTCGCCACCGGCTGCAGCGGATTCGTCACCGCCTTCCGCGTCCTCCCACGGCTGTGGGTACCGCGGTTGCACAAAACCACCCTGCGCCTGGATGATCCGAAAGTAGTGCTCGGCGTGCTGATAGTAGGCTTCCGCCATCACCCGGTCGCCCGACGTTGCCGCCTCGCGCGCCAGTGCCTGGTACTTCTCGAAAATCTGGTGGGCTGTTCCCCGGACCCGTACGTCTGGGCCGTTGCTATCGTAGCTCTGGTTGCGGTTGGGAAACTTATTGGGTTTCCCGCCGTTGCGGCCGCGTTGCCGCCGCTGATGGTTGGGTCGCATTCAATCTGCCGATCGTCGGCCGTGACAGGCGCTCATCATCCGACATCTGTCTCCGCCCGCTATCACAGGCCCCGTCACGGACATCAGGGAGGGGGTTCAACGCGCCAGCCAATTGAGCCGGCCTTCACCCTTGTCGGATAGCGCAACCTATAGCGTTCCCAAGTAGTTGCCAACCGAATTCTCCGGAGAAAACCCTGGATAACGCTTATCGGTCAAATTTCAAGGTAGTCCGTCTCTATACAAGACCCACTTAGCCCGGGCTCGACCGTCGGGCAAGAATAGCGCGAGGAATACCGGCCAGGTCATTGTGGGTGCTGACGTCGATAAAGCCCGCGGCACGAATGAGCCGGGCGACTACCGCCGCCTGTCCTTTGCCGACTTCCAGCGCCACGATGCCACCAGGCCGAACGAGGTAGCCAAGCTGGCCGGCCAGCCGACGGTAGCAGTCCAGCCCATCAGCGCCGCCATCCAAAGCCAGCCAAGGCTCATGTTCCGATACTTCCGGATCCAGGGTCTCGATATCGTCGCTGGGCACGTAGGGCGGATTCGACACCACGATATCGAACACCTCCTCGATACCGTCCCCCCAGTCGCCGGCCCTCAGCTCGGCCCGCCCGGCCAGGTCCAGTGCCCGCGCATTCTGACGCGCCACCACCAATGCCCGGGCGCTGCGATCGATGCCGACGCCGCTGGCCTGTGGCAACTCGTGAAGCAACGACAGGAGCAGACAGCCCGATCCCACCCCCAGATCGAGAAGCCGTAGCTTGGCGGCGCGATCCGGCAGCGCGCGCATCACAGCCTCGACCAGAGTCTCGCTATCCGGCCGCGGTGTCAGCACGTCCGACGTGACCTTGAAGCGCAAGCTCCAGAACTCGCGCCAGCCCAGGACATGGGACATCGGCTCACGCGCCAACCGGCGCGCCGCCAGCCGTTCGACCCGGGCCACGACGCCGGACTCAAGCGGCGTATCACGTTCGGCGACAATCTTCTCCAGCGTCCAGTCGGCCGCCTCCCCCAGCAACAGGCGTGCCTCCAGCCGGCCTTCGGTGATGCCGACATCTTCCAGCCGCCGCGCGACCGACTGCACCAGTTCTGCGACCGTAACCATTGGCTTGATCTACCCCCGCCTCAAGCTGGCGATCCGGCCGACGCGACGCAAGGTTTTTGCCGCACGCGACTCGCGGGATGAAACGGCGATCTCATGCCGTCGCTCCATGGCGGTACTCCCGACCGTACGCGCGGCAACTGGGAAGGGATCAGCTCTTGCCATCCTCCGTCATCCGGTACCGGAAGTCGCAATGACTGGCGCCTTGCATGATGGTCTGGCTGCGATCCATCTTGATCCGGGGATCATAGCCCTCGATGAACGTCCCATCGCGGTTGCACGACAGCAGATGGCCGATCTCTCCCAGACCCATGGCACGGTACATCTCGGCGTAACGACAGCGTGTCACGTTGAATGCCAGCGTGGCGTCGTCCTGCGCCACGGGTTCGATGCGCAGCGCATCGCCTTGCGTCCACAGCGGCTGGATGGCGGCAAAGCTGGCGATCGATGTCCCAGCAGGTGCCTGGGCGGCGAACTGCCGGCCCGCCTCGACGGCCGCCTTCTTGACGGCGCGCTCGATGACCCCCCGGGCGGCAGCCTCGCCAAAGGCCGCCTTCATCTCCTCGTAGATCGGCTTGATGATCTCCGCCTCGATCCGGCGACGCTCGAGGATACCCATCGGCTGCGCCGAGGCCGGTTCACTCATGGCAAGTCCCTCACGCGATCCACTGACGATTCCGGGGACCTTATCGCTTGCCGCCCCCGCCTACCACCATCGCCTCAGGATCTGCTGAGCCTTGAAATGACACCCGCATGACGCCAACGGCTGCCGGACAGGGAGTCAACGCAGCAGCAGCCGCACGCCGGCAAAACCCAGGATCAAGGCGAGCATGTAACGCGTCAGGCGATTGGACATCCACTGCGTGGCGATGGCACTGCCCATCATGGCACCGATCAGGGCCGCCACGGCATACACGGTGATCTCCGGCGCGGTCCGTTGGCCTGCAATGGACACACCGACAAAACCGACCACGGAGTTCGCGAGAATGTACGGCGCCGCCAGGCCGGCGGCCTGTCGAGGCGAGGTCCAGCCCAATGCGATCACCAGTGGCGCCAGGAAGGCACCGCCGCCGATGCCGGTGAGGCCGGCAAGGAAGCCCGTGACAGCGCCCGCGAGCAGTGCGGGGCCGATATCGACCGGTCGCCCGATGGCATCATCGGCGTTACGCTTGATGACCATCAGTGCGGCGGCTGCCAGCAGCAGCACGCCCGTCAGGACAAGGTAGAGGCTGTCTTCGAGAACGATCAGGCCGCCGGCGAATGCAGCCGGCAAGGCTGATGCCAGGAAGCGGGCCAGCAGAGGCCAGTCGATCGCGCCGCGACGGTGCAGCCAGATCGTCGCATAGCCGGCAGCAACGATGTTGAGCAGCAGTGCCGTGGGCCGCATCTGTTCGGCAGGAAATCCGGCCAGCGCCATCGCTGCCAGGAATGCCGTGCCCCCGGCCTGTCCCGCCGTGGCGTAGAGCAGAGCAATCGCGGCAATGATGACGGCCAGTGACGACTGGTCGTTCATCGCAACGGCCCGTCAGGCCTCGACCTCGGCAAGACGCGCCGCCTCATCGTCGGCGGTCAGCGCCTCGACAATCTTGTCGAGCGATGATCCATCCATGACCTTGTCGAGTTCGTACAGCGTCAGGTTGATGCGATGATCGGTACAGCGTCCCTGGGGAAAGTTGTAGGTGCGGATGCGCTCGCTGCGATCGCCGCTGCCGACCTGCCCGCGGCGCGAGGCGGCACGCTCGGCATCGAGCCGCTGGCGCTCGGCTTCGTAGAGCCGCGCCCGCAGGATCTTCATCGCCTTGGCCTTGTTCTTGTGCTGGCTCTTCTCGTCCTGCTGGCTGACGACGATGCCCGTGGGCAGATGCGTGATGCGCACGGCGCTGTCGGTAGTATTGACGGACTGGCCACCCGGACCCGATGAGCGGAAGACGTCGATGCGCAAATCCTTCTCGTCGACCTTGATATCGACCTCTTCGGCTTCCGGCAGCACCGCGACAGTGGCTGCCGACGTGTGGATCCGGCCCTGCGCTTCGGTCGCCGGCACCCGCTGGACGCGGTGCACGCCCGACTCGAACTTCAGCCGCGCGAAGACGTCCTTGCCGGTGATTTCCGCAACTGCCTCGCGATAGCCACCCAGGCCCGTCTCGGAGATTTCCATGATCTCGAACTTCCAGCCACGATGGCCGGCATAGCGCTGGTACATGCGGAACAGGTCGGCCGCGAACAAGGCTGCCTCCTCGCCGCCGGTGCCGGCGCGCACTTCCAGGATGGCGTTCTTCGAGTCGGCCTCATCACGCGGCAGCAACATGAGGCGCACCTGCCGATCGAGCACCGGCACCTGCTCCTTCAAGGCCGAGAACTCTTCTTCGGCCATCGACTTCATGTCCTTGTCGACGGCGGGATCGGCGATCATCGCCGCAAGATCGGAAGCCTCCTTTTGCGCCTTGCGCAACGCGCCGACGGCGTCGACCAGCGGCGTCAGATCGGCGTACTCCTTCGATACCTGGCCGAACCTGGCCGAATCCAGGGTGCCGGCTGACAGCATCGCCTGCAGCTCCGCGTGGCGATGGACCACCTGATCGAGTTTGGTGTCGAGCGACATGGCGCTAGTCCTTCACCTCAGCGCGTGTCGTCGTCTTCGTCATCGTCCGCGCCGACAAGACTCATCAACTCGTCCAGGGCATGGTCGCCCAGCGCGTCGACCACTTCATCGAAAGGCACTTCTTCCTGGGTCCCGGCATCGAGATCCTTGAGGGCCACGACGCCCTTGGCCAGTTCGCTGTCGCCGATGATCAGGGCATGGGAGGCGTTGAGCTTGTTGGCGCGTTGCAGCCGGCGTTTCATGTTGCCGCGATAGGCCAACTCGACCGGAACATCCGCCCGTCGCAGGTCGCGCGCCAGCGCCAGCGCGCGCTGCTCGGCCGCCGTGCCCATGGGGACGATCGCCACGGGCCGTTCCAATGCCGGCGGTTCCTTTTCCAGTTTCTGGACCAACGTGACCAGTCGGTCGATCCCGCCGGCCCAGCCGATGCCCGCCGTCGGCGGGCCACCCAACAGTTCGATGAGGCCATCGTAGCGGCCGCCACCGATCACGGTGCCTTGCGCACCCAGCAGGCTCGTGACGAACTCGAAGGCGGTGTGTGTGTAGTAGTCCAGCCCGCGCACCAACGCCGGATCGACCTCGTAGGCGATGCCGGAAGCATCGAGACCGGCGCGCACGGCGTCAAAAAACGATCGCGAGGCCTCGTTGAGGTGCTCGGCGAACGACGGCGCGTTGGCATTGACCGCCTTGTCACCCTCGTCCTTGCTGTCGAGGATGCGCAGCGGATTGCGCTCCAGGCGGTCCAGCGACTCTTTGGACAACTTGGATTGATGGCCGCGATAATAGCCGACCAGGACCTCGCGGTAGGCCGCGCGGCTGGCGGGATCGCCCAGCGAGTTCAGTTTGAGGACGCAGTGCGGCAGGATGCCCAGCCGGTCGAGGATATCGGCGGCGACGCTGATCACCTCGACATCGCACTCGGGCTCGGGTGCGCCCAACACCTCGATATCGATCTGGTGAAACTGCCGATAGCGGCCCGCCTGAGGTCGCTCGTAGCGGAACATCGGGCCATGCGCGAACAGCTTCAGCGGCAGCTGCTGGCGCAGTTCGCCGTTGGAAATGAAGGCACGACAGATCCCGGCGGTGTATTCCGGCCGCAAGGTCAGGCTCTGCCGGTCCTCCTCCTCATCACCCCGGCTCAGGAACGAGTACATCTCCTTGGAGACGACATCGGTCGTCTCGCCGATGCCGCGCGCGAAGAGGTCGGTGAATTCGAAGATCGGCGTCGACATCTCCTGGTAGCCGTACAGCCGCGCCACATCGCGCGCGGTGTCGACGACATGCGCGAAGCGCGGGAACTCGTCCGGCAGGATGTCGCGGGTACCACGCGCGGGCTGAAGTCTGGACACGAAACTCTCCATCGCTACGCGGCGTTCTTATCGCCCCCGATGGGCCGTGAACAGCCCGTTTGTCGAGGGCTCTGCCACATGTGGCATATATGATCTTGCGCATATATATCACATGTATTATATGGACATCATGTCGCTGCGGGCCGCCATCCTCGGGTTTCTGTCCATCGAGCCGACCAGCGGCTATACGCTGAAGCAGCGCTTCGACGGCTCGGTGCGCTCGTTCTGGTCGGCGACGCAAAGCCAGATCTACCGCGAACTGCATGCCCTGCAGGCCGAGGCGCTGGTCAGCGTCGAGACGGTACCCAGTGACGGCAAGCCGGATCGCAAGATCTACTCGCTCACGCCGCGCGGCCGCGAGGCCCTGGCGCGCTGGCTGGAAGAACCGCTCGATCCGCTCGTTTTGCGCCATCCGTTGCTGCTGAAGGTGGTCTTCGCCGCCCGCCTGCCGCCCGAGCGGCTCGATGGCATCCTCGCCCACTACGCCGATGGCATCACCGCGACACGCGCCGAGTATGCCGCCCGTCTCGACGACGAGCAGATCTTCTCGCTCACCCGATCGTCCCGCGAGCGCGACATCTGGAGCGTGGCGATCGAACACGGCATCGCCTGGTGTGACATGGAACTGGCCTGGATCACCCAGGCGCGCGAGCGCCTGGGCCGCCGACCCGGAGGCAAGCGATGGAACCGAAAGACAAAGTGATCATCATCACCGGTGCATCCAGCGGGATCGGCCTGGCCAGCGCCCGCGCACTGGCGCGCGCCGGCGCCCACGTCGTGCTGGCGGCACGATCGACCGACAGGCTGCGGACCGAGGTCGAGCGCCTCACGCAGGCCGGCCACAGCGCCGTGGCCGAGGAAATGGACGTCACCTCCGACAGCTCCGTCAACGCCGCCGTCGCGCAGGTACTGCAGCGCCTGGGCCGTATCGACGGCGTCATCAATTTTGCCGGCAACGGCGGCCGGCTCGCGCTTTGGCATGAAACGGCCGCTGACCACACCCGGACCATGTTCGACGTCCATGTGTTCGGCGCCGAACGCGTCGCCCGCGCCGTGCTGCCGGCGATGCTGGCCCAACGCAGCGGCACGATCGTGAACATCGCTTCGTCGGTCGGCTGGGTCGCGATGCCGGCGGCGGCCGCCTACAGCGCGGCCAAGGCAGCGATCCTGTCGCTGTCCGAGGCGCTGCGTGGCGAGTTGGCCGATCGCGGCATCGACGTCGTCGTGTTCGCGCCACCCCACACCGACACCGAAGCCGGCCGGCAGTGGCCTCTGGAAGGCCCGCGCGTATTCGCGCCCGACTGGGTCGCCGACGAACTGGTGCGCACGTTGAGGCGTGGCCGACATCGCCATCTGGCCGGCAGCTCGAACCGCCTGCTGCTCGGCATCCAGCGCCTGTCGCCGCGGTACGCCGCCTACATCATGCGACGCATCGGCTTGCGGGCGGCCATGAAGGCCGCTGCAACCTGAAGGTCTACTCGGCCGCGGCCTTGGCGGCCTCGATTTCGGCAGCCTTCTTCTCGATCATCTCAGCCAGGTGTTCGACAATGCCGGCATCCTTCAGCCGGTGATGCGGTACGCCCGCGATATAGACCTGATGGGTGCCGTTACCGCCGCCGGTGAAGCCGATGTCGGTCTCGCGCGCCTCGCCCGGACCGTTCACGACGCAGCCGATCACCGACACCGTCATCGGCGTGGTGATATGGGCGACCCGCTTCTCAAGAGCCTCGACGGTGCGGATGACATCGAACTGCTGGCGGGCGCAGGACGGGCAGGAAATGATGTTGACACCCCGATGCCGCAGGCCCAGCGCCTTCAGGATCTCGAAGCCGGCCCGCACTTCCTCTTCGGGCTCGGCCGACAACGAGACGCGCAGCGTGTCACCGATGCCGGCCCAGAGCAGCGATCCCAGGCCGATCGATGACTTGACCGTGCCGGTGCGCAGGGCGCCAGCTTCCGTGATGCCGATGTGCAGCGGGTAGTCGCACGCCTCCGACAGACCCTGGTAGGCAGCCACGGCCAGGAAAACGTCGGACGCCTTGACGCTGATCTTGAACTCGCGGAAGTCGTGATCCTCAAGGATCCGGGCGTGGTCCAGAGCACTCTCGACCATCGCCTCGGGACAGGGCTCGCCGTATTTCTCCAGGAGATCCTTTTCGAGCGAGCCGGCGTTGACGCCGATGCGCATCGAACAGCCATGGTCCTTGGCCGCCTTGACGACCTCGCGCACGCGATCGGCGCTGCCGATATTGCCCGGGTTGATGCGCAGGCACGCGGCCCCGGCCTCGGCCGCTTCGATGGCACGCCTGTAGTGGAAGTGGATGTCGGCGACGATCGGCACCCGCGATGCCTTGACGATGGCCGACAGTGCCTTGGTCGAATCCTCGTCCGGGCATGACACGCGGATGATATCGACGCCTGCCTCTTCGGCACGACGGATCTGGTCGATGGTGGCAGCCGCATCGGCCGTCAGCGTATTGGTCATGGTCTGGACGGTGATCGGTGAATCGCCACCGACCGGCACCGTACCGACCATGATCTGCCGCGACTTGCGGCGCTGGATGTCACGATAAGGCCTGACACTCATCTCGTCCGCTCCGGCGGCTGTGCTGCGGGCCGATCGTCCGAACCAGCCCGGTTACCCGACCACGGCCGCATCGATACAAGGGGGCCGGCTCCAGCGCAACGCAAGACGCGCGTTGCCGCAGTGCGGCCACCCCAAATGGCGTGAAAAATCAAATAGCTAGCGGCTTGCCGGGGTCAGGACGTAACCCACGTACTCCGGCACGGTATAGGTCGAACCGGCGTGCATGTACGTCGTCGCCAGCACTTCGCCCGTCGGTCCCCGCAGTTCCAGCGTGCTGTTGACCTCCGCCCGTACGGTCCGCGGCTGGGCGGCGGCAGGCGCCGAGATCGTCCTCGGCTTGGCCGCCGGCTTGGGCTCTGACGCTGGCGGTACGGCCGCTTGCTGCGCGGGCTGCGCCTCGCTCGCAGGCGGTGGCGCCGAGCGGGACGGGATCCGATTGCCCTGGGTCGGGTCGGCATCCGGCGCTACGGCGCTGTCACCGGTGGTCGCCGTCGAGTCAGGGCGTCGGGCCGGGGTTGGCGCTGGGCGCGCCGCAGGCGCCGGCGGCGCTATCACCGGCGGCGCAGCAGCGGCAGTCTGAGGACTGGCCGGTTCGGTACGCGGCGGGCGCGGGTTGGCGGCATTCAGCTGCGGATCCGGCGTCGTCCCGGTGGACGGGGGCTGTGGTACCGGCACCGCCGGGACGCTCGCTACGGGCGCAGAAGCTGGTGCGGGCGCCGACGCTGTTGCAGGCGCCGCGGTGGTCGCGGGCGACGGCGGTGGTGTGGCTGGTGCGGCAGGCGGCGCGGCAGCGACCGCGGGGGCTGACGGCGCTGGCGTGGCAGCCGCAGGCGCCGGCGATGTCGACGGTTCGCCCGGAGATGCAGCAGGCTTCTGATCCGCGAGCAGCCGTTGCGGCACCGGTGGCACCCGTGCGTCCTGTGGCACCTGATCCCGGGTCAGCGTGTGCCATGTCATGTAGGCACAGACCAACAGGACGGCTGACACCACCAGCATGGTGCCACGCGGCATCCGCCGCTCGGGCGCCACCAGTGGGAATTGATGCGCCGGTACTGGTGCAACGACAGGTGCATCGCCCGAGCGATAGACCTGCATCACCCGATCGACATCAAGTCCGACGCAGGCAGCGTAGCCGCGCAGAAAGGCCGGTGCGTAGGCACTGCCCGGCAGGTTGTCGAAACGACCAGCCTCGATCGCCTCAAGAAATGGCAATCGGATGCGGGTGCTTTCGGCGACTTGCGTCAGATTCAGCCCGAGTGTTTCGCGGGCTTCGCGCAGCATCTGTCCAACGGCAGCTGCGCCGGTAGGGACGCTCGCGTCGGCTTGCCATGGCATATCGTCGCCCATGCGGTCGCGGAAAAAGTTCTGAGAAGAGAGACCGGAAGACAGAGGACTCTTAGCAGAGACAATGGAGACGTGAAACCGGACTCTTTTCTTTCGGGTCCGAACCGGTGAACAGTTTCATCCGAATCTGCCGATAGTTCTACAAGCGCACATTCCGATCGCGGGCGTAGAGCGCGATCTTATCGCGCAGACTGCGTTCCGATCCATTGAGTAGGCCGCGCAAATAGGCTGTGAAATGTGCCAAGTCCAGCGACCGCAGCATCGACTTCACGGCTCCGAGCGAACCTGGCGACATCGACAGCGTGCGCACACCCAGACCCAGCAGCGCCAGGGCCTCGATCGGACGACCCGCCATTTCGCCGCAGATGCTGACCTCGACGTCGGCCTTGTTGCAGCCATCGACCACAAATTGTAGCACCCGCAACGCGGCCGGAGACAAGCAATCGTATCGATTGCCCAACCTTGGATTGCCGCGGTCTGCTGCAAAAAGAAACTGCATCAGATCGTTCGTGCCGATAGAGACGAAATCGACCTCGGTCAGCAGGGCATCCAGCTGCCAGATCAGTGATGGCACCTCCAGCATGACACCGACGGACAGGCGCGCCGGCGTCGAGGTTCCGCGCGTCTTGGCGCGCTGCAGTTCAAGCTCCAGCAGATGGCTCGCGGCACGGAATTCCGCAACGTCGGCAATCATCGGAAACATGACTTGCAGCGGCCGCACGCCGGCGGCTGCGACCAAGGCACGCAACTGACGCCGCAGCATGGCGGGACGATCCAGGCCGATACGAATGGCGCGCCAGCCCATCGCCGGGTTTTCATCATCGAAGGCGCCGACATACGGCAGCACCTTGTCGCCGCCGACATCGAGCGTGCGGAACGCAACGGGTCGACCCGCCGCGGCGTCCAGGACGCGCGCGTAGATCGACGTCTGTTCCTCGACGTCGGGAAACGTCGAACGCACCATGAACGGTATCTCTGTGCGATACAGGCCCACGCCGTCGGCGCCCGTGGGTTCGAGATGATTGAGGTCAATCATCAGGCCGGCGTTGACGCGCAGTGACACCGCCACGCCGTCACGCGTCGCCGCCGGCAGGTCGCGCAGCCTGGCATACTCCTGCCGCTGCGCTTCGCGCAGGCTGATGGTGTCGGCGATCTGCTGCTGGATCTCTTCGGCCGGTCGCACGAACACTTGCGCCGTGTCGCCATCGACGATCAGCGCGTCACCCGGCTCCACCCGCTGCAGGATGTTCTCGACGCGACCAACGACGGGAATATCGAGCGCACGCGCGACGATGGCGACGTGCGATAGTGCCGAGCCTTCCTCCAGCACCAGCCCGCGCAGCTTGTTGCGATCATACTCGAGCAGTTCGGCTGGCCCGAGATCGCGCGCGACCACCACCATCTCGTCGGACCACTGCGTGGGATCGACCGCCGACTGGCGGCCGCTCAACCGCAGCAGCAGGCGGTTGGTCAGATCGCTGAGGTCGCTCAGACGCTCGCGGATGTAGGAGTCCGTGATATCGGCGAAGCGCGCCCGCGTATCGTCGAACGCACGCTGAACAGCGGCCTCCGCGGTCAGGCCATCGGCGATCCCTTCACGGATGCGTTCAACCCAGCCGCGATCATCGGCGAACATCCGGAACGTCTCGAGCACCTCGCGGTGCTCGCCGTGGCCGAGATCACCGTCTTCCAGCATGCGGTCGAGATCGGCGCGCACGCCGTGCAGGGCGTCACCGAAGCGCTTGAGCTCGGTCTTGGGATCTTCCGCAACCACGCGGCTGATGAAGATGCGCGGCTCGTGCAGCACGGCGCGGCCGATGGCGACACCGCCGTTGAGCTGCACGCCATCGAGACGGATCGGCAGCAGGCCGATGCCGTCGACCTGCTTGATCTCGTTGGGGTTGACCAGCTCGCCGCCCGCCACCAGCTCGGCCAGCACCATGGCGACGTTCTGGAGGGTCTCGATCTCCTCCTCGTCGTACTGGCGGCTGCGCCGGTTTTGGATCGCCAGCACGCCCAGCACGCGATCGCCGCGCAGGACCGGCACGCCCGCCATCGAGTGATAGATTTCCTCACCGGTTTCGGGCCGGTAGGCGAAATTCGGGTGGCTCTGTGCGTCGGCCAGCGACAGGGCGCGCGCATGGGCTGCGATGTCGCCGACGATGCCCTCACCCACCCGCAGCCGGGTGCGGTGCACGGCATCCGGATTGAGGCCCTGGGTTGCATAGAGCTCCAGGACTTCGCCGGCGCGCAGGACGTAGATCGAGCACACCTCGGCCACCATCTCGCCGGCGACGAGGCGCACGATCTGGTCGAGCCGTTCCTGGGCGGAACCAGCACGCGCCATCACATCCCGGAGCCGCCTGAGTACCAATCGCGGCCCGGCCAACGGAGTCCTCTGCTCCATGGTCAGACCGCTCCGTACTTGTCTCGAACTTGCAACGGAACGGTGGTGCGCGCTTTGAGAATTTGCCAGCCGCGCACGCCACAACAATGGGCTACGCGCATGGATGCCGCGGCGACACGACGCGCGGGCGCATCGGCGGCCGTCCCGGAGACGGCCGGCGCAGGAGCCCATCCACTGTCGCGCATCGCGAACATGGACGCCTTATCGCTGCTTTCCCCGACGCCGTCCAGCATGACAATCGGGACAGAGACCGCACGTCGGGCAAGGGGTTTCAGCAGCGCGCAGAGCACTGAGAAATTGACATGTCTCCGCTATGAACGCCTGACAAGCACCCCCGGTCAGGCCGCATCCAGACCATAAGCGGTGTGCAGTGCACGCACGGCCAGCTCGGTGTATTCGGCCTCGATCAGCACGCTGATCTTGATTTCCGAGGTCGAGATCACCTCGATATTGATGCCCTTCTTGGCCAGCGTCTCAAACATGGTCAGCGCCACGCCGGCATGGCTGCGCATGCCCACGCCAATCACCGAGATCTTGGCGACGTTGGTGTCGGTCTTCAGTTCCTTGAAGCCGATGTTGGACTGGCACTTCTCCAGCTCGGCGACCGCCCGCGGCAGATCGGCCTTGGGCAGCGTGAAGGTGATGTCGGTGGCCTTGCCGTCGAGCGACACGTTCTGGACGATCATGTCGACGTTGATGTTGGCCACCGCCAGCGGCCCGAACAGGGAGGCCGCGATGCCCGGCCGGTCGGCGACGCCGGCCACGGTGATCTTCACGTCGTCCTTGGCATAGGCGATGCCGCTGACAACCGACTGCTCCAGACCCTTTGCCATGATCTCTTCCTCATCGACGACGAGCGTGCCGGGCAGATCGCTGCCCAGCGCCTCGGAGAAGGTCGACAGCACCTGCACGCGCACGCCGTGGTTCATCGCCAGCTCCACCGACCGCGTCTGCAGCACCTTGGAGCCCAGCGATGCCATTTCCAGCATCTCCTCGTAGGTCACCATCGGCAGCTTGCGCGCCTTGTCGGTGATCCGCGGATCGGTCGTGTAGACGCCGTCGACATCGGTGTAGATGTCGCAGCGATCGGCTTTCAGCGCCGCCGCCAGCGCCAAGGCCGAGGTATCGGATCCGCCGCGGCCCAACGTGGTCACCCGTCCCTCGGGGCTCACGCCCTGGAAGCCGGGCACTACCGCCACGGTGCCGTCGTTCATCGCCGCCAGGATCTCGTCGGTGCCGATGGTGTCGACCCGCGCCTTGCCGTGGGCGTCGTTGGTCCGCACCGGCAGCTGCCAGCTCGTAAAGGAGCGCGCCTTGACGCCGATCTGCTGCAGCGCCAGCGCCAGCAGGCCGATGGTCACCTGCTCACCGGTCGAGACCACCACGTCATATTCGCGCACGTCGTACAGCGGCGCGATCGTGTCGACATAGCCCACGAGCTGGTTGGTGACGCCGGACATGGCCGAGACCACGACAGCCACCTTGTGGCCGGCCTCGACCTCTTTCTTCACTTTGACGGCAACGTTCTTGATGCGGTCGATATCACCAACCGACGTCCCACCGAACTTCTGAACAATCAGGGCCATGCCAGCCTCGAACCCATGACAAACTCCCGACGCACCCCGGCGCCCCGCGATATCACCCACGCGATCGCGAAGAACAGGCGGTCAGCCGGCGATGGTTTGTCGCGCCGGCTGTCGGCCTGAAAAAAGGCGCGTATATCTAGCGTCGGGTCCGCCGTCCAGCAAGCGGTGCTGCAAGGGCGGTCCCGCGGGAGATCATTCGATGAACGCCACCACCGTCGATCCGGCCGAGGTCGAGCGATTCTCGCGGATCGCCGACGAATGGTGGGATGCCGGCGGTAAGTTTGCGCCCCTGCACCGGCTCAACCCGGCACGCGTCGGCTTCGTGCGCGACCATGTCGCGGCCCGGTTCAACCGCGACCCGCTGCAACCGGCGCCGCTCGCCGGCCTGCGTCTGCTCGATATCGGCTGCGGCGGCGGCCTGGTCTGCGAGCCGATGTGTCGCCTGGGCGCCGATGTTGTCGGCATCGATGCGTCGGACAAGAACGTCGCCGTCGCCAAACTGCACGCCGAGCGCATGCGTCTCGCGATCGATTATCGCTGCGACACCGCCGAGGCGCTGCAGGCGGCCGGCGAGGCGTTCGACGTGGTGCTGGCACTCGAGATCATCGAGCATGTCGCCGAGCCCGGCCTGTTCCTGAACTGCTGCGCCGATCTGGTGCGGCCCGGCGGGCTGCTGATCCTGAGTACGCTCAACCGCACGGCCAAGGCATTCGCGTTGGGCATCGTCGGCGCCGAATACGTGCTGGGCTGGCTGCCGCGCGGCACCCATGACTGGCGCAAGTTCGTGAAACCGTCGGAGGCCGCTCGTCCGCTGCGCACCGCCGGCCTGTCGGTCGAAACGCTGGCGGGCCTGGTCTACAGTCCGGTCACGGGCCGCTGGCGGGTCCATCCGCGCGACCTGGATGTCAACTACCTGATGGTGGCGACAAAAGCGGCCTGACGCGGGCGATCAGTTGCCCTTGGGCAGCCAGGGCAGCTTGCCGAACTCGATTCCCTCATCGGCCAGGGCGGCCGCTTCGTCGTCCGTCGTTTCGCCGTAGATGCCGCGCTGGTCGGTCTCACCGTAGTGGATCTTGCGCGCTTCGTCGGCGAACTTGTCGCCGACATAGTCGCAGTTCTTTTCAACCTGCTGGCGCAGTTCCATAAGCATCTTGCGCATCTCGGCCGGCATGGCAGGGCCGGGTACGACCGCCGGCACGCTCGGGGCCGCCGTGTCGGGCGCGGCCGCCGGCACCACCTCGGTCCTGGCATTGCCCTTGCGGCCGACATTGGGCGCCATGATCGCCCGCTCGACTTTGGGATTGCCGCAGACCGGGCACTCCAGAAGCTTGCGCTTCTCCTGCCGTTCGTAGGTGGCACTGTCCTTGAACCAGCTTTCGAAGGCATGGTCGTTTGCGCAGCGCAGGCGGTACTTGATCATCGCTCGTCAGTATACACAGGTCCAGATCCTTGGCACTCGGTGTAGCCGAGTGCCAAGAGACATGGGGTCATTGTAACCTTTTGGCAAGATGGCGCAAAAGAGACCAGCCCAGCATGGACATACCTCCCTCGCCCTGGATTGCCCGGTGGGCGCCCCTGATCGAACCGGGCGGCCCGGTGCTCGACGTCGCGGCCGGCAAGGGCCGCCACACCGCCCTGCTGACGGCCCTTGGCCATCCGGTGACAGCGATTGACAGGGACGTCAGCGCCTTGTCGGCGCGCTTCCCCGCGGCGGCGGGGGCGGTGCGAATCATCGCAGCCGACCTGGAGGATGGCGGCCCCTGGCCGCTGGCCAGCGAAACCTTCGCCGGCATCGTCGTCACCAACTACCTGTACCGACCGCTGTTCCCGGCTCTGCTGGCCGCCCTGCGGCCCGGTGGTGTGTTGCTTTACGAAACCTTCATGGTCGGCCACGAGCGTTACGGGAAGCCGAGCAATCCAGACTTTCTTCTGGGCGATGGGGAGTTGCTTGAGTTGACCCGGACCGCCCGCCTGTCGGTCGTGGCCTACGAGGCAGGGCTCACTGAAACGCCCAGTCCGTCGGTCCGCCAGCGCATCGCGGCGCGCCGGGTCTCGTTATCCTAGGCCCGGCGGCGCTTCTGGGCGCCCAGCATGGCGGCGTTGATCTTGCGGCCGGCCCGGCGCAGCTCGCCGGCGACGCGCTCGCTCTCGTCTTCGTCGAACAGCGAGGCCAGCTGCTCCATCATGGTGCCACCCAACTGGTCGGCGTCGACGATGGTGACGGCGCGGCGATAGTAACGCGTCACGTCGTGGCCGATGCCGATGGCGACCAGCTCGACCGGTGAGCGCGACTCGATCCAGTCGATGACATCGCGCAGGTGGCGCTCCAGGTAGTTGCCGGGGTTCACCGACAACGTCGAGTCGTCGACCGGCGCACCATCGGAAATCACCATGAGGATGCGGCGATCCTCACCGCGCGGCAGCAGCCGGTTGTGGGCCCACAACAGCGCTTCGCCGTCGATGTTCTCCTTGAGAATGCCCTCGCGCAGCATCAGGCCGAGGTTCTTGCGTGCCCGCCGCCACGGCGCATCGGCGGCTTTGTAGACGATGTGGCGCAGGTCATTGAGTCGGCCGGGGTTGGCCGGCTTGCCCGCCGCCAGCCACTGCTCGCGGCTCTGGCCGCCCTTCCAGGCCCGCGTCGTGAAGCCGAGGATCTCGACCTTCACGCCGCAGCGCTCGAGCGTGCGCGCCAGGATGTCGGCGCTCATCGCCGCCACGGTGATCGGCCGACCGCGCATGGAGCCGGAATTATCGATCAGCAGGCTCACCACGGTGTCGCGGAACGTGGTGTCTTTCTCCTGCTTGAAGGACAGCGGCTGCGTCGGATTGGCGACAACCCGCGCCAGCCGCGCGCCATCCAGCATGCCCTCGTCGAGATCGAACTCCCACGAGCGGTTCTGCTGCGCCATCAGCTTGCGCTGCAGACGGTTTGCCAGGCGCCCGATTACACCGGACAGGTGCGACAACTGCTGGTCCAGGTGCTGGCGCAGGCGGCCCAGTTCGTCGGCGTCGCACAGATCGACGGCGTCGACCACCTCGTCGAACTTGGTCGTATAGGCGTGGTATTGCTGGCCGGCCGGCTCGTTGCTCAGCGCACCGGGCGGCAACCACGGCCGCTCGGCGCGGCCCGGCTCGTCCTCGTCGCCGGCGCCCATCTGCATTTCGGTCTGGGCCTGGTCGGCAACGGTCTCCGAGGAATCGTCCTGGTCCGAGGTGTCCTCGGTCTCCTCGCCCTGCGCGCCGTAGCCGTGGGTCTCGGTCGAGTCCTGGCCGTCCTCGCCGGTCTCGTTGGATTCGCCCTCGGGATTCTCGCTCGAATCCTGATCCTCGTCGCTGTCGTCGTCGAGGTCGGCCGAATCGTCGCCCAGGTGCAGGTCCTTGATCAGCCGGCGCAGCGCGCGGGCGAACTGCTCCTGATTGCCGATGGTTTCGGCCAGCTTGTCGAGATCCTTGCCGGCTGCCTGCTCGACATCCGACCGCCAGAGATCGACCATCTCGCGCGCCGATTCGGGCGGCGCCGCGCCCAGCAGCCGCTCGCGCACCAGCAGGCCGACGACATCGGCCACCGGCGCGTCGTCCTTGGTGCGCACGCGGCGATAACCGCGCTGCTCGCAGCGCTCGGTCCACACCGCATCGAGGTTGTCGGCCACGCCCGGCATGCGCCGTGCGCCGATCGACTCGACGCGGACCTGCTCGACCACATCGAACACCGCGCGCGCCGCTTCGCCGGCCGGCATGCGCCGCAGATGCATGCGGCGGTCGTGATAGCGCATCTTCAGCGCCATCGAGTCGGATTCGCCGCGGGCGCGCGCCACGTCATCGGCCGGCAGATCGCGCGCCGGCACCGTGATGCGGGCTTCCTGACCCATGAGTTGGCCGCCGTCAGGCACGAACGTGACGTTCACGTCGCGCCGCGAGACGGCGCGCATGGTCGCGGCCGTCACACGCCGGAACTCTTCGAGCGGTGTAGTGTCCTTGCCGGCCACGTCGGGCCCCTATGACGATGTCTTAGTGCAGCTTGGCCTTGCCATGGCCCATCGGCAGTTCCTTGCCGAAGCAGCGCTGGTAGTACTCGGCCACCGTCGTACGCTCGACCTCGTCGCACTTGTTGAGGAAGGTCAGACGGAAGGCAAAGCCGACGTCACCGAAGATCTGCGCGTTCTGCGCCCACGTGATGACGGTGCGCGGCGACATGACGGTCGAAATGTCGCCGGCGACAAAACCGGCACGCGTCAGGTCGGCAAGCGCCACCATGTTGCTGACGACCTTGCGGCCAGGGTCGGTGGCGTAGTGCTTGGCCTTGGCCAGCACGATGCCGACTTCCTGATCGTGCGGCAGATAGTTCAGCACGGTGACGATCGACCAGCGGTCCATCTGGCCCTGGTTGATCTGCTGCGTGCCGTGATAGAGGCCGGTCGTGTCGCCCAGGCCGACGGTGTTGGCGGTCGAGAACAGGCGGAACGCCGGGTGCGGCTGGATCACCTTGTTCTGGTCGAGCAAGGTCATCTTGCCCTCGACCTCCAGCACGCGCTGGATCACGAACATCACGTCGGCGCGGCCGGCATCGTACTCGTCGAACACCAGCGCGCAGGCGTGCTGCAGTGCCCACGGCAGGATGCCTTCCTTGTATTCGGTGACCTGCTTGCCGTCGCGCAGGACGATGGCGTCCTTGCCGATCAGGTCGATACGGCTCACGTGGCTGTCGAGGTTGACGCGGATGCAGGGCCAGTTCAGCCGCGCCGCCACCTGCTCGATGTGCGTCGACTTGCCGGTACCGTGGTAGCCCTGGATCATGACGCGTCGGTTGTGCGCGAACCCGGCCAGGATGGCCAAGGTCGTGTCGTGATCGAACAGGTAGTCGGGATCGATCACCGGCACGTGCTCGGTGGCTTGGCCGAACGCCGGCACCATCATGTCGCTGTCGATGGCGAACTTCTCGCGAACGGAAACGGATGTGTCGGGCTGACCGGAGTCGGGGTTCATCACAAAAGGGTCCAAGGAGGAAGGGCGCGCGAGGATGGCAGGCCACCGATCCCCTCGCAAGGGCTGAAATGCTGTCCTATCTTGCAGCTACCGCAAAGCTGCCCATCGCGCGTTTTGAACAGAAATTTCAGTTACTTAATTCAACAGACGCGCATTGGTTCCAACAGCGTAGCCAAATTGGCACCCCGGCACGGCGGGCTGTCGAAGCGCCTCGCATCACGCCGCGAAATGCGGACTCTGGCGCAAGGTCGTATAGGCGCGGTTGATCAGCTTGAGGCGCTCTTCGGCTTCCTTGCTGCCGCCGTTGGCGTCGGGGTGGTGGCGCTTGGCCAGCTGCTTGTAGCGCACCTTTACCGAGTCCAACGTCTGCGGCCATGTGAGATCGAGGATCGACAAGGCCTGCTGCTCCGCCGGCGTCAGGTTGTTGGGTTGCGCCGGCGCCCGACGCTTGCCCTTGGCCTGCAGCACTTCCGAGTCGGCAAGGATATCGTAAGGGTCGAGCAGATCTTCCAGCGGATCGTTCGTCGCCCGCCGATCGGTGCGCGCGCCGACCTTCCAGGTCGGGCGCCGCCATGTCTGGTCGGCGCGGATCTGCGCTTCGATCTCGGTCTCGTTCATGCCGGCGTAGAAGTCCCACTTGGCGTTGTACTCGCGCACGTGCTCGAGGCAGAACCAGCGGTATTGATGGAGCTGGGTGCGCGACTTTGGCGCCCGGAATTCGGCCGCCGCCATGCAGCCCGGATGCTCGCACACGCGCCCTTCAATGCGTATGTCCGAAGCCGTCAAAACCGATTTGCGTCGTCCGCCAGGCATTCTAGATATATGCGCGCCACCAGCCATCTGAGCAAGATGCCGACGGCGAAGATTGCCGTTGACATCACAACAGCAGGAGTTCGTTCATGGGTGCCGTCGCCGATGCCATCGAGCACAAGATCCGCGAAGCGTTAGCGCCCTCTGCGTTGAAGGTCACCGACGATTCGGCCAAGCACGCCGGCCACTCCGGCGCCCGCGACGGTGGCGAAAGCCACTTCACCGTCGAGATCGTGTCGGCGGCCTTCGAAGGCAAGAGCCGCGTGGCGCGCCAGCGCCTGGTCTACGATCTGCTGAAGGGCGAATTCGCCCAGGGCTTGCATGCGCTGGCGCTGATCACCAAGACGCCGACCGAAGCCGGTTGATCGCCCGTCATCCCGAGCGCAGCGAGGGATCTTTCTCAAGAAATGCTCGGTGCGCCGCGCGCAGAAGATCCCTCGCTACGCTCGGGATGACAGCGCTGCCCCTCACAGCCCCTTCGAGCCCATCGCCAGGAACTTATCGCGTCGGTGTTGGCGCAGCGCCACCGCGTCCATGCCGTCGAGCGCCGCCAGTTCGGTCTCGATCGCATCGCCGGCGGCCTTGACGGCGGCGTCGGGGTCGCGATGCGCGCCGCCCAGCGGCTCGCCCACCACGGTGTCGCACACACCGAGCTTCTTCAGATCGTCTGACGTGAGCCGTAGCGCCTCGGCGGCGTCCTTGGCGTTCTCCGCCGAACGCCACAGGATCGAGGCGCAGCCCTCCGGCGTGATCACGGAATAGACGGCGTGCTCCATCATCAGCACGCGGTTCGCCGCCGCCAACGCCACGGCGCCACCGGAACCGCCCTCGCCGATCACGAGGCTGACCAGCGGCACGCCGAGTTCCAGGCACACCTCGATGCTGCGCGCGATCGCCTCGGCCTGGCCGCGTGCCTCGGCGTCGACGCCGGGATAGGCGCCGGCGGTGTCGACGAAGGTGATCACCGGCAGGCCGAAACGATCGGCGAGCTTCATCAGGCGCTGCGCCTTGCGATAACCCTCGGGCTTCACCATGCCGAAATTGTGCTTGATGCGGCTCTCGGTGTCGTCGCCCTTCTCCTGGCCGATCACCAAGCACGGGCGGCCGCGGAACCGGCCCAGGCCGCCGACGATCGCGGCGTCCTCGGCAAAGGCACGATCGCCCGCCAGCGGCGTGAAGGTCTCGATCAGGCTATCGACGTATTTCAACGCATGCGGCCGCTCGGGGTGGCGCGCCACCTGCACGCGCTGCCACGGCGTCAGCTTGGCATAGGTCGTCTTGATCTGACGCTCGACCTTGGCCTGCAGGCGCGACACTTCCTCGGCGATGTCGACGCCTTCGCCATCACCACGATGGCGCAGCTCCATGATGGCGCCCTCGAGGTCCGCGATCGGCTTCTCGAAGTCGAGGAACGTTGTTGGCATATCGGCTCCGGTTGCCCGCTGTCGACCGCTAGCCGGCCCGCTGCGGCGGTGTCAAGCACGCCGCAGCGCAGGCCGGTGCATCATTCACTGCGCTGCAAGAGGCTTACACCGCCATGCCCAGCCGCTTGGCCATGTTCAGCAGCACCTCAGCCTGCTTGATCGACGCGTTGTCGATCAGCTTGCCGTCGAGCGCCACCGCACCCTTGCCTTCGCGCTGTGCCGCCAGCATGGCATCGAGAATGCGCTTGGCCTTGGCGATCTCCTCGGTGCTGGGACCGAAGACTTCGTTGGCGAGTGCGATCTGCGAGGGATGGATTGCCCACTTGCCTTCGCAGCCCAGCACCGCGGCGCGGTTGGCCTGGGCGCGAAAACCCTCGGCATCGGAGAAGTCGCCGAACGGACCGTCGATCGGCCGCAGGCCATGCGCGCGGGCGGCCACCACCATGCGCGAGATCGCGTAGTGCCAGACATCGCCCCAGAAATAGGTGCGCTTGCCCTCGGCATCGGTGTCGGTCAGCACGCCGTACTGCGGATGCGGGCCGCCGATGTTCACGGTCTTGGCCTTGGTCGAGGCGGCATAGTCGGCAACGCCGAAGTGCAGCGACTCGTTGCGCTTGCTGGCGCCGGCGATGGCATCAATGTTCTGCATCCCCAGCGCCGTCTCGATGATCATCTCGAAGCCGATGCGCTTGCTGACCTTGGTCGCCGCCTCGATCTGCGTCACCAGCATGTCGACGGCGTAGATGTCAGCCGCCGTGCCGGCCTTGGGAATCATGATCAGGTCGAGCTTGCCGGGCGCGCCTTCCAGGACGTCGACCACGTCGCGATACATCCAGTGCGTATCGAGCCCGTTGACGCGCAACGAGATCGTCTTGCCGCGCCAGTCGATGTCGTTCAGCGCCTGCACGCAGTTCTTGCGCGCGCGCTCCTTGTCGTCCGGCGCCACCGCGTCCTCGAGGTCGAGGAAGATCACGTCGGCGCTGCCCTTGGCCGCCTTCTCGAACAGCTCGGTCCGGCTGCACGGCACCGCCAGTTCGCTGCGGTTCAGGCGCGACGTGACCGGCTCGACGATGGTGAAGCTCATGACAGGATCCTTACGGCGGTGTTCTTGTGCGACGCAATATCACGTAATACTGCAGCGCAACACCCGATTTCAGCCGTCGCTTTTGGCTAGCGGGTGCTTGTCCTCGACCAGCTGACGCAGCTTCTCGTCGAGCACGTGCGTGTAGATCTGCGTCGTGGCGATGTCGGCATGACCCAGCATCAGTTGCACGCTGCGCAGGTCGGCGCCATGCGCCAGCAGATGGCTGGCAAAGGCGTGGCGCAGCACGTGCGGCGAGACGCGCTGCGGATCGAGACCGGCCTCGATCGCCAGCTCCTTCAGCAGCTGGGCAAAACGCTGACGCGTCAGATGGCCCTCGCGGCTGCGCGAGGGGAACAGGTAGGGTGACGCCTTGCCGCCCTTGAGACCTGAAGCGCGCGCGCCGAGCCAGGCCAGGATGGCATCGCGCGCCGGTTCGCCCAGCGGCACCAGGCGCTCCTTGTCGCCCTTGCCGCGCACGATCAGCGCCTCGGGATCGCGTTCCACCGCCGCCAACGGCAGGCCGACGAGTTCCGACACGCGCATGCCGGTGGCATAGAGCAGTTCCATCAGCGCCGACAGGCGCAGGCCCTCGCGCGCATCGCGCTTGGATGCCGCCGCGATCAGGGCTGCGACATCGTCTTGCGACAGCACCTTGGGCAGCGGCCTGTCCAGCCGCGGCGAATCGAGTACCGCCGAGGGATCGTCCGTGCGCTTGCCCTCGGCCAGCAGAAAGCGAAAGAACTGGCGGATCGACGACAGGCGCCGCGCCGAGGTGCGACTGGCCATGCCCATATGTCGCAGGCTGGCGATGTAGGCGCGCAGCGCATCCGACGTGGCATCGAGCGGCCCTTCCTTGCGGCGGGCCAGGAAGGCGCACAGCGCGTCGAGATCGCGGCCATAGGCTTCCAGCGTGTTGACGGCCGCGCCGCGCTCCGCCGCCAGCATCTCGAGGAACAGCTCGACCTCGGTGACGCGGCGCGGCTCCTCCTTGGGCCGCCGACCCCGCCGGCGGACCGGCGGGGGGCCGGGGCGGGTTGTCGCAGCCGTCGTCATTTGGCGGACGGCGGCGGCAGGATGGGGATCTCGCGCGTGCGCTGGGGCGGCGCCACGTCGATGAACGCGAGCACGACAAAGCCCGCCACCAGGACGATGGCGAGGATGATCAGGAGAACGGAACGGAAGCTCATCCCGCTTTGAAACTGGCTACGCTTACCGAACACGGGCGCCGGCTTTGGTCGGAGGGAACGACCCGCGCCCCGCTTGTGTGGCGCGGCGCGAGCGGCGATATTGGCCACACTAGCGTGTACGGATCGCGATGACAATTGCGGTTTGGTGCGCAACACATTGAGAAAGTTCGGTGAATCGCCTTTTTCCCGCCCCATTTGGCGGTCCTGCAGCAAGTCGGGCCCAGCGCCATGCTGACCGCTAGGAGCGTGCCCGCGCCCGACCGCACGGTAGCGCTGGTCGGCTTGATGGGTGCCGGCAAGAGCGCCATCGGACGGCGGCTGGCCCACCGGCTGGGCCTTCCCTTTATCGATGCCGATATCGAGATCGAGAAAGCGGCGGACTGCAGCATCGAGGAGTTCTTCGACCGGTACGGCGAGGCGCAGTTCCGCGCCGGCGAGCGCCGCGTCATCCAGCGCCTGCTCGACGGGCCCGCGATCGTGCTGGCCACCGGCGGCGGCGCCTTCATGGACCCGCAGACGCGCATGGTGATGCGCGAACGCGCCATCACCATCTGGCTGCGGGCCGAACTGCCGGTGCTGATCGAGCGCGTCGGGCGGCGCACCAACCGGCCACTGCTGAAGCAGGACAATCCCGAAGCTGTGTTGCAACGTCTCATGTCGATCCGTTACCCCATCTACGCCGAAGCCGACATCACCGTCGACAGCCGCGATTCGCCAGCCGACCGCACGACGGACGAGGTGATCGACGCGCTCGCGGCGTTCCTGCACACCAACACGCCGGCCGGAGCCGCGTCATGAGCGACACCGTCCGTCAGGTCACCGTCGAGCTGGGCGAGCGACGCTACAGCATCGACATCGGCGCCGGCCTGCTCGATCGTGCCGGCGCCTTGTGCGCGCCACTGATCCCGGGACGCCGCGCCATCGTGGTGAGCGACGACATCGTGGCGCCACTGCACCTGGACCGCGTGGTGCGCGCGCTGGACGCGGCCGGCATCCGGGCTGCCACGGTGATCGTGCCGGCCGGCGAACGCAGCAAGGAATTCGGCGCCTTCCAGCGCCTGATGGAGGCGCTGCTCGACCAGCGGCCCGACCGCGGCACCGTGCTGATCGCGCTGGGCGGCGGCGTGGTCGGCGACCTCACCGGGTTCGCCGCCGCGGTGCTGCTGCGCGGCGTCGATTTCATCCAGATCCCCACCACCCTGCTGGCGCAGGTCGACAGTTCGGTGGGCGGCAAGACCGGCATCAACACGCGCCACGGCAAGAACCTGGTCGGCAGCTTCCACCAGCCGCGCCTGGTGATCGCCGACACCGCCGTGCTCGACACCTTGCCGCCGCGCGAGCTGCTGGCGGGCTACGCCGAGGTGGTGAAGTACGGCCTGATCGACGATGCCCCGTTCTTCGCCTGGCTGGAGGCCAACGGCGGCGCGCTGCTGGCGGGCGATCATGCCGCGCGCATCGAGGCGATCGCGCGCAGTTGCCTCGCCAAGGCGCGCATCGTGGCCGGCGACGAACGCGAGACCGGCGACCTGCGCGCACTGCTCAACCTCGGCCACACGTTCGGCCATGCGCTGGAGAAGGAGACCGGCTACGGCGGCGACCTGCTGCACGGCGAAGCGGTCGGCATCGGCATGGTGATGGCGTTCGACATGTCGGCGGCCCTGGGCCTGTGCCCGGCACCGGATGCGGCGCGCGTGCGCCGGCATCTGGAGTCGGTCGGGCTCGCGACCTCGCCGCGCGCCATCCCCGGCGACAACGCGCGGGCCTGGGATGCCGCACGGCTGGTCGATCACATGCGCGGCGACAAGAAGAACCGCGACGGCCGCATCACCTTCGTGCTGGTGCGCGGCATCGGCCAGGCCTTCGTGGCCCGCAGCATCGACGAGGCCCCGGCGCTGGATACCGTGCGCCGCGCACTCGCGGCCTGAGCGATGGGCGAAGTTGTTTTCTACCTTCCCCCGCTTGCGGGGGAAGGTGCCCGAAGGGCGGATGGGGGGAACCTGATACAGACTCCGTCTGATCGCGAGGCACCCCCATCCGGCGCTACGCGCCACCTTCCCCCGCAAGCGGGGGAAGGTAAACCGATGCCAACATCCCAACCATGACGCCCCGTCATGGATCCTGATTTCGACTTCGGTATCGGGCCGGAGATCGCGGGGCCGCTGATCCTGCTGTGCCTGGCGCTGTCGGCGTTCTTCTCGGCGAGCGAAACGGCGATCACCGGCGCCTCGCGGCCGCGCCTGCACCGCCTGGCGCACACCGGCAACCGCCGCGCCGTCATCGTGAACGCCCTGCTCGACCGCAAGGACCACGTCATCAGCGCCATGCTGCTGGGCAACAACGTGGTCAACATCCTGGCCGCCTCGCTCAGCACGGCGATGCTGACCGATGCCTTCGGCGCCGCCGGCGTTTTCTACGCCACCATCGCGGTGACGGTGCTGGTGGTGATCTTCTCCGAGGTGCTGCCCAAGACCTGGGCCCTGCTGCATGCCGACCGCGTGGCGCTGGTGCTGGCGCGGCCCATCCGCTTCTCGACGGCGCTGCTGGGACCGCTGGCCACCGCCATCGCCGCGATCGCGCGCTATCTGCTGCGGCTGCTGCGGGTCAAGGCGGCGGCGCATGCCGATGCCGCCGACGAACTGCTGCGCGGCGCCATCGATATGCACGGCGAAGGCGGACACGAGCCGGAGGCGCCGGCGGAAAAGCAGATGCTGCGCTCGGTGCTCGACCTGGCCGACCTCGCGGTGTCGGCGGTGATGACCCACCGCGCCAACGTCAAGGCGTTCGACATCGACATGCCGACCGACACACTGGTCGACCTCGTCCTGAAAAGCCCGCACACGCGGCTGCCGCTCTATCGCGGCCAGGTCGAAAACATTGTCGGCGTGATCCATGCCAAGGCGCTGTTCCGCGCCGTTCACCGTCACGACGGCGCTCTGGCGGCACTCAACCTCGACGCCTTCGTGAGCGAACCCTGGTTCATCCCCGAGACGACCTCGCTGCTGGACCAGTTGCAGGCCTTCAAGCTGCGGCGCGAGCACTTCGCGCTGGTGGTCGACGAGTACGGCGCCCTGGAGGGCGTCGTCACCCTGGAGGACATCATCGAGGAGATCGTCGGCGAGATCGACGACGAGCACGACGTGCGCGTGGTCGGTGTCGAGCCCGCCAGCGACGGCAGCTACGTCTGCTCGGGCAGCGTGCCGGTGCGCGACCTCAACCGCGAGTTCGGCTG
Source organism: Reyranella sp. CPCC 100927 (assembly GCF_007859315.1). Taxonomy (GTDB): domain Bacteria; phylum Pseudomonadota; class Alphaproteobacteria; order Reyranellales; family Reyranellaceae; genus Vineibacter. The sequence goes on from NZ_VOHA01000008.1 coordinate 182,359, forward strand.
GGACCTGCCCGAGGACCTGGCGACCACCATCGCCGGCCTGGTGCTGCACGAGGCGCGGCGCATCCCCGATGTCGGCCAGACATTTGCCTTCCATGGTTTCCGTTTCGAGGTCCTCAAGCGCGAGGGCAATCGCATCGCCCAGCTGCGGCTGGTGCCGCCGACCGCCGCGGCAGCGTAGTCCCCGCCGCACGCGGGCAGAAAGGGCAGATACGGCCAGAAAGTCACATTGTCGTTTGGTTTCAATGGCTTGTTGGCCACGATCCGACGCGGCCAAGCGGCGGCAGATAGCGGCCAGTTACGGCCAGAAAGTCCGTGAGAGCCCGTCATGGCCGCACCCGAAACGCCCGTCAGCCTCGACGGCGGGGGCCACAGCCGCCGTCATCTATATAGAATTCTCGTTTTGGAAACAACAAAAATCGTGCGAGAATGACGCTCTGTCCATGGGTTGCTTCGAGAGTGCGCGTGACTATAGTCCGCGCCACATGAACATCCGTTCACGACCGAGGATCGAATGCCGCTTCCCGTGCCGGCCGCCCGCCGGCCTCTGCATACGCGCAAGGTGACGTGCCAGGGCTATTTCCGTGACGATGGCCTGTGGGATATCGAGGGCCATATCACGGACGAGAAACACTATCCGCAGGACGAAGGCTGGCGTGGCGTGCTGCAGCCCGGCGAGTACATCCACAACATGTGGATCCGCCTCACGGTCGACGAGACGATGACGATCCGCGACGTCGAGGCGGCGACCGACAACGCGCCCTACCGGATCTGTCCCGACATCACCCCCAACTTCAAGCGGCTGATCGGCCTGCGCATCGCCGGCGGCTTCCGCCGCCAGGCGCGCGAGCGGCTGGGCGGCACGCAGGGCTGCACCCACCTGGTCGAGCTGCTGGGTCCGGTGGGCACCACGGCGTATCAGACCATCCATTCCAGCAAGGCGGTCGAGCTGATGCGCGCCCACAAGGCGCAGCAGGCCGCCGCCAAGGGCGAGCCTGTCCCGGGACGGCGCCGGCCGCGCGCGCCGGAAGCGCATCGGCCGCCCTACATGATCGACACCTGCCATGCCTGGGCGTCCGACGGCGAGGCCGTGAAGCAATGGGCGCCGCTGTTCTACAAGGGCCCCGACGGCGAGGCCGTGCGCGAGGACGCCGCCGCGAAGATCCGCAGCCGCATCGCGGCGTATGACGCCGCGGCGGGCGATTGAAACATACGCCAGCCGGACTCGCGCTCCTGGGAGCGCGGGCCTCCGGCCCGCTCATGTCTTGGCGCAACACGCTTGATGCGGGCGGGACGCCCGCGCTCCCAGGGGTAAACGATGACTGATATTGCCTGGAAATCGGCGAGCGAGCTGCGCGGCCTTTATCGGCGGTTGGCGTTGTCGCCTGTCGAGGTGGCCGAGACCGCGTTCGGGCGCATCGAGCGCTACAACGGCGCGCTGAATGCGTTCATGGTCATCGACCGCGACGGCGCCATGGCACAGGCGCGCGCGTCGGAAGCACGCTGGCGGCGCGGTGCGCCGCTGTCGCCGATCGATGGCGTGCCGGTCACCATCAAGGACACGGTCGACCTCAAAGGTTTTCCGACGCGGGCCGGCTCGCGCACGACGCCCGATACGCCGGCGGCGCAGGATTGCCCCGAGGCGGCGCGGCTGCGCGCGGCCGGCTGCGTGATCCTGGGCAAGACGACGACGCCGGAATACGGCTGGAAGGGCATGACCGACGGGCCGCTGTTCGGCACCACGCGCAACCCCTGGAACCTCGAACGCACACCCGGCGGCTCGTCCGGCGGCGCGGCGGCGTCCCTGGCCGCCGGCATCGGCACCCTGGCGCTGGGCACCGACGGCGGCGGCTCGGTGCGCATCCCGGCCACCCACTGCGGCCTGTTCGGCCTGAAACCCACGTTCGGTCGCGTGCCGCACGCGCCGCACAAGGGCGCCTTCGGCACCCTGGTCGCCACCGGACCGATCACGCGATCGGTGGCCGACGCGGCGCTGATGCTGAACGAAATGGCCAAGCCCGATGCGCGCGACTGGTACGCCCTGCCCTACACCGGCGAGGACTTCGGCGCCGATCTGTGGGCGGGCGTTGCCGGGCTCAAGATCGCGGTGACGACCACGTTCGGCGGCGCCCAGACCGACCCCGAGGTTGCGGCGCTGGTGCAGACGGCGGCCCGTGCCTTCGAGGCACTGGGTGCCATCGTCGAAGAGGTTGGCGAGGTCACCGCGCCGTTGCGCCCGCGCTTCGAGACCTACTGGCTGGCCGGCTTCGGCGAGACCTTGTCGCGCATCCCCGAAGCGCGCTGGCCGGACCTCGACCCGGGCTTCCTCGAACTCGCGCGGCGCGGCCTTGGTGTGTCGCGCGCCGAGGCCTATGAGGGCGAGCTGGCGCGCATCGCCCTGGGCACCGAGATGGCGCTGTTCCATCAGCGCCACGACCTGTTGCTGATGCCGACCATCCCGGCACCGCCGGTGAACGCCGCGATGCCGTATCACGCCCAGGGCAACGACCGCTGGGCGCGCGCGACGCCGTTCACGGTGGCCTTCAACTATACCGGCCAGCCCTGCGCCACGATCCGCTGCGGCTTCACGTCCGACGGCCTGCCGGCCGGCCTGCAGATCGTCGGCCCCAAGTACAGCGAACGCCTGATCCTGCGCGCCGCCGCGGCGTACGAAGCGGCCTCGCTGGCATCATCGTGGCCCACGCCGGCGCTGGCGGCGTCGCTGGTGAGAATGGCGGCCAATCCGGCGGCCTAACGCCGATGCCACCAGAACGCACGGTGAAATCGGCGCGCCGGGCGCTTGAGATCCTTGATCTCTATGAGAAGCTACGTCGGCCAGCGGGAGTCGGTGAGATCGCCGCGACGCTCGGCTACCCGCAGTCGAGCACGTCGTTTCTGATGAACGACCTGCGACGCACGGGATATCTGAACTACGACACCGAGACGCGCCGCTTCGCGCCGACCATGCGCGTGGCTCTGCTCGGCGGATGGATCCACGCCGGCACCCTCGGCCGCAACGAGATCTTCGGAATGCTGGCGCGGCTTCGCGAGCTGACACGCATGACGACGATGCTCGCCACGCAGAACGGTGTCGAGCTGCAGTATATGTATGTCATCGAGGCGCGCCGATCGTTGACCAAACTGCCGCTGCGGCCAGGAGTGTCACGGCCGATCTGCCGCACTGCCGGCGGCCTGGTGCTGCTGGCCGAGCGAACCGATGCGGAGATCGGCCGCATCGTGCGACTGATCAACGCCACCGCCGCCGGCCCGCAGGAAGATGTCGAGCACGTCCTGCGCCATGTCGGCCGAACCCGTCGCGAAGGCTACGGCTGGATTACGGGCGGCGTGTTCCGCAACATAGGCTCGGTCGCCGTACGGCTGCCGTTCAACGACATTCTAAACAAGCCGCTGGTGCTCTCTGTAGCGGGGTCAGCGCGCCGTATCCGCGCAGAGCATCGGCGCCTCGCCGACCTGCTGCGCAAGCAGGTCGCCTTGCACTGCGAGGCCATGCCTGACGTGTAACCGGAAGCCTCCCCGAATCTTCAACCTGAGCCCGACACGCTCAGTATTGCATATGCAATATCGCGCGTGAGGGGTGTCGCTGCCGTTCAGTCCACCATCGACGGGTGCTAACACGATCCGCCGACCGAGGGAGGAACGGACATGAACGCCATCGCCTACGAGTACCCGGAAGATGTGCGCGCCGTGCGCGATGGCATCGAAGGCTTCCTGCATGCGGAAGTCTTCACGCGACACGAGCGGCACGAGGCGCTGCTGGACGACGACCGCAAGCTCTACGCCGAGGATGGCCGCTTCAGCCCGGCGGTGCTCGACATCATCCGCGAGATCCGCATGGCCTCGGCCGCGGCCGGCTACTACGCCATGTGCGCACCCGAGCAGATCGGCGGTGCCGGGATGGGCCATGTCGCCTGGTTCGGCGTGTGGGAAAAGATCTTCCATGCCTGCGGCTACAAGCATTGGCTTGGCCACTACGCCGTGAGCCACTGGGCGATGGGACCAAGCCCCGTGCTCGCCAAGATGACGCCGGAAGCCAAGCGCCGGATCCTGCCCGACATGATGTCCGGCAAGACCAGCATGTGCTTCGGGCTGTCCGAGCCCGGCGCCGGCTCGGATGCAGCTCGCATCAAGACCCGCGCGGTCGCCGACGGCGAGGGCTGGCGCCTGAGCGGCGGCAAGATCTGGACGACGAACAGCCCGCATGCCGAGTTCTGCATCGTCTTCGCCGTCACTGACGCGGAGCGCGCATCGCAGGGCAAGGGCGGCATCAGCGCCTTCCTGGTGCCGACCGACGCTCCCGGTTTCAAGGTCGAGCGCATCATCAAGATGTGGGGTAGCGCCGGCGGTGACGAAGCGCTGCTGCACTTCGACGACGTGCGGATCGAGCCCTACCAGCTCGTCGGCGAGCTGCATCGCGGCTTCGCTACGGCGATGCTGGGGGTCAACCTCGGGCGCATCTACAACTCGGCCCGCGCCGTCGGCGTCTCGCGCTGGGCGCTGGAGATGGGCTTCGAGTACACCAAGGTGCGCCAGGCTTTCGGCCATCCGATAGCCGAATACCAGGGGGTCACCTTCCCGCTGGCGGAAGCGGCGATGCAGATCCACGCCGCGCACCTAATGAGCCTCAACGTCTCGCAGCTCCTCGATCGCGGCCTGCCTGCCCGCAAGGAGCTGTCGATGACCAAGGCCTTTGCCGTCCAGGCCGGCGCCAAGGCCCTGGACTCGGTGATGCAGGTACACGGCGCGATGGGCATGACCAACGAGCTGAACCTGACCGAGGCCTATGTGTCGATGCGCAAGGTGAACATCGCCGACGGCTCGAACGAGATCCTGCGCCGCGCCATCGCCCGGGCGATGCTCGACGGCGACATGGCGTTGTGACCGGTGCTGCAGGACAGGCGAGGAGATCACAGACATGCTGACGAGACGACGCCTGGCAACGCTGGCATCCGCCCTGACGCTGCCCGCCGCTGCCGCGCGCGCAGAAGAGCGCTGGCCAACGAAGCTGTTGCGTGTCCTGGTTGGATCGGCGCCGGGCAGCAGCGTCGATGCACCGGTGCGCGCCGTCTGCCAACGGCTCAGCGAGCGCTTCGGCGTGTCGATCGTCGTCGAGAACAAGGTGGGTGCTGCGGGTACGATCGCGGCGACCGAAGCGCTGCGCGCGCCGGCCGATGGCTACACGCTGCTGATCGGCACCAACGGCGAGCTGGTCAATGGCGAGTTTCTTTGGCGCAACTCGGGACGCAGCTTCCCCTATGACCCGGCCAAGGACTTCGTCCCCGTGGCCCTCGTCCAGCGCGGCGCGGGCATGCTGGTCGCGCGTCCGGGCCTGGGTATCACCTCCCTCGCCGAACTGATCGCGAAGGCCAAGGCAAACCCGGGAAAGCTCACCATCGGCTCCGGCGGTGTCGGCTCGACGGTGCATCTGGTGGCAGAGCTGTTCAACAGGGAGGCCGTAATCGACACGCTGATCGTGCACTTCCGCGGCAGCCCGCAGACTCTGATGGCCCTCCGGTCGGGTGATATCGACATGATGTTCGCCACGCCGTTCGAGATCATCGACTTCGTCAAGCAGAAGGACATGATCCCGCTGGCCGTGAGCCACACGCAGCGTATCCCGCTGTACCCGGACGTGCCTACGTTTGCCGAGCTGGGCTTGCCCAAGGTCATCAATCTGCCGTTTGTCACGTTCTGCGTGCGCAGCGGCACGCCGGATCATGTGGTGCGCGCACTCAACCAGGCCGTTATCGAGGAGATCGCCGGCGGTCCCGGCAAGCCGCCGCTCACATCGCCCGGCCGTGAATCGCCACCGCTGACGCCGGAACAGCTCGCCGCCTTCATCACCCATGAGCGCGAGCGCTGGGCCGACATCATCCTCAAGGCCAAGATCGCCACCTGACACGCAAGCCAACCGGAAATCCGGGCGCTCGCGCCCATGTCGCAGAAGCGGGGTACACGGCCATGCAGCCGCTGAAAGGCGTGCGCGTGATGGAGTTCACGCTCAACATTGCCGGCTCCCAGGCGGGACAGATCCTCGCCGCCCTGGGAGCCGAGGTAATCAAGATCGAGCGCCCCGACGGTGGTGATGACTGCCGCGCCTGGGGTCCTCCCTTCGCCCGCGGCGCCAGCATGATGTTCAACACCATGAATCGCGGCAAGAAGAGCATCCGGCTCGACCTCAAGAACGCTGAAGCCGTCGCCTGGGTCAGGCAGCAGCTCGCCAAACACGACGTGCTGATAGAGAACATGCGCCCCGGTGCCATGGAAGCCGCCGGTCTGGGCGCTGCCGCGTTGCGCGCCGAGCACCCACATCTCGTCTACTGCTCGCTGTCGGCCTTCGGCTCGCGCGGCCCGCTGCAGGGGAGTCCGGGCTACGAGGAAGTCGTCCAAGCATTTTCGGGTCTCTTCAGCGTCAATGGCGACGAGGCCTCGCCGCCGGCACGCATCGGCACCTCGGTGCTGGATCTTGGCACCGGGATCTGGGCGGCGCTCGGCTGCCTTTCGGCACTGATGGAACGACACCGCACCGGGCAGGGCTGCCTCGTGGAGGGTTCGCTGCTGGAGACCGCGCTCGGCTGGCTTGCCCTTCCGCTTGCCACCTATGCCGCGTCGGGCGAATTGCCGCGCCGCTCCCGGTCAGGGAGCGCCAAGGTGGTGGTCTATCGCTGCTTCGACGCCCAGGATGGCGAGATCATGATCGCCGGCGCCAATGACCGCCTGTTCGCCAAGCTGGCGCGCGCGCTTGGCCATCCCGAGTGGGCTGGCGACGAACGCTTCCGCACCGCGCGCGGCCGCAGCGCAAACCGCGAGATGCTGAACGGCATGATCGAACCGCTTGTCCGCAGCGCAACGCGCGCGCAGTGGATGGCTCGCCTGGCGGCTGCCGGCGTCCCGTGCGCACCGGTCAACACGCTTCCGGACGTGCTTGACCACCCGCAGGTCCAGGCGCTGGATATCTTCGACAGGGTCGAAGGCTCCGACGCCCGCCTCGTTCGCCTGCCGGTGTCGTTCGATGGCCTGCGCCCGCGCGCAGCGCGACCGGCGCCGATGCTTGGTGAGCATGATCCCGATCGACCTGTCGCAGGCGCAGCCGCGCGAACCGCCACCGAGTGAGGATGACGATGCAGCTCACGCACATTCGCTTCGAGGTCGCCGACGAGATCGCCACCATCACGCTCAACCGTCCCGATGCGCGCAATGCGCTGTCGACGGAGATGCGCCAGGACCTCGACCAGGTGCTCGCCCTGCTCAAGGAGCAGGCCGGCAGGCAGGTCAAGGCGGCGATCATCACCGGTGCCGGCGGCAACTTTTCGGCCGGCGGCGACGTCAAGCGCATGCGCGCGCAGGAGGAACCGCCTCTGGAGATGCGCAAGCGCATGCGCGATGCCCACAATCGCCTGCATGACCTCGTCAATCTCGAGCTGCCGGTGATCGTCGCCGTCGATGGCGCTGCGGCCGGCGCGGGATGCAACCTTGCCCTGGCGGGTGACTTCATCCTGGCCACGCCGCGCGCCTTCTTCCTGCAGGCCTTCGGCCGTATCGGCCTGGTGCCGGATTGGTCCGGGCTGTTCCTGCTGCCGCGCATCGTCGGCCTGCAGAAGGCCAAGGAACTGATCTTCAGCGCCCGCCGGCTGCCCGCCGCGGAAGCCAAGGAGCTCGGAATCGTCTACGCCATCCATTCCCCTGAAACCCTGATGGCCGAGGCGCGCAAGCTCGCCGGCCGGTTCCGCCATGCGTCAACGGCTGCAATCGCCATGTCGAAAACGATCCTCAACCACTCCTTCGAACTCGACCTGCACGCGGTTCTGGAGATGGAGGCCACCAGCCAGGCGATCGCCCGCAACACCGATTATCACCGCCAGGCCGTGGCGCGGTTCAGCAACAGGCAACCCAGCCTGTTCGACTGGGAAGCGATGGATCGCGAAAACTGACCAACCCGCGGCTTGATCGGGATGCAGCACTTCCAGAGCGGCGCTGCCCCGCGCCCGCTCCGCCGCGACTTCACGTCCGGCGGCCGGCCTGCAGATCGTCGGCCCCAAGTACAGCGAACGCCTGATCCTGCGCGCCGCCGCGGCGTACGAAGCGGCCTCGCTGGCATCATCGTGGCCCACGCCGGCGCTGGCGGCGTCGCTGGTGACGATGACGTCGGCATAGCCTGGAGCGCGGGCGCTCCGCCCACTCATATCGTGTCAGGCAAAAGCAAGCCTTCGCCATGAAGGCGGGCGGGACGCCCGCGCTCCCGGGCGCATGCAGACAACGAACCCGGTAACGTGCAAGCGGCCGCTTCCGCATGGGAGGGTTGTCGGCTGCGATCGTGAAGGGAAGCGGCTGGATTGTACAATCTGCTTCGTGCCGGCGGGCTCATCTCGCCGGCACAGGGTTGTTGCGTTCACTGGTCAAGGGAGGACCGATGTTCACTCACATTTTTGTCGGCGCGGACGACGTCGCCGCATCGAAAAAGTTCTACGACGCGGCGCTCGGCGCCATTGGCGTCCCGGAGGGTAAGGCCGATCCGAGGGGGCGGGTCTTCTATCGCACCCAGAGCGGCACGTTCGGCATCACGAAGCCGATCGATGGCAAGGCAACGACACATGCCAATGGCGGCACCATCGGCTTCGCCTGCGACAGCCCTGAAAAGGTGCAGGCTTTCCACGATGCGGGGGTCGCAAACGGCGGCAAGAGCATCGAGGATCCGCCCGGCCTGCGCGAAGGTGGTGGCGCGAAGCTCTACATTGCCTATCTGCGCGATCCTTGCGGCAACAAGATCTGCGCGTTGCACCGCGCCAAGGCCTAGGCGCCGTTTCCGACATAACAAGAGCAGCCTGCAGCGCGCGGCGCTGCAGGCTGCGTTGCCCAACAATGCGGACTTGGCGATGACATGAGCGGGCCGGAGGCCCGCGCTCCCAGGGGACGACCACCTGAGCATCCCTGGCAGCGCGGGCGTCCCGCCCGCAGTTTGCGGAGCGCTGGAGGCCGCCCGCGATCCGGGTTCAACCGGGCAGCTTGATCGGGATGCGGCCCTTCCACAGCGGTGCCGAGGCTGTCTCGCCGTACTGGTGGAACATCAGGTTGAAGGCGATCGACACGCGCTCCGCGTTGGAGGCATTCACCGGCACCTGGTGCACCAGCCAGCCCGGAAACAGCACCAACCGCCCGTCACGGGCTTCGATGGTCACGCTGTTGCCGTTGAGCAGGTTGAACTCTTCCGGCTGCGGCATCAGCACCGAAGCCTGCGCACGGGGATCGAGGAACTCGATGCGGTCGGCGCCCTGCGGGATGGACACGTAGTAGACGCCGCTCAGGAAATTGTTGGGATGGCTGTGGCTGGAGTTCACGCCGCCGGGCGGATTGATGTTGGCCCAACAGCCGGTGACGAACATCGTGTACTTTGCCAGGTGCATCGAGCGCAGGGCGCCGCGCGCGGCCGTCTCGATCAGGCCGACGAACTCGGCGAATTGCGGCAGCTTGTGAATCACTGGATCGGTCTGCCAGTTGGTGCCTCTGGGGATGTCCGGCCGCGGTGTCGCCAGTGCCGTGATCTCGGCCATCAGCTTGCCGTTGAGCGCCCGGGCCGCGTCCGGCTTCAGGTCGACGATCCATATCGGCGTCGGGAAGACCTGTCGCATCTCGGTGCGTTCGATGGTCATGGCGCGTCCTGTTCGGCCTTGCGGGTCGCGACGTTACCCTTCCACATCGGGGCGCTCAGCGTCTCGGTGTAGTGCGGGATCATGAAATTGAACGCGATGCTGATGCGCTCCAGTTCGCTCTGGTTCGACACGACGTGATGCTGCAGCCACGACGGAAACAGCACGATACGGCCGTCCTGCACCTTCACCGACAGGCTGTTGGTGTTGCGGGCGTTGAACTGCGTCGGCCGCGGCATCAGCACGTGCGCCTGCGGCCGCGGATCGGACACCACGATCTCGGCCGCATCCGGCCCGGATTGTATGTAGTAGGTACCGCTCAGCAGGTTGTTGGGGTGCGTGTGGCGCGGATGATGGGCGCCGGGCGGATTGATGTTGGCCCAGCAGCCGGTGATCACCAGCGGATGCGCCTCCAGGCCCCACCAGCGCAGGGCGCCGCGCGCGGCCATGGTCACGACCTCGCACAGCCGGGCGAACTTGGGGCTTTCGTGCAGATCCTGCGCCGTCTGCCAGTTGGCGCCCTTGGGGATCGTTGGGCGCGGCGTGAGAAGGCGTTCGATCTCCGCGCGCAGCGCATCGTTGAGCGGCCGGTACGTCGTGGGATCGAGGTCGACGATCCACAGCGGCGTCGGAAAGATCTCCTGCACCTCGACCTTGCTGATCTTCGGCTGCTCACCCGCCATGCACCTGCACTCCCGTCCGTCCGCGGGCGCAGTATAGCGAAGCACCGCTGTCATTCCGAGCGCAGCGAAGACTCTTTTGGTGGTCTGCGGACCGGCCGCATCGACAGATCCTTCGCTGCGCTCGGGATGACAGCGCGCCTCAGGACATCGCGTCCAGCAACACCTCGACGTGGCGGGCACCTTGCCCGGCGTCGGCTAGCGCAAAGGCCGCGGCGACGTAGTGATCGGGGCGCAGCAGCAGGGCGTGATCGGGATAGTCGGCGAGCGTGGTGGCGAACGAGTCGTCGTCCTCGGCGACGGCCTCGTCAGGAACGGTCGTGGTCCCGGCGGGCAGGACGGCAAGGCGGCCGGCGCCCAGGCGGTCCCACACGGGGTGCCGTAAAGCGGCGAACGCCGCGGCCGGTGATGCGGTGCGGACCACCAGCATGAAGCGGTTGCCCAGCACGGTGTCGAGACGCACACGCTCGCCCTGCTGCGTGCGCACGAAGGGCTGCGGGAAGAGCCGACCCACCAAGGTACGCCGCGCGCTTCGGCCATCGGGCACCACGAAGCCGGCGGCGAAGCGCGGCTTGGGTTTGTACTTCATCTGCGCAACGTAGTCGTGCGCCGGTGGGCAGGCCTTGAGCGCGAGGAAGCCGGTCTGCACCAGGAAGCCCGACAGCCAGCGCCGCGGCGCCATGATGCGCCCCATGCGCAAGGCCAGCCGGATCATCTCCCAGACATGGGCCATGCGCTCACGCTCGTAGCTGTCGAGCAGCCGCGAACCGACCTGGCCCCGGACCACTGCCGCCAGTTTCCAGGCAAGATTGTGCGCATCGCGGATGCCGCTGTTCATGCCCTGGCCGGCGAACGGCGGCGTCAGATGCGCGGCATCGCCGGCCAGCAGCACTCGGCCCGTGGACCAGCGCGGCGCGACGCGGGCGTGGAAGCGATAGACGACCTGGCGGCGGATGGTCGCTTGCGGATCGGCGCCGTGCGTGTCGAGCAGGTGGCGGATCATCGTCGGCTGCAGCAGATCGGCGTCCGCCTCGCCGGGCAGCAGCTTGAATTCGAAGCGCCGCGTGCGGTCGGGGCCGGGCAAGGTGATGCAGGGCCGCCGCCGGTCGCAGAACACCTCGGTATGCTTGATGCGATTGCCGTGGTTCTCCAGATCGACGATCAGCCAGCGCTCGTCGAATGTGGTGCCGGTGAGCGCGATACCCAGCTGCTCGCGCACCGTGCTCGCGGCGCCATCGCAACCAACAAGATAGCCACCCATCACCGTGCGCGCCTCGCCCCGTGGCCCGGTCAGATGCAACAGCACGCCGTGCGGCTGTGGTTCATGTCGCTCCAGGCGCCAGCCATACAGCGTGGTGACGTGATCGAAGCGATGCAGCGCCTGGCGCAGCTGCTGCTCCAGCACCGGCTGGCGGAAGGCGTTGCGCCGGGGATAGCCGTAGGGCGTGCCGATCGGCTCGACCCGCGCGAAGCAGATGCGCCGCGGCGAGTAGTAATGCGAACCATAGCCGGCGACGACGTGCGACAAGACATCGTCGATCACGCCGGCGGCCTGCAGGGTACGCAGCGACTCATCGTCGATCGACACCGCGCGCGGCTCCTGCACCGTTGTGGTGTTGCGCTCGACGACCAGCGTGTCGATGCCGTGAACGCCCAGCAGGTTCGCCAGAACGAGCCCGGTGGGACCGCTGCCGATGATGGCGACGGCATGGTGTGACGCAATGTCATGGAGCATGAATGCCTCGCCTATTCCCTCCCCCAGCTTCGCTGGGGGAGGTGGCCGTTTCGGTGCTTCGACGCTTGGCGTCGAAGCACCTGAGCCGGAGGGGGAGCCGACGCGGTTTCCGTTACAGAGACCACGTCGGGTCCCCTCCGCCCACCGACGTTTCGACGCTGCGCGTCGAAACGTCGTATCGGGGCACCTCCCCACTGCGTGGGGAGGAAGATACGTTACACCTCGTCGGCGACGCCGTTGGTGAGGCGGCCGATGCCGGTGATCTCGACCTCGACGGTATCACCCGGCTTGAGGAAGGTGGGCGGCTCGCGCTTGAAGCCGACGCCGCCCGGCGTGCCCGTGGCGATGACATCGCCCGGCTCCAGCCGCGTGAAGGTCGAGCAGTAGGCGATCAGCCGGGGAACTGAAAAGATCAACTGATCGAGACCGGCGTCCTGGACGGTTGCGCCGTTGACCCGCGTCGTCAGACGCAACGCTGCGGGGTCGACAATCTCGTCGCGGCTCACCATGACCGGGCCGAAGGCACCGGTGCCCGGAAAGTTCTTGCCAGGCGTGAACTGGTGGGTGTGGCGCTGCCAGTCGCGCACGGTGGCTTCGTTGTAGCAGGCATAGCCCGCGACATGCGCCAGCGCCTCGCTCTCGGCGATATGCCGGCCGCCGGTGCCGATGATCACAGCCAGCTCGCCTTCGTAGTCGAGCTGGTACGAGACGCGCGGCCGGATGATCGGCGCCTGGTGTCCGATCTGACTGTCGGGCAGCCGCAGGAAGATCGTCGGATGCGAGACTTCCGATCGCCCGGTCTCGCGCCGGTGGCTTTCGTAGTTGAGGCCGATGCAGATGATCTTGCCGGGGTTGGGGATCACCGGCCGCCACGTGATGGCGTCGACCGGATAGCGCCGGGCCTTGTCACGCGCATGGTGGACCGCTTGCCAGGCCTGCGCCGCGATCGCCGCACGCAGATCGGTGCACTCTGCACGAAGAAGGGCACCGACATCGGCGACCTCGTCGCCCTCGACGACGCCCCATGTCGGCTGTTCATCAACCTGAAAGCTGGCCAGTTTCATTCGGTGTTCCTGTTGGTTTGCCGTAGCGTTGGCACCGCGCTCCCTCATCCTGAGGAGCCGGCGCAGCCGGCGTCTCGAAGGATAGCTACAGTCTCGTTTGACGTTCCCGCGATTGTCGAAGCATCCGTGCGGTAGCCCACCCTTCGAGACGCTCGCTTCGCTCACTCCTCAGGGTGAGGTTAGGGCTGCTACACACCCGCAACGTTCAACTGCGCAGCAGGCCCTGGCCCCAGAGGTTCAGCGTGTGCTCCTCGTGCGGCCATGTGCCCGCCGGCCGGTCGTCGGGGACGCGCTCGAGTTCGGCGGACACCTCCAGCCAGTTGCCGTCGGGGTCGTGGAAGAAGAGGAACAGGTTGTTGCCCGGACCGTGACGCCCAGGCCCCCACTTCACGCCGATGCGCCGGGCCGCGAGGCGATCGCCCCAGTCGCGGATCGCGTTCCAGTCGGGCAGTTCATAGCAATGGTGATCGAAGCGGCTCTGCGCCGTCTGGAACACGGCGAAGCTGTGATGCTCGTCGTCGGTGCGCAGGAAACAGGTCTTTATCGTCTGGTCGGTATCGAGCACGCGGTCCGACACGCGCAAGCCCACCACGCTGTTGTAGAAATCCGCCATGCGCGCCGCATCCGCACTGCCGACCACGACATGCTGCAGGCGACCGGGCACCACGGACGACGGTGTCGACCCGGCGTTGGCGATGCCGAAGACGATCTGGTTGCCATCGGGATCACGAAAGGCAATGGCGTCGGGCGCCAACAAACGGGTGGGGGACGGTACCCGCGCCACGCCGGCCTGTTCCAGGCGCGCTGCCAATCCGTCGAGCACGGCAGCGTCGTCGACGGCATAAGCCGCGACCTGCAGCGTCTTGGGTTCGCCGGCAGCGAAGGCGAGACACCGCGCCGGGCCGCGGCATACCCAGGTTTCGCCGATCTGCCGGCACGCGCCATCGAAGACGTCGGCGTAAAACCGCGCCAGACGCTGCGGTTCAGGAGAGCCGAGCTGGAGATGGTGCAATCGCGCCCTCAGCGGTGGTGCGGCGTTCATGGCAGGTTTGCCAGGATCGTTGCCAGCGCAGCGGGGCTGGAGGCGAAAGGAGAATGTCCCGTGGTCATGGTCTCGACCTTGAACATGTTGTGCGGCGTGACGCGATCGGCATCGGCGATCATCCTGTCCTGGATGGCGGGCGCCAGTGCCCGATCGTTCAGGCATCTTATGTAAGTCCGGGCGATGCGTCCCCATCGATCCGGCGACACAGTCACCGCGGTGGTCCAGAACGACAACGGCAGGTCCGGTGTCAGCATGGCTGCATACGGAAGAAAGTTTTCGTAGGCGACGTCGTTGTAATAGGCGTCGCGCAGCTGGCGCAGATAGGCGGCATCACCGCGCGGGTTGATGCGCACGGCACCGATCGCACCCGGGTTGCCGATGAACAGGGTCTCGCCGTAGCCGGTGCGCGCCTGCGGCAGCGCGCCATAGGCCATCGGCGATCCCAGCCCGATCGGCGCAAAGGCTGCAAGATAGACCAGCCTGTCGATACGTTCCGGCACCAGTTCGGCCGCGCGGGTGATGACGGCGCCGCCGACGCTGTGGCCGACCAGCACGCACCGGCGATCGCCCTGTGCCCGCAGCGTCGTCACGACGGCTTGCGCGGCATCCTCGAGCGTGACGTCTTTGACCGGCGAGACCTCGGCCGCAAGGCGCGCGCCGTTGCCGGTGATGTACGCATCGGGGAAGCGCGCGTTAAGCCCGTGTGCCGGCAGGTCCACGGCAACGCTCCGATGGCCCAGAGCCGACAGGCGCGCCGCAACGGGTTGCCAGTGCAAGGCGTTGTGCCAAGCACCATGCACCAGCACGTAGGTCCTGTCGCCTGGCACTGGGGCTGCGAGCGCCGGCCCCGCCATGGCGCCGGCGACCAGGCCGCCTTTCAGAACATCCCGACGATCGACCATGTGCTGCCTCCTACGCTGCGATGTCCGTGCCGCGCGTCTCGGGCAGGAAGAGCAGCGCGACGGTGAAGGTGATGCCGGCGACGACGATGGGGTACCACAGGCCGTAGAACATGTTGCCGGCCTCGGCGTTCATGGCGAACATCGTGGCGGGCAGCAGACCGCCGACCCAGCCGGTGCCGATCTGGTACGGCAAGGACATCGACGTGTAGCGCAGCCGGGTCGGGAACAGTTCGACCAACGCCGCGGCCGCGGGCCCCTGCACCATCTGCCCGAACATCACCAGCAGAACGAGCAGCCCGACCAGCGCGAGCGGCCGTGGCGCGAAGAGATCGGCGATGGCCGTGAGCTTCAGCGTGTCGGGATTTCCGATCGCCGGATAGCCGGCGGCGGCGATCGCCTGCGCCAGGTCCGTCACCAGATCCGGTCCAGCGAGGATCGTGCGCGCGCCGATCACGACGCTGGTCGGCGTTTCCCGCGGCACGGCCTCGTTGCGGTAGGCCACGGCGGCGCGGGCCAGCGTCGCTTTCGCCACATCGCACGGGCTGGTGAACTTGGCCGTTCCGACAGGGTTGAACTGAAAGGCGCATGTCGCGGGATCGGCGCGGACGACGGCCGCGACGGTCCGCTGCGCTGCCGCCAGGGCCGGGTTCGCGATCTGCGCCAGGGTCTGGAAGATGGTGAAGTAGCCCAGCGCCGCCAGCAGGCAGCCCGCTAGAATGAGCGGCTTGCGGCCGATGCGATCGGAGAGCCAGGCGAAGAAGACGCAGCTCGCGGCGCCGATCAGCATGGCGACGGTAAAGACCAGGTTCGCCGTGTAGCCATCGATCTTCAGCGCCGACGTCATGAACACCAGGACATAGAACGTGCCGGCGTATCCCGTGGCGGCAACGCCTGAAGTCATGCCGAACAGCGCGATCAGCGCCACGCGGGTATTCTTCCAGCGACCGAAGGCCTCGGCGATGGGTGCCTTGGACTGCCGGCCCTGCGATTTCATCTTCAGGAAGGCCGGGCTTTCGTGCAGCCGCAGGCGGATCCAGACCGAGACGACCAACAGCAGCGCCGATACCAGGAACGGCACGCGCCAGCCCCAATCGTTGAATACCGTCTCGCCCAGGGCCAGCCGCGTCAGCAGCACGACCAGCAGCGACAAGAGCAGGCTGAGCACGATGCAGGCCGGAATCCACCCGGTGTAGAAGCCGCGTCGACCGGCCGGCGCATGCTCGGCGACGTAGATGATGGCGCCGCCGAACTCGCCGCTGATGGCCAACCCCTGCACGATGCGCAGCACGACCAGGCAGATCGGCGCCGCGATTCCGATCTGTGCCGACGTCGGCAGCAACCCGACGGCGAACGTGGCGGCGCCCATGATGATCAAGGTTGCCAGGAAGATGTTCTTGCGGCCGATCAGGTCGCCGAAGCGGCCGAACACCAGCGCGCCCAGCGGACGCACGAGGAAGCCCAGGGCGAAGGTCAGCAGCGCGAAGATGTTGCGCGTGGTCTCGTCGAACTGGCCGAAGAACTTGGCGCCGATGATGGCGGCCAGCGCGCCGTACAGGAAGAAGTCATACCACTCGAAGATCGTCCCGACGCACGAGGCGACGATGACCTTGCGGTCCGCACCAGTGATCGGCCGAAAGGACGTCTCGTCCGCTGCCAGCGCGGCATTGATGTTGGCCATGGTGTTTCTCTCCTCCCTGATTTTCGCTTTGTGACCTCTCCCCACCGGAGAGAGGTCGGCGCGCCAGCGCCGGGTGAGGGGGCCGCGGCATATGCGAGGTGCCATTCATCCAGCACCGCGTGCGGCTTCGACGCCCCCTCACCCGACGAACGCTTCGCATTCGTCGACCTCTCCCCGGTGGGGAGAGGTCAGCGCCAGATGACCGCGCCGGTGGCGTCGACGCCGGCCTCGCGCGGCGGCGCCTTGCCGGCGGCCGGCGCGCCGGCCGCGGCGAGGCCTTCGATGGCGATCGCTTTGGCAGGCGCACCGCCGGTTCCAGCCACGCGCGTGCGCTTCAGGCGCTGGTTGGCCTCGGAGTGGTAGTAGCGCTCGATCGCCGCGACATCGGGAAACTCCACGATGACGATCCGTTTGGGATGCCAGTCGCCCTCGATCGGCTTGTAGTTGTTGCCGCGGACGATGAAGCGGCCGCCGGCGGCCACGACATGCTCCGTCACCTCACGCTCGTATTCCGCCAGCTTGGGCCCGTCGGCGACGTCCAGTTCGATCACGAAATAGGCCGGCATGGTGTATTCTCCTTCTATTTAGGAATGATCATTCCTTAATTTGGTAAGGCCGATCCACCCGGCCTGTCAAGCAGAGTCCGCCCCGCGAATTGTTTTTTAGGAACGCCCGGTCATGAATGCTAGGATGCCGGCCTGATGTCGGGAGTGATGCGATGACGGCCGGACGGCCCCGGGATTTCGACGAAACCCACGCGCTTGACGCCGCGATGCGCGCGTTCTGGGATCGCGGCTACCACGCCACCTCGATCGGCGAACTGGTCGATGCCACGGGCGTGCACCGCAACAGCCTCTACGCGACGTTCGGCGACAAGAAGACGTTGTTCCTCAGGGCGCTGGATGCCTACATCGACGGCGCCCTGCAGCGCTTCGAGGAGAAGCTGGCACCGCCACGCCCAGCGCTGGAAGCGTTGAAGGAAGCGCTGGTCCACTACGCACGCATCGTCGCGACACCCGCCGGGCCACGCGGCTGCTTCGTCACCAACACCACGATCGAGCTGCTGCCGCAGGACAAGGACGTGGCGGGACGCATCCGCAACGGCTTCAAGGGCATGGTGACGCTGCTGGAGACGACGATCCGGCGCGGCCAGCAGAACGGCGACATCGCCGCCGATCTCGATCCGCGGGACACGGCGCTCTATCTCTACACGTACGGCCAGGGACTGCGTGTCGTGGGACGGGTCTGGAGCATGGCCGACCTCGGCCCGACGGTCGACCTGGCGCTGCGGGGGGTGGTCTCGAACGATAAGCCTTGATCTGCTCTTCCCGCCGGGAGCGCGCCACTCCAGTGGCGCACCTCCGGCGAAAGCGAATGCTTTCGCCTTTACCCGAAGGGCCGGCTCATGACTTGGCGCTACGCGCCAATGCGCCACTGGAGTGGCGCGCTCCCGGCTTGTCGAGTGCCTGCGCATCGATCAGTGCGCCCTGGTCGACGAGGATTCGCCTGACCGCATCGGGCGCCGCCGCGCCCTGATCGGCGAAGAGCGCGGCGGCCACGCCGGCAGCCTGGCCGGTGGCGAAGGCCGTGCCCATGACGCGCAGGCTGGAACCGGCCTTGCGGTCGGCATCGGCGGCCCGTCCGGCGGCGAAGAGATTGGGCGTGTCGACGCTGATCAGGCAGCGCAGCGGGATCTCGTAGGCGCCGCCATCCGGCGGATAGATGAAGCTGCTCTCGTACGTGGCGCGATCGTGCCATTCGGCGCCCCACGCACCGAGCGCGATGCTGTCGGGCATCGCGCGGCCGTCGACGACGTCCTGCCAGCTCAGCTGGTAGACCGCATTGACGTGCCGCGATTCGCGGGTTCCGAAGTCGGGACCGGTGGAGACCAGATAGGCCTTCTCGCAGCCGGCGATACCGCGGATGACGTCGAGGTACCGCCAGGCCTGCTGGCGGCCGCGTCCCTCGGCGCGGCTGAACCCGCGTGTATCGCGCGGATCGTAATCCTCCGACGCAAGATAGCACACCAGGTCACCCGAGATCGGCAGCCGGGCAATGACGCTCCTGTCCTTGCTGAGCGGGCCGACGCCGCGCTCGCGCGCCGCATGCACGGCGGCGCGGACCTGGTCGGCCGTCACGGCAACATCGCGCGGGATGCCGCCGAATCGCGTCCCCAGAGTCGCCAGGTTGACCTCGCCATGGTTACCGTAGCGCGTCGAGGCACCGGCGAACCAGGCGAGATCGCCGTCGCCGCTGGCATCGACGAAGGCCTTGGCCCTGACCCGATGCTGGCCGACGTGATCCTGGTAGGAAACGTCGACGACGCGATCTTCCTGCCGGGTCGCGGCACTGACGAACGCGTGCAGGAAAACCGCGACACCCGCCTCCAGGCACAGATCGTCAAGGACGCGTTTCACCGCTTCGGGGTCGAAGACGACGAAGACGCCGCGATGGCGCTGCGGCGGGGTGACGGCTTCCATCTGCCGCAGCCGTGCCAGCACGTCGTCGGCGACGCCGGCCACCGCCTGCCGCGGGTGTTCGCCCAGCGTGTAGAGACCGCAGTAGGTCAGCACGTTACGCATGGTCGAGGCGCCGCCGAGGCAGCCGGCCTGCTCGATCAACGCCGTGCGTGCGCCGGTGCGTGCCGCGGCGACCGCGGCCGCGACACCCGCACTGCCGCCACCCACGACGACCACATCGAACTCTTCGACATCTTTCATGGTGCGTCCGATATTCAGGAACGATCAGTCACGAATGACTACCCGATGCGCCATCCGCGGTCAATCATGCGTCGTCGCGCAACGTCCGGCGCATCAGCACGCGACGCCAGACGGGATGGCCCAGGCGGCGCTCGGTGGCGCGCACATCGCGCAGCGCACGCGTGTAGTCGCCCAACGGTATCGCCGCGAAGCCGCGCCTGGCGTAGTATGGCGCATTCCAAGGTACGCCCGTGTATGTCGACAGCAGCACTGTGCGATGTCCCGCCGCGCGCGCCGCATCACAGACCGTCGCGATCAGGGCCGAGCCGACGCCGCGGCCGGCGGCCTGCGGCAGTACCGACAACTGGTGCAGGTAGGCCTCGCCGCCCACGGTCGTCAGCAGGGCAAACCCCAGCGCGCGGTTGGCAGCGCCGGTCGCCACCCACAGCCAGCCACGCCGCCGCGCCTGTTCCAGCGCGCGCAGTGCCGCCGGCTGCATGGCCAGCACCCAGGGCATCGCGATGCGCCGGAACATCAGGTCCGCCGTGTTCTCGATGTGCTGGATCGCCCGCAGTTCGTCGCGGCGCGCCAGCCGGATGGAAAACGTGTGGTACATGATGGCGGAACGGCTTCACCGCAGAGGCACAGGGAAGGCACAGAGGGAAAGAGAAACAGCGCGCCAAAGGCACGCTCAAGACTTTCTCTCTGTGCTCGTCTGAACTACTGACGTCAAGAATCGTCGCAGGCCTCAACGGATCCCTTGCGCTGGCCCAGTGAAGGCGTCGCTGGCGACGGCTGGGACCGCGCCGCTCCAGCGGCGCTCATGATCCGGCGCTGCGCGCCGGGGCGTCGCTGGAGCGACGCGGTCCGACCCGTCACCAGCACCATCTACGCTTTGGTTGCGGCCAACAGCTGCGCTGTGCCCCTGTGGTGATTCTTTCTCAGTATTCCGTGGTCTCGTCTTCGAGCTTCTTGCGCCTGGTCACGTTGAAGCGGCCGTCATAGATCGGCGCCTGGCGTGTCGAGGGCCCCATGTACTGGACATAGAGGATCGTGCCGCCGGTGTCGGTGACCAGGTCATGCTCGAAATGCGGGTCGGGATGGAAGATCATGGTTCCCTTCCCGTAGGTCTTGCCGCCGATCCTGAATTCGCCGTCGAGCACGTACCAGATCTGCGCAAAGTAGTGGCTGTGCACCGGATGGCTGGAACCGGGTTCGTAGTGCACCAGGCCGGCATTGGGCACCGTGGGGTCATCCGCGGTCGGGTGGAAGAGCATCTTGCTCGTCTGGCCTTCGTAGCGCAGCAGCGTCCAATCGTGGTCGTCGGGGTGTTCGACCCGCATTGCCTGGTGCGCTGCCGTCAGCGGCGCGCCCTTCTCGGCCGAAACGGTCTCGTTCGTGATCGGATCGATCCGTGTGGACTGTGTCGACATGGAACCTCCCTGTGATGTCCAAAGCTACGGCATCGCCGTTCGCGCCGCCACCTCCCCCATTGGGTACTGTCGGATTCACACAATCTTTCCTGGGAGCGCGGGCGTCTCGCCCGCATTGCGATCGACACATGACATGAGCGGGCGGGACGCCCGCGCTCCCAGGAACGCGACAGGCGGGACTCAATCGTTGGCGGCGCCGAAGCGCATCGGGCGGACGAAGTCACGGATGTCATCGACCCAGCGGTCGGGTTCCTCCAGCGCCGCAAAATGGCCACCGGACGGCATCCTCGTATAGCGGCGCAGGTTGAAAGCGCGTTCGACCCAGGCCCGCGGCGGGGGTGGCGACAGGTCGGCCGGGAACGCGGCAAAAGCGGTCGGCACCTCGACACGGCGGCCGGCCGGCAGTGCCAGCGATTTCTCCTCGATCACGCCGCGGTAGAGCCACGTCGCCGTGCCCGCGGTACCTGTGAACCAGTAGACCATGATGTTGTCGAGCAGGCGGTCCATGGTGAAGCGTGTGTTCGGATCGCCGTGGCAGTCGCTCCAGCCGTGGAACTTCTCGACGATCCAGGCCGCCAGCCCGACCGGCGAATCGGCGAGGCTGACCCCCAGGGTCTGCGGCTTGGTGGACTGGATGCGCTGGTAGGCGGTCTTCTGGCCGCGCTCGGCGCGGGCGGCGGCAAGCCATTGCTTTTCTTCGTCGGCGAGGTCCGCCGTGCGTTCATCGATGCCCGGACGCAAGGCCATCATGTTGAGATGCAGCGCGCGGCAGCCGGTCTCGACGTCGCCCTCGCCCTTGGCGGCAGGATGATCGAACGCCAGCCACGCCGATACCGTGCTGCCCCAGTCGCCGCCCTGTGCGATGTACGGCCGCTGATAGTTCAGCGCCTCGACCATCAGCCGCTGCCACAGGCCGGCGATCGCGCGCGGACCGATCGGTCCCACCGTACCATCGGCGCGCACTGGCGGGCCCGACCAGCCGTAGCCCGGCAACGACGGCACGACGACGTCGAAGGCATCGAGTGCGTCGCCGCCGTGGCGTTCCGGATGGGCGAGCGTGTCGATGACATGCAGGAACTCGACGACCGAGCCGGGCCAGCCATGCGTCACCAGCAGCGGCACCGGGGGCGGCGCACCCCGCACGATGGTGCCGGGCTCACGGATGAAGTGCAGACGCTGCGGCCCGATATCGACGAGATAGTTGGGAAAGCCGTTGAGTTCGTCCTCGAACCGCCGCCAATCGTAGGCATAGCGCCAGTGATCGACCAGCTCGCGCAGGAACGCAGGGTCGGTCCCGTAGTCCCAGGCCGCGTTGTCGATGGCGACCGGCCGCTTCCAGCGCCGCAGCCGCTCGTCGAGATCGTCGAGCTGCTGGTCGGGAACGACGATGCGGAACGGTTCGGGCGTTTCGTAGCGGGTACTCTCGGACATGCCTGGCGATCTACTCGGAAAGGGCGCTCACATTGCCTTCCCGGCGGGTCAAAGAGCAAGATCGGCTGCCGTGACGGCAAAAGACCTCACCACAGAGTTCCCCACCGGCTACGCCGACCACAAGGACCTGAAACGGGTAGAAGGCGGGTTGCGAGCGAAGCGAGCCCCTGGGAGCGCGGGCGTCCCGCCCGCTCATGCTTCGGCGCTGCGCGCAAAGGCGAAAGCTACGCTTTCACCGGAGATGCGGGCGAGACGCCCGCGCTCCCAGGAATGATCGTCCTGGCTCCGAGACTGTTGTTTCTTGTTAGCGGCGCGCTCCCAGCGAAGATGTACCGTTTCCTTTCAGAGCACAGAGGCACATAGAGGTAAGGCAATGGCGCGCATTTGGCACGCGAAGACGATTTCTCTGTGTCTCTCCGTGCTGAAAGGAAACTGGCCAAGGCGGCTCGATCACACGCTGGGGTGCGCGACTCCGTCGCGCGTCTTCGTCTGGATCGACATATGACGCGCCACAGAGTGGCGCACCCCCAGCGTCTGTCCGCACGATCGTACGCAATTTCGACCTTGTGGTCGGCGTAGCCGATGGGGAGCTCTGCGAGCTCTCAGGTCGCGATCGTGCGCTTCACGTGTTCGATGAGTTCGGCTGCCACGGCGGCGATGTCGACATCGTCGGGGGCCAGCAGCCACTGGGCGCGGGCGCCGCGCAGGGCGGCCAGCAGCAGGGTCGCCTCGGTCGTGGGGTCGATATCGGAACGGATGTCGCCCGCCGCCATGCCGATGCGGATCTGCTTCTCGAGCCCCTCGATGGCCAGGCGGTTGGTCTTGCGCACGACGCCGCGGAACTCCGACTGCTGCGTCAGGGCTTCCTTCTGAATGAGGTAGAGCGCCCGCGCCGCCGCGACATCAACGCTGACATTCAGGTAGACCGCGATGTCGGCCAGCAACCGCGGCAGGCCGTCCGCCGGCGGGTTCGTGGCCCGCAGGCGGGCGCGGAAGCGGCGCTGGATCTCGTCGACGACGGCGCGGACCAGCCCCTCCTTGGTCTTGTAGTGATGCGCGGTAAGCCCGCGACTGTAACCGGCTGTTTCGCCGACATCGCCCAAGGTCGTGCCCTTGATGCCACGCTCGGCGATCAGCCGGATCGCGGCGTCCAGCAGGCGCCGTTCGGCGGCCTCGCGGCGATCGGCCTGCCGTCTGCGTTGTTGCGGCGCCGGAGCCTCACCCGGCCGACCTGTTGCCATCGACTTTCTACCCTGCACCTGTCATGCGGCCGAGCGGCAAGAAGTATGGCCTTGCCGCCGGTGCCACAACCGATTTCGGCCCGTTTTCCCGGCGTCCAGAAGCTTACCAGAAAATGCTTGCTTCTCGATAAGCAAATTAATAATAGTGCCTGCAAGCGGTCCGGAAAGGTCCCAGGCGGAGGAAACACAGATCACGCGTCACGGCGCGCACAGCCGTTCAGCATTCGATCGTGTCTCGCAACGCAACGGCTTCGGTCCGCCGCGGCGATGTTCGCGGCCGGCACCAGCCACAACAGGAGGAACGTCAGCATGATCCGGTTGAGCACCAGAGCGCGTTCGCGTCAGATGCTATCGGGAGTCGTCGCGGCCCTCCTGCTGGGCAGCACGGCGTTTTCCGCCGGGGCAGTGGAACCCAAGCGCGGCGGCACCTTGACCGTGGGCCTGGCGCAGGACCCGCCGATCGTCGACCCGATCCGCACCGGCAGCTTCACCGAGCGGCAGTTCGCCACGCCGGTCTACGAGACGCTGTTCGACATCGACGCCAAGGGCCAGCCGGTGCCGTTCCTGGCCGAGAGCTTCACCGTGTCGGAGGATGCCAAGACCTACCGCGTGAAGCTGCGGCCCGGGATCAAGTTCCATGACGGCACGCCGCTGGATGCCGCAGCGGTGCTGGCCAATCTCGACCGCACGCGCAATCCGGCCAACGGCTGCCGCTGCCTGTCGTTCGTGCAGGAGATCGAGGCGGTCACCGTGATCGATCCGCTGACGGTCGAGTTCAAGCTGAAGACCGCCAACGCCGCCTTCCCCACCATCCTCGCCGACGCGCCAGGTGTCATGGTGTCGCCCACGGCCTTCAAGGCCGATCCCACCGGCATCGGCACCAAGCCGGTCGGCACCGGGCCCTTCAAGTTCGTCGAATGGGTGCGCGGCAGCCGCTATGTCGTGAACCGCAACCCCGACTACTGGCGCCCGGGCCGCCCCTATCTCGACCAGATCGTCTTCCGCGGCATCCAGAATACCGAAACCCTGGAGGCGGCGTTCCTGTCGGGCCAGACCGACATCATCATCCAGCCCTCGCAGCGCTTCGCGTCGCAGATGAAGAAGAACGCCAAGTACATCGTGCTGCAGCCCGGCGGCTTCGGCTACGACGGCGTCTACATGAACCTGACCGAAGCGCCGTTCGACGATCAGCGCATCCGCCAGGCCGTCGCGCAGGCGATGGACCGCGAACTGCTGCGCAAGACCCTGGCGTATGGCGTCCCCACGCTCGCCGAGAGTCCGTACGGGCCGGGCATGACCGTGCACCAGCCGGTGCCGACCTATCCCAAGTACGATCTCGCCAAGGCCAAGGCGCTGGTCGCCGCCTACGGCAAGCCGGTCAGCTTCACGCTGCAGTTCAACAACTCGCCCGGCGGCCAGCGGCTGGCGCAGTCGCTGCAGGAGATGTGGGGCCTGGCCGGCATGAAGGTGGAGCTGCAGCCGGTCGACCAGAACCGCATTGTGCAGAACATGTCGTCCAAGCAGTTCGTGGCCTCGCTGTATCGTTTCACAGGCCGCGCCGATCCGCACATCAACACCTACCCGTTCTTCCATTCCAAGTTCGCCGACGTCACGCCGTCGTCGAACTACGGCCACTACAAGAATCCCAAGGTCGACGAGCTGCTGGAACAGGGCGTCGCCACGCTCGATCCGGCCAAGCGCAAGGCCATCTACGGCGAGCTGGCCAAGGTGCTGGCGCAGGACCTGCCCTACGCCTACCTGTTCTACGTCGCCGACAACATCGTGATCACCCGCAAGGTGAAGGGCCTGCCGGCGGTACCGGACGGCCTCGTGCGCTTCGCCGACATGTGGCTCGAGTAGGGTGATGGCCTCTCCTGGGAGCGCGGGCGTCCCGCCCGCTTTCTTGCCCTATCGACGCCTGCAGATGCGGGCGGGACGCCCGCGCTCCCAGGGCTCTCGGCGATGACCCTTCGTCGCTGGCTGTGGAGCATCGCGGGTGTCGTCGGCACGCTGCTGGCGGTGTCGGTGATCAGCTTCCTGCTGGTCGCGCTGCTGCCGGGCGACGTGGCGGTGCTGATCCTGGCCGACTCGGCCACGCCCGAGCGTGTCGCCGCGCTGCGCGAACAGATGGGCCTCGATCAGCCGCTGCACATCCGTTACCTGCAATGGCTGGGCAACGTGCTGTCGGGTGACCTCGGGCGCGCGATCCATTCCGGCGAAGCGACGCTCGATGTGATCCTCTCGCGCCTGCCGGTGACGCTCGAACTGATCGTGCTGACCCAGATCGTGGCGCTGGGCGTCGCGATGCCGTTCGGCATCTGGAGCGCCTATCGGCGCGGCAGCAGCATCGACACCGCCACGCTGGTCGGTTGCCTCGCCCTGCTGTCGACGCCGGCCTTCGTCGTCGGCTTGTTCCTGATCTACATCTTCGCGCTCAATCTGCAGTGGCTGCCGGCCACCGGCTTCGTGCCGCTGCGCGAGGGCATCGGCGCCAACCTGCAGAGCTTCGTGCTGCCGGTGGTGTCGCTGGCGCTGATCGAGGTGCCGGTCTATCTGCGCCTGCTGCGCAGCGAGATGATCGGCACCCTGCAGCAGAACTTCATCGCGCTGGCGCGCGGCATGGGCCTGCCGACCTGGCGCATCCTCTTGGAGAACGCGCTGCGGCCCTCGTCGCTGAACCTGATCACGGTGGTCGGCATCAACATGGGCCGGCTGATGGGCGGCGCCATCATCATCGAGCAGATGTTCGCCCTGCCCGGCGTCGGCCAGCTGCTGGTGGAGTCGATCTACCAGCAGGAATACCTGATGACGCAGGGCATCGTGCTGTTCGTCGCCACGATGTTCATCGTCATCAACCTGCTGACCGACGTGGTCTACGCCCTGGTCGATCCCCGCCTGCAGCGCGACGGCGGACACTGACATGCGCCGCTATCCGCTGTCCGTCGTGTTGTCCGCGGCCTGGCTCGCGCTGGTGGCGCTGGCAACGCTGCTGGCCGCCTGGCTGCCGATGCAGGATCCCACCAAGCAAAGCCTGCTCAACATGCTGGCACCGCCCGGCCTGGAACGCTGGTTCGGCGCCGACTCACTGGGCCGCGACGTCTTCTCGCGCACCATCCACGGCTTTCGCATCTCCTTCGCCGTCAGCTTCGGCGCCGCGGCGGTGGGCCTGGTGTTCGGCGGCGCGCTCGGCATCTGCGCCGGCTATTTCCGCGGCTGGAGCGAACGCGTGATCCTGGTCGGGGTCAACATCCTGCTGGCCTTCCCGCCGCTGGTGCTGATCATCGCCATGGTCGCCTACCCCGGCGAGGCGTTGCTGAAGGTCGTCATCGCGCTCGGCATCGTCTACATCCCGACCGTCACGCGCGTTGCCCGCGCCAATACGCTGCTGTTCAGCGAGAAGGACTTCGTGACGGCAGCCCGCGCCGCCGGCATGAGCGACGCGCGGCTGATCGTGCGCGAGCTGCTGCCCAATCTCGTGCCGGTGCTGCTGACCTATTTCCTGCTGCTGGTCGCGGTGGGCGTGCTGGCCGAGGCGGGACTGAGCTACCTGGGTCTCAGCGTGCCGCCGCCGACACCGACCCTGGGCCAGATGATGGCATCGGAACAGGCCAATGCGCTGGAAGCGCCGCACGCGATCTTCTTTCCGGCCGGCATGCTGTTCCTGACGATCTTCGCGCTGAACCTGATCGGCGAGGAAATCCAGCGCCGGATCGACGACAGGGCGGGCACCGCATGACGACGCCGCTGCTCGAGGTCGACGACCTGCAGACACACTTCCACCTGCCGCACGGCACCTTGCGCGCGGTGGACGGCGTGTCGTTCACGCTCGATGCCGGCCGCACGCTGGGCATCGTGGGCGAGTCGGGTTCGGGCAAGTCGGTGCTGGCGCGCAGCATCATCGGGCTGCTGCCGATGGCGCAGGCGCGCCGGGCCGGCGGCCGCGTGCTGTTCGCCGGCCGCGACCTGCGGCAGCTGTCCGAGTCCCAGATGCGCCAGGTGCGCGGGCGGCAGATCGCGATGATTTTCCAGGACCCGCTGACGTCGCTCAATCCTGTGATGACGGTGGGCCGCCAGATCGTGCAGGTCCTGCGCCAGCACACCGACCTGTCGACGGCCGCGGCCAAGACCCGCGCCGTCGAGCTGCTGAACGAGGTCGGCATTCCCGATCCCAAGCAGCGCGCCGGCGAATATGCCCACCGCATGTCGGGCGGCATGCGGCAGCGGATCGTGATCGCCATTGCGCTGGCCTGCAATCCGCGCCTGCTGATCGCCGACGAACCGACGACGGCGCTGGATGTGACGGTGCAGGCGCAGATCCTCGACCTGCTGCGCCGCCTGCAGGACAGGCACGCCATGGCGCTGATCCTGATCACGCACAACCTGGGTGTGGTGGCCGAGATGTGTGACGACGTCGCCGTCATGTATGCCGGCCGCATCGTCGAACAGGCGCCGGTCGGCGACATCCTCGAGCGGCCGCGCATGCGCTACACCCACGCGCTGCTGCAGTCGGTGCCGGACATCGACACCCCCAGCCACGCGCGCCTGCCGGTGATTCCGGGCCAGCCGCCCAACCTGATCGCGCCACCGGTCGGCTGCCGCTTCGCGCCGCGCTGCGGCTTCCGCCAGGACCGTTGCGAGGGCGAGGTGCCGCCGCAGCGCGAGGCCGGCGCGCATCACCGCTTCGCCTGCTTCAATCCGGCGCCGGAGCACTGACATGGCCGGCAGCGGAACAGCCCACCTGCAGCGCGACGGCGCGCTGCTCTCGGCCCAGAACCTGGTCAGGACCTACAAGGCCAAGGGCGGCCGCCGCGTGCAGGCGCTGTCCGACGTCTCGCTCGACATCGTGGGCGGCGAGACGCTGGGTGTGGTGGGCGAATCCGGTTCGGGCAAGTCGACCCTGGCGCGCGCGATCATGGCCCTGCCGGCACCCGACAGCGGCGCGGTGGCTTTCGACGGCGCCGACATGCTGGCGGCGCGCGGCGCTGCGCTGCGCAGCCTGCGCCACCGCATGCAGATGGTCTTCCAGGACCCGCTGTCATCGCTCAACCCGGCGCATCGCATTCTCGATATCGTCGCGATGCCGCTGCTGGTGGCCGGCCGCGGCACCGCCGCCGAGCGGCGGCAGATCGTGCTGGAAACGCTCGGCCGCGTCGGGCTCGACGGCGAGCAGATCGGCCATCGCCGGCCCTACGAACTCTCCGGCGGCCAGTGCCAGCGCGTCAGCATCGCCCGCGCCCTGGTGCTGCGGCCGCGCCTGCTGGTATGCGACGAGCCGGTCTCGGCGCTGGATGTCTCGGTGCAGGCGCAGGTGCTCAACCTGCTGGAGGATACCAAGGCGGCCTTCGCGCTCACGATGCTGTTCATCTCGCACGACCTGGGCGTCGTGAAGAGCATCAGCGATCGCGTCGCGGTGATGTACCTGGGCAAGCTGTGCGAGATCGCGCCGACGGATTCGCTCTACGCCGCGCCGCGCCATCCCTACACCGCGACCCTGTTGGCCTCGGTGCCCTCGCTCAAGCCGCGCCGGCGCACGCAGCAGCCGCAGATGCCGCGCGGCGAGACACCCTCGCCGCTGGACGTGCCCTCGGGCTGCCGCTTCCGCACCCGCTGCCCCGCCGCCACCGACCGCTGCGCCCGCGAGGAACCGCAGATCCGCGCGATCGAGGGTACGCCAGGACATTTCGTGGCCTGCCACCACCCGGGGAGCGCGGACGTCTCGTCCGCATCGGCGCGCTGAAGTCTGTCCCGATCAGTCGGTGCGTGTTGAAACGAGAAAAGATTCACCACAGAGGCACAGAGGACACAGAGAAAAACACAGAGGATAGCGAGGGCGTACGCTGGTCGTGCGCAACGACTGTTCTCTGTGTCCCTCTGTCATCTCTGTGCCTGAAAGGAAAGTGGCCAGGGCGGCTCGATCACACGCTGGGGGCGCGCCACTCTGTGGCGCGTCATGTGTCGATCCAGACGAAGACGCGCCACAGAGTGGCGCGCCCCCAGCGTCTGCCCACACCACCGTGCGCCGTTTCAGTCCTTGTGGTCGGCGTAGCCGGTGCGGAACTCTGTGGTCAATCTTTCCTGCCTCAACACGCGCTATTCCATCTCGTCGGCGCACCGACAGAGCCTGCGCTCCCGGGTCACTTCAGGATGCCGGCTTCTTCCATGGCGGTGATTGCGTCCGCATCGTAGCCGCCGATGTCGCGCAGGATTTCCTGCGTGTGCTCGCCGATGCGCGGGCCGCGCCGTGTCTCGCGCGGCGGCGTGCGCGCGAGACGGAAGCGCGGGCCTTCGATCACGGCGTCGCCGACGACGGGATCGTTGATGGTGCGGTAGTGGTCGCCCGTCAGGTCGGGATCGTGCGCGAGATCGTGGGCGCTGCTGACGACGTGCGCGGGCACGCCGGCGGCCTGCAGGCGACGCTCCACCGCTTCGGCATCCTGCGGTGCCGTCCACGCGGTGATCGCCTCATCCAGCGCCTGCCGGCGGCGCAGGCGACCGACCAGGGTGTCGAAGCCCGGATCGCGCAGGCCGTCGCCGACGACGGCTCGAAACTGCTGCCAGGCATCACCCGCCGATGCATCGATGGCGATCCACCGGTCCTTGCCGGCGCAGCGATAGAGGCCTTCCGGCGCCTTGAGCGGCGAGCCGGCATGACCGCGGCGCTGCGGCACCGTGCCGTTGGCGGCGTACTGGTACCAGGCCGGCGACAGGAACTGGATGCCGGCCTCGGCCTGCGCCACGTCGATGTGACAGCCCTCGCCGGTGCTGCGCCGCCGATGCAGTGCCGCCAGCACGCTGGGCACGATGAAGCGCGGCGCCACCGAGTCGGTCCATGGCCCGTAGGTGCCGCACGGCGGATGATCGGGCCAGCCCAGCAGCAGACTGGCGCCCGACATCGCCGCACCCATGGTGCCGACGCCGCTGGTGCCGCGCGCATGCGGGCCGGTCTGGCCCAGCAGGCTGGTCGACACCATGATGACGCGCGGGTTGCGCGCGGCGATGCGCGGATAGTCGAGCTGCAGCCCCTCCAGCACGCCGGGGCTGAAGCTTTCGATCACCACGTCGGCCCAGTCGACCAGGCGCAGGATCGCCTCGCGGCCGCGCGGATCCTTGATGTCCACCGTCAGGCTGCGCTTGCCGGCATTGAGGTTGTGGTAGCTGATCGAGCGTTCGAGGCCGGGCTTGCCGTCCTTGAACGGCCCCAGGGTGCGCAGCGGATCGACGCGGCGGGCGCTTTCCAGCTTCACCACCTCGGCACCGAGATCGGCGAGGTAGCGGCCGGTGACCGGGCCCACCATCACCCAGCCCATGTCGAGCACATGCAGTCCGGCCAGCGGTGCACTCATGGTCTGCTCCTCAGATGATGCCGTGGACGAACAGCGCCTGGATCTCGAGCCACGACAGGCCGAGATCGGTTGCGAGAATCTCGGCCGTGTGCTGCGAGAGGGACGGTGCCGGTCGCGCGACGTCGATCGTGTAGTTCGAGAATTGCGCGAAGCGCGCCGGGTCGCGGATCGCCGGGCCGTCGGCACCCAGGTTCACGGGTGATGACCACAGGCCGCGCTCGCGATACTGCGGCGACTGGTCGATGTCCTGCATGTCCATCAGCGGCGCCGCCAGCAGGCCGAGCCGGCGCGCGGCGGCGCCGAAATCGGCCTTGGTATGCTTGATGCAGAGCGCGCGGATGCCGTCGACCGCGGCCTGGATGTCGGCGGCGCCAAGGCTGCCCTTCTCGACCTGCTGCGGCACGGTGGGCCAGTCGAGCGCGCCCAGGCGCGCCTCGAGACAGCCCTGCTCCACCGCCCAGCGCATCAGGCGCTGGGTCATCGGACCGAAGGCCTGGCCGAACGCCAGCGAGATCAGAACGTAGCCGTCCTGGCAGGCATAGATGCCGGGCAGGCTGATGCCGGCCAGCTGCTGGCGCGCCGGCGTGCGCTGCAATCCCGGATTCCCCGCCGGCACGACGATGGGCACGCTGAGCGCGCTCATCATGCCGGCGAGCCGCGCCGGCACCTCGATGTCCTGCCCCTGCCCGTCGGCATCGCGAGCCGCGAGCGCGGCGAGCGACGCGATCGCCGCCTCGGCGCCCGCCTCCATCATCGCCTGCGGCACGGGGTAGAAGATCGGCGGCCGATCGGGATGGCCGGTGATGCCAGGCACACCGGTGGCCGCCGTCACGATCAGGTCGGAGGCCTGGTAGTCGCGCTTGGCGCCGGTCGACAGGAACGGCGTGATGCGGCAGCGCACGGTGGTGTCCGGAAACGTCACGGCGATGCGCGGTTCGCTGGCGCATGCCTGTGCGGCTTCGAGCACCAGGGCGGCGCTGCGGCCAAGGTCGGCCAGCAGCGCGCGGCCGTCGTCCTGCGCCAGATCGAGCGTGATGCCGCGCTTGCCGCGGTTGAGCGCATGCCAGGTCAGGCTGCGCTCGAGGCCGGGCATGTCACCCAGGAACGGATCGAGCCGGCGGCCGGGCGCGCCACCGGGTGGTTCGACCACGATCACGTCGGCGCCGAGATCGGCCAGGATGCGGCCGGCCATCATGGTTTCGGGCGCCGACAGTTCGATGACCCGGATGTCGTTCAGCATGCGGCGGGTTCCTTTTCTTTTGGACCGCGCGTGTCCACACGCGCACTGGCGCGAAGCGCCAGCTCATGAGCGCGCGCGGTCCGAAAAAACTACGGCCGCTGCAGGACGTGCACGTAGCAGACGGCGCCCAGGCCGACCATGTGCGCGAGGCCGGTCTTGGCGCCCTTGTGCTGGCGCGGGCCGGCATCGCCGCGCAGCTGCAGCGCGATCTCGCCGATCTGGCCGACACCGGTGGGGCCGATGGGGTGGCCCATGGCGATCAGGCCGCCCGATGGGCTCACGGCGCACTGGCCGCCGATGTCGAAGGCGCCTTCCTTCAGCAGGTGGATGGCCTCGCCCGGCTTGCAGATGCCCATCGCCTCGACGTAGTGCAGCTCCTCGATGGTGAAGGCGTCGTGCAGCTCGACGATGTCGACCTTCTTGGGCGCGACCTGCGCCTGCTTCAGCGCCTCGGCGATGGTGTCCTTGGTGATCGCGGCATCGGCCCCGGCCTGACCGCCCGCAGCTTCGCTGGACGCTGCCGACGCGGTGACGCGCACGGCGCGCGCCGGGTCGATGCCCAGGCGCTTGATGGCGTCCTCGGAGGCGATGATCACGGCGGCGGCGCCTTCGCCGACCGGGCAGCACTGCAACGTCGTCAGGGTGCCCGAGACCGGTCGGCCGCCGAGAACCTCTTCCAGGGTGCGCGCCTGCTGGCGATGGGCGTGCGGGTTGAGTGCGCCGTTGCGATGGTTCTTCACCGCCACCAGCGCCACGTCCTGCGGCGCGACGCCGTGCCGATGGGCGTACTCGTTGGTCAGCAGCGCGAAGTGCGTGAACGGCACGATCGCATCGTCGGCGAGGTTGCCGATGCCGGTCTTGGTGAAGGCACGCTGCACCACGCCGGGCTTGTCGATGCCGATCACCAGCGAGACGTCGGCGATGCCGGCGCCGACCTCGATGCAGGCGTGGCGGAACGCCGCCGAGCCCGACGCCGAGGCGTTCTCGATGTGCACCAGCGGACGGCCGGTGGCGCCGAGATGCTTCAGCATCGCGCGGCCGGCCGCCATGCCCAGCAGGCCGGTGCCGATGTAGGAGGACTCGACGTCGGTCCAGGCGATGCCGGCATCGGCCAGCGCCGCGCGGATCGCCGGCAGGCCCAGCATGACATAGGGCGTGTCGCTGAGCGGCTGGTAGCGATGCCAGCCGACGCCGACGACATAGACGGAGCGCAGATCCTTGAGTGTCTTGGCCATGGTCGTGGTCCGCCGTTCATCAGGTCGCAGGGGTGAAGCGCAGGTCGAGGATCGCTTTCGCGCCGGTACCGACCGGCACCAGCGTCGTCACCATCGTCTGGCCGGGCTTCAGCGTCTTCTCGTCGACGCCGACCAGCACCGTGCGCACGGTCGGCCCATCCTCCAACGCGATCGAGCCGATGGTGAACGGCGCTTCGTGCGGCTTCACCTCGGCGTTGGGCGCCGGCGCGCGCGCGGCATGCATGTGCACCGTGGACGACGCCACCAGCTTGCCGCGACCGCTCAGGCGCACCGGCTGCAGCGCGTCGCCGTGGCGGCCGCAGACCTCGCAGCCATAGGTCTGCATGGGAAAGAAGACGTGGCCGCAAGCGCATCTGCCGCCGTTCAGTGCGGGATGGTCCGGGACCTTTTCGGTACCTTGCTCGGCATAGAGTGCAGGCTTCAACAACGCCGACTGGCTCATCTCTTCCTCCCGGCTGGCGCCAAAGAAAATACTTGTTAACGGATAAGCAAGCATATAGTTTGCCCGACAGCAAGCGCCATTTAGACGCTTGGCCCGGGATGAAACGAGCCAGGAGTTCGCCCCCGCATGCCGCCAACCGGTAACAAGCCGCCTGCGTCTGCACGGACCATCAAGCGCCGCGAGCCGATCGCCGCGCCGGCAGGAGCCGAGTCCACCGACGGCCAGGACGCGTCGCGTCGCACGCACGCCGAGCGGCGCGACGAGGCGGAGCGCCGCCTGCTGGCGGCGGCGGTCGGCATCGTGTCGGATCGTGGCGTCGAGGGCATGACCTTGGCCGAGGTCGGCGAGGCGGCGGGCTACAGCCGCGGCCTGCCGGCGCATTATTTCGGCCGCAAGAACGACCTGGTGGCGGCGGTCGCCAGCCACATCGCCGATGGCTTCGCCAATCGCCTGGCGCAGACATCGACCCAGCAGCCCGGCATGGAGTCGCTGCTGCATTCGGTGCGCGCCTACTTCAACGGCGGCCTGCAGACGCCGGCCAGCACGCGCGCACTGCTGATTGCGCTGGCCGAGGCGCTGACCGAGCCGGCGCTGTCGGATGCGATGTCTGATGTGACGCGACGCTCGGTGCGGCGCCTGGCCGCGATGCTGCGGCATGGCATCGAGCGCGGCGACATCCGCCGCAACATCGATCCGCACGCCCAGGCGGTGATGATCCTGGGCACCCTGCGCACGATGATCGCGCAATGGACCATCGATCCCGATCGCATCGATCTGAAAGCGATGCGCGATCGCTACGTCGCCTCCCTGCAGCAGAGCCTCGCCGCATGACGCAAGCCCTTCCCGGCACAGTCGAACACTGGGCCGCCGCGACGCCCGACGCGATCGCCATCATCGACGGCGACCACCGCCTGACATTTGCCGCGTGGAACGATGCCGCCGACCGCGTCGCCGCCGGCCTGGCGGCACGCGGCGTCGTTCGCGGCGACATCGTCGTGCTGCGCACGCAGATCCGCCACGAATGGGCCATCCTGTCGGCGGCGCTGGGCAAGCTGGGCTGCTCGCTGCTGGCGATCAACTGGCGGCTGACACCGGCCGAGACCCAGTATGTGCTGGGCAACAGCGGCGCCACGGTCTTCGTCTGCGACGATGCCGATCCCGGCGCCATCGTCGCCGCCTTCGAGGGCTTGCCGATCAAGCTCGCGGTATCGATCGACACGCCGGCCGACGGCTTCGTTCCCTATGCCGCGCTGGCCGCGCGCGACGGCGCGCCGCGCTTCGCCGACGGCACGCCGCCCCTGATCATCTACACCTCGGGCACGACGGGCCTGCCCAAGGGCGTGGTGATGCATGCACGCGAGGTGGCCAAGACCGATCGCAAGGCGGCGGAGTATCTGCAGGCCGTCGCCGCCAGCCGGCCGCTGGTCAGCGGCGACATCACGCTGCTGACCCTGCCGATGCATCACGGCGCCGGACCGTCGGCGCTGTGGGGCACGCTGCGGCTGGGCAACCGCATCATCCTGATGCGCCGTTTCGATCCGGCCGGGGCGCTGGCGTTGATCGCGCGCCACAAGGTGACGGCGTGGACCGGCGTGCCGACCATGTACAAGCGCATGGCTGCGCTGCCTGCCGAGGAGCTGGCACGCCACGACGTCTCGTCGCTGCGCCAGCTCGGCGTCGGCGCCGCGCCGGTGCCGCCGGCGCTGAAGGACTGGATCGACAACTATTTCGGCGCCGACCGCCTGAGCGAAGGCTACGGCGCCACCGAGGTGGGCATGATCACCCATCTCGCGCCCGGCATGCACACGATCAAGCCGGGCTCCAGCGGCCTGCCGCACATCCATGTCGACATCCGCATCCGCGACGAGAACGGCACCGACCTGCCGACCAATGCCGTGGGCGAGATCTGGGTGCGGACGCCGGCCACCATCCACAGCTACCTCAACGGCAAGACGCTGGGTCCCGATACGCTCGATGGCGATGGCTTCTTCCGCGTCGGCGATGTCGGCCGGCTCGACGAAGACGGCTATCTCTTCATCACCGACCGCGCCAAGGACATGATCATCTCGGGCGGCGTGAACATCTATCCGGCCGAGATCGAGGCGGCGCTGCTGAAGCACGCCGCGGTGCAGGACGCCGCCGTGATCGGCATCCCCGACGACGAGTTCGGCGAGCAGGTGAAGGCCTTCATCGAGCTCAAGCCCGGCGCGACGGCGATGCCCGACGACATCATCGCGCACGCCAAGGACCATCTGGCTTCCTACAAGCGGCCCAAGTCGGTCGACATCGTGGCAGAGCTGCCGCGCAACACCATGGGCAAACTGCTCAAGCGCGAGCTGCGCGAACCCTACTGGAAGGGACGGGAGAGAAAAGTATGAGCGAGATCCTCGATCTGGGCGGGCGCGTGGCGCTGGTCACCGGTGCCGGCCAGGGTGTCGGACGACAGGTCGCGCTGCACTTGGCCGCGCACAAGGCCGGCGGCGTCGTCGTCAACGACTACGTGTTGGAGCGCGCCGAAAGCGTGGCCAAGGAAATCCGCGACGCCGGCGGCAAGGCCGTGGCGATCCAGGCCGACGTCACCGATCTCGCCAGCGTCAAGGCCATGGTGGCCAGGGCCCAGAGCGAATTCGGCCCGATCGGCATCCTGGTGAACAACGCCGGCAATGCCGGCGCCACCCCGTCGCCCGACGCGCGCAAGCCGTTCTGGGAGACCGGGCCGGAGGCGTGGAACAGCTTCATCGGCGTCAACTTCTACGGCGTGCTGAACTGCACCAGCGCCTGCATCCCGGGCATGATCGCGCGCAATGCGCCGGGCCGCATCATCACGGTGATCTCGGAGGCGAGCCGCTACGGCGATGCCGGGCTGGAGGTCTATGCCGGCGCCAAGGCCGGCGCCGCCGGCTTCACGCGCGCCACGGCGCGGGCAATGGGCCGCTACAACATCACGGCCAACTGCGTGGCAATCGCCGCGACCTTGACGCCCGCCATCGAGGCGCGGCTGAAGGCCGACCCCGAGCGCTACAAGAAGATGATGAACAACTACGTCATCCGCCGGCCGGGCCAGCCCACCGACATCGCCAACATGGTGCTGTTCCTCGCCTCCGACGCCAGCAGCTGGGTCACCGGCCAGACCTACGGCGTCAACGGCGGCTTCACCTTCGGCCTGTGAGAGAGAGCGGAATGTCCGAGTCATCCCAGCGCGTGCTCACCGAGCGCCGCGGTCCCATCCTGATCGTCACCATCAACCGGCCGGAAGCGAAGAACGCCTTCGACGGCGAATCCTCGACCGCGATGGAAGCGGCGATGGACATGCTCGATGCCGAGGATGAGCTCTTCGTCGGCATCATCACCGGCGCCGGCGGCAACTTCTCGGCCGGCGCCGACCTGAAAGCCGCCGCACGCGGCGGCCCGCGGCCGAAGCTGGCCCGCGGCGGTTTCGGCATCATGAAACGCCCGCCGCGCAAGCCGGTGATTGCCGCGGTCGAAGGTTATGCCGTGGGCGGCGGGCTGGAGATGTGCCTGGCCTGCGACCTGATCGTGGCGGCGCGCGATGCCAAGCTCGGCCTGCCCGAGGTGCGCCACAACGTGGTGGCGATCGGCGGCGGCCTGTTCCGCCTGCCGCGCCGCATGCCCTATCACGTTGTGATGGAGCTGGCGCTGACCGGCGCTTTCAAGGACGCCGCGTTCTTCCAGCAGTACGGTCTGATCAACCGCATCGCCGAGCCGGGCAAGGCGCTGGAGGAAGCGATCACGCTCGCCCAGTCGCTGCTGGTGAACGGACCGACGGCGCTGGCGGCCAGCAAGGAGATCATCTTCCAGTCGCTGAACTGGCAGGACGGCGAGGGTTGGGACAAGCAGATGCCGATCGCCCAGAAAGCGCTCGACTCCGAGGACCGCCGCGAAGGGCTGAAGGCCTTTGCCGAAAAGCGCAAGCCGGTCTGGAAGGGACGCTGAGCATGTCCGCGCCGCGCCGGGGCAAGCCACTACCCGACAGCATCACCCGGCGCCTGCGGCTGCCGGTGATCGCGGCGCCCATGCTGCGCGTGTCGGGGCCCGATCTGGTGATCGCCGCCTGCCGCAGCGGGGTGGTGGGGGCCTTCCCCACCGCCAACGCGCGCACGGCCGAGGAACTCGACCAGTGGCTGGTGCAGATCGAAACCGCGCTGGCCGCGGCGCCGACACCGGCGGCGCCCTATTGTCCCAACCTGATCATCCGCCGCCCGAACCTGAAGGACGATCTCGCCTGCCTGGTGCGGCATCGCGTCGAGATGGTGATCACCAGCGTCGGCTCGCCGGCGGCGGTGGTCGGACCGCTGCACGACATCGGCTGCCAGGTCTTGGCCGACATCGCTTCGCTGCGCCATGCCGAGAAGGCGATCGCATCAGGCGCCGACGGCCTGATCCTGCTGACCGCGGGCGCCGGCGGCCAGACCGGCTGGGCCAATCCCTTCGCCTTCGTGCGCGCGGTGCGCGCCATGTTCGATGGCCCCATCGTGCTGGCCGGCGGCGTCAGCGACGGGCCGTCGCTCTATGCCGCGCGCGTGCTGGGCTGCGACCTCGCCTACATGGGCACGCGCTTCATCGCCACCACCGAGAGCATGGCGGCGCAGCGCTACAAGGACATGCTGGTGGCCGCGAGCCTCGATGACGTGCTGCTGACCAAGGCGTTCACCGGCCTCGATGCCAGCATGCTGCGGCCCTCGATCGAGGCGGCTGGCCTCAATCCAGCCAAGCTCGACGAAGAGGTGAGCGTCGAGCGCGCCAAGCAGCAATATGGCGGCGGCACCGGCGACGCACGGCCCAAGCGCTGGTCCGACATCTGGAGCGCCGGCCACTCGGTATCCGGCGTCGACAGCGTGCTGAACGC
Source organism: Reyranella sp. CPCC 100927 (assembly GCF_007859315.1). Classification (GTDB taxonomy): domain Bacteria; phylum Pseudomonadota; class Alphaproteobacteria; order Reyranellales; family Reyranellaceae; genus Vineibacter. Next base: position 221,074 of record NZ_VOHA01000008.1, read on the forward strand.
CGCGGACCTCGTCGCACGGCTGGTGGGCGAATACGAGGCGGCGCGGACCGCCGCTCCGTAAGAAGGTTCACCACAGAGTTCCCGCCGGCGACGCCGACGACAAGGGCGCACGGTCGTATGGACAGACGCTGGGAGCGCGCGACTCCGTCGCGCGTCTTCGTCTGGATCAACGCATGACGCGCCACGGAGTGGCGCGCCCCCAGCGTGTGATCGAGCCGCCTTGGCCAGTTTCCTTTCAGGGCACGGAGAGCGCGGGTACGAGCGCGCCGTTTCAGGCCGGTGCGTTGTTGGTGAGCAGGCGCAGGCGCACGTCGGTCTCGAGGAAATTCTCGTCGACGGCCAGCGCGGCGGCAGCCGGGTCCTGGCGCGCGATGGCCTCGATGAGGCCGTCGTGGAAGTGCAGCATGCTGCGCAGCGGGCCCAGCGCCAGCACCAGGCTGACGTAACTGGCGAAGGATGCTTCGAGCGCGCGATACGCCTCGATATAGAACGCGTTGCCCGAGGCCTGGATGATGGAGAAGTGGAACCTGAAATCGAGGCGGGCGAATTCGTCTGAACTGTCGTTCGCGACCGCCACCTGGCAACGATCCCACGCCACGCGGATGTCCTGGAGCTGATCGTCGGTGCGACGCTCGGCCGCCAGCCGGGCACCGGGCACCTCGAGCGCGCGGCGGAATTCGTACAACTGCCTCAGGCTGGCGGATGTCAGCGGCTGATCGACTTGGCCGCCCGGCATCCGGCGGTCGACGACGTAGGTGCCCAGCCCGCTGCGCGCCTCGACCAGACCCAGATGTCCCAGGACACGCAGCGCTTCGCGCACCGTTGACCGGCCGACGCCGAGCTGGCGTCCCAGTTCCAGTTCCGACGGCAGCTTGGCACCGGGCAGCCACGCTTCTTCGCTGAACATCTGGCGCATGGTCGCGATCACCTCGTCGACCAGGGAGGTTCGCGCGATCCGCGGCAGGGATATTTTTTCTTTTGTTGTCATATAGATAGAGATTTCTGGGTCCACCCTCTGTCGCCAACGCGCGCCTCTCTCCACCCCTATCACATGCATTGGATCCGCCCAAATCCACTCTCAGGCAGTCAGCTTGTCAGACAGCCTGATATCCTCTAGCTTTCGATGAAATGCAACTGCCCATCCAGATCGACCGAAACTCACCCACACCGCTGCAGGCGCAGCTGACCACCCAGTTGCGGCAGCTGATCCTGGGTGGACAGATCAGGTCCGGGACGGTCCTGCCCGGCTCGCGCGAGATGGCCGTCAACCTCAGGCTCTCGCGCAACACGGTGCTGCTGTCCTACGACCGACTCACGATCGAGGGATTCCTCGAGACGCGGGCTGCCAAAGGCACGTTCGTGAGCCGGCGCCTGGCGCGCGAGCAGGCCGTGCCGCGGACGTCGCCCTGCCCGCCTATCGACACCACCCGGGCCTGGGCATCGCGGTCGGTCGAGGTGACGCAGGCCCGGCCTTCGTTCGATTTTTCATTCGGCAACCCGGGCGCCGATGCATTTCCAGCACTCGCCTGGCGACGCCTGGTCCTGCAGAAACTCGCCCAGACGGGCACGCTGCTGGCGCGTCCCGGCGATCCCTCGGGACTGCCCGAACTGCGGCACGCCATCGCCGACCACCTGGGCCCGGCGCGCGGCCTTGCCATCCACGCCGACCAGGTGATCATCGTGAGCGGCGTCCAGGAAGCGCTCAACGTGATCTGCCGGCTGTTCGCCGTCGGCGGCACATCGGTGGTGATCGAGAATCCCGGCTACCGCCGCGCGTGCGAGGTCTTCGACAGTTATGGCGCACGCCTGCAGCCGGTGCCCGTCGATCGCGATGGCCTGGATCCGGTCCTGCTGCCGGAACAGCCCGTCAGCCTCGCCTACGTGACGCCCTCGCACCAGTTCCCCACCGGCGGGACACTGCCGATCGCGCGTCGCCTGCAGCTGCTGGCGTGGGCCGAGCGCACAGGTGCCTGGATCATCGAGGACGATCACGACAGCGACTTCCGCTACGACAGCCCGCCGGTCGTGTCGCTCGCCGGGATGGCGCGCACTGACAACGTCATCTACCTGGGCACCTTCTCGAAAGCCATCGGCGGTGGCCTGCGTGTCGGCTACATGATCGTGCCATCGCACCTGACACGCGCCGCCATCACCGCCAAGTCGATCTTCAACGGCGGCACCAGTTGGCTCGACCAGGCGGTCCTGGCCGATTTCATCACCGGCGGCGGCTACGCCAAGCATCTGCGCCGCCTGCAGCGGATGTACAAAGGCCGCCTCGAGGTCTTGCTCGACGCGCTGCGCAGTCACTTCGGTGCTGTCGACCTTCACGGCCAGCAGGGCGGCATGCATGTGCTGTGGCGTTTACCGCGCGGCTGGCCCGCCGCCCCGCATGTCGAACACGCCGCCCGCAGCCGGGGGATCGCCGTGTACGGTTTGCGGAGCGGCATGGCGGTGGAATATGGCGCGAGAACCCACACCGACACGTCGCTGCTGCTGGGCTACGCGTCGATCTCCGAAACCCTGATCCGCAAGGGGATCGCAAGGCTCGCGGAGATCATCAGCGACTCTCCGGGGAGCGCGGGTGTCCCGCCCGCATTTGGCGCCTAGAGCGCGCTTCACGTTTGATAGAAGCGCAGAGGCCTGGTCGGCCGCCGCTGTCATCCTGAGCGAAGCGAAGGATCCTGCGGTGCTGGTATAACCGCTATCGGCACGGATGATCACCAGCGCCGGCGCTCATTGAGCGATCCACCGCAGGGTCCTTCGCTACGCTCAGGACGACGGAAAAATGCGATCGTAATCGACTTGCGGTACTACGCGATCACGAACGGCTGGTTCTTTCCGTTGCGCCGTCGGCATTGCATTGCTGGCGGTGCACGCGCGAGAGCCGCCCATGAAGATCACCGACATCAAGGCAACACCGGTCAACATTCCGCTGGAGGTGCCTTTCCTTTTCGGCGTCGGCACCTATCCCGGCGACACCAAGGTGGTCATCGAGGTGATGACCGACGAAGGCCTGGTCGGGCTGGGTGAGGCACCCTCGCCCGATTGCGCCGACGTCATCAACCATCGGCTGGCGTCGATCCTGAAGGGCATGGACCCGTTCGACATCCAGGCCTGCGAGCTCGCCTGCGTGCCCGACGTGCAGGTGATGCCCAACACCAGCGACAGTTCGGCGTTCCGTGCGTTTGGTGGAATCGAGATCGCACTGTGGGACATCCGCGGCAAAGCCTGGAACCTGCCGCTCTACATGCTGCTGGGCGGCGCGGTACGCAAACAGATTCCCTTCGCCGAGTATTTCGCGTTCCGCCAGCGCAACGGCACCATCGGCGGCGAGCGCACCGCGGACGAGATCGCCGCCTACTGCGCGCGCATGAAAGGTGAGCATGGATCGACCTTCTTCGAAGGCAAACTGCAACTGGGCGATCCGGCGCTGGAGATCCGCTCGGTCAAGGCGATCCGCGACGCGATCGGCGATGACAGCCTGCTGCGCCTGGACGGCAACATGTCGTGGTCGCTGCCGACGGCACGCCGAATCCTGGCTGAAATCGCGCCCTACAACGTGCGCAACTACGAGGATCCCGCCGCGACGTTCGAGGACATGGCCAAGCTGCGCCAGCACAGCGCCATCTCCTTCTCGACTCACCATGTCGATCTACCCAAGGCCGTGCGCCTGGGCGTACCGGACTTCTTCGTCACCAACCTCGCGGTGCTGGGCGGCATCTCCAAGGCCCAGCGTTTCGTAGCGGCCTGCGAGCGCATGGGCGTCGGCTTCTGGACGTTCAGCGGTGAGACCGGCATCGGGATTGCCGCCTACCTGCACTTCATCGCCGCCACGCAATGGATCCGTGAACCGGGCCAATGCATCCTGCATTGGCAGCGCGACGACGTCATCGAGGAAGGACCGTTCAATCCCAAGAACAACATGGTCGCGGTGCCCGAGGGGCCGGGCCTGGGCGTAACGCTCTCACCGTCCCGGCTGAAGCGCTGCCACGAACGGTTCCTGCAGCAGGGCGCCTACAACTACTTCCTCGATCCCGATGCACCGCGGCGGCATCGCCGCATGCCACTGGCGTGAGACGACACGCACAACTGTTCATTCAATGGGGGGAACGACGATGTCAGCCAAACCAGGGCGGCGGCGCGCCATTGCGGGCATTCTGGGCCTGCTGATGCCGACGCCGGCCATGGCACAGAAGAAATACGATCCCGGAGCCAGCGACAGCGAGATCAGGATCGGCAACATCATGCCCTACAGTGGGCCTGCGTCGGCCTATGGCACGGCCGGGAAGGTCCAGGCCGCGTACCTGAAGATGATCAACGACCATGGCGGCATCGGCGGGCGCAAGGTGACGTTCATTTCATACGACGATGCGTTCAGCCCGCCCAAGGCCATCGAGCAGACGCGCAAGCTGGTCGAAAGCGACCAGGTTCTCCTGGTTTTCGCGCCATTGGGCACCGCGTCGAACACCGCCATCCACAAATACCTGAACCAGAAGAAGGTGCCGCAGCTGTTCGCCCTGTCCGGCGCCGCCAAGTGGGGCGATCCGAAGAATTTTCCGTGGACCATCGGCTGGCAGCCGCCCTATCCGACCGAAAGCCTGCTCTATGCCCACTACATCCTGGAGACCAAGCCCAACGGCAAGATCGCGGTCCTCTACCAGAACGACGACTACGGCAAGGAATACGTCAAGGGCCTCCGGGACGGCCTGGGCGCCAAGGCATCGATGATCGTGGCCGAGGTCTCCTACGAAGTCACCGATCCGACGGTCGATTCGCAGATCATCTCCTTGAAGTCGTCGGGTGCCGATATCTTCTTCAACGTCGCCACGCCGAAGTTCGCCGCGCAGGCCATCAAGCGGATGGCCGAAGTCCAGTGGAAGCCGCTGCACATCCTCAACAACGTGGCGGCCTATGTCGGCACCACCATGAAGCCCGCCGGCTTCGAGAATGCGCAGGGCATCATCAGCAGCGCGTTCCTGAAAGATCCCACCGACCCGCAGTGGCGCGACGATCCCGGCATGAAGGACTGGAGCGCCTTCATGGACAAGTACTATCCGGAGGGCAACAAGACCGACAGTTCCAATGTCTTCGGCTACATCGCGGCCAAGGTCCTGGTACAGGTGCTGACGCAGTGCGGCGATGACCTGACCCGCAGCAACGTCATGGCGCAAGCGGCCAACCTCAAGCATTTTACGGTCGACCAGCTGTTGCCTGGCATCACCGTGAACACGTCTCCGACCGATTTCCATCCGCTGGAACAACTGCAGATGATGCGCTTCGAGGGCGAGAAGTGGGTGCTGTTCGGCCCGGTCCGGTGAGTATGCAACCCTCTCCGCCCGCGCAGCGGGGGGAGAGGGAGGGGCCCACGCGCAGCGTGGGAGGGTGAGGTGGGCGGTCAAACGCGCGCGGTTTCTCTGGCGAGATCAGGTTCGTCTTCGACACCCACCTCACCCTCCCATCGCTACCGCGATGGGCCCCTCCCTCTCCCCCCACTGCGTGGGCGGAGAGGGGCATCAGTTCACGCCCTTGCTGCGGCCGGTCCAGTGCGGGGCTCGCAGCTGGGCCTTCTGGATCTTGCCGGCACCCGTCAACGGCAATGGATCCTGGCGGATCTCGACACTGCGCGGGCACTTGTAGCGCGCCAGTCGCTGGCGACAATGGTCGATGACCTGTTCCGGCTCCAGCTGACAGCCGGGCCGCGGCACGACGACCGCGTGCACCGCCTCGCCCCAGCGGTCGTCGGGGATGCCGATGACCGCGCATTCGGCCACACCGGCCAAGGTCGATATCGCGCTCTCGGTCTCGGCCGGATATACGTTCTCGCCACCGGTGATGATCATGTCCTTGATGCGATCGACGATGAACACGAAGCCTTCGTCGTCCATCCAGGCGGCATCGCCGCTGTGCAGCCAGCCGCCGCGCAAGGCTTCCGCGGTGGCTTCGGGATTGTTCCAGTATCCCTGCATCACGGTTGGGCTGCGCACAATGAGTTCGCCGACGGTGCCGCGCGGCACCTCGCGATCGTTTTCGTCGACGATCAGGACCGTGGCCGACAGCGCTGCCTGGCCGCAGGACCGATAGCGGCCGCCGGCAATATGTTCCGGTGCGGTGTAGCGCGCCGGCAGCACGGTGCCGATGGGCGACAGCTCCGTCATCCCCCAGCCGGTCATGAACCGGGTGTCCGGCCACAGGTCGAGCGCGCGGCGCAAGATCGCTTCCGGCATCGGCGCGGCGCCGAACACGATCTGCCGCAGGCGTGATGTGTCATAGCGCGCCACGTCGGGCAGATTCAGCATCAAGGCGATCATGGTCGGCACCAGCATCGTGTCGGTGACGCCGTGGTCCGCGATCGTGCGCAGGCAGGCCTCGGCATCGAACCGGGGAATGAAGCAGTGGCTGCCACCCAGCATCGTGACCGCGAACGTCCAGGCACCGTCACCCAAATGAAACATGGGCGCGGCGTGGAGAAACATCGGTGTCGGCTCGAGCCCGATGCTGGGCGCGGCGTTCATGGCATTGATGACCAGATTGGCATGGCTCAGCATCACGCCCTTGGCCTTGCCCGTGGTGCCGCCGGTGTAGAAGATGCCCGCGAGATCATCGCCGCTGCGCAGCGCCTGCGCGGCTGCCGTCTCGGCCGCGATCAAGGCTTCGTAGGCAGCGAGCCCCGCAGGCGGCGCCGTACCGAGATGGACGATCGCGCGCATCGGCGCCAGCACATCACGCAACCGATCGAGCATGGGCACGAAAGCATCGTCCACCAGCAGGACGACGGCGCCGCTGTCGCTCAGGATGTAGGCGATTTCCGGCGCTGCGAGGCGCGTGTTGATGGGCACCGTGACGGCGCCCGCCCACGCGACGGCATAGAAGTGCTCCAGGTAACGATCGCTGTTGAGCGCCAGGATCGCCACCCGATCGCCCGGCGCGACGCCGAGCCGGCGCAAGGCGGCAGCAAGGCGCGCCACGCGATCCACCGTCTGCGGCCACGCGCGGGTGCGGCCCTCGAAATGCGTCGACAGGCCGTTCGGCCGGGTCTGCGCCGCGCGCAGCAGTCCTTGGATCAGCATGATGGCGCCGATGTCCTTCCTTGGCTGCCGGCCTTGAGCCTGTTTCGCTCGAATGCGATCACGCTGTCATCCCGAGCGCAGCGAGGGATCTAGTCTAGGCGCCGCCCCTAGATCCCTCGCTACGCTCGGGATGACAGCAGAGGTCGAGCCATCGCGTGCGCTCATTCGATCGGAACAGGCTTTAAACCGGCACGTCATCGTCAGTCGCGGGACCGGGCGGGACGCCCGTATAGGTCGGCGCACGCTTCTCACGGAAAGAAGCCTCGCCTTCGACGTTGTCGCGCGAGCGGCGATTGACGACGAAACGGTCGACCTCGTGCGCCAGCGACGTCTCCAGGCTGTTGATCAGGCCAAAGTTCAGGTTTGCCTTGTTCGTCCCCAGACAGAACGTCGGCATCTGCGCCAGGGATTGCAGGAACGCTTCGGCCTGGGCATCGAAGGCCGCCAGCGGGTGCACGGCACTCACCAGGCCGATCTGCAATGCCTCGACCGCATTGCACCGACGGCCGGTCATCAGCAGATCGGTCGCCCGGCCCAGGCCGACGATCCGGGGCAGGAACCAACTGGCGCCCGCCATGCTCGGGATGGCGCGCAGGGGCCGCTGATCACCGATCGAGGCATTGTCGGCCGCAATCCGGAAGTCACAGGCAAGCGCAATGTCGAAGCCGGCGCCGACGCAGTAGCCCTTGATCAGCGCAACGATCGGCTTGCGCAACGCGCGCATGCTGTGGATCAGCACGGCATGGTGCGTGCGCGCGTTGAAGCGTACCTGCGAGCGCGGTTCGGGGATCTTGTTCATCCGGAACATGTCATCGCCGCTGCTGAAGGCCCGCTCGCCGACTCCGGTGATCGCCACCACCCGCACCGCGTCAAGGTGTGCTGCCTGCAGGATGCTTTCGGTCAGTCCCTCGATGATGTCGTAGCTCAGTGCGTTCAACGACGGCTCGCGGTCGATCGTGAGTCGCAGGATGCCGTTGGCGAAGGTTGCGCGCAGATCGACGAGGGTCTGCTCCCAGGGCTTGGTCAGCGCCATGAACGAAGACTCCGCCGCTCAACCGCGCGATGCGCCGGCCTGATCCAGGACACGATCGAGCCTGGCGCGATCCTCGGCGTTGAGCAGGCGCATCGGCCGGCGCGGCGGCCCGACGGGACGACCCAGGATGTCGAGCCCGGTGTGCGCCACCCTGATGTGGGACTTGCTGCAGATGAAGTCGCACACCGGAAAGAGCCTGTCCCACAGCGCGGCGGCTTCGGTGGCATGGCGCCGATGCACGGCGCTGCGGAAGAAATCCATGGCGACGCCAGGCAGGAAGTTGGTGCACACCGGCGCCCAACCCGAGGCACCGGCCATGAACGCCTGCAGGCTGCTCGACTCCCAGCCCGCGATCAGGGTGACGGCATCCTTGGTCAACAGCCGGATCGCCGTGATCCGGGTCAGATCGCCGGTGCTTTCCTTGATGCCATCGACGTTGTCGATCTCGGCCAATCGCGCCAGGAACGCCGGCTTCATGTCGACGCCCGTTGTCCACGGATTGTTGTAGACGCAGATGGGGATCGTCACGGCCGCCGCGACGCGGCTGTAGTGGTCATAGACCTCGTCCTCGGTCAGCGGCCAGTACGAGACCGGCAGCACCATGATTCCGTCGCAGCCGACATCCTGGGCATGCTTGGAGAGCGCGATACAGGATGACGTCGTGCGAGCGCCGGCGCCGGCGATCACCGCAATGCGGCCGTCGGCATGCCGTGCCGCGATCGCCATCACCGCCTTCATTTCGTCTTCGCTGAACGAGCCGTTGCCGCCCGTGCTGCCCAGCACGCAGATCCCGTCGACCCCGGCTGCGATCTGAAAGTCAATCGTCTGACGCAAGCGCGCTTCGTCGATGGCCTCGCCGTCATCTTTCGTCGGCGTCGCCACGAACGTGAATACCCGCGCCCAGAATTTGTTGTCGCGCACCATCGCCGACCGCTCCACCCGAACACGCTGCCGTCGTTGGATCGGCATTGCGACGAACGAGTATGCATCGGCGCACCGGCGCACCAAGGACCAGCACGGTGCGTTCGGATGGTACCAACGGGCGATGCCTCAACGGTGCCCACGGTGGTGGGCCATACGCTGGCGGCGCGCGACTCCGGCGCGCGACTTCGTCTGGATCAGCACATGACGCGCCACGGCGTGGCGCGCCCCCAGCGTGTGATCATGCCGCCTTGGCCAACTCTTCCAGGTAACGCCGTCACGCGTCCTCAGCCCCGCCGCGCCGCAGCGCGTGCGCCAGCGCCACGATCCGGTCGTGCCAGGCGAGCTTCCGGCGCCAGGCGGCCGGTATGCCGGACAAACCATAGCGGGCGCCGGCGAACTGGCCAGTGACGGCACCGATCGTGTCAGCATCGCCGCCGAGATTCACGGCCAGCAACAAGGCGCTTGCAGCGTCGTGCGTGGTGTCGACGGCCCACAACGCCGCTTCGAGCGTATCGATGACATAGCCGCTCGACTTGATCTGAGAGCGATCCCTGCCCTGCCAACCGCCGCCAGCCAGCGCCTTCACCCGCACGGCGGCAAACAGCGACGGATCGACATCGATGGCCTGCTGCCATGGCTGGCCATGCAGCAGGGCAACCAGGATGCGGGTCATCAGTCGACAGCTGTCGAGGCACTCGGCGGCGCCGTGCGTCGTACGGCTTTGCAGAACGGCGGCCGCTTCGGCCGCCGCGATGTCGTCGGCATGGAAAATCGGGACCGGCGACAGCCGCATGATGCAGCCGTTGCCCGCCGACATGGCATCGACGTCGCCGGCCACCGGCTCCCGCGTCTGCACATAACGATCGACGGCGGTCCTCGTCGCAATGCCGATGTCGAAGCAACGCCCGTTGACCGAATTGTACCCATCGTCGCGCCAGCGGCGAAACCGCTCCATGAGATCAGCGGCATCAAGCCCGCGACACGCCACCAGGCTGTCGGCGAGGCACAGCGCCATGCTGGTGTCGTCAGTCCATTCGCCGGCGTTCAGGCCGAACGGACCGCCGCCCACCATGTCGGTGACGTGTTCGTACGTGTCACGAGTCGTGAACTCCAGCGTGGTGCCCAGTGCATCGCCGACGGCGAGGCCGATCAGGCAGCCAACGGCCCGATCTTCGGCTTGCGCCTTCATGCACGGCACCTCGTCCTTGGACCCTCACAGGCCCATCGTGCGGCGCACGCTGGGCCTGCGGGAGAGGAGATGTTTTAGCTGCTGTATTGACCGTGGCAGCGCTTGTACTTGCGGCCCGAGCCGCAGGGGCACGCTTCATTGCGCGACACGCGGCCCCAGGTCGACGGATCGTTGGGGTCGCGTTGCTGCCGGCCGGCGCGGCGAACGACACCCGCCCCGTCGGCCGCCGAATCGGCCCGCTCGATGGGCGCCGCGCCGGCCATCGCCGGTTCGCGGAACACGGCGCCGTCGTCGGCCATGGCGGCAGCCAACGCCGGATCCTCATGAATGGTCTGCAACTGATCGAGCGCCGGCTCGGCGAGCAGCGGCGGCGGCTCCTCCATGCGGATCTGCACGTGAGCCAGCACCTGGGTCACCGTCTCGCGCATATGGCCCAGCATGCCCTCGAACATATTGAAGGCTTCGCGCTTGTACTCGTTGAGTGGATCCTTCTGGCCGTAGGCACGCAGGCCGATGCCCTGGCGCAGATGGTCGAGATGCAGCAGGTGCTCCTTCCAGGACTGGTCGTAGACCTGCATCACCACGCTTTTCTCGACCTGGCGCAGGACGTCGGGGCCGTAGTTGGCCGCCTTCTCGGCCATCTGCCGGTCGACCGCCGCGGTCAGCCGCTGACGGATCTCGTCGTCGGCGATGCCCTCTTCCTTGGCCCATTCGTCGATCGGCAGTTCGAGCCCGAAGACGCGCTTCACGTTGTCCTTCAGCGCCGCCACGTCCCATTGCTCGGGGTAGGCGTTTTCGGGAATCGCGCGCGTGACGAACCCATCGACGATCGTGTGGCGCATGTTGGCGACCATCTCCGACAGGTCGTCCTGGCCCATCAGTTCCAGGCGCTCGCGGTAGACTTCCTTGCGCTGGGCATTCATCACGTCGTCGTAGCGCAGCAGATTCTTGCGGATCTCGAAGTTGCGCGCCTCGACCTTCTGTTGCGCCCGCTCCAGCGCCTTGTTGATCCAGCGGTGGACGATGGCCTCGCCTTCCTGCAGGCCCAGCTTCTGCAGCATGCCGTCCATGCGGTTGGTGCCGAAGATGCGCATCAGGTCGTCGTCCAGCGACAGGAAGAACTTGGATGCGCCGGGATCGCCCTGACGGCCGGAACGGCCACGCAGCTGGTTGTCGATGCGCCGGCTCTCATGCCGCTCGGTACCGACCACGTAGAGGCCGCCCGCCTTCTTCACCGCCTCGCGCGCGACGGCCACCTCCTCTTCGATCGCCTTGCGGCGGCTCGCGCGCTCGGTTTCGTCAGTGACGTCGGCCAGTTCCAGGCGGACCCGCATGTCGACGTTGCCGCCGAGCTGGATATCGGTGCCACGACCAGCCATGTTGGTGGCGATCGTGACCGCGCCAGGCCGGCCGGCCTGGGCGATGATCGATGCTTCCTGCTCGTGATAGCGGGCGTTGAGCACGGCGTGCGGGACCTTGTGGTCCTTGAGGATCGTCGCCAACGCCTCGGACTTTTCGATCGACACGGTGCCGACCAGCACCGGCTGGCCGCGCTTGCGGCAATCCTCGATCAGGTCGACGATCGCTTTCGTCTTCTCGCGTGCCGTACGGTAGACTTCGTCGTCACCATCCTTGCGCGAGACAGGCACGTTGGTCGGCACCTCGACCACTTCCAGGTTGTAGATTTCCTGGAACTCGGGCGCCTCGGTCATCGCCGTGCCGGTCATGCCGCCGAGCTTGGGATAGATGCGGAACAGGTTCTGGAAGGTGATCGATGCCAGCGTCTGGTTCTCGCGCTGGATCTCGACGTTCTCCTTGGCCTCCAGCGCCTGGTGCAGGCCCTCGGAGTAGCGCCGGCCGCTCATCATGCGGCCGGTGAACTCATCGATGATGACGACCTGGTCGTCCTTGACGATGTAGTCGACATCACGCGTGAACAGCTTGTGCGCCCGCAACGCCTGCGTGGCGTGATGCACCAGCGACACGTTCTGCAGGGCATAGAGGTTGCTGTCGGTGTCGAGCAGCCCCTTCTCCTTCATCAGCTGCTCGATCCGTTCGGTGCCGATTTCGGTGAAGAACACCGTGCGCTGCTTTTCGTCCTTTTCGTAGTGCTCGGGCTCGAGCAGCGGGATCAGCGCATCGCAGGCGCGGTACAGTTCCGAGGAGTCCTCGGCCGGGCCCGAAATGATCAGCGGCGTGCGCGCCTCGTCGATCAGGATCGAGTCGACTTCGTCGACGATCGCATAGTTGTAGTCCCGCTGCGTCATCTGCTCGCGGCGGTACTTCATGTTGTCGCGCAGATAGTCGAAGCCGAATTCGTTGTTGGTGCCATAGGTCACATCGCAACCGTAGGCAGCGCGACGTTCATCGTCGGTCAAGTCGTGCACGATCACGCCGACGGTCAGGCCGAGGAAGCGGTAGATCTGCCCCATCCACTCGGAGTCGCGACTCGCCAGGTAGTCGTTGACCGTGACCACATGCACGCCCTTGCCCGAGAGCGCGTTGAGGTAGACCGGCAGGGTGGCAACCAGGGTCTTACCCTCGCCGGTTTTCATCTCGGCGATCTTGCCTTGATGCAGGATCATGCCGCCCTTGAGCTGCACGTCGAAGTGCCGCTGACCCAGGGTCCGCTTGGCCGCCTCGCGCACGGTAGCGAAGGCATCGACCAGCAGGTCGTCGAGCGTCTCGCCCTTCTCCAGCCGCTCGCGGAACTGGCGCGTCCGATCCCGCAATTCCTCGTCCGAGAGTTTGACCAGCTCGGGCTCCAGGGCATTGATGCGGGCGACGGGTTTGTCGAGCGTCTTGACCAGCCGGTCGTTGGCGCTTCCGAAGAGACGGCGTGCGACGGCCGTGAACATGAAAAACCTCGACAAAACAAAGGCGTCCCGGGCAGGATCGCTCAATCGAACGCCCGGGCGGGGCAGAGATAGAGACCCCATCCCCGGGTGTCAACGCAGCCGAAAGCCGGAAGTCAGAAGCCAGAAACCAAATAGTGACCGGAAGTGGCGGATTTTGTTCTGACTTCGGACTTGCCGGTTTTTAGGACGGCAACCCACCACGCGTATTTTCGCCGCATTCAGCGACGAATCTGCGACACGCGGCGAATGGGCGCCGTACGCCGCCGCGTTCCCATGGAGTGCATCGGGTGAACGTCAACACGCTGGTCAGCACGACGATCGCGGGCGCACGCCCGCTCGGCGTGCGCGGCGAACCCTTGCACAACGCGCAGGATCAGATCCGTGGCGCTTTGCGCCGACGTTTGGGCGAGCGCTATGCGCGGCTTCTGGCAGAACCGCAATCCTACGACGGCGGCCGCGCCACCGACTGGTACACGGCAGCCTCCGGACCGGTGCAACGCTTCTCCAGCCTGCCTGCGGCGCGCCAGAAAGCACTGTTAGCCGAAGTTGACGGTCTGCTGGGCGACATCGAAGCCCTGGCCCGGCGCTTCGGCGAGGCCGAGAGCGAGGATGGCCGGCTGCTGGGCCGCGCGTTGGCGCTGGCGGTGCGACGACCGTCGGACGACTACCTGTTTCTGATCGGTGACCAACCCGTCATTGTTTGCTGGGGCTATGAATCGGACTCCACTGGTGCGCCGGTGGCGCCGGTGCTCGTGCCTATCAGCGAGAAGCCCGGTACCCGCAATGGCGCAGCGGCACGCGATGACGACGCATCCGCTGCCGGCGACAGGGCGCTTCCTGTCGCGCTCGCCGACGGCACCCAGCGCGCGCCACGGCGGTGGTGGGCCGCCAGTGCCGCTGTCGTCTTTCTGGCGATCGGCACGGCCTGGGCGATGCAGGGTTTCACCGGCGTCGGCACGATGTTTGATTCGGCATCCTCCGAGGTCCCGCCCCCGCCGGCGCCGGCGGCCATCGCGGTCGTCGAACAGCACGTTCGGCTGAGCGCCGCGCTGACGCAGTCGCGCGTTCGCGGCGAAGAACTGGGTGTCGAGTTGGCGTCGTTGCAGGAGCAGGCGCGGCGTGAACGCGAACGCTGCCGGGCGCCCGCGGCACCGGTCACACCGCCGGACGAACCGCGCGGCGAGGAGGCCCGTGGGCTCGGCCCGCCGGCGATCCCGACCGCCGATACGACGGTCGCCGCCGCTGCACCTTCCTGTCCGCCGCCACGGCGCCCCGGTACACCGGCACCGGAGGTCACGATCATCCTCGACGGCTCGACCAGCATGAACATGCCCAGCGGACTGAATGCCGCCCAGGACGACGGGCTGGTCGCGCGCAGCCGACGCGGCGATCGCGAGGCTGCCGGCGAGATCAAGACATTGAGCCAGACGCCCGGGCCCAAGCGGCTCGATGACGCCAAGCAGGCGGTGACAACGGTCATCCCGCAGTTGCCGTCCGAGGTGCGCGTCGGCTTTGTCGTTTTCGACGATTGCCGCGCCGTCCAGGATTTCGGCTTCTTCGGTGCCGCCGACCGCTCGCGCCTGATCGGCTTGATCCAAGGCAAGACGGCGCGCGGCGGCACGCCGCTGGCGCGTGCGATCGAAACCGCGGCCAACGGCCTGCGCAGTCCCAATGGCACGATCGTCGTCTTCTCCGACGGGCGCGATTCGTGCGGCGGCAACATCTGCGCCGTGGCCCAGCGCCTGCACGCCGCCAAGCCTGGCGTGAAGATCCATCTGATCGATGTGGTGGGCAGCGCCGACGAATCGACGTGCCTGGCCACCATTACGGGCGGTAAGATCTACTCGGCGACGAACGCGCAAGCGGCGCTGGATGCCTTTACCGATGCGACATCATCGGTTCAGGTGCCGCTGCAGTGCCGCAACACACGCAACTGACAGAGGACTCGCAAGAGAGTTCCCGCCATGACCTCAGGACCGCTCCTGACAACCGCCGGCGCCGGTGCCTACAGCGCCCTGGGCGATGGTGGTCAGCCGGTCTGGCGCCGCGCCGCGCAACTGCGCGCCGCCATCGACACCCGGCTCGGCAAGAAGCACGCCGACCTTTTCGCCATCCCGCATGATCAAGGTGGCCATATCGAGTGGCGAGCGCCGTTCGATGGCACTCCACGACCTTACGCCAACCTGACGGAAGCCGAGCAGCGCGCCCTGCAGTCGAAGGTCCAGGAGCTGCGTCCCGACCTTGAACGGCTGGTGGAACGCCTCGACGCCGCGGGTCGATCCGATGGCGAGCGTGCCTTCGGTCGCTTGCTGCGACAGGCGCTCATCGCACCGGGTCCGGAGGTGCTGTTTTCCGTCGATACCCGCCCGGTCCTGGCGTTCTGGGGCTTCTCCGGCAACGGCGCGGCCGGCGCGCTGCTGGGAATCGCCGCCGCGCCCGCCGCCGCCACATTGCCGGCCTGGTCGGCCGGTCCGGCTACGCCGGCGCCGCCACCGGCCGCGCCAGCACCGACGAGTTGGACCGCGCCACCGACTGCTCCACCACCGACGGGAGTGCCAGGCGCACCACCTCAGTTCGGCGCACCGCCACCGGCTGCTGCTTCACCGACGGGAATGCCCGGCGCGCCGCCTCAATTCGGCGCACCGCCACCGGCTGCTGCTCCGCCGACGGGAATGCCCGGCGCGCCGCCTCAATTCGGCGCACCGCCACCGCCACCTCCCATCGGCCCGGCATCCGCGACAATGGCCGCCGTCGCGCCCGCGGCCGCCCCGACCTGGTGGAAGTGGATGCTGGTGGCGCTGTTCCTGCTGCTTCTGCTGGCCGTGGCCGCCTTCTTCGTGAAGCCCTATCTGCCG
Organism: Reyranella sp. CPCC 100927; assembly: GCF_007859315.1. Lineage (GTDB taxonomy): Bacteria > Pseudomonadota > Alphaproteobacteria > Reyranellales > Reyranellaceae > Vineibacter. Next base: position 237,000 of record NZ_VOHA01000008.1, read on the forward strand.
CGCTGGGTGTGGGACGGCAAATTCACCTTGCCATCGACTGCAGGAACCGGACCAACCGCGCCCGGCGGCGTCGATGACTCGGCGTTGCGGGCGGAGCAGGCGCGCGAAGCGGCATTGCGGGCCGATTTCCAAAGCCTGTGGGCACAGTTCAACGAAAAACGTGGCCAATGCCGGCCCGGGCAGCAAGGAACCGTCGTGCCTGGCCAGGGCGGCGGCACCGTCGTCGTGCCCGGCACCACGGCCGACGGCGGCACCACCGTCGACCCGCAACGCACCGGGCCGGGCGCGGGCGATGCCACCAAGCCGCAGGCCGACGCCGGCCGCACGCCGGGCACGAAGCCCGATCCCAAGACGGACACCAAACCGCCGGTCGATCCCAGGACCGAGACCAAAACGCCGCAGCCCAAGGCGGACGGCAAGCCGCAGACCGACCCCAAAGCGAACCCGAAGACCGACCCGCAACGGCCAACGACGCCGCAGCAGCAGGCGGCGCGTCCCACCGATCCACGGGCCGGCCAGAAGCCGGGCGAGAAACCGATCGAGCCCGTGCAGATTCCGCGGGAGCCCGGCGTTCGCTTCATGCAGGGCGACTGGCGGTCGAGCACAGACCTCACGACTCAGGGCGGTGATGAGGTCATCCGGCCGCAATACACCTTCGATAAGGACGGCAAAGGCAAAAGCCGCATCGTCCAGAAGAATGGTGTCGTGTGCGAAGGTCCGGCAGAGGCCAGCCGCGATGCTGCCGGCAAGCTGATCATCAAGGAAACCGAGCCGTTGAAGTGCAGCGACGGCACCACCTACGCGCCCTCCACCGTCACCTGCGAGACCGGACGGGACGGGCGCGCACAATGCCAGGGCAGCAGCGACGGCGGCCCCGGCTACGCGGTCCAGCTCGGAAAATGAGGGAGCGACCGCGCCGCGGTTGCGGCGCGGCACCCTGCCCCGATACACTGCGGACGTGCCACGCCGCGTGGTGTGTGCGACCGGAGTCTGCGTCGGGACCATGAGTGATCTCGCTTACCTGCCCCGTTACCCTCAACCGACGACACTGATCGCCAAGAGCGGCGTGCAGTTCCTCGACTTCGGCTTCGATCCCACGCGGCTGCTGGTCAAGGAGTGGCGGTTCCTCGACAGCAACACGCCGGACAGCGGCGCCACGGTCGACAAGCTGGTGCAGTTCGAATACGACCCCGGAACCGGGGTCTATACGGTCATGGAGGCGGGCAAACGCCACGAGGCCCAGGGCAACCTCGATATCGGCATGAAGGACGCGCTGGCCCCGTTCCTGGACCGCTGGGTGCCCGTGCCGTTCTTCCAGGCACGCCCCGGCAAGACGTTCAAGGACGGACCCAGCGACTGGGCACGGGTGCGGGTGGTCGATCTCGAGTCCCGCCACGGCGACGGCTTCCGCGACGAGCACGGCCACCGCTACCGCGCCGTGCTGGCGTTCGACACCGGCCTGCTGCCCGAACTCGACGGGCGCGCCTACCTGGCGCCATCGCCGAAGGATGTTGCTTCGGGCGCCATTTTCGCGCTGGCGTCGCGGCAAGCCGACAACCAGTGGTTCCTGCGCCAGGAATGGGTGCAGAAGTGGATCGAGGAGCTGTTCCGCGAGCTCTTCCCCAAGCTGTCAGCACATGAGATCGATACCGAGGCCAAGCGGGCGCCGACCGAACCGACGGCGCGGTATCTCGCATTCCTGGCCATGCTCGACGGCGCCGGTGTTTTTCCAGCAATCAAGGTTGTCGGCGACGCCGAGCGGCCCGGCCGCGGCGCCATCGACGTCGACCTGGTCCTCGATGTCGGCAACTCGCGCACCTGCGGCATGCTCATCGAGTCGACCGACGACCGCGCCGCCAACCTCAACGATTCCTACGAGTTGGCGCTGCGCGACCTGACGCATCCCGAGCGCGTCTACACCAAGCCGTTCGAATCGCGTATCGAGTTCGCCCAGGCATCGTTCGGCAAGAACCACCTGTCGCGCCTGGGCGGGCGCACCGACGCCTTCGTGTGGCCGACCATGGCGCGCATCGGGCCGGAGGCCACGCGGCTGGCGTCACGCCGGCGCGGCACCGAAGGCAACACCGGGATGTCGTCGCCCAAGCGCTACCTGTGGGATGTCGACGCCCAGAAGCGCGAGTGGTTCTTCAACGGCGCCTTCTCGCCCGAGCAGGGCACGATGGCAGCCAACAGCGGACCGCTGGCCCAGCTCGTCAACCAGAAGGGCGAGGCACTGCACCGGCTGGAGCCCGACGATCCCGACAACCTGCCGGTCTTCGAGCCGCTCTACTCGCGCAGCTCGATGATGAGCTTTGCGCTGTGCGAGATCATCCTGCAGGCCCTGACGCAGATGAACTCGCCGGCCCAGCGCATCCGCCGCAGCCACGCCGAGATCCCGCGCCGCCTGCGCCGCATCATCATGACGGTGCCGACCGGCATGCCGCTGGCCGAGCGCCAGCTCTTCCGCCGCCGCGCCGAAGCCGCCCGCGACCTGGTCTGGATGGTGCTGGGCTGGAAGCTGCAGGACGATGACAGCACGCCGCCCGAGGTCTTCCTGGAGTGGGACGAGGCCAGCTGCACCCAGCTGGTCTATCTCTATACCGAAGTGGCGCGCAATTTCGGCGGCGATGCGCGCGCGTTCTTCCAGGCCGCGCGCCGGCCGCGCGTCCGCCAGGATCGTCCCGACACTTTGCGGGTCGCCAGCATCGACATCGGCGGCGGCACGACGGACCTGATCATCAACACCTACACGGTCGAGGGCACCGGCATCTCCGTCACGATGCACCCGGAGCAGACTTTCCGCGAAGGGTTCAACAAGGCCGGCGACGACATCCTGTTGCGCGTGATCCAGAACCACGTGCTGCCGACGATCGAAGACGCCATGAAGGAGGCCGGCCTCGCCAATCCCGAGGACCTGACCACCGAGCTGTTCCGCAGCAACCGCGGCGGCGAGGACGTCGAGACGCAGAACCTGCGCCGGCAGTTCGCGCTGCAGGTGGCGAGCCCGATCGGGCTGGAACTGCTGCTGGCGTGCGAAGCCTACCAGCCGCAGGAAGCGACCCCGGCGCCGGAATCGCGGCCGTTCGATTCCTTCTTCAGCCCCGGCGCGCGGCCGTCGGCCGAGGTTGTCGCCTTCGTCAACGATGCCGCCCGCAAGCGCGGCGCCCGCGACTTCGACCTGCGCAAGGTCATGGTGCCGATCGACCTGCAGGGCATCGACGACACGGTGCAGGCCGAAATCAAGAATGTGCTCACGCCGCTGTGCGAGCTGGTCTACACCTACGACTGCGACCTGCTGCTGCTGACCGGCCGGCCCTCGCGGCTGCCGGCGATGAAGTCGCTGGCGCTGAAGCTGCTGCCGCTGTCGCCCGACCGGGTCGTGCCGTTGCATGAGTATCGGGTCGGTGACTGGTATCCGTTCCGCGACAACCGGCTGCGGGTCGGCGACCCCAAGACGACGGTCGCGGTGGGCGCCATGATCTGCGTGCTGGGCCAGTCGCAACTGCAGGGCTTCTCGTTCCGCTCCGACAAGCTGCGGGCACGCAGCACGGCGCGCTACATCGGCTCGATCGAGCTGGCCGGCCGGCTGCTGCGCCAGGACACCTATTTCTCGAACGTCGATCTCGACAATCCCGAGTACCAGCTTCCCGAGAAGCCCTTCGAATTCCGCGCCCCGATCACGATCGGCTTCCGGCAGGTCGACCTCGAGCGCTGGCCGACCACGCGGTTGTACTATCTCGAGTACGCCAGCAAGCGTGACGGCGATGCGCTCAGCCGGCGGACGCCGCTGTTCGTGACCTTCAAGCGGGCGCGACCGACCGAACGCGGCGGCGTCGATACCGAGAACATCGACATTGCGACCGTCGTCGATCGCGACGGCAACAACGTCAACCGCCGGTCCCTCACATTGCGATTGCAGACGCTGGCCCAATCCGAAGGTTATTGGCTCGACACCGGCGCGCTCAAGACAGGCTGACGTCCATGGAAGAAGTCGATCTCAAATTGTCGCGCGATTGCGAGGCGACGGCTACCGCCGCCGCCGAGGCGATCACATGGATCCGCGACGTGGCGCCGACCGCCGAAAGCATCGGCCAGCAGGCGAGTTCGCTGATCGCCGAGCTGCAGAAGGTGCGCAACCAGAGCCGCAAGCTGGCACGGGCCGCCAAGCGCAAGATGTGCGTCGGCGTGTTCGGGCCGAGCCAAGCCGGCAAGTCGTATCTGGTGTCGATCCTGGCCAGCCGCGAGGGCCGGCCGCTGACGGCGAAGTTCGACGGCAAGGGCTACGACTTCCTGCGCGAAATCAACCCGCCCGGCGGCCGCGAATCGACCGGCCTCGTCACCCGGCTGAGCACCGAGGCGAGTGATGGTCCGCCCGGCTATCCCGTCGAGCTGCGGCTGCTGACGCAGACCGACCTGGTGAAGATCCTCGCCAACTCGTTCTATCTCGACTTCGATCACCAGAAGGCGGCATTCCAGCGTCCCAACAGCGACAAGATCCGCCAGCGGCTGGGCGAGTTGCGGCCGCTGGCCAAGGACAAGCCGGTCGACGGCCTGACCGAGGACGACGTGCTCGACCTGATCGAGTACTTCGACGGCTCCTTCAAGGGCATGACCCAGGACTTCCACGTCGATTTCTGGCGCGAGGCGCTGCATCTGGCGCCGCGGCTGGCCGGCACCGACCGCGCCCGCCTGTGGTCGTTGCTGTGGTACGATTTCGAACCCTACACCAAGCTGTTCAACGACCTGTTCGCCGGCCTGAAGAAGCTGGGCTTCGCCGAGGAGGCGCACTGCCAGATCGATGCGCTGGTGCCGCGCGAGAACAGCATCATCGACGTGCTGATCCTCGACCGGCTCGGCACCGATGCCGGCGACACGCTGAAGGTGCGCCCGCAGTTGCCCGGCGCGCAGGACAGTGAACTGCCGCGCTCGCTGGTCTGCGCGCTGACGGCCGAGCTGCGCATCGCCATCGAGGACAAGCCGTGGGCGTTCTTCGATCATACCGATCTGCTCGACTTCCCCGGCGCGCGCTCGCGGTTGAAGCTGGAAAAGCTGGAAGACGCCGGCAAGGGTGCCGACGGCAAGCAGAACGCCAACCCGCTGCGCGAATTGCTGCTGCGCGGCAAGGTCGCCTATCTGTTCCAGCGCTTTTCGGCTGAGCGCGAGATTTCCGCCATCCTGCTGTGCATTCCCGACGGCGTGCAGGAAGTGCGCGACCTGTCGCCGATGATGGAGGGCTGGGTCGGCGCCACGTTCGGCGAGACGGCCCAGTCGCGGTCGCGGCAAAAGAACGGTCTGTTCCTGGTGCTGACCAAGATGGACCGCGAGTTCGAGCAGAAGGCCGGCGAGACCGAGCTCAGCGGCCGCTGGGGCGCGCGCCTCAACAATTCGCTGCTCAACAATTTCCGCGGCGACTGGCCGCGCAACTGGGACGGACGGGCGTTCCGCAACACGTTCTGGCTGCGCAATCCCACGGTCAAGGACGAGCGCCTGATGCTCTACGCCGACGGCCGCGAGGTGGGCATCGCCGAAACGTTCAAGGAGCGCTGCGATCTGTTGCGCAATGCCTTCGTCGGCAACGACATCGTCAAGCAGCACTTCGCTGATCCGACGACGGCGTGGGACGAGGCGTTCCGGGCCAACGACGGCGGCCTGTCCTACCTGGTCGACAACCTGACCCCGGTGTGCGACCCGGCGATCAAGCGCGCCCAGGTGCGCGGCCAGATCGACGAGCAGATCCGCCGCCTGTCGGACCGGCTGGCCGGCTTCCACAGCGGCACCGACTCCGACGCGCGGCAGAAGAAGCAGCAGCTGGTGCAGCAGGTGCTGCGCGGGCTGGGCCCCTGCATCAAGGCGCAGCGCTTCGGCGAACTGGTCGGCGCCCTGCAGGTGGAGGAAGAGGACCTGCGCGGCATCTATTTCCGCGTCGCCACCATGAAACCCGAAGGCAACGGCAAGGACGGCAAACAGACCGGCGAGGCGGTCGGCGCCGGCATCGATCTGGGCGATATTTTCGGTGAGGTGTTCGGTCAGGATGCGGCCATCCCGGTGTCGGACGGCGGCAGTTCGATCGTGCACGACCGCGCCCACCGCTTCGCCAGCGAAGCCGTGCAGCACTGGATGGAGCGGCTGCGGCGCACCAGCGGCGACGAACATGCCGTGGCGCATTTCATCGTCGATCGCCAGCAGTTCGGCTGGCTGGTCGATGAACTCGCGGTCGGGGCCAACCGCCTGCGCATCGCCGATGGGCTGGCCAAGGATGTCCGGGCGGTGGAGAACAACGCCAACGCCAAGTGGGAGGATATCGCCGAGCGCCAGGTGCGGGCCGCCGCCAACGCGATCAATCGCTACATCGACTGGCTGGGCTTCGACCGGGTGGCGCGTGACCATCGGCCCGGCCTGCCGCCGCAGGCGCCGACGCGGCGTGTGTTCGACGATCCACCGGCTTTCACCGAGAACGAGCCGCCGCCACTCGGCGAGGAACCCTTGCCGATCTACAACATCTTCTGTGCCGACTGGATGCGCGCCTTCCTGCAACTGGCCATGGACAATGTCGGTTTCGAGGGCGGACGTGACATCACGCCCGAGCAAAATGACCGGCTGGGGACCATCTTGAAGCGTGCCGAACAAGCCAAACTGGCGGGCTAGGCCGATATCGACCGCTGGCACATCACAGCCGCTCACGATTGCCCGCGCTGCCAACGCGGGCCAAAATGGCGCCGCAATCGCGACCCTAGAGTGAGCTATGCGCGCAGAAGTTAAGCCAAAACCCGAACTGCCCGGGCACGCCGTTCTGCGCGTTCACGATCTGGATGCGGCACCGGACGGTCTGACGATCTGCATCGAACGCCGCCAGGGCCCGGAGAAGTACCTGTCCGACGGCGGCTGGCAGCGCTCGGAGTCCTGGCTGGCGCCCGAGCAGGTCCAGGCGTTCCCCGGCGGCGTCGACTTCCATGTCGGCCCGATCGTCTGCGACATGGTGGCCGGCCTGACGGTGCGACTGTCGGTGCGCGAACCGGGCGTCGGCAATGTCGGTGCCACGGTCGTGGCCTGGCCGACGATGCAGACATCGGGCGCCTACGATCCCGACCGCATGGTGTCAGGCGATATGCCTGCGGGCACCGACCGCGGCTTCGCGACCGGCTCGGCCTCTACCACCGTGGTCCGCCTGCCGGAACCCCTGCCGCCACCGCCGGCACCACCGCCGCCCTTCGTCGTCGCGGAACCGCCGCCGCCCTTCCAGCCCGCCGAACCGCCACCACCCTTCCAGCCCGCGGCCGAGCCGCCGCCGCTCTTCCAGCCGGCGGAACCACCGCCGCTCTTCCCCTTCCCCCAGGAGCCGCCGCCGCTGTTCGACCCGGCGCCGCCGCCACCGGGCGGTCCAGGTCTGCGGCCGCCCGACCCGATGGACCGCATCGGCCCCGAGGCGGCGCCCAAGAAAAGCGGGACCGGCAAGTGGATTGCGCTGGCCGCCGTCCTGCTGCTGCTGGTCGGCGGCATCGGCGCTGGTACCTACTGGTGGTTTTTCATGCGTGAGGTCGTGGTTGCCGGCGGCGGCGACCCCAAACCCAAAACGCCCGACCCGATGGAGAAGCCCGAGCGCGTGGTGGCCACCGAGTTCCTCGACACCAAGCCCACCGCCGAGGCCATGGTCGACAAGTGCCGGTCGCTGCGCCAGGACGGCAAGCAGATCGCCGCCTTCTTCGTGTGTCGCGCCGCCGCCGATGCCGGCGATCCGGTCGGCGCGGCGGAATATGCCAGCTACTTCGATCCGGTCAATCGCGCGCCCAACTCGCCGATCGACTCCGACGCAGCACAGGCGGCGCAGTGGTACGAGAAGGCCGCGAAGGTCGAGCTGCCGCTGGCGATGCGCCGGCTGGGCCAGCTGTATGCCAAGGGCGCCAACAATTTCCCGGCCGACAAGGGCAAGGCGTGCGACTGGCTGAAGAAGGCATCGGACAAGGGGGACGCCGAAGCGAAGAAGTCGCTTTCTGACCTGCAATGCACATAGGGAGCCGACCATGATCGCCATTGCGCGACGTGTTGCGACAACCGTCGCCGCGGCCGCGGCCGTGTTTGTGCTGGCGACCAGCGCCATGGCACAGCAGCAGCCGAGCGGATCCCGCGCGCCCCTGCTGATGGAAGGCAAGAAGACGCTGTTCCAGCGCGTGCTGACCCGTCCTGACGCGCGTCCCTACGACAAGCCGGGCGGCGCCGCCGGCAACGTGCTGTCGCCGATGAGCGCGCTCTATGTCTACACGCGCCAGACATCCGGCGGCACGGAGTGGCTCGAGGTCGGCGGCGGCAGCGACGGCAAGACCATCGGCTGGCTGAAGGCCGAGGACACCGTGGCATGGCGGCAGACGCTGACCTTGGCCTTCACCAATCCCGCCGGCCGCGAACGCGCCCTCTTCTTCCGCGAGCGCGACAAGCTGCAGGGTGTCCTGGAGGCCAACGATCGCACGGCGCAGGCCAAGAAGCTGCGCGATGCCATCGTTGCCGGCGGCAACCTGCCGAGCGGCTTCCCGGTCATCTCGATCGAGCCCAGCACGCACATCGACATCGCCAAGCAGTTCTATCTGCTGCCCATCCTGGAAGCCGGCGAGGCCTATCTGCAGAACAACATCAAGGTGAGGATGCTGAAGGTCGCATCCGTCACGCTGCAGAAGGAGGGCGACGATCCCCTGAAGCCCAAGGTGCGGCAGAACCTCTACGACTCGCTGAAGAACTTCAAGCTGGGCGTCGTGTTCGTGGTCGATACCACGACCTCGATGCAGCCCTATCTCGACAAGGCGCGCGAGGCGGCAAAACGGTTCTACGACCAGATCGAGCGCGCCGGGTTGAAGGCCAGCTACGGCCTGGTCGCCTTCCGCAACAGCACCACCGTGACACCGGGCCTCGACTACCTGACCAAGGTCTTCGTGCAGCCCAAGGACGCGCCGGACGGCAAGACGTTCTTCGACAAGCTGAAGGAACTGAAGGCGACCACTGTCTCCAGCCATGCCTTCACCGAAGACTCGGTGGCCGGCATCAAGGCGGCGGTCGACGAGATCGACTGGTCGGGCTTCGATGGCCGCATCGTGATCCTGATCACCGATGCCGGGCCGCTGCAGAGCAATGACCCGACATCGTCGACCGGCCTCGACGTCAACCGCATCCGCGAACTGGCTGAGACCCGGCAGATCCACCTGATGGCCGTGCATCTGCGCACAGCCGCCGGCAAGAACGACCACGCCTCGGCCGAGGGACAGTACACGGCGCTGACCGAAGGCAAGAACCTGCCCCGCGCGCTCTACTATCCGGTCGAGGCCGGCAGCGTGGCCGACTTCGGCAAGAACATGGAGAGCATCGCCGAGGGCGCCACGCAGCTGATGCGCATGTTCGCCGCCGGCCGCATGCAGGAACAGCAACCACCGCCCGCGACCAGCCGCGTGCAACGCGACTTCCAGCTCATCGGCCACGCCATGGCACTGGCGTATCTGGGCAGCCAGAACCAGACCCAGGCCCCCAAGATGTTCGAAGCGTGGGCCACCGACCGCGACATCGACACGCCGACCTCGACGGCGCTGGAGGTCCGCGTCCTGTTGACCAAGAACCAGTTGAGCGACCTGCAGCAGACCATCAAGCGCATCATCGACGCCGGCAAGCGCGGCCAGATGACGCCGGCCGGTTTCTTCGACGAGCTGCGCAGCGCCGCGGCCGCCATGAGCCGCGACCCGTCGCGTATCGGCCGGCGCGGCACCGAGAAGCTGGGCGAGCTGGGGCTGATGGGCGAGTACCTCGACGACCTGCCCTACCGCAGCAAGATCATGGGCATCGACCAGCAGACCTGGACGACCTGGTCCATCGCCGAGCAGCAGGCGCTGCTCAACGAGCTCGAGGCCAAGGCGCGGCTCTACGAGCGCTTCCACAATGATGCCGCGCTTTGGGTCCAGCTCGGCGGCGCCGGCAGCAATCCGGGCGACGCCGTCTATCCCATTCCGCTCGACGCCTTGCCGTGAGGCCATACGCGGTCAATGGAAGAGTCCATGTCCCTGCTGTCGCTGCGCGGCGTCACCAAGCGGCGGCTGGCGCCGGGTGCGCGCTTCGAGCTGCGCATCGATGAACTCGATATCGCGCCGGGCGAACGCGTGGCGCTGATCGGCGAGAGCGGCAGCGGCAAGAGCACGCTGCTCGACCTGATTGCTCTGGCCTCGCGTCCCGATGAAGCGGACCGCTTCACGTTCCAGGCCGACACGGCGGCCAGCGACGTCGCCGGCCTGTGGCAGGACGAGGCATCGGACGCGCTGGCCATCCTGCGGGCGCAGCATGTCGGCTACGTGCCGCAGACCGGCGGCCTGTTCGCTTTTCTGACCGTCTTCGACAATATCGACCTGCCGCGCCGGCTGCTGGCGCTGCCCACCGACGATACCGTCGAACGCCTGGCCGAACGGCTGGGTGTCGCCGACCAGCTACGCAAGAAACCCGCGACCCTGTCAGTGGGACAGCGCCAGCGCGTGGCCATCGCGCGCGCGCTGGCCCACGGCCCGTCGATCGTGCTCGCCGACGAGCCCACCGCGTCGGTCGACCCTGCCACCGCCGATATCGTCACCGACCTGCTGCTGGCGCAGACGCAGGAACACGGCGCCGCCCTGGTGCTGGCCTCGCACGACTGGGGCCGCGTCGAACGGCTGGGCCTGCCGCGCATCGCGCCGGATATCGCGCGCGAGCAGACATCTGACGGTGTCGTGGTGCGATCGACCTTCGCCCGGCAGCCATGAGCGGCAAGCCCACCCCGCGCGACCTGCGGCGCATCGTTGCGCTGGCCGTGGCCGATGCCCGCCACGAATGGCGCGCAACCTTGTGCCTGGTGCTGGCGCTGGCGGCCGTGCTGGCGCCGCTGCTGGTGCTGTTCGGCCTGCGCTTCGGCGTCGTACAGACGTTGACGGAACGGCTGGCCGGCGACCCGCGCAACCTTGAGATCGTGCCGATCGGCGCCGGCCGCTTCGACAAGGCCTGGTTCGACACCGTGAAGCAATGGCCCGAGGTCGCATTCGTGATCCCGCGCACCCGCGCCATTGCCGCCAGCATGGACCTCCTGAAGCCGGGCGGGCCGGTGGTCAATGTCGAGATGGTCCCGACGGCGCCGGGCGACCCCGTGCTCAAGGACCACCTGCCCTACCCGTCATGCACGGCCGCACCCGACGAGGATCCGCGGATCGTGTGCGCGGGCGAGGTGCATCCGCGCATGCAGGCCGGGCGAATAGACCCGGCGGATCCAGCGCCGGCGCGGGGGCGCGACATCTCCGTCGTGCTCTCCGCCTCGGCCGCGCGCAAGGCGGGCAGCGTCGTGGCGCGCGACGTCATCGCCGGTATCGTCGGTCGGGCGGTCGACGGCCGCCAGGAGAATGTGCGCATCACCGTGCGCGTGATCGCGGTCCTGCCCGAAGCCGCCTGGGGTCGCGACGCGGTCTTCGTGCCGCTGGATCTGCTCGACGCCACCGAGTCCTTCCGCGACGGCTTCGCCGAGCCGGCGCTGGCGGCCGAGGGCAATCCGCGGCCCGAAGGCGAACGGCTCTATGCCGGCTTCCGCCTCTATGGCCGCACGATCTACGACATTCCCCGGCTGCGCGATCGGCTGCTGGCCGAGAAGACCGAGGTCTCGACGCGGGCCGCCGAGGTCGAGCAGCTGATGTCGCTGGACCGCAACCTGGGCCTGCTGTTCTGGCTGATCGCCGGCATCGGCACGGCCGGGTTCCTGCTGTCGCTGGGCGTCAGCCTGTGGGGCGCCGTCGAGCGCAAGCGCCGCGACCTCGCCACCTTGCGCCTGCTGGGCTTCCGCACGCGGGCCACGGTGATCTTCCCGGTCGTGCAGGCGGCCGTCGTCGCCATGGTGGGCAGCGCGCTGGCCATGGGCGTGTTTGCCGTGGTGGCGGGTGTGATCAACCGCCACTTTGCCGGCAGCCTGGATATCGGTGAAACCGCCTGCCGGCTGTTGCCGGTCCATGCCGCCGCCGCCATCGGCACCACCCTGATCTGCGCCCTCGCCGCGTCGGCGTTGGCCGGTGCGCGCGTCGCCCGCATCGATCCGTCCGAGGGCCTGCGAGAGGTGTGACGGGGCTGTTTGTGGTCGCGCGCGAATTCCAGTATAGGCGCGCTTCCGCCGGCCAGTGCCACGCGGTGAGGATGCCATGGGTCATAATCGACGCATTTCCGTGATCGGGCTGGGTTATGTCGGATTGCCGGTAGCGGCGGCCTTCGCGCGCGCCGGCGTGCCGACGGTCGGCTTCGACATCTCGGCCGAACGGGTCGCCGAGCTCAGGGCCGGACACGACCGCACCCATGAGGTCGATGTCGCCGACCTGAAGCTGCCGGGCCTCGTGTTCACCACCGATCCTGTAGATCTGAAAACGGCCGACTTCCATATCGTCACCGTGCCGACACCCACGGACGCCTCGAACCGGCCCGACCTGTCGCCCTTGCACAAGGCATCGCAGACCGTCGGCCGGCAGCTGAAAAAGGGCGACATCGTCGTCTATGAATCGACGGTCTATCCCGGCGTGACGGAAACCGAGTGCGTGCCGATCCTGGAGCGCGAGTCGGGGCTGACCTGGAAGACTGATTTCAACGTCGCCTACTCTCCCGAGCGCATCAATCCCGGCGACCGGCAGCGCCGCTTCGAGACCATCCTCAAGGTCGTCTCGGCCGACACACCGGCGACGCTGGAGATCGTCGATGCGGTCTACGGCAGCGTGGTGCGCGCCGGCACCTACCGTGCCGCCTCGATCATGGTCGCCGAGGCGGCCAAGGCGGTCGAGAACACGCAGCGCGACCTCAACATCGCGCTGATCAACGAGCTGGCGCTGATCTTCGACCGGCTGGAGATCGACACGCGGGACGTCCTGGAAGCCGCCGGCACCAAGTGGAACTTCCTGCCGTTCCGGCCCGGCCTGGTCGGCGGCCACTGCATCGGCGTCGATCCCTTCTACCTGACCCATGTCGCCGAGCAGGTGGGCTACAATTCGCGCGTGATCCTGGCCGGCCGGCGCGTCAATGACGGCATGGGCCTCTACGTCGCCAACCGCGTCGTGCGTAACCTCATGCGCCGCGGCTGGAACGGGCGGCCGGTCGTCACCGTCCTGGGCATGACGTTCAAGGAGAACGTGCCGGATGTGCGCAACACGCGGGTCGCCGATATCGTGCGCGAGCTGCGCAATTTCGGCATCCTGGCGCAGGTGCATGACCCCGAGGCCGACGCCGATGACGTGCGCCGGACGTACGGGTTCGAGCTGAAGACGCTGGACGCCCTGGCGCCGGCCGATGCCGTCGTGCTGGCGGTCGCGCACAAGACCTTCGTCGATGCCGGCTGGAGCCTGGTGCGCCGGCTGCTCAAGAACGAAAGCGGCTACGTCGCCGACGTCCAGGGCGTGCTCGACCGCAACACCCGCCCGGCCGACATCACGCTGTGGCGGCTATGACGGGCACCGGATCGCGCCTCACTTGATGGCGACGAAGCCTTCGAAGCAGATGAACTTCATGATCGTCATGATGTCCTGGAAGCCGGCCCGCTTCAGCATGTCGACGTTACCTTGCGTCGAGAACGGCTCCATGATGCCCTTCAGGCTGCGCGCCTTGGACACGATCTCCTCGGCGTCGTAACCCTGCTTCAGCTTGTAGTCGTAGGAATACATCGCCGTCACGATATCCTGAAACCGTGCATCCGGCCCGCGCACCTTCTCGAACAGGATGAGGGCACCGCCCCACTGCAGAGCCTTGTAGATCCGGTCGATCAGCTCCTGGCGGCGACTGGGGCGAATGAACTGAACGGTGTAGTAGGCGACGACGAGATCACACGGCTGAAGGTCGACCTGGCTCACGTCGTCGGCGACGAAGCTCACGTTCTTCAAGCCGAGTTGCGTTCGCTTCGCTTCCGCCTTGGCGACCATGTCGGGTTCGATGTCGACACCGATGTAACGTGCCGTGGGCTTGCCGGCCTGATGCTGGGCAAGCGCCATCGTCAGGGTGCCTGTCGAACAACCCAACTCGTACACAAGCGAATCGGGTTTGACGAAAAAATCGGAGAGGCCGCAGATAAGTTCGTGTCCCTGTTCGTACAGCGGCACCGACTTGGATACGTGATCGTCAAAGGTATCCGCGACGCTGCCGGCAAACGACCAGTTCGCGTTCTCAGCGCTGATGCCGTCGCCGACCGAACCTATTCTGCTCATGGTCCAGGTACTCTTACTAGTTGTGTCGTCCGAGAATACTATCATTCGAGGCAATTTGATGCCTGCGATCGCACGATCCCGTGAGAATAAGAAGCCACTCCAATGAAAAAACTGACGGCCTCGTGCGGCAGTCGCGCGAAAAGCGATGGGCTGGCATGCGAAAGCCAGCAGCGGCGATAGCAGGCGACGTTGTGCGTCGTCACGCCACGCTAGATTGGCCGGACGCTCATCCGCTGGCTGCCCGGTGAACTCGCCGCAGCCGTTTTCGGCCGCACCTCCATCGCAGGAACGGCCGGCAGGCGCATTGACGATGCGTCGTCGGTCACAGGGGCGCCATCCAGGTCGGTCGCTGCGATGCCAGCGGCCGTCAGCATCGACGACAACGGCGATACATCCGCCTCGATATGCCGGCGATGGAAGAGTTCCAGATTGACGAAGCGAATGATGTCGCGGCGACTGGGCGCCGACGGGAACGGCAAGAATGAGCCGATGTGGAAGTTGTCGAGGCGCCAGAACGCCGGATCTGCCATCGCCATCGAATAGTTGCGCGTTCCTTCCTTCTTGCGGTTGATCGACGGGCCGATCTCGCGTGACGCCAGATCGCGCAGGATCCGTTTGCCGAACTGGCCGGAGTCGTCCGTGGCCGCGCGCAGACCAAGAGGAAGGTTCAGCGAGAAACGGATGAGATCCATATCAAGCATGGGGTTGCGCAACTCGACCGACGCCATCATCGAATAGGCATCGCTGTGCGGCAGGTTGCACGACTGGAGAAAGCTTGTCGTGTCGTGCAGCAGGATGGCGTGCCCGACACGCTCGTTATTGACGCCGGCATGAACCAGATGGGCCAGGATCTCCTGCCTGACGGCCGTTTCACGGGCTTCGTGTGCAATGGCCGGGCGCGTGCAATAGAACGGGCTGTCCGGATCCAGCCCGACCAGCGGCCCCAGGGTCGTCTCCTCGGCGCTGGCGAGCAATGTCCGGTAATGCTTGTAGCCACCCAGGTACTCGTCGGCGCAATCGCCGCCCAGCAGCACGATGACTCCGTTGCGGCGCGCATCGACGCACAGCCGATGCATCGGCGGCCCACCGCCCCAGCGCGAGGGCGCCGCCGCGTAGTCGATAAAGGCCTGCAGTTCGGGCAAATACGTGCGGGGACTCTGCAGGCTGAAATAGCAATTGGCCGGCCGCCGCTCCAGCAGGCCCGGCACGACAGCGAGGGGAATCTCCTCGATTCCGGGCGACAGTTTCGTGAACACCGTCAGCGGGTTGGCCAGGCGCTGCGCGTACCAATAGACCATGCTGGAGTCCAACCCGCCCGAGAGCAGAACACCCGCCGGCACGTCGGCGACAAGATGGCGCCGAACGGCCTGTTCCCATAGGCTCCCGAACTCGTCCAGCAGATCCGCGTACGGCCGCGCCGCGTTGCGCGCAAGGTGGTCGCCGTCGACCAGTTCCCACGGCGCGAAGTAGCGCCGAACGACCGGCGCGCCCTTATCGATGACGAGCATATGGCCGGCCGGCAACATATTCAGTCCGGCGAAGAAGCTGGTCTCCGCCCCGAACATGCCGCGGGTTCCCTCGCTGCCGCCGATCGACAGGTAGACCTGATAGGCATCGAGATCCGGGCCGACCGCGTTGCGCAGGGTGTTCAGGCTGCGCTGGTCGGATGCGATACCGATCTGCTCGCCGTCGGCGAACCAGTACAGCGGCTTCTGGCCAAAATGATCGCGTACGGCGATGACGCGATCGGTCTGCGTGTCCAGCAGGACGAAGGCAAACATGCCCCTGACTGCCGCCAGGGCCGCTTCCAGGCCCCGGTGGAGAATCAACTCCAGCAGGACCTCGGTGTCCGAATGGCTGCGAAAGACGACGCCTTGCTGGACAAGAGCGGTACGCAACTCGAGGTAGTTGTAGATCTCGCCGTTGAAGGCCAGCACGTGCCGGCCGGTTCGATCGGTGAACGGCTGCATCGCCGCGGCCGAAAGATCGATGATGGCCAACCGGCTGAACCCTACCGCCCAGCCCCGGCCGGTGGCCGAGGCTTCGGCATCCGGTCCCCGCTCCCTGACGTAGCCCAGCGCCTTGGTCCACGCAGACGCATCAAGCAGCGGACTGCCGTGCCGCCAGAAGATTATTCCACACATTGTTTGGTTGACCTCTGGGCAGCAGCGTAAACAGGTGCGCCGGTGCGACAACGGAACTCTTGTCCTGATACCTCGACGCGCTCACACGTTACCCCCGCCGCGCTGCCCGGCGTCCTGAGTGCCGACTTCCCTGTCACATGAGCCTCTTACTGTTCGTTTCTCGTGTTTATTCTTGGACTTCAGCCGGCCATCGCGCTCGCCCCTCGACAGACGTCCGTCTACATGATGTCGCTGGGCCAGTTTGACAACGGTACGATGCGTTTTCTTGAGTTCATCCGGTCGGACGCCCCTGCTACCGTCCAGGCCTTGACGCTTCTGCTCGGCACCTTGTTTCGGTCAAGAGATCACACAACCTATCGGGGTACTGTCAAGTCCATCAATAAAACGTGGTGGCTGACGATCGCCTGACCACTTGAAAGCACGGCGTTTTACCAATAATACCCCTAAGAACCCTGAGGTTCGCCCGCTAGTTGCATTGCCGCGCAGCAGGTCTGTCTCGCAGACAAAAACCTCCGGGATCGCCGACGATGCGCCTCGATCGGTATCGAGTCGCCATTACGGGGACATTACGCGCCCCCTTTGCGTATGCCAGGAAGATAGCCAAGGTTAGCGAGGATTATTGTGAACGAAGCACTCAAAGTGGCGGGCACCTTCGAAAAGGACAACGGCGTTCGTCTTCCGGTCTCCGACGACTTCCTTCTTCCGTTTCTGTCGCCCACGTCGCCCGGCAGCCACTATTGGGAAGGGCCGCCGGCAGGCGCCGCCCTCGACCGCCAGCGCGGCCGCGTCCTGCTTCAGCTTCATCAGATTCTGGACCTGCTGCAGCGCTCGGGTGTCGACCTGGCGGGCAAGTCGCTGCTGGATATCGGCACCGGCAACGGCATGATCCCGCGCCTGATCCTCGAATTCTCGGGACTGAGCAAGGCGGTCGGCGTTGACCCCTATCTCGACGGCGAGCACAGGAGCAGCTGGCAACCGCATGATCGGGATGCCCTGTTCCGCGAGCTCGCTGACTACATCGCCCAGGAGTCGCCCGGCGAACTGGACTTCAACCGCTACAGTCACCTGACCGGCTTCGAGAATTTCACGCTGCGTCCCGGCCGGGTCGCCTACACGCGCGGCGGCGCCAAGCAGTTCCGCTTCGCCCAGCTCGGCGCTCACGACCTTGCGCAATTGAACGAAACGTTCGACGTCCTCTATTGCAAGGCGATCGACCACATCAGCGACTGGGACGGCATCTTCCGCGCCGCGCGCGGCGTGACGCACGACGGTTCGCTCTTCGTCATCAAGCACTTTTCGTTCTTCGCTTACCTCGGTCCCCACCGCTATGCGACCACCAACATCCCGTGGGGCCACCTGCTGTTGAGCGACGGCGAATACCGGCGTTTCGCCGCCGAGTTTCACGGCCATCGCGCCGAAGAAATGTGCCGTTTCTACTTCTCAGGCCTCTGCTATCCGCGCAATACGATGCATCAGCTCACGGAAATCGCCCGGCGGAACGGCTTCGTCCTGCAGGTGTCGATCAACGAGCCGATGCGGCACGCGCACCGAATCCAGAACTTCGTCGATCTCGTCCCGGATTTCTGGAGCATCGTCCGCACCAATCATCCATCAGCCACGGCCGATGAGATGCTGTCGGGGCGCTATCACTTCGCCTTCCGCCGCGTCGCCTGACGCGGCGCTATCCGTCGGCACGCAGCGGCAGGTCGTTGGTGTCCAGGCGAGGCAACAGCAATGGGTCGTGGCGGCCGACATCGGCCACCGCGACTTCCGTGGTCAGGCCGGCGACACACCCTCGCCGCCGCAAGCGATCCAGCAACGCCGGGTTCTGACCGCCGTAGGGATAGCACATGATCCAGTTCCCGGTCGGCGCGCCGACGCTTTCCAGGAACGCCAAGGACAGATCCAGCTCGCGGTCCTGCTCATCGCCTGTCAGCGTGTCGAGCCAGCGATGGCTGTAGCTGTGCGAGCCGACATACATGCCGTTGTCGACCATCTCGGTGATCTCGTGCGCGCGGAGATAGAACGCGTTCGACAGGGCGGCTTCATCGTGACCGGAAAGCTTGCGAAACAACCAGTCGACGGCGGCCGCCCGGGCGACGTCCGGTAGACCCTTCTGCAGCACGCGTTTGACGAACACGATCTCGGCCGGATCGAACCGGGACGCCTTGGCGTAGGCCGCCTTGTACGAGGCGACAGGCTGAAGCGAAAAAGTCGCCGCATTCGCCTCGAGCCAGCCACACAGCTGCCGGGCGACCTCGCTCGGCCCGACCGGCGATGTCAGGGTGAAGTGGATCTTGTGGACATCGAGCACGTTGGGCTCGGCAACTGGGCGGGCGGGCGGAAAGAAGAATCCGCAGAGACCGCGCTCGCGCAGCGCCTTGAAGACCACCGAGTAGTGAATGCGATAGCCGTCATCGAACGTGAGCATGCAGGCGTTGGCCGGCAACGTGCTGCTTCCGTTCACGGCATCGGTGAACTGCTCCGGCGTGATGATCGCGAAGTGCCGCTCGAGGTAATCCAGCTGGCCCTGGAACTCGTCATAGGTGCGGCCGACCAGCTTCACGAACCCCTGCCCGGCGGGTTCATGAACATAGTGATACATGATGATGGTCAGGCGTCCGCTCACGGCCCGTCACCCTATGCCGGCTTGCGCACGTCCAGAACGAAGGTCGTGCACTGCGGCAGCAGCCGGTGATCCGACCGGCGCGCGCGGTAGACGACCTCTGAGAAGCCGGCGTGCAGTTGCGGGTCATCCTTCGCCACGGCCGGCGGCAGCGCATGATAGTGGGCCCCGTAGACGGCCGCCGGTGTAAAGCCGTGGCTGCGCAGCAGCTGCGACAGTTCGCCCGGCGTATACTGGTAGCGTACCGAAACGGTCACCCCCGTTTCCGGGTGTCTTTCCGGTTGGGGGTAGGCCCTGGCGATCTTTTCCGCAGCCGAAAGGGCACCAGCACCATCTGCCGCCATGGCGATCACCTCGGCCTCGGTCATCATGTCATCGAGCACGCCGAGCTTGCGCTCCATGTCGGTGAACGCGTTGAGCGAGAAGGCATTGAACAACCGGTTGCGCGATCCCACGACGAACGCGCCGCCCGGCGCCAACAGTCTGAATACGGTCCGACACAGATCGACGAGCTGGTCGAACGAAATGTACTCGATCAACCCCTGGGCGCTGATCAGGTCATATGTTTCGCCCTGAGGGTCGAAATCGAACACCGAGACATGCTGGAACCGAGCCCGCTCCAGACCCGCCGCGGCGCGCGTCGTTTCGCAGATCCGGATCATATCCGCCGCGAAGTCGATGCCGACGGCGTCGATGCCACGCCGCGCGATGTCGAGCACCAGATCGCCTGTGCCGCAACCGATATCCAGGACCCGCTTCGGCGCCGGAAGCGATGCCAAGACGTCCAGCGCAATGCCATTGCGCTGGGCGATGATGTTGACGCGCGCCGGCATCGTCCCCGACCCCTTGCGCTTCCAGTCCTCGGCAAATCGGTCGAAATAGTGCTGCGTTTCCGCTTGCTGTCCGCGCTCCATCTGCACCCTACCTCGCCTGGCTGATCCGGAAGATGTTGTCATCGACGGGCTCGGCACGCACGTTCTGAAACCGCCCGAGAATACCGCCATAGGCATCGATCCGTTCCTGCACCTTGGGCAGATCGATGTCGGGAAAGCGATGGCGTGTGTACGCCGCATTCGATTTGTGCTGCGGTCGGCTGGCATTGCGCCGCTTCTGCAGCCGGCGCCATTCGGCCGTTGCGTAGCCCGCCAGTCGGGTACCAAAACCGGGCAGCGCCGGACCATAGTGGCTCGCTTCGACGGTCTCGACAACGTCGGCCATGCGCTCCACCGACAGCTTGCCGTCGGTCGCCGCCAGGTATCGCTGGAGGATCGCGCGACGTTGCTCGGCCTCTGCACCGTCAACCACGAAGCGGTCTTCCAGAATCGCATCGACGGCGCCGAGCAGGCTCGCCTCGTCGAAGACCTCGTGACTGAGGCTGTTGGGCAATGTGAGGTCGAATGTGTCCGAGACAGCCGGACGGTACGCGATGGGTCGCGCGCCCAGGACATAAGCCTCGATGCCGGTCGTGCAACCGTTGTGGATGACGGTTTGCGACGCCAGGAGCCAGGAGATGACGTTGCCCTCGTGCAGCACCTGAACATTGGGCGCGCCCTGAGCCGCACGCCGCCATGTCTCGTGGTTCTCGGAGGGATGCGGCCGCACGACGATGGTCGTGTCGGGATGGCGCGCCGCAAGAACCGGGACAAGCTTCTGAAACGCCCAGAAAATGCTGTAGCGGTGATAGGCCAGCCGCGTTGCCCAGTCGGCCCCCTCCGGCGGCGCATCGGGACGCTCGGGCGCCTTCATCGACGTCAGATTGGGGAAGAAATGGTTCAGGGTGCCGAAGTTGGTGTTGATGAGAACGAACCGCCCGAACCGCTGCCTCAGGGCATCGACATCCGCCGCGAAGAACGGGCGCAATTCAGGCCGCATCATGTCGACGCGCGGATTGCCGGTCTCGTAGATCGGCGTACCGGTGTAATCCGGCGACTCGCGCCAGGCCTCAGCATTGTCGGGCCCCCACGCCATCAGCGCGGTAGCCGCCTGGAACGCCGGCTGCGCAACACGCGCGGTGAGATAGGTCTGGTGCGTGAAGTAGACGAGCGCCTCTTCGTCCAGCGCCACGATGACGTGCCCCAGCCGTTTCAGGATACCGGAAATACGATTGCTGGAGTGACGCACATCCTTGCCGACATAGATGGAGCGTGGCAACCGCGCGATCGCCATGTGGATGTCGTTGCGCGAACCGACGATCGAGGCAAGCCCGCGCTCGGCCAGCACGCAGGCCAGCAGGAGCTTGGCGTCGAACTCACGCGACTGGCTCTCGCTCGGGATGATGACGTGTGCACGTGCCATGGTCGTCAGAAGTCGAAATACACGAATTTCTTCGAGCTGCCCTGGCTCAGGGTGATGGCCAGCGCCCAGATCAGCGCGATCAGCGGCCAGAATACGGCCTGCGGCAGCCGGCGCGCCACGCGATGGATGGTACGATGGTTATCCCAACGGTGGCTGGCAAGGAAGACCGCCAGCAGCGCGATCGGGAAAGCATGCAGCCGCAGTGTGGCTTCCCAGTCGCCCAGCGGCGCCGTGAACGGTCCCAGCGCCACCCGGACGGCGGTAGCCATGTCGGGCGCACGGAACGGCACCCAGACCCAGGTCACGAAGTGGAACGTGATCAGCAGCCACAACCAGGCCGGAACCCGCTTGACGATGCCATGAAGCGGTGACCAGCGCACGGCATGCACCAGCGCAATGGCGCCGCCATGCAAGGCGCCCCACAGCACGAACGTCCAGTTGGCGCCATGCCACAGGCCGCCCAGCAGCATGGTGACCATCAGGTTGAACAGCTGGCGCGGCCGGCCGCCGCGATTGCCGCCCAGGGGAATGTAGAGATAGTCGCGCAGCCAGGTGCTGAGCGTGATGTGCCAGCGGCGCCAGAAATCGACGATGGAGACCGCCGTATAGGGCTGCCGGAAGTTGGTGGGCAGCCGCACGCCGATCATCAGGGCCACGCCGATGGCCATGTCAGTGTAGCCGCTGAAGTCGCAATAGATCTGCAGCGAGAAGCCGTAGATCGCGAGCAGGTAGTCGACCGCCGTCAGTCCCGACGGGGTTTTGTAGACGTGGTCGACCACGTCGGCCAGCTGGTCGGCCAGCCCCAGCTTCTTGGCCAGGCCCAGGGTGAAGACCGCCAGACCGAACACCAGTCGGCGACCGAACGCGCGCAGCGCCGGCCGCGGCTTGGCGAGCTGCGGCATCAGTTCGTGCGGCCGCAGGATGGGGCCCGCGATCAGGTGCGGGAAGAACAGCACCAGGCCGGCCAGCAGGCCCGCGCGGCGCTCGACCGGGTACTTGCGACGATAGACGTCGACGACGTAGGCAATGAGCGTAAAGGTGACGAAGCTGATACCCAGCGGCAGCGCGATGTTCAGCAGCTTGCCCGACCAGCCGAAGACCGGGCCCAGCACGTCGGCGTAAATGAAGTCGGTGTACTTCACGAACGCCAGCGGCAGCAGCAGCACCACGGTGATGGCGATCATGCGCCGCTTGCGATCCGGCGCCGCGGCGGCGGCCTCCATCCACAGCACGCCGAAATAGGCGACCAGCATCAGGACATGCGGCAGCCAGATGTAGCGGTAGTTGATGCGCGAGATCAGCTCGAGGGGATCGAGTGTGAACGCCTTCTGGTCGGCGGGCAGGTAGGGATTCCACGCACCGTAGAAGATCGTGCTGCCGATGATGATCAACAGCAGGCGGTGCCGCGCCGGCACCGCAACGTGCAGCAGCAGGTAGATGACGAAGAAGGCGAAGAATTCGGGCGCGCTGAAGAGCACGAGGCGGGTCCGATCGAGAGGGTCTTGCTAGGAACCCGAGCGCCCGGCCGCCGTCAAGAGCGTATCCGGGTCGCGCGGCGAATGGACTGCAGCTCCGCCAGCGCCTGCGGCAGCTCGTCGGCCTTGATGGCACAGGACACCACCACGCGTCCCTTGGGCGTTTCCCACAGGGCGAGGTACATGCGCACCGACTCGTGGTTCGGGCCGGCTTTGGGCGCGACGGTGAACTCGACACCCTTCACACCGTCCTGTTCGAAGACCTCGGTGCGCTCGATGGTGCTCCAGGCCTGGAACGGCGCCTTGATCACCTCCATCCATTCCGGTTTCGTCAGGCGCTCGTTGATGTCGGCCTGCGACAGCGACGCGTTCTGCGGCGCCTGCTTGTACGCCACCCCGCACACATTGCCGTCCGAGCCGGCGGCGGTGGGCTTGCCGGTGGTGCTCCTGACGGTGACCACGATATCGTAGTTCGGCCGCGGCTTGCCGGCCGCCGCCTCGAACGGCGCCGGCGGCTCCACGGACAGCCCCGTCTCCTCATCGACGAAAGCCGCCGCCGGCACCGCGATGAAGGCTACCGCTGCGGCAAGCAGCGCCCGCGTCGATTTGTGCATGGTTCAACTCTCCGTTCAGCGCGGCAGCTGCAGCGCCGGAAACAGCGCGTCCGCCATCAGCTTGTGGCCGAGCCCGTTGGGATGCGGATCACCCGGCATCGACCACAGTTCCTCGGGCTTCAGGTTGCGCATTGACGGCAGCAGATCGACGTAACGGAACCCGTCCTCCGCCGCGATGGTCTTCACCCGGTCATGGATGAAGTCGAACTTGTAGTCGACCAGGTCGTGCACATCGGGGGTCATGGCGAGGTAGACCCGGATGCCCTTGGTCGCCGCGTAATCCTTGAGCTTCTTCAGCGCCGCCAGCATGGCCTGGTAGCCGGGCTGCGTCGGCTCGTAGACCTCCTTGTAGTGATCGACCAGGCTCTTCTCGCTCGACTTGCCGAACAGGCGCGAGCCCGCGATCCACAAGGTGACGGCGAGCTGGCTGTTGCGCAGGAACCAGTTGCCACCGCCGGCATCGAGTTTCTCGGCGTCGCGGACGAAATAGTGCACCACGATGTCGGTCGGCTGCGTGGCCGTCAGCTCGGTCAGGAAGCGCTGCACGTAGCGTTCGGCGTTATAGTTGCCGATGCCGGCGTTCATCACGACGACCTTGTCGCCCTGCGCCTTGAACTTCTCCTCCAGCCGCGCTTCCACCGTCTCCTTTTCCGGCACGCCCCAGCCCAGGGTCACCGAGCTGCCGAGGAACAGGATCCGGCGCTGGCCCGGCTCGACCGGTGGCGTCGGCCCGCCACGCAACCCCAGCTCGTTGGTGCGGATCTCGACGGATTGCAGCGTTGCCTGCTTGGACCGCTGATGGTCATGACCCAGCACCGGATCATCGGACCGTTTCTTCAGCTCCAGCGCATAGCGCCACATCTCGATGTCGTAATTGCGCATGTCGGCGTTCTTGAAACGCAACGCGGCCTCGCCGACGCCCAGCGCTATCAGCACCGATATCGCGAACATGACGATGGATGACAGGATGTTCTTCACGATGGTGAATCCGAGGGGTGGACGTCAGATATCGTAGGCCAGCCGCTTGTCGATCTGCGGCGTGGCCGTGGCCAGGGCGGCCGCGATCTTTTCGCCGGCATGGCCGTCGCCATAGAGCGTGTCGGGCGCATAGTGGCCGACCTTCATCTGGCGGCGGATGGCGGCGAGAATCTCGTCGGCATCGTAATTCACGTCCTGCACGTTGGCGCCGCGGTCGCGGCCGGACTGGCGGCTGCCGATGTTGACGGCCGGCGCGCCGAGCCAGGCGCTTTCGCGGATCGCCACGCTGGAGTTGCCTACGATGCAATGGCACCGCTGCAGCAGGCGGATGAAATCCTCCGGCGGCACGTTCTGGATAAAGCCCACCCTAGGCAGCCGGCCCTCGTCGCGCCACGCGCGCAGAGTCTGCGAGACGCCATCCGAGCCGGCGTCGAGGTTGGGCCAGAACCACAGGGCCGGCAGGCCCGAGGCCGCGACAGCCTCAGCCGTCCGCGCGATCTGGGTCGGGCCGTCACCGTGCTCGTTGGTGACGGAATGCTGCGACACGATCAGGAAGCCGTGGCCCAGATCGAGACCGGTGCGATCGCCCAATTGCCGCACCAGCGCGTCGGCCAGCGACGGATCCGCGATGGCCTCGCGCGCCACGTCGATCGACGGACAGCCGGTGACGATGACCCGGCTGGCACGCTCACCCATGCGCACGACACGCTCCTGGGCCTTCTCATTGGCCACCAGATGCAGGTCGGCCAGCTTGGTGACGGCGTGGCGTACCTTCTCGTCGATATTGCCGGTGACCTCGCCGCCCTGCACATGCGCCAGCGGGATGTTCATGTAGGCGGCGGCAACCGCGGTCGCCATGGTCTCGAAGCGATCGGCCACGCTCACCACCCAGTCGGGCTTCAGCGCATCGAAGGCGGTCGCCATTTCGCTGAGCCCGATGCCGGTCGAGCGCGCCTGCGCCACCAAGGTACCGCTCTCGCCGCCCATCTCGACACGGCGATCGATGCGGAAGCCCTCGGCCTCCATGACGTCGACGACGTTGCCGTACTTGTCCGACAGCGCCGAGGCGGCGGCGATCAGCTGCAGGTCGAGGTCGTCGCGCGCCCGGATCGCCATCAACGCCGAGCGGATGCGGGAGTAGCTCGGACGGGCCGTGACGGCGACGCAGATCTTGCGGCGCGGCGTACTCACGCCGCCGGCTCCAGATCGTCCCAGGTCAGCGCGACGTCATGCTTCACGGCACGCTTCAGTCGGCGGCCCACCAGGCTTTTCAGCTCCTTGGCCGGAATGCCGGTGCCCGGCTTCTTGGCCGCCAACAGTGGCGCCGCCAGCACAGTGCCTGCCGCCAGGTCACCGACCGCCACGACGCTCTTGGTGAAGATGCCGCGCATCGCCTCCAGGTCGCGCGCCGACTGGTCCTTGTCGATCGGCGCCGCCCGCATGCGCTCAATGAAACGCACGCCCTCGACCAGCTGCTTGAGCTCGTCCGGCGTTACCGAGGCAATGGTGTCAGGCCCGAACATGTGGCGGCTCAAGGCCACGTGCAGTTCGAAGACCTCGGCGCCCAGGGTCGCGGCCGCCAGACCAGGATAAATCTTCGACGAATGATCCGACAGGCCGACGGCGCAGCCGTAGCGCTCACGGAACGCAGGGATCAGGTTCAGGCCGACAGCCTCCGGCGAGGTCGGATACATGGTGGAACACTGCATCACGGCCAGCGGCGCGCCACGCTGCTTGACCACGGCGACCGCCGCATCGAGCTCCGCCATGCTGCTCATGCCGGACGACAGCATGACCGGCTGGCCGGTGGCAGCCATGGCATCGATCAGGTCGAGGTTGGAGACCTCACCCGATGCCACTTTCCAGCCGGCAACGCCGACCCGCTTGAGCAGGTCGATGGCCTGCGGCGAGAACGGCGAGCTGAGAAACAGCAGGCCGCGCTCCTCGGCATGCTGCTTCAACCCGTGCCATTGCGGCTCGGTGAACTCCATGCGCTTCCAGTAGTCGTAGCGCGTCTCATCCTGCGGGCTGAACTTCTTGCGCCACGGCTCGCCCGGCGTGCTCTCGGCCGCGGCGATATGGGTCTGGAACTTGATGGCATCGGCGCCCGCCTCGGCGATCGCGTCGATGAAGGCATGTGCCTGACCCAGGCTGCCATCATGGGCCTGCGCCACCTCGCCGATGATGGTGCACGGCCGACCGGGCCGGGGGTCGGACAGCCACGTGACGGGCTTTGATTCTGAGCTCATAATACCTTGATTCAGCTTACATTTCTGCGCCCTACAGGGACTTTACGGCAGAAAGCGGGCGCAACCTAGCCGCCGCTGCCGGGCAAGTCAAAGCGGCTGCCCCACAGGGCCTGCAGG
Organism: Reyranella sp. CPCC 100927; assembly: GCF_007859315.1. GTDB lineage: Bacteria > Pseudomonadota > Alphaproteobacteria > Reyranellales > Reyranellaceae > Vineibacter. The sequence goes on from NZ_VOHA01000008.1 coordinate 263,702, forward strand.
TCCGACCGCTGCCGGTCGGCACCCGACGGCAGCGGCGCGCCCTTGTCGGCGATCCAGTCGGCGACGTCGCCATGCAGGACCGCGCCGTCGAGGTCGCGCAGCAACATGTGATAACCCTTGGCGTAGAAGGCGAGCCGCGACTCCGGGTTGCGCGGCAGCCGCGCAATCACCTCGCGCATGGGCCCTTCCGGCACGATCCGGTCCCTGAGCCCATACAGCAGCAGGTACGGCGTGGGAATCCGGGGCGCCGCCTGCTTGGCGGCATCCATCAGGTCGACCAGCCCCCACACCAGGTCGGTGCGAGGATAGCGCAGCACCTTGGGATCCTTGGAGAACTTCTCCAGCATCTTCTGATTGTCGGAAGGCTGGAAGTCGATCGAGGACGGCCCCACGGGGTGCCATGGTGCGATATGGGACATCGCCCACAGCGCGCCGCGGGCAACGCCACCGATCGTGTCACGCGACCGCACCGCCGGGCCGATCAGGATCGTGCCGGCGGGCATCGGCGCCAACGCAGGGTTGTCGGCCAGCCGCCCCAGAGCCGCCAAAGCCACTGCGCCACCCATACTCTCGCCGGCGAGATAGATCGGTGTGCCGGGATGGCGCGCGGCCACCAGGCGCAGCGCCACCAGTGCATCGTCGACCATGGTGTCGACGCCGGCCCAGCGGCCACGATGGGGCGCATCACCGAAGCCGCGCTGGTCATAGGCATAGGTCTCGATGCCGCGCGCTGCCCAGGTTTCCCCGGGCTCCTCGAAGGCGCCGGAGTAGTCGCCGAAACCATGCAGCGCCAGGATGACGGCCCGCGGTTTCCCCGCGCCTTCGACGCGGGCAGACCAGTGCCGCAGCGGCAACTGGGCACCATCGGCCGCAACGATGCGTGCCGGCTCGAGCGTCGGTGCGACCACGGCGGGACCGGACGGGACGACGACCGGCGCGCAATACGTCAGCGCCGGCAGCAGCGACAGCAGAAGGAGGGCCAGGACAGGGCGAAACCGAACCATGTGACGACCTTTATACCGCAGGGACCGCGCTGCGGCTTTACGGTTTATCGGGCGCTTTGCCGCAAGCACCCCGTGCGCCAAGCGTTGTTTGCAAGCAATAACAACAACTTGTCGCCCATCGAAGTGGCGCTTGGACCACTCGCCGGACGCAGGACACCTGCGTCGCGCAGCGCTGTTGATCGATCGGCTGCCGTCGCTATGATCCGCCGCCTGCCGTCCGGGGAGAAAGCCACGCATGACCACGACCACGCCGCTGGAAACGATCGAAGTCGAAACCGACCGTGTCGGCTGCGACGGCGGCGGCGGCGCGCTGGGCCATCCACGGGTCTATCTCAGCCTGGTGAAGGAGGGCTTCGTCGACTGCCCCTACTGCGGCCGACACTACGTGCTCAAGGAAGGCGCCCACGTCGGCCACGGCCACTGACCGCGCTGCGAAACCCACAGTGATTGCTGTCGGTCGCCGGGTGCGCCAGCATCGCCTCCATCACGATGGAGGACCCGATGCGCACCCTCGGCGAGGGCATGTACTACACCGACCTGAAAGTCGGTGACCGCTTCAAGACCAACGGCCGCACGATCTTCGAGGCCGACCTGATCAATTTCATCTGCTGCACCGGCATGCAGGAGGGATTGTTCAACAACCTCGAATATATCGACACCCACTCGCCGACCAAGCAGCGCCTGGTGCCGGGTGCACTGGTCTACAGCTTCGCCGAGGGCTTGTTGATTCCGGTTTCGATCCAGGGCACCGGCATGGCGTTCCTGGGCATGACGCTCGATATCAAGGCGCCGACCTTCGTCAACGACACCATCCATGTCGAATGCGAGGTGACCGAGGTGCGACCGACCTCGAAGGATCCCGCGCGCGGCCTGGTGCGCACCATCAATCAGGTGAAGAACCAGAAGGGTCAGACCGTGCTCACGTACGATCCGCTGCGCATGATGCGCGGCCGCGTCTGAGATCGGCCAACGCACGGAGACTTTCATGTCCAAGGTCCTGATCGACCGCGACGGCGCCATCACCATCGTCACCATCAACCGCTTTGCCGCGGCGCGTAACGCCGTCGACCCCGAGACCGCGATCCTGCTGCGCGAGGCCTTCACCGCGTTCGACCAGGACGAGTCGCAGTCGGTGGCGATTCTGACGGGGGCCGATGGCGCCTTCTGCGCCGGCTATGATCTGAAGGCCACCGCATCCGGCGGCGGCGTCGCGGTCTACGAACCCGAGGGCGTCGGCCCGATGGGCCCCTCCCGCCTGCTGCTGTCCAAGCCGGTGATCGGGGCGATCGAAGGCTACGCGGTGGCTGGCGGCCTGGAGCTGGCGTTGTGGTGCGACCTGCGCGTGGCATCGGAGACGGCGAAGTTCGGCGTCTTCTGCCGTCGCTGGGGCGTGCCGCTGGTCGACGGTGGCACGGTGCGCCTGCCGCGCCTGATCGGCCATAGCCGTGCACTTGATATGATCCTGACCGGCCGCGAGGTGGGCGCCCGCGAAGCGTTCGACTGGGGGCTGGCCAACCGCCTGACGCCGGCCGGACAGGCACTGACCGAAGCGAAGGCACTCGCCGACGTGCTGACCAAGTTCCCGCAGACCTGCCTGCGCAGCGACCGCCTGTCATCCTACGAACAATGGGGCCTGGATATCGACGTGGCCCTGAAGAACGAGGGACGGCGCGGCCTGCCGGCGCTGACACAGGAAGCCCGCCGCGGCGCCTCCCGCTTCGCCGAGGGCAAAGGGCGCGGCGGCGATTTCGGCAACATCTAGCACTGCGATCACTGACCATGAGCCACGACGCCACCTTGCCGCTGACTGACGCCGACGTCGCCCGCTACCAGGAGGACGGCGCGATCTGCATCCGCCAAGCCTTCGCACGGGACTGGATCGAGCGTCTGGGCGCGGCGATCGATGCCGACATGAAGACGCCGGGCCCGATGGTGCGCATCAACACGCCGGCGGGAAAACCGGGGCTGTTCTTTGTCGACTTCCAGCTGTGGCAGCGCCACGACGCCTGTCGCGATTTCGCCTTTACATCGCCAGCCGCCGACATTGCCGCCCGGCTGATGGGATCGCACGAGGTCGTCTACTACCACGACCATCTGCTGGTGAAAGAGCCGGACACCGAGGAACGCACACCCTGGCACCACGACCAGCCCTACTACCCGATCGACGGGCAGCAGATCGTGTCGCTGTGGCTGCCGCTCGATGCCGTGTCGCGCGACGTCTGTGTCGAGTACGTGCGCGGCTCGCATCGCTGGGGCCGGTGGTTCGCACCCAAGTTCTTCCGCCAGGGCGGCGTTGATCTGCAGGTCCAGGACGCGCGCTTCGAGGCCGTGCCCGACATCGACGCCGAGCGCGGCAAGCACACGTTCCTGGCATGGGACATGGAACCAGGCGACGTGATCGCGTTCCATGCGCTGACCCTGCACGGCGCACCCGGCAACCGCTCCTCGTCGCGACGCCGGCGGGCGTGGGCGACGCGCTGGTGCGGCGAGGACGCCCGCTACGCCACGCGCGTCGGCCAGATCTCGCCGCCGCTCGAGGGCCATGGCCTGGAACCGGGCGACAAGCTTGCCTGCGATCTCTTCCCACGCGTGCGACCGATCGCACCCTAGTATCGGCTATCGCTGGAGTGTGACTCAGGATCGTCATCCCGAGCGCAGCGAGGGATCTTTCGATGCAGACGCACCCGTGCGTCACTTTCAGAAGATCCCTCGCTGCGCTCGGGATGACAGCAGTCATCCCACGTTTTCCAACAAGACAATCCCTGTCGCGGCTGGCTCCCATGCGTGGGGCCGGATTCCAAGACGTGAACCGCACCGTCAGACTACTGACGTCCCAGCGGCGCGGAGGATGACGTTGTCCGATCAGACCACGGCAGATGGCGTTCTCGATTCACGGACTGTTCGTCGCTATGCCGTGTTGGGCAGCATCGCGTTCGTACCGCTATGGAGCTCCGGCATCCTGTTCGGCGCATTGGCGTTGGAGCACGGGCCACCGTTTGCTGTCACGGGCGTGCGCTTCGTCATCGCGACTCTGCTCCTTGCCGGTCTCGCGCTGTGGCGCCGGGCACCATGGCCGCGCGGCCGCGCTCTGGGCCACGCGGTTGCGGTCGGGTTTCTGCTGCAGGGCGCCCACTACGCGGGTTGCTACGCCGCCATCGCGGAAGGATTGCCCGCCGGTGTCGTCGGACTGATTGTCGGATTGATTCCCGTCGTCACCGCGCTGGGTGCGGCGCCGATTCTGGGCGAGAAACTGACGGTCTGGCGGCTGATCGCCGCCGGCCTGGGATTGAGCGCCGCGTTGCTGGTCGTGGGTGCGCAGCTCAGCGCCGGCACCGGCTCGTTCGCGGTGCTGGTGATGGCCTTGATCGGCCTCTTCGGCGGCGCCGGCGCGGCATTGTGGCAGAAGCGCTTCGGCGTCGGCGGCGCCGACCTGCCGAGCGCTACCGTCCAGGTCGCCACCGGAGCGGTGGTCATGGGCGCGTGCTGGTGGCTGTTGGAACGCGACGGCCCGCCCATCGCCTGGAACATCGATTTCCTGTGGCCGTTCGCTTGGACCGTCATCGCGAACTCGGTCGGTGCCACGCTGTTGTTGCTGTGGTTGCTGGATCGCGGCGCGGCCGGCCGGGTGACCGGCCTGTTCTTTCTCGTGCCGCCCTTCACGGCCCTGGTGGCGGTCCCGATGCTGGGTCAGCCCCTCACGATCAATCTGATCGCAGCCATCGTCCTGGCGGCCGGCGCCGTACGCCTTTTGGCGCTCGAAGCCCGTTAGGGTGCGGGCGCGCTGATACCGATACGCCGGTTCCGGAATACGGGCCGCTCTCAGGTGTCCCTGCGCTCGGCGCAGCGCGCCGTCCAGCCCGTCAGCAGCTAGATGCATGACAGTGCAGATGACAGCGCATGCAACCCGGATACTGTTTGGTTAGACTCCTTAGGAACGAACGCAGATCGGAGGACCCCATGGCCACACATCCCTCTGATGTCGTCATCGCCGAAGACACCAGCCTTCTGGCGTTCTACCGCGACATGAATGTGCCGGAACGGCGCACGTTCTGGGCCTGCGCGTCGGGCTGGGCGCTCGATGGCATGGACTTCATGATCTACCCGCTGGTCATCGGCACCATCATCGCGATGTGGCACGTCGATGCCGGTACGGCGGGTCTCGCCGGCACGGTGACGCTGTTGGCGTCCGCGGTCGGTGGCTGGCTCGCGGGATACATCGCCGACATCATCGGCCGCGTGCGCACCCTGCAGCTGACGATCCTGTGGTTCTCGTTCTTCTCGCTGGTCTGCGCCTTTGTACAGAACTTCGACCAATTGCTGATTGCGCGTGCCCTGCTGGGCCTGGGGTTCGGCGGTGAGTGGGCTGCCGGCGCCGTTCTGATGGGTGAGGCGATCCGCGCGCAATATCGCGGCCGGGCCGTCGGCTCGGTGCAATCCGGCTGGGCCATCGGCTGGGGCATCGCCGTGCTGGCGCAGGCGCTGTTGTTTTCCTATCTGCCGGCGGAAGAGGCCTGGCGCTGGATGTTCGTGATCGGCGCCTTGCCGGCGCTGCTGGTCTTCTACCTGCGTCGCTATGTCGAGGAACCGCAGATCTCCGTCCAGGCGCGCGCCCGGCAACAAGCGACGGGTGATCGGCCCGCGCTGTGGGAGATCTTCTCGGGCCCGATCCTGAAGACGACGGTGCTGGCCTCGCTGGCGGCGACCGGGTGCCAAGGCGGCTATTACGCCGTCACGTTCTGGGTGCCGCAGTTTCTCACCACCGAGCGCAAGCTGTCGATCGTCACCTCGACCGGTTACCTCGCGACCCTCATCATTGGATCGTTCGTGGGCTACCTGGTCGGCGCGTGGCTTGCCGACCGCATCGGGCGGCGCAACCTGTTCCTGACGTTCTCGATCGGCGCCATCGCCGTCATCATCGCCTACACGCAGTTGCCGCTGACCAACGATATCCTGTGGCTGCTGGGCTTTCCGCTGGGCTTCTTTGCGTCCGGCTACTTCTCCGGCATGGGCGCGTTCCTGACCGAACTGTTCCCGACACGCCTGCGCGGGTCGGGACAAGGCTTTTGCTACAATTTCGGACGCGGCATTGGCGCCCTGTTCCCGTTCCTGGTCGGCTACCTGTCGACCAGGACATCGCTGGGCAACGCCATCGCGATCTTCGCCGTGATTGCCTATGCCGTGTTCTTTATCGCCGCATTCGCCCTACCGGAGACGCGCGGCAAGGTGTTGCATGCCGAGGCGTAACCGGGTGAAAGCCTATTCGTCGAGCACCGCGGGCGGCTTGTAGAGCGGGAAGCCGTTGTAGGGCTGCGAGCGCTCGTGATCGGGAACCTCGAAGAAGGATGAGCGCGCGTTGTTGTGCAACCCGCCATCGATGCGGATCATGGCGCCGGTGATATAGGACGCCGCCTCAGACAGCAGGAATACGATTGCCGCCGAGATCTCCGACTCGGTGCCGTGCCGTTTGAGCGGCACGCGTTTCCTGACGCCGCGCAGCACGCCGGCCGCGCTGGCCGGATAGCGATCCAAACCGGCCGAGGCGATGAAACCGGGCACCACGAGATTGACGCGCACACCCGATGACGCCCACTCGACCGACGACGTCCAGGTGAAAGCCGCCTGGCCGGCACGCGCCGCGCCGTTGTGGCCCATGCCGGGCATCCCCAGTTCATAGTCGGCGCCGACATTGACGATGGCGCCGCCATGGGCCTCCATCCAACGCAGGTAGACCTCGCGCGACACCAGGAACGTCGCCGTCATGTTGTTGCGCACCACGGCGTTCCAGCCGTTGGCGGAGATGTCACGCAGCGGTGCCGGAAACTGGCCGCCGGCATTGTTGACGAGACCGTCGATCCGGCCGCCCCACGCCAACACCCCGGCGATGGCAGCCTTGACCTGGTCCTCTTCGCGCAGATCACCCGTGGCGATGAACACGTCATCGCCGCCGCCCAACTCGTCTTTCACCTCTTCCAGCTTCGATGCGGTACGCCCGATCAACGCCACGCGCGCGCCCAGTGCTTTCAATTCGTGCGCCGTGCAGCGGCCCAGGCCACTGCCGCCGCCGGTGACAATGATCGTCTGGCCGGCAAACAGGCCGGGCCGGAACACCGAGCGATAGGACATGACGCCTCCTTGCGTTCCCGCCGTGCCGCGCACGATGGGCCTCCTCTCCCGCTTGCGGGAGAGGAAACCAAGTTTACCGGGCGTCGGGACGATACGAGGCGACGATATTGCGCATCAGCGGCATGCTGCGGTCATAGGCACCACGCGATGCGGCGTTGAGGATCTGATAGGCCCACACGCCTGACTCGGCGATCAGGGCCACCACGACCACGCGCTCGGTCGCGCGCTGCGGAATCGAATACACCTGTGCTCGCCGGCCCCCGCCGCTCTGCAACGGTATGGGGGCCAGTGTCGACGGGGACTGCGCCGCATCGCTGGTCGGCGCCGCACGCTGCGCCAGGCGCAAGGCGGTTCGTTCCGGCGTTTCTCCGGCCACGAAGCGGACAATGCCGATCTCGGCCGTGGAGCCTCCCTCGCGCGGCGCGATCAGTGCCGCGGCCTGACTTTGGGACGCACCTGTCGCCAGGTGCCACCCGGCGGGAATCGTGACGGAGTAGCCCAGCACACCGGGATCGCTCACCGCGATGCGACCGTCAGCCGTCTGGCTCCAGCTGCCGCTCGGTCCCGCCGACGTCGATGGTGCCGTGCCCGTGGCGCATGCAGCCAGCGCCAGCATCAGGGCGGCCAGACCAAGAACGCTGCGGTGCGATGCCATACCTTTCTCCTTTTCCGATCGAGCGCGAGGGGACGACTGTAGTAGCGGCAATCGCTGGCGCGGGAAACGGCCTTGGTCACCTATCGCGTGGGATCCAACGCCGCCTTGCCCACGACCTTGCGGTCCTCGATCAACCGGAAGGCCTGCACCCAGTCTGCAAGCGGGAAATGACCGGCCACGCGCGGTGTCAGCTTGCCCTGCTCGAACCAGCCGAACATCTCGGCGAGCGCATCCTGGACCAGCTTGCGCCGGCGCTCGAGATCGAGCGGATCGACGGTCTCGCCCGGCCGGCCCCAGCCATTGTAGTAGCCATAGTAGAAGCCGATCACGGTGACGTTCTTCACCAGAAGGATGTTGGCCGGGATCTGTGGAACCTTGCCGCTGGCGAAACCCATCGGAATGATGCGGCCCTCGACGGCCACGCAGCGCAGCGACTGATCGAAGATCTCGCCGCCCACCGGGTCGTAGATCACGTCGGCGCCATGCCCCGACGTGATGTCGAGCACGCGGGCGCGGATGTCCTCGCGGCGCGAGTCGATCAGGTGGTCGGCGCCATGCTGGCGCGCCACCTCGAGCTTGTCGGCGCCACCCGCCGTCGCGATCACCGTGGCTCCCATGGCCTTGCCGACCTCGACCGCCGTCAGGCCCGACCCGCCGCCGGCGCCGTGCACCAGCAGCGTCTCGCCGGGCGCCATCTTCGCCTTCCAGCGCAGCGCGCCATAGGCGGTGGGATAGAGCGTGGGAAAGCTGGTGGCGGCGGCAAAACCAAGCGCTTCCGGTATGCGGTACAGGTTGGCGGCCGGGCTCACCACTTCGGCGCCGAAGCCCCCGCTGGCCACCGGGCCGGTGACTCGATCACCCGGCGCGAAGCCCGTCACGTCAGGCGCTGCCTCCAGCACGATGCCGGCCATCTCGTTGCCTGGAATGTAGGGCAGCGGCGGCTTGTTCTGATGCTTGCCCTGCACGCCCAGCAAAGCGGCGAAGCTGACACCGCCGGCATGTACCGCAACCCGCACATGGCCCGGCTTCAGGGGCGGCGGCGGCACGTCTTCGATTTTCAGAGCCTCGATGGAACCGTACTCGTGACAGACAAGGGCGCGCATCACCATGAACCGACAGCGTGGATGGGAGAAACACCCTAGCGGTGTCGTCGGTGGGCCGGCAAGCAATCCTCCAACTGAAGGATGACAGTCGCCCCCTCGCCGCCACAATGCGGATCGAGTGGCGCCACTTTCGGCAGTGACAGTTCCGTCAGGGTTCAAGGAGGCTCATCGTGCTCAGACACGTGATGGTGGCCGCTGCAATTGCAGTTGCACCGATGATGAGTGTTGTCCCTGACGCTGCCGCCTTCTGCGGCTTCTATGTCGGCAAGGCCGACACCTCGCTCTTCAATGAAGCATCCCAGGTGATCCTGGCGCGCGACGGCCGACGCACCACGCTGTCGATGATGAACGACTACAAGGGCGCGTTGACCGATTTCGCCCTCGTGGTGCCGGTGCCCGTGGTGCTGCGGCGCGATCAGGTCAAGGTGATCGAGAAGAAGACCTTCGATCGGCTCGACGCCTATTCGGCGCCGCGGCTGGCTGAATACTTCGACAGGGATCCCTGCGAGCCGGAGGTAATGATGTCGGCCACCCCCGGCGGCGCGACCCGGGGCCGCCGCGTCTCGGATGGGTTGGGTGTGAAGGTCGAGGACAGCTTCTCGGTCGGCGAGTACGATATCGTTCTGCTCTCGGCCAAAGAGTCCGATGGGCTCGAGGCGTGGCTGGTGCAGAACGGCTACCGGATCCCCCAAGGCGCCGCGCCCGCACTGCGGCCCTATATCCTGCAGGGCATGAAGTTCTTTGTCGCCAAGGTGAATCTTGCGGCACAGGCCAAGAGCGGCGCGCAGTTCCTGCGTCCCCTGCAGTTCACCTACGAAAGCGAGAAGTTCATGCTGCCCATGCGGCTGGGCATGATCAACGCCAGCGGCCCGCAGGATCTGATCGTCTACGTGCTGAGCCGCGAAGGCCGCGTCGAATCGACGAACTACCGCACCGTCAAGCTGCCGGCCAACATGACGCTGCCGACCTATCTGCGCGACGGCAAACAGTTCACCGATTTCTACAAGACCATGTTCGACCAGCAGGCGCGGCGCGAGAACTACAAGGCGGTCTTCACCGAGTACTTCTGGGACATGAGCTGGTGCGATCCCTGCGCCGCCGATCCGCTGTCGCGCGAGGAGCTGGTCGCGGCCGGCGTTTCGTGGCTGCCCGAGGGCAGCGGCGTGCCACCGACGCAGGGACGCCGCCCACCGCCCCCGACGGGCGCCAGTCCGGTGATGCTGACACGCCTGCATGTGCGCTACACGCGCGACAGTTTCCCCGAGGACCTGGCATTCCAGGAAACCAAGGATCGGCAGAACTTCCAGGCCCGCTACGTGCTGCAACACCCCTGGCGCGGCAGCCCCGACAAGTGCAAGGCGGCGGCGGACTACCTGAAGTCCGTACGCGATCGCCAGGATCGCGAGGCCAAGGCGCTGGCCAACCTCACCGGCTGGGACGTCAACGACATCCGCCGGCGCCAGTCGCGCGCCCCCATGGTGACACCGAGGTAGACTCCCGTGGCCGATGCCGTCCTGCCCGCAACGCGACCACCGGTCTGGTCACGCGTCGGTGCACGCGTGCGGTCCCTCGACGCGCGCTACCTGCAGATCGGATTCCTGGGCTCGTTCCTGCTGTTCGGTGCGCTGGTGCGAGACTTCGCGCTGCGCCCGGAACAGGTCGTGCTGACCTTCGCCGCCGCACTCGCCACGCAACGCATCGGCGCGCAGTTGACCGGCCTGCCCAGCCACAGCCTGCTGAGCGCCGTGGTCACCAGCCTCGGGCTCAGCATCCTGGTGCGTGCCGATTCGCTCTGGGTCCATCCGCTGGTCGCCACGCTGGCCATCGGCGCCAAGTTCGCCATTCGCTGGAACGGCAAGCATCTCTACAACCCGGCCAACCTCGGCGCGATGATCGCGTTGCTGCTGCTGCCGGGTGCCTGGATCTCGCCCGGCCAGTGGGGCAGCGACATGCTGCTGGCGCTGTGGGTGGCCACGTTCGGCATCACGGTGTCGAGCAGCGCCCGGCGCTTCGATATCGCCTGGGCGTTCCTGGCGATCTATGTCGGCCTGCTGGTGCTGCGTATCGTCTATCTCGGCGCGCGCTGGGCCGTGCTGGAGAACCAGCTGTCGAGCGGCGCACTGATCCTGTTCACGTTCTTCATGATCACTGATCCGATGACGACCCCCAACCACCGGCTGATGCGTTTTCTTTATGCCGCGATCGTCGCCGTCGGCGCCTTCGTCTGGACCTATGTGTTCTTCGACACCAACGGGCTGATATGGGCGCTGTTCCTGGCCACGCCCTTGGTGCCGCTGCTCGACCGCCTGATGCCGGCGGCCAAGTTCCAATGGCGGCCGCAATCGCCCTATCCGACAGCACCGTCCGGTCGCGCGGACAGCCGGTGACCGCGCATCACCCTTCGTTCTGTCGATCGATTTCGAACCACACCGCGTCGATGTCCTTGTAGGTGACGTGCCTGCGGTACGTCATGCCCAGGCGCTTCATCACCGCTTGCGAGGCGAGATTGTCGGGCTTGGTGATGGCGAAGATCGACGGCAAGCCGCGGCGCTCGAAGCCGTAACGCAGCGCCACGCCACCCAGCTCCGTGGCATAGCCCTTGCCCCATGCCTCGGGATGCAGCGCATAGAGGAGTTCGGTCTGACCGCCGAATTCGGGAATGACGCGCAGGCCGCCATGGCCGACCAGCCTGCCCTCCTCGTCGCCGTCCTTCAGGAACAGACCCCACGGGCCATGACCATCGTCGGCCCAGCACTGCGCGAAGTAGGCAATGGTGCGCAACGCGTTGTCGAGCGGGTCGCCCTGCTGCGATGTCGGCAGCCAGCGTGCGACCTCGGGATGGTAGCGGATCTCGGCATAGGCGGCCGCATCGGCGTCAACCAGCGGACGCAGGATCAGGCGGGCAGTCAGTACGGTATCCATAGCGCAACAGTAACGCATATTGCCGCTGTCCCGGCACGCGCCCGCCACGCGGAACGGAGGCCTCGCCGCGCGCGAGTCCCGCCGCTAGGATCGCGCATGAACGGCCGTTCATACGGGAGGACACCCATGGATTTCGAGATCCCCGCCGATATCAAAGCCTATCTCGATGAACTCGATGCCTTCATCGAGCGCGAGATCCGGCCGTTGGAACGCGAGAACGACAACATCCGCTTCTTCGACCACCGCCGCGAGCACGCCCGCACCGACTGGGACAACGACGGCCAGCCGCGCCACGAATGGGAGGCGCTGCTGGCCGAGATGCGCCGGCGCGCCGACAAGGCGGGCCATCTGCGCTTCGCGCTGCCCAAGGACCTGGGCGGCAAGGACGGCAGCAACCTCGCCATGGCGATCATCCGCGAGCACCTGGCCCATAAGGGCCTGGGGCTGCACAACGACCTGCAGAACGAAAGCTCCATCGTCGGCAACTTCCCGGTCGTCCTGCTGCTGCACCGCTTCGGCACGCCGGAACAGAAACAGCGCTACATCCAGGCCATGCTGGCCGGCAAGGAGCGTATCGCCTTCGGGCTCACCGAACCCAACCATGGGTCGGACGCGACCTTCATGGAGACCAACGCCGTCAAACGCGGCGGCGACTGGGTGATCAACGGCGGCAAGCGCTTCAACACCGGCCTGCACACGGCGACCGTCGATCTGATCTTCGCGCGCACCTCAGGCAAACCAGGCGATGCGCGCGGCATCAGCGCCTTCCTGGTGCCGGTGAGCACGCCAGGCTTCAAGGTCGAGTACATGTGGTGGACGTTCAACATGCCCAGCGACCACGCCGAAGTGTCGCTCACCAACGTCACCGTGCCGGCGTCGACCATGCTGGGCGAGGAAGGCATGGGCCTGGATGTGGCGCAGACCTTCGTGCACGAGAACCGCATTCGCCAGGCCGCATCGAGCCTGGGCGCGGCGCAGTACTGCGTCGACTGCTCGGTCGCCTACGCCAACCGCCGTGTCGTCTTCGGCAAGAAGCTGTCCTCCAACCAGGCCATCCAGTTTCCCCTGGCCGAACTGCACACCGAAGCCGAGATGACCCGCGGACTGGTGCGCAAGACCGCCTGGTACCTGGACCGTGAGCATCACATGGATGTGAGCCCCTGGGTGGCGATGGCCAACTATCGCGCCAACCGGCTGGTATGCGACGCCGCCGACCGGGCGATGCAGGTGCATGGCGGTGTCGGCTATTCACGGCACTACCCCTTCGAGCACATCTTCCGCCACCACCGACGCTATCGCATCACCGAAGGTTCCGAGGAAATCCAGATTCGCCGTGTGGCCGGCTCGCTCTTCGGCTATTGGGGCACGCAGAAGGCACCCAAGGCGGCGGAATGACGGTCCGGCCGCCGCCGGAGGAGAATCGATGGCGTACTGGTGGCTGAACCAGAAGGAAGACGACTTCGCCCTGCTCGACGAGGAAGGGGTGGTGGCGATCCCGCGGCGCGACAGGCTGGGCAAGACCAACCCAAGCTATGCCGTCGCGGGCGAGATGCGGCCGGCCGACATCGGCTTCGCCTTCATCGGCGGCGAGCTTGACGGCGTTTTCACCGTCGTCGAGGCGCCGCAGGACGACACCGTCGAAATGGCGCCCGACTTCCAGCGCCGGGCGGCACGCCTGGTGCCGGTGCGGTTTTTCGGCCTGGCGATCCCGGTGCGCGTCGAGGAAACCACACTGCGACTGCGCGATGTGCTGCCCGCCTTCGGCTCACCGCTTGATCCCGACGGCACCAACAAGGACACGGTGATCCACCGCGTCGGCGAAGCCGTCAGCGACCGCCTGGTCGCGCTGGCTGCCGATGCCGAACCGATGTCGGCCTCGCTGGCCGAAGCGATGGCCGAGGCGATAGCGGTCGGCGACCTGCCGGAGGAACACAAGAACGACCTGATCGAGGCCCGCCTGGGGCTCGGCCGCTTCGGCGATGCGGTCATGGCGCAGTGGGACCGCGCCTGCTGCGGCACCGGCACGGCGGTGGATGGCCTCATCCACGTCAACCCGATCAAGCCCTGGGTGCGCGCCACCAACGACGAGCGACTGGATCCCGAGAACGGCCTGCTGATGGTCGCGACATGGAGCCTGGCGTTCAACAGCGGCCTCATCGCTTTCGAGGACGACGGCGCCATCGTGCTGTCGGCCGATTTGCCGGCGACGGAAGCCCACAAGGCCGGCATCGCCCCCGACTTCCGCCTCCCGCTCAAGGGCGATCGGCAGCGCACTTACCTGGCGTGGCACCGCATGAACGTGTTCGCGGGAAGTTAGTTTCCAGAGGTTAGAGCGCCAGCCGATCGATCGCGGCGGCCAGTTCATCGACGGTGGCGACATCGGCGTCGGGCAGTTCGGTCCAGCTTCGCGGCGCCTGGGCGGCGTGACGGCCGGCGCGAAAGCGCACCGTGCGCATGCCCAGCAGGCGCGCCGGTACGATATCGTTGTCGATGCGATCGCCCACCATGAGGCAGTCGGCCGGCACTGCACCCAGCCGGGCGCACACCGTCAGGAACAGACGCGGATCGGGTTTGTGGAAGCCCAGCTGCGCACTGCCGTCGGCACTGTCGAACAGCCCCGCCATGCCCAGCCGCTCCAGCTTGGCCGCCAGCGTCAGTGGCTGATTGGCGACAATGCCCAGGCTGAAGCCCGATGCGCGCAGGGCCGCCAACAGCTCGATCATGCCGGGCCGCGCTTCGGCGAGGTCGTTCCGGGCCATCTCCGCCGAGAACAACGTCCAGGCGCGATGCGCGGCAAAGACGTCGCCGTTGCATAAACGCCAGATCACTGCCTGGTAGAGATTGGGTGCGAAGCTCTCGACCGCCCGCGCACAGGCCTCATCGTAGTCCGCCGACGTGACGTCGATGCCCTGACGTCGCACGGCCTGCGGCAACAGACGATCGACGGCGCGCTCGAACGCTTCTTCGGTATCCAGCGGACCGCCGACGTCGAACAGCAGGGTTGTGATGGGCATGAGGCACTGTAGCGCCGGCGGTCAGACCCGCAACAGCCGCACGCTCCCCCCGGTTCGCTGGGCCTGCCGCGCGGCGCCGGCTTGCGCCTCGGCACCATAGGCCGCGCGTGCCAGCGCGACCTCGTGGGCGATCGCGGCGGCGCCGTCCTGATCAAGCCCTTCGTAGAGCGACCGCCGATCGGCCAACAGCGCCGTCTGCGGCAACGCGGCGATCTGATGCGCCAGCTTCTCGGCCTCGGCCCGCGTGGCACCGCGCGGCGCCTTGCGGCTGGCCAGCCCCATCGTCAGGGCCTCGTCGGCCGCCACGGTGCGCCCGCTGATCACCATGTCGAGTGCCCGCCCGGCGCCGACCAGACGCGGCAGGCGCACGGTCGTGCCATCACCCGTCGGACCACCCCACAGCCGGGATGCCACGCTGAAGGCGGCTGTTTCGTCGATGATGCGGATATCGCAGAACAGCGCCACGCCCAGGCCCTCGGCACTGGCGGCTCCCTCGATGGCAGCGATCACCGGCTTCGACAGCGGCACCGCCAGCGGCCCATCAGCGGCGCTCGCCCACGGCCGGTAAATCCCGTTGGCCGCCAACTCGCCGAGATCAGCACCCGAGCAGAAGCATCCCCCGGCGCCGGTCACCACGATGGCCCGGATTTCCTCGTCGGCATCCGCCATCTGGAACGCACCGGCAAGGCCGCCGACCGTCTTGGCATTGAGCGCGTTCTTCATCTCGGCGCGGTTGATGATGATGGTCGTGACCGGCACCCGGCGCGACGCCAGGATGTTGCCGTCGGCGAACGTCATCGAAGTCAGTGGCGCAGCCATCGCAGATCCGGCGCTTCCGCCGCCGGCCACCCGACGCGCCTCGTATCGCCGCCTTGATGGCGGATTTATACCGGCCCGCCCGCAGGCCGGCGGGCCTCAATTGGTCCGCTTGGGATCGTTCGCGAAGCTGCCGCCGCGACCCGCGCCGTGGCTGAACCGCGCCGCGCCTGCCTGGGATTCGATCCGCCGGGCCTCCAGCGACAGCTCCATCTCGCGTCGGATCGCCGCCGCGGTCGCATGATCGAAGCTGTCGTAGGCCGAGCGGCGATCGGACCCAAGGGCGATCTGCGGAAAACCCGCGATCTGACGCGCCAGCGTCTGCGCCTCGGCCAGGGTCGTGCCGCGCGCCACCTTGCGGGTGGCCAACCCGATCGCGATGGCTTCGTCGGCGCCGACGGCGCGGCCGGTGATCAGCATGTCGAGCGCCCGTCCCTGGCCCACGATCCGCGGCAGGCGCACCGTGGTGCCGTCGCTCATGGGCACGCCCCAGCGCCGCGAGAAGACCCCGAACACGGCTGTCTCATCGACGATGCGGATGTCACAGAACAGCGCGACCCCGAGTCCACCGGCGCAGGCATGGCCTTCGACGGCGGCGATCACCGGTTTCGACAGGGCCGCGCGCAACGGCCCCTCGTCGCTGCCGGCCCATGGAAAATAGTCGACACCGGCGCCGAGCTGCTTGAGGTCGGCGCCGGCGCAGAAGGCACCGCCGGCGCCGGTCAGCACCGCGACGCGGGCACTGTCGTCGGCATCGAAGACCCACAAGGCCTCAGCCAAAGCCCGGGCGCTGTCGTTGTCGAGCGCGTTGCGCACGTCGGGCCGGTTGATGACGATCGTCGTCACCGGACCGTCGCGCGATACCAGCACCTTGCCGCCGGCAAGCGTGGTCTCAGCCATGGCGTTCTCCCTCGTCATTGCCGGCAGCCCGTCACCGCAGCGGGCTGTAGCTCGCCGCCACCATGCGCAGGGTCAGAAGGTTCTGTTCCAGCAGATCCTTGGTCTTGGTCGTCAGGAAGATTTCGGCAATCGCGCCGGGCTCCTCGATCAACACGACGGCCTCATGATCGATCGGCTGGCCACCCTCCGCCGGCTCGCTGTTCTCCAGCACGATCATCTCGCCGCGGCGGCCACCGACGATCGCCACCGTACCGGCGCGCGACATCGTGAAGTCGCGATCGGTGTTGCGCCGCGTCAGGGTCACGCGCTCGACCCAGCTCTCGATCGAATCGATCTCGCGGTTCTTGGTCCGCATCTGGCCCGAGATCAGGACCGGTGCGCCATCCGGCGGGGCGATATCGGCCACGGTCACGGTCGACTTGGTCGAGCGGTCGGCACCACGCACGCTGCGGGCAACCCATCCCTGCGGCGGGCGCAGGGCGTAGGTCAGTCCCTGGCCGCGGATGATGATGCGACCGTCGGCGGTTCGCGTCGGCAGCGGCGGCGGTTCCGGCTTGGGCGCCTCGCGGGGGCCGCTGCTGCACGCACCCAGGGCAAGGACCAGTCCCCCCATCAAGATGCCTCGCCGCGTCAGCCTCTTATTGTCTCTTGATGCGGCGATCACCATGCCGGTCACGTCACCTTGTCGATATCGCGGGTCAGCTCGGCGTTGCCGAGCTTGGGTTTGCGGAAGTACCACCATTGGCGGTCGGGATGCCAGCCCTCGCGCCGGGCCACCGCCGATCCCCACAGACACTTGCCGGCATCGACAGTGGCCTGCAAGAAGCGCTGGTCGCTCGCCGCCAGACGATCGCGAGACGCTTGCCCCGGCGGCCGCTTGCGCGGCGTTGTCGCTTGCAGAGCGTCGCCGATGGCACGGCGCAGGTCCATGTCATTGAGCCAGTCATCCAGATCGAAGGCATAGCCCGCCTCGATCCCGGCCACGATGCGATCCCATGCCGCAATGCGGTCCGACAGCGATTTCTTGCCGGTCATCGCGGGCCTCAATGGTCACGTTCCAGTTGGCGGCGGAAATACCGTTCACCGTCATTGGGCCGAAAAAAGGTGCGGATGACGCCGTTCGGATTGAAGGCGATGAAGGCGCCGCTGCGCCGGTCGAAGCGGGTCACGACGCCGTCCCGGCGCACCGACTCGAGGATCGGACCGCCGGCCGTCGCATCGCGCAACGCCTGAGCCCGGCGCAGATACTCCTGCTGCGAGATGGTGCCGAACTCGCTGCCGTGCTTGTCGTAGTGCTCTTCCAGCCTGTTGCGGCTGGCGAAACCGACGGCCGGCCCCCAGACCCGATCCTGGGCCTGCGGCCCACGGGCTTCGATTTGCGGCCCGCCAGCGCCCGGTGCGCGATCGGCCGACGACCCGCCGCCCCAGCCGCCAAACAGGGCGACCGCGGCTGCCACGATCAGCGCCAACACGGCGATCAAGCCGCGGCCGCCGCGAAACCCTGTCCCAAGATTCATGGCCCAGCACCAACTTCAACGCACCGACAGGCTAGCCTGCCCGCGGTCGGTTGCCTATTGCAGCGGCGCACCGTTGCGCACCCAACGCGCGATCAGCGCGCGGTCCTCATCGGAGAGTTCGGTGATGTTGCCGGGCGGCATGGCCTTGGTGTGCCAGACCTGCTGCAGCATGGCCTGGGCATAGGCCTTCATCTGTCCGGGTGTCTCCAGCATGACGCCCTTGGGCGGCGCCGCGAAGCCCTCCCGCGTGGGTTTGGCCGCATGGCAGACGGCACAGCGCTCGGCCACGGTCTTGGCCACCTGGGCGAACTCCGTCTTGCCGGCCAGTTCGACAGTGACCTCGTCGCGCGGCGCCACGACGATCGCGGTCAGCAGCAGGATCACCAGCCCGGCGGCCAGCGGCAGCGCCGGCGCATTGCCCTTGTGGCGCAACACGAACCACAGGCGGATCAGCGCGCCGGCGGCCGACAGCGCCACCAGGATCGCCCAGTTCCAGGCATGGCCGGTGACGCCCGCGTAGTGGTTGGCGATCATGGTGAACAGCACCGGCAGGGTGAAGTAGGTGTTGTGCACCGAACGCTGCTTGCCCATCGCGCCCCATCTGGGGTCGGGCAGGCGGCCTTCGGCCTTGGCCTTCACCAGTTCGGCCTGGCCGGGAATGATCACGAAAAAAACATTGGCCACCATGATGGTGCCCAGCATGCCACCGAAATGGATAAAGGCACCGCGGCCGGAAAACAGCTGGCACAGGCCCCAGGCGGCTGCCACCGACAGCAGCGCCAGCACGCCGCCCAGCACGGCATCGTCGTTGCCCAGCGCCGAGCGGCACAGCAGGTCGTAGACGATCCACCCGCCGGCGATGAACGCCAGCCCGATGCCGATCGCCTGCCAGCGCGACAGGTCCTTCACCAGCGGATCGATCAACGCGACGTCTGCCCCGTAATAATAGACGAGGCACAGCATGAACATGCCGGTGATCCAGGTGGTGTAGGCCTCCCACTTGAACCAGTGCAGCACTGGCGGCAACGACGGCGGCGCCACCTTGTACTTCTGCGCATGGTAGAAGCCGCCGCCGTGCACCGACCACACCTCGCCGCCGACGCCTTGGGCCACGTCGGCCGGTGCCGCCGGCTCCTGCAGGTGGTTGTCGAGCCAGATGAAGTAGAACGAGGCGCCGATCCAGGCGATGCCGGTGATCATGTGGGCCCAGCGGCCCACCAGGTTCAACCACTCGGCGAGATAAGCAGTGTCCATCGTGCAGCGATGCTCCCCAATCGCACCGCGCACCATAGCCGACACGGGAAGGCCGGCAAGCCGCCCTTCCCGTCATGGTAGCGCCCCAGCGTCGGACCCGCCTATGCCGCGCCTTCGCAGATGCTGTGCCCGTGCCGGCGGACGCGGCGGCTGGCGCCCAGCCGGGGGATTGGCTAAAGCATCGGGACCTTCTTCCGCCATGGCGCGGAAAGACCCTATCGGCTTCACTGCGGAGGACCCCATGACAGCCCTTCAGCTTCCCGCGGGCGTCGAGCTGACCGGTGCGCTCAAGCCCGGTTTCGAGACCATCCTCACGCCGGAAGCACTGGCGTTCGTCGTCGACCTGCAGCGCCGCTTCAACCCGATGCGCGAGGCGCTGCTGGCCGCCCGCGTCGAGCGCCAGAAGCGGCTGGACGCCGGCGAGAAGCCCGACTTCCTGCCCGAGACCAAGACGGTGCGCGAGTCGGACTGGACCGTGGCGGCGCTGCCCAAGGACATCCTCGACCGCCGCGTGGAGATCACCGGCCCGGTCGATCGCAAGATGATCATCAATGCGCTCAACTGCGGCGCCAACGTCTTCATGGCCGACTTCGAGGACGCCTCGACGCCGACCTGGGCCAACATGGTCGAGGGCCAGATCAACCTGCGCGCCGCCAACCGGCGCGAGATCGACTTCACCGAGCCGTCGACCGGCAAGGCCTACAAGCTGGGCGAGCGGATCGCCACGCTCTTCGTGCGGCCACGCGGCTGGCATCTGCCGGAGCGGCACCTGCTCGTCGACGGCCAGCCGATGTCGGGCTCGCTGTTCGATTTCGGCCTGTACTTCTTCCACAACGCCAAGGAACGCCTGGGGCGCGGCACCGGCACCTACTTCTACCTGCCCAAGCTCGAGAGCCATCTCGAGGCGCGGCTGTGGAACGACGTCTTCGTGCACGCCCAGAAGACGCTCGACGTGCCGCAGGGCACCATCAAGGCTACGGTGCTGATCGAGACCATCCTCGCCACCTTCGAGATGGACGAGATCCTGTGGGAGCTGAAGGAGCATTCGGCCGGCCTGAACTGCGGCCGCTGGGACTACATCTTCAGCTTCATCAAGAAGTTTCGCGAGCAGGACTGGGCCGTGCTGCCCAACCGCGGCGAGGTCACGATGACCACCCACTTCCTGCGCACATACAGCCAGCTGGTGATCAAGACTTGTCACCGCCGCGAGGTGCACGCGATGGGCGGCATGGCGGCGCAGATTCCGATCAAGAACGATGCGGCCGCCAACGAGACCGCGATGGAGCGCGTGCGCGCCGACAAGAAGCGCGAGGCCGGCGACGGCCACGACGGCACCTGGGTGGCGCATCCCGGCCTGGTCGAGATCGCCAAGGCCGAGTTCGATGCCGTAATGAAGGACGCCAACCAGATCGCGCGCAAACGCCAGGACGTGCACGTCACCGCCACCGACCTGCTGCAGGTGCCGCAGGGCGGCAAGAGCGAGGCCGGCCTGCGCCAGAACGTGGCCGTCGGCATCGGCTATGTCGAGGCGTGGTTGCGCGGCATCGGCTGCGTGCCGCTGTTCAACCTGATGGAGGACGCCGCCACCGCCGAGATCAGCCGCGCCCAGGTCTGGCAGTGGGTGCGCCACGGCCAGTCGCTCGACGACGGGCGGCCGGTCACCAAGGAGCTGGTGCGCCAGATCGTGCGCGAGGAACTCGACAAGGTGAAGGCACAGGTCGGCGAGACGACCTACGCCGGCAGCCGCTACGAGGACGCCGCCCAGCTGATGATCGACCTGGTCGAGCAGCCGGTGTTCCGCGAGTTCCTGACCCTGCCGGCCTACGATCGCATCATCGCCGACGAACGCCAGGCGGCGTAATCGCCCTCCCCACGCAGTGGGGAGGTGCCCCGTAGGGGCGGAGGGAGTCGACGGGGTCTATGTAACTGAGACCAGGTCGGGTCCCCCTCCGGCCTTCGGCCACCTCCCCCAGCGAAGCTGGGGGAGGACACATTCACGCGACGTGGCGTGCCATGCGCGGTGTCTTGGCGAGCGCGTCGCCTTCGCGGCCCAGGATCTTGCAGATGCGCTCCGGCGCGAAGCCGATCGCGACGAAGGTCGGCCCGACATTGGCGACCTCGCGGTATTCGGTGATGAGGCCGTCGCGCAGCTTCATCATCGCCACGCCTTCAAACCCGACGCGCTTGCCCTGGGCTTCAGGCAGCGTCGAGACATAGCTGAAGGTGTAATAGGCATAGAGCGAGCGGCCATCGCTCAGCGGATCGTGCATGTCCCAGCGGAAGTCGCGCGCGGTGCGGTGGAACCAGTCGTCGATCATCTCGGCGATCTTGGCGCGGCCGGTGAACGCACCATAGAAGAGATCGTGATAGACGCCATCCTCGGCGAACAGCGCCGCGAAGCGCCGGCCATCGCGCTTCTCCACCGCGTCACAGAATTCCTTCAGCATCGCCGTCGCGTCCATCGTTTCCTCTCCTGTGTCAGCTCCCGTCATCCTATCATCGCGTCGGCCGGAACGACCACAGCCGCGGGAAAGGCGATCACCATGCGTGATATGGCACGATGCATTCTTCTCATCGGGCTGGTTTTCACCGGAGTCGATGCCCATGCCCAGCAGGGCTTTGATGTGCAGGGCCATCGCGGCACGCGGGGGCTGGCGCCGGAGAACACGCTGGCGGCCTTCCGCAAGGCCATGGAGATCGGCGTCACGACACTGGAAACCGATCTCGCGCTGACCCGCGACGGCACGCTGGTGCTATCGCATGAACCGCTTCTGAATCCCGACCTCACGCGCGATGCCGACGGCAAGTGGCTCACCGGGCCGGGACCAGCGATCCGATCCCTGACCCTGACACAGATCAAGGCCTACGATGTGGGCCGGCTCAATCCCGACAGGGGCTACAGCCGGCAATGGCCCGAGCAGGTCCCCGTCGACGGCGAGCGCATCCCGAGCCTGGCCGAACTGGTGTCGCTCACCCAGGCAATGGGCAAGACCCAGGTACGATTCAACATTGAAACCAAGCTGACCCCCCAGCGGCCCGAGGAAACACCCGATCCCATGGCCTTCGCGACCGCGGTCGCCAGCGCCGTGCGCACGCATGACATTACAGCGCGCACCACAGTCCAGTCGTTCGACTGGCGCACGCTGGTGGCGCTCAAGCAGGTGGCGCCGGAGATCGCCACCGCGTGCCTGACCATCGAAGCGTCGAGCATGAACACCGTCGCCGCCGGCGCCGATGGCGCGTCGCCCTGGCACGCCGGTCTCAAACGCGCCGACCACGGCGGCTCACTGCCGCGCCTGGTCAAGGCCGCCGGATGCGGCACATGGTCGATGTTCTGGCGCAACCTGACGCCGGACCTGGTCAAGGAGGCGCATGCGCTGAGCCTCAAGGTCGTGCCGTGGACCGTGAACAATCCGGCCGACATGAGAAACCTGATGGACATGGGTGCGGACGGCCTGATCACCGATTATCCCGACCGGCTGCGAAAGGTGATGGCGGAGCGTGGGATGACAGGGCCGTGAGTTTCGTATGCATCTTTGAATCGCCATGATCACACCTCCGATTCGCCCACAATTCTCCGCCATGCTGCGAGTTGTCGAGATGGGCCAGGATGCATTCCCCCGGAATGCCGCGTCCCCGGCGTGCGCGATCGAACCACGATCGCAGCGCGCCCGGTCGGCGGCACTGCTCGCGACGGTCCTGTTGGGACTGGCGGCGCCCGCATTCGGCCAGCAAAAACCGCCTGCACCGCAACGCTGGGCCGAGCGTTTCTACAATCCGCAGCCAGCCAAGGGTGAACTGGTGCTGCCCATTCCCTGCGGCGGTGCCATGGTGTTCCGCCGTATCGACGTACCCCACGAATCGGCGCTGGCGGACCGCAAGATCGTGGTCGGCGGTACCGACGATCGGTTCGCTTTCGCCGAAGGCAGCCGCTACGACTACATCGACGGCGCCTTCGGCGATGCCAAGGACAAGACCCGCCGCTTTTACTATCTCGCCAAGTACGAGACCACCGACCTGCAGATGAAGGCGCTGGCCGGCAACTGCGTGGCGGCCGATCGCGCCGGCCTGCGGCCGGCCACCGGCACCACCTGGTTCGATGCCGTGCAGGCCGCCCAGCTCTACACCGAATGGCTGCTGAAGAACGCCAAGGACAAGCTGCCGGTCGAGGACGGGCTGCCCGGCTTCCTGCGCCTGCCGACCGAGGCCGAATGGGAATACGCGGCGCGTGGCGGCGTTGCCGTATCAGCCTCGGTGTTCGAGGAAAAGGCGTTCCCGATGCCGGACGGCATGGAGAAGTACGTCTGGTATCGCAGCCAGCGGTCGTCGAACGGCGAACTGCAGGCCGTCGGCGCGCTGAAACCCAATCCGCTGGGCCTGCACGACATGCTGGGCAATGTCGACGAGATCGTGCTGGATCCTTTCCGCCTCAACAAGCTGGCACGCCTGCATGGCCAGGCCGGCGGCTTCGTGATCAAGGGCGGCAACTATCAGACCTCGGAGGCCGACATCCGCTCGGCCTATCGCAACGAACTGTTGCCGTTCGACGCCAACGGCCCACGCCGCGTGCCCACGGTCGGTTTCCGCCTGGCGCTGGTGGCGCCAGTGATTCCGTCACCGGCGCGCCTGGAAGCCGCCAAGAAGGCGTGGGAGGCGCTGCCCAAGGCGGAAGCGCTGCGCAGCGGTGACGTGGCGCAGAACGATCCGCTGGCCGAGTTGCAGACGATCATCATGGCGACCACGGATGCCGATATCCGCTCGCGTCTGACCGCGCTGCAGCGGGAATATGCCAAGCGCATCGACGAGGAAGGCACCTTGCGCGGCCGTGCCGCCCGCAGCCTGCTGCGCCTGGCCGCGTTCCTGGGCGACAAGCTGCGCGTCGACCAGCGTTTTCTCGACCAGGTGCAGAAAAGCCGCGATACCCAAAAGCAGGCCGGCCGCGACGTGACGGCACTCGACGCGCGGCTGAAGGAACTCCATGTAACGCTGCAGGGCAACCTGCGTTACTACGCCGACACCATCGTGCAGATCGCGCAGGACTACAACGATTCGACCGTCAATCAGCAGCTGGGGACCTTGAAGCTGGAATTCGAGAAAGGCGGTACGGCGCACCTGGATCCGCTGGCCAGGCAGGTTGCGGCGCACGTCTCGGCCTACCGCAAATCGTCCGGCGTGAAGCCGGATGCCTGGTTCAAAGACATTCTTGCCTTGCCTTGAAGGAGGCCCGCCATGTACGCCCTCTTCCGCCCTCGCGCCGTACGCTCGGCGATCGCCGCCGCGTTGTGCGCCGCCACGCTGGGCGGCTGTGTGACCGGCGGCTCGTACGCCAATGATCCCTATCTGACGCCGGAACAGCGTCGCCTGCGCGCGCAGGACCAGGAGTTCAACCGCACCGTCGGCGAGGGCGCCGTGGTCGGCGCGCTGGGTGGCGCGCTGATCGGCGCATTGGCCGGCGGCAAGCGCAATCGGGCTGCCGGTGCGCTGATCGGCGCCGGTGCCGGCGCGTTGCTGGGCGGTGCGACGGGCTACTACGTGGCCAAGAAGAAGCAGGGATACGTCGACGAGAACCAGCGGCTGGACTCGATGACGTCCGATGTGCGCAGCGACAATGCGCGGCTCGAGGCCTACATCGCCAACACGCGCACGGTCGTCGCCCAGAACAAGGCTGAACTCGCCCGACTGCGGGCGTCCTACAACACCAACCAGGCGACCAGGGCCGATCTCAACCGCCGCGTCGCCACCGCCGAGGAGGATGCCTCCCACATCCGGCAGACCATCTCGCGCCTGCGCGAGCGGCAGAGCGACTACATCCAGGCGCGCAACGCGAGCCGCTCCGAGAGCCCGGGCGCCAGCACGGCGTCGATGGATGCCGAGATCGCGCGGTTGAACCAGCAGATCGCGGCACTGGAAGCGCAGCTCAACGAGCTCAACAGCGCCATCTCGATCACCAAGACCAGCTGAGCCGCGTCGGGAGTGAACTCATGCGCAAGCCGATTCTCGCCATCATCGCCGTGCTCGGGCTGGCCGCGTGCACCGATGACGACCCCAGCCGTGGTGGCTTCTTCGGGGGCGTCAGCGGACTGAGCAGCGGCAAGTACGAGCGCCAGACACAGGCCCGCCGCGATACGCTCGGTGCCGAGCAGCAACGCAATCAGCAACTGCAGTCCGATGCGGCGCGCGCCAATGCCCAACGCCAGCAGGTGGCGTCCGAACGTGCCGCCCTGCAGCGCCAGAACGCGGCACTCGGCAGCGAGATCACGCGCCTGCGCGGCAAGCTCTCCACGGCCGAGGCCAGCCGCGGCCAGAACGTCGCCGAGCTGCGCCGCCTGAGCGGCGATCTCGACGCCCTGCAGGCGTCAGGCAACCAGATCAACAATGACCCGACGTTGGCCGACGCCGAGAAGCGGCGGCGGATGGAAGAACTCAACCACCGCAAGCAGCTGCTGGAACGCGCCATCGATCAGGCGACCGGGACAAGGTCTTAGCGTTTTCACCTCTCCCGCAAGCGGGAGAGGTCGACGAGCGCCCAGCGCTCGGCGGGTGAGGGCTTCACACGAGGCGTCGAGTCCTTGGTCCCTCACCTTCCCATCGCTCACGCGATGGCCCCTTCCTCTCCCGCCGGCGGGAGAGGAGCGACTACTTCGTGCAGGCAGCCTCGATCCAGTCGAACCCTACGTCATTGGCGCGCAAGAATTTGGAGATGCCGGTGGCGCCAATGGCGAAGCCGCCGCCAGCCCCCGCCTCGGCCCGCGTCACGAAGGTGTTGATACCCACGACGCGACCACAGCGATCAACCAGCGGGCCGCCCGAGTTGCCGGAGGAAATGGACGCCGTGTGGGCGATCGAGGGCAGACCGCGATCGCGGTTCTGCACGGCGCTGACCTCGCCCTTGGTCAGTACCAGCTCCGGGGCCTTGCTGGGGTCGCCTTTCAACAGCTCCAGAAAATTCCGGTCGTTGCGCAGGATGGCACCCGGATAACCGGCGGCCACGACCTCTTTCAACGAGGCCGGCTCGACACCCAATCCCAGGGGCTTGATGTGCGATGGCAAGGTTCCGTTGACCCGCACCACGGCGAAGTCAGCACCGCCGGCACTGCCACCGCCAACGGCGCCGATCACCTCACCCTCCAGCACCGTGCCCAGCTTGCGGCTGGTAATGAAGACCGTGCTGTCCGACAGATCGTTCACGACGTGGTTGTTGGTCAACACGATGTCGCGGCTAACAAAAAAGCCCGTCCCCGTCCCCAGGCCCTGGGTCTTTTGCGCCAGGATCAGGACAGTCGCGTTCTCCAGTACCGGCACCAAATCGGCGATCGTGCCAGTCGGCGCCGGCGGTGTCTCCGGTTTGCCGGTGCTGGCATCCGGGTTGCCGGCCTTGATATCCGGTTTGACGGGGACCTTGGGCTCGGCCGCGGTGCTCTTGGGCGTCCCCGGCGCATTGCCGCCACCCGGCGCCGGCGTCTGCGGTCCCGGAGCGCCGCCCGGACCTGGCGGCGTAATGCCCAGCCCGCGCGGGTCGGTGATCGTGCAGACGTTGCCCTGCAAGGCATCGCGCAGCTTGGCGATCTGGTCTTCGAGCGCCTTGTTGCCGGCCTTCTGCTTTTCCAGGGCGTCTTCCAGCGCCCTCACCGCCGCCGGATCGGGCTTGGGCGCGGGCGGGGCCGGCGGCGGGGGTGGCGCCTGCACGGTGACGTTCACCTGGACGCGATAGAAGAAATACCAGCCCAGCCCCAGGCCGATCAGCAGCAACAGGATACCACCGGCGACAAAGCCGACCGCTTTCAGCCCGGTGTTGCTCTTGCGGTCGTCATTGCCACCCTGGTTGCCGCTGCTCATGTTGACCGGATCGGCCATGGCATGTCCCGTAGTAGAACCCTCGGACACTACAATAACGCGTCCGGAACGGCTGAATTATGGCCGAGTTGCGCTGCGGATGCGAGAGCCGTCAACCCGTGGTGACCCGTACCGTGGCATCAGCACGTGTCACGATGCCCGGCAACAGGTCCAGACCAAAGCCCGGTGCGTCCGACAGTGAGATCATGCCGTCCTGCACGCTCGGCAGGGCCGTCACCAGTTCACGGTACCAGCCGGTGTAGAATGCCCGCACCGACTCCTGGATCAGCGTGTTGGGTGCCGCCAGAGCCAGATGCGTCGAAGCGGTCCACACCACCGGTCCGGTGCAGTCGTGTGGTGCGATCGGCAGCTTGTAGGCCTCGGCCATGCCCGCGATCTTGCGCGCCTCGGTGAGCCCGCCGCACCAGCTCAAATCGAGCATGACGATGCCGACGGATCCCGCCTCCATCAGTTCGCGGAAAGCGAAAGCACCGTTGAGGGTCTCCGAGGCGCAGACTGGCGCCGGGCTGACCGCCGCGTAGCGTTTCAGATCGGCGAGCGCATCCATGCGCACGGGATCCTCATGCCAGTACGTCCGATACGGCGCGAGCACGCGGGCGATGGTCTCCGCCGCCGGAAACCGCCACAGCGAGTGGAACTCGACCATGATATCCATGCGATCGCCCACGGCGCGACGGATCTTCTCGAACGGTTCCAGCGCCGTGCGCAATTCGGCGGCCGAGATATGCCAGCCGTCGTTGGCCTCCGCCGGCGGGTCGAACGGCCAGATCTTCATCGCCGTGATGCCCTGCGCCAGCAGCGACTGCGCCAACTCGTCGGCGTGGTGCAGAAAGGCGTCGAGATCTTCGTAGGGCCCCTCGGCGTCGCCGATACCGCGATCGAGACCCCAGTTGTCGACCTGCTGCAGCTTGGTGTCGCGGATGTAGCGATAGCCGGCGCAGGTGTTGTAGACGCGAACACGCTCGCGGTACGGGCCGCCCAGCAGGCGATAGACCGGCTGTCCCCACGCCTTGCCCTTGAGATCCCACAGCGCCAGGTCGAGCGCCGAATTGCCCCGCGTCTCGGCGCCGGCCCCACGCCAACCGAGGTAGCCCACCAGATGCCGCGCCAGCCACTCGTTGCGCAGCGGATCCTGTCCCAGCAATCGCGGGCCGGCATATTCATGGATGTAGGCCTCGACCGCGGCGGCGCCCATGAATGTCTCGCCCAGACCATACAGCCCCTCATCGGTCCGCACCCGCACCCACAGCAGGTTGGGGAACTCGCCCAGGCGGATGGTCTCGACGGCGGTGATTTTCATGCCTCATCCTCCCGCGCCCAGGCTGTCGCCTACCCACGGCCGTCATGAGACGGCCCACCCGACCTTACTTTTCAGGCCAGTAGTGATCGGCGGCAATCCGATAGGCCGGGAAGTAGAGCCGTTTCGCCGGCACGACGGACGACGCCCATGCCTTCTGATGATCCATCACCTTTTTGAAAAACGGATTGCGCTCGGCCTCCCTGGCGGCGACGCGATCCCATGCTTTGAGGAATTCGGTGTGAATCTCGTTGGGCGTTTGCAGGACATGAACCTTGTGTTTCTCCTGCAGTTCCCTGACGGCGTCGGCATTCTGTTTCTGCCAGCCCACCCACCATTTGATCAGCACCTCCGTCGCCGCAGCCCTGATGATCTCCTGATGTTGCCGGCCGAGGTCCTTCCATACGTCGCCGTTGATCAGCACGTCGCCGATGGACACTGACTCATGCAACGACGGCGCATAGTGAAATTTCCAGATCGTCTGGAAGCCGAAACGCAGATCCTCGACACCGCCGATCCACTCGGCGCAATCGATGGTGCCGCGCTCCGCCGCGGGCATGATCTCGTCGCCGGGTATGTTGACGGTACGCATACCCATCTCGTTGAAGATCCGGCCGGCGACACCGGTCTGGCGACACTTCATGCCTTTGAAGTCGGCGAGCGTCTCGATCCGCTTCTTGAACCAGCCCAACGCCTGCGGACTCGAGATCAGCACCGGTATCGACACCACGTTCAGCTTCAGATGCTCGCGGTAGAATTCCTCCACAAGCTGCTGGCCGCCGCCCCACCACATCCAGCCGAGAAAATCCTGGTGGTCCATGCCCCACGGCCCACCCGGTCCGCCGGTGAACAGGATTGCGGCGCTGTTCTTGCCTTGCCAATAACCCGCCCAGGTATGGGCACCATCGATCACTTTCCTGTGCGTCGCTTCCAGCACCTCGAAGGCACTGATGGCCCGGCCTGCCGGCATGATCTCGATCTTGACCTGCCCATCCGTCAGCTCTTCGACGCGCCTGGCAAACATCGTGAAGTTTTCAAAGAGCGTTCGCGAGGCGGGCCAGGTCGCCTGCATCTTCAGGACTTTCTGCGCCTGGGCCGGTGCCATGGAAAAACTTAGTCCCGCGCATGCAGCAACGCACGCCGCGAACGCGGTTCCAAGGAACCGTGCTTTCATGATGCCGTCCTCCCAAACGCAGCATTGCGCCCGCTACGGAGCGTTCGTTTTTTTGCGCTGCGCACGAAGCCTAGGCCGCGCGTCGGATATGTGTCAACGTTGCGGCCTGCCAAACCGACTCGCGACTGCAACCGCCGGATCATGACGCCATGAATTTCGTCAACCCCAACGCTTTCACCACGCGGCCCGAGATCGTCGGCACGTTTGGTGTGGTGACGTCGACGCACTGGATCGCCACCGCCGTCGGCATGTCGATTCTCGAGAAGGGCGGCAACGCCTTCGATGCAGCCGTCGCCACGGCCTTCACCTTGCAGGTGGTCGAACCGCATCTGTGCGGACCGGGCGGCGATGTGCCGATCATCCTGCACGATGTACGCCGCGGCCGTCCCGAGGTGATCTGCGGTCAGGGACCAGCGCCAGCCGGCGCCACCATCGCCCACTATCGTGCCCAGGGCTTGGACATGGTGCCCGGCACCGGGCTGCTGGCAGCCTGCATCCCCGGCACGTTCGACGCCTGGATGCTGTTGCTGCGCGACTACGGGACCTTGCGCCCAGCGGACGTGCTGGCGCCGGCCATCGCCTATGCCCGCGACGGCCATCCCATCGTTGAGCGCGCCTGCGCCACGATCGCCACCGTGCGCCAGCAGTTCGAGACGCACTGGAAGACATCCGCCGCCGTCTTCCTGCCCGGCGGCGACGTGCCCAAGCCGGGTTCGCTGTTCCGCAATCCGGCGCTCGCCGATGCGTACAGCCGCATCGTGCGCGAGGCCGACAGCGCCGGCGGCAGCCGCGACGCCCAGATCGAGCGGGCGCGCCACAGCTGGTCGCAAGGCTTTGTCGCCGAGGCGATCGATCGCTTCTGCCGTACGCAGGACGTCATGGACGTCAGCGGCCGACCGCACAAGGGCGTGCTGACCGGCGACGACATGGCCCGGTGGCAGGCCACCGTCGAGGCGCCGCTGACGTATCGCTACGGCCGCTACACCGTCTGCAAGACCGGTCCGTGGGGCCAGGGTCCGGCCATGCTGCAGCAGCTGGCGCTGCTGAAAGGTTTCGATCTCGACGGCCTGGATCCCACCAGCGCCCAGTTCATCCATCTCCAGATCGAATGCGCCAAGCTCGCCTATGCCGATCGCGAAGCGTTCTACGGCGATCCGGCGTTCGTCGAGGTGCCGATGGCGACCTTGCTGTCGGACGCCTACAACGCCGAGCGGCGCACGCTGATCACGGATCAGGCCTCACGCGAGCTGCGCCCCGGCCGCATCGATGGTTTCGGCGGTGTCGTGACCTTGCGCCGCCCCGAGGGCGGACGCGCGGCGGCGGGCGCCGGCGAGCCGACGGTCGGACGGCTGGGCCAGGTCAGCGGCGATACCGTGCATTTCGACATCGTCGATCGCGACGGCAACATGGTGAGCGCGACGCCCAGCGGCGGCTGGCTGCAAAGCTCGCCGGTGATCCCGGAACTCGGCTTCCCGCTCGGCACGCGGGCGCAGATGTTCTGGCTCGAGGAAGGCCTGCCGGGCTCGCTGGCCCCCGGCAAGCGACCCCGCACGACGCTGACACCGACGCTGGCGCTGCGCGACGAACAGCCTTATCTCGCCTGGGGCTCGCCGGGCGGCGATCAGCAGGACCAATGGATCACGCAATTCTTCCTGCGCCATGTCCATTGCGGCATGAACCTGCAGGAGGCGATCGACGCGCCGGCCTGGCACAGCGAGCATTTCCCCAGTTCATTCTGGCCGCGCACGGCCCGGCCCGGCGTGCTGGTGGTCGAGAACCGCGTGCCCTCCGCGACCGTGGCGGAGTTGCGCCGTCGTGGCCACGAGGTCGAGGTCGGCGAGGACTGGTCGGAGGGCCGCCTGACGGCGGCATCGCGCGCCGATCCCTGGCGCCGCGCCGCCGCCAACCCGCGCGGCATGCAGGGCTACGCTGCCGGGCGCTGAGCGGGAGCCGCATCGTGACCTGGTCGATCATCGCGCGTGATCCGGTGGATGGGGCGATCGGCATCGCTGTCGCCACCCGGTTCTTCGCCGTCGGCGCACGCGTGCCGCACATTCTGAGTGGCATTGGCGCCGTCGCGACCCAGGCGCTGGTCAACCCGTTCTACGGCACGCGCGGCCTGCAGCTGCTGCGTGAAGGCGTGCCCGCGCCCGACGTCGTTCGGCTGCTGACCGAGGCCGATCCCGGACAGGCGCACCGCCAGGTGCATGTCCTGGACAGCGGCGGCCGGATGGCTGCGCACACAGGTGACGCCTGCATCGATTGGTGCGGTCACCGCACGGAGGATACCTTCTCCGTGGCCGGCAACATGCTGGCCGGGCCGCAGGTGATCGACGAGACGGCGGCGGCGTTCAAGGCCAACGCGACACTGCCCTTCGTGCGCCGCCTGATCGCGGCGCTGAAGGCAGGGGAGGCTGCCGGCGGCGACAAGCGCGGCAAACAATCGGCAGCGCTGCTGATCCACGGCAGGGAGACCTATTCCGACCTGGATCTGCGGGTCGACGACCATCCCGATCCGCTGGTCGAGCTGGAGCGGCTCGAGACCGTCAGCCGCGTCCACTGGGTTCACTTCCGCCAATTCCTGCCGACCGAGAGCAATCCGGCCGGCACCACCGACCGCATGACGATCGAGGCCGGCATCGCCGCCGGCCAGGCAGCCGACCCGGCATGAGCGAACCGCTGCTGGCCGTCGACGATCTGCGCGTCGCCTTTGCCGGCGACGACGGGCGCTCGACGTTGGCGGTCGACGGCGTGAGCTTCGCTCTTGGGCGCGGCCATACGCTGGGGATCGTGGGCGAATCGGGCTGCGGCAAGAGCGTGACGTCGCTGTCGATCATGGGCCTGCTGCCCAAGCACACGGCACGGGTGTCAGGCTCCGTACGCTTCGAGGGCACCGATCTGCTGCACACATCGGACCGCACCTTGCGCGACCTGCGCGGCGATCGACTGGCGATGATCTTCCAGGAGCCGATGACGTCACTCAATCCGTCCTACACGGTGGGTGACCAGATCGCAGAGGCTGTCATCCGCCACCGTGGCGTCTCACCGCGCGAAGCGCGGGCGCATGCGATCGAGATGCTGCGGCATGTGCGCATCCCGTCACCCGAGCAGCGGGTCGACGACTATCCGCACCGGCTGTCCGGCGGCATGCGCCAGCGCGCCATGATCGCCATGGCATTGGCCTGCGATCCGCAGCTGCTGATTGCCGACGAGCCGACGACGGCGCTCGACGTCACCATCCAGGCGCAGATCCTCGACCTGATGCGCCGGCTGAGGGCCGAGACCGGCACCGCGATCATCCTGATCACACACGACCTGGGCGTGGTGGCCGAGCTCTGCGATGATGTCGTGGTGATGTATGCCGGCCAGGTCGTCGAGCGGGCGCCGGTTGCGTCGTTGTTCGCTCAGCCTCAGCATCCCTACACCGTCGGCCTGCTGGGCTCGATCCCGCGGCTCGATCACCGCCGCGATCGCCTGGCCGCCATCGACGGCACGGTGCCCAACATGACGGCACCGCCGCCGGGATGCCGCTTCGCCCGGCGCTGTCCTTTCGCCGACGAGCGCTGCCGCCGCGACGCGCCGCCGCCGATCGAGGTTGCGGCCGGCCACATCTCGCGCTGCTGGAAGGCGCCGCTGGAACAGCTTGTGCAATGAACATCGCGCCATGAGCGTTGCGAACGACACCACCACACCCTTGCTGCGGGTCGAAGGCCTCACCAAGCATTTCGTCGCCCGGCGGTCGTTGCTGGGACAGCCGACGGCCACCGTCAAAGCCGTCGACGGCGTCAGCTTCGATCTGCGCGCCGGCGAGACGCTGGCGCTGGTCGGCGAATCGGGATGCGGCAAGTCGACCGTCGGACGCCTGGTGCTGCGCCTGATCGAGCCAACCGAAGGCGCCGTCTATTTCGAGGGCCGCGACATCTTCGGCGACAACGAAGCCGAGGTGCGGGCGCGTCGACGAAACGCCCAGCTGATCTTCCAGGATCCCTATGCGTCACTGAACCCGCGCATGACCGTGGGCCAGATCCTCGAGGAGCCGCTTGCCCTGCACCGTGTCGTGCCGCCGGGCCGGCGCAAGGAGCGCGTCGGCGCCCTGCTGGCGACCGTCGGCCTCGACCCGGCGCACGCACGGCGCTATCCGCACGAATTCTCCGGCGGCCAACGCCAGCGCATCGGCATCGCCCGCGCGCTGGCCGTCGAGCCGAAGCTGATCATCTGCGACGAGCCGGTGTCGGCACTGGACGTCTCGATCCGCGCCCAGGTGCTCAATCTCCTGCGCGATCTGCAGCGTCGTCTGGGGCTCAGCTACATTTTCATTTCGCACGATCTCGCCGTGGTCAAGCACATCGCCGACCGCATCGCCGTGATGTATCTGGGCCGCATCGTCGAGACAGCCGATGCCGACGCGCTGTTCACCGCGCCGCGCCACCCCTATACGCGCGCGCTGCTGTCGGCGATTCCGGTGCCCTCGCCCGGCGCCCATCGCGAGCGCCAGATCCTGCAAGGCGACGTACCCAGTCCGATCGCGCCGCCGCCGGGATGCCATCTGCATACGCGCTGCCCGCACGTCATCGACCGCTGCCGGCGCGACCGGCCCGATCTGGTGCGCGACCCGACCGGGCACGCCACGGCCTGCCACCGCTGGCAGGAACTCCCGGATGCGGGGCAGCTGGTACCGCGCGAAGCAGTTACCGGGCAGACACTTGAGAAATTGCAGGCGGCATTCGTCACCGCGGCCGATTGATGCGGCGACCGCCGGGAGTAGAGTGCCGTCCGCCAGACCGGACAACGATACGTGAGGGAGGAATCACAATGCGAACGGGAATGACAGCGACCATCGCGGCGATGATGGCCATGTCGCTGGCCGGCGCGGCGCAGGCACAGACACATCTGCGCATCGGATTGGCCGAGGATCCCGATGTGCTCGACCCCAGCCTGGCGCGCACCTATGTCGGGCGCATCGTCTTCTCGTCGATCTGCGACAAGCTGTTCGACATCGACGACAAGCTCAACATCGTGCCGCAGCTGGCGCTGTCGCATGAGACCTCGGCGGACGGCAAGATCGTCACCATCAAGCTGCGCCCGGGTGTGACGTTCCATGACGGCGAAAAGTTCGACGCCGAGGCCGCGAAGTACAGCCTGGAGCGCCACCTGACGATGACCGGCTCGTTCCGCAAGCCGGAGATTGCGCAGATCGACAAGATCGAGGTTGTCGATCCGCTGACCATCCGCCTGCTGTTGAAAGCGCCGTTCTCGCCACTGCTGGCACAGCTCACCGACCGCGCCGGCATGATGGTCTCGCCCAAGGCGGCCAAGGAGGCGGGCGACAAGTTCGGGAACAAGCCGGTGTGTGCCGGGCCCTACAAGTTCGTCGAGCGCGTGCAGCAGGATCGCATCGTGGTCGAGAAGTTCGCCGACTACTGGAACAAGGCGAACGTACACATCGATAAGATCACCTACCTGCCGATCGTCGACTCCACGGTGCGCCTGGCCAACGTGCGGTCCGGCGGACTCGAGTTGATCGAGCGCCCGCTGGCGACCGACATCAAGACCATTCGCGACACGCCCAAGCTGAAGCTGGTGAGCGCCGTTGAGATCGGCTACCAGGGCCTCACTCTCAACATCGCCAACGGCCCCAAGGCCGACACGCCGCTGGCCAAGAGCGCCAAGGTGCGCAAGGCTTTCGAGCTGGCGCTCGACCGCGATGCCCTGAACCAGGTCGTGTTCAACGGCGAGTTCGTGCCCGGTAACCAGTGGATCAGCCCGCAGCACCCGTACTACCAGCAGAGCGTGCCGATCCCGAAGCGCGACCTCGCCAAGGCCAAGGCGCTGCTGAAGGAGGCCGGCGTCAGCGGTCAGATCGCCATCGACTTCATGGTGCCCAACAACCCCGAAACGCGCCAGGTCGCCGAACTGATCCAGTCGATGGTCGCCGAGGCCGGCTTCGACATGAAGATTCGCGTGACCGAGTTCGCAACCTCGCTCAAGCAATCGGAGCTCGGCGAGTACCAGGCCTATCTGATCGGCTGGTCGGGCCGCACTGATCCCGACGGCAACATCTACTCTTTTGCAGCCTGCAAGCAGCCGCAGAACGTGAGCGGCTATTGCGATCCCGGTACTGACGAGGCCCTGAACCAGGCGCGCACCCTGTCCGAGCCCGAGGCTCGCAAGCACGCTTACGAAAAGGTGGCCAAGCGGATGATCGGCGAGAACGAAGGCCACATCGTCTACCTCTACCATCGCCGCGTGCTGATGGCGCACACCGAGCGCCTTGAAGGTTTCAAGCCGATGCCCGACGGACTGATCCGCGTCGTCGGGCTGAAGCTGAAGTAGGCGGCCACGCCATGATGCGGGACGCGATCACACATCTCTCACCTCTCTGCTCCCCTCTCCGCCCACGGAGCGGGGGGAGAGGGAGGGGCCCATCGCGTCAGCGATGGGAGGGTGAGGTGGGCGTTGAAGACGAACGTGATCTCGTTGGCAAAACCACGTGTGTCCTGACCACCCACCTCACCCTCCCACGCTGCGCGTGGGCCCCTCCCTCTCCCCCCGCTCCGCGGGCGGAGAGGGGCTTCGGTCGGTAGAGCCATGCTCCCCTTCCTTGGCCGCCGGCTGCTGCAGCTCATCCCGACGCTGTTCTTCGTGTCGGTGATCATCTTCGGGCTGCAGCAGCTTCTGCCCGGCGATCCGGCACTGATCATGGCAGGCGAGGATCGCGACCCCGAGGTCATCGCGCAGATCCGTGCGCAGTACCGTCTCGATCAGCCGATTCCCGTGCAGTACTTCTATTGGATGAAAGGCGTGCTGTCGGGCGATCTCGGCGAGTCGATGCGCATCAAGAAGCCGGTGCTCGATCTCGTGCTCGAAAAGCTGCCGGTCACGGCGCAGCTCGCCGCCATGGCGATCGTGATCGCGCTGGTGATCGGCGTCGGCGCCGGCATCGTGTCGGCGGTCTACAAGGACACCTGGCTCGACTACGGCGCCAACATTTTCGCGCTGTGGGGCATCAGCACGCCCAACTTCTGGCTCGGCATCCTGCTGATCTTCCTGTTCTCGGTGCAGCTCGGCTGGCTGCCGGCATCGGGCTATGTACGTCCCAGCGAAGATCTCAAAGCCAGCCTGGCCAGCACCATCATGCCGGCCTTCGTGCTGGGCAACGCCATCGCCGCCATCCTGATGCGCCACACGCGTGGCGCCATGCTGCAGGTACTATCCAGCGACTACGTGCGCACGGCGCGCGCCAAGGGCCTGCTGGAACGGTCCGTGGTGCTCAAGCACGCCATGCGCAACGCGCTCACGCCGGTGATCACGCTGGGCGCACTGGAGCTGGGTACGCTGCTCTCGGGTGCCGTGCTGACCGAGCAGATCTTCACCATCCCGGGCTTCGGCAAGTTGATCGTCGATGCCGTCTTCAACCGCGACTATGCCGTCGTGCAAGGCGTCGTGCTGGTGACGGCCACCGCCTACATCATGCTGAACCTCCTGGCCGACATCGCCTACGTGCTGGCCAACCCGCGGCTGCGGAGCTGATCATGGCGAGCATCACCGCGACCGATACCGTTGCCGCAGCCGATGCATTGCATGTCGAAAGCCCGGCCCGGCGCGCCTGGCGGCGCTTGCGGCGGCGCAAGGGTGCGATGGTCGGGCTCACCATCATCGTCGTCTTCATCGTGCTGGCGTTGCTGGCGCCCTGGATCACACCCCATGATCCCCTGAAGCAGAGCTGGTCGCTGGTACGCAAGGCGCCGTCGGCAATCCACTGGTTCGGCACCGACGAGGTTGGCCGCGACCTGTTCAGCCGGGTGATCTATGGCGCACGCGCCTCGCTCAGTGCCGGTACCATCTCGGTGGGTATTGCGCTCTGTATCGGTGTGCCGCTGGGGATCATCGCGGGCTATATCGGCGGCTGGGTCGACGCGCTGATCAGCCGCATCACGGATGCGATGCTGGCGACCCCGTTCCTGATCCTCGCCATCGCGTTGGCCGCCTTCCTCGGTCCCAGCCTGGGCAATGCGATGATCGCCATCGGCATCACCGCCACGCCCATCTTCATCCGCCTCACCCGCGGCCAGGTCATGACGGTGAAGGTCGAGGACTATATCGAGGCGGCGCGCGCCGTGGGCAATCCCAAGTGGCGGATCGCACTGTTCCACATCCTGCCCAACATCCTGCCGCCCCTGCTGGTGCAGGCGACCCTGGCGCTGGCAACCGCCATCATCGCCGAGGCCGCGCTTTCCTTCCTCGGCCTGGGTCAGCAACCGCCGGCGCCGTCCTGGGGCAGCATGCTGAACTCGGCACAGCGCTTCCTGACCAACGCTCCCTGGCTGGCGATCTGGCCGGGCGTGGCGATCTTCCTGGCTGTCCTGTCCTTCAACCTTTTGGGAGACGGACTGCGCGATGCGCTGGATCCCAAGGAACGATGAGCGTAGCCGGGCCCATTGCCCGGACACTCAGGCCGCCGTGGCGCGATGCTCCGCATGTGCCAACAGCCACGGCGCGGCGCGGTCAAGATCGGGCTCAACGCCGAGGCCGGGCGCGCCAGGCAGCGGAAAGACACCATCGCTCACCCGCGGGAAAGGCTGAGCCAGGGCTTCCCGCAGCGGGTTCTCCATCATGTCGTGCTCCAGCAAACCGGGCCCGCCCACGGCGGCGAGAACCTGAGCCGCCGCCAGCAGGCCAAGACCGCCGCCGAGCCAGTGTGGGCAGTATGAGCGGCCGGCCGCGACGGCGCGCCGTCCCACGGCAAAAGCGCCCGTCACGCCGCCCCATTTCAGCATGTCGGGCTGCACCACGCCGTGGTGGCCGTTGGCGATGAGCGCTGCGAAAGCCTCGTAACCCATGACGTTCTCGCCGCCGGCGAGCGGCACCGGCGACAGCATCGCGAGTTCCGCCCATTCCGTGGCGGGCCGGTCGGCCGGGATGGGCTCCTCGATCCAGTCGAGTCCATAGGCCCCAAGATTGCGTACGGCTCGCCGCGCCGCTGCGAGGTCCCAGCCCTGGTTGGCGTCCACCATCAGGCGTTCGCCCAGGCGGCGGTGGCGCGCGAGATCGGAGACCACCGCATTGTCCATGTCGGGCCCAAAGGCGACCTTGACCTTGAAGGCCCGGAAGCCCGCCTCGCGACACCGCTCCACCGTTGGCAATGCGGTGTCCGGGTTCAGGCCGCTGGCGTAGGCGGGCACTGCGTCGCGGACCGCATCACCTGCCAGCAGCGCACGCAGAGGCTTGCCTATCCGACGCGCGGCCATGTCCCATAACGCAAGATCGAGTCCCGCGATGCAGGCGGCGAAAGGGCCGGGCTCGCCACCCTGAATGGCCCAGCGGGCCGTTCGTTCCGTTATCGCCTGCCACGCCTCGGGTGGATCGGCAAAGCTGCCGGCCATCGCCGCCGGCGCAATCACGGTCTCCAGCAACCGCACCTTGTTGTCGGCACCGTAGGGCGGGAAGTTGCACCAGACTTCGCCCCAGCCATGCGCGCCATCGCGATCCTCCACGCGCAGCAGCAGCGCACTGCGGCGCGGCATGGTACCGAAGGACATCTTCACGGGCTCCTTGACGTCGGCCCGGTAGAGAAAGGTTTCGATTCGTGCGATGCGCACCGTCATGGTGGTCGTCCTTGTGTGCGAACGGTGTCGCAATCTTCGCCGAGCCTCCCGCTATCGGGCAACGAGCAACCAGCCGCCTTGCACCAAATAGACGGTCGCGATCGCGGTAATCAGGCGACCTGACCAGAGGCGAAACTGCCTGTCGCTCATCGCCTCGAGGATACGCCGGGACAACGTCGTGCCCAGCATCGATGCCGCGACCGCCACCGCGACCAGGATCGGATCGAGCCCGGCGGCGCCCGCCATCAAGCCGCCGAAATAGAGGAGCTTCAGCGCATGCCCCAGAACCTGCGCGACGGCTTTGGTGGCAACGACGCCGCGCCGATCGGTGCCCTTCGCCCCCAGAAAGAAGGTGTCCAGGAGCGGACCTGTCACACCGGTCAGCAGCATCAGCGACATGCAGATGACGCCATGGGCAAATCCGTGCGAGGCGCGGGCGGGATCGGGCTGCAGACCTGATGGCATCATCCGCGCCGCAAACGGCGTCAGACCAAGGCAGATCAAGGCCAGCGCTTTCTCCGGAACGAAGAAGACAGCCGACCACAGCATGACGGCGGCCAGGCATCCGAGCGCATAGAAGCCAAGAAGCCGCCAGACGACGTGCCGCCGCCACAGGATCGCTCGCCAACCGTTGGCAGACATCTGCGTGATGGCGTGCAACGCCATGGCGGCGGGAAGCGGCATCAGCGCCAACAGTGCGCCGATCAGGATCAGTCCGCCGGCCATGCCAAAGATGCCGGAGAGAAAGGCCGTCGCCGTCATCAGAACGACCAGGCCTGAAATTACTAGGGCTGACATCGCCGTCGACTACGGCTGAATAACAGTTGCTGCAAACAGAGAAACCTGGGAGTTAGCCTCAGGTTTTCTGGGTCTTTGGGAGTGCCGTATGCCCGTGATGCGACGATCCCTTCCCTCTCTCAATGCGCTGCGGGCCTTCGAGGCCGCCGCCCGGCACGTGAGCTTCACCGCGGCCGCCGAGGAACTGCACGTCTCGCAGGCGGCCGTCAGTCGATTTGTGCGCCTGCTGGAGGAAAGCCTGGGCATCGCTTTGTTTCAACGTCGGCCGAACGGCCTGACCTTGACCGATGCCGGGCAGTTTCTGGCCACCGGCACCAGCCATGCGCTGGACCGTATCGAGGAACTGGTGCGCAATACGCAGGAGCGGGGACAGTCCAGTCAGGTCCTGACGGTGGGCGTCGGGCCGACACTGGCGACGCGTTGGCTGATCCCGCGGCTCGGGCGCTTCACCCTGGCCCATCCGAGCATCGAGATCCGGGTGGCGACGGGCGGCGCCGTCGCACCCTTCAACGAGGAGTGGACCTGCGCCATCAGGCTCGGGCAAGAGCCGTGGCCAGGCTTTACCGCCGAACGGCTCTTCACGGCCGATCTGGTGCTGGTCTGTGCGCCCCGCGTCGCCAGGCGTCTGCACAGCCCGTCAGACCTTGCCGGCGTTCCACTCCTGCGCGTGCGTCACGCCCTGACCGACTGGCCGCGATGGTCGGCCGCGGCGGACCTGCAAGATCCGCTGCCGGCGCAACGACAGGGCGGACCCCTGTTCGATACCTACGGCCTGGCGCTCCAGGCGGCGGCCGACGGCCTCGGCGCGGCGCTTGCCATGAAGGCCTATGTCGAGGCCGACATGGCGGTGGGCCGTCTGGTCGCGCCGTTCCCGATCACGGTTCCGAAAGGCGATGCCTGGTATCTCATTCACAGGCCCGGCAAGGCGGGCGACTCGAGCCTTCAGGCCTTCGGCTCCTGGTTGAAGGACGAGATTGCCGTCGCGGCGGCGCCCTCGGACCGATGAATATCGTGCATATGCACTATTCCACAGGACGAGGGCTGCGGCATCGACGGCACCGGTCGGCTGGCCTACATTTGTTGCAGCGCACACCTTCCTCCAGGAGGCATTCATGACCGCATGTATCGTCGGCTGGTCCCATTCTAAATTCGGCAAACTGGACGGCGAGACCAGCGAGTCGCTGGTCGTGAAGGTGGCGTCCGAGGCCATCGCCCATGCCGGCATCGAGCCGCGCGATGTCGACGTCATCTACGTCGGCAACATGAACGGCGGCTTCGTGAAGCAGGAGTTCCACTCCTCGCTACCCCTGCAGGCGCATCCCGACCTGCGCTTCAAGCCCTCGACCCGCGTCGAGAACGCCTGCGCCACCGGGTCGGCCGCCATCCACATGGGCCTGAACAGCCTGGCCGCCAAGAAAGCGCGTTTCGTGCTGGTGGTCGGCGTCGAGAAGATGACCGAGCTCAACAGCGCCCAGGCCGGCGACGTGCTGATCAAGGCGTCCTACGTTGCCGAGGAAGCCGAGATCGAAGCGGGTTTCGCTGGCATCTTCGGCAAGATCACGGCGGCCTACTTCCAGCGCTATGGCGACAAGTCCGACGCGTTGGCGCGCATCGCGGTCAAGGCGCACAAGAACGGCGCCAAGAATCCCTACGCCCATTTCCAGAAGGAATTCGAGTACGGCTTTTGCCGCAACCCGTCCGACAAGAATCCGTTCGTGGCCGGCCCGCTGAAGCGCACCGACTGCTCGCCGGTCACCGACGGCGCCGCCGCCGTGATCCTGGCCGACACCGACACGGCATTGGGCATGAAACAGGCGATCGCCTTTCGCGCCGCCGAACACGTCAACGACTTCCTGCCGATGTCCAAGCGCGACATCATCCAGTTCGACGGCCCGACCTTGGCCTGGAAGCGCGCACTGGAGCAGGCGCGGCTGGATCTGCTCGACCTCAGCTTCGTGGAAACCCACGACTGCTTCACCTCGGCCGAGCTGATCGAATATGAAGCCATGGGCCTGGCGCCACGCGGCCAGGGCGAGCGCGCCATCCTCGACGGCTGGGTCGAGCGCGACGGCAAGCTGCCGGTCAACGTCTCGGGGGGCCTGAAGGCCAAGGGCCATCCCGTCGGCGCCACCGGTGTCTCGATGCACGTGATGGGCTGTCTGCAGCTTTCGGGCACCGCCGGCACCATGCAGCTGGCGTGGCCGAAACTGGCCGGCATCTTCAACATGGGCGGCGCCGCCGTCGCCAACTACGTCAGCATCCTCGAACCGGTGAAGTAACGGTCTCGCTGTCGTTGAGCCGAAAAGGCCTTTTCGTGACAAGTAGTCGCTAGCTCGATGAAACTGGGGTGAGGCGCCCAAATGACACCTCACCCCAGTGAGCTACGCGGCTCTCATTTCAGAATTTTGATCCAGTTTTTCCGTCAAAAATTTTCGGATGATGTTGATCATCATTTTCTTGGCCGTGCCGGGAAAAATCTGATCTCTTCCAGCAGCTATTTCGTCCCACGCTTCTGCGAACTTGAAGTCATCCATACTCCGCAGCAGTGCTTCCCCGGAATCTCTCCATGTTGGAGCTTCGTGAAGAACTTCGCATAATGCTTCAATGATCGTCGATCTTGCGAATCCAGCATTACCATCGGCCGTTTGAGTAATGCACTGAAGTGCCGTGATCAGCGTGTCACGCCCGTACTTGATCAAACACCGAGAAAGAGCACCAACCGCCTGGGTTTGGCCGGGCTTTAGTTGTGATTGAACTAGGTTGTGGCGAATGACCTCAATTCCAGCGATCGCACAAACCTCAGATAACTGTACTGCTTGGAGATCCCCAGCTGCAACTTTTGCATGATAAAGCTGCTGAGCAGTCGTCTTTGTGACGTTTCCATTCACAGCTGCATACGCCGCAGCTTGTTTTGAACGATCCGCCTGGACTACCTGACAAGGCACTTGCTCGAGCCCCCGTAACATCGCGGCCGTGGTTCTGTGCTGGCCATCAACAATAGCGAACTGTCCGCCCTCCAAGGGAGCGACGATGACAGGAGCAAACTTCGACCAATCAAAATTTTCGGCAATTTGATTGATATTCTCAGCGCCGCGCTTGCTAATTTGGCGTTGATACGTCGTATCAACAACGAGTCTGTTTATCTCGATCCAGTCTAGGAATGGAGCAGGGCCCGGCGAGAAGTCGGATTGAGGGTTAGCAAAGCGCTTCGTAGTGAGCGAGGTGTACATAGTTTTCCTCCTTTAGGCGTGCAGTAATCTGCACAACCACCAAGGAAGGCTCGCAGTGTGACAGTTCCGTTGGGCATAGCCTACACAAGGGTGTCGGCTCTTCATCGAAGGTGGAATAACACCAGTTAGTTGACGGCCTACTGCGCTCGCAGGTCGTAGCGCATGATCGGGCGCGCCGGGATATGGCGCGCCACGACCTTGAAACCGGCACGGGCGAACGTCGAGGCGTAGCCGGTGCCCGACGCACTGGGCGACTTGTCGGCATCGAACGGGTAGGCCTCCAGCGCCGCCGCCCTGGCGCGCCGTGCTGCCTTCAGTGCCGCCGCGATCAATGCCGTCGTGACACCGCGTCGACGATAGCCGATGCGGATGTAGAAACAGGACAGCGACCACACCGGCACGTCGTCGACGCGCCGGAGCCGCCATTCGCGGTCAAGCCAGGGCAGGGCATCGCGCGGCGTCAGCTGGCACCAGCCCACGACCACATCACCCGCGAACGCCAACAGGCCCGGCGGCGGTCCTGTCCTGACGACATCGCGGAATGCCGCCTTGTTTCTGTCGCGCGGCGTTCGGCGGTAGGCGCTGCCGATGCGCCAGTACATGCACCAGCATCCGTTGCAGGCACCTTTCTCGCCGAACAGATCCTCCAGCGCCGGCCACAGGTCGGGCGTGAGCGGGCGGACCGTGATTTTCGTGGTACTTTTACGAGCGCCGATGGACGGCCGCGACGGTGAACGCATGCGCATCTTGGCCAC
Organism: Reyranella sp. CPCC 100927; assembly: GCF_007859315.1. Taxonomy (GTDB): domain Bacteria; phylum Pseudomonadota; class Alphaproteobacteria; order Reyranellales; family Reyranellaceae; genus Vineibacter. The sequence continues at coordinate 307,723 of NZ_VOHA01000008.1, forward strand.
GCTTGTCCTGCTGATCGCAACCGGGCTCATAACCCCCTCACGCGCTGCACCGGACGAGGAAGGATACGGCAAATCGCAAGGCTATTCTCCCGGGACGACCACCACCTGGTGGCGTCAGCCTCATCTCGTCGGTGCCTTGAGCCGAATGGACACGCTGTTCGACTTTCATCGCGTTGCCCCGGCATCGACGCCACGGCCCCTCGGTCGAGCAACCCAAGCGCCCGACATCCGCTACAGCTTCAACAACGAGCAGCGTGACCTGCAACGCTACCTCGGTACGAATCCGACGACCGGCCTGCTGATCCTCAAGGACGACCGGATCGTGTTCGAAGCCTACCAGTACGACCGAACCGAACGCGACCGCCTGACGTCGTTCTCGATGGCCAAGACGATCACATCAATGCTGATGGGCATTGCCGTGCGCGACGGCGCGATCCGCTCGATCGACGATCGTGCCGAAACCTACGTGCCCGGGCTCAAGGGCACCGCCTATGGCGAGACGCCGATCCGGCACCTGCTCACGATGTCCTCGGGCGTTGCCTTTAGCGAAGACTATAGCGGGCAGGACGACATCACGCGCCTATGGGTCGCCACGCTGATGAAGTCCGGTCCCGGCGGCCCCGGCGCTGTCAGCCAGTTCAACACCCGGGCCCGGCCGCCCGGCGAGAAATTCTATTACGCCTCGGCCGAGACGCAGGTGCTGGGGCTGGTGCTGCGCGCCGCCACGCGCACACCGGTCGCCGATTATCTCGCCGCCAAGCTCTGGCAGCCGATGGGCGCCGAGGCCGAGGCGACCTGGAACATCGACGCATCGGGCCAGGAGGCGACCTATTGCTGCTTCAACGCGCGGCTGCGCGACTACGGCCGGCTGGGGTTGCTGCTGGCGCACGATGGCCTGCGCGATGGCCGGGAGATCATTCCACGCGACTGGTTGCTGGCGGCCACCACCGTCAACGACAGTGCGCCCCACCTCAAGCCGGGCACGGCGACGCGGTTCTATGGCTACGGCTACCAGACCTGGCTGCTGCCCGATGCCGACCGCCAGTTCGCACTGCTGGGCGTGCGCGGCCAGACCATCTTCGTGCACCCCCGGTCCAAGCTGGTGCTGGTGCACACGGCGGTGCGGCGCCAATCGCGTGATCCCGGCGGCGCCGAAACCGTGGCGTTGTGGCGGGCGCTGGTGCAGACACTGGGAAACTGACTACGCCCGATAGAACGGCCGATCACCGCACACCGTCACGCGGTGACCATAGCGGCGGTGCGGATAGTAATCGAACAGCGCATGGTGCTGAGCGCAGCGATTGTCCCAGAAGGCGATGGACTTCGCCCGCCAGTGGAAACGGCAATGGAACTCCGGCGTCTCGACATGCCGATACAGATACTCCAGCAGGGCAGCGCTTTCCGGTCGCGGCAGGCCGACGATGCGGGTCGTGAAACCGCGGTTGACGAACAGCGCCTTGCGGCCGGTGACTGGATGCGTGCGGATCACCGGATGCTCGTTGCGCGGCAGCACCTTGTCGGTGCGGTCGCCATAGGCACCGCCGAACACATGGAAGCTGTCGTGGATCGCCGTCAGTCCTTCGAGGTGCGCTTTCATGCGATCCGATAGCGAGTCGTAGGCGGCGTACATGTTGGAGAACAGGGTGTCGCCGCCGCCGGTCGGCGGCACTTCCGTCAGGTAAAGGATGCTGCCCATCGGCGGCTCGGCCTCGAACGACACGTCCGAGTGCCACTCCTCGCCGGCCACGCGCTTTGATTTCTCGTCGGCCGCGATCACCAGGATCTCGGGATGGCCTTCGACCGTGCGACCCGACGCGGGATGGACGTGGAGCTTGCCGAATCGACGGCCGAAATCCTTGTGCTGATCCGGCGTGATCTCCTGGTCGCGGAAGAAGATCACCAGGTTCTCCGCCAGCGCGTCGTGGATCTCCTGGAACTGCTGATTGCCCAACGGCCGCGACAGATCGACCCCGCCGATCTCGGCGCCGATGACCGGGTTGAGCTTGCGTACCTCTATCGTCTGGTAGGCCATGTGCGTTCCTCCCGCATCCGTTTGTCGCCCGTACTGTCGCACCGGCAAGGGTGACAGCGGAGGGGATTCTTGCCAGATTCCGTGACACGGAATCCGGAGGCGAGATGCGCCCTACCCGCGACGACGACGCGATCGGACCCGTCACGCGCGCCCTGACGGTGCTCGAGGCGTTGAACCGACGCCCCTGCACGTCGTTGCAGGTTCTCAACAACGAGACCGGCCTGCCGAAGGCGACACTGGTGCGCCTGCTCAACGCCCTGCGCGCCGCCGGCTACGCCGAGCAGATATCGTCGTCGCTGGGCTATCGCGTCACGGCGCGGGTCGCCGAACTCGCGGCCGGGTTTCGCTTTCGCGATCGCGTCGTTGATGCGGCCATGCTGCCCATGCAACGATTCACGCGCCAGCACCGTTGGCCGCTCTATCTCGCGACCCTCGAAGGCGGCACCATCCAGGTTCGCTACAGCACGATCGCCGACAGTCCCTTGTCGACCGAGCCGGCGGCGTTCAACAGATCGTTCCCCATCCTCCCCAGCGCCATGGGCCGCGTCTACCTCGCCTTCTGCCCCGACGTGGAACGATCGATGATCCTGCGCGCGCTCGCCACATCGCGCCGCGCCGAGAACCGGCCGGCCCGCGATCGCAAGCGGCTGCTGGTGGCCCTGCGCGACATCCGCCAGCAGGGCTACGCCATCACGCCGCCCAACCGCAGCCGGTATCTCGGGCTTGCCGTACCGGTCATGCGTGACGACGACGTCCTGGCCTGCCTGTCGCTGCGCTTCCTGCGCCGGGCACTCTCCCTGCCGGAGGCGGTGGATCGCTATCTGGGCGACCTCCGCCGCACGGCGCTTGGCATCGGCCAGGCGATCGACGCGCCGCCGCCCCTCACCCGAACGGCGGCAGTTCGGGATGGCGCGGCAGGCCGTCCGCGAACTGCATCCACGGCAGGCGCCGCGACTCCCAGTAATGCAGTGCCGGCGGCATCGTCTCGGGTTGATCGAGACTCCCGATGGTGATGTCGATCAGGCCGGGGATGAAGGAAGCCGTGAAGCAGATCTGGGTGCCGCAGACCGGGCAGAAACCACGCTTGGCGTCCGGTGACGACGCGTAGTGCGCCAGCCGATCGGTCATGAAGCTGACCTGCCCCTCCTGGAACATCGCCCAGGCGACGGTCGGCGCCGCGTGCGCGCGGCGACACATCGAACAATGGCACAAGGCGGCCATCATCGGCTCGCCGGTGATCCGGTACCGGACGGCACCGCACTGGCAACCGCCCTCGCGTTGCTGGTCAGCCATGACTGCCTCCTGTAGGATACCGCATAATAGATACAGGCTGTATGTATGGCAAGGACGAAAATTGAGCAGCATGCGTTGACGCGCGCCGAGTTGCTGCGCCAAGGCCGCCGGATCTTCAGCACGGCGGGCTACGCGGATGCAGCGACCGAGGACATCGTACGGCAGGCCGGCCTGACTCGCGGTGCGTTGTACTATCACTTCCGCGACAAGCGGGCGCTCTTCGAAGCCGTGGTCGAGGACGTGGCGCGCGAGATGGCCGACAAGATCGATGCCGCCGCCCTGCCGGCCAAGAGCGCCTTCGACGGACTGATGCTGGGCACGCATGCCTTCCTTGATGCCTGCCTCGATCCGGCGACGCGGCGCATCTATCTGGTCGACGCACCCTCCGTGCTGGGCTGGCATCGCTGGCGCGAAATCGACGGACGGCACGGCATGCGCACCCTGCGCATCGGCGTCGAGGCCGTCTTGGCGGAGCGCCCCGATCGGGCGTTGTCGACCGAACCCCTGGCCTACCTGCTGTCGGGCGCCCTCAACGAGGCCGCCATGTGGCTGCACGAGGCGACGGACGAGTCGGTCGCACGCCGCGAGATCGACCGCATGCTGTTGTTGCTGTTCGAGCGCCTATTCGACGGACGCAAGGCTCGCTGAACGCACCGTCTGCACCGCCACCAGGATGCGCTCCGGTGTCGCCGGCGCATCGAGGGTCACCGGCACGCTGTGTTCGGCAACGCTGGCGATGGCGTCCTTCAGGGCTGTCCACACGGCGGTCGCCAGCATCAGCGGCGGCTCGCCGATCGCCTTGGAGCGAAAGATGGTGGCCTCGCGTGCCGGCGCGTTCTCCAGGATGTGCACGTTGAACACCGGCGGCACGTCGCGGCTGCCGGGAATCTTGTAAGTGGACGGGCCTGCCGTGCGCAGGCGGCCGTCCTTGTCCCACCACAGCTCCTCGCAGGTGAGCCAGCCCATGCCCTGCGCGAAGGCGCCCTCGATCTGACCGAGATCGACGGCCGGGTTGAGGGAGCGGCCGCAATCCTGCACCAGATCGGCCCGCAGCACCCGCGACTCGCCGGTGAGCGTATCGATCGCCACCTCGGCGACGGCGGCGCCGTAGGAGAAGTAGAAGAAGGGCCGGCCCTTCATCGCCTGCGGATCCCAATGGATCTTGGGCGTGCGGTAGAAGCCGGTCGACGACAGCGACACGCGGCCCTGATGGCACAGCCGCGCCAGCTCATTGAAGGCCACGACGCGATTGTCACCCGGCCGCGCCACATGCACGTGATTGTCGCGGAACGCGATCGCATCCTCGGGCACATCGAAATGGCCGGCGGCGAAGGTGGCCATGCGCTGGCGGATGGTGTCGGCGGCCGTGAACGCGGCCCAGCCGTTGAGGTCGGAGCCCGTCGATGCCGCCGTCGGCGAGGTGTTGGGCACCTCGCCGGTCGAGGTGGCCGTGACCCGGATACGGTCGAGATCGACCTGGAACACCTCGGCGACCACCTGCGCCACCTTGACGAACAGCCCTTGCCCCATCTCCGTGCCGCCGTGGTTCAGCCGGATCGAGCCGTCGCTGTAGACGTGCACCAGGGCGCCGGCCTGGTTCATGCTCGGGATGTTGAAGGAGATGCCGAATTTCAGCGGGAACATGCCAAGGCCGCGCTTGATGACCGGGTTGTCGCGGTTGAAGGCATCGATCTCGGCACGCCGCTGAGCCCAGGACGACTCGCGCGCCACCTGCGCCACGCAGCGGCGGATCAGGTTGTCTTCGACCTTCTGGCCGTAGGGCGTTTCATCGTTGATGCCCTCGCCGTAGAAATTGACGGCGCGCACGGCTTCCGGCGTCTTGCCCAGCACGTGCGCAATGCGGCCGATCGCGTCCTCCATCACCACCACGCCCTGCGGCCCGCCAAAACCGCGGAACGCGGTGTTGGACACGGTGTTGGTCTTGCAGGCGAGGCCCGTGCAGCGGATGTCGGGCACCCAGTAGGTGTTGTCGACATGCGTCAGCGCGCGCCCCAGCACGCCCGGCGTGAGATCGACACTGTGGCCGCCGTTGGCCGCCAGGGTGACATCGAGCGCCAGCACCCGCCCTTCGTCGTCGAAGCCGACGTCATAGCGATACAGGAAACCATGGCGCTTGCCCGTGGCCACCATGTCGTGGCTGCGCGGCAGGCGCAGCTTGACCGGCCGGCCGGTCTGGCGCGCCAGCAGCGCCGCCACCGCGGCAACCCACGATGCGTTGCTCTCCTTGCCGCCGAAGGCGCCGCCCATGCGGCGCACCATCACGGTGATCTGATTGTAGTCGAGGCCCAGAACGCGCGCGGCGATGTGCTGCACTTCGGTGGGATGCTGGGTCGAGGAATGAATCGTGATGTCGCCATCCTCGCCCGGCAGTGCCAGCGCAACCTGGCCCTCGAGATAGAAATGCTCCTGGCCACCCACCCGGAAGCTGTGCGACAGCCGCAGCGGCGCCTGCTGCAGGGCCGCGACGGCATCGCCGCGCGACAAGACCGACGGCGGATAGAGCAGCGAGCCCTGCTCCAAGGCCGCGTCGATAGTAAGGATGGCCGGCAGCGTCTCGATGTCGAGCACCGCCTTCTTCGCCGCCGCGCGGGCGGCATCCAGCGACACCGCAGCGATGGCCGCGACCGGCTGGCCGACATGCTCGACGACGGTCTCGGCGAACAGCGGCTCGTTGCTGTTGCCCGGCGCGATGTCGTTGCGCCCGGGAATATCGGCCGCCGCGATCACGGCCACGACACCCGGTGCGGCACGCGCCGCCGCCAGGTCGATCGCGCGCAGCCTGCCGTGCGCAACCGGTGACAGCACCAGTGCCGCATGCAACAGGCCGGACGGCTCCGCCATGTCGTCGATGTAGGTGGCCTCGCCCGTCGTGTGCTTCAGCGCACTGTCGTGGCGCTGCGGGCTATGCACGCCGCCCTGCGCCGTGCCGCGCGCCTGATCGGGATCGGCACTCATAGCTGGTCGACCTCGAGAACGGCGTCCGGCCGTGTCGTGCGCCAGTACAACCGACGCAACAGATTACCGGCAACCGCAAGCCGATAGGCGGCGCTGCCGCGCCAATCATCCAGCGGCTGGAAATCACGCGCCAACGCTGCCGCCGCCCGATCGATGGCACCATCGCCCCAGGGCTGGCCGATCAATGCCGCCTCGGCCTGGCGGGCACGCGCCGGTGTCGCGGCCATGCCGCCGAACGCCAGGCGCGCCGAGCGAACGACGCCATCCTCGATCCGCAGCCGGTAGGCACCGAGCACGGCCGAGATATCCTGGTCGCGCCGTTTGGAAACCTTGTCGACGTGGAAGACCTCGCCGGGCTGCGGCACCTTGATGTCGATCGCTTCGATGATGTCGTCGGCAGCCAGTGCCGTGCGACGATAACCCAGGAAGAACGCATCACTCGCCACCGCGCGTGGCCCGCGCGCGGCTGATCGCACGTGGATGGTGGCGTCGAGTGCCAGCAGCACCGGCAGCGTATCGCCGATCGGCGAGGCGGTGCCGAGATTGCCGCCGATGGTACCCAGGGCGCGGATCTGGCGCGATCCCAGCCGCCGCACCATGGCGCCGAACGGTGCCAGCGAGTCAGCCAGATACGGCAGCAGGCCAGCATAGGTCAGCGCCGCACCGATGCGCAACCGCTCGCGCGCAACAGACGCCATCTGCAGCTCGGGCACCCGCGCGACGTGCACGACGTGCGCCGGCACGTCGCGGTCATGGCTGACGCGCAGGCCGAGATCAGTGCCACCGGCCAGCAACCAGGCGTCGGGAAAGTCGCGGCGCAGGGCCAGGAGCGCGTCCAGGGTCGTCGGCGAGTCGAATCGCGTGGCACCGTCCTGCCATGCTGCGGCGCCGGCCGGCGGCCGCTCGACCATCGACGCCAATGGCGCATCGGGCTGCTGGGCCACCCTCGCCATCGCCTCGACGATCGGACGATAGCCCGTACAGCGGCAGAGATTGCCGGCGAGAGCGTCATGGATCAGCGCCGCCTCGGGCGGTTCGCCGCCGGCGGCAAAGGCGTACATGCTCATGATGATGCCGGGCGTGCAGTAACCGCACTGGGTTCCATCGCCGTCGGCCAGCGCGCGCTGCACCGGATGCGGCGTGCCGCCGGCGTCGCGCAGCCCTTCAACCGTGCGCACGGCACGGCCATGCACTTGCCCCATCATCAGCAGACAGGCGTTGGCCGGCTCGCACGAGCGCCCGCCGGCGGCCGGCGGCTGCTCCAGCGCCACGGTACAGGCACCGCAATCACCTTCGGCACACCCCTCCTTCGTGCCTGTCAGGCGTGCCGGCCCGCGCAACCAATCGAGCAGGGTCATCGCCGGCGATACGCCGGCTGCCGTGACCGGCTGGCCGTTGAGGACGAAGGCGATGGTATCAGGCATGGCGTGCTCTTGCCGGAGCATAGTGCGAAATCGACCGCATTTGACAGCGAGTCCCCGACCCGCTGCAATGGCGGGCTTTGCCACCGCGCTAACCGCCGATCCGCGTCAGGGAGTTCCGATTGCCGAGACAGCCCAAACGGGCCCGGACCGCCCTCACCGCTGCCAATCTCGGGCAGCTGGGCGCGCCACGGTTGGCGGAACTGCTGATCGACCGGGCCCGTCATGACCGGCTGTTGCGCGAAGCGCTCTTACGCCTGCTGGCCCAGGCGGCCGGCGAGGACGAGCTGCACGACTATATCGACCGTCGCCTGCTGGCGCTGGCCCGCGGCCGGGAGGTGGGACGCGACGAGGCCACAGCGCTCGCGCACGAGCTGGACGGCCTGCGCCGCGATGCGATGGAGAGCATTGCGCCGGTACACCCTCTGGCCGCCGCCGGACTGGTGCGTCACATGGTCGAACTGGGCCCTGCGATCATCCGGCGTGCGCCGCCGCCGCGCGACCAGGTGGGCGCCTGGTTGGCCGCGGCGCTCGCCGATCTTGCACGGTTGTGGACCCAGGTACCGCCCGAACCGCAGGAGATCGCGGCCTTCGCGATCGACTGCGCCCTGCAGGAGGATGACGCATTCCCCGGCGCCATGACGGTCCTGGCGCCGGCGCTGGGTACGGGCGGCCTGCAGGCAGTGCGCGCCACATTGAAGATGAAACTGAAGGAGCTGCCGGCGGAACCGGCAGGCGGCCGCTGGGGTTCGGCCGGTAAACCAGCCGTACACGCCGGCACACGTGCCTCGCGCCTGCGCCGGCACCTGGGCGAGATCGCCGATCTGCTTGATGATGTGGATGGCTATATCGCGCTGGAAAAGGCGCAGCCGCGAGCGCATGTCAACATCAGGGCCATCGTCGAACGGCTGCTGAAGGCGGGGCGTGGCGAGGACGCGCTGAGCTGGTTGGACGACGGGCGGTATCACAATCGGCTGATCTCGACCCTGGACCAGCGACTGGCGGTGCTGGAGTCGCTGGGCCGCCGCGATGATGCCCAGGCTCTGCGCTGGCAACAGTTCGAACGGCAGCTCGACCGCACCATGCTGAAGGACTATCTGAAGCACCTGCCCGACTTCGCCGACTTCGAGGCCGAGCGCCGCGCCATGGACCATGCGCTGGCCTTCAAGTCGGCGACCGAGGCGCTAGCGTTCCTGACGGCCTGGCCCGATCTCGACAGCGTGGCGCGGCTGGTGCGCGAGCGCAGCAACGAGTTTGCTGTCACACCGCCGGACATGTTGTTGGCCACGGGCGAGGCACTGCGCGACCGGCATCCGCGCGAGGCGGTCACCGCCATGCGCCTTGCCGTGACCGGCGTCATGCGGCGAGGCCTGTCACATTTGTTCGAGAAGGCCGCCCAGGCCCTGGTCGACAGCGCGACCCTGGCCCGCGCCGGGCCTGACCCTGAGCACGAAACGCATACCGCCTTTGTCGATCGGCTGCGCGAAACGCATCCGCGACCCTGGAGCTTCTGGCAGATTTACGACTCCATCTCCTACCCGAGTGCATCATGATCGACTTCAGCCTGACGCCGCGCGAACAAGACCTGCAAGACCGTACACGGACGTTCATCCAGACCGCCGTACTGCCGTTCGAGAAGGATCCGCGGCAAAGCCCACACGGCCCCAGCGATGCCTTGCGCTGCGAACTCAATGCGCTGGCGAAGCGGGCCGGGCTGCTGTCGCCGCAATGCGATCCACACTGGGGCGGCCTGGGGCTCTCTCACCGCGAGCGCGCCATCGTCTTCGAGGAAGCCGGCTACTCCCTGCTCGGCCCAATCGCGCTTCACTGCATGGCGCCCGACGAGGGCAACATGCACATGCTGGAGGCGGTGGCCAGCGATGCCCACAAGCAGCGCTGGCTGAAGCCGCTGGCCGCGGGCGATATCCGCTCCTGCTTTGCCATGACGGAACAGCCGCCCGGCGCCGGTTCCGATCCGTCGGCCATGCTCACCACTGCCGTGGCCGACGGCGACCACTTCGTCATCAACGGCGAGAAGTGGCTGATCACCGGCGCCAACGGTGCCGGTGTCATGATCATCATGGCCCGCACCCTGGTCGACGGCCAGGACCGCGGCGCCACCATCTTCATGAGCGACATGCCGGCCGACGGCATCGTCGTGGAGCGCACCATCGACACCATCGAGGAGTCCATGACCGGCGGCCACTGCGTGGTGCGGTTCAAGGATCTGCGTATCCACCGCGACGACGTCCTGGGCGAGGTCGGCCGCGGCTTCCGCTACGCCCAGGTGCGCCTGGCGCCGGCCCGGCTGACGCACTGCATGCGCTGGCTGGGCGCGGCACGGCGCGCGCACGATATCGCCGTCGACTATGCCAACCGGCGCAAGGCGTTCGGCAAGACGCTGATCGAGCACGAAGGCGTCGGCTTCCAGCTGGCCGACAACCTGATCGACCTGCATCTGTCGCGGCTCGCCATCTGGCACTGCGCCTGGGTACTGGATCAGGGCCGCGATGCCCGGGTCGAATCCAGCATCGCCAAGGTTGCCGTGTCGGAAGCGCTGTTCCGCATCGCCGATCGCTGCGTTCAGGTGCTGGGCGGGCTGGGCGTCACCGGCGACACGCTGGTCGAGCGCATCTTCCGCGAGATCCGCGCCTTTCGCATCTACGACGGCCCCTCCGAGGTGCATCGCTGGAGCCTGGCGCGCGGCCTGGCGACGAAGGCTTGAGGCGTCGCGATGCATCGACCTCAGGCCGACACGTTCGAGGCACTGCGCGCGCAGTTCCGCTGGGAGATCCCGGCGACGTTCAATTTCGCGACCGACGTCGTCGACCGCTGGGCCGGGGATCCATCGCGGACAGCCCTGCTGTGGTCCAACGCCGCCGGCGACGAGCGGCGATACACGTTCGCCGAGATCGCCGACCGGTCGCGCCGGCTCGCCAACGTGTTGCGCGCGGCGGGCATCAAGAAGGGCGACCGCGTCGTTGTCATGCTGCCGCGCCTGCCGGCGTGGCACATCGCGATGGTCGCCTGCCTGCGCATCGGCGCCGTGCCCATCCCCTCGATCGAGATGCTGACCGCCGATGACATCGCCTACCGCGCCCGGGCGGCGGAGGCCGTGGGCGCCGTGACGACGCGGGCAAACATCGGCAAGTTCGCCGCGCTGCCCGGCATCACGGCCCGGATCGCGGTCGGTGGCGGCGAGGGCTGGCTCGACTTCGACACCGCGATCGCGGCGGCCGCGACCGACAGTGCGGCCGCCACGGTTGGCGCCGAGGATCCGGCGCTGCTGTTCTTCACATCCGGCTCCACCGGCAAGCCCAAGGGTGTCCTGCACGCCGCCCGTGCCCTCTTCGCGTGGCGCAATGCCATGTGGTTCTGGCCCGATCTCACGGAACGCGACGTCATGTGGTGCACGGCCGATACCGGCTGGGCCAAGGCCGGCACCAGCGTGCTGATCGGTCCGTGGTCATGCGGCACGGCCGTCGTCTTCCACGATGGGCCGTTCGATGCCCGCCGCCGCCTGGAATTGATCGCGCGCCATCGGGTCAGCGTGTTCTGCGCCCCCAACACCGAACTGCGGCGGTTGGTGCTGGAGAACGCGGCCGGCATCGACCTCTCGTCGCTGCGCGTATCGCTGTCAGGCGGCGAGAGCGTGAACCCGGAGATCATCGCGCGCTGGGAAGCGATGACCGGCTGCCGCCTGCTCGAAGCCTACGGTCAGACCGAGGGGCTGATGCTGATCACCAACCACGCGCTGCTGCCGCCGCGCACCGCGTCGATGGGCAAACCCTATCCCGGCCTCGATGCCGCCGTGATGTCGGTCGATCGCACGCAACTGCTCGGCCCCGGCGAGGTCGGCATCCTGGCCATTCGCCAGCCGCAACCGATGCAGATGCTGGGGTATTGGCGCGATCCGGCACGCACGGCAGCCGACCGCGTGATGCTGGATGGCGTCGACTGGCATCTCACGGGCGATCTCGTCACCATGGATGGCGACGGCTATGTGTTCTACCAGGGGCGCGACGACGACATCATCGGCTCGGCCGGTTACCGGATCGGGCCGGCCGAAGTCGAGAATGCGTTGATGCAACACGACGCCATCGCCGAGTGCGCCGTGGTGGCGAGCCCCGACGACGAACGCGGCGAGGTCGTCAAGGCGTTCATCGTGCTGAAACCCGATATCGCGCCGTCGGATGCGTTGGCGCGCGCGATCCAGGATCATACCAAGCAGGTGACAGCACCCTACAAATACCCGCGCTTGATCGAGTTCGTCGCCGATCTGCCCAAGACGCCCACCGGCAAGACTCGCCGCCGCGAACTGCGTGACCTGGAGTATCGACGCGCCGGCAAGTTGTGAGCGCACAGCGCGGGTGCCATAGTCCCGGCAACACAACGGGAGGATGGCATGAACAGACGAGCGATCGCAGCGCTGTTCGCCACGATGACGCTGATCGCGCCGGCACTGGCGACAGCCCAGAGCGACTGGCCGGCCCGATCGGTGCGTGTGATCGTGCCCTACCCTCCCGGTGGCCCCAGCGACTCCAGCACGCGCATCGTGATGGAGCGTGTCGCCGCCCTGCTGCGCCAACCGATCGTGATCGAGAACAAGGGCGGCGCCGGCGGCATGATCGGCGCCGAAGCCGCGAAATCGGCAGCGCCTGACGGCTATACGTTCCTGATGGTGACGACGGCGATGGTGTGCATCACGCACCATCTGCAGCCGATCCCGTTCGACCCCGAGAAGGATTTCGTGACGGTCGGGCGTATGGCCACGTCGTGGGGCGCCATGGCCGTCCATCCCTCGCTGCCCACCAAGACGATGGGCGAGTTCGTCGCCTATGCGAAGGCCAATCCCGGCAAGATCAATTTCGGCTCGGCGGGCCAGGCCACCATCACGCACCTGATCGGCGAGATGCTGAAGCTGGAAGCCGGCATCGACATGGTACACGTGCCCTACAAGGGCAGCGCACCGGCAACCCAGGGCCTGCTCGCCAACCAGGTGCAGGTGCAATTCGACTCGACGGTCCTGCCGCATATCAAGGCCGGAACCCTGCGCGCGCTCGCCATGCTGGGCGACACGCGCTGGCCGCAGCTGCCCGACTTGGCCACAACGAAGGAGCAGGGCTACGAAAAAAGCGGCGCGCAGAGCTGGTTCGGCATCGTGGCGCCGGCCGGCACGCCGCAGGCGGCCATCGACCGCATGGCCAAGGTCATGGCCCAGGCGATCGCCGAGCCCGACACCCAGACCAAACTCGACAACGCCGGACTGCGCCCGACTTGGCTCGACGCGGCCGCGTTTCGCGCCACGATCACGGCCGAGACAAAGACCTACGGCGACATCATCCGCAGAGGCAACATCAAGGCGCAGTAGGGGCACTTCCAGGTGAAGAGTGAGGAGTTCAGCGATATGGCAGACGTGGTCACCGTGACGAAGGATGGTCCGGTCTCGATCTTCACGATCAACCGACCGGAGAAGGGCAACGCCATCAGCCGACAGGTCGCGCTCGATTTGCAGGCGCAATTTGCCGCCTTCGATGCCGACGACAGCCAACGCGTCGCGGTGATCACCGGCGCCGGCGAAAAGGCCTTCTCCGTCGGCGCCGACGTCACCGATCTGCCCGAACTATGGCGCTGCGTGCCGACCTTGGGCATCCAGACCGAGAAGCCGGTGATCGCCGCCACCTCGGGCTGGTGCGTGGGCGGTGCCATGGTCATCGTCATGATGGCCGATCTCGCCATCGCCAGCGAGACGACGCGGTTCTCCTATCCGGAGGCCAAGCTCGGCTTCACGGGCGGTATCATCTCCGGCCTGCCGGCGCGCATCCCGCACAAGATCGCCATGGAGATCATCATGATGTGCCGGCCGATGGAGGCGCAACGCGCCTACGAGGTCGGCATGGTCAACAAGATCGTGCCCGCCGGCAAACATGTCGAGGAAGCGGTGGCCTGGGGTCATGAGCTCGCCGGCTTCGCGCCGCTGGTGCTGAAGACCATCAAGCGCTTCGTCACCCAGCAGGTGCTGCCCAAGGGTCCTTCGGAGCTGATGGCACGCGCCATGGTCGATCTGCAGATGGTGCGGGAGAGCGAAGACGGCCAGGAAGGCGCCCGCGCTTTCAAGGAAAAGCGTCCGCCCAAGTTCAAGGGACGGTAGGTGCGTTTCGGACCGCGGGCGTCCACGCCCGCACTCGCTCGCAGCGAAGCGAAGCGCGAATGATCGTCGGGCGCTAACGCGCCGATGCGCGCGTGGACGCGCGCGGTCCAAAGCAAGCCAGTTTCGCCACCGCCTCGGCGACGATGGCGTCGGGCGGCTGATCGATCGACACGGTGATGGCTTCGTCCGACCCCGGCGGCTCGAGCGCGGCGAACTGGCTGTCGAGCAGTGCGGCCGGCATGAAGTGATCGGTGCGGGCTGCCAGGCGGGCGGCAATCAGTGTCTTGTCGCCCGCCAGGTACACGAAGCGCAGCTCGGGCGAGCCGGTGCGCAGGATGTCGCGATACGCACGCTTCAACGCCGAGCAGGCGAGCACTGTCGGCCGCGCCTGTCGCGACCAGCGCCCGATCGCCGCCGCCATCGCCTCCAGCCACGGCTGGCGATCGGTATCGTCCAGCGGCTGGCCGCTTTTCATCTTCGCGACATTGGCCGGCGGATGGAAGGCATCGCCCTCGGCATAATCGCCGTCGAGCGCAGCCGCGAGCTTCGAGCCAATCGTGCTTTTGCCGCAGCCCGACACCCCCATCGCGACCACGACCAGCATGTCTAGGACCCGGCGGCCGGCGACGACAGATCAAGCGGCGCCCAATCGGCATGATGCCGGCCGGGCGCATCGAAGCGGGCAAAGCCGTGCTGGCCGAAGATGTCGCGCTGGGCGGCGATCATGTCGGCCCACAGCCGTCCGGTACGCAGGCCGTCGACATAGCTGAGCGCCGACGAAAACGCCGGCACCGGCACACCGTGCGCAACCGCCGTCACCACCACCTGCCGCCACTCCGCATCGCCGGCCGCGACGCGGCGCCATAGCGTGCGATCGAGCAGCAGGTTCTCGATATCCGGCGTCGCCGTGTACGCCTCGGCGATCGGCTCCAGCAGGGTCGAGCGGATGATGCAGCCACCGCGCCAGATGCGCGCCACTGTCGCCGGCGACACGCCCCAGCCATGCTCGGCATCGGCGGCGCGGATCAGTGCGAACCCCTGCGCCAGCACCGCGATGTTGGCCGACAGCAGGGCTCGCTCCAGCGCCGCGATCAAGGCACGCCGATCACCGCTGAAGTCCATGGTCGGCGATCCCAGCGACGCGACCGCGGTCTGGCGCATCTCGCGCAATGCCGAGAGGCAACGCGCATGGACCGCCTCGGCCAGCGTCGGCGCGGCGACGCCGTATTCCAGTGCGGCGTTGGCGGTCCACTGGCCGGTGCCCTTCTGCTCGGCAGTATCGACGATGTGCTCGATCAGCGGCGTGCCGTCCTTGTCGAGCGTATCGAGCGCGCGTACGGCACATTCCATCAGGAACGACGACAGCGCACCGCGCGTCCAGCGCGCGAACAGATCGCGGATCTCCTCATGCGGCACGTCCAGCAGACGCCGCAGCAGATGCCAGGCCTCGGCGATCAACTGCATGTGGGCATATTCGATGCCGTTGTGCACCGTCTTCACGAAGTGCCCGGCAGCGCCGTTGCCGACGCGGGCGAAACACGGCGTACCATCCGGCGCCTTGGCCGCGATGGCGGTGAAGACCGGCGCCAACCGAGCCAGCGCATCGCCATCGCCGCCGGCCATGATCGCCGGGCCGTGCCGGGCGCCCTCGGCGCCGCCTGACACGCCGAATCCCAGGAAGTGGACGCCGGCCTCGGCACAACGCGCCTGGCGACGTGCCGTATCACGATAGAAGGCATTGCCGCCGTCGATGACCACATCGCCCGCAGCCAGATGCGGGCGCAGCGATTCGATCGCAGCATCGGTCGGCGCGCCGGCCGGCACCAGCAGGAAGATCGTACGCGGTGCCGGCAGCGCCGCCACCAGTGCCGCCGGCGTGGCGCATGCCGTGCCCTTGTCACCGAGATCGGCTGCCAGACGATCGGCGACACCGGCCGCAGGATCGTAGAGCGCCAGACGCACGCCGTGATCGGCCATGTTGCGCGCCAGATTGGCGCCCATGACGCCCAGTCCCATCAATCCGATCGCCGTCATGTCACACCCACGCCCGTTGACGCCATGTCATCCGTCCTTCTGCCTTCGTCCTCCCCACGAAGTGGGGAGGTGCCCCGAAGGGGCGGAGGGGACCTGACGTGGTCCCTGCTATTGAGACTCCGTCGGGTCCCCCTCCGGCTCAGGTGCTTCGACGCAAAGCGTCGAAGCACCGAAACGGCCACCTCCCCCACCTTTGGTGGGGGAGGGAAATTCTAATCCATCTTGGCGCCGCTGGCCTTCACCACAGGGGCCCACTTTTCGCGCTCCAGCCGCACGAAATCCGCGTACTCGGCCGGCGTCATCGGCCGGATCACGCCGCCCTGCTCCAGGATCGGGTCGGCGGCTTCCTTGGTCTTGAGCACCGCCACGGCCGCCGCATGGATCCGGGTCAGGATATCCCGGGGGACACCAGCTGGTGCCGCCAGCCCGTACCAATTGTCCGATTGCACCGTCGGCAGGCCGACTTCCGTCGTTGTCGGCACGTCGGGCAGCAAGGCCGAGCGAGTCTTGCTGGTGACGGCCAGGGCCCGCAGGTTGCCGGCGCGGATATGCGGCAACAGCGGCGAGACATCGAGCACGGTCATCTGGACCTGTCCCGCCAGGAGGTCCTGTATCGCCGGCGCCGCGCCGCGATAGGGCACGTGCACGATGTCGATGCCGGCCGCGGTCTTGAACAGCTCGCCGGCCAGATGGGTGATGCTGCCGGTGCCTGACGAGCCGTAGTTCACCTTGCCCGGATTGGCCTTGGCGTGTGCGATCAGGTCCTGGATCGTCTTCACCGGCAGGCGCGACGATGCCGCGATGATCTCCTGCACCAGGACGATCGGCGTCAGCAGAAACAGGTCCTTATCCTCGAAGGGCATCTTGGGCAGGATGAACGGCGCAATCGAGGATGGGCCGGCGCTGTTCATACCGATGGCGTAGCCATCCGGCGCCGCCTTGGCGATGGCATCGACGCCGGTGACGCCGCCCAGGCCGGTCTTGTTCTCGACCACCACCTGCTGCCCCAGCTGCACCGACAGGCCGCGGGCCAGGATGCGGCCGAACATGTCAGCCGGACCGCCGGCTGCGAACGGCACATAAAGCGTGATCGGCTTGTTCGGCCACGCCTGAGCGCGCACCGCCGGTGCCGCCATGACAGCGGCACCGGCAGATGCCAGAAGTGTTCTACGTTTCATGATCCCTCCCAACCCCCATCGTTATGCTGTCAACTCTATTGACGACTCCATCGATGTAAACCGCTTGCCGCAAGAACCAGGCTCACAGCCCCGCGATGTCATAGGCATAGAGGCCGGCGTTGCGGGCCCGCTGGCGGACCAGGCCGAGCACGGCCTTGGAGTACGGCATGGCGATGCCCAGCCGGTCGCCGATCTCGATCGGCGCGGCGAGAATGGCATCGATCTCCAGGCCGCGACCGGCCTCGAGATCCTGCAACATCGAGGTCTTGAACGCCCCCAGTTCACGGGTGACGGCGAAGCGCTGGTCGATCGTCATCGTCATCGCAATGCCCAAGGCCTGACCGACCACCGCCGCTTCTTCCATCATGCGGCGCACCAGATCCGCCGTCAGCGGATCGTCCATGATCAGGTCAGCCGTCGAGCCGGTCAACGCGCTGATGGGATTCATGTTCATGTTGCCCCACAGCTTCAACCACACCTCGCGCTGAATCCCTGACGTCGGCTGCACCTCGAAGCCGGCACCGCTCAGCAACCCAACGATGCGCTGCAGGCGCGGCGTCTCGGCGCCCGACGGCTCGCCCACCAGCAACAGGTTGCCGCGCCCGCGTCGGATCACGCCGGGCGCCGCGACGGTCGACGACAGGTGCACCACCGCGCCCACGACCTGTGCCGGCGGCAGAACCCGTGCGATCACGCCGCCGGGGTCCGCGGCCTGCAGCGTCGTGCCGGCAAGGCTGCCGCCGAAGCTGCTGAAGAACCACCACGGCACGCCATTCATCATTGGCACGACGACGGTGTCGGGCCCGACCAGGGGCGCCAACGACGGCGCGGCGGTGATCAGCCCCGGTGCCTTGAGCGCCACGATCACAATGTCCTGGCGGCCCAGCGCGCCTGCATCGTCGGCCGCCGCGACGCGCAGGGCCGATCGCTGATCGCCCTCGATCAGGGTCAGGCCGTCCGCCACGATGCGCGCCAGATGCGGCCCGCGCGCCAGCACGCTGACCGTGCCACCGGCCTGCGCCAGCCTGGCCGCCACCACGCCGCCGATCGCACCGGCCCCGACGACACAGATTTTCGCTGGATCCATGGACACCCCTTGCCCCTCATTGGACGGACGCGACAGATATGACAGAAAATCCTTTTGGTCTTGGCTGCAGATCCTTAGCGGGTTCTGTTGCAGTGACAGAAAAGCGACAGAAAGCGACAGAAAATCCCTGGCGATGTTGATACCGATCGATGGTGAACGCCATCTGGGAACCGCCTGATCCAGCTGCAAGCGGAACAAAATTAAACATTCCCGGTCCTGTCATCCCGAGCGCAGCGAGGAATGACAGAGCGGTGCTCCCCTGTGTTGGTCGGAAGGCCGCCATGTGCCGGGACGCTACACCCAGCCCCGGATCGAGGCTACGGTCGTGCCGGTTGCGGGAGGAAGACGATGAAGTTCAGCCTGTTCATGTACTGCACGGTGGGCCGCAAGGCCGAGCTCGAGGCCGGCATGGCCGGCCGGCGGCCCGAGCTCTATCAGCGCATGCTGGACGAAATTGCCGCCTATGCCCGCTTCGCCGACGACGCCGGCTATTTCGGCTTCGGCCATCCCGAGCATCATCTTCAGATCGAAGGCTTCGAGATCTCCAACGACCCGCGCCTGATGGGCATGTGGCTGGGCAAGCATACCCAGAAGCTGCGCGTGATCACCTGCGGCTTCGTGTCGACCACGCACAATCCACTGCGCGTGGCCGAGGACATCGCCACCATGGACAACATGCTGGGCGGCCGCTTCGGCGTCGGCCTGGTACGCGGTTACCAGGCGCGCTGGGTCGAGAACTTCAAGATCCGCGACGATCTCAATGCCGTCGGCCCGTGGAACAAGGACTCACCCGCCGACAGCGCCAACCGCGAGTATTTCGCCGAGTTCGTCGATATCGTGGTCAAGGCGCTGTCCAACGACACGTTCAGCCATGCCGGCAAGTACTGGAATTTCCCGCCCCGCGATTTCACCAACCCCCACCCGCATCCGGTCTATGTGAACTACGGCCGGGGCGTGACGCCCGATATGAAGATCAACCAGATCGGCATCGCGCCGCGGCCATTGCAGACGCCGCATCCGCCGCTCTACGGCGGGTTCGCCAACTCCATGCGCACGGCCACCTTCTGGGCACGCTACGGCGGCAAGCCGCTGGTGCTGACCGACAACATCCCGTTCTTCGTGAAGCTGTGCGATGCCTACCAGACCGAGGCCGCCAAGCACGGCCGCATGGTCAAGCGCGGGCACGAAGCCGGCTGGGGCGGCATTTTCATCTGCGCCCCGACCGATGCCCAGGCGCGGGCATGGCTGCAGGACATGATGTGGTTTTGGAACCAGTGGTCGATTCCATTCGGCAATGGTGTTCCCGAGCTGCTGGTGGGATCGCCCGACACGATCTCGCGGCGGCTAGATGAGGTACACAAACAGATCCCGGTCGAGGAGGTCGTGCTGCTGATCCCGCAGGGCATCCACGACCGCGACCAGATCATGACCTCGCTCGATTTGATGGCCACCAAGGTGATGCCGCGATTCGCCGGCTGACCACGCCAGCAGAACAACGAGCACCGCAACGCAAGATCGCGGCTTTTCGAGGCTCCGGCATGAATCATGAATTAGGATCCATGTAAGATCGCTGCCAGGACAATCTCGGATACGGGCATGACGGCAACGGCGCCAGGCAATGGACCTCGTATCGTCATCGTTGGTGGCGGCGCTGGCGGTGTCGAGTTGGCAACGCGCCTCGGCCGTCGTCTTGGCCGGCACAAGGCTGACGTCGTGCTTGTCGACCGGAACCCTGCCCATCTGTGGAAGCCGCGCTTGCACGAGGTCGCGGTCGGATTGATCGGTTCCGGCGACGACGAGACAAGCTACCTCGCCCACGGGCACGCCCACGATTATGCGTTCAGCCTGGGCGAACTGATCGGGTTGGACACCGTGCGCCGGGTGATCCGTGTCGGCGCCATCAGGAGCACGGAAAGCGACGAACAGGTCCTGGAAGCGCGCGATATCGCGTACGACACCCTGGTCCTTGCATTGGGCAGCCGGGTGAATGATTTCGGAATCCCAGGCGTCCTCGAGCACTGCCATATGCTCGACAGTCCGGCTCAGGCGCAGCATCTGCAGCGCAGCTTCCTCGAGGCGGCCGTGCAGGTCACCATGGATCGACTCGACCGTCTTCGGATCGGAATCGTGGGAGCCGGCGCGACCGGCGTGGAGCTGGCGGCGGAACTTCACCATGCGGTGCATGCGATGGAGCGCTATGGCGGGCTGGGCGCTGCCGGCCGGCTCGATATCACCCTGATCGACCGGGCCGACCGCGTCCTGCCGGCCGTCGATCCCCAGACCTCCGAGCACGCGCTGGCCGCGCTGCAACGGCTGGGCGTCAAGGTGCTGCTGGGCCAGGGCGTCGAGCGGGTCACGCGCGACGCCTTCCATCTGACCAACGGCGAGACCGTGCCCTGCGCGATCAAGGTCTGGGCCTCGGGCGTCATCGGCCACGACGTCGTCGACGCTCTCGCAGGCCTGACGGTGTCAAAGGGCAGGCGGATCGTCGTCGACTCTCATCTCGCATGTATTGGCGTCGCGAATATTTTCGCCATCGGTGACTGCGCGGCCGCGGCGGCCGACGGTGGCGCCGGACTGCTGCCGCCGACGGCGCAGGTCGCGCACCAGCAAGCCGCCTATCTGGCGCGGGCGCTCACGCGGCGGATGGCGGGTAAATCGGTCGCACCGTTTCGCTTTCGTCCGCGTGGCACGCTGGTATCGCTGGGCGCGGATCAGGCGGCCGGCGAGATCCCCACGCGCCGCAATCAGTCGGTGGTTCCCCTTCGGGGTGCGCTCGCCAAGCTGCTTTATGTCTCGCTCTACCACATGCACAGGGTGACGCTGCATGGCTGGCTGCGCGCGACGGCCCTGTTCCTGGCCGACCGCCTGCGCCGCACGACCCTGCCGCCCGTGAAGCTGCACTGAAATCGCCGCGGCGCTACTACCATATGGGAGTGGCGACCGACAGGCCGGCTCAGGCATCTTGCTGTGCCCGGCGGACGGCTGCACCATGCCGCGGGGTGAAGGTGTGTTGTGCTTCCTCGGCTGGAGCCGGTTGCCCGTCTGCGAACGACGACACATCCCCGTCGAAAGGAGAAGAACATGCCGACTTCCGTGAAGGAAATGCTGGCGGCGGCCAATGCCGCCGTGCCGAAGATCACGCCGGACCAGGCCCGCGACATGATCGCCAAAGGCAATGTCCTGGTGATCGATGTGCGTGACGCGCCGGAAGTGCAGGCGAGCGGCAAGGTCAAGGGCGCGCTGCACATCTCGCGCGGCATGCTGGAGTTCCGCGCCGATCCCGAACTGCCCTCGCACGACAAGACGCTCGTCAAGGACAAGCCGGTGATCGTGTACTGCGCATCGGGTGGCCGCTCGGCCCTGGCCGGCAAGATGCTGCAGGACCTGGGTTACAAAGAGGTCTACAACCTCGGCGGCTTCAAGGACTGGGCCGACGCCGGCGGCGACGTGGAGAAGTAGGGACCTTTTTCCTCCTCACGCAGTGGGGAGGTGCCCCGATACGACGTTTCGACGCAACGCGTCGAAACGTCGGTGGGCGGAGGGGAGCAGACGTGGTCTCTCGACAAGAAACACCACGTCGGGTCCCCCTCCGGCCTTCGGCCACCTCCCCCAACTGCGTTGGGGGAGGGATCAATTCAATTGAGCTCCTCGGCCAGCGCGCGTGAGAGCGCAAAGAGGCGCCGTTCGATCAGGACCGGCTGCTCGCAGATCACCGGCAGGAGCCGCTCGCGGTCCTCGAAGATGCGCGTGTCCCAGGTCATCTGCGCTTCCAGCTCGACGCGCCGCTCGCGCACCTTGGGATCGGTCGAGTCCCGGTCCAACGCGTCGCGGTCATGGCGCGCCTTTTCGATCCGCTCGGTCAGCGCCGCCTGGCGTGTGCCGTACCGACGAATGCCGCGCATGATCGCGCTGCGTTCGGCGCCGAGGCTTTCGAACAGGCCGGCGAAGATCTGAGTGGCGACGGCGTTGCGATCACCCGGCGCCGCGACGAGAAAGCGGTGGATTTCACCGCTGGCCTCCTCGACCGACACGCGGCGCGGTGCCACCCGGCGCACCAACTCCGCCACCGCCGGCGTATCGCGCCATGTCGCGCTGGCCTGCGCCGGGTCGGGCCCGCTCCACATGGCGCCAACCGACAGCTCCGGTTGCAGGACCTGGATACACGGCCAGTCCGCTGCTTTCGTCTGGGCAAGCGCACCGTGCCAGGGTGAGGCGACGACACAAAAGATCAGGAAGGCAAGAGCGAGCCGAGTCCCTTTACCTTCCCCCGCTTGCGGGGGAAGGTGGCGCGCAGCGCCGGATGGGGGGCACTTCAACGGAAATGGTGCTCGCCGCAAAACACCAAGGCTGCCGCAAGAGCCCCCATCCGCCCTTCTGGCACCTTCCCCCGCAAGCGGGGGAAGGTAAAGAAAATCACGGCCGCTCAGGGTGACACGAGCCATATCCCCCCTCCCCTCATCGATCACCGTATGGCAACGCCCCACGGCAGTTCGCCGACCGTGATCGACTTGATGACCTTGCGCTTCTCGACATCGATCACCGAGATGTCGTTGGATGCACCGTTGGTCGACACCAGCCGCTTCTGGTCAGGCGTGAAGTCCAGCTGCCACACGCGCTGTCCGACCAGCAGATAGCGTTCGACCTTGTAGGTGGCGGTATCGATGACGGCGACGCGGTTGGCCGGCCCCAGCGCGACGAAGGCCGTCTTGCCGTCAGCCGTGATGCGAACGCCGACCGGCTGTATCGCTTCCTTGCGAACGCCAGGGATCTCGAAGCTGATCTTGTGCGTAACTTTGCGCGTCTGCGCGTCGATGACGCTGACCGTGCCGCCGACTTCCGCCGACACCCAGACCTGTTTGCCGTCCGGCGTGAACTCGGCAAACCGCGGCCTGTTGTCGACCAGGACGCTGCTGACCACCTTGAGCGTACCGGTATCGATGAAATGCGCCATGCTGGTGGTTTCAGACGTGTTGACCAGCCACTGGCCGTCCGGGCTCAACCCCATGCCCTCGGGTTCGACGCCAACCGGAATCTGGCTCTCGATGGCGCCGCGTTCGACGTCGAGAACCGTCACCATGTTGTTGTCTTCATTGGCGATGTAGAGGCGGCGGCCGTCCGGCGACAGAATGAACAGCTCGGGATCCGGTCCGCTGGGCAAGGTGCGAATCACCTTGAGGCTGGCCAGATCCAGCACCTCGATGTGCCCCGCGTCGCTGGTGCAGATGTAAAGCAGCTTCTTGTCCTTGCTGAGCGTGATGCCGCGCGGCCGGGCCCCGACTCGAATGGTCTGCGTCACCTCCAGCCGCTCAAGGTCGACGACGCTGATCGTGTTGCTTTTCTCATTGGAGATGTAGGCCGTGGATGCCAGCGCGACCGTGCCGAGAAGACACAGCGCCGCGACAATCACGCTTCTGACGATCATGGTCATGCCCGCCTCTTCGATCAGACGACAGACTGCGTCGACACCCCCACTCGATAGCCGGCACCGCGTGCGTCGAAAATGCGACTAAGGTTCAAGGCTGAGATCAGAAGCAGCGGAAATCGGCTTCGACCTGGGCAAGCCGAAGCGTGTCAACCTTGTCCTTCAGCACCTTGGCGTTGCGAAAGATCGCAGCCTGATCGCCCGGCGCCTGCTGCATGCGCATGACGGTTTCCGCCTGCTCATAGGCGCCATAGGGAATGATCGAGCCGATCGCGTCGATGCTGCATGAACAGCGTTGCAGCATCTCCACCGTCTGCCCGTTGCTGGCCATGCAGCCGATCACGTAGTCGACGATGACGGGCGTCGGATAGTCGTTCGAGCGCGCGCTGCTCGCTGGAATAGCCAGCATCAGAGCGGCAAGGAGGGGCGCGAAACGATGCACGATCATGTCATCACCGCCTTGTCGGACAACGCTCCGTGGCAGCAGCAGACCAGACGCGTCTTGCGGCGTCAATCGCGGACAAGATCAGAGCGACCAGTCGCTTCTGTTCGTGTGACGAGTCGGGGGGATATAGGCCCAAAGTAGAATTTAGGCCGATGGGCATAAAGCGCATCATGCGCGCAGATGACGGCTGACCGGCATACGGGAAAGACCGTGATCAATACGTGCTTGGAGCAACCCGGGCCTGAGGAGACGTCGATGAAGACATGGAAAAAGCCGAGAATCGAAGAGATCACCGTAGGCCTCGAAATCAACGCCTACGCTTGCGCACAGATGTGATCGATTCTCTGCCGTGTCGGCTGCGCGTGTCGCTATGCGATGAGCCGGTGCGAAACGATGCTTCGGTGGTTCAAACGGCCGCCGGCGAGAGATGCTCCGCCGGGGTTTGACGTATGTCTCGCGCCGACGCCGGCACCATGCGCGTACCGTCGGCACCAACCACCGCCGTGGAAAGAGGTGCAACCGCCTGACTGCGATCCAACGGGAGGAAGCAATGCCGAAACAGCCGTGCGTTTCCGTCTCAGCACTCGCACTTGCCGCCATGTTCGCTGGCTATCCAGCCATGGTTTCCGCCAACGACGATCTGGCGAAACTGTCGAAAGACCCGAACCAGTGGGTCATGCCGGCGGGCGACTATGCCAACACGCGCTACAGCGCGCTCGAGCAGATCAACAAGACCAACGTCAAGAATCTCCAGGTGGCGTGGACGTTCTCGACCGGTGTTCTGCGGGGCCACGAAGGTGGGCCGCTGGTGATCGGCGACATGATGTACGTCCATGCGCCATTCCCCAATACGGTTTTCGCCCTGGACCTGAAGGCGAACGGGCGCATCGTCTGGAAGTACGAGCCCAAGCAGGACCCCAACGTCATTCCCGTCATGTGCTGCGATACCGTCAATCGTGGCGTGGCCTATGGCGAGGGCAAGATCTTCCTGCACCAGGCCGACACGACTTTGGTGGCGCTGGATGCCAAGACCGGCAAGGTCGAGTGGTCGGTCAAGGATGGCGATCCATCCAAGGGTGAAACCGGCACGTCGGCGCCGCTGGTCGTGAAGGACAAGGTCCTGATCGGCAACAGCGGCGGCGAGTTCGGCGTGCGCGGCAAGGTGACCGCATATGACATCAAGACCGGCAAGCCCGCATGGGTCGGCTGGTCGATGGGCCCCGACTCCGACACCCTGATGGATCCGGTCAAGACCACGTCGATGGGCAAGCCCGTGGGCAAGGACTCGGGCATCGGCACCTGGCAGGGCGATCAGTGGAAGATCGGCGGCGGCACGACCTGGGGCTGGATCTCCTACGATCCGGAACTCAACCTCGTCTACTACGGGACCGGGAACCCCAGCACCTGGAACCCGATGCAGCGGCCGGGCGACAACAAGTGGTCGATGACGATCTTCGCGCGCGATGCCGATAGCGGCATGGCGAAGTGGGTCTATCAGATGACGCCGCACGACGAGTGGGACTATGACGGCGTCAACGAGATGATCCTGGTCAACCAGAAGATCGGCGGCCAGGACCGCAAGATGCTGGTGCACTTCGATCGCAACGGCTTCGGCTACACACTCGACCGGGCCACCGGCGAGCTCCTGGTCGCCGAGAAGTTCGATCCCGTCGTCAACTGGGCAACGAAGATCGACCTCAAGACCGGCCTGCCGGAACGGGTGAAAGAGTATTCGACCCGGGCCGGCGGCGAGGACAAGAACACCCAGGGCATCTGCCCGGCAGCGCTGGGCAGCAAGGACCAGCAGCCGGCCGCCTTCTCGCCCAAGACCGGGCTGTTCTACGTGCCGACCAACCAGGTCTGCATGGACTACGAGCCGTTCAAGGTCGCCTATACGGCAGGCCAGCCCTATGTCGGCGCGACGCTGAGCATGTTCCCGCCCAAGGGCAAGGACAACCTCGGCAACTTCATCGCCTGGGATGCCACGACCGGCAAGATCAAGTGGTCGCTTCCCGAGCCGTTCTCGGTATGGAGCGGTGCATTGGCGACGGCCGGCGGCGTGGTCTTCTACGGCACGCTCGAGGGCTATCTCAAGGCCGTCGACGCCGAGACCGGCAAGGAGCTGTACAAGTTCAAGACTCCGTCGGGCATCATCGGCAACGTCAACACCTATACCCATGGCGGCAGGCAATACATCGCCATCCTGTCCGGTATCGGCGGTTGGGCCGGCATCGGCATGGCCGCCGGCCTGACGGGTGAAACCGAAGGCCTCGGCGCCGTGGGCGCCTACAAGGCACTGTCGAACTATACCCAGCTTGGCGGGACGCTGACGGTCTTTGCGCTGCCGCAGTGATCTCGAGCGACGCATGCGGGGAGGCCGTCGCCTCCCCGCTTTTGTCAAAGCCTATCCGCCAGTCATCCACGAGGGTCAGGATGCACCGCGCCAATCGTTTACGCTGTCTGGCCGCGCTCTTCGGATGTCTGATTGCGATAGCTGCTCCCTCCATTCTCGATGCCCAGACATCGGGGCAGCCGGCTGCCGACGACGAGAAGCCCTATCGCATCGCCAGTGACGGCACGGTCGACTGGCCGACATTCAACGGCTATCGGCGCTATCATGCCAGCTGCCACACCTGCCACGGACCGGATGGCCTGGGCAGCAGCTTCGGGCCGGCGCTGGCGGATTCCCTGAAGACGCTGCCGCAGGAAAAATTCATGGAAGTCGTTGTGAACGGCAAACAGGACGGCGAGAAGAAGATGCCGGCGCTGGGCACCGACTTCAACGTCATGTGCTACATCAACGACATCTACGCCTACCTCAAAGCGCGTTCCGACGGTGCCATCGGGCGCGGCCGGCCGGCGAAGTACGAGAAGAAGTCGGAGGAAGCCGCCAAGGCGGAAGAGACCTGCATGGGCTCGGCACGCTGACCCGTTCTGCACTGACGGTGACACGCGTGCATCGACCGGCCTCGGTGATATCCCGAGCGGTCAACTTTTCCTTCCCCCGGAGGGGAAGGTGCCCAAAAGGGCGGACGGGGATGGTCAAACGAATGCCACCTCATCAAGCTGGCATCGAATTGGGTCGCAACATTCCCTTCTGGCGCTACGCGCCGCCTTCCTCCGGGGAAAGGATAAGTCACAAGCTCCAAGAATAGCGAGGGACCTTGGTTTTTCGCAGTATCCAATCGATAGTGATCGCGGGCGTCCTGACCCTGGGCGCGCCATCCCTTGCGATGGCACAAACACCGAGCGAACCCGACCGTTCGGCGCTGCGCATATGCGCCGATCCCAGCGGGTTGCCCTTTTCAAACGACAAGGACGAGGGATTCGAGAATCGGATCGCCGCGCTGTTCGCCAAGAAGCTCAGCGTGCCGCTGCACTATACCTGGTATCCGAATTCGGTCGGTTTCCTGCGCAACACGCTGCGGGCTCGCCGGTGTGATCTGGTGGTCGGCATCGTGACAGGTGCCGACTTGGTTCTGAACACCAACCCCTATTATCGGTCGAGCTACGTCATCGTCACGCGTCGTGCCGATGACCTCAGCGTCAATACGATCGGCGATCCCAAGCTCGCCGAGCTGCGCATCGGCGTCACCGCCGGGACGCCGCCTGCCGATCTCGTCGCCAGCGCCGGCCTCATGACCCATGCGCGGCCCTATCAGCTGTTCGTCGACACACGCGCCGACAATCCCGGCAAACAGATGATCGACGATCTGGCGGCCAAGCAGATCGATGCCGCCCTGCTGTGGGGGCCGATCGCCGGCTACTTCGCCCGCCAGCACGGCGATGCGCTGAAGATCGTGCCCTTGGTGAAGGAACCCAAGGCAGTCCGCATGGCCTTCTACATCAGCATGGGCGTGCGACCGGGCGAGACGGAGTGGAAGAACACCGTCAACCAGCTCATACGCGACAACCAGGACGCCATCACGGGAATCCTGAAGGAATACGGTGTGCCTCTCCTCGATGAGCGGGACAACCCGCTGCAGTAGCTGATGCCTTCTCCCCGCGAAGATCCGGGGCGCGAAGCGCGCCCGAAGGGAGAAGGTTGCGCGTTTCGGTACTTCGACGCTTTGCGTCGAAGTACCTGAGCCGGACGAGGGCTTTGCAACGCTGGAACAAAGATGAAGCAGCCACCGGCGTGCTCCTGTCGAACCGACGTGGCCAGGCACAACGTGCTCAGCAATTAAAGCCATGAGGCGCGACCTGTCGCTGCCTTACGCACGTTGGACAGAACCTCAACGCACTCGTCATCATTCCAAAGGATGAGTTTGAGGACGTAGGCGTCAGCGACGGGAAGTGCTAGTGTGCCGATGGTCCCCAGACCAAGGGAGTGCCAAGCCATGACCGCAAAATACTCCGGCGGGTGTTCGCATGTGCACGTCACCTCCGCCGCCGAACCCATCGATAACCACGAATGCCACTGCAATGTCTGCAAATCTGTGACCAAGCAACACACCACGCACGTGGCCTTCTTCAACTACGGCGACCTGAAGGTCGACCACGCTGAGAAGATCAAGCGTGTACCGTTCAACGCCGATAATCCAGGCGGTCCGTTGGAGATCTGCCTTTGCACCGAATGCAATTCAGTGCTGATGCTGGACGACAAGCAACGTCGCATCCGCGTTGCCGTGCCGAACGTCATGGGGTACGACACTGACAAGTTTCCAAAGGCGACGTACCATGCCTTCTGGGACGAATCAAAAGGGTACCCTAGGCCGTCCGACGGTCGACCGGTGTATGCAGGGCTGCGACCAGACTTCGCGTGGCCCGCGGGCTCGTGAAGCACCGTGTTGTGTTGCGGCGGGTGGCGAACCTACTTCGCTCACTACCCGTCGCTGCTGCGGCCTCGAGCAGAAGATGAAGGGGCCGTCCAGCGCGCCCGCTACATGACACTGGAAACCATCGCTCCCTCGGGCGACGATCCAGCCTGCCCGTCGTGGCGGATCGGCCGATGCCCTTGATGAAACCGAGCACGTGCGCGCCCTCGCCCGCCATGCCGCGCAGGCGCATGGCTTCACCCATGTAGTGCTGCACAAGGTCGATGGCGCCGGCGACGGCAGCGATTTCTACCGCATCGGCGTCGGCGTAGATGGTCCGCACGCCCGCGACCCGTACGACATGCTCGCCGGCCTTGTTGGCGAACGCACGGACGGTGGCAAGCTCGCCGCCGTCGCTCATGGCGGCCTCGACCGCCTCCCTTCTGACTCTCCTGGCGGCCGCAGGTGCGGCGCAGGATTTCCGGCACGCTCAGTCGTTGGCATTCAGGACCGAGGCATGGTGGCGGATGTGGTCGGCCATGAGGGTCGAGATGAAGTAGTAGCCGTGGTCGTACCCGTCGTGGCGGCGCAGCATGAGTGGCTGCCCTGTCGCGCGGCAGGCGGCCTCGAACAGATGCGGGTGCAGCTGCTGCTCGAGGAACTGATCGGCCTGGCCCTGGTCGATCAGCAACGGCGGACAACGGGCGCCGCCTTCCAACAAAGCCGTTGCATCCCACGCCCGCCAGGCGGTCCGATCAGACCCGAGATAGCGACTGAACGCCTTCTCACCCCACGGACAGCGCGACGGAGCCGCGATCGGCGCGAAGGCCGACACCGAGCGATAGAGGCCGGCATTGCGCAGCGCGGCGACCAGCGCACCGTGTCCGCCCATCGAGTGGCCGAAGATTCCCAACCGATCGCGGCGGCCCGGCAGATGCCTGGCGATGAGTTCCGGCAGCTCCCGCGTCACATAGGCATGCATGCGGTAGCTCTGCCGCCAGGGCATGACGGTGGCGTCGAGGTAAAAACCGGCGCCCAGGCCGAAATCCCAGCTCTCGTCGTCGCCCGGATATCGCTGGTCGCGCGGGCTGGTATCCGGCGCCACCAGCATCACGCCCAGCTCGGCTGCCGGCCCCAGGGCGGCAGCCTTGGTCGTGAAGGTTTCCTCGTTGCAGGTCAGGCCGGCGAGATAGAACAGCACCGGAACCGCCTGTTGCGCCGCCTGCGCCGGCACGAACACGGCGAAGCGCATCTCGCCGCCGATCTCCACCGACGGGTGCGCATAGAACCTGACCTCGCCACCGTGACACCGGTGGCGACTGCGCAAAGCGAGATCGGTCATCAGTACACCACGACGCTGCGGATGGATTCGCCGCGGTGCATCAGGTCGAAGCCCTCGCTGATGCGCTCCA
>NZ_VOHA01000080.1 GCF_007859315.1 Reyranella sp. CPCC 100927
ATCCTGCAGGTGACGGGCGACGGCCAGGGCGGTGACGACGATGGTGAGGTGGGCCTCGATGGCATCGCGGTCGTGGTGGAACATGGGCCTGGCCCGCAGGTCGGTCTTGCTCATCCGGAACGAGGCCTCGACCTGCCACAACGAGTGGTAGGAGGCGATCACCTCCGCTGCGGGCATGGTCGTGACGGGCAGGTTGGTGACGTAGCCCTTCAGCCCGGCCAGGCTGCGGGCGCGGGTCAGGGCGTCCTCGTCCAGGTGCGTCGAGCCGTTCACCGTCTTCACGAACCGCGGTGTGCGGGCTGGCTTCTCGCCGGCGATGACCGCCTTGGCGCGGTTCTCCTGCAGGGTGAGGGTGGCCCGGTCCCGTGCGGCGCGCTTGACGGAGTACGCCCATACCGCCCGCCACGACCGATCGTGCACCGCGGGGTCCCACACGGGTTCGGCGCGCTTGGTGACGTCGTTGACCGAGGCCGCCTTGGTGGTGGCCACCCGTGGAGTGATGGTGTCGATGAT
>NZ_VOHA01000081.1 GCF_007859315.1 Reyranella sp. CPCC 100927
ACCTGTCCCGGCTCGAGCGCGAGACCGACAGCTTCCTCGCCACCGTCGAGTCCCTCTCCGACGAGGAGCTGGCCGCGCCCTCGCTGTGCGGGGGCTGGACCCGCGCCCACGTCGTCGCCCACCTCGCCTCCAACGGCCGGGCCCTCGTCAGGCTCGTCGACTGGGCCGTCACGGGCGAGGAGCAACGCCCCTACGCGTCCCCCGAGGCCCGCAACCGGGAGATCGACGAGTACGCCGCCCTGCCCCGCGAGGAGCTGGTGCGCAGGGCGCGCGAGAGCGCGGCCTACTTCGCCGAGCAGTCCCGTCGGCTGGGCGGCGAGCTCGCCGTCGAGGAGGTGCACATGCACGGCAAGCGGATCCCCGCCCCGGCCGTCGTGGCGCTGCGCAACTCGGAGATCGTCGTCCACCACCACGACCTCGACACGGACTGGACCCTCGAGCGGGCCGAGCCCGACTCGCTGGTCGACGCCCTCGAGGCCGCCGTGCGCACCATGCGCGCCAAGGACG
>NZ_VOHA01000009.1 GCF_007859315.1 Reyranella sp. CPCC 100927
CCGGTAGCTCGTCAGGCTCATAACCTGAAGGCCGCAGGTTCAAATCCTGCCCCCGCAACCATTCCACTCCCGCATCCGCAAAAGCCGTTCCCCACAAAGGAACGGCTTTCTTGCGTCCGCTGATTTGCGCTCGAAGCCGGTGGCCCCCCGGGAACATTTACGTTTCGCCGCTTTGCGGCGATCGTCACCGGCAGCACCTCTCATCGATAAGTCCGCAACATGGCGAAGCCGCAGCGGACAAGAGCGTCAAACTAATTTCTCGTTGCCTATGCTCGGCGGAAATCTGCTGCCTTGTCGAAGCGCCTCATTCACGCAAGCACGCAGAGCGGCACGATGATGTTGATACTCAAGCCACTCGGCGTCCATTCACGCGCAATTTTGCCTCTGAGCTGGCCGGCAACGGTGGCTTGTATCAAGCGGCTCCCAAACCCTTCGTTGTGCAATGTTGAGTCAGGTGACGGACCGCCATGTTCTCGCCATACAAGGTCTAGCTTGCCGTCCTCGATAGACCATTCAACATCAATGCGCCCATTCGGCGATGACAGTGCGCCATACTTGGTTGCGTTGGTCGCGAACTCGTGCAGAAGGAGGGCAAATGCCGTCACGGCACTACCACGGATTTGTACGTCAGGCCCCTTTGCGGCAAAGCGATGAGGTACGTTCCCCGGAAGGGCGTAGGGCGAAGCATTTATGTCGACGAGGGCATGCAGCGTCGTCGCTTTGTCGGCTGTCGAAGCACGGGATAGATCATGTAGTGTAAGGTCATGGGCGCGCGACAATGCCCCGAGGCGGGACTGAAGCGCTGCCGCCATATCTGCAGGCGTCTTCGCGTAACGCGCGGCCAGCGTCGCGAGGCTGCTCGAAAGCGCGAATACATTCTTGACGCGGTGATTGATCTCTCGCAGCAGCAGCGTTTGCCTCTCCTGAGCGCGTTTGCGTTCGGTAACATCCCGGGCGATTATCGAAGCACCCACAACTCGGCCAAAGGCGTCTCTGACAGAGGAAACCGTCAACGAAATCTCGACCAAACTTCCATCCCGGCGGCGACGGATCGTATCGAAGTTGCTGACATGCTCACCGAGCCGCAATTTCTCGAGGATGGTCTCCTCCTCGCCAAGGCGATCCGACGGAATGAGAATTGTCACGGGCTTGCCGATCACGTCGTCAGCCACATAGCCGAATAAACGCTCGGCGCCCGCATTCCAACTTACGACGATGCCATTCGTATCGTTGCTGATGATGGCGTCGTCGGATGACGTGATAATCGCAGCGAGTTGCTGCGCGGCGTGTTCGGGAAGGGGGTGCTGTCCTGGAGCTGGAATCGCCAGTTGGAGATCCGATCTCTCGTCTCTGCGGTCTGTGACGTCCGTGAAACAGTTGATGGCCCCTTGGACCTTTCCGAGATTGTCCACTATCGCTTCGATATTTACGAGAATCACGATGCGCGAACCATCGGGCCGTTCGACGACGACCTTCTGATCGATCACGGGTTCGCCTGAGCGCAGAACATCCGCCATCGGACATTCCGCGTGCGGAAGCTGACCACCATCGGGGCGATAGAGACCATAGGATCCGCAGAAGCGCTCCTCTGGGTTGTCGAGGTTCGGTCTGCGACCCCACAGTTCGGCCGCTCTCCGGTTGAAACGGATAAGTCGGCCCTCCCTGTTGCAAACGTAGATTGCTGCGTCGAGAAGGTCGAGAATACGGTCAGGTACGTCGAGACCATGCTCGACGCCGACCACACGCAAACGCGGAGGACCTGCGATAGAAGTCGTCATCGATGTTCTCCTGGGCAAATCCGCACAGTCGGCAGAATGCCGTTCGCAACCTATGGCTTCTTGTGTCGGGGCCGGCTGCTGCCGCGCGCGGCTTCGCGCACCACCGGCGACTGCTTGAGTCGCGCCGCTCAGAATCCATACATGCACGAATTGCCGCGGCGCACGAGTCTTCATTAGTGAGGTGGTGCAGTCGAGTGTTCAAGAGCGAACAGGACAGGTTCGTTACAGAAAATACCCGTCGCACGCATGGGCGTTGCGACGGGTGTGAGTGGGACCACGTCAGGGGAGAACCTGACGCACTTCTATTAGTGCTTGGCGTTATCTTGCGCTGTCCAATTTTGGACAAGTCACGTCAAAGCGCAGAGCGAGTCCGCAAGAACGCGCGTTGCTGTCGAGCTCAACTATGGTTCTCGATACTCATCGACAAATGCCGCGATCTCCGGCAGCTCCAAGCCGTAGTTGTAGATGCCCCGGGATCAGCCTGGCCACACCTCAACCAGGATGACGTCGCTATGTCTGATTCCGACAGGCATGCTTGATTAAGTTGCCGTGGGTGCCCACGTGTGAGTGTCCTCGTCGAGGTTCCCCTGAACGAGGCCCCCCCGGAGGCGAGCACATGGCGGACGAAAGTATCAAGATCGCCCACCGCGGTGGATCGGTCGCGGCTGATCAGGCTGCATTCGATGCGGGCCTGCGTGGCCACATGGTGCGGGTCTACAATTACTTGGCTTCGGGGCTTGCCCTCTCGGGCATTGTAGCTTTCGCACTCTTCAGTTCGCCCGATTTGGCGGGTATTTTTTTCGAGGTGGCGCCAGACAATCGCGTCACCGGCCTTAATATACTGGGCTGGATCGCAATCTTCGCCCCTCTTGGCCTTCTTCTGCTGACCTCGTTCCGCGCCGCGCAAATGGGGGTGACGTCGCTCCTGGCGATCTACTGGTCAATCACGGCGCTGATGGGCGTTAGCCTATCGTTGCTTTTGTTCACCTACACGGGGGCATCGGTTGCGCGGGCGTTCTTCGTGACGGCAGCTGCGTTCGCGGCACTCAGTCTCTATGGCTACACCACCAAGCGCGATCTCACGGCCGTAGGTAAGTTCCTCTTCATGGGCCTGATTGGGCTGGTTCTGGCCAGTATCGTCAACCTGATCTGGCCGTCCGGTGTAGTGAGTTTTGTCATCTCTGCCGCTGGTGTCCTGATTTTTTCCGGCTTGATTGCCTTCGACACGCAGAAGATCAGGCAGCAGTATTCCGAGGCTTTGGGCGGCGAAGCGATGCGCAAGGTCGCGATCTTCGGCGCGCTGAGCCTCTATCTCGATTTCGTGAACCTGTTCCAGTTCCTCATGAGTTTCATCGGCCAACGACGCTGACCGACGTTCGATGGCGCTCCGCGTGTCCCACCAGACTCATCTGCGGATGAGGATCGGCTGCTGACGCGGGTCCGGCCATCGTGCGGCTGTTTGTTCGGCCAGGTACAAGCCCAGAAAGCCGGATCCCAGCATCAGCCCCAATATGACTATGATCGTCAGTCGCTGTGTGCTCATCGGATAGCTCGCCGTCACCCGGGAACGGTACGCTCGCAACCTTCTGCGAGAATGGACGGTCGGCAGCACCGGCGCTGTCCGGTTTTGAACAGTGTCGATTGCAGCGGCTTTCACGATCTTCGTCTGGAAGCTGGCGATCAGAAAACAAGGCCACGCGGGGATTCTCGCCAAAAGCACATCACTATCGGAGCGCGCAGCGCACGTTGCTGCGAGCTGTCATCCGCGATCGGGGGGGCGGCCCCGACGTTCCGAGTATCAGCTGTGTGTGCGGTTTTGAACTGCTCATCGCGACCGGAGCCAATAGTGTGCAGCTGGCAAATCCGATCCGAGACGTTGCGGCGTCGACATAAGTCTCCGCATTCGACTGACCGGCAATAGAGGTTAAGACGGATCCGGTCGCAGAGCGAATCACCCGCGTTCTTGCTTCCTGCGTAACCGCTTTTTGACCGCTGAACGTGTCCGATCGTATGTGCTGCATTGAACGGCCGGTCGCCCTCGGATCCGACAATCGTGTGGATTACCGGTTTACGGTTTTCGGTGATTACGAACTCTCGCCCGAACCGGAAGGAGTGAGGTACGCCATGACGTGCATATCTATTGCCGCGATGGCCATTCGGTGTGCTCAGGAGGATTTGTGATGACGGCACTTGCCAACAAGATCGCCATTGTTACGGGAGCAAGCTCCGGAATTGGGCGCGCGACCGCGCTGTTATTCGCGCAAGAAGGCGCGAAGTTGATCGTGAGTGCGCGACGTCAGTCTGAATTGAAGACGCTGGTCACCGAGATCGAGGCAGCTGGGGGCCGTGCCATTGCCGTCGCCGGCGATGTGAAGGACGAAACATTGGCGGAAGAACTGGTTCGCACCGCCACCAGTCGTTTCGGGGGCCTCGATATTGCATTCAATAATGCCGGCATTATCGGTGATATTGGGCCGATTTCTGATTTGTCCTTGGCAGGTTGGCACGAAACGCTCGACACCAACCTCACCAGCGCGTTTCTGAGCGCGAAGTACCAAATACCCGCGATGATGGCGCGAGGTGGTGGCTCGCTCATCTTCACGTCCTCGTTCGTCGGCTACACGGTCGGTATGCCCGGCATGTCGGCGTACGCGGCCAGCAAAGCGGGATTGATCGGTCTCACGATAGCCCTCGCCGCTGAATTCGGCCCTCAGGCAATTCGGGTAAACGCGATCCTGCCCGGCGGCACGGATACGCCGGCGAGCATTACGAACGCACCGGGAGCCGGTCCAGAAGTGCTGGCGTTCGTCGAGGGTTTACATGCCCTGAAGCGCATGGCGAAGCCCGAAGAAATTGCGCGGTCAGTTCTTCACCTCGCGTCGGACGCCTCGAGCTTCATTACGGGCACGGCCCTTCTGGTCGACGGCGGCGCGTCGATCAGCCGGAGCTGATCGCGGTAACCGAATGGCGCATGCGCCGGGAAACGGCGGATGCGCCACCCACCCAAGGCACGCCAATGTACAGAGCTTACTACAGCAGCGTCCTGGATCACCCGGCAACCGAAGTCTGGAGTCTGGTCCGAGACTTTGACAACTATCCGCGCTACATCCAAGGCGTCACCGAGAGCGTCATCGAAGATCACAAGCGTGGTGACGAAGTTGGCGCCGTGCGGTGCTTCCGCTATGGCGGTATCTGGATACGTCAACGCCTGACGGCTCATTCCGACGCCGACCGCTCCTTCACTTATGCCGGCATGGAGCAGTTTCACTTTCCGATCAAGGAATTTGCCGACGCTCCTGCTGCTGTCGATTACCAGGGCACGCTGCGGTGCACGCCGATCGTCGATGGCGATCGCACGTTCGTGGAATGGTTCGTGGAGTTCAAGAGCGCGCCCAGCGGTGCCGTGCCATGGACCAATCTCCTCGTGGAGCTTATTGCACAATGGGTCGATTCCCTGCGTCGTGCGCTTGCCGGTGCTCATCATCACTAAAGGATGAGTCGCGATCGTCTGTCATCGAGAACGCAGCGAGGGATGACGGCTATGGTCCGTAACAGGGACTGAGCGAGGTTGGTGCCGATCGCATGAAGAGTTCTTTCATCTGGCGATGCTACCGCCGTCAAGGTTGGCGCTGTTTCGCGGCTCCTGCAGGAGCATCGGCGATCGGGGGCTCTTGGTGGTGAGGAACGGCGTGGATCTCCGTGCACCAAGCTGTCGCTCATAGACGGTAACGTAGTCCGTCGCCATTCGCCGGCTGGTGAACCGCCGTTCGAAGCACCGTCGAACGGCCGTGCGATCCAGACGCACTATGTCCGGCAGCGCCGCGACAGCCTGGTCGACCGTCTCGACGATCAGGCCCGTGACACCGTGATCGACAACCTCTGGCACTGAGCCGGCATGAAACGCCAAGACCGGCGTGCCGCAAGCCATGGCTTCGATCATCACCAGGCCGAAAGGCTCCGGCCAAGATATGGGAAACAGCAGCGCTGCGGCTTCGCCGAGAAAGCGCTCCTTCTCCCGCTCGTTGATCTCGCCGATGAATTCGATGTCCGGTTGTTTCAGCAGGGGCGCTATGCAGTCGCAGAAATAGGCACGGTCGGCTTTATCGACCTTCGCCGCAAGTTTTAAGGGCAGGCCTGCCTTACGCGCAATTTCGATCGCCAGATCAGGACGCTTCTCAGGCGCCATGCGACCCAGGAAAGCGAGGTACCCTCGGCCACGCCCATGCCGATCCTCCCCAGATGAAAAAGTTGGCCGATACAGATCCACCGGCAGGCCGTGATGAACAGTAGCGACAAAATGGGCGGTCGGTATCGGCCGCCGTTGGGCATTCGAGATCGATACGAGCGGCAGGTCCGGGAACGCGCTGTACAATGGCGGTAGTTCGGGCAAGTCCTGCCGTCCATGCAGCGTCGTGAGCACGCGATCCGCGTGCGACCGCATCAGAGGGTAGTGCATGGCATCGATATGGAAATGCAAGATATCGAATTCGCCTAGACGCTGCCGTACCCGGTCTAGCATGATCATGTAATAAGGAAGTGGGTCATGCATGTCCGGCCTGAGGCGCAGAGCTTCGGAAACAACTGGCACCAGTTCGGCTGTGGTGATCGACGTGCCGCTGGCGAAGAGCGTCACGTCGTGGCCCAAGGCGACCAACTCCTCCGTAAGATACGAGACGATGCGCTCTGTTCCCCCGTACAGCCGCGGCGGCACGTCCTCAATGATCGGAGCAATTTGCGCAATACGCATCCTCTTCCCTTTCGCGTTCAGCACCGACTATTGCCACTGGTTTCAAAGAATCCCGAAGTAAAAAAGGTGGCGTCCGCCGTCGAATTAGCTGATGGCGCGGCTGGCGATAACACCATCGCCCCTCAGTGGGAATCGTGACCCCTCCGGTGAGCGGGATGTGCCTTCAATGTCGTGGGACCTGTCCAGCGCCGGCTGAACTTGTAGCGGGACACAGGGCAACGGACTGTCCGGAATAGGACAGTTCGAAGCACGTCGATCCGCTACGAATACCATCCGATCGATCTCAGTCGCACGCGTTCCGACGAATGGGCTGCAGGCCTTGGCTGGTATCGGTTTTGATTTCCCCGTCGTTACGCGCAATGCACCTCTATGGAGCAGACACCATGTATGCGGTCGTGATCCGCGTTACTCTGGTTACGCTGCTCGGAGCGACGAGCGCACCGTCTGTGGCAGCATCGGTCCATCTTCCGGTCGACTCGATGTCGGGCCTGCCGGAAACCAGCAAGACGCACCTCGATCCTGGCAGTGTGCGTGTGCAGGTGGAAATGCAGGATGGCCGAATCCGCTTGTTGACCGCGGCGATCGAGGCTGCGGTCCTTGCCAGGCGGTTTGAAGATGCCGACCGCCTTATGATCGAGGGTTTGACGCGCTATCCCGCGTATGAGGGATGGGCCGACTATCGGCACCGGTTGGCTGCCGCGCGTCAGCGCGATGAGCAACAGGAGCGCGAACAGAGCAATCGGCGTGAACAGGCCAAAGCGCTGGTGAGCGAGGCGTATCGGATGGCAGCGCAGGGCAACTACAATCGCGCTGCCGCTATTTTAACCGATGCCAATGAATTGGCACCGGGTTTGCCGGGCATTGCTGTCGCGCGGGCGGATATCATACGCCAACGCATCGATAGCCAACGCCAAGGCGACCGTCTACGCCAAGACGGCGAAATCCGCGATATTGCTACCGCCATCGAGGTGGCGATTGCAGGTAACCGTATCGCTGACGCAGAGCGCATTGTGGCCGAGGCGTCCCGGCACCATACCACCCATCCGGGCTGGGACAGCCTGCAGCGTCGGGTGGCCAATGCCAGGCAGGCGGCAGATACCGAAGCGACCGCTACCAAGCCGATTGACGAGCTGGCTAAAGAAAATCGACAGCTCACGGCGCGGGCTTGGGAGTTACTGACACAATACCGCGAGGCGATGGCCCGCAACGATCTCGACACTGCTGAAAGGGCCGTCATTGAGGCGGAGGGCATCGGCGGCGGGTCAAGCGAGGTGGTTGCTGCGCGCGCTGAATGGGCGGCGGCCAAACGCAGGGAACACGGCAAGGACTGAGCAGGACCACTGCTGCACGCTGCCCCCGAGATGGTTGGCGATCGAGACTGAAGTTGGCGCTCGCCACAGAACACATCTGGCTTTGGTCGCGAAACGTTCCCTCTATTGGGCGGCTGCTGCTGTCTTTGCGCGGCCGGCGTTCACTAACCAGCCAAGGGCCGCTTGTGCGTGGCGGAGATCAGCAACGGCGGTTCGCAAAGCTTCCGACAAGCTCTGGAGGTCGTCATCCAGCTTGAACGTATCGAGGTTCGCCGCCTCGACACGTTCCTGCAAGGAAGCTAACTCGGTCGTCAGCTTTCTCAGCAGTGTGCGCTGTTTCAGCGGGAATGTACGCAAGCATCGGTTCGCGCCGGGCAGAGCGGTCATCGTGCCCCGACTTTCCTCGTCTGGCCGGAACTGCACGGACACGACAGATCCTCCCTTAGATTAGGTCCACCGGTACGCCACCGGACGAAACTGATACGTTAGAGGTCATGATTTTCATATCTGACTGGAGCGCTATCGACTGTCCAGTTTGAGACACTTGGCGTCGGCCGCGTCGATGCCGGCGCTTGCGGATCGCTGCGATGGCGAAACTCCGGCAGGTGCAACCAAAGTAGTGTGCCTGATCGCGGTAACCGCAAGGAGTGGTATGGTCTCGATCCGGGGGACCGACAGGCGTTATGGAACGGAATAGCGGTGCAAGCTAGGATACGCAACGCCAAGGCCACTGCCCTGACCAGTGGAAAGGTGGACTCCAGAGAATCGAGGGAGGCTGATCATGCCCCGCAAGGCGTCCGGCAAGGCCCGGCCACCTCGGAACACCGGGATAGCAGTGGTGGGAAGTGCCGCAAGGGCAGCGAGTACCGGTATGCCCATGGCCGCGGCGAAAGCCGGTGGTTTTGACGCACAGCAATTCCTGGCATCGGTTGGATCCGGGCGGTCCAGCATGAGCCACAAGGCTAAGGACATCGTCTTCCAGCAGGGTGATCCCGCCGATGCTGTTTTCTATATTCAGAAGGGCAGGATCCAGCTCACTGTCGTGTCTGAGCATGGCAAGGAGGGAATAGTCGCGATTCTAGGCCCAGGAGATTTCTTCGGCGAGGGATGCCTGGCCGGCCAGCCTCTGCACATGGCGTCAGCCGGTGCGATGGCGGCCTCGACGATAGTCAGGATCGAGAAGGAAACGATGATCCGCATGCTTCATGAACAGCCGGCCCTGTCGGAGATGTTCATGGCGTTCCTGTTATCGCGCAACATCCAGATCGAGGCCGACCTGGTCGATCAACTGTTCAATTCAAGCGAAAGGCGACTCGCCCGCCTTCTTCTGCTATTGGCGAATTTTGGCAAGGAAGGAAAGCTGGAGACGGTAATACCGAGGATCAGCCAGGAGATACTGGCATCCCGCATTGGAACGACGCGTTCGCGGATCAACTATTTCATGAACAAGTTCCGCAAGCTCGGCTTCATCGAGTACAATGGCACCTTGAAGGTGCATTCCTCGCTATTGCGCGTCGTCGTGCACGACTAGCTGCACATCGCTTGCCCCGATCGAGTGACACCGGGCAAACGTCACGCAGGTTGCCGTGGCATCCGTCGGACAGGCCGCGTTGGAACACAGTTCGCCGACGACGGGCGTACCACCGTCAACCGTGCTCAAATGCAACGATCTGTTCATAATTGAACAGTGAGCGGTATGTCCTGCTGATACATCTATGGTCCGAGGGTAGGCACTTCGTTTGACTTCGGCATCGGGTTGTACAACCAGCCGTGAAGGTCGCCTCCTGCGTAGATAGCGGAATGCCGCAGCACCACCGGAGATTGTCATGGTCGAGATCACGCAAGGTAGGCGTAACCGCAGCCTGTACTTTGTCGCCGGCGTCGTGGCAGTGGTTGTCGGAATCCTCACATTCCTTTTCTTCAACGGCCCGCTCGGTAGCCCACAAGAGCGCGGAAGCACCATAGGTGTGCCGAAGGCGCAATTGCCGTCATAAGGAGGCAACCGCCATGTCTGTAGAAAGCCTTTTCGTCATGCTGATCGTCGGCCTTGTTGCCGGCTGGGTGGCCGCGACCTTCATCAAGGGTGGCACTCTCAACCTCGTCGGCAACGTGGTTGTTGGGGTTGTGGGTGCGTTCATCGGCGGCTTGTTGCTGCCCACATCGGAGACCCGCATTGGTACTGGTTTGGTCGCCGCGATCGTCAGCGCCACCATTGGCGCCATGGTGCTTCTAACTCTTGTGAGATACTTCAGGCGGACCTGACAGGTTTCCGCATTGCCATCGGGATGGCCGCCTGGCTACGAAGCGATGAGCCGCAAACCAATCAGGGTCAACATGCTGGCCAGCACGGGGAACAAGAAACGCTCGGAAATGCGATTCGCAAAATGGCTACCGATAATGATACCGGGCAAAGATCCAAGCAATAAGGCGCCGACAATGTACCACTCCACGTTACCGATCAGCCAGTGGCCGAAACCCGCCACCAGGGTCAGGGGCACAGCATGTGCGAGATCGGAACCGACAATACGAATGGATGGCAGGCGTGGGTAAAGAAAGAAAAGAATGGCCACACCGAGGGCGCCGGCACCGACCGAGCATAGCGATACGAGCCCTCCCAGGATCGCGCCGAGGATGACTGTGATGGTGCCGGCATAGCGTGTTTGCGTCGGGTTATCGGCACGGGCCAGAGCATAGTCACGAATACGGCGGCGGAAAAAGATCGCCATGCCCGCGATGATCAGGGCGATCCCGATCGTGATCGAGATGATCGCAGCCATCATCGGACTTTGCTTCGGTATTTGGGACAGAGTCCAGATCGTAAGCACGGTGGCGGGAACAGATCCGGCCGCCAGGAGTCCAGCGACTCCCCAGTCCACATTTCCCTTTCTGGAATGAATCGCCGTGCCTGCGGATTTCGTCATCGCAGCGAACAGCAGGTCCGTTCCCACGGCCGTGAGGG
The DNA here is from genome assembly GCF_007859315.1 of Reyranella sp. CPCC 100927. Classification (GTDB taxonomy): domain Bacteria; phylum Pseudomonadota; class Alphaproteobacteria; order Reyranellales; family Reyranellaceae; genus Vineibacter. Next base: position 10,795 of record NZ_VOHA01000009.1, read on the forward strand.
CAGGGACGCCGAAGACCAGCATGAGCAGTGGGGTCATCAATGAACCACCCCCCATGCCGGTCATGCCGACAATGACGCCGACGCCAAACCCGGAGAGTGGATAGAGCCAGTCCATGATCGCTATCCTCGTGTGGTGTTCCGATCGTGCCTGAGTTTGGCGATTCAGGCCCGATACCTGATGCCGGCGCATTCTTCGTGATCTTGCTTGCGTTCGTGCGGCGAGTTCAGCGAAGACGTAGGACACCAAGCCGGTAGACGTCGGTCGGATAGAAGTATTGATGCATGGCGTCATCGCTTCTGCCACAAGAGCGCACACGATTGCCCGCCGCGAGCGCACATTAACAATTGCGGTCACGACGACGCCTGGAGGCTCATGCCGCACGACACGTCACTGCTTGCCACCGTCGTATTGGGGCTCGCGCTTGCGGCCTGTGGCGGTTTCTTGGCGCGCAAGCTGCGCCTTCCGCCCCTTGTGGGATATCTCCTGGCCGGTGTCGCCATTGGTCCTTTCACACCCGGTTTCGTCGGGGAGGTGAATCTGGCGGGTCAGCTTGCCGAGATTGGCATCATTCTTCTCATGTTTGGCGTCGGCCTCCATTTCTCGATCGAGGATTTGCTGGCGGTGCGACGGATCGCTCTGCCGGGTGCGCTTGCACAGGTCATGGTGGCAACAGCCATTGGTACCGGCGTCGCGCTGATCTGGGGCTGGAGCCCAGCCGCGGGCGTCGTGCTCGGATTGGCGTTGTCATGCGCAAGCACGGTCGTCCTCCTGCGGGCTTTGGAGGATCGCAGTGCGCTCGACTCGGTCAACGGCCACATTGCGGTAGGCTGGCTAGTTGTCGAAGACCTGGTGATGGTCCTTGCCCTGGTGCTCCTGCCCGCGATAGCAGGTCCATTGGGCGCCGATGCCCATGGCCTGGCCGCACGGCTGGCTGGTGGTAGCATTGGGTTGGCGTTTTTATTCACGATCGGCAAGGTGGCAGCGTTCATCGCGCTCGTATTCCTGGTGGGAACGCGAGTTGTTCCCTGGGCATTGGCGCAAGTCGCCCGAACTGGCTCACGGGAACTCTTTACGCTTTCTGTCCTAGCGCTCGCGCTGGGTATTGCTTTTGGCTCGGCAGAACTCTTCGGAGTATCTTTCGCGCTTGGAGCGTTCTTCGCGGGCGTGGTCCTCAGCGAATCGGACTTCAGCCATCAAGCGGCGGCAGACTCGTTGCCTCTCAAGGACGCTTTCGCGGTGCTGTTCTTCGTTTCGGTCGGCATGTTGTTTGATCCAACGGTATTGGTGCGCGATCCCCTGTCGGTCGCCGCCATCGTGCTTGTGATCGTATTCGGCAAATCGCTGGCAGCCTTCGCCATCGTGCTCGCCTTCGGTTATCCGCTGACGACAGCTCTGACCGTCTCGGCAAGCCTAGCCCAAATCGGGGAGTTCTCGTTCATTCTGGCCGGGGTGGGCATTGCACTCGGTGTCCTTCCCCCGGCGGGCCGCGATTTGATTCTAGCAGGCGCTCTACTCTCAATCACCGTCAATCCGATCGTGTTTGCAGCCATTGATCCTCTCACGGCGTGGCTTCGCAGGCGGCCGCGCTTGCTTGCGCGTCTCGAGCGACGCGGGAGTAGGTTAGCCACCCTGTCCGAAGGGAAGCGTGGCTCAGACCAGCAGGACCATGCTGTGATTGTTGGGTATGGTCGGGTAGGCGGCGTTCTTGGCGAGGCACTCAAGGCGCAAGGTTTGCCGTTCGTGGTGGTGGACGAGAACCGGCGACGTGTCGAAGAACTCCGACGTCGAGATATCGCTGCCGTGTATGGAGATGCGACGGCAGCGGGTGTACTGGAAGCTGCCGGCGTTGATCGTGCGCGTTTGCTCGTCATCGCCGCTCCCAGAGGATTTCAAACACAGCGTATTATTGAACTTGCGCGACAAATAAACCCGCAAATCCGGACGGCAGTTCGCACTCACAGCGTGGGTGAACTCGCGCACTTCGAGCGACAGGGCGTGGGTATTGCCATCATGGGCGAGCGCGAGATCGGGTTGGGACTCCTTGACTATGCACTCCAGAGCTTCGGTTTCTCCGAAGAGAGAACTCATTCTGTTGTGCAGCAAGCCCGAAAGACCGGTGAAGGAGGAGCGTTCGAACGACGTCCAGCCGCGGGACTGTCAAGTACATCTCCCGAATTGCAACCGCGTCAGGAAAAGAGCGACATTCAGTGAATTCTTTGAGTGAGGCTAGCGGTAGTTCGGCGCAAGCCGCCGAGTGCGGGTACTCATCTAACCGAACAGCGGTTTCCACCAATCTGCGCTCATCATCACCAGCAACACGATCGCCCCAATTGCGAACATTGCTGCGATGATCAATCCCTGGAGATTTCTGGACATGGCTTCGCCTTCATGAGGACCAACGTGGAAGGGCTGTGTAAGTTTCCCAGCGGCCGCGGAACATAAATGGCGTCTTTCTGAAGTGTTCAGAAAGGGACAGCGCGGTGCCGGTGGATGGGACTAAAGGGTGAGTATCCATGCCATCTGTGGCTCAGAGCCTTCACGAGGAAGCCCTTGCTCCTCCATTGCCGCGATATGGGCCCTCACACATCTCGATCTCACCTGTAGGTAAATCGAAGGAGATCGCAAATGGCGAAGATTGATAAGCGCGAACTTCTGATCGTCGACGCATACGTCGAAAAGTACCGGCTCTCGCCGGCCGAGATGGGAGAGATGTGGCTTTCCATCGGCCAGCTCTCCAGAACCCTCGGTGAAGTTATCGACGAGTTGAACTCGCAACATCGAGCGGAGAAGTCGAAAAAGCTATTCGGTGACTGAGCCATCGAGGTGATATGTCTGTTTGAGGAAAACCCCTGTCCCAGCAGCTCTGATTCCTCCACCGTCGCGATCGCGCTTGCCAGATCGATCGTCAGATCGTGATCGTCGCTTTATGGTAAGGACGAGTCTCCTTGCGAAGGAAACCAGCTTCGCTACATATCTGTCCCGATTGCGCCTTGCTGCAGGAGTACTTTGTCGCCTGCCTCCGTCAGGCGTATCGCGCCAGTGTCCTCGTCGATCTCGATGAGGTGCCGCTTCTGAAGATCGCCGACAATTTTCACGAAGGTGCGGCGGTCCATGCGCAACCGTTTCAGACAGTCCTCTGCCTGGGCGACAAATGGGTCCGCAGCGTCGCGGATCGTTTCGAGGACGCGGCGTTCCATGGTGAGGCCTTTCTTGATGTGTCCGGACAATTCGCCGATGGGTCTAGTGGTAACCCGCGTGGCCGCCTGGCATGGCCGGAGCTGCGTCGTTCTGCGGCCGCTCGGCAATCATGACTTCAGTGGTGATCAGTAAGCCGGCGACCGACGCCGCGTCCTGAAGGGCGACACGAACAACCTTGGCCGGGTCGATGATGCCAGCTTCGATCATGTTCACATAGCGCTCGGTCTGGGCATCGAAGCCGCTGTTCGGGTCTTTCGCTTCCAGCAGCTTGCCGACGACGACAGATCCATCGACCCCGGCATTTTCAACGATCTGACGTAGCGGCGCCTCGAGGGCGCGCAGCACGATGGTGATGCCGGCGCGCACATCTGGATTGTCGCTGGTGAGCTTGGTGAGGGCAGCCTTGGCGCGCAGCAGTGCGACACCACCGCCCGCGACAATGCCTTCCTCGACTGCCGCGCGCGTGGCGTTCAATGCATCGTCAACGCGATCCTTCCGCTCCTTGACCTCGATCTCGCTGCCGCCGCCGACACTGATCACGGCAACACCGCCAGCGAGCCGCGCAAGACGCTCCTGAAGTTTCTCCTTGTCATAGTCCGAAGTCGTCTCCTCGATCTGCGCTTTGATCTGAGTGATCCGGGCCTCGATGCTCTTCTTCGTGCCGGCGCCATCGACGATGACCGTGTTGTCCTTGGAAACGGTCACCTTCTTGGCTTGGCCAAGCATGTCCAGGGTGACGTTTTCAAGTTTGGTTCCGAGATCCTCGGAGATGACCTGGCCACCGGTCAACACCGCGACATCCTCCAGCATGTCCTTGCGCCGATCGCCGAAGCCTGGCGCCTTGACGGCGGTGACCTTCAGGCCACCGCGCAGCTTGTTGACGACAAGCGCGGCGAGCGCTTCACCTTCGATGTCCTCGGAGACGACAAGCAACGGCTTGCCAGCCTGGACGATTGCTTCGAGTACGGGCAGGAATGTCTGGAGATTGGCGATCTTCTTCTCATGGAGAAGAATGTAAGGGCCCTCGAGTTCGCTCACCATTTTCTCGGCATTGGTGATGAAGTAGGGCGAGAGGTAGCCACGGTCGAACTGCATCCCCTCGACGACCTCGAGTTCGGACTCGATTGATTTCGCCTCCTCGACGGTAATCACACCCTCGTTGCCGACCTTCTTCATCGCTTTTGCGATCATGTCGCCGATCTCGCGTTCGCCGTTGGCAGCGACGGTGCCCACTTGCGCGATTTCCTCCGAGGAGCGGACTTTCTTGGCACGCCTGGCGATGTCCTTCACCACCTCGATGACGGCGAGATCGATGCCGCGCTTGAGGTCCATCGGGTTCATGCCGGCGGCCACCAGCCTGGCGCCTTCCCGCACGATCGCCTGCGTCAAGATGGTGGCAGTCGTGGTACCGTCACCGGCGGCATCGTTCGTCTTGCTGGCGACCTCGCGCACCAGCTGGGCGCCCATGTTCTCGAATCTGTCCTCGAACTCGATCTCCCGGGCGACGGTGACGCCGTCCTTTGTGATGCGCGGGGCGCCATAGCTCTTGTTGAGAACGACGTTACGGCCCTTGGGGCCAAGCGTCACGCGGACCGCATTGGCGAGGATCTCGACGCCGCGCATCATCTTCTCGCGGGCATCGGAGGAAAAGCGTACGTCCTTGGCTGCCATGACATCATATCCTTGTGTTGAGAATCGACGGCGCCGAGCGTCGGACTGTGCGGAATTTCATCAGGACGCACGTTCAACTGCCATGGCCGGACCGACGGGTTGCTTTGGCAACCCGTCGCGCTTGGCACTCTTCGTGGGAGACTGCTGATTTGGGACGGCCGCTGCAGCGTTTCAAGGCGGTGCTACGGAATGGCAGTGGTTTTCTCACGTGTGTCCAATGCTCACTGATCGATTCCTGGATGTCGCGCAACGCCGCCGTTGATGGATGCCTCCATGCCCCGCACAACAGGCAACACTAGAGGTTGTGACAGATCGCGACTGTTCTGTTTGGGACACTGGTTCTCGACGCTGCGGCGTCACATAGCATTCAGGGCGCGCCGTGATGACCGCTCACGGTGACGTCGTCGTTGGCTCGGAACAGTGAGTTTCGGCTGATGGCACGCTTGGCCAGAGTACCGATGACGCCGGCCTTCAATCCATCAAGAGGAGTATCCCATGCTTGAATTCGACAAACGACAGATGGAACAGCTTGTCGCCGCCATTCTGGCGAGTGGCACGTCCGATCCGGACGGGTCGAGCTGGAATATGCTGGTGGAGCGCTATCGCAACATCTTGTCGCAGGTTCGTCAGCATCCGCAGGGAGCCGACGGAGATACCCCTTAGCGCGCCGGTTCACCTGCAGTGGCCGCTTGCGATGCAAGGCCTGCCGATCAGCCCAGTGTGATCCGGACAACGTGTGAGATGCCGTCGTCGCTGAGCGGTAGGCGCAAGGGTCTATCCGCGATCAAGCGGCCGTCCTGGCTGGCTGCAACGATACCCCGGCTGACATGATCGGGGTTATCGACCCGGATTTCGTAGTACGCAGAGCCGTGTCGTAGCATGATCTCGAAACTCGGCCAGAGCTGCGGAATGCAGGGGTCGATGCGCAGCGTCGCATCCTCCATGCGCAAGCCGAGGATGCTCTCGATTCCGGCACGCTGCATCCAGCCGGCCGAGCCGGTGTACCAGGTCCAGCCGCCACGCCCGACATGGGGTAGAGTGCTATAGATGTCGGCGGCAACCACGTACGGCTCCACCTTGTAGCGATGAACGTCCGTGCGCGTGCGGGCATGATTGATGGGGTTGAGCAGCGAGAAGAGACGCAGCGCCTTGTCCCCTTCGCCGAGCGCTGCGAATGCCATCACTGACCACAGCGCGGCGTGGGTGTACTGCCCACCGTTCTCGCGGATTCCCGGCGGATAGCCTTTGATGTAGCCGGGATCGACCGCGGCCTTGTCAAAGGGAGGCGCAAAGAGCAGCGCCAGTCTTTCTTCGGCGTGGATCAGTTCGTGCTCGACGGCCGCCATGGCATCGGCGGCGCGCGTAGCTTCCGCGGCGCCCGAGATCACAGCCCAGGACTGCGCGATGGAATCGATGCGGCATTCCTCGTTCTTCGACGAACCGAGCGATGTTCCGTCGTCGAACCAGCCTCGCCGGTACCAACCGCCATCCCATGCTTCGCTCTCGAGTGAGGCACTGAGGGCACAAGCGTGAACCCGCCATGCGCTCGCGCGCGCAGTCTCGTCGCGCCGATCGGCAAGGGGTGCGAAACCCGTCAGCACCGTGTGCAGGAACCAGCCCAGCCAGACGCTTTCCCCTTCTCCCTTAGCGCCGACACGATTCATGCCGTCATTCCAGTCGCCGGTGCCGATCAGGGGCAGGCCGTGCCTGCCCCTTGCAAGGCTCTGATCGATGGCGCGGGCACAGTGCTCGAACAGGGTAACCTTGTGGTCGGAAGTCGTCGGCTGGAAGAAGCTGTCGTGTTCATGTGCCGCGAGCTTCTGACCTTCCAGGAACGGGACCAGTTCGTCGAGTATGGCCGCATCGCCTGTCACGAGAACATATTGCGCAACCGCGCAGGCGAGCCACGCCCGGTCGTCCGAGATTCGCGTGCGTACCCCCTGGCCGGAATGCGGTAGCCACCAGTGCTGCACGTCGCCTTCCACGAACTGGCGCTCGGCGGCGCGCAAGAGGTGCTCGCGCGTCACTGCCGGGCGTGAGGAGGCAAGCGCCATGCCGTCCTGAAGTTGATCACGGAAACCGTAAGCCCCGCTCGCCTGATAAAACGCAGAGCGAGCCCAGATGCGGCAGGCGAGTGTCTGATAGAGCAGCCAACCGTTCAGCATGATATCCATTGACCGCTCGGGCGTCTTCACCTGGACCGCGCCCAGGACGTCATTCCAGTACCGGTTGACCTCGGACAACACTGCACCGAGATCGGCCGCGCGATAGCGAGTGATCAGGTCCCGAGCGGCCTCCGTACTTGCGGCGTCGCCCAGCAGGAAGACGAGCTCGACGGCGCCGCCAGGAGGCAGTTCGATCGGCCCTCGCAGCGCGGCGCAAGGGTCGAGACCGGCTCCAACGTTCTTGGATAGCGGTGCTGTGCCGGCCAGTGCCGCCGGGTTGGCCAGTGCTCCGTTGCGGCCAATGAACTCGCGCCGATCGCCCGTCCAGTCCATTTGGTGTCCGCCGAAATCCGCAAAGGCGACGCGCGACCCGAAGGCGGGATTCCACGGATTGCGCCCGAACATCGCGCCTGTGGCAGGATCGATTTCGGTCATCACAAAGGGAACTGACGCCGCCCGCGACGGCCCCAGACTCCATTCCGCGTAAGCGGTCACCGAAAGGCGCCGGGCGCGGGCCGACGTATTGCGCAGTTGTAGACGCGAAATCTTTACCGAGTCGTTGATCGGGACATACTGGAGGAGATCCGTTGCGATTTCGTGTGCAGCATACTCGAAGCGGCTATACCCGCGGCCATGCCGCGCGACATAGGTCCCGGTCTCGTTGCGGATCGGTAGTGCCGTCGGGCTCCACAAGTCGCCGGTGTCATCGTCGCGCACATAGAACGCCTCACCTGGGCGATCGGTCACGGGGTCGTTCGACCACGGCGTAAGCTGACGTTCGCGGCTGTTGACCGACCATGTATAGCCGCTGCCCTCGGTCGCTACCTGGAACCCGAAGCTGGGATTGGCGACGACGTTGATCCAGGGCATCGGCGTTGACTGCCCAGGGCCGAGGATCGTTACATATTCCCGTCCGTCATCTGCGAAACCGCCGAGACCATTGAAAAACTCGAGCGTCGGCACAGGCGGTACGACCGGGGACGAAACGGCTGGAACGTGTTTCGGTACGAAACGGTCGGACGGAGAGGCGGGCGACACCCGTTCCAGCTGATCGGAGAGGCGACCCCGTGCGCCGACGAGCACCACCCGCGCGACGGATGCGAGCAGGGCTCGGCTTTCCACTGACATCAGATCGGCCCGCAGCACGAAGACGCGGCCAGGCGGCAGTTCGACGCCGGTCTGGGGCCGTGACCGGCTGGTGCGAACCAGGGTTTCGATCGCAATCTGCAGGTCCTGGACGTAGGAGGATGCGCGCTCGTTCAGGATTACGAGATCGACAGCCAACTGCTTCATGCGCCAGTACTCGTGCGCCTGAAGCAGTTGGCGTGCGATGGTGAGTTCCTCCGTGTCGGCAATGCGCAGGAGCATGATCGGCAAATCACCGGAAATCCCGTGCGGCCATAGTCCTGGCTGCGCGCCGATGCCGCGTCGGATCGTATCGGAGGACGGCCGCAACGCCGACGTGGCGTAGAGAAGGTGTCCCGCCAGCTGTTGGAACAGGGCGGCTTCCCCCTGGGCAATACCGAGGTGATGGAGCTGAACCTGTGCCTGGCTCCAGGCCAGCGTGGCGGCACGTCCGAAAGCGGTGACGTCGCGGTGCTTGTCGACAGCATCGAGGAGAGCCTCGCGCGACGCGGCGATGAGCGTCCAGAAGGTGATGCGCACGGTGGCGCCCGCTGCGATCAGCAGGCGGCGGCGCAAGGCGAACACGGGGTCGAGTACAATGCCGACCGTATTGGAGAGCGGCCGTCCGTCGAGCAGCGCGTTGGGCATGTGGACCCCGCAGCCGCGGCCGAGGAAGCGGGCCCTGTCGGTCTCGACCTCCATCTTGCCGACGGTTTCACCATCGACGACGGCAAGGTGCGCGGCCCAAATTTCCGGTTCATTCGGCGCACGCCGCCGCCGGGTCGCCAGTATAGCGCCGACATCGGCGAGATACTCGGTCTGGACGAACAGCTTGGAAAAGGCCGGATGCGCTACGTCGGCGGCCTGCGGCGCCAGCACGAGTTCGGCATAGGACGTGACCTCAACCTCGCGTACGCCAATGCCGGAATTCGAGATCGAAACACGACGGACCTCACCGTCTTCTTCCGGCGATACCAGCACTTCGAGTGTTGTCGTCAGCGTGGCATCGCGGCGCACGAACTCGGCTCGGCCCTCACTGAATACGACATTGTAGTCATCTGGTTTGGCACCGATCGGCTGAGCGGTCGCCGACCACACGTCTTCGCTGCGAACGTCCCTGAGAAAGATATATGAGCCGCTGTCGTCGCACGTGGCATCGTCGCGCCACCGGGTCACGGACAGATCCTGCCAGCGGCTGTAGCCCGAGCCAGCGGCCGTGAGCATCACCGCATAGCGTCCATTCGAGAGCAGGTGCGTCGTGGGGGTAGCGCCATGCGCGCTGGTCAGACGTCGGCCGCCGGGTTGCTCGATCTCGTGGGCTCGGACGGTGGACTTCGCCTCCGCAGCCCACGGACGGACCACCGCCACGTCGCGTGGCGTGCGCTCCTGCAACAGCAATTCTGTTGCTTGAATCATGGGGTCGCCGTGGAAGCGCGCCCGCATGGCGCCATCGAGCAGGGTGTCCGCGATAGCGACGATCGACATGCCCTGATGATGGGCCATGAAAGCACGTACGATCGCGACCTTGTCGCCCCCCGGAACCCGGATCGGGGTGTAGTCCAGTGCCTCGTAGAAACCGTAGCGACCGCGCGCGCCAATACCGGTGAGCCGCTCGAGGTTTCGTGCCGCCGCCCGCGGATCGACCATGCTCGCGAGCGCTGTAGCATATGGCGCGATGACGATGTTCTCTCCCAAGCCGCGCTTCAGTCCGAGATCGGGGACGCCGAAGTTCGAGTACTGGTAGGTAAACTCCAGATCGCGGGCGTTGTAGGCGGATTCCGACATTCCCCAAGGGACACCGAGCTTGGCTGCATGATCGATCTGCCGTCGCACGATCAGGCGGCTTGTTCGCTCAAGCAGGCTGCCGGCCGGCGCGCGCATGACGAGCGATGGCATCAGGTACTCGAACATCGATCCGGACCACGAAATCAAGGCCGCACCGTAGGCAACCGGCATAGCGGCACGACCGAGATGGAACCAGTGACGGGCTGGCACATCGCCCTTGGCGATCGCCATGAAGCTTGCAAGGCGCGCCTCGGAGGCGAGGAGATCATAGCAGTTCGTGTCGAGGGCCCCCTCCGGCACCCGGTAGCCGATCGACAGCAGTTTGCGGTCACGGTCGAGCAGGAAGCCGAACTCCATTTCCAGTGCGGTCGCTCGGGCGGTCTCTTCAAGAACCGACAGCCGTACTGTTGCGGCGCCATCTGGATCGACTGAAGAATCAAGATCCTGACAGTGAGTCTGGATCGCTTTGCGGACGGCTTCGGCCCAGAACATCATGTCCGCACCGGCGTCGTCTCCGCGTTCGGCCGCCAGCGTGCGGGCAATATCGGCCAAGGTCTCGGCCTGGGGGCTCAATCTCGCAAGCCGTCCCGCAATGTCTTCGCCGGCCGCGGACGTGCGGCGGAGGTCGTCGGCAAACCTGGCGTGCGCATCGTCGAACTGATGCCAAGTTACTGTCTGCGTTCGCCGTCCGTCGCGCAGAAGATCTGCTTCCGCGCTAAAAAGGTCGAGAGCATCCTGGATACCAGCAAGGCGCAGCGTGGGGGTGGCAGGCGCCAGGCGCCACGCCTGGCATGCATTGGCGAGCGCGATCAGATGCCCGGCCAAATTACCGCTGTCCACGGATGAGATGTACGGAGGGTCGAGCGGCCGCAGATCACGCGTATCATACCAATTGTAGAAATGGCCGCGGAAACGCGCCAGGCCGCTCATGGTTGAAAGCGTTGCCTCCAGTCGCTCGATCGCCTCTATGGTACCGATCCAGCCAAAGTCACGGGCGCTCGCAACCGAGAGGAGATAAAGGCCGATATTCGTCGGCGAGGTGCGATGCGCGAGCACAGGAGCCGGGTCCTCCTGGAAATTGTCAGGCGGCAGCATGTGATCCGTCGCCGTCACAAAGGTCTCGAAGAACCGCCAGGTGCGGCGAGCGGTCAGCCGCAAGGCGCGGGCGTCGCCGGCCGACACGCTGAGCCTGCCCGCGACCATCGGAGACAGGCTCGTCCAGCGCGCGATGGCCGGCGAGGCGATCCACAGTGCGGCGAGCGGTGCAGCCAGGGACCATGTACCCTGTTCCGACAGGCCGGCGACGACCACCGCCAGAGAACCGATAAACGGCGCGCCGGCCATCCTCCGGTAGAAGGCAGCGAGGTTGAGTTGCGGGCCGACCGTCGCCTGCGCTGCCGGAAGCCATTCAAGCAAGTGCCTGCCGGTGACCCACAAGCGGACCAGCGTTCGTGCGATCGCATCGCCCATCAACCACGCCTGGTGCGCGAGAAAGACGACCGTGAGAGCGGACAAGGTAAGGGCAAGCCAGAGATCACTACCGAGTGCGCGGAGGTGGCTGCGCACCGTGATCCCGGCATGGCGCGGCACAACGGCGCCAATGACGGGAATGAGGGTTGGCAGCATGATTGTCGTGAGGACGAACGTGGTCCAGACAAATGCGACGTCGAACCGCACGGTCCATCCCGCGAGCAGTGCGAGGACGGCGGCGGGTGCCGACAGCGTGCGCCGGAGATTGTCGAGCATCTTCCAGCGGCCAAGCGCTGAGAGGGCGCCATTCGCCGGGTCCGTACGTGAGCCCCGTCCAAGGATCCACGGCAGCAGCTGCCAGTCACCGCGGGCCCAGCGATGGTGCCGCAGCGCGGCGACGTCGTAACGGGCGGGGAACTCCTCGACGACCTCGACATCGGAGGCCAGCCCGGCGCGGGCAAATACACCCTCGAACAGGTCATGGCTCAGCAGCGTCGATTCCGGCACGCGACCAGCGAGGGCAGCCTCGAAGGCGTCGATGTCGTAGATGCCCTTGCCGGCATACGAACCTTCGCCGAACAGATCCTGATACACATCGGAAACGGCGGCGGCGTATGGATCGATGCCGCTTGTGCTGGAGAAGATACGCTGGAACAGCGATCCTTCGCGGCCGACCGGCAGCGAGGGCGTAACTCGCGGCTGCAGCACGGCATACCCTTCAATGACCCTGCCGCCGCCGGCGTCGAGCCGAGGTCGGTTGAGCGGGTGCGCCATCTTGCCGATCAGTCTGCGTACTGTGTCGCGCGGCAGCCGGGTGTCAGCGTCCAGCGTGACGACATAACGGACACCCGTGGGCACTGCGGGCGGCTGCCCGCCTGGGCTTAGGAACGTCGTATCAATCGCGCCACGCAGCAGCCGGTTGAGTTCGTGCAGCTTGCCGCGCTTGCGCTCCCAGCCGATCCATCGTGCTTCGCCGTCGTTTCGCATCCGCCGGCGATGGAGCAGCAGGAAGCGGACGCCACCGGGTGCCGGGCCGTGACGCCGGTTGAGGCGAGCGATACCGTCCACGGCTGCTGCGAGAAGAGGTTCGTCGTTCGGTGTGCGTTCGGTGGTGGCATCAACCCAGTCGGACAGCAGTGCGAAATGGAGATCGCCCTCCGGACTCGCGAGGTAGTGGATCTCCAACCGCTCGATCTGCTCCTCGATAGCCTCCGACGTGGTCAGCAATGTTGGTACCGCCACGAGAGTACGCAGGTGCGCAGGGATGCCATTGCGCAGCTCCAGTGCCGGCAGAAGTGATGCGCCGACGCCTCGCGTCACGCCCCGATTCACCAGCGCGATCGCCGCATCGATGGCGGGGATCGCCCCAAGCGCACCGAGCAAGGCGACCCATGGGCCCGCCACCCCCATCACAGCGAGCACGAACAGCGGCAGGGCGAGGAGGACGGCGGCCACAAGGGCAATGGCGGTCACGTATCCGCCGACGCCGAAAGCCCGGTACAGGCGGCCCGGCCATGTGTACCACGGCGGCCGAAAGCCGATCTTTGCCTCGAAAGCGCGACGTCCTCCCGCCAGAAGATAGAAGCCAGGATCACCCCGGCGAGCGTCTGTCATGCCCGATGTTTCGGCTGAGACATCCTTTGCCGCCAGAACGGCACCGTGCGCAATGTCGAGTTCCGTGCTGTTCGAATACCGAGCCAGCGCCTCGATGGCTTTGCGGTAAAGATCGCGCGTTGGGAAATCCATCGTCTGAAAGGCGCTGCCGGCGGCGAGCACGCCATCGACGAGGCTGGTGCGTTCGAATAGCTCTGTCCAGTCGACATCCGAGATCAGGCGCATGCTCGTGATGATGTTCCGCACCGTAACAGTCGCGGCACTCTGCCTTTGGTGCTCGTCACGTACGATTGCATCGGCCGTCACGCCTTGCATTGCCAATCGCTGGTCAAGCCAGGTCAGGGCAGGGGTGATCGTTGGATCCTGGTCGCGCAGCCTGTGAACGAGTTGAACGGCGAACGCGTCCACCAATGGTGTGCGATCGTGGTCCGCGAGTACGGCTGGCGCCGCTTCGGCGTCGCGTCCGCCGGTGCCCAGCAACCGGTCGGCCCGGTTGTCCGCCTCCTGACGTGCGCCGCCGCTCTGTACGATCCGTTCGGCGATGCGCCTGAGGTTCTCGACCAGTACGATCCTCAAGGTGATCGAGGCGGCCCAGAGCTCACCAATCGTCAGCGGCTGGATCTCCTGGTAGGCGCGCACAAAGCGGCAAAACATGTCAGGGTCAAAGCGGCTGTCGGTGTGGGCGACAAAGGCCCAAGCGATGCCGAACACGCGAGGGTATCCAGCGAAAGGTCCAGCCGCCAACTTCGGCAGCTGCCGATAGTAACCCGGCGCCAAATCAGACCGGATCTTGCGGATCTGCTTCTCGACGAGATGATAGTTGTCGATCAGCCACTCCGCGGCGGACGTCGTGGCGCGTCCAGCGTCCACTGCCATGGCGATACTGTGGTAGCAGTCGAGCAGCACGACGCCGTTGTCAGCCAACCGTTCCGCTAGCGGACGACGCTTGGCCGGCTTCGAACCGACGGCCTGAGCGATCGCCAGACTCCGGGCGTGTTCCTCGAGACGCTCAATGCTGAAAAGCTCCTCGCGGATCGCCTCGGCGCTGTCCCAGGGCGACGCCGAGGACACGCGACCGAAGGCGCGGGCAAAAAAACCTGTCAAAGCAACCCTTCTGTCGCGCCTTGCGCGTGCTGAGCCTGCCGGCTCGCGGCGTCGCACGCTTGACTATTCAAGGTCGACGTCTTCGCGCGGCACCGTAGCATCAACAGACGTCGGCGGCCACACGCGATCGGCGTGCCAGGTGTTGCCGGGACTATGGATCGCGCGAGACGGTGCGAGTGGCCGCGCGAGATGTGGAATGGCCGGGCCAATGCGAGAAATACACAGAACTTTCGAAGGGGCCTCGCAATGTGTAGTTCAGTCCCCATGTATGTTGGTGCAATCGCCGTCCCGGCTGTACCTGGCCAGCCAGCCTGTCGTTAGATTCCTCTCCCGGCGCTTCGAGCGGCGATTGTTGTAGCCGGGACCGCTGGTAACCGGGGGACCCACACTGGCGAACGTGCCTGCAATTGATCTGACGGGACGCTTGTCTTGACATTGTGATTGGTTGCCGCCCGCCGTGCGCTTCGGCCGGGTTCCCGCGGCAGCGGGATACCCTCATCAACGATGGAAACAGGTCGTGGCGGAAAGGCCATGCGCTCTCACCCTCAGCACGGACGGGAAAACACATGCGACTTCCACTCGGTATTACTCCAATCCGCCCCGCCTGCGGGCGGTGCGGCGCCAAAACGATGTTCACTGGCCGGCATACCCATCCCAGGAGAGGGATGCCGTGGGAGTTGCAGACCTTTGTTTGCACGGCATGCTCCGCAGAAACCGTGCGACATGGCAGCGACGATGCGAACATGCTGGCATCAATCGATAGCAGCAATATCGCTCAGGCCCCCATCGCCTGGACTGTCGCGTATGATGCACACACGGCGGTGGTAAGTGGCGAAACCTACCGGATCATCGCATATCCGAGCGCTTCTCCCCTTGCAGGCAAGTATGGTTGCTACTGCGACGGGCGATACGTCGGCCTGAGAGAAGATCTGGTGGAGGCCAAAGCATGGTGTAGTGGGCTGTCCGGGATCCGCGACAGCACGAGCGTCCAGCCGGCCTGACAAGCACACCGTAGCCAAGACTCAAGGTCTGCTGGCATCCGGCCAGCGAACGCACCAGCAAACATCGCGATCGGATATGACCATACCGGTGCGACACCCTCGTAACACCACCATCGTCCTGAAAAATGCAACTGCTGTAGTAAGTTGAGATCGCCGTATGGCGACGGTTCGGGCCACGTGATTGCGTGTTCTCGCAACCAATCAAAAGCCGTTCCTGAAATGGAACGGCTTTTTGTGCCGGCAGATCTTGCGCCCCCTGCTACAGTTGAGCTGCGGCCCCGTTGGGCGACGCGCGCGACGACCGACCTGTTTCTCTTGGCGTTGGCCAGAGGCAGCGAATCCCGCCGGACGTTCAGCGCGCCAGGCCGCGTCACAGGGGAGATGCTCAAGCCATGGTCAAGACGGTGCTCTACGCGGAGAAGCTGTACGACAACGACAAGGTCGAGCGCGAGGTGTTTGGCGCCGACGTGCGCGTGGTGTGGCACAACGTTGCCAACCTGTCGCAGCTCGAGGCGCGCGATTGCGCCGACATCGACGGTTTGATGGTGATGCGCCATGCCGTCACCGCCGAACATTTCGCCAAGTTCCCCAAGCTCGCCTGCGTCGTGCGCATGGGTGTCGGCTACGACAAGATCGATCGTAAGGCGGCCGCCGCGCGCCAGGTGATGGTGTGCAACGTGCCGGACTACGGCACCACCGAGGTGGCCGACCATGCGCTCGCACTGGCTCTGTCGCTTCGCCGCGGCATCGCGCTGCATCTCGAAGCGCAGCGCCGGCCGCAGCCCGCGCCGTGGAGCTACGTGCGCGATCCGCTGCTTCGCCGCAACGGCGTGCAGACCTTCGGTATCGTCGGTCTGGGCCGCATCGGCACAGCGGCGGCGTTGCGAGCGAAGGCTTTCCAGTTCCGCGTCATCGCCTATGACCCGTACATGCCGAACGGCACCGAGCTCGGCGTCGGCGTCGAGCGCGTGCGATCGCTCGAGGCGCTGATGGAGCAGACCGACACGCTGTCGATCCACGCGCCGCTGACACCGGAAACACGCGGCATGATCTCGCGCGCCATGCTGGAGCGCATGCCGAAGGGCAGTATCGTGGTGAATACCGCACGCGGGCCGATCGTCGACGTCGAGGCGCTCGCCGACCTCCTGAAGCGCGGGCATCTCGCCGGCGTCGGGCTCGACGTCCTTCCCGTGGAGCCGCCGGTCGAACCTATTCCCGAGCTCCTGCGTGCCTACCGTGCGCGCGAAGCATGGTGCGAGGGGCGTCTGATCATCACCCCGCACTCTGCCTTCTTCACGCCCGAGGCCTGGGAGGACACCAGGCGCAAGGCGGCTGAAACCATGCGCGCGGCGCTGGTCGGGCCACGGCCGCAGAACGTCATCACGCCGGAGATGTTCTGACACCAGGCGCGTGGCGGGACAGGGCGCAGTCGAGCATCTCTCGGACTCGCGTGAACTTTTCGCGCGGCTTGCCGTGCCGTGTACCCTGAGTCCTTTCGGCAGCATCGATGTGGAGCCAGTCGTCGAACCCGACGACCTGCGTGCGGGCGCTTAGAAGGCGCATGAGCGCCCCGCTCGGCAGGAGGTCGCGTCGCATCAGCGCCGGGCGATCCGCCAGCACGGCGTCGATCGTGGCATTGCTGTCGCCGCGATTCGTTCCGATGGTGCCGCTTGCCCCGCGTTTGATCCATCCGACCACATAGCGGCCGGGAACTGTCGCGCCATCTTCCGCGATCACGCGTCCGTCTCGATGGGGAATGACCCCGGTCGCGCGGCAGAACGGAACCCCCGGCACGGCGACACCACCAAAGCCCGCACTGTACAGCAGGAGATCGCACGGTTCCAGGTAAGGCTCTCCGACGAGGTGTGGTCGGCGCAAGTGCACCGCCTCCAGGCGGTCGGTGCCGATCAGAGCGACAGGCGCTTCAAGGAAGCGGATGACGATTCGTCGTCCGTTGGCCGGCGAAGCCTTGGCCTGCAGCTTATGCAGGCTTTCGACGATTCGGCGCTGATTTTCTGATAAGGCCTGTGATTCGCCAGCGATGGCCTCAAGCTCCTTGACCTCGATCGCCCAGCCTTCGAGATCACCCAACGCCTTCAACTCGGGCAGAGAGAACTTCGCCTGGGCTGGACCACGGCGACCGATCAGGGAAATCTGCCGCAGACGCGAATCCTTGATCGCCTCGAGAGCGTGGTGGGCAATATCGGTGCCGCGGAGACGATCGGCAGGGGAGGCCAGGATCCGGCAGACATCGAGGGCGACGTTGCCATGGCCGATGATAGCCGCGTTCTCGCCGGAGAAGTCGAAGGCGAGATCGCGCTGGTCCGGGTTGCCGTTGTACCAGGCCACGAAATCGAAGGCGCTGTAAACGCCGTGCAGTGTCTCGCCCGGGATGCCGAGCGGCCGTGGCTGCGCGGCCCCGGTGGCCAGCACGATGCCATGGTAGTGGCGCGACAGCTCCTCGACCGTGACGTCGACGCCGATCGCGACATTGCCCAGGAAGCTCACGCGATCTGACCGGGCAATGCCCTCGAAGACGAGTTGGACACGCTTGGTCTTCTGGTGATCGGGCGCGACGCCCGATCTCACCAGGCCATAGGGCGCCGGCATCCTGTCGAACAGATCGACAACGGCTGTCGGATCACGCTCCAACAGGGCCTCGGCAGCGTAGAATCCGCTGGGCCCGCTGCCGACGACGGCGATCCTGAGACTCATTCCTTACGCGAGTCCCAGGTCTCGACGCCGGATCTCAGCGTCCGGCAGCGGGTCGATCTTGAAGCGAATGACCGGCAGTGTCTTCGCCTTGTCCTCGTTGATCGCAATCCAATGCCGCTTGTCATCAGGCAGGTCGTCCTCGTCGTAGATCGCCAGGACCGGGCATGCCGAAAGGCATGCCCGGCAATCGATGCAGGCGGCGGCGTCGACGAACACCATGTCGTCGTCGACATGGAAGCAGGCGACGGGGCATACCGCGACACACTCGGTGAAGCGGCACCGGCGGCAGTTGTCGGTAACGACGACAGGCATCCCGCGGCCGCCTAGTAGCGGCCCGGCTGCAGCCAGGTACCGAGATAGGAGTCGAAGTCCCCGCCGCGCTTCAGGACGAGGTCGATCCAGGCTCGTTTCTCGTGCTCGATCACGACCATCTCCCAGATGCAGGCCATCGCCTTGCCGTCATAGATCTCGAATTTCGTCGGGTCGTCGACGGGCGCGCGCGCCAATGCCTCGCAGCAGATGACGCCATAGGCCCACCAGTTGAACACCAGCCAGTTGGCCTGAAGTCCCTGGTGAATGATCGCAAAGCCGCAGCTGTAGTGGTTGCCCTCCGTCTCTGCCTCGGCCAGCCGGACCAGCACATGACGCTGCGCCGCTTCCGCAACGCCCGTGTCCAGCACGTCGGTCTCCGGCCTGGCGAGATCGTGGGTGATACCGTAGGCCTTGATGCGCCATTGATCGCTGCGCCAGAGCCCCACGGGAGAAAACAGGCGCTGCCGGTACTCGGGAAGCGCCGGTGCGGCCGGCCGCTCGGCGGCGAGGGATGGGGAAGCGAGCGCGTTCATGGGGTTACCTCCGTTGATGCCGTTTTGGGCCAGGCCGAGAAGCTTGCGCGCCATGCCGTGAAGAGCCCGTCGCGCACTTCCAGGATCTCGATGCCGAAACCCTCCATCTCGGCGCCGGTGGTGGCGTCGCGCCACGCGGCGGTCCAGGAGGAGGCGAACCGGTCGGGCCCGAGCACCTCGAGTTTCTTCGACAGGCGGTAGTCACGCAGATTGGCAAAGCGACGCTCGAGCAGCGCTTTCAGTGCCGCCTTGCCGTGGACGCGCCCGACGCCGGCGTAGAAGACGTCGGCATCCTCGGCGAAGCCGCGGACGATCGCGTCGACATCGCGATTGCCGAAGAGGATCTCGTAGCGCTTGAGATCGGCGACGACGTCGGTGTGTGTGAGAGACTTGGCATCCATCGTGGTTGTCACTCCGCTGCAACAGGGCTGGGCAAAGGGTTGATCGGCAGGACGTCGACGCGGTTGTCATGGAACACGGCGCCGTGCCCCATATCTGAATCGCGCTCTTCCACCGTGGCGTTGACGTTGGTGCCGCCGGACACGAGCTTGGGCCAGTATCCCTTCGGCGTGACGGCAACACCCCGACGGACCGTGTCGGTGATCTCGGCCTGGGCGACGAAGGCACCACGGTCGTTGAAAACCCGCACCGGACTGCCGTTGGCGATCCCGCGTGCGGCCGCATCGTCGGCGTGGAGCGAAACCTTGATCGGTCCGGCCTTGCGCAGCAGGTCCGGCTTGTTGGCGAACATGCTGTTCAGGAAGAAGTGCGACGCCGGGCTGATCAGGACCAACGGGAAGCGTGCGGCGGTGCTTTCCGAGGTGACCTCGCGCGGCGGCGTGTAGGCCGGCAGGGGATCGAGGCCGTCGGCGGCGGCGCGCTCGGAGAGAAACTCGATCTTCCCGGATGGCGTCGGAAAGCCGAACGGATAGGCCTTCGCCGGGCGGGGATAGTTGAGCCGCAGCCAGCCCTGCTCGCGCAGGCGTTCGAGCGTGATGCCCTCGACGGAGGGATGACCGGAGTCGAGGATGCTGCGGACCAGCTCCTCGTCGGTCGCGAACAAGGCAGGATCGGTCAACCCCAGCGCCGCAGCCAGGCGCCGGAAGATTTCCGTGCTCGGCAGGCACTCACCCTGCGGGCGTACCGCAGGCTCGTTCAGGTGGAGATAGAGATGGCCGTAGGCGTTGTGCAGATCGGTGTGCTCCGGCTGCATGGTCGTCGGCAGCACGAGATCGGCGAAGTCGGCCGTGTCGGTCTTGAAGTGATCGATGACGACCGTGAACAGATCGTCGCGCGCCAGACCCTTGCGCACACGGCCCTGGTCGGGGTTGCTGGCCGCCGGATTGGCACCCAGCACCACCAGCGCTTTCACCGGTGGATCATCGAGATCGAGCAGGCCTTCGCCCAGGCGGGTCATGATCAGCGTGCGGGCCGGTTTCGCCCGCAGGTCAGGCCTGAGGAACGCCTTGATGTTTCCGCCGAAATACGCGCCCGTCGAGTAGACCGCGCCACCACCCAGATGCCGCCAGTCGCCCGTAACGCCAGGGATCGTCATGATCGTCCGCAACGCCATGCCGCCGCCGGCGTGACGCTGGATGCCCATCCGCGTGAGGATGGCGGTCGGCCGTGTCCGGGCGAGGCGCTCGCCGAGGCTGCGGATCTGCGCCGCCGGAATGCCCGTGACCTGGGCGACGCGCTCCGGCGGGAAGGCGAGGATGCGCTCGCGATAGGCGGACCATCCGATGGTGTTCTCGGCGATGAACGCCTGGTCCTCCGCCCCCATCGTGACGACGACGTTGAGGAGGCCGAGCGCCAGGGCGGCATCGGTGCCGGGCACGATCGAGATATGCTCGTCGGCCCGCGCTGCGGTACGCGATCGAACGGGGTCGATGACGACGAGGTGGGCGCCGGCCTCGCGTGCCTGCGAAATGAAGCGCCAGACGTGATTGTGCGTCGTCAGCGGATTGGCACCCCAGATCACGATGAGCCGGGCGTGTGCGAACGCTTCGGGATCGAGGCCGTGGCGCGATCCCATAGTGTAGGCTGTACCGTGGCTTCCGGCGTGGTGGCAGATCGTCGGTTCGTGGTGGGACGCCCCCAGCGCATTCCACAGGCGACCGCCGACGCCGACGATGCCCTGCAGGAAACCCATGGAACCGCAACCGGCGTACGGCCAGATCGCCTCGCCGCCATGATCCTCCTTGATCGTGGCCAGGCGATCGGCGAACGTCGCAATGGCTTCATCCCAACTAATGCGCTCGAACGCTCCGCTTCCCTTCGGTCCGACCCGCTTGAGGGGGTGGAGGAGCCGGTCCGGCGCATGCATGTGCTCGATGTAACGGTCGACCTTGGCGCACAGATTGCCGCGCGTGAAAGGGTGGTCGGCGGTACCTCGGATGCCCACCGCAACGCCGTTTTCAACGATAATTTCCCAACTGCACGTGTCGGGGCAGTCGAGGGGGCAGGTTCCGCGGGCGATGGAGCGGTCGTGTGTCGGACGTTCTGAGCGGGTCATTGCCGGGCACCGGGTCCTTGTGGCTGGCGCCGTGAATAGATACAAACGGGCAGAACCCGACAAACGACAAATTGACAGTGACAAGTTTAGCTGAACTAAACTCCCTATGGCTTACGATCTCCCTGCGCTGAGCGCGCTGCGCGCCTTTGAGGCGGCGGCGCGGAATCTCAGTTTCAAGCATGCCGCCGAGGAACTCCACGTCACGGCGGGCGCGATCAGTCAGCAGATCAAACGCCTGGAGCAGGAACTCGGTGTCGCGCTGTTCGTGCGAACGCCGTCGACGATGCTGACGCCGCAGGGACAGGCCTATCTCGCGGTGATACGACGTGCCTTCGAACGCATCTCCGAAGTCACGACGGGTTTGCGCGACGAAAGAAGCCGGCGCGCCCAGTCGGTCACGGTCAATCTGCTGCCGGGACTGGCGACGAAGTGGCTGATCCCGCGGCTCGGCCGGCTGCGCAACCTTCATCCCGATCTCGATGTTCGCATATCGACGTCACGCGAGCTGGTCGACTTCACCCGGGATGATGTCGACATCGCCATCCGGCATGGGCTCGGCATCTATCCGGGTCTGAAGAGCTGGAAGCTGTTCATCGAGGACATGGTGCCGGTGTGCAGTCCGTCGCTGTTGAAGACGGCGCCGCTTCGCGCGCCATCAGACCTGCGACAGCACACCCTGCTGCATGATCAGGACTGCCGCGATTGGGAATTGTGGCTGCGTGCCAACAAGGTCGAGGGAATCGATGCGACCCGCGGCCTGCGCTTCAGCGACGACGTCATGATGCTCGCTGCCGCAGCCGAGGGCCATGGCGTGGCGCTTGGACGATCGTCGCTGATCGCCGCCGATGTCGCCTCGGGGCAACTCGTGCGGCCGCTGAAGCTGAAACTCACGAGCAGCTTCGCCTACTATGTCGTCTGCCCGGAAAGGAATGCGAACATCCGAAAGATCGCGCTCGTACGCGATTGGCTGCTGTCGGAGGCGAAGACCTTCCAGATCCGCGCGCAAAAGGAACAATGACGTATCCCGGATCGCGTTACGAAGCGCCGAACAGGTCGTGGATGGCGGCGCGGAACCAACGGTGGCCGCGATCGTGGTGGAAGCGTTCATGCCAGAACTGGCTGATGTCGAGGCGTGGCAGGTCGATGGGCGTGCGGAAAACCGCGAGATCGAGGTCCTTCATCAGGTAATCCGCCAGCCGCGCCGGCATGCTGGCGACAGCGTCGGTTCGGCTGGCCACGAAAGCGGCGGTGATGAAGCTCGGCATGCGCACCAGCACGCGATCGGCGTCGAGTGCGTCGGCAAAGGCCTGCTCGATCATGCGATGGGCTGCGTGCCCGGTATGAGACGACGTCACCATGACGTGACGCTCACGGAGAAACGCATCGGCCCGCACGAGCTTTTCCCGGCGCGGATGGCCCCCGCGAACGACGCTCACATACTTGTCGATGTAAAGGCGCTGGCGCCGGATGGTCGGCGCCGCGGCGGGAAACACGCCAATGGCGACATCCGCCTCGCCCGCTTCGAGACGGGCACCGAACTCCCGCGAGTCGAGCGGGACGGCCCTGAGCCGCAATCCGTGACCTGTCCGTTCAAGGTGGCTGATCAGAGGCGGCACAAATCGCACCATCCCGACCTCCGTCACCAGCAGCGAGAACTCACGGCGTGCTGACGCCGGATCGAAGGCCCGCGCCGTGGATCGCATGGTGTCTGATGTGGCCAGCAGCGCCTGCAACGGCTGGACAAGTGCGATCGCCTTGGGAGTCGGCTGCATGGCCAGGCCGACGCGCACCAGAAGCGGGTCGCTGAAGTGGGCTCGCAGCTTGCCCAGGGTCTTGCTGATCGACGACTGGGTGGTGCCGAGGATGATCGCAGCACGGGTCAGGCTGCGCACCTCGAGCAGCAAGGCGAGAATGCGCAGGTGTCGAAGCCCGATGTCGTCGTCATTCATGACGTCATGTCGAGGGTCCGGTTGCCCACCATATATATTCCATACTGGAATTGAGTCTATTCCGGCAAGCCGATGGCGTCGAGCGCTCACCGCGCCCAGAGTCCCATTGCTCACGATGTCAGGTGATCGATCGTCCTGATAGGAAGGAGATCCTCGTGAAGAATCAGAAATTCGTCATCCAGCCGCACTTCCGGCTCCAGGAATGGGTCGCCCAGGAGAAGGGGTACTTCAGCGACGAAGGCCTCGACTACGTCTTCCAGGAAACGATCCGCTCGACCGACGGCAAGCTGCACGACCAGGCCGGCCAGAAGTCGGGTGCCTACCAGGAATTCGAGAAGGGCCGTACATCCGATGTGAACTGTGCCTGCCATTGGACCGTGAACGTCGCGGCGTCGAACGGTCACGGCAAGCTGTGGGGTGACGTCTATTCCGTCGCTCCAGCCGGCATCTTCGTGCCAGCCGACTCGGCTATCCGCCGTCCGGAGGATCTTGCCGGCGTGCCGGTTTCCGTCGGCTACCAGTCCGGCAGCCACTACGCGACCATCCAGGCACTGGAACAGTATCTGGCGCCCGACAAAATCAACCTGTCGTTCACGGAAGGCATGCTGTTCAAGCGGCTGGACAACCTGCTTGACGGCAAATCGCAGGCCTCGACGCTGTTCAGCGGCCCGTACTATCTCGCCGAGCAGCTTGGCTATCGCAAGGTCATCGACACCACCTTCATGATCGCGTCGATGATCACCGGCAATCCGGATGAAGAAGACCTCAAGCGGTTCCTTCGTGCCCTCAAGCGCGCGCAACGCGACATCGATCTGCGGCCCGAACGCTACACGCGCTATTACAAGAACGAGTTCCCCGACCGCTATCACGCCATCATGGACACGCGCCGCTGGGGGGCCGGCGAGCGGATCGTATTCGAGCCTTACACCGAGGAAGCGTTCGCCCAGTCACGCGACTGGATTGCCGAGCGCCAGATCTTCGATGGCGGCAGACTGCACATGGGCTCGGATCGCTACGACGAAGCCGTCGTCCGGCTGACCTGATCGTCGCGGAGTCATCCCATGCCGATGCGCCGGGCGCCGGCGCGGAACAGGGCCGCGTCGTCCGGTGCAAACCGCATCGCGGTGAGGAAGTCGCTCACATGGTAGGCGGGCGCCATCTTGCGGATGGCGACCGCGTAGGCACGCGCTTCCTCGATACGGTCGGCCAGCGCCAGGCAGTAAGCGGCAATCGCCAGGATATGCGCATGGGCGTTGGGCCGTGCCGCGGCCTTGACGCCCCAGCCGGCGGCGTCCTCGAACTGGCCCAGGCGCACCAGCGCCATCGCGCGGGCGCCGAGCATGCCGAACAGCAGAGGGTCGAACGGGCTCAGATACCGCGAATGGTCGGCGGAGCGGATGGCCGACTGCGGATCACCGGCCTGCGCCTGAACGAAAGCCAGCGTGTAGTGGCCCATCGCGAAATTCGGGCTCAGCTCGAGCGCGCTTTCCAGCTCGGCGACGGCGTGATCATGGCGACCTTGCAGCCATAGAGCGCGTCCCATCGCCCAGTGGGCCGTCGGATCGCGATCGTCGACCAGGAGACTCTGCCCCGCCATGGCCATCGCCCGGTCGATTTCCGGGGCCCGGTCCGTCCAGCCCTGGAACGCGTTCTGGAAGTGCGTAAAGGAGAGCGCCGCGTACGCCCGCGCGAACGTGGGGTCCAGCCGCACCGCGGTCTCGAAGAAGTGCTGGGCGCTGTCGTTGTCGGCCTTGTTGAAACGGTACATGTGCCACAGGCCGCGGTGATGCGCTTCCCAGGCATTGAGCGAGTTGGGCGGCCGCAGGATGGCGCGGTTGCGCTCCAGGGTCTCGATTTCATGAGCGATGGAGGCCACGATCCGGTTGCCGATTTCGTCGAAGACCCGGAGCGAGTCGTCGGCCGCGTGGTCAAAGACCTCCGCCCAGACGATGCGTGCCGTACGGGTTTCGGCAAGTTCGACGGCGATGATGACTCGTCTGCCGTCGTGCCGTAGCCAGCCGCTCGCGACATAGTCGACGGTCAACAGCCGGCCGACGTCCTGCGACGCGACGCTGCGGTCCCGCAACGCAAAGACGGTGCCCTGCGCGATCACGAACAGGCTTCGCAGCTTGGCCAGTCGCGTGATCACATCATGGGCCAGGCCATCGCCGGGGCCGCCGGGTACCGCCGTTGCCACGTCGCGGTCCACGAAAGGCAAAACGGCGATCGATGCCTGACGCCGGGTAGACTGCTCGACGTCTTCTTGGTCATGAGCCGCCGTGGTCGCGTGCACGGAGGCAACCCGCGGCGCGTCGTTCTGTGCTCTGGCAGCACGCCACGCCCGGCGAACGGGCGCGGGATCGAGACCTTCCGATTCAAACAGGCGGACGGTCGCGGCCACGTGCTCGTCGCCCTCGCGCAAGCGTCGGCATCGCGCCAGGGTGTTCAAAAGGGCCTCGTGCACGCGGCGATCGAAGGGCGCGCGTTGTCGCCACGCTTCGAGGTGCTCGAAGGCTTCGTCATCGGGAACACACCCGACCAAACATTCCAGGACCGCGGCGTGGCAACTGCGAAACCGATGGCGCTGTGCCACGAGCCAGCCGGTGAAAGCCGGGCTGCGGTCGATCTCCAGCCCTTCAAGGAAGTCCTGGGCCAGCTGTGCGGACAGCGCCCGCAACCGCTGCGGCGCCAGCGTCTCAAGGCCGGCCTGGACGGCTTTGTTCACGCCGATCGCATCGATTGAGCAGCCCGCGAGGTCGAGCCTCACGGTGTCGGCATGGGTGGTCACCCTGCATCGGCCCGGCGTGTCGATGAGCCCCCTCAGTTTGCTGAGGCACCAGCGCAGTTCGCCGCGCGGATCGTTGGGGGCGTCCCACAGGAGGTCGCAGAGCTGGCTGCGTGTGACCGCGTGGGGAGCGAGTAACAAATAGGCGAGCAAGGCACGCACCTTGCGCGATGCCGGCAGTGCCAGCGGGGCGCCGTCACGGCTGACGGTCAGGGGGCCCAGGAGACGGACCTGCAAGGACGCGCCGCCGTCGATGTGGTCGGACGGATGCGAATCCACGGGGACTTCCATGCTGCCTCCCACGCTCGCTTCCATGGGGGCCCGCCATGCTGGGAGCAAGGTCATGGCACGGCTGCCATGCCGGCTGTCGTTTGCACGGGCAAGGCGACAGCATAGCAGGAACCCTTGCCCGGACGGAGTGCGATCATGGTGTCATCCGCCGCCGCAACAGTGCCAAGCCATCCAGCCGGCTCGATCGATCTGGAGGCGCTCAAGGCCCGCCAGCAGGGGGCATGGTCGTCCGGCGACTACGCGATCGTCGGCACGACCCTGCAGATCGTCGGCGAGGCTTTGTGCGAGGCCCTTGATGTCCGTGCCGGGCAGACAGTGCTCGACGTGGCGGCCGGCAACGGCAATGTCTCGCTCGCCGCGGCACGCCGGGGGTGCGATGTGATCGCCACCGACTACGTGCCGGCGCTGCTCGACCGCGCCCGCGAACGGGCCCAGGCCGAACGGCTCAACATCCAGTTCCGCGAGGCTGATGCCGAGGCGTTGCCGTTCCCGACGGGCAGCTTCGATGCCGTCGTCTCGACCTTCGGGGTCATGTTCACGGCCGATCATGACCGCGCTGCCGCCGAGCTGGTCCGCGTCTGCAAGCCCGGCGGCAAGATCGGCATGGCCAACTGGACGCCGGAGGGCTTCATCGGCCAGCTGTTCAAGACGATCGGCAAGCACCTGCCGCCGCCACCCGGCGCCAAGTCGCCGGCGTTGTGGGGAACGCCCGCACGGCTTGCCGAGATGTTCGAGCCGCAGGCGGCATCGATCAAGGCGGAGCGCCGGCATTTCGTGTTCCGGTATCGCTCGCCGGAGCAGTGGCTGGACGTATTCAGGAACTACTACGGACCGGTCCTGAAGACGTTTGCGGCCCTGCAGCCGCCGGCACAGGCAGCACTTCAACAGGATCTCCTGTCGCTGGTTGGGCAGTTCAACCGCTCCGGAGACGCAACCATGGTGGTCCCGGGTGAATACCTCGAGGTCGTCGTCACGCGTCGGTGACGCTGTCGCACGGCCGTCAGTACCCGACTATTGCCAAATGGGAGTATCGCCGCGGGCATGCCGCGGCGATCTTCCCCCCGTACAGGGACGCATCATGATCGACGATGAACGGGGTCGTATCGACTACGACGAAGGTGGCGAGGGACCGACGATCGTCCTGGTGCCCGGCTCCTGCAGCACCGGTGCGGCGTGGCGACCCATCGTCGCGCAGTGGCAGGGCGGCTTTCGCTGCGTGACAACCAGCCTGCTTGGCTACGGTGGCACGACCGAGCGCCGAACGCCCCAGGACAGCGATATCGCCCGCGAAGCCGAGATCGTTGAAACGGTCATCCGACAGGCAGCGCGCCCGGTGCATCTCGTCGGTCATTCGTTCGGCGGCCTGGTTGCGCTCGCCGTCGCGCTGCGCAAGCGGGTGGCGCTACGGAGCCTGGTGATCGTCGAGGCGCCGGCTGCCGAACTGTTGCGGCATGCGGGACAGCACGAGGACTATCGTGCGTTTCGCACGATGACCGATGCCTATTTCGAGGCGTTCGGCGCCGGCGACAGCGCGGCGATCGAGACCATGATCGATTTCTACGGCGGCGCCGGCACCTTTGCCGCCTGGCCGCCACGGGTTCGCCGCTACGCCATCGAAACGACGGCGGTCAACATCCTGGACTGGGCCAGCGCCTATGGTTTCGAACTGACACCGGCAGCTCTGGCAAAGGTCGATGCGCCCGCCCTGGTCTTGTGGGGCGCTATCAGCCACCCGTCCGTGCAGCGCGCCAACGCGTTGTTGAGTCGATATATACCCAATGCGTCGGGTATTCCGATCGCGGGGGCGGCGCACTTCATGACGTCCACGCATGCCCCTGACGTGGCCGGTGTCATCGCGCAGCACGTGGCGCGCATGGAACCGGCGCACCGTCCGATGGTCGATGCGTGATCAGGTGCCGCAGAACGTCTGCTGCACCACCTCGTGCGGCTCTGGCGGCTGTGCGTAGTGCGCCAAGCGTGGCTGGTCGTCGTACGGCTGCGCGAGAACCGTGAGCAGTTCTTCCAGCGGCTTAAAATCCTGGTTGGTCTGCGCCGCGGCGATCACCGCCTCGACCCGATGGTTGCGTGGGATGAAAGCCGGATTGGCGGCGCGCATGTCGGCCTGGATGGCGGCGGCCGCGCGGCCTTCCCTGGCCAGCCGCTGTCGCCATTGCACTGCCCACGCATCGAACGCCGCCGGATCGGCGAACAAGCTGCGCACGGCTGCCATGGCGGTCGGGTCATCATCGACACAATCGCCCAGGCGCCGGAACGTCAGCGTGAAGTCAGTCGACTGTGCGGCCATCACGGTCAGGAGCTCCTGGGCCAGCGCCATGTCGCCATCGTGCGCCTGCGCCAGGCCAAGCTTGCGCCGCAAGCCGGCCAGCCAGGCCGACTCGAACCGGGCCGGGTACGTGTCGATCGCCGCCTGCGCCGTGGCGACAGCGGCGTCCTCGCTGTCGCCCAGCAGCGGCAGCAGCGCTTGCGCCAGGCGCACGAGGTTCCAGTGCGCAATGCGTGGCTGGTTGCCATAGGCATAGCGGCCACCGGCGTCGATCGAGCTGTAGACGGTCCCCGGGTGGTAGGTGTCCATGAAGGCACAGGGGCCGTAGTCGATGGTTTCACCCGCGATCGACATGTTGTCGGTGTTCATCACGCCATGGATGAAGCCGATCAACTGCCAGCTGGCGACGAGTGCCGCCGTGCGCTCGATCACGGCATCGAGCAGGGCGCGATACGGTTGCGCTGCCTGCGGATAGAGCCTGTCGATCACATAGTCGGCCAGCAGGCGAACGCCGTCCACGTCGCCGCGGCTGGCGAAGAACTGGAACGTGCCGATCCGGACGTGACTGCGGGCCACGCGCGTGAGCACGGCGCCCGGCAGCAATCCCTGGCGGAAGATCTGCTCGCCCGTGGTCACGGCCGCCAGCGAGCGGGTGGTCGCGACCCCGAGGGCAGCCATCGCCTCGCTGATGATGTACTCGCGCAGCACCGGGCCCAGCACGGCACGGCCGTCGCCCGAGCGAGAGAAGGGGGTGCGTCCGGCACCCTTGAGCTGGATGTCATAGCGTACGCCCTGACGATCGATCACTTCGCCCAGCAGCAATGCGCGGCCATCACCGAGCTGCGGCACCCAGTTGCCGAACTGATGCCCGGCATAGGCCATGGCCAGCGGGTCGGCACCCAGCGGCAGCCGGTTGCCCGCGAGGATCTCGACACCCGATGGTGCCGCGAGCGCCTCCGGGTCAAGGCTCAGCGCCTGGGCCAGCACGCGGTTCAGTTTGACGAGCTGCGGTTGGGGGACCGGCGTCGGCGCCAGCCGTGCGAAGAACCGGTCCGGCAGGCGCGCATAGCTGTTGTCGAACGGGAACAGCGCGACGGGCGATGATCCAGCCGGATTCGTGGGCGCAAGGGCAGGGGCGTCAACCATAGGAAAGACCTAGTACCGCGGCATGTCGGAATCAACCAGCCGGGCCCACGCGTCGATGCCGCCGGCGAGGTTCACGGCGTTGTCGAAGCCGTTGCGCTGCAGGAATGCCGTCACAGTGGCGCTGCGCACACCATGGTGGCAGAGGACGACCAGCGGCTGGTCCTGTGGCAGTGTCTCCAGCTGTCCCGGGATCTGCTGCATGGGGATGCACAGGCTCCCCGTGATGACGCAGATCGCCACTTCCGGCGGCTCGCGCACGTCGAGGACGACGTGCGGCGTGCCGTCATGGCGCAGTCGTGCCAGGGTGGCGACATCGATCTCCGACATCACGGGCCGCTCGGCTGAGGTTGGGGTGCGTCCGCGTCAGGTGGTGGCGGCGGTGCATCGTCGGATGCTGCAGCCTTCGGCGGCCGTTTGGCGAACAGGCCGCGCACCACGACGTAGAAGACCGGAGTGAAGACGAGGCCAAAGAACGTCACGCCCAGCATGCCGAAGAACACCGCGGTGCCTAGCGACTGACGCATCTCGGCGCCGGCACCCGTGGCGATCGCCAGCGGCACGACGCCGAGGATGAAGGCGAAGGACGTCATCAGGATCGGCCGCAACCGGGTGCGGGCGGCCTCGACGGCGGCCGTGAAGCGGTCCTGTCCCTCGGCTTCAGCCTGGCGTGCGAACTCGACGATGAGAATGGCGTTCTTAGCCGCCAGGCCCACCAGCACGACAAAGCCGACCTGAACCAGGATGTTGACGTCCATGCCGCGCAGGAGAATGCCGCTAACGGCCGCCAACAGGCACATTGGTACGATCAGGATCACCGCCAGCGGCAAGGACCAGCTTTCGTACTGCGCTGCCAGCAGCAGAAAGACGAAGACCGCGGCGGCCACGAAAACCAGCAGGCCGGAATTGCCCGCGAGCTTTTCCTGCAGGGCGAGTTCGGTCCACTCGAAGCTGAAACCGTCGGGCAGTTCACTGGCGGCCAGGCGCTCCATGGTTGCCAGTGACTGGCCGGTCGAGCGGCCAGGCGCCGCAGTGCCCTGCAACTCGGCGGCGGGATAAAGATTGTAGCGCGGCACCCGGTAGGCACCGGTCAAATCGCGGAACGTGGCGACGGCGCCGATCGGCACCATCTCACCGGCGTCGTTGCGCGTCTTGAGGTTGGCGATGGCGTGCAGATCCTGGCGGAACTGGCCATCGGCCTGGGCCGTAACGCGATAGGTGCGGCCCAACAGATTGAACTCGTTGACGAAAGATGAGCCGACATAGATCTCCAGGGTCTCGAATACACGGCTGGCCGGTACGCCCAGGATCTCGGATTGGACTCGGTCGATATCTGCGTAGATCTTGGGTGTCCGCGTGTTGAAGAGCGAGAACAGCCCCGCCACGTCGCCCGACTGCGCAGCCGCCTGGCTGAGGGCCTGCACCGCCGCGGCCAGCGCCTCCGGTCCGCGGCCGCGCTGATCCTGGACCATCATCTTGAAACCGCCGGCGTTGCCGATGCCGCGCACCGACGGCGGTTTGATGACGATGATGAACGCCTCCTGGAAGGCGCCCAGCCGCCGCTGCAACTCGGCCATGATCTGATCTTGGGTGATGCCGGTCTTGGCTCGTTCCTCGAAGCTCTTCTCCACCACGAAGATCGCGCCGGCATTGGAGGCGTTGGTGAAGGTGGCACCGTCGAAGCCGGCGAAGGCGGCCAGCGACTCCACCCCGGGGATCTGCATGATCTCCTTGGCGGCGCGGCGCACCACCTCGTCGGTGCGGCCCAGCGACGCGCCCGGCGGCAGCTGGAACACAGTGATCAGGTAGCCCTGGTCCTGTTGCGGGATGAACCCGGTCGGTGCCCGCCCGAACTGCCAACCCGTCAGACCCAGCAGACCGACATAGACGGCGAGCACAACCGCGGTGAGCCGGACCAGCCGCGCCGTCGTGCGGCCGTAGAATGATGCGAGGCGATCGAAGCCGCGGTTGAACCAGTCGAAGAAGGCGATGAACGGCCGCGTCAGGGGTGACGGCGTCGCATGGGCCTGGTGCGGCTTGAACAGGATGGCGCACAGCGCCGGGCTCAGGGTCAACGAAACAAAGCACGAGATCAGAGTGGCGGCCGCGATGGTAACGGCGAACTGGCGGAAGAACTGGCCGGAGATGCCGGGGATGAAGGCGGCCGGGATGAACACCGCCGACAGCACGATGGCGATGGCGATCAGCGCGCCCCCGACCTCGTCCATGGTTTCGTGCGCCGCGTCGCGCGGGCTCATGCCGTTGCGCAGGTTGCGCTCGACGTTCTCGACCACGACGATGGCGTCGTCGACCACGATGCCGATCGCCAGCACCAGGCCGAACAGTGACAGGTTGTTGAGCGAGAAGCCCATCGCCGCCATCACCGCGAAGGTGCCGATCAGCGAGATCGGGATGGCGATGATCGGGATCAGCGAGGCGCGCCAGGTCTGCAGGAACAGGATCACCACCAGCACGACCAGCACCACGGCCTCGAAGATGGTGTGCACCACGGCGTCGACCGATTGCTGGATGAACTCGGTCGGGTTGTACTTGATGTCGTAATGGAGGCCGGGCGGGAACGACTTCGCGAGCCGCTCCATCGTCGCCTTCAGGCGGCCGGCGGTCTCGAGCGCGTTGGAGCCGGGGCGCTGGAAGACCAGGAGCGGCAGAGCCTCGCGCTGCTCCAGGTAGCCGTTGGTCGTGTAGTCCTGGGCGCCCAGCTCAACCCGCCCGATGTCGCGCACACGGGTCACGCGGCCATCGGGATCGTTGCGCACGATGATGTTCTCGAACTGCCGCGGATCCTGCAGACGGCCCAGCGCCTCGATGTTGAATTGGAACGCCGAAGGCCGCGGTATGGGCGGCTGGTTCAGCACGCCGGCCGAGACCTGCACGTTCTGGGCCCGCAACGCCGCTACCACTTCGCTCGCCGTCAGGCCGCGCGCGGCGATGCGATCGGGGTCGAGCCAGATCCGCATGGCGTAGTCGCGGGCGCTGAACACGCGCACGTCGCCGACGCCGTCGAGGCGGGCTAGCACGTCCTTGATCTGCAGGGTGGCGTAGTTCGAGATGTAGAGCAGATCGCGGCTGGCATCGGGCGAGCTGAGATGGATCACCATCATCAGGTCGGGCGAGCTCTTGCGCACCGTCACGCCGATGCGGCGCACCTCCTCGGGCAGGCGCGGCTCGGCGATGGCGACGCGGTTCTGCACCAGCACCTGCGCGGTGTCGAGGTTGGTGCCCAGCGTGAAAGTGATCTGGATCACGAGCTGGCCATCGCCGGTCGCCTGGCTCGAGACATAGAGCATGTTCTCGACGCCGTTGATCTCCTGCTCGATCGGTGTTGCCACCGTGTCGCTGATCACCTGGGCGGAGGCGCCGGGGTAGGAGGTGCGCACCTCGATCGTCGGCGGGGCGATATCGGGGAACTGCGCGACCGGCAGCGTGAAATACGCCGCACCACCGATGATGGTGATGAGGACGGAGAGAACGGTAGCGAAGATCGGATGGTCGATGAAAAAGTGCGTGAACCGCATGACGTCATCCCGGCCGACGTTCGCCGGCACCTTTGATTTCGCCCGGCTGCGTCGTGACCTTGGCGCCGGGGCGTGCCCTTATCAGGCCGTTGATGATCACGCGATCCTCGGGCGTGAGGCCGGAGCGGATGATGCGCAGGCCGTCGTAGATCGGACCCTGGCGCACCATCTTCGGCGACACCACGCCTTCGGCGTTCACCGTCATGACGATCTTCTGGGACTGGTCGGTCAGGATGGCGCTGTCGGGAATCAGGAGCGCCTTGTAGGGCTCGGAGCCCGGCAGGCGAATGCGGCCGAACTGTCCCGGTGTCAGGAAGCCATCGGCATTCGGAAAGACGGCGCGGGCACGGATGGTGCCGGCGCTGCGGTTCACCTGGTTGTCGATGAAGTTCAACTTGCCTTCGCGTGGCCAGTCGGGCTCATCGCGCAGGCGGGCGAAGACGGGGATGGAATCGCGGGTCGATTGCAGTTTGCCGGACTGCACCGCGCGCTGATAGGCGATGAAGTCGCCTTCGCTCATGTCGAACACGAAATAGATCGGATCGATCGACACGATGGTGGTGAGCAGCGTGTTGCCGCTGCCCGAGCCGCCGCTGACCAGATTGCCGTCGCTGACCTCGCGGCGGCCGATGCGGCCGCTGACCGGCGCCAGGATGCGGCTGAATTCGAGGTCCAGCTCGGCGGTGCGTACGGCTGCCTTGGCGATCTCGACCGCCGCGGTGGCCACGCGCTGCTCCTGCTGGCGTTCGTCGTAGGTGCTGGCGGCGACGAAATCGCGCCCGCGCAGTTCCGCGGCACGCGCCAGCTGCCGGGTCGCCAGGTCGACACGCGCTTCGGCCTGGGCGAGTTGGGCACGCGTCGAGGCCAGGGTCGCTTCGAAGGGGCGTGGATCGATGACGAAGAGCAGGTCGCCCTTCTTCACGATCTGTCCTTCCTCAAAATGATGCGACTGCAGATAGCCGCTGACCCGCGAGCGCAATTCGACCTGTTCGACAGCCGCAAATTGGCCGGTGAATTCGTCGTATTCGACGACCTCGCGCTGCAGGGGGACTGCCACCGTGACGGCCGGCGGCGTTTGCGGTGCCTGGGCGCCCGCGCTGCCGGGAAGCATCGCTCCCAGCAGCAGGCCTAGCGCGCCGAATGTGGATCGCCATGCGGTACGGCGTGGCTGTGGGGAAACCCTTGGGTCGCGTCGCGCCATCAAGGTTGCCTCGCTATCTGCCCAAAAGATCATCGGGGCACGGCGCAATGCGACAGCGGCGTTACGACAGGCATCGACGTCAGGCTTCGCGGCATACCACCTCCATTTGCGGCAAGCAACAAACCGGGGTGGGGCATCTGGCGGCCATGGCGGGCCTCGGTCATGTCGTCGTTCCTTGGATCGTGCCGGACGCAGGTAAGTTGCGTCCATGCGCCGTTCAATAGGTGGCTGCATGAGCAGTGGTAATGGGCTTGTCGGCTGTCCTTATCGCCCAGGCGACGTCGGCGAGATAGGCATCGACCACCGGCTCATGGGTCAGGTTCAACATCAGGTGAATGCCCATCGGCTCGGTCAGGTAGCCGACCAGCCAGCCTTTACTGGCCAGTCGCTCACCGATCGCCCGGATGTCGTGGGTCTCGGAGCCGTAGGCGAGGATGCCCAGTTCGGGGCGGCCCCAGATCGTGAGTCCCAGTTTGCGCAAGCCTTCTTCGTGGGCGCGCCGGGTGGCCAGGATGCGCTCGGTGACGCGCAGATATCCCGCTTCGCCGAGATAGTTCATCACGGCCCAGGCGGCGGCGATCGCACCGCCGGGGCGGGTGCCGACCAACGTGTTGGTGAGGTAGCGGCCGCGCGGCCAGTTGTCGAAGTCGTAGGCCATGAAACCGAAGGCGTCGGCGTCGCGGAAGAACAGGGTCGAGGCGCCCTTGGCCGTGTAGCCGTACTTGTGCAGGTCGGCCGAGATCGAGGTGACGCCTGACACGGCGAAATCGAAGTCGGCGATCGGCGCGCCGAGCTTCTTGGCGAACGGCGCGATGTAACCGCCGACGCAGGCATCGACGTGCATCCACAGGTTCTTCTCGGTCGCCAGCGCGGCGAGCGCTGCAATCGGATCGACGACGCCATGCGGATAGGCCGGCGCCGAGCCCACGACCATCACGGTCTGCGGCGTGACGGCGCCACGCATGGCCTCGACGTCAGCGGTGAAGTCGGCCCCGACCGGCACGCGCACGGTGTGCAGACCCAGGAAGTGCGCCGCTTTGTCGAAAGCGGGGTGGGCGGTGCGCGCCAGCAGGATCTCCGGCGTGCCGGTGACGGGCCTGGCCTGGCGGGCCCAGTCGCGCGCGGCCTTCACCGCCAGGAAGATGCTTTCCGTGCCGCCGGTGGTCATCGCGCCGCGGCCGGCATTGCCGCCGTTCAGGAGGCTGAGCCCCATGCCGACGACCTCGCTTTCGAACTTGGCCAGGCTGTGGAAGGCGCGCAGGCCCAGGCCGTTCTCCGAGAAGAACATCTGGTAGGCCTTTTTCGCCACCTCCAGGACGTCGTCGCCGGCGTAGTGGATGTAGACGGCGGCGCGACCGTTCACCCAGTCGACATCCTTCGCCTTGGCGGCCTGCATCTGCTGTTCGAGTTCCGCCCAGCCCACACCCTGTTCCGGCAACCGATGCATGGTCGATCTTCCTTTTCACACCAGTGACGGCCAATGCCGCGACAAAGTCATCATCTGCGCGTCCCCTGCGCAGGGCATGCGGGGATGGACCGGCCGGTCCGTCCGTACTGTGCCATAGAGGGCGAGATCGGGGACATCACCTTGAAACCCATACGATTTGTAGGCCTAGTTCCCAGCCGCCCGATCCTGGCTGGTCCAAATCCCAGTGCCGCCGCAGGGCGATTCTCGGCTATGAAGAACCAAAGGTCGGGCCTCGACGCGGTCGAGGGGAGGGGCGGTCGAAACGCTTTGCACTCATGATCAAAAAGCTTGTTCGCCCCCTGGTCCTGGTCACCGTCCTGGTGGTCGCCGCCGGCGCGGTGGCCATCGCGGTCATGCCGCGTTCGCAACAGCAATCCCAGCGTCCGACCGGGCGGCCAGGCGGTGACAGGCCGGTGCCGGTGCTGGCGGCGGCTGCCAGCGTCGCCGACGTGCCGGTGTACCTGGACGGCGTCGGGACAACCAAGGCGCTCAATACAGTCACCGTCCGGCCCCAGGTCGAGGGCAAGCTGATCAAGGTGCTCTTCAAGGAGGGTCAGGACGTCCAGCGCGGCTATGTGCTGGCCGAGATCGACCCGACCACCTACCAGGCCCAGCTCGACCAGGCGGTTGCTCTGAAGGCCCAGCATCAGGCCCAGCTCGCCAATGCCAGGATGGACGTCGAACGGTATGGGCAGCTGGCAAAACTGAACGCCGGCTCGCAACAGCAGGCCGACGCGGCGCGTGCCCAGGTGGCGCAGCTGGAAGCGCAGATCAAATCGGACGACGGGGCGATCGACAACGCCCGCGCCATCCTGGCCTACACCAAGATCGTGGCGCCCATCGACGGCCGCACCGGCATCCGCCAGGTCGACGAAGGCAACATCGTGCGCGCCTCCGACACGACCGGTATCGTCGTGATCACACAGATCAAGCCGATCTCGGTGTTGTTCAGCCTGCCGCAGCAGGTCCTGGGCCAAGTCAACAAGGCGTTCGGCCAAGGTGCCTTGACCGTCGAGGCACTGGGTGCCGACGGCCGCACGGTCATCGACCGCGGCATCCTGCAGGTGGTCGACAACCAGGTCGACCAGACGACCGGCACGGTTCGCCTCAAGGCCGAATTTCCCAACCCCGACCTGCAGCTGTGGCCGGGCCAGTTCGTTGCCGTCCGCCTCCTGGTCTCGACCCTGAAGCAGGTGGTGGTCGTGCCCACGGCCGCCGTGCAGCGGGGTCCCAACGGCACGTTCGCGTTCGTCATTCAGCAAGACAGCACCATCGCGCAACGGCCGGTGAACGTATCGCAGCAGGATGAAGCCCGGGCCGTCGTCACGAGCGGCCTGCAGCCCGGCGAGCAGGTTGTGACCAGCGGCTTCTCACGGCTGACCACCGGCGCGCGCGTATCCGTCTCGCAATCCAACGATGATGCCGCGCGACCGGTCGAACCGCGCCGACCCGGCATCGGACAGTCCGAGGGTGGCGACGGACGCCGGCGCTCCGGCGGTAGCGGTGGCGCCAAGCCATGAGCGTCTCGGCGCCGTTCATTCGACGGCCCATCGCCACATCGCTGCTGGGCATTGCCATCATGCTGGGCGGTGCCCTGGGGTACTGGTGGCTGCCGGTGTCGGCGCTGCCACAGGTCGATTTCCCGACGATCCAGGTGACGACCCAGCTGCCGGGTGCCAATCCCGACACCATGGCAGCCCTGGTGACGGCGCCATTGGAACGCCAGTTCGGGCAGATCTCCTCGCTCACGATGATGACGTCGTCGAGTTCCTACGGCGTCAGCCAGATTACGCTGCAGTTCGACCTCGGGCGTGACATCGACGCGGCGGCTCAGGATGTGCAGGCCGCCATCAATGCCGCCGGCTCGACACTGCCCCGCAACCTGCCGTATCCGCCCACCTACCAGAAGGTGAACCCGGCCGATGCGCCGATCATCACCCTGGCGCTGACGTCCGAGACGCTGCCGTTGCGCCAGCTCAGCGACATGGCCGACACCTTGCTGGCGCAGCGCCTGAGTGAAATCACCGGTGTCGGTAACGTGTCGATCCAGGGCGGCGTGCGGCCGGCGGTCCGCATCCAGGCCGACCTGACGCGCCTGGCCGGCTACGGCCTGGGCATGGAGGATCTGCGCGCGGCCATCACCGGCGCCAATGTCGCCGGCCCGAAGGGCGCGCTCGACGGCGCCCATCAGTCCTATACCATCGCCGCCAACGACCAGATCGCGGCGGCGCAGGCCTACCGTTCGGTGATCGTTGCCTATCGCAACGGGGCGCCGGTGATGCTGTCGGACGTTGCCGACGTCATCGATGGCCTGGAGAACAGCAAGGTCGCCGGCTGGTATCAGGGCACGCCGGCTGTCGTGATCGCCATCCAGCGCCAGCCCGGCGCCAACGTCATCGCCACCATCCAGGGTATCCTGCACGAGCTGCCGCGCATGGAGCGGGCCATGCCGGCCGGCATCCGGCTCGCCGTCGTGCAGGACCGCACGCACACCATCCGCGCCTCGGTGCACGATGTGCAGTTCACACTGATGCTGAGCGTCGGGCTGGTCGTGCTGGTGGTCTTCATTTTCCTGCGCACCGTGCGTGCCACCATCATCGCCGGCGTCACCCTGCCGCTGTCGCTGGTCGCGACGTTCGGCGTGATGTGGTTTTGCGGCTTCAGTCTCGACAATCTGTCCCTGATGGCGCTGACGATCGGCACCGGCTTCGTCGTCGATGATGCCATCGTGATGATCGAGAACATCGTGCGCCACCGGGAGGATGGCAAATCGCCGTTCGACGCTGCGCTGCGCGGTGCGCGTGAGATCGGCTTCACGGTGATTTCGCTCACCGTGTCGCTGATAGCGGTCTTCATTCCGTTGCTGTTCATGACCGGCATCGTGGGACGCATGTTCCGCGAGTTCGCATTGACACTGACCATCGCCGTGGTGGTCTCTGCCATCGTCTCGCTCACCCTGACGCCAATGATGTGCAGCCGCCTGTTGTCGGCCGGGCATGGCGTGGCGTCGCAACAGGCTCCCGGGGCGATCGGGCGCTGGATCGAGCGCGTCGTCGATTTCTATCATCGCAGCCTGATGTGGGTGTTGCGACACAGCGCGCTCACGCTGCTGGTGACTTTGGCCACGCTGGTGGCGACCGTCTGGCTTTATCTCGTGGTGCCCAAGGGCTTCCTGCCGCAGCAGGACACCGGCCTGATCACGGCGGTGGTCGAGGGCGGCTCGCACGTGTCGTTCACCGAAATGCAGCGTCTGCAGGCGACGGTCGAGGAAGTTGTCCGCAAGGATCCGGACGTCACCGGCGTCGTGTCGGTGGTGGGTGTGAGCCCGGTCAACCCGGCGCCCAATGCCGGCTCGCTGACCATCGCCCTGAAGCCGCGCAATGAACGGCGGGCGGTGGCCAGCGAGATCGTCGAGCGCCTGCAGCGGGTGGTCGCCGCGATTCCGGGTGTCACGGTGTATTTCCAGCCGGCTCAGGACATCCAGATCAGCACCCGATCGAGCCGGGCGCAGTTCCAGTATACGCTGGTGGGTACCAACCGCAGCGACGTCACCACGTGGTCGCAGCGGCTGGCCGAACGGTTGCGCGCGGCACCGATCCTGCGTGACGTCGCGCTGGAGGCGCAGGACGGCGGCTTGCGCGCGTTCGTCCAGGTCGACCGCGAGATGGCCGGCCGCCTGGGCGTGTCGATGCAGGCCATCGGCGACACGCTGTATGACGCGTTCGGCCAGCGCCAGATCTCGACCATCTACGGCCAGGCCAACCAGTACCGCGTGATCCTCGAAGCCATGCCGCGCTTCCAGCAGGATCCCACGGCGCTGGCCAGCCTGTACGTCACCTCGTCGGCCGGAACCCAGGTGCCGCTGGGTGCCTTCGCACGCGTTGAGCGCATCACGGCGCCGCTGGTGATCAGCCACCAGGAGCAGTTCCCTTCGGTGACGATCAGCTTCAATCTGGCACCCGATGCCTCGCTCAGTGAGGCGGTGGCGCTGCTGACGGCGGCCGGGCGCGAGGTCGGGCTGCCGGAGACGGTGACCGGCAGCTATTCCGGCGACGCGGCGGAGTTCGCCAAATCGCTGGCCGGCGAGCCCTGGCTGATCCTCGCCGCGCTGGTGACGATCTATATCGTGCTGGGCTTCCTGTACGAGAGCTTCATCCATCCGTTCACCATCCTCACGACGCTGCCGTCGGCCGGTGTCGGCGCGCTGCTGGCGCTGATCGTGTGCGGGCAGGACCTGTCGATCATCGCCCTGATCGGCATCGTGCTGCTGATGGGCATCGTGAAGAAGAACGCGATCATGATGATCGACTTCGCACTGGAAGCCGAGCGCAAGGAACGGATGTCGCCGCACGACGCCATCGTGCAGGCCTGCCTGCTGCGCTTCCGGCCGATCATGATGACGACCCTGGCCGCCCTGTTCGGCGCTCTGCCCATGGTGTTCGAAAACGGCACCGGCTCGGAGCTGCGCTTTCCGCTGGGCATCACCATCGTCGGCGGCCTGCTGCTGAGTCAGGTCCTGACGCTCTACACGACGCCCGTCGTCTACCTGGCGATGGAGTCGCTGCGGGTCCGCCTGGGCGGCCGCCCGCCGATGGTGGCGCCGGTGCGCCAGAGCGCGGAGTAGGGCCGTGGGACGGTCTCCATCACCTACCTTCCCCCGCTCGCGGGGGAAGGTGCCCGTTTCGGTACTTCGACGCTTTGCGTCGAAGTACCTGAGGCGGATGGGGGGCGTTTCCCCGCACTCGGTCGTTGGGAAGCAACCCCCATCCGGCGCTGCGCGCCACCTTCCCCCGCGAGCGGGGGAAGGTATCAAGTCATGAACATCTCCGGGCCGTTCATCCGCCGGCCGGTCGGCACGACGCTGCTGGCGATCGGACTGATGCTGATCGGCATCGTCGCCTACCGGTTCCTGCCGGTCGCCAGCCTGCCGACCATCGACCTGCCGGCCATCCGGGTGTTCGCCTCGCAGCCCGGCGCCGACCCCATGGTGATGGCATCGACGGTGGCGGCGCCATTGGAGCGGCGGCTGGGCAAGATCGCGGGCGTTACCGAAATCACGTCCTACAGCATCCTGGGATCGACCTCGATCACGGTGCTGTTCGACCTCAACCGCAACGTCGACAAGGCGGCGCGTGACGTGCAGGCGGCGCTGAACGCCGCTCTCACCGATCTGCCCAGCACGTTGCCCAATCTGCCCACCTTCCGTAAGTCCAACCCCAATGCGACGCCGATTCTGATCCTGGCGCTGACGTCCGACACACTGTCGCCGAACGCCGTCTTTGATGCCGCCGACTCGGTGATCGTCCAGCGCATTTCCCAGGTCGCCGGTGTCGCCGACGTCACGGTGAGCGGCGCCGATCAGCCCGCCATCCGCGTGCGGCTCGATCCGGGCAAGCTCGCCGCGATGGGATTGGCGGCAGAGGACGTCCGTACCGCCATCGTGAACGCCAACGTCGTCGTCCCGGTCGGCGTCTTCGACGGCCCCGAGCGGGCCGAGACTTTGGGGCTGAACGACCAACTGCGCTCGCCGGCGGCCTACGGCAATATCGTGGTGCGCACCGCCAACGGCGCCATCGTGCGGCTGTCCGATGTCGCCACGATCGAGCAGTCGACGCGCAACAGCCGTTCGGCGGCATGGTTCAACAAGCAGCCGGCGATCCTCCTCAACATCACCAAGCAGGCCGACGCCAATGTCATCGAGACCGTCGATAGCATCCGCGCGCTGCTGCCCGAGCTGCAGCGCTGGGTGCCGGCCGGCATCAAGATCTCGATTCTCTCGGACCGCACCACGACCATCCGCGCCAGCGTCGATGACATGCAGCTCACCCTGGCCGCCGCGGTTGCCCTGGTGATGATGGTCGTCTTCCTGTTCCTGCGCCGCGCCGCGGCGACGATCGCGGCCGGCATCACCGTGCCGCTGTCGCTGGCCGGCACCCTGGCGGCGATGTGGCTGGTCGGCTTTTCGATCGACAACCTGTCGCTGATGGCGCTGGCCGTGTCGGTCGGTTTCGTGGTCGACGACGCCATCGTCATGATCGAGAATGTCTTCCGCAATCTCGAGAAGGGGATGTCGCCGCTGCGCGCGGCGCTGGCGGGCGCCCGACAGATCGGCTTCACGGTCGTGTCGATCAGCGTGTCGCTGGTCGCCGCCTTCATCCCGCTGCTGTTCATGGGCGGCCTTCTGGGTGTGCTGTTCCGCGAGTTCTCCGTCACGTTGATCTTCGCCATTGCCATGTCCGCGCTGGTGTCGCTGTCGGTCACGCCGATGGTCTGCGCCCATTTCGTGCGGGCTGGGCCCAGCAAGACGGCGACCTGGCTGGACCGTGCCGTCGAACGCGTTCTGTCGGCGATGGTCGACGTCTACGCTGGCAGCCTGAAGTTCTTCCTGCGCCACCGCATGATCGCCCTGCTGGTGGTGTTCGGCACGCTGGCATTGACCGTCCAGCTCTACATCAAGACACCCAAAGGCTTCTTCCCGCAGGACGATACCGGCCTGATGTTCGGGTTCACCGAGGCGTCGACCGACGTCTCGTTCGGCACCATGGTCGATCTGCAGCAACGCGTCGTCGATGTCATATCGGCCGATCCCGCCGTCGACGGCGTCGGCTCGTGGCTGGGTGGCTCGGCGTATGGTGCGTCGAACAACCAGGGACGGCTGTACATCAGCCTGAAGCCCTTGGCACAACGCAGCAACCTGCCGGCCGCCCGGGTCGCCGATCGCCTGCGGGGCAGGCTGGAAAGAATCGCCGGTGTCCGGACGTTCATGTTTCCCATCCAGGACTTGCGGGCCGGCGGCCGCAGCTCCAAGTCGCAGTACCAGTTCACCTTGTGGAGCGACGATATCGACGCCCTGTCGCAGTGGGTGCCGCGTGTCGTCGATCGGGTCTCGCAGGTCCCCGGCCTCACCGACGTCACCACGGATCGCCAGGCCGCCGGCCTGCAGGCCAACATCGTGATCGATCGTGCCACGGCCTCGCGCCTGGGTGTGCGCATCCAGGACATCAACAACGCGCTGAACAACGCGTTCGCCCAGCGCCAGGTGTCGACGATCTACACGCAGCGCAACCAATACCGGGTGGTGCTCGAAGTCGGTGCCCAGTTCCAGCGCGACCCCGCCGATCTGGAGCGCGTCTACGTGGCGGCAGCCGGCGGCATCCAGGTGCCGCTGTCGAGCGTGGCGCGGTTCGAGCGCGCGCTGGCGCCGCTGGTGGTCAACCATCAGGGCCAGTATCCCGCCGTCACGATCAGCTACAATCTGGCGGCCGACACCAAGCTGGAGCCGGCGACGGCCGCCATCCAGCAAGCGGTTGCCGAGATGCATTTGCCGTCGGCGATCCGCACCGAGTTCGCGGGCGACATCAAGAATTTCGCGGCCAGCGCCAGCGCGCAGCCGCTGCTTCTCCTGGCGGCCTTGATCGCGGTCTATATCGTGCTGGGCGTACTCTACGAGAGCCTGGCGCATCCCCTGACCATCATCTCGACCTTGCCGTCGGCGGGATTGGGCGCGCTGCTGGCGTTGCAGATAGCCAACGCCGAGCTGACGGTGATCGCCTTGATCGGCATCATCCTGCTGATCGGCATCGTGAAGAAGAACGGCATCATGCTGGTCGACTTCGCGCTCGACGCCGAGCGCCGCCGCGGACTGAGCGCCGAGCAGGCGATCTTCGAGGCCTGCCTGGAACGCTTCCGGCCGATCCTGATGACGACCATGGCCTCGCTGTTGGGCGCGGTGCCGCTGCTCGTCGCCAGCGGTCCGGGTTCGGAGATACGCCGGCCCCTGGGCCTGACGATCATCGGTGGCCTGATCCTGTCGCAGATCCTGACGCTCTACACCACGCCCGTCATCTACCTCTGGCTCGACAAGCTGCACCGCCGCCTGTGGGGCGCCCGCCAGCCACCGATGCGGACGAGAGCGGCGTCGTAGCCGACGCTTTCCCACTACCTGGCAGAGGGCGCATCGAACGTCCGCGCCGTCTGGCGGACCAGGTCGAGGAAGCGGCGCACCGGTGGCGCGGTGTCGTGGCGGCGTAGCGCCAGTCTCAGCGGAGCGCTGGGCGCCGAGCCCTTGAGGCGGCGATAGGCGACGCCGTCCATCTGCATGCGCTGCAGCGAGGCCGGCACGATCGACACGCCGAGGCCGGCGGCGACCAGGTTCAGCGTCGAGACGATCCGCGGCGCCTCCTGGCCGACACGCGGGCTGAAGCCGCTGGCGTGGCAGGCGGCGATGATCGCATCGTAGAGTCCCGGCCCGGTGGGGCGGCGATAGACGATGAAGGTTTCCGCCGCCAGGGTCTTGAGCGCCAGTGCCTCGGTCTTGCTGCCGCGCGCCAGCGCATGGCCCTGCGGCAGCGCCACCAGCATCGGCTCCTCCAGCAGCGGCGTGACGGCGATTCCCTCCGGATTGGCGACCGGTGTGCGGATGAAGGCGGCATCCACCCGCTCGCCGCGCAGGCCCTCGATCAGCTCCGTGGTGCCGCTCTCTTCCAGGGTCAGCGACACCAGCGGATAGCGATCGCGGAAGGCACGGATCACGCGCGGCACGAAGGGGTGGAAGGGCGCCGAACTGGTGAAGCCGACGCAGATCCGGCCCTGCTCGCCGCGCGCCGTGCGTCGGGTGGTGGCCAAGGCGTGATCGATGTGGGCCAGGATGGCGCGTGCATCGGCCAGCAGGGCATGACCCGCCGCCGTGGGTTCGACGCCGCGCGGCTTGCGCCGGAAC
Organism: Reyranella sp. CPCC 100927; assembly: GCF_007859315.1. GTDB lineage: Bacteria > Pseudomonadota > Alphaproteobacteria > Reyranellales > Reyranellaceae > Vineibacter. The sequence continues at coordinate 55,380 of NZ_VOHA01000009.1, forward strand.
AGCTGCACGTCCAGTTCGCGCTCCAGCGCGCGGATCTGCTGGCTGAGCGGCGGCTGCTGCATGCCCAGCTTTTCCGCCGCCCGCGTGACATGCCCCTCCTCGGCGACGGCGATGAAATACCGGAGGTGACGCAGTTCCATGTGCCATATCCATTCGATATCGATTTTGCATTAACCATATTATGGATCGACTGCTGTGGGAAGCATACGAGTCCTGGGAGCGCGGGCGTCCCGCCCGCATCTTCGGCGAAAGCTTGCTTTCGCCAGGCGCGCACGGCGCCGAGACATGAGCGGGCGAGACGCCCGCGCTCCCAGGAGGAGGCAGGTGATGGTCGAGATCGAGGCGACGCCGCGGATGGCGGCGAGGCTCTATGCGGCGATGGCGGAAAGGTTGGCGGTGGTGTGCCGGCGGTTGGGCCGGCCGCTGACCCTGGCCGACAAGGTGCTGCTGGGTCACCTCGATGATCCCGAAGCGCAGGACCTGGAGGCTGGCCGCAGCTACCTGTCGCTGCGGCCCGATCGCGTCATCTTCCAGGACGTGCTGGGCCAGAGCGCCATGCTGCAGTTCATGCAGACGGGGCGCGATCGGGTCGCGGTGCCGACCACGATCCATTGCGACCACCTGATCCAGGCCCGCACCGATGGGGCGGGCGATCTGCGCGCATCGCTGGACGAGAACCAGGAGATCTACGACTTCCTGCGCTCGGCCGCCGCACGCTACGGCTGCGGCTTCTGGGGACCCGGCGCCGGCATCATGCACCAGGTGGTGCTGGAGAATTACGCCTTCCCCGGCCAGCTCATCATCGGCACCGACTCGCACACGACCAATGCCGGCGGTCTGGGTGCCTGCGCGGTGGGTGTCGGCGGTGCCGATGCTGTCGAGGTGATCGCCGGTCTGCCGTGGGAGGTGCTGTATCCGCGCCGCATCGCCGTGCACCTGACCGGCAGCCTGAGCGGCTGGGCGGCGCCCAAGGACGTCATCCTCCATGTTGCGGGCCAGCTGACGGTCGCCGGCGGCACCAACGCCATCGTCGAATACATCGGACCGGGCGCGCGCAGCATCAGCGCGACCGGCAAGGCCACGATCACCAACATGGGCGCCGAACTCGGCGCCACGACCTCGATGTTTCCGGCCGATGCGCGCATGGCGCGCTATCTGCGCGCCACCGGCCGCGCCGCACTGGTGCCGCTGATGGAGCAGTACCAGGACATGCTGGCACCCGATCCCGCGGTCGAGGCCAATCCCGAAAAGTACTACGACCGCGTGATCGCGCTCGACCTGTCGACCTTGGAGCCGCATGTCGTGGGTCCGCACACGCCCGACCGCGCGCGGCCGATCTCGCAGCTGGCAGCCGAACTGCGCGATCCCGCCAATGCCTTCGTCGATCGCATCACCACGGCGCTGATCGGCAGCTGCACCAACTCGTCCTACGAGGACATGAGCCGCGCCGCCGATGTCGCGGCGCAGGCGCGCCGGCATGGCATCGCTGCCGCGGCGCCGCTGCTGGTCACGCCGGGCTCGGAACGGGTGCGCGCCACCATTGAACGCGACGGGCAGATGCAGGCGCTCAAGGACTTCGATGCCACCGTGCTCGCCAACGCCTGCGGTCCCTGCATCGGGCAGTGGCGGCGGGCGGCGACCGATAGCGCCCAGCCCAACACCATCGTCACCTCGTTCAATCGCAACTTTCCGCGGCGCAACGACGGGCAGGCGACGACCATGAACTTCATCGCCAGTCCCGAGGTCGTCACGGCGCTTGCCGTGGCTGGTCGCCTGTCGTTCAACCCGCTCACCGACACGCTGGTCGGGGCCGACGGCAAGCCCTTCTTGCTGGCGCCACCGCGGCCGGCGCCCGATGTGCCACCCGGCGATTTCAGTGGCGGCCATGCGGCCTACGTGCCGCCGCCGCGTGATGGCACGGCCGTGACGCTGAGGATCGCCGCCGACAGCGAGCGGCTGCAGCGCCTGCAGCCGTGGCCGGCGTGGGACGGTCGCGACTTCCGCGACATGCCGGTGCTGGTGAAGACCCGCGGCAAGACCACCACGGACCACATCTCGCCGGCCGGTTCCTGGTTGCGGTTCCGGGGTCACCTCGATCGCTTCAGCGACAACATGTTCTCGGGCGCCATCAATGCGTTCAGCGGCGCGGCCGGCAGGGGACGCAATGTCATGACCGGCGAGACCGACCAGCCATTTGCCGCGATCGCCCGCGCCTACAAGGCGGCAGGCATCAAGTGGGTCGTGATCGGCGATCACAACTACGGCGAAGGCAGCAGCCGCGAACATGCTGCGCTCTCGCCGCGCCTGCTGGGCGGCGTGGCGGTGATCGCGCGCAGCTTCGCGCGCATCCACGAGTCGAACCTGAAGAAGCAAGGCCTGCTGGCGCTGACGTTCGACAATCCGGCGGACTACGATTTCATCCGGGAAGATGACCGCATCAGTCTCGTCGGACTCGACACGCTGACGCCCGGCCGCGCTGTGCGGTGCGAAGTGGCGCGCGCCGATGGAACCGCGATGGTGATTGCGCTGCGCCACTCCTTCAGTGCGCCGCAGGTGCGGTGGTTCCGCGCCGGCGCGGCGTTGAACCTGGTCGGCAACAGGGCGGCGTAGATCAGTCATGCCTGGGAGCGCGGGCGTCCCGCCCGCTTCTTTCTTGATGATCGGCGCTGACGCGCCGAGGCGGGCGGGACGCCCGCGCTCCCAGGCAAAGTCTGCTTTCGCGTGCAAATACGCCTGCCGATACCCGCTTCGTTGACTTTGCTCCGGTCGCGGTGAACGATCCTCCCTCAACGAACGCCAAAAGGGAGAGAAACAATGTCGACCGACGACTCCTTGCCCACGACGCGGCGCGACTTCATGCAGATAGCGGCCACGGCCGGGCTCGCGACTGCCCTGATCGGCGGTGTCGATGTCGCGCAGGCGCTGGCGCAGGTGGTCGGCCGTTCGGAGAAGCCGCTGAAGGCGGCCTTTTCCAACGCCGGCTTGCAGGCGACGTGGTGCGCCCAGGGCAAGCAGGCGGCTGAGTGGTGGGGCAAGCTGTTCAACGTCGAGGTGACGTGGTTCGACGGCCAGCTCGATGCCGTCAAGCAGCGCGCGGCGGTCGACAACATGGCGTCGCGGAAATGGGACTTCGTCGCCATCCAGGCCTTCGGCATCGGCACGCTGACGCAGCCGGTGCAGAAGATGATCGACGCCGGCATTCCCGTGATCGACATGGATACGCTGATCGCGCCGCTGGAGCAGATCAACGTCCATTCGTTCCTGGCGCCCGACAACGAGTTCATGGGCGGCGCCGTGACACAGGCGCTGGCCACGGCCATGGGCGGCAAGGGCAAGATCATCATGACCCAGGGCGCGCTCGGCCATACCGGTGCGCAGGGCCGCGCGCGCGGCTTCCAGTCGGTGATCAAGCAGTATCCCAACATCGAGGTGCTCGACACGCAGCCCGCCGACTGGGACGTGACCAAGACGGCGCGGCTGTGGGAGACCTACCTGACGAAGTACCCGCAGATCGACGCGGCGTTCTTCCACAACGACGACATGGCGCTGGCGGCCTACAACATCATGAAGGCGCGCAATCGCACCAACATCCTGATCGGCGGCGTCGATGCCATGCCGCCGGCCATCCAGGCGGTCAGCGACGGGCGCATGTTCGCCACCGTGCGCAACCCGTCCTGCCGCATCCATGGCGGCGCCATCGTCGCCGGCGTGGCCGCCGTCACGGGCGGCGAGAAGACGGGCAAGGGCATTCCCAAGCATGTCATCACCGACGGGCCCGTCGTCACCAAGGCGAACGCGGCGGGCATGCAGTGGATGCAGGATCATTTCCTGATCTGAGCCGTGCCTGATCCGAATACGCCGCTGCTGGAGCTCATCGGCGTTTCCAAGTCGTTCGGCGGCGTGCAGGCCCTGCGCGACGTCGACTTCACCTTGCGCGCCGGTGAGATCCACGGCCTGGTCGGCGAGAACGGCGCCGGCAAGAGCACGATGATGAAGATCATCGCCGGCGTGCACGCCGACTACGCCGGCCGCTTCCTGCTCGACGGGCGCGCTGTGCACTTCCGCTCGGCACGCGATGCGCATACGGCCGGCATCGCCATGGTGCATCAGGAGCTCAGCGTCGCGCCCGACCTGTCGGTGGCCGAGAACGTCTTTCTCGGCACCCAGCTCACCAACCGGCTGGGCATCGTGCAGTGGCGACGCATGGCGGAGGAGGCCCGTGCGCAACTGGCGCGGCTGGGCGTCGATGTCGATCCGCGCCAGCAGATGGGCGCCCTGCCGATCGGCGTGCAGCAGCTGATCGAGATTTCCCGCGTGCTGTTCTCGGGCGCCCGCATCATCATCCTGGACGAGCCGACCTCGGCGCTGTCGCCACCCGAGATCGCACGGCTGTTCACGGCCCTGCGCGGCCTGCGCGCGAGCGGTGCTAGCATCGTGTTCATCTCGCACTTCATCGACGACATCCTGAACGTGTCCGATACCGTCACCGTGTTCCGCAACGGCCAGAAGATCATGACGGCGCCGGCAGCCACCTCGACCAAGAACGGGCTGATCCAGAGCATGATCGGCCGCGGCCATGCCGAGCTGGAGGACACCTATACCAGCGACATCCGCCTGGCGCCGCCGATCGACAGGCCGGTCATGCTCGAAGCGGCCAACCTGCGCCTGGGCCGCAGCCTGCGCGACGTGTCGCTTGCGGTGCGTGCCGGCGAGGTGCTGGGCATCTATGGCTTCATGGGCTGCGGCCAAGCCGAGCTGGCCCGGGTCCTGTTCGGCAAGACGAAACCCGAGCGCGGCACGATTCGTGTCGATGGCCGCCGATTGCGCGGGGGCGGCACGGCGAGCGCCCGGCGCGCCGGCATGGCGTTCGTGCCTGACAGCCGCCGCTCGATGCTGTTCCACCAGGAGCCGGTCTACAAGAATACCTCGATCAGTATCCTGGGCCGCCTGTCGCGGCTGTTCCTGAAGCCGGCGCAGGAGCGCGCCCTGGCGGCGCGCCAGATCGAGGCCCTGCGGATCCGGCCGCCGCGCGTGGATGCCCTGCTGGGCGGGCTGTCGGGCGGCAACCAGCAGAAGGTCGGGTTGGCCAAGTGGCTGACCTATCCGCCCAAGGTGCTGGTGCTGTGCGAGCCGACGCGCGGCATGGATGTCGGCGCCAAGGACGAGGTGGTGAAGATCGTGCGCGGCCTCAAGGAAAAAGGGCTCGCGATCATCATCGTGTCCAGCGAGCCCGAGACGGTGCTCTCCATGGCGGACCGCATCGTGGTGCTGCGCAAGGGCGAGCTGGTGCGCGAGTTCTGCGATGAAAACGTCAGCAAGGACCGATTGCTGGAGGCGGCGTAAGCCATGACCGACGATGCCAAGGGCGCTTCGGTGCCGCCGCCGCGGGCGCGACAGGGGCTTGCCGCCATCCTGCGCAACCAGATGCGCAACATCGCGCCGTTCCTGACCCTGATCGTGCTGACGGCGTTCTTCGCGATCGTGAGCCCGTCGTTCGCGACCTGGGGCAATTTCGGCAACATCCTGACCCAGGTCTCGGTGACCGGCATCATCGCCGCCGGGCTCACGTTCGTGATCCTGTGCGCCGAGATCGACCTGTCGGTGGCCAGCATCGCCAACGCCACCGGCATCGCGGTGGCGTATTTCACGCTGCAGGACTCCTACGTGAACATCGCCAACGTGCCGGTGCCGGGGTGGCTCGCGATCATCTTCGCGCTGATCGCCTGCAGCCTGCTGGGGGCCGTGAACGCCGCCGGGCTGGTGATGATCGGCATCCCGTCGTTCATCATGACCCTGGCCATGATGCAGATCGCGGCCGGCATCTCGGCGCTGCTGGTGCGCGGCCAGATCGCCTACAAGGTGCCCAGCCTGATCACGTTCCTGGGCTCGGGATCGGTGGCGGGCATACCCTGCATCGTGCTGGTTGCCGCTTTCATCCTGCTGCTGAGCCATGTCGTGCTGACCTACACGCGGTTCGGCCGCTATGTGTACCTGGTGGGCAGCAACCGCGAGGCGGCCGAGAATGCCGGCCTGAACGTGAAGCTGATCCTGGGCGCCGTGATGGTGATCTCGGCGATGTGCGCCGGCATCGCCGGCATGCTGGGCGTGGCCCACTTCGGCAGCGCCCAGCAGAACGAGTTCGACACCTACCTGCTGGACTCGATCGCCGCCGTCGTGGTCGGCGGCACCAGCCTGTTCGGCGGCCGCGGCGGCATCGGCAACACCGTCGTCGGCCTGTTCGTGCTGGGCGTGCTGAACAACGGTCTCGACCACGTCAACATCGACAGCTTCCTGAAGATCCTGATCCGCGGCCTGATCCTGCTGATCGCGCTGATCATCAACGTCTACGCCCAGCGCCTGCGCGAGGCGGCGGCCGATTGAGCGGCCGCCGTCCACAAAGCGTCCACGAGGAAGGGCCGGCAGAAAGGGCAGATACGGCCAGAAAGTCGGATCGTGACGTGATCCCAGGGCCTTGGACGCCAGAACTCAGCATGGCCAACCGGCGGCAGAAAGCGGCCAGTTACGGCCAGAAAGTCGCCCGCGCATGACGGCACCTGTGTTTCCGTCTTTCATGTCCGTCTCTTTGACGCTTTCTGTGCAGGCTCGTCATCGGGCGTTGCGGGAATTGCGGAAAGGGCCTCGGCGCGCGGAAGGCCTGTGTCGTCGTCACGCGTGCGGATCGCCGGATTGACGATCCAGCGCACGGCCGGACGTCCAACACCGTCGGGTTTGGTTTTGACCTGACGCAGCCATCCCGAAGCCACCAGCGCCAGGGCGGTGCGCTCGGTTTGCGCTGCTTTGCGTGATCCTCCCAATGCCTTGCGGCGCAACGTCTCGGGCGATACGGCCAGGAGCTGCTCGTGCCGCAGCCAGCGCAGCATGCGCCGGGCGTCCTGCCGATGGTCGTTGCCACCATCGCGACCGCCGACGGCGCGCGCGTGCGGCCACAGATAACCCCACCAGAGATCGGCGGCGCACTGGATGGACCACGCCGACACCTGAGCCGGTTCCGCCGTGACGGCCGGCCGTGCCGCCCAGTCGAGGAAATCCAGCACGCCCGCCAGTCGCAGGACGACGCTGGCACCCTTGCCCCACCAGGCGGCATCCCAGCCGCTGAGATTGCCGGCCTCGGCATGATGCTGGTGCCTGAAATCGTCGAACGATGTCAGCGCCGCCGCGGCGAGCGGCACCTCGCGCGGCACATCCGGCAGGTCGCGCAGCCGGGCCAGCGCCTGCAGCGCCGCATCGTTGATCGTTTGCGGCACGGCGGCTAGCGGCTGGAACGGCGGCGGCTCGGGCCAGGTGAACAGGAACCGCGACGTCAGGTCGTGGCTGTCCACCAGCGCCGGTGTGATCTGGTCAGGCCGCAACGTGCCCAGGATCGAGACGGCAGGGTTCGCAATGTGGGCGGTCGCTTCGCCATTGTGGCGCAGGGTCCAGTCCGCGCCCGACCAGGCCGACTGCCAGAACGCCTGGATGTCCGCCGCCGCGCGCGCGATGTCGTCCAGCCAGCCGCCGCCTGTGTCGCACGCCAGCAGCATGCCGCGCGGCGTGCCGCGCAGGACATCGGCCATCGCATCGAGGCGGGCGTCGCTGGCAAGAAGCTGGCGCCGTCGCGGCGCGTCATAGACCGGCTTCGCCGGCGGCGTGCGATCGCTGCGCCGGGCGGCGAGCACGGCGCTCGGCCAGCGGTACTGAGCGGCAGCGAAATCGGCGTTGTATTGATGCACGGCTGTCGTATGCGCGACGGCCAGCGCCGTATCCAACGCGCGGAGCAGGCGCAATGCCGTGTTCATGGCCGGTGTCTTGCCTGACGACGCCGGCCCGACCAGCGCCGTCCACAGCACGCAGGGCTCCGACCAGACCGGCGACGGCGCCACCCGCCGCGCGCTGCCGATCAGGCTCGCCGCCGCGCTCAGCAGCGACAGCGCCACGTGATCGGTCGATGCGCAGGCGCCACGCGCGGTGGTCGGCACCCACTGTCCCCAGAACGGCGGCAGCACGTCGAGGGGAAAGTCCGGCAGATCCTGGCGTCCTTCGTGCAGCAGGGACATATCGGGCGTCGGCCAGATGCCGGGGCGAAGGGGTACCTTGATGCCGCGGGCCTTGTGGCAGGCATCATCCGGGATGGCCGGATCAGCCGGTGCGGGGCCGGGCGGTGAATTCTGATCGATGGGCTCGGACCCGGTATCGGGCGGCGGCGTCGCAGACGTATTCGCCGCCGCCGGCGGTGGGTCGTCGCGGAGCTGAAGAGTCGGTTCGGCGAAGTCGTGCGCGGTCATGGGCGGCCACCCAGGTCTGTGGAAGCGATGTGCTTGACGACAGAAACCGGCGATCCCGCCAGCACCGCCGAAGCGGCGTCTTCCGTCATGCCCGGGAAAGACCCTCTGAGCATGTCCCAGCGGCGGGAACGCTATCGCAGCGTAGATATGTCGAAAGGTGCGACACGCGCAACGGAACGAAACTCGACACGTGAAAAAGATTCTGCCGCCGGTTTCGGTGGCGCGGGGCGAAATTCGAGGGTGTGCCGCGGTGCACCCGCACCGCTCGTGAGTTGCTGCTGAGTCGTGTCACAGCTTGTATAAATGAACCCGAAAGCCGAACTGACGCGATTGGGCGGGGCGACGAACATGACGGCGAGCACCTGGACGATTACTCAAGCGAAAGCGGCGTTTGGCGACGTCGTCGACAAGGCTCAGAAGGATGGCCCCCAAACCATTACGAAGAATGGTCGGGCCGTCGTTATCGTCGTCCCTGCCGATACGTGGGAGAGACGGGCTTCTCGTCGAGGAAATCTGGCCGAATTCTTCGCAGCATCCCCTCTGCGTGGTTCCGGTCTGAAAGTCGCGCGGATGACCAGTCGATAGCTGAGAGCTTGGAATTTTTATCCTTCTCCTGGAGGCAGGGCGATCGCATATGCCCCCGCACGACCTCATCCTGAGGAGCCGGCGTCTCGAAGGATGAGCTGCAGTCTCGATCGGTCGTTCCAGCTGTTGTCGCAACATATGTGCGGTTGCCCACCCTTCGAGACGCGGCCCTGCGGGCCGCTCCTCAGGGTGAGGTTGGTGGCATATGCGATAGCTCTACCCTCGCTCCCGCATACGCATTCAATGCCGCGTCGCGTTGTGGGGGCAGTGGTCGCGCAGCGGGCAGCGGAAGCAGGCGGGGTGTTCGTAGGCGCAGATCCGCTGGCTGTGCAGCTTCATCAGCCAATGGAACTCGAAGAGATCGTCGGCGTCCCAGTCGGCGGGCACCAGCCGCATGAAAGCCTCGAAGCCGCTGTTGTAGTCGGCATTCGCCGGTACCAGGCCCAGCCGCTGGCCGACGCGCAGCAGGTGCGTGTCGACCGCCAGTACGCGCTTGCGCAGAAGGCTCCAGTTCAAGGTCGTGGCGGCGACCTTGGGCCCGGCGCCGGGCAGGGTCATCAGCCAGGCCATGGCCGTATCCTCGGGCCAGCCCTGCAGGAACATGAGATCGAGGCTGCCGGTCTGCGCCACGATCGTGTGCAGAGCGCCCGGGATGTATTCGGCCTTGCGCTCGTGGTGCGTGACGGCGCGGATGGTCCTGGCGATTTCGGCGATGGGGGCGTCGATGACCGCGGTCCAGGATTTGTAGCGGTAGAGGAGGCGTCTGAAAGCGGGAAACGAAACCTCATCGCGCGTCTTGGTGCTGAGGATCGCGTTGATGAGCTGGTCGATGGGATCCGGCCGTTCGATGGGGCGCTGCGGTCCGTAGAGCGCGAGCAATCGGCGGCGGATGAGCACGAGCGGGGAGCGCGGGCCTGCGGCCCGCTCATGAGGCGGGCGGGATGACCGCGCCTCCAGGGCATGGTGATCGAAGCTGAAGGCAAGCTGGCTGGCGGGAATCATGTCGAGTCTCCTGAATGCGATGCGGTTGTCATTCCGAGCGCAGCGAGGAATCTTTGGCGATCCGGGGTTTCTGTGGCGGAAAGATCCCTCGCTGCGCTCGGGATGACAGAGATGGTTCAATGGAAGTCGCGGCTTCGCAGCAGCCGGGTTGATGACGGGTCGATCGGGAGTGCCGCCGGCATGTCGCCGACGCGCAGCAGGGCGAGGCGATCGCTGAGGTCGACGAATCGCTCGGCGACGACATGGATCACGATGCCCTCGCGCTGGATCTTCCCGCGCACCAGCAGCAACTGCGCATTCATCACGATCCGGCGGTTGGCCTCGAAGACATCCGGCCAGACCACGGCGTTCACGATGCCGGTCTCGTCCTCCAAGGTGAGAAAGATCACGCCCTTGGCGGTGCCCGGCCGCTGGCGCACCAGCACCAGGCCGGCCACCGACACACGCTGTTCCTTCAGCCGCTCGTCCCAGTGCTGGCGACTGGTGATGACACCCATGCGTTCGAGTTCGGGGCGGAAGAAGCTGCAGGGATGCGCCTTCAGCGACAGGCCGATCGTGCCGTAGTCCTCCACCACATGTTCGCCCGGGGTCATGGTCGGCAGGGCCACCGGCGCCTCGTCGAACAGATCGCCGGTGCGCGACCAGGTGAGCAGCGGCCGGGTCGACGACGTCGCCTTGGCCGCCTGGTTCTGCAGGGTGCCGCCGTCCAGGCCCTTGACCGCCCACAGTGCCTGGCGCCGATCCAGTCCCAGCGAGCGGAAGGCGTCGGCCTCGGCCAGGCGCTGCAAGGTGGCGATCGATACGCCGCTGCGGATCCAGAATGCCCGCAGGCTGTCATAGCCCTGGCCGCGGTTGGCCATGATGGCCTCGGCCTGCTTGTCCGACATGCCGTCGACCAGGCTGAAGCCCAGGCGCAGGGCGCAGCGTTTCACCTCTCCCTGCCGGGGAGAGGTCGGCGCGTTAGCGCCGGGTGAGGGGGCCGTGGTGCGCTCAAGGTGCATCGCCTGCGGCTTCGACGCCCCCTCACCCGGCACGCTGTCGCGTGCCGACCCTTCGGCTGCCCTCAGGGCAGGCCTCTCCCCGGTGGGGAGAGGTTCATCGGCCGGCTCCAGCGTGCAGTCCCAGTCGCTGAAGTTGATGTCGGGATGGCGCACCTCGACGCCGTGGTCGCGCGCATCGCGCACGAGCTGGGCCGGCTGGTAGAAGCCCATGGGCTGGCTGTTCAGCAGCGCGGCGCAGAAGACGTCGGGGTGATAATGTTTGAGCCACGACGAGACGTAGGCCAGCAGCGCGAAGCTGGCGGCGTGGCTTTCGGGGAAGCCGTATTCGCCGAAGCCCTCGATCTGGCTGAAGCAGCGCGCGGCGAATTCATGCTCGTAGCCGTTGCGGACCATGCCGTCGATGAACTTGTCGCGGAACGTATAGATCGTGCCGTTGTGGCGGAACGTCGCCATCGCCTTGCGCAGCCCGTTGGCCTCGTCGGCCGTGAAGCCGGCGGCGACGATGGCGATTTCCATCGCCTGTTCCTGGAAGAGGGGGACGCCCAGGGTCCTGCCGAGAACGCCTTCCAATTCTTTCGACGGAAATTCCACCGGTTCAAGCTTGTCGCGTCGGCGCAGATAGGGATGCACCATGTCGCCCTGGATCGGGCCGGGGCGCACGATCGCGATCTCGATGACGAGGTCGTAGAACTCCTTTGGCTTCAGCCGCGGCAGCATCGACATCTGCGCCCGGCTCTCGATCTGGAACACGCCGATCGTGTCGGCTTTCGACATCATCGCGTAGACATCAGGGTCATCGGGCGGCATGGCGAGCGTCAGCGTCTTGCCGTAATGGCGTTCGACGAGATCGAAGCTCTTGCGGATGCAGGTCAGCATGCCCAGCGCCAGCACGTCGACCTTCATCATGCCGAGCTCGTCGATGTCGTCCTTGTCCCACTCGATGATGGTGCGGTCGTCCATCGCGGCGTTGAGGATCGGCACGCTCTCGTCGAGCCGCTCGCGGGTCAGCACGAAGCCGCCGACATGCTGCGAGAGATGGCGCGGGAAATCGAGCAGGGTGCGTGCGATCCCGATGGCCAGCCGCAGCTGCGGGTTGGCCGGGTCGAGGCCGACCTCGCGGATGTGGCTGTCGGGGATGTCCTCGCCGCTGCCCCACATGGTGTTGGATAGCGCCGCGGTGACGTCGTCCTTCAGGCCCATGGCCTTGCCAACATCGCGGATCGCCATGCGCGGGCGGTAGTGGATCACGGTCGAGCAGATCGCGGCACGCTCGCGGCCGTAGCGCGTATAGAGATACTGGATCACCTCCTCGCGCCGTTCGTGCTCGAAGTCGACGTCGATATCGGGCGGCTCCCTGCGCTCGGCCGAGAGGAAGCGCTCGAACAGGACCTGGGTCTCGTTGGGATTGACCGAGGTGATACCCAGGCAATAGCAGACGGCGCTGTTGGCGGCCGAGCCGCGGCCCTGGCAGAGGATTTCCTGGCTGCGGGCGTATTTCACGACGTCATAGACGGTCAGGAAGTAGCGCGCATAATCGAGATGGCGGATCAGCGCCAGCTCCTTGAACAGCAGCGCGCGCACCTTGGCCGGCACGCCCTCGGGATAACGTTCCGCCGCCTTCTCCCAGGTCAGTTCCTCGAGATACTGCTGCGGTGTCTTGCCCGCCGGCACCGGCTCCTCGGGGTATTCGTAGCGCAGCGAGTCGAGCGTGAAGTCGATGCGGTCGGCGATGTCGAGAGTGCGCGCAACGGCGTCGGGATACTGCGCGAACAGGCGCGCCATCTCGAAGCCGTTCTTGAGATGACGTTCGGCATTGGCCTCCACCCGAAAGCCGGCCTCGACGATGGTGCATTTCTCGCGGATGCAGGTCAGCACGTCGGCCAGCGCCCGCCGATCGGCGGCGTGGTAGAGCACGTCGTTGGTGGCCGCCAGCGGCGTGCCGCAGTCGGCGGCCAGCGCGGCGAGCATGCCCAGGCGGCGGCGCTCATCGCCGCGATAGAGGAAGCTGGCGCCGAGATAGACGCAATCGGGTGCCGCGGCGGCCAGTGTCGCCAGGCGCTCAGTGAAATCAGGCGACAGCTCCCGCGGCGGCATGACGATGAAGATCTGGCCTTCCTGGGTGTCGCAGACCTCCTCGAACGACAGGTGGCATTCGCCCTTCGGCGCGCGCCGGTTGCCGGTCGTCAACAGGCGGCACAGACGCCCATAGGCAGCGCGGTCGGTCGGATAGCAGACCGCCTCGAAGCCCTCGACCGTGACCAGACGGGTGCCGACCAGCAGCTTGATGTTTTCCTTCCGGGCCTGGGCATGGGCGCGCACGACGCCGGCCATGGTGTTGCGGTCGGCGATGCCGATCGCCTTCAGCCCCAGCGCCTTGGCGCACATCACGATCTCCTGCGGATGCGAGGCGCCGCGCCGGAAGGAGAAGTTGGTCGTGGCGGCGAGTTCTGCGAAGCCGGTCATGGGAAGACTCCGTGGATGAACCAGGTGGGTGACGCTTGGCTTGACGTGGGCGCGGGACTGTCATCCCGAGCGGAGCGAGGGATCTCCTGGGCGGTCCGCACGCTGCCGAAAGATTCCTCGCTGCGCTCGGAATGACAGCCTGCGGCGGTGGTGCTGGATGGTTCCACCGCAAGGTCCTTCGCTCCGCTCAGGACGACGAGAGGGCCTGGCACGGGCCTCGGAGACTCTGCTCCCTGGCCATAACGTCCGGCGCGGTAGAGCCAGAAGCGGCGGCCGGCGGTGTCCTCGACGACGTAGTAGTCGCGCTCCGGCGCGTCCTGGCCGGGGTGCCACCATTCCGGCGCGATGCGCTCGGGACCATCGACATGCGCCACGTCGTGCTGCACGCCGCGCCAGCGGAAGCGCCGCGGGGGTCCATCCGGCACGCTGGCCAGGACGTCGTCGTCGGTCTGTTCCGGCACCGCCAGCAGCAGGGGCGGCCGGGTGCCGAAGGGCGCCTTGTGCCGCCAGTCCGCGGCGGGATGCTCGGCGGCGGGCAGCGCCACGACGGCGCGTTCGGGAATGTAGCTCTGGCGGGGGTGCAGGCGGCGCACGGTGCCGGCGCCCAGACGATGTTCCAGCCTGTCGATCAATGCGGACAGACCCGTGGGTTCGCCGGCATCGTCGGCGATGCCCAGCGTCGCCTGCCGTTCGGTGATGCGATCGGCCGTCAGCACGTGCAGGGCGGCGGCCTCGAAACCGAAATCCGCCTCCAGTCCCATCGGCAGACGTTCCAGGCGCATCGCGATCAGGCGGATGATGTGCTGTACGGAGCGGCTGGGTGCGGCCAGTCCGATCTCCAGCGCCAGCACGTCGCCATCGAGGCGGAACAGCATCAGGCGCAGGACGCGCACGCCGACGGCATCGCGCTCGAGATCCGGGATCAGCGTGTGCAGCAGGCGGGTCGTCGCTTCGACGACATGCGATTGGGTCATGATCGCCTCGGCGAACACCGCGTGTGCGCGATAGCAGGGCGGTGGTTCCAGCGGTGACAGCGGTTCGGGTGCACGCCCCAGTGCCTGGTCGAGGCGCGTCAGCAGCGCCGTGCCGAAGCGCGCCGTGAACGGCGCGCGCGGCTGGCGCATCAGTTCGCCGATGCGGCGGAAGCCCAGGCGGCTGAGCGTGGCCTGCGCCTCGTCATCCAGGCGCAGCGCCGCCAGCGGCAGGTCACGCAGCGCATCGCCCTGTTCGCCGGGCGGGACGATGATATGGCCGCGCACAACCTCATCCTGAGGAGCCGGCGCAGCCGGCGTCTCGAAGGATGGGCTATAGTCTCGATCCGTGGTTCCTGCTGTTGTCGCATGTGTGCGGTTGCCCACCCTTCGAGACGCTCGCTGCGCTCGCTCCTCAGGGTGAGGTTGATGCCCTATGCGATCGCTCCACTGCGTGGAGGAGAGAGAAAACCGGGCCATGGCCCAGGCGGTGCCGGCGGTGTCGGCGACAGCCAGGCGCGGATGCAGTCCGAAGCGGTGCAGGCGGCGCGCGAGATCGGTCAACAGACCAGGCTCGCCGCCGAACAGGTGGGCGCAGCCGGTGATGTCGAGGAACAGGCTATGGCCGCCGTGACCGCTCCACGGCATCACGACCGGCGTGTAGCGCAGGCACCACAGCGCGAGCCGGCGCAGGGCGGTGTCATCGGCGGCGGGATCGGCATCGCGCGACTGCAGGTCCAGCACCTTGGAGCGGGCGTTGGACAGCAGGTCGCCCACCGCCAGGCCGCCGCGCCAGGCCGCCCCATTGAGCGCGACGATGCGGGCGCCACCGGCGCCTGAAGATACGAGAACGAGGGGGCGTCCCGGATCGACGGTGTCAGACGGCGCGGCGGACGGCTTGGCGGCGGCCCGCAGCAGGCGTGCGATCGGCCACGACTTCAGCCAGACGCAAACGATGCGCGACATGATCCCACTCCAAGGTCCAGTGGCCGGGGCGGCCGTTGCGGCAGCGTTCGAGCGATGCCTGCCAGCGCCAGTGCGCGAAGGCATCGAAGCGGTCGCGGCTGGCCGGCGCGGCGGCGATGCGCCAGCGCGTCGTGGCGGCGCTGGTGGCGGTCGCCGACGGCGGCCGCTGCAACAGCAGCGGCGTGCCGGCGGTGGCCGCGGCCAGGTTCAGCCGGCGGCTCATGGTGAGGTCGAGGTTGCTTTCGACGGCGCCGGCGACGACGGCTGCGCCCGCGTCCGACCGCAGGATCTCTTCCACCGCCCATAGCGCATCCTTGCCGGCGCGCGTGCGCACCAGCAGCAGGCGGCCGACATCGAGGCCGAACGCCTGCAGACCGTGGCCGTAGGGCAGGCCGAAATCGGCGGCCTGGCGCGACACGACGAGCACGGCAGGGCCACGGCGCGCCTGCACGGCGCCAGCCATCAGGGCGAGGATGAAACCGAACGATGCCGGCGTGTCGCCATGCGCCGCCGCCAGCACCTCGTGCAAGGCGCCGCAGGGCAGGCCGGGGCCGGACAGGTGGCGGTGAATCTCAGGCAGGCCCAGCGGCAGGTACGACGGCGGTGCGCCGTGCCAGGACGTCTCCAGTCGCGCCATCGCCTGGCGCAGGGTGTCGACGTTCCTACCCTCCCCAGCTCTGCTGGGAAGGTGCCCCGCTTCGGCGTCGAAACGTCGGTGGGCGGAGGGGAGGCGACGTGGTCCTTGTAATGAAGACTCCGTCAGTTCCCCTTCCGGCCCTCGGCCACCTCCCCCGCCTGCGGTGGGGGAGGGAGCAAAAAGGGAAAGGACGTTGTTCCGAGGAGCCATGACTCCTTCTTAAGAACAAAACATGAACAAGTCAATCGACAAGAATCCATTTCTTCTTATTTATCAAAGACTTATCAATATATCGTTAGTCGGAGGCCCTCGATCCCCAATCTGTAGTTCAGGCCCGGCCCAACCGTCGGGCCCAGCGGCGGCTGGGGGCTTCGACGCCGTAGTAGGCGAGGCCTGCGATCAACAGCAGCGCGGCGTAGATCGTGGGGATGGTGGCGGCATGGGCCCAGGCCGCCGGAATACGTGCCTGCAGCCAGTCGAACAGCCCATCGCGCGGTCCGATCAGGTAATCGTGCAGCAGGTAGAGCGAATACGATACGACGCCCAGCCAGTAGATCGGGAAACTGCCCAGCACCTGTCCGATGCGGCCGCGGTTGCCGTAGAGGCCCAGCACCAGCGGTGCGAACAGGGGATAGACGACGAGGTCGTGCACACCCAGCGCGAAGCCGCTCACCAGCAGGACGATGACGATGCCCAACGTCACATCGTGCGAAACCCAGGCCAGTACGCGCGGCAGGCGGACGAGGCGATAGGTCAGCAGGCCCAGCACGAAGCCGCCGAAGCAGCGCAACAGCGGCTGGATGGTGGTGCCGTCATAGGCATCGAGCGGACCGCTGTGATAGGCGCCGTCCAGCGTCGTCAGTCCGACCGTACCCAGCATGAGAGCCGCCACGCCCAGGGTCGCGATCAACGCGGTGCCGGCGCGGCTGAACAGCGCCACGCCCACAAGGACGGGGAAGGCCAGGTATGCCGCCCACTCGGTGCTGATCGACCACGATGGCCCGTTGATGCTGCGCGTGATGCCCCATGACTGCATCATCAGCAGATTGGCCAGCAGGTCGCGGGCCGGCGTGGGCAAGCCGACGGCAGGCGCCGGATTGTCCGGCCGCAGATGGCCGTAGGCCAGCAAGGTCATCAGCACGGCACCGGCGACCAGCACGAGATAGAGCGGATAGATGCGCGCCAGGCGTCGCATCAGGAATCCCAACCAGCGGCGAACATTCCAGCCGCCGGCAAAAAGATGCGCGTAGTTCAGCGCCAGCACGAAGCCGCTCAGGATGAAGAAGACATCGACCCACAGATAGCCCTTGCCGATGAAGCGGCTCAGCGCCGGCTGCGCGATGGCTGACGGTGGATAGTAGTGATAGGTCGTCACCAGCACCGCCGCGACGCCGCGCAGGCCGGTCATCGCCTTGATCTCGGCGCCGTCGGGGCGTGACGAACGATCGTGCGTCGCCGGAAGAGATTGCGCAGGCTCTGCGGCGGCTTGACCGCGCGACACGGCGTCAAACGTCATGATGAATGCAGGTGCTTTCAAGTAGAGGGGAGATTTTCGGCACAGCCGGTTCAACGCTGGATGTCGCGGCGCGGTGCCATGGCGTCAACGCCCGGGCTGTGACCATGTTGCGGCGGCTTTCAGTTGCGATTTCTGCTGAACGCCTGCACAACCGGGCGCCATGGATGATGCCGTTGCCAAACTCGCAGTGCCGATTCCGATCGACGCGGCGCGAGCGCTGCTCAAGAGCGTGTTCGGCTTCGACGCCTTCCGTCCCGGTCAGGAGGAGATCATCCAGGCCGTGCTGGGTGGCGAGGACGTGCTGGCGGTGATGCCCACCGGCAGCGGCAAGTCGCTGTGCTATCAGCTGCCGGCGCTGGTGATGGGCGGTCTTACGGTGGTGGTCTCGCCGCTGATCGCGCTGATGCGCGACCAGGTGCGCCAGCTGCGCGAATACGGCATCGCGGCGGCCAGCCTGAATTCGAGCAACGACATGGAGCAGAATCGTCAGATCCACGACCAGCTGATGGAAGGTTCGCTACGCCTGCTCTATGTGGCACCTGAGCGCCTGATGCGGGCCGACACGATCGGCTGGCTGCGCGACGCCGGCGTGCGCCTGCTGGCCATCGACGAGGCGCATTGCGTCTCGCAATGGGGGCACGATTTCCGGCCCGAGTACCTGGCGCTGGGCCGCATCCGCGCCGACCTCGACGGCGTGCGCACCGTGGCGCTAACGGCGACGGCCGATGCGCCGACGCGCAGCGACATCATCGAGAAGCTGTTCGCGACCGGGCCGCGCACCTTCGTGCGCAGCTTCGATCGCCCCAACCTGCGCCTGGCGATGGCGCCCAAGGGCCATACGTCGCGCCAGGTGCTGGATTTCGTCGCCGCCCACAAGGGCATGAGCGGCATCGTTTACTGCGTGTCGCGCAAACGCACTGAGGAATTCGCCGAACTGCTGACCGGCGCCGGCTATCGCGCGCTGCCCTATCACGCCGGCATGGAGAAGCTGCAGCGCGAGGCGAGCCAGGACGCCTTCCTGCAGGAAGATGGTGTCATCATCGCCGCCACCGTCGCCTTCGGCATGGGCATCGACAAGCCCGACGTGCGCTTTGTCTGCCATGCCGACCTGCCGCAGAATGTCGAGGGCTATTACCAGGAGATCGGCCGCGCCGGCCGCGACGGTTTGCCGGCCGACACGCTCACCCTCTACGGGCTCGACGACATGCGCCTGCGCCGCGAGTGGATCGAGCAGGCCGAGGTTTCCGACGAGCGCAAGCGCATCGACCGCCAGCGGCTCAATGCGCTGATCGCGCTGTGCGAGGCACCGCGCTGCCGGCGCCAGACCCTGCTGGCCTATTTCGGCGAGACGTCGCAGCCGTGCGGCAACTGCGATCTCTGCATTCATGGCGTCGAGAGCTTCGACGGCACCGTCGATGCGCAGAAGGCGATGTCAGCGATCGTGCGTACCGGCGAGCGTTTCGGCACCGAGCATCTGGTCAACATCCTGACCGGCAATGCCACCGAGGCGGTGCTGCGCTACCGGCACGAGATATTGCCGACATTCGGCGTCGGCAGCGTCCGCAAGGCGGCGGAATGGCGCTCGATCTTCCGTCAGATCTACGCCGCCGGCCTGATCGCACTGGATATCGTCGAACATGGCCGCTGGACGGTCACCGACGCCGGCTGGCGCGTGCTGCGCGGCCAGGACCGCATCGAACTGCGCCAGGACGTGCTGGCGCCAGGCAAGGGAAAGCGCGGCAAGAAGGCAGCGATGGCGGCGGCGGCCGACAGCGCCGACGCCGATCCGCAGCTGCTGGCGGCGCTCAAGAAGCTGCGCACCGCGCTGGCGCGCCAGCAGCAGGTGCCGGCCTACGTGATCTTCCCCGACCGTACCCTGATCGACATGGCGGTCCGCCGCCCGACCTCGATGGCCCAGATGCTGGAGGTCGACGGCATCGGCCAGGTCAAGCTCGAACGCTACGGCGCGATGTTCTTCGACGTCGTGCAGCAGCACGCGCGGGGTGGCCAGGGCGAGTCTTCATAGACACCTGGGAGCGCGGGCGTCCCGCCCGCTCATGCCTTGGCGCTGCGCGCTCCCAGGTGATGCATGTCAGGTTGGCGTGGCGTGCACAGCGCTGGGGCCGCGCCTTCTCTATCGTGATCCGGTGGAACCGACGGAGCACCGGGTATGAAGTTCGGCATCTTCTATGAGCTGCAGCTGCCGCGGCCCTGGCAGGCGGGCGATGAACACCAGCTCTATCTGAACGCGCTGGAGCAGATCGAGCTGGCCGACCGGCTGGGCTACGACCATGCCTGGCAGGTCGAGCATCATTTCCTCGAGGAGTACTCGCACTCGCCGGCGCCGGAGTCGTTCCTGGCGGCGGCCAGCCAGCGCACCCGGCAGATCCGGCTGGGCCACGGCATCGTGCAGCTCACCACCAACCACCCGGCGCGGGTCGCCGAGCGCATCGCCACCCTGGACCTGCTGTCCAGCGGCCGGTGCGAACTCGGCATGGGCGAAAGCGCCTCCATCACCGAGCTCGAGCCGTTCGGTGTGTCCATGGAAAACAAGCGGGAGATCTTCGAGGAGGCGGTGCGGGCCCTGATCCCGATGTTCAGGGACGGCCCCAGCGAGCACCACGGCAAGCACTTCGACATGCCGCTGCGCATGGTGGTCCCCAAGCCGCTGCAGAAACCGCATCCGCCGCTGTGGGTCGCCTGTTCGCAGCTGGAGACGCTGGCCAAATGCGGCGAATGGGGCATGGGCGCGCTGGGCTTCCAGTTCGTTTCCGCCGACGCCGCGCATGCCTGGGTGCACGCCTACTACAACGCCTTCGTGAAGCGGCAGAAGAAGCTCGCCGACTACCAAGCCAATCCCAACATCGCCCTGGTGTCGTTCTTCATGTGCGCCAAGACCGATGAGGAGGCGCGCGAACGCGCCGACGGCGATACCTTCTTCCAGTTCGCCCTGCGCTTCTACGGCCAGTCGGCCGACCGCAGGCGGCCGCCGGCCGGTACGGTCAACATGTGGGACGAGTACAACAAGTGGAAGAAGGCCAACCCTGAGGCGCACGCGGCGGCGTTGCGCGGCGGCCTGATCGGCTCGCCCGACACGATCCGCCGCAAGCTGCGCCGCTTCCAGTCGTCCAACATCGATCAGGTCGTGCTGCTGAACCAGGCCGGCCGCAACACCCACGAGCACATCTGCGAGTCGCTGGAGCTTTTCGCCCAGGAAGTGATGCCGGAATTCCAGGCGGCGCATCCGCAGCTGCTGCAGTGGAAGGCGCAGGTGCTGAACCGCGAGATCGCGCTGGAAGAGATCGACACGACGGCGTTCACCGACCGCTACGGCGGCACGATGACGTCGATCTCGCCGGCAGCCGACGCACGGCGGACACAGGCGGCAGAGTAGGGTTAATACCTCCCCCAACGGAGTTGGGGGAGGGAGTCACTCCTTCTCGATCTTGGCGACCTCGACGATCTTCGCCCATTTCTGGGTTTCGCTGGTCACGAAGCGGGCGAGTTCATCGGGGCTGCTGGGCCAGGGCACGCCGCCGATCTTGCTGAAGTAGTCGGTGGCGGTCTGTCCCGAAATCGCGGCCAGCGCCTCGCGGTTGAGGCGGGCGACGATATCGGCCGGCGTGCGCGCCGGCGCGAAGGCGCCGATCCAGGCCGAGAGCTCATAGCCCTGCACGCCGGTCTCGGCGACGGTCGGCACGTCGGGCAGTGCCGCGACACGCTCGGCACTGGTCACCGCCAGCGGTCGCACCGTGCCGGCCTGGATCATGCCCAGCGCCGATGACGGGTCGGCCGGCACGACATCGACCTGTCCGGCCAGCAGATCGGCCAGGGCCTGCGGCGTGCCGCGATAGGGCACGTGCAGCATGTCGAACGCCATCATCGCCTTCAGCAGTTCGCCGGTGCCGCGGCCGATCGTGTTGCCGGTACCGAACGTGAGCTTGCCCGGCCGGCTGCGCGCCGCCGCGGCGAGATCGGCCACGCTGCGGATCGGACTGTCGGTGCGCACCACGAACACCACCGGGATGCGCATCAGGCGCGCCACGGGCGTGAAGTCGCCGACGGGATCGTACGGCAGCTTCTTGTAGAGATTGACGTTGGCCGAGTGCGTGGAGTTGGTGGTGATGAAAACGGTGTAACCATCGGGCGCGGCCTGGGCCACGGCCTGGGCGGCGACGATGCCGTTGGCGCCGGGACGGTTGTCGACCACGACCGGCTGGCCCATGGCCTCGGCCATGCGCTGGCCGACGAAACGCGCCAGCCCGTCGCTGGCGCTGCCAGCGGGAAACGCCACGACGAAGCGCAGCGGCCGCGACGGATAGGATTGCGCGGTCGCGCCGACCGGGACGAGGCCGCTGCCGGCCAGCAGGCCGGCCAACACCTGGCGCCGCCGCGCGGTCGCGCTCATGACTCAGAATCCGACATCGTGTGCACCCTTGGTCTGCAGGATCGCGCGTGCCTCGGCGGGATTGGCGACCTCCAGCGACAGCTCTTCGATGATACGGCGGATCTTGGCGACCTGTTCGGCGTTGGAGGTGGCGAGCCTGCCGCGCCCGGCATAGAGGCTGTCCTCCAGGCCCACGCGCACGTTGCCGCCCAGGATCGCGCTCATGGTCACGAACGGCATCTGATGCCGGCCCGCGGCCAGGACGGAGAGGTAGTAGTCGTTGCCGAACAACCGGTCGGCGATGGTCCGCATGTGCAAGAGATTCTCCGGATCGGCACCGATGCCGCCCAAGATGCCGAAGATACATTGCAGAAAGAACGGCGGCCGCGCCAGACCGCGATCGGCGAAATGCGCCAGGTTGTACAAGTGTCCAACGTCGTAGCACTCGAACTCGAAGCGGGTGCCGAGATCGCCCAGCTCCTTCAGGCCACGCTCGATCTGCGCGAAGGTGTTCGACAGGATGAAGTCCTTGGTCATCTCGAGATAGGGCTTCTCCCAGGCGTGCTTGAACGTCTCGACGCGCCCGCCGGCGCCCGAGATGTTGAAGTTCAGCGAGCCCATGTTCATGGACGCGACCTCGGGCTTGGCCCATTTCGCCGCCGCCAGCCGCTCGTCGAGCGACATGCCGAGCCCGCCGCCGGTCGTGATGTTGATGATGGCGTCCGACTGCTGCTTGATGCGCGGCAGGAACTGCGCGAACAGCGCCGGGTTCTGGTCCGGCTTGCCGGTCTGCGGATCGCGCGCATGCAGGTGCAGCATCGATGCGCCAGCCTCGGCCGCCGCCACGGCATCGCGCGCGATCTCGTCGGGCGTGATCGGCAGATGCGGCGACATGCTGGGCGTGTGGATCGAGCCCGTCACGGCACAGGTGATGATGACCTTGTTGGAGCGTCGCATGTCGGGTCCTCCGTGCGGTCTTCAGCGATCGGCGTAGATACGATGCAGGGCCAGCACGTGCTGCGCCTGCGTCAGGTGCGGAATGTCGAGCATCTTGCCGTCCAGCCCGATGGTGCCGGCGCCCGGCGCGGCGGCAAAGGCGGCGATCACCCGCTCGGCGAAGGCGACGTCCTGCGGGCTCGGCTTGAAGCTCTCGTTGATGGGCGCGACCTGGTCGGGATGGATCGCGATGCGGCCGGTGAAGCCCTCGTGCCGGGCCGCGATCGAACTGGCGCGCAGGCCGTCGCTGTCGCGGAAGTCGACATGCAGCGTCTCGATCGGCTGCACGCCCGCGGCCTTGGCCGCCAGCAGGCAGAGCGAGCGCGAGAGCCGGTAGGTCAGCGCCCAGTTGCCGGCGGCGTCGAGGTTGGTGCTGGCGCCCAGCGCCGCGGCGAGATCCTCGGCACCCCAGGTCAGGCCGAACAGCCGCGTCAGGTTGGCGTCGGCATAGGCACCGAGCGCGAAGGGTGCGCGGGCCGTCTCGGTAGCGACCGGCAGGATGCGGATGGTTCCCGCCGCGATGCCGCTGCGCGCCTCCAGCGCATCGAGGTAATGCGACAGGCGCTGCACGACGGCAGGTCCGTCGGCCTTGGGGATCATGATGCCATCCAGGCCACCGGCCACCACGGCGGCCACATCGGGCAGCCCCTCCGGTGTGGTGAGCGGGTTGATGCGCACCCAGAACTGCGGGCGCCGCTCGGCGCGCGGCTGGCTGAGGACGTTCGCCACCGCCTCGCGCGCCAGCGGTTTGCGCGCCGGCGCCACGGAGTCCTCCAGGTCGAGGATCAGGGCGTCGGCGCCGGACTGCAGGCCCTTGGCGAGCTTGCGCTCGCTGTCGCCGGGCACGAACAGGAAGGAGCGGATCGGGGCTGCGGTCACTTTGGTGCCTTCATCATCAGGCCGGAGCGCTTGCAATGGGCCACCAGCTCGTTCTTCTGATTGTAGGCCCGGTGCGCGAAGATCACGATGCCCTGGGTCGGCCGCGATTTGCTCTCGCGCATCTCGAGCACTTCCGTCTCGACCCGGATCGTGTCGCCGTGGAACAGCGGCTTGGGAAACCGCACCTCGTCCCAACCCAGATTGGCGATGGTGGTGCCCAGCGTGGTCTCGCCGACCGTGATGCCCACCATCAGCCCCAACGTAAAGCCGCTGTTGACGATGCGCTGGCCGAACTCGCTCTGGGTCCGGCAATACTCCTCGTCGATGTGCAGGTAGGCGGGATTGTGCGTCAGCGCGCTGAACCACACGTTGTCGGACTCAGTGATCGTGCGCCGGATCGCGTGCTTGAAGATCTGGCCGACGTGGAACTGATCGTAATAAAGACCTGCCATGGCGTTACCCTCTTTCAGTCGTCCATCTAGTATGGTTCCATACCATTATGCCGAAAGGAAGCGCGAGTTGAGCCCCACCCGTCCCGCCATCCGAAATGATGGTTCCGGTTCGGAGCCCGCTGTCGAGCCTGTTGCCGCGACGCGGCACCGGGATGTGCGGCTGGGGTTTCTCATTCATGACGTATCGCGGATGCGGCGCAGCGCCTTCGACCGCCTGATGCGGCCGCTGGGCGTCACGCGGGCGCAATGGTGGGTGATCGCGCACCTCTCGCGGCAGGACGGCATGACGCAAATCCAGCTTGCCGACATCATGGATGTCGGCAAGGCCAGTCTCGGCACGATTGTCGATCGCCTCGAGACGGCTGGCCTGGTGGAGCGGCGGCCCGATCCGGTCGACGGGCGCGCCAAGCGCGTCTTCATGACCCGCAAGTCGCGGCAGCTGCTGAAGACGATGCAGGACTTCGAACGGGTCTTCAACGCCCGCATCCTGCGCCGTCTCTCGGACGCGGAGCGCAACGCGCTGGTGCGCATGCTGTCGCTGATCCGGGCCGACCTGGTCGGCTTCGCCGAGGAGGGTACCGGCAGCGGCCCGGGCCGGCCGGCTGGTGGTGAGCCCCGGCCGCGGTCGCGCCGTCGCCGGTAGTCACCGGCCGGGCAGGCACATCCGTGCGCATTTGGTATGGTATGATACTATCTCAAGGGAGGCATTCATGGTGACGCGGGCGAGAGGACGGCGGGCGGTTCTGCGGGCTGCCGGCGGGATGGCGGCGGCATTCCTGGGCGGGACAGGCGCACGGGCCCAGGCGCCCTGGCCGAGCAAGCCGATCCGTGTCCTGTCGGGCGGCGCACCCGGCGGCGGCAGCGACATCTTCGTGCGCATCCTGGAGGGCCGGTTGCGCGACAAGCTGGGCCAGCAGCTGTGGATCGACAACAAGCCCGGCGCCGGCGGCATGGTGGCGGCGGAGATCGCGGCGCGCGCCGCACCGGACGGCCACACGTTCTTCGTCAGCAACCTGGCCACCAACGGCATCGGCGTGTCGCTGTACAAGCGCGTGCCGTTCGATCCGGCGACCGATCTGCCCGGCGTGGCGCGGATCGCGACGCTGTCCAACGTGCTGGTCGTGCGTGCCGACAGCGGCATCGCCTCCGTGGCCGACCTTGTCGCCCACATCCGCAAGCATCCCGACAAGGCGTATTTCGGTTCGGCCGGCGCCGGCACCTCGGCGCATCTGTCGGGCCTGCTGTTCGCCCAGCGCCTGGGCCTTGCCGTCACGCATGTGCCCTATCGCGGCACGGCCGCCAACCTCGCCGCCCTGCTGGCGGGCGAGGTGCTGTTCTGCCTCGACAACCTGCCGGTCTATGCCCAGCACGCGCGGCAGGGCACGCTGAAGCTGCTGGCGGTGAGCGTCGCCAAGCGCCTGGCGGATCTGCCCGACGTGCCGACCCTGCAGGAGGCGGGCGTGCCGGATTTCGATGTCTCGTCGTGGTACGGCCTGTCGGCCGCGACCGGCACGCCACGGCCCATCATCGAACGCATGAGTGCCGAGATCGTGGCGGCGCTGGGCGAGCCCGACATCATCAAGCGGATCCGCGACGTGAGTGCCGAGCCGGCGCCGCTGGGGCCGCAGGCCTACGATGCCTTCATCCGCGCCGAGGTCGAAAAATGGAAGCCGGTGGTGCAGGCCTCGGGTGCCATGGTGGAATAGTACCCGGAATCACGAGTCCTGATACAGCTGTCATCCCGAGCGCCCCTTCGACAGGCCCAGGAGAGGGATCTTCTGCAAGGGACGCACGGGTGCGCCTGCATCGAAAGATCCCTCGCTGCGCTCGGGATGACGATCCTGAATCACACTCTAGCGACAGGCGGTAGTAGGCGCGACGGCGCGGCTCACCGCCCGCTCCATTGCGGTGCGCGCTTTTCGAGGAACGCCGCCATGCCTTCGCGGAAATCGGCGCTGGTGTAGCACATGACCACGAGGTCATCGCCGGCGCCGGGCGACATCTTTTCGCCGATACGGCGCAAGGCTTCCTTGGTGGCGCGCAGGGTGAGCGGCGCATGGCTCGCCAAGGTCCGCGCCAGCGCATCGGCGCGCGCCATTAGCGTGGCGTGATCGGGCAGCACTTCGCCGACCAGGCCGATCGCCAGCGCTTCGGGGGCCTCGACCAGGCGGGCGGTGAAGATCACTTCCTTGGTCCGCGCCAGGCCCATCAGCGCCACCAGCCGTGCATAGTTGGCCATCGACAGGCAGTTGCCCAAGGTGCGCGCGATGGGAAAGCCGAAGCGGGCGCCGGCGGCCGCGATGCGCAGATCGCAGGCGGCGGCGATCGCGGCACCGCCGCCGGTGCAGGCGCCCGAGATCGCCGCGATGATCGGCACCCGGCAGCGCTCCAGCGTGTCGATCACGCGGTCGATGCGCGCCTCGTAGGCGAGCCCATCCTCGGCGGTCTTGAAATCGCGGAACTGCGCAATGTCGGTGCCGGCGGCGAAGGCCTTGTCGCCGGCGCCCGTCAAGACCAGCGCCTTCACCGCCGAGTCGGTCTCGATCTCGCCGCAGATCGCCGCCAGCCGCTCGTACATGGCGAAGGTGAGCGCATTGCGGGCCTGCGGCCGGTTGAAGGTGATGCGGCCGATCCCGTCGCGGACGTCGTACAGCAGTTCGTCAGTCATATTTGTCCTCGCGTGGTGGGTCGGCCGCTTCATGGTGAGCTTGTCGAACCATGAAGCGTTCGCACGACCGATGGTGCGAAGCCTTCATGGTTCGACAAGCTCACCATGAAGGCTTCTCTATCACATGTGCGAGGGCAGGTAGGTGGCGATGATCGGGAAGATGATGAGGATGACCAGCCGCAGCAGGTCGGTGATCACGAAGGGGATGACGCCCTTGAAGATGGTCGCGAAGGACACGTCGGGTATGACGCTCTTGATCACGAACACGACCATGCCGACCGGCGGGTGGATCAGGCCCAGCTCGACCGTCATGACGATGATGACGCCGAACCAGATGGGATCGAAGCCCAGGGCCATGATCACGGGAAAGATGATCGGGATGGTGAGGATGATCATGGCCATGGCGTCCATGAGGCATCCCAGGATCAGGTACATGACCATGATCAGCGCCAGCACGCCGTAGCGGCCCAGTCCCAGGCTGGTGAGGAAGGCCGTCACCTTCTGCGGCGTCTGCGTCACGGTCAGGAAATAGCCGAACAGCAGGGCGCCGATCAGCACCGTGAAGACGGCGGCCGCGGTGCGCGTGGCCTGCAGCAGCGAGTGACGGATATTCTTGCGGTTCAGCCGGCGGCGCACCACGCCGATCAGGAAGGCGCCGCCGGCGCCCACGCCGCCGGCCTCGGTGGGGGTGAACAGGCCGCCATAGAGGCCGCCGATCACGAAAATGAACAGCAGGACGGGCGCCCAGATGTCGCGCAGCGCCGCGAGGCGCTCGGACCACGACGCGCGCTGGCCGGTCGGCAGGAAGTCCGGCCGCACGAAACCGATCAGCGACACGGTGGCGATGTACATCAGGATGGCGAGGATGCCGGGCAGGATGCCGGCGATGAACAGCTTGCCGATGTCCTGTTCGGTGATGATGCCGTAGACCGCCAGCACGGTCGATGGCGGCAGCATGGCGCCGAGCGTGCCGCCGGCGGCGATGACGCCGGTGGCGAACGACTGCGGGTAGCCGTAGCGGCGCATCTCGGGATAGGCGACCGTCGAGAAGGTGGCCGCCGTCGCCACCGATGAGCCGGAGATCGCCGCGAAGCCGCCGCACGACACGATGGTGGCGATGCCCAGGCCGCCGCGCAGATGGCCGAGCATGGAATTGGCGGCGCGGAACAATTCGCGGCTCATGCCCGAGGTCGACACGAAGGCGCCCATCAGCAGGAACATGGGGATGACGCCGAACGTGTAGTCGGTCACCGTCCGCATCGAGGTCTGGCCGACCAGCTTGAAGGCCGCGGTCGAGTTCACCAGGTAGCCGAAGCCGGCAACGCCGACGAGGCCCATGGCCATGCCGACCGGCACGCGCAGCAGCATCAGCACGAACAGGACGATGAAACCGATGATCGCGACCGTATCGCTGCTGAGCGTCGGAAGCCCTTGCCACCACTCGATCATGTGACTCTCACTCGGCGGATTTGGTCGACGCTTCTTCTTCCGCGATCGCGTCGGGCTGGAACACCAGGCGATAGGTGCGCACGGCGATCAGCAGCACGGCGGCCGCGTCGCCCAGCCAGGCGACGGCGAAGAACGGCCAGTTCGGCAGCCGCAGGTCGAACGTCAGCACGTTGTCGTTGTAGGTGCTCGTCACCTTGTCGAACAAGGTGATGGTCTGGACGGTGACGACGAACAGCAGGACCAGGGTGGCGAAGACGTCGATGACGCGCTGCCACCTGGGGCTGGCATTGGCCCACACCAAATCGACCGTGATGTGCGTGCCGCGATAGCTGGTGGCGGCGATGCCCCAGAAGATCAGGATGCCCAGCAGCAGACGACCGAAGTCGTAGCTGTCGGGGATCGACACGGCGAAGAAGTAGCGCAGCATGACGGAGATGAAGATGTCGGCCGCAACGATGCCGACAAAGATCGCCGCCAGCAGCTCGATGGTATCGATGAATCGATCCATGTGCTTGCGATGCACGTCCGGCCTCCGTCGGTAGTGGCACGAGGGCTTGTGGTTCCACCACGGCTGTCATCCCGAGCGTAGCGAGGGATCTTTCAGCGGCTTCGGATCATCCGCCGATAAAAGATTCCTCGCTGCGCTCGGAATGACAGTTCCTCGCGGAAGAAGCGGCTCAGTAGGCGGCCTTGAACTTGGCCAGCGCTTCCTTCAGTTCCTTCATGGCCGCGTCGGGGTCGACACGAGCCTTGCGGACGCCGTCGGACCAGTTCTTGTGCAGCGGCTCGGCCGCCTTGCGCCACTCGGCGAGCTGCTCGGCGCTGATGCCATAGACCTCGTGGCCGGCCTCGGCCTTGATCTTGCCGCGGCCGGCGGCCTCGAACTCGGCCCAGGGGGCGGCCACCTTCAGGGCCCATTCGTTGGTGCAGTGATCGTCGATCACCTTCTTCTGGGCGACCGACATCGAGTCGTAGCGCGACTTGTTGATCACCCAGGCGAACGTGGTCACGTAGAGCGGCACGTCCATGTGGTACTTCACCACCTTGTCGATGCCGAACAGCGGCACCGAGCCCCACGGGAAGGTGACGGCGTCGGCGACGCCCTTCTCCAGCACGTCGCGCACCTCGGGGGCGCCGGCCTGCACGTTGGTGCCACCCAGCTGGGTGACGAACGCGGCGATGGTGGCGTGCGCCGGGCGGATCTTCATGCCCTTGATGTCGCCCGGCACCATCACCTTCTTGGTGCGCGAATGCACGGCGCCGGGATCGTGCACGAAGCCCAGGCAGAACTTCACGTCCTTCATCTCGGCCGCGGCATACTTGCGGTACCAGGCGTCGAGCGCCTGCGAGCCGCCCTTGGCGTCGGCCATCAGGAACGGCAGTTCGCCGGCGCCGATCACCGGGAAGCGGCCGGGCTGGTAGCCGGGATTGATGTAGGTGACGTCGGCGATGCCGTCGCGCGCCATGTCGTAGTGGTCAAAGGCCTTGCCGAGCTGCTGCGCCGGGTAGACTTTCGACTTGATGCTGCCATTGGAGGCCTTCTCGATCGAGGCGCCCCAATCTTCCATCGCCTTGTGCAGCGGGTGCGATGGCGGCACCCAGTGCGAGAGCCGCAGTTCGATCGGCTTGTCCTGTGCCGCCGCGCTGCTGGCGAAACCCAGCGCCGCCAGGGCGCAGAGCGTGATTGTCCGCATCTTCATCCTTGTTTCCCTCCCATGCGTCGCCCGGCGTTGCGTTGCCGGCCGATCGTCCCTTGGCCAGATGTCGTCTACACCCTCACCCGCGGCCGTCTGCCGCCACTGGTTGTGGAGCCCCTATCCCCGGCGCCCGGTTTCGACCGGGCGCGCGCGGGGGTCCGTGCCGTCCGGACGGACGGCAGCACATCTTCGTCGGCCGTGTCACCGACCAGTTCGGTGGCGATCCGCCGCAGCAGCCGGATCAGGCGCGGTTTTTCGGCGGCGCCCACGATGCGGTCGAGGCTGCGGTCATGTGCCTGGGCGTGGCGGGCCAGCTCGGCCAGCACGGTTTCACCCGCCGGCGTCAGGTTCAGCGCGTAGGTCCGGCGGTTGGCGGGCAGCCGTTGGCGCAGGATCAGGCCGTGCCGTTCCAGCGCGTTGAGCGCCGGCGTGAGGCTCGACTTGTCGCGGCCATCGGCGCGGCTGAGCGCCGTCTGGCTGATGCCGGGGTTGTGCTGGATCAGCGTCAGCACGGCAAACGTGCCGGGGCTGAGCTCGGTCTGGCCGACGCGCCGGGCGAACGCCTGAAACGACGCGTTCTGCGCCTTGCGCAGGTGGAAGCCGATGAAGTCGGCCATCGGCCCGATGCTGACGGCGTCCACTGTCCGCGGCCGATCGGCCGGCGGCGGTCCGGATTTGCCCGGGCCGGCGCGCCGCGGCAGGCCGTTTGCTTTCGCCATCTCGCGTCCTCTGACAAGGCGGACAGGGTCCGATAGTGACCAGAAGATAGTTTTATGTCCAACAATTTCCTGGGAGCGCGGACGTCCCGCCCGCTCATGTCAGGCAAAGCTTTCGCCTGAGCGGGCCAGAGGCCCGCGCTCCCGGGAGTCACGGTGGCGGCACGGCGCCCGTGCGCTCGACGATCAGGCCGTAGGCCTCGGGCCGGCGGTGCTGGGCGAAGTTGAAGATGCCGCTGGTGTAGCTCTTGCCGGCATCGAGATCGCAGCGGTGCGCGATCAGTTCGTCGCCGCTGGCGGCGGCGCGGGCCACCACCTTGCCCGAGGGCGCGATGATCTGGCTGTCGGCCAGGCTCGGCACGCCTTCCTCGGTGCCGCCCTTGGCGACGCCGATCACCCAGGTGCCGTTCTGGTAGGCGCCGGCCTGCATGGAGAGCTGGTTGTGGAACCAGGTGTGTTCGTCCTGATCCGGTGCCGGCGGGTTGTGCAGCGGCGTGTTGTAGCCCAGCATCACCATCTCGACGCCCTGCAGGCCCATGACGCGATAGGTTTCCGGCCACCGCCGGTCGTTGCAGATGCACATGCCCATGATGCCGCCAAAGGCGCGGAACACCGGGAAGCCGAGATTGCCGGGCTCGAAATAGCGCTTCTCCAGGTGCTGGAACTTCCGCTGCGGCTCGTGCTCGGCATGGCCCGGCAGGTGCACCTTGCGGTACTTGCCGACGATGCGCCCGTCACGCTCGACCAGGATCGCGGTGTTGAAATGCCTGATGCGGCCATCCTCGTGCGCGAGCTCGGCGTAGCCCAGGCAGAAGCCCAGCCCCAGCCGCTTGGCCTCGGTGAACAGCGGCGCCGTTTCGTTGCCGGGCATCTCGCGCTCGAAGAAGGCGTCGATCTCGGCCTGGTCTTCCATCCACCAGCGCGGGAAGAACGTGGTGAGCGCCAGTTCGGGGAACACCACCAGCTCGCAGCCCATGCGGCTGGCGTCGCGCAGCAGCGCGATCAGCCGCTCGACGACGTCGCGCCGGGTGTGGCGGCGCTCGATCGGCCCGAGCTGGGCGGCACCGACGGTGAGATGGCGCGGCATGGTCAATCCTCGGCCAGTTCCAGCATGACGTCGAGCAGCACGGCGGCGCCGGCCTCGAGGTCGGCCGGCGTGGTGTATTCGGCGACGTTGTGGCTGAGCCCCTTCACGCTGGGCACGAAGATCATGCTGGTGGGGCACAGCCGCGCCATCATCTGCGCATCATGGCCGGCGCCCGACGGCAGGCGCAGGGTGCTGCGCCCATGCGCCTGCGCGATGCGCTCGACCCGGTCGACCATCGTGGTGTCGAACACGACCGGCTCGAGGCGCGCCAGCCGGCGGCGCTCGATGGTGACGCCCTCGGCCTGGGCAGTATCGTCGATGAAGGCAAAGACGCGGCGCTCGGCTTCCTGCAGCAGCGCCTCGTCGGTGTTGCGCAGATCGACGGTGAAGCGCGCGTGGTTGGCGATCACGTTGATCAGGTTGGGGCGCAGTTCGGCGACACCGACCGTGCCGACCTGGGCGCCACCCATGTCGCGCGCGACCTGGCGCACGAAGCTTGCGGCGGCGGCGGCAACATAGCCCGCGTCGTGACGCAGGCGCATCGGCGTGGTGCCGGCATGGGCCGAGACGCCGGTGACGATGAACTCGTACCAGGAGATGCCCTGCACGCCGGTGACGGCGCCGATGGTGATGGCGGCGTCCTCGAGGATCGGCCCTTGTTCGATGTGCAACTCGATGAAGGCGCGCGGCCGGATCGCACCGGTCGGCGCCGGACCGCGATAGCCGATGCGTTCCAGCTCGTCGCCCAGGCGCACGCCCGCGGTATCGGTCGCGGCATAGGCCTCCTGCAGGCTGAACCCGCCGGCATGCACCAGGCTGCCCATCATGTCGGGCTGGAAGCGGGCGCCTTCCTCGTTGGTGAAAAAGGCGACGCACAGCGGATGACGCGTTCGCACACCGACCGTATCGAGCGCCCGGCAAACCTCCAGGCCGGCCAGCACGCCATAGTTGCCGTCGAAGCGGCCGCCGGTGCGCACGGTGTCGATGTGCGAGCCGGTCATGACCGGCGGTCCGTCCTCGCGGCCGCGGCGGACGCCGAAGACGTTGCCGATGGCATCGACGGTGATCGCGAGATCCAGCGCGCGCATCCAGGAAACGACAAGGTCGCGCCCGTGCTTGTCCTCGTCGGTCAGGGCCAGGCGGGCGCAGCCGCCGCCGTCGATGGCGCCGATGCGCGCCAACGCGGCCAGTCGCGCGTGCAGGTGGAGGCCGTCGATGGCGGGTCGTGCCGTCATCGGTCGATGGGGGTGGGAATGAGCATGGCAGCGACGCTAGCGAGGCGCGCCGTGGGGCGCAACCGTGTGCTTGGTGGCGGCGCTGATCTTCGCCTTGCCGACGACCGGGCCGCGGGCCATAAGCAGCGCATGAAGCGTGACTTTCCCCACCAGCCTCTGCAGTTTCGCGAATATCCGCTCGAGGAGATGCGCCGTCGCGCCCGCGCGTTCGCCGACGACCTCAACCACCGACGCACGGTGCGGGATTTCAGCGACCGGCCGGTACCGCGCGACCTCATCGAGACGGCGATCGAGACGGCCCGCCACGCGCCCAACGGGGCCAACCACCAGCCCTGGCATTTCGTGGCGGTGTCCGATCCGACGCTCAAGCGCAAGATCCGCGCCGCCGCCGAAGCGGAAGAGAAAGCGTTCTATGGCGGCCGCGCGTCGGAAGAGTGGTTGGAGGCGCTGAAACCGCTGGGCACCGACTGGGAAAAACCGTTTCTGGAGATCGCGCCCTGGCTGATCGTGGTCTTCGCCGAGCAATGGGGTCATTGGCCCGACGGGCGGCGGCGCAAGAACTACTACGTGCCGGAATCCACCGGCATCGCGTCGGGCTTCCTGCTGGCCTGCCTGCACCACGCCGGGCTCGCGACGCTGACCCACACGCCCAACCCGATGAGCTTCCTGGGCGAGAACCTGGGCCGGCCCAAGAACGAAAAACCGATCATGATCGTGGTCGCGGGCTATCCGGCGGCGGACGCCGTCGTGCCGATCCACGCGGTGCAGAAGAAGCCTGCCCGCGACGTGGTGACGTTCCTATGAACGCCGTCGTGGCACGATGAGCAAGAACGCCTTCATCGTCATCGTCGGACTGACGATGCTGGCCTCGGCCATTACGGTCTACTACCTCTACGGCGCCATCCCCGGCGTGATCGTGCTGGTCGCCAATTCCTTCCTGCTGCGCTGGATCCGGCACAACGTGAAGTGACTACTGCGTGGCGGGCGGTTTCATGGTCTTGGCCTGCGCCACCGAGACATCGTCGAACAGCGCGGAGTCGATGGCGCCGGTAACGGCAAGGCCGTGCGCGGCCTGGAACTCCCGCGCTGCCGTGACGGTGCGTGGACCGATGACCCCATCGGCGGGGCCGGGATTGAATCCCAGCGCGCGCAGGCGACCCTGCAACTGGACGATCTCGTTGCCCGACAACGGCCGCGCATCGCGCGGTGCCGGCCGCGGCGGGGCCGGTATCTCGGCCTTGGGTTGCACCGCCGCCGATGGTGCGGCGGGTGGCGGCGTCGGCGCGGAGACCGGTGCCGTGGCCGTCGTCGGCAGCGCGGGCGCGACGGACGGCGTCGACGCCAGCCACTGATCGCTGTACTGGCGCCACAGCCAGGGTGATGTCGCCGCGATGGCCATGGCGATCACCGTCAGCGCGGCAGCCCAGCGCCATGCCCGTCCGCTCAGCACGCTCGCGACCGAGGGCGGTACCGACAAGAGGGACGGCCGCACGCGCACCGATACGGTTTCGGCCGGCGCGGCATGGCGTTGATGGCGCCGGGTCGCGACCGACGTGCGCACGTCGCCGATATACGTGGTGACCGCCGCCAGCCCCGCCGCGCCGAGCCGTGCCGACGTGTGCAGGCCGGTGCGGGTGCCGGCGGCCAGCGCGCCGACCGTGCGCGTGGACGTGTGCAGGCCAGCCCGACCGCCGGTGACGAGCGCGTCGAGCGTGGAGCGCGCGGCGGCCGACAGCTTCACAGACGCACGGGACGCCGCTGACGGCGTCGCGCCGGCAGCGCCGATCGGCGGCCACGCCGGAACCTGGATCAGCGAGACCGGTTCCGACCAGTGCTGCGCAGCCTCGTCGTCGGGCGACAGGCGACGCGTTGCCGGCGGCTGTTCGATCGGCGGCCAAACGGGAATATGCAGTTGCGACAGCGGCTCGGACCAATGCGCGGCATCGTCATCGACGATCGGTTCACGCCGGTGTGCTGTCGGCGCCGCGGACGCCGGCGCTTGCGGTGGCATCACCGGTGCGCGCGGCGTGTTGCCGAGCTGGGTGGGCGCCACCATCGGCATGACCGGTGATGCAGCGGCGTCCGAACGGACCGCTGGCGGCGAGGGTGTCGCGGGGGCCGGTGCCGGATCGTGCACCGGCTTCGGTGCGTCTTCCGGCGCCGGGCCGACAGCGCCATCGACGGGCGCGAGGGCGGCCGGCGACGGATCGATCAGAATCGGCGCCGGCATCACGTCGTCTTGCCCGGTCACGGGTGCCGCTGTCGGTTCGTCCGGCACGGTCCGTCCGGCGTCCTGGTCCCAGATTGGATCGTGGTCCGGGGCGCGTGCAGATGGCGCCTCGGCCAATCCCTCCGGCGGTATGGCGTGCTCGGCAACCGGTGGACCCGTGTCGGGGGTCAGTTGCGATGCGTCCAGTGGTATCGGTGGACTGGCTTCAGCTGCCGGTGCAATCGGTGCGACCGGCGTCAGGGCCGTTTCTGCAGTAGCATCAGGTTGCGGCCGCGGCTCTTCCAGGGCTTGTTCCGCGTCCAAGACTGGTGTGGTCTGCTCTGAAGGCGCTACGGCTGGCTCGACGGGTGCCGTGATCGGCGGCGCCGTGATCGAGGGTGTAACCGGCACCGCGTCCACCGTCGAGCGCGGTGCATCCTGTGGAACCGGTGGGCCGGCATCCGGCGGCGGCGCGGCGTCGGCGGCCGTTGGCGCCAGTGCGGTGGGGTGGGGCTGCTGCGGTTCTGGCGCCGGGACCGGCGGGGCAACCACGCGCTCGATGGCGTCCGGCGCGGCCTGCGCCGGCGACGCGGGCTGGTCGACAGGTCTGGCAGCAGAGGGCTCGGGTGCGGTGAAGGGGTCCTCGGTGGTGACCGACAGTCCGCGGGGGAGCGGCACCAGCCGGACGTCGGCGCGCACGGGGCGTCCGCCGGACGGCGGCACCATCGGCGAGACCGACGCCAGCTTCAACTCGGGCGGCGCCGGGCGAACGGGATCCGATGCCGGCGGCTTGTCGGCAACCGCGGACACGCGGGGGCCCGACGCTGGGGCAGGCACCGGTTGTGGCGTGGGTGGCGGTGACGGCGCAGCCACAATGGTCGGTGGCGGCAGGGTGTCGAGGTAGGCATCGAACGCGTCGACGAAGGCCTGGCACGCGGCAGCGTTCTTGAACCGATAGGCCTGGTCGAAGCCCGTCGGCAGGGTGACCACCAACTCGCCGTTGGGCGGTGCGACGCGCGCGGAGATGAAGAGGTCGCGGACGTCGTGCACGCCGCAGCCGCCGACGCGCCCGACAACAGCGACGAACCACGGGAAGATGAACAGTTCCTTGTCGTGACCATGCTGCAGGCGCAGCGGTCGCGTCGGGCTTGTCATCAGATCGAGCGCGGGCTGCGCCAGGCGGTTCTGAAGCCGGTCGCCATCGCGCGGCGGTGCTGCGCGCGTGCGGTCGGCGGTACTCACCGGCTGCAGCCCGTCGAAGCGTCTGGCGAGCTCGGCGAACAGCCCCTGGGCACGGCTGCCGGTCTCGAAGTCGGCATCGACGACCGTATCCAGAAGCTGGCTGTAGAGGCCGTCCAGGTTGTCGACCAGCGCGCTCAGCCGTTCTTCGAGGGTCTCCTGCGAGCGGCGCGTGAGGAGTCCGATGACCGGCCAGTCGCGGCGCTCCAGGCTGCGCTCGGCCTCGCGGATCTGGCGCTCGTGCTCCTCGATCTCGCGGCGCAGGTGGGTGCGCTGCAGTTCGATCTGTCTGACCTGTGCGGTGAACGCGGCGAGGTCGAAGGGCAGGCGCTCCTTCGGCGCCGCTGGCGGTGCCGGCGCCTTGGGCTGTTGCTTGGGCGGCGGCGGCGCCTGTGTGCGTGGCGGCGGTGGTGGTGGCGCCTGTGTGCGTGACGGCGGCGGTGGCGCCTTGCGCTCGCGCTGCTTGGCAAGCGTGGTGCGCGGATCAGGCCGCCGTGGCGGCGGGATCGGCGTCGGATCGGGCGGGCCGAGGTGCAGGATGCGACCGCGACGCCCGACCTTGGTCTCGCCCGGACTGTCGCTCGCTGTCGCGGTGGCAGCCGGGCCGAGATTGATCCGTGCGCCCGGAAGCGGTTTTTCCCGATCGCTGGACCTGAGCACCATGCCTTTGCCTCTCACGGCCAAATGCCGCGCTCGGCAGACCTGTCGAAGAGGCGAAATGGCCTGGATCGCGCCACCGAGCACAGCCGCGCAACGATGACGAATAGCCCAGCCGCCGATGCGGTACTCGGGGTCTTTCTGTGTCCGCGTCGACGGCAGTCTGTGGACTTGTCGCGCCGATCAGGCCGCTTGCGGCAGCGTCGTGGCGACGATGGGGCGTTCGTGTGGCAACACGGTTCCGGTGGCGATTTCCGGCTGCTGTTCCAGCGCTGCGTAGAGCGAGGGGAAGTCGACCTGGGTCGCCGCGAAGAGCTGGCGGAAATCGTCGAGGACGAAGTAGGTGCGCTGCAGCTTGTCGATCTCGTAGGCCGTGCGCATCACGCGCCGGGCATCGAAGGGGATGCGCGCCGGCACCGATGAGCCGATCGCATATTGTGTTTCCGTGGCCGACGAGATGATGCCGGCACCAAAGACCTTGAGGCCGCCGGCGCTGCGGATCAGGCCGAATTCGACCGTGTACCAGTAGAGCCGCGCCAGGCGATGCACGTTCGCCGGACCGGCCTCGACGCCGCGCTGGCCGTAGGCCTGCATGTAGTCGGCAAACACCGGATCCGCCAGCAACGGCACATGGCCGAAGAAGTCGTGGAACAGGTCGGGCTCGACCAGGTAGTCGAGTTCGTCGCGGCGCCGGATCCAGACGGTCACCGGAAATCGCCGGTTGGCCAGGTGGCTGTAGAAGGCGTCATCGGGAATGAGTCCCGGTACGCCCACCACGCGCCAGCCGGTGCGGCGCTGCAGGGTTTCGCTCACCCGCGCGAAATCGGGAATGCGCGCGTCGATGTCGAGCTGCGCCAGGCCGGCGAGAAATTCCGGACACCCGTGCTGTTGGGCCAGGCCCGACTGCCGGCGCAGTAGCGTGCGCCAGATGTCCTGCTGCTCGGCGTCATAGGTGGCCGGGTCCTGGGCCACGGTCCAGTCGGCGGCCATGCGGGTGTAATCGCCGCGCAGGCCGTCGGTCGGAAGGGCAGGTGACTCGCTCATGGTGGCGTCCGCAGTCCAAATGTTGTTGCCATATAAATACGCTAGGAGAGCGGAGCGGATCCCTGCAAAGACAGGTCTGTTGGTGGCAAAATGAAGTGAAATATGCTATAGTATGCGACTTATGGAGAGAATATCGCTATGACAGATCTGGATGCCATCGACCATCGCATCCTCACCGAACTGCAGCGGGATGGCCGGCTGCCGATCGTCGAACTGGCGGACCGGGTGGGATTGTCGGCAACACCCTGCCTGCGTCGCGTCAAACGCCTCGAGTCCGACGGGGTGATCGCGCGCTACGCCGCCCTGGTCGACACCAAGCGGCTGGGGCGCGGCGTGCAGGCGCTGGTCGAGGTCACGCTGGAGGACCACTCGGAGGCCGGCGTCGAGGCATTCGAAACGGCGATCCGCCAGCGGCCGGAGGTGGTCGCCTGCTTCGCCGTGACGGGCGAGATGGATTTCCTGATGCTGGTGCATGTCGCCGACCTCGACGCCTACAGCGCCTTCGCCCTGCGCGCGCTGCTGCGCATGCCGGGCGTCAAGGGCAGCCGCTCCAGCTTCATCATGCAGACGATCAAATCCGACCTGGCCTACGCGCCGCTGCCGCCACCGGTGCAACCCGAGGTGCGCCGACGGTAGCGTTGCCATCATCTCCGCGCAGGCGGGGAGGAGGGATGAGCTCATGTGTTCGTCATCTCGACATCCCTCGCGTGGCGGCGCAAGGCGCGCGTGTAGCGGGGCATCACGTCGGGCATCATGGAATGGCCGGGCGGCGGGCGGCTGACGCCGAAGACATAGCCGGGAAAATCGAGGGTCTGCTGCACCGCCCAGATCGCATCGTGCTCGTGCGATGATCGGATGGTGGGCGGATCGCCGACGGCGACCCAGCCGATGGGCACGACGGAGTCGGGCGGCAGAACCGTGCGCAGATGCACGATACCGTTGATGCGCACCGTCGAGCGGGCACCGATGCGCGCGCCGTTGAAGACGCGCGTGCCGGCGGCGAGAAACACGTCGTCATCGACCGTACAGCCGACGGCATAGGCTTGCGGCCCTATCAGCACGTTGTTGCCGACGGTAAGCGAATGACGCGCCGTGGCGCGCACCACGGCGTTCTCCATGACGACGCAATGGGTGCCCAACCGCAACGTGCCGCCGTCGGCCGTCAGTACGGCACCGAACAGGACCGCCGTGCCGTCGCCGATGTCGACGTCGCCGCAGATGGTGGCGTTGGGGGCGATGTAGACGTCGCGCCCGATGCGCGGGCGCTTGCCCTGGTGCTCGATGATCATGGGATCTCCTTCACAAGGTGGGGCGCACGAACGGGCCGTCGATGGCGGTCGCGGCCGTGCCTACTGGGCATTGCCGCCCGCGGCATAGTCCGTGATCGCAGAAGCGGCAGATGCGCCGCGCCGCGGCGCGCCCTGGTGTCAGTGCCGCGAGCAGGGACGGCAACGCCGCTTCCAATCCAACACGTTCGTCGGTCTTTAGCGACTTCAGTGCCCGCCCGATCACCGCCAGCCTGTGTGCCTGCAGAGCCTTGGCGCGGCGCCGGCCGGAGGGGGTGAGCGCCAACGGCACGGCGCGGCCCTTCTTGTCGAGCCGCCGCACGAGGCCTGCCGCGGCCAGGTCGTCGACCAGCCGAACGGCGGCCGACTGCGACAGGCCGACCACGGACGCCAGTTCCTGGGCACCCATGGGTTCCCACTGCGCCACGGTCAGCAGCGCCGCCACGGCGCTCGGCGACAGGTCCGGCACGTGCAGTTCGTCGGTGATCGCAACCGCCAGCGCGGCCAGCAGGTTGGCGGTATATATATGCATGCTGCATACATACATAAACGCCGAGCAGGACGCAAGGTTGCCGGATTCGCGTTCTCCCCTCACGTTCATCCTTGTCCCGCGCGGCAGGGCGCTCGCGCCCGCGGGTGTTGGCTCAAGCCAGAGCAACACACGCTGGGGGCGCGCCACTCTGTGGCGCGTCATGCTCATGGCTATTCGCCGAGATGACGCGATCAGCATCGCCATGCCGGTAGTGCAAGCCATGACGCGCCACAGA
The DNA here is from genome assembly GCF_007859315.1 of Reyranella sp. CPCC 100927. GTDB lineage: Bacteria > Pseudomonadota > Alphaproteobacteria > Reyranellales > Reyranellaceae > Vineibacter. The sequence goes on from NZ_VOHA01000009.1 coordinate 95,571, forward strand.
GTGGCGCGCCCCCAGCGTGTGGCCGTACTGCCGCGGCTAGCCGTCCGCCGTCAGGATCTTGGCGTAGAGGGGGCGATCGATGTTGCCGCCCGACAGGATCAGGCCGACCTTGCGGCCGCGCATGGCGTCGCGTTCCTTGAGCAGCGCTGCCAAGGGGCAGGCGCCGGCGCCCTCGACCAGCTGATGCGTGTCCTCGTAGTAGATGCGCATGGCCGCCTTGATCTCGGCATCGTCGACCTGGACGATGCGATCGGCGTGGCTGCGGATGATCTCCAGCGCCTGCCCATCGGGACCGCGCACGGCTACGCCGTCGGCGAAGGTGTCGGCGCTGTTCGTGGCCACCACCTTGCCGGCGGCGACGGACAGCGCATAGGCCGGCGCGCCAGTGGAGACGACGCCCACCACCTTGGTGCGGAGGTTGAGTGCGCGACAGGCGGCGATCACGCCGCAGATACCCGAGCCCAACCCGATCGGCACGTAGACCGTGTCGAGGTCGGATGCCGCACGCATGAGTTCCAGTCCGTAGCTCGCCACGCCGTGCACGAGGTCCATGGTGAACGACGGCACCATCTCCAGGCCACGGTCGGCGGCGAGGCGCGCGGCGGCCTCCTTGGCCGAGTCGAAGTCGTGGCCATGCTCCAGCAACTCGGCGCCGAAGGCGCGCATCGCGGCATTCTTCTCGACCGAGTTGCCGTGTGGCACCACGATCGTGGCATGGACACCGGCACGCGCGGCGGCGAAGGCGATGCTTTGGCCGTGATTGCCGCGCGTGGCGCTGACCACACCCTTGACCTGCGGGCGCTCGCGCTTCAGGCGATCCATGTAGACCAGCCCGCCGCGGACCTTGAAGGCACCGATCGGCGTATGATTCTCATGCTTGACCCAGATCTCGCAGCCGGTCCGGCGCGCCAGCAGCGGCCAGGCATATTGCGGCGTCGGCGGCATGGCGGCGTAGACGATCCGCGCGGCGGCATCGAGTTCGGCGAGGGACGGCAGAGCGACCATGGCATGACCTCCGGTACCGGACTTACCCGCCACCGCCGGGGACAATCAACCGCAACCTTGTACAATCATCGCCACGGTCGTCCCCTCCCGAGACCGCCAGGGGCAGGGCACGTTACGGCACATCGTACAGGCGCACGTCGCTGTCTCGCGCTTCGATGGTGCGGACCACGGCCATGCGCTTGCTGTCGGGCGACCAGGCAAGCCGCGTCCCGACCTCGCCGTTGAGTTCGACGTGAGCTCGTGGCTTCGGGTTCTCCCCGGCCCCGTCGAGGTCGAAGATCTCGATAATGCTCATCTTGCTCAGCAGGTCATAGACGACGGCAACGCGACGGCCATCGGGAGACACCGACATGAACCTGACGTTCCAACTGAGCTGCCGCGCGGCCTGATAGGACGGCAGCGGATGGGGCAGAACGATGGTTCGCGTAAAACCACAGGCGCGGGTCAGGCCGTCCTGCTCCTGATCGTCGACCATCGCCGTTGTCGGCAAGGAGGAGGGTGCCCGCAGAAGCGTTTTGAGGTCGCGGCTGGCGATCAGGTTCCGACCGTGACCGACGGCAGCGAAGCATCGGGCCTGCGGCGGTGCCACCACCGATAATCCGTGTGGCGCTGCCATGTCGGCCTGTACGCGCCCGTTCAGGGATCCGAAGGTGATCGAATCGCCGGCTGCGGAAAAAACCACGTCGAAGCCCGGGTCGTACTGCCGGCTGGGGATTTCCGCCAGCATCGTGCCCTTCGGCACGGAGAGGACGCGGATCGCATCGTCCAGGCTCCACACGGCAACCCGGTCCGCCGTCGGCGCAATGGCGACGAGCGGAGCGTTGAGCTCATTCGAGCCCGACAGCGGCAGGCGCCATTTCACCTGGAAGTCGGCCGTCGCGAGACCGACCAGGACCTTGGGCGCTTCGAACGATGGCATATGGACGAGAATCAGCGTGCCGTCGGCGGCAAGCCCGATGTTGGAGTACGCATAGGGCTGGAGGTCGCCTGCCAGCTTCAGGGCGCTTGTGCATCGCACTGCGGCTGGGCTGCTGTCGCGCGCCGGGCATGTCGCCTCGTCGGCAATGACGGCGCGCTGCTGCGACCATAGCCAGCCGCCGACCGCCAGAATCACCACTGCAAGGCACGGCAGAAGCCAGCGCCAGACCGTCCGCCATGTAATGGCTGGATCTCCCCATCGAATGCCTGCACGGTAGCGTGCCCGGCGCCCTATCCCGTAGGATGAAGGCATTGGTGTGGTGGAGATGATGGCATGCCCGTGATCGGCCGTATCCTTGAACTGCAGGAAGAATTGTCGCGCATCCGCCGCGACATTCACGCTCACCCCGAGCTTTGTTTCGAGGAGCAGCGGACGTCGGATATCGTCGCCGCCAAGCTCGCCGAGTGGGGGTGCGAGGTGCACCGCGGGCTGGCCAAGACCGGCGTGGTGGGCACGCTGCGGCGCGGCAACTCGACCCGGTCCATCGGACTGCGCGCCGACATGGATGCGCTACCGATGCAGGAGGCCAACGACTTCGCGCATCGTTCGACCAACGAAGGCCGCATGCACGCGTGTGGGCACGACGGGCACACCACGATGCTGCTGGGTGCCGCCAAGTATCTTGCCGAGACGCGCAATTTCGAAGGCGCCGTGCACTTCATCTTCCAGCCCGCCGAGGAAGGCGGTGGCGGCGGCCGGGTGATGGTCGAGGAGGGCCTGTTCGAGAAGTTCCCGTGCGATGCCGTGTTCGCCATCCACAACAAGCCCGGCATCGGCATCGGCCAGATCGCGACGCGTCCGGGACCGCTGCTGGCGGCGGCCGACCGGTTCGACATTCGCATCAATGCACGCGGCGCCCATGCCGCCTACCCGCATCTGGGCATCGATCCGATCGTGATCGCCTCGCAGGTGGTGATGGCGCTGCAGGGCATTGTCAGCCGCAACATCGATCCGGTCGACTCGGCCGTCGTGACGGTTGGCTTCATCAAGGGCGGCTCGGCCTACAACGTCATCTCGCCTGAAGTGCACCTGGGCGGCACCGTGCGCACCACGACACCGGCCAACCGCGACATGGTCGAGCGGCGCATGCGCGAGATCTGTGCCGGCGCCGCCGCCATGCACGGCATCGAGATCGGCATCGATTACCGCCACGGCTATCCGCCGACGATCAATCACGCCGACGAAGCGGCCTTTGCCGCCGACGTTGCCGCCGAGGTGTGCGGCGAGGGCAACGTGCAGCGCAACATCCGCCCGGCCATGGGTGCGGAGGATTTCTCGTACATGCTCAATGCCCGGCCCGGCGCCATGGTGTGGCTGGGCAACGGGCCGGGCGAGGGCGGCTGCATCCTCCACAACCCGCGCTATGACTTCAACGACATGGCAATTCCCTTCGGCTCCAGCTTCTTCGCGCGCCTGGCCGAGCGGTTCCTGGCGCCGCAGTAACGCCCTCAAACCGGGCGTGGATGAGAACGCTCGCGACTGGCGGGGCGATCGATGGAACAGGCCCAGTTCTGCGGCGACGATGAGCTTGGCTATGACCGTAGTCGAACGCCGTTTGCGGCCGGTCGGGGGCTTGCACTCGACGAGGCCTACCGCCTCGCCCACCTTCCGTTGATCGCACCAGGGCATCCGGACGTCATATCCGTGCGCGATGGCGCCTATTATGATCGGGGCCGCCATCCCAAGGTGTTTTCGCTGGTTTTGCCGGTTCCCTGGCACGCCCTGTCGGCATCTCCGGCGTTCAGGGAACTCGAGGCGGATCTTCGCGTTGCGCCCTTTGCACCCAAGATCGCGTGGCAGCTGATGCCGCAGCGTCGGGACCGGCTGCACGCGACCGTCTGTGGATCGCTCGCCGTCGGTCAGGACGCTCCGCCGCCGATCACGTCGGCCCAGCGAACGGAATTGACCAGCCTCGGCCCCGTTCACGTCGAACTGCGGGGCCTGTTTTCAGGCAACGTCAACGTCGGCCGCTTGTATTTGCGCGTGTACCCTGAGCGCCGGAACGGACAAAACGTGCTGCGCCAGATCCAGCGTGTTCTGGGCCGGCGGGAGACGGACCTGTACGTCGTCGGCCTCTATAACCTCACCGACAATCTCAATGCAGGTGAAGCGTCGGCGCTGGCTGAAATGCTCGAGCGGTGGTGGAGTCGCTCCATCCTCCGTCTCACGGTCACGCATCTTTGGCTGCTCTGGGCCATGGACGACCTCGTTCTCGATGGCGCCGTCGCCGAGGACATACTCCTGGTCCCATAGGATACTGGTGCGCGTTTGCGTGAGACCGCGGCTTCTCGGTTCCGGCGTCTTCGCACGTTCGGCCGAGCGGTTCCTGCCCGTGGTTGCGCGCCAATACCGGCTATCGCTCGCACGTTGGGTCGCGATGACAGCCGTATCAGTGACCAGCGATGTCACGGTCAATCCTGTTTGGTGTAGCGCCGCTGCATCTCGTCCGGCTCGACCTGTTCCAGGGTGTGGCCGATGAGCCAGTCGTAGCCGAAGGGATCGCGCACGAGGCCGGATCGCTCGCCGTGGAAGTGATCCTGCGCCGGGCGAACGATGCGACCGCCGGCGTCGACCGCCGCCTGGATGACCGCGTCGGCATCGTCGACGTGGATGTGAAGCAGGATGGGGACCGTCGCGCCGGGCTTGGGCGCGACGCAATCGTATTCGGGAAACTCGTCCGATATCATGACAACGGCATCGCCGAAGGCCAGCTCAGCGTGGCCGATGCGGCCGCCCGTTTCGACCAGGCGGAACTTCTCTACCGCGCCAAAGGCCTTGATGTAGAAGGCGATCGCTTCCTCGGCGCTCTTGGCGCGCAGATACGGGTACAGCTCGTGGATGGCCATGGCTCTTCCTTTCAACGATCCGTCTGACTGTCGCGGATCCAGCCGGCAGTGTCCGCCGCGGCGGCATGCGCGTCTTGAAAGGATTTGACCGGTCCCGGCAGGGCAAGCTCACAGCGGTACGTGGTGCGCGGAGCCGGCAGCGAGACGCCGATAGCGATCGGGGGACATCCCCGTGAACTCCCGGAAGTCGCGGTTGAGGTGCGGCTGATCGGCATACCCCGCGGCAGCGGCGACATCGGCCCACGATGAGGCCGGTGCGTGCGAGAATCTCTCAAGGACGCGTCCGAAACGGACGACGCGGCCGTAGAGCTTGGGCGTCAATCCAACCGCTTCGCTGAAAAGCTTGATGAAATGGCGATGGCTGTGGCCCGTCCGCGCGACGATGCTGCCGACGTCGCTGGCATTGCCCAGGGCTACAAGGGCGTCGGCAATCGCGGGATGAATGCCGCGGATCCGCCGTACCCGCGCCGCGAGTGCCGCTTCCATGATGTCCAGGCGCGCGTCGGCGGATCCGGCTTCACCGAGACGGTCGCGCAAGGAGCAAGCGGCAGAACCCCAGACGGCATCGAGCGGCGTGTGGACGCCGGCAAGTTCGTGGGCGGGAACGCCGGCCACGAATTGTGCGGCGCCCGGCCGAAGCAGGATCCCCACGGTCGGGGCGGGGTTCGACAGATCCTTGATGTAGGCGCAAGCCCGAGCCCCACTCAGACTGGCGCAGCCGACCGTGTAGCCCACGGTATCCCGGGCATGTGCAAAGAGACGTAGCGGCTGATCGCCGAGCCGGATCGCGATATGGACGGCACCGGTCGGCAGCACCATCTCACGGCGCGGCTGGCCGGTCGTCGGCACGGCAGGGTCCGAGGCCCAGAGCAGTTCTACGAAGGGGCTCAAGGCGGCGCGCGGGCGGCGACTGACAATCATGACGTCACACTTCTGATGGCGATGGCGGCTCGTCAAGTCGGTTCGGTTCGCCGGGCGCTGTCTGTCCCGACAGGAGACGTTCGGACGGCGCCGGGTTCAAATCGCCCGGCGTTTATCGGGTGAATGCAACATAGTCGTCGATGATGAAATTCGCACCATCATGATCTTGATAGGTGAAGGGGGCTTGCGGTTTGCCGTCCGCGGTCTCGACGGCACAGATGCAGCTGAGGCGATAGGGACCTTCGTGCTGCTCATCGCCCGTTCACGAACAAACACTGGCGTTCGTGTTGGGACCACCCGAGATGACCTCCAGATCCGGTTGGCGTGAGGCTTTCCGGAGAAGGGGCAGCACCTGCCGAGAGGGCGCGCAGGCCGGCATCAAATTCACGGGCTGAACATTGCCTCCGGCATCCGTCTCGACCAGGAAGCGCCAGTGCCCCTGTTCGAAGCGCATGGGCAAGGGTTCGGTGTGTTCCCTGCCGGCCCGGGAAGCCCTGACCGCACCGGACAGCAGAGCGATGGGCGCAACGGCGGAGCGACAGCGCAGGTTTCAAGCGGCACTTCGACGGCAGGAAAGGATCAGCACGCTGCAACGACACGGCGGCGGAACCATGACCCATGGTGCAACACCGCCCTGTGTGCTAGCACGATCATTCATGATGAGCCGCGCATGAGCTTTCTGTCGATCTACGCCCGCGTCCTGCGGCAGCTGGCGCCCGAGCGGTGGCTGGCGATCGGGCTGGCGGTGGCCAACATCGCTGTCGCTGCGTTGCAGTTTCTCGAGCCGGTGCTTTTCGGCTGGGTCATCGACACGCTGAGCGGTGCCGCCGGCCGGCCGGCGGCCGATGTCTGGGCCGATGCCATGCGCATCCTCGGCCTGTGGATCCTCATCGGCATCGGCGGCATCATCGCCAACGCCGTTGTGTCGCTCTATGCCGACCGCATGGCCCATCGCAACCGACTGACGGCGATGGCGCGCTATTTCGAGCATGTGCTGTCGCTGCCGTTTGCGTTTCACAACGCGCAGCATTCGGGCCGCCTGCTGAAGATCATGCTGCAGGGCATCGATCATCTGTTCGGTCTGTGGCTCAATTTTTTTCGCGAACACCTGGCGACGACCGTCGCGTTGTTCGTGATGCTGCCGCTGTCGCTGTTCATGAACTGGCGGCTGGGATCGCTGCTGATCGCGCTCATCGTGTTCTTCGCCGTTGCCAACGCATGGATCGTCTCGCGCACGGACCGCATGCAACGCGAGGCGGAGGAATACCATTCCCAGCTCGCCGGACAGGCCGGCGACGCCCTGGGCAACGTGCATCTGATCCAGAGCTTCGTGCGCCTCTCGCACGAGACACGCATGCTGCACGAGACGATCCGCAGCCTGTTGTCGGTCCAGTTCCCGGTGCTGAACTGGTGGGCGGTGTTGAGCGTCATCACGCGCGCCGCCGCGACCGTGACGGTGCTGGCGATCTTCATGCTGGGCACATGGCTCTATCTCAACGGCCAGGCATCGGTGGGCGAGATCGTCAGCTTCATGGGCTTCGCCACCCTGCTGATCGGGCGCATGGAACAGGCGTCGAGCTTCGTCGCCCGCGCCTTCTTCGAGATGCCGGCGCTGGCAGACTTCTTCAACGTTCTGGAAACCGAATCGACGATCCGCGAAAAGCTGGGCGCCCAGGAACTGGGGCGCGTGTCGGGCGCGGTCGAATTCGACAATGTCAGCTTCTCTTATGATGGTCGTCGCCCGGCGCTGCAGGATTTCAGCCTGAAGGTCGCGCCCGGCACGACGGTCGCGCTGGTCGGCCCGACCGGCGCCGGCAAGAGCACGTCGATGGCCCTGCTGCACCGCATGTGGGATCCGCAGTCCGGCGCCATCCGGATCGATGGCGTCGATATCCGCGATGCGACCTTGGCCAGCCTGCGGCGCAACATCGGCGTGGTCTTCCAGGACAACACGCTGTTCTACCGCTCGATCGCCGACAACCTGCGCGTGGGCAAGCAGGACGCCACCGACGCCGACCTGGTCGAGGCGGCAAAGATGGCCGAGGCGCACGACTTCATCGAGCGCCAGAGCGACGGCTACAACACCCATGTCGGCGAACGCGGCATCACATTGTCGGGCGGCGAGCGCCAGCGGCTCAGCATCGCGCGGGCATTGCTGAAGAATCCGCCGATCCTGATCCTGGACGAGGCCACCAGTGCGCTCGACGCCGTCACCGAGGCCAGGATCCAACGCGCGCTGAAGACCCTGATGGCGGGGCGCACGACATTCGTCATCGCCCATCGCCTGTCGACCATCCGTGATGCCGACCTTGTCGTCGTGTTCGAGCGCGGCCGCGCGGTCGAGATCGGCAGCTACGATGCGTTGCTGGCGCAGGGCGGTGCCTTCGCCGCGTTGGTGAATACCCAGCAGGCCGGCCTGCTGCAGGGCACCGAGATCCGCCGCTTCCTCGATGATCCGGCCGCGGGAGATCTGCCGCAGCCAGCGTAGCCCTGGGAGCGCGGGCCTCCGGCCCGCTCATGTCTCGGCGCTAACGCGAACAGGCGAAAGCTAGGCTTTCGCCGCAGATGCGGGCGAGACACCCGCGTTCCCGGGGCCCCCAAGCAGCGCCTCCAGCCGGAAGCGGGTGATCAGGCCGACTTCGACCAGCGCGGTTTTGATCTCCGTGTTGCGGTCGTTGCGCAGCCGCGTTTCATAGGCTGCCAGGATCGAGTCCTTGGTGTGGCGCTTGACCGCGACGATGAAGGGAAACCCGAACGTGTCGCGATAGGCGGTATTCAGTCGGTCGAAACGGACGTACTCGGCTTCGCTCAACCGGTCGAGGCCGACACCGGCCTGCTCCTGGGACGAGTCCGCCGTCAGGGTGCCAGCGCGCGCGGCCTTGCCGGCGAGGTCGGGGTGCGCCCGCAGCAGCGCCAGCTGTTCGTCGGTGGATGCCGCCTGTACGACCCGCATCATGGCCTGGTGCAGCCCGTCGACGCCGTCGAACGGTCGCGCCGCCCAGGCACGTTCCGCCACCCAGGGTGAATGTTCGAAGACCGGTCCGAGCCGGGCCATGAAGGCGGCGTGGTCCAGTGCGTCGAGCGCCGTCGTCGTCATGGGGAGCCTTGTGGACAGTTCTTCGCGGCAGACATTGGCAGCATGTTTGCATGACCGTCGCGAGGCGGCTAGGTTGGCCGCAACGGCGCCGGATCAGAACGCACAACGGGGCAAGCGCCGGAGCTGGGGACTTTCGCGGGAGAACGTCGACGATGAGCATCACTTCGACCACGCGGCGCGCCGCCTTGGGCGCCCTGCTGGCCGCCGGGCTGGCATTGCCGGCGCAGGCCCAGACCTCCGTCAAGTTTACGCTGGACTGGGTGTTTCAGGGCCCGACCTCGCCGTTCCTGGTGGCCCTGGAGAAGGGCTACTACAAGGCCGAGGGGCTCGACGTCACCATGGACCCCGGCCAGGGCTCGGCCGGTGCGGTACAGCGCGTCGCCACCGGCGCCTACCAGATCGGCTTCGCCGATGTGAATTCGCTGATCGAGTACAACGCCAAGAATCCCGGCAAGGAAATCCTCTGCGTTTTCATGGGCTACGATTTCCCGCCCTTCGGCGTCTACGCGCTGAAGAAGAGCGGCATCAAGGGGCCTAAGGACCTGACCGGCAAGAAGCTGGGCGCACCGGTGTTCGACGCCTCGTTCCGCCTGTTCCCGGCCTTCGCCAAGAAGAACGGCATCGGCAAGATCGACCATGTCAACCTCACCCCGCAGCTGCGCGAGCAGAGCCTGGTGCAGGGCACGGTCGACTTCGTTTCCGGCCACTATTTCTCGTCGGTGCTCGATCTGGAGGCGCGCGGCGTCAAGCTCGAGGACCTGGTGGTGATGCGCTATGTCGACTTCGGCATGGACGTCTACGGCAACGGCATCATCGTCTCGCCCGAGATGATGAACAATCCCAAGGCTGTCACCGGCTTCCTCAAGGCCACGATCAAGGCCTGGAAGGAGGTCATCGCCGATCCCAAGATCGGCATCGCCGCCGCCAAGAAGCGCGACCCGCTGATCGATGACGCGCTGGAGGCCCGCCGGCTGGCGCTGTCGCTCGACACCAACGTGCTGACGCCGTTCGTCAAGACCAACGGCATGGGCGACGTCGATCCGGCGCGCTTCGCCCGCGCGGTGGTGGACGTCGCCGAGGCCTTCGGCCTGCCGTCGGCGCCGGACCCGGCCAAGGTCTTCACCAACAAGTTCCTGCCGCCACAGGCCGACCGCATGGTGACGAAGTAAGAACCGCTGTCATCCCGAGCAAAGCGAGGGATCTTGATCTTGTGTCGCACAAAGATCCCTCGCTGCGCTCGGGATGACAGTCTTCGGTACGCCCCATGAGTTCCGCTACCAACGCACCCGCTCTGGTCGATCTGCGCCAGGTGTCGCTTGCCTATCGCGTGGGCAAGGAGGAGACGCTGGCGCTGGCCGACGCCACGCTCAGCATCGCCAAGGGCGAGTTCATCGCCGTGGTCGGCCCGTCCGGCTGCGGCAAGTCGACCTTGATGAAGCTGGTGACCGGCTTGCTGCCGCCGACCTCGGGCGAGGTCCATGTCCGCGGCGAGAAGGTGGTGCGGCCGATCAAGGGTGTCGGCATGGCGTTCCAGAACGCCACCCTGATGCCCTGGCGCACCACGCGCGACAACATCCTGCTGCCGCTGGAGATCGTCGAGCCCCACAAGCGCCAGTTCCGGCGCAAGCGGGCTGAATACGCCGCCAAGGCCGACCGCCTGCTGGCGTCGGTGGGCCTGGGCGGATTCGGCGACAAGTACCCCTGGCAGCTCTCGGGCGGCATGCAGCAGCGCTCGAACCTGTGTCGGGCGCTGATCCACGAGCCCGAGATCATGATGCTGGACGAGCCGTTCGGCGCGCTCGATGCGTTCACCCGCGAGGAGCTGTGGGGCATCATGCAGCAGCTGTGGCTGGAGCGCCGCTTCACCGCCGTGCTGGTGACGCACGACCTGCGCGAGGCGGTCTATCTCGCCGACACGGTCTATGTGATGAGCCGCCGGCCGGGCCGCATGGTGATGGTGAAGCCCATCGACATCCCCCGTCCGCGGACGCTGGAGACGACGTTCGAACCGCACTTCGTGGACATCGTGCACGAGTTGCGCGAGCGCATTCACCAGGAGCACGCGTGATGGGATCGCAGAGGGAGACTCGCAGCGCATGCTTCGAGACGGCTCGCTGCGCGAGCCTCCTCAGCATGAGGTTGCGTGCTGCATCTACAAATACACCTCGCCCTGAGGAGCGCCCACAGGGCGCGTCTCGAAGGGTGGGGGGCCGCATGCTCTATCGGAACCACCCATGACCCCCGGCACCGAGCGCATCCTGCGCCTCGCCATGCCGTGGCTGGCGATGGCGGTGCTGCTGATCGTGTGGGAGGTGGCGGTCGTCGTCTTCGACGTCGCCGAGATCATCCTGCCGCGCCCCAGCCGCATCTTTGCGGTGATGGTGCAGCGCTGGGACATCCTGCTGGCGTTCTGCGGCGACACGCTGTGGACGACGGTCGTCGGCTTCCTGCTGGCGATCGCCGGCGGGCTGGTGATGGGACTGGCGATCGGCGCTTCGCCTTTCGTCTATGCCGGGCTCTATCCGCTGCTGATCGCCTTCAACGCCATCCCCAAGGTGGCGCTGGTGCCGATCCTGATGATCTGGGTCGGCGTCGGCGCCACGCCGGCGGTGGTGACCGCGTTCGTCATCAGCTTCTTTCCCATCGTGGTGAACGTCGCCACCGGGCTGGCCACCATCGAGCCCGAGATGCGCGACGTGCTGCGCAGCCTGGGCGCCACGCGCACCGAGATCCTGACCAAGGTCGGCATCCCGCGTGCCATGCCCTACCTGTTCGCAAGCCTCAAGGTGGCGATCACCTTGGCCTTCATCGGCTCGGTGATCTCCGAGACCGTGGGCGGCAACCGCGGCATCGGCTTCCTGATGCTGTCGGCCGGCGCGCGCAACGATGCGCCCACCACCTTCGCCGGCCTGTTCGCCATCGCCGTGATGGGCGTGATCATGTACGCCGTCTGCGCCCTGGTCGAAAAGCGCATGACCCGCTGGGCGTTCCGCGGTGAGCTGGTGACGTGATCCGGGGAACCTCCCGGAGCGCTATTTGAGCTGCTTCATCTCGTCGATGCGCAGGCCGTGTTCGGCGACGTTTTCGTCCGACAGCCAGTCGCCCAGCACGGCTTCCTGGTGATCGCCGACATTGGCGCGCTTCTTCACCTCGCGCAGTGCCTTGTCGGCGTTGTCGATGGCGATGGCGTAGAGCGAGCGGACCGGCAAGGTGCCGGGGCGCCCCTTGGTGATGACCTCGACTGTCCAACCTTTCGCCATGCCGCAGTCTCCCTTCGCGCCGATAGTGCGCTGGGAAGCCGGGTCGCTGTCAAGTCGCCAGCGGCTACCAGCTCTCGGCGACCGCCTGGGCGACGGCGTCGATGATGGCGGCCGAATCCAGGCGCAGGGCGCGGTACAGGTCGGGGATGTCGCCCGACTGGCCGAAGCCCTCGATGCCCAGCGGCACGGTGCGATGCGGCCCGACGCCGCCCAGCCAGGACAGGGCCAGCGGGTGGCCGTCGAGCACGGTGATGAGCCGCGCGTTGCGCCCCAGCGGCGCCAGCAGGCGCTCGACCGGGCTGAGCCCGTCCGCCGCCGTACGGCTGGTGGCGGCGCGGCGGTTGCGACGGCTCTTGATCCAGTCGCGGTGCAGGCGGTCGGCCGAGGTGATCACCAGCAGGCCGGCGCCGGCGAAGTCGCGGTTGACGCTGTCCCAGGCAGCGAGCGCCTCGGGCGTGACGGCACCCATGGCGACGATGGCGATTTCGGCGCCCGGCGCCGGTTCGCGTAGCCAGTAGCCGCCGTCGATGATGGCTTGCGCCAGTTCGGGTGTGAGTTCGCGCGCCGGCTGGTCGATGGGCCGGGTCGAGAGCCGCAGGTAGAGCGAACTGCCGTCGGGCTGCTGCAGGTGCTCCAGGCCGAAGCGCAGGATCGCCGACACCTCATCGACATAGGCCGGCTCGTAGCTCAACAGGCCGGGCTGACCGATGCCGATCAACGGCGCCGATACCGACTGATGGGCGCCGCCTTCGGGCGCCAGGGTAATGCCCGACGGCGTCGCCACGACGATGAAGCGGGCGTCCTGGTAGCAGGCATAGTTCAGCGCATCGAGCCCGCGGGCGATGAAGGGATCGTAGAGCGTGCCGATCGGCAGCAGGCGGGCGCCGAACAGCTCATGCGCGAGGCCGAGCGCGCCGAGCTGGATGAAGAGGTTGTTCTCGGCGATGCCGAGCTCGATGTGCTGGCCCGACGGATCCAGGCTCCAGCGCTGCGCCGACACCACCTTCAGCTCGCGGAACACGTCCTCGGCCTTGGTGTGGGCGAACAGCCCCTTGCGGTTCACCCAGCCGCCGAGGTTGGTCGATACGGTGACGTCGGGCGACGTCGTGACGATGCGCTCGGCCAGCGGACCGCCTGACGCGGCGATCTCGTCGAGGATGCGGCCGAAGCCGGCCTGCGTGCTGGTGCGGCGGTCCTTGGGCATCGGAAAGGCTGCCGGCACCGGCACCGCGGGGGCCGTGAGCCGCCGGGTCCCCTGGGCATGGAAGGGGGCTGCGTCGATGAAGGCCTGCAGGTCGTGCGGATCGACGGCAAGACCGGCGAAGCGATCCCACTCGGCGCCTCCAGGCACGCCCATCTGCTGCTGCCATTGCGCCATCTGCTCGACATTCATCAGGCCGGCGTGGTTGTCCTTGTGGCCGGCGAACGGCAGGTCACGGCCCTTGATGGTGTAGGCGATGAAGCAGGTCGGCCGGTCGTCGCTCACCTGCTCGAAGGCATCGAGGACAGCCTGCAGGTCAAGCCCGGCCAGGTTGGTCATCAGCGCATGCAGGCGCGTATCGTCGTGTGTCTCCAGGATGCGCCGCACGCCGGGGTATTGATTGAGATCGCGCGTCAGCGCCTCGCGCCAGGCGGCACCGCCCTTGTAGACCAGCGCCGAATAGAGCGAGTTGGGGCAGTCGTCGATCCATTGCCGCAGGTGCTCACCGTCCGGCTGGGCAAAGGCGGCTTCCAGGGTCTTGCCGTATTTCAGCGTCACCACGCGCCAGCCGACCAGCTCGAACATCTCGGCGACGCGGCCGAACAGGCGGTCGTTGACGACGGAATCCAGACTCTGGCGGTTGTAGTCGATCACCCACCACAGGTTCCGCACGTCGTGCTTCCAGCCCTCCAGCAGCGCCTCGAAGATATTGCCCTCGTCGAGCTCGGCGTCACCGACCAGCGCCACCATGCGGCCCACCGGGCGCTCCGGCGCCAGCTTCTTGAGCCGCACGTAGTCCTGCACCAGTGACGAGAACAAGGTCATCGCCACGCCCAGCCCCACCGAGCCGGTCGAGAAATCGACGTCGTCGGCATCCTTGGTGCGCGACGGATAGGACTGCGCGCCACCCAGCGCCCGGAAGCGCTCGAGCCGCTCGCGCGTCTGCTGGCCGAACAGATACTGGATGGCGTGGAACACCGGCGAGGCGTGCGGCTTCACCGCCACGCGGTCTTGCGGCCGCAACACGGCGAAATACAGCGCCGTCATGATGGTGGCGAGCGAGGCGCAGCTCGCCTGGTGGCCGCCGACCTTCAGCCCGTCACGGTTGGGCCGGATGTGGTTGGCGTGATGGATGGTCCACGCCGACAGCCACAGCACCTTGCGCTCCAGCGCCCGCAACAGCCGCAGCCGGCGCGCGCGCTCCGACTCGGTGGCCGGCGCCGTCGCGGCGAGCAGGGCAGGGGACGTATCAGGCATGGCGCTTCTCCGGGCGGCCGAAGACCGGAACCTACGCGCAGACGGCAGGGTAAGTCCTTGCGTTTCGACCCGAACAATATTTCAAATTGGAAGATTCTTCTTCCACAGCGATGGATCGAGCAATGGCCAACCCTGTTTCTGCACTGGACGGCATCGACCGCCATATCCTGGAAAGCTTGCAGCGCGACGGCCGGCTGAGCAACACCGACCTGGCGGAGAAGGTGGGCCTGTCGGCCTCGCCATGCTGGCGGCGGGTCAAGGCGCTGGAGGAGACCGGGATCATCAAGGGCTACGTCGCGCTGGTCGATGCCAAGGCGGTGGGGTTGCCGGTCAGCGTGTTCATGAGCGTGTCGCTGACGACCCAGGTGCAGAGCGCGCTGCAGCGCTTCGAGAAGGCCGTGCAGCAGCGGCCCGAAGTCATGGAGTGCTACCTGATGACGGGCGACAGCGACTACCTGCTGCGTGTCGTGGTGCCTGACCTCGAGGCGTATGAGCGTTTCGTGATGGATTTCACCCGCATCGCCGGCGTCGGCCAGATCCGCTCGTCCTTCGCGCTGCGGCCGGTGAAGCAGGGTACGGCGTTGCCCATGGGCCACCTGGGCTGAGCCGCGGAAAACGCCGCCCGACACCGCTCGCCAGCGGAATTTCCTTCGGCCTCAAAGAATTTTTTATGGGTGCGATCAGAAGATTAAACGTGACGCCAAACTGACGATGTTATAGTGATTATTCGCTCATTTGTTGGTGGCTGAGAATGAGGTGTGGGATGTCGGCAGGCGGGCCTCGCATGGATCGAATCACCTGCTCGATGCCGGCCGGCGTGCCATGAACACCGACGGTTTGGCCGCGATATCCCCGCCGGGATGGCAGCTCTTCAGCACCGAGGCACTGGCGCCGCGCGACCGGTTTCCCGCTTTCTGTGAAGAGATCATGCGCCGCCAGGTGGCGCTCGATGCCATCAAACGCAAGGAACTGCCGTTCGATGCCGTGATCGCCGCCAGCAATGCCGGGCAGGTCGATATCACGCGGGTTGCCACGTCGCAGGCGAGCTACGTGCGCACGCCGGCGTTGATGCGCGACGGCAGCGACGACCTGTTTGCCGTCCTGTGCCTGGAAGGCAGCATGCAGTCGACCCAGGGTGCCGATCCGGCCCGGATCGGACCGGGCGAGGGCATCATCTGCGACAGCGCCGAAATCGGCGGGCTGCAGATGGAAACGACCACCCGCTACTGGGCCATCCGCACGTCGCGCGCCAGCCTGACCAGCCTGCTGCCACCCGGCTATCGCTTCGGCGGCGCCGTGCTGAACCGCAACGGCCTGGCGCTGCGCCTGCTGTCGCAATACCTGGATGCGCTGTACCAGGCCGATGCGTCGAGCCGTGACCGCGCGGTCATGGGCGGGCACATGATCGACCTGATCGCCATGGCACTGGGCGCCGACAGTGCCGTGCGCCAGGGCGCCGAGTCCCCCGGACTGCGTGCCGCCCGGCTCGAGGCCCTGCTGCGTGCCATCGATGCGCGCAGCGGTGATCCGGGCTTGAACGCCGCATCGGTGGCGGCGCGCCTGGGTGTCACGCCGCGTTATGTCCACCTGCTGCTGGAGGAGACCGGGCTGACGTTCTCGCAGCATGTGCTGGCGCGGCGCCTGGAGAAGGCCCTGTGGCTGCTGCGCGATCATCGCCACGGCCATCTGCGCATCGCCGATGTCGCCGGCGAAGCCGGCTTCGCCGACCTGTCGTATTTCAATCGCAGTTTCCGCCAGCGCTTCGGCGACACGCCGTCGGCGGTGCGCGCACGCTTGCGTGGCCTCGAACAAGCGGACGCCGAGCGTTAGGCTGTCGTCTGCCTGTTCACTGCGGACCAGTACGCTTCACTCCTGTCCAAGACCGCGGCGCCCCGGGGCGCCTAACGAGGTTCCGCCATGCGTGCCGTCTTCGTCGCCATCGTCCTTGCCGCCATCGCCGGCCCCAGCCTGGCGGCCGATATCGAGGCCGCCTCGCGCGTCGACACCGTGACCGTGTATCCCGACGGTGCCAGCGTTACGCGACGGGCCAGCGTGACGCTGCCTTCCGGTGCCTCGACCATCATCCTCAAGGGCTTGCCGCCGTCGATCGATCCGGCGTCGATCCGTGTCGCCGGCGAGGGCTCGGCGGCGTTCGTCATCGGCTCGGTCGAGACCCGCAGCGTGCCGGGCGATCCGCGGCCGGTGATCGATGCAGCGCTGGAGGAGAAGCTGCGAGCGCTGCGCGACCGACGCGATGCCGCGGCCGCGCGCTTCGAGGCGACGGATCGGCGCCGGGCCATGATCCGGCGCTATGCCGAGGCCGGGCCTGAAAAGCTGTCGCCGGAAGCCAAGCCGCTGGATGTGGCGCAGTGGCCGGGCGCCTGGGATGCCGTCGGCAGCGCGCTGGCCAAGGCCAACGAGGACCTGCGGCTGCTCACGGTCGAGCTGCGCGGGCTGGATGAGGAGATCGCGGCGCTCGAGCGTGCCCGCCCGAAACCCCCAGCACCGGGCGCGCCGCGCCTGGATGTGAGCATCGCGCTCGAAGCGCCTGCCGCGATGACGGCATCCATGACGGTGACGTATCGTGTCACCGGTGCGCAATGGCGGCCGCTCTATGACGCGCGGCTGGATACCGGCGGCAAGGACCGCAAGCCGTCGCTGGAACTGGTGCGGCGGGCCGAGATCGTCCAGCGCACCGGCGAGCCGTGGACGGACGTCGTGCTGCTGGTGTCGACGGTCCGCGTCGCGCGCAGCGGCGGCGCGCCCGACCTGGCGTCATGGCGGGTCGATTTTGTGGCGCCGCCGGCGCTGGCCGGTCGCGCGCCGTCGGCCGCGCCCATGCCGGCGCCAGGACCGCGTTCAGCGGATGCAGAGCGCAAGCCGGCCGAAGAAGCGCCGGCCCAGGAGCAGGAGGCGCGGGTCGAGGCCGGTGCGTTCCAGGCGTCATTTGCCGTTCCGGGCCGTATCACCATTCCGCAGGATGGGTCGCCCAAGGCGTTCCGGATCTCCAGCAAGGCGGTCAAGCCGGACCTGTCGCTGAAGACCGTGCCGGTGCTGGATCCCACGGCCTATCTCGAAGCTGCGTTCGTCAATGAGGAAGACGCCCCGCTGCTGCCGGGCCAGGTCGCCATCCATCGTGACGGCATTTTCGTCGGTCGCACGGCGCTGGCCATGGTCGCGCCCGGCGACAAGGTGCGGCTGGCCTTCGGTGCCGACGACCGGGTGAAGGTGACGCGCGTGCCGGTGGCGCGGCGCGAGGAGGAACCCGGTTTCCTCGGCTCCAGCCGCAGCGACCTGCGCGAGTTCAAGACGGTGGTGAAGAACCTGCATGATTTCCCGGTACGGATTGCCGTACAGGACCGGGTTCCGGTCGCCGACAACACGGCCATCACCGTCGAAATGCTGTCGCGCACGACGCCGCCCACCGAGAAGGTGGTCGACGACAAGCGCGGCGTGATGGGCTGGACCTACGACTATGGGCCGGGCGAGCAGAAGGAGATCCTGATCGCCTATCGGCTGAAATGGCCGGCCGACCGCGACATCCGCCTGCGTTGAGGTGACCGATGGCAACGACACGTGCATCCAGCGCCGCTCATGCCAACCGGCCGCAGGTGTGGGCGATCCTGGTGATGGTGCTGGGCCTTCTGCTGATCGGCCGCGGTGCCTGGGACATGGCGCAAGCCATCACGTTTGCCACCGGCGGCGTCACCACGGAAGGCCGGGTGACCGGGGTCACGTCGGTCAACCAGGGTCGCGGTCGCGTCGCCTACTACGCGCGCGTCCGCTACGCCGTCGAGGGCAAGTCGATGGCGGCGACCACCGAGGACCGTGTCGAGCGCGACCAATACAAGATCGGTGACGTGATCCGGCTCAGCTACCTGTCGAGCGATCCGGCGCGGGTCAGGACGGCCGACACCGCGGGCAAAATCGGCTTCTTCGCCTGGCTGATCCTGGGCCTTGGTCTCGCCATCGGCGGCGGTGGCCTCTACTGGTTGCTGCGCATGCGACGTCGGCCTGACGTCGCCGTCGGCACACGGTGAAGGATCGGTTGAGCTGGCGGTTGGCTCGAACCCTGGGGGCGGTGGTGCGCGGTGCATCATCGCCGACCCTCTGCAATCCGCCGGCTCAACCGATCCTTCCTGCACTTCCGGCATAGAGCCGTTCACTCCGGCCCAAGATCCAGGGTGCTGCACGCATTAGACCGGCCTGGTTTCAACAGGAGGTCGATATGCGAACCGCACGCGTGGTGATCGCCGTTCTTCTCGCACTCGCGCCCGCGAGCGCTCTGGCGCAGAACTACATCTACTGCATCAATGACCGGATCGAAGTGGACAAGCGCAATCTCAAGAAGATGCAGGGCGATCGCGGCCATTCGACCATCTGCATGATCGGTCCGACCTTCGATTCGCGCTACGACGCCCTGGCGTGGGTCGAGAAGTATCTGCGCGCGAAAGTCGATGGCCCGTGCTCGTGCAAGTAATTGCATCGATGCGGTGCGGGAAAATCGTTCGCACGTTCACGCATGACATGGTGCCGTTCGCTCCGATCTAAGACACGCAGGTCCGTAGCACGTACACCGGCGACAACGCGCCAGTGAGCGTGCGCGTGTCTCGAATGGAGAGATGACGGATGCCATTTGATATTACGATCCTTCAAGATCAGGGGAAACTCACGGCCTGGGTCCAGGTCAGCCTGATATTCCGGGAGCGCAGGCCGCAGGGTGTAGTCATGTGTTCCATGGGGAACTGGACGCCGGTCAATGACTCGAAGTCAGACTCCACGGACGGTGAAAATTCCAAAGCTCAACGGGTGGGCAATACGATCGGCAAGCTTGGTTTGGGCGCATCGCGGACCTGGATATGGAATCCAATCAAGGCCGAGATGACGTTTTTTGAAAAGGATCCTCGTGCGGGCCGCGAGACGAGCCTTGTCACGCTGACAAGTATCATGGTGGTTGCCGACGCTGAAGCACGGGTGGTCGGTCTGAATACGCCCACTGGCGTTTCCATGACGGGCTCAAACATCATTGTAAAGGGGCGGATCCTATGGCGCCCCGGCCGCGAGAAAACGTTCCCGCGGTAACAGAACCTGATCGTCGAGACGGTATGGTCCGCAGCGGCGCGGCCTGTTGGCCGGGCGAAGATTGCGTCGCATTTCCCCGCCAGGGACTCTGCGCTATGGTGCATACACCCGCACCATGCGCAACCAAGGCAGGGAGGAACGCGTTCATGACAGCACTGCCGTCCTATGATCACGGCACGTCGACGACCAAGCTGATCGGCGAGACCATCGGCGTGTTTTTCGACAAGGCAGCCACGCGCTGGCGGGACCGCGATGCCCTGATCGTGCGGCATCAGAACGTACGGTGGACGTACGGCGAGCTGGCGCGGCGGGTCGATGACCTGGCCGCCGGCCTGCTGGCGCTGGGCCTGGAGCCGGGCGATCGCATCGGCATCTGGTCGCAGAACAACGCCGAATGGGTCCTGACCCAGCTCGCCACCGCCAAGGCCGGCCTGATCCTGGTCAACGTCAACCCGGCCTACCGCAAGGCCGAAATCGAGTACGCGCTGAACAAGGTGGCCTGCAAGGCGCTGATCACCTCGCCGGCGCTGAAGACCAGCGACTATATCGCGATCCTGAACGACCTGATGCCGGAGATCGCGACATCGGCGCCCGGCAAGCTCAAGGCCAAGGCGGCACCGGAGCTGCGCACGGTGATCCGGCTGGGCACCGACAAGACGCCCGGCATGATGAACTTCGACGAGATATCGGCGCTGGGCGGCAACGCCGAGCGCAGCCGGTTGGTCGAGCTGGCCGACCGCCTGCAGTTCGACGACCCCATCAACATCCAGTTCACGTCGGGCACGACGGGGTTCCCCAAGGGCGCCACGCTCAGCCACCACAACATCCTCAACAACGGCTATTTCATCGGCGAGGCGATGCGGCTGACGCCGGAGGATCGCCTGTGCATTCCGGTGCCGCTCTATCATTGCTTCGGCATGGTGCTGGGCAACCTGGCCTGCATCACCCACGGCGCGGCGATGATCTACCCGGCCGAGGCCTTCGAGCCGCTGGCCGTGCTGCAGACCGTGCAGGAGGAGCGCTGCACGGCCTTGCACGGTGTGCCCACGATGTTCATCGCCGCGCTCGATCATCCCGCGTTCAAGACGTTCGATCTCTCGAGCCTGCGCACCGGCATCATGGCGGGCTCGCCCTGTCCGATCGAGGTGATGAAGCGCGTGGTGGCGGAGATGAACATGCAGCAGGTGACGATCGCCTACGGCATGACCGAGACATCGCCGGTCTCGACGCAAAGCTCGACCGACGATCCGCTGGAGCGGCGCGTGGCGACGGTAGGCCGGGTGCAGCCGCATATCGAGATCAAGATCGTCGACACCGACGGCCGCATCGTGCCGCGTGGCACCACGGGCGAGTTCTGCACCCGCGGCTATTCGGTGATGACCGGCTACTGGAACGACGTGGAGAAGACCCGGGAGGCGATCGACGGCGGCCGCTGGATGCACACCGGCGATCTCGCCACCATGGACGACGAGGGCTACGTCAACATCGTCGGCCGCCTGAAGGACATGGTGATCCGCGGCGGCGAGAACGTCTATCCGCGCGAGATCGAAGAGTTCCTGTACCGCCACCCCAAGGTGCAGGACGTGCAGGTGATCGGCGTGCCCGACGTCAAGTATGGTGAGGAGATCTGCGCCTGGGTGAAGCTGCGCGAGGGCCAGTCGGCGACCGCTGAGGAAATTCGCGCGTTCTGCAGAGGGCAGATCGCGCACTACAAGATCCCGCGCTATGTCCGCTTCGTCGACGAGTTCCCCATGACCATCACCGGCAAGATCCAGAAGTTCGTGATGCGCGAGCAGACGATCAAGGCGCTGGAACTGAAGGAACAGAAGACCGCGTGATCGCGGCGAGCCGCGCAACGCGGCTCTGGTCAGGGCGATCGCATACGGTTCAAGGGGGCGCGCCACGCCGTGGCGCGCCCCCAACGTTTGAGGTGCCGCCCAGACCGGGAAGCGCGCCGTCTCAAAGAAATTCTTATAGCCTCGATTTGAAGAGCCAATGGGCCTTCATGAGCCTTTTTGCAGTTGCACCGGAATACTTCGGCGCTTCTTGCGTCTGTTCACCAGGGATGGGTCATCAGCACGGTCGCCGACCTTCCCCCGCACAGCGTTGTTGGACCTCGTTGAATCCCTTCGGAATCGGAGTCCACAATGGACCTTGCCTTTCACAACTTCACCATCAATCCCGTCGGCCTCGCCGGTACGGCAGCACGGCAGTACATCGCCCAGGTGCACGAGCATTTGCGCTGGATCCATCGCACCACCAGCGGCCGGATCCTGCTGAATGTCATTCGCCGCCCGACTTTTCCCGTCGAGATCCGCCCCTACGCGGGAGCCGACTGCAATGCCATGGGCGGCGGTGAGTTCAAGACTCCCGGCAACCTGTCGGGCTTCGTCGAATACTCGCCCGGAACGTTTTCGCGGCACGGCGCCTGCAGCGCCCTGCCGGCAGGCCAGGATCGTGGACGCATCTGGGACGAGATCCTGTTCCACGAACTGGTGCACGTGTTCAGGAACGCGACCCGCAAGTGGGATGCGGCGACGCCGCTGTCCTTTGCGATGCGTCACTACAACAACAACGAAGAATTCATCGCCGTGCTGTGCACGAACATCTACGTGTCGGACCGCACGAACCGCATCAAGAGCGGCCTGCGCAAGGGCCACATCGATTACTCCGCCATGGATCCGCTCGATGCCACGCGATTCGGACTCTTCCTGAGTTCGAGGAACGCCTTCGCCCTGGTCAAGAAGTTCTGCGACGACAACCCGATCTTCACCAAGGCGCTGAGCGACAAGCTGCCGGACATCGTCTACAACCCGATCGCCGACTACTATCGCTACCCGAAGTTCTGCGAGGCCCTGTCGGTCTTCGGTGCCATGAAGGACCGGATGGCGCTGTCGAAGTCGCTCACGTCGCTGGGCGTGCCCAAGCCCTTCGTCGATTGGATCGTGTCGGCGGTCATGTGAGGGCGGGCTTCCCTGCTTCCCTTGTTTCCGTTCACCCGCCGAGCCCGTATCATCGGGTACCCCGGCGCAGACCGGGCAAGGGAAGAAAAGCAGGGGCAGTCATGAAGAAGCTCATCGACGCGACGGATACGTTCAAGGAGCTCGGCGCGATCTATCTCGGCGTCGTTTCGCTGGCGGCCGTGGTCTATCACATGGCGGAAGGAAAGCCGCTCCAGGAAGCGTTCTGGTGGGCCTTCGTCACGGCAACCACGGTGGGCTACGGCGATATGTATCCCGTGACCTGGGTCGGCAAGATCGCCGCCATCCTGCTCATGCACGTCGTGCCGTTGTTCGTGCTGCCGCTGATCGTCGCCCGGTTGCTGAACAAGGTGCTGGTCGACCGGCACGAGTTCAGCCATGAGGAGCAGGAAGCGATCAAGCGCGACCTGGACGCCATCAAGCAGGCACTGGGCGTGAAAACGCCGGTTGCGTAGAGCGGTTCGTACGTTGATCGGCTGATCGTCGTCCTGACAGCCTGTGATTTTTTGAGCCCACGCCTGTCATCCCGAGCGTAGCGAGGGATCTTTTCGGCCGCGAACGGCGCGAAAAACTGCTGAAAGCTTCCTCGCTACGCTCGGAATGACAGCGCGCGGCAATAAGATCACAGCCTCTGAGCGGAGCGAAGGACCTTGCGGCGGATCACTCAAAGAATCGGGCCATGGTGATCATCAGTGCCGATAGCGCCGATGCCAGCACCGCAAGATCCTTCGCTGCGCTCAGGATGACGGTGAACCGCTTCCATTAAGACGTGACTCACTCCAGGTACCAAGCCCGCGCTTGGCGTATCGCTTGGTGAGCCGGTCCCGCTTCAGGCGGGAGAGCCGGTAGATCCAGAAAATGCCGTCGAGCTGGTCGATCTCGTGCTGCAGGCATACGGCCAGCAGGCCATCGGCTTCCTCGGTCCGCGCCGCACCGCCGATGTCCTGGTAGTGCACGCGCACCCGCGCCGGCCGTTCGACGTCCTCGGTGATGCCCGGCATGGAGACGCTTCCTTCCGCGTGCCGCGCCGTTTCGGCCGACGTCCAGACGATTGCCGGGTTCACGTAGGTGCGCCCGCCCGCGGTGTCGTCGAGGGCGATCACGGTCACGCGCTGCAGTACGCCGATATGGGGTGCGGTGATGCCGATCCCGGGTGCGGCGCGCATCGTCTCCAGCAGGTCGTCGGCCAGCGCGCGCAGGCCGTCGCCGAAATCCGTCACCGGCGCGGCGGCCAGGCGCAGGCGGGGATCGGGAAACCGCAGGATCGGCTGTACGGCCATCGGCGCCAGCGCGGCATCTACTGCAGGCGGTAAAGTCTGGCCGCGGTGTCGCGAACGATCTTGCGGCGCGTCGCCTCGGGCAGATGGCTGAGTTCGCGGGTGATGAATTCCTGCGAGTCGGGCCAGATCCCGTCGGGATGCGGGAAGTCGTTACCCCACATCACGTTGTCGATGCCCAGATCGTCGATCAGCTTGATGCCGATCGGATCGGTCTGGTACGTCGCGTAGCATTGCCGGTGCCAGTAGTCGCTGGGCTTCATCTTCAGTTCGAGATCCTTGAACTGGTCCTCCCACTCCAGATCCATGTGCTGCAGCACATAGGGAATCCAGCCCAGGCCGGCCTCGCCGATCACCACCTTCAGGTTCGGATAGCGCTCCAGCGCGCCGCTGTAGATCAGCTGCATCAGCATGTAGCTCATATGCATCTGGAAGCCGGTGATGTGCACGGCAAAGGCGCGGCGCGCGATCTTGCGCGTCATCTTGGTGTAGTCGGGCGAGCGGCCGCCAATGGTATGGAAATGCACGGGCAGGCCGGTCTCGTGCGCGATGCGCCACAGCGGCTCGTAGACCTCGTCGAACAGCGGGATCATGTCGGGCCGGTTGGCGACGTCGATGCCGCGCACGCCGCGGTCGGCGGCGCGCTTCACCTCGGCCACCGCCGCATCGATGTCGTGGCTGGGGATGTTGGCTAGCCCGATCAGGCGGTCGGGATGGCTGCGGCAGAAATCGTGCAGCCAGTCGTTGTAGATGCGCAGCATCTCGACGGCGGCCTCGCCGTCATTCAGCCGGCCGCTGGAGCCCAGCACGCCGTACAGCACTTCGGCCTGCACGCCGTCGCGGTCCTGGTCCTGCAGCCGCAGCGCCGGGTCGGTCAGGCGGCGAATGCCCTTCCTGCCGTCATCGTAGAGACCGGTCGATGCCATGCGGTCGGAGCGATGGATGACGCCCGGCTCGTACTTTCGCCCGGCCGATCCCATGCCGTTCACCAGGCCGAAGCGGGCACCGTTGCGGCTGACCCAGTGCGGACCGTCCAGGCCCTCCTCGACATAGGGCATGCGGTCGCGAAACCTCGCCGAGGCGTTGGCGGTGAAGAGATCGGGCGGCAGCCAGATGAGATCGATATGTCCGTCGGCCGAAATGACATCGTACTGCATGGGGCTTGGCTCCGATGTGCCGGTATCCCTGGTCTAGTCGACGGCCCGTTTGAGGAGGATACTCAGTGTAGCATGGGACGTATGTAACGTGCCTGTGGCACAGGCAGGATGGTCGTTCATGGCAACGGAAACACGCTCGCCGCGACTGGCGGTGCTGATCGATGCGGACAATGCGTCGCCCCGCATCGCCGACGGATTGTTCGAGGAGGTCGCCAAGCTGGGCGAAGCCAGCGTGCGGCGCATCTACGGTGATTTCTCGGGCCCGCGTTTGAAGGCGTGGGCCGAGATTCTCGCCAAGCACGCCATCATCCCGCAGCAACAATTCGCCTACACGACGGGCAAGAACGCATCCGACATCACGCTGGTGATCGACGCCATGGACCTTCTGCACAGCGGCCGCTTCGACGGCTTCTGCCTGGTGTCGTCGGACAGCGATTTCACCCGGCTGGCGGCGCGCATCCGCGAGCACGGCATCGATGTCTTCGGCTTCGGCGAGCAGAAGACTCCGGAGAGTTTCCGCCAGGCCTGTCGCCGGTTCATCTATACCGAGAATCTGCTGCCCGGCGCCCCGGCGCCGGGGCAGGACGTGGCGGCGCCGGCCAGCGCGTTGGAACGGCCGACCGCGGCTGTTCCCATCCTGACGCGGGTCATCGCGCAAATGGATGCCGAGGACGGGTGGGTCGATCTCGGGACCGTCGGCCGCCGGCTGTTCAATCTGGCGCCCGACTTCGATCCGAGGACGTACGGCTACGGCAAGCTGAGCGACCTGGTGCGCGGCACCGATGCGTTCGACGTCGATCAACCCAAGGGTCGGGGCATGCGCATTCGCATCAAGGCAACGCAACAAACCGGTCGCCGGCGCAGCAGAACGTCATCGCCGGCGTGACATCGGCATGACCACCGATCGAATCATGGGCGTTTCGCGGCGCTTTCCTGGACGTCAGACGATCGGCCTCGCAGCCTCGTAGCCCGATCATCGATGCGGGGGGAGTGCTGTGGCTGCAGGCGATTCACCCGACGAAGCCCTGCCGCACCCGTCACCACTGAAGGCGGGTGCGCGGATCAGACAGTATCGCATCGGCAAGCTTCTGCGGCGCGATGCGCTGGGCATCACCTACGCTTGCCGGGACATGGCGCTAGAGCGCGATGTTGCCATCACGGAATATCTGCCCTCGGGTGTCGCCGTCCGTGACGGCGATACTGCCGTCGTGCCGTGTCCGACGCGGTGGGCCGAGGACTTTCGTTGGGGTTGCAACCGTTTTCTGGCCGAAGCTCGAACTCTGAACGAACTGGCGGGAACGCCGGCCATCGTCGGCGTGTACGACGCGCTGGAAGCGCATGGAACGGCCTATGTCGTGACGCATCCCATGCGCGGTCAGACGCTGGCCATGCGCCTGGCGCGTTACGGCACGCTGCCGCGCGATGCCGTGGAGCGCCTGCTGCCGCCGCTGCTCGTGGGTCTCGACAGGGCGCATGCCCGCGACCTGTTGCATCTGAACATCACGCCGTCGACGATCGTGATCGACCGCTGGAATCGGCCGACCCTGATCGATTTCCGGGCCGTAACCGCCGCGCTGGCCGCGCGCCGACAGGTCACGGTGGCGCACAGCCCGGGATATGCCGCCGTCGAACTGATCTCCGATGGGCATACCGGGCCGGCCACGGACATCTATGCCCTGGCGGCAACACTCTATCGCTGTGTCACCGCCGCCGCGCCGCCGCCGGTGATCAACCGCCTGACCGAACCGATGGCGCCGGCCGCACAGCAGGCGATCGGGCGCTATCCGCACGGCTTGCTGGCGGCCATCGACGCCGGCCTGGCGTTCCGATCCGCCGACAGGCCGGCATCGATCGCGGGTTGGCGCCCCGTGTTCAACACGCGTGCGCCGATACCCGTGCCATCCGATGTGGCGGCGCTGGTCCCGACGGTTGCATCGTCGCCGTCCCCGGCGCTCGATACGGCCGAACCGCAGCCCCGGCTGGACGACGGCGCACCGGCCGCCACGACGTGGGCCACACTGACCGGTCGACTATCGTCGATGGCCACGCCCATCGATCTAGGCCCGTTGCGGGTGAAACTGCGCGCGACACACCGCGGCGCCAGCCGGCGCGTATCGGCGCTCGTGGCGAATGTCAGTGCCGCTCGTTTACATCGTCATTCGCGGACAGTGTTGCGTGCGACGTCAACGGCGCTGCGCGATCGGCTGTCATCACTCGTTGCCTATGTTCGTGACGACGGTGGGCGCACCAACGCGCGCATGGCCGTCGCCGGGCTGGCTGTCCTCGTCGTGACCATGGGGCTTGCCGCCAGCAAGACGTTGCAGCCCGAGCCTGAACCGGATGTGACTCGGCCCGATCGCCCCACCGTCTCACAGGAAGCGGCGGCTTTGCGGCAGCGGGAGGAAGCCGAAGCCAAAACGCGTCTCGATGCGCAGCGACGTCAGGACGAGGCTGCAGCGCGCGCGGAGGCCGAAGCCCGGCAGCAGGCGGAAGCTGACGCCCGGGCGCGAGCCGAGGCGGACGCCAGGCGCC
The DNA here is from genome assembly GCF_007859315.1 of Reyranella sp. CPCC 100927. GTDB lineage: Bacteria > Pseudomonadota > Alphaproteobacteria > Reyranellales > Reyranellaceae > Vineibacter. The sequence continues at coordinate 123,166 of NZ_VOHA01000009.1, forward strand.
AGCATGAAGAGGCGGCGCGCCAGGCGGCTGCGATGCGCGCGGAGGCCGAGGCCCGGCAGCAGGCGGAAGCTGACGCCAGAGCACGCGCCGAGGCGGCAGCGCAACAGCGTGCTGCCGCGGCAGCAGCGATGCGCGAACAGGCGGAAGCCGCTGCCAGACGTCAGGCCGAGGATGAAGCGCGCAGGCTGGCAGCGGAGAAGGCAGCGGCTGTCGAACGGCAGCAGCAAGCGGAAGCGGCTGAACGTGCGCTGGCGCTCACACCACGGGATCGCGGGCGGGTGCAGGTCGCGTTGACGGCACTCGGCTTCGATACCGCCGGTATCGACGAGGTGTTCGGTCCCCGCACGCGGCAGATGGTCGGGTCATGGCAGAAACGCCAGGGCATGCCGGAGACCGGTTTTCTGACGGCGGCACAGGTCGCCATCCTGGTACGGCAGGCCGCTGCGGCGGTAGCGCGATACGACGCCGAGGAGACGCGTCCGGCCAGCAATCTGCGGCGCGCGGAACTGGCCGACACGACTGACACCGGACAACGGCCGGTCACGGCCGCACGTGGGGCCACCAGCGACGTACCCGTGACCGCGGCGCTGGCGCCTGCGCCGAACGCGGATCCCTCGACGCAGTCGGCGGAATACAGAGGTTCGCGGCGTATCCCGCTGTATGGCAGCAGCGATCCGCGCATGTACGCGGAGTACACGCTGATCCTGCGTGTCGCCCGCTCCACGGTCAGCGGTGTTGTCACGCGCTATTGTCCGGCCTGCGCGTCCGACGGCGGCGAGGAGCGCAAGAGCTATTCCTGCGGTGCCGAGGCACTTCGCTTCGGCGGCGGGTTCAGCCTGCACTGCGATCCCATCTCGGTCTGGGGCGACCTGAAGAGCGCGCGGATCCATCACTCCGCCAATGTGGGTGGCATCCCCATCCCGCTGACGCGGGTGGACGACGGTGGATGAAACGCCGTGGTCGCCCTTACGACCGGCGCAGCCCGTTCAGCTGGCCCACGACATCGAGCAGGATATGCGCGGCGTCTTCCATCTGTGCGACCGGGACGGACTCGTTTGCCGCGTGCCCCTGGACGCCGGAGCCGGGCCCGAAATTGATGATCTCGATGCCGTCGTCGGCGAAATAGCGGCCGTCGCTGACGCCGGTGGCGTTGAGGAACCGGGCTTTCCGGCCGGTGCGCGACCTGATGGCGGCTTCGAGAGCGCCGACGCCGGCGCCGTTCTCGGGCGCGAAGAAGCCGTTGGTGCCGGTGAGGAACTCGACCTTGTAGCTGGCGCGCGGTTCGCCGGCGGAATCGGCGACCTTTTTCAGCTCGGCAAAGGCCGTCTTGACCCGCTCGGTCGGCAGCAGGCGGCGATCGATTTCGACAGTGCAGGCACTGGGCACGACATTGGTGTTGTGGCCGCCATGGAACATGCCGACATTGACCGTCGACTTCATCGCGCCGGACGTTCGCTTGCGCAGCGCGCGGTCGTAGAACGCCTGCAGCGCCCCGACCAGGCGCATCATGCGCAGGATGGCATTGTCGCCGGCGGCGGGATTGCCGGCGTGCGCCGCCTTGCCTGACGTGGTGATGCGGGCCCACATCACGCCGCGCTCGGCGACGATGAGCTGGTTCTCGGTCTGCGCGCCCAGGATCAGCACGTCGGGCTTCACCTTGCGCGCCGCGCGCAGGAATTCCATCCCGTTGGGACCGAGATTTTCCTCGTCGGCGACGAAGGTGAAAACCACCTCGCCCTGCACCGGCCCGCCGCACCGGGCGATCTCCTCGGCCAACCACAGCTGCACGGCCATGCTGCCTTTGCAGTTGCCGGCGCCCAGGCCGTAGACCAGCCCGCCCTTGTGTACGGCCTTGAACGGATCGGTCTTCCAGTTGCCGCGTTCACCGACGCCCACCGTATCGACATGGGCGTTGAACACGGTGCTCGGGCCCTTGGTCGAGCCTTTCAGGCGCGCCACGACGTTGTCGACGCCCTTGACCTTGCGCACGACCTCGACCTTGTAGCCCGCCTTCCTCAGGCGCCTGGCCGCATAGGCGCAGATGTCGACACTCTCGCCGGGCGGGTAGGGGCTGGGGATCGCGACCAGGTCGGACAGGATGCCGACGAGCGGCTTGGCGAGCGCGGGCATTCGGAATCCTTCGTCTCAACGGTTTGCAAGTCGTACCAGCGCCTCGACCAGCACGCGCGTGCCGGCGGCAAGATCGGACGGCGTCGCGTTCTCGATCTCGTTGTGGCTGACGCCGCGCTCGCAGGGCACGAAGACCATGCCGGCGGGGCACAGCGCCGCGATATGCATGGCGTCGTGGCCGGCGCCCGAGGGCATGTCCATGTTGCTGAAGCCCTGGCGCTGCGCTGCATCGCGCACCAGGCCGATCACGCCAGGATCGAACACCGTCGGCGCCACCGACGTCAGGCGCTCGATGGTGGCGGTGCAGGGGGCTGCCTTGCTGGCGACGATCGCGCGCAGTTTGGTTTCGTGCGCCTCCAGCACCTCCATCGACGGATGGCGCATGTCGATGGTGAAGCTCACGCGGCCGGGCACGGTGTTGGGCGAGCCGGGCAGCACGTCGACACGCCCGATGGTGAACCGCAGCGTATCGTCGGCATCGCGCGTGGCGTCCTGCATGGCGCCGGCGATGGCGACGGCGGCGACGAAGGCATCCTTGCGTGCGGCGCGCGGCGTGGTGCCGGCATGCGCTTCATCGCCCAGGATCTCGACCATGAAGCGGCGGCTGCCCTGGATGCCGGTGACGACGCCGATGGTCGTCCTGGCATCTTCCAGCCGTGGGCCCTGCTCGATATGCGCCTCGACATAGCCGTCGAGCGCGAAGCCCGGCGTATCGCCGCGGCGCGGCGCCGGTGCCGCCGCCAGAGTCTCGGCCAGCGCATCGCGCAACACGACGCCTTTCCAATCCTTGACCGCCAGCATGGCATCGAGTGCGTTGTGGCCGGCGAACACGGCCGAACCCATGGCGCCGGGCTGAAACCGGCTGCCTTCCTCGTTGGTCCAGGCGACCGCCTCGACCGGCCGCTTGGTGCGCACGCCGGCGTCTTCCAGTGCCTCCAGCGCTTCGAATGCCGCCAGCACGCCGTACATGCCGTCGAAACGGCCGCCCGTGGGCTGGCTGTCCATGTGCGAGCCGCTGAGGATCGGCTTCGCACCCGCATCGCTGCCTTCGCGGCGCACGAACAGATTGCCGATGACGTCGGTGAAGACCGAGAAGCCGCGCGCCGCGGCCCAGGACATCAGCAGGTTGCGGGCCGCGGCATCTTCGGCCGACAGCGCCTGGCGGTTGACGCCGCCCCTGGGCGTGCCGCCCAGCTTCGCCATGTCCATGTGCCGCTGCCACAGCCTGTCCTCGCGAACCGCCTGCGCCGCACGCTCGAAATCGCTCATCATCCCGACCCGTTCGCATGTGCCGCGCGACGGCGGCATCGTCCCTGCTATACAAAGGCAGCCACGCATCGGCAATGCCGGGCCGAGGGGAGGATATATGCTGCGCGATCATCAGACCCGGGACCTTGTCGGCTACGGCCCCCATCCGCCCGATCCGCAATGGCCGGGCGGCGCGCGCATCGCCGTCAGCTTCGTGCTGAACTACGAGGAGGGCGGTGAGAACACGGTGCTCAACGGTGACGCCGGTTCGGAGGTCTATCTCAGCGAGACGCCGGGCGGCCAGCCGTTCGCCGGCGTGCGCGATCTCAGCACCGAGACGGTCTACGAATATGGCAGCCGCGCCGGTTTCTGGCGCATCCTGCGCCTGTTCGCCGAGCGCGATATCCACTTCACGTCCTGGGCCGTGGGGCGGGCATTGGACCTCAACCCCGCCGCCGGCCAGGCGATGGTGCAGGCCGGCCACGAGGTCGCCAGCCACGGCTGGCGCTGGATCAACTACAAGGACGTGACCGAGGCCGAGGAGCGCGACCACCTGCAGCGCGCCGTGCGCGCCATCGAACAGGCCTGTGGCCGCCCGCCCGTGGGCTGGTACACCGGCCGGCTCAGCGCCAACACGCTGCGGCTGGTGGCCGAGCACGGCGGCTTTCTCTATTCCAGCGACTCCTATGCCGACGATCTGCCCTACTGGGTGCGGGTGGCCGGCCAGCCGCACCTGATCATCCCCTACACACTTGACGTGAACGACATGAAGTTCGCCGTGGCGCCGGGCTTCACGTCGGGCGACGGCTGGTTTGCCTACATGCGCGATGCCTTCGACGTGCTCTATGCCGAGGGCGCCACGGTGCCCAAGATGATGTCGATCGGATTGCACTGCCGGCTGGCCGGCCGGCCCGGCCGTGCCGCGGCATTGGCCAGGTTCATGGACCACGTGCTGAGCCACGATCGCGTCTGGGTCGCCCGTCGCGAGGACATCGCGCGCCACTGGATGAAGGTCCATCCGGCGTAATTCCCTTCCCCGCTTGCGGGGAAAGGTGGCCGAAGGCCGGATGAGGACCCGACGTGGTCTCTGTTATCAAGACCACGTCGGGTCCCCTCCGCCCACCGACGTTTCGACGCCAAGCGTCGAAACGTCGTATCGGGGCACCTCCCCAGCAAAGCTGGGGAGGAAAAACATTAACAAAGGAAGGAAACGCCATGACTGCGCTCTACGGCTGCCCGACAGGAGTCGATCTCTCGCTGCGGGCCTTGCGGCGGCATCCGGATCGTACCGCCTTTGCCTGGGATGGCGGCGCGCTGACCTATGCCGGCGCCTGGTCGTTGATCGGACGCATGCAGGCGGCGATGGCGGCGGCCGGCCTGACGAAGGGCATGCGCATTGCCCTGCTCAGTGCCAACCGGGCCGATGCGTGGTGCGCCGGCGTGGCGGCCCAGGCGCTGGGCCTGATCAGCACCTGGCTGCACCCGATCGGGTCGCTCGACGATCACCTCGACGTGCTGGACGACGGCGAGATCGAGGCGCTGGTGATCGATGCGCAGAACTACCGTGACCGCGGCGGCGAGCTGGCGGCCAGCCGGCCCGGGCTGAAATGCGTCTTCACCATCGGGTCGGCCAACTATGGCCGCGACCTGCTGGCGGCCGCCGACGCTGCCGGCGAAGCCAGCCCGCGCAGCGCGGCTGGGCCGGATGATCTCTCGAGCCTGGCCTACACCGGCGGCACCACGGGCAAGTCCAAGGGCGCGATCCGGCGCCACGCATCGTGGACGGCGGTGACCACATCGATCCTCGCCAACTTCGAGCTGCCGCCGCAGCCACGCTATCTCGCGGTAGCGCCGATCACCCATGTCGCCGGCACCAAGGTGCTGCCGAGCCTGATGCTGGGCGGCACGGTGCACCTGCTCAAGGGCTTCGATCCCGAGCGTGTGCTGGCCACGATCCAGCGCGAGCGCATCAACATGACCCTGTTGGTGCCGACCATGATCTACGTGCTGCTCGACCACCCGACGCTGGCGCGCACCGACCTCTCGTCGCTGGAACTGCTGATGTATGGTGCGTCGCCGATGTCGCCGACCCGGCTGGTCGAAGGGCTCCAGCGCATCGGGCCGGTGTTCTCGCAGCTCTACGGCCAGACCGAGGGCTATCCGCTGTCGGTACTGCACAAGGCCGACCACGATCCGGCGCGGCCGGAACTGTTCGCCTCCTGCGGTCATCCCGTCGCCGATGTCGAGATCCGGTTGCTCGACGACGACCTGCGCGAGGTGGCGCCGGGCGCGGCGGGCGAAATCTGCGCCCGCGGGCCGCAGATCATGGAGCAGTACTGGAAGCGGCCGCAGCAGACGGACGAGACGCTGAAGGGTGGCTGGCTGCACACCGGCGACATCGCGCGCGCCGACGAGCGCGGCTATCTCTATATCGTCGATCGCAAGAAGGACATGATCGTCACCGGCGGCTTCAACGTCTTCCCGCGCGAGGTCGAGGACGTGCTGACGTCGCACCCCGATGTGGCGATGGCCGCCGTCATCGGCGTGCCCGATCCGAAATGGGGCGAGGCGGTGACGGCGCTGGTGGTGCCCAAGCCTGGCGCCTCACCCGACGCGCAGGCGCTGACCCAGCTCGTGAAAGACCGCAAGGGGGCGGCCCAGGCGCCCAAGCGGGTCGAATTCGTCGACGCCCTGCCGCTCACCGCCGTGGGCAAGGTCGACAAGAAGGTCCTGCGCGCCCGCTTCTGGGCCGGTCAGGAACGCATGGTGGGGTAATTTTTGGACCGCGCGTGTCCACACGCGCATCTTCCCCCGTTCCGCGTCGCTACGCGTGCGTGCAAAGATGCGGGCGGTCCGGGGAAGCGCTCCCTGGGAGCGCGGGCGTCCCGCCCGCTCATGACCGCGTGCCACACGCAGAGGCGACAGCAAGTTTCGCCGAAGATGCGGGCGAGACGCCCGCGCTCCCAGGGCGGGCGTCACTCGCGGGGAAGACTCATCCGCTCCGGCCGCCCGACTTCAGTTCGACGATGGGGGTCGACATCACGGCCTCCTGGTCCCAGGGGAACAGGATCCAGGTGTCCTGGCTCACCTCGGTGACGAACGTATCGACCATCGGCTTGCCGGCGGGCTTGGCATAGACGGTGGCGAAATGGGCCTTGGGCATCATCTCGCGCACGCGTTCGGCGGTGATGCCGGTGTCGACCAGGTCATCGACGATCAGCCAGTCCTCGCCCTGGTCTTTCTCGGCCTGGGTGCCCTTCAGCACCTCGACCTTGCCGCCGCGCTTGGTCTTTTCGTAGGTCGAGCAGCAGACTGTGTCGATCAGACGCACGTTCAGCTCGCGGGCGACGATCGCCGCCGGCACCAGGCCGCCGCGAGTGATGGCGACCAGACCCCTGAACGGGCCGAGATCGGCCAGCCGCCATGCCAAGGCCTTGGCGTCGCGGTGCAGTTCCGTCCACGACACGGGAAACATCTTCGTGTAAGTCGACTTGGCCGGCATGCGGCTTTCTCCCCCTGGTCTCGGGTCGGGGATAGCATCCGCTGCCGTCGGAACGGAAGCAGCACGAACTGCGAATTGCGGGGGTATTTACACCCCGGGAGCGGACGCTATGGTGCCGGCCGTTTCCAGCAATCCGCCGTACAGGGGGGTGTATGAATTTCGTAATGCCGGATCTCGCCAGCGCCGTCTTCTGGTTGGCGCTCGGTAAGATCATCGTGGCCAATATCATCCTGTCGGGCGACAACGCCGTGGTCATTGCCATGGCCTGCCGGAACCTGTCGGACCAGCACCGCAAACCGGCCATCATCGGCGGCAGCCTCGGCGCCATCGTCCTGCGCATCATCTTCGTGTTCATGATCACGTGGCTGTTGAGCGTGCCGTACCTGAAGCTGATCGGCGGCGCCCTGCTGATATGGATCGGCGTCAAGCTGCTGAACGAGGATGAGGGGCACGGCGACGGCGTCAAGGCGAGCGGCAATCTGTGGGGCGCCGTGTGGACCATCATCGTGGCCGACGCGGTCATGAGCCTTGATAACGCCATCGCGATCGCCGCCGCCGCCAACAACGACGGCGTGCTGATCATGCTCGGGCTGGTCATCAGCATTCCCATCATCATCTTCGGCAGCACGTTGCTGACCAGCATCCTGCAGCGCTATCCGGTGCTGGTCGTGATCGGCGGCGCCCTGCTCGGCTGGATCGGCGGCGAGGTGATGGCCACCGACGGCAAGCCCCCCAACGCACTGGTAGCGCCGGAAGGCACCATCGCTGCCTGGCTCGAGCACAAGATCCCGCACGCCGAGCACGTCTGTGCTCTCGCCGGCGCCGTTTTCGTCGTGGTGCTGGGTCTCTATCTGTCGCGCCGCCGCAAGCCTGCGGATGTGGTAGACTTGGCTGAAAAGAAGGACTGAGGGGTACGCCATGGCCGATACGACCGCGATCCTGGTCCCAGTCGACGGATCGGAGAACTCCGATCGCGCCGTGAAATATGCCGTCGGGCTGGCCAAGGCCGTGCCGGGCACCGTCCTGCACCTGTTGAATGTGCAGGCGTCCGTCGGCAGCCTGGTGACGATGTTCGTCCCCAAGGCGAACGTCGATGCCCATCATCGCGAAGAGGGTGAGAAGGCGCTGGCCTCGGCCGTGAAGATCTGCGCCGATGCCGGCGTCGATACCAAGACCCACATCAGCGTCGGCCGGCCCGGGCCGGTGGTGGCCGAGTTCGCCAGGCGCCTGGGTGCCAAGTCACTGGCCGTCGGCACCCGCGGACATACCGGCGTCGGTGGGTCGTTGCTGGGGTCGGTCGCGCAGGACATCGTGGCCAATGTCGATGTACCGGTCTGCCTCGTGAAGTAGTCGGGCGCCGGCGGTCCGCGCACACACCTGCGACGGCGGAGGAACCATGTCGGAGCAGGACAAGGCGATCGGACGCGACGGCCGCGTGCTGGCGCCCTACGCGTCCAACCCTCATGCGTCGCGGGGGCGCCTGCATGCCGAGGCCGAGTCGGCCACGCGCTCGCCCTATCAGCGCGACCGCGACCGGGTGATCCACTCGACCGCCTTCCGGCGCCTGAAGCACAAGACGCAGGTCTTCGTCTATCACGAGGGCGATCACTACCGGACGCGACTGACGCACACGCTGGAGGTGGCGCAGATCGCGCGCTCGATCTGCCGCACCCTGGCACTGGACGAGGATCTCGCCGAAGCGTTGGCGCTGGCGCACGATCTTGGCCATACGCCGTTCGGTCACGCCGGCGAGGATGCGCTCGACGCGGCGATGAAGCCGTTCGGCGGCTTCGACCACAACGCCCAGACGTTGCGCATCCTAACCAAGCTGGAACACCGCTACGCTGCGTTCGACGGGCTGAACCTGACCTGGGAAGCCCTGGAAGGCGCCGTGAAGCACAACGGTCCGTTGCTGAAGCCCGGCGTGGCGCCGACCGACCTGCCGGCCGCCATCGTCGAGTTCAGCGGCGACTGGGATCTCGAACTCGACACCTGGGCCGGGCCCGAGGCTCAGGTCGCGGCCATCAGCGACGACATCGCCTACAACAACCACGACATCGACGATGGGCTGCGCGCCGGTCTGTTCCACGTCGATGACCTGCTGCCCCTGCCGCTGGTGGGCGATATCATCCGCGCGGTACGCCAGCGCTATCCGACGCTCGACCAGGCCCGCCTGATTCACGAGACGGTACGCCGGCTGATCAACGTCATGGTCGAGGACGTGGTGGCCGAGACGACGCGGCGGCTGCAGGCGGCGGCGCCGGCAAGCGTCGACGACCTACGCCGCCTCGACAGGCCCGTCGTGGCCTTCTCCGACGCGCTGACCCGCGACAACGATGTGCTGAAATCATTCCTGTTCGATCGCATGTATCGGCACTGGCGCGTGAATCGCATGACATCCAAGGCGCGGCGTGTGGTGGCCGACCTGTTCAGCCTGCTGTTCCGCGAGCCCGAGTGCCTGCCCGACGAGTGGCGCAGCCGGGCCAAGCCGCAAGATGAACGCGGCCGCGCCCGCGTGGTCGCCGACTACATCGCCGGCATGACCGACAACTTCGCGCTCGAGGAACACCGGCGGCTGTACGATCTGTACGCCTAGTACCCGGAATCACGCGTCACTGATACGGCTGTCATCCCGAGCGGAGCGAGGGATCTTCTGCAAGTGACGCACGGGGTGCGTCTGCACCGAAAGATCCCTCGCTGCGCTCGGGATGACAGTCCCGAGTCACACTCGAGCGATAGTCGGTACCAGCCTGGAGCGCCGGCGTCTGAAGACTATTGAAGCTGATGTTCGGCGCCATGAGCCGAGCGGCAGATCGGTGGAAGGCGATCTGGATTACTGACTTGGAGCGCCGACAGATGGCCGCCGTCAGGCTCGAACTCGATCACGAATACGAGGCCGACAACGGCCGCGACAAGCCGTCTTCTACCAAGGCTTTCTCTTCTAGACTTTCCAGCAATCCCCGGGCTTGACCCGTCGCACGGCTGAATGAGGTTCGTCCGCATTCGAGTCTCAGCCATTTGACGCCAGCTCTGTCCGCACTCTCTCAAAGCACGTCTTATCGCTCCTATCAGAAAGTCTGATGGGGTGGCACGGCATCGGCCAATGTACTGTGTGTGATCACTTATTTACTTAGGGGAATGCCGTGGTGTCTTGTCCGTGAACTTCGAATGGTTGTGGAAGCACTATATCAGACGGCGCTTCAGGGCCGTCAGCGGGGACTTCAGCGCTGCCCTGACGGTGGCCGAGATGGGCAAATAGCAAATCGGCCAGAAGTAACGAACTGTATCGCTCCGGAGAGGCTTTCAATTACCTACATCGTCGGGCCATTGCCTCGAATGAATCTGCTGTGATTCTGTCCGTGACGCCGAAGCACGGAGGCGTCACGGATGCGACCGGTAGTGCATAGGAGGGGCCCGCGCGCGTCGCGCAGTGCCCCCAACGCGCGACTTCGAAGCTGAAGTCCTCGGCGTCCTTGGCCAGCGGCAGCTTGGCACCCGGTGCCCGCATCGCCACGCCGTCTTCGCCGGTCTCGTCTCGTCGTCGAAACTAGCATACCCGCGCGTCACTCATTTCAGTCAATGCAGAAGTCCTGCCCCTCTGTTGCAAGAAGAGGAAGATGATTCTGGAGTATCCGGACGTGGTCGGCGAAATCAAACCCCAGAAACCACCGCAGCATTCCGGTGCGAGCGCCGTTGTCACGCGGTCCGATAACCTGACTGCCCTGGCGCCGGGCACGCGCGTCGGCAAATACGAGATCCTTGCCATTCTGGGCCAGGGCGGCTTCGGAATCACCTATCGCGCCGTTGACGTCCAGCTCGACCGTCAAGTCGCGATCAAGGAATATCTCCCGACCAGCTTCGCGGTACGCCAGTCCGATTTTTCCGTGCTGCCGCGTTCGACGCAGGTCGCCGAGGATTTCCGCTGGGGTCGCGAGCGCTTCCTGGCCGAGGCGCGGACGCTGGCCCGGCTCGGCGACGCTCCCGGCGTTGTCGATGTGTTCGACTATCTGGAGGCTTACGGCACGGCGTACATGGTGATGGCGCTGGTCCGGGGCGAGACTCTGGAAGCGCGCCTCAAACGCGAGGGTCGCCTACCGCAGCTGGTCATCGATCAGCTTCTCTATCCGCTGCTCGATGGGCTGGAGCAGGTGCACGAAGCAGGCTTCCTGCATCGAGATATCAAGCCCGACAACATCGTGATGGACGTATTGGGCGGGCCGACGCTGCTGGATTTCGGCGCATCGCGCATGGCGCTGCAGGGCCGCTTCAAGGCGCTGACCGCCGTTTACACGCCAGGCTATGCCGCTCTCGAACAGGTGGCTTCCGGCGAGCAGGGTCCATGGACCGACATTTATGCGCTAGCGGCAACACTGTACCACTGTATCACCGGTCGGCAGCCACCGAGTGCGATCGAACGCATGGCCGGGGACACCGCCATGCTGCCGGCGGCCGAGGCGGGCAAGGGTCGCTACGCGACGGGACTGCTGGCGGCCATCGATGCCGGCCTGTCGCTGAAAGCGGCGGACCGCCCGCAATCGATTGACGACTTGCGTCGCATTATCTTGGACGGCGCGAGACGCCCTGCGCCGCCACGCGCGCCGCTCCGGGAAATGGAATCGACGGTCACAGTCGACGTCCAGCCGCGGAAACGCCGCAGCCGCGTGTGGCTTGGCGCAGCGGTCGTCGCTGTTTGCCTCGCCGGCGCGGGAGCCTATGTCGTCTTCCAGCCGCCGATCGAAACGCCTGAAGAGGCGGCGCGCCGTACCGAGCAGCAACGCCAGCGCGCCGAGGAGGAGGCCCGCAAGACGGCCGAAGCAAAAGCCAGGGCAGAGAAGGCAGAGGCCGACCGACGGATGGCCGAAGAGGCACGCGCCAAAGCGGCAGAGGATGCCCGGCGGAAGGCCGAGGCGGCGCGTCTGGCCGCCGGGGAAACGCAGCGCAAGGCCGAGCAGCGACGCCTGGCAGAGGAAGAAGCCAAGCGGCGCGCCGACGAGGAACGCACGCGCCAGGAGGCGGAGCGGGCGAAGATTGAGGCGGATCGCAAGGCTGCCGAGGCAGCGCGCACCAAGGCGGCCGAGGAGGCTCGGCGCAAGAGCGAGCAGGAGCGGCAGGCGGCCGAAGCGCAGCAGCGCGCCGAGGAAGAGCGCAAGCGGATCGACGCTGAACAGGCGGCGGCCGCCGATGCCAGGCGAAAGGCGGAAGAAGAAGCCAGGGTCCAGGCCGAGCGAGAGCAGGCGGACCGGGAAGCCGGACAAAGGCGTGAGCAAGAGGCTGCACGGCGTGCGGCGGAAGAACAAGCGCGGGCAGAGGCGGAGGCCAAGGCGAGGGCGGATGCCGAGGCCAGGCAACAGGCCGAAGCGACAGAAGCCGAACTCAGGCTGTCCGACGTCGACAGACGCCGGGTACAGGTCGCGCTGGTCGCACTGGGGTTCAACACGCAAGGGACTGATGGCGTGTTCGGGCCGCGCACGCGCCAGATGATCGCGGCATGGCAGAAGGGCCGAGGCTATCCAGAGTCGGGTTACCTGACGGCACCTCAGCTGGCGACGCTGCGGGAGCAGGCATCGGCGCTTGGCAGGGTCGACGAGAGCCTGAAGCCACGTGAGCCCCAGCCTGCGACGGCTGGAAACACCGTCGCGGCCGCGCGTTGCCGCGCGATTAACGCACGCGCCCAGATCGGCGAGCCGTTGTCGGATGCCGATCTGGCGTTTCTTCGGAGTAACTGCAGGGGCTGATCCACGGAGGGGAGAAAATGTCGACAATCGTGCGAACTCGATGCTTGGGCATCACAGCGTTGGCGTTCCTGATACCAGTGGTCATGGTCGGCTGCGCGCAGAGTCCGCAGCAAGCCGCCGCCCCACCTGCGGCACCGGCTACGGCGCCGGCCTTGCCGCCGATCCTTCCTTTCGATCAGGCGGTCGACAACGCCGCCAACGCCGTGCTGGCTGCCAATGCCGGCAGCCCGCGCGTCGTCGTAATCGATCCGCTGGTCGATGGCGTCACGGGTGATCAGTCCGCCGCCACCCGCCGCATCGGTGCGCGCATATCGACCCTGATTCGCGAGCGCTATCCGAGCTATCGCATCGTGCCCTTCACGGCCGACTCGGTGGCGCAGCAACCGCTGGTGATGGTCGGCACGTTCACGCCGGTCAACGCCACGAACCAGACGACCGGACCACGGGTGGCCTATCGCTTCTGCCTCGTGATAGCCGATCTCAAGAGCGGCCGCACAGTGGCCAAGAGCGTCGCCCGTGCGCAGCTGGAGAGTGTTGACTCCAGCCCTGCTGCCTTCTTCCAGCAGAGCCCGGTATGGTCGGAGGATTCGGCGATCCGCAGCTACGTGAACACCTGCCAGGGGACCAAGGTCGGTGACCCGATCCCCGAGCAGTATGTGCGCGGGATCGAAACCGCCGCCCTGGTGCAGGAAGCCATGACGCTCTACGAGGCCGGCCGTCTGCAGCAGGCGCTTGCGAAATTCGAGACCGCGCGCGCCGCGGCTGCCGGCGATCAACTGCGCGTCTTCAACGGACTGTACCTGGTGAACCACCGCTTAGGTCGTGAGGCGGCGGCGTCGGCGCAGTTCGGCCAGCTCGTGGACTACGGCCTCGTGCATCAGCGGCTGGCCGTCAAGCTGCTGTTCCAGCCCGGATCGACGGCGTTCGTCGCCGGGGAGGGTGGCGGCCAATACCCGATGTGGCTGGGCCAGATTGCCGATCGCGCGAGTCAGCGCCGGACCTGCCTCGAGATCCGCGGACATACGAGCACGTCGGGCGCTACCGACGTCAACGAGCGGTTGTCGGTGCAGCGCGCTCAAGCCGTGCAGGGGCGCCTGACCGTGCTGGCACCGGCGCTGTCGGGCCGCATGACCGCAACCGGCGCCGGCCCGCGCGAGGCCATGGTCGGCACGGGACGCGATGATGCCAGCGACGCGCTTGACCGCCGGGTGGAGTTCCGCGTCAAACCGCAGTGCTGAAGCGGTGGGGCGTTCCAGGATCAAGTCGGCCGCTGGTTCCGATCGAAGTCGACCGGCGGTCCGATTGATGCCGGCCAGGCTGGTCTTCGCCGTACGCCTGCGGCGTAGGCCGCCTTGCGATGAGGGAGGTGCGTAGCACCGGCTCAACCGCTGTCGTGCGTCTCGCCATTCCTGGGCACTCTGGCCATGGATGGCGCGCTCGATCTCGAACAGCGCACCATCTCGATGGCGATCGGCGACAGCGGGATTTCTTTCTTGCCGGCTTTGCGCCGCGCATTCTCCTCGATATCGGTCGGCGTCTCCAGGTCAGAAGACTGGGCGCTTTCAATTCGGGAAACCTGGGCGACTTCGTCGGAATCAGCATTCTCCTAAAAGCGCGCCTTATCATTCCTATTTGGAAGTCTGATGGGGGACACGGTATCGGCTCGTATATAATGTGAATGCTCACTCTATTCGGGGCGTGGAATGAAATAGGGGTGCGGGGTAATGACGATCGAATACAAGTACGAGCACTTCCTGGTCCGCGCGATCGGCTTGGAGGGCGTCGAAGCCAAACGCTACGTCGCACAGGTGGTCGGAATGCTGCGCGCGCTCGACAGCCTCCGCACTGGCAGAGCGGTACAGACCTTCATCCGCGCCGCTTCGCAATGGACCAGGGTGCAGCCCTATGACGGCCGGGGTGGCCCCTGCAATGCATGGGGCGGCGGCAACAACGACGGCGGTTCGATTTTTTTCACGCCCCTCACCTTCGCCAAGGCACCGTGCGCTTCCTCTGGTGCGGCCGGCAACACGCCGATGGAAATCCTGATGCACGAGCTTGTGCATGTGGTGCGCGTCATCAGCGGAAACTGGCTAAAGGGGAGTGTCACGAAAGGCGACGAAGAACTGATTGCCGTGATGATCACGAACATTCTCTCGTCGGAATTGAACCGGTGCCTGCGCGGCGGCTATGGCAGCTTCCCGTGTGTCAACAGCCCTATTGGCGAGTACCAGACAAGCTACTACAAGGCGTACCTGCCGCTGATCGAAACGGTCCACAAGCAGAACCAGAGCCTAGCCCGCGTGCTCGCGCGCATCGACGTACCGTTCAATCCGATCCGCATGTACTACCAGCGCACACAGCCCGGCGTCTGGTAGATCATCGGAAAACTCACGCCGTTTCGTTGGACAAGCTCACTATGAAGACGTAGCGACGCGCTACGCCTCAGATCAGCTGCTCCTTCAGCCGCGCCGCCTCGCGGCGCAGCACCGGCAGGTAGTCGTTGCGCATGGTGTCGAGCGAGACACGCTCGATCTGCGTACCCAGGTTCATCGCCGCGACCGGCACGCCGTCGTAGCGGACCAGCGGGACGGCGAGTGAGCGGAAGCCGACCTCCGCTTCCTGGTCGACCAGCGCGAAGCCATTGGCCCTGACGTCGAGGATCGCCTGCCGTACCCGTGCCTTGTCGGTGACCGTTTGCGCCGTCGCCGGGGCCGGCTCCAGACGCTCGAGAAAGGCATCGAGACGATCATCCGGCAGGGTGCTCAGCATCGCGCGGCCCAGCGCGCTGCAGAACGCGGGCAGCCGGTAGCCGACACCCAGGCCGACCGAGATCGGCCGGACCGGGGAAGCGCGCGCCACCATGACGACTTCCGCGCCGTCCAGCACAGCGACGGAGCATGTCGCGTCAACCTGTTCGCAGATCCGCTCGCAGGCCGGCTGCAGAACGCGCGACACCAAATTCGACGTCAGGTACGCCGATGCCAGCCGGAGGATCTTGGGCGCCAGCCGGAACAGGCGGCCCTCCATTTCGACGTAGCCCAGGCGGGTCAGCGTGTAGAGCGCGCGCCGGGTGGTGGCGCGCGGCAGGTCGATGGCGCGCGCCACGTCGCTCAGGGTCAACTGGCGGTGGTCGGCATCGAAAGCGGTAATGACGGTCAGACCGCGCGCCAGCGCTTCGGAGAAGTCCGGCCCGTGGTCGCGCTCGGCGCGTTTGTCGGCGTCCTGTTGTCGAAGTCGTCCCATGACCGCAGAGTTGCTGGAGGATCGTGGTTGGTATATTATAGAACATACGTTCGATAATCGAACAAATTCGAACGGGCGCGGTCGGGAGGAAGCACAGCATGATCAGCCGTGAAGAAAACGCGCGCATGACGCTGACCGGTGCGGCGGCCCCGGCCGGCAAGCTGATGCGTCTGTACTGGCAGCCCGTGGCGTTGACCGAGGAACTGGCCGGTCCGCGGCCGGTCAAGGCCGTGCGGCTGATGGGCCAGGACCTGGTGCTGTTCCGCGACGAGCAGGGACGGCTGGGCCTGCTCGACCGCGACTGCCCGCACCGTGGTGCCGACCTCTCCTACGGCCGGCGCGAGCATGGCGGCTTGCGCTGTCCGTTCCACGGCTGGCTGTTCGACGTCGAGGGCAAGTGCCTGCAGATGCCGGCCGAGCCCGAGGGCAGCCGTTACTGCGACCGCATCCGCCAGGGCGCCTATCCCGCGCGCGAGCGCAACGGCATCATCTTCGCCTATCTCGGCGCCGGCGAACCGCCGGCCTTTCCCGACCTCGACTGCTTCATCGCGCCCGACAGCCACAGCTTCGCCTTCAAGGGCCATATGGAATGCAACTGGCTGCAGGCGCTGGAGGTGGGCATCGATCCGGCGCACGCCTCGTTCCTGCACCGCTTCGAGGAGGACGAGAGCACCGAGACCGGCTACGGCAAGCAGTTCCGCGCAGCCTCGATCGACTCCAACATTCCGATGACGACGCTGATGCGCGAGTATCCGCGGCCTATCATCGAGGTCGAGCCGTCGCCGTTCGGCCTGCGCCTGCTGACGCGCCGCCCGCTCAACGAGCGGCAGACGCATCTGCGGGTCACCAACCTGCTGTTTCCCAATGCCTTCGTCATCCCGATGAGCGCCGAGATGACGATCGTGCAGTGGCACGTGCCGGTCGACGATACGACCAACTACTGGTACGCGATGTTCACCAGCTTCGGCCGTGCCGTCGACAAGGACGAGATGCGCCGCCAGCGTCTGGAGCTCTACCAACTGCCCGACTACACGCCGCGGCTCAACCGCAGCAACAACTGGGGCTACGATCCCGAGGAACAGCGCACCAAGACCTATACGGGCATGGGCTTCGACATCAACGTGCACGACCAGTGGGCCTGCGAATCGCTGGGGCCGATCGCCGACCGCACGCGCGAGCACCTGGGCACGTCGGACAAGGCGATCATCGCCTATCGCCGCCTGCTGCTGCGCTCGATCGAGCAGATGGAGAAGGGCGAGACGCCGATCATGGTGCTCGATCGCGCCGCGGCGGCGGGTATCACCGGCCCGGCGTCGATGGACGCGATCGGCCCGGCCGAAGGCTGGGAAGCCTATTGGAAGGACGTCGACCGCAAACGCCGCGGCAATGCCAGCTGGGCGAAGTCGGCAGCGTGATCGTGGCATCGATCGCGCGTGGTGCCGGCGGGCAGAACGGCCAGAAGATTAACCACAGAGGCACAGAGGTGACACAGAGGAAGACGCCATCGCGCGCCAAGGGCGCGCAACCCTTCTTTCTCTGTGCCGCCTTTGTGCCTCTGTGTCTCTGTGGTGACCTTTCATGGTGTCATGCGGCAGCTCTGCCCTTCGGGGGAGGGATGAGAGTGGGCGGAGAGGGGCATGAGCTTGGTTGATCGTCACGGGCTATGGAACGCCGCGCAGGTCGAGGCGGCGATCGAGGTCGAGCGGCAGATCCGGGCCGAGGAGCTGGAGGTCGTGCGGCTGTCGTTCGCCGACCAGCACGGCATCCTGCGCGGCAAGTCGGTGATCGGCGCCGACGCCGTGGGCGTGATGCGCGATGGCTGTGCCGTCACGTCGACCCTGTTGGCGAAGGATACCGCGCACCGCACGGTGTTCCCGGTGTTCACGGCGGGCGGCGGCTTCGGCATGCGTGAGATGGAGGGCGCCGCCGACGTGGTGATGGTGGCCGATCCGACGACGTTTCGCGTACTGCCCTGGGCACCCAAGACCGGCTGGGTCCTGTGCGATCTCTACTTTGCCGATGGCCGCCCGGTGCCGTTCTCGACCCGGCATCTCTATCGTTCCGTGCTCGACCGCCTCACCGCCGCCGGCTACGACTTCATGGCCGGACTGGAAGTCGAGTTCCACGTCTTCAAACTGCTCGACCCGCGTTTGCGGCCCACCGACTCCGGACAGCCGGGTGAGCCGCCCGAAGTGGCGCTGCTGACGCAGGGCTACCAGTATCTCACCGAGCTGCGCTACGACCAGTTCGACCCGGTGTTCGACATCCTGCGGCGCGACGTGATGGCGCTGGGCCTGAAGCTGCGCAGCATCGAGCTGGAGTACGGCCCCAGCCAGTGCGAGTTCACCTTCCATCCCGGCATCGGGCTGGAGCCGGCCGACACGATGGTGCTGTTGCGCAACGCGGTGAAGCAGATCGCGCGACGCCATGGCTATCACGCCAGCTTCATGTGCCGGCCGCGCATTCCCAATGTGATGTCAAGCGGCTGGCACCTGCACCAGTCCTTGCGCGATCGCCAGAGCGGCGCCAACGCGTTCGTCTCGCACGACGAACGGAGTGACCTGTCGCCGACGGCCCGGCACTGGCTCGGCGGGCTTCTCGCGCATGCCCGCGCGGCGGCGGCCTTCGCAACGCCGACATTGAACGGCTACAAGCGCTTCCGGCCCTATTCGCTGGCGCCCGATCGCGCCATCTGGGGGCGCGACAACCGCGGCGTCATGGTGCGCACCCTGGGCATGGCCGGCGATCCGGCGACCCGGCTCGAGAACCGCGTCGGCGAGCCGGCGGCCAATCCCTATCTCTACATGGCATCGCAGGTGCTGGCCGGCCTCGACGGGCTGAAACGCAAGCTCGACCCGGGGCCGTCGGCTGACACGCCGTATGAGGCCGACGCCGAACTGCTGCCAAAATCGCTGGGCGAGGCGGTCGCCGCGTTGCGCGCCGACGCCTGCTTCCGCGAAGGGCTGGGTGCGGGATTCATCGACTATTACGCGCGCATCAAGGAGGCCGAGGTCGCCCGCTTCCAGGCCGAGGTCACGGAGTGGGAGCAGCGCGAGTATTTCGAGCTGTTCTGAGGGGTCCTGTCATCCCGACAGCCTGTGATGTTATGGGCCCACGCTGTCATCCCGAGCGTAGCGAGGGATCTTTTTCGGCCGCGAACGGCCCAGAAACTGCCGAAAGATTCCTCGCTACGCTCGGAATGACAGCGCGAAGCGATAAAGATCACATCCTCCGAGCGCAGCGAGGGATCTCCTGAGAAAATGCACGTGCGCCTGGCCGCAGGAGATCCCTCGCTGCGCTCGGGATGACGCCGTGTCATACGTGCGGCGCCACAGTGGTTGCCAGAACACCGCCGGCCGCGCTAAGGCCGGGGCGTGTGCGCCTTTTGCCCTGGGACGTCATGAACCTGTTCCGCCATATCGCCGACGAAATCACTGCCGCGCTGCGGGCCATGGAGGCTGCCGGCGAGCTGCCATCAGGGCTCGATTTCTCCGCCATCACGGCCGAGCCGCCGCGCGATGCCAGCCACGGCGACATCGCGACCAACGCGGCCATGGTGCTGGCCAAGGGCGCCAGGAAGAAGCCGCGCGAGATCGCCGATGCGCTGGTGGCCCGCCTGCGTCAGGTCGCCCATGTGACCGAGGCGTCGGTCGCCGGACCTGGCTTCATCAACCTGCGCCTGGCTGATGATTTCTGGCGCGCCCGCCTGGCCGATGTGCTCAAGGCCGGCGCCGCCTATGGCGACAGCACGCTGGGCAAGGGCACGCCGGTGAATGTTGAATATGTGTCGGCCAACCCGACCGGGCCGCTGCATGTCGCGCATGCGCGCGGTGCCGTCGTCGGCGATGCGCTGTCCAACCTGCTGGGCAAGGCGGGCTACGCCGTCACCAAGGAATACTACATCAACGACGCCGGCGCGCAGGTCGACACCCTGGGACGCTCGACCTACCTGCGCTACCAGGAGGCGCTCGGCCTGCCCATCGGCGCGATCCCCGAAGGCCTGTATCCGGGCGAGTACCTCAAGGACGTCGGCCGCAAGCTGGCGGCGCGCGACGGCCAGAAATGGCTGAACCAGCCGGAAGATGTCTGGCTGCCGGCCGCGCGATCCTTCGCCATCGACGAGCTGATGGACTCGATCCGCGCCGATCTCGATGCCATGGGCGTGCACATGGACGTCTTCACGTCCGAACGGGCGCTGGTGGAAAGCGGTGCGGTCGATGCGGCGTTCAAGGCGCTGTCGGATGCGGGGTTGATCTACCAGGGCAGGCTCGAGCCACCCAAAGGCCAGAAACCCGACGACTGGGAAGATCGCGAACAGACACTCTTCCGCTCGACGCAGTTCGGCGACGATGTCGATCGGCCGCTGAAGAAGTCGGACGGGTCGTGGACCTACTTCGCCAACGACATCGCCAATCACTACGACAAGTTCCGTCGCGGCTCCGCCGAGATGATCGATGTCTGGGGCGCCGACCACGGCGGCTACGTCAAGCGCCAGCAGGCGGCGGTGAAGGCCATCACCGCCGGCAAGGGCGCGCTCGACGTCAAGCTCTGCCAGCTGGTGCGCATCCTGAAGGGCGGCGAACTGGTGCGCATGTCCAAGCGCGCCGGCACGTTCGTCACCCTGCGCGACCTGCTCGACGAGGTCGGGCCCGATGTCGTGCGCTTCACCATGCTGACGCGCAAGAACGACGCACCGTTCGACTTCGACCTCGAGAAGGCGACCGAGCAGTCGCGCGACAACCCGGTCTGGTACGTGCAGTACGCCCATGCGCGCACGCGCTCGGTGCTGCGCCAGGCCGCCGCAGCCGGTTTCGATCAGCTCGATGCAGCAACCCTGGCGGTCGCGCCGCACGGCCGGCTGGTCGATGCCGGCGAACTGGCGCTGATCAAGCTGCTGGCCCAGTGGCCGCGACAGGTCGAGGCGGCGGCCCAGGCGCATGAGCCGCACCGCATCGCCTTCTATCTCTACGAGCTTGCCTCGCAGTTCCATGCCCACTGGAACCGCGGCAAGGAGGACAGCAGCCTGCGGTTCGTGGTCGAGGCTGACCGCGACCTCACATTGTCACGCATCGCATTGGTGCAAGCTGTTGGTTTTGTGATACAATCTGGACTTGGAATCTTCGGCGTCCCCCCTGCCGAGGAAATGAGATAAGAAACCATGTTCCAGCGTACCCCGCTGCCGGCTGGCGGGCCTGTTGTGTACCACCCCGGACAAGCCGAGCCGGCGTGGCAGCCCGAACCGGCGGTTCGCACCCTCTCGCTCGATGACATCGCGGCCCAGCAGACCGGCGAGGAATCGCCGTCGCTGCTGTACCGCGTCAACCAGCGCCGCGGCACCATCGTGACCGTCATGGTGACGATCGCGGCCCTGTCCAGCTTCGGCGGCACGGTCTACTGGGCGCACAAGCAGGATATCGAGCGCGGCGGGCCGGGATTGCCGATCCCGACGGTCAGGCCGGCGGACGGGCCGGCCAAGGTCAAGCCGGACGATCCCAAGGGGCAACAGATTCCGAACCAGGACGTGGACGCCTATCGGCGTGTCGATCCCAATGCGGTGCCGTTGCCGCCGGAACGGCTGATGCCGCCGCCGGCGACGCCGCGGATGCCGACGACGGCCGCGCCGACGCCGCCGTCGGAGCCGAGCCCGCCCGCGTCGACGCCGCCCTCGACCGCAACGCCGCCCAGCACGACGGCGGGCACGCAACCCACCCCGACCCCGATACCGACTCCGGCAGCCACGCCGCCGGCGCCGCCGCCCACGGCCAGCACCGCGCCGGATCCGGCCGTACAGCAGCCCAAGATCAGCGACACCGGCGGTGGCCCGTCGATCGGCTCCATCGTGGATGGCCTCAACGGTCCGGCGGCCGGTGGTGGTTATCGCATCCAGGTCGCCTCCGAGCGGTCGGAGGACACGGCCAAGGCCACCTGGGCGCGGCTGCAAAAGGCCAACGGCGATGTGCTGGGCAGCCTGCGCATGCAGTCGGCACGGGCCGACCTCGGCGACAAGGGGATCTGGTATCGCGTGCAGGCCGGTCCGCTGGAAGAGAGGCAGGCCAAGGACACCTGCGCCAAGCTCAAGAACCGCAACGTCGGCTGCGTGCTGCTGCCGCCGCGATAGGCGAGGCCATGCATGTCATCCCGAGCGCAGCGAGGGATCTCCCGCGAATGGCGTAACGTGCGTCCCACGCAGGAGATCCCTCGCTGCGCTCGGGATGACGGTGATTGCGGATAGGGCTGTCATGACGACGACTGCGGTGATTTTTGGCTGTGAAGGCCAGCGCCTGTCGGCTGCGGAGCGCGCTTTTTTCCGCGATGCCGATCCGCTGGGCTTCATCCTGTTCAAGCGCAACGTTGCCGCGCCCGACCAGGTGCGCGCGCTGACACGCGACCTGCGCGATTGTGTCGGTCGGGCCGATGCGCCCGTGCTGATCGATCAGGAGGGTGGCCGTGTCGCACGTCTGAAGCCGCCATACTGGCGGGTCGCGCCGCCGGCGGCGCTGTTCGGCGAACTCCACGCGCGCGATCCCGAGGCGGCGATCGAGGCGTCGCGCCTGAACGGCCGGCTCCTGGCGGCGGACCTGACGCCGCTCGGCATCGATGTCGACTGCGCGCCGGTGCTCGACGTCCCGACCGCCGGTGCACACTCCGTCATCGGCGATCGCGCCTTCGCCACCACGCCGGCCACCGTTGCCGCCCTGGGGCGTGCCCAGGCCGACGGCCTGTTGGCCGGTGGCGTGATCCCCGTGATGAAGCATGTGCCGGGGCATGGCCGGGCGCACGCCGACAGTCATTTCGAGCTTCCGGTCGTCGATGCCGGACGGGCCGAACTCGAGGCTTGCGACTTCGCGCCGTTCCGGGCGCTGGCCGACCTGCCGTGGGCGATGACGGCGCACGTGCTCTATCGCGCCCTCAACAGCAACCAGCCGGCGACGACGGCCGAGAGCGTGGTGCGCGAGGTCATCCGCGGCCATATCGGCTTCGACGGCCTGCTGGTCACCGACGACCTGTCGATGCAGGCGCTGGACGGCACCCACGCCGAGCGCACACGGGCCGGGCTCGCCGCCGGTTGTGATGTCGCGCTGCACTGCAACGGCGACATGGCGCAGATGCAGGAGATCGCGGCGGTCGTTCCGGCGCTCACGCCGGCGGCGCAGGCGCGCGTGGCGCGCGCCGACCGGCAGCGCCAGGCCGCGGCCGACGGTGCCGACGCCGACACCCTGGAGCGCATGCGCCGCCGCCTGGCGGCGCTGCTGGATCGTCCGGTGGCATAGGCGCCGCCTGGCCGAATCACCCAACACATTGTAACGACTGGCCTTTTACGTTAGGGGATTGGGGATAAGGCTGTCGCGAATCTGGTGGCGGTCCAGGGTTTCGATAGACTACATCTAGTAGTCATGACACGCGACGCGCCCTCATGACCGACGCTGACGCTCCGCTGCCAACCGATCCTCCGGCCGACGCCGCGCCGGTCGCGGCCGAGTCGGCTCCGGCGGCTGGCGATACCAGCTTCGACAGCGGCCAGCCGGAGGTCATCGCACCGGGCGAAGGCGAGCTGATCCTCGACCTGGAAGGCTACGAGGGTCCGCTCGACATCCTGCTGGTCCTGGCACGCGAGCAGAAGGTCGACCTGCGGCGCATCTCGATGCTGGCGCTGGTCGACCAGTACCTGGCGTTCATCGCCAGCGCCCGGCGCCTGCGGCTGGAGATCGCGGCCGATTACCTCGTGATGGCGGCATGGCTTGCCTACCTCAAGTCGCGCCTGCTGCTGCCGGAGCCGCCCAAGGACGAGGAGCCGAGCGGCGAGCAGATGGCGGAGGCGCTGCAGCGCCAGTTGCGCCTGCTCGAGGCCATGCAGGAGGCCGGGACGCGGCTGATGGCGCGGCCGCGCCTGGGTGTCGACACGTTCAACCGGGGCCAGCCCGAGGGCGTGCTGGTGGTGCGCAAGTCGCAGTGGCAGTTGCAGCTCTACGAGGTGCTCAAGGCCTACGGCGAGATCCACAAGCCCAAGAAGCCTGATTCCTATCACATCGCGGCGATGCAGTTCTTCTCGCCCGAGGAGGCGACCGAGCGGCTGTCGCGCATGCTGGGCATTGCCATCGACTGGGCATCGATCGCCACCTTCCTGCCGCCCGGACTCACCGATCCCATGAAGGTGCGGTCCGCCATCGCGGCCACTTTCGTGGCGTCGCTGCAGCTCACCAAGGATGGTCTCGTGCAGCTGCGCCAGACCGAGACCTTCGGCCCGATTTTCCTGCGCAAGCGCACCGAGGCGCGTGTCGATGACGATGACCGGCCGCAGCCGGCACCGGCGCCGTAAGGGAATGGACGCATGACGGACACCATCGACGACAACAACAATGCCCTCCAGGCCCCGGCGGCCGAGGACGAGGCGGCCCAGGCAGCGGCATCCGAGGCCGCGGAAGACGAGGTGACGGAGACCCCGGCGCCCGACGCTGCCGAGGATGAGGGCACGGAGACTCCGGACCACGACCCCGCCGAGGATGAGGTGGTGGAGTCCGCGGCGCCTGAAGCCGTGGAGCCATCGCCCGAGGATCGCCATGCGCACAACCTGCGGCTGGTCGAGGCGCTGATCTTTGCGTCGGCCAACACGCTGAGCCTCGATGCGCTGGCCGATCGCCTGCCGCCCGACACCGACGTCGAAGCGCTGCTGGCCGAACTCGCCGAGCATTACGCCGCGCGCGGCGTCAACCTGGTGAAGGTGGCGGGCGGCTACGGCTTCCGGACGGCACCCGATCTGGCGCAGCGGCTGAAGATCGAGCAGCCGATCAATCGCAAGCTCTCGCGCGCCGCGGTGGAGACGCTCGCCATCGTGGCCTACCACCAGCCGGTGACGCGGGCCGAGATCGAGCAGATCCGCGGCGTGGGCCTGAGCAAGGGAACGCTGGATTTCCTGTTCGAGCAGAACTGGATCCTGCCCATGGGACGCCGGCGGGCGCCCGGCAAGCCGGTGACGTGGGGCACCACGCCGTTTTTCCTGGAGCATTTCGGGCTGAGCGCGCTGGAGGACCTGCCGGGCCACGACGAACTGAAAGCCGCTGGCCTGCTCGACGCCCGGGCCGAGGTCTCGATCTATCGGCCCGAGGAAGCGGACCTGCCGCTGGAAGACGACGAGGACACGACGGAGCCGCTTGACACCGGCGCCGACGAGAGCCCGCCCAAGGAGACGCAGGCGGCGGAGTAGTCCTGGCCACTACAGGGCGCGGACATCGATATTCAGCAATTTGCGCAAGCCGCGGTCTCCGGCATCGGTGACGCGCATCACGCGGTTCTGGCGGTCTCTGGATAGCCACGCCATCTCCACCAGTCGCTGCATCAGGCGCACGCCCAACAGGCCGCCGACGTGGTGTCGGCGTTCCGTCCAGTCGAGGCAACGCCGCGCCAGCCCCCGCCGCGTCGGCTTGATGGCCGCGACGTCCAGGCCAAGGGCTGTGAACCACCCCGCGCCGTGCTTGCTGATGTCGTACAGCTTCAGCGCGGCCGGCTGATCGGGCGCCGTGATGAGGATTTGGCGGGTCTCGAGTTCCTGCGCCAGTGTGACACCCAGGCGGCCGGCGAGATGATCATAGCAGCGGCGCGCCAGGCAGAACGCATGCTGCTGCGGCAGTCGTGGTTGGCGCAGCGGGCGCGGCGGTCCGCCCAATGCCGCGAGCGCCTCCAGGACGGTGGCGACTTGCACATCCGCCAGCCGGTAGTAGCGGTGCCGGCCTTCGCGCTCGACCGCCAGCAGGCCACCCTCGATCAGCTGCACCAGGTGATTGCTGGCGGCCTGTGCCGTCAGGCCGGCGATGTACGCCAGCTCGCCGGCCGGCAGCGCGCGCCCATCGATGAGCGCCATCAGCATGGCGGCACGCCCCGGCTCTCCGATCAGGGCGGCGGCCTGTGCGATTCCCGAGTCCAACATGGTGCCTCCATTGGCGTGCGTACCGTGAAGGTAACGCCATTCCGCGGTCGATGTTTCAGTCGATACTGAAACATCGGCCAGGCGCGGCTCCGTATCTTGGAGGCATGAAACGCCAACAACCACTCGCCATGATCCTGACGCTGAGCTTCGGCTTTGTGCTGGTGCAGCTCGACGTCTCGATCGTCAATGTAGCGGTCGCGCGCATCGGCACTGCCTTGGGCACGGCAATGACCGGCCTGCAATGGATCGTCGATGCCTATTCCGTCGCTTTCGCAGCGCTCCTGATGAGCGGCGGTGCCTTGTGCGATCGGCTGGGCGCGCGCCGTGTTTTCCTGTCCGGGTTCGTCCTGTTCGCGCTCGCGTCCGCCGCGTGCGGGGCGGCGTCGGGTATCGCTTCCCTGATCGTCGCGCGTGCGGTGCAGGGTGTGGCGGCAGCCATGCTGGTGCCGGCCTCGCTGAGTCTTTTGGCGCAGGCTTGCGATGACGCGCGCGACCGTGCACGCGCGATCGGTATCTGGACCGCAGCCGGTGCGTTCGCTGTCGCGGCCGGTCCCATCGTCGGCGGCGTCCTGGTCGACACCCTCGGCTGGCGCTCGATCTTCCTGGTCAACATCCCCATCGCGGCGCTGGCCATTGCGTTGACCCGCCGTCAGGTGCCGGTGGTCGCGAACCCGAAGGATGGCCCGCGGTTGGACTTCACAGGCGTCGTGCTGGCGGTCATCGCGCTGTTTGCGCTGATGGCGGCCATCATCGAAGCGCCCGTCCTGGGCCTGCGCCATCCGGTGCTGCTGGTAGCGGCTGCGTTGGCCGTGGTGGCGGCCGTCGCTTTCATATGGGTCGAAGCCCGCGGCGGTGATGCTGCCATGCTGCCGCTGCGCCTGTTTCGGCGCGCGGCGTTCTCAGCCGCCCTCACGGTGGGGTTGATGGTCAACCTCACGATGTATGGCTTCCTGTTCGTGATGGCGCTCTATTTCCAGCACGTCGCGCACCTGTCGCCGTTGTGGACGGGCCTGGCGTTCCTGCCGGTGGCGGCCTTGGTGGGCGGCGCCAATCTCTTGGCCGGGCGTTTGACAAGCCGCTTCGGTGCCCGCCTGCCGATGCTGATGGGCCTGGTGGCTGGGGCGACAGGCTATGTCCTGCTGATCGGCATCGATGCCCAGACGCCTTACACCGCGTTGCTGCCGGGATTGTGCCTGGTCTCCTGCGGGCCCGGTCTGGCGGTACCGGCGATGACGAGCGCCGTGCTGGCATCTGTTGAGCAGCGGCGCGCCGGCATCGCATCGGGCGCCCTCAACACCGTGCGGCAGGCCGGCGGCGCTGCCGGGGTGGCCCTGTTCGGTGCGCTGATCCATGGCGATGCGGATGCGTTGATCGGCGGGTTGCATATCGTCTTCGCGATCGCCGCAGGCCTGCTCGTGGTTGCGGCAGTAGCGGCGTTTTTTCTGGGCGCTATGATCCCCCAATGCCGGCAATGAAACGAGAGGGACATGCGCACCGTACACGATCCGATCGTCTTTTCTTCGAACGGACGTAAACGCGCCCGTGGGCTGGGATTGCCGCTGTCCGGCAAGACGGGCCCTCTCAACGCCATCACCGACGTCCCCGGCGTGAGCGTCGGCATGACCACGCTGATTGCCGGTGATGGCGAACATGCGATCCGGACGGGTGTCACGGCCATCCTGCCGCGTGCCCGCTCGGCCATGCTGCATCCGTGCTGGGCGGGAAACTTCGCCATGAACGGCAACGGCGAATTGACGGGCTGCCACTGGATCAACGAGGCAGGCTGGTTTCATGGTCCGGTGCTCATCACCAACACCTGCTCGCTCGGCATGGCCCATCATGGCGCCGCGCGTTGGCTGATCCGCGAATTTCCCGGCAAGATGGGCGAGACCCAATGGCCCCTGCCGATCGTCGGGGAAACATTCGACGGCTGGCTCAACGATATCGCCGGCCAGCATGTCAGCGAGCGGCATGTCCTGGATGCGCTGGACAGCGCGGTTGGCGGCGCTGTTCCCGAAGGCAATGTCGGCGGCGGGACCGGCATGATTTCGTACGAGTTCAAGGGTGGCACGGGGACTGCATCGCGCCTGGTCGAAACCCGGGCCGGCACCTTCAGCCTGGGGGTGCTGGTGCAGGCCAATCACGGGCTGAGACCCTGGCTGCAGGTGTGCGGTGTTCCCGTCGGGCCGGCTATGCCGGAGGATCGCGTCTACAAGCGAGAGCAGGGTTCCATCATCGTCGTTCTGGCAACGGATGCGCCGCTGACGCCGACCCAGCTCAACCGTATCGCCAAGCGCATCGGCATCGGCATCGGCCGGGCGGGAACGCCGTCGAGCAATGGCTCGGGCGACATCTTCCTCGCCTTCTCGACGGCGAATGACCCGGGCGAGGCACCGATGCCGGCCGAAGTCGGCTTTCGCGCCCTGGGCGATGCCGAGATGGATGCGGTCTTCCTGGCAACGGTGAGCTGCGTCGATGAAGCGGTCCTCAATGCCCTGTGCGCGGCCGAAACCATGACGGGCAGACGCGGGCGTGTCGTCAAGGCGATCGACGGTGACCGGCTGGCGCAACTCGTCGGCGCACGTGCGGTCGCTCAGTAGGGCAACCCGACATAGTTCTCGGCCAGCGCCGTCTGGGCGGCGCGCGAGGAGGCGAGGTAGTCGAGTTCGGCAAGCTGCATCTGTGCCTCGAAGCTGGTCTCGTCATGCAGCTTATGCAGCATCGTGGTCATCCACCACGAGAAGCGCTCGGCCTTCCAGACGCGGGCCAGCGCCGTTTCGGAGTAGCGGTCGAGCAGATCGGTTCGCTTGTCGCCGTAGAAAGCCGTCAACGCGCGACAGAGGTAATACACATCCGAGGCTGCGAGATTGAGTCCCTTGGCGCCGGTGGGCGGCACGATGTGTGCCGCGTCGCCGGCCAGGAACAGACGACCGTGGCGCATCGGGGCCGCCACGAAGCTGCGCAGCGGTGCGATGCTCTTCTCGATCGCCGGTCCTGTCGTCATCCGCGCGGCGGCCTCGCTTCCCAGCCGGCGTTTGAGTTCCTCCCAGACCAGGGCGTCGGGCCATTCATCCAGGTCTTCGTACAGGCTGCACTGGATGTAGTACCGGCTGCGCGTCGGTGAGCGCATGGATGCCAGGGCAAATCCGCGCGCATGCTTGGCGTAGATCAGCTCGTGCGAACAAGGCGGAACGTCGGCCAGGATGCCGAGCCATCCGAACGGATAGACCCGCTCGAAATGGCGCAGCGCGTTTGCCGGAATCGATTGGCGGCTGACACCGTGAAAGCCGTCGCAGCCGGCGATGAAATCGCAGGTGAGTTCGTGTTCCTGCCCGTCGCACCGGTACGTAAGCCTTGGCCGCGCGCTGTCGATATCGTGGATCGTCACGTTTGCGGCATTCCAGACGATCGGGCCGTCGCCCCCCAGTCGCGCCGCGATCAGGTCCTTGGTGACCTCCGTCTGGCCATAGACGACCACCGTCTTGTCGGTCAGGTCACGAAAGTCGATGCGAAAGCTGCGGTCGCGAACGACAATCTCGATGCCGTCGTGCACCAGTCCTTCGCGCTTGAGCCGGTCCGCGACACCGGCTTCCTCCAGCAGAGACGCGGTTCCCTGTTCCAGAACGCCGGCACGGACACGGCCTTCGACATAGGCACGATCACGTTGTTCGAGGATGACGCTCTCGACGCCATGGAGTTTGAGCAGCCGCGCCAGGAGCAAACCGGCAGGCCCGGCGCCGATGATCCCGACCTGCGTGCGTCCCTGCGAAACCATCAGCCTTCCCCTGCGTTCTTTTGTCCTCTGCAGCGTGCAGTACCTGCGACCAATGAACAAGATCGTCAGTGATGTGATCGCTCATTGTTCAAGACGTCGCGCCCAAATCATCGTCTCGACCGCGTTTTGCCCGGTTTGCGCCATGCTTGTTCACGACCTGCAAGCCAGTCATCCAACCCATGGAGGTCTTACCATGCCGCGCCACATGCGGATGTTTGCTTTTGCCGCTGCCATGGTCATGGGCGGCGCGACCGCCCAGGCGGCCGATCCGACGCGCATTCCCGATGCCAATCCAGCGCTGATGCGCGACCTCAACGGCGACGTCACCCCGGTACGCGACATGCGTCCCGCGCCCGCCACGCCCGGCCGTGAGATGAAAGGCGTCGCGCCTGACAGCAAGATGATGCCCATTCATCCCAGCGACGCGGATCGCAAGGCCGGTGGCGCTTCCAGAACATCAGGGAAGGCCGGCGGCACCATGACGCCGATCGGCACGCTCAACATCGTGCGCGGCGAACAGGCGCGCGAGCCGGTGGTGAGCCCGCCGGTTGCCGAGCGGCCGGGCCAACGCACGGATGGCACCTTCTAGCTCAACGCGCAGCCGTCATGTCGACAGAAGAGGTGCCCGTCGGGCACCTCTTCTGCGTTTGGACAATCGCGCTGCAGCAGGTCGCGAGCTTGCCGCACTAGATCATCGCATTGCCGCATTGGCGCCGCGCTTCCTCCATGTCGATCGCCGACGTTTGCTGCTGCGGACGGGTGGCCATGATCGTGGTGAAGGACCTCATGTCTCCCTCTGTCGCATGCGACCCGGATGTCCCCGGCCATCCCGTGCGATCGTTCCTCCCATGGGGTCCTTCTCCTCGATCGCGGCGCTCACGCGCTTACATGCGGAACACGCCGTAGCGCGGATCGCCCCAGGGCGCGTTGAGCGCGCACGACAGCGCGATGCCCAGCGCGTTGCGCGTATCGACCGGATCGAGCATGCCGTCGTCCCACATCTGGGACGTCGAGTACCAGGCACTCGATTCGCGGCGGTAATCCTCCAGCACGGGATCGCGGATGGCGGCGATCTGCTCGGCCGACAGGGTGCCGCCGTGTCGCGCCAGCTGGCGGACCTTCACGTCGGTCAGCACGTTGGCAGCCTGTTCGGCGCCCATCACCGAGATCTGGCCGTGCGGCCAGAAGAACAGGAAGCGCGGATCGTAGGCGCGCCCGGCCATGCCATAGTTGCCGGCCCCGAACGAGCCGCTGACGATCACGGTGAACTTCGGCACCTCGGCGCCGGCCTGCGCCATGATCATCTTGGCGCCGTCCTTGGTGATGCCGCGCCGCTCGTACTCGCGGCCGACCATGAAGCCGGTGATGTTCTGCAGGAATAGAAGCGGCGTGCGGTTCTTGTCGCAGAGCTGGATGAAGTGCGCCGCCTTCAGCGAGCTGTCGTTGAACAGCACGCCGTTGTTGGCCAGGATGCCGATGCGATAGCCCCACAGGTGCGCGTAGCCGCACACCAGCGTCGTGCCGTAGGTCGGCTGGTATTCATGGAAGCGGCTGCCGTCGACCAGGCGCGCGATCACCTCGCGCATGTCGAACTGCACCTTGGTATCGGGCGGCACGATGCCGTAGAGCTCGGCCGGATCGTAGTAGGGCGCCTCGGGCGCCTGCTGCTCGATGATCATCTTCTGCGGCCGGCGCAGGTTGGCGACGATGTCGCGCGCCATCGCCAGCGCTTCCTGCTCGCTGCTCGCCGCATAGTCGGCGGTACCGCTCACCTGGGTGTGCATGTCGGCGCCGCCCAGTTCGTCGACCGACACGTCCTCGCCGGTGGCGGCCTTCACCAGCGGCGGGCCGCCCAGGAAGATCGCGCCGGTGCCGCGCACGATCACCGAATAGTCGCTGAGCGCCGGTACGTAGGCGCCACCCGCCGTGCAATGACCCAGCACGACGGACACCTGCGGGACGCCGAGCTTGCTCAGGATCGCCTGGTTGCGGAAGATGCGGCCGGCATAGTAGCGGTCGGCGAAGAATTCCGACTGCAGCGGCAGGAAGCCGCCGGCGCTGTCGCACAGGTGGATCACCGGCAGGCGGTTCTCGATGGCGATGTCGAGCGTGCGCACGATCTTCTTGACCGACAGCGGATACCAGGCGCCGCCTTTGACGCTGGCATCGTCGGCATGGATGATCACCTCGCGGCCGGCGACGATACCGATGCCGCTGACGATGCCGGCGCCCGGCACTTCGCCGTCATAAGCGCGGTTGGCGGCCAAGGTCGACAGTTCCAGGAACGGCGTGCCGGGATCGAGCAGCAGTTCCAGCCGCTCGCGGATGAAGAGCTTGTTCTGCCGGCGCAGGCGGTCCATGTCGCGCTGCGGCCGTTCGAAGCGTGCCCGCCGCTGCGCCTCGCGCAGTTCGCCGGCCAGCGCCAGGTTGCGCTCGCGGTTGGCGAGGAAGGCCTCGGAGCGTACGTCGATGCGGGTCTCAATGCGGCGCATGATCTCGTCCCTTCATTCCGCCGTCTCGGCCAGCAGCGAGACCAGGGGCGCGTCGCGATCGAAGGTCTGACCAACGGCGAGGTGGAAGGCGTCCACGGTTCCGTCGCGCCAGGCCGCGATCGCCGTCTCCAGCTTCATGCTTTCGATCACCATCAAGGTCTCGCCTTTGGCGATCCGTGCGCCGGGTTGAGCCCGGATGGAAACGACGGTGCCGGGCATGGGCGCGCGTGCCGTCAGGTCGGCGTTGGCGGCGCCGGCATGGGCAAACACGGTCAACGGCTCGATCGTGCGGATCGCGAAGGATCGGCCGGCGACCTGCACGAAGGTGGCATCGCCGTCGCGCGCGACATGGACGCGATAGCGGCGATCGCCGACGCGCAATGTCCTGGCGCCATCGGCTGCCGGCGGCGACAGGTCGATCGCCTGACGCTCGCCGCCGACCTCGAGCGCATAGCCGTCGCCATGGCGCATCAGCGCGGCGTCGATGGCGGTGTCGTCGATCTCGAAGTGCCGGCGCATGTCAGTTCCTCCACGCGCCGATGGCGGCATAGAGCGGCGGCACCGCATCGGCTTCGGCGCGCAGGTTGTCGTCACTGAGCGCGGCGGCCGCGACCAATGCCATGAGTGTCTCGTGGTCGGGCGGCGGCAGTGCCAGCTGCGATGCGCGTTCGTCCAGGAAGCCGGTGTGCACGGCGCCGGCCGCGAACAAGTCGTCGCCCAGCACGCGGTCGAGGAACTCGCGATTGGTGGTGATGCCCAGCAGCACGGTTTCCGTCAGGGCCCGGCGCGCCCGCGCGATGGCCTCCGTCCGGTCGGCGCCATGCACGATGACCTTGGCCAGCATGGGATCGAAGGCGGCCGACACGCGCTGACCCTCGATGATGCCGCTGTCGACGCGCAACCCGGCGATGTCGGGCCAGCGCAGGCGCGCGATCCGTCCCGTGGTCGGGGCATAGTTGCGCGCCGGATCCTCGGCGTAGAGCCGCAGCTCGATGGCATGGCCGTTCTGGCGCACGTCGCCCTGGCCGTAGCCCAGCGCCTCGCCCTCGGCGATGCGCAGCTGGTCGGCGACCAGGTCGCGGCCGGTCACCAGTTCGGTCACCGGATGCTCGACCTGCAGGCGCGTGTTCATCTCCAGGAAATAGAAGGCGCCATCGCCATAGATGAACTCGACCGTGCCGGCGTTCCGGTAGCCGACGGCGCGCGCAATGCCGGCGGCGGCATCACAGATGTCGCGCCGCTCGGCCGGCGTCAGCGCCGGCGAGGGCGTTTCCTCGATCACCTTCTGAAAACGGCGTTGAACGGAGCATTCGCGCTCCCACAGATGCACGACATTGCCGTGGGCATCGCCCAGGACCTGGACTTCGATGTGGCGAGGCCGCTCGACATAGCGCTCGACGTACAGCCGGCCATCGCCGAAATAGCGCTGGCCTTCGCTACGGGCGCGCTCGATCTCGGAGTCGAGAGCGGTCATGTCCCGAACGATGCGCATGCCCTTGCCGCCGCCGCCGGCGGCCGGCTTGATCAGCAGCGGCGGCCCCAGTGCCCGGGCACGCTTGGGGAAGCTGGCGGGATCGTCGTCCTCGATGGCCGACGGTGCCACGGGAAAGCCGCGGGCTGCCACGAAGGCGCGCGCCCGCACCTTGTCGCCCATCAGATCGATGGCCTCGGGCGTCGGCCCGATGAACACCATGCCGGCGTCGGCGACCTGGCGTGCGAAGGCGGCGTTCTCGGACAGGAAGCCATAGCCGGGATGGATGGCATCGACGCCGACATCGCGCGCCACGGCGATGATCTGTGCGCCATCCAGGTAGGCGGCCACCGGCGTGGCGCCGTCGATGCGCACGGCGAGGTCGGCCTCGCGGACCGCCGGCGATCCGGCGTCCAGCTCATGGAAAATCGCAACGGCGCGGCGGCCGCTGGCCTTGACCGTGCGCAGAATGCGCAGCGCGATCTCGCCGCGGTTGGCGATCAGCACCGTGCCGATTCGACTCATGTGACCCTCGTGATGGGGCTGCGTGGCGCGCCGGTGCGCGGTACGATTCCGTCCAGCACGATGCCCAGCAGCTGATCGGTGGTCTGCTCGATGCGCAGGCGGCCGCCCCGGCTGACGGCTTTCCAGGCAATATGCTCGATCGCGCCATAGAGCATGTCGCGCACCAGCCGCGGCTTGAGGTCGGCCCGCACCTCGCCGGCCGCGATACCGGTCTCCAGGATGCGCACCACGATCGACGTGTAGCGCCGGTTCAGGTCGTGCAGCGGCGAATCAGGATAGTCGTCGGCGGTGCGCACCTCGCGGATGAACAGCCGGCAAAGGTCCTCGTCCTCGACGAAGGCCTCGATCTGGCGGCGCACCAGCAAGCGCAGCCGCGCGGCCAGCGTCGATTGCTGCGCCACGCCGGCCTCCACGTCGGCGATCAGTCCCTCGTAGAACTGCCGCATGACGTTGAACAGCAGGTCCTGCTTGCTGGCGAAGTACTTGTAGATCGTGCCGTCGGCGATATCGCAGGCACGCGCGATCTCGATGATCGAGGCGCCGGCGAAGCCCTTCTGGGCAAAGGCGGTGCGGGCGGCGGCGAGGATTGCGGCCCGCCGATCCAGCTTGCGCTGCTCGCGCGTGCGGCGCTGCGGCGTGGCTATCGGCATGACTCGGCGGCGTCGTTTCGGCCTTGTATCATGACGAAAAGTGAATACCATTCACTTTTCGAAGTCAACGAGGCAAACGGAGGAAATCATGCCGTCGCCATCCGCCGCCGATCTGGTGAACCGGCCGTCGCCGTCCTCCTTCGATCTGACCGCCGACCAGCAGGCCGTGCTCGACCAGGCCGACCGTTTTGCGCGCGCCGAAATGGCGCCGCTGCAGCAGCGCATGGACGACGAGGAGTGGTGGCCGCCGCAGGTGATGCCGGCCCTGGCCCGCATGGGCTATCTCGGCGTCACGGCGCCATCCGAGCTGGGCGGCGCCGATGGTGACTTCTTCACCTCGGGCCTGATCGCCCAGGCGCTGGGGCGGGCCAACCCGGCCGTGTCGCTGAGCTACATCGCGCACGAAAACCTGTGCCTCAACAACATCCTGCGCAACGCCGACGATTCCATCCGCCGCCGCTACGTGCCGCGGCTGTGCGACGGAACGGCGATCGGCTGCCTGGCGCTGACCGAGCCGGGCGCCGGTTCGGACGCCCTGGGGGCGATGGCCACGACGGCACGGCGCGACGGCGATCACTACGTGCTCAACGGCACCAAGCTCTACATCACCAACGGGCCGGTGGCCGATGTGATCCTGGTCTATGCCAAGACCGATCGCGAGGCCGGCGCCAAGGGTATTTCGGCGTTCGTCGTCGAGAAGGGCTTTCCCGGCTTCAAGGTGGCGCAGAAGCTCGACAAGATGGGCTTCCGCGGCAGCGTTACCGCCGAACTCGTGTTCGACGATTGCCGCGTGCCGGCGGCCAACCGGGTCGGGGCCGAGAACAAGGGTGTCGCCGTGGTCATGAGCGGGCTCGACCTGGAGCGCGCCATCGTGGCCATGATCAATCTCGGCATGGCCGAACGGGCTTTCGATCTGGCGCTGGACTATGCCCGCACGCGCCGCCAGTTCGGCAAACCGATCGGCGAGTTCCAGATGGTGCAGGCCAAGCTCGCCGACATGTATGTGCTGGTCGAGACCATCCGTACGTTCTGCTATCGCACCATGGCGGCGGCCAACGAGCTGGAGGTTGGCGGCGGCGGGCGCGGCGACATCCACAAGCTGACCGCGGCCTGCATTCTCTATGCGGCCGAAGGTTGCACCAAGGTGGTGACCGAGGCCGTGCAGATCTTCGGCGGTGCCGGCTACATGCGCGAGACCGAGATCAACCGGCTGTACCGTGCCACCAAGCTGCTGGAGATCGGCGCCGGCACCAGCGAGATCCGCCGCCTGATCATCGCCGGCGAGCTGATGAAGGGGTGAGGCAGCGGGCGCGCCATTGGAGTGGCGCTCTTCTGCGAACCCTAGTGTCGTCCGCGCACGGTCTGCAGCAGGGCCTTCTCGAAGGCCGCGGCGCTGCGCGTGGTGGCGCGCGACCGCCGCTTCACGATCGAGAACGGCGCCGACGCCTCGCCCACGTTCACGGCCAGGATCCGGATCGCATCCTGGCTGGCGAAGTGACGGGCGACCTCGTGCGGCACCATCATCAGGCAGTCCGACGTCCGCAGAATGGCGATGCAGGAGTAGAACGAGGCCGAGCGGTAGATCGGCTGCGGCGGCCGCAAGCCCCGGCGCAGGAAAGCCTCGACGAAGAAGTTGTGCAACGCAGTGTTGTGTGGCGCCTCGATCCAAGGCGCCGCCTGCAACGCCGGCCAGGAGATTCGCCGCCGCCCGGCCAGGCGATGGTGCCGGCCGGCGATGATGTGGAACGACTCGGCAAACAGGAATACGGAGTCGAGGTCATGGCTATCGGTGAATTCCGGCAGCATGCGACCGACCACCATGTCGAGGGCGCCTTCCGAGAGCGCGGCCAGCAGTTCCGACGCGGCGCCTTCGCGGAACTCGACCTGCACGCCGGGCACGGCGTGGCGCAACTGCACCAGGGCCTGGGGCACCACCTCCAGCATCACCAGTGGCAGGACACCAATGCGCAGCAGCGATCGGCCTTCGCGCGTCGAAGCGAATTCGTCCTGCACCCGTCGGAGGTCGGCCAGGATCAGGCGGGCCTGGCGGATCAGGTACGCTCCCATTTCGGTTGGCACCAGGCCGCGGCGCGTGCGCTCGAAGAGCTTGCCGCCCAGGGTGCGCTCGACCTCCTGCAGCATGACCGACAGCGCCGGCTGGGACGTGTTCATGCGCCGGGCCGCCTGGTGCAGCGAGCCGGTGTCGGCGAGCGTCTCCACCAGGGTCAAGGCGCGCAGGCGAAGGTGATCCACCTGATAAGGCTTCTCTATCGGTACATCAGAAACCGCTATTACCAGCTTATCATCAGCGCGGATAGCGTATGGTCCATGGAAACCGAGCAAATGCCGCCGCCATGCCTGTCCGACGTGCGGGTCATCGACCTGTCGCACGTCATCGCCGGGCCGGCGGCATCGATGTACCTGGCTGCCCTGGGCGCCGACGTGCTCAAGATCGAGAACCCACGGGCACCCGACGTCATGCGGTTCGTCGAGGGTGAGGCCGAGGGCGCCATGTCGAGCACCTTCGCGACGCTGAACGCCGGCAAGAAGTCGCTGGCGATCGACCTCAAGAACCCGCGGCTGCGCGACGTGCTGTTCGGCCTGCTGCGTGATGCGGACGTGCTGATCGAGAATTTCCGGCCTGGCGTGGCTGAGCGGCTGGGCATCGGATACGAGGCGGTCCGGGCCATCAACCCGCGGATCATCTATCTGTCTATTTCCGGCTACGGCCAGACCGGTGCCTGGAGCCGCTTCGGGGCCTATGACCAGGTGGTGCAGGCATTGACCGGCATGATGATGGCCAGCGGCGAGGAGGGCGGCCCGCCGACCAAGGTCGGCTTTCCCGTCGTCGACATCGCCACCGGGATGCTGGGTGCGATGTCGGTGCTGGCGGCACTGCATCGGCGCGGGGCGACCGATGCTGGCAGCCGCATCGACACCTCATTGGCGCAGGGCGCGCTGCAGCTTATGCGGCCGATGGCGGTCCGTGTGCTGGCGACCGCGCAGGACGGCCCGCGGCCCGGCAATCGCGGCTTCAGCGGCTCGCCCGGCGCGGCCACTTTCCGCTGCGCCGATGGCTGGCTTGCCGTCGCAGCCAACACGAGGCGTCAGTTTGGCGTGCTGTGCGACCAGCTCGGACTGCCGGGCATGGCTGACGATCCGGCGTTGGTCCGGCAGGTGGGCGAGGGCGGCGCCACCAACGTCCTGCCGGTCGATGCCGCCGAACTGCGGCGGCGCCTCGAAGGCGCGTTCGCGCGCCACGATGGGGCGGCTCTGGAAGTCAGCCTGAATGCGGCAGGCGTACCGGCGGCGCGGGTCCGGCGCATGGGCGAGTTCCTGTGCGAGGCTCGGCATGGCCAGCATGTCGATCCCGGCCTGCAACGCCTGCAAGGGGACACGGGCGAGTTCCTGCAGCTGGGCCCCGGCGTGGCCGGCCTGGGTGTGGCCAGCGCGACATCGGCGCCGATGCTGGGCGCCGGCACAGCGGACATTTTGCGTCGGGCCGGGCTCAGTCCCGAGGAGATTGGTGCCTTGGCGCAGGACGGCGCCATTCGCGTATCGGGGTGATGTTGCGCAACGACCAGATAACGGGGGAGGAGAGACGATGAAAAGAAGGCAGGTGGTGGGGGCCGCGATTGCGGCGGCGCTGGGCCTGGCGCCCGATATGGCGGCGGCGCAGGCGATCAAGGCGCGTGTTGCGGTCTACACGGGCGCGCTTGTGGCGGTGCCAGCCTATGTCGCCAAGGACCTGGGTCTCTATGCGAAGCACGGGCTGGACGTGACCCTGATGGACTTCCGCGCCGCGCCGGACGCCACCGCGGCGCTGTTCAGCGGCGCCGTCGACCTGATGAGCAACAGTCCCGGCAACATGATGCTGGTGAACAGCCGTGGCCGCGATCTGGTGACGATTGTCGATAATTTTCCGGCGCCGGTCTGGAGCATCGTGGTCTCCGCCGGCATGGCCACGCCGAGCAAGGCGGCGGGTTACCCCGCCCTGGTTCGCGACCTGCGAGGCAAGAAGATCGGCGTGCCGGCCATCGGCTCGGACGGCCACAACTTCGCGCGCCGCTTCTTCCGCGACGCTGGTCTCGACCCTGAGAAGGACGCCACCTTCCTGGCCGTTGGACTCGGGCCGGACGCGGTGGCAGCGTTCAAGGCGGGACAGCTCGACGCGGTCATGGCCATAGAGCCGGTGCAGACCGTGCTCGAAAGCATCGGGGGCAGGGTGCTGCTCGACCTGCAGGCCGACAAGACCATTCCCGAGTTCGCGTCGTGGACGTCGAGCGTCTATCATTCGACCAAGGCGCATGCCGACAAGAACGGCGAGATGATGCGGCGCTTCCAGTCCGCGCAGGAAGCGGCCATCGCCGTGGTGCGCGATCCGGCCAATGCCGCGCAGGTTGCGGCCGTGTGGTCGAAGTACAACAAGGCGCTGCAGGCCGAGCAGATGAAGGGTGTGTTGCTGCGCCTCGGCAAAGCCTTCGATGTGCGGTTCAATTGCACCGGCACCGAAAATGTCGGCAAGTTTCAGGTCGACAACGGGCTGATCAAGGCCAACCAGATGCAGGACTGCCGGCAGCTCGCCTGGTCGGGCGCCGGCAAGTATCTGCCGTGACAACCCCGGAAAGGATGGACCAGATGACGCTCGACAGCGCCATGAAGTTCGGGATTTTCCTGGGGCCCTTCCATCGTCTCGGCGAGAACCCGACGCTGGCGCTGGAGCGCGACCTCGAGTTGATCGAATGGCTCGACCGGCTGGGCTACGACGAAGTCTGGATCGGCGAGCACCATTCCGCCGGCTGGGAGCTGGTCTCCTCGCCCGAGTTGATGATTGCCGCGGCCGCCGGACGCACGCGGCGCATCATGCTGGGCTCGGGCGTCACCAGCCTGCCGTATCACAACCCTTTGATGGTCGCGAACCGCTTCGTGCAGCTCGACCACATGACTCGCGGCCGCGCAATGCTGGGCTGCGGTCCCGGCGCGCTGACCTCCGACGCCTATATGCTGAACATCCCGCCGGCGGCGCAGCGATCGCGCATGGAGGAGGCGCTGGACGTCATCATGCGCCTGCTGATCGGCGGCGAGCCGGTGACGGCTGCGACCGACTGGTTCGAGTTGCGCGATGCCCGTCTGCATCTGGCGCCCTACACACGGCCGCACTTCCCGATCGCCGTAGCCAGCACCATCACGCCGTTCGGCATGACGGCAGCCGGCAAGCATGGCCTTGGCGTGTTGTCGATCGGCGCCGGGTTGCCGGGTGGCCCCGAGGCCCTGGCCCGGCAATGGCAGATCGCAGAGGACACGGCCGCCCGGCACGGCAAGACGGTGAGCCGTGCCAAGTGGCGCATCGTGGTCAACGTCCACGTCGCCCAGGACGATGAAGAAGCCTTGGCGCAGGTGCGGCGTGGCGAGCGCGCCGAAACGGTCGAATATTTCGACCGCACGCTCGGCCGGCCGGCTGGCCGGTCCGATGACCCGCTGCGCGACGGCGTAAAGATGGGAACGACCCTTGTGGGCTCGCCGGAACTCGTTGCGCACGGCATCCGTCGACTCTACGACGCGAGCGGCGGCGGCTTCGGCGGCGTGCTCTTCCGTGCCCATGAATGGGCCAGCCGCGAGGACACGATGCGCAGCTACGAGCTATTCGCCCGTTACGTGATGCCGCAATTCCAGGACGTGCTGACGTCCCTGCACGCCTCCAACGCCTGGGCGCGCGAGAACCGCAAGGCCATCTTCACGCCGAGCGTCGAAGCCGTGAAGCGCGCGTTCACCGATGTCGGCCGCGAGGTGCCGGCGGACCTTGCCGACCGGGCGCTTGGCGGCAGGGACGTGCAATCCTGATCACGATGGACGCCATCCTCTCCGAGGCTGCGTCCCGTGCCGATCTGGATCTCGCGATCCATGTCGAGCGCGTTTCGCACGCTTTCCAGACACCGGCCGGAACGCCCGTCCTGGCGCTCGACGACGTGTCGTTCGCTGTGCCGCGCGGTCAGTTCCTGGCACTGGTCGGCGCCAGCGGCTGCGGCAAGACCACGATCCTCAACATGGCTGCCGGGCTGGTGCAGCCGGTGGCCGGCTCCGTTGTCGTGAACGGCGCGCGCGTGACGCGCCCCTCGCGGCGCACCGGCTACATGTTCGCACGCGATGGCCTGCTGCCGTGGCGGTCGGCGCGGCGCAACATCGAGGTGGGGCTGGAACTGCGCGGCGTGCCGGCAGCAGAGCGGCGCGCAGCCGGCAGTCGGCTGCTCGACCTTGTCGGCCTGAAGGCGTTCGGCAGCTCCTATCCCTGGCAGCTCTCGCAGGGCATGCGCCAGCGTGTGGCCCTGGCGCGGACGCTGGCCATCGACCCCGACACGCTGCTGATGGATGAGCCGTTCGCGGCGCTCGACGCGCAGACCAAACTGATGCTGCAGACCGAGTTCCTGCGCATCTGGGAGCGCGACCGTAAGACGGTTCTGTTCGTCACCCATGATCTGGCCGAGGCGGTGGCACTCGCCGATCGCGTGATCGTGCTGACGCGCCGCCCTGGCCGCATCCAGGCCGACATCGCCATCGACCTGCCGCGGCCACGCGATCCCGAGCGCATCCGCTTCGACCACCACTATCTCAGGCTCAGCGAGCGGGTGTGGCAGGCATTGAAGGCAGGGGAGGCGGCGTCGTGACGACCGCCGCCCCGCCGGCCGGCGAGGGCCGCGTGCTCGACACGCTGGCGCGCAGCGAAGCCGACCGCCGTGCCCGCCGCCGCTGGCGTACCGCCTGGGTATGGGCCGCCCGCGCGATCGTGCTGGGGCTGTTCGTCGGGCTGTGGCAATGGACCGTCGACATCGGCGCCATCGATCCCTTTTTCTTCTCCCAGCCCAGCGCCATCGTCGGCTTCCTCGTCGAGGAGGTCCGTGACGGCAGCATCTGGCCGCACGTCCTGGTTACCTTGCGCGAGACTCTGGCGGGATTTGCCATCGGCGCCGGGACGGGGGTCGCGGCCGGGATCGTGCGCATGCAATTCCCGTTCGTGGCCGATGTCAGCAATCCCTTCCTGACCATTCTCAACGTTCTGCCGCGCGTCGCGCTGGCGCCCATGTTCATCATCTGGTTCGGCGTCGGCGAAGGCTCGAAAGTGGCGCTGGCTGTCAGCCTCGTGTTCTTCATCCTCATGCTGAACACTGAGGCCGGCATCCGTTCCCTCGATCGCGAGTTGGTGCTGACCATGCGGGCGCTGGGTGCGACCGACCGGCAGCTTTTCTGGAAGGTGTTGCTGCCCGGCGCCGTGCCGGCAATCTTCGGCGGGCTGCGGCTGGGCGTAGTCTATGCCCTGCTGGCGGTGGTGGTGGGCGAGATGATCTCGGCCCATATGGGGCTGGGCCAGCGCATCGCCTTCCATGCGGCGAGCTTTCGCGCCGAAGGGGTGCTGGGCACGATCTTGGTGCTGGCTGTGATCGGGCTGGGGCTCAACCTCACCGTGGTGCGGGTCGAGCAGGTGTTGCTGCGCTGGCGCGGTGACGCACCGTAGGCGGAGCGCCGGCGTCAAGCCGGCGCATGATCGGGTGCCGGCAGGAAGCCGGCCTCCCACTCACACCCGGAAATACTCCGGCCGGCCCGCGGTCCACTGCTCGCCCCAGAGCTGGTTGCCGCCGTCGACGGTGATCACCTCGCCGGTGACGAACTTCCCCGACGGGCCGGCGAGGTAGCAGCAGGCGTCGGTGACATCCTGCACGTCGCCGAAGCGCTTCATCGGGTTGGAGCGGTCGAATTCGGCACGCGCTTCGTCGGGATAGACGTTCATGCCTTCGGTGGCGATCACGCCCGGCGCCACGCAGTTGACGCGCACGCGCAGCGGCGCCCATTCCACGGCCAGCGTCTTGCTGAGATAGATCACGCCGGCGCGCGCCGCGCAGGTGTGCGCCACGCCCGGCATGCCGCGCCACACCACGGCGACGACGTTGACGATGCTGCCGGTGGTGCCGGTATCGCGCCAACGCTTGGCCGCCTGCTGCATCATGTACCAGGGGCCGTTGAGGTTGGTGTCGATGACCGCGTTCCACCCCTTGGTCGAATAGTCGATGGCGGGCTGTGGAAACTGGCCGCCGGCATTGTTGATTTGCACATCGAGCCGGCCATGTTCCGTCCACACCGTGTCGATCAGCTGCTCGACCTGCGCCGGATCGCGGATCGTCATGGGATGAACCGAGCAGGTGCCGCCCACCTCGCGGATGGTGGCTGCGGTCGCCTCCAGGCGCTCGACGCGCCGGCCGCAGATCGCCAGCCGCGCGCCCAGGCGCGCGAACTGGATGGCGATCGCCTTGCCCAGCCCGCTGCCAGCGCCCGACACCAGCACCACCTGGCCGGCGAACAGGTCCGGACGGAAATGAAGCGGCAATTTCAGCAGGTCTTCGTCACTCAGTCCGAAGGAAACGGGCGTGCTCATCGGATCGGCTCCTCACCGGCCTGGCCAGTTGGGACGCCGGCGTTCGTTGAACGCGCGGAAGCCCTCGCGGGCATCCTCGGTGCGGGCCATCTGAACCAGGAAGTTCTGTGCGAAGTCGAGGCTCTGCGGCAGGGTCATGTCCTGGATGGCATGCAGGGCGTGCTTGCCCAACCGGACCGCGGTCGGTGAGTTGTCGGTGAAGCGGGCCAGGAACCAGTCGAGCTTGTCGTCGAGTTCGGCCGCCGGTGCGACGTGGTTGACGATGCCCAGCGCCTTGGCTTCGGCCGCCGTCCATGGCTCGCCGGTGACGCACATTTCCAGCAGGGCGCGGCGCGGCACGACACGCAGCATGTAGGGCAGGATCATCATGGGGAACAGGCCGATGCGCGCTTCGGGCGTGCCCAGTTTGGCCTCCTCG
The DNA here is from genome assembly GCF_007859315.1 of Reyranella sp. CPCC 100927. GTDB lineage: Bacteria > Pseudomonadota > Alphaproteobacteria > Reyranellales > Reyranellaceae > Vineibacter. The sequence continues at coordinate 166,699 of NZ_VOHA01000009.1, forward strand.
GCCGCCACCGCCATGTCGCAGGCGCACATCAGGCCGAAACCGCCGCCGAAGGCATGGCCGTTGACGCGCGCCACGATCGGCACGTCGCAGCGCTCCATCTCCTTGAACAGCTCGACGATCGGGTTGCGCGGCTGTGCCGGGTCGGCATCGAACGGATTGCCCTCGGCATCCGGCTTCACGTCGCCGCCGGCGCAGAATACGCGATCGCCGGCGCCCGTCAGCACCACGGCACGGATCGAGCGATCGTCCTGGGCCAGCCGGATGCCGTCGGAGATACCGCGCGCGACGTCCTCGTTCAGCGCGTTACGCCGCTCCTCGCGATCGATGATGATCCACAACGCGGCGCCGCGCCGCTCGCACGTGACTTCCAACATGGTGCAACTCCGCGCAGGACGATCCAGTCACCATAGTAGGAAGGGTCACTGACCGCCGGCAATAAAAATGAATGCCATTCACTTTCCGGGGTCCGGGTTGCGGTGACGTCATGGATGGCCGGCGCTGCCACGCATTGACCACGGACCACGGCCCGTGCAGATCGGGCTGGCGCATCAGGGAGACGCAAAGACGATGATCAGACGCAGACAGGTCATGCAGGCGGGTATGGCGATTGCCGCGACGGCGTCGGCGGGGCCTGTCGTCGGTCAAACGGGCGGGCAGCCCATCCGGCTGGTGGTACCCTATGGTCCCGGCGGGTCGACCGATACGGCGGGGCGGTTACTGGCCGAGCGCATGGCGGCCGATCTCGGCCGGTCGGTGATCGTCGACAACAAGCCGGGCGGCGGCACCATGGTCGGCATGCAGTCCGTCGCCCACAGCAAGCCCGACGGAACGACATTGCTGCTGACGACGACGACCGCGGCGCTGCTGCCGGCGTTCGACATTCCGCTGCCGATCGACCCGCAGAAGAGCCTGACGGCGGTCGCCCAGTTCGCCGACATCCCGGTTTTTCTCGGCGTACGGGCCAGCCATCCCGCCAAGACCCTGGCGGATTTCACCGCGTGGCTGAAGGAGCAGCCCGGCACGGTGCCCTACGGGACCTCAAGCACCGGCGGCCTGCCGCACCTGTGGGGCGAGCTTCTGAACCTGAAAGTCGGCCGCAAGCTGGAGCACATCCCCTACAAGGCGGCCGCCGAGGCGTTGCGCGACGTCGTCGCCGGCCACGTGCCGGCGTTCGTCGACGTCACCACGCCGGTCGACCAGCAGGTCCGTTCGGGCACGATGCGCGGGCTGATCGTCGGCGCGCCCAAGCGCGTTGCTGCCGTCCCGGACGTGCCGACGGCGCAGGAACTGGGCCTGCCGGATCTCGAGGCTGCCGTCTATTTCGGTGTCACGGCGCCGGCCGGAACGCCAGCGGACGTCATCGCGACCTACAACGCCGCCATCAACAAGGCGCTCGGCGTCGAGGCGGTGCGCGAGCGGCTGATGTCGCTGGGCTACATTCCCACGGGTGGTCCGGCACAGGCCTACACCGAGCGCCTGGCCAGCGAGACCGTGCGGTGGCGCAAGGTCATCAAGGAAGCCGGTATCAAGCCGCCGGCGTGATCGTCGTTCTTGCCTGCCGGGCATGCGTTTTCACGGCCGTCGGACGGGCAGAAAGTCGCGTAGGGTTCGGAACGTAACCAAGAGCGGCAGGGGAAACGATGGACGGCATAGTCAACGTCGACGATCTGCGGCGCGCGGCCAAGCGGCGGCTGCCCAAGATTGCGTTCGACTTCATCGAGGGCGGCGTCGAGGACGAGGATGGCCTGAATGTCAACGAACAGGCCTTCCGCCAGCACCGCCTGGTGCCGCGTTACCTGGTCGATGTCTCGACGCGCGATCAGTCGGCGCCCCTCTTCGGGCGAACCTACGCCAGTCCGTTCGGCATAGCGCCGACCGGCCTCGCCAGTCTGTTCCGGCCGGGTGCCGACCTGATGCTGGCCGCGGCGGCGCGCGAGGCCAACGTTCCCTTCATCATGTCGGGCAGCAGCACGGCCTCGATCGAGGATCTCGCCAAGGTCGCGCCCGACCATGGCTGGTACCAACTCTACGCCGCGCGCGACAAAAAGATCTCCGAGGACATGATCCGGCGCGCCGAAGCGGCTGGCTTGTCGACCCTGGTGCTCACGGTCGACGTGCCGGTGCATTCCAACCGCGAACGCAACCAGCGCAATGGCTTCACGCGGCCGCTGAAACTGTCCTGGGGCACCAAGCTCGAGGCACTGCGCCATCCGGGCTGGCTGGCGGGATACCTGAAACAGGGCACACCCATGTTTTCCAACTGGGCGCCCTATGTCGAGAAGGGTGCCAGCGCCGATGCCGTCGCTGCCTTTGTCGCCAGCCAGACGGCCGCGCCACTCACCTGGCGCGACGTCGAGTCGTTTCGACGCCTGTGGCCGCGAAAATTCGTGATCAAAGGAATCATGCACAGCGATGACGCCGTCCGGGCCGCGTCGCTGGGCGTCGACGGGATCATGGTGTCCAACCATGGCGCGCGACAGCTGGACCGGGCGCCGTCGCCGGTGGACGTGCTTCCGGCCATCCGCGACGCCGTCGGCGATCGTCTCACCCTGATGCTGGATAGTGGCGTGCGCCGTGGCGTCGATGCGCTGACCGCCCTGTGCCTGGGCGCCAAGTTCGTCTTTGTCGGCCGTGCCACCCTCTACGGGGCCACCGTGGGCGGTCAGGCCGGCGTCACCAAGGCAATCAATATTCTGCGTCGCGAAATTGATCTGACCATGGGCCAGATCGGCTGTCCGAGCCTTGACCACCTGGGACCCGACTTTTTGCTACGGGAGCGCGAAGAGGATTGGCGCCGCAACCAGCGGTCCTAGCGGCTGCGACAGAGGCCGTCGTCTGGCAGGCGTGAAATCACCATGACCGGCGGCGGCCACCAAACGCGACGATTTCACGTCCTGACCGTTGCTGTTTTGCCAGTCGGCTGCGCGCGGTGTTCTACTTTCCCGTGCGTGGGACCGTGTTAGCAAAACACCAAGGTCATTTCATCATGTGCAAGACATTCTTCGTTGCGCCAGGATTTGAAGCCGTCAATCGGGGCGTTTGGCACGGAGCCGGGCTGTTGCTGGCCATCGAGGAAGGGGAGAGCGTCGCGGTCTACGCCAATTCCAGCGGTGCGTCGAAGACGTGCGTGGGAACCTATCTGTACGCCCAGCTCGATGCCTCGGTACCCCCCGACGGTCTCATGCGCGACCATCGAAACGATCTGCCGGCCAGTCTCGGGTTATCGAGCGCGGCCTGAAGGGGCGGCGCAGCATTCTCCCGCGGCGGCAGGCCGCCGCGCTGGAGGTTCAACGCGGTACTGGAGTAGCGTCACGCCAGCGGCTATGAACCGGGAATGACCGGACCCGCCGGCCTCGATCTCACCGACATTCACCACGCTTACGACGGCAACCCCGTGGTGCGTGACTTTGCGCTGGCCGTGGCGCCGGGCGAACTGGTGTGCCTGCTGGGCCCGTCAGGTTGCGGCAAGACCACGGTGCTGCGCCTGGTCGCCGGCCTGGAACCGCTGCAGCGCGGGCGCATCACCGTCGCCGGCCGCGTGGTCGGCGAGCCTGGGCGCGACCTGCCCCCCGAGGCGCGGGGCGTGGGTTTCGTGTTCCAGGACATGGCCCTGTTCCCCCATCTCGACATCGCCGGCAACGTCGGTTACGGGCTGCGCAAAATGGCGACGGCCGCCAAGCGGTCCCGTATCGAGGGCATGCTGAGCCGCGTGCACCTGGACGGCTACACCCGCGCCTGGCCGCATCAGCTTTCCGGTGGTCAGCAGCAGCGCGTCGCCCTGGCGCGCGCCTTGGCGCCGGCGCCGCGCGTCATCCTGCTCGACGAGCCGTTCTCGGGGCTGGATACGCGTCTGCGGTCGGCCGTGCGCGACGAGGCCCTGCACCTGCTGAAGTCGGACCAAGTCACGGCAATGGTCGTCACGCACGACCCGGAAGAAGCGATGTTCATGGCCGACCGCATCGCCGTCATGCGCGAGGGACGCCTGGAGCAGATCGGGTCGCCGTCAGAAATCTACACGCAGCCGGCCAGCGAATTCGTGGCTGAGTTCATGGGCGAGGTGAACCGTATCGATGGCGTGGTACAGGGCGGCGCCGTGCGCACGCCCTTCGGCATGCTGCCGGTGAACGGCCACGCTGACGGTTTGGCTGTCCACGTACTGATCCGGCCGGAGGCGCTGAAGGTGAACGGTGCCGAGCAGGGCATTGTCAGCGAACCGCCCATCGGTGTCCTGTCGGCCCGGGTGCTGGCGGCGCGGTTGTTGGGCCGTACCAGCTGGGTGCATGTCTGCCTGCAGACTGACCCGACGCATCGCCACGATGGCCCCGGCGGTCCTGAAACGCACAGCCACTGGCATGTGCGGGTCCCCGGCCAGTTTCTGCCGGCCGAAGGCAGTGACCTGCAGATCGCGCTGGATCCGCGGCAGGCCTTCGTTTTTCCGGCACCAGTCCCCACATGACAGGTGGCGCCCGGTGCAACTCTGCGCGAGGCTGAGTTGCGGCCCGGCGGGCGGTAGGCCATAAAACAGTTAAGGTTTCCGGGCACAGGTCCGGCCATCGACAGGCAGGAGGCGGGCTATGGGTAGTTTCAGCATTTGGCATTGGTTGATCGTGCTGGCGGTCGTACTGCTGCTGTTCGGCGGTCGCGGCAAGATCTCACAGCTGATGGGCGATTTCGGCAAAGGCCTGAGCGCCTTCAAGAAGGGCGTGTCTAGTGACGGCCAGCAGGACCAGGCAGCCAGGAGCAGCACGGCGCCCGGTGATGATGCCAAGCCGATCGGTCAGGGCTCGACCCACGATCCGGCTGCGACCGGGTCCAAGGAACACGCCAAGACCTGAGCTAAGTCCGGGCCGCGTACACCATGTTCGGCATCGACGCTCCCGAACTGCTGGTCATTGCCGCCATAGCGCTTGTCGTGATCGGCCCGAAGGAATTGCCGGGCATGTTGCGCACGGTCGGCCGCTGGATGGCGACGGCGCGCAACATGGCGGGCGAATTCCGCGGCCATGTCGACGACATGATGCGGCAGGCTGACCTGGATGAGCTGAAGAAGCAGGTCGAGGCCGGCACCAAGGATGCGGTGCTCGATCTGCAAGGGCTCGACCCGACGCGCGAGATCAAGGCGGCCATCGCCGAAGGCGCCAGCGACGTGGAAAAGGAAATGGCGGCCGCGCGCGCTTCGATCGACTCGGCGACTGCCGATGCCCAGGTGCCGCCGCCCGTCGCCACGGCGGAGCTCGCGGCTCCCGTCGAACCCGACGCGACGATATCGCCGGTGGAGGCGGAGGTGGCCGCCGTACCGCCGGTCAGCGACAACGTTGCTTCGGTTCCGGCCGAAACGTCCCCGAGCGAACCCGTCGTACCAACGCCTGCCAACCAGCCGGCGGCGCCGCCCAAGGTCGCCGTCGGTTGACGATCGGACATGTCCTCGCCCCGTCTGTGGGGCGAGAGTTCAAAGAACGGAGTGCTCCGGTGCTTGACCTGCGCCCCAATTGCGAATGTTGCGACAAGGACCTGCCCAACGGCGCCTCCGATGCGCTGATCTGCACGTTCGAGTGTACTTTCTGCGCGACGTGTGCGCAGACCCGCTTCGGCGGCCGCTGCCCTAACTGCGGCGGCGACTTGGTCCAGCGGCCGACCCGGCCGGAGCGGCTGCTGGCCAAATTCCCGCCCTCGACCAAGCGGGTGAACAAAGAGCATGCACCCTGCGTCCAGGCTGCCGAATAAAGATTCAGAATAACTGAGAATACCGGGTGCCGGGAACGGCACCCGCGACCGCACTGCCGTTGCGCCGGGTGACCCCCACGGCTATGGTCCGCGCCCTATCGCCCCCCGGACCATGTCAGACCTTCGTTACATCAGTACCCGCCAGGGTTCGCGCACTCCTTTGGAACGGCTCACCTTCGAACAGGTGATGCTGGCTGGCCTCGCTCGTGATGGCGGCCTTTACGTGCCGGAACGGTGGCCTGTCCTGTCGCCCGCCGACATCGCGGCGCTGCGCGGCCTGCCGTATGCCGAGCTGGCGACCCGCATCATGGCGCCGTTCGTGGGCGATACCGTCGATGCCGCGACCTTCAGCCGGCTGGTGCGCGAGGCCTACGCCTCGTTCGATGACGCCGAGGTCGTGCGCCTCAAGGCGCTGCCGGTTGACGGGCTGCACCTGCTCGAGCTGTTCCACGGCCCGACGTTCGCTTTCAAGGATGTGGCGCTGCAACTGCTGGGGCGCCTGCTGGACGCGCTGCTGACCCGCTCGGGACACCGCGCCCGCATCGTGGGCGCCACGTCGGGCGATACCGGCTCGGCCGCCATCGAGGCCGTTCGTGACCGCAAGGCCATCGACATCTTCATGCTCCACCCGCAAGGGCGCGTCAGCGAGGTGCAGCGGCGGCAGATGACGACCGTGCTGTCGCCCAACGTGCACAACATCGCGATCGAGGGCACGTTCGACGACTGCCAGGACCTGGCCAAGGCCTGCTTCAACGATCTGGCGTTCCGCGACCGCCACCACCTGACGGCGGTGAACTCGATCAACTTCGCGCGCGTCATGGCGCAGATCGTCTACTACTTCCATGCCGCCCTGCAGCTCGGCGCGCCCGACCGGCCGGTGTCGTTCTGCGTGCCGACGGGCAATTTCGGCAACATCTATGCCGGCTACGCCGCGCGTGCGATGGGATTGCCGATCGAGCGGCTGCTGATTGCGTCCAACAGCAACGACATCCTGACGCGCTTCATCGAAAGCGGCGAGCAGCGCATCACCGGCGTCACGCCGACCTTCTCGCCCAGCATGGACATCCAGGTCTCGAGCAACTTCGAGCGCTACCTGTTCGACCTGTTCGACCGCGACGGCAAGGCACTGGCAGCGGCCATGGAGAGCTTCCGCGCGAGCGGCAACATGAATGTCAGTGCCGCGCAGCTCGCCCGTGCCCGGGCCACGTTCGATGCCGGCCGGCTGGATGACGGTGACACCCTGCGGGCCATCGCCGATGCCCAACGCGAGACCGGCGAACTGCTCGATCCGCATACTGCCGTCGGCTACGCCGTGGCGCGCCAGAAGCGCGGCGATCGCGCGGTGCCGATGGTCGTGTTGAGCACGGCGCATCCGGCCAAATTCCCCGACGCGGTCAAGCAGGCGACCGGCGAGGCGCCGCCGATGCCGGCCCGCCTGGCGGCCCTGGCGGCCAAGCCGGAGCGCTACCAGACTTTGCCCAATGACATCGGCGCACTGAAGCGCCTGATGGATGACGCCGCGGTGTTCGCATGACCATACGCATCACGACTCTGGACAATGGCCTGCGCGTCGTCACCGACACAATGGACCATGTCGAGACCGTGGCGCTGGGCATGTGGGTGGCGGCGGGCGCCCGGCACGAGCCGGCGCCGCGCAACGGCATCGCGCACCTGCTCGAGCATATGGCCTTCAAGGGCACCAAGCGGCGCACCGCGCGGGGCATTGCCGAAGAGATCGAGAATGTCGGCGGCAGCCTCAATGCCTTCACCGGCCGGGAGCTCACCGCCTACCACGCCGCCGTCCTGAAGGACGACGTCGCGCTGGCCGTCGACCTGGTGGCCGACATCCTGCTCGACTCGACCTTCGTCGAGGAAGAGCTGCAGCGCGAGCGCGGTGTCGTGCTGCAGGAGATCGGCCAGGCCAACGACACGCCCGACGACGTGATCTTCGACAACTTCCAGGCCGTGGCCTTTCCGGAACAAGCGCTGGGCCGGCCGGTGCTGGGGACCGAGGCGACGGTCAACGCGATTGCCCGCGACGACCTCTTCGACTGGCTGCGCAACCGCTACGTCGCCGAGCGCATGGTGCTGTCGGCGGGCGGTGCGATCGAGCACGACCGCTTTGTCGACCTGGCGAACAAGGCGTTCGGACGGCTGCCGCGTGCCACCGGTGACGTCGCTGTAACGGCCCCGGTCTTCGCCGGCGGCGATCGGCGTGACAGCGACGACCTCGAGCAGGCCCACCTGGTGATCGGCGGCGAGGCGTTCAGCTATCTCGACCCCGATCATCATGCGCTGGCCGTGTTTTCGACCCTGTTCGGCGGCGGCATGTCCTCTCGCCTGTTCCAGCGCATTCGCGAGGACAGGGGCCTGGTCTATTCGATCTATTCGTTCAACGCCGCCTATCGCGACGGCGGCCTGTTCGGGATCTACGCCGGCACCGCCGGCGACAGCCTGCCCGAGCTGGTGCCGATCGTGTGCGAGGAATTCCGCAAGGTGGCTGACGACGTCGATGACGCCGAGGTTGCCCGCGCCCGGGCCCAGCTCAAGGCCGGCACCCTGATGGCACTGGAATCGAGCCATTCACGATGCGAGCAGGCGGCGCGGCAACTGCTGATCTACGGGCGGCCGATCCCCTACACGGAGACCGTCGACCGTATCGAGGCGGTCGACACCGATGCCGTGCGCCGGGTGGCACGCCGGCTGCTGGCTTCACCGCCCGCCGTCTGCGCCCTGGGGCCGATCGACAAGCTGGAAAGCTACGACGCCATCGCGCGGCGCCTGAAGGCCTGAAGGCCGTGCCCCGGATTGTGGGGGCCAGACATCCGATCCTCGGGCGTGAGAAATTCGCCGGGCTGGTGTATGGTGAGCGAAATCCTGGCGGGGTCCGCCCATCGATGTTCCGGTTCTCTGATGTGCCCCTGGCGTTGATGTCGACGCCGCGCCTGCAGGGGGAGCGTGTCTTTCTGCGCGCGCCTGCCGCCGACGACTGGCGTGAATGGGCCGAATTGCGCGCTGCCAGCCGGGCCTACCTGACGCCGTGGGAGCCGACCTGGGGCGAGGACGCCCTGACCCGCGACGCCTATCGCCGCCGCCTGCGGCACTACATGCAGGAGTGGCGGGCCGGCGAGGGCTACACGTTCTTCATCTTCCGCAGCAACCCGCGCCAGCTGGTGGGCGGTATCTCGGTATCCAACGTGCGCCGCGGCGTGGCCCAGAGCGCCAATGTCGGCTACTGGATGGGCCAGGCCCATGCCGGCCAGGGCCTGATGACCGAGGCGCTGCGCGCCATGTTGCCCTTCATCTTCGACGAGATCCGGCTGAACCGCCTGGAGGCGGCCTGCCTGCCGTCCAATGGGCCCAGCCGCGCCGTGCTGCACAAAGTCGGCTTCCGCGAGGAAGGCATCGCGCGGCACTACCTCAAGATCAACGGCAAGTGGCATGACCACCTGCTGTTCGGCCTGCTGGTCGGGGACTACCGAACGTTGTACGGCCGCTGACGCCGCCGTTTTACGACAGGCTGAAACCCACGGTGCAGGCGAGGGCCAGCAGCGCTGCCAGGACGAGCAGCATCATGGCTGCACAGGCCCGGCCATAGAGCCGCAGCGCCGCGTCGATATCGTCCGGTCTCACGTCGGCGCGGCCGTCGCCCATCCAGGCATCCTCGACACGCGTGCCATCGTAGACACGCGGCCCGGCCAGCCGCAGGTCCAGCGCGCCGGCCAGGGCGGCTTCGGGCCAACCGGCATTGGGTGAGCGGTGGTGCCGGGCGTCGCGGCGGATCGCGCGGTATGCGCTTCCGACACTGCCGCCTGCCATAGCCGCCAGGACGATCAGCAATGCCGACAGCCGTGATGCCGGCAGGTTGACCAGGTCGTCCAGACGCGCCGCGGCCCAGCCGAAAGACTCGTGTCGCGGGCTGCGGTGGCCGATCATGCTGTCGGCCGTGTTGATCGCCTTGTAAAGCACCATGCCGGGCAGGCCGAGCAGCGCGAACCAGAGCGCCGGTGCCACGATGCCGTCGGAGAAGTTCTCGGCCAGGCTTTCGATCGCGGCGCGGCCGATGCCGGCTTCATCGAGCGCTTCGGGATCGCGGCCGACGATATGCGACACGGCGATCCTGCCGGGGGCGAGCCCGCCGGACCGAAGCGCGCTGCTGACCGCCGCCACGTGTGTGTAGAGACTGCGCTGCGCCAGAAGGCTGCCCGCCAGCAGCGCCTCGGCGGCCCAGCCGAACGGTATCGAGCGCAGAACATGGCTTATTGCCATCGCGGCAGTGGCCATGACCACCAGAAGGATGACCAGCGCGAGGACACCGCACAGGCGTCGCCGTCGTGCGGTGTCGTCATCCCGGTTGAGCGCGCCATCGAGCTCGCTGATCAGGCGGCCGATCCAGACGACGGGATGCGCTACCCGTGCGTACAGCCAGGCCGGATAGCCGCACAGTGCCTCCAGCGCCAAGGCCAGGGCCAGTACGGCGAACTGGTGCTGATCCGGTCCGCTCATGGCCGTTCGTGGCGCAGCAACGGCAGCAGGATCAGGCAGCAGGCGCCGCTGACCCCCGCCAGCAGGGCGAAATTCAGCGCGTAGGAATCGAACAGCGCCAGCAGCACGCTGAACAGCGGCGGCACCAGCAGGGCGCCGGAGAAGGTGAAGACCTGCGTGCCGCCGGTCACCGTGCCGACCATGCCGGGCGGGGCCCGGCGCGCCAGCTCGGCGAAGAAGACGCCGCCCCAGCCGATGGCCGTCGTGCCGTACAGCACCGATGCCATCGCAAGGCCGGTGAACGACCAGCGCGCATCGACGGCGGCCAGCGTCGCCGATCCTGCCGCCATGCCCAGGGTGAGGATGGCCAGGACCAGGACCGGCCGGCGGGTGGCGTCGGCGATAACGCCCCAGACGACGCGCGCCGCGGCGCCCGCGAACTGGCCGATCGACAAGATCAAGCCGGCGATCGCGAGGTCGAGCCCGATGCGCTCCACCAGGTAGACGACAAGGAAGGCGCCGAAGGTGACCTGCATGGCGGTGAAGACCAGCGACACCAGCGCCAGCCGACGCCAATGGTGATGGCGCCAGACCAGGCGCACCGGGGCCGGCAGCTCGCGCAACGCCGCGACGATGCCTCGCGCGTTGCCGCCGCGCGCGACGTCGAGCAGCGGGCGCAATGGCTCGATCGCGGCGGCCAGCGCCAAGCAGCAGAGCGCGACAGCCCACGCCGCCTGGTGCCAGCCGGCAAGCACGATCAACGCCGGGATGGCGAGGCCCGCCACCATGTTGCCCAGCGGGACGCCGGTCTGCTTGATCGAGAACGTCATGCTGGTCAGGTGCACGGGTGTCACGCGCGCCAGCACCTGCGAGCTGGAGGGCGTCGGCGGTCCCATGCCCATCCCCATGGCCAGCGCGGCGGGGATCAGCAGCCACACCGAGCCGAGGCCAAAGACCAGCAATGCCGCGGCACAGCACGCCAGCGCGACCTGGCTGACCCGCACGGCGCCATACCGCGCCGCCATCAACCCGCCGGCTGACGACGACAGGACGGCGGCGATGTAGACAAAGGCCATGAAATAGCCGACGTCGTTGCGCGAGACGCCCAGCGCCGGCGCCGCGACGGGCGCCATCACCGGTATCGACTGCACGGCGAACGAGCTCATCACCTGGATGGCCAGCATCGAGACCACGGCCAACAGGTAGATGCGTGTGCCGGCCGGCGTCGTGGCGTCGGTCATCGCGCTAGCGCTCGCCGCGGCGCAGCAGCCACGTGATGCTGATGGCGCTCAGCCCGGTGGCCACGGCCATGATCGCGAAACCGGCGGCGTAGGAGTGCGTCGCGTAGAGGATGCCGCGGAACAGCACCGGCCAGATGACCGGGCCGAGGAAGACGAAGAACGATGTGGCGCCGACAAACTCGCCGGCGCGTCCAGGCGGTGCCCGCCGGGCGCATTCCGAGATGAACACACCATTCCAGCCGATCGCCGTGCCACCCAGCACGACGGCCACGCCATGCAGCAGCCAGGACGGCCAGCCAACCTGCGCCGCGGCCATGGCGAACCCACCCAGGGCCATGATGCCGCCCAGCACCACCAGCATGGCCAGCGGCCGGCGCGTCGCGTCGGCCAGCGCGCCCCAGAAGACGCGGCCGACCATGCCGGCCGCGGTGGCGAAGGACAGCAGGATGCCGGCCGCGACATAGTCCAGAAGCAGTCCGTTCACGCCGTAGAGGACCGTGAAGTTCACGATCGTCGCCTGCATGGCGGAGAAGAACATCGCCGCCAGGCACAGGCGGCGCAGCACCGGATCGGCCCACGCCAGCTTCAGCGGATCGACGATCTGCTGGAACGTCGGCAGCAGCCGGCCAGTCGTCGCGCCGGCGGTGTCATAGAGCGGACGCAACGGCTGCAGCGCCAACGCGGTGATCACGCAGATGCCGGCGATCGCGGCAGCAACGGCCTGCCACCCATGCAGCTCGACACTGATGGGGATCAGCGCGCCGGCCAGGGCGTAGCCCAACGGCACGCCGCTCTGCTTGATGGAGAAGGTGAGGTTCGACAGGCGTGCCGGCGTGACGCGCGAGAGGATCTGGGAACTGGCCGCCGTCAGCGGGCCGCCGCCCAGTCCCAGGATGATCGCCGACAACGCCGCCAGGCCAATATGTCCCGACGCCAACGAGAGGCACGCAATCGCGGAAACGGTGAGCCCGCATTGGGTCAGCCGGATCGGGCCCAGCCGCAGCGCCATCGGCCCGCCCGCCATCGCGGCGTAGATCGAGACCAGATAGACGATCGAGACATAGTAGGCGACGTCGTCGGCGGCGACACCCAGCGCCGGCGCCGCGGCCGGCGCCAGAATGGCCGCGATGTTGAACGCCGTTGTCGACAGCATCTGCACTGCCGTCAGCGACAGCACGGCGATGATGTAGAGACGCGTATCGGTGGTGGCGGGCGCGGCGGTCGTTGTCATGCAACAGGTGAAAAGCGACGGATCGCGACCCTACTGATGGCGCCACGGCGATGCAGCCCTGACACACGCAACGCTGCCGTGCGCGCTTGATCTTGCGCGTAGCGCCCGGAGCGCGGGCGTCTCGCCCGCATTTGCCCGTAGCGTAAGCGAAGGGCAAAGCTTCCCTGAGTCGTCCTTCGATGTATGGGGATCCCTTCCTCCAGACGCCGTGAACGCGCCAAAATCAGGCGCGGCGGGGCGCGCTGCTCCATCGCCAATCTTGCGGACGTTCGACGAGCCTGGCCTTGACGGGATTGTTCTCGACGTACGCGATTATCGTAGCGAGATGACCTTCATCGCGCACATAGCGGTCGAAGTAATCGGCGGCCCACAAGCCGCCATTCCTGCTTAGAATGGTGTTGATCGCCTTGGCGGTGAACGACTTCCACGAGTGAACGATTCCTGGGAGCGAGTGCCGTCCGTCGGATTCGATCAGGGCATGCACGTGATTGGGCATGATGCGCCAAGCCAGCAGTCGATATCGGTCGCCATCGAGATGCAGCAGGGCATTTTCGACAACAGAGGCGCAATCGTCCTGTCGAAGGCAGCAATCACCGTAGCTGCCGTCAAGAAGCTGGTCGATCCGCCGTCGCCGCGCCACGTCTGCTACTGGAGTTTGGGCAAGCGAGGCAGGTAGACTGTCGCCCAGCCGGAAAGTGACGGACTGGACGAGGTCAGGATCATCCAGATGGGGCAGATAGCCCCTCGAATGCCAGCCTTTCGGTTCAGCAGACATGCCGCAACCCTTCGCCACAAGGCTACATGAAGGGCGAGAGGCTTGCAGCAAGTGCGCTCAGCGCTCACGGCCGCAAATTTCGCCCTCCGCTTGCGCTGCGGGCGAATGCGGGCGGGACGCCCGCGCTCCGGGCGCTACGCGCAAGACCCTCGCCGGACCTCAGCGCCGTCCGCTGCGTCGCGCCGGTTTGCCGCGGGAGCCCGACCCGGTCTTCACGCCGCGGAAGGTGCGCGAGTTCTGCATCTTGCCGTATGGAGTCGGCGCGGTGCCGCCGGCGGCTCCCGCCGTCGAGCGCGGCGCGACGGCGCCGGGCGGCAGGCCGAGGTCGTTCTCCTCCAGGCGGCGGATCTCGTCGCGCAGGCGCGCGGCCTCCTCGAACTCGAGGTTGCCGGCTGCCTCGCGCATGCGCTTCTCCAGCTCGGCAATGTGAGTTTGCAGGTTGTGGCCGATCAGCTGCACGTCGCCCGAGACGCCGGTGTCCACCGTGTAGTGGTCGCGCTCGGCGACCGACTGCAGCACCTCGTTGATGTTCTTGCGGATCGAAGCCGGTGTGATGCCGTGCTCTTCGTTGTAGGCCTGCTGCTTGGCGCGCCGCCGCTCGGTCTCGCCGATGGCGTATTTCAGCGCGTCGGTCATGCGGTCGGCGTACAGCAGCACGCGGCCGTCGACGTTGCGGGCGGCGCGGCCGATGGTTTGCACCAGCGACGTGGGCGAGCGCAGGAAGCCTTCCTTGTCGGCGTCGAGGATGGCGACCAGGGCGCATTCCGGGATGTCCAGGCCCTCGCGCAGCAGGTTGATGCCGATCAGCACGTCGAAAGCACCCAGCCGCAGGTCGCGGATGATCTCGATGCGCTCCAAGGTGTCGATGTCCGAATGCAGGTAGCGGCAGCGGATGCCGGCCTCGTGCATGTATTCGGTGAGGTCTTCGGCCATGCGCTTGGTCAGCACCGTGACCAGCACGCGCTCGCCGCGCTTGGCGCACTCGCGGCACTCGGCCAGCAGGTCGTCGACCTGCTTCTCGACCGGCCGGATGATGGTGACCGGATCGATCAGGCCGGTGGGGCGGATCACCTGCTCGACGAAGACGCCGCCGGTGCGCTCCATTTCCCACGGCCCCGGCGTTGCCGACACGAACATCGACAGCGGCCGCATCGCGTCCCACTCCTCGAACTTCAGCGGCCGGTTGTCGATGCACGAGGGCAGGCGGAAGCCGTACTCGGCCAGCACGCTCTTGCGGTTGAAGTCGCCGCGGAACATGCCGCCGATCTGCGGCACGGTGACGTGGCTTTCGTCGGCGATCAGCAGCGAGCCCTCGGGGAAGTACTCGAACAGCGACGGCGGCGGCTCGCCCGGCTTGCGGCCGGTGAGGTAGCGCGAATAGTTCTCGATGCCGGCGCACGAGCCCGTGGTCTCCAGCATCTCGATGTCGAACTGCGTGCGCTGCGCCAGCCGCTCGGCTTCCAGCAGCCGGCCGGCGCGGGTGTATTCGTCCAGGCGCTTCTTCAGGTCCTCGCGGATCTTCTGGATGGCGCCGGTCATCGTCGGCTTGGGCGTGACGTAGTGACTGTTGGCGTAGACCACGATGTCCTGCAGGCTGGTGGTCTTCTCGCCGGTCAGCGGATCGAACTCGGCGATGGCGTCGATCTCGTCGTCGAACAGCGAGATGCGCCAGGCGCGGTCCTCGTAGTGGGCCGGGAAGATCTCGATCGTGTCGCCGCGGGCGCGGAAGGTGCCGCGGCTGAAGGCCTGGTCGTTGCGCTTGTACTGGATCTCGACCAGGCGGCGCAGCAGCTCGGCGCGGTCGACCTTGTCGCCGACGCTGAGCCGGAACGTCATCGCCTGATAGTTCTCCAGCGGCCCGATGCCGTAGATGCACGACACCGAGGCCACGATCACCACGTCGTTGCGTTCCATCAGGGCGCGCGTGGCGGCGTGGCGCAGCCGGTCGATCTGTTCGTTGATCGACGAATCCTTCTCGATATACGTATCGCTGCGCGGCACGTACGCCTCGGGCTGGTAGTAGTCGTAGTAGGAGACGAAGTACTCGACGGCGTTCTCGGGGAAGAAGCTCTTCATCTCGCCGTAGAGCTGGGCTGCCAGCGTCTTGTTGGGCGCCATGATCAGGGTCGGGCGGTTCACCGACGCGATCACGTTGGCCATGGTGAAGGTCTTGCCCGAGCCGGTGACGCCCAGCAGCACCTGGTCGGTCTCGCCCTGCTGGACGCCGGCGATGAGTTGTCGGATCGCCTCGGGCTGGTCGCCGGCCGGCTTGTAGTCGGACACGACCTTGAACGGCATACCACCGTCGATGGGCGGCCGCCGCTGCAGCCAGGGCATGGAAAGGCGTGCAACGTGGGTATCGGGCATGGACGCTATATGGCGCCAGCCCCGCGACGGCGCCAACCCGATTCGATTTCGTCGGTTCGACAAGCCTGGGGGAATCATATAAAAGTGAGTGGTCGCCGCAAAAATTATTGACATCGCGCTTGAAAAGTATAAAAGCCTTACTTTATGATCTTCATGTGGTCAGACGACGAAAGACAGCACCTGGCGGTTTCATCCGCCTGCGACTGGAGCCCGATGCAGCAGCCATCGCGGCGCTGGGGCAGCTCGTCGATGCCTACGCGGGGCTGGCCCAGTGGCTGGACGTCACCATCCCGGCCGACCACTCAGCCGATCACGTCGTCCTGCACCGGAACTTCTACGAGCGGGCGCGGCAGCAAAGCGGTTTGCCGGCGCAGCTCACGACCCTGGCGCTGCGCGATTGGGCCGCGCGCCGCCGCGGGTTGGCGGTCGAAGGGGTCCCGCTCGACGAGCGGCTCTATTCGGTTCGCGGCATTGCGACTGTGTCGATTGCGACGCTCGACGGGCGGGTTGGTGTGCCCTTCGCCGTCGCAGGTTACGGGCCGGTCTGGCCCGGCGGCGCGCCAGCGCGTCTGGTGCGCCAGCCCAGTGGTTGGGAGTTGAGGATCGAGTCGGATCGCGACATCGCCCGCTTGGGGCAGGAGGAACGGACCATGGCTACCGAGACTGTTGTGACCCGTATTGGCCGCGTCATCGCCGGCATGACCCACGCCGCCATCAGCGCCGCCGAGGACGTCAATCCTGAAGCCGTCATGGAGCAGGCGATCCGCGAGATCGACGGCGCCGCCGACGAGGTGCGCGGCGAGATGGGCAAGGCGATGGCCGAGAAGGCCCGGCTGGACCTGCGCCGCAAGGAGCTGGAGCGCGAGCGCGGCGAGCTCGACGAGAACGTGAAGCTTGCCGTCGGCAAGGGCCGCGATGATCTCGCCGAGGCCGGCATCGATCGCCAGCTCGATATCGAGGCGCAGCTGGGCGTGCTCGCCCGCCTGGCCGTCGACGCCGACGAGAAGATCGGCCAGCTCAACCAGACGCTGGATGCCGTACGCGCCAGCCGGCGCGAGGCCGAGACGCGGCTGGCCGATCTCAAGCGCACGCGCCAGACGTCGGTCAGCGGTGCCGGTGCGCCCGAGGGCGAGACGCGGGTGTCGAAGGCGACTGGCAAGGTCGAGCGGGCGCAGGCCGCGATCGAACGCCTGACCGGCGTTCCGTCGGGCACGCCGGCCGGCGACCAGAAGTCGCTGGACGATCTCAACGAACTGGCCCGCAAGCATGCCGTGGCCGAACGGCTGGCGCGCTTGAAAGCGGGACAGGGCTGATGTCATCCTGGGTGCGTCGATGCTGGACTTCTTCACCCACCCGGACGTCGCACCGTTCTCGATCGCGGCACTGGCCCTGTTCGGCCTGCTGCTGATCGAACTGGTGACCCTGCTGGCCGGCAAGCCGCTGTCGGCGTTGCTGGACCACGCGGTCGGACACGACGGCGTCCACCTTGACCACGGGCACGTCGAGATCCATGGCGGGACGGCGCTGGACCATGCGGTCGATCACGGCGCGCAGGTCGCCAAGCCGGACGGCCAGCAACAAGGCATGTTCGGGACGGCACTCGACTGGCTGAACGCCGGTCGCGTGCCGCTGCTGGTCTTGATCATCGCGCTGCTGGCCGCCTTCGCCGGCCTGGGCATGGTGCTGCAGACGGTGATCAGCATCGCCGGCTTCTACATTCCGGGCTGGCTGGCGGTCCTCATCGTGATCGTGCCGGCGTTCTGGTGCACACGCCACCTGTCGCGTCTGGTGGCCTACGTCGTGCCGCGCGACGAGAGCTACGCCACCAGCGGCACCGATTTCATCGGCCTGGTGGGCGAGGTCACCGTCGGGCCCGTGAAGCGCGGCGTCGTCGCCCGCGCCCGCATCCGCGATCGTCACGGCAACACCCACTTTCCGCGGGTCGAGCCGGCCGATCCGGAACAGGTCATTCCAGCCGGGACATCGGTCCTGGTGATCGAGGTTCGGGCCGGCGGCGCGCTTGCCGTCACGACCGCCGACTCGCGGCTGACGGACGGTCTTGAGCCCAAGACCGGCTGACTGGCTGAGGCGGGTCAGTGCGGATCAGGTGTAAAGCGCAGTGAGGGTCGGCGGCAGCCGTGACGGCTGGCGCCAGGCGTTGATCCTTCGCTCGGGGTAGTGGGGCGTCATCGCGGTCGTCAGGAACTCACGCCGGTGCGCACCGCGCGCCGGTCACAGGAGGGGTGGGACATGGAGAAGCTGTTGCAATTGGCCGTACCGGCCATCATTGGCCTGGTCGCGCTGTTGGCCATCGGCCTGGTGATCGCCCGGCTCTATATTCGCGCCGAAAAGGACCGCTCCTATGTCCGCACCGGCCTGGGCGGCCAGAAGGTCGTGCTCGACGGCGGCTCCATCGTGCTACCGGTGTTCCAGAGCATCGCCTGGGTCAACCTGCAGACCCTGCGCCTGGAGGTGCGCCGCGACAACGCCGACGCCATGATCACGCGCGATCGCATGCGCGCCGATATCGGCGTCGAATTCTATGTCCGCGTCAAACCCGACGCCTCGTCGATCGCGCTGGCGGCCCAGACGCTGGGCGACCGCACCAACGATGCCGAACAGCTGCGCGCCCTGGTCGAGGCGAAATTCGTCGACGCCCTGCGCAGCGTCGCCGCCACCATGGCGCTGGCCGAGCTGCAGGAGCAGCGCGCCACGTTCGTGCAGTCGGTGCAGACCGCCGTGGCCCGCGACCTGGAGCTGAACGGCCTGGAGCTGGAGAGCGCCTCGCTCACCAAGCTCGACCAGACCGATACCAAGTACTTCAACCCCAACAACGCCTTCGACGCCGAGGGCTTGACGGCGCTGACCAAGATCACCGAGTCGCGCCGCCAGGAGCGCAACCTCACGGTGCGCAACACCGAGGTGACCATCGCCCAGCAGGATCTCGAGGCGCGCCAGCGCACGCTTGAGATCGACCGGCAGAAGAAGGAAGCCGAGCTCTCGCAGCAGCGCGACATCGTCAACAAGACGGCCGAAACGCGTGCCGCCGCGGCGCAGAAGGAAGCCGAGGCGCGTCAGGCCGAGGAGCAGGCCCGCATCGCCGCCGAGCAGGCGATCGCCCAGCGCACCGCGACCGCCAAGCAGGCACAGGAAACCGCCGGCATCGAAGCCGACCTCGCCATCCGCCAGCGCCAGATCGAGAGCGAGCGCACGGCCGAGACCCTGGCGATCGCCAAGAAGCGCGACGTCGAGATCGCCGACCAGGATCGTGCCATCGCGGTGGCCGACAAGAGCCGGGCCGAGAGCGAGGCCCGCGCCAAGGCCGAAGAGGCCCGGGCGCTGGCCACGTCGGCGACGGAAAGCGTCGAGACCGCCAAGCAGGTCGCCATCGCCGAACGTCAGCGGCAGACGGCCGTCATCAGCGCCCGCCAGTCGGCCGAGCAGGACGCCGCCAAGGTGACCATCGCGGCCCAGGCCGAGAAGCAGGCCGCCGACGACAAGGCCACCGCGATCCGAACCGAAGCACAGGCCGAAGCCGACGCCGCCAAGATCAAGGCCGAGGCGCAGGCCAAGACCTACGAGGTCGAGGCCGAAGGTCAGCGCAGGATCAACGAGGCGCGCAACGCCATGTCGACCGCCGTCATCGAGCTGGAGGTCACCAAGGAGCGGTTGCGCATCCTGCCGCTGGCGCTGGCCGAGGCGGTCAAGCCGCTGGAGAAGATCGGCGATGTGCGGATCATCGATATGGGCGGCGGAATGCCAGGCCACGCTGTAGGCAACGGCGTCAACGGCACCGGTGGCAACGCCGACTCGCTGTTGAACACGCTGCTGGCTTATCGCGCCAACGCGCCGGTGATCGACAAGCTGCTGGTCGAGGCTGGCTTCGCCGGCGGCGCCAACCCAGTGCAGTCGCTGATGGCGGCGACCACGGCGACCAAGGACCAGCCCGCGGGCGCGGGCACGCCGCCGGCACCGAAAGCACCGGACAACGACTGATACGCCAGAGCCGGGAGCGCGCCATGCCTGGCGCGCTCCCGGCCATTCCGGTTAGCGGGCAGTCGCCATGGCACTGATGCTGGCAAGCGTGTTCGTCGGGTTCCTGTGGGCCATCGGCCTGCTGGCCGTGTTCGGCCGCCTGGTGGCATGGCGATGGCCACAGAAGAAGGACGACAACAAGAAGAAGGGCAAGCCGTCGGCAGGTCAGCGGGTATCCCCGGGCGCCTTCCTCGCCGCGGCCGGCGCCAGCATCGTGGGCTCGCTGCTGGTCGCCAATGTGGCGCTCGACTTCGTCGCGGTCGTCATCAACGCGCGTGCGAACCAGCCGATGTTCGTGCCCTTTGTCGTCGGTGCCGTGGGTGCGTTGGTGCTGCGTCGCGATCGCCTGCCGCCGGTCATGTACGCCGTCGGCGTGGCCGTGCGTGAGTTCCTGGCCGAGCGGGCCAAAGCCCAGGATCAGGCTGCGGCGAGACAAGATCCAACGCCGATCGAGCGGCGGTTCCGGGAGCCTGTCTCGACCGTGATCGACGCACCGGTGACCCCCATCATCCGGACCATGCCATCGGTTCCGCCATCGCGGCCGGACCTGCCACCTGTCATGGTGGTGAGCGTGACGCCGCGTCGGGGTGAACCGACACTATCGCAGCGGCGCCGGGAAATTGTGGGCCACCTCAAGGCGCGGTCGGCTGATCTGGCGGCAAAGGTGCCGGCGCCGGCGATTGTGCCCGACATCGAGCCCACCGCCGCTGCGCTGGCGTCACAAGCCGCCGCGACCGTCGCCGAAACCAGGGCCATGCATGATGTCTGGCGGGCGGAAGCGGAAGCTTTGCGCGAGCAATGGCGCAAGGACGGCGAGGCGCTGCGCGACCAATGGCGCCGCGATACCCGGGTGAAGGTCGAGGACGCCAAGCAGTAGCCACGGGTGCCGTCACGAACGGCCTCGATCATGTCACACCCAGGCTCTACTATCGCAGCCGTCCCCTCATCGGATGGATGCGCCCATGACCAAAGACCGCAGCCACGAAGACCAGATCGGCAACCACCGCTTGCATCCGGAAACGCTGATGCTGGGTTACGGGTATGACCCGACGTTGTCGGAGGGCTCGGTCAAGCCACCCGTGTTCCTGACCTCCACCTTCGTCTTCCGTTCGGCCGAGGAAGGGCGCGATTTCTTCGACTACGTCTCCGGCCGCAAGGAGCCTCCGACCCGAGGCGAGGCGGGGTTGGTCTATTCGCGCTTCAACCACCCCAACAGCGAGATCGTCGAAGACCGTTTGGCGATCTACGAGGGCGGCGAGCGCGCACTGGTCTTCTCCTCGGGCATGTCGGCGATCGCCACGACCATCCTGGCCTATGCCCGGCCGGGCGATGCCATCGTGCACAGCCAGCCCCTCTATGGCGGCACCGAAACCTTGTTGGCGCGCACCTTCGCGTCCTTCGGCATCGCCGCCGAAGGGTTCTCCGAGGGCACCGACTCTGCCGAAGTCACGGCCGCCGCCGATCGTGCCATGGCGCGCGGCCGCGTCAGCGTGATCGTGATCGAAACGCCGTCCAATCCGCTCAATACGCTGGTCGACTTCGCGCTGATCTGCGAGACGGCGGCCCGAATCGAGGCGGCGCAGGGCCAGCGGCCGGTGATCGTCTGCGACAACACGCTGCTGGGGCCGATCTTCCAGAAGCCGCTGGCGCACGGCATCGACATCTCGCTCTATTCGCTGACCAAGTATGTCGGCGGCCACAGCGATTTGATCGCCGGCGCCGCGATCGGCAGCGCCGAGCGGCTGCGTCCGGTGCGACTGCTGCGCGGCGCCATCGGCACGCAACTCGACCCGCATTCGTGCTGGATGCTGGGACGATCGCTCGAGACCTTGTCGTTGCGCATGACCCGCGCCACGCAAAATGCCGAGGCGGTGGCCGCATACCTCGCCGCCCACCCGCGCGTGCGGGCCGTGCATGTGTTGAACAGCCTTGCGGCGGGCACCGCGGCCCGGCGTGTCTACGATACGCAGTGCACCGGTGCAGGCTCGACGTTCAGCATCGATATCGTCGGCGGGCAGTCCGAGGCGTTTCGCTTCTTGAACGCGTTGCGCATTTTCAAGTTGGCCGTGAGCCTGGGCGGCACCGAATCGCTCGCCAGCCACCCCGCGACCACGACGCATTCCGGCGTACCGCTCGACGTGCGCAACCGCAGCGGCGTGTTGGACAGCACCATCCGCCTCAGCATCGGCATCGAGCATCCGGATGACCTGATCGCGGATCTCACCCAGGCGCTGGCGCGGGCGGCATAACGCCTGGTTCCGCGCCACGAGGAGCAGCCGGCATGATCGGCCTGACGAGAGTCGCGACGGCGCTTTTTGTCGCCGCGGTGGTCGTCGCGATAGCGCTGGCGGGCAGCGCAGCCGTGTCGGTGCCGCGCTGGCCGGTGACCGCGAGTCCAACCGGGCTGCCGGCCGAAGAGATCGCCGTGGAAGGTGAACCCGGGATCGTCATTCGCGGCTGGGTGATCCCCCATGACTGCGCCTGCGGCGTGGTGGTCCTGCTGCATGGCTCGGGCGCCTCGCGCGAGCAGATGTTGCCGCGGGCGCGTTTCCTGCGCCACGCCGGCTACAGCGTCGTCCTGGTCGACATGCGGGCCCACGGCCTCAGCGATGGTTCGGTCACCACCTTCGGCGGCCGCGAGAGCCGTGATGTGCGGGCGGTCATCGCCGAAACCCGCCGCCGCTTCGCCGGACAGAAACTCGGCGCCATCGGCTTCTCGCTCGGCGGTGCGGCCCTGCTGCTGGGTGACAATCCGGCCGATGTCGATGCGCTGGTCGTTGAAGAGGTCTACAGCACGCTGGAGGACACGGCCCGCCGCCGCATTGCCGCCGGCATGGGGCCGATCGTTGCCGACATCCTGCCCTGGCTGCTCTATGCGCAGATGCCCTGGCGCTTCGGCGTGTCGCGCGGCGCCTTGCGGCCGGCCGACCGCATCGGTGCGGTCAAGGCTCCCATCCTGGTGATGGGCGGTGACAGCGATCCGTTCGTTCCGCCCGACCAGACGCGCCGGCTCTTCGACGCGGCCCGCGCGCCCAAGGAACTGTGGATCGTGCCCGGTGCGGCGCACCATGATCTGCACCAGGCCGCGTCGATCGCCTACGAGCACCGCGTTCTCGACTTCTTCCGTCGTGCCTTGCGCTGAGTCTTCGGCCCTCTGTCATTCCGAGCGAAGCGAGGAATCTTTCGAAGTCACACCTGCGCTCGTAAGGACAAGATCCCTCGCTGCGCTCGGGATGACATCTGTGGGCTGTTCCATCTGCATGGCAGGTCGGGCGGGCATGGAACTTGCTACCGCAGCCGGACGAGGGTCTTGTGTGGCGTGGGAGCAAACGCCAAACGACGGAGTATTCAAAAATGCAGCAGCGTTCTTATCGCACCATGCTCGGCGGCCTGGCGATGGTGGCGGCGGTCTGGCCGTTGGCCGCGGTGGGCCAGACTCCGTCGACGCTGCGCATGGTCATGCATTCCGACCTCAAGGTGATCGATCCGATCTGGGTATCGGCGCAGATCGCGCGCACGCATGGCTATCTGGTCTACGACACCTTGTTCGCGCTCGACGCCAACCTGAAGCCGCAGCCGCAGATGGTCGACAAGTACACGGTCAGTCCCGACGGCCTGGTCTACACCTTCACCCTGCGCGACGGCCTGCAATGGCATGACGGCAAGCCGGTGCTGGCCGAGGACTGCGTGCAGTCGATCAAGCGCTGGGCCGAACGCGACGGCATCGGCCAGCGCCTGGTGCAGAACAGCCAGGAGATCGTGGCCGTCGATGCCAAGACATTCCGCCTGACATTGAAGGGCCCGTACGGCCTGGTCATCGAGTCGCTGGCCAAGCCGGGCAGCACGGCGCCCTTCATGATGCCCAAGCGCATCGCCGATACGCCGGGCACGCAGCAGATCCGCGACGCTACCGGCTCGGGGCCGTTCATCTTCAAGGCCGATGAGTGGAAGCCGGGCGACAAGGTCGTCTATGTGAAGAACCCGAACTACAAGCCGCGCGCCGAGCCGCCCTCGGGCCTGGCCGGCGGCAAGGTCGCCAAGGTCGATCGCATCGAATGGATCGCCATGCCCGATCCGCAGGTCTCGGTGAATGCCATGCTGGCCGGCGAGATCGACGGCAACGAAGCGTTCCCGCCCGACCTGATGCCGCTGCTCGAAGCCGACAAGTCGATCGTCCTGATGCGCGGTACCTATCCTGGCCAGTACACGTTCCGGATCAACTGGCTGCATCCGCCGTTCGACAACCCGAAGGTCCGCGAAGCGGTGGGTTATGCGCTCGACCAGAAGCCGTTCCTCGATGCCCAGGTCGGTAACCCGAAGCTCTATCAGCTGTGCAAGGCCTACTTCGTTTGCGGCACGCCGCTGGCCACGACGGCCGGCACCGAAGGCCGCATGGAGGGCAATGTCGCCAAGGCCCAGGCGCTGCTGAAGGAGGCGGGTTATGACGGCACGCCGGTGGTGCTGTTGCGGCCGACCGACCTGCCGTTCCTGGTGAACCTGGCGCCGGTCGCCAAGGCGCAACTCGAGCGCGCCGGCTTCAAGGTCGACATGCAGTCGATGGACTGGCAGACCCTGGTCAGCCGCAGCAACCGGCGCGAACCGCCGGCGCAGGGCGGCTGGAACGCGTTCGCGACCAGCTGGGGTGCACTGGACTCCAGCGATCCGGTCATCTCGCAGAACCTCAACGCCTCCTGCGAGAAGGCAAGCCCGGGCTGGCCGTGCGACAAGCAGCTCGAGGACATGCGCGCCGAATTCGCGCGCCAGACCGATCTGGAGAAGCGCAAGCAGATCGCCGCCGAAATCCAGGCGCGCGCCGTGGTGCTGGGCACGCACTATCCGCTGGGCGAGTGGTACGGCGTGCTGGCCTACAGCAACAAGACCAAGGGCTGGATGCCGCCGATGAGCGCGACCCTGTTCTGGAACGTCGAGAAGACGGGTCCTTGATTTTTTTCGGACCGCGCGCGTCCACGCCCGCATCAGCGCGTCAGCGCTGACAAAGCCTCGCTCTACGCTTTGCTACGAGCGAGTGCGTGCGTGGACGCACGCGGTCCGAAAAAACAAGGCTTCAACTGCTCGGCGTACGATGCGGATCAGCCGACCCACTCGCGGACCGGCCCGGTATCGATGTGGATGAAACCCGAGGCGTAGGTGCCGACGCCGCCGGCACCGCACTGGCGCGCCAGCTTGCCCAGCACCTCCATGGAGGCGCCGGCCACGGTGATGTCAACGGCCCGGCCGCTGGTGTGGAAGCTGTGCTCGGCGACGCCGACCGGATCCGCCAGGTACATCTTGTAGTTGGTCTCGGGCGAGCGATAGCCGCTCAGGATCTGGATCGGCCGCAGAACCTTGGTCTGGATGCGGGCCAGGATCTCGATCAGGGCCGGATCGATCGGTTTGGTTGCGCCGTTATGGTGATCGCGCATCAGTCGGCTCAGCCGCGCCATGGCGATGACACTGGGGCGATTGCCCAGCGCAAAGACGTCAGAGAACGTCTCGCCGGTATTGGCCGACACGACGGTCAAGCGCCGATAACCCATCTGGCCCGTAACGCCAGGGCCGGCGATCCCCGGGCGCACGACGCCCGGCTGCACCATGCCGGGACGCACAAAGCCCGGGCCAACGATCCGAGGGCCCCCGGTGCCGGCGGACCGGGGGTAGAGCAGCACGGCTTGCTGCGCCAGCGCCGAACTGGCCGCCGCCGTCGATAGAACGCCACCTGCCAACGTGGCCAACGCGGCCCTACGCGCGATCGGTCGAGTCATGAAACGCCTGGGTTCTGGGCCGTCAGCGGCGAACCACTGACAAGTCGCTCACTTTGTCTCATGTTTTCGTCTAAAAATCAAGAATATATACATGATACTGCAAATTCTTGCACTCAAATGGTTAAACCAACCGATAAGTGTGTGATTTCTAAAGACTAAGAGTCGCTCTAACGTGCGCCCGCCATGGAACACCTGATCACGACCTCTCTTGCCACGGCCGCCGGCGTGGCATTGCTGGCCGGCGTCGTCCGCGGTTTTGCGGGTTTCGGCGCCGCCATGATCCTGACGCCGGTGTTCTCGGCGCTCTACGGCCCCGTCGTTGGTGTGCCGGTCTGCCTGCTGGTCGAGTTCTGCATTGCCCTGCCCATGCTGCGCGGTGCGGTCGGCCTGGTCGACTGGCGCCGGATCGGCCTGCTGCTGGTGGCGGCAACGCTGGCGGTACCGCTGGGCGTCCTGGTCCTGCTGAAAGCCGATCCCGAACCGTTGCGCTGGGCCATCTCGGGCATCGTGCTGGCGGCGGTCCTGGTGCTGGCGATCGGCTGGCGCTTCCGGGGGCAGCCGACGCCGCCGGCCACGCTCGCCGCGGGCGCGGCCAGCGGTTTTCTCAATGGCTTGTGTGGCATGGCTGGCCCGCCGATTGCTTTCTACTACCTGGCGGGCGCCGATGCTGCGGCGACGGTGCGCGCCAGTTTCATCGTCTATTTCGGCGCTGTCGACCTGGTGGCGCTGATCGGCCTGGGCATGCAGGGCCTGGTCACGGTGGATACGCTGATCCTGGGGGCGATCCTGGCCGTTCCGTACGTTGCCGGCGGACTGGTCGGCGAGCGGCTCTTTCCGCTGGCGAGCGAGACCTTCTTTCGATGGCTTGCGCTCGGGATCCTTGCTTGCGTCGCCGTCGTTGCACCGTTGCTCTGACGCACGGTCAGGCAGACGTAATGTTACATTGTTTGAAGCCGGCGGCCGCGCGGCAGCGTGCACGTTGCCAGGGCTGGCCTGTCCGGCTAGAGGTCCGGTCATGAGCGTCTGGGGAAAGATCGTCGGTGGCGCCGCCGGGCTCATGATCGGCGGGCCGATCGGCGCCCTGCTGGGTGCCGCGGCCGGCCACGCCTACGATGCGTTGGCCGATGACGAGCCGCGCGACGATGGCGCGCCCGTGGCCGGCGCCGACGGCATCGATGCGGTGGCCGAGCGGGACCGGCCGGCGGCGACGCAGCACATCGCTTTTACGATCGGCGTGATTGCGCTCGCGGCCAAGATGGCCAAGGTCGACGGCGTGGTGACGCGCCGTGAGATCGACGCCTTCCGGTCGTTCTTTCACGTGCCGCCCGAAGAGGTCGACAATGTCGGCCGCTTCTTCGATCTGGCCAAGCGCGACAGCAGCGGCTTCGAGGCCTACGCCCGTCAAGTTGCGGGCTTGTTTCCCAAGCACCCGGAAGTGCTGGAAGAGGTGTTGGCCGGCCTGTTCCTGATCGCCAACGCCGACGAAGGCCACGTCGATGAAGCCAAGCTGGGCTACCTGCGCGCCGTCAGCTCGATCTTCGGGTTGGGTGAAGCAAGCTTCCGCCGGGTCGCGGCGACGGCGGGTGTCGAACTGCACGACGATCCCTATGCGATCCTCGACGTCATGCCCGACGCTCATGATGACGATATTCGCCAAGCGTACCGGCGCCTGGCACGGGCGCACCATCCCGATCGCATGATCGCACGCGGCTTGCCGCCGGAGGCGATCGTGCTGGCCAACCGCAAGCTGGCGGCGATCAACGCGGCGTACGATCGTATTCGCAAGGAGCGCAAGATCGGGCGGCCCGAAGCCCAGCCGGTGGCATGAGCGTATCCGGTAGCGGCATCATGATGTCGCCGGGCCCATCGGCTTTGCACAGAGAAGCCGTCGGCGCGCCCGGATGAAAACGTCCGATATCGCGCTGGCCCTCGTCGTGATGGCGATCTGGGGGTTGAATTTCGTCGCCGTGAAGATCGGCGTGCAGGAGATCCCGCCGGTCCTGTTCGTGACCTTGCGCTTTGCGTTTGCCTTCCTGCTGATGGTGCCGTTCGTGCCGTGGCCCACCGGCCGATGGCGTGAGCTGCTGGTGCTTTCGTTCGTCCTCGGCTCGTTGCACTTCACGACGATGTTCACGGCCTCGCGCTATCTTGAGGCCGGCACCATGGCCGTCGTCACGCAACTGCAGGCCGTTTTCTCCGCCTTGCTGGGGCGCCTGTGGTTCGGCGAGCGCCTGGGGACGCTCGGCTGGATCGGCATGGCGATCGCGTTTGGCGGCGTCCTGCTGATCGCGGGCGAACCGTCCGTCGGCGATCGGCTGTGGGCGCTGGGCCTGCCGGTGCTCGGCTGCGCCTTCTTCGCGCTCTACCACGCGCGCGTGAAGCGCATCGGCAATCTGTCGGCCAACGTGCTGAACTGCTGGGTGTCGTTGTTGATCGTGCCGCAGACGCTCGCCATCTCGCTGGCGATGGAGCAGGGGCAGGTGCAGGCGATGCTGGGTCTCTCGTGGAACGGCGTGGCGGCGCTGCTGTATCAGGTCGTGCCGATGGTGATCATCTCGTATTGGGCCTGGTATCGCTTGCTATACCGCTATCCGCTGACACGCGTGGCGCCGTTCCAGATGTTGGTGCCGCTGTTCGGCGTGCTGGCCGGGGCCCTGGTGCTGGGCGAACCGCTCACCGTGCAGAAGATCGCCGGCGGTGCCGTCACCGTCGTCGGCGTCGCGTTGGTGGTGTTGCGCCCGATGCGCGACAAGGCCATCACCACAAGCTAGTCTGCGTCATGGCGCGATTCATCGAGCTGCCGTCGAAAAACCACGCCGCGCGCGATCCGGCCATCGCCGTCGACACGCTGGTGCTGCACCACACCGCACAGCCGCTGGATGTGTCGCTGGAGCTGCTGCGTTTCGGCACGGTCAGTGCCCACTACGTGGTCGATGTCAACGGCGACATCTACCGGCTGGTGGAGGAGGCGCGTGTCGCCTGGCACGCCGGGCTGTCCTGGTGGCGCGACGCGCGCAGCCTGAACGCCACGTCCATCGGTGTCGAGATCGTCAATATCGACGGCAACCGGCATGCCTATCCCGCCGTTCAGCGCCAGGCGGTGATCGCGCTCTGTCGCGATATCATCAAGCGGCACCCCACCATCCAGCCGCGCAACGTGGTCGGCCACTCCGACATCGCACCGCTGCGCAAGGACGACCCTGGCACGCTGTTTTTCTGGCCCGAGCTGGCGGCAGCCGGCATCGGGTTGTGGTCCGACGCACCGCCAGCGGCTGTGACGGAGTCGGATGCCGCCGCGCTGCTGCGCCGGTTCGGCTATCCGCCGCCCCACCGCTATGGGCGGCGCAACGGACGCTTTGAATTTGCCGATGAACCGGCGGCCGGCGGCATCACCGATGTCATCGACGTCAGCCTTGCCGATATCATCACGGCCTTTCAGCGGCACTATCGGCCGGCGCGCGTCGATGGCGTTGCCGATGCCCAGACCGTGGCGCGCCTGCAGGATCTGCTGCGGCAGGCCGACAGCGCAGTGATTGACGTCGCCGCCCGATCAGCGTAGCAGACCGGCGCGTCAGATGGCCGGACGGCCGCGGCGCGGTGGCGCAAGCCATCCGCGTCGAGGAAAGTCCGGGCTCCACGGAAACACGGTGCCGGTTAACGGCCGGCGGGGGCGACCCCAGGGAAAGTGCCACAGAGAGCAGACCGCCGAACGGGCCTCGGTCCGTGGCAAGGGTGAAAGGGTGCGGCAAGAGCGCACCGCGGGACCGGTAACGGGACCGGCATGGCAAACCCCACCGGGAGCAAGACCAAATAGGGATGGCAAGGGCCGGGCAACCGGCCCGCACGCGTTTCCGCGTCGCTGTCCGGGTCGGTCGCGCGAGGCGTCCGGTAACGGGCGTCCCAGAGGAATGGTCGTCACCCGCGCGAGCGGGTACAGAACCCGGCTTACAGGCCATCTGACGCTCTACTTTCGCGGTGAACTCCCCACCACGTGCGCGACCTCGTACAGGTGCGAATCGACGGGCGGCGTGATCATGATCGTCGGCGTCCTCGTTGCGTCGGTGCACCGGCATAGAGAGCCGCCAGTTGGCGGGCTGTGTCGCCCAGGCGCTGGCGCAGCGCCGCGGGTTCGAGCACCTCGGCCTCGGCATGCAGCCGCAGCAGTTCCTGGGCGGCATGCTCGACCGATTCGATGGGGATGACAACGCGGATCCAGCCGCGCGCATCGGCGGTTTTCGGGGCGCGGGCAATCGCATCGGCAACGGCCGGGCTGAGGCCGGCCAGCAGTTTCAGCCCGCGCGGTGAGGCGCGCAGC
The DNA here is from genome assembly GCF_007859315.1 of Reyranella sp. CPCC 100927. Classification (GTDB taxonomy): domain Bacteria; phylum Pseudomonadota; class Alphaproteobacteria; order Reyranellales; family Reyranellaceae; genus Vineibacter. The sequence goes on from NZ_VOHA01000009.1 coordinate 196,634, forward strand.
AGAGCGGTATCGCGATAGATCTGCGTTTCGAAACTCTGCGTCGAGGCTGTCCAGTGCTGTGCCAGGTCGAAGGTCGCCGGCCGATGGAAGCCTGCGTCCAGGACCGTCAGCTCCAGGATGTTGGACAGCCTGTAGGTGCGCAGCTTGCCGCCGGCGCGGGCCACGAGGTACCAGATGCCGGCCTTCAGCACGAGGCCGAACGGCTCGATCTCGCCGCTGGTGATCGCGTTCCAGCTCTCGTAGCGAACTTTCAGCCGGCGGTCGGTCCACACGGCTTCGGCGATCGCGGGCAGATGGTCGACCTGCCGGGGGCCGCTGAACCAGCCGACCGGGTCGAGGTGGAAGCGGGCGCTGACCCGGCGAGCATCGGCCTGCCAGTCCGTCGGCAGCGCCGCCAGCAGCTTCAGCTGCGCAGCCTGCATCACTTCGCCCAATCCCAGCTCGGAGGCCGGGCCGGGCAGGCCGGCCAGGAACAGCGCCTGCGCCTCCGGCGCGGTCAGGCCCGTGAGCCGCGTGCGCCAGCCGTCCAACAGCGCGAAGCCGCCGGTGCAGCCGCGCTCGGCGTAGACCGGTACGCCCGCCGCGCTCAGCTGATCGATGTCGCGGTAGATGGTGCGGACCGATACCTCGACCTCGGCCGCCAACGCCTCGGCGCTCATGCGGCCGCGTGTCTGCAGCAGCATCAGGATCGACAGCAGGCGGCTCGCACGCATTTTTCGAGGCTAGCACGGATACCTGACACTGGATGTCAGGATTGCCCAGGCATGGTCGGGCTCACCGCGCCGGCACGCGGTGACGGCGACGAATGTACTGGAGGCACGACCATGACCGCAGACGATCTGCCCACGGGCGACAGGCACGATTTCGATTTTCTCGCCGGCACCTGGGTCGGCGAGAACAGGCGACTCAAGAAGCGCTGGATCGGCAGTGACGACTGGGACGTGTTTCCCGGCCATCTGCGCTGCGCGTTGCATATGGACAGTCTCGTGAACGTCGAAGAAGTCGTCTTTCCCACCCGGGGCTTCATCGGAATGACGGTGCGCCTGTTCGATCACGTTGAACGGCGATGGTCGATCTACTGGATCAACAGCGAGCGGGCCGTCTTCTATCCGCCGATGCGGGGTGGCTTCACGGGCGATCACGGCGTTTTCTTCGGTGAAGAACCCGATGACGGTCAACTGGTGAAGGTGCAGTTCCGCTGGACCAAGCGCGGGCGCAACAGCGCGCGGTGGGAGCAGGCCTTCTCTCGCGACGGCAAGACCTGGGAATGGAACTGGTCGTCGGATTTCACGCGCACCGGCGACTAGGAATCGTGCACGGAGACTCGCATCATGAAGATCTATTCCGGACCGCTCAGCATGTTCGGGGCGAAAGTCGAGATCGCCGCCCACGAAAAGGCCATCACCTTCGACCTCGAGATGGTGCCCTTCAACATGCGCACCCTCTACGATCCCAAGCACCCCGAGGTGCTGCGCATCAATCCCAAGCGCCAGGTCCCGGTGCTGATCGATGGAACGGTGGAACTCTTCGATTCGACACAGATCTTCGAATACCTCGAGGACGGCTGGCCGGCGCCGGCGCTATGGCCGTCGGCAGCGCAGGATCGGGCGCAGGCGCGCCTGCTGGAACTGAAATCCGACGAAGTGTTCTTTCCCCACGTCATCCGCCTGATGGGGCTGCGGGGTGCCGGCGAGCACCCCGACGCCGGGCCGTCGCGTGACGGCATCGAAGGTTTCTATCGCGACATGGACCGCCTGCTGGAGGACCGGGAATATCTGGCCGGATCCTATTCATACGCCGACATCGCTTTCTTCATGGCGCAGTTCTTTGCCGCCCGCATGGCGGTGCCGATGCCGGTGTCGCTGTCACATTTGCTGGCGTGGCGCGGACGCGTTGCCCGGCGGCCGGCGGTCCGCCGGGTGATCGATCCCATGGTCGACTTTCTGCGCCAGGCCGGGCGGCCGGTCCCGGCCTTCGATTGAGCCGTTCGGATCGGGAGCCATCTCAGGCGTCAGCGGCGTCCGAGTGCCACCCGCGGCGCGGTGAGAGGATGGGGGCGAACAGCACATCGAGGCTATCGCCTTCGGGAATTGCAACCATGGGTCGATAGGTTGCCGCAAAAGTCCGCAGGGCGCTGACGGCGGCCGTGATCTGGGCCGAGCCGAGCGAGACGGCAGCCGCTTCAACGGCCTCGCGCAGGCCGAGCAGGGCGGTGATTTCGTCGCTGTAGACGAGGCGGCCTTCGATTTCCTCCAAGCGCTGATCGACAGCCTCGAGCGCGTCGTCGAGTGAACGCAACGCGCGCGGTCCACTGCCTATTCGCCAGAGGATCGGCCACTCGAATTGGTTGTCGATGTACCGCATGGGTGTCGCTCCAGCCGTGGCTTCGGATCACTCCCTCCGAGGGCATGCTGCAAGCGCCAGCCCAGGGACTCAAGTGAAGATTCCATGAAGCCCACATGAACGATCATGGGTTGATGATCTGACGTTGCATCGCAGCATGGTTGCGTCGCTGGCGACGTTCAGTCGCATCATTGCTGCTTGCCCATGGTATTTTCCCTTACCAAGAACAGAGCGTGACCGGTTCTCCACATTGGGTTGTGGAGAACTGGCCGCGGTGCGTGTCTCGAATATGCTCAATATGCATTAATGCGATGCTTTTGCTGCATATGGGGTGTGGCTGACGGATATTCATGCCGTCCGTTGGGTACTCGAAACAGACCCGGAACGGCTAACCCACGGATAATCTTTCGTTTTCAGCCCCGATTCGTTTGACGTCCCGTCATTTCCCGTGATATCCCATGTGAACCCTGTCGCAGTGACAAAACGGCGGGGTGCCGCTGGTCCGCGTGGGGCGGAAGGGGCGACGACCAGGTCCGTGGGGGAACGGCATGTTCCTGTCCACCTACATGATGAAAGTAGACAAAAAGGGGCGGATCTCCGTGCCGGCCCCCTGGCGCGCGCACCTGACGGAAGAAGGATTCGACGGGTTCATTGCCTTCCCATCCATCACCCATGACGCCATCGATGCCCGCGGCATCAAGGCGTTCCATGCCCTGATGGACCGGCTGCAGGCCGACACCCAGGCCAAGGCGGGCACGTTCGAGGCCGAGCTGTTCACCGATGGTGACAACCACGCCGCTCATCTCTCGAGCATTGCTGTCGATGTCGGTTTTGACGCCGAGGGCCGGCTGTCGCTGCCGCCGCCGCTGAAGAGCGTTCTGGGCGACTGCGAGCAGGTCGCCTTCGTGGGTCGCCATGGTTTTTTCCAAATCTGGGCCGACCAAGCCTGGGCGCGTCAGGCGCAGGTGGAGCGCGATGCGTTCCGCAGTCGCGTGCTGGCGCACCGGGGAGGTTCAGCATGAACGCCGCTCACGCGCTCACGGCGACCGCGTCCGGCCCGCATGTGCCGGTGCTCTGCGCCGAGGTCGTGCGCCATATCGACCCGCGTCCGGGTTGTATCTATGTCGACGGCACCTTTGGCGCCGGCGGCTACAGTCGGGCGCTGCTCGATGCCGCCGACTGTCGTGTGGTCGGTATCGATCGTGATCCGCAGGCCGTGCATGCGGCACGGGCGCTGGAGGCGTCATCGGCCGGGCGGCTGACGGTGATCGAGGGTCGCTTTGGCGACATGGTCGAATTGTTGGGTGCCCGCGGCGTGACGTCGGTCGCCGGCGTGGCGCTCGACCTCGGCGTTTCCTCCATGCAGATCGATAGGTCCGAGCGCGGTTTTTCCTTCCGCCAGGACGGTCCGCTCGACATGCGGATGTCGAGCCATGGCATCAGCGCCGCTGATGTGGTCAACACCGCCGACGAAGGCGAACTGGCCGACATCCTGTTCGACTACGGCGAGGAGCGGCAGTCGCGTCGCATTGCGCGCGCCATCGTGCGGGCGCGTGCGACCAAGCGCATCGAGCGGACGTCGGAACTGGCGGCGATCGTGCGTCAGGCGCTGGGTCCGGCCGCGGCACGCGACAAGATCGACCCCGCGACACGGACGTTCCAGGCGCTGCGCATTCACGTCAACGACGAGCTTGGCGAACTGCGGCGCGGTCTGTCGGCCGCGGACACGCTGTTGGCCCCGGGTGGCCGGCTGGCCGTCGTCTCCTTCCACTCGCTCGAGGATCGCACGGTCAAGGAATTCCTGCGCACGCGGGCCGGCACCGGGCCGCGCCCATCGCGCCACCTGCCCCAAGCCGGGCCAACGGTCGATGCGGCATGGCGGGTCTTGACGCGCCGGCCGATCGCGCCCGGCGACGCCGAATGTGCCGCCAACCCGCGCGCCCGTTCGGCCCGCCTGCGGGTCGGTGAGAAGCTGGGTGATCCCGCGATGGGAGGTGTCGCATGATCAATCGCGGCATCCTGTTCTGGGTGATGGCGGCGATCTTCACCGGTATCGGCCTGTTCATGGTCAAGTACCAGGTGCAGACCCTGGAAGAGAAGATCGACGGCATCAACCGGCAGATCGTCGAGAACCAGCGTGCCACGCACGTGCTGAAGGTCGAGTACGCCCATCTTGGCGAACTGCAACGCATCGAACGACTGAACGAGAAATTCATTCACCTCCAGCCGATTGCGTTGCGTCAGATCGGCCGGATTGATCAGGTCCCCCTGCGGCGGACCGACGGAGCGCTCGTCACGGACAACAAGACGACGCTAACAAGAGGGCCTGGAACCGGCGCCCCCTCGTCTACCGACGCCCCCTCAGCGTCGGCGACGCTCCGTCCCGCTGCCAAACCGGAGGCCGGTGCCCGTGCGCCGGCCTCCGGGCCAAATCGCCCTGCGGTGGCGGCCGCGCGCCGCGCGCCCGTCGTCGACGACGAAGTCACCGCCGCGCCAACCGAGGAAGCGGATCCGTCCACAGCGCCCCCGCCGGCGCCGCCGCCGCGCGCACCGCGCACCGGCAGGGGGAGCGGACAGTGATCGGCGGCCTGTTCCGCCGGCGCAACGCACAGGAAGCCACTGCAACGCGAGACGTGCGCCATCGCCTGACGCCGCAGAATCTGCCGGCGCGCGATGCGCTGGAAATTGCGCGCGGGCGTTTGGCCATTGGTGCCGCCCTGTTCGGTGTGCTCTTCGTCGCCGTGGGTTTGCGCATGGCCTACGTGTCGCTGCTGCGTGACGGTGGCGAACCGGGCGTGGCCCGCGCCGCCCATCCCGCTCAGGTGCAGGCCGATCGTGCCGATATCCTCGATCGCAACGGTGTCGTGCTGGCCACGTCGCTGCCGGTGGTGTCGCTGTTCGCGACACCGCGCCTGGTGCTGGATGTTGAAGAAGCGGCAGTGAAGCTGTCGAAAACGCTGCCTGACATCAAGGCCGAGGACGTACGGGAAAAGCTGTTGTCCGGCCGCAGCTTCGTGTGGATCAAGCGTGGGCTCAGCCCGCGCGAGCATGCCGCCGTGATGCGGCTGGGTCTGCCTGGATTCGAGTTCCAGGCCGAGGAGCGGCGCATCTATCCGCAGGGCGCCATCGGACCGCACGTCCTGGGCTATACCGGCATCGACAATGTCGGCTTGGCCGGCGTCGAGAAGCGTTTTGACGAGACGCTGCGCCAGGGTGAGGCGCTGCGGCTGTCGATCGACATCCGCCTGCAGCGCTTCCTGGAGCAGGAGATCGCGCGGGCCACGCAGCGCTTCTCGGCGATCGGCGCCACCGCGGCGGTGATGGATGTCAGTACCGGCGAGATCCTGGGCATGGCCTCGCTGCCGGCCTATGATCCCAACCGGCATCAGACGATCAGCAACGAGGCGCTGTTCAATCGTTCGACCCTGGGTGTCTACGAGCAAGGCTCGACGTTCAAAATCTTCAACACGGCCATGGCGCTCGACAGCGGCCGTTTCAGCCCGACGTCGGTTTTCGACGCCAGCGCGCCACTCAAGGTCGATCGCTTCACCATCACGGACTACCACGGCCAGTACCGGCCGCTGACGATCGCGGAGATTTTCAAGTACTCGTCCAACATCGGCTCGGCGAAGATGGCCGTGGAGATCGGTGTCGAAGGCCAGCGCAGCTTCATGGAGAAGATCGGCATGCTGCGTCCGGTGCCGATCGAGCTGCCGGAAGTGGGACAGCCGCTCTATCCCAAGCACTGGCGCAAGATCAGCATGCTGACGATCGCCTATGGCCACGGCATTTCGGTCACGCCTATGCACGTGGTTGCCGGCGCCTCCGCCATGATCAACGGTGGCATCTATTATCCCCCCACGCTGGTGAAGCGCGGCGTTGGCAACCATCCCGACGCCGGGCGGCGTGTCATCAGCGAGAAGACGTCACGGCAGATGCGCGACCTGTTCCGGTTGAACGTCGTGGAAGGCTCGGGCAAGAATTCCGAGGTGCCGGGCTTCGAAGTCGGCGGCAAGACCGGGTCGGCCGAGAAGCCCGGTCGACACGGCTATCGCGAGAAGGCGCTGATCAGCTCCTTCGTTGCCGCCTTCCCCATGCGCGATCCGAAATACGTGGTCATGGTTTCGATCGACGAGCCCAAGGGCACGAAGGAAACCGGCGGCTACGCCACCGGCGGTGCCGTCGCGGCGCCCTCGACCCGCGCCATCATCGAGTTCATGGCGACCCTCTATGGCATCACGCCGGTCGATCCGGCGGCAGCGGCGAAGCTGATGGCAGCAGCGCCGACGGCACCGGCACCCGCGACCGCCACGCCTGCCGCGACGGCACCGGCCACGACCGTGGCGGCCGCACCGGCGCCGTCTTCACCGGCCGCCAAGCCGGCGTCCGCACCGGCTGCCAAACCGGCGGGCGGACTGAGTCTTACCCAACTGGTCGATGCGACGACCGGCGGTTCATCCGCGCCGGCGACCGGGGGAGGGCGCTGACATGCGTCTGGGCGATCTCCTTCGGCTCTCCGCTCCGGACGCGCGCGGCGCGCCGGAGGCGGTGCGCGACCTGGAGATCGCCGGCCTGACTGCCGACTCCCGCGCGGTGCGATCGGGCTGGCTGTTCGCGGCATTGCCGGGCAGCAAGGTGGATGGCGCCAGCTTCGCGCGCCAGGCGGCGGCAGCCGGCGCAGTGGCGGTGCTGGCCGCCGATGATGCCCAACTGGGTGCGTTGCCTGATCATGTCGTGGTCATCCGGGATCCCGAACCGCGCCGGCGACTTGCCCGCATGGCGGCCGCGATGGCCGGCCCACAGCCATTGGCGGTGGTGGCGGTCACCGGTACCAGCGGCAAGACCTCGGTTGCCGAATTCACGCGCCAGATGTTCGCCGGCGCCGGTTTTTCCGCCGGCAGCCTGGGGACACTGGGCATCGTCTCGCCGCACCGCGTCACGCCGCCGGGACTCACCACACCGGATCCCGTCCAGCTGCATCGCGATCTCGCAACCTTGGCCAGCGATGGCGTGAACTACGTGGCGATGGAAGCGTCGAGCCATGGGCTGGATCAGTACCGCCTCGACGGCATTCGCTTCTCGGCCGCCGCCTTCACCAATCTTTCGCGCGACCACCTCGATTATCATCCGTCGATGGACGCCTATCTCGCCGCCAAGGCGCGTCTGTTCGATGTGCTGCTGCCCAGCGGCGGCACCGCCGTGATCAATGCCGACAGCGCGCATGCCGCGCCGTTGATCGACATCAGCCGGCGGCGCCATCAGCGGTTGTGGTGCTACGGCAGTCGCGGCGATGAACTGCGGCTTGAGGCGGCGACGCCGCACGGCGAGGGGCAACGCCTCGTGCTGTCGTTGTTCGGCATCCGTCATGACGTCGAACTGCCGCTGATCGGCGCCTTCATGGCCGGCAACGCTTTGGCGGCATTCGGCCTGGCGGTCGCTGTCGGCGTGTCGGTCGACTCGGCGCTGGCGACCATGGCGCGCCTGAAAGGCGCGCCCGGCCGGCTCGATCGCGTCGCCACGCATCCGCTGGGTGCGCCGGTGCTGGTCGACTATGCGCACAAGCCTGACGCGCTGGAGCAGGTCCTGCGCGCCCTGCGGCCGCATACGCGCGGCCGCCTGATCGTGGTGTTCGGTTGTGGCGGTGATCGCGATCCGGGCAAGCGCCCGATCATGGGCGACATCGCCGCCCGGTTGTCGGACGTCGCCATCGTTACCGACGACAATCCGCGCAGCGAGGATGCCGCTGCGATCCGATCGGCGATCCTGGATGGCATGACCGCGGCGCAGGCCGATGTGATCGAGGTCAAGGACGGCCGGCGTGCCGCGATCCGGACCGGTCTCGAGGCCGTGCGGAGCACCGATGATCTTGTCGTGATTGCCGGCAAGGGCCATGAGCAGGGCCAGACCATCGGCGGCGTAACGCACCCCTTCGACGATGCGGCCGTCGCGCGCGAACTGCTGGGCATTGCCCCACCGCGAGGAGCCGCCGCATGAGCGTCATGCCCCACCGCACCGTGCTGTGGCGTGGCGCCGACGTGACCGCCGCCAGCGGTGGGCAGGCGTTGGGCGGCACGACGTGGAATGCCGGTGGCATTTCCATCGATACGCGGACGTTGCGTGCCGGTGATCTGTTCGTGGCTCTGAAAGGCGAGGCCGCCGACGGCCATGCCTTTGTCGAGGCGGCGTTCGCCAAGGGTGCGGCCGCGGCGCTGGTGTCCGACCCCGGCGTGGGTGTTGGTGTCGGCCCGCTGGTGTGCGTGCCCGATACGCTGGGCGCGCTGGAGGCGCTGGGGCGCGCTGCGCGTGCGCGCAGCCGGGCGCAGTTCGTGGCGGTGACCGGCAGCCTGGGCAAGACCAGCACCAAGGAAGCGCTACGCGTCGTGCTGGGGAGCCAGGACAAGACGCACGCTGCCGAGGCCAGCTACAACAATCACATCGGCGTGCCGCTGACATTGGCACGCCTGCCGGCCGATGCCCGCTATGCCGTGTGCGAGGTCGGCACCAACCATCCCGGCGAGATCGAGCCGCTGGCGCGGATGGTGCAGGCCCATGTTGGTATCATCACGAACGTCGAGGCTGTGCATATCGGAAATTTTGGCAGCGTCGATGCAATCGCGGAGGAGAAGGCGAAGCTCTTTGTCGGCATGGACCCTTCGCTTGCCGGTGGTCCTGTTGCCGTCCTGCCGCGCGACAGCGCCCATTTCTTTCGCTTGGCGCAATGGGCCGATGCCGCTGGTGCATCGCGGCAGCTGACATTCGGTGAGCATGAGGCAGCGGAATACCGCCTGCTGGGGTGCGACCTCGAGGACACCGGCAGCGCCGTCACGGCGCTGGCGCAGGGGCGTGAACTCCGCTATCGCCTCGGCGCCCCGGGCCGGCACTGGGTGTTGAACAGCCTCGCCGTGCTGGCCGCTTCGGCGGCGCTGGGTGTCGACGTCGATGCGGCTGCGGCAGCGCTGGCGGGTGTTGCGGCACCTGTTGGCCGCGGCGCGCGGCGGCGCGTGTCGCTGGCGGACGGCAGCGTCGAGCTGATCGACGAAAGCTACAACGCCAGTCCGCCGTCGGTGCGCGCCATGTTGGCGTTGCTGGCGGCGGCGCGGCCCGGTCCGGGTGGTCGCCGGCTGCTGGTGCTGGGCGACATGCTCGAACTGGGCGCCGACAGCGAGGCCATGCACGTCGCGCTGGCACCCGCCGTCGAGGCCAGTGGCGCCGACCTGGTGTTCACTGCCGGCGTCGGCATGGGGGCATTGCATCGCGCGTTGCCACCCCGGCTGCGCGCGGCACATGCGCCGGATTCGTCGCGTCTGGCGCAGCGGGTGGTCGAGGCGTTGCAGGCAGGTGATGTCGTGGCGGTGAAAGGATCGCTGGGCTCGAAAATGAAAGTGATCGTCGAAGCGATCCTCGCGCTGGGCGAGGCCCGGTCGAACCGCACGGGAGGCCGCTGACCGTGCTGTACCAACTGTTTGCCCCGCTGGCCGACCAGTTCAGCCTGTTCAACCTCTTTCGCTACATCACGTTCCGCTCCGGTGGCGCGTTCCTGACCGCGCTGCTGCTGTCATTCATGGTCGGCGGCCGGCTGATCGCATGGCTGCGCAGCAAACAGGGCAAGGGTCAGCCCATTCGCGATGATGGACCGGAGAGCCACCTGCTCACCAAGAAAGGCACGCCCACCATGGGCGGCTTTTTGATTCTGATCGCGTTGGTGGTGAGCACGCTGTTGTGGGCCGACCTGCGCAACCGCTACGTCTGGATCGTGCTGCTGTTGACCCTGGGGTTCGGCGCCATCGGGTTCGTCGACGATTACCTGAAGGTCAGCAAACGCAATACACGCGGCTTGCCGGGGCGCCTGAAGTTGATCGTGGCGGTCACCATGTCGGTCATCGCTGCCGTCTTGATTGCCGATCTGTCGCCGGCGGCGCTGCGATATCAGCTGGCGGTGCCGTTCCTGAAGTCGGTTCTGATTCCGCTGGGCCTGATCGGGTTCCTGATCTTCGCGTCGCTGGTCATCGTCGGCGCCTCCAACGCGGTGAATCTCACCGACGGCCTTGATGGGTTGGCGATCGGTCCGGTGATCATCGCCACCGGCGTGTTCGGCCTCATCAGCTATATCGTCGGCAACGCCGTGTTGACCAACTATCTGCAGATCCACGCCGTGCCGGGCTCGGGCGAGCTGATCATCCTGTGCGCCGCCTTGATTGGCGGTGGCCTCGGTTTCCTGTGGTTCAACGCACCGCCGGCCATGGTGTTCATGGGCGACACCGGGTCGCTCGCCATGGGTGGCGCGCTGGGCGCCATTGCGGTGGTGATCAAGCACGAGATCGTGCTGGCGATCGTTGGTGGGTTGTTCGTGCTGGAGACCGTGTCGGTCGTGGTCCAGGTGGCATCCTTCAAGCTCACCGGGCGGCGCGTGTTTCGCATGGCGCCGCTGCATCATCACTTCGAGAAGAAAGGCTGGGCCGAGCCCACCATCGTCATCCGCTTCTGGATCATCGCCACCGTGCTGGCCATCGTCGGCCTGGCCACACTCAAGCTGCGGTGAGGGGAGATGATTGATCTGTCGTCCCTGCAGGGTTCGCGGTTCGCCGTGCTGGGGCTCGCCCGCAGCGGGCTGGCGGCGGCGCGGGCCCTGCAGGCGGCGCAGGTCGATTTCGCGGTCTGGGATGATGACGCCACCCGGCGCGCCCAGGCGCAGAGCCAGGGGTTTCCCCTGGCCGATCCGGCATCGTTGGACTGGAACCGCTGGGATGCGCTGGTGCTGAGCCCCGGCATCCCGCACACGTTTCCCAAGCCGCATCCCGCCGCCGTCGCGGCGCGCGCCGCCGGCAAGCCGGTGATCGGCGACATCGAACTGCTGGCGCGCAGCGGCGCGCCGGAACGCATCATCGGCATCACCGGCACCAACGGCAAGTCCACCACCACGGCCCTGATCGGCCACATCCTCAAGAACGCCGGCATCAAGCGCGACATCGGCGGCAATTTCGGTCCGGCGGCGCTGGATTTCCGGCCGCTGGGCGCCGACGGTGTCTACGTGCTGGAACTGTCGTCGTTCCAGCTCGAACTGGTGCCAAGCCTGCGGTGCCAGGTGGCGATCTGGCTCAACATCACACCTGATCACATCGATCGTCACGGCGATCTCGACGGCTATGTTGCCGCCAAGCGGCACATCTTCGACAACCAGCAGCCGGGCGACCTGGCAGTGATCGGCATCGACGATGCGCCCTCGCAGCAGACGGCCGCCGGATTGGCGGCAGCGCCGGCCACCATCGTCACGGTCCACATCGGTCAACCCAATCCCACGGGCATATCGGTCGTTGCCGGCCGTCTGCGGGATGCGCGCAACGACACTGAGATCGACCTCAAACCCATCAAGAACCTGCCGGGTGCCCACAATTGGCAGAACGCAGCCTGTGCCTATGCGGCCTGTCGTGCGCTGGGCATGACGGTCGAGGCCATCGCACAGGGGCTGGCGACGTACCCGGGGCTGGTGCATCGCCAGGAGCGGGTCGCAATCGTGGATGGCATCGTCTACGTCAACGACAGCAAGGCGACCAACGCCGATGCCACAGAGAAGGCACTGGCGGCCTATGACACCATCTATTGGCTGGTCGGCGGTACGCCCAAGGCCGAAGGCATCGTGCCGCTCGAGCCATTGTTCGGCCGCGTCGTGCATGCATTCCTGATCGGTGCGTCGAGCGACGCCTTCGCCGCCACGCTCGAGGGCAGGGTCCCTTACGCACGCTGCGGCGATCTGAAGACGGCCGTGCAGCAGGCGCATGCGATGGCGTCGCGCGAGCGTCGCGCCGATGCCGTCGTGTTGTTGTCCCCGGCATGTGCTTCCTACGACCAGTGGCCGAATTTCGAGGTGCGCGGCGATGCGTTTCGCACCATGGCGCGCGCCTTGCCGGGCGCCGTGGTTGAGGCGGGAGGGGTTGCATGATCTCAGTGCCGCGCAACGATACCTCCGTCGTCGGCCGCTGGTGGTGGACGGTCGATCGCTGGTCGCTGGGTGCCGTGCTGCTGATCATGGCGGTGGGCGTGATGCTGACCATGGCGGCATCGCCACCGGCGGCGGAGCGCATCGGCGCCGATTCCTTCCACTTCGTGCGCCGCCAGCTGTTGTTTCTGCCTATTGCGCTCGGCATCATGCTGGCGATCTCGCTGGCGCCGCCGCGCATGGTCCGGCGGCTGGCGCTGGTGGTGTTCGCCATCGGTCTGATAGCGCTGGCCGCCACCATGGTGGTCGGCACCGAGATCAAAGGCGCCCGGCGATGGATCTCGCTGCCGGGCTTCGGCACCCTGCAGCCGTCGGAATTCGTGAAGCCCAGCCTGGCGGTGATCTCGGCCTGGCTGTTTGCGCAGAAGAAGCTCAATCCGCGGTTCCCTGGCTTCCTGCTGGCGACGCTGTTGTTCGCCGCCGTGCTGGGCATGCTGCTGGTGCAGCCCGACCTCGGCATGTCGGTGGTCGTGACCGTGGTGTGGGCGGCGCAGTTCTTCCTCGCCGGCCTGCCGCTGTGGCTGGCCGTCGTCGGCACCGGCATGGCGGGCGTCGGGCTGGTTGGCGCCTACCTGTCGTTCTCGCATGTTCAGAGCCGCATCGAGCGCTTCATGAATCCCGATGCCGGCGAGAACTATCAGGTCAACACGGCGCTCGAAGCCTTCATGAACGGCGGCATGTTCGGCCGCGGACCGGGCGAGGGCACGGTGAAGGCGCAGCTGCCTGACGCGCATACCGACTTCGTGATGGCCGTGGCCGGCGAGGAGTTCGGCCTCATCGCCTGCCTGATCGTCCTGCTGCTGTTTGCGTTCGTCACGTTGCGCTCGATGTCGCGCATCATGAACGAGACCAGCTTGTTCATCATGCTGGCGGCGGCGGGTCTGGTGATCCAGTTCGGCCTTCAGGCTTTCATCAACATGGCCTCGACCGTGCAGCTGATGCCGGCCAAGGGCATGACCCTGCCGTTCATCTCCTACGGCGGTTCGTCGGCCGTCGCCATGGCGGTGGCGGTCGGCATGATGCTGGCCTTGACGCGCGAGCGCGCCGGGCTGGGGGAGGCGGCATGAACCCGCCGCGCGGTCCCGTGATCCTGACTGCCGGCGGCACCGGCGGCCATGTGTTCCCCGCCGAGTCGCTGGCGGGCGAACTGGCGCGTCGTGGCGTACCCCTGGCCCTGATCACCGACGACCGCGGCCGGCAATGGCAGGGTGCGCTGGGGGCGCTGCCGGTGCATCGCGTGCACGCCGCCAGTCCGGGCGCCGGCGGCGCGCTCAACCGCGTGCGCAATGCCGCGGCGCTCGGCATCGGCGTCGTGCAGTCGCTGGCGCTGCTGGGCCGCCTGGCGCCCAGCGCAGTGATCGGTTTCGGAGGTTACGCCAGCGTTCCGGCGATGTTCGCCGCCCGCCTGCGCCGGCTGCCGACCCTGATCCACGAGCAGAATGCCGTGCTGGGGCGCGCCAACCGCCTGGTGACCAGCCCGCACACAACCATTGCCACCGCCTTCAAGGCGGTGCGGCACTTGGGCGAGCGCGATCCGCGGGTGCGCCTGGTCGGCAATCCCGTGCGCGATGCCGTGCGCGCGCTGCGCGACGTGCCCTACGTGCCGCCGGTGGCGGACGGCGACATCCGGATGGTCGTCATCGGCGGCAGCCAGGGCGCCGCCTCGTTCGGCGTCGTGATCCCCGAGGCGATCGCGGCATTGCCTGAGGCATTGCGGCGACGGCTCAAGCTTGCCCAGCAATGCCGCGCCGAGGATCTGGAGCGCGTGCGCGCGTTCTATGCCGAACACGCCATTGCCGCCGACTGCCAGACTTTCTTCTCTGACTTCCCGGCCCGTCTGGCCGGGGCCCACCTCGTTGTCGCACGGGCGGGAGCGTCGACAGTGGCCGAATTGACCACTTCCGGTCGGCCATCGGTCCTCGTCCCCTTCCCCCACGCAACTGAGGACCATCAACGCGCGAACGCCAAGGCGATCGACGAGGTGGGCGCCTCCATCCTGCTGCCGCACGAGCGCTTCACGCCGGACGCTCTGCGCGGGCACCTCGAGACGCTGTTCGCGGCACCCGAGCGCCTGGCGGCGATGGCGGCGGCGGCACGCGATGCCGGCCGCCCCGATGCCACGCAGCAACTCGCCGATCTCGTCGTCGACCTGGTCGGTTTCGCCCACCGTCGTCCCGAGCGCAGCGAAGGACCTGTTGAGCCATCGCAACGCACGGGGTCATCCGTCACGCACCGGCTTCAACCGGAATCGCGCGCGCGGTATGACACTGCAACAGGTTCTTCACCTTGCTCAGAAAGACAAACGGGAGCCGCGGCATGAGAGCCCTGCCGCTCAGCATCGGTATGATCCATTTCGTCGGCATCGGCGGCATCGGCATGTCCGGCATCGCCGAGGTGCTGCACAATCTTGGCTACAAGGTGCAGGGCAGCGACGTTGCCGACAACGCCAACTGCAAGCGGCTGGCGGCGCTGGGCATCAAGGTCATGATCGGCCACCGCGCCGACAACCTGGGTAATGCCGAGGTTGTCGTGGTGTCGTCGGCGGTCAAGGCCGACAACCCCGAGGTGCTGGCCGCGCGCACCCGCTTCGTGCCCGTGGTACGCCGCGCCGAGATGCTGGGCGAGCTGATGCGGCTCAAATGGTCGGTGGCGGTCGGCGGCACCCACGGCAAGACCACCACCACATCGATGATCGCTTCCTTGCTTGATGCGGCGCACATCGATCCCACGGTCATCAACGGCGGCATCATCAACGCCTACGGCACCAATGCGCGGCTGGGCGGCGGCGATTGGATGGTGGTCGAGTCCGACGAGTCGGACGGCTCCTTCCTGCGCCTGCCGGCGACGATCGCCGTTGTCACCAATATCGACCCCGAGCATCTCGACCACTACGGCGACTTCGACGCCGTGCGTGCGGCCTTCGTGACCTTCGTCGAGAACATCCCGTTCTACGGCTTTGCGGTGCTGTGCTTCGATCATCCCGAGGTGCAGGCCATCATCCCGCGCGTGTCGGACCGCCGCATCGTGACCTACGGGCTGGCCGCCAACGCCGATGTGCGCGCCGTCAACCTGCGGCTCGACCGCGAGGGCGCCGACTTCGATGTCGTGGTGACCAACCGCGCCACCAACGAAACCCGCAACATCCCGAGCATGCGCCTGCCGATGTTCGGGCAGCACAACGTGCAGAATGCGCTCGCCGCCATTTCGGTGGCGGTCGAGATGGGCATCGACGACGATACGATCCGCAGCGGCCTGGCGCACTTCTCGGGCGTCAAGCGCCGCTTCACCAAGACCGGCGAGGCACACGGCATCACGGTGATCGACGATTACGGGCACCACCCGGTCGAGATCGCCGCCGTCCTGCGCGCGGCGCGCCAGGCTTATGGCGGTTCCGGCCAGGTGATCGCGGTCGCCCAGCCGCACCGCTTCACCCGGCTGCGCGATCTGCGGGATGACTTCGCCCGCTGCTTCGGCGATGCCGATGTCGTTGTCGTCGCCGACGTCTACCCGGCCGGCGAGGCGCCGATCGCCGGGGTCGACAAGCAGATGCTGATCGAACGCATCCAGCAGACCGGCCATCCTCGCGTCATGGCGCTCAACGCGCCGGCGGACCTGCCCGAACTGTTGTGGACCGTGGCGCGCCCCGGCGACGTCGTGATCTGCCTGGGCGCCGGCAGCATCTCGGGCTGGGCCTATGCGCTGCCAGATCAGCTGCGCCAGCTGGCGTCGGAGCGCGCCGCCCCGCGCGTGATCACCAACAATGCGGGCGGGCGACCGGCATGAACGCTGTGGCGCGGACCACCTCGCACCTGATCGACCGGCTGCCGCCGGTACGGGGTCGGCTGACCGCCGGCGCGCCGCTGGCATCGGTGACGTGGTTCCGCGCCGGTGGTCCAGCCGAAGTACTGTTCCGGCCGGCCGACCTCGATGATCTCGCCGGTTTCCTGGCCGCCGCACCCGAGGATGTGCCGATCACCGTGCTGGGCGTTGCCTCGAACCTGCTGGTGCGTGATGGCGGCATTCCCGGCGTCGTGATCCGGCTGCTGCGCGGTTTCACCGACATCGCCATCGAGGGCGATTATGTGATGGCTGGTGCGGGCGCGCTCGACCTGAACGTCGCGCTCACGGCACGCGATCACGGCCTGGCCGGGCTTGAGTTCCTCAGTGGCGTGCCGGGGACGATCGGCGGCGCGCTGCGCATGAACGCCGGCGCCTATGGCGGCGAGGTGAAGAACGTCATCGTGCACGCCGACGCCGTCGATCGCCGCGGCCAGCGCCTGCGCCTGTTGCCGGCTGATCTCGGCTTCACCTACCGCCACTGCGCTGTGCCCGGCTCGGTGATCTTCACCGGCGCGACGCTGCGCGGCCAGCCGGGTGATCAGAATGCCATCGCAGCCCGCATCAGCGAGATCGATCGCGCGCGGGGCGAGAGCCAGCCGCGCAGTCGCACCGGCGGGTCAACCTTCACCAACCCACCCGGCGACAGTGCCTGGCGCCTGATCGACGCCGCCGGCTGCCGCGGGTTGCGGATGGGCGGCGCGCAGGTCTCAGAGAAGCACTGCAATTTCCTGATCAACACCGGCGAGGCCACGGCGCGCGACATCGAGGCGCTGGGCGAGGAAGTGCGCCGTCGCGTCTACCAGACATCGGGTGTCGCCCTGCACTGGGAGATCATGCGTATCGGCGCGCCGCGCGCGGGTGACGCGCCGGTGGTGCCAGGAGCGCCGTCATGACCCGGCATTGGTGGAGGCACACCAATCATGCCTCCTCCCCCTTGTGGGGAGGGTTGGGGAGGGGGCGCTCCACACCAGGCGCTTCGTTTGTCGACCCCCCACCCCAACCCTCCCCCACAAGGGGGAGGGGGATAAGAGAGTACCGTCATGAGTAAGACCGTGGCGCTGCTGAAGGGCGGCTGGTCGCCGGAGCGCGAGGTGTCATTGACCACCGGCCGCGCCTGTGCCGATGCGTTGCGCGAGGCGGGCTTCACGGTCGTCGAGCTTGATGTGACCCGCGACCTGCGGGCGCTGGTCGATGCGCTGCGGCCGGCCGGCGGCGGCGGCCCTGACGTCGTCTTCAACGCGCTGCACGGCAAGTGGGGCGAGGACGGCTGCGTGCAGGGCGTACTCGAGTTCCTGTCGATTCCCTACACGCATTCGGGCGTGCTGGCCTCGGCGCTGGCGATGGACAAGCCGCGCGCACGCCAGGTGTTCGCGGCGATCGGCCTGCGTTGCGCCGACGGCATGGTGATCGAGCGGCGGGCGCTGCTGGCGGGCGATCCGATGCCGCGGCCCTACGTGGTCAAGCCGATCGACCAGGGCTCCAGCATCGGCGTGCACATCGTCGGCCCGGGCGACAATCTCGCCGCCGTCGAGGCGGCCGAAGCCAAGTTCGGCGAGCGCGTCCTGGTCGAGCGCTACGTGCCGGGGCGCGAGCTGACCGTGGCCGTGCTCGGTGACCGGCCGATCGCGGTGACCGAGCTGCGCCCGCGCGTGAAGTTCTACGACTACGAGGCCAAGTACACCGACGGCATCACCGAGCATCTGGTGCCGGCGCCGATCGCCAAGCCGGTGTACGACGAGACCATGCGCTGGGCGCTGGCGGCGCATCAGGCCCTGGGCTGCGATGGCCTGACGCGGTGCGACTTCCGCTGGGACGACAGCCTGCCGGGCACCGAGGGTCTGTGCATCCTGGAGATCAACACCCAGCCCGGCATGACGCCGCTGTCGCTGGCGCCCGAGCAGGCGAAGTGGCTCGGCCTGCCGTTCCCCGAACTCATGCGCTGGATGGTGGAGCACGCACGATGCCCAGCGTGAGTTCACCGCACGGCCGGGATATCGACGTCCGCCCCCGCCGCGGCAGCAGCCGCCGGCCGGGTGCGCCGCGTCCCGGTACGGCGCGGCCAACCACGCGCAAGAACGCGCGCGGCACGCGCGAGGCGGCCGTGCCGTGGCGCCGTGCGGTCGTGCTGGGCCTGCTGGTGGGTGTGCTGGGCGGCAGCGCCATCGGCGGCTTCGTGCTGTGGAAGAGCGGCAAGGTCGAGGAGGTCCAGGCCTGGGCAGAGGGCTTGGGTAACCGCATCACCTCTTTCGCGCCGTTTCCCCTGCAGGACATCACCGTCGAGGGCCGCCGGCATGTAACCCAGGACGCCATCCTGAAGGCGCTCGACGTGCGCCGCGGCCAGTCCCTGTTGTCGGTCGACCTGCATGCGGCCCGCCACCGCATGGAGCAGATCGAGTGGGTCGAGCATGCCGCGGTCGAGCGTCGCTGGCCCGAGACCATTCACGTAACCCTGCGCGAGCGCAGTGCCGTGGCGCTGTGGCAGAACGAGGTCGTTGCCGCCAACGGCAAACGCACGGTCGAGTACGTGCTGATCGACCGCCTGGGCCGCAAGGTCCGCACCGTCGACCCTGCCGAGTCGCAGGTGCGGCTGGTCGTGGCCGGGGAGGGTGCGCCGGAGCACCTGGCCGAACTTTTGTTGCTGTTGCAGGACGCGAAGCCGCTGCGCGATCGCCTGCGGGCGGCGGTCTATGTCGGGCAGCGGCGCTGGAACCTGACGATCGAGGACGGGCCCACGATCAAGCTGCCGGCCGACGACGCGGCGGCGGCCCTGCAGCGCCTGCTGGCGCTGGACAAGAGCGACAACCTGCTGGCGCGCGACTTGTCGGTCGTGGATCTGCGTCTTCCAGGTATACTGATTCTGCGCCGGCGCGGTGCG
This sequence comes from Reyranella sp. CPCC 100927, assembly GCF_007859315.1. Taxonomy (GTDB): domain Bacteria; phylum Pseudomonadota; class Alphaproteobacteria; order Reyranellales; family Reyranellaceae; genus Vineibacter. Next base: position 215,686 of record NZ_VOHA01000009.1, read on the forward strand.
CCGGATCCTCTGCAGGCCGTCGCCGATCGGTCGCCGGCCCGCACCGATGCGGCGCCGGCAGCGGCGGCCGCCAAACCAGCACCGGCGGGGGCCGGTGCGAAACCGGCGTCGGCGGCCAAGCCGGCGGCGCCGGCTGACACCGCCCGCAGGTCCACACCGGCAGGTGGTGCCCAAAGATAAAGACAGAAGAGTGGAGTGCGTACCGTGGCAAAGACAAGAAACGGCATCGTTGCGGCGCTCGACATCGGCACGAGCAAGGTCGTGTGCTTCGTGGCGCGCATCGATGGCGCCGGCCTGCGCGTGATCGGCATCGGCCATCATGCCGCCGCGGGATTGCGCTCCGGCAACATCGTCGACATGGAGCAGGCGACGCGGGCGATTTCCTCTGCCGTCAGCGCCGCCGAGGAGATGTGCGGCGAGACGATTCGCGAGGTCATCGTCGGTGTCGGCGGCGGCCAGCCGGCGTCGCACAACCAGACCCTGGAAATCCAGGTCGGGCATCACGAGATCGGCGAGCGCGATGTGCGCCGCCTGCTGTCGCAGGTCCATCTGCCGGCCGAGACGTCCGATCGCGACCTTATCCACACCTTGCCGGTCGGCTATGCCGTCGACGGCAGCCAGGTACTGGAGCCGCGCGGCATGTACGGCGAGCGGCTGGGCGTCGATATCCATCTGGTGACCGCCGCCACGGGGGCCATGCGCAACCTCGCGGTCTGCGTGAAGCGGGCCCATCTCGACATCGCCGACCGCGTGGCGACGCCGTATGCCGCCGGCCTCGCCACCCTGGTGCAGGACGAACATAAGCTCGGTGCGACCCTGGTCGACATGGGTGGCGGCACCACCTCGATCGCGGTCTTCTATGAAGATCACCTCGTACACATCGATTCGATTCCCATCGGCGGCGGCCATGTGACCCACGACATCGCCCGCGGCCTGTCGACGCCGCTGGCCGATGCCGAGCGCATGAAGACCCTGATCGGCCGGGCCCGGGCGCGGCCCAACGACGAGTACGACATCATCGACGTGCCGTTGATCGGCGAGCAGGAGCGCACGACGCCCAACCATGTGCCGCGCTCGATCCTGGTCGGCATCATCCGGCCGCGCATCGAGGAGACTTTCGAACTGGTGCGCAGCCGCCTTGAAGCGAGCGGTATCGGACGTCTGGCCGGTGGCCGTGTCGTGCTGGTCGGCGGCGCCAGCCAACTCGACGGCCTGCCCGAGATCGCGGGCGAGATCCTGAACAAGAAAGTTCGTCTGGGTGGGCCGTTGCGGATGGCGGGCCTGGCGGAGTCGCTGGCCGGGCCGTCGTTCGCCGGTTGCGCCGGGCTGTTGATCCATGCCTCGCAGCAGGTCCAGGCGGTGAGCCAGACACAAAATCCACCGGTGGAAGCACCGGCGGGCCGCTTCGGACGAATTGGCAGTTGGATACGGGATAATTTTTAGTCTAGAATCATTGACGGGACTGGCAATCCCCAACGGCCGCAAAAAAACCAAGGCCGGCGTCGTCGAAGATCTCCAACAAACCGAGGGATCACGGCGGCTCCGACGCAGATACCCCCCTCGTCTTCGCCTGGAGAATGCCAATGACAATCAGTCTGTCGCTCCCACAGTCGGAGTCCGACCTTAAACCGCGTATCACTGTCATCGGCGTCGGTGGAGCTGGTGGCAATGCCGTGAACAATATGATTTCGTCGTCACTGGAAGGTGTCGAGTTCGTTGTCGCCAACACGGACGCACAGGCACTGGGCCAGTCGCTGGCGGATCGCCGCATCCAGCTCGGTATCAGCATCACGCAAGGCCTCGGCGCCGGCGCACGGCCGGGCGTCGGCAAGCAGGCGGCGGAGGAAGCGCTGCCCGAGCTGATGAAGTCGCTCGAAGGCTCGAACATGGTGTTCGTCACCGCCGGCATGGGCGGCGGCACGGGCACGGGTGCCGCGCCGGTCATCGCGCAGGCTGCGCGCGACCAGGGCATCCTGACCGTCGGCGTGGTGACCAAGCCGTTCCACTTCGAAGGCCGCCGCCGCATGGCGATGGCCGATGATGGCATCACCGAGCTCGAGAAGTACGTCGACACGCTGATCATCATTCCGAACCAGAACCTGTTCAAAATCGCCAACGAGAAGACGACGTTCGCCGACGCCTTTAAGATGGCGGATGACGTTCTCTACTCGGGCGTGCGCGGCGTCACCGACCTGATGGTGATGCCCGGCCTGATCAACCTCGACTTCGCTGACATCCGCACCGTCATGGGCGAGATGGGCAAGGCGATGATGGGCACCGGCGAAGCCGAAGGGCCGGATCGTGCCAAGGCGGCGGCCGAGGCGGCGATCTCCAACCCGCTGCTCGAAGACGCCTCGATGAAGGGCGCCAAGGGCGTGCTGATCAACATCACCGGCGGGCTCGACATGACCCTGCTGGAAGTCGACGAGGCGGCCAACCGCATCCGCGAAGAAGTCGACCCCGACGCCGATATCATTTTCGGCTCGACCTTCGATGCCGCCATGCAGGGCCGCATGCGGGTGTCGGTGGTTGCCACCGGCATCTCGGCCGCCGTGATGCATCAGCCCGAGCCGAAGTATCTCAGCATCGACAAGCCGATCACGCAGACCGGCCAGCCGCACCTGCAGCAGCGCCCGGCGCCGCGGCCGGCACCATCCTACGCGCCAGCCCCAGTGGCGGTCGCGCCGGCGCCCGCCCCGATGGCACCGCCGCCCGCTCCGGCACCCGTCGACGTCGCGCCCATGGCGGCCGTTGCCATGGCGCCGCCGCCGGCGCCCGTCCGCGCCGTCGAACCCGTCGCGATGCAGGAAGCCGCGCCGGTCGAGATGGAAGAGCCGGTCGTCCATGCCGAAGCCGAACTGCCGCTGCTCCAGCCGGCAGCACTAGCGCCGGTCGCGCCGCCACCTCAGCCGATGCCGGCCGTGGCGGCTGCACCCGTTGCCCCCGCCGCCGTACCGGCCGCAGCCGCACGGTCAGGCTCGTCGCATGACTGGCGCCTGTCGCAACGTCCGTCGACACGACCCGCACCGGCGGCGCGCAACGAGGCGGCAGCACGGGCACCCAATATCTTCCAGCGCATCACCGGCCTGGTGGGTGGCAGTGCACGGCCCGCCGGCCAGGGTGCGCCGGCGCCGGTGGAACCGGTGATCGCGGCCCGTCCGGTCGAGGCGCCGCCGCCGGCACCGGCACCCGCGCAGCTGCGTCCGGTCGCCGTATCGGCACAGCCGAAGATTGCCGGTCTGGATCCCGCCGATCGCGTGAAGACGTCCCGCGACGAGGACGATCTGCAGATTCCGGCATTCTTGAGGCGCCAGGCCAACTGACGGCCTGGCATTCTCCACAGGACGAGGAGTCTTCGGGGGCCGCTGGCCCCCGCTTTTTTGTCAGGATGGCCGCGTTACGGGACGCTTTCGCGGCATGATATAAACGGCTACATCGTCCACCGCCGCCGATTCTGGGAGAGCCGGTCCATGACAGTTTCGTACGCCGCCCCGATCCGAACCGCCCTGCGTGCGTGGCGCGCAGCGGCACTCGGCGTCGTGTGCGCGCTGGCTCTGGTCGCGTGCGGCGACAAGGACGACGACAACAAGACCTATGTCGAGCAGCCGGTCGAAAAGCTCTACAACAACGCGCTCGATGCGCTGGGCGCCGGTGAATACAAGACGGCCGCCAAGGGTTTCGAGGAGGTCGACCGCCAGCATCCTTATTCGGTCTGGGCCACCAAGGCCCAGGTCATGGCGGCCTTCTCCTACTACCAGGCCAACAAGTACGACGAGGCGATCCTGGCGCTGGACCGCTTCATTCAGCTCCATCCAGGCCATCGCGACATTGCCTATGCCTACTATCTGAAGGCGCTGTGCTACTACGAGCAGATCGCCGACGTCGGTCGCGACCAGCGCATCACCGAACAGGCGCTCAATGCGCTCGCCGAGGTGACCAAGCGGTTCCCCGACACCGCCTACGCCCGTGACGCGCGCCTGAAGGTCGATCTCGCGATCGATCACCTGGGCGGCAAGGAGATGGATGTCGGCCGCTTCTATCAGACGCAGCGGCAGTATATCGGTGCCATCAACCGCTACCGGCAGGTCCTCGAGAAGTACCAGACCACCACGCACACGCCCGAGGCGCTGCACCGGTTGGTCGAGTGCTACCTGGCGCTGGGTGTGCAGCAGGAGGCCAAGATGGCAGCCGCCGTGCTGGGCCACAATTTCCCCGGCAGCGACTGGTACGCCGATTCCTACTACCTGCTGGAAGGCGTCGACCTGCGGCCCGAGCGCAGCGACGGGTCGTGGCTGAACCGCATGTGGAAATCGGTCTTTTGAGGAAAATCCTCCCCACGCAGTGGGGAGGTGCCCCGAAGGGGCGGAGGGGAGCCGACGTGGTCTCAGTGACTAAGACCCCATCGGATCCCCCTCCGGCCTTCGGCCACCTCCCCCACTGCGTGGGGGAGGGAACATGAGCGTGTGTCGCGATGCTGCTCGGCCTTTCCATTCGCGACTTCGTCCTGATCGAGAAGCTCGATCTCGCCTTTCCGGTCCCGCCTAAATCCGGTGCCGCGTCGGGGCTCGGCGTGCTGACGGGTGAGACCGGTGCCGGCAAGTCGATCCTGCTCGACGCGTTCAGCCTGTCCCTGGGTGGCCGTGCCGGCAGCGGCATCGTGCGGCCGGGCGCGGCTCACGCCGTGGTGGGCGCTGAATTCTCGCTGTCCAACGATCACCCGGCGCACGCCATCCTGGCCGAACAGGGTATCGTCGATGAAGGGACCACGTTGCTGCTGCGTCGGCTGGTGGGTGCCGACGGGCGGGGCCGCGCCTTCGTCAATGATCAACCGGCTTCGGTGGGCCTGCTGAAACGCCTGGGCGAGACCTTGGTCGAGATCCAGGGCCAGTTCGAGCAGCACGGCCTGCTGGTACCGGTGAACCATCGTGCGACCTTGGACGCCTTCGGCGGCCTGCAGGCGGACGCGACCAAGGTCGAGGCGGCCTGGACTGCATGGCGCACGGCCGAGGCGGCGCGCGAGGCGGCGTCCACCGCCTACGAGCAGGCGCGTCGCGAGGAGGAATATCTGCGTCATGCCGTGGCCGAGTTGGAGAAGCTCGCGCCCAAGGCCGACGACGAGGAGCGCCTGGCCGCCGAGCGCCAGCTGCTGCGCCATGGTGCTGCCGTTGGTGACGCTGTGGTCGCCGCCCTGGCCGAATTGGAAAGCGACAAAGGCGGCGCGGCTGCCTTGCGCCATGCCCATCGCCTGATCGAGCGGCAGGCACCCCAAGCCGGCGGCCGGCTCGATGCGGCGCTGGCGGCGCTGGAGCGTGCCGCGTCGGAAGCGACGGAGGCGCTGGCGCAGCTGGAGCAGGCGCGCGATTCACTGGATGCCGATCCGGCCCGCCTGGAGAAGATCGAGGAGCGGCTGTTTGCCCTGCGTGCCGCCGCCCGCAAGCACGGCACGACCGTGGGCGGTCTGGCGGGTTTGCGTGAGCGCATGGCCGAGCAACTGGCTGCGCTTGATGACGGTGATGCGCGCCAGCGGGCACTGGCGGCGCAAGCCATTCGAGCGCGCGAGGCGTTCGTCGCGGCGGCGCGAACCCTGTCGGCCGGGCGCGCCAAGGCTGCGGCCAGGCTCGACAAGACGGTGAGCGCCGAGTTGCCGCCGCTGAAACTGGAGCGCGCCAAGTTCCTCACACGCCTGGAAGCGCAGCCAGAAAAGGACTGGGCCGGTCATGGCATCGATCGCGTCGAGTTCCTGGTCGCCACCAATCCGGGCATGGCACCGGGTCCCATCGGCAAGATCGCCTCGGGTGGCGAGCTGTCGCGTTTCATGCTGGCGCTGAAGCTGGCACTGGCCAAGGTCGGCGACGCGCGCACCCTGGTGTTCGACGAGGTCGACAGCGGCATCGGCGGTGCTACGGCGGCGGCGGTCGGCGATCGCCTGCGCCGATTGGCGAAAACCCTGCAGGTGCTGGTGGTCACCCACTCGCCGCAGGTCGCGGCGCTGGCCGACCATCACTGGCTGATCCGCAAGACCACGGGCCGGGGCAAGGCCGCCAGCGAGGTCGTGTCGCTCGACCGCGCCGCCCGCCTGGAGGAAGTGGCCCGCATGCTCTCCGGCGCCGCCATTACCGACGCCGCCCGCGCCGCCGCCAAGCAGCTGATGACGGCGGGCAAGTAGTTCCTATTCCGTCCCCGCGCAATGGGGCGTGTTCCTGGGAGAGCGGGCGTCCCGCTCGTGATCGCGATGTCACCCCTGGCGTAAGTCAGTTCGCTCCAGACCAAGAGTTCTCTGAAATTCGATCCCATAGTTTCTGTGCCGACGCTCCCGCACGCGAGGGCCGGTATGGAATCGTCTTGGGAGTTCACATGAACAAGAAAATGTGGAAGGCCGCACCTCGCAATGCCGGCCTGTTGGTGACTCGCGCGATCGCCGCAGCAGTCGCACTGTCGACCGCACTCATGCTCACGTTCACGCCGTCGAGCGCGCAGACCGTGAAGTCGTGCGAGGAGCTCGGCGGCAAATCTGTCGACTCCAGCCCTCCCCTTTGCGTCCTCAAGCCGGCGCCGTCACCGTTCGAAGCCACGTTTACTGGTAAGTTCGAGACGACTAAACGGGTTCGCGAGCCTGGCGCGGTATTCAAGGTCACGAGCAAGTTCGATCGTCCAGTCAAGTTCATTGGCGCTCACGTATACATCTACGATAAGGCGGGCAAGCAGCTCAAGTTTACCCTCAAGGACAGGCAAGCAACGTATCTGCAGGACAGCATTGCCGACCTGTTCTCGATCGCTCCCGGTGAAACCAAAACCTTCGTGCATAGCGTTGGCAAGGAGGACCTACCGCCCGAGATGGGGACGCTGGAACTCGATTTCGTCGGATGGAGGACGGCCGATGAAAAGATGTCGTTCCGCCGCGATGTTGATTACGGGCGGCGGCCTCAGGGCGGCTGGAAATAGCCCGAACGGCCCGCGGCAAACGGAAAGCGAGTCGATCACCGACAATTGTTAGGCAAGACCCCTATGTTCACCTCCAGAGGCGGACATGCGGTCTTACGGCGTAGCGCGTAGTGCCAAGAGTCTATGGGTGAATATTCCTATCTATGAGGAGGCGATGTCCTTTCTGCAGCGCTTCTCAACAGAAAACCTGCCGGCAGGGCAGCGAATCGAGGCCTACCGGGATATTCTCGCCCAGCGCTATCTCGGTCTTGACGTGATCGACCACAGCGACGGGCATCCTCATTTCGATGCCTCGATCCAGCGCTTTGGTGCTGTCTCCATCGGCACGTTTACCGCTACCCCGATCGAGCACATCCGGACAAAAGCCCTTGCCGACGATATACGGCCCGCACTGACACTGAATGTGGTCGCCAAGGGGGGCGTACGCTCTACCAGCAGCCATCGCGATGTCACCGCCAAAGCAGGCGCGAGCTACTTCACCAACGGGCATCATCCCAGCCGGTTCTTGGCCACCGCGGGTGGTATCTTCCACACCATAACCGTACCGGTTGATGCGCTGCACGATCTGGTTGCGGACCCATGGCGCCAGCATGGCCAGGTGGGCGATTCGGTCGCTCTGAATCTGTTGGTGGACTATTGCGCAGTCCTCAGGGCTTTGCGTGAGCCTCCGCCATTGGCGGTGATGCAGTCGATCGAAGCGCATGTGCTGGACCTGATAGCTGCCGTCATCGGCCCGACGCCGGAAGGACGTGACGTCATCGCGGAACGGGGGCTGAAGGCGGCCCGACGCCAGGCTGTTCTGTCGGCAATGGATCGCCACTTCAACCAGCCGCAATTCACGGTCAGTGCGCTCGCGATCAGGCTCGGTGTCTCGCGGCGCTATGTGCATCATTTGCTCGAGCACACTGGCCGCACGTTCAGCCAGCATGTGCTGGACCGCCGCCTGCGTTACGTGCACGCGCTGCTGTCCGATGCCAACGTGCCACCGCAGCGCATCATCGACATCGCCGGCATGGCCGGCTTTGGTGATGTCTCCTACTTCAACCGGCAGTTCCGCGCTCGCTTCGGCAAAACGCCCACATCGGTGCGATGTACCACCAGGCACAACGCTCCCTTGTCAGGTACTACCTAAATCGCTCGTCTTGATTCGAAAGGTACGTTGCACTTTAGGATCATCGAAGAGTCCACAGTCTCAGACGCCCGCGCTTCCGGGAATGATCGTGTGGATCCGATAACAGATTCGCCGGGGACGGCCGGTCTATTTCCATCGTCGTCACAGAACCCTGTCGAGGAACGCGCCCACGGCGTCGTTGAACCGCGCCGATCGCTGCAGCGGCGCGAAATGGCTGACGCCGGGCAGCATGATCAGTTCGGCACCAGGAATGGTGCGCGTGAGATACTCGGCGTGCTCGCGTTTGATGAACTCGTCGTGCTCGCTGTGCACGATCGCCACGGGCACGGTGATCGCCGCCAGATCACGTGCCGTGTAGTTGGGTTGCGTCTTCATCATCGCGCTGACCGCCGCAACGAACGGTTCGAAATCGTCCGGCGTCGCCGACAGCCGGGCGTAGTCCCGGGCGTGCCGTGCGAAGCACCGCTCGACGACCGGCGTGGAAACGAATTCCTTCGTGCCGCTGGGATCCATGTTGCAGCCGAAGAAGAAGACGCCGGCGATGCGCGACGGCACCTGCATGGCGAGGATCATGGCGATGCAGGCGCCATCGCTCCAGCCCACCACCGCCGCCTTGTCCAGGTGCAGTGCGTCCATCACGGCCAGCACGTCGGATGCCATCAACTCGTACATGTAGGGCCGCGAATCGCGCGTGCTGCGACCATGACCGCGGCTGTCGATCACCACGACGCGGTGGCCGGCCGCGATCAGCGCCGGAACCTGGTATCCCCAGTTGCCGCTGTGGCCCAGGCCGCCATGCAGCAGAATGACGGTCGGGCCCTCGCCGTAGGCGGCGTACCAGATGCGCGCACCGTCATGCGCGACGTGGCCTTGGTCATCGGTGGCCGGCAGCGGCGGGGCACCGTATGCAGCGAACGTCGCGAGATCGTCGTCGGATTGCATGGGCACCTCAGGTTGCGAGCGCCGGGTCGATGGCGCCGGGCGCAATGCCGACCAGGTGCCAGGCGATGACTTTCGGGCGGTAGGCGCCACTGGTCATCAGCGGATCCCGGGCCGCCCATGCTTCGGCTTCAGCCTTCGACGCCGTGTGCAGGAGATAGGCGGCCGAGGCGCCTTCGATCGGTGTTTCGAAGCCACCACCCAACAGAACGATTCCTTCGGATGCCATATGCTCGATGAACGCCACATGGTCCGTGAAGACCGCCGGCTCCACCGCGCGGTCGTCCTGCGGCACGAGCAGCACCAGGAAATAGGGAACCGCCGGAATATCTGCTGGCTCAATGGATGCGCTGGTCATGAATCATTCCGCGCTACTGTGGCCTCGCCGTGTGGTCCCTCCGTAGACCGTTTTGCGCCGTGGCGCCATGGGGACGGTACCGGGCGTCAGGCTACCGATGCTTTGCCATGGAGGCGCGTTACCAGCATCGCGGCTGCGATGGCGAAGGCGAACACGGCGATGATGCTCGCCCCGTAGCCGACCTTGTCGACGCCATATGCATCGACGATGTGGCCGCCCAGCGTCGTGCCCAGGGCGATGCCGAGGTTGCAGACCGAAATGTTCAGCGACATCGCGAATGCGGGCGCCGCCTTGCCGGCGTGCGCGACGCGCACCTGGCTGGCGACGAACGCGGCCATGTGGGCGATGCCCCACAGAAGGACCAGGGCCACCAGCAGCGTGGGCCGTTGTGCCGCCAGGGCAACCGACGCCATGAGCACCGCCAATGCGCCGGCAACCGCCAGGGTCGTGGCCAGTGGGTCGCGGTCGACAAGGCGGCCGGCGAGCCCGTTGCCGAACACACCCGCGATGCCAAATCCCATCAGCAGCACGCCGATCGTCGTTCCGTCGAAGCCTGCCGCCGTGCCGAGAAAGGCGGCGATATAGGTGTAGGCAACGAACATCGCCGTAAACAGGACGCCCGACAGCAACAGGTGCACGAGGAACCCGGTATGCCTCAACAGCGTGGCGCCGGTGCCCGGTGACGGCGCCGCCGTGGTCGTGGCGCGGGGAAACCTGGCCGCGATCAGGCCGGCCGCAACCAGCCCCAGGCCGGCCAGCCCGGCGAAGCTCACGCGCCAACCCGTCGTGTCGGCAACAACGGTGGCGATGGGGATACCCAGCACCGTGGTGGCGGCCACGCCCAGGTTGACCAGCGAGATCGCCCATCCCTGTCGGTCCGGGCTCGTGAGGCGGGCCGCGGCCACGCTGGCGACGCTGACGAAGGCCGGCAGCACGCTGCCTTGCACGATGCGGACGGCGATCAGGATGCCCATATCCGGCACAAGCGCCGTCAGCAGGTTGCCGGCCGCGAAGATCAGCGTTGCCGCGAGAAACACGTGGCGCGCCGCATACCGGTCGGCCAGTACGGTCAGCGGTGGTCCCAGCAGGGCTGCGGCCAGTGCGAAACTTGTCACCAGCCAGCCTGTCGTGGGCAGCGACAGCCCGAGATCATCGGCCATCGCCGGCAGTAATCCCACGACAACGAACTCGGTCGTGACGATCACGAAGTTCGCGAACGCGAGCAGGCTGACGGCGATGGCGAACGATGGCGCGTGCGTCGAACGTGCGGTGCGCGTCATGGGCCGCTCAGGCGTTGGCGCCGCCGTCGATGACAAAGCCGGCACCCGTCACGAAACGGGCGTCTTCGCTCGCCAGCCAGGCGACCAGGCTCGCGATGTTGCGCGGCTCGCCGAAGCGGGGGATGGCCATCAGTGCGCGCTGGCCATCAGCGTGTTCGCCGTCGGCCGGGTTCATGTCGGTGTCGGTCGAGCCGGGGTGGACGACATTGACCGTGATGCCGAGTGCCCCCAGGTCGCGCGCCACGCCCTTGGTGAAGCCGACCAGCGCCGCCTTGCTCAGGCTGTAGAGGCTGAGGCCGGGTGAGGGTGCGCGTTCGGCAAGGTTGCTGCCGATGGAGATGATGCGCCCGCCGTCGCCCATGTGGACCGCGGCAGCCTTCGTGGCCGCGAACACGGCGCGCACGTTGATGGCGATCATGGTGTCGAATTCCGCCAGCGTCAGCGCCTCGAGCGGCTTGGCGATGAAGATGCCGGCATTGTTGACCAGGATGTCGAGACGGCCGAAGGCGGCCACCGTCTTTTCCACGGCGGCGGCCACCGCGGTGGGATCGGCGCTGTCGGCGCTGATCGCCAGGCCACGCCGTCCGGCACGTTCGATGTCGCCCACGACATTGCGGGCCTTGTCGGCGCTCTCCACGTACGTGAGCGCGACGTCGGCGCCGTCGGCCGCCAGGCGTCGTGCGATCGCGGCGCCCATGCCACGGCTGCCGCCGGTCACCAGTGCCGTCTTGCCTTTGAGTCCAGACATTGGAAATTCCTTTTATGTAGCATTCGATACATAAACACATGGGGGACTTGCCATCGAACGTCAAGGTATTTATTTATTGAATGCTACAGAAAGGAGGCGGCGATGGCCGAACGGGGCCGTCCGCGCAGCTTTGACCGCGACGCGGCGTTGCGACAGGCGATGGAGGTCTTTTGGGCCAAAGGCTACGACGGCACGTCGATGGCCGACTTGACGGCCGCGATGGGCGTCAATCCGCCAAGCCTGTATGCCGCGTTCGGCTGCAAGGAGGCGCTGTTTCGTGAAGCCGTCGCGCTTTACATCGCGACGGACGGCGGGCGCATCTGGGCCGCCGTGGACGCCGCGCCGACAGCGCAGGCGGCGATCGAGGCGATGCTGCGCACCAGCGCCGAGGATTTCACCCGTCCCGGCAAGCCGCGCGGCTGCCTGATCGTGTTGGGCGCGCTCAACGCCGACGACGCCAACGCTGCGGTGTGCGATGAACTGCGCAGCCTGCGCGCCGGCAACGTCGAGACGTTGCGCCGGCGCCTCGTGCACGATGCTGCCGAAGGCGTCCTGCCGCAGGGACCCGACTGGCGGGCGGTCGCGATGTTCTACATGGCCGTGCAGCACGGCATGTCGGTGCATGCCCGCGACGGTGCGTCGCGCAAGGCCCTGCTCGCCATTGCGGAGGGCGCCATGGCTGCGTGGGACAGGCTCATATCCCCGGATGCACCGGCTGGGCCACGCCCCGGCAACCGAGCCCGTGAACGGCACCCCAGCTCAAGCCATTGAATTTGCGTCGGGAATCACTTTCTAGTCTTTCAGACGAGAATGGTGTCGGATAAATGTTCCCGGCCACCGAGGCGGGTGGGCAAGTTCAGTGCGGAGCTCGATGCATGTCGCGACAGGCGAAGGTCGTGGAGAAGATCGCAGTGGCCGACCTGACGCCGCGTCAGGCCAAGGCCGAGCACGCGCGGCTGGCGGCGGCGGTCGCGCATCACGACAAGCTCTACCACGAGAAGGATGCGCCGGAGATCTCCGACGCCGCCTACGATGCGTTGCGTCGGCGCCTGAACGCGATCGAGACGCAGTTCCCCGACCTGCATACAGCGGACAGCCCGTCGCAGAAGGTCGGCGCCGCGCCGGCGCGCGGCTTCGCCAAGGTGCGCCATGGCGTGCCCATGCTGTCGCTCGACAACGCCTTTGCCGATCAGGACATCACCGACTTCATCGACCGCGTGCGCCGCTACCTGGCACGCGAGACCGACATCGCCGAGGACGCGACGATCGCCCTGGTGTGCGAGCCCAAGATCGACGGCCTGTCGCTGTCGATCCGCTACGAGAACGGCGAGCTGGTGCGGGCCGCCACCCGCGGCGACGGCACCGAGGGTGAGGACGTCACGGCCAACGTGCGCACCTTGGCCGACGTGCCCAAGAAGCTGAAGGGCAAGGCACCCGACAAGCTCGACGTGCGTGGCGAAGTCTATATGTCGCGCGCCGAGTTCCTGAAGCTCAACGAGCGCCAGGCGGCGGCCGGCGAAAAAGTCTTCGCCAACCCGCGCAACAGCGCCGCCGGTTCGCTGCGTCAGCTCGACTCGACGATCACTGCCAGCCGGCCGCTGGCGTTCTTCGCCTACGCCTGGGGCGAGGCCGAGCCGCGTCTGTGGAAGACTCAGCACGAGTTCCTCGAGCGCCTGAAGGCCTGGGGTTTCAAGGTCAATCCCGAGGCCAGGCTCGCCAAGACGCTCGAAGAGGCGCTGGCCGTCTATCGCGACATCGGCCTGCGCCGCGCCAAGCTGCCCTATGACATCGACGGCATCGTCTACAAGGTCGACCGTATCGACTGGCAGGAGACTTTGGGTTTCGTCAGCCGCTCGCCGCGCTGGGCGATCGCGCACAAGTTCCCGGCCGAGCGGGCGCAGACGGTGCTGCGCGACATCCTGGTCCAGGTCGGACGCTCCGGCGCGCTGACACCGGTGGCCGATCTCGAGCCGATCACCGTCGGCGGCGTGGTGGTATCGCGTGCCACGTTACACAACGCCGACGAGATCGAGCGCCTGGATGTACGGCTGGGCGACACCATCGAGATCCAGCGCGCCGGCGACGTGATCCCGCAGGTGCTCGGCGTGGTGGCGTCGGCACGGCCCAAGGGCGCCAAGCCGTTCAAGTTCCCGACCCACTGTCCCTGTCCGTTGAAGACCGAGGTCGTGCGCGAGGAGGACGGTGTCGTGCGGCGTTGCTCGGGCGGGCTGGAGTGTCCGTTTCAGCAGGTCGAGCGACTGCGCTACTTCGTGTCCCGCCACACGTTCGATATCGAGGGCCTGGGCGGCACCCATATCGAGAACTTCTGGCGTGACGGCCTGCTGAAGACACCCGCCGACTTCTTCAAGCTCAAGGACAGGGCGGACGAGATCCGCAAGCGCGAAGGGTGGGGCGAGCAGTCGGTGCGCAACCTGCTGGACGCGATCGAGGCGCGCCGCACCATCGGCCTGGATCGCTTCATCAACGCCCTGGGCATCCCCACGATCGGCGAGTCGACCGCCAAGGCGCTGGCGCGCGAGTACGGCGATGCCGCGACGTGGCTGGACGAGATGCTGAAGGCCGGCGAGGAGCGCGCCGCCAACGAGACGCCGACCAAGAAAGAGAAAGCGGTGGCCGAGATTGGCCCCGCCTATGGCCGCCTGTGCAATGTCACGGATATCGGTGTGACCACCGCCGATAAGATCACCGTGTTCTTCCGAGAGGGCCACAACGTCGACATCATCCGCCAACTGTTGACCGAGGTCGACGTGCAGGCGTTCCGTACCGCGCGCGTGGCTGCCGACTCGGTCTTTTCGGGCAAGGTCATGGTGTTCACTGGCTCGTTGTCGGCGATGAGCCGCGACGAGGCCGAGGCCAAGGCCGAGTCGCTGGGCGCCAAGGTCACCGGCTCGGTGTCGAAGAAAACCGACTACGTCGTGGTGGGCGCCGATGCCGGCTCCAAGGCCAAGAAGGCCGCCGAGCTTGGCGTCAAGACGCTGACCGAGGAAGAATGGGTGCAGATGAGTTCTTAACCTCTCCCGCGGGAGAGGTCGACGCGCGCGCAGCGCGCGGTCAGGCATATCGGCCTTCGGCCGATATGCCGAGGTGAGGGCCTCAGGACTCGGCACCGCGTCCTTAATCCCTCACCCTCCCATCGTGCTACGCACGATGGGCCCCTCCCTCTCCCGCTTGCGGGAGAGGGGCTAAAATCCTAAGCCTCGCCCTCGCGGTACCAGTCGGGCAGCCGCCACATGGCGTTATCCCAGCCGCTCAGTGTCGCCTTGAGCCGGTGCTGCATGGCCGCCACGCCACGGCGGTAGACGACCGGGATCACGGCGTGGTCGGTGACCACCATCTCGTTCATGCGGATATAGAGCGCGGCGCGCTTGATGGGATCGAGTTCACCTTCGGCGGCATGGAAGAGCTGGTCGTAGGTCTCGTTACGCCAGCGCGTGATGTTGCGGCCCTGCCACTTGTTGTCCTTGCAGGAAACCTCCCGGGAGATGAACTGGTTCATGAACTGCCCCGGATCGGGCTGGCCCATGTTGGTGGTGTACATTTGCAGGTCGGCATAGAACTTGGTGTAGGTATCGGGGTTGGCGACGTCGGAGGAGAAGTACACCGATCCGGTCACCGCCTTGATCTCGATCTCGATGCCGGCCTTCTGGCAGGCCTGCTTGACGATCGCCTGGGTCTTCTGGCGCGGCGCGTTGATCGAGCTCTGGAACACGAATTTCAGCTTGCGGCCGTCCTTGGCGCGGATGCCGTCAGACCCGCGTTTCCAGCCGGCGGCCTCGAGGATCTGGCTGGCCTTCTCGATGTTGAATTCGAAGCGCGTCGTGCGCGAGCGGAAGCGTTCGGGGTTGTTCAGGAAGTTGGGCGTGGCGGCGCCGGTGCGGCCATAGACATGGTCCTGCACCGACTGCCGGTCGACCAGCAGCGCCAGGGCCTGGCGCACGGCCGGGTCGCTCAGGATCGGGTGCTTGGTCTTGATGCTGGAGCGCTCGCCGTCGACCTCGGTCCACGGATCGGTCGGGTTGACCTGGATGTGCTCGATACTGCCGCTCTCGACGATCACGATACGACCCTTGCCGCCTTTCTCCAGTCGCAGCAGGATCTCGTCCTCGACCTGCATGTTCCAGGCGTAGTCATACTCGCCGGTCTGCAGCACGGCACGCGCCGCCGACACGGCGTCGCCACCACCCTTCAGTTCGATGAAGTCGAAATGCGGCCGGTTGGGCATGTGGTAGTCGGGATTGAGCTCGCCCTTCAACATGTCGCCCGGCTTGAAGTCGACGAACCGGTACGGGCCGGTGCCGACCGGCTTGAGGTTGGTGGGGGCATCGCGTGACTTGGCGCCCTTGTAGTCGGCGAACAGGTGCTTGGGAATGAGTGGGCCGCGCGTGCTGCAGAAAACTTCGGCCCAGAACGGCGTCGGCTTGGTGAAGTGCACGCGCACGGTGAAATCGTCGAGCTTCTCGACCGTGACGTCCTTGTAGGTGCTGACGGTCACGGCGGCGGTCGCCGGGTCGGTGGCGTATTGCCAGTTGAAGACGCAGTCGTCGGCGGTGAAGGGGTGGCCATCGTGCCAGCGCACATCGCGCTTGAGCTTCCAGGTCACCGACCTGCCGTCGGCCGCCACCCCGCCGTTCTCGCGGCTGGGGATTTCGGCGGCCAGCACCGGCACCAGGTTGCCGTCGGGATCCCACGACGCCAGTGGCTCGTAGAAGACGCGCGAGCCTTCCTGGTCCTTGGTGCCCGTGGCGAAATGCGGATTGAGCAGGGTGGGGCCCTGCCAGAACAGCAGCTTCAGGATGCCGCCGCCGCCGCGCTTGGTGGGCTTGTAAGTGGACGCCGGCTGCGCCTGCGCCACACCGGACCACGCCAGCATCTGGCCCGCCATCGGCGCGGTCAGGCCCAGCGTCACCATCTGCTGCACAAAGGCACGGCGCGATAGCGCACCGGCTTTTACCTTGGCGATCAGACCGCGCAATTCCTGCTCGTTCATTGCCGTCACTCCCTGATGTTCGTTGGTTCGCACGGGAATCGATGCAATGCCCGTGCCTGGGTGGTACGCTGGCCACGGTACAGGCGGCATCACAACCGCGCCGTCCGGTGCCGTCAAATGGATGTGGGACAAGAGTGCTGACGCTTGTTTCGACGGAAAATGGTAATGACTGCTGCGCTGAAATAAGGGTCGGAACGGCAGCTGCATGAGTATCGATATCGCCGCCGAGCTGCGCCGGGCGCGGCAGTCATTGCTCGATCTCAGTACGTCCAATCGGCTGTTGAGCCTGCCCAAGCCGGGTGGTGCCGCCCGCGTTGTTGCCGTGCATGATGAAAAGGCGGCCGAGGTTTTCCGCCTGCTGGTCGTCGAGAAACGCACGCTGAGCTTCCTGCATGACCCGGCGCAGACGGCGGCCGAGTCCGCGCGTCGCCGCCGCGGTACGGGCGGCGACGTGCTGGCGCTGCCCGCGCCGGCGGATGGCGGCGATGTCGATCCCGACGGCAGTGCGCTGGCACAGCCCGACGAAAATGGCGACGGGGAGGAGGGCACGGCGCGCCATCGCGATACGCGCCTGCATACGGCGTTGTCATCGGAACGACTGCAGAAGCGGCTGTTCGATCTTGCCTATGATGCCCGTCTGCTGATCGAGGAGCAGGGTGTCAACATTCTCTATTTCGCCATCGGTACGGTGCGTTGGCGCGAGAGTGATGCACCCGATGTCGAGCGCCGCGCGCCGCTGCTGCTGATCCCGGTGCGATTGGAGCGCAAGGGTGCCGGCAGCCGGTTCGGCATGGCATGGACCGAGGACGAGATCGTCGAGAACATCTCGCTGCGCGCCCGGCTGAAGAATGACTACGGCATCGCTTTGCCCGAACTGCCTGCCGTCGAGGAGCTCGATATCGAGGCCTATGTCGATGCGGTCGCGCGCGCCATCGACGGCCAGACGGGCTGGTCGGTGGTGGCCGACGACATGGTGCTGGGCCTGTTTTCCTTCGCCAAGTACCTGATGTACCGCGACCTCGATGCGGATACCTGGCCGCAGGCGGCACCGCTCGATCGGCATCCCTTCATTGCGGCTCTGCTGGGGGAAGGTTTCCCCGGCGCCGAGCCGAGTTTTGCCGGCGAGGAGCGCATCGATGTCGATCTGCCGCCCGAGCGGCTGGCCCATGTCGTCGACGCCGACGGCTCGCAGACCATCGCCATCGAGCGCGCGCGGCGCGGCGAGAGCCTGGTCGTGCAAGGCCCGCCCGGCACCGGCAAGTCGCAGACCATCGCCAACATGATCGCTGCTGCCGTGCGCGACGGCCGCAGCGTGCTGTTCGTCGCCGAGAAGATGGCGGCGCTCGACGTCGTGAAGCGGCGGCTCGACGCCGTCCATGTCGGCGATGCCTGCCTGGAACTGCACAGCCACAAGGCCAACAAGCGATCGCTGCTGGCCGAGCTGAAGCGCACGCTGGAACTGGGACGCCCCGTCGGGGCGCCGGATCAGGGTTTCTTCGACCGGCTGCAGGCCGACCGCGCGGCACTCAATGCCGTGCCGACGGCGTTGAACGAGCCGATCGCACCGTCGGATCTGACGCCGCATGCGGTGATGGGGCATCTGCTGCGGCTGCGCGAGACGGCATCCGCCTGCCGCGGGCTTGCGCTGCCCGGCGCCGAGACGTGGACGCAGCAGCAGAAAGCCGACGCCGACGGCATCGTCGCCGATCTTGCGGCACGGATCGCGCGCATGGGTGTGCCGCAGCAGCATGCCTGGCGCGGCGTCGAGCGCAGCGATCTCATCGCCAGCGACCGGGCGCACCTTGCCGACGACATCAGCGAGGCCCGGACGACATTGACCGGGTTACAAGACACTGCCGCGGGCCTGGCCCTGGCACTGTCCCAACCCGCGCCCGCCACGCTGTCCGATATCCAGCGGCTGGTGTCGATCGCCGTGGCGATCGGGGCGGCGCCGGATCTGGACTGGGCCGCCATTGCATCGCCGGTCTGGCAAGCCAGCAGGGCCGAACTTGACGCGGTGCTGGATGCCGGTCGCGTGCAGGGCGATGCCGTGCGGTCGGTGGGGGATCGGGTTGTCGACGCGGCGTGGTCGGCGGACCTGTCCAGTGCGCGACAGGCGATCGCGCGCGCGGGCCATCCGCTGATCGCCTTCCTGTTCGATGGCGCATATCGGCGCGGCGTGCGCGAGCTGGCATCTGTCACGAAGGAAAAGCCGCCGCGGGACCGGGCCGAGCGTTTGTCATTGCTGGACGCGCTGATCGCGGCACGGCAGGCACAGGCTGTCATTGCGCGGGGTGAAGCCATCGCCGCCGCTGCATTCGGCACCCGGTGGGCTGCTCTTCGCAGCGACTGGCCGCGACTCGTGGCCATCCGCGACTGGGTCTCGAGCCACGCCACGCTCGGTTTGCCGGAGAACATCCGCGCCCTCTATGCCGGACTGCCCGACCGACAGGCGATTGTGGCGCAGGGTGACGCGGTCCAGGCTGCGCTCACCGCCGTGATGCGCCAGCTCGACGACGTGGTGGCGCGCCTGCAGCTCGATCTTGCCCGCGCTTTCGGGGAGTCGTCAGTGATGGCCGTGCCGTTGACCGGTCTCGCGGAACGGCTGGCCGCCTGGCACGGCGATCCTGAAGGCCTCGACGTATGGCGCGGCTATCGCGTGCAGGAACGCCGTGCGATCGAAACCGGGCTCGGCGATCTCGTCGGCCGCCTGGGTTCCGGGGCAGCAGCGCCGTCGATGGCGCGGGATGTCCTCGACCACCTCTACTACGATCAGCTCATCCGCGATTTCCGTCGTCGCCTGCCGGTGCTGGCGTCATTCGACGGCGACGTGCACGACGCACGCATCGGTACGTTCCGTGAAGCCGACGTCAAGCGCATCGCGTTGGCGCAGCTCGAGGCCGCACTTGCCCATTACCGCGATGTGCCCAGGGAACCGGGTGGCATCGGGCCGCTGGGCATCGTGCGCCGGGAGATCGAAAAGAAGTCGCGTCACCTGCCGATCCGCCGGCTGATGCAGGAGGCGGGTGCCGCGGTCCAGGCGATCAAGCCGGTGTTCATGATGAGCCCGCTGTCGGTGGCGCAGTTCCTGCCGCCGGGCGCGTTGGCGTTCGACGTGCTGGTGGTGGACGAAGCCTCGCAGGTCGAGCCCGTCGATGCCCTGGGCGCGATCGCGCGCTGTCGCCAGATCGTCGTGGTCGGTGATCAGCGACAGCTGCCGCCGACCCGCTTCTTTTCGCGCGCGCTGGACAGCCATGCGGCCGACGAGGATGGCGCCAGCAGCACCGCCGACGTCGAAAGCGTGCTGGGCCTGTGCGCCGCCAAGGGGCTGCCCGCCACCATGCTGCGCTGGCACTATCGCAGCCGGCACCAGTCGCTGATTGCGGTGTCGAACAAGCAGTTCTACGACAGCCGCCTGTTCATCGTGCCCAGCCCGCATACCCAGGCCGTCGGTCGCGGCCTGGTGTTTCACCATCTGCCGCACGGCATCTACGACCGCGGCGGTGCGCGCGACAACAAGGTCGAAGCCAGGGCCGTGGCCGAGGCGGTGATCGCGCATGTCAGGACCACGCCGGACAAGTCGCTGGGAGTCGGTACCTTTTCGATCGCGCAGCGCCGCGCCGTGCTCGATGCGCTGGAGGTGCTGCGGCGACAGAACCCGGCGCTCGAGCCGTTCTTCACCCGCGCCGGTGCCGAGCCGTTCTTCGTCAAGAACCTGGAGAACATCCAGGGTGATGAACGCGATGTGATCATGCTCTCGGTCGGCTACGGCCGCGACAAGGACGGCTATCTCGCCATGGCCTTCGGCCCGCTCAACGCCGAGGGCGGCGAGCGCCGCCTCAACGTGCTGATCACGCGCGCCAAGGAGCGCCTCGATCTGTTCAGCGCCTTGCGCGCCGACGATATCGATCTCGCGCGCGCGCACAGTGCCGGCGTCGTCGCCTTCAAGGTCTTCCTGCAGTATGCCGAGCGCGGCGTGCTGGATGTCGCGCAGCCCACGGCGCGGGACGTCGCCTCGCCGTTCGAGCAGGAGGTGTTGGAAGCGGTACGACGCGAAGGATACGAGGTCCACCCGCAAGTCGGCATCGCCGGTTTCTTCATCGATCTGGCCGTCGTCGATCCGCATCAGCCCAGCCGCTATCTGCTGGGCATCGAGTGCGACGGCGCTGCCTACCATGCGGCCCGTTCGGCGCGCGATCGGGACCGGCTACGCCAACTCGTTCTGGAACGCCATGGCTGGGTTCTGCACCGCATCTGGAGCACGGATTGGTGGCAACGGCCCGACGAGCAGCTGCGCCGGCTTGTCGCGCGCCTGCAGGAACTGAAAGCGGCATCGGCCGCAGCCGTGGCCGAGCAGCGCGCTGCGCGCGTCGTGGACCTGGCCCGTGTGATCGATGTCGTGGCGGAAGGCGTCGACGCTCCTGTACCGCCGCGCTTGCAGCGCATGGACGAGGCGCCGGCGGATGAAGCCTCGGCGGCATATGTCGAAACCGTCTTTGCCGTGCCGGCCGTTGAACTCGTCGATGCGCCGGTGTCCCAGCTGGCGACCTGCGTCGCCCGCGTGATCACGACGGAAGGGCCGATCGCGCGCGACGAGATCGTGACCCGCCTGCGTACGCTCTGGGGCTATCAGCGCGCCGGCGCGGCGATCCGCGGCGCTGTCGAGGCCGCGATCGCTGCCGTGCTGCGCGCCGGCGGCTGCGCCACCGAAGGCGCCTTCATCTGGCGGGCCGACCAGCCGGTGCGCGTGCGCGATCGCAGCGACGTGCAGCAGGAATCGTTGCGCCGCCTCGAGAACCTGCCGCCGCCGGAACTGCGCGCCGCCATCCTGGAGACGATCGACCGCAGCCTGGGCGCGGGCGATGCCGAACTGCCGCGCGCTGTGGCCGGCCTGTTGGGCGTGTCTTCATCGTCCGCGGCCTTCAAGGACGCCGTGGCCGTGGCAACCCAACACCTCGCCGCGGAAGGCCACATCGCGCGACACGGCGAGTTCTGGCGCGTCGCGATGGCGGACGCCGCGAAGTGAACCCTCTCCCCACCGGGGCTGTCGGATTCACATTGTCGCTGCGATTGAACCGCGAGAAACACGATCATTCCTGGGAGCGCGGGCGTCCCGCCCGCTCATGTCGGGCGAAAGCAAAGCTTTCGCCTTGATGCGGGCGGGACGCCCGCGCTCCCAGGGCTCGCTTCGCTCGCAATGACAGCGAAACCGAGACGAGATGTGTGAATACAGCGGCCCGAGCGGAGAGAGGTCTAAGAGGTGCCTACCGCTTGCCCTCAATCGCCATGTAGATCGCCGGACCATCGGGCGTGGTGATCTCGCCGCGGTTCTCGAAGCCGGCTTTCGCGAAGGCACGCAGCGAGGCCTTGTTGTCGGGGCTGGGATCGCCCTGGACACGCGCGACGCCGGGGATGTCGAGCAGATGGGCGGCGGCCAGGGACAGGCTGGCGCTGCCATAGCCTTGGCGCAGGGCATCGGCGGCACCGATGAACAGGTCGAGGCCGAACGTTTCGTGCGGCAGGTCGTGGCCGGTCCAGAAGGCGGTGTTGGTCGCGGCGTAGATCTGCAGGAAGCCGACCGCGCGGCCGCGCGCGATGATGATGAACGGCGACATGTCGGCGTCGTCGATGTCGCGTACCATCGCCGGTAGCGCCACGTGCGGCGGATCCCAGCGCGCCGCGACGTGCGGCGTTGCCAGCCAGCGCGCGATCTGCGGCAGGTCGCCCAGCGCCAGCGCGCGCAGTGCGACATCGGGAAAGGCGGCGCGGGCGATGCGCCGATCTCTGAGTTTGCGGGGGACAACAGGCGCGCTCTTGCGGGCCATGGTTCACACCGGGCGTGTCGCCTCATCGAGCCAGGCGCGGGCCTGAGCATCGACCTGCTGCCCAACCTCTTCACGCACGCGCGCGTGGTAGGTGTTGAGCCAGGCCCGCTCCGGTTCGCTCAGCAACGATGGCTCGATGCAGGTCACGTCGATGGGTGCCAGCGTCACCGTCTCGAACTCGAGGTAGGCGCGGTCGGCACCGTCGATCACCGCCTCGCGCACCACGACCAGGTTCTCGATTCGGATGCCGTACGCGCCGGCCTTGTAGTAGCCGGGCTCGTTGCTGACGATCATGCCCGGCCGCAGCGCCACGCTGTTGGCCATCTTCGAAATCCGGTGCGGGCCTTCGTGCACCGACAGATAGGCGCCGACGCCGTGGCCGGTACCGTGGTCGTAGTCCAGCCCGACCTGCCACAGATGGTAGCGCGCCAGCGCATCGAGCTGGCTGCCCGTGGTGCCGACCGGGAAGCGCGCCATGGCGATCGCGATGTGACCCTTCAGCACCCGCGTGAAGCGGTCGCGTGCCTCGGCGCTGGGGGTGCCGATGGCGACCGTGCGCGTGATGTCGGTGGTGCCGTCGCGGTATTGGGCGCCCGAATCGACAAGATAGAGTTCGCCAGCCGTCAGTTTGCGCGCCGTGCGCGGTGTGGGGTGATAGTGCACGATGGCGCCGTTGGCGCCGGCACCGCTGATGGTATCGAAGCTGAGATCACGCAGCGCGCCGGTATCGGCACGGAATTGCTGCAGCTGCGTGGCGGCGGCGATTTCGTCGACGGTGCCGCCGGCAGCCGTCTGGGCGAGCCAGGCGAGGTAGCGCGTCACGGCGGCACCGTCGCGCTTATGGGCGGCGCGAACACCCTGCAGCTCGACATCGTTCTTGCAGGCCTTGGGCAGGGCGACGGGATCCATGTCGCGCACGACCTTGGCATGGGCTCCCAGCCGATCGAGCGCCCAGCGCGGGGCCGTGGCGGGATCGAGCCACAGCGTCGCGCCTTCGGCACCCAGCGTGGTGAGCGCGCCGCCCAGTGCTTCCGGCGGGCGCACGGCAACGCCGTTGCCCAGATGCGCGCGCGCCATCGGCGTGAGCTTGCGCTGGTCGATGAACAGGTCGACGGCGCCATCCTTGCGCAGCAACGCGAAGCTCAGGGCAAACGGTGTGCGGGGCACGTCGCCGCCGCGGATGTTGAGCAACCACGCAATCGAGTCGGGCTGCGTCAGCAACACGGCATCGGCACCCTTGTCGGCCAGCAGCTTGGCAATGCGGGTCCGCTTGGTCTCGGCAGCCTCACCGGCCAGGTCGAGCGGTTGAGGCAATACCGGCGCCAGCGGTGGCGGCGGGCGATCGGGCCATACGGCATCGATGGGATTGCCGTCGACGGCGACCAGCGTCGCGCCGGCCTTGGTGCAGGCTTGCGCCAGGCGGTCGGCATCGGCCAACCCGTGAAGCCAGGGATCGAAGCCGAAGCGAGCGCCCGGGGTGAGGTTGGAGGCCAGCCAGTCTGCGGGCGTGGTTTCCGGATAGGCCTGCGGCTGGAACAGGGTCGTGTCGACCTGATCGCGCACCTGCAGCGTATAGCGACCATCGACGAAGATCGCGCCCTTGTCGGCCAGTACGATAGCCCAGCCTGCCGAACCCGAGAAACCGGTGAGCCAGGCCAGCCGCAGTGCCGCCCGCGGCACATACTCACCCTGATGCTCGTCAGCGCGCGGCACGATGAAGCCGTCCAGCCCGCGACGCTGCAGTTCGGCCCGCAGCGCATCCAGGCGCGCTCGGGGCGGGATGGCGTCCGCGATGCCGTCGGGCTGTGCCGCCAGACGGGCGCGCAGGGCCAGGAGATCGTCAGCGCCTTGTTCGCCGACATAGGGCGCCACCAACTCCAGCCATTCCGGCCCGGACAGGCTCTCGGGTGCGGCGGCGATGCCTTCCATCAACTGTTCGAAGTCGGCCGGAGAGGTTTTGGCCGCGCCGGGGGCCGCCAGCCGTTCCAGCAGGGCACGTGCGCCGTCATCGGGTGTGGTCATGAGCGGGTTCCGCTTGGAGTGACAATAATCATGTCTCGGCTTTGCTGCAGTGCGTCGTCAACTGGACATGGTTTCGGTCCCAGCATGTCCGAATTTTGCGTTGCGGACCATTGATTCAAGCATAAACGTACATTCTATCGAATATTCTTAGCACTTTAATGCATCGTGAAGAAATTGCGTCCCGAAAATGGTTCTTCCATGCTGTCAGTGCATGGCTGAGCCGGGAATTTCGAACTAATCAGCAACGCCTCCGCTACCATATTGTGCGGTGCGGCATAAGTCGCACATCGGCGAAAGGAAATCGCCGGTGATAATCGCAGAAACAGGAGTACCTCGTCATGCACCCCCAGAAGCACACCGCGAACCAGGCAGCGGGTACCGCGCCGGCCGATGCGGGCTTCGGGTCGACCCGCACCGATCGGGCGATGATCGAACGTCAGGCGCGATTTGACCGCGCCGCGGTCATCGGTGGCTGGATCGGTGGCGGCATTGCCAAACTCGTCGCTTCCATCCGTACGGCCAACCGTCGCCGTCAGGCGATGGCGGAACTGGCCGCGCTCGACAACCGCATGCTGGCCGACATCGGCATCAGCCGCAGCGAAATCCGCGCAGCGGTGTCGGGTGCCAGCGGCTTCCTGCCGCGCGCGCTCAGCACCTCGGCCATGACGCCGTCACTGAACGACGACAGCCTGAACCGCGCTGCCTGAGCAGCGTCAGTCTTTCTCCCTCGACTCGACGGCCGGCGGCACCACCGCCGGCCGTTTTTTATTGTCCCTCTCCCCACTGCGTGGGGAGGATTGTCCGAGCGTGGCTTCAGAGTGGCCGCCGCAACGCCAATGTCGGCCACTGCGCGCCGCCGGTCTCGTGCACGACCCGATCGACGACGGCGAAGCCGTACGGCGCATAGCCGGCAACGACCTCATCCTCCTGCTCGGCCAGCAGGCCGGCCAGCACCAGGGTTGCGCCGGGTGCCGCCGCGGCGGCGAACGACGGCGCCAGGTCGATCAGCGGTTGCGCCAGGATGTTGGCGACGATCAGGTCATAGGGTGCCGCGGCTGCGAGCACCGGCGCGGCGAGTCCCTCGGCAACGTGGAACGTGCACAGATCGGCGGCGCCGTTGAGCGCCGCGTTGTCGCGCGCCACCGCCACGGCCTCGGGGTCGTTGTCGCTGCCCAGCAGCGGACGGCGCCACAGCTTGCCCATGGCGATGGCAAGGATGCCGCTGCCGCAGCCGACATCGATGGCGCGCCGGGTTTTCCGTGGATCCAGCCGCCCGATGACCTCCAGGCAGCCGCGTGTCGTGGCATGCGTGCCGGTACCGAATGCCAATCCGGCATCGATGCACAGCGTCACCGCGTCGGCCGCCGGCTGGCCGCGATCGTGCGAGGGATGCACCCAGAAGGGTCCCACGGCAAACGGCTGGAACGAGCGCTGATTCTCCGCCACCCAGTCGGTGTCGGGCAGCAGTTCGAACGTCGGCGTCAGTGTCGCGATGCCGGCGATCCGCGCCGCCGCGACGAAGGCGGCGGTGATCCGTGCGCGCAGGTCGGCATCGGGACCCTCGCCACCGTCGCTAGAACCGAACACGTCACTGCGCCACGGGCCGTCGCGCGACACTTCGACGGTGGAGACGATCAGCGTGTCGTCGACCAGCGCCTCGGCCAGCGCTGCATCGAAGCGCGCGGCGGCCGCGGCGGGCACGGTGGCGGAAACTTTCCAGGCACTCATGCGCCGGATCCGTCAAATGAAGTGCATGCCACCGTTCACCTGAATTGTCTGTCCGGTCATGTAGGCGTTGCTGATCACCATCAGTGTGGCCTGCGCCACCTCTTCGGGCGTGCCCAGGCGGCCCAGCGGCACGCGCGCGGCACGCTCCTGGCGATTGTCGCCGATCATGTCGGTCTCGATCAAGGATGGCGCCACGGCATTGACGGTGATGCCCTCCTTGGCGACGCGCGTGCTGTAACCACGCGTCAGGCCTTCCATGCCGGCCTTCGAGGCGTTGTAGTGCACGCCAACGATGCCGCTGCCGCGCGCCGCGCCCGATGTGATGTTGACGATGCGGCCCCAGCGCCGGGCGCGCATGCCCGGTAGCACCGCCTGGGTGCACAGGAACGCCGACTTCAGGTTCACCGCGATGGTGCGATCGAAGTCGGCTTCGCTGAGGTCGTCCAGCCCGCGCGCGATGCCGATGCCGGCGTTGTTGACCAGCACATCGATGGGCCCGAACTCGGCCTCGACCTGGCGTACCATCGCGGCGACGGCGCCGCTGTCGGCGACATCGGCCGCGCAGGCGATGGCGCGCCCGCCGCTGCCGCGGATGGCGTCGACGACCGCCTGCGCCTGGGTGGTGCGGCTGTGGTAGTTCACGACCACGGCAGCGCCGGCCTCGGCCAGTACAAGCGCGATGGCCTTGCCAATGCCGCGCGAGGCGCCGGTGACCAGCGCCACGCGGCCGGTGAGGTCAGGATGCAGGCTCATCGTGTCTCCGCTCTTGGGGCAAGGCGATCGCATATGAGATGCGGCGCTGCTTTTCTCCTCTCCCCGCTCTCACGGGGAGAGGGGTGAACAGTGCCATATCCGACCGGATTCTCAGCGTGGTGGCACCGGCAAGCGTCCGATCTCCCGTGGTGCGCCGTCGGCCTGCGGTGCCACGACGACGATCTCGCCGGCGGCCGGATTGTAGCCGATCAGTGCCTGGATATTGGCGCCGTGGGTGACGACCAGCAGTGTGCCTGGTCCTTTCCAGTCCCGTATGATGGCGCGGGCGCCAGGGGCCAGCGCATCGCGGCGGTCGCTCAGCACGACGGCGTTGCTGAAGGTCGGTTCGATCTCGACGCGGCCCACGTCCATCAAGGTCGCGGTATCGATGCAGCGACACCAGGGCGAACTCACGACGCGACCCAGGCGCGCACCCTGTGTCTTGAGCCGGGCACCGACCGCCGCCGCATCGGCGCGGCCCTGGGCGCTGAGGTTGCGCTGCGTCGAGCAGTCGTCGAGCCGCCAGTCCGGCGGGTCGCCAAAACCGGGCGCGTCGGCATGCCGCATCAGCGCGACGTGACCATCCCCGCGCAGCGCCACCCAGGCTGCCTCCTCGCTGGCGGCAGCCGGCAGGATGTACAGCAGCAACGACAGCAGGACGGCGAACGTGCGCGTCACGGGCCGAGACCTCACGGGATGGGCAGCGGGTTGCGTTCAGCGTAGGTGCTCTGCTGGTGCCAGTAGGGATAGACCATCGGTCGTGCACTGGCGTCATCGAGCCGCTTCACCTGTTCGGGCGACAGCGCGAAATCGACGGCGCCGAGATTATCGCGCAACTGTTCCTCGTTGCGGGCGCCGACCACGACCGTGGCGACCGTGGGCCGCCGCAGCACCCAGTTCAGCGCCACCTGCGAGACGGTGCGGCCGACCTCGCCCGCAATCGCCTCCAGGGTCTCGACGATGGTGTAGAGCTGGTCCTGCGGATAGGCAGGCCCCATGCCGCCCAGCGCGGCGGTGCGGCTGCCGGCCGGTGCCGGGCGATTGCGCCCGATCTTGCCGGTGAGGCGGCCGCCGGCGAGCGGGCTCCACACCACGGCGCCGACCTTCTGGTCGAGCGCCAGCGGCATCAGCTCCCACTCGTACTCGCGGCTGAGCAGAGAATAGTAGAGCTGGTGCGCCACGTAGCGCGGCCAGCCGTAGCGGTCGGCTACCGCCAATGACTTCATCAGGTGCCAGCCGGAGAAATTGGAACAGCCGACATAGCGCACCTTGCCGGCGCGCATCAGGTCATCGAACGCGCGCAACGGCTCCTCGACCGGCGTCAGCGCATCAAAGCCGTGCATCTGCCAGAGGTCGATATGATCGGTGCCCAGGCGGCGCAGGCTTGCCTCGCAGGCGGCAATCAGGTGATGGCGCGACGAGCCGATGTCGTTGGGTCCCGGCGCCGTGCGGAAGCTCGCCTTGGTCGAGATCAGCACCTTGTCGCGCCGGCCCTTGATCGCCTGGCCCAGGATCTCCTCGGCGAGACCGGTCGAATAGGAGTCGGCGCTGTCGAACAGGGTGAGCCCGGCATCGAGCGCAACGTCAATCAGCCGCGTCGCCTCGGCAACGTCCGTCGCGCCCCAGGCGCGGAAGAATTCGTTGCCGCCGCCAAATGTCGCCGTCCCCAATGCCAGCGCCGGCACCTTGAAGCCCGAGCCGCCCAGCAATCTGTACTCCATGAGCCAACGCCTCCGGATGAAGGTCTTTGTGGTGGTTTGGTCAAACTGTCATCCCGAGCGTAGCGAGGGATCTCCCGCGAGGGTAGACTCCATTTCAAGGAGATCCCTCGCTACGCTCGGGATGACGTGCCTGAGCCACCGCAAGGTCGTTCGCGGTGTTGCTACCGCGGCGCCGGTCGCGCTTTCGTGAGCACGTCGGGGTTCACCACGTTGGTCGGGGTTCCGGCGGCGTAGGCGACGATCTGGTCGAAGATGTCGGCGAATTGCAGTTCGTACTCCTCGCGCGAGACGTAGCCGATGTGCGGCGTGGCGATGACATTGTCGAGCGCCAGCAGGGGATGCGCCGGATCGCGCACCGGCTCCTGCTCAAAGACATCGACCGCGGCCATGCCCGGGCGTCCGGCGCGCAGGGCTGCGGCCAAAGCGCCGGGTGCGATCAGCGGCGCCCGGCTGGTGTTCACCAGCAGCGCCGTCGGCTTCATGCGCGCCAGGTCATCGGCGCCGACGATGCCGCGCGTCGCGTCGACCAGGCGCATGTGCAGCGAAATCACGTCGCAGCGCTCGAAGAAGTCCGCCTTGCCGGCGGCCACGGGCCATCCGTCGGCCTGGGCTCGGGCCAGCGACTCTGGTCGCGCCCACACCAGCACGTCCATGCCGAACGCCCTGCCGTATTCGGCGACCACCTTGCCGATGCGGCCGTAACCATAGATGCCGAGCGTCTTGCCGCGCACCGTGCTGCCGACACCGATCTGCCAGTTACCGGCCTTCAGCGCCGCCATCTGCTGCGGGATCTGCCGCATGGCCGCCAGCACCAGTCCCCAGGTCAACTCGGCGGTGGCGTAGGACGGCGTGCCGGCATGCAGGTTCGACGACACGATGATGCCCAGCCGCGTGCAGGCGTCGATGTCGATGTGCGGATAGACGCTGCGTTGGCTGATCAGCCGCAGATTCGGCAGGCGTTCCAGCAGCGGCGCGCGGATCTGCGTGCGTTCGCGGATCAGCACCAGCGCTTCCGTCTCGCGCAGTCGTTCCGCCAAGGGTTCGACGTCCTGCAGGTGGTCGTTCCAGATCGTGACGTCATGGCCGTCAAGCGCGGCGAAGCAGGCCAGCGTGCGCAGCGTGTCGTGGTAGTCGTCCAGGATCGTGACCTTCATGGCGTCCCATCCTTACCTTCCCCCGCTTGCGGGGGAAGGTGGCGCGTAGCGCCGGATGGGGGTGTTGCAACGGCAACGGCGCCACATTCATACAGTGAGTCCATGCGGGCATCCCCCATCCGCCCCTTCGGGGCACCTTCCCCCGCAGGCGGGGGAAGGTAAACTCACCCCGCGGCGAAGCTGTCGGCGCGGGCGGCGCGCCAAGCGTCGGCGAAGCGCGGATCGTCGGTGCCGGCCAGCAGCTCGCCCGGCTTCAGGAAGCGGTAGATCTGGTCGAAGCGCTGGACCAGGTTGGGTGCCACGCGCTGGGAAAAGTGGCGCGGCTGCAGGTCCTGCGGATGCTCCAGGCCGGCAGCGGCCACCACTTCGGCCAGCGCCTTCAAGGTCGAGCGATGGAAGCGGTAGACGCGCTCGGCCTTGTCGGGCACGACCAGGGCGCGCATGCGCAGCGGATCCTGCGTGGCGACGCCGACCGGGCAGCGGTCGGTGTGGCAGCTGGTCGACTGGATGCAGCCCAGCGCGAACATGAAGCCGCGGGCCGCGTTGCCCCAGTCGGCGCCCAGCGCCAGGACGCGCGCGATGTCGAAGGCCGAGGTGATCTTGCCGCTGGCGCCGATGCGGATGCGGTCGCGGATGTTGAGGCCGACCAGCGCGTTGTGCACGAACATCAGCCCGTCACGCAATGGCATGCCGATATGGTCGATGAATTCCAGCGGCGCGGCGCCGGTGCCGCCCTCGGTGCCGTCGACCACGATGAAGTCCGGATAGATGTTGCTCTCCAGCATCGCCTTGCAGATGCCGAGGAATTCCCAGGGATGGCCGACGCAGAGCTTGAAGCCGACCGGCCGGCCGCCGCTGAGATCGCGCAGGCGGGCGATGAACTGCATCAGCTCCATCGGCGTGGAGAACGCCGAATGGCTCGGCGGCGAGATGCAGTCGACGCCCTGCACGACGCCGCGCGTGGCGGCGATCTCGGCCGACACCTTGGCGCCGGGCAGCACGCCGCCGTGGCCCGGCTTGGCGCCCTGCGACAGCTTGATCTCGACCATCTTGATCTGCGGGCTGGCCACGGTCTCGGCGAAGCGCTCGGCGCTGAACGTGCCGTCGGGATTGCGGCAGCCGAAATAGCCGCTGCCGATCTCCCAGATGATGTCGCCGCCGTATTCACGATGATAGGGGCTGAAGCCGCCCTCGCCGGTGTCGTGCGCGAAGCCGCCCTTCTTGGCACCCTTGTTCAGCGCCCGTACGGCATTGGGCGACAGCGCACCGAAGCTCATCGCCGATATGTTGAATACCGACGCCGAGTAGGGCTGTTTGCAGTCCGGCCCGCCGATCATGACCCGGAACGGATCCTTCGAGGGGCTGCGCGCGGCGATCGAGTGGTTCAGCCATTCGAATGGCGTGCCGTAGACGTCGAGCTGGGTGCCGAACGGCTTCTTGTCGAGCTGGCCCTTGGCGCGCTGGTAGACGATCGAGCGTTTGTCGCGGCTGAACGGCGCGCCGTCGGTGTCGCTCTCCAGGAAGTACTGGCGGATCTCGGGCCGGATCTCTTCGAGCAGGAAGCGGATGTGGGCAGCGATCGGATAGTTGCGCAGGATGCTGTGCTTTTTCTGCAGCACGTCGTGCACGCCCAGGCCCGCCAGCGCCGCCGCGATCAGGAAGGGGATCAGGAATCCGGCATAGACGAACGACAGGAGCAGGCAGGCGATCGCCACCAGCACCGACAGCGTGAAGACGACATAGCGCGGCGTGAAGGCAAGGCTGATCGTGTCCATGATGCTTCCCCATGAATCACCACGGAGGCAGGAAGGACCCCGAGGTCACAGAGGACGATATGGCGTGCCAGCGGCGTGCAGCGCCTCTCTGTGCTCTCGGTGTCCTCGGTGCCTCCGTGGTTCCATCTTTTGTCTCTCGGTCACCTGACAGCGCGATTGACGCACTGCCCAGTGACAGCCCGGTGACGCGTCTATTCCCGGCGATCAACCTTTGCTCGGGTCGATCAGGAACTTCTCGCCGGTGGCGCGCTTGGCGTAGGCAGCGATGGCATCCAGCTGCAGCGCCTCGGGCAGCGACACGACCCTGGTATAGTGGCTGGCGAACGTGGTCTTCAGATTGCTGACGACACGCTGACGCAGCCGCTGCTGGTCGGCGCGGCCGATCTTCTGCAGGAACGGTGTCAGCAGCCAGCCGCCGACCGACCATGCCATGCCGTAGCTGCGCACCAGCTCGGTCGGCCCGGTGTTCAGCGCACCGTAGATGTAGACCTGCTTGTGCACGGTCGAGCCGTAGCGGCTGTAGCCCGCCGCGGTCTTGTTGGCGGCCATCTCCATGGCCGCCAGGATCTGGCTGGCCAGCTTGCCGCCACCGATGGCATCGAAGGCGATCGTGGCGCCGGTGTCGACCAGGGCCTGTGTCAGATCATCGGTGAACGACGATGCCGTCGAATCAACGACATGCCTGGCGCCGATGTCGCGCAAGGTCTTGGCCTGCGCCGCGCTGCGCACGATGTTGACCAGGCCGATACCGTCCTCCAGGCAGATCTTGTTCAGCATCTGGCCCAGGTTCGACGCCGCCGCGGTGTGCACCAGCGCCTTGTGCCCTTCGCGCTTCATCGTCTCGGTCATGCCCAGCGCCGTCAGCGGGTTGACGAACCATGACGCGCCTTCCGTCGCCGTGGTGCCGGCCGGCAGTTCCTGGCAATCGCTCGCCTTGATCAGGCGGTACTGTGCGTACATCGCGCCGCCGATCATCGACACCGTCTTGCCCTTCAGTGCTTGCGCCGCTTCCGACGTGCCGGCGGCGATCACGGTGCCGGCACCCTCGTTGCCCACCGGCATCGACTGGTCCAGCCGCGCCGCCAGGAAGGGCAGCGACGCCGCCGGCACCTTGGCCGTGACGACGATTTCCGCGCCGCGGCCGGCGGCTTTCGCCGTCGACATGTCGGCCGGGCCCAGCAGCAGGCCGAGGTCGGAGGGATTGATCGGCGTCGCCGCCACCTTCACCACGACCTGGTCGGGGCCCGGCTCGGGCACGCTGACCGTGGCCAGCGACAGTTCGAGCTCACCGCTCTTGCGGATGAGGGAGCGCAGCTCCAGGCCTGTCGCGTTCTTTCCATCGCTCATGATCAATCTCCAAGGACGGGCAGGGCTGCCCGGTTCGTTCGCGCCATCTTTGCGTGAATGACTGGCGCTCACAAGCGCGGGTCATCATCATGGGCCGCCATCCATCGCGATCGTTGAGGGGAAACCATGAGGCAGGCTTTCTGGCACGCCATCCAGGCGCTCGCTGTTGCACTGGCGCTGTCGCCTGCCGGCGGTGGCGCGTTCGCCCAGAGCCATCTGCGCATCGGGCTGGGCGATGATCCCGACGTGCTCGACCCGACCCTGTCGCGCACCTACACCGCGCGCATCGTCTTCGCCGCCGTTTGCGACAAGCTGTTCGACATCGACGCCCGGCTCAACATCGTCCCGCAGCTCGCGCTTGGTCACGAAACGTCAGCCGATGGCAAGACCGTGACCATCAAGCTGCGCCCCGATGTGACGTTCCATGACGGCACGCCCTTCGATGCCGCCGCCGCCAAATACAGTCTCGAGCGCCACATCAACTTCAGGGGCTCGTTTCGCAAGCCGGAGCTGGCCTCGATCGACAGCGTCGAGGCGGCCGATCCGCTCACCATCAAGCTGCATCTGAAGGCGCCGTTCTCGCCGCTGCTGGCACAGCTGGCCGATCGCGCCGGCATGATGGTGTCGCCGGCAGCGGCCGAGGCCGCCGGCGACCGGTTCGGCCTCAAGCCGGTGTGCGCCGGACCCTACCGGTTCGTCGAGCGCGTGCAGCAGGACCGTATCGTGGTCGAGAAGTTCGCCGGCTACTGGAACAAGGACAAGGTCTTCATCGACAGGATCACCTACCTGCCGATCGTGAACGCGACGGTGCGGCTGCAGACGTTGCGGGCCGGCGGGCTGGATCTGATCGAACGCGTGCTGGCGACCGATATCAAGACGGTGCGCGACGATCCGCGGCTCAAGCTCAGCAAGACGGTGTCGCTGGGCTGGTTCGGCCTGCTGGTCAACGTCGCCAACGGACCCAAGGCCGACAACCCGCTGGGCAAGGACCCGCGTGTGCGCCAGGCCTTTGCGGCGAGCCTCGATCGCGAGGCCATCAACCAGGTCGTCTTCAACGGCGAGTTCGTGCCCGGCAACCAGTGGGTCAACCCGCAGAATCCCTACTACCAGGCCGCGTTCCCGGTGCCCAAGCGCGACATCGCCAAGGCCAAGGCGCTGTTGAAGGAAGCCGGCGTGACCGGACGCCTGGCGATCGACTTCATGGTCAGCAACACGCCCGAGGAGCGGGCGGTGGCCGAACTGGTGCAGACCATGGCGGAGGAGGCGGGCTTCGATCTGAAGATCCGCGTGACCGAAGTCGCCACCGCCTTGAAGCTGGCCGAGTCGGGCGACTTCCAGCTCTACATGAACAACTGGAGCGGTCGCGCCGATCCCGACGGCAATTCGGTGATCTACCAGACCTGCGGTGCGCCGCAGAACATGGGGCATTACTGCGACAAGCAGATCGACGCCTGGCACCAGGAAGCGCGCGCTTCGAGCGATCCCGCGGTGCGCAAGGCAGCCTACGGCAAGATCGCCGCCAAGTTCCTGGCCGAAGGGTGGATCGTGTACGTCTACCACCCGCAAATCCTGATCGCGCACAGCGACAAGCTCGAGGGCTTCACCCCGATCCCCGACGGCCTGCTGCGCGTCATCGGCCTGCGGCTGAAATGAACCTCATGTGACGTGAGGGCCGATGTTTTGTCGTCCTGAGCGAAGCGAAGGACCCTGCGGTGGTGGTCAACAAAGAATGACGGCGCTGGTGATCCCCAGCGCCGTCGGTGTGTGACGCCACGACCGCAGGATCCTTCGCTTCGCTCAGGATGACGGAAACCCCGCTGCCGATGGCATGGTCCCACCCCTACAGCTTGTTGGCCGCCGACTGGCGCGCCATGAAGCTGTCGAAGGTGAACTCGCAGACGCGGAACCACAGGATCGCCTCGTTGCGGAACGGCCGCCACGAGTCGTAGATTTTCTTGAACTTGGGGTTCTTGGCCGAGATCTCGGCGTAGAGCTCGTTGGCGGCGTTGAAGCAGGCCTCCATCACCGGCACCGGGAATGCCGTCAGCTTGGTACCGGCGGCCACCAGCTCGCGCAGCGCCTTGGGGTTCTGGGTGTCGTACTTGGAGACCATCAGGGTGTGCGCCTTGGCCGCCGCCGCTTCCACCACCGCCTTGTAGTGCTTGGGCAGTTCGTTCCACTTGTCGAGATTGACGTAGGTCGAGGTCTGCGGTCCGCCCTCCCACCAGCCCGGGTAATAGTAGTACGGCGCGATCTTGTAGAAGCCGAGCTTCTGATCGTCATACGGCCCGACCCATTCGGCGGCATCGATCGTGCCTTTTTCCAGCGCCGGGTAGATCTCGCCGCCGGCGATCTGCTGCGACACCGCGCCGACCCGGTTGCACACCTCGCCGGCCAGCCCGGCGATGCGGAACTTCAGCCCCTTCATGTCCTCGACGGTCTTGATCTCCTTGCGGAACCAGCCGCCCATCTGCGCCCCGGTGTTGCCGCAGGCCATGCCGTGGATGTTGTAGCCCTTGTAGAACTCGGTCATCAGCTCGCGGCCGCCGCCCCAGTTGTACCAGGCATCCTGCTGGCGCGCGTTCATGCCGAACGGCAGGGCGGTATCGAACGCCCAGGCCGGATCCTTGCCGACGTAGTAGACGCCGGCGGTATGGCCGCATTCGACGGTGCCGTTCTGCACTGCGTCGGCGACCTGCAGTCCGGGCACGATTTCGCCCGAGGCAAAGACGCGGATCTGAAAGCGGTTGTCCGTCGCTTCGGCGACGTATTTGGCGAACACCTCGCCGGCGCCATAGAGCGTATCGAGCGCTTTGGGGAAGCTCGAGGCCAGGCGCCATTTCAGCTCCGGCATCGACTGGGCGATCGCCGGCGCGGCGAGCGTGCCGGCGGCAACCATGGCGCCCCCGCCCAGGCCGGCGGAGCGCACGAATTTGCGACGCTGCATGAAATTCCTCCCATATTTTTTGTTCGCCCAGTGATTCCGCTGAGCGGAATCAGATTGGCACGGTCCGGCAGGCTTGGCAAAGGCGCGAGCGCCGCGCGGGATCTTCCGCGAAATGGAGCTTCATTTTCAGGAGATGTCTCGCTGCGCTCGACATGACGGGCTGGCCAAACCACCGCAAGGTCCTGCGCGGTGTTTGGATGACAGAGCGCTTATGCGCCGTGAGCGTGGTCCCATCGCGTGCGCCCTGCTAGCGTCGGCTCTCATCAGAACGCATCAACACCACAAGGCATGCCCATGACTGCTTCCCTCGACGACGCCATGACCACCCTGCGCCCCTGGATCGGGCGCGTGCGCGTGATCGAGGACGATATCGGCCTGCCCATGGTCAAGCGCATCGCCGCGATGCTCGACCGCGATCCCGACTCGTTCAAGGCCGGCACGGAACTGCCGTCGCACTGGTTCTCGATGTTCTTCGTCGACATCGCGCGCCAGTCCGACCTGCGCGAGGACGGCCATGCCAAGGGCGGTGTGGTGCTGCCGCCGATCCCCATGCCGCGCCGCATGGGCGCCGGGAGGCGGCTGAAGCTGATGGGCGGCTTGCGCGTGGGCCAGCCGGCAGTGCGAAAGTGCGAGGTCGTCGACATCGTGCCCAAGAGCGGCCGTTCGGGGAACATCTTCGTGCTCACCCTGCGCAACACCATCGAGCAGGCCGGCCAGGTGCTGGCGGTCGACGAATTCGACGCCATCTACCGCGAGGCGACGCCGCCGGGCCAGAAGACCACCGCCACCGTGCCGGCCGCGGCGCCGTCGGATCACGCCTGGCAGGACACCGTGCTGCTGTCGGAGACCTTGGTGTTCCGCTACTCGGCCGTCACCTGGAACGCGCACCGCATCCATTACGATGCCGACTACGCGCGCACCGTCGAGGGTTACGAGCATACCGTGCACAACGGCGGGCTCACCATGCAGCTGATGATCGACGCGGCGCTCAAGCGCGCGCCGTCAGCGCTGCGCGGGCTCAGCGCGCGCCTGATGTATCCGCTGTGGGTCGGCGAGCCGCTCACCGTGCGCGGTTCCGAGGCGAAGGATGGCCGCATGAAGGTCTGGTCCGCCGACAAGACCGGCCACCTGTGCGGCGAGATGACGTTGGAGTTCGCGTGATGGGGGACAGTGCGCTTTCTCCCCCTCCCCCCTTGTGGGGGAGGGTCGGGGAGGGGGGTCAACAGACGCGGCGCCTCGTAGGGTGGACCCCCCTCCCCAGCCCTCCCCCACAAGGGGGGAGGGGGCATGAAGGAGGCCTCCCGTGAGCGGCGGTCCGCTGGAGGGTGTGCGGGTGGTCGACCTCACCACGGTGGTGGTCGGTCCGATCTGCACGCGGACGCTCGCCGACCAGGGTGCCGACGTGATCAAGGTCGAAGCGCCCGGCGGTGATCTGCTGCGCACCATGGCGCAGGGCAGCCGGCATGCCGGCATGTCCGGCAAGTTCATCAACTTCAACCGCAACAAGCGCTCGGTCTGTCTCGACCTCAAGCAGGAAGGCGGCATGGAGGCGATGCATCGCCTGATCGCGGGCGCCGACGTTTTCGTCAGCAACATCCGCCCCGAGGCGCTGGCGCGCGCCGGCCTTGACTACAAGAGCCTGGCACCCGCTCACCCGCGCCTGATCCATTGTTCGATCCTCGCCTTCGGCCGCGGCGGGCGCTACTTCAACCGCCCGGCCTACGATCCCATCGTGCAGAGCCTGTCCGGCGTTGCCGGCACCTTCGCGCGCGCCACCGGCGAGCCGCGTTTCGTGCCCATGGTGATGACCGACCACACCACCGGCCTGATCGCCGCCCAATGCATCGGCTTCGCGCTCTATCGCCGCGAGAAGACGGGCCGCGGCGAGGCCATCGACGTGCCGATGTTCGAGAACATGGCCTCGTTCGTGATGAGCGAGCATCTGGGCGCCGCCACCTTCGATCCGCCCGTGGGTCCCACCGGCGACAACCGCCTGCTGAGCCCCGACTACCGGCCGCTGCCGACGCAGGATGGCTACATCACCGTCGGCCCCAACACCAACGCGCAGGCCTTCGCCTTCTTCGACGCCATCGGCCGGCCCGAGCTGAAGACCGATCCGCGCTTCGCCAGCGCCGCCGCGCGCACCGCCAACGCCGCCGACTATTTCGAGGTGCGCCGCACCGGCCTGGCACAGAAGACCACCGCCCAGTGGCTGGCGATCTTCGAGCAGCTTGACGTGCCCGCCGCGCGCTACAATTCGATCGACGATCTGCTGGAGGACCCGCACCTCGCCGATATCGGCTTCTTCCGCCCCGAGGATCATCCCAGCCAGGGCCGCATCCGCCGCACCAAGGTGCCCAACACCTTCTCGGGCGGCGCCCGCGAGGCGGAGACACATGCGCCCATGCTGGGCGAACACACCCGCGCCGTGCTCGCCGAGCTCGGCTACGGCGAGGCCGACATCGACAGCCTGCTGGCGTCAGGCGCCGCGCACGCCGGTTGACGGATCGCCCCGGAGGAACGCCAGCAGCGCGTCGGCCGTCTCGCGCGGGCGCTCCTCGGGCAGCCAGTGGTTGCAATCCACGATGCTGCCGCCGCGCACGTCCTCGGCGAACTCCTGCAGGATTGCCACGATCTGCGGACCCCAGCGGCCGTCGCCGCCCAGGCCCAGCACCGGCATCGTGAGCCGCTCGCGCTTCCACGCCAGGGCATCGGCGTGGTCCTTGCGGAAGGCGCGGTACCATTCCAGGCCGCCGCGCGTGCGGCCCGGCTGCGCGAATGCGCGGGCGAAGACCTCAATGTCCTCGAGCGCATGCGCGCCATGGTCGAAGGCGCGGTCGAAGATGAAGGTCGAGACGTAGTCGTACTCGCGGCCGTACAGCAGGCGCTCCGGCAGGTTCTCCTTCATGTGGAACGAGAAGTGCCAGACGCGCGGATCGCCGAACAGGGTTTCCCACCGGCTCCAGCCCGGCAGCGGCACGTCGAGGATCGCCAGGTGCGTCACCGCCTGGCGCCGCGTCATCGCCAGCGCCATGCCCACCATGCCGCCGATGTCGTGGCCGCAGACGGCATAGCGCGGATGGCCCAGCGCGTGCATCAGGCCGGCGATGTCGGCGGCCAGGCTCGCCTTGTCGTAGCCGCCCTGCGGACAGTCCGACTGGCCGGCGCCGCGCAGGTCGGGCATGACGATCGTGTGGTGCGGCGCCAGCAGCGGGATCATCTTGCGCCATTCCCACCATGTCTGCGGAAAGCCGTGCAGCAGCACCAGCGGCGCGCCCTGTCCGGCGATGACGGTGTGCAGGTTCACCTCGCCGACCCGCACCATGGCGTGCCTGAGATCGGGTGACGTCATGGCGATACCTCCTTGGCTTGTCTGCACCCGTCATCGAATATTTTTGACCGATCTGTCAAAATACATTTATTGACTCATCTGTCAAAAAATGGAGGCCATTTCCTGGGAGTGCGGGCGTCCCGCCCGCTCATGTCTTTGGCGCGACGCGAAGATGCGAGCGAGACGCCCGCGCGCCCAGGATGCGGGGCGGCAGCAGGGCGTCGACCAGGCTCGATACCGACCGGTTCACCTGGTCCTTCGTCTGGCCGCCTTTGCCCAGCACGCGCAGGCCTTCGAGGCCGGCCAACAGGGCGCGGGCGCAGCCGACCGGGTCGGCGACGGCGATGTCGGGTGCGCCGCACAAGGCCCGTTCGAGCCGGTCGAGCATGCCGTCGAAGATGCGCCGGGCGCGGCGCGCGATCTCGGCGTCGTGCGGTCCCATCTCGACCACGGTCTCGACCAGCAGGCAGCCGCGCGCGCCGGCGCGGCCGTGGGCGCGGCTGGCATGATCCAGCAGCCAGGCCACGATATCCGCGCGTCGCGCCTCAGGCGGCATCAGCTGGTCCATCGCCGCCCAGCTGTCATCGCCGTAGAGCGCCAGCGCCTCCAGGAACAGCGTGCGCTTGTCGGTGAACAGCGCATAGAGGCTGCCGCGCTGCAGGCCGGTGGCCGCTTCGAGCGTCGGCAGCGATGCGCGTTGGTAGCCCAGCGACCAGAACAGCTCCTTGGCGCGCGCCAGCGCCTCGGCGCGTTCGACGAGGCGCGGCCGTCCCTGGGTGCGCGCGGCAGCAGGTCTGCTCATGAGCCGTTTATTGACCGACTCGTCAAAAACAGCAAGGCGCTGCTTCAGCCCGTCTTGCTGCGGATGAAGGCGCCGATCTCGATGCAGCCTTCGCGGCCTTCGGACAGGATCGGCGCGAACAGCGGGAACACGTGCAGCATGTTGGGCCACACCGCCAGGCGCACGTCACCGCCGGCGGCGTGCAGTTTCTCGGCGACGCGCGTGGCATCGTCCAGCAGGGTCTCCGCCGTGCCGACCTGGACCAGGACCGGCGGCAGGCCCTTGAGGTCGGCGTGCAGGGGCGCTGCCAGCGGCGTCTTGGCATCCTTGCCGTTGAGATACATGCCCGCCATCCACAGCAGGCCGGCCTTCTGCACCATGGGATCCTGCGCCGATCGCGTGATGATGCTGGTGCCGGCGCCCTCGAGATCGACCCACGGCGAGATCGCCACGGCGCAGGCCGGCAGGCCGAGCTTGCGGTCGCGCAGGTTGACCAGGGTGGCGATCGTCAGCCCGCCGCCCGCCGAGTCGCCGGCGATCGCCAGCCGGTTGGCGGCCAGGCCCTGCTGCAGCAGCCAGCGCCACGCCGTCGTGGCGTCGTCCACCGCCGCCGGGAAGGGATGCTCCGGCGCCAGGCGATAGTCGATCACCAGCACGCGGGCGCCCGACGCGGCCGAGATGTCGTAGGCCAGACGCCGGTGCGTGTTGATCGAGCCGATGGCATAGCCGCCGCCGTGCAGGTAGAGCACCGCGCGCTGCGTGTCGTGGCCGGGCGCTGCCACCCATTCCGCCGGCACGCCGCCGGCGTCGACCTTTTCGCATTGCGCATCGGGCGCGCCGCCCAGGACCTGCGCCATCTTCTCGAACCCGGCGCGCGCCTCGCCGACGTCAGGCTTTTCCGGCGCCGGGCGCGAGCGCAGCAGGGTGACGAGGCTGTCGAGCTGGGCAGTGGTCATGGGTTTCCTCCAAGGATTGGTTGCTGCCGCAACTGTGCGAACAACCCGCCCGCCCGTTCAAGCGCAGAAAGCCGCCCGTCCCGGTGCCGATCCGCGCTGTGGAATTGACCCGACCGTCGCCTGCACGTAGCGAAGGCGGTGCGCCGACCGTAGGGGATGGTACAGTTGAGGCAAGTAGACTTCACCACAGAGGCACAGAGGCACAGAGGAACACAGAGAGAAGAAGAAGATCGATGGCGCGCTTCAGGCGCGCGACGGGTCCTTCTCTGTGCGCCTCTGTGTCCTCTGTGCCTCTGTGGTGAAGTCTTCTTGCGATGGTTCAACCACGACGCTGCTGCGCTCAGGGAGACTGACACCATGCCCCCACGTTCCGATCTGCCGACCTGGCGTTCGCTGATGTTCGTGCCGGCGACCAAGGACAACTTCATCGCCAAGGCGCACACCCGCGGTGCCGATGCCATCATCCTCGACCTCGAGGACTCCGTGGCGCCGGCCGAGAAGGACGCCGCGCGCCGCGCGCTGGGGTCGGCGGCGAAGACCGTGGCGCAGGCCGGCGCCGACGTGGTGGTGCGCATCAACCGGCCGCTGGAGCTGTCGGTGCCCGACATCGCCGCCGCCGTGATCCCCGGCGTGTCGGCGCTGATGCTGCCCAAGGTGATGGGGCCCGAGCACGTCAAGCTGTTGTCCGAAGTCGTGGCCGCGCGCGAGGCGGCGGCGGGCGTAGCGGCCGGTACCGTGCGCTTCATCGCCATCGTCGAGACGCCCGAGGCGCTGCCGGCGCTCACCGCCATCGCCGCCGCCGACCCGCGCGTGGTGGCGCTGGGCATCGGCGCCGAGGACCTGTCGACCGAGCTGGGCAGCGCGCCCACCGGCGATGCGCTCTATGTCTATGCGATGCTGGTGGTGGCGGCGGCGCGCGGCGCCGGCATCCTGCCGCTGGGCTCGGTCGGCCGCTTCGCCGACTTCTCCGACCTCGCGGGCTACCGCGAGAGCCTGAAGCGCTCGCGCGGCCTGGGCTTCGCCTGCACCGCCTGCATCCACCCCGCGCACGTGCCGATCATCAACGAGGAGTACGGCGTCAGCGCCGCCGACGCCGACCGCGCCCGCCGCCTGATCGCGGCCTTCGAGCAG
This sequence comes from Reyranella sp. CPCC 100927, assembly GCF_007859315.1. Taxonomy (GTDB): domain Bacteria; phylum Pseudomonadota; class Alphaproteobacteria; order Reyranellales; family Reyranellaceae; genus Vineibacter. Next base: position 257,564 of record NZ_VOHA01000009.1, read on the forward strand.
GCCGTGGCGGCCGGGCAGGGCGCCGTCGCCTTCGAGGGCGCCATGATCGACCTGCCCGTCGTCGAGCGCGCCCGCCGGCTGCTGGCGCGGGTGCGCTGAGCGCGCGACGCTACGACAGGATCGCGCGGTCGGCCCAGTCGGGCAGGTCGACCGCGTAGTAACCGTAGTTGTCGGCGTTGCGGGTGGCGCGCATGCGCCAGCGCGTCAGCGTATGGGCCCCCGAGCGGCCATAGAAGTTGGCCTCGGCGAGGCCCGAGGTGCGGCCGCAGATGTGCGCCGCTTCGTGCACGAACGTCTGGACCCGTTCGCCGTCAGGATCGACGCCGGTCTCGGGCGTGCGCCAGCTGCGGCCCAGCGTGATGCGCTGGATACCCGGCAGGGCCCGGGCGTAGGAGCTGAGCCCGTCGTCGCACACGATCTTCAGGCTGGGATTCGACAGGTGCCGCGCGATGCCCTGGAACGTGCGCCGCACCTTGTCGGCCTTCAGCCGGCCGAACGCACCGAACCAGTAGCGCTCGGGCGACATCGGATCGTTCCACCGCCCCTCGAGGTCGCGGGCGAAGAGATCGTCGAACCGCCGGTTGACGTGATCCGTCACGACATACAGCGCCGTGGCGGCATACCGGCGCACCCGGCCCTCGGAAAACTCCGGCCAGGTGGTGCAGCACGTGATGCTGGCGGGGACTTTGCTCTCTGGATGGGGCCGGCCCATCACCTGCAGAATATCGAACATGTCCCAGTCCTCCGGATGACCATGTTCTACGCAAACGCACTGCAAATAAGTGAGTGATTGCTAATATACAGACTGTTGAGACAGCCGGCCAGTCATCCGGAAGTATGGCGACTCATACCTTTGTCCTGGGAGGCTGGATTTAGGAGAGCGCCGCTGTCATCCCGAGCGCAGCGAGGGATCTTTCCCGCCATGGACGGTCCAGAAATCGCCGAAAATTCCTCGCTGCGCTCGGAATGACAGCGAGCGGCGATAGGATCTCAGCCTCTGAGATGATGATGATCCTGCCGCGGCGCGGGGATCAGCGGCCGCCGTTGGCCCAGAAGCGCTGCAGCGCCGCGACGTCGCCGGCGAACAGGTTGCGGTCGACGTGGCTCACGCCCTGCACCGTGGTCGCCTCGCTGCCGTAGGCGACGTCGGACACGGTCTGGTCGCCGACATACTGCCACAGCCGCCAGCCGCGATCGGCCCAGCCCATGGGCAGCTCGGGCTCCTCGCGATAGTCGGCCAGCCACAATTCACAGCGTGCCAGGATCGAGCCCGGCATGATCGGATCGATGCGCTGGCTGCGGCCGGGCGGCGAGATGCCGTTGGCCCAGTTGGGATGGACATAGACCATCGGCAGCCGGCCGGTGGCCTGGCGGATCGCCACCACGAACGCCTCGGCCTGCGCCAGCTCCATGGTGTTGCGCGGATTGGCGTCGTTGAACTCGACATCCAGCGCCATCACGGTCGACGGCCCGGGCTGGGCCGCGGCGAGGAAGGCCGCCGCCTGGTCGGCGCCGGAATATTGGCGCGTGCCGAAATGGTAGGCGCCCCACAGCAGGCCCGCCGCCTGGGCCTGCGTGCGCCGCGTCGCGTACGCCGGATCGACCCAGTCGCCGCCTTCGCTCGACTTGTGAATGATGGCCAGGATGTTGCTGCTGCGGATCAGCCCGAAGTCGGTCACCTCGACCCCGTGGCTGATGTCGATCACGGCATCGAGCCCGGTGCGGACGGCCGGATGCGGCGGCGTCGGCCCCGGCGCATAGGCGAGGCGCTGGTAGGTATTCTGCCGCGCGCCGCAACCCGTGACGGCCGGCACCGCCAGGCCGACTCCCAAACCACCCAACACGGAACGACGCGAGATCATAGCCCGGCAGTGTCGATGAAGCGCGAGCAAAAGGCAATAAATCCCTCATCCACAAGCGGAACGATCCAGTCATTGCCCTGCGCAAAGGTGCGTCGACCGGGTGACGGGGTATGCGGTGGAACGGCCTCACCACAGAGGCACAGAGGGCACAGAGAACACAGAGGGAAGACGGGATGGCGCGCCGACGGCACGCAGCAGGGTTTTCTCTGTGTCCTCTGTGTCTCTGTGGTGAAGCCGTTCCTGCCGAAAACCGCCGCGGCCTTCGATCGGCGCACCGATCCCGCCCGGTGCGATCAGTACGCCGCCTTCAGGATCCCCAGCACCTCGTCGGCGCGCGTGATCGGGCGGGGGTTGCTGTACGTCCAGTCGTCCAGCATGCAGTTTTCCGCCAGCCCCGGCAGGTCGGCCGCCGCGATGCCGACCTCGCGCAGGGAGCGCGGCATGCCGAGCCCGCGGACGAACGCATCCAGCACCTCGGCCGCCGGCACCGCCGCCGGCCGGCCCAGCGCCGCCGACACGTCGCGCTGGCGGTCGCGGTTCACCGGCACGTTGTAGTCCAGCACGTAGGGCATCATCACGCACGACGTGTGCCCGTGCGCCACGCCGGCCGAGCCGCCCAGGATGTGGCCGATGGCGTGGCTGGCGCCCATGCGCATGCCGGCGACGATGCCCACCATCGACAGCCAGGCGCCCATCATGCAGCGCAGCCGCGCGTCGAGATCGCCGGCATCAGCCTTCACCGCCGGCAGCCCGACACCGAGCGTGCGCAGCGCCTGCAGCGCCGTGCCGTCGGTGTAGTCGTTGGCGTCGAGCGACAGGTAGGTCTCGACCGCGTGGTCGAGCGCGCGCACGCCGCTCGACAGCCACAGCCATGCCGGCGTGTGCACGGTGACGGCGGGATCGAGGATCACCGTCTCCGGCACGATGCCGCGGTTGATGAAGCTCTGCTTCAGTTTCACGCGCGTGTCGGTGACGCCGGCGCGCGCGTTGTGCTCGCCGGCCGACAAGGTGGTCGGCACCGCGATCTGGCGCACAACAGGCGGCCGGAAGTCGGGCACGCGCCGCTGCCCGTTCTCGACTACGCTGCGCAGCGGCTCCAGCCCGTCGACGGTGCTGATGCCGTGCTCCAGGCAGATCGCCACCGCCTTGCCGCCGTCGATCACCGAGCCGCCACCGAAATTCACCAGCAGGTCGGTGCCCGCCTCGCGCGCCGCGTTGGCGCACGCCACCACGGCCTCGCGCGGCGTGTGCGCCGGCATGTCGTCATGCACGCCGGCGAAGCGCGCGCCCAGCGCCTGGCGGATCTTCGCGATTTCTTCGGTCTGCGTGTTGAGCGTGCGTCCCGTCAGCACGAACACGCGCCCGGCCCGCAGCCGGTCGGCTTCCGCCACGATCTGTTCGGCCGCCGGCTTGCCGAAGATCACGCGGTTCATCGCCGTAAAGGCCATCGTGCCTGATTGCATCGTCGTCGTCCCGCACGCAGCAAAGGTCGGAAGGCGGCGACAGCCTATCACAAAAGGCGCCGCCGTCGTCCGACCGGGCCGCCTGCTGGTACGACTGTCATCCCGAAGCACAGCGAGGGATCTTCTGAAAGTGACGCATGGGTGCGCCTGCATCGAAAGATCCCTCGCTGCGCTCGGGATGACGATCCTGGTCACACTCTAGCGATAGTCCGTACTCATCAGTGCAGCTGTTCGGCATCGACCTTGTCGGCCATGTGGCGCAGCAAGGTCGCCGTGCCGTCGGGGCCGATCCAGTCGACGAACAGGTTCGTCACGATCACCAGGATCGACTGCATCGCGACCGGCTCGGGCGCGCCGCGCGCGATCATCGCCGCCAGCGCCTGCTCCGTGATCTCGTTGGTGACGTCGTGCAGGTCGCTCGGCACACCCGATGTCGGGTAGAGCGCCGCGAGCGCATCGGCGACTCGTTCCTCCAGAACGTCGATCAGCTTCAGGTGCACCTGTTTCGGCTTTTTGGCCCAGCCGGCGCAGCACGCGTCGGCCGCCACGCAGGCCGCCTTGTCCCACAGCGCGGCCATCGTGAACTCGCGCTCGCTGAACGGGGACGACACGTTGCGCAGGGCGCTCTGGATCTTCCACGCCGCGTGCGCGGCGTCCCACGGCGCGACGCCGGCGCTTTCGAAAAACGCCAGTGCCGCATCGGAGCCCCGTTGGAGTTCCTCGGCGGTTGCGCCCTCCTGGACGACCAGCAGCTTTCTCTCGCGCATCGGCAGGCTCCTCTGCACATCCCTGCGGACGTTGGGCTCTCACCGCAGCGTCGTTGCGGCACGCCGACCCGGGCCATCGCGGGCCGCTGAACGTCGTCGATAGGCTCCGGAGCAATGCTTGCGCGACCAAGGTCGACATCGCCAAGCGGCAGCAGCCTCCATAGGCGCTGATCCCGATCCGGTCGTCAAGGGACGATACGCCGCGTGAAACGTGGCGCAATCGCCGTCCGATCCCTATATGGTATCCATTCGAAGGGCTTCGAGCGGCCCTGTCCGCCGTCCCGCGTATGCGTGACACCCGTGCTCCCGAATTGAATCCCGTCTGGCCGTTCTGCGGCCGGTGACGTTCCGACGGCTCTCACGACCGGAGACGCACATGCGCGCGCACAAGTTCAAGCCAGGCCAGTTCGTACGGATCCAGCCCGCACGGTCCCCGGCCGCGCCGCCGGCCGGCCGCTACGAGATCGTGCGCACCTTGCCGCCCGACAACAACGAGAACCAGTACCGGGTGCGCAACACTGAGGACAACCACGAGCGCGTGGTGCGCGAAAGCGAGCTGCAGTAGCCGCTCGGCGCTGTCACCGCGTCGCGTCGGCGGCTGCTGCCGGTCGCGGACAGTCGCCGAAGCGCACCATGCGTTGCTGCGCCTCGTCCCACAGGCAGTAGGTGCTCGCCTTCAGCGCATCGCGCAGCGACAGTGTCGGCACGTGCTGCAGGTCGACGTTCTGCGCGTGGCAGGCGGCGAGGCGATAGTTGGGAATGCGCGGGTTCAGATGGTGCACGTGGTGGAAGCCGATGTTGCCGGTGAACCACTGCAGGATCGCGGGCAGGCGCAGGTAGGACGTGCCGCGCAGCGCTGCCGCGGTCGCCGACCAGTCGCCCTGCGTGAACCAGTGCGCGTCCTCGAAGCGGTGCTGCACCGAGAACAGCCACACGCCGGCGATGGCGGCCAGCACCATGATCGGCAGCTGCACCAGGGCGACGGCGCCGAAGCCGGCGACGAGGCCGAGGCCCACCACCAACGTCGCCAGCACCAGGTTGGTGGCGTGGACCGAGCGGCGCTCGCGCCGCCAGTGCGCCGGCGTGTCGAACGGCACGCGGTACAGCAGCAGGAACACCAGCGGCGGCAGCACGACCAGCGCGATCGCCGGATGGCGCAGCAGGCGATGCAGCAGGCGCGGGACGGGCCGCAGGCGGCGATAGTCGGCCGTGGTCAGGCACGCCGAGTAGATGTCGCTGCCGCTGGCCTGGTGGTCGAGGTTGTTCCAGTTGGCGTGATGGCCGGCGTGCTGGCGCCGCCAGTTGGCGTAGGGCGTCAGGGTCGCGATGCTGCACAGCCGCCCGACCCAGGTGTTGGCGGCGCGCGAGCGGAAGAACGCGCCATGCCCGCAATCGTGCTGGATGATGAAGATGCGCACCAGGAAGCCGGCCGCCGGCACGGCCAGCACCAGGGTCAGCCCGTACGACACCGCCAGGGTGCCGTACATCGTGGCGCACAGGGCCAAAAAGGGCAGGAAGGACGAGGCCAGCTGGCCCAGGCTGCGCGCCGTGCTGGCGCTCTGGTGCGCCGCCAGCTGGCGGTGCAGCGCCGCGGCGTCGAACGCGGCAGCCTCGCGCACGATGGGTCGTGCCGCGTCGGGTGCCGTCATGCTGGGATCGCTCAAGCCGTCTCCTTCCACGGCGCCCGGCGTGTCGCCGGTCGTCGGCGCCGCTGGTGGATCGCGCCGGTCAGGTCTCGACCCGCGATGGTGAACGCATGCCCAGCCGGCCGGCGTGCGAGGTGCACCGGCTCTTCACGCTCTCCAATGTCGGGCCGCTGCCGATGAAGCGGCCCTCGGCGTAGGCGCCGTAGGGCGCGTCCATCGGCGATCCGGCGGGATATTTGGTGACCCGGTAGTCGCGGCCGTCGATGGTGGCGCTGTAGCCCGTGCCGCTGCGCACCCAGCTCACCGCCGCCCGGGTTCGCCGCTCGCGCCGGTCCTCGGTGGTGTCGTCGGCCGGACGGTCGGCGGTGTCCGCGGTGGGGCTGGTGGTGGTTTCCTGGTCTGGTCTCGACATGCATCACCTTGGCTGCGTTCCGAAGGGCCGCCGTCACGGGACGGCAATGCATCTGTCGGCCCGAACGCGAGCCAGGCGGTACGCCGGCCGTTGCGATCGATGACGCGGGAGCAACTCGGAACACGCAGGGATTTGCGTTGTCGATCAGCAGATGCCCACAGGATATAGGCATTCACCGCCGTCCGTGCATCGGCTGGCCGAAAATAAACATGGCGGTGAGGCCGCCCCGACCCCATATGGGACATGGACAATCGCCATTTTGGCCGGCCCTGCCAGTTTCGCCCGTCCGCGGGCCTACTTTCTGAGCTTCCACGATACGGATTGTTCCCGTACCGTACGATCGCCGTACGGTGCGACCACTGACGCAAAGGAAGCATGATGGCCACCACCGGCACCGTGAAATTCTTCAACGCCCAGAAGGGCTTCGGCTTCATCCAGCCGGAAGACGGCAGCAAGGACGTGTTCGTCCACATCAGCGCCGTCGAGCGCGCCGGCATCCGTACGCTCAACGAGGGCCAGAGGGTCCGCTTCGATCTGCAGTCGGAGCGCGGCAAGGTCGCCGCCACCAACCTCGAGCTCGTCTAGAACGGGTCTCGTTCCGGGGCTGCGGCCGATGAATCGATCGCTGTCGAGCATTGCCGCACCGGAACTGCGTTTCCCGTCGCCGGCGCGCCTGCGCGTCGGCGACCGGTTCGTTTTCCTGCCGACGGTCGACGCCGCCATCGACTGGCTGCGCTCGCCGGCCAACGCCGCCCTGTGCCAGCGCCTGACGCAGGCGCTGGAGCTGCTGCTGGCCGCCCAGGGCAGCCGCTCGTCGAGCGACCTGCACGCCGGCTACAGTGCCCTGTTGGAAGGCGCCGAGCGCGAGGGCCTGGTGTTTCGCTGACGACGCGCCGTCTCTCGTCGCGGCGCGCGGACGACGGCCACGCTTCATTATAAACGGCATCCCCAAGGAGACAGACCATGCGGCTTCCCCTTGGTGTCAGCCCGTTGCGCCCCGCCTGTGACCAGTGCGGCGGCGAGACCATGTTCGCCGGCCGCCGGCCGCATCCGACGCGCGGCCTGCCGTGGGATGTCCAGACCTTCGTCTGCACGAACTGCTCGGCCGTGACGCAGCGGCCGCTCGATGCGGCGCCCGTCCTGGCGCCGGCGATCGACACGGCATCCTGGACCGATCAGTACGGCACCCACACGGCCACGCTGCGCGGCCGCCTCTTTCGCATCGTCGCCTATCCCCGCGGTTCGCCGCTGGCCGGCAAGTACGGCTGCTACTGCGACGGGACGTACGCCGGCGTGACCGACGGCCTGCTCGCCGCCAAGACCCGGTGCAGCGCGCTGGCGCGCCAGCAGGAGACAGCGCCGTCCTGAGCGCAGCGAAGGACCTTGCGGTGGATCGTTCAAGGAATGTCGGCGCTGGTGATCATCGGCGCTGGCAGCTGTTGTGCCAACACCGCGGGGTCCTTCGCTGCGCTCAGGACGACGGCGACGGCTCTTTGCGCACCACGCAGAACCGGTTGCCGTCGGGGTCCGCCAGCACGACGCAGTCGGCCTGCGCGGGATAGCGCCACGCCACCCGCGATGCGTCCAGCGCCAGCAGGCGCGCCACCTCGGCCGCCTGGTCCGCGGCATAGAGATCGAGATGATGCCGCTGGTGGCTGGCGGCATCCGACGACACCTGCGTGATGGCCAGCTGCACGCCCGCGCCGTCGCGCGGCACCAGGATCGCCCAGTCGTCGGACGGCTCGCGCAAACGGCCGGTAGTCGAGCGCCGCGCACCAGAATGCGATCGCGCGCGGCACGTTGCGCACACCCCACACGATCGATCCCACGCGCACCATGGCTCTCTCCCGATCCTCTCCTCTGCTGTACGGCGCAAGCGACGCCCGGGTTCCCGCCCGACCCTGCTGCCGCAAGCGCAAGAGGGAGGGGCGGATGGCATGGTGGCGCCGTGCGGGGACACGGGATCACGCACGCGTCTCTCTCTCATCCGTTCGGTTGATGTGCCCCCGCGGGGGTCGGCTTATCCTGGGGCCACGCGATACCGGGAGACACGCGAATGGCGACCGGGGATTTCGTTCCGCGCCACCGTGCGTCCGGCAAACAGGCCGATCGTCGGGGGATACGACAATGGTCACGAAACACTACGTGGTGACGTACGCCTTTCTGTCCTTCCTGGCGCTCCTGGGCGGCATCGTTCCGATGGCGATCAGCGGGCGGATCTACCTTTCGGTCGTGATCGTTGTGCTGCTCGTTGCCGCTCTGATGCCGGCTCTGTTGATCTGGCTGCTGAGGAAGATGGGATACCCCATCGGACGGCCCGTCACCTGTCCACGCTGCGCCGTTGAAATGCCTCTGTTCCGCAAGCCCAGGACCATGAACCAGGCGCTGTGGGGCGGCTACCGTTGCGCGAATTGCGGGACGGACATGGACGCGCGCGGACGTCAGCTGGAGGCCGGTACGCCGCGCTGAGTCCGGCCGCCCCTGCGGCAGCAGCTTTGGCCGCTCTCGCTGCTGCCCCGGGACGATGCGGCAGAATCTCAAAGTACTTCCTTTGTCTCGAAAGTAATAAAACGACCGGCTTTGTAATGATGAAGAATTGGCCGGCGAATATGGGATTCGGTTGCGGGTACGGTACAACTAAGGCAAGATGGAGTGGAGACAGGCACAAGGAAGGCCTGCTCATCGTCTTGGGGGGAATTCCATGAAACCCGCGATTTTTATCGCTCTGGGGTTATGCCTTCCCGGCTGCGCGGTTGTCTCGAGTGAACGCAGCGCACCCGCCGGGTTATCGTCCGAGAACATCGGTTACTATTCTTTACCGCGTGCCCTGGTCACGCTGGAGATCACGCAGAACGGCGATGCCATCAACGCGGCGATCACGGAGCCGTTCTATGCCGCCGATCCGGCGCACAAGTACGTCCTGAACTACAAAAGCAGTCCCTTGTCGGCCGATACCATCGAGGTCGAATTCGAGTCCAATTCGACCTTGCTGAAGAAAATCAGCACGACCACGGAAGACAAGACCGACGAAATTATTCTGGCGGCCGTGAAATCGTTCGTCGGGATTCTGGAGTCCGGCGACGTGACGAAGCAGGCGACATCGACGGTCATCGCCCGCCTCACGTTCGATCCCGTGGACCCGGCGGAGCGTACCGCGGCGCTCGCGGAGGCCAACAAATTCCTCAGGAATTTCCTGCGCTTCCGGAAGTTCGGCGCGGCCAAGATGTCCGACATGGTGGGTGATTGGTGCGGCATCAGGGGCGCCTCGACCGAAAGCACCTGCGACAGCGACAGCTGGCCGATCAAACTGGCGGTCTCCGTTCCCGGCGATGTCGATCCAGCCCCCAGGAGCGCCGCCGTGTCCGTGCCACCCGACTGCACGAAGGGCATCTGCTACAGGCCGCCGCTGCCGGTCAAGTTCAGGCTGTCGTTTGGCGAGGTCGCGCTGGATGAACGCACGATCGAGATACCCAATGCGGCGCCGGTCTACGCCATGGAGCTGCGCAAGGCCTTCATGGTGACGAAGATCAAGAACATCGAGTTCACCAAGGGCGTATTGACCAAGGTTCGCGTCGAAAAGCCGAGCGAAGCTCTCGCCCTGGTCACGCTGCCGCTCGACATTGCCAAGGCCATCCTGTCGGTTCCGGCTGACATCCTCAAACTGAAGGTTGATCTGTCGAGCCAGGAGGAAGCGCTGGCCAAGAAGCAGGCGGCGCTCATCGACGCCAAAAAGGAGCTTGCCGGCAAGAGATCGGTGGAGGCGGGTGATCCGCCGAACTCGCGCCGGGTCGTCGTGTCGGTCATGAACGGCCGCCCCTTGCCGCAGTCGTCTCCGCTGGGGCGCCGGGGATCGGGCAGTGGTGCGCCGGGCGAGCGGTCGGACGACGGCAACCCGCACACCCGGCCAGGCCCCGGCAGCGAACAACCGTGATCGCGGGGGAGAGACGCCGATGTCGTTCTTCGATCGCGACCCCGGGAAGTACAAAGGGCCCGCGGAATCGCTGGTGCCGCGGATGTCGCCGTTTGAACTCTGCGACGGTCCGAACCTCAGGCATCCCGATGATCCGCTGGCGGCGCCGTTCTCGGGAGTCTTCCAGCTGGTGATCGAGCTCACCGACGGTGCCTGGACGTCGGGATCGTGCTTTCACATCGGCGGCGGTCGGTTCGTCACCGCGGGCCATTGCCTGTTCTTCCATGACCTGCAGCTGATGGCCACCCAGGTCGGGATTGTGAACGCCACAGGCGACGGGACGGTCACGGATGTGTTCCAGGTGCCGCAGGAATTCGTCGACAACGACTATGCCGAGTCGCACGATTTTGGTTGCATCGACGTCACGGACGGCGCCTGGCCGTTGCCGGATTTCGCATTCGACCTCTGGAGCGCGACGAACGCCGAACTGGAGGACAAGGAGAACGTCCATCTCTGCGGTTTTCCGGCCCCATATCCGGGCGACGTCATGGTGACGACCGGGAGTGTGCGGAAAGGGCACGTACTGCTGGGCGCCCAGCGGCTCCGCTATACCATGGATACGCTGAAGGGCATGAGCGGCGGCCCGTGCTTCACCAACGTCGACGGCGCGCGGTTGGCGGTGGGTATCCACGTCAACGGCGATTGTCCGAACGGAGCTGTTCGGATCACGGCCGACATCCGGGCCTGGCTCAACGGCTAGCGCGATTCATCGTTTGATGGAAACGGCTGCTCCCTGTCGTCCTGAGCGTAGCGAAGGACCTTGCGGTGGGTAGTACAAAGAATGTCGACGCCGGCGATCATCAGCGCCGACGATGTCGATACCATCACCGCAAGATCCTTCGCTGCGCTCAGGACGACAACGACGGCCGACCAGGTCTCCGCTTCTATCAAGACGTGAACCGCCGGCGCCGCTCGCCGCACCGCGCTTCTCTCGTCCGCCATGTGGGACCAGCGGGAGAGGGAACAAACTCACCCCGCCAGCGGCATCACCTCCGCCGCGAACCGCTGCAGCCGCTCGATGCTGCCCGCGACGCTCTCGCCGCGGAAGTCGAAGATCAGCTCGTGCACGCCTGACGCGGCGAACGTCCGGATGTCGTCGGCGATCTCCGCCGCGCTGCCCGAGAAGCTGCGCCGCCCGCCGTCGCGGTCCGCCACCGCTGCGTCATAGAGCGGCGCTTTGTACGAGATGGTGAGCGCGGCGAAGTCGCGTCCCGCCGCCTGGGTCATCTCGCGCAACGTCGCCAGGCACGCGCGCATCTCGTCCGGCGGCAGCGGCGAGGCGGCGATGGCGCCCACCGGATGCCAGCCGTCGCCCAGCCGCGCCGCCCGCCGCAGGGCGGCGCGCGAGTGGCCGCCGACCCAGATCGGCGGATGCGGCTTCTGCAGCGGGAAGGGCTCGCAGCGGATGTCGGCATAGCGGTAGAAGCGGCCCTCGAAGCGGGCCGGCGACGTCGTCCACAGCTGCTTGAAGATCGCGATCCATTCGTCGCTGACGGCGCCGCGCTGCGCGAAGTCGGGACTATCCAGCGCGGCGAACTCCTCCTGCAGCCAGCCGACGCCGACGCCCAGGGTGACGCGGCCGCCCGACAGCACGTCCAGCGACGCCACCATCTTGGCCGTCAGCACCGGGTTGCGGTAGGGCAGCACCAGCACCGAGGTGACCAGCCGCAGCCGCTCGGTGGCGCCCGCCACCACGCCCAGGATGGAGAACGTCTCCAGCGCATCGCCGCCGGAGGGATGCTTGCGGTCCAGCGTATAGGGATAGGGCGAGGCGCTCTGCACCGGAAACACGATGTGGTCGGCGATCATCGCCGAGTGCAGCCCCAGCCGCTCGCCCTCGCGCGCCAAGGCCAGGATGCCCTCGCGCGTGGCGGTGGGACCGCGGGTGGGGAGATAGAAGCCGTAGCGCATGGGATGTGTGTCCGGCAGGGCAGTTCACCCGATGAAGAACCGCTTCGCGCGCGAACGCAAGCCGTGGACCTCGCGGTGTCTGGGATCCGTCCGGAGCGATGGCTGGTGAAGGCCGGGACCGCGCCGCTCCAGTGGCGCTCATGAACGGCCGCTGTTCGCGCGCGACGACTGCAACAGCGCACGGTAGAGCGGACACACGCTGGGGGCGCGCCATGGAGCCTGCCCTGAGCCGCGTCGAAGGGTGGCGCGTCATGTGCTGCTTGAAACGAAGACGCGCAGCGGAGTCGCACGCCCCAGCGTCTGCACAAACCACCGTGCGTTCGTTCGTTCCTTGCAGATGCCGTCACCGGCCCCCACGAAGCGGGTTGATGAACGCGATATCCGCGAAGTCGCGTTCGTTGTCGGTCACGACGACACAGTCATTGGCCTGGGCGATGGCCGCGATGATCATGTCGAGTCCGCTGCGCGGGCGTCCCTTGGCTGTTCCGTCGGCCATCAGCGCGCCCCACACCAGCGCCGCCTTCTCGTCGAAGGGAAGAACGCGGCCGGCGAACAGCGTCTGCGGGCCCTGGGGGCCTGAGAACCAGGCGTCGAGTTGGTCGCGCCGCTTGCCCTTCGGCTTCTCGAGGATACCGCGGCGGATCTCGGCGACGGTCAGGGAGGCGATGCAGAGATCGTCGTCGACCTGTTCCGCCATCCAGGTGATCAGCGATGGCGACGGGGCTGGCCTGGTGAAGTTGCTGATGATGTTGGTGTCGAGGAGATAGCGCATCAGATATCGACCTTGCGTCCTTCCTCCCGGGGACGCGACAGATCGAGTTCGGCACCGACAAGCGGCGACGCGAGCAGCGCCTTGACGATGCCCCCCTTCTTCGGCGGCTCGCCGGCGATCGTCTGTCTGACGGCGGCACGCAGGCGGTCGGCGTCGCGGCCACCTTCGGCCAGGCGCCGGGCAACCGCGCGGATCAGCTCGCGATCGGTATCCCGGCCGACCACCTCGAAGCGCGCCATGCCCCGCGCCACCAGGCGACTCCTGTACTTGTCGATGGCGCGGTGCTGAGAGGACTTGCGCATGATCGGCTCCGGTTATAACCGGTAATATAGCCAGAATGCCCATTTTTGCAAGGACCCGGCGGTGTTGATTCAGAACCTCGCTGCGGCTGTTGACGGCTGGGACTGCGCCCACATCCTGAGCCTGTCAAAGGATCCAGTGGCGCTCATGATTTTGGATCCCTTCCGAAAAGCCCAGCTCTTTGATAGTGTTTAATCCTATTGAATAGGATTTCTTCGGTGGCCAAGCGAAGCACCCAACAGTTCAGCGTCACCCTGCCCAACGACATGGCGCGGATGGTGAAGTCCAAGGTCGCGTCGGGCGAGTATGCCAGCGAGAGCGAGGTCATTCGCGACGGCCTCAGGACCTTGCAGGCGCGCGACCGCGCCCTTGAGAAGTGGCTGCGCATCGACGTCGCCGCTGCCTATGACGAGGCCAAGGCCGATCCGTCGAGTCTCCTCGGTGCGGCGCGCGTTCGCGACCACCTCGCAAAGCTCCACAAGCGGACGGCGAAAGGCCGGTGAGCTACCGCGAGGACTGAAACGGCGCACGGTAGAGCAGCCACACGCTGGGGGCGCGCGACTCCGTCGCGCGTCTTCGTTTTAAGCAGCACATGACGCGCCACAGAGTGGCGCGCCCCCAGCGTCTGCACAGGTCACTGTGCGACATCAAGGCGTTCCGGCGCCGCCTATTCCGGCTTCAGGTTGTTGTCGCGGATCACCTTGCCCCAGAGCTCCTGCTCCTGGCGCACCAGCGCGGCGAACGCATCGGGTGCGCTCAGCACCACCTCCATGTCGAACTGCTCGACGAACTTCTGCGTCACATCGGCCGTGCGCACCGCCTTGGTGATCGCCTCATGCATGCGCGCGACGATCGGCGCGGGCGTGCCGGCCGGCGCGTAGACGCCCCACCACGCGTAGGAGGGCGGCGCCTTGACGCCCTGCTCGGCGAGCGTCGGTGTGTCCGGCGCCAGCGCGCTGCGTTTCTCGCCCGTGACGCCGATCAGCTTGAGCTTCCCCGCCCGCACATGCGGCATCATGTTGGCGAGGCTGGAGATCGAGACGTCGACGACGCCGCCCAGCGCATCCTGGAACAGCGGCCCGCCGCCCTTGTAGGGGATGGTGTTGACCTGGAAGCCGTTCTCCTTCTGCAGGAAGGCGAGGTAGATCTGCGCCAGGCTGGCCGCCAGCGCGCCGACGCTGATCGTGCCGGGCGACGCCTTGGCGGCGGTGATCACCTCGGCGAAGCTCTTGTAGGGCCGCGTCGGGTAGGCCGCGATGCCCTGGGCGCTGCGGCCGATCTGCATCACCGGCATCAGCTCGGCGTCGCGATAGGGCAGGTTGGGCGTCCACAGCGGATTGAGCACGTGGCTGTCGAACACGAACAGCCAGGTCTGCCCGTCGGGCGGCGCCTTGGCCGCGATCGCGGCCCCCACCACGCCGGTGCCGCCCGGCTTGTTGTCGACCACGACGTTCCAGCCGTTCAGCTCGATCAGCTTGGCCTGGATGATGCGCGTGATCGGATCGGTCGACCCGCCGGGCGGGAAGGGCACGACGAACCGGATCGCGCCATGGGGCCAGGCGGTGCCCTGCGCCGCGACGATCGCGGGCGCACCCAGAGTCGCAGCAACACTCCCCGCCAGCACGGCGCGGCGACGCACTCCCATGTCAGCCTCCCTGAAGGCTTCTTTTATTGCCCGCGAGGCTACCACCATTTCCCTCTCCCGCAAGCGGGAGAGGGAGGGGCCCATGGCGCGCAGCAGCCTGCCCTGAGCCTGCCGAAGGGCCATGGGAGGGTGAGGGCCCAAGGACAAGGTGCTCAAGTCCTCCCCCACCGCAGGTGGGGGAGGTGGCCGTTTCGGTGCTTCGACGCTTCGCGTCGAAGCACCTGAGCCGGAGGGGGACCCGACGTGGTCTCTGCTACCAAGGCGATGAGACGCGAATACCTGACGCTAGATGACAGGCAAGCCAGATAGGCTCGATCACGTCCAACCATGAGAGACCGCCGTGACCACCACCCCACCAGCAGCCGACCTGATCGTCGGCACATGGCGCCTCGTATCCTTCACCGAAGAGGATCTCCAGACCGGCGCGGTGACGTACCCGTTCGGCCACAAGCCCAACGCCGTCGTCATCTATACCGCCGACGGTTACGTCGCGACGATCTTCACCGCAACCGACCGCAAGCCGCCCGCCGACGCCACACCGACGGATGCCGAAGCCATCAGGCTCTTCCGCAGCATGATCGCCTTCGCCGGCCGCTATGAAATCGATGGCGACACGCTCATCTACCATCCCGAAGCCTCATGGAACGAGGCCTGGAACGGCACGACGCAGACACGGTTGCTGGAGATCACGCCGGACCGTCTCCATGTCAGATCAGTGCCGGTCCCGAGCACACTGACCGGCACGAACCTCGTGTTCTCCCTCACATGGGCGCGAGCCGGATAGGACAGCGATAGTCCGCCGGCCAATTGCCCGCCCTCCAGATCGGTTCCATAGTCCGCGCCTGCTCGAGGGGCGTCGCATGGCTCGCGTCTGGATGGGTGTCGTCAGTGCGCTGATCATCATGGTGCCCGGTTCGGTCGGCGCACAGCCCACCCCATGGCCGTGGTCTCAGCCGGCGGTCGGGCCAGCCCTGTCCCAGAGCAAGGTGATGGCCGAGCTTCCGCCCGACATCGCGCCGCCGGTCGCCGCGCCGGATGCGCCGCCGGCGCTGGTTGCGCTGCTGGGCACCTGGACGGGCTGGATGTGCCCTGGCGCCACCTGTTCCACGCGGCTCGCGATCGAGTCGGTCACGGCGACTGGCGCCA
The DNA here is from genome assembly GCF_007859315.1 of Reyranella sp. CPCC 100927. Lineage (GTDB taxonomy): Bacteria > Pseudomonadota > Alphaproteobacteria > Reyranellales > Reyranellaceae > Vineibacter. The sequence continues at coordinate 273,458 of NZ_VOHA01000009.1, forward strand.
AGCTCGTTTTTGCCGTCGCGCGAGACGGTGCGCCCGGCACGTGGTCCCGGCTCGATGCGGCGTGGCAGGATGGCGAGCTGGCCGGAATCCTGCGTGACGGTGGCCGCATCAACCTGCGTCCGCGGGCTGACGGGTATCTCGACGTCCTGTGGCGCGGGGAGTCCGGAACGCTGCCGGATTCCGGCCTGGTCTACCGCGACGACGGCCCGGTGGGCCGTGCCCTCGCGCGGCGCGAGAATGCCTTGGTGCCGCTGCGCATTGCCGGTGAGCCGTATCGCCTGGAGCTCACGACCTATCGTCCCTCGCGACCGGGCCGCCTGCCGCTCGTCGTCTTCAACCATGGCTCGACCGGCGGCGTCCCGGCGATGACCAAGGTGACCTTCGACAGTCTCAGCATTGCGGCCTTCCTGGTGGAGCGGGGATGGGCGGTCGCCTTTCCCATGCGGCGCGGCCGCGGCCGGTCCGACGGCGCCTATGAGGAGCACTATAGTTGTGACCCAGGCGCGCTGTCGTCAGGTCTCGAACGCGCGCTCACCGATCTTGATGCGATCGTCGATCACGTCAGGGGACTCGATTGGGTCGATCCGGAGCGTATCGTGATTGGGGGCACGTCGCGTGGCGGCATTCTCTCGCTCGCCTACGCGGCGCGGCGACCCGAACGCACGAAGGCGGTGCTGAACTTCGTCGGCGGTTGGACATCAGAGTTCAGTGGCTGCCACGACTTCAACCGATCCGTGATGGCGGAAGCCGGGGCCCGCTACAAGGGGCCGACGCTGTGGATCTACGGCGAGGACGATCGCTTCTACTCGATTGCCCACAGCCGGGCGAATTTCGACGCGTTTCGCGGCGCCGGGGGCAATGGCCGTTTCCTTGTCCTGCAATCGCTGGCGCCGTCGCGGGGACATTACCTCTTCCCCCATCTGGGATGGCGGGCGGCAGCCGATGCGTTGCTGGGAGAGATCACAGCGCCACGATGAGCTAGTACCCAGACCACGTCCCGAGTGCAGCGATGGTTCTAAGCCGCTCTGGTCATGTAGATTGCTCGTGGGTCCCACCTTTGGATACGTTCATGGACAACGTTAGCCGCGCTCAACGCAGCGCCGTAATGGCGAAGGTCAAGGCTAAGCACACAACTCCAGAACTTATTGTAAGACGCACTGCGCACGCATTGGGCTACCGATTTCGGCTACACCGAAGTGATCTGCCGGGTAGTCCGGACCTAGTATTTGTGAGCCGGCGAAAAGTGATATTCGTGAATGGCTGCTTTTGGCATGGCCACAATTGCCCCCGTGGTTCCAGAAAGCCGGCGACAAATGTTCAGTACTGGTCTGCAAAGATCGCCCGGAACGTAAGAAGGGACAGAGAGGTGCGCGCAAAGCTCAGATCTTTGAAGTGGCGCGCGCTCTTGATATGGGAATGTGAACTACGGGACGATCGACGGTTGCGTATGCGCCTTGCTGCGTTTCTCGATGACTAAAGGACGCCAGATTTCTGGCGAGCTCGAGGGCGGCGAGTCCCCAGCAGTGGATACAACAGATTTTTTGACAAAAAGCGCACGACATCGACCACTAATCCGTCTCCGAGAAGAAAGTAGGCATCGTAGTTGTTTTTGGGAAGAATATAGTTGTCGTCGAGCCCCATTAAACGAGCTGCTTCACGCGGTGATAGTAAGCGTGATCTCAGTGATTGTTTGCCCTTTACCACTAGGATGGTCTGTAGACTGGATCCCCCTACGGGCGTGCGAAGACATCCAGCCACGTCGTCAAAACGCACTTCGGCGCGCTGATGTTTCTTCCCATTCTCATCAGGTCGTCGACGACGATAAATACTTCCAACCTTACGCTCGCGAGATTCCTTTGCTTGTATGACCTTGGCGCGATTCACTGATGTCATCATTGCCATCAAGCGTCGTGTCTCTGCTGCACTATGCCAAATCGTTCTAGTGGGTCTGCTCTGAATAAGATCCGAAAAGGTTTCCTTCCGTGCCGGCGGTGTCGGCAGTCGCCACCAGACCCAAGATGCGCGCGTTGTGCGGCCTAGCTTGGCGACGGCCCCTTGGAGTTGGGTTGTGTGCCACTGTGGATCCGGCTCATTTGCAGTGAGCCGTCGTGGTATCTGCGATTTGTTAGTGGCAATGAAAAAGAGTCTCGGTCGCGATTGAGGGACAAATTTCTTTGCGTCAATCACGACTGCGCCGAAACGATATCCGGCGCGAGCAAATGCCTTTGCGATAGCCCCAAAATCCTTCCCGCCATGGGAGCTGATTGTGCCGCAGACATTTTCCAGAGCGATGATTTGAGGCGCTCTGCCCGCATTCTTAAGATCTTGCATGAGTCGCCAGAACGACCAAAACGCCCCTGATCGCTCTCCGTTAAGGCCCAATCCATTGCCCGCCTGCGACAAGTCCTGGCAAGGAAATGAGGCCCAGGCGAGGTCAGCTTGGCCGGGCAAATCCTCGATCGATAGGTTGGCTACGTTTTCGTGTTTGGGCTCCGGACCATATGGCCAGTTCTCCTGGTAGCTCTCTATCTTTTTCTCGTCGGCGTCATTAGCGAACAAGCAGCGCCACTTCGATCCGAGACCAGCACGGGCCATACCGCCGCCAGCAAAAAATTCATAAAACTTTTTCATCCACCAGACCCCAGCGAGGGCTGCCCTCTATCCAAAGGGGCTTACCGACGATCGAAATTCTTCCCTGAGTCACGCTGAGGCCTGCCCGGCCGATCGCCATCACAACGTCGAACATCAGTCATTTCAAGGCCCCCAAGGATCAGTCTATAAAGCTACAGTTTGTGTGTATAATCAAGACCCACGTATGGAAAACCCCACATTTGGTGCATGCTAGATTTCTGAGAAGAACCCGAGGTCAGGTTGGCTGATGGTGCCTACCACCATTCCGCGGTCCAAGAAGCGGTTGAACTCCTCACACGCTGTTTCCGGGATCAGCGCACAGTTGTGACAGGCAGCGATATTGCACGAGTCTGGTCCTTGCCCTCCAACCTCCCCGGCCTCCACGCACACCGGATCAGCGCCGCACCATCGAGCCTCTTCGAGTGCTTTGCGCAATATAGGTTCAAATGCGCCGGGCTTTCCCAGCCGCACCAGCCCACCCATGGTGCCGTCGGAGTCTCCTGCGGCGGTGTAAATCAGGATTCCCGCCATAGGGCGGGAAGCATGTTGCGACACAAAAAGGCGCTCCCGCAGGGCAGCGGCGCTATAGCCACTTTCAAATGTCAAACGATTGATCAGAAGGTGCGCCAGCGTATGGACCAGAATGAATCTTGGGCTGATCGGCCGATTTCTAAGCCTTCGATTCTGTTGAATATCAAGATATCGATCTATCAAGGGCTTCGCTCGGCGTCTCACGCCTGCACGTGTTTCCCAGACTTGGAGTGCCTGCTCGCTCAGCTGCAGGAAGATCCCTTCGCCGTGGACGATGTAAGCGGGCAGCCATCGATCACCGTAACCAGCGGCCTCAGCTCGCATTAAAATTTGAAACGCGCCATTATCCATATCATTCTCGGGAAACACGCGGGCGAATCCTCGAAGTACTCTCGTCTCGCGCAGTTTTTCCACCAAGCTTATCGTTGAAAAAAACTTGGAGTAATCATCTTCATATCGTTCGATAGCGACAGGTGACACATTCAACTCATCATCACGGCGCCTTGAGAGAAATGCTTCAAATTCCCGCCTCCGAAATGCAACATGCTCGTCGTCCTCGGGAACTGCCTGGTGTCCGTCGCCCGCGTCAATACCGCCGACGATAGCCAGCGCCTCGTCTATTTGGGCGTCCGAATAGTCTGCAACAAGTTTTCCACCTTTTGCAGAAGTGCGGATTTGCTTGGTCGTTAGTCCTGGACCAACGATCTGCCGCAGCGTGAGAATTGGAGGACGCGACAACAGATCAACTAACCCAGGCTCTGCGGTTTTTCCCCGTCGTGGCAAGTAGATGGCGCTGGCCAGCTGCGCATAGTAGATGTTGGTTGAGCTCCGAAGTGCACCACGAATTGGCCTGCCGCATTCGTGCGTTACGGAATTTCCGAGCCATGGGGCCATCCCCTGACAGCGGTATTCGCGTGCCTTGTCGAGATTTGAAGTGAGATGTGTACGCTCGCCGTCTGGCTCGGCCGAAAGGATATTATCGAGGTTTCGGCGCGCCTTGCAGAGCTTACAAGTGATTTGTAGTCCTCTAAGGCCACCAACGCCTGTGCTTCCGAATTCAAGCTGACCTACGCACCCCGGCTCAGTCGATTGGTGGACCCACTGATTCCATGGAAAGTCCTGGATGTGACCTCTGTCACAAATAGCCACGACCGGCATTTGCACCATGAGTCCACGGCGCTCGCACGAACAAATCTTCTTGCCTCTCTCAGTCAGCGGATACTCGACCATCTTCCCACAACGCTGACAGAAGTGCCATTGCGGGAAGCGCAAGAACGGTACAGTCAAACTCGTGTTTTTCTCCGAAAAGCCTCTGTTCGGTCGCCGGTAATCTGGCGGTACACAAAAGTAGTCGACCTCTAGCTGCTTCTGTAGGCGCCACTCTTCAATCTGAAATTCAGTCGCGTCAAAGTTGTCTCCGATCGCCCCACTATTTGAGAACCAATGATCAAGCCCCGCCCCAATCAACGAGATACCTTCTTTGGTCACAAACAGAGCACCTACGCCAAAAGGGGCAATAAGTTGTGACCGGCGGATCGGACTACTCGACATCCGGTTCTTCCTTCTCAATATCGTCTGACGTCAAGTATTCTCTGGTGATCTCGGTCGCGCATTCCGCATCGACATTGCGCATCGACAGTGGAGTGGGCCACGTGAATTCCCAGTCCTCTGCTGGAAGATAGGAACCAGCCGGAGTTAGTAATCCTACATCGCCATCTACTCGGCTCGTTCTCCACTCAGTCCGCTGCCATTTTCGCCACTCCCTCAAGCGGTCGCCGAACTTTTCGTCAAGGGTGTCGATCTCCTGCGAATCGACAATGTTAACCCGCTTTCTTAGCAGTGACCGCAGCTCAGCCAACTCTTTCTCAGGAACTGGACGGGGTGAGTTGGCTAGGTCCTGGTTGCACGTTTGGCGAATATATGAGGCCATGACCGCATGTAGCGCCCGGTCTAGTACGGGAAGCGAGTATGGCGTCACGCTTGTGGGTTCCACCTGCGCATACAGACGTTCGTGATAGGAACGGAATTTTTCATAGTGCGAACGATCGCGCGCGTTGTTGGGGCCAAAGATGGTCACAACAAAACCAGGTCGTTCAAAAGGCCGCCTTCCGACACGGCCAGCGACTTGGATATACTGAGAGGTGGACTTCGGTTGTCCAACGATGACCAACAGCGAGAGCCGGTCGATATCAACCCCAACTTCGATGATGTTCGAGGCCAGGCAGGCGTCGACGGGATACTTGCCGGCCTTTGGCCTGCCTTCGGCAACGATTTCTAAAGCTTCAATCGCCTTTGGCACGTCGTCACTTCTCAGGCGGCTTGTAAGTTCCATTATCTCATACAGCCGTCTGATTTCTTTGAAGTCGATGCCCAGTCGCTTCCGAAGGACCTTCAATCGATCCGGAATGTCAGATTGGAACAAAGTCGCTGCCGTGCCGATCTCGCGCAGGCTGTTGAGAAAGATCAAAACAGTCCACCACGGATCGCGCGCTTTGTCTGGTAGAGCACACGGTGCCTGGAGTAGTGCCGTCAGTGTCCGCACTTCTGCGGTCTGTATGGACCCTAGGGCTGGCGCATATACACCGACAAAAATGCGCCCTCGCGATAGCGATCCATCCTCATTCTTGGCATAGCTTGAGAAGAAGGAGTCGGCCACAGTTAAGCCTGGAGGTGGAAACAGCGCCGTATCCTCACGACCAAAAAGTGCTCTCGCCTGTTGCCGAAATCGCCGAATGGTCGCCGTTGAGCAAACGATTTTTGGTTTAACGACTTCGCCGCTTCGTCCATCTGTGCAAAGCTCCTCGATGACGCTTTCATACAGACCGGTCATCGAGCCGAGTGGCCCTGAAATCAGGTGTAGCTCATCTTGAATGATGAGGCCTGGCGGTGACGCTACGCGGGTACCCTCGTCATCCAAGCCAAATAGTGCCCTCGCCCCAGGTCTCCATGCCAACATCGCAAACTTATCAACTGTGCCGATTATAAGAGTCGGTTTTCTTTCATATATGTCCTCGTCAATCACAAATATGGGAAGCCCGCCATGAAATACGCAACGGTCGTCTGAACATCTCAGAGAAATCGTTACGCCGTTGTCATGATACCCTACTGCTTTCGGTGCATTCCTTGACTTGCTTTTTATTGGACCTAATTGTGCCGAGCACCAGGGGCACTTAGTGACGAGCAACTTGTTGATAACATAGTCGTCACCTCGCTGGAGCTGACGTGCAATCGAACGCGCCTCACTACGGCTGTTGGGAGTCGTCTCGCCACCGAGCCAGATACCGATGGAAAAGGGCTCTGATTTCAATCGATCTTCTTCACGTCGTCGAATTGCTTCCATTGCGCAAATTAAGCCAGATGCACGCTGAAACTGCTGGGCCGTTAACAATCGCAGCGTATATCGCATTAAGACATGGACGCCGATGTCATTGGGATCCGAAAGGCGTCTGTAGAATGCCGAGAATGCCGCCAGGCCGAAATACGCCTCGGTCTTGCCGCCGCCGGTCGGAAACCAAATGAGGTCAATCGTTTCTCGCTTGTCATCGTCGCTTATCACCGCCGACCGCAAGGACATAAGAAGGAAAGCGATCTGGAATGGTCGCCACTTGCCGCGACCAGAAGACGGTATACTGAGATCCACGTCGCGATAGGGACTGTCGAAAACGATGCGTCCATTCTGAATGTCAACTGATCGAGCGATTCTGCTGGAGCGGAGCTGCTGCGCCAAGATCGCTTCATTAGCCCAGCGAAACGCCAAAGCGGCAGTCTCATCTTCGCGCAAGAAGGCGAGTCCTTTGTGCATCCGTTTAAGGCAATTTTTACATTGCTCGATGTGTCGCTGCGCCGCTACTGAATGCTCAGCGCCTAATCGCGGTACATCAGCCTCGCGTTCAGAAATCCAGTTTGCATATGAGTCGACAATCTCTTGCAGAGAAGCAGCGCCGTCGTTATCGGGTACGAGGCCGGCGAGGGGCGCCATCTGCACCTCAAGCTCGGTGCCGTCCATTCGTGTAACCGCTGGGGTAATCGAAGGGGTCTCAATCGCGGGAAGCGAGACCGCCCTTACCTTTGTCGCCGTTTGAGTTGCGCTCAGTTTTTCCCAGTCTGCGCCGCCTCCGTGACCGATAGCGAAAGTCTCAAAGTCGCGATAAAGCATCTCAAGCGACTGTTCCTCGTCGTCGAGCCGCTTCCGAACTGGCTTGGGGTAAGGAAGAAAGTGCGCCCCAGTGACACTTTCAAAAGTGACTTCAAATGCCGACTGAAAAATGGAGCGTCCGTGGATTCCCCGACCCGCGGTTGTGCGGTTAATTAGACACACAGTTATTAGCCGCTGGCCATCGTCTCTTGTGGGGCGACAGAAGGCTTCTACGTGAAGATCTATTGGGCCAAGTCCAGACGCTTCCACCGTTTCGGCAGTGATGCGAGCTGCCTTGACGTTGTTCAGTAGCCTAGTGCCAGAAAAGCGCACTTCAATAGAAATGGCATACCGTCTCCACCAAGTTGTCTGCCGGTTCTTGTCGACTGGGATTTTGACCTGTTCGTAACGTCCTCCTGTCGCGCGTACGATCATCACGTCATTAGCTGATAGCTTTGCTAGAAAGGACAGTGCCATCGAGTTCGGCCGGCGCATGTTAGCGCTTGAAAGATCGTAGTCATCGTCCTGAGGTTCGCCCGAGCCGCTTAGGTTTCGTCCTTCTATTTTTCTGATACTATCTTGAGCGTGACTGGTAAGCGCTGATTGTTGCTCCGCACCAGTAGTGAGAGGATTGAGGGTAGCAAGCGTTGTCTCCAAGGTTGGCTCCGCTGGAGAGTCATCTTTTCCATCACTTTCCTGCGTAGTTCCCCAAGGGAATAAGACTCCGATGCCGTATCTCAACGCCGGGGGTTCGACACATAAGATTTCTTCGCCTGAACCCTTTTGCAGATAAGGCCCATCGCGCCGAAAGTTCTCCGGAAACTGCCCGGTTATGACGGCGTCTAAGTCAATCTCGGGCCCTTTTACCGCGGGACCGACGAGTTCCTCGGAAAGGGCCCGAAGCATATGGGCGCGGCCGGTAACGTGATCCGGGTTTCCGTCCGAACACACCAGTCCTGGCGATTCGTTTGAAGAAGAGGTGGAGTTCATTTCTGTTTGCTCTTCAAAAGCTTATACTCGCGACACGCTTGGCTGTTCATAAGCAGAATAAGTCTGCCGAGAGTACGTGTAACGGCGACGTACATCAGCTTCTGCACCTCGTTGGAGGAGATGTCGTTAATGTCTGTTACGACCACGACAGAAGCTTCTAAGCCTTTAAATCGGCGAACAGACGAACTGAAGACACCTCCGCTCCTGGGAGATTCACCGCTGTTGGTAACAAAAGCGCCTGCGGCTCTCGCCCTTATCATGCACATATTCTCAGGAGTCATAGACAGGACCGCAATATCGGCGAGTGCGAAGCCTTCGGCTCGCAATTCAACGAGGACATCCAGAAGCTTCCTCTGTTGATCGGTATCGCTTGTGAACTCGATCATTGTGGGATCGACTTCATCGTCCTGTCGCAAGATCTTCCGGTAGTCCGGGGCCAGGCCTCCTAGGTCTCTGGCGAGACACGCCACCCTCGGTAGGTTTCGGCAGTTCTCACGCAACCGAACAACTGCCAAATCCGGAATCCAACCGTCTTTCAGTTCTGAAAGATCCAATTCGGCGGCTCGATAGACCGACTGGCGTTCGTAGTCACCGAACAGTTTGATACGTCCACGTGACAGACCGCCTTTCACACAGCAGTTCAGAAAGTCAATGTAATCGCCTCTTAGAAAGTCCTGCGCTTCATCGATGATTAGCTCATCAAATGAGTTGAATGATGCACCATCATCATCGCGGATCGCGCTGAGGGCTGCACGCGGCAGTTCAGAATCCCAGAATCTTCGGTCATCTCTGGCATTAAGGCCTGATACCTTCAGCATGCGACTTGCGATCCGGTCGACTTCAACGGCCGGACCGAGGGAGCGTGCTTCATTCTCCAGCCATTTACCGAGTAACTCATTGTAGCAAAGAAACAAAGTGCGGTGTCCACTTTCGGCCGCGCGGCGCGCTGATTCGAGCGCAAGCAGTGTCTTTCCGGTTCCAGCCGGGCCCGAGAAAGTCACTCGTGCATTGTCCTCGGCAAAATCGAGCGCGCGATACTGCTCTTCGGTGTATTTCTTGGCGTCTGCAGCTGCACGAGCGACCCGATCTCGTGGACTTTCATAGGATTCGAAATTTGGCCGCAGGACGGCGACAAGCGCACCCACTTCCTTTGGACTCGGCGATTGCCGATTCGGGTCGAACCATCTCGCGGAGGGCGTTTCGGTCAGACGCCTGCGCGCATTTCGGAGGACGGCATGCACTGCGGCAGCCAGGCCGCGCGATTTAAGAAATTCTTGATCGAGAACCTGCCATCGATGCCATTCAGCACTCTCCATCCTGAACGACATATGAGTAAAAGCGACGGCCGACCAGAAGACAATATTCCGAAGTTCTGGCCGTGCCTGGACAATCTGATCGCGCAAGCTATGCATGGCTTCAGATGCTTGCCTGAACGGCCCTCTCATATCCCAAGTGCCGCTTTGGCCGTACTTCCAGCCGCCACTTTCGACCTTAAGTGTTCTGCAAGCCTTAACCTCGAGACACACCACACCTTGGCTGGGTATAAGCACGACGAAATCTATTTCGCCGCTTACTTGGGATCGATGCTTTGCTATATCTAAAGAATGCAGAACGACCCAGTCTCGCGTATCGGGATCGTCGCGGAATTTGGCGAACAGGTCACGTTCCCCATCGCTCGGAGTGCTTCCCCCCATCACTGGTGGAATCATTCGGGCCACTTGATTAGTCCCCAATGTCGATAAGGCGATGCACCGCTGACCACGGTGCGCGGGCTACGTCCGGCGAGATGCTCGATATGCGCACGGCGGTGATCCCGCCGCCGCCAAGGCTCCCCGGCAGAGTAAAATCCATACGTCCTTCACGCTGCAATTTGGAAAGATCAGAGTTTCTTACGTGCTCTAAGAGCCTCCTTCGGATCAGCGCGCCTGCGCGCTGATGAGCTCCCTGTATGACGCCCATTAGTCGCCAGTTTCGTTCGGCGTCCGACGAGGCACCGATGAGCTTGAAGATTGCGTCGAAGTCCTCTCGATTGAGAGTTCTGATGGATCGAGCACTTGTCCAGTTGCGGACATTCTGATCGTTTGCGATTCGAGAGCCTGTTGCCATGAGCATTTCAGTGACACGAGGCAGTCCTAGTCTCAGAACAAGGTCTCGCAGCTTTTCTTTCCAGGCTCTTTGTGCGCACCGTAGCGTGAGCTTCTGGTCTCCCAGTATTCGGTCAGCAGCAGGCGCGATGTAGTCGCCGCCACCCTCGGTTCGAACTAGAACTGCCATGCCTGGCTCCAGTTCAATAGTTCGTACGCGGTGAACCAGCTCAATGGATTCGGCTCCCAGATCAATCACAAGTTCACTGGAGTTCTCAGTCACTGGCGCAAATACGGCTAGCCCCTGATACAGAAAGAGAAGCTTCACTTGAACATCGTCACCTTCGTCCGCATCGCGAGCGAGTGATGCTGTCACTCGATTAATCAAAGATTTGGCATCGATAACAGACAACGCTTCTTCCGCCTCTAGCGACGGGGCTTTGAAATCGGGCGTCGGACTGGCAGTCGGGCTAAAAATAGGCCTGGCGGCAGGGCCAATAGGCTTCAGGAATTCAATCTCTTTTGGAGGTCCGTCCCGCAAAATTGAGTATCGGATCATCACGATATTTGGCGCCCGTGGGGCGGAGAATACAAAGCCGTCATACCATCGCATTGCGCCGAAGACATAGAGCTCCTGAAACGTCTCCCAGTGCCGCAGTTGAGTCTCTGTGAGCACCTTCAGGCCGTTTATGAGGCTGTCGCATAAGTCCTGTACAGGTTGCACGAGTTGAGCAGGCCGCAGGACAAAAGCCGCATCATGCCACTGTCTATCCAGTAGTGGTTCTAACGCGTCCCAAAGCGGATTGGTGCCCTTGCTGCGGATGGCGAAAAATGCCTCCACTAGGGCTTCACTCGCACGGAGCAGTTCTTGATAATGACGCCCGATTTGCTGTGCGCTTCGCCGCAAGCGTAGAGCACTCTCCGCACTAATTAGAGCAGGGTGATTTAGGGGCAAGGGTGCACTGAGAAGCCGATATCGAAAACGAGAGGCTAAGCCGTTTAGCTCAATGAGCAGATCGTCTTGCGAATTTGCGACCAGCGCTTTCTGGATTTCGCGAAGGGCGGCGCAATATTGGGCGATATCCGTCGACTCAGCCGCTACGAACTTCAAGTTGTTCGCGGCGACGAAGTCATACAGCTGATTCAGGCGGCGACCAGAATCGATCATGGGACAGACTGCGTCGGACGAATGAACATCATAGCCCGCACGCCCGATGGGATAGCGATCTGCGGTCTGTCGCCTTCAGGGGTGTTCAGAGAGGCTTCGTTTAGCGCCGTCACGGTGACTTCGAAATCGGGTTCAACCGGACTAACAAGGACAACATGATGCGAACAGGGAAAATGGGCCGCGTTGTGCAAGTATGATGAGGATCCGCGAAATATAACCAATCTAGGAGCGCCTCGCCCAGGATCGGCAGGGCTTCTTACAGCTAGCAGTTCCGACCGACTTGGTTCCTGGACACCTAGGAAATTCGCGGCTCGGACGACGTCTTGGAGCGTGCCGTAGGTAGATGGTGCCTCGGGCAGACCTTTTGCCTCGAATTGCGCCGAGTGAAGTTCTTGCGTTAGTTCCCGGATGACGCCCACGATCACACAGTCTCTGCTCTGATGAAGCATGAGTTGAGAAAGTGCGGAACGATCTGTTACGAAGCTCGCAGCCAGACCAGGCTCGATCGACATTGAGCGACCGAGACGGCGATCATCTACTTTCGCCTGATTCTCTACGCTGAAGAAGACGCGCCCTATATCTTCCTTTCGTATGACCGCGCGCTGCGCTCCGCCTCTTGTCTTTGTCCCGGTCTGATACTCGATTACGGCGCAACGCTCTCCAAAGATGTAGTCCACTCGATCGAGGCGCCCCAATAGGGTCGAATCATCGCCTCTCTGCCTCATTCTAACGGATACCGGTGCTCCTTTCGCGAGGGAGCACAATTGCTCAAAAAGCTGGTCTTGGGGATTTGCCCTGGAGAGGCGTTTAGCTTGGGCCTCGGCGGAGGCCGCCACAAACCCTGCGCCCACCAAGGTTGAGGCGAAATCGAGCGTCGGGACACTCAATGCAAGTGTTCGATGCGATGTTTGATCCGCGCACGCGAACTCCCTGCCGATTTTCACCAGGTCGAGAGCCCACTGACCAAGCCTTGTCCCGGCTTCTACTCCATGCAGCGCCAAAGCGCACGGTACAGTTGCATTGCTATTGGCAGTTGGTTCCCGGCGCAGGTTTTCGCCCGGCTGATCTAGCACCGAATCCCCCTACTGCATGGCCTTGAAGCGTAGCCACCCCATTCGAATTTGGCTGCATATTAACGCAAAATGCAGCTGTCACTCAACCGGGAAACGCGGCCGACTTGCTTTGTCGCTAAGCCAGCCGCCGGGCGCTGACGCCGGGCTCTGCTAGTTTAGTCCATACGCACCGCCGCGGGGCTTCCGATGGTTCGCAGGCGCGATCGGTGAGAGGACTCAGAGCAGGTCGCAATTGGTCGATTGTGGATCAATTTTCGACGGCCGCAGAAGTTGCAAGGCTTCGTATCAGATGGTCTCGTGCTTCACCCCTGCGGGTTCGCCGAATGTGTACTCATGAAACACATGACGGCTGCAGGTGATGCGTGCTAATAAGTGGCGCTATGCAACTGACGAATCCGCTGCCAAGAAACATTAAAGTCGACGTGAGCTACTATAGCGAGGCGGAAAGGCAGAAGTTGCTCCGGTTTCCCACGGCGGCGGCCATCGAGCAGGTTGTTGCTCAGCCCCTAGAAATCCCTACGGCAGAGTTCCTTACCTATTACCTCTTTCATCGGAAGAAGCTTGGGATAGAAGCTTACGCCAACTACGCAGCGATAGCCCGCCGAGCCAATACTGCCCTGAGTTCTTTGACCGACTGCATTGAGTTTGACGAAACGTCAATTCGAACACCGATTCAAGTAAAGGCCCAACTGAACGAAATTTGCGAGCATGTTGGTGAGGCAGTTGGGCTTTCTGTCGTCAGCAGGATCCACACGCTTACAGACGCCGACTGGCTTCCCATTCCCCAGCAGTATGGAGCCAGAGCGAAGCCAACCTTGGACTTTCAAATCGCAGCAGATGAAGGCCTTTTTGTTCAGGTTGAGACCAAGGGAAGCACTGTAGCTGATAACAGCGCGCGATCATCCGCGGTACAGCAGCATAGTCGCAACATAACGGTAAAGAAAGAAAAGGCCGGAAAGGATGCATACGCCACCAGCGTGAGATACGGTACGATTGCCGTGTTAGATCGACGGGCAAAAAGCCTGGCCAAGTGCTGGCTTCTCGATCCGGAGCCCGAGGTTATTCCAACTGATCCGCGCCATTTTAGACTACTGGCGCGTATGCGTTTCTTGCGAGATTGGATTTCTTTCATTAGCCCGCAATCCCAGCTTGCATCGGCGTTAGCGACACGCGTCAACGACCTTGGGTACCTGAGTGACCCATTCCAGCTGAGCGGGGTGCCCCTCCTGCGAGGAAGCGGGGAACCATTCTCTTTTCCATCTATCGATAGCGTGGGACATACGACATTCTTCCTACGAAAGTCGCGCGTTACTGATGGACCAGCAGGTGGGGTGGTAGCTCAAGCTTACGGCGACGATTTGTATTTCTTCGGCATTCAAGAGCGGTTGCTTGTTCTCGCGGCCGAGCAATCTTTTGATGATGTTCTTGGATTTCGGCTAGAGCCGGATACGCTTGAGAAAACGGTGCAGTGTGTTTTCACGCCCTCACGTTTCAATCGACTGCAGTTGCCTAGTACGGTGCGCGCATTGGCGCGCGAGGAGAATGGGCTAGTAGTCTTGGAACTCCGCGGCCACATTAACTACAGCCGAAGCGGGCTTGTCTTCGGCGTACTTCCACTTGAGAAGAGTGCTTAAGGCATTAAGCGTGACGTTACTTTCGCCGTGTAGAGCCTCAAGCCGCCTGCACAAAACTATCCAGCACCTTCTTCGGTCCCGCCTTCTCGAACTCGATATCGAGCTTGTTGCCGTCGATCGCCACGATCTTGCCGTAGCCGAACTTCTGGTGGAACACGCGCTGGCCCACGGCCAGCGCGTCGGCCGGGCGTTGGCCGGCGGCGCGGCGGTCGTCGTAGGTCTCCTCGCCGCCGAAGCGGCCGCGCCGGCCACCACCGCCGCCGAACCCGCCACCGCCGCCAAAACGTCC